>CAZGJZ010000048.1:0-2614 GCA_964525935.1 uncultured Opitutaceae bacterium | reverse complement strand
GCCGGGTTTCGGTGCGGACCGTCACTTCCCACCTCCGACGCGCTCGACGACGCAGCTGCCGAAGGGAGGGGAACCGAGCCAAGCCGAAGCGATGCGCCAGGCGTCGAAGGCGGTGCGCGCATAGATGGGACCTGTGATGAGTCCAGCTTCAGGTTCGCCGACGACCTGGACCGTCCACGCCACCGGCTCCGCGGGCGGCGTGTCCAATTCGCGTGTCACTTGGACGCCTCCGCGGTGAGGGTGGCGTCGGCTTCCGGGGCGAACAGCTCCGAGACGATGGCCCGGAGTCGGCGCTCCTCGTCCGGTGTGGCTGCAAGCGCACGGGCTACCTCAAACAGTGCGTGCCGGGCGCCACTGTTGTAAGCCTGGCCGTGCGTGCTGCTGACGGGCTCCGCGACGAGGGCATAGCGGCGAGCGGTCCGGATGACCTGTTCGGCCACGTGCCGAGCCAGTTGTTCTGACCCGGTGCTTTCCTCGGGAAATTCTCCTGCTAGTTCCGGCGCTTCTTCAGGTGTCTTCCAGCTGTTTCCTGCTGCGTTCTCGTTTTCGGGGAGGCTTCGAATCCCTTCTCCCGCTCTAGAATCTAGGGTTTTTACCGTGGTCTCAACGACCATGTGGCCAGTTGAGAGACCAGTTGAAGTTTCGCCCCTGGTCCAGGGAAGCAGCGAAACGACCTCGCAAAGCGGCTCCCACTCCGTGTGGGTGTAGTGGTCGACGATGGTCCCCGACGCGTTGTGCGTGATCCGCTCCGCGTAGGTCTGGCTGGCCTTGCGCCTGATGACGGCGGTCAGGAAGGCGTGGCGGCAAGCATGGTGGCCCTTCCAGAACACGCCGGCCGCTTCGAAGGCGTCCTTGCTCCGGTGGTAGATCGACTTCTCGGTGTGGTGGCCACGCTTGAAGGGGTTGGGGATGATCGGGTCGTTCGGGGTCGGCTTCCGGCCCATGAACTGCTCCCAGCCCTCTGACAACCACCACTGCAGGGCAGCGGCGAGCTCGGGGTGGACAGGAACGGTCCGCGGACGCTCCTTGTCCGTCGAGGTCTTGAGCGGCTGGTGGTCGTACTGGCGCTCCACCGTCAGGGCCCAGAGCGGGCGGGCGTCGCGGTCCAGGTCGGACCAGATGTGGCCGCAGAACTCCCCGACGCGCTCACCGGTGAACGTGAGTCCGCAGAAGAGCATACGAACGTCGGCCTCGAGCTTCGGCTCCCAAGCCAGGTTGGAGCTCTCGGACTCGTCGTAGCGCCGGCCCTTCTTGTTCGACTTGGCCGGCAGGTCCCCGCGGCTCACGACGCACGGGTTGCTGGCAATGTGCTCAGCGACCACGGCGTCATGGAACATGGTCCGCACCACCCCATAGGCGTTGCGGAACGTCTTGGTGGACATCTCGCCCTTTGCGACGAGCTCGCGGCCGTGGCGCGACCATTCCCGGAAGTGCTGCGGACGAAAGTCGGTGAGTTTCCTGCTCGCGAAGTCCTTGAACGTCAGGAAGTGCATCTCGACCCGGCGAAGGTCCAGTTGCTTGTCACGGGTCACGCGCTGAGCGGTCCACTCGCGAGACCAGCTGCCACCAGTCTGCGCGCCCTGTTGCTTGTAGGAGTATGAGCCTTCGCGGATCTCGCGCTCGCGCCTGGACTCAAGTTGTTCGGCGCCCTTCTGCGAGTTCGGATAGCCAGCCTTCTCGGCGGACTCCTTGATGCGGGTGGTCTCCTTGCCCTTGCGAACGTCCGGCGGGAGCTGGTCGTTCGGGACGTAGTAGGACGCCATCCAGACGATCTTGGTGCGTAGGTTGCGCTTGTAAGGCATGGCTGTTCTTTCAGGCGGAACGAAGTCTGTGGAGCGGTCCGTGTTCGATGTGCCAGGCGGCAACATCCTCGCGGCGGAATGCTGGGCGACCGTGGCGACGCTCGAAAGGCAGGCCATTGCGGGCCATGTAGTTGGTGACTGTGCGCTCGGTGCAGCCGAGTAGTTCGGCAACCTCGGCCTTGGTCATGAGCTCACCGACCGCGCGCTCGTCGAGGACCTTGCGGATGCAGCGCAGGACGAGCTCTTCGAGTTTGGACTCGTCGATCATTCCTGACCTTCCGTGTCGATGATCTCCACCAGGAGACGCATGGTCGGGGTCAGGTGGAACCATTCGCCCCGCACCATGTCGGCGCGGAACTCATCATGGAGAGCCTTCTCGAGACCCTCATCTCCGTGAACCATGGCCAGAGTGCGCAATAGCTCCGGGTTGCCAGTCTGCATGCTGTCCAGACGTTTCGCGATGTTGTTTGTCACACCGATCTTGATGTACGGAGTGGCGCCGCTCTGGACGAAGTAGACCCAGCTGAGTTCTGTCTCCAGCCGTAGCCGCCCCGGTCTGCAAACGTACCCTTCGACCATTTTGAAGATGCGACGCGCCCTGCGACGATCCAAAGCAAGTGGGTCCTCTTGAAGCGCAACCCACTCCTCGAAACGCTCCTGTGGCAGCCTCCATGACTCGCCAAACTTATAGGCGCCAGCTTTGCGCATCGCAGCGCACGCCGTGCGGATTGAGCAGCTGAGAATCTCAGCAACGTCCGCCGGGCAAAGACGCTTCTCGGCGGCGCTCACGGAACCCCCGTCGTCGCCCGCTT
>CAZGJZ010000047.1:0-2656 GCA_964525935.1 uncultured Opitutaceae bacterium | reverse complement strand
ACAAAAAATCCCCATCATAAAGCATGATGAGGATTTTTCGTTGGGGGATTTATAGAACGATTAAAGAGAGTAACCTTTATGAATCTTACTTTGCACTTTCGAACCTGACGGTCCTGTTTTTTGCCTGCAGCTCAGAGTTGTTGTCGAAGATGGCATTGTCGGCCCCCACACCCTTGCTGCGGTCCATGTTCTGCGGGTTCACCCCACGCTTCACCAGTTGGTTCCTCACATAAGTTGCCCGGCGTACCGAGAGCAAACTGTTGAGCTCATCCGTTCCCTTATTGCAGGTGTGGCCCACGATGTTAATCACCAGCTCCGGATCCCTTTTCATCAGCGCCGCAATCTCATCCAGCTTCTTCAGGCCTTCCTCATGCAGCTGCGATTTGTTCAGGTCGAAGACCACTTCCTCCGCTACTTTGTTGATCATCGCCAGGATGTCTTCTTTTTCTTTCACGGGAACGGGCTCTTCTTTCTTCGGCTCTTCTTTGATTTCTTCCTTGATGGCCACCGGCTCTTCTTTCACCGGCTCTACAATCGGGGTCACCGTTGGGGTAACTACCACCGGTTCTTTTTCCTCCGCCGGCTTATGAGGCTTCGCCGTTTTGCACATACTGAAGCCTAGCATCAGCTGGTGGGAAGAGCCCATGTTGGTGGCGTTTTTGGTGGTGCCGTAATCAAAGCTGTAAGCCAGCTTGATATTGCCCACTTTAGCACCCAGTAAGCCGATCACGCCGTAATTGCTGCGGTAGCCTGCTCCCACGGTGATAACCTTGATGAGGTGCACGTTCAGGATGCCTTCCACCACATTGTCTCCTTTGGGGGTATAGCGGTTCAAAAGCCAGGGCTCGATCTCTACTTTTTTGCCTTTGTTGAAGGTGTAAGAGACCTGGGTGTTGAACTGGGGCAGGGTTTTGTAAGTGCTGCTGCCGGAGAAATCCGGATTGGTATTGTAGAGGTGAAGGACAGAGACACCGGCTTTGAGCTTTTCGCCGACGAGCATTGCTCCGAACTCGGAGTCGAAGCCGTTGGCGGTCTGGCGGTTGCTGTTGTTGAGGGTGGCATCGTTGGCATCCATCACCACGGCTTTCTGGGCATTGAGGGCGGCCTGTGTCCAGCCCACACCGATGCCCAGGTGTATTTTAGCGGTTTCACTGATCCGGAAGCGGTAGGCATAGCCCAGGGTGGCCTGCAGGGTATTCAATAAGCCCTGGGTTTGTGAGTTGACCCTCAGGGCCAGGGCATTGCTTTTGCCCAAAGCGCTGTGGGCATTGAGCTGGATGACTTTGGGGGTTTCCTTCATGCCGATCCATTGGGCCCGGTAATGCACATTGGCCTCGGTGCAGGAAGCGCCGGCATAGGCGATGTTGAGCTGCAGGGGATCCAGGCTGTAAGTATTGAACAGGCTGCTCTGCTGGGCCATGCCTGCTTTGCTGAGAAGCAGGGCCAAAAGCGGCAGTAAATAGGGGATGATCTTTTTCATGTTTATGGTTTTCTAAACGTTGTCGGTCAGTATATGAAGGTGGTTTATCTGGTCTTATTTGGTGAGGGTAATGCTTCCTTTGAACTTGGTGTCGTTTCCGTCCTTAATAAAGTAATAGTACACGCCATCGGGAAGCTCCTGTCCGCCGAGCTTGCCATCGAACTCATTGTTGTAGCTATTGCCTACAGAGAAGACGGTTTTGCCGTAGCTGTCGATGATGGTGACGCTGTAGTCCTTGATCAGGCCCGGGGTACTGACTTTCCAGGTGTCGTTTTGTCCGTCGCCGTTCGGGCTCATGTAATTGGCCATCACCAGCTCGTTCAGCACTTTGATCATGATGGTATCGCTGGCGGTACAGCCGTTGGCTGAGCCCACGGTCAGGATGTAGGTAATGTCGCTGTCGGGGGTTGTGTTTGGGTTCAGCACATTGGTATTGCTTAAGTAAGTGGCCGGTGACCAGGTATAGGAGGTGGCGCCGGTTTGCGTCGGATTAAACTGGTAAGCGGTTCCGGAAGGGACCTGGGCATCGGCTCCGATGTTGACAGTCGGGCTGGCGTATACGATCAGGCTTAGGGTGGTGGTAGAGATACAGCCGGCTCCGTTGGTTCCGCTGACGCTGTACACGGTGGTGCTGAGTGGGCTCACGCTGGTGGAGGCGGTGTTTGTGCCGCTACTCCAGGTATAGGTGATGGCTCCGCTGACGTTCAGGTTGGCGGAGAAGCCCTGGCAGATGCCGCTGCTGCTGGCCGTGGCGCTCAGGGTTGGTGTGTTACTGATGCCGATGGTGATGGAGTTGGTAGCGGCACAGCCGTTCAGGTCGGTTCCGTTGACGGAGTAAGTGGTGGTGCCGGATGGGCTGATGGTGATGGCCGGGTTGTTGGAGCCTGTGCTCCAGGTGTAGGTGTTCACGCCGCTGGCTACCAGGGTAGCGCTGGAACCGGCACATACGGAAGCGCTCGGGCTGCCGATGTTGAGCATGTTGATGGCTGCTGCCGGGAAGAGGCCAATGGTCTGGCTGGTGGTGTTAGTACAGCCTGAGGTATTGGAGCCGGTGACGGTGTAGGTGGTGGCGACAACGGGGGTCGAGGTGATGCTGGTGGCATTGCTGCCTGTGCTCCAGGTGTAAGTCGTGGCGCCGCTGGCGGTCAGGGTGCTCGTTTGGCCCGGGCATACGGA
>CAZGJZ010000046.1:1249-2958 GCA_964525935.1 uncultured Opitutaceae bacterium | reverse complement strand
TGGTTCGCCTAACGGTGTCGTCAGTGACTGACGAAGCCGTCAGTTAGGAGAGTAACGCAGAAAGCTTACGAGGTGTTCCGTAGGGGCCGTTAGTATTTGTACGTAGGAGGGTTGCGGGCAACGCCCGGCGTATGCTAGTCGCTGCGTTGCGACATTACCCGCTAATTAACGTCAGGTAATGACGCGCTGCGTCTACCTCGGTCACGTTCTCGGGCATCTTGGAAGCTGCAGCCCGGTCGGCCGGCGTGCGTAGGTCGAGCTTGTCGTTAAACGCACCGAGGATACGGCAGGCCATCTCGCGCGCCTTGATTTGGTCGTGCATCGTTACGATAAGCTCGCCGTTCTTGATATCCATGCCCTTATAGAGCTTGCGCGCCTTGCCCGAGAGGTTACGCGTGTCGTTTATCACATGCTCGGTTAGACCGTTGCCTAGACAATGGGGGCAGGTCAACACCGGTTCGAGCGCACGGTCGTAGCCGTAGCCGCCCTCGTCGCTAGGGCACGGCAGCTGCTTATCGATTGCCTCGATGCAAGCCTGCTCGTATTCGTCGTCGTCTACCCACTGCTTAGCGTGGTCTTTGCCGTAGCAGTGCCTGCAAGCTCGCTTTGCGACGTAGGTAATTTCGTTCGGGTCGGCCGTCGCAATGTCTACGAGGTCTTGCAACATCTCACGCGCGCTTGTGATCGTTTCGAGCGCGAGCTGCTGCCGGTATTCCTCGTAGCGCCTACGCACGCACGGAATCGCAGCGATGCGCGACGCCGATACCCACACCGTCTGCGGCAAGGTGCGCTCGCTTACGGCGTAGGTTTTGCGGTAGGCCGCGGCTTGGTTCCCGGTGGCGGCCCACTCCAGGGCGAAGGCGTCTTGCTTCGGGGTGCAAGTGGCCCCCACGGGTTCGAGGTCTTCCGCGGTATTCGGTGGGTTCAGTGCTTCTAGCCTTGGGTTTTCCATATGATTAAGTTAGCGCGCACGGGTTCGGCCTCGCAAGCACCATTTGTTAAGTAAGTTTTCGCTAGGCTATCACCCACGGTCAGACGCTACCTGCAGTAAACGTGCAAGGCTTGCAAGCCTAGCGTCATACTCATAAAGGTCTTACTTTGGCTTCCCAAGGGGTATTTATGCACCCCCGGTTACTCGATTAGTAAGTTACTATTTGTTATGGCATACTGAATACCTACATACATTTTGGGTTAACGGGGGTATATAAATACCCTGTTTTTCGGGATAGTTAGATTAGGATATTTAAGAGGGCTTGCAAGATGGAAGTCGTTACAAGACAACGTGCGTTCGAGCTTGGGCGTGTCCACTACTACACCGGCAAGCCTTGCGGAAAGGGGCACGTAGGGCCGCGCTACGTTTCGACCGGCGGCTGCGTAGCTTGCTTGCGACCGTTCAAGCGCACGCGTAACTCATTCGATAAGAGGGCCGTGCCGTTCGTGCCCGTGCGGCTTTGGATGCGAGGCGACTACAACGATGCCGAGCGCGCAGCCTTGAACACTTACCTGCAGCAGTGCATCGACAGTTTCGACCGTCATAACCGACCGAACGAAGCGCCTCTTATGTATGACATGCCGCCCCCGAGCCCGGTGACGGCTGCGGCTGCCCCGAGCGCGCAAGAGCTGCCGAGCCTCGATACGCTGCCGAGCGCGAACCGAGCGCCGGGTCGCCCACGAGCCGACGGCCGCTGCGCGCACGGCGTAGATAAAGG
>CAZGJZ010000046.1:0-1149 GCA_964525935.1 uncultured Opitutaceae bacterium | reverse complement strand
AAAGTGTGACGCAGTACTAGACTGACGAAGCCGTTAGTGTAGACTCCTACCTACCGAAACGTAACGAGGTCGAAGACATGAGCCGAGCCGAACGCATCGCCGAATCCCGCACCGCTCGCAAGCTTTGGGTTCTTAAAGCCCGCTATGCGAAGGCCGACGGTATGCCGGTGTTGTTCGCGCAGGCCATGCGCAAGGCTCGTTTCCACCATCGCAATTTGATGATTACTAAACTCGCCGAGTGGGCGTAACCCACTCACCACACGCAAGGGGCTCAAATCATGCGTAACCGTCTCGTGCCTTCCATGTTCCGCACTGGCGGTAGGCTGCTGCGATTCAATCGTCGGCAGGCTGCCTACAAGGGTAAGCCGTTGCCGGCGCTCGTTACTCACGAGTCATGCAGCCGGGCCGTCGCGATTCTGCGCGAGCAGGCCGAGCGAGGGCGCTTGAACGCGCGCGCGTTGGTCGTTCGTGACCTGTCGAGGGTGCCGAAATGAAAACCGCAGAGATGAATCGACGACTCGGCAAAATGTCGCCCGAGCTTATCGAGCGCGTGCGTAAGATGATCGCCGACGGCTACGGTGCCCACGGCATCACGCTCGAAGCGCCGGTTTCGCTGAAGCAGGCTAACGCGGTCTTTGAGCTTGTGAGGCAGGAGCGAAAGAAATGACACGCGTACACCTCACGGGTAAGCAGCAGCTCGAACGCGTAGGCGATGCTCGGCGCGAGGCAATCTATCGAAAGAACAACGTGCAGCCCTACGACCACGCGCCCGCGGTGCAGCTGAAATACAAGCCACACTTGCGCATGCACGCCTCTCGGCTTGTATTTGAAAAGGAAAGCCCGCTGCGCACATGGTCTATCGAGTGGGTCAAGCCGATGCCTGACGGGCGCGTTACGTATGTAATGCTGTGCGCAGAGTGGGGCCGCATAACCCCGGCCGGCTGGCAAAACGTTCGCGACCGCACGACACCGAACCACATGACGCACCGCGAATTGCTTAACGCGGGTCATCTGTCGGCTTATAAATTCAATCCGCCTTGGAAGCTGTGAGGGCTCACACATGGATAACCTGCGACCATATCAGCGCGAGATGTTAGAAGCTGCTCGGGTGGCCGAGTCGTGGAAAGACTCACCGACGAAAGCCGTTGT
>CAZGJZ010000045.1:0-3113 GCA_964525935.1 uncultured Opitutaceae bacterium | reverse complement strand
GGCACGTCGTTGAGGCACTTGGCACCTCGCGTCTTCTCAATCAGCTCGACGGCGAGCACATGCCGGCTCTGTGTCTGGACAATGCCCTTCCGGTTGGTCTCTAGCAGCTCGATCCGCTTCCGGTGCTGCGCCACCGATGCCGTGCCCCACGTGACTTCCTGCCCGTCACCGATGGGGAACCTCTGCGCAAGGCACTCCCTGCGGCGTTTCTCGTCGACCACACGGAATCTTTCCGCCGACGCCATCACGTTCTTCTCGATGCCCCGGACCTTGTTGCGCCTCATCCCGCGCGCCATGCGCTCCACTGGTGGGTGCAGGAACTCGGCCGGCGCTGGCGGAAGGAAACTGCCCAGCAACGACCCTGCCGCGACCTCCGACCGACCCGTGTCCGCCATCAGATCCGACAACTCCCGGCCGATCGACCGCTCCGGCACGTCCACCGGAACCACCCCGCCGCAGTGCGGGCAAACCAACTCGTCCACTACCCCTCCACTCTTGCGTCGATAACTTCGATTCCCCTGCGCTTCGCGGCCTGCCGCAACACGGCCGCTAGCTCTCCCGGCGCGGCGATCTGCGCCTGCGCCCTGCCCTTGCGGGCGATCTCCGGATCTTCCCGGGACACGTCCGGGACGCGCTTGGTCTCGGCGACCGGCGGCACGTCCAGCCGCACGACGGCCGCGAACTCGCACACCCACGCCACGACCTTGCGCCAGGCGTCCTTGCGGCGGGCGATGACCTGGTCGCGTTCGTGGCTCTCGTAGTCGTACAGGTGCCTGTCCCGCAACCGCCACAGTGCCAGCGTCGACAGCCCGGCGGCCTTGGCTCGCCGGCTCGCGTGCACCTCGCCGAGCAGTTCGGCGTGCAGCTGCTCGTCCAGAACGTGCCCTGCCGGCCACTGCTTCGCCAGCCAGTCGAAACGGCGGGCAGCCCGCCAACGCTCCACATCGGCCGGCTTAACCCCCAGCGTCTCGGCCCAACTCGGGTCGGCAGTGAGCGCACGGACGACGTGCGGACGCAGCGCGTCCAACATGTCGTCGCGCAGACCCCGAATCGACGCGTCCCGCTCCATGATTTTCCGCCACGCTGCCGGCACCACAGCGTCCACGTAGCCGTCGCCCGGCACCAGCACGTCCCGCAGGTCGTGCGGCACCTTGAGCCCCGCCACGTTGAGCATCGGGGTCGAGATCCGGGCGACGCGGATCGCTCCCGCCCCGTCGGGGACAGATCCCCACCCGACTGTCACGGCGACCGGAACACCGTCAACGGGCGGCTCTGGATTCGGCTGCCGCACCGTCACGGCGACCGCGAGTCGGTAGGCCGTGCCAATCCGAAAGCGGGTCACTTCGACGTCCGTAACTTCGCCGTTCTCCGGCAGCGGCCGGTGCACCACGACCGGAATCGAAACGGGCTCCCCGCCTTTCTCGAGGCGGACGAACGCAACGCCACGCCGCCGCCGGGCAAGGCTGACACAGTCGGCAGAATCAACCCCGGCCGCCGGGTTCGTTTCCAGGCGGAACACATTCCGCCACGGTGAGATCGGCAGCGCGAGAACTTCCGGCGAGCGGACGGGCTTGCCCGCCTGCCACATGACCTGCGTGTGCAACGTCCCGGTGCCGTCCCACCGCTTGAACCGCCGTTGCGCCGCTTGGCCCGACTTCCACGCCTCGGCGATCCGCTTCGCCGCCGTGTCGTGCCGCTGAGCGACGGCGTTCGCCGTACCCCAGAACAGCCCGCGCTCCACGGCCTCTGCACGGGCCGCGGTCAGTGAGTCGTACCGCGTCTGTGCGGCAGCCTTGAGCGCGTCGGACATGGCCTCCTTGGCCGCGTCTTTGGCGGCCTTCTGTTCGGCCTTCGCCTCGCGCCGGGCCTTGCGCGCCGCCGCGAGTGCCTCCTTCGCGGCCGCACTCGGCACCGTGCTCCGGTTGACCACCCGCGCGGACTTCACCAGCGCTGCAAGCCGTTCAATCTCGGCCGTCGCCGCATCAACCCTTGCCGACGCCTCCGCTACCTGCGGGTGCTGCGCCCACACCTCGGCCACCGCCTCGCGGTAGCGGTACTCGGCCGCCACCAGCTCGTTGCGCAGCTCGTGTGCCAACCGCAGTTGCGCCATGCCGGACTCGGGCAGCGAAGCCCAGTGTGGGCAGCCGTAGCGGTAGACCACGGTTTGCCCCTCCCACGTCGAACGCTTCACGCCCGGTTTCCCCCCATCAATCGCATCGACTTTCTCCTACCCCCTGCGCGCGTTACGGTCTGCAAGATCACTACGAACCTTGATGCCATCTCCGTCAGTCCGTTACGTCCGTCCGTTACCTGGCATTCGCTGGTATTGCTGGTATGCACCGCTGGCATCAGTTGCTCGCATCCCACCGTGCCTGCGCGCCCTTGCGTCCAAGCGCAGATCGTTCCTCCGGCGACAGGCGAGCCATTCGAGACTTGCCGCCGTTACTTCGGGACTGCGGCGAGAACGTCTCCACGTCGAGCGCGACCATATTGAAGTCCTCGAAGTCGTGGATCTGCCAACCGCGCTCGGCCTCGTCCCACAGCCGCGCTTGCACCAGCAACGCCGCATGCTTCGGCTTCCCGTTGCACCTAGCGAGGGCACCGCGCGAAATGAACCCCGAGGTGTTGTGCTTGCCGGCGTAGGCCATCGAGCAGACCCAGACGAACGCGGCCGCCATGCCGGCATCGCCGTGGCTCTCGATCAGTTCGAGGATCTTCGGGTGGTCCGGCATTGCTGTGTCGAGTCGCACCCAAGGCAACGGCATTAGACACCGGCCCGGATTGTCGCGACGCTCCCCGAAGTTGCCTTCGAGGGCAGATGGTCGTTCACTGACATTGTGGGACTCCGTTCTTCGCGGTCCGGGGTCCTACCCGTCGGCCGGGGCGGTCCAACGCCTCGGCCGACACCCCGAGTGGAGTTGTCGACATCCACGATCGTACGCCTCTCCGAACGGTTGTCCACGAAGCTTGCCGCACCGAAACGTGTTGCCTTGCCTAGCTTTCAGCCGTAGCTACCCACCGTTGTCGACTGCTTTCCCGGACTCTGCGGCGCCTTCCACCGAACGTTCGTCCGGTGCTCGCGGACAGCACGCGAGCAGTGAGCCGAACAGCAA
>CAZGJZ010000044.1:0-3189 GCA_964525935.1 uncultured Opitutaceae bacterium | reverse complement strand
TCTGGGTGTGCGCGAACCGGTACCGGATCCGCGAGGACGCGGTGTTCGTGGACCCGGAGGTCATCCGGGACCTACTCGATCGGATCGCGACTGCGGCGTTCGACGAGCACGGGAATCTGGTCGACCTCGATGGGCAGCGGATCGAGGAGATCTCGAACGAGGACCTGCCTCTCCTGAACCAGGCGTTCTTCTACCGGCAGACCTTGACGGTTGCGCCGCAGAAGACGGGCAAGGGCCCGATGTCTGCGTCGTTCACCGCGTTCGAGGCGTGTGGGCCGAGCGTCTTCGCTGGTTGGGCCGAGGACGGCGACGTGTACCGGTGCTCGGACAACGGCTGCGACTGCGGCTGGGTGTACGAGTACCTGCCGGGTGAACCGATGGGCATGCGGCACCCCTCTCCCCTGATCCAGATCACCGCGTTCTCCGAGGACCAGGCCGACAACATCTACCGGCCGTTGCGCGGCATGGTGAAGCTCGGTCCGCTGCAGAAGTTGCTGGCGGTCCGCGAAGGGTTCATCCGGATCCTCGGTCTCTCGGACGACGATGACCTTGACCGCGTCGACGTGGTGACCTCGTCAGCGAACTCCAGGCTCGGCAACCCGATCTCGGACGCCGAGCAGGACGAGGTCGGCCTGTGGCTGGTCTCGAACAAGATGATCTCGGTCGCGGACGCTCAGAACCGTGGCGCTGCGGGCATGGGTGGTCGTACCCACGGGACAACGAACGCGTGGAACCCGGCTGAGGCGTCGTACGCGCAGGTCGTGTTCGAAGGCGCCGCGGAAGACACCTTCGTCTTCTACCGGAACCCAGACCTCGAGCCGTCGTTGCTCGACGACGCCGGTAAGCCGCTGTCGTTCCTGGTCCCCGAGTACCGGGCGCTGATCCTGGCCTGGGTCTACGAGGGCTCGTGGTGGGTGAACCTCGCGTCGATCGAGGCTGAGTGCGCAAACCTGATCAAGAAGGACCCGGCCCAGGCGGAACGGTTCTTCGGGAACCGCTTGGTGCGCGGCGCCGGCGTTTGGTTGCCCGATGGCCTGTGGGACAGCTGCTACGCGGGTGAGGCCAGTGCCGCCGCGTAGGAAGGCCGATGTCCGCGGCCCAGTGAAGGTATCCGCGCCCCCGACACGGCAGTGGTTGCCGAATCCGTCGGACGGCACCGAGGTCTGCGGCGGATTCGACGGGTCGGAGAACAACGACTGGACCGGGATCCGGCTGGAGACCAAGGACGGGTTCCAGTTCACCCCGCGGTGGAAGGCCACCGGCCTCCCGATGATCTGGAACCCGGCAAAGTACGGCGGCCGGATGCCCCGCCTCGAGGTACACGACGCGTGGGAAGAGCTGGACGCCCGGTTCTCGCTGCGGCGGATCTACTACGACCCAGGGTTCAACGACGAGACCGACCCGACGTCCTGGAAGTCCGAAGGCGAGCTCTGGGACCGGAAGCACGGCCCTGACGTGTTCATCCCTTGGCAGATGGGCGGTAACACCCGGGTCCGGGCGGTGCACTACGCGCTCGTCCGGTTCGAGACCGATCTGAACCAGAGGGCGATTTCGCACGACGGGTGTCCGATCACGGCCCGGCACATGGCGAACGCCCGCAAGATCCCCAAGCCGGGCGACCGGTACATCCTCGGCAAGCCCTCCCAGGACCAGAAGATCGACATCTCTGTGACCTCGGTGCTTTGCCACGAAGCCGCGTGCGACGAACGGGCAGCTGGGTGGAACACGGTCGACACGACCGTGTTCGTCCTCCGTTGACCGACCGATCAGGGAAGGAGGACCGGTGGCCAAGCTCAATGATGACGACCAGGTCCTACTCCGCCGCCTGAAGTCGCGCCTGGATCGCAACAAGCGGAACACGACTGTCGAGGGCCACGTTGTGCCCGGGTTCAACTCGCTGAGGGCGTACTACCAGGGAAGGCAGCGTCTCCAGCAGCTCGGCATCGCTGTGCCTGAGGAGCTCCGGCAGTTCGTCACGATCGTCGCTTGGCCGCGCACCTACGTGGACACGATCGTGAGCCGCCTTCGGCCGCAGGGGTTCCTGGTCGAGGGCGAGGACGACACCGAGCTCTGGCGGTACTGGCAGGTCAACAAGCTCGACTCTGAGATCCGGATGTCGCTGACTGACATGCTGACGTACGGCCGCGGGTACCTGTGCGCTGGCAGCCGTCCAGAGGAGGACCTCGATGTTGGCGCCCCGCTCATCACGGTCGAATCACCCCTTGAGCTGATCCACGATTGGTCGAACCGCGAGCGTCGGGTCACCGCGGCTGCCCGCTTCTACATCGAGGACACCGGCGGCCGGCACGAGCATCGCGCGACCCTCTACACGCGCGACTCGACCCGATGGCTGACCCGCGATGACGCCGGCGCCTGGATCGACGACTCCGAGCCTGACGAGCACGGGATGGGTGTCGTCCCGGTTCAGCCGCTTGTGAACCGAGCATCCAGCGACGACCGGTACGGCGAATCCGAGATGCAAGCCATCATCGGGCTCACTGACGCCGCCGCGCGCGCGCTGACAAACGCACAGGTCGCCACCGAGGTCATGTCCCTGCCCCAGCGGTGGGCAGCCGGCCTCACGGCGGACGACTTCAAGGATCCGCGGACCAAGAAGACTCTGACCGCTTGGGAGGCGTACTTCGGGGCGGTCTGGGCCACCGGGAACAAGGACGCCAAGTTCGGCCAGTTCAGCGCCGCGAGCTTGGACAACTTCAAGACGATCTACGGGGTTTGGGCCGGGGCAGTGTCTGGTGTGACCGGACTGCCGATGCGCTACCTCGGCCAGGCGACGGAGAACCCGCCTTCCGCGGAGGGGATTCGCGCCGACGAGTCGCGAATCATCGGGACGGCCGAAGAGAAGCAGGAGTTCGCCTCCGACGGTCTGGAAGCGACTATGCGGACCAGCCGGCGTATCCAGACCGGCGAGGACGACCCCCGCCTGGCACTCCTCGAGACGAACTGGCGCTCTGCGGCAACGCCCACTCAGGCTCAGGCCACTGACGCTGCGGTGAAGATGCACGCGGAGAAGCTGATCAGTCGTCGGCAGGCGCTCCGTGACTGCGGCTACTCCCCTGCGCAGATTTCGAAGATCGAGGAAGAGCTGCGCGCGGAGGCGCTCGATCCGCTGACCAAGAAGCTGCTCGACGGAATCGACAATGCCGGAGCGGCTTGATTCCGCTGTCCGGC
>CAZGJZ010000043.1:1243-3281 GCA_964525935.1 uncultured Opitutaceae bacterium | reverse complement strand
GCGTTCATCATTTCTCGCGATCGTTTGGACCCCGATAACGGTTGCGGCGGAAGCGGGGGGATGTACATTTTCTTTTTTTCTTTGTCCCCTTTTCTTCTTATTTATCGACGACGCACATGAATTAAACTCCCTCATTCACTTTCCTTCGATCTCGTATTCTCGCACTCTCCGCACTCGCCGCACTCAAAACACTCAAAACACTCAAAACACTCAAAAAGCTCAAAAAACACGCAATCAATCGCCGTTGGCGATGGGCTTCACGAGATTCATGATGGGACGCCCGGTGGTGGTGACGGCGTACCACTTGCGAACAAACGTGTACCCCTTATCGGTCACGCTCTTCTCGAGTTTGCTCCATACGTCATCGTAGTTCTTCTCGGCGCCCGCCTCGGGAGGAGCTTGGAGCTCCGCCAACTCCTTCGGGCCGAGCGTGTGGTTGCACACGAGGTAGAGCTCGACCTCCCCCGTCTTCGCGGCCTCCACGAGCGGACGCACGTCGCCGGTAATGCCGCTGAGATTCACGGCCGTGGCCTCGCGAACGTTCATGTGCTTTCGCACCTCGGCGTCGGCGTCGTTCACGAAGAGCTCGGGCGTCGCCTTGAGACGCGCAAAGTTCTTCTGGGCGGCCTCCAACGAGAAACGCACGCCCACGTTACGAACCGTCTTCGCGACGTCCATCACCGCACGAACGTGCAGTTGCATTTGCGACTCGAACACCTCGTCGTCGGGATTATCGAGGATATCAGACTTGTCCTCGTCCAACACGCCGATCGCGACGTATTGGTGCCCCTTGAAAAGGTTCGGGCCGAGTGCAGTGAAATCCTCCAGCACCACGACCCCGAGCTGGGCGACGTCCTCACGAAACAGGATCCAACTCGCGCCGCTCGTGTGAAGCTCCCCGTTTCGAACGCTGAAGACGGTATGCGTCAAGGGCCAATCGGGTTTCGGGCCCTTCAAGGCGATGTCGTCGTAGGATGCAGTTGGATCCCCACGTTTGAAGGTGTACTTGAAACACTCCGCCTCGGTGGGAAGTTTCCCGATCATGACGACGGTGAAGTTGTCCTCGCCCGCCTCGATGCGCGCACCGATTTTCTCGACGTCCATCGTCTGGTCCACCTCGAACACGTAGGCGGGGGTGGGATCGTACTGGCGCTCGAGGGAGGCGAATTGGACCTCCCCCAGAATCGCCAACATCTGGTTATGGTGCGAGGCCGAGACGCGCTTGTCCAGTCCGCGAAGGGAGGGCGGAATCGATCGCACGGCCTCCTCGAACGACATCTTCTCGGGGACGCACGATCGGCAGGTGAAATTTTGATTGATTTTCCCGTCGGCCACCTTTCGATAGAACGTGTACGACATCCCCGCGAGGCGCACCACCGTCCCCGCGCGCATCTCGGTGTTCGTGGGCTTAAACATCTTGAAACCGTACGTCCCGAGATGCTCCATCTGGTAGGCGGGCGCGGGGTAGACGATGGGCTTCACGGGGAACTCGGGTTTCGCCCCCTTCTTGTGCGTGTCGGGATCGTCGTAGGGCAGCGCCAACCCCTCAGGGGCCAACAACATGATGGTGAAAGTCCACGGTGACGATTTCGATCCGGGTGAAATCTCCTTGAAGGCGCGCATCAGGATCCCCACGCCCGTCGTCCCGCCCGTGAAGACCCCCGCGTTCGCGTGGACGACCGCCGCCGTACTCGGATCGTTACCGGCGGCGCGCATGCGTTTGAAGGCGTTCATCGCATTCTCCTTGAGCTCCGCACGACGCTTGAGCTCCGCCGCGGCATCCACGGGAGCACCCGCCGGAGCACCCGCCGGGGCCGGGGTGGGGTCGGCGACGACCGGGGGGGTGGTCTCGACGGTGGTAGTCTCACCGTTGGTGGTGATTTCGGGTTGGTTTTCGTCACTCATCTTTTTGGTCTTTTCCTCTTTTTATCTTTTTGTCGATCTCGGTCGAAACGGTATGGAGTCGCGAGTTGTAAACGGCGTGGGGGCTCGTTGGTTCGTTTATTTGTGATTTCTCTCTTTACTTTTTACTTTTTAC
>CAZGJZ010000043.1:0-1143 GCA_964525935.1 uncultured Opitutaceae bacterium | reverse complement strand
ATCCACGCCGGCAGCGCCCTCAAACACGTATCGGTATTTCCACGACTTGTTTCGCTTCGAGGCCAGTTCGGGGACGAAGCGGTGCACCACCACCGCGCATTCCTTACTCAGCTCTCCGTCTTCCCAAACAGCGTCTTGCATTTCCAAAACGTCGTCGTCCGTGTTGTGAAGGCCCTTGGTGTAGTCTCCATACATTGAGAAATCGCCGCCCTCCTTGACCATCTCGGTGTGCGCGTCCACGTCCCACTCGTCGGTGATGGGAAGTCCCCATACCGTCACTCTCCAATTTTTCTCGTTGGCCGTCGCGGGGAATCGTTCTTGAACGTCCTCAATCGCGCTCGCCACAAACGCTGGGTGATCCCCGAAGAGGTCCACGCACGTCCCGTTCATCACCATCTCCAACTTGAATCGCCCCTCCTTTGACCCTTCGGGGAGTTGGTGGACGAACACTACCGTGTTGCAATCCGGCACCGAGAGAGAATTCATCATCTCGTCGAGTTGTTTGGTACTCATCTTGGAATCGTCCACCGCGATGAGAACGGACCCGTGCGAGCGAACCTTCTTGAAGGCGGCCAGAATCGCCGCCTTCATCTCGGCGGGCTTCTTCATCGTTCGAAGATCCACCACCAAGGTGGTCGTGGGGAGCTCCGCCGGAACGATCTCCCCCAACTCCGTGGTGGACTTGACCTTGGTCGGAACCATCTTCACATTCGTCACCTTCACCTCCTCCTCCACGTCGACGTAGATCACCTCCTCCTTCTCGACCTTGGCTCGCTTGGTGGTTTGAGCGCTCATCTTTTCGTTCTTTTTTTTTCTCTCGGTCTCGGATGAAAAAGTCGAGGGGAGTGGGGGAGAGTGGGCGGCGTGGGGTGGCTCGTTGTGAATTTGTGATTTTTGAGTTTTGGTTTTGATTTTTTTCTCACTCACTCGCTCGCTCTCACACACTTTTCCTCAACGCCCCCCTCACCGCACTCACTCGAAAATTTATATCAAGTCTTGATGTCGTCTACCCTCCTCGGGTGTCAACCTTCTTTCGAAACAATAACCTTCCGTGGTCTTCTGCAGACGTCGGAAGGTTACATCCGACATCGGTCGTTTCCCTTATTCGTGGTGTTTTTGATATCGGGATGTGATAGATGAGGA
>CAZGJZ010000042.1:0-3316 GCA_964525935.1 uncultured Opitutaceae bacterium | reverse complement strand
AAAAAAAAAGTTGACCTCTCGTCATCAAAGCAAAATTCATCGATAAAAAAATGGGTCGAAAGCGAACGCATTCTCAAACCACTTCAAAAGGTGAAACGACTCAAACGAATGCCGAGACTGTCTCTGAGCGCGAAACGGAGACAATCGCCCCTCCGAGTACCCTCGCAATCGAGTCTTCCCTCACGACCTCGACCGTCGAGTCTTCGACCGCCGAGCCTTCGACCGCCGAGCCTTCGACCACGACTTCGAAAGCGCCTTCGACCACGACGTCGACCGTGTCCGAACGACGATGGAGAGCGGTGGAGTGCAAAGGCGTGAAGGACACCATCTGGCGTTGGTTCCCAAACGTCTCGTTGTGCGTCGCGACGTTGGATTTTGAGATGCAAAAAGCGTCCAAAAATCGAACGCGCAACGACGACGACGACGGCGCACATCGCGCGACGATGTCGCGACACATCGTTACCGACATCCTTCGTCGCGGCGATTCACGTGCGTATCTCGGATACTTTTTCCGAAAGGCCGTGCGCGTTACGGAATGCGACGAATCGACGGGTGGCGGCGACGAGAAACGAATCAAGGAGAAAATCCCGAATCGCTTTGCGCGTGACGGCTACATCGTGGTCACGCAACAATTGACGGACGGATCGATGTTGGAGACGCGATTCCAACAGTTGGGCGATTGTTCCACCCATCTCCGAAAACTCATCCCGCCGCTTCGTTTCTCACACCCCCGAATTCGCGAAGCCGCAATGTTGGGCGAGCGATTCGGATCGGTCAAAATCACGTACGAGAAGTGTAAAAGGTGGACGGAGTGCGAGTGAGTGCGTGAGTATGGACTTTTTCCCTCACAAAATAAATAAAAAGGGATGAGACGCATCGATGCAACTTCCTCATCGTCGTCGTCCTCCTCGTCTTCAAACCCGGTAATCGTGGCGTATTCGCGAAGAGTGCTGAAGATTCGCGGAATCGTGTGTCGAGAGTCATGGTTGCCTCACACGAGCGTGAGTGCGTGCGCGCGCGCGGTCGATTGTCGTCGCTCGCACCTTCGTCGCAATCTTCCAGAGACGTATGAAATCGTGACGGAACGCGCGAGACGAAACGTTGAAGAGCGGAAACGTTTGGACGAAGCGATGTGGTACGAGATCGCGAGTCCGAACGCCTTGGAACGTGCGGTTTTCCGAGGCGAAGAACGATGCGTCGCTCTTCCCCCTCCTTCTTCATCGAACGAGATTGAAATGGAATATGGAGACGATGATGACGAGGACGACGACGACGAGAAGGAGGAGATGGTGAATGCGCTTGATAAAAACCTCGACGTCGTCGCATTGCGTCCTGGTGAATGGATTCTTAAGAGCTATACGGCCTTCATGACGACGACGATGACGAAGGAGGGAGGGGAGGGCGGCGGACTCGAGTTCTCGTATCCGATCTTGTTGGCGATTCTCGAATATCTCGCGATGCGCCGACTCGTCGTGACGAGCGAGGGGCGCGTGTTGCAATGGAATTCCGAGGAGGAACGATTCCGAGACGTGTCACACGATCTTCCACCCCCGTCGCCGTTCTCACGAATCTCCGTATACCATCGTCCGCCGCAAGGTCCGATGAGTTCGGATCAGGATTTGATGTCGAGAAATTTCCCGTCGACCGCGCGAACCGGGTGGAAATTACCGCGATATCACGGAAGAATCGCCCAGACGCGGGAAGAGTGTGAACGTTCCCACGATGTGAAATTCACGACGACCGTCGTCGTGGGAACGTCGATGAATCGCGACGTGGAGGGGGGGAGGCTGAATGAATTCTCGGTGAACTTGACGCAGCTCTTGACGGATTCGTCTCGACGGGAACACTACCTCCTTCCCACGACCGTCTCGAGAGGGTTCCGAGTCGAACCTTCCAATCCCCAATTCGGTTCCCCCGTCTTGAGATGGACTCCCCCCTTCGATCTTCGGACGATTGTGATTGCGACGATGTACGTTCCCTTTCTACGACGGTTCGCCAAGGCGGGGGTTCCGTGGGAAGAGTTGCGACCCGTCTACGTCGAGGAGGACGCCGATGTGATGGTGACGGAGTCGACGGGGCGACGACGACTTCGCGAACCGCGTCTCGCGTCTCGTGCGTTTTCCTCCCCACCGACCGTCAACACGATGCGACTTCTCACGGACGTGGAGATGAAGGCGTGTGTGAATCCCGATCTCATCGGGTACGACGGCTCGATCGTGTGTCGAACCCTTCCCGATTTGAGAATATGGAACCAACGATGTCTCCCCCCCGAGGCGATGCGATCGGCCGAGGCGTTTTCGGAATGCGTCGACGCCTTCATGCGATTCGACGGTCCGATGTATAACACCGTGAGGTGGTTGGGAATCTCTCGCACACAATGGAAACAGTTTTACCGTTACGAGTGTTTCGGAGGGGATGTGGAGGAGGAGGACGACGACGACGACGACGATGACGGAAACGATACCATGACGACGACGGTCCTGAGTCGATACACGATTCCGAATTTTGAAAAGGAACTCGAATGGATTTACGCCGCTGCGGGCCGCGTGAGTCGTTCCGTCGTCGGGCTGGACGCTCTCGCGCGCGAGAATGCGACCCGCTTTCAAAAGAAAATGAAGAGGGCGAGAGCGAACGTCTTCCAACGTCGCATCGTCCCTTCCAACGTCGAGAAGGTATTGGATTCCGCCGTGGAACGCGTCGAGGCAGCATCGAAATATGGGGACGTCGACGAGGATTCCGATACGGAGGAGATCGTCGATCCCGTTCTCGACATGAAAACCGGGACGATTGTGGATTACCAACGACGATCGAATCCGATTGCGTTCCAAACGATGGAAGTGGAAACGGAAAACGAAACGAAACGGCGTAGACGGATGGATACGACGGGTGAGATCGAGATGGAGGGAGACGACGTGGAGAACGACAAGAACCTTGCGTCGATCCGAGCGAATGAGGCGGCCGAGAAGAAGTTGGATGTGGAGCGTCGCGCGCGGATGGAGTTGGGACTTCGCCCCGATCCGAGCGCCTCGGAAATTCACCGATGGGATTCGGAATCGCGAAAGCTGGACTCTCACAAGATGAGAACGGCACTTGACCCCGAGACGATGGACGAGTGTGACGATTTCCGCACTCGACAAGCCGATTTCCAAGACGGTGGTCACAACGTCCGAGACGACGATGGTGTCGATGAAGCGACGGCTGACTATTACAGACGAATGTTGTTTGAGGGAAGTGGTGGCGGAAATGATGATGACGACGACTTGTGAAAAATTTCCGAATTAATGCATTTCGAAAAAGAGGGGGGGTGTCCTTTTTG
>CAZGJZ010000041.1:0-3453 GCA_964525935.1 uncultured Opitutaceae bacterium | reverse complement strand
TACTGCTTCTTCGCTGGTCATGTGCAGTTCCTTGTTGATGATGTGTTCGTTCATTTGGTCCCTCCCAGGATTGAGAGGGCGACCATATCAGTCAAAAAATGGTCTTGCGCTTCTTCTTCACGACGACCGGTGGGGCTGCGTCCTGCCCGCCCGCTAAGTGCTCGTGAACGTCCGGTGTTTTGCCCGAAACCTTCAGGGCCAGAACCAGGGCGATGACAACACCCACGCCGACCTTGCCGAGGATTGCGCCGACGATCATCCAGACCGTGGCTTTCACGCCTTCGATGCCAAACGGATACCAGGCGAGCCACGAGGCTACGGCGCCATCAATGCAGGCGCCGGGGTTGACGAAGCAGCCGAACAGCTCGTTCATTTGGGCTGCTCCACCTCAACGGCGGTCTCGACCACGTTCTGGACTACCAGCGTGGTTGCCTCGTCCTTCACGACATAGCCGGCAGCCCAAGCAGCCACGGGGTACATGGCGCCCCAGAACGATGCGCTGAAGATGCCGGGATAGATGATGTCCAGAAGTGCCTGACCGATGGCGACGACTGCCGCGGCGATAATGGCGGCCGTGAGCTTGTTCGTCGGGTTCGGGGTTGGCTGGTTGACGGTCGCCATTAGTTCACTCCAAAGAGCTTGAGGAAACCCGCCCCAAGGGCAAGCAGGATGGCCAGCAGCGCGCCCCAGAAGCGGCCGTTGCCTCTCGGTGCCTGTGCCTGCTCAACGGGAGGGCCTACAGGTGTGGTGACGATGACTGGCGGGGGAGTTGGCGCGGGGGTAGGCTGAGCAGGCTCCATGCCGGGCCGGACCGATACCAGCAGCGCCTCGAACTCTGCCGGGCTGGCGTGCGCCTTGTTCACCCCGTCGCCAGAGTAGTAGGACTGCCCGCGTGTGACTTGCCGGTGCGCGCCCTGAGTTGTTCCCAGAATGGGGATGGACGCCCACTCCTTTGCCAGTTGCAGGGCGTAGGCGCCAACCGTTACCTGGCGGCTGACAAACGCCTGCCAGCCACGATTGATGAGAAGCTGGAACCCGAGCCTGTCCTGGACGTCCGGGGAGAACTTGGTCGAGCCGGGAATGCCGAGCTGGGCCACTAGGCCGATAAGGGTCTTGCGGATGATCTGGTACTTGCCGGCCGCAGAGCCCTTCCAGTTCTTCGCCCAAGCCTTCTGCGCCTCAAGAAGCTCGCTGATCGTGTATTCGGTGAGCTTCTTGGGGAGCTTGTCCTGCTTGAAGAACACGATGACTTCGTAGGCCGAGGCATCGTCGCGGCCGGTTTCTAGGCGCCCAATGTAGTCGAGCAGCTTCGCCGCGCCTGCTGGCACGTTCGGGTTCATGGATATCTCCGGGGGGGGTGTTGAAGGGGTGCTTGCCGCCAGCTCTGAACAGGACTAGCCTGCCGGTTTCATGTCGGGAGCAAGCAATGCTGAAGTTGTCGCCTGATCGTCAGCCAACAAACGCTGTTATCGTCGTCATGGGAGACGAGCCAGAAGTGCGGCTCTGGTGCGATGAGAAGGACAAGATGCTGGATCTCGTCAGGCTCGGGGTGCGGGTGAAGAAGGCGCTTGAGGCGACCGCGTCCGCTTAGATTACAAGCGATGCTGAAAGTCGGCTCTGTTGCGAGGTGCTGTCCCAAACGCCGGTTCCGCTGGCCACGGCTGCCATATAGGTAAGGTAGTGATACCCTTCAGCCGCCGCCATGGTGCCCGCTGCCGTTATGATTTGGCCCGTCGTGGATGCATTCCCTCTCGATGCGGGGAATCCCGTCGAAGCCCCGTCGACTGACGGGCCGCCGAACACAGTGATAGTTCCTGCCGACGCCGCAGCGTTCCCAGAATAGGCGATATCGACGCTCTCGCCCCACGTCACAAACGTGCAACGGATCTCGGTGTTCAATTCGGTGTAGCTCGTGGAAGACGTAGACCGGTCGGCGGTGAACACGTTCGTCACGTAGCGCTGCCGGCGATTGTGCCAGCTTGCCACAAGCCGCGCCGTGGTGGTATCCGCGATCACGGGGCCGGCGTTGGTGCGGATCATGCCGACAAGAACGCGGGTTGCGTCACCGCTCTTGATCTCGATGCCGGTGGTGCTGTCCGTCGCATGGGAGGTAGTCGACCAGTCGATGACCCAGTTAGGCGATGTCTGGGTGCCTTGGTTCCACAGATAGGCATAGTAGAGAGTTGTAGCCGCCAGGGACTGCGCAGCGACCCCGTTGAGATATGCGCTCGTGATGGTGCTGCTGATGCCGGCGCTGGCAATCGTCGCGATCTGGCCGCTGGGAAACGACACAAGATTGCCGTTGAACGGCGCCAGCTTCACGCTCGTGGTCGAGACGTACTGCAACTGGCCGCAACCGAAGATCGGTACCCCGGGCGTGGGATAAACTGAGCCGTCGAAGTCCGGGAACGTGACTGTCCGATCCGCACCCAGAGCCGCCGCCGCCGTCAGGGACACCTTGTTGGTGCCGTTGTCGGTATCCTCGTTCAGCGCCAGAGAGGCGCTTCCCGATGCTGTCGCGCGGGCAAACGCGGTGGTAAGGGCGGCAAGATTTGCATTGTAGGCCTGCACGTCGCTGCCGATCGCAAGCCCGAGTGAGGCTCGAGCACCTGCCTCCGTGCCCGCGCCGGTACCGCCCCACACCACCGGCTGGATGCTGTTGAAGGTGCTGGCGATGTCCTGCAGCGGGTCGTTATGCTGCGCAGCCGTAATCGTCGTGCCAGGGATGGCGAGATAGATCGGCGGAAGCGTGTAGGTGTAGGTCGGGGGACCAGAACGAGGCATCTGCTGTTTCCTTTATGACCGACCGCCGCTGGCGTATTCACCGCCAACCGCTGGGCCGCCGCTGTAACTGCTGCCGCCGCTGTGCTTCCGCTCCATTTCCGCCACGGAGCCGGTACGGGGAGCGCTGGGCCTGCTGCGGAATATTTCGCCCATGAGCGCCATGAGGCCGCCTTGCGGCATCTGCGACTTCCCGCCGAACATGCTCATCAGCGAGCCGGCAGGCGTGCCAAACAGCGGGTTGCGCTCCATGCGTCCCGTGACGCTCGATGGCTGTTGAGCCGGCTGCGGCGCGGGGGCATGTCCCGGCTGCGGGGCATAGCTCATAGCGGGCGATGGCGGCTGCCCGACTGGCGCCGCCTGGTCGATGGCGGCAACGGCCGGATTGGCAGCATACGGGTCAACCCGTTGGCCTTGAGCGTCAACGGCCCAACGCTGCGCAGGGGCGCCAGTCAGGGCCGCATCGACAGCTAGATTGTTGTGCGTACCCTGCAACAGCGCAGCCATTTGCTGCAGCTGCTGTGGTGTCCACTGAGCCATGGTGTCTTGTCCGGGAGTTTGAGAGGGGTTATTTGTGGCTGATGCCAGATTTGGACCTTGAGCCGAAGGACTACCGGGCCACCCCATTAAGGGGAGAGCCTATTGCACAAGAGGACGGGCTACCCCGCTTCA
>CAZGJZ010000040.1:0-3456 GCA_964525935.1 uncultured Opitutaceae bacterium | reverse complement strand
CACAGTGACGAAGCTACCGTCACCAACCGTCACTCTGCTTCTGCTTCTGCTTCTGCTTCTGAAAATCTAAAGAAGGAGGAGCAGGTCGGATCGGAGCCAGCAGCGAGGGTCCCCTGCCCACCTGACCTGAAGCTGACCGAAGCCCAGGCTGCCAACCTGGAGATGAATGCTGGTTGCCCCAGATGGGCACAAGACCAGGTGACGGTTGAGTTTGTTACCAGCAACCTGGCTGACCCCTCTGACATCCGTCCGCCGGTTGCTTGGCAAAAGTGCCTAGCCAAAGCTGTTGCTGGCCGCTGGTCAGATCCTGCGCGGCGCCCCAAGAAGCCAACTCCCGCCTCGACGGAGCCCAGTAACGCACATCCGCGCCTCTACGTCCCGGGGGCCTCATGACGCTCTCGACGATTGAGCGAGCCGCCGCGTACCTGCGGAACATCCCCGGAGCCATCCAAGGCTCACACGGTAGCGCCCAGACGTTCTCGGCAGCCCAAGCCCTGGTGATTGGTTTCCAGCTGGACGAGGAAACCGCGCTTCGGCTCCTGGCCGAGATCCACAACCCGACCTGCTCGCCGCCGTGGTCGGATCGTGAGTTGCGACACAAAGTCCGCTCGGCCGCCACGCGCTCTGACCGTGAGCCTGGCTACCTTCTGACCAGCGACGACCGAAAGCTCGTGAGCGAGGCAGCCAGGTGGCAAGAAACCACCAAGCCGGCCCCACTCGACGATGCCAGTTTTCACAACGTGGCGACCAAGCTCCTGGCTCTCTGCCCGCTCGACAGCGACGACGAAGTGCTCCGGTACACCGATGCGAGGCGCCTGACCATCCAGGCGGGGCGTGCTGGGTGTGGAGCTCTGCCGCCGATCCCGAGGCAGGCCGAGGTCATTGAAGCACTGCTCAAGACGTTCGAACTGGAGACGCTGGTGAAGGCTGGACTCCTGAAGAAAGACCAGGACGACAAGGTTGAGCGCCGGTGGTTCCACTGCCCAAGCAACCGCCTGGTTCTCCCGTGGCGAAACTCTGCCGCGCAGATCCAGAACCTTCAACGTCGCCAGATCGGTGACGGCAAAGGCCCCAAGTACACGTTTCCGAGCGGACGGGCGCCGACGTTCCCGTTCGGATCCGAATTCGAACACGAAGGTGCGCCGATTGCCTTCGTCGAAGGTGCCCTTGATGTGCTGGCCGTTCGTCAGCTGTGCGCCCGCGCCCAACTCCCGGTGCTGTGCCTCGGCATCCCTGGCGTAGACAACTGGCGCAAGGACTGGGCGAAACGAACCAAGGGCCGCGACGTCCTGGTGGGACTCGACGCGGACAAGGCCGGCAACAAGCACGCGGCAATTGTGGCTCGAGACTGCCTAGAAGCTGGGGCGCGTTCCGTGAAGCGCTGGGGGCCGCGCGAAGCGAAGGACTGGGCGGAGATGGTGGAGGTTGGCACGTGAAGAGCGAAGATTTGGCAGAGTTTGAGCGGATTGGTTTCGTCCAAGAGATGGAGCTGCCTCCACCGGTGAGCGAGGTTCAGCCAACGAAGAACACCTACACCGTCCAGGAGATGCTTTCACAGGCCAAGGAACGGGCATTTTCGAAGGCACCCGAACGCGTCTGCACCACCGGTATGTGGGACCTGGACGACGCAACCGGCGGCATCCAGCCCGGCTTCGGTTGGGTGCTTGGCGCCGATACGAACTGGGGCAAGTCGATGATGCTCACCATGATCGCTGACGAGAACCTCCGCCTGGGCCGCAATGTGCTCATCGTGTCGGCAGAGGACCCGCCGGAGCTCTACGGGCGCCGGCTCCTGGCAAGGCGTGCTCAGGTGAACGCCAAGCGCCTGCGTGACCGCAAACTTACTGCTGAAGAGGTGACCGCGGTGGTTCATGTGCTGGGCCGCGCGGAGAAGCGAGTCGCCTTTCTCGACGCACGCGACATGAAGGCCGAGCAGATCGCCAAGGCTGTCACCGGGCTCATGCAGGCGCACGACATCGACCTTGTGATGTACGACTACCTGCAGGAGTTCCGCAGTTCAGGGCGACACCAGGACCGGCGCAACGAAGTGTCTGAGGTGGCGAAGATGCTGCGCGCCCCAGTCAAAGCGGCTGGTCGAGCCAGCATCATCGCGAGCCAGATCACCATCGACAAGACGAAGAAGCACCCGGACAAGCACTCGATTCGCGAGAGCCGTGACGTGTCGAACGCCGCGGAAGTCATCGTGCTTGGCTACTGCCCGGAAGAGGGGATCATCGGCAACGACGGCCGCCCCGTCGTCGAACCAGGCGGGCGCGCGCTGTACATCGACAAGGTAAAGGACGGCGCTACCGGGTTCGCGATTGGCCTGAACTGGAACAAGGAGTCGGCGTGCTTCGACGCAAAGCCGAACCCGTATGACCGGGCCGACAACATCATCAACGGGCCGTCGCGAGGTGTGTCGGACATGCCCGATTGGGAGGACGGCTGACCCCACAAAACGAAAACGCCCACCCGGCCAGGTGAGCGCTTTCGTCGACCGAGATTCCCCAGTCCGCGGTTAGACCGGATTGGAGAAGTAACATGGGTGAGTCTGATTCTGCAAATTCGTCCGAACGGAAGACACCGAAGCGCCTTGCTCGCCTGACCCGCGAACAAGAGTCCGACCTCCGCTTCTACTTCGAACACGGCGTCGACCGGTTGGAGTCGCCTTCGAACATGGCGGCGCAACTGGAGCGAGCCGAGTTCTACTTCACGCACGCGAGGCCGTGCCTGGACTGCGGCGGGACTCGCGCGGTGTTCGACGACGACGGCAACGCCATCACCGCAGAACTGCCCGGCTCCGGCTTCGTCACGTCCAGCGCTGACTTCAAGATGCGCAGGCAAGTCGCCAAGCTGGTCGGCGCGGAGTTTGAGCTACCCGGCGACCTCACCTGCCCCAAGTGCAACGGCCGCGGCTGGGTCGACGGACCCAAGAGCAACGCGCATGGCCCGCTGACAGCCCGTCCGAGTGGCAGCAGCGTCCAGGGCAGCGGTGTACCGGACACGGGCGGCAACGACAGCGTGGCCAGGACCGGCAAGCTGGACCGGCAATTGGCTGTTCTACGACGTCAGGACCACCGGCTCTACGCAGCACTGGCCTCTCGCTATTCGCCCCAAGGCTACGAACGCGGCATCTCCTCACTCTGGCACCTGACACCGGCAGGAAAGACCATGTTGCGCGGCAACGGGATGGGGCTGCCCGAGCGCCAGTACTTCGAAAACCTGAGCGATCGGCTGACGCGGGAGCAGGACACCAAGAAGTCGGCGAAGTTGGCGAACCAGATTGAAGCGGCCAACGACCAGGCAGAGCGACTGGAGCAGGAGGCGATTGACGCTTGGCAGGCTGTCCTTGGCGCCGAGTCGGAGGCGGCATGAGCGACAACGAACTCGTGAGCCTGGCCGAGGCGCAGAAGCGGATTGGGTTCCCCGGAGACGACCAGGGGCGGAAGCTGCGCC
>CAZGJZ010000039.1:0-3492 GCA_964525935.1 uncultured Opitutaceae bacterium | reverse complement strand
TTCGACTGGAGCGTGACGATGCCCAACAGGAATCCGCCGACCTGCGCGAGAAGCTGGCCAGCGCTGAGTTGCTCTTGGGTCAGGCGGACGAAACGGTTGCCTACCTGCGCGAGAAGCTGAGGCAGGCGGAGGCGAAAGCATCCGGGCTGGAGTCTGCACTAGCAAAAAGTGGAGCCGCTCACCTGGAGTCCGCCAATGCACTCGACAGGCGCGAACGCGACCTCACCACCGCCCGCGCCGAATCCGCCTCCCTGGCCGAGCGATTGGCGGACCTTGAGCGAGACAGGAGCCAACTTTCATTGGCGCACCATGCAGAGGTTACGCGCGCAGACCTTGCGGAGCGGCGCCTTCGTTTCTCGGAAGAGCACACACGTGAACTGACCGAGCGGCTGGCGGAGGTAGAGAGGGAGCGGGACGATGCTCGTGCGGCCCGGGACAGTGAGGAGCGCTGGGCCAATCACTATCAGAAGCAAGAGGAGAAACTCCGCACCCAACTCGCCGCCCGGTCGAGCGAGGGGCTGAGGGAGGCGATGCTTAGCGTGGTGAGCGGACGAGAGCCTCACGAAATCTTCACGGTGAAGGAGTTGCGCGACATCCTCGTCGCCCACCCCGCCGAAAACCCGACGGCGGGCGCTGGGGAGCTGCTGTTCGACAGGGGACTCTCCGCTGATGCGTCAATCACCATCGATGGCATCACCGGCACTGCTGCCGAATGGGCAAAGGTGCACCGTGAGCGAGATCGGCTGATGGTGGAACTAGCGGAGGCCCGCGAGTCGCGCACATTCGTTCGCAAGGACGCACTTGATGCAGTCGAGCAACATCTCCGCATTGTGAGGTGTGACCGTGATGACCTCCGCACGCGAGTTGAGAAGGCGGACGGTATGCTCGAGGAGCTAACAGAAAACTACAGCGCGCCCGGCAGCTGGGAAGTTGCGCAACGGGCGCACATGATTCGTGTTGCTCTCACCACCCCATCCGAAGCGCCCGAGCAGGCGGAGAAGGGAGCGGCAAAGTGAAGATCAACCGCAACGAGTCGACGCCGGATGGCAAAGCCTTCTGGGACCACGCTCGTGAATGCGCAAGCGAGGTCGCTAACTGGCCGGAGTCAAAGCGAGCGCTCTTTTCCGCCGAAGAGCAAGGTGCGACCGATGCTGGCACGGTCATGCGCGAAGACAAAGTTGATGTTGCCGCGTCGCTGGCTAGGACCATGGAGAAGGCGCACGAGGTTGACGCTGCCATGACCAGAGCCGAATTGCGCCACGCGCGCAGGTTGATCGCGGATGCGCTGGTTATCGCTCGCGAGTTGGATGTCGCTGCCAATCACCCAGGAGACACCATCGGGCGCAGATGGCTAGCGAATCGGGCAGGTAAGCTCGTGGCCACCCTGGAGATTGCGGCAAAGGACCCGCCGACGGACGCGCCCGAGCAGGCGGAGAAGGGAGTGGAAAAGTGAACGGGCGGGAGCGGGTCGCGGAAATGCTGGCCGACATCGTGCGCGGCAGTTTCGATCCTGAATTTGCCGCCAAGGCTGATGCACAGATGAACGCCATCGCCGCCGACCTCGATGCGCCCATTCGCTGGCGGCCGATAGCGGAGTATCCGTACGGCGACGGTATCAGGAGTCCAACCGTGCTCCTGTTTGCAGCGGTAAATCACGAGCCTATCCGAATCGGCTACTGGCACAGAGTGGGTCTCTGGGTGACCGGTATAGACGAATACAACCCCACCCACTTCGCCGAACTGAAAGGTCCACAATGAGCAATCGAGCGCTAGAAATTGCCGAGGACATGCTGCGCGCAGTCGAGATGCGACGCGAGACGCTGGCCCCCGCTGGCGGAGTGCGTGTTCCGTATCGCGGGCCACTTGCATCCGCTCCACCTAGCGTCCTGAAAGATGTTGAATGGTGGGCAAGAGAGATTCTGTCAGCTGGCGGCCGAGCTGAACTGAAAGGCACCGACCATGAATGATGCATTCGATTACTTCAAAGCCCGCGAAGAGCATGACGAGAAGTATCGAGGACTGCTCACGACGAGTAACGGTCGCTGGAAATGTCCAATATGTCTCGTCGTTCTGCCAACTCCGAGTAGCGCTTGCCATTGCGATTACACAGCAGCAGGAGAAGCCGCAAAAAGGGCTCGTGAGGGCAACAGGAAAGGCCCCGACCATGGCTGAGCGAGAGTTCAAGGTCGGCGACCGCATCAAAGGCCGCGAGTATTTCAAGGTCTACTCGGTTCGCAAAGATGGCGCAGACTTCAGTCCACGCGGAATCCACGTGCAGGCCGGCGACCCGTGGGGCCGTCGTCTCTGCTTCAGTCAAGGCGGCTGCTTTGTTGACAAAGACGATTCGTTGGAGCCGGCAGACATGGAGACCAAGTGACCATGGCTGAGCGACCGAGTGTGGAGGAGTTTGAGCGCGAATTGTCAGCCTTTGGCGATTACCGTCACTGGTCCGGATATTGGAGGCGCGATGGAAACGTCTCCAATAGAGTGGAGCATCGCAACGCGGCCGAGGAATCGAGACTGCGCCTAGTAGCCATGTTCCGCGCTGCCCTGGAGGCCAAGTGAAAGTCATCGGCATTCACACCACGAACGACGTCACGGTCATTCGCGCGCGCCGCTGGTGGTTTTGGTTTGATGAGTGGGCGCTAGACAGAGGTGCCTGGCAACGTTTGCGGGACGGAAAGGTCGCGCCGACGTATCCGTTCGAACCGTTCGGGATTATCGAGATTGGCCACGAGCGCCTCACCAACGCGCTAGAGGCGTCGCAGCTGCGTGAGAAAGTGTACGGTGCGACGTGAAGCCGAGTGAAGAGCTCCTCGCGATTCGCGAAAAGTGCGTCGATATCATCGACCGGTTCGAAGCGGCCAAGGTTGTCCACTGGTCCTCTGTGGCGGCCTGGTCTTATGTCTACCGTGTGTGCGGAGGCCCAACGGTACGCGAGTGGATTACGCGTCCAGACCGCACCCACCTCGAAGTCGTCGAACTGATCGAACGCGCGGCGGCGTGTGCGTTGAAAGAGGAAGGTGCGCTGTGACCGACGCCAAGCGCCCGCAGGACGGCACGGCCCGACTGTGCCTCGCTCTCTACGGAAAAGAGATTCCCTCGGCATACCTGGGCGGAAGCAACGCGCGCATGCTTCACGATGCGGCCAATGTCATCCTCGCCACCCGTCGAGCGCTGAGGTTGGCGCAGGCGAGGGCGATGCACAATTTGGCCAACACCAAAGCGGCGGATGCGTTGACTGGATATTTCGTCCCTGGTCGATGTTTCCGCATGGCGCGGCTGGCGACCTATTGGGCGAAGAAATTCGAACGCATGGCCGCCGAGTGCGGCGGGGAGATGGGATGATGGAGAAGAGTGGACACGAGCGGGTCGCCAGGCTGCTCCAGACCTACGAAGGTTACGATGACGACGAGAGGCCGCACGTAGCCGAGCGTGCTGCCGTCATCGCCGACCTGGACGCCCTCACCGCTGCGAGGAAGGCGGCGGAAC
>CAZGJZ010000038.1:0-3923 GCA_964525935.1 uncultured Opitutaceae bacterium | reverse complement strand
TCAGCACCTCACCGTCGGGAAGTCGCCCCACCACTCACTCGACCAGGGCGGCGGCGGCTCCGTGTCGCGGGCATCGCGCGTGGCGCCCATCTCCAAAGCCATCTCGTCGCCGCGGCCAGAGGGCGGGGGAGGGGATGCGGGGCGGCTCGCGCGGGATACGAAGGCGGCAATCTCCACCGCCGCAATCACCTCATCAAGCGCCGCGTCGCCGATGTCCTCCAGCGCATCGGCAACCTCGCACGGCGTCACCTCGCATCCGTGGCGGAGGGAGAGCGCGAGATCGAGGAGGAGCGGGCGGACGATGCCGCTCTCGGCGAGCCGGTTCAGCGCGGCGAGTGCGTCGTCGGCGCCAGGGAGGCTGTGCGCTGGGTAGCCGCGGCGCAGGCCGGCCTGGAGGGCCAGGACGGCAGAGGCGGCGTCGCCGAGGGCGGTCATGCGGCCTCCGATACGGCAGGAGCCTCGGCCATCCGCGACGCGAGCAGCGCGGCGACGCTCCGCTCGTCCCAGCCAGGCAACGAGGCGAGCGTCGCCAGCGACTGCATCGCGAGCCACGCCCGCTCCCGAGGCTCCGCCTCGCACGCCGCGGTCAGCGCCCAGTAAACCGCATCGCCGCGATCGTCCTGCCCGAGGCGCTTCCGGAGAGCGTCGTACTCCTCCTCGGTCGGCTCCTCGCCACCGGCCCACGCCTCCGCCGCTGCGAGCGCATCCTGCTCGGCAATCGAGCCCTCGCCGAGGACCGAGCGGCACACAGCCACCATGGCCAGAATCGCCGGGCGGATCACTGCGTCACCCGCCCGCGGCAGATGGTCAGGCGGTGGAGCTTGTCCGGGCAGGCCAGCACGCGGTAGCCCCAGCGCTGCATCCAGGCCGCGGCGCTCTCCACGGCATCGCGCTCGCCGCCGAACGGCGGGGGCTCGACAACCTCGAAGCGCACGCGGCCGGACGGGAGCTCCTCGGCAAACCAGCAGAGCCCGCCCACCGCTGGCTCGCTCTTCGACGAGACGACCGTCCCGCCTTGGCGCTCCATCAGCGCGATGACGCGATCACGGAAGGTGGCGGTGGTCGCCGGCGCGGAGCACGGCGTGGAAGCAAGCGGGGCGGAGACGGACAGCATCGGGCCTCCTCGGGTCGCGCGAGGCGACCATCAGCACCTCAAGAATGAGGTGCCATCTGGCCCGTGTCAACTGGAACGTGCTACTTATCCGAGTGTCGGAAAGTTCAGCGCCCACCAGTCGCGTAGGAACTCGGTGGTCGCCCAGCGCTGGCAGCGGATGGTCTCGTCGAGGCCGACCAGGCGCATGCGAAGCGGCGGGGCGGCCAGCCGCGCGGCCATGGTCCTGACCTCCTCCACGGTGTGCCGCCCCTGCGAGCGCTCCAGGAGGATGCCTGCCAGGCCGCGGAAGATGCGCTCGCCGAATTCGCGTCGCGTGGCAGCGGGCGCGACGAGGATCGTCTCCTCGTCGATGAGTTCCGTGCAGCCGCCTGGGAGCTCCACGCTGAAGACGCCGACGCCGACGTCGACCGCGAGCGCGATCGGATTCGGGAAGCCATTGCGCGAGCGCTCGGCGCGGACGAGTGCATCAAGGAAGCTGGCGCCGCCGACGAGGCGGAGCTGCGAGCTTGCGCATGGGGTCAGCGGAGACGACTCGGGCTGCTGATCGGACATGGCTACTCCCCTCCGCCATAGACGTGGACCGTCAGGCTTGAAGCATAGCCTATCCGACGTATTACCTAGCCCGTTTCTTAGATGTTTCCGCCTTCGTGGTGTCCGAGCCTACCTGCTCCTGTCGCTGCATGCGCAGCGAGAGCTTGTACAAGCCGAGGGCGAGGTCCGCGACGAACTGGCCGTCGATCGGCCGCGGGACCGATGGGTCGTCCAGGAAACGCCCGGCTCGGGTGAAGAACTCCTCCGGAATGTACGGAGCGAACTCCGCCGCGTCCTTTACCGCGGTCTCCCACTCGTCGCCCCGGTCACACAGGCGAGACGATGGCGCTGCGCCGTGGCCGGCGTTCGTCATGTTTGCCGAACGTGACTCGCGATGCGCGAGAAGCTCGTCGATCGGCATCTGCCCGTCGAGGTAGGCGGCCATCTGGTGCTGCGACACACCAAACGCGGTCGCGAGGCCCTCGCGGATCCGATAGGTCGACGCCTTGTTCTTGCCGAGCTCGATCTTGGTCACGACCTCGCGGCTCAGTACCCCGCCGCTCGCCTTGGCCAAGCTCTCCTGGCTGATACCGATGCGCGTGCGCAAAGATTTGACGAGGTCCTTCACTTCCACGCGAGCCACCGTACGCGGTCCAGGGCCGGTCACAACGACCCGCATGTCACGGGGCACTTGACACGTGACACATGGCACGTCATGTTCCCGGCATGCGAAGGAAAGCGCCGAAGAGACCGGAGAGGAAGCGACCGCTGAGCCGAGCGGGCCTGCTGCGTGAACGGCTGGGGTTCACCCAGGGGCAGATCGAGCGGGCCACGGGCGGGGCCCTGAGGCGGGAGGAGGTCTCCAAGCTCGATTACGGCGATGTGAAGGGCACCTCGTGGAGAGTGCGCGACGGCCTTGCGCGAGCGTTCGGCGTCGACGTCCACATCGTCGCCGCGTACCTCGACGGCGATCTGGACCTCGACAGCATCGTCAAACAGGTTCGCGGCGGCCAGGCCCCGGCCGAGGTGGCCTGAGCCATGCCGGCGCCCGATTCGCGCGAATGCCGTCTCACTCCGATTCGGTACGTGAGGACAACGGCGAGCCGCCGCGCGGTGTGGCTGTATCGGTGCGCATGCGGAACGGAGATGGAGATTCTGAAGAAAAACGTGCGCTGCGGGAACACGAAGTCCTGCGGTTGCCTTCGGCGCGAAGCACTCGCTGCCCCGCACAAGGCGTGGAAGGAGCGCGAACCGCGCGCTCCCCGCGACGTCGCCGAGTACCACATCTGGTGCAGCATGAAGCAGCGATGCAGTAACCCACGCACTCCGCAGTACCAGGACTACGGCGGTCGCGGGATCTATGTCTGCTCTGGCTGGAATGCGAGCTACGACGCGTTCATCGCCGACATGGGCTCCCGGCCATCCGCGAAACACTCGATCGACCGGATTGACAACGACGCAGGATACGCCTGCGGCAGGTGCCAGGAGTGCATCGAACGCGACGCCAAGCCCAACTGCCGCTGGGCGACGTGTCTGGAGCAGCACGCCAACAAGCGCAGCAACCGGTTCGTGATGCTTGATGGTGAGCGGGTTACTGCGACTGAGGCCGCCCGCAGGTCCGGACTGCGTCTCCCGACGGTTCTGTACCGAATGAACAGCGGCAGATCGGACGAGGAAATCGTGTTCCCGGGACGCCTTCCTCGTCGCGCCGCCCAGTCCATCCACCAGGAGGCCCGCTAACCCATGCCCCCCGCCGCCGCCCTCTCCGCCCTCGCCGACCGCCTCGTCCAGCTCCACGCCCGCCGGGACCCCGATCGCGGCCAGGTGGCGATCGCTGGCGCCGGCGTCGCGGTCACCACCAGCATGCCGCGGGCTGACGCCAAGCGGGACCGAGACGTCATCCGTGTCGCCATGGCGCACGTCATCAGCTCGACGCTCCCGCTCGAGGCCGAGCAGGTGGCGCGCCTGGTCAACCGTCTCGTGTTCCTCGAGGACGCGAACGGCCGCGCCTCGATCTCCGTCTGCGGCTCCGAGCTCGTTGGCCTCGAAGACATCAAGACGGCGACCGACCGCGCCCTCGCGATGCGCGCCTTCCTCACTGCGGAGCTCGAGCGCGCCCTCTCGGATGAGCCGCCCGAGACGCGCCGGTCGGTGCCACCCATCAGCGCGGAGGCGAGGTAGTCCATGACGTACGTCGAGCAGCAGCAGAGCGACGCCGATGATTCCGTGGTGACCAGCGCTCGGCCGCTGGACGGTATCCAGGCCAGCTTCGACCCGG
>CAZGJZ010000037.1:0-4071 GCA_964525935.1 uncultured Opitutaceae bacterium | reverse complement strand
CCTGTGGGACGCCGTGTAAATCTTTCATGGCTTCGGATTTAGGCTTTTTGGAAGGGGAGTGCTGCTCGAAATATTCATCGAGCACTTTCCAGTGGTTCTTATTGAGCTCTACTTTTTCCACTGGCTTTTGAACTGCTACAAGGTCGGTTTCTTCTACGCCGAGGGCTGAAGATATTTTAGCGAGGGTATCGCCTGTTAGGCCTGATCTTGCGTTAACGATGGCGCTTATTGTTTGAAAGCTTACACCGATTTGATCGGCTAATTCGCGTTGGGTAATCTTTTTCTCTGATAGGATTCGTTTAATATTTGCAGCAAGGATATCCTTCAATAAAGGCATATTTCCTCACAGAGAATACTTATACGATCAAATATAAAGTTTTTCTTGAGTTTGATAAAGTTATACTTTATATAGTTGTGAATGTGGCAGGCATCGAGGGCCTTAAAAAAGGTCGAAGAAGAAGGCAGAACGCGTGTTTGGTTAGCCCAATATGTTGGACAAACACCACAGTCAATCAATGGTTTCCTCTCTGGGCGTCGAGTACCGACAAAACCAGTTATTAAATTATTGGCTCAGGCTTTAAATACGACAGAGGCATATCTTATGGGGAAGGACTTAGAATCTACCCACAAGGAGGCATCTGAACCAAATACCTAACAAGATTATATCTAAATCAATAAAGTTGTAACTAAAAGCATAACAATTTTATCTAAAACACATCAATCACACAACCAACAAACGATCAAACTTATTCACTCCATTGGAGAGAAAGGGACTCGTACGCTCGGGGATCTATCAGCACGAACAACATGATTTTTCAGAAAGGGAATAGCAGTGGAGGGTAAAGAGCAAAAAAAGGGACTAGAATTTATGGCATTCAAGATGAATATCGCAGAAATACATTTAGAATTGGCAGTAAATAAAGAAATTACTCCTGCAGAAGACCATCTCTTAAAAGCAATCGAGATTGGAACAATCGGAGCGAGGAATTCGCGGAATCAAATATGCTCAAAAGCTGAATTTTTCATCGACGACCTTTCTGAACGGCTTGGGTACAAAACTCCAATGAAGATTTGGGCTTTACTCAAATCTTCACAAAATAAAAATCTTATCATCCGAGAAAAAACAAAATCTAAAGGGAAAGAAATTCTTGGATTGAATCCAAAAGTATTTGGCCAAATTCTTATCGATAGTCAGCACGAAATAGAGAAGAAAAGACACCTCAAAATGGTTGTGGATAACTCGCAATCTGATGTGGATAACTTTTCAAGCGAACAAACGAATCGTTTGCGATTTACAAACGAACCGTTTGCGATTCACAAACGAATCGTTTGTGATTCACAAACGAACCGTTTGCGATCTTCGATAGAACCAGTTGAAAATATTGAAGAAAATTCTTCCTTAGATTCTTTTAGATTTAATTTAGATTCTTTTAGAGGGCAAACCGGGGAGAGTTTCACTCTTTCAGGGGAACAGGAACGGGAAGCGCATAAACTGAAAGTTTTGAAACAACTCGAGGATTTGAAAGCTGGAAGGTTGGCACAATGAAAAAAATTAAAACCTGCGATCCAGAAATGATGAAGAAGATCGTTTTTGACTGGTTAGAGTCAATGAACAAGGCTTGTGAAAATGGAGAGCTCACGAACAGCTCTCTGTATTTTGGTTATTCAGATTCTGCCAGTAAATTTATAGGGGACAACTTTGAAGAAATTAATTCCTATAGCTGGAGAATTAATTGCGTCATGGGATGGATAGGCAAGAATCGTGAAAGTCTCACAAAAATGGGATTAGTGAAAAAAACTGAGACACATAGTCTGACTGCAAATGTGATCTATGAGGCCGCTGCTACATGCGAAGTAGGGCGTCGCGGATTCAATTCTAAGAATATGCTTAAAGAGATTAAAAAGTATTTGGAGAAGGCGCAATGATCATCGATTCATTGAAAATAATTCTAAGCAGACTTCAAGTTGTGAATTCAAATTTTGCTGAAAGCGGACAATTAGTCGAAGAAACTAAAGGTTATTATCTTGGAAAGAGAAACGCCTTCTGCGAGGTTTTGGAACTTATCGAAGAACTTGAAAAAGCAGAGTTGGGTGAACCTTATTGGCCATCCTCTGACGGGGAGAAAGAGCAATGAGCTCACACCCTCTGATGCAAAGGGAGTCCGATTTTATCGACAGGGACTCCGAAGGTTCGCTTGCAGTGATCACAGAAAAAAATCCACATTCGATCGCCAGCTTCATGAACAAGCATCTGCTTGTGGCATTGAGGGCAATACTCAGTAAACCTGCTCTTGGGCAGATTTTCGAACTTAGTCTCAAGGGATTGCATTCTCTCGGGCAGGTCTTCAACAATTTTGAGTTTCTTAAGCAAGCGAATCAGCATTTTGATCCAATTCCATACTTGGATAGCTTTCGCTCCAAGCGAGGAAAAAATTTCCAAGAATTCCATGCGAAAGTAGCCTTTCATGTGGATAGGTCTGTCGGAGGGGTGAGAACCCTCTGGCGGACCGTTTATTTTGTTTTCTTCTCTCATAGCGGATTCTTTGAGCATTCGCAAATGGAGGCACAATGAAGAACCCCAGCAGACAAACAGAAACCGATCAAGAATCGAAAAGTGACGCATCGGTAGTAGCGGAGGAAGGGTCCGAGTTTCCGAAACCATTCTCGGGCTATTCTGGCGAAGAAACAGAATTCCTGTTGGAAAGGTTTTTTCATTCTTGGGAATCTCGCGAAAGAGTCGGTCTCATTTTGCAAAATAAGATGGACTACATGCAGCTCTTATTCTGGTTCGAAAGGTTCTTCGACGACGCTTATCTCGAATACCGAAAGATGCATGAGTGAGAAGGACATGATCTGTCCTGCATGCAAGGGCTTAGGCGAATGCCTTAGATGCGGGGGAGAGGGAAGGACTAGTTACTCAGACGGAGACGGCGTGCTGCCAGAGATACCCTACGAAACGAGAAAGAAACTGAAAACTAAGCAGGAAATGATGAAGCACGTTTTTGAGATTTTAAAACAGAGGAAATTAGTATGAGTGAAGTAAAACAAGTTTCAATAGTGAACCCTACCCAGTCGAATTGGACTCCTGCTCAGATTGATCTTCTGAAGAATACGGTTTGTAGTGGCGCAACGGATGATGAGTTTAAAATATTCTGCTATGCCGTTCAGCGAACAGGATTAGATCCATTCATGAAGCAGATCCATGCTGTGAAGAGATGGAACAACAAGTCTGGTCGAGAAGATATGAACATTCAAGTAGGCATTGATGGTTATCGTTTGATTGCCGATCGCACAGGATTATATGCCGGCAATGATGAAGCTCAGTTTGATAGCGAAAAACAGCCAAAAAAGGCCACAGTAACAGTCTATAAAATTGTATCAGGTCAGAGATGTCCATTTACAGCATCTGCTCGGTGGGATGAATACTATCCAGGAGATAAGCAAGGTTTCATGTGGAGGAAGATGCCATGTGTGATGCTTGGAAAAGTAGCAGAAGCACTTGCTCTTCGAAAAGCATTCCCTGCCGAACTTTCTGGGCTATATACAGAAGACGAAATGGCGCAAGCAAATAGCCACGAGACATTGAAGGCAGAGCCCAAAAACATAGCGTCAGAAGAAATTTCTATCGTATTAAAAGCAGAATTCCAAAAGATCGCAGCACTCATGTCTGAATTAAAAATTGCGAAGGAAGACCTCCGTGCAGAAATCTTTAGGGAGTATGAAATTGATGATCCCAAGAAATTGAGTCTAGATCAACTCAAGAGTGTTGTCGCAATGCTCGAGAAAGAGTCTGAAGCACGCAAGATCAAAGCTATCGTGACTGAAGAGGTCGCACCTTGGGAGAAAGAAACTCTGAGTGGGTTTATTGGTTAGCTGAGAACTAAAGAATCGCTTGAAATTTTCCATGCGGAAACGAAGAAGGCGCAGAGTAGAACTTGGTTACCTCGAAAAGCTCTGCGCCTAATTTTGAAAAGGAGATATAGATGAGTCCCTTTATGAATATTCAAGAATGTGCGGAATATATTCGCTTAACTCCAAATACGATTTATAAGAAAGTTCATTACAAGGAAA
>CAZGJZ010000036.1:0-4817 GCA_964525935.1 uncultured Opitutaceae bacterium | reverse complement strand
GCGTCCTGGATGGTTGCGGGCTGTCGATGCCGGACACCGATGAGAATCGGGCGCGGTGGCCCGGTTTACGACACCTACACGGTGACGCCAGCCGGTGGATCAGCCTCCTCGCCACAGCCCGCATTTCTTCCGAACGCAAACGAGGACTTCGGCTATGACGATGACGGTAACCTAACTTCTGACGGCCGGTGGGTGTACACTTACGATGCCGAAAACCGGCTTATCGCGATGGAGACTGGTTCAGCTGCCTACGGCGTCGGTCTGCCGCGCCAGAAACTGCTGTTCACCTATGATTACCTGGGGCGGCGGATCGATAAGCTCGTGTCGAATTGGGATTCGATAAATTCACTTTGGAGCCCGGCATCCGAAGAGCGATTTATCTACAGTGGCTGGAACATGATCGCGAAGCTGAATGCTTTGACCAGCAATACGCTCACGGCTTCCTATTACTGGGGCATTGACTGGTCGGGCACGCTGCAGGGGGCTGGCGGCGTCGGTGGCTTGGCGCTCATTGTCGATAGCGGAGTCGGTCATTTCCCAATATTTGACGGCAATGGCAACGTAATGGGTCTGATTAGGCCCAGCACCGGTGCCCTCGATGCAGCCTACGAATACGACGCCTTCGGCAACACCCTGCGCGAATCCGGCGCCTATGCCGCCAGCAACCCCTTCCGCTTCTCGACCAAATACACCGACATCGAGACCGGTTTGGTCTACTACGGTTCAAGATATTACAGCCCCTCCCTGGGGAGATTCATCAACAAGGACCCCATCGAGGAGAAAGGCGGGCTGAATCTCTATGGTTTCTGCTTCAATAACGCCATCGCTCGCTGGGACTACATGGGCCTGGATCCAGTCTACGACGGCGGTTGGCTGCCGACATTTAGAGTAACTGCCACGAGAGGCGGAGGCAGCGCAGGCGGAGTCGGAGGTTTTGGGGGGTTCGGAGCCTTCGGTGGCTTCGGTAGCTCCAGCGAATATTTCGCCTCTCAGACGTATGCCAACGGCGGCGGTGATGGAGATTGGTCTCCCGGCCGCTTGGGGAACGCGAATGACCAATCTGATTTGGCGAACGCGATGGATAAGTTTAACCAACAATATCCGCTTACTCCACCAAGCGTCCCGGTCGCGGTGCCTATAGCAAATCCGATTCCGCAACCGCAACTGCCGCTTCCCAACGCGAACCCGCAGGTCCCAATTACTATCGGAGGGCTAACACCCGGAGAATTTCTTTCGGCTGCGTTGGCTGGCGCGGGACAAGGGCTCTACAATGCCACCATTGGAAACGCGGTAAATGCCGGGCGTGAAGCAGGGCAAATGTATATCGATGCTCGCGGTTCGGGCAATGGAGCGGCTTCGTCTTTCGGACTTGCGGTCTCGCAAGGCTTCGGCCGGGTAACGGGAGGATTGGGACTGGTTGAATTCTATTCAGGCCAACGAGTGGGTTACGGAAGCGATGGTTCGCTACAAACCGGAGATTTTGACAGCGTAGGTGACTGGGCGATACACGGTGCGACAAGCTACACTCAAGCCGTTTCTACCGCGACAGCTTTTGGTGGGATTACTTCCAGGGTCTCGCAGAACCTTGTTAGGCGCGCGGCCGTTCGAAAGGCTTGGGCTCAGGAACGCCAATTGGTTGTCCGGACAACACGAGGCACTCGTGAATGGACGCGAGCGGAAATCCAAGAATTACTTGAGCGCGGTAGGGTGGACGGATACCACGGTCATCATATAAACAGCGTGAGTTCCCACCCGCATCTTGCCGGAGATCCAAATAATATCAGCTTTGTGACTCCCGATGAACATTTTGAGCTTCATAACTTTAACTGGCGAAATCCTACATCTGGCCCGATGCTTGAAAGATGATCGTCTTCACTGAAAAAGTTTTAAGCACTATCCACAGTTTTGCGGCGTTAGGCGAACGACGCTTATCGAACGGCGCTCACTTAATCGGACATGTCCCGCATCGCGCGCCCGAGGCATACCTGCATATTCTTTTTCCGCCGGCATCCGACGCCTTAATAGATGATGCGAAGTCTCGGTTGAGTGCGGTCCGCGCCTTCGATCAATATACGCAGTTTTTGATCGAGTATAACGGAGCTGACTTCTTTCTCGGGTCCTTGGCTTTTCATGGGATTCGGGAAGGGTTGATTTCGCGATCTAGTGATGCGCGCCAGCCATTCGACTTGTATGAGCTTAACCGTTTCGGGCGTCCTAAAAATGCAGACCCGAGGTGTTTGTTTATCGGCAGCTATAATTGGGACGGTTCACTGGTATTTGTAGCGCCTAGTGGGGAAGTATTCGTGTGTAAGAAGCGTGACGCAACGCCTTATGCTCATTGGAAAAACATTAGCGAGATGGTTTTTTATGAGCTAGGACGATTGGCGCAATTCTATGATATTGATGGTCGGGAGATCGATAGCCGCGCGCCTCAAACACCTGTGCCTAATATCTAAGCAAGCTCGCGAGCCTATCTTGGCGGGGCGTATGCCCGACGCCGAACATGTAAGATCAAGAGAGAAAAATAGATGGACCTTGTTGCTATACGGCAGGCATGCGAATCGATCCCTGACTGGTGGCGAATTACCCGAAATGAATTAGAGCACCTAGCAAAGGCTCAGCTCGGTCCGCGCGGTCAGGGGTGGCTGCGCGAAGGCAGCGAATGGGCTTGGGTTGGCGGGCAGAAATACGGCGCTACAGCCGACGCCCTCGATAAGGAACTCTCCGCTCTCGCTCGAGATGCGCAGCGCATTCATGTGTTACCTCGCATGGATGCCGCCCTATGCGCCGTGATATTTTATCACGTGCGTTTTGAAAATATTCATCCTTTGAGGGACGGGAATGGACGCATCGGTCGCCTCCTTATGACGGGTCAGCTTTATCAAAGTTGCCAGATCCCTCCTGCGCTATTTGAGCGGCACTTGGTTGCGCAGCAGATGGTTTATCGAAAAGCCTTCGAGACGAACAGCTCTCAGGAAACTTTCAGGGAACTGCTCATGTTGCTTGGGCGCATTACGCAAACACAGATAACCGATTCCTCGCTGCCGGTTGGATTTTCTCTTGAACCATTACAACGAACGCTGGGTGATCCCCGCGCTTTGCAAAACAAACGGCACTGAGTAGCTCCTGGCTATGTATTCGAAATCGGCCCAGGCCTAAGGAGAGTCTCACACTGAGCTCTCATGCGATATGCTTTCTAAGCTGCCAATTCCAGCCAGGGGCGCAGACCGGGAGACTCTTCGATTTCTAAGCGGAGCGACAGCTCGACGGAGTCATTTGATTGCGGACGAAGAGAGGCATTGTTGTGTGGCGCAAGTGGGACAGCTCGCCGCCACGCCTCCAGCGACTTCTCCCGTTCCTCGCGCCAGTCCTTCTTAAAACGAATCTTGAATCGCTTGATGAGCGCGAGCGCCCAGCGCCGCACCGTCCAGTGGGGATACTCTCGGTCGTGATGTCTGATCCATTCGACGAGTGCGGGGACATTGAACCAACTAAGCAGCCGGAGCCCCCTTACTATCACCTGCGTCAGCGCAGGGGATGGCTTCTTCCCAGGCCGACCGGCACGCAGCCTGGCCAGCAGCTTTTCGATTCCTTTTTCCGCATACATGGTGCGGTAGGCAAACACCGTCGAACGCGCTATTCCTAGGTGGGCCGCAATCTGCGCTGCAGTAAGGCCGCCCCGGAGGGTGAAAGCAATCACCTGAAGCCGGCGCACCGCCGCAGTGTTCCGGCGATGCTTAACCAGCAAGGTGGATAGCTGTTCGAGCTGTGCGTTAACGGTCATACGGGCGATGTCGGATGTATCTCCAAATTGGCAGTATGCCGGAATTGGCAGCTCACTCACAAAATTCCGGACTGTTACCTCCAGAAAACGAGCGAACGCTGGGTGGAACCTCTTGGCCCGTCAACTATTTGCTAGCTCCTGCGACTCGTCCTCGACTGAGAGAAGATCACTCCTCAAAGCTCGTCGACATCGGTTACGGCGGACAGTCGGAACCGGTGCATCCAATGAGAGAGAGCACAAGCATCGCACCAGCATGCGACGCAGCGGCGTCGACTGAGCGGTCGTGCGCCACACGCGGCTCGTCCCGGACGGCTCGGAGCAGAGCGCGATCCCGAGCAGCAGAATCGCAGTCACTCGACTGTCAGTGGCCGAATGTTACGGCCGACCAATATTTGTTTTCGCGGATCATGCCGCATCATGCGGCCAACCTGGAGGTGCGCGCTAGTTAGCAGCCTTCTCGCAACTTCGCGAAAAGCGAAAACCCGCCGCAGCTAGAACTGTGGTAGCGCCATTCGGGTCTGGCTTTGTGGTTTGTGGTTGGTTGATCAATTACGCGCTACTCAGACTTGATAATCGCGGCCTGGATGCACGGCGTTGCCACAAACCACAAAGCCAGACCCCAGACCGCTCCCTTTCCAATACAGGTGGTGGCACTGTCAACATTGCAACTAATGTTGTGTTTGGCACTATGGCGGGTGTTCGCCCAGACGGATCGGTGGTTTATCCCGCTTACACTATCGCGCATGAATTTGGACACACCTATCAAGCGACGGACCGTAATCATCCCAGTTGGCAGGTTAGTTCTCTCACTATGACTAGCGAACAGCGGCAAATCGCACCCACCTCCGCAGAATTCTATGCCTATCATTTCGCGGAGCAGGTCTCGCGAGAAGTGAGAGAGAATGCTGGCGTAAACATTGGAACCCAATCGAAGTATTCTGATGTCGGTAGTTCAAGTCAGAGCCGGGGTATATGGCCGTAAGCGTCCGGGCGGCGTCCTCATTGACGGCTCGTAGTAGTCGCTAATCTGGCA
>CAZGJZ010000035.1:0-5236 GCA_964525935.1 uncultured Opitutaceae bacterium | reverse complement strand
GCGACTTGCCCGCGCAGTCGCAGCAGACGAGCTTCGTGTAGTCGGCGCACGTCTGATACTCGCGCCATAGCTTGCAGCCGTTGGCGCCGCAGCCGATGCACTTGTACGCCTGCGGCGCGATGGCGCTCGCGTAGTTGACCTCTCCGAGATTCATCACTCCTCCTCAGCGGCCTCGCCGCATCCCCCGCGTCACCCGCATCACGTCCACCCGTCGTCCTCCATCTCCTCGCCACCATCGACACCCGCATCACCGCAGCTGTTCGCCTCGCACGCCTCGTGGCACGAGTCGCGCAGCACGCCGCAGCTACGGTGGCACTCGTCGCAGGTGTACGGTTCGGGACTCATGCAGCCCGCGAGCAGCAGCGCGCCAATCGCCATGCACGCCGCCCTCGCGACGAACCGCACCAGCCGGCTCCCACGTCGCTGCATCCGGACCGGCCGGGTGCGCACCTCGGCCTCCAGCGTGCGCTTGCGCTGCGCGATGAGCTCCAGCTGCTCGCGCCCCAGGATGCGCTCAGCCTCCGCCGCGATCTCCTCGACATCCTCCGGCGTCTCTGCCAGCCGCAGCGCGTCCGTCAGAGCAGCGCGGGCAGCCTCGATCGCCTCAACTAGTCCCCCGGGCGCGCTCACGGTGCACCCCGCAGCTGCTCCAGCCGCCCGCGGATCGCCGCGCTGGTGTGCTGCGCCTCATCGGTCAGCGCCTCGATGGTCCTGCGCGCGCCGAAGCGCAGCGCGTGCCATCCGACCCAGCAGAGGCCGAGACCGAACGCCAGGACCTGCTCCGCGCGACGAATACTGGTTGCCCCCATGATTGCCCTCCTATCCAGTCGCCAGCGCGTCACCCGCGAGCGGTGGAAAACACGCGGGCGATCGCTGCGTCCACCTGCTCCAACACGTGAAAGCCGCAGTCGATCTCATCCTTCCACCGCTTCCAATAGGCGAGTCGACGCGCGGGCTCCATCAGTCCGATCAGTGCCCACTCGACGGCGCGCAGCATGCACAACCTGTGATTCCCCATAGCCATTCACTCCGCCGCCATCCGCCTCTCACGCCGCGTGCGCGAAGTACGCCTGCACGGACCGCTGGACCTCCACCCAGAACGGGCCGGTCCAGCCGCGGATCCACGCGGGCGCGCCGGCCGACATACGGAGGGCGTCGCTGGCGTAGCTGCTGTCCGTCAGCTTCATCGCTTCGTCCCGGCCCATCCGGTCGATCTCCGCCGTAACGTCGAACTCAACGACGCCTTCGGGCTGCACATCGACGGCGTAAACGCCGATCCATTCTTGCGGGTAAAACGTCGCGATTACCTTCTTTTCGTTCATGTTCCTCTCCATCACTCCGCCGCGAGCGCCTCGCCGACGCCCGGCTCGTCCAGCTCGGCCACCGCCTCGCGCTTCCGCTCCATCACCGCGCCGATCTCCCCCTCCAGCCGGAGCACCTCGGCGTAGAGCGCGGCCGCGTCGATGCTCTCGACGAGCACGCCAGGGTCACCGCCCTCCTCACGCAGCCTCGCCGCGAGCCGGACGACTCGGCCGCTCAGGTAGGCCGGGTCCTGCATGACGCCGCGCGGGCTGAGGCGCATCGCCTGGCGGATGTTGCCCACGCCGTCGATGAGAGCGGACTCGGGGCCGATGAAGTGCGTCACGGGACGCTCCCGGCTAGCCGACGAGTGAGCAGTTCCCATCGAGCGGCGATGCAGCGGCTGAACCCGCGGTCGCCCTTGGGTGGGCACGGCGGCGCCGCAGCGGCCTCGACTTCGGCGTCTGACATCTCGCTGAAGTCGACATTCGGAATCCCCATGTCCTCGGCGGCCTCGGCGAAGTCCGACTCGGTGCGGATGATGGGTAGTGGGGTCATTTGACCGAAAGTGGGGTCATTTGACTCCGGGGCCCGCGTGAACGGGTAGGTTCGGCCGGAAGTAGTGCAGCCCGCGACGACGGCAATCGTCCGGGCTGCGTGGTCCGACATCCGCTCACACGGAGCCGAACAAATGCAGTTATACCTGATCCCGCCCGAGATCGGGCAAGGGAGCGGTGCGCCCGCGCGCCGCCCGTACCACCGAAGCCCATCCCTCTCCCTGACCCCCGACGAGACCCGACGGCTGCGCGCCGCCCTGCGCGGCATCAAGGCCCGCCTGGGCACGTGGCGCGACGTCAGCGCCGCGATGGGCGGCGTCAACACCCGCACGCTGTACCGCGTCGCCTGCGGTGCCGAACGCGGCTCGCCTGCGCTGGTGCTGCTCGCCGCGCGCGTCGCTGGAACGACCGTGGAGCGCCTGCTGTCGCCCGGCGTCGTCGATGCCGCGCGGTGCGCCCACTGCGGGAGGTCTGGATGAAGCCCCCGCGGAAGGGGGCTCGCCGCCCGCCTGCCGCGCGACACCCCCGGAAGAGGCCGACGATGGAGGCGATCCTTGCCGAGCGCGGCATCGTGCTCGCGACGCTCGCTGGCATCCCGAAGCGCGACCGCCGCGACGTGGAGGCCGAGGTGTTGCTCAACGCCTGGAACGCCATCCGGCGCGGGCTCTACCGGCCCGACCCGCGGGACAAGCCCCGCGATGCGCTCCGGAAGTGGCTCCACGGCATCGCGTGGCGCCTCGCCTCGCACTACGTCAACAGCGCGTACGTGCGGCGCGCCGTGCTCCACCCGAGCCCCCTCGGCATGCTCCGCGAGCCTGTCGGCATCGACATGCACGCCCAGATCGAGGCGCGTGAGGTGCTGGACGCCATGGCCAGCCTGCCACCCTGGCAGCGGGAGGCGCTGCTCTCCGTGGACGACCCGGAGAGCCTCGCCGCGTACGCCCGGAAGCACCGCATGAACCCGCACACCGCGGCGTCTAGGCTCAGGATCGCCAGGGAGGCGCTGGCCCTGCGGCTCAAGCGCTGGCGTCGGTAGGCGGTCTCTCCCCGCCTTCATCGCTCCCTCCGCCCCATCCCAACACATCCTGAACGCCTGCCGCTGTACAGATGCGGCGTTACGCGATGGTCGTCGAAAGCGTATGACACGTCGGTTTCAACGGAGGGCACCATGGGATTCGACGAATTCACCAAGAAACACGCTGCTCGCCTTGCCTCCAATGCAAGCGCGTCTGGCACGCCGCAGATCATCGAAGAGGAGGAGGGCGAAACAGGAACGGTAACGAACTTCGTCGGCAAGAACGCTGCTGCCATCATGGCGGCGGCAGCCGCATCCCTCAACAAACTTGGCCTCGATGCAAGGCTAACATCGGGCCAGCCGATTACGGAGCTGTCAGGTCGGTACAAGGTCAGCGTGGCGGGGACGACGGTTAGCATATTTGACCTAGCGTTCGATGTTCCTCCGAAGGACCTCGGCGATGGGATCTCGTTCTCTGGTCGCGTGGCGATCATCGTCATAATGCCACCTGGCGCCTTACGCCTTGAGATCCACGGCTCAGACATCTCCGTTGGTGCGCACCCAGCGAGATACGTCAAGCTAGCCAGTCTGCTGCCGCAGGCGCTAAGTGATGAATTATTTGAGGCAGCCATCAAGAGCGCAATTGAGCGCTACATCGGGCAGTAGCGTGGCGCCACGACACGTGGGCGATGCTGCTACCAGCAAACAGGTACGCAGCACACCATGTGCCATCCATGTCGACGATTATTACAGTCACGGCACCTCTGACGTCGACCACCTCCACGTTAGCGTTGGCCATCTCGCGTAGCGAGATGCCGTATGTGCGCCATAGATGCACGGTTGCCTTGGCGGCAAGATGCCTTCGATCCGGCGTCATGACGCCACCTCGGCTGTGACATACCCCGTCCTGTCGGCATCTGCCGAGCGCCTTGCGGAGCGGTTTTCCTCGGCAAAAGCGCTATAATCGGAGGACCTTAGACGAAAGCGCCCTGCCTCCGGCTGGTATCCGAAGGCAGGGCGGCAGAAGCCGAGCGGTGCGACCCGTCCGACGTCCTGGCAGACCGGATCGTGGGCCCTCCGCCGGGGAAAGGCAAGGGTCCCGTGGCGAACGTGCTCCCGGCGGAGAAGCGGCTTGCCGTGCTCGCGGCGCTTGTGGACGGCAACAGCGAGCGCGCAGCCGAGCGCATGACCGGCGTCGAGCGGAAGACCATCCGCCGCTTCGCGCTCAGGGTCGGCGTGGCCGCGCAGAGCCTCCACAACACCATGGCGCGCGACCTCTCCCTCTCGCTCATCGAGAGCGATGAGGTGTGGTCCTTCGTGAAGAAGAAGCAGTCGCGCGTGACGCCCGCAGAGAACGCCGCTGGCCTTGGCGAGGCGTACGCCTTCACGGCGCTCGCGATGCCGAGCCGCTACGTGGTGACGTGGCACGTCGGCAAGCGCGACGAGGCGAGCGCCGACGCCTTCATCAAGGACCTCCGCTCGCGGCTCGTCGTCATGCCGTCGCTCACCTCCGACGGCTTCGCCGCATACCCCGGCGCGATCGGGGCCGCCTTCGGCCCCGGCGTCGACTATGGGCAGGTGATCAAGAACTACCGGCGGAAGGGCCAGCGGGACGACGACCACCGCTACGAGCCGCCCCGCGAGCCGTTCCTGACCCGGCGCGTGGTGTTCGGCGCACCGAACATCAACGCCGCGACGACCGCGCACGTCGAGCGGAACAACGCCACCCTGCGGCACCACATCGGGCGCATGAGGCGCTTGGTGCTGGCCTTCAGCAAAGACCCGGAGCACCACCGCGCGGCCGTCAGCCTGGGGCTGACGCACTACAACCTGTGCCTGGTGGTGAAGACGACGCGCGTCAGCCCCGCGATGGCGGCCGGCGTGACGAGCCACATCTGGGAGCTCCCGGAGCTGCTCGACGCGCTGCTCTCCGTGCCAGAGACGCCAGCGCCCAGCGCCAAGCCGCTCGCCCCGCGCAAGCCCGAGGGCACCGCCCGCGAGCTGCCCGGCGGCCGTGGCTTCCTGCGCGTGGTTCAGGGCGGCGCCGCCCCGAGCCCGCCCGCTGCCCCCGTGCCGCCTCCACCCGCCCCAGTGCCCGTCGCAGCGACCCCGAGCGCACCCGTCGAGCCGGCCGGTCAACTCGACCTCCTCTCCTGGCGCCCGAAGCCGAGGCACCCGGTCCAGATGTCGCTCTTCGGGGAGCCACCCTCTGACCCGACGGCCGAATAGTGGGGTCGTTTGCGCCCACAAAAGTGGGGTCGTTTCAAGCAGACTGGGGTAATTACCCCACCACCGGATGATGCGCGGAACAGGTCTACTCGACATCACGCTGCCTCCGGTTGCTGAAACGTCACGCCAGTTCCAT
>CAZGJZ010000034.1:0-6116 GCA_964525935.1 uncultured Opitutaceae bacterium | reverse complement strand
GCCGGAACGGCCACGGTCGCGGTGATGGCCGTCGAGACCCCGACGACCGCCAAGCGCGGCTTCGACTTCCGCCTCACCGGGGACACGGTGGCCAGACTCGCCGTGGACGCCTCCGTAAGCTCGTCCGGCACTCTGACGTTCGGCGACGGGACAACGGCCGACACGAACCTCTACAGGGCCGCCGCGGACACCCTCCGGACGGACGACTCCTTCCACGTCGGCGCGACGTTCCGGCACCTCGGGACGTCGCTCGGGTTCTACAACACCGCGCCCGTCGCCCGACCCTCACTCACCTACTCCAGAACCGGGGAACCCGCGTCGGTGGCAGCGATCCGAACAGCACTCGCAGCGCTCGGTCTCGTGACCGACTCCACGACAGCGTGACCAGGGAGGACCTGTGACGACCTGGGGCGCCATCCGCATCGGACGCCTGACCCTGCGCGAGACCACCGCGGGGGAGGAAGGGCTGAACGCCCAGACCGGCGACCGGTCGCTGAAGCTCACCGGGCAGGAAGCCTCACCGCCCTTGCCGGCCGCCGAGCTGATCGCCCGGCACCACTCCGTCCTTGGGCTGCACGGGGCGTTGGTGCAGGTGACGTTCGACGACAAGGCGGGCCTCGACGGGTACTACGGGGTGACCGACGCGTCCGCCGTCCTCCGGAACGAGCAGGGCGAGATCCAGACCAGCGACTGGAGCATCTCGTTGAAGCGGTTCGGCGGCCCCGGCGAGGTGGACATCCAGAGCAGGTTGACGGGGATCAAGCGGGCCAACGACTTCTCGTTGAGTGGGGAGGCGTGGCATGCCCCCGCCATCGGCCATTACGCCTACTCGGCCGGCGCCGCGATCCCCTCGTCCATGACCAGGCAGACGGTCGACGGCACGATCACCGTTTACCGCGGGCTGGGCTCCGGGACGAACCCCAGGTGGGGGTGCGCCCCGGCCAACTACCCGCTGGGCCGGGCGCGACTGCTATCGATGGGAGCCGAGCGCACCGGCACCAACCAGCAGATGGAAGCCTCGGGGTGGGAGCTGACGAACGCCCTGGTGAGGGTCACCCCATCCACAACGGGCACCCTGCTCGTGGAGGCGTGGGGCGGCACCGCGTGGGAGGCCAAGGACTGGACCATCTCCGACGGCACCGCCATCACAGGGTGGGACTCGGCGACGCTCGTCCGCAACGACTACGAGCAGGTCATCCTCCGCTTGACCCGCGAGCAGGGCCCGAACGAGACCGGCCGCGTGGTGCTCGACATTGGGCTACGGCGGGGGTCGCGCCTGGTCGAGTGCTACCTGCAACGGTCGACGTCGGCCACGTTGTCCGCGTACCTCAAGACGGGGGAGGCGTACACGAACACCGCGTCCAGCGGCTACCTCGTGGCGGCCTCGAACGACACCGACGGCAACAAGGCGACCTGCGGCAGCGCCCGGAGCTTCACCGCGCACGCCAACCTCGGAGTGTCCAAGGCCTCGGTGACCGCGCTGGACTTCTACATCACCGCCGTGGTCGACGGATCCTCCGCCGCGTCCGGAGACGCGGCCACGGACCTGCGGAATCAGTACATCGGGGCTCTGCCCGAGCAGACCATGGCGATCCGGAGGTAGTCGCATGCCGGTGACAGAGGTCAAGCAAGCCCTCGGGTCGTTCTCCATCAGCCTGGGTGCGTCGACCCCGCAGGAGCTGCTGGACGCCCTGACCTACCTGGGGCACGTGGCCATCATCGAGGGCCGGCTGAACCCGGCTGAGTATGGCGACGAGCTGCTGTCGTCCGCCCGGTACGTGGGTGTGTACCGCAACCGGGTGAACGACGTCGACAACCGGACGCACAACGTCGACGGAAGCTACCGCCTGAACGGCGTCGGCATGGCCTACTGGCTGGGCGACGAGAACGGCAAGGGCCCCGTCATCGAGTCCACAGCCGTGTTCACCAGCAAGACCTTCGCCCAGGTGATCCGCGGGCTGCTCCCCACGTCCGTGACGGAGGGGACCCTGCACAGCGTGGCCGGCACGTACAGCGGCCGGCACCAGTGGCAAACCCCGCGCAAGGCCATCGACTACGTGTGCACGACGTTCGGCGCCGAGTGGCGGGTCAACGGCGACGCATCTGTGGACGCGGGGACGATCGACCAGTTGTACCCGCCCCGCACTGAGGCGGCGATGCTGGTCAAACACGGCTACGGCCGCGACCTCACCCTCACCGCCTACCAGGGGAAAATCGACTCCGCCGAAGACGTGGAGGAGTACGCCACGCGGGTGGTGATCCTCGCCGAGGGGCAAGGCAGCTCGATCGCGACCGGGGCGGCGAACGCCGTGAGCGTGCCGTATAAGGACCTGTTCGGGCACCAGGTGGCGTTGACGAAGGTCGTGTCCGAGTCGTCGACTGCGGGGTCCAATGCGACGGTGCGGGCGCAGATCGAGCTGGACGCGATCTCCTCCACCCGCCGCAGCCTGCGCCTGGCCGCCTCCGATTACGACGTGTCCGGCACGCTGGGGGTGGGGGAGTACGTGTGGGTGTACGACCCCGACACCGGCCTGTACGACACCGCGAACGAGGTCGTGTTCCGGGGGCAGCGGATCAACCCCGCCCGGTACCGCTGCGTGGAGATGACCTGGCCCATCGTGGACGGCATGACCGTCGCGTTCCGGGACCGGGACGGGGTGTGGTGGGACCTCACCGACCACGTCCGCTTTGAGAACCAGGCGGACGTGTCCATCACCATCGGTGAACTCCCCCGCTCGCTGACGGGTGGCGGGTCGGAGCCGATCGGCCCCCGCCCCTCGGAGGACCTGTCGACGCCGGCGACGCCGGAGTGGGATGCCCCGTTCACCACGCAGTCGTATCAGGACGCGTTGGGGCAGACCCGCGCTCAGGTGCTGCTGAAGTGGCTCACTCCGCTCAACGACGACGGCAGCACCATCTTGGACGGGGACCACTACGAGATCCGGTACGCGGTCCACCCGGCGACGGACTGGCAGCTCGTGTACGCGGCGTGGGACGCCACGAGCGTCCTCATCCAGGACCTGTCCCCCGGCGGGGACTACGACATCGGGATCCGCGCGGCGGACCGGTACGCGCACTTCTCCGACTGGTCGGTCACGCAGACCATCACCGTGTCGGCGGACACCCTCGCCCCGTCGACCCCCGCGGCGCCGACGGTGGCCGGGTCGCTGCTCGCGATCCAGGTGGTGCACGAGCTGGGCAAGGCCTCCGGCGGGACGTACAACCTGGAACCGGACCTCGACCATTTCGAGGTGCATGTCGGCTCGTCATCGACGTTCACCCCCGCCGAATCGACCCTCGTGGGGAACCTGCCTGCGAACGCTGGCATGCTGATCGCCGAAGTACCCGCCGTGGGGACGTTCCCCACGGCGGCGACCACAGCCCGGTATGTGAAGGTCATCGCGGTCGACACCAGCGGGAACCTGTCGACGGCGTCGGATGCGGCGGTGGCTACGGCGGACCTGATCGACGACGCCCACATCAGCAACCTGACGGTGTCGAAGGTCACGGCGGGGACGATCGGCGCGGACTGGATCGTCGGCGCCCGCATCAAGACCGCCAACACCGGCGCGAGGGTGGAGCTCAACTCTGGGGGGATCGGGGCGTGGACGTCGGGCAACGTCCAGACGGTGGCGATCTCCCAGGCCGACGGCAGTTTCTTGCTGCGTTCGGCTGCGACCGGTTCCCGGCTGGAGCTCGACACCACGGGCCTACGCATCATCAACGCCGGCGGCACGCAGCTCGTGAACATGTCGACGTCGGGGTCGTTCACCCTCCGTTCCGCCAGCACCGGGGCGCGGGTAGAGCTGGACACCTCGGGCTTGCGCACCTACACATCGGACGGGTTCCAGACGGTCGGCCTGCAAACCAGCGACGGTTCCTTCTTCCTGCGCAGCTCCGCGACCGGGGCCCGGGTGTCGCTCGACACAACCGGGTTGAAGATCTTCAACGGCAGCGGTGTCACGCTGGTCGACCTCAACGCCTCCGGCAGCTTCACCATGCGGTCGGGCACCTCAGGGTCGCGGATCGTGATCGACCAGAACGGGTTCGAGGCCTACAACGCGGGCGGGGACAGGACGGTGGACATCAACGCTGTCGATGGGACGGTGACGGTCGTCGGGCGGATCTCCTCGTCGGAGACTGCGCAGAAGCGGCTGGTCATCAACCCCGGGCCGTCGGCGGGGGCGTATGAGCCGGAGATCCGCCTGTACGAGGAGTACGACCTGGGCCAGTATCACTACTGGACGCAGGACCTGGGTGGGACGCACCAGATGGAGATCGGGTCGGCGATCCAGTCCAATCGCCGTACCCGCATGCGGTTTACCAGCTCCGGTTGGGAGATGGGGTTCTGTGACTCCACCCCGGATTGGCAGGGCGGGTACGTGACCGCGTTCGGCGCGATCACCATGGCCTACGCCGGCGGTTCGAGCATCTACCTCGACGGGGCGGGGATCGTCCGGATTAAGGGGGCGTGGCGGAACAGCAGCGATGCCGCGTTCCTCGCTGGGAAGGTCAACGCGAGCGGGACGGCTGGCACGATCTTCTACGGGATCACCTACAGCGGCAACCCCTACCCCGTGGCCCAGGTCCGAGCGGGCACCTCCGGGGGCTTCAGCATGACGAACAACGCACAGGACAGTTTCAGCTTCGTGTGGACGGGATCCAGCTTGTCCAACAGCGTGGATCACATCAACTACTTCGGATACAGGGCGGCATGAGCGTGAACTGGGAACTTACGGGTCTGGCGGACGACGACGAAGCGCATGACGGGGAGCGGTGGGTCATCGAGTACCAGGTGCCGTCCGACGTGGCACCCGATGGGGTGTACAGCGTCAGCATGCCGAAGGACTACGTGAACGACGTGGCGGCGGTGTACGGGTACGACGTGGACGACCCTGGCCACCGTGAGGACCTGATGCGGCACGTCACGTACCTGGCGTACGCGCGGGAGACCCTACGCCGGGAGGGCCGCCTGGACGACGTGCAGTTCGACCCGTTCACGCTGCCTGCTGCTGAGGCTCGGGAGCGGGTGCAGGCGGCGCTCAAGGAGTTGGAGGCGGAGCGTCCGATCGGGCAGGCGGCTGAGCCGCAGGTGACCACGAGGGCGGCGCCGCGCATGCTGGCGGCGCGAGGCAAGGCTGCGGTGCCAGATATACACGCGATCCTGCGGGCGGACATGGAGCAGCGGCTGGACCGTGACGCGGTGACCGAGCGCGCACAGCGGGCGGAGCAGGTTCGGATGGAGAAGATGGGGAGGCAGCGGTGAGCGAGACGCTGAAGGTGGATGTGGCGGCGTATGCGCGGGGTGTGGAGGAGCAGCGGAATGCGGCGTTGAATCAGGCGGCGCAGTTGCAGGCTGCGGTGGATCAGCTTCTTGCGGAGCGGGAGGAGTTGCGGCGGCAGTTGGCCGACGCCAAGGGCGAACCCGTCGCAGCCTGATGGCGCGCATGCTCGGCCGTGCCGTCTGGTACGGCGTCCCCTGCACCTGCTGCAACGGCCCCCGAAGCGTGAAAGCGGAGAAGGTGCGTGAAGGCCGCAGGTGGCGGCGAGAACGGGACGACGAAGTCGCTGAGGCAGGTTACCGGCCTGCATAACCTGGCTGACGTGCACAAACACGCGGCAGGATCGTCTTGAGGACTTCCGCAAAATGATCCTGACCAGGCAGAACGGAGCTTTGCAGAGACGCGCAAAGTTCCAGTGAGCGGGCCCGCCCCCACGTGGGGGCGGGCGCTCCTTCGTTGGGTCGTGCTGTATCAGCCGATGTTGGCGGCGAGTTCCCGGTACCGGTCGAGCAGCCCGGACGCGTCCAACTCCTTGTGCTGGTGATAGAACGACCAGTGCGACACCACCGCAGAGTCCACGATGATGTTCGCCATCCCCGCCTGCTTCGGCCGGTGCACGCTGTGCCAGAACTCTTCCTCCGCTCCGAGGTGGCCGGGCGGGTCGAGCACCGTGTAGTCGGAGCCCATGGTGGCGAAGCACGACACGGAGAACTGCTGCCGCTCGGCAAGGGTGACGGTGTGGTGCATGTACAGGTCCTCGACCGTCCCCGCCTCGATCTTCTTCAGCAGCAGCTCGTGGAGGAGCACAGCGAACCCGCCGTCCGCCCACCCCAC
>CAZGJZ010000033.1:0-6360 GCA_964525935.1 uncultured Opitutaceae bacterium | reverse complement strand
AACTTTTTTCGAAACAATAACCTTCCGCGGTCTTCTGCAGGCGTCGGAAGGTTACTTCCGAACTCGGTCGTTTCCCTTATTCGTGGTGTTTTTGATATCAGAATGCGATAGATGAGGAGTAGGGTTGGGAAAATCGATCAAAAACGACACCCCCCCTCTTTTTCGAAATGCATTAATTCAATCGAGAAGTACGATTCAACTGAACTGTGGAAATAGCATCCGATTTATCAATAACTGGGAGTGCACACCGGTGTGTACTCCGCCAAAGAGGGTGATACTGCTTTTTCCGTAAACACGAAGGATGAAAAAGATGAATAGATTTTACATCAGACCTCGATATATTTTTGTATTTTTGTTCAGTCCTTATGTATTCAATCATTCAATCATTCGGATGCGTTTCCGTCTTCATTCTCGTCTTCAAACTCTACATCCTCGATGAGATTCAACAACGTCTCGGTTCCTACATTTCTCTCCGAGGCATGGCGTCGAGCTGAACGAACGATTACCTTTTCAATCGACATGCCGCAGTTACTGAGTGGAATGTGGGTGTTCAAACTCCATTCATCGTCTCCTTCCCTCGTGAATTTCGGAATCGTGACGTCGATTTCAAGCGTGATCGGGCGAGTTGCGGAATGATTCCGTTGAACGTCTCGCATTCCCATGAAAATGACCTTTTGCACGATGGGCGAGATGAATTCAGAGTACACGGTCGACTTCTTGATGCAGTCGGTATGACTACGGTAATGGTTCGGTTGTTGTTGGAATCCCGGAATCGGGTTCTTCATCGCAATCGTAATGACGTAATCGTGATGGTTGGGAATGGGAGGTCGTCGATTCCATGTGAATCCGGGATAAAACGTCTCCTTCGGAGTGATGAAGGCCACGAACTTGCACCCCGTCGTCTCGATCGATTCATGTCGAAACGGAAATTGAAGACGGTCGGAATCGAATCCGTAATACTCCGATCGGACGACGATTGAACCGAGGGATTCGATCTCCGCATCCTCCTCGTCTTCTTCTTCTTCTTCTTCTACATCGTCTCGCTTTCTTCGTACTCCGTCGTGGAACAACTCCACCGCGGTTTTAATCGTGGCGTATTCATGCAACGCTTGATTGGTATCGATCGCTTTCGCGTTTGTGAAATCCAACACGATCTGACCGTTCCATTGAAGAAATCGACGCTTCAGAACCGATACCACTTGATTTGCGGCTTCCATTTCCCCATTTGATCGAAGTCGAGGTAAATCGACGAGCGCCGCCGTGAAGGGCTTCCAATCGTCGTCATGGTAAAACGCGCGTTTAAACATTTTTTGTGAGAGCGAACGAATGACGGGATCGCGGCTGTTCATCATTCCCAGATTCTCCTCCATCGTGAAATAAATCGGCAAACCGTCCAATTCAGGGTTTGGAACGTTCGGATTTTGCCATTCGGTTCTGGGCGACACATTTCCCATCACTCTCTCTTTCTCTCTCTATTTATCATTCTCACCGTCACAAGGTTAAATAAACATCGGAAAACATGAACGATGCCTTCCCTCCACAAAGCGAGACGATTCTTCGCGGTGAGGTGCCGTGGAATTCGAGGGACAGACGAGACAACGACGGATTGAAGGACCCCATCGTTCTCCCTCGCGTGCGAGATCATCACGAGACGGGCGCGTTGATTTACGAGTTGGAAGGCGCGTTTCTCGAATCGAATCATCCGAAATATCGAAACTGTTTGGAGATGCAAATCGAGTTGCCCTCGTTGGAGGAGGCCAAAACGGATCGAGCGGACTTTGCGTTTTCGTTGTGCGCGCATCGAAACCTGTACATCACTTCAAAACCCGATACGAAAATCTTCTACCACTTCTCGTGGCGAAACTTCGAGGAAACCAACAGCATCGGCACGAGGTTCAGGCGGACGGCCGTCATACAGAACAGTTACTCCGAGGGGAGATGGGGAATTCAACGCCCCACGCCCCATCCGGCAGTCCCCATCGGAAAGTTCTTCACATTGAGAATGTGGATCTACCCCGAGGGATACGTCGTCCGAATTTTCAACTCGCCGACCGACACCGAGTCTCTTCTGGGGTTCAATTTCAGGGCGATCCAGGAGCGTGAAACGGATCTGATTGATCGATGCGCGAGGAGCGACTTCCCCTACATTCCCGCCCCGATATATCTCGTGATTCATCGAAAACGGGAGACGAACGGTGGGCAAATCGCGCGCGACTTGTACTATTACGGCCGAGTCAAAAACATCAAGTGGAAACGCACGAAACTTCAACCGCTTTCAAATATTTTCGTGCGCCTTCCGATTCCGAACGAGATTCGTGAAGAGTGCATCAAGTCTAACCTCATCATCGACAAGGTACGACGCGATACGGTCTTGGTACGAAATTTCCAATACACCGACGACGTCTCCGTTCCCCCGTTAACGCAATTGCAGAGAATGGTGGAGCCCACTTACGGCTACAAACGAATCTCGTACAACAAGAACGTGGATGTGGGCATGATTCAATTTCTCGATGCGAAATCGTGCGAACTCTTCATCTCGTACATGAGCCAAGCGATATGTCTCGCGCGGTACCCGACGCAGTGTTGGGAAGTCATTTATGCGCCCGAATGCATGGTGAATAATTTGAACGAATCGCTGTCGGTCTCCCCGATTTCGTTCGCGCCCACCTCTTCTTCTTCCTCCTCATCCTCCTCCTCCTCCTCCTCCGCAACCTCCACAACACTCGACGATTGGGATCTCCCGTTTCAACGTTGGAACGGTTCCCATTTCATGGGCATCAAAGTCGATCAGAACGCGATGTGGAGATTCCTGTTTCGAAACGGGAGACTCGTGATTCGAGTCGATCGAACGCACGCCGAGATTGCCGAAGAAATGATAAAAACCGTGAGCGTTTCGCAGCGTTAAGAAGATAATCTCGTTCTCTTATTCGTCTTGACGTCGTCGTTTTCGATGAACTCTCCAAACTTTGCGTGTGAAGGGAATCCCCATCGCGTTCCAAACCCTCGAATCTCCTCGTCGTCCGTTTTCTCGAATCCGTTCTCGACTCTCAGAATCTCGTGAATACACGCGAATCGAAGAATCGGCGAGTTGATTTGACGCGTTTCCTCCAACATTTCAAACAGACGATGAAGGCGTTTCTCGTTTCCGTTGGTGCCGTTGGTGATAATGTCGGGCCACAGCGCGCGTTCGCACGCGCGTTGGAGTGAACGCGTCGCCTCGTCCGAGACGGTCAGAAACGGGAGAAGGGTCTCACCGTGTGAAACGTTTCGCCCCTCCACGAAACACATGAAGGCCCGAGCGGCTTGGGCGCGACACCGCACGTCCTCCGAGAAGAGAACGCATCGACACGCCTCGATAAATACCCCGCGTTTCACGTACTCGTGAAGAAACTCCACACTCGTATCCGCGACGGCGCCCCAGATGAAGGAGGATGCGTTCGCCTCGCGACACTTCACGTATTCACACAGAGTGCGAATCCCTCTAAAATCATGAAATACCGATCGCTCTTCCCGCGACGCACGTCTCAACGTCTCGAATCCCAACTCGTAATACGCCTCATCATGACCCTTTTCTTCTTCCTCGTCTAACGAATCGGGATACTGAAACGGCGCGATTCGTTCTGTCATGTGACGTTCGAAAAGCTGGAGTAAGACATCCGTTTGCGAATACGCCTGTGGACTCTTCTCGAGTTTGTATCGACACGTCAAGATTCTCATCACGATAATAACTAGTTTTTTCCGTCGTGCGTATTGTGTTTGGTGTGTGAAATTCATCCATCGTTTCAAAATCACGAACAACTGGGTGTTTGCCTCTTCCTCTTGGATAGACTCGACGTTTCGTGTAACCCTAACCAATTCCAAGACGGTTTTGAAATAGTCCGTCGAAACCACGGGGGAATTCGTACGATTCTCGACTCGATTCTCGAGAGACACTACTGAACGCATTCTCGTTACGAGTGAATTCAATTTCTCGAGACGGTACTCGTCCGAGGCGTTTCCACACTCCGATCTGAAGATTCGTAACGCGCGTCCGAGCGAACTCATCATTTTCATTTTCGGGTAAAAGATGCGACTCACACGCTCGAACGTATCGAAGGCGACGTCGAGGATCGTTTCACCCGACGTGATTCCCTCCCGTCGCATTCTCATCAATCCCTCAAACGCAATCGACTTTTCCTCTTCCTCCTCTTCATCCGATTCATCATCCCCCTCGACGTGATGTGTTCGTTCCACGAGCGTCGATTCCGTCACGGAGACGGGAAATTTCTCGTGGTTTGAAAAGGAAAGGGCGCGCGTCACGAGAAGTCGCAACGCACACTTCACGACGTCGCGATTCACGTTTCGATACGATTCGACGCACCTCGCGACGTGCGGCACGAGTTCGAAAAACGTCTCGAGAAACTCGGGACGGAAACTCAGGTTCCAGGTCGCGCGCAACACCCCGATCACGATTCCGTGGGAATAGATTCGGGTCGGGTGAACCGATTCCAAAACGAGGCGAATCGTCTTCACGTCGTTCGCTTCAATCGAGGCGGGTGGACATCGTCTGGACGGTTTCGGGAAGTTTAAAACGATCCGTTTAACGTCGCGGAAGTGTTGAGTGTGATTCATAACGGAATTTCTCTCCCCAATGCTCACGACGAGATCGGTCGCCGCCACCTCGTCGACGTTTACCTCGTCGTTGAAGTCGTCGTCTTCATCTGTGTCAACATGCATTATTTTTTTGATTGCTTTCATTATCATTTTTTTTTTCTTCTCTCGTCAAGTCCCGTGAATCCCGTCTCCGGGGATGCGAGGTACCATCTCGCGCATACATCCCGCATGTCGAGCTCCGTCTCTCACCGTGTTGAACCACTCAGATTGGAGTGCTTCATCCACGCTCCATCGGGTTATGGGATTCATGTCCACAGTATGCCTCAAGAGTTCCAACGCGTCCGGGTTCATCCAGGCGTATCGAAATTGGGCGACGCGCACGGCCTCGATGAGTTCATCGAAACCACCCCAACTAGTCCTTCCCGTCGTGAAAAACGGGGAATACTCGGCCATATTGATCAACATCGCCAACATCGCCCCGATACTGAACATGTCGCATTTGAAGTCGTAGTCGCACTTCAAGTCGTAATTCTCGATCGTATCCCTGTTGATGTGTTGAAAAATCTCCGGACATCGGAACCATGCCGTTTGGACCTGAAGGGTATGAGTTCGATCACCGTTTTCGATCCGTTTTCCCAATCCCCAATCGCCGATTTTCGTTACCCCGTATTCCGTCACGAGAATGTTTGCCGGTTTCAGATCGCGATGCATGACGCCTTTCTCGTTTGCGTATTGTAATCCCAACAACATTTCGTAGAATATGCGTGCGATGTGAATCTCGCGAATGCGGTCGCGAACGGTCGCCAAACCCGATAAATTGTATTTAGCGTACTCCATCATGATAACTGTCATCGGAGGGTCCTCCTGTTGGGTATAGAACTCCAGAAATTCGATGATGTAGTTGTAACGCGAGTCGTTTCCGTTACGAGGAGGAACCAAATCCATTAACGTATTCAATTCACGCTGGGCGGCACGTTGCATGGCATGGTTGTTTCCGTGCTCGATGAGTTTGTTCACGGCGGTGACTCGACCGTCTTCCCCCAAGACCTTTACCACTCGCCCATACATTCCTCGGTTAATGAAAAGCGCATTCGCGTTGGACGTTGACGACGACGACGACGTTGTTGCCATCTCGTCGTGACCACCTCGCGTTCTTTTCGTTACCACGATGTGTCTCGAATCATAAATGTGTGACCCCGTGTTTTTTTGAATTAATGCATTTCGAAAAAGAGGGGGGGTGTCCTTTTTGGACGAAAAGTCAAACCCTACTCCTCATCTATCGCATTCTGATATCAAAAACACCACGAATAAGGGAAACGACCGATGTCGGATGTAACCTTCCGACGCCTGCAGAAGACCGCGGAAGGTTATTGTTTCGAAAAAAGTTCAACACAAACTGTGGGTAACCGGCATGATGTCTCGATATGAATTAATGCATTTCGAAAAAGAGGGGGGGTGTCCTTTTTGGTCGATTTTCCCAACCCTACTCCTCATCTATCACATCCCGATATCAAAAACACCACGAATAAGGGAAACGACCGAGTTCGGAAGTAACCTTCCGACGTCTGCAGAAGACCGCGGAAGGTTATTGTTTCGAATATGGTTCGACATGAAACGTGGGTAACCGACATGATGTCTCGATATGAATTAATGCATTTCAGAAAAGAGGGGGGGTGTCTTCTTTGGTCGATTTCCCCAACCCTACTCCTCATCTATCGCATTCTGATATCAAAAACACCACGAATAAGGGAAACGACCGAGTTCGGA
>CAZGJZ010000032.1:0-6499 GCA_964525935.1 uncultured Opitutaceae bacterium | reverse complement strand
GTGTAAGGGTCAAAGTTTGGATAAGTGTCTCCAACATAAAAACCTTCACCATACGTGTTGTGAACATAGTTGTGATGGATGTAATGCTGCGCAAAAATGTTCGGGTATTGTGTGCCAGGTTTAGCCGCGTCAGGAATCGGCTTATAATAAAATCCGACTTCGGTGCCTGTTACTTCAATACCGGAAATATCAACGTGATCTGCATAACCAACGCTTACACCATTCTTGTTAGTTCTGGTTACACTGTCTCCAACAAATATTCCATAACCGTTTTGTCCTACAATTTTTACATAATGAACAGGTGATGTTACATCTTCTGCAATTCGCAATTCTTTTGTATAAACCCTTCCTCCGCTATTTGTAATCACAACAGGACACCCGGAAGAACCTGTGATGTTCCCAAGTGATATAAGATCGTAGTTGCCTGCAGGTATTTTAATAGTGTCGCCTCCCATGTGACTGTTGTACTGCCCACCATTTTTTAAATAGATTTCTGTGGAGCCCGTCCGAGCAAGTGTATAAACCTGCTTTGTTCCTGTTCTGCAGTTTGAGCTACCGCCGCCACCGCCTCCTGAAACTGTGTCGGCGATCGTCATAGTAGCATTATTCCATAGTGAATCATTATCCTGTGCAGATACTAACATTGTATAAGTACCGGGCGACATGCCGGTAACAGTTGTTGTAAGTGATGTCGGAGTTGTGACCGTAGTAGTCGTCGGGTACATCTCACGAAGTATCCTTGCTATTTTCGGAATAAATTGCTTTACTGCCTGAACGTGGCCGGCGCCGTTCCAGTGCACGCCATCACCTAAATCAAATTCGGGGCGTGTGGCTGTTGAACTTGGCGAGGCCGTAAATCCATCCCATACATTTATGATCTCATTCGGGAAATACTTTAAAAGTGAGTCTTTTAAATCGCGTACTTTCTGTTCTTCCGGGGTAGAGAATCCATCCCTCGTCTTAGGGGTTATCATTAAGAATTTCTTGCCCCAGGAAGTAACGCTGTCTCTTGCGCTTTTATAAGCAGCATAAAAGTCATTCCAAGTTAGCGATGGATTATCAAGGGAGTTAGTTGTGTAAAGCCAAAGATAAACGTCGCAGCCTCTTGCTTTAAGGGCGTTCAAATTCTTGCTTGTATCAGGAGTATGACCGTAAGATGGATAAGGAGTACCAGTTGCAAGGCCATTCCAAAAATCTGTGCTCGTTACACCAAGATTTATGATGCTTGCATTCGTAATTCCTAATTGATTTAATTGTTGGTTAAGTATGTAATAGATCGTACTGTCGGCTGGCACACCATAGCCATATGCAGTTGAAGATCCAACCATTCCAATTTTAACCTGTGGCTGTCCTGGCACTTTTAAAATTTGCACCAAGCGTTTTACAATGGTTGCTTCGTCCGTTGCACTTGCGGCCATTGTTGCCGAGCTGCTATTGACTTGTTGATTGCTGCCAGGAGAAATTGTCGGTGGAGCTTGTACTACTACACTAACATCATCGGTAGAAGGATTGCCATCGGTATCAGTTGCAGTAAGACGGAAGACATAGACACCTGGCAACAATCCAGTGACGGTTGTAGTTGCAGATGATGCACTGCCAAACGTAGGCGTATTAGGGCCTGAAACCCTTGTCCATGAATAAGTCAATGCCTGTCCATTACCATCAACAGAAGCTGTCCCATCTAATGAAACAGACGATCGTGTATAAAAAATAGTTTGATCTGGTCCTGCGGAGGCAACCGGGGCACCACTGCTTGCAACTATAGATGTATCGCCCTGACGGAGCATGAACTGGTAACAATCCTGGACGATGCCGTCGATTGAATAAGTTTTCGGTGTGTACAAAGTGCCGTTCCCATTACCGCCCAAGATCCAGTTGAACGCGGTATGGTTCCATAGTGGATCAGCGGATGTGGTGACGGTATATCTTGCAGAATTGGCAACTGCATTATTCATTGTAGTCACCTGCGTTCCCTGGTCTCTTCCGTCATTTCCACCTTCAATAAACCAACCACGAACGCCTGCTCTTGCCACACCGGCAAGACAAGAAGGGTAACAAAAATCATCCGGCTTCATCCCTGCCACATCTACAAATGCCGCTACTTTCCTTGCTGTTACCGAAGTATCAGACATCAAGGCTTCTTTAAGTGTACCACCGCCGGCGCTAAGTCCTGTCAGATACAAATTGTTTTTACGAATGCCGTTCTTTACAAAACTCTTTATTCTAAATCGTGATAAAACCTGTGAAATAGCAGTTGTTACTTTTGATATGCTTGCAGCTGGTACAGAAGGTTGCTGTGAGATATGAATGAGAATCGGATAATGAGTGCCATTGCCAAGCGTAACACCGCCATCCCAACCGGAATGAACATAGTCGAGCGGCCCATACTTCGTTAAAGATGCATCCCCGTAAGCATTAGAAGATGATTCACCGGCGCCAACAAAGAAGATGATAGCGTGTCCTGAGTCGACTCCATTTTTTGAATAAAGATTATCAGGCGCCCGGAAGGTCATTTTCCATGTGATGCCCGTTGCTACCGTTACCACTGTGTCTTTTTCTGTAAACGTTGGTGGAACTGGTTTAAAATACCAGGCCCAATTCGTTTCAGCATTGCTAAAAGCAGAATAATGTTTTTTTCGATGTGTGGTATCAGGCAGCAATGCCATCGACATGAACAGCGTTGCGGCAAGTGAGTATAGAATGAGTTTTTTCATTTTAGTTTTCTTTAATTCTCATGTTTGCAATCGAAGCCAGATCAGAAGGACTTGTGCCGCCCGTTTGTGTATTGATCCAGATTTTAATTATGCCACCGGAAGGTTGAAGGGTGAGAACACCTGAAGAAGCAGTACCCACAGTCGTAAATCCGCCACCGCCACCAGGACCGCCATCGATTTCAACAGTACTTGAGCTGGTGGCCCCTGTTGCTCTTATAACAAAGTACCTTCCATCAAAACCAAGCGTTCCACCGTTACCCGCGATTAGTATATCGTAGGTCTTGGAATCATTTAAGCCGCCTATTTGCAATTGCCATTTGGTTACATCATAAGTTGCCGGGGAGGATTGATTTGCCTGGAACCAGATCGACTGATAAGAGGCTGTGCTTGCGCCGGGCATAGCAGAACCTCCGGTAAGTCCTTGCACTGAATTGTTAGCTGCGCAACTACATCCGGCGTAGGGTTTCCAATTAGCGGTTGCCACAGATGATATGCTCCATCCCGTACTTGCCCCGGTAGTATCAATCATATTAGCTACAGACCGAACACCTGTTGACGGATCTCCCGCCATCGTGTTCCAATTCGTTAATCCTGTGCTTGTACCACTTAGTCTGAAATCAACCTTGGCGACTTTAGGCGCTGATGCTGATGGATACAAAGCCATGAATGGAATTACCTGCGCATTGGCTACGAGTGAAAAAAGAGTTGATATAATGAATAGTAATCTCATTTTAGTTTGATTGATTCCAGTTAGTACCATCGGAGATGAATTCGTAAACAGTGCTATTGGCAAACGTGGACATCGTGTTGCCATTCCTGTCTTTAACTACACCTACGGTGGTGACAGGTGTATAGAATATTGCCCCATTTGTATTTCGATTATTGATCTTAATGACTGCGCCAGGATATAAGTTTGCGTCAGGGAAGGTTATTCCTCTGTTGAAGCCTGAAGTGAGTTGTGATGTAATTATAAATACACCCGGCTTTGCGATGAGGTAAATACCACTTACACTAATAGTCTGAAAACTCCTTCCAACCAGATTCCCCGACCAAAACAAATCACCTGCATCATTGATGTAAGAAGTAAGGATGTTAGCTCCATCGGTTGTATAAACAGAATAAGTACTTGCATCCGTTCCAAGCCCTTTGATGGACGTTCTTGATGATGAAAGAGGCGTTCCGATCCCGATACCTATTTTGCCGGAAACATCCCACAAAACAGATTCGCCTAAAGTTGTTGATGCTGTGTATTTTGGAATGGCATTCGTTGTTCCGGCTCCAATAGTTCCGCTGCCACCTGTGGCGTCAGTAAATGTGTTTGATACGGTGCTTCCATCGGCAAGGGTTAATGTCAGTGTTTTTGTAGTAGTGCCGGTAAACGCTAAAGAAGAAACTCTTTTTGGATCGGTTTCAGCATATGATTGCAAATACCTAGCATCACCAACCGTCTGTACTGCGGATGAAAAATTGCTGATAAAGGAGCTTGTTTTTGTTCCTGTGATTTTACTTGCATCCAAAGAGGCAAGCCACAAAGGATCGACATAACTGCCGGTGGTGTAAACTCCATTGGTGACGGTTGCGGCATTGCCCGTAATACCGATTCCCCAAGTACCTGAAGCAGTAACTAAAATTGTAGTTGCGTCATTGAAGGTTAGTTGGATATTTCCATTCGCTGCACTAATGCCTGTAGCGTATTTATTGCCATCATTTGCTGTTTGAGACACCCACGTTAAAGCCCCGGCAACAAGGCCAAGAACCTTACCATCATTGCTGGTATAAGATGGAAGCAGGCTGGATGCTGCAATTGTCCAACTTCTATTGGCAGATAAATCAAACGCTGTCCCGTTTATCGTGATAGTTCGAGACGTTGGCGTATAGGTGCTATTGTCGTAAGAGACAGTAGTGCCTGAAATTTTTACAAACCCCGTTCCGCTGAGTGCATCCTGTTTCCCGTTCCATGTCGCTTTCAATGCTGCATCAATCGTGAAAACATTGCTGGTTAAATCAAAGTCCGTTGAAGAGAAGGAATTGAACCGAAGATCAACCCCTACTTTAGTTGAATAATTGTCAAGGCCACCGCCTAAATTTGATGCGGTATTACTTTCGCCAGTACCGCCGGCGGGAGTACCAGCAATGAACTTATTATTGGTTGCATCATACTTTACGAACGAGCCGTCTACAAAGCTGCTCATATCAATCCACGCCATTGAGGTATGATAGTAATTACCGCTAACGGTATCTTTTACAATCATTTTTTTGGCCGTATTGTCCGATGTGTAACCATTATCAGTGAACCCACCAGGAGGAGTAGACCAGTTCCCTGTTCCATCCATATAATGTGAAGCATTTCCATCAAGCTTCTTTAACAGCCCATGTTTGGTGGTGCTGGCATTCGCTGTTGTGACATCTGTAAAGCCAAGCATGGATTCTAACACCTTGCCTGCCCCGATGGTTGATACTCCTCCTGAAAAAGTAACATCACCTGTATAGGTATTTAGCTGTGTGTTTACGCGAGCATTGGTGAAATATAAATTCGTTCCTTCAACTAAATTGGTAGTAGAAAAGGACGCGAGAGAAACATTGCCCGTAAAGGTGTTGGAAGCGTCGGTGTACGTCCATGTCAACCCAATTCCATTTTGAATGAAGGTTGCAAGCATGTCCTGAATCGTCTCTGGATCGGTAGCACCTCTAAGAGCTGCTCTCAGGTCTTGCCATTTGATGATGCCGTCTCTTTGTAATGTTGTATCCGCGGTGTATACTCCAAGTGTGTCGAGCTTTGTCGGGTCAGAAGGATCATAAGATGCATACATCATATCGTCCAGCTCGAAAGCAAATTTCCCATTGATGCTGTCACGGTACTGCGGCCAGAAATCGTAGTTGGAAAACCAATTCCCGTTGGCATCAATGGAAAGAGGCTTTACAGGAGAGTTTGCGACAAGCAATGGCGGCGGCGCTGTTGTAGCCAGGTAAGGTGTTTGAATGGTGTTTGAGGTCGGGATAAGGGTTAATATAGTTTGACCGCCGACGACAAAATTTACCGGATGCGGACTATACGAACCGATTCTAACCTGACCAACAGTGCTCATAAACCTCGCACTCACTCCTGTTGTGTTATCGAAATAAAGCCCTGGAGAGTTGGCTCCGGACATGAAAAAGTTTCCGCCGATAATATTAAGATCACCCTCCAATCTACTGTCACCGCCTACTCTGAATTTTTCTGTCGTGAACTGCGATGCATTCACTCCTAAGAATTGATCTATCCTCCCGGTATTCTGGATGTAGAAGCTGGCATTTTGTGAAGTTGTTTGGTTGAGAATTGCGCTTCCGGTCGCGAGATAGTTAGTTAAATCACTTGTTAAAACAAATGTGCCGCTTTTGTCCGGAAGAATATAGTCTCTGTCTGCCGTCAATGCGGAACTCGCATATATGTTCCCCCAATAAGTAGCACTACGATCTTTTAATGATATTTGACCTGTTGCCTGTCCACCAAAAGATCGAATACCTAAAACGGAATAATCAATTCCCGACTGTCTCGAATACACTAATGCGGCTCGCAAAGAAAACGTTGAAGTATTCCCAGCCGCTAAAATTTGATCAAGAGTTGGGGTGGCAAGCGTTCTGTTTGTGCTTAAATCAAATGTACTTCCAAGCCAGGTGACTGTTCGTGAGGTTGGAACGTACCCGATTAAACTTGAGCTTGTTAGATACCTGCCATCATAGAATCCCATTGAATGATAAAGCGAACTATCCCACGATGCAGTGATATTTCCTAATCCACCTGGGCG
>CAZGJZ010000031.1:0-6669 GCA_964525935.1 uncultured Opitutaceae bacterium | reverse complement strand
GGCACTCTTCCTCCCAATAGTCCCTGCCGGTGCGGGTATTCTCATGCGCTCGCTTCTCTGTGGCTAGGTCGGAGCGGAGGGAGGTGATGGTCTCCTTTGCGGTATCAAGCTTATTTTGCGTCTGAGTGTGCTGAACACATTCGCTATCCCACGCCTTATGTAGGTTTCCGTGTTCCCGTTTCGTCTCCTCATGCGCGCGCTTTTCGGCGGCGAGCGCTTCGCTGTACTTTTCAACAGCTTCGGTGACACCGTGCGCTCTGGCTAGGGCGAGATCGTCATGGCGTTTGGCTCGCTCGGCTTCCAGGGCGGCGATGATGCGGCCCATCTCATTGTGTGAGTACGTCTTCTGTGTGCACCATCCGTCTCGGAATTGGCGCACCATCTCTAACGCGTCGCCGGGCTCCGTCTCGCTCGCCATAGTCTGAGCCTCCGCCGCCAACGCCTTACGCCCCTCAACCGCCGCCGTCACGCACTCCTCGTGGCTTGTGCCCGCGTCGGCTCCGAGGGCTGTGCGGAGGTCGGTGAGGTGGGTGGCGTTTTGGATGAGCCAGCGAAGGGCGGCGTGGTGTTCGTCGAGGATCGCGGCCGCGCGTTGGTCGATGTGGCGAAAACCTTGCATCGTCCAGCCTTCTCCGGGCAGCCGCTCACTCGGTTTCTGTTCGCTCAGCGTTGCCGGGGCGTTCATGGGAGCACCTCGGCTTCCAGGGCACATGGGGTAGCTGGCAATGGAGCATCGACCTCTACGAACGAAACCTGAACCGGCATGCGAGACGCGAATGCGTCACGGGCGCCGTCTGACATACCAGCGTCATCGTCTTGGTCGCTGCCGCAAACATGGAACATTGGACGTCCGTCGTTCAGTGCGTACGCCGTCGCAACAGCGAACCTGGCTCGCACCGTCGGCCCGCTCGGCTTCGGAAACCTGGCGAGTACCGCGGCCAGTTCATCGGCGGCAACCTCCCAGCCGTCGTGCTCCAGGTGGGCGTGGAATTCTTCGATGGCTTCTCGCAGGGTTTGGTTTGTCATAGGTGCACCAGGAAACCTCCCCAGAATCTCCTCCAGCCGTTTCGCCACGCCTTCGCAGGCCAGCGCGGCCCCGTGGTTCTCGTGCATGAAGGCGATTTCGGCTTCGATTGCCTCTCTCAACGTCTGTTTCGCCATCAAAGCCCCCTCACCATTCCGTCGAGCACAGCATTCCGCGCCCCTCACGTTCAGCCCATTCGCGCGCTGGACGTTCGACGTACTCACCGTCATCGTCCGGGTGGCCCTCTGCGTTGCAGAGGATGTTGATGGTGCCGACCAGTTCGCGCAGTTCTTCCGGTTCCTCGGCGGCGTCGTGAGCTTCCGGCGAATCGAACCCGTACCACTTCGCGCGCAACTCCTTGGCGTCCTGGATGTCGGTCGCTACCCAGAAGTCGCACCCGTCCCTGAAGACCTTCAAGTCAGTCATCTCATCTCCCTTTCAACGTCTTCTCATTGGCAGAGCGGCGGGCCCTCGAAACCCGTGGCGCCCCCGGGGTGGCCGGTGCGAACGCTCTGAGTTGTCCCGGTATTTGTCGTCGCCCCGGGACTAGGGGCGTCAACTAAAAGGTATTGAGTCCTCGTCGCCGCTTGGCCCGTAGTCATCATCTGAGAACCCGCCGTTTCCAGCGGGCTCGCCACCACCTGACCCTCCACGACTTCCGCCACCCTTCGCGCCGCCGCCACTGAGCACGACGTTCGACGCGGTAATCTCCGTCCGGTACTTCTTCACGCCGTCCTTGTCGTCGTAGCTGGACGTGCGCAGTGAGCCTTCGATGAGCAGGCGGTCACCTTTGCCCAGGAACTTGCCCAGGGCTTCGGCGCGCTTCCCCCAAACGATGACGGAATGCCACTCTGTGTGTTCCTGGCGTTGCTTGTTCTTGTCCAGGTATGTTTCGGAGGTGGCTAGTCGCAGTTTCAGGACCGCGCTGCCTCCGTTGGTCATGCGCAATTCCGGATCCGCTCCGAGGTTGCCCAGCAGGATCACTCTATTCAAACCTTCGCTCATTCTCCGTACTCCTCTTCGATGTTGCCGTTCGTGTCGCTAACCGGAACCGCAGCCGCCTTCAGTTGCGCCTGCTTCTCGGTGTACCGTTCACGCAGCATCTTAAATTCAGCGGGCGGGATAGCCTTGCGGTCGCGGATGCTCGTGATGACCGGGGTGAGCGCCTCCAGTTCTGCCAGCGACGTGGCTGACTGGATTGCGCGCACAGCTTCGATGCCTTCGTTGTTGGTCGCCTGAGCCACCAGCTTCCTCACCGAGTAAGGGTCACGCTTTCCGCGCGTCGATGTGAGCATGAGCGAGACGTCGGCTTCGATGTGGCTCATGTGCGAGATCCGGATCCCACCGACTTCGATGCCGCCGAACTTCACGCTCGGGTCGCGGTACAGCGTCATCGACTTGCCGGCGTAGGAGCTGCCGTCCTTGCCCCAGAGGTGCACCAAGACGCGGCGCATCGACTTGCAAGGCATGTAGGGCTTACCTCGGTCGCCTTCGAAGAAGATCGAAACGGGCTGGTCTTTGCCACTGTTCCCTACGACGCGCGTGACCGTGATGGTGCGCGGGCCGGCGATAAGGTCATCGCTATTCAGCTGGTCGGACTTGGGGTCGATGGTTGTGGATAGGTCGGTCATGGTTCCTCCTCACGCAACTTTGATCTCGTCGTCTTCGTACGGAATCGCCCAGTGCGGCCGCTTGAACTTGCGAGGCTTCTTGGTGCTGTTTACGCCTGGCCAGTACCCCGTTTTCTGGCACTCGATCAGTTTGGCAAACCACCCCTGGTAGTTGGTTCGCCCTTGGTCCAGTTCGGATTCGTCGAACTCCACCAGGTCGACGTCATGCGGTGCGCTCGACTCCACGGGTATGCTCAAAAACGGGAGCATCTCGCCGGTCTTGTAGAACCACGCGTCCTGATAGAACGCGCCCTGCTCCAGGTAGTGGTGTTTGATGACCGACGCGTCGAACGGTTCAGGCTCGATTTCGCACGTCGACTTCAGGTCAATGATGCACACGCCGGGGATCACGATGTCGATTCGCGACTTGACCGGCACACCGCGGAACTCCCACTGGACCGTCACTTCCGTTAGCGGCTTCTGGCGGAAGATGTTGGCGGTCATCTCGTTCAGAAGGACGGCCCGAGAGATGGCCACGGCCTTGTCATGGTCGGCGCGCGAGATGATTTCGCGGCCCGTCGCGGTGGCCGTTTTTTGGAGTTCTACCAACTCAGGGGATTTCTTGTTGGGCTTAACGGTCTCCGTTTTGACCTCGCCCGTGCGCTTGTTGGTCGTCTCACGCGTGACCTCCTCCGGTCTGATGATGTAGCGCTCTGCCCAGCTGAACGGCTCAAGGACTGCTGTGTGTGCCACGCGGCCGAGCTTCCAGTGTGGCTTGTCGTCAACACCGACGTCGACGACGTGGCGGTACTTCAATGGACTGACCGCCATCGCCTTTAGCGTGCTGAAGTTGACCGCCTTGATTGCTCGGTACTCGTCGAAGCTCAGGCCGGTTGTGATCTTGTCGTTTCCCATGTCACTCCTCCTCCCCCGCCAACCACCCAAACTCCGCCAAATCCGTCGCCAACTCCTCAGGAATCGGCTCGCCGGCAATCAGGAATCGCTGTGCCTCGACTTGGAGCGCGCGGAGTTGTTGGCGGAAAGTTTCGTAGACGTTCACGTTGCACCCCACTGGCTCTCCCAATTCGCCAAAGCTGCCCGCGCCGCACCGAACGGATCCAGAGCCTCAGCTTTGCCAACCGCCACACGCTGCCCGGACTTCAGTAGGCACAGGACCAAGCCATCGTCGGCGTCAGTGTCCCAGATGACCTCGCCGTCGTTCTGACGTTGCCAGTCCGCCATCAGTCGCGGCGTCGGGTCTTCGGGGACGTACTTCACGATCCGCTGGCCAACAGCCACGCAATCAGCCTCGTTCAGAAAGCCGGTCAGACTGACCAAACTCGGCCGCGGCACCCACTGGCCACCGCGGAGTTTTTCGACGACGAAGAGTTCACGTTCCACGGTCAGCCTCCTGTTCGTCGGCCACATCGTCGTGGCACCAGCTATTCAGCGCAGCTGCCGCCACGTCGCCGATCGGCTCAACCTGGCCCACCTGTCGGAACCCGGCGTAAACCTGGCCGTCAGACGTGAGCCAAACATCACGGCTTCGAAGGTGGCGACACACGACAGCAAGCAACTCATCGCCGGATGAGCACTTCGCTTCGCCGCAGAACTTGTCGCGGCCAATGTTCACTAGACGAAACGGGTGGCCAAACTTGCTTTCACGCGACACGCCGCACCTCCCTACTCGCCGGACACCTAGCAACGATCCACGCCTGAACCTGGTTCACCGCCGGGTCGCACTCGACGTACTCCGCCAACGCTCCGTCACTGCGCCGAACCGTCTGGCCGCACTCACGAGTCCAGCCGACCGCTTCGATCTGCTCGCGAACCGTCATCGGCTTCAGGTGCGCGGCTGCTCGGTTGAAGTAGTGACGCCAGAGGTCGAAGGCGCGGTCGTGGATGAGGTTGCCGCGACCGGTGATCGCCTCGTCGATTTCGGCCCAGAAGATGCTGAAGCGGATGCTGATTTTGGCCAGGGCGAGGGCGTTTTCAGCGGGGGTCATTGGTCGTCTCCCCTCAGGTGGTGTTCGAAGTCGTCCTGCAGGTCGTCGACTTGCTGTTCTAGGCTGACGATTCGATCCAGCGCCGCAGTCAGCGACCTCGTTGCGACCCACTGCTCAAACCGCTCACGGTTCTCGTCGTCGTTGCTGTCGCGACCGGTCTCAATCGAGTTCGACTTGCCGGGTCGCAGGTAGCCAGTCTCGGCGTAGTAGAGAGCGCCGAGTGCTTCGAAACGGGATAGGGAGTCAGCCACGGCTCACCTCCACATCCGCGAACATGAAGCCGTTCCAGCGGACTTTGCGGCCGTCGCGGAGCTTCAGGTACAGGCCGGGCTTCAGGTTCACGATCTGCTCCCAAGCGTTGTTCACGGCTGCCATCGGGTTGGCACCATTGCCGAAAGCGCTAGAGACGAACCCGTCGCCTCCGATGTCTGCAGGAACCGAGCAGTACCAGTCACCTGGTTTGCGCATGTTCACCTCGCCGACCAGTTGGTTTGCCAGCGACTGGATCGCTTGGAGTTTCTGCTCCCAGGTCATGAATTCAGCCACGGCTCACCCCATCAGTTGGCACACGAATCTCAATCACATTGCCGACGAACGGGACATCGCACCCGTTGAACATGTCTTCTCCGAAGTCGCGCATCAGCTCCCAGAGTTGCCACTCGCGCCAACCGTCAGCGTCGGCTGGATGAAGGTCGGTCGTGGCAATGCCGTGCTCAGCAAGTTGCGCTTGCCTCTCCGCGAGGTTGGTCAGATGGCGCACCTTACCGGCCTTCGTGAGCCGCACGCGAACCACGTTGTTCACGTTGAAGTGGACTGTGGTGGCTTCAGACATGGCTCACCTCTCCAGACTTCGGCGCGAAGTACGGCTCCATCTCGACCGTCGGCCGGTCGTCGCGTGCGCCGAAGTCGGCCAGCGTGTTTTGAACGTGAATGGCCCAGGACCGGTGGATGAAGTCGCGGCGCTTGGTCTGCTTCTCGAGCCACTCAAGGGCCAGGTCCGGCGGGTCGCTGTATTGGCCTTCGAGGGCTGCGACGAGTTCGCCGGCTGCCATGCGCGACTTCCACGGGACTTCGATGTCGTCCGCGATGGCTTGGAGCCACTTGGTGGCGGAGATGAGGCGGTTGTCAGTCGACATACTCCACCTCCGAGTGGATGATTTCAGGCTTCTCGGCGACCGCTTTCAGGATCGCGGTGATGCAACCTTCGCAGGCCAAGAAGCCTTGTTTCGTGTACTTCACGAGCCGACGCACGGTGGCGACCGCATAGGTAACCTTGTGAACAGCGAGACGCTTGCGACCCAAGTCCCAGAGCGCGAACTCACCGCAGTGCAGTTCTTCGCCGTCCCAGCCAAACTGACACACGGTGAAGTCGAACGCGTCGAGCGCAGCGGTGATGTTTTCGAAGTAGGCAATCTTCACCAACTGGACCGTCAGCTCCTGTTTGAAGCCGTCGACTTTGCCGCGATAGGTGACGGCGCCTGACGACTGACCGAGCCGCTTCAACTGCGGGCAAGCCTTGGTCAGGTCGGCTTCGAACTTGGCGGCCTGTTCCTCGTTGGCGAAGAAGAAGTCAAAGTCAGATTCGAAGATGTCCGTGCCGCTCAGGAGCCGACGCAGTGAGCCGCCAGCGAGCCATGGTCCACTGACGGACACGTCCGGGAGCGCGTTCATGACCCGTTCGAAATCCCAGAGCTTCACACCCGAGCGCTCCGTGATGGATTCCAGTTCGTGCTTCACAGTGACCTCCTGTTCGCCGGGTCAAACGGCGAGTTGTAACGGAGCACGTCGTGTTTGATGGCCTCGTATGTCTCCTCGTCACCAGCACGACGGGCAGCAGTGGCGCGGTCGATGTGAGGGCGCATCCAGGCAAACTCGGCCTCCATCTCGGCAATCTGCTTGTCGCGGCAGTCCTGGCAGTAGGTGCCGGACTCGTCGCGGTGCATGTCGTCGCGGTCGACGGCGCGGTGGCACGTGTCGCAGCACTGGAGGTTGAAAGCGCGCAGGGACAGCGCGGGCAACCTGCGACCCT
>CAZGJZ010000030.1:0-7273 GCA_964525935.1 uncultured Opitutaceae bacterium | reverse complement strand
CGCCACCGCCGATGTACTCTGCGGCCCAAGTGTGCTGGTCCTTGTGGATGATGAGAGAGTCGCGGAGCGGGGTAGCATCGACGATCGTATCGGCCGTCTGGCCGAGCTCGTTAATGCCCGCTTGGTTGTTCGGGTTGTTGAAATCCCAGTCAACGGGCAACGATCCCTGCGCCGCCCGATCGGACCAACGCATCAGGCGCGGGTTGTAGTCGCCGCCGTCAGTGATCCGGAACGCAAACAGGAAATCCTTGAACGGCCGCATGACGCGGCAGGTAATCGCTGGCCACGCGGTCAAGGAGATCAGATCGTTTCCCAGCGAGGGCGCCCAGCTCTGCGGGATATTGACGCCATCGTTCACGAGCATGAACCCGTGGAACGGCCCGCCGGTGTAGTTCAGATCATCGGTGGCCGACAGCGACACGCTGCCAGTGATGTTCGCATGCGTGGATCCGTCCGTCGCATACATGACGCTGCCCGAGCCGTAGACCCAGAAGTAGTTCGTACCATCGCTGATCGGAGCGGACCAGATCGCCGTCGCTGACAGATCGCCAAGCGCCTGCTCATAGCCGCGGCATTTCTCGATCGCGCCGTCGCGGTACCGGACGTTGCGGCTGTCCGTCCATGCGCCAGGAGGTAGACCAATGTCAGGCTGGTCAGCAACGAAGCCGGGTTGGTCAAGTTTTTCGATGGTCGCCAGCATTAGACGGACGACTCCGCTTGCATGGTGATGGATGCGGATGCCATCACCTGAGCATCGGACGCGCGGCGAATCTCGAGCGTGAACACGCAAGTCTGTAGGCCGACGCCAGGGACCGCCGTTTTCGTCCATGTGCGCGTCGTGGCGAGACTTTGCCAAGCGCCAGTCGTGCCGGAACTCAATGAGCCGGAGGTCACGGTCACACGGGCCTCATACGATGCCATGTTGACCTGCGGCGAGATCCAGTCGCCGGTGTCGAACACCGTATTCCCGCCGCCGTTGATCGTGCTCCTGATGTCGCCAGCGGCGGTCAGTTGATACTGAGCGGCTGCATTTGTTGGCGCCACCGTGATGGCAGTGGCAGACGTCACGCCGATCGTGATCACATCGCCCGCGTAGATTTTGCGGGCTGTGCCGTTGTCGTTCACCCAGATTTCATTGATCCGGCGTGCCGTGCCGTTATCGTTCGCCCATACCTGGTGGATGCGTCGAGCGGTGCCGTTATCGTTCGCCCACAATTCGGCGGTCACAACGGCACCTCAGTAGTAATAGAACAGATCGCCGTTCGTCGAGCCGGCGAGAGACGGCGGACCGCTGCCAGCAGCTAGGTTCTTTGCTGTGCCCGTGCGGCCGCTGATGTTTCTTGCCTCGATGTACCGGCCAGCACTGGCAACAGTCGAGCGGTAGAAGTAGCCATCACCGGTGCCTGTGAAGAGTTCGGTAACAGCTGGGTCGGCAACCGCGCCTGTCATCTGAAAGTAGACGGCTCGCAGGTAACCGTTCCCATCGCGGGCGCCAACGGTATTGGCGGAAGCCGCCGTCGATGCAGCGTATCCATTCACCGCGTTCGCGTTGCCCGCGGTCGTCGCAAACGTTGCATTAGACGCGCTGCCCACGCTCAGCGATGCCTGATGCTGCTGGACCGCCGACAGCGGCACGCTGGCGTTGGGCACACTTCCCGTTAGGTTCGCCGCCGGGATGGACCCGCCAGCATGCAGCAGCGCGTTGCCGTTGTACGTCGGCACGATCGAGCCGGAGAACTCCCAGCCCCAACTGTTCTCGCTGAAGATCGCGAGCTTTTGGGCAGCAGCCGACCAGCCGATATAACCGCGGCGCGTGCCGTCCGGTGTATGGAAGTCAACGTATCCGGGGTTTGTGGAACTGCCGGGCCGCATCCCGATGTAACCGACCGACGCGCTCTGACGCACGACGACAGCCGCAACGAATGTCTGATCCGTGGTCCGTGCCAGCACCGCCACGTCACTGTAGGAGTACCCACCGACCGCAACGGCGTTGCCAGCCACGGCCGCATAGCTTGCTGAGTTCGCGTAGAGCGCGTGGACGACGGTGGCGGATCCGTCGCGCAATTGATTCAACTGACTCTGAACCGACGCCGAAACGTCGTTCAAATACATCACCTGCACCGACGACAACGAGACAGGCCCGTCCATCTTCGGGAACGTGCGCTTCAGTGCCGCCTTGATCAGCCGCAGGTGATTATCGGCAGTCGAGCGCTGATCGAGCCCATCAGGATTGGACTCGACCAGGTTGGCGACATACGAGGCCGTCTCTAAGGCCACTGTGTCACCACTTACGCGCCGGGGTTATTGATCTGAGCAATACCCAGCGCGTTCCACTGAATCACCAGCTGCGTGACTTCGACGCCGGTCGTCTGGGTAGTTTCCAGGTCGAAATATCCGACCACGCGCTGAGGCGCCGCCTGCGTGCGCACCACCGCGTACTTTGCGCGCATCGTGGAGGTTGCCGACAACGTGATGTCGTTGCCGTCCCACGTCGTATACGAGCCCGAGGTGAGCGCGATCGTTGTGCCGGCCAGCGTTCGGTCGGCATAGCCCGATGTCGTGATGACGTTGGCGGACACGTCGGCCGAGTAGACCGAGTGCGATTTGAGGTTCGGCGTGTAGCCTTGAGACACCAAGGACACCACCAGCGTCATGGACTGCAAGTCCAGACGCCCGCGCATCATGTCCTCGACGGCGTGTTGATAGAAAACAAACTGACCTGCGGCCATGAATGACGACTCCAGGGAGTGATGCCCTTTGGAATGAGTCGTCCGGCCATACGCGACTCTGCGAGACCCCTCGCAGCACCGACATCTTACCTATTGATTGCCGTGGTAGTCCACACGAGTGGGGGCGGCGCATCTACGTCGATCCACTCGAAAGGACGCTGGATAGTCACGTCCAGCGGGTTTAATGCCAGTGCACCGAGTTGCGGTTCCACCACGATGGCTCCAATCACGGTGGGAATCTGGCCTTGGACATTGAGGAGTCCGGAGCCGGCCTCAAGGAAGATCAGGCCGTGAGATCGAGGCACAAGGCTGATCAGGCCAGGCGACGGCGACACGTATCCAATGTCACCACCCGGCGAGGCGTTCAGTGGTGGCGCAGTCAGCGTCAACATTGCCGGATCCGGCGTCACGGTGGTGATGAACACAACCGTCGGAGCCAGCGCGTTCGGCGGATCGTAGTCCAGGTCCGGCAATGCATTGGTGACGACGATCTGAAGTAGAACATTCGGCGGCGTAGCCGTAATGGTCAATGCTCCGACGCCAGGCGTAACGCGAGCCGGGCTGACGATCGTATGACCAACGACATTGAGCACCGCCGGGGCTGGCGTGCGGAAAGCCTGCACCAGCGGTTGAATTGACGGCGCATAGCCGGTGATCACCAACTGGCCAGTCGAAGGCGCAATACCGCCTGGCGCCGATTTCAGATCGAAGAAGTAGCGTCGCCCCTGCGAGTCGACCAGATCTGAGAATAGCTGTGCCATTAGCTATACGTCGGCACCATGCGCGCGCAGGTGTAACCCGACAGCGAGCCGCTGGCGTTGCCGTCCGTGAGGACGTAGAAGATCGGCTGGTTGAGCGTCAAGGGGCCACTCGCCAACGAGTATGACAATGTGCCATTCGCGCCGGTTGTGGCATCGCTGTAAGACAGGTCCGGTGATCCGAACGGGATACCGGCATACCAAACCAATAAATGCATTCCTGTGCGATTGGCAACCGGCGAGCCGGCTTCATTGATCAGAATCTCCGCGACGCGGACGCTCGCGAATGAGTTGAGATCAGCAGTCTTGCCGCTGATAACCAGTTCGCCGCGGGTCGGATTGACAGTGGCCTGACTTCCGCCGCCGGTGGAATAGTCACCGCCTTCCCAGGTGTCGCCGCGAATCGAACTGGACTCGGTGTTGCAATAGCAGAACAATCCGACGTAGCTACCGTCCAGAATATTGTCACCAGCCGAGTCCGATAAGACGCCGCTGGTGCCAAGGTCAGTGATGAGAGAGTCATTCTTGTAGGCCCTGAGTTCGACCGATCCACCGTTGGTCGAGACTCGCAGTTCGAACACATCACCGTTGGTGTTTGATGTGCTGAAATACTGCCCACTGCCATCGCCGATCGATGAATACGCCCCGTTCACGTATTTCTCAATGCCGATGAAACCGGAGCCCACCGACAGGTTGTAGAAAGTGCCGGAGCCATCAGCGCGCACGATGACACCTAGCGCCTCGTCCTCAGCGCTGGTCACGGTCAGTGTGAATTTCGCGTACTGGGTGACCGTATCGCACCCGGTGGGATAGCGACTGGCGGCGATCCCGAAACCGGTAATTGGGTGGCTGAACTGGTTGCTGACGATGCGCAGCGGATATAACCCCGCTTCGTCGAGATAGGCGGGCACGTCCGCGTTCAGCAACACATCCGCGCGATTGAAGTTGTCTGTGAACGTTGCCATGTCAGCTCACAAATCCTGATCGTGGGCCAATCAGCCCCGGCCGGTTCGCTGCGAATGTGAAGTTCGCGAGCAACTGATACGTGTTGGAATCAACCGTCGTGGCATTGCCGTAGCCACCGATGATTTCAACCGCGGTCATGTGATCATCGCCGGCCGACCAGTTGCCGTCCCAATCCCATGGGATATACAAATCGGTCAGCATTTCTCCAGCTCGATTCCAGATCACAATTCGAATGAGCCCCGCGCCAGCCGGCGGCACAGGGGAGCCTGGCCAGTTCGCCACGCTGTCGCCGATCAGCTCGAGCTCGCACGTGTACCAGTCCGTCAGCGGAACGACGCGCTTCCCGCTGATCGTCGTTGCACTCGGCCCCCAATAGAAATCCTCGCGACCTCGCGGCCAGTTGTAGCCGGGATATCCCGCCTGCAGCGGTTCGAAGTTCTTCGACGTACCCGACGCGACGCCGATCGCCATCAAGTCCCCGCGCTGCAGCGCTGACGGCGCATCGCCGGCCTGCGTGTCCATGTCGGACAGGTAGAGCATCGGACGTTCACCGTTTGGATCGCCCGTCGCGGTATTCGATGCGTAGCAGATGACCCACTTCACCTGTTGCACGAGGCGGGTAATCCACGTCGAGCCGAACGAGAACTCCCAACGAACGTTCAGCTTGCGAATGTCCAAACCAGAGCGCCTAACGTAGAACGTGCCGACACCTGCGTTGCCCTGCCCGGTCGGACCGCCACCGATCGGAATCGGCGTGACGCGATGGCAGGGGCCGCCGTCCCAGCAGTCCGTTGGTAGATACGTATGAACCGCGCCTTCGACGGTCCACACCGGCACATCACCTAGCGCGGAATTGATTCGGTAGATAACCTGGTTCGAGAGGTTGATGTTGGCATAGCTTCCAACCACCTCGTCGTTACCACTGCCGCCGCTTCCGCTGGTAGTTGCGTTTACGATGCTTGACGCTGCGGAGACATTCCCAGCCGCATCGAAAGCGACGACGTAGTAATAGCGAGTCTGAGATGGCGACAGCGAGGTGTCGTCATAGACGAGCGCTGCGATGTCGCCGCCGATCTGAGTGAACGGACCGGATGCAGATGTCGCCCGAAATACTCGATATCCCGCCAGTCCAGAGCCCGCATCAGTGGATGCGGCCCACATAACGCGGATGGTGGTTTGATTTTGAGCATTTGCCACCGGCGACGCCGGTATGGACGGTGCGACATGATCTACCTCACCCTGAACGGCAACCGAACGCGGTTCCGCGCGCAGGAAGCCGAGCAGCGGCGTTCGCGTTGCACTGAAGCCATGACGACGGAATCCAAGCACTTCAAAATTCCCCAGCGGTACGGGACGAGGCATGAATCACCTGCACACGGGTCGCGGCCCTTTTCCACCGCCTAACAGCCATCGGAGCCACGCTGCTAGGCAATCGAAAAATTTAGGGGCGGGTTCGGTGTACGCGGACGAACTTCGAAGGGCGCAACGTTCGACCAAGCCGACGCCTGGTTGTCACGACTCACCGCGCGGCCGGCGGCGTACCACTGGCCGAACGCAAACGACGTAAGGTTGAGCTCGTGCGTCTGCTTGCTGTCCTCATCAGGCGTGAAATCGGTGTCCGTCACGATCCCAGTGAACGGGCCGGTGGCGTTCTGCGAAAAGCCGTATTCGTAGCGCGCCACACCAGTCGGCGGAATCGGTGTCTCGTCCGTGTACCGTGTCGGTGCGTCGAATCGGATCGTGGTCGGATTGATTGGACCTGCCATGTTGCGTCCTCAGATGAAGGGTTTGGTTCGGCCAGATGACTGCTCGCGCGCGGCCTGCGTCTCGAGTGCGGGGAGCAGGTGATCGGAGCATTCGTTTCGGAGCAGCTGGCCCATTGCCACGGCTTCAGCGCCGCCGATGTAATGGACGTACAGTTCAGACTTCGCGTGAGTGCGAATCAGCTGCTTACCTTCGGTGAGCCAGGCGTTCGTTGCGTTGTCGGATGCGGACACCGACACGTCTTTCAGCTCGTACTGGAAGCTGAACATCAGCGTGTAGGTACGATCGGGGATTGGGTAGAGCCGCAGCGTGCGATTCTGGATGGCGAACTTGTACGGCTCGGCGCGCTCATCGGTTGGACCGAGACGATCTTCGATCCAATCGTATGTCACCTCATCCAGCGGCTCGCGACGAGTCCCGTCCTGCAGCTGCAGGAAATCAGCCTCGATCCAGTCGGTCGGGAGGCTGACGTACTCTCGGCCAGAGGTGACAGTGGCGTAGGCGCGCTTGATGTTGAAACCGACGCGGCGGTTTCGATAGAAATGGATCGCGTCGGCGATAGCGCGCTTGATGCGCGGATCGTAACTAGATCCGCGATCTAGATCCTCGCGGATGTTTGCGACCATCTGGCCGAACGTTGACATGACCGCCCTCTGTTGAGGGCGCGTCCCGGCCAGACACCGCGCCACAGGTCGGACAGGCCCGACCCTGCGCCGATTCTAGCGCGGCCTTAGCCGCTTGGTCACGCTGCTGCTGAACTACGATCTGACGGCGGCGCATATTGGTTCCAATGATCATCGTATGCCGAGGTAACGCCCAGCTCAGGCGTGCCCAGCGTGAAATGAAGAAGCTTCACCGCAAAGGATGTGGTGACAAGGGGCGTCACGCCAACCAAGAGATTCCATTCTTGAGGCAACTCGCCGATCTCACTATCGTGGAGCCATCCGAAGCTGTGCAGATACAGCCCGCGGCGTTCTTGGACATCGACCAGCGAGAGTCGACGGTTGGCCGGGTGATCGCAGTTGAACAGCATCACGCTGGACCAGTTCTTGCGCG
>CAZGJZ010000029.1:0-7450 GCA_964525935.1 uncultured Opitutaceae bacterium | reverse complement strand
TAAGAGATCCCGCGCCGAAGATGTAACGGGGCTAAAACTACGTACCGAAGCTTAGGATGCATAGTTTACTATGCGTGGTAGCGGAGCATTCTGTAAGCCTGCGAAGGTGTCTCGTGAGGGATGCTGGAGGTATCAGAAGTGAGAATGCTGACATGAGTAACGATAAAGAGTGTGAGAAACACTCTCGCCGAAATCCTAAGGGTTCCTGTCCAAGGCTAATCCGGGCAGGGTGAGCCGGTACCTAAGGCGAGGCCGAAAGGCGTAGTCGATGGAAACACGGTTAATATTCCGTGGCCTGTTGGAAGTGACGGTGGCTGTAACTTATTCGATCTTATTGGATTGATCGGGTGAGGAAAGACATCCAGGAAATAGCTCCAACTTATAGGCCGTACCCTAAACCGACACAGGTGGGATGGTAGAGTATACCGAGGCGCTTGAGAGAACTATTGTGAAGGAACTCGGCAAATTACATGCGTAACTTCGGGATAAGCATGACCCATAGCTGGGCAACCAGTTATGGGTGACACAAACTAGGGGGTGGCGACTGTTTATCTAAAACACAGGGCTCTGCGAAATCGTAAGATGACGTATAGGGTCTGACGCCTGCCCGGTGCCGGAAGGTTAAAAGGAGATGTGCAAGCATTGAATTGAAGCCCCGGTAAACGGCGGCCGTAACTATAACGGTCCTAAGGTAGCGAAATTCCTTGTCGGGTAAGTTCCGACCTGCACGAATGGCGTAACGATCTCCCCACTGTCTCCACAATAGACTCAGTGAAATTGAATTCCCCGTGAAGATGCGGGGTACCCGCGGTTAGACGGAAAGACCCTATGAACCTTTACTACAACTTTGCAGTGGCACGTCGATTGTTTTGTGCAGAATAGGTGGGAGACTTTGAAGCGGGAGCGTCAGCTTTCGTGGAGTCAACTTTGAGATACCACCCTGAACTTTTGCCGTGTCTAACGCTCTCCCGTATATCCGGGAGGCGGACCCTGCATGGTGGGTAGTTTGACTGGGGCGGTCGCCTCCCAAACAGTAACGGAGGCGCGCGATGGTGAGCTCAGGACGGTCGGAAATCGTCTGTGGAGTGCAATGGCATAAGCTCGCCTGACTGTGAGACTGACAAGTCGAACAGAGACGAAAGTCGGTCATAGTGATCCGGTGGTTCCACATGGAAGGGCCATCGCTCAACGGATAAAAGGTACTCTAGGGATAACAGGCTGATAGCGCCCAAGCGTCCACAGCGACGGCGCTGTTTGGCACCTCGATGTCGACTCATCTCATCCTGGGGCTGGAGAAGGTCCCAAGGGTATGGCTGTTCGCCATTTAAAGAGGTACGTGAGTTGGGTTCAGAACGTCGTGAGACAGTTCGGTCCCTATCTGCCGTGGGTGTTGGAGTCTTGAGAGAAGCTGTTCCTAGTACGAGAGGACCGGAATGGACGCACCTCTGGTGTACCTGTTGTCGCGCCAGCGGCATCGCAGGGTAGCTATGTGCGGAACCGATAACTACTGAAAGCATCTAAGTAGGAAGCGGGTCTCAAAACAAGGACTCCCTATCAGAGCCGTTCTAGACCAGGACGTTGATAGGAGGGATGTGGAAGCTCCGTAAGGAGTGAAGCTAACCCTTACTAATTGCTCGATTGGCTTGAGTTTGAATCATGTCGTCAGTTTTCTGACGATTTTTGTAAGTCGCGCGCAGGTTGAAGCCTGTATTACGTGATATCAAGCTTTAAGCAGACAGAAATGTTGTGTCTTTACTCTAAGAAATAAAGCGAGTTTGGATGACTTGGTGATTCTAGCATGTGCGTAACACCCCATCCCATTCCGAACTGGACCGTGAAAAGCCTTAGCGCCGATGGTACTCCGTCTCAAGACGCGGGAGAGTAGGTCATTGCCAAGTCTTCCAAGCCCGCTTTGCTTCTTAACTCAAAACCTGTACAACGAACCTAAAATAACGCTCCTTCGGGAGCGTTTTTTATTGCCTAAAACAGATGGTTATAATATACATAATAAAATAAATAGGGTTGATATGTCTGGTGGGTATTATGTGATCGGCGATATGAAGGGGAATGGCGAAGGATTTCGCTCTATTTTCTCCTGGCTGATGCATCATTCAGGTGAAACCGACCCTAAAGTTTTTTATGTGGATGCTGGTGGCAATCAATACCGGAGTTACCCGGATGATTTTCGCAAAGCTATAAAACATATTAACCGGTTTGCGCAGGTCAATACGCAAAAAATTACGACAGACATGAGTGTGATGGAGCTATCTGGACTGGAATACAAGCTGGAGCGCGGCTTTCTTCATTCCGACATCATCTTTTTCGAGGCGGGCAGTATTGAAACGTTGCGCCAGAATTTTATACGTTACAATCTTGCTGAGCTGGCTAAAAACGCTTGGGAAAAAGGCGCTTTGGTGGGCGGTTTATGCGGCGGAGGCTCTATTTTGGCTGAGCAGGTTGTTTATCATGAGCAGAACTTCACCTCGTCGGCCAAAGGACTGGGGTTGATCGAGGGGGTAGCAGTTTCCTGCAAAATGCATAAGGCAGATCATGAGGCCCGCCTCACGTTGCTGGCGCAAACATTGAAACAGGATTTTGCCCGCTATGCTGTCGGGCTGAGTGTCGATCAGGCGGTATTATTTGAAGCAAATAGCATAAGTGCCATTCCGACAGGGCGCGACAAAGATGGGCAACCCTTCCTGGTAACAGATTCTTCAGAGCGACAATCGATTGCTTTCGCCCCTTAAAAAAACGCCGCGGTAAGCGGCGTTTTTTTAAGATTAGTTTTGATTATTTTTATCTTGTTGCTTTCGCTTTTCGTTGTTGTAAGCAGCCTGATATTCGTCGCGTTGTGTATCGGTCCAGGTAGGATCGTTACTCATGCCCTTGTTTTGCTGGGCGTCATTCTGTCCTTGATCTCGTGTGCTCATAATCGTTTCTCTTTTGATGCTAAACCAACCATCGCCGGGCAAAAGGGTTCCTCGTGCTGTTATGCAAGCGGCGCGTTTCATAATTATAAGGTAATTTTGGCGCAACCGACCGTATCGCAATGCCTGTTTCGAGTGTGATATAGATCATATTACTTGCAATTTTTTCAGGTGCTTGCGAGTGGGTGCGCAGATTATATCGGAGGTTAACGCTACTTCGTCATTCGACTGTCGAAGGCGGGTTGCGCGGAATTGTAATCAACCGGGCTCATCGTTGGCGTGTACTGGTAATTAGCGTCCGGGGTCACGGACGGCACACCGCCGCCGCCAGCATAAGGACGCGATTTTCGGGAATCGGCGATGAAGGGACGGCAATGCTGGAAGATTGTCGCGCCATCTTTTTGCAGGAGCAGCGAGCCATCCTCCATCACGAACAGTGCGTGGATTTTATCAGTGAAGGGGTAGTAGCTATCTGTCCGGCTAAGAAATTTGTTCCGGCCATTGAACGAGACTGAAACGGTCCGCTCTTCGCGATCGAAATTGGCGATCAGCTGGCGCGCGCCATCGCACACGAACGTATCGAAGTTCGAGAGGTGCAGCGGCAGGTCGTCTATCGTCGGGTGATAATTTTTATCAAAGCGCGATTTGATGAATTCATCGGCCTTGTGATACTGGCCGATCGCGCGATCCGTATAATGCATGGCATCGTCCTGCGCCTTATAGCTGACTTCACAGGCGCTTAAGGCGCTAAAAGCGAGGAGGGACAGGGCAAGTTTGAGGCCACGGGGCATATTTTTCTCTCTTCTGGGCGTCAATCCAGCCTGAAACCTTAGGTTTTCAGCGCCATCGCCATCTTATTCTGAGGCATTGCAAGCCCTGTGCCAAGGGTTTCGGGCTTTTCAGCCACGACTATATAGCCGGTAATCGGCGAGGGCCCGTCCTGCCGCAAGGCTTCCCGGGACATATGACGGATTATCAGCCCGGACTCGGCGAGCAGGCGCTCTACATAGGCTCTGGAATGGGCAAAACGGTGATCGGAGCCGAGCAGATAATGTTGTCCCTCGGTCTCCTGCACACTGAAGCCGAACAGACCTCCAGGGCTTAAAGTTTGAGCGATCAAAGGGAAGAGTGTGTCGAGGGCACCAACATAGACAAACACATCCGCCGCCAGAATAAGGTCATAGGGCAGGGCGGGAGGCGTTTGAAGAAAGGCCGTAATATCTGCTGCTTCCAGCCGGTGATAGATTTTCTTACCGGCCGCCTGAGAGATCATGCCGGGTGAGAGATCAACCCCTTCCAGAAATGCCGCGCGTTTCTTAAAGTAATTGCCCGCCAGTCCGGTGCCGCAGCCGAGATCAAGGATTCGCTCCTGCGCGCCAGTCATTGGACGCGTTTCGTTGATCAGGGTGAAGAGCCGCTCGGGCACTGTGTAGCGCAAGGCTTTCACCAGAGAATTGTCAAAGCGCGCTGCATATTGATCGAACAGTGCCCGCACGTAGCCTTCACGAAAATGATCGGGCGGTTCGATGGCGCCGAGTAAGGTTAGGCGCAAAGACGCCCCTAACTGGTCACCCGCATCCAAGCGCAGGCAATTTTTATACGCTTCAATAGCGGCGCTTTTGTTCCCTTGGGCCTGATAATATTCTCCCGCGTAAAAATGCAAGGGCGGCCATTGCGGGGTCAGTTCCAGGCATTGCGCGATGATATCCAAGGCTGCGGCATAATCGCCCTGCGCCGCATAGTCGCGCGCATAATCGAAACGCCTGTCAACACGCGCATCGCCCGAGATCATCAGATTGTCCAGGGGATGGGGGGCTGTCATGTCAGGTACTGTTTACGGGACAAGCACGAAGTCAACGCCGTCCGGCAATTTGGCAGCATCGGGATTTTTTTGTAAATAAACCCACATCTGCAATGGGCCGGGCAGATATTCGTATTTTTCAGCCTGCGTATAGAGCGTTACCGTACTGCCCGTTTCCAGCGCGGCATGCACGACGCCTTTATACAGACAAACGGCGATGAAGGCCTCATTGCCGCCCCCTGAGGAATTACCGGACAATAAGAGACAGTCATCGGCGAACCCAATCGGTGCTTGTACCGCTAGACTGCTGTCTAAATTTCCCCGTTTTTCTTTGCCCATCAGTGTGTCGAGCGCATCAACAACGCGTGCGTCTTTCAGCACGGCATCATAATTATACGTGCCGATATACTGGCTTAGATCGCCCCAGGCGCCTTTTTTCCAGTCAATGTCCTCGGCTTTTTCCTGCGCAAAAGCAGGTGTAAAGGCCAGCGTGGCGAGCATAAAAACAGACAGGATCGGGTGGATTTTTGGGGTCATCTGGTTATTTTAGACCGATTTTCGTTCAAAATCCACTTTGTCCGTAAAAGTCGTTGAAGCGGCGGAAAATATGGGTAGTATCGCCCCCGCAAGGAGTAAGCCACCATGAATTTGAACACCATTACTGCCGGTAAAAATGCCCCCGACGAAGTCAACGTCATCATCGAAAACCCGATGGGCGGCGATCCGGTAAAGTATGAGCTGGATAAGGAAACAGGCGCAATGTTCGTCGATCGCTTCTTGCACACCGCGATGTATTATCCGGGCAATTACGGCTTCGTGCCGCAGACCCTCTCGCAGGATGGCGATCCTGTCGACGTGCTAGTCATCGGCGTGACGCCTGTAATGCCAGGCGCCGTTATGCCGGTCCGCCCCGTTGCGGTTTTGCTTATGGAAGACGACAAGGGCATGGACGAAAAAATTATCGCCGTGCCGGCCGCGCGCTTGCACCCATACCATGACAACGTCGAAGATGTCGGTCAGATTCGCCCGATCCTGAAAGACCAGATTGAGCATTTCTTTACCCATTACAAAGACCTCGAAAAAGGCAAATGGTCCAAGGTGCATGGTTGGGGCGACGCAACCAAAGCACGCGCGCTCATTCAAGAAGGGATCGATCGCGCAAAAGGTTGAGCGTTTTTCCCATTCATGAGACAATGGGGCATGTTCGGCAAATGCAAAGATCATCTGGATACGGTTCGCGAAAGCTACTTTGAACATTTACGCTTTGCCGTGTGGTTCGGCGGTAAGCTGATCATCGCTGGTGTCGCGGTTATCCTTCACGCCTTGTTTCCTGCTATCTGCCAGACGACGGGCAGTCAGACTGTCTATAAGTTAAATGACCTGCTGCGTGACCGCGCCAAGTCCCGGCAACACCACCACCATGACTAACCGATCTCTAGCGATCATCGGCGGCGGCGCATCCGCCACCTTGTTGCTCGCGCATCTCGCGCGCAGACCTGATGCGGCTTCTTTGTTGATCGATGTCTACGATCGCGCCGGCGTTTTTGGAAAGGGTGTTGCGTATTCTACACCGCAAATGGCGCATCTGCTCAATGTGCGCGCCCACAATATGAGTGCGCTCGTCGATCATCCGGATGATTTCGAAAACTGGGCCGCGCCTCACGGTTATGAACCCTCTGATTTTGTTCCGCGCAAGCTCTATGGCGATTATCTGGCTATGCATCTGGCACATGCACAAAAAAGTCTCAGGGTCTCCTTCATTCAGGAAGATGTTATTGCGTGCCGTTTAAAAGAAGCAAACGGTTATGATCTTGAAACAAAAGCGGGCGCAAAGTCTTACGATATTGTTATTGAAGCCACGGGCAACTGCGTGCCGCTTCAACTCTCTACGCAAAATGATATCGCTGGTTATTATACCAGCCCGTGGCAGATTGATTACGCCGCTCTCAAAAATTTGAAAACAATCGCGCTGATCGGCAGCGGTCTCAGCGCCGTCGATGCCATCCTCTCGTTGCAGGCACATGATTATACGGGCGACATTCTGATCTTTTCGCGCAACGCTCTTTTGCCCGCGGTGCATGTACAGGCGGAAGCCTATCCCGCCTTTATCACGGCCCTTCCGCCGACGGCGCTCGCAGCGTTCAAAGCGGTGCGTCAGGAAGTCAAACGCACCAACGCTCCCTGGCAAAGCGTGATCGATTCCTTGCGTCCCTTTACCAACACGATATGGGCGCAGTGGCCGGATCTGGAACGCTATAAATTCCTGAGCCGCCTGTTTACCTTCTGGAACGTCCATCGCCACCGCATGGCCCCGCAGATTGCGGGCGTGATAGAAGATTTAGAGCAGACCGGGCGTTTGCGCCGGATTAAAGCCTCTGTAAGGGGCATTCAGGCAGGCCCGAGCGTTGTAACAAAATCGGGCAATGTCACGGCAGATGCTATCATCAATTGTCTGGGCTATCGCTATCAGGAGCGCGCCTTGTCGGCGACCTATGAACTGGGCCCCGCCCGGTTTGGCTCTCTCTTTGAAACTACCGCCATCCCGGAAATACGCGCTCAGGCAGCGCAGATAGCCGCCCAAATTTGCCGTTAAAATAAAGGGTTACGGCAGGGTTGCAATTCCCGGATCAGGTGTATATAACTCAGGCACTCTTAACGCGGGATGGAGCAGCCCGGTAGCTCGTCAGGCTCATAACCTGAAGGTCAGAGGTTCAAATCCTCT
>CAZGJZ010000028.1:0-8286 GCA_964525935.1 uncultured Opitutaceae bacterium | reverse complement strand
CGGCACCCTCGCCGATGGCACGGACGGCTCCAAGTGGGTCTATGTGCTGTTCGGCGTCGGTGGCGTGACCGCCCTCGGCTATGTCGTCGTGGTGGACGAGGACTTCCTCGCCGTCATGATGTCCAACTCGGTTGGCGCCCTCGGTGACAAGATCGCCGTCGCCCCTGCCGTGGCTGCCGCTGGCGACTATGGCTGGGTGCAGATGTACGGCACTTGCGACGCAATTCAGGTCTCGGCGTCTGCCGCGGCCAACGTGCCGCTCGCTTCTACCGTTACCGCCGGCCAGCTTGACGACGCGGTGGCCAACCCGACCAAGAACATCACGGGCATGTGGCTCACCACGGCGCGCGCTGCTTCGGCCGGCACGGCTCCGGGCTACCTCAACTGGCCGACTGTCGGCACCACCAACTGATCCTGAGGGGCGCTTCGGCGCCCCTTTCCCATTTCTGGAGCAACCCACATGAGCCTTGACTTCGACATGTCCACCACTGCCACCGGCCACGACGGCCGGGGCTGGGGGGGCAAAGAAAACCAGGTATTCGCTCGCTTCTACCGTGGCCAGAAGACGGATTTTTTCCAGTCCCAGCAGCAGGGCGCCCCCGTCGCCAAGGCTGTCGACTTCGTGGAAATCCGCCAGGTCGGAGAGCGTGACTCCACCATTCTGGAAGTCACCGACAACGAGAAGCGCCGCTTCCCCCACGCCTGGGAGCAATACCAGCGCGGCATGGAACAGGTGCAGGATGGTACGCCGCTCGGCGTGCTGTTCCCGAAGAACCCCGAGATCGTCAGCACGCTGCAGGCGAACCACATCTGGACCGTGCAGGCCCTGACGCAGGTCGCCGACAGCAGCATGGCGACGATCCCCTTTCTGCACGACTACCGCAAGAAGGCGGCCGAATTCCTCGAAGGCGTCGAGAAAGGCAAGGGCTTCCATGCGCTCGAAAGCCGTCTCGAGGAGTCGGAGCTGAAGCGCATCGAACAGGAAGACCTCATCAAGTCGATGGGCGAACGCCTCCGGGCGCTCGAAGCCGCCGACAAAACCCCGAAAACCAAGGAGTAAGGCTATGTCCCTTGCTGTAGACCTCATGGGCGTTGGCCTGCCGCAAGAGCAGGCCACTCGTCTCGGCTTTTCTGCCCTCACCACCATTGCCGGCGTCGGCACGGCTCAGGTTGGAGCTGCCGCCATTCCGGGGCAGACCAACAACGTGCTCGCGACGACAGCGGGCGGTGCTACCGCTTTTGTGTTGCCGTCCGATGCCGAACTGGAGGTGCCGTACTTCGTCACCAATTCCAGCGCCACAGCAGCACTGATCTTCCCACCGAGCAGCGGTGCCATCAACGCCGCCGCGGCCGACGCCTCGGTATCGATCGCCCAGAACCTCGCGCGCATCTTTATCCGCAAGTCGGCAACCCGCTGGGTTTCGTTCCTCGCTGCCTGACCCTCTGACCTGAGGCCGCTTCATGCCCACGACACTACTCGACATCGGCCAGTCGGTGGTCAACGAGCTAGGGCTTCCCAGCCTTGGCTCGATCGTCGGCAATTCGAACGTCACTGCCCGGCAAATCCTGGCGCTTGCGAACCGTTCCGGGGATGAGATCTATCAGGCTCATCCGTGGATCGTCTCGCAGGCCCAGCACATTGTCGAGATTGGTGACCCGATCACTACAACCGGAGACGTGACCTCGGGCTCAGGAACGATCACCAACATTCCATCCACGGCCGGCATCGTCGCAGGGTCGTGGGCCGTGTCTGGTAACCAACTGCAGCAGTCTACTCGCGTGCTCGAAGTGGTCGACGCCACCACTATCGAAGTGGACATGTACGCCACAGAGACAATGGTGGGCGCCGACCTGATCTTTGCGCAGGACACGTTCAATGTCCCTGCCGAGTTCAAGTGGTTCTCCAACCGCACGATGTGGGACCGTACCAATCACTGGGAACTGATCGGTCCCATGTCGCCGCAGGCGGACCAGTGGGAGCGCTCTGGCATCGTCACCATCGGCCCTCGTCGCCGCTGGCGGCAGATCGGCGTCGAGCCGACAAATTGGCGCTTGTGGCCTCCGCCAACGGCCAGCGGGTCGTATCCGGCAACGATGGTGTTCGAGTACAACTCGAAATACTGGGCCGCTGACGCGCTCGGCATCCGCAAGGAGAAGTTCACCGCGGACACCGACTATCCCGTGATCGACGCGCAGGCCATCATCCTTGCGGTGAAATGGCGTCTGTGGGCCGCCAAGGGCTTCGAGTACGGGGCTATGCAGGCGGAGAGCAACGATTACGTCTCTCGTCTGATGGCTCGTGACGGCGGAGCGGCAGACCTCTCGCTCGGCATTCCGCGCGGCGAAAACTACCTGCTGGGACCGCAGAACGTGCAGGACGGCAATTTCCCTGGGCCGGGGAACATCTGACCCATGCGCAACACGTCGCTCATGCGCAACCGCACCAGCGGACGCCCTTCCATGTCCGCAGCGAACGTGGCGCAAGGCTCGTCCACGCCGTCGCCTGTGGGTGGCTGGGACGCCATCTCGCCCATTGCTGCTATGCCTCCCCAGAACGCGATCGCGCTGGTCAACTGGTTTCCGCAGCCCGGCTATGTCGAACTGAGGCGAGGGTTCATCGAGCACGCTGACACGGGCACGGGCACGCCAGTTGAGACCGTCATGGCCTATCAGGCGGCAGACTCATCGCTCAACGCCCTGTTCGCGGCGTCTGACGGTGAAATCTTCGATGTGAGCACGTCGACGGTGGCCTCTGTTGGGTCTGGCTTTGTCTCCAACCGCTGGCAACATACCAACTTCATCACCTCAGGGGGCTCATTCCTCTGGATGTGCAACGGCGAAGACACCCCCCAATATTGGGACGGTGCGGCGCTCGCTCCCCTCGTCATTACCGGCGTGACGCCCGAGGACATGGTGGCGGTGACGCCTTACCGGTCCCGGCTGTGGACGGTGCTCAAGGACTCGACGGAAGCGGCTTACCTGCCGGCGGACAGCATTCAGGGCGCTGCCGTGGCGTTCGATGTGGGCGCCAACTTCCGCAACGGCGGCTATCTGCAGGCCATCGGCACATGGTCGACGGACACCAACGATGGGCCCAACGAGTTCATCGCCTTCGTGTCGCAGTTCGGAGACGTGGCCGTCTACCAGATCGATGACCCGACTGATGCGACCAAGGTCTTTTTCAAAGGGACAGCGTCCCTGTCCACGCCGATAGGGCGGCGCTGCCTGTGCAAGATCGGCTCGGATCTCGGCATCATCACCATTGATGGCGTCCTGCCGCTCTCACAGGTGCTGAGCTACGACAAGGCTGCTCTGCTCGGTGCCTCAGTGACCAAGAACATCCGCCAGGCCATGACGGACGCGGCGCAGAACTACTCGAGCTTCTTCGGCTGGCAGCTGATCAGTTATCCCCGCAACACCATGGCCATCCTCAACGTCCCAGCCGTCGAGAACACGACGCAGGACCAGTTTGTGATGAACACCATTACCGGGGCATGGGGCCGCTTCGTCGGCCAGAACGGCTCGTGCTGGGAAGTGTTCGAGGATCGGGCCTACTTCGGCGGCAATGACGGCATTGTCAGGCTGGCGGATGAAGCCGGCGGGGATGAGAACCAGACGCTTGAGGCCGACATGCGCTGCTCTTTCAACTACTACGGCGCGCGCGGTCGGGAAAAGCGCTGGACCATGATCCGGCCCTCAATCACCATTGACGCGACTTTCCCGGTGCAACCGTTCATCGGGCTCAACGTGGACTTTGGCGAGAACGCCGAACTGTCCCCGGTGGAGTTCGACAGCGGCGCGGCAGTGGCCCTCTGGGACAGCGCGATATGGGACGAAGCACAGTGGCCGGGCGTCTCGACGCAGGCCAACTGGTTCTCCATCGGCGGGCTCGGCTATTGCGCCTCAGTGCGCATGACGGTCAGCATTCCATGGTCGGCCGATCTGCTGTCTGCTCGATCGCTGAAGGTCAACGGTTTTGACATGATCTACGACACGGGCGCGTTCATCTGATGCAGCCGGTGTTTGGATACGACGAGGAAGTTGCTGGCTGGGCCGGCGCTCAACTCGGTGTCACCTTCCAGCGCCCTTTCAAGGCCATGGGCGTTGTCGATGGCGAGACGCTGTGTGGCGCGGTGATCTTCAATGAGCACTACCACGGCGGCAACATCGAAATGACGCTGGTGGGGCCCGGCATGCTTACCTGGCGGGTGCAAAAAGCCATCATGCAGTTCTCATTCGTCCACTGCGAGGCCTCCCGGCTGACGGCACGAACCGCGCGCAGGAACACGATTGTCCGCCGGCTGCTGCCCAAGGCCGGGTTCCAATTCGAGGGCGTCCAGAAACGCTATTACGGCCCTGAGAAGGGCGATGACGCGCTCTGCTACGTCTTGTTCAGAGAGCATGCCGGCAAGTGGTTGGAGACCTGACGTGAACGCACCCAAGATGCCCGACCCGATGAAGACTGCGCAGGCGCAGACGCAGATGAACAAAGACACTGCGATTGCCCAGCAGAACATGAACATGGTGGACCAGACCGGCCCACTCGGCTCGACTACCTATAAGCAGATCGGTACCAATCCGGACGGCACCCCGAAGTACGGGCAGACCACGGCGCTCAACGGGCAGGCGCAGAGCGTTGTCGACAACACGCTGGGCACGCTGTCCCAGCCCTTCACGATGGACACGGACGCCATCGAGAGCCGCCTGATGGACCTGTCGAGCAAGCGGGTCAACCCGATGCTCGAGCAGCGCCGGGTGTCTACCGAGCAGTCGCTGCTGAACCGCGGCGTTCGGCCGGGGACCGAGGCCTACGACCGTGCCATGCGCGCCGTCAGCGAAGGCGAGAATGACCAGTGGAACCAGCTCGCGCTCGGTGGCCGCAATCAGGCCATCTCCGAACTGCTGCAGGGGCGCAACCAGCCGATCAACGAGATGAATGCCATCCTCGGCGGAAACCAGATCAATGCGCCTACCCCTCAAGCAGGCGTGGCGCCCACCGATTACAGCTCACTCGTCGGCCAGAAGTATGCGGCTGATAGCCAGAACTACGCCGACACGTGGGGCGCTGTTGGCAACATCGGCAAGTCGGTGGGTGGCTGGCTGTTCTCCGACGAGCGCTTGAAGACCGACGTTCACTCGACCGGCCAGCGCACCGAGGACGGCATTCCAATCAAAAGCTACCGCTACAAGGGCTCCCCCATGATGCAGCTCGGGGTCATTGCACAAGAGGCCAAGCAGAAGCGTCCCGATGCTGTCAAGCGTGGGCCGGGCGGCTTCATGATGGTGAACTACGACAAGGTGATGAGCTAAATGGCGATCATCGGCGCGAACTCCGGCACGTACACCAAGGCGGACGCGGACCGCAAACGCGCGCTGGCAAAGCAACTCATGGGCTCAGACTTCCGGGCCAGGAACCCGCTGGGCGCTCTGGCCATGTCGCTGGAGGGCGGGCTTAGCGGCGCTTATGACAAGGAAGCCAGCGGCGCCGAGGCGGCTGGTAACAAGCAGATTGCTGAACTGCTCGCCGGCAAGGATTACGCGGGCGTGATGGGCAATGAATGGGCGAACCCGCAGCAGTCCGCGCTCGCCTCCATGCTTCAAGGCCGCGAGTGGAACCAGCAGGATCAGGCGGCCAATTGGGCGCGCGAGGACAGCCGTTTCGCCCAGCAGCAAGCGCTTGAGCGCGAAAAGATGTCCCAGCCCGAGTGGGGCTTTGAGAACATCAACGGCGATATCGTGGCCTTCAACAAGCGCGACCCGTCAGGCGGAACTCAGACGGTTTACGATGGGCCAGATCAGGCGACGGGCTTCAGGCCGATGACTGCCGAGGAAAAGGCGGCCGCCGGCATCCCCACCGACCTGCCGGCGCAGGTTGGGCCAGATGGCAAGATCGACGTGATCGGCGGCTCTGGTGTGAAGGTCGATGTGAACAACATGGGCAACATTCCAGCTGGCTACAAAGTCGACTACGACGCGGACGGTAACCCAGTAAGCATGTCACCGGTCCCAGGCTCGCCGGCAGCAGCAGAAGCCGCCGCAGCGGACGAGAAGGCGCGTCTGGCGGCCGAGCAAGCCGCTCAAGGCGCTGACATCGTCGTGGAGGACGTGGGGCGGGCGATCGACCTCATCAAGAAAGACCCTAAGTTCACCACCGGCATCTTCGGCAAGATGCTCTCTGGGGTGGGTGGAACGAACGCCAACAGCGTTTCGGAACTGGTCCGCACCATCAAGGCCAATTCGGCGTTTGATCAGCTGCAGGCCATGCGCGCAGCCTCACCGACCGGTGGCGCTCTCGGCGCGGTGTCCGACACGGAAATGGGGCTGTTGACTTCGGCCATCGGCTCGCTGGAGCAGAGCCAGAATGCCGACCAGTTGGTCTACAACCTCGAGCGGGTGCAGAAGATCTACAATGAAGTCGTCAATGGTCCGGGCGCTGAGCTTCCCTCGACGCCAGACTACAAAGGCAAGTACGGGCTCGAATAGATGGCTGATCTCGCTCGCATCAAGCGCAATGTTGCCAAAATGGCGGGCATGGGCGCGCCAGAGGCCGACATCGACGGCTATATCGCGTCTGAAGGCGTGACGGTCGATGATGTTCGAAACTTCAAACCGGCCGCCGCCGGGGGCGCTGCCGCCGCGCAACCCTTCGCCGCAGGCGGGATGTCGGCTGACTCCGAAGCCTTCAAGAGAATGGCTGGATGGGCGTCTCCCCACAACCAGCCGTCCCTGAGCGACAATGTTGAGGCCCTACAGGTGAAGATCCCGCAGGGGGTCACGTTCGGCTTTGCGGATGAAGCGAACGCGGGCTTGCAGACCGTCCCGCGCGTCATTGGGCAAATGCTGCAGGGCCAGCCCGCCGACTTCGGCAAGGCCTATGGTGAAGGACTCGATTACACGCGCGAGTACATTGACGAGCGCGCAAAGAAGGCTCCGAATGCTGCCCTTGCCGGCGAACTGATGGGCGGCCTGATGACTGGCGGCACTCTGGCAAAGGCAGGTCTCACCCTAATGAAGCCCGGCGCATCCATCCCCGGCGCTGTGCTTCGTGGCGGCGCAGAGGGGGCGGCCTATGGTGGCGTCAGCGGCTTCGGTAACAGCGAGGCGGACTCGCTTGAGGGAAGACTTGACGACGCGAAGGAGGGCGCTCTCTGGGGCGCTGGCACCGGCGGCCTCCTCGCGGGGGCATCAGCGGCCGGCGGTAGTAAAAAGGCGTCGGTGCCCACTGTTGACGAGCTAAAGGACGAGGCACGGGCTATCTACAAGCAGGCCGAGGCGAGCGGCATCACGTTCGACAAGTCAGAGGTGGCGCAGACTGCCGACGACATCGCGGCCAAGGTCATCTCCGAAGGCATTGACCCCACGCTTCACCCGCGGGCTACTGCTGCCCTCAAGCGCTTGCAGGAGGCGGGGGCGACCGGGATGACGGTCAAAGATGCCCAGACCATGCGCCGCGTGCTCGCGGCGGCTGCCAAAGACCCCATGAACCCCGATGAAGGACGCATCGCCCGGCTCATGATCGACAAGTTCGATGACATGGTTGCGGGCAAAACACCTGACCTCGCCAAAGCACGCGAAATCTACCGCACTGCCAAGAAAGGCGAACTGATCGAGACGGCAATCGAGTTGGCAAAGTCCCGAGCCAACAGCCAGTCTGGTAGCCTAGAGAGCGCCCTGCGCACGGAATTCCGCCACCTCCAGCGCCAGATCATTAAGGGGCAGTTGAAGGGGCTCACGCAAGCTGAGATCGACGCGATCAACAAGGTCGCGGATGGCGGCACGCTGGACAACATTGCCCGCTACGTCGGCAAGGCGGCGCCCACCGGGGCTGTCAGCTTCATGGCAGGCGGCGGTGTTCCGTTCATGGTCGGCAACGCTATCGGCGGCCCAGCGGTCGGTGCGGCGGCATCGGGCGCCACCATGGCCACGGGGTTTGCCGGCAAGGCTGCTGCGGAAGCTATGACCAAGAATAACGCCATGAAGGCAGCGCTAATCGCGCGGAATGGCGGCGCACCACTGCCGAAGGTCAGGCTAACCCCGCAGCAAGCGGCAATTGCTCAGGCGTTGATTGCTGCAGGTGGCACCCAGCAGGGCGGCGGGCAGCTGCCCATGACGCTGCCTAACGGCCGCGTCTCAGTGCCATAGGGTCGTAAGCCAGTCCGAAAGCCACGATGAAGGATTGCGCAGCAAGACAGCCACGAAGATGCTGAGCCCGAGCCAAGCCAACCACATCATGAAGCGGGGTAGCCCGTCCTCTTGTGCAATAGGCTCTCCCCTTAATGGGGTGGC
>CAZGJZ010000027.1:0-8401 GCA_964525935.1 uncultured Opitutaceae bacterium | reverse complement strand
TGGTGGCCGGGGTCGGAATCGAACCAACGACACGCGGATTTTCAGTCCGCGTCCTGGCTTGATGTAAAGTCCTGATTTTGCCAGCAAATTTCGCTGTGAAATGTCTAATTTGTCGCTCAACACAAATCCTATAAGCCCATGATCCGTAAAGAACCGTCCATCGGATATTAGACAGCTGGAGAGCACTCCATCGGCCGTCGAATAAGGGAAAGCCCGGCAGGAATAGCGGGCTGACGAACTGCGGTCGTTGAGGCAGTATCGGCGCCACAGTTTAGTTGCGGCGCTCATAACCATGCCGGCCAAGAAACGCCTGCCGCCCTCGCAAACCTCTCTCGCGCCCCCGAAGCCCGCGGCGCCTCCTGAACGGCTGCTCTATTGCTCATTTTGCGGCTGTGATCAGATGGTCGTCTCCAAGATGATCGCTGGCCAAAGAAAGGCCGGCGACGTGGTATGTATCTGTGATCACTGCGTTCTTTTGTGCCTGGACATCTTGATCGAAGAGGAAGGCGCCCGCCGCGACGAACGGATTCGTGAACAACGGAAACGGCGGAAGAATGGCAAGGAGCCACGCGACGGGGAGATGTCAGAAGACAGCTGATACGCAAAATCCGAGGATGTAACTGCCTTCGCCGACGTCGCAAGATACAAATCACGGTGATTTGTAATCAGGGATGGGAGCGGGCAGAGTGAAAAAGAACGCCAAGCGCCTGGCGGCCTGCCTCGGTCAGTTCACTGTCGAGCACGCGCGAATCGCCTGCCGGCGACCGCCTCACGATGTATCCGGCCGCTTCCAGTGCCGAAAGAGCACGAGTAGTAGTCGCGCTCGGAAGCGCGGCCCCCTCTCGTATAGCCGCCACACTCGCCGCCTGCTTCGGTGGCAGAGTCGCCAGATATGCGAGCACCCGCCAAGGTGCCGGCGACCGGAACCGTGCAACGTCCTTGCGGATGCCGCCTCGCCCTTCTACTTCGCTAGTGAACCTGAGCCAAAACTTCAGCCATGCGCCGGCGCTGTCGTCCAAGCGCCTACCCATCGGAGCGCGAGGTTACCCGATTGGCGGTTGGCCGGGGAAGATCAGCCGTATCCGCGTACCTGCTCTGACTGCGGCATCGAGTTCATGCTGACAGAGCCCCGCAGCGAGGGTGAGCCCCTGCTTTGCCCGCGATGTCGCGGCCCGAACGAGGTTTGATTCCGTCGAAAGACGTCACCAAGAGGAAGCTGGCAAAACTTGAACTGAAAACGCCTTGGGCGCCGGTCAGAGGTGGCCGGCGTCCTCTAACCCGATCGCTGCCCGGCATTTGCGATACTGGATCCCCTGCTCGGCGACCTTAGAAATAAAGTCCGCGAACGTCAGACCGGTCATCGCCACTGGCGGCGGGCAGCTCGCCCTGACCAGCGGCGGTATCTCCGGTGATGGCTTCGTTGACGGTGTCGAGCACGCGCTGATCAGCAAGACAGTCGCGATACACGGGCTTCTCGCGAATCTCAGTCTCAAGCTTCTGTCGAATCGTGACATTCTTCACCTCGATTCTCGCGATCTCTTCCGCCGCCGCCAGTTGTGCCAGCTGTAACGTCTCCATCCGGATCTGGTCGTCCCTCGCCTGCTGGGCAATGAGCACTGCCTTCCCGTCGCTCCGTCCCTTCGTGTAGGCGCCGCCGATCGCCGCGACGATTACGCATCCAAGGATGACGAACGCCCATGCTCTAGCCGCCAGCATCGCCAGTGCCTTTCACTTTCTGCCAGGTGTTGCCGGTGATGTAGCCGCCGACTGTGGCGATGATCACGGCCGCGTATATCTCGCCAGTGATCTTGGCGAACCAACAGAGCAGCGATGTGACCAATCCGCAGCCCACGCAGAGCAGAAACCGCCGACCACCGAGCGTCGAGATGATCATTCAATAGCTCCAAATGGTGGGTCGGGGCTGCCCTGGTGCGTTGTGGAGAGTGTCCAGGTGGATGAACCGCGCGCCGCCCTTCTGCTGGATGCCGATCCCAGTGAAATCCATGCCCATGATGGCGAGGCGCAGTAGCTGGAATGCCTCGCCTCTGTCGACCAGGACATCCGCGGCCTTCCCGGTGGTGTGCGGGCCAGTGCGTCCGGTGCTAGAGACTTTCGCGTTGTACGCTGGGCAGCGGTATCCCGAGGAAACCATCAGCGGCTTACCGTATCGGTGGCGCAGTTCGTCGAGTTCGAGCACGAAGCCAAGATCGATCCGGTTATCACACGTCCCGCACCGGCAGGCGAACTCAGAGATCGAGAAGTACCGCAGATTCATGAGACCCTGCTAATGTTCGGAACATGGCCCTTGGTAAAAGACTCTGCGAATGCGGCTGTGGTCAGCCTGTGATCAGGAAAACTGCGTATTACCTTCCTGGGCACAATGTGCGCGACCAACCCTCGCCGCCTCGTCGGCCTGAGCAGCGCGTGTCCTTCACTCTGAACGGAATCACCAAACCAGCCGGTGAATGGGCCAAAGAAGCAGGAATTTCGTTCGCAGCATTGCGCAAGCGTCTTGCCACGGGATGGCCACTCGAAAAGGCCCTGACTTCGCCTAGAACCCCGCCGAAGCCGAGACAGATCTGTCCGACCTGTGGCGCCCATCTCAAGTCGCCGCGGGGCGCCAGGCCTAAAACTGACAGCTAGATTCATGGCTGCGACTTCTTCTTGATCAGCAGCTTCTGGACTGTGTCGGTCTCCCATATTCTGATGCAGCCCCATACGATCGACACCAGCGCCGCAATACTTGGTAGATATCCCACGAGCGTCGCCAACACAGTTCCGATTGAAAGGTAATCAAGCGCGGGCTTGACAACGGCATCCAGGCGTTCGCCCGTCACCTTGCGTTCCCCTTTGAGCATGGGTAGCCTGAGCCGATGAAGAGGCCGCCATCTGACGAGTTTTCAGCCTGGGATGATGCGAAATACAGCATAGGCGGCCTACTGGTTCTGCTGTCCCCGGTTATCGTTCTGCTTCTGATCGCCGGCTTGGTGCTCTAGCAAGGCCACCGCTCGCGCAATGTCTTCATCTCCATCGACCCGCTGCGCGAGCCGATTGATCATTGCCGGTTTATGAACCAGCGGATGTTTGGTTGACTGTGCAAGCCAACGAACGAATCTCGGATTCGTCATCAACCGAGCCGTAAGGTTGGCTCCGCCTACGCCACTCGCAACCGCTCCAGCAGTGCCCACGTTTCCGGTGATTACTGACAGTGCGAATGTGGCGACTGTGGCGGCCTGCGTTGTCGCCTGGCCAGTTCCGGACGGATTGCGAAACACCTGCGATCCCTCACGAAGATTGGCCGCTACCTTCGCGACCTGATCCATATCGGAACGGAACTGAGGACCATGCCGGTCGAATAAGGCTCGCTTCGCCTCCGGGCTGAGCAGATTCCAGTTGGTGAGGAATGTTTCGGTGCTGAACTGGTCACCGAGGTCGCCTTGTACACCGGCTTTCGCGAGGCCCAGCCGACGTAATACCGTTGCGGTGACCATCTTTTGGCCATCTTTGTCCAGGGACTGCATGACGGCTCGCAGTGTCGTCGCGCCCTCCTTGGTATTTGATGTGGCCGCGCGAAAGATCGACTCCGGCCCGCCATTCTTCTCGACGACAGACTCGATCGTCTCGATGCGACGCATGCCGGCGCGTGTGTAGTTGTTGGCGCGAGACCATGCCGCCTGAGCATCCGGCCCGGCGCTATCGGCTGCGCCCTTCAGATCTTCGCTCAGCGCTCCATACAAGGCTTTCCACTTGCTCCGTGGAACGTCACTGGCGATGGTCGCATCTGACAGTTCGTTGCCGACCAGCGTTCGCAGTTTCTTAAGCGCCTCATAAGGCAGCTTGCCATCGGAGATCTGGCCCAGTAGTTCCTGCGCCTCTGCTGAATCTAGCCCGATCTGCTGCGGTTTGCCCACGACTCCTGTCGCCCGAGACGAAACCGTAGGATGGTTGATATTCGCCCCCGCCTTCTCCAGCGCCGCGCGAACGACATCTTTCGTCGCATCAGGAACATCCGGCCGCGTCAGGAACGCCTGCGGATCAGACAAGTCATCGTTGAACGCTCGCGCGATGTCACGGATGCGCGCGTTCTGGAAGAATTTAGAAACGTTTGGCGCTCCCGGGATCTGCACATTCAGCGACTCGAGCGTCGACTTCGTCTTTGCGACATCGACACGACTATCAGCCGGCAGGAACTTGTCGAGCTCGTCGAACAGCTGCCCTTGCTTCGCCTTGAACGAATCGACGAATCCACCTTCGCCGGTGATGCTCTTCTGAATTCGGCGACCGGCCTGCTCTGCGCTGGTTTTCCGAACGAGTTGCGACGCGCGCTGGTCCAGCATGGCTGAGATATCGTCGGCCTGAGACGCTGCCTTGGCTACCATCGGGCCGGCGCCACCCGGCGTTCGCGACATCAAACCCTCGACGCTGCGCGCGAAGCGAGATTCGGTCGCCTGCCCGACGCTCGGCGTCGTTCCTGCGCGCTCGAACGCCTTGATATTCTCTTCCACCCGCTGCCGGCCCGGCTCGCCGCCACGAAATCCCGCGCGCGTGAGCATCGGTGCTCCAGAGCCAACCAATCCGGGCACCGCCGCGCCACCAAGACCGGCGGCAAACTGGCTCCAAGGCCCTGCGCCAGCATCTTCTGCGACATCGGCGGCACGCGCGCCCGTCACAGCACTTACGCCTTGCAGGAGAGGTCGGGACTGGAGCTGCTGACCGAGCCCCGCGATAACCGGTGATGCGTTGGCAGCGAGTGTTTTGCCGAGGCCGGCACCCGAGCCTGCACCAGCAACCGCACGAGACATATTTGCGACTCGTTCCTCGCCACGAGTCTCTGGCTGCGGAAATCCAAGCTGGGTGAGTCCCTGCGAGATGTTTTGATTCTGATCCTGGAATCGAAAGTCTACGTTGCCGCCAAATTGTTCGGCGACCTTGTCGGCGACTTTGAGGCCAACATTTCCAACGCCCGCAGGGATGTTTGCCAGCATGCCTGGCAGAGCCAAGCCGCCCTCAAGTGTGTATCGGCCAGCCAGTCCGACCTGTCTGCCCAGCTCCTGCAATGTACTTCGTGCTGGAGCTTCAACGGTCTCAGGTTCTTGCGCCGGCTGGCCCTGCGTCGCGCGCAGCGCCTGCGCAAGTTTCGATGCACCTTCGACGTCACCGGCCGCATGCGCCGCCGACAGCGCGCGAGCCAACCTTTCCTGTTGAGCGTTCATTGCTGCGGCGGGTCGTACATATCGAGCAGTGTTTGGACATCGGGGCCCCAGGCTGGAATCTGCTGACCTTTGCCGATGACCTTATCGATTTGATCAGCGGCACGGCCCGCTTTGACCTTCGCCGCGTCGATCAGCATCTCCAAGCGCTTCGACTTGTCAGTCTTCACTGCGTCGGTATCGCCGATCTGCGGGAAGTATGATTCACGCATCGCGTCAATCTGCTCTTTCGTGTAGGCCGCGCCGGTGGCGAGCGTGAGAGCGGCATCGAGTGCGTCACGTTGAGCGGCATTCGCCTTCTGACGGTTTTCGCCGCGCACGTAGTTCGCAGCGGTGTCTGCACCCATAGCCTGCAAACCCTTCTCAGCCAAGCCCGGCGTCTGATCCTCAGCAGAGATTGTTTTCAAGGTGCCCAATGCGTCCGCAAGGCGGGTACCGAGGAACGCCGCCGTGCGCTCAGCTTCCTGATAGTTGCCGGTCTTGTTGGAAGGATCAGCCGGGCCGCCCTTGATCGGCTCGAGATTGCCATCCGGCGCGCGTCGATATCCCGATGGTACCGAGCCGGCCGCGAGCAGTTCCTCCTGGCGCGCCTGCTCTTGCTCACGTAGCCGCATCGCGCGTTCGAATTGACCTTCGTCCTGCGTGTACTTCAGGCGAGCCCAAGAATCCGAGCGCTCGTCATTGGCGATCGCCCGGTCATAGGCGCGCTGCGACTGCTCGTTCTGGATGCGGTCCTGCTCCTGGCGATAGTTCATCTCGGACGCCCAGCGGTTGTCCGCGACTTCGTCGCGCTTCAGTTGCCGCTCGTCCTGCTCCTTCTGCCGCTGCTCCTGCCGGTTCTCGCGCGCGTTCTCGTAACCACGCTGTAGCGCGCCGGTCAGGCTGCGCTGAGCGTTTCCGAGTCCGAATGCAGCCGCCTCGCCGAAGCCTGCGCCGTTGTTTGATGCCGCCATCATGCCAAGGCCCATCTGAAGCAACGCGTTCTGGCGCATCGCCTTCTTTTGCTGGTCAGATGCGCCGTAGGCTTCGTCGATCGGAAGCATATTTTCGCCGATGCGACCCAGCCCTGCCTTCATTCGATCCCACATACCGCCCTGGGGGCGGGCGCCTGTGGGTTGCCGCCCTTGCTGGATTGGCGCTTGCTGTTGCTGGCCGCCGCCCTGCCCCTGCATTTGTGACATTCGGTCGAGCCAGTCAGTCCACTGGTTGCCGCCGCTTCCGCTCGGTTGCGCAGCAACCGCACCCGGCACACCAGCCGCAGTGAGTGCGGCCGCACTTCCCGAAGACAGACCAGCACCGCCACCAGAGCCGAGCACGGTTACGCCCTCAAGGCCCGCTGCGCCACCCGCAGCAGAACCAGGCATGAAGCCTGCGACGCTCGGAGCGGCGCCACCGGCCGCACCAGCGCCAGCTGCGCCACCGGCAGTCCCACCGGCCGCCCCCGCCGCACCGCCGCCCCATGCGCCCAACGCCGCACCACCGCCGAGCACGCCGCCCACAACCATCGCTGAAGCGTCCAGCGGTTTTTCACGAGCCCAATCGGAGATTCCGCGCGCCTCTTTCGACCAGGAGGCCAAGCCATGCGCGCGATCTTTCTTGATCAGCGGATCTTTCTTGGCAATGTTGTCGCTGACCCAGTCCTGAAGTTTGTCACCTGTCTTGACCTTCCACCTGCCGAGGCCAGGAAACAAACCGACGAGCGGATCCATCGCGATGCCGCCGCGTAGCAACGGGCTCTGACTGTTTTGGCTCGACCAGCTGTCGCCGAAATCAAAGTTGAACATTTAGATCCACCCGCCGCCGGAGGCGCCGCCGAGCATCGAGCCACCCAGCCGCGCCCACCACGGCAGACCAGCGGTGGCCTGATAACCTGCCATCGCGCCGCCGAGCGCACCGGCCGTGCGACTGCCAGCCGGGCCAGTGGTCGTCTCCGACCCGTATGGACTGGCCGCGCCGTTGATCAGATTGCCGTACCAGCCAAGTTGGTCATATGGTTGGTCGCGCAGGTAGTTGAAGCGATCGACATCACTCTGTAGCTCATCCTCTCGGAGAGCGCGGTCATAGTTCGCGTAGGCCATCGCATCAGCCGACTGCATTCGGCCCATGTCATAGACGCCTGGGAACATCGCCGCGGCTCGCGCTTGATCGCCTGCCGACTGCGAAGCGAGATTGCCGGCAAGGTTGCCGTAGCCGAGCGCATCGGATCGATAGCCGCCCAGCGCAGATTCGCGCGCCTGCTCGCGCTGAAGTCCGAAGTTCGCCTGGTCGTTGTTGATGCCATAGCGCGCCATGTCGGTCTGCATGCCAAGCTGGGCATCGGACAGACCCATGTTTGCCCGCGCCTGGTCGGCCGACAGGTTGAGATTCGCTTGCGACTGCTCGAGCCCGCGCTGACCCTGAGCCGTCTGCAGACCCAAGCCATACGACTGCATGCCGCCCTGTGCGACATTGTTCGCGGTGCGCTCCTGCTGCTCGAGCGCGCGGATGCGTTCCTGGTTGTTGATGTTCTGTGCGTTCTCCGACATGCGCTGAGCGATTTCGGGCATCGCGGCGTTGAGCCCCTTGATGCCGCCGGTCATGTTGTTGGAGAACGTTGCGCGCTGGTTCAGTTCCGGAACAATCTGGTCCGTCAGCTGGCGCATCACCTGCGCATTAGCCGCGTCGATCGCGCCCTGTGTGCCCTGGTAGTCGGCCTGACCCGAGAGCATGCGGTTGTATGCTCCGGTGGCGTCGAGGCTGCCGGCCTGGCCGAACTGCGGCGAGTTGCCCTGGGCGTCCAACGTCGTGCCGAAGTTGTACTGGCCGATCTGCCCGGCCTGCGGAGAGCCTTCGCGAACCGTGCCGTTCGGGCCTTGCAAGGAATCGAAACGACCGCCGATGTCGTAAGGAGAGAACGCCTGCGAGACGGTGCCGGTCGCATTCGGCGCCATGCCGTTCGACATTGAGCCTAGCTGGTTATTTCCAGCGATCGCGTTGTTCGCGTAGCCGGTCAGCGATCCGTACTGCAGTGACGGCTGGCCACCAAAGACGGCATTGTTGTAACCGGCTTGCTGTTGCCAGGCTGCCGATTCGGCGTCGGTGGGACCGACATACGTTTGACCAGGGTAATAGCTGGCTGGCTGCCGCGAGAGCGATTGCCCCCGCGTCATAATGTCAGTGAGATAGGGTTGCGCTGCCTTCCACGGTTCCGA
>CAZGJZ010000026.1:0-9076 GCA_964525935.1 uncultured Opitutaceae bacterium | reverse complement strand
GACGGGAAAGCCGAACGTCTCGCCGTATTCGAGGGCGAGCGCTTCGGAAGCGAGTTTCGTTGCGCCGTAAAGTGAAACCGGTGCCGTGGTGGAATAGTGCTCGGAGACACCTGCGCTCGAAAGACCGGGGGGCAAGGCGGCTGCGCGGCCAGGAGTAAATGCACCCTCTCGCACGACAACGGGAAGGGAAGCAAGCGGCGTGATGGCGTAAACCCGGCTGGTGCTAAGCAGCACGAAACCGGCGCGGTGCTGCTTGCAATACTCCAATAGATTTACCGTCCCGCTGAGGTTGTGTTCCACGAGTTGGCGCGAACTGGACTTGCCGTCCACGCCGGCGAGCACGCTGGGGTTGGCCGCAGCATCGATGACGAAGTCGACGGCCGGGAGCGTTTCCAAGTCGCTGGCGTTGCGCAGGTCACCATGGAACAGCTTTACACCGAGTTGCTTCAATTCGGCACGGTTGGTTTCGCTGCCAGGCCGGATAAAATTATCCAGGCCGATTATCTGATGCCCATGGCCAGCTTGCAGGAATGCGCGGGCCAGAGTGGAGCCCACGAAACCGCAGATACCGGTGATGAGAATACGCATGTGTCGAGCTAAGCATCCGTGATTTCCGAGGGGAAGCGGGAAATCGGGGGATTTCCTCAGAAGGAGGCGGTGAGTGAAAGCGAGTAGGTGCGGCCGCGCCAGTCGCCGTAGGCTTGGACGCCGGCGCCGGATGAAGCGGCCGCGTAGCGCGGGAAGGCGGCGTCGAAGACATTGTCGACACGGAGTTGAGCGGTCAGCCCGTAACGAGAGTTGCGGGGCAGGAGCCAGCGGCCGAGGTCGCGGTGCACATGCACATCGTATTGCCAGTGCGATTTGATCTGCCGGCCGCCTTGGATCGGCCAGTCGCCAGCGGGGAGCGCACGGGCATCATAGTAATGGCCATCGAAACCGAAGCCGTAGTCGTGGTTGGACCAGCTGGAGCCGAAGTTGCTGCGCCAGCGCATGAGTTGTGGGCCGTTGAGGTCAGGGGAGCCGAGTTCGTCGACGACGGGCGAGTTGGCTAGCAGCTGCAGATCATAGCGCTGAAAATAGACGAGCCGGCCGTAAAGTTCGAAAGTGCCGCCGAAGCATTGGTTCCACGCGTAGTCGACCGAGCCATTCCAATTCATCGAGTGCCGCCATGAGGCGTTGACGAGGCCGGTGAGCAGGGTAGCGATTTTTCCGGTGCTGTGAGTATCGCCCGGGGTTAGCGGAGCGCGGGCGATGCGGCCCGGGAAAATGGTGTCGAGATTGATGACGTCCTGCGGCGTGAGGTAGAACAGTTCGTTCGTCTTGCGCGTGTCGACGAAGTCGATCGCGGCCCGAAAGCGGTGGTTGGTGCCGCGCTGAAAAATAATGCCTGCGGTTTGGGTGACGGCGGATTCGGTGGCGAGGTTGGGGTTCCGGTCTTCCTCGGTCACAATCAGATATTGTTCGTTGCCGCGGAGCGGGTCGTAGATTTCGGCATACGAAACGCCGGGACCGCCGCCGGTGCCCAGCGACGGATGACTCATAGCGGAGGTGGGGTAGCGGCTGGCGGTGGTGAGGGAACCGCGCAGGGAAATGCCGCCGGCGAAATCGATTTTTAATCCATAGGTGGGCGCGACGTTCGATTCCTTGGCGATGTCGGAAGCCACGTAGCGCACGGCGAGATCGGTCTCGATGTTGCGCAACCAGCGCGGCAGGCGGGCGGCCGGGAAGAGCGGGGCCTGCACCTCGCCAAAAGCACTGAGGCGTTGCAGGGTGCGGCCGTTCCACTCCACGGGAGTTTCCGCCAGCGAGCCATCCGCGAAACGGGATTCGTTCGTATAGTCCTCCAACTGGGTGCGGCGGTAGTCGCCGCCCACCGCGACAGTCGCGATGCCGGTAGGCAGGGGCAGCGATTGGTTGGTGAAGCGCACGGCGGCGTCGAGGGTGTTGTAGTCACCGAGCACGGTGAACTGGTCTTTGCGGCCGAAATACGTGAGCACGCGTTCGTAGAAGACCGGTGGAGGACCGTAGAGTTGGGTGTCGCGCAGCGGGTTGTAGAGACCGTTGTCGACGAGTTCCTGCCAGCGCGTGCGGTCGGCTCCGGCAAGTCCACGATAGCGGGCGACGTTGCGGGTGAACTGGCCGTCGAGCGCCAGCCGCCAGTCGGCGGGGAGTTTCAGCAGCAGGCCGCCAACGACCGAATAGAGATCCAGCTGTGCTTTGCTGTAATTCTCGCCGAGCTGGGGTGCGGTCTCGTTAAGCGAGACGATCACGTCTTGGCCAAAGGGATTGAATGGCGAGGTGGCGGGGAGCGTGAGATCGGTGGCGAAAACATCGAGGCCGCGATTGGCGACGGTGTGCGTGTAGACGCCGTCGACGCCGATTTGCAGCCAGGGAAACAGATCGTAAACGACGGAGGCGAAATACGCTTCGCGGGTCTGCTTCCGCCCGTAGGGTTGGTCGATGCTTTCGAGTGACGCTGCAAAGCCGCCGGGCGAGTCGAAGAGCCCGAGTGAACGCACGCCATTGCGGCCAGTGAACGTCCCGATGCCTCCGGTGCCATCGGCGCCAGGGGCGACTGAGGTTACCGGCGAAGAACCGGTGCCGAACAGCGGCGAGAGATTGGCGCTGCGGATATTGGGCGTCGCGCGGTGGATGCTGTCGCTGGCGGAAGTCGGGGGTTTGAGGTTGGCCTGACGGTAGCCGAGCTCGGCTTCAGTGGGCGGGATTGTGCGGGTGAAGGTGGCGTTGACGCGCACGTGGAGGCGATCGTCGAGGAGCGTCTGGCCGTGCTGCAGCGAGACCGAGGACTGCGGCGCATCGTAACCGCCGAGCGCATTGGTGTAGGTCGTGGTGACTTCGGTCACAGTGATGTCGGGGCGCAGGATGATGTTGATGACGCCGCCGACTGGGTTGCCGGTGTAAAGGGCCGAGGCGGAAACCGGGAGCACCTCGACCTGTTGCACGAGGCTGAGCGGGATGAAGTTTACATCAGGCGAACCGAGCCGGCCGGTTTCGGTGGCGGCGGATTCCGGCATACGACGACCGTTGATCAGTATGATCGTGGATTCGGAACCGAAGCCGCGCAGGTTGAGGTTGGTGCTGCCGGCGAGGAAGCTGCTGATCTGGCCGTTTTGATCAATCGAGCGCGTGGTGGCGTCGCTGTCGAGGAGTTCGCGTTGGAGAAACTGGTTCAGATCGACGACGCCACTGCGGGCGATTTTTTCCCGGCCATAGATTTTGTAAGGCAGGGCGTCGTTTTCAGTGCGGGGCAAGTCGAGGTTTCCGATAGCCATGCGGGGAGCGAGTTCGGCGCGGTTGAGCGCGGCCCGCCGGACGGATTCGCCTTCGACGACGTAGGTCTCCAGCTGGGTCGGCGTATCGGATGGCTGGATCGTCTGCGGCTCGAGGACGCGGACACGATCGGGGTCGACCTGCACGCCGGATAACTTGAGCGGCCGGTGGCGGGAACTGGCGGCAACCAGTTCGTAGGTGCCGGGCGGCACCGCAGCGAAATCGTAGGTGCCGCTCTCGTCGGTGGCGGCCGTGTGGCGGGTGCCGGCGATGGCGATGCGGATGCCTTGGGCCGGGACGCCGCCGGGGGTGAGCAGCCGACCCTTGATCGAGCCGCTGGCTTTGGTGATCGACGTGATCACGAACTTTCCCCGCTCGCTGCGCCGCGCCGCGAAACCGGTGTCCTTGAGCAAGCGGTTGAGCGCGTCCTCGGGTTCGAAGCGGCCGATGACGGCGTTGGCGGGCACCTTGCGCAACTGGTCGAAGGAATACAGCACCTCGATTTTTACCTGCTGGGAAAACGCGAGGAGCGCTTCGGCGGCCGGTTGCGCCGGCAAGTTAAAATCAACCGGCTCAGCGCGCGCCAGGGTGGGAAGCAGAGCGAGCAAACCCAATAGAATGATTCTTGGAAAATTCGGAATCGGGCGCCGGGAGAGAAATGGATGAAGTGCTCGGCTCAAAAGAATATGAAAATATGGACTAGGGGGAGGCACGGGTTTGCCAAGCGGCGGACGGAGAAATCGGCCGCTTAACGCTCGCTGCGCAGGCTGACCTGCACATTGCCGCTCAGGTTGCGCGTGACCCGGAGCTCGAGCACTTCCTCGATGGAACTGAAAAAGCCATCGAGGTCGTCGAGACTGTAGCGACCACCGAGCGAAAGGTTGGCCGCGCCGGGCGTCGCGGTGATGCCGCGACCGTGATAGCGGGCAAAACGTGCGAGGGCTTCGCGGAGCGGAGCGCCGGCGAAGACGATTTGGCCCTGGCGCCAGGCGAGCGCATCCTCCAGCGCGCTCCTGCCGAGGGCTTGCACCGCGACGCCTTGCGCGTCGGCAGTGAGCTTGTCGCCGGCGGTGAGATTCACGGGATTTTCCGCACGGCCGGCTGCATCGCCCGGGCGCACTTGCACCGAACCTTCGAGCACGGTGACTTCGAAAGGCGTGGTCGATTCGGCGCGGACGTTGAATTGCGTGCCGGTTACGCGCACAGCGCCGGCGGGAGTCTCAACGATGAAGGGGCGGCCGGGGTCTTTGCTGACGGAAAAAAATGCCTCGCCGTCGGAGAGACGCACGCGGCGCTCGGTGCGGGTGATGTCAACCTGCAGGCTGGTATGGGCGTTGAGCTCGACGCGCGTGCCATCGACGAGCGTGAGCGTCTGGCGCTGGGCCGCAGGCGTGGCGACGTTGGCGATTTGTGTGCGTGGAGCGGATGCGAAGAGCGTGAACGCCACGGCCACCGCAGCGGCGGCCGCCAGGGCGGCACCGGCGGTCCATTTGAGCCAGGCGGCGCGGCGTGGTGCGGCAGCCGGCAAGGCGACGGTGCCGGCGGCGACGAGGGCGGGCAGTTGTTGTTCGAGGTCGGCGGAGAACTGGCAGTAGCGCGAAAGCAGGTCGCGGTGCGAGGGACCGGCGGCGAGCCAGGTGTCGAGTGCGGTGCGATCGGCCGCGGAGAGCACGGAACCATCGAGCCGGGCGGCCCAGAGCGCGGCCTGCTTTTCGAGAGCGGGACTAAAACGGGTGCGGGAAGAATTCATGAACCAACCTCCGGTTGGGATGTGAGCGTGGATGAGGTGATGTGGCCGTCGGACTCGGGCGCGAGCGCAGCCCGCAGGAGCCGCAGCGCGCGGGCGTGTTGCTTTTCAACGGTGCTGATGGCGATGCCGAGGCGTTGGGCGATTTCCTGATGGGAGAGCAATTCAACCTTGCGGAGCAGCAGCACGGCGCGGCAGCCCTCGGGGAGCTGGGCGATAGCCTGTTCGAGCTGGCGCAGCTCCTGGCGGGCCATGACCTGTTGGACGACGCCGGGCGCGACGGATGCGGCGGTCTCGGGATGCGGGGCCTCATTGATGAACGGAGCGATGCTGCGGCGCTTGAGGCGGTTGATCGCGAGGCGGCGGGCCGTGGTGTAGAGGAGAGCCTCGGGTTTTTCGGCGGGACGTTTACCTTCGGCGGGATAGACGCGGATGTAGGCATCGTGCGCCACATCCTGGGCTTCGGCGGTGTTGCCCAACAGACGCGCGAGGTAGCGCCGTAACGGCGTCACGGTCGCGCGGTAGAAGCCGGCAAAATCGCGGGGATTTTCAGGCGCGTCGGACATGGGTTGGGCAGGACGAAAGAGACGGCATGGCACCGGGAATGACAATTGAAGGCTATGAATCCGCCATCGGAATGACAAGGTCAGGTGCTTTTCGATGGAATGAGTGCTTTGGGACAAATGGATGTTGGCATGCAAGGGTGCATGACATTGTTTCGGCGCACATGAGATCCTTGGTCGCACCCGGGCGGCTGGCCCTGGGCCTTTTCGCCATCTGTCTGGCGTTTCACAGCTGGGGCGTGCACGTGGGCTGGCAGAGCAAGAATCTGCCCGGGGTGGAATATCGTCAGGCGCAGACGGCGCTTTCGGCTTACTGGATCGGGGTGGAGCATAATTTCTCGTTGGCCTATCCGACGCCGGTGCTGGGCAAACCTTGGTCGATTCCCATGGAGTTTCCGCTCTATCAGTGGACGGTTGCAGCGGTTAGCCGGCTTACGGGATTGGAACTGGTCAAGTCGGGCCGGGTGGTGAGCGAGATTTGTTTTTATCTCACACTGCCGGCGATCCTGCTGTTGTTGGCGCGCTGGAGGGTGGCCCCGGACCATCGCTGGCTGGTGTTGGCGGTGGTCGTGACCTGTCCGTTATATATTTTTTATACCCGGGCCTTCCTGATGGAGACCATGGCGCTGATGTTTAGCGTGTGGTTCTGGGTGGCTTTTGAGCGAGCGGTGATTGGACGCAGCCGGGGCTGGCTGTTGCTCGCGATGAGTATGGGAATGGGCGCCGGCTTGGTCAAAGTGACAACATTCTTGGTTTACCTGCTGCCAGTGGCCGGATGGGCGTTGATCCGCCTGTGGGCTGGACGGAAAGAAAATTGGAAAGCCGACCTGGGGTGGATGGTTGCGGCAGTCGCGGTGCCCTTTGCCGCCACGCTGTGGTGGATGGATTTTGCGGACGCGACCAAGGCCCTGAATCCGCTGGCGGGATTTCTCCAATCGGAAAATCTACAAAGCTTCACCTGGGGGACTTGGACTGCGCGGTTTTCCTATGAAGGATGGGCGAGCAAGGGCCGGATGCTGCGGGACAGCCTGACCTGGCTGCCGGCGGTGGGCATTTGCCTACTAGCAGCCGCGGCCTCAACCGAGACGCGCCGACGCTGGAGGGAAGTCGGGGTTTGTGGGGCGGCATTTATCGCGCCACTGGTGATTTTCCCGGTGCTCTATGCGCTGCATGAGTATTACTTCATTGCAAATACGCTTCTGCTTTTGCTGGCGATGGGACTGGCGCTGGTGGCGCTCGCGGAATCGTCCTGGCCACGCTGGCTGGTGGCGACGATTGTGCTGCTGGTGGTGGGAGGACAAGCAGGGCGATATCTGATCCATTACTATCCCACGCAGAAATTGATCAGCCATGGCGGGGACGGGCTTTCACTTTCACTGCGCACGCTCACGCGGCCGGAAGAATACGTTATCGTCACCGGGCAAGACTGGAATTCGATGACGGCGTTTTATGCGCAACGTCGGGCGCTGATGCTGCGCAGCGACACGGAAAATGATCCGGCGCGGGTGCACGCGGCGCTGACCGCGCTTGCGGGAGAAAAGCTGGGTGCGCTGGCCGTGACCGGACCGTGGGAGACGCGTCCCTGGCTGATTGAGCAAGTTGTGGCATTGGGATTGGAGCCGACACCGTTATATCTGTGGCGGGATGTCGCGGTGTTTTTGCCGGCAGGGCGCCGCCATGAAAATCTGGCCAAGCTAGAGGAACACGCTTTTCCGGAAGTGCGTTATGCCCCCGGCGTCGAACTGCCACCGGATCTCATGGCTTCGGATGAGAAGCTCGACGGGCGTTGGTATGACGTGAGCAAACTCAGGCCCAGCCAGCGACGGTTTTTCCGTTACATGGAGCCGATGCCAGTGCGGTTTTTCAGCCGCTTTGGCCCGGGATTAAATTATGCCGCCATCCCCGAGTTTGGCGCGCATCCGCTGACCCAGTTGGTCTTTGCCTTGCCGGCCGGCCGGCACGTGTTGACGGGATCGGTGCGCCTGCCACCGGTAACCTATCAGGCGGATCTGGCGCCCGGAGAAAGGTCAGACGGGATTGAGGTGTCGCTGGCTGGTTTGGCGATGAACGGAAAACGCCGGACCTTGCATACCCGGATCATCAATCCCCGCGATGTCGCGACCGATCGGGGGTGGGTCGAGTTCAAATGGGAATTCAACCTGCCTGAGGCTGGAGACGTGGAATTGACCGTCGGCCCCGGCCCGGCCGGTAGCGATACGCGTGACTGGGCAACGCTCGGGCCGCTCACGATCGAGTGAAAACGGCAAGATCCCAGGGATCGATATAGATAGATTGAGGCGGATCGACTGCCTGGCACCGCGCGTGCTGAGAAATACAAAAACGACGGCCTAACGCTGTTGTTTACGGGATCAATTTTTTTGAAGCACGACCAGCAGGCGTGCGGCAAAGATGCTGGGCAGTGGCGCGGTGAGAAAATCAAGGCCGCGCATGAGACCGTGCAGAAAACGGCCGCCTAATTGCGGTCCGGAAAAACCGCCCGAAGCAAGATAGTCGAAAGAAGAAAAAGGACGAACTTCCCGGAGTTGCCAACCGGTCAGCCGGCCGCAGTTTTCCCCGTGCCAGAACAGGCGGGTGGCGGAACCTTGGGCCGCATAGTAGTCGGCATCGGCGGCGGAAAAGCCCGGAGGCGCTTCCCAGGTGATGGGCTCGTTCATGGCCACTGGTTCGTGATGAAAGAAGTGATAGACGACGCGACCGACCCAGCTGGCGGCGGGCTCAAACACGATCAAACGTCCGCCGGGCGCGAGCACGCGGTGGAATTCCCGCAAAGCGGTGCCCGGGTAGCGAAGGTGATGCCACACATCGAACAAGACCAGGTGAGATACCGAGCCGTCGGCAAAGCTCAGTTGATAGCAATTTTCACGGCGATCGAGCCACGGATTGGGAAACAGGTCGGTCGTGATGCAGTCAGGAATAACGTCCTTGATCCGGCCCATGCCCGAGCCGAGTTCGACGATCAGACCGGGGATGGCCGGGTCGATCCGGGTCGCGATCCGGCGGTAGAAATCATGGTAAATTTCGCGCAACATGGGCTTGCGCTGCCACGCTTCGCGGTTCCGCTGGATTTCAATGTCGTGCTGTTCCACCGGCACGACGGCGGTGGCTTTCATGGCCGCCCCGCCACGGTCAGCCGGGAGACGGTTTTTGAATCAGGGGTCGGACTTTCGCAAGGAGGCATCGATTCGAGAATGAAATTGAAGGCAGCCGGCTTTTAGCTTTTGCGTCGAGGAGAATTTGCCTGACTGGAGTCTGGTGCACGAATCAGGCAAGTCAGGATCGAGCAGAAGAAAACCTGCGGGATCGGCAGCGCACGGTTCAGCCATGATTCCGTTCAGAGCCGGTTACTTTTGGCGTTTTTGCCAGGCCTCGACGATTTGACGGATGGTTTCCTCGAGCGAGTGCGTGATGTCCCACTTGGGATAATGGGCACGCATTTTACGCAAGTCGGAGTAAT
>CAZGJZ010000025.1:0-9773 GCA_964525935.1 uncultured Opitutaceae bacterium | reverse complement strand
AGTTAAAATCGCAAATGACATTAACTGAGCTCTCCCAGATCAGCGGTGATGACGAAGGCATGGTTAAGTGGATGTTCGGCAAATTGGGCATTGATAAAAAGACTGAAACTATTTGCGACGATAACCGGCCGCTGAAAATAGTAGCCCTGCGAAAATCCGGATGGGTGTATGTTTACCCAGCAATCAAGGTGAAGGGGTCCATCATTGACGGCATTGATCTGTTGAATAACATCAAAGTATTTTATACATCTTCTTCCAAGAACCTGAAATACGAACAGGAAAATTATTCACGTATGGTTGACCGGTACGGGGTTGTATTGGAAGAGCCGGAAGATTGTGACAACCACTTAATGGATCCATCTAGGTACGTTGCATTGCACTTACATGCAAGGGGTGTAATTAAAAAAACGTGATGATGTTCTTTAATTGTGGCCTTCGATCAAAGAGAAAAAGTAAATTTGAATTATGCGCATTATAGAAGAAATCAAAGTCGTAGAATGTTCATTGATGCCAGAAGGCACTTACGCAATGGGCTATCAAATATTAAAACAGAAGCCAATGATAAAAGCAAGTGAATTAAGGATAGGTAACTGGATTGTCTTTGATGGTAAAATATTGAGAGCAACTTCAAATATTATACATAGCCTCGATGAAGAATGGTTTCAGGCAGAACCCATCCCATTGACCTACGAAATACTTGAGAAGTGCGGTTTTGAATGTTTGTGTAGCAAATGGAAAAACGGGCATATTGAGCTATTGGTAAATTTAAATGGATATGATTTTTTCTATGGAGGATTTACTAAACTGGAATACCTCCACCAACTCCAAAACCTTTACTTCGCTTTGACTACCGAGGAGCTTGAAGTAAATTTATAGCTATGACTGAAATATCCGATCTCATAAAAGAGAAGTTCGAACTTGAACCAACTGACTTTAAAATCGGGCAATCCTTTCTTTTCGGTGCATCTATTTACTCATTGTCAGGAATCTCTGAGAAGCATCAAGTCTTGATGGCTAATTGTGATCGACATGGAATAACCCATGAAAATAACATGCTGTATGTCTTCGTGGGTGGTATCGTTAATCAATTGCAATTCTCCAAATTTCTTCTTGAAAGCAACGAAGGGATGGAGGTGCTATTGAAAGAAGTGAATCAAACAATTGAAAACATCGAGATGCTGGAAGAGAGCTAACAGTAAATTTGTAATCAATGAAAGCAAACATGGATATCCACTATGAAGGAAGTAAAAAGCTTCTTCTAATATGGTGGAATATCAATCACAAAATAGACCCAGTTGGCCAAAAACAAGTTGAGCCTGGGCGTTTGCAAATCACCGGTCTTGCCCCTAACTGCGATTATATATTTGAATGCTATGAGACCGAGGACGGAATTAATCCTGAAAACTTTTTATTATCATTTCGTTTTAAAGCAAGCAAGGATGTAGAATACCTTGGACTGAATTTGTAATTTCACTTGCTAAATAAATTAGACTTCACTAAAATTTTCTTCATACCGTAGAACCCGCTACAGTCAAGCCCGACAAGGATTTTCACCGATTAAAACACTGCCTTTCAGCGAATGACATTTTTGAGTTCGCTAAGTTTCTTAGTACATTCGATAAGCTGTTTTAATGCATAATAGCATTCAACAAGCCGCCAATGCCATTTTCACTTAATAGGGGAAGCTTCCACCAGAACGCTAACCTAATTAAAACATTGAATTCGACAGGCATAGCTCTATCTAAAATGATGGGGCTATGCCTGTTTTTATTTTAAGCCAGATGAGTAAAACACAGTTGATTTTGATTTTAGTGTATGTAGCAGGGTTATGGTTAAGCAGAGTAATGCTTGAGGTGGAACATGAATCAGAGGGAAAAGAAATAACACGCATAGATCGAATTCTATCCATCGTGATTTCGATGTTTTCTTTTCTCACTATTCTGACTCTGCTGATATCTACCTGGTTTAAAAAAATTGGAGCAACCGGTTATTGGGCTAAACCCGTGAAACAAAAGAATAAATGAGTTTTTTAAGCGCAGTTAAATCATCTCCGGTACTGACAGGTACGATTGACCCAAGGACTTACAGGTCCGGTATGAATGATTTCTGGCTTTTTGGTGCAGGACCAAAAGGAACCGACATCCATTTTTCATTTAGTTCTTTGAATGACTATATAAAGGCTTATGATTGTTGTCCTCAGGTAGGAACAATTGTCGATAGAAAAGCAGAGGCACATAGTAACGGGAAGGTTTGGTTGTTAAATACCCAAGGGAAGGCAAGAGAGAAAGTAGCTACAGGAGAAGTTGCTTCCAGGATTAACAAGGTGCTCACCCAACCCAACCCGTTGGAAGATTGGGACACCTTCGATGCGAAGGTCAAAATATTTGTCCAATTATTTGGTTATTGTCCTATCCTTAAAATTAGGCCGGTAGGCTTTGATGGTAGTTATATCACAAAGCTATGGATCATTCCTCCGTTCTTTCTTGAGATAGAAGAGTCGGAACAAATCTTTTATAACGCCGAAAAGCCAATCAAAAAGATTACCCTGAATTATAAAGGGAATTCTTCACCACTTGATCCCGACGACATTTTCTTTATCAAAGACTCGACTATTTCCCTTTCATCATCAACATTCTTGCCTACATCAAAGTTGAAGTCTTTACAGGACCCAATTAACAATATAATAGGGGCCTTAATTAGCAGAAGGGTTTTGATAAATCGGCGCGGTGCGCTTGGTGTTCTATCAAATGCAGGGAGTGATTCCATAAGCCAGATACCGCTTGATCCAAAAGATAAAGAGGAGGTTCAGAACGAATTAAGAAATTATGGATTAAGGCATGATCAGTGGCAGGTAATTGTAACCAACGCAGCCTTAAAATGGCAGCAAATGGGTTATCCGACGAAGGATTTGATGCTATTCGAAGAGGTGGATGGAAGTACACAGATCATCTGCGACCGATTGGGTTATATCTACCGGCTTCTTTCTTCGGAAAAAACAAACTCGTTGGGAGGAAGCGATGTTAAGGAGTTTAAGGCAATGCTGTATCAGGAATTTATTATGCCCGAAGCAGCGAAAATGTATAAGCAATACAACCTGCTTTTTGATACAGCAAAATACTTTCTCAGGATTGAAAAGGATTTTTCCGAAGTGCCGGCATTGCAGCAGGATAAGGTAAAGCTGTCTACAGCAAGGCTTACCATGAATAAAGCCTTCCAGATTGAATTTGGAATGAACGCATGCACACTCAACGAATGGAGGATAAAGAACGGGGAAGACCCAATTACGGAAACAAAAGTTGAAGGCATGGAGAATATCGACTGGCCGAACATGTACTATTTCCAATTAAAGAAACTGGGTTTTGATTTTGGAATGATGGGAGGCGGGAAAAGCAGCGATCCGAACGAAGACCCAAATAACAATCAAAACGAAAACAATGGCAGCAATAATAACGCTTAGGCAGGAAGTGCTTACAGGCACAAAGCAATTAGCCACATCGCTAACTGTGCATAGCTGGTGTTTCCATCAAGATTCTGATAAGGCAATCAGGTATCAATTGCTCGATGGTCGCCAAGGCATCATTCCGCTTCAAAACATTGCCGGCATCTGTGAATTAAAAGAAAACTGACAATGGCAACATTGGTTATAAAAGTTAAAAGAACGTTTTGGCAGCAGGTCTTGTACGTGTTGTTATGGCCATGGAAAAAGTTTACCGCATGGCTGGTGAAAAAGGCACTGGCCTTGAGGGCAAAGCTTCAGATTTCTTCATTAAAGGAGGCAATCGGTGAAGCTGATAAGGATAAAGAAAAGACAGGCAGGAAGAACATGGTTGTTTTCAATGCCTATTCTGGTAAGTATGAGCCATTGCAAAAAAAGGCATTGAAAACTGTTGCCAATGCAACGAAGAATAAAAGCAACAAGGCAATGACTGATGGGAGAAGAAGAATGTTACAGCAGACGAAGCGCAAGAAGAGAATCATTGATACTGATCGTGTGAAAACTATCGAAGAAAAATCATTGTATGTCACAAAATGAAATTTTATGATCGATCAAGACTACGTAGAACAGACGAAAGCATGGATGAAAAGCATGGAGTGGTCAATTCAACAGGAGAAAAACTACATCAAATTTCATGAAGATGAAATTGAAATCCATTCTGAATTGAAGGCTTGCACTGAAAAACAATTATTGCATGATGAGAGAAGGCTTGAAAAAGCAAAGGCAGAATTTGATCAATACTTAAAAGACAATAGTGATGAACGACGATAAAAAAATTGAATGGCAAACAAAGCATACCTGGGATGACTTCAGGTCAACCGGGCTGTTGTGGTTTATCAATTCAATTCTTCATGTTTTCGGTTGGGCAATAGTTGTTGAAGTTGATGATGAGACGAAGAAGGTTACTAACTGTTATCCTGCTCGCGTGAAGTATAGAGGCTTTGATGAAGCTTCTCAATCAGAGGGGCATATCAAGGTAGCGGGCTATTTAAGCCAAGTATCGGAAGAATTAAGAAAGGAGACTTTGTTATGAGTAATAGTATGTCACAAGATAATAAAAATATGCTTGTACTTATTTCTACTGTCGAAATGGCGCTTCACCGCAAGCGACTATCTCTTGACCTCCAGAAAGATTTTTTGCTCGAATCAGAAAAACAGTTTATGCAGGCTCAGGAAGATTATAATAATAAGAAACTTGAAATCGAGCAATTAGAAAAATCCCTTAACGAAATAAAATCGCAGTTCCCAAATGAGTAATACTGATAAAAAGCAAGAGCAACCAAAACCAACTGCACCTAAAGTAGACAAAAAGGAGTTGGAACAATCCATAAAATCCCATGAAAAGGCTGTAAAAACCAATCAAATCGTCAGAAAATGAAAAAGAATATTGTCCATATTCCGGAGTTCGCCACCAAGGCTGAAATGTTTGAATACCTGAGAAAAAATGCAGACAAGATCATTGCACAGAAGAAAGCTTTCCAAACTACTTCTGATGACCTGGAATTTGGATATTCTATTTCAACTCCTGTAAAAACTGAGAAGCCCGCAGGTGCAAATAAAGAAGCTGGCACCACCGAAGATGATGATATCGTTGACGGAGAGTTGCCGGTTGACATTATCGCCAACATGAGCGGCTGGTGTGATTCACACATGGACGTAATGATCAAAGACAATTGGAACAAGTCCATTAATGATGTAAGTGCTTCAGGCCAAAAATTGATTTATCATTTAAAGGACCATGGCGAGCATTATCAATACACGCTTGGCGCCATCATCGGGAAAGACCCCACACTCTATACGAAAAACATTGACCTGTCAAGGTTTGCTTTCACAAGTGATATCAAAAAGGCACAGGCACTAATGATGTCATCTACTGTTTGCAAGGACTATGATGATAAAGCATATTTCCTGTATCGCGACAAACAGGTAAAACAACACTCAATCGGCCTTCAGTACATCAAAATCTATTTGTGCATTGACAGCACCGAAGAAGAAGATGCGATGTACAAGGAAAATTGGGATAAGTACTATCCGCAAGTAATCAATAAAGATAAAGTTGACAGTAAAGGGTATTTCTGGGCCGTTACAGAGTCCAGAATCCTTGAAGTGTCAGCAGTACTCTTTGGATCTAATGAACTAACCATTGTCGATTCTACTGGCAAGAGCACTCCTTTTCAGCCGTCTGGTGACACTGAAGAGAAGCCGCATAAAGACGAAGTAGTAAAAGGCGTGGATTGGGATAAAGTAATCAACCATCTATCTAAAACCATCTAAAACAAAAAAAGATGAAACTGTTTAAAGTGAACAAGTATTTAATAATGGCAGCGCTGTTTTTAGTTACAGCCCTGTTATTCGTTTTGGGCAAGGGACATGAGGCTGCAGGTATTGCATTGGCAAATACCGCTGTAGTTACTCTTACCGATGAAGAAAAGAAAGACCTTAACGAAGATTCGCAAAAAACCCTATTGGCAATTAAGAAGCACACGCACCAGATGAAGGAAGATATTTTGGGGGGTGTGATGACGAAAGATGAGGGGGCCGCGTGGCTAAATCAGGTTAAGAAGGAGATCGAAAAATTCGCCACTTCTGAATCATTGGAAGCACTAAAAACATCAATGAAAGGCCTGGAAGACATCCTGAAAACTCAAGGTGATGTCTTAACCGAAATTAAGTTGGGTGGATCAGCCGGTAAAGGAAAGACTCTTGTGCAAACCGTAAAAGATGAATTCGAAGGAATTAAGAAGTCCACTAAGAAAGGCTATGAGCACGAATTCGAAGTGAAAGCTGATACGCTCCGCGCATCTGTTGACGGAAATCAGAATGCCTTGCAATTGACAGAAATCGGGCAACTGGCCCACAGAAAGCTTACTGTTTACGACATCTTCCGCAAAGTTCCTGTTCCTAAAAACAACAACGGTGTAATCCGCTATGTGGATTGGGATGCAGATACAATCGTTCGTGCAGCAAAAGCAATTGCAGAAGGTACAGCATACGATACCAGTACCGCTAAATGGAAGGTGTACACATTGAGCCTTGAAAAAGTAGGTGACATGATCCCGCTTTCTGAAGAAATGCTTTATGATGCTGAATTATTCGCCGCTGAGTTGGAAAACTTCCTTCGCGTTAACGTAGCGATCAAGATTGACGACAATTTGATAACTGGTGATGGAGCTTCTCCAAACATGAAAGGGTTGTTAGCCCAGGTACCTGCATATGCGCCTGTAGCCGCTGGTATTGCTGACGCAAGTATTTACGACCTTATTGTGAAAGTTAGAGAATCAATCACAAAAGACTACGGCAGCAAATACAATCCGGATGTGGCATTGATGAACATTACTGATATCAACAGAATGAAGTTGAAAAAAGATGCTAATAACAATTACATCTTACCTCCATTCTTCGATAAGGCCGGCAATGTTGTTGACGGTGTTATTGTTCTTGAGTGCAATACAGTTACTGCGAACTCAATGATTCTTGGTGACAGCCGTTATGGTGCCATCTATGAAGAACCAGGTACTAAAGTAGAAACTGGTTTTGCAACCGGTGATTTCGAAAGCGACATGATGACGATCAAAGCTCGTAAGAGGTTGAATCTTTTGATCAGGAAAGTAGATCAAACTGGTTGGAAGAAAGTAACTGATATCGATGCCGCAATTACCACAATAGCAGCCTAATTCACCAACTGTTTAAACTTTTAAAAATGGCAAGGAAATCAAATCACAGAACTGTTACTCTCCTTCAGGATTTTGCTACTAAAAAAGCAGGTGAAGAATTCACAGGTGACGGCCTATTAACCACTTCACTCGTGAACCGTGGTATAGCTGTTTACAAAACATCGCAGGAAGCTGCTGCTCCTGCCGAAAGTGATGTAGCGCCTGCTGCAACCAACGAAGCAAGTTCTGAATCAGAGCAACCGCCTGTAGTGAGCGATGAAGCCAATAACGATGAACAGGGAGTTGAGCCGGTTGTAGAAACTGAGGAAGCTCCTGAAGAATTGGTTGTTGAAGAGGAAAGCGAAATTGATACTACTGAAATCTCCGGTACAGAAGCCGGAACAGTAATTATCACGGCTGATGAACAGGAAGAGAATAACAATGTTAATGAAGTGATTTCCGAGCCTGCTAATACTGACGCTGGAGAAGCGCCGGCTGTGAAAGTCAGCAAGCAAAAGCCATCAAAAAAATCAAAAGGAAAGTAATGAAAAAGATATTCTTCATAACGTTATTGAGTGCAGGCGTTTTGTTCGCCTCTGCTCAAACTGTTCCACTGAGGCCAATTGCCGTAACAACTACGAGCTATGGCAACACGCTGGATACAGTTGTTAACACTGCAACGAAAGTAACCACTCCTCAAAGGGTGACTAATTTTCGCACCGGTGTAACCGCTCAAGTAGTTGTAACCAAAATTTCGGGTACCGTTGGCGGCTCCATTGCGCTTCAAGGCTCAATGGATGGCTCAAACTGGAATACGATCGGTAGTTCTTCAACGCCTACTGATGCTTCGGCCAATTATCGGTTCAATACTACCGAAGGCTGGTACTACTACCGCATAAGCTACGCGGGAACAGGTACCATGTCAGCAAGTTTTAAAGCATTCATACTGCCTTATTAACGACAATGGCAAACCTGATCGACAAAGATTATTTCGTTGGGGAAATCAACATTCCTGATACCGACAAAGAAAACGTTGTGGAGCGGTTAAACTTTTTCATTACAAAATATGAAGAAGAAGTGCTCCGCAACGTTCTTGGCAATGCTCTTTACCTGGCTTTTAAAGCCGGAATTGAGGCAACAGAACCAGAGCAAAAGTGGAAAGATTTGCGGGATGGTAAGGACTACACTGATAACTCAGACAATGCACAGTGTTGGATCGGCCTTTGCAATTCCACTAAGAAGCAAAGTTTGATTGCAAACTATGTTTACTACCAGTGGCTACGCGATAAAGTCTCCACCACAACAGCAGTCGGTGAAGTGCAACAAAAGTCAGAGAGCGGAGAAAAGGTATCTCCGGCCGTAAAGATGTGCAGGGCGTGGAATGAAATGGTGCAGTGGGCAAATGATCTCTTTCATTTTCTGGATAGTAAGCAAGCGGATTATCCTCAGTGGCTGAAAGCAGATCGTTACCGCATGTATATATTTTTTCAACCGATCAATCAATTTGGTATCTAATGGCAGAAGTGATAGACATACCGGCATTATTCAAACAATGTGCAGATAAGGTAAATACTGTGTTCTCGAACAGAGAACAGAATCCCTTTAATGTCTATTTCCAGCATGGCCATTATGATGCAGTGAATAAGGTGCTCGTTCAAAAAGGAGAGAGTTTATCAGCTAAGGGAACCAAATTCCCTTTGATATGGATGATCACTCCCTTTGAGCAGAAGAGTGATATCAAAAAAGATTACTACTGTGAATTATCCGGTTTGGATTTTCTTATCCTGACTCCGGTAGTTGAAGGAGAATCGATTGATCAACAGGTTGAAAAGTATTTCAAAAAATTCCTTTGGCCTATAGCGGAAGAATTTAAAGAGCAGATTGCAGATAGTGGCTTTTTCAATGTTCTCTCAGCAGATTCAATTGAGGTGGATTATGAAAAAGACTGGCAGTATCAAAGTGGCACTACAGGGAAAAGCAATTTGTTCAATGAATGCCTTGCCGCGGTTCAGTTAAAGAATGTCCGGCTTCATGTAAATGAGCTGGTACCTGATGGAAAAATCTTTGGTTAAGGTCCAATATCCAAGAAAGAAAAAATTATTCAATTCTAAATCGTTTTAAAATGTCAATAAACATCGTAACGCAACTTGGCACGAATGCCGGCAAGAGTGTCGGTGATATTCGTTTTAAGGCCCCGAAGACAATCATTCTGACAAGGGGCTACGAGTTGAGCGAAGAGGATCTTGCTGATAGTGCCTCTTTGCAGGCAGCTATTTCCGGCGCCATGCTCAATTCAAGAACATCAGCCAATAAAGTATTTGTATTTACCGGCTTCCGCGAAGTAGAAGACAATACTGGTGATCCTCAAGAGCAGTCATTGCAGGATGGCTATTCTGAGATCCTTGTAGAAGCGTTGGCTAAATACACTTTGAGACATACCGCTGGTGTGGCGCAAACTCAAAGCTTCTGTGAATCCAATGGCTGGAATGATGGTTTGTATTTCATCGACAGCAACAACGTGTTCTGGTATCGCAATAAAAGCAATGGTGGAGGTACTTATTTCCAGGTAGGAAACCTTTATTCAACTTATCCTCGCCCGGGCAATACTGCCAACATTACTACAG
>CAZGJZ010000024.1:5818-10379 GCA_964525935.1 uncultured Opitutaceae bacterium | reverse complement strand
TGGCATAGTCGAGGGTTCTGGCCTGGGCATTGCTAACGGCCGCAGTCTCACGGGCCGGAGTCGGGGCAGTGACGGGCGATCCCGTCGACGTGCCAGTGCCCAGGTTTCTGCCCGAATGCGGGACATCCCGGACCAGGACGGGCTGTGGCTCCGGCCTGGATACCGGCTTAGGGGGCGGCTTCGGGGCTGTGACCGGCTTCGGGGTCCCTTTGGGCTTGGGAGCGGGTTTTTGCGTCGCTTTGGGCCTGGGCTCCGCCTTGGGTGTAGCGATAGGTTGGGGCGCCGCCCCGGGGGCAGTGACGGGAGATCCCGTCGACGTGCCCGTGCCCAGGTTCCTGCCCGAATGCGGAACATCCCGGACCAGGACGGGCTGCGGCTCCGGGGCTGGCTTCGGGGGCGCCTTGGGTGCTGTGATGGGCTTCGGGGGCGCCTTGGGTGCTGTGATGGGCGGCGTGACGGGAGATCCCGTCGACGTACCAGTACCCAGGTTCCTGCCCGAATGCGGGACGTCCCGGACCAGGACGGGCTGTGGCTCCGCCTTGGTTATCGCGAAGCCAGGCCCGGGGGCCCGACGGGGCCTGACAGGTTTCGGCTCCGCCTTGGCGAAGGGGAAGGCCTCCTGAGGCGACAGCGAAGCCTCTGGCATGTCCACGCCGCTCAGCATGCCCTGCCAGCTGACTTCCTTGTCCAGGGGGTGGAATCCCTTGACCTCTTCGCCCAGGGGCTTGTCGGGCATGAACTCCGGATCCAGCTCTTCTTCTAGCTCCTCAAGAATTGGGTACGCCGTGCATCGACACTGGAAATCGTCCCCAGGGTGGCAGCGTCGGTTGTCCTTGGACACGATCGGGGGGCTGCTCCATTCCTGGGTGGTGCCGTCTAGCTCAGCGTGCATTGGCCTGACCCGCTCGTCCCGGCTGGTCGTCCAGATGTACTTGGTGATCCCAGCGTTGCGTTGCCGGGTCATGGTCAGTTGGCCGTTCAGTTTCAAGGTCTGGTCCCGCGCTAGAAGGTCGGCCTTGGATTTCGTCACCCCGAACCGGGACATTAGCTCTTTCCGGAGCTCGCTGGTCTTCCAGGCACCCGCCTGGGCGCGCTCCAGAAGCTCTCTCATGCCCCCCAGCTGGTCCTGACCCAGGGACTTGATCAGGTCCACGTTCCGGTCGCGGAAAGAGCCTAGGGCGCTGCCAACGCCCAGATCATGAGTCTTGATGCCGATCACCCTGGCGAATTCAGCTTTCCCGTGCTGGTTCACCCTTTCGGCCACATAACCGACCTTGTCGGCCAAGGTCGGGTCAATCATCTCCTCCACGGCCAGTTCCAGGTCCCCGATTACACGGGTGGTGTAACTGGACTGCACGGCGTCAGCCCGCGCATCCGGGTGCTCTTCCTCCCATGTGGACAGGATGAGCTCCAGGATCCTGGCATTCAGCTTGTCCAGCATCGACCAGAGCACGTCACGGTACGTCAGCGCCGCCCCGAGCGGAGGAGCCTGACTCTTGAGCTGGCGTTCTTGGCGCGTGGCCATTAGACGCCTGGAAGCTCAGGAGGCTGGTCCAGGGCGCCCGGGATCAGCTCGGGGGCCATCTCGGGGGGCTGGATGCGCGTAGCGGGGTCAATCTTGGGGCGTGCGGGCTTGTCCCCGCCAAACCGCGCGATGGCCACCTCTTCAGGTGTGAGCACCTGGGTCTGGATCCGCGCCGCGTCTGCCTGGGCTTCCTTGAGCTCACGATCCGCCTGCTCCGCTGGGGTCTCTTGCCAGAGGGGTGGGAACTCTACCGACGGGACAGATCGCGCCTTCAGGGCCAGGCAGATCAGGCGGATGATGCGTTCAAGGTCGGGCCTGAGGTCTTGCTCCCTCACGGGCTGGAGTTCATCGTAGAAATTGCGTATGTCGCTGTCTCCCGTGGCGTTCAGGCCGGCCGGGGCCTGGCCCATGAGGAGGGTCACAGGGATACGAGACACCGCGGAAAGGAGCAGGGCCGACCTACTGAGCATGTCAGGGACCCCCGCGAAGGTCCGCTCCACGTACTTGAGATCTTCGTTGTAGTCAGCGTCAAGGAGCACGGCCCGGGACACGGACCGGGTGGTGTTCATCAAGTGGGCCCTGGTTTCCAGCAGGGAAAGATTCCCCGCCGCGATCTGCGCGAACAGGCCCTTGATCCTGATTACAGCCTGGCTCGCATCCGACATCATGTTGTCGGCCGCTCCGTGGTTCTGCCAGAACTTCCGGAGCACGTCGTAAGGGCGCTGGAGGACGCTGTAGTCCGCCCAGTCCATGGCCTTACGTTGTCGTCGCGCCGTCTTGGCCCCCCGGCACAGGATCAGCCTGCTGACGTGGTAGTAGCTCTCCCGACCGTCATCCACCACGACCCGGTAGACATTGGGCTCCCGATACCCTGGTACCTTGGGGTTGGTCTCGTATGAATGGGGGTAGATGTCCCGGTTGTCGTACACGTCCAGGAAGTCAAGGGACCGGATCGCCTGTTCGTTCAGGGGCAGCCTGGTGTCGGGCTGGCCATCGTCCGCCCCGATGACGATCACAGCCCGGCCATACAGCCCGCCCCATTTCCAGCCCTCTTCAAGCTTGGCCCTCACGCAGAGCCGCTTGACCTCTGACTCCACGGACTTAACCAGCCCCGGGTCATCGTCCCGGAGCAGGAACCCCTGACGGAGCATGTGCCTGGGCGGCGTGTCCACAATTCTGGCCGCCATGCTGTCACCGTCGTACAGATAGGTAAGCTCCTCATCCGTCAGGCGGACGACGGGGCAGAACCGGCCGGCCTGGGTCTTGTCCCGCCAGGTGCCCAGCCCGGTGATTGTGTTGATCCAGCCGTCCAGGCGATTGAGCAGGTTCATCTCCGATCCCTCAGCGCTCGCATTGCGTCGGCAAAGCCCGTGCCATGCTTACGCAAGGTTACCACGGCCTGGGATATCATGTCGACCACATCGTCATAAGTCGCCTTTGGGAAGCCCTCAAGCTGCTTCAAGACGGGCCAGACCCAGGGGTACAGGTCCGGGTGAGGCACGAAAAAGTCCCCCGGGTGGAACGCCAGCGAAGCCACCGCGGCGCGGGATTCCTTGCTCCCCTGGGGCTCCACCAGGGTCACCCCTGGCACGCTGTTCTTGACCAGGGTCACCACGGCCGGGCCGTTGGCCTTGTTCTCAATCAGCTTGTCGTAAGCCTTGGGATGCCGCTGCGTCATGTCCTTGAGGGCTTGGATGGCCTCGACAATGTCCATGCGTTCGTTCACGCAATCGATCAGATAGTGGCGCTCCAGGAGGGTCCGGATCACACCCCCGGCCACGTAGTCCGCCGTGTCGGTACGGTCAAAGGTGAAGTCCCAGGACTGGATGTCATTACCGGCATCCGGGAGCAACTCACAGAACGCAGCCCCATGGTGGAACAGGGTCTCCGCGTTCCAGCACTCATCACAGATCCCCCCGTTCTCACCCTGGGTACAGGGCTCCAGGACACCCAGACGGTCGTGCCAAAACCTGAACTTGGCACGCTTGAACAAGCCGCCGCCCTCCACCTGGGGTTCTTGCTGGAGCTGGGCCGCCACCTGGGGCGGGGTCATCTCCTTGGTCTCCAGGCGGGTGACGGCCGGCTCAGGGAACTTGCCGGGGAAGAGTAGCTCTCCCTTGGTCACCCGGATGTCACCACCCCACTTGGTGACGCAAGGCTTGGCCGGGTTGTAGCGCATGGGTAGGCGCAGGTGGACGTAATCCCCGGTCCTGAGCATTTCCCCGGCCAGATCGTCATATGTCAAGCGCTGCATGACGATTACGCGCCGGAACGTGGCATGGTCTACGGCCCGGGTGGCCATCGTCCCAGACCACCATTCCGACACGGCCCGGATCTGGTTCTTGCTAAAGGTCGCTCCTCCGTTAGCGTCCTTGGGCTTGATAGGGTCATCCACCACCTGGATGTCGGAATGCCGACCCAGCACGGCCCCAGCAACGGACGTGGAGTACCTGAACCCGCCCCGAGTGTTTGCGAAGAAAGATGCGGCTTGCTTCCCGGACTCCAGAAGGTCCCCCCAGCGTTCGATGAACCAGGGAGAGCGTAGGAGCTTGATGACCTTGCCCCCGTCCCTGGTACCCACCAGGGAGCCGTCGTACGACGCGTAAATGAACTTGGTGCCCAGGCGCTGGGTCCATTCCCAGGCCGGCCAGAACACGTTAACCAGGCTGCTCTTACCGGTGCCTGGAGGGACGTTGATCACCAGGCGCAAGATCTCGCCATGCGAGACTGCCATTAGGTGGTCGCATACGACGTCAAGGTGCCAGTTCCAGACCAGGGGGGTGGGCTCGATCTCGTTCCAGGCCATCCGGACGAAATCGGCAAGGCCCCCCTTGGCGGCCAAAGCCCGGTCAACGTTGACGCGAGCGGCCAGGAGGTCTCGCGAGGTCCAGGTCTGCCAGGTCATAGTATGCCGTCGGCCCGAACACGAGAAGACCGTGGGGCGGATCCCGTCTTGTGTAGGTCGGTGTTCGAACTGGCCGCATAGTATGCCGTCGGCCCGAACACGAGAAGACCGTGGGGCGGATCCCGTCTTGT
>CAZGJZ010000024.1:0-5718 GCA_964525935.1 uncultured Opitutaceae bacterium | reverse complement strand
GTAGGTCGGTGTTCGAGGCCGGCGAATAATATCACGGCGTTCTCTACAGCGTTGAACAGCCAGAGCAGAGCCAGGCCGGTATCACCAGGTGCTGGTAGGTATACCGCGTCCTGGTCCAGCCGTCTTCATACTCCATGCCCCCCTTGGGCAGAGCAGTCTCACACTTCAGACATTCCAGCCAACGGTACTCCACCAGCCGGCCCTCGGACATGGCCCGCTCGATACCGTACATCATGCCAGTGGAGATCCGGTGGTCACAGTAGACAGCAGTCAGGTCCGCGGACCGGCCCCAGGACAGCCCCGCTTCGATCCCGGCCGTCCTAAGGTCAGGGATGTCATCGTCCCAGACCTGGGTGTACAGGAGGTGGGAGGCGAACGGGGCTTCTCCTCGCTCCAGGGAGTCCAGGAGGGCCCTCCTGGCATATGCCACGTTATACTCCGTGGTCCAGATGGGGCCGCCCTTGTAGGGGCTTTCGATAATGACCAGGCGTCTACCTTGTTGCATGTCGTACTCTCTCCTTGTCTTCAGCCCTGGCCTTGGCTCTTACCAGACTAGGGCCGTCTGGAAGCGCCGATACCGGCTCTGTCTCAGAAGTTAGCCAACGTTCCACCCTCTTCAGGTCTCGATCGGTCAAAGGGTTCGCGAGCCTGGATTGCGCCTTCTCGGCCCAAACGGGGTCCAGTTCAAAGCCTACATAGTGCCTGCCCAGCAACCGACATGCCACGCCGATGGTGGCGTGCCCCGCGAACGGATCGAATACCGAATCTCCTGCGTCCGTGAACCAGGAGACTAGATCTAGGGCCTGATCTAAAGGCTTCTCACACTTGTGCTTATCTTCCCCGCGCATGGCCAGGTGCGCTAGATGGGTCAGATTGCCGGGGCCGTTCCACCGTTTCTTACCCTTGGGGTGGTACACCATCACATGTTCGAACCCCTGGGGCGGCCGGTCGCCTGACAATTGAGGCATGCTCCACCTGACCCATGGTACAGTCCTAACGTATTCGACACCCCTAGCCTGGACAGCCAACGAAAGCCAATTAGAGGATTCCACGTCCGAATACACGACAGACCAACGGCGTACGCATGCAGACCAGCGTGCCACCGCCTGGCGGGCTGTCCTTGTCAGGTGTTCGAACCCCAGGTCTCGCTTCCTAGTGCCCCGGCCCTTGCTCTGGGATGTGGCCGAAGAATGAACGTGCTCGCGGTACGGGGGGTCCGTGAGCATCGTGCCGAACCCTGACACATACTCATCAGGCAGAGTCAGTGCGTCCCGGTGCCACACCTGTAGTATCATGCTCACTTGCCCCCCGTCCGGACCGTGACCTGATCCGCCAGGTAGAACTCCACCCCCGGGATGTCGTTCGGGGGCTTGTGCGGAGTGTCAGCGTACCAGATGGCGGCCTTGATCTTGGCCGGGTCCGGTGAGCAGAACTCGCGCGGAACCAGGTCCGGAGCTTTGATGTTGAAGGCCCAGACGTGCCTGACAGACACCCCCTTGGCCGTGGCCGGCTCCGGGATGGCCAGGGTGGGGGTGCCACCGGCCTGATACTCCGCGGCGGACTGCTGCATAGTGGCGATGCGCAGGGCCTCCACCTGGGCGTGGTACGCTCCGATTTTGCCCTTGAGCACCGTCTCAGCCTCCGAGTAAAGCTCCTTGGCCGGGCGGAACAGGTCATCTACAGCGTTCTTTGCCTCCAGCATCGGCCGGGTGATCTTGACCCGCTCCGCTTCCAGGTCTTTCCAGCGGGCCTTGGCGGCCTTGACCAGTTCCGCGGCCCGGTCAAGGCTTGCCTGGTCCACCACCTGGAACGTGTCCCGGAGCCAGGCTAGGGCCTGCTGAGCCTTGGAGGTCTCGGCCCCGATGGTCTGGGAGATGGTCACCAGGTCAGCCATGGTGGTTCCTCCGTGCGTCGTGAACGATATTGGCCAAGACCAGCGCGGGGTCATCGTCGCAGAGTTCGGGGATGGTGACCTCCCAGTCCGTGGCCTTGGAGACTGCCTTTGCCTTCTGGTAGTTGCCCATGAGGAGGCCGTTCTCCACAGGCCTCAAGGTCATCAGGGAGACCCCGGACCGCTCGGCAAGGTCCTCCAGCACCTTGGCACGGGACAAGTCCCGGGCCGCCATCTCCCGCTCCACCCAATCCCGTAGTCTCATGCCTTCCGATCTCCTACCTTGATTGCCCCGTACAACGTGATCCCTATGGCGTCCCACACGTTATGCCTCAGCCCCGGAGATACCGGGGCCATGTAGGCCTGGAGCACGCGGTGCTCCTCCCGGGTGAGGTCTGCCTTGATACGCTGGTGGCTGATGTCCTTGGGGATGGCTCCGCCCTTCCAGTCCCGGGGATAGACCAGGTGGACCGTGTTGCCCCAGGAAATGAGAGCCTCGTAGGCCCGGCCGGCTCTCAACGCCAGCTTGATCAGGTCATTGGGGTCAACCTTGCGCTTCTCCCCTGGGTAGTCCCTGGGGTACTCAACGAAGCATGTGGCTCCACGGACTTCGGGCAGCACCAGACGCTTACCCTCCATGACCTCGAACAGGCCGCATGCCACTAGTTGACCGTCCCGGGCCCAGCCCCAGGCAGAGCTACGGCCAGTGTCCACCCCTATCACGCTGCCCATGGGACCATCCTTCCAGAGGCATCATACACCGGTTTGGCCTTTTTTGACCACCGTCGCATGATGACCGTCTCACATCCAATCTTCACGTCGGGGCACCAGACCTTGGCACGCTCTTTCATGATCCGGGGCATCTCCTGGGCGGCCTCGTGGGCCCGGTGCTCGGGGGCCTCCAGGATGAACTCATCGTGCACGAAGTTCACCATCCGGCACCCCCAGAGGGGGGACTGGAAGCCCACGTAGCAGGCCTTGGTGATGTGCCAGCCGGCATCCTTGGCGAGGTCTGCGCCCAGGCCCTGGAAGTAACTGTTGCAAGCTGCCGTGTAGGATAGCCGCCCCCGGAACCGGTCGGCGAACAACTGCCGAATCATCGGGAAGGCTTGCTCTGTCTGGCCGTTGATCCACGTAAAGTAAGCCTTCATCTCCGGCCACGTGGCCAGCCAGATCCTCTTGAGCTCCTGGGCCTGGGCCTCCGTGAGGCGGACCCCGTAGCTCATGAGGGCATACGCCACCAGTGACTTGGCACCCAGCCCGCCAGGGAAGCCGAAATTGGCGACCTTGCCTGTCTGCCGGGCGTTGTCGACCGTGCAGTAGAGACAGGAACAGACCAGACCCCTATCTGAGATACAGTCCGCTTGCGCGCCAGCAGCCTTGATGGCCTTCAGGTGATCGTAGGGCATGCCCAGGATCTTCTCGGCAATCATCAGGTGGGGGTCCCACCCTTGATTGAGCGCATCAGCCAGGGTGGACCGACCGAAGATAGTGACCAGCACCTGGGCCAGGGTGACCAGCTCCAGGCCGCCGAAGTCCGAGGCTACGAACACTGTGCCTGGCCGGGGGATGAAGCACTCTCGGATCCCGGGGAGTCGCCGGATGTTGGTCAGGTTGGGCTTGCTCGATCCGACACGCCCCGTCTCCTTGAGGCTGTCAAAGTAACTGTGGATCGGGGTGACACACCCGTCCTGGAGGAACTTGACATCCTTGTTGAGGACCGTCTTGAGGCTTGTAGCCTTGGCATACTGGACCAGGAGTACATCCCCAGAATCGACGCAGCTTTGCTCGTCCAGCTTGGCTTGACCGTCCGGGAACCGGCTAGACGGGTCCGTCCGGGGGTAGTCCTTGCCCTGGGCCTTGTAGGCCGCAATCAGGCGCCGCGCAGCCTCCTTGGTGTTCCGGGAGCCCGCCTCGGTTTCCTCGATGCCGGTGGCTCGGCGTGTGACCTTCCGGTCTTCGCGGATCAGGCACAGTCGCCCCTTCCCGAAGCAACGGGGGCACTTCCGTACCCTGCGAGGACCGGTGTTGAAGTTTCCGTAGCCTCCGCAGTCGGGGCAGGGACCGACGTCCCGAAGCTCCTCCAGGATCTTGTCGTAACTCTCCTGGGTCCTGACCGCCAGCTCATAGACCCCCTGGGCGTCCGTGTGGATGCCCCAGGCTGTCATGAGCTTGAGCCAGAAGCTCGCGCGCGCCTGACGGAACTGGTCCACCAGGTAAGGGGCGTGCGCCTCCTGGAGGTGGTAGAGATCGTCCGTCGCCACCTTGTCATCGATGACATACCGCTTGGCACCGTCGGGCCACTGGGCCAGGGGGGTGTGCATGAGCTCCCCGTACCCTTGCCTCCAGGTGTCCTTGTCCAGCCGGCGGTGCAGGAACCGCCGGGACAGGTCGCCAAGGTTGTAGGCTGAGCGCTCCGTCTCCTCGCTCTCACCGTCCTGGTGGAACTTCCGCTGCCCTGAGGCGATGTCCAGGAGCTTGGCCCGGACTTCGGTACACGTCACCCGGTCGTCGTCGTACGCCCGGAAGATGAGGGGCAGCAACTGGGGCTCCTCATTGCCCATCACGCACATGTCGTACGCGATGTGGTGCCCCACCAGGACGACGGACGGGTCCTCCAGGTGAGCCTGAAACACTCGCTGCCAGCCGTCATTACGGCCCAGGAGCGAAGCGGACCCCCGAGGCCCTATGACCAGGCAAGCGAGCGGAGGGGCCTGGAGTCCCGGCGCAAACCTGGCTGTCTCTGTGTCGAGGGTAATGGGGGTCCGCACGGCCAACCCTTAGCGGTTCGGGACCCAGGAGTTGGTCGCTGGGTCCAGCTTCCAGTGGCCATCTGGGCTCACCTGGACCGGGGCCGGGGGCGGCGGAGCCTGGCCGTAGCCTGGGGCCTGAGCAGGGGCATTGCTGTACGCAAAGCCAGGGGCCAGGGGCGGCGCGTACGCGGCGGCCGGCGGCGCGTTCCACGGGGGCAGCGGGCCGTTGGCCAAGGGAGGCATGGTCGGCCCAGCCGGCGGCGCCCACGCGCCAGGAGCGGGGGCCGGTGGCGCCATACCGCCGAACAGACCCCCTCCCGGGGCCTGGGGCGCGCCGCTGCGTTGGGGGACGGGGATGACCTGGGCGTAGGGCAGCGATGCCTGGATGATGGCCTGGATGTCCGGGCCCTTGCGGCCACTGGCCTTGTAGTTGATCTGGGCCCAATCGTGCCGGGTAAAGGGGTTCTTGTCTTTCTTCGGCACCTGGACGGTAGACAGATTGACCAGGTAGCCGCCGAAACCGTTCGGGGTCCCGGAAACCCAGTTCATGATCGGCACCATGTGGGGGTCAACCGTGGTCCTCGCCTGCATGTCGTCCACGATGTCGAGCACCGCGTAAACGAACATCTTGCAGGCGGGCAGGTAGACCTTGACATCCCGCATGCTCTGGAACCATGTCGCCTGGCTGCCAACCGGGTGGGCCTGCATGTTGCTGGTCTTCACCCTGCACTCAGCCAGGAACTGGAGGCCCGAGTTCTGGGTCTCCTTAGGGAAGCAGCGGATCAGTTCCACTTGCCCCTGGAACCCGGGTTGGAAGTAGCTGCCTCTATCGAACGTCGGGGCATTCTCCATGCCCCCCCACATACCTGCACCGTACATGCTATCTGCTCCATCTCGGGCCCGGACGCAGGGCCACGTCTTCAAGGGTTGGATATACGATATCGGCGTAATTCAATTTTTGACTCTGGCCCGTCATTACCTCGATATAGTTCCGGGCCTGATGTCTAGCCCGGTCCATCGCGCTCGCGTGCTCCAGGGCCTGGCAGAGCACGTCACAGACCACCTCGTCAGCGG
>CAZGJZ010000023.1:0-10834 GCA_964525935.1 uncultured Opitutaceae bacterium | reverse complement strand
GCGTCATACGGCAGAATCCACCACCATGGCCCGTCCGTTGCCCCGGTGAGCTTCAGCAAGGCGAACACGGCCGTGACCGGGATCAGCAGCGCGGCGAACAGGACGACGGTGGCCCGGCCCAGTTCGGCGAGCGCCCGCCGAAACAGTCGCAGCTCTTCACGCAGCTCAGCGTCCATCGCTTCGTCGCCCTTCGATGTAGTTCGCGATCCTCTTCGCCAAGGCGAACACGTCGTCTTCGGTCGCTCTCTCGTCGGCTGCCAGGAACGTCGCGGCGGCTCGGATTGCATGCGAGCGGATCGTCTGGAACGCGGTCAGGCTCCGCGGCGGTCCCGGTCTCGGGCGCTCGCTCGGCTCGGGTTGCTCTACTGCTGACATGTGCCCTCCGTCGGGTTCCGTTGCTGCCACACGTCCGAAGTCACCATCAGCCGCCAGCACGCGAGGACTGCGACCGCGAGGACGCATAGGGCGATCAGGAACTCGGTGGACTTCTTCACGCCGCCACCAACTCCCGCACCCGCCAGCACCTGGGACACGGCACCATCCCGGCTTCGGTCGCTGCCTGCTCGCTGAGCAGCTCTCCGTGGTACTCCACGTTCCGACCGCATGCCGTGAACTCGTCCACGATCCGGTGGTACGGGTTGGCCTTGCGGACTATCGACACCCAGACCTGCATCACTGTGTCTCCGTGATCTTCCCTATCCAGCCGTCCACGTCGAGGTACGGCGATTCGTCCCCTCGCGCCACCAGGGCGTAGGTCCGGTCCAGGAAGTCCGACACCTCCTGTCGCGGCATGGCGAACAACCCCTGTCCGTCCTGGGAGCGCAGCCGCAGGAACGCCACGTCCTTCCCTGTGACCGCAGAGCCGGGGAAAACCCGCACGTCCGCATCGCCGGTCGGCACGGACAAGCCGCACGACAGCAGCTCCCGGGAGAACAGCCACGTCACCGGGCCATCGCTGTCGCGCATGTCCATCCGCACTGCCAGCGGATCGGCTCGCGCGTACGAGAGCGTCACCGCGATCGGCTCCGCCCGGTCCAGAAGCCCATCCGGGCTGACCAGGCCCAGGAACACCGGATTCGCGGTGATCACGTCCCCTCCTTGTTCGTCGCCAGCACTTCGGCCCCCAACTGCGTCAAGCGCCAGGCCCGCTTGTGCGGCGGCCCGTCCCCTAGCTCCACCCACCCGTGCCGCTGCATCTTCGCCACGGCCTGCGTCACCTTGTGGCCCACGTCCACGTAGTCGCATCCGTCGCCGTACCGCTGGACTCGGCCGGCTCCGACGCAGGCGAGGACGTACAGCCGACGGGGGGTTGGCGTGAGGCTCACGATTCCGGGTCGATGCCGTGGCGGCGGGCGAGGCTGAGCACCTCGGGGCAGGGCCACGCGAGGGCCACGACGTCGCCGTCCACGCACACGCAGCAGTGCCAGGTCTGGTCGTCATAGATGTGGTCGCGAACGTGCCGCTTCAGCACCTCGCGGTCTTCGGCGACGGCACGCAGCACCACATCCGGCGACGCCGCGGCTGCGATGAGGCGAGCATCGTTGTGCTCGCCAACCCAGGCGAGCTCGTCACCCGCCGCGTCCACGACGTTGAATCGGTTAACGCCGGCCAGGCCGCGCGCCTGCCTGATCGTCCATGCTCCGGGCTCCGCGTTATGGGCTCGGCCCGCGATGCGCTGCAACTCGTCGAGCTTCGCCGCGAGCCTCTCGTGGAGATCAGCCACGGCCACTCCCCCGCGTCGCGTCGATCACGACCACAACGGCGCCGCCGAGCACCAGCGCGATGGCGGCGACCACTGCGCCAAACAGCAGCATGTCTCTATCCCTTCGTTGCCTTGCCGCTCACACGGATCTGGGACTGCTCGTGCCCGAACTCGCACGCCACACACCGGCAGCCCTTGCGCCACCCGGCGGCCCCGTGACGTGGCACCCGCTGCGCCTTCTCGGCGACACGCGTTTCGTACGCCTGCGTGCACCACAGGCAGCGGCAGCCAGCGTCGTAGCGGGCAGCAGAGTGGGGCAGGCGAAACCCAGGTGCGGGCTGGACGGCCACTATGCCTGCTCCCGGTTGATGGCGGCCTCGAGGGCTGCGAAGGCGCGGGTGAGCGCGTGCTGGGCGTCAACGAGTCTCGCGTGGTCCTCGGGGATCTGCCTCGCCACCCATGTGGCCAGCGCGAGCGTTTCGGCCCGGCGGGCCTCGAGGAGGTTGGCGAGGGCTTCCCCGACGTGCGGCGAGGCGAGCAGCGCGGCGTGCTCGGCCGCGCGCTGAGCTGTCCCTCCCAGGCCGCAGTTCGCGATGCTCAGGCCGCCGGCGCAGATCCACCAGTGGTCGCCGCCGTCCTGCGTGGCCTCCCACGGGCCTGCGTAGCGTTCGCCTTCCGTCAGTGCCGCGATGCTGTCGCGAACGCGCTGGGCGGCGGTGGGTTCACTCGGCATCGCTGGCCTCCCGCCGCTCGATCTCGTCGGCGGCGTGAATCCGGTCGTGAGCATCCCGCACTGCGGCGATCAGCGCCTCGGCGCGCGAGGCCGGTTCGACGTACGCCTCGACGAGCAGACAGTCCGCCTTGGGACAGCGCACCTTGATCCAGCGGGCGTCGGTACGCGGCCGGTACTCGTTCTCGATCATCAGGTCACTCATTGGTGCCTCCGGGCGTCTGGGCCGGCTCCTGGGCCTCGTCGGCGATCGTCGCGAGCAGGTAGTTGGCGCATGCCTTCCAGATGTGCTTGGCGGGCGCTGTGATCGCCTCTTCGGCCCGCCGCTGCCAGTCCTCGGCGAGCCGGGAGAGGCGGCCGCTGAGCTTGGCGCGTTCGGCCAACAGGCTGAGGTTCTGTCCGCCGACGATGGCGAAAGCGTCGTCCCGTTCCCGCCGCGCCTCGTCACGCTCGGCGCGGGCGGCGTTGAGCTCGCCGAGCGGGATGAACGTCTTGCCGTCGACCCGGACTGTCGCCACGGCTTCCCCGTCGCCGGTGGAGACCAGCAGCAGGGAATCGCGGCGCTCGACCTTGACGCCGATCGCCTCCCGCACGACGTCCCGGATGGCGTCGAGGGTGACCGGCTCGCCTTCGACCTCGAGCGTCGCCACGGTGGGCTCGGTGCGTGGCAGGAGGCGGCGCATCGGCTTGTCGGCGAAGTCGCGACGCATGCTCTCCCAGGACCGGTTGCCGTAGCCGTCGATCATGCCGGTGGCCTGAACGCACCAGTGCGCGGCCCCGATGTCGCCGGGCCACCGGACGGCGAGCAGGTCGCCGATGAGGTATGCGCCGGGTCCGGGCTCGCCGGGCAGGGAGCCGACCGGCACACCAGCGGCGAGGGGCTCACCCGCGGCGGCCCATTCCTGGGCCGCCGCCATCTCGTTGCCGATCATCTGCCGAATGCGGGCGACGATCTCCTCGTCGATGCGTTCCTCATCGTCGTCCTCGACACACATGGCCATGACGACGTCACGGCGAAGGTCTTCGAGCCTCTTGGTGCGCTCGATCTCGGCCCCCCAGCCGGCCTTGTTGGCTTGGACGTCCTTGCGCGCGCGGGCCACGTCGATACGAAGTTTGATGTTCTCCGAGGCCATCGTGCGGATCGCGTCGGCTACCTCCGCGAACTCGGCGAAGGGCGACGCGCCGCCCGCGTCGTAGAGCGCCATAAGCGCGTCGTTGGGCTCGGCCGCGGTCTCGTCGGGGGCGCCATCGTGGAATTCCGGTAGGTCGACCTGGCCCATGTTGTGGCCAACCGGGAGGGCGCATGCTCGCCCCCGCTCGTCCGGTGCGCCACAGCGCTCGGCCGCGGTCTCGTCGGGCATGGGGCGCCAACGGAGCTGCTTGGGGTCCCACGAATCGTGCGGCCAGACGGAGCCGTCCGGTGCGATGAGGTGGAGGCCGATGTGGCTGCCAATTGCGCCAGGGATCGCGCACTCCTGCACGGCTTTGGCTTCGACCCAGACGTGCTGGCCGGGGGTGGGTTGGGGCTGGTCGGTGGTCATGCGGCGGTGGCCTCGCTTCCAAGGTCGTCGTACCAGAACTCATCGAGCAGGTCGTCTTCGTCGCGCCAGTCCGGGGGGTCGTCGCGTTCCTCCGTCAGCCGGGCCGCGCAGTCGCAGACGTCGTGTCCCCACTCGGTTGCGCATGCCTCGTCGTGGTAGTTCGTCAACGGGAACGGCATCACTGCACCCCCGGGCGAAGGTCGACGGGAATCCGCATCGGCAGCCCGTTTGTGTCTCCCCACAGCGCCAGCCGGCACGGCCACTCGCACGCCGCCAGCGGATCTCCGGAGTCCCGGAACGCTGCCACGCAGTCCGGGTGTACCGACCACCGTCCGACGGTGACCGTGCCCGCGAAGTCGGGACACTGCCGCTCCATGCGGGACCCCATGCCGGCGCCGGCGGCCGCCACGAGCGCCAACAGCACGCTCAGCGCCAGGAAGCCAATGCCTATCCATGTCACGAGCGTCACTTCGCACCCCCACATACGACGTCGCGCGCACGAAGCCCACGCGCCGGCATTGAGACGACGAAGGCCGCCCGACGGCGGCCCTTGCTTGCCTTGTGCTTCCACGACTACGCGCGGAAGTCCTTGCGCTTCACCTTGACGATGAGCCGGTGGCCAGCGCGGTCGCGCAGCCCGAGCGGCGTCACGCCGACGACGCCCTCCGCCTGCATGTTCGGGTTCCACGCCGACGGAAAGCCGTAGTCGGACTGCGCGCGTTCGATGGCCTCGAACAGCGTGAGCAGCCCGACGAACGGGACCGTCTCGATGCCCATGGCCTTCGCCACGTCGGCCACGTCACCCGGCCGCAGCCACCACTCGCCGATACGCACGTCGAACAGCACGAACGACATGTCCGCCCGGTACACGCCACCCTTCTGGACTCCGGCGCCGTAGCCCTCGCCGTAGAGCGTCACCGGCTCGGCGCCGAACTTCTGCTCGAACAGTTCCTCAGCGAACAGCGCATCGAGCGCACCGATTAGCTTCGCTGGGATCTGCGCGTTGTCCGTCCGGCCGCCATAGCTGTGCCTGTGCCCGTCCCAGTGAACGCGGATGTTCGTGCCGTCCACCTTCTCCGTCCAGTACCAATGCGAGTCGGCGAGATAGCGCAACTCCTCCGACGACCACTCGCCGATGATCAGCTTGTTTCGCTCCGGTCCCTCGGTCTGCCGCTTGAACGGCCCCGGGATCTTCTGGTATTCACGCGATTCCATGGTTCCCCTTTCGCTTGTGGTTCCACGATCTGCGGCGCCACTTCGCCGCTATGTCGTCACCGACCCGCACCCGGAACGGCAGCCACAGGCGCGGTCTCCGCTGGGCGCTCAGGTAGGGCTGGCTGGTGGCTCGCCACCTACGCATCAACCACCGCCGAGCAGGGACACGAGCACCCCGGACACCACTCGTGAGGGGCGCCGAACCCCCGGCAGCAGTCGCAGCGCCAGTCGGCCACTTGCTCGGCGAAGATCGCGTCTACCCGTTCGGCGGTCAGGCGTGCCATCGTCTCCCGCCATAGGGCGTCGTACACGGGCGTGGCCATGTCCAGCTCCGTCCTCGTCGGCTCGATCGGCACGTCGGCCGGCTCCGGCGCGAGTACCGGCTCTGCCGCATGGATGTCGGCTACGAACCGATCCGCGTCGGCGGCCGTGTTCAGGCCGGGCTGCCGGCGGCGGTTGCGGCGCCACTCGTGGAAGCGCTCGAGCATCACGGCCACCCCGGAACAGTGATCGTCGTCGTTATCGTCTGTGTCACTGTGACCGGCGTAGCCGGCACGGAAACAACTTCGGTCACTGTCTGCGTGGCGGTCACGGATTCCGTCGCCGTGGTTGTCTCCACCTGCGTCGCCGCGACTCCCGGCACGGCCTGCGTCTCGGTACGCGTCACCGTCTTCTGTGTCGGCGTCGCGGTCGGTGTCGGTGTCGGCATGGGTTCTGGCACCTGTGCGGGCTGGTAGCCGACCGGTGCCATGGACGCGCCCCACAGCGTCGCCGACGCCAGCGCGGCAACGCCGGTCAGAGACAGACCCAGCGACAGCACGAACCGGGAGAACGCCCCGGACGTTGGTGCAGGTCGGCGGTGGTAGCCGGTCACGACCCGAACCTCCGACGCAACTCCTGGTCCACGGCCAGCCTCTTACGTTCCTCCGGCGTCATGCCGCCCCAGATCCCGAACCTGCCTGCGCCGAGATTCCCCGGCCGGGCCTCCCACTCCATCGCGCTGGCGAGACACGACGCCTTGATGCCGCACCCATCGCAGACGGACTTAGCCGGCTCCGGGCTCTCGCCGCGGCCCGGGAAGAACAGGCTCGCGTCAACCCAGTCCGCCCGGCAGGCAGCCTCGACCCACTGGTCGTCCACTGTGGCGGTCACGTCGCCTCCCATTGACCCTCGTGCGTCAGGCGGACAAGCCCGTACCGGAGCACCACCGGCACCCCTCGCGGCTGTTCGGTGGAGTGCAGCAGCAGCCCTTGCAGCAGCGCCTCCATGCGGTTGGACTCCACCCAGCTGTGCCCGGCCCGGCAGATCGCGAGCAGATTGGCCGGCGAGTTGATCAACGGGTCTTTGCTGCCACCGGCCCGCCTCGGCTTGCGGTGATGAACGTCTACGGCCATCGCGTTGCAACCGTGGGCCATCTCGCACATGCCGCCGCTTCGCTCCCACACCACGAGCCGGGTTGCCCTGTCCGGCCCGGTGTCCCGACGGCGGACCTTCGCCACGGCCCGACGCAGAAAGCCACCGGAGCGCAACGGGGTCTTGCGGGCGATAGGGCTACGACGCAGCACCGGTACCACCCTGCGTCACTGCCGACAGGTAGCGCTCGAACATGGCCCGCGGGATCCGGTACGACCGGCCGATCTGTGCGTACGGCAACTCGTCCTCGTGGATGAGCCGGTAGACGGTCATCTTCGACACCCGCAGGCGATCGGCGACCTCTTCGACGGTCAGGAACTCAGGCTCCGGCATGGTTGGCCTCCTCCGGTCCTGCTTCGAGCTCGGCGAGCACCACCGGCACGTTCGGCCCGGCCAGCGCGGCCGCGTGCTTGAGCCCCTCGCCCGCGGCCAGGCCGAAGACCTGCTTCGCCTCGGCGCTCGCGCGAATCGACACGCCCAGGAACCGGCCGCCCGGGCGCACCTTCACCCCCGGCACGACCTCTCCTGTCGCCGTGTCGGCCACGTCCTCGCCGGCCACCTCCACGTGCCGGTCGAGGAACGCCTGCCGCCACGAGTCCCGCACCCTCGTCACCGTCTCCACGGCGTCGGGGTACCGCTCGGCAACCCACTGGGTGAACTCGCCGTCGTGCTCGACGACGACGGACTGCTTGCTCACCGATGCGGACACCGTTGCCACGTCTGGGATTCGCCACGTCGGCGCGGTCCCCTGCTCCCGGAACTCGGCGAACGCGTCGGCGTCCAACTGCTCCCGAAGCCGGTCCCGCTCGGCCTTCGCTCTCGCGCCAATCGCGTCGAGCCAGACCACGGCCTGCGTCACGGCTGACCTATTCACTCTGCTCACTCCCTGCCGCTTGCTCCGTCGTCGCTTCGGCCGCAGCCTTCGCGAGCTCCACCTTCGCGGCCTCGGCGTCGATCTCGGCCAGCCGCGCGGCCGCGATCTTCTGTAGCCGCTCGAACGTGTACGGCGCGATAGTGTGGTTGATCTGCGTCCGGATACCGGCGCCGATCTTCTTCACGTCCTCGCGCGTCTTCGCCTTGGCGATGTCGCGCTCGTACGCCTCCCGCAGGTCGTCCTGTTCCTGTGCGTCCCACACCGGTTCGCGGCGCGGCTCCGAGCGTTCGTAGGACTGCGAATCGGGGTCCGGCTCGTCGGTCGGGATCGTCAGGGCCTGCAACAGTGCCACTCGATAGGCGACGCTCATCGCCTTCGGCGTGGCCTTATCGCCGGAGTCCATGGCCTCGCCGATCGCGACGCACTCGATGCTGTCGCCCGCCGGCCCATGGAAGCGGTAGCGGACCCGTACCGTGCACTCGCGCATGATGGAGCGGTTCTTGCCTACCTCCACCGTGTTGTAGGCGACCTCCTCGAGCAGTGGCACGCAGACCACGCCGTGCTTGCGAAATGCTGGGCCAACCGCGTTCACCACGGCATCGATACCTCGGAATTGATAACCCTGACTTTGGTTGCGATCACCCTTCCGCACCGCCTGGACGTCGCCCATCACCCGCGACAGCAGCTCGACGACATTAGGGGGCTCGGCATTTTCGGTCATCGGCCGGTCCTCTCGCGGAACTCGCGTCGGCGAGCGCGGGCACACGGCAGGCAGATGCGCGTGTTGCCCTTCATCCGATACGAGCCAGCGACGTATTCGTGGCCGTTCTTGCATGCGGTCCTCGCGGACATTCGGACTCCACCGCCCGTACCGCGGTTGGCCCTGTTTGGCTCTCCCCGACGACCGTTCTCTGCTCGCGTGACCACCTCCATGTGCAGTGGGTTCACGCACCGTCGGTTACGACAGAGATGGTCGATAGTCAAACCTTCGGGAATCGGGCCGACGATCATCTCGTAGGCGACCCGATGCGCAAGCCCCTTGTTTCCCACCGTGCCGTAGCCGCTTCCGACCAGGCCCGCAAGCCACGGCCAACACTCATCGAGTTCCCCGACGGCGGCCTTGTGCCAGAACGGTGCGCGGACGTAGCGCATCGATCCCTGCTGCTGGTTTCGGTCGCCCTTGCGCACAGCTTGGACCTCGTCCATGACGGCCGAGATCGCCTCAACGACGGTGGGCTTCTCGCTCATGCGCGCCGCTCCGTCCTGCTCGCCGCGATCAGCTCGGCGACCTCGCGTTCCCGGAACCGCCGGTGCCCCCCTGGCGTCCGAATCGATGACACCCTCCCGGCCGACGCCCAGCGGGTGACAGTCTTCGCGTCGACGCGGAACATGCGCGCTACCTCGCCCGGCGTCAGCAGCTTGTCGGCGTGCAGGACGTCGCCCCCGTGCTCTGTGTTGCTCATCAGACCGAGCCCTCACCGGGACGCGTGAGCCGCCACTGGCGACGGGAGCGCTTCGGGTCCGGTACGTCAGCCCGGCCGGGCACGATGAGGTATTCCCGATGCAGCGTGTCGGCGATGACCGTCACGTCCCGCTCCGGCCCGCCCGGGTTGGAGTCGGCGCGTTCCACGATGGAGCGCTGCCCGACCCGCCAGACCTTGCCGGCCTTCACGTCGGCCAGTAAATCGGTGTGCAGCTTGGTCAGTTTCACTCGCTCTGTCCTCTCTAGACAGTCCAGCCCCCGTCGCCGTGACGGGGGCTGGTGGGCTTGCTCGGCCGCAGCCGAACGCGTGCGGCGTTATCCGCCGACGCGGATGTCTGGCACGATGGTCTCCGGCTTGAACACCACGCGGTAGTGGCTCGTGCTCACGTTGGCTCCATCGACCTGATGGACGACGTACGTCACGTTGTCCGATAGGCCAACGAAGTCCTTCGTGAACGAGCCGTCCGGTTGCTTGCAGGTCACGGACAACTCGCCGGGCTTGTCACTGTTCCCCAGCGAGCAGTAGCCGTCGATCTCCTCCAAGTAGGAGTCTGTTATGCCGTTGATGAACACGATCTGACGGAAGATCTCGAAGTTGTCGGCGGCCTTCGAGAGGTTCTCCGACGCCACATCGGCCTTGGTCTTGCATCCGGCCACGCCGACCAGCGCGAGTACGCCCGCGAGTGCGGCAACGATTGCCTTCTTCACTGACTTCCCTTCGGTGGATACGAACCGGCCCCGCCACGGCGCGTGTGGTGGGGCCGGTACTTGGCCTTGCAGTTGGTGCGGCGGCTACTCGTCGCCCGCCGCGTCGTCCTCGGTGGTCTCGTCCGCGCTCTGGGCGGTCTCGTCCTCGGCCACCTCGGGCTCGACGTTCTCGTTCGACATGCTTATCTCCTTCCGATACCCGGCCCGCGGTCTGCGGTCGGGAGTTCACCCGGCCCGACGCGCCTGTGGGAAAGGACGACGCGTCGGGCCGGTTCCGGTGACACACGCGGACGTCTCCGCGCGACGACACCGGACACCTATGGGGGTTACCCCCGAACCCTGCCCTCCGCCAGACGGCAGGGGTCGGGGGCTGGCCGGTCATCGGCCGCATTGGAACGGCGAGGCAACACGACCGGCCATCTGCCGCGCCTGTTCGGTAGCGCGGCAGCCGTACTCACTGCACCGGCAGAATCCGCGACTCAATGCCGGACTCATCGAAGCACACGAGGCAGAACGTCGGCGCGAACGGCGCCTGTGCGTGCAGGATCAGCGCGTGCGCGTCGCACACCTTCCGTTCCCGCTCGTGGCCTCGGTCGCACCGGAACCTCACGGTCTCGGTTGCCTCGTCGGGACACGGCGGAATGGGCTCCGGCGTCGCGCCCTCGGCCAGGGTGACCTCGCCGATGACTCCACACAGCATGCTCACCACTCGTCCCCTTCCGGTGCCTGCCAGTCCTCCGTGATGACCAGCTCCGTCAGCCCGTACTTCTCCACCCCGGCCGCCTCGAGCGACTCGTACTCCCCCGACCAGACGGCGCCGAAGTAGTGCACCATGTGTCCGCGCGCGTCTGCGTGGGTCATGTCCCGGAACACGACGTACCGGTCGTCCAAGCGGAAGCCCTCCGGCCGGATCCGCGCGTCCTGGTCCAGCGGCTTGTCCTTGTCCCGGTCGTACCGGCCGATAGCGTAGGCGCGCTGGCCGGAGCCGAACGTGAAGACCCACGTTCCGGGTTCGTCCACTGTGGTCACGGCGTCTCACCCCACGCCTGCATGCTCTCCCGCAGTCCATCGGCGATCTTCCGGCCCTCCGGGCTCCGCAGCCGCGACGCGAAGACGGGGCACATGGCGCCCTGCCGGTCCTTGCCGGCGTAGAGCATCGTCGTGATCA
>CAZGJZ010000022.1:0-12469 GCA_964525935.1 uncultured Opitutaceae bacterium | reverse complement strand
ATCCCTCGGCCCCCCCTGGCTCGGATCGCCTAGCGGCATCGAGAACTATCGAAGTAAAGACTCCTGCGGAGTAGCTACCGCAGGTAGAAAGGCCCGCGTCTCCCGGCGCGGGCCTTTCGCTATCCGGGAGACGAACATGGACACGAAGATCTGCCGCAAGTGCGGCGAAACGCAGCCGGTAGAGGCGTTCTACGTGGACCGGTCGCGCAAGGATGGCCGTTGCACGCAGTGCAGGGCTTGCCAGCGTGCGGGTTTGCCACATGCGCTCTGCGCGGGTGACTGCGGGGGCATCGTGCTCATCGTCGCAGGGTCGCTGCCGGCTGGGCGCGCGATGTGTCATCCGTGCAGGGCGGCGCGCCGGGGTACGCCGAGCGTCCGGCGTGACAGGTCTCCGGATGAAGAGACACTCAGCTGCTCGGTGTGCGGGCAGGTGTTCCCGTTCGCGCGCACGAAGGACGCGACCCAAACGCCCCGCAAGCTGTGCGACTCCATGGACTGCCGCCGCGAACACGCTCGGCGGGTCGGCAGGGCCACGGCAGCGTCGCGGGCGATAGCGGTGCGCAAGCCACACCCGTGTCCCGACTGTGGCGCGACGGTTGTTGGCCCGCACAACGCCCACTGCGAGGAGTGCTCGCGAGCGCTGTACCTCGAGCGAAACCGGCGGACGAACACGAGGCGACGCGGCGCGCGGCCCCGGAAGCGGCGGATGACGACCCTGCAGCTCGGCAACCGCGATGGGTGGCGCTGCCATCTGTGCCGACGGAAGGTCGACCGGAACGTGAAGTGGCCGCATCCGATGTCGCCGTCGCAGGACCACCTCATCCCGGTCGCGGACGGAGGCGACGATGAGCCCGAGAACATCGCGCTCGCGCACCTCCGATGCAACACCGTCCGCGGAACCGGCGGCGTCGTCCAGCTCGCCCTCGTCGGCTGAGTCCATCGCGGCCGTCGCGCCGCAGGGTGACCGCCGGAAGACCCTGCTCGCGATCCGGGACCGCCTGGCCGACGAGACCGAAGACACGCGCTGGGCCGATCACAAACGTGAATGCCATTGCGTCTGCGGGATCGGGGATACGCGGATGCTCGTGGCGCTCGTTAAGGAACTCCGGGCCGTTGAAGCGGAACTGGCCGCGCTGCCGCAGGTCGAGGGGGGTCATCCGCTCGATGCCATCGTCGCCACCGTCGCGAGCCTAGATGAGCACCGACGCACTCGAACCCCGAGGCGTTCAGCGGCCGCGGGTTCATAGGGCACCGGGATACGACCGGACGCTCGGCCGCGAGGTCGTCGACTTCATGGCCCAGGTCGGCAAGCCGTTGGACCAGTGGCAGCAGCTGATGGTGCTCGACACCTTCGGGCTGCGAGACGACGGGTATTGGGCGTCGTTCGAGTGCGTCGGATTGGTGCCGAGGCAGAACGGTAAAGGTGGATATACCGAAGCCGTGGAGCTTGGCGGGCTGTTCCTGTTCAAAGACCAGCTGATCATGCACAGCGCGCACCTGTTCAAGACCGCGAAGCAGTCGTTCCAGCGGGTCGTCGACATCATCGACGGCTCGGACTGGCTGACGAAGCGGGTCCACAAGGTCACCCGCGCGCGCGGTGACGAGGAGATCGAGCTCACCGCGAAGGCCGGCGGCGGGAAGCTGATGTACTTCTCGCGATCGGGCGGCTCGGGGCGCGGGTTCACTGGCGACAAGACGGTGTTCGACGAGTGCGCCTACCTGACGGTGGAGCAGTACCAGGCCGCGACTCCGACGCTGGCGACGGTGCCGAACCCGCAGATCGTCTACACGGGTACGCCGCCGGACGAGGACATCGGCCCGATGCCCGAGGACGCGATGATGCCGTCGGTCCGAAAGCGGGGGCATGACGGCGGCGACCGGATCGCGCTGTGGGAGTGGTCCCCGCCCGAGGTGTACGACCGCACCGACCCGAAGGTCTGGGCGGCGTGCAACCCATCGCTGGGCGACCGGATCCAGCCGTGGTTCCTGGCGAAGCAGTTGGAGAACTTCACCGCCGCAGGCAAGCCGGCGAAGTTCGACACCGAGCACCTAGGCCTGTGGCCGGGCTTCGATGCGGGTCCGCCGACGTGGCAGGTTGTCCCAGAACAGTCATGGCTCGGCGCGAGGAGTGAGTTCGGTCGCCTTGAGCCGCTCGCGTTGGCCGTGACGCTGTCCGACGACCGGGCGTGGGGCTGTATCGCCGGCGCTGGGCCGATCGGACTCGACGACGCAGGCCGGCAGTTGTACGGCGTGAGCGTGATCGACCGCCGCCCGGGCACGGGCTGGATGACGGAGCGACTGTTCGACCTAGATGACCTACTCAAGCCGGTGGCCGTCGTGATCAACCGCAACGGCCCGGCGAATTCGATCTGGGCGGAAGTCGAGAACGAGAACCTTGCCCGGTCCGGCTCGGCTGAGCGGCAGCAGTTGGAGCTCACCGCGATCAGCCCTCGGGATGTCGCTGCGGCGGCCGGTGCACTGTACGACGGGATCGCGGGCGTGCCGGCGCAGGACCCCGAGACCGAGGTGTGGGCCGACCCGAAAGTCGTGCGACACAAGGATCAGGAGCCGCTGAACGCGGCCATGGCGGCTGCGATAAAACGCATGGTCGGCCCGGCGGGGTCGTTCCAGTTCGACCCGCAGCAGCCTTACGCCGAGGTCGCCGAGGGCGTGGCGAACGCGCTGTTCGCCTACCGCAGTCGCCCGGAACCCGTGCCCGATCCATGGCTGTGGGACGGCATTTCGTAGACCGACGTCAATCCCCGCGCGGAGGTGTCATGTTCCCCTCTGCCGAGGACGTGCGACGTAAGGCAAGGCTGGCCGTGATCCTGCGAGCTGGCCGTGGCCGCTCGAACCCGGCGCCGGGACGGCAGGTCGTCACCGAGGCCGGCGCGCACCGGTACCACCCGCTGCAGATCGGCGACACGATCCCGCCAGGGTGGCGAGCGCTTACCGAAGCACAGAAGACGGCCGTGGCCGCGCACGGGCCAGAAGGCGTCGAGCGATACCGACAGGCGCGACTCCGCGGAGAGACGCATGCGGCAGCGATAAAGGCCGTGAAGCCCGATGATCCGCTGAAGCGCGAAATGGCGCGGGTCACGCGAGTGTTCCAGCCGTACACGTCGGAGCAGCGCGCGAGTCATCAGGCGTCGCACCGACTGACGCCGGGCCAGAAGAACGCGACGGGCGAATACTTCTACACCCATCCGGACGTGCCGAACATTGCGTTCAAGACGCGCGGCGAGGCCGCGAGGCGCGGACTGGCGGCGCAGGAGCACAAGACGCCCGACGCCCCCGCCCCGGCCAAGGCGGCGCCGACGAAGCGGGCAACCAAGGCGGCTCGCCCTCCGGCGAGGCCGGTCGACATCCACAAGCTATTCGAGGCCGACGACGCCACGATCGAGGCTGCGCTGCGGGACGTGTACGAAGGGCAGTTCGGTCCATTCAAGACGAAGGTCACGCACGTCGGCATCGTCCGCGCGGGCACGAGGACCGACAGCAGGGGCCGCGAGCGAGAGGTCAAGCCGGACATTGGCGTCGATGGCAAGATCTACACGACCTACCGCGACTGGCGCGGCGAAGAGCGCGACATGGAGATCGGCCACTTCAGCCGCAGCATCGGCCCGGTCGTGTCTCACTATGCTGACGGCCGAATCCGGCGCGAGATCTGGGCCTACCACGGGGTTGTCGAACTCGGCGGCGGCGAGGATGAGAACGGCCGCGAAGACACTCGATACCACGGTAAGGGCTTCGGCGGCGAGTTCCTTCGACGCTCGATTGACTGGTACCGGGCTTCGGGCGCTCACGGGGTCGGGCTGAGTGACCACAACGGCTACGTCTGGGCGTCGATGGGATTCAACTTCAACGGCGGCCAGGTGCCGGAGTACCTGATCGAGAACATTCGTACGTTGCTCGCCGACCTGAAGGCGGGCAAGAAGACCAGCGCCGGCGCAAAGGACGACTACCGCACGATCCCGAAACGGCTTCGCGACGCGCCCGATCTCGATTCCCAGATCGCCGCCGCCGAGGCGGTGCTGGCGCGCATCGAGTCACACAAGCCAGGCGACCCGGAGTACCCGACCGCCTACGAAATCTCGCAGATTGGCCGGAGGCCCGGCCAGCGCGGAAAGACCGCGCTGTGGCTAGGCAAGCTGCTGTACGTGTCAACGGGCCAGCTAGTACTCAACCCGGACGAGGGTGAAGATGTCGTCCGCGCGCTGCTACGTGTGAAGCCCGCGCCGATCGTGGTGAAGCGGCAGAACGCGCTGTTCGACCTCTACAACGACGTCGTCATCGCGCACGCCGACGAACCGGACTACGACCCCGACGACGATCCGACTTTCGTCGCCAAAGCACACCAGATCATCGGCATCACCCGCGAAGGGTCTCCGTCATGACGTCGCTTGATTCGATCTCCACCAACGCACTGAAGCTCAAGCCGGTACAGGTGCTCGGCTGGGTGCTCCGGTGACGCACGGCGAAGCAGCGCTGGCCTTCGGCGTGGGGCTCGTGCTGGTAACGCTCGGGCTCTTTTTGGCACTCGGCCCGTGGGCGCTCGTGGGCGTCGGAGTGCTGACCGCGGCAGGGGCGTTGCTGCTGCCGACGCGGGAGAAAGCTTCCGCTGCAGGCGAAACCGGCGAGCAGACGCCCGCGAACGGTTGGTAGCGCCCAGTTCTGTCGGTGGCAGTCCGTAGAATCGGTGCTGTCATTGAACGTTAGGTGGCCCCGGCGAGTGGTTGCACACTCCCGAGGCCGTGGCCGGAAGGTAGTTCCGACATGGAGCAGGGTAGCGGCTGGGAACAGCCGAGCCTAGAGCAAGGCGAGGAAGTCCCCGAGGGCAAGACGTGCGAGCGGTGCCGCGAGTGGAAGCCACTCCGGGCGTTCCGCGTGTATGCCGGCGGCCGTGGTCGCTACTCGGTCTGCAAGGCGTGCAAGATGCCGCGTTGGAAGCCCGGACCTCGCACGTGCGCCGCTACTGGCTGCGATGCCGTGTTCGTTCCGAACCGCCGGTCGATGGTCTACCACGAGGCGGCGTGTGGGATGGCCGAGAGGGCCCGGAAGAAGCGGCCCGCGTACCTCGACACGGGCGAGAAGTCGTGCCCGGAGTGCAATCGCGTCAAGCCGCTGGATGCCTTCTCCTGGGCGCAGGGGAGTCGGACGCACAAGCTCTCGTGGTGCAAGCAGTGCGTATGCGACGTCCGCCACGCGCGAAAGCGGGAGGCACTCGGTCTACCGCTGGACGCGAACCTGCACACGATCTCGCGGAGCAAGCCCAAGGGCACGAAACGCGTTGCCCCCCATCGCGACTACGTCCTCGTCAAGATGCCAGGCCACCACCGTGCGAATCCGGCAGGGTGGGTACTGGAGCACATCGTGGTGGCCGAGGCGAAGTACCAGATCAAGATAACCAGGGACTTCACCGTCCATCACATCGACGGGAACCGCAAGAACAACGATCCGTCGAACCTCGAACTCCGCTATGGCAATCACGGCAAGGGGGCGAACGTCCTGCCCGCGCTCTTCCGCCTGCCGGAGATGCGCGCCGAGGCTGCCGCCTTACTAGAGCGCCACGGCTACACCGTCATTCCCCCGCCCGAACTAGACGTAGAGGCCGCTTAGCCGGTCGGGTAGCAGGGGAGGCGACGACCGTTGCCGAACCTGCTTTCCCGCCTCATGGGCCGCGGCGAAGTCTCGCGGGCGATGACCCTGGACCAGTACCTCCGACTCGCCACGCAGTCCGCGCTTGCGGGCTACTACCCGCCGGTGACGTACTACGGGCCGAACGGCAAGCCGACCGAGCGCGAGCCGAACGACTTCGAGTCGTACGTGACCCGCGCGTTCATGGGCAATCCGATCATCTTTGGGTTGATGCAGCGACGCGCGTCAGTGTTCGCCGAAGCACGCTTCGCCTGGCGTTCCCGACGGAACGGGAAGCCCGGCGATCTGCTCCCGACGGATGAGAACCTGGACATCCTGCTGAACCCGTGGCCCAACGGGACTACAGGAGAGTTGCTGCAGCGCGCGATTCAAGATGTTGACCTAGGCGGCAATTTCTACTGCGTGCGCGAGAACGACCGGCTCCGCCGGCTCCGACCGGACTGGGTTCAGATCGTGCTCAGCGGCGACCCGCTCACGGAACACAGGGTCAACGTCATCGGCTACGTCTACAGCCCCGGCGGGCCGGACAACGGCAACTACGAGACGTATCTGCCGGACGAGATCGTGCACTGGAGCCCGATTCCCGATCCGCTCGCGGTCTACCGCGGAATGAGTTGGATCACGCCTGTGCTCAAAGAGCTGGCCGCCGACCGCGCCGCCACGGAGCATCGAATCAATCACCTATCGAACTCTGCCTCTCTTGGACCGGTGGTAAAGCCACCTCAAGGCACGAGCCTTGACCAGTTCAAGAAGTTCGTCGAAGCCGCGGACGCCCGACACTCTGGCCCCAACGCCAGCGGGAAGTGGGTTTTCCTCGCGCCGGGCAGTGAAATATCGACAATCGCCAGCACGCTCCAACAGCTGGACCTGCGCGGTATCACGGGCGCTTCGGAGACACGGCTTGCGGTCGCGAGCGGCGTCCCTGCGGTGGTGGCCGGCATCAGTGAGGGCCTGCAGGGGTCCTCGCTCAACGCCGGCAACTACCAGGCGGCTAAGCGTGCGTGGATTGACGGCAGCCTGCGGCCGCTGTGGCGCTCGGTCTGCGCGGCGTTCGGCACCATCGTCGACCTGCCGGACCTGTCCGGGCTGGACCTTGACAAGGGCGTTGAGGCGGAGCTATGGATCGATTCCGCCGATATTGCGATCTTGGCGGAGGACCGACAGGCGCAGGCCGCGATTCTGAGCACCCAGATGACTGCGATCGGCGCGGGCATCACGGCAGGCTTCAAGCCGAAGGCCGTGGTCATCGCGATCCGGGACAACGACCTCTCGGTGCTCGAAGACGAGCATTCCGGCCTCCTGTCGGTCCAGATGCAGGAGCCCGGCCAGAACGGCGACCAGTCCGCCACCGACAACAGCGGCGACTTCGCCCCGGACACCCAGGGCCAGCAGGACTACCAGAACGCACTGGACGCGTCCCGGAGTCAGATCCTGCGCGCCCAGGGGGACACACACGCCGGCGCCATGATCGCCCTCGTGCCGTCCGAACAGGACGCCCACCGGCTGGCCGTCGACGGTGGCGAGCCGGTCGACGAACTGCACCTGACCCTGTACTACCTCGGCGACGCGAAGGACATCCCAGCGTCGGACCGGAAGTCCATCGTGGACGCCGTGAAGGCCGCAGTGGACCGCAACCACGTCACCGCGTTGCAGGGCAATGTGTTCGGCGCGGCACTGTGGAACCCGCACGGCGACGAGCCGGCCTGGGTGCTCAGTGTCGGCGACCCGCAGCAGCGTCCGGTGGGCCAGCAGACACTGGCCGCGATCCGCCGGGCGATCGGGGACGCCTTGGCGTACGGGGCGCCGGACTTCCGCATGGTCCGCCAGCACACACCGTGGGCGAGCCATGTCTGCGTCGCGTATGGCGCGGACGCGACGGACGCCGACGAGCTGGCGGACAAGGCCGGCCCGGTGACGTTCGACCGGCTCCGCGTCGCGTTCGGCGGCAAGGTGACCGACATTCCGCTGGGCGACGCGAAGCGGTCCCGGATCTCCCGAGCCCGGCGCCCGCGAGACGGTGACGGGGACGGCTTCTACGACCCCGACGGCAAGGGGCCGCTGCCGGATCGGACGCCAGCCCCGCCGAGGTCTCGCCCCGCCGACCTGACCGGCGCGAAGGGCCTGTCCGCTGACCCCGCCGTGCGCGAGGTGCAGATCGAGAACCGGATCCGGCAGGCGTACGCCGAACTCCCGCACCGGACGCGTTACGTCAGCCTCGCCGACATCCGAGAGCACCCCTTGGTGCGTAACCTCGACCGCGCCGAAGTGGACGCTGCCCTAAAGGGCTTCGTTCACCAGCCCGGGGCGTACATCGAGTCTGAGATGAACTCGCGGACGCTCCTGACAGCTCGCGAGCGTTCCGCCGCCCTCCACATAGGCGGCGAGGAGAACCACTACCTCCGGCTCGACAACGCGACGTTGCGGCCGGTGCCGAAGGCGTCCACCAAGGCCACCCCGGCGAAGAAGGCCACCAAGGCGACACCGACCCACCTGGACCCCGACAGCTTCCCCGGCGACATCGCGATCAGACTCTGGTCCGGCGAGAACCCGTCGGAGATCGCGGCGGACTTCGACTCCCGCGCGAAGCGGCTACGCGAAGCGGCACAGTATCCGATCTACGACGACGCCCCAGTAGAGCGGGAACGCCTACTCGCCCTGGCCGAACAGCAGCAGGCCCAAACCGACCGGCTGCGCGCCGTGGCGGACCTGCCGCTGCCGCCGAAGCCCGCCGGACCGGCGCCGCTGAAGGCGCTCCCGGCGAAGCCTGCGCCGCCGAAGCCGAACCCGCGCACCGTCCCGCCGGCCCCGCTGCCGAGCCGCCCCATGACGCCGGCAGAGCAGAAGCTCGCCGACGACTTCGCGGCCGGGCGGATCAACAAGGCGCAGTTGCGGGCGATTCTGACCGGCAAGACGCAGGAGACGTTCCAGCCAGAGGAGACGCTGGCGTTCGTCCGGGGCATGGTGACCGCCGGCTACATCACGGAACTGGCCCGGACGGGCGACCAGGCACGGCTCGAGGCCTACTTGCGCCGCCAGAACACGGTCACTCTCGTCGCCGCAGCGCCGTTCTTCGGCCTCCACATCCCCGACAACGCCGGCCACGACCGCATCGTCGCCCTATTCCATGCCCAGGCGCTGAAGCTGGAAGGGCCGCCGCCGCCCCCGACGCGCGAATCGTTGATGTCGCGCAAGGTGGTGGACCTGAAAGCCTCGCTGCGCGCCGCCGGCCTGCCGGTGTCCGGCACCAAGCCGGTGCTCGTCGATAGGCTGCTGGCGGCCATTCAGGCGGCGACGGGAGGCCAGTCGTGACGCAGCCGTACGAGCCGACGGAGCCGGATCTGCGGACGGACCTGAGCGACGAAGAAGCCGACGCGCTGCTGGACCACACGCTCGCGACCCTGAATGAGGCCCGCACCGAACTGGGCCTGCCGCCGCTGGCGTGGTCCGACGAACCGGAACCCGGGCAGGGCTGAGGCGTGGAGGCGGTGGACATGACGACTCTCACCGCGGCCGACGTTCGCCGCAAGGTCCGGCTGGCGCTGATAACCCGAGCGGACGCTGCGACCGCGCTGAGTGCGCCTGGGACTGCTGGACACCCCGTCGACACTGAGCGCCTGCACGCTTACTGGGTGCTCGGTGAGGGCAGACAGAAGTGGATTCATTCCCTTCATAGATGGACCACGCTCTACCGGCACCTGGTCAAGTTCATGCCGCCGGAAGAGGCGAAGCGCACCACGAGTAAGTGGTTTCAGGAAGCCGTCGGGTACGCCAGCGGTTCGGATCTGAACCGGGTTCGCTCCGGGAAGCCCCCGCGCGGCAAGCGCATCGGCCCCGGCTGATCTCTACTCTAAACGATTCCGCTTCAAGCTCGTTTCAAGTAGCCGTCCGTCCACACCAGACTGATTGGACGGTGAGCCGTGGCTGCTTCCTTGGCCGAACTCCGGGCGGTTGGCCGCACGGCCCGCATGCGGACCAATCCGGCGGTGCCGCCGCTGCGCAAGGCGTCCGCGCTGGACCTCATCCGCGCCCGCGCTCTGCCGAAGCGCGTACCACGCGGCTACAGTCACGGTGGTCAATTTTCTGGGCCGAGATCGCAGTTCGGCGCGCTGATCCGGGACATCATCAAGGGCGGCGGGCACCTCGGCTCGCCACAGTCGCGGGAGCGCATCGCGCAGCACCTCGCCACCGCATCCGACGCGTCGCTGGAGGGCATCGCGAAGGACCGCGGCATCGACATCCCGCACGGCGCCCCACGCACAGTGGTGGCGTCGCGGATTTTGGACGACGTCTCCCGCCGGGGCATGCTCGTCCCGCACGGATCCAGCGCCGACGAGCACGAACTGCACGCCCACGAGCGCATGCGCCAGTCGCGGGAGCACCCTCACGGCACGTCGGAGCACAACGACCTGGCAACCGAGGGCCGGCAGCACTTCGCGATCGCCAAGGGCGCACCCGCGAAGAAGGCGCAGGGACACCCGGCGATCCAGGAGGCCCGTCAGCGCGAGGGCGAAGCCAAGCAGGCACAGCACGCCGAGGAACGTGAACGACGCGTCGCCGGGGCGGCCGAACGGCTACGGCAGTCGCACGGCGCTCCGGCGAAGAAGGCCACGCCCGCCCGCAAACTCTCCGATATGTCCGCCGAGCAGGCCGCTGCTGCCGCTCGCCGCGGTGACGTGGACAAGGCCGATGCGGCGAAGCACATCCGTGCGCAGGCCGACGAGCACGACCGCGCCGCGGAGCAGCTGCGCCACCCGGACGCGCACGGACCGGACAAGGCGACAGGACGGCAGCAGTCGGTACCGTCGACGGAGGCGGACCGGCAGGACGCCGCCGCGAAGCACGCCGTGGAGGCGGACCGTCTGCGGCGCATGGCCGACCGACTCAGCCCCGCGCCGGCGAAGAAGGCCGCACCGGCGAAGAAGGCCACTCCCCGTATCGCCGCAATCAACGACCCCCCAACCGACCTGGACAAGCGCATCCGTCGCCGCTACGAGCACGGTGAGTCAACGTCTGAGATCGGCGAGCACGAGGGCATCTCTGCGACGCTGGCGCACACGTCCCTGACACGTCAGGGTGTGCAGCTACGCCCGCGCGGTGGAGTGAAGAAGGCGGAACCAGCGAAGGCCACCCCAGGCAAGGCGACACCGAAGAAGCTGACGCCGGGTGAGGTACGCCTAATGTCGATGTCGGACCCCGACGGATTGGCCAGGGCCGCGAAAGAGGGCCGGGTCTCACCCACGGTAGCGGCGCGCGAACTTCGACAGGCCGCCACCAACATCGACCACTACGCCGGCATCCTCGCTGGCGGAAACTCCGACAGGCCGACGACCGGAGAACTGCAGGCGACCGCTCAAGCGAACGGCAGTGAAGCGGCCCGTCTCCGCGCTCTCGCTGACCAGATCGAAGCCCGCCCAGCCAAGGCGACACCACGACCCGCGAAGGCTGCGACACCACGGCTCCCCAGCGTCGACGACGTTACGGCACAGGATGCCGCGAAGTCGCCCGGTGGTCTGCCGGTTGCGAATCCATACGGCGGACGGAATCCGGCCCATATGTCCATTACGGGCTCGGTCCGCGGAGGCGACAAGCCGATTGCGAGCGCGGAGCCGGACGGGACGTTGCGCGGCACGGACGGTTCGGTCGTCGCCAAGCTCACTCCTTCGCAGCTGGACCGGCTGACGTACCTGGCGTCACTCCCGCCGGGCTCACAACCGACGGACAGGCGGGACCGCGACGACGCGGCCTTGTTCAATCTGGGCCTACTGGCGTTCGTCCCATCGCGCACAGAGGGACTGCCGGACGGGGTGCAGGTGCATGGCAGCGTCGCGGCCCTGACGCGACCCATGCGCGCAGGTCGGCCCGTCCCGACGCGCGAGGCCGAGCGGGAGCGGTTGGCCAAAGCCACGGGGCGGGCGGCCAAGGCTGCGACACCACGGGCTGCGACACCGCGAACGGACGCGCGGATCATCGCCGATCGACTCACCGATCGGCGCGCGGACTTCGACATGCCAGCCGGTCGCGGCAACTACGCGACCGAGGCACAGCGACGGTTGGAGTCTGGAGAATCGCCGCGCCAGGTTTCCGACTGGATCCGCAGCGAGGGTCGACGTATTGGCGCATCGGGCGACGAAGACGACCTGTCGAAGCAGGTCCTCATGGAGACCTACGCCGACCGGATCCGAGACATCGACGGCCCCGCACCACGGGCTGCGACACCACGTAAGGCGACAGGAGCACCGAAGCCACCGACGCCACGTCAACGTGCCCTGACCGCTGGCCTATCTCCCACAGACGCAACCGCGTACGCCAAGTGGGAGAAAGAGCACCCAGGCGAATCCGTGCAGTCCTGGCAGGCACAGCGGAAGGCACGAACGGAAGCGGCGAAGTCGTTCGACCCCGACACCTTGGCCCACTCCATCAGCGACGCCGTGGACGACTACACCATGTCTTCGTCGGCCAAGGCCGCACCCGACGCCCACGCGCGGGGAGAGGCCGCGATCCGCCAGGCGCTAGGCGGGCTGAACGTCACCCAGCTCCGCCGGGTCGCGGCGCAGTGGCACTTCGGCGCGCGACCGCCGACCGGCGTGAAGGCGCCGGAGTTCATCGACTGGATGCTCGCGCAGTGGGCGCGCGACCGCGGTCGCCACAGCCTGCAGTAATCCTCGGGCACTGACGCGCCCGCCACCGAGAAGGAGGCGAGGCGCCGGACACGAGAACGGCTCCCCGTTGACCGAGGAGCCACTCTCCCACGCCTCGCCGAGCCATACCAAGCCGAGCCCAGCCCAACCGGGTCCAACCTAGCCAGACCGAA
>CAZGJZ010000021.1:9905-12582 GCA_964525935.1 uncultured Opitutaceae bacterium | reverse complement strand
CTTTCTGGAGGAGCTCGTCAAGCTCGCGCTCCTCTGCGTCGCGCGGCGGGATGTCGCGGCTGTCGATCTGCGCGGGGTCGGGCGGCCCGGCCTTGGCGAGCTTGAGCGGGCGGTATTCGATGAGCTCCAGCACGGCGTTGTACGCGACGACGGGCGGGCCTTCTTTCCACGGCTCCACGCTGTTCGTCTTGTGCGCGGCGCGCCCCATCGGCGGATAGAGCACCCGGAGCGTCGGATAGTCGATGTCCCACGCCGGGGGCGAGCCCGTCGGACGCGGGTCGATGGCGCGCATGAACGCCATCCACTCGGCGACCACAGCGTCATACTCCTCTTTGGTGCCTCCAGGTTTGAGCAGGAGCGTCTTGATCTTCAGCGACTCAATGAGCTTCCGACCTCGATAGATCGTCGCTGCCCCGAGCCCCGCAACGCCTTGCTGGACGTTCCAGTTGATCTCTCGGACAGGGCTCGAGACGCTTTGGAGCAGGCCGGGGACCGCCATGGCGCCGATCACGAACCGGCTCATATCACTGGAGTAGAGCGTCACTCTGCCTCCGCTGGCACCATGAGAGAAGCGCCGCCGATGATGTCCATGAACTCTTCCGCGAATGACCGCGCGTCTTGCTGGCCGTAGAAGTTGAAGTTGTAAATGTTGCCTCCGCCGGACTGCGCCCGCACGTTCACGTTCGGTCCGGCGACGCTCACCGTCGGTTGGCCTGAGCCGAGGGCCGCTGTTGCCGCCGCGGCCTCCGGCTGGCCCGCCTCGATCTGCTGCACGTAGCCCTGAACCGTCCAGTCGGCGTACTGCGCGAAAAGCTTGGAAGGGGACGCGATGCCGAGCGCGCTCTTGAACGCGTTGGCGGCGCTCGTCGCCAAGTTGCCTACCGCATCCGAAACGACCGCCGCCCCGCTGCGGAAAACGCCAACCAAGGCGTCGATCGCCGCCATGGCCAGGCCGTCCCATCCGAGCCTATTAAAGGCAGCGGTTACGCTGTTGACCGACGCGAGGACCCATCCGACGGCCGACATCACCATGTCGGCGCCCCACTTCACGCCAGCAACCAGTCCGTAGATAGCGGCGCCGATGAGCACGAACGGGATCGCTGCGAGTGCGAGCGACACGGCCACGATGCCTACCGCTCCTGCCAGCGCGTAGAACGCGACCTTACCGACGTTGACAGCGGTAAGCCACTCTGGCTTTTGCTTCATGCCGAGGAAGTCGCGCACGCTGTTGTACGTCGGTTTGATGGCGATGTAGGCTTGCAATGCGGCAATCGCCATGCCTTGAAAGAACTTGCCTCCGGATTTGGCTCCGGCGCCAAGGCCGTCAACGATCGCCTGGGTCCCTGTCGTGAACAGGAAGCGGAACGCTTTGCCGGAGACGGTCGACTCATCCAGCAGCGTCGTGAACTCGCCGAGCCCCGAGATCATTGGCCCGAGGTTGATGTCGCGGAACATGCCGCCGACGCGCTCTTTCGCCTTGGCGACCTGCACATCAAAAGATGCCATCTGCCCGGCGATCGTCTTGCCGAAACGGGCCTGTGCAGCCGCCTCGAGCGCGCGCAAGCCGTCCTTGAGCTTCACGCGTCCAAGGATGAGCGCCTTCTCTACCTCCGGGGCGCTCTTGTTCATCTGCTTGGCCAGTGCCCCCACAACATCTGCTTTCGTGAGGCCCGTGCCAGCAAGCCCAGAGAACTCGCCCCACATGTCGCGCGCGCCAAGCGTGAAACGGCGCATGGCGGCGCTCTGCTGGATGATCCCTTTGACCGCGCCGCCGGCGCTGTCGCCGAGCGCCGACGCGGTGAACGCCGCGGCGGTCGCCGCGGCCTGCATGTCGCGCCCGCCGAGGCGCAGCAGGGCCATCTCCTGCGTGAGGCTCTGGAGCTGCGCGCGCGCCGTAGGCACCTGCCCGGCCAGTTGGTCGACCACGGCCACGAACTCCTGAGCCGGGCGCCGCGACACGCCGGAGAGCGCTTCCCCGAGGCCGAGCGACATGCGGCGCGCCTCCGCCGCGGCCAGGCCGAACCGGGTCAGCGCCACGACGGCAGCGGCGGCGCCGGCGACGAGCGCCACGGCCATCGCCGCCGTTCCCAGCGCCACGATCGCGGTCGCGCCCAGCTCGGCCACCGGCGCGAGCCCGGCGAGCTTCCCGGAGACGCCCGCGAGCGGACCCCCGAGCGCGCCCAGAGCCGACGCGACAGAGCCCGTCGCCGCCGAGGCCTTCGCCTGCGCCGCCACTGCCTTGTTGGACGCCGACGCGAGCTTGTCGGCGCCCTTCCCCGTCTGCACGAGCGATTGAAAGTGCGCCCGCTCTGCCTTGCTGGACCCGATGAGCGCCTTCTCGCCGGCCCTGAGCGCGTTCAGTTTCTGCTGCTCCGCGCCGAGCCTAGAGCGGGCCGCCCGGAGTGCCTTGGCGTCGATGCCGGCCGGGTCTGCGGCGCTGAGCTTCTGCACCTCGGCGGCCGCTTGTTGCACCGACTTCGCCTGCGCCGCGCTCGCCGCGGCAGCCTTCATCGTGGCGCGATCGAGCGCGGACAGGTTGCGGACCGCGGCAGCCATGCTCGCGTCCAGCGATCCCAGGACCGCGTTGTCTCGGCGCGCCACCGCGGCGATGTTCGAGCTCATTTTGATCATGAACTCTTCCGCGTTGACAACCGCCATGGTCAGCCGCTCCTGGGTA
>CAZGJZ010000021.1:0-9809 GCA_964525935.1 uncultured Opitutaceae bacterium | reverse complement strand
CAGCGCGAGCGCCGCCGCAGGGACATAGCCTCGCCGGGCCCTGTCGGTCAGCGCACGGATTTTCCCTCGACCTCCGTGGCGCCGGCGCCCCGCAACTGCTCGACCAACGTGAAACACGCGCGCGCGAACGGCGGCGCCTTGGTGAGCGCGTCCGAGTAGTTCTCGAGCTTCACCGGGGCTTTCACGATCGCCGTGCTGACGTTCGCCGTGATGATGTCGATGTCGTTCGCAGCACCCTGGAGCACGTTGGCGGTCGGGTCGAACGTGCCCGTGCGCTTGAGCGCCTGGATCGCGTAGCCAACGTCCCCGGGCCCCAGGACGAGCCAGCCGAGGCCGCAGATCTTGTGCGCGTGCAGCGACACGATGGCCGTGAGCGGGACGCGAGGCGCCTCGGCCTTCGCCTCCGTCAGCGCGATCTGCGCCTCGGCGCCGAGCTTCTCCAGGAGCTCCTTATCGGCGCGCTCGTACTCCGCATCGATCTCCTCGGCGAGCTTCGCCTCCTCCAGGAGCTCCGGTGGAGCCTTGTTGCTGATCTTCTTTGCCGCCTCGAGCCTCGCCTTGAGCTCTTCGATCGTGGACATGAACATTCACCTTTCTTCTGCGTGTCAGCCGTCTACGAGGTCCTTGCCGTCGATGGTCATTCGCGTCGGAAGCCACTTCATGGACGAGTTGAACTCGGTAGATTCTCCAGCCTTGAGCTCCGGGTACTCGTCACCCATCGTGCCGCACTGCTCATAGGCGAGCGTGATCGTGGGGAGCCCAGGCTCCATGAGCACGGCCGTGATGGTGATGCGCTGCGTGGCCAGGTTCGTCCTGGACCGGTTCCACGTGGAGAAGCTCAGCGGGTCGAAGACCGTGGTCACCTCGCGCGGCTTCACCGGACCCGTGACGATGGCCACGGGCACGCGCGAGCCCACGACGAACACGTGCTCTTGCGTCACCTCGCGCCCGCCGGGCGACACGCTCCTGAGCTTGAGCGTGTCGCCGCCGATCGTCATCTTGAGCGACGCGACGGTGTACGATTTACCGGAACCCTCTACGCCTCGAAAGTCAGCCATGGGTCAGCTCCTCACCGCGTCGTGTTGACCTGCAACGTCCCGTCCCACCCGGCGATCCACCCGCCCGTCTCGATGCCGCCGATGAACCGGATGCGTGGCGACGGGACCGACACGTCCGAGCCCTGCACGTCGATCGCGAAGCGGAACGACGACACGCGCCCCGAGAGCTCGCGCTTGAGCTCGGCGCTCACCTGCGCGTTGAGGTCCGTCGCGACCTCTTCTGCCATCGTCGTGCGGCCGGGCTCCCGAAGCGCGTACCCGCCGATCAGTCGGGTGAGCTGGAAATACGCGATGCGCTTGTACACGTTGGCGATGCGCCGGATCGGCAACAGATACACCGTGTCGCCATCGGGCGCCCTCGTTTTCGGCTCGTCGCAGAAGGCGTAGTTGCCCTCCTGCGGGTAGCTCGTGCTCGTGGCGAACAGTAGATCCTTGAGGCCCGGGTCGGCGGCCTCGTCATGGCCGACCCTCTGCGAATTCTCGTCGTAAATCTCGAACCCTCGGAGCGAGCCGCCGAAGATCGACGGGGCGCCGCCGGCGCGCGTGATGGGCGTCACGAGCCCATGCGACTGCTCATAGGACAGGCCGGCATGGCGGGCAGCGAATAGCGCGAGACCGGAGCGCGTGAGCCGGTAGCGGCATTGGGGCACCTCGCTCGGCTTGTACCGCCCGCCGCCAGCCCAGACGGTTACGCGGTTGTCCCGGCGCCCAGCCCAGGCCGTCTCCAGCGCGGTGCGGTATGCGCTCTCGCTCTCGCCGGCGTTCGGCAAACGAGCCTCCAGGAGCGCGCAGCACGAGCGCTGCCGCTGCTCCAGCGCCGTGAGCGCGTTCAGGACCGCGGTCCAGGAACCGCCGTCCGGGATGGCGCCCACGACGACGATGCCGCCGAAGACGTGACCCTGGTAGCTCACCAGGGAGTTGAGCGCGGCCGCGAGCCCCGCGGCGTCGTACATCGGCGCGATGGTCGGGACCGTGGCCGTGTCGCCCGCGAGAAGCGTCCCGGCCGCCAGCAGGAAGCGCGCGCCGGTGAACGGCTCGTCAATCTGCGTCGCCGTGCCGAGCGCCTTGACCTCGCTCCACGTGCGGCCCCCGTCGGGGCTCGTCTGGTACGTGATGCCGGCCGTGCCGCGCGTGCCGCCGACCAAGACCTTGAAGGTCGCGTTGCCGTCCTGGATCGGCTGCGCGGTCGCGTCCGTGGTGACGACGCTGGTACCGGCCACGCCGCTCGTGACCAGCGTCCCATAGGAGCCGTTCACAGCCGAGGCGGCCTTGACCATCACCACCGGCTGCTGACCCTCCCCGACGACGATCGAGGCGACCTCGACCAGGCGGCCCGCGCCGAAGTATTGCGCCGGCTGCGCGTCGTTCCGCGCTGGCGTCGGGGTGTTCACCGTGCCGCTCGTGCTGGTGCCCACGATAACGAGCACGGCTTCCGCGTTCGCTGCGGCGTAGTTCGGCCCTGCGGTCGATTCTGCAATGGTGACAGGCGATGCCATGTTGATCAGGCTCCCCAGGAATCGATGTTGACGTTCATGACCGTCCCGTCGCCCTCGACGGCGGCTGCTGCATTCTCGACCGGCACAAGCGTCGGCCCGTACGCGACCGACTCCGAGAGGTTGAACACGGCGATCGCTGCCTCGCCGAACCTGAGCACCTCGACATCGCGCACCACGGTGATCGTGGCGTCGCGAGGCGTGCCGCCGCCGATCGAGCCGTGCGTGTGCTCGTACACCGCGCGCGAAAGCTCGTCGAGCATCGTGCTCAGATCCGAGATGCGCATCAGGTCCCGCTCCGCGGGGTCCAGGCTCGGATCGTACTCCGCCAGCCATACGTGAGCCTCGATGTCCCAGACGCGCTCCGCGATCGTCTTGGGGTTCGTGCTCAGGTCGCGCGGCGGCCGCTCGTCCGCCGTCGCATAGCACAGAACGACGCGCGGCGGCCCGACGTGCTCGCCGACGTGCTCGTCACCGACGCGCACCTCCGCCTCGCTCCAGCGCGCCACAAGCGCGTCAAGCATCGTGTCTCGGATCAGGCGCAGTTGCTCGGCGAGCGTCATCGTCTCGCCTTCGCTGCGACCTTGAGCCGCTTCTCAACGATCTTCTTCAGCGCCGCGCGCCACGTCGCAGGCAGGCCGTGCGCAGGCATGACCTTGCGAGCCGGGCGATTCTCGGTCGCCTGCATGTGCCACGCCGCCTTGTGTCCGGTCGTGAGCTTGATGCCGGCGCTGGGCAGCGCCGTGGCTCGCGTCTCCCGGAGCGTGGCGCCCGTCTCCTGCATGACGCGCCCGTGTCCCTTGCGCGCGATCGTGCTAGGCGCATTCGGCGCCCATTGATTACCGTACGGATCTTGACCCGCACGGTAGGAGCGGCGCCAGAGCTTCTCGATGGCAGTGGCGCCGTCCTTGCTCGCGAGCGCGGGCACCTTGGTCAGCTCTCGGAGAGCGTTGCGCACGCCGTCTAGCGGCATCCACATCGACCCCGCTTGAGCGGGTCTCCAGTGTATCCGGTGCGCATTCTCTCATCCGAGAGACGCGTTGATCCGGCGATAGAGCCCATTTCACGCAGCGACGGCGAAGCGTCCACGTAGTACGGTTCCTCTTCGCCGAGGCGGACGCGAGCAAGCCACGTCTCTGCCTCGGCCACCGCGGAAGCTAAGATGCGCTCGTCCTCTCCGTTCGGCCGCGCGCCGCGAACGCGAATCGCGTTCAGCGAAGCGAACACCATGACGGCGCGCCGAAGTTCGGCGTCGATGTACGTCACCGGGCGCTTCGCCCGCTTCCCGAGGGCCGACAGAACACGGTCCTGTGCCGCGAGACGCAAAGCGTCCCGTGTGGCAAGCGGAACGTTCGCCACGGCCTCCGGGCGCAAGCCCAGCAGGCCGTAGTCCGCGTCCGCAGTCAGAGCCATTTCCTCGGGAAGCGGCACGGCTACCTCAAACGGTGCTGGCGACCGAGATCGCCTCGTTGCGCGCGGCGGCCAGGCCGAGATCCTTCATGATGTCGTAACCCATCTCCGCCCGCTCTTCGAACATCGACGAAGATCGATCGTAGGTGTTGAGCTCGTCGGCGCCGATGAGCGCGTTGAAGATCGGGTAGTCCTCGGTCGCGGCGTCGTGGATGAGGCCCCACCGGGTCGGCGCGAGGTCCGCCCAGAGCTCCACGTTGAGGTTGAACTTTTTGATCGGGTTCGTCGCGCCGGCGGCGAGCGTCGGATCGTTGGCGATCTCCATCGCCTTGGGCCAGAGCGACGACGACGCGAAGAGCGTGGTGCCCACGAAGCCGAACGGGCGATCCTCCATGTCGCGCCGGTCCACCATCTCGGCGATCATCGCGAGCACATTGTCATGGGTGAGCGGTGTGGCGGGCCACCACGTCCGATAGCTGCGTGTCGACCCCTTCCGGAACGGATTGACCGGCACGGTAGCGGAGAGGAAGTTGCCGCCCTTCCAGTGCGCGATCGTCTCGCCCGTGTTGATGATCTTCGCCGCCTGCTGCGTCGGCCACGCCTTGCAGAGCTTTTTGAGCACCTCGGGCGCCGAATCGAACCCGGTCCACGCCGGATCGGCGATCATCTTGTAGAACACCGCCTCGCCGTCCTGGTAAGGTTGCTTCTTCACCTTGATGTACTTGGTGCTGTTCTTGCGGAACTTGCGCCGCCCGGTGAAGAGCTTGAGTTCGGCCGCGCGGAGCGGGATCGGAAAGAGAACCTGCCGCACACGGTCCTCCACGCCTTCCGGCGGAGTCCAGATGTACTTGTCGAGGTATGCCGCGGCATCTCCGACCTTGGCGTTCGTGAAACGCGTGTTGAAGGCGGTGAGGTAGGCCTCAGCCTCCGTCGCCATCAGGATATCGATCGTCAGACCGGCGCTCATACGATCACCACCTCGAACTGCACGGCCACGAGGCCGTCCTTGAAGCTGTGTACCTTGCCAGCCTTGGACCTGGTATTGGTCCCGCTGGTGAGCCCAACGGTATCGTCATCGATGCCGTAGCAGTCCTGCTTGAGATGGTTCGGCGAGTTGATCGCGTCTCCACCGGCGCCCACGCTGAACCAGCCGATGATCCCGTGCTCCACGGGGATGTATCGGTCGTCCTCGGCCAGCCCGGTCGTGTTCTTGTCGACGCACGAGCATCCCACGATCTTCAGCGTCGTGCTCGCCGTCACGACCTTCAAAAGCCCGTCCGCGGTGTCGACGCCCACCATCGATCCCTGCTTGAAGATCTGGCCGGCGGCGGCAAGGTACGTCTCCACCGACGGACCGGGGTACAGGATGTCGCGGCTTACGCCGTTCGCGAGGGCGGTCACGCCGCACCCCCTCGACCGAGCAGCGCCTTGCGCTCGTTCTGCCGGGCCTTGGTCCTGGCGAACTCCTCATGAGAGATCTTGTGCTTGTCCGCCATGCGCTTCTCGGCCTCGGAGAGCGCGGGGAGTGCCGGCTCTTGGTTCCCGCCGGCAGCAGGCGGCTTGGCGCCACTCGGCCCGTTGCCGCGGCTCAGGGCAACGTTGCGGCGGACCTCGCGCACGAGGCGCTCGGCGCCCTCGGGGTCGGCGTTCTGAATGTAAGAGCGCTCCGAGTCGGCCGAGACGACGCCGGGGTTGAGCGTGAACACGGCGCGGGCGCGCTCGCGCTTGAGCTCGACCAAGTGCGCGGAGGCGGTCGGGTCCTCGCGCCCGGCCGCGCCGGTCGGCTTGCCCGCAACGACGCTGGCGACGTCGCGCGAGAGCTTCTCGACGCTCGCCGTCAGCGCGGTCATGGCGGCCTTGGTATCCTCGTCCGTGGTGCTCAGCGTGGCCGACGTGAGCGCGTCCTTGAGCTGCGCCCATGCCGTCCTCGCGGCGTCGAGATCCCCCGCGGCCAGCGCCGCCTCGAGGGCATCGATAAGATCCTGGTACGGCATGCTTGCGTCTCTCCCTGTTGTTGCTCGCGTCGCGAGCAGAGCTCCATGATGCGTTGCGCCCTCAAAGCAGAGGGCCACGGAAACCAGTTCCACCACTTCGTTGCGCTCGTTGAGCCCGAGCACCGGCGAGATCTGAGTCAGCTCGCGCCTGTGGATTCGGTCGAGCGCGGTGGACGTCCACGTCACGTTGTTGACCCAGATGTCCGGCTCACGCTCCTCCGGAACGCAGCGGCCAGCGGCAACTCCCCACCCCTCCGACGTCGACACGCGCCGCTGTTCTAGCGGGACGCAGCTCTCGTGATTGTAGTCGATCATGAGCGGCATCCCGCGTCGCTCGAACGCGTCGAAAATCAGACTTGGGCTCTCGTCTGTGCACACGACGTCGCCCTTGTCCGTCGGGTTGACGCCGCGGCGCAAAACGCGGAACGCGATCGGCGTGATGCCGTCATCCGCGTACTCCACGCCCTCGGATCCTGGCGTGATGTTGCGGCCTAGAATCTTCCGCTTGATGGTCACGACAGGTCGCCTTCTCCCGTCGCCGGCGGCAGTATGCCGAGCGGCGGCTTAGGCGCAGCCACAGGCTGCGCGGCGCGCTTCACCTTGAATCCTGTGGCCTTGGCGATGAACGCCGCAATCCCATCGTCATCGTCAAGCTCGAACCCTACGTCCGCAAGACCCTCTTTGAGCTTCGATAGCGCATCTCCGCAGTCGCCGACGCGCTTGATCTCCGCGTCCCGATCCTCCGGCGGATCCGTATTGTACGAGACGCGGGAAGGTACGTGCCCTGGGTAGTTTTCGCGCGTCCACCACGCGATTCCTTGGTCGCGCGCGCACTCTGACCAGTCGCGCGCGTACGACTGCCGCATGCTGGCAGTTACTCGCTGCTGAAAGTCGCCTTTAGAGAACCCGGGCGACCCCTCAACCATGACCTTATTGCCGGTCAAGCGGACCATTACGTCCGCCTCGGCACTTTCGATCATGTCCTTGTATGTCTGAATGATGCCAGCGGCGCCCTTGGCCTCTACGACCTCGTACTTGAGACCAGGAGGCAGGACGAACCACGGGAACCGCTGCATGGCCCGAATCTGCGCGGCGAACAGCTGCCGCTGCTCTTCCGAGGTGCCATCAGGGACCGACCCCAGGCGCACCGGCGCCAGCATCTCCGAATGTCTGGCGCGATCGAGCGTGCCATCTCTCGCCATGATGAACGCCATGACGAGCGACATCCACGCCCCGTGTTCCCAAGGACGCTTTCTCGAGTACGGCGCGAACAGTACCCACTCGCCATCGCCGGGCTCGATCCGGACCTCACCGTTGGCGGTCATGAGGTGCCAGGTGTCGTCGTTCCACTGGTAGCGAAGCCAGCGCGGATCCCAGGCCAGCAGGGACGGCGTGCGGTTCGACCCAGGACGCGGGAGCTGCGGCGCCGGCGGCTGGACGCGGAACGATCCGTCTGGCAGCGGTTCCGCGAAGAGTGGCGGCAACTGCTCGGGCGGCGCGGCGGCGCGGCGCGGGTCGTCTACAAACTGGCCGAGGCCGACGCCCAACGTGAAGCCCCACGCCATCAGGCGCTTCGTCTCGCTGCGCGGAAAGAGGACGTCGTACTCGGATTCGTGGTCGTCGTCGCCCTCTAGCGCGCGCCTGACGTCGGGCGAGCCGCCAACGAAAGTCCTCGGGAGGCCCAGGATCCCGGACGTGATCGTCTCCAGCACGCCGGAGATGAAGCCGGACATGGTGATCGCGGCGCGCGTCAGGTCGGCGGCCTGCCGGAGGCTACCGCCATCCACGGCGCCGATGGCCTGACCGAGCCGCTCGAGCGTGTACTCGCTGATCTGTCGCCCGGGCAGCTCGACCACAGCCAAGTCGGCGGCGGTAGTTCGCCGCCCCTTCCGGAGCACGGAAGGCGTGATGAGCTTCGATCCTTGCGGTTTGGCGAGTCGCGGCGGCACGTGCTGACCGACCGGGATCAGATGTCGGCGCCGTCGCACCGGGGGATGTATCCCCGCTCCCGCTCAGTCTATAGAGCGGCTAACATGCGGCGTGCCACTCGTCAACGTCCGCGAAAGGACGATGCACCGAAGGTGGTCCCGTACCGTGACGCGCCGCCGTAGGCGTCCGCCTTGAATGTCGCGCCCGGCGTCGGCGCCACGTAGTCGGCGGCGCGCGCGTGCCAGAGAGCGCGTGCGAAGGCGACGGCGAGATCGCCGTGCGCTCCCTCGACCTCGGGCAGCGTGACCTGCCATCGACCTTGCGAGGCTGGCGTGCGCTGGACCGTGGCCAGTTGCGAACGCAGCCGCGCCAACGTCTCCCCGTCCGGCATGTCGGGGCGCCCGGTCGGCGCGAGCGCCACCTGTCCGCGGTTGATCGCGGCGAACGCGTGCCGCCATTGCTCCCATTGATCCGGCGGTACGAACGACACGCCCAGGTTGTGTTCCATCGAGACGAGACGCGTCTCTCCAGGCGCGAACGAGTCGGCTCCCCAAGACTGGGCCCCCCAGGACCGGGCAATCCTGGCTGCCTCTGGCAAGACGACAAGGCGCAGATCGAGGGGAGCCCCTGGCGTCGGGATCCACTCTCGCAGCGCCAGCGGGACCCACGGCCCCGACGAGCTCTCGCCGAGCACGCACAGGGCGCAGCTGTTCCGCGTGCTACCCGTGTCGATGGCTGCGGCGATCCTCATGGCCACGTCGCGCTGCGCGCCGCCGCCGCCTCGAGCATGACGAGGTCGAAGAGACGATGGCCTCCGGCGGCGTACGGGCGCGCCCCGTAGCGCGCCAGGAGCTCGAGGAACGGATCAGATCCTTCGTCGGACCCAGCGGCGGCGAGCGCGTAGCACTCCCGGATCGCTCCGGCGGGGTCGGGCCCGTCGCCGTTCTCGTCGGTGGGGTTCGCCGCCCAGCTCGGGATCGCCGTCGCGTCCGGATCGGCGCCTTCGCGCAGCCTGGCATCCGTCGCGTACCGCGCGTACCGCGCTCGCTCTTCGGCGCTCGGATCGGTGACGGCGCGCAGGGCGAACAGGTCCGCGAGCGCGCGCCGCGCCGCCTCGTCCAGCGCTGCGCCATCGCGCCCGAGACGAGCCACGTGCTGGAGATCGGTGTCGCCGCGTCGCACGAGCGACGTGTGGGGGCCGCGCTCGCCGAACGGAGCGGAGAACGCGTAGATGTGCGCGCCGCGCTGGCCCTTGAGCGTTGGGCGCAGCATCTCCAGGACTTGGCTCGCCGGGTTCGCGTTCGTCGTTTTGTCGTGCCAGAGGTCGAGCTCGTCGCACGTCGCGCCGAGCGCAGTGTACCCGCTCGCGCCGTCGATCGTGCCCGGCATGATGCGGAAGTCGAAAGGATGCTCGTCAGCGTCGAGCAGCATGATCTTGCTGCGCCCGTACTGATTCGGCTGCGTAGGCCAGAACGTGCCGATGTCGAGGTCCGCTTGCCGGTCCACCTGCCGCAGGCCGATGGCCAGCAGGAGCGCCTTGAGCGTCTTGAAGCGACCGTTCGCCTCGGCCATGTCGCAACTCATGAAGGGCCAGGCGAGGTCGGTGCCAGGTTCGACGCGTCGCGGCCGTAGGATCGCTTCGCATACGGCGACGCGGCAGTTGCTGGAGCTCTTCGTGCCGCGCCGGCCGACGCTCCCGACCATCTGCCGCTTTCCCGACCGCCAGAAATCCCGATAGAGACGCGTCCAGAGAACCGGCATCGGGCGCCACGGGTTCGCCGTCTCGCTGGCAAGGCGGCTCTCCAACCAGAGCAGCCAGCCCCACTCGGGCTCGTCGGGCGCCATGTTGCCGGCAGCCTCGCGGACGCGCTTCCAGTCGGGCACGATCGACGGCTTGCACGGGACGCGGCGCTTGTCAACGGTTG
>CAZGJZ010000020.1:2357-16210 GCA_964525935.1 uncultured Opitutaceae bacterium | reverse complement strand
ATTCGATTCACGACGGGGAGCGGGGAAGCGACGACGGGAACGATCCGTCTCGTCCCGGACGATTTTTTCGGGGTGAGAGGAGGGGGTGGATTCTGGGTTCGAGGCGGAATCGCGGGGACACCGTGGCGTCTCATCATTCGCAAACGTTGAATCTCGTTCAATTTCCATACCCCGAACGCCGCCAGCGCGATACCGAGCGCAAAGGCCGCCTCCTCCCTCGGTGTCGTATTCGAAAACTCGTCAAACGTGAGGCCGCTCACCGTGACGACCGAGACGATCAAGGTGAAGATGTAGATTGGGTTGATCTTGAGACTTCCCCCCTCGTGCGCCGCGCACTCGATCGCGGTATTCACCAGAAACCATTGGTACAACCCGAACCCAATCGTCAGAAACGTCATCGTCAGGAAACTCGGGTGGCGTTCCACATACGCTCGTTGGGTGGATTTCGCACACGATTGCGTGAACCCCCCCATGATTCCCGCAATCACGGCCGTCACGCTCGGGTTCCGTTCCAGCGATACTCTCGCCGCGAACCGTTCACCCTCGCTTCCGTTCCCCTCGCCGCTCACGCTTCCGTTGAAAATGAGCGCCCCGAACGAGACGATCGAGATGAAGGTCCCCGACGTGAAGAGTACGATGAGGTGCGTCGACTTATCAACCATCGTGAAGGCCTCCACGTGTTTCGGCCCGAACGCCACGACCGTCGCACACCCCATCGTCGTGGCGGTTCCGTAAATCACGTATCGTCTCACGAGCGAGGCGGGCGGGGTGGTCTCCACGAGGTTGATGACGATGGTCCAGGCGATGACGAGCGCCCCAAGCGGCGCGAGCGTTGAGAGAGGCGCCAGCTGCATTGCGACCACTCCCAGAATCTCCCCGATCCCAATACTCAAGAAATTACCCAATCGCGGGCGCGTCGGTATCAATCGCGTTCCCAACGCGTTTGAAAAAGTCCCGATCGTTATCAGAATCACACCGATCAAATACGACTGCATGGTTTATCGTTTGTGATCACACTTCTTCTTCTTCTTCTTCTTCTTCTTTTTCCTCCCATGAAGGTCGTCGTCGTCGACGTATCGTCCTCTCCTACCCCCTTACCTTCCCCACTTCCTTCTCCTCCACCTCCACCACCCCCCGTCGAACCCCCTCCGCGCGCCTCGTCGACGTCGCCGCGGTCCATCGCATCGCTCCAATCGTTCGATTCCTTCGATTCGTTCGAATCGGCGACCCACCATCGGCGTCAACCCGACGACGTCACGTCTCGTCACACGTTGGATTCGTTCGATACGATTACGCGCCACGAGTTCGATCGACACTCGTTCCTTCCACCCATCCAAGAACACGAGACGATTGCGTCGCTTCGCGCGACCGTCGCGAATCTCAAACGCGATGTCGAGATTTGGAAAGCGAGATTCGAACAAGCTTCAAAATATCAAGAGGTTTATCGTCTGTTGTATCGCGACGCACGTCTCGCCTTGGAGGAAATCGCTCGGCGACGACGCGAGCGAGCGACGACGACCGATCCTCCTCCTCCTCCACCCTCAACGATCGACGAGTCTTCCTCCACACCCATAAAGAATAATGAACGAGGTCGAAACGATACAAGCCTCGCGATGCGAATCGTCCGAACGTTGGTGTGGGTGTGGAATCGCGTGATGACGATGCGCTTCTCGTGATTTTTTTTGTCCGTCTCGCCTCAATGGGGGGGAAGACGGTTGGTCAAGACGTGCGATAGACACGCTACATACATCTCATCGAGCGAATCGTAGTCGCCTACATCGGTGAACCATGCGGTGAACCTCACTTCACTGTGAATGCGAGGGGCGATATGGAAATGAAGGGCGTTCAGATTCGCAGTGAGTGGATGATTTCGACTCATCGGGGGACTCGTGACGCTTTCGGGACGCAGATAAAAGCGTACGAAAATCTCCGGTAGATTGCGATGTCTCAAAATTTCCTTCGTCGGGTTCGAGGCACTCCTCATAAAATCCGACACGACTGTGCTGACGATGTCTGAAAAGCGGGGAAACGCACTTTCATCACGAACCGTCTCTTCTTCCAGAAACGCTTCTGTCCGCATGTAAATGTCCAATCTCAGGGGTTCGTCGGCGTACGCCCGCGGGTGTGGAAACTCGAGAATCGCAAACGTCTCCAATGTGGAGGGGAGAGTCAATCTCGAGACCAAAGGAAGCCCGTGTTTCCTGTTAACCATGACGACTCCCAATCGTTTCAAATTCGAGGCGCTTTCCAAGACGAGCGGGATTTGATCGACGATTGGGTGTTTTCCGTCGCTGTAATCAACGACGTACGACTCGGCGCTCGACATCTCTTGATTGACGAACTCCGAGACGTTTGCGACGCGCGAGAGACCCGCAAGGTGACTGACGCCGTCGATTCTCTCCCACCCGGTATACTCGACGATCCAGCCGAGATAGGTGTTCGGCACCGCCCAATAATCCGATCGAAGCGTCTCCATTTTTCGATGCATTTCACGAACCGAGGGGTAAAGATTGACTTGCGGCAGAACCGAACGAAGTAGCTCGACCGCCTCCCACGTCGATCTCTCGCGCTCTTCCTTCGATACGAGGTATCTCGGGCGTTTCACATCGGACGGCGGCGGGGGGAGTGTGGATGACGAGGTCGACGACGACATTCGGTTGTTTTCATTTTTGAATTGCGTATAATAAAAAGCACACTACCTACTACACCTTCCCCCCTGATTTATCGACGATTCCGTTCATCGCGTCGATTCTCTCGCTCCCGACGAAGTCCGTAATCAACCCGATGTATCTCTCCATCGTCTTGTCGCGTTTCGCGGGGATTTGCAACGCCCTACGAACCGTCGCGACGCACATTCCGTTGATTTTCGCGCGCGACACGTTATCCAACACTGGTGGTCTTCTCGCGTAGGAGGGTTCGACGTCGCCCATTCTTTTCCTCTTTTTTCGACTTTCTTTCCCTCTCTCCTCGACGGGCGCACATAACGTTTCATCGACGCTCGCTCTCCCCATTTACGGCGGGACCGGGGCCGGCAACTTGCACGTCGCGCGAACGTCTTGAGACGCGTTGAATCGATCGGTAAAGCGCCGATTCGCCGCGAATTTCGTCTCGGGCAACTCCGAGTTGAGTGAGTTGAACTCTCGAATCTCGCTCGCGACCAGACGCGCGAAGACCAACCCGATTCTGCCGTCGTCCTTCGCCGCCTCGTACATGTCCTTCATCCCCGGCATGACTCTGGAGTTGAAGCTCTCGCGGAGATACTCGACGTGCTTCCACGCACACTCCATCCCCATCAGGACTTCCGGCTTGCACCGATATCCCATGTACGCCTTATCGCTATCGTATGCCTCATGGTCGTGTCGAGGATCGTACCCGTCGACGTAGAGCGATGAAGTCGATCGGCGACTCAACGCCCCCGCCAAACGAATGATGAATTGATGGATTTTGTTCTTCGTGACGTCGCTCGCCGTCGGAATGCTGGCGGCGGTTCCCTCGACATCCTCATCTCCTCCGTCGCTCCCGCCGGGAAATCCGCTACCTAAAATATCGCCGTAAACCGACGCCGCGCTTCCGCGTTGGGGGGATGCAGACGTTGTTTGGACGCTGTGGGGATTGAATTTCTCATACGTTTTTTGTCCGCCGTGTAAATGCCTCGTGAGATCGGCGGGGGGTGAAATGTACGACGTTTTTCGTCGCTTTTGTTCGCTTGCCGAGCTTTTCAGATCGCTCGCAGAGCTTTCCACGCTCTCCTCGTCCTCCTCATCGTCGCTGAGTTTTCGCGTATCCTGCGTATCCTCCCCCCCGTCCAGCACCGACGTCGTTCTCTGTGAATCCAAGGTTCTCGACCTCGGCGGCGGATTCGGGTATCCTCTTCTGCTCATCTTTGCGATTTTGTGATGTGCGAAGGACGAGATAGATACGTCGACTTTTTATTGCACTGAAATTTAAAAAATAAATAAAAACAATTGTTTAAAAAATAATTTTTTAAAAAATGATAAAATAAAAATTATTTGAATAATCGCGCACACAACGTATAAACCCGATTTCCGTTCCCCCCTCACAAACGCCGAATCGGAAATCGCGGGAATCGCACAGACGTTCGAGAAATGGAGGGATTCAAACAAGGATACGTTTCGCCCCAACGCGAGTATGTGGGGACGATTCCGGACGGTAAAAACGCGTGTCTGGTGGTGATCGACCCCCAAGTCGACTTTTGCGAGGGCGGGGCGCTCGCGGTTCCCGGCGCGTCGAGGGACATGGACATCATCGCCTCGGCGATCGATTCGGAGTTCCCCGTTAAATTCGATCGAATCGTCGTGACGCTCGATACGCATTCCAGACTCCACATCGCCAACGCCGAGGCATATCGCATCGTGGCGCCCCCCGAGGCCGCGAGATTGACGAGCGCGGAACAACGAAACCTTCTTACGTTTGCGCAGCTCACGGTGTCGGAAAACGAAACGATCGTGAAGGCGTCCAAAGGGGATGCAAAGTACGTCGTGGAACACCGCTCGATCCCGCGCGAGCGCGTCGTATCGTATTTGGAGACGCTCGCGAAGCAAAACACGCCACACACGCTTTGGCCCACGCACTGTTTGGTGGGAACGTCCGGTCACGCGGTTCATCCCACGCTGGGCGCGGCGTTGAAGCGATGGGAGCGGAAAACCGGACGCGACGTGACGTACGTGATGAAGGGTTCCGATCCGGAGTATGAGAATTTCTCCGTGTTCGTCTCGGAGATTCGCTCGAAACACGAATCGTTGAAATCGACGCATCCCTTCAACTCGGATCTGGCGATGGACTTGGCGTCGTATGAAAAAGTCTACTTTGCGGGGGAGGCCTCGACGCATTGCGTTTACACGTCGGTGAGAGATTACATGGATTGGTTCGTCAACAACAAGGGAAGTGGTGGGGGAACGCTGTTGAAGTCGAACGCGGTGGTGTGCGTGGATGCGATGTCCCCGATCGCGTTCGTCGTGGAGAACGAAGAGAAACTCTTTGCCGATAAAAGATTGGCGGATCGAGTGGAGTTGTCTTCGTGCCATCTCACGGGGAAATCCGCCTACGTCGATAAGACTCCGTCAAGATCTTTCGACGAAATTAAACGAGGGGGAATCATGCGATCGTGGAAAAATGTTGTTCCAGGTGGTTATTCCCCAACGCGAGCCCCCGATTCAAGTGCATTAGGTTTCCATTCCATTGATCGATTTATGGAACCTATATTTAATGTTAAAGGAGAAGTCGTCGACGTCCACGAGGGATGGGCGGACGTCGATTGGGAAAACATCTCAACATTCTATAATGATCTCATCTCAAGCGGTTCGCCGAAACGACGTAACCTCAGGGGCGACGAACTGTCGGACCCCTTCGGCCGGGTTGCGAAAAGAGTCAAAAATTTGATCATTCGAGAGAAACCCGTGGACGAAGTCAGACGCATGGTCGAATTCAGAAGCATGGCCGAGGATTTCAAGAAACGAGTGGTTGAGTGGATGACCCCAGCGGCTCGAGAACGAATGCGTTCGGCCGATGTATTCAAATCCATAGAAGTCGCGGATCTCATCAAGCCGCGGAATCCGATGGGGAGAACGGGGTACACGGGTCGAGGGAATCTCGGGAAGTGGGGTGCGAATCGCGCGGCCGACGCGCTCGTCACGCGAGGCGATCCCACGACTAAACTTGAAATCGCGCTCATTCAACGAAAAAGCGGGGTTTGGGCCATACCGGGTGGAATGGTGGATCCGTGGGAGACGCCGGAACGCGCGGCGATTCGCGAGTTTTGCGAGGAGACGTTGGGACACGTCTTTGAAACACCCCAAAAACGCGAGATGATTCCCGTGGTGATTGATTTGATCGATGAGGCGAGTTCCGATTCGATTCACTCCGAACTCCCGGAGGTTATTCGGCGTGAGAGGCGAGTGCGAATTCGCCCCCCAGTTCACGGCGAGCGCGGACGACATCTCGCGCACAACGCCACCCACGAAGCGACGTTGGTCTTTTCGAAGAATCATGACGACATGTGGGTTGTGGAGGTCGATACCAAGGACTCCAGTGCGAATCCCGTTCATCTCACCTACGTCCAAATCTTCGCCATCAAGACCATGTTGGACTCCACACACGAGATTTACTCCGGATACGTCGACGATCCGCGAAATACCGACAACGCGTGGATGGAGACGACGGCGTTTCACACCCATCTTCAAACGCGAGCCACGGGACACAAACTCGACGAGATACATTTACCCATCTCGACCGATTTGACGTTGATGGGTGGGGACGACGCCGATGATGCGGGGTGGTTCACGATTGAGCGCGGTGCCGGGACGTGGTGGTTGAAATGCGAAAAGACGGCGAAGAAGAAGACGATGAATTTGGAGTTCGAACACACTGCGTTGTTCGCTTCCCACTCCTCCATTTTCATGCGATTGCTTCACGCGCACGAGTGGGACGAGGCGATAACGGCGAGCGTCTTTAACAAAAAGAATCTCGTCGCGGATACCAAGAATAAGACGACGGGACCGGAGTTAAGAGCGTCACTGACTGTTTACGAACCCCCGGTGAAGCCGCGGAAATTCACGTTTTTCGTGCGCGAAGGACCGCAATCGCCCGGGAATACGACGCTTTTTCTGGCGGAGATCGAAACGATGTTGAAACCGACCACATTTTTGAAAGTATTCCCTACCGAGGTATACGGCAAAGGGAACCAAAAGTATCGTTATGATGAAATCGGTCTCGCCAAGGACGATGACAAAGACAACGTCTTCGTATGGTTCAAAAATGTCGGAAATCGCGACAAAATCCAGTTCCTTCACAAATTCTTCACACAACAAGTGACCTGGAGAGAGAATGGGACGATGCGGCACCAACCCCAATTCACCGTGAAGTCCGTTAAACCGATGGAGAGTGGACACGATGATGATGATGACGACACACTGTGAAATCACATCCATGACGACGACTCCATCCGTTCCCACCGATCGACAATCCACAATGTCGCCGCGAGGCCCTTTCGAGGAGATTCGAGACGAGGAGGTGGTTCCCGAGCTTCGTTCAATCTTCAAGCGACTTCAGCAACAACACGGGCTATGGATCCAGGACGATTTGATGGAGATTGACGCCATCGTCCGACGAAAAATCGCTTCGACGTCGCCGGCAGTGGATGAGAAGAAGAAGAAGGAGGAGGAAGAAAAGGAGATATCGTTCAAGTTCGAGGAGGCCGAGCGCGTCGACATGAAGGAGGGGGTGGTGGTGGAATGCGTCAAGGTGTTCGCTTCGGGGTTCGCTTCGGGATTCATGATGTCCTTCATCGTGGTCGGTGTGTTGGCCGTTTTTTGGGCCGGTCGATAAAGTAATTAGATAAGCAATCCCCTCTTTACGTTCTCTCTCTCATCCGTCTAAAGCGGCACCAACGATCATCAGCGAGAGGAGTCCCACGATTCCAACCGGACCGCACGCTATGGCGAGCGCCAACAATCCAACCCCGCCCGCATTATTCGTGCTGGCTTCGGTGATCGCCACGCGACTCTTCAACGCAGCGTGCTCCTCTTCGCACTTTTCCAGACGCTTTCGAAGCGTCTCCGAACTGTGTCTTTGATACTCCTTCTCTCGTTCCGTGAACGTTTTGAGCCTGGCGAGCGCACTTGCGTTGTTTGCCTCCGCTTCCTCGAGTCGCTTTTGAAAGGACGAGTGGATGTAGTAGGTCATCGGTGTAATTCCAATCGCGGACCCCACAACGAGTGATGCGACGTCAGCGATTCTCGTCCAGTTAACGCGTTGCATCTTCGAAAAAATTTGTGATTTTGGACGATATCATTCGCCCAAAATCACAATTAAAAAAACAAACGAAACGATCCGAGCGACGACATGGGCGCAGTTGCGACGAGCGGAGTGACTGATTTCCCCGACACCGACGGCGACGATCAAATATTGCCGCGTCGGCTCTCGACACATTTCGTCACCGGGGGATTGTATCACGTGAACGCTATGTTCAATTTCGATGGACGCCCCACGATGTTCGACGACGTTATGGAATGCGTAAAGTACGCCAAGGTGTTATTCTTTAAACCGATGCACCTTGAACTGAATCAATGCGAGGCGATGATCATCGAGCGCGATTCGGAAGGCTCGCTCGCGATCGGCTACGAAGACGGGCATACTCGGTTCGCTGAAACTACCACAATCGACAGCATCGAGATGGACAACGGGGTCTTTCGATTCATTTACTCCGGGAACGCAGGGCGTCCCCATGTAGTGCAAATCGCACCGTTTATGGTGGAGGGTGTGATGAGCGACGACGAAGAGTAATTCTTTTCCAATACTAAACACAGTTTCGCAAGGAGAATGCCCAAAGACGCCGTTACCATCAAAAGCGCGGGTGGATTCGAGTGGTCGATCACGGCGCTCGGCGCAAACGTAGAATTCGATCCGCCCGTCTCCGAGACTCAGTTCGATCGATTTGATGCTCCAGGAAGGTTTGATATCATCGAGGACGGCGATTGTGCGTTCATTCAGTACGACGGGAGAACCAAGACGTTCAACGCGGGGGGCAACATCGGCGACGTGGCGAAATGGACGAGACGAGTCGAGAGTCTCGCGGAGGAGGCGTTCGGTGAGAAAAAGCGCGTCGTGAAGCACACCGACATGCGATGTTTCGGGTCCTGCGACGGATTCACCATCCCCTTTGATTTCAAGAGGTGGAAACGGAACGGCTTCACCCTCAAGGAGTTGGGCGAGTCGGTCGAGATTACGTTGCCGAACGGCAAGGGCTCCTTCAATCGAAGGGGGAATCACGTGTTGATTTTCGACGTGCCGCTCGCCGAGCTGGAGGAGTCGATTGCGAAATTGGAGGGAGGGGTCTCTTAAGTATGTGGATAAACAACGTGGAGTGAAGTTTCTGAATCGGGTTTTAAGAAAATTTTGTAAGAAATTTTTTCGATCGCGACATGTTTAATTTTTTGTCGGGGCCCATTTTTTAAAATTAACTAAACAATCTCGACTTGGACGGTGTCCCCATCCACAATTCCCACACTGTCCACGCGCGCCGCGGAGGTGGGGGTCAGTTCCACCCCCTTGTAACTGATGCGAACGGTCGAAACGGGAAGGTTTGCGCGTCTCGCCGCTACCGTGTACAGATCCGAAACCCAGGATTCCGGATAAACGTACGCGTAATGAATTCGAGTCGGGGAGAATTGAAACAGAACGACGATTTTGTCGGTTCGGGCGCGGGGGGTAGGCTCCCATGAAAAGTTTTCCATTCTCGGTCGTTTCGGTTGATTCGGTAGGGAATGTGGGTCGATCGATCGATCGATCGATGGTCGCGGCGAAGTGAATTTGTGATTATGGAGAAGGTCACACGCTCGCCTCGTCGACCCACCCGCGAGCGGCCAAATACTCGATTTTTGCGCCGATTGCGTAGACGCAGACGGCGAGCGTGAGGCCGTCGATGACCCACGACGTATCCGCCGTCTCCGCGTGTGATTGAATCGTTTTCAATATCGATGCATGCGATGAGACTTCCATATGAGGAGCTCTCCAATTCAAATCGTCATGCGCGCGACGAAGCGATTCCGCCAATCTAAGGAATGCCTGGTTGAAGAGAAGAGGTTTTGGCGCATCCAAGAGGAGGTCCCTCGCTTTGCGGTGCCCGCGACGAGCAAACCATGATTTTCGATATCGGTTTTTGTCCGAAAACATGAGTTTTACTTAAAATTTTGTAACGGATGAACGCTTCGTTCGATAATGAAAGTGTGATTTCATTGGGATGGTGGCGTTGCGTCCTGCACCAGCTCGAAGCCCCTCTCTTCGTACTTCTCGATGCGCCATCCCCAGCACGGTGCCGTCTTTCGCATCTCGCCCACGTACACCCCCGGCGGGATGGTAAACTCGCCCGTGCCCAAATCGAGCCGCGCCGCGCACACGTCTAGATCGAACGAGCTCACCACCTTCATCACGTCCTTTACGACGATCAAATCGATGGCGTGTTGGTGGATGTGGGAGCATGGCCGTTCGAATTCCCATCGCTCGATGTACTCTAACACCCCCGTTTTTTTGAAGTGTGCGTTGTCCGACGCGAAGTGCTGGTCCAGCTCCTGGGTCATTTTCATACCGGCCTTCTCCAACACCTCGCGGATTTCGCGTCCGCACCCCGGCAGGCAGATGAGGTCCACGTCCGCGCAGTCGTACAACTTGCGATCCTCGAACCTCGCGCACCCCACGATGAAGCCCCCCGCCACGACCGCCGTCGGCACCTTGATTCCCTCCTCGCCGAGCATCCGATAGTACCGCCGGCGTGTGATTTGCTCCGCCTCCGCCATCACGCCGTTCAATCGACGCAGCATCATCTCGTAGTTGCATCGCAGTTCGCCATCGGTCGGCTCGGACACCCTCGTTCTTTTTCGGGGAGTTGCGTCGGCGTCGCTCATGTCGCGTTTCTTTTTTTGTGAGCTTTATAATTGAGAGCCTCTTAATATATGACGAACCGACGATACGCGACTGCTCTCCCGACGTTTTCAATACCGGTGTCACAATTCAACACTACTGGATCCATGGGCACACAAAGCACACCGTCGCTCTCATTCCAATCGGAGGACATCATGTCTCGCACCTCATCTCCGTGCTTCTCGGCGATTTCTTGCGACACGATGATGAAGACCAGTTGGCTCTCAGCGAAATCTGAGTTCTCAAAGGGGGAATGCTCGTCGTCATGGTAAGCCCAGACGAGCTTCGTTTTCGGCGCCGAGTAGAAATTGAGGGAGCGAAACTCGGGATCCCCCCTCTCAAACTTGACGCGTTTCTCCCTGGTTTTGTTGAGCGTGAGAGTGAACCTCTCGTCCGGCTCGTAGGTGACCTTGGGGGAGTCGGCGTCTCCGGCCTCGTCGCGAAGCATGACTATCGCCACGGGGAAGGTGTTTACCACACAAACCTTTTTCACTCGCTTCTTTCGAGATTGGTCCATCGCTTTATGTTTTCGAGGAGTTGCATCGGCGTCGCTCATGTTGCGTTTCACGTTTTGTGTTTTTTGACCAAAAGCCAAAACCCCCAAACGCCAAAACCCCCAAACGCCAAAACCCCCAAAAACCAAAACCCCCAAAAACCAAAACCCCCAAAAAACAAAAACACAAATAACCAAACCCCTCACCCACAAAGACGAATACAAAAACAAAAACCATGTCGAGCCCTTGGGAAAAGTTCTTCGGACCCCCTCCGACCGAATCGGGGTCTTCCACCTCGAACGCGGAATTCGGGGCGAAGGCATTTGTGAATCGCCCGCACTTTTTCGACACGAATCACGGGTTTGAGGACGTCGTCGTAAAGACGCTCTTGCTGGACACGATCGACTCCGTCGAGGAGCTCAGAGCGTTGAAGGAACGCATCGGGAAGATGGACGGGGCCATGCAAAACTACAACATGATGTGGAGGATGGGCGGGCCCTCGCCCTTCGACTCGCTTTACGACAAGGTGGACAAGCGAATCGAGGAGGTATCACCCGCGAAATACAAAGAACCGTGTCCCTCATCGATCGAGGAGGTCGTGAACGGCTTCAAAATGCACAACGTCACGACGAACGCCATGGGATTCGACTCTTACCTCGACATGGTGAAACGATGGAAAGCGGCGGAGGAAACCCCGAGAATGAGCGACGAAAAGTTCGCCGAATACCTCGACGGCGGCCTTTGCACCGACTGGTCAAAGATGGACGAGAACGGGGAATCCTACGGCGGACCGTTCTACACCGCCCCCGAAGGCAGCGAGGAGCGCGAGAACGCCTACGACCTCACGCGAAAGCGAAACGTCGACTTCCTCGTGGGGCTCCCCTATCCCCAACACTTCATCGTCTACATTGCGTGCGTGGTGGGGTGCAACTCGCGCCAAGAGTGCGTGCGCTACGTGAATTTCGTGTGCGAGTGGACGCGACGCAAGATGCTCGCGATGGCTCAGAGCGATAACACAAATTTGGAAAGCGTTCAACGCCCCACCCCGAACGAAAACGCAGCGACATGAGTGAACGCGAGGACAACGTCGGCAACACATGGTTTAAATGGCTCTCATTCCCTTTCAAGGTGGCGGTGAACATCGCCTTCGCGCTTCTCTTCTACGGCGTCGTGATATTTGGGGCGTTGGGCATCATGAGTGTCGGGCTTCTGCTTCGTCTCGCGGCGAACGGGGGCGACGGCATACCTTGGGTATGGAGCGAGGCGTGTACGAAGTGCGCGCAGTGCTGGCGTGAGCTCGGTTTCAACAATGTGACGGCGAGCTGAAAACTCATCAATATGTTTGCAACCCATAAATCCTATCCTCCTCCTCTCTCATGATCTAGTGTTGGTCGCATTGATGAGAAGGTGGACCGCCGTTCCTAAGAATCCAGAGACAATAGTCATCAACGCAAAGACGACGATGATGATCCACTCTCCTCGTTTTCCGGCAGCGATGCGAGGAGCTGCGAGCATGACGGCGAGGATGCTGGTGATGATTCCTGTTATCAAGGTGAGATTGAAGAAGACAATGCTGACCGCATTCCCGGCGTTTTGAAGAGAAATTTTACGAACTTGTTGTGTCATGATGATCGCCGGTCCCCTTTGTTAATTTATGGGGGGAACCTCCCAATACCTAAAACAAATCCCACGCCGTCACCATTCTCACGATGGCTTGAGTTGTGTGATGAAGGAAGCATGCCTCTAAAACCTAACAAACAATCACAAAACGAGCTCGATGCCGCGGGTGTCCGCCAACTCCTTCAGCTCGCGCCGCACGGCCTCGTCGACGTCGGCGTCGAATTTGACGTTTCTCAGCTCGACGCGCCGCAGCCCATTGCAGTGCGCGACGACGGTCTTCAGGTACTCGATTTCGCCGTCGCGGATGGAGTTATGCGAGCAGTCCAGCGACTCGAGCGTGCACCTCTTCATCTGGTCGATGAGCGACTCGGGGAAATCATCGTCGGCGTCTTTGAAGGGCCGCTCTACGACGCCGCGCGCGACGAGGCGCTTGCACGAGCCGAAATTACCCCACATATTTCCGAGGAACGTGCATTCAGAACCGGACCAATCCACCGACTCGATGCGACACGCCGGGTTCATCAGCGTCTCAGTGAAGACGACGTACCCGCCGTCGTAGCCAATCATCCTGAATGCGACGTCGACGACGGCGGGCGAGGCGAGGAGCGCCGCGCAGAACACCTCAAATAGGCTAAAGTCGAGCTTATCGTCGTCAAATCCAAAGTTGAATTCGTGTCGCGGTCCCGACGCGTTTTTCAAGCGCTCAATTTCGCTGTAGAAGCGCGCGAGGCGCTCGGCGGGATATAGATAGACGAGATCGTTTGGACTCGACATTTGTGTATTTGTGTTTGGCTGCATCAAAAAATCACAATTTCCATTTCTGGAGCTCGACGCCGCCCACTTTGAAAAAAGTCAAAAGTCTCGTACCGATTCCGCCGAACACGTCAAAAAATAAAAAATGAACGACGCCGCCGAAAATACCAACGAGTTCCACGCCGCCATGAAGCGTGAGTTGAGCGCGATTCTCGTAAACACCATCAGCGAGGCGTCGTGCGCCAAGCGCGCAATCGCTCAACTCGAGAAGGAGGTCTCGTCGCTCGAGCGCGAGAGGGACGCGAAACGCACGCGCATCGCCTCCCTCACGAAGGAGATCGAGTCGTTCGACGTCGTCCAGAGCGGCCTCGCCTCGATTCTCAACACCGTTCAATCCCATTCCGCCTCTTTCCCCCCCTCTTCTCCCTCCACCGCGCCCGAAAAGGCGGTCGAGCCGGAACCCGCCGTCGTTTCCGTCGCCGCCGATAAGGCGTCCAAACCCGTCGCGGTAAAGGTAAAGGCGAAGGCGAAGGCGAAGGCAAAGGCAAAGGC
>CAZGJZ010000020.1:0-2257 GCA_964525935.1 uncultured Opitutaceae bacterium | reverse complement strand
AAGGCAAAGGCAAAGGCGGGAGAGTCGCCGGATGCCGTCTTCAGACGACATGCCGATCCAAACATCACCAACGAGGAGATGGATGCGATGTTTACGGAGATTTTCGATGCGCTCCACGGGCGATACGATCACGTTCGCAAAATCTTCGAGTCGAATCTCCACCGCGAGGTCGACTCCGAAAAATTGCGTTCGACCCCACACGACCGTGTGCGAAACTGCGTGATCAGTTGCCGCATGTGTCGCCGAACGATTCGGGAGGGGGAAGAGTGGTATTCCGCCGACAACCGATGCAGAAATCACAAGTTGTGTTTGGAGTGTGCGATTTACTCGAACGCGCGCTTCGGGATAACGGAGTGTCCGTGCCGTCTCTATACGTACTCGTGCAGCATTTGAGTGAGTCGAGCAGGCACTGGGGATGGGGTGGGTCGGAGAAGATGAGGAAGATGAGGAAGACGAGTTCAATAAATAAATCAATCACAATTATGATTCAACCGCCTCACTCGAACTCAATCGAATCCGACTCGTGAAAACCAATCAAAAAACCAAAACGAAAACAAAATGCCGGTGATTGAAGTGAACGACCTGCTCGACAGTACTCGTCATGATCGCCGTACTTACTATGAAGAACCCGACTTTTCAGGGCTCGATTTGTTCATCCATTGGTACATCCTGCATCGCGCGAGGCGAGCGACGATTCCAGTAACCGAGCGAGATCAGCAAATCAAAGTGGAAGAGACGTACATGCGTAAAATCGATGAAATCGCCGGGCCCCGACGAATACGGCGATGGGCTGCGTCGAGCAGCGAGTGTCTCCGGTTGATCTACGTCCTCGAGCACGTCCGGAAACCGAACGATTTGAACGATGCGAGATTCAAGGCGCTCGATGTGAGATTCAAGAAGGCGATTGAAATCATCGTGGCGGTTCTCGCGGAGAAAATGACCGGCTTCCGTTCGTTTTCGTTTTACCACGTCCCGGCGAGCGAGGAAATACGGGAGATGATGCGGCTCATCGATAAATGGACTCCGCCCAGTACCAAATACGTCGCCGTGTGTCACCCCAAGTATGCGGCGGGGGAGTCGCTCGGGGTGTACATGCGCCAAATCATGGAATCGGAATTCTCCGCGAAGTGTTGTGCAATCTTCGGAATCCTCGACGAGACGAGCCTCGACGACGACGATGCAATCGTCCCCGACGTAATCGTCTGCGCCTTTCGACAATCCGCGGTCGCGATGATCCTTCGCGACGACGGTCATCGAACGGATTTGGACGTGCCGGGGACTTTGGCACCGTTACGCAGGTTCACACACACGGCGATGATTGAGCACGTGCGGGAACTCAACGAGCGCGGTGTCCAACCCACGATTCGGCGCACATACGAGTTGGGCGTGTTTGGCGCAGCGGCGTTGGAAATCGACGATGTTTTGTATGAGGCGGTGATGACGGACCCCGCTGGGACGACGCAATCCATCATCGATTTCGACCAGGCGTTTGATGTGTCTATCCCTCGTAGGAATAATCAAGTCGCCGCCTCCGTTCTCATAGATCGCGTGAGTCTGAAGGTCGTGGACACCCATTATCACGACGAAATAATACGACGGTTCGTGTGGGGCAACGACGCTGAAGATTGAATAAATCACAAAATAAGAATCGATCGAGCCTCGCCGCCCATTTCACCTGAACCGAGTCTACCGAATCGTCCGAAAAGTCCGAAAAGTCCGAGACGATCGAAAACATGTTTTCCGCCACGCTCACCCTCCGAACCCTCATTCCCACCCCGTCCCCCTCGCTTCAGCAAGTCAACGACGACGTCGTCAAGGTCGACGATGAGGGGATGGTCTACATCCCGCTCTCCCGCCTCTTCGAGACTTCCAAGCGATCGAACGAGGAGTTTGCGATTCACGCGACGGTGAGCGGCGAGGAAATAAAGGCCGCGCTCAAGGCGAGTCCGGATTTCCTCATTCACAAGTTTCCCAAGACGAAGCGTCAAATCGATCGTCTCAAAGGCCAGGAGAAACCCTTCGCCACCTACATGGTCGTGACGGACGAGGAGATTGAGCGTCTCGAAAAGCTCCGCGACAACAACGGGGTCGAAACGGGGGAGGAGGAGGAGGAACAAATGGTGGTGGAGTTACACATTCCGTTTTGGAAATACCGACACCTGTTTCGCGTCATCGACGATCAACTCGTCACCCTCGAGGTGATGACGGGCATCCGATTGTTGGAGAGCGGGGAAATCACCGCGCTCACGGACGACGA
>CAZGJZ010000019.1:0-17021 GCA_964525935.1 uncultured Opitutaceae bacterium | reverse complement strand
AGGAGTGCGCGAGGCAGAAGCGGACGTGCGGCGCGGACTCGGCGACGCGGAGGATGTCCTTGGCCTGCGACCAGACGTCCTCGGGCGCGACGCTGGAGTGGATGAGGAAGGGCAGGTCGAACTCGGCGGCGAAGTCGATGAAGCCGCGGCCGACGTTGAGCAGGGCGGTGACGTCGGACTGGATGATGGTCGCCTGGATTTTCAGGCCGTAAAATGGAAACTGGGCGTGCAGCTCGCGGAGTTTTTTGAGTTGGGCGGCGGGTTCGCGCAGTGGGTCGAGGATCGCGAAGGGCAGGGTGAGCCGGCCGAGGTCGGGATAGAGTTCGTAGATCTCGCGCAGCATGCGTTCGTTTTCGAACGCGTAGGGCAGGGTCTCGATGCCGCCATAGACGAACTTGGCGCTCCGCATCGCGGCGACGTCGAAGGTGAGGTTGGTCACCATCGGAAAGACGACCCAGCGATCGACGCCGCAGTGCCGGCCCTCGGTCACCATCGCGGGCAAATCCTGCGCGTAGGGGTGGTAGCCGTTGAGGTAGAAAAACAAATCCACGCCGAGGTGATTGTGGCAGTCGATGATCATCAGGCTATTTTGTTTTGCGAAATGGTCGTTTCACATCGTGGAATAAATGCAATGGAAAAACGTGCAGGCCGCCGTTCTCGGCCGGGCTTTTGTCAGCTCAGTCACTCACGAACAGCAGGGTCCACGCGGCGCCGATGCGCACATCGCCCTCCGCGTGTTTGAGCAGCGGCAGCATGCGGGGACAGTCGGTGTCGATATGGTAGAACATCATCAGGGGTTGGAGCGCGTGGTAGGTTTCCGTGGCGGTGCCGTGGGCGACGTAGTGTTCCAGGATGTCGCGCCAAGCGCCGAAGCGGTCGCCATCGGCGCGCAAGGCGTAGGCGGCGCCGACGATATAGACGCGCGCCGTGGAATCGGCCGGCTCGCGGTCGGCGGCTTGCGCGAGGGCGGCGAGCGTGGGTTCGTCGCCGGCGTTGGCGAGGCGGAGGACGAAGGCGGCGCAAAGCCGGGCGTCGAGGACGGGCGAGGCCAGCTGGCTGACGATGAAGGCGCGCGCACCGGCATCGCCGGCCTGCCAGCGGAGCCATTGCAGGAAAACGGCGTCCTCGGGCGAGGCGTGCGGCAGCCACTCGGCGGCAGCGGCGAGCACGGCGGGCGAGTGCGGCGCACCGAGTTTGCCGAGACTTTCCATCGCGTGCAGCCGGTCGGGCGCATTCACGTCGGTGAAGACGGCGGCGATCCTGGCGGTCCAGGCGGCGCGTTCGGCGGCCGTGGGGGCGCAGCGGGCGAGCGTGCGCCAGATGCCGCTGCGGTAGCGGAACTCGGTGGCGTGGAGTTTATCCTCGGCGAGAAAGGCGGTGTGGACGGCCTTGGCGTCACCGTGTTGAAGGAGAACCTCGGCGGCGTGGACCTTCACCCAGCCGCCTTCTTGCGCGAGAGCCTGACGCAACGTGCTGAGCGCGGCGGCTTCATGGGTTGCATACAATGCTAAACCGGACAACCCGGAGGTCGCGGCCCACATGGGCTGCGGGAGGGTGAGAAAACAGGCGAAAGCGAGCGCAGTGGAAGTGAAGCGCCGGAAGCGGCGAGCAGGGGAGGGGCGCATGGGTTTTATAATTTCACCGGCACGCCGCTGGCGGCGGAGGCATAGAGGGCGCAGATGAGGGCGACGGCTTTGCGGGCCTCGGGTCCGTCGATGAGAAGCGGCGTGCCGGTGCGCAGGTGGTCGGCGAGGTTTTGGATCTGGCGCGAGTGGCCTTGGTGGCTGATGGCGTTGGGCGCGCTGGCGCCGGAGCCGAGCGAGTTATCCGCGGCGGCGGCGAGGATGGCGGCATCGTCGGGGTGCGGTTCACGGAATTCCCAGCGCGTGATGCGATCGTCCTCGAGCGCGATGGAGCCGTGTTCGCCGCAGAGCTCGATGCGGCGGGACCAGCCGGGATAGAGTGCGGTGCTGGCCTCAATGGTGCCGAGCGCACCGTCGGGAAAGCGCAGCGTGGCGCAGGCGGTGTCCTCGGACTCGATGCCGGTGTGCACCCGGCGCGTGGTCCAGCCGAAGACCTCGGCGGGCAGGCCGGCGAACCATTGCAGCAAATCGAGACCGTGGATCGCCTGGTTCATGACGGCGCCGCCGCCGTCCAGAGCACGTGTGCCTTTCCAGCCCTGATAATAGGAAGGCTGGCGGTGCCATTTGACATAGGCGCTGGCGAGGACGAGCCGGCCGAGGCGGCCGGTGGCGAGGGCGTTTTTCACGCGCTGGGCGCCGGCGCCGAAGCGGGATTGGAAGATCGGGGCGACCTTCACGCCGGCGGCGGCCGCGGCGGCGAGGAGCTCGTCGACGCGGGCGACGGTGATTTCGAGGGGCTTTTCCACGACGACGTGTTTGCCGGCGCGGATGGCGGCGAGGGCGGGTTCGAGATGAGCGCCGCTCGGCGTGGTGATGCACACGACCTGGATGTCGGGCCGCGCGACGAGGGCGGCGACGTCGGTGGTGTGAAACGGGGCGCCATGTTTTTCCGCGAGCGCGCGGACTTTGCTCTCGGTGCGCCCGGCGATGCCGATGAGCCGGGCGCCGGTGGTCTCGGCGATGGCGCGTGCGTGGTAGTCGGCGATCATGCCGGTGCCGATGAGGCCGAAGCCGAGCGGGGAAGCGGTCGTCATGGGGCGGAAGGATGGAGCGAAGAACCGCGGGGCGTCGATGCGATTGCGGATCAACCCGGGCCCGAAACCGGGCGTATACGCTAAAGCAAAGTGTCACCCAATAGGTGACATTGGGTTTAGGGCTAAAAAATTGACTCACCCTGCGGACGCGCGCCTGCTCGGGCCATGGCGCAAAAATCCGATGGCATGAACTACGCCCCGCAGGGCAAGCCGAGGCCGGTGGTGAAACCCGGCGAGTTTGTTTTCGCGGCGGCGTTTCTGGAGCACGGCCACATCAACGGGCAGTGCAACGGGCTGCTCGAGGCCGGCGGCACGCTGAAATGGGTTTACGATGCCGATGCGGCGAAGGTCGCGGCGTTTTGCCAAGCGTATCCGCAGGTGCGGGTGGCGCGCAGCTTCGACGAAATCCTCTCGGACCCGGCGGTGAAGCTCGTCGCCGCGGCGGCCGTGCCCAGCGAGCGCGGGGCGATCGGCTGCCGGGTGATGGCGGCGGGGAAGGATTATTTTACGGACAAGACACCGTTCACGACGCTGGAACAACTGGCGCAGGCCCGCGCACTGGCATTGGCCACTGCGCGCAAATACATGGTGTATTACAGCGAGCGGCTGCACACCGAGGCGGGCATGCATGCGGGTGACCTCATCCAGGGCGGCGCGATCGGCAAAGTCATCCAGGTGCTTGGGCTTGGGCCGCACCGGCTGGGCAAGGCCGCGCGGCCGGCGTGGTTTTTCGAGAAGGCAAAATACGGCGGCATCCTCTGCGACATCGGCAGCCACCAGTGCGAGCAATACCTGCATTACAGCGGTGCGACCGATGCGACGGTGAGCCATGCGGCGGTGGGCAATTACGCCAACCCCGACAAGCCGGAGCTGGAGGATTTCGGCGAGGCGTCGTTCATCGGCAACAACGGGACCACGAATTACCAGCGCGTGGACTGGTTTACGCCGGACGGCCTCAGCACGTGGGGCGACGGGCGCACGATCATCCTCGGCACGCAGGGTTACATCGAACTGCGCAAATACGTCGACGTGGGCCACAGCGCGACGGGCGAGACGATCATCCTCGTCGATGGCAAGGGCGAGCAGCGCATCAGTGTTGCCGGGCAGGTGGGTTTCCGTTTCTTCGGCGAGCTCATCCTCGACTGCCTCAACCGCACCGAGAAGGCGATGACGCAGGACCACGCGTTCAAGGCGGCCGAGCTTTGCCTCAAGGCGCAGGCCGCCGCGAAGGTGCTGACGCCGCAACGCTAGTGTCGCCAGCCGGTCAGTTGTTCACCGGCCACATCACCGGGAACTGCGGGCCGTGGAATTTTTCGCCGGGCTGGGGGCAGTCGGGCTGTTTTTTCATCATCCACTCGTTCATGTGGATCTGGCCCGGCTTGTAGGTGCACTCACTCGACATCACGTGGGAGACGAAGGCGCGGCGGCGGCTGGCGGAGAAATTGCGGTCGCTGCCGTGCAAAAGCAGCCCGTGGTGAAATGAAACGCTGCCTTTCGGGATGATGACGGGCACCTCGCGGGTTTGGAACCCGGCGGGCACCTCGGGCTTCTGCGCGTCGTCGCCGGTGATGCCGACGGGGAGCGTCCAAATGCCGAGTTTTTGCGAGCCTTCGAGGAAAACCATGGGCCCGGAGTCGGGCAGCACATCGTCGAGGGCGATCCAGCAGGTGACGGTCTGGCATTCGGCGATCATCTGCCAGTAGGCCCAGTCCTGGTGCCAGGTGATGACGCGGCCGCCGAAAGCGGGTTTGTCGAGGAGCTGGTCGTGCCACATGCGGATGCCGGGTGCGCCGATGAGTTGCGCGGCGATGTGCCCGATGCGGGCGCTGAGCGCGGCGTCGGCCATGGTGGTGTCGGCCTTCCAGGTGTTATCGAGCTTGATGACGGCGAGTGGATCGACGTCGCGGTCCATGCGGCAGTCGGGCGGGGCGCCCTTGTCGTATTCCTGGGCGATGACCTTGTCGGCGGCGGCGTTGATCTGCGCGACCTCGGCGTCGGAGAACACGGCGTGCTGGATGTGGTAACCGCGCTCAGCGAAGAGCGCGATCTGCCCGGCGGTGAGCGTGGTGCGGGCGGGTTGCGGGGCGAAGCGGTTGGTCATGGGGTGAAAGCGGGAGGGGACTTGTAGCAGCGGGCGGTGGAAATAACGTTCGAGAATTGCCCCCGGTTTGTATAGTTTTCAACCAACGTCATGAAAGCCCTGCGCCACCACCAGATGATCAGCGGGTTCTTTTTGGAGCAGCCGGTGGCCGCGATCCCGGCGATCCTGCACTGCGGCGAGGCGCTGTGCAGCCGGCGGCACCAGCTGCGGCCGCATACGCATGACGGTTTTGAGTTCGTCTATATCAGCCGGGGCCATGCCTTCTGGCGGGTGCGCGGGCAGTCGATCCAGCAGCGGATGGGCGATTTTCTGGTGACCTATCCGCGCGAGCAGCATGCCACGGCGGCCGAGCCGGGCGTGGAATTTTATCTGCTGTGGATCGGGCTGGACCTCGACCGGCTCGGTCGCGAAGGCCGGCGGCTGGCGGCGGCGCTGCGCGCGCAGGACGTCACGCTGTTGCAACACTGTCATGAGCTGGAAGGCGTGATGCGGGGGATTTTTGCGCAGGCGGCGGCGCAACGGCCCCTGCGCGACCGCGTCATCCGCCAGTATCTCGGGACTTTCATGCGCCTGCTGGAGCAGCGGTTGCGGTTGTCCGCGGAGGCGGCGGGCGCGGGAGCGGAGGTTTATTCGCCCGCGACGAATCGCGCGCTCGATTTCATGAGGGACAACCTCGACCGGCGCACGCCGGTGCGCGAGCTGGTCAAAAAAGCGGCCGCCGGCAGCGCGACGCGATTTTGCGCGAGGTTTAAACGCGAGGTGGGGCTCGCTCCCGGCGCGCACTACCTGCGACTGCGGCTGGACGCGGCCCGGCAGGCGCTGCGGCAGCCGGAAACCTCGGTGACCGATGTGGCCATGCGGTATGGGTTCAGCTCCTCGCAGCATTTCAGCACGGCCTTTCGCCGGCTCTTCGGGGTGACGCCGCGGGCGTGGCAGGCCGGGCGGACAGCGCCGCGGCCGGTGAATCCAGCGGTGGCGCTTGCGCCCGCCATAAATCGCCCCAAACTTGGCCGCGTATGAAATTCCGCCCCGTTCTGTTCATCGTTTCCTTTCTCACCATGTCCCTCTTCGCCAAAGCCGAACCTCTCGCCGTCGGCGCCGCCGCGCCCCAAGTCACCGCGATCACCGAAACCGGTGCCTCGCTCGCGCTCGCCGACGTTTACGCCAAGCAGGCCTACACGCTGGTGTATTTTTACCCGAAGGCCGACACCCCCGGCTGCACCGCACAGGGCTGCTCGTTGCGCGACTCGTATGAGGAGCTGCTGAAAAAGGGCGTGGCCGTCATCGGCGTGAGCACGGACAAGCCGGAGGCGCAAAAGGCGTTCAAGGAGAAGTATCACCTGCCGTTCACGCTCCTCGCCGACAGCGACAAGAAGGTGGTCGAGGCGTTTGGCGTGCCGACGACGATGGGTTTTGCCAAGCGCCAGGCGTTCTTGATCAAGGACGGGAAAATCGTGTGGGCGGACTACACCGCCTCGACGGCCCAGCAGGCGGCGGACGTGCTGGCGGTGGTTGGCGCCGCGCAGTGAAGCGGCCGTAAACTGAATTTGCAGGGCGGGGTTTTCCAACCCCGCCTTTTTTGTGCACGCTACGCCCGCGCACTTTATAACTCATCGTCACCCGATGAGGGCAACGCGGAGGCGTCCGGATCGTGACGCACGCGCGCCAGCCAGTCGGCGATGAGCGGGTGGGCGGCGGTGGCGTCGGCCGGCCAGGGCGCGGCGACGAGGTCGATGACCCGGAGTGCGCCGTCGGCGCAGCGCACGAAATTGCGCGCATGGAGATCGCCGACGAGCCAGGCGCGGTCGCCGAGGAAAAAAAGCCGCGGATGGTCGCGGTTGGCGCGAAGGAAGCGCGAGGGGATTTCGATGAGGCCGTCGGGCAGCCGTTTTGACATGTCGTCGCCTTGCGCGAGCGGCTCGCCGAGCACCTGTTTGGCGACGAGGATGCCTTCGGGCGTGAGGGCGACGACTTCGGTGGCGGTGCCGCCGAGCGCGTGAATGAGCAGGAGTTTTTCGAGGAGCGCGCGGTAGTCGCCGAGCCCGGCCTCGGCATAGAGCGAGGTTTCGTCGCCGGGGCGGAAGCCGAACGCACTGCCGATCCGTTTTTCCTCGCGCGGCAGGTAGAATTTATAGACGGAGCCGTCGTCCGCGGCGAAGGCCCAGGCCTCGACCCCGCCGCCGATGCGGCGCAGGCGTGAGTTGGCTTCCTCAAGCGGGTTTTCCGCCGCGGCGTCGAAACCGAAATCACCGAGCGGGCGCAGCGGCAGGAGGTGGCGGAAGGCGCGGATGGCGTCGCCGAGGGCGGCCCAGTCGCCGCCGGTGGACTCAAGGAGGCTTACTTCGTCTTCGGCGAGGAGGACGAGATCGCGGTCCGGGTCAGAATGCGTTCGGAGATCGCATTTTTCTGCTGCCGCGCTGAGGCGAGCGAGCGCTTCCAGTCGTCGCTCGTGATTGTCTTGAAGAGCGCTGGATTCGACCGCTCCCGGGAGGAGCCGCCCGCGGATGAAGGTGGATTGGTCGGTGAAGAGGTCTTGCATGGGTCCGCCATGCGCGGAACGTCGTCGCGGACGGCGGCGAAAGCAATGGGTTTTTGCCGACAAGTTATTCGCGGCATCGCACCGATCTGGCGCCCTGCATGACCCTGCGACTAAAGAGCGAATGTGAGCGAATTGAGCGAATTTGATGCTTTGTGTTGGCAGCTGGCATGGACCTGCTTGGATGGCGGTTCATGATGGCCCCGGAACGACAGCGCACGATCCTTGCCCACCTCGCGGACACCGGTGGCGTCTCGACCGGTGAATTGCAGACGCTGATCGGCGCCTCGGCGGCTACTTTGCGGCGGGATGTCGACAGCCTGGAGGAGCGTGGGCTTCTGAAGCGCACGCACGGAGGTATTCTGCCGTGTGACTTCTCCCTGCGCGAGCCGCCCTACGAGGAAAAGGCCACCCGGGCGGCTGCGGCGAAAAATCGGTTGGGGGCTGCGGCGGCCTCGCTCGTGCCGACGCATGGCGTGGTGTTCATCGATGGCGGCACGACTTGTCTGGAGATCGGCCGGGCAGTGCTCGACCGGCCGAAGCTGCAAATCTTCACCAATTCCGTGCCATTGTTGGCGCTGGCCGGCGAGGCGCGGGCCACGCTGGTGGGCATTGGCGGGGTGGTCCGGCCGGTGAGCCTTTCGCTGAGCGGAGCACTCGCGCAAAGCTGGCTCGAGCACCTGCGCGTGGACGTGGCTTTCGTCGGCTGCTCCGGCATCCATCCTGAGCAAGGCCCGGCAACGGCGGAGCTGAGCGATGCCGCGCTCAAAACTGAAGTGCTGCGCCGCGCCCGGCAACGGGTGTTGGTGGCGCATGCCGAAAAATGGGACCAGCCCGCGACGCTGGCCTACGCGCCGTGGAGCGCATTCACTCATGTCGTCACCGACCGCAGCCTAACCCGCGAGCAAAAGGCCGTTCTGGCCGGCGCGGGCGTCACGGTCGCTCGTCTTTCCTCCTCATGAAAACCGCCCGCCTCAACCGTCTCTTCAATCCCCGGACCAACCGCTGCTTCGACGTGGCGCTGGATCACGGCTTCTTCAACGAGGGAGGCTTCCTCGCCGGCATCGAAAACCTGCCGCGCGCCATCGACACGCTCGTGGCCGCCGCGCCGGACGCGATCCAACTCACCGTCGGCCAGGCGCCGCACCTGCAACGCGTCCCGCAGCGGCCGAAGCCGGCGCTCGTGCTCCGCACCGACGTGGCCAATGTCTACGGCACGCAACTGCCGCGGGTGCTGTTTTCCCGCATCATCGAGGATGCGGTGTTGCAGGCGGTGCGGCTTGATGCGGCCTGCGTGGTGGTGAACCTCTTCCGCATCCCGGAGCAGCCCGAGGTCACCGACCAGTGCATCCAGAACATCCTGCGCCTGAAACCGCAGTGTGACTACTACGGCATGCCGCTGATGATCGAGCCGCTGGTGTTCCAACCCAACGCGAAGGCCGGCGGCTACATGGTCGACGGTGATCCGGCGAAGATCATCCCCCTCGTGCGCCAGGCCGTGGAGCTCGGCGCCGACATCATCAAGGCCGACCCGACCGATGATGTTTCGATTTATCACAAGGTGATCGAGACCGCGGGCGGCATTCCGGTGCTGGTGCGCGGCGGCAGCAAGGCGCCGGAGGCCGAGATCCTCGCCCGCACGGCGGCGTTGCTCCAGCAAGGCGCGGCCGGGATCGTTTATGGCCGCAACATCATCCAGCACCCGAAGCCCGCCGCCATCACCAAGGCGCTGATGGCCGTGGTGCACGACGGCGTGTCGGCGGCGGACGCGCTCAAATACCTCGCCTGATTTCCCCATGGCCTCCGCTTCCTCCCTCCCTGTGGTTCGCATCGGCATCATCGGCGGCGGCCTCATGGGCCGCGAAGCCGCCAGCGCGCTCGCGCGATGGTTTGCGCTCGTGGATTTTCCCGTGCGCGCCGAGCTCGTGGCGGTGTGTGATCTCCAGCCGGGCCTGCTCGACTGGTTCCGGCAGGTGCCGTCGGTCAAGACGCTCGTCACCGATCACCGCGAGCTGCTCGCCCGTGACGATATCGACGTCGTTTACGCCGCGGTGCCGCATCACCTGCACGAATCGATCTACCTCGACGTGCTGCGCGCGGGGAAGGACCTGTTTGCGGAAAAGCCCTTCGGCATCGACCTCGGCGCCGCGCGGCGCATCCGCGACGAGGCGAAGAAACTCGGCCGCTTCGTGCGCGTATCGTCGGAGTTTCCCTTTCTGCCCGGCGTGCACCGGGCCTGGTCGCTCGCCGCGAGCGGGGCGCTCGGCCGCGTGCTGGAGGCGCGCTGCTCGTTTCTGCACTCGAGCGACCTCGACCCGACGAAACCGATCAACTGGAAGCGCCAGGCTAAGTTCTGCGGTGACATCGGCGTAATGGGCGACCTCGGCCTGCACGTCGCGCACGTGCCGCTGCGGCTCGGCTGGAAGCCCACGAACGTTTACGCGCAGCTCCAGAAAATCTACACGACACGCCCTGACGGCAAGGGCGGCACGGCGGCGTGCGACACATGGGATAACGCGATGCTGCACTGCACCGCGCCCATCGCGGGCCACGCCACGCCACTCACGCTGGAAATGAAGCGCCTCGCTCCGACCGAAACCAACACGTGGATCTTCGAGGTGCTCGGCACCGACCGCGGCGTGCGTTTTTCGACGAAGGAGCCCAAGACGTTCTGGACCTTCCGCCGCGACAAGGAGCAGTGGTGGGAGAAGACGGACCTCGGTTTTGGCACGCCGTTCAAGACCATCACCGGCGGCATTTTCGAGCCAGGCTTCCCGGATATTTTGCAACAGATGTGGGCGGCCTACATCGCCGAGCGCGCCGGTCTGCTCGGCGACAAATTCGGCTGCGCGACGCCCGACGAGGCCGTGGCGCACCATGAAATCTGGGCCGCGGCGCTGACGTCGCACCTGGAGCAGCGGGTCGTGACGTTGTAAGCGCGTGAAAACCGCCGGCGTCACGACCAAGACGGTCTTTTCCCAAAAATCGTGGCGGCTGGCGAATGATTGCGTCGAAGCGTGGCTCACGTGCCGCGGCGGGCACCTTGCGCCGGTGACGTTTCAGACGGCGGCAGGGCCGGTGCAGCCCTTCGCCATCGCGCCGTGGCATGACGAGAAACTGCCGGCCGGAACGGCGGGCGTGATGCCGCCGTTGCGCGGGGATTTTTTCTGCATGCCCTTTGGTGGCAGCGCCTCGACCTGGCGCGGCGAAAAGCATCCGCCACACGGCGAGACGGCGGAAAAACCCTGGCGGCTGGTTACAAACGAATCGGGCGATGGCGTGCTCGTGACGGAGTTGAAGACGCAAATTCGCGCCGGCCGCGTGGTGAAGCGGATTTCGCTGCGCGCAGGAGAAACGAATCTCTACATCCGCCATGAATTGCACGGCCTGAGCGGGCCGATGTGCCTCGGGCACCATGCGATGCTCGCGTTTCCGGAAAAGCTCGGCTCGGGCCGCATCGCGGTGAGCCCGTGGCGGCATGGCCAGACGGCGCCGCAACTGCTGGAGGACCCGGCGCAGGGCGGCTACGCTTCGCTGGCGATCGGCGCGACGTTTCGCGATTTGCGCCGCGTGCCACTGGCGACGGGCGGGACGACGGATCTCACGCGCTATCCGGCGCGGGCGGGTTTTGAGGATTTGGTGATGCTCAGTGCGCGGGCCGGAACCGGGCTGGCGTGGACGGCGGTGACTTTTCCCGGGCAACGCTACGTGTGGTTTGGCCTGAAGGATCCGCGTGTGCTGGCCTCAACGGTGCTCTGGCACTCGAACGGCGGCCGGCACTATGCGCCGTGGAGCAGCCGGCATCGCGGCGTGCTGGGGCTCGAGGAGGTCACGGCGTATTTTCACTACGGTTTGGCGGCATCGGCGGCGGCGAATTCGATTTCGCGACGCGGCGTTCCGACGGTGCTGCGATTGAATGCGCGGCGGCCGCTGCGCGTGCCTTACATCATGGGCGTGGCGGCGATCCCGCGTGGTTTCGACACGGTGCGGCGCGTGGATTTTCGCGGCGATCACATCGTGTTGCGCGCGGCGTCAGGAAAGACCGTGCGGCACGCGGTGGATCTGGGATTTTTCGCGTAAGCGAACCCGCCGGTCGCTCAAACCAGTTTGGCGAGGCGGGCGGCGACGTCGGCGCGGAGGCGGTTGATCCGCTCCAGGGTAAAGGCTTCCACGGTGAGCGCGTCATCGGCCACGAGCGGCGTCAGGTCGAGCGCCCAGGCGACGGAGGTGTAGGCGTCGGTGGAGTGCGAGGAGAGGAAGGTGGCGTTGGCGTGACGGCGGCCGAGGGAGGCGGTGTCGTAGCGTTTGCCGCCGACGACTTGGGACGCGAAGACCTGGATGAGTTTGAGCGCGAGCTCGGGGTAGGCGCTGCAATCCATCGCAATTTTTTCGTCATCCATCAGCCAGTCGAGTCCGCGCCAGGCCTCGACGCCGAGGACGCGGGTGGGGCGCTGCGCCTTCGGTAGCGAGCGGATGGCCTCGAGGGAGCGCAGGAGGACGGCGACGTGCGTGTCGTGCTTGTCGAGAGGCTGGTGCAGGTAAACGGTCTGCGGACGGCAGGCGGCGAAAATGGCGCGGAGGTCGGACTGCACGCCGGCGTTGCCCGGTTTTTTGACGTCAGCGCTGGGGTGCGCGAGCTGAAGCTGAAGGTTGTAGCGACCGATGCGGGCGGCTTCACGCTGTTCCTCGATGCGGACGAGCTTCATCTGCTCGTCGGTGTGGTTGGCGAAGACGCCGGTGCGCGGCGAACCGGCACCGTTGGTCACGACGACGCCCGTGAAGAAACGGTCGGCACGGCCGTAGCACTCGGCGACGGCGGGGTAGGCGTTGATCTCGATGTCATCCTGGTGCGCGATGACGCACAGGTGCGTGGTGCGGGCGAGCGCGGCCGCGGGGGTGAGGCCGGCGGGCTCGGGTTGGAAGATGTCGGCTTCGGGGCGGGAGAATTTCATCGGCGGGAAGCGGCGGTGAGGATGCGGTCCATTTCGCCTTTTTGGGCCTCGATGCTGCGGACGAGGGCGAACTGGGTGCGGCAGCGGTCGAGGTTGTGGCGCGGGTGTTTAATTTTGTAGTAGGTGTCGCCCTGCAGGTAATCGGTGAGGAAGCGCAGGCCGTTCTCGTAGGTCATGAGCTTGCCGGCGAAGCCGAGATGCGCGCGCTCGGTGGCGTTGAGCACGGCGCCGACGGAGGAGGCGAGGTAGCCTTCGACGAGGACGCGGAAATACGGGACGATGAGCCGCATGTTTTCGGCGACCGGATCATCCTCGGCAGTGGAACTGGCGGAGGTGCGCATCATCTCGCCGAAATCGTAGAGCGGCAGGCCGGGCATCACGGTGTCGAGATCGATGACGGCGACGGAGCGGTTCGTCACGTCATCGAGCATCACATTGTTGATCTTGGTGTCGTTGTGCGTGACGCGTTCGGAGATCTCGCCGCGGGCAAGAAGCGTGAGCAGCACGTCGGAATCGGCTTCGCGGGAAAACGCGAAATCGAGGTCGGCCTTCACCTCGGCGACGCGGCCGGCCTTGTCCTCCTGCATCGCGCGCCGGAGGTTTTCGAAGCGGCTGCGGGTGTGGTGAAAGTTGGGGATCGTTTCCTGCAGGCGGCCGCCGGGGAGATCGGCGAGCTGGGCCTGGAAATCACCGAACGCCATGGCGGCTTCGCGGGCCTCGGCTTCGTTGGTCACGCGGTCGACGGTGTGGGCGCCCTCGACGAAATTATAAATCCGCCACCAGCCGCCCGCGAAATCCTGAATCACCGCGCGACCGTCATGGGCCAACACCAGCGAGAGCGCGCGTGAGCTGGCGCCTTCCTTGGCGGCGAAATGGGCGGTGACGCGCTGCACGTTCTCCATGAGCGCGGGGACGTTTTTGAAAATATGGTGGTTAATCCGCTGCGCGACGTAGCGCCGCGGACGGGAACCGCCGGCGTCCTGGCAGACCAGGTAGGTGTCGTTGATGTGTCCGCTCCCATAGGGTTCGGCAGAGGTGAAGCGGCCGGCCAGCGGGAAGAGGCGAAGGACGTCCGAGAAGTGCGGGGGGACAGGGGTGTTGCTCATGCGGGAAGGGAAATTTGAAATTCGAGTGTGCCGCCAGCGGCGAGGGTTTTCGGACGCGGCCAGTGACATACGCCGGCGCCGGCGAGTTCGAAGCGATCGAGCGCGAGCCGGCCACCGAGGATGTGGAGCGTGACCTTGGTCTGGCGTTTCGTCGGCGCGAGTTCGACGGTGCCCCAGGCGTGTCCGCTCGACCACGGCCAGCGCACGCGGCGCTTGGTGGCGGCGAATTTCAGCGTGCGGGTAAGCGCGGACCAGTGGAAACCCGTGAGCGCGGGGATGAGCCCCCAGCTGTTGAGCGCGCGGGCGTAGTGATGGCCGCACTCGGCCTCGTCGAAGGGGTTGCGCTTGCGGCCGTCGTAGCGGGCGCGGATGTCGCGGACGACCTTCAGGCCCTCGCGGAGCATGCCTTCCTGCAGGAGGTGCAGCGCGACGCAGTATTCGAAGCCGGTCATGACCTCGGTGTAATACGGGAACGGCCGCGCGGGACGGCGGCCGCGCGGATACGAGGCCATGATGAGCGCGGTCTCGTCGCCAAGCACGTAGCTGCGCATGTGGTTGAAGTGTCCTGAAAATCCCGCCCGGCGGTTGTGCGCGATGACGGCGCGGAGGGCTTCGCGTTCGTGCTCGGGGTCGAGCAGGTGGCCGAGACCCTCGAAGTGGGCGTTTACCTGGCCGGCAAGCTGGTCGACGAGACAGCCGGCGCCGAGCTGGTAGTCGGGCTGCGTGACGTCCTTCGTGCCCATGCCGACGGCGAGACCTTGGCGCACTTCGTCCCAGTTGCGCGGCGGGCGGATCTCGTGCTCGTAGTAATCGCCGTTGAAAAGATTCGCATCCACCCAGGCGCGGCCGCGGGTGAAGAGGTCGCGGCATTTGTCGGCAAACGCCGGTTCGCCGAGGGCGCGGGCCATTTCCTCGGCGGCGCGAAGGGCGCCGAGATACCAGGAGGCCATCTGCGGGTTGGGGCCAAAATACTCCACGTCCATCGTGTTGTGCTGGCAGCCCTCCATGACGCCGTCCTGATCGGCGTCCCAGCCGCCGGGCAACCAGGCGAACTCCAGCGCCTGGCGGGCGCGCGGCCAGAGCGTGCGGAGCCACGCGGTGTCGCCGGAGAGCCGCCACTCGCGGTGAAGTTTCAGCAGGCAGCCCATCTGACCGTCGGCGGCGGCGAGGCGGTGGCTGGCGCCGGCTTTGAGCGGCAGGCCGACGCGAAAGCCCATGAGGCCATCCTCGAACAGCGAGTAGTCGGAGAACTCGATTTCGCGCATCGAGCGGGCAAGGTCGGGAAAAAGATGCGCGGTGGCGTGTTCGTAATTCCACACGTGCGTGCAGCTGCCGTGGCAACTGCCGCGGCGGTCGAAGCAGCCTTCCCACCCGAAGAAATGCCCATCGGGCGTGCGGAAGCAGGTTTGCGAGCGCAGGGTCGAAAGATTGAAGAGCGCGGCCTCGCGCACCTCGGGCGGCAGGTCGCTGTCGGTGATGCTCCGCACGAAGGCGATGGTGTCGCGTTCGAGTGCGGCCCAGTTTTTGGCGGCGTGCTCGGCGGCGGCCCATGCATCGGCGAACTGGGTGGTGTAATAATTGCCGACGATGAGCGGCGGCTCCGCGGCGGGACGGCTCCAGCTCTCGCGGTTGGGAAAATGCCACGCGAGCACGAACTCGATGGTGCGCTCCCCGGCGGCCGGCACCTCGACGGCGACGGCGAGCGAGGCGACGGGCGTGTCGGTCTTGGCCGTGCGCGGCTCGAGGCGTCCGTCGGCGGAAAAATCGTCCCAGAAATCCAGCAAGGCGTCGCACCAGCCGAAGTCGGCCCACGCCGTGCGATGCGTGACGCCGCGGCGGGCGGTGGTGGCGAGCGCGAGGGTGCCGTGGGCGGCGTGGTTTTTCGCCACGCCGTCGGAAGCGAGGGCAATGCCGCGCAGCCCGGGGGATTCGCGGTAGGTGTTGACGCCGCCGGCAGCACCGACGGGGTTGAGCTTGCCGCGGAACTCATCGAGCTTCAGCTCGAAGCCGTCGTTGCCGATGAAGTTGGGCAGCACGGCGGCGACGGACGCGGAGACGGGGACGCGCGAGGGATTGCGCAACACGACGCGCACGAGGGCGACGGGCAGGCCGCTGCGGGCGCTGTCGCCGGGGATGAGCGGATTGAAAACCTGGAGCGTGGCGCGCAACGGCATCGCATCGTCGGCGAGCTCCAGCTGGCCGAGCGGATACGCGGCGCGAAAGGTGGCGCGGCGAAAGCGCGGCAGGCCGGCGTTGGGCTGCGGCGCGCCCTCGGCGCCTTCCCAATCGCCGACGGGCAGCGTGCCCTCGAGCAGGCGCGTGACGGGAGCCTCGCCGCGCCTGGCGGCCTGCAGGGCGAAGAAGGGTGCGGTGGCCTGGCCGGAAGGCGTGAAGCCCTTGGCGGGACGGTTGGCGACTTCCCAATGGCGCCACGCGCCGAAGCCGCAGAAGGAAACGGTGCCGGTGCCGATGCCGCCGACGGGGAGGGCGACGCGCGGGAGTTTTTCGCCGGTGTAGGATTTAAGGACGGGCCAGTCGGTGGGGAGGGGTGTGCCGCGTGCCATGGGACTGGGGGATTTTCGAATAAATCAGAACAGCCGCGCGGGATATTTTCCGGCCGCCACGAGGGCGGCGATGGCGGCGACGACCCGGGGCTTGTCTTCGCGATAGGTGACGCCGAACCAATTGCTCTCGGTGGGGAGGACTTTCACCGTGGCGGCGCCGGTGACGATCATGGTCGAGACGGCGGCGGGCAGGTAGAACTCGCTCTTCGCCTCGCGGCTGCGTTCGGCGAGGAAGGTGCGCAACTGCGCGTCGAGGCCGGCGAAGAGCGCAGGGGTGAAGGCCCAGCAGTTGAGCGAGGCGATTTCCTGGCCGGAATATTTTTTGCCGGCGCCGGAACCGATGGTCTCAGGCAGGATGCCGGTGTGCTCGACGATGGAGGTGAGCAGGCCGTCGTCGCCGGCCTGGCAGATGCCGCGGGAAACGGCGCCGTGCTCGGAGAGGGTGTTGGAGAGCTTGAAGCCGACCATCGCGAATTGCGCCGCGACGGTGCGTGGCGTGCGGTGGCCCGACATGGGGTCGAAACCGCGCGGTGTGGCCGCCTTGCTGGTGAGGAATTTGCCGAGTTGGGCGAAGGATTCCGCGCCGTAGAAATCGTCGGCATTGATGACGGCGAAAGGCTCGCGGACGGTGTCGCGGGCGCACCAGACGGCGTGGCCGGTGCCCCAGGGTTTTTCGCGGTCGGCGGGCGTCGAGAAGCCTTCGGGCAGGGCATCAAGGGACTGAAAAACGTAGTCCACGGCGATCCGGCCGGCGTATTTGGCGCCGATCTGGGCGCGGAAAACCTCCTCGAAGTCGCGCCGGATAATGAAGACCACGCGGCCAAAGCCGGCGCGGAGGGCGTCAAACACGGCGTAGTCGAGGACGGTTTCGCCAGCAGGGCCGACCGGGTCGATCTGCTTCAGGCCGCCGTAACGCGAGCCCATGCCGGCGGCGAGGACGAGGAGCGTAGGTTGCATCGGGACGGCGATCAGAAGTGATTGGGGGTCGCGGCGCAACCCCCGCGCGCGTCAAAAAAGAAAAGGGCGGCCTCCGCGAGGAGGCCGCCCTTGAGATTAGGCGCTGATTAGGTCAGCAACCCGCTTAG
>CAZGJZ010000018.1:0-20972 GCA_964525935.1 uncultured Opitutaceae bacterium | reverse complement strand
GGGCGGCGGAGTTGACCGTACCGACCCCGGACACCATGCCGCGGGCGAAGCCCTGCGCGATCGACTGGCCCGAATACTCCACCCACCCGCGGCCGGAGAACGGGCCCTCCTTCGCAGGGGAGAACGGGAACAGCGACCGGATCCTGTTGAGGATGTCCGTCGCGGCGTTGTAGGCGTCCTGCAGCATCGAGTTTAGGCCGTTGATGAAGCCGCTCATGAGCGACCGGCCCGAGTCGTACAGCGTGCTCCCGAGGTTGCCCAGGGCGGACATGATCCGGCCCGGCACACCTCGAAGGGTGTCGAGCATGCTGTTGATGCCGTTCCCGACCCCGTTGCGGATGTTGTTCCAGGCGTTGCCGAGGAAGTTCGAGACGGAGTCCCAGCCCCTTCGCCATACGTCCTGCACGCTGGACAGGGCGTTGCTGATCGTGCCTCGGACCTCGCCGGTTGCCCGGCTGACTGCGTCTTGGATGTTCGACCAGATCCGCGACACGAAGTCGGACACGTTGTCCCAGGCGCTGTTCCACTTCGAGGAGATGTCCGACAGCGCGCCGCTGATGCTGTTGCGGACGTTCCCGATCGCGTCGCTCACCCAGTTCTTAATGTTCGACCAGGTGTTCGATAGGAAGCTGCCGACCGAGTCCCACGTGCTGTTCCAGGTGGACGACACCCCAGACAGGAAGCTACTGATCCACGACTTGATGCTGTCGATCGCGCTGGAGATCGAGCTGGTGATGCTGTTCCAGCTCGACGCGAGCATGTCCTTGACCGTGTTCCACGTCTTGCTCCAGTTGTCGCCGGTCCCGGCAAGGAACACGTCAAGGATCAGCTTGAGCTGCCCGAGCGCGTCATTGACCACACCCTTGATGGCGTCCCAGGCGCCCGACAGCGCGGTCTTGATCCCTTCCCAGGCCCTCGACCAGTCCCCCGTAATCACACCGAGGACCGTCTCGATCAGGCCCTTGATGAAGGTCAGGGCGCCGTCGATGATCTGGAGCATCCCGGAGAACACCGCACCGGCCGAGTCGAGCATCGGCTTGCCGAAGGCGTCCCATGCAAGGCTGATCCCCTGCCACAGGCCGGAGACGATGTCGCCCACCGTGCCGATGATCGAGATGATCCGGTCGCCCCACTCCTGCACCGTGCCCTGGTTGTTCTGGAACCACGTCACGATGTCGTTGAAGACCTTGCCGATCAGGTCGCCGATCTGCTGCCACACCGGCAGGGCCTTGTCCCGGATCGTGGTGATAACCCGGGTGAGCCACGAGTCTTCGGCGAGGCCCTTGCCGGTCAGCCAGTCCACGGCCTGCTGAATCCAACCGACCAGCGTGCTCAGGCCGGGCGCCACGTAGTTCGTGATCACACTGGCGAGGCCGGACAGGATCGGCCCAGCGAGTTGACCGATAGCGGGCAGCAGCGGCGAGACCGCAACCAGGATGTCGCTGATCGCCTTACCGACGTCCTGCAAGGCGCCGCCCGATGCCAGGTTCTCGACGGCCTGCCCGAGGTTCTTGAATACGGCGATGATGCCCGGCGCGAGCTCGGCCAGAGCAGGCGCGAGCGCCTCGACGGCGGCGGCGAGGACCGGCCCGACCGCCACCGCGATATCGGCGATCTTCGGGGCGAGTATGCCGACCGCACCGACGAGCGCCTCGAACACCGGCATCAAGGCCAAGCCGATTCGCTGCAGGGACTGAAAGACCGTGACGAGGACTTCCTGGCCCTTCGCGCTGTTGACCCACTTGTTCATGCCATCGAGCAAAGTGCCGAGGATGCCCAGCACCCCAGTGCCGGCGTCGCGGGCCGCCTTGAAGATTCCGTCGAAGATTCCCCACAGGTCCTTACCGACGTTCCACACCTGCTTGAGCACGACAACGGCGTTGTCCAGCCATTCCGTGACCTTGCCGGACGCAGCCGCCTTGGACATCCACTCGCCGAACGTCGTCAAGGCGTCCTTCAACGCGGGGGCGAAACTGTTCAGCCAGTTCGACCCTGCCACCGCCATATCGAGGAACCCCGTCAGCAGCGGCTTCAACGCCTCACGGATCGCGGTGACCAGCCCGGACGTGTTCCCGAGGATCGTGTTGAACCCGGTAATGCTCTGACTGCTGGTCGCCCACTCCAGGAACGTCCGCACGACCGAACCCATGTTCGTAGCCAGGCCCTGAATCCACGGCTGCGTCCCCTTGAGTAGCTCCGTGAAGCGGCCCAGGCTGCCGTTCAGCTCGGAGAAGAACCCGGTCTGCGCCGCCTGCTGGAACGTCTTCAAGGCGGGGACGGTGTTGAGGAACTCCCGAGCGAACGACTGAGCCGACGGCGTGAGCTTCGCCATCGCCTCGTCGAACTTCTTCATGTCGCCCTCGTAGGCGGCCTTCATGGCATCGCCCACGCCGTACAGGCTCATCTTCAAGGTGATGCCCGCCGCGGCCAGCATGCCCAGCGCACCGGGCAGCGCGGCGACCAGCCCACCGAGAGGCACCAGCTCAGCAGCGAACGTCGTCACGAAGCCCGCCGAGCTCGCCGCGGCGCCCCCCACGGAAGCGATCCCCCCGGCGAGGGTCGCCAACCCCATGGTTTTGGTCAGCGCCGACCCGAGGCTGCCGAGCGATCCGAGCAGGCCGCGGGTAAGGTGCCCTCCCAACGAGGTGCCCAGGGCCCCCATCCGGCTAGCCAGGCCGCCCCGCTCAATGCCGTCGCCGAACGCCGAGCCGAAGCGGCGGCCGGCATCGTCGCCCGCCCCGTCGAAGTCGCGGTCGCCGCGGATCGTGTCGCGCACCTCGCGCCCGACACGATCCTGCCCGCGGGCGTGGATCTCGACGTACGCGTCTGCGATCTTGATCCCGGGCCCGTTAGCCACTGGACACCTCGATCAGGTCGCCCAGCTCTGCGGTCAGGGCGGCACGAGTCGAGGGCACCACGCGCCGTTCCCCCTGAGTGGGGGCGGTGGGGCCCTGCTGCTCTGCTGCCATGCGTGCCGCCATCACCCCTCCGTAAGCGGCCACCCTGTGAGCCAGGGCGAAGAACTCGGGCGCGTGCAGGTCGTCGATGGTGAGCGGGCATCCCAGGCCGATCCGGTAGAACACCAGGAAGTCCGCGACGAGGTCGTCCCAGTAGTCCAGGACCCAGATGACCTGGGAGACCCGCTTCAGCCGTTTCCCGCGCGCTGCTGCTCCGCCTTACCGAGCACGTGGTCCTGGACGATCGCCATGACCCGGTTCAGGTGCTCCTCTTCGAGGGCGTCATAGTTCATCAGCGCCTCGTACGCGTCGGTGCCGATGACCTCTTCGAGGAGCCACGCCCCGGCGACGTCCGCGCCCTGTTCGCGAATCATCCGCAGGTACTTCAGGCTGACGTTCGGGCGGATCGTCTTCGGCATGCCGTACTCGGCGTCGTCGATCCAGAACAGCGGCACCTTCTCAACCGGGGCGCGCTCGGCGGTGGTGGAGAGCCTGACGACGTTCGGGGTGTCGCCGTCCTTGACGGCGGCGACCGCGCGGGGCCGCGGCTTGCCGTTCGGCTTGCGGGGGGTGGCCATCAGGCGTCCACCTCGTCCACGATCTTGAACGGCTTGATGGAGGGCGACACGTAGTGCGTGGCCAGGCCCACCTCGTAGACCGTCTGGTCCTCCTTCTTGTAGGCGAACTTCACGCCTTCGACGTTGAGGACCTTCCGGGCGATGATCCGGCGCCGCAGCCCGCCGGGGGCGTAGCCGTCGAGCATCACCGCTGTGTAGGTCGGCTGCGTGGCCGCGCTGCTGTCGTCCGGCTCCAGCGACTCGAATCCGCTGCCGGTCGTCACACCGCCGGTAGCGCCGTTCAGCGCCCAGTTCAGCCGCTCCAGCGTGGGCTCGGCGAGCTTCGTCTTCAGCGTCGTCTCGCGCTTGGTCATCCGCCGGGCGGGAATGTCCACGATCTGGTCGACGACGAGTTCCTTGTACTCCTGGGTGATCTCCAGCTCGATGCCGTCCATGGTGCCGCCCATGTCCGTCCACGCGGACGCCGACGGCGCGGTGTTGATGGTGGAGTCCGCCGGCTCGGTCGCGCCGAAGACGGCGGTGTAGATGTCCGCCGGGCCCTGTGTGAGGTTGGTCGTGGTGACAGCCATCGCCTAGCTCTCCTTGCTGGTGTCGGTGGCGGGCTTGGGCTTGGGCGCCCTGGGTGCGGGCTCGTCTGCCGCGTCGCGGGCGATGCGGACCTGCTCATCGTTGGGGTTGGGCAGGAGCAGGCCCTGCCGCTTGAGGTCGAGGTACTCGCCCTCGGACACGTCCAGCTCGCGGCCGGGCTTGATGGTGGTTCTGACCTTCACCGGAAGTCCTTCCTGTTCAGGGGCCAGGTGACGGGGGCCATGTCGGGGTGCTCAGCAACGGGCATAGTGGGGAGGGCGCCCGCGTAGGGGACGACCCGCTCGCCGGGGAACAGCCACTCCAGTTCGCCGCGGTTGTCGTGAACGAGGACCCGGCCTTCGTAGGTGAGCAACTCACCGGAGACGGAGCCGCGCAGCGCGTACCTCATGGGATCGCCACCCAGAAGATCCGCAGGTCCAGGCTGTAGCGGGCGTACCGGGCCTCATCGAAGGGGATGCGGCGGGGCTCCGTCACCACGAAGGCGGACTGGACGCGGGCGTTCTGGTAGCCGTCCGGCAGGGTCACCACCCGCTGTACGGGCAGGGCGTCATCGACGCCGCCGTAGCAGTGCACGGCGATGATCTCGGCGAGCTGGTTCGCCTTCCCCCACGGGGGTTTGGCGCCGCTCAGTTTGGCGGCCCAGCAGTCCACCTGCACCACGGGCTGATGCTGCGGGACGTCCCGGTTCTTGCCGCCGCCGACCACGCTGATCTGCAGGAACCCGTCCGGCCACGCCTTGATGTCCGCGGGGAGTGTGGTCCCGACCGCCCCCTCGGGGATCCCAGGGATGCCCTTGAGCCAGGCGACGGCCACGAGTTCGGTGTGCGGGAGGAAACTCACAGGATCCTCCTCACCAACAAAGCCCCACTTAAGTAGCGATAGGCGGGGGTGCCACGGTGGCGGACCACCTTCACCGGATGCCTAGCCGTAGGCCAGTGCAGCGCCTTCTTCGAGTTCGGGTGGATGATGTGCGGGCCGGTACCCAGCTCCACGAACGCCGCGTAAGGGGCGTGGGCGTGAACCCGCCGCCACGTCGGCCCGATCTTGTGAACCCGGATCGAGGACTTGAGGTGGCCGGTGGTGCCGACGGGGGCGAAGCGGCGGGCGTCGGCTGCGATTGCGTCGGCGAGCTTGTCCATCGTGACAGCGACGTGCCGCTCAAGCTGCAACTCCCAGCCTGGCGTCATCACAACGATGACTGCCATGTGCCCGCCCTCCCTCTACGTCGGGGCTGCGGGCCGTGAACCGTCTACCGGTTCAGGTGCCGACCCGCCGGAGGGTCAGCCGTACGTCCGCGGCGCCGACCACGGATGCGGAGCGGCTGACGGCCTCCACCAGGTAGATCGACCCGGTCGCTTCGTCACGCAAGCGGTCTTGTTCGCGGATGTCGGCGTGGGGGCGGACCCGTCCGGTGACGTTGCGGATGATCGTGGTGCGGTTCTCTGCGGCGACGAATACTCGCTGGTCGCGTTCGATTAGCGAAATGGGCACCCCGCCCCGCACTGGGGTGTCGGAGTCGGCGGGGTCGCCGTACTCGTCGGTGGTCTCCCCCCGCAACACGGCCACGGTGGTGGTGGGGATGAACGCGCTCACCGCAGGGGCTCCCACACCTGGTGGTCGTCGTACCACTCCTCCGTACCCGTGAGGGTCCCGGGCGTGACCCGGCCGCGTAGCGCGAGGGCCTGGTCGGGGGTGAGCGGCTGCAACGTCCGGGACTTACGCCACGACAGGCGGGTGATGCACCGCTTCGCCAACGGGGCGAGGACGTGGGCGTCGGGGTCGTCCTTGCTGTACTGCACGCCGTCCTGCACCACCTGCGTGACGTCCATCCGCCCGGTGACGTCGGTCTGCGAGGACATCCACGCCGCCTGGTACGCCTCCGCGTACGCCAGCAGCCTGAGGTCGCGGGGCTTGAGTGAGTCGGCCGCGTCGATCGTGACGCCGGCGAACAGCTCAACGATCGGGTTGGCCGCGTCGAGGGCCCGCTGGTCGAGGGCGGTCCTGGTCCAGGTGCTGGCCTGATCGGGTGTCGTCCACGTGCTCATACGTTCACGACCTCCAAGGGGCCGTAGAGGACGGTGTGCCTCGCACCGGCGGTGATGAGGTCGTACCGCCAGAACGTCAGGTCAGGAGTGATGAGGCTCCCGTCGATCGTCGCCTCCGCCACCCCAGCCGCCGGGTTCGTGACGGTGATCTCCCCGCCGTCGCGGGTCAGGACGATCGCGTCGTCATCGTCCTGGTACTCCGTGGTCTTCAGGTACAGCTCCAGGTCCGCCCCGGGGTCGATGGCGACGGGCACACCGGAGCGGGTCGCCACCAGTTCCACGGTGATGTCGTTCCGCTCGACCAGTGAGAGCTTCAGTAGCTGCGCCAATTGCGGCCTCCTAGGTGCGGGCGGTGCCGCCGTAGCTGGTCGTGGCCGCGGCCCCCTGGTAGACGGGGGTGTCGGCGCCCCCCCTGTAGATCGACCAGGGTTTCGCCTTGCGGTACATGCGGCCGGCGGTGGTGGTCTCGACGGCGTGCGCGAGGAGTCGGCGCTTGGCCCCGCCTGTTGCGGTGACGGTGTTGGTGTCCGTTGGCTGATCGAGGGTGGCGGCGTGGGTCAGCACGAGCAGCGTCCCCGCGCTGGTCTCCGACGCCTGTGCGAGGGCCTTCCGTTTGGCGCGGTGGAGGATCCCGGCCACTCCCGCCTCGACGGGCTGTGCGAGGGTGCGGGCTTTCGCTGGCGTGGCCTGCCGCGCGGCGCCGGATTCTGCCGCCTGGGTGAGGCGCGTGGCCTTGGCCGGCGCATGGTGTGCGGCGGTGCTGGTCTCCTGCGGCTGGCTCATTCTGCGGAGCTTGGCGGGGACGGCAGGATGCCCCGTGTCCTGCTCGCCTGGCTGGCCGACTGCGTGATGCTTGCGTGCGGCAGCGAGACCCGCCGTGTCGGCCTCTGACGCTTGGGTGACCCTGCGGGCCCTGGTCCGTCCGATGGGGCTCGCAGCGGCAACCTCAACGGCTTGCGGGAGGTCCCTGGTCTTGCGGCGTTCTGCCAGGGTTGCGCTGTCCGTCTCCGCCGCCTGGCCGAGGGTGGTGGCGCTGGCCCCCGCCAAGGGCGCGGTGGTGTCCTGCTCGACGGCATGGCCGAGGGTGCTCGCCCCGGTGCGGTCGAGGCTGCTCGCGGTGGAGGTGGAGGCGACCAGATGGAGGGGGCCCGCCTTGGTGGGTGTGGCCGTGCCGGGTGTGGTGGTCTCATCCGCCTGGGTGAGGCGGGCGGCCCTGGTGCGGGTGGCCGGGGTGGCGAGGTCCTGCTCGCCTGTTTGGGCGATGCCGAGGTGGTGGTGCAGGGCGGTCTGCTGGGCGCTGTCCTGCTCTGAGGCGGGGGTGAGCTGCTGGGCCTTGGTGTGGGTGACCTGCTGCCCGGTGTCCGCCTCCGCGGGCTGGTTGAGCGCGTGCGCCTTCGCGGGGGTTGGGGTGGAGGCGGTCCCGGTCTCCGTGGTCTGAGTGAGGGTGAGCGCCTTGGCGGGGGTCCCGGCGTGGGCTGTGGCGGTCTCGAACGGCTTGGTCAGGGCGAGAGCCTTCACTGACGCCACGGGCCCGGCTGCGACGATCTCAGCGGCCTGCGCGAGGCTTCCCCGCTTCTCCCCCACTGTCGGGTGCGAGCTGTCCGCTTCAATGGCCTGATCGAAGAGGACGGCGCGGGCGAACGTCACCTGCTGGCCGGTGTCCTGCTCCGAGGCAGTGGCGAGGGTGACCGTGGTCGCCCCTGCCAGCGGTTGCCCGGTGTCCGCCTCCGCTGCCTGGGTGAGGGGGTTGGTCTTCGCGGGCACGGCAGGCTGACCGGTGGTGTCCTCAACGGCCTGCGCGATGGGGCGGGCGATGTTCGGCCGCACCGTCTGCGGGATGTCGGTCTCCGTGCTGGCCGTAAGCGTCCGGGCTCTCGCAGCCTGCGAGGAGGTGGCGGTGTCCGTGGTGGTCGCCTGCCCGTACGTACGCGTGTGGCTGAGCTGGATCGCCTGCCCCGTGTCGGTCTCCACCGCTGTGGCGAGGTCCTGTTCGCGGGTACGGGTGAAGGTAGTGGCCGTGTCCTGCTCGGTGGCTTGGATGATGGGGCGGGCGACGTTGGGCTGCACCGTCTGCGCGGCCTCACTGCTGGTCGCCTGCCCCGTCTGGCGGGTCTTCTGCCGGGCGAGGGCTGCAGACGTGCCAGTCTCGGCAGGCTGCGTGAGGGTGCGGGCGTGGGTCCGACCGAGCAGGGTGGCGGTGTGCAGGGTGGCGGCCTGCCCGAGAGAGATCGCCCTCGCCAACGCGACCGGCTGAGCGCTGTCCTGCTCTGCGGGCTGGGCGATCGGCAGGGACACCATCGTCTGCGGCGGCAGGTACACCGTCGGGGCTGTGTAGCCCCAGGAGATCGGCGGGCCGTCCTCCGTGGTCGCGCCGGACCCGCCGGACAGGGTGAGCCCGTTCCCGCTGTAGTCGGTGGTCTCCGCCCGCACAAACGGGTACCAGGCGCGCAGCCCAGACGCACGCTGCGGCAGATAGGACAGCGCTTCCCGCTGGAGTTCCGCCTGCGTCAACGCCGCACCCGTCCACAGCTTGAACGCCGCCATACAGCCGTTGTTCCAGTAGCCAGATCCAAACACTGCACCGCCGACACGGATCGTGGTGATGTTGGTGCTGGAGCTGCCGTTCGACCAGGTAGCAACGTTCGGGGACGAATTGGCCGCCTGAACGTACTTGATGCCGTTCGTCCCATCCATGGAGATGGCGAGGAAATACCAGGTGCCAACCGTCAGGGTGACGGGGGTCATGTCGAAACGGCCGTCTTGGTCGAAGGTGACGCCTTGCCCGTCGGAGAGGGTCTCCAAGATGGAGTAGTCGGATGTGGTGCCGTTGTCGAGGCTCCAGAAGCCGATGTTGGTGTTCCGGTCTACGGTCAGCTTGACCCAGCAGGTGACGGTGAACTGGGTCGTTACCCCCAGGCTGACCGCTGCCGTGTAGAGCTGCCCTGATCCTGTGAACCTGACCGCCACCGTGTCCCCTACGAGTCGGAGTAGGCGAGGGTCAGCCCGAGCAGCATGGCATCACCCGACATGGTGTCCCCCGAGTCGGACGGCAGCCGGGACACCCGCAGCCACACCACGTCACCAGCCGTCACACTGTCCAGATTCGAGATGGTCACGTCCACCGTGTGGACCCGCTGCCCCGTCGTCCCCAAGTGGGTGTCCGTCGCGGTGTTCGCGGTGGCGAACGCCTTGGTCTCCACATCCTGCGTATCAGTGTTCGGGGTGATCGCCGCGAGCGCGGTCTCCCACGTCACCCCACCCGACGACGCGGTGTCGGCGTACCACTCCACCGTGCACGTGATGCTCCCCGACCCGTACCCGAGCAGCGGCACCTTCCAAAACGCCCGCTCCGTCGAAGACCCGTCATAGGCCAGGCTGACCACCGGGAAGTTCGTCCCCTGCACCAGCGACAACCCAGGGAACGACGACGAAGCGAACCTTGCCGAGCCGGGGTCTAACGCCACCCGCACCGTACTCACTCAGACCTCCTCACTCGCCGACCCACCAAACCCGACCGTGAACACCCCACCGCCGAACGCGGCACCCACCGTGGGCTTACGGAACACCCGCCCCACCCGGGACGCCTCCACCGCCAGAGCGAGCACCCTGCCCTTCCCCGCCCCCACACGGTGTGCCTCCGACTCCTCCGCTGCCTGCCCCAACTCCCCCGCAACCCGCACATCCAGCAGGCGGGCCGTCTCCCCCACGACGGCCTGAGCGACCTCCACCCGTCGGCCCACCCCACCGAGCAGCAGGCCCGCATCCACCTCCACCACCCGCCCCACCAGGCGAGCCTTCCCCAGCACCACGCCGGCCGCCTCGTACACCTCGCCAGCGACGCCCAGCCCGTACACGGTGGATCGTCCGACCGTGGCAGCGGCATCAACCTCAACCGCCTGGACCACGCCCCCGGCCTTGGCGCTCACCGTGTGAGCTGCGGTGTCGGCTTCGACCGCCTGCCCCAGCAGACGCCCCAACGCCACCCGCAGCAGGGCCGCCGTGTCGGCCTCCACCACCAGCCCAGCAGTGAACCGCTTCCCCCCGGTCACACTGTGGGCGGTGTCCATCTCGGCTGCCTGGCCGAGGGCCCCCGCCACCTTCAACGCCACACCACCAGCCGCATCCGTCTCCACAAGCTGGCCGATGGCACACTGCTTGACCCCGTCGAGCAGGGCCGCGGTGTCCACCTCGCCGACTGGCGTGAGGGCCCCCGCCTTCGCAGGCGCTCCCGCCCCCGCCGTGCTCGTCTCGGCAAGCTGGGCGATCGGGAGCAGGCGAACCGGCTGCGCCTGCTGTGGGACGTCGGCCTCGGCAGGCTGGCCCAGCGGTTGCGTCTTCGCCCGTGCGACCGGGACTCCGTCGTCGGTCTCGGCAACCTGCCCGATGCAGTGCGCTTTCGCCCCCGTGGCAGGCTGCCCGGTAGTGGTCTCTACCGCCTGCCCCAGAGGTGCGGTCTTGCCGCCGGTGATCTGCTCGGCTGCGCCGCCCTCCACAGCTGGGGCGAGCGTGGTTGCCCTGGCCCTGCCGGTGGAGGTCGCGGCGTCAACCTCCGACACCTGCGTGACCAGCGCGGCTTTCCCCCGCCCAACCGGGAACGCCGTATCACCCTCGGCCGACTGCCCAACAGTGAAGGCCACAGCCCGGGTCAACACCTGCCCGCCGTCCACCTCCACCGCTTGGCCGACCAGGCGCGCCTTGCCGGCTGAGGCCGGAACCGCCGCATCCGTCGCCGTCACCAGCGGAACCACGCGGCACCGCATCGGGGTGAGCGCCGCCGCCTCCTCAGTCGTTGACACCAGCCCGAGCGGCACCGACGCCGACGACGGGGCCGGGGCGAGCGCCAACGACAACGACACGTAGGCGTTGCTGCTGGCGGTGGTGCAGGTCGCGGTGCGGGTACCGGTGGGGACACTCGCACCGCCCAGCAACTCCGATGCGGCTGCGGCGAACGCGAATCCCGTCGGGCCGGAGTTCGCCAGCAGGGTCATGCCGTCCGGCTCGATGTACCCAGGCGACGCGTCCACGGTCGTGGAGCCCCACGCGCAGACCAGGATGCAATCGTCCACGGTCGGGGTGATGCTGGGCGCGATATGGCTGGTCTGGCTGGGCGGGCCATCCCCCCACGTCGGCAGCACACTGACCGGAGCTGCGGGGTCGTACCCGGTGAAGCACAGCAGGAACACCGCGCTGGTGTCGCCCTGCCCGAACGCGTACTCGTCGGGCTCTGCCTCCCCGGCAACGTACTGCCAGACCTTCCCGAGGCACGACCCACTTCCCGAGTAGGTGTCGCCGGTCTGATCCCACTCGGTGGGGGCGGTCATCGCGTTCTCGGCGCCGAAGATGTCCTGGAAGTGGATCGCGATGAGCAGGTCGTCGGGGGCCGTGCCGTCGGGTTTGGGTACTTGTACGGGCGTTGGGGTGCTCGTCGTTGCGATGCTGATGGATCGGACTTGCAGCATCCGACGGCTCCTACTCGCCCGGGTTGGCTACTGCGCGCGGAGCAGTCCGGCGGCGGCGACGACGGCGGTGACGTCGGTGCCGTCGGGGGTGAAGCTGAAGTCGTGCTTGGACACGGGGATGATGTTCGCGTCGGTCCCGCCGGTGGTGTCGGCGTCGTAGCACCACAGCAGCGCACCCACTGCGTTACCCGAGGTGGCGGTCCACACCTGGTCCGGGGCGTCGATGTCGACCCGGTCGTTGGTGTCGTCCACCGTGATGACGATGCCCGTGGTGACGGTCTTCCGGCCGAGCGAGGTCTGCTCGTTCGAGGTGCCAGCGAGCAGGGTTTCGAGGTCGTCGTGGTCCTTGAGGGTGGTGTCGGTCTCGATGCCGGACGCTTCGAGGGGGACGACGATGAGGGCGTCGTTGGTGGCGGGCAGCGAGGCGTAGTGCTTGATGATGCCCTTGCTCACATTGAATACGAAATCACTCATTAACAGACTCCCGACTTAGTATGATTTAAGGGTGCCTGAACAGCCTTCGATCTGCGCAAACTGCGGCACTGAATACCGCCGCCCGCCCTCGCAAGCCGGGAAATACTGCTCCCGCTCTTGCACATACGCCGCGCGCCGCAAAGAAACCCCTGCGAAATACCGGATGCTCTACGCGCCCGGTCATCCGCTCGCACACAAGTCGCCCTACATCCCCGAGCACCGGGCAATCCTGTGGGACCGGATAGGCCCTGGCGAGCACCCCTGCCACCACTGCAGCAAGCCCGTGACTTGGCTCCCTGGAACCAGAACGAAGCGGGGGACGCTGGTCGTCGACCACCTCGACCGGAACGAGGCGAATAACTCGCCAGAGAACCTCGTGCCGTCGTGCCAGCCGTGCAACATCCGCAATCGGGAGTACACAGTGACGGATGACGAGGTGTATCGAGTCCGCCCGAATGGCACCCGGCTACGGGGAGAGAAGCGATCATGTGAACGCTGCGGGAACGAATTCGTGGCAACACCGGATCCCCGCCCAGGGACGGGCAGGTTCTGCTCCCGGTCGTGCGCGCGAAGGCGTCCCGCAACGGCGACATGAGGTCAGTCCTCAACCTTCTTGCAGCGCCACGCCGTGAAGTTCAGCTTCACGTCGCCGTTCTTGTCCTTCACCGGCCGCCCGTCGCCGTCCACGTGCGGCTCGAACCCCTCGAACGCGTACACCGTGGGCCCGTCCTCGTGGTTCACGGTGAGGGTGATCTCGACCATCCCCGTGCCGAGCTCACGCTGCAGCCACGAGAACGGGAACGTCTGCTCGTCGGGGAAATCGCCACGCACACGGACGTTGCCGTCACGGGTGCGCCGGATCATCAGCGCCTTAGCCACGAAGGGCTCCTTCGGTAGGGATGATGTAGGTGAGGACCAGCCCGGCGCCGTCCTCCGATGTCGTGACGCCCGTACAGCGGGCTTCCCCGGCCGGGGTGTGCCCGGCAGCGATAGCGGCGCGGGTGGCGGCCAGGCCGTTCTGCTGGTGCCAGTCCGCGTCGTCGAGGTAGAGGGCGGGCTGCCGGACGGTGAGCTCCCAGGTGAACTCTCCGGCGCCAGTCGACGGGGAAGCGGCTGGCGGCGGAGGCTCAGTGGGCTCGTCGTCGGTGAACTCATCGTCCTCGGTGAGCCAGTCGTCGTCCGGCTCGTCCACGACCTCAGGAGTGCCGGGCTCGCTACCGCCGCCAGGGCAGGGGGAGCCGTCCGGCCCGTCGTGCTTGTACAGCAGCCCGGCCTTCGTCAGCGGCACATCGCCATCGCCGCACTCGGGGCATGCTCCCCGCTTGCGTGGCTCGCTCATCCGCTACTCCCCTTGCTTGTGGGTTCGTCCTGGCCCCCGGCCGTGGGCATCGGTTGGGGGCCAGGACGACGTCAACTACCGCTCTTACAGGTTCGGGATGTCTTCGAGGACCGCGAAGGCGGTTTCATGCGCGACGGCGAATCCCCTGCGCGCCCGGATCTTCAGCACGGCCTGGTCTGTGAGGAACCCGATGCCGGTGTCCGCGCCCGCCACCACCGACTCGGGGCCGGAGCGGACGCCCTTGTACAGGTAGTTGCGGTTGCACACGATCAGCAGCGGGTTACCCGTCGGGGTGCTCGTGTTCGTGGCGTGAGTCTTCGCGCCCAGCGACCAGTCGATCTCGTGACCGAACAGCGTGGACGGGGTACCCCGGTCGCCGCCCTGCCCCTGCACGAAGATCGGGTTACCGTCGTCGTCCTTGATGCCGCGCAGCTTCTTCTTGTACGACGGGTGGGCGATGACCAGCGTCGCGCCCTCGTCCCAGTAGTCGCCCTCTTCGACCAGCCCGAGGACGGTCGACAGGTCGTCGTACGTGAGTGCGGCGCCGGAGGCGCTGACAACGTAGTTGTCGTCGGCGGTGTAGCCGGTCGCTGCGTTCGTCGTCCGGATGCTCTTGTACACGGACGTGTACAGGATGGTGGTGCCGTTCTCCGCAGCGGTGCAGCCGAGGCACGCCTGGTCGTAGAACTTGGCGTACGAGGTGGCCCAGTCCATCTTCTTGGTGTTCAGGACGTCCACGAGGGTGGAGTCCTGCAGGTCCTCGTCGTCGATGCGCAGCGCCTTGCCGATCTTGCGGGCGGTCAGCAGCACCTCGTCGTTCGCGCTGCTGTCCTCGCCGTAGGTGCCGCCCGAGGCGATGGCCTCGACGTCCATGCCGGCGGAGCGGGGGACGTGGCGGGTGCGGTTGGCCATGGGCCAGGAACGGGCGAAGCGCTCGACCACGCTCATTTGCTGGACGCGCTGGACGACCTCGCCGGACCACTCTTCTGGGATCCAGTCGTCCACGTCGATGGCGGCCATTGAAGGTCCTCCGGTGGTGTTCGGGTCTCGTGTGTGTGGCCCGTCCGGGACCTGTGTGCCGCCGCCCCGTCCGGTGCGGCTGTTCAGGAGATCGACGGCGTCACGCGATCGTGTTCAGCAGGGGCCGACACCCGAGCCATGAAGGCAGACATCACCCTTCGAAAGGCAGATAGCTGGTATGTTGTTGCCATGACCGAACAGGATCAGGCAGCAAGAACCCGCCTCGCGCAACTCATCGACGAACGCCGGGACCAACTCGGGCTGTACTGGAACGAGGTCGCCCAACTCGCCGACATCACCAAGGAGGGGCTGCGGTCTGTCCGCTTGGAGACCCGTGGCCTGCGCCCTGCGACGAAGCGCGGTATCGAGAGGGCGCTCCGATGGGAGGCAGGCACCGTGGACCGCATCCTTGCAGGCGGCGACCCCGAAGAGATGCCCCCCGCGCCTGCACCTACAGATCCGCCTGTGTCAGTCTTCGACGTGAAGGCGATCCTCGCCCGCCTTGCTGCTGCTGAGGCACGTCTCGCCGCACTCGAAGCCCGCCTGGACTCCGCCCCGATCCGTGAAAGGGCCTGACCTGTGACCGAGCACCCGCTGATCGCGTTCCTGCGCGCTCGTCTCGATGAGGACGAACGCAGCGCCCGAGAGTCCATGGAACAGACCGCCGCACTCCTTGCGGGCATAGACGCCGACTCGAACGGCAAGTGGCACATCACCACGCGCTCGGCCGTGACAACCCGCGATCAATGGGGGAGGGAGGCCGATGTGGTCACGCCATATGGCGGCTCACACGCCCGGCACATCGCCCGCCACGACCCGGCCTACGTGCTCGCGGACACCGCCGCCAAGCAGCGCATCCTCGCCCGCTTCGAGTACCGCCTGAGCATGCAGCCCGACGACGCCCAAGGCCCTGACGACTGGGACGAGTTGACCCGTCATTACTTCGAGGTCATCAGGGACCTCGCTGAGCCATTCGCCTCTCACCCGGACTACCCGAAGGGCCTGACCTGTGACCGAGCACCCGCTGATCGCATTTCTCGAAGCCCGGCTGGCTGAGGACGAGCAGGTCGTCCAGGAAGCTCACAAGCCGCTGTTCGCCAACCCTGCCGCTGAACGGACGTGGGAGGACTACGCGCTGTTCGTCCTGGACGACGACTACCGGCACAACACCATCGTCGCCCCGGAAGACCGTGTGCTCGCTGACGTGAAGGCCGACCGCGACCTGATCGCCGCGTACCGGGAGGCCCAGGCGTACTACGCCGCGCACCGGCAAGCCCCCGCTGGCGAGGCGTACGGGCTGGCGACCGCGCTCAAGATCCGCGTCGCCCGCTTCGCCGCCCACCCGGACTACCCGAAGGACCAGCCGTGACCGACTCGCCGGAGGACTTCCGACGCAAGGCCGAAGAAGCCGCAGGCATGACCTGGGACGAGACCGGCTGGTGGGCCGAACGCAAGGACTTCGAAGAGCAGCAGTACGCGAAGGACCATGGGCACTGCTGCTGGGCTGGAATGGTCGCGTCCCCCGGCCCGTGCGTCTGGCACTCGTCCTCGGGTCCGCAGAGTTGACGTAAGGGTGTCCACGGTCATGGACACCCTTCGCCCACAGCGGGCCGCCGCCCCGCACCCAAGACGGCGACCCAGCTCAACCGGTGATCAGCCCTTGCCGAGGAGCAGCGCCGCCTGCCGCTCCGACACCGACAGTTCCTTCGCCGGGGGCGCCTTCTTGTCCGCCCCGTCCGCCCCACGCGCCGGACGCTTCACCTCGGGCTTCTTCTCCGGCTCCGGCTGCGTGTCGGCGAACAGCTCAGGCCAGTCCTTCCGCAGGGACTCCACCTGAGAGTCGAGACCCGCCACCGCGCCGTCCTCATCGACCTCAACCTCGTCCAGGTTCAACAGCCTGAGCGCGCCCTTCACCCTGCCCTGCTTCACCCCGGACTCCAGCAAGGCGAGGCGCACGCTGATGGGCTTGTACTTGGCCTCGATCTTCTGCGTCGCCCGCTCCTCCGCCTCGCGGACCGCGGTCTCGTCGGCGCTCTCGTTCTTCCGCTTCAGGTCGTCGACCTCGCGCCGCAGGTCGCGTAGCTGCTTCTTCGCGGAGTCCCTTGCGGCGATGACCTTCGCCAGCTCGGAGCGGGACACGGGCTTCTCGTCGCCCTTGTCCTTGGTGTCCTTGCCGTCGTCGTCGCCGGTCTCGTCGGCGTCCGCCGAGTCGTCGGTCTCCTGCTCCGGGTCCTGCTCGTCGGCCTGCTCCCCCGGGTCGTCGTCGCCTTCACCGGACCCACCCAGCACCGGCCACACCACCTTGCCCGAGGGCAGCACCCCGACAGCGGTCAGGCCCGTGAACGGGTGAACCGGCAGCGCCGGGTCGTTCATCATCGTGTCGTCCATCCGGACTCTCCTTCTCATGGGCGCCGTCCAGCGCCGGTTGGTACAGCACGACCACGAGGGAACCGGCCGGCGCGGACCGCGTCCCGCCCGTACTCCTCGACGGTCTTGGGTAGGCCAGCGCCGCGGCGGAGCAACCGGTCAGCGGCACGCAACCGGGCAGGCTCCGACTCGCTGGGCAGAGAGAAGCCGCGGACTACGGAGCGGCGGGCCTCACGCCGGAGGGCTTCGGCCGCGCCTTGGGCGTCACCCCAGACTGGGCGGCATCTACAGCGGCACGAGGGGTGTCGGGGTGGGCGGCCGGTGAACCCCCGCCACAGCAGCGGCTTGTCGCCGAATGTGCGGTTCTGGGGGAACCGCTCCCCCACCCGGACGATCTGACCGGACAGGGCGGTGCAGGTGAGGCAGGCGTCTCTCTCCGCCAGCCACATCACCCCGTCGGCGCCGGACTGCCGGGCGACAGCGTCCACACCCATGCTCGCGGCCTGGTTCACGGCGGTCGCCGCCACAGCCGACAGCCGGGACGCGACCCGCTCCCCGACCTCCCGCGCTGCCTGCTCGTTCCCGGCGGAGCGGACAGCCGCGGCGGCCTGGTCGAGCACCGCGTGGATCTCCCTGGCGGTCCGGGTTTCCAGGACCATCGTCTGCGACATCCGCGGCGGCACGGGGCGTTGGACCCGGCGGGCTCCCTGCGGTCTCCTACGGGCCGCCACACGGGAGCGGGGGCCACGACCACGAGGACGGAGCGTTCGCACCCCACGCATCGCCAGAGCCGCGCCCAACCGCACCGCGCGCCGAACCGCAGCCCTCACCACAGACGTCACCGCGTCCCGCAACGCCAACAAGGCGGCAGCCGTGATGCCCGCGGCGATCGCCGCTTCCACCAGGTGGCGAACGGTGTGGCTGGCTTGCTCCTCCAACGCGACGAGGGCCTGCTCCTCCGGCGGCTGCTGCTCGGGTGGGGTGGGGGTGGTCACTCCTCACCACCGACCGGCAGAGACGGCACCGCGTCGGGGAAAGGCGCGAGATCCAGCTGCGGCTCGGGCCCCTGGCCGAACCCTCCGCCTTCCCCGTTCGGCTGGTCCTCCGTGAACCCCCACGCCGTCACGAGCGCCTCCGGGTACCCAGCCTCGATCAGCGTCTGCCGCACCGGGACGCCGGCGTCCTGCTTCTGGATGACGGCCTGCCAGTATTCGAGGTCCCCGGTGGTCTGGGCGGGCGCCCACTGGACGGTGACCGTGGCGTCGATGTCGAGGATGCGCAGGGCGAACTCCAGGGCGTCCTTCCACGTTGCGCCGAAGGACCGCTGGAACGCCTCGATCTTCTTGACCAAGGGGGCGTCGTCGGCCCTGATACTTTCGCCGCTCGGCACGTCGCCGGACGGGTCGAACCACCGCATCGGCGTCGTGGTCGTCGCGGCCATCAACCGCATGAACTGACCCTGCGGCTTCAAGAACGCGTCCGGGTCCGCCGGGGCGAACTGCCCAACGCTCTTGTAGTTCCGCAGGATCCACATCGAACCCGGCGAGGCGACCATCTGAGACGGACGGTCCTCCGGATCCGACTCCGCGTCGTCGCCCCAGTCCAGGTCGTCGTCGGCGCTGGCGTTCGCCTCCAACAGGGCGTACCGCTGCGGGAACGCCGCGAAGTCCGACGACGCCATCTGGTTCGTGATCAGCTTGCGGAGGGCGTCCTGCGGGCCGTACGCGTTCTTGTGGACCGGCCGGCCGTATGGTCTCCTCGTCCGGAAGTGGAACACCGGGACTTCGCCGTACGGGTTGGGGATGCGCCCGTGCTCGTCGGTGAAGTCGTCCACGTACGGCTCGAAGTCCGCCATGGTGAGGGCGTCGTCGGACTTCTTCGCGGCGTCCTTCCTGGTGATCCACTTCTCCAGGTGGTCCCCGTAGTACAGGTTCACCCGGGTCCGCTTCGACTCATCGGCGCCCTCGCACCAGGCCTTGATGGCGAGCCGCTTCCGGCGGGGGTTCTCCTCCTCGTACAGCAGCCGCAGCGACAGCGGCGAGTTGTAGAACACGTCCACGCCGTCGCCGCCCGCGACGGGCTCACCGTCGTCGTCGGAGCTGGTCTCGGACGGCCACACGAACAGGTACCCATCACCGTAGGTGAGGGCGTTGTCGTGGATCTGCGGCGCCTCGATGTCCAACTCGTTGGGCTCCCACACCCGCTCATGCAGGGTCGCGGTGTGCTCGTCGGGTTCGCACACCACGGCGGCGATCTCCAGCCGGTCGAGCACCGCGTCCACGGGGCGGGCCGCGAGGTTGACCGCGAAGTCCCGGCTCCCGCCACGCAACGCCCGCTGGATCGCATCGGACGCGAACCGTTCAGGGACGTCGCCTTCCCGGTACATCTCCGCCTGGTCATACGCCGGCCGGGCAGCCCGGAGCTCGGCGTACGCGGGGATCAGGTCCTCTATCACGCGGCACCTCGTACGTAGCTGGTGGTGGTCGCCCCGGCCTTGGGCCGCTGACGGTCTAGGAAGAAGCGGACGCCCGCGCCGATGGCGTCGATCAGGTCGTCGTTGAGGACGTCGGGGAACGCCGTCATCTGCTCCTCCGCCTCCGGCAGGGGGGCGGCGTGCAGCACCCGGCCTCGCTGGTAGTGGTTCAGCAACCACGTCGCCCGCACCTTCTTAGGCGCCGACTCGGTGTGCACCAGCAACCGCACCGGCAGGTCATGCAGCACGGCCCGCCACGTCTGCCCGCCTTGGTTGACCTCGATCCGTACCGCACCGATCTCCGGGAACGCCTGCAGGATCTCCAGCACCTTCGTGCGGAGCTTCTCCGGGCTCATGCGGTAGGCGCGGGCGTAGCGGACCGCGCATCGCGGGATGCGCCCGTCTCGGCCCGGCTCGTACGCCACGACGGCGAGCGCGTGGAAGTCGGAGGTCCGCTTGTCGGTGACCGCGGGGTCGATCTGCAGCAGCACCTTCGTGGCTTCCACGTCCCCGTAGGCGAAGTCCTCCGGCGTCCAGTAGTCGCCGTCCTCGTTGACCGGCATGTTCTTGAACGACTTCGCGAACGCCCTGGTGTGCGCGATGGACTCCAGGTGTTCGGTGCTCCACCGGCCCGGCCACAGCGAGCGGCGTGTCCCGTCCGGTAGGTCGACCAGCGGCGGGAAGTACGTGACCCGGATCTTCTGCTCGATGATCCACGGGGCTGGCGGGCCGGGTTCGGTGACCGCCTTGACGCACTGGTGCAGGATGCCGCCCCGTAGGTTAACCGTCCCGATCAATCTCAGGTGGGCGCGGTCGTTCATCGGCATGATCCCGTCGAGGACCGTGATGAGGCGCTTCTTCGCCTGGTAGGCGGAGTAGCCCGCGCCTTCCTCGCCTTCGATGTCGTCGAGGAGCAGCATGTCGGGGCGGCGGTTCTCCGGGTCGACCAGGCCGAGGACCTCGGTATCGATGCCTCTCGCGGCGAAGCTGAAGCCCGACTTGGTGTGGAGCATCGACTGCGAGTCGGCGACCGGTGTGCCGTTCGTTTTCCGCGCCGGCGTGCATAGGTCCGGGTAGTCCGCGCGGAGAAGCTTGTTCGTCTGCATCTCACGGCGCAGACCGGCCAAATGGTCCTGGGCCTGGGTGGCGGAGCTGGAGAACGCGGCGACGAAGCGGATCCACCCGTGCGCGGCAGCCCACAAGGGGATCGCGAGGAACAGGGTGGTGCTCTTCCCGGACCCGCGGGGGGCGACGTAGGCGCGGCGGGATTCCTGCGGGCCCGGTTCGCGTACGAGTTCGAGGGCGTCGCGGTACAGCTCAAGGTGGACGTCGCCGAAGGTGAGTTGCCCGTCGGGGGACTTGAGCAGGTGGGGAACGTACATGATCGCCCACAGCAGGGGATCCAGCCGGGTCAGGACGCGGCGGCCTTCGCTGGACTCCAGCAGCCGGGGGTTGATGCGGCTGAGGTAGGCGTCGAGGTCGAACGTGCCGGCGTCGTAGGGGACGCCGTTGTCGTCGCAGAGGTAGCCGTTCATCGGCGCCCCCCGGCGGGGTGGAGGCGAGCCGTGTCCGCCGTTCCGCGCCTGGTGGTGGTCATGTGGTCTCGCCTCCCCTCACGCTCGTCGTCGCGGTTGGTCAGGCCGCCAGGCCGTACGCGTTCTTCGGCTTGCTG
>CAZGJZ010000017.1:4485-23245 GCA_964525935.1 uncultured Opitutaceae bacterium | reverse complement strand
CGCACGCCCGGCTCTCGAGCCCGAAGTGGGACCAGGTCTGCGCCGAGCTCGAGCGGCGCTGCCCCGGCGAGGCTCCGGCCGCGGTCGCGAAGCGCGCTCTCGATGCGTTCTTCGCTTGCCCAGTGGCGAGGCGGCTGACGTGGCCGGTCGGACAGCTCGCCACGGGCATCGACGCCTACGCGCTCGGCGAACCCGCGGAGCGTGAGCGCTCCTCGCCACGCGGCAACCGCGGCATGCGCCCCCAGTCGCCGCTGAGCGAGTTCAAGCCCGACGGCGATTCGGACGAGGAGATTGCGCGGATGTTTGCCCCGGAGGCCCCCAATGCCTGACCCGAAGCGCAAGCCCGTGTCGATTCAAGAGGTCGTCGCCGAGGTCGCAGCATCCCTCCGCCTCGTCGCGAGCGAGAACGTGGTCCGCGCCAACCTCGCGCGGCAAGAGGCGGAGCGCCAAGCCCATCGACGCGCTGAGCTCATCGAGCCGTGGCGGAGCTTCGTGACCGACGAGGACTTCCGCCGGATCGTCCGGAACGAGCCCGACACGAAGGCGGCGCGCGCGGTCCGTGCGTTCGTATCCGCCGCCTCGAACCCGAGAGCCCGTTTCCTGTGGCTGACAGGCGCCAGGGGCGTCGGAAAGACCGTGGCTGCCCTCTGGGCCATCTCCGAGGTTGGTGGGCTCTGTGCGAGCGCTGAGGAGGTGCGACGGGCCTACTTGCAGGAGCACGCCGAGGCGCAGGAGCTCCGACCCCGTCTCGAGCGCTGCGGCCTGCTTGTGGTCGACGACGTTGGCACGGCCAAGGATGAGGCCGATGAAGAGCGAGCGCTTTTCGAGCTCCTGAACCGGCGGCAGGGCGCGCGGCAAACGATCCTCACTGGCAATCTGAGCCGGTCCGATGTGTCCCGCCGCTTCGGCGGCCGCGTACTCGACCGCGTCTTCCACTCGGGCCGCGTCGTCGACTGCGGCGCAAAGAGCCTGCGTCGCGGCGCGGGAGGCGCATGATGAGGCTTGTTCCCGACGAGGAGATCATCGCGCAGCGACGATCGGTGATGTACTTCGCGCGCCGCTACGCACGCATGGGCGTGTCGCTCGAGGATCTTGAGGCGGAGGGTATGCTTGCCCTGGCTTACGCGGCGTCGAAGTTCGACCAGTCGAAAGGGACGAAGTTTTCGACGTATTCAAACTTCTGGATCCAGGCACATCTCAAGAGATACGTCGAGGGCGCGCTCCATGCCGTTTGTCGGCCGAGCAACCTGCGAACGTGGCGCCTCATCGACAAGGAGCTGAAGCCGACCACGAAGGCACTCGTTGCGTCCCTTGGCCGTGCGCCGACCGATACGGAGCTGGCCGAGGCGCTCGGTGTGCCGCTCGAGGATGTTCAGGGCGCGAAGGCATGGAACTCGCATCGCGACGGCACAATCTCGGCAGACGCTGGAGAGGGCCACTGGCCCACGGACGACGGGACGTTGCCCGACGAGCTTGTTGACGGGGCGCGACAGCGTGCGCGGCTGAAGGCGGCCGTTGCGTCCGCGCTTGACGCGCTTCCCGTGCGCGAGCGATCGGTGATTGTCAACCGCGTGTACGCAGACGAGCCGAAGACGCTGGAGGCGATCGGGCGTGAACTTGGCGTGAGCCGGTCACGCATTCAGCAACTCGAAGCGAAGGCGATGGCTCGGCTGAGGGCCTCGCTCGAGGCGTTCGCGCCCTCGCAGGATGACGGCACGGAGGCGACGCCTTGAAGCCGGCAAAGTGCGCGTGGTGCAAGAGCGCCGATCACCGCCTCGCCAACTGCGAAGGCTGGCAGAGACGGGTCGCGCTCCAGGAGCGCATCGCAGAGCGACAGGCAAGGCCGTGGGTGCCGCGGCGAAAGGGAGGTCACGATGCCGGACGCTGACGTACGCGACGAGCTCGAATCGGCGGAGCACATCCAGATCCGCCGAGGCGACGACGGGACCTTCCGCGCGGCTGCGCTGATCGACGGCCGGTGGGTCGGCGCGAAGAAGGCCAAGACGAGCATCGCCGGGGCGCTCGACGCGCTGCGGGCGCGGATCGTTCAGGCGGCGGGAGGGCGGGCGTGAAGAAGCGACGCAAACCAAAGCTGCCCGCGTCTCCGAGTCCGCACCCGTGCGTCGTCCTCGGCGTCGATCCGGGCGCGACGAGTGGGTGGGCGATCATCTCGTCGAAGCCGGTCATCATGAATGACCCCGATGGCACGGTATCCACCAACATCATGGTGGGTGAGACGAGGTGCATGCATCGTCATGCGGTCGACCTCGCGATCGACGTTGCGCACCGAGCCGGTCTCCCGCTTATTGTCGTCGCGGAGAAATGGACTGCGGGCGGATGGGCGTCCCACACCGCGCTTCTCGGACTCGGCGCCGCATGGGGCACGTGGGAGGTTGCACTGCGCGAGGCTGGCCACCCGAAGCGGCGCATCGTGCGCGTGTGCTCGCAGACGTGGCGCGCCCGGGTCATCGGCGGTCGACAGCGCCCCACGGAAGCATGGAAGGCCGCGGCGCAGGCGTGTGCGCGTCGCAGGTTCAACATCGACATGGGCCCCGACGCAGCGGATGCGACATGCATCGCGCTGTGGGGCATGTATGCGGGCGAGGTGGGCGCGGTGCTGCCGAAGCAAAAGGCGGCGTCACGATGAACGACGCCCTCGAAAGCGAAGCGCTCGCCCGCGACATGACGTGGACCGCGTGGATCGCGCGCATGTCCGAAGGGCTCGTGCAGTTCTACATCGAGCACTCGGGCGACACGCTGAGCTACGGGCTCATCTTCAGCGACGAGCCGGCGAACGACAACGGAGGCAAGGATGGGTGACGCAGCGTTCACGTCCCGCATGGCCGAGGATCTCGTGTCGTACCTCGGCCGCGCCCTCGAGGGTGACATGGGCCTCCGCTCATCGTGCGGAGCCCAGCTCGACGCCATCGCCGCGAGCGCCCGTAGCGACCTTCGCGCGGCTCCCGCATGGGACGGCAGGTCGAAGCCGCCGGACCAGACAATCACGTGTCGCCCGACCCGCAGCGGCGCGAGCGAAGCATCGACCGAGATGACCGAGGCTGCCCTCGACGCGGCGAAGCTCTACGGCCGGGTGAAGGGCGCACTCGAGCGGCTCTCCCTCGCGCACGCCAGAGCGCTGGCCGACTGGTACACCCCGAGGCTCCCGCAATCGCCGGAGGGGCTCCAGAGCCTCGGAGAGGCGCGCGTGGCCATCGCTAGGGCCCTGGGCCATGGAACCGTGCTTCCGGGCCTCTCCGCGGCGCGTGGGCTAGTTCTCGTGGCTACCACGGGCCCTGCGCCTGGTACGCCGCCTGAGCACCGTCAGGCAATCCAGGCGAGGCGACGCGAGGCGAAGGCCGAAATCGCGGCGCTCACGAGGCAGGCGAAGAAGCTTCTGGGCGCGGCGCGCGAGGCCTACGCGGAGGCTTGGGCCGACACGGTACGGGCCGAGCGGATGGAGCGGGCGCGGCGGATCGTGGGAGGTGGAGCGTGAATTGCGGATCCCATCTAGTGACCCTGGCCGAAGCCGCCGAGGGGCTCGGCATCGACCGCAAGAACCCGGCGCGCTGGCTCAAGCTCGCGGTGCTGGCGCGCGAGAAGCGCATCGGGCGACGCATCCTCGTGCGGACCGGGGGCGGCACGATTCGACAGCACTACATGGTCAACCTGACCACGTTGCGTCGCTGGTACCCGGACCTCTTCGACCAGCGGGACGAGGTGCTCCGAGCGGCCAAGGCGCTCACGCGGGGTACGGACGCGAAGCTCGAAACGATCGACGATCGGCTCGCGCAGATCGAGGCGAACACGCGCGAGATTGCCGACCATCTCAGGCTCCGAGGGCTGCTTCGGAAGGCTTCCGCGTGAGTCGCCTGGACGGCCGCTGGGCACACATTCCGCACGTCGCGTTTGACGGGTCTGTCCGGATGCTTCCTGTCGAGCTTCGGAACGGCGCACCTCCAGATGCGCGCTACGTGGACGAGCCGATGGGCGATGGCCGACTGTGGCGACGTTCCTTCGTGATGCGCGTGTTCCGCGGCAACGACTGGCGGATCGCGTACGTCGAGGACCAGGGGACGCCTGGCGACAATGTGTTCCAGGCGATCCGGGCTGCGGGCGTGGAAGGTTTCCAGTTGGCTCCGCGAAAGAAATCTGCAACCTAGCGGAAGCATTGACCAAGCTTCCATCAGTGGCGCCATGACCAAGCATCGCTAAGACAGCGCAAGACTCAATCCGGCCGATAGAAGGGTGGAGGGTGGGGCAGGTCCCACGCACCCAGTCGGGCAGGAGAGCGCGGATGGCAACCGGACTCACGGAGCGATAGTCCGGGGGCGCGCGCCCCGTCTTGCGATCATCCCGAGCCCGCCCCGGTCAACATGGCGAAACGTGGCCCCACAAACGACCCCGAGGTCGTCGCGACGGTGCTCGCGGACGCTGCAACAAGCAGCGTGAAAGCTGCGGCGGCGCGTCACGGCATCTCCGAGCGGACCGTGAAGCGATGGCGCGCGAAGTACGGCGATGACCCCATCGTGTCCCCACGTGTCCAGACCAAGAAAGAGGTCATCACGGACGGGTGGATCGAGGAGGTCAAGCGAGTTCGGATGAAGGGGCTTCTCCGGATGGAGGCGCTGATCGAAACCAGCGAGGACCTCCGCGACGTCACCGGTGCCATGAAGATCATGAACGACGCGGTCCTCGCCGAACGAGTGGTGGACGATGGACTCGGTCTCGGCAGCTCTGGGACATCTGGCGCAAGTCAAGCGCCTCCGGAAGCTCCGAGCCGACCGCTCACGCTCTACAGCGGCGGCAAGGTCTAGCGTCCCTCCGCTCCAGGACTTCGTCCCGGCGGTCACACCCGAGTTCTCGGCGCCCGCTCACCTCGCGCCACTTACGGGGCTTCTCGAGCTCGCCGCTCGTGAGCCGACTCGGTTCTGCGTTTCGGTCCCGCCTCGCCACGGCAAGAGCGAGACGATCTTTCACTGGATCGCCTGGCTCCTTCTCCAGGAGCCGCGGCTTCGGATCGCATATCTCGGATACGGCACGAAGTTCGCGCAGAAGCAGCTCGAGAAGGCGAAGCGCGTATGCGCGCGTGCCGGTGTCTCGCTCGCGGGCGCGGACCAACAAGGCTACTTCGAGACAGCCGAGGGCGGCTCGGTTACCGCGGAGTCGATCCAGGGTCAACTCACTGGCCTCGGCTTCCACATCATCATCGTCGACGACCCGCACAAGAACCGTCAGGAGGCCGAGAGCGCGACGATTCGCGGCCGGGTCATCGAGGGGTTTGAGAACGACATCGTCACGCGCGAGGAGCCCACGGGTACCTCGGTCGTGGTGGTACATACCCGATGGCATGTCGGCGACCTCATCGGGCACCTCGTCGACAAGCGCGGATGGCCGAGCATCAACCTGCCCGCGATCAACGATGATGGCGAGGCGCTAGCACCACATCTCTGGCCACTCGAGAAGCTGCTTCCTCACAAGTCGAACGAGTACAAGTGGTGGTCGCTCTACATGGGCAGCCCACGCGCTCGGGGCTCGGAGGTCTTCCAGTCGCCGGCGACCTGCTACCTGGCCGACATCCCGAAGGGACGCGCGGCAATCGGCGTGGACCTCGCGTACACGAAGAAGACGCAGGCCGACCACTCCATCTCGCTAGTGCTCGTCGAGGGCCAGAAGAACGAGGGTGGGGAGCGCGCGTTCTACGTCGCCAGCGTCAAGCGTAAGCAGGTGCAGGCGCCGGAGTTCGTGGCGGTCCTGAAGACCGATGCCGCGTCGTGGCCCGGCGCACGGATGCGCTGGTACGCCGCGGGCGTCGAGCGGGGCGCGGGCGACTTCATCAAACGCGACGTGAGACGTCTCGAGATCGAAAGCGCAACGAGCGACAAGTTCGTACGCGCCACACCGGTGTCCGAAGCCTGGAACGACGGCCGGATCTTTGTGCCACGCGATGCACCGTGGGCCGAGGCGTTCATCGAGGTGGTCACGAAGTTCACCGGCGTGAACGACGACGAGGACGACGACGTCGACGCGCTCGCCGCAGCCTACGACCTCCTCGTTGGCCCGAAGCCAGCTCGCTCCCTCCGCATCCGCGGCCTCTAACCCATGTCCGACCTCCTCAAGCAGCTCGACACCACGCGCGATGGCTACCGCGAGGAGTGCGCGTGGCATCGATTCCTGATCGACGCCTACACGGGCGGCGGCGGGTTTCAGGGCGCCGTGAAGCAGCCCGCATCGGGCTTCTGGGGCGCGGCGTCCGAGGCATACAGCCCGGGCATGCTTGCGGACGCGACGAGCGGGCCGGTGCCGAGCTCGTACCTCGACCGCTACCCGCGCGAGGATGCGGAGAAGTACCGCGCGCGCATGGCGATTTCGCATTACCCGAACTACGTCGAGCCGCTCACAGATCTCAAGCTGAGCTACATCAGCAAGCGGCCGCCTACGGTCACTGGGAGGCCCGAGGAGGTCGAAGCGTGGCGCAAGGACATGGACGGCAGCGGCTCGACGTTCAACGCTGCGATGCGCGTCTGTAGGCTCCGCGCGGCGGTGCTCGGGTGGGCGCCGCTCCTCATCGACATGTCGGAGCGGCCCGATGGCGTCATCACGCGCGCGCAAGCGAACGCGCTCGGAATGAGGCCGCGAGCCATTCCGCTCCTGCCAGCGAACCTCGTCGATTACGACGTGGACGAGTCAGGCGCCTTCAAGTGGGCACGCATCCGCACCGATCACATCGATCGGTCGAGCCCGTTCGCCGAGCCGGTCAAGGTCGCCGTCCACACGACGTGGTGGCCCGATCGCTTCGACCGCTACGAGGTGCACGAGGTCGACGGCAAGCGCACGGCGATGCAGACACATGCCGACGTGCCGCACGCCTTCGGGCGCGTACCCGTCGCAGTCCTCCGCCACAAGGAAGATCCGGGCGACCCCGTGAAGGGCCTGCCGATGCATGCGGCGGTCAGCAAGGAATCGAAGGCGCTCTTCAACCGCGTCTCGGAGCTCGAGGAGCACATACGCTCACAGGTTTTCCTTGTGCTCGTCCTAGCGACGAACGACCCGGAAAGCGCGGGCGAGGTGTCGATCGGCACGGACAACGGCCTCGTCGTTGGGCCCGATCAGAAGAACGTCCACTACTACCTCTCGCCGCCCGTGTCCGCGGCCGAGATCCTCGAAAAGCGCATCGACACGTCGATCCGCGAGATCTATCGCATCGCCCGGATCGAGTACGGCCGCGCGACGTCGGGTCAGGTCGCGTCGGGAACCGCGCGCAAGTTCGAGTTTGCGCAGACGAACGAAGCGCTCGCGGATTACGCGGGCGAGATCGCGCGATGGGAGCTCCACGTCGACCAGCTCGCCGCTGCCGCCATGGGCGTGAGCGCCGAAGACGAGTCGATTGAGCCGCAGACCGATTTCGGCGTCGAGGACCTCCAAGCCGACATCAAGAACGTCATGGATACGATCTCCATGGACGTTGGCGCCACAGCGACTCGGCTCCTCAAGTTCCGCGTGGTGGAGCAACAAATCCCGAACATGACCGCGGACACGCGCGCGGCGATCGAAGCGGAGCTCGAAGCTGTCGAGGTCAAGGCTGCGCAAGAGGTCGCGTTCTCGCGCGAGATCGACGATGCAACGGTCGAGTCCGACGAGGATGACAGCGAGCCGAACGACGTGGCCGCCTGATGCCCCGCAACGTCGACAAGCTCACGGAGCGCATCGTCCGCGAGGCGCGAAAGCGTGTGCTCGCCGAGCTTGGCGCGAGCGAGCGCGAGATCGAGACCATCTTCGCCCGGGCCGCTGAGCGCATCCGCGCGAGGCTCCGAGACGCGAACCTCTCCCGCATCACGGCGCGGCAGGTCGAGGACCTGACCCGCGACATCCTGGACGATGCCGCGCGCGAGGTGAGCAATCTCGCGGCCGGCACCATGCGCAGCGCGGCGGCCCACGGGTCGAGCGCGGCCGAGGCCGAGTACCAGGCCGTCTTCACGGCGGCCGAGCGAGCGGGCGCAGCGATCACCTTCATGAGTCGGTCGGAGCGGCTACGGGTCGCAGCTGACCGCATCCGCGGCACGGTGACCGTGGACAACGTCGCACTATCGGCCCGCGTACGGCGCCACACGGCCCGCGTACGGCGCGAGATGGCGCAGACCATCCAGCGGTCCATCCGGGCCGGCGAGGGGCTCACAAGGCAAGCGGAGCGCCTTCTCGACGCCGATGATCTGCGCGTAGAGATTGGCCAGCACGTTACGGACCTTGCGCAGGCCGCTCGTGACGCCCGCGCGCTCGACGATGCATCGGTGTTCGAGGAAGTCGTCGAGGCGTACCGGCGCCAGATCGGCCGGCTCGGATCGGCAGCGTCGCCCGACTTCTCGCTCCGCGCGGCCACTGAACAACTCGTCAAGGATCTGCGCCGCGCCCCGGCCGACCAAGTCGACCGCATCGTCGAACGCTACGTGCTCGAGAAGGCGCGGTACCAGGCGCGCATGATCTCGCGCACGGAGACGCTCAACGCCTACCGCGATGCGTACGTCCGCGAGAACGCCGATAAGCCCTATGTGCACGGCTTCCGCTGGACGCTCGGATCGGCGCATCCGCACGCAGACGTGTGCGACGTCCTCGCCAACCAGGATCTCTACGGCCTAGGGCCCGGCGGCTACCGCGCCGACGCGGTGCCCGACACGCCGCACCCGCACGACATGTGCACGGTGTCCAGCATCGTCGACCGGCAGCACTTCAAGCGCGAGCTCGCCCAGCGGCGCGGCACAGCGGAGCCTCCGCGCGACTGGGAGAGTGGACGCACGGAGACGGGCGCTGCGTGGCTCGCGAGTCAGCCCGAGGCGTACCAGCGCCGGCTCCTCGGGCCGACGCGGCTCACGGTCTTTCGGCGCGACCCCGGCCGCGTAGTGGACGAGCATGGCCGCATCCGGCCCGTACACGAGGCGCTCGGACGCAAGCCAGTCCGGCGCGCGCCACCGGCCGTGGTTCGCGTTGCGCGGCCCATCGTCGAGCGCGACCGCGCCGAGGGCCAGGTCCAACCCTTCCCCGACCTTTGATTTCCGCGGAATAGCTCAGCGGCAGAGCGCTCGGCTCATACCCGAGAGGCCGTCGGTTCAATTCCGACTTCCGCTACCAAGGCGCACTCCCTCCTCGCTGCGCCCCCGGGCCCTCGCTGCCTCGCCTCGGCGAGCGGCCCACCTCTTCACCCGCTCTCGGACCTGCACGAGAGAGCACGGGGAAACGCAGGGCATGGCCACTCGGGGCCCAAGCCGAGGCGGTGACGAATGTTCAAGCGAGTCCTCATCGGCTTCCTCATGGACGAGGCGGGCGATGCCAATCAGGGCGGCGGCGGAAGCGACGCGCCCAAGACGTTCACCCAGGACCAGGTCAACGCGCTTCTCGCGAAGGAGCGGCGCGGGCTTCAGTCGCAGGTCGACGCGATGAAGTCCCAGCTCGGCGAGTTCGATACGATCAAGGCCGAGCTTGAGAAGGCGCGCGAAGAGAAGGAGCTGGCCGGCAAGACCGCGGCCGAGAAACTCGAGCACAAGTACCAGAAGGACCTCGGGCTTCTACAGAAGAAGATCGAGGAGCTTTCCGCCGGCATCGCCGAGCGCGACTCGATCGTGAAGCAGACCGAGTCGACGCTGTTCGAGGAGCGCCTCAGCGGGCGCCTGTCGGCCGAGCTCGGCAAGCAGAAGATCATCCCGCAGTACCTCGACAAGGCCGCGAAGCTCGCTCGCCTCGAGCTCTCGGACGTGAAGTTCGAGGACGGCAAGTGGATCGCTTCCTATGGCGATCACGTCGAGAAGCCCATCGCCGATGTCATCGCGGCATGGGCGAAGGACAACGACAACTTCCTTCCCGCTCCGGCGGGAGGTGCCGGATCGCGCGCTCCCAACGGTGCGCCCGCCGGCAAGAAGCTTTCCGACATGAGCGTCGACGAGCTTCTCGCGCTCGACGCGCAGCAACGGTCACAGCGTCGCTCGTGATCGTTCCCGTGCCGCGACTGTCGCGGTGACGGATTCACCCGACAGCAGGAGAAACAGCAATGGCTCTCACCATCGCGGAAGCCATGCAGGCTTCGCAGAACCCCTTTCAGACGGCGATGTTCAAGCAGATCGCCACCACCGATCACTCGTTCGTCCTGATGCCCTTCGTCCCCAAGGCGGGCGAGGGCTTCGGGTTCGAGCGAGAGGTGGCGACCGGCAGCTTCGGCGCCATCACGCCCGGCGGATCGGTGGCCGAGAGCACCGGCCGCACCGAGTGGGTCACGGTGTCGCAGCGCGAGTACGCGAAGGACTTCTACGTCCCGAACTTCGCGCAGGCGCTCATGAGCGATCGCGGCTCCGCGATCGACAAGCAGACGATGCTCGGCCTGAAGGCCGCGGCCCTCGAGCTTGCCGGCAAGATGGTGACCGGGAACAGCATCTCGACCACCTTCACGAGCGAGGCGTTCCAGTCGGGGTCCTACGTGGACGCGCTGATCCAGGCGTCGCCGTTCATCCGTGAGCGCAACGGCGCCGGCGAGCTCAAGTACACGCACAGCGGGACGCTCCTCCAGTTCCGCGCGCCCGGCGATCCCGACTTCGGCACCCCCGTCGCGTGCGCCACGGACGGTGACTACACGCTCGCGTCCTACGACCCGAGCAAGTGGATCAAGGTCACGCTCGACGTGTCCGACGCGACCGCGGACGCCACTCGGCGCATCGCGTTCCAGGCCACGAACGACTTCGACGGCATGCAGTACCAGGTCGCCGACGCGCAGACGATCGACGTCACGCCGACTACGGGCGCCGCGATGTCGATCTCGATCCTCGAGGAACTGATCGACCTCGTGAAGGTCCGAACCGGGCAGCTCGCCTTCATCATGAATTCGGCGCTCAAGCGCAAGTACACCGCGCTCGTCCGCGCCAGCGGCGGCACGGTGCCCGAGTTCATCATGGACACGCCCGTCGGACGGTACCTCGCGCCGTCGTTCAACGGGATCCCGATCCTCGTGAACGACAACATCCCGTCGAACGAGACGGGTACCTCGTCCGGCACCTCGCTCTCGAGCGTCTATCTCGCGAACCTCTCGCCCGACGACGGCGTCTACATGGCGGCGTTCGGCGGCGGGTCGCAGCAAGTCGACGCCGACCCGCGTGAGCGCATCGTGCTCGGCTTCCAGATGTTCGATCTCGGGCAGAAGCAGGGCGAGTCGAAGCAGGGACGCCGGCTCTGCTGGTACGGCGCGATGGCCGTCGGGTCGGACCTCTCGCTCGCGCGCGCCAAGCGCATCGTCACCGCCTGATCACGCGCGGGGCCATGGCGCCATGCCTCGGCCCCGCGCCCGTACACCAAGGACTCCACATGGCCGTCGACCACGAACGCCTCCCCCGGGACGACAACGGCATCGTCCAGGGCGCCTATCGCATCCTGCACGAGGACCCCACGTTCAACGGGCCGATCGGCATCTACACGCTGGTCGACGGCGAGAGCACGAGTCCAGCGTGCGGGCGCGCGCTACGGTGCGCGGTGGGGGAGTACGGCCCGAAGCTCTACCTCGAGCCATGGGGCGAGCTCCCGGCAGGCTTCATGCTGCCGGAGATGGTGTCGCCAGAGGTGCCATCGGAGGCGCTCGCTCGTTTCGAGCGGTGCCCATGGCGCGCAGCGAAGACGTCCAGCGTGCCCGCTGTGGTCACCGAGAGAGCGACGCGGCCCGATGAAGCGGCGACGGCAGCGGAGGCCGCAGGCGCACCGGCAGAGGCCGCAACGCAAAGCATCGACACAATGGGGCGCGACGATCTGATCGCGCTCGCAGAACTTCACGAGGTCCCCGTCGACCGCCGATGGGGCGAAACCAAGCTACGCCGCGCCCTCGTCGAGGCCGGCATCACCGGAGTGTGATCCATGGCAACTCGCTACGCGGACGGCGGCGGCATCGTCGTCGATTCGACCAATCCGACCACCGCCGACGACCGCACGCGCGGCTACTTCGTCAACACGATCTGGCGCAATTCGTCGACCAATCAGCTGTTCCAGCTCGTCGACGACGCCATCGATGACGCCGATTGGCGCGAGCTTCTCGTGATGCCCGCATCGGCGGCGACCGGGGACGTGCTCTACGTCAATTCGAGCGGCGTCCTCTCGCGTCTCGCCATCGGCACCGCGGGCCAGGTGCTCACGGTCAACGCGACGGCCGACGGCGTCGAGTGGACCACTCTCGTCTGATCCATGGCGATCCCATTCGAAATCGGCCTCGACACTGAGGCGTTCGAGGCCGAGATCGAGCGGTCCGCTTCCGCCATCGATCGCGAGATGGATGCCGCGATGGCTCTCGCGCAAGAGGTGGTCGTCACCGAGGCGCAGATCCGTGTGCCCGATAAGACCGGGATCCTCAAGCAGTCGATCCAGGCGCTTCCGCCCACGGGAAGTTTCGCGTCGAACACGCTCGAAGGCGTCGTCGCCGCGGGCGCCCCACACGCGCTGCCCGTCGAAGATGGGACTCGTCCGCACGTCATCCGCCCGCGCTTCCGGCGTGCCCTGCGCTTCCCGATGGCCGGCGGCAAGGACGGCTTCGGGTATGCGAAGAAGGTCAACCATCCGGGCACCGAACCGCGGCCATTCCTCGAGCCCGCGCTCGACGCCAAGGCGGACGAGGTGACTGAGATCTTTGGCGACGCGATCGAGCTCGCACTCGACAAGACGAGGGGCCGATGACCATCGATGTTGACACCGTCTGCACCGATGCGGACCTCGACGAGTTCCTCGGGGGCCAGCTCTCGTCAGGCCAGCACCTCATGCCCAAGGCATGGGTCAGCGCGGAGCCGGCGCGGCAGTACGCGCTCGACCGCGTCATGGCTGCGCTCGCGCGCCGCACACCGCCGATTCGCGAGGCGGACCTCGCCGACAAGACCGAGCTCAGGGTGGCCGTGCTCTTCGGCGCAGCTGAGCACCTACACATGCTCTCCGCGTCGTCCGGCAGCGACGCCGAGCTATTCGCCTTCAAAGCGAAGGAGTTCGGCAAGCGATTCGACGCCGAGGTCAACGGGCTCACGCCGACGCTCGTCGGTGGGCTGCGCGGCTCGACGTACTCCTTCGCCATCTCGCGCCGGTAGACATGAGCCTCGACTCCGCAACCGACGCGCTCATCGACGCGATGGTCAGCGTGGCCGGAGCTGCGGCCAACACCACGCTTGCGTCGGCACTCGGCGAGGACGCCGTGGCGACGACGGCAAAATGGCCAGTGTCGCAGCCGGACCAGGTCGGCGCGAACAACCTGCCCGTGCTCGCCGTCTCGAGGCTCGAGGAGCGCGACGAAAGTGAGACCCTCTCGGACGACGCCGAGCGCGTCACGATCCGGATCGCGTACATCGCCGACGCCACGCCCGTGGACGCGCGTGACGACCGATGGCCGCTTCTGCGCGCCGTGTGGAGCGCGGTCAAGCGGGCCCTTCGCGAGGGCGTTTACCCGCAATTCGGCGACAACGAGAGCGACATGTCCAAGGCCGGCGTGTCCGCCTACGTGTCCGGATCCGCGCGCGTGCAGTACGCGATCCTCCAGGGTACCGACACGTTCTACCCGAGCTTCGTCGCAACGATGGCGTTCGAGGTGTCGAATGACGACCTCTTCAATCGCGACGATCTCGACGACCTCGCGCTCATCCACAACGAGATCAACACGCAGCCCGAGCACAACGACGACCCCGAAACGGTCGTAGACGTCGCGCTCGAGCCGCCTGTCTGAGGGACCAATGGCACGCCTCTACGTGAAGCCTGGGCGCCAGCGCGCCGACGGGACGCCGGAACTCGTCCGGCGCTCGCACAAACCGGGATTCGTCGCCGCGGAAGGCGAGTGGGTCCCCGACGTCAACTACTACCGGCGCCGCCTCCGTAGCGGCTGCCTCGCGAAGGCCGAGCCGCCGAAGAAGACCGCGGCTCCGGTCGCGCCGAAGAAGTCCATCGCGCCGCCGAAGGAGGACTGATCCATGGTCGCATTCAACACGGTCCCCGATACGCTGCGCGTTCCGGGCAACTACGTCGAGGTCGACGGGAGCAACGCGCTCTCGGCGACGCCCGCTCAGCGCAAGCGGGCACTGATCATCGGACTCCGCAAGTCCACCGGCAGCGTACTGGAAGCAGTGCCGACTCGCATCGTGGGCGAGACCGTCGCCGATGCGTACTTCGGGACGGGATCGCAGATCGCGGAGATGTGCCGCTACTACCGGCGCGTCGACCCGCTCACGGAGCTCGTCGCCATCGCGCTCGACGAGGCCTCCGCTGGCACGGCCGCAACCGGGAAGTTCGCCGTCGCAACCGCCGTCGCGACGAAGGCGGGCACGCTCTACGTCTACGTCGGCGATCGCCGCGTAGCCGTTGCTGTCGACGTGGACGACGACGAGGACGCCGTGGCCGCAGCGATCGTGGCCGCCATCACAGCCGACAAGCGCATCGCCGTCACGGCCGTGGTGAACGGCACCACCGCCAGCCAGGTCGACCTCACGGCGAACCACAAGGGCGCGTACGGCAATCAGATCCCCATCGGCATCGCGATCCTCGAAGGCGACACGCAGCCGTCCGACCTCGGCGTCGGCGCGATCACGGTCACCGCGATGGCGAGCGGCGCAACGAATCCCGACATGGCCGACGCGATCGCGGTCTTCGCCGACGAGACCTACGACGTCGTCGTGACCGGGTTCGATGACGATACGAACATGGACCTCCTCGAGGCCGAGATGGCCGATCGATGGGGTGCGCTCTCGGAGCACCCGGGCCACATCTACACCGCGACCCGTGGAGCGCATGCGACGCTCACAACCTACGGCAACGCGCGCAACTCGCAGTACTCGACCGTCGAGGGCTACGCGGGCCACTCGAGCGAGCCGTGGAAGTGGGCGGCGCAGGTCGCCGGGGCGAGCGCTGCGGAGTCGCATCCCGCGCGCCCGCGCAACACCCTCGTCCTGCCGGACATCATGGCGCCGGCGAAGGCGGATCGCTTCGACATCGCGGAGCGCAACCTGCTGCTCTGGGACGGCATCTCCACGTACGTCGTCGACGACGGCGGGCGCGTGCGCATCGACCGTCTGATCACGACCTACCAGACGAACGCGCAGAGCGTGGACGATCCCACGTTCCTCGACGAGACCACGATGCTCAAGCTCGCGTGGATGCGTGGCTCGCTTCGGTCGCGGCTCTCGAAGTACCAGCGCCACTCGATCGCCGACGACGGGACCGTCGTCCGCCCCGGCGTTCCGGTCACCACGCCGAGCGAGATCCGCGGCGACATCATCGACCTCGCGACGAACGAGTGGGTGCCCTTCGGCATCATGGAGGGCGGCGCCAAGCTCGACACCTTCGCCGAGCAACTCGTGGTCGAGCGCAACGCCGGCGACGTCACGCGCGTCGACGTGCAGCTCCCGCCGGATCTCACAAACGACCTCCACATCATCGCGAATCAGATCGCGTTCCGGCTCTGATCCGGGGGAGATGACGACATGGCAGCCCCGAAGGTTTCGACCAACGCGATCGTGAAGATCGACGGCACTACGATCAAGGTGATGCCCGGCCTCAAGGTCATGATGGGCAATCCCGAGCTCGAGGCGATCGTCGACTCGGGCGGGTCGGTTCAGTACAAGGAGACGCCGCAGGCCGGCGGATTCGACTTCACCGCGATCGCCGCGAACGACGACACGCTCGCGACGCTCCTCGCGCTCGACGGCGGCACGGTCACCGCAGAATTCCTCGACTCCGGCAAGGTCTACACGGGCGGCAACGCCAAGGTGACCAACCGGCTCGAGGTGGGCGATGGGCAGATCCCCGTGACCATCGCGTGCAACCCGGTGATCGAGCAATGAGCACAGCGGCCGAGGTTGACCTCGGCAAGATGCTCCAGGGGCGCCGGGCCATCGGCAAGATGGGCTTCCCCGGCGCGCCAGGAATCCAGATCGGTGTGCGACTTCTGAGTGATCGCGAGATCGACGAGGCGCGCGCCGATGCCGCGCTCTACCTGCAGCAGCGGTGCAAGCCGCGCGGGTTCGGACTCGAGGAATTCGTCCGCATCGATCCCGATGCGCTCGAGCGTGAGCACGAGCGGCAGGTCATCGTCCGGGCGTTCGTCGACCCGGACTCGGATCCCGAGAAGCCGCGGCCGTTCTTCGCCAGCGTCGAGAAGGTGCGTGACCTCGACTCGCTCGTCGTGATGCAGCTCTGGGAGCACTACACGGACTGGCATGACGCGGTGGATCCGCGCGTGAAGCTCTCCGATGAGCAGGTCGACGAGCTGATCGACGCCCTAAAAAAAGGGCCAAGCGAGCCGGCGATCTTGGCGCATTTGGAGCCCGTCACGCTGCGGCGGCTTCTGCGTTCTACGGCGTCCCGGCTCGCGACCTGACGCCGTGGCAGCTCCGGTACTTCGCGGAGCTATGGCAGCGCGGTTCAGATCCGATGGTCGACGCGATGCGCTCGCTTGCGGCTGAGGTGCGGCAGCTCCTCGTCGCGATCTCCCGGAGACGGTGATGGCAGACCGCAAGCTCGACGTCACCATCCAGGCCAAGGGGCGCAGCGCCGTTCAGCGCGTGCTCAAGGGCATGGTCTCCGACACGGAGAAGGCTGCCCGAGAGACCGCGAAGGCGCAGGCGAAGGCTGAGCGAGAGGCCGCGCGCGCCACCGCGAAGGCCGAGGCCGAGAAGCGACGCGAGCGCGCCAAGAGCGAGCGTGAGGCCAAGCAGCAGGCGACGAAGGAAGCGCGCGACGTCGCGAAGACCGAGGCACAGAAGCGGCGCGACGTCGCCAAAACCGAAGCGGAGGCAAAGCGCGATCGTCAGCGAGCCGCTGCCGAGTCGAAGCGTATCGCAGAGCGCGCCGCACGCGACCGCATCAAGCTCGAGCGTCACGTCCAGCAACAACTCGTCCGCTCGCTCCGCGACCTCGGGCGATTTCAGGCGCGCGAGGAACAGCGCACGCAGCGGCAGCGAATTCGCGATGCGCAGCGGGCAGAGCGCGAGCTTAGGCGCGTTCAGCAGCGGGAGGCGCAGGGGCGCGTGGATCGTCGCCAGCGGTTCGTTCGGCGCGGTCTCACGGGCCTCGGAGCGATCGCCGGCGGCGGCGCAGCGGCGCTAGGCGTGGCGTCGTCCGCGCAGGGCACGCTCGGCATTCGGTCCCAGCAAGAGCTGATCTCTGCCAGCATCGATCCACGACTCGAATTCATCCGCACCGCGCTCGCGTCCGGCATCACGGACCAGAACCAGCGCGACCAGGTCTTCAATCAGGCGATCGACATCGGCGCGCGCACGGGCCTCGGGCCCGAGCAGATCCTCTCGGCGATCAGCGCGAATCAAGAGCTGTTCTCTGGCCTCGGAAACGCCGTCGAGCAAGGGCCCGAAGCGGTCAGCGCCTTCATGTCGTCGATCGAGAACATGGGCCACGTCGCGCTCGCGTCGGGCGCCGAGCTCTCGGATGTCGTGACCGCCGCCGGCGAGTTCCAGCGCCAACTCGGGCTTTCGACCAGCGAGACGAATGACGCGCTCGCCATCCTCGCCCAGGGCGCACAGGACGGCTCGCTCAATATGCGGGACTTCGCAGAGACGTTCCCGCAGGCGCTCTCGCAACTCGCCACGCTACGGGGCACAGAGGGCCGAGGCATCGGCGCGGTGCGCGAGTTTCAGGCGCTTGCGCAGGGCCTCAAGGCCGGCGGCGCAAGCGCGGAGACGGCGCGCACGCTTCAAGAGAACCTCCTCAACCAGCTTGGCAACGCGAAGACCAGGCAGCGAATCGAGCGAGCCGGCGTGCGAGTGATGGAAGAGGAGCGCGACGCCGAGGGCAACGTCGTCCGCGATGACCGCGGGCGCGCCGTCATGCGCATGCGGAACACCGCCGACATCCTCCGCGAGATGTCGCTCGATTCCGATTTCCAGGGCGCGCGACTCGGGTCGGTGTTCACTGATGCTCAGGCGCGCCAAGCGGCGGCCATTCTCATCCAGCAAGAGCAGAGGGCGGCACGCGGCGAAGCGGGCGCCATGAGCCTTTCGGCCCGCCAAGACGCGAGCGTCGAAGGTGGCCGCGCGCTCATCGCGAACACGAACGAGGCGCTCATGGGCGACGCCGCGGGGCAAGCGCTCCGCATGCGCGCCGAGCGCGAGGCCGCGGTGTTCCGCGACAGCGAGAAGCTTCTCGAGGCGTTCGAGGGCGTCGCTGGTCCGCTCACGGATCTGCAAGACAAGTTCCCGCTCCTGACGCAGGCAGTCGAGGGGTTGACCACGGTCATCGGCGGTATCGGCATAGGCTCGATCGCCGCTGGTGCCCTTCCGAGGCTCCTCGGCGGTACCGCTGCGGCGGCGGCAGGCGCAGAGGCCGCAGCCGTTGGCGCAGGTGCCGCGGGTGCAGCTGGGGCAGGCGCGGCGGGCGCCGGGGCGGCCGGAACGGTCCTCCCTGTCGCCGCGGCAGGCCTCGCTGGCTTCGGGATCGGCACGTGGCTCAACAGCGAGTTCGGCCTCTCCGACAAGCTGGAGAGCGGGCTCTCTTGGCTCACCAATAACGGCTCGGGCGGCGAGCGGATCCAGTCCTTCCGAGGGCTCACGGATCCTAATGCGACCCCATCGACACCGCCGACCTCCGGCGGAAGCCGCGGTGAAGCGGCGCCGGCAGAAGGTGCAGCCCAGGCGACGCGCGACATGGAGCGCACGCTCGTCGAGGAGCAACGCAACACCCGGCGCGTGCTTGAGCGCATCGAGCGCAACGGACGAGGCGGCGGCGGGGCAACGACGGCTGACCTATGACCTGGCGCGACCGCATACGGCAG
>CAZGJZ010000017.1:0-4385 GCA_964525935.1 uncultured Opitutaceae bacterium | reverse complement strand
GCGGCGGCGGGGCAACGACGGCTGACCTATGACCTGGCGCGACCGCATACGGCAGAACCCAGCGAGCTTTCGCGGCGCGGCGTTCTTCCTCGACTCCGCCGACCTCGAGGTGGGCCGGCGCGTCAACGTGCAGCGCTATCCGGGTCGCGACGCGCACACCACGCGCGACCTCGGGCGCAATCCGCGCTCGATCACGATCAACGCCTACCTCATCGGCGACGAGTACCAGGACGCACGCGATGCACTTCTCGACGCGATCGAGGCGGCGGGGCCAGGCACGCTGGTCCACCCGTACTACGGCCGAATGGAGGCCGTGGTCACGGGCCCGGCCCGCGTTCAGGAGAGCCGACAAGAGGGCGGCTTCGCCCGGGTCACCTTCACGCTCACGCGCCAATCTCAGGCGCCCGCGCTCACGAGGCGACCAGACACCCGGGGACGACTCGAAAGCGCCCGCACGGCGGTCACAGACGGCGTACGGGCCCACTTCGTGGATACCTTCGACGTGGTCGGCATGCCGAGCTCGCACACGGACAGCGCGCTCACGGCGCTGGCCAGCGCTACCGTGCTCATGCGCTCGGCGGCGTCCGAGGTCACGAGCGCGATCGGTGCAGCCAACACGGTAGCGTCGGAGATCGACGCGCTTGCCGACGCGGCGGCCACGATCATCGATTCGCCGGCCACGCTGGTCGACGCGATCATCGACATCGGCGCGTCCATCGTCGGATCTGCGCGTACGGTGCTTGCGGGCTTCGACCGGCTCACGGGCATACCAGATCGCGTGATCGACGTCTTCACGCGCTCGCGACAGACGCGCGCAACGGTCGACGCGATGGCGAACCTCGCGACGTTCGGCGCGGATGACGCGGAACCATCGCGCTCCACGCCACTTGGCGAACGCGAAGCCGACAATCTCCTGGCGATCCACGTTGCTGTGCGCGCATCGGCCATCGCAGAGACGGCCGCGGGCATCGGCGTGTTCCCAGTCGACAGCAAGACGGCTGCCACGGAGATCGTGGAGATCCTCCGCGATCAGATCGACAACCTCTTGCTCATCGCGCCGGATGAAGTCCAGGGCCCGCTCCGCGACACGATGGCCGCGCTCGACGATCACCTGGCGCAGGCCACCGGATCGCTGCCCGACGTCGGCACGTACACACCGCAGGTCGCCATGCCCGCGCTGCTCATCGCGCACGAGATCTACGGCGATGCGAGGCGCGAGGCGGAGATCGTCGCGCGGAACGCCATCGCGAATCCCGTGTTCGTCCCGGCTCGCGTGCCGATCGAGGTCCTGATCGATGCCTGAGTCCGTGCCCGTAGCCGTGAAGGTCAACGGCGAGGTGCACGAGGGGTTCACGCAGGGGTCGGTGGAGCTTGCGCTCGACCGCATTCCGGCGACGTTCTCCGTGTCCTACGACGACCTCGCATCCGAGAGCGACGACCCGCGGGCCATCTACGCGGGCGACCGCGTGACGGTGGAGGTCGACGGCGAGGATCTGATCGTCGGCTTCGTCGAGGATTCCAAGGTCGACTACACGGACGACCGGATCACGTTCTCCGTGTCCGGCAGCTCTGTGACGTGCGACCTCGTCGCGTGCTCCGCGATCCACAAGCCGAGCGTGTGGACGGACATCACGCTCGACCGCATCGCCGCGAAGCTCCTCGAGCCATTCGAGATCGACTTCATCTTGACGGGCGACCCGGGCGACCCATTCCCGCGCTTCAAGGTCGACCCGGGCGAAACGCCGGCCGATGCGCTCACGCGGGCCGCGCGCCTTCGTGGACGACTGCTCTACACGGTCAACGATGCCCTGGTGATCGAGCGGGCGGGCGACGCTGATACGAGCACGATCCTCCAGCGCGGCGTCAACATCCTCGCTGGCGCTCACACGAGTTCGTGGGCCGACCGCTTCTCCTCGTACGTCTTCCGGGGGCAGACGCGCGCCACGGACGATCTGAACGGCGCATCGGCGCACCACATCCGCGGCGAGGCAACCGACCCGCAGATCAGCCGCTACCGGCCGCTGCTCATCACACACTCGACTGGCCAGGGCGGCACGAAGGACCTCGGCAAGCGCGCTATCCTAGAGCGCAACCAGCGCATGGGCCGCGGCGAGCGCGTGACGTACACGGTCGACGGATGGAAGACCGATGAGGGCTGGCTCTGGCGGCCGAACGTCCGGGTGTTCGTCGAGGATGATTGGCTCGGTATCCAAGGCGAGCTTCTGGTTGTCGCGGTGTCGTACCAGTTCGGCGTCGACGAGCCGCCGCAGACGCGCCTCGAGCTGACCAGGCCCGAGGCATACGACGAGGTCGACTTCCCTGCGCGCGGGCGCGGAAGACTCTGGATATGAGCGAGTTCCGCAAGCTAGCCGACCGGGTGGTGAACCTGCTTCGGAGCGCAGTGCTTCATCGCGTCGACGACTCGACGGGCGTGCAACTCGTGCAGGTCACGTCGCTGGAGGATGAGGACGACGACGCCATCCCGCACGCGCAGCCGTACGGCGTGAGCTTCGTCCCGCCGGTCGACGCCGAGGGCTACGTGGCATCGGTTGGCTCGGACATATCGAACCGCGTCGCGTTCGGGCTCCAGAAGCGCGACGTGCGGCCCACCGGCGCGAAGGAAGGCGAGGGTGGACTCTACCGGCTCGACGGCACGTGGGCAGTATTCGTCGACGAGGACGGCACGCTGCACCTCGGGAAGATGGATCCCGACGACGCTGTGGCCCGCGCGAGCATCGCGGACAGTCGGCTCGACGCGCTCGAGCAAGGCCTAAACGACCTCGTCACGGTGTTCAACGCGCATACCCACGTCGCGCCGATGGGCGGCACCACGCCCCCCGCTTCGCCCGCACAGACGGTCACGCTTGGCGAGTCGACAGCTTCGTCGACCGTGAAGCTCCAGTCCTGAGGATCGAAGATGCTCGCTCTCACCTGGGACAACGCCGAAGGCGCCGCCGATCTCGCCTACGAGAACGGTACGCTCAAGGAAGGCGACGAGCTAACCACGGCGGCCTACCTCTCGCTATTCCTCGACGCGCCCGCGCGCGAAACGGATCCGGTTTCGAAGGGTGCTCCTCAGGGCGGCTTCTGGGGCGACGCCTACGAGACCGAGTATCCGGGCGACGTGACCGGCTCGCGTCTCTGGACGCTTCGGCGGTGGCCGCTCTCGGAAGCCGTAATCCCTGTGGCAATCGAAGCTGTGGAAGAGGCACTTGCGTGGATGGTCGCCGACGGCATTGCGTCGAAGGTACGCGGCATCGCCGAGGTTCGGCCCGGGTTTCTCGCGATCGCAGCGGAGATCACGCGGCCCGCTGACCCCGCGCCGAGGCTCGTCGGCTACTGGAACGCGATCACCGGAGCAAGCGCCTGATGGCTTTCGACCGACCCACGCTTCAGGCGCTCATCGATCGGGCGAAGTCCGATCTCAAGTCGCGCACGTCGGGCGATCCGTTCTTGCGCCGTGCCTTCGAGCGCGTCCTCGCGAAGGCGATGGCGGGGCTCACGCACGGGCTCTACGGCTACCTCGCGTGGATTGCCAAGCAGATCATCCCGAGTACGTCCGACGAGGACATGTTGCTCCTCTGGGGCCGCGTGTTCGGGCTCGCGCGCAAGGCCGCGGCGAAGGCGACCGGCACAGCGACGATGACCGGCACGAACGCGACGGTCATCCCCGAGGGCACGGAGCTCCAGCTTGCCGATGGCACGCTGTTCGTTTCGACCGCCGACGCGACCGTGTCGAGCGGTAGCGCTTCCGTGGCCGTGCGCGCTTCCGTGGCGGGCGAAGATGGCAACGCGGACGCTGGGGCGAAGGTCTCGCTGACCGGTCCCATCGCCGGCATCGATTCCGACGGCGTGGTGGCGTCGGGCGGGCTCTCCGGCGGCGCGGACGAGGAGGACATCGAGGACTACCGAGCGCGGCTTCTCCTGCGCATCCAGACTCCTTCGCGAGGAGGGGCGGCTGGCGACTACGAGACCTGGGCGCTCGAGGTACCCGGAGTCACCCGCGCGTGGGAGTTCCCGCATCGCATGGGCGTCGGAACGGTGGCGCTCACCTTCGTCCGCGACGATGACGACGACCTCATCCCGGACTCGGGCGAGGTGGCCACGGTGCAGGAGCACGTGGACAGCAAGGCGCCCGTAGACATCCGCTCGTACAGCGACACGAAGCGCGTCTACGTCTTCGCGCCGACCGCGCACCACGTGACGATGACGGTGGCCCTCTCGCCGAACACGGCAGCGGTGCAGGCGGCGGTAAAAGCGGCGCTCGCCGACCTCTTCTTGCGCGAGGCCGAGCCCGAGGAATCGACGCCCGTTCGGTCGAAGATCGACGAGGCCATCTCCACGGCAACCGGCGAGACCGATCACGAGATCACCGCGATCGACTC
>CAZGJZ010000016.1:0-39883 GCA_964525935.1 uncultured Opitutaceae bacterium | reverse complement strand
CATGGAGCCGGGCAAGCCGGATTATTGGTTAGACGAGCACGGAAACATGGAGCTGCATCAGCCAGTGATGCGTGTCGTCTCGCAAGATGATGGGGCCTGACCGTTCGTCCGAAACTTGTTGCATTAGTCGGCTAACAGGCATACGTTAGGCCCATGAAACGAATCGGCATATTCATGGACACGGAGCACATGGCGAAGCTAAAGCAGGTCAGCCAGGATTCCAAGAAGCTCTACGGCGTCCATCTGACAGTCTCAGAACTTATCCGGCATGCGGTAGAGAAGTATTTGGCCGGTCCCAAGAAGAGTCTGCGTTAAAGAGTTTGTAGCACAATCAGGGGGTCACCTTAACCGGAGTGGCCGAATGTCGTACCAAGGCAAGGAGCGTCGCATGAGCACCGATAATGTAAAAGGTTACCGCCGGCAAGACATCGGCGAGCAGATTGGCAAGGGCGTACTGACCGGAGTCGGCATTACTGTTTTCGTAGGAGCCATCTGCGCGATTGCTTGGGCGATATCTAACTTCAAGTTGCCATGGGCCTCCTGAAATGAACGTCCACGTAGATTTCGTCGTCACTCCGCCAGTCCCGGCTGACCTGTTTGAGTCGCATCTGTACTCGGTAGCGGCTCGCTGGCATCGTCGGGGTGAGGGCGACATTTCCGCTCTATGCAACCGGATGGGTGCAACCCGCGACCAGCGCGCCAACGCCATCCGGGCTTACATGGCTGAGAGGCAGCGGCATGAAGGCTGACGGACTATTCCTTCATGGGCCTATAGTCGGAATCCGCTACGCTGACGGGAGGCTTCAAGTGTGTGCAGAAGCGATTACCGTCACTGACGGAGTTACGATTTGGAAGGAAGGAATTGAGTGGCACGATGTTCCCGAGGTTTCGGAAGATGACTAAGGAAAACGTAATCCCCATGAATATCGAAGCCGGCGACCTCCCCGAGCATCCGCTAGTAGACTTCGGGCGGGCGTTTGTTCGGAGGCTGGATGATGGGTTGCATGGCATTCCCGAGGTGAAATCAATGACAATGCTCAGCCAATTGCAGCAGGATGGGATTGATTCCGCCGCGAAGGCCTTGGAAGCCTCAGGCTGGCGTCCCGGTCCATTCCCCGCCCCCGACGAACTCCGCGACCGCTGGAGCCGCATGAGCATGCACGAGGGCGGCATAGAGTGGGACGGGCCGCTCCCTAACTGGGCTCCTGGGCTGAAGGTGACGGAGGAGGAGTAGATTTCTTAGGAAGTCGCGGTGGCCTCGCCAAAATGAGGCAAGGTAGCGGCTTCAACTGACTGGGACCAGTGAGGGCGACGGCCCGAAGGGTGGCAAGATACCAGCGTCGGAACCTCATAACCGACACTAACAAGGCTAACTTCCCCTTAGCCGTCCAGCCTAGACCCCCGGCTGGCGGGTGGCTCACGAGACGAGCCAATCTAGCGCATGACCCTTAGTCGCCTCGCATGGTACTGGAAGCAGTTAATTAGAACGGGTAGGGCCGTTAGCCATGCAAACTAGGGGTCAGCCGCTAGATTCACGCCCGCAGAGTCATTCACTTAACTGATTGGCTGGGAAGCTGCGGGCACCTTGTTTCAATGCTAGGGCGGCGTGGATAGACACGCACTCACTCCCAGGCTCGGCGCGTCCATAGACGTGCTGGTGTTGGCCTCGCGGAAGTCGGACGTGATATGGCATTTCCGGATAAGCGAGAAGCAAGCCGAGCAGCCGGTAACCAATCCGGCCCCTAGCACCCATTTCATCGTGCAGGAAGGCAGCTAGGTAGCTGTTCCGGATACCGGGGTCGGGGTTTTGGCTAGGCCAGCCGCCCGAAAGAGGTTCGAGTCCTCACTGCACGCCAGTTCTTGATCCGACGTGGTACCCTGCGCCAACTCCCAAGGCGTCCAGCCCATGCCATCCGATGCAGCCATTCGCGGATACGTGACAGCCGGGCTCCGGCTCCTGCCGACAAGGTTCGACACCCCCGCCGCCCGCGTCCTGATGACGGCCATCGGACTACAGGAATCCAGGTTTGAGCATACCGACCAACTGGAAGCCAACGGAAAGAACACAGTCCTAGGCCCAGCCCTAGGCTACTACCAGTTCGAGAAGGGGGGCGGCGTCAAAGGCGTCATGACCCATCCCAGCAGCCAGCAGTACGCCAAGGCGGCCTGCGCAGAGCTGGCGGTGAGTTGGGAGCGTGACGAGGTGTGGCGGGCGCTACGGGACTCTCCGGCGCTCGCAGGAGTATTCGCCCGACTGCTGCTCTACACCGACCCGCACCCACTCCCTGTTGTCGGAGACGCCGAGGCTGCATGGGCTTACTACCTGCGCAATTGGCGCCCCGGCAAGCCGCATCGCGGGACCTGGGATTCGCTGTACGAGCGCGCCTGCCTGATGTGGGGTGAGGCGTGAATATCGACCCAAACACCCTGTTCAATGCCCTGCTCTTGTCCCTGATAATGGGGCTGGGAAAGTGGGTTTGGAGCCTGAATGCCAAAGTGGCCACCTTCGTGACCCGCGAGCAATTGGGCGAGTTCCATCGCGAGATGAATAGCAATTTCAGTGCAGTGCATTCCGAGCTTCGGAAGCTGCTTGAAGATTTGGCATACCTAAAGGGCAAGCAAGGCAACTGACAGGGGAGCTTGACCATGACGGCAAGGGACGCGACCGGGCAACCGGAGGCCGTAGAAGATGTGGTGAAAAGGGTCAATCGGACCCTGGACAAGGTAGACGACATGGCGGGGCTTGCGAACAACAGGAACACCGCTAAGATTGAGGTGAACGCAGGCGGAATAGGCCTCGCCTTCGCATTGGCTGCATGCGCGCTGATGCTTGGCATAAACCTGGGGCTGGCCATCATGGTGGTAAACCATGACCGCAAGATTGACGAGCTTAACAATTACCTCAACGCCATCTACATGATGGCTCCGCACCTGAAACCGGAGAAGAAGCCCGAATGAGCATCATTGTGATCACGCCTCCGCCGCCGCCCCCGGGTGGGCGAAAAGTCCAAGCAGAGGACGGTTTTGCCGGCAGCCCAGGCCTTGCGCCGACCCCGGTGACCATCGATGTACCGAGTGTTGGCTCGCTGGCTGACCAGCTCCGTGTCGCCGCTGACATCCTGGACGGAAAGTCATGAGCCGCTTCGACTGGGAAGGCGTCCACAAGCGCTTCAGTACGCTCCTGGCAGCCATCGCGGCCGGCAGTACGGCAGCTGGCGCCGCATTCGTCATCGGCCCTGCTGAGTGGCGTGCAGCGTTCCCTGCAGAGGCTGGCCAGTGGCTGCTCGGTGCCGGAGTCGCGGCTGCGCTCCTGACCCCAATCGCCACCAGCTTCAAGCAAGCCAACCTACAGAAATGAGCCTGCCTGAGGTCGAAGCGGCCAAGGCGGGATATCGGTTCCTTGTCCGGCCGCTTGCTCTCTGCGGGCTTGCGGCCGTCCTTTTCTTCGCCGGGTACGCCAAAGGCTGCACTGACGGACGTGATAAGGAAGTGGCCAAAGCGAAAACGGCACGTGAAAAGGCTGCGGCTGTCCGACAAGCGGTAGAGGACTCCTGGCGTGCCGCCCACTACCAACTGGCTTGGGATGCAGAAGTCCATCGGAGAGAACGTGAACAGGAAACCGAGCGCCTTATTGCTGATGTCCGTACTGGTGCTATCCGGGTGCGCCCGCGATTCACTTGTCCGGGACTGCCCACAAATTCCGCCGCCATCCCCATCGATTCTGAGGGAGGTCAAGGCGGACTTCAGCGAGAAGATGTCGAATTTTTGCTGCGTCTTGCCGGAGAAGCCGACAAAGCCGTGATTCAGCTCCATGAGTGCCAAGGCTACGCGAGGTCACTAGCTAATGGGGGCTAGAGCTAAAGCCGAAGCCTTGGGACTGGACACGTATGTGTCTCGCATTCCATGCCCGTTTGGACACTGCGCGCCACGGTCCGTAAAGACGACAAATTGCCTATGTGCAGGGTGTAAGCGGGTTAGATCCGAGCGGTCCTCAGCAATTCAGAAGAAAGACCCAGCCAAGAAGGCGGAGCAGGTCCGCAAATGGCAAGCGGCAAATCCGGAAAAGGTCGCGGCAATCAGGGAAAGGTGCAAAGAGAAGCACCGAGCCGCATCAAAGCGATGGAACGAACGGAACAAAGGCCTCGTTCTATTCAGAAATGCAATGAGACGGAAAGCTGTGCGGCAGGCCACCCCGCCATGGGTTGACCGAAACGCTATTCAGGAAATATACCTAAGGTGCGCTGAGATGCGCGAAGCCGGGCACGACGTTCATGTAGACCACATAATGCCCCTGAGAGGGCGCATTCTGTCTGGTCTTCATGTGCCATGGAACCTGCGTATAATCCCAGCGAAGCAGAATTTATCGAAAGGAAATAGAGTTCGGTTCGCCGACGAACGTGACCAAATCGCCGACGAACGGAACCAGTGCATCGCCAGCTACAACGCCCTGAGAGCTGCTAAATGATCCTATACCTGACCGAAAAACTAGCTAAGGAATACGGCATGACCCATCACGGGCGCATGTTCGGCCTTCCGGCTTACGTAAAGGTGAGCGGGGAGAACGAAATAACAGGCAGCCCGAAGCTACCTTTTCTGTGGATTTGGTGCTTCGCCATTGACTGGCTGATGGAGCAGGCGCTTTGGTTCATCGATGAGGACGTTCAGGTCGTAACTCCTATCTCAGTAGGCAGGCCGATTCCGTGACCGCCACCATCCACGCCATCCCCGTCAAGCTCCAAGACATTCCCGCCATGCTCAGGAAGCTGGCTGACGACGTGGAAGCGGGCGAATACGGGAAGGTCATGGAAGCGACCGTGGTGACCAGCGGCGACCGGTTAGACGTATTCGGGTTTGGCGGCGCAGACGGGACGGTTGCCCATTACCTGCTTTGCTGCGGCGCACGAAAGCTAGAGGAGCCTCGCCTGTGAAGAAGCAATTTCGCTATCGCTCAGCCCGCATCGGCCAATTCGTCACCAAGGCCTACGCCGCCCGCCACCCCAAGACGACGGTTAGGGAGAAGGTGTGATGCCACTGAAGAAAGGCTCTAGCCAGAAAACCCTGCAAGAAAACATCAAGCGGGAAATCCAGGCAGGCAAGCCGCCTAAGCAAGCGGCCGCCATCGCCTATTCAGTTCAGCGCGACGCCAAAAAGAAGAAGCACTAGGAGCTCTCATGGCTGGTCCGGTCTCCCGTCTATTCAAAGGCTACGTATCCGCCTATTCAGCTAGGCAGACTCAGCCTACGCGCGTCAGGCGCTTCCAGAAGCGGACCCTGATTGCCGACTTCAATGGAGCCATCCCGAAGGATGCTCTGATTGAGTCAGTCAAATGGGAGTGCACCTCTCCCTGGGCCAACTTCATCTCCGACGCCCAAATCGCCGCCGACCAGAAGTCCACGAGCCTGAAGGTGGAGTTCAACTTCGCTGGCTGGGGAGCCATCAAGGCCACGGCGACGATGGATGACGGGTCCACTGAGAACTACGAATGGTATTTCACAGTTCAGGATTCGCCCCTGTACCCGAGCGCCACCTACAATCTGGCGAATGGTCCATACAGCCTGACGGTGAACGCATGATGGACCTAGTGGCTTACCTAGAAGCCAAGCTCGTCCAGAACGACATGGACGGCTCCCATGTGCTTTACATCCCCTTCGGTATGGAAGGCACAACGACCCTAACTGATGCTCTGATTGGCGCTTACGTCCGAGAGTACGTGTTGCAGGCGCAGGCCAGTCAGAGCGTTATTCATTGAGCGTGGAACATAATAGCGTGAAACTGTAAATGAACGAGTCTTCTGCCGATAAACAATCGCTAGGAATCGGTAAGGGCGCTCCTGGCCCTGGTCGAGGCAAAGGCACGCCCAATAAGGCCACTGCGCGCGTCCGTGAGGCCATCGCAATGATTGCCGAGGATATGGCTGAGGATTTTAAGGGATGGATTCAGAGGACCGCAGAGGAAGACCCAAAGGGAGCGGCTGATTTGTATCTGAAGGCCATCGAGTACCACATCCCCAAGCTAGCCAGGACCGAAAGCCATCACTCAGTCACTGAGGAATCGCATGAGCAGTGGCTTAGCCGCCTGCGCTGACCCTCGCTTGCGCCTGAAGTCCGAGTTGGACTTCTATGCGCGCAACTGTCTTTTCATCCGCACTAAGTCAGGCGCAGTCCAGCCGTTTGACTTTAACCGCGCTCAGCACTACATCCATCAAAAGCTGGAAGAGCAGAAGGCCAAGACGGGGCGGGTTCGTGCGCTTATCCTCAAAGGACGGCAACAAGGCTGCTCAACCTATGTTGGTGCCCGGTACTATCACGCCACGACGTGGGCCACAGGTATCCGCTGCTTCATCCTTACCCACGAAGACCAAGCCACTCAGAACCTGTTTGAGATGGTCAACCGCTACCATGAGCATTGTCCGGCAGCGGTAAAACCATCCACCGGAGCTGCGAATGCTAAAGAACTCTTCTTCGACAAGCTGGACTCTGGATACAAAGTCGGAACAGCAGGTACGAAAGGTGTTGGACGGTCTAGCACCATCCAGCTTTTTCATGGATCTGAAGTGGCTTTTTGGCCGAATGCAGACACCCATGCGGCGGGCGTCCTACAGGCCGTCCCGGAAGAAGACGGGACCGAGGTCATCTTAGAATCAACCGCCAACGGCATCGGCAACCTGTACCACCAGAAGTGGCGGGATGCGGAGCGGGGTATTGGCGACTACATCGCCATCTTCGTGCCGTGGTTCTGGCAAGACGAATACCGAAAGCTCGTCCCCGAGGGATTCCAGCTAACCGAGGAGGAGCGAGAGTACAAGTCACTTTATGAGCTGGACGACGAGCAAATGGCTTGGCGTCGAAACAAGATTGCCGAGCTGAAAGACCCAAATCTATTCAAGCAGGAGTACCCGGCAACCGCTGCCGAGGCCTTCCAGATGTCCGGCCACGATAGCTATATCAAGCCGCATTTGATTGCCAGGGCGAGGAAGACGGAAGCCCCTGAGTCAGGCCCGCTCATCATTGGACTGGACCCAGCCCGATTCGGTGACGACTCCACGGCTATGGCGTACCGGCGAGGCCGCAGGGTAATCAAGGTTAAGCGCCGCTCCAAGCTGGATACAATGGAGGTCGCTGGATGGGCCAAGCAAGTGCTGGATGCCGACAAGCCCGCACGCATGTTCATTGACGTGGGCGGTCTAGGGGCTGGCGTCTATGACCGACTGAAAGAACTGGGCTATGAGGCGGTCGTCAGGGCGGTCAACTTCGCCTCCTCTCCGATGGAGCCTCCTACGTTCGACGACGAAGGGAACGAGATTCCTGGTCCATTAAATAGACGCGCTGAGATGTGGATGGCGTCTAACGAGTGGCTGGCTGACGTGGCTGGTGTGTCAATCCCGGACGACGACGCTTTGCAAGCTGATGCCTGTGGGCCTGGCTATAAGTACGACAGCAATGCCCGTCTTCAGTTGGAGAAGAAGGAAGACATGCGCAAGCGTAAGGTACCGAGCCCTGACGGCTGGGACGCGGTCGCGCTGACCTTTGCCGAGCCTGTCGCGCCCGTTCAGGAAGGGCCTATACTGCACTTCACCACCCAATTCTCCCGCGACGGCCTTGGCCGCGCCTCTGTGCTGGAAGGCTAAGCGATGGCACGCAAGAAGAAGTCCGAGACCTACTATCCCGACGCCAAGGAGACGAAAGCGCCGGAGCGTGACGAGTTCATGCGGCTGATGCTTCAGCGCAGCCAGGACGCCTTCACCTTCGATACCGAGCAGCGACGTCGCGTCGTCGAGGACATGAAGTTCACCTTTGTAGCGGGCCACCAGTGGGACAAGCACCTAGCCGGCAAGCGCCGGAACAAGCCGTGCTACGAGTTCAACCGGGTTCGCCAATTGGTGCGCCGCATCACGGGCCAGCAGCTAAAGAACAAGCCCCAAATCAAGGTCCGTGCCGTTGAGGATAACGACGTTGACACGGCCGAAATCTACAACGGTCTCATCAAGAACATCGAGGTTCAGTCCAGCGCCGAGAACGCCTACGACACCGCTTTTCAGTGGGCATGTGGCGGCGGGTATGGTGTCCTTAGAGTTGTGGCCAAGTACGAGTCCGACGAATCTTTTGACCAGTGCCTAGTCATTAAGAACGTCATGGACCCGATGACGGTCTGGTTTGACCCTGCGGCCCGCGAGTTCGACCGCTCAGACGCTCGCTTTGTCTTCGTGACGGAGCTGATTCCCCGAGAAGAGTTCAAGGCTCGCTGGCCCGACAAGCAGATTGTGAACTTCGACGCGCCTGCGTCGATGGATGAATTTGACCGGGAATGGTTCTTCAAGGACTCCGTTCGGATTGCCGAGTATTGGTACGTCGAGAAGGAAACGCAGATTATCTATCTGCTGTCCGATGGCTCAGTGGTCAAGAAAGAAGACTTTGACCCCATCAAGGATGAATGGGCTAATCCTCCCGTTGACCCTGAAACTGGGATGCCGGCCTACGAGCCGCTGACCATAAAGACCGAGCGCGAGGTCGAGGTTAACTGCGTCTACTCGGTACTGGTCTCTGGCAAGGAGCCGCTGGAAAAGGTGACGAAGTGGGGCGGCACCATGATTCCCATCGTCCCGCAGTGGGGCGACCTGATTTCCATCAACGGCGAGCAGATTTACTCGGGCATGACTCGATTCGGTCGGGATGCGCAGACCATCCACAACTTCGAACTGTCTACTCTGGTTGAGGTAGTCGCCAAGCTCCCCAACAGCCCGATGAAGGCCACGCCGGCCATGGTGAAGGGGCTGGAGAGTTACTACGAGCGCATGGGCTTTGATGACCCGCCAGTGCTGCTCTACAACGTAGACCCGGCAGCACCTAGCGGCTCACCGTCTCGCGAGCCCATGGCTCAGTTCCCGGCTGCGCTAGCCAACATCAGCGCCATTGCCACGGACGAGATGAAGGCCAACCTGGGCGTTTACGACGCCTCTATCGGGGCGAGGTCTAACGAGCAGTCAGGACGCGCCATCCTGGCTCGCCAGAACGAGGGCGAGATTGCCAACTTCGTCTACATCGACAATCAGATTAAGGCCCTGAAGCGCCTAGGCGACATTCTGGTGGACGCCATTCCGGCCTACTACGATGCCGAGCGGTCCATCCGCATCTTGGGCGAGGACAATGCGGAGAAGTACGTCCGCATCAACAAGCCCATGATGGACCAGCAGACCGGCGAAACCTACATCGAAAACGACCTGTCGCGCGGCAAGTATGACGTGACCGTGACGGTAGGCAAAAGCTTCGACACTGCTCGCATGGAGCTGGCCGAGGCCGCGCAAGCGCTGTCCGCCGTTCCCGGTCCCGGTGGATTGCTGGGCCAATACATGCTGTTCAAGTCCATCGACGTGCCGGGTACTGACGAGCTGGTCAAGGCCTTCCGGAAAGTGCTGGTCATGCAGGGCCTGCTGGAGCCGGGCGAAGGCGAGCAGCCGCCGCCTCAACCCCAACCCAACCCCAAGGACGTGGCTGAGGCCGAGCTCAAAAAGGCTCAAACCGGAAAGGCCGTGGCGGAGACCAGAAAGACCGAAGTCGAGACCCAGCAAATTATGGTCGAAACCCCTGCCAACATCGAAAAGACCCAAGCCGAGACGGTCAAGACGGGCGCTCAGGCCATGCAGGCTAGCGCTCAGGCTGGTCAGGCGCTTGGCGGATTTGAACTACCTCCCGGATTCAATGGGCCGTATCAGGGAGGCTTCCAGTAAGCCCTTGACTTACCTAACCACAGGTGCAAAATGACCGACGAAACCAACGTAGCGTCCACTACGGAAACTGCCCCGCAGTTGAAATCAACGGACACTCGGGTACAAGCAGTCACTGAACCGGCCCAGCCGGAAGTGACCGAAAAGCCCGCGCAAGAAGCCCCTGAAGGGGGTAGTGACGCCTCAGCGGCGGATTCGTCCCGCAAGAAGCAGAAGCTTCCGCGATGGATGAAGGAAAGGCTGGAAAGGGCTAAGCAAGTGACCGCCCTGGAAACCGAGGCTCGCATCCGCAAGGAACTGCAAACCGAAGCCGCCCCGCCCAAACAGGAGCAGGAGGCCAAGACTAGCGGCAAGACCCTAGCGGACTTTGATTACGACCAAGATGCTTATTTCGACTACAAGGTCGAGGAAAAGCTAAAGGCTCGTGACGAGAAGGCGACCAAGGCCAAACAGGACGAGGAACGCGCCCAGTCCGAGAAGACGTTCAAAGCCAAAGTTGATGAGTTCGAGAAGCGTGTCGGTGATGGGGCTTGGGAAGAAATCGAACAGTCCCCCCTAAACCTGGACAAGAGCTACGCCAAGCTGGCCGAGATGATTCAAGGCGAAGATGCATTCCTTGATATCGCTCACCATCTAGCAATGAACCACGACGAGGCCGCAGAGATTGCCAAGCTTCCGCCGCTGAAAATGGCGCTGGCAGTGGCAAAGATTGCAGAGCGTTTCGAGGACAAGCCCGAAGAGAAGAAGGTGACCAATCTCCCCAAGAAGGTCACCAATGCACCGCCGCCCCCCAAGACGGTAAGCGGAGCCGGTAAGCCTTCCGTGGACATTCGTGCCCCCGAGATGAGTACCGAGGAACGCATCGCCGCTTGGAGGAAACGCTAATCCCTTCAAGGACCCTCTGAAATGGCTAACCAACTTCTGACCACCGACATGATTGCTGACCGCGCATTGATGCGGTTCAGTGAGAATCTGTCGTTCATCCGCACCATCCCGCGCACCTACGATTCGTCCTTCACCACGGGCGCTCCGGCTATCGGCGATACCTTGCGTGTGCCGATTCCCCAGCATGCCGTCATCAACCATGGCCGTGTCGCGGCTCCGGCCCCGATGAAGACCATCGTTCGCCCGGTGACCATCCAGGACCAAGTGAACTTCTCGATTCAGTACACCAGCGCCGAACTTGCCCTGGATATTGAGGAGTTCGACCGTCGTTACCTGAGCCAGCAGATTGCTGACTTGGCCGTCTCGGTGGAGGCTGCGGTACAAACCCTGGCCTACCAGTCCATCCCGAACTATACCGGCGTCTGGAATGACCCTTGGACGAAGCTGGCCTATGCCAACATCGCCAAGAAGTACATCGAAGACAACGGCGGCGGCCCTTCGACCAAGAAGATGCTGATTAACTCTTCTGCCCAGACCAGCATCGTGCCGGCTCTGGCTGGCCTGTTTAACGCTCAGCGTCAGATTGAAGTGCAGTACGAGCAGGGCGTCATGGGCACTGCTTCGGGCTTTGAGTGGAATAGCTCCACGGTCATGCCGGTCCACACCAACGGCGCGGGCACGGGCTATCAGGTCAACGGCGCAACCCAGAGCGGTTCGGCCATCGCGGTCAACACCGGCACCGGCATCATCACCAAGGGCACGAAGGTGACCTTTGCTGGCGCCACCGCCGTCCACCCGCAAACCAAGATGACCCTGGGCTACCTGCGTCAGTTCACGGTGACAGAGGACTATCCGGGCGGTGCTGGCAATCTGCAAATCTACCCGGCCCTCACGGTGTCCGGCTCGGAGCAGAACGTCACTGGTTACCCGACTGCAGGCGGCGCTGTCACCATCTTCGGTGATGCCTCTGGTTCCTACGGTGTGTCGATGGCTTACCGTCCGGAAGCCTTCTCCTTCGTGACCGTGGACCTGCCTGAGCTGACCGGCTGGAAGAATAGCCGCCGCCAGTTCGAGGGCGTCTCCATGCGCGTGGTGGAAGCTTCGGATGCCATCAACGACATGAACCTGACCCGCTTCGACATCATGTGGGGCTTTGGTGCGTTGCGCCCGGAATGGGCGTCCATCGTAGCCAACGACCCTGCTGACTTGACGCCGGCATAAGGAGGAATCATGGCCGCTACCGGTAGAGAGCTTCTGTATGTGTCGCAGAACGGTGGGTTCAAATCCACTGTCTCGGCACAGGAAGTCGCCGACCTGGCTAACGGTTCGCTGCCAGCTCCCACTGCATCGGTTCGCGGTGGTGTCCTTCGGGGCGCCACTGTGGCTAATTGCACGGTGGCTGCGGACGGAACCTCAGCAGGCACGCAACTTAACCTCTTGCTGGCTCAGCTTCGTGCTGCCGGCATCATCGCATCGTCGTAAGGAGTCATAGATGGCTATCTTCAACCCAAATGTTTCAGACCGCTCAAATACCGAGTTCTATACCGGCCCGATTGGCGCTGGCACGGTGCTGACGCCTCCGGTCGAGTTCCTGAACGCCAATGGCGCTACGGTCTCGGTCGCGGCAGCTGCCACTGACTCGGCGACCACGTTGGCGCTTGCCAACAGCTTGCGGACTGGCTTGATTGCCCTGGGCATCCTGACCAGCTCGTGAGTGTTTACCTGGGCATCCCCGCCTATGGGGGCATAGAACCGGAGTTTCTGAACTCCATTCTGGCGGGGGTGTTGTTGTGCCGGGAAGTGGGGATTTCGGTGGAGTACGAAATCGTCACCAACTGCTCACTGATTGCTAAGGCGCGAAACGAAATCGTCAACCATTTCCTGAAGACCGACTGTTCCCAGTTGGTCTTTTTGGATGCGGACATGAGTTTCAAGCCGGAGGAATTGGTGAGGCTGATTCAGCGCCCCGAGCCGGTAGTGGGCGGGGCGTATGTCAGGAAGGATGGAAGCGGGCAGCACACAGTCACACCCTTGTCGCCTCATGTCGAGCGCGACGGAGTTTGGGAAGTGGAAGTGATTGCGACCGGCTTCTTGAAAATTCGCAGGGAGGTCTTTGAAACCATGCAGGTTCCGACCTATGGCGAGTTCAAGGCTTTCTTTAATTGCGGGATTCGGGAAGATGGCAATTACTGGGGCGAGGACTACGGGTTCTGCTCCGATTACCGCAAGCAGGGCGGTCGCATCTGGATGTTGCCGTGTGAGTTGGGGCACGTAGGGCGGTTCACTTACCGCGCAATTAAGGAGGGCTGATGGCTACCGTAGAGACCTTCGTAAAAGGCTCCCTGGAACTGATTCAGGTCATCAACCCTCGCCAGCCAGTCGTTGCTGCGGACATGCAGACAGGCATTGCGGTGCTGAACCAGATGATGCGCCGCAACGAGGCGAACGGTCTCGCGCTGGGCTGGCAGCCTGTCGAAAATCCATCCGACACCATGCCCATCCCTGATGAAGCAGAGATGCCGATTCAGTATCAGCTGGCGATGGCGCTATGCCCGCGCTACGGCGTCGAGCCAATGCAGATGGTCGCAAGCACGGCCTATTCTCTGATGAATGACCTGCTGCGGGACCAGATGGTGGCCACGCCGATTCAGCCGATTCTGGATTGTCCGGCTCCTGATGGTTGGAGCAATAGGACTATCAACGGCAGCACCTGGTACGTGGGATGAGAAAAGCCCCGCTCGAAATCGTTGATGGAGCCTACGCGGACGAAGACCGCCCCTATTCGTCACAGGACACGGTGAACTATCTGCCCGTGTTCGCCGAACAGGAAGGCACCCGCACCGCCAAGATGCTCAAGACCCCGCCCGGTCTTCGCCCGTATGTACAGGTCGAAGGCTCTGCGGTGCGTCGCACGTGGAACTGCGAAGGCTCCCTGTTCGCGGTGATGGGGCAAACGCTCTACCAAATTACCAATGCCGGTATCGCGATTCCGCTCGGCACGGTTCCTGGCTTCTCCCGCTGCTCCATGGCGCACAACCAGCGCCAGAACGGGAACCAGCTCGTTACGGTCAATGGCAATTCCGGATACTGCTACAACAACAGCAGCCTAGTGTTTGAGCGCATCACAGATGAGGGCTTCCCTGGCGCCATCAAAGTCGTCTTCATGGACGGCTATATCGTCGGCATCGACCCGGCCCGAAAGTTCGCTTTCAACTCCGAAGTTGGCGACGCGCTAAGCTACAACACGCTGGACCGGTTCACCTCAGAGTTCCTGCCTGACCGGCTGGTGACTTTGGAGACGACACAGAATCAGCTCGTACTATTCTCTGAGGGCTCATTGGAGTTCTTCGAGAATACCGGCGCAACAGAGCAGCCATTTCGGACCAAGCGAATCGCCCAGAAGCGCGGCTGTGCCGGCACGTTCGCGTCTGCTGTAGTAGACCAGACGATTTACTGGCTGGGGGATGATGGAATCTTCTATCGGCTGGAAGGCTACTCGCCCCGCCGCATCTCCACGCGTCCCATTGAACAAGCCATTCGTGGTCTCAACTGGAAATCCTGCTTTGCGGAAGCCTGGACTGATGCCGGACATGTCTGTGTTTATTGGACCTTCCCGGACGGGCATACCTGGGGCTTCGATATCGCCGCAGGCCGCTGGCACCGCCGTGAGTCCTACGGATTTGACCGGTGGCGTCCATCAACCCTGACCTACATCAATAACGAATGGGTAGCGGGCGACTTCCAGTCGTCGCGGCTCTGGAAGCTGGACTGGAATTACATTCTGGAAGGCTCGGACGAAATCATCTCGACTCGGGTCACGCAAACGCTGGCCGATAACCAGAACCTGATGCTGGTCAATCGGCTCGACCTGATTATGGATACGGGGCAAGAATTGACCGTGCCTGTCGATTTCCCGGGCCAACCCGAGCCGCCGACCATTACCGGCGATGCGCCTTCGACCTTCCGCAACACGCCCTACAACTACGCCTACACGCTCGGCTCCGGGACGCCTCCATACCGCGTGACCCTAATTTCAGGCTCACTGCCTCCCGGGCTGTTGTTATCGACGGCAGGCGTCATTTCCGGCACCCCAACTGATGTTGGCATGTATTCGTTCGTTGTTAGGGTGACTGATGATACGGGCCTCTTCGACGATTTGCCTGATAGCATTTCCGTCAGTCTGCCGATGATTCTAGTCGGCCAGTCAGGCGTAAACGATGTGGTCATCCAAGGCGTGGGAGACACTATCTGGAACGGCGCAGCAGTCTCTACTGGCGGCAATATTCGCCGGTTCGGTATCGGCATTCCGGGTGGGCGCTATGCCATGCACAACCTACAGTCAGTTACGCCTGCGGCTTACAACGACACGGGCGGCGCGGGCGCGTGGACAGCCACGGTTGCTGATGTCATTTCCGGTGGCCGTGATGCTATCTGGCTGGGCACCAATCTGATTATCCCAGGAAGAGCTGCTACCAACAGAATCCACCGAAGCACAGATGGCGCTACGTATACAACCACAGCCGGAACGCCTATTGCATTCTTGGATACCGTGCTTCCTGGGGGGCAGACGGGCGCGGGGATGACGGCGACGCAATTTGCCATCACTGCTGATGCAGGCGCAGATGGATTCGTTGACCAAGTGGCGCACGGGCTTCTGTTGTCCTCTGGCGGCTGGCTTGGGCACAACGCAACCAAATACGTCATGTGCGGAATGTCGGGCGGCAATTTCGCTGTAAAGGACTGGAGCGCAAGCACTGGAATCACGACGCCCGCTATCCCTGGTGGTGTCGGGGCTGGTCCGGGCGTAGCGCATGCATTCGATGGCGAATCGGTAGAGATTTTCGCCTCAAGCACAAACCAAGTGCTGCGCCGAGTTAACGGAGGGGCAATCACGCTCACCTCGCAGGTATTCTCGCTCCCGGTCCGTCAATTTAAATGGTCGGGGGCTAATTTCCTCGCCATCATCAACCCGGTTGGCGTAGGCGTTGGACAGGTATGGACGAGCCCTGATGGGACAGACGGTAGCTGGACGCAATCACCCGTTACTGCCGCTTCGGCGCTATTTTGGTTCGCTCAGGAGTACGGCTAATGTCCGACCAATATGTCCGACTTTCGTACTCAGACGACGGGGGTAGAAACTGGTCCGACTGGGAGGCGATGCCCATCGGAGAGGTTGGGCAATACGGGGTGCATATCGTCTGGACGCGCCTCGGCTCAGCCTACCAAAGAGTCTATAAGTTTCAGGTATCTAGCCCTCGGAAACGTGATATTTTAGGCGCGACAACCGTGATGCGGGGGACTGTCGGCTGATGCTCAAAGACCGGGAATGCGCAGAGCGATACGAGCAGTCCATGATTGCGATGGAGGCCATGCTTCCAGTGCAGCGAGGGATTGAGGCAGTACGCGATTTACAGGAGCAGTTAAAGCTCCTACCTCAGGTTGAATCGGTGTTCGATACCATCAACCACTTCTCTCCTGGCATCTACACTCGCGAGTGTCACATCCCGGCCGAGACGTTCGTCATCGGCAAGACCCACCGCCATGCGCACCCGACGTTCATGCTCAAGGGTAAGTGCAAGATGTGGGACGTAGGCGCGGGCACTGAGCCGGAAATCATGGAAGCCCCGAGGCTTTGGATTTCGGTCCCGGGCGCAAAGCGAGTCCTCTTCACCATGGAGGATTGCGTGTTTGCGACGTGCCATGCGTCGGACGAGACGGATTTGGAAAAGCTCGAAGATGAGCTGATTGTGCCGGAACCGAAAGCAAGGATTACGCATGAACGGGCCTGACGAGTGCTGGGAGCTGATTCAGGAGAACAGTCTGCGAGATGAGCGCGGCTGTCTCGTTTGGCTCGGCCACGTGCAGACCAAGGGATACGGCTTCATCCGGTGCGACGGCCGCTATCAAGTGACCATGCGGATTGTTTGGCAGAAGCACTTTGGGGAAATCCCGGAAGGCGCTAGCGTCATGCACAGCTGCGACAACCGCAGGTGTTGCGAACCGCGCCACCTGTCGCTTGGCACGAATGCGGACAACATCTTGGATAAGGCGAAGAAAGGACGAGCTGGTAAGAAGCTAACAAAGGAGAAAATTCCGGAAATCCGGAAGATCCTTGAAAGCGGCGTCATGACACAATTAGCTATCGCAAAGCAGTTTGGCGTGACGCAAAGTGTCATTTCCAACATCAAACTAGGTAAATATTGGCCTCATCACTGAGGTCGGGAGGGTATTCCACTGTCCTGGGGGTACGTTGCAGTCGCCGCTGCCACAGTAATCGGCGGAGCCATGAGCAGCAACAGCGCCAAAAAAGGCGCTAATAAAGCTCGTTCTGCGGAGCAAGCCAAGCTTGACCAGCAGCAGGCTCAATTTGACCAACAACAGCAGAACATGCAGCCGTGGCTGGATGCAGGTAAGGGCGCACTCGACCGCCTCAACCTCGCCTCTACCGGCGACATGTCCAATTTCTACAACTCACCCGACTATCAGTTCACGCTCGACCAAGGCATCAAGACGGTCAATCGCGGGCAGGTAGGTAACCTCTTCGGAGGCGGCCAGTCTGCGGACCTGCTTCGCCTGGGCCAAGGGCTCGCCTCTCAGCAGTACGGCGACTGGTGGAATCGACAGGCTGGCTTGGCACAGGTCGGGCAAACCCAGTCTCAGGCCATGGGCAACCTGGGGCAGAACTTCAGTCAGATGTACGGCCAAGGCATGAGCAACATTGGCAACATCAATCAGTCTGCGGTTGAGAACCAAGGCAATATCTGGGGCAATGTCGTCGGACAGCTTAGTGGCCTGTTCGGCCAGTACCAAGGCCAGAAACAGCAATCCGCCCAAGCTCCTACATGGAACTACGGCGGCGGCCAAGGCTCTATGTATAACTTCGGCAATAATGTCGGCAACTTCATGAATTGGAGCGGCTAAGATGGCTGTCACCCCGGCCGATGTCGTCGGCAACTTCCAACGTGGATACGGCTTCGGCACGCAGATTAAAGAAGCGCGTCGAATCGAGGATGAGCGCAACCAGATTCGCAATCTGGCACCTAAGGTATTGCAGGGAGACCAGGCCGCTTATCAGCAAGTTGCTACCATTAATCCGGAAGCAGCCAACACGCTACAAGACTCGTCCGACCGTCAATTCCGTCGCCTTTCCAACGTCGTCGGCATCATGGAGCAGGCGCTAAAGACCGGAAACCCGCAAGCCATCCAACAGGCGCACGCTACTGTCTCCCCTTGGCTGTCCGAGATGACCGGAAAGCCCGTCCCACCTCAGTGGGATGAATCCATGCGTCCGAACTTCGAGCGCATCGCCCAGCAAGTGAAGATGGCGCAAATGGGTAATATGGCCGGAGCTCCGGCTGGATTCCAGCAGTTCCAGATGACCGCCAATGCCGCAGGCCTTATTCCTGGGTCGCCTGAATACCAGCAAGCCGCTAAGATTGCCCTGGGGCAAGAGGGACGCGCCGCTTCTGGCGGCTATGGGTTCTTTGAGTTTGAGGGTGCGGACGGACGTAAGCGCCTTGGCCGCAACAACCCGCGCACCGGTATGCGAGAGATTTACGACGAAGGGACTGGTCAATTCATCCCGCTCGGAGGCGGCCAATCCTCTCCGAGCATCGCATCTCCGATGCCGGCTATGGGTGCGAACCCGCAGCAGGATTACTCGGCCATCGCGCAAGAGTTCCCCGGCGTTGTCATTAGCAGCACGAACCGGACTCCGGAGCGCAATGCGCAAGTTGGCGGAGTCCCAAATAGCCAACACATTCGTGGTACGGCTGCGGACTTCGTTGTGCCCCAAGAACATCGGCCGGCATTCTTGCAGCGCCTCCGCTCGGCTGGGTATGAGGCAATTGACGAAGGCGACCACATTCACGCCGAACTTCCGCCTCAGCAGCGCATGGCGCAGGCGGCAGGATTGGCTACTGGGCGATCTCCGGAAGAGCAGGCAGGGCTGACTACGGCCGCACAAGAGGCGGCAAAATTTAGCTACCTAGGGCCGTCTGAGCAAATCAAGACAGACGCCGCAGTAGAACAGGCCACTCGTGAGGCTCAGGCAAGAGCCGAAATTGAAAATCGCCAGAAACTCGATGCCACCGCCCAAGCGCGCACCGTCAACGCTGACCGCACGCTAGGCCTTCTGGATGAGGCAGAGCGCATCATCGGCGGCTCTACTGGCTCCCGGGCCGGAGCGATTGCTGACGAGATTGCGGCGGCAGGCGGTATTTCTACGGCAGGCGGTCAAGCGATTGCCCAGCTCCGCACCATTGCAGGACAGCTAACCGCATCGATGCCGCGCATGGAAGGTCCTCAATCGGATAAAGACGTGCAGATGTATCGGGACATGGCTGGCGATTTGGCGAACCCGAACATTCCACGTGAAACCCGTTTGGCGGCCCTGCGAACAATCCGTGCACTGCAGCAAAAGTACGCAAGCAAGCCGCAAGGAAAAACGGTAACCCGCACCGGCACCAGCAACGGCCGCAAGGTCGTCCAGTACAGCGATGGAAGCATTGAATATGCCGATTGACCCTTCGACCGTACGCTGGGACTCCACTCCGCCTGCCGGAGGCTTGAGTGCGGCCGATGTTCAATGGGATGACGAAAAGGGTCTGGACATCGACATTGTGGGCGGCATCCCGGAGCGCTCGCTGACGCCAGAACAACAGGCTCGCCGAATCCAGAACATCACCAATGCCGAGCGCACGGCCACTGACTACGAAAATCAGCTTAACCAGATTGAATTGGAGGCCTCGTGGCAGCAGCCGCTTGGCCGGATTCTGGCTCTCGGCGGCCGAGATGTTTTGGAGGGCTTGGCGTCGGTCCCCGATTTGGTGATTTCACCTATCACTGCCCTGGCTAACAAAGTTCTTCCTGAGAGCATGCAGCAGCAGAATTTGCGCGGCGCTGTCGGGCAGGGACTGGATGTAGCGGGATTGCCTCGCCCGGAGAACGCGCAAGAGCGGGTTCTGTCGAACGTTAATCAGTCGATTACTGGCGCAGCCACGGGCGTTGGCCTAGGTAATACCTTGGCACGGTCTGCTAATCCCGTTGTGAGCGGCGTAGGTGGAACCCTGGCGTCCCAGCCTGGACTGCAGGCAGCCAGCGCTGCGACCGGCGCAGGCGCGGCTGGGTTGACTCGTGAGGCCGGGGGCGGCCCGGGTGCTCAATTAGTGGCTGGATTGCTTGGCGGCTTCGCGCCAGCCGCTTCCACGGCCGGAGCTCAAGCGGCGGTCCGCGGTGCATTGCGTGGTGGCGAACAGGGTCGCCAAACGATGCAGCAGAACATTGACGCCTTTAATCAAGTCGGCACCGCCCCTAGTGTCGGCCAAGCCACCGAGCGCCCTGTCCTGCGCGGGCTAGAGCAAACACTCTCTCGCGTCCCAGGTTCTGCTGGCGTAATGACCCGGAGAGCCCAAGAGCAAGCGCAAGAAATCGGCCAAGGTGTCGAGAAGACCGCGATGGGCCTCTCTCCACGCACTACTGCCGGTGAAGCTGGAAAGTCTGTTCAGCGCGGCGTGACCGGTGAAGGTGGATTTATTGCGCGCACCCGCGAGAAATCAAACGAACTTTACGACAAGCTGGACGAGGCTATCCCGCCTGAAACTCGCGTCGATGTAGGGACGACAGCTAATGCATTGAAAGAACTGAATGCGGCAATCCCCGGAGCCCCGCAGGTCTCAAAGTTCTTCCAGAACGCGCGAATCCAAGGAATTGAAGGCGCTTTGATTGACGACATCACCGGGACCGCCGCTGTTCTAAGCAGGCCAGGGATTAAGGATCAGGCCGACCAATTGCGCCGCCAACTATCGGAAGCTTCCAGCGCTACCGCGATGGATAACGCGCAAAAAGTTGCGCAGTTCCGCGCCCAGCAGGAAGCTAACGCCAATGCTATTCGCCAACGGAATGCAGCTATCGGCAGCGCTGGCGGGAAAGTGCCTGTTCCTACGCGCGAACAAATCGACGAACGCGCAGCTCTTTTTGAAGCGTCGTTGCCAAAGGGCGCTTCAAAGTCTCAGATTGACGAGCAAGTAGATTCCGCGCTTGGCCAGCTAGTGGATAACAAGCTTCCGTATGAGGCCCTAAAGAAGCTGAGGACGCTCGTCGGACAGGAGCTTGAAAACCCATCATTGGTATCTGACGTGCCGCGCAGCAAATGGAAGACTGTCTATGCCGCACTTTCCAAGGACTTAGAGACGGCGGCCGGGAACAGCCCCCAAGCAAAACAAGCATGGAACAGGGCAAACAACTACTTCAATGCGCGGATGCAGCGCGTTGAACTGCTTGACGCGGCTATTGATAAGGCAGGGGGGCCGGAAAAGGTATTTAAGGCGCTGTGGTCTGGAGCTGCGGATGGCGATACCACGCTCCGGGCGGTTATGCAGTCCATCCCAAAGGATGCTCAACGCGATTTGACGGCCGCCTTTGTCCGCCGCCTTGGGCGGTCAAATCCTAGTGCACAAAATGACGCTGGCGATGCGTTCAGTGCGCAGACCTTTCTGACCAACTGGAACAGGCTAAGCCCAGAAGCAAAGAAAACCCTGTTTGATAGACACGGCCCAGGATTTAGCGCCAACATGGATAAAATCGCTAAAGTCGCCTCTAATCTAAGGGAAGGGAGCTCGACGTTCTCAAACCCGTCCGGTACTGCCGCTGCTGGCGCTCAGATTGCCGGCCTTACCTCTTTCGTGACCTCGCTGGCTACAGGTAATCCGGGCGTAGCGGCGGGGGTGGCAGGAGTTTCTGGGGCGACAAACCTTTGGGCGCGAGCAATGACAAACCCAAGGTTTGTAGCGTGGCTTGCGAATCAGACTGAAAAGCCCGTCGGCGCTATTCCTGGTCAGGTTGCAGTGCTCAACAATCTTGCTGAAAAATACAATGAGCCTGAGCTTGCGGGGGTTGCCGAACTAATGAATCAGGCTTATCAGAATCAAGAAAGCGAAGGCAATCAGTAGCATTGGCGCACCTAGGACAAACAAGCCAATGACGGTGTATTTGAAGTTTTCCCAACTGGTGAAATGCATATGAGCTACCGCCCTTTCGGCCAATTTGCCCAGTATCTACTCCCGGACGGCCAGGTCAATGCGGGCGGGTTCATGTACACCTATGAAAACGACCTGACCACACCAAAGCTGACCTATTCAGACCCGGCACTGACGATTCCGAATCCGGTCAAATTGCCGCTCACGGCGGAGGGTTATTTACAGACTGACGTTTGGGGGGATGGGATTTTTGGCGCGGAACTAGCGGATGGCGATGATGTCGTCTACCGGACCTTCAACAACATCCAGCCCGATACGCCAGCCTTTGCCTTCCCGGCTCTGGTAGATGGGGCTTTCTTGACCAATGACGGATCTAACCTTCTCTGGCAAATCATCACGCAGTTCCTGCTTCCAGACCCGACTGGGCTGAACAACCGGATTCCGATTTCAGACGGAACAGCGTGGACGACTACGCCTTTTGAGATTGACGTACCGGACCCGGAAATCGTCATCAGCCCGACGAACAAGTCGTTTAGGGCTGGCGTGTCCACCGACACCTCCAAGTTCTTCCTGTTGGTGGGTAGCGACACGTTCCCGGCCAACCCTGGCAATGGCACTTCGGTCAAAGCTGTCACGTATGCCGACACATTTACCGTGACATGGGGAGCGTTCGCTATCCCCGTTGGCGCGACAAATCCAGCAGGCCCCCCGGTTATCTATTTGCAGTCGGCAGCTGGACTTTCCTCAGCCACCTTCGTCTGTGATATTGCCGAGGGCAACACCAGCAGCCCGAATTTTGGCGTGGCCCAGCCGTTTACCTACGTTGTCTTCGGAACCAAGACCGTCTAAATGCGCAAAGAAACTCTGCCGGAGCCGCTGGCTGCAATGGTTGAGCCCGGGCCTCCGGGCCAGAGGGGTAGTTTTCGCCCGACACTCCAGTGGTACGACTTTCTCCGGTACGTCGCTGACAATCTCGATGTCTCGGATTCGACGGCCGAGGAAATCGCTGAGATTCAGCGAGAAATTGCGGAGATTGTTGAAAAGCTCAATGCGACGTTCTCGGGGCCGATGTCGGTCCAAGTATCCGGCTCTCTTGCTGACGGGAGCCTGTCTTTCATCCTTGTAGGGGATGAGATTAGTCCTCTGCCAACGTCCTTTTATTCGACGAGCACCAGCCCAGCAACAAAGGGTTGGCACCTGCTCACGCCCGACCTGATTCCCAGTCCGCACGCTACCTACCTCGTTGACGAGAACCAGAATTACCTTCGTGACGAGAAAGGCGCGCTCCTTGTCTCCGACCCGATGGCGTCGTCATTCGACGTGCGGATGGCGCGACTTCCCTATTCGACGTATTCCACGCTGCAAGAATCGTTCGACGTGATGAACTCCCCCGGCTTGGTGACGGGCGGCACGTTCACTGACCTAGGTGGCGGTAATCTCGGGGTAGCGGCAGGCACCTGCACCATCCGCAATCTAGATGATGACGTCTCAACCCTGCAGTTCGCCAACTTCGATGCAGCCACGCTCGCCATTCCGAACGACGCGGTAACACGCTTCATTGGCGTAGAGCGCAACGGCGGCTATCCGCATGTCATCCAGAAAACAACGAACACTTGGAACATGGATACCGAGTTCCCGCTTGGCTACGCAGCCAACGCAGGCGGAACCCTGTTTCCGTTCTATAACCCGTTCAAGGTGGGCGACCCCATCACGAACATCATTCAGCGCTTCGATGCGCAGTCGGCCATCATCCGCTCTGCTGCTGGTGGCCTTATCCTAGGCAACGTCGCTACCCGCACCGCTACGCTCACCGCAGGTACGGCATGGGCACGCCTGAACGATTACCCGGTCACCGCCAAGAATAGTGGCACGCAAGCCCTCATCAGTATTGCGCCGAACCCGGCTGCGCCGCCCCCGCTGATTCTGACGCCCGGGTTTACCCAGTGGCCGAACACCCAGTATTTGAGCGGCACCACGCTCACGACGATGACCAACAACCGCTGGGCCAACCTGTGGTTCTTCGTGAACATCGGCACAGGGGCGTGGGGCTTTGCCTATGGCACGGCGGAATACCTCAACTCCTCCCAAGCGGCTCAGGAAGGTGTTCCGGCTTACCTCACCGAAAACTTCCTGCTCAGCAACCTGCTTGTCGGGCGGTACATTTTCGAGAAGAGCAATGACACTCCGATTGTGGAGTCGGCGTTCACACGGACGTTCTCGACACAAGCCATCTCCAATCACAATCAGCTATCGGGCCTTCAGGGCGGCCAACTCAACGAGTATTACCACCTGACGGCAGCGCAGCACACCAATCTTACCGGCGTCGGGACGCTCGCTAGCGGCACCTATACCCCGACACTGACCAACGTTACGAACGTAGACAGCTCAATTGCATCACCGGCGCAATGGATGCGCGTTGGAAATACAGTCACCGTGAGCGGTCGCGTGGACATTGACCCGACCGTTGGGGCGAGCACGCTAACGCGCGTAGACCTGAGCCTGCCTGTCGCATCCAATTTCACGGCAGCCACCAATCTAGGCGGGGCTGGCGGCACGCTCCAAGTTCCTATCACCACCGCTCTTTTGTCTGCTGACTTCACCAATGACCGGGCTATATTCCAGTTCTACTCAAACGGCACGACCAGTATTGCGTGCCTGTATACCTATACCTATACGGTGATTTGATATGGCAACTCCCGAGCAACGCGCGCAAGCCATCGCCGACGCCCTTCTGAACAAGGTGGCCACTGCCTCTCAAATCAACCGATTAGGAGCGGCCCTGTCTCGCCAGGACGGTGATTATGTCGCGTACAATGCGGCATCCGGCACTGTCAAAGCACAAATGCTGGTGGCCAAGGTCAGGGCATACTTGCTGAATGTGGTCAAATCCACGGACGGACAGATTGCCGTGACAACTGCTCTATCTACCGCTTCCTCCGCCGTCGAAGCTGAATTTACGGAGACGCCGTAATGCCTACCAAGCAATTTGGCGTTGGGTACGATGACGTAACTCCGCCCCTTCCCGGAACCGCAACCCTCTCCGTTGTCGTAGGCGGCGTGACGATGGATACAACGGTTGCTGAGGTCGGCGCATCAGGCGGCGTGGCATCAGTGACCGCAGGAACGGGTATCGTGGTTGGTGGCACTTCCAGCGCCCCGACTGTTTCCATCAAAGATGCCGTGAATGTCATCACTCCTGCAGCCGGCGTCGCTACAATCGACCTATCGCTAGGCGACTACTTTACGATTGCCCTGACAGCCAACATCACCAGCATTCTGTTTACAAACCTTCCTGGCGCTGGAAAGGGTGCTAGCAAGATGATTCGCTTCACCCAAGACACCACCCCGCGAACCGTCGCTTGGCCTGCCTCGTTCCGCTGGGCAGGCGGTGTAGCTGGAGCTGTCTCTACGGGCTCAGGCGCAATTGACCTCCTATCCATTACCACCTTAAACAACGGCACCAACTGGAACGCCACGCTGGCTAAGGCCTTTGCATGAGCGGGCTGCTTGCTCATGCTGGATTGCTGCTTGGTGCTGGTGGGCAGACCTATCAGGTATTCACGGCCTCGGGGACTTTCAATGTCCCAGCCTCCGTTTCGTCGGTTGACGTGCTCGTAGTGGCCGGAGGTGGCGGCGGTGGCTCTCGTCAGGGCGGTGGTGGTGGAGCGGGCGGCGTCATCGTCTACTCTTCCGTAGTGGTCACCCCTGGCGGCACTGTGTCGGTGACTGTCGGCGGCGGTGGAGCGGGAGGCACAGCGGGCGGGCGAGGCGCTAGCGGCACCAACTCATCATTCGGCGCTAACTCAGCGACAGGTGGTGGCGGTGGTGGTGGGCGCACAACCAACATGGCAGGCGCTAGCGGTGGCTCTGGCGGTGGCGGTGCCGGCGACCCGACGGGCACTGGGGGTGCTGGAACTGGCGGCCAAGGAAGCAACGGCGGAGCTGGCTTTAGCGGAGCCAATGCCACGGGTGGCGGTGGCGGTGGCAAAGCCGCAGTAGGTGCTGCAGCGGCGAACACGCAAGCCGGCAATGGCGGAAACGGAATCACCCTAGCGAGCATTGGGTGGAGCGGAGCTGGCGGCGCTCCGGCTGCGGTTGGCGGCGGCGGGGGCGGTGGTTCATTCGCTACGCCCGCTGGCTCTGGCGGCCTTGGCGGAGGCGGCAACGGGACAACCTCTGCGGGCGCTGGCTCTCCCGGAACAGCTAACACTGGCGGCGGTGGTGGCGGCTCAGTTGCGGCAGCGGACGCAGGCGGCGCAGGTGGCTCCGGCATCGTCATCGTCCGCTACTAACCCCTCGCCTCCAAATCCGAAATAAGCTGCTCTAGCCAGAGGTGGCGGACCTGTTGCTTATCCCGGCCCGTCGCCTTGTCTACCCACTCAGCGCCGCCGTTCTCGGCTATCCACTCCATTAGGGTTTTGCTGGTCTTTGTGTTCATTGAGGCAGCAAGGACGGCCCAGGCGTCTTCCCACGATGACTTGCCGATATAGAAATCGTTATATGCCTGCTCTACCGAAGCGCATATGGTGATTCGGTGATACGCGAATCGCTCATGAACACCGTCCCACAAATACATACGAGCCGCCCTCAGCCCAGCCAGCGCATTAGCATCACGAGGGGTCATTGGTTGGCTCCTTCGTGTCCTCGCGCTCAATCCAGCCCATGATTGCGTAGGCGAAGACATATCGGTCAACCGCCAGATTGAACTCCGCGATCAGGAAGTCAGCCAAGGACAGTGCTTCTTCGGTCGGGCCCATTACTTCTCCTCCGGTGCAAAAACAGGGAACAGGCGAACTCCGTCAACCTTTGAGTGCGGGAACATGGCGTCATATGGGTAGCCGTCCGGAAGTTCGTCTTCGTGAATCCAGCCAACCACCACCCACTCCTGCCCGATGGCGGGCGGGTGGGCGTAGAGGGGGCGAAGTTCGAACCAGTCTTCACCAGCCCAGTGAGCCGTTTCCTCGCGCTTCTCAAACAGGCGGCGATGGCCGGATTCCTTGTCAAACGCCATCCAAGCCACCGGCTCACCTCCCGCAGCCTGGGTCGGTGGGGTGCGGCGGTTCCAGGCGGCGATTGCCGATGCGAGGGCCTGTTCCTCGGCTGGAACTGTGATTGGCGGATCGCCACCATCGAACACGCACCCATCTTCGTGTTGACCAACGATGTGATGCCAGTCTCGGTTGCTCTGCGCGGCCATGACACAGCCGCAAAACGGACAATTCAGCAGCTCAGCCATTGGACTCACCCCGGCTCGGCGGAAGAACGTCAATACCGTGGTGCTTCAGGTATTCGTACCGCGATTGGCAGCAAGCAACGTGCCCATAGTCGTTGCCGCAGTAGTCGCAGACAGCGAGGCTAGGGCGCTGACGCTCAACAAGATGATAGTAGTGGCCTCTCCAAATTATGCGGTCACACTTGTCCGGGACCGTCTGTATGTAGGTTTCCGAAAGTGGCTCGAGTTCCATAGTGATTCCGTGTTGTTCGTCGCGATACGCCCAGTTGCCCGCTCGCTCAACCAGCCAGAGGGTAATGTTTGGGAACTTCCAGTGCCATGCTGTTGGGTACACCAGGACAAAGAACTGGTGGCATAGATAATCAAAGGCCATGCTCATGCATCACCCCGGCTCAGGTTCTCAGCGGAAGCAAGACGTTCTTCTGGCGAACGCCCGTACATGTCCGTGTCAGTCCAATAGTAGATTCCTCCCACTTGCGTGAATCCATAGGCACCAGGTGGTGCCATGAGCTCCGTTGACCGCACGCGAAATCCGTGGCCGTTATCTTGAATTTCCGGGTCAAGCTCCATGGGGCCAAGGTTCCCCCATTCCTCGCAGTGCATTCGCAGCGGGGAGCGATCCACTGGCGGAAGCCAACTCTCATCGCCTAGCATGTACTTGATGCACATCGGCGGCTGCGGCTCTACTCGCGAAAGGATCATGCATCACCCCGGCTCACGGTGCGGGCGGTGTCTTTCGGCAATGCCAATCGGCGGAACCGGTAGTGGCCGCAAACCTGCTTCCCCTTTCCTGGGCGGCGGTAGTGGATAGTCGCCTGCCCACGACTGATAGGTCCGCGCATCGCAGTAGCCACGGTGCGCGTGTCAATTCCAAGGTGGTACGCGATTTCTTTCGCGGTGCAGGATCGGCCAATCTCCTTGACTGCGCGCAGCACCATGTCGCCCGTCACTTTCTGGAAAGCACTCATGGCGCATCCCCCTCAGCCTCAGCCTTCACGGTCCTGGCGTTGGCTGTTGCGTTGTCGGCGGCGCGGAGTAGGGTGGCTTGCTGTTCGATGGACTCCCCACGGAATGCTCCTGGCTCGCCATCGCTTGCCATCAGGTAAGCATCGAGCATGTCCGCAATCAGGGCTACGTCGTACTCCGGCTCAGCCTTGGCGGGGCGGGCGGTGTCGATGGCAAACCGCATAGCTTCGGAGATGACGCGAACCGGCACCACAAAGCCAAGGTCCGCCATCATGCCTTGCATGGCGTCCACGCTCTCATCGGTGTGCGGCACCACGGGAGCGGTGGTTGCGGCAGCGAATGCCTCCGCGAGGTTGCCCATATCGAGCGAGTTGACGGGCTGCAAATAGTCTTCGTCGAAGCCGAATCCGATGGTGTTGGTGATCAGCTCACGCGCCTGCTCAACTGTCATCCCGCCCTCGGCCGGAGTGGTGCGGGCTGAGGCACAGGCTTGGCCGTAGGCGATGAGTTGGTCGGCGGTGTATGTGTAGTAGCCCTCATCATCCGACGTGGCGTGCCAAGGGCCACTTGGCGTTGGCAACTCCACCTCCTGCACCGGGGTGGATTCAAGGGCGGCCATGACGGCGCGGATGGCGAAATGGTCTTCTCCGACCGGCTGGCTCGTTCGGAGCATTTCCGCTACTTCCGGGTATCCGCCGTCATACTGCTGGGCCAACAGCTCCCGCGCACGCTGCTCCAAAGTCTTACTGTTCATTTCTGATCCTTATGCTTCCAGTGTGTCGGCTGGTAGTAGACGTACATGCTGCCGTCGGGAACGAACCACATGACACAGCATCCCGGCTCTCGACGTTTCCCGACAAGTGCTTGCTCGTTGCGCGGTCCATGCTCGTCATCAATCTTTGTCATGACCTCGACGTCAAGCGGTGCGCTGTCAATTGTTCGCCAGTTATCCATTGCTCACCTTCAATCTATAGAGGGGTTCGTAGTCTTCGGCCGGAGTTCTACGGAACTTGGTGAAATCTTCGTAAGGAAGCGGGCCGGAGTACGCATATCCCTTCTGCTCCAGCAGCAGCGGAAGGGCCGTCAGCAGGGCGGCGCGCATTACGCATCGAGCCGCTTCCATGTCCTCGTCAGACCCTGAGCCAAGCCGCATGAAGTCAATTGGCATAGCCATTTCGTCGCCGAACTTGTTGAGTGGCGTGCAGCACAAGGCCGTATCCACCACTTCATCAGGGATGTTAGGCGTGGGCATTGGGGGTGTCCTGTCGTTTGGTCAGCGCAGCGCGAGCAACTCGCTCGCAGGTCACCTCATATCCATTGCCACCCTCTTCAATGAAGTCGGCAATTGTTTTAAGCGCGCCTCGCAACATCGCAATCTCAACATCCTTCCCAGCCATCGCCTCGGCGTGGTCGGTGTGGAGGATGTAGTCGCCATCCTCACTTTCCCGCATTTCGCAGACATCAGCGAATTGAATACAATCGTATCGCTTCACCCTAATCTCCCTCAGTTTTCTGTTCTAACGCGGATGGCGGTCAGAAGCGGACAACCTAAAACGGGATGTCGTCGTCAGGGAAGTCATCCATAGGTGTCGGCTGCTGGGCCGGAGCCTGACGGCGTTGCGGGGCTGATTGGCGCTGACCCTGCTCGCTTGGCTTGCCACCAAGCATCTGCATCTCATCGGCCACGATGTCGGTGGTGTACTTCTCCACGCCGTCCTGGCCGGTGTATTTGTCATAACGCAGCGAGCCTTCCACGTACACCGAGCTGCCCTTGCGCAGGTATTCGCCGGCAATCTCGCCCAACTTGCCGAAGAACACCACGCGGTGCCATTCGGTGCGCTCCTGCTGGTTGCCATCCTTGTCCTTGCGGACGCTGGTGGTGGCCAGACTGATGCGGGTGATGGCCATGCCACCTTGGGTGTACTTGGTATCGGGGTCCTGGCCGATATTGCCAACCAGGGTGACGCGATTAATTCCGCGCATTGCGGCTCTCCTTCTCTTTTTTGAGGGCGCTGCGGACCTTGGAATCCAAGCGGCTCCACAGGGCGATTTTCTCTTCCGAAACCAACTGCTGCGCCTCGATGTGATCATGCGCTCCGGCCACGTCGCCAGCATCAAAGTAGTCCCGGACCTTGGCTGCAAGGTTCAGCAGCCAGGCCTGCTCCTCCTCGCCCATAGCCTCCCACGCGCCGTCTGTGGGCTTGACCTTGGCAGCTACCTCATGGGTAACGGCGTCCGCATCGCCGCCCGTGACGCCCTCAATGGGCACACAAAAGGTCTGGAACATGGCGTACTTGAAGGCGACGGCCATCGCCTTATTGGTGGCCTTATCGGCGCTATCCATCGCCTCCCCGTAGAAGGGGCCGACAGTGGCTTTCTCGCCCTCGTCGTTGACGAAATCAAACTCCCCCTTCACTGTGACGTAGAACAGTGCGCCGCCACTCTTTGTGGCCCGCTCGGATACTTCGCGCTCGGTGTAGCGCGGATGCAGATACAATCCATGTTCGGCCAAGATGGGGGCGAACGCGTTCATCACCTCATCAATGCCCCGGAACTGGTAGCCCTGCTGCTGGTTCTTGCGGGTCTTGCCGATGCCCTCAGAGGCAATCTTCTTGGTGACCTCAACCAGTTGTTTGTGAATCTTCATTCTGCCTCCGGGTATGGGTCTTGCGGTTCGCCAAGGTAGTCGGCCTCGGTCTCATAGGTTGTGACTGGCTCGTCAGGCATTGCTCTATCTCGTTATGGGATAACTGTGGAACGGAACTTTCGTCAGGAAGCGGCCATCTTAAAATCAGCACGGTCGCCCGTCTGAAACTCAGCGCTATACGCGAACTGAGCCAGCCGCAACTCTTCGCTCCGCTGGTCCGGAATCAGGTCTGCCGGAATGTCGGCGTAGACGGTGCGGCGGTCGTTTGTGTGCATGTGGTTTGGAGCAATCACTTCCCACCTCCCGCAGTACAGGTAACGAACAGAGCGCCGAAGTTATGAGACATTTTCGCGCTCCATCTGAGCCTCTTCGTCCTTGGAGCAACATCCGCCGTTATAGGAATCGGACTCCTCGGTCCACCTGTCGCCGCAATGCTCGCAGACATGACCTTGGTCAAACTCTACGGAAACATACCGGACGTTATCGACGTGACGCTTGATTTCTGCGGCGATTTCCTCGCAGCGGTCAAGGTAGTCTGCTGCGATTCGCTCCTTGTTCTGACCAAAGAAGCTATCACTGACGCTGACGGAGCCGAAGTCGCCAAGCCGGCGAGGCTCAACAACAACGCGGAAGTTGTCCTTAATTCCAAGTATCTTAGCCATTTCTCGTAACCCCATAGAAGATAACGCCGAAGAAATACGCCCAGAACGAGGCGACCAACATCACCCCAATCACCGGAACCAGCCAGCTAGGCGCGCGGTCTTGGATGCGCCACAGGATTCGGCGGAGGCGTTGTTTCATGGCTGCTCCTTTGCCAGTTCAGCGAGGAGGGCATCGGCAAGCCACGTAGAGCGCATGGCGGCTCGCGAAATCCATCCGCCTGCATCGCGAGGAGCGTCACCTACGCTAGAGCACAAACCCTGCATTGCCATAGCCGCGAACAGTTCGCGCTTGGTCAAGGCCGTGCTTACGGTGTGGCCGATGCTAAAGCCGTTTCTATCAGGCTCCTCGTATTGCACATAGGAGCCACCAAACACAGGTTCGTTCCCGTTAGTGCTCATACCCCCTCCCGAGCGTCGGCGTCAGCCGCTTCGTTTCGCTTCAGCCATTTGGACTGAGCCTTGTCGCCGGCATTGCACAGCGACGTGAGCAGAACCTTCACCGAGAAGGAATCCCGGTTATTGCACAGGTACTGCGCCACGGCATCGAGGACCACTTCGGTGTCCAGATTGTCCATGCACCGCTGCATGTCATCGAAGACGGTCTCGCCGGCTTCCGGCTCGGACTGTGCATCGTAGTTGCGCTGGGCTGATTGAAGGTCCATCTCACTCTCCTTTTGTCTGGTTGTACTGGGTAGAACGCGCTGGTCGGGCGGAACCGGACACTGCGCGGATGAGCCATTGGAGCACGGCCATCTACCCCTTGTCAAGCACTAGATGGAATGATAGGCTGTAGCCTGGAGCTGAGGAGGTAACGATGTCTTACAAGAAAGAGCTAGAGAAGTGGGCCAAGCAACGAGCCAAGGTTGTTGCATTGCACAAGGCCGGGAAGACGTGCCGGGATATCGGCAACGTACTTGGCATCTCAGCGCAGCGTGCGCACCAAATCATCAAGAAGGAATCGGAGGCCAAGAAGTGAACAGCCAATCGCCGAACGCCCACGACATCAAAGCAAAGGCCAAGGAGCGCGAGGAAATCCAGCGCCAACTAGAAGCCTTCGCCAAGCAAGGCGGCATACCTCTCATCATTCCGACCAACCCGGAGAAAAAAGCATGATTCTGACCAAGCTGCAAATCGAGATTCAGCGGTGGGGCGAGCAAAAAGGCCAGCACACGGGCGCTGCAACGTTCAGTGGCGATGCCGGGGAAGTCACCCTTCATCTAAACCAGCACCATATCGAGCAAATCTTCCTAACCTGTGCCAGCAGCATCGAGGAAACCGCCAAGGCTGCCGCCCGCCATCTGACCATGACCGTCATCGAGCATAAGAAGACATTGGAGGCTAAGAAGTGAGCTACCCATCCCCGTATCACCAATCCACCGACCTATCCTGGCCCGAACTGCGCGAGCGCATCATCGCCGCTCGGTATCAGGACCAGATGGTTTTGACCGTTTTTGAATGCGGGTTCGCCCGCTCGCCTTCGCAAATCCACACCATGCTGACCGCTCTCGGCAAGAAGCTCCCTATCACTTCGGTGCGGCGCAGCATTTCCAACCTGACCAAAGCCGGAGCGCTCGTGAAGACCCCTGAACAACGCCGTGGCCCTATGGGGCACGTAGAGACTCTGTGGGTGAAGCCATGACCCAACCCCTATCGCAGCGACTGGAGCGGATGATTACCGTCGGCGCGCTTGAATCCTGCTGCCCGGAGTGCGACGCCAAGAACTCTGCCGCACTGAAAGAGGCTTACGAACTCGCCAAGCGCGTGGAGTCCGCAGCCACTGGCCAAGTAGTCGAGGTCGGCAACCTGCCGGTCTACGAAGACGAGGACGGGAACTCCGCCTTCACCGGCTACCTGATTCAGGCCACGCCTACCGAAATCCGTGACGCCCCGCCAATTATCTACAAGCGCGTCGCCCTCGTCACCATGGAGGAGCCATGAACAGACGTGAGTCGTGGGTTAAGCACAATCAGAACATCCGAAAGGCGGTATCTCACTACTGCATCGAGGGTAAGTATTTCCACAACATCAAGGCAATTTACGTATGGGCGCAGGCACAAGGCTATACAGGGTCTGAAGAAATAATCTGGAGGCGTCTTAAAAGTCCCGGATGTACGTTGAAGAGCCTGTGCCGACCGCCAAGTGAGCAGAGACAGTCCAACGGAAGAAAAAGCGGCAAAACCAGGAAGGAAAAAAGGAAGAAAGAGGCTGATGAAATGGCGGCCCTTATAGCTGGAATCGACGCGAGAAAGACACCCACTGCAACAAACGCCGAAACTGAGGAGGGGAGATGAAATACACCAAGCAAGCTGACGGAACGTACGCGCCGAACCCCGGCCACGAAGCCCTTTGGAACTGGTTTAGCCTGTCCTACGCCTCGTGGCTGACGTTGCCGCGCGCCATGATGCACGAGATGCCGGACGACTGGCAGGCCCGCATGGCGGCGCTGCTGAGCGAATGGGACGAGGCCTGGACGAAGGTTCCGGACGACGTTGCACTGGATACCTGCGTCTCGACCAAGGAGGGCGGTCGGTTCAAGAAGACGCCCCGCATCCTCCTGAACTACCGGCATCCGGACCGGGCCACTATTCAAAGCTGGATGACCACCACCCCCGCTGACGGCGGGTGAGGTATACGGAAAAGGAATAGCTATGGCTGAGCCGATTCCAAAGAAAAGGGGAGACCGAAGCCTCCCCGATTCCTTCTTGCGCGCCACTCGCAACTGGTGGCAATATGGTTATCGCAGCGTGTTGAAGCACCTGCGAAGTGGCACAGGTTCCTGAGACCGTGTGCGGGACCAGTATACCGTCCCCACCCCTCTGTAATGCAACCTCCATCTTCGCAAGACTGAACACGCTGCCCCCAGGGGCGGGATAGATACGGCCGTTTTCAGTCGGCGCACCCAAGAAAGCATGAAGGCTGGTCTCCTAAGACTGCATTCCCTCGGGCGCTAATGAGAGCCGGCGCGAACAAACACCGCAGTAGTGGACACGATGGGGCAGGGCGGCTGGTCAGGATGACGAACCGTTGCGGGCAGTGGTGAGGGGTGGGCCAAGAGCTAAGTTACCGAGTAGGGTGTCCCAGCGGCTCTCATTAGACGAACTATTCTCTAAAGGAACTGAAATGCTGAAAACATATCGAGGCAAGCTGATTGAACTGGCGACGTATTCGAAAGACTCGCGCGGCATCGTTCTTTCGTCTGGTGACGGGGACGAGTACGCAGGCTGTTCCTTGCGTATCTATGGATTTGGGCGGTGGTTGAAGATTCGCCTTCCGCAGATCATCAAGCCTTCGCGCAAGAAGGTTGTTCCGGGCTGGGATGCTGAAACGGTCAAGCGCCTAGGCCGGGACTACTACTGGGATTACACAGAGCGTGAATACGGCGTCGCAGTCAACTGCGGCAACCATTTCTGTCTTTACCTTGGGCGTCAGGGTGACGACAGTCGGGATGAACAGCGCTGGTCCTGCTTCCTGCCTTGGTCCGAGTGGAAGCATATCCGCTGGAGCGGGTACGGGTTGCAGGGCGAGTGGATTCTGAACTTCTCCAAGGACGTAAGGCAGTGGTCGCCGGAGCGTGACGGGTTGCCAAAGGCCAAGTTCAATTTCGCAGATTTCGACGGAGAACAGATTGTCGCCACCTGCCACATCGAAGAGCGGGAGTGGTCCAAGGGCGTCGGCTACTTCTCCTGGCTCCGGTTCCTTTTCAAGAACAAGATTCGTCGAGATATGGACATTGAGTTCAGTTCAGAGGTCGGACCCAAAAAAGGATCATGGAAGGGCGGAACGCTTGGCCACGGCATTGACCTGCTGCCCGGCGAACTGCATGAATCGGCGTTCATTCGGTACTGCGAGAAGCACAACCTGAAATTCATTGGCGAAGTTGTGTCCGCTTCTGACCGCCAGTAGCGTTGTAACTTCAAACTACGGAGACATGCATGTACGGCAAGACGGTTAGCTCTCAGACGTTCATGGAACGCTCTGCGAACCACTCCACCAAAGGCAGTCGGCGCGGGTTCGTTGACGTCGAGACGGGCGTCAATGCCGCTGACGTGCTTACTCCGGCTCAGAAGCGAGATAGCCTGAAACGTCGCCACGAAGCGTTGTGCGAGCAGCGGAAGAAGGTCAAGCAGTGCTACTCAGGTAAGGAAGAATACAAGCGTCTTGGCCTGGAAATTCAGGACGTCCAGAACCAGATGAATGCCCTGAACATGGAGCACAGTTCGATGGCTCGGAGTTCTGCCGGATTCGATTACCTTTTTGTGCAATGCGCCAAGTCAATGCTTACCACGAGCGAGTATGCGCGAATTGCCGATGCGGCGCGCCGGATGGCTTTGGAATCGGCATGAAGCCAGCCAACAAACTCAAACTACGCCAGATGCTGTATGGGAGGGATGGGTGATGAAGAGAATGCAGAGGTGTGAGTGGTGTGGTGAGGAGCTTGGCGTTTACGACGACTGGGGTGAAGTTCAGTCCTGCGAGAAGAAAGAATGCAATCGTGAGATACGCGCGATGATGGACGAGCAGGCATCCAAAGAACGCGAAGAAATGCGGTACTGGTGAGGACAGAGACATGCGAGAAAAGATGAAGTATCAGGAAATCATGTGGGCAGAGCAGAAGGTAGATATCTACGCCGGACCTAATTGCAATGAATGGAAGGGTCGGTGGTACTGCTATGCGGATGGAGACAAGGAGGGGGGGGGTTCGACTCTGTTCTGACAATGTCACCTGCGAACTTTCCTCCTGGAACAAAAGTTGTAGTCAGTGTTCCCTGTTGCCCGCGATGCGAAATGCAAATCGAACTATGCGAGTCAAGTGACTGCATTTTTGACTGGGTAAAGTGGACTGAATCTCAGTATTCCTAACCAATCCCCCGTTCCAACAGAAACAACAGGAGAGTGATGTATGTCGATACCGAGCGCTAAGGAATTGAACCCACTGACTGCCGTGACCGGGCGGCGCTTCGTCTTGAAGCGCAACGAGGACGAAACAGGAATTAGCGGGACTGGCATAGTCGCTGAGGGAATCGAGTTCAGCACAGGCTGGTGCGCCCTGTCGTGGATGACGGCCGCGCATAGCGTTGGCGTCTACGGGAACATCAAGGAACTTCAGCGAATCCACGGGCACAACGGCCGCGCAGTCGTTGAGTGGTTGGACTAACCCCACATAGGAGATTGGGATGAGTGAATGGCAGACAATCGACAGTTCGCCGAAGGACGGGACCACGATTGACCTATGGGTTGTATGGGATGGCGGTCACAAGTCTCGCGTTCCTGACGCTCACTGGGGCAATGGAGAAGTTAGAAAAGGCGATATGTTCGTCGGCGGCTGGAACTGGCAGTATTTCTCGGAATACGACGGCGAAGAAGTGTCGTTGACTGACGGCGAGGCCACTCACTGGATGCCACGCCCAGGCGCACCCCAATGACCTGCACCCACTGCCCCGAAGAATCCGTCACCGAGATAGTAGACGCAACCGGCGTTCACTGCCTATGCGGCCACTGTGCGGAGAGCTACTGGCTGGCGTTGTTGCAGCGGGACCAGATTCATTTTGACTTGGCGGAGACGGTGTGAACACTTTAGTCGAACGAGCAAAGGAACTGGCCTATCGCGCCCATGCTGGGCAGATGGATAAGGCCGGACGCCCATACATCGAGCATGTGGCGCGGGTCGCGGCTGCTGTCGCCGATGATCCTGAGGCAGAGGCAGTAGCATGGTTGCACGACGTTCTGGAAGATGCGCCGTTGTCGTTCCAGTCCGAGGTGGCGAACTTTCCGGACAGGATAATCTTTGCAGTCATGGACATATCCAGGATTGATGACGAAGAGCTTTACTACATGCGGGTTAAGACAAATGACCTAGCCATGAAAGTAAAACTGGCTGACATTGCAGATAATTCGGACGAGTCAAGGTTGGCACTACTGGACGAAAAGACAGCGGCAAGACTTCGCAGGAAATACAAGAAAGCCCTGGAAGCACTCACATGCTGACTGAAACCGAAGTCTGGGCGCTAGTGGAGGGCCGATGCAACAAGGCGGAGATAGCTGCTGCCTGCGAGTGTGACGAATCCGTGGCCCGCGCGCTGATGATTCAGGCGGCGATGAGCCGGGGGTTCTCGGAACGCCAGCCGCGTCGTATTTTGAACCTCGCTCGCGAAGCGGTTGTCCGGTCTTCCGCAGTTCCCGCGTTTCAACCATAGAGCACAGTGGAGAGGGTGATGGCTAAGTTCTTTGTGGGGCAGAGGGTGAGAGTTGCATGTTCGATAAGTGCCTCGGACGGAGAGGAGTGCCGAATCACCGCCCTTAATGTCGATGGGGAGGAGTCAGGCGTCGAGTACATCGGCCACGAAGTTGACATCATGGACGAGAGGTATGGCGAGTTGTGCGTTTTTGAACCGCATGAACTTGTGCCAATCCTCGACCAGAACCAACCCTGCGACGCCGAGTTCAAGCAATCGCTCGATGACCTACTGAATCGCATCAGCAGCCCGGCTAACGGCCGCGTCGATGTGAAGAAATACATCTTCAAGCCGTGACCACCAACATCCGCATCTAGACTAGGAGGGGAGAGGACGTGATCATCGTCGGCCAGCAGGTAGACCCAAAGGTTATCAAACAATGGTTCGTCACGAAGATAGACGCGGACCGATTGGCGCGCGTCGGCATTGACGATAATGGCGTCTTCGCAGCAGTCCATAACGGCGCTCAGGTCAAGACGATAGCCATGACACACGAAGCTGCATATGCGCTTGCATCGGCTATTTTCGGCGGCCTTGAAGAGACCGGCAGAATCTGAGCGCCCCACCAAGAACTAACCAGAGGTGAGAGATGTATCACGACGCAAGCGAGAAATTGATTTGCCCGAGCTGCAAGGACAAGGATTTCCTGTTCTACACAGCCATTCCTAACAATGCCCGCCTCGTGTACGACACGAAGGTCTGCGATGACGATGCGGAGGACTCGAATGTCACTGAGCACCTGGGCGGAGTCCGTGACTACACCTGCAAGAACTGCGGATTCCTGTTCTTCGTCACAATCCACGCAATCTCTTGCCTGTAACCACCCACCACAACACGAGATAGGAAGATGGACGAGGTAGCGCACGCCAGGTTAGCCGGAGGCTGGGCGAGGGAGTCTGGCCGCGAGCTAAAAACCTGCCCGATGTTCGGCCCAGGCGAGATAGGGCGGCCTCAGCGTGAATCATGGCAGGAGGGGTTCCTCGCCAAGGATGCGGAGATGAAAAGCAGGCCGCCGCTCCACAAGCCTTCCGTTCCGCAGAAAGTCGTCGGCCAGTACACCAAACCCAAGAGGTCAAGGAAATGAGGAAGCAAGCCAAGCCCCGAATCTTCGCCGTTCGCAGCGCCAAGACCGGACAAGTTATCGCCTACGTCCGCCACCACCTGAAACGTGAGGCCACCCGCATTGCGCTGGGTGAAATCGAGACCGAGGAATGCAGCACCGAGGACCTCATCGCCATCGGCCGTGATGGAGCGACGGTGATTGGCATGGAGCCTGCTATCGACCCGAATCAGCAGGACTTGCCGCTGTAATGGCAAAGCTGTCTTCTCAGGCTGACTTAGCAAGGTGGAAGTCATTCCTTGATGGATTGGAATTGCCCATCGAGGTGACCGCCCAGAAGTGGAAGTCCAGCCGGTCCAGCGCTCAGAACCGCTATCTGTTCGGCGTCTGCTATCCGCCTATTGCGGAGGGTATGGGGTACGAAGTCGCCGATATCCACGAGTACGCTCTAGGCAGGCACTTCGGGTGGGTGGACAAGAAGGTTCCTAAGACCCCGCGAAATCCGGAAGGATTCGAGTCCAAGCCATTCCGAACGACCACGACCGACGAGAACGGGAAGCGCAATCTCCTGAGCAAGGCTGAGTTCGTGAAGTTCGTCGAGACGGTGGAGCGCATCGCTGCGCAGGCCGGGGTATTTATCACTGAGAGGTGGGAAGAGTGAACAAGCAAGATCAGATGCGGCATGTTGCGCTGCGGGAGATTGGCTGTCTCGTCGCCTACATGCGCGGCCTAGGGTTCGTCCCGGCTGAGGTTCACCACCTGCTCACCACTCAGCGCCACGGCACTGGCAAGCGGCGAGGTGAGCAATTCACTATTGCGCTTAACCCGTGGTCTCACCGAGGCGTTCCGTTTGGAGGCTGGACGGCTGAGCAGTGTCGAAAGGAGTTAGGGCCAAGCTACGCCAGAGAACCGCGTCTTTTCCGTGAGCAGTTCGGCGACGACGAAACCCTTCTAGCCAAGCAGAATGAGCTAATCGCAACCTGGAGGAATAGCTTTGTCGTTTAAGCGCTATGCCCTAGGCCGACTCAAAACCGGCCAGATGAACAAGACGGAGGCTGCTTACGCCGATTTCCTAGAGCTTCGTCGCGCAGCAGGTGAAATCATATGGTATCGGTTTGAGGGTGTGAAACTCAGGCTCGCCGACAACACGTTCTATACCCCGGACTTCGCAGTCATGGCGGCTGACAGCTCCATGGAGATGCACGAGGTCAAAGGGCATTGGGAAGATGACGCCAGGGTGAAAATCAAGGTTGCCGCTGACCAATACCCGTTCCGTTTCATAGCAATGAAGGTCAACGCCAAGAAGAATGGCGGCGGCTATACCAGCGAGGAATTTTGATGAAGCTATACAGCATCACCGGTTACCATTCTTCCGGCATCGGCCTGTGGACCAAGGTATTCGAGCAGGGCGCACAGTGCCAGCCGGGCATGAAGCGCCTGTACGTCATGGAGCCGGGCAAGCCGGATTATTGGTTAGACGAGCACGGAAACATGGAGCTG
>CAZGJZ010000015.1:0-39940 GCA_964525935.1 uncultured Opitutaceae bacterium | reverse complement strand
AGCGGTACCCTTAGAGTCAGTTGGCTTGTTAGATGCATATTCAATCTGCAAAATGAAGGTCCAATCTCTCTCTGCCCTTTTTCCACGTGACGAGGTGACCTCGATGGCAGCTCGCAAGACTGGCCTGCGCTCGGTCACCGAGGCGGATGTCCCCGTCGAAGCACTCAAGGTGAGCACGGTCACCGACGCTGCAAAGCGCGGGACGACTCGCGACCTGCTCGTGACGATGCGCGACCGGGTCGCCAAGGACGTCGAGAACGAGAACACCCCGGCTCGCGACCTAGCGGCACTGACGAAGCGGCTACTCGAGATCGTCCGCGACATCGAAGCGATCGACGCCCGCGCCAAGCAGGGAGGCGACGAAGATGCCGCCGAAGTCGAAGATGGCGAGTTCGACGCCTCGGCTGTCTGAGTACGCTCGGTCGTTCGTCTTCCCGGATGGCATCACCAAGACTGTCTGGACTCGCGTTGAGGCGAAGGGCAAGGAACTCGGGCTCGGCTTCGACTGGTGGCAGTCGCAGCTTGGCACCGTCTGTCTCGGGTACGGCGCTGACGGCCAGTACGTCGCAACGGTCGGCGGCGTCGGCCTTTCGATTCCGCGGCAGGTTGGCAAGACGTACTTCGTGCTGGCAATGCTGGTCATCCTCTGCATTCTGTTCCCGGGCTTGCAGGTCGTGTGGACGGCCCACCATCTGCGTACCTCGACCAAGACGTTCACCACACTGCGAGGCATCTGCCGGCGCAAGAACGTGGCGCCGCACATCGCTGTCGATGGGCGAGGAAAGCCTGCGATCCGCTCATCGAACGGTGAGCAAGAGGTTGTGTTCGCAAATGGGTCGAAGATCATGTTCGGCGCACGTTCCCAGGGATTTGGTCGCGGCTTCGACGAGATTGACATCGAGGTCTTCGACGAGGCTCAGATCCAAGACTCCAAATCGCTCGAGGACATGATCGCGGCGACGAACCAAGCCCGCCACATCCACGGCGCGCTGCTGTTCTTCATGGGCACCCCACCCCGCCCTACCGACCCGTCTGATGCGTTCTCGATGCGCCGTACCGAAGCGCTCTCAGGTGAGTCCGAGGACGCGATCTGGCTGGAGATCGGCGCCGACCCGGACTCTGATCCTGATGACCGGGCGCAGTGGCCGCTGATGAACCCGTCCTTCCCGAAGCGCACGCCGTTGAACTCGATCCTGCGGCTCCGTAAGAACCTGGGCGACGAGGACTCGTGGAACCGTGAGGGTCGCGGGATCTGGGATCCGGTCTCAAGCTCTGGCGTCATCCCCGCCCCGTCGTGGGCCGACCAGGGCCAGGATCACTCCATCGCGGTCGACCGGTTCGCCCTCGGAGTCGAGTGTGGCCCGGACCTCGGTTGGGCTTCGGTGTCCTTCGCCGGACAGCGGGCTGATGAGAAGTGGCACTTCGAGCTGGACGCCGACCAGCACACCAAGGGTCGCGGAACGGGGTGGCTGGTGCCGCACCTGGAGTACCTGACGACTCACAACTCCTCGATCCGTGCAGTCGTGGTCGACGTCGCCGGTCCCATCTCGGCCCTGCTTGAGCAACGTGGTGATCGCTGGTTCTTCAAGGGCAGCAAGTTGCAGGCAACGCCGGTCAAGGTTGCCGAGCTCGGCCAAGGCTGCGCCCTCGTGCTCGACGGGATCGTCCGCGGAAACCTCCATCACATCGACCAGCCTCAATTCACCGCAGCAGCCCTCTCCGCAGGCAAGCGTCCTCTTGGTGACACCGGGATGTGGGTGTGGTCCCGGAAGGCTGCTGAGTCCGACATTACGCCGATCCAGGCGGCAACTCTGGCGCTCATCGGTGCCCAGAACTCGAAGGTCAACAAGCCCACTCGTAGTGGTGGTGGACGAAGGGTGGTGTCGGTCTGATGGCTCTCGAACTCGTCAGCCCTGAGCGCACCAAGCGAATCCGCATCCTTGATCTGACCGACGACGAGCAGGACTCGCTCGACGAGCTGGTGATCCAGTGGCGCGTGAAGCGGCCTCGGAACAACCTGCGGACCGCGTTCTACGACATGACGAACTCCGACCGGGCGTTGATGTCGGGGCAGATCCCGATGGTCATCCGTCGCCGCAAGTTCGTTCTCGGATGGTCGGCAACCGCGGTCGACAAGTTGAACCGGCGCTGCAACCTCGACGACTTCTACGACGCTTCCGGGTCGAACCTGGGTGACTTCGGACTCCCAGGCTTCGTTCGTGACAACCGCCTGCTGAACGAGTATTCCCAGGCCGGCGTCTCATCGCTGATCCACGCGGTCTCCTGGATCATCACCACGCAGGGTGACACCTCCATCGGTGAGCCCGAGGTGTTGCAGATCGCCAAGGACTCCACGACCGCCACCGGCATGTGGGATGTCCGGCGCCGTGCTCTCCGTTCGTTCCTGTCCATCACGGATATGGACGACGACGGCGAGCCCGTCGAGATGACGATGTACCTCGACAACCTCAACGTGCTGATGTCCAAGGAAAACGGCGCCTGGACCGTCATTCGGAAACCGCACACCTACGGGATTCCGGTAGACCCGCTGCGGTACAAGCCGCGTGTGGGCCGTGCTTTCGGATCCTCCCGCATCTCCCGCGCGGTGATGTCGATCCACACCCAAGCCCTCGGTGCGATGCTTCGGGCCGACGTGAATGGCGAGGCGTACAGCCTGTCGCGTTACGTGCTGCTCGGTGCGACCGAAGAGGCGTTCAAGAACGCTGACGGCTCACCCAAGGCGGCGTGGCAGGCCGCCTGGGATGCCGTGTGGGCAGTCGGCGACGATGAGAGTGCGGAGAACCCACGGGCTGACGTGAAGCGGTTCTCCGGAGAGTCGCCGGAGCCCCAGCTCGCACACCTGCGAATGCTCGCCCAGATGTTCTCAGGCGAGACCGGCATCCCGATCGGCGAGCTTGGCATCATCGGCGACTCGAACCCGACCAGCGCGGAGGCCCTACTCGCCTCGCGGGACGACCTGATCGCCGAAGCTGAGCGCACGACCGACGACTGGACGCCTGACGTCTCGGCGGCAGTCACTCGTGGGCTGCGGATGCTGAACAAGAAGGATCTGCCGGCGGACTTCGACCTGCGGCCGGTCTGGCGCAACCCGATGCACGTCTCACGAGCACAGGCTGCCGACGCTGGCTCGAAGACGATCGACAAGTTCCCCTGGCTGGCCGAGACCGAGGTCGGACTCGAGCTGTCCGGTCTCACGCCCGACCAGATCCGCCGCGCACTCGTCGAACGCCAGCGGGCGAACGGGCGCCGGGTCCTGGATCGGTTGATCCCGGACGTTCCTGCCGATGACAACGCCTAACCAGGTCCGCACCGGCCTAACCATCGTCACCTCTGCCGCGATCGCCGAGACGCGCATCGTCGCAGGAGCCGCCTCAACCCCATCGGACGTCCGGGCGGCTCTGTTCGCAGCGGTCCCGCTCATCGTCGGGGACTACATCGACGGCTCGGCAGCACTGGCGCTGGACTGGTACGAGGAACTGCGCGACGAAGCCGCCCCGGCAAGCCTCTTCAGCCCGAAGCCGTTCACCCCGGTCGATGAGTCCAAGTTGGCCGACTCGATCGCCTGGGCAACCACTCCACTGCACCTGATCGAAGACCTCGACCGCATCACCGAAGACCTTCTGCGGCAAGCCACCGAAGACTCGATGAGGCTTCTGGATGGCGTGGTCCAGAAGGACGTAGCAACCGGATACTGGGACACGATCACCGCGAATGCGGCCAGTGACCCCGACGCGGTTGGCTGGCAGCGATTCGCCCGAGGCGGGGCATGCAAGTTCTGCGTGATGCTCGCCGGCAGGGGCTCGGTCTACACCCGCGCAACAGCCAACTTCGCCGCCCACACGACCTGTCACTGCGTCGCTGGACCGTCATTCGATCCGGACGCTCCTCGCGCCAGTGCCATGCAATACGTGGCCTCGCAGAAGACCAGGACCCCAGCCCAGCGCAAGGCGCTGCGGGAGTACCTCAACACGAACTACCCCGACTCTCCGGGGTGAGAAGCCCTCTTGGCCGCAACGGCTGGGAACAACCCGCAACGGGAGCACCGCATGTCCGAGCAAACCACCGAGGCCGCCGCAACGGAGTCCAAGGTCACCGAGCAGAACGAACAGCAGACGAAGCCGTCCGAAACGGTCGACTTCTGGAAGCAGAAGGCTCGCGAGCAGGAGAAGCGAGCCAAGGACAACGCCGACGCTGCGAAGCGCCTGGCCGACCTCGAAGACGCGCAGAAGTCCGACGCTGAGAAGGCTGCGGACCGCATTGCCAAGGCTGACGCCGAGGTTGCGTCTGTTCCGTCGAAGGTCGCAGAAGCCCTACGAGGGCATCTCGTGACGCTGCACAGCATCGAAGCCGAGGACGCAGACCTGTTCCTCACTGCAACGGAGCCCGAGCTTCTGCTCAAGCAGGTCGCCCGCCTCCTGGCGCGCTCGGACGAGCAGAGCGCCGAAACCAAGCGGAAGAACAACCACGTTCCCCGTGAAGGCGAAAACCCCAAGCCCAGCGCCACCAGTGACGTTCGCGAGTTCGTCAATGACATGTGGGGCCGAGCAAACGCTGACTGACCACGAAAGGAAGTCCCATGACTTCGCTCGCAACAACCTCCCTGTCCATCCCGAAGCAGAAGATCGCACCCTGGCTCGGGGCCATCCAGAACGGCTCCGCCGTCGCCACGCTCTCGGCCCAGACGCCGATGGTCTTCGGTGAGGGCGAGTCCTGGACCTTCAGCATTGGCGAGGCTGAGTACGTCGCCGAGGGTGGCGACAAGGGCGCCTCGACCGTCACGCCCACCCAGAAGACCATCAAGCCCTTCAAGTTCCACAAGACCCTCCGCTTCAACGAAGAGGTTCTGTGGGCCGAGGAGGATCGGCGCATCGAGGTTCTCGACGAGATCCTCGAGCTGGTGCAGCCGGCGCTCTCCCGCGCGCTCGACTACGGCGTCTTCCACGAGATCAACCCGACCGGCGGTGCTGTCGTGGCTGCCATGAATGGCGGCCTCACCGACACTACGAACCTGGTCGAGTACGTGGCCGCGGACAAGCCGTACGTCAGCCTGGACGCTGCCGACGCGCTCGTGCTGGCTGACGGGTTCGTGCCCCGCGACATCGCCCTGGCACCGACCTACGCCGCGAAGTTCTCGGCACTGCGAGGCACCAACTCCGAGCAGAAGCTCTACCCGAACTTCAAGCTCGGGGTGGAGACCTCCGAACTCGACGGTCACCGGGCGTCGGTGTCCAACACCGTCAGCGGTGCCGGCGTCATCGCGGTCGACACCAAGGTGCTCGGCTTCGTCGGCGACTTCTCGGCCATCCGCTGGGGTGTCCAGAAGTCGATCGGCCTGGAGTGGATCCGCTACGGCGACCCGGACGGCGGCGGCGACCTCAAGCGCAAGAACCAGGTCGCGGTCCGCGCCGAGGTTGTCTACGGCTGGGGCATCGCGAACCTGGATGCGTTCGCCAAGATCCACGACCTGGCGTGATGGTCCGGCTGCGCAACACCAAGTCGGGCGCCATCGTCTCCGTCACGGAGGAGAAGGCGACCAGGCTTGGGGCTGAGTGGGAGTCGGCAGACAAGCCGGCGACTACACCCAAGGCGCCCGCCAAGAAGGCGACGTCCCCCAGAACCATCGCGAAGTAGTCGGAGGGTGGTGCGGTCATGTCTGTGACTCCGCAAGAGATCGCAGTCGCGCTTGGCCGCGCCATCCCCGGCGACCCCGAGTACTCCCAGTGGGAACTCTGGATCTCCGATGCCCGAATGCTCATCGAGGCTCGCCTAGGCGACCTGGCCCTGCTGGACCAGGCCAAGCTCGACTACGTGGTCCGGGAGGCCGTCGTCGCGCAGGTCCGACGACCTGACGACGCGACCACAGTGGCGGTTCACGTTGATGACGCCTCGGCCAGTCGCACCTACCGATCGAGTGCTGGTCGGGTCACCATCCGTGACGAGTGGTGGGATCTCCTATCACCCTCTGACAGCAAGGCTGGCGCGTTCTCCATCCGCCCGTACGGGTCTGGTTCGTGCCACCTGCCGTGGTGCTCGCTGATGCTGGGTGCCCTGTACTGCTCCTGTGGTACCGACATTGCTGCGTATCCGATCTACGAGGACGTCTGACCGTGCTCGGCGATGATGTCGCGGCCTTCCTGCCCGAGCTTCAGAGTCAGGCCGAGTCGATGATGACCCTCACCCTGATACCGCACTCCCCGACTGACCCACCGTCCTTCATGACCAACGCGGACGGCTTCGAGGTTCCGGCCTTCACCTCCCAGTCCCCGCACCCCGGCAAGGTCCAGGCGGGCACCCAGGCTGGCAGCGACACCCCGACCCGCTACCTGAGCATCGGTGGCGTCAGCCGCCCAGTCCTTTCGGGCAGCCTGCACATCCCGATCGGTGCACCCGAGCCGATTGCCTCCGAGCAGCGCGGGCAGGCAACGGAGTACGTCGTGAGCGCGATCGGTCAGGCGGATGACGCGGCGCTGCTGAACCGCCGCTACATGGTCGTCGGCGTCTCTGCGAAGTCGTTCGCGACCGCTCGTCGTCTCGACGTCGTGGAGATCTGACATGGCGACCCATCGCGAGCGCGTGGTCCTCAGTCTCAGCGACAAGTTCGGCACCGACATGGCTGCCATCAGGGTCGCGGCCCGGGCCCTTGGCCACAACCTCACTCTTCGCGAGGCCACCTGGGAGCCGCACGACTGGTCTGACTGGGAGGCGTGATGGCAACCGTCGTCTATCGCAAGCACTGGCTCATGCTCCCGACCGGCGAGGTTGAAGCTGAGTGGTGCGAGATCGAGTCCCGAGAGGACGACTGATGGTCTCCATTCGGGTGACTCACAGCATAGGCGACCTGTCCGCAGACCTCACCGAGATCGCCGTCCAGACTCGCCCGCGCATGCGTAGCGTTGTCCGTGACGGGATCAAGGTCGGCAAGACGCTGGCTCGGCAGTACTCGCGCGATAAGTCCGGCCCGCACGGCAAGGCGCTGTGGAAGCGCATCAACTCCGAGATGACCGGCCCGCTAGAAGGCGAGTTCGGCTACGACGGCACACCCAAGTCAGACTTCGTCGGCGGTGGGTTCCGTCACGGCATCAACACCGACCTGCCGCGCGCTGCTGACATCGTCGGCCCGTCGTTCCTGCGCTCGGTCGATGACGAGGTTGGCGACATGTTCAAGGCGCACGGGTTCTGATGACCGCGCAGGCAAACGTTGACGCGATCATGACCATTCTGAATGCCGCACTGTCGCCGCGCAAGGCGTACGACCTGGACAAGGTTCCATCTCCACGTCCCGCGCAGTACGTGGAGATCACGCTCGCTCGGCGGTTCGGTGACCTGCAGACCCTCGGTGGTCGTGTCGGTCCGACCGGCTATCGGATCACGGTTGCCGCCGTATCCCAGGGCAACTTGGTCGCGGCCCGTTCCGACCTGGAGAAGTGTCGCGCAGCCCTGGAGGACCGGCTGCTGATCGTCGGTGATGACGAGTCGACCCCGATCGAGTTCGAGACCAACGATGACGCGGACTACGGCTCCGGCTGGTTCGCCGAGTACATGGCCTTCACCTACACCATCTGAGGAGTTCGCATGTCCCTGGTTCGAGTCCGCAAGGACGACCTCGAGTTCAACGTCGGTGCCGCTCACGCAGCCGCGAAGAAGCTCGACGTGCTCGACGAGTCCGCCTACGACCACAACGGTCAGCCGCGTCCCACGACCCGCAAGAACGGTCGTCCCGTCAAGCCCAAGACATCGGTGGCAGAAGCCGCTGAGAAGAAGGCGGCAGGCAGTACGTCGGCCACCGACCAGATCGAGAAGGAGAACTGACATGGTGCTCGCCGCCCCTCCGAAGACCAAGGCTCTTGCCAACACGGTCGTCGTGTTCTTGACAGACCCGCCCGCCTCCCCGAGTGGCATTCCGATCCTGTCCGAGGTGAATGCCGCGCTGTTTGCGCAGTGCTACATCTTCGGGAAGTTCATGCCGACCGCTGACCAGGCGACCGGCGAAGGTCCGGTCGTGCTGTGTGACGAGTTCTCCGAGACGGAGTTCGGTCGCACGACCTACGCGCCCGTCGAGATTCAGTACTCCTACATGCCGCAGGAGCTGGGCACGCCCGGTGCTGACGGCAACGAGGTCTACGAGGCGCTCGAGCCGGGTACTCAGCTCACCGCAGTCGTCCTGCACGGTGTCGGCGGCAAGACCGACGCACTGGTCGTCGGTGACATCGGTGACGTCTTCCTGGTCGAGGCCGGCAAGCGCCGCAAGGGCGAGACCGGTGACGGCGACTTCGACAAGAAGTCCGTCAACCAGTTCCTGCGTGTCGTGAACGGCTCCCCGGTGGTCGAGGACCACGCGCTCGCCGCTACCTGATCCCCGATCGGTGGGTGGCGCGTTGGCTGAGCGCGCCGCCCACCTCTCAGCCACCCTCAGCCGAGGAGTAGTCATGGCACATGTTCAGTTCCGAAGTGGAAGTGCGACCACCAACGACCTTCCTGTCCAGTTGCTCATTGATGGCGCTGACATCACTACGTCAGTGCTCTCGGAAGGCTTGGCTCTCGATCTTGGTGATCCCGCCGTTGGTGTGAAGCCCAAGATCACGCTCGTCGTTGCTTGCGACACGCTGGATGTCGATCTTCCCGACTCCGTGGTGGACGTCATTCACGCTCATGAGAATCCTGAGGGTGTCTGATGACCGAAGACCTCACCCGCCCCTACGAGGACGTCTACCTCTGGACACCTGCCGACCGTGTGCATCTGAACGAGTTGCAGGAGGCGCTCGACTCGGCTTTCGCTGCGGCTGGTGCGCAGGCCGACGCTCCTGTTCTGATGAGCGACGAATCGCCGAACGAAACCGTCCGTGAGCTTGCTGCCGAACTCGACGTGTTCGTGACCGAAGCCAAGACTCGTGCTCGCGTCGTCCGCATGACGGCTCTTGCGCGTCGTCCGTGGCGCGCGCTGAAGGCGAAGCACCCGATCCGCATGGTGTCGCACACCACGAAGAACGCCGAGGGTGTCGAGGAGACGGTCGAGCGCCCGCATGTGGTCGACGAGGCTCGCGGCTTCAACGTCGAGACGATGGCCGACGACCTCGTTCCTGAGTCGATCGCCTTCGAGGGCAATACGACCGACCGGGACGCGTTCCTCGACGGCCTGTCCGAGCCCGACTTCGACTCGCTGTATGTCGCCGCACTCCGGATGAACGCTGCGGGCTTCACGCCCCCAAAAGCCGAGTACTCCTCGCAGGTCGACCGGATTATCGCCGCGATCTCGAACTCGCCCGATCTCTCGGACTGACGCTCGCGCAGTTCGACGATCTGCCCGACGAGGAGCGGGATCTCTGGGTCGCGGACTGGGAACGGTCCCGCACCTCATGCCCTCGATGTGACGGCGACCCGGAGGTGTGCAAGCACCCCGAGACGGTGTGGCACAGGTGGGTTGCCACCTGTCATCGGACGGTCGCCCTCGAAGTGGCCAAGCGTCTGTTCGCCGAAGAGCACAAAGAAGAGCCCTGGCACGACGGCACCTTCACGACATGGGCCAAGGAGTTCTCTGTCGAGACTCCGAGCCACTTCAGCGACGGCATGACGATCTGGGTTGCGCAAACACCGCAACCCGAACCTGACGACTAGGCGAGAGGTGGCGTGCCGTGGGAACTCGACGTGAGCGCGTTGTGCTCGAACTCCAGGACGACATGTCCCCCGGCGTGATCCGCGCAGCCGCCGCATTCGCCCTGCTGGACAAGCAGATCGGACACCTGTCGGGACAGGCCGTCGAGTCGTCGAAGGCAACCCGGTCCGCGTCCCGCGACATCGACGGAATGACTCGCTCAGCAGATCTATCGTCCGGGTCGATCAACCAGTTGACTGGTCGCCTGGGCCTCCTGGCTAGGGGTGCTGCAGCGCTCGGTCCGGCCTTCGTCCCCATTGGCGCGATCGCGGTCCCAGCCATCGCTGGGCTGACTTCCGAACTTGGGTTCGCCGTACTTGGCGCTGGCACTGCGGTCCTGGCGTTCCAGGGGATCGGCGACACTCTCAAGGCGGTCAGCAAGGCTGATCTTGAGCCGACCACGAAGAACCTCGAGGCCGCTCGTGAGGCGATGGATCGGCTCTCTCCTGCCGCCCGCGCCTTCGTGCGCGAACTCCGCACTCTCTCGCCCGTTCTGACCCAGCTGCGCGACACGGCTGCTGCAGGGCTCTTCCCCGGGCTCATTGAGGGGATCGACGGCCTGCAAGGCGCGCTGCCTCGGGTCGAGAAGATCATCAGCTCGATCTCGACCACTCTCGGCGGGATCGCGGCAGATGCCGGCCAGTCGCTCGGCTCGGGTCGCTGGGCACCATTCCTGGACTTCATCGCCGAAGAGGCGCCTGCCGCTCTGGCCGACCTGGCTACCTCGATCGGCAACGTCACCCACTCGATGGCAAACCTATGGATGGCATTCACTCCGGTCAACGACGGCTTCTCGGCCTGGCTGGTCCGGGTGACCGGCGAACTGGACAACTGGTCGGCTGGGCTTGCGGAGACGCAGGGCTTCCAGGACTTCATCGACTACATCAACGAGAACGGCCCGCAGGTCGCCGACACGTTCGGCGCCATCGGCAACGCGCTGCTCCAGATCGTGCAGGCGTCAGCACCGCTAGGTGGTCCTGTGCTGAAGATCGTCGAGAGCCTCGCGGACGCGCTCGCAGGCATCGCAGACTCCGACCTCGGCACGCCGATCTTCGGGCTCGTCGCCGCAATGAGCGCCCTGTCCCTGGTGACCCGTGGCTACGGGGCGATCGTAAAGTCGGGACCGATTGCGTCTACCCGGATGCTGACCGCCGATCTCCGAACCATGGGCACCAGTGGGCTGTTCGCGTACTCCGGCTTGAGTCGTGGAGCGAACCAGTACGCCGCCGCGCAGGCCCGTGTGGGTGCTCAGCTGAAGAACTTCGGCAAGAGCACTGCACTTCTCGGCGGGCTTGCGCTGGCCAGCAGTGGCGCTGCCGACAAGATCGGGCTCACCAACACCGCGACCCTCGGACTCATGGGTGCCATGTCCGGCGGCTGGCCTGGAGTCATCGGCGCTGGGGTCGGCCTGGTGCTCGACCTCGGCGCAGCGAACTCACGTGCCGCTGAGGCCGCTGAAGGCTTCACCGCGACCCTGGATCGTCAGACCGGCGCGCTAACTGAGAACTCACGCGAGTGGGCGGCCAGCCAGATCTCCACTGGCGACCTCTCCGCACTGCAGGACGCGGGCGTGGACGTCTCCGCGCTGACTGACGCGCTACTCAATGGCAGCCAGGCGTTCGAGGTCTTCCGAGACTCGGTCGGAATCGAGGGTCGCGGCAAGGGCAAGCTGTTCCGCAATGACGCTGAAGACGCGATCGCAAACTTGCAGGAACTCGCGTTCAAGGTCGACGACGGGCGAGAGCGATTCAACCTCCTCGCCCCGGTGATCGACAAGGTCACAACGGCACAGAACGCGCAGTCGAACGCATCCATTCGCCAGCAGTCAGCCATGCGGATGGCCGGAGAGACCGCGAAGACGATCAGCGCCTCATGGCGCACTCTCGGCGCGGACATCGACAACGCCAAGGTCAGCCTCGACCAGTGGATCCAGTCGCAGGCGGACCAGGCGCGAGCCATGCAGGACGCTGGGAAGAATGCCCAGACGGCTCTTGATCGCGGGCTGCGGCCCACCAAGGTCCAGGAACTCCTTGACGCTGGCCCCGCGGGCGCGCTGCGTCTCAAGGAACTCGCCGAGGGAACCACCGCACAGATTCGAGCACTCAACAAGGCGCAGGGCTCGTTCATTCGCGGACAGAAGGACATCGACGAGGCTGTTGCACAAACCGCCGCGAAGCTTCAAGGGTTGACGTATCGCCCCTACATGCTGCGGATCGATGCGAACACGTCTCCAGCTCAGGCCGCGCTTGCACAGCTGCGAGCCGACGTCGCCCGGATGCGTCTGACTGTCAAGGTCACGGCCTCAACGAATGCGACCGTTGCCGACGCTGTTGTGAGCAAGGCCGATGGTGGCACCATCCCCGGTCCGCGCTATCCGTATGCCGACAAGATTCTGATGCTCGGTGCGCCTGGCGAGGAAGTCATCACCAACCGTCATGGGCAGGCCGACCGGTTCCGCGCGGACCGTGCGTCTGGTCGGATCCCCGCGTACGCCAGTGGCGGGACGGTCGGCAACCGCCCCGCGCTCAACGACTACATCCGCAACGACCTGGACATGAAGCTCCCGTCCACCTTGAAGCAGTGGAACAAAGCTCTCGCGGCCTCAACGAAGGTGGTCGAGAAGGAGACCGCGAAGCGGCAGGCGTTGCTCGATCAGGCGCAGCAGATTCGAGATTCGATCTCGTCGAACTACAAGTCGGATCTGTTCGGCCAGTCGGATTCGTCGGTCTGGATGAGTGCCGCCGACCGCATGAAGTCCGGCAAGGGTGATGTGTTCTCGACCCTGACTGGTGACATCAGCAATCTGAACTCGCTGAAGGGTGCGATCGGCCAGTTGAGGACCAAGGGTCTCGACGGCCCCGCGCTGGCGAATCTGCTCAGCGAAGGCTCATTGCAGGACGTGCAGGGCTTCGCGTCCGGACCCAAGTCTGAAGTAGCCCGACTGGAATCACTGTTCAACCAGCGTGACCGCCTGAGCGCAGAGGTCGGGAACGTTGGCGCATCGGCGGCGTTCGGTCCGCAGCTCGCGGCCTCGAAGGCGCAGCTCGCAACCCTGAACCGTCTCGATCGGGCGATGACCCGTGTCGGGAACCTGTTGGAGAAGAACCCGAACGCGACCGGCGTCGCCGTCGCGCGTGCCATCAACGGCGTCGGCCCGAAGCGTCCCAGGAAGGGCGACCGATGATCACGAACCCGCAGCATGCCCTCACCCTTGGTGCGCTGAACTTGATCGGCACGGACGCGGACCAGGCTGCGACCGGATACCAGTTTCGAGCGCTTGCCGACGATCGCGACTGGGGCAACCCGATATCGGTCGAGCAGAAGATCACGTCATGGCTGCAGGATGGTTCACTCGTCACCCTGACCCGCCAAGAGAACCGGCAGATGTTCTTGCGGATCCAGGTGCTCGGTGACGACTCGAACGACCTGGCGCTCGCTACCGAAGCCCTGATGTTTGAGTGCTACAAGCGGAACCTGCTGACATGGACGCCGCCCGATGGCGTGGGAGAGCCGTGCGTGTTCACAGTCGTCATGTCGAGCTTCGAGGAGATCACTGACGACCTGGACGACCTGCGGGTCATCGCGTCCCTCGGGTTGACGATTCAGGCGCTGCCGTTCGTTCGGTCGCAGGAACTCACGACGATCACGATCCCGGCACCAACGGGCACTCAGGTCATCACGCCGGTCGACGACTGCACCAGCACGTCCGGGTGGACTGGTGGCGCGGCTGCAGCTAGTTCAACCTCGGTCGTGACGTCGGGTGGCGCGGTCCGAACGCTCACTAGTGGTTACGCGATCGGACCGAGCTCGTACGGTGCGCTCTTCCAGACTCGAACCGGGCTGAGTGCGAGCCTGGCGACGCCCTACCTGCGGGTGCAGGCGACGGTCGCTGTTGGTGCTGGCATGGTTCTCGACTCCACCCTCGCCTTCACTTTCAACGGCATCTCGGTGCCAGTCGCGGCCCAGTACGGCGACGTCTACTGGTTCGACACGACGGGGCTTGGTCTCGGCGCGACCCTGACGGACTTCGATGTTCGGTGCGCGGTCTACCGGTCCAATGGCGGCGCAGACACCGCCTCGATTTCGGTCTTCGACATCTCGCGGTCCAACGTCCTGGGCGAGGTGACGACGGGCCGTCAGACCTCTCGCATCATCGAGGTTCCTGGGTCCGCTAGAACGCCGGCCAACGTGGCGATCGAGGACGCCACTGACGCGCTCGGCACGACGCTGGTCTACACCTCACCTGTTGTCCCGGGGATGGTGCAGCCGAACCTTCGCGCTCTGACTTCCGCTGGCCCGTCGCCGACGCCGGATGCGTCCACGATCTCTGGCTTCACCAGCGACTTGGAGATTCCGCACGCCTTTGATGTTCCGATCGCCGGACTTCAAGAGGGCGGCTACTTGCTCTTGGCGCGGGTGAAGCATGCGTCGTCCGGCGATCGAGTGCTGGTCTGGACGGCCCAGTCGCGCCAGGGGTCGACCAGCCTGGGCAGCAATCAGGGCGGAACGCTCTCGGTGCCACTGACCGCCGGGGAATACTCGGTCATCACGGTCGCCACCATGAACCTTCCGCCGCGCCTGATGGGTAGCGCTGGCGTGGTGCAGATCGAACTCGCCTCCGGCCCAGGCGTCGTGCTCGACGAGGCGTGGATCTTCAACACCGATACCGGAGAACTGACCTGGGTTGAGTGTGGGGATCTCACCCCCGCAGCTGGCGGCTCCTCGAACCGCCTCTTCATCGACTCGCCGACCCTTGAGCGCCCTCGCCACACCTTGTATCGCGGCACCGCTGCGGACCGGTCGGACAGCTTCCACGTGGCCAGCGAGATGGACTCCCTTGGTGAGCACGAGTTCGTTCCGAGGCAGACGAACGTCTTTCTGGTCACCTCGAACTCGCAGGCTGCGGCGATCACCTTCAGCGCCTACCGGAACTACCACTCGCGCGTGGTTGCAGCATGAGAGAGCAGATCCTTGTCAATGGCACCTGGGTCTCGACGATCGGATCCTGGGGTGGCCTGAAGCGGTCCGAGACTGCTGACGGTGGCTCCGAGGACGCCTCGTGGCAGATGGACTTGCCGCCAACGTTCACGCACCCGTCGCTGCGGATGGGCAAGGTCGTGGAGATCCGGGTCGGTCCAGCGAACGTGTGGAAGGGCATGCTCAACGAACCCAAGGTCTCCGAGGATGGGATCGAGTTCTCAGCGATCGGCCTCGCGGATGAGTTCTACTCCGCACACCTGTGTCTGGACTCGGGTGGCGACACCACCAGCACGCCCGATGTGGCGGTCGACCAGGCGATCGCGGACGGGTTCGCTGGATCTCGACCAGTGTCACTCTCGGCTGTTTCGTTCGCCGACTCGGACGTGACGGACAAGCTGAACTACGTCGGCGACCTCCTCGATGCCTGGGCGACGAGCGAGGGCAAGCGGTGGCGCGTCGACCCCAATGGTGCGGTGATCGCGGTTGCAGACCCGACCGTGCCGACTTGGCATCTGGCTCCGGGCGCAACGCAGATCGGGCTCGCTGACGACGACTATGCCTCGGACCTGTACCTGCGCTACAAGCCGACTGCGACGACCTTCGCGACCGAACATGTGAACGACCCGTGGGCGACCTCCGCCCGTCGTCGAGCGGTTGGCGTGGACCTGACGACTCTGGGTGTCACGACTGCGGGGAACGTCACGAACATCGGCGACGGGATGCTCGCCAAGGGAAAGGCTCGCTACGCCTGGACCAACGCCGTCAATCCAGGTCGGCTGCAGTTGACCACCCCAGGCGGAACCCCTGCCTGTCTGTCGTTCGTGAAGGCGGGTCAGATGGTGCGGTCGTTCAGCGTCATCAACGAGCAGGGCATCGTGCTCCCCTACGTCGACTGGATCATCGGCAAGGTCGAGTACGAGGCCGGGGCTGACACGATCCAGCTCGCACCGACGCAACTCGCGGCCCGCAACCTCGGTGACGTCCTCGCGTTGGCGGTGTCCTGATGGCTTGGGACGGTACGAACAGTGCGGGCGGTGGTGGCGGTGGTGTCACCTCGGTCAATGGCGACACTGGCCCTGCCGTAGTCCTGGATGCTGCTGACGTTGGCGCGGTGCCGACGACACGAACCGTGAATGGGCAGGCGCTGTCCTCGAACGTCACCATTGCGACGGGTGGCATCGCTGGGTACTGCGGAGACGGATCGGACGGCAACGTCACTGTCTCCACCAGCATCACCCTGACCCGCGACATGTTCTACGACACCCTCACGGTCACCAGTACTGGCGACCTGCGCAATGGTGGGTTTCGAATCCACTGCAAAACCTTGCTCGAAGTTCAGGCTGGCGGCGCTGTCCACTGCAACGGCAGCAATGGCATCGGGAACACGGGCGGTTCGACACCTGCCGCAGGGACACTCTCGGGCGGTTCTGCTGGCGGAAACTCCAGCTCCGGGGCAGGGGTTAATGGAGGTACCGGCACAGCCGCGGGCACTGGCGGCAAGGGCGGGAATGCGCCAGGTGGATCGGGCGGCAATGGCGGAACGGTCAACACCCTGGCCGTCAACAACGGAGACCTCCGCTCACTCCCACAGGCAGCCCTTGGCGCCCTCTTCGGCGGCAGCAGCACGCGAGCAAACGCCAACGGCTCCAGCGGTGGTGGCGGCGCTGGCAACGGTGCGGGAGGCGCTGGTGGCGGTGGTGGTAGTGGCGGCGGGTTCCTGATTATCAATGCCCGCGCTGTCATCAACAACGGAACCATCTCAGCAAACGGTGGCAACGGCGTCAATGCGTCCAACGTCAACACTGCCGGTGGCGGTGGAGGTGGCGGCGGGACTGCGATCGTCAACACCGAGTCCTTCGCAGGCAATACGCCAACAGCGACCGGCGGAACAGCTGGAACTGGCAACGGCACGGGCGCCGCTGGTGTCGCTGGCACAACGGGTCAGGTCCGCGTCAACGTCTGGACCTGATCCGGCCCTTATCTGCTCCATCTACCCGCTCGACCAAGGAGACCCCATGCTCGTCTACGACTTCATCTTCACCGCAGCCGACTACTCGGGTACGACCGCGCACATCTACGGCCTAGGTGGGGTCGAGATCGCGGAGTCGCCGGTGACCCTGGATGCGTCGGGCCGGTTCTCCCTGTCGCTGGCCGAGGGCACCTACTACGCGGTGACGTCGAGTCCGCGCCGTGGGCTCAACAACGCGCAGGCCAGCGGAGTCCTCAACGTGGTCGCCTCCATCACAGCAGGCGGCGGAGGAGTGGTCATCGATGCCGACTCGGTGTTTTTCGAGATCAACGAGGGGCTGGACATCCTCCCCAACAGTTCCACTGTTCTAACCTGGGACACGCTCCCGGACGGCTACTCGGGCGACCCTGCAATGATCGCGCTCGCCGAGGGTCTCTACCACGTCTCGCTGTACGCCGAGATCGCTACACCCGCCGAGCTGCGCACGGTCACTGCTTCGATCAGCAGTGCGAGCAGTATCGCCTCGAACTCTGGGCCGTTCACCATCTCGCCGGAGGCGACGAACCCCTACGCGTTCACGATCGAGGCAAGCGGCGTCGCGATCATTCGCCCACTGGGTGGTATCCAGATCGCGCTCAACTGCGCGGTCCTCGACGCTGCACCCGATCCCGCGGACATCAGCATCGGCTACGCAGCCGCAACCTTCACGCCGATCGGCTGACTAGCGCCGTGCCCAGCCTGGACGCGCTCCAATGGTGCATCGCCGCCGCCGCGCTTGCTGCGGTCGCTGCTGGCTACTGGTACAAACTCCGCCCGATCCTCAAGCGCTGGGGTGGTGGCATTGACGTACTCGTGGGCCGCGGTGCGTCCGTCGACCTTGCGACCGGCAGGAAGATCGAGGAGATCCCGCCACTCGGCCTGGCGCTCGCCGAGATGCGCGAGGACATCAGCGTCCTCACCACCACCGTCGCGGTCGTCGCCGACCAGCAGATCGTCATCAAGGATCTCGTGACCCGCGTGACCGCTCTTGAGCAGGACAAGGTTGAGCGGATCGTTACCAAGGCTGAATCCGCGGAGATGTGGCGCGCCGTGGCAAACCAGTCCGAGGCTGACGTGGATTCGGACGAATGAACCTCGTTCTGGCGCTCGTCGGGCTCCTGCTGCTCAACATCTTCCACGTCCGTAAAGGCCAGCCGTACCACGTCGGCAACAGCATCCGCGGAATCCGTCGTGCCGCACGCCGTGGCTTCACCAAGATCGACATCGACCTGCAGATCACCCTCGACGGCGTGATCGTCGGATGCCACTGGCCGCGCCCGCTACTCAAGGACGGATTCCGCGACCCAAGGCGCAGGGTCGGCAAGTACGCGGTCGTCTCGAAGCTGCCGTGGACCACAGTCTCCAGGCTCGTGGCCGGTCGGATCATCCGCTACCGCATCCGCCGCATCGAAGCACTACTCGCTGAATGTGGGCGCCGCGGCATCATCGCGCTGCTCGAGCCCAAGGGTGACCCTCGGTTCACCCACGACGAGATCTGGGATCGCATCGCGAAGACCGCCGATCTCGTCGGCGCACACGTCCAGGTCCGCGCCTTACCTCAGAACGCGGACGCACTCCCGGCTGCACGACGCGCCGGATTCAAAGCATGGGAGATCTGATGACCAAGGTTGCGCCCCCGAACCCACCAATGATCCCGGCCCGCTGGCACGGCGGCGCTCAGATCCCACGAACCATCGTCATCCACGGCACCGTCTCCCCATGCGTCCCGGGCGGCGCCCGATCGGTCGCGAACTTCTTCGCCAACCGACCTGCCTCGAGCAAGACGTCCGCGCACTACACCGTGGATCCGGGCGAGGTTATCCAGTCGGTCGGCGATCACGTTGTCGCCTACCACTGCGGCCACAACCAGGATTCCATCGGCATTGAACTCTGTGACCCGCAGTCTGGTTCCGGCAATCGGTGGGCCGACAAGAACCACGCGGCGATGCTCGCTCGGGCAGCAGCTCTCACCGCGCGCCTCTGTCTCGCGTACGGCATCCCGGCGACCCGCGTCTCGCCGTCCGCCCTGGTCGCCGGCAAGCACGGCATCTGCGGTCATGCCGACATGTCCAAGGCATTCAAGGCATCCACCCACACCGACCCCGGTCCGGACTTCCCGTGGACCGACTTCATCCACCAGGTGAAGGCCGAGATCGCCAAGCTGAAGGAGCCCGCCGTGAAGCCACCGACCAAGCCGGGTCGCCCGTCCAACTGGGCCAAGGTTCGCAGCGACCTGCTCGCTGCGCTGAACTCGCCCGAGGCCGCAGCGATCCCGGTCACCCGACCTGTCGTGCGTGCGTTCATCCGGACCATGCGCCGCCGTCTCGTCGACCTGCCGAAGTCCTAGGAGGGACCATGCTGAACACGCTCCGCATCCTGTTCCCGCGCCCCGTTCGAGCATCGCTGTACGCCGTTGGCCTTGCGCTCGACGCGGGCCTGATCGTCGACGGCAGGCTGCCCGCCTGGTCTGCCGTGGTCGCCGCACCGCTGCTGCTTGCGCTGCTGCACCTGTCCCCCAAGGACGTCGATCCCGCACCCAAGCAGGACTGACCCAAACCACTCCCTCACCCGCTCGACCAAGGAGACCCCATGCCCGTCTACGACTTCTCATTTGCTCCGCCCGCAGCAGGCAAGACCTGCACTGTCGTCGACGAGTCCGGCGCGACCATCGCAACCGGGACGGTTCCGTCCAGTGTCGGCCTCGATGGTGCGACAACCCTGTCGCTGACACTCGCCGCGAGTGATGACTACGTCGGGTTTGTTGAGATCAACGAGACCTCCACCTGGTTCACGAACGGAGTCCTCAACGTGGTCGCCTCCATCACAGCAGGCGGCGGAGGGATCCTGCCCGAGAGCACAGTTGTCGCCACCGTCGACACTGCGGTATCCCAGCCGGTCGGTGGAGTTCTGAGAGACATCACCTTCGCCAACGTCCTCGAAGGTGAAGCGACTTTCGATACCACGAACACGATCATCACGCCCGGCCTCTATGCGGTAGACATCGAGATCGACTTCGCCCAACCCGCCACCGACCGACTCGGCGCGAACATCACCCTTCGCAGCCAGAACGGCACGTTCATCCGTCACAACCTCGTCGTCGAGGGTGATGTCGGAACCACCGGATACGTCAAGTTGCTCTCTGGCGTCCTGCTCGTCACCACCGCCGGCATTGTCATGAACATCGCCGGAGCGGATGGCGCGACCGACGATCTAGTCGCCGAGTACGCCTACATGTCGTTCGCCAAGATCGGCTGAGTCGAACCAACATGGCCCGAACCGACGATCCCACCCAGTAGCCATGACGCCCAAGCAGCGTGCCCTCGCCGCGTCCTCACCGACGCTGGTCATGCTGCTCGGATGCTTGGCCTGGAACGCCTTCGATCGCCGCTGGGTCGACCGGGTTGTTCGGTGGCTGGACGTACGCAACGACTGACAATGCTCTCGGTGGTCGCCTAGCCACTGCCGAGTTTGTGTGGCGGCATGAGCTTCGGGCTCGCACCCTCCACGCCGACGCCCCGCTCTACCTTTGGGTAGGGCGGGGCTTTCGTGCGTTCAGCGACGGAAGCGGTCCAACACTCGACGCCAGAAGCCGCGACGAACCGGAGGCGGCTGCTCGGGATACCCACCACGGGGTGCGATCCAAGACCCGGTTGCACTGTCGTCGTCGCTGCTGTCCATGTCTCTCCGTCGTAGAGGTGTCCCCACAGTGTGGGTACAGTCGAGGTTGGAAGTCAACGACCTGCCACCCCAGACCTCATGACACGGCAGAATCAGGACGTGACCGAGACGAAGGTTCGACACGTCCGCATCGACGAAGAGTTGTGGCAGGCCGCGCTCGCCAAAGCTGAACGCAAACGAGAGACCGTCTCCGACGTGATGCGCCGAGCGCTGGTCGCCTACGTCGACGAGGACTAGCCCCGGCCACCCAGGGGGCGCTCCGAGCTCACCGGTACCAGGTACGTCGACGGGATCCACTCCACCGTCTGCATGTCCCGGCGCTCGTCGACGTACAGCACCTGCGCCTCCCAGAGCGGCTCCGAGGACGGAGGCGTACGTTCGGACTGCCGCCAAGCGAGCACGTACCCCTGACGCGCCTGGCCCACGTTCAGCGGCGGGAGTAGCCAGACGAAGCGGGTGCGCATGGTGCCAGGGTAGAACAGGTGTTCGAGAGCCGGGAACCACGTACGCTCACGCCGTGATCCTGCACGCCGCATCCCGACCGACTGACGACACCAGCGCCGACGCCCACCACTGGACCGTGGAAGGCGACGACTACGACGCCCTGCTCGCCGAGGCTCGGGCGAGCGTTCCTGACGGCTGGGTGCTGCTGTCTGTGCGACGGGGATGACTAACCGATCGTCAGCACCAGATCACCAGCATCAGACCGCTTGAACTCCACCTCGTCCCTCGATGCGATCTGGACCGAGTAGATGTCTCCCTGAATGGGCACGTCAGGAACTGTGAAACTGAACTCGCAGGTCACGATGTCAAATGAGCCCACTCCCTCGACAGTTCCCGCACTGATCGAGCCAAGGGCGAGTTTCTCCCCCTTTGAGTCACGCACAACCGCGCTGACTCCGGCGCTGAGATCGTCGTACCCGCCCGACCCCGAACAGCTATCGCCAGCCTTGGGCTCTATCGCGTCCGTGTAGACCCCGCGATCAGTGGTCGAGGTCAGCAGGATCCTTCCGGCGACGTCGAACGTCTTCGGAGCGCTCTCCTTCTCGGTACCGCCACAGCCGGCGACCAGAACGAGCAGAGCGCCGACAATGAGGGAGGTCTTCATGTCGGGAGCGTGTCAGGTGGGCGGGGCTTGCGTCCAGGGAATGACCAAGTGCTGTTGCTCCCCAACTGCTCCCCCACCAATGCATAGCCGGTACGGCTGAGCGCAAATGGGTGAAGACCCCGTCCAAGTATGAGTTAAAGGGGCAGGGGTGCAGGAGGATGCTCAGAGCATGAATTCCCCGTATCTACGCGGGATTGTGGTGCAGGGAAGTGCAGGCCGATGATGATGCGTTGCTCCCCGCGTTGCTCCCCAAGGGGGCATTCCTTGTGCGTACGCTGGTGCAGTCGAGGGCCATCAACCATCACCTGAATACAGGGGGAGCAACGATGCCGACCAACAAACGTACCAGTGGCCAGGGGTCGCTCTACCAACGCCACGACCGCGGGTGCCCTGCACTGGTCGACGGCGAGCGTCCGGCACACAAATGTGCTGGGCCCTGGGTAGGCGTCTTCGTCACGGGCTACCGCGACGGCAAGCCGATCCGCAAGAAGGTCAGCGCACGCACCAAGTCGGCAGCGGCGGTCAAGCTCGACGAGCTCAAGGTCTTGCACAAGGGCAACGACCTGCCCGAAGGAAAGCTCTTGACCGTCGAAGCATGGCTCACCCACTGGCTTGAGCAGATCGTTCCCCGCAAGGCGAAGCCCAAGACGGTCGTCGCGTACACCACGGTCGTGAACGGCTACCTGATCCCGCTGCTCGGGCACTACCGCCTCGATCGCCTCACTCCCGAGAACATCGACGACGCATGGGACAAGCTCCTCGAGGACGGCAATCCAACGATCCCCGCAGACAAGCGGCAACCACTCTCCCCAAACTCTGTCCACCACGCACACCGGGTTCTCGCTCGCGCGCTCAAGGTCGCCATGCAGCGCAAGAAGGTCACGAGGAACGTCGCGGGTTCGGATTCGATGGACGCGCCACCGTTGGTCGAGTCGGAGATCGAACCCATCCCCGACGAGGACGTGGCCAAGATCCTCGCCGCCGCCGCTGACACCGACTACGGCGCCCGATGGTCGGTCGCACTTTCGCTCGGACTTCGGCCCGGAGAGGCGCTCGGCCTTCGCTGGGAGAATGTCGACCTCACCACTGGCGTCCTCCAGGTGAAGGAGCAACTGCAGCGACAGGTCGGCAAGGGCCTCGTGCTCACCACGCCGAAGTCGGCGAGCGGCGTCCGGTCGATGGTCCTGCCCAAGACGATGCTGGCCGCACTCAAGGCCCACAAGAAGGTGCAGTCCAAGGCCAAGCTCGCCGCCGGCAACCGTTGGCACGACACCGGGCTTGTGTTCACCCTCGCCAACGGCAAGGGCGTGGACGGCAAGGTAGACGGCGAACGCTGGCACCGTCTCCTCGACAAGGCCGAGGTGAAGCAGCGACGCCTCTACGACGCCCGCCACTCGGCCGCGACGCTGATGCTTGCCCAGGGCATCGAACTACGCGTCGCCATGGCACTGCTCGGACACAGCCAAGTCTCGGTCACCATGAAGTACCAACACGCAGTCGACAAGCTCAAGCATGACGCCGCCGAGAAGATGGAGGCTGGCATGTGGGGGCAGGGCTAGCGCCGACCATCGGGTGAACGGCTAAATCCTGCTGGGTCCAACATCCCGATCGACGGGGACCATCGTCCTGATTTGGACACAGTGCACGAGAAACCCGGCATCATCTCTTGATGGAGCAGTTTGCGGTCCTGATGCTTCTCGGAGTACGAGTCCGGGAGGTGCATGACCTAGCCGAGGGGTCCGTCTTCTTCGCAGCGCAGAACTTGCTCTTCGTAGACGACCGGCTCGACTGCGCCAAACGAGAGTACATCTGTCGTCACGTTCTCAGCCTTGTGGAGGCGTAATGACCTCGGCATCGGCCACCACCATTGGCCCGAGTTCAGCCCTCGCCCGCGCGATCGCCAACTCCTGCTCAAGAATGTCAAGCCTCTCCTCGACCTCCAGAAGGCGATCGGCAAGTCGTTCGACGTAACCCTCGAAGCCACTGGGTCGCACGGGTTTGCTCGGTCGAATCTGATCCGAGGGCATGCCGGGTGACCGATGTGGGACGGGGGCAGTTCCGGTCGCCCACAGCGCTCTCGCGGATCCCGACACCCAACTCGCAGCCCTGTCGATCTTCCTCAGGGTGTCGCCGCGGGGTGGAGGCATAGTCCCATCGCCCTCCGCGACCTTGCGGAGTTTGGTCAAGGTCGTCGTGGATGGACCGCCGGCCTCCCGAATCTCTTCGTCGGTGTGGCACCCAGCGGCCTTGAATCCATGGAGCACCTCGGTGGCGAAGCTCTGTGCATTGGAAGACATGGCGGCACACTCTCAGAATTCTTTGGCAAACATTGCCGTGGTTTGGCAAACATCAAGCACAGGATTCCACGCCTGAGCGAATTACATCGCGGTAGTACTGCAGGTCAGCAAGTTTGCCGCGTGTCACCCTTGATCTTTGTGCTTGTTTGCCGCAAGGTTGCTGCCATGCCCGATTACGACAAGCAGCGAGCGGCGAAGATCGCCCCGCACGCCACAATGCGCGGCCTTCGCAAGGCGTCAGGTTTGACCCTTGAACAGGTCGCAGACGCGGTCAATGGAGTGCTCGGCCCGAAATCCAAGGTGAACCGGGGGACCATCTCCGCAATCGAGTCCGGATTGCGGGGCGCATCCATCCAGATGCTGAACGCGATCGCGGTCGCCTATGGCATGGAGCCCGGCGATCTAGTGACCGATTACGAGCCGCGGCGACGCGACCGGTTGGACGTTCCGGCATGAGCCGCGCGCTGCCGACCATTCAGCGTCGCCTCCTCGACTACCCCGGCCTCGCCGCGTACCTGAGCATCAGCGTCCGGGCAGCCAAGTACCTCGCAGCTGACGGCGCGATTCAGAAGGTGCTCATCGGTCACCGCGTGCTGTTCGACGTGGTCGACGTGGACGCCTACATCGAGCGCACGAAGCGGGCGTCGTGAGCGCCCTGGAGATCTTCACCTACAGCAGCGACCAGCCGGTCCGGACGGTCCTGGTCGACGGCGAGCCTTGGTTCGTCGCTGCGGACGTCCTCCAGATCCTCGCGCTCAACCGCTCGTCGATCGCACTCCTCGATGACGATGAGAGGGGTGTACACACTGTGGACACCCTTGGTGGAGCCCAGTCCGTCGGCATCATCAACGAATCTGGGTTGTACTCGCTGATCCTTCGCAGCCGCAAGGCCGAGGCGAAGGTCTTCAAGCGGTGGGTGACTCACGAGGTGCTCCCCCAGATCCGCCGGACCGGCCAGTTCGGTTCGCAGATCCCCGGCTCGTTCGCCGAGGCGCTGGAGCTTGCTGCCGCGAAGCAGCGCCAGATCGAGGCCGCTGAAGCCGAACTCGAAGCGGCCCGCCCGAAGGTCGAGGCGTACGACGCACTGATGGACGCGGATGGCTACTACTCGATGGCGGCGGTCGCGCGGATGGTCGGACTGGGCCGCAATACCTTGTTCTCCCGGCTGCGCGATCTCGGGATTCTTCAGCGTGGATCGAACCTGCCCTACCGGCAGTACGACCACCACTTCGCGGTCACGACCTCTACGCATCTGCGCGATGGCATCGAGCACGTCAGCTACACGACTCGCGTTCGACCGACCGGGCTCGACTACCTCCGCAAGCGACTCGACGAGCGGGTGACGGCATGACCGCCCAGAGCGAGTACACCGCCGACGCGCCGCATTCGATGCAACCCATGTCGGCGTACGGCGTCGTCCACTACCTACTCCGAAAGTTGCGCGGATCGGCCAGCAAGCACTGGTGCGTCGAGTGCTCCAAGCCTGCACAGCAGTGGGCCTACAGCCACTGCGATGCGTTCGAGCGGATCGACCTTGAGACGGGTCATGTCTTCTCGGTGAACTTCGATCACTACCAGCCGATGTGCGCGAGCTGTCACCAGAAGCTCGACGCCGCGAACAGGCCGCGGATTGAGGTCGCGTTGAAGCGACTGCGAGAGCTGCGTGCGGCATGAGCGGCTTCAACGGCAGGAACCCGCTGCAGATGACCCGCGTCATGCCCGAGGTGACCAGCGCCCTGACGCGTCACCCGGAGTACGCGGCCACCTTCCCGATCGGCGCGAGTCTCTACGACTGGGCGGTGATGGGCGCATGACGACCACGCCGACCGGCATCCCGATCACGCAGTGCGAGACGTGCGGCATCGAGCACCCGATCACGCGCAACCACTGCACGGATTGCGGCAAGCCATCGATGTTCATCAACTCGAACGGTCGCTGCCTGTCCTGCGAGCACGGCCCCTAGAACTTCCGAGCGTGGGCTTCCCTCGCGCTCGGCAGCGTCCCGCTTGGGGAAGAGGGGCGACAACTGAAGACGGCGGGTCGGCCATCACCAGCGGATCCGCTGAGGACCGGCCCGCCACCCCCAGACAGACAGAAAGCGCCCCGCGAGGACTAGTCGCGAGGCGCCAGGTGAAGCAGTTACTACTCAGAAAGGTACCAAAGATGGATGAGATTCAGTTCGAGCCCTGGCCCAAGATCGCGAGGCTGAACCGCGACATCGTTGTCACCGAGAAGATTGACGGGACGAACGCGGCCATCCTCATCACGGATGACGGTCGTGTTGCCGCACAGTCCCGGAAGCGCCTGATCATCCCCGGTGACGACAACTTCGGGTTCGCCCGATGGGTTGCGGACGCGGCTGGCGTGCTGACCGACATCCTCGGCCCCGGTCGTCACTTCGGCGAGTGGTGGGGCTCGGGCATCCAGCGCGGCTACGGGCTCGCCAAGGGTGAGAAGAGGTTCAGCCTCTTCAACACGGCGCGCTACGGAGAGATGAATCTCGGTGCCATCGAGGGGCTGGCGACGACGCCGGTCCTGTACGAGGGTCCGTTCGCGGAGGGTGAGATTGCGTTCGCACTCTCAGGTCTCGAACGCGACGGGTCGCAAGCCGCTCCTGGGTTCATGGATCCCGAGGGCATCGTCGTGTTTCACACCGCCGCTCAGCAGATGTTCAAGGTGACGATCAAGGGCGACGAAGCTCCGAAGTCGATGGGAGCAGTCGCATGACCACCCTCACTCTCGTCCCGCTGACCGTCCCCCCAGTCGCCGGCCTGACGATGGACGACCTCGAAGCCCTCGCCTCCACCTACGGCGGCACGATCGAGCGCAACCCCCTCACGAACCGCTGCACGTTGGTCGGCGCGGTCATGAACGGCAAGCGCATCGCCAAGATCGGCCCGGTTCCGATGGAGGTCGCGTCATGAGCCGCCAGACCTGCGAGACCCCGGACTGCACCGAGCCAGCGGTCACGTACGCCGACGACAGGTTCGCTTGTGAGCAGCACGCGCCGACTGGGGCGGTGATTGCCAAGTGAGCGCCGTTGAGGATCTCCGCGACGAGATGTTCGAGGTCGGCAAGGCGAACCTGAAGAACCGCCAGCCCGCTCTCGGTGCCACCGTTCTCTTCTACGCCGCTGCCTTGCGTGACGCTCTGGTCGAGGACGGTGCCTCATGATCCCCCTGACCACAACAGACGCCAACGCGGGCTACCTGATCATCGGAGTCGTCGTCGGACTGGTCGGCGCAGGTCTGATCTGGTTCGGTCGCAGCGCGTACGCCGAGCGTCAGGTCGCCAAGGCCGAGCGCATCATGGGCCTCGACTCGCAGCCAACCACGCACCAGTTCGCGCACGAACTGACAACCGGTGAGGACGAGTACCACGACCGTGACGCGATCGCCCGCACTGTCGGGATGCGTGACTCGCTGGCTGAGGCACGGCACATTCGGGACGCGCTGAACCGACTGGATCGCGCAGTCCCTCCTCGTCGGCGGCTGGCTTCGGTGCCGGTTCAGGGCAAGCCGAGTGGGTGGTCCTGATGGCTCGTGTCCTCATCATCTACAAGTCAGGCGCCCAGATCGTCGTCAGATGCAAGGAGTTCACCGCCTCCAGGAATGCGCTCGGCGAGTTGACGGAGATCCAGTGGAACCAGGCGAAACCCAGCCCGCTATTCGCTGGCATCAACGACATCGCCGCCATCTGGCAGGTCAAGTCATGACCGCCCCAACGCGCTACCCGTCCGAGTACGCAGCCTTCCGCCGCCAGGTCCGGGTAGCCACCATCCGCCTGGGTCAGTCCTCGCAGCAGATCGACATCACGCGCTTGGAAACCAAGGTGGCGGACTGTGCGGAGTCGTTCGCCGCGACGGTGGGCTTGGTCGATGGCACCCGGTCGGGGCAGATCACGCTTTGGTCGCGGCTTCTCACGCGGGTCGCTGTTCAGGTCTCGCGTGAGTCGGCTGAGGACGTGGCGGCATGACAGGGCAGTGGACCGTCGTCGTCCAAGGCGACTGGTATCTCCCTCATCTCGTCAACATGCTCAAGGAGTACGTGGGCAGCAACGGCGAGCAGCGGGAGTGCCGCGATGAAGTCGTCGCGCAGATCGAGGCCCAGATGATCCCGTGCGACGACGACTCCATCATCATGACCACTCGCCCCCTCGTCGTCATCGACCCAGAGAACCGTGAGCAGGTCGAGCGATTCACGCGATCACTCCCCAACGACTGGAACTTGGTCCAGGTCGACGACCCAATGCTGGCGGACGAATCTGCTGACCAGATCGCCGCAGCCCTCCGCGAGTTCGCCAACCCGAAGCCTGATGAGCCGTTGGGACTCGGGGCTGTGGTCGAGGGTTCAGACGGCGTTCGATGGGTTCGAACGCACTGCGAACTCGATGCCACGTGGCGCGAAGAAGGATTCTCTGGCGTCTACCGCTCATGGCAGGCCATCGACGTCGTGCGCGTGCTATCCGAGGGCGTGACCCCATGAGCGCCCAGGAACTCCGCCAGGCCGCAGCGTTGATCCGCGAGCGGGCTGAGGCTGCCGAGGCGCAGTCTGGACCGGAGTGGTACTGCCGAACACAGGCAAATGGGTGTGCATGGATCGAGCCTGCGCACATCGCAGTCCATGGGTACGGATCAGCCGCCGAGCACATCGCATCCTGGCACCCAGCCGTCGCAGTGTTGGCCGCTGACTGGCTGGACGGGGTTGCCCTGCTTGTAGAGGCCAAGGATGACGAGGAGTACTTCGACCTCGACGGCGATCCGATTGCACCCGAAGACACGCACGCGATCGGGTCCGCGCTGAACGTCGCGCGCGCCTACCTCGGGAGCGAGTCATGAACCCGGCCAAGCAGCGGGCGCTCGGGATTGGGCTGCCGACGAGTGAGCGGCCTGCGCGTGGTCCTGGACTCGTCTACGACCTGAGCAACGACGACTACCACGCCGAGACGGACTGGCTCTCATCGTCGCAACTCAAAGCACTGCTGCCCGAGCACTACAAGCCCGGCGGATCACAAGAAGCCCTCGACTTCGGGACGCTCTTCCACACGGTCGTGCTCGAACCCGAACGGGTCGACCTGGACTACGTCGCTCTCGACGCCGACCGGATCGGCCTCAAGGCAGACGGCACCCCCGCGCAGAACCCGACCATGACGGCAGCCTGGAAGAAGGCGATCCTCGAGGTCGAGCAAGACGGCAAGACGGTCGTCGCTCAGCAGGATCTCGACCGAGCTCGGGCCATGCGCGACGCCGTCCGCGACCACGAGACCGCCGATCAGTTGCTGACCGCTGCGACCGCCTACGAAGAGTCGGCGTTCTGGGTCGACGAGAACGGGCTGCAACACAAGGCTCGATTCGACGGGCGTGGCCCCGGCTTCGTCCTGGACCTCAAATCGACCAGCGCCAAGCCTGGTGCCCGGTCGCTGCGACGCACGGTCTGGGACTACGGCTACCACCTCTCGGCAGCGCACTACGTCGAAGTCGCCAACGGCCTCGATCTGGACGTGCAGACCTTCGCCCTGATCTTTGTGGAGAAGGTCGCTCCGTACCGCGTGACCGTCGCCGAGATCAGCGACGTCCTGCTCGACGAAGGCCGCGACCTCCGCGCCGAAGCCATTGCCCGCCACACCGACCCGGACCTCGACGCCTACGAAGGCGCACGCGGGTTCATCACGCTCTAGGAGGACCACCATGACCGAACTCGAAGTTCACACCGGCTCCACCCTCGTCCTCGAATCCGATCAGACGTTCTGGACCGACCACCAGGTGGCAGGTCTGCGTCAGCTCGGCGTCGACCGCGCCGGGAATGGCGACCTTGCCGTGTACCTGCACGTGTGTCAGCGCACCGGTCTCGATCCGTTCGCTCGCCAGATCTACATGATCGAACGCCAAGGTAAGCAGACGATCCAGACCGGGATCGACGGCTTCCGCCTCGTTGCCCGCCGCGCCGTCGACCGCACCGGGGAGACCCTATCCATCGGCACCTCCGAGTGGTGCGACGCGGACGGGAACTGGACCGACGTGTGGCTCGCCGAACACCCGCCCGCCGCCGCCCGAGTCGTGGTCTACCGCAACGGCGAGTCGTTCCCCGGCACCGCCCTGTGGCGCGAGTACGCCCAGACGAAGCGCGATGGCGACCTGACTGCGATGTGGCGCGACCGTCCCGCCGGCCAGCTCGCGAAGTGCGCCGAGGCACTGGCTCTACGGAAGGCGTTCCCACACGACTTGTCCGGCGTCTACACCGACGACGAGCTTGCGAACGTTCGCCGCGACCAGCGCGAGCGAAACCGCGGGGGCGGCCTTGGCGCCGTTCTCAACCAGAACTCCGGGCCGGAGGTGAGTCAGGAGGCGGGATCCTCAACTGACTCCGCCGATGTGGCGTCGAGCGTGCATAGCCCCGGCCCGGAGTCGCCGTTACTGACGAACCGCACGAACCTCGGGAAGGCGTTCTATGCCCGACTCAAGGGTCGTGCGTTCGCCGACGACGCGGCTCGCATCGAGTACGTGGTCGAGACCGTGGGTCGCTTCATCGAGTCGACCAAGGAGCTCACTGAGGACGAGGCCCGCCTGGTGCTGGCTCGTCTGGACGAGGAAGACGGCGTGGCGGACGCTGAGGTGGTCGAGTCATGAGCCGCCGAGGAGAGGACTGCTCGACGAACACCGTCGAGGACGCGGCCCAGTGGGAGGCCGAGCGCGGCTGGGAGAACTACATCGACAACCGCCCGACCCGCGCCGAGCTCGACCAGGAAGAGCGCGACGCTGAGCGGAGGTCGGCATGACCGCCCCCAAGGTAGGGCTGCGGGAAGCCGTGGAGGCGCTGTCCGTTCCCGCATCGCCGGACGAAGACCTGCGTGAGAACGGGTACTACCGCGCCCTCGCCACCCACCCGTCCCCGCCGCTACCCGGACAGCCCGGAGTAGCCGAGGTGGTGCAGCAGGTGCTGGACGCGCACGCCAACTGTGAGGCTGGATCGACCGTTGAGATCAATGCCGACAAGTCGGGGACCATGCACTACCCCTGTGGTCAGCAGGTCACCCCAGTCAACGGGCTGGCCGCAGCGAACCGCGCTCACGTCGCTGCCGAGGTTGCTCGCACCCTGGGCAGTGAAGCATGAGCGGCCCCGAGGTCTCGCAGTGCCCGAACTGCCTCCACCCGCACCCGGCAGCCGAGCACAAGGGGTGCCGACCCACCCCCGCTCCGTCCAGCACGACACCAGCAGCGCTGAGCGAGGCCGAGCTGCAACGCGGCATCGTCTGCACTGCGGAGAACGGTGCGGAGATCCGACTGTTCCCGGACTACACGGTCGAAGAGTTCATCGCCAAACGACTCGCTGCTCGTGCCCTGGTGTCGGAGCCTGACGGACTGGCCGACCAGCTCCGTGAGTTGCATCAGCCCCTAGTTGAGACCCGTAGCGGACTCCAGTGCACCCAGTGCGACACGGGCACTTGGCCCTGCCCGACCATCGCCCTTCTCACTGCCCCTGACGATGCGGAGGTGGACCGTGGCTGAGCACGAGATCGAGATGGTCGCGACCGTCATCATCGAACCGGGCGACACCGCGCCCACCGACTGGCTGACCCGAGTGACGGGCCGCGACTTCCCGTACCGGTCACGCACCGGCCCGTTCACCGAACGTGAGGGGCTGGAGCACCTGGCTTACAACGCCGTCGCGAACGGGGTCGAGGACGCATCCCGGCTCGACGGCTGGGGCGACCTGGAACGCGGGATGCTCACGCTCCGCGTCGAGAACGTGGAGGCAACCTGATGACCGACCAGTCGCCCCCGATGCAGGACGAGGACGTTGCTCGATTGACGCGGCCCGAGCGCGAGAGCCGCGTGCTTCACCTCACGTCCGAGGCATTGCGGATCGTGGATGAGTCGATCGAAGAGCACGTGATCGGAGCGGGCAAGCAGCTCGCTGCGGTCTGCGCGCTGTTCTCGGGCGGGAACGACTCGACGGTCCTCGCGCACCTCTTCCGTTCGTCTGCCACGCACGCGATTCACGCGAACACGACCATCGGAATCGAGACCACTCGCGAGTTCGTCCGCAACACCTGCGAGGAGTGGGGGCTGCCGCTGATCGAGAAGGTGCCACCGAGGCCGGAGGACCACTACCAGGCCCAGGTACTCCTTCACGGATTCCCCGGGCCGGGCCGGCACGCGGTGATGTTCCAGCGCCTCAAGGAGCGAGGTCTCCGAGCCGCCCGCAAGGACCTGATCGGCAACCGAGGACACCGGGAACGAGTGCTCTACATCGCAGGTCGCCGCCGCGCTGAATCTGCCCGTCGCGCCAGCATCCCGGCGAATGGACGGGACGGCGCAATCGTCTGGTCGTCGCCTCTCCTGAACTGGACCAAGCCCGACCTGACCACCTACCGACTGATGCACGGTGACGTGCCGGTCAACGAGGTGTCGAACCTCATCCACATGTCCGGCGAGTGCCTGTGTGGTGCGTTCGCATCACCTGGCGAGCGGGCGCAGTTGGAGTACTGGTTCAACGAGCACCTGGACCTCATCCGCTGGCTCGAAGCCGAGCTCCTCACGCCCGAGTACAACCACATCCCGGTCTACCGTAAGACGTGGGGGTGGGGAGCCATTCCCGAGCTTGCAGCGCAGGCACCCAAGCGGGAACGCAAGCCGAAGTCGGCGGGCCTCTGCGATTCCTGCAACCCGGAGATCTCCGGACTCTTCGATTGGAAGGAAAGCGCATGACGGACCAGTCGCCCCCAGCCAGTGCAGACGAGCGCCTCGTCCTCGTCCCGATCTCCCTGAAGGCTGCGAACGCCTTCGTGGACAAGATCCACCGACACCACGGATTGACCCGAGGGCACAAGTTCTCGGTAGCTGTCGGCACCACTGACGGCGTGATGCGTGGCGTCGCAATCGCTGGCCGACCGGTGGCCCGTCTCCTTGATGACGGGATCACCCTCGAAGTCCTGCGGGTCTGCACTGACGGCACGCCGAACGCCTGCTCGATGCTCTACGGCGCCGTCCGGCGAGCTGGCATCGCGATGGGATACCCGCCCCGCCGGATCATCACCTACACCCTCGCGAGCGAATCGGGCCGTTCTCTGCACGCAGCTGGGTGGATCCGCGACGCCGAGGTGAAGGGCGAGTCCTGGAACCGACCCAACCGAGCCCGCACGGACAAGCACCCCGTCGAACCCAAGATCCGATGGAGGGCAGCCGCATGATCCCCGAAGACCGCCCCGCTCCGCCTGTTCCCGACGCACCCGAGGCGACGAGGGGCCGCGTCCGCTGCGGAGTCATCGGCGACCACCCCGGCCACCTCTGGGACAACACCAACGTGGCCGACTCCCGGCAGGTTCTGTTCTGGTGCGACGGTAACCAGCCCGCTCCCTCCGGGGACGCGCTGGACACGGAAGTGGAGGCTGCCTGGGAGCGGGTCAACACTCACGGAGGTCGCAGGACTGGCAAGACGCACGCGCGGAGGGTGCTCGACGCGTATGTGGCCGAGCGGGAGCGTGCAGCCGCCAAGAAGGCGCTACACGCTCTGGGCCGCCACTTCGCACAGGCAGGGATGGGTGAGGCGGCTCGCATGGCCGGGCGCGCTGCTGACCGCAAGGCGGGTGGAGTCGATGAGTGAGCTGGTGCCCTTCAAACTGGTCAACGCAGACCTTCGACGATTCCACGAGGTCTACGACTCCGGCCGCAGCCTCGTCGGATTCATCGAGGCCCTCGTCGCTCGCACCAGTGCTGAGCACGTCGCTGCTGCTGAGCGAGCCCTGGTGGAGCGGAGTGTCCGCGAGGTATCAACAGCACTCGCAAGCATGGCCTCCGACCCACCACGCATGCTCACCGACGCGGGTCAGCGCGTCTGGATAGCTGGTGTTGATGCTGCCGCAGTTGTCGCCATTGGAACTACCCGCGCTGCTCTTCCCGCTCGCCCGGATGCTGCACGAGGTGAGGGGCAGTGAGCGGGCTGACGGAGGCCCAGCGAGAGGAGTTGTTCAAGTCGATCAACTTCTGGGACGACGAGGCCGACGATCTCTATCCCGTAGTTGAAGCCATCGTTGCCGAGCAGCAGGCGAAGGCGTTGCGGGACGCGGCTGACGATCCGTCGCTGCGCCTGTCCGGTCATAGCGGCATCAGCATCAAGCGACTCCGCGACCGGGCTGACTTTGTTGAGACGGGAGCTGGGGCGTGACCCTCCACCTAGTCACCTGGGCCGGTTGCGCCTGCACCGACGTACAGCCCACGCACACCTTCCCGGCCCAGTGCCCCTGTCACCACGGACGCATCCTCGGGACCACCACCGTGCCCGACGACGCGACCACTGGGCACTCCTGCACGCTGGCTAAGTGGGGTGGGTCGTGAGTACGCAAGAAGACGACCCGCGCCACGGCACGATCGCTGGCTACAACCGGATTCCCTGCCGCGAAACCTGCTGCAAGAAGGCGATGGCGAAGTACAAGGCCAATCGCGAGCTGGACCTCATCGCAGGCAAGGTGCGCATCGTCCCGGCGATCGGCACCCAACGCAGGCTGCAAGCTCTCGCGGTCCTCGGATGGTCCAACGCGTCAGTCGCACGCCGGATGGGGATGCACCCCGAGCACATGCCGAGGCTCATCGCCAACGCCGTCACGATCAATGCAAAGACCGCCGAGCGAGCTACAGCGGTCTACCGAGAACTCTCCATGCGCATCCCGGTAGGCACCACTCGCCAGGAGAAGCAGTCGATCACCTGTGCGCGAACCAGAGCCAATCGGAATGGCTGGCTACCTCCGCTCGCCTGGGATGACGAGACCATCGACGACCCTGGGGCCCGCCCGCGACACAAGGTCAAGGCACCAAGGAAGACGGACCTTGACCCGGTCGTCGTCGAGCGCTTCCTGGACGGCGACTACCACCTCGCCACGACGTACGCGGAGAAGCGCGAGATCGCCAAGCAGTGGGCAGATCTTGGGCGTTCAGGCCACGCACTGGAGAAGGCGACCGGCTGGAACTCGGCACGGCTTTATCGAGAGGAGAAGGCTTCATGACTCAGACCGAAGACGTCCCGATGTTCGACGTTGAGACCCCGGCAGTACTTGTTCCGAAGCGCCCCAAAGGGAGTGGTAAGCCTCGCTGGACTCGGTATCGAGTTAAGGCGCCAATCAAGTGCGATGACTGCATGCTGGTGCTCACGCTCGCCAAGGGCAATGCGCCTGCAGCTCGGTTCGCGCAGTACCGCCGCGTCCAGAGCGGCAAGGATCTCCTGCTCTGCATTGCGCACGCGCAGGAGCGTCGCGACGAGGACGGCATGACGCGCGAACTGCGCGCTCGGCCAGCTCGGGGGAAGTAGTGCCCTGGTTCAAGGTTGACGACCAACTCCATGACCACCGCAAGGCTCGCAAGGCTGGCCGCTCAGCGATGGGCGTCTGGGTGATGGCCGGCTCCTGGTGCATGGCCTCCGAGACCGATGGGTTCGTACCCACCGACGTGCTGGGGCGTTGGGGTACGCGACGTGACGCCGAGAAGCTTTGCAGTGTGGGGTTCTGGTTCGCCGACACGCATGAAGGTGAAGATGGCTGGAGGTTCCACGACTGGCTCAAGTACCAGCCCGACGCCCGCACCATTCGACTCAAGCAAGAGGCCGAGTCCGAGGGTGGTAGCCATGGCAATCATGTCCGCTGGCACGCCCGCCGCAAGGTGAAGGATCCCGAATGCAGGTTCTGTCGGGATGGTGAAAAGTGATCGCCTACCCGATCGGGTACCTGACGGGTTACCCGATGCCCTACCCGAAGGGGTACCCGAATCGGGGGCGAATCCCCCGTCCCGGCCCGTACCGACCCGTCCCCAAAAGCAGCTCGGGCGAAGCCCGCATGCATCGTCACCTAGGTGATGTGGCTCGGCCCATGCTGATCGGCGCTCTCAGCCAATCCCGATCCGCCTCGATGCATGCATTTGATCGACGTGATTCCTGATGCCGATCACCGAGCAGGAACTCCGTGCGATCGCCTACCTCGCACTCCGAGTCCGCAAGTCGACGAGCGGTGCCGGGGACTGGAACGAGATGGGTCTCATGTCGAATCTCCGCAAGATCCAGAACCGGAACCTGCACATGACGATCGAGCACGTCCTGCGCCACGCAGCTGACGCGAAGGCGAAGAACCCCGGCGTACTGCTCGGGTCGTTCACCCCGGACGCGCCGACGAGCGCAGGACCGCCTCACCCACCGAAGCGGGAGGAGACCTGCCGAGTCCCCGGCCACGAGGGCTACCGACGCGACCATTGTGGTGGCTGCCACGCCGATGCACTCGCTGGCGACCCTGCGCCGACCGCCACCCGCCCAGCAGACCCCACCACCAAGGACGCCGCGCTCGCTGAATGCCGGGCTGCGGTCGCGACTACTGCGGCTTCGGTCGCTGGAAACCAGGAGGCAGACATGACGAAGGCTCAGGAGGCTGCGTACGCACCGATCTACGCCGCCCAGCAACTCCACGAGCACGAGCAGCGCGTGGCGGACGAGGAGGCAGGCCAGTGAGCCTCGTCGGATACCAAGCCAGCAACCACCCACAGCAAGTCAAGAGCCGAGGCGCGAAGGACGCTACTGACGACAGGGGTACCGACCAGGCGTACTTCGATGCGATCTCTGAGCGGTTCGGTGGCTTCACTCTCGACGTTGCCGCAGCGGCGCACAATGCGAAGTGTGAGCGCTGGTTCGGAATCCTCGAGGACGGCCTCGCCCAACACTGGTCAGGGCGAGTCTGGTGCAACCCGCCGTACAGCAACTTGGGCGCCTGGGTGGGCAAGGCTTGGGACGAGTTCGCCTTCACTCCGTCTGGCCGACCGCGTCACCGAGGTGGGGCAAGCCTGATTGTGATGCTGCTGCCGGCGAACCGGGTCGAGCAAGCGTGGTGGCAGGACTGTGTCGAGCCGTTCCGCGACAAGCCCGGATCGCCACTGCGCGTCGAGTTCCTTCGCGGACGCCTGCGCTTCGACCGACCTAGCGCAGTCATCGGCCCCAAGGGTGACCGTCCGCCGTTCGGGTGCGCGCTGCTGATCTGGTCCGCACCCAACGCGTCCGTGCCGAAGGAGAGCGCATCGTGAGCGAGACCGAGCGCGACGACCAGAAAGACGAGTTCCCAGCACCGTGCGCCCTCCCTGGCTGCTGGCAACTCGTCGTCAAGCGCAAGGGTCCAGGGCGACCATGGCACTACTGCAGCGACGAACACCGCCGCGACGCCGACACCATGCGGAAACGCACCGTGGCCCGCCTGGAGTTCTTCCGTGATCAGGTGCGCAGAGATGAGCACCTGCTGGCTGCGCTGTCCGACCAACGAGAGGCGAGTGTGTGATGAGCGAGCACCAATGCGTCACCCTGGATCCCGGTTGCTTCCGGTGCGACCTGAACCGCGACGAGATGGAGACCGACCGCCTCGACCATGAGCGGGTAGCGAAGTTGCTACGTCGCGTTGCGAGCAACTCACGCAGGCGACCCGGCACGCGCTCACTGCTGCTGGACCTGGCTGCCGAGGCCACAGAGCACGCTCAGGCGATTCAGGAAGCCCTCTCAGGCTCGAACAGGCGTTCGGTGGCACTCTCGGGGACACTGGCGGGCTGGAAGGCCCGCAGATCGGCGTACAGCGAGAGGCGCAGCGATGACCGGCGCAACCTACGTAACCTGCCCCGGCTGCGAACGGCTCATGCTCGGCCAGCGGTCCGGTGGAGTCGTCTACCCGCAGCCACACGAGTGCTCGGATGGGGAGGCGAAGTGATGACCGGACCGATCGAAGTGACCACCAGGTATGCGACGAGCGGACTGCCCGATCTGGCCGCAGCCTGGTCGTTCGTGATGGCACACGTTGACCTCGTTGGAAAGTCGCCGCGCATCGAGATCGGCCCGGTTTGGTCGCAGCCGTTCGATGACAGGGGACCAACTCTTGGCGACGACCAGCCTTGGGTGCAGACGTACTCGGCTGTGGTGTCCGGGATGAGCGAGCAGGCTGAGGCTACTGAGGTGGTTGGGGGATGAGTGAAGCCTGGACCTCGATCAGTGGCGGACCCGAGCGCGTGGTCACCGGTCAGCACGATCCGAACTTCAAGCGCAGGCCGGTGGGATTCGCTCCACCTGAGCAGGCAGAGACCGAACCGCGACTCTGGGAAGGCGATGACGCATGAGTGAGATGACCGCCGAGTGTGTGCGCGGCTGCAGCCTCTACAACCAGCACCTGACCGACTGTGAGGACCGCGAGACCTGCAAGGGCTGCCTGCCTCGACGAGCCGACCACGGCGGGTTGTGCCACACCTGCCATCGCAGGCTCGAGCTGATGCTGCACGACGCGCCGACCGTCGTGAACTGGCTGACCGGGAACCTCGCATCGGGCTCTAGTGCAGCGGCGAACGGCGACATCGTGAAGTCCAGCAAGGAGCTCGCCCTGCCGATCAAGGCGGGCATCTACGACGAGCGCCAGGCGATCTGTGACGCGCTGGCGGCATGGGCTGACGATGTGGCCGAGACCCTCGGAGTGACTGGCCCGCTAGCGCACACGCCCGAGCAGGATTCGCGGTTCCTGCTGACCTGGCTGACGAGCATCGAGCGACTGGATCCGATCGGCGACTGGTGGGATGAGCTCGCTGAGCACACGTCTGCAGCACACGCTCTGGCGCCTTGGCGACCGGCGATGCGACGAGTCCCCGGTGTGCCGTGTCCGCGGTGCTCGGAGACCAACCTGCGCATCTATGGCGGGGAGTCTGACGTGTCTTGCGGGTCGTGCTCTGGGATGATGCGAGAGGACGAGTTTGAGCTGTGGCAGACCGTGTTGAAGACCGAGGAGGCTGCATCGTGATCGATCAGTGCGAGTTCCCCGGGTGCGCCAAGCCGGCCACTGAAGCCACCGCACGAAACGCCCGTGCGCCCAGGTTGTGCGACGACCCGAGAACGACTCGCTTCACGGCGGCTAAATGGGTCTCGTGCTTCGAGCACCGAGACTGGCTTGGTCCTGACGACAGCGACGATCGGATGGGCGCATGTCACTGACCGAGTTCCTGCTGGCGCGGATCGCCGAGGATGAGGACGAGGAACGTCGCATCCAAGAGACATCGCCAGGCTCCGTGTACAACTATGTTCGTCGTGGTGCCAGTCTAGGCCGCGCCCAAGTCGGGATCCATTCGATCGCCGATCGCGTGCTGGTCGAGTGTGAGGCGAAGCGGCAGATTGTGGAACTGCATCGGTCAACGCGACACCACCAACTTGGCCGCGACGACTGGACGACCAACGAGTGTGAGATCTGCCTGCTCGATGCTGACGAGGGTGGCGGTCCCTATGCGCTGACCTTCGAGCCGCTGCCCTGCCCAACCCTGCGCCTTCTAGCATTGCCGTACGCCGACCACCCGGACTACGACGAGGCTTGGCGACCATGACCGTCACCACGGACGAGGCTGCTGAGATCGCAGGCGTCTCCATCGCGCAGATCCGCAAGTGGGTACTGGCCGGCGACCTCGAACCTGTGCGACGTGGCGCGAGGCCGCTCCGGTTCCACTACGAGGACGTTGCTCGGGTGCAGCGGACGAGGCGAACGAAGGCGTGGCAGCGGCGACACGCGCAGGCTGTTGAGACGTGGCGTGCTTGCGCATCGGTCAATTCGTAGCAATACTCATGGCAGGAGAAGTGCGCCTCGAATCGGAAACGGTCGAGGCGTTTCGCATGTCCGGAGGTGATCCGCGATGGCGCACATGGTCATCACCGACGACACCACGGCTGACGAACTTGCCGAGTACCTGCGGAACATGAACGACTTCGCCAAACGACAGCAGTGCATTGTTGGGAACAGTCTCGGCGAGACCGCTTGGGACAAGGCTCACCGTCGCATGGATGGTGCGCTGGATGACTGGCTGCTGGCGCGTGGTGCCGGGTGAGCCAGCATCACAAGCGCATCTCGGGACGCAAGCGACAGGAGCGCAACACTCGCATCCTCGCAGCGTCGGACGTGTGCCACATCTGCGGACATCCTGGCTCTGACGCCATCGACCATGTCAGCCCGCTCGGTCGGGCGACCAGTGCGGCAGAAGCCAAGCGACTTGATGAAGACCTGAACAACCTGAAGCCTGCGCACCACGACGTGCCGTGCCCAACCTGCGGCGAGCGGTGTAATCGAACAAAGGGCATGAAGGTTTGGGCGCCGATCATCAAGCACAGCTCAAGCCTGTCGCGCCCCTGAAGGGGTGGGGGGAATGCCCCCTATGTCCGCTTCAAGGACAC
>CAZGJZ010000014.1:0-43227 GCA_964525935.1 uncultured Opitutaceae bacterium | reverse complement strand
AATGCAAACGCTTTTTTAGCCGCGTCCAACAACTCCGGTGCGGCGGCGATGAGGCTGGCGTTGGCATCATGTTCGCTCATGGTGTTTACACACAACGCCACTCTGGCCACAACCTGCCCACCGTTGCCGGGGTGCCGCTCATCCTGTTGAATGTCGTAAGAATAGTTACCCAAGACGCGTTCGCGTTCTGTGGCCTTCCAAGGTCCCTTAGTGTGCTTCATTTTTGGTCCTTTCCTTTTACCGCGTGAAAGTGATGCAGCTTTTTTTGTCCTTGTCGCAGGCGAGCATTGTGTCACCTTCGGTCGCTTCAGTGCCCACTACGGCTTGAGGCTGGGCAGCTACCGCAAATTCCTTATTTGCGAACTGGCCGCAGCTTGGAATCGGGCCGTTAGGAACGGTGGTTATCGGCGGATCGTAAAGCGACTGCACTGTTTTCGCGACGCCGTCTTTATAGAGCAGGATGATCCGGCACTGAAAGCCGGACTCCAGATAAGCGCGTGCATCGAACAAATGCTCCACCTGCCCACCGCGCATGTCTAGGACAGTGGTTCCAGATTCCCAAACATCAAACAGGCTTGGAGTCTCAACGCCAGTTTGCTGATTCTCGGCTTTGCCGCAGGCCGCGAGGGATATAGCTAAAAAGACTATAAATGTAAGGGTTCTCATAAACACCATCCTACCGACAGATTGTGGAGCAATTATGGTGCCGCTCGGTTTTTAGTAGTTGTCTCTGCCTGGGCGAAACAGTTGCAGGTCTTCTCGGGTGTCGAACTCGTGGTCAATGGTGACGGTTTTTGGAAAGTCCCAGTTGATTTCATAGGCTGCGCACGACCGGCAGCAATGGACTTCGACCAGCTTGAGCATGTCGTATTCCTTCATCAATTGAAGGAAGCAATCCCGTGCCTTTGCTCGGCAGCTGTATTTGTGGCGCAGGGTGAGCGTCATAGTTCGTCGTTCAGAGCATCCGAAAGAAAGCCGTCTTTCGGCTTTCTTCTTCGCCGATGCTTGGTGACTTGGTCGATTGAATAGATCGTGTTGAGCCTGCAGGCTTCAGGCGGAAACGAAACTCCGACCCACTTCGGGGTAAGCCCGCCCGGCATGAAGTACTTCACCTTAGCGACACCGTCGGGCGTGTCGACTAGGTCACCGGCCATGGCACCTGTCTCTCGGATGGTTTTTTTCATACAGCCTCGTTCAGCGCGCCCTGAAGAAACCTGATGGCCTGGTCCACACTCTGCTTGCTGCAATTACCGTAGGCCAGGGCGCCGAGCGCGAGCCTCGCTGCCTCGTGCAGGCACGCCGCCTTGACCAGCATGATCGCGTGCTCTCTTGCCTCAGCTAGCCCCATCTCTTCGGAGTATTCGATGGGGGCTGGAAACACGGCAATGGTGCGCCCATTGTGCGTGCAAACGTGGAAAGCCTTGAGGGCAAAGTGTTTCGGGCCTTCTACTACAAACAGCTTTCTTGGCATCGGGGGTCTGTAGCGCATCTTAATGCATCGTGTCAAGTAAGGCTCTGCTGTACACTGGGTTCGTTGCTGTTTGCTGCTTGGTGTTGGGGGGGCGGGGGTTCTGAAGGCGCATTGCTGGTGCCGGCAGAGCCCCCGCTTTGGTCTTGGTCCACCATCAAAGCGATAGGGTCGTCCTCTTCGGTTTCGCTGGGGGGGGGTGCCACCTTGCTGCCAGAAATCGCCTTCTCCAGTCTTGAAGGAGCCGGCTGAGTAGGTCCTTCCTGGACAGTTGGTGGTGCTTCTACGGGGACCAAAGTGGGTTCAAAGGATGCCGGCTGGTCCTCATCCCGGCGGATGAAATCGAGGTTGTCACTACTGACTGGGAGAAACTTAGCCAGCCGGCGCAGCACAGTCTTCTTGGCCATCTCGTCCCACCAGTTTTTCCAAGCGGTGCCATCTTTCGACTTGGAAACGGCACGGACTTTTTCCACGTCTGGCACGCCCATCGCGTCAATATAGAGGCCGCCATCCTTGGTCTTCGCGAGTGCATACACGCCGATGACTTTGCCGCCATCGCCAAAGGTAACGGGTTCGTGCTCTAAGTGTTCGCCATCGGAATCGACCCAACGGCGGAACTGGTCGCGTTCCTTCACTATCTGGGCAGTGATAGATAAGAGTTCGCCGGAGTTGCGAATCTTTTTTAAAATTCCAGCTATCATTGGCATCCACTGCGCCTTGTCCCCGTAAGGAACAATCGCGCCTTCTCTGCCATCGGGCAGGAGACCATCTTGAGCGGCCTTGGTGCAGGCTTGATACAGCGAACGGCGGTCACACTTGAGAAGGTTCGGGTTACCGACGATAGCAGTCTGGGCAATCCGAATGAACCGCTTCACGTCGATATGGGGCGGCAGCGCCTTCTCGAATTCCGGCGCCATCAACTCAATGCCGTGGCGGACTTGGTCTGCAACTGTGATTTGTTTCATTTCAAAAACTCCGCGAGGTTGGATACCTTGAGCAGTTCCTTTTTGTCGACGATAAAGAACTTACGAGGGCGTTCTTCCCAGTCGTCTAGCATGGCCGTTTGTTCGCGTTTATCGAAAGCGATTCCGGCTGCGGTGAAAAGGTAGTTATCGATGAGTACGACAAGCAATCGGTCCGTGAAATCCTTGTGCGCCTTCGCTTCTTTCAGCGTGATTTCCGCGCCGTGCTTCTTAAGCCAAGCCTCGTTCTTGGTTCCGTCGATGGGATTGATATACACGCCCATCACTTCACCTTCTTGTAGTACGGACGAAATGAACGGTAATCCTCGCGCACATAGCTCACAGAGCCGCCCTTGACGATTCCAAGGCCCAGCGAACCCCAAGGGCCGACAACCTTCTCGGCGTCACCCGCAGCCATTAGAAGCTTCGCTTTGATTTCATCCTTGCGCCCTTGTAGTTCCTTCATTTGCTCGCCGACTTCCTTGTACGCAAGCATGTAGTTGATGAACTCTGGACTCCCCGAAGCATCCATAACTTTCCCGGCTGTCGACGAGGAATGCAGCTTGCAGATGAAGTCTGCGTCTTCAGGGAACTGGGGCGGTGGTGGTTCATGGGTGTCCACGCCAAGCCAGAAATCATACGCTGCTTCCACGATCGCTTCGTGTACTGCCACGCTCGGCTCCCGCTTGATAAGCTCCACACGGTTGCCGCCGACAAACGCGCCGATGTAGCCGACCTTCTTTTTGGCTAGCATCATCTGCTGCTGCAACTGAATTTCGATATGCTCAGGTGCTTCGACCTTTTCCTTATCCTCACTGACAAGCCAGCCCTCTTTAAAAATCAGCGAGTCGACGTTCTTGATTTCCAAGATTCCATCGATGTCGAGAATCTCATAATCGAAGGATGCACCCAGCCGGAGGTCGGGGGCGCGGATGTATTCGGTCATGGGGCGGATTTTCCAGCCTTGTTGCTTTGCGATGCCGTTCGCGATGGCGTCTTGAAGGACATTGCCCCAGAACATGCGGTCGGTTTCTTCTATCTCGACGACAGTTTGATTGGCTTTGTTGTGGTGGAGTTCAAGCCGGGTTTGCCAGGGGGACAGGTCGAAAAGGGAAGCGACCTCGGTCGACGTCACGTCGGCCACCCGCAAGCGTAGCCAGCTATCACGACTATCAGGATTAATTATTTCTGTTCTCATTACCGCGCGTCGTACCGAACGGCTTGGTGAATGGCAAGGGGTGTTGTAGATTTTTAAGCTTGAGTCGAATCATTGCACCTGGGCGCCGTTTCCATGGGGGGAACGGCGTTCTTGTTTTAGACGATGTGAGCGTCGAGCCCGATACGGGCCTTTGCGATTTCGCAGTACTCGGGATTGAGTTCAATACCGATCCAGTCGCGCCCGAGGTTCAGAGAAACCAAGCCGGTAGTCCCAGCGCCGAAGAAGGGGTCAAGGACGGTGTCACCAGGGCGTGAGCCTGCTTTAATGCACGGCTCGATGAGGTCTTGTGGAAAAACGGCAAAGTGTGCTCCACGAAAAGGTTTAGTGGTAACTGTCCACACGGTGCGACGATTGCGCCCAAAGGGGTTACTGCACGCCTTGGAAATATCCTTGGCTAGCGTTTGATTCCCAGGCCCACCATCCGCGTATTTGTGATCATCCGAACGTCCTCGCGCAACCCGCGCAACCGAGTCGTCTGCATAGGGCTCTCTGACCGCATCCGCGTGGTAGTAGTACTGGTCGGACTTCGAAAGAAGAAAAATATATTCGTGCGCTTTCGTGGGTCTGTCCCGTACCGATTCCGGCATGGGATTGGGCTTGTGCCAAATGATATCGCTGCGCAGGTACCAGCCATCAGCGCGCAAAGCGAACGCAACCATCCAGGGGATGCCGACGAGATCTTTCCCTTTAAGGCTTGGATCACGTTTCTCTGGGACGTGCGCGGTGAAGCGCCGATCGGCACGCTGTCCGTTTTTACCCTGGCACCCACCTGCCTTCCCTGCATAACTATCCCCAAGATTCAACCACAAGGTTCCATCGACTTTAAGCACGCGCTTCACTTCCCGGAACACACTGACCAAGCTTTTCACGAATTCGTCGGGAGACTTTTCAAGTCCCAGCTGGCCATTAACGCCGTAATCCCGCAATCCCCAATACGGCGGGCTCGTTACACAACTCTGAACCGACTCGGAAGGTAAACGCTTCAGAGTTTCTAATGCATCCCCGTTGTAAATTACCCCCATCTAAATATTCTCCCCCGCAACCTCAACGCCGATGAGGCGTTTAAACTCGGCCCGGCCCATCTTGATCAAAAGCTTCTGGCTGTTCGGCGCTTTCCAGGCGGCCAGCAGCTCCTTCTTATCAGCGTGCATGAGGACGGTCCACGCGTGCTGAAACGCTTCCGCCTTGATATTTTCAATTTCCTCGTGCGGGAGCCTGCCCTTCACGATGTCCATGAGGTCTGGAAAGTCGGACGTTTCTGGCGAAAGTAGGTGGGCGTAAGGGATCCGCTTAGGCTTGGCCGCCCCGAAAAGAAATTCCCAACAACCGCCGTGCGCGCACGACGACACGACAAGGCAAAGCGCCAAGATGAACCGCATCCCCAATTTTCCCCAACCCCCTTAAAGTCCCATCAACCTTTTAAACGCTTGCCTCGCTTGAGCCGGAACCACGCTATTCCCAAGGCACTTAACTCGGTCCACCCCATTCGGTATCCCATTAAACCCTCTAGCCAATTCGGGTGGGGTTTCCCGCTTGAATTCGGGTAGAGTTTTTTGATTCGGTTGCAAACCGTCTTGCTCTCTCTCGCAGTGTAGCCCTTCGAATCTCTTGCTACGGGTCTTGCCCAGGAAAAACCACCTCTCGCCGTAGAAATCGGCTCCAACTTCCGCGGCTGATACAATCGTCCATCGACAATCGTACCCGAGCGCAGTGAAGGCCAAACAAACTTCGGGGAGTCCTCGATGAGAAATAGCTGGGACGTTTTCCAAGAAGACGAATCGCGGTCGTAACTCGCCAACCAATCTTGTGATCTCAAAAAATAGCCCGCTTCGCTCGCCTGCCAAGCCAGCTCCAAGTCCTGCAATGCTGATGTCCTGGCAGGGAAATCCCCCCGATATGATGTCCACTTGGGGAAGGTGTCGGGCTTGCAAGTTTCGCACATCGTCGTAAATGGGGGCTCGCTCAATCGAACCGTCCCGCATACGAGACAGAAGTACGCCCTGTGCGTATCTGTCGTTTTCACAATAGGCGACTGGTCGGACCCAAGGTGCCAGGGCAAGTGTGAGCCCACCGATTCCTGAAAATAAATCCAACCCATTTAGCAAACCCATCCCCCGAAGAAAAACTGCTGCCTAACCGCGTTAGCTTGAGAGTGCGGCAGCGACACGCCTAAAAGGTGAGACTCCCCCCAAATCACACAACCCCAACCAAGGAAAAGCTAACAGGAGAAATCCCCGAGCACGCGATCTCCACCCCAATAATGACGCTAGCTTTTTACGCCGAAAACCTGAACAGGAGTTTAGTCAGGCTTCTGAATGAGGCGCAAGATTTCATCCTTCGAAACCGGGGCGAATGCCCACACGTCAGAGCCGACGTTTATCTGCCGGCCATTCTTTTTCCAAGCGCAGTGGACGTGCCCGTGCAGCAGCCAGCTTCCTTGGTCCTTCGGCATCTTGTCAGGGTGTCTCTCATCGGTCGGCGTATAGGGGAAGTGGCAAAGGAGCACGTTTAACTTCTTGGCTAGGCGCAGCGTCATGCGCTCGCACACCAGGTCGAAGTCCTTAGAGCAATCCTTCGCGTCGCCATCATGGTTGCCGCGTACAAGGACTTTTACCCCGAAGAGTCGTTGGAGAATCTCCAAGCGCCTGGGTCGCTTGCAAAGTGCGAAGTCGCCCAGGATGTAGACGCGGTCGCCAGGGCAGACCACCGTATTCCAACGGCGAATTAGGTCCTCGTCCATCTCCTCGGCTGAAGAGAACGGTCGATTGCAATAGGTGATGACGTTTGCGTGGCCGAAGTGCGTGTCTGAGGTAAACCATTCGGTCATAAAAAAATCTCGCGGGGGCTGGGCGATCTATCCCCCTTGAGCGTATAAACCCGGACCTAGGATTCTACAGTTCATACGCCGCCCCGCGAGTTTTCAAATTCTCTCAACCTGCACCTAAGTACAAGCGCACAGGCTAAAGAGAAAAAGTGTGTAATCAATGAAGGGGAAAATGAAAACCCCCCTTGAAGTTTCTTGTTGAAAAGAAGGGCCTCAAGGGGGAATAACTTTATCTGTAATCACTCAGATGGCCAGAGTCTTACCGGCTAACGCGCCGCGTATCAACTAAAAAAATCCATCTGAATTTGAAAATTACAATAGGTAGCGGGACCGCCGTATTAGTCAGAATGTAATCAAGGCGGGGGTTCCGAACTGATCAGGTAGTTGCTCGTAAAGCAGATGGCAGAGACCGAGGCCCCTAGCATGGGTTCGGCACACCAAGGGTATTCTCCCAGAGTTTCTTTAAAAACAGAAACTCCAGCCTGATCAGGGAAGCGAAAGGTTTTTTTACTTTCGTCGCCTGGCGCTAGTAGTGAATCGTTGTCTTTTTTTGAGTCAAAGCACCGAGCCGGAATATCCAGGAACGGGCTTTGGGGGGGCCCGCTCTGGATATCCGGATGCGGATTGTTTGTCGCAGTACCCGAGAAGAAAGAACGACTTACGGAGTGACCAGCATCGAGTCACGGATAGGAAGGAGAACACCATGGCGAAAAAACTAAACTGGTCGAAGGCGAAGCCGCTGCGAGGCTATGTGGAAGCAGTCGATGGCGATAAAAAACCAGTCCCTTCGGTCTATCTCAATCAACGTGAAGCCCTTAAGGAAAACAACCGAACCTATCGAGACGGGTGTTTCTGGATTGGGGACAAGGTGATTCGCAAGTATTTCGCAGGCGAACAGATTGATACGGGCCTCGTGTTCAGTGCGAAGAAAGGACGGTTTGAGGTTTGGAAGGATTGCCGACTGCTTGGCCATATCAATTGGAAAGTGGGGCAGGCTGCCTTGAAAGAGTGGGCTTCGAAGTTAACGGGAATGCACTTTGGTTCTTTTAGAAAAACACCGAAGGGACCAGCAGTGACACCCAAAATTAATATCAAACGTGTACGGGATGAGTTTATACAAACCGGAACCATACCAGCGGAGTTCGAAAACCACCCCCTAGTAAGGCAAGCACTGGGGGAATGGGAAAGACAACGCTTAAGGGTTTTGTATCCATAAAAAAAGGAGAACCAATGATGACAGTCGAAGAGTTCAAAAAAACGAAAGAGTACGACACGGTGACCAAGTACAACACCGAGGTGATGGAGAAATCGAGGGCGTTCTACTACGAGACGATAATGAAAATGGACCGAAACGTTCTTCCGAGTGCGCTGCAATTGTTCGTGACCGCAGGCTTGCAGATATCCTTGGCGCCTATGATTCACGCAGGGATTTTCGGCGCCGAGAGTGAAAAGGAGATAGCGCAAGTTGTGTCAGAGCTTCATGGCATGGCGTTAAAACTCTTCGACGGCGCACTAGAGAGTTCGATTGACCAAGCCATTGAGGTGCGCCGTGAGACCCTTTGATTTCCTACTGCTGGCCATCTCGGCCTGGGGATTGTTCCGCGTGATGGCTTTGGAGTTCTCGACGGACGGAAAAGTCTCGCGCGCCTTGGTCCCGCAGGAATATAACAAAGCTTACAGAGCCAGTATTTATACGACTCTCGGGCCTCTTCTCTTGGTGGCGTTGCGGGTGTGGGGGAGAACATGAGTCTTGGGTTTCTAATTTCCTTCCTTCGCGCAATCGAGATGCTTTTCGCGGCCATGATTATGACGCTAGGCGCCCTGCTAGGTCTGTGCCTAGGACTCTATAGGAAGGCCCACGTTGCAATTCTTCTAGCCTTCCTATGCGCCACTACGTCCCAGGGCGTCGATACGCACGCGTGCCAGTACTGGCTTAAGTACTTGGACGAGATTGAGCGGATAGAACTCGGGTTTCTGTATTCCGTTCCGAAGATAGCCGAACAGGAAAACGTGTACTCCGCAATGGATTTAACGCTAGACCTGCGCGAATTACTCGACAGGTACCGACGGAAAACAGACAAGGAAGTGAGGGACGGGGAATGAAACTATCACCGGAAGAATTAGATAAAAAAGCGACAGAGTGGGTAAACCAGGTTGCACCGACGGTATTCAAATACTTTGAAGAGGATCTAAAAATCCCCTACTGCGACGAGACTATTTGTCTGCTGATTCACGATGCATTTGAAGCCGGCTACTCCGCCTGTGAGAAGGAGAAGGCGGAGTGAGTGAAAAGCTGAAATACAGGCAAATGCCTGGCGCGTGTGCCCATCACACTCCTGTTGATAAGGACCCGTACACGTTTCTGATTTGGGCTAAGGCACAGGATCGTAAAGGCATAAAACAAACGCAATGCGCAGACTGTAGCCTCTGGTTCTATCCACAGGAAGTAGGTAAGAAACCATGAATGCAATCCAACAAAAGCTGAAAGAGACGCGGGAGATACTGAGTAAGGCGACGCCGGGGCCGTATCATGTCGAATGCGTGCACCTTGACCATGACGATATTGCTTACGAGGTGTCAGTTCCGCCCGAAGGTTTTCACGTTGCCTTCTACCAGTCCAATTGCATGGATCATGGTTTAACTGCCAAATCTCAAGCAGAGTTTTACGCCCACGCCTGCAACGAACTGCCGAAGTACGCCCTGGCGCTTGAGAAGGCGGTCGCAGAATTGGAACTACTAGCCGACAGGATGCCGGGATGCCCATGCATGGATGGTCCGGGGATAGCTAAGTCCGCCCTCACCGAAATCGAAACCATTCTCGCGGGGGAGAAGTGAGAAAACTTATGTGCTTTTTTGGGCTTCATAAACTGACCCAGCACTCTGCCCTTGGCGATATGCATTGCAAGTATTGCTACAAACTCTGCTCCCTTTGTTCGGGGGAGAAATGAGAACCCACTGCAAGCACGGTCACGAGCTTACCAGTTCGAATACCTATTGCAGCGGAAACCAACTGCGCTGTCGCAAGTGCAATAGCTTGCGGTACCGAGGCCCAAGAATAGAAGCGGCACTAGAGTATGCCCTGAAAGTTCTTAAACGCGGGCAGCTTAACCTGGGGGATATCATCGCTATCGAGGGCATCCTCGCTGGTAGAAGGGATTTAGTGCCATGAAATTCACGGCGGAAGAGATAAGCCAAATGCTAGATAGCGTTGCTGGTGATGCGACTTGGGGACTTCTTTCTACAGAAGAAAAGGTGAGGCGCCTAACAATTCTCATAAACGACCGTTTGCAAGAAATGCTCAAGGACGCGCCGGTTTTTTTCTTGGAGGACTGTGAGCCCGGTTCCGGTAATTGGATACAAGCTGATAGGGGAGACGTACCTGGAACAGACGCAACCCACACCGCGCGCTTGGTCTGCATTGAGGAAATTAAGAAGTGAACTGGCTTCCAGGTGAAAAAGAAGCGGTCGATACTGTAATTGAACAAGGACGCCGCTTTGGTTACGGCAATTTAATTTCGCGGTTAAAAGACGCCTGGTCGAAAGAGTTACAAACTCATAGCGGCTTAAGCGCACATGCCGCAGATATGGCGGCAGGGCATAGTTGCGCTTGGTGTCGTACAGACACTAGGACTGGTAAGAAAGTGAAACCGAAATGACCCCGACGCTATTCACCGCTGACGATTTCTACGGCATCGTCGCGAAACGGGATGATTGCGCCGAAATCATTCCGCAAGTCGCTGCCGTTGCCCAAGCCAAATTCTCCGAGTGGTACCAGGATAACCATAAAGTCTTACAGCGTCTTTTAGACGATTTGCATCGCGCCTTTTACGAAATGACCGTCGAGCGCGACGCTTTAAAGGCGGAAAATCAAAACCTATTTAGAAAGTGGAACATGGCTTGCATTCAAATTAAAGAACTCCGCGTTTTGCTCGGACGGGCGCGGGAAGTTGTCGATTTAGAGATGAATGATTTAAAAGAACTCGACTACAAATTCGAGGCAGAAATGTGCCGGAAGTTAATCGCTGAAATCGACGCCGTGTTGGGGGGTGGCCACGCATGAACGAAGCGGATGAGGGCAAGCGAGTAAGTGCGCAATGGCTCACCGCGAAGTTGAATTCTATCGACGACAAGCTTGACAGGTTATTGAACATGAAGAAACCAATAGCCGCGCGCGGACCGGTGAAGCAACAAGACAAGCCGCGCCCGAAGGAACGCGTGATTTATGACTCAACGAGCGATAGTTATTACGCCGTGCCGATTGTCGAGGACCTGCCACAATGAAGGTGGAGACCGATGCAGATAATATCCGCAAAGCAATACCGCGAGATGTCGAAGAAGAAAGCGAAGTATGGCCAGACGCGGGTGGTGAGCCCATTGGGGGCATTTCCGAGCAAACTGGAAGCGGCGGTGTTCGGTCTGCTCCGGCTGCGCGTCGCTGCTGGGGAACTTGATATGCTGACTCGGTACGACAAGGTGCATTTTTCCCAAGCGCTGACGTCCTGGACCATCGACTTCTGGGCCATGGACACCAAGACCGGCAAGCCCGTGTGGTGCGAGGCTAAAGGAATGGAGTGCAGTCGATGGAAACATTTCGTGAAAGTGTGGAAGCGGGATGGACCGGGCCCATTGGAAATTTGGGGCGGTTCCTACAAGACCCCCTTCCTTGTCAGAACAATCATTCCGGAGAACAACCAATGAGTGAATTCAAAGTCGGCGACAAAGTAAAAGTTTTCGAAGCGAGCGATATCGGCGGCTCTTATGAGGGAAATTATTTTATCGCCGAGATTGGTTCGTTCGGAATGATTCGATTGCACGATAAAGGAACGACTGATGGGTGGGTGCATCCACGACAGTGTGAACTCCTTGAGCGACCGAAGAAGACCGTGAAAAAAACTATGTGGGTCTGGGCTTCTGAGAAAAAGCCGCTGCAACGTGTGTTCGGGGACGGAAGGTATTTTTCTGTTCAAGTTGAAGCCGAAGTCGAGGTCGAGGAATGAACCCATATGACCACGAGGACGCGTTCAAAGCCGCGAACCTGCACGCTGGAGCCGTCGTCAATTTGCCTGAAGCGGTGAAGTGGGCAAAGGACCATGATTTAGCCCTTTGCATTATCAACGACGCGCGGAAGACGTATTCCGATCTATTCGACGCCTTCATTGCCGGCGTGGATTACGGGCGGAAAAACCCGCTGGAGAAGAGCGAATGATGTTTATCGATTCCGCTTCCGCCCGTTAGCAGGGCGCCCGCCTGCAGCGCCGCAGGGTTTTTTCCCTAAGCGCGAATCATGTGTGCGCGAGCATCCGTCCTGGTCGCTCGTCTTTAGGACGCGGAACGTCAGTTTACATCCCGGTTCTCGGCACGTGCGCGTTACCATTTCCACCTTGTTGCTCATAACCCCGCCCCCATACAATTAACCCCGAGTCTTAAATCTTTATAGCTGGGGGTACTTTGGGAATGGGGAAAATCGACAAGGACACGCTCATTCCTTTGGGGCTAGTCATCAGTGCCATCATCGCGATCGTAGCCATAGCCCGGTGGTCATCCAACATGGAGTTCATGAGCAACGCCAACGCCACCGAGATTCGGGAAGTGAAGAGCACGTTCTCGACCATTGCCGCAGGCTTAGGCGAAATCCTTCAGCGTCTATCCCGCATTGAGGGCGAGCTTGCCCGCGTGCCGAAGAAGCGGGACTTGCCCGAGCGAGAGTGACGTGGTTTGAACGAGGGTAAGGGGGAGTTTAATGGGTGAAGAGTTCGCGTTTGAGTGGGCGTTGCAGCAGCTCCGAATGGGCAAGAAAGTCCGTCGCAGTGGCTGGAACGGCAAGGGGATGTTCATCGTCCTTCAGAAGGGATACCCGGACGGGATTCCGATTAATGAAAACACCGCCGAAGCAACGGGCCTACCGCGCGGCAAGGTGTGCAAGTTTCTCCCATACCTCATGATGAAAACCGTCGACGACTCCTTTGTCCCGTGGCTCGCATCCCAGACGGACATTCTGGCATTCGATTGGGAGTACGCTTAATGGCACGTGTGGTTATCACCCTCACAGACACGGACAAGCTGGATCCGAAGGGCAATCCGGTCGTCGAAATCAAATGCACGCCCAGCATGAAAGAGATTTTCGGACTCGACGAAAACGGCACAGGCCTCACCATGGCCCAGTGCATGGCGGCGTTCATGTGTCGCAGCGTCCGGGAAAAGGTTGCCGAACAAGACCGCTTCGCGACCAAGGCGAACAAGATGGACATCATCATCCCGCGCATCGGGCGGTAATCTAGTCTCTGGTATCATTCAATCATGCCTGCACTAAAAAACGAGAAGCACGAGCTTTTCTGTCTGGAATATCTCAAGGACCTGAACGCGACGAAAGCCGCTGAGAGGGCCGGTTATTCGGTAAAAGCAGCGCGTCAACAAGGATCTACCCTACTGTCAAAACCGTATATTTCAGGTCGACTCAGTGAGTTAATGGGCGAGAAGAAGAGCGCTGCCATTATGAGCGCCAACGAGGTGTTAGAAGAACTTTCCCTGATTGGCCGCTCGGATATCGGTGGCCTCTTCGATGATAAGACGCTCACGTTGAAAACCATCGCAGACATCCCGGAAAAAATGCGCCGCTGTATCCAAAGCGTGGAGTTCGTCGAAGAGTTCGAGGGCTCTGGCCGGGACAAGGTGCAGATAGGCTGGACGCGAAAGATTAAACTATGGAGCAAGGATAAGGCGCTTGAGAACCTTGGCCGGTATCATAAGCTTTTCGTGGACGTGGTGAAGCACGAGGGGCTCGAAGGTTTGTCCGAGAAAATGAAGGCCGCACGTGAGAGGGCGAAGAAGCGATGACGAAAGTGTGTAAAACGCAGTGCGTTGCAGGGGCGTGGTTTCGGTTCGACGCTTTCACTGAAGTGAAAAGATGCACTCGGTGCGGGCGTATCATCTGCCGTTGGCCCATGAATGCCAGGGCCCCAAGCGTTCGCCGAAATGGGTGAGCATTGACTGACGCGCAGTCCCAAATGGTCGAAGACATTATGTCGTACCGGCACGACCCACTAGGGTACGTGCTCTACGCCTTTGAGTGGGGACAAGGCGAACTGGCAGAAGAGAGCGGTCCCGAGGACTGGCAGAAGGAAATCTTAAATGAAATAAGCCGGCGTCTAGCGAACGGCGAAGACGTGGGCACGGTTATCTCGGAAGCGATCCGCGTCGCTGTCGCATCCGGCCACGGGATTGGAAAGTCGGCACTCGTCTCTTGGCTCATTCTCTGGGGCCTATCCACCTTCGAAGACACCCGCATCGTTATCACGGCCAACACCGATGGCCAGCTATCCACCAAGACCTGGCCTGAAGTCGCCAAGTGGCACCGCAACTGCATCAACAAGGATTGGTTTGAGTACACGGCTACGTCTCTCTACTCCAAGGAAAAGGGGCATGAGAAGACTTGGCGCGCGGACGCCATCCCCTGGTCAGTCAACAACACCGAAGCCTTTGCCGGTCTGCACAACGCCAAGAAGAGAATCATTCTCATATTCGATGAAGCGAGCGCCATCGATGACAAGATTTGGGAAGTCGCAGAAGGCGCACTCACCGACAAGGACACCGAGATTCTGTGGTTCGCGTTTGGGAACCCGACGAGAAACACCGGCCGCTTCAAACAATGTTTTGGCAAGTTCCGACACCGTTGGTTCACGCTCCAGGTGGACGCCCGCAAAGTGCGCCGCACCAACAAGACCCAGATTCAGCAGTGGATTGACGATTACGGCGAGGACAGTGATTTCGTGCGCGTGCGTGTCACGGGCCGTTTTCCCCGCTCGTCATCCATGCAACTCATCTCGACCGAACTCGTGGCCCAGGCATCCCGCCGCGAGCCCCACTGCCTGCTTTCCGATCCGCTCATCATGACACTCGATATTGCGCGCGGCGGCGAAGACAATTGCGTCATTCGATTCCGCCGCGGCATGGACGCGAAAAGCTATCCGGTGATTACGATTCCGGGCTCCGAGGTAAAAGACTCGATGAAGTTAGTCGCGAAGGTGGTGAGCGTGCTAGAGGAGCGAAAGCCCGATGCCTTCTTCTACGACGGGACAGGAGTCGGCGGCCCCGTCGGGGACCGTGTCCGACAACTGGGATACAACGTCATTGAAATCCAATTTGGTTCCGAATCCCCCGATCCTAAGTATGCAAACTTTCGAGCCTACATGTACATGAAGGCAAAGGACTGGCTCCAGGCCGGGGGTGCTATCGATGACGACCCAGTCCTAGAGCAGGACCTGACTGCCATCACGTACACGCACAACCGGCGTGACCAGATCATTCTGATTTCGAAAGAGCAGATGAAAAAGGATGGCTTGCCGTCCCCCGACCAGGCCGACGCATTCGTGATGACATTCGCCTACCCGGTCGCAGCTCGCTCCGGCCCTGGGGGCGCACGCAGCAACATCGTCCATCACGACTATGACCCATATGCAGAAAGGGAAGCATGATCACTTTTCACAGAGAGCAGACGGTAGCGTTTGTACGAGAGGCATTACCGCTTTTCACGGACCATCACAAGGAACTCACTCATTACAAGGATTTCCAACTCAGTGTGGATTTTGAGCAGTATGTCGAGTTCGAGAAGCGCGGCGCATCCAGAATCTTTACGGTAAGAAAAGACACTCAACTCGTTGGCTACGCTGTCTTCGCCATCAGCGTGCATACGCACTACGCCAAAAATCATGCGCAATGCACCGTATTATATTTGATTCCCGCGCTTCGGGGGACAGGCCTAGGTAAGCAATTCATCTTATGGTGCGACGACCAACTAAGATTGGAATTTGTCCATGTGGTGTATCATCATGTGAAGGCGAGTAACGACTTTTCTGCGCTCCTTGAGAACGCAGGCTACGAGTTGGTCGATTACATCTACGCGCGACGACTGCTAAAGTAAGTTTCTTTTTTAGGGGGGGTTATATGGGTTTTGGGGAACCTGGCAACTGGTTTGGCCGTCCAAACACGGTGTGGAGCACGGTCGATTACCGCGGCAACAAGGTGAGCGGAAATGCCTTTGATGACTCGGCCGCGAACGAGGACGATTTCATCAACGTTGTGGGCAAGGACCAGAAGGTGACGCAGTACCGCGTTGGGGACTTCCGGCAGCAAGGCATCTACCAGCAACTCAAACAAACAGACCAACTCGAAACCGAACAAGCAAATCAGGAAAAAGCCGTCGCCAATGAGCGGCTTGTCGCAGCGCAGAACGACATGGCCTTAAAGACCGTGGCCAAAGCCAAGCCAAAACCCAAGGGCGGCACCATCCTTACAAGCCCCCTAGGCGTTATCGGCAACTCTGCCGGTGGCGGAAAAACCCTGATTGGAGCATAAATGGCGGCCAAGTATCCGATGACCAAGCGCTCGCATCTGGACTCCATGCGGGCCCAGATGGAAAACGAGCGCAGTTCGTTCTTGCCCCACTGGAAAGATTTGGCGGACTACGTAAGGCCCAGACGTCCGCGGTGGAATAGCTCCGACACGAATAAGGGCGACCGCCGCAGCCAGAAAATCGTGGACTCCATTGCCACTCGCAGCCTTCGCACGCTCACGGCCGGCATGATGGGCGGGATTACGAGCCCTGCTCGGCCTTGGTTCCGTCTCTCAACTCCCGACCCCGATTTAGCCGAATACGGCCCGGTAAAGGAATACCTGCACACGGTCACGCGCCGGATGAATACCGTGTTCCTGCGCTCAAACCTCTATAAGGTGATGCCGAGCACTTATGCCGATCTCGCTCTGTTCGGTACCGGATGCCAGTTCATCCAAGAAGACTTTGACACGGTCATCCATAACTATTCGATTCCCATCGGCAGCTATTGGATAGGCAATGACGCGAAGCTTCGAGTCCGTGTCTTCGGCCGTGAGTTCCGTATGACCGTACGCCAGGTGGTGGAAGCCTTTGGCCGCAAGGACCCGTTCACGGGAAAGGCCGACTGGTCGAACTTCTCGTCTTCGGTCAAAAACGATTTCGAAAACGGCAATTACGAGTCCCCGGTCGACGTTGTCCAAATGATTTATCCCAATCCAAACTTTAGGCCGGGAAGCCCATTTCCAAAGTTCAAAAAATTCGCGTCTGATTATTATGAGAAAAGCCAAGGCTCTGGCGATCCGTCTGCTGGGACCTCGAACTCAAACGATGGGCTCTTCTTAAGCGAGTCGGGCTATGACATTTTCCCGGTCATGGCTCCGCGCTGGGACGTTACGGGCGAAGACGTGTATGGAACCAGTTGCCCAGGCATGGACTGTTTGGCGGATATCCGAGCACTCCAGACCATGACGCGGCGCAAGGCGCAGGCTGTCGAAAAGATGACAAGCCCCCCGCTCCAGGGCAATGCAGCGCTCAATAACCAGCGAGTGAGCCAGCTTCCGGGCGATGTCACCTATGTGCCAAGTATCGACAATGGCCTACGGCCCATATTCGAAGTGGATCCGCGCATTCAGGAAATGCTGCTCGATATTCAGGACATGCGCCAGACCATCAAGGAAACGTTCTTCGTCGACATTTTCCTGATGATGCAAGGCGATGACCGCTCGAACGTCACCGCCACCGAGGTCGATGCCCGTAAGCAAGAGCGGCTATTGATTCTGGGCCCCATGCTAGAGCAGTTCAACCAAGACGCCCTGACTCCGCTTATCGACAACACGTTCCACTTCATGGATAGCCAAGGGATTCTGCCCCAACCGCCTGAAGAAATCCAAGGCGAGGAGTTGAAGGTCGAATACATTTCCATCATGGCGCAGGCGCAGAAGACGCTGGGCGTTTCTAGCAATGACCGGTTCATGAGTGGTGTCATCAACGTGGCGCAAGCCTTCCCGCAAGTTCTGCATAAGATAGATCCGAACCAGTGGGTCGATGACCAGGCGGACGCGCTGGGCGTCAACCCGAAGCAAGTGCGTACGAACGATGAAGCGGACGCGTCGGCCGCAGCCGCAGCGCAAGCGCAAGCCGCGCAGCAACAAGTCGAGACGATTTCGGAAGGGGCGACGGCTGCGAAGACTTTGGCCGAAACTCCGATGGATACCGACAGCGCTTTGAACCGTTTACTGGGGACGTGATGACATTCTCTGGGACATTCACCGCAGGCGGCCAAGTATCGGACGCGATCCTAAACCGCGTTGGGGAATCGATTCGCTTTACCCTAACTGGTTCTTGGACCGGCATTATGGTGCTGGAGAAGTCGACCAATAAAGAAGGTTGGAAAATCATCCGCGTCATGCGCGGGAACTTTGATACCAGCACGAAGAACAACGACCCCCAGCATTGCTACTTGCGGCTGCGGTGTTTAAGCCTAGTCACGGGCTCCGCCGACTGGGCGCTCGAAGACGTTGAGGACGAATTCATTTATGAGCAGTTCCTACGGGACGGAACCCAAGCGATTGGAGTTACGGACGCAGGCGACCTCTATGTTCTAGGCGAACTCTTTAGTGGTGGGGGCGGTGGCAGTATCACCATCCAGACCGACCAGGGCACGTATCCCGTCGGCTCGCTTTTTACGTTCACGAGCTCGGACGCCTCGGTCGTAATCACGGGTGACGAGACCACGGACGAAATCGATTTCACGGTCGACTTTAGTGATTACACCACTACCGCAGCCTTAACGACTCTGCTTGCCGGTAAAGAAGACACCATCACGACCTTGGGTGTGGCAAAGGGCGGCACTGGCATTGGGTCCTACACCGCAGGGGATTTGCTCTACGCAACGGGCGCAACGACCCTTGCAAAGCTAGCCAAAGGCACGTCTCTGCAACAGTTGCGTATGAACGCAGGAGCGACCGCACCGGAGTGGGCGACGATTGCTGGTGGCGGCGATGTAACTGGCCCAGCTTCGAGTACGGCGAACGCGCAGTCACGATTCAGCGGAACAGGCGGAAAAACTCTTAAAGACGGTAAGTGGATAGAGGATGATGACGGGCGTATTACCGTCAACATCGGCAATACGTCTTCAGGCGCAACCTATGGCACCTACCTAACTGCAACGCTCACGGGCACTGCTTCCGGGATTCATGCCGCAGAAAGATTAGATCTAACTTCGGCAGGTAGTGGTGCCGGCGCATTCGTACTGGGCCGCTGGGTAAGACTTTTGGGGGGATACACAGGCGGTGGAATGTGCGTCGGTGATTGGGTGTTTAACACTTGTGCGAGTACCGGGACCGATTTAAATGGCGGTGGCGGGAACATGGGCTACCGCGTGTCCATGGGCGGCACCACTACCGGGCACAAGGCCGCATACTACGCAACAGTAACGGGGGCGGGATCTCGAACGTTTGGTAGCCTGATTGATATTGAGGTAGGCCCGTCTTCTGGTGTCAGTGTTGGTTATTCTACGTCCGTAAACCCCGGCAGTGGAACACTGGTGTCGGCATGCTTTTACGGCAAGCTTACGGGCACGGTGGGCCAGGTTCCCAATACTTCTGGCGCTGCGGTGTTCGACAATGCTGCCACCACGCATCCGATACTGGTCTTACAGGACAACGGAACGACATGCTTTGAATTCGCGGACGGCGGCGTGATGACGGCGGGCGCGACGGGTGGAACTCCAACGCATCGTTTTAATACCGCAACAGCTACGGCCGGCAGCGACGCTTTGACTTTTACCAATGGGCCTAGTGGTACTGCGGGCAATCCCGATATCTACTGGACGGTTAATATCAACGGAACGAACTACGCGTTTCCGGGGTTTGCAGTCTAAAGGAGAAGGGAAGATGGCGAAATCTATCATTTCAGCAACGGAAGCAAGGGCATTGATAGTAAGCCTTCTCACGGCACGGCTCGAACGCATCGAGACGTCGCTAGTACTGCAAATCGAGGCAGCGTGTGAGGACGGGGACACAGAAACCTTGTGGCGGGCAAGACTGCCTGCTGTCTTACGTACAAAGCTTACAAACAACGGCTATGCGGTGACGGTAACGGCCAATGGTTTCAATATTTCCTGGGCAGCAGCTTGAGGGGGAAGACAAATGAGTGACCAAGAAAAACTCCGCTTTATTTTATTTCGAAATGATGGGCGCGTACGGGTCTTCACCAACAAGCGTCCACCCGTTGGCCAAGGCCCGGTGGTGGTTGAGACCGAAGACTTAAAGCGCAAGATGCTGGGCATCCCATATAACCGGTGGAAGTTTAATGCAGAGACGAAAGAAGTTTATTCCGCCGAGCCAAGGGCCGTGAACTTCGCTGCCCTTCTCATTCCTGAAGACGAGCCATTACCTAAGTTTGAAGTCATTAAAGCCGCGCCCGTGGTGGTTGAGAAACCCGCGCCTGCTAGCCGCACCGCGTTGTTCATTGGGGGTGCTGCGGCCGCAGGTGCCGCAATGGGATACATGCTTAAGCTATTGCTCGACTTGCTTTAATAACCGAGAATCCATTTTTCCAAAGGAGAAAAAAACATGAAGAAACTAATTGCCGTCCTTGCTCTAGTCCCTGCGATGTCATTCGCGTCCGTACAGTTTTACAACTCATCGAACACTAACCTAGGCATCTATTCCAAAGCCAAGTGCGGCGCGGAAATGAGCTGCTCCAAGGTTTCTGGCAAACTCCTAATCGATTTGTCTGGCATTCAGAGCCAAGTCGTCGCATCCACCACCGCTCTCACCGCAGCGCAGTGTGGGTCCACGGTCATCAGCGCAGGCGCTGCCGTGCAGCCGTTGCCCGAAGCTTCGACTGTTCTTGGATGCCGATTCACTTTTATCTGCGGCACTGCCGATGATTTCGATATCGACCCCGCAGACGGAACCGACGTCATTGGCGTCATCAACTCGGTCGCTGCTGGCACCGGTGCCGCCATCACACCTTCCGCTGGGGATGAAGTGCGCTGCACGGATATCGGTTCTTCGCTGGTCTTAGAAGCCACGAGTGCGAATTTGTGGTCGGCAGTGGGTGTTGCCAATGGCGCCTGGTCCGACGTCAACTAGTCGTATGTTAATTGACGTAAGCAAGGGCAACAAATTGCTTTCGGAGTGGAAAAGGTACAATGGACATTTCGATTGATTATTTAAAAGAGCAGCAGAAGGTCATTTCTCAGAGTCTCGATGGCGCGCAGCGTCAGGCCGTGAACCTGGAACAGAATCTGGTGAGGACCCAGAACACGATTCAGCAACTCATTGGCCAACTCAATTTGGTGAATAAGCAGATTGAGGACGCGAACATCGAGGACAAGACTAATGTTAGTGACGGACACAAAGCAGCAAAAGGCCCTGGTAAAAAACTCGGCCGACAAGGAACAAGTAAAGAAGGCGGGGACCAAGAAGCGGTTGCAGCGGCGCCAGGAGCTAGCGGACTTAAAAGCGCTTCTTGATTTACCGCAAGGCAGAAGGGTCATCTGGGGGCTACTCACCAAGATGAACGCCTTTGCGACTTGTTACGATCGCGACCCGAATACGGTATATTTCAAATTAGGCGCGCAGAATCTTGGATTCGAATTGCTAGCAGACGTCGGTCGAGCCCACCCAACGGCGCTCACCGACATGATGACGCAGCAAGCCAAAGAAGAGGAACTCTTAGAACATGACGACGGCAGCGACACCAGCAGCGACGACGGAAAATAGCGCGGCGCCCATAGCGCCCGAAACTCCAGTTTCGTCCACACCACCAGCTAACAGTCAGGTGACAACGCCTGCGGAAGTGGCACCGGTAAAGCCCACCGAGGCAGACGGTAAAGTTTCCCCTGGGGATAAGCCTGGGGACAAGCCAGGTGACAGTGCGCCTAAAGAAGGCGACGCAGCGAAGGCACCGGAAGTCGTTCCGGAAAAATATGATTTAAAACTTTCGAAGGACTCGCTAGCAGACCAAATCCTGGTGGACAAGATTGCGGACTACGCCAAGTCCCAAGGATTGTCCCAAGTACAGGCTGCGGAATTGCTCGCGAATCACGAACAAGCGATCGCAATTGAAACAAAAGCGCGGTCGGAACAGTGGTTGAAGGATGCTCAAAACGATCCAGCAATCGGTGGGGAAAAGCTGAAGGAAGCTTCAGAAAATACCCGCCGCGCGCTCAAGGCGTTTGATCCTTCGGGTCGTATGACAAAACTGGTTGAAGCACATGGTTATGGGAACCATCCAGCTTTTATCGAGTTTGGAAACAACGTAGGGAAAATGCTACAGACTCACGGATTCATTCTTGGGAACCCAGGAGCGGATGCGCCAAAGTCTCACGCAGAAGTTCTTTATGGTGGGGACAGCTCGAAAAGCTAAAATCGCTTCAGCTTTAAAAAACTTAAAAGATTTAACGGGGGTTAAATATGGCTACATTGGGGGCGAAATATCCTACGCTCGTGGATGTCGCGAAGTCGATAGATCCCAACGGTCGTCCTGCGACGGTTGCGGAACTTCTTTCTCAAACAAACGAAATGCTGGCAGACGTACCCTGGTACGAAGCCAACGACATGACCGGTCACACGATGACCGTCCGGACGGGCTTGCCTACTCCGGCATGGCGCGCATTCAATGAAGGCATTCAGCCGACCAAGAGCACGAAAGCGCAAATCAAGGTTGGCCTTGGAATGCTCGAAGACTGGTCCGAAGTCGACTGTGACTTGGCTAGCCTCGCGGGCAACTTAGGTGCTTTCCGGTTGAGCGAAGCCAAAGCGCACCTTGAGGGCATGAACCAAGAGATGCAATCGACCATGTTCTACGGAAACACCTCGGTGGCTCCGAAAGAAATCCATGGTCTGTCGGTCATCTACTCGGATCCCACCGCCGCCAACGGACGCAACATCATCGACGCAGGGGGCGCGGGTAACGACAACTCTTCTATCTGGCTCATTTGCTGGGGCGAAGAGACGGTACTGGGCTTGTATCCCAAAGGTTCGGTCGCTGGGCTCTACCACGAGGACTTGGGCAAACAAGTGTCCAACAACGCAGGCGGCACCACTGGCGCTCTGATGATGGTCTATCGGGACCGCTGGCAGTGGAAGGCTGGCTTGGGAGTGAAGGACTGGCGCTATGCTTGCCGCATCGGCTCGATTGATATCTCGTCGCTCGTGGATGATTCCAGTTCGCCGGATCTCACAAAACTCATGACCAAGGCCACGCACCGAATCCAGAACCTAAAGATGGGTAAATGCGCGTTCTACATGAACCGCTCCATCATCCAGTATCTGGATATCCAGCGTCAGGACCGCGTCACCAATGGCGGCGGAATCACCTACGAAAATGTGGACGGTAAAATCGTTCCTCATTTCCGTGGAATTCCCATCCGCTTAGTCGATGCGCTAACCGAGTCGGAAGCCCTGGTCTAAGAACCGGAGAAGAGGAGAAAAATATGTTGCTAGATAAATTGACTACTTTTTCCGAAGTCCAAGCGGTAACGACCGGAAGCGACACAGGCATTGCCTCGACGAACGTCATTGACCTACTTCAGGCCCGTGACATCGGCGTCGGCGAAAACCTGTATCTGGTCGTCACGGTAGATACCGCGATGACGGATAGCGGAAACAACTCAACCTTGGCTGTGTACACGCAGACGGACGACAATGAATCGTTCACCACTGCGACGAACACCGCGTTAGTCACCACCTTCGCGGTGAACACGGCGGCGCGTACCACGGTCATCAAGCGAGTGGATCCGGGAATGTTCAACGAGCAGTATGGACGTTTGTTCTACCTCGCTGCGAACGGAGCCCTGACGACTGGTGCAGTCTCGGGATTCCTGACGCACGATCCGGACATCATCCGTCATTATCCGGATGCGATTACCATCAGCTAACTTTTTTTGGTGTGCTCGGGAAATTGCTTTCCCGGGCACACCGCTTTTTTTCCTTAAGGGGGAAGTGAATGTCTGAAGAAGTAAAGCTAGTCAAAGTCCGCGCGAACCTAGAGCCAGGCAAGTTCGGCTATAGCAACAACCAGCGTTATCGCGACGGAGATATTTTCTTCATGCGCGAATACCTGTACGCGCCGGTAAGCAAGAAGACCAAAAAGCCACTACTCAACGCCGATGGTTCTCAGCGCTTCTGCTCTTGGGTGGAACTCGTCGACGGGTACGCACTTAATGAAGAAAGCGGCAAAGTGGAACCCAAGGTGAAGAAGTTAGCGAAGAAGGAGTAATCCTATGTTGATTGACGGTCGCACGACTTACGAGATTGTCATCGCGGGCCAGACCACCCAAACGATTGGGGACGTGGGCTCTAAGGGCAATGTTTTAGAGCGGGTCATCATCATCCCGACCAGCACCTCGCCAGGCATTGTCGCCATTAAAGACGGCGCCAATACGGCTATCCAGATTTTTGATGGCGGCGCGAATTCGGTCTTGGATTTAAAACCCATCGTTGTTCCTCTTGGCATCAAGAGCATCTCCGGTGCGTGGCAAATCACCACGGGTTTGAATGTGCGGGCTCTCGCGGTCGGAGAATTTCCAGGTCACTCATGAAAAAGCCAAAGCCTAAGAAAAAGCCACCGAAGTATTAAAATGAAGGGGTTGGCAAAATGTCCTTTATTACTTCCGATGTCGGCATCTGCAACATGGCCTTGGCGCACATTGGCGTGGGCAAACCCATTGCGAGCTTCACCGACGCGAGTCGTGAGGCACAAGCCTGCCGCGTCTTTTACGAGAACGCACGCGATGAGGTAATGCGCGACTTTGGCTGGCCGTTTTGTACCCGCATCATGGCGCTCGCTCTCATAGAAGAAACGCCCGATGAAGAGTGGGCCTTCACCTACGGCTGGCCGTCCGACTGCCTGGCTTTTAAAAGAATCTTAAGCGGCATCCGCAATGACAATCGCCAGACCCGCACACCGTACCGCATCCTCAACCATGAGCAGTACGGCAGGGTTATTCGCACCGATAAAGAAGACGCCGAAGGGGAATACACGTTTCGCGATACGGGCGTAGAGGATTACCCGCCCGATTTTAAGACGCTGCTATCGTACAAGTTAGCGGGCTACATCGTGCCGCTCTTAAGTGCGGGGGACCCCTTCAAGATTGGGGACTCGATGGCGGTGAAATACCAAATTAAGCGTGCGGAAACCATGGCAGCCGCGCGCAATGAAGAACAGCCCGACGAAGCGCCGCAGGCGGAAGTTATCCGCGCGCGCGAAGGGGAAGTCGGCCCCACGAACGGGGCTTTCCAGAACGTGCTGCCATGAGTACGGTCAAACACTTTTCCTTTGCTGGGGGCGAACTTTCCCCCTCGCTCTACGCCCGTACCGACCAGGTCAAATACCAGACCGGTGCCCGCGGACTTAAGAACGTCTATGTCCCGCGCGCAGGGGGCGGCTACAACCGCCCCGGCACGGAGTTTGTTTGCGAGATTCCCGGCAACGATACGCCGAGGCTCATTCCTTTTATTTTCAATGACACCAATTCTTACTGCCTGATTTTTATCGATGGCCGCATGCTCGTCGTGAAGAACGGCGCCTATATACAGGACTCGGCCTTCTCTCAAAAGACCGTGCTGAACATCACCAAGGGCGCAACCACGGTCGTCGAAGTCGACAACGACACGAACTTGAGCGGCTCCTACATGGTGAATTTCACCAATGTCGGCGGCATGACGGAACTCAATGGCCGGGATTTCCGTGTCACCAATATCTCGGGCCGCTTCTTCGAGCTTCGGTATTTAAACAACGCGGCCGTCGATAGCACCGCGTTCAATGACTTTACGTCCGGCGGCACCGTCGCCCGGGTTTTCACGCTCAGCCACCCGTACGCGCCGAGCGCGTATCGGGACCTGCAATTCGCGCAGAGTGCGGACGTGATGATTTTAACGCATATCAACTACCCGATTAAGACGCTCACCCGCACGGGCGATAGTAGCTGGACTCTAGCCGACTTTGAAATCGAGAGCGACCAGGACCCCATCACGTCGGCTTCGAACAACGGGGCCTCTGCTGGCTCGAATATCCAGTATGAAATTTATGGGGTTGGCGCGGATGGCGAAATTGGCGCGTCCGCCGTGACTCAAACCAACTCGACCGCCAATACAAGCAGCCCCATAGTTCTCACGTTCAACACCACCACGACTGCAGCGTATTACGCCGTGCTTAGGAACAACGGCTACATTGGCGCCACCGCCATAGGCTCCTTTACCGACATCGGCCAGACGGCGGAATGGTTCGACCAGAACGGCAATGCCCCTTTAACCGAAGGAGACGTGTTCCCGTTCCCGACGCCAAAGCGTGCGGCCGCGGTGGGCTTCTACCAGCAGCGCCTTTTATTCGGGAACTTGCTCGATAACTTTACGGGCATCGCTTACCCCGAGACGATCGTGCCGTCTTTCGTCGGGCACTATTATGACTTCTTTTCGCGTGGCCCCATCGCCGACCAGGACAACAACCCCTTTAGCTTCAACATCGCAGGGCGTCGGATTAATGAAATCCGCCACATTGTTGACCTAGAGCGGCTCGTTCTTTTCACGGCCGATGGCGTGCATGTGGCACAAGGGGATGAGGCAGGCGCCTTGACGCCGACCACCATCAACTTAAAGCGCGTGTCCTCAACGGGGGCCGCGAAGCTGCGCCCCTTGGTCTGCAACGAAAGCCTGATTTATCTTGAAGGGCGCAGGTCCATTATCCGCGACCTCAACTTCCAGATTCAGACCGAAGGGTACCGCGGCAACGACTTGACCATTTTCGCCAAGCACCTCTTCGATGGGCACACAGTCGAGGACTGGGACTATCAGCTCAATCCCGATTCGATTCTGTTTGCCGTGCGTGAGGACGGGGTGCTCCTTGGCATGACGTATGTGAAGGAGCAGCAGATTGTCGCCTGGCATCGGCACTATTTCACCTCGTGTGATTCGGACCGCAATCCGGTAGACACGGGGCTCGCCGACGCGGTCGCTTGCCTTCCCGAAAGCGACCAGGACGTCCTGTATGTTTCGGTGGCGAGGCAGAATGAGTTCTATTTGCCGGACCTGCAGCTGGGGAAAACCCGCCGCTTCCTGGAGCGCATGGTCATAAATACGATTACCGACATCCGCGAATGCACGTATCTGGATTCGCACCTTTCTTACGACGGCCGCAACTTAAACGACGCGCACGACATGCAGCTTACGGGCGGGACGAACTGGACCTATACCGAGCCGCTGAATCTCTTATCCTACGTCCCCTTTTTCGACGCGAGCGATGTCGGCAATGAAATCCACCTCACCGGCTCCGATGGCACAGTGATTCGGTTTCTCATCACCGCCTACTTAGACCCGAACAATGTCACGGGGAAACCCCATAAGACGGTCCCGCTCGCTATGCGGGGGGCTTTGATTACCGACTGGGCGAAAGCGGTGGATGAAATCTCCGGGCTCTGGCATTTGGAAGGCTATAAAGTCTCGGTCTTCGCTGATGGCTATGTGGTCGGTAGCCCCAACAACCCGCGCGTGGCAACGACCTACATCGTTGAGAACGGCGCGATTACGCTCGATAGACCGTACTCCATCATCCATGTGGGTTTACCCTATGTATCGGATATCGAGGCGCTCGATATTGATACGGCCGAGGGCGAGACGATCGTGGATAAGAATAAGCTCATCGGTAAGGTAACCGCCTGGCTGGAAGACTCGCGTGGCATTTTTGTGGGCAATAATCCCGGCGATGACATGAGCCTGCTGGAAGGGCTCACGGAGTTGAAGACGCGCGAGCAAGAGCTTTATGACGAGCCGAACCGATTGGTGACCGGCACTGCGCAGGTTATCATTCAGCCCGAGTGGAACAACAACGGGCGAGTGCTATTTCGCCAAGTGGATCCACTGCCCATGCGCGTGAACGCGATCGCGCCTGCGGGACTCATACCGTTCGGGGGGAATTAAAATGGCTGCTGCTATAGGAATCGGTTTAGGAGTTCTTCAAGCGGGCATGGGCGTCAAAGGGTTGATTGACGCTGGCAACGAGGCCGGCGCCATCACGGCACGCGGCGAGTACCAGCAGAGAATCTTTAACGAGAACGCTGACCAGATGGACCGCCAAGCCGGCGAGGCCCAGCGTTTGGGAGAAGAGCAGGCCACCCGCTATTCCACGCAAGTGCGCACGCTCACCGGTAAGCAGCAGTCGAGCTATGCCGGCCAGGGGGTGGATGTCGGTACGGGTGTCTCCCGGGATGTCGCGCAAGAGACCGCGGCCAAGGGCGTTCAGGACCTACTCACCATCCGCGACAACGCTTGGCGCACTGCCTTTGGCTACAAACAAGAAGCGAACAACCTTCGCAATCAAGGCCGTTTGGCTAAGATGGGCGCGGTCTCTGCGGCAAGCAGCACGCTTGCTACAGGCGGCTTAAATTTCGTCAACAGCTTGGGAAAATCGTACAGCTATTTCGATGGTGGTTCGGGTGGTTCTCGTGGTTCGAGCAAACGAGGTGGTTCCGCAGGCGGTTCCTATACGGACTTTTCCGCATACGCGTGAGGTGATTCTTGCCTAGGGTTCCGACGTTACAATCCAATGTTCAGTCTATCGCCACTCCCGCAGTGCGCCAGAGTCCCGACGCGCCCGTTGAGGCATTCGGTGGGCAGGGCCAGAATTATGGCAAGGTGCAAGCGGCTGCCCAGGGCGCGCTCGATACGGTCGGTGGCATCTACATAGCGGAAAAGAAAAAGGCCGATGATGCCCGAACGAAAGATGCCTACTCCCAGCTAGTGCGCGAAAAGAACGAACTCTTCTGGAACCCCGAGACCGGAGCGGTAGCCAAGAAAGGCGCGGACGCTGCCAACATTGTGGACGAGTACCAGACCGAATATAAAAAGCGCAGTGACGCTATCCGGGAATCTCTCTCGAACGACACGCAACGCGCGATGTTCGACCAGATGTTCACCAAGGAGAATGACGAGTTTCAAGGGCTACTCCTGCGGCACTCCAATACCGAGTTCCAAAGCTATCAGAAGAATTCGACCGAAGCTGTAGTGGGCGCTGCGCGCAATGACGGCGTCGTGAACCAGGCGGTTCCAGGTAAAGTCGAAGAATCGATTCAGACCCAGGCCGGCGCCATTACCTCATACCTGTCCCAGAACGGGGCGAGCAAGGCGCAGATTGATACTGCCGTGGAGCAAGCCACAAGCCAAACCTATGCCGCGGTCATCGACCGGCAAATCGGACTCGGCCAGGATTTAAAAGCGAGCAAGTACCTTGAAGAGGTAAAACCCTTCATCAAGGACGAACAACTTTTAAGGAAAATTGAACAGCGGGTTCAGGATGGATCCGTGCGTGGCGAATCTCGCCGTGTGGCAGACGCAGCCATTGCGAAGTCGAAAAACATGAGCGAGGCCCTGGCTAGCATCAAGTCCCAGAACATCGAGGACACCAAGGTCAATGACGCGGCCGTCGAGCGGGTGAAGACCGAGTACACGCTGCGGGACACCGCAAAGCGTGAGCAGAACGAAACCGTGATGAACGGTTTTTATAACCAGATTTACAAGACCCGCTCCATCGAAGGCATCACGAACACCGCGCAGTGGGACGCCTTGGCGCCCGCTCAGAAGGATGCCCTGCTCGCCATGAACAAGCGCATGGCGGAAGGCATGGACGTCACGACCGACCAGACGCTCAAGAATGATTTCTTGCAGCTAGCTTCAAGCCCAGCAACCCGGGACTTGTTCTTAAAGAAGAACCTGAACGACTACGCCGACCGGCTCAACAAGAACGACAAGGATTATTTCCAGAAGCTTCAGTACGGACTGCGCAAGCAAGAAGGCGAAGCTTTGGCCAAGCTCGACGGCATCGTCACCGATGACCAGATCGTAAACAACGCCATGCTGAACATCATGAAGGTGAACCCGACCGCCAAGGGCAACGCCGATGAGAAGGCCGCCTTCCGCGATGCCGTGAGCCAGCGCGTTGCAAGCGAGCAGCAGGCCCGCGGTAAGAAGCTTAGCGATACCGAAAAGACCGATTTGGCCAACTCCATGGCCATCAAGGTCGTGACCGAGAAGGGTCTGCTCTGGAACACCCGCAAGCCTAAGTATCAGGTGCAGCCTGGCCAGCCTTTCGAAGTCGAAGTGAACGAGATTCCGGCGGCTGAGATCGTCAAGATTCAAGAAACGCTGAGAAAGCTCGGCCAACCCGTGAACAACGACAACGTCATTAAGCTCTACCAGGCCAAGTATTTCTCGCCGACGCGAGCCGGGGTCCGATGAACGATTATGAGGAAATAGCCAAGCAGGTCTTCGCTCCGCCACCGGCTTCTAGCACCCAGCCCAGCCAAGCCGATAATTACGAGGTGGTGGCGGGCACCCTTCAGGCGCAACGCACGCAAGCTTTGGAGCAATCCCAAGCGGTCGCGTCTCAGACGACGCCCGACAACGCAGCCAAGATCCAAGCTTTGGCGGACAAGGCCAAACTCCCCTATGACATCGTCGAGCGGCACTATGAGGAGATTGCGTCGACTCAGCGCGAGAGCCTCGACTATGAAGACATTATTAAGAAGACGCCGAAGACGGCGGACTGGCTTTCAAATCCAAACAACTCGCGCGTCTCAAGCGATGACGTGCCGAATCTCCAGGCGATGGAGAAGAACATCGTCAAGCACAGCACCGCGCTCACTCTTTACGAGAACCTGAACTCTGGCATCTACTCGCTCGCTAAGGGTGTGGCCCAGGTGCCCGCCTTCGCCTGGGACGCTTCGGCCACCATCCAGAACGTGGCGGTCGATAACTTAGGTTTGCCCGAATACCGCGCCCGCTTTGCGCCCGACTCTTTACGCAAAAACGCGGTGACCGATTTCTTAGACGAGCAGGCGAACGTTTGGAAAACGCCCGAACTGGACAAGTCGATTTTCGATGAGGTGAAGAAGGGCAATTACCGAGATGCCGGCTTTGCGTTAGCGAACCAGATTGTTGCGAACGCTCCGATGCAAGCTGCGTTAATAGCCGGCACCCTCGCTGGCTATGGCATTCCCGCATTGGCCGGAGCCGGCGCTGTCGCAGGGGCTGAAGCGAATGCCGAAGCGCAATCGAAGGTTCAGTCTGGGGAAGTGAGCCCCGAGATGGCGACAGCGACTGCGGTCACCAAGGGCGTCATCGAGGCAGCCTTTGAGAGACTCGGCACCACCGGCACGCTGAAGCACATGATGACCCAGCTTGAGAAGACGATTGGAAAAGAGCAGGCCAAGGTCGTCATGTTCGAAGGCATCCAGCAGATGACCTACGGCGCGGTCCAGGAAGGAAAAGAAGAAGCCGCAACTTCCATCGCGCAAGACTTGGTGGACTATATCTCGGGCGTGAACCCGAACGCTTTGCAAGGCATCGACCAGCGCGCCATTGACGCTGGCCTTGTCGGCGCGGGATCCGGTGGGGGCCTCACCGCACCCGCAGCCATTGCCTCGTCTCTTCAAAAAGCCGGCGAAGCGCGCCGCACCCAAATGGCCAAGGACTTTTACCTGTCCATGGGCCAGTCGGCAGAAGCCCAGAAAATCCGCGAACGCCTTCCCGAAGCGCAGAAAAGTTTTGTCGAAGGGCTCGTTAAGGACACGGCGGTCGAAAACATTTTCGTGCCGACCGAAGCCTTAGATGTCCTGTTCCAGGACCAGAACCCCATCAAAGCCATGCAGGACATGGGCATCGCGCAAGCCTATGAGCAGGCGAAGGAAGCCGGCACCGACGTTAAGATTCCGCTCTCTACTTGGGTTTCAAACGTGGTGGGCACGCCCGCCTATGAGGGTTTGGCCGATGACGTCAAATTTAGTCCCGATTCCAAATCGGTTAATGAAGTCAAAGCTGAGCGTGAGGAAACTGCTCGCCTACTTGAACAAGAGGCGAACAAGGCCAAGGAACAAGCTCCGGCGGCAGCAACGATCGAAGACCAAGCAGCCGCCATCGGTGGACAAATCGCCGAGCAGTTGAAGGCGGCCGGCCAGGACGAGCAGTCCGCGGTCATCGCCGAGAGTTTCTTCGCGACTCTCTCGCAGCGGTACCAGGATGCCGGCATCGACCTGTCCCCGCAGCAGCTTTTTGACCAGTACCGGCTAAGCGTTCAGGGGCCGAACACCACAAACGTGGTACAGCCCGGAGCGGACACCACAAACGTGGTGCTCAACCAACCTGGCGATTACGAGCAGCTTCCTGTCGATATCGACGAAGACGGCGGGATGTTTGAAGTGAATGCCGAAGGTGGCCACGCGAGCGGTCAAATGCTGGGCGAGAACTATGGCTGGCAGATTGCGGCTGACGGCACCGAGATGCCGAAAAAGAAATCGCTCAAAAAAGTTGCCGAAAAGTACAGCAACGTTTGGTCCCTTGATTCTATTCAAGTGGAGAATCGAGCCGATCGAGGTAAAGGCGTCGGCGCGCAAATGCTCGACTCGATTATTAGGGAAGCCGCTGCTCACGAAGCCGACGCGATTCTTCTGAATGCCAGTCCGATGGACGGCCAGCCGCTCAGCGACCTGGTGGACTTTTACAAGTCTCGCGGATTCAAGGTCATCGACCAATACGAGGACCAGAATGCCACGATGATTCTGGACATGAAGAAGGCGCCGAAGACTTTGTTCCAGTCCGCGCCCGCACAAGCGAAGCCCTTCTACTCAAAGCTAGCCCAGGTCATCGACGAGAAAATCCAAGGCGCGTCCGCCACCGTGCAGCAGGTCCAGGGCGTCATCCGCGACATCAAGCCCGAAGAGCGCAAGTGGTCCGGCATCGACGAATTTTTGAAGGGCAAGGAGAAGGTAAGCAAAGCCGAGTTGCAAGAGTTCCTCGCGGCCAATGAGTTGCAGATTCAGGAAGTGCAGAAGGGTGGCCAGCACACTGCGGACTGGCAAGAGACTCGGCCAGGGTTTTGGGAAAAGAACGGCTACACAATCGAGCAGAAGAAAAAGGGCAAGAAACAGTTCTATCGCCTAACCGATCCAAACGGCCAAGGGATGATGGACTGGAACACCCTGGAAGCTGCTAAAGACGATCCTGCATTCGAGGGTGACACAGCGTTCAAGGACACGAAGTTCGAGAAGTACACCCTTCCGGGCGGTGAGAACTACCGAGAGGTTTTGTTTACGCTGCCCGAAAAGCAATTTACCGCTGACGCTTTGCCAGACGGTTTTGAGTTTAAAACGAACAAGGGCCACGAGAATAACCGATGGGCACTTTGGAACAATAATTCGAAAGAGGGTGGCCGCCTACGCCCAGAGATTGTCGGTCTCGGTGCCACGAAAGAAGCCGCAATAGCAGATTACTTCCGAGTCAACAAAGCAGCGGGTGAGGGATACCGCTCATCCCACTGGGACGAGGCCAACGTCCTTGCCCACGTAAGGCTCAACGACCGCACCGACGCAGACGGCAAGAAGGTTTTGTTCGTTGAGGAGATTCAAAGCGATCTCCACCAGGAAGGGCGCAAGAAGGGGTATCGAGATAGGTCGCAAGATACCGAAATCGAGAAACTCAAAGCTGAAAAAAACGCCATTTTAGAGGACGGAACAAAATCCACTGATGACCGACTGGCGTTGGTTAAGCCTATAGATGAGAAAATAAGACAATTATCTAAAGCAGCAACCGAAGGCGTACCGGACCTTCCGTTTCGCAAAAATTGGCATGAGTTCGCACTGAAGAGAATCATCCGCATGGCCGCAGAAGGCGGATACGACCGCGTTGCTTGGACTACCGGCGAGCAGCAGGCGGAGCGGTACTCCATCAGCAAGCATGTTGGTGAAATCCGATACAACAAGAGTTCTCGACTCACACAGGTCAAGACACCAGACGGATATACGATTGGTGCCGGTGATACTCGCATGTCCCAAGACGAGTTGGCCCAGACCTATGGGAAAGAAGTTGCTGAGAAATTGCTTGCTCAACCGGCAACTAAAAACGGCTGGGTGGAGCTGAAGGGTGTTGACCTCAAAGTCGGCGGCGAAGGGATGAAAGCTTTCTACGACGGCATCCTGGTCCAGTTCGCCAATAAATTCGGAAAAAAATATGGCGCGAAAGTTGGGGAAACGAAGTTAGATGCCTCTCGCGAAATCGAAGCGAAAAACACGGATTCTTTCGACCTGTCGGTAGACTACAACGAGACCACCGGCAATTACCTGGTCATCGATCCAGAAGGTGACATGGTTGAGTCCTTCTCAACCGAAAAAGATGCCGAAGACTATATCGACGGCAAGAGACAATTTCAGAACTCAGTTCAGGTGCACGCCTTAGACGTAACTCCCGAACTTAGAAACGCCGCACTGAACGAAGGCTTCACGCTATTCCAAGACGGGCCGCAAGACCCACGCGGGCAGATTGCGCTGATGCCGAACGAGGCGATTATCCGGCTCGGCAAGGCGGCGGATCCGTCGACCTTTTTTCACGAATCCGCGCATTACTTTTTCGAGTTCCTGACACGGCTCAACGTGAACGAGAACACGCCGCAGACGGTCAAGGACGATTACCAGAAGCTGCTCAAATGGCTGGAAGTTCCGGAAGGCCAAGCCCCGAACACGGCGCAGCTAGAGCAGTTCGCGCGCGGGTTCGAAGCCTACATCATGGAAGGCAAGGCGCCGTCGACAGGACTGAAGAAAGCGTTCGCGACTTTCAAGGTCTGGCTCACCTCAGTCTACAGGCAACTTAAAGGATTGGACGTCCAACTTAACGATGAAGTCCGTGGCGTGATGGACCGCCTACTTGCCACCGAAGAGGAAATCGCTGCGGCCCGACTCCAGTCTGCCGAGTCCCCGTTCATCCACGACGCCGTGGTTGCTGGGATGAGCGACAAGCTCGCCACTCGGTACATGAAGGCGACGCTTGAGGCCAGGCAGTTCGCCGAAGAGGAAATGACGACGGCTCTCATGCGGGACCTGACGCGCAAGCAGACCGCAGAATATAAGGCCAAGCGCAAAGAAGTTCGCGAGGAGATGGAAAAGGTGGTGGCTGCGCGCCCCAACCAGCGCGCCCTTGCAATTCTTCAAACTGGAAAACTCCCGGATGGTTCAGAATTACCATCCGACACGCCCGCTATAAAGCTAGATCCAAAGTCGGTCCAGGCAGTTCTTGAAGCGAACGGGACTCCCGATCTAAAGTTACCCCGAGGTGTCACCAATAGGAAAAGTGGGTTTCCTGTGGGTGTCGTGGCCGAGGGGATGGGCTATCAGTCCGAAGGCCAGTTCTTGAGTGAGCTTGCGGCAACCAAACCGTTCCCGGTTGCGGTTGAAGAAGCGACCGAGCAGATGATGCGGGGGTTATACCCTGAACTGCTCGGCGCTCCGCAGGCCACCGAAGAAGCGATCAAGGCGCTGCACAATGAAGGCCGCTCCGAGATGCTCCAGTTGGAGTTGGAATATCTCATCGAGAAGGCGCCCGGGCTTTTTAGAGACGTCGTTCGAAAGACCGTGCGCCGGCCGCCAAGCATCAAAGCCGTGCGCGCGCAAGCCCAGGCCATGATCGGCAAGCAAATCGTGCGCGACATCCGGCCCGCCATGTACCAGCGCGCGGAAGTGAAAGCCGCTAAGCTTGCAGGGGAAGCCCTTGCCAAAGGCGATATCCACGCAGCGTTCGACGCGAAGAACCGGGAACTCTTAAACCATGAACTCTACCGAGCCGCAGTGACGGCGCGTGCGGAGTTGGCCCGGGCAAAGCCGTTTTTTAAGAAGTTTTTCCGCAAGAACGACGAGCTCGCGAAGAGCCGGGACATGGACTTGGTGAACGCAGGCCGGGCAATCCTTGCCGAATTCGGCGTGGGCAAGACCGACAAGAGCGCGCAGGAGTATTTGCAGCCGATTCAGAACTACGACCAAGAGACGTACCAGACGATGCTGGCGATTGTGGATTCGGCCACCGAAGGCGCTGGCCCAGTCGAAGAAGTCACGTATGACAACTTCTCGGCGATGAACCTGGCACTAGAAGCCATCTGGGACCTGTCGAAAAATATCAAGACCATCGAGGTGGATGGCAAGAAGGTGTCTCAAGAGAAGGCCATCGGCGAGATGCAGGCCAATATCTCCGAGCGTCTCAAAGCGCCCGACCAGGCGGAGTACAAGAAGAGTGCCGACGAGCGGGACATCTTTACTCGCTGGCTCCAGAGCGCGCGCGCTGCCTTCACTCGCGTCGAGTCCTGGACAGTGCTCATGGACGGCGGCGAGCAGGGGGCGTTCCACGATTACATGCTGAATCCCGTCTTCGAAGGCGTGACCCAGTACCGGCTTGAAAAAACCAAGTATGTGAAGAAGTACCTGGAACTCGTGCAGCCTTTAAAGGGCACGCTTTCCGGCGAAGAGATTCTCTCGCCCGAACTAAAGTTTAAGTTCAAGAACAAAGCGCAGTTGCTCGGGATGCTTCTCCACACGGGCAACGATTCGAACAAGTCGAAGCTTCTCCGCGGCTATGGCTGGGGGACAGTTGCCGAAGACGGCACGCTCGACACCGTGAAGTTCGATGCCTTTATCGCGCGCATGCAGCGGGACGGGGTACTCACCAAGGCCGATTACGATTTCGTGCAAAGCGTCTGGGACCTATTCGAAGAGATGAAGCCCATGGCCCAGAAGGCCCACAAGAGCATGTACGGGTTTTATTTCAACGAGGTCACCGCAGATGAGTTTTCTACTCCCTTTGGCACTTACCGAGGTGGTTATGCACCAGCGAAGGTCGATACATTCCTCAGCGAAGACGCAGCACTCCGCTCCGAAAAGGAACAGCTTGAGCGGAGCAACAATAGTTATGCGTTTCCGACGGCGGGAAGAGGCGCGACGAAGACTCGTGTCGAGGCGTATGCGGCGCCCCTTCAGATGGATCTTGGCCTTGTGGGCTCGCATATTGACTGGGCCCTTCGGTTCGCTCATATCGAGCCTCACGTCAAATCCGTAAGCAAGATGCTTTGGAACAAGGGCTTTCAGCAGTCGCTCTCAGCACTCGACCCCACGGTCCGCAGCAACATGCTGATACCGTGGCTCCAGCGTACAGCGCAGCAGTCGGTCGAAACGCCCAGCACGACAAGCTTTGGCCGGGGCTTAGACGCCTTCTGCCGGACCATCCGTAATCGCTCATCTTTAAACATCATGGCCTTGAACGTGGTGAACACGATCGAGCAGTACACGGGCTTGTCTGTCGCTGCGACTAAGGTGGCTCCGCATTACCTGCGCGATGGGTTGTGGTCTTACTTACGCGACCGCAAGAACGTGGCGGAAAGCGTCACGTCGAAGTCCGATTACATGCGGACCAAGGTCGGCGAGAGCGCGCGCGAGGTGCAGCACACGATTGACCGGCTATTACTTGAGCCCACGAAATTTGAGAAGGCCCGCGAATTCGCTGAAAGCCACGGCTATTTCATGCAGCAATCAACGCAAGGCGTTGTGGATATTGTGGTGTGGACCGGTGCTTACAACCAGGCGATCGAGAAAAAGCTTTCCGAGCAAGAAGCGGTGAGGGAAGCCGACAGCATCGTGCGCCAGACCCAAGGTTCTGGCGCTCCTGAGAGCGTGTCGCGCGCGGAAACTGGGACCCCTTTCACCCGGCTCTTCATGTCCTTTTACGGGTACTTCAACATGCAGACGAACCTGCTCGGCGTTGAGGGAACGTTCGCGCGCGAGATGGGCATGCGCAAAGGGGCCGGTCGTGGATTGTACCTATACGCCATGGGCTTTATGATTCCGGCTATCTTAGGCGCTGCCCTTCGCAAGCTCGCTGCCGGCGGCTTCGATGAGGACGACGACGAGCAGTATCTAGACGATTTCATGGAAATGTTCTTTCTGGGCCAAGCGCGGGCGTTCTTCGCGTTGCTACCGGGAAGCACGGGCCAATTCGCGCAGCGCATGGTGGGACTGAATAAGGGCTATCACGATGACAAGGTGAGTCTGTCGCCCGCGATATCCGCCATTGAAGCCGTCACCAGTACGCCGAAGTCTGTGTACAAGGCCATCGCTGAAGAAGGCTCGAAGAAGAAAGCCGTGAAAGACGTCCTCAATTCTATTGGCACTCTCACCGGATACCCGACCGGCGCTTTTGGCCGGCCGGCTGGCTACCTCATTGACGTGAATGAAGGGAACGCCAATCCAACCGGGCTCATCGACTTTACCCGTGGTTTGGTGACTGGTAGATCCGGAAGTCCATGACAGAAATAATTAAAATGCCAGACACCGTCCAAATACCCGAGAAGCCGAAAGTGTTTTTAGGCATTCCCTGCTATGGGAACCAAGTGAACGAGGGCGTCATTGACGCGGTGGCTTGCGCAAGTAAGCGCGGACTCGTGGCCGCAAAGCAAGCTTTGAACTTCTCGATTCTTACGCACACATTCAACATGCTCTGGGCCTCGGCCCTGAACCACCGAAAAACAAAGGGCATCACGCACTTTGCGCTGCTGCATGCGGACATTGGCCCCGAGGTTCTCTGGCTCGATAAGATGATGGACCTGATGAACGAGCATGGGGCGGATGTTCTCTCCGCGGTCTCGCCCATCAAGGATGACAAGGGGCTCACTAGCACCGCACTTGACGAGCCGGTGGGTGGGCACGATCCATATTGGCGCGTGCGCAGGCTCAGCTTGCACGAAATCCACAAAAAGTTTCCGGGCACCTTCACCCACGGAAAGCTCTTGGTAAACACCGGCTGCATGCTGGTCGATTTAAGAAAACCGTGGGTCGAAAAGATTTGCTTCCGGTTTGAGAACGCCATGCTGCCCCATCCCACGGTGGAAGGGGACTTCATGCCCGTAGTCTTGCCCGAGGACTGGGCCTTCTCGCGGGATGCTAAGAAGCTCGGCGCGAAACTTTTCGCGACTCGGGAAGTAAGCCTGTATCATGAAGGCAATATTCGATTCACCAATGGTGAATGGGGCCAATGGCAGACTGATAAGTTAATTTAGGGGGTAGTTATGGGTGTTTCCAGTGCAGTGAACCGAAACGATTACACTGGAAACGGTGGGCTATCCTCGTACGATTACGATTTCCGCATTTTCGAAGAAACCGATTTAGAGGTCACTGTCCGGGATCCGGATGGATTAGAGACCCTTCTTGTTCTTGGCACCGATTATGAGGTCAACGACGTGGGCGAAACCCCGGGCGGGGACATCGACTTAGTCGACAACGACCAGGCGTGGCTGACGAGCGGCAACCTCACTACCGGCTGGCATCTCACACTTCGACGCGTGATGCCCATTGTGCAAGACACCGATATCCGCAACCAAGGCCCCTACTATCCCGACGTTATCGAAGACCAGTTCGACAAACTCGTGATGATTGACCAGCAGCAGCAGGACGAAATCGATAGGTCCGTGAAGGTCCCGGCAACCGAAGACACCGAGATGATTCTGCCGTCCGTCGAAGAGCGGGCAGGGCAACTCGCCGGCTGGGACGCAGATGGGGATTTCATTCCAGTAAGTGCGGGCATCAATACGGCGCTCGTGACTCCCTTCATGGAGACGTTGCTAGACGACGCGAACGCTGCCACCGCGCGCACCACCCTTGGTGCGCAACAAGAGACTTCCGCATTGACCGCGCTCACGGCGCCGGCCATCGACGACTCTTTACCGATTTACGATCTCTCGGCCACGGCAAATAAGAAAATCACGCCCGACAACCTGCTTAAAGTGATTGCGCTATTCACCGAGCACACCGCCCCAGCGGCGCTAGATACAGGTCTAGTTTACGACGCTGCCGCCAGTGCTGCGAAGAAGGTTTTCCTGGCAGGCATGGCGGCTGGCTCTAAGAGGATCGGCGTTTTCAACCTTGGCTTGGCGGCGGCTCAGACCAGTGTGGCGAACGACTCCATTAAAATTCAGGGCGCGGCGGCCGCACTCGCTGCGTCCAACCCGGCTTTCTTGAACGCCCCGTCTTCGGCATCAGCGGGGCTTTTGTCCACGTTCCGGGTGGCTGCGAACGTGACGATTCTGCTCACAGGGCTAAAGTCTTCCCGCGACACCTTTGGCAATTTCACGGACATCCCCATCGCGGTCTACGCCATCAACGACGGCGAAACACTCAAGTGGGGCGTGTCTGAGAAGCCGAACATGACGACGATAACGAGCGCCAATTCGTCGAGCACTCCGTCCAGCGTCAATGCGTATAGCAAGATGCTGGTGAATAGCGCGCTCGTTGCCTCGACTTGTCCGTGCATGCAGGTGGGATGGTTCCTTGCGGACTTTACCGATGCGGGCGACGTGTGGGCGGTGCAGACTGGGGCTGGGGAAATTCAGGTGGGGATGCCGTTTCCCGCTCCTTCTGGTGACACTGTGGCGCATACCGGCAACGGCCACGGATCAACCAATACGGCCATCCGCAGATTCACGACTGCGGAAGATACCACCGACAAATCTATCAAATACACCGACTCTGCAACGAATGGTGCCAGCTTCACGATCCTCGAAGATGGCACCTATGGCATGAGCTACAGCGATGTCCGTAGTGCAGGGGCTCTGCTCATGGGAATCAGCGCCAACTCGAACCAGCTTACTACTAGCATTGCGACCATTACCGCGGCTCACCGAAAGGCTTACACAACGGAGGCTTCGACGGTGTTCGGATTTGCTGCCGCACAGGTAAGGCTTTCGGCCGGCGACGTGGTGCGACCGCATGATGATGGCAACGCTGATGGTTCGGCTGCTACGGCACGCTTTTCTATCAAAAAACTAGCGCACGCTTAATGCACCGCCTCTTTTCTAGGGGGACTTGAGCACAGTAGAATTCGTGTCAATTGGGGGGAGTCCATGGCAATTCAGAAAAAAGAAGTCGAATACGCGAAAGAAGCTGACGACGTGATGGCGCTGTTCATTGAAACGGTCAAAAACCGCAAGCAGGGCAAGCCCGTCACGGAGCTGTTCGACGAGTTGATGGCAGCCATCGGCGGCATTGAAGAAGTTCCGGCCGAAGCCGCCGAACATCGCAAGGTGTTGCTGCAAACCATTGGCTTCCGCACAGGCGAGTTGGCCGATGCGTTCCTCGGGGCATAAGCGCCAAACCACGATTTACACGATCCTTTTCACCAGGACGCTTGCCATTTTCTGGCCATCGTTCCGGGACATGATTCGGGATTTTCCGGAAACGATTTATGCCATCGACGGCCTAATGCTCATTGTACTGCGCAAGCTGACGGTCAAGGACCTATGACAGATTCCATTTTTAAATTTCTCAACCAAGCTTTTAAGCTTTTAAACACGGTCGTCGACCGCAAGTGGATTCGCCAACTGGATAACTTGAACGAAGAGTTGCGGGCGGCGGAGAACGCCCCAAAGGCGAAGCGGAACCAGGCCCTTATCGATAACTTAAATTCCGAAATCGACAGAGTGTTTGACGCCATGACCGCAGACCTCAAGCTGCAAGAGGCGAAAAAATGAAAAAGTTTTCGTTCATCACGCTATTTTTTTTTGTTGGATGCGCTTCTGTCGCTAGCAATTTTCGTGATGTTCTTCCTTTGCTGGCTGCGAGGACCCTACTGATTTCCGAAACAAAGCCGGGGCATTTGGAATACCCCTATGAGGTTTGCGTAAAGCGCGGGCTCTTGGGGGGCTGCCGGGAAATGGAGCAAGGCGTCGACTATTACGATTTGAATGACCCGGCCGTCGCTTCCAAGCTTCGGGATATGAATTTTCAGGCGAAGGTCAAAGTCACGCAGTAAAGATTTGGGTTTGGGGGAAAAATGAGACTTCTATTTATTGGGATATCCGTTCTGTTTTTTTCAATGACTGCGTTTGGGGCGGAACCGCCGCCTACGTTCGTCTCCAATCCGAATGCACCCAATTATTCGACGGGGGCGGTGAAGCCGCTGAATGCCGAACAAAAAAAGCTTGATGCGGAGTTTATTGAGAAGTCCGAAAAGGAAGGCTGGACGTTTGATTACGACGTGCGCCAGGTCGGCAAGTATCAGCTAGGTTTGAAGAAGGGCCTACTAGGCGGAGAAATAATCGGTGAATCTCTCGCGCCGATTGGCGACGTTGCCCTTAAGGGAATCGCTTTAGAGACAGAATTCGGCGTCACACTTCCCCCTACAAAGAACCAAGCCCAGTGCGGTTCTTGCGTGTACTTTGCAACGACATGGGCGTTCGAAGCACTGAATGCCCTTTACGCAAATCCAGTTCCGGAATTATCCCCCAAACACTTGATGAACTGCGGCGGGTCCGGATGGCAGTGCGGCGGAGCGTTTGCCTCAGGTGATAATGGCGTTGCTGCGGCCCTTTTGAAGTTGGGAGGTCTGTGTGAGGAGTCCGACTATCCCTACCGGCAACCATATCAAGGGTCCTGCCGGGCTCCGAAAGACGTCCAAATTCATGGCGCCATTGCTGGATTTAAGGAAATCAATCCCACTCCGCGCGACGCCTTGGATTGGTTCCATAAGCGCACGCCTGTACTCTTTACGGTGGGCGCGAACGGATCGTTTCAAGCCTATAGTTCTGGAATTTTCAATGCGTGTTCCCAGACCTCTACAACAAACCATCAAGTCGTAGCAATTGGCCTAGAATGTGAAACCGCAAAGAATGCGGACGGCACCTGTAAGTTTGACGCAGCCGGGAACCTTCCCCCGGGAGTGGGTTATTGGATAATCCAAAACTCTTGGAGCGCCGAGTATGGCGAAAATGGACGCATTCGCATCAAAGTTACCGACCGATCCGGGCGTAAGTGCAACCGCATTGGGGAAGAAATGGTGATTCTGGATTCTGGACTGCCCATGCCGGTAGTGGGTCCCGTCGAATTCAAAATGACTGGCTCATCGAATCTGAAGGTCACCGTGGAGCAGGGTGAGATCACGGCAGACGGGGTCAAGACGGCTTTTAAGAAAATCGGATTTAACGAGGAGCAAAAATGAAATTCCTATGCACGGCCGTCCTTTTTCTCTCGCTCAGTGGTTGCGGAAAAGACGACGACAAGAAACCCGATGGGCCGACTCCGGTCGTCTTCACTGTCACGCACAAGAACGTTTCGGTGGAAGTCTCGACCATGTCGAACTTAGCGGAAGTGGAAAAAGCCAAAGTCGAAACGGCTCTTAAAACCATCAAGTGACTCGTCTCGGGACGGAGATTCATGACGACGGAAAAGTTTCCAGCGTGGGCAAAGGCGCTGCCTTGGTCGACCATCGAGATTATCGGTAAGGAACTTGAGGTTGATGCAAACCTCATTGCCGCCATCATCCAGACCGAGAGCGGCGGGGTCCCATGGCGCCAGCGTTTCGAAGCCGTGTATCAACCCGATGAGGGGGACGGCGATGATTTTTTCCGCATCCTGCCTGCGCGCAAGTATCTGGTATCCCCGGAGCGCTGGGCGAAGCAGTGCGGGATTTCAGTAGCAACCGAAACGATGCAGCAATACACAAGCCATGGGCTCATGCAGGTCATGGGGTATACGGCGCGCGGCATGGGGTATGACGACAACCTCACGGAAATGTTGGAACCGGGCATTGGGATTTATTGGGGCTCGCTGTATTTAGGGCAGAAGCTCAAAGCCTACCAGTCGGTAAAGTCGGCAGTTGCTGCCTATAACCGGGGGACGGCGCAGCGCAAGAAAGACTCGCTCGAATTCGTCAATCAGCCCTATGTCGATAAAGTGATGAGCCGGCTAGCAGAATTGAGTTGAATCGCCCGCGCTTCCAATTTAGTGAAAAGGACTGTTCTCATTGTTGTCCGCCCGGGTTGGCCCCTTCATGGTTGCTCGGGCGGCTCCATTTTTACCGCTCGTCTCGTAAGTGTTCGCGGCGCTCGGCCTCAGTTCCACTGCACCGATGCTTCTCGCTCCAGGGCTGGCCGCAATACTCGCATAGACCGGACCCTTCGCACTCATCACAGACGACCTCGTGCTCGTCGCCTTCCATATAATCGCTGACTTCGACCGGAGTCTTGCCACACTGTGAGCATGGGATGGTGCGTTTCATTACTTACTTCCCCCTTCGGCTTTGGCGATCGCGGCTTTTAAGGCGAAAAGAATCTCCGTCCAGTCAGCAT
>CAZGJZ010000013.1:0-43840 GCA_964525935.1 uncultured Opitutaceae bacterium | reverse complement strand
CCAGATTAGCGACTACTACGAGCCGTCAATGAGGACGCCGCCCGGACGCTTACCGTCGTCACGGGAGTCGCAGCAAACGGTTGTCCCTTTCGCGCGTTGGCGCGAAGCCGGGCAAATACCGTTTGGCGATGAGGGGTAGAATTCACCGGTTGTATCGAAGTTGGCTCATCAGAACGCGGTACTAGCATCGACCTTCAGTAGCCGCGGTTCCGGGGAGGCCGTTCAAATGCGATGTGAGCTTCACGGTATCTATATAGCACATTCATCTGGGCGGGTTCCTCGGCCGCATTTCGCCAGCCCGTCAGGCACAGGGTCGTGGTTGACCCAAAGATCTTTGGCCTCATTCCAACCGAACAGAACCCGGGCGGGCGCTGCCAGCTTGAGGCACCCCTCTTGGTCATATCGGCATTCTAGCATCGTAGGGATTCGGACCCAAGTCGCCCAATTCCAGCGGTCCACGCGGCATGCTAAAATCGAGAGATGACTCGATTCTCATCATTTGTCCCCGGCCCTTCTGCGGAGGCCATCCGCTCCAAAAAACACTATTTGAAGCGCACGGCGCTAGGAGCGCGGAAGCGGAGCCTCTGGGTGGCACCGGAGAATCAAGACATCTTTGCCCTGATCCAAGAGCTTAATCTCGGTCAGCCACTCAGTCCGCGGGCGCCTGCGGCTAAACTCGGCCGTCTTCACGAGGAACTCCACAGATTGGCGGCCCACCTTCGCGCGCGTGAGAATCCCACACCACCGGCCGATGTTAAACCGAAGGGGGCAACGCAGGGCGAACTCCTCCTGTAGTTAAGGCTCACACCGTTAGAATCCCACGAATCGAAGCCGGAAAATCCTTACCCACCGGGCGCAGGCATGTCAGACGCCAACCGGGAGAATCAAACGCCGCTGCAGTTGTCCTGGGCACCAGCTTGACGCTGGGATTCTGCTTCACGGGCCGTGCCTATCACTGCACACCAACTCACGCCAAAAAAATAAGGCAGATATGTATAGATCGAAGCCCGCCTAGGATCTGCGACAGAACGGACCGCTCATGCCCTATGCTGATAGATGCTACAATTAAAGATGTGCCCTTCCTCTTCGAATCCATTTCTGCCGCGGGACTCATCGAGTATTTTCGGAATGAACTCGAGCCAGCTAAATACAATCCGGATGAGCTCAACCCGATCGCAGACGTTCGTTTTGGGGGTAAATGCTGGGGCGCACTTGGTATCGCGCAACCGTGCTTGGAGGATCTTCGGACCATGGCAAAAGGTAACGATCCAGTCACTGGCAGACGTCTTACGGCGCGGCGGAACGCTCCCGATTCCGAGCAGCCAGCAACGGCGCTATACTCGGTCGTGTTCAATGTTCCCAAGTCCGTTTCGATCGCCTCTGAAATCGGCGGCGACCATCGTATCAGGCGTGCGCTTCACGATTCAGCCACTGAAACACTCGAGATGATCCAGGAGCAGTATGCCGGCATACGTGTTCGAAAGAAACCGGCCCTCGACCGTAACAAACCTCGGAATACGGGCGCCATGGCTTGGGTCACCTTTCTGGCTAACGAATCCCGCTTCCTCGATCCCACTTTGCATGTCCACGGCGCGATTCTAAACGTAACGCCCGATCTCTCCGATCCTAACCGTGGTGAAAAGTTGAAACGTCTGTTCACTTCGCTCGTAGCGACGGGTGTCGAGGAGCAACTGAATCAATTCAGCGTAACGGCCGTCGGTAAGCTTCGCTGCATCGAGGGCTAGGTCCACATCGATACTCTTCACGTGCGGTTCGGACGCGTTCTTGATCAACAAGTCCGGCACCCAACCTCCCACGACGACAATGCATTCCCTATAAGACGCGAGCACCTGCCCGACGTCGACCAGCACGCGATGTGCTGCTTCTGTTTGCCGCTCGGAGTAGTCGTCCGCAAATCGTGGTTCAGGATTCATGGCACGATCATTTTCTCCCAGGCAGGTTTCAGCCGACGCTCGAGCACGGCCGCTGCGGCTTCCTGGCCCCGCCCACCAGAGTGCCAGGTATCCACATAGGTCTGGAGGGGACGGGTGCAGGGGCCAGCTTGGTCTTCCTCGCTTGCGCCCGCCAGATATCCCCTATCCGGAGCAATTAGCAGGGTGAGATTACTGCCGGTCTCGACTGGTTTTGCCTGCAGCGCGTCGCGAACCAGATCCGCATGATCCTCCGAGGCCATGAGCCAATATTTGAGCTGACGCACCATTGGGGCCTGCCGTTCGGCGGCCGAAAACGATGCCCAGGCAACGCGGACCTCGTTTCCGATGTTCACGCCACGAATCGCCCGCTCGATCTCGGGCGATTTGAGCAAGGTGAAGTATTCGGCTCGGTGGACACGGTCGACGCGATACACGTCCCGCCATGCTATTAACAGCCTCTCGGGATCAACAACCCGAAGGCCGCCTCCGCTCTCCTCGGTCAGAAAGCCTTCGTTGCGTAGGTGGGTGACGATCTTGTTGACCAAACCGATGCTGACGCCGGGCTCGGTCTGTTCTTGAAGGGCCCGCTGGCTGGTCCAGCGCAATGCCGCATGCTCGGGTTTCAGCAGCGCTCGGATTACCTGGGCTGCTTCCGGAGTACCAAGGTTTGCTTCAGGGCGAGATACTTGGTGAACCGGCTGATTTCCTTTCCGATCCAAGTAGAGTAGCCCCGGGACACTGATTCGGCAGTTTCCGGCCAGATCGAACCACCCCCACCCACGATCAGAGCAGACTTCGGCGAGACGCGGAGAAACGAAGGGCGCAGCAAGAAGCCACGACTGGCTGTGTACCATCTTATGGGTTTTCGGATCAAAATCCCGCTTCACCCCCACAGAGGGGACATCGGAATGGCGCATCTGCGACGGTCGAGGCTGGGCCTTGCACTCCACGACAAATTCAAGGCGGGGACCGCCAGGCACATTTACCCACGCGGAAAAGTCGAATCCTGCATCGGGAGCTGGGGCGTGATAGACCTCAACCTCCGATTGCGGGATTGCTTCCGCGAACAGTGCCCGAAGCTTATCCACGAACAGGCGCTCCAAATCGCGGGGAGCGAGATGGTCAATGTTCACATTTATGGCCTTGTTCATGGTTACGTGAACATGCATATTGCGTGAACACATGCAAGGCGTTTAAACGTCCCGCCCAGCGACCATGCACCAAATGACTCGTAACGGCGCGTGGTGGGTGGGTGAGAGCTACGCGCAGAGGGCGAGAACCACGCTGTCGAGGTGAGCGGAGTTCGTTTCGAGGTAGCGGGCCGTGGTCATGGGGCTCGTGTGTCCCATAAGACGTTGTGTAGCAATTAAATCCTTGCCGGTTGCAGAATAGACCCGGGCCGCGAAGGTCTTACGACCCGAATGGGTGGAGATTCGGGTCGTATCGATGCCGCAATCCTCCGCCGCCGCCACGATCATGCGAAAGGCTTGGCTGCGGGACATCGGCTTGCCGCCGCTCCGACAGGTGGCGAATAGCGCCGCGGCGGGATCGAGCGGCCCAAGAGTCGCCAGGTATTCGGCGATCGCTTGGCGGACCGACTCCCCCAACGGCACACGACGACCGCGGACGCTGCGCTGCCACACGCCGCGACCACCCTTCATGTTGCGACGGGCAATCGTGACCTCACGGACCACTTCGGCCGTGGCGGCATCACACACCTGCCCGATGGTCAGGGACAGAACCTCCTTGATGCGGAAGCCGGTAGCGCAGGACAGCACCACGATCAGCTTATCGCGCAGGCGGCCTTGCTCGGTGAGGGAAGCGGTGAGGAGGGAGTATTCTTGTTCGGTGAAGGGGCGGGCGCTCATGGTGTCTAAAAGATGCGTGCTCCGCCGGCAACGACAGCGCACCATCTCAGTATGCTGCGCAGGTTACGATTGCCTCTCAGCTGTGGCCTCAATTGCCTTGCGTGGATGACTTTGCTGCCCGTTGGGCCGCGGTTCAACTAGTCATTTGCCCCTGCATGGACATCTTCGCCCTTCGAGAATCTATTGTTTCTGAATACCGCAATTTCGCGACGTCATTCACCACAATCCATGCTGCCGATATCCGGGAGCTGGTCGCGGCCATTTATGCGCAGGGTCGTTTTTGGCCAGATCCCCTGATTCAGATCAATCCGGCCTACAAGCCGGGCGTGGCTCTGAACTCGCTCATCGCAGACGGCGCGCTGGACAGTCGCATTCCTGAAATCTTCCAAATTCGCGGGTCGCCTCTTCGCCTACACAAGCACCAGGAACAAGCGATCGCGCTTTCTGCCCAAGGCGAGAGTTTCGTTGTAACGACAGGCACGGGCTCGGGGAAATCGTTGTGTTTCTTCATCCCGATAGTCAGCGCGGTCCTGACGGAAAAGCGTGAGCGTTCAAACAACGCGCGGACGCGCGCGATAATAATCTATCCGATGAACGCTCTGGCCAACAGCCAGCTGGAGGAATTGGACAAGTTTTTGGGTAATGTTTCTGGCGATCGTCCAGTTACTTTCGCCCGATACACGGGACAAGAGGATGATAGCGAACGGCGCGCGATCGCCGACAACCCTCCCGACATTTTGCTTACCAACTTCATGATGTTGGAGTTGTTAATGACCCGACAGGATGAACTCGATCGGAAGGTCATCGGCAATTGTGCGGGCCTGAGATTCCTGGTTTTGGATGAACTGCATACGTACCGAGGGCGCCAAGGCGCAGACGTTGCGCTGCTCGTGCGCCGCGTGCGTGAACGTTTGGCGCCGGAAAAGCTCCAGTGTATTGGCACTTCTGCCACAATGGCCAGCGAAGGCTCACTGGAGGACAAGAACCGGGTCGTTTCACGAGTGGCTTCACGGCTTTTCGCGACCAACATACCCGAGAGTAATGTGATTGTAGAAACCCTGGAACGGGTTACCGACGCATCTCAAGAGTCTCGGTCCGTTCGTCCTAAGCTCGCTGCCGCTATTGATCAAGGAGTCGGAGCGAATATGAGTGATGCCGAATTCGCCGCCCACCCGCTGGCAATGTGGATTGAAACCCGTCTCGGGGTAAATTGGTCCGATGTTGATCAGCGCTGGGTTCGTGCAAGGCCCTTAACCCTTGATGAAGCAGCCAAAGCCTTGGAGGAAGACTCCGGCAAAAGTGAAAAAGCCTGTCGCGACGCTCTTCGGGAATTGCTACTTCAATCTGCCAGACCCGAGAAAGAACGGTTAACGCGCTCAGAAGCTTCCGAGCGAAGCTTTTTCGCATTTAAACTCCATCAGTTCATATCCGGCGCCGGACATGCCTATTCTACATTGGAGCCACCTGGGCGCCGTCGGGTGACGGTCGAGGGTCAGCAATATCTCCCCGGCGAACCGGACAAGAGGCTGTATCCGACTCATTTTTGCCGTGAGTGTGGCCAGGAGTATCATCCGGTTAGATTCGCAGCCGATGCGGATGGACGCTCGTTTCTCCCGCGAGACATCGATGACTCGGTTCCACCGACACGGGAAGAGGACGAGAACGGCGCCGACGATGCAAACGACCGCGAACGGTTTGGCTTTCTTACGCTTCAGCCAACCGATTTAGAGTTTTCGTTTTCGGATCGGGAAGAGGACTACCCCGAAAACTGGCTCGAATTCGATGCAAACAATGCTCCACGGCTAAAGGCTCACTATCGGTCGTCGCGTGTGGTTGAGGCACGCGTAAGCCCAGACGGCCGGGCCGGCTCAGGATCCAAGGTGTGGTTCATTCCAGGGCGCTTTCGCTTCTGTCTTCGTTGCGGAACCACGCACGCTACGTCCGCCCGAGACCGTACGCGCCTTGCTTCACTTTCCGCCGAGGGCCGTAGCTCCGCGAGCACCGTACTTGTCGCGAGTGCCCTACTTTGGATGCATGGATCAGATTCGGGCCTGACTCCGTTCACGCGAAAACTACTTGGCTTTACTGACAATCGCCAGGATGCGGCCCTTCAAGCCGGGCACTTCAACGATTTTCTTTTTGTCAGCCTTATCCGCGCAGGGTTTCTCGGGGCTCTCGAGTCTGCCGGCGGAAAAAGCCTTCGCGCTGATGAACTGGGTATCGCGCAGATGCGCTCGCTTGGATTTGATCGGGCTCAAGCTGACTTGCGTTCCGAGTGGCTGCAAGAGCCGGACCTCAAAGGATTCAATCTTCAGGAAGCTGAAGCGACGCTCCGGCAGGTCCTGGCATATCGTGTCTGGTTCGATCAGCGGCGGGGTTGGCGTTACACCAACCCGAATCTTGAACAGCTCGGATTGGTATCTGTGAGCTATCTGGGCATCGACGAACTGGCCGCGGATCAGCCATTGTTCGAAAAAGCTCCCGATATTCTCCGGCTAGCAAAGCCGGCAGAACGAATTGCAGTCTATCGCGAATTATTTGACCACCTTCGAAAGTGGATGGCCATCCGAAGCCAGGTGCTCGAGCCTACGGTCATCGAGCAATTGCTTCAGAAATCGCACAGTCGCTTGCGCGCACCTTGGGGATTCGGAATCGACGAGAAACCCCGCGCTGCGCGTTGGCTTCTGATATCTCCTCCGCCGCGGAAAGATACGAACTTGCGAGATGAGGATCTCATTGCCCGCGGCGGCGCGCGTAGCGCGCTAGGCAAGATCCTCCGCGCATCACGCGGATCGGATGGCGCAGACCTTTGGTCCAATCCGGCGGCCGTCCGCGCGCTCAAACCAAGAGATTTCGACCTCATGGTTACGGCATTGCTGAAAGCGGCATGCACTCACGGGTTGGTATCTGAGGAGACCACGCCGTTCGGTGATCAAATTGGATATCGCCTCAACGATGCTTGTATCCTCTTCACGCCGGGAGATCCAACAAGCGACGAATCTTCGGGTGAGAACGTGTTTTTCCGATCTCTCTATCGGAATCTGGCCGCAACGCTGCGGAGTCCCGCCCACCCGCTTTTCGGCTTCGAAGCTCGTGAGCACACCGCTCAGGTCGACGGTGAGAAGAGGGCTATTCGAGAGAAGCGATTCAGATACGGAGACAAGGAACAGGGCGAGCTCGTTGCTACAGAAAAACGACTTCGCGAAATTGGGGAGGCGAACCGATTTCTTCCAGTCTTGTTCTGTTCGCCCACGATGGAGCTGGGCGTCGATATCTCCGCGCTTAATGCCGTTTACCTACGCAATGTTCCTCCCACACCAGCGAACTACGCTCAACGCAGCGGTCGAGCCGGCCGGAGTGGCCAAGCAGCACTCGTTTTAAGCTACAGCTCATCACAGAGTCCCCACGACCAATACTTTTTCCGAAATCCCAAGGCCATGGTTCATGGCGAAGTTCGTCCGCCGCTGTTGGACTTGGCAAATCGTGATCTCGTCGAGAGCCATCTATCCGCCGTTTGGTTGGCATCGACGGAACGCCCGCTCCCGTCATCAATTGCTGAGCTGCTCGTTTTATCAAGTCCGGAGCGTCCCCTCGAAAATGATATCCGTGAAGCGGTAACCCAGCCGCGTGCCACCCAAGATGCGGTTGCGCGCATCGGGCGAGTGCTGGATACCCTAGCGACAGATCTCACGCTAGAGGCTGCCCCGTGGTATCCCGGCCGCGAGCAATTCGCGACCGAGGTGGTCACCTCCGCGGTTCAGCGTTTCGATACGGCATTTAACCGGTGGCGTGACCTATTTGTAGCGGCAGAGCAACAGCGGGACGCAGCGCGCCGCACGATGGATGACTACGCTGCTCCTCATCACGAGAAGCGCGCCGCACAAATTCGACACGCTCAAGCGATTGATCAGCTAAATCTTCTGCAACGGGGGACAAGCAGTCTTTCCAGCGACTTCTATACCTATCGGTATCTTGCTACCGAGGGATTCCTGCCAGGCTATAATTTCCCCCGCTTGCCACTGATGGCCTATGTGCCCGCCACCATGGACGGTCGCGGCAAGCAGACATATTTGCAGCGTCCCCGCTTTTTGGCGCTATCAGAATTTGGTCCGAGAAGTTTGGTCTATCACGAAGGACGAGCGTTCCGCGTAGTGCGAGCAATGCTCGCGCTCAATCGAGGTCCGGAGATTGCAGGGGACACTCGCCTACCCACCAAGTCCGTTCGCATCTGTCGCGAATGCGGAGCGGGTCATTGGGATGACTCGATTTCGCTATGCCATGCTTGCCGGGCTCCTTTGAGCGACGCAGAAATCGTGAACCACACTTACCGGATTGAAAACGTGGCGACGCAACCTGCAGAAAGAATAACCGCCAACGACGAAGAACGGCAACGGCAGGGTTTTGAGCTGCAAACCACCTTTGAATGGGCCGTTCGGGATCATTCCATTGACGTCCGCACCGGTATCGCCTCTGACGAAGGAGGGCAGATCGCAATTCTAGCCTATGGACCTGGTGCAACCATTACCCGAATCAACAAGGGATTGCGCCGGCGACGTGATCGGACGCAGTTGGGATTCAAAATGGACCCAGTATCCGGCTATTGGGCCAAGAACGAAGAGGATGACGATGCCGGTAGTGACCCTTTGACTTCCGCGCCTCAGTGGATCGTGCCAACGGTTCAGGACCGCAAGAACGCTTTGCTCTTCCGGCCGGTGGAAGAGGGATTGGCTCAGTCGGCCGTAGCCACGGTGCAGCATGCTCTGCTACGCGGCATCGAAGCCGTCTTCCAGCTTGAAGAAGGTGAGATTCTCGCGGAACCCATGCCAATTCGCGATGAGCGCACGGGTTTTCTATTTTATGAGGCGACCGAAGGAGGTGCTGGTGTTCTAACCCGCTTGGTATCCGAACGAAACTTGCTTGCAGAGGTCGCTCGCGAGGCGCTCGGGATTATGCACTTCAATCTCGATGCTGGGGTGCCTCGCTCTGCGAGCGCGCTGGAAGATAGGAACGGTGAGCCCTGTGTTGCGGCCTGTTACCGGTGCATCATGTCGTATTACAATCAACCGGATCACGAACTGCTGGATCGCCGGGATTCCGAAGCCAGAAACCTGCTCTTGCGTCTAGCGCGCTCGGAACTGCATGGGGCAGGTGCCAACACGAAGAGCGAAGCTGGTTCCCCTTTTCCAGTTTTGGTCGCAGATGGAATCGAAGCCTGGCTGGCATTCGCCAAGACCGGGAGCATTCCCTCTCCGGACGCTGCACCACTAGAAGTTGCCAACGTTTTTTTGCCGTTGGTGTGGCGGGACCACTATGTCGTCGCCGTTTTGTCGACCCCCACGCTCGAAGTCGCCACCGATCTAGCCAAAATGGGTTTTGAGCTGCAGGTGCTGGGTTCTGATGTGATGGCATGGGGCACTTCAACTCCTTGTCTTGCGAAACTGTTGGGGCGCACTGAATGAATACCGTCGCTGAAGTTACCCGCCCGACGGCTGAATTACGCTGGTCTCCTGGCAGCCTCATTCGTGCCCGTGGTCGTGAATGGATTGTTCTCGCAGGCAGCGACGCTAAAGTTCTGCGAGTGCGCCCCGTCTCCGGAACGGAAGAGGATCTGACTTTTATCCACGTTGAGCTGGAAACCGATCCGGTCGGTGACGCAACGTTTCCAAGTCCTCAGCCAAACCAAAAAGCGGGACATGATGCCGCGTTGCTTTTGCGTGACGCGCTTGTGCTTTCACTCCGCCGTGGCGCGGGACCCTTCCGCAGCTTTGGTCAGATTGCTATTGAGCCGCGCGCCTACCAGCTCGTGCCATTGCTAATGGCGCTCAAGTTGGAGACGGTTCGGCTGCTCATCGCAGACGACGTGGGGGTCGGTAAGACAATCGAAGCAGCGCTCATTGCTCGAGAAATGTTGGATCGCGGTGAGGTTGAGCGTTTCGCAGTGTTATGCCCGCCTCACCTAGTCGATCAATGGGTGACCGAACTCGAGTCCCGGTTTCATCTCCAACCGGTTGCCGTTACTGCTGCGGGTGCGGTCCGTTTGGAGCGAAACCTTCCTTTGGGCGAAAGTATTTTTACGACATTTCCGCACACCGTCGTTAGCCTAGACTACATTAAGAGTGAGAAGCGCCGGGCAGAGTTTTTGCGGGCTTGTCCAGAGTTGGTCATCGTTGATGAGGCACACACCTGTGCCGCTGCGGGACAGGGACGCCATCAGCGTTTCGAGTTATTGAAGGGACTCGTTGAAGATCCCAACCGTCACCTCGTATTGCTCACTGCCACGCCGCATTCTGGCGATGAACAGGCGTTCTATCGCTTGCTTGGTCTACTTCGACCGGAGTTCGAGGGATTGGCCGAATCCACTGGCGAAGCGCGTGATCGCTTACGCGATCAACTGTCGCGCCATTTTGTTCAACGCCGCCGTCCCGATATTGTCGAATGGCAGGAACGAAGCCTTTTTCCAAAACGGGAGACCGCTGAGCTAACCTACCGTCTTACCGGTGGTTGGGAGGCCTTTTTTAACCAAGTGCTGGACTACTGTGCTGACGTTGTCACCGCTGCCGGTGGAGACGCGCGCACCCAACGCCTCAACTTTTGGGGCACACTCGCGCTTATGCGTTGTGTAGCCTCAAGTCCTGCTGCCGCGGTGCAAGCATTGCGCACACGAGCCGGCTTGGACAACGGCTCGGCAAGTGAGGATCTTGAGGATCGCGTGTTCGACGGGGCAGCCGATGGATTGCCGGACGATGACGTTGAACCACCGGTCGCCCATGAAGCCAACGCGCTCACAAGCTTGATTCACAGCGCCGAGAAACTCGCCGGTCAATCAGGGGATCCGAAGTTACGTCTTCTAACTGACCATCTGGTTGGCCTGGTGCGCGACGGATTTAGCCCCGTGGTATTCTGCCGATATATTGCCACTGCACACTATCTGGCCGAACATCTCGCGACGAAGTTCAAGGATGTCACGATCGGCACCGTGACCGGAGAGCTGACCTCCGCAGAACGCAAGGAAAAGGTCGCTATGATCGGCGATGCAGAGCGTCGCCTGCTGATTGCCACCGATTGCCTTTCCGAGGGCGTGAATCTTCAGGATGATTTCGACGCGGTCGTTCACTACGACTTGTCTTGGAATCCCACCCGACACGAACAGCGCGAAGGTCGGGTAGATCGCTTTGGTCAGAAACGCCCTGTCGTTCGTGCGACATTGATCTACGGCGAGAACAATCCCGTTGATGGTGCCGTTCTTGAAGTGATTCTGAACAAAGCAGAGAAGATTCGTGAAGAACTTGGTGTGCCGGTGCCATTGCCGGATGACGGCCACACCCTTAGCCAAGCCCTATTGAAGGCGGTAATGTTGCGCAGCCGAAGCGAAGGGCGACAGCAGCAGGCATTTGCTTTTTTGGAGATGGTGGAGGCCAAGGCCATTGAAACGCGGTGGCAGGACGCAGCCGACAAGGCTAAACGCAACTTCACCAAATTTGCTCAACGCCGGATAAAGCCAGAGGAGGTTCTGCCGGAGTGGCAAAAGTCGCTAGCTGCGCTGGGTGGTCGGGAGGACGTGCAGCGTTTTACGGGGCGCGCCCTGGCTCGTCTGGGCGGGGCACTCGATGCCCAGAAACGCGGTTTCAAAACTCCGCTGACTGCCCTTCCCGAGGACGTGCAGGAACGCCTCGCCGCCGAAGGCCTTGAGGGAACATTGCTTGTCGATTTCGACTATCCTCCCGCCCCGCGCTGTCGTCCCGTGCAGCGTAGTCATCCATTGGTCGCCGTGTTGGCGGAAACACTTTTGGAACGAACTCTTGGCAAAGCGGCTGATGCCGAATCTGACGCTGCAGTGCTCGGACGCGTGGGGTGCTGGGTTGCCGAAGGGGTGACCAGCTTGACCTGGGTGGCCTTACTCCGATTGCGGCACCAGTTGAGTAGCCAGCGGGGTCAGCGTGCAACCACCACTTTGGTGGAAGAGGCCACCGCCATTGCGTGGGGTGCGGGTCGGGAAGCAATCGAAGGGCCTGACGCCTTGAAACTTCTACAACCTGCGCCGCTTATGGATCCGCCCCCCCACGTCCGCGAGCGATTCGTAACACAAGCCCTCCAACAATTGACTCAGCGATGTAAGGAGCTGGATGCCTATGCGGACCGTCGTGCTCAGGTCCTTTTATCTGACCATCGACGTGTCCGAGAGGCTGCTGAAGCTCGCGGTAGCTACTCCGTCCGTTCCCTTCTGCCTGTCGATGTCATCGGATTTTTTGTACTTCTACCAAAGGTGAACTGAATATGGCCCAACGTAGAACCAGCCGGGCTCGCAATGCTCAGATTGCATTTGAGGCTTTATCCATCGAAGGTGGCCTTCTTTCCCCCGAGTGGCTTTCGAAGGTCGCGCAATTGGGCGCCGAACATCAAACTGAAGCCGATTACAGAATTCCCAAGGGCCTCAACCTTCGTGATGAAATCGGACGTTTTTGGCGGATTGGGCAGGCCCACTGGAAGGATTACTCCGTCGGTTTGGTGGCGAAGTCGCCCGCGCAGCCGCTCACGGAGCGTTTCGTACTAGGCCTGCTTCGCGAGAGTTTCGGCTTCACCTCTCTTGTAGCCATTCAGCCTGTGGTTATCTCAGAACACACTTACCAGCTTGGTCACGCTGCATTGAGCGGTCGCGTGCCGATGGTAGTCGCTCCGGCAGCCAGTGGTCTGGATACCCTGTCGCCAATATTCGGCGACGGAGGGCGGCGGCGCAGCCCATTTGGGTTGGTACAGGAATTTCTTAATGCTGCTGAAGGATCGCTCTGGGGAATAGTATCCGATGGCACCACGCTTCGCTTGCTGCGAGACAACGCCAGTCTCACGCGTCCCGCTTGGCTTGAAGTAGACTTGGGGCGGATCTTTGCCGAAGAGCGCTACGCCGACTTCGCCGCGCTTTGGTTGCTGCTGCACGAAACCCGCTTCGGACGCAACGATCAGCCAGCCAGTGAATGTGCCTTAGAAGTATGGCGCGAAGCAGGAAAGAAGGACGGCACGCGCGCCCGTGAACACCTACGTCAGGGTGTGGAGGACGCGCTTGCGGCGCTAGGGCAAGGCTTTCTCGCTCACCCTGAGAATCAATCGCTCCGCGCCGCGCTTCAGGAAGGATCGTTGAGCACCACCGACTACTTCAGTCAGCTTCTTCGTCTCGTCTATCGTTTCATTTTTCTCCTGACCGTCGAAGAGCGTAACCTTCTTCACCCTGAAGGCACGGAAGACTCCACGCGCCAACTCTACGCCGAAGGCTACTCTTTACATCGTCTTGCTGAACGCGCCGTCAAACGCAGTGCTCATGATCGGTTCCCCGATCTTTGGGAATCCGTCCAAATTGTTTTGCATGGACTTGCAGAGGGTGAAACGCGTCTCGGACTTGCTGCGCTGGCTGGCATTTTTTCTCGCGCTCAGTGCCCAGCCTTGGATAGTTCAAAGTTAGAAAACCGCTCTCTCTTGTTAGCGGTCTTCAAGTTGGCTTGGCTAAAGACTACTGGTGTCCTTGCTCGCGTTAATTGGCGCGACATGGGACCGGAAGAACTTGGCGGAATTTACGAGAGCCTATTGGAACTAGTGCCTCAGATTTCGCTAGAGCGGCGAATCTTCAGCTTCGCAACCGGCAATGAGACCCGAGGAAACACGCGTAAGAAGACCGGAAGCTACTATACACCCGATAGTCTCGTGAGTGTCGTGCTAGACAACACGCTCGAAGTCATAATCGCGAACACGATTGCCAGCAATCCCGCAAAGCCGGTCGAAGCGTTATTACGTTTAGCTATCATCGATCCCGCTTGCGGTTCTGGTCACTTTCTCCTCGCAGCAGCCCGACGACTTGCTGCACGGGTCGCTCGGCTACAGGTAAACGGCACTCCTTCCAAATCCGAATATCAACATGCCCTGCGACAAGTTGTCGGTAAATGTATTTTCGGCGTGGATCTCAATCCCATGGCCGTTGAGCTATGCAAGGTCAGTTTGTGGATGGAAGCTGTGGAACCTGGGCTCCCTCTAACATTCCTCAATTCCCACATTCAATTTGGTAACGCCCTACTTGGCACGACGCATGAACTGATGGCTAAAGGCGTCCCTGACGCCGCATGGGATCCCATCGAAGGCGACAATCGCAAGGTCTCCAGCGCTCTTAAAAAACGGAATAAGCAGGAAGCAAGCGGGCAGCGCGGCCTCGATATGCTTTGGTCCGAGCCACCTACTGATAGCGCGCAGATCATCACAAATGCCGTGACCGAACTGGAAGCCGCGTCAGATGCAGACGCAGCCGACTTGGCAGTCAAAGAAGCAAAATGGGACGGAATCCTCACCTCAGCGGGTTATCGTGTGCAAAAATTTGCGGCTGATGCCTGGTGCGCCGCTTTTGTTTGGCCCAAGCAATCGGGGCCACTATCCGAGGCTGCCCCAACTAATGAACTATGGCGTCAGCTTCGCGACGAACCCAGGCACACTCCGCCCCTAACAAAAAGAACTGTTGAGGAATTGGGCCGACAATACCGTTTTTTCCATTGGCACCTTCAGTTTCCCCAAGTTTTTGCGAAAGGTGGATTTGATGTGGTTGTTGGAAACCCTCCTTGGGAGCGTGTGAAAATCCAAGAGGAGGAGTGGTTCGCTGAGCGCGCCCCTCAAATAGCTGAAGCGAGAAATGCCTCTGCACGAAAGCAGTTGATCGCAAATCTCAAATCTACAACCCCGCTCCTATCCGATCAATTCCAAGCGGAGCAACGGATCGCCTCCGGAGAGGCAGCGCTCCTCACGCGTACAGATCGATACCCCCTTTGCGGAAGAGGTGACGTGAACACGTATTCAGTCTTCGCCGAACTCGCATGTTCTTCACTCTCCCCATCGGGAATAGCTGGAATAATTTTACCGCCTGGAATTCTAACGGACGATACCAATAAGTCTTTTGCCCGCGAGTTGGTTGATACCCACCGACTACGTGCGTTCTTAGCATTTACGAATCGTGGCTACACATTCCCTGAGGTCGAAAGCACCATGGCCTTTGCTCTACTGGTCGCTGGTAAAACAGGGAGCGGGCGTTTTCGCGTCGCTGGCCAACTGTGGTCGGTTGACGACCTTCGCGATCCGAACCGCAACTATGAGCTAAGCATTGAGGACATCGCCTTGTTTAACCCCAACACGCGAAGTTTGCCAGTATTCAGGAGCCTTCGCGATCTACAGATTGTTCGGTCTATATATCAACGATTGGGCGTAATAGAAAACGAAGCCGTGCAATTGAATCCCTGGGCAGTGGAAATGGGAACAATGTTCCACATGGCGGGTGCATCAACGCACTTTCTTTCTCGAAAGGAACTCGAGAGGGATGGTTGGAGCTTATCTGGCAACCGATTCACCCGAGCTTCCTCAGCCTACCTTCCGCTTTACGAGTCAAAGTTAGCGCATCAATACAACCATCGCCACGCAACTTTCGGTGAGCTTGAGGAAAGCGCGGACTTCTTCGCACGAAAGGCTAAAACTGGAAAACCTAAGGAAAACCAGCTGGACGATCCTACTTGGCTGCCTATCCCAAGATACTGGTTGCCTTCGACTGTAGTGCAAAATGCACTGGGTTCGGCAGAAAGTTGGTTACTAGCCTATCGCCGAACTATAAATGCGGTGGCGGATGCACGTAGCGTCGTAGCTTCAATCCTTCCGGTGGCTGGCGTCGGCGATTCGCTTTTTTTGATTCGCGGGCTATCGGCACGCAACGCTTGTTTCTTTTGCGCGGCGATGAATTCGTTCGTATTCGATTACATCGCTCGGCAGAAAGCGACGGGGGGCAACCTGAGCTTTTACGTCCTGAAGCAGCTTCCGTTTCCGACTCTAGCACAGATCGACGCTACCATACTTGAATTTGTAGCTCAACGTGTCCTCGAACTCACTTTCAATGCTGACGACTTACAGCCATTCGCTGAGCAGTGCGGATACGCCGGGCCAGCATTCCGTTGGGATAAGGATCGGCGTATGGCGATACGCGCCGAATTGGATGCAGCGTTCCTTTGGCTATACGGCATTGAGAGAAACGACGCCGGCTACATTCTGGATTGTTTCGATGTCATTCGCCGGAGAGACGAGACCGAATTTGGTGAATATCGCACCAAGCGCCTAGTACTCGCGGCCTATGACTCCTTCTGCGAATCTCGCCGCAACGGCCTAATCTACAAATCGTCCATCAACCCACCCGTCTCGAGCTTTCGTTGTGCCCACAAGCCTCGCCTGCCAGAAGAAGCGCGAACCGCCGCACTATCTGGCCAGAAATTTTTGCTCACCTTCGTTCACTCTTTTTTGCGCCAAACAATCGGTGAAACGACCTTCGCACTGCTTGATGCCGTTTTCCATCTCATGCGACATCGCGCTCACTACGAAAGCCAGTTCACGATCGCGCTGGGTAGCGATTGCTCGCGGTGGCTAACTATTTGTAAGGATTCGCCGCCTAATGCAGAATTTGTTCCTTTTCTGAAGAGACTGGAGGCCGACGGCTGGATCGCTGTAGACCTGAATACAGGAGGCCTAAGCATGACCGAAAAATTCCCATCGCTGCCGTTCGATGCGTGGCGTAATTATGATGTCAGTGCAACGCTCCGGGTCGTTGCACAACAGCCTGAAATCACACAGCTATTGTTGGCTGAAACCGGCGCCTCTCTCGCATCGCATGAATTTGTTGTGCCGAAAACCGGCTGAACATGTGCGCAGAGCTAAATCTCTTCGAGGATCGCGACTGGTTGAAACCAATCGCCCCAAAAGATGCTTTGCTTTGGATAAGCGAGGTGCGGCTCCTCTATCGATTCGAGTTGGATAAGGCGGCCGAGATTCGGCGCATTCCACTGCAACGTGGTTTGAACATCGTCTGGGCTAAGCCAGCGGATCCCGACGAATCCAATCCGGCTGCGCGCGGTCGTGGTCATGATGTTGGGAAAACCTCTTTTTGCCGTTTGCTTCGGTATCTCCTCGGTGAAGATCACTTTGGTAGTGAGGATCTCCGTGCGGCTATTGGCTCCAGGGAATCGCTCAATCGGGCGTGGGTGATCGGGCAAATCCAACTTGATGGCGAGATATGGGCTGTTGCACGCCCGCTTTACTCCGGAGCGCACCACTTCGCGATTAAGGGCGTAACCTTGGATGCGATGCTCGTCGCCCCTGCGTCCGACCGCCTATCGCACAAAGACTTTGTCAAGATCGTCGAAGATAAGATTGTCGGCAACTTTGCGGTGCAGACCTTCGACAACGCCGGCCAGCATCCCGTGCAATGGTTGCACTTGTTGCAATGGCTGGCCCGCGACCAAGAATGTCATCTCGCGGGTCTGTTCAAATGGCGGGACCCCAGTTCGGATCACAAATCGCCCGATCTTTCCGCTGCCGAAGCACAATTTCTTGCTCGGTGCGTCCTGGATGTCACCGATGTCGAAGAACGGCGCCAGATCGAGGAGCGCAGCAAGTTAATGCGCACCAAGGGAACCGAGGAAGAAAACATCGGTTATTTTGATCGTCGCATCAAAGACGCGATGGAACGTGCGCGAATGGAACTGCCCGGCGGCGATGGTTTGCCGGCCGTTGGGGAGGCTTTGTTTGTGGATTTAGTAGCCGCACACGCACGGCAACTGGTCTCCTCCAAACGCACCAAGCTGGAAGAACAACTCGGAGCGTTAAATCTCGAAACGCTTGAAACCGCATTGAATGACGCAATTGGCGCAACCGCTTTGGCACAGAGTCGCTACGACGAACTATCGCCGTTGGTCGAGGAAACGGAAGACGTGCTGAAGCGATACGCGGAGAGTGAAGAGCCCACCCAGCAGCAAGTCGATGCTTTGGATGTGATCCTCGCAAAACTGAAGCCAGACCGTGCGTATTGTGAAGTTCCGGCGAACATCGCGCTATTTCGGTGCCCACTGCTTCAGCAGCAGCGGCTGTCCGAAAATCCAAGCGAAGCCGCGACTGGAAATGTGCCAATGTTAGCTGCGCAGAAGAAGGAACACGTTGCGAAACAGCTCGAAGGGATGAAGCGGAACTTAGCACAGATAAGCACGCACCTCGCGTCCTGTAAAAAGAAAGAGGCGACAGCGCGAACCAGCAGAGACGAGCTGAGTGAGAAACGCACAAAACTACGCGAACAGATTGCAGCACTTGATAACGAAACGGCCGCGTGGCATGTCCGCGCCGAGGACGCAACTTTGAGCCATTCGCGGCTCAATAAGGCGCGCGAGGATCTAAAGACTTTGGAAAGTCAGATTGAGATCAGCAAAGCTGAGCAAGATAAGGCTCAGAAAAATGCACGTGTTCGCCAGGGAGAGCTCACTCAAGTGTTCATGTCAATAGGACACTATTTCAAAGGGGAAGACGCTGATGCGGAACTGAAGTTCACGCGGGATGAAATAAATGCGCGTATTGGATCGGGCGGTGGTGCCTATCGGGCTCTGAGTAGCCTCGCATTTGATTTCAGCGCGTTGATCGCTCGACTCAACGGGATCGGCCATCATCCCGGTCTGTTGATCCACGACAGTCCCCGCGAATCAGACATGGAATTGAGCCTCTATCGGCCTCTTTTCGAGTTCATCAAGTTTCTCGAGGATCGCGCACCAAAATCATTTCAGTATATTATCACCACGACCGAGCACCCACCCGAGGCCTTGAAGAAACAACCACACTTGTGCTTGGAACTCGATGCGAGCAAGGACAAGGGGAAGCTTTTTAAGGAGAACCTGTGAATCCATCTGAGGCACAGACGTCCGCCGAGAAACTTGCCTCAGTTTCTCTCCCTGGCTCTCTCACGTCGGTTCTCATTACTCGATTTGAAAAGGCCGCGATCGACAACGGCTTTGATCGTCAACTCGCGCCGACCGGTGTATGGAGGAATTTCGTTAGCACCCAATGCCCGCTCATATTGTGGCTTGGCATGACGGGCGCCGGTCCGGTCGCAGCGTTCTCGCAACGCAATGTGGTACAAGCGTTGGACGATTTCGGGTGGCCTTTTGCCGGATCGCTTCCGATCGGTGCTGCCGGAGCCCGCGTGGTTCCAGACGTCCCGAGTCTTCATCTTTTGGTTCGTCGAACCTTCCAGCTGGCTAAGACCCTGCCGGACGAACTGCTTCACCGCTTCGCGGACGCCACGCGGGATCTGCCTCGCGCAACCGAAGTCGAGAGACTTGTCTTACAACGCGTGGGACAGGACATCTTCCGGGAGGGGCTGATGGAATATTGGGAAGGGCGATGTGCAATTAGCGGCCTCGCCGTTCCGGATCTCCTCCGCGCAAGCCACATCAAACCGTGGGCTGCATGCGAAACCGACGCTGAAAGATTAGATGTCTACAACGGCCTGCTCCTTGCACCCAACTATGACGCGGCATTTGATCAAGGATTCATTACTATCGCTGAATCGGGATCTGTAGAAGTTTCACCAGCATTGACCGATGAAGCGCGACAAACACTAGGCCTTAAAGCTGCATCCTCACTACGCAGTAGCATCGCACGCCACCAAATTTATCTTCGATGGCATCGCGAAAGGATTTATCGCAATAAATAACACCGCAGGGCGCATCAAGCCCACCGCATTTTCGGTCACCTAACGGCTTACTCAGGTCGATTTCGATTATCCTTCCAAGCGGAAAGGCAAAGAGTACGGGTCTGCCGTCCATCGTGGGGGAGCTGAGAAATCGTCTCTATGAAGTCCTGTTGATGTGGTTGCCCCAATGCCAAACGATAATGCCAACGCTGATCGCTCAATCGGTCAAAGCGAGCCGTTTGTCTCGAATTCGGCAGGACCACAAACAACCGGTCGATTCTCTCGCCCTGGCAGGACCACCAAGGGCTGCGTCCCGAGGGATCGGTTGAGGACTCTTCATCTGCGATTCGCGCCAAGGCCCGCCAAGGACTGCAGAACTCCTGCGCGGCGGACAAAGCACGGGCATGATGCAACTCTGCCAATGCCCTTCTGACTGATAGCCCACCGAATCGCTGAATGCGCCCCTCCCGCTGTTCCAGATCGAGCGGGCTGGAACAAAGGTCCCAGTGCAGCAGTTGGCGGCACCAGACATGGAAATCCAATCCTTCCTGGCCGAGAGAAGTGGTAGCAAGGACATGGGGCCAGAATGGGGAGTTGAACGCTTTCCTAAGATCGTCGGTCCGGAGTCGATCGCCTCGCTTATCGCCTGCTCGGGCAACCTTTGCATCGGCAAAAGGCATCGCGGCGTGGCATCGAAGATGGAATCCATCAGAGCCAGATTCGTGAACCTGATGGCGCCCATCCCGGAGACCGAGAACCTTCTTGAGGTTCGCGCAAAACTGAGGAATGGCGCCGGCATCGAGCTTCGAGGAAATCCAGAGATGTTCGTCGAGGACCGACTCCAAATTGCCCGCAACGATAGCTTCAGGGATTGCCTGGGTATATTTCTGGCTGCGCCGAGTCAGTGCAGCCTGAAAGAGGGACCGATTGAGGTAGGATCGAAGTCCGTTCCAGCTCGCGTCGAGCAGCTCCGAATAGTGATCCCGGTTAAGACAGGTGGGGTCGTAACGATACAATGCTCTCCCGAGAACGATGCCCGGACCTGACAGCGCGAACTCGGCAAGGGCGGCCACTTCGCTTTCCGTGAGTGAGTCCACCCCCTGCCAGGCAAAGTCAGACCATTTATTGAAAACCTGCGTCATGATTTTTCTCTGCTCTCCGGCAACCGTCCTCCAGTCTGCGCCCAGATCTTCCCAATCGGGCAACTCCAGCTCAGGCAGGTATGACGCTCGGCGGTATTCTACAAATGACAAAAGCTTCCAAAGCGCGCGACAGCCACCCCGCCTTCTGATCTTAAACCCCAGTTTTTCGGACAGCAGGGACCTGACCTGCTTTCGCAATGAGGCCTTCACCTCCACGAGACTTGCAGCGGATCCGAGCCTCGGATCGGTAAACTTGATAATTGTCGGGGAGGGAAAAAAGAGCGCCGGCAATGTCGGGCGATCATCCTTAAATTGCAGAGGTTGGGATTTTCCGGCCAACCGATAGTCTCGCTTCAGGCGCGACGCGAAATTAGCTTCGAGATTGAAACTGAGAAGACTGGCAAGGGCTGTAGGAGCAGCCTTGAAGCGGGAAAAAATCAGTAGTTTTCCGCCAGCTGACTCTCGGTCCGCCCACAGCCCTCCCAGCTCCCACCAAGGAATCGATGGGGCGATCCACGGCAGCGCCAACCTGGGTGAGGGAGCGAGTTTCGACAAGGTTCGTAGCTGACCGTGTGGCAAGACTGCCGGAGCATTGAGGCGGTCTCGTTGAGATTTCCGAAGCGCAGGTTCGGATCTCATGGGCCGGCGACGGTCAGCCAGCCGCCAAGCTAGATAGTTCCTTCCGAGCATCTGCACGGGATATGGAACGGAAAGCCAATAGGGCACGGCGTAACTCGTAAGGTCAATATGGCGACGTTTGCCCTGCCGCGAGTTCTTCAATCGTTCGACGAAGCTTTTAAAGACGCGAATGTCCTCCGAGCGGATGTCAGATGATGGGTGGTCAGTCCTCGCCGACGAATGATTAAGGTCGTTGCGCTCAGTTCGACTCATGACCGGGATCAGCCGCCTTTCAATTTCGACTTTAAGGGACGTGAGTCGCGGAAGATCTGGCGACGGCGACAGCATTTGCTGCCCGTATTCTTTCAAAGCAAGTTCCACCCCCTTGGGTTCATTGGTTTCCGGACCGAACAAGAAGCGGATCAATTCAAAGAACTCACGATGATGGGAGAAGCCTTCGCGTTCTTCCTGTCGGCTTGAGTAGGGACGATAAGGTGTCGCGGAAAGCAGCAGCACGGCGGGATCGCTGGCTTTGCTCCCGCCGCGGAATGCCAGTGTCAGTGGATCGGTCGTAGAAGCGGGCACCCCGGCTTTAGGGTTTGGATCGATCAGCAAATCGCGAAACTTTTGGAATTCATCGAATATGATCAGATCTGGCTGCACTTCCCGAAGCGCAGCGAGTGCGAGCGCCGTCCTGAAGCTCCCCATCACCCGCGAGCGTTTACGTTGCTCGATTACTTCGGCTATGGAGCTGCTGTCGGTAGCGGCAAGCCCCAGCGCCTTGTCACGAGAAAGTGAGTCGAGGAAAGCCTCCTGGAGTTCCCGAATTCTCTGAACTTTCTCCTGCTGGGAAAGCGCCCACCTCCATCCTGCTTCACTTGCTTGCCCACCGCGACAGTATTGCCGAAATTCGGCAGTATCCAAACTAGGGTACCGGCCGACCAAGAGCCGATAGATGAGCGCCCGTTCTTCGAGGCGTCCAAAGCCGCCTCGACGGCGGAACAGGGGGATCGATGTGTCTGGCGTGAGAGTGTATAAATGCAGACGAGAGTGAGTCGGTCGCGTTGCTGGATTCGCGGCGAGTGTCAGCCGGTCTACCCTGGCCGCCGCTTGCACCTCCTCGTCCACCGTGCTGACCGCTTCCAAAAGTTTGGCCCTATTTTGGTGCGCAATGTTGAGGTTGCTCGCCACATAGAATACCACCAATGGCGTTCGCTTTTTCTTCATCATCTCGGCCATGATCGTTCGGGCAACGACCGTTTTCCCGAGCCCGACTTCATCAGCTATTAAGAAGCGCCGTGGCCCACTCCCAGAACTAAAAGCCGCCAGCGCAGCCTCGGCGGTGGCACGCTGGAAACCCTTTGGCTCACTGATTTGACGCCCGTTCATCTTAACTCTGCCGCCAGCGTGCTCCACGAGGCTTCAAAATCCTTCAGAAGCTTCACGTCTTGGGTTCGGTTGCTTTCTTCCGCGCGGCGCGAGAGTTCCGAGAGGTATGCCGTAACCTTTTCGTCAGCCACCCTAAAAGCCCCTGGGTCGCATGCCCAAGCGCGGAGAATATCTTCCAGATTGGGCGCGAATGTCGTATCAGGAGAAACGGTATTCGGTTGTGGGCCTACCGAACTTGCTTCCGGTGATTCATCCCAATCCGAATCACTCGTGTCGGGTGCTTCATTACTGAGGAGACTCCGAATCCAAAGGAGGAACGCTCGAGGATCGAGATACTGGGCGATGATTGCCCGATCCCTGTGGACATCAGGCGCTGGTGTGCAGAGGGCAAACTGGAGCCACGAGCACTGCTTGTCGCCGGCAACCAGCCGAATCTGCAATAGGTTCGATCTTTGGTCCAAGCGATTTCCCTGAAGAAGGACTTTCACCTCAGCATCAGGCCAGGATACCCAGGCTCCGCCGAGCGCCGCGCACTCCACCTGAACGCCAAGATCTAAAAGCGCTGGCGCACGTGAGGCGACCACCAGAGATTCATTGTCTTCCAGGAGCTGCTGCAGCGTCCAATCCCGCGAAAGACGTTGCCTCGCATGTTCAAGTTTGTCCTCCAACTCATCGGTCTTGGCGGGCTTGGTACTCGGCTTAAACTCGGTTGCTCTCGCGGCGAATTCTTGAAGCGCATCGGCGATTTCACGATCGATTTGCGCTTCAGCGATCACTTCGAAATTGCGACCCGACCACGCCCGCCGAGTGGCGTTCGCACTGCCCATCCAGAGCCGCCGTTGCGAGCGACTTGTCGCGAGGATCAGCTTTGCGTGAAGGCCCAGGGGAGGTAGCTCCTCCCCGTCTGAAAGTGCGGCTGGCGGGGCCTCAAGCGAAGCCAGCTCTCCGCCGACTTCCGGCAAATCCGGATAATCCAGCGAACAGACTTTATTGAATCCGCGAAAAACTTGCCGATCGCTATCCCACAACCGCTGAAGATCAGGGATTGTCGAGACGAGCGTGCGATGGGTGTCGGGACTGCCCCATTCTGCAATTTCTCGCACGAAGCAGGAGGCTGCGAAACTGTCCAGGAACGGACTGACCACCAGAACGTGGGTGGTCTCCGGGGGTGCCTGGGGGCGCAGCGGTGGGCCGCCCTCTAGGAGAAGTTTGATATGGCGGATCTCGCAGCCAGGAGGGCAATCCCAAGTAAAACCATTCAACTCTTTCTGGACATCAGCCGGTTTCAACATGGCGAGGTCGGAACGCTGCGCCAAAGCGAACCCCAATTCGGCCAACCCGGGAATACTTGCGCCGCGTTTGTCGGCGCGGCTAGAGATAGTGAGCCCGGTATCCCAATTCATGGCGGCGGTGAGATTTTTGCTGCCCAACCAAATGCGCCACATCACATCCTCACGGGCGCCCTCACGGTGAAAGCGAACCAAAAAGATCTTTGGATGCCATGAATGTTGGCGCTCATCTGCGGGAATCACTGTGAGAAAGTGATCCATCAATTTCAGGATCGAATGAGCCTTCTTGGGAACAGTGATCCGATTCGCTTGAGTGAGGATTTTGACTTTTCCCCGAAGTGATTCTATGGCCTTCACCAGTTCCACCCGGCTTCCAGTTCGGCGGTAGTCCATATCACAATCTGAAAGTGCAAGCAGGGCGGTCACGACCACGACCAGATCGGCAGAATAGCTGGTGAGTATGGCGTGATCTACTAGCCATCCCTCCGGAGGCCGAAGAACATCAGTAAAGGAGAAGATCGGCCAAGCCTCGCGCTTCATTTGGCTCCTCCTCGCAAGTCTTCCAGCATCAGGTGGACAATTCTCCAGCGATAGTGAAGGGGGTCTATGTTGTGCCGGTCAGGATCCCACGCTTCCCGCCGGAGCTTGGCCCGCTCTGTTGAAAGCAATCGTGCCCGCCCTCCTTTTCGAAGATATTCGGATCGTTCGTAGACCTTATGCAGCGAATGAAACTGCTGAGCCTTGCCCGCCCGGACAAAATTTTGCGTGTCTACAAGAACGTCGAAAAAATAGTCAGGCAGGCTTGGCAGCAGCTTTTTCGTCGCGTTGAGATCACAATTCGATGCCGCTTCAGCAAATGCATCGAAATGGGGCTCTAGCTCTTTCTGAAAGACTAGTTCTATGTCTTTGCCATCGGAAGCAATGAACGCTTCTACCAAAGCCCCATACACGGCGCGCCCAATGGCGGAAAGTGCCGCGGCGTCCCGAGCGACCTGCAATGCGACTCTATCACCGGCGTCTGCGTAAGGATCGAGTTCGGCTGGCAACCCGAGCACTTCTTTTGGAAAAGTCTCCTGCGCATCGATTAATTTGGCGAGCAGTGAGGCATTGCCGTCGGATCGTAAAAGTCGCCGGAGCTTGGCCTGGAAAAACTCGCGCTCGTCCCTACTCAAACTGAAACGCAGTGGGATCTGAGAATCATCCCATCCTGATGGAGGATCTGGCAAACTGCAGAAGACCTCTGTTTCCTCATCAATCAGCGGGCCACCGTCATCGTCGCTCGTCAATTTTCTCGAGCTCAGAACAAGTCTCCGAACCGCCTCGGATCGCGTGGAAACCTCGGGCCGGGCGATACCCCACAGGCGCATGGCGTTCCAGTAGACCTGGTCCGGGGGTTGCGACGTAAGGTGTCCCAGCTTTTCCCCACCAATGACGTTGCGTGGTTCTCCACCGAGAACCCTTAGTCTCCGCGCCAGATCGATCTGCAGATGGTTGATTGTTGTTCTGACATCGCTCCCGCGACGGGGCTTTTCAGCGGCTAGACGATAAATCCAAGGCACGAAAAGCACGTATCGGAGCCGTTCGTGCAGGACTGAGGTTCCTGGAAAAAAGCGGTCTGCGAGCCCTTGGTGGATCAGGAGAAACCCAACTTCGTCGCGAGTGTCCTGTTCGCTGTTGGCGAGAGAGCGCTCTACCTGCCGCATTTCAGCGCGCGACAGCATTGTCCATCCCAACGCAGGCTTCACGATTTATGGTTCACGTTTGGGTTACAAAAAGTCGTTCGACAGGGCGAACCACATCAAATCGCTGTTCGAGCGCATGGGCAATTCCAAGAAATGGCTTTGCCTGAAGAATCGGCGTCGGTTCGCTCCACTTATCAGGCGCCCAAGTGAACCATCGGGTGTTTTTTGTCTGATCGGCAGATCAGCATCCGTTTCCCATGAAACAGCCCACTTCCTATCCTCACTTCGTCGAGTGGCGACGAGCACTGGCGACACTTTCCTACACCCATAGAGAGAATTGAATCCGGCTGGTCAGGGAGAACGATTCTTTTAGGGAGGATCCTCGGCGGAGCAATGCTCGCGAAATAGACGGGTGTGAGAAGGGGAACGGCCGATGGTTTGTTCTTCAGGAGTAACGCGTCAGTCTTCGCAAATTCCGATCGCACCTTTTGCTCTGCGATGGTTCGCTGTTCATGAAACACCCATCCCCGCCCGTCGGTTGAAGTGGCGAGCCATTCCCGAAATTCATGGGTCACTGACGGAGCAAGGTCCATATCGCGCAGGTACCGTTGATCGCATACGCGGTGCCAACGCCAAGCAAAGGCGACTAGATTAATCGCCAGCACTCGCGAAGAATCGCCGGTTACGCAACTAATCGCGGGCAGCCGCTTCCTAGTGGACAGCAGATGGAGGGAAACATTGTCCAGTTTGCTTTCGATGTCCGGTCTTTCAGCTCGCGAGTCTTGGACACGCGCGGCGTTCACTGACGGCTCCTGCAATGACAGTCTCTCTCCGCGCAACCGATCGTCTAGCCCGGCGGTGAGCATCGCCTCCCTCACATCGCGCTCCGACCTTCTGGTTAATGAACTCATTTCAGAAACACTGTAAATCGGTGGCATCTGCAGATCCGCGCCGGGCTCGCCCAGAATATTCGCCGCCATCCCGAACAGAGATGCCTGCAAGGCGTCTTGACACTCCTTCCGGTCGGAATGCGCAAAATGATGAACGCGGACCTCACCCTTGCGGGCGATCAATTCGGCGTCGCATTCGGCGCAATAGCAGGAGCACGCTTTCCCGCGCAGTACAGTATCTATGTCGCGCCAGCGTCCTTGTTCATCGACGGCAAACGGAACGCCAGAACTGAGACCCGCCGTCATGTCCCACCATGGTCGCTCCATAAAATAATTTGGACGGCGCGTGGCCTCGCTCGCCAGCATGTTCTCCACGAAACCTTCCGCTGGATTTGGTGCATCAGGATGGTGTGTCATCCGGCTAGCGCTTCACTTTCTTGGCAGTGTCCCGGAAATAGCGCGCGTAGGAAGGCTCAATACCCAAACCGAGCGCCAGCTTGTGGAATTCCTCGGCAGCGTCATCCGGCTCCAAGGCATGTTGCCGGACCAAGCGACGGACCACAGTAGCAATCTCTGGCAAGTCGCTGCCGGAAAGGTAGTCTCTATTTCCTATCGCCGACTTAAATTCGTCAATGACGGTCGCGGGTAGGTCGGGACCGAAGAGGAAATAGCGAAAATAAGGGAGGAAATGTGCGTGCTCAAAAATAGCGGTGCCCATGGTTCCATTGCGCTCGAATATCTGTCGCCGGGAGACCGAACTACCGATGTTGAGTTCCGGATCGGTGAAATATCTCAATCGCTGGGCCGGAATGGCCGAACGCTTAAGGAGGGAATTCATCAGCATGCCGGCGGAACGACGCGCCTTGATCCCGACCGAACCGTGCTCATCACCAAGAGCGATAACTTCCGCCAGGAGGGCTTCCTCAGCCGAGGTAAGTTTGAATGTGGGTTGACGGATGGTCACATGGTAGTCGCTGCAGAATGCGTTAGATCGAGACGTACTACCGCCGGAGTTTCTGGATCAGGTCCGGGGTCCTTCCGCTCCATCAATCGGCAGGCATACTTTCGCTCGCCCCATTCGACGGCGAAGGTTTCAGATACGACATGCCAGCAACCGGCCGGATTGCCTGTGCCATGGTTCTCTCCCATGCAGGAACATTCGCAATCGTAGCCTATGGCATTCCAGCAGGCCGGCGCACATTTCTGCTCTTCGCGGAAGGCCTGAATCACATACACCTTGCTGAAACGAGTTAGAAATCGCGTGATCAAGTCGTCGAACCAAGAGCGGGGCGTTTCCCAGCAACGAAATTGATTATCCCAAACCGGGTCGTGCCGGTGGATTCCCTTCACATAGCTCCGATTCTGAGGCGAGTACGGCAGCCGCACCAACAAGCGCTGCCCTTTCCCTCGCCGGAATACGACGGGGATTTTCTTTTGATCCCAGACTTCGCGAAGCTGTGCGTGGGTGAGGATCAACTGTTGCGGAGCTTCAATCGCGCGCAGTTCATCACCATGTCGCGATTGTTGTGAAAGCGCGGCTCGGCGGCGCACTCGCGGATGGCGTTTTCGATCTGCTGACGGGTCTTGTTGGTGAATTCGCCCTGCAAGATGCGGGCAGCGTAATCGACTTCGTGGGCTTGGAGTCCGGCGAGCCGGGAGCGGTCACCTGGACCGCGGTAGTTGGGATTGTCGCTCATGTTCTTGGATGGTTGGGGTTAGGAAATTGGTGGGCTCGCACTAGCTGCGAGGCGAAGTCGAGGTAATGAGCTCGGCGATCTCGGCGGCGATCTCGGCAATCGTGTAGGATGAGGTGTTGCGCGCGACCTTGTCCGCCAGCGAGGGGCTGTAGTCGAGGACCTCCTGCTTGGTGATGTTGTGCCAGATGGGCAGGACCACTTGCTCGCCGCTGTTCGCCTTGGTGATGATGCCGTCGAGCTCGTAGTTGGTCCAGCCCTTGGTCAGGAAAGGTCGAGACAGGACTACGATGCCGAAGCGGCTGCGGGCCAGGCCGCGATCGATTTCGCGGCGTAGGCTGGATCCGATCCGCAGCTCGAATTCATCATACCAGACCCGGAGGCCGTGGCCTTGCAACGCAACGGCCAAGGGCCGGACCAATGCGTCCTTGTCTTCCGAGGCGTGCGAGATGAATACATCGAATTCACGCGGGGAGTCGTCCGGTGGCAGAAGGGTGGGCACCGACGCGAGCGGTGCTTCGCTGGCTGCGGGGAGAGCACCTGGAAGTATCCTCGTTGACGCACGCACATTCCCGCGCAACCCCGCCATGTCTATGGTCACATGCCAGTGGCCGGAATGCGGGATACTCAGCCGGTAAGGGGAGCGGGTGACAAGGCCACCGCGATAGCTGTGGCGCCGACCGGAGCGATAACTCGAAAAGTTTGAGGAATCCAAGAGCCGGACGTTGGCGGCGCTGCCGGAGAGGGTGACCTCGACAGTCTCCCCGCCCTGCCGATATCCAAGGTCGTTGTGGATGAAATTCATGGTTACTGCTTCCGGAGATTGAAGACGAGCAGGACTACTGCAGCGACGGCTAGCGCCACCACGAATACTTGGGTCAGGCGCGGCCAACTACCTGCCAGGTACGCCACCGTGTCCTCGCAGTTCCATGATACGGCGTCGTAAGAACGAGGGTTCGCCCGGCGCTCGTGCAGGCGGGTGAAGAAGCCGCGGAGGTTGGCAATCCGGTATCGGACCGACACGGAATTACCGCCGGCGAAGTCGAGGAGGCTGGACTCATGCTCGCCCCGTTCAGGAGTGTTGTGAAACACAGTCCCGCGTTCAGTAACGACGCCCCAATGAGTGAACGCGTCCTTCGGACGCGCGAGCACGGTGCCTGGAGTGTAGATATACATGGCGGGGTTACTTGAGTTTATCGATCCGGCGCTCAGCGTCGGTCATGAGCTTGCTCCGGCCTTCGGAGGGGGCGATGGCGTCGCGGGCGGCGAAGATGGACTTCACGACCTGGTCGCGGGGGACGTCGGGGTGACGCTGTGTGAGTTGACGGATGACATAGCCGACCTCGTGAGGCTGGCGGGAGACGGTCTGGCGGTCCTGACGACCGCGCTTATTGGGATTATCACTCATAATCGGAGGTGGTTTATTCGGAAGGCAGTTGTTGAAAGGCGAAGGGTTGGGTTGACTCCATCTCCCGGGCCTCGGCCATCAGTTGAATTTCCATTTTGGCCCGGCTGGTGGAAGACTTGGGGATGGCCTGAAAAACGAGGCCGTTGGGGTCGGGCTTCCGCACGAGTCGATTGATCATGTGATTCGGGGAATAGGCGGAAATACCCTTCCACAGATGCAGCACGATCCAGTGAGTTGGGTGATTGTCGAAGGCCGCAAAAGCATGGAGCTCGTCGTACTCGGAAGCGCGGGCGAACAGGTTGGGAATGCGGAGCTGGCGCATGAGTTCGAGCACGAGGGCGTCGCCTTCGAGGATGTACATCTCCTCCGGATGGAGCTGCCAGACGTTCATTTTTCGTTCCGAGTTCATTTCGCCCCCTTGAATTGCCACGTGTTCAGTTCGAGCAGGGCCGCGCAGTCGCCGGTATCGTTCCAGACCGACGACTTGAGGCCCCAGTAGAACCGATGCACCGGCGCCCCAGAGTCGGTCTTGGTCAGCGTGTCCTGACCCGACCCCGTCCAGACTGACACATACTCCCCCCGCTTGACGTTCTTGTCCGGAAACCAGAACACGTGCCGCAGTTTGTTGGAGACGCGACCATCGGAAGTGTAGCTCGTGTCCGCGAGAACATAGCGTCCCACGTCGCAATCCTCGGATACCCTGAGGAAGACGTGTTCCTTCTCATAATTGCCTTGGTTATGGACGGAAAGAATTTCGAGTTTCACGACTTTCGCTTGGTTCTAGGTAACGTATCTGATAGGCTTATAGGTTCTGTTTACGGAACCGTCAATCAGAAAAAACCCTACCGTATTTGGGTTTGCCATAAAGAACCCAAGCCCGCTGAGTTGGATATGCCCACCGCCGTCGGTAACCGGATCAAGCACCTTCGGATCGAGCAGGGCCTGACGCTGCCTGCGCTAGCGGACAAGGCCTCCCTCTCCAAAGGTCTGCTCTATCAAATCGAGACGAGCGACGACGCCAACCCGTCGCTCGACACGCTCAACAAAATCGCGAAAGGGCTTGGTGTTACGAGTGCGCTGCTATTGGACAAGCCGCCGGTGAAAGCGCGCCGGATTGTGCCCGAATCCCTTGAATCCGGCCTGGAAGATTATATCCGCGAAGCGCGGGAACAGGGCGAGTCTCTGAACGAGGATACACTTCAGGCGCTTTACGTGCTCCAACATCGATCCGGCGCCGGTGCCAAAACGAAGGAAGACTGGGCTTGGCTGTATCGCAGTATTGAGTTTTCGTTTGGCCAACGGGCCAAACGAAATGCTTCCGGAGGATAACTCTACGGCGGCCCTGCCGCTTCGTGTTTGGCGCCACAAGTCGATTCAAGCGCTGCTCGCCCATCACCGGGAGGAGGATCCCATTGCCCTGATTCGGAGACTCGCCCGGGAAAAGGTCCAGGAGGCAAAAACGGCGCTTTGGGGCGGCCCGCCCTTCGAACCCGAAGACTTGGCGAGTTGGATGGGGATAGCCGTGCAACCTGCCCAGGGGGACATCCGGGCGGATGCTCGCATATTCCCCGACGCCACGGGACAGCTCCTGTTGGAATACAACCCCGCCACTCCGCGACAACGCATCCGCTTTTCGATCTGCCACGAGATCATCCACACCTTTTTTCCGGACTGTTACGAACAGGCGAGGCATCGCGGCAATAAGGCTCAGTTCGATCCGGTCCACGCGGAATTCGAGAAACTCTGCAATATCGGCGCCGCCGAATTGCTCATGCCGTGGGACGACTTCACGAACCGGATGAATATCCGGCCTATTGATGGCTCGCTAGTTCTCCGTCTCCAAGAGGATTTCGACGTGTCAATCGAGGCGTGCCTCAACCGCGTTGTTGATCTGAGTGAGCGCGCGTGCGCCCTTGTGATGTTCGAGGAAAAGTACTCGAAGAAGGAACTGCGCATGGGTGCGGGTTCCGTCCGTGAGTTCGATCTCGGTATCGAAAAACAGGTGCCGAAGCTGCGCGTCGCTTACTCGCGTCCTTCTACGCGATGGAATGCCTACATCCCTAAAAGCAAATCGGTCCCGTTGATCGACTCGGCCGTTTATCGTTGTGTGGGCCTCTCCAGCTTCGCGAATGGACGCGAGTATTGGGATTTCCTGAATCTTAATCTAGCGGTTCTCGCTATCGAACTCCCTCTCGTTACTCAACGCGACTATCCCTCCGTTGCCGCCTATATCGAAGTGGTTTAGAAACCGAAAGGCGCTGCGCTGGCAGATGATCTACTCGTTTTGCAGATTGTAAACTGATCCTGTGGTTCGAGACGGAACGCACCCTTACGCTAAATTTGGCGCATCGTAAGGTTGCGTGGCACACTGCACCATTCACCAGCCGCCAAGACCTGGCGGTTCAGTGAGCGGAGCGTATGGACCACGCGGCCAGCCAGTGAATCCATGTGATAAATGTAAAGAGGAGTAGAAACGCCCAAAAGGCGGCCACGACGATGGTGTAGAGCCAAATCACTGCGCCGAATATGAAATTAGCGGCTCGCTTGAAGACAGTGACCATCAGCCCGCCTTGGATAAGGGCAAGGATTCCTGGCAGGACATATTGTGAAAAATTGCTCGTTCCCCATCCCGCATACCAAATTACTACGCCAACTCCGACTCCGATGCTGATGTAGGCAAGCACCAGCCCGGCGATACAGGCGGTAGTCACACCCACGATCGGAGCAATGAAGTAGTAGAGGCCGTAGTGCCAGAAGCTCAGGTGCGGACTGGTCGTATCCTGACAATATACGAATGCGGCGTAGAACGAATACCCATTGTTCAGGTATTCGCCGGCCTGGTTGAGCGTCGCATCGAGAATGGCGCCCACTACGAAAATCGCCACCAGGCCATAGAAAAACGAAAGTGGGCTTTTGAGATACGGTATAATCCAATTCAGAAAAGCCGCGCTGCCTGTTGCGTGGAGCTGAGCGAGACGCGAAAGAAGAAGTCTCGGCACTCCTCTTGGCGCAGCCGGGGTGCGCGCCGGGACAGTGTGGATAATCGTATCCTCTCCCCCTAGTCGGAGTGATCGAATGCGGACTTGGGTAGGCCCTTTTTTGGGGGTGTTATTCATACTCCGCTAGCTGGCGCAAACGGCGCCGGGTTTCTTCGATTTCGGCTTCCGTCATGTGAATTCCTTCCGCCTCTTGGTTGCTAACAGTGAGAGCAAGCAACGATTCGATTTTTGCTGGAGTGCGGCTGCTCAACACCTGCTCAGCAGTAAGCAGCCCCGGCAGCCGAATGCTTTCCGGCTCGCGGCCGGGCATGTGCCTGGTCGCGACGCGCTGCGTTAGATCAAGAACGATGTGCGCAGGAACGTAGGGGTCGGGAGACTCGCCGGGATTGAAGACGAGAGTTCGGCCAACGCTGGCGTACCAAGAAAGGGGCTGATGAATATGTCCGCAGAGCGCAATCGACGGCCCGCGATCCGCTTTGCAGAGCTCCCTGAACTCGAAATCCCCATGGTCGACGTCCCCCTCCTCGGTCTGCGAAACCGCGGTGCCCTCGGGGGGAGCATGCACAATCCAGATATCGCCCTCGTCGGCACTCGGATGCGGCGAAAGCCATGAGTGGCAGAGAAAGTGACGTGTGCCGATCTGGAAACTGTTTCCATCGACCCACACCCCAGGGAGAGCCAGATCATGCATCCAGCTTGCCGAAGGAATATCCGCGCGGCCCACGAAGTCGTGGTTCCCTGAACAGATGGCTACAGTTCCCGAAATCCTAGCTACCGCGGCAGAAATCTCTCTCATCTGATCGACAATCGCATCGGGCCGTCTCGCGTCCAAGAGATCGCCCGAGATCGCGACTAAATCGTAGCTTGCCGCAACACGGTGGATCCAATCGAACCAATGCAGGTTGGCATGAAGGTCACTGACATGGAGAATTTTCATTTTCGGGATAGATGCGTTATCGCGACCAGCGCACCACGCCTTGCGAGATAGCGAAGCGAGTCAGCTCGAGCACCGACGTGGCGCCTACCTTTCGCATGCAGTTTCGTCTGTGCGTGCGCACCGTCTCCGCGCTGATGCTGAGATGCGCTGCCAACGCAGCGTTCGTTTCACCAAGGGCAAGGCCGGCCATTACAGCGATCTCCCGTTCCGATAGAATCCGAGCGAATAGCGCCCGGCGCCCTTGGTCGACTAGCGGACTGATGAACATCCCGCCGGCGATTACGACCCGCAGCCCTTCGCGAAAATCAAAAAGGGAGTCCCCCTTGTGCAGTATTGCTCGTACCCCGAGACGATAAGCCAAGTGTGCGAGATAGCCGGCGCGACACCCCGCCAGCATCACGAGCTTCGCGTGACCGGCACGCTTAGACGTCTGAATCAGCAATTCGTGAGTCCTTCCCTCCGCCGTTTCCATATCGAGTATCAGCACGTCAGCGGAGTGAGGCCGTAGCTCCTCCAGGAATCGGCACACGACAACCGCCTTCGCCAATTTCCATTCGCACAGCCGTCTGCCCAGCAAGGACGGCAGTAGAGACTGATTGGAAATAAGGGCGAAGCGCGTGGACATGCGGATAGCTGCGCCGTTGGCCCTCGGCTGCCATGTATCAACGCAAGCCGAACGAGGTCCGCACCCGAGTGCGAAAAATCACGCACCCGGCGTATTCGGACTACCTCAGTTGCGGTAGCAGAGCGCACCGCATCGGATGCAAATCAATGATTGTTCCTATGAAGCATTCCTCTCCTTCTCGTCCCGCGCTGGCGAGGTTAATGAACGACTCGCCGGTTCAACGGGCCAGACGCCCCGAGGAAACTCGGGGCGTCCCATTTTGAAGATCCAGCAACGTGGCTGATCAGCTGGCGACAGCACTAGGTAGGTTTGCCGCAGCCGCCGCCCGCTCGGGCGGCATCTCGCCGAGCCTCTGAATTGCCGCCTGGGCCTCATCTTCTTCCAAGCCGAGATACAATTGCGTCGTTGTCACCCAGCGATGGCCGACCGCTTGTCGCGCGAGATTGATGTTTCCGCTTTGGTCGAAGATTGCGCGAACGAAGCGCTTCCTAAGCGAATGTCCCGACCACACGCGTTGGGGATCGAGCCCCGCGTCCAAAAAGATCTTTTTGATGATGCGAACGGCGTGCCGGCGGCAAAGGGCAATCGTGCCGGCCGCGTTTCGGCTGGGGAAGAGGGGAGCCGTAGCTAAATGCTCGCCCGGCCCCAGGTGCGCCGCCAGCGCCTCCCGCGCACGCGCATTGATTGGGATCGTGCGCGAAGACACCGAGCGTGCCCGCACGCCGCGTCCGCCTTTCAGGTTGCTACGCGAAACGCGAAGAATCGAAAGCGGCGCTCCGTTGCGCCAGATATCCTGAATCCGCAGCCCGAGGAGCTCCGACAACCGCAGCCCGGTCTGAACGCCCAACTCAACCAACGCGCGGTCCCGCGGATGGCAGTGCGGCAAGTGTTGGCAAAGGCGCTCCCAATCGAGGTCAGTTGGCGTGTCGGCGCGAAGCATGCCCCAGAGGTGCGAACGCAACGCTCACGCCGCCAATTACTCTCACGCACATGTTTCAACCCGCCACCCCGCCGGCCCTTCCGAGCGAGTGTCCCATACTATCCGTTGTGGGACATTGGCAGGGTTACTTACGTGGACTACCGAACAGGTGGAGGCGGTAGTATTCGCATTTCTCGAACATGGCGGCGACCGCGGTCCGCTCGATCCCGGCGCATTCCAAAAGCATCGATTCGACCAGCAATCTCAGAACCATAAATAGCCGCCAAAGGTCGACCTCCGGCGCATCGGAATCCTCGCCATCATAATGCGTGAGGAAATTGCGATGGTCCGCGATCTCCGTCGTGTCCCGCTCGTCTATACGATACTCACGGGCAAGCGATGGATAGTCTTTGAGCACCAACTCGAGACGTTTCCGAAGGGAGAACTGATAGCCATACTTGAGCCTGTTTTTCAGCGAATCCCGGTGGCTGCGGTCGAGGGTCGTTGGAATTGCAGCGAACAACCCGGGCAGCACCCTAGAATACTCCTCCGGCGTGACGTAGTGGCCGCCGCGAAGTCTGCGGTGGAGGGCTTCGAAGCACTGGCTCAGGTAGAGAAACTTGGTTTGGAGAAACCCAGTCGAGTGGAGCGCGCAATGGTAGAGGGTGAGCGGTTGGGCGAGCAGCGTCCCGTTCCTGAGCCAAGTTGCCAGGTGTTGGGGCAATTGTCCTTTGAGATCAGCCTCCATGAACAAATAACGATAGGGTGGACGGCCATCAGGTTGATCCTCGTCACCAAAGGGCGCTCGAGAGAAAATGGTCACTGAACGCTTCATGCCCCTGCGCCCGGTCTCGCTGATGGCGAAGACCTGGGCTGGCGGACAAAAGCCCATCGTCGCCAGGGAGAAGAATCCCTGCAGTAATGATAGCCGCTGGAGGAAAAAACTTAGGCTTTGGCGCTTCCGGCTTTTGAAGTGAAAGTGGGTTTTCTCGTGTAGGGCTACCTGTCCATCACGGCCCTTCGAAAAGGGGACTGTGGCAGACCGAGCGATTCTCAGGGTGAGGCCCTTCTCTAACGCGATCTTCAACTCAGGAGTGCGCTTGTAACGGATGGAATAGCCCCGAAATCCTCGGTGATGCCGGATGCCGAAGCCCGTTTGAGCGCCCCAGAGTTCTATGTTTGGGAAAGCGACCGATACCTGGGTAAAATACTCGCCCTCGGGTTTCCCGATGTGGTCTCCAACAATCGCATGCGAAAACCTCACATCGCATTGTTCGATACCATGTGATGAAGAGGACTGGCTGACGATTGCTGGATAGAAGACTGTGACGTGCGCAGATTCCGTCGTCTTCCCATAAAGGAGATCCCCGCCACGCGCCTTGGCGAATATACTCGTCCCCTTGTGTTCCGCTACCAGACGAATCTTGCCGCCCGACGCATTGTCGTAGTCCAGCGTGCCAATGAAACGATGGTCTGGTTCGTCGGCGAACCACCATACTCCCGCGAATGATGCGGGGATCTTTGTTCCAAAGCCCATCGCCCGAGCATGCGCTCCGGGACCGAAATCCGTCAACCTGAAGTCCCTTGGGACACAGCAGCCGCAGAAGCCCAGACCTGCCGCCGAGGTCTGGGCCAAGAACCTAGTTCCACCAGATACGGAGACCTCGTGCCCTTATTCGCCTTTCGGCTTTGGACGTTGCGGCATACGGGCGCCAACCCTCTGGACTATGGCGGCTTGGTAGGGACGTGGCGTTATAAGGCCTCAAGTGAGGCCAATTCTTGAAATTCTTCGAGCAGCTCAGGATAGCGATTGTTCAGGAATCGCTTGATCTTCGTGTTCTCAAGTAAGCGCTTCACGTAACGCTGGGTAGCGTTCAGGTGCAGAGAGTTTTCTCCGAACGTGTCCTGATGAAGCCGATAGTCTCGCTCTAGCGTTTCCATCTCCTTTTCCATGCGAACGACCTCGTCGTCCGAGATGCCGTGCTTTGCCTTCGCCTTGTTGCCGGCGACCAATTGGTCGTTGGGCGTACCGACGATCAGTGCATCCGCGTAGGCGCGTGTGTAGTTGTTTCCGGCCACCATCAATTGTGCCATGTCCACCTGACGCATGGGCTTTGCCTTGCGGAACATTCGCAGGGCGATGGCAGTGATCGGTTTGTCCTTCAGGATGTCGACGGCCTCCTGGTCAATGCCCTCCAGAAGGTTGATGCTGGCTATGATTTTAGAGACATCGACACTAAGCGCCTTCGAGATTTGCTCCGGTGTCACGCCTTTCTCGATCGCCCGAGTTATCATCCGGTGTTCCTGGATGAGCGAGAGCCGGTTAACCTTATCGTTGTACGTAAAAGCATCCGCTTCAGTCGAAATCAGGCAGAACGCTTCCGTCAGCCCCAACTCCTGCAATGCCTTTAGGCGCATGTGGCCGTCGAGCAGGAAGAAGTTTTTGCCGCCCGGTTGCGGATGAACCATCAGCGGCTCAATGAGCCCTACCTCGCGAATCGACGAAAGCACGGCGCGGTATTTCCCAAACGCGTGGTCCGACGGCTTTACCTGTCGAATCGGATGAATGGAAGAGAGGGGCAATATTTGCCCGCCCAATTCGAAGGCTGCGCGTACCGGCGTACTCATCGATTCTCCTTCGCTCGTTCGGCCAGAAATTTTGGCAGTGTGGAGAGATCCTCCGCGCGCAGAAGGTTCACAAAGTCTTCGTCCGCCACCAATACGCGAACCGCGGCAGATATCGAAAGAAGGCGTGCCTCGCAGAGCTTCGCTTTCCGAACGAGAAGCTTCTGCTTTTGTGTCTCCATACGGTATGCTCGTACCAGACTGTCCGCCGTGGTGCGGGAGGTTTTTCGTCCTCTTGGATTGTAGTTCCTCCCGAACGTTTTTCGAAGGTCGACGATCCGGCGAAAGGCATGGAGCGTCTTCTGGTTCATTTCCTTCCGCTCGTATGCTTCCATAAGCACGCGTTGGGACTCGTCGTCCGAAGCTCCAGAGATTCCAACCGCGATGGTGATTGGGATCTTGCCGTGCAGCACCGCATCCAGCAGTCGATCTTCTCCGTTTTTGAGAAGGCTAAGAATGCTCTTCACGTATTCGGGCGCCAGTCCGGTCTTCGCCGCTATTTGGTCAACGCTTTGCGCCTGATCCTTCATCCACTGGATCGATCTAATGTGATCCAAGGCACGGCCGCGCCGTCGTGCGATGTTTTCGATCAAGCTAGCCAGTAAACCATCGGTCTTGGAGAAGCCACGGACCAACGCGGGAATCTTGGTTTGTCCCAAGGAAACGAAAGCTTCCAGGCGGCCTTGTCCACAAACGAGGTCGAACATTTCGCGCCCATCGTCGTCGGGTGCTCCTACCGTGACCGTAATCGGGCGCTTTAGACCGAGCGCACCAATGCTTTCCACGATCTTCTCAAACTTTTTCTTTTCGCGGACGCGGGGGTTCACGATCCGGATTCGATCCACCGGGATCAACTGGACGTTGGACGATTGTGCAACCATCAGGCGGCGGCCTCCTCGATCGAAATGCGCTCCGCCATCTGAAAGAAGAAATCGAGATCATCAAAACGGTATGCGTCGAGCAGCACATCATTGTCGGTGCTCAGACGTAACTTGGATTCCGTGAGATCGATAGATGGGAGAAGATAGTAGTCCAAAATTCCTTGATTGGTTTCGTCCATGCGCACCGCAATGGTGAGATCTGGTCGGAGGCCTTCTTCGAATCGAAGCATCCATCGCCGGGTCCCCGTTTCCTTCTTCAGGCATCGGGACAACACGATCGAAACCGAAAGCTCTCGGTCGATGGTGAGAAGCTCGGTGGCAGGGTCTCGCTCGACGGAGACACCAAGAGACGATAGTCTGGAGATCACGCTTTGGACGATTTCTGGGTGCCGATTCCGAAGGTACCGATTAATTTCCACAAATGAGTAGTCGATACGCGGTGTGTACCCGATCAATTGATAGGCGCGGACCAGGCTACCGAAACGATTCCTAAAGGCGGCGGAAGAGGGCATTGCCTCTTGTTCGTCAATCAGGAGCCCCGAGACCCGACCATGGTTCTGCCAAAGGGCCTTCAGCGACTGCAGCATCTCTTCATCCGAATACCTTTTGGTCCTGATCAGTATGGTCTCCTGAACGCGTGCGAACTGCTGAGGATCAATGATCGCTGGGAACGCCCCATTGGCCCGAATCCACATCTCCGGTGGATTGTTAACGTGCTTCCGCTTTAGCTTACAGGAAGTGCGGTGGTACACGCTATTGCCGATGTATTTCTCGTTGGTGAGGATCTGATGAACGGTTCCCCGGGTCCACGGGCGCTCAAGGTCGGTAAGGATCTTACGAGCGTTCAGTTCATCGGCTATTTCTCGCTCAGTTTTTTGCTCTTCGAGAAACGTGCGGTAGATCCATTTCACGATGGCCTGCTCTTCCTCGGGACCCGGCACGAGCACCACGCGATCGGTCTGAAGGCTCTTCTGCTCGCCGATCTTCAGCGTACCTTTCGGCTGGCCTGCCTGATCGATCAACATTCGGCGGAGACCGAAGCCCGCTGATCCTCCTTGCTTGAATCCCATCTGAATCAAACGGCAGGCGCCTTGGAAGACCTTGGTTGAAAGCTCGCGGCTGTACTCACCAGCCATAGAGCGCTTCACACTTTTGATAATATTCGAGGTCGGAGAACCATCGTTCTCGAACTGCTCCGCGCAGTAGTGGACGCCTATCCCGGCACGCTTGCAGATATACTCATAGTATCCGCTTTCGTCGGCATCCTGGAAACGACCCCAACGACTGATGTCGTAAGCGAGGATTCCCTTGAAATCAGCTTTTCCGGATTCCACTTCCGAGATCATTAGCCGGAGGCTTTCGCGCCCCTTGACGCTGAGGCCACTCTTCCCCTCATCTGCGAATATCCGAACGATTTCCATCCCTCGTCGCGCGGCGTATTCCCGGATGCGATCCATCTGGTTCTCAGTGGAATACTGCTGATGCTCCGTAGACATCCGTACGTAGGCCGCGACCGGCGTGCGGTGGCCGGTCGCGGCATTTAAAGACAGTTGCTCGGGTCCGCCGGCCATGGGTCATGAATCCATGCAGCCGAACGGTGACGCACGATAGGGCGCACTATCTCTTTTTCGGAATGATACCTCGCAGGATTGCATTGCCGCGCACCATGAGGCTTCGAATTTCAGAGGCTATCTCATCTTGTAACGCATGTCCCGTGATGCGAGAGATCACTCCGATTTTCAGAGCGAGAGCTGCGTCAATCGAATCTTGTAACGCAGATTGGCGAAGAATGGACGCAAAGCGTTTCGACAGTTTGAACCGAGCTCCGTCGATACGATTGCGCTTCCAGTATTGAGGATTTTTCTTCCGCCATTCCCTGACGCGGTTTTTTGACGCGACCCCTCGGAAATACAATTTCCCTCCGTTTTTGCGGAGCCATTTTCTCTGTGAGACCGAACGACTAATCCTAATGCATTCTCGGGCAGAGCAAAAGCGATGGCGCTGGCCAACGCGTGGGTTGATATTGAAGCGCTGACCACAGTGGGCGCAGCAGCGAGTGATTTTGGTGTGATGATTGTTCATCACTCGTAGACGCTAGGCGGCCAATGGCCTCGGCTTGGAGTCTGCCTGCGATATGTTTTAGCCGCGACGCCGTTACTAGGTATAACAAAAAGGACCGAAGGGCGGCATGTGATGCGGCCGTTGGCCCGCGCAAATGTCAGCGGGCGTTCATGTTGAATGAGAGGGAAATTCCAAGCACCGCGCCAATCACATCCCAACCAACAGCGGATATAGGTCGGCCATACCGCGTAATGTAAAACCGCGGGTGGTGCTGCTGGACCGCGAATGGTTTGCATGACGTCATTTCGCTTTCCGTGACAGCGCCTGGCGATCTAGCCTGCTCAGAGCATGCACGATTACTCAATCGACTCGAACATCCGCCGTGTGACTCATGTCGTCTTGGCCGTTGTGTCGTTGTCGCTTCCCACCTGGGTGACGAAGTTCGCCGTGCAGACCGGCATGCCAGCGTGGGTTTCGTTTCCATTGAGCTTCGGCGCGACATTCGGACTGCTTTATTTTATAGTGGATCGTTTCGCGTGGCGCTGGCTGTGCACCCTGCACGGGATTCCCGACCTCCAGGGCAAATGGGAGGCCCAGGGCAAGAGTTCCTATATCGACCCGGCGACCCAACAGCCGGTTGAGTTTTCGATGACCGTCACTATCCGGCAGACGTTTTCTCGGATCGAGGTGTTTACGGAGACAAAGGACTCGACGTCCCGAAGCTTCATGGCCTCGATCGAAATTCAACATGCGGTAACGCTGTTCCGGTACGGTTTCGAAAACGTGCCCAAGAACATGTCGAATTCCGAGCTACAACGCCATCCCGGTATGATGGAGCTACGACACTCCTCGACCGACGTTTTGGAAGGCGACTATTTTTCGGGCAAGCACCGCCTGCGCTACGGTGAGTTGAAGATGACGCGCATTTCCCGTGGCAATTTCTGATCGATACGGACGGCTCCTGAATCGCCGCGCGGCTAGCGTTGACCGCGAGTTCTCGAATTATTCCGAGGCCTTCGAGAAGCAGACCGGCCAATCCACGAAGTATATGCTCGGAGCCATGGCTCCGCTCGATTCCAAGGCGACAGCCAGGTTGGTCTTGCAGGGAGATCGCGTGGAAGCCCAATTGAAGGAGCGTCTGCGGCCGACATATCCCGGCATTGAGTTTAGGCGTCAGGGCTCAGTTTCAAACGGTACCCACATCAAATACTACAGCGACGTTGATGTCCTCACCATCATCGACAAGTTCGTTTCGTTGGAGCCCCCACAGCAAGCGTCGTCCCCATACGCGGGAAATCCGAACGACGACCTTCTAACGCTGCGAACCGATTGCGTTACTCACTTAGTGGCGGCTTTTCCGGCCGCGACCGTGGACAATACCGGCTCCACCTCAATTGCGATCAGCGGAGGCAGTCTCGCATGCCAAGTCGACGTGGTTCCCGCGAACTGGTACGATACGGTGGCGTATTCCCAGAATCAGGGAGATCACACGCGTGGCATCATGGTATACAATCGTGAGGATAAGGTTCGGAAAAAAAATTACCCGTTTCTTTTCAACGCCCGCATTGCGGCGCATGACTTGGCTTACGTCGGCGTGCCCCGCGCATTGATTCGCCTGTTGAAATCTTTGAAGGCGGACTATGAACAGGACCAGGCGGGGAAGACTATCAATTTTTCTAGTTTCGATATTTGCTCGATCATTTATCGGATGCCGACCGAAGGACTTTCCGTGCTACGCACCGATCCCTTGGAAATCACACGGCAAATGTTGCTTTGGATGGATGTGCTTATCGGGCAGCAGGTGTTGCGCGATTCGCTAAAGGTGATCGACGACTCCCGACTGATTTTCAACGAGGCCGACAAACTCGCCGGCCTGCAAACATTGCGTGGTGAGTTGGGGGCTCTTCGTGCCGACGTGATGAAAGAGCACAATCAGATGCAGTTTCTCACCGAAGCGCATCTCGGGATATAAATGCTCGCTCGACCGTGATTCGATAGGCGTTACCGGGACGATTGTGGCGTCTGCATGCTCGTAGTGCCCGCTAAATTGCCGCTAGAATGGCGCTTTTCCACAAGGATTCGAAAATTGAACTGTTGATTATCAACTGGTTGAAAATATACACAGGGGTTCAATTCCCCTCACCTCCACCAATTCAAAAGGCCGCGTCCCAAGCGCGGCCTTTTGAATTGGTGCCTTGGACTCGGCAAGGGGAAGCGTGAAATAATGTTTTCGGCACTGGCCTGGTGGAAAGTGCGGCTCGACCCGTTCTGGTATGTCCCCTCACTTCTTCGCCGGCACCTGGTCCTTTGTCAGGTTTTCGATGACCTGAAGCTCACCCAGATCGACCCGCGTGCCTTTCATCTGCTGGGCGGTGTCGATCACGCCGGGCTTGGTCTCCCGGCCGAACACGGCCGCACCGCTTGCCGCCAGCAGGGGGAAAATCTCTTCGGGACTCCGACCGGTCGACTCCGTGCTCATCCTCGCCGACCAGAGCAATTTTCTTTCGTGCTTCTCCACCGCCGCAAAATCGTAGGCCCCGACCACGATGAAATAACGGTCGTCGTTGGCCGCCTGCCGGAGATCGTTCCGGACGCGCTCGACACCCACGTCGGCCTTGAAGGCGCCGACCAAAGCCAGCATCTCGCGCATGTTGAAGAAGACTTTGGTCGGAGCGACTTCCTCCTCCGTCTGTTCGAACTCCTCCACCAACGGGTTCATGCAGCCCCACCAGATGACCATCATCAAGTCGGGCTTCACGCCCGGCCTGACCAACAGGTAGTTTTCCTGCGCCAACGCCTTCGCCACGGCGCGGAGCACCTCGTTGGACGACGGGGGATGAACGCCCGCCATCTTCGCGCCCAGTTCCCGATAGCCTCCCACGACCGGATAATAATAGAGTGGTTTTTCCCTCGAAGGAGCGGGGCCGGGCGCGTTCGCGGGCGGAATGTCCCCCACCACGATCGCCTGGGGCGCCAAGGCCCCGGAGCGACAACCGGCAAGAAACGCGCCGGCAACAAGCGCCGTCAGGACAGGCCGGAGGATATGATTCTTTTTCCAGAGGAGCAGGAAGGCGCTAGGGCTTTTCCTGTCCGAGCCACCGAAGGCAAATGCGACGGGGCTTAATTCCCGACGCAACGCCACAGCGAGACGCTTCATAGGGAAGGATAATAACGAAAGCGCGTCCATCGCGGGCAACATACCTCCCGTTCACACGTGCGACTGTACGAGTCTTGGCGGTCAGGACGCGCGCGATCGCAAGACTGCGACGCCCCCAGTATGTATCACCGGCATCAACCTGCCCGTCGTCGTGGGCTAGTGTTGTGTCCCGTAAGTAACATATAGAAAGAAAGGACGTCTCGCTGGTGAT
>CAZGJZ010000012.1:0-102671 GCA_964525935.1 uncultured Opitutaceae bacterium | reverse complement strand
CGCTTCCGCCGCAACCGTTATCGGGGTCCAAACGATCGCGAGAAATGATGAACGCGCATCTCCATCTCCCTCCTCCTCAATCGGAGGCCGACCTCGAGGCGATGGAGAGGGACGACTATGATAAATTCATCGAATTCGATGACGACGACGTCGGCGTCGATGTCGACGTCGGTAAAGTCAGGGATTACGTCAACGATTACGAAGACGAATACGGTGGTGGATATGACGTATACGAAGATCGGCGACGCAGACGCGCTCAAGACATGGATTTGAGAGATATCAACCATGCACAGAATCTCGCACACGCGTGGTTGAGTGATCCCCGTAATCGTCTCATCTCCGGGGGTGAATACGATGCGATGTCAGATTTTGAGCGCCGGGATGTGAAATCGCTCGGGTTCGGGGTTTACATCCGAGGATTGATGAATGAAGAGGCGTGCGGCATCGTCATGTGGAACACCGTGGCGGCGTTGAAACGTAAAGACGACTCCCTCATCAAGTCGCTTTACACATCCGCGTTTCAACGAACGATTCTGGGTTATCGAGATGCGAAGAACGCCGCGAGGCGAAAAGCGGAGAAGGTGGCGAAGTTTCGCAGCATGAACGAGGGTCCAATTCGTCGGAATCGATCCGACGAGGACGACGACGAAAAAGTCGAGTGTGCGTGTACAATCAGCTGAGCAGAACGGAAACACATGAATGTGGGTCGGCCTCGTTCCTTTAACCATTCTTCTCACACACAACATGCGAAATCATCTCATCACCGCGTTTCTCCTGTTGGCGTTTGTCGTCGTCGTTCTCTGCGTCGTGATGAGCGGTGCGGTGGACGAGAGAGAGTACGAGTACGACAACGTGACGGGGGAGTACTCGTTCACCGGGTCCCCCTCCTGGAACCCTTCTGAAAGTCCAGAGTATGAACCGTTCGTCGAGTGTGAGTGTCCCGTTTGTCCCCCGCCGGTGGTGACCGTATCGCCCACGACGAAGCCCACTGCCAAGAAGAAGAAGAAGAAGACGAAGCCCACGAAACGCCCCACGCGGCGACCCACCTCGAAACCTTCCCGTTCCCCCACCTTTGTCCCGACGAGGCTACCGTCGCGCGATCCCACGTACGTTCCCACGGGTCTCCCGACGACTGACCCCACGACCCATGCCCCCACCACCACCAAGAATCCCACGAGTGTAGCGATTCCCACCGCGAAACCCACCCCGTGGACGTGTCCCGAGCGCGGGTGCGACATGTATTGCAACAACGGATGTGGATATGCAGCTTTTGGCGGTGTTGGAAAGTGTGACGACGGAGGGCCGGGAAGCGTTACGTCGCTGTGCATGTTCGGGCACGGTAAGTACTGAACTCGTTTCAACGTCTAATCAATGAACTGACGCTCGTAGATTGCGCGGGTAAGTGAATCGCCACGAAATTCAACGAACTAATCGACTGACGCTCAACAGATTGCGGCGACCGAATTGGGATGAACCCCCCGAGCTTTCGAGGATGACGACGGTCTCGCGACGTTTAATGAGATAGATATTTATTCTTCTTTCCCTCCCTCCCTCCTTCTCTTCCCGCTCACTCACTCGTTATCGCGCTCGTCTCGCGCATTCTTCTTCTTCTTCTTGTGGCCGCCGTGCCAATACATTTTGAAATTGTTTCGTTCCAACGCGGCCATCACGGCGCGAAGACTGATGGTCCCGCCGTATTCCGGCGCGACCCTCTTCAACACGACGTTTCGTTCGGCGTCCGTGATGAAGTTTCCCTCCGCGTCGAACTCCTCCGCCTTGTGCTGGTCGTCGAGCGAGGATTCCACGTAGGCCAACGCGTCCTTGACGATTTTCTCCGTGAACGCCGTCATCTGTCGACGCGTGATGGGGTAGATGCATTGGGCGATTCGCGAGATCCCCGCGCGTCGCGCCAGGCGAATCATGTCGTTCTCGGTGATGTGTTCCCACGCGTTGGCCTTGTCGTGGCGTCGCTTGTCGCGACGGTAATGGTTGGGGTCCTTTCCCCCTCCAGTATCTCTTCTCACGTTTTTACCCCCGCCCTTGTACCCCCCCTTCCCCTTCCTCGGTTGATGCGTTTGAGCGTTCCCCGATGGGTCGGACGCCGAATTGGTCGCGATGGAATGTTTGGTCATTTTGCGAGTCGAAAAGATGTATTGATGATGCGTGCGGTCCCACTAAAATATTTGTGAAGCTCGCACTGGGTCATTTGAGGGTTTTCTCCATTTTATTTTTATTTTATTAATTATTCGCTCCTCCTCCTCGTCTCTCTCTCTCTCTCTCGTCTCTTCCTCTCTCTCTCTCTCTCTCGCTCGCTCGCACGCATTCCCCCGCGAATCGCACTCATATCGTATACAGACTCACTTCGAGGTGAGGATGCGAGGCATCGTACACGTCGATGTCGACCATGCAATCGCGATGGATTTCCTTGTTGGAGTCGAGATTCTTCGTGACCATTCCGACGTAAATCGCCTCACCCGTCTCCTCGATACAATTGCCGTCGTTGTCGACGCACTTGTAAAGAAGACTCCCGTATCCGCTGTCGTCTCCGTATTGTCCCGAGATCGACTCGGGGACCTTATAGGGAACCACGTTGGTGGTCGTCCACGCCCCGATGATTCGCGTGACGTACTTGATTTCGTTCTTCGCGGCGTCCTTGTTTCCGAGATACTCTCCAAACGGACCGTCCGTCCCGGAATAGGGAAGGTAGAATTGCGAGGAGTGAACCGGGACCCGGCGAATCATCAGCCACAAATGACAATGGCCGTAAACGTATCTCCCGAAAACGTTCGGGAGAAACTCGTCGGCTTGTGCCGTTACGACCATCGCGCGCTCACCGTTCGGACTGCTTTTCTCGGTATCCTCCGTGAAAATCTCCCCGAGGTATCGGAAATTTCTCTTCACCCATTTCGGGGTGATTATCGTATTGAGAGGCGGCGCCCCGGCGATTGGTCTGCGCTCCTGATTGTTCGCCGGATCGATGAATCCCTCCAACGTCCACTTGTGAAGGAGGTAGTTCAATTGAACGACGTTGTACATGGTGATTCGCGTGCGCCCCGCCCCCGTCAACGAAGCCATCTGGGATTGGTACTCGTGGGGGGGCAGGTGACTCGGATCCGAGATCGAGTTGGCGTCCATCGGTTCGCGCGAGGAGAGAATCGGCTGGAATGCGAGGTGGTAACGACGCAGATCGCGCGTGTAGTCTTTCCCACCCGTAACCATGGGCTCGTCGTACGGTCTCACGTGATAGGTGACGTGCTCGACGGGGTTGGTGTGTTGATCGCTGTTTGCGATGTCCACGCCAATCATCCCGGATCCCGTCGATACCCACGGCGGACTCGAGTTTGAGACGTACGATTGGCGTCGGGGCTGGCCATCTCGTCCGTTCCACCTGCTCGATTGCATCTTGCCCACTCTCTTGTCGAGTTCACCGTTGGCGGGAAACGACATTTTGTTCTCTGAGATCGGTGGTGTTCACGTTCTTTTTTCCCCCGAATAATGATTTATCCGCGTCTCCGTTTGATGAAATCCATCGACGGGGGATTTATAATGTGGCGCATCGGCGATTCCATCTCGCACTCTATAATCCCCCTCATCCACAAGTTTTCAACCCTTCATGCGAACGAACGATCCGACGGCTCTTGCGTGAATGAATTCCCCCGATGACACTTCACCTTCCCACTTCACGAGTTCCTCTGGTTCCACCGGTTCGTTCAATACCGGGACGACGACGGGGAGCGGTGGCACCACATCCCGGAACGAGCGAGACGATGAGGAAGAATACAATTCGCGGTTAATCCCCATGACGGATCGGCGCGGACGACGCGGGGGGGGTGGTGGTGGCGGGGGAGACGATTCCGCGACGGTGAGGTCCGTTCAATGGAAACTCGATGAGGGGGATGGTATGGACGATTTCGACGATGAGGACGGCGGCGGCGGTGGGAGACGTAGACGATCCCGTTCCAAGAAATCGTCCTCGTCCTCCTCCTCGAACTCTCGCAAACGATCCTCGAGAACGCTCGAGGTGTCGATATGCAACGACGATCTCGTGAGTGGACCGAACGTCGCGGGGGGCGGGGCGGGATTGGATGAGGATTTCCCGACGGGCGGAGGGGACGACGACGACGATGCGAACTACGACAACGTTCCGTTTTTCGAGAAGAAACAGGAGATGGAGGCCACCGATCGGTTTTGTTGGGGATGCGCCTACGGATTCGCGCCCAGTAACACCGATCCCAAAATACGAACGCTTTTCGAGATGTTTGCCAACAACATCGCCACCCGACGCGATACGGAGCTCGCCGAGGAGATGCACGAATATCACGAGAAGTACATTCGCGCTCCGCGGCTCGCGTGCGGTGAGAAGTGTGAGGAGTGGCCCAGCAACATGATTCTCATCCACGTGAGGCGACACCAGTTCTTTGCGAAGGTGGAGTTGATGGGATCCGTCCAAGGCGTGAAGATTCTGCAAAACATCGTGGAGAACGACGTCCTCAAACGACACCGCGATACGAAGAAGGAGAAGACGAATCTCGAGGCGATTCGAAGTTGGGTAATGTTGGAGAGGCTGAAACAGAGTTTGATGAAGGAGTCCACCGCAAAGTATACCGCCCTGAATGAGGACGGCGGGATGGATCGGTAATGAGTAGTTTTTGTAAATCAGATAAATCGGATAAATCAGAAAAGTAAAACAGAACGTGTGCAAAAAAGCGATCCGTCCTTCGACACCGTTTTGATATTCGTCATGGGCGGTAGCGATGTGAAGAGAGAGATGATCGATCCGGAGATGGAGGCGGAGTTCGCGCGGGAGCGGAAACGTCCGGCGCCGTTGACGCCCGAGGAGGACAGAGCCGCCGCGGCCTTCGCGCGCGTCTTCGCCGAAACTCATCATTACAATCCCGCGACGAGTATCGAGTCCCCGACGTACGACGACGACGAGGATGAAGACGAGGAAGACGATTCGACCAAAACGCGCGAGACCGCCGAGAGTTATTGGGACAAGGTGTTTGGGCGATACGAACTCGATACGCGCCGAGCGTTGCGGCAACAGCGCGAATCGTTAAAGTTGAAACGGTTGTCGGAGATCTACGGGAATCGCGCCCCGATTCGCCCGGTGGACGTGGGGCATTGGTTGGTCGACAAACTTCGAAGGAGCCTCGCGCGGTTCGACACCGACGGGTGTTATCGTTCCCCCGGTCAGACGGAGCTCCACGAATCCTTCATCGCCTCGATCGCGCGATTGCTGTACGGGGACTGTTTCACGGAAAACGTCAAGGAGATTCTCGATCGGAATCGGTGGAAGGAACACGAGGTGAACCAATGGCAATCCGTGGAAACCCCACGTCGGTGGGGGAAATCGGAGTCGATGGGCCAGTTTCTCGCCGCCGTCTTCTACACGATCCCCGGGGTAAACATCGCGTTGTTCGCGCCCTCGTTCGAACAGGCCAAGGCCCTCCTCAACATTACCCGCAAGTACATTGAGATGAAGTTCCCCTACCTCCCCATCGTGGGCAACTCGTCGCGGTACATCACGGCACGATTCAACGCGCGCGATCGGCGAAGGCTCGTGGCCTATCCCTCAACGGTGAACGTAAGTTGTTTGTTTGGTGTGATTCCTCACCCCACGTGTTCTATCGATATCTCGCGCGCCCGCACACAAAAACAAAAACAAAAACAACATGTGGGTATTTTGGTGGTCCGTCTCGATTCTCGTCGTCTCCTTCATCTCGGCCGTGACGTATGCGAATCGAGACGTCATGATCGGTTTCACGATTGTCGCCCTATTTACCAGCACCGCGTCGTACTTCTCCGAGTCCGTCGACGTGATTGAATTGCTCGGGATCGGCTTTTGCAACGTCCTCACCATCGTCTTCAACTTTGTGCCGATCGTCATCACGTGGTGGATGCGGCGCAACCGCGAGGTTCTGTACGACACCGTCTTTTCGAATTCGCTCGATTTCCCCCTGTGATTCTCCAAAATTCACAATTTTTTAAAACGTGGCTCCCGTTTTACAACGCCAAAAACACAAAAAACACCAAAAAAAAAATGAACGCGGCTCGACGGGTCTTGTGCGACTCGGACGCCTTCTGTGAAATGGTGACGGATCGCCCGAAATTCTCGGAATGGTTGAAATCGTTCCATCCCCCCAACATCGACACCGATGACGACGACGACGACGACGACGAGATCTCCGAAGCCTCCGTCCCGCCGTGCGTTTTGACGCGCGCCGAGGTGGAGTATCTCTTGACCCCGCCCGTCGTGGAGTTCTTCGCGGACGTGTTGCGAGTCGCGCCCTCCCAATTGTTGGAGGTCGAGTTTGCGGCGCTGGAGGATTTCGCCGAGTCCACGGTGAACGAGACGACTTTGACCACGTCCATCGCTTCCAAGAGGATAAAGTTGGAATTCGGGTTCGATCTCACGCGTTTGTTGTATGGGGGGGGAGGCGAGGGGGGGAGGAGAACGACGAAGACGCCGCGGCGACTCGTGGACGCGTTTCGCGTGTTGCTGTTGATGAATACGACCGGCACGCCGCTGAGCGTGTCGATGGAGAACGTGTTGTACCTCGCGCCGCGCCTCAACGATTCGGGGTATTGGACGGATTTGATGTACGTCGCCCGCCTCCTCTATCGAACCCCGGAGATTGTGTCGCTCGTGGAGATTCTCACCCCGGTGGGGCGCCGACGACTTCCAAAGTTCTTGCGTCGCATCGGGATCGCGGAGTTCCTCGCGCGACTCAACCCCTCGAGAATTCATCTCCGATTTTGGGAACGCGTCGTGACGGAGTTGGGGGATCACTCCGCGGTTGATCTCGAGACGCTCATCTCCGCCCACGAGTTCCCGTTCGACGATTATCAATTTCCCGCGAGATCCCTCGCGCGGGACGCGTGGAGGGTCTGGCTGTACCACGCCGCGCGTCGCGAGACGAAAGATTTCATGGGGTGTGCGAACTTCTTCATGCGATGGCGCACCATCATCGCCCAACTCACCGGGATTTCGGAAGTGTTCATGTTGGAGTATCTCGTCGACGTCAAGTATCGAAACGACCCCACCGCGACGACGGAGTCGCAAATCATGGACGATATTCATTGTCGACGGGAACGCGCGCGTACCCTGTTTCGAGAGTTTTCAGAAGACGATGTGGACGACGATGCGGAGAACGAGGAGGTAGAGATGGTGGAAGAGGTGAAGGAGGAGGAGGTGGTGGTGAAAGAGAGAGAGGAAACGTCGGCGGGACGAACCGTGGCCTCGACGCGCTCGGCGTTCCGGCCCTACGTCTCGTCTTCTTCCCACCATCACGATCCGACGACGAATCCGATGTTGCGACCCCTCAAGGTGAAGAAGAAGGTGAAGACGACGACGGAGACGAATGACGAGGAAACGAAAAAGAAGAAGAAGAATAAAAAGAAGAAGAAGAAGAAGGTGGAAGAGTCGACGATGACGACGAGTCGCGTCGAAGAGGGTGGGGAAACCGACGTAAAACTCGAGAAGAAGGCGAGCGAACCGCCCGTCGTGAGGTTGCCGCACGTCGAGACGTGTGAGGCGTGCAGAACCGACGAGCCGTGCGACGATCGACGGTGCAATCGCACGCATCGGAATTCCACCTCCTTTGCGTGTCGCCCCGGGGAATACCGACTGTGCAAGCGCCATCACAACGTTCTCTTCTATACGGTGAATCGCGGCGGGGCTCTGTTGGTTCTTCACCGATCGGGGAAAGTCATGTACACCGTCTCCCTGAACGACGCCGTGTTCACGGTGGGGGCGATTCCGTTCGATACGCTCGGCCCCGCGGTCCAAACTCCCTACGCCCCCATGAGCGGCACCCCCTCGGCCTCGCTTCGGCTTTGGGTGACGCACCATCCCGACGGGACCGTCACACGCAAAATCCATACCGCGCGACACCGAATCGGCGGGGGGGAACTTCATCATGAAGACGGAGTGACGACGACGACGACGAACGGCCGAGATTTGGAGGTTCCCGCCGAAGAGGGGTTTCGATTGGCGATTCGCTCCGAGATGCGAAGCGTTCCCACCGGGATAAACGTTCTGATCGGGGTGGTGGTGTTGGACGACGACGACGACGCTCGACAAACGGAGCGAATCGAGTTTCCCCTCGGGACGAAGGAACGGCCTGGACGCATTCGATTCAACGACCGCGATACCGAGCGAGTCTCCACCTCCATACGCATCTCGGAGTGTTTCCGCGTCCCCGAGAATCGCCAACTCGACGAGCACTTCATCAATCCCACCGTCAACGTCACGGAGTTCGTCCAACGCGCGATGAACTGCACCAGTCCGCTTTTGAGCGGAGCGAGCGGAGCGGAGGAGGAGGAGGAAAAATACAACATCCCGAAACAATCGATGAAGGGGAAAACCCCCGATTTTTATGTGGTATCGTTCGGGACGAATCGCGACGTCGTGAAACGCCAATACCAATCCATTCGTTTTGAATCCGTGTGCGAGAGTAACGGTGTATAGAATGCACAACTGCAGAAAAAATAACACAAATAAATCGAGGCGATCTCCCGCCGTCCTTTACAATTTTCAATTAATCTCCGTTCGTCTGCGTAAAATCGCAAATTCGTCCATGACGACGACGACGCCGGCGGCCCCCGCGACGGGGGTGGCGCACGCGCGTCGCGTACCGTTTCAGCGCACGGGCGAAACGCGATTCCGCATGGCGCTCACGCTGATCGATTCCGACACCGACGACGACGATTCCACATTCTATTCCACGGACGACGAGGAGGAGGACGACGTCGCACGAGTCTTCATGCGTTCGGGGACGCGTTTCAGACACAAGCAGTACGATTCCACATGCAGCATTTGTTTCGAGAATTACAAGACGGGGGATCACATGTTTGAGTATCGATGCGGGAATCGACACGTGTTCCACGAATCGTGTTTGCGACGATGGGCGCATCAAAAAAACAGTAAACGTCGGTGTCCCATTTGTCGCGCCGTCCCCACCATTCTCGTCTCGGACGATGAATCGGATGAGGAGGAGGAGGAGGATGTGGAAGTGGATGAGGAGCGAGGCGAACTCGAGATGAATCGCGGGCACAAGCGGCGTAGACGTTCGGAGACGTCGGAAACGAATCGTCGGAGGCGACAACGCCCGCTCATCGTGGATTCACGCTCGAATTCCCCCGCACTCCCGCCCATCTCGATTGATCTCGGACCTCCTTCATCGACACATCCCGTCGCCACCTTTCCCTCGATGAACGGGTCCATCTCACCCGCATACGTCCCTCCCTTTGCCGCGCTCTCCCCCATTCGACCCCTCATTCCCTCGAGATCGCGGAGAACGTGAATAAACGAACGAACGTGAACTGCGCGTATATCATTTCACGGTTTCACTCATCGGAAAGAGTAAATGCCCACGGGTTCACCCTCGGTTTCCCCCACGGGGGCGGCGATTTCCACCTCCCAATTGGAGATGGACGCGACCGTCAACGCGAGTTTTTGGTTCGTTCTCGCCTTCATCCCTCACAGCATCTCCCATGCCGTCATCAAGGGGGAGGTGCCCTTCACGCTGTGGTACGCGAGTCTCGTGGTGTTCGGCTCCATCGCGTGGCAAAATCTCCAAACCTACGAGATCGCGCCGTACTGGTTGGGAACCCACTTCGCGCTCATCGTCGTCTCCCACCTCATCGAGCGCGTCTTCGAGAGCTACGACGCGCTGCTTCGTTTCAAGAACGGAAGTTTTCTAAAAATCGTGGTGGTCATCGCCGTCTCGGTCGTCTTCGTGACGTACGACCTCGTCATCTCCTTCACCTCCGTCAGTTTGTACTCCTACAACACGATGGTCGCCCAAGTGTGTGCGGCCGCCGTGGTCGCTCTGTTTCTCTTCTCCTTCATCTGTTCCTCCCCCGCCCATCATCTCGTCGGAGGAATCGAGGAGGAGGAGGAGGACGGCTCGGGTGAGATCGACGGGGGGGATGTGGAAAGCGAAGTCTGGTAAGGTAAAGGTTCATATCTTATAAGTAGGCCCGTCCGCTCATTCTACACATAATCATAACGAAAGAGACCATGTCGCCGCCCCCGCCGACGTGCAATTCCCAACTCACACAAGGCGTGGCGGTCCTCGTTCTGCTCCACGCGTGGACGTTCGTGGGGGAATTCAACGCGAACGCGCTCAAACGCGACTTGTACTTGATCCTCGCGATTTCCCTCATCACCGTATTCGACATGATCTCCGCGTGCTTGACGTGGGTCATCGCCGACCACAACTCCGTTCTCTACCTCGTTTGGTTCGCCGCGCGGTTTCTTCTCATCTTCTTCAAGAAGATCCACGTCGAGTACCACGACGAACTCATTCAAGTGAAACACTATTGGGTGTGGAAACTCTTCATGGTCGTCTTCTTCGCGTGCGACGCGGTGTTGCTGAACTTTGCCATCGTCCAAAACTCCCCGGCGGGGAATCCGTTCGATACGCCCCCGAAAATCGTCGCGCTCGTCATGGCGTGCTTCTCCTTCGTCTCGTGGTCGGCGTGTCTCTTGGGAACCGCCGCGCGGCCGTGGGCGATTCCGGTCCCGAAATCGACTCCAAACGGTGTGAACGTCGCGAGTGTGAACGCGAGTGGGGTGAGGAAAAAGTTGAGAAATTCCGACGAGGATGTGAATGCGTCTAGATCGCATCGGAGTAGTAGTAGTAAACACCACCATCATCGGCATAACAATTATTGAGACTCTTTCGGATTACACGCCGCTTTGTACGATTTGCGCCGTTCTCTCTCTCTGTTGTCGTTCGCGTTGTTGTTGTTGTTGTTGTTGTTGGAGTAAAACGTTCGTATCGGGCACGGTGGGGAGAATCGTGGTGGAGGGCGCGACGGGAAGCTGGGTCGGGGTTTGTTGTTGTTGTTGTTGTTGAGTCGTCGTTCCCTCTACCTGCGGTGGCGGTGCGGGGGCGTTCCGACTCTCCTCTCGCATGGAGCGAAGCACGCTCATGAATTCCATCGTAAACGCCGCGGACTCCGCTCTCTCTGCCGCCAACATGCGCTCCTTTGCCGCTTCCATCTTATCACCACCAGCTCCACTCCCCATCGATCGAGGTGCGAATTCTTGATCCTCCGTCGGCTCCTCGAGGAACTTATCCAAGTACGAATCGAAATCGTCTCCCGTATGTCCTTTGATGACGATATTCAACTCCGAGGTGGCGTCCTTTAACTCGAGATCCCTCCTGATCGTCATGCGCAAGAAATTCACGTCGTTCAACTCGCGCGCACCCTCCCGCAACAGACTCGAGTACTTCAACGCTTGGACGGCGTCAATCATGTGATAGACTCGGTTTTGTAGCTTCATCATCGCAAAGATGAATTTCTGTTTCGTGTTGATCGTGTTGTAGTGCCGTTGCGTCATCGCTCGACGTTGTCGAATGTTGGTGTAGAGCGCCGTGACTCTCGCGTCGTGAAGATCCGTGAAGCGGATCCCCTTGCCGTTCGAGTCCGCAATCATGCGCTCGAGTCGATCGAGGTGGGGCAAACACGCGTTCGCCATCTGGCGGATCTCGACGAGCCCTGCCGCCGAGATCGCATCCACTTGAGATTGCATGGTTTGTATGTCCCCCTCGAGACTCTTTATCGCCTCTTGCGCTTTATTCGCGCGGCTCGTCAGAACGTGCAATTTCGAATACTCGTTCCACGTATCGTTGCGAAGTGCGAAAAGCCCCCCCGAGACGGGCGGGTTCGGAAATATCCATTGGGGGTTATAGAGGTTGTCAAAGTACGGTTTCAAATCCATCGTATCGTAATTCTCAATCACGACCTCGACCGGTTTCCCCTGAATCATCGCCAGGGGCGGGGGTGGTGGAGGTGCCTCAGGTACCTCAGGTACCTTAAGTGCCGGGGGAGGCGCCGCGACCGGCTCTCCCCCATTCGAGACGTGACGACGACGCGACGACGACGATTTTTTACTCGACGATTCCATTCGGTTTTGTGAGATTCTCGCGCGCGTAGAATTAAACTTCTCGCTTCATCGACGTCGACGACGCCGCTCCTCCATCTCGTCGTCCCCGTCCGTCCCCGCCGTTTCATTCACATCGTCGAACTCCTTCTCGTCGAATTTCCCGGAACGCACGCGGCGCTCGAGTTTCGACGCGTTAATCGCCTTTCGCGCGTTCGGTTTTCGCGTTTCCGACGTCCTATAGAGCGTATCGAACGCCATCCTGAATTTCGCGTCAATCACCACCAGGCGACACGTCCCGACGTTTTTGCTTCCGGGCCTTCGGTGGAAGTCCACCGCCGAGGTTGTCGTACTGCTGCTTCGAGCGTTCCAACTCAACTCGTCTCGACGAAACGAGCCCGGGATGACGCGTTGCGTCTCCGTAACAATCACCGGGATCCCGACTCGCGATCTTCTTCGCGATCCGTTCCCATCGCTCCCCGGTCTCGCGGCATGGAGAATCAGACGATCGTCCTCGCGAAGACGCTCGGTGTGCGGCGGACACCGATAATGGAACGTGTACTCGTTCCCGAGGATGCAACGAGGATTGTTCTCCGACCACGCCGAGACGAACTCGCGTCCGCCCTCGTCGTAGGCCGTAACTCGCGTCGATTTTTTAAATGTGGTGTTGTTGAGATCGAACGCCGACATTTTTTTCCCCCTTCCTCCTGGAATGTGATGAAGGAATTGTGTATATGAGATACGACGACGGAGGGAAATAAAAACAGGAAAAGGAAAATGTTGAAATCGCCCGGCACACTTCTCGTGAAGGGGTTGGGTCTCCTCGCGTTGATCGTCGCGACGGCGTCGATGCAAACGGTCGAGGCCTCTCCTCCTACTACAGCGGCGCCCACCACCGCGGCGCCCACCACCGCGGCTCCCACCACGAAAGCGCCGACGAACGCGCCCACGCGGGCGCCCACTACACCCACCGCGGTACCCACGGCCTCTCCCACCTACATTTGTCCCAATTCCGATTACACGACCAACGTGGTGGGTGGCGTGGGGATTGCAATGACGGGAACTTCCATCATCTCGACGGCGGTGTGGTGGATTTGGAGCGCGACCCAGCCCAAACCCATTCATTCGGCCCCCGGGCGAAAAGAGGTGTTTTACGGTGGGTTGATTCACAAGTCGTTTGAGTTCACGATGTTTTATTTCTGGATTACCGTGTGGAAAGCGCTGATCGGCGTGTTTGTGCTTCTCCCCCTCGTGCTGTACTACTTTGTGCAATCCTGCGGCATGATCCATTACCCTCGCGTGCTGAGCGAATACAGTACGTCCGGCCAAATCACGACGTGGTACATCATCCTCTTGATTCTCATGTTGATTGTGGACGCGGCCTTCATGGGGACGCACCCGGGAGCGTTCGTGGAGTGGATCTCCGGACGCACCGCTCGTTACGGGATGAGGAGGACCCTCAAAGGATCGAATTCGGCATCTGGTTACCCATTTCGCTCCGGGAGATCAACCCGTGCCTCCAACGGCGACCTTGTGGAGGAGGGGAATCCCAGATTTAACAATTTGAATGGCGAGGAACCGATACCACAGGATCCTCTGGATCTTCTGAATCCTCTGACATTGAGGCAGGGATAATGTGGCGCCATCGAATGCGAGAGAACGGAAAATGAGTGCGAGCGATAGAGTGTGCGAGTAACGAGACGGATTCGAAATTTAATTACCTTTACAACCGCCATCAGAAAATCATTAAAAATGGAGAACCCGATTCAAAAGGCGACCGAGACCGTTCGCCTCGCCATCGAACAAGACAAGCAGGGGAAATACGCCGAGGCGTTTGACTCGTACCGGCGCGCTTTGGAACAGTTTACCGTCGCCATGAAATGGGAGAAGAACCCCGCAACCGCGAATGCCGTTCGAATCCGCGTGTTGAGTTACGTGACGCGCGCCGAGGAAATCGAGCGCGAGCTTTCCAACGCCGCGTCTCGCTCTTCCTCCTCTACCGTCGGCTCGAACAACAACAACAACAACAGTAACACGGCCTTGACGTCGAAATCGTCCGAGTTCGTCGACGCGGAGCACTTGAAGAGTGCGATTCGCGATACCATCGTCCAGGAATCCCCCCACGTGAAATTCACCGACGTCGTCGGGTTGGAGGAGGCAAAAGTCACGCTTCGCGAGGCCGTGGTCTACCCTCGTAAGTTTCCTCAAATCTTCACGGGGCTAAGACGACCGTGGAGCGGCATACTCCTCTATGGACCCCCGGGGACGGGTAAATCGTTCTTGGCAAAGGCCGTCGCGACCGAGATCGACGCGGTGTTCTTCTCGGTCTCGAGCTCCGATCTCGTCTCGAAATGGCAAGGCGAATCCGAGCGGCTCGTGAAACATCTCTTCCAGCTCGCCCAAACTCAAGAGAGGGACTCCATCGTCTTCATCGACGAGATCGATTCGCTTTGCGGCTCGCGAACGGACGGGGAGGACGACTCGACGCGACGCATCAAAACGGAGTTTCTCGTGCAGATGGACGGCGTCCACTCTTCTTCCACCTCGTCGGAACGTCCGAAAACGCGCGTGTTGGTATTGGCCGCGACGAACACGCCCTGGTCGTTGGACGTCGGGATCCGTCGACGATTCGAGAAGCGCATTTACATCGCGCTTCCCAACCTCCTCGCGAGGGAACGCATGTTTCGGAAATTCATGGAATCGACCCCGCACTCGCTGACGGACGACGATTTCGGGAGACTCGCGAAGCGCACGGAGGGGTACAGCGGCGCCGACATCGAGACGATGGGACGCGCCGCGGCGTTTGAGCCGCTTCGCGCGATGGAGCGCGTCACCCACTTTCGTTTGGTGAATGTAAAAAATGAAGAAGAAGGAGAAGAAGAAGAGAAAGCCGAGTACGACCCCATTTTCGAGTTTCGTCCGTGTGGCGAAAAAGATTTGGATGGGGCGAAGTGCGGGGAAACGACGGGGGAACGGTGCGAGCGATGCGGCGCGATTCGAATGGATCTGATGAGCGTCCCGAACGGGCGGCTTCGCGTGATCCCCGTGACGATTGCAAACCTCGAGTGCGCGTTGTTGAAAACTCCCTCCACCGTCGCAAACTCCGAATTGATGCGATTCGAGAAGTGGACTGCGACTTTTGGGAGCGAGGGGTGAAATCACAAAACAAACTCACTGGGAATCGACGAGTTCAATCCCCCTCCTCCATTAACAAGAAAAAGAGAATGCCGAAAAAGCCAAACACGCCAAACGTCGCATCGGGGGGTGTGAAACCCGCCACCGCCGATCTCGTCGAGGTCGTCGTGAATGCCGCGGCCGAGGAAATGGGGTCTGTGATGCGTCCCGATTCCGAGTTGTACATCCAAATCGTCCGATTCTGTCTCGCGTTCGGGTTCAGTGTGTTGGCGCTCGCCGTTGGGATGTATTGGGCGAAATATTACGGGGGAAACACCAACGGCGAGGTCGATCGCCTCGGCGCCTCATCGAGGGGGGATGCCGACGAGGAGTTTTACGACGCCTACGATCCCAACGCGACGACGGGGGGGGTGGAGGAGAACGGCGCGAATGACTCCAACAACAACAACAACAACAACAACAACAACAACAACGAGGCAAAATCCCAACCGGAGGATCCCAAAATCCATACCCGATTGAAATCGGGATGGGATGCGTACTATCGCGTGCGTCCCAATTACGCCGAGGCCGTTCTGCGCGTTCCCGCCGAGGTCGCAGAGTACGCGACGAAGTGGAAATACGCCTTGATAAACGGCGTTCGCGTGTGGGATTCGAGACGACTCGGGAAGAAGAAGGGCGTCGAGATTACGCTTCACGTTCGAAAGGATCGCGCGAAGAAGGAGTTGGACGAGATCGTTCAATACGTCATGTCGGGTGTCGAGTCCGCGAAGGCCGCCGCCGTCGCCGCATCCACCGAAACCGCGACCGATGAGGATGAAGTGGATGAGGCCGCCGCGTCGATCGGAGAGGAACCCACGGCGGTTCTCGTGAGTGCGACTGCGTGAGTGTGAATGCGTGAGTAGATGTGTGAAGTGGAGGGCGTGCGTGCGATCGAAAGAGTGAAAGAATGAAAGAGTGCGCGTGCGTTTAGAAGAAGCGTTTCGATACTACGTATGACGTCTCGCCACATCCATCACACAATCAAAATCGTTGAAAAGGCGGGAGACGCCGCAATGGTCCCCTCCTCTGTCTCGTTTTGGACGTATATCGTATGGATCGCGATGCTCTGTGCGTTTCTCAACGCTCCCTCGGCGATCGCGTCCCCGGAAACTGCCACCCCCACCGAATCCCCCTCGTTTTCTCCCACCGATTCACCCACCGATTCACCCACGTTTTCACCCAGTCGGACCCCTACGCGGTCCCCGACCACCGTTAATTCCGTCGTTCTCTTCAACGGGGGGGCCACCGTTACCAACGGTCAACTCGGGAATCGCGCCTCTTCCACCTTGACGTGTTTGGCCTCCCCCCATTATCCCACGTTGTGCGACGCGAACCCCTCGAGCGTTCGCATGATTGTCTCCTACAACTCGAGCGACGAGGTGGTCTTGCTGTTCGGGTACGGCGGATACCTCGTGCGAACGTACGACTCCGTCACGGGATTGACGCGAAACACCGTCCCCTCCAACCCCTGGGTCGTATGGACGGAACTCTTCACCTCCGCATGGACTTTATCGCTACCCGTCTCGAATTTGTGGTGGTTCGGAACGGAGGCGAGCGGGGGGACCGTCTCGGTGGGGGGGAATTGTAACGAGTGGACCTCCTCCATCTCCTCGGATGTGGGGACGCTCGGTTCCGCCACCTCTCTCACGGGTGGAGCGTATCCGTGTAATGCCGCGGCCAACGCGATATGCGGGTGTTTGGCCGTCGTTCCCTTGACGGAATCCCCCACCTTCGCCCCGACCGTCCCCACTTTAGCCCCCACGGTTTCCCCCACGGCCTCCCCCGTCGTGTGTCCCGGCTCACCCACATTACCGGTGTGTGAATCGGAATACGTCGTGACGCTAGGGGAACCCATCCCGAATGCGGAAGGTCCGTTCGTCCCCGTGATATGGTACGGCGGCACGACCTTGATGAACGGGACGAACCTCGCGAACGGCACGATGATGCTGTTGTCGTATTCCCACTATGCGTGTCATTACCCGCCTCTCGAGAACGGGGAAATCGTCATGATGCTCATCCTTAACATGGTTCAAAAGGATTTGTTCGAGATGATGGTGTGCAAGAACGCGGGGTTTCACTACGACGTTCTCTCCGCCATTTCCATGTTTAACGTGACGGGTGACGTTTTTTCGATGATGGGAAATTGGAGCGCGCCCTACCTCGAAATAACATACGTCATGGAGATCCCGGAGATTACGATTGGATTCGAGAACGGCGCGCCCTTCGTCATCGCGTTGGGTTACTCCCCTTCCCCCGAGATTCTCACGTTGAGTTATGCGACGTTCGGCTTGTCTACCCCCCCGATGGTTCAATACTTCGCGACGTCGTGTGCCGAACTCCGACTCTATACGGCGCCCAACCTCGTCACCACCCAAACCGATTCCATCTTGGCGGGTGGGGTGGTCAATTTCCTCTTCACCACACTCCCCAACGTGATGGAGATCGATTTCAGATCTTTCACCGGTATTGGGAACGTCGGCGGTGGAACGCGTACGATCGTGATGAATTTGCTCCCGAATCTCGAACGAATTCGATTCGAGTCGTGGATCCACGCCGGGGACGTCGATCAAATTGCAATCGATACGAACTCGTCGCGTTTCACCAACTCGTTCGGTGCGGCGTGTGGAACCGACGCTCAAGTGGGCCACGACGCGTTTTTGGAATTGCTTCGTAACTGTTCCGCGGCTCCCGGGGTACCCGACCACGATTATCGCTACGCGTGCGTCGCTCCCATCCTCGAGCGATGTGTCGATTACTCGACGTGGAACGCCTCGTGTTGGATTGCGGAATTCGAATGGTCCGATTTCACGATTCGGTTTTGGAATGGCGACGAAGAACCTCTCGCGAATTTATCGACGGTGGATTGCGTTTTGGATGCGAACCATTTCATCAATCTCACGAACTCTCTCATTCTTCTCGACCTCGTCATCACCTCCTCCTTAAAAGGATTGGAACGCATCCGCGCCGAGAATCTTTACGTGGAGGATTCGACTCTTCCATCGGAAACGGACGTCTCGGACTTGACGGTGTTGAATTCCACGACGTTTCGAAACGTTTCCGGGATTGAAACCCTCCGAATCGATTTGACCGTTTCGTATTACGACGTTCGGGGGTGTGAAGATCTCTCGAATTTCACCATTTCCCCCGGATCCGTCCCGAATACGATGTTTACGTTTGAGAACAACCCGAAACTCACGACGGCGTTCCCCGCGTGTGAAGGGGTGATGAATACCACGCAGTTTTTCGCGAATTGTTTCTCGGGCGGGGGGGGAACCTTCGCGCCCACCTCGATACCGACGATGTTACCCACGGCCTCGCCCTCCACCCTCTCACCCACCACGGGCTCCCCCACCTACTCCCCGACTCTCCCCCCCGTTTTTTATCCCACGTTTCCCCCCACCCCTCCCTTCGAGTGCGATCCCCCGAGCGTCTCCCCCACGTGTTCCTATGCGAACGTCACCGCGAATTTCGAAGACGTCAATCTCTTCGGAACTTACCCCGAAACCTACTTCGTCGCCCCCTCCGCGATTTTCCAAAACGATACGAGTTTCTCGTCCCAATCCCCCGTGTTGATTTACGTCTCGGACGGGAAAGAGGCGTGCAACGTCCCGGTCTCCTCGTTCGGCGACGACGATTATGCGCTTTTCAACGTACACCTCTACAACATGAGTTACGACGAGATCTCCGCCTGGTTTTGTAAAAACCTTCTGGGAGAATGGCCCATTCTCAACTCCATGGTGGTACTCGACGTCGACGGCTCGGCCTTCCCATGGTTCACCCCCGCATTACCGATTCCCTCGTTGGCGTTTAAATGGAACGAAGAACTCATGACGTTGTCGATGAATTTCGCCCCCACCTTTGAGGTTGCGATATTAACCATTCATTCCCACGGGTTGTTGGAATGGGTCGTGACCAACACGAGCGGGGGACCGTTCGGATGGGACGTCCTCAATTTCACGGTTACCATGAATCAGCAATTGCGCTATTTCAACGCCTCGAATTACGTGGGGACGGAATCCAACGCGGCGACGAACGTCACGATTGTGTTCAACGCGAATTCCCAATTGATGTGCGTCGATCTTCGAAGCATGACGGGGGTGATGACGATGTTGGAGGGCGGGACGCGACGCGTGGACTTCTCGGATTTACCCGCGTTACAACGCCTCCATCTCGATTCGTGGACGTACCACGACGTCGACGACGTCATTCGATTTCCCATGAACTCCCTGCGTTTCACAAACTCCTTCCCCTCGTGTCCATCCACCCTCGTCACCGGGGACGACGTTCTCGAGGCGATTGCGAACTGTACGACCCCTTCTGCCTCCGCCCCCTCCCACGATTATCTCTACGCGTGCATCATCACGTTGAATCCCCCATGTGAGGCCTCCGCGTACGTCTACGATCCCAAGTGTTGGATCCCACAACACGACGACGTCCCGAGCTTTCTCGTCTCGGATTACACGCACCCGAATTTGTCCTTGGTGGATTGCGTTCTGGATGACAACTATCTCTTTACGGTGACGGGGACGTTTACGATTGAGAATTCCAACATTACGGAATCCTTCGTGGGATTGGAACGCGTAGTGACGCACACGTTATCGATCGTCGCGAGCGCGCTTCCCACCTATTTCATCCCCTCGGAGTTCGGACACGAGATTACCCAATCCGTCAGTATTACAGGATGTGTCTCTGGGGCGGAAATCGTGGAGATCCCGATGAACGTGATCCACTTCGCGCTGACGTCGTGTGATTTCACGACGAATCTCACATTGGGTGAAGGGTATGCGGGATCGACGTTCGTCTTCACCGATAATCCGGCGTTGGAGACGAATTACCCCACGTGCGTCGGGACGTTGAGTTTGAGCGAGATGTTGGAACGGTGTTTCCCCACCGGGACCACGTTGACGCCCACCACCATCCCCACGAGTTCCCCCACGATTCCCACCTCTTCACCCACCACGCTTTCTCCCACTCCTCCCACACTTCCCACGAACGCCCCGACTCTGGCGCCGATTCACGCCCCCACCAACGCTCCATTTACCCAATCCCCCACAAACAATCCCACGAAACGACCCACGATTCATTCCCCCACCCATCGTCCCACAATTCCCACACCCGATCCCACCCAATCTCCCACCACTCCACATCCCACCCTTTCCCCCACACGCGGACCGACCCAATCTCCCACACCACAAATTTGCACAACAGTCATCAATTGATCGACTACAACAACACTACAAAACCTTCAACCGAAACAACCGAAACAACCGAAACATGGAAATCGAGCGACGCCGCGTCATCAACACGACTCCCCATGCTGTGGAGTCCGTAATCGGGGAATTCAAGGTCGGGGAACCGTTTGTAAAGGCCCGTTTCGAGTCGGACGCCGGATTCGACATCCGTCTCAAGACCGTTGCTGGTGTTCCCAAGAAACCTCTGGGCGGCACCCCCGTCTTCGGGCGTCCGATTTACGGTTTGGACACGATCGGCGCCGGGTTTGAAAACGGCGAGATCGACTTCAACAAGGTGGATCTGATCGTCTCGACGCTGGTCGCGGCGCACGCCAACGACTTGCGTGAGCGACTGAAGGCGCCGGAACTTCGCGTTCTCGTACCCGACAGCGGACCCTCGGCGATTCGATACACCGCCGAGGACGAGGCGGCGGGACTCGGGAAGAAGGGTCAAATCTCGGCGGTGCTCTCCTTCTTCGAGTACTGAAGATGAAGAGGGAACGCGGAAGAAGAGAGCGAGAGTGGGCGGAAGAGAGAGCGGTAAAACAACATCAACATATTAGACTAAATCACCGTTTCTGGAACTACCGCCCCGTCTTTTTAAATTCAAACTGTTGGATTGTCGTAGTAGTGTTGGGTGGCGAGAAAAAGAAGAACCGGGGGCGGCGAGAATCCCCTGTGCGTTCCGGTCCGTCACGGGTCGCCGTTTCCTCCGTTCCGTAACGCCCTTCGCCCATGAAAAGAACGAGTTCCCCGAGCGTTCTCGCAAAATCAGAATCGCAATGACGGCGACGATGAATGCCGCGCCCACGGTTATTCCCAACAACATCGCCAAATCGTACCCCGGCGGGACGTAAATCCTCGCCGGACCGGTGGTGGGCGGTAGTTGGATCGCCGCCTCGAACGACGTCGCGGTGATGGCAAAGCTCGCGGTCGCTGAACAATTCGAGGTGACTTCAAACGTGTACCCCGCGTCCCCGGTGGAGGTCGCGACGTACGAACCGCCGCACGTCGAGTTCGTCACGGTAATCGTCTCGGGCCATTCACTTTCCGAAATCGTACACGTCTCCCCCGCCAGCACAAATGTGTAAAGCCCCGCGGAGCCCTGCGTGAACCAGAAATCGTGTATCGCCGTCCTCTTCTGTTGTGAAATCGTAAAGGGCCTCGCGCCGTTCGTGGTGAAAACGTCGCGAAGCTTGAGGATGAGGTAATTCGGTACGGTGGTCTGGGTCCAATTCACGAGACAGTTCTTCGCGTCGAGTTGTGTGAGGCCGGAGACGACGGTCTGGGTGGTCCCGTTGGTGAAGTATGCGGTGAACTCCCCCCCGCTCCCACAATTCACGGGAGGGGTCGGGGCTGCAGTTGGAAAGGTGATGCGAAACGGCGGGACCGTCGCGGAATTCAAGAACCGACCACCCCAATCCCAAACGCTCGAGTCGATCTGGGTCGTCTCGTTATAGATTGAGGCGTAGGGCTCGCACGTCGTATCGGAGACGTTTTGGAGATTGCACTCCGTCGTACATCCACACGCGACGATTCGAGGATCGAGCGGGGTCGAGGAGGCCGTCGAGATGATGAGGAGAATCGCGGCGAGAAGAGCGTTTATCATCCCGTAATTTTATTGATTCGCGTCGATCGATTGAGAGATAATCGCACGGTTCATTTATCGAGTCGATTTACTCTTTTTGTGGAAGTGGAGGGGAGAGAGAAGAAAGGGGAGGAGAAAATGACCACATGTATTTTGGGGGAGAAGATCCATAAAAAACTTCAACGACGAAACCCACACAACAGTCGGAGGGCGGGGGATGAGTCATACGGCAAATCACCCTCGAGGGGTATTCTTGTTCAAAAACGGAATTGACACCAACGTGAGTGCTCCGTTTTTGAGCGGCGTCACTCCCGAGGCCCGTCGCGACGTTCCGCACATCGTCATCCAACTTCCCGTCGAGGCCTTTAACGGCTCACACGAGGGGTTGCGAGATTACAAAGTCGGGGTGGATGATGGTATTCCGCGCGCGATGGTGGAGACGCTCCTCGTCATCGCCCATCTCACGTCCCATCTGGATCTCGGTACGGCGAACGATGCGGAGGATCCCTCGGCGGAGGGGAGGGGTGGTGACGACGACGACGAGGAGGGGGGAGGCGGGGCCGCGCAGGGTGAGGGGGCGAATTCGCCGTTTCGCGTGGTCGTGGGCCAAGAGGAGCTCGGGGAGAGAATCGAGCACTACTTTGAAGTGGTTCGTTCCGACGACGAGCTTCACGCTCCGATCGCGTATCGTTATCACCTCTTTTTCCCCGATCGGACCTACGACATCGATCGCGCGATCGAGAAGTTGTGCATGCGAAACGCCAAGAGGAAACCCTCGAAATCGGCCGCCTTCCAGAAAAACGGGGGTGGGGGGACACCAACTATCCCGAAAAACTTGCGACCGGAATACATGGTGGCGCTCGGTGTGAAATCGCGCGCGGATTTCATCAAGAATCATCTCACCCCCTTTACGGGGGCCACGCTCCTCTTCAACAAGCGCGCGACCTTCAACTCGCTCTACGACGACGACAACCCCGCGAGTCTCTTCACGGTGTTCTCGCTCGAGAACGCGATGAACGACGAGACGATTCGGAGAATGGCGGATCCCCTCCAGACCGATCTCAACCAATACCGAAATGCGGCAGAGGGTGTGCGATTCCCGAACGCGGAAGACGTATGGCACATTCGATCCGATCAATTCACCCCCGCCCACCTCTTCGTGTGTCGGTTTCCGCACCGAAAAATGCCCGAGACGAAATCCGATCTCCATCTCTCGGCGGAGGAGCGCGAGAAGCGAAACGTGATGCGAACGTTGGGGGCGATCAAGTTCTACGAATCGCGCAAACCGCCCACGCCGGGGGTGAAATCCGAGGACGAATTCGAGAAACTCGCGACGCGGAACGCCGCGTTGTTCGAGACGATGTGGAATCAACACCTCGACGAGCGCGCGGCGAACGGCGAGCCCGCCTACGCGGACGCACACACGGCGGAATTGGCGAAACGCCAACTCATCTACGAGCGGCGGGTGAGCGACACCCAACTTTGGATCGATTTCGAAAAGGTCTTCTCCCCCTACTCTTACACGAATCCTCGTATGAACAAGATTGCGATGTGGTATTCCGATTATCGCGATGAGTGGTCGATGAAGTATCGATCCAACCCGAGTTTCGTGAAGGCCGAGCCCCCCATCGACAACTCCTACTCCCCATTCGCCAACATGAAATTCATTCGATTCCGACACTACGAGGAGATCATGATGGTCTACGCTCTGCATTTCATCTTGGATTTGCTGTTTGCGGCGGCGATGGGAGCGTACTCCCCGCATTTCGGGATGCGATGCAACATCATTCTGAGCGGCGGGGCCGAGACGGGGAAGTCGTACCTCTTCTCAACACTCGGTAACGACCTCATGATTCCCGAGACCGCGACGTTTGTGGATTACGAGACGCCGAAGGCGCGCGCCACCTCCACGAGCGCCGATAATGAAGTCGTCATCCACGACGAGCTCGACCCGGCGCTCGTGGGGATCGGGCCGAACGGGCGATGGTCCGGGAGTCAGGGCGATCCCATTTTCAAGGCGCAACTCACGAGGGGGGAGACCACGACGCGATCGTTCTACTTCACGGAGGAGGGGGATCGCATAACGGTCACCTCGACCACGCGCGCGCGCCGCGTTCTCATCATGGGCTCGAACGACTCGAAGAAGGATATGGCCCCGCCCATCAACACGCGCACCTTCATCTACGATTGTCCCCATTTCAAGCGACTCGGTCGCAGTCCCACGGAGTTGGCGTTCAATCGAGAGATTTTCAACGCCGGCGTCAACAAGGACTCGAAGGAGTTCCGCGAGGAGGTGGCGTTCCATCGAAAGTTGCAATTCCTCTACGCGCTCGCCGAGAAGCTGATCGAGTGCCGCCTCTTGACGCCGCCCACCATGACGATTGCCTACCACGTGTTCCAGAAGATGAACAACTACGTCGAGGAGAAGGGGTACTCGAGGGGGAAGACGCGAAACCAGGAGCGGCTCATGGCGATCGCGAGGACCCACACCATCATGTCGGCGATTTACACCGTGTTTTGCACCAACCTCGTCTACCGCGACGGCCACCCCTTCTGCTTCAAGGACATGTTGGAGCTGGAGCCCTACATGATGTGCACGGAGGAGATTGCAATCTACACCTACACCTCGATGATTTCGCAAATCGTGGACCCGATGGAGGCAAACATCGTGCAGCACCTCTTCAAACACTCGACGCGAATCGAAAAGGTGCTGAAGAAGGCGGAGGCGGAACGCGTCTCGAAACGCGCGGACGCGGATTTGCGCGCGGCGCATCACCCCCCCTCCCCCGACGACATTCGCGCGGAGATGCCGGCGACGAAGAGCGTGCGGTTCGCCGCGACCCCCGACGATCCCTCCTCTTCTTCATCGAGTAACAATAACAACAACAACAACAAGGAGACGGGGGAATCGGCGCAGTTAAAGATGGTGAACGAATCCAAGGCGTTGCGTCCGGAGTACGTCTACATCCCGCTCCAGCGCTTCATCACGAAGAGCGAGGCGATGGGCCGCATCGCGAAAATCATCCACGCCGACATGGCGCACGACAAGGTGGAGTTGCACATCTCGGGAATCACGGACATTCTGTTTCAATTGATGCAACGCTCGGTGCGGTACGTGAAATCCACGACGGGGGGCCCGGCGGAGATGGAGGTGGGGGTGGAGACGGAGGGGGGCGTCGCGCCCCCCGATTTGATGCCGTGCGCCATCTTCGAGTCCACGACGGGGTGTTTCGGGATTCTCGACTCGTTCCAAGACAACATGCAGCCGTTATCGGTGTCTGAGTTGTCGCTTCGAGCCGCGAAGCGGATCCAGCACAAACACACCCGCCATCGATTCATCACGACGGCGAGCCCCCATTCGCTCGAGAACCGGGGCGTTCTCGTCCCGCACATTCTTCGGACCCTCACGCTGAAACCGACGGAGGAGTACATGCAATTCATGCCGCTGGTGCACGGCTCGGACGGCGGGAGCGGCGGCCAAGCGTCCTCGTCGTCGTCGTCGTCGTCGTCTAAAAGTCGAGGTTCGACGATCGGAAAGGACGACGCAAAGGTGGGGGTGGAGGATGAGGAGGACGATATGGACGAGGTGGAGCGAAACGACATTCGGGAACGGCGGAAAGTGGATGAGCAGGACGGCGCAATCCAACGATTCAACGATCGCATCAAGTTGGTGAATGCGGATCTCGAGGACATCGAGTTCCAGCGTCACGTCAACCGTCTGGGCCGATTCGCCCCGAATCGATTCCCCCACGAGGGTCTTCCCGCGAACTACTGTCTCCGTTATTTCAACCAACCGTGGCGCGGAATTCAGCGAGGGGCGTACCCCGCGCGATTCTGTAAGGCCTTCATCGACGACGAGCAACGCTTACACCGCGCGATGCAAAACCAGAACGAGCGAATCGAGCTCACCTCGATGCGCATGTTTAGCAATACGGTTCGGAACCCCTATACGGATGCGTCGATGCCGGGTCAATTGGCGGTGATTCGTCACGACGACGGGCGCGACGAGTACGCGAAGTTTTTCAACTCCAAACCGTTGGAATTGGAAGATCGGCCGAAGGCGAGCGCGTCCCCCGCCACGCTCTTCCACCCTACCACCACCCCCTCTTCTTCCTCCTCCTCCTCCTCCTCCTCTCGTTCGCTTCTTCCCGCGATCAAACCGCCGGAATCGTTACAACGACGCGTCAAACACATCGACGCCTCGACCGTGGAACTGCACGAACCGCGCCACGCTTCCTCCTCCTCCTCCTCCACCTCCTCCACATCCGGATGGAAAAAACGCAAGAGACGAGAGGGGAGAGAGGAGGAGGATGTGAAGAGGGGGGAAGGCGTCGTGGTGGTGGCGAATGGTGAGGGAAACGAGAAGGGCGAGACGAACGGTTCCGAGACGTCGATGAAGAAGTCGAAACACGTCTATTGAGTCGTACGAATCGTATTAAACCATTCATTGTAGAAAAAGAAAAAACACCGTCTCGTGATTGAGCACGCTCTTCCCCAGCCTCCCTTCTCATCCATCCTTCCATCCATCCATCGCGTTTTGCAATAGCGATCGATAAACAATGGGACTGCTTCATCATCCGATGGGCGACACGATCAACGGCGAGACGACGGAGACGCCCACCATTCTCGTCGAGCGCCGTTCGGGGTCTACCCAAGTGGGAATGCGTACGATTTTGGCGGAGGGGTACGACGAGAAACAGTTTTATGGGGCGTTCAAGACCGTGCGCCACGAACGCCATGAGAAAATCTCCTCGATATTCGAGGCGAGTGAAGCGGAGATCGACGATGACGAGACCGGACCGTTCACGCGCGAACAACGCGATGCGTACTATTGGGTCAAGAAGAACCTCGAGCCGAACGAATCGCTCGTGGCGGGATACGTGCGACTCTACCAGCGTGCGTCCGACGCCTACTTGGAACGCATCACCTCGAGTCGCATCGTGGTTCCCGCCAACAACCGATTCCAACCGGATTTCGAGCGCGAGATGTACATGGTGACTCAAACGTGCAAGGATTGGCCGGTGGTTTTGAAAATCCCCCTCGAAAAGGTGCAATTGTTAACCTCCCCCGATGAGTGGGACATGCGAGTCGGTCTCGCGGATTTCTACACGCGGTGTGTGAAACACCGCCGCGCCCGCATCCCGAAACACTCCGCGTTCCCGGACGACCTCATCGCCGTGAATACCAAGGTCGTCAACGACGCCTACAACAAGATTCGGACGTCGTACACCGCGAGCTTTCTCAACACCGGTACCGCATCGATCCGCGGCGACCCGACCTCGTTTCGAAAATACGCCGAGGCGGTCGCGACGTTTTGGAACAATCGACGCGAACTCAATCTCGATAATCCCGCGGATGTGAAGGATTTGATGGTCGTCATGCGATCGGTTCAAGCGTTGGGAAGTCGACCTGAATACGACGGGGTGAAAGGGATTCGAACCTTTAATGAGTTCATCACCCTTTTTTTCGACGCGATGAAGACGTACGACGAAAACGTCGAGGAGAACGCCGTGAAGATGAAGTTACACAACGCACGCGTGGCGAACGATGAGAAAGCGGCGGACGACGACGTCGCGATGCTCTATTGGCTTTGTGTCGAGTATCTTCGCACGGAACACGGGAAGGTCGTGTGCGACGACAAGAAGCGAAAGGATCCGACCGGCGGCCTTCCCGACGACACGACGAAAAGAACGCGCACGAGCTTTTTCGCGATATACGCGGATTTCAGCGCACAGAAGCACGCTACCGCGCCCATATTGGATCCCCAGGTCAATTACGGGGTGGTCTTTGCGCCGGAGGGGACGGCCGGTGCGAGCGTGATGGGCGACTTGAAGAACGACGCCTACACCGTCCCGCACAACCGGGCGAACAGTCACGGGGAGGACGTGAAGGTATGGGTTCTGTTGAAGGACCGAACGATCGGAGGCTCGGGTCCCGATTCGAAAGAGTTCCTCTTACAAAAACACCCCGTCGTGACGCAATACATGTGCGAGATGCTGAGCGGCTACTACATGGAACCGCTCTTGGAATCGCTCGTGTATTACCAAGATGATCCGAATCGAATTAAAGACGATACCACGATTTCCTCGGCGAGAAAGGAGAAACCCGGGTACTTGAAAATCCTGTCGTCGACGTTTGAGGACGGGACGCTACTGGTGGACAAACCAATCATGACGTGGTTGGACGATGGGAGGGTTTGGGCTCCCGTGCAGTTACCCTCGGGACTCAGTCGCGAGCACGCGACGGTCGCGAACGGGACGGCATGGAGAACCACCGCAATCGCCCACATGGACGCCATCAATCGTCGTCGCGCGGCGTTCGGATTGGCGACCAACTTCATGTTGAAGTTTGCCAATTCCGAGGACGGCCAGAATCCGTTTGCGATGCCCGGCGCTTCCTCCTCTTCCTCTTCTTCCTCGTCGTCCGGAGCGACGGGTGGAACGAACGCGGACGAGGTGAGGCCCGACGTCACGGAAGAGGAAGAGGAGGCGATCGTGAATGAGAAGAAGAAAAAGAAGAAGAAGAAGGCGAGGATGGAACCGTCGCCCGAAACGTCTGCGCCTCCTCGGAAACTCGTGGTGATGAAGGAGCGTGCAGAGTGAGTGAGAGCGAGCGAGCGACCAAACGTATGATGGGGAGAGAGGAGAAGACATTTAAATAAGAGACGATAACAAAAATGAAAGTGAAACGAATCGTGAAATCCGTCGTCGATAAAGTGCCGTGGAATCGGACGTTTTGGATCTCGCTGGTGGTGTTTCTCGCGTGCGAGGTGTTTGTGCTCTCGATCGAGGCCGTCAGTCGCATGCGGAGCTTCGCGGTGGATCTGAACGCATGCGCGACCGTCCCGAACCGCGTGTACCAAACCCCCTACCAGTGTTTGGAGGCCCTCAAATACTTGAAGGACGGTAAATCCGCCTTCTTCATTCGGTACGTCGTCTCGAACGCGCGGATGTGTGCGGGCTACTCGTGTTTGGAGCTCTACAACACGGTGATGGGGGATGCGAAGAGCTTGGCGCCCTACGTCACGCTCGTCTCCATCTTTGCGTCGTGGCTCGCCAAGTGGATTTTCGGGAGAGTCAGACGCTACTTTTCACGCGCCCAGCGATTCGAGCGCGTCATGCGAAACCAGGGGAAAAACGTATCGGTTCGACCCCCCGTTCTCGCGATTTCCGAACGCGCGAATAACGACGAGAGCGAGGGGGAATCCGATTCGGAAGTGGAGGAAAAGGAGGAGAAGGAAAGGAGGGGATACGAAGAGGCGGTCGAGGTAGACTGATGATTTTTCACAACATAAAATATCAATCACACGAAACGCGCAACCACAACACAAATAAAATGAACGGAGAAGTTCCGAGCGTGCTCACGTATCGCGGCCAGATATTCGATATCGACGCCGACGACATTGCGCATGAGATTGCCACCAGTGTAGTGCACGAGGTTCAACTTTTCCCCATCTCCCTCTCACCGTACGGATTCGACAAGATCCTCGATGGAGTTTCGCGAAGTCGAACGGTTGTGAAGTTGGCGATTGCGGCCGGTAAACCCATTCGCTTGATGCACGAGTTAGAACTTATAAGAAGCCTCGGGGTGGGCGAGGGTGCGGAGGGCATCGCGCGATGCATCGAACAATGTCCGTCTCTGCAAATCGTTCAACTTTGCGACATAAAGATTGAAGCGGCCGGGGCCGCCGCGATTGCGAACGCTATTCGCAGAAGCAACGGACGGCTCAGTGTGCTGCGCATGAACAACGTGCAATTGGACAATGCCGGGGCAATCGCTCTCGCCCAAGGCGTACGGCATTCTTCCCTCACTGTGTTGAACTTATACCATAACATGATTGGTGCAACCGGTATGGAGGCCATTCTCGTGGCGGTTGCGGCGTCTGGGACGATGGTCAATTTGAACTTGGGCATGAACGCGATTGAGAGCTGGCACGTTCGTGAGGGGGATCCTCCGTTTCTCGCCGACGTCGTCTCGCGATGTGCAAAATTACAAATGCTGAGCCTCGTGAGGTGTAATCTTACGACGGAGCACATGATTCCGCTAGGTGACGCCATCGGGCGGAGTACGTCATTGGTCGAGTTGGACTTGCACGGTAACATGGGCGGGTACCCTGGTCATAACGCAATTTTCCGCGGGATCGGGGAGTGTAAAACCTTCAAGAGTTTGGACATCTCCAACAGTTCCTTTTGGTATCACGAGACCGTGGAGCTTGCGCGCGCGATCGAGAAAAACGCGACGTTTGAAGATTTGGACGTATCGGGGTGCCAGATGTCTTCAGAAGACGCCGTATACCTGTTGAACGGGGTTGCGAAAAGCCGGTCGATGAAGACGCTGAACATGAATGGAAACCCGCTTAACAATGAATGTGCGACACACATCGCAGCGACGATTTTGGCGAGTGCGTCTCTCACGATATTGGAGGTTGCGCGCACAAACATGACCAAGGTGGGGTTGCGCGTGATCGCCGAGGCCGTCGCCGAGAAGGCGATACCCGATCGTTTCTTCATGGACGATCGCGAAGTCGTGCGAGATGTGATGGAAGTGAATGGAGTGCCGAAAAAGTTGGTTACCCAAGCGATGGAAGCGCGGCATTTGGAGTTGGCCGTGAGAAGGACCCACGGCATGCGTAACAATTACGACGCGCTTCAAGATCGTAACGGTCGTCTGCAGACACACATGCGGAGGTTCTTTGGCTATTGATTGACGGTCACACTTTCACAAATAAAAATAATATGAGTTTCATGCCGATAGAATTCGTCGAGACGTGTTTATTGTTCTTGTTCAGTTTACTAGTCGTCTCGTTCTACGCCACCTACGTCGCAATCATCCTGGGGTCCTTTTTGGTATTAGGAGAGGTATCCCAAGCGATCATCGCGTACCTTCTCACCCCGATTGCGTGTCGCGTGTACCGTCTCGCCTCCCCCCTCCCGCTTCCCCCTTCATCACCACCGCTTCCATCGTTACAGTCGGTACCGATGTCGCCGCTCAGTCTCGATAACGACTACGTCGAGGTGTCTACCCACGAGGTGTCGTCCACCCATGAAGCGGTGGAAACAATCTCACAATGAACGACAACGCCTTCCCACGAAACGATCAAAGTTAGACTCATTATAATCCTCCACTCCGCGCGTCGATTACGATAAAAGGCAATGGGAAATTTGTTGTCCAACGGTAACGGCGGAGGCGCCGCGGCGGCTCGCGGAGCGTTGAACGGCGTGAACTACGGCAGAAACCCCGCGTGGTTTGGGGGCCAACCCCTTTCCAATACCGGAATCATCGTCATGGCCGCCGGACCGGCGTGGACGATTGCGATGACCGCGCTCGGCCTCATCTCCGTCATCGTGTTTTTCCTCTATACGACCGTCGGGAAACCCGTCATGGAAAACGTAAAGGCCGAGGCCGCGAGACTCGAGGCGCAGCTCGATCGAATTCTCGATGCGACCGACGGGGACGAGTTCGCCTATGAAAACACTCGGAAATCGATGAGGATAAAAGACGCCTCGGACGCCTTGAAGTCCGTTCTCCTTCAACTTCTCAGTCTCATCATCTATTTCCTGAACGGAACGTGGTTGTTGTTTTGGAACGTCGTCGCCTGGTTCCTCGTCTTTGTGGTGCTCATCATCTTGGCATGGCTCGCGATGGGAATCGAGACGAACGTCGAGGCCTTCATCAACGGCGTCGATATCGGGTGGAACATCTCGCGGACCTTCATGAACGTCCTGGCGGTTTTCGGAAACATCGGGATCGAGGTCTCCAACTCGATGATTTTACCCGGTTACAACACGGGGGTTCACTTCGCATGGGACGTTTTGAAAATCCTGAGTCGTCTCGCGGCGCCCATCATCACCTCCGGAATCATGATTGGAGAGCGAACCTTCGTCTACCCTTCCACCCCCAACGTGGGATCGACCTACGACGCAGTTAACGGGGGAGGCGGAGGAAGACGTTTGATTTCGGTTCGAACGGCCTCGAACGCCTCCATTTATGAACGATACGAAATCGACGGGGGCGTCGCGGAGTATCCGATCGTCACGGTATTTTTCCGCGGAGTCGGAGCGGTCATGACGATTTTCGCGGCTCTGGTCGAGTTTTATCTCACCTACACGTTGTTGCGATTGAACATTCTGTGTGAGTTGCTCGCCTCCTTCCCGGAAGTGCTGGGGTTCATCCTCTCGTTGGTCTCCGCTCCGTTTTGTGCGCTCGAGTTCTCGGGGTGTTTCTTTAAACAGTTCGTTCAATTGGTCGCCGACATCTTCGTGGATGCCCTGAACCTTCTCTTCATTCCGTTTCTGTCGCTCATCGGGGTGGGGAAAATCCCACACGGAAGTTTCCAATGCGATCGTCGTCCCTCCACCGCGACCGACGAGGATTGTGCGAATTGTTATCTTCTTTTTCCGGGATGGGTCGGGTGTGAACAAATCACGACGGGACTCATTAACGGTGGTGGTGGGGGCGGAAACAACGGCCGGCGACTCATCTCGTGTGAGAATCGAATCGAACGAAATCGCGAGGTGTGGTATGAATCGCTGGATGAGACGAAACCCACGCGAACCGTCACGAGCGATCCTCAACGCGGGTGTCCTTTAACCCATCGGTCATTCACCCCCACGGGAAACGCCCAGAATTGGTTACTCTTCTCCCATTTCGGGTGTTACGACATATGCGTGAACGGGACGCTCGCTCACGCGTGTCCCGATTCGGAAGAGACTCACGGAACCGTATGGACCACCACCCATACCCCGTGTGGGAGTGATGGGGCGAGAAGATTACGAGTCGCGAGAGCGACGCAACAACTCAACGACGACGCTACGACCACATCGCATCGACGCGATCTCGCCTCGTTTCGATTCTCGGAATACGTCGGGAACGTTTTCAAAACGAGTGCAAAGATCGTGATGACCACTTCGTCGGCGAATAATCCCGTATACGGTTCGCGGGAGGGCGTGGTCGTCGAGAATTCCGACGACGATCCCGAGGCGAGACGAAAGAGACGATTGGGACGCGAGAAGTTTGAACCGGTCGCGCGGATCGAGCTTTCGCGACACGCCGATGAAGGACATTTCGATTGTTCCCGCGTCGAGCTCGCGACTTCGCCCCAACACGACTATTTCAATACGCTTTGTCATCTTCAAACCGCCGCCTTGACGATGGGTAAACGGTACTTGGATGAGGACGCCGCGATGCGACCACCTTTCACCTCGACGACGACCAAATCCAAATCCAAGAGTAGTAACGGAGGAGGTGGAGGAGGAGTGAAGTTCCGCGACAACTCCGCGTTCCGTCGCGGTCTCGCGGCTGCCGAATCCATGGATCGTGAGACGGGGCACAAACGCAAAGTCACCAAGGAGGCGAATCGCATGGCCGAGCCCCTCTTCGGGGTTTTCGATCCCTCTCGCCGCCTCGCGCGATTACGCTCTTCCGTCCACGTCATGAAGGCCTACTCTGCGCTCACCCACTCCCTCGTTCGCGGACACGCTTACACCTCGCTCGAGGAGGAGCGCATCACGAAGGAGGTCAAGTCCGAAACCTTCAATCTCGAGGCGAAACATCGCGAGATGTTGAATACGCTCCACGGGGGATTGCACGGAGGTGAGGAACTCCACACCGAGGCCGTGATGAAACGTGCCGGGGACGAGGAGGAGCGCCACCGGCGACTTCGAAGACTTCAACGTCGGTTGGTGGTTCAATCCGAGACCGTGCGACACGTCCCGAATCTCGTGTTCGTCCCGCTTAAATCGGGGGTCTTGAACGCGTGTCCCGTCGGTTTCGTGGTGTGTCCCGATTTCAAACAGTGTGAGCCCGTCGGCCAATGCGCGTGTCCCGAGATCCCCGCACCCGAATCCACCGGCGGACAATGGCTCGCCTACTACTCCGCGAGCGCCTACCACTCTCGGTGTTATCTCCAACAAGCCACGCCCTCGTCCATTTTCGGCTCCATATCGCAATGTTGGAACCAGATCGATCGCTCAGATACCAATTCCCCCTTCGCCTCCTACACCTCCATGGTGAACGATCCTTTCAGCTCCGCGAAGAATCTCAAGGAGACCATCCTCAACGGGGAGCGAACGAAGTATTGTCCCCCGATGATTCGCCCGATAAAGTGGCGGTTCCACTCCGTGAAGTTCGACGTGAAATCCTACGTTCGCGACGTGTGCGGGAGCGCGCTCACCCTCGGGGAGTGTACGTGTCCCAATTACAAGACGGGGGAGTTCATCTGGAATTTCGATTGGATCCAATACGTCCCGGTCGCGGAACACGATCGGCTCTTCAACGCCGTCCAAGTGATTCGCACGTTTCTCGGGGGGATTTTCCGTCTGTTCTTCAACAACACCTTCAACGCGGCGTGGCAGATGCTGTGGGGATGGATCCCGAAAATCCCCGAGTTCTGGGTGAAACTCTTCGACGGATCGCTCGAGCGAACCGAGGTGCTGTGCGCGGTCGCCCACCTCGGCGCCTTCATCTGGTTCCTGTTGTGGTTCCTGGTGTTCTACGTCATCTTCACCTCCTACTACGGCTTCGTGTGGGCCGTCGCGAAAGTCGTCATCCGACTCGTGGCCTTCATCATGTCGTTTTGTCTCGGCATGAACCACCGCGCGGTTCGCACGGTTCGCGCGAACCAACGCAAAATCAAGAAACACCATCTGTTGCTGTTCCTCCACACCGGCGCGGCGTATATGGAACGATTGGAACGGCATCGAAAGAAGGGGGGACGGACGACGACGAGGGTGGAAGAGGAAGATGATTCGGAATCGGCGTCGTCGTCGTCGAGCGAACCCGAGCTTCCCAAAACCAAGAAGAGATGATGTCGAATGCCTAGGGTCGTAAACATAAAGAGTTATTAAAAAATCGAACACACTCTAACATCCTCCTCATCCTCTTCATCGTTTATCGGCATGCCCATCGATCTTTTCAACATTGCCGAATCTCGATTTCGTTGCACTTGGCGTTGTATTTCGTTGTATGTTGTCCGATTGAGCGTATACCGCCCAATCAATTTCTTCGCGTTGTCCGGCACCTGAGGTAGATCTCGTGCGAGCGCCGAACGTTGCGCCAATCGTAACTTTTGTATCTCGAATGCGGTTTTCAAGTACTCGGGGGTATAATCGTTGAAAGTGACGATTTCCAATGCACCGTTGGTGACAATCGCTTTACGCAGCGCATCTTGTCCCCTTGGACTGATTCCAAAGTGAGTGCGACCCAACCTCAAACGTTTCAACGTTCGGTTTCGAGTTTCGAGCACCTTCGCAAGATGAACGAGTCCATCGTCGTTGAAATTTCTGTCGTTTTCTCTGGAGTTGTACAAGTACAAATATATCTCATCCAGTGTTTGATTGACGGATAATGCATCGGCCAACTCGGTAATTGATGCGTTGTCGAATGGGCTCCCATTCATGTTCAACCGTTTCAACGAGGTGTTCACTTTCAACATTTCCGCGAAGGCCGTCCCGATTTCAGGCGAGAACATGCACCATTCTAAATCCAGATACTTTAACGTCGTGTTGGTTCTCAACGCATCCGGGATCGAATGAATCACCATCTTCGTATTTTCTGGTGAAACCACATTGGTTTTCTGAGATCTCTCGAGGCAATTTCCTGATAAATTCAATCTCACCAATCTTTTGTTGTTTCTCAACACGGTTCTGAGCGCTGGAAGACTTGCTGCATTGATTCCGCATTCTCGAAGTGAAAGATGAACCAGAGGATTGTTTTCATTCGCCAACGCCTCGAAAATCGCAATCGCGCCCGTATCTCCGAGAGCATGGTTGTAATCGAATTTCAAGGTTTTCAAGGTCGGATTCACTTTCCTCAACACGTTTTCCGCAAACGATACGTAGAAACGTGATGATGATCCGGAGTTATAGTGCATTTTCAAAACTTCGAGTGTCGAGTTCTCCTTCAAACCGTCAATGAGCGCTTTACCATTGTTGCCTACCACATAGACACTCCATAATTCCAAAGTTCTCAAGGAGTCGTTTCCTTTCAACGCATCACCGAGAGTTAACCCAATCCAATCATTAGCATCACTTCCACTGCGTAGGATGAGTGTGTGTAACTTCTTATGCGATTTTATTGCCTCGGACATCGCTCGACCGGCCTTTTCTCGTTCGTCTCGAGTGCCGCTTAAATCCATGGATAAATCCAACGATTCCAACGATGTCGGGTTCGATTTCAAAGCTGCGGCGAGTCTTGAAATTGTATTGTAAGTAATGAAGCTCGGGTGGCACTTGAACGTTTTCAACGTTCGATTCGTCGCCAACGCCGTCATGATGTTCGATATGTCGGTCGGGTGATTCGAATTGAAGCTCAGCTCGAGCGTCGTCAACGACGAATCTGGATGACTCAACATTGAGACGATGTATCGAAGCGGGTTGATGTTGTCTACCGCGATGCGTATGCTCATATCCAGTTTCGTCAATGTCGTGTTGCTTTCCAAGGCCTCGAAAAGTGGACGCTCTTCAAATTCGCCATTGAGACAACTGCGAAGTTCCAATTTTCTCAACGTTTTGTTGTCGCGCAACATATCGGCACATGCCATCGATGTAACATAGAAGAACGGAATGCGATGCACGGTTAACGATTCGAGTTTTCGTATCGTGTCCGGATTGGTGATGATGGTTCGCAACGCACGATTCGCATTTGTGAATTCTACATGTTCGGGTAACTTCAAGCTCAACTCAACGGGACTCGAGCTCGCGGCGATTTTCGCGACGATTTCGTCTGCGATTGCCGCATCGATCGCTTCGTACGACAAAACGTGTGGTGTGGTCATTTTTTGTTTTATTTGTGATTATTTTCGACGCTCAAAGATCATACCTCTAAAAAATCGAACACACCCTCGCATCGTCATCGACATTGTTATCCCCCCTTTCTCCCATTGCCCTTGCCAACTCATTCTTTTCTCGTTTATGTTTCGTATCTCGTTGTATTCGCTCGAATGTGGCGGGTGACTCAAATGCGAATTCCATCATCGTACGCCTCACATTATCCGGCATGGGTGGAAGATCGAGAGTGAATGCCGCATCGCGCGCCAATCTCATGTTTCGATGAGTAACGGCGTCGTCTAGTTCGGCCTGGTGTCCCGTGTGTATCGTTATTTTCTCCAATACATCGTTCTCGGAAAACACGTCGATCAGCGCACTTCTCTCGTTGGACTGAAGGGGCGTTCGGCCAAAATCCAATCCTTTCAACGTTCGGTTGTTGTGTTTGAGGACGTACGCGAGCGCCGGGATCCCCCTTCCTTCATTATCGTAAGTTGTCATGTCGAGGCCCAACTCTTTCAACGTTGTATTTTGCACCAACGCATCGGCGAAAGCGCCGAATACCCCGGAGCTGAAACAGCTTCCCGTCAAGCTCAATTTTTGCAATGCCTTGTTGTATTTCAACATTTCCCCGAATGCGAACCCGATTCTGGGCGGCATCCAACACTGTTCTAAATACAGACGTCTCAACGTCGTGTTGGTCCCCAACGCGAACGCATTCGTCATGCCCGCCTCGATCTCGTCGTCGGTGATCGATGGGTCGTAGAGATTTTGGGGATACGCGTTTCTCGATAAATCCATTTCCACCAAGTGTTTGTTGCGTCTCAAGAGGTTTTCGATGGCCGGAACGCACCACGTGTACATGCGGCGATCGTCTCGCAACGCGAGAGTCTCCAACGGATTCGTATCGTTCGCCAACGCGGTGAAGATCGCGGACGTGCCCTCCTTGTCCATGGTTCGACACTGGCTAAAAACCAAGGTTTTCAGCGTCGGGTTCGCTTTGTTCAACACCTCGCTCGCGAACGATGTGTAGAAGTGTGGAGGGAAGTCAATGCTGGACAAGTTCAACTCTTCAAGTGTGGAGTTCCTTTTCAAACCGTCAATGAGCGCGGCGACGTTATATGCACGCAGATCACCGCTCCACAGTTTAAATTTCCTCAACGTTTTGGTTCCGCTCAACACATCGCCCAGCTCATAAAGCCATTCGGCTCTATTGAGTGACGCGTTTAAAACGAGTGTGTGTAATTTTTTGTGTGACTTTATTGCCTCGAGCAGGTTATAAACGGCCATATGCCGATACGACGGCTCATTCGGGCTAAGTTCAAGACTCACGTACAGTTCCAACGATTCCATCGTCGTCGGATTCAATCGTAACACCTCGCCGATGAATGCAATATAATAATCCGAGTTGCTCATGTTATTGTAGTTGTAGAACTTGAAATGTTTCAACGTCGTGTTCGTCGCCATCGCATACGTGAGTCTTGAAGTGTCGATCGAAGAACCGGGATTCAAGCTTAGTGTGAGAGTCGTTATTGCCGTATCGGGACGGAGCAACGTGCGTGCGAGGCTGTTTAAGCTTTTGGAGTCAAGTAGCATGTATTGCAGAGTCAAGTCCGTCAACGAGGTGTTGGTTTCCAAGGCGTTAAAAACGTCGTCGGACCACTGGCCGAACATGCAATTGTTCAGAACCAGCGTTTTCAATACTGTGCTGCCTCGCACGAAGTCGGCCAACGCTTGGGCTGCCGGATGTGAAAAATAATGCAGATGCCCATTCGCATCCAACTTGACGACCTTTGCTTTAGTCGATGCGTTACTCATGATGGCAATGATCGCCTCGTTCGCTGCGTCTGATTGTCGTTCATCGTACAGTGGATGGAAGCTGAAGCTCAACTCGACGGGTCTCGCGCTCGCGTTGATTTTTCGGACGATTTCCGCCACGTGTGCCTCGTCCAATTCCAAACATGACAAAACGAGGGGAGGGGTGCTCATTATTGTTTTATTTGTGATTATTTTCGACGCCCAAATATCATACCTCTAAAAAATCAAACACCCCCCTACGTTCGTTTCCTCTTCTTCCTCTTCGTCTTTCCGACGATGCCATTCGTCGTATTTATGGGGTGGAAGCGCGAATTGCGCAATCCGATCGAGGGGACGTTGCGACAAGTACGGTCGCCTCGCCGCCGCGGCCGTCGTGCCCGCCAATCTCATATTTCGAAGGGCGAACTCGTCTTCATACTCGGAATCGTCACCATTAAGCAATATTTGGTCCAACGTCGTATTGGCGCGAATCGCCTCTCGTAATTCCGTATCCGCAGGCGCACCGATTCCGTATGTCCATAAACTCAATCGTTTCAACGTTCGGTTGGAGCCGAAGAGAACCTTTGCGATCGGAACGACACCCCCATCGTTAATTGACGTACTGGATAAACGCAAGTCTTCCAACGTGGTGTTATGCATTAACGCGTTCGCGAACGCGACGGCGGTATCATTGTTTAAATCGTTGTTCCCATCCAAATTCAGGCGTTTCAACGTCCGGTTCGTGCGCACCATCGTCGCCAGGATTTCCCCGTTCTTCGGATCGATGTCACAATTCGATAAGTCCAAATATTTCAATGTCGTTTTGTTCGTTTTCAGCGCATAGGCGATAGTGTGGATGCATTCTTCCCCGATATCATTCTGGGTCAAACAAAGTCGGCGTAGCGCCGAGTTGCTGCTCAAAAACTCGGCGAATCCTCCGCGTCGTCCCATCAGGGGTGTGAGGTAACAGTACTTCAGTGACAGATTCACCAACGATCGGTTGGATCGCACCCCGTCGAAGAAATCGTTCATGTCAATTCTCTTGAAATCGTGGATGCGACATCCGTCGAGCACCAGCGATTTTAACGAGGTATTCGAGCCCACGGCCTTGGCGAGCGCCGGAAAAAAGTCCGGACTTGATGCGGAACAATTCGGAAGACGCAACTCTTCCAGCGACCTGCTCGTTCGCAAGCCGTCCATGAACGGTTTAAAGTCCGACGGTGATGCGCTTACAAAGTGACTTTCATCAACTATCAGAGTCTTCAACCTCGTGTGATTCGCCAACGCGTAACCGAATGCCGCCATTCCAGGTTCAAATAAGTTCTCGGCAAACTTAATCTCATGCACCCATTTCGCGTTTCGTATGACGTCATTACCCAATGCACTGCTGTTTGGTACGCGGTATAAAGAAAAATGAAGCACTTGTAACGTTTGATTCACGGATAACGCCGAAGCAAGTTTTTTGAGTCCGTTTTCGATTGATCTATAAAAACCAAACGTTTTTAACGTTTGGTTATGGACGAGTGCTTCGGCGATGGATGTAATGTCCATGTTGTTGAGGAAGATATTGTTCAAAACGAGCGTTTCCAATTTCGTTTCTGGATTCCTCAACATGGTTCCGAGTTTATCGATTTGCGGTTGTGAGAGCATGCAACTTTCGAAAATCAGCTTTTTTAGTGTCGTGTTGCTTTCTAACGCGTCGAACATAGAATCGGGCGGATCATTGCGATACATGCATGCTTTCAATTCCAACGTTTCCAGCGTTGTGTTGTCCCTCAAGACGAGACCGAGACTTTCGAACGCATCATTCAACGGCCGCACGTATTTCACCACCAACGACTTGAGCTTTTCTTTTGTGGATGGGTTGTTGAGGATGGTGATTAACGCGCGCGTCGTCTCTTCGTCTTCGACGAGAAAGTGGTTTGGCGCACCGATGGTCAGCTCGACGGGTCTCAGACTCTTGTTGATGTTTTCAACGATCTCAGCTGCTTGTTGATCCCTCAACCAGTTACAATTCAACTTCAAGGTGCTCTCCATTTTATTCGATTTTTTATTCACGACGCGAGGTGTGAAACATACTCTTAAGAATCAATCAAGTTCACTCACATGAGCGAGGGCGTGAACCAATTCAACAGAATCACGTGATCTCCTCCTTCACCACCTCCCCCGTCTTTCCGCTTGGTGGAAGATGCATCCAGAAGCGTGGGGAACGCCAGGGCGTATTCGTACCGAACGCTCGGAACCGATTCAAAATTCCCCCATTTCCATTGGCCTCGTACGTGTGCGATCGCGGCGAGGAACTCGGGGGTTCCTTTCCCCGTCTCGAACGCCACGTCCTCGATCGTCTCGAAATACGTGTCGTCGAACAGATGGCCGCGAACGGTGGTGGTGGAGGCGAGGAATCGTTCTCGCACGAACCGGAACCGTTCGTCTCGCGTTCGCTTGTAGGCGAGTCTCACGCGTTCCACCACTTTCCGCGCGCGATTCACCTCGCATACCAATACCGCGGCTATACCGGGTGAGACCCCGTCCCAATTCGCAAGCGCCGTTCGAATCGCGACGAAGGGGCGAAGGATCTCGTGGTGAGAAACGGTATCGAGGACGCACGTCGAGGCGACGGCCGCGATGTGAGGGAGAACCATCGAATGATGTAACGCGTGCGTCGCGAGACTCGTCCACATTCCCCCTCCTCCCCCTCCACCATCCCCTCTACCGCCATTTGAGCGTATGCGATACCACGGATGCGTTTGGAACATCGTGGTAACGACGTTCCATTTGGTATTGGCCGCGACGAAGACGTCCCGCCGCAACCATCGCTTTTGTCGAGTGTAAAGACGATATTCGTTCGGGGAGAGGGTCCATGCGGCGAGAAGATCACCGTTCATGTTTTTTTGATTGATTGATGTTTGATTCATTCGACGGTTGATAATTTCACGCGCTTCGTTCCCTCCTCCTCTTCCGCTTCCTCCACCTTTTTAGTCTCCGGCTCCACGACGGTATCTCGTCGGAGTTTCACGGCGAGATTTGCCATGCGATCGGCGTTCTTGTTCAGTTCGCGCGGGATCCATTGAACGTGGACTTTCTTGAATCGTTTGAGTTGTTTTTTGCACTCGGCGTGAAGGGGTTGGAGATTCACGGCATTCACCTTGAAGGGAGGCCGACCGGGGAGATACCCCAATTGCCCCACCATCAACTTTGAGTCGGTGTTGACCTCCAAATTCTCGATTTCTCGATCCGCACACCGTTTCAACCCGATCGCCATCGCGGTATACTCCGCGACGTTGTTGGTGGTCCTCTCTCCCACGAATTTAGCCTCGGAGTATACCTCGTCATCGTTCTCGTCCATTATGACGATGCCGGAACCCCCCGGTCCCGGATTCCCGGGACACGCGCCGTCCACGAAGAGTTTGAATTTGAATACCATTTTTTTCTATTTTTGGTTTGGGGGCGTGTGGCGGGTTTTATTTTTGTTTTTTGTTTTTGTTTGTGTACGATCCAAAACCCAAAAATAAAATCACAATTTTTTTCAACTCCCACCCATCCCACCACTCTCCCTCCCCACAAACCCAAACCATGCAAACCGAAAAACCCGAACACACCAAAGTGGAGGAGGAGGAGGAGGAGGAGACGACGGTGCCCAAACGCGCGCGCCTCGCGCCGAGAGCGAACGCCATCCGCCTCGACTCCGGCGACTTCTTCACCCACCATCACCTCCACTTCCCGATTACGGACGAGGAGCGCCGAACTCACGTTTACATTCGCATCGTGATCGAGAGCGCGAAGAGCGGGGTGCCTCTCTTGGTGTACGAGCGCACGCTTCCCATCGTGTGTCATTACGAGGAGAGTGACAACGGCGTCGATCGCGTTCGATGGTATGTGGGTCTTCCGAAAGAGGATTTCTACCCGGAGGCCTTCGAGAAGCTCATGCAGGAACCCGAGAACACCGAGATGGTCGACGACCCGCACCTTGGGAAGAAATTCTACTACACTTCCACCGCGTTCAAGGACCATCACGTCTTAAACTCCATCACGCTCGAGAAGCGAAAGGGGATGGACGCGAGACCGCGATTAGCCTACCTTCTCACCGACATCAACCTCCAAGTCCCCGCGCTTCACGGCATCGACATCGAGCGCGCTCGTTATGCCGATACGGGGAAATACAAGATGACGTGGGATCATCCCCTCGCCGTGGATGAGAAGGAGACGAAGGAGACGTGTGTGTGGTGGCCGAATTTCGACATCATGTATGAACCGGACGAGGAAAAGATCGAGGAGAACTACAAGGACGCGGTCGTGAGCGCGAGGGTCGCGGGGATTACGTTCGACAAGGAAGTTTGCGCCGATTGGAAAGAGGCCGGAAGTCGATATCATGAAGGCGCGTTAGTGTGGTGATGGGAGCGAAGTCGGGTAACGCGAGTGTTTAAATCGGGGGAGTCGAGATACCCCCAAAAAAATAAAAATAAGAAAATGAATTACCCGTTCGGTCCGCCTTCCGGTCCGCCTTCCGGTCCGCCTTCCGGCAGCAAGCGACGCTACGGCGACATGGTATCCTCACCTCGATACGAAAGTTCCGGAATGGATGGGGATGACGACGAGGTGATGGAGGACGCCACGGGTGAGATGGAGGACGACTCGGGGGTCAACATCTACGGCCGGGATGCGAAACGCATGGCTGGGGTTGGGGACGACGAGAATCAAGACGTGAATCGCGCTTACCGTATGGCTATGGCATGGATGAACAATCCGACCAATAAATTGGTGTCTGAGCACGGTTTGTTGTTCCTCAGTGACGAGGAGCGGAAGACGACGCATGAAGTCAATCCAGGCAGTGGAATTTACATCTACGGCGTTCACACTCGACAGGCAATAAGCATCATCATGCAAGTGACGAAATACGGCTTAATAAACGACGACAATTCTGAAAAGCACAGAGCGTTAATGAAAAAATATCCCGATCCCGTATTCAGACATCGATTGAAGGCATGGCCTAGAGTGCCGAAAACGTCGGAAATCATGCAGTGGACGATGGAGACTTTCGGCAGACACGGCACGAACGGCGACCACGTTATTCATGCAGATGAAATGGAGGATGAAGAGGAGGAGCCGGCGTGTGCGTGCGTCATTTTGTAAGAGATAATAAAAACACAAAAATTAAATAAGAGACGCGCGTCATCTCACTCAACAAAACAAAAACAAACATGGATGCGAAGGAACTCGTTCGATTCAAAACCAACAAGGCCGCGGAGGAGTACATCGTTTCCAAGGGGTTCCGACACATGCCGGTCTTCTCCAAAGAGTGGCGTCCGGGAACGTGTAAACGCCAATTCCTCGTGGGGTCCTACGACGCCTTCTTGAGTTGGTACAAGACGCTTCCCCCCCTCGAGCGACGGTGTCACGAGCGCATCTTCGACGATACCCCCATCAAGCTCTACATGGATTTGGAACGCTCGACGGAGGAGATGAGTTTGGAGACGTTTTTGGATGCGGCCGACGAGATCGTGGCGTTGACGCGATCGAAAATCATGGAGTGTTACAACGTGGAAGTGGGCGACCCCGTTCGCTTCGACGGGTCACGAAGCACCAAGTCCTCGCAGCACATCGTGTTTCGCGCGTTTTTCGAAAACGTCCACCACCTTCGCGCCTTCATCGAGCATTGCGTCGTCTCCGCCCTCCCCCCCGAGAAAAGCGGTCTGATTGATGTGGGGATGTACTCGGGGGGGAATCGAAAATCGCTTCGACTCCCCTATTCCACCGCGAACGACGAGAAAAACGGAAACGTCGATAAGCCCCCGCAATGGTCGTTCGATCCGAGAACGCGCGTCGTGAGACGGGACGTGGTCGATTGGGACGCGATGGAGGCGGGGTTTCTCCAGAATTGGACGTTTGACGATGCGATACTCCCCTCGATCTTCCCCGTCACGGCCCCGCGCTCGAAGAGATCGTCGTCGGTCACCACCACGACCGGAGGGACCGGAGGGACCGCAGGGGGAAACGACGAGGGCGTGGGCGTCTACACGAACTCGTTTCTTCGTGAGGTGTGCGACGTCGTGGAGACGTGGATAAAGCAATGCGATTACACGATTCTGAGTCCCGTCAAGATCCTTCTCACCGAAAACGTCACGACGCGATTGGAGTACATTCTCGGAAACGTGGTGTGTCCGAACAAGGGCGCGATTCACACCAGCAACAAGACTTATTTCCACGTGACGTTACCGTACGTCGGGGAGTTCGGGGACGGGTTCTTCTACGCGATCCGCGTTCACGCGCGATTCAACTGTGCGGACGCGATGGATTGTCATCGCTACACGTGGCCCGGTCCGGATTTCACCCTCTCGATTTACGAGGACGTGATGCGCGCCGTATGCGACGAGCTCTTACAGAGACCTCCTCCTCCCCTTGAAGAAGAAGAAGAGGAAGACTATGAGGATGGAGAAGAGGAAGATGAGGAGGAGGAGGAGGAGGAAACGGCGGGTAACCATGCGAGTCGATCGGCGGTTGACGATACGGTCGAGGCGATGTTGGAGGCGTGATCGACCGAGCCGCCGAGGCGCGTGGAGGGCGCGGTGCTCATGGCCTCGGTCTGGCGAAGCGCCGCGCGATCGCGGATCTCCTCAAGGATGTTTTCCAACTCTTTCTCGTCGTTCACCTTTTCCCCCTCGGAGAACATCGAGGCGCTCGCCTTCTCCGCGTATTCGCTCGTCGTCTTCAGCGATTCCATCGCGCGGATGAGGTCGTGTTGGAGTTTGAGGATCTCCTGGGGTTTCGCGGAGGCGGCCGCGCGATTCGCCTCGCGCGTCGCCTCGCGCATCATGTTGATGGAGTCGCTCATGGATTGGGCGGTCGCGCGCATCGTGGCCGTGCTCTCGCTCGCCATCAGCGCCTGTTGATGCGTCGAGAGCAACTTTCGTTTCATCAGCGCGCGATTCAACAACATCCGGAGCTCTTGGTTGAGAAACGTCCCACTCTTCCCGCTCACAACCAAACTCTCGATCTCGTCCATTATTTGCTGGAGCTCCGATTTCGCGGTCGCGATTTCCTTGTAGAGATTCGCCGTTTTCGTCGTCTCCTCGCGCTCGCGACGCACGCGCTCGGCCTCGGCGCGCACGCGCGACCCCAGCGACATCGCTTTGCGTGAGCGGGGAAGCGAGTAACGACGAACGCGTGGAATTGTATGGAGATCGACTCGAAGAATGATAATGTAAATGCATCCTCTACTTCCTCCTCCTCCACAACTACCCAATCGCCCACGGAAGTCTACCCCCCTCGATTGTACGTGGATTCCGACGCGGTCGAGGTCTTTTCATTAAACGTCATCGGAAGCGTCGTGAGAATATGGGTGCATCGATTGAAACCGAACGCGGATGCGGCGTCTTCAAATCGGTTTGGTGATGGAGGAGCTCGTTGAGGAACTCGTTGAGGAGCTCGATGAGGGGGTGGTGAGGGCGTAGACGACGTAGGCGTCGAAATCGAGAACCGCCTCGGGATCGTGGACGTCGAGACTCGAGATGTGGAGATTTTGGGGATTCAGTCGAAAATCCGAGCGAATCAATCGCAACCATGCGTTGAAACACTCGAGCGCTTGGTCGAAAATCACCGTATCGACGTAATATTCGTTTTTGGAGACCTTACTCTTCACCACCGTCTCCACACCGGGTGAAGAAGAAGAAGAAGAAGCGGACGGCTCTTTCTCGTGCAAGCGTCTCAGCACGTCGGAATCGGGGTGTAACAAGAACTCGACGAACGCGTTGTGGAGACGATTCGAGGAGGTCGTTTTAACGGAGGTGGGCTTCGACGTGTTGGCCTCGAAAAACGCATATCCCATCGGAAACGTGATGAGCGATCTCGCGGTTCTCTTCCCGACCCTCGTCTCGTCCGCGGGAATCGTGCATTTCTCGTCCACGATTCCGAACTCGAGGGAACTCTTCGTTACGGGCAGAGGCACGGTCCACAACACGGGGTGCGCCGTAAAGAGGGGCGGGGGGTCGCAATGGTGGGAGAGCGTGAGGACTTGAATCGCGTGATCGAGACGCGGTTTGGTGGAGTCGTAAAGATAACACGCCGTTCGAACGTCCGACCCTCCGCGTCCGTTCGAGACGACGCAATGAAGTTTCGGATCGGGGAAAATGTGTAAATCCTTTCTCCCCCCCAGTAGAGTCGACGGCGACGACGATTCCTCCTCATCCACCATGTAGACGTTCACCCCGATTCGTCCACCCGTTATCTTTGCGTTCGCCGCGAACACGCCGAGAATCGTGAGACGAGTCCCGTCGTCGTCGTCGTTGTCCTTACTCGCGGGGAGGGCCTTGTACAAGTCTCGGAATTCGAAATCGTTGATTGCCCCCAACCGGACTTTCACGCAATTCGAGAGGTAAATCTTCGAGGACGGCGACGGCGGTAACTCGAAGGAGGGATGGGCGACCATCGCGCGAACGACCTCGACGGGGGAAGTCAAGACGTCGCGCGGTCGACGTCGAGATTTTTTTCGAGGATCCTTGTCGACGATGTGAATGTCTCGATTGAACGCGTGCGGGGAACACGCGAAGAAGGCGTTCTCGATTCGTCTCCCGCTCGCGGTCGTGACGGGGAAACTCAACTCATCGGGACGCCCCTTCTTCATGACGGGAACGGTTTTCTTTCGATATTTGAGATGCGCGGCGCGAAGAAACATCATATCTTATGTGTTTGGAAAATCACACGGCGAATCGTCGACGTTTCGCACGGCGCTCCGCAAACGCGTCGCATACTCTCAGAAGCGTCACGAAGACGATGAGGACCGCGCACACCGCACAAAACGTATCGATCTCGTTTCCTTCTACCAATTGAACCATGATGGATTGATTTGTTGAGAGGACGAGTTGTGCGAGCGATGTGAGTAGTGTGCGTGTGAGAAAGGGTGAGAGAGAGCGCGAGCGTCGGGGATGTGGAAAGCCGAACACATAACTTATAAATAGCGCGCCCTAAATGAAAAAAAGGAATTTCGTGTCGGTTGCCATCGGTTCCCGTTGGTTCGCGTCGATTCGCGTCGGTAACCCCCGTTTTTAAATAAATTCTCACCATGGCAGCGGCCGCCACCTTCGGTACCAACGATGGGATGTTTTCGCACATGGACGGCAGACTCGCACAGTACACCAATCCGAGCGGCTCGACCGGATTCAACAAGTACTCCCCGTACTTTGGCGAGCCCGTGAACCATGCGACGCAATCCGCCCGACGCGATACGTGGCGTCGCGAGGACATCATGCCCGCGGCGTACGAGGGCCACAACGGACACCTTTCCGATTTGGTCGAGGGATTAGTCGTTATGACTGGGGGGTTTCTCAATGCCGTCGCGCTTCCGTTCCAGGCGTCCGACGAGCTCTCGTGGACGTGGGACGAGTATCGATTCGATACCCATTTCCTCGATGAGGTGCCGCACGAGGGTATTCCGCGAATGTTGAAGCACGCGCACGAGTCTCACCAGGCGCACACCGTTCGACGCGGTGGGATGATTTACTTCGAGAAGGATTTCATGACGACCGCGGCGGGAATTCGCGATTACGCTCGCGTCATCACCCAAGTGAAGAACTCCGTGATTGCCACGTGTCAATTCGACGCGCTCGTCGCCATCATGGGCGCTCACCAAGACCAGATTGAGTGGCAACGGCAACACGGGATTTTGAAGTTGACCCCCGAGAAGCGCGTCGAGTGGGATCGCGAGATGTTCGGGATTGTGCAAAAGGCCGATAACGGTAAGGGGATGATTATCCTCCACGGGAAGCTGATGACCATGGCGAGCAACGCCGGGATCGAGCCCAACATGTACATTTTCCGCCAGGGCATCGTGTCGTGGTTCAACACCGTCCCGGTGGAGATGACGCAATTCATGTACGGGGGACAACAGGCCGTGGATCGTCTGTTTGCGGCGCCCTCCGCCCACGGGATGTTGGGAAACCTTCCGTGTTACAACGCCCCGAGTTTCGATCAGCTCTCGCTCGAGGGGCCGCTCACGATCATGGATCGGTTCGTCCAGTGCGGGGAATACTTCATCATGCCCGGGAATCGCTATGACGCGACGCTCGCCATCGACAAGCGAAAGATTTACATCTTCACGGAGGATCTCAACGAGGAGATTGCGATAACCTTTGAGGAGGCCGTCGAAAATCTTGGAATCTTTGAGGAAGCCGCCCCCGGGAACTTGAACCAAGCTGCTAAAAACGCGGGTTTCGGTGATCCAAAGGTGTTCGAGAACCTCACGAGGGAATATGTGTTGACACATCATCACGAGTTCACGATTTTGCTTTTCCGACCGTGGGACACGCACATGATGGCCTCGATCATTCTGATGCGCGGCGGGTCGGATACCGGGAACACCTTCTACGGCCATTCGGACTTTACGCTCATGCAGGACGGGAAAATCAAGGTCATTCTCGGGAATTACACCTACTATTCCAAGGCCATCATTCACAACCCGAAAAACATCTTCATTGCGAACAACGTGTTCTATGAGGGATACTACGGCGGGTGCGGACATACGTGGATCACGCCGAAGGAACTCCAAAGGTGGCAGAAACAGAAGTGGCGATTGGATCGCCCCGCGGACTTGTCGAAGTCCCGCGGGTCGCTTCTCCCCGTTCTCATCAAGCTCACGCCCGAAAAGTCCAAATGGAACCCCGTTCGGGAGTTGGACATTACGGGGTTGTGGTTCGAGCAGATAGGCATCCCCACCGCAACGGAACATTACCCCCATGCGAAGGCGTATACGAAGTTGTGGGGCTTGACCGTGGAGGCCGTGGAACGCGGGACGATGCACCAGCCCAATTTCAACCAGCTCAACACGATTTGCTCGCGCGGGTTCCAACGTTCGTGGAACGGTATCGACAAGTTCGATGCCGTTACGGTGAATCAAGGCCACCACGGCCCGAACGTCTATGCCGGATGCGGCAACACGCGTGCGGGACACGACATTCCGTATCGTCGTGTGGAGTTTGTCCAGAACGTTCATTAATTGTGGAATCGCGTGCGAATGATGAGTGTGGGTGGGTGAAGCGTGCGTATGTGCGAGAGAGAGAGAGAGAGAGAGAGAGAGAGAGAGCGAGAGCGAAGTGAGCGACCAAAATATAAGAAAACGTATAAGCCGTGTTCGATACGACACTTCAACCCGTTAAATCAAAACAATCGAGCGCGATGTCGCCGCCGCCATCTCGACCTCCTCGTAGAAAGGACGTTAAAAGTGGTCGCGTGTTTGGATGTCTTCACCCGAAAGTAAAGGCGTTGGAGAACCGTCCCGACGAGCGCCCGTGGCGTCTGAAGCCGGAGGAGTTGGAAAGCGTCCAGCCGCTCTTCGTGAATCTGCCGATGTATGTGGAACACGATTGGCAAACGGGTGAACCGTCCGTGGGTAAATGGATCGCCATGTCGATGGACAAGGACACGGGGAATCTGATGTGCGAGGGTGAGGTGAGTTTGGGGAGCGAGAAGGGGTGGCAAACGATGGAGTCGATACGCGACGGGACCTTCAAGGGATTCTCCTTGGGCGTGGCCGGTTACAAGAAGTTTTACGAGGACATCCATCAGTTGGGATTACACCAACTGGACTTTTTCGAGGTGTCCGTCGTGGGGATGGGCGATATTCACAACTCAAACATCGTGGGGAGTGCGTTTTTGACGCACGACGATCAATTGGTGGACGTTGAGTATGATCGGTCTCAAATCGCGGTGGGGAGCGCGAAGGCGGCGACGACTACGACGACGACATCACCACCATCATATAATAATTCCCTCCTGTCGATAATTCAAAACACCCAACCCGCGGGGAAAACACATACCGAGCGAAAGAAAATGGATCAAACGACCGCCTCGCACACGTTTCAACGCGCGGACCCTTCGAAGGCGTCATCGAGTTCCGCGACCTCCGGTGTGAACCCTGCGGGAGTTCCGCCCCCGGCGGATCCCAACTCCGAGACGATTCAAATGACCAAGGCGGAGATCCTGGCGTTACAGCAACAGGCGAACGAGTTGGCGGCGATGAAGAAGGAAAAGGCGGAGGCGGAACAGCGCGAGCTCGAGCGAGTGGAGGAGGAGAAGCGCCAAGAGCGTCTCACGGTCATCAACCACATGCGCGAGATTCTGAGTTCGGCGGGGGAGGCCGACCGCGCGAACCCCATTCTCGATAAGTACGAGAACGAGGCCAAGGCCGGGAGCGTGTCGACCGAAACGCTCGAGCACGGATTCGCGACCGCTGTCGCCTCGTTGAAGCGTCAGCGCGAAGCGGCGAAGAACATCATGGCGCACGAGGCCGAGCTCGTGGAGGAGAACAAGCGTCTCAAGTTTGAGAAGGACAATTACAGCATTCTCAACAGCACGGCGCGAATCGGCTCGGCGGCGGCCACCGCGACGGCGTCTTCTTCCACATCCGCAACGACGACTCCCACTCGTCCCGGTGGATCGGCGAATCGCGTGTCGCTCGCGGCGATTCTCTCGGCGTCGGAGTCGTCCCCCATCGCGCCGGCGACGACGGGCGCGGGACCGCTTCTCACTCACCTCGTTTCCCCCGAGGCGAAGACCGTCACGACGACCGTCTCCGCCCCGGTGATTGCGACGGCCTCGGCGGCGACCTCCTCTTCCTCCTCCTCCTCGTCTCACACCGGTTATCAGGTGTCGGATGCGAAACACATGTGGGGCGGGAACGTCAACGCGCTGATTCACGCGAAACAGAAGGATCCTCGTTTGTACGAGTTGTTCGGCGAGTTCAACGGATCGACCGCCGTCAACACGCGTTACGAATCTGAGGGATTTCAGGCGAAACTCCCAAAGATCGATCACACGTGTCTCCCACCCGGTACGAGGCTCGATCGTTTCAAGCAACCGGCGTGAAATGAAGGAGGGTGGCGTAACGATTGTTTTTGAAGACAGAGAGAGAGAGAGAAGAGTGGGGGTGAGAATTCAGAAATAAATAAATATACTACGCGCACAAAAACAAACCGATCAATCAATCGTTCGATGGAGTCCAGCGCCACTTCTTCTTCGTCTTCCTCTTCTCGACCCCCCAGATCCGCCCGTCCCTCTGGGCCCTCCGGCCTCGTTCCACGCGACGATTCGAGACGTATCGCGCGAGCCAAACGTCCAGAACGCATGAAAGTCGAACCGTTGAGCGTTCCTCCCGAATTGACGGAGCTCATTCAACGAGTGGACCGCTCGGGGGGAGGAACTCACAAAAATCACGCGATGAGTGTTCACAATTCCCTCGTCAAGTGCGCGACGACGACCCCCGATCTCTTCAAGATGCTGATGGGCGACGGAAAGGAGGAGATCATCACCTCACAGCCCTCGCTCCCGCCCGGCATTGTCGAGGAGATGGCGCGTATTCGACTCGAGCGGCCGGTGATTCACAGTCGCCATAATCGCATGGAGAATGTGGACGCCGATGACGACGACGACGAGGAGGACGACGAGGAGGAGGAGGGGGAGCGCCAAACCAACGCGTATCTGTTGACGCAAGCGAAACGACGGGCGATGTTAAACGGGCGAAACGACGACGACGACGACGACGACGAGGACGATTGTTAAGTAAGTTTAGGTAAATAGAACCCTCAGGTCTCAGGTCGTTGATGTGGATGATGAGGTGGAGGAGGGGACGGGAGGAGGGGTCGAGGTGCGCTTCTTCTTCTTGCGGGGGGTCTTGGTGGGGAGGGATTGGGTGGAGAGCTCCGCCATCTTCTGCCATCGTTTCCCGAGTCTCGGCATCTTGAGCCGCCCCGAGTTGAAGGCCATGCCGATGATGTGCATCTCGAACTCGTCCACCGACATGCTCATCTTTTCCAAATCGCGGTAAATGGCTTGGAGTCTCTCGAGGATGCGCTGTCTCTTTACCTTTTTCCCGTGGTGGTACAAGTCCCGTGCGAGCGTTTTCAAGCCGCTTCGAACCGCTTTCTCGTGTTTGACGCGATCGGTAAACATGGTGATCGATTTGTTTGTTTGTTTAAAAAAAAATTATGGTGAAAACCACCTCGCTTCCTTTGTGATTCGCCACATCGTCATGCCGTTCTTGATAAAGGTCGCGACGAGGAGCGCGGAGAGGAGGAGCCAGCACGAAACGTGGGAGAAGGACGCGTCGTTGTTTCCGTTGATCCCGTTGAAGATGACGCACAACGAAATGTACGTGAACGACCCCGCGTAATAGAACACGCGGAGGATGAATCGCGAGACGTCTTCCCATCCGTGTTCACTGCCGTGTTCACTTCCGCGTCCACTTCTTCTACTGCTGCCGTTCCGTCGTCTGCTGTTGATGAAACCGCCCCCCCTCTCTTCGACGGGGGGAGGTGGTGGGGGAGGAGGAGGAGGAGACGCTTCCCGCTCGAGATCGAGGGCGAACTCGTTATAGGCGAAACAATAAAACCAGACGATGTTGAAGCCGAACAGGTCGAGCGCAATCATCAGCGAGATTGCCACCACGTCGTAGTATCGATTCCGCTCGATGGCCGTCCTGAAGTTCTTAAACACCTTTCCCCAATCCATCCCCCGCGAGTTCTCTTCATCTTCCTCTTCCTCCTCCTTCCCGAACACATCCTCCTCTTCGTCGTCCTCTTCTTCTTCTTCTCCGAACTCCGACTCGTTCCGTCGCTTGGAATGGTGAGGCGGCCGAAGCATTTTTCTCGATTCCCGCTTTCGAATGCGGTCTTGTTGCGCGAGCTGGTACTGATCGCGCTCCTTCGCGGCGACGAGATACAGCATCCCGTTAAACATCAGAATCAAATTCGCCAACATCGCGAGGATGTAGGTCAGACTGTAGTTGGTGTTGAGAAACGAGAGGACGAGCGACTCAATCATCATGAGAAACGAGAGGAGGTAGAGCTCGGTCGACTTTTGTTCCTCCCCCCCGTCGATCGTGTCGGTGGTGTAGAGTCGCACGAAGACGGAGAGGAAGACCATCGTGGCGGCGTTCAACTGCCCCCCGCTCGGAAACAGGAAAATCATCGAGACGACCGTCAGGAAACACCCGAGAAACGCCGTGTAGAAGATGCGTTGCGTCGCAAACAACCAATCGTCCAACCCTCGCGGATCGTATTTTGGTTGGGGCGCGGAAGAAGCGTTCCGATCCGACTCGATGAAGAATCGGTCCTCGTCGCTTCCGTGCACCTTTGCTCGTCTCATCATCCCCCCCGTGCGGTTGGCGGGTTTGACGACGACGGTGGGCGCGTTTCCCATGTTTTCTTATTCACGCTCAATTTCAGTTTACACACACGTTTCCACCCCACTCTCTCTCTCTCTCTCTCTCTCTCTCTCTCTTCGTTTTGTAACGCTCGCTCATTCGGCGTCGGACTTTGCTCGATGAAGCAGGATTCTCTTCGCGCGGTCCAGCGGGATTCCCACGAGAATCAGCGCCGTATCGCACGCCTCGTACGCGAACCGAACGTGGTTGTCCTTCGTCATCGCGTCCGCGCACAGGACGATGACGTTTGGAATCGGACCCACGAACCGATCCGGATCGCACACGTCCTCAATCGCCAACTTCTCGACCCCTCGCGTCCTCTCATAACACCAGCGGGGTGAAGAGTCCCCCGTATTCCTCCACGTGATGCGATGGGCGTATACCCCCCTTTTCATGCCGTAATGGAACTCGGGATCGATATTCTCCATCTCCTCTTCGTCCTCCTCCTCCTTTTCCATATCGTCGTCGCCGTCCTCGCCGAACGACGAGGCCCCCATTCGTCTTCGTATCGACTCTTCATAAACGTCGTCGCCGATTCGTTTCGCCTCGGCACGTTTGAGTCGGTTCTCGAATCCCGCCAAGGCGCGCGCGTTCATATCGGGATCGGCGGGCGATTCCTCATCCGGGATGAAGGTCGTTTGATTGAAGAGGTGAATCGTCGTGGGGGGGGAATGGTACGCGTCGTGTTTGTGGTTGATGAAGGCCACGCGCATCGATTCCGTCGCGATTCGTCGGATCGCCGTGATGAAGTCCCTCGTCGAGGTGAAGAGCGGGAAACACACCACCGCTCGACGGCGTCTCGTCGCGGTGAGCGAGGCGCGCGTGAGATTCGGATCGTACTCCATGAAGTGGGATTCGTCGTTTTCGTCTTCTTCGTCTTGTGAGGTAGTCGTCGATTTCCCCTCCCCCTCGTCGAGAAGTTTCGACCATTTCGATATGTGAGCGGACTCGATATGGGGAAACAACGGAAGGCGTTTGGACTCAAACGTGTAGTCCAGCGCGGAGTAGAATCGATATCCCAAAATCTCGTGTGCGGCGCGACGGTACCGATTGGAACCCACCAAGACGACGCACTCGATCTTGTCGTAGTGTCGCATCGTCGTATTCAAGACTTGCCACAGTTTGTGCGCGGCCACGAGGTGCGCGTCGAAGAAGAAGAGAACGTACGGGTGGTGGTGGTGCGGTTTCTGTTTCTTGTCGGCGTGGTCGCTCGAGCCGCTGTTGTTGGCGGCGGCGATTTCCACCGAGTTGGGCGCGTCGCGCGGCATCAGTCCGTTCGCGATGTATTCGCTCGGGGCCGTCATCCACCAATCGAAGGAGGCGCGATGGTACTCGCGATACCACTCGGGGTTTCCCTCCTCTTTCAAGTGAATTCGTCCCCATCGTCGAATGAATGCCTTGCGATCGGAGGGGGTCGTACACGCCTTTTCCCCGCTGCAATCGTACGCTTCCCAAATCGCGCCGCGACGACCGAGCGTGGTTGTGGAGACCGCCGAGATATCCGCGCGAATCAACTCGAGACACTTGAAAATCTCTGCGGCGAGTGCGACGTGGTGTTTCCCGTGAACGCACTCCGGGGAAAACACCTTTTGTTGGATCCCCAACTTTATCTCGTCGAGGGTGAATCTCTCGGGTTTCTTCATCGATCCCGCGCGGCGCATCTTCGCGTGGAAATCGCGCGCGACCTGGGAAATCTCCCCGCGTCTCACGAGATAGTCCACGTCGAACGGAACGTCCCATCGTCGCGCCACCAACCTCTCGTAGTTTGTGTGTCGTATGAAGGGGACGGTGGCGTCGTGGAAGATCGTGTTGGAGAACCCGCTCGCCACGTACTTTTCCAGGAAATGGGAGGCGTTCACCCAAACGTCGAGCTCGCGCACCGTCTCGGCATCCGCGTGCGTCTTCAACGAGGCGTTGTACACCGGACGGTACGAGGCAAAGGTCGGGTATTTTTGCATGTGAATCGCGGAGGCGGCGACGGGCGCGCTCGAGAACGCCGTCGCGGAGTTGGTAGGAGACGAGGAGGAGGAGGAGGGGAGACACGCGCGCATCATGTCCCCGAGAATCTCGGCGTTCCACTCGAGTCGTTTCATCCCGATTCCCGTCGCGACGTCCGCGCGAAAAACGGTCGAGTTCATCCTCGAGTCGCGAACGAACACCCCCGACACGCGATACTCGAAATAGCGACACACGAAGGGAAAGCCGAGCGTCGATACCACGATGGTCGAGGTCGCCGACGAGGAAGAGGTGGAAGAGGAGGAAGGGGGGGAGAAGGGCGATACGGTACCACCCCCCTTCTTCTCCGCAACGACGCGACACCGCCACGTGTCAAACACGCCGCGAATCGGACACATCGGCACGAACTGAATCGTCACTTTCGGATTCGCCGCGGTCGCGAAAGCGGTAACGGGAGAAGACGAGTTCGAGGTCGTCGACGGCGTCGTCGACGCGTGCGCGGGGTTCCGAATCGCGTCGAAGGACTTCAACGAGAAGACCTCGGGGATCTCGACGTCGAGTTCCGTTTCGCGTCGAATCGCGTTAAGGGCCGCGCGACGCGTCTCCGATGTCATCGGGACATGAAACATCGAGTTTTCGAGGATGGAAACGACCTCCCCTTTCGTATCGCGCGTCTCGGAGTACTTGAAGGTCGAGTGGCCTCTCAGCGACGCTCGCAGCCGTTCCTTTCGCATTTTCTCCTCATTCATTCGTCGATTTTTGAGTGGAAATCGGTCTCGAGTTTTTGGGGAAGTTGTGTGGTGGTGGCTGAGCGAATGAGTGAGGGATATGAATCCCGAGACTCACCCTCCATACAAAAATAAACACTTTTCTTTTTAAAGAAACGAACGATATGCGCGCTTTCATTCTTCTCCTTCTCTGTTGGTTATCGACGATGATGACGCCGCCGCGATGCGACGCGCGATTGTGGGCGGTGCGACCGCGACGGTACGTCCCCCCGGGAAAATCCGGAATCGTTCAAATGAAGTTGCCGATGGGAGAATACGTCGTGTGGAACACGCAACGCCCCGACGAGGCCGACGCTCACACGATTCGGGAGTATTCGCGCGTCGAGATCTCGGACGAGGCATTAAACGACGCGGCCTCGCCCGATCGAAACGGTGGGAAAAAGCTTCGAAAGCGCGAAGCGAAAAGCGACGCGAAAAGCGACGCGAAAAGCGAAACGGCGACTCGGAAACGGAAAACGGTTCAGTTCGATCGATTAAAACGATTCGCGAGGAAATTCAAACCCGCCGAGCGCACTTTCCACCAAATCGTTCGAAACACCGATTGTTATTTACGAACGAGCGCCGTCGAGACGGACGCCTTCGTTTTTCGTCGTAATCGTTTCATCGCCTCCGCCTCAAACGTCAGTTTGCGGCATCCCACCCCTCCCTTCCACTTCTCCTCCTCGTCGAAACAACCGGTGCGAAGGGGAACCAAGCGACTCGACGTGAACTCGACGTGCATTCTCCACTCTCTCCCGTATTCCACCAACGTGACGATCAAAAACACGGCGACGCAAGGAAACATTCGGTGCATCGCCAACGAACAATATTTGAACGAGTCGGGGGTTGATTTACCGGACGGGACGGGAATCGTGGGCGTCTCGATCGATACGGGGGTGGATGTGAACCACGCCTTCTTCTACGATTACCTCCATCCCGTGACGTACGTCACGTATTACGGAAACGCCTTCCCCCCCGGAAGTGTGAGCGTCTCGGATCATCCCAAAATCAAAATGTACATTGCGACGGGGGCGAACGCGGAGTTTCGTCGCGATTTCGATCGAGGACACGGATCTCACACCGCGGGAATCAACGTGGGGTTTCCCGTTTCCTCGTTTACGGGTGGGATGAATCCGGGGGCGAAACTCATCGTGGTGGATTCCGGGGGGGACATCTCCTCCCCGAACTCCTTATCGATTCCCGACAATCTCATCGGGATCTTCGAGACGGCCGTGAATTACGGGGCGGTCTACTCGACGAACTCGTGGGGCTCGGATTCCCCGTTGTACGATGCGTTCTCATACCAATTCGATGCGTTCGCACATGAGAATCGACACTTCACGCACGTCGTGAGTGCGGGGAACTCGGGAGGGCCGACGATGTTGACCTCCCCCGCGAATTGTAAGAATTGTCTCGTGGTGGGTGCGACGATGATCTCCCCCGAGGGCCATCGCGATCGATACTACGACGTGGACGAGAAACCCGAGAAATACCAATGGAACGATTTGGTGAGTTTCACCTCGTACGGCACGACGATTGACGGGCGAACCATGCCGAACGTCTGGACCGCGGGGGTGGACGTCTACTCCGCGAGCGCGGATCCCGTCATCGACGCCGATACCGCCCCGCACATGCGCATGCGCTTCTCGAGCGGGACGAGCATGGCCGCGCCCGCGCTTCCCATCGCGAGATTGTACCAACTCATGGAGACCGCGCGAAACAATACGGTTCCGAGTTCCAGTTTGATTCGCGCGGTGGTGATGGCGAATACGGTTTCCCAAGTCGGGCCGACGGTGACGGGGTCGTTATACACGAATCCGCTCGCCTCTCGCGCCTCTTCCCCGGGATTGTTCGGGGTATTCCACCCCAAACCCGGGTTCTGGTCTGGTCCGCTTCGGAATTGGGTCTTACTCGACGATCTCGTCGTCCCCTCCGGCGACAACTACCGCGTGTGTTACGCCTCGCGCACACTCTCCGATTTCGTCGTGGTTCTCGCATGGACCGATCCGCCCTTCATGGGTTCCGACTCGGCCGCAAGTTATCTCGTGAACGATCTCGATCTCGTCGTCAACGCCTTCGAGAATTCCACATGGTACGGAAACATGCACACTCGGACCGATACGCTTCACAATCACGAGATCGTGCGATTTTCCAACCCGAGAAACTCGACGATTCGAATCACGGTGAGCGACATCGGAGCGTCTTCCCAGGAATTCTCACTCGCAATCTACTCCCAAAGTGGATTGGAAGAGATTCCGTGTAACGGGACGTGTACCGATACGGAACTCGCGGTGGAGTGCGATTACGAGAACGGGATAGGGGTTCATTTCTGTGCGGAGACGGGGGAATGGGATCGCATGGCGTGTCATCCCTACGCGTGTTTGGGCGGTCGAGTCTTTGCGGGGAACGGGGATAAGACGTGCGTCACTCCCTCGTCGCCGCCGGTGGAAGAAGAAGATGAGGACGGAGAGTGGCCGGCGTGTCGCGTGCGAAGCGGGGACGGGATGAACGTCTCGGGGGTTTGTATGGTGCGGGAGTGCGATGAGTCGTACTACTTCAACGGGACGGGGTGTACGTGTTACGGTGCGAAATCGTCCGGGTCGGGGTTGAGATTGGCGTGTCTCTCAACTGGGGTGTTTGCGAGCCCGCCGGCGGTGAAAGCTTCGGGATCCACGCGATACCTCGATCTTTCCGCGCTCCTCGCTTCGCTTCTTTTCATAATCTTTACACTTTTTTGAAAACATAAAATTCATCAGAGCGACCCCAAATGCCTGCGTAAGACGTCCTGATCGGATTCGGTAAAGAGACTGTGCAACTCCAACACGCGTTTCCCCGATACGAGAACGAGAATCGTGGGGAAGAACTCGGTTTTGAGTCGAATGCTCGTGGAGGAGGCTGCCGATTCCCCAGTCGCGAGGTTGGCGCCGTCGATCTCGATCAGCACCACCTCGATTCCGCGATTCGTGACGGAACGCAACACCTCGAGGAGGAGGCTTCGTTGGTACCGATTCTTCAAACACCACGAGAGACGAAACAGAACCACGAAGCGTACCGACGAACCGACGTGAAGAAACTCGGGATTTTTCCCCGATTCTCGAATGCTCGCCGCGGCGTTCACCACCTCGTCCGTCGCCATCTCGCCGGATTTCGATTTGAAACGAACACATTCCATCACCAAATCGCTCATCACGTCGTAACGAAACGGACGCGTGGTGACGCACAACGCGAGGTGCGTTTTTATCCACTCCATCCGTTTACGGTGCGTGTCGAGCCTCGCGAGAATCGTGCGACGCGTCTCGAGATTCGAACACTCCCTCGAGACAATCGCCGTGAGGTTGTCGATTCCCACCCCATACGCCGCCAACGCCTCCGCGTACCGTTCACTCGCGTCGAGACGCTTCGCACACTCCAACCGTTCCCATGCGTTTTTCACGGAGCGTTCCACACTCTCACTCATCCTGTCGGCCTCGGGCTTTTTCGGGAACGCCGTCTCCATCAAGAAGGCGGTGGGCGAGACGTTTGCGACGGTGCGATTCGAGCCGTCGACGTTCATGAACGTGGGGAGGTTTTGTGGGGAGACCGCACGGACCACGAGGTTCATCCCGGACGAGACGAGCGCGTGCATTCTTTTTCGTTTTATTAACACCGACTCATCACAATTCAAATCTCGCAATCACGCACGCCCCTTTTCTCTTTTACTCTTTTACTCTTTTTCTCTTTTTCTCTTTTTGGCATCGACATGACCGAAATCGTCCGACCCGAACCGAGTGCGTGGGACGTTCTGGAAAACGCCGAATTCCATCGCGTGTGCGACTTGTTCGCCGCGAAGGGAGCTCCGCGATTGCTTCTTCCCGCCTCGAGCACCACCTCCTCCATCGCGACGCGCATGGCGTGTGAGGTCTACACCTCGCTCGTCCACAACGCCTCGGTCCAGTTGTTTACGCCGGCGGTCGCTGCGAAGATCGACGTGGCCTCGACCTTCCAACCGAACGTGCGCGAACGCCTCATCGAGTCGTGTGTCTCCCCCGTGTGGGAGACGCCGGAGTTTCAAACGCAGTTCAAGGACGCGCTCGAGCTGTTGGAGCGTCTGGATGCGGAATTGCACGCGTCTACGCTCGCGGACTTTGCGCCGTCGACTCGCGAGTCCGTGTTTCGCGACCTCGTCGTCGTTCAACGCGCCTCCCATCTCATCGTGCTGCTCGACGAACAACTCGGATCCGCGCGCGTGTTGAGTTCCTCCCCGCGCTTGAATCTCCTCATCGCCTTTGCGCTCGTCGTGAACAAGCGCGTGAGCGTGTGCTATCGAACCGTCTGGGTGGAATTCCGATACGACGCAGAAGAGGTGGAGGATGAAATGGAGGAGGTGGTGCGAAAGCTTCGCAAAGTCCAAATCGAGACGGACTCGCCCCAAATCGACGGGAAGAAGGAAACGTTGGCGGTTTTCAGTTCCGACACCCTCGAGGAGGAGACGGTCTCGTGTCTCACGAGTCTCTTCCTGGATACGTTCTGATCACATCCCGACGGCGGCGGCGGCCGCGGCATCGTCGTTGTGGCCGCTCCAACAACTCCATTCCGAACTCATGAGGTTGTGCTGAACCAACAACTCCGAGAGGGTGGAGTACATGATGGGAAGAAGATGTTCTTCGTCGAGGGGGGGAGGTGTGGTCGATACGAAACCGTTAAAGAGTCGCGAGCGTCTCCACGTGACGGGGACGGGGGCGGTGTGAAGCCTCGCGGCATCGGCGAGCGCCAACTCAAATAAGAAATCGTCAAACCAAAGAAATCGAACGGGAACGTCCTCCTCGATCTTTTCCTTTTCCTCCTCCTCGTCCTCGTCGTCGTCGTCGCGTTTCTTAATCGGGGCGGAAGAGGGTTTCATCGGCGGCGGGAATTTGAAATCGCTCGCCGCGCGTCTGATGAGAAACTCGCGAAGCGCCTCGCTCGCGTGCATCCTCTCCAACATCAGCTCGTTTTTCCGAAACATGACGTCGTCGTGTTTGTGTTGCGCGTCGTAGGGATCGCGCTTCAATCGGCGCGCGTAAACGTGCGTGTCTGCGAGGGTGCACGCCCGTTTACTCGCGAAGGATTTGTACCGATCGAGAAGCGCGTCCAAGTCCAGAAGCGAGACGTATCGCGAATAAACGATGCGACGAAGCTCGCGCAACTTCGCGATTTCCTCCTCCGTCAACGTCGAGTGGCGATACATCAACTTCTCCTCGTCCTTCTCCCCCTCCTCCTCCTCCTCCTCGTCGTCATCGTCCTCGGGGGAGGAGGAGGAGTCTCGGAGACATTGCATGACGATTCCCTCCGAAACCATCTCGTGGGCCAACTCGTCCATGTAGCATCGCACGTCAAACACGAAATTCATCGAGACGACCGCGCGGTTCTCGTCCAGTTGGACCCCCAAACTCTCGAATTCGTTGATGAAGGTCGGTCGCTGGACGTACCATGCCAAAACGAAGGCGCGAATGCGGCACGTCGAGTAAAGGAGTTTCACCTCCGTGAGCCATCGCGGGTGCAGACGATCCTCCTCGCAATCGACGTTCCCGAAGATTTTCCACAACATCATGTCGACCACGTCCAAGAGCGCTTGCATGTCCAGGAAGAAGATGGGGATGTCGTGGGACCACTCCTCTCCGAACTTGAATCGTTTGAAGACGAGATCGTCGACGCGCGAGAGAGGGTGGCGATTCAACGCGCGATTCACCCCACCCCTTCTCCCACCCACCCGTTCCAATCGTCGCATCTCGTGCCGCGCCTCGAACAGCCACAGGAGATCGGCCGCCACGAAGAAGGAGGCTTCGTAGTTGTAGTGGATCGCCGTGGGCTCCGCGCGTCGCGCGATTGCGTCGTAGCGCGATGGCACCGTCCCGTTTCTCCACGCCTGGACGATTTCTTCACACCGCTTGACCTCTGCGTCGTCCCTCGCGACGAATGATGACGACGACGATGATGATGATGACGACGACGTCGATGTGGAAGAGGAGGAGGAGGAGGCGGCCATTTTCCCTCGCCTCGATTTTTTTCTGACTGAGAGGAAAAAATCACAAATAAAAATCGAGACCCTCTCATTCGCCCACTCCGAGAACCGAGCCGACTTTTTCATCCGAGATCGATCGATCGAGTCCCGCCCACCCACCCACGCCCGAGACCAGAACAAAAACAAAAACAAAATGGCCACCATCGTTGACGTCCCTTCCATCTCGTCTTCCTCTGCATCTTCCACTGCGACGAGTGCGGTTGAAACGGTTCACCAACGAACGGCGGACGCCGCGTGGTTTCGCCGATGCGTCGCGCGTCTCAACAAGGTCGCCGCATCGATGTACGTCGAACACATGAAACCGTTGGTCGATGCGACGGCGACGCGACTCAGGGAGATCGACACCATTCGAGGTAAATTGCACGCCATTCGCGGGAAAAACAACGGCCGAGTCTCACCGGGAATGGGCCCTCACGTCGCCAGATTGGAGGATACGCTCAAACACCTTCAACGTTTCGAGGAGGAGGAGCGCCAATCCGCGATTGATGAAATGCACCCCTTCTCCATGATTCGCGAGGACATGCGCGTGCACGCGTTCGATTACACCGTTCAGGAACGTCGTTTGGTGTGCGGCTTGATGGAGGAACACCGTCGACACGAAGCCGTCACGATCGTTTCCCTCCCCATCCCGTACTCCATCGTGATCCCCCCCTCCCCCTATCGCTCCTTCTCGGATTACGCGAGCATGTACATGGACGTGCTCGACGCGCGAGGGGAAACGGCGTTCCTCGCCGACATCGATGTGCCCCTCGAGCCCGTCAAGCCCGTGCAAGAACCCCCCCATTTGAGGATGAAGCCAGTGATGGAACCCGCGAAGGAACCCGCGAAGGAACCCGCGAAGGAATCCGTTCAGGAGGAAACCGCGAAGGAGGAAACCGCCGTCCCCGAAAAGGAGGAAACCTCCGAAACGACGGCACAGCCCGAACCGATGGAGGAAGAAGAAAAATCCGTTTCGCCCACCCCCACCACTCCATCCACCACCACCACCACCACGCCGACCTCGGCCGAAAGTCAACTGGAAGACACGGAGGAGAAGGAGTCGGAAGAGGAGGATGTGGTGGTGGTGGAAAATCCCGCCGTCGCTCCGCGCAATCCAACCGCGTTCGGCATCGCGCTCAGCCGCGGACTCGAGGGAATTACCGGGGGATACTCTCTGGCCACCCAGCACGAGCGTCACGAGAAAGTAACCGCCATCGAGTCCCAGATCGCCGTTCAACGAATGAAAATCCCCTCCTTGAAACTCCGCGCGTTGAAGCGTTTCGACGTCGTCTTCAAAGAGCGTGCGACCGGAATGACGCGCGGAACAAAGGATTTTTATTACTTTTACCAGTTCGAGAGCGGGGGGAAACTCCAACGCGCGCGTTCCATCCTGGAAATGTACCGCGTGATGAAACTGTGAGTGTGGAGAAGAGAGCGAGCGATCGAGCGAGCGAAAGAGTGAGTGTGAACTGTGCCAGGCCGCGAGAGAGAAAGAGAGAAAGAGAGGAGAAGGTCTAAAGAAAATCACAAAATAATTTCGAGACCCTTTCCATCCGTCCCCATCCGACCTCTCCGATACTTTTTCATCCGAGACGACCGAGAAAAAACGATGAGCCTTCTTCACCGACCATTCATTCCTCGTGTGAATTTCGAGACGCGCGACGAGTTCGGCGTTCCCTTCATCGCACCCGGGAATCGCATTCATCTCGGATTCCAAATCGTGGTGAAGGGATCGTCCGCACCGACGCCGGCGAAAACCGAAACCGCCGAGACGGAGACGGAGTACGTCGTCACCGCGGTCTTCCTCTCCGACCGGCTTCGCGAGAAAGACATCACGGAGAACGCGCTCTACTACCACGTCGAGTTCCATCACACGTTGGGGAATCAAAAACACCGATTGTTTCTCGGGTTCGACAAGAACGCCCGCGTGAACGAGAAACGACTCGTTCTCTCGGCGGTCCACTTCGACACTTCACCGAATTGGGTCGTGAAGGGAATGGTCGAGAACGTCGCGGGGTTCGTGGCGCTCGGTTCGACGAGTCTCTTCTTCGCGGCGGATACGATGGAACCGCGCGACGATTTGAGTCTCGCACACCTCACCGTGACGTACGAGGAGGAAGTGGGGAAACCGGGGTGGAAACGCTTGGTGAATTACCCCTGGACCATCGGTGAGGACGTGCTGGATTCCCCGAAATGCCCCCCGTTCATCGAGATCGGGGACGAGCGCACGCGTCGACGGTACTTGGGATGGTTCGACGCGATGAGGGAAGCGCGAGTCAACAAGGCGAGAGCCGAGGCCGCGATGAAACTAGAGCAGATTCGCGCGCACAATCGCGAACACAAACGAAGACGCCGAGCCGAGGTGAAACGACTTGTGAGGGAACAACGCGAGGCGGCGGCGAGGGCGTATCGTGAAGCGAGGATGAAGTCTCAGCCGCAACACGCGCCGCCGCAATACGCACCGCAATTCGCGCCGCCGCAATACGCACCGCCGCAATACACACAGCCGCAATACGTACCTCCGAGCGCGCCGGCGTTCACACGGACGTTCTCGCCGACGTCGATCTCTTCCCAAGAATCTAAAAGTTCCAACGGTTCCCAAGAATCTAAAAGTTCCAAAAGATCGAACGGGAGCGCCGCCTCGACGACGTCCACGACGTCGACCTACACGCGTCAAATGAAGGAGGCCGAGATGAACCAGACATTTCTGAGTCTCATCGTGCAGCACGTTCAGAAGTTCTCGCAAATGGCGCACACGTTTCCACATTCGGGCGTGTCGTTACCGGGGGGAATCTCGATGGATCCCGCGCTGTTGGGGGACGACGACGACTTCACATGGGACGAGGAACCCGAGATGGAAGTGTTGGTGAATCGACTGGTGGAGGAGAATTGAGTTTTATTTACTTTTTTTTCTCAACTACTTTAACGCTCAATCCGTCACGGGCGCCGCAGTTATGTTGACTTGCGTGGCGTTCATGCAGCTCCAAACGTCCGGGAGGTACTCGTAGAGCACCCATTGCGTCGAACCGTTTTGGAAACAAAAACAGTTCCCGTCCAGGAATTCTCCGTGTCCCCCGCACTCCGCAAACAACCCCGTGAGTGGATCAATCGTGAAAATCGTACGACAATAGGTGGGGGGATAAAAGGCCTCGATATCGTGGGCGGAGGTGGGGACGGGCGGACCGTATCCCGGGGCGCACGTCGTGCACGACCACACCTCCTCCGTCCCGTTCCGGCCTTTGAGACCCGTATTCGTGAGTTGGTACCCCGGGTAGCACACACACGAGTAGGTAACGGGGTTCCAATACCCCCCTCCATTACACTCCCACCAAGCCGAATCTTGAGAATCGGAGTAGAGTTGGTTGGGATTCGGACCGCCGTACTTGGTGCACGGGTTCGCGCCGCCCCCGGGTTTCGGACCGAAGACGTCCGAGAGACATTGGGAACAGGTCGGGGGGTTCGGGGCGCCGTACTTGTAGTCGTCGTCGGAGATTTGGAGAAAGTACCCGTCGGCGTCGGAGTTCCCGCACGCGCATTTTGCATGAGTCGTTTGGTACGACACATCGTAGGTGGCGTTGGATGGGAAGAGCGGGAGACACGCTCTCTCCGGGTCGTCCAATCGATCGTAACAAACGCACCGTCCGTCCACGATGTAGCCGTTTGCGCTACACTCTGAGCATCGCGTGGAGTAGACGGAGGACACACACCCCCGATCGAGCTCGCGACACTCCCCAATCGGACACGAGGCCTCGATTTCATGCAATATCGACACCGCCGCGAGAAAGAGAATGAAGAAACGTGGATGCCGCATAATGTGATGTTGTTGTAATGAGTGAACGATTTTTAACTTCGCGTCTGCCATTTCACTCACTCATACGCTCACTCCGTCAAGGCTCGAGCGAAGGCCGCTCTGAGAACGCTGCACGTCGCGGTTCCCCAACTCGCGACGGCGATTCCCAACATGAACAGACTAGCAATTACGAGCATTGAGGCGAATGTGAAAAATACTACGCGTAACTCTGCCACTTTTCTTCCGTCTCGGCAATGATCGTTTTCAACGGGAGGGTCACTCGGCACGCAATCCACTTTGAGGATCATCTCACCCCCTCGCACGATCGTCGCGAAGAATGTCGATATCATCGCGGCGGCGCCGAATCCAACAATAATCGGTAAGACGAGTTCCCATGCCGTGAAGCGACGATGTTGAAACACGATCGCGCGCGCCATCAAGACGTACGCAACGAGGATTGCATCGCGCGCAATCGTCACACAAACCAACCATGTCACGTAGTACATGTGGTAAAAGTTGCGATCGAAGTGGAGCGGGTCCCACACCCCCCATTCCTTCTCCGACCACCATTCCGGCGGCTTTCCTTGCAAGGCCTCGTATCCCATCGAGGTGATCACGACGTGGTAAACACCTGCGATAAAGACGCACCCACCGATGAGGGATTGTATCGCTAAAGAGGTCTCTTTAATTTGCGCACGCGTCGCGACCTCGTGTGCGGGGTGAGATGACTCGACATCGTTTCTATCGATCTCGGTGTACATCCGTCCCTTCAGATCGACGTACTCCGGCATTTTATTTATTCTATTTTAAGTGTGATGAAGGAAACGTTCATGCACTCCTGTTCGTCGCCACGCGCACCAACTCACTCCGCCGCGTAAAGCTCCCCGCACCTCGAAAACACAAAGTCGATTTTCCCACAGCATCGATCGCATGACCCTTTTATGGATTTGGATGGCGCGAAAATCATAATCATCCAACATCCGGCATACAATCCACCGGCGGCAACCATAAACATCGCGAAACTGGGTAGATGAATCGCGCGGCCGCCGTAGCACGAGTTCTCCGTCGGTTTACACCCTTCCGAATACGAGTACGTGTCCGTTTTCTCGTCGTGTGAACAATCGCACTTCACGATGAGCTCACACCACGAGACGAAGAGCGAGAGCGGAACGATGAATGCCAGAATTGCGAGACACACGAGGACGGGAACGACGAGGCGCGCGAGAAACACCCCCGTGCGCGACGGGCTATCACGTGGCGGAACGAGTCGACCCATGAAGTAAAGTGCCGTTAAAATCACGACGAGCGCACCGACGCACACGATGGCGCTTCCCAACTCCATGAGATAGAGGAACTGGATCACGTTTCGCTGAGGACTGGCGCCGTACCACTCTCCGAGCGTGGTTCCCCACCACACAGGACGATCGAAGATCGACGCATGGGCGATGAAGAACCACGTAAGAAACATCGAGTAGACCGAGAATCCCATGGTGACGATGAAGACGTCATAGGGGGCGCAGGTCAATCGAGTTTGAGATTTGACGACGTCCAGGGACTCCTCGTCCTTCACCGCGCTCTCCTGAATGGGGTTGGGGGTTTCGAACTTCACGCTCTTCACCTCGTTTTTGGGTTTCAGTACCATGTTTTCCTTCCCTCCTCCTCGCTCAGATGAACAACGAATAATTTCTGGTTGTGACGTTGACGAGTTGTGAGTAGGTCTTCACGAGAAGCGGATCGAACCCCTCGACGGTTTGGAAAAACCCGTAGAAATCGAGTTCGTAGGAAAGCACGTGTCGCGCGAGCACGATGGGGGTGGCGAAGGAGGTGCCGTCCAAAAACTTGTTCCCGACGCGAATCTTCCACCCGGGCGCGAACTCCGTGACGCACGACCCGATTCGCGAGAAGGGCGCGACGATTCTCGTGGTGGCGCTCGTCGCGCCCGCGACGGCCACCCCACCCCCCGCTCCGCTCGGCGAGAAGTTGCACGCGTCGTGGTGGTAGGTGAAATCGATCTTCCCCGTCCCGTCCACCCAATTCCCCGCGGCCGTCACGACGGTGACGTTGTGGTTCGCGATGAGCTCGCGAACCGTGCGATCGACCTTCCCGTCCGCGCGCGACATCTGGATCGAGAGGTTCACGAAACATTTCCGTTTGCGCGCGCAATAGGGCCCGACGGCCTCGAGCGCGCGAACGATGCGATCGAAGTCGGAGGTCCGGCCGCTCGCGTCGAATACCTTGAAACACGTGACGTTGGCGAAGGGGACCAGGAGGTCGAGGATCGCGACGATTTTACTCGAGTGGCCCGCATCGTCGGCGGCGGGGCGGGAATCGTTCGGGATGAAGGATCGGGGGTTTCGATTACACCCCGAGTCGATCACGATGACGTCGACGGTGGAACCGGATTCCCATCCGTTTCTCAGACGATTGTCCATCGTCCCGTCGAGTCCGTCCATCCACGGGGGAATGCGATTGACGCGCTTCTTCGCCTTTCTCGCCCACTTGGGCTTTTTTTTCAACGCCTTTTTAGTCTTTTTACTCTTCTTTTTGGTATTTTTCGTCTTCTTCGACTTGTTGGACGCGTCGAGACGCGAGGAGGGCCGTGAAGTGGCGGGGAACGGGATGGAAATGACGGGTATCCACGCCTCGTCCCTGTAAAGGGTCTCAACTGCGGTGGCCTCCGTCGCGCGCGGCGAATGCGACACAACAATCGAAACGAGAACGATCCATCCCACCACCACCACAATCATCCGATGCGAAGCCATCTTCATTCCGTTTGTGTTTTCTTATTTATTGACGTTTATTTCATTCATTCATTCATTCGTTCATAAATCGCTCCAGGATTTCGGGTGGAATCGGACGCGGAGCTCTCGGGGCGCCTTGTGCGCTGTACTCCCGCGGGAAAACGGCGCAAAAATCGAGCGGCGTCGGAAGGGGGGGATAGACGTCGCTGATGATGCGAACGAAGTCGCTCTTGTAGAGGATGTGACCGCGATCGGTATACGCGCGCTCGACGTGACCGTCTCGACGCGTTTTTCGAAATCGCACAATCGTCCCCTCGATCCAATCGGATTGGCCCACGCGGTACTGAATGCGTTCCCCCCCCCGAAGCGACGGCAGGCTGTGCGGCACGGTCGTCTTACACGCGATGGGAAGATGACCGTATCTCACGCACTCGACCCCCGCCTTGGCGGCCGTCCGTCGATCGTAGTTGAGAACGGCTTGTTCGTGCACGATCAGCGAGGCGCGCCGCACGGCTCGCCAAAAATCGCGTCGGCGCTCGGGGGTGAGCGTCGCGGGAGCAACGTGCGCGAGATCGTCGTACGACTGCGTGTCGAAGGGCTCGAGCGTGCTCTCGCGCACGTAGGCGTAGGTCCAGTATCGTAACGGCGCGGCGGCGGCCGCCGAGACCGAGGTGGTGGAAGAGGAGGAAGAGGGGGAAGAAGTCGAGGAACATCGACGGCGTTTCGCGCGCGGATACCCATTCTCGGTATCCTCGTCGTACACGTAGAAGTCGTCCGGGTTTCCGTTCGGGTCGTCGGCGTATCGCCACGGTTTGGGCGCACACACGACGGGCGGAGCGAGGGAGAGATGGGGTGGGGGCGTGTAGATGGTGCCCTCCCTCTCGGCCTCCGCCTCGCCGGCCTCGATCGCATCCGCGGCGGCGTACACTCCTCCATCGAGTCTCGGTGCGAACCCCTCGATCCACGCGACCAGAATCGGGTTCGAGCCCTTGTTGTCGCACGCGTTTCGGCGTTTCACCGCGCGCAACGCCTCGTACGGAGCGTCGCACTGTTCCGGTCGCGTCACGACGACGCACGGCCACACCTCCTCGACGCGCTCGTTTCGACCGTTGCGTTGACCGGTGCGGACTTTGCGTTCGTTTCGCACACCCCAAAAAACGTTCCCGTAATCGCACAGGAGTTGGCGAAGGCTCTCGTGCAACTCGGGTTCGGGGCACGCGTACTCGCGCTCCATCTCCGCCTCGCGTTCCTGGCGCAGTCGTCGTGCGTTTCTCTGGGAGATCGCGTAGGCCATTTTTTTTTGTTTTTTCAAACCAAAATTTTTTTGGGGGTCGTCTCGGATGAAAAAGTCAAGCCAATTTTTTTTTGAGCGGCGGGTCGGTCCCTCTTTTTTATTTTGTGATTTTTTTTCACCCCAAGAAAAACAAATCACAAAACAAAACAATGATCTCGAGCATGGCCCGTTCAGAATTGGGCGAACCGAAACGTCCGAAACGGGTCGTTTCATCTCACGTCCGGGTCACCTTTGCGCGGGGCGAATCGTTGCGAGTCGCTCGAATCTTTTTAAAGTACTTCACCCTCATTCGATACGACGAAGACGCGATCGAGGACGATGACGCCTCGGATCGCAAAAGCGTCGATGCCGTGTTCGATTCGATGAATTACGGCGAATCGAACGACGAGGCGGAAGTGGTGGAAGAGGTGGAAGAGGAGGAGGAGGAGGCGGACGATGACGGCGTGGACGATGCGATGTGCACGGTGAACGAGGTGACGTTGGAGACGTTTTGCGAGCTGATGAAGTTCGCCAAGGCGCTGAGCGCGGTCGAGCACCGATTGTTCGATCGCCCGCTCCGAGTTCCGTGCGGCCCGTTCGTGAATGAACCGGCGGGGAAACGACACCTCGCGGCCCACCTCCCACGCGTCGCCGGAAACTTGGCGATGAGCATCGAGAAATTGGATTTCGAACGACTCGTGAGGCTGACGCGAGGCGCAAACTACTTGGGGTTCGAGACGTTTGTGAAGCTCGTCATCCTTCGCGAGACGCTCGCGTGCCTCCACCTCCCCCCGGTTCTCATCAAGATGCGCGGGAAATTCACGAACTCCGCGATCGATTCGTCCGCGTGTTGAGTGCGTGTGCGTGCGTACGTGTGCGTTTGAAGAAGAAGAAGAAGAAGAAGAGGGAGTCGACACAAATAAATAAACGACCACGAACCCGTTCCCATTCCATCACCAATGTCGTATGACGACGACGCCACGCTCCCCTCGTTTCGCGGAGGCGTCGGCGACGTATTCTTCACCCTCATGCGCATTGGGGTGACGCGGGAGAGCGCTCGACGCTTCGTTACCGTCTCGGGGGATAAAACGCTCGCAAACGAGTTGAGGCGGCTGATTCGCGACGTCATCGCCTCCAATTCGATGAAGAAGGTGCAAAAAACCACCAAAAAGGAGAAGAAGGAGAAAAAACCCGCAGAGGAGGAGGAGGAGGACGCGCTCGAAACCTCGTGGAAACTCTTCACGAAACCGCAACGTGCGAAATTACGAAACCACGTCGCGGAGTTGAAACGCGCGTGGTTGATGATGCGCTTCAACACGATGCGAACGCGCAAAGAGTACGGCGCGATTCGACGCATGTCGGTCTTTGAGATCGAGACGGTCTTCGACGTAGACGCCTTCTACTTGATGAATTTCCAAGAGTTCAATTTCACCTCGCTGCTCGAGCTCGAACGCACGTTCGACGAGCTCCAACACCGAACCAAACCCTCGGCGAAACAGTACGGCTTGATGGTTCGGTTGTTGTCGATTCGCCAAACCTCCGCGAAACGAAGCCGGCGAAGCGCGGCGAATGAACCGGACGAGAGCGGCGGGATGGCGGAGGATGCGATGTACGACGCGTTGCGCGCGGCCGGGAGCGGGCGAGACTTCATCCGCGAATCGAACTTGAACGAGTACGTCCCCTACAACGCGCGATACCGCTCCCACCCCGCGTATCGTGAGGAGGACGACGAGTTGGAGGACGATTACGCCCTCGTTCCCGTCTCCACCTTGATGCGACGCGAGAAGGAGACGCTCGAGCTCACTTCCGATTCCTCTCCCTCCTCGAAAAATAAGAAGAAGAAGAAGGGGAAGAAGAAGAAAAATGATGAGGAGGAGGACGACGACGATGAGGAGGATGAGGAGGAAGATGAGGACGAGAATCGCGCGGTGCGAGAGTCGCGGCGACTCGCGGAGTGTTACGCGCGGCATCGCAACTCGTTCTTGTTGGAGAACGGGTTCTTCTACCAGCGGGAGGCCGTGTTGATTGAGAAGGACATCGCACAATGGACGATTGGAATGTTCAAAGACGTAACGATCTGAATGCGAAGAAAGTGTATCTATTCATTCCATCCGCCCACACATAAAGAAGGACCGGGAAGAAAAATGAACCGATACGTGTTCCCCGCTTTCCAACGCCCGGGGGGGGACGATCCCTCCCTCGAGAACATTGCCGTCGCGCCGTACGCGACGCGAATAAACGATAAGGCGAAACAACAAAAGGCGTTGCTGGACCAACGACGCAAGAACACAAACGGCACGACGAAAATTCACGAGACCCTCTCGTTTTATCGCGACGGGAACGACGGCGATCTGATTACGCTGGAGTTGTTGGATACCCCGATCGGGTACGGGAGGTACAGTGCGGTGTGGGACGTGAAACACGACTCGGAGTCCGAATCGGGGTTGAAAATGGACTGGTGCGTCAAGGAACTGTATCACCATCCCTTGGAAGATCGCCCATACACGCTGGATGAGTTGGTGGAGACCGCGAGGATCGAGCACCGCGCCGCCTCCATCGCCTACGTCTCCCAAACCGACGCGCTTCTCAGGAAGAGCGGCTGGAAAAGCGGCAGGAATCGGAGAAACGTTCTTCCCGTCAATCCCGCCGACCACATTTTCGTAGCGTGTCCCAAGGCGGTACACGCGAAGTACCTCGTCATGGAACGGCTGTACGGCGAGAGCTACGTCGAGACCCCGCGTGAAATCGAGCGCGTTCATCGCGACGAAACGCCCGAGTTCCACCTGAATTTGAAACGGGGACTGGTCCACCAGTTCGATCGAAAGTTTCGCGAGATGTTTACGGTGTGCAAGATGTTCCATTGGGATCTACACCCCGGAAACGTCTATCTGTGTTCGGGGAACCGACTGTTTTTCCTGGATTTCGGAAGGGTCGAGACGGACGTCCATCCCGACATCGTCAAGGCCGTCGAGTCCGATCCGAACCTCTTCGTGCTGAACGTCTTCGACACGAATCGACGAGTGAACGAAATCAAACAACGCGTCGCGACCGCGCGGACGCTCGGCGTGGTCCTCGACGCCGACGGGAACGCGATGCTGGGGCCGAAACCGACCAACGGACGACGCGCTCCGCTCTCCACCTCCCCCCAATCGCCCCCCGACCCCGCCACCGCCTCTTCTCATCCACCATCTTCGACCACTACGGCGACGGCAGCGGTGGCGGCCGTCGCGACGGGGTTCGGGATGATGATGATGTCGGGAATAGGGTATACGCTCTACCAACGAATGATTGACGGACGCTCGAAGGGATTTTTATTTCTCTAATGTTATGCGATACTACTACTACTATTCTCACATCGATACGCGCTGAACTTTCCCGTCTCGCACCCGGATGAGAACGTTTCGTTTCGAGGTGACCCCGAATTGTTCGTAGAGCACGCGATTTTTCTCAATCTTCGGCACGATGACGCATCGAATCGGGTGATCCGCCTCACACGCGTATTTCCTTCGCGCGGGAATCTCATTCTCCTCCATCGCAAACAGCAAATTCACGTTGGTGGTGGGAACCGTCCCGTCGCCGGTTCGAACGAGCGAGCGTCCCAGCGCGCGCCGCGTCATGTCGTGCAGCACCACATCGGCCTCGTGAAGGTTCTTGTGATAATCCTCCCCGTGATTCCCCAGCTTTCGATAAATCTCCTTCCCGGGCGCGATGCGGAGCCGCGCGTACTCCTCCTCGCTTTCGTCACGCACCGTGGTGGTGGTGGTGGACGAACCGTTTCTGAAGGATGAAGGAAGCGCGTAGACGACGCACGCGACGAGGACGCACAACGTATCCTTTCGCTCGTCGAACTTGGTGAGGATCCCGTGATTCCGAGTTCGCAACACGAAGACGGGTTTCACGTCGGAATCCAACAGCTCGCGTCTCGCGCGATGGTGGGCGTCCGAAGTCGAGACGCGCTCGTCCTCGACGGTCGCATACAACACACGGGAATCGACTCGATCGACGAAACAAAGCAAGAGTGCGGAGATGATTGCGAGTATCGTAGTTCTCATGCTTTCGATTTGTGTGTGTATTAACTCACTCTCGTTCTCTCCTCCTCACTCCCTTTTATTGTGAACGCTCGACGCACACGTATACACATCGATCGATTCAGTCTCATCACGCGTTTGATTCGGTCTTTACATCCGGAAACTTGAAATATTGATTCAATACGACGTGATCCATTTGGTGGTCCTCTGCAGTCTCGGTCGGGTTCCAATCTTCAAATACCTTGGAATGCTTAATCAGTCCATCTGCCGTGACCTGGATCACAAACAAGACGTCACCTTGCTTGTACGTGATCTTGGTGGGATCTTTGGAATCTTTGGAAGCATTCCCTCGGAAAAACAAATCCTCCCTGTAGCGGCCGGACCGACACTGCGTCGCCATCTCGGTCATTCGTCCGAGTTTCGCCTTTAATTCCTTCTCGCTCACACTGGCCTCGGTTCGGACGGTTTGTTTCCCGGCGGCTTCGTCGTGGAGCTTGGCATTCAACGAGGCTACCTCGGTATGCAACTTTGTCACTTGAGTAACCAAATCGGTCGTTTTGACCTTTTCTTGTGTGAGCTGGCTCAGTGCACTGTCCACCTCCGTTTGTTTCCTCTTGAGCGCCTCGTTCAAGCGTTTTATCTCATCTTTACAATTTGCTTGCATAGTGATCAACGAATTTCTCATATTCGCGATTTGGGCCTTTAAACCCGCCGAGGTATCGTCGTCTCGTGGATTCACGACGGGGGGGGGAGTGGGCGAGAAGGTGGAGGAGGAAGACGAAGGAGGCGGGGAAGTCGGCCAGCCCACCGGTCGATTCAAGGTGGGATCGTCAAACGTTCCCCCCATTTGGGCTTCAAGGTCCTTCATCGTTTGATCAATTAGCGAACGCTTTTTGTCAATCCACGCGAACACCTTGTCATGAAATTCTTGATTCTCGACGTTGTACGGATTGAGAGCTTGAATCACATCGGCGAACCCCGCATCCGTGATGGACGATGAGTCCGCTCCGGTTTTGGTCGATTTCGCCAAACTCATAATCATGCCGGCCTTCGAGTATTTCTCTCGAAGCTGTTTAAAGTGCGGTTGGGTGTTTGAGGGATTGAAAAGCACGCGCAAGTACCCGTACAGATTCGAGGAAAGGGTCGGCTCATCCTCGGGATTGTCGGTGGTGTTTGAGTGATGTTTGAACGTCACATCGGGTTTCACCATCGCGCGTTGGATGTCGTCGAAAACCCCATTGACGAATGCGTCCAACGTATCCGGCCATCGCGTAAAGGTGAAACGTCGTCGTCCAACCGTATCGGACTCCCATCTCATCGGGTCTTCATCGAACTTCACCAGGGAATGCTCATTGCCATCCGTCAGAGCCCAGGACGCGGGAAGGTTCACATATCGCATCGGTTCCCCGTTCTCCTCAGGCGAATCTGGAAACGGGGGGTTATCGGCGAGTCTCGTCTTCCTGAAATCGGACTCCAAGTCATATTTGAAATCGTCTGACGTCGACACGAACGACGTCGCGTGTTTCAGCTCGACGTAGGCGTGGATGAGATTGAGCCCGAGTTGTCGAGTGTACTCTTCCTCCGTGAGGTCTTCGCTCAACGGGGCGGCGGTGATGGATTTTTTCTTGGTGGAAGTCGATGGTGGATTGGTAGAAGCAGTGGGTGATAAAAGATTTGCGACGCCGCTTGCCAAACGACTGAACAGACCAGGTTGAGCTGTTGTTTCCGATGTTGAGATGGGGGGTGAAATCAGAGGTTGCGAGTCCGGCGATGTCGGTCGAGACGCGGGAACCGGCGGTGCGGTCGATTTAGTTTTGGGTGGCGAAAGAAGGCGTTCCAACGGCGGCGCGGAGGGCGTCTTCTGCGGACCGCCGGGCTCTATACCGTGCGCCAATGGTCCCATCGCATATACAAATCCACCTCGTACTGTACCATTTCCACCCATCGCGGTGTAAAGTCGTTGCTGGGTTATTTGGTGGGGGAAAATCTTGGCGACCGCGGGGGTGAAGAAGCCGAGTTCTCCCCTGTTCACGAAGTGCCGCGCGATTCCCTGAACGATGGCACTCTCGATCTTTTGAATATCGGAGTCTGTGTTGTACAGTTTCGATAACTTGGCCATAACACGATCTTCGAACCCAGCATCGTTTCCATCCGGTGTCGCCAAGACTGCTTCTTTTGTCTTACTTCGAGTCATCATTTGGGGTTGTTCGAGAGGGGGGAAATCCTCGTCACTCGGGGTAATCGAATCCACCAATTGAAACATCTTTTGGTCAAACGAATATTTGGAAGACAAGGTGAAGAAGGTGTTGAAAAAGGAGTCTTTCAGATCCGCAAACGGGATCGCTGGAGGTGGTTTCGCACGGTCGTTGTCCGACCATTTCGACGACAAAAACATGATGAGCAATCCCATCAGGTTACGCTCGAAATTATTTTCCTTGTGTCGCCGGGAGTCTTTCACGACGCCGTACATGAACTCGAGAAACGTCGGCATATGCGTTCCAATAAAACCTGTTCTTGGTGCGTGCATAATTCCGGAATTCTCCGACAGCAGTCCGATTGCTTTGGATTCGTCACCCAAATTGAGTAACGGGTCATTCGTGAGCCACTTCGCGGGAAGGTTAACGAACGTATCATTTTCACTCTGTGTGCGATCTTCGACCGCTACAATCGTCGCAAATCGGTCGATTATGTCTCTATTTGGAGCCGCGTTGTACTGAATGGTTAAGGCGATTTCGTAGTAGGCACACAGCAAGTTTTGAAGAAGATACGCTATACGTGTGGCTCTGAATGTCTTCAATTTTTCAGGGGCAACATTGCGATACTCGCGACTCGCATACGTGAACAAGATATCTTTCTGAAACGGCGGCATCGTGGACTCGAGACGCGTGCCGAACGATTGCGAGATTTGAAAAAATGGAGATGGCCATTCTTATACAATCACAATCGTCGACGATCCATTTCCCCCGTTCGAAATCGACCCCCATCCCTCCTTCATCTTGGACAAACGATGAGTAATAAACCGACGGACGCGTTGATTAATTACGTTTTGGGGGTCTTCGAGACCCGCGTGATGGAAGACGTGGTCGTGGGGCCGACCTCGTTCGAGTTTACCGTCGTGCATCCCCACGACTCGATATCGTACACGAAACTCATCACGCGGCTCGCGCACAAACAAGTTCGAGACGTCGTGTTTCGCCCCACGCGGTCGACCTATGCGGGGAAGGCGTATCACGGCATCAAGGTGTGCGTGCGAACCGACACGCCGGATGCGGAGTGCGAGAGATTCGCGGAGGATTTGCGCGTCGAGAGACGACACAAGGGCCCCGGGGCGGGGATCGTCTCGGACGTCGTGAACGGCGGAAGCATCACCCCTACCGAGATGAAGATGATGATGGAGGTATTCCACGCGTTGTTCGAGCGCCATCCGATCGACGGGAATCGGGTCGTGCCGTATCGCCCGTCCCCCGATCGCATCGGTTTCATCATCGCGTGCGTTCGTCCCTCCTCCACCTCCGCGACGACCACGACTCAAAACTCCGACGGGGCGCTCTCCATAAACGAACTCGGTTCCATGATTGATCTCGTCAAGCGAATCGTCGGGTCGCACGCGTTCGAGGATGTCGTGCTCGTGAATTCCGCACACGTGCCCGCGTTTTGCGCCCCGGGAATCGTCTCGATCTCGGAGAGTGGTGGAATCGACACACCCTCCTCCACAAACCTCACCTCCCCCTTCATTCCCATCACGTCCACCTCCTCCTCCTCCAACTCCGTTTCCACCGCCGCGCTTTCGTCGTCACTCGGCGTTCTCTCACCTCAATCCTCATCCCCCTCGTCAATCTCACAAACGCGTGAGGCGGGAATGGGTCGATTGTGTCTTCGCGTGTTGTTGAAACCCGTCTCGAGGAAACGTGCGTTCGTCGCGTGAGGTTAGAGAGCGAGTGAAAGCAGATTTAAGAATGAAAAAAGTACGAAAAAGCCGATCCTCCTACCCACGCACACGCACTCAATCATTCACAGCTCGAGGTGTTTCTCAATCGCGGGTTGGAAGGCCTTGGCGAGGGCGATGAGCGCGACCAACACGAGAACGGAAACCGTCCAAGCGCGATACGAAAACTCGATCGCGCGACGCTTCGCGACGTAGACCCCCCAATCCCCGTCCACCTCCAAAATGTCCACACCCGTGAATCCGGTCATCGCAACCTTGGTGACCCGCGCACGATCGCACGTCGTCGAGAAGGTGAGTGGCGCTTTGAACTCGAAAAGCATGGGAGGCGACCAGGGGTGTACTGTGACCCCGGGAATCTCGGAAAGCGTCGCTCGAACGTGGTCCAAATACGCCTCCGTCACCTCCTCGTCCCTCGCCGACTGTTTTCGATAATCGACCGTGTACAGACCTTTGTTGCTCATTTCGTTTCCTCGACTCTTTCGCACGCTGTGTTTCTTTTCCCTCGCTCGTCGTCGCACGAGGTTCCTTCCTCTTCCATCCATACACTTCGCGAGACTGATGCATGAACGAACGGTATGAACATCGCGATTCCGCCCGATATTAAAACAACAGATCCCCCCAATCGATCAATCACCCAACAAGTCCCCGTGCGCAGTTTTCATTCGCGTGAAAAATGAGCATGATGATGTCCGCCTCGGGGCGAACGGCGCCCACGCCCCAGTCGCAAATCCAATCGAACGTTCGTTTAGACATTAACGGATTGGACGATCGCACGCGCACCACGAAGGGGATGCGACATTCCCACATCCATCACATCTTCACGCACTCGAGCGACGACGACAACCACGCCGTCGCGAACGAATCGTTGTGGGCCTTGAAGGACGAAGAGGGACTCGACGCCGCGCAATGGCCCTTGGTGTGGTCATCCTTCAACAACTTCCCCATTCCGAAATCGGCAATCAGCTCCGTCGGTGATCCGAGCGCTATTTCGAGTCTCAGTAAAGACGACCAAGAAAAGGCGCTGAGGGAGATTTACAAGTACCTTTTGAAACATGTCCGTTTCATCGGATTCAACCAGACCGACATGAATTTCACGCGTCGGATCGGGATGTACGACAAGCCCGCGAACGGCACAGCGATTCATCACGGGATCGTGCAAACCGTCAATACGAGCTCGCGTGAAATTCGCGCCGGGAACTACGTTCGCATTCGACCCCCCGGCCGTCCCATTGAGAACGGTCTACATGAGTGGGAGCACGAAAAGTCCATCAACACCAAGACGAACGGCATGCTGGGTACAAAGTCGCTCGGGATTCTCGAGGCCGTCGATCCGGACGATGTTGAGACGATCAAGCAAGACGTTCGTGATTATTTGGGACTCGCTGAAACGGTGGACCCGACGCTGAATCAGATATTGGAAGTGCGCGAACACCTCCCTCCCGTGATTGGCGTGGCGAATACGACGGCGGTGAGCGGCGGCGAATTCGTCGAGCTTCGCGTGTTTTTCAAGGCGCGTTGATTGTGAAGAATGCAGAATGAATGGATGATGGATGGATGCGGACGGATGCTTACTTAAATTTTAAATTTACGACGGTTCTCAATTATTCTCGTCTTCACGCTTATTCCTCTCTGAAATTGCCGTCGACCTCGGCGCCCACCTTACCATTGGAGCGTCCTTGAAGAAGACGATTTTCCTCTTCTCTTTTCAGTTTACTACGACGTTTTCGTTTATCCGCATTTGCAATCTCGACATCCATCGGAGTCTCAAGATAGTCGGTCATGCTTGATGAAACCATATTCCGCATAATGGGTACGATGGCCCCCGTAAAGGACCCCCATGCATTTCCCGCGCTGAAATACGACGGAAAGATGCACGACAACACGAAACTCAAGACGAACGGGACGAGCGAGATGCACGACATGACGAGCGCCGCAATGTACGTTCCCCTGTAACGAAGCTCGGGGTTGGTGATTTCTTGGTTCGTCTCCCCGTTGGGAGGCCTGATTGCGACCAGAATGAGAATGAACGAGGTGAAACACGCGAGGAGGGGGAGCCCGATGAGAAGGAACCCTTCAAATTTTCGTTGGAACACCGCCAAATTCAACGGGGAAGGCGAACGACGCCTTCCATTCTCCACGTGGGACACGCCATCCAAGCTGCTCTTGTAGGTGATGTGCATCAACAGGTTAACGACTTCGCCGCCGGTATAGGACCATACGTAGTAGGCGAAGTAGAATTGGTAGATGATGAAGATGGAGCTGAGAATGAGCGAGATGACGGCGCACACGTCGTACCCCGAGAAGACGAGGGCGGCATCCCCCATCTTTCTATTTTTTCTCCTTTTTCCCTTCGAGGAATTATTTTAAATGGTTTCGACATCGGTGTACATAAATTAGAGTTCTACCATTCGACTCTCGCGATATCCGCGTTTCACCTCTGAGGCGCGAACGATTTCGTCGTGGGTGCGAAACACGGAAAACTCGTTCCACGCCTTCGCGGACATGTCGGTCGCCGAGTAATCGTTCCCCTCCTCCCAATCGTCGTCCCCGTCGTCGTCGTCGTCATCATCGTCCGAGTCGTCGTCCACCATCATTCCATCATCATCATCCTCGTCGTCGTCTCCACCCCCCCCATCCCCGAATCCGAATCGATTCAAAAAGCTCACGGAGGAGGATGAGGTGGTGGGTGGCGGAACGGATGGAAGCGAGGGAAATTGACGTTTGCGTCGATTCCGACGCCGTCGACGTTTTGCCTCCATCTTCGTGCGTTGTAACAGAAGCCGTTTCCCTTGGACGTTTCGCGCGGCGCGACGCATTACGCCCTTGTCGCGCGAGGCCACGCTTCCCAAGACGTCGATCCAAATCTTGTTTCCGTCCGTGATGAAGGCTCTCTGGAATAGAGGGGAGAGCGCGGGGAGATCGTGGGAGGTGGGGAGAACGCGCGCGAGGAACGGGTCGGGGGGACACACGCACGTTTTACCGACCGTAATCCCCTTTTTCAAAAAATACAGCGTCCCCACGACGTGCAACACGAGATTCGTTCCTTTATCGAACTCGTATAAGCGAACGAGTTCCGAGGCGTAGGCCGCGACGACGGACTCGAACGGGAACGGGGACCAATCCCCGCGCGAGAACAACACGCGAAGGATGGGAACGACGTCGGTGAGATGAATCGATTTCATCTTCCCCCCCGTCCCCACGACTTTTCGATGGGCTTCGACCCCTCCACTTGAAGCGGAGGAGGTCGTCGTCGTCGTCGTCGTCGCGAGCGTCGAGGAACCGACGGGAGAGGCGAGCGCGTTCGCCGCCGCCGTCGCCGGAGATTTGGAAAAGGTCGGGACGATATAGGACTCGGCGGCGTTCGTCGTGGAGGAGTAGGTCGTTCGATTCAGAATGCGTTCGAAACACCGCCCGGAGACGGGACACACGTAGGTCGCGACGTCGGGGACGGCCAATTCACACGCGTCATCGCACGCGTGTCGAAACGTCCCGCGGCGGCACTTAAACGTCCAAGTGTGGTAATCCCCCGTGATGGTACACCCCGTCCCGTCGCTCGCGCAATGATGAATCGCCGGGTTTTTTTTCGTGGAGGTCGAGGCGAGTCGTTTCGAGGGCGGGGGAGGTTTCAACTGAGCCGTCTCGGCGTTTCGGCGACCGTACATTTCAAATTTATTCAATGTCCCTCTACCTCACCTCTCTCGCTCGCTCTCGCTCTTCTCCCCTCCTCACTCGACCGAGACGGAGGCGACGGGAGATGAAAATGTGGAAGAAGCCGAGACGAAGGAGTCCGTGGAGAGCGTGGGTGACAAACTCGTGTATCGGAAAAGGTTGTCGAGATGGGTCTCGAGTTTGTAGACGTTCCATCGCTGGAGGGGCCACACGAGAATTCGGTTCTTGAGCGCGGCATCCAAGGCGAGAATGTCGGGCTCGCACTCCCGAGGACCGCAATAGAACGTGTCGATCGCGACGGGCCGCACGTTGGCAAAGAGCGCGTCGTAGCGCCACTTTTCACGTGTTTCGCGTTCTTTTATGGCCGTCATCAGCGAGGGCCACGTCGCCTCCGTGGGAACGCCCAATTTACCCATCACGCGCGATACCACGATGTCTTCCGTATCCTCGGCGAACTCGCACGTGGGTGAACCGAAGGGGAGCTGGCCGTAGGGCGAGATCATCTCGGCGACGATGCACCCCCACGCCCACACGTCGATCCCGTAGCCGTACGAGAGCCCGAAGAGAAGCTCGGGCGCGCGATATTGCAACGTCACGATATCGTCTCGCCATCTCATGCGCGGACACTTCATCGCGGGGTTCACCATCTTGCACAGCCCGAAATCCGCGAGTTTCACCGCGATCCCCGCGGGGTTTTGCGGTGTCACTTCCACCCGATTCACGAGAAAGTTACCGGGTTTCACGTCGCAATGAATCACCCCCGCCTCGCGACATTGGCGAAGCGCGGCGAGCGTCTGGGTCGCCACCGCGCGAACCACGACGGGGGGGATCGCGCGCATCCCGCCGCTCCCACCCCACCTCAACTCGTGAAGGTACTCGGCGAGATTGCACTCCATGAGTTCCATGGCGAGGTGGGGGGTGGAGTCGATCTCGACGAGTCCGAAACACCGCACGACGTTCTCCCCCGCAGCCGGCGTCTGAAGCGTCAGGAACCGTCCGAGCGCGACGGCCTCGCGTTTCAATGCGGTCACGCACTCCCCGAAGAAGTTTTGATTGGAGCGCTCGTTCGCCTCGGCCTCCTCCAGGGTGAACACCAACGGACTCGGCGGGATGTCGGCGTCCGATGAGTGGGCGCGCTTCAGCGCGCAATAAGTGACGACGGAGGCGTTCGGCAACGATCTCTGGCCGATATGAACCGACCCGTATTGACCGCGATTGATGCACTTCACGAGACTCCACGAGTCGCGCGCGACGTCCCCGCACGCGTTTTTACACGCGTTTTCATCGAGTGTGGAAGTTTCGGCGAGTTCGGTCATTTTTTGGGGGGGGTTGAGTGAGAAGTGTGTGAAGAATAGAAATGAACAAAATGGTCCCTCTCCCCCTCGGTTGCCGCAAACGTTTTTGTGTGATGATGGATGAAAAGATCGAATGCTTATATGCGCGTTTACCTATCCCACCCGCAACTACTCTCTATTCACCCCCGCGGTTACGACGACGACGAAGAGGCGGTGGTGGTGGCGTTGTCGTCGAGGAGATCCATGGGTATCGCCTTTTTGAATTGGGTCGTCACCAACACCATCGGCGCGGACTCGTATCTCATGATGTCGTGCGTGTGTCTCATGCTTTCGAGCTGGACGTTCACCGGCTCGGAGTCGTTCAAGACGAACGCGACGTAATCGTTCAGCGTAGTTTGTTGTGCTCCTCCTTGAAGCTTGGGTCTGCGGAGCACGACGAGATGGGTGAAGGGCGAATCGTCCCGCGTCCTCGCATCGCCGGTTTCGAGTTTGGAGTTGTATTCCGAAACCATGTGATTGTGACTCTCCACGATCTTGTTGTAGAACTTCTTGGAATTGCCGAATCGTTCCTTGGTGAAACCGTACGATTGAACGAGGTGAGATTTGGCCCCGAATCGCGTGGGGAGTCGATCGGTATCGTGTCGTCTGGTGGTGGGATCGACCAGGAAATTGAGACGCATGAGACACGTCTTGACGCGATCGTCCTTCCCCACGGGAAGCGGGTACAGCACGGAGGACACCGAGTCCTGGATCGATTCCGGCAACCAATAAAACACCACGACTCGCGTGGTGGGGTCGTTCACCCAATTCACCATGTCGCGACACAATTGGATCGCGGGACTCTCGTATTGCAACGGCTGGAAATGCCTCGGACGCATCTCGTCGAGCGCGGGGTGAAACGGGGCTTCCACGAACGGTTTCCCGAACACGCGACTCATGCAAATGATTGCGTCCACATCCATGGTGTACATTGACATGTCGACGTCCTCCTCTTCTTCCTCCTTCTTCTCCGCCTTGCGTGACCCCGCGGCTTTTTTATTCCCCTTGTCCAATTGCGCGTTCATCTCGGCCAACTCACTCTTCATATCGGTAAAGTACTTGTGAATGCGTTTGCACACGCGTTCGGTAACGTTTGGAATGCCTCCGAATATCGCAAAGGCCTCCATGTCGTCGTATTTGGTCCACGTCGATGGACACTTTGAAATGAGGGTCGCGCGAAGCGTGGACACGACGGCCGCATGTTTGTTCTGGGCGATGGCGGCGTGCACCAGCAAACTGAGATCCGCACCGGGTTGAGTTCGAGACAACAGTTCGATTCGATTTTGTTCATAGCTTTTGACGTAGCTGAGATCTCTGGGAAACATTCGACTTCGTAAGAACCCCTCGGGAACTGGAATGCGAAACGGTGTTTTGGCGACATAGTCGGGGTCCGAATACGTGTTGACGTTTTCGAGAAGCGCGTAGAGCGTCTCGATCGCCTCCCCGTTGTTTTTCCCGCGGTTCTCCAAAAGGTACTTGGTCACCTTCACGACGTCGGGCTCCGACCATCGATACGCGATTCCGAACGCGCGCACCATTTCGTAGAGATTGAACTGCGTGTATCGCGTCAGGTGATCGAGGTCGATGGACGTTTGGATCCCCTTGAGCGTGACGGTCGAATCCAATGCGTCGAATATCACTTCCAGCGCCTCGGTCGCGTTGTAGGCCTCGCCTTCCGAGTCCGAGTCCGAGTCTGATGAGTCCGAGTCGTCGGAAAACTCCGACTCTTCGTATGTCCCGGAAGTCTCTGAAGACTCGGACGTATCGGAAGTCCCGGAAGTCCCGGAAGTCCCGGAAGTCCCGGAAGTCCCGGAAGAGGACGAGGAGGAAGACCCGGAGGATCCGAAAGAGGACCCGGAAGAGGATCCGGCAGAGGACCCGAAAGAGGACCCGGAAGAAGAGGTAGAGACGGAATACACCGTAGACGACGTCGACACGCGCGGTTTCGAAACGGACCCCCCCGCCGTACTCGTCAAGTCGACGACGTCGTCGAGGTCTTCGTAGTACACCTCATCATCCTCGTCGTCGCCCGCCGCGCTCGTCAAGTCGATGAAGTCGCCGTCGAACAGGTTTCCAGTCAACCCACCCGACGTGAACGCCGCGGGGCCCATGTCGCCGCTCTTTGTCGAAAAGTGGGAGAGCGACGCCATGGTGGAGGCGCGAACGGTATCGACTCTCGGCTTCTTCTTTTTCATCGACGAACGCGACGCGCCGGACGAGGACGTACTGAGTGCATCGGAATGCGTGAGTGTGGGTGGGGGGTAGTACGGTTTATCCTCCTCCTCCTCCTCTTCCTCGCCGTAATCCACGACTCCAAAATTGGCGTGTTCGCCCGTCCCGAACACCTCGTCGTGAACTTCGCCGAAAACTGCTTCGTCGTCGTCGTCGCCGTCCAGGTTTTGGGAGAGGGTGATGAAGTCGTCGCCCACTCCCTGTTGCGTGTTTAGCATGTTTCTGAAGAACTCGGGGGCCTTCCGCGTCACGACCCGCATCATGTCGTCGGGGTGGAGAACTTGCGGAGGCAGTCCGGTTCGCGCAATCACCCACAGGCGCGCGGCCATCACGTTTCGAAGCGTATCGCTTTTTCCGTGGCGCAAATCTCCGTAACTCGATTTACCCGTCTCGGGGTCGTCCACGACGATGAAATCGCCCAACTTTTGAATACGAAGTTGGACCATGTTCAGCGCGATCGCGTCGATGCGATCGTCCAACTCCGATTGATGCTTGAAATGCATGTGGCGAATCCCCCCCTGTGAAAGCGCCTTTGAATCTGCCGGACGTTTCGGGATCAGCTCCTCCAGACACTTCAGGACTTCCAGGTTCGAGGGCCATTCCCACAACAGCGTTTGCATGTCGCGTTTCCCGCGGAGTCGCCGGATGTTTCGCATCAATCGTCGTCGCATGCGATTGCGTTTAAAGGGATGAGTCGCCGAGGCGGCCCCGGCGTCCGTATCGCGACGACTCGTGTCCATTCGATTCGGTTTTATTTTGTTTTTAAATGCGGAAGACATACCTCGATTCATAATCATCTCGACCACCACCCCTCCATCCCCCCTTCACGGCGGCGGCGTTCATCATTCTCATGACCGCACTACGATTTCTTCGCGCGTTTCGAGGAGGAAGAGGAAGACGAGGACGACGACGTAGTCTCGCGCGCCGCGGCGGTCGCCGTGATCTTCGCGACCTCCGCCGTCGATTTCGCGGCGACCGTCGAGGCCTTCGCGCTCTCCACCTTGGCCTCCAACTCTTTCGGTTCGCGCGTCTTGATTTTGAGGCCGCTCGAGGTCTCGACGATGCGACTGAACTCCTCCGGGTCCATCGCCCCCGCCAAGAACAACTCCTTCAACATCTCGACGTTCACGTACGTCACGGGGGAGAACTCGAGGTCCTTCACCGCGTCCTCCCCCAATCCCATGAGTCGAATGATTCGCATGAGCACGCGCGTCAACTCGTCGCATACCCGACGCATCGTTCCCGACAACATCGCTTGGTCGCTGTCGGTGATCTCGCGAACGACCCCGTCCTTTCGCGCGTACGCAAAGAGCGAGACGGGGATTTGAAACGCGTCGCACATGATGAGGAAATGGCGTTGGTGACGCTCCTCCATATCGTCGGGGGGGATCGGGAGCGTGGGTTGCGTGGAGGAGACCTCCATCCCGGGAGGGATCGGGACGGTTTGGGAGATGAGCGGATGGGTGAGTTCCAAGGGTTTGTCCATGATGTTGAGCGGATCCGTGAAGTATGCGGAGCGCGTCGTGGCCTCGCTTTTCATCTGATCGCGGAGATTGTCCTGCGTCTTTCGCAACTCTTCCATGTTTGCCGAGCGGGTCTGATACATCATCTTGTTTTCTCCGATTTGCATCGCACTCCTCCCAAATTCTCTTTCCGACATTTTCCCCGAGAGGAGACCGTCGACTTTGTCGCTTTGTTGCAACGCGACCGGCGGACCGCTTCGCGTGTACTCTGCAAACGTCGCAAACGCCTCGCGCTGGACGAGCGCGTTGTATGAGGCGCTCATCGAATGGATGACGGAACGGAGCCCGCCCGTATCGAACCGAGGCGGGGGGGAGAGATTGCCCCCCTCCACGACGTAAAGAGGCGGGGGATGGCCGATATCGGTGGGGATTTCGGAAAAGGCGCGGAAGCGCTGCTGCATGTCGTCGGGATCCACGACGATCTCGACTTTATAGGTCCCGAACGTGGGGATGAGCGGGACGTTCAACTCCAACTTCCCGGCCTTGGCGGTCTCCACGAACTCTTTATCCCACGCGGCGTCCCATCGACGAGGGCGCAACAGGATCGGGACTAATCCCCACATGAAGACGGCCTTCATGATGTGTGGCGAGAGCTCGTCGAATATCTCATGAAGCGACCGATCCAAGGCGCTGTTCGCGCGCACCCCCACAAACTTCATCTCCTTGAAGCGAACGCACTTCTCGAGGAGTGTGAGGCACGCGCGAATCATCGGCTCGTTCATCGCCATATCGTAACAGTGTCTGAACCAGTAGTGATTGACGCATTTCGCTGCGGACACCGGATCGAACATTCCGGGTGGGGTCGTCATTTTTCCCCCCGCGCGTCCCCGCCTTTGCGTCGGTATTGTTGTGAAGGACGCGAGATTCGCTCACATTATAGGAAAACGAATCTAAAAGAATGGACGTCGTCGATGGCGCCGACTCCCCATCCGATCGTCTCGCCGAGGAGGAAGGAAACGTAAACGTCGAGGTTGGGAGAGCGGGGAGCGCCGGTCTCACCGAGAGGAGAAGTGCGGCGTTCACGCGCGCGCTTCATTTCTCCGCGCGGTGTCTCTCCGAACGCACCTCCGTCTCGTTCGAGTCGGCGCTCGCGAAGCTGGAGTCCGCCTTGCGATCCACGTCTTCCCCGTTGGAACGCTACATCATTTTAACGGCCGCGGAACGGTTCGGGGACGAGACCTCGATTCTCTCGCGCGAGGACCACGAGCGACGGAAAGCGGAGGGGGGTGGGGAAGACGACGATGCACTGTACAGCGACACGACGCAAAAACCGTGTTCGAAGTGCGGTCAATGCCGCGCGTACGTGAGTACGGGTCAAACGCGCAGGGGGGATGAGGGCACCACGATTTTCGTCGCGTGCATATGTCGTCAAAACCGATGGAAGTATTCGTAAAAATCAGACATAAAAACATAAAAAAAGGAAGGAGGAGGAGACGAGGGATGGAGACGACGACGACGACGACGATGACGAGGAGCGCGAAACCGTATCGCGGTAAGAAACGAGTGAGTGAGGGGAGTGAGTGGATCCCGGATCCCAAAACGGGGTACTTGAGGCGTCGCGCGCCCCCGAAACCGTACCCCCCGCGTCCGCCGGTTCGAACCGGATTCGAATTTCACACCTTGGTCTACGAGCGACCGAATCGCAAACTTCTCCTGAACGAGCTGGTCGGGATCAATTTCGTGTGCACCTTCTTCGTCGGGACGCCGGTTTACGTCCCGGCGTTGTCGCAGAACAACCCCTTCTCAAACGCCTTCACGAATTCGTTCTCGGCGCGAATCATCCGTCTGCAACGTCCGGCGGCGACGTGTCTCGTGTTTCCGGGGGGGAGAGTCCTGGTGCTGGGCGCGCGTTACGAGCGCCAAGGGTTGTGGGCGGCGTGGAAGTGTTGCGAGATCCTTCGGCGGTGCGGGTGTCGACAGACGACGGTGCTGGATTTCAAGGTTCGAAACATTGCGTTCACGGTGGGGTGCGGCCCGGCGATGGACCTCGCGGCGTTTCGAAACGATTACCAAATCCAAGTGGAGTACAAGCCCGATCAGTTCTGCGGGGCGACCTACTACCCGCGCGAGGACGAGAGTTGGACCTTTAATCTTTACACCTCGGGTAAGATGGTGTTGACGGGGGTGAAGTCCGTGAAGAAGGGGGTGAAGATCTACAACGGCCAGCTCCCGAACTTCAAGCGATACGTGACGGCGACCCGTCCGGTGGTGATTCGAAACAAGATGGTGCGGAACGTGACGAAACGCCCGGCGTTCGACCCCGCGAAGGGGCTCTCCTACGCGGGGTATTTGAGTACGCTCGAGTCCAATACGGAGGAGGACGACGTGCGAGACGACGAGGAGATTTGCATCCCCGAGTACATGCAAGATACGGCGGCGGTGATTGCGGGGTTGAAGATGCGAAAGAAGCGACGAAAACCGAAACGCCGCGCGATGAAGTTCAATCGCCAACTCTCTTCCCCATCCACCACCACCACCACCACCACTGCGTCCGTCCCCCCAGCTCGTCGAACCGGTGATGATGACGACGACGATGACGACGAGTGAGGGAGGGGGGAGGGGAGGGGGAGGAGGGGGGAAAAATCACAAATAAAAAAAGCGTGAAGCCGTTCGCTCGCCGACCCAAAACTCGCTCTACCGAAAGAACCGAGAAGGACAAAACAAAAAAAAAAAATGAACCCCATCGAGCAGCAGCAACCCCCCGTCGCCGTCGTCGCCAAGGAGGCGGAACCCGGAGTCGCCGTGAGAAAAGTGCGAATGCCGGTTTACTCACCGAACCTGGTCGCGCGACGAGAGGCGGCGTTCCACGAGCGCCAAGCTCTCATGGACTGTTACGATCGAATGTTGGACGTCGATCACGTGCCGTTGAAGGAAGCGAATGCGGCGATGAAGGATCGCTTCGACGCGTGGGAGCGTAAAGTGCAGGCGATTGAGCGCGAAGAGTTCGACATTGACCAGAAGCGTTTGTTGCAACGAGCGTTCGGATCCGTGCCGTTCATGTACACGGAGGAGGTCCTCGCGAACGAGCACACCACCCCCGAGCAGAAGCGATGGTTACTGTCGCGCAAATCGAAGCTCGCGACTCGATACAAGGGGATGGTGATCAACGTGCCGAGTACCCCGGAGGACATGCGCGCCGTCTCACCGACGGAGTCCGCGCGTTTGAAGGAGGTGCTGAGAAAGCGCCAGGAGAAGAAGAAGAGGGAGGAGGAGAAGGAAAAGAAGAAGGTGGAGGAGGCGAAGCAGGAAAAGCAGGAACAAAAGAAGCAGCAGAAGCCAAAATCACAAAATAAAAAAGCGTGAAGCCCCACCCGCCCATTCCGCCCAAACTCAATACCGAACAATCCGAGATGAGCACCTCCGCCTCCCCCTCCTCCCTCTCCTCCTCCCCCGCCGTCCCCTTCGCCACCACCGCTCCCTTCGCCCAAAAGTTTCCCGCCGCGATTCTGAGTCGTTCAAACACGGCAGCGGAAACGGCAGCGCCCTCGGCAGCGCCCGCGGCAAAGTCCACCTACTTCACCATTCCGCTGTCGACGTTCCAATCGCCCGAGATGCTCGCGCGCGAGAAGGCGTTGGACGCGGAGGGTGAACGCATCATGGCGGATCTTCACGAAAAGATCGCGGAGGGGGTCGAGGAACTGAGCGACGCCGAGCTCGAGCGCGTCGAGGCCTACAAACACAAGGCGCGAGAGATCGCGCGCCAGAGACACGAGATTCAAACGCGCGAGGAGCTTCGTCGAATGGACGGATACAAACCGAAGACGGCGGACCAACTCTCGAAGCACGCCGACATGCCGCCTGAAATAAAACGATGGATGAACTCGCGCCAATCCCAAAGCGGCGGGGGGAAGTATTCCACGATGCCCCAGACCGCGGAGGAGTTGAAGACCGTTCCCCCCAACGAAGTCGCGCGCTTGAGAGAGGTCTTGCGAAAGCGCCAGGAGAAGAGGGCGGCCGCGGAGCAACAACAAGCGAAGGGGAAGAAACAGTGAGGGGTGGGAGAGAGAGAGAGAGAGAGAGAGAGAGAGAAGACCAAAGGTAAAACGGATAAATTAATCAAGCAAACGCGACGGGCAACACCCTCCTCATTTCCTCGTGCAAAAACTGCGAATGCGCGACGCAGAACGCGGTGATCTTTCGTTTCGCGACGACGGCGTCTTCTTTGCACTGCGGGTAACAACACCTTCCCCAGCCGTGATCTTTGCATCGCGCGGCGATTCCGAGCGAAAATTCGGAGGGGACCTTTCCAGTGCATCTGATGACGTCACACGGTCGAAATCGACGACGGTATTCTATAGGTCGAGGTTCCGGAACGAACACCGGGGGCACCGCCTCTGAAGACGACGACGACGACGAGGAGGAGGATGACCCAGTCGGCGGAGGAGCGACGGTGGGGGGAACCGTGATGTATCTGGAAAGAGGAGGGGGGGTCCATTCTTTGTGAACGCTGCACACCGCGGGTTGAATCGTGGATTTCGAGAACGCGATGTGTGGACACTGAAAGATTCTGCAGAATGATGCGTAAATCGGGGGATTCGTCCCAATCATGACGCAGTGCGAGTTGATCGAATGAAATTCTTCAACACCGTCTTCATTCTCCGTCGTCTTCTCCGTACTTTGCATGGGGTTATCAAGCTGGTACGGGATCGGGATGCAATTGTCGACGTTTCGGAACGCACACAGTTTGTCGGGACTGATCTTCTCAATCTTTTTAAAACTCGACATCTCGGTGATCACGCGTTGCAACTCCACCATTCCCACATCGAAGTTCGAATGCGGATCGGGGGGGTTGAGAGCGTTCATGATAGCCCGCCCTCTGTCGTAATCCAGTTCGTTAACGGGGACGATGTGAACGTTCTTGATGCCGTGCGCGTTTTCTTTGGTTACCGCAATCTCCTCTTCGTCGAACTCGAGTTTGACGACGATGAAGAGTCTCTTGTCGAGTCGACGGCGTATTATGGGCTTACCATCATCGATGGTGTCATCCGGCTTATCCACCTCCGCCTCCTCCTCCTCCTCATCCATGGAGACGGTCGTCGTCGTCGTCGACGACGTCGTCTTCGGCGTCCTCACTACGAGTTTGTAGACGATGTCGCGAACGGCCAAATCGAATTGGGGTCGTAACGGGGGGTACGGATCGTTCCCGGTGAGATTCGTGACGGAGGCGAAGGGGCGAAGATGGGCGACGGGGATTCGCACGCGCACGGAGCTCGGGATCCACTCGCGCGAACGATTCAGGTTCTGATACATGATGAAACATCGAACTCCGTGCGTTTTATCCAATTGGGTGTCGGTGAACGGCACGCGTTCGGCGAGTTCGACACCGGATCTCGAGAGAGCGTCGTCGTACGCCGCGTTGAGCGCCTCTTCGTTGTGAAACACCTCAAAATCGATCTTCGCGACGGCGTATAATCGCTCGTGTGCGAAATTGATCCCGTCGCGAAAATCGGAAGATTCCATTGCCCCGACGAAGGCGTTTTCGTCCTCTTCATCGGCGAGGGACGGTTTCCAACCCAACTCGCCACTCGGATTGAATTGCGGTCGGATGGAATGACTGGAGTGTAAGAAATCGAACTTTTTGTTGTATTCGCCGGTGTTTGCGTCCCACGGAGAGACGCACACCAAGTCGTTGACGACGCCTTCGCGAATCATCCATTCTTGGACCTTTGCATTGTGAAAAATCTCATCGGCGGAAGCGGCGACGTGGCGCGGAAGCATCGGTCGGATTCAGGGGGGGGTCCAGTCTTTTTTGTTTGTATACATCATTTGAATTATCATACACACGCAATCTCAACAATACCCCCGCGATCGTGTGGTTCACCCACCTCCCGTAAGGTTTCTCCATATCGCGGCTATATACCCCCCGACTGAGAAGATGTAGATGCACACGAGGAACACCGCAAACACGAAAAGCGAGAAGACGAACCCGACCACGGACCCGACCACGGCGTTTCGAACGCACCCGTGTAGCCGCTCGGGCATCCCGCGATCGGTGACGGGTTCGCGCCCCGCGTCCTCCTTCGCCTCGCGAAAATCCTGGATCGCGGGGATCGCCAACATCGGGAGACTCGCGCACAGGAACGTGACGTAGGTCGCATACGGCACGCCCATTTGGGAACACACTCCCATCGCGAGCGTGAACACGGCATCCAGGGAAAACGTCACGACGTTTAAGCGCGCGCGCTCGACGTATCGCACGCGTTTGTTTTCGAAGAATTGGATTTCGATTTGACGCAAATCGCGAAGGATCTCGCGCGTCGTGAGAACGACCACCTCGCGTTTCCTTTTTTCGGATGTCGTCGTCGCCTCGGCCCCTCCCTTCACCGGTCTCCGACGACGCAAATTGGAACGGGGTTCCACATCCTCCTCGTCCTCCGACTCCTCCGCGGCGCTCTCGGAGGAGTCGGACGAGACCGACGAGGCGTCTGAGGATGATGAGGAAGAAGAAGAGGAAGAGGAGGAGGAGACGGAGGAGGCGGACCGCGCGCGACGTTTCGCGGCGAGTCGTTTGCGTTTGTTGTGTTCGAGCGCGCTCATCAACACGGATTTCCTCCTCGGTTTCCGCTTCACCTTTTTCTTCCCCGCCTCGTCGCCGTCATCGTCGTTGTTGAAAATGCGATCGTCGACGCGTTCGTTGGGTAAGGATTTCACGTACGAGGCGTACTCCGAATCGGCGACGGACTTTCCCAGAAAATCCACGAGAAACTCGTGAAATTCCGTATCCGACAGAATGCCGTGATCGTGTAAATCGTTCACGAAGAGAACGATTCGCTTCGTGTCCTCCTTGGGATCGCTCGAGACGCCCCCCCCCGCCTCGACATCGTCGTCGTCGTCGTCGTCCTCTTCGTCCTCATCCCGATTCGATGACGTCGTCGAGACGTCCGTATCGTCGGTGATGACGTTGACGCGCGCGGAGGGCCGTCCGGATTTCCACTCGAGTTTCGCCTCCTTCACGAGATATCCGATTCGCCGTTTCATGTCGCTTCCGGGTTTGTGGGTGTAGATGTAGACGTGGCCGAAACACGAGACGAGGGTGGAACCCACGAGCGTCCATACGAGGACGGTGACTTGGGATTGGGTGATGAAACCGAAGGACCGCATGAGGAACTCGACGAAGAGCGCAAACGTCGCGGAGAAAACCGCCAAGAGAACCGCGCGATTCGCCAGGACGTTTTCGGTTTGGTAAAAGGTAAGGACGTAGACGCAACTCCGCACGAAGAGCGCAAAGGTGTTGAATACGAAGAAGTCGGAGAGGACGATGAGAACGATGGTGAGGGTTCTCCCCGAGGAGAAGATGCGTCGCCGGTGTCCGATCGACATGCACGAGACGGCCACAATCACCCCGAGCGCGCCCAGCACCAGCATCCCGAGAACGAGTATCGCGGCGGTGGGAAACGTACACGAGGAGGTCGGATCGAACGGCTCGATCGACCACGCGTCGCTCGCACACTCCACCGTCATGATGACGACGACGCCGACGAGTCGGTTTTTTAAAAGGCGGGTGTCCGAGGCGGCTCATAAATTTGAAATCGCAACAAGGATCATTCACAATTCGCGATTGCGATCGAGACGCCGCGCCGCTCCACTCTCGTCGAAAACATGGAAACCGAGGTTGAATCGGCGTCCGAGAGCGCCCCGAACGTCGGCGCGAACGTTCTCGGAAGGACGGAGGAGAGCGAGACGGGTTCACCATCGTGTGCGATATGTTTGGGATCGGTGGAAGAATCGGAAAAGATCGAGCGATGCGTGTGGGGGAACCACGCGTTCCACGCGGCATGTTTGGAGAGTTGGGCGCGCGTCCGACCGGAGTGTCCGACGTGTTCTCGCGAACTCGATCCGCGCTTGGAGAGGATGTTCTTGATAACCGTATGCGATCGCGAGATTGAAGAGGCGAGTGCCATGGTGGCCTTCTACAACAGAGCGATCGATACCTTGCACACCGAATATCACGCGATTGAGGCCGCGAGGGTTTGGAATACGCGATGGAAAAAGAACCAAATGCGTCGCATCTTGGACGCGGCGACGACCCTGATGCGATTCAGACACAAGGCGTTGGTCCATTTGGATTCGCTGATGAAAAAACGAGAACGACTTCATGACTCGGCGGCATAACACACACGTACTTTACTTGTTTAGTCATCTTCCTCCTCATCCTCCGCCTCCTCGTCGTCGTCGTCGTCGTCTCCTCCTTCCTCGGGCGCGGCGGCGGCGGCGATGAACCTCCCGCGTTTTCGCGCGTCGTGCTCTTCGATGCGTTTGCGACGCCCGAGCATCATTGCGCGTTTCGCGGCGCGCACGAAGGAGCTGAACTCCCTCTCGTAGCACCACATTTTCGATAAATCGAGCTCGATCTTGGATTCCTCGTCGATGTAGGGGTGCAACCAATGTTCCTCGCGATTGTGGGGTCCGTAGATGACTCGATCGTCGATCACCTCTTTGATTTGCAGGGTGGTCTTTGAGTGAAAACGCAAGATGAGACGCATGAGAGAGACCGGGTCCACATTCTTCGCCAGCGACACGTTGAGCGCATGCAGCTTCTCAAACTCCGTGAGATACATGACGGTCCCGACCGGCGGGAATCGGCGATTCGGGGCGGCGGGATTCGCACATCGAGTAAGTTGCTTCATGGTTATCTTGTTCGACGGACGCTTGCGACTCTTCGTCGGGGTCTCGTCGACGGCGTGCGCGTCGACGGCGTTGCCCAGCGACACGACTTTCGACTCGATGAGCTTTGAGAGAAACGGTTTGAATCGGTCGAGAGATTCGCCCTCCAGAGGGATCTGCCAGTCTTTTCCGACCACAGCGACGAGTTCAGCAATCTCGGCAATTTCGGTACACGCGAAAAGCGACATTTCGAGCGGCGGGGGAGGTCCTTTGAAAAAAATTGTGATTTTTTGAGAGTTTCTAAAAAAAATTTCCCCACACATTTTGTCCCCTCCCCACTTCCCCCACTTCCCCCTCCCCCATTCTCAGTCCCTCTCCACACACTTGCCGATGAAGAGGAAAGCACCGCCCGTCTCCTCGGAGAGTGAGGGAACGTCGTTCATGAACGAGGCGACCTCGGCGGAGGGAACCGTCCGGGCGATTCAACACGGGTTGACCTCGCCGGAACGCACGCGGGAGATGTCGGTGGTAACCGTCGATCGCGAGGTGGGAGGGCGAACGCTGTCGATCCCCGATTCCATGGGAACGCTGGACGACCGCCACATGGGGCCCATCACGCGGACGGAGCGGTGTCTCACGTGTCACGGAACCGAGGAGACGTGTCCGGGTCATATGGGGTGCATCGAGTTGGCGTGCGCCGTGATTCCCGACATGTTCATGTCGCACGTGATTCGTGCGATGAAGGTGGTGTGTCAAACCCCGAATTGTAACGCGACGTTTCCGTACGTTCGATATGAGGGGACGCTCGACGGGGGCGAGAGGGGGGAGGGGGGAGACGATGGGGACGGCGGGGACGGCGGCGGCGGCGGCGAGGTGGAAGTCTCGACTCGAAAAACGTGGTGTCCGTCGTGCAACGCGAGATTGCCGACCATTATGCGATCGATGAGCAAAACGCACGTTCTCGTGGTTTACAAACACTCAAAGGTTAAGAACGAGGGGAAAAAGGAGAAAAAGGAGAAAAAGGGGGGAAACGAGCAATACACCATCACGGTAACGCATTCCCCGGATGAGGTCGCCGCCTTTTTGGAGAGTAAACCGGATTGGGTATGGGAATCGGTGGGCTACAAGACGAAGTGGGCGCACCCCGCGTGGCTCGTGCGCAAAAACGTCTCGGTGATTCCCAACAACGCGCGTCCGTACTCCGTCCACAACGGAAACACGTATGCGGATTCGCTCACGACGTTGTACTCCGCGGTGATTCGCATGAACGAGATTGCGAAGCGCGCGCGTTCGGATCCCGCCACCCCGGAATTCGTGCTTCAAAACAACTACGAGGATCTGGTGAATGCGACACGAGCGGTGTGGGATTCCCGGAAGGGCGGCGTCGTCTCGAAACGCTCGGTCGGGATGGTGACGAAATTGTCGAGCGCCGCCGCCGTCTCGACCGTTTCAACCGGCAAAGAGCGACGACGAGTGAAACCGAATCGAAAACGACGCAGGAAACCGAAGAATGGGGCATTGGATGAAGAATCGGAAGAGGTGGAGGTGGGGGAGGAAGAGGAGGAGGAGGAGGAGGCAAAAGAAGTCGATGATGATGATGATGACGACGACGAGAGTGAGGATTCGTTCCATGAGCGACGACGAGACGACGACGACAACGACGACTCGGATCAATCGAACGATTCCGATAAACGAAACGATTCGACTGATGACGAGGAGGACGAGGTGGTGGAGGATGAGGAGGAGGAAGAGACGCAAAGGGGACGACGTCGTCGCGGTGCGAAGAAGAAGGAGAAAGGATCACGCCGTCCTTCGTCGTCCTCGTCGAGTCCGCTCCGAAATGAGGTGCACGTTACCTATACGATGTTGAATTCGCGCGGAACGGGAATCGAGGGCGTGCTCGATATGGCCGGGGTAACGACGAGCGCGACGCACGTCATTCATCGCGAACCCGTCGTTCCCAACGGTTCTAACGGCTCCATCGGCCCCACCACTTCCGCATCGTCGACGAAACGAAACGGAAAAGAGTCGACGACGAACGACGGGAAACCGACGACTTCATCCCTCGTTCGAAAACCGACCGCCCCCCCGCAAATCGCAACGGCACGAGCGTTCGTTCAACGAATGGGGAAGGGGAACGGCGAGGATGCGGAGCGCGGTCGCGTTCGTCAAAACTTGATGGGCGGTCGCGTGAATTATGCGGCGCGAGCCGTCGCGACCGCGGACTCGACGCTTCGATTGAATCAGATTCGCGTCCCGCTCGCCATCGCCAACGTCTTGACGAAACCGATTCGCGTCACCGATTTCAATTTGGAAACGTGTCGCGAGATGGTTCGCGACGCGAGGATGGGTAAAATCGTGAAATTCCAAGACGGGAGGGAGGGCTCGATCAATCTCAAGACGATTGATCGAGCGGAGGAGGAAGCCGCGATGAGAATGGGGGGGGTCGTCGCAACGACGCGGCGGATGAAGAAAACGACCGTATCGCCCGGACGCCGTTCCGCGGCCGAGAGGTTGAAACCGGGCGATGTGGTGGAGCGATCCCTCCAACCCGGGGACATCGTCATCATGAATCGCCAACCCTCGCTTCATAAAGCGTCCATCATGGCCGGTGAGGCGACGATCGCGCCGGTCCATACCATCAGTTTCAACATGTCGGTGTGTAAATCGCTCAACGCCGATTTCGACGGGGACGAAATCAATCTTCACGTTCCCCAATCCCTCCCCGCGGAGATCGAGGCGAAAACTCTCATGCCGATTGATGAAAACATCGTGGATCCGAAAAACAATCGTCCGGCGATGGGATTGGTCTACGACGCCGTCGTCGGGGTCTATTCCATGACGCTTCCCTCGACGTTTTTGAATTACGAGACGATGATGCAATTGCGAAATCGGTGTTTCAATACGGGAGGAGGAATGGAAGAGGACGACGAGGAGGATGTGAATCGATGGCGACTTCCTCATCCCGCGATATTCATGCCGGGCGAAAACCCCGGGGACGCGTGGAGAGTGAAATGGACGGGGAAACAAGCGTTTTCCATGATTTTGCCGCGCGATTTCACCTACGGTGGATCGTATCGACCATTTCCGAAAGAAGAAAGAATGGGGGAAAAGACGCTCGAGAAATTCGGATTCGTCGATTGGGACGAGAAGGAGGACGGGAAGGAGGATGGGAAGGAATTCAACAAGGAACACGACCAAGCGTGTCTCGTGCTTCGCGGCGAGTTGTTGTGCGGCATTCTCTCGTCCGCCACCATGGGGAACGTCACCAACAATCTCATCCATGCCGTCTATACGCGATTCGGGTCGAAGGCCGCCTCGAATTTCATCTCGAACTCCCAATTCCTCGTGTACGAATGGAGCGAATCGCAAGGATTCTCGATGGGATTGAACGATTGCATCCTCTCGCGCGACGACGAGGATAAGATGTGTGAGTTTCGAAAAACGATTCGTCGTCAAAGAGTGAACGCCTCCGATGCGGAGATCGCGGAACTTCGCGGGAGAATGAAAATCGATCACTTCGCCACGTCCAACAACAACTCGACGGTGGAGGGATGGGGGCGACGCACGAGTCGGTACCTCAACAAACGAACGAACGGGTTGCTTCGTATGGTGTTGGCGGGCTCGAAAGGATCCATCACGAACGTCTCGCAAATGTGCGAGGTGCTCGGCCAACAAACGACGGGAGGAGGGACGTGCATCCCCCCGAACCCCTCATCCTACGCCTCGAAAGGTCCGCGAGTTCTCCCACACTTCCGACCGTGGGAATGGACGCCGATCTCGCGCGGGTACGTCGAGACCAACTATTTCCGAGGATTGGGTCCGGCGCACTTTTTCAAGCATTCCAAAGCGGGAAACGTCGGGGTCACCGATACCGCGACGAAAACCGGGAGATCGGGGTATTCCGCGCGCCAACTCGTGAAATCGCTCGAGAACCTCTCACAAAGCGGGGACGGCACGGTTCGGCGAAACAACTCCACGATTATCCAATTCCAATACGGAGACGACGGATTCAAGGGAGAATCCTTCGTCCCGATGTCCGCCTCGTTCTTTACGAATCGGGTGAAGGCCGATGAGGAGGCAGAGAAAAATATTACTGAAATTGACGATTACGAGAATGCCGTTCGTCTCGCTCGCGCCTTCGTTCGCGAGACGATGGACTTCGTTAAAAAGGAATCGGGGAAGATGGACTTTACCCATTTTCTTCTTCCCGTGTCCTTTATCGATTTGGAGATTGAGATCGATACGAAGCGCGACGACGACGACGACGAAGGGGAATCGTTGTTGAGTGTCGGCGATGATTCGCTCTTCATTCGAAACATCGTGGCGATGACGATTCACGACGTGTGGAAACTCCAAGGTCTTTCAATTCCCGAGACGAAAACTCGCGAGGAGTTCGGGAATCTCGCGATGACGTCATCGTCTACGAGGGAATTCTCGAACGCCGTGAAATCTCGCATTCATTACGGGGAGGGAAACGCGTTGTTGATTTGTCTTCTCCTCTCGTGTTACACTCCTCGAGGATTGATCGATGTCAAGCGATGGACGAGGAGAAACGTGGAACGATTCATGGAACGATTCGTGGTGAGATTCGAGAGGGCGCGCGTGGAGACCTCAGAGAGCGTGGGGGCGATCGCGGCGCAATCCATCTCGGAACCCGCGACGCAAATGACGCTCTCCTCATTCCATTACGTGAGTAACCCCTTGATGCAATTGACGGCGGGGCTCACGCGGCTCGAGGAGTTGCTTCGCTACAAAGACGACAGCACCCCCGTCGTGCGAATCGTCGCGCGAACCGAGGACATCGCAAAGACGATTCGAGCCGAGACCTCGCTGCGCGAGTTGTTCTCCCACCCCTCGGATCTCGACAAGGCGAGTGAAGACGTGAAGGAGGATTGGGAACGACGCTACGAAGCGGTCTTTTTTTCCACCATGGTCGATACCGATACCGAAAACGATTGGGTGTATCGCGTCGCCTTCTCCCCCGAGAAACTGTTTGAGTCGGATCGTTCGTTGACGTCGCTTCGCGAGACGATGTATCGCGAGTTTCGCGCGCTTGGAATGTTCCACTCGGAATCGATATCGGACGAGTACGTTCCGCACTCATGTTTCTTCTCGCAACTCCCGCGCAACTACGAGATGCCGATTGTGAAGTTTCGATTCCGTAACACGAATTTCCACGCCGCCCAGCGCGCCATCGCGCACGTTGAATCCATGGCGATTGACGGGATCGTGGGAACGTCGGCGATCGAGAGAAAGGGGACGGAAGTCTCGATAAAGTGGAAAACGAACGAGGCCTTCCTCGATTCTCCTCGCGTCGCGATGCAAACGTTGTGGAATCTTTGTTCGGACGAGGAAATCGACCACGCGAGAACCACGACGAACTCGGTTCGAGCGGCGTTCGAGACGTTGGGAATCGAGGCGGCGAGAACCGTTCTGCTTCGCGAGCTTCGCGCCGTCGTCTCCTCCACCTCGTACATTAACGATCGCCATTTGAAATTGCTGGTGGACACGATGACGCATACCGGGACGATTCGAAACGTCACACGAGGGGGGATGCACGTCGACAACGAATCGCCCTTGGGAAAGGCGTCCTACGAATCGACCATCGCCTCGTTCGTGGAAGGGTCGCTCAACGGCGTGTTTGATCCGATGCGAGACACGTCCGCGCGCATAGCGGTGGGAACGCAAATCGCAGTGGGCTCGGCCGCGAACTTTTCACTCATTCTGGATGTGGAGACCTTGGCGAAACACGTGAAGGAACGCGTGAAACCCACCCCGACCACGAAAAAATCGAGACCCATTCCCACCTTGGCGTCGAGTACTACGACCGGTACGATGAATGCGTTGAGTTCGTTTTTGTATACGGGTCCCACGACGACGACGACGACGACGAAAAAGGAGGAGAAGGAGAACGACGACGACGACGACGACGGACCGGTATGGTACGGAAGCGACGATGAAAAAGGCGACTCACCCCCCCATTCCCCGACGTACTCCCCGACGTATTCACCGACATCGCCTCCTTCATCCCCACCGATTCCGGAATATTCACCCACGGACGAATTCTACGGGAATACCCCATCGATACCGTCTCTTTCTCCTCCTCCTCCTCCGCCACCACCCCCCCCGATCAACGCACTCAAAGCGGCGGCGGACGCTCAACGATTACGAAACATTCAAAAGATGAGAGGAATCATGAAAGGCTTCTCGTAGATTAATGTGGGGAAAGAAACGCGACGTCCTCCATTCTACCACAATCACACACTCGTTCATTCATTCATTCACACGTTGTTCAACATCATCCCCCGAAACATTGGCATCTGCACGAGAACCACAACACGTACCCCAACCATACCGCCGTCAAGACGGGTGTCATGACCACGTCCGCGATGAGCATGTCGTTTGCCAACGTTCCGGGTCCCTCGTTGATGAGAGACCGAATGACGCCCTGACACGAGGTCGTATACACGGCGCCCCCCGCAACCAAGAACGCCAACGCGAGAAGTACGGAGACGATGATTACCACGATTCTCGTCTTCAATTTGATGACGGGTCTCATGCATTTGAAAAAGAGCAAGAGATTCCACAACGTCAAGGCCCATCCCAACGAGGCGAACGCGAGAGAAACTCCAACGACGGGGATGACTTTGGTATCGTCGCAATAATAGGTGGGCGCGGAGGTGGGTGCATCCGTCGCAGGGGCAGACGCCGCGACGAACGTCCCCGGGAACGCGAGGAGGGAAAGCACCGCGACCGCGATTCCCATCGCAAACGCTCGGAAAGTCATTTTCGTGATAATTTCTCGAACTCCACAATCGTCGTCGCCGTTTTTATTATCTCGATGGGGTAATAGATAAAACGCATTTCATCTCACCATCATCTTCCTCGCTCGCCGCTTTTCATCGCACTTTCGAGGCGAAAAATCAATCGAGTCCGGATGTCGTCTGACCACATTTAGTGTCGAACTTTTTTCGAAACAATAACCTTCCGTGGTCTTCTGCAGGCGTCGGAAGGTTACATCCGAACTCGGTCGTTTCCCTTATTCGTGGTGTTTTTGATATCAGGATGCGATAGATGAGGAGTAGGGTTGGGAAAATCGACCAAAGAAGACACCCCCCCTCTTTTTCGAAATGCATTAATTCATATCG
>CAZGJZ010000011.1:0-142061 GCA_964525935.1 uncultured Opitutaceae bacterium | reverse complement strand
AACTTCAGAGCCGATGAGGCCGGAGGAGCCGGTAACGAGAAGGATTTTGGACATGATGGGGAATGGGCAGAGAGACAGGCGCTGCGCCTGGTTTCCAGTCGATTTTCTGGCAGGAGGGATTCCTCAGGGGGAACGGACTTGCCTCGAAAGGAGACTGGAACCTCATGGATCCATGGCATGTTCCAATCCCGGAGTTTCTCGGCTACGATTGTGGCTGGCGATCATCGTCCTGTTGACGGGGGCTTTACCCGCGAGAGCGGTTGAGCGGATTTTGAATATTGATGCGCCCTCAACAGTGCTGGCCGGTAGTCCGGCGACGTTCACGATTTCGGCGAGCACCGATGCAGGGCAGGGCGAACAGGTGGGTTTTTTGCAGGCCGATGCATCGGTGGACGGCGGGCGGACATGGACGGCGGTGTGCTATTTGACCGACGTGGGAACGACGGCGCGACAGACGATTTACGTGACGGCAGGCGCAACGGGGTCAGCCGTGCAGGTGCGGGTGCGGGCGGCTTTTCGTCACGGGCTCGCCGGTGATGTGGACTACACCGGCGCGGCGATCCGTTGGACGGAGACTTGGCAAAAATGGAGTGAGCCACCGACGCGAAGAGTGGTTCTCCCGGTCGCCGCGAAGTAAACACCTAGTGCAGGTGGTAGGCGCGCTGGAGGGCTTTGGCCCGCTCGATGTGCATGGAATCCAAGGCCGGCACTTTCACGGCCGGATCGTTGGTGGCCGGAGCCGCCATCAATTGACGGACCTCGGTGCCGCGCCAGCCGGTGAAGCCGGCCAGGGCCGTCGGCCACCCGCGCAGGCAAGCGATCGCGAGTAATGTCACGATGGTCGCGGTGGCCCAAGGTTGCGACCGACGGAAGGGAATCCGTGTGACCAGCCAGTCGAGCGCCAAGGCGAGGAAGGGCAGGGTGGAAAGGAGCGAGCTGTATTGGTAACGCGAATTCAACAAAGCGAAAAAGCCCGTGCGATACTGGCCAATGCCGAGCAGGACGGCGTTACCCAAATCATAGGCGAGCAAGAGCAGCAGCAGCGTGCGGACCGGGCCACGGCTGATCCATAGGCCGGTGAAAATGACCGCGAGCTTGGTGAAGGCGAGCAGCAGCAGAGCCATGGGATGCAGGGAAAGCTCGCCCAGCAGGACGTGGCCGGGATTGAAGAGGAAATAGCCAAGACCGAACTCCACCGCCGCGCCCCAGTGTCCCGTCATATGCTGATGGTTACCGCTGGAACTGTGGCTGATCACGAGCGCCACGGCTCCGGCCGGCAGCAGGCAGAGCAAAATGCCAGGCAGACGGGCGAGCCACCCACGGAGGCGCCAATCGCCCAAGGCAGGTAAGATCAGGGCAAAGGCGAGGACGGGGCCGATAAGCACGCCGCGAGAATAGGAGCACGCGCTCGCGGCGGCGAAAGCTGCCAGCGGGAGATGCGCCCGCCAGTTGAAACCCGCAGTGGAGGCGGCGGGTCGTTGCGACCAAAGCAAGCCGAGCAACAGGAACGACGTGGCGAGCACGGCCGACCACTGGACCGACCAGCCCAGGGTTTCGATATTGGTCGGTGCCAAGGCGAAAATGATTATCGTGACGAGAGTGGCGAGCAGGGGGAAGCCGGCGCGGGTCAATAGCCGGCTCAGGATGGCGGTGTTCAGGGCATGCGTGAGCCATATGAGCCATAGCATCGCGCTGTAGCTGCCATCGAACACGAATACGGCGCCGCCCCAGAGCAGTTTAAAAAGCGGGACAAAGTTTTCGGAGAATACCCGCGTGGTCCAATCGAAGAGGCCCATCGCGGCCATCTGATCGACGAGGAAAAGGTCGTCGCCGAACCAGAAGAGTTCGCCGAACTGCTGGTGCCAAAACAGAAATGGCGTCAGAGCCGCCAGACCGGCCAACCATGGGAGGAGGCCGGTGAGACGCGCTGAAGGCACACTGAGGGGGACCGTGGGAGCAACCGGTTTGGCGGAAATCGGAGTTTGTTTACCGCGGCCAGCGAACCAGTCGCGCAGGGTAAACGCCGTATCCCAAAACATCGCAACGATGAAGACCAAGAGTAACGGGTAGATCGGTGCGAAGGATGAAACCGCGCGAACCGGGAAGGAAGAAACCTGGATAATCGCGTGCATGAACACAGATGCCGCGCATGCACCCCACGCGGCGGCGGCGACGGTTAACGGGAAACTCCATTGCCGTTGCATCGCCACCTGAAACAGGCGGAGGACGGCCAGGGTCTGGGCGACGATGAAGAGCGTGAGCAAAACGGACCTGAGCGAACGGCCGGTGGCGTGCAGCCATTCGGTTTTGCGCTGATTAAGGATGTAGCGCGCGGCGCCGACGACATCGAGTTCACCCGCGGGTGGAGCGAGGCGTTCGCGGGTGAGATCCCGAAACAACTGAAGATTCTCAGGCGAACCGGAGCTGAACGGCGGCCGCCCGCTGAATTGGCGAAAGCTGAAGACGTAGTCGGAGAATTCGAGTGCCGTGCTCCAGAACGGGCCGGATTGTGTCTTACGCCACGGTGGCATGAAACCACGGCGACGAGCGCCCGCAGGCAGCCGGCCGTCATCGCACGCTTGGTTTATTTCGCCGGCGAGTCGGCGGTAGAAGGCCAAGGCGTGCGCAGCGTTGTCGTGATGTCCGATGCGGACGGTGGCGTCGCGGAGCGCCCATAGCATCCAGCCACCGCCAATTTCCTCTCGTTCGGGCGGAATCTGGGTGAAAAATTCCGAGGCCTCGGCCCAGCCGCGGGCGATACCGGCATCGAGTTGTTTTTCGACCTCGGCGAAGGCTGGGCTCACTCCCGCCATGGCGGTGCGCGCAGCACGCGTTACTGGAACGAAAGGCAATTCCGGGCCCACCTGCACGCGCAGCATGGCGCCATAGGCATCCTGGAAGGCGGCGTCGCGAAGTTCGCACGTGCCAAACCAGCCATAGTGGCGGTGGTTTTGAAGGCTGACGACGAAGACGGGGATGGTGGCGACGACAGCAGCGAGCGCGAGCTGGCCAGTCGTGCGAAGGGCGGTCGCACGGGAGAGCTGCCAGGCTCCGAGCAGACAGGCTCCGCCCAAGAGCAGGACGCTCGGAGCAAGCCAGATGCTGTCTTCACGGGTGAGATAAAAAAAGCCGCCCGCGGCACCGAGCAGGATGGCCCACGGGAATTGGCGACGAAATGAAGCGCGGCGTCGCAGCCAGAGCGCGATGAGGCCGGCGAAAATCAATAACGCGAGCGGCCCGTAGATATGCTGGCGGAGGACGCGTCCCATGCTCGGGACGTCAAACGTCATCGGGTTGCACAATAGCAGTGCGAAGATGGCGAAGCGCCAGCCTGCCGCGACGATGGCCGGGCGCAGGGCACGGACGAACAGGGCACAGGCGACTGCGTAGAAGAGATGCTGCGCGAGAAAAAGCGGCAGGCCGATCGTGAAAGTAGCGGCAATGAACAGCGGGTAGGCCGGGCCTTTCGCGAGCGTCAACTCGTTGTAGGGGCCGAGCCAGTTGCCTTGCACGAGGTGTTGCGCGAGCTGGACAAAAAGCAGGTCGTCGTGCCCGGCGTTGCCCAGGGCGTAAACACCCTGGCCGCGGCTCAACCAGAGTTTGGCGGCGGTCAGGGCGAGGCCGAGACCGAGCCACCATCGCGAGTCAATACGCCGGAGTTCGGTCATGACTGGTCGTCGCGCGTATCAAGCCGCAGCACGCCGAGGAAAAAACTGATGAGAATCATCTGGCAGCCGAGCACGAGGCAGAGTGCGCCCGGGATGACCCAACGCAAGGTCTCGGCCGGTTGGAGGGCACCAAAATCATGTCCGCCCCAGATGCCCACGGCGCCAATGGAGAGGGCAAGACCGACGGTGACGAGGACGCCGCCGACAATCAGGCCGGACTCGAGCGTCACGTGCCGGAACCAGCCGTCGAAGCCCGCTTCGGCGCGGCGCAGGCCGGCGCGGATGGCGAAGAACTTACTCAGCACGGCAAAGGAAGCGGCTTGAAAGCCGATGAGCACGGCGACGGCAGCGAAAAGCAGGGTATGCACATCGAGGGTGATGCGGCCGAGCGGCAAAGGGCCCTGCGTCAGGACCGCACCCACGACAGTGCCGATGATCATGAGCAAAATGCCCGGATACCAAAACAGCCAGCGCGGGCTGAAGAGCAGCATGAAGCGCAAGTGGCGCCAGCCATCACGCCAAGGGCGCAGGTGAGGCGGCCGGTCGCGCCCGTCCTTGCGCAGCACGGTGGGCACTTCCTCGACCCGGAGTCCGAAGAGCACGGACTTGATCACGATCTCCGAGGCCAGTTCCATGCCAGTGGTGCGCAGATCCATGCGGCGATAGGCGTCGGCCGAGAACGCGCGCAGGCCACAGTGGAAATCGCCGATCGGGGTATTGAAGAAAAGCCGGCCGATGAAGGAGAGGACGGGGTTGCCAATGTGACGGTTTTTCCACGGCATGGCCCCGGGCTCGATGCCACCGCGGAAGCGATTGCCCATCACGAGATCGGCACCAGCGCGGAGTTTTTCCACGAAGCGCGGCAGGTGGGAAAAATTGTAGCTGCCGTCGGCGTCACCCATAAGAATGTAGCGACCGCGGGCGGCAGCGATGCCACCGCGAAGGGCATTGCCATAACCCTTGATGGTGATGGGCACGACGCGGGCTCCGGCGGACGTGGCGAGTTGCTGCGAACCGTCGGTGCTGCCATTGTCGGCCACGACCACCTCACCGGCAATGTCCGAGGAAGCGAGGGCGTCCATGGCTTCGCGGACACAACCTTCAATGGTCAGGGCCTCATTAAGGCAGGGGATGACCACCGTGAGTTCGAGCGCTGGAGTAGGGGAAGATTCGGGAACAGGCACGGTTTTAGCAAAGCGGGCGGGCTGGGCAGAGCAAAGGCTGAAATATCCGATGCGGATGTGCGATCACCGGGGGGCGACGGGATGGCTACAATTACAGATGTGGGGTTTTCATGCGTGGCCCGCGCCGCCGTCCCCGCCAGACAACAGCAGCGCAGGCAAAGGCGACGAGACCGATGATCGCGAGAGCGGCATTCAGTTGATTGTTCGCTTCACGGCGAAGACGGGCGGTAAGGTCGGCGGTGAGTTCGGGCCGATTCGTGGGAATGGGCGGGGCGACGGCGATCCAACCTTGTGAATTGTTGCGTCCATCATAAAGCACGAGTCTGGCCTTCCGTCCCTGATGCGGCCCGACATCGATGGTCCAGTAGGAGACATTGTCCTGGTTGGGGCCGAGGCAGCCGATTTCCTCGCCATGCCAGTTACCCTGGGCATCGAGCAGGCGGACGCGCAGACCGCTGCCTGCCCCGCTGGGATAACCGGCGATGGGCACCACCAGCCACGGTTGCGTGAGCGTAAACGGGGAGCTAAGCACCACGCCGGTCCATTCAGGACCTTCGAGCGCGGTGCCGTAGAAAAAAGCACGGAGTTCAGCCGGGTTGAGCGGGGCGGCACCTTGCAGGCGATCGACCGTAAAAGTAGTTGGGGTGACAAATTCAAAAGTCATGCCGGACACGGCTTGGTCGCCGCCGAGTAATTTGCGCCAGCGAGAATCGCGGTCAAAGCCCACGCCGTTGCTCCAAAGATAAAGTCCCGCGATGCAGGCCAGACCAAGACCGAGCGCGACGAATCCCGGCCACGGCTTGCTGGTCGGAAGCAGCGCTGGCAGAGAGAAGGTTGGAGAGCCCCGCCACCATAGGAGAGCAATACCGACAAGCAGCAAGGTGCCGCCACCGAGGAGAAACCAAACCCAGCACGCCTGCAGGTGGCGATTGAGCGAGCCGAGGGCGGAGTCAGCCGTGGCCGGATTTACCGCCCGGGGCAGGAGCGCGCGAAAACCGGGCCGATCGAGTAGTTGTGCGACTTCGCCGCCATCGTGGGCCAGCACCCAGCGGGTCTCCAATTTATCCAACGGTGCCCGGTCGCCGTGGCGCAGGTAATCCTGGACTGCGGCAAGGCGGTGTTGTGAATTCTGCGCGGCATGTTCGTGAAAATGTTGCACCCGGCTATCGGTGGCATTGCGCCATAGCCCGGAGACGACGAGCCCGGTCCACAGCACGGCACAGGTGAAAAACAGTCCGCGGAGCTGACTTGACGACGGCACCAGTCGCGTCAGCGCCAACGTGTTTGCGATGACGCCAACGAAGAGCAGGTCGCCCTGACGCGAATCATAGTCGGTGATCCCAGTGCAGGCCAGCCGGGCGGCTTGCAGGCAGGTCCACAACCCAAGGGCAAGGATGACGTGGTCGAGGGGTGCGGTGTCGGGGCGACCGCGCAGGCGAAACGCATGGATGAGCCACGGCAATTGCACGAGAGCGGCCGCGCCGGCTATACCGCCAGGCCAGCCGAGCTGAAACAACCCAGCTTGCAACAAATCCAGCAAAGTGTGCGGGGCGGCGGCGCCTCCCGGAGAAAACAGGGCGAGGGCAAGGCCGGCGGCCGAGATCAGGCCCGGCACCCAACAGGCGAGGCGGTGGCGATTTCCCGTCCAAAGTAAAACGAACACGACGGCCAGTGGCGCGGCCCACATTCCGGTAAAGGTGAAGAGACCGGCGAATGCCGCGACCTGGGCCAGCCACCACGGTCGGCTGCCCGGAGCATGCAACAACGAGCCGTGCACGTGTAGGAACAAACAGAGCAGAGCCAGCGGAATTTGGGATTGAAACCCCCAGGTGATATTCTGCCAGGCGAAGGGAAGGCTGCCGCCGAGGATCAGTAGGACGGTAGTGAAAGCCGCAGCGCGTGGGGCAAAGTTGCGCCACACCCAGCCTGCGATGAGCATCACGAAGGTGGTATGCAGCGCGGCATTGAACGTCATCTGCACCAAGGGGTCCCAGCGGCCGGTAAGCGCTACTTGAAGCCAGGCGAGCAGACGCGTCCACACGGGCACATCTCCGCCGTGGGGCAGGAAGAACGTCCAGGGCCGCAGTGTGCCGTCGAGCCAGGGTGCGATGACATCGCGGGCCTCGACCGGCCACTGGTCATAGAAAGGCACGACGCTGCCGTAGAGATGAATTTCTCGCAACCGAGCGGCAAAGACGAGGAGGGCCGCACCTGCTGGTAATAACAGCAGCCAGCGCGCGGGGCCGCGCGCTGGCACGGGAAAGGCCGGGAGTGTTGCGGCGCGACTCCAAGCGCGCCAAGTATCCACCGCAATGGCTCCGAGCGCGAGAAGGTAGAGCGGGTAGGCCGAGGCCATCGCGGCCGGGCTCATGTTGAAGAACGAGGTGACTTGAACGAGAATGTTGATCGCGAGATATGCAGCCGTGGATGCGAGTAGCGCGAGGGCGAGTCCGAGCAAAAATGTGGGCCGGCGCGTCACGGCGGCTTCGATGAGGCGGACGAAGCCGACGGCCAGCAGCAGCGGACCGAGCCAGGCAAATGCACGAGCGATGGTGAGGCCGAGTTGCTCGAGCCGGTCCACCTTGGGTTTCTCAATCTTGTCCTGGGTTGGAGGCACGGGGTCTGGCGAGCGCGGTGCGTGGCTCAGGTGAGTGCCGACGATATCGCGCATGGGTTTCAAATCGGCGTAATCGCCCACACTGTCGGGCGAGTAGGCGGTGAATCCGCGAAAACCGATAAAGAAGGCGATGTATTCGACGGCACCATCGAACAGAGGCTTGATATCAGATCGTGCCAGGCGGGGTGCAAAGCCGGAGCGACGGGGCCCCGCCGGCAGGCGACCGGAATCGCATGCGGCGTTGATTTCATCGGCGATTTTCCGGTAGTGCCGCATGGCGGTGCCGGCATCGGGCGTGAGTCCAGCGGCAGCCATGGCGTCGCGGAAAGCCCAGACAAACCAACCGCCACGCATCTGGCGTTCGGCGGCAGGAAAGAGCGTCTTCTCACTCCAACCATCGCCGATCGGGCCTTCGAGGTGGGGACGTAATTTTGCGAAGGTCGGACTGACTTCATAGGCGGCCTCGCGCATCTGGCGTGAAACGGGCACTTGGGGTAATTCTGGACCGACCTGGATGCGAGTGAGTGCCCCGTATGCGTCCTTGAACGGAGTGCCGCGGAACTCCGCCGTGCCCCACCAGCCGTAGTGTCGCCAATTCAATGCGCAGACGACAACGATGGGTATCAGTGTGGCGATGAGCAGGATCGTCGCGCTGGCGGAAAGCGGGCGCCAGCGGGCCCGCAATTCGCGGCCCAGCGCCGCGGCGATGCCGAAAAGCAACAGGCCGACAGCGGGTAGCAGCCAGACGCTTTCCTCGCGGGTCAGCCAAAAGCAGCCGAACGCAGTGCCAGCGAGCATCGCAGGCCAAGCCTGCCGGCGCCACGATTCACGCCGCCGCGCGAACAGGGTGACGAGGCCGGTAATCACCAGCAAGGCGAGGGGAGTATAAAGATTCTGCCGCATAAGCCGGCTGAGATTGCCGGCGTCGTAGCTCATGGGGTTCAAGAGCAGGACTGCATAGAGAAAGAACCGTGCGCCGGGCGCGGGCAGCCAAGGGCGGAGCGAACGGGTGACCGCGGCGCAGGCGCCGGCGTAAGCGAGCTGTTGGGCGAGGAGCAGCGGCACGCCGATCCAGAATACGCCGGCGAGAAACACGGAGAACATCGGACCCTTGGCCAGCGTGAGGTGATCATAAGGGCCGAGCCACTGGCCATCGAGCAGGTAGGCGGCGAGGCGCGCGAAGAGCTTGTCGTCGTGAAACGCGGGACCGATGGCGTAGAGGGTCTGGCCGCTAATCAGCCAAAGCTTGACGGCGGTGAGCACGACGGCCGCCCAGAACCATCGGCGGTGGGCGGCAGGGGGCTCCGGTGTCATTTGAACTCGATGTCAGTCCAACCCGTCCAGTCATAGGCGTATTCGCCGTGCGGGCCGGGATCGATTTGCATGACGACCTGACCCGCGCCGACGGGGATGTTCGCGGTGAAGTGCTGGAGGCCGCGGTCATTGAGGCGGGATACGGGGTCGAGGTAGCGCTCATAGAGGACGCGGCGCTCACCGCCATCGGTCCAGTAAATGGTGAATTGAGCGCCGTTGGTGCGACCACCGTTGGTGTAAGCCCCGGCCACGAAACCAAAGTCCCCCTGCACACTTCTCGCGCCTGCGGGCACGTCGAAGATCATGTTACTCGGCGCGTGCATGATCATGACCGGGCGCTCGCTGATGATGTCGGGGTTGGGGGGATTGAGCGACTCGTATGAAACGGGAACGGCGACAAACATATGAAACAGGGAGCGGTCGGCTTGCTGCAAGTAGGCGCTGGCGGCATCGGATGGCGGCAGGGAGTAAAGTCGCACGACGATGTCGTCGGCGATGCAATCGCGTTCCGAGGCGGAAGTTGCGAGACGGATGGACGCGGCGTGTCGCGTCGGTTTGCCGCCAGCGGCCAGCATGTAGGAGTGCAATTCGTCGATGACGGGATTGAGCATGAAGCCCGAGCGACCAATGGGCTGGGGCAGGCGGTGGATTGATTCGCTGCCTTTCGTGTCGGTGATATTGAGCGTGACGAGCGGTGGACGGAAAAGAAAGCGACGGAGTTTGCCGAGGAGGCTGAAACGGTAGTCGATCTCGACCCACACGTTTTGGCTGGCGAGATCGGCGATGGGGATGCTTTCACCGAATTTTGCCGCGACGGTGCGGATGGGCTTGGGCGCAATGGTCGCGGGGTCGAAGGGACCGGGCTTGCGCTGCCAGAGCGTGTAGCCTTGCTCGGAGAAGAGATAGCGGTAGCGCTGGACGAGCAAACGCAGCACTTGGGGGTCGTCCATGGCGGCGAGGCGGCCATCGAGGGTCTGGAGCTTGAAGAGCACAAACTCGGGAGCGCGGTCCGAAGCAAAGTAGGCGAAATTCAAATTTGCGAGGTAGGGGGTGTAAGCGAGGTAGCCCTGAAACACCGGACGCGGTTGATAATTGAAATCGTTGAAGAGCGCCACGTTTTGCTCGAAGCCGAGCACATCGATCGAAGACCGCCCCACGGTGGCCTGGACCTTGGTCAGCTTGGCCTTCGCCGACACCATCTGCCAGTGGCTGGCATACATCGAGGGGGTGAAGGATTTGCCGGTGAGGAAGGCTACGTTGGCATTGATGACTCCCTGGGGAGCGCCCGTCGCGCCCCGCACGAGACCGGGCAGCACCACGTCGAGACCGATGAGCGCGAGCAAGGTTGCCCCGACGAGCAGCGTCCGCTTCAGCCAGCGCAGGCGGATCGTGTCTTCCAGCAACACGGGTGTCCCGGTGATCAGCATGAGGGCCGCATAATAGAAGCCGATCTGGTGTCCATCGGCGCGGATATAGCCATGCTTCCAGTTGAGGTAGAGCAGGGCGAGGGCACCAAGCGTAAGTGCGGCAGTGCGGATGCGGTCGATACTCGTCAGGAAATTAACCGCCAGATATGCGAGCACGAGGCCCGCGACACTCAGGCCGAAGTAAAGCTGCAACGACGGGCAGGCCAGGCCCATCGCATCCTGATAGCCTTGGCTGACTTCCATCGAGGTCTTGAAGTAAGCGGGTAGATTTAGAGGGTTTTGTCCGCAGGCGACCCAGCCGGCGAGAAAGAGTGCGGTAAACACACCAGGCAGAATCAAGGCCGATGCCTTGCGGGTTTTCCACAATTCCAAGCCAGCGGCCAGCAGCACGAGGAAGAACCCGAGCAGGAGATTGGTGAACTTCACCAGCGAGAGGATGACCAGCAGACTGAGGAGTGCCGCCGAGCTCCAGCGCCACGGTTTACCGGTGCGCCGGATCAGTTCGAGCCCGGCGAACGCGATGAATATCTGATGTGCCGCGTCCTGATAGGTCAGGCCAAAGAGAATATAGAAAGCGAAGAAAAAGACCCGCGCGTAGCCGGTGACACGATAGCCGTAGTGAAATACAAAGGCGGTGAAAACGACCGACTGCACCGCATACCAGCCGACGAGCAGTCCCCAGTGATCACCCCAGTAGGTCTTGGCCATCGCCCAACCCAGCGGGCCGTAGGTGAACACGATTTCGGTGCCGAACTGCCGGCCATCGATAAAGAACCGACCGATGGCGGTGCGCCAGGAAGAGTCGAGCTCCAGCGCGGGAAACAACGGCACTGCGAACGCGATTAAGGCCAGCGTGACGAAACCTAAGGCACGGAAGGTCCAGTCAAGCGGTGTAGGCTTGGAGGAGATGGGGGTGGTTGAGTCCATGGATGAGATCATTAGCTAGGTCCGGAGGGACGGCTCGTCTAGCGGGAATTTTCCAAGTGCAGGCCCCGCCAATAGGTCCAGTCGCTGGCGGAGTTCGCATTCGGGCCGGAGGTGGTGACGAACTCCAGTTCGCCATCGGCTGCGGCTGGCAACGGCACCCGAAAGGCTTGAAGGCCACGATCGGCCGGATTTGAGACTGGCTGCAGGAGACGGCGAAACAGGATCTCCTCATGGCCATCCGGAGTGCGCCAGCGCACGAGGAATTCGGCGCCGTCGCTGGCGCCGCTATTGCTGTCAGCATAGGCGCCCGCGTAGAGGCCGAATTCGCCCTGGAGATAAGCGGCGCCAGCGGCTGGCCGATAAACCAGCGTTGAGGGAGCATGCGCAAAGTATTCCAAGGCGCCCCCGACCTGCGAGAGCTGGGTGCCAAACGGGGCGTGCCCGCGCACGAAGGTCAGGGGCAGAGCGGGATCGCCGAGCGACAGGGCGGCCCAGCCGGCACCGGGGGTGACGGGCACGGTTTCCAAGGATACCGTTATTTCGCCCTGCAGGCAGTCGCGGTCTTGGGGAGATGAATCTATGGCAAGAGAAAGCACCCGGCGTCCTCCTTCACCATTGGCGGCGCGCAGGAATTCAGCCACGTCGCGGATGACGGGGTTCACCAGGAATCCGGTTTTACCCATGGGTGCAGGCAGACGGTAATTAGAGGTGTTGCCCGTTTCGTCCGTCACGCTCAGGCGCACCTGCGGAGGTTTGAATAGAAAGCGGCGCAAGTGGCCGAGCAGGCTCAACCGGTAGTCGATGCGCACCCACACCAGTTGGTCGCGCAGATCGGCTAGGTCGATGGCTTCACCGAGTTGGACTTTCAGGGTGCGCACCGGCTGGTGGAGGGCGGCCGGGGCAGTGGGGGCCGATTTGCGCTGCCAGAGTGATAATCCGTGTTCGGTGAAAAGATAGGTGTAGCGCGTCGTAAGCAGGTCGATCAGGAGGGCGTCCTCCATCATGGCGAGCCGGCCGTCGACGGGATCGAGTTTGAGGAGAACGAATTCGGGGGCTTGATCGGAAAGATAGTGATCGAGATTCAGCCTGGCCAGGCGTGGCGTATAGGCCAGGTAGCTTTGGAAAACCGGCCGCGGCGTATAGTTGAGCTGGTTGATCATCGCGACGTTCTGCTCAAAGCCGAGGACGTCGAGTGGGCGATCGCCGACTACCTGGCGAGTCAGGGGGAGATCTACTTCCTTGCGCAACGATTCCAAAACCCAGTCGTAACCCTGACGGCTGGTCACGGGATGAAGCAGCAAGTCGAATTGTTGCCGCGTTTTTTCCTTCAGGGCGGGCAGGGTGTTGCGCCCCAAACCCGGCGCCGCAAGTTCTGCGCCACGTAGCGCCAGCAACGCGGCAACGAGCAGGACCGCCTGTTTGAACCAGCGTAAGCGGGGCCCATCTTCCAGCAGGAAGGGGGAACCGACCACGATGAAAAGTGCGGCGAAATAGAAGATGAGTTGGTGGCCGTCGGCGCGCACGAACCCGTGTTTCCAACTCAGAAAAAGATAGGCCGCCACGGCCAGCGTCAGGGGCAGGCTGCGCAGACGGTCTGCGGAGGTCATCGCATTCACTCCTAGATAGACAATCATGACCGCAGTTACCGCTAGTCCGTGATAAAGTTGCAGGCTGGGGCAGGACCAGCCCATCGCATCCTGATATCCACTGCTAATCTCCCATGAGTTGATTGCGTAGGCCGGGAGGTGGAGTGGATTCTGTCCACAGAGTATCCAGCCCAAAACGAACAACCCGAAAAACCAAACGGGTGTCCGCAGGGCTGAACGCCAGTCGCGCAGCCGCAAGGGCGCGCAGCTGGCTAAAAAAATGAAAGCGGCGGCCAGGGTGAGGTTTGTGAACTTGCCGAGGGAAAACACGACGAGAACGCTGATGAAAGCGGCGGACGTCCAATGCCAGGGGCGGTTGGCGCGCCGGATCAGTTCGAGGCCGATTAGCACGATGGCAATCTGCTGTTGGGTATCTTCATTTCTCAGGCCGATGAGGAATAAAAAAAGCAGGAAAAACGTGCGCCGCAGCGGCGACAGTTGAAGCGCGCTCCACAAAGCCAAGGCGGCCATGGCCAGGGCGACGGCACAATGCCACCCGACCAGGGCAGCCCATTGTTGTCCCCAATACATGTTACTCGTCGTCCAGCCTAACGGCCCATAGGTGAAAATTACTTCGGTGCCGAACTGACGGCCTTCCGTGAAAAACTGCCCCAAGGCCATTTGCCAGGACGCGTCGAGGCCGAGCGAGGGCACGTTGGGCGGCACGAACGCAGCCATCGCCAAGCCGATGAACCCGAGTATGCGGAAGATCCAATTAAGGGTGGAAGGACGGGCGGAATTCATGGATCGGTTTATCTCGCTGGAGCAAGCGACGAGGTGCGTCTCATGAAATGAGGCTGACGCGGTGGAGGTTGCCGATGCTCACGAATGCGCAATCCAAGCCTCGCGGGCGAGGTCAACGTGGAAGGGCAGAACCTTGCGGTGGTCGTAGTAGCGTAGCGCCTTGGAATAGGCGGTCGGCGTGAGCGATTTGCCACTCTGCTCCTTGGCAAGACAGGTCCACATCATGCGCGAGAGGGCGAGGTGGTCGCCGGGCTTTACAAGGTAACCGTGCTGGCGCTGGCCGATGATGTCGACGATACCGTGCACATCGGTCGTGACGATCGGGGTGTGGAAGGCCATCGCCTCCATGATCACACGGGGAAAAGATTCCTCGTAGCTGGTGCAGACGAATTGGTCGGCGGCGACGAAGAAGTCGAAAACCTCGCGCGTTTCGGGGATGAACGTGACGTTGGGGAGGGCAAGCCGGGCGAGGTCGCGCTTGAGCAGGTCGAGATAAATTCCGGGCCGGGCGCCGACCATGACGAAGCGGAATTTGCCGCGGTGGCCCTGGCGGTTGAAGTGCTCGATCGCGCGGAGGAAAACGTGCTGGCCCTTGCGCTCACAGACCGTGCCGATGTTGGCGATGATGATTTCGTCGTCGGCGAAGCCGTGTTTGCGCCGCATGGCGGCACGGGGGTGAGTGGCCCGGAAGGACTCGATGGCATCGAGGTTGATCCAACTCGGGACAATGCGGTAGTTGCCGTTGATGTTGTGATCCTCGTAGTAGGCGCGGGTGGCGTCGCAGAGAAAGAGCGCGCGAGTGGCGCGGTGAAAGGCGTCCGCCACGAGCGGGTGGAGGGCGAGTTCGATCATGCGCTCGAAGAAACGGAAGATCGTCGAGCTTTCGTGAATGTAGAAAAGCGAAGGCTTGCCGACACGGGCGGCCAGGTGGACGCCCCAAAAGCTCACGAGGGTGTTGCAGACCACCAAGTCGATTTGGTCCCACTCGACCTGAAGTTGGATATCGGTCAAGCGGTGCTGAAACATCTCTTCATCGAGTGAGGAATAGAGCGGGACCGGATCGACGATCGTGATGCGGGCGCCGAGCGCCTCATAGGAAGAGCGCAGCGGGCCGTCCCGGGAGGCCAGCACCTCGACGGTGAAGCCCGCCTCACGCACCATCCAGGTGGCGTATTCGAGGAGGAAGAGCGGCGCGCCCTCGAGGTTGAGATTATGCGTGAGCAGTAATAACCGCAGTTTGCCGGCGCGGTTGCTGCGCACGGGAGTGGAAGCGGTGGTGTGCAAACGGCCGTTGGTCAGCGCGAGGTGGTGGCTAAGATACGGATCGCGATAGGCAGGATACCGGCGGGCAAAGGCGATGTGCTCGGCGTCGTCGAATGTGACGCCACGCGTGGCGCTGCCCCAGTGCATGAGCTTCGCTTGGGGCGTGTAAATCACCCGGCGGCCCGCGGCGCGCGCGCGCAGGCAGTAGTCCACATCGTTGTAGGCCACGCCGAAATCCTTTTCGTCGAAACCACCGAGCTCACGATAAAGATCGGTCCGCGTCAGGAGACAGGCCCCGGTCACGGCAGAGACCTCGCGGGCCGCGGCGTGCCAGACCGCGGGCACAGTGGCGGGGTCCGCCTTGGCGAAAGGGGTGTCGGCGAGGCCGCCGTGTGGACCAATGATGATGCCGGTGTGATTGAGCGTCTTGTCGGGATAAACCAGTTTGGCGCCGACGACCCCGACGTCGGGTTGCAGGAACCAGGTGGCCATCTCCTCGAGCCAGCCAGGTTCGAGCGCGTTGACGTCGTTGTTCAGGTGCAGCACCAGCGGTGTGTCGAGGTGGGGTAGCGCGAGATTGACGAGATTCGAATAGTTGAACGGCGCCGAGCGATCTGCCGGTCGCACGACCACGCAGCGCAGGTCGGCACGTTTTTGAATCGCAGCAAGGTAGTTTACCGCGTCGGTATCGCGCGAATGGTCGTCGGCGATGACGAGTTTCACATGACGCCAGTCGACGGTTTCGTCGAGGAGCTCGATGCACTCCTGTAAGAGGTGCAACCGGTCACGGGTCGGAATGACTATGGTGACGGGAAACCGGGCGAGGATGCCGGGCTCGGGGCGAAATTGGTGAAAGCGGATCTGTTGGTGATGGCCGAACTCGGGAAGGAAAGGAGAGCCGTGGCGGCCGCGGCGCTGGGCGGCATCGACGAGCGATTTGCGTGCTTCTTCGACGGAGCGGTCGCCAGGCGGGGTTTGGCGCGGCACGGAGGCGCGGGCGTGATGGCAGACCAGCGGCAAGTGTGCGACTTTGGCGGGATCGAACTGGTCGCCGAGCCGGTGCAGCACATCCAGCCAAGGCAGTAGCGCTAAGTTCTCGCGGAAGCCGCCGCGCGCGAGGAATCCATCGTATCTAATCGCAGAGAGATGTCCGGGAAAGAGACCGGAATCGGCGAGCGCGGGACTCCATGCGGGCTTGAAATTCGGTTCGCTGCGCATGCCGGCATCGTCCATCCGGTCTTCGTCGGTGTAGATGAGCTCGAGTTGCGGGTCGGCGGCGAGAGCGCGGGCGATTTCGGCGAGGGCATCCGGACTCAGGCGGGAGTGTCCGGGCAGCAAAGTCAGGTGGGTGCCGGGGCCGGCCTTGGCGGCGGTATTGAGGGCGGCGGCGAATTGTTTCGCGGATTCCGGCCGCTGGGCGTGGAAGCGGGGATCACCGCTGGGCGCGCCAGCGTCGCCGACAAACCACGCCTGCCAGTGAGGATAAATCTGGGCGCGCAGCGAGTCCGCCAGCTCGCTGAGCTGGCTGGCGGTGCAGTCGCGGGTATCAATGAGCAGGGTAAATTCGGGCCGCGCGGTGCCAGCCTGGCTTGCGGCGGTTTCCAGCATGGCGCGAAGGCGTGGCGTCAATCCGTGGGTGTGCTGCCACGCAAGATAGGGGTCGGGAGTGCGCGTGGTGAGATGAGCGAGCGAGCGCGGAGCGAAGCGGGCGAATAATTTGTAGGCCGCCTGGCATTGGCGCCAGTATTGGCGGAGACCGCCGAGCCGGATGCCCTCGGCGCGGCAGGCGGCGGCGAAGGTCCAGGCGGCTTCCCAGAAAACCGAACGACTGAACTCCGGCATCGGCTTTTCCTCCTGGGTGCAGCCGCGTTGATAAAAACGGCGGTTAAACACCAGGTGACGGGTGCCGTCTTCGAGTTCGGCGAAGATCTTAAGGAAGGCGGGGTCGGCGGCTTGCTCGTCGATATCGACCATGCCGAAATATTGTGAGCGAGCGGCGTGAGGATGGTCGGGGAACATCCGGCCGGCGTCAGCCCGCTCGCGATCGCCGTAGTCCATCTCGACTTCAATGAGCGGATGGGTGGAGGCGATGAGCCGGCGAATGCGTTGTTCCTTGTGAATGATCCAGCCTTCAACCTGCAGTTTGCCGAATTGGGAGCCGCCGGTGAGCATGGGCCGTTCGAGCGCGCCGAAAAACGGCGGGCTGGGCAAAGTGTCGAGTGGGACGACGGCCGCCTCGCGGGCGAGTCGGCGGGCGACGGACGCGAGGTCGGCAGCAGGATCGGCTCGCCGGGCCTGCAGAAGCTTGCGCAACTGGTCCGGCACAATGGCGGCATGGAGCCGTCCGCCAGGGCGCGGTCCCCAGCGAACTTTGATTTTAGTGCGCCAGATCTCGACCCAGTTGCCGCCGTGGTCGAGCAGTTCGATCCGTAGATCTTTGGCGCCGAGCGGCGGCCGGACTTGGATGACAAACCCGGCGTAGGGCAGGCCGATCCGGCCGCGGTGGCGTTCTTCGACATCGGGCCGCGGAATGCCGAGAATACCGAGGTGCACGACGCCGCCGGTGACGGCACGCAGGTCGGTGAAATACGCCTCAGTCTTGGAAAGAAACCATCCACTGATCCATGTCGGTTCGCCGGTGAAGGCCCATTTCACGGGCAGTTCGACGTCGAAGATATAGGAATCGTTTTCGTTCACGCGGATAAACGTCGAACCAAAGCCGAGCGCGTTGCGGGGGGCAAGCCCTCAACCATGCGTGGCGGCAGCGGTGGCAAGCAGGGCGGCCCAGCGAGGAAGCAGCGTCTGCGGATCATGTCGCGCGCGGAGTGCCGGCGCTGGCGAAGCGATGGGGTTCAGCAAGGTTTGCACGAGGGCGAGCGGATCGTTGTCGGCGACAAGCGGCAGGTTTGTGCCAGCGAACCATTCTTCGGTCGTCGGGGAGCGCGGAGCGGCCACCGGCAGGCCGAGCACGGCGGCATCGAGGGTAGGACGAAGCGGTCCGCGGGCGAAAAGCGGGCCGAGGACAAGGCTTGCGTCCGCTACGCTCCAATCGGCGGTGCGGTGCAATACCGGGGCGTTGAACGCATCGTCTTGTCGGGCGAGTTGCTCGGCCTGGTTCAGGCCGGAGGGTCCTTGACGGAAGGTCCAACGGGCGGCGACTTCCGGGTGATAACGCGCGACCCAGTCAATCACGCGCAGGGGGACGATACCTACGCGGCGGTCGGCGGAAATGGTGAGGTCGGGAGTGTGCCACTGCGGAATAATCGTGGCCTTCCGGTCGGCGAGTTGGGCGGTCTGCGCAAGCGCGGCAGCCGCGGAGGCAAAGCAGACGATCGAGGCCTCGCGCCAGCTGCTGCGGAGGAGCGACTGCACCGCGGGAATGGCGGTGGGATCCACGGTCATCGGCGCATCGGTTTGGCAATCGAACAACACGGGGATACCTCGGCTTCGGGCGAGCCGGATCGCCCAGCCGCAGATCGGATCGAAAACCACCACGACATCGAGATGCGACCACCAGATTTGGCGTCGCAAGCCATCAAGCGCGTGTTGCATGGCGGCCTCGTCGGGTGCAGCAAAAAGCGCCTCGGGGTTGACGACGAGCGATTCAACGCCGGCCTGCTCGAAGTCGCGCCGCAGCGGGCCATCCTCGGTGCTCACCACGCGCGCAGCCCATTGGCTCGAAGCGGTGAGGTGTCGGGCGATGTCGAGGGCCCGCAAGGTGGCATCATTGGGCCAGAGGCTGCGCAGGACAAGGAGCACGCGTCGGGGACGACCGGAAGGGAGCGCCGTTAATTTGCGCGGTGATACCGGAGGATAGTCCAGCGGCGGGATCGGGACGGGAGGCGGCGGGATTACGGGGGCGAGTCGCTGGGCAAAGCACAGTGCCGGGGTTCCGTCGGGAGAGATCGCATACACGCGCAGGCAGGCGGGTGGCGCCAGATTTGCCGGCAGGTCCACTGCGCCGCGCAGGCGCGCAAGGCGCGCGGCGGGAAGTTGCGGCACTTTGGCGGCAAGCGTCGGATCGGTCAGACTGTGCTCAAGGTGATTGAAGACGAGCGTATCGGTGGTGGCGAGGACGGCGGCGAGGGGACGGGTTTGATCGAGCAACCAACCGAAGACCGGCGCCCGGCCTTGTTGGGGTTGTGGCGCCGGACCGGGTTGGTCGAGATGACCGTGGAAAGGATGATGCGCGTCGCGAACGGTCCAAGTGCCGTCGGTCGAGATTTCAAGCCGGCCTTCAATGCGCGGAGCAGGCGTGCCACCGGGCATGATGAGCAGATCGATGGCCGTCAGTTCATGCCACGTGCCGCGGGCGTCCAGCGCCTCCAACATGAGTGTGACCGGGCCATTGTCGACCGGCACGCCGAGAATGAATTCGGCAGGCAGCCATGGACGCGAAGACTTGAAATGGGCGGCGAGATCGGTGCGGGGCAAGCCGAGCACACCGCGGTGTGTGCCGCTGGCGTGCAGGACGCGGATATCCACGAAGTCGTAGCCGGGCTTGCCGACGATCCACCCACGCAACCAGACGACCGGGCCGGCGAGCTGGTCGCCTGCAGACGGCCACTCAAGATTATGGAAGCAGGCGGCGTGTTCGCGCATAGTCAGGCGCGGCTGGCGGCCACGGAGCGGGCGAGCCGGTAGTGGCGCGGCAGGGAGCGGGCCTCATGGTAGTTACTCAGCACGGATGCGCGGGCTTTTTCCGGCCGGGTGCGGTCGCCGGCAAAGTGGGCGGCGAGGGCGCATTTGAGTGCCTCGGCAAGCCGGTAGCGGTCGCCTGGCGGCACGAGCCAAGCTTCGTCCGCAGCAATCATCTCGGCGATGCCATTGACGTTGGTTGAGACGATGAGGCGACGAAATGCGGCCGACTCGAGCAGCACGCGCGGGAATGATTCCTCAAAGCTCGTGCACGCGAAGATGTCAGCGAGTTGATAGAAATCGAAGACTTCTCCGGTCTCGGGCAGAAATCTGGCGAGGTCGTTGACGCCAAGTCGGGTGATCTCTTCCTGCAACGTGTCGAGGAACAGCCCGGGACGCGCGCCGACCATGAGGAACTGAATCTTGCGGCCCGGCCAGGCCTCGGCGAGGCCGGCCTTGAGGAGTGCGACGGCTTGGATGAAGACGTGCTGGCCTTTGCGTTCGCAGACGGAGCCGATGTTGATGACGAGCGTGGCGTCAGGATCGAGGCCATGCTTGCGCCGGAGATCAGCGGGGGGATTGGCAGCGACAAACGTATCGACGCGGCCGGCGTCGACCCAGCTGGGTAACAGCACAAAGTTACCCTGGTCGCCGAGCGGGGCGAAGACACGACGGGAGGAGTCGGCGGTGAATACGACGCGGCCGGCCAACCGGAAGGCGGCTTCGATTACCGGGAAGAGCGAGGGGGCGTAGTCGAGTTTGAAGAAGCGATTGATGGCGGCGCTTTCGTGCACGTAAAGCAACGAAGGCTTGCCGGCGGCGCGTGCGGCATGGATGGCCCAGAAAGAGACCATCGTGTTGGCGATCACGAGATCGGTTTCGTCCCAAGGCAGCACGGCTGTGGCGGTGGCGAGACGATCGTGAAACTCGTCGGCGGATTTGGCGGCGATGGCGGGTGTCACATCGATGACTTCGACGGACATGCCGGCGGCGGTGAACACGCGCCGCATCGGACCTTCTTGCGGTGAAACGACGCGGACACTGACCCCCGGCTGGAGGGCAAAATGGCGAGCCAGTTCGAAGATAAACCACGGAGCGCCCTCGAAATTGAGATTGTGGGTAACCACAAGCACGCGCAGCGGATCAGGGAATGCAGCGCTGGCGGACGGCTCGGACGCAAGCCGGGCGCGGTCGTTGCGCCGCGGCGCCTCCGCGGCAAAGGCGCGCCACGCGGCCTTGAGGGCGGGCCAGCGTGCCCGCCAGCCCCCAAGCACCCGGCCGTGCCGTCGCGCGGAGGCTTGGAGCTCGCGTGCGGCACAGGCAAAGGTGCGCAGGGAAACGATGGGCAGCGGAGGTTCGGCGCCGGCCAGGATCCGCGGAGTGAAGCGGCGGGCGAAGACGAAATGTTTTTCACCGTTATCAAGCTCGGCAAAAATTTTAAGCAGGACAGGGACGGCGGTGTCGGCAGGCAGATCCACGTGGCCGACGAAAGCGGAGTTTTTCAGGCCGACGAGATCCGTGAAAGCGGTTTCGGCTTGGAGGTCGGTGCGGGGCAGACCGTAGAGCAGGGCGCTCTCAAGCAGGGGATCAACCATCGCGGTCACGCGGATGACACGGTGTTCGCGATGCGCAAGCCAGCCTGTGATGGAAAGCCGCCCGTAGCGCACCCAGCCAATTTCGCGGGGCGCCTCGAGTGCGCCGAAGAACGGCGGGTTGGGCAGGGAGTCACAAGGTTCGGAGACGGCGCCGGAAAAAATCTCATCGGCCAGCGCGGCGAGTGCGACGGTCGGCCGTTGCAGTTGGAGGCGAAGCAGCGGATTGACGAGGGTCGGCAGTAATTGAGCGAAACTGGGGGCGGGCGGGTAACCCTGTGCCGCGGGAGCTACGGTGATTGGCGTGCGAAAAATTTCCGTCCAATGATTGGTTTGGTCGCGCACTTCGATGCGGAGCAACGCTGCGCCGGCGTGAGGCTCGAGCAGCAGCGTGAAGCCGAGATAAGGTGGGCCGGGGTGTTTAAGGTAAACTTCGTCGAGTCCGGGTTTGGGCAGGCCCCAATTGGCCAGAAAACAGCGGCCATCGACCCAGGCGCGAAGATCCGAGGTTACGCGGTTTTGCGACGACCACAGCCAGCCGGCCAGCCAGGTGCCACCGGCGGGAAAGCGCCAGCCTTCCGGATGCACCTCGACGGCGAGCTTCCACTGAGGGGTCTCGATGATCATTGGGACGTCAAGGCACGCCAACGCACAAGGGCAGTCAATGTTAAGGTAGCGGTAGCGGGTTTGGCCGCGGCAGCTGTCGCAGGATGAATAGATGTTGCTCCCCCTGTTTACCGGCTATTTTTGGAAAGGCATGCCAGTCCAGGTCGTTTCCCGCCGCGAAAGCGTATTCTTGGTTTTGCTTTTTACCGCCGCCGTAATCTACAGCGGATGGAATATCAGCTATCATTGGACGATGGGCTTCATGTCGGGCCATGAATTTCGCCAGGCGCAGACGGCGATCACTTCCTACTATATCGACAAGGATAACAATTTTTCACTGCGCTACGAAACCCCGATCGTCGGCAAGCCGTGGGCGGCGGTCTTGCTGGAGGTGCCATTTTACGAGTGGGCGGTAGTTGGTTTAAGCCGGGCGACGGGCTGGCCGCACGTGGTGGCGGCACGCACCATCACGGCGACGTGTTTTTATCTGACGCTACCGGCGGTCTGGCTCCTGCTTGGGCGGCTGGGTGTGCCGCGGGTGCGCCGGCTGCTCCCACTGGCGTTGATCCTGAGTGCGCCGGTGTATATCTATTATTCGCGGGCATTTTTGATGGATTCGATGGCGCTGATGTGCAGCGCGTGGTGGCTGGCGGCGTTCGTGCGGACGATGGACACACGGCGCTGGCCATGGCTGGCGCTGGCGATAGTCGCGGGCACGGTTGCGACCTTGATCAAGAGTGCGGTCTGGGCCGCGTGGCTTGTGCCGGGGGCCGGCTATGGCGCCTGGCTGTTGTGGTGTGACCTCCGCGCGCGGGAAGGCTGGCGGCGTCCGCTGGCGACGATTTTATGGGGGCTGGCGACGGTGGTGGTGGCGTTTGGTTTCTTGCGGGCGTGGATCGCCTACACCGATCCAATCAAGGCGGCGCATGCTTCCGCGTGGATATTTACCTCGAAGAACCTCGCGCTGGGCAACTGGGGCTTGTTTGATCTCAAGGCGATTATTGGAGGTGGAGTCTGGCGATTGCTGATGCAGTGTTGGGAGCAAGCCATCATGTCGCGCTGGGTGATTGGGGTTTGGTTGATCGCGGGGCTGTGCCTGCCCACCGTGCGCTGGCACGTGCTGGGAGCGGGAGGCGCGTTCTTCATCGCCCAACTGCTGTTCCCCTTCGCGTATGCTTATCAGGATTATTATTATTACGCGTGTGCGGCATTTTTGTGCGTAGCGGTGGGCTTTACGCTGCTGGGCTTGATGGATTCGCGGTTGCCGCGCTGGGTCGTGCTGCTGGCGGTGGCGGTGCCGTTCGCCGCGCAGGTTCGGGCTTATTGGCAGGATTACCGCGTGGGACAGGCGATCTGGCATACAGGAGGGTATCCGTTCACCGATGTGCTGCGGAATTCCACGCCGAAGCATTCGGTGATTGTCGTGGCTGGGGCGGACTGGGCGGCAATGACGCCGCTTTATGCCCAGCGCAAAGCGCTCATGATTCGCAATGGCCTCGAATATGACCGGCCCTACCTGGAGCGCGCTTTCAGCGAACTGGCGGATGAAGAGGTGTCGGCGCTGGTGGTAGTGGACAAGGTCCGTTCCAACCGGGGTTTTGTCGAGTTTGCGACAGCGCGGCTTAACATGGATGCTTCGGGGCCCACTTTTTCATACACCACGGCCGACATTTATATTTCCAGGCCCTATGCCAAGTTGATCCAGCTTCGCCTGCGGGACCGGAGCCGATATCCGGAATTGAAATTGCCGGCGAATGTTCTGACGGAAATGAAAGATAATGAGCGGGTCGCAATCTCGCCGGAGCAGGGCAAAAATGAATTCCAAAATATTGAGCCGGCGCCTTATCAGGTGGCGTTTCAATTTGGTCTGGGCTGGTTTGAATTCAACAACAAGGCTGTGTTGTCGGCGCACCCTGAGTCCGATCTGTGGATCAAGCCGCCGGCCAACACGAAGCAGATCACATGGGCTTACGGAATGTTTGATAGCGCCTTTGCGAACCCTAACGAGCACACGGACGGAGTCGAATTTCTCATTTACGGTGAGTTGCCCGACGGGCCCACGCGGCTGCTCTACCGCCGCTTGCTCGACCCTTTCGCCAATCCGGCTGACCGGGGTGGGCAGCAGGCCATCGTCCCTTATGTGCCCCTGCCGGAAGAAAACCTGCGATTCTCCACGCGGCCGAACGGAACTTCGGCCTTTGATTGGACATATACGGCTACCATCAAAGTGCAGTGAACCAGTCTCGCCTTACCTCCCCTAAAACTTTGGCATCGCGCGAGACTTGGTGTCTTGGGCTGCTTTTTATCTTCGCGCTGGGTTACAGCGTCTATGGCGTCACCTACCATTGGACGATGGGCTATCTGGTCGGACATGAGTTCCGGCAGACGCAGACCGCGATCATATCCTACTACATCGACAAAGATGACAATTTTTCACTGCTCTATGAAACGCCGATCTTGGGGAAACCGTGGGTCTCCAATCTCTTGGAGGTGCCGGTTTACGAATGGGCGGTGGTGTGGTTGAGCCGGGCGACGGGGTGGTCGCATCATGTGGCGGCGCGCACCCTTTCGGCTTCCTGTTTTTATCTTACCCTGCCGGCAATATGGTTGTTGCTAGGGCGTCTGGGTTTGACGCGGCCGCGACGGCTTTTGCCCTTGGCGCTGATCGTCAGCGCGCCCGTATATATATTCTATAGCCGGGCCTTCCTGATGGATTCGCTGGCATGGTTGGCCAGTGTATGGTGGCTGGTGGCATTTGTGCGGACAATGGACTCGAGGCGCTGGCCGTGGCTGGTGCTGGCGATCGTCGCAGGCACCTTGGCCGTGTTGGTCAAGAGCGCGATGTTTGCGGTGTGGATGATTCCAGGCGCAGCCTACGGCGCCTGGCTGTTGTGGTGCGACCTGCGCTCGTGGTCGGGGTGGCGTCGCCCCTTGGCGACGGCGCTTTGGGGTCTGGCTACTGTAGCCATTGCATTGGGACTGTTGCGATGGTGGGTGGCCTATACCGATCCGATCAAGGAGGCGCATCCGTCGGCCTGGATTTTTGCCTCCAAGGCGCTCGCACAGGGCAATTGGGGGTTGCTTGATTTCAAGGCCATTTGCTCAACCGAGGTGTGGGGCTTCTGGCTTAAATGCTGGGAGCAGTCGATGATGTCGCGCTGGGTGATTGGCGGCGGATTACTCTTGGGGTTCGCGCTCCCTGCGATACGCGGGCGGGTGCTGATCCTCGGGGCGCTATTCTTTGCGGCGCAGTTTTTGTTCCCTTTCGCTTATGCCCATCAGGATTACTATTATTATTCCTGTGCGGTCTTTCTGCTCGCGGCATTGGGTTATGTGCTGCTGGGTGTGTGGGATTCGCGGGTGCCGCGCTGGCTCGCAGTGCTGATACTACTCGCGCCTTTTGCGGCGCAAGTGGACGCGTATCGCAGGGATTATTATCAGGAACAGAGCATAGTTTTCGATGGCGACCGGCCTTTCACCACCGTCTTGCGCGAACTTACGCCGGTTAATTCCGTGCTCGTTGAAGCGGGCTCAGATTGGGCGGCGCCAACGCCTTATTATGCCCAACGCAAAGCGCTCCTGGTGCGCAATGGGTTGGAATTCGACAAGCCATACCTGCGACGCGCCTTTCAGGACTTGGCGGATGAGAATGTATCGGCACTGGTCGTGCACGGAAAACTGCGAACGAACGCCGATTTCATCAACCTGGCCGCGGCGCGGTTTGATTTGGTTGAAAGCAAGCCAACGTTTTCCTGGGCCAATGTGGACGTTTATGTGGCGCGGTCATGTGCTGCGGCCGTTCGTGCCGGGCTGCGGGATAAAGTGCGCTATCCTGAAATCATCGTGCATGCGGCGGTGGACGAAGATGCGCGCCAAAAATCAAAGCCGGTTACGCCTGCGATTGGGCGGAATGAACTGAAGGGAATTGTGCCGATTCCCTATCAAATGCGATTTCTGTTCGGCGAGGCGGCTCGTCAGGGACGCGAGAGTGATTCGGTCATTCTGGCGCATGCCAGCGCCGACATATGGTTGGAGCCGCCCAGAGATGCCACACGCATTGAGTGGATCTACGGCATCATCCCGGAAGCCTATCAACGGGATGGAGACCGAACGGATGGCGTGGATTTCAGTATCTGGGGCGAATTGCCCGACGGTAGTGAGCGGCGTATCTACCGCCGTCTGTTGGATCCCGGGCAAAATTCCGAAGATCGCGGGGATCAGCACGTGGTTGTCGCCTACACTCCGCGGCCCGGCGAGACGTTGCGATTTTCCACGCGCCCCGGCGGCAGCGCGGCCTTCGATTGGTCCTATTGGGTCAAAATCGAGGTGAAATAGATCGCGACGTTCAAAACGGAGCGAGCGACCGAGCGAGTTGCAAGTGGCGTGGCAGCACGGAGCGCAGATCGAATTCGCTGATACGAGCCCGGGCGGAATCGGCCAGCGCGCGGCCTTTCGCGGGTTCGGCGAGCAGGCACCGCAAGGCCGCCGCCAGGGCGGCCGAGTTTCCGGCTGGCACGAGCAGGGCTTCGCGATCAGGTCGCGCCATCTCAGGAATACCGTGCACCGCGGTGCTCACGATCGGCAGCGCAAAGGCCATGGCTTCCAACACGACGCGGGGGAAGGACTCCTCGTAGCTTGAGCAGACAAAAAGATCGGCGGCACCGTAGTAGTCATAAACTCTTCCTGACTCCGGCAAGGCCCGCAGGTTGGGGCGATTCAGCTGCGTGAGAAATCGGGCGAGGTCCCGGTCGTAGGGCGTGTCGCGGCCGCCGATCATCAGGAAATCACAGGAAGCCGCGAGCTCGGGTGCGTTTTCCCACAGCAGATCCACGGCCCGGGCGAATAGGTGCTGGCCCTTGCGCTCGCAGATGGTGCCGACGTTGATGACCAGTCGTCGTTCGGCGGGGAAATGCAGCGCGGCGCGAAGTTGCGCCCGGTTATGGGCGGCCCGAAAGGCGTCAATGGCGGCCAGGTCGATCCACCCGGGATTGAGGCAGTAATTAGAACCGTCGGAGAGGGCGCGGTAGTAATGTTGCGTGGTGGTGGTGAGGAAAGAGACGCGGCTGGCGAGACGGAAAGTGTTCTCCACGATCGCGAGCGGAGCGGAGGGCAGCAGCCCGCGGAAGAAGCCGTTGGGTGAGGTGCTTTCGTGGATATAGAGGAGCGAGGGTCGAGCGGCACGATGAGCGAGGTGCACGCCCCACCAAGCCGAAAGGGTGTTGGCGACGACCAATGAGCTGTCGGCCAGAGGCACGCTCACGGCAAGCCCGGCCAACAAAGAGCGAAGTTCAGCGGCGGTCGTGGCTTTAAGGAGCGAGGTGGTATCGACCACGCCGACCGTGGCCCCCAAGGCTTCGAACCCATCGCGCAACGGGCCTTCACCGCCACTGGTAACAGTCAGTTCGACTCCGCTTTCGAGGCGGAGGTGGCGGGCGTATTCAAGGAGGAATAAAGGCGCGCCTTCGCGGTTAAGGTTATGCGTGATCAGGTGCACGCGCGGTTTTGCGCCGGTGCTTCGGAAGACTGGCGCGGGCATCGGGGTCAGGCTGCGGCGGCGGGGCGCTTGAGTGGCATACTCGCGCCATACTTGCCGGATCACGGGACCGCGACCATCCGGCAAGGGCCAGCCGCGGGTGCGCATCGCACGGACGAGGGCGCGCCAGGCGCGCCAGAAGGTAACGGGCGAGAAGCGGCCATAGGCCAGCTTGAGAAACTCCTGGTCCGTCTCGCTAAAACGCGCGGCAGAACCGAGATGCCAGCTGCCGTCCTCAAGTTCTGCATAGACGCGAACACTGGCCGGCTGCGGCAGTTGGGCCGGCAGATCGAGGAAGCCATCGTAACCGCAATGCGTGGCGCGCGGAGAATGCCCGGAGCGCTCCCCAAGAAACTCGGTTGCGCGTCCGAGTTTCATTTCCTGCAGGGCCTGCAGGTCGGTGGTCGCGAGCACACGCTTGATCGGCAGGCCCTCGTGATACATCCAACCAGAGATGGGCAGACGGCCGAAGAGCGAACGCTCCCGGGTGCGCGGCTGATCCAGATGTCCGTGAAACGGCCGCGGCGGATGCTGCAAATGGTGCCGGGATGCGGTGCCGGTGATGACCTCGCGGGCGAGACTATCGGGGGTGGCGGATTCGTTGCCGAGGCGGCGTAAAATAGTTCGGAGAGCTTCGCCCATGCCGTCGGCATTGAGAGGGATGCGCGCTTCAGGGTCGGGCTGGGCTTCCTGTGCGGTCACCTCCCAGTCAGTGCCATCAAGGTGTTCCCACCGGCCTTCAAGGGTGAGCCCATCGAGCTCCACTCGGTGACGCCCGGCGGGGAGCGTCATCGTGATGGCAAAGCCGGCCAGGAGGTAACGGCGCGAAGATTTGAAAAACTGTGCGAGGTCTTCGCGGGGGATGCCATGGACTGCGGGAAAAAGCTGGTCACCCACACGGGCGCGCACATCGGCGTAATGATGCCCGGGTTTTCCGACGACCCAGCCTTGCAGGATCGTGCCGCCGACGAGACCGGGATAAGGCGGGTCGAAATGCAAGGTGGCGTTGGGAACTTCGTGCATGAATCCGGCGGAGGCTGGAAAACTATCCCAGGCAGCACAACTCAGGAAAAGCGTGAAGGCCGATGGATGGTTCGAAGGGATGTGTTGTCAGACTATTACAGAATCCTGCAGAATAGCATTGCCGTTACTTGGTTGGGTTATTTTCAAACGAATTTCCTGCATGTCCGAACGATCATCCGCGCAAAGCGAGAACCGAATTCTTATCAGCATCTTCGTGGTCGCGTTACTGGGCCATGCCTGGTTGACCACGCGTAATTGGACGGTGGGATTTCTGGTAGGGCATGAGTTCCGGCAGACCCAGACGGCGCTCACCAGCTACTATATCGATTTGCAGAATAATTTTTCGTTATTCTACGAGACGCCTCTCGTGGGTAAGCCGTGGGTGTCGATCCTCCTGGAGGTGCCGCTCTATGAATGGGCGGTGGTTGGCCTGAGCCGGGCTACGGGCTGGTCCCATGTCGTCGCCGCCCGAACGGTCTCGCTGACGTGTTTTTATCTGATGTTGCCGGGACTTTACCTGTTGATGGGCCACTTGAAACTGGCACCGGCACGGCGACTCCTCGTGCTGGCGCTCGTGCTGGCGTGCCCGCTTTATATTTTTTACTCCCGGGCCTTCTTGATGGATTCCATGGCCCTGATGGGCTGCGTATGGTGGCTGGTGGGGTTCGTGGGTATGATGCAAAAGCGGCGTTGGCCTTGGTTCTTGCTTGCGACCGTGGCAGGCACAGCCGCGGCGTTGATCAAGAGCGCGACTTATGCCGTCTGGTTGCTGCCGGGTGCGGCTTACGGCGCGTGGCTGCTTTGGCGGGAATTGCGCGCAGGGCGGTGGCTGCAATCACTCGAGACGGTTTTCTGGGGTGTCGCCAGCGTGGCGGTGCCGCTGGGGGCTTTGCGGTGGTGGATTTTGCTGACCGATCCCATTAAGGAAGCGCACGTTTCCGCGCAGATTTTTACGTCGGGAAGTCTGGCTCAAGGGAATTGGGGGCTGACGGATTTGGCGGCGCGAGTTTCCCCGAAAACCTGGGGCATCCTCGCCGAGCGCTGGAGTGAGGGCATCATGGCGCCGTGGCTGATATTGGCACTGCTTGTGGTAGGATTGCTCTTCGTTCCTCAAGTGCGCAGGCCCGTGTTCGGCTTGGCCGGCGTTTTTTTTCTGGCCCAGCTGCTGTTCCCGTGGGCTTACGCTTACCAAGACTACTATTTTTATACCTGTGCCCTATTCCTCAGCGCGGCATTTGGCTGGTTATTTCTGGGCGCGCTCGACTCGCGAATTCCGCGCTGGCTTTGCTGGGGGCTTTTGGTGGTGCCATTCGCGGCGCACCTCTGGGTTTACTTCGGAAACTATCACAAGCAGCAGATGGCGGTCTCTGAAGGCGGATTTTCCTACACGATGGCGCTGCGGGATTTTTTGCCGAAAAGCTCGGTCATTATCGTGGTTGGCGCTGATTGGTCTGCGATCATTCCGTATTACTCGCAGCACCGCGCGCTTATGGTGCGAAACGGCCTGGAAAATGACGCGGCTTATCTCGATCGTGCGTTTGCCGGTTTGGCGGACGAGGATGTCGCTGCACTCGTATTGGCTGGCGGCCAGCTAGATAATCTTGCGGTGGTTGACCGGGCCGCGACGGCATTTGGCCTGGATCGAGTGCCAACGGTGACCCACCCGGCGGTAAAGATTTATTGCAGCCTGCGCTACCGGGACCGGTTCAAGCAACAGCTCGCGGAGGCGAATAACTTTGGCGACTTGGTAAATCCAGCAGTGCCACTCCTTGCGCCAGAATTGCCATCCAAGCCTTGGCGGGTTTCTCAGGCTTTGGCCTTAACGGATTTCCCGCACATTTCACCGGCACCTTTGCGCGCCTATATGAAGTTTGGTTTGGGCTACATGACGGTGGAAAAGAAGAAAGTTCTCTTCGCGCACGCACCCAGCGAAGTATGGATCAGGCCCCCGGGGCAAGCCACCCGGATCGAATGGGATTTTGGTTTTCTGGCAGGGGCCTACGAGCGCGAAGGGCCGAAAACAGATGGTGCTGAGTTTGTGATTTCGACATACTTCGCGGGCGTCGAGCGGGAGATTTTCAAGCGAGTCCTTGATCCCCTCAACCGACCTGCAGATCGAGGCCTGCAACAAGTAAGCATCTCCTACCGACCGGCACCGGGTGAGATTTTGCGTTTCTCCACCCGCCCGGGTGAAGGAGGAGCTTTTGACTGGATTTATTGGGCCAAGATTGAGGCTAAGTAAGGGGAATCTCAGCAACGGTGCGGAGCAGGTCGATGTGGCGTGGCAACAATACGGCGGCGTCGAAGCATGCCGCTACCTTGGTGCGGGCGCGTTCACCGCGGGAGAAATCACTGCGTTGATGCGCCGCGAGTGCGGCCTGCATGGCTGCGGCCAGATTGGCGGCATCGGCTGGAGGGACGAGCCACGCTTCCTCGGGCCCGAGCATCTCGGGGATGCCATCCACGTTGGTGGAAACGATGAGCCGGCCGAAGAGGGCGGCTTCCATAACGACGCGGGGCAGAGCTTCCTCCAGGCTGGAGCAGACGAAGATATCCGCGGCGTGGAAATATTGATAGGGATCTGCGTCGCGGGTGATGATGCGAACGCTGGCGAGGGCCGGCGTCGCGACGGCACGGCGGAGTAAGTCGGCATAGGGGTCGGGTCCGTCCTGTGCGCCGACGAGCCAAAAAACGAGTGGTTCAGCGGGTTTGGCTGCTTGGAGCCGGGCGATGGCCTCAATAAATATTTGCTGCCCCTTGCGCGGTAGCAGTGATCCGATGTTCGCGAAGACAATGGCGTCCTCTGGCAAACCGAGTCGGCGGCGCACCTCGCTTCGCGAGTGCGTAGCGGCGTAAGTTTGGATACGTGCGATATCAATCCAGCCCGGCAATACACGAAAATTTCCCTGACGGTCGAGTGCGGCGTGAGCCCGACGCGCCGCATCGGCGATGAAGACGACGCGAGTGGCGAGGGTGAAGGCACGCTCGACCTCTTCCAGTTCCGGCTGGCTGAGTCGCAAGGCGAAGAAACGGCGCGCGCTGGCACTCTCGTGGATATAAAAAAGACAGGCTTTTTGTAGCCGATGCGCGAGAGGCACCGCCCAGTGCGACTCCAAGGTGTTAGCGATGATTACATCGGTGTTGGCGTCGAAGGTCTTCGCCACAATGACCGTAATCCCGGCAGAGGCGAAAGCCGCCCGCAGCGGACCCTCACAAATGGATACGAGACGAACGTCCCAGCTCGGTTGCGCAGCGAGATGCCGGGCATATTCGAGTAGGAAGAGTGGGGCGCCTTCGTAATTGAGATTATGCGTCACCAAAGTCACTCGCAGTGGACGGATCGCGGTTGGTGGCGGATCTTTCGGGGCGGGTGCGAGCCGCTGAGTCACGGGTGCGGCAAGTTGGTAGTCACGCCACGCGGCGCGCAGCGGAGGCGGAACGCCGGCCCGGCGGAGAGCCCAGGTGGCGGCGATGGCTTTTGCGGGCGAAAAGGGCGGCAGATCGGTGCCGCGTCCACTGGTGACGACTGGCTGAAAGCGCTTGAGGAAAACCAGCTCGGTCCGACCATCGGCCAGTTGGGCGAAGATTCGCAGGGCGAGCGGGCGCGGGACCGTGGGCGGAATGGGTAACCAGCCGGTGAAGCGGGAGTGATCGGCGTTAACGAGGTCGCCAAACAGTGCGCCTGCATCGGGACGAGGCAGCCCATGCACCAGCGGCAGTGGGATGGCAGTATCAAGAAAGGCGGTGAGGCTCACAATGCGCTGCTCGCGGTGTGCAATCCAGCCGGTGACGAGGAGATGATCGTATTGCACGGCAGCGCGGTCACCGAGTTCCTCCAGCGCGCCGTGGAAAGGAACGCTGGGCATCACATCGAATGTCACGGCTTGTTCGGCGACGACGATTTCGGTGGCGAGCGAGCGCCAAGATTCGCGGGGTCGCTGATGCTGAATGCGAAGCAGCCGAAGAAAGGTTTGCGCGGAAGGCACAGCAGGAGGAAGCGGGGCCACGACGCCGGGACAAATGAAGGGGTGACGGAAAAAAACAGTCCACCGGCCGAACTGATCACAGGCTTCCAACTGGATCTCGCAGGCACCGGCAACGGGATCGAGGAGAAACGAAAATCCGGCCTGCGGCGGGCCGGCCCGGCCATGCACGGCGATTTCTTTGTCGGGCCGCGGTAATCCGCACAGGCCGAGGAAAACGCGATCAGCCAGTCGGGCGCGCACATCGACGGGCACAAGGCCGGGCGCCGCGATCCATCCGGCGATCCAGAAGCGCCCTGCTGCCGGGCAAACCCATCCGGATGGATGGATTTCGATCGCGGATTGCCAGGCGGGCGGGCGCATAGGAGAGATTAGCCGAGCCATGCCTCGCGGACGACTTGGAGGTGCCGCGGAAAAACGCGAGCGTGGTGATAGTGGCGTGCGGCACGGGCGCGGGCCATCGAGACCATCTTGCCGCTGCCGGCAAAGTGGTCGGCGAGAGATAGCTTGAGCGCGGCGGCAAGCTTATGCTGGTCGCCCGCAGGCACGAGGTAGGCCTCGTCGGTGTTGGTCAGCATCTCCGCAATGCCATTGACATCGGTGCTGACGATGCGGTTGCCGAAGGCCATCGCCTCGAGAATGACGCGGGGAAAGGATTCCTCGAAACTGGTGCAGACGAGCACATCGGAGAGGCGGTAGAAATCGTAGATGTCGGGAGTCTCGGCAAAGATCTTCACGGTGTCCTGCAGGCCCATGAGTGCGATGTCCTCGCGGATAGTTTCCATGTAGAGGCCTTCACGGGCGCCGACCATGACCCACTGGATTTTTTTCCCACTAAATGAGGCGGGCAGTTCCTTGCGGAGCAGATCAATGCCGCGGATGTAGATGTGCTGGCCCTTGCGCTCGCAGATGGAGCCGATGTTGGTGACGATGACGGCATCGGGATCGAGCCCGTGTTTGCGACGAAGTTCGGCAGGGGAGTGCTCCGCGGCGAAGGCGTCGATGCGGTCGAAATCGACCCAACTGGCGAGGCTGCGGAAGTTGTCGTTGAGATTGAGCTCCTCGTGGATGTCGCGGGTGGAGCGCGCGGTGAAGATGACGCGGGTGGCGAGTCGGAGTGCATCTTCGACAACCGGATGCAGCAGGGGCGGCAACGAATTTTGGAAGAATCGCTTCACGGGGCTGCTTTCGTGCAGATAGAGTGCGGAGGGCCGGCCGAGGTGGGTCGCTAGTTGCACGACCCAAAACGCGAGCAAGGTGTTGCCGATGAAGAGCTCGGCGCGGTCCCAGTTGCGGCTGGCAGCGAAGGCGCGCAAGGCCGTGGCGAAGGCGGCAGGCGTCTGCGCACGGTGCAGTGCGGCGACATCCCAGAGCTCAACCTTCAGGCCGGCGGCTTCGTAGCGAGCGCGCAGCGGTCCGTCCTCGGCAGCGGCAATGGTGAGTTCCACGCCAGGTTGCGCGGCAAGATAGCGGGCGAGTTCAAACAGGAAGATTGGCGCACCCTCGAATTTCAGGTTTGGGGTGACGACGATGGCGCGGAACGGCCGCGAGCTCTGCGCGTAGCGCTGGTGGTAGGGATTAAGCGGGAGGTTGCGCGGCGGGAAGTTGAGCGCGGCGTTGTGATAGCGGTCGCGGCGGGTCCCGTGCCGGGCGATGTATTCGACATGCTCGCGTTCGGCATAGATCTGACCGCGCGAGGCGCTGCCGATGTGCCGCAGCACGGCCTGCGGTGTGAACACCGTGCGGAATCCAGCGTCGCCGGCGCGCAAGCAGTAGTCGACGTCGTTGTAAGCGACTTGGAGTTTGGCTTCGTCGAAGCCGCCAAGCTGGCGATAAAGAGCGGTGCGGGTGAGCAGACAAGCCCCGGTGACAGCGGTGACATTGCGCGCGGCGTGCGGCAGGAAGAGCGTGCCGAGTTCGCCGGCCGGTTCACGTTCGAAGAGGACGTGCGGCAAGCCGTCCTCGGGGCTGAGTGAAATGCCCGCGTGATTTACAGTATCGTCAGGGTAAAGCAGCTTGGCGCCGACGATTCCGACGCCGGGAATGCTGAGCCAGCCGGCCATATCCTCGAGCCAGCCGGGCTGAAGTGCGGCGACGTCGTTGTTGAGATGCAGCACGAACGGTGTATCGGCGAGGGCGGTGCCGAGATTAACGAGCCGGGAGTAATTGAAGCCCGCCGCGGGCGCGATGGTGGCGGCGCGGCTGAGTTGAAGGGACTCGCGGGTTTTGGGCGCGGTCAGGCCGGGATCGTCCACGCTGGCGGCAGGTGTGCCGGCATGCACGACCGTGGCTTGCAGGTCGGGGCGGGATGGAAGCGCGGCGAGTAGGGCGAGCGCAGCGGGATCGTCGGAATTGTCATCGACGACGATCACCTTGACGAATTCGCGCGGCGTGGTGCGGGCGATGGCATCGAGACACGGGCCGAGGAGGTCGGCGCGGTTCTTCGATGGGATGACGATTGTGACCGGGTGATCGCGAAGGACGGAGGCGTCCCATTTCAGTTGGTGAAGGCAGAGTGCGCCGTGCTGGGCAAATTCGGGCAGCATGGGCGTGGCGCGCAGGGCGCGACGCTGCACGGCCTCGGCGATGCTGTTGCGGGCGGCGGCGAAGAGATAACCTTTTTGGTCGCCGCGGGTGGCGGTGCTCTCGGCATGGGCCCGCCAGTGGTAGCCGATGAATGGCACATGGACCACGTCCTTGGCGTCGATCAGCTCCCAGCAGCGGAGGAAAAGGTCGATGTCCTGCGCGCCGTTGAACTCGGGACGGAGCCGGCCGGCGGCTTCCACGATATCGCGCCGGATGACGGTGAGGTGGTGCGTGTAATTGTGCGTGAGCCCCATTTCGGGACTCCAGTCACCCTTGAATTGCGGGTCGAAACGACGGCCGGTATCGTCGATTTTGTCCTCGTCCGTGTAAAGGTAGCCGGCGGTGGGATGGTGCACGATGGCCTCGGCCACATGCAGCAGTGCGTCATGGGGGAGCAGATCGTCGTGGTCGAGCAGGGCGACGAATTGGCCAGTGGCCAGATCGAGCGCGGAATTTGTGGCGCGTGCGATGTGGCCGTTAGTGGGCCGGAAGACGGGCTTGATGCGGGCATCGGCGCGAGCGGCTTCCTCCAGCATACGCCGGACGTGGGGCTGAGGCGAAGCATCATCGGCGATGCAGAGTTCCCACCGCGGGTAAATCTGCTGCTTCAGGCAGTCGAGCAACTCGCGGAGGTATTTTTCCGGCGTGTTGTAGGCCGGCACGACGAGACTGATGAGCGGGCCACCGGCGCGAACGGTGGCCTCGGCGTCCTGCTGGAGCACGGTCCGGAGGCGCGGCGTGAGGCGGTTGTGCCAGCACCAGCGCGTGTAGGGATCCTGATCCTTGCGACGGACAATGGCGTCGGGAATTTTCGCGGCGGCACCGTGACTGAGCGTGTTGGCGAGGTGGGCCTTAAGGCGGTCGATTTCAGCGCGGACGCCGGGCCAGCTGTCGAATTCGAAACGGCCGAGCAGGCGGCCGCGGAGAAAGGCGGCGACGACGCGGTAAAAAAGATGAGGCTTGAAAACAGGAATAGGGCCGGAGTGCTCGTCGCGTCGGTCCAAATAGAGACGCCGGGCAAAGGCCAGCGAGCGGCTGCCGTCGTCCAATTCGGCAAAGATGAGCAGGTTGGCGGGACTGGGGCTCTCCTTGCGGATATCCACCAGACCGTAGAAGCCGGATTTCAACGCGTGAGCGTAATCGGGGCGGTGGTTGACGACGTCGGGCCGGTCTTTGGGATAAACGAGTCGGTTTTCCGAAAGCACTCCCGTGGTGGCGCCCAGCCGTTTGATCGTGCGTCCAACGCCGAAGGTCCAACCAGTGACACGAAATTTCTCGTAAGTGACATTAACCCAGTAACCGGGATTTTCGATGTGACCGATGAATTGATCTCCGCCACCGGTGTCGCTGGTGGGGGCAAGAATGTCGTGCAAGGCAATATCGGCCTGACGGCAAAGTTCGCGCCACGGGGCACGGTGGAAATGACGGTAAAGGTAGTGGAGCGTCTGATTGACGAGAGCCGCCCGCAGGATTTTCGGCGGTTTGCCGGCCTCGGCGGGTAGCGATGACGTGTCGAGGTTGGTGCGAAAAAACTCCCGCCATTGCGTGCCATCATGCCAGTCGAGCGCGAGGGCACGGGCGCCTTGCCAGATTTGAACACGCTGGATGAAGCCGGTCCGCAATGCGGCCTCGGTGCCCCCGAAAAGCTGATGGGTGTCAGGCCGTTCCAAGCCATAGATGCCAAGGTAAGCCCGTTTGTCTACGCGGGCACGCAAATCGACACAGCGATTCGCTTCGCCGGCGTAAAGCCAGCCGACAATCTGCACGCTGGCCACAGCCGGCCGCCAGGTGGTGGGGGAATCGATGTGGAAGTGAGGCGTCGCCGGGTCGGACATGCGGTAAGGCGAAATTAAGCGGTGGCGGCGGTGGGAGAGTAAAGCATGTTTCGGCGTGGGCTGGAGTCCGCCGTGGTTATTCGGATTGGCAAAAGGGAGTGGCTGATTTTGCCTGCGACTATGGATCCTGTTGCGCCCATCGGCCTATCCCAACGCAAGGAATGGTGTTTCATCGGGATCATCTTTCTAGCCAGTCTGGCATTCCACCTCTGGGGAGTGCAGGTTGGATGGCAGAGCAAGAACCTGCCCGGCGGGGAATTCCGGCAGGCGCAAACCGCATTGTCGGCCTACTGGATCAAAGCCGAAAATGATTTCTCGCTGGCCTATCCGACGCCGGTGGTCGGCAAGCCCTGGTCGATTCCGATGGAGTTTCCACTCTACCAGTGGACGGTGGTTGCCACAAGCAAGGTCACTGGCTGGGGACTGACCAAGTCGGGCAGGGCGGTCAGCATCGCGTGTTTTTATCTGAGCTTGCCGGCGGTGTTCTTGCTACTGCGGCGATGGAATGTTGCGCCGATGCATCGCTGGCTGGTGCTGGCGGTCGTGCTGACGTGTCCACTCTATGTTTTTTATACCCGGGCGTTTCTAATCGAGACGATGGCACTGATGTTTAGCCTGTGGTTTTGGGTGGCGTTCGAGCGCGGAGTGGCCGGACGCAACAAGGTCTGGCTGCTCCTCGCCGTGGTGGCGGGCACGGGCGCGGGTTTGGTGAAGGTGACGACATTCATGCTCTATTTGCTGCCGGCGGGGTGGTGGGCGGTGATGCGGCTATGGGCGGCCCGCAAGGGCGCATGGCGCACTGAATTGATCTGGATGGCCGGCGCGGTGGCGGTGCCTTTTGCCGCGACGTTATGGTGGCTGCAGTTTGCGGATGCAACGAAAGCGCTGAACCCACTGGGGGTGGCCTTCACTTCGGCCGGAGTGAGGGATTTTAGCCTGGGCACCAACGCGACACGATTTTCAGCGGAGTTGTGGGCGACGAAAATTCGGATCGTCGCCGAGCAATTGACCTGGTGGCCCGCGATGGCGTTTTGCGGCCTGATGTGGCTGGGCGCGGGGCGTGGCCGCTGGCGTGAAATCGCGATCTGCCTAGTGTGGTTCATGGCTGTGCTGGTGGGCTTTCCTGTGCTCTACGCCTATCACGACTATTATTATGTCGCGAATACGGTGCTGCTGCTCTTGGCCATGGGGCTTGCCTTGGTGGCGTTGGCAGAGTCTCGCGTGGCGCGCGGGGTGGTTTACGGCGCGATCATTTTCATGCTAGGCGCGCAAGTGGGGCGCTATATTGAGCATTATTATCCGGGACAGAATGCGGTCAGTCCGGGGGGCGATGGCCTGACGCGATCCTTGCAGGCGATGACGAATCCGCGCGATGTGGTGGTGGTTCTGGGGCTGGATTGGAATTCAATGACTCCTTATTATTCGCAGCGGCGAGCGATGATGATTCGTGACGATATTGCGGTGGATGGTCCGCGAGTGGAGCGGGCGTTGACGATGCTGGATGGAGAAAAGATCGGCGCCTTGGTGATTGCGGGGCATCCGCCCGGGGAGCAGTGGCTCATTGATCGGGTGGCGGCGCGCGGCGTGCATCCGCAGCCCGTTTATCTCTGGCACGACGTGCGCGTATTTTTGCCCGAGGCGCGGCGGGTTGAATTGCTGCACACTTTGCTGGAGACCCATTTTCACGAGGTGAAAATCGCGCCCGGGATGGAATTGCCGCGACAGGATCTGGCGGGAAAATGGATCGAAATGGCTTCCGTGTATCGCTGGCAACGCGAGGCGTTCGTGGGGATTGAGCCGAAGCCGGTGAGATTTTTTGCCAGCTTCGGTCCCGGTATGGACGGATCAAGCGGGCGGCCCATGTATGGGGCGCATCCGGTAACCCGGTTGATTTTCTCGCTCCCGGCAGGTCCGCATACTCTGCGTAGTGCGTTGCAGATGTCAGTGGATGCCTACCGGCAGGACCTGCCGGCAGGGGAAGCGACCGATGGGGTGGAGGTGACGCTGTTTGCGCTTGGGCCCGGTGAAGAGCGGCGGCAACTGGCTACAAGGTATTTTGATCCGACTCACAAGCGAGAGGATCGCGGCAACATGCGGCCGCTGGAGTTTACCTTTAACCTGCCCGCGGCGGGTGAGGTCGAGCTATTCTTCGGGCCAGGACCCAATGGCAGGGATACGCGTGATTGGATCCAACTGGGACCGCTGACGATTGATTGAGCACGGTCGAGGCTTGTCGCGTGGGCGATGAGCCTGTGCCTCAAAGAGGTGTTTGAGACTGATAGGCGATCACCGCGCGGCGAATACCTTCATCGAGGGAAACTTGCGGATGCCAGCCGGTGGCGGATGCCAGCTGACGATTGTCGAGGCGGCTATCCTGCACGTCCCAAGCCGGGGCGGGCGTGAGATGGGTGACGATTTTTTCGCCGGTATGTTTTTCGACGAAAGCAATGATTTCATCAACGCGATGCGATTCGCCGGCGCACAGATTGAAAATACCTGTCAATCGGCGGGTGATGACCTGTTCCAGCGCACGAAGAAAATCGGTGTAGTGCAGGAAATCCTTTTGAGCGTGGCCATCACCCCAAAGCGTAAGGGGCTGGCGCTCGATGGCGCACCGGATGGCATGGGGAATAATGCCTTGGGCGCGGCCGCTGGGCACTGGGTAGCCGTAAGGATTGGAGATGCGCAGGATAGTGTAGGGGAGATCGTATTGGGCGGCGATCTGATGGATCAGCCTTTCGGCGGCAAGCTTGGCGCAACCGTATGCGCCGATGGGCCGAGGAGCATCTTGTTCGGTATTGGAGCGTCCCGGGGCGTTGCCGTAGATGGCCCCTCCGGTGGAGAAAAAAATGAAATGAGTGCGCCGCGCCGCGCAGGCGTGGAGGAGGTTTTCCAGCAGGCGCAGATCCGGGCTGTCAACGAGACCCAGAGTTTGGCCGGCTGTGGCCGGTAAAGTGCTCCAGGCGAGATGCAACAGGACGTCATTGGCGGAAAGCGCGCCGGGACGGAGCAGTTCACCGAGCGGATTGAACCCATCGTTACCGGTGCGTGAATAAAGCAGGACGGATCGGGGCGACGCACTGAAATGATCAGCGATGAGTGAGGCCAAGCGACCCCGGCCGCCGGTGATCAGCAGCCGTTGCGGCCGCGAAACGGCCAAGTCGACATTCCGTGGCGAGAGTGGCACGGCAGGGGACTCAGGTGAACTTGAGCTTGCGAGCAGCGAACATCACCATGCGCAACAGCAGCCAGCCGTGTTTCCAGCGTTGGATGTTGGTCGTGCCATAGGTGCGTTCTTTATAGCGGATGGGCACATCCGCGATCTTGAGGTTGAGCTTGGCCGCACCGAAGAGCAGATCGAAGTCGCCGAATGGATCGAAGTCACCGAAGTAAGCGCGATTGGCGGCGATTTTTTCATAGTGGGCACGCGTGAGCACCTTGGTGCCGCAGAGCGTGTCCTTTACGGGTTGACCGAGCAGCCAGGTAAAGATCAGGCCGAAGGTTTTGTTGGCGCAGAGGTTGAGGAATTGCATGGCCTCTTTGTCCATCGGGTAGACGAGGCGCACCCCATTGGCGAACTCGGCGCGACCGCTTGCGAGAACCTCATAGAATTTGGGCAATTCCTCGGGTGGCATGGTGAGATCCGCGTCGAGGATCATGAGGATATCGCCGGTTGCGGCGGCAAAACCCATGCGCACGGCGTCGCCCTTGCCTTTGCCCGTTTGCTGCATGATTTTGATTTTTAGCGAAGGGTGGGCGCGGGCGACTTGTTGGATTTTTTCCCAAGTATCGTCACGGGAATGCCCTTCGACGAAGATGAGTTCGGTGCCGCCTCCCATGATGGGCGTGCGATGCACGGCGGCGGCGATATTGCCGGCCTCGTTACGTGCGGGAATGATGACGGAGACCGTTGGCGGCTTCTGCTCTGCGCCTCGGGCGGGTCGGGCGGAGATAAAAACGGTCACGCAAAACCATTGGAGCAACGGAGCGAACCAACGGTTGACCAGGGTATCGAAGCCGAAGAGGCGAATGGGTAGCAAGAGTCGACCCTGCTGGCTGATCGGACTCCAACCGGCGAGTTGCATGAGATTGAGGACGTCAGACGCGGCCAGCCAGCTGCTTTGCGGTTGGCGGGCCTTGAGGCCAAGCCAGGTGAGGAGCGCGAAGGCCGGACGCCATAGGGAATTGTGGAAATTCACGAACACACGCGTATCCGCGTGGGCCATGGTCTGCAGTTGTTCAAACAGGCGCTGCACATCGGCGGCAAAATTCAGCGTGTCGGAAATGATGATGCAGTCAAAACGCTCGGCCAGTTCCAAGGCTTCGCCGGATTGCACGTGAAATTCTGCTTCCGGCAACTTTGCCCGCGCGGCCTCAATCTGTCGGATGGAGAGGTCTATCCCGACCCGGCGGCGGGCGCGCAATTGCGAGAGTAATTCACCGGCGCCGCAGCCGACTTCCAGGATGCTCGCATCGCTCGGGATCAGCAGGTTGTAATAATGAGCGAGTTGGTGGCGGTAGCCACGTCCGCCTGGCTTGGCTTGGGTCGGCTCGGCGTCATAGAACTGTTGCACCTTTTCCAGGTGCTGGCGGGTGATTTCAGGCAGGGCGGTCATGAGCAGGTGGAGCGGATAGCCTCAAGAAGGTGCCAGTGTCTGATAGAATTTGGCAAGAGCCTCCGCACTGCGGCGCCAGCTGAAATGTTCCTTGGCGAAGGTAATCGCGCCTTGGCTGAGACGTTCGCAGAGCGCGGGATCATGGCGCAGGGTGGTGATGGCGATGCCGATGCCGGTGGCATCGGCCTGATCAATCACGTAGGCGTCGATGCCGTGCCGGACGAGCAGCCCCAGATTTGTGCGGGGCAGAATTACGGGCCGGCCAATGGCGAAAAATTCAGGAAGTTTGGAGGGGAAGCGGTAGTCGTTGAAGGCATCGGATTTGCCCGGTTGCACGAAAATGTCGGCCAACGCCATAAGCGGTGGCAGGTGGTGGTGGTGGTGAATTTGGCCTAAGGACAGGACATGGGGCACGACTTCATCAGCAAGCGAACCGAGGAAATCCGCTGCATCCAAGCCGGTGCGAATGAGGGTCACGGGCTCGCCGGCACGGTTCAGCTGGAGCACGGCCGCGTAGAGTTCGCGCACTTCGGCGGCGTTGGCGGCGTGGACGTTGCCGTGGTAAAAAATGACGGTTTCATTGGCCGTGCGATTGAGCACTCGGCGAAACGTATCCGCAGGCGGCAGTGGTTGAAAATAGCGCGCGTCCGCGGCTGGCCAGAGGAGGTGGATTGGGCGCCCCGCAGGGGCAAATTCAGCAAGACGGTCCGTGATGACGGTGATGCCATCAGCGCGTGCAAGAAACGCCCGACTACGGTGAGGGTGCGACAGATCGTTGGGCACCAGCCGGTCTAGTTCGGAGGAGGGGAGTTTCTCCAATTCCTGAAATGGGCGTTTCAGGGAGAGGGAGAGCAACTCGGGTTCATTGTCCTCAAGGTGGACAAGCACCTTTGAGGCGTAGCGTGCTTGAAGGCTTTCCGTCACTTGGCGGACGTTTTCGCGCGTGGTCCAAGCATGGATGATGGCAGGGCCGCGACCATCTGGATAGGCTACGCCATTGGTCGTGGTCTCCGTGTGAAGCACGCCTCGAAAGGCCGGGTCCGCGTGGTGGGCGAGGGTGGCTAGGTCATGGGAAACGGCGACGATGCAGCTATGGCCGCCGGCTGATAGCTCATTGGCAAGCGCTGCGACGTGGAGCGCACTGTTGGCCGCGAAGCTGCCGGGCAGGACAAATAAAATGTTGAGTGGCTGTTCCGGCTTGGAGCCAGAATGGGACAGGGTGCGAGGTTGGGAAACGGGCAGTGCGACACGAGAGGCGGCGAAATCGATTCTGCCATCGTGATGCTCGTCGATGGGGATATCGACGTGGAGTGGAGTGCGAGCAATGGCGACCGAACCATCGCTCAAACGAGCTTTCAATCGTAACGCACCACGTCCGGCGGAAAGAATCGTGCGGCTTTTGAAACCGGCCGCGGTGGCGTGAGGCGATTCAGGATAAAGAGCGGGTAGATCGCTCCGCGACCGCCCGGGGTCGCAGGAGATTTCCTGGTGACCGTAACGCAGGAACAGCTTCTGGGCCGCGTATCTGGGATGTAGCGCCCAGCCTTCAACATACTCGCGCTGTTGCACCAAGCCGGAGGCGAGGGGTGCTTCAATGGCGGCGGCAAAAGCTGGCTCTTCAACCGTCAGGCTGAGGGATTTGAATTCACGCCACATGCCGTCGGGAAGACAGGCTTCGAAATGAGCGAGATGAACTCCGCCCGTTAATGGGCCGGAGATGACGAAACCGCAGCGAGCGGCGGCGGTTTCCGACGGGTGTATGGCCGCCAGATCCTGTCGGTTGATGCGGGCGGTCATCGGGACAACGCCCACGGAAGTATTGAGACGGACTTCGGGTGCTTCGGGCAAACCCTCGATCAAACACCAGCCTGCAATCGAAACCGAGCCGCCGCGAGCCCACAAGGGCCGCGGGGTCTCAATCTCACCGTGCACCCGAATCATGGCTGGCGGTTGCCGACGGTGCGTTCAATGGCGCGCAACCAGGCAGTCCACCGCCAGCTGCGCGACGTTTTGAGGGCGCGCTGCTCACTCTCGAGCTGAGTAACACGCTTAAGGCGTGCGGCAGCTTCTTCATGGACGGTCGCGAGCTGTGCGGCCAGGGAATCGATTTGAACTAACTGGTCGCGGGACAACTCCGCTTGGCGGGCGATGAGGTTTTGCAGCAATTCGACTTCGTTAAGCAGATCCTGCTCGCGTCCGTCGGTCACGGCGAGAGTGGCACGGGTTTCCTCGAGGGCTTGGTTGGTGACATGCTGCATGTGTCTCAGATGGTCGAACTGCTGCTGCAGATCGGCATGGACGCGTTGGAAGTGGAGGACCTCGCCGGATTTCTGATCGGCGAGCGCCTGAGCTTGGGCAAGCATCTTTTCAAGCGCAGGAATGCGGGATGAAAGTTCATCGCGCGTGTCTTCCAGCTCCATGATTCGGACTTGGGCCAGAATGAGTTGCTGGCGAAGGAGGTGCAGCCGATCAGCCGGCACGGCGGGGTCTGACTTCATCGTCTTGAAGACTCAAACACCGCGATTGCCGATGTGAAGCCTATTGTCCGGTGGCGGTGCGTTCAGGGCGCGCGGATACCAAGTTTCCACAGAAATTCAGTTATGGCGCTACGGCGCAGGTAACGCTGCAAGCGGGGATGGGATTCGAGCTCGTCGGGGGAGACGATGCGACCAAAGGTGCGTGCACGCAGGAAATCGATTTCCGCCTGACCTACAGAATTTATCTGCGTCGAAGTTTTTTGAGCTGAGTGGATGCGGAAACAGGCGAGAAAATATGGAATACGGACGATGCGGGCGCCGGCGGCTTGGAAGCGCAAAAGTAAATCCCAGTCCATGGCGAATTTCAGCGTGGGATCAATTCCGCCGGCTTGGTCCCAAATTCTGCGCCGCCAGAACAGCGTCTCCTGCGGCACGAAGTCGTTTAGTCGTAGCACAGAGTCATCGTGCTTCGGCAGGAACCACCGGCCGATCTCACGTGAATGTTCGTCGACCAAAATTCGATGTCCGTAGATTACGTCCACTTCAGGGTGTCGGGCAAACCAGCTTGCGATGAAGGGCAGGACGCCGGGTAGATAAAAATCATCCGAATTGAGCCAAGCCATCACGTCATCGGGAGCACCACTCGTTTGGGCAAAAGCACGCGCGATGGCGTCAGCCTGGCCACGATCGGGTGCACTGGCCCAAGCGTGTAGTCGCGGGGCATGACGCTGAATGATTTCTAGTGAGTTGTCAGTCGAGCCACCGTCCTGCACAATGTAAGTCAATTGAGCGGGAGGCTCATGGAGCACGCTGCGCAAGGTTTCCTCCAAAAAACCTCCTTGTTGAAACGATGGAGTTACAACGGTGATGGCTGGAATATTCCCCGCGGCTGATCGGATAGTGGGAAACGAGTCGGGTTTAAGCGCCCTGGGGATATGCACGGGCCAAGCAGGAAATTGATGCGCGAGTAATTTCTCAGGCTTGGTCCATAGCATACGCCCAATTGAAGCAAAGGGCGTCACAACAATGTTGTGACGCAGCAAGACTTCTGGCGGTTCGTTTTCACAGGTGGACTCAAGGACAAGCTGGTGGGAGCCGACAGGTAGGCGCAGTCGAAGCGCAAAACCGCAGTGGCCGTCCGTCAGGCCGTTGGGATGAGCTGCCGCCACATCGGGACGCGGTTGGTCACAGAGGGTCGTCCAGTTTTGCTGACCTAGGCGCACGTGGATTTTCACGCGACGGCCGTCGCGCCGGAAACACCAGCCGCGAATGGCTGCGCACCCGTCGGATAGAAACGTCGGCGGCAGCTCGTCGAAGTGAAAGATCGATTGTCGGCTGGGGGCGGGGAGGTGCGCAGGTGGGCTGGCCAGACTGTAGTCTCCCAGCTTCCGGGAAAAATGATGGTTGTAATACGGGTCAGTTTTTGGGGCGGAGTTTCCTGCATTAAGTGGCTCAAGGGGAGCTGCAGCCACAAGCCGGGCCGCGGGGCAGACGCGCGCATGTAGACCGGAAGCAGAAAGCGACAGGCAGAATGTAGCCCAATCTTCGGCCTCGGACGAAAGAAGCAGCTCGCGACGGATTGCCGCGCCAAGGGCAGGCACGGCGAGAACCTCGCGACTGCAACGCAATGAGCCGTTGTATCCGTCATGATCGGCGTCGAATCCGGCCATCAATGGGATGAGCTGATGGCCATCCAACGTAAGGCCACTGGCGATGACTTTGGATTGCTGGGAGATGAGCAATGGCCCCACGCAGCCAGAGTCGGGAAGGACTGCGAGGGTCGCCAGCTCCCGCAGGCTGTCCTGATCGAGCGGTTCGGAGCCGGATGAATGAAGCACCAAAATATCGGCAATGCTGCCTTTGGCCACTGCGCGCAAGGCAGGCATGATATCAGCGGATCCTTGATGCCACACGACTTGGAATGTGGGTGTATGTTGAGCCTCGAGGCGGACCCGGTGCCCGCCGAGCGCGCGCGCATGGCGATTATCTCCGATTCGCCGGAGATGCGCTTGAACGGCCTCGGCCTGTCTGCGGTCCATATCGCCCTTTACATTGCCATGCAGGGCGCTGGACGCGGGTGATTGGCGCCATTGGTAAAGAATGCGTGGCAGATGAACGATGCGGACATTGCGCTCGGAAACACGCAGGAAAAACTCGTAGTCCTGCACACCATCAAACGCGGGATCAAAGCCGCCGGCGGCATGGGCCACGGAGCGGCGCACACATAGCGCATGGCCCGGATACATCACGCCGCGGAGAAATTCGGGTGAAAAGGCTGGTTTGAGGAAAGGCAACAGGCGTTCACCGGCCGGGGAGATTTTTTCCTCATCTGAATAAGTGACGTCGATGGAGGGATCGTGGGCAAGGAGGCTGGCGAATTGGGCGAGAGCGTGTGGCCGGAGCACATCGTCGTGGTCGAGCAGGACGATGAAATCGCCCCGAGCGGCGGCGAGCGCGTCGTTGGTGGCACGAGCTATGCCACCATTGACTGCGCGGTGTAATACACGGATGCGGGCTTCGGCGCGTGCCCATTGCTCAAGCAACTGGGTCAGTGCCGCATCTCCGGAACCATCATCAATCAGGATAAGTTCCCAACGCGAATAATGCTGGCGAACGACGGAATCGACGCAGCCACGTAAAAAGAGAGGGTCGGATCGATAGACCGGCACCAACACTGAAAACGAGGGACCGTTCGATGAAGTGGTGGCTGAAACAGGATCAGGATCATGCCGCTCAGCCCATGTGGCGTAGTTTTGGAAGAAAGGCCCGCGACCTGGAAGATCCGCCGAACGCAGGGTGCGGAAAGGCAAGAGAGTTCCCTCTCCATCGCGCAGTGAAAGAGTCACGGTCACGTCCGGCCCAGGTAGGACGGGTTCCAGAGTAAAACCGCTGACTTGGCTGCCGCATAGATCCGATAAATGTTGTCCGACGTCTGGGCGCACCTGTAACGCAGTCTCACTCAACAGCTGATCGCCGGCATGCAATACGGCGGCCGTGGCCGTGGGGCTCGTCGGTGCATGGCACCAACCGGCAAGGAATAATCGAGGACTGCCATCACCAATCCACCGAGCGGCCTCCACGTTGAAGAGAAGCTGCTGCGCCGGGACGGACCACCCACGCATATCCAGCGTCAGGAGCACTTCGGCCAGGCGGCGCACCACAGCCAGGCGGTGAGGCCAGACACCTGCAACGTAGGAAGGGGTGTTATGTGTGACCTCGAGCTTAATCTGGCGAAGCCAGAAATAGAGCTGCACGGCGGGACCTGGCTGCGCCAAGGCCAGGGTAAAAAGAGTGGGATGCTGGCGAGCGATGGCGGAGAGCGTATAAAAATGAGCGGCGTCTTCCGCGTGAAAATGGGTCCGCCGGGCATGCTCGAAGTCGATGAGCCGGGGCACGGCACCAGCCGAGACCAACAGATTATCGGCGGTGAAATCGCCATTGCTCCACCGGGTCGCGGGTGGAGCAATGGCGATATGTGGGTAAAGCGCAGGCAGGATATGCTTTGCGAGCAGTTGGGCGTCCGTCTCTTGCCAGCAAGGGAGAGCGACCAATTGGGCGGACCAGCTATCCCATTCTGCGCGGCGGGCACTCTCAGTTGAGGGTTCCTGGGTCAGTGCCAGCGCGGAGCAGGCGGATTTGAAAGCCTGTGCGGCGCACCGCGCGATCGAAGGATTTTCGATGGGCAACGCCGCCAAGGCGGGATCAGGGCAAAATGATTCCACAAGCAGATCGCCGCTGGGCCGGGAAATAAAAAGGAGCGGAGGAGGAACCAAAGCGGGGCAGGAGCGGGCAAATTCCGTCTGTCGCGCCACGAGCTGACCTAACTCGGAACCGAGGGTGAGAATAAGGTCACCGCCCGTTGATCTGCTTGCGACCCAAGATTGCCTGGTGTGCAGGCGGCGGTCCTGATTGCCGGACCCCAAGGGGCGAAGCGAAGCGCCAGGTGCAAGCAGGCCACGCTCAATGGCGGCATTCAGCAAGTCGGATGGGATGCAATCCGGCATGAGATATTACCCCCGCTGCGCCCGGACAAAAAAGCTGGGCACGAACTGATGGGCAAGTCCTTGGCTGGCGAGGCTGCGATAGTGGCTGGCGAGTAATGTCTGCGACACGGCGGGAAGGCTGCTGCCATCGTAGCCATTATGCTCCGGAGGAAGTGGTGCGTTTAGAAGCCATTCATTTACCTCCCGTCCGCCGTCAGCCAAGGAGATGATTTGAAGCGGTAATTTATAATCCGGAAATGCGCCGAAAAATTCGATATCCGTAAATGCGCTTTCCTGCAGAATCCGCGTCAACTCGGCTAGGGAATACGTGAAACTTTGCAAGCGGTTGCCGTTGGCTTCGTTCCAGCGACGTTTTGCCAAGGACGCAGGCAGTGAGGCGATGTGTGGTGCGCCGATATGATCATCCGGGCAGCCGAGTAGATATTTCATGCCGAGCCGATTTTCGATGCCGAGCACGAGGGAACCTCCGGCGACGAGTTCAGCGTGGGCTTTGCGCAAAAAAGCCCGCTGCCGCTGTTGCGGATCCGTATGGGTTTGGAAAGCGCCGGCCCACTCCAAAACACCGATGGCACAGATGGCACCGAATCGAGGTGCAAAACCGACGTCGAAATAATCAGCTTCCACAAAAGCCATGCGATCGGCGACGCCATCCTGCCGGGCGGCAGCTTTGATGAAAGCCAGTCGTTCTGCGACCGGTTCCAAGGCAATGACCGGACGCTGCTGGGCGAGGGGACGTGCGATCTGGCCCCAGCCTGACCCGATGTCCAGCACCGGTTTGGTTCCGGCCGGCAGGACGTTAGCAAAAAAGGCCGTACGGGATTGGTCGGTGATGATGCGATAAAGCCATGGCTTGGCTGTTTGATAGCGGGAAGCGACTGCTTCCCGCCAATTCCGGCCGCCTTCAACCTCGCGGATGAGTGATTGTAAATCTGCCGAGGATGTATCGCGGAAGCCTAGTTCACGTGCGCGTTGAAAGTGTCCGCCAGCTTCAAGGGCGAAGCTGCTGCCGTGATATTCGAGATGGAGAGGGAACACAGGATGGAAACGAACGCAGGGTTAGCGCTCAGTCTCAATCGCATATCCTTTTTCGGTCAAGGTGACGATGACATCCCCGCACACTCCACTGACGTAAGCCGGGATGCCTTTGGCCTCAAAGTAGCCGCGGATGCGGGCGGCGCGCTCGGAATCCCACAGTTTCCGTGGAGTCGGCACCAGCGCGGCTTTTGCCCCCACCCGGTCGAAGAATGAATTGGGGGCCGCTCCTTCGACGCCGTGATGGGGGATTTTCAATATGTCAGCGGTGAGGTCGAAATCACTTTGGGCGAGGTAGGCGCCGAGCGCATGGTTGAGATCACCGGTGAAAAGCGCACGGGTGGAGCCAACACTGAGTCGGAGCACGATGCTGGTGTCATTGACATCGGTGCGGCCAATGGGCGTATTGAGGCCATCGTAGAGACAAACTACTTCGAGGGTTATGGGTGCCCCATTTGCGTTGTTCTCTGACCAAAGTTGCTCGCCAATTTTGGGAGTAAAATAAGGGATGTGTCGGTCGCGGAATCCATCAAGGGTGTATTGGACGTGGTCGAGGTTGCAGCCCCAAGGCATTTCCGGATTGGCCGCAGCTTCGTTGGGCACGTTGACGATCACTTTGCGAATTGGAATGCCAGCATCATGCACGTCTAACATGGCGCCATAATGATCGATGTGAAAATGGCTGATGATGGCTAAGTCAATTGATGTGATCTTTAATGATTTGAGTTTCTGCACCACTGCTCCCGGGGAATCGCCCAGCAGACCCGCATCGATCAGAATGGTGCTCCCGCTTGGCAGTTGGATAATATGGCAGTCAGCCACATCTCCACGGGGAGTGACATTGAGCATCATCCAGCGAACTTCGTTGGGATTCGGGATAGATGCATCAACGGCGAACGGAAGGAACAAGCAGGCGCAACAAAGGAGAAGCCACTGTGCTATGATCACACGTTTCAAGTTGTGGGTGGGTTTCCTGTTTTGGCAGGAGATGGAAGTATCTCGATCTCAGTCGGACACCAAGCAAGACCGAAGGATTTGTCCCGGGGTAACACGTCGAAGCGGAGCACGTCATAGCGCCGGTGGATTACATGGACTTCACTATTCACGAGTCGCACCCAGCCGAGGGAAATGAAGTAGACGCCGGGAAGGACGTTGAGCGATAGGGTGAAATTTACTGCCGTGCTCTCGCCGGCAAGGACGTCAGGTGGAGTCCGATTCTGGAAATAGGTATTGGTCCCATAGATTTCCTGTCCGCGCACATCCTTTACCGTAAGGGCATAGATTGGAGCGGTAACGTTTTGCTGTGCTTCACAGGTGAGATGGATGTGCAGTTTGTCTCCGGGCAGAAAACTCAAACGGGGATTGCCGGAGGCATCGGTGAGCCGCACGGAGGTAATCCGACCGTGCTCGCCGCCATATGCGTATTCCTTGTCGGAGATCTGCTGATGGGTGCGTTCCTCGGTGAGAAGTTTCGTTGCGGAATTTTCAGCTCCCATCGAAGGAGACATGAGCTGGACGACTGAGGCCGAGGGTGTGGGAACGGCGGGAGTATCGGATTGCGCAGGTTTGCTCCGCAAGGTGGCTAAATCCTCCCGGATGGCCTCCAGGCCATGGGGACTTGTGATTAGCTTCGTATAGATATTGGTAACATCGTTGGGCGATCCCTTGAGCAGCATTTCACCTCGCTCCAGTAAAATGGCGGCACGGCACATGCGTTTGATGGCGTTCGTGTCGTGGGAGACGAAGATGATGGTGCGACCCTCCTTGAGCATCTGTTCCAGCGTGGCGTGGCACTTGAATTGAAAGCGCGCGTCGCCCACGGCGAGCGCTTCGTCGATGATAATGACGTCCGCATCGACATGCACACAGACAGCAAAGGCCAGGCGGAGCGTCATGCCGCTGGAGTAGGTGCGCACGGGCTGTTCGATGAATTCTTCGATACCGGAATAGGCGACAATGGAATCGAATTTCGATTCAATCTCGGACTTGGTCAGGCCAAGGATGGCGGCGTTAAGATGGATGTTTTCCCGGCCGGTGAAATCAGGGTTGAATCCGCTGCCGAGTTCCAGAAGGGCTGCCACACGACCACGCACGCTGATGGTGCCCGTCGTGGGCGTGACGGTGCCGGCGATCATTTGCAACAGCGTGCTTTTGCCGGCGCCGTTGCGACCGATAATGCCAATGCATTCACCCGAGGCGATGTCGAGATCGATGCCTTGCACGGCGGTGAACTGGCGCCCGGGCGAACTGCGGCGATTGAAGATACGCTTGAAGGTGTGAAGGAGTGGCGCGGAGGGATTATCCCAAATCAGATAGGATTTGGTTACGCCACGCAAAGAGATGACTGGCGTTGGCGAGGTCGGACAGAGAGAGCCTGATTCCATATGCCTGCCAACAGAAGGGGGCGAGGGCCTGCTGAGCCAGCAGGAAGTTATCTCGGCACGACTGAGGGGTCTTGCGTTCGACAAGCGGCGGCCAATCAAGGTATCGCCGTCTGGCGAACCTGATCGGCGGCAATTGCCCGGTTGATTAGGATGAGGGCGGATTCCGTGAAGTTGAGGATGGGATCGCTGGCCTTGGGCGTGCTTTCAAAGATGAGTTGGTCGCTGCTGACTTCGAGTCGAGCGGTTTCCCGTTCTGGCTGCAGTGAATTGAGGGGGAGCACGGCGCGCGTGCGCATGCCTTGGTCGACAACGCGTATGCCGCGAATACGGATCGAGCCTGGGTTGTCGCGCGGATCATAGCGCAGCGCGCGCAGTTGGGTCGTCGGAAGATTGAAGCGGAGAGTCTGAAGCTTGGCGTGTGGCTCGTAGTTGCGCCGGTCACTATCATCGCCATTCATCCCGCGACCGACGTCCCAGAAAAGCTGGGTGGGGGAGGAGTCCGAAGAGCAGAGATCAAACTCCAGATGCAAACCGGGTAGAGTAACAGGTGCAGGGTAACGCGCAAAGTGCACGGAATTGCGGATGAGACCGCGATTACCAACCAAAGCAAACATCAGTGCCAGCAGCGCCATGAAGCCGCCATGAATTAGGAGATCACGCCAGCCTGCCGGTCGGTAAAAGGTGAAAAGCACGGCAAGCAGCAAAATGAAAAGCATCATAGCCAGATAACCCGTGGAGAGCAGGCAACGCAGCAGGTTGCGGTGATTCATGCCGGCAGGAATGATGGGCGAAAACAGCTCAATACGGGTCGAAGGGGCCTTGCCATCAGCAGTGGCGATGAGTTTCCAGCCGTCGGTGATTGGGGCGATGGCGGCGATATCCCTTTGTGTGCGAAACAAATCGTAGGTGAACCGCCGGATCTCCTCGTCACGACGATTAACGATCCGCATCTGTTTAATGGTGAGCTCGCCGCCAGTCGGCGGTATGACGCGCATTTCTACGATCGGCGCATCGGGCAAAGGGAAAGTGTAGGTGAAGGGCTGCGCGGTGGGCGAAATGGGCCAGCTGATGGTATCGATTGGCCGATGACCTTTCCGTCCGACATCATAGAGAATTTGCGCATTTCCCGTGACGTTCGAGGCGCAGGTGATTTCGAGATAGAAAACATCGTCCCCTGGTTCGTTGAGAGGATACCATTCCAGAGGCACTGCCTGCGGCAGAAAAAAGCTGACCGTGGCTAAGACAGCCGCGAAGACCAATTGCCACCGGGTGGGACGAAACCACGCGGCGGTCCGGGGAGAAGAAGGCTCCGCGACCATCATCCCGCTGGCCATATGGGCCGGTTTAGGAACGCGCCACGGGCTGCTTGAGCAGGCTGAGGCCCAAGCCCAGCGCAGCGCCGACAAACAAACCGATCAGGGCCGCCGTGGCGGGCGTTTTCCACCAAGGCCGCGTTACCGGCGGCTGTGTGATGCGGACGGCGTGTCCGTATTCCTGGTGCGTGTAATCTTTGAGGACCGTGCGGACATTCTCCAATAATTTGGCGTAGTCGGTTTCCAAGCTGGCGAGTGCGTGTTTCGACTCGGCGAGGGCTGCGGCCTGATCGCGTGCTTCGCCCTTGGCAAAGGATTCCATCCGTGCCTTGCGCTCAAGCAGACGGGCTTTGTCAGCTTGAACATCCTTGAGCGCGATGCCGGAATCCAAGGCCTTCCGCACAAGCAAATTGTAGGAATCATTGGCTACGAGGGAGTTGAGGAGTCCTTGATCGATCACCGGCTTGTCCGCGGTGAGCTGGGTCTTGCTGGCCAGCACGTAGTTTTGGGTGCGATCGCTGGTTTGTCTGAGCAGATCGGTCACCACGGACGCCTGTTCCTGCAGGCGCTGTTCCTGATCCTCCAGCGTGCGGAGATAGTAGTTCATTTTCGTCAGGGCGAAATCACGATTTTTAGTCAGACCGTTGATATAAATCAGGCTCAGCACATCGTTGAGGCGGACGCGCGAGAAAAGTTCGGCCTGCTTGAGCAGGCTTTGGAACGAAAGTCCGTTAGTCGGTGACCGGAAACTTCCGGCGGTGGAATCTTCTTCGCGGAGATAAGCGATCAACGTTTCCATTTCCCGATTTAGCACCAGTTCGTATTCAGGGAAATCGGCATCCCCCAGCGATTCGAAGGGGTTGTTGAATTCCTTGGGCACCTCGATGTAGGTGGTCCTGAACTTGCTGGCATAAACGCTGATAATTTCCGTCAGCAGGTGCTCGCGCTGGGGAGTCCCCAGCTTGAAGTCGCGACCCAGTGCGAGTGTGACACTGTAGTCGTTGGGGGTGTAGACTGGTGGGGTCTGCCCAGCGGCACGCAGCTTGTCGCGTTCCCTGACGATGGCATCAGGCACCAAACCGGTGATGTCGATCGCGCCACGCACGTGGGAGGCGAGATTCCCGTCGGTCGCCAGCCCAGCCTGTCGCACGGCCTCGGCAACCACGTCGGGTGCGCGGATATCGTCTGGCGTAAAATTTGTGCCGTTGGGATAGTTGCCGCGTTCGAAACCGGGGAAGGAAAACGTCAGCCGCAGCGTCGATGCAGCCGGCTGCATGGCGGCAAGAAGCAGCGCGATGACAGCGCCCAACGCCAGACCGAGCAGGCCCAGCCCGAGTGTGGCGATCAGCCCGCGGCGGGCGCGGCCGAGAAGTTCGGGGAGGTCGATGCCATCGTCGTCAGGCTGGCGAGAGGAGTTGGATTCCATGATGATACAGAGTAATTGAGGGTCGCAGTGAAGGGGGGGGAGGCAGACAAAAGCAACACCCTATATCGCGTGCTTTTTTCGTGTGCTCGGAGAGTTGATGGTCATGGGGAAATGACTCTTTTGCGCTGCTGATGGAATTGTTGTCGGCTGTGGGCCGGCGATCTCGGCTACGGCAAATGAGCCGTCACAGGTATGGCTGATATTCGGGCACCAGTGTCTTGATGGCGATTTTGAAATCGGAGCCTGCATTTCCTCCGGCCTTGACGGTGAGTGCGGCCAGTTGTTCCTCGACCTGTGCCAGTGGCAGGGGTTCACAGCGCAGACGCATGATCTTGGGATGATCGGTGCGCGTGGTGTTTTCCGCTGTGTGACTGAGCTCTTCAAAGAGTTTTTCGCCCTGTCGCAGACCCGTGAATTTAATCTCGATGTCTACGTCAGGCTCAAGGCCGCTCAATTCGATGAGTTGTTTCGCCAGATCGACGATTTTCATCGGCTCACCCATATCGAGCACGAAAATCTCGCCACCGGCGCCAAGCGTGGCGCTTTGCAGCACCAGGCCGACGGCTTCGTTGACCGTCATGAAGTAGCGGGTCACGTCGGGGTGGGTGACAGTGACAGGGCCGCCCGCAGCAATCTGCCGGTTGAAAGTGGGGATGACGCTGCCGGAGGAGCCGAGCACGTTGCCGAAGCGCACCGCCATGAATTTGGTCCGGGTCGTGGTAGTCTGGAGTGCTTGAAGGTGGAGTTCGGCCATGCGCTTGGTGGCGCCCATGACGTTGGTGGGGTTGATAGCCTTGTCGGTGGAGATAAGGATAAAGCGTTGCACGCTGAATTCCATGGCCAATCGTGCCAGCGTGCGCGTGCCGAGGGTATTGTTGCGGAAAGCCTCGGCGGGCTGATGTTCCATCATGGGCACGTGCTTGTGCGCGGCGGCGTGGAACACGATCTCGGGCGCGAATTGCTGAAAGATGTCGCGCATGCGCTCCTCGCGGGTGATGTCCGCGACCAAAGGAACGAGCGTCGTCCCGGTGCCCGCCGTGATCAACTCCTGTTCAATCTGGAACAAGAGGAACTCACTGCGTTCGACTAGCAGCAGTTGCCGCGGTGCGTAGGCTGCGATCTGGCGGCAGAGTTCGCCACCGATACTGCCACCGGCGCCCGTGACCAGCACGACGCGGTTGCGCACGAGTTCCCGGATGCGGCCGGCCTGCAAATCCACCGGCGCCCGTCCTAGTAGATCCTGGATTTCCACGGGACGGATCTGGGAAACCCGCACCCGGCCGGTCATCAGCTGCTCATAAGAAGGCACGATTTCAAAACGCAGGCGCAGTTGATTAAGCAGGGCTACCACTTCGCGCATCCGCCGCCCCGTGGCGCCCGGCATCGCGATGATGACTTCGTCGAGCCGGGAGCGGTTCAGATAATCGGAGAGAGTTTCGGGGCGGCCTTTGACGATGATGCCGTGGATGGAGGTGCCCCACTTGCTGCGGTCGTCGTCAAAGAAGGCCACAGGCACCATACCAAGTCCACGGCGGGTCAAGAGATCGCGGGCTAGGGTGGCTCCGACATCGCCCGCGCCAATGATGCCGATTCGCCGATGATGCGGGTCCTTGCTGTTAAAATTGAAATAGCCCTCGCGCACCATGCGCAACGAAAGCCGGAAGCCGCAGAGAAAGAGGAAGGACGTCAGCAGGTCGGTGACGATGACCGAACGCGGCGGTGTATAAGGTGGCCCCAAGACGAGCCAAGCACCGAGCGCCAGTATGGCGGACAATCCGCAAGCGAGCAGCAACTTCCCTAGGTCATGGAAGCCAAAATAACTGAGCAGGCTGCCAAACTGGCCGAGCAAATAGAGCAGGAGTAACTTGATGGCGATCTGTCCAATCAAGATCCAGTGGGCATGCACCCAGTATTCCGGCGGGACCTTGAAATCGAATCGCAACTGGAAGGCGAGCCACAGCGCGACGATTAGCCCGACCGCGTAGGCGGTGAATAGAAAAAACTGACGGATGGTTTTTGCGAGGACACCTTTCATGAGCGGGAAGGCTTACAGTTAGGCGGGTGACCTTTCACCGGGTTGTTACGGGTGGGATCGAATTCGCTCATCGTTGCCTCCCCCAAGGCGGTGATACCGCGGCGAGAAAGGACATGTTTGATGCTCAGGCCAAGAATTTTCACGTCCAGCCATAGGCTGCGGTGATCGACATACCAGACATCCAGCTTGAACCGTTCCGGCCAAGGTACGCTATTGCGTCCGTTGACCTGCGCCCAGCCCGTGATTCCGGGCGGGACCTCATGTCGCCGCGCTTGCTCCGGGGTGTAACGCGGCAGATATTGCATGAGCAGCGGCCGAGGACCCACGAGGCTCATCTCCCCCTTCACTACATTTAACAGTTCCGGCAGTTCATCGAGCGAACTGGCCCGCAGCATGCGTCCGAAGCGGGACAGCCGCACCGCGTCGGGCAAGAGATTGCCCGCGGCATCGCGAGTATCCAGCATGGAGCGGAATTTATACATCGTGAAGGGCCGGCCGTGTAGCCCTGGCCGGACTTGCATGAAGAACATCGGCGTCCCCAGCAGGACGCGCACGAGTAGCGCGGTGACCAGCATGACAGGCAGGGTCACCGGCAGTGACACCACGATCAGCACGAGATCCATGGTGCGCTTCAGACTGGCACGCGGCGGTTTCAATGCATGGACGCATCCTTGATGGCCTGGATGACAAAATCCTGGTCCATCTGCGTGAGGGAGCTCGAGCTGGGCAGGCAGATGCCCCGCTGGTTGAATGATTCGGCCCGTGCGCCACCGACGCATTCGTAGCCTGCGAAGAGGGGCTGGGTGTGCATAGGCCGCCAGACGGGGCGCGCTTCGACATTGGCGGCATCCAGCCGGCGGATTAGGTCCACGGCGGACATGCCGAATTTCCTTCTGTCAACCAGTAGGCAACTCAGCCAGTGTGTGATGACACAGTCAGCCGGTTCCGCTAGGAAGGAGAGGCCTGGGACGTCGTGGAGCGCCTCCCGGTAGCGATAATAGATTGCGCGACGCTCGGCTACCCGGCGGGGGAGGATTTCCATCTGGCCGCGCGCGATGCCGGCCAGCACATTGCTCATTCGGTAATTGTAGCCGATGGCGGAGTGGACGTAGTTGTTGACGCCAAGCGGATCGGTATCCCGCGCCTGAGTGCTCCAATGGCGAGCCTGGTCCACCCACTCCTTCCGGGCAGAGACCAGCATGCCGCCTCCGGTGGATGTGATGATCTTGTTACCGTTGAAGGAAAAGATGCCCACCTCGCCCAACGTGCCGGCTGGCCGGCCCTTGTGAAAGGCGCCTAGCGCTTCGGCGGCATCTTCGAGAAGCGGGACCCGGTGGCGCGCACATGCTTCTAGGATCGAGTCCATGTCGCACATGCGCCCGAAGAGATGCACGATGATGACCGCCTTGGGCAGACGCCCCTCGCGCGCGCGGCGGTCCAGGAATTCGCCCAGCAGGCTGGCATCGATATTCCACGAACCAGCCTCGCAGTCGATGAACACGGGGCGCGCATTCTCATAGAGTAATGGATTGCAGGACGCGGAGAAAGTGAGGGTCGGACAGACTACCTCGTCGCCCGGGCCCACGCCGAGTAATTTCAATCCCAAGTGGATGGCCGCCGTGCCACTGCCTAGGGCAACGCTAGGCCGCCCTACGTAATCGGCGAAGGATTTTTCCAGCGCCGTCAGGTGCGGTCCGACGGTAGAAAGCCAGTTCGTGGTGAAGGCCTCCTGCACGTAGGCGAACTCGTTCCCGCCCATATGGGGGACAGACAGGAGGATCCTCTGGGTGGCGCGTTGGGGGGTGGACATGGAAAGGCAAGGGCCGGCTCAGGCGGGCGGCGCGATGCGTGCCGGATTGCCCCCGGCCAAGCAATTGGCGGGTATGGATTTCATTGCGAACGAGGTTGCTGCCAGCAGCGACCATTCACCCATGTCCACCTTGGGAGACAGCACGGAATTGGAACCGAGAAACGCGCCATCCCCCACGGCGCAGAAGCCGGAAACGCGAACACCGGGGCAAAGCTGGACCCAGTTGCCGAGCCGCGCGTCATGGCCGACCGACGAACCGACGTTAAACAGGGCATGCTGGCCGATCGTCACCTGTGGCCCGATGAACACGCCGATGCCGATGAAGGCGCCGGGGCCGATGGTGGCAGTCGGGCTGATCGCTGTGTAAGGATGGATGATGCTTACTGCGCTGTGTCCGGCGGCATCGAGCCGGTTGCCCAGTTTTTGCCGCACGCGGTTCTGCCCGATGCCGATCACGTATGAAGTCGGGGCCTGTTTCTCGAAATCGACGATCGAACCCGCACACGGGTAACCCGCGCAGTTTTTCCCAGCCAGTGCCGGGTTGTCGTCGTAGAGCTTGATGGATTCCCAGCCAAGCAGCCAAGCGACGTCAGCCACCTCGCCGGCGAATCCGCCGGCGCCGATCACGGCGAGTTCTTTAGACTGGTTCATGGCGATGGCGGCACGGGGGACGGCGCGGCAGAGCGGTGGCTGGCTCAGAAGGTCAGCTTGTGCTCCACCAACCGCACCAAGTCGCCGACCTGCCGGCATTTCTGGAGCGCGCCCGCTTCCGGTTCGAAACCAAGTTCCGTGTCGAGCATGGCGATCGTGGCGAGCCGTCCCAGCGAATCCCAAGCGGCCAACGAATTCAACGGCACGTCATCGGTGAGCTTCTTCGGGTCGATGTTAAGTTCCACTGCAAGTCTTTCCACGAATTGTGTTTTGGTCATGTCAGGGCTGCCATTCAAGAATGCAGCCGCCCCATGAGTAGCCAACTCCGAAACCTACAAGCAAGACTTTCATGCCGGGTCGGAGGCGGGTGTCACGCATCAGGCCGTCGAGCGCGAGCGGAATCGTCGAGGAAACGGTGTTCCCATGGGGCGCTAGATCGACAACAAACTTGTCGGGCGGGATGGAAAGTTTTCGGCGCAGATGTTCCAGCATGAACGCATTTGCCTGATGGAAAACGACTAGATCGATTTCGGTAAGGGTCAATCTCGCGCGTTCGAGAATGGAGGACACCAGCTTTGGCACCATCCGGAGAGTAAAATTGAAAATCTCCGGTCCATTCATGTAAAGGAAGTTGGGGTCCAATACGTTGCCAGAGTCATCCATGACGATCTCGCCTGACGTGGGAGCGGGTTGGCGCGCGCCCCGGGTTTGCACGATGAGTTGGGGGCCGCCGCTGCCATCCGAACCAAGGACAAACGAATGCAAGCGGGCGGGTGCGCCGGTTGTGAGGAGCGTGGCCGTTCCCGCGTCCCCGAAAATCGTGCGCGTGCTCTTGTCCAAGGGATGGATGAGCTGGCTGTAAGTGTCGCCGGTCAGTAGGACCACTCGCTTGCTCAGGCCTGCGCGTAGCACAGAGTCCGCCAGAGCCAGACCGTAGATATAACCTGAACACCCCAGGTTGAAATCGAGCGCGGCGCAGGTGACCGGCAGCCGCAGGCGATGCTGTAGCAGGCAAGCGGTGGTCGGCAGCAGGTAGTCAGGCGACTGTGTGCAAAACAGGAGGAAGTCTGCGGAGCGTTCCTCGTTTTCGAAAAGCCGCTCCGCGGCTTTGAACGCCAGGTCCGACGCGCATTCGCCCGGGTCAGCCACATGCCGTTCGTGAATGCCGGTCTTTTCGAGGATCTTCTCCGCAGTCCAACCGGGATACAGGGCCGCGAGTTCTTCGTTGGTCAAGACGGTCTCCGGGAGGTAGCAGGCGATACGGGTGATCATGCGGAGGGAGGATGGATAGAGGCGAATCCGCCGATGAAGTCCGCCATCCGGCGGTAGATGGTCTCGGCGCTGTAAGTATCGGAATAAAGTGCTCGGGAACGGCGGGCGCAAGCTGTCCGTTGGTCCGCGTCGGCGAGCAGTTGGGCGATCGCGTCCGCCAGCGACGTCGCGGAGCCCGCCTCGTAATTCAATCCCAGATGGTGGCGGGTAACGATGTCCGTCAATTCCCCGGGCAGCGAGTTGATAATTGGTAGGCCAAATGCCATGTATTCAAAGGGTTTGTAAGGTAGGGATTGGGCCGCATTCGGGGCGTAGGCGGCGAGGGCGACGTGCGACGATTCCAGCAGACACAGGGTGTCGCCGTGCTCGAGCCAGCCGGTCAGGACCACGGACGGCAGCTCCCGGGCGCGGGCGCGCAGGGCGGATTCCTTGCTGCCGTTGCCAGCAAGGACCAAGCGATACGGTGGCAGAGATTTTCTCTCGAGCAGGCAGGCGGCGGCGACGATGGTCTCCACATCATACGAAGTAGCCAGCTGGCCGAGAAAGGTGACTAGTAGCTGGCCGCCGCCCAGCCCGTGCTTTTCGAGAAATGCCGCGCGGCGCTTCCGGGCGGCTTCGAGAACATCGGCGGTGGGCGGGGCGTAGCCCAGCGGATAGACCCCATCGTTGACGCTCAAGTCGCGGTTCATCCAAGGGCGGCACCAGTCGAGGTAGGCTTGGGAAACCGCGGTCACGCTTTGCGCCGGGGCTAGGATGCGACGCAACCGAGCGTATTCGGTTTGCAGCAGCCAACGTCCGAGGCCATGCCAGCGGCGCGGCAGCCAAGTAAGATAAACGTCGGGCCAGATGTCTTGCACATCGCAGATGAAGGGAATACCGCGCGCCCGCGCGAATTCCGCCGCGGCTTCGGCCAGTTCAAGGCAGGGAATCTCCGCGAGGATGATATCGGGCAACGTGACCGCCTGAAGCGCACGGCGCGCGAAGGCCGCGGCCAGGCGGCGGTTATGGCGAATGCGTGCTAGGGAAACATTGCCCGAATAACCGGGGGCATGCAGGAATTCCGCCGTCAGCCCCGGGCCGGCAACTTGGGTGCGATTTTCGGAAAAGCGGGCGCGTTTGCGCCAGTGCGCGAAAGTGGAGGTCCAAAAAAACACTTGGTGGCCGTTCGCCACTAGAGACAAGGCGATGCTGCCGTAGCGCAGGACACGGATATCGGTGTCAATGCACGGCACGGGATCGTAGGCGCTGACAATCCAGATGTTCAAAGGAGGAGCTGCGCGGTCCGCAGGCGACTGGTTGCGCGGAAAAAATGCTCAGGCGCTGGCGGGAGGCGTCTGCTTAATCAGTTCGAAAATGCCGCACCCATAATGGCAGCCAAAACTGTCCGCAGCCGCCGCGGGTGTCAGTGGAACATTTTCATGGAGGTCGCCCGCGTCGTCGACAAAGGAGAACTGGGTGAGCTGCAGCCGTTCCGCGAAGAGTTCCATCAGGTAGGTCACCGAGAATACACGGTGCGCGTTGAATTCAATCCGCTGGAGACCGATGGGCACTGAGAAGTAGAGGCGCCCGCCGGGCTTCAGCATCTTGATCAAACTTTCCAGTCCCTTCAGGTAGCCGTCGTAGTCGATGGGATCACCGTAGCGGCCCAAGCCGAAATGCTCGATAGTGTGCAGGCAGGACAGGGAGTCGCAGAAACCGACGAGGTCGGCGCGAGGATCCTGCATCAGGTCGGCTTGGATGAATTCGATGTTCGGGATGCCCTGTGACAGCGGGCGGATGTCGATCACCTTGATTTTGCGGTAGGAGGCGACATGTGCCACGAAACCGTCTACCCGCGAGCCGACGTCCACGTGGATGTCGGGTGCATTAAGGAAGATACGGCGGGCGATCAGTAGATCCTGGTGGAAATAATGACCCTTGGCCGAGCCGCTCTCCACAAACCGGTCTGCCAGGCAGGGACACGGTGTGCCCATGGGAAACTCCTTTCGCGCAGCGGCCCGTTGTCGGAGAAGGGTTCGGCGGTCGGAAAAATATGTGGGCAAGGCCCGGAGGGAATGGGCGGTGCGCTGGACGTCCCAACCCATGACAAGCAGGCCCTGGCGCACGCGGCGAAACAGTCGTTTCATTCGCGTGGCACCTAGCGATACAATCCCGGAAAAGTAAAAGAGAAAATCCTGCGGGCGCTGGTCGGAAGCAGGCCAGCCGCGGTCTTAGTTGCAGATGGTCCAGTGTGTCGGCACTAATCCCAAGCTTGCGTCAGCGATGGTGGTGCCGTGCATGAACCAGAGGTAACGTCGACCGGTCTACTAAAGAATGTCGGTGTGGTAATCACCGTTGAACTCCGGGTTGCCGCCCGAAGCCAGGAAACTTTGACGCAGTATATTACCTTCGTAGGCCGTGGGAGTAGTCTGGCCCGCCTGAGTCGCTTGGAGGAGCGCCAGACCTGCCGCGGTGGGCGTGATGGTGAGATTTCGTTCACCAGGTTGCCGATTACCGCGGATCCGTTCAGCACGGTGAGGGCGATGGGTAACCAGAACTGGTAGTCGGTTTGACTGTGAACGAACCGGAACCGAGCTGTCGCAATGGCAGCGAAGCTGATCGGATGCCAGGTGGGGTTTATGACGACCGTGGTCATGTTGTCAGCCCGGGTCGTGAGGCCGGTGAGGAGGACGCAGGCCGTCAGAATCCGATAAGTTACGGGAGAGGACGCATCTTGGAGGGTTTCCGTTCCGTGCACATGGCAGCGGAATTAAGGATGATTTTGGCAGGGGCTAGCGGGAGACGGAGCTTAGGCTTTATCCCGAAATTAGCTATGGGAGGAAACGAGCATCGCTCGCGTGGCATTCGCTGAGTTGGAGCCCGTGGCAGCTGACGATAGCGGCGCAATATTCCCGGGGCGTCGGGAGTGAAAGTGACCTTGCGACTAGTTGATGATCATCCAGTCGGCAGCCACTACGCCCAAGTCGGCATCGCCGATGGTAGTGGCACCGTTCATGAACCAGAGGTAGCGCTGGCCGGTGACGGCGTGCTGCCAAAGGATGTCGGGCTTGCCGTCGCCATTGAAGTCATCGGCGACAGCGATATGCCAATCAGGGGCGACCACGCCCAGGTCGGCGTCACCGATGGTAGTGGCGCCGTTCATGAACCAGAGGTAGCGCTGACCGGTGACGGCGTGCTGCCAAAGGATGTCGGGCTTGCCGTCGCCATTGAAATCGGAACGCGACCTCGTGATGGAAAGAACCGCAATATTGCTGGTAACAGAGGCGTGGACATTGCTGGCGATGACCGAATACTCACCCGCGTCGGCTGGCTCAACAGCATGGAGCGTGAGGAATCGCTTGGTGGCACCGGCAATGTTCAAGCCGTTTCGTTGCCATTGAAAAGTGGGCGTCGGACCGCCGGTGGCGCCCGCGATCAACGTGACCGTGGACCCGGGCATCGCCGCTTGGCTGGCCGGTTGCAGTGTGATGGTTGGAATGGCATTGGGTGGTGCGCATTTGCGAATCCGATGATTGTATACGTCTGCCACATAAATATTGCCCGTGGAATCGACGGCGATCCCGCAAGGATTGCTGAACCGCGCCGCGGCACCCACCCCGTCAATGGGCACCCCGTCGCTCCAAGCCCCATTTAGGCCAGCGATGGTGGAAACGACCCCGTCGGCCGTGATCCGGCGGATGGTGTGATGTTGAAACTCGGAAATAAAAACATTGCCCGCCTGGTCAACGGCAATGCCCGTCGGGTTTTGGAAGCGGGCGGTCGCTCCCGGGCCATCTGCCGGGCTGTAGTCGGCCGTGGTCCCCGCCAGAGTGGTGACTACGCCCTCCGGCGTGATTTTGCGGATCTTTCTGCCCCCTTCCTCGGCGACGTAAACCAGTCCCAGTTCATCCACAGCTAGGCCGGCAGGATTGTTGAAGCCGGCGGCTGAACCTTGGCCATCGACGGAGGGCGAGGAATCACTGCCGGCCAAGCTGATCACCGATCCCGCAGTCGTAATCTTGTAGATGAGTCTTCCCCGAACGCGATAGACGTCCCCGCCCTGCGCGGCGGCAATGCCGGCGCCACCGCCACCGCCGACGCCGAAACTGGAGAAGGTCGTCACCGCCCCGGCAGGCGTGATCTTCCGGGTGCCTCCCTCTTCGCCCACGTAGATTTGATTGGCTCCATCCACCGCAATCCAAGAGGGAGAGATAAATCTGGCGGCGGAGCCAATATCGTCGACGATGGCTGGGAAGGTGTGGGCGGTGCCTGCCAAGGTGGTGACCACGCCGGCCGGCGTGATCTTTCGAATGGTGCGCGAGGTCGGCTCTGCCACAAAAAGATTGCCGGCGTCATCAAGGGCGATGCCTTGGGGGCTCGTGAATCGTGCGGCACTGCCCGTGCCATCCGCGGTGCCACCGGTCGTCGAGCCGGCAATGGTCGTGACGGTGTAAGGCGTGGTGTAGATGCTCTGGGCCGGCAGGGTGGTCAACAAGGCGAAGGCCATGATGAGCAGAATGGCAGGGTGCACACGCTTTGCTGCTAAGTGAAAACGGGGCGAACGGTGGACGCGGAAAATCGCCCGAAAAAAATACTCCTCCCAAAAGGCAGCGGCGTTTTCAGGGTGGATTGATTCATAATGGCTTGGTTGGTTAAATGTCCATGAGCTGACTCTAGACAGCCTTTTTGTCTCGGAGATACGGAGCAAATGTTTTTTGAAACAGGGACATCGGGTTCTCTCCTGCCCGGATAAATCCGCTGATCGCGCAGGCGACGTCGGCACTTCAATGTTCCGCGATCGAAGCCGGGGAGGCTAGGGCAGTCTTGCCCGGCTCGGGCGCCTCCTGGATATTTCCCCGCCTGCCTGCCAACAACGGCGAAACTACCAACAGCACCGGATAGAAGATGAATCCGAAGAGGGAGTAGATGAGAGAGAATTCCATCTGTGTGGTGAGTAACGCCAGCAGGATTATCGACGAGACATTGCGCCAGTCGCACAGCCGGTAGAACAGGGTCATTGAAAAGCCGGTGAGAAACGTGAGAGCCAGACTGCCAGGAACGCCGAAATCCATGATCAGATCGCGATGGATCGTGTAGACGTTGAAGGAGCCTTCATAGCGATTCGACGCCGACTGCGTGACAAGGCCGAGTTGCGACATTAGCCGATAGATGCCGGAGAAAGTCTGGTTGCCGGGGCGGCCGCTGCCGGGGCTGTAATCGGCGATGGTGGGAGACGTTGTGACCTCTCCGGCGAGATATTCCCCGTAATACCGATCAAAGGCGGGCACGTAGCCGGTCGCATAATCATAAAGCGTAAAAACCAAGCCGCTGCGGGGTGGCCGCTCCGTACCGTCATCCGAGTGCGTGCGCAGTTCCGTGATCACAAAAAACGAACAAAAGATCGCAGCAACGACTGCCAGGATGGACCCGCGGCTGGTGCGGCGTGTAGGTTGCGCCACCCGCTGATACCAGGCTAGGTTGAGGAAAGTCAGCCCGAGGAAAATGAAGAGAAACTTGCCGATGCTCAACAAGGCCAGCAGGGTCACGGATAGGACCGGCACAATCATCCACCAGCGGATTCTGCGGCGGCGAAGCCAATAGATGGCGCCGACGGGAATGACGATCAACGCGGCATAGGTTGCCAGGGCTGCCAAGCCGGAGGTGCGGCTGGTGGTTTCGGTGAGTTGCTCGCGAATGGCGCGCGCGCTACTCAGATAGGACCGCAAATCCGGTGCCTCGCGCACCACGTAAAGGGCAGTGAAAATCAGCGTCACCAAGGCGAGGATCTGTAGCCCGGCCAGATTGAACGAGTCGCGTTGCGCTGGTGCCAGCCTGTCCGATGCCGGTATCCGGTGCCGGCTCGCCCGCGGCGGGCCGAGGGAGTGGGCAAAAAACGCACCGCTGAAAAAAATGGCTCCGGTGAGCACCAGGTAAACGCCGGTGGCCCGGGACAGCGCGGGCGGTGCATAGTCCGGATGGATCGAACCCAGGCTCAGCAAGCCGAGGGGGAAGCTCCATGTCGCAAAAAAGGCTATGGCTGGAGAAAAGCGGCCACGAGTAAGCCGGAGGCTGCCGGCCAGCAAGGCGAGGTATATGATACAAAGCAGAAAATAACCCGGGTCCATGGTCGGCGTGGTCGTTCGCGACTTACCGGCGCGAAGACGACGTTTTGCGCAGCATCTTGTTGCGTATGTTCCTCAGCCGGTCGAGCGTCATCCGGCCCCACCCGGGAGGTAGGCGGTAGAGAAGGCGCGAGCGCCACAGCGCCAGCTGATAGAGTAATTCCGTGTGCAGCGGCTGCACGGGGCGCGCGCCGGTGGCCGGCCGCCCGGCGGCCTCAGCCACCTGTGCCCGGGCCCGGCGGCTCCACCGGCCCTTGATGACGCCGTTGACGATCTGAAACTGTCCCTGGCGGGCGACATAAAAACCCTCGTGGGCGTCGGATCTCCGGCTGCCCTCGATCTCGAAATCCCAAGCCGTTTCCCCCTCGAGCAGTAGGGCATGTAGCAGGTCTTTCTTCCAGAGGGTAAGCACTGCGGATGCCCGGTAGGGGGAGCCAGGCGAACTGAGGTCGAGCGTCGCACTGAACCGCCGGTCGCCGGGAACGGTGGGGTTTAATTTCAGGCAATTGCCCCCAGCGGCCGCAAATTCCGCGCACAGCGAGGCCACCGCTCCGTTGTTGACCGGGGCACACAGGAAAAGGTCATCCACCAGTAACAATATATAATCCGCATGGATCAGGTGCAGGGCCCGGCGCAGGTTTCCCGACCAAGAGGTGTCGTCCCCGACAGGCAGGATGACGACGCCAGGCAGCGCGGGTCGGAAATGATTCGTCAGCAGGTGGACGCGGTGGGGACAGTCTGGCCAGAACTTGGCAAACAGCTCAAAAAAAAGCGGCCAAAGGTCGCCGTATTTGTCGCAGGATGCCACGAGCACGGCGATGGAGGGAGGCGTGGGCGCGTTCGATTGGAGGGCGGGGGGCATTCAAGAATTCCGGACTAAGATGCGGTTCCGGCCATTCTTTGCCAGCGCCGAAAGGCGCTCTCGGAAGAGAATCAAGAATGTCGCCGACAATAAGAGGGCGAATGGGAACGCCTGCCGTTCATCTCCCCATGCAACGTAGAGGCCGAGCAGGCCGGTGAGCAGCAGCTGCGGGAGAAGATCGGCGAAGGGCACAAGGGATATTTGCCCCCAGATTTTTTTTACCGCCCAGGCCAACGCGATGGCGTCGAAGGTTATCCGTCCGACCCAGGACAGCGCGGCGCCGGCCAAGCCGAAGTGGTGGACGGCGAAATACAGGCCGGGGACGTAAAGCAACAGCTCGATCAAATGGATGATGGCTGGCCAATAGGGCTTACCGATCCCTTGCAGGATGGTCGCGGGCACCTGGGCGAGGCCGTTTATGAGGATGCCGAGGGTCAGCACCTGCAGCAGTTGGTAACTCCGGGCCGCGAATTCCGGTCCCAGCCAAAGGGTCATGCCTTGCCGAGAGAAAATGACTATCAGGGCGATAAGGGGGAACAGGAGCAGGAATATTTGGACGAGGATTTCACGCGACCGCACGAGGCATTGCACCGGGGATGACTGGTGGTGGGCCGCGAGGTAGGGAAAGAGCACCGTGACCGTCGCGACCGGGAGCGCCAGTAGCTTGGTGATCGCATCTTGGGGGGTGGTGTAATACGCGACGGTCGCCACTGACAGGACGGAGCCGATTACGAAGCGGTCGCAATAAACGAGGACGGGGCTGATGACATTGGTAACCGTGATCCAGGACCCGAGCCGGAGCAGCGGACGCAGTAGACCGGCGTCAAACCGAAGCTGACTGCGAACCGACGGCTCGACCCGGCTCGCAGCCCACAGGAACAGCAGAAACACCAGCCAGCGGGCTGCCACTAGGATGGCCATGACCGGAACGAGGCTATGGCTGCCAAACGAGATACTCAGCAGCGGACCGGCGACCAGCAGGACGCCCGTGGGTATTTTGATTGCATTGATCAGGCCGAACGCGCGATAGGCGGTGAGGAATCCCATCAGGATGGCACCGAGAATGGCGGGCGGGATTGAAAGGCAGAATATCCGTAGGGATAGACGTACTTCCTCCTGCAAGCCGGCGGAAAGGTTCAGGCTGTGCAGCAGCGGTCCAATTAGACCGAAGGCCAGCGCCGTGCCGGCCACGGAAAGCACACCACAGAAAATCAACGCTGTCCATAACAGCGGGGCCATCGCATGCCGCCGGTCCGACCCCAAGCCTTCGGCCGCAACTTGAGTGATGGATCGGCCGAGCCCCAAGTCAAGGAGGCCAGAATAGCCGACGAACAGCCATGCGATCGCCAGCACGCCCACGCGTTCGATACCGAGTGTGCGCAGGAGGATGGGCACGGTGATCAGGCCGGCGAGCAACGGCACAAGTTGGCCGGCCAGATTGTAGGATACGTCCCGCACAAAAGCGGTCCAAAAGCTGGGCTCGCGGGAGGGGGCGAAATTGGGCAGGGGATCCATGGCCAGGATCAGACCAGGCGCTGGGTGTGGGTGCAACGAGCCACCGTCCGGGATACGAAGCTCAAGACTAGGACGACCCCGACTTTGGCCGCCAGCAGCGTCCGGTAGGTCAGCACAGCGAACGCTGAGCGATGCCTGTAGTGTCTGAAATAATAGACGGTGCTTTCGGCCTCGAATTTTTTGTGCAGAAGAATCGTCTTTGTCGCGGCCATTTTTCTGACGTGATCGTGCCGCACTACGACGGCAGGTAAATAATACCAGAACAAGCCGTGTTGACGCAGTCGTTCCGCAAGGATAATTTCTTCCCGGTAGAGGAAGGTGTTTTCGTCTAGGAAGCCGAGGAGGTTGAAGACCGTGGTTGGCCCGAACAGGCAGCAGCCTACGGTGGCATACACCGAGCTGGTCTGATCGCAACGCGCTGAGGGCCACGGAATGACACCGTTAAGGACGCCGGTTTCGGGCAGCGGCCCTTGGGGCCGGCCGTCGGGCAGCACCACGCGCGGTCCAATCAAGCCGCAGTTGGGCAGAGTGCGGGCGGCCTGCACCAGCTGTTCGAGGAAATCAACTGTGAGGAAGGCGATGTCACTGTTGGCGATTATACAATATTCAAGCCCCAGTTCCACGGCTTTTTTCAGGCCTAGGTTGTTGCCGCAGGCGTAACCTCCGTTAGTCGGGCTCAGGATCAAGTGCACGTCGGGTCGGTTGGCGAAAAAAGCACCTAGCCGCGCCGTCTCCTCGGGACGGGAGGCGTTGTCGATCACTAGGAATATTGGGCTGCAGGCCAGATCTCGGCGCAAGGTGCCGATTTGCCGATACAGGTCGATGACCGCTTGGCTGGTGTTGTAATTCAGGATGATCAAGCCCGCCGAGAACGCGGCAACAGGCGGATACGATCTCATGGACGAAAATGGGTAGATTGAGCCAAACGTCTTATGGAATGGACCGGAGCAGGTCCGGCAAGCCCTAAGCTCTGCGCGAACGTCGGCGGCCTGCGGCCATCTGAGGATTGACGCCTCCGGCGAAGTCCGAAGTCGGGTGCTCCACGGTGGAGCACCGGAATATGGGCAAATAGATATTTTCCGAGCCACTTCGCGGCATAACTGCCTTTCTGGTGATGCTGGCCTATTTCCTGGCCGTCTTACACCCCGCGCGGTCTTTGGCGTAAAACACCGCTTGCAGGCGTCGTGGGAGATGAGGCTCGTGGACCTGCGGTTCACGCGGGTGCCGATCGGGTCGCGGCTTATGGTTGAAAAGGCGAGCGAGGTCCCGGTTGACCATCGTTAGAAGCCCTGCTTCCTTGGAGATTCATTTTCGTCGCCTCACCGCAGTAACCATGATTATTATTATTCGTCATCTTCTAATCCGGGTCGGGTGCATGATGGGCATCGTTTGCTGGCTTCTGGGCTCGACGCCAGCCCGTGCGGCTGGTGAGCCGGTCAATTTCGAAACCGACGTTTGGCCGGCATCTTGGGTGTCTCATCCCACGGCCGATGGGCGAGGATATGGCGTGTTTCATTTCCGTAAAATCTTTACGCTCGACCGTGTGCCGGCGACCTTCCGAGTGCATGTGTCCGGCGACAATCGCTACCGTTTTTTCGTCAACGGGATTTCTGTGTGTTCGGGACCGCAGAGCAGCGATCCCGCCCACTGGCGCTACGAAACAGTCGACATCGCCCCACAACTTCGACCGGGGCGGAATGTGCTCGCGGCGGCGGTCTGGAATTTCGGTGACGATCCACCTTACGGTATGATGGGAGTGCAAACCGCCCTGCTGGTTCAAGGGGACGGCCCGCTCGAAGCCGTGATTGATACCGGACCGTCTTGGCGGGTGTTGAAGGATGAGGCCTATGCGCCGCTGCCGATCAACGGGGTGAAGTGGGGTATCTTTCTTGGTGTCGGCCCCGGCGACATAGTCGACGGGGCGAAGTATCCGTGGGGTTGGGCAACAGTTGATTTCGATGACGCCGGCTGGCATGCGGCGCAGGTGTTGCGTTCGGCGGTTCCGGCCTCGGTGGGCACAGATGTGGTCTGGGGTTTGCTACCGCGTTCGATTCCACTGATGGAAGAACAACCGCAGCGCTTGGCTGTATTGCGATTGGCGTCAGGCGTTATTCCCTCGCCGGGTTTCCTGAACGGGGGCCAGTCGATCACGGTTGACCCTGGCACGCGCGCGCGACTGGTGCTCGACCAAGGCGTGCTCACCAACGCTTTCCCTGTCCTTACCGTCAGCGGAGGCAAAGGCAGCACCGTCCGTCTCACCTACGCCGAGGCACTGATCGATCACGAGGGCGGGAAGGGTCACCGTGATGAAGTGGCCGGCCGCGAGGCCTTCGGTATCAGCGACTGTTTCGTAATGGACGGAGGTCGGAACCGGACTTTCCGCCCGCTGGGTTACCGCACATATCGTTACATCGACGTCGAAATCCAGACGGGCGCTGAGGCGCTAACACTGGAGGACCTGTCCGGCGTTGCGACGGGCTACCCGTTCAACGCGACCGGTTCTTTCACAAGCGACGATCTCGGGCTCGCGAAGATCTGGGACGCGGGCTGGAGGACGGCACGCCTGTGCGCCTATGACACCTACATGGACTGCCCCTACTACGAGCAGATGCAGTATGTGGGCGACACGCGGATCCAAGGCCTAATCTCCTTATACGTGGCGGGCGATGACCGGTTGTTGCGCAACGCGATCCAGCTGTTTGATTGGTCGCGCCTGCCCAGCGGGCTGACTCGCAGCCGATATCCTTCGATGCGGTTGCAGATCATACCTACCTATTCGCTGCTATGGGTGGACATGCTGCATGATTATTGGTGGCACCGGTCGGATGCGGATTTTGTCAAGGCTATGCTGCCCGGCCTGCAGTCGGTGCTAGGGTGGTTCGAGCGGCACATTGATGGCGACACCGGCATGCTAGGCCCACTGCCCTATTGGAATTTCGTGGATTGGACGCCGGAGTGGCGCTGGATCGACGACGCCCGGGGCGGCGGGCAACCCGCGGGCGTGCGCACGGGCGGTTCAGCGATCATTACGCTGCAACTAGCCATCGCGCTTTCGAATGCCGCAGAAATTTGCGCAGCGATGGATCAATTCGAATTGTCGCGCAATTATGAACAGCTGGCGCGAAAATTGAAGGCAGCCACACTTCGCCTGTGCTGGGACGAAGAGCGCCAACTGTTGGCTGACACGCCGGAAAAAAAGAGCTTCAGCCAGCACGCCAATGCACTGGCAGTGTTGTCCGGGACAATCCAGGGCGCACGGGCGACCGAATTGATGCAGCGCGTGATGGACGACCGCAACCTGATCGCCTGTTCAATTTATTTCCGCTTTTACCTGCTGCGTGCATTGAAGGCTGCCGGGAGGGGCGACGCGTATATTTTGCAGCTGGAACCGTGGCAGGAGATGATGAAAAATGGCCTCACGACATTCGCGGAGAAGCCGGGTGCGACTCGCAGCGATTGCCATGCTTGGAGCGCCTCGCCAGTCTACGAACTGCTGGCGACGGTTTGTGGTGTGGAACCGGCTTCGGCTGGTTTCGGATCGGTGAAGATTGAGCCGCATTTGGGAGCATTAGGGGAGGCCCGCGGGCGGGTGGCTCATCCGCAAGGAGTGATTGACGTGACATTTAAGCGTCGGGGAGATGCGCTTGCGGCGGAGATTGTGCTCCCAGCCGGTCTCACCGGCTGGTTTGCGTGGCAGGGGAACCACGTTGAGCTTCGTGGCGGTTCGCAGTCCTTCGAGGTGAAGCCGCAGGGCAGTGCGCCGGAACGCTGAGCGCGGCATCGTGGCGCGCGGCATGGGCATGGCGCGACGGCGGTCAATTCAGGTTGAGTTTGACCGCGGCCGGAACCAACTTTCGCATGTTGAAAGCGGGAGTCTTAGACAAAGTTGGCGCAGATGGCGCGCGGGAGATACAGAAGTATGCGTTCGTGGATGCCTTGCGAGGGATCGCCATCCTGGGTGTCCTGCTGGTGCATTCCGGCGGCCGCGCGGACCTCCCGGAGGGACTTCTGCGCACCTTGGTCGGGGAAGCGCGGTTCGGCGTTCAGTTGTTCTATATGGTGAGTGCCTTCACTCTCTACCTTTCCTTCGATTCTCGTCGTGAGGCCGGGTTCGGGGCCTTTTTTATCCGCCGTTTTTTTCGGCTGGCCCCGATGTATTGGCTGACGGTTTTTCTTTTCTGCCTTTACGCTTGGGCAACCGACTGGCGTGGCATCGAGTGGGCTGGGGGATATCATTTTCAGGGTCGGGATGTCGGTGCGAACTTGCTGTTGTTGCATGGATTGCTGCCTTCCGCCATCAACACGGTTGTGCCAGGTGGATGGAGCGTGGGGGTGGAATGGCTCTTTTACGCTTTGCTGCCTCTGATTTATATGCAGACGCGCAATTTGGCAGGCGCTTTGACCCTGGCTGGGTTGGCGATGGGTTTGGCGCAGGTGGCTCATTATCCTGTGTTCCGTTGGTTGGAAACGAACGGCATGGCCTGGGGACTCACGGAAACTACGCAGCAGGTTTCCGACTTCATGAATTTCTACCTAGTCAGGCAGTTACCCTGTTTTTTGTTGGGTGTGGTGGCCTACTATCTGATTTTCCCCGGTAAGGCGAAACCGGCTCGAATGTGGGTGGCGAACCTAACCCTGCTGTTATGGCTTTTTATCTTGGGGAGTTTCGCGACCAACGTCGGCTTGTTTGCTCACGACAACCTTGCCCATGAATTTGTGCTTTGCGGAGCTTACCTGTTGTTGTTTTTCCTGCTGCGTCAGGCCAGTTCTGCCGTGTGGATTGTGGGCCCATTGGGTTTACTTGGACGCCTGAGTTACAGCGTGTACCTGTTGCATTTCTTGGTCCTTGATCTGTTTGCGAGACACCTCATCCCACTGTGGCTGAGTAGCCTCGGTTCCGTCGGCCGGTTACTGCTCACATTTGGTTCATGCCTACTGGTGACCACCCTGCTCGCATGGGTTACTCACCATTGGGTGGAGCGTCCGGGCCTCCGATTAAGCGCACGCCTTGTGGCGCGCTTTCAGGGGGAAGGAAAGGTGGAAACTGGCTGATGGTATAGATTATGAGACCCTGCCAGACAGAGCGCTTGTATCCTAAAGCACCGGCTTGTTGTTCGAATTCTGCTCCCCCCATTGCGCTTACGGCGGCTTTTTGGGGCATCCAGTGCTTTGAAAGATAGCCGATTGTGGACCGAGGTGAGTAAAACTCGCGGCCGGTGAGCGGCACAAATCGTGACATGGGCCAATGATGCAAAAAAGCCACGATATCGATTGTTTCCGATTGGGTGGCGGACGTGTAGCTGATAAGTTGGAAACGCCCGGGTGTCCCGGCCTCCGTGGTGCGCTTCGCGTACGCCAGCTCGCTGATGGCAATAGTTTCGGGCGCGTTGAGTTGGCTGAATGGCAGGCTTGCGAGCTCATCGAGGATGTGAAGCGAGGGTTCGATCCCCAAATCTTGCGGGACCTTGGCCGTCATATGATAGAAACGGTTGAATCCGGGGGCGGAGGCCGGTGCGAGCGTTAGGAAGAGCAGAGCACTGGCGGCGATAGCAGTCGGCAGCAGCCAATGCGCTTGCCCCGGATTGTTCGCCGCGCTGATGCGGGCACGTTCACACCACACCGTCCCGAGGGCCACGAGGGCGAGGCCGGGTGGGATAGCGAAAAGCAGTCGATGGAAGGTGAGGATGTTCGCCGGGTCGTCGTTGTGCTGACTAAGGACATTGGCGAGGGGAATGGCCGTAGCGGGCGTAATCAGCACAGCAACTGGAACCAAAGTCAACAGGGCCACAGCGGGCTGGCGGCGGAGAAGCAGGCCTGCGGCCAGAAGATTCGCGACACCGGCCCAGCCAAGGATGGCCACGGTCCTGTCAAAAGCCGGTGAGCCGGGAAGTAGATTGAACCCATAGAAGAAAGTCAGCCATTTCTCGGGACGGTAAAGATCATCGAGAGCGGGTTGCCGCGGCCACCACACTACCATGCTGGCGCTAGTGACTACTATTGCGATCAGGATGCCCCAGCGAACGGTGGTCCGCCACCGGCTCCAGCGAGACAAGGCCGCAGCGGCAATTCCGAGACCGGCGATGGCGACGCCTTGCCCGTGGTTTATTCCGGTGAAGGCTAAGAGCAGGAGACCGCTGATCGGAAAGGAGAGCGCGGTAAATCGCTGGCGATCATAGCGCTGCTCATTGGACGTTTTCGCGGCCGACGAATGTAACACCTCCAAGACGAGACGGACGGTGGCCACCGCCCCTAACTGTCCGAGAAGCGAACTGGATATTCCGTAATAACGATAAAATCCAAAGAGGTTGTTACCGGAAATGAGGACCTGTATTAAAACAAAACACATCGCGCCACGTTCGCCTAGGCCCACGGCGCGCCCGAGGCGGTAATATTGCCAGCAGAGTAAGAGGCAGCAGCCGGCATAAAAAAACTCGAGACGTGCGAGTTGGGACACCAGTGAAGAAACCCCACCGCTTCCGTTTGCCACCGTATAAGCCAAAAAATAACTGAATTTGAACCAAGTCGAGTGTTGCGTGACCTGCTGGACCGACGCCCATTCGTTGGTGCGGATGAAGTGGGCCCAAGGGTCGGCCGGGAGCTCAAGGTAAATGCCGGGGATGTAGAACACTAAGGCGAGGAGGAGCCAGGGGGCGACGCGAAGAACTGAAGTGCTGAAAAACTGGAAAACTGAAGTTGAGCCTTTAATCCGTGGTTCTTGGTCTTTGGTCTTTCCCTGCCACCATATGACAAGCGCAAAGGCGGCGAGCATGAAGTGGATGATATGAATGAACCAATAGACGTGGAGCAAACAGGGGGTGAGGGAAAGAGGGGGAGATGGAGTGAGGGTTGCCCCACTTTCACTTATCTCTTTCGCAATCCCTCCTCCGCGAGAGGCGGGGTTTACTGGCCATTTCAACCAAGCATAGAGGAGGTAGGCGGCGAGGTAGGGAATGAAAAATGCCCAGCCAGAGCGGAAATAATCAATCAGCCTTGGGGGGCACTGTTTGAAGGCCCGAGCTACGATATTGAGAGAAAGGCCCATTCTAAGGGATCATCACAGGACATCCGCGAAGTTGGAGCGAAGGCGCGTGAACAACCATGCGCCGATCATCAGACCGATCAGACTAATCGCGTAAAGGTAGGCAAGATGCGGCAGGCTGATGGGCAGATCCCAGAAAGTGGCACTGCGTGCTTCATTGATGATATGGATTAGGGGATTGAACTTCAGGATGGCCCAAGCGGAAGATGGAATTTGTGAGATGGGGTAGAAGACGGCGCTGGCGAAGAGTAGCGCTAGACTGATGAATTGGGTGATTTGAATCACATCGCGCCAGAAAACGCCGAGGGCGGATAGGCCCAGCGCCAACCCCAGTGCGCCGAGCAGCAAAGGCAGCAGTATAACCGGCAGCCACCAAAGCGCTCCCAACGCGACCGGAACGCCGGCTAACAAAGCGCCGAGGAATACCAGAATCAATGTGATCAAAAAATGCACCAATGCGGCTCCAACACCGGCTGCAGGTAAAATACTCAACGGGAAAACCACTTTTTTCACGAAATTGGGATTGGCTGTAATGAGTGTCGGGCTAATCGTGATCACTTCGGCCAAAAAATGGTGCACTGCGAGCCCGAGGAAGACGACGAGTGAGTATTCGATCCGGGATTCGGCATCGGCCTCAGGTTTGAAGCGGCCGTCGAAAATGAAACCGAAGACCAACACGTAAAGACCAAGCATCAACAGCGGCCCAAGCAGCGACCACAACAATCCCAGATGACTGCCCTTGTGGCGCAATTCGACATTGCGAAGGGTCAATTGCCAAAACAGAGAACGATTGCTCCAGATTTCGTGCAGGGGATGGCGGTTCGTTTGTGGCATGGGCGCTTGCGCAGATTTTATGCATTCGAATCAATGTCGAGTAAAGGTTCAGCGTAGAGTTGGGAACCGAATCGTTCACACGTGTCTCCATGGAATTAACTGATTGCAATTCATCTATCCGCCTTTGTTTCTACCAAGTTAATCCCAATCATGAAACTACCATTTAGAGTCGTTACCTTCTGCTCCATGTTGTTGGCTATGCCGTGCGGGCTTTTGGTGGCTCAGGAAAAGCCGGTCATGCCGGAGGATGTATTTCCGGGCTTGCGACAAGCATTGGAGGATGCGTCACGACAGTCTCCGCGCATGGTTTCAGCCAATCTTGGGCAATTGATGGCCGATGCGGATTTGACCCAAGCGAAGGCCGGACTGTATCCCACCATTGGCGGCTACTACACGGCGAGCCAGACTAGGGATAAGCGCGAGGATATCGCCGATACCTTGGACACCGATAAAACCTATTACAGTTTTTCTTTGAACCAACCGATTTTCCATTGGGGTGAACGGCGTAACAATGCCCGGATGGGTGCGATTCGACGGGAGATAGCGGCGGAAAATTATGGCGAGGCTTACCGCCTGTTAGCCCAGGAAATCAGGAGCAACTATCTCTCGATGGTGACGAGTAAAATCCAGCTAACCAATGCGACATACAGCAAGCAGTTGGCAGACCAAGCATTTAACTTGGCGCAAGAGCGGGTGAAGAAAGGTGATATTTCGGAGGGAGCGGTATTTCAACCTCGGATCGGAGCAGAACAGGCTCAGTTAAACTTGGAATCGACGGAATGGAATTTCACGGTGGCGAAGCAAAATTTTGCGATTTTGACCGGTTTACCTGAACTGCGGGATGAGCAGATTCCTGATCGGATTCCGAACGTGCCGAATGCTGCAGAGGCGGTGAGTCGTATGTTATCGAGCTTTCTGGCCCAAGCTGAACCAAATACGGCCAGTGCGCGCATTCAGCGAAAAAACATTCTGTTTGATGATCTGTATTACCGCAATCAACGCACCCGTTTGCGTCCCAAACTCAGTTTGGTTGCCGGTGTGACCCAAGATGAACAAAGCTATACGACCAATCTTGCCGCTAAATATGGCCTTCAGTCCCAATATGTGGGCTTGCAGGTCAGTTGGTCGATTTTTGACGGCTTTGCTACTCGCGGTGCCGTGGCTGGCGCGCTGGCCCGCAAACGCGCTTCGGAGTTTGATTACAAGCAGCTGACAGAGAAACTGGCGCGCGATGCACAGCGGTCCGCACATGCTCTATCCCTTGGGCAAAAGCAGATGACGATTAATGACCGGTTGTTGGACAATGCAGCTCATTTTCTGGATTTTGTTAAGACGAATTTCGAGCGTGGCCAAGCGGCTGAAGCTGACGTGAACTCGGCCCAGGCTAACTACAACAGTATGCTGAGCGCGGCTAATTCCGCCCGCTCCAGCTACCTGCTTCAAGTGGCAGACTTTGTTTCCTTGATCGGTCAGGACCCCGCGACGGCCACGCCGCCTAGCAAATAGTTAATTCATTCATGACCACAGGTAAAAAAATTGCCATCGGGGCTGGTGCATTGGTGCTGATTATCGTCGCTTACGTTTACCTATCCCGGCCGGTGGCTTTGGTGGCGAAGGTCAGCAGTGGGACGGCTTATAAAGCTGTTCCCGGCAGTGTGATTGTCCAAGCCGAGTATGATATGGAGCTTAAGAGCGAGGTGAGCGGCCGAGTTGTGCAAAGCGAACTTGATCCTGGTAAGCCCATCAAAGCGGGGACCGTGCTTGCGCAATTGGATACAGGGGACTTGGTCTTGGATATCGAAGGCATTCGCGACAAATATGAGGCAGAAAAAAGCCGGATCGCGGTGGGATCAGCCATCTTATTGGAGCTGCAAAGCGCCAAGGAAACATTGGAGAGTAACGAGCGATTGACCAAACTCGGCAGCTATCCCGAGGCCGAACTCATTAAACAACGTCGATTGGTCAAACAAATCGAGCAGCGGCTTGAATTGGAGAAAGTGAATAACAAGCAACTGCTCGATGGTTATGAAAACACGCTGAAGGTTAAACAGCGCCAACTGGAGAAGATGACCATCGTGGCACCCTTCGACGGCGTGGTTTCCGAGGTGAAGGCCCGGCCGGGCGACCTGATCAATGCCAACTGGCCCATCGCCACCATTATTTCCACGAGCCGCACGGTGGAGGCGAAAATCAGCGAGGAAAACTTTGCCGACCTTAAGCTGGGCCAGAAAGCCCGCGTCCGGTTTCTCCCTTATGGCTCCTGGCTCTACGATGCGACTATCGTCAAGATTCTGCCGACGTCAGATCCGGAGACGCAGCGTTACATCGTTCATCTCGACGTGAAGATTGAGCACGAGAAACTCGTGCCCGGCATTACTGGTGAGGTCAGCATCGTGGTCGGCGAGCGTCCGGCGAAGGCCAACGTTCCGCGCCGCGCCCTTTTCGGTAACAACCTCTACGTCGTGAAGGACGGGCGTATCGAATTGCGCAATGTCGAGCTCGGCTACACCAGTCTCACCACGGTCGAAGTGCTCAAGGGCGTCGAGGCCGGAGAGGAAGTGATCGTGAATGACATTGATCTCTTCCAAGCGGGACAGCGGGTGCGGACCGAACTCGCCCAGAAAGAATAACGTATCCGTCCGATACGCGTCCGCTATCACTCCTCGTTTGACGTAATGTCTCCGAATTTTCGCATCGCTTTCCGGTTTTTGACGGCGAAGAAGCGCGCCATGTTGATGAGCCTCTCGTGCATCATCCTGGGCGTCGGACTATTTATTGTCACCCAGGCAACGACCAGCGGTTTTCAGGATTTCTTTATCAAAACCATTTTGGGCACCGATGGCGCAATTCGCATCTCGGACCGCATCCAATACACCATTCGCGACATGCCGACCGGCAGCGCGGATTCGGGCTATTCGATCCGCATGAAAGAGGGTCGGAAATACATCGAAGGGGTCGAAGAGCCCAAGCTGCTGATCGAGGCGGTCAAACAATTCTCCAACGTCGCGGGTGTTTCCGAAGTGCTGCGCGGCAATGTGATTATCCGCAGTGCGTTCACGAACGAGGCGGTGCAGGTCTTCGGCATCAATCTCGACGATCACTTGAAAGTATCCGACCTTGGGCGGCAGATCGCTCGGGGCAGTCTTAGCGACTTCGTTGCTTCGCCCAGCGGCACGTTGGTTGGCTTGGAACTGGCGCAGCGCATGCAATTGGAGGTAGGCGATACCTATCAACTCGAAGTCGGCGGGCAGATCCGCCGTTACCGCGTCGCGGCCATTTACCAGACGGGCGTGAGCGACATTGATCGCGTGCGCATCTATCTCAACATGGGCGAGGCGCGGTCGCTGCTGAAAAAGCCGACCGGAGCGACTTATCTTCAAGTCAACTTGGTGGACAAGGACCGTGCGGAGGAAGATGCGCGGCACATGACTTATACGCTGCAGCATCTCACCAAGAGCTGGCAGCAGCGCGAGAAGCCATGGCTGGAGGTATTCCGGGCGCTGGGCATTTCCTCGGCGATCACCGTTTCCGTTTTCACACTCATCGCGGGGCTCGCGATGTTCAATACCCTCGCGATGATCGTCATGGAGAAGACCAAGGAAATCGCGATCCTGCGCTCGATGGGTTACACTCGGGAAGATATCTCGCGGATCTTTATCTGGCAGGCGACGATCGTGCTCACGATTGGCTGCGTGCTCGGCATGCTGATCGGCGCGATCACGACTTTCGCGGTTTCGAAAATTCCGCTGAACATCACCGGCATTTTCCAGACCTCCACTTTCCGGGTAAATTCTGAACTCTGGCACTACGTCGCGGCGGTCCTTACGGCCGTGCTCATGGTCATGGTGGCTAGTTTGGTTCCGGCCCGCCGCGCCGCGCGGCTTGAGCCTGGTGATGTCATCCGCGGAACCGCCCAGTGAACGCCATGCCTGTCGCCGACGATAAAATCGCACTGCGTTGTGCCAATCTCCACCGTTACCTCGGGCAGGGCGAGGGACGCGTGCACGTGCTGAAGGGCGTTTCCTTCGAGGCGCATCGCGGACAGGTTTACGCCATTGTCGGGCCCTCCGGTTGTGGCAAAAGCACGCTGCTTTACTTGCTCGGATTGCTCGATCGGCAGGATGACGGCGATATCTGGATCAAGCAGCAACGGATGTCGAACAGCAGCGATGCAGCACGCACCGCGGCGCGGGGTGAGCACATCGGCTTCGTCTTTCAGTTCCACTTTTTGATGCAGGAATTCACCGCGTTGGAAAATGTGATGATGCCCATGCGCAAACTCGGCCGCCCTTCGCCGCAGGAGATGCAGGCGCGAGCCCAGCAATTGCTCGGCTCGGTCGGCTTGGGCGAAAAGACTCACCGACTCGGCTCCCAGCTTTCCGGTGGCGAACAGCAGCGCGTGGCTATTGCGCGCGCGCTGGCCAACGAGCCGGCCATCATCCTCGCCGACGAACCGACCGGTAACCTGGATGTGAAGAACTCCACGATGGTTTTCGACCTGCTTACCCGGCTGGCGAAGGAGAACGGTCAGGCGGTCATCCTTGTCACGCACAATCCGGAAATTGCGAATCGCTGCGACTCGGTGCGTCCGATGCGCGACGGGTTGTTCGTCTGAGCGGTGGCGGGCCGTCGTGCCGGTGCGGCTGCGCGGCGGGTTTTGCGCCTCGCCAAACTCGGGCCGGGTGCACCACGCTGCGACTGAAATTATGGAAAGCGCCGCGAACCCGCCCTCTGCTGTCTCCGCGCCGCGGATTCCGGTGTGGCGGCGTTGGCCCATGCTGCGGGTAATTGCGCTGGTCGTGGGGCTGCTGCTGATCGGTGAACAGTTTCCGTTTTCGTATTTTCCGATGTATTCGTCGTTCGATCCGGTGGCGGATTATTACTACGTGACGGATGTGGAAGGCCGGCCGCTGGCTTGCTTGCCGGCGTTTGGGACCTCGACGGCGAACGTGAAGAAGATGTTTCGCGCGCGGCTCCGCGTTCTCGTCGCAGCGCGTGGCGCGACGGAAACCGAGGCGACGGCGGATGAGCGTCGGCGGGTAGGGGAGGAGATGATCAACTACTTGCGGCAACTTGGTTCGGCGCACGGAAGTGCAGTGCCGGCCGGTCCCGTGGGGCTCATGCGCGTGGTGGTGACGCGTTCGCCTGAAAACGAGATCAAGCAGGAGGAAACCTTGGTTGCCGTGCAATGACACGCTGGTGGCAAAACATCCGCGAAGTTTGCGTCGACCATGTCGCGTGGGAGTTGGTCTGCATGCGCGGGCTGTTCGCGTGGCTGGTTTGGAGCGTATTGCCGGAGTTCATTCCTTGGACGACCCAACCGGTGCCGAATGGTTTGGCGCACATCATTGATCTTACGTTTTTGGCGGACTCGACCATCTATACGCCCCTGCGACTGACCGCGCTGGCAGCGCTCTTGTTCTACACGATAGGCGTCGTTCCGCTCCTTTCGCTCGGCTATGCAGGGGCATTGTTGACGGCGGTGGGCACGTTGGAAAATTCGCAAGGCGCCATCGGGCATCACCTTCAACTGGTGTGTCTCGTCGCCGGCGGACAGTGGCTCGCTTATTTGGCGACGCATTTCCGGGGCGGGCAGGCGGGTGGTTCCGAACGCTGGTGGTTGTCTTCCATCGAAACTCACCGGCGAGCCGTGCAAATGGCCAAGCTCGTTATCGCCGTCGCCTACGTCGCCTCGGCCTGTGTAAAATTGATCGCGTCGGGTGGATTGTGGGTGTGGCAGCTTCCGGACATTGCGCTGCAGCTCATCAAGACCCACGCCAACGTCCATTATGACACGCTCGTGCCGCAAGCTGCTTGGGCCTCGGAGACGCTCCCCGGTTTGATCGTCGCTCATCCCAATCTTACACGGCTGTTTTTCCTTCCGGGACTGCTGTTGGAGCTGTTGGCGTTTCTTGCGCTCTGCGGACGGAAGACAGGCTTTGCTATTGCTGCCGGTCTGCTTGTCATGCACCTGTTGATCCGTGTGGTCATGCAGCTGAGCTTCAACGCCCATGAGTGGCTGCTGCTGATTTTCTTCCTGAATCTGCCGTATTTATTGTATCTCGCGGTCCGTTGGGTGGCCGCACGATGCGATAAGTGAGGCGGAACGCGGGCTGCTTCCGCCCTAATGAGTTCCTGAATTTAAAATACAGTGAGAAATTTTAGTTTACTTTGGAATTACCGCCCATTCGATTTGATACTGATTTTGCCGAACACCAACGACCTGTGAGCCACGATCCATCGCGAAAACATTTCTTTGCCAAGCTGCTGGGCTTGATTGCCGCAGTTGGCCTTGCGCCGAAGCTGCTGTCGAAGCCTCTCGGGCAAAGTGTTGCGGGCCCGGCGCCTGCGGCGGTCACTCTCCGTCCTGAATCGCGCGCGGTCTCCCGCCGCGAGGAGTCCGTCTAACCCAGACCCGGCCCGGAAAACCCTGGATCATGTCGAATATCTTCCCGAAGTCGGTCAACAAACTGCCGCTACAGATCATCGTCTTTCTCTTCGTTTTCGGAGGGATCGCGACGGCGGGCGTCACCTACTACATGACGCCGAAATACACGCGCGTCGGCTACGCCCCGGTCCAGCCGGTGCCGTTCAGCCACGCGCTGCATGCCGGTCAGCTCGGCCTTGACTGCCGTTACTGTCACGTCGGCGTGGACAAGGGTCCGGCTTCCACGGTGCCCTCCTCGCAGACCTGCATGAACTGCCACAACCAGATCAAGGTCGACAGCCCCTTGCTCGCCGTGGTGCGCGAAAGCTTCGAAACCGGCAAGCCGGTGCCGTGGGTCAAGGTTCACCAAGTCCCCGACTACGCCTACTTCAATCACTCCGCCCACGTGAACCGCGGCGTCAGCTGCGTCGAGTGTCACGGCAAGATTAACGAGATGGACGTCGTCTCCCATGAGAAGCCGCTGAGCATGGGCTTCTGTCTTGATTGCCACCGCAGCCCCGAACTGCACGTCCGTGAGCCGGCCGATGTCTTCAATCTTAACTCGCAGACCATCGCCGAAAAATCCGGCGTCGAGGCCGGCAAGAAATTTATCCACGACTGGAACATCAAGCCTCCGCAAAGCTGCTCCGGCTGCCACCGCTGATCCTGCTGATGAAACGCAAATTTGACCATCCCGCCCCCTCCGCTCGCGAGCTGACCACCGGCCCGCAATACTGGCGCAGCCTCGACGAGCTCTCCGCCGCCCCCGGCTTCAAGGACCAGCTCGCCCGCGAGTTCCCTGAAGGCGCTTCCAATCTCGACGGCGTGGATCGCCGCCAGTTCGTCAAGATCATGGCCGCGTCCTTTGCCCTTGGTGGCATCGGCCTCGCCGGCTGCCGCCGCCCGGAGGCGAACATTCTGCCCTACGGCAAGTCCGTCGAAGGCGTTATTCCCGGTCTTCCGCTCTATTTTGCCACGGCCATGCCGCTGCGCAATTCGGCGGTTCCGCTCCTCGCTGAAACACATCAGGGCCGCCCGACCAAGCTCGAAGGCAATCCCAGCTATGCACCGCATGGCGGCGGCAGTTCGCTGCTCGCCCAGGCTTCGATCCTCGATCTTTACGATCCCGACCGCGCTACGACCCACACCCAAGGTGGCGCGGCGATCAACAATGCTGCGGTGAGCGACCTGCTCGCCAAGATCGGCACCAACTACGCGGCAAACGCGGGTGCCGGCCTCGCATTTTTGGCGGAAGACTCCAGCTCGCCGACGCGCGCCCGCCTTCTTGCGAAGCTGAAGCAAAAATTCCCGCAGGCTGTCTGGGCCCAATATGAGCCCGTGCAGGATGAGGCTCCTGTCGCCGCCGCCCGCGCTGCGTTCGGCAAAGACGTTAAGCCAATCTACCGCTTCGCCAAAGCCAAGCGCGTGGTTTCGCTCGACGCTGATTTCCTCTGTGCGGAGAGCGGTTCGCTTTACCATGCGCGTGACTTCTCCAAGGCGCGCAAGGTCACCAAGCCGACCGACCCGATGAACCGCCTCTATGTGGCGGAGAGCGGCTTCACCCTCACCGGCGGTATGGCGGATCACCGTCTGCGCCTCGCGAGCAGCCACATGCTGGCCCTCGCCGCCTCGTTGGCCAACAAGGCCACCGGCACCAACGCTTTTGCTACGCTCGCCGCCGGCCTCGATATCAATCCGAAGTGGGTTGAAGAGTGCGCCGCTGACCTGCGGGCTCATCCGGGCGAGTCGCTCGTCGTCGCCGGCGCACATCTGCCTGCCGAAGTGCACGTCCTCGTTTATCAGATCAACGCGGCCCTCGGTAACGTGGGTAAGACCGTTGATTTCGTGGCGATCCAGCCGGCTGACGCTTCGTCCATCGAGGCGCTGGCTGCCGCCATCAAGGCCGGTAGCGTCAAGACCCTCGTCGTCCTCGGCGGCAATCCGGTTTACAACGCCCCGGCCGATCTCGGCTGGGCTGCGCTGCAGAAATCAGTTCCCGAAGTCATCCGCTATGGCTACTACGTGGACGAGACCTCGCTCGCCGCCGGCGCGCACATCGCCGCGACGCACTATCTTGAATCGTGGGGTGATGCCCGCACGGTTGATGGTGTTATCGTGCCCGTGCAGCCGATGATTCTGCCGCTGTTCAACGGCTTCACGGAGCTAGAGGTGATCGCCCGCATTCTGGGCGAGGAAAACGCCGACCCGTATTCGCTCGTGCACACGACCATCAGTAGTCTGGTGTCCGGTGGCGTGGAGAAGGGCTTCCGCCAATTCCTGCACGATGGCGTGCTCGCCGGTTCGGCTTACCCGACGGCCTCGGTGGCCTTCAATAATTCCACTGCAAGTGCGGCCCTCAACAAGGCGGCGAAACCTGTCACCATTTCGAAGGACAGCCTCGAAGTCCGCTTCGTCGCCGATCACAAGATGGACGACGGCCGCTATGCCAACAACGGCTGGCTGCAGGAGTGCCCCGATCCCATCACGAAGATTTCCTGGGATAACGTTATCCTCATCAGCCCGCGTCTCGGCAAGGAACTGGGGATCGCGCCGAAAGGTTCAGCCCTCCAGATCACGCGCGTCGAGGAAGGTGATTTCGTTCGCGGTCGCGAGGCCGCCCGTATCGGTGAAGTCACCGTCAATGGTCTCACGGTTCGTGGCCCCATCCATATTCAGCCGGGTCTCTCGAACTACACGATCGTGCTGCCGCTCGGTTATGGTCGCACAACGACCGGTCGCGTCGGCAAGGGCGCCGGCTTCAACGCTTACGTGGTCCGCACGTCCGCGACGCAAGGTGTCGCCACGGGTGCCACGCTCAAGGTGACCGACGAGCGCTACAATCTCGCCAACACCCAGGAGCATTGGTCCATGGAAGGCCGCGACATCGTGCGCGAAGCCAACTACGACGGTCCGCAGAGCTACACCGAAGATCCCAACTTCGTCGCCAAGGTCGGCCTCGAATCACACAGCCCTTCGATCCTCGGTGAAGAAGGCGAAGCGATGACGCCCGCCCAGCGCGCGGCGTTGCTGCCCCGCGGTGGTTCACTCTACAAGACGCCCGAGCTCGACGGCACGCACCAGTGGGGCATGTCGATCGACCTCAACACCTGCATCGGCTGCAACGCTTGCGTCGTCGCCTGTCAGGCGGAAAACAATATTCCGATCGTCGGCAAGGATCAGGTCATGCGCGGCCGTGAGATGCATTGGATCCGCCTCGATCGCTATTATTCCGACGGCAAACTCGAAGGCGCCGCCTTCGGTGGTGAGGGCAACCGCGAACTCCCCGAGGATCCGCAGGTTTCCATCCAGCCGGTCGCTTGTGCACAGTGCGAACTCGCCCCGTGCGAGACCGTCTGCCCTGTCAATGCCACCGTCCACGACAGCGAAGGCCTCAACACGATGGCTTACAACCGCTGCATCGGCACCCGTTATTGCGCGAACAACTGTCCCTACAAGGTCCGTCGCTTTAATTTCTTCGACTTCAATCAGCGCCAGCTCGACAGCCTCTACCTCGGACCGCTCGGTCCGCAGGGTATGCCGGAGCTCGTCAAGATGGTGAAGAATCCCGAAGTCACTGTGCGCATGCGTGGTGTCATGGAAAAGTGCACCTATTGCGTGCAGCGCATCCAGAACGGCAAGATTCAGCACCGCGTGAAGATGGCGCAGGCCGGCACCCCCAGCTTGGTCGCCGTGCCGGATGGCACCATCAAGACCGCGTGCCAACAGGTGTGCCCCGTCGACGGCGTTACTTTCGGCAACATTCTCGACCCTGAGAGTGAAGTCTCGAAGGCCAAGGCCCGTTCGCAGGACTACGCCCTGCTCGCCTACCTGAACATCCGTCCGCGCACCACCTACCTCGGCAAGCTGCGCAATCCCAATCCGAAGATGCCTGACTACAACGAACTCCCGCTCAGTCGCGTGGAGCACAGCGCCAAGAGTGGCGCTTCCTCGAGCCACGGTGACCACGCTCACGGTGGAGCAGGGGAGCATCACGAGGAGAAGAAGCATGGCGACGGCCGCTCCGCGATCACCGCACTCAACCGCGTGGGAGGGCTTAGCTAATGGCTCACGCCGAACACGCCGGCGCCACGCCGGCCATTCTCAATGAGGTCAATCCCGCGGTGCTCCCGCGCGCGACGCTGGTTGAAAACAACCGCAGCTTCGCATGGATCACCGAGAAGATCTGCAGCATCATCGAGGGTAAGACGCCCACGTGGTGGTGGGTCTGCTTTATCCTCGCGTGCTTCGTCGCGTCCTTCACGGTCGCCGGCATCACCTACCTTATCGCCACCGGTGTCGGTGTGTGGGGCCATGCGAATCCGGTCAATTGGGCGTGGGATATCGTCAACTTCGTGTTCTGGATCGGTATCGGCCACGCCGGCACTCTCATCTCCGCGATCTTGTGTCTCCTGCGCCAGAAGTGGCGCACGTCCATCAACCGCGCCGCCGAGGCCATGACGATCTTCGCGGTCGTCTGTGCCGCGATCTTCCCGGTCTTCCACGTCGGTCGTGTCTGGTATGCTTGGTATCTTTTCCCGATTCCGAACTCCAACGTGATTTGGCAGAACTTCCGTTCTCCTCTCGAATGGGACGTGTTCGCCGTCTCGACCTACGGCACGGTGTCCGTGCTCTTCTGGTATATCGGTCTTATCCCCGATTTGGCTGTGTTGCGCGACCGCTTTTTTGCGGCCGGTAACAAATTCCGCTCGTTCCTTTACGGTCTGTTTGCCCTCGGCTGGCGCGGTTCCAATCGCCACTGGAGCAACTATGAAATGGCCTACCTGATCCTGGCCGGCATTTCGACCCCGCTCGTGCTTTCCGTGCACACCATCGTGTCGTTCGACTTCGCGGTGTCACTACTCCCGGGCTGGCATACGACCATCTTCCCGCCGTATTTCGTCGCGGGTGCCATCTTCTCCGGCTTCGGCATGGTGCTCACGCTCATGCTGCCGCTGCGGGCGATCTACAAACTCGAGGACCTTATCACGCAGTATCACATCGACTGCATGTGTAAGATCACCCTCGCGACGGGCACCATCGTCGGCTACGCTTACTCGATGGAGTTCTTCATCGCGTGGTATGGCGCGAATCCGTATGAAGGCTTTGCGTTCATCAATCGCGCCTTCGGTCACTACGCCTGGGCTTACTGGATCATGATTACCTGCAACGTCATCACGCCGCAGTTCTTCTGGTTCAAGAAGGTCCGTGAAAACACCACGTTGGTCTGGGTGCTTTCGATCTTCGTCAACGTCGGCATGTGGTTCGAGCGCTTCGTGATCATCGTCACCTCGCTGGCCCGCGACTTCCTGCCGTCGAGCTGGGGTTACTACAGCCCGTCGATCGTGGAAATCTTCACCTTCTTCGGCACGTTCGGCGTCTTCTCGGTGCTGTTCCTCCTCTTCATCCGGTTCCTCCCGATCATGCCGATGGCCGAGCTCAAGGCGGTTACGCCGCAGGCTGACCCGCACGCCGGCCACGACCACCACTAATCTGCCACGCCCATGTCCGCCCAACCTTACGGCTTGATTGCCACGTTCGAGACCACCGCCGGCGTTTACCACGCCGCCGAACAGGTCCGCGACGCCGGCTACAAAAACTGGGACTGCATCACCCCGTTCCCGATCCACGGCCTCGACAAGGCCATGGGTCTGAAGCGCTCCATCGTCCCGCGCATCTCACTCGCCGGTGGTATCACTGGTTTCTGCACCGGCATGTCCATGATCTGGTGGACGGGCGGCGTGGACTACAAGCTGGTCGTCGGCGGCAAGCCCTACTTCAGCCCGATGTTCGCATTTCCGATCAGCTATGAATTGACGATTCTCTTCACGGCTTTCGCGACCATTGGCGGCATGCTGTTCCTCAACGGCCTGCCGATGCACTATCACCCCGTGCTGAAATACGAGAACATCAAGCGCGGCATGGATGACCTGTTCTTCATCGTGATCGAAACCCGCGATCCCCGTTTCAACCTCGCCAACACGAAGGCCCTCCTCGCGAAGGCCGGCGGCAAGGACATCAAGGAGCTGGAAGCCTGAGCCATGCGTAACGTTTACCTCGTCACCGCCTTCCTGGTTGTCCTCACGGTTTCCGTGCTGGGCCTCCGTGGCACCAAATTTGTGCAGGCTCCGATGGATGTGTTCCCGGAATGGGCCTTCCCCGGCATGAAGCGTCAGCCGAAATACAAGCCGCAAGCCGCGAGCACGTTCTTCGCCGACGGTCGCGCCGATCGTCCGCTGCCCGCTGGCGTCGTTCCCGCCAACTATGGTCCGATCGGTCAGGCCTTGCGTAACGACGATGCGCTCTATGCTGGCAAAGATGCCAAGGGTGCTTACATCGCGACCATCCCGGCCTCGCTCACGGTTGACCTGAAGTTCCTCGAGCACGGTAAGGAACGCTACACGATTTACTGCGCCCCCTGCCACGGCGCGCTCGGTGACGGCAACGGCATCACCAAGCAATACGGCATGGGCGCCACGCCCACCTACCACGACGACCGTCTGCGTAAGATCGCGGACGGCGAGATTTTCAACACCCTCACGCACGGCAAGGGCAACATGCTTTCCTACGCCGATAAACTCGTGCCCGAAGACCGCTGGGCGGTCATCGCCTACGTCCGCGCCCTGCAGCGCGCCCAGACGGGCAGCGCGGCTGATGTGCCTGCGGTTAACAAATCGGAGCTTGGCCTCAAATGAGCACTCACGCTGCTACTGCCCCCGCCGGCCTCGCCGCCGGATCCACTTCCGCCAGCGCAACCAAGGCGCTGATCATCGGCGTCATCGGCCTTGCCCTGACCGCCGCTGGCCTGCTCATCTCGCCAGCGAAGCACGTCGCGATGTCCTACTTGGTCGGCATCACCTATTGGACGGCGATCGCCATCGGCATGCTGATGTTGATTCTGATCCATCACATCTTCGACGCTTCCTGGTCGGTGGTCCTCCGCCGTCAGTTTGAGCACGGCCTTTCTTCCTTTAAGTGGCTCGCCCTGCTGTTCGTGCCGCTGGTCATCGTCTCGCTCATGGGCACCCATGACCTGATCTGGCCTTGGATGAACGAGCACGGTATCATTCATGGTGGGCACACTGTCGGTCATGATCCGCTCTACACGAAGAAGTCCGGGTTCCTGAACCTCGGCATGTTCATCGGCATGACGATCAGCTTCTTTGTCATCTGGGTCTGGCTTTCCGCCCGCCTGCGCAAGGCCTCCTTCACGCAGGACGCGGACGGCGACGTCAAGTGGACCTATATGAACCGCAAGACGGCAGCCTTCGGTCTGGCACTCGGCGCACTCACGCTCACTTTCGCCTCCATCTACTGGGTCAAGAGCTTGGAGTATCACTGGTTCTCGACGATGTATGGCGTGTGGTTCTTCGCCAACTGTGCACGCGGCGCCCTCAGCATCGGTGTTCTCATTATGATCTGGCTCTGGCAGCGCGGTGACTACAAGGGCATCCTCAATACCAACCACTGGTGGTCCATTGGCCAGCTCATGCTCGCCTTCACCGTGTTCTGGGCCTACGTCACCTTCTCCCAATACTTCCTGATCTGGAACGCCAACGTCCCCGAGGAAACCTTCTGGTATAACCTCCGCGAAATCCATGCCGACGGCAGCGACAACCAGTGGAAATGGGTCGGTATTTACGGCATCCTCTTTGGTCATTTCGTTATCCCGTTCCTGGCCCTGTTGTCCTATCGCTTCAAGGTCACGCCGCACATCATCCGTCGCATCGCCCTCTGGATTCTGGCGGTCATCCTGCTCGATATGTGCTACAACATCCTGCCGGCGCTGAAGGATTCGCACGGCGACTCGTTGCCGTTCCTTTCGCTTAACCTGCTTTGGGTGCTGACCTCGGTCGTGGGCATCGGCGGCATCTGCGTTTGGTCCTATCTCCGCAGCTTCCCGACCACCAAGCTCATTCCCATCCGTGACCCGCGCATCAAGGAATGCCTCACCTTCCATGAGTGATACCGCCTCATCTTCCCGTCCGGCTTCCCTGGTGTCCGTTGTGGCCATCATGGGCTGCTTCGCCCTCTTCCTTTTATTGGTCTGGCTCGCCTACCTGCCCAAACAGACCGGCCCGTATGTCGGCGACGGCGTGCGCACTCCCGAAGAGCGCAAGACCCGCCTCGCTGAGCTTCACGCCAACGAGCAAAAGCACGCCCACGCGTATGCCTGGATCGACCAGTCCGCCGGCACTGTCCAACTGCCCATCGACCGGGCGATGGAACTCACCGTGCAGCATTACAGCGCCAAGAAATAATTTCCGGCACCACCCTTATTTGAGATGACCACTGTTTCGCACAACAACGCGCCCGCCGAGGCCAGTGAGATCGACGCGTCCGCGCGTTGCCCGCTAGCCCTGCTCATCGCATCCGCGCTCCTCTGGCTCGTGGTGGGCGGCGTCCTGGCCCTGCTCAATCTTGAGCAACTGCACACTCCTTCAGTCTTGGCGGACTGCGCCTGGTTCACCTATGGCCACCTGCAGGCCATGCAGGAAACGGCACTCGTTTACGGCTGGGCCGCCAACGCCGGTCTCGCCGTCGCGCTCTGGTTGCTCGCCCGCCTTGGCGGTTCGCCGCTGCGTGGCCTTAACTATGTCATCGTCGGTGGCCTGTTTTGGAATTTTGGTGTTACGCTCGCATTGATCGGCATTGCCGCCGGCGATGCGACTTCGTTCTCGCTGTTCCAATTGCCCCGTTACGTGCAACCGATCCTTCTCTTCGCCTTTGCGGCGATCGCCGTCCCCGGCGTCCTTGCCTGGACCGGCCGTCGTGCCGAGCAGACCTTCGCCACGCAATGGTATGCGGTCGCGGCGCTCTTCCTCTTTCCCTGGTTTTTCTCCGTCGCCCAAGTGATGCTAACCTACATCCCGGTGCGCGGCACGCTGCAGGCCGTCGTGGCCACGTGGTATGCACAGAATATCTTCAGCCTGTGGCTCTCGCCGCTCGCGATCGCCGCGCTTTATTACCTACTGCCCAAGATCAGTGGCCGCGTCATTCCGGCCTATGATTTTGCGATCTACGGTTTTTGGTCTCTCCTGCTGTTCGGTGCCTGGATGGGTGGCCGTCACCTCATCGGCAGCCCGGTGCCGGCTTGGATCGCGACCCTAGCAATCGGTGCCAGCTGCCTCGTGCTCTTTCACCACTTGATCGTGTTCTTCAATTTGCGCGGCGTGTTTTGCGCAGGCGGTAGCACGGCACTCAAGTTCGCCGCTGCCGGCTTCCTCGCTTACCTGCTCGGTGGTGCGGCGGATGCTGTCTTCTCGGCCCGCGGTCTGGCTCAGATCACCCAGTTTACCTATTTCCAGCAGGCCCAGACACAGCTCTCTTTGGCTGCGTTCTCGCTGATCATCTTTGGCGCTCTTTACTATATCGGGCCGCGTCTCACCGGGGTAGCCTGGCCTTCCGCAGGTCTGATTCGGGTGCACTATCTCGCTTCGTTGGTTGGGTTCCTTGCGCTGATCGTCAGCCTCGTGCTGGCCGGTTGGACGCAGGGCCATGACCTCAATGACGCCAGCGTCACCTTCGCCCAGATTGCCGCCCACACCAAGACTTGGCTGCAACTGGCCACGGCGGCGCAAATGCTGCTCGTGATCGGCAATATTCTGTTCGCCTTCCATTTCCTCCGGCTGCTCCTCGCCAAGCCGGCCGCCGCTAACGGCGGCATCTTCCGCCAGCCTTCGACGATGGAGGCGTCTGCGTCATGAAAAACGGTCCGCTCTTCTTTCTCGGTCTCTTCTTTGTCCTAGCCCTCTCGTGGGCCGGCTTGGTGCTCGGCACACAGGCGCAGCTCGGCGATCTCGCGCCGCATTACGACGATCTCGAAGGCAAGGCTTTCCCCGAGCAGTCGCCCGGTATCGCTGCACAAGGCCTGCGCGTTTATCAGGATCTCGGATGCGCCTCCTGCCACACCCAGCAGGTGCGCCGGCCTGACTTTGGGTCCGACAAGGCCCGTGGTTGGGGCGACCGGCAGAGCGTTGCCCGCGATTACGTGCATCAGTCCCGCCCTCAACTCGGCACCATGCGCGTTGGACCGGATCTGGCGAATTTCGGCACCCGCGCCGCGCATAATGGCCAGACGGCCGCCACGCTGCTTGCTGATCTCTACAATGGTCGCAACGGCATGCCTGCCTATCGCTTCCTGTTCGATAAGCATCAAATCGTGGGTGAATCATCCTCCAAGGCCCTCCAAGGCGGTGCACCGGCTGGTTACGAGCTGGTGCCTTCTGCCCGCGCCGAGGCGCTCGTTGCTTATTTGCTCAGCTTGAAACAGACCTACGAATTTTCAGAAGCCCGGCCCTTTGAAGCTGCCGCTGAAGCGCACGGAGGGGCACACAAATGAGCTCGCAACCTCCTGTAGATCCCCGTCTCGACCAAGCCGCAATCACGGACGCTAGCCTCATCGCCGCCCACGAAAAAGCGGCCGGTGGCAAGCCTGACACCGATGCGCATTACCGCATGCTGCCTTTGGCGCTGTTGTTTATCTTCAGCGGACTGATTTTCTACGCTGGCACTTACCTGAACCGTTATTCGGGTCATTTCCGCGGCAATATTTTCGATGAACGCCAGATCCCGACCGACGCGAAAGCGGTAGTCGTAAAGATTGATCCGCTGGTGCTCGGTAAGAAGCAATACGCCCTTGCCTGCGTCACCTGCCATATGCCGAACGGTCAGGGCCTCCCCGGCACCTATCCTCCGCTGGCCGGTTCTGAATGGGTCCTCGGTAGCGAAGAACGTTTGATCAGCATCGTCCTTCACGGCCTCAAGGGTCCGGTGACGGTGAAGGGTCAGACTTATAACGCAGCTGCGATGCCTGCATTCGGTCCGGTGGCTGGTGGCGGCTATAACTGGAGCGACGAAAAGATCGCTGCTGTGCTGACCTATGTTCGTCACGAGTGGGGCAACGCTGCCGGTCCGATCACGACTGAGCGAGTTGCTGAGCTGCGTGCGAAGGAAGAAGGTCGCAAGGAATGGACCGAGGCCGAGTTGCTCGCTCTGCCCTGAGTCGCATCCAATCGCTAAATTTCAAAGCCGCCCGACTGAGGGCGGCTTTTTTATTGCGAGCGGAATCGCCCGACCTCCAAGGGCGTCACTCCCCGAGTTTCTTGCCAGGAACGAGATAGTTTTGCACGTAGTCGCGCACGGACTCGGTCAGTGGCGTCATCGGGCGCACGTAGCCGGTGCCGCGGAGTTTAGTCACATCGGCTTGCGTGAAATACTGGTATTTGCCGCGGAGGACTTCAGGCATCTCGATGAAGTCGATCTGCGGGTCGCGCTTGAGGGCGGCGAAGATCGCGCGCGTGAGCGTGAGCCAAGTGTTGGCTTCACCCGAACCGAGATTGTAAAGGCCGCCGGCGGTGGTGGCCTTTTCCGCGAAGTGGATCGTCATCTCGATGGCATCCTTCACGTAGAGGAAATCGCGCATCTGTTCGCCATCCTTGTAGTCGGGATGATAGCTGCGGAAGAGGCCGACTTTCCCGGTCGAAAGAATCTGCTGATAGGCCTTGTTGACGAGTGAGCGCATGTCGCCCTTGTGATCCTCGTTCGGGCCGAAAACGTTGAAATACTTCACACCCACGATGCGCTTCAACCAGCCTTCACGCTGCGCATGCTGGTCGAAGAGGTGCTTCGAATAGCCATACATATTGAGCGGGCGCAGGCGGGCGATGTTGTCGTCCGTATCGCTCATGCCTTGGGCGCCGTCGCCGTAGGTGGCGGCGGAGGAGGCGTAGATGAAGCGCGCGTCCTGCTCGAGGGCCCACGTGGCGAGTTCCTGTGTGTAGGCGTAGTTGTTATTGATTAGATAGGAGGCGTTGCGCTCGGTCGTCGCCGAGCAGGCCCCCAGGTGGAAGACGGCGGAAAACTTGCCGAAAGCGGAGGCGCGGTCCGCGAGGCGGGTGCGCAGGAGATCGGCCTCCACGTAGTCGGCAAACTTGAGCGGGACGAGGTTCTTCCATTTTTCGTCGGAGCCGAGGAAATCGCTGACGACGATGTCAGTCAGCCCGCGCTGGTTAAGCGCCCAGATGAGGGAGCTGCCGATAAAACCGGCGCCACCGGTGACGAGGATGCGGCCTTGGAGCGAGCTCATGTGTCCTTCGACAATTCCCCGGCGCGGGCCTTGGCCGCAAGCACGGTTTCACGGATCAGGCCGCGAAAATCCTTGGATTCCAAGTGGCGCAGACCGGCGAAGGTGGTGCCATTGGGCGAGGTCACCTGGTTGCGGAGGGTTTCGGGATCGACCTGCCGGCGGGCGAGCAGCCGGGCGGAACCGAGCACGGTTTCCACGGCGAGGCGTGCGGCGATGTCGGGCGGAAGCTTGGCGGCGATGCCGGCCTCGCGCATGGCGGCGACGTATTCGAATAGAAAGGCCGGGCCGCTGCCGCTCACGGCGGTCACGGCGTCCATGTGCTCTTCGCCGATGGCGAGATGCTGGCCGAAGGCGCCGAGTAACGACTCGACTGCGCCCAAATCGGCCGCCGCAAGCGGGCGCAGCGTGCAGTAAGCGGTGATCGCGGCGCCGATGGCGGCGGGCGTGTTGGGCATCGCGCGGACAATGTTGCGGGCTTGCGGAAACACCTTCGCGAGGCGGTCGAGGCGTTTGCCGGCCAGGACCGACACAACGAGTTTGCCGGCGGTAAGCGTGGCGAGCTGTGGATCGGCGTTGGCGAGATGCTGCGGTTTGAACGCGACGACGAGTAAATCGGCGCCAGCGAGGAGTTCGTCGAGAGTCGCGGCTTGGGCGATGCCGGTGCGGGCGGCGAGAGCGGTGGCGGTCCGGCCGGAGCCACTGAGGCAAATGAGATCAGTCTTGGCCAGCGTGCCTTGGGCCAGCACGCCGTCCACCATGGCGGACACGAGATTGCCCGCGCCGAGGAATGCCAGTTTACTCATCCGTGTCTTTGCGGACTTTTTTCTCGACCGGGTGGGAGAGCACGGCGATCGCGCCGCCGCCTGTGCGGTCGATCATGGTGACTTCACCACCCAGGTTGCGCAGGGAATGGCGAGCGATGGTCAGGCCCATGCCAACGCCGACGGTGTTCTTGGAGCTGATGAACGGTTCAAAAATGTGATCGCGGATTTCTGCGTCCACGCCGCGACCCTGGTCTTCGACCGTGATCTGGACGGTTTTTCCGTCCGTGGGGCGTTCGATGAGTTCGGTCTTGATCCAGATGGGCCGCGGCTCGCCGGGACGGTTGTCGTAACTTTCCCAAGCGTTGATCAGGACCTTGCCGAGGATCTCCTCAAAGACCTCGGAGTTGCTGTCGATCATGAGGGCACCAAGCGGGTTGGTGATCGTGATCGGGGTGGCGATCTTGAAGTCGGTCTTGAAGCGCTCGACGCTGCCCTCGAGCAGGCGCTGCAGGTTGCTCTTGATGAGCGGCGGGCGGGATTTAACGACCAGCGTGCTGAGCTGCTTGATGATCGTGACGATGCGCTGCACGGCCTCCTCGACCTGCTGGGCGTTCTTTTTCACCTGATCTGGCTTGTCGTAGTAGGCCTTGATGAGATCGAGGTAACCGATGACCACGCCGAGGAGATTGTTGAGATTGTGCGCGATGCCTTGGGTGACGGCACCGATGGTGGCCACACGGCGGGCCTCGACGAGGCGGCGCTGGAGATCGACCATTTCGCGGTTGATGGCGACGAAACGCAGGTGCGTCTGCACGCGGGCGAAAGTTTCGTCGAGGTCGATGGGCTTGGTGATGTAGTCAACGGCGCCGACGCCAAGACCCTCGAGTTTGCCCTCCTTGGAAGTGCGAGCGGTGATGAAAATGACCGGGATGGAACGCGTTTCCTCATTAGCCTGCAGGCGCTGGCAGACCTCGATGCCATCCATGTCGGGCATCATCACATCGAGCAAAATCAGGTCGGGGCGGTCCTTGCGGACGCACTCAAGGGCTTCCAGGCCATTGTAGGCCGCGACGACGCGGATGCCCTCGCGCTCGAGCTTGCGTTTCAATAACTGGACGTTGATGGGCTGGTCATCGACGACGAGGATGGAGTGCGCAGGCATCGTGGGCGGAAGGGTTAACGAGATTGAGGGAGGGCGCAATCTTAGCGTTACGGGCAGATATCCCTAGGCTTTGGCCTGCAAATGGTAGGCTTTGACGGTGTTTTTCATGAGCATGGCGACCGTCATCGGGCCAACGCCACCGGGCACCGGCGTGATCTTGCTGGCCAGCGGGGCGACCGTGGAGAACTGGACGTCACCCGTGAGGCGGTAGCCGGTTTTCTTGGTGGCGTCGGGCACGCGGTTGATTCCGACGTCGATAATCACGGCGCCGGGCTTGACCATGTCGGCGGTGACAAACTCGGCGCGACCGATGGCGGCGATGAGCACATCGGCTTGGCGGGTGAGGGCGGGCAGGTTGCTCGTGCCCGAGTGGCAGATGGTGACGGTGCCGTTGGCGCCGGCTTTTTTCTGGAGCGCGAGCAACGCGACGGGTTTGCCGACAATGAGGCTGCGACCGAGGACGACGACGTGCTTGCCTTTGAGGTCGGTGCCGCTGCGGGCGAGTAACTCCATGATGCCCGCAGGCGTGCAGGCGACAAAACCGGTCTCATCCTCCTGCGCCACCTTGCCGAGGTTGAGGGTGTTAAAACCGTCGACGTCCTTCGTGGCAGAGACGCGGCGGAAAACCGCGACTTCGTCGATGTGCTTGGGCAGAGGCGACTGCACGAGGATGCCATCCACGGCAGGGTCGGCGTTCAGCTGATCGATGAGCGCGAATAATTCGGCCTGCGTGATGCTCGTCGGCGGGAGATGGATGCGGCCTTCGATGCCGATTTCGGCGGCGGTCTTCTCCTTCTTCTTTACGTAGGAGACCGAGGCGGGGTCGTCGCCCACGCGCACGAGCGCGATGCAGGGCTTGCGGCCGCGGAGAGCGGCGACTTCGGCTTTGAGCTCGGCGACGATGTCGGCGGCGATTTTGTTTCCGTCAATGAGTTCCATGGTGGGCGAAAATGACAAGGGCCGGCAAAATCGTGTGATTCGCCGGCCCTAAATAGGGGAGCGGTTACTTGAGCTGGAGGCTTTCGATTTCGATGACGATGTCGCGGCCGTTGGGCACAGGCTTGGGCTTGCCGTAAACCACGACGACGTGGTCGATGTATTTCTCGATCTGCTCGGTGAGGAGCAGCTTGCTCACGTCGAGGTAAGCGTAACGCACGCCGGCATCGTCGTTGAGCTGCCAATCGTAGGGCCGGCGCGGCGCGAAGGCGCGCTTGGTCGAGACGAACTTGCCTTGGAAGAGGCGGGGGAGGGCGCCGGAGCCGCCGTCGCCGAGATTCATCATGGGCGCAGGGCGGCCCGCGGTGCTGACGCCATAGACGGCAGGTTGGACGGGAGCGGGTGCGAGGGCGGCCGGTGTCGCAGGCTGGGCCGTGGGGGCGGGCCGGCTGGTGCCGTAGGAGGAACGGGTGCCGACATCGGTTAGCACGGGAGCGCCGGCCGCAGCGGTGGAAGCCACAACGCCGGTGGAACGAATGTAACCAGTGATTTTTTTCTCAAGGCTCAGCTGGGTCCACTTGCCGTGGAGGCCGGTGATGTTGGTTTTGTCACCTGCCTCCATGGTGCCGATGACTGTGGCATCAGCCTTGGGGCTGAGGCGGAACGAGGCGCCGGGCTGAATATCGAGGCTCTTGCTGATGTCCTTGTTCTGGACGTAAACCTCGAAGGGACCGGACAGCTCGACGGCTTGCCAGCCGGCGGGGGTGAGTCCGGCGGCATCGTAGGCGATGGCGGGCTCGGTGCCGGCCTTGAGGAAAGTGATGGCGGGCGCGCTGGCAGCGGGACGGACGTGGACCGCGGTGGTTTCAGTGAGAGGGGCGGCGGAGAGCGACGCGGCGGCGAGCAGCGCGCAGGCGAGGGCAAATTTAGTTTTCATCGTGATCGGTGGCAGTTTCGGTTTCAGCGGCGCCATGGGGGCGCGGGACCTTGAAAAGAAGTGAGATGTCTTTTGTGGAAAGTTGTTTCACGGCGCGCAACGGGATTCCCTTCAAGCGCAGGGCGCCGATTTGGTAGCGCCGGAGACGTTTCACGTCGTAGCCGAGGGCGGTGAAGAGGAGGCGGATTTCCCGTTTCTTGCCGTGGTGCATGTGCACGTCGAGGTCGGTCGAGGCTCGGTCGGGGCCAGGATTGACGAGCGCCGAGCGCTCTACCTTCAAGCGTTCGCCTTCATACATGATGCCTTTGATGAGCTGGGGCAGGCGCGAGAATGGGTAGGGCTGCTTGAGCACGACGTGGTAGCGCTTCACCACGATGTTGGAGGGATGCATCAACCGGTTGGCGAGTTCGCCGTCGGTCGTGATGATGACCATGCCTTCGCTGTCCTTGTCGAGGCGGCCGGCGCAAAAGAAGCGCAGCTTGGCGAGTTCGCGCGGGAGCAGGTCGAAGATGGTGTCGGCGTTATGCGGGTCATCGTTGGAGCAGACGAGGCCGCGGGGCTTGTTGACGACGAGCGTGAGGCGCGGTTGCGGGGTCGTGCGCACCTGCTTGCCGTTGGTCGTCACGCGATCGACGCCGGGGGTGACTTTCTGGCCGAGCGTGGCGGGCACGCCGTTGACCCAGACTTCGCCCTGGGCGATCATCGCCTCGGCATTGCGCCGTGAGCAGATCCCGGCCTCGGCGAGGAATTTTTGCAGGCGGACGGGTTCGGAGGTGCTCATGAGTCGAGGCAGTTGGCGTGAATTTTCCCTCCGGGGCAAGCCCCGCGGTGGGCTGAAACAAAGGCTTGCGCGTGCTGCGCGGCGGGCCCTTCATCCGGCAGCCATGTCCGCTCCTGCCGACGTTTCCGCCTACACCAAAGACAATCCGTTTCCGGCCAAAATCACCGAAAACCGCATGCTGAACAAACCGGGTTCCGCCAAGGAGACCCGGCATTTTGTCGTCAGCATCGCGGGCAGCGGTTTGCACTACAAAGCCGGCGACTCATTGGGCGTGTTTGCCACCAGCCGGCCGAGCGAAGTGGACGAACTTTTGCGGCTGCTCGGGGCTACGGGTGACGAACTGGTGTCGCCGGTCATGCTGAAGCTGCCGGCGCCGATTTCGTTGCGGGAGGCGCTGTCTTCGCGTCTCGCGCTGGCGAGTCCGACCACCAAGATCGTCAGCACGCTGGCGGCCAAGGCGACCGAGCCGGCCGAGAAGGCGAAGCTCACGGGATTGCTGACGCCCGAGTCGAAGGAAGTGCTCACGGCGTTTCTTGATGAGCGCGAATACGTGGATCTGCTCGCCGAATTTCCCAGCGCCAAGCTTACCCCGCAGGAATTTGTTGACCACCTGCGCAAGCTGATGCCGCGGCTGTATTCGATCGCATCGTCGCCCAAGGTCTATCCTTCGGAGATCCATCTGACAGTGGCCGTCGTGCGCTACACGACCAATCAACGCGATCGTGTGGGCGTTTGCTCCAGCTTCATGGCGGACCGCGTGCAGGTCGGCGCGACGCCGACGCCGGTGTTTGTGTCGCATTCGCATTTTGGCCCGCCGGAGGATGGCGCGAAGGATTGCATCATGGTCGGTCCGGGCACGGGCATCGCGCCGTTCCGCGCGTTTGTGCAGGATCGCGTGGCGTCCGGTGCGAGCGGGCGCAACTGGGTGTTTTTTGGCGACCAAAAGCAGGCCACGGATTTTCTCTATGGCGAAGAGTGGCAGGACTACGTGGCGAAGGGGCAGGTCGCCCGGCTCGATGTCGCCTGGTCGCGTGATCAGCTGCAGAAAGTTTACGTGCAGGACAAAATGCGCGAAAACGGCGCCGAGCTGTGGGCCTGGCTCAAGGGTGGCGGATATTTCTATGTTTGCGGCGATGCCAAGCGCATGGCCAAGGACGTCGATCTCGCACTGCATGAAATCATCGGGCAGCACGGCGGCATGGACACGGCCGCGGCCGCTGACTACGTTAAGCAATTGAAGAAGGACAAGCGCTACCAGCGCGACGTTTACTAACCCCCCATAACCCCGAGCAACCTTATGAGTCTGACTTTTACTAATCGCACAGCCTTGGTGACCGGCGCCGGCCGTGGCATCGGCAAAGCCATCGCCGAAACCCTCGCGAAGCACGGCGTCAACGTGATCTGTGTTTCCAAATCCGCCGACTCCTGCGGCGCGGTCGCCGCGGCCATCACCGCGAGTGGCGGCAAGGCCAAGGCGCTGGCCGTGGACGTGGCCGATGGTGCGGCGGTCGCCAAGGCGGCAGAGACGCTGCTCGCGGAGTTTCCGACCATCGACATCCTCGTGAACAATGCGGGCATCACCCGCGATGGATTGCTGTTTCGCATGAGTGAGGACGATTGGACCTCGGTGCTTTCGACGAATCTTTCGAGCTGTTTCCATTGGACGAAACATCTCGCCCGGCCGATGACGCGTTCGCGTTGGGGTCGAATTGTGAACATCACCTCGGTCAGTGGGATCATGGGCAATGCCGGTCAGGCCAACTACTCGGCAGCGAAGGCCGGCATGATTGGCCTCACCAAGAGCCTTGCCCGGGAATTCGCCGGCCGGAGTGTGACCGTCAACGCCGTCGCTCCCGGGTTCATCAAAACCGACATGACGACGGATTTCGTGAACAATCCCGAGGTCTCGGCAAAGATTCTGGAAGCCGTGCCCCTCAAGCGGTTCGGTGAGGCGGCGGATATCGCGAATATGACCGCGTTTCTTTGTGCCGAAGAAGCAAACTACATCACAGGCCAAGTTTTTACCGTTGACGGCGGTATGGCGATGTGAAGTCTCACCGCTAAAGGATTTCCTCACATGGCAGACACAAAAACCATCGAACAACGCGTCAAAGAGATCATCGTTAACCAACTCAATGTTAACGAGGAGCAGATCACGCCGACTGCCTCTTTCCTTGATGATCTGGGCGCCGATTCGCTCGATACCGTCGAGCTGATCATGGCCTTCGAAGAAGAGTTCAAGGACGAGATCAAGGGTGAGATTCCCGAGTCCGATGCCGAGAAGCTCCAGACTGTTGGTCAGGTGACCGACTACATCAAGGCCAAGGCCGGCGCCAAGTAAGCCGGTTGTAATATTTCAGGCGCCCTGCCGGATTTGTTCTGGCAGGGCGCCTTTTTGTTGCCTGAAATTCACGGGTGTTAGCGCAAACAACTATGGATTCCTCTTCTTCACGTCGGGTAGTCGTAACCGGTCTGGGCGCGGTCACCGCGCTCGGCCATGACGTGGATCAATTCTGGGCCAGCCTGCTGGCCGGCAAGTGCGGGATCGAGCGCGTGACGCACTTTGACCCGACGAACTACGGCAGCCAAATCGGCGCCGAGGTCAAAGACTGGGATGCAGCGAAATACATGGATCCCAAGGAAGCACGCCGCAATGACCGCTACACGCACTTCGGCTTCGTGGCTGCCCGGCAGGCGGTGACAGATTCCGGGTTGGTGATGGCGAATGAAGATGGCGACCGCGTCGGTGTGATCATCGGCTCGGGCATTGGCGGCATGTATACCTATGAGACGCAGTTGAAGGTGCTGGCCGAGCGCGGGCCGCGCAAAGTGTCGCCCTTCACGATTCCTTCGCTGATTGGGAACATGTGCTCCGGGCTGGTCGCCATCGAATACGGTGCGCGCGGACCCAATTTCGGCATCGTATCGGCGTGCGCCACGGGCACGCACGCGCTCGGTGAGGCGTGGCATGCGATCCGGCGCGGCGATGCCGATGTGATGATCGCCGGCGGCAGCGAGGCGGCGATCACGCCGTTTGCCTATGCGAGTTTTTGCGCGATGAAAGCGATGAGCACGCGCAACGATGCGCCGCAGCAATCCAGCCGCCCCTTTGATAAAAACCGCGACGGTTTCGTGATGGGCGAGGGTGCCGGCGTGCTCGTAATCGAGACGTTGGAACACGCGCACGCACGCGGGGCGCGGATCTATTGTGAACTGGTCGGCTATGCGGCGACCTGCGATGCGTTTCACATCACGCAGCCTGATCCCGACGGCAAGGGGCTGTCACTCGCCATGAAGCGCGCCCTCGCCGTCGGCGGCGTGGCGCCGGAGTCAGTTGACTACATCAACGCGCACGGCACCTCGACTCCTTACAACGACAAGTTTGAGACCCTCGCCATCAAGAAGATCTTCGGTGATCATGCACGCCGGGTGGCGATCAGCTCGACCAAGTCGATGACCGGACATTTGCTCGGCGCGGCCGGTGGCATCGAGTCGGTCGTGAGTGTGAAGACAATCCAGACCGGCATGATCGCGCCCACGATCAATCTTACCGACCCGGATCCCGACTGCGATCTGGACTACGTGCCCAACGTGGCGCGGACGGCGAAAGTCCGCACGGTGCTGAGTAACAATCTCGGCTTCGGTGGACAAAATGCCGCGGTCGTATTCCGCGCGCTGTAACGGCTAGGCTTGTGGCTCGGCCGGCATGGACGGGAGCCATTTGGCGAGCGTGATGCGGAGCTCTTCCTGGCGGACCGGCTTGGCTAGAAAATCATCCATGCCAGCAGCGAGGCAGGCCGTGCGATCCTCGGCCATGGCATTGGCTGTCAGCGCAATGATGGGTAACCGGGCGCCTTGCAGGAAGTCGCGGATGCGCCGGGTGGCTTCAAATCCGTCCATCGTGGGCATCTGACAATCCATGATGACAACGTCCCAGGTTTCCGTTTGCACGGCCGCCAGCGCTTCGGCGCCGTTGGTGACGACGACGGGCTGAAGACCGAGGCGACCCAGCATCAGCTGGATTACGCGCTTATTGATGGCGTCATCCTCGGCGACGAGGACGCGGCCGGAGAGCTTGCGATGCTCGCTGATTACGGGCGTCGGGGCCGTCGGCAAAAAGTCGGGCGCCGTGGGATAAGTCACCTCGAAGGCAAACTCGGAGCCGTGGGCGGCCTCGCTGCGCACCGCGATGTGTCCGCCCATCTGATTTACAAGTTGCTGGGAAATGGAAAGTCCGAGTCCGCTGCCACCGAAGCGCCGGGTGGTCGAACTATCACCCTGCGTGAAGGCTTGAAAAAGCTTGGCCTGGGTTTGCTCGTCGATGCCGATGCCCGTGTCGCGAACGAGGAAGCGCAGCGTGACGGTCTGCTCGCTGTGATTCAGGATCTCGAGCGTGAGGTCGATACGGCCGTGCTCAGTGAACTTGATGGCATTGCCGGTGAGGTTGAGCAGGACCTGCTTCAAGCGCACGATGTCGCCGTAGACTTGGAAGCTTTCATTTTGGGGCAGGGTGAGGGTGAGTGAGAGTTTTTTCTCGGTAGCGCGCGGGGTCAGCAGGGTCGTGATTTCACGCAAGGCGAGGCAGGGCCGGAAGGGAAGGCGTTCGAACTCGATCTTGCCGCTTTCGATCTTGGAAAGATCGAGGATTTCGTTGAGCAAGCGGAGCAGGGTGTCGGCGGAACTGGAGGCGATATCGACTTGGGATTTCTGGTCGTTGCTGAGGGGCGAGTCACGGAGGAGCTGGAGCATGCCGATCACGCCGTTCATCGGGGTGCGGATTTCATGGCTCATGGTGGCGAGGAAGTCGCCCTTGGCCTTGTTGGCGGTTTCGGCCTTGTGCTTTGCGAGACTGAGCGTGCCGACGAGGTCTTCGTTTTCAAAAATAAGGCGGTAGAGTCGGCGCAGGTCGGCGTGGTGAAGCTTGGCGGTATTGAGCAGAAAGAGGGCGTAGGTGATGGTGATGAGGGCGAGGATTCCGCTGCCCGGCTCGTTCGCGGCAAAGAAGCGCAGCAGGATCGGGACAAAGGTGGCGATGAGGTAGATCCAATAACTGGCGAGAGCCGGAGCGAGCGAGCGGGCCGCGCCGGCGTTCATGCCGGCGAGGATCAGCATGAGCAGCATGCGCGTAAAATTGCCGGGGCTCTCGAAATAGAGCCAACCGGCGATGCCCCACGTAATGCCCGCCGCCGCGACGCCAAGGAGGAAGGCCAGGCGCCAGCGCCAGAGATTTTCGAGCGCGGGGTGGCACCGCTTGAATGCGATGTTCAGGGCCAGGCGCAGCAGTGAAATCCCGATGATGGCGCCATACCACTGCGCGTTGAGGCGGAAGGGAAAATACTGGCCGACGGCGAGGACCAGAACCGTGGCGAGGACGAAATTGGAGAACAGGCCGAAACCGGCTGAGCGGTAAAGCAGTCGCGTCAACTCGCCATGCACGCGCTGCTCGATGGCGGGATCGATCCCGGGGGGGCTGGCAGTTGGGTGGGCGGCCATTAGCGGGCGAGGTTAGCAGTTGGCTGGATCCACGGAAGCGCATTCTGGCCCGCAAGCCGCGGACGTCTGGGCAATAAAAAACCCGCAGGCAAGCTGCGGGTTGGAAGTGGATTTGCTGGAAAGCTCAGGCTTTCTGGACGAGTCCGGCCTTGATCGCCTTGACGGAGACCAGCATGCGCTTGGTGCCGCCGTTGGGCAGTTTGACGCGGATGCGCTGCAGATTGGGGCGGAACTTGCGCTTCGTGATGCTAGTCACGTGCGTGCCGATGCCGCCGCTTTTCTTGCTTTGACCCTTACGATTGATGGAGCTGCCTTTGACGGGCCGCCGACCGGTGATTGCACAAATTCTGGCCATGGTTTGAGTGGTTAAAGGTTCAGAGGTAAAGGGCGGCGGGAAGGCGAAGCAAGGGATTTCTTTGGTTTTCCCGGGTTAGTTTCGCACCGCATGGAGGACTTGGAATTTCTGCCCAAGATGGGCCGGGTGGAGGAGTTGCATAAGGGCGAGCTTGCGCTGGCTGAAGCGGGCGGCATCCGCGGTGCTGGCGGCTTCGATAAATGCGCCGGCCGATTTTACGAGGAAGGCCTCCTGGGATTCGAGTTGCGGGGATGAAAACCTCGCTGCCGTCAGGCCGGCCGCGAGCCAGTCCCAGCAAACATGGCAGGTGAGGTCTTGTTCGCCGGGGCGAGCCAGCAAGTCGTTGCCTTGCTCATGGCGGGCATACGTGCGGGCGGTCCCGGCAGGAGTCGCGGTGGTGAGCTCGCGCCATGATTTGCCATAATCACAGGCGATGAAGAGCCCGCGCCAGGGTTGCGCGGCGATGCTCTGTAACAGGTCGGTCGCGGCAAACGGGGCATCGATTACATAACCTTCGGGAGCTTCGCCGGGGAGTTCAGGTGGGATGGCTGCGGCGGACAGGGTGGTCTCGGCTAATTGTTCGCCACATAACCGCACTGCCAACTCATGCCACCGGCCGTCGCGGCGGACGAAGCGGCGGAAAGGTTGGGCATCGAAGAGTTCGTTCGAAAAAACCACACAGGAACCGGAAAGCGTGATCGGTTCGCCGACACGAATCGTGCGCGCGGCGCCGAAGGGATGAGTGACTTCGCGAAGAATGCCAGCACCCGGTTCAGCGCCGATCTCGACAAAGGTGAAAGTGGAAAGATCGGCACCCTTGAGCAGTGAGCGGCAGGACGCCACGATGAGTTCGCCGAAAATTGCGCCCGAGGTGCTGGCGGTATAAAAATCCGTGCCGGGCCCATAGCCTACGCGTTGTCGCGCCTGTCGGTAGTAGCCGACCGCGGGATGATAGAGCGCGATTTCCATGAAGCGCGCGAATGACAGCACGCCGTCTTGGTCCGCGTGAGTGCGGAACACGTCGATGAACGCGGGTGAGGCGGTGGTGGCTGGTTTGACTGACGAACCCATTTACAAAGCGAACCAGATGCACACTGTCGGCGGCATGCTCAAACGCATTCTTATCCTCGCCGCCGGCACCCTGCTGGGGGTGGTGCTTTCGATCGGCGCTATGCGTTTGTCGCTGGCTTGGAGCTTGTTTCCCAATCGGGAGCTGGATCGTTCGGCGGATTATGTGCGCGAAGCGCTCAAACTCGTGAATGAGAACTACGTCGATAAGGATAGCGCGGCTTACGATCGGCTCGCGCGTGAGGCCATCCACGGGCTCGCCGAATCGTTGGATCCGCATTCGGAGTTCCTGGAATCAAGTGATTTTGAACAACTGGAGGACGACTTGGACGGCGATTTCGGCGGGATTGGCATTCAAGTGGAGATGCGCAAGGGGCGGGTGGTGGTCATCGCGCCGATGGCCGGCACACCCGGTGAGCGTGCGGGCATTTTGCGCGGGGATGAAATCGTGAGCGTGGACGGGCGCTCGTTTGCGGCCGATGCGAACATGGACGACGTCATCAAACTGCTCCGCGGCAAACCCAAGACACAAGTCAGCCTCAGTCTATTTCGGCCGGGCGCGAAGAAGAAAATCGACCTCACGCTCGTGCGCGAGGTGATCAAGCAACAGAGCGTGCGCGAGGTGAGTGTCCTCGAGGGTCATATCGGCTACATTCAGCTGACGGAGTTTTCCGCGCATACCGGGCACGAGTTTGGCGAGGCACTCGATGGCCTGTTGAAGCAGAATATCGACGGTTTGGTGCTCGACCTGCGGAACAACCCCGGCGGCTTGCTCGATGCGGCGGTCGAAGTGGCGGAGCAATTCTTTCGCACGAAGGAGCTCGTGGTTTATACGCAAGGCCGCAAACCGGAGGATCGGGAGGATTTTCTCGCGGAACTCGATGGCGATCCGATCACGGTCCCGATGGTCGTGTTGATTAATGCGGGTTCGGCGAGTGCGGCGGAAGTGGTGACGGGCGCATTGAAAGACACCGGCCGTGCCGTGGTTGTTGGCGAGCGCTCTTTTGGGAAAGGCTCCGTGCAGTCCATATTTAAACTCAAGAACGGCGAGGGACTTCGCCTGACGACGGCGCGGTATTACACTCCGAGCGGGGTTAGCATTCACGAAAAAGGTATCGCACCCCAGGTCGAGGTCGTGATGACGCCGGAGGAAGACAACAAGCTCAGGCTCCAACGCAGTCGCAACGACGTGAAGGACGCAGGGGAATTCAAGGAGCGCTTTGGCTTCGATCGCATCGAGGACCGCCAGCTTGATGCGGCGCTCGATGTGCTGAAAGGCGTGGCCGCGTTTGAAGCCAGGGCGGAAGGTGCGGCAATAAGACCATGATCCTGGCGCTGGAAAGTTCCTGTGATGAGACGGCGGTTGCGGTGTTTGACCCGCGAGCCGGATTGGCCGGCGAGTGGGTGCACACGCAAATGGCTTTGCACGAACGCCATGGTGGCGTGGTGCCCGATCTCGCGACGCGCGAGCACGTGCGCAATTTTGGTCCATTGCTAGAGCGCGCGCGAATCGAAGTGGGTTTTAGTGCCGTGACCGAGGTGGCCGTGACCAATGGTCCCGGCCTGGCGGCGTGTCTGGCTATCGGCGTTGCCTCGGCGAAAGCACTGGCACTGGCGCTGCGCGTGCCGGTGACAGGCGTGAATCACCTGCGGGCGCACGCGTTTTCCCCGTTCATCACCTTGCACCGGGAGGCGCCGGCGGAGTTTGCGGCGCGATTTGACGCGTTGCTGCCGCATCTGGGTTTGATTGTTTCCGGCGGCAACTCGCTGCTTTGCGTAATTGAAAAGGATCGTCGCATCGCGGTGATTTCCTCGACGCGCGACGATGCTGCCGGTGAAGCGCTTGACAAGGGCGCCAAGCTGCTGGGGTTGGGTTATCCCGGCGGGCCGCTGATTGAGAAGTTCGCGGTCCAGGGGCGGAAGGATGCCTATGATTTCCCCCGGGGGATTGGCCGGCGGGACGAGCTCGATTTCAGTTTTTCAGGCCTGAAGACCAGCCTGCGTTACACCCTGGAGAAAATGACCGTGGCGGAGGTGGAGGCGCGCCGGGCGGATTTGTGCGCGAGCTACCAGCAGGCGGTCATTGACGCGCTCATGCGAAAATCAGCCGCGGCACTGCGCCAGCGCCGCTTTGCGAGCATGGGGCTTTCCGGCGGTGTGGCGAACAATCGCGCCTTGCGCACCGCGGCCGAGCTGACGGCAAAACAGGTAGGCCTGCCGCTGCTCGCGGCGCAGCCGAAACACACGGGTGATAACGCGGGAATGATCGCGTTTGCCGCGTGGGCGGATGTGCAGGGAACCGAGCGAGCGCCCGGCATGGGACTCACAGTGAAGCCGGGAGAGCCGCTCGCCGACGCTACAGCGACGCTCGCCTGACAAACGGGCTCAGGCGTAATCGCGGCGCAGGTTGCTCGGCAGGATGCCGAGTTCCTCGCGGTATTTGGCGACCGTGCGACGGGCGATGGTGATGCCCTTTTCCTGGAGTTTTTTCACCAACTCCTGATCGCTGAGCGGGGCGGAGCGGTCTTCGAGCGTGAGGAGGTCGGCGATCATTTCCTTAACGCTGGTGTTTGAGACCGAGGCGCCGCTGTCGGCCTGATAGCCGGTGGTGAAGAAATATTTAAACTCAAAGATGCCGTGCGGGGTGCGGATGTATTTGTTGGCGATGGCCCGGCTGACGGTGGTCTCGTGCACGCCGACGACATCGGCGATCTGCGTCATGGTGAGTGGTTTCAATTGCGACACGCCGTGCTCGAAGAACTCGGACTGTGCCTTGAGGATTTCCCGGGTGATGCGCTCGATGGTGCGCTGGCGCTGCTCAATGGAATCGATGAGGAACTTGCCCGAGCGCATGCGCTCGCGGATGTATTCGCGCTCGGTTTTGGAAAGGGTGCCCTTCGCGATCATTTCGCGGTAGGTGTTGGAGATGCGCAGGCGCGGGATGTAATCGCTGTTGAGCAGGATTTTCCACTCGTTGCCGTCGTGCTCGACGGTGACGTCGGGCTGGATCACGCGGTTGTTGTCCTCGGCGAAGCGGCGGCCGGGGGCGGGGTCGAGTTTGCCGATCTCCTCGATGGCGAGTTGGATGTCGTCGGAGCTGGCGCCAAGTTTGCGGGCGAGCTCAGGGATGCGGCGGCGTGAGAGCAGGTCGAAGTGGTCGCGCAAGATGCGCGCGGCGAGGGAGTTTTCGCGACCCTTGTTGGTCAACTGGGTGAGCAGGCACTCCTCAAGGGTTTGGCTGCCGATGCCGGCGGGATCGAAACCACGAATGATGGTGTGAGCCTCCTGCATGGCGTCGAGCGGAAGGGCGGCTTGGAGCGCGGCGTCGGCGGGCGACTGCGTGAGGAAGCCGCGATCATCGAGGCTCCCGATCAGGTGTTTGAGTGCGCTGAGGACAGCGGGGGAGAGATCGGCCATTTCCGCCTGCTGCATGAGATGCTCCTGCAGCGAGGGCGTGCTGACGAGCGAGTCCATGAAGTGCTGGCGTTTCTCGCCGTCTTCGGCGGTGAAAGGCTGGGCCCCGCCGGCGCTGGCCATGTAGTCGCGCCAGTCTTCGTCGAGTTTGCCGAGGATTTCGAACTCCTTGTCCTTCGAGAAGTCCATCTCCTCGCGCTGGTTTTCATTTTCCGGAGGGGTGTCGGCTTCGGGAGTATTGGCCTCACCATCGCGATCGCTTTCGTTTTTCTCGGTCTTATCGAGGCCGACGTCATCCATCGGCAGTTCCTCCAGCGTCGGGTTGCTCTGCAACTCCTCTTGAATGACAGAACGCAGATCCAGCGCCGCGACCTGGAGAATTTTCAGCGAATGCCGCAGTTGCGGCGCAAGGACGAGCGACTGCGACTGGCGCTGACGTAAATCGTGACTAAATCCGGGCCCGCTCATGAACGTAGGAAAGGGGAAAGCGGTTCATTTGGGCTAGGGGGTGCTAGGGGTGGAGGTCCGGAAAGGGCTGGTGGAGGCGCCAGGATCGCGCACGTCGAAGAGCTCCTTGGTGTAAACACCGAGCTTTTCGTTAGTGGGCCCGTAGCCGTCGCTATAGAGGTAAAGTTCCAGATCGGTCATCATCTCCGCGGCACTCTGGTAGCGCTTGTCGCGGTCGCGCTGGAGGGCTTTCTGGATGATGGCTTCAAGGCGCGGGTCGATATCGGACCGCAGGCTGCCGAAGCGTGGGATGGGCATCGTGAGGATATTGCGCCGCGATTGGACGCGATCCAGCGAGCGGAAGATATTTTTGCCCAACAGCAATTCGGTCAGCACGATGCCGAGCGGAAAGAGGTCGGCGCGGGCATCGGTGACAGCGTAGCTGGCCTGCTCGGGGGAAAGATACTCGTCCTTGCCCGCGATGACCTTGCCTTCCTCATTATACATCAGGTCGAGGGCCTTCGCGATGCCGAAGTCGGTGAGCTTCACGTCGCCTTCGTAGGCGATCATGACATTTTTCGGGCCGATGTCGCGGTGAACGATGTTGAGGTGGCGGTTGGTGCGATCGCACTTCTGGTGGGCGTAAGTGAGGCCGCGGGCAACACGCGACACGATGAAGGCCGCCAGATCGACCGGAATGGTGCGACCCAATGCCCGGTGTTTGTCGAGGAACTGCTCCAGATTCGTCCCGCGGACGAATTCCATGACCATGAAATACTGACCGCCGACCTGCCCGAGGTGGTAGGTCTGCACGATGTTCGTATGGATAAGATCGGCCACGAGCCGGGCCTCGCCGATGAAGTTCTTCTGAAACTCATCAATGGCGGAGTATTCCTCGCGAATGATCTTTACGGCGACGACCTTGCGGAAATTGCCGGCGCCGAGCTGCATCGCCTCGTAAACCAGTCCCATCCCGCCCTCGGCGATCTTGCGGACCATTTCGTAATGGATCTCGGCGAAGACTTGCTTGATGGACATCACGGCGCCGAGCAAAGGGCGCGCGCCAAGCGCTGGCAAGTAATGAAATCCATTTCGGCCCGATTCCTGCTAGAAAGCCCGTGCAGCCAATTGACAGCGCTGAGTTCGGTTCTAAGTTGCGCCCATGATTACTCTGACTCCGCGGGCTGCAGACCGCGTGCGCACGATGCAAGCCGAGGCCAATGCCCCGGCGAAGCTGCTGCGTGTTTTCGTCGAAACCGGCGGGTGCTCAGGTTTTCAATACGGCATGTCGTTTGACGAACCGAAGGCCGACGACGCGACGTTCGAGAGCGAGGGGCTGAAAATTTTGCTCGATCCCGCGAGTCTCGCCTACCTGAGCGGCAGCCGCGTGGATTTCGACGACGGTCTGCACGGCAAGGGTTTTGATATCCAAAACCCCAACGCCCAGAGCACCTGCGGCTGCGGCAAATCGTTTAACTGACCGCGGGCTTTACGGCCTCATGCAGGGCGACCACGCCGAAGGTGAGGCCGCGGGCAGTGACCGGATCAAAACCAGCCGCGCTGATTTCTGCGGCGAGTGCTTCCCGCCCGGGAAACGCCTCGATGCTCTCGTTTAAGTAAACGTAGGCGGAACGATCACCCGTGACCGCGCCGGCCACTAAGGGCACGATATGGCGCAGATAAAACAGGTAAAACAGCCGAAACCAGCGATTGGGTTGGGAAAATTCGAGGACGAATAGCCGTCCGCCGGGCTTTAAGACCCGGTGCATCTCGCTGAGCGAACGCGCCCGGTCGGCCATGTTGCGCAAGCCGAAGGAGATAGTGACGGCATCGAACTCGGCCGCAGCGAGCGGCAGGTTGAGCCCATCGCCTTGGCGAAAAACGAGATGACGATAGCGATTGGTCTTGTCGGCGTTTTGTTTTACGATGGCTTCGTCGAGCATCGGCTGACAGAAGTCCATACCCACGATTCGTTTAGCTGTCAGGGCTTGGCGACCGATGGCGAACGCCACGTCACCACTCCCGGTGGCTAGGTCGAGCACATTGGCCGGTGCCGAACGCTGGACGGCGGCAACCAAGACCCGGCGCCACCATAGGTCGAGCCCTCCACTCAAAACCCGGTTGGCCACATCATAGCGACAGGCGATGCGGGCGAACATGGAGTTTACTGCGACTGGATCGGGCATGCGGGTGGCAGAGGAGCCGAATTCACTGATTTTTCAATGGCAAATGAGTCATAGTTATTGACGCAATCGCAGAACTGCAAATAATTTAGCTAGTATCCCGTTGCCCCACTATCGAAAGGAAAAATATGTCCACTAACCTGACGAAGCGAGAAATCGTCCTGGAAATCTACAAGAAGACCGGCTTCCCCCAGAAGCAGGTCGTAGATACCGTGCAGTTGACCCTCGACATCATTCAGAAAGCGTTGGCTGACGGACGCAATGTCGAGTTGCGCAACTTCGGCGTGCTGGAAGTGCAGGTTCGCAAATCGCGTATCGGCCGCAATCCCAACAAGCCCGAAGCCGAAGTCGTGATCCCGCAGCGTGCGGTGGTCAAATTCAAGTCCGGCAAAATCCTTAAGCAACAGCTTAAGAAAATTGACCTGACCAAGTTGCAGACGCCCCCGCCGGGGGCTGCTTCCTGATCCGACGCGCTGCGTCGCCTCTTACTTTAAGGCCGGGAGAGATTCTCCCGGCCTTTTCTTTTGGCCAAAATTTAGGGTCGCCCCGCCGCAGCCGGATTAGCAACGTGTGCCCCCCATGGCTACGTTCCAGACCTTGCCCGGCTTCCGTGAGTTCTATCCCGAGGACCTTGCGCGCCGAAATCATGTTTTCCGCCTCTGGCGGCAGACCGCGACGGCGTTTGGCTTCGCGGAATACGACGCGCCGGTCCTGGAACCGCTCGATCTCTACAAAGCCAAGTCCGGGGACGAGATCGAGGGGCAGCTTTTCAGCTTCACGGACAAAGGTGGGCGCGAGGTCGCGTTGCGACCGGAGATGACGCCGACGGTGTGCCGGCTCGTCGGCGCCAAGGCCAGTGCACTCAAGCGGCCGATCAAGTGGTTCAGCATCGCGGAATTTTACCGTTACGAACGGATGCAGAAAGGCCGCGGTCGCTGTTTCAACCAGTTCAACGCGGATATTTTTGGTGAAGCCGGTCCCGAGGCGGAGATCGAGCTCATCGCGTTGCTCACGCAGTGCCTGTGCAGCTTTGGGCTGACGGAGCAGGATTTCTATGTGCGCCTGAGCGACCGCAATCTGTGGTTTTATTATCTCGAGGCACTGGGCCTCAACGAGGCGCGCATTCGCAGCGTGCTCGGCGCCGTGGACCGCTTTGAAAAATATGGCGACGATGCCTTCAAGGGCGACACGGAGCAATTTGGCGCGCTCGATGCCGGCGTGAAGGCAAAGATCCTGGCCTTCCTGCAAATCAAGACACTTGCGGCACTGGAGCAGACGCTCGCGCCGATCGGCGGCGAAAAGCTCGCCGCGCGACTCGCCGACTGGCGCAAACTGCTCGGTGGCCTCGAAGCGATGGGGCTGGCGCGGTTTGTCGAGGTCGATCTCGGTGTCGTGCGCGGGCTCGCGTATTACACGGGCTTTGTGTTCGAGGCGTTTGACCGCAAGGGCGAACTGCGTGCGCTGGCAGGCGGCGGGCGCTACGATGATCTCGTGCAAAAACTCGGCGGTCCGGCACTGCCGGCGGTGGGTTTTGCCATCGGCGACATGACTTTTGCGCTGCTGCTCGAACAACGCGGGCTGATGCCGACCTTCGTGTCGGCGCCCGATGTCTATTGCGTGATCGGTGGCGAGGCGGAGCGACTGGCGGCGTTTGGCGACATCCAGGCGCTGCGCGCGATGGGTTACCGCGTGGACTATCCGATGAAGGAGGTGGCGTTCGGCAAACAGTTCAAGGCAGCCGCCGAGTCGGGCGCCAAGCTGGCGCTGATCTATGGCACCGACGAGCTCGCGAAGAAAATTGTGAAGATTCGCGACCTGACCGACCGCTCGGAACGCGAAGTGCCGCAGGCGCAGGTGGCGGCAACGGTGCGGGATTTCTTCTCAGGGAGCTGAGGCATTTCGCAGTTCCTTTCGCTGATGCAGTCCCTGGCTAAACGACTCTGGCGAAAATACTCCTGGCTTGCGGTGCTGACGGGACTTTACGCGGGCTTGGCCGGTTTTGCGTATGCGGTGTCTGATTCAATGTTATTTCAACCGAGTTATGGTTCGTTTCGGGAACCGGCTGGCGGAGTGCGCATCAAAACCAAAGACGGTGAGTTGTCGGCGCTCTATCTGCCAAATCCTGCGGCCAAATACACGCTCTGGTATTTTCATGGTAACGCGGAGGATTTGGGAGACATCGAGCCGAAGCTAGCGGCACTGCGGCAACTGGGCTACGCGGTGTTTGCCTATGATTACCCGGGTTACGGCCTGAGCACGGGCAGTCCGTCTGAAGCGAAGATCTACGAGAGCACCCAGGTGGCGCTGACGTGGCTGCGTGAGACTCACGGAATCAGATCGGGGCAGCTCGTCCTTTATGGCCGCTCTCTTGGCGGAGGGCCTGCCGTCGAACTGGCCACGCGCGAACCGGTGGCAGGTTTGATTTTAGATGGCGCGTTTATGAGCGCTTATCGCGTGATGACGCACTGGAAGCTGCTGCCGTTCGATAAATTCGAGAATCTGCGGAAAATCAAAAGAGTGCGCTGTCCGTTGCTGGTGATCCATGGCACGGAGGACCGCGTGGTGGAATTTGCCCATGGCGAGAAGCTCTTCGCGGCCGCGAATGAACCGAAGCAGAAATTCTGGGTGGAATTCGCGGGCCATAACAATCTCATGACGATCGCCGGCCAGCGTTACTGGGACGTGATGCAGGCGTTTATGCCGAAGACCGAACCGGCGAAGTAACGCGCTACGGCAGCAGGTTTTTCGGACCGAAAGCGTGCGGCAGGAGCTGGTCGAGGGTCGTCTCGATGCGGTCCTTGCTGTCGCATACGCTGATCACCTGGGCGGTGGGGCCGAATTCGTTGATGACCTGACGGCACGCGCCGCAGGGTGACGTGGCTTTGGGCGTGGGCGTGTAAACGGCGACAACGCGGACGACGCGTTCGCCTTGCGCGGCGGCGGTGAAGATGGCGGTGCGCTCGGCGCAGTTGCACAGACCGTAGCTGGCGTTTTCGACGTTGGTGCCGGTGTAGACTTTACCCGAGTCGGTGAGAATGGCGGCGCCGACGCGAAACTTGGAGTAGGGTGAGTAGGAAGCCTTCGCGGCGGTGCGGGCGGCTTTTTCAAGACGGCGGATAACCGCGGCAGTGGGGTGGGCGGGCATGACTACAGGCCTAGCTCTTTTTTGACCTCGGCGAAAGCGTTGATTGCGAAGTCGAGATCCTCGCGGCTGTGGGCGGCGCTTACTTGGGTCCGGATGCGGGCGGTGCCCTGCGGGACGACCGGATAGAAGAAGCCGATGACGTAGACGCCTTTCTCAAGCATGCGGGCGGCGAATTTCTGCGACAACGCAGCGTCGCCGAGCATGACGGGGACGATGGGATGCGTGCCGGGACGGATCGTGAGGCCGGCCTTGGTGAGGCCTTCGCGGAAGTATTTTGTATTGGCCTCAAGCTTGTCGCGCAACGCGGTGGAGCGACTGATGAGGTCGAGCGTGGTGATCGACGCGGCGGCAATCACGGGGGCAAGCGTGTTGGAAAACAGATAGGGGCGGGAGCGTTGGCGAAGGAGGTCGATGATTTCCTTTTTGCCGCTGATGTAGCCACCGCTGGCGCCACCGAGGGCCTTGCCGAGCGTGCCGGTGATGACGTCGACGCGACCCATCACGCCGCAGTGTTCGTGCGTGCCGCGGCCGGTTTTGCCCATAAAGCCGACGGCGTGGCTGTCGTCCATCATGACGAGGGCGCCGTATTTGTCGGCGAGATCGCAGATGGCCTTCATGTTGGCGATGAAGCCGTCCATCGAAAACACGCCGTCGGTGGCGATCATCTTGAAGCGGGCTTGCTTCGCGTCGGCTTCCTGCAGCTTGGCCTCGAGGTCGGCCATGTCGTTGTTTTTGTAGCGATAGCGCTGGGCCTTGCAGAGGCGGATACCGTCAATGATGGAGGCGTGATTGAGTTCGTCGCTGATCACCGCGTCCTCGGCGGAGAGAAGCGTTTCAAAGACGCCGCCATTGGCGTCGAAGCATGAGCCGTAAAGAATGCTGTCGTCGGTGCCGAGGAAGGCGCTGAGGCGGGTCTCGAGGTCCTTGTGGATTTGCTGCGTGCCGCAGATGAAGCGCACTGAGGCGAGGCCGTAACCCCAGCGGTCGAGCGTGGCGTGCGCTGACTTGATGATCTCCGGGTTGTCGGCGAGGCCGAGGTAGTTGTTGGCGCAGAAATTGAGCACCTGCCGTCCACCGGTGACGGTGATATGCGCGCTCTGCGGCGTGGTGATGACGCGCTCACGCTTGAATAGTCCGGCGGCCTCGATGTCGGCGAGGGTTTTTTGCAGGTGGGCGAGATAGGCAGGCGTCATGGCTCACTCCCAATTGAGGACGATCTTGCCGCTCTTGCCGGAGCGCATGAGGTCGAAGCCTTGCTGGAATTCGGTGTAGTGAAAGCGGTGCGTGATCACCGGCGAGATATCGAGGCCACTCTGGATGAGGGCGGTCATTTTATACCACGTCTCATACATCTCGCGGCCGTAAATGCCTTTGATCGTGAGCATATTGAAAACGACCTTGTTCCAATCGATGGCGGCAGCGCCGGGCATGATGCCGAGGAGCGCGATGCGGCCGCCGTGCGACATGTTGTCGATCATGTCAGCGAGGGCGCGCGGGTTGCCGGACATTTCGAGGCCGATGTCGAAGCCTTCCTTCATGCCGAGTTCCTGCTGCACATCGGGGAGTTTTTCCTTGGAAACATCGACGGTGCGGGTCGCGCCCATGCGCTTGGCGAGGGCGAGGCGGTCGGGGTTCACGTCGGTGACGACGACCTTGCGCGCGCCGACTTGCTTCGCGATGGCGGTGGCCATGCAACCAATGGGGCCGGCACCCGTGATGAGCACGTCTTCGCCGATGAGATCGAACTGGAGGGCAGTGTGAACGGCGTTGCCGAGCGGATCGAAGCACGAGAGCACATCGAGCGGGATCGCGGGATCGACGTGGACGGCATTGGTCGCGGGGATGCAGAGGTATTCAGCAAACGCGCCCTGGCGATTGACGCCGACGCCCTTGGTGTCCTTGCAAAGATGCCGACGGCCGGCGAGGCAGTTGCGGCAGACGCCGCAGACGATGTGGCCTTCGCCGTCGACGAGATCGCCGGGCTTGAACGCGAGGACGTTGCTGCCCACGGCTTCGATTGTGCCGACAAATTCATGGCCGATAACCATCGGCGCCTTGATGGTTTTCTCGGCCCAGTTGTCCCAATTGTAGATGTGGACGTCGGTGCCGCAGATGGACGTCTTCTTGATCTTGATGAGGACGTCGTTGATGCCGGGCTCGGGAATGGGAACCTCGGTCATTTGGAGACCGGGTCCGGGAGTGAGCTTGGCAATGGCGCGCATGGTTCGGGCAGGCATGGATGTAGTTTTTGAACAGTGTGTCCGGGTCGGGCAGTGAAACAACCCCTAAGCGGAAATGCCGGCGCAGTCTAAGCAGCCGTAATGAGCGGGCTCACTCGGCGAATAACTGTGCGCCTTCGAGGGCGAGCAGGCGGAGCTTGGTCTTGATGCCACCGGGCCCGGAGAAGCCGGTCATTTTGCCATCGCTGGCGACAACGCGGTGGCACGGGATGAGCAGCGGCCAAGGGTTGGCACCAAGAGCTGTGCCGACCGCGCGGCTGACGGCGGGTGGCTGCCCGAGCTTTTTCGCAATATCACCATAGCTGCTGGTCTGCCCCGATTTGATGGTGAGCGTGGCTTGGAGGACGCTGGTGGCAAATTTCTCCAAACGACTGAAATCATAGGGCAAATCGGAGAAGTCCTCCGGTCGGCCGTGCAAATGGGCGCGCACCCGCACGACGATGGCTTGGATCCAAGCCGGGGTCGGCGCCGTGGACGGTGGAATTGCCGTGGCGGCGTCTTCAGGCAGCCGGAATCCCGTGAGTTGATCGCCCTCCCAAGTGATCCGGCAGGTGCCGAGGGCGGTAGGAAAGGCAAGGGTGGGCATGGCGTCGGATATGGGTTTGCAACGTAGGCGGCTTCACTGTGCTGTCCAATCCCTTCCATGGAGAACCGCTTCTACAACGCCTTCGATGCCGAGCCGTTTGGCGGGGGCCGCAAGTCCGACTACCGCAACGCGTTTCAGATCGACCGCGACCGGATCATCCATGCGCATGCGTTTCGGAAGCTGCAGTCGAAGACGCAGGTTTTTCTCTCGGGTGAATACGATTTCTACCGCACGCGGCTCACGCACTCCATCGAGGTTTCGCAGATCGGTCGCTCGATCTGCTATTACCTGCGGACGCGCGGCGGTCCGTTGCAGGCGGATTTTTATATCGATAGCGATCTCGTCGAAGCCGTGTGCCTCGCGCACGACCTCGGGCATCCGCCGTTCGGTCACTCGGGTGAACGCACGCTGCAGGAGCTCATGATGAAATGGGGCGGCTTCGAGGGCAACGCGCAGACGCTGCACCTGCTGACGGAGACAATTTTCCAGAATGAATCCGGGGTGCGCGGCATGCAGCCGACCCGCGCGCTGCTCGATGGGGTGCTGAAATACAAAAAGCTCTTCGGCGAATTTCCCCAGCCGCCGCCGAATCATTTTCTCTACGATGCGCAACGGGTGTATCGCGATTTTGTCTTCAAGGGCGCGGCGATTCCGAAGCCGTTGCACAAGGGTGAGGTGCTCAACGCCTTCAAAAGCATCGAATGCCAGATCATGGATTGGGCCGATGATGCGGCTTATTCGCTCAATGACATCGTGGACGGGGTGAAGGCTGGGTTTCTCACCTACGAAAAGATCGATGCCTGGGCGGCGGAGCAGGCTATCGGCGTTGAGGAGCAGTCGCACCTTGATCGCCTGGCGCATGCGATGCGCACGGATCGGCTCGAAGGCGAGTTTGGCTCGCGCATCGGCATTTTCATCCAGGCGTGCCGCCTGCGGGAGCGGGATAATTTCATGGCGGAAAAAACCAACCGCTACCGCTACGAACTGGTGGTGGACGAGTCGGCGCAGCGTGAGGCGCTGTTCTTCAAGAAAATGGCGAACGACATCATCTTCGAAAGTCCGCAGCTCCAGCAGATGGAGCACAAGGCGCGGCGGGTGTTGTTCGATTTGTGGGAATCGTGCTGGCGCAACTACGTCGAGAAAGGCGGACGCGTGATCAATATCCTCCCGCCGCAGGTCGGCCGGCTCATCAACGCCGAGAAGACGAAACAAGGGAAGGCGCGGCGGATCTGCGACTATCTCTGCGGTCTGACCGATGGCACGATCGTGCACACTTATCGCCGGTTGTTCGACCCGGAGTTTGGAAGCTTCAGGGATTTAAGCTGAAGCAAGGAGCGAGGCGTTGCGCGACCGAGCCATGGAAACATTTGTCAAAGTCGACGCGACAGAACTTTGGACAACGAGCAGTGGGGCCGGCGGTGTGCCGGTGCTTTTGTCCAACGGCGGGCCGGGTTGTTGCGACTATTTGGAGCCGGTGGCCGAAATGATCCGGCCCCACGCTCAGGTGGTGCGTTGGGAGCAGCGTGGCTGCGGGCGTTCGACGGCGGATGGCAGCTACGATTTGGCTACGACGATCGCAGACATGGAAGTGATTCGCCGGCACCACGGCTTCGAGCGCTGGATTGTCGGCGGGCATTCATGGGGCGCGGATCTGGCGCTGGCCTACGCCTGGCATTATCCGGAACGAACACTCGGTCTGCTCGCAATCTCAGGTGGCCTGCTGGTCAAGGACCGGAGTTGGAACGAGGCGTATCACGCCGGCAAGGATGGCCGCGGCGAGGCATTGCCGCCGCTGGCCTATGAGTCGAATCTCGAGGTGAACCGTGTGCTCAACGCCTCCTGGCGGGAATTCACGCATCGGGCAGATTTGTGGCAACGGGCGCTGGCGATCACCGGTCCGGCGCTGTGGATTTATGCGGAAAAAGATATCCGGCCGAGTTGGCCCGAGCAGCAGATCGCCGCGCTGTTGCCGAAAGGTGAATTCAAACTGGTGGCTGGCGCGGAGCATGTGATCTGGCTGACGCGCGCGGAAATACTGCGCGCTGAGCTGCAGGGTTGGATGCAACGCGAGTTCCCCAAATAATGACCCCGGCAAGGCACTCCGAACCCCGAGTAGCAGTGCCCTGGTGGGAATGGACGGGCACAGCAGGACTGGCGGCACTGGTCGCGTTGGGCGTGTGGTTGAGCCTGCCGCCAACCTTCATCGTATATACCGACGATTTCGGTTACGTGCGGAGCGTGCTCGAAACGTTGCAGCACGGGCGGCCTTGGACGAATGATTGGCTGGAACCATGGGCGGCTTCGCTCTCGGTTTTGGCTGCAGGGGTTCTGAAAATCACGGGGAGTTTCGAGGCGGCGACCTATGGCATGCAGGCGGTTTTAGCCGGCGTCCTGGTGTTTTGGCTGACCCGGCATTTGCGGGCACGCGGCGTGGCGTGGCGATCGGCGACGGCCTGGAGTTTGGCGGGTTTGCTGGTGCCGACAGTGGCTTGGAAGCTGGGCGAATTTGGTCCGATGCCTCTGTATTGGGTCTGTCTGCTGGGGGCCGTATGGGCGGTGGAGAAACAGCAGTGGTGGCTGTTTGGTATCTGCTGGCTGGTGGCGGTGAGCAGCCGGCAGAGCGCGTTAATATGGCTGGCGTTGCCGGTGGGGCAGTGGTGCGTGCTGGCGCGGACCGGCCAAATGAGTTGGCGCCAAGCGAGCGTTCGCACCGCGATGGCCGCGGCACTTGGGGTCGCAGTCTATCTCGCGCTCGCGCGGTCGATGAATCCAACGCACGCGCGCCAAGTGATGATGCCGGATATTCTGGAGAATTTCGGGCTGCCGGTTTTCTGGCGGCACCTCGCACTTGGGTTCGGCCTCTATGTCATAGGCGGAGGAGTGGGGGCCTTTGCCTTGGGCACCGGTTCGAAGGAGGGCGTGCTTTCGTCAAGGTGGAGGAGGCACCGTTTTGGTTGGAGCGATGTGCTGGCGGTCATCGCTGTGGGCGGTGTGGGCGTGCTTTGGTGGGCGGATGCGCGAACGCTCCTGGAGTTTGAGCATCCGTATTGGCGGGAGGGATCCGGCGCATGGGTGTTTCACTCGCTGCTGGCTATTGCCGTGGCGGGATGGATTGGGTTTCGCGTGCGCCTGACGTGGCCATGTCTGCTTGCGGCGCTGGCGTTGGCGGCGTTGATCGGTTTGCGGGGCGTGCTTTGGGAATACTACGCGGTAGAGATCGCGCTGCTGGGTTTTCTGGGCGTGCGGTTACACGATGCCGAAATGGAAGCGATAACGCCGCGCGGGCGCCGGGTCCTTCGCTGGCTGGGCGCGGGCGTGTTGATCGTGTTGCTCGGCTTCGAACTGGCGACGGCGAAGGCCATCAAGCTCCTGCTGGATCATAATCATGGCGTGACCCTGGTGGTGGAGCGGGCGCGCCGCGCCGGATTGATTGGTGCGGGCGACCTGGCGGTGGCGCCGTTTGGGTTTCAAGGCTGGCATCTTTATCCGCACTATGTGGCCAACGAAGGCGCGAAGGGCGGCTACATCGCGAACTTTATCAAATACCTGAAACCTGATGCCCTGCGGGTGGTGATCGATGGCACGCGCGAGCCGCTGCCCTCGTTGGCGAATGCGAGACTAAGAGAGGGCGAAATCTTGCTGCTCAGTGCGGACGCGCCGTGGAACTGGACGGAGCTGCGGCGATTCAATCTTGTGCGTAGTCCGCAGATGAAACCGGCGGAATGGCCCTTGCCGGAGGCTGGCGTAAAAACCGAGGACTTCCCGTTGAGCGACGAGGAGTGGCGGCGTCTGATCGAATCACCGCGTTGAAGGTGTCGTGGCGGGCTTGGTGAGGAGGTGCCCTTTGGCGACGGCTTCGTCGATCATGCGGACGGCGTAGGTCCAGATGGTTTGGGAGCCGTTGGCGACGTGGGCGTTGCGGGCGAGGACGCGGTCCTGCGTGACACCGTGTTTGCGCCACGCGTGGCCTTCGGTGAGACAATTGAGGAGCATCGGATGAAAACGGTCGCACGCGGCAGCGAAACGGGCTTCGGGGGTTTTCTGTTCCTCGAACTCGTCCCAGAGCGCGCGGAATTCCACGGTTTGATCGGAGGGGAGCAGGCCGAAGATGCGGTCGGCGGCGAGCGACTCGCGCGCGTGCTGGTCGGCCATGTTTTTGGTGTCGTAAGCGAATGTGTCGCCGGCGTCGATTTCGACCAGGTCGTGGATCAGCACCATTTTCAGGATGCGAAGCACGTCGAGCGGCTGGTGGTTGGAGTGCTCGGCGAGCACGATGATCATCAGCGCGAAATGCCACGAGTGCTCGGCACTGTTTTCCGAGCGCCGGCTTTGGGTGACGAGGGTTTGGCGGAAAATTTCCTTCAACTTGTCGGCTTCGATGATGAAGCGCATCTGGCGTTCGAGGCGGTCGGCGGATGATTCCATCTTGCGATGCAAGGGCCGAAAACTGTCACGGGCAACTCCGGTCTCGGCGCTGGGCTGCGGAGGAGTGTTTGCGGCCTGTTTTCCCGGCCTCGATCCCAAGTGAAAACCAAGGCCAAGTTGCGTGTCATAATAAGCCGTTGCACGGGCATCCGCCCCCTTGGTTTTATTTGCGTTTTGAAAATTCAGGCCCTTCGATTCTGAGCCATTTTGCCCATGAAAGTCCTCGTTGCAGACAAGATCTCACCCAAAGGAGTAGAATACCTCCGCCGTCAGCCTGGCTTGACCGTAATCGAAGCCTATGGCTCCAGTCCTGAAAAGGTGCTGTCCCTGGTCGGCGACGTGAGCGCCATCGTGGTCCGCAGCGAGACGAAGATCACGGCCGAGGTGTTCGCCGCGGCGCCGCAGCTCAAGGTCGTTGGCCGCGCGGGCGTGGGCGTGGACAATGTCGATGTCGAGGCCGCCACCGAGCGCGGCGTGATCGTGATGAACACGCCTTCGGGTAACACCATCGCGACGGCCGAGCTGACGTTTACGCACATCCTCTGCGGTGCGCGGCCGGTGCCGCAGGCCGCGGCGTCGATGCGAGCGGGGCAGTGGGATCGCAAGAGTTTCTCGGGCATCGAACTTTTCCGCAAAACCCTCGGTGTGGTCGGCCTAGGCCGCATCGGCAGCGAGGTGGCAAAGCGCGCCCAGGCTTTCGGCATGCGCGTCGTGGCCTACGATCCTTATCTGGCGCCCAGTCGCGCCAAGGCCATGCAGGTTGAGGGCATGACCCTCGATCAGCTGCTGGCTGAGAGCGATTACATCACGGTGCACATGCCGATGACGGATGCGACGCACCACATGATCGACGAGGCCGCATTGGCGAAGTGCAAGAAGGGCGTGCGTCTCTTCAATTGCGCGCGCGGTGGCATCATCAAGGAGGCTGCGCTCATCGCCGGCCTCAAGTCCGGTCAGGTGGCGGCGGCGGGGCTCGATGTCTTCGAAGACGAACCGCTCGCGGTTGACAGTGAACTGCGCAAGCTCCCGAACGTCTCGCTCACACCGCACCTTGGTGCTTCGACCGCAGAGGCGCAGGAGAGCGTGGGCATCGAGGTCGCCGAGCAAGTCGCCGACGTGCTGAAGGGCGGCGTCATCCGCAACGCCGTCAACATGCCGTCGATCGACGCCGCGTCGCTTAAGATCATCGGGCCATACCTCGAACTCGGCCAGAAGCTGGGCACGCTCGTGCAGCAGATGGCGCCGCAGCAGATCGCGACTTTGCGCGTGACCTATTGGGGCAAGATCATCGATCTCGACGTCAATTCCATCACGCGCGCGATCCAGCGCGGTTTCCTCCGCCGCATCAGTGGTGATTCGGTCAATTTCGTAAATGCGCCCATCGCCTTGCAACGCCTCGGCGTGAAGATGGAAGTGCTCAAGTCCACCGACGAGGTTGACTACACCGAACTCGTTTCGGTCGAGGCGATTGCCGCCGATGGCTCGGTGCATTCGGCCAAGGGCACGGTTATCGGCCGGACAGCCAAGCCCCGCATCGTCGAACTCAACAACCGCGAGGTCGAGGTCGAGGCGCAGGGCAAGCTGCTCGTCATCGAGAATCACGACGAGCCCGGCATGATCGGCTACGTCGGCACGTTGCTCGGCAAGGACGGGGTCAACATCGCGAACATGTCGCTCAGCCGCCAGCAGGCGGGTGAAACGGCGTTGATCATGATCAATCTCGACAGCGAACCGAGCGAGGCGGCCCGCCGCGAATTAAAGTCGCACCGGGCGATCAAATTGGCGAAGTTCGTGCAGCTGTAATTTCCCCTGCATGATCGTTTTCGTCCTATTTGTCACCGTGGTGGGTTACCTGTTGGGCGCGCTGCCCTTCGGTTACCTCGTCGCGCGGGCAAAGGGCGTGAACATCTTCGAAGTCGGCAGCAAGAGCCCCGGTGCGACCAATGTGCGCCGCGTGCTTGGGCCCGGTCCGGGTAATTTGGTCTTCACGCTCGATGCGTTGAAAGGTGCGGCCGCGGCTTCGTGGGCGCTCCTGGTCCACACTAGCGTCTCGGTCACTTATGATTTGGCCGACTGGGGCATGAGCCTTGCGGGTCGGATTTCGGGTAACGATTGGGTGCATCTTGGAGTCGCTGGCTTGGTAGGCGCACTGATCGGCCACAGTTTTTCCTGCTTCACGAAATTCAAGGGTGGCAAAGGCGTGGCGACCGGGACCGGCGGGCTGCTCGTCATCATCCCGGTGAGTGCGCTGATCGGTGGCGTGATCTGGGCGCTGGTGTTTTTCACCACGCGCTACGTCTCGCTGGCGTCGATCCTCGCGGCGGCATCGCTCCCGATCTCGGTCTGGCTGCGCGGCCGGCCCTCGCTCATCATCGGCATGGCGGCGCTGATTGCGCTGTTCGTGATTGTGCGCCACCGCACCAACATCCAGCGCCTGTTGAATGGCACGGAGAACCGCTTTGTGAAAAAAACCGGAGATGAAACCAAGGCATGAGCACACGCCCTGTCATCAAAATCGGGCTGTGCGGATTCGGCACAGTGGGCCAGGGGGTGTGGAAACACCTCACCCGCGCACGCGCGGAGCTTGAGACGCGCCTCGGGGTGCGGCTGGAGTTGCATCGCGCGGCGGTGCGCAACCTGCGCAAGGCGCGCGGCGTGAAGATTCCCGCCCGTCAGCTCACCACCGACGCACTCGCAGTCGCGACCGATCCGGAAGTCCAGATTGTGTGCGAACTCATGGGTGGCACCGGTCTCGCGCGTGAAGTCACGCTGGCGGCGCTGCGGCTCGGCAAGAGCGTGGTGTCGGCCAACAAGGCGCTGATCTGCGCGCATGGCGCGGAGATTTTTGAGACGGCGCGCAAGCACGGCGGACACTTCTTCTTTGAGGCCAGCGTCGCCGGCGGCATCCCGATCATCAAGGCGCTGCGCGAAGGCTTGGTGGCGAACCGGTTTCCGCGGATCTACGGTATTCTGAACGGCACGTGCAATTACATCCTCACGCAGATGGAGGAGAACGATGCGCCCTACGCCAGTGTGCTCGCCGAGGCCAAGCGCCTGGGCTACGCCGAGGCCGACGAAGCGCTCGACGTCAAAGGCTGGGACGCCGCGCACAAGGCCGCGGTGCTGGCCTGGCTCGCGCACGGCAAATGGGTGAAGCCCGAGCAGATGGTGGTTGAGGGCATCGACCGCATCACGCCGGCGGATTTCAAGCACGCCTCCGCCCTTGGCTACGGGATCAAGCTCCTCGCGGTGATCACGCGCGACTTTGCCACGAACGAATTGTCGGTGCGCGTGCATCCCACGCTGCTCCCCGAGGGCAACGTCATCGCCAACGTCAGCGGCGTGTTTAACGCCATCTCCGTGACCGGCGACGTGGTGGGCACGACGCTCTACATCGGCCGCGGAGCAGGGCAGGACGCCACGGCGAGCGCTGTCATCAGCGATATCGCCGATGCGGCCGCGCTGCTGCGCTGCGGCAAGGGTGCGCATCTCGCGACCGAAGTCGCGCTGCCGGCGGCGCGCAACGACTGTCACCTTGCGCCGCCCGAGCACATTCGCTGCCGCTATTACCTGCGTTTGAACGTCAAGGATCAGCCCGGCGTGCTCGCACGCGTGGCCTCCGTGATGGCGCGCCACCATGTGAGCATTGCGAGTGTGATCCAGACCCCGTCCGTGACCGCCGCGGCGGCCTCCCTCGTCCTCACGACACACGAGAGCCACGAGCAGGCGATGCGCGGCACGCTGAAGCACCTCGCCAAGCTCGCGAGCGTGATCGACGAGCCGCTGCTGCTGCGCATCGGTGATTTCAACGACTGACCCTTTTCCGAACATGGCACGTATCGTCCAAAAATATGGCGGCACCTCAGTTGGTGACGTCGAACGCATCAAGAAGGTCGCCGAGCGCATCAAGGCGGTGCGCGACGAAGGCAATGAGCTCGTGGTTGTCGTCTCCGCCCGCTCGGGTGTGACCAACGAACTCATCGCCCGCGCCAAAGCCGTTTGCGCCAATCCCAGCGAGCGCGAGCTCGACATGCTGCTCTCCACCGGCGAACAGGAGACGATCGCGCTCACCGCGATGGCCTTGCACGGCGTGGGCGTCGATGCCGTGAGCTATACGGGTGCGCAGGCCGGTATTTTCACCGACAAGGTGCACACGAAGGCCAAGATCAAGACGATCAACGCCAAGCCCATCGTGGAAGACCTGAAGGCCGGCAAAGTGGTGATCGTCGCCGGCTTCCAGGGCATCAATGAGGATGGCCACATCACGACGCTCGGTCGCGGTGGCTCCGACCTCACGGCCATTGCGCTCGCCGCCGCGGTGCAGGCCGACAAGTGCGAGATCTACACTGATGTCGACGGCGTTTACACGGCTGACCCGCGCGTGGTCAAAAACGCCCGGAAGCTGAGCGAAATTTCCTACGACGAGATGCTCGAGCTCGCTTCATCGGGTTCGAAAGTCATGCAGTCGCGCTCCGTCGAGTTCGCGAAGAAATACAACGTCGTGTTCGAAGTCCGCTCCAGTTTTAACCATAACCCAGGAACTATCGTGAAAGAAGAAGTCGCATACATGGAAAAAGTCGTCGTGCGTGGCGTGGCCGTGGACAAGGACCAGGCCAAGGTCATCGTCAGCAACATCGTCGACAAACCCGGTTCCGCGGCGAAGGTGTTCCGCTCGCTCGCCGATGCGAACATCATCGTGGACATGATCGTGCAGAACGTCGGCCGCCAAGGCGTGGCCAATCTCACCTTCACCGTGCCGCAGGGCGATTCGCACCGCGCACAGAAGGCGCTGGAGCCCGCGCTGGCCGCCATCGGTGGCGGGCAGGTGACGATCCACGAGCACATCGCGAAGCTCTCCGTCGTCGGTGTCGGCATGAAAACGCATTCCGGCGTCGCCGCCACGCTCTTCCAAGCGCTGGCCGACGTGGGTATCAACATCGAACTCATCACGACCTCGGAGATCAAAATCTCCATCGTCGTGGACCTCGACCGCGTGGACGAAGCGGCGCGCGTGGCGCACGCGGCGTTCGGGCTCGACCAGCTCGGCCTCTGAGCGAGCGGGCAACCTTCGCCTTCACCGGCGCGTTAGGGATAACGCGCCTTACCTCGATGCGCTTCATCTCCACCCGCGGCCAGACCGAACCGCTCGGCTTCTCCGACGCCGTGGCGACGGGGCTGGCGCCGGATGGCGGGCTGTTTCTGCCGGAGACGCTGCCGGATTTTTCCCGCGACCTCGCCCGCTTTGAGCAGCTGGGCTACGCGGAACTCTGTTTCGAGTTCCTGCGGATTTTCGCGACCGATATCCCGGCGGATACGCTGCGGTCGTTGATCGCCAAATCCTACACGAAGTTCGCCCACGCTGACATCGCACCGCTCGTGCGGCTCGACGAACGCACCTACGTGCTGGAGCTGTTTCACGGGCCGACGCTGGCGTTCAAGGATTTTGCCCTGCAACTGCTGGGCAACCTTTACGAGCACCAGTGCCGCGTGCGGGGCGAGTCGATCAACGTGCTCGGCGCCACCTCGGGCGATACGGGCGCGGCGGCGATCCATGGCCTGCTCGGCAAGCCGGGCACGGCGATCTTCATCCTTTACCCCGACGGCCGCGTGTCGCTGCTGCAGGAGCGTCAAATGGCGTGCACGGGGGCGGCCAATGTCCATGCGCTGGCGGTGGACGGCACGTTCGATGACGCGCAGGCGGCGTTGAAAGAGATTTTTGGCGACCAGGCTTTCCGCCTGAAACACCGGCTCTCGGCGGTTAATTCGATCAACCTCGCGCGGGTGCTGGCGCAGTGCGTTTACTACCTTTACGCATGGCTGAAGCTGCCGGCGGCGCAACGGGGCAACGTGGAGTTCGTGGTGCCCACGGGAAATTTCGGCAACGTGCTTGCGGGCTGGATGCTCCAGCAGATGGGTGTGCCGATCCGTGGCTTCAAGGTGGCGACCAACCAGAACGACATCATGCACCGCATGTTCACGACCGGCGAATACCGGGTCGGCGGCGTGCTGCCGAGTCTGGCTCCGTCGATGGATATCCAGGTGGCCTCGAACTTTGAGCGCTTCATTTACTACAGTGCGGGCCGCGACCCGGCGCGCGTGCGGGAAATCATGCGCACGTTCAAGGAGACCGGGGCATACCGATTCGAGAATTTTGATCGCGGCAGTTTTTCCGCCTCGCGGAGCACGGATGAGGAGATCCCCGGGATTATCCAACGGGTGCACCGCCAGTATGGCTACGTGGCTGATCCGCACACGGCCTGCGCGTTCAAGGAGCTTTCGCCCGACCGTTTGAGCGTGGTGCTGGCCACGGCGAGCCCGGCGAAGTTTCCGGACACCCTCAAGACCGCCATCGGCATCACGCCCACGCATCCGACCCTCGAGGCGCTCAAGAGCCGGCCCATCGTGAAGCATCGGATTGCAGCCAGTCCGGCGGCGATCCGGGCGTATATCGAGACGCACGCGGTGGCGACGTGAGCTTCAAGGATCACTTTTCCTCGCAAGCGGCGGTTTACGCCAAGGCGCGACCGACTTATCCCGACGCCTTGTTCAAGGAGTTGGCCCGACTCGCACCAGGACAGGCCTTGGCTTGGGACTGCGGCGCGGGAAACGGGCAGGCCTCGGTCGCATTGGCCGACTATTTTGGACAGGTCATCGCGACAGAGCCGAGTGCGACGCAACTGGCCGAGGCGGTGGCGCATCCGCGCGTGACCTACCGGCAAGGTGCGGAACTGGCGCCGAGTATCGCGGATCATTCGGTTGACCTTGTGACAGTCGCCCAGGCGGCGCACTGGTTTGATCTGAGCGCGTTTTATCCCGAAGTGCGCCGTGTGCTGCGGCCCGGTGGCGTGCTGGCGATGTGGACTTATGGCATCTGCACCATCGCGCCGCAGCTGGATGTGGTCGTGGAGCAATTTTATAACGGCACGATCGGGCCTTACTGGCCGCCGGAGCGGCATCATTGCGAAACGGGTTATCGCGAGCTGGAATTTCCTTTCGCGGAACTGGCCTTTCCGAAGTTCAACCTCGAGGTGACGTGGACGGCCGCGGAATTTACGGCCTACCTCCGTTCGTGGTCGGCGGTGGCGCGCTATCGCAAGGCGCACGGTCACGACCCGGTGGCGCAGATCGAAGGCGAATTGATCCGGCTGTGGGGCCCGGAACGCCGGTTGGTGCTTTGGCCGCTGAGCGGACGGCTGGCGCGGTTGCCTTAAAGCAGCGGCGCGAGCAGGCGGGCGATTTCCTCGCCGATCGCCGGGAAAAACCGGCGACGACGATTGCGCTCGGACATGGGTTTGCTCAGGGCGAAGACTTCGGCCATCCAGGCAGACACGGCTTGGGCTTCCTCACGGGAATAAGCGACGAGGCCGATCTCGAAATTTACGAACAGGCTGCGCAGATCCATGTTGGCGGAGCCGAAGAGCGCCGTCTCGCCATCCACGAGCAGGATTTTCGCGTGGTTCATGCCGGGCTGGTAAAGCAGCACTTTCACGCCGGCACGTTGCAACTCATGTAAGTGGTGGTGGCGGGCGAGGTCGGTGATGCGGTGGTTGGAACGGGCGGGCACGACGATCCGCACGTCGAGCCCGGCACGGGCCTGCACCATGAGGGAGCGTTGCAACACCTCGTCGGGGATGAAGTAGGGCGTGACGATCCACACGCTGCGCTGGGCCTGCTGCACGAGGGAGAGAATGCCTTCGTAGAGCGGATCGCCGGCGACATCCGGTCCGCTGGCCACGACTTGCAGGCTGGCCTGACCGGCGGGTGCAGGCCAGGTGTCGGGAGTTTCCTGCCGAAATTTGCTGATGGGCTGGCCGCTGGCAAAGGCCCAGTCGGCGAGGAAAACATCCTCCAACTGGCGCACGGCGGGACCCTCGATGACTGCGCCGAGGTCGCGCCAACGCTGACGGGTCGGGGTGGGACCCATGTATTCGATGGCGAGATTGCGCCCGCCGACGGCGGCGTAGCGGTGATCGATGATCGCGATCTTGCGGTGGTTGCGGAGGTTGGCGGAGCCGCGGGATTGCAGCGGAATCACCGGCATGAATTTCACGACTTCGCCACCGGCCTGGCGGATGGGGTCGCAAAAACGCCCGCTGGTGCGGAAGCACCCGAGCGCGTCGAGCAGCAGGCGGACCTTGATGCCTTCGCGGGCGCGCTGGGCGAGGCGTTTCACGACATGCCGGCCGACGGCGTCGTCGCTCAGGATGAAGGTCATGATATGAATGCTTTCCTTGGCCTCGCGGATGCCTTGATCGAGCGCGGCGAAGGCGTCCTCGCCGTTGGTGAGAAAGCGCACGCGGTTGCCGCCAATGGGCGGGCTGGCGCCATCGCGGGTGAAGACGCGGGAGGCGAAGCCGGCGTTTTCCGGAACGCTGACGGGGCGGGGGCTAATGGGACAGAGCCGCGCCTTGCGTTCGGCGAGTTTGCGAAGCTTGCGACCGCCGAAGATCAGGTAGAGCGGGACGCCGACGTAGGGGATGAAGGCGATGGCGAACAGCCAGGCGAAGGTGTTGCCCGGCTGCTTGCGCTCGCTCATGAGCCGGGCGATGGCGAAGATCGCCAGCAGGAAGCCGACGACGGTCAGCAAGTGGGGCAGGACGGCGTTGCTGAAGGGATGTTCGACCAAGTCGTTCACGGGTGGCGTGCTCGCGCTGGGATGAGACAAAGCCGCCCCATCCGGGAGGCAAGTTTGTGCTTAAAAAAACCTTGAACTTGGTCCCCTGACTCGCGAGTTTGCGCGTTCCGTTTTTTGGTGGAGTATCCAAGTGGCTAAAGGGCGCAGACTGTAAATCTGTTCGTTTTTAACGTTCGCTGGTTCGAATCCGGCCTCCACCACCACTTTTAAAGCCTTAAAAGGCCAAACCAATGCCGCTCTCCGCAAGGAAAGCGGCATTTTGGTGTCCAGATGCCTCAAATCACGCCGGCTTCGCGAAAGCTGTAGTAGCCGCGGCCGGCAGGGTCGGCGCCGGGTCGGCCGATGATCACATGGTCCACCAATTCGATATCCACGGTCCGGGCGGCATCGCGGAGCTGGCGGGTGATCTGGATGTCCTGTGCGCTCGGGCTGGGGTCGCCGGAGGGATGGTTATGGGCGCAGACCACGCCGGTGGCGGCGGCGCCGAGGGCTTCGCGGAAAACCTCGCGCGGGTGGGCGACGGTCATCGTCGCTGAGCCGGAGGAGACCTCGCGGCATTTGATGAGGCGGTTGCGGCGGTTGAGGCTGAGCACCCAGAATTTTTCCACGGCCAGACCCGAGGCGAGAGGGAAGAGGTAATTCAGGATGAGTTCGGGGCGGTTGAGCAGGGGCGACTCGGCCTGCTGCTGGAGGAGGACGCGGCGGACGACGTCCATGACGGCGACGAGTTGGAGGGCTTTGACGTGGCCGATGCCTTTGAGGCGACGAAAGTCACGTTCTTCCCAGCCGATCATGCCGGCCAGCGAACCGGCTTCCTGGATCAGGCGCGTTGAGAGGGTGAGCACGTCCATGCCGCGGGTGCCATTGCGCAGCAGCATGGCCAGCACCTCGGTGTCGGAGAGCACGCGCACGCCGTCGCGCTCCATGCGCTCCTGGGGGCGTTCGGCGACGGCGGTGGCAAGCAGACGGTTCTCTGGGGGCGAGTCCGACTCTGTCATTGGGTGATTTGTTTCTGGCTGAAATTGGGCAAACGTGCAAACCCTCTTCGCGCTTAAATCCATGAATCCTCTTCGAGTCACCGTGTGGGGCGAAAACACCCACGAGCACAAAAACCCCGTGGTTGCCGGGATTTATCCCAAGGGCATGCACACGACCATCGCGGAAGGCGTGCGCGAGTATTTGCCGGGTGCGGTGGTGACGACGGCGACGCTGCAGGAGGCTGATCACGGCCTGACCGAGGAGCGGCTGGCGCAGACGGATGTGCTGACCTGGTGGGGCCACATGGCACACGACAAGGTCGAGGACCGCATTGTGGACCGCGTGCAGAAGCGCGTGCTCGAAGGTATGGGCTTGATCGTGTTGCACTCCGGGCACTACGCGAAGATTTTCCGGCGCCTGCTGGGCACGACTTGCTCGCTGACGTGGCGCGAAGCTGACGAAAAGGAGCGCCTTTGGGTGTGTAACCCGGGTCATCCGATCGCCCGCGGGATCGACAAGTATTTCGAGCTGCCGCAGGAGGAAATGTATGGCGAACCCTTCGCCATTCCGTCGCCGGATGAGCAGGTGTTCATTTCCTGGTTCGAAGGCGGCGAGGTCTTCCGCAGCGGCTGCTGCTGGACGCGCGGCAATGGGAAGATTTTCTACTTTCGCCCGGGGCACGAGACCTACCCGACCTATCACGACAAGAATATCCGGCGTGTGATCGCCAACGCCGCCGAGTGGGCGCGTCCGCAGGGCACGTGGATCGACTCCTGCCCGAACGCGAAGAATCCGCCGGAGAAGATCGCCGCCAAGAAGAAGTAAGTGGTTTTGGTTGTAGGGCGGGGATTCCGATCCCCGCCATCTCGACGGTAGCGGGCACGAAAAAGGCGGGGTTTGGAAACCCCGCCTTACAATTTTCAGACCGGAAGATTTCCGGCTTAGAAGTGCTTCACGTAGCCGTTGCGGCGGAGACGCTCGAGCCAGCGTTCCTGACTGACGTTGGTCATCTGCTGGATGAGCATGCGCTCAATGGTCTCGCGCACTTCGTCGATCGGCTGGATGCCGGCGTATTTGCGGTCTTCCGCGAAGAGCAGGAAGGCGCCGTCGGGCAGCATGATCGTGTCGGTGATCTCACCCTTCTTCAGGGCAAAAACAGGTTCGCTGAACTCCTTCTTGAGGTCGGAGCGTTTCATCCAGCCCCAGTCGCCGCCTTTGCTGCGACGGGAGTCCTGGCTGTATTCCTTGGCGAGGTCTTCGAACTTTTCACCATGCTGGAAGCGGCCAATGACCTCGTGCGCCTTGGCGCGGAGTTCTTCGTCGGTCTCGCCATTTTTGCGGTTAAACTGGATGAGGCGCAGGTGCACGCCGTCTTCCTGGTAGAAGCGGTCCTTGTTCTCGTTGTAAAAGGTCTCCATGCGCACCGGGCTGACGATGGTGTAAGACTTGCGCTGTTGCTGGCGCATGTAGCCGTAGATGATCTCTTCTTCGACTTCGCGGCGGTATTCCCGAAGCGTGGTGCCGCGGGAGCGGAGGTAGGCGAGGAACTTGGAGCGGTCGTTGTCGAACTGCTCGGCCTGGATGTCGGCGATGTGACTGTCGATGAAACCTTCGGGGATGCGCTTCTTCTCGTCCTTGCGGAATTCCTTCACGATGAGAACGCGGTCGATGAGATTCTGGATGACGTCGTCCTGGAGCTCCTCGATCTTCTGGTTGAATTCGCGCTCGTTGCGGGCCTCGCGCTGGATCTGCTGGATGAGCGGCGAGATTTCGCGGCGGATGTCGTCCACCGTGATGACCTTGTCCTCGGCGATGGCGGCAATGCCGTTGGCAAAGCGCATGTTCAATCCGTCGTTGGCCGCCGGCGCGGATTGGGCGAAGGCCCGGGCACCGCAGGCGGCGAGGAGGAGGGCGAGGGTTACGCAGCGACTGAGCGTCATGGGTTGGGCAGATTGTTCAGAAAAGAGATAATTTCCCGTAAACGTAGAAGGGGCTTGGGGGCGGTCAACCTTGGAAACCGGGTGCCGACTTGCACCCAATCATCGCGGCGGCCGCTGTTGCGCAGACACTTGAGCCTGCTCAGCTCGGTTTCGACGGAAACGATGCCTTTTTGTTCCGCCCGAACGCGGATTTCGGTCACGAGGAACAATGCCTTAACTTCCTCGCCGAATTTGCCGAAACGATCGCGGAGTTCGGTCTCGATTTCCTTGAGCTTGGCGGGCTCGCCGGCGAGGGCCAGGCGGCGGTAAAAGTCGATGCGTAGGCGCGTTTCGGCGATGTAGTCGGAAGGGATACGAGCTTGGATACGAGGGACTTCCGTGATGGCGGCGTCTTCCTGGGCCTTGAGGACGGTGTAGCTATCTTCGTAGCGGCGGCGGGTGGTGTCGCCGGCAGCGCCTTCGCCGATGAAGACAAAGTCGAGTTTGACGTTGGCGCGGATGGCGGAGGCCTGTTTCTCGCCTTTCAGGCGGGCGACGGACTGGCGGAGGAGCTGGCAGTAGAGTTCGAAGCCGACGCCGACGATGTGGCCGCTTTGCTCGGCGCCGAGGAGATTGCCGGCGCCGCGGAGTTCAAGGTCACGCATCGCGATGCGGAAACCGGCGCCGAGCTGGTTGTGCTGGCGCATGGCGGTGAGGCGCTGGCGGGCGATCTCCAACAGGCGCGTGTGGCGGTGGAGCAGGAGGTAGGCGTAGGCCTGATGCTTGAACCGGCCGACGCGACCGCGGAGCTGGTAAAGTTGCGAGAGACCGAAGCGGTCGGCGCCCTCGATGATGATCGTGTTGCAGTTGGGGATATCGAGGCCGCTCTCGATGATGGTCGTGCAAACGAGCACTTGGTATTTCCCGGCGACGAAATCAGTCATCGTGTGCTCGAGTTCGTCGGCATCCATCTGGCCGTGGCCGACGCCGACGGTGAGATCGGGCAGCAACTCGCGGAGACGGGCGGCAACCAGGTCGATCGTCATGACGCGATTGTGCAGGTAGAAAACCTGACCGCCGCGGCGGATCTCGTGGCGGATGGCGTCGACGACCACTTTCTCCTCGTAGGTTTTGACGATGGTCTGGATCGGGTGGCGGTTGGTGGGCGCGGTCTCGATGACGCTGAGGTCGCGCGCGCCGGTGAGGGCCATGTAGAGCGTGCGCGGGATGGGGGTGGCGCTCATTGAGAGCACGTCGACGGTGGCGCGCATGGCCTTGAAGCGCTCCTTGTGCTTCACGCCGAAGCGCTGCTCCTCGTCGATGATGACGAGACCGAGATCGCGGAACACGACGTCGCTCTGCAACACGCGGTGCGTGCCGATGAGGATGTCAACCTGGCCGGCAGTCGCGGCGGTGAGGATTTTCTTCTGTTCCTGCCGCGTGCGAAAACGGCTGACCATCTCGATGGCGATGGGGTAGCCGGCCATGCGCTCGCGAAACGTATTGAGGTGCTGTTGCGCGAGGACCGTCGTCGGCACCAACACGGCGACCTGGCGTCCGCCCTGCACGGCCTTGAATGCAGCGCGGATGGCGACCTCGGTCTTGCCGAAGCCGACGTCACCGCAGATGAGCCGGTCCATGGGGCGCGTTTTCTCCATGTCGGCCTTGGACTCGGTGATGGCGCGGAGTTGGTCGCGCGTTTCGGTGTAAGGGAAAGACGCCTCGAACTCTTTTTGCCACGTCGTATCGGGTGGAAAAGCGTGGCCGGGCTGCGCTTCGCGGGCGGCGTGGATGCGGAGGAGTTCGGCGGCGAGATCGATGGTCGCGCGCTCGGCGGCCTGACGGGCTTTTTCCCAACGACCGGAGCCGATGCGGCCGAGCTGTGGCTTGGTTTTACTGAGGCCGACATAGCGGCTGATGAGATGCGACTCCTGGAGCGGAACGTGGAGCGTGACGTGATCGTCGAACTCGAGGGAGATGACCTCACGCAGGCCTTGGGCGGTGTCGAGTTTGGTGAGGCCGCGGTAGAGCGCGATGCCGTGTTGGAGGTGAACGACGAAATCGCCTTCGACGAGTTCGGAGAAATCGAGGAGCTGGTCGATCTGCGCGCGAGTGGCGACGGCGCGTGGGTTGAGCGACGGACGGCGCTGACGCTGGCGCCCGAAGACCTCGGTTTCGGTGACGAGGACGAGACCCTTGGGTCCGGGGCCGGCGGTCCAACCGAGGCGGGCGCCTTCGCGGAAGGTGATACGGAAACCCTCGTTGAGCGTGCCACGCAGGAAGCGCGGTTTGGTGCCTTTGAGGGCGGGCGCTTCGGCGAGGATCTCCTCGGTGCGCTGCTGTTCACCCTCCTTGGAGGAAACGAAGACGATGCCGTAGCCTTCTTTGCGCCAGGTGGCGACTTGGCTGAGGAATTTACCGCGCGCTTCCTCTTCGACTTGGAGTCGCTCCTGCGCGACGAGCGAATCTTCGGGGTAGGTGCGGTGGTGGGTGAGGCTCTCGGTATCCCAAGTCTGTTCCTGTTCGGCGCCGTCAAAGAGCGCGCTGGCCTCGTCGAGATCGCTGAGGCCGAAGCGGGCGGCGCACTTGGTGAGGAGCGGGGTGAGCGCATCGGTGCCGTCGCGGGCGAAGGCGCTGAATTCTTCCTCAAGCGCGGCGGGTTCGATGAAGACGAGATGTGTATGCGGCGAGAGGTAGTCGGCCAGACCCGTGGTCGAGCTGGCGAGCTTGAGGCGCGGCGAGGCGGAGAGCGTTATGGACTCAACCGGTTCGGCTGAGCGCTGTGTGACGGGATCGAAGCCGCGGATTTCCTCCAACTCGTCGCCGAAGAAATCGAGACGGTAGGGATGATTTGCGGTGACGGGATAGACGTCGATGATGCCGCCGCGGATGGCGTAGTGGCCGGGCGCTTCGCAGACGGCTTCGGAATCGTAGTCGAGTTTCTGGAGCTGTTCGAGGAGGCCGGTGAAGGACTGTTTCTGGCCGCGGGTGAGCGTCAGCTCGTTGGTGGCGAATTCCTCGAGGGCGGGCACCGGTTGCAGGAGGGCGGCAGGCGTGGTGACGATGATGAGCGACTCCGCGGGCGCGGTCGTGCGGCGGGTGGCGCGGAGCCGGCTCAGGGCGGTGAGGCGGTCGCTGGATGCGGCGAAGGCCTCGCGCATGTCGCGGCTGTCGGGCATCGATTCGGGAAAGACGAGCACGGGCTGCGGCCGCGGATCGCCGGACGCATGATGAGCGAAGAGGAGGTCCTCGGCGAGGTGCTCGGCGGCCTTGAGGTCTTCGGCGACAACGAGCCAGACCGGGGCGGGTTGGGTGCGGGCCAGTTCGGCGAGGACGGTGCCGCGCGCGGACGGACAGATGCCGGTGAGCTTGGTGCGCAGGGGCGAAGACATGGCAACGGGCGTCGACAGGCGACGGCCTTACAGGTTCTTGAGCGCGGCGCGCGCGGCGTTTTCCTCGGCGACTTTCTTGGAAGAGCCGGTCCCGGTGCCGAGCGGACGATCGAGCAAATAGGCGGTGACCTCGTATTCGCGCTGGTGCGCCTCGCCGGAAGTTTGCGTGACCTCGTAGCGCAGGGCGGTGTTGCCGTGGATGGGTTGCACGAGCTCCTGGAGACGTCCCTTGGGATTTTCGATGTCCTCCAGACCGACGAGGCGGGCAGGGAGGGCACCGTAGAGACCGAGCACGATGCGACGCGTGGTGGGCAGATCGCTGTCGAGGTAGATGGCGCCGACGAGGGCCTCGAACGCATCCTCGAGCGCGGCGGCGCGGGTGCGGCCGCCGGCGGCTTCCTCGCTCGTGCTGAGGCGCAGGCAGGCGTCGAGGCCGATCTCAAGGGCGAGCGCGCTGAGGAACTGGCCCTTGGAAAGAGCGGCGCGGCGGCGGCTGAGCTGGCCCTCGCGTTCGTCGGGGTAGAGTTGGTAAAGCTCCTCGGTCAGCACGAGCAGGAGCACGGCGTCGCCAAAAAACTCCAGTCGCTGATTGCTCGCGGTGACGTCGGGATGTTCCGGCAGGAATGACGGGTGTGTAACGGACTCAAGCAACCGTGCGGGCTGACGGAAGGTGTAGCCGATGCGAGCCTGGAGGGACTGAAGGGCGGTGCTCATGAACTCGCGCTGGAGTAGCGGCGCAGGCCGCGGTTAAAGACGACTACGGCAAGGACGAACCAGAAGGCGGCGGTGGCGAGCAACCAGAGGACGTTGAGCGGCGTGATGCCGTGGAGCAGGGTTTGCGCCGGGATGTTGGTGATGATCACCACCGGGAGCAGCCAGACGAAGAGCATTTGCGTGGCGAGGGCGGTGAAGGCGGCGCGCGGGAGGCGCGAAAACTCGGTGAGGGTGAAATAAATTCCCTCGATGCCCTGCGCGCTCGTGAGCCAGAAGGCGAGTGAGATGGAGAGCACGAGGATGCTGTAGTGGATGATCACGCCGCAAACGACCATGAGGCAGTAGCACGCCACTTGGGCGAAGGACGGGTCGAGGTTTAGCTTGTGCGCGGCGAAGATAACGACCGCGGCGGCGACGAGGGAGTTGAGCAGGCTGTCGGGGTCGAGCTTGCGCGTCGTGGCCATGAACATGACGTTGCCGGGCTGCGCGATGTAAAAGTCGAAATTGCCCGAGCGGATGTTGCGGCCCATTTCGAAAATGCTGCTCCAGAAAAATCCCATCAGGAATCGCTGGATGAGCATCGAGGTGCCGACGAGCAGGACCATCTGGTATTTCGTCCAGCCGGCGATGGCGTGGGTGTGCTCGTAGATGATGGAGATGGTCGCGAGGTTCACCGTCATCCAGAACAGCTCCACGAGCGACCAGATAAAGAAATCGCCGCGAAACATCAGCGTGCGCGTGATCGAGTAGCGGGCGCTGGCGAGCCAGATTTGGGCGTAGCGGGTCATGGCGTCAGCCGCCGACGGCGGTGTGGCGGCGCAGGCCGCGGGTCCAGAGCAACTGGTTGACGAGCAGGAGGGCGATAACCCAGGCGGCTTGAATCACGTAGCCTTGGCCGATGACGGACGGGTCGGTGATGCGGCCGGTGAAAATCGCCGCCGGGAAATACATTTGATAGTAAAACGGCAGGCAGCGGGCGATGGAGTAGGCCCACTCCGGAAGCAGATCCAAGGGGAACATCTGGCCACCGAGGAGGGTTTCGAGCGCCATCGAAAGAATGACGAAGCCTTGGATTTCCAAAAACCAGAACGAGAGCAGCCCGAAACAGTAAGCGATACAGAACTGAATCATCGCGGACATCGCCATGGCGGGCAGGCCGTAGAGCAGGACGTGGTAGTCGGAAGGGAAGGCGAGATACTCTTTGAGGAAAGGGAAGGCGACCAGCAGCGGGATGATGACGACCAAGCCCGACACCAGACGCGCGGCGACGAAAATACTAAACCGGTAGGCGAAATAATTGATCGGCTTGAGGAGAAACTGGTTGATGAGGCCGTTGCGGATTTCCTCGCTGATCTGGTAATCCTCGTTGAACGCGCTGATGAAGAACTGGAGGATCAGCAGCGTGACGAAGTAGGTAATCGTCTGAGCCAGGGAAAATCCACCGAGGCTACCGTTGCTGCCGAGCGAGGCGGCGCTCCAGAGGATGACCACCGCGGCGAGATGGAACAGCGAGAAGAAGCCGCGCACGGCGAAGTTGAACCGGTAAACGATATTGCTCTGCAGCCCGGTGAGAAAGGCCTGACGGTATTTGTGGAAGGCGGTCAGCATCGCTTCCGGTTACTTGGCGGCCAGGTTGAAGCGTTCGGTGATTTCCTTGGCGAGATTGCGGTAGGCCGTGGAGCCGGGGCTGAGCGGGTCGTAGGCGAAGATGGTCTTGCCGAAGCTCGGGGCCTCGCTGAGCCGGATCGTGCGCGGGATGACCGAGGAGAAAATCTTATCGGGCAGGTGCTTTTTCACCTCGTCGACGACCTGGCGGGAGAGATTGGTGCGGACGTCGAACATCGTCATGACCACGCCGCCGAGTTCGAGAGCGGAGTTAACGCCGGCGGTCTTGAGGCGGTCGACGTTGCGGAGAATCTGGCCGAGGCCCTCGAGCGCCATGTATTCGCACTGCAGCGTGATGAGCAGGTAGTCGGCGGCGGCGAGGCTGTTCATCGAAAGCATGCCGAGGGCAGGGGGACAATCGATGATGATGGCGCGATAGCCGCCGGAGTCGCGGATGGGCTGCAGCACCGTGCGCAGCTTCATGAGGTAGTTTTCCATCTGCGAGAGCTCGATCTCGGCCGCAGCGAGGTCTTCCTCGGAGGGGATGAGGGCGAGATGCTCGATGCTGGTGGGCGTGACCATTTCCAACGCGGTGCCTTCGCCGCGCAGCGGGCCATAGAGGCTCCGGCCTTCCTGCTTTTCGATGCCAATGGCGCTGGTGGCATTGGCCTGCGGGTCGAGGTCGATCAGGAGGGTGTGAATCTTCTTCTCGGCGAGGGCGGCAGCGAGATTGACGGCGGTCGTAGTTTTGCCGACGCCGCCCTTCTGGTTGGCGATGGTGAAGACAGTAGTGGCCATGAAAGGCGCAAGTAAGGGTGATTCCGGCGCTGCCGCAAGCGCGGTGTCGGGATGGGCCGGTTCGGCGGGAGAGCGACGGCCCGCCATGGAAGCCGGTGAGACCGCCAGAGCGAAGGACTAGGCTCTCAAGATCACCCCTTAACGATAGGGTGAACCTAGCGTAGACGCTGCGACCGGTTCACGGTAGCACTTCAAACCTGAAACTATTCTCTTCTTCGCATTCGCAATAGATCACTTGTCCTCCGCACACCGGGCATCTCTCGGCGTCACATCCTGGGACATGAAGCTGACCCTTCGAGACGCCGCAATCGTGACACGGCTTACGATCAGCTCCCCAATCTTCGTTCTCTTCACCATAACGAACACGCGGCTGTTCAACGCCAATCAGGCGGACAACGGTGACCTTTTGGGCGGCGGCGATTTCTTCTGGAGAACGCACGGAGAGAATGTTCGGCCGAACGTTCAGTGGTCAGCCACGCGCGAAGCGCGTTGTGCTGTAGTGCGCTTGTTCGGCTCTTCGAAAAGCTCCCCACGGAGCCTCAATGCCTCCTGCTTCTCAAGTATCTTTTCCGAGCGAACGACACGACCTTCTTGCACTTGGATCAGCAAGAGATCCCAGATTTGGATGGGATGCCCAGCGACGGCTCGGATAATCTTAAGGGGCGACGAAAACTGATTCTGCATCCGCAGAACAATCAGCACGTCCCCCGAGCGTAGCGCCGCCTGTGCGAGAATAATACGGGCGGCGCATAAGTCCCTGCCGCCGTCCCAAAGCCTCCCATCGCGCACTTCATATCGGATGGTCGTCGGTAAACGCTTTCCGACTGCACCAGAATGCTCCTTCGCGTGCTCAGCGTCTCTTACGAGAAACGAACTAGTGACGACCTTTTTCTGCACTCTTTCAGTCATCGGAACACCTGGAATCGCATCGAACACGTCTTCGCTGACCACGGCAACAAAGCTGTCCGCGCGGGCGCATACTGAAATCAACAATGCGAGAATCGCGGCGAATTTCATCTTTTGCCGAAAGTTAAAGGTCAGCCCCGGAGTTGTCTGTGCCGGCTGGTTGGGCCTCTTCATTTCTTTTGCTCGGGCTTCGCGGCCTCTTTCGCCTCATCTTCGGTAATGATAAAGCCGACAAGCTGGATGATCTCTTCTTTCTCTTCCGGCTTCGCTGCTGCTCCACGATGTTCTGGTGCCTGCGGCGATGGTTCGGTCTTCTTCTCGGGTGGGTGGGATACGCAGCCCGCAGCCAGCGCAAGCGCGCTGGCGGAGAGTGCGGCGATGCCGACCTGGCGAATCCCACGAACCTCACGCAGAGACAACGCCGACTCCGGGGTAACTAGCTCGCCGGAAAGACGGACGAAATAGGAGCCACAAATCGTTTCGGTCTTGGCGCGCTTCAGGATAGCCGCGCGCTGCTCAGGCGTGAGCGCCGAAAGATTGTGGATGGTGTGCCCGCAGGCCTCGCAATACCGGGAAGTATCAGCCCCCTTCATCTCCGCCCAAGGAATGGGGCACGCGAATGAGATTTTAGGCGGAGTATTCATCTTTTTGCCCAGACATTATAGCTGCGTGCGAAGCGCAGCGAAAAATAAAGTGTGCTTGTCCCCTA
>CAZGJZ010000010.1:0-147618 GCA_964525935.1 uncultured Opitutaceae bacterium | reverse complement strand
GCCATATGGATAGTCATCCCTGAAGAGGTTTGACTTCCGACCTTGATATAAGCTCGACTTCGATCGACCTTCGAACGGTTTTACATCAGACCTCGATATAAATTCAAGACGCGAATCGAGAAAGGAACAGAATTTTTCGTAGCTAAACAATCATTCAAAAAATCATCTCGGCGCGCGAAACAGCGACCGTTCACGGGCGTTCAGGATCGCACAGACTTTCGCGTCGTTCTCGTTTCGATCGACGACTTCAAACGTCTTCACCTCGCACATTCTCGGCTCGATGACGATGAGGACTTTCTTCGTGACGATTTTCCCCGTGAGTTTCTCGAACTTGAAAGCGTAGCACCCAACTTGACACAGGTACTTTTCCAAGGCGGAGTTTCCGAACTCGTGCGCGAATCTCCATCTCGGATCGAAGACGGACTCGACGATTTCGTACTCGTTCTCGCCCATTTGGATGTATCGCAATCCGAAGTCGTCATAACACTGTTCGACGTTTCGACACCGTTTCCAATCGAGGACGGAGAACTCGTCTCGCTCGGGGTGGTAGAAAATCGCATCCGCTTGACCGGCGATGTTGAGCGGGGCGTAGTGGAGATTGAGTTCGGTTCGGTACGGGATGCCGTAAAGCTCGCGCGTCTCGGGTCGGTGAAACCAATCCCGGAAACGAACCATGTCGTCTCTCAACTCGAGATCGATTCCTTCGTCGGGGTGTTCCGTGCGAACCTCGTAAGGGTTCTCGCGATTCAAGTACCACTCGATCGCGGCGTGCATCTTGGTCCCGTCGTCTCCGGTGGTTTTCCAAACCGACAAGATGTGCGGAACGTAGACGATTTGGGAGGTGGGATAAACGTATCGACCGTTCGTGGGATCCCATCGGATGATGTCGAGTTTCAAGAAGTAGAGTGCGAGCTCGTCGTAGTAGTCGGTCTCGGATTCTTGGAAACTCGGTAACAGGTGGATGAGAAGCGAACGGTGTGGGTAAAACTCGTCGGCGGGATTGGTAATCGCTTCGCGAACCAACGCGTTTCGATGTTTCAATCGCGCGATTCCGGCCTCTGTGTTGAAGAAGGTTTGGGTGAATTTCGGATTGAATTTGTTGAGACGATTGAGTAACCCGGTGGTTTTCCCGTACGCCATTTGTCTAAATGTCTCATCGCCCTTATCGGGGAAGGCCGCTTTTAAAAGCCCGGTGGTGGAGACGACGTTTTCGGTCGCCCATTCGCGGCCCTTCCACACCGCATAACGGTGTCGTTCGTCTTGGTAGGCGACTTCCGAATCGAATGAAAGGGGATGAAGGCGCGCGAGATGACGCGAATCGGGCGGATCGTATCGCGTCCCGTCGGCCATGCGCGGTTCCGTCGTGATCGCTCGTCGTTTCGAGACGCCCTCTTCGTCATCGTCGTCACACACGAGCGATTTGAACTTGTCCAGGGGCCGCTTTCTGCGTACGGGCTCGTTCACGCTCTCCTCGATTCCGTTCATCTCGCTCATCTCGCTCATTTCGGTGAAAACAGTTGTCAAAAAAGTGGGGCGGAATGTTGGGACGCTTCAACGGAGTGTTTGTGATTTTTATTTCCCCTCAAATCGAAAGCAACACGCGGTTGGAGGCGTCCTTCAAAAAACACTCCGACCATTTCGTTCGCATGATGTTTGCGCGAACGCGCCGTGCAATCTCCTCCCGCTCCTTCGCGGTGGTGATGTAGACGTTTCGCGCGAGAGCCTCGCTGACCTTGGATTCGACCTTTTCAAAGGCCGCGCGCCACTCCTCGTCGCGCATCAATACGGTTTCGATTCGAGTCGTCGACCTCGTCGATTTCGTCTTATCGGCGGCGTTCATGCGATCGAGTCGTTTTTTTAAATGACGATTGTAGTGTTCAAATGGATTTTTTTCTTTTTCCTTATCCTTCTTCTCGGTCTCGCTCTTTCGTCGTCGTGGACGGTGGTGATTGGTGTCGGCGTCGTTTTCCGACTCGGCGGAGTCGTCGCGAGGGTTGTTTCTCCACGAACGGCTTCGAGCGTCAAGTGAAGTCCGTCGAGACGACGCTGAGTCCATTGAGCGTGAACGAGTGTGATTGAAGAAAGTGTGATGAAGTCGATCGGTCGATTCGTGATGAAATTGTGTGTGAGATTAAGAAAAAACTGTTTAGGGTAAGAAGGAAAGAAAAGAATGAATGAAAGAAAAGAAAAAGAAAAAGCGCGGCTCGAACGTTAAACTCGTCCAACATGAAACATTTCTCATACTCGTACTCGATTATCCACCAAGCGACCGATCTCGATTGTAACCGCGGCGTTCCCCAAATGGTGTGAAAGCGAATTGGTCGGTGGTACCCATATCACTCGCACGCGCCTTCCGAGTCGCGAAACGATGCGCATTGCGTTGAGCATAGCCGTAAATATCGCTCGCGATATAACTAGCACCGGGGACTTGACCCAGATTCGCGCCGCAGCAGATCAACCAAGGGCGATTCGTCGCGAGAATGATGATGAGAATCCAGAGAGCGTCGATGAGAATGAGTGAGATGCTCGCGCACTGAAGCTTGTACGCATCGTCCGGGATCACGGTGCTGTTGTAGTTTGGATTGAAAGGATTGACGGGAACCCCGGGCATGAACGGTCTTCCACCGCCGTCTGGTGCAGTGGCCGAGACGAGAAACAACACCAAAGTGACTGCCCACAAAAACAAACTCGTGACAAACATCCAAGGGGACTTGCGCTCCCCTTGGGTTTTCGGTCGGAAACACCATACTTGTACGGATTCAAATATCGCAACCACGAAGGCGATAAGGGTAATCAGCGCGAACGAAAACGTCGCGATGACACCTTGGAAATCGTTCAGCACATTGGCTTGACTGATGACGTAGCTCGACATGGTGTCGAACAAATTTATTTTTTTTTTAATTTCGTGTGACCGTCGAGATTCATAAAACGTAATCAGTGTCGCGCATTACCGTTTCACACGCGGATCGATCACACGGTATTTTCCATATGCGCGCTTTGCTCTCATCGTTTTCTCAAGACGCTTCGCGTCACGATTTTTTTTGTGACCTCGGCGGGTTTCTCGACTTTCGGAGTCTCCTCCTTCTTCTTCTTCTTTTTCATCTTCTTTGAAGTCTCAGGATTGGATTTGACGCGCTTTTTCGAGTTCTTCACCGTTTTGACGGTGACGACGATCTTTTTCACCCGTTTCGGATTTTGTTTTTTGAGCGTCTTCGGCGTCTTCTGCGTCTTTGGGGGTTTCGTCGTCTTCGACGTCTTCGGGGTCTTCGGGGGCTTTGGGGTCTTGGGCGCCTTCGGTGCTTTTGCCCCGCGGTATTGTTTTCTCCTTCGCGGATGTTTCGGATCGAAATTCGCCTTTTTGCGATTCTCGGGCTCGAGCATTCCGATCGCGGCGTCGGCCGGATCGACGAAGAGACGAACGTCCAATCCCATCGCAATCAACTCGTGAAACGTCAATTTCGCCGCGAATCTCAACCGAATCGATACCATTTTATCGGATTCGATCGGCGCTGCTGCATCCTTCACCTCCTTCTTCTCCTCCCCCTCTTCAGCTTCTAAAAACGCCTCGATCGATTTCGCGGCCGTTTCCGCCTCCGATTCGGAAAACGTCGAGTTTCGTATCGGTCGACGTTTCGTCGTCGTCGTCGGCGCCACGGCAATTCGACGATGACGCAAACACGCTCCGCATCGCGGGACGCCGTTCGTGAACTCCGTGGGTTGGCTTCCGCACCGCGCGCACATCCAGATCGTATACGGATCCGAACACACCACCGTTCGATCTTGAAGATTGCGCGGGGCGCCGTGGGCGACGAGACAATCCCGCTCCATCTCCCCGAATCGGATTCCCCCTTGGTACCTTCTCCCATGTTTCGGTTGTCGCGTGAGATGGTCGACCGGCCCCGTCGCGCGCGCGTAACATTTCGGCGCCGCCAAGTGTTTCAGACGCGTGTAATAGCACAACCCCGCAAACATCGTGTTCTCGATGAGGAGGCCGGTATGGGGATGATAAAACCGTTCCATCCCGTCCCATCGATGAAGAATTTGTTTTTGTGAAGCCGTTCCCGAGTTTCGAATCGCCTTCTCGAACCCTTCAATGACGCGCTCGATCGCCGACATCGACATCGTCGTATCCTCCTCTTCCTCCTCGTCGTTGAAACGGATGAAGGAGTTTTGGAACGCCGTCGCGTCGCGCCAATCGAATCCCGCGATCGCACCGTATTTCCCCTCCAACATATCGCGCAAGTGTCCAATCGTCATGCGCGAGGGGATCGCGTTCGGATTCACCACCATGTCGGGCGTCACCCCCTCGCTCGCCGAGAAGGGTAAATCTTGCTGTGGATACTGAATCGAGGCCACCCCCTTTTGGGAATATCGCGAGGTGAACTTGTCCCCGATCTCCGGGATGTGTTGCGTTCGCAAACGAACTTGCACGACGCGTTTCCCGGTTTTGCGACTTTGGAACACGCGCACCCCGTCGACGCGTGCGGTCGGTTCGCGCGAGGGGAGACACAGAGAAACGTCCAATACCGTCGTGGTATCCTCGTTGAACTCGAATCGCGGGACGATGACGTCCCCCCCGCGAATCTCTTGAGCGTCGTCGGGGAAATTCGTGATGACCCCCCCACTGCCGATCCCGCCCAAACCGCCCACGTTCGTTTGGGGATTGTAAAAGAACCCCGCGAAACGAGCGGGGGTGATGCGCGTCTCGCACCGCGAATCGTATCGTCTCGACTCGGCATTCCACACGTCGGAATGATACATGTGCGTATCGTCGAACTCACACTCGTAGGTGACGTAGGCGACGTGGCGAAACAACCCGCGATCGATCGAATCGCGACACACCGCCAACGAATCTTCCTGGTTGAAATTCTTGAAATTCCCCACCAACATGTAGACGTTCGCCCCGATCGGGTACTTGTCCAGCCCGGTCTCGCGCTTCTCCACGACTCTTCCGCCCCTCACGCGCGTTCCGTACGGCGTATCGACCAGTTTCATGGAATCGACGTTTACGTCGCGTGGGTGGAGGTACCTCGGAAGGTCGACGACTCCATCGACGTTCGGTTTGAAATTCCCGAGAAGCTGGGAGAATTGCGTCGAGACGATCGGTTTTTGGGGACTCGACAAGACCATCGTCTTGGTCGTGAAACGCGTGTGATGATTCGCGCGCATCGCCCCGATCGCTTGTTTGCACATCCCCGCATAGTATGTGTTTCGAGGGGAGGGGTTACACTCGGAATACGGGATGCACGCGACCGATACCCCCATTTGAGTCGCGGGGTGGATTTCACAATGCGTATAGACGACGGAGGGATCCATCTCGGAGTGTTCCAGGACGATTTGTGCGAGTTCCGATTCGGCGGCGTCCATGTATTCCACCACCCCGCGTCGCACGAGTTCGGGAAACGTCAAGTGTTTACCCTCCATCAACTCGTTCGTCTCGACGTGCGGGATTGTCGGGGTTCGTTTCCCGTTTTCGTGGTACGAGACGACGTAAAACGGTCGAACGACTCGACCCGCGTCGGTACGAATTTCCATGCGCCGTTTTCGACGCGCGAAACTGACGTCGAACGACAATTCACCGCGTCGGCGCATATCCACGAGGGTCATTCGGAACGTTTCCATTCGATCGTTTTCCACCGCCCCGATGACGAAGCCGTTCAACAGAATCGCCGTCACGGTTTGGGAAGAGGGTGGGGTATACGACGGTCCGTTCGTCGTCGTCGTTTTCGTCGTGGATTCCGCCGCCGCCGCAAGCATCTCCACATAGGATTTGGCGTGAACGAATCGCATGAGGGTCTCGTGGATTCTCACGTTGTCGCTTCTGGTGCGATCGAGTGAAATCGTCGCGAGGAGTCCGAGCGTCCGAATGTGTCCGACCTTTTTCCCGTCGGGGGTCTCGTTGGAACACGTATAACCGAAAAAGCTCGAGTGCAATTGACGCTTCTCGGTATTTTTACTCTCCCGGTGTTCCCCCGAGACGAGTTTCCTCGCCTCCGCGAGAATCGAAAACGTGTTGGTCTCGTCCAGCATTTGACACACCCCGGAAGAGGCGGCGGCGGATGAGGATTCACCGCCACCACCACCGCCGCCGCGTCGCATGCTCGTCCAATTCCCGGTTTTGAAGGCCGAGGCGAGTCCTTTCGTCACGGAGTTGTGTTTCGTGAGTCTCGAGGCGGCGCTGACGGTTCGGCGCGCGGTCGTCTCCGATCCCGCCGTCATCGCCGCGACCGTGGCGGCCGAGCGCCACATCCCTCCCACCGTCTCCTCATCTCGGCGTTCCGTAAACAATCCCCCCATCATCTTCTCGACCGCCTCGTCCAATCGGTTTCGTTTTTGCATGTACTTCCCCCCGAGTTCACACGCCATTCGCGTCGCGCGTTTCACGAGGGAACCGAACAACTCCGACAAGAGAATCGTGGGAGTCGCATACGTTTTATTCGCCATGTCGATGGGATCGTCGAACTCCTCTCTCGGATTCATCGCGAGATTCTCCAACTCAACAATCATGTGATGAAGAAGCTCGATGCGATTGTATTTGCGCCCCGTATTCCTCGTGATCTCGTCGACGAGATCGCACTGTGAAAGAAACCGACTCTTCAAAAACGCGCGAACGGCCTCGAGTTCGTGCGAGTTCGGCGCCTTTCTCGCTTTCATTTTCATTTTCGCCTGCTCCTCCTCCTCCTCCTCCCGCTTTTTCTTGGATGAACGGCGGCGTCTCTCGCGCGCGTCGCTCGGATCGCAGCACGCGCGATACACACACCCGATGGGATCGTACAAACAATCGCTCTCGTAGGCGTTCAGGGCGTTTCGATAGTGGCGTCCGCGTTTCAAATCTCGACGAATCCTCTCGCGATCCTCGGAATTCGGAACGTCTTCTGAAAACGTCTCGAAACACGCCTCCAACAACGCCGGGACCGGGACGAGAATCGGGCGGGAAGTCGCGGGCACCCACATCATCGCGTGCGTTCCTCCTCCACCTCCGTTTTCCCCTCCACCACCACCATTCCCGTTCGTCACACCCAAATGCGTCAAAATCGGAATTCCCGTTTCGGTTCTGGAATGGATGACGACGGAATACGAAAACGCCTTCACCTTTAAAACGGACGATGAGGCCGTCGTGGTGGGATTCGCGGAGAAGTAGGAGGAGGCCGAGGCGGAAGTGGAGGTGGTCGAGCCGGCGGCGGCCAACGACGGGATCGGGCGCGTTACACTATTCCAATCGTGGACGATTCGTTGGATTTTATGACACAACGGTCGTTCCGGGGCGATTAAGACCTTTTGTTGGCCGTTCACGATGAAGTATCCCCCCAAATCGTCCGGATCTTCCCCTTCACCCCCACCCTCCTCGTTCTTTTCCGTTTTCATCTTGGAAGTACAATACGAACTCCCGACCATCACGGGAATTCGTGCGATTTCCCCGTTCTTGAACTCGTACGCACGTTTAACCACCCCGTGTTGCCATACCTCAACGATTGCGTCCACCTCAATCGTCAAATCGTATTGGTACGCATCCCCGTCGCGCGCGTCGCGCGGTCGTATCGGTTTCTCGGTCTCGAAATCTTCGGGATGACGCGTCGCCAAAACGCGCGTGAAGCGAATGGAGAATTCGTAATCCTCGCGTCTCGTAAACGGGATGGGTGGATCGGTGGGTAGCGTATTCGGGGGGACGATTCGATATTTCGAGACGCATCGCGGGGGGGAGAATCGGAGGGGAATGGCGGACGTCGCGATTTTCACGGAGTCGCTTGTCGACGTCGTCGTAGAATCGCTCGTCGTCGTTGTTGGATGAAGGGGTTCCGGATTGTTGATGACTCCGGTACTCGTTACGGCCAACGCACTCGATGAAGCGGAAGTCGACGACGTAGAAGAAGAAGAATTCGTGGTGATGGTGGTCGTTTCTCCCATCATCGCGATGTCTCGTCGAGTCATTCCACCCAACGCTCCACCGATACGAAGCTTCGCTCGTGTTTTACGCGGTTTCGTATATGAATAGACGTCCGGCTCGTCGCGAAGATACAAACCCGTCAAATTCGGACCACGCTTTTTACGTCGCGGTTCTTCTTCGTCTTCGTCCTCGTCTTCTTCCTCCTCTTCGTCCCCTTTCTCCTCCTCGCCATCGTTCGTCGCTTTTTTCGGTTTCTTCGGTTTCCGTTTCTGGCGGGAAACGAGACTCGAGGTCGGATTCATCGCTTCATAAAACGCCTCGTCGTCCGCATCGTCCTCATCGTCGTTCCCCATTTCGGATTCGTGTCCCCTTCGTTTCGCGCGCGTTTCCCCCAACATCAATCGCCGTTTCACCTCGTCACGAATGAAGGCGTCGTAGCCGTTCAATTGGTGTGAAATGAATCCGACGTCGCGTGCGTAGGCGAACAGAACGACGTCGGAAAGGTGTTTCAAATCCAATTCTCCCAACGGAACGTTTTTGGACGAATCGGACGATCGTGTCGTCGTCCACAAATCGATCGACATGATGGTCGTGCGCGATTGATGAGTAAAGTGTGTGATTTTTTCTATTCTCCTTCATCAGAAAAAGAAAGAAAATGAGGACGACGACTCAACGCATCTCGATCTCAAACCTCGTGAACAAATTCACGGAGGGGTATGGAGCAACGACTCGATCGTTTCGACGCGCGCCGCCCCCTCCACCGCTCGCCTCGCAAAACAATCGCACGTCGAGATGCGGTCCTAAAATCGGTATTGCGTCTTCCGCATACACTGAGAACGATCGGAAGATTCGATACGAAGATCTCTTCGATTTCGGAATCGACGACGATGCGAATTCCAACGCGGCCGCGATGATTGGGTCGATGATTCACAGGAAAATCTCGCGCTTTTTCAAGGATACGGGTGGGAATCTCACGAACGGTCGTCATCGTCGTCCGCGCGAATCCGTTCTTGGGGATGAGGAGGAGGAGGAGGAAGATACACCCGTTGAAACGCCCGAGACGACGGAAATCGTTCGTCGCACGATGGAATCGTTTCATCATTTTTGGGAAACGAAAGCGAGGTCGTGGGATGTCGATTCCGTTGAGAAATTCGTCTCGTTTCGTCTTCGTAACGGTATTTTGCTTACTGGGATTTATGATGCGTTGTTCTACGACGCGGAACTCGGTGGATACGTCTTGGCCGATTGGAAAACCGCCGCGAGTCGCGGGGAGATTCTCACGAACTTACAACAATACATCAACCAATTGAATCTGTATCGCTTCATCATCTCGGTGTTGCGACCCGAGATTCGCATTAAAAAAATGATTATCGTTCTATTCACGGAGACGGATTGGACGGAATACGAGGTTCCGTTGTATGTAGCAGAGACGGTGTCACTATTAAAACGAGCCGAAAATCTCGAGTGTGAAACCCCCGCCACCAAGAGACCCGATCATGTCCGAGCGACCTCATCATCGTCCGCGTCGTTTTCGCCGAGCTCCAGAGGAGGAGACGGAGGAAGGGGAGGTGGAGGAGGAGGACGACGTGGAGAGTCAACGAGGTGGGGGAGGGAAGTCATCGAAGAAGAGAATGAAGAGGAAAGATCGTGGAGACGGAGGAGGACGGGAAACACGATCGGAGAACGAGGATTCTTCATCGGCGATGCGAAACGAAGAAAAACCGGATCCGCATGAACAATTGGAAAGGATTGAGAGGTATCTTAATAAAATGAAGAAGAAAATGAATAAGGAGGATGCGAACGGGAGACACGTTCTGAGACACCAACAGACGAGCGGATCGTCGTCGTCGAGTTCACGAAGAGATCGAGGTTCAGGTCGCGGGGAATCCACCACTTCTTCTTCTTCCTCTTCATCGCGTCGAACTTCTCGATCGTCATCGACTTCCTCGTCTCGATACGGCTCACATCCCTATTACCGATCCGACTATTCGAGTGAAGACGACGACGATGAGGAGGAGGAGGATGTGGAGGATAAACGGTGGTGTTGTTGTCGATGTTCGCGCGATTCTAAACGACGATGAGTTTGAGAAAAAAAAATTAAATCGGTGAATACGTCACGCTCACCTCCGTTCGTTTCGATATCCATCGCGCGACGTCGTCCCTTCTCTCCCATCGTTCCAACCGATTGTGAACGACGACGAACCCCGCCGTTATGCGATCGGAGCCCAACGGTTCACTCAACATGAACACGTCGTCGAAGACTCTCAGCATTCCACGCGGATCGTCGTTCCCCAAAGAACTCAACGACGACGACGACGAGGTCGTTTCGCCCCCGTTGTTGAAGAATCTCACGCTTCGTGCCGCAAACGACGGGTAGACGAACCGTTTCGCGGGGATTTTCAATCCGAGCGTTTCACACACGAGCGCGTAGAGACACGCGATTCTCGTCGTCGTCGTTTTTCCCGTATCGTTATCTCCCGTCAAGTAAACGACCGGGGACGATTCACACTCGATGCCGTCGATGAGAAGCGAGTTTCGTAACGGCGCGCGCACCCCCGAAAGTACCCATCCCGTTCCCTTTTCCCCTTGAATCATTCCGGCATCGCCGCACTTTTGTCGATTCATGATGTCGAACCATCCCAACAATTTCCAACTCCATCGTTTTTTGAATCCTTCAATCGTCTCACACGCTTTTCCGAGACGATTCAGCTCCTCGATCGAGGGTTTCATCGAGCGTTTCGTGGCCTCGGCGCTCTTTCTCACCTCTTTCTCCTCCTCCTTTTCCTTTTCATTTGAGGAGGATTCGGGTAATACCGTTTCATACCACGGTTTCACGACGTCGTAGACCTTGATGAAATCGATAACGTACTTTCGGACGGACTCGAGACGATCGAGGACGATCGGGGGGGCTTTTCGTTCACACGTCCATTTCCATCGACTCTTTCTCGGGAAATCGTCGAGATCGACGACGGGGGGAAGCGTCTCCGGGCTCCACATTTTTCCTTGGCCCAAACACTCCGCAAACAGAGCGGCACCCTCATCCGTCTCGTAAAACGTCGTGATCTCCGCATCGCGATCCGGTAAAATGTACTCGAGCGTCTCGACGTCGCACGTCGACGTATCCGGTTCCTCCACTCCGCCGCTCTCCACCCGTAACGGGTTCGCATCGGTCTCGACGTACGATTCGAAATCGTTGTCTCCCTTCATCGCCTCGACGTAGACTCGCGCGGCGGTCTCGACGCTCGTCGTCTGCGCGGGGTGGAACGCGGCCGGGATCTCGACGCATTTCGTGCGCGCGTACGGATGATGTCCGTCGCCGTCATCCTCGTCCGATGACGTCGTCACCTCCGCCAACGTGAGATTTCCCTCCAGGAGCACAATCGTCCCGATTCGGAAACGGTTTTTGAAAAGGGCGGTCTTCACACTTTCGAGCGATCTCACGACGTGAACGCCGTATCGTCTCTCTGCGTGATTCACGACGCACATCTCGCCCCAATTCCCATCCATAATCGCCTCGCCGTCCTCTCCCGTCATCGCGCGCTCGGCATTCTCGGTCACTCGTCGACGAATCACCACGTCGTACTTTCGCATCGGTCGAATGGGTTGTGGCGTTCACAACAGTTGTGTTTGAATTTTCCTTTGAACGAATCAAACAAACAAAAAAAAAAGATGGACGGATTAAAAACCTCGACCGTCGTGACGATTCCGGACGATTTGAAACCGTACGAGGAGATTCGCGTGCGCAAACGCTCCAACGGAGTACTCCGCGTCACGCGCGTTCGTTTCAATTCGCTCGAGGACGACGATTTCAATTCCGAGTATTGTAACCCCTTCGGACACTTGAACGGCGGCGGCGGTGTTGGGGTGGTCGATTCCTACACCGTGGACCCCGCCGTCGCCTCTCTCCCAGACCCTCCGGCGGTGGGGGAGGATGACGAGGAAGTGGAAACCGAGATTCCCGAGAGAAAGCGAAAGCGCGCGACGCCCGAGGACAAGGTGCGCAAAATGCTCCAATACCGCACGCTCACCTACGCGAGGCGCGAGGAGATGAGCGAGACCGCGACGAGGTATTGTAAAATGTGCAAAACCCTTCGCGTCCGCGCGGACTTCACGCCCTCCGCGTGGCGAAGCGGTAATTACAAGTGTCGCGCGTGTTGGAACACGCGACCCAATACGGACGAGAACGTGGTGAAGTACCAATGGGCGATGTTCCAACGCTCAAAGTTCGCGCAGCTGAACGCGGACATCGCGGCGACGTTTACGCGCGAGGAGTGCATGCGTCTCTACCGCGCGTGGAAATCGCAAAACCCCGCAATGGTCGCGGAGATGAAAGCCGATCCGTCGCTTCGTCCGAAATTCCAATACGATCGCGTCATCTCCGAGGAGGGCGCGGCGAACGTCGTGTCGATTGCGTTGAATTGCGTCGGGTTCCACCAACATCCGACGGTCGAGAAGGGCGTTTCCGTCGTGTGATCATTCTTTATGTTTTTCTTTTTTATATCTACTTTAGGAGTCGTCTTCTCGTCTCGCGCAAATGAATCGTGGTCAGCACGAAACAAATCAATGAAACCGCCGAGAATACGTACGCGTATATGGGGAGGACACCGGGTGCATCGTCGTCATCGAGTCTGTGTGAAATGACGAGGACGTCCATCAAGACGGAGCCGATCGTGGTGACGACTCCCAACCCATAGAGTACCCAAACGCCCCACGGAATCTCGGTGAGTGCGCCGGCGTCATTCTCAATCGTCGAGAAAACGACGCCCGCGCACGTCACGAATTGCATGCAGAACGACATGACGATGACCCAGATGTTTATCCCGTACGTCAACAAGGACGCGGTGTTGACGCAGTAGAAGGCGAAAATCGTCGCGATGGTGTGGTTATAAACGCCGTAGGTTCGTTGGTCGCACCAGGCGCGAATGTTTCGATCCGATTCGGCCTCCGCAGAGTCCCCCGCTGAGTCCCCCGTCGCGATTTTCGCGTCGTTTGCATCGATGGATCGGTTTTTAGACTCGACGTCGTCGCCGCCGATCTTTGTGAGTGTCGTCGCCATTCGGTTCGCTTTTGTGATCGTTTGTCACAAGTTTTCCACGACGACCGCCAATGACGACTTCCTCCTCGACTCCACCCCCGCCGCCGTGCGTTTCGCAACGATACGTCACGTTGAAACTGCTTGAAATCTACGGAAAGGACGGGGTGAAGTGGCGCGACATCCAAAACGGGACGCAGGCGCGCGTCGCAAAGGCCTTCATCAACGTCTTCACCAACGGGACCGTCCAAGTCCAAGGCGCGCAGCTCTCCCCGGAATACCGGACTCTGTCGCAGGTGAAGGAGACGTGCGATACCACCCCGACGGCGGAACTCGTGAAGACGGTGGAAACGATGGTCTCGAGCTCTGAGAAAGCCGAGGGGGGTCGCGTCGTCGAACCCCCTCGAGAGCCGACGCGGATTCCCTCCTCGTTTTCCGCCGCACACGACGCGAGCGTTCAGGAGGCGATCGATCGCAAACTCGCGTTACTCGAGACGAGTCTCATTCTCACCGAACATTACAAAACGGTTCCCGCGTTGGAACGTCGTCTCAAGAGAATTGAAACCGCCTTGCGAAAGTCGGAGAAGCGTTACCAGCGAGAACGCGCGCGATTGCAGGCCGTCACGGAGACGGTGGAAAGATTGATGCGAGAACGTAAGACGGAAGGGTCGACTGCGTAAGACGCTTTTTGTTTAAAAAAAATAAGACGGTGATTGATTTTCCCTTTAGTCGCGCGAGAATTCCCATTCACTCTTTCGCTCCTCCTCGTTCGGGTACAAGTAACGGATGATGAATTGCGCCTTCACGGACGCCGGGTTCGTGGACAAGGAATGTTTGAAAATCTTTCGATATTCCGTTCTCAGTCGTCGCACGATGACGCCCATGGACGCATCGAGGTCTCGTGCGGTATACATCACCGATTTTTCCGCCTTCAACCATCCAACGGGGTGGAAGTCGATGACGTAACACGACAAAATCATCACTTGGTCCGGATGCGGTTCATCGGCGTAGAGTTTGGTGACACAGAGCTCGGCTTTTTTGGTCATTTCGGTTGAAGGGTGAAAAATGAGAGCTCCTCGATTTTTATTTGTGATTTTTTTCTTTTGATTGATGTTAACTTGTGGGGAACGCATCGAGCCGTTTCCGTTCCCGCTCATTCTCCGTCTCTCGCTCTTGGGACGTTCGAAGCGCGCGGATCCGTTCCAGGATTTGACGACGATACGTAAACACCGCGCGGAGCTCGCGCGATTTCGCGTGCGAGACCCAGATGGAATGCGCCGTCGCGTACGTCGTCGCAATCGTCATCCACATCATGAAGACCAGACCCGCGATGTTGGCCGGCGACATTCGTGAGTTGTACACCGTCCACGTCCCGGTCCAACACATTCCCGCCAAACACGTCATCGTGAAGGCGGTACACACCTTTCCTCGCGCCTCGCGCTGGACGGCGTGGGCGTATTTCTTCACAAAAAAAATCAAACGACGGTGCGCCTTCAGACTCTTCTCGGTTCGTATCCGACGAATCCGAATCTCCGAGGCGGTTTCCGATAAATCCGCGTGGCTCCAATCGTCGGTTACCTCCAACTCGACGTTGGCGCACGCCTCGAATCGCTTCACGATTCGTCGCAACGTCTCCACCTTGTCCCCCGTCTTTCTCCGGCGTCGTCGGCTTTTTCTCCGTCGCTCCTCCTCCTCTTTTTCCACATCCTCTTCCTCCTCCGAGTCCTCCTCCTCCTCCTCCTCCGCGTCCACGGCGTCGCACTCCTCCATCTCCTTCAGCAGATCGCGCAACTCTTTATCGATTTCCGACTCGCCCTCGTCGATAAACAGCGAAGAGTCGATCGAGGCGGAGTCGTTCTTCACCACGAACCCGTCGTCCTCCACATCGTCCTCGTTCGTGGGTAACGCGTAATAGGAATGGAAAACAAACATCTCCCGAGCGATTCAACCGAGACGTTCGTCCCGAAAAAGAGGGTCGTGGACGTCGTCGAAGGGCCGAATGAGGAGATGATGGTGTTTTGCGCGGACGGGACGTGCGTTCGCGTGCAGGGGATACCCTATACGATTCGTATGGAGTTGCCTCTCGGAAGTGTGTGGGGGGACGGGGACGCGCGCGATTTGGCCAACGAACTCAACCGGAAAATCAACCCCTTCCAACTCTACGGGGAAAACGCCAAGCCCTCGTGTCGGCGCCAAGGGTGTACGTGCCAACACGCCCAACGCATCTTCTACAATCCCTTGCAGAAATTCGAGGAGAACGACGAGGAGGACGAGGAGGAGGAGGCCGCGGCCAAACGAAAACCCGAGCCCAAACAGCAACAACAACAACAACAACAAGGCGGCGCGTTTCTCAACTCCGCGCCGTGCATCTTGAAACGATACAACGATTGGACCGTTCTCCACGCCAAACGGGTGGTGTTTCCCGACTCGGCGCACGTCGAACCCGGGTTCCCGCTCAACGGGTATTGGGAAACCCCGCGATCGTACGTGAAGATGCGTCTCACGAACCACCACTTCATCACGGACGTCCAGCGCGAGCTCGATCGCTACATCGAAAAGCGTCGATGGCCGTGTGAGGTCGCCGGCGTCCAAAACGATGCGAAGACCGCGTTTCTCTATGCGACGGTGGAATCGGCCGTGGATCGCGCCGTGAAATCCGGAAACCCTCCCCCCACTCAAGCGTTCGGAATCGGCTCGATGCGATGGATCACGATTCCCGTTTCCGAGCCGGTGGTGGCTGCGAACAAAATCACGACGTGCGAAAAAGAATACGTCGTGGATTTTCGCGATTTAATCGTCGATTTCGATGCGGCGAACGAGGAGGAGGAGAGTACCCAAAAGCCCCTCAAGGTGATGAGTTTCGATATCGAGACGTTTTTCGATGTGAAGCGAAAGAGCTCGCTGTGTCATCGCGATCCGATTCTGACGATTGCGATGTCCTACGGCCCCGAATCGAACCCGCTCGAGAAAATCGTGTGTTTGACGTGGGGCGACGAGGTCGATACCACATGCGCGTTGAAAGCGATGATGGAAGTCGGAATTCCAAACATCACAGAGGCGGAGAAAGCTCAATTGGAATCGATCACGACCGCGATGGAGAACCTCGTGGTCGTGAATCTCGAGAACGAGAAGGAGATGCTTCTCGAGTTTGCGCGCGCGATTCGCGATATCGACCCCGACGTCTTCACCGGTTACAACCTCGTGTTTTTCGACATGCCGTACATCTTCGGACGGTGCGAGGCTCTGAAAATCGATACGGAGTTCATGTGCGGGATCTCGCGTCGAATCAATCACCGATGCAGTCTCACGACGGGCGAGACCTTTACGAATCAGAGCGGCGGGAAACGCAGTTTCAACGCGGACATTCCAGGACGCGTGTTCGTGGACATGTTGCCGTTCGTCCGGTCCAAGAAACAGCTTCGCGAGTACAAATTGGATTACGTCGCGAGGGAACTTTTGAAATGTCCGAAACTCGACATGCCGTACGAGGAGATCGGCGATCACTTCCACGGTGGGAAAATCGCCAAAAGAAAACTCGTGGAGTATTGCGTGGTGGACGCGATGCTCGCCGCCAAGCTCATGATGTTGATGGAGACGTTGAACGTTGTGAAATCGGAATCGAAAGTTTTCGGGGTGACGCTGGAACAGCGCGTGGGGCGTGGGTTACAAATGCAATTGGCACGAATCATCGAGGAGTTCGCGAGGCCGCTACTCATCAATTTACCGAAACACGCGCGCGATAAATCCACCGGAAATTTTCGAATCCCGTTCCACGATCTCGTCCAACGTCTTCCTCCACCCCGAATGCGCGATTTGAAAGTCGTCGATAAGAAACTCGTGGAAATTTTCGAGGGGGATGAGGTTCCGAAACCGAAACCGTCGGAAACCACCATCACTACGAAACGACCGAAATTGGTTCAATCCACCCTTCAATTCCGCGCGTTACCGACCCCGTCTCCTTCCCCTCCCCCTCCGCCTCCGCCTCCCCCACCGTTGAAAATGGAAATCGAGGAGGAGGCGGAGGATGAAGAAGAAGACGACGACGCAGACGATTCCGATTCGGACGGTATGCCGATGCGCGGGAACCACGGGAATCAAGGGAATCTGTCGTTTGCCGTACCGTCCGCCTCGTTGAAACGCGGTTCCTCCGCCTTGAGTTCCTCCACCTCCTCCTCTTCTACCACCACCACCACCAAAACCGACAAACCGAAACGGAAGAAAAAGGAAAAGGGGTACGAGGGCGCGTGGGTGTTTCCCATCGTCGCGGACTACTACGTCGATCCCGTCATCAGTTTGGATTTCGCCTCGTTGTACCCGAGCGAGATGCGCGAGCACAACCTTTGTCCCACCACGCTGCTTCCGACCGTCAACGACGTCCCGGAATCCAAAAAGACGCGATCCGTGATGGGGTACGAGTTCATACGAAAAGACGTTCGCAAAGGCCTTCTCCCCCTCGTCTTGGAGAGCCTTCTTCATAAACGAAGTGTCTTGAAGAAGCAAATGAAATCCCACCCCAAGGGCTCCCCGAAATGGACCGTTCTGAACGGGATGCAAAACGCCGTGAAGATTTGCGCGAACTCCATCTACGGGGGGTGCGGCGCCACCACGAGCGTTCTATCGTGCGTCTACGTCGCCGAGACCGTCACGGCCTTCGGGCGACAAAGCATCATGAAGGTTTACGATTTGATTACCGCGAGGCCCTCGCCGTACCCCTTCGATCTGGAAGTGATTGGGGGGGATACGGACTCCACGTTCGTGTGCGTCCGTAAGGCCACCCTCGCCCAAGCGATGGAGTTGGGACCGAAATTGGAGGAGGCAATCAACAAGGGCGAGTTGTTCGGCGAGGAACTCCAGATCGCGTTCGAGTGCGTGATTTACCCCTCGCTGTTTCGCGCGAAGAAATCGGCGATCGGCCTCAAATACGAATCGCTCACCTCGAAACCCGAGAAGATGGAAAAGGGGTGGATCAGCGTTCGGCGCGATCACTCGCTCTATGTCGCGAAACTCGCCTCCTCACACGTCGACATCATCCTCCACCTCGATCTCACCAAGCAACAAAAGGCGTTCCAATTGGAGGCCACCACGCGTCGCGCGATTCACGCGCTTCTCAAACCGCACCCGAGTGAGAAGGACGTTCGCGGGCAACGTCTTTTCGACGATTCGCTCACCGACAAGAAACTCATTGAGGAGAAACGCCGAAGTCGCGTCGAGCACCAAGAGTATCGCGTCCCCGTCTCTGAATTGACCCTCACCTCGAACTTCACGCGGCCCGTCGACAAGTACGCGTTCCCCGAACGGCTCCCGCACATTCGCGCCGTGATGGAGTGGATGAAAATCGACAAGACGGAGTGTCCGCAACTCGGGGATCGCATCCCGTATTTGTTGGTGCACAACCGCGAATTGGGGAAAGTCGCGAAGATCGGCGATTCCGCGCGCGCGCCCTTTCTCGTGAAACCCGAGGACGTCAACTACAAAATGTACTTTGACAAGCTCGAGAAGGCCGTGAGACCCATTCTCAAATTCTTCATCACGGATCCCAGGAAGTTGAATGCGATTTTTAATGTTACGGAAGCGACGATGACGGACGCCTACGTGCGGGGGTTTGAGGAGGTGAAGAAGGAGGAGGAGGGGAAATGATATGAAACACATAATCGATCAATCGTCAATCAAATTCACAAATCAAAATGGACTATGACGACTACGACGATTACGACGACGGTGTCATCGACGACGACGACGATCCGATGGTGAAAAGGCCGGGGGACGTCGTGGTCGTTAACGGCGAGTCCTACACACTCGGGAACTTGCTCCATTCCAACATTTTCCTCGTACGAAATAGGCCGAAACTCCTCATTAAACTCGGCAACGTTCCGGGCGAGGGTGAAATGCAACAGTTGGCTGCCGATTTGGGAATCGCCCCGCCGGTTTACGCCTACGACGACGACCAATGCATCATCGTCATGATGAGGTGTTCGGGCCCCACGGTTTCACAAATCGAAGAGGACGAAGTCGAGATTTCGGAGGAGACTGAAGAGAATATGAACCAGATTGAGGCGGTCGACAAGCTCATGGACGATATGGAAAAATGCGGACTCGTGCACGACGATCTGCATTCCGGAAACATCGTTTGGGATGACGATACGGAACGATTCTACATCATCGATTGGGAAACGGGCTCGACCTCATGGCGCGAATTCAAGGCTGCAAATATACCGAGGCGGGAGGATGCTGTCCAGACGAGGAACTATCGAGGCGCGATATCGACACTCACACAACTGTTGCGGAATATGGACAATCCCGAACTCGTGCGACGCGTTTCGCCGGGTGAACATGGAAATTCGGATACGATACGCCGCGTCGCCGAGGCGGAACGAGAAGATTACCGCAATTTCAAGTTTTATGTGCTGGTGGCAATCGTCAAGGTGCGTTTCAGATGGGGTAAGGAGGACATCGACGAGAATGTAAACGTCGTGAACGACGTGGTGGCGCTTCTTCGATTCGACGCGAACGCTCATGACGACCAATTCTCGAGCGACGTCGCGTCTTATGTTGCCACATGTGTGGACGCGGGATACGTTGCGTGTGATCGATTGAGAGAGAGGGGACCGGCCGCGAGAAATCGACTGGACATCGTGGTGTCGCAACGCGTGGAGAGATTGGCGCTCGCGATGTTGGGGTCGTAGGTAGAGGATGAATGGATTTTTATTTGTGATGTATGATAATACGAAACGGGAAATCAAAAAGACCTAGCACAAAAAATATGGAGTTCGACAACTTTGATTACGGTCCGGGGTTGGCAGTCCCCGGGGCCGTCGTGTACATTGACGAGCATCCGTACACGCTCGGTACTAAATGGTTCGCCGGTACCGACACTTTTAATCTACAAGAGGATCCGACTCGCGTCATCAAAGTTCGTGCCGATAAGGGGGAGAGTGTACTACACATGGTGGCGTCTGAGAGGGACCTATCTCCCCCCGTATATGGATACAACAAATACGCACTCGTCATGAAAAAATGTTCGGGTCCTTCGTATGCGGACATCCTACGACCCGGTTTAGTCCCTCGAGCAAAATTGGATGAGATTCGCATGATATACAACGGGGAGAAAATTGATAGCGTCATCGACAGTCTCGTGGATACAGCGAAAAAAGCCGGGTACGTTCCTCCGTCGTCGATTCGTCAAGACAGTATCGTTTGGGATGATGCGGCAAAAATTTTTTACATCGTGGATTGGAAAAACTGGTCGACACAATGGGCTGTGTTTCTGAAGGGGCAACAAGCGATCATCCGTGACGTCGTCCAAAATTGGAAATTCGACGATATGCGCGCCCAAGTCGATAAATGGCTTCTCGAGCTTGGACGAGTACAACTCATTGAGTGGCAGCTGCCACACTATTCGAAGCGTGTTTTACCCTTTGCGATATACCAAAGGCAACAGTTGCGCGCCAACAAGTGTGTTATGTTTATGGTGATGATTCGGAGGTACTTCGCTATGTATGATGCCGGAATATATCTCAACCAATTGATGGACGCGTTGGGATACATCGAGCGTCTGTTTGAATTCGAGGCGAAAGAGCCTGATATCATCGATATCCCCACGGTTGATTTTACGATGGCTGAGAATTTCGCATACAAAATTTGTAGGTATTTGGCAACGAGGAAGGAGAATGATGTGAGAGAAAAGGCGGTCGGTGCACGAGCTCGAATCACGGAGTTGGCAAGGAAACATGGAATCGCGAGAACGGTGAGAACGGCGCGAGCGATGTTGGAGCCGTAGATTTACTTTATAAAAAATCACTTTTGGCGCGCATCAAACGACTTCCGGACTCTCGATGAGCGGCGTCGTCTTGTCGTCCACCTTCTTCGTCTCCTGGAGGAGCGGGGCCTTGAAGACGGGGACGGGGCCGACGTGACATTTGGCGTCGAGGCGTTCTCGAACTCGGCGATTGTTGAAGACGAAACGAACCGCATACACACAAAATAGGCTGCTGCAAATTGTCACCCCGACCAACGCGACGCGTGCGAGATACTCATTTGACGGGGCGCCTTCGCAATCGTTGGCATTGGTGAGTACGCCCCTCATGCACATCGCATTGACACTCGCAAAAACGAAGAATGCAACGAAACAGACAAAAAAGCCCGATGAAGCACCCAATGATTGGGTATACAGGAAATACGCTTCGAGTTCGTCCGGGGTAATGACATCATGCACCGCCGTGACGTATTGGCCATTTGTGCGCATCGTGTGCGCTTTAGCGTATTTGACCGCCGCTTGCATGTCGCTGTGCACGACGAGGTGCATCAACTCCTTCATTTCGGTACTCGAATCGTCCGGAAAGCATTTCAGAATGTCCATGACGCTGTGCGCGTCGATTCGCTCCACGAGTCGTCGATCGATTCGAGTTTTGAGATCTGGATCGACATAAACGTCAATAAACTTCTCGAAGGACCACAATTCGATCTTGGTCATTTGGAGGGTGGGTATCGTCGATGGGATGGATTTCAAATTGAATTTGTGTTTGATTTATGAATACTGAACCAATTGTAACCCCATCGAGCGCCACGGTTCGACGCGCTCGAGAATCGTCTCCGTCTCCTCCCTCTTTCGCTCCGCCGTATACTTTTTTCGAAGTCCGAACCGTTCCTTGATGACGTCGCGACACCGTTTGCTCTTGTAGGGGTGTTGGAGCATCCACTCGAACCGGAGCGCCTCCAACCTGGTTTTGAATCCGCTCACGACCACGACGAGTTTCCACGATCTCCCGCTCGTTCTCCCCGCTCCGCCCTTTATCTCGCGATTGTGTTGTCGCAATCGCCGCGTGGGGTTCGTGGTGTACCCCACGTAGGCGCGACGCCGTTTCGAGACCGCGGCATCGGTCGTCTCGAGAAGGTAAACGAAGTGGCGAGACGTTTCGGTCGTTTCGGTCGATTCGGTCTCCCCCGTTTCTACATCGTCATCATCGAGCTCCTCCGAGTTCATTTGTGATTTTTTTTCTTGGACTCAAAAAAAAAATCACAAATCACTTTCGAGACGACCCATCGATCCATTTTTCCCCAAACCGAGCGTACCGAATCATCCGAGAATTCAAAAATCGCAAAAACACCAAGAAAAAAAATGCCTCGCCTCGCCGCCATGAACGCCGAACAGAGAAAGGAGCTGAACCGCGACAAGCGTCGCGCAAACGCCGTGCGTCACGATGCGGAGATGCACGAGTACGAAGTCACCAAGGCCACGACCGCGTGGCGATTGTACTCGGAGACGGGGAAGGCGTGCGCGGCGGCCCACGCGGAATGGCAGAAGGCCGTATCAGCGTGCACCACCACGATCGGCGCGAAGGAGATCGAGCTCCTGACCAAGGCGATTCACGCCGCGAAGGAGGCGGCGGAGGCGCGCGTCAAGCTCGAGGTGTGCGAGCGCACCGGTAAAACCGAGCTGGTTACCGCCCCCGCGGGACACTCGTGGGAGCGCAATCCCAAACCCGAGACGCGCGAGACGCTCGAGGAGATTCGCACCAAGCACGCGGAGACGGAGAGAAAGGCGAGCGAGGCGATGGAGGCGGTGTGCACGCTCGAAGCGCGCCGCGAGGCCGCGAGGGTGGAGCTCGCGCGTCTCAAGGCCGCGGAGCCCTCCCTCGTCCCCACGGACGACGGGAGCGCGCAGTACGCGGTCTACGCCGATGCGATTGAGAAGCGCGTGAAGCTCGGGTCGCAACTGAAGGAGCTGGAGTGCGCGATCGACGCGAAGCGCACTGGGTTCCGTGAGAGCAACACCGTCGCCGCGGCGGGGGGCGACGCGAAGCGAAGCAAGGTAGACGAGGAGGAGGACGGAGAAGAGAACGAGGAGGAGGACGACGAGTAAAGTTTTTCGGTTATATAAAAAAGCGTTCAATCCCTCGCAATCACTCGGTATTGAATCACCGTCTCCGACTGGTTGAAGAGAGGATTCAACACGAGCACCACCGCGACGGCGACGACGATCGATTCCATGATCAACCATTTGATGATGTCAAACATCGCCGGATGGTACCCGAACACACACCCCGCGCCGCCGTCTTCGTCGCATCTCATTTCGCCGTATCCAACACCCACGTAAATAAAGGATAAAACGAATGAGGCAACCGCTCCGATCACACACACACAGATAAAAATGAAGGTCGAAAACGAGTATACGACGTCGTAGGGGTGACCCGTTCGACCGCCGCGAATTTTACACGCAATCTCCCACATCCCGACCCACGCGGCGCTGTTGAGTAAACCGCACGCGCAAAAAAGAAGCGTCGAGATTTGAACGTAGAAGACGTTCTCGCACGACGCGAACCCGTTCGGTGATTTGGAATTCTTAGTCGCGTTGAGACACAAACCCGCCGTCGAGGCGATCGGTTCGGGCCAATGCTTAGAGGGATGGTAATGGGACAATTCGACCATCGAGGTGAGGTAGAGCCAAATCGAAAGGAGAGCGGGAAGAACGATCCCCATGATGATGATTCCGCAATGATCTTTGGTCATTCGGTTGAACTCCGCGTCGAAGGAGGAGGAGGTGGGAGACGGAGGCGACATCGGTGACGATTTTGGAACCTTGGGGTTCGCCGAAACGTCGTTTGCGGGGTTCGCCGACGGTTCCAAACCCCCGGATTCCACATCCAAGGGCTTGCGTTGCTTCAACAACGGGACTTTGCTGCCGGTCGTCTCCATTTTTTTGGGGGAGGGGTTCGTGGGTGCTTTGTGAGAGATTTTGTGATTGGATCACAAATATTTTAGAGGCCGAGGAGGCAGCGGAGGGCGGAGAGGAGGAGGAAGGAGACGACGACGAGTAAAGTTTCTTAGGTAATTACTCAAATTCTCATCCCGATCGCGGCTCCCAGTATCAAAAACGTCCCCACGCTCGCAATGCCCACCACGAAGAAATTAATCACGTCGAAAAAGACGGGGTGGAACCCGAGCACGCACTCCGGTAAGCCTTTCTCACCGCAATTCAGGCCTCCGTATCCGGATCCGATTATGATCAACGTGCCGACGATTGTGGCCATCACGCCGAGGATGCACATGAATCCGAGAGCGACCCCCGAGAAACCGTGGACGAGGTCGTACTTGTAATCGATTCGCACGCCGCGAATTTTGCACGCGAACTCCCACAGTCCCGACCACACGAGACTGTTGAGCGCATTGCATGCACAAAACAGAAGCGTCGAGAATTGGAGGTAGAAGAGATTCTCGCACATCGCGTTGGGTTTCGCCGAGGCGTTGATGCACGCCGACGCCATCGAGGCAACGGGTTCGGGCCAGTGCTTTGATGGATGGAAATGCGACAACACGATCAACGATCGGATGTAGAGCCAAATCGCAACGGCCGGTACGAGAATTTCGGCCAACCAGATGACCCAGCCTCCTCCCGAAGCATCGAGTTTCCAGAAGAACTGGTTGGATTCACACGCGAGGGTCTCCGGAGACCATTCGTGCGATGGTTGATCGGTCGATTTTCGCTCGTGTGGGGTCTTTGTGGACGCCGGTTTCTCGTCTGCGGGGTTCGCCGACGCCTTTGGAATCCCCAATTCCACGTCGTTGACCTTGCGTTGCTTCAACAACGGGACGTTGCTGCCGGTCGCTTCCATTTTTCTTGTTGCGTGGGGTTCGTGAGTGCTTTGCGAGAGATTTTGTGATTGAATCACAAATAATTTAAGCGAAGAGTCACCATGACCACTCCAGTCGCATCCGAAACATTCACCGAAAAGACCGAGAAGGCCGTGATCAAAACTTCACTCTACACCCGCGAAGAGCGCGTTCATCTCAGTGTGCAATTCAACGCTCTCGCCGAGACGCTGAGAGCGCACGGCGTCGAGGTGACGACCAAGTGCGATCCCGATTACGAATTCTTCAACTTTGCCTCGGTCACCTCCCAACTTTTTTGGAACGTCGCCGATCATCGATCGTGGAAAAGAACCGATCCGATGCGAGAAGAGTTCATCGCGAAGGTGCGTGAACTCATGACGTTGGGTAAGAAAGAGGAGCAGACATGGAATATTCGACACGGGTAGACAGTTTTTGAAGAGAGTGAGTAAACGAAATAAAATCACAAATATTTTCATAAAAGCGAACGATGCCCCTCACTCTTTCGGGGCTCTACCGAAAGTTCATCTCCGCCAAAATCGCCGAAGCGACGGGTGCCGATGTTGAGAAATGGTATCAGGATGCCGGCGGCTGGCGTTTGAACGTTCTTGAAGCACAAATTTGCATTACACCCGGCTGCGACATCAACATTCGCGGGTTCGAGGAGGGATCCCAACTGTTCATCTTCCTCGCCAAAATCCGAACTTGGTGTCGCGATACCTCGATCGAAGACCTTTGCAGAATCGCGGCGGAGGTTAAAGAGGAGAAGACGCCGACCGCCGAGGACGAACGACGAAAGGAAATGGTCGATGCCTTCTTGAGTCGCCTGCACCGAACGGACCACAAGTTGCAACGTGTCGCATCCTTGCTGGAGGACGTCGTCCAAACGATTGCAGAAATGAAAGCCGATGTGAAAGACACGGAGGCCATGATTCAACACGAGTATGGCGATAAAGCCGTGATTCAACGAGTGTTTGGCGATAAGCTGTCGCAGGATTGATGAGATTTTCGCCGTACTGGACAACGACGACTCGTCCGTCTTTGGCGCGCAGGTGAAGGAGGCGGTCGAGCGCATTTCAAAGTTTCGAGTGGAGTTGCGATGAACGGTTCACAAATAAAGAATATAACGCGGCATCGCGCCCTCTTCACATTTCCCGAATCCGAATCGACCGAAAAGATGACGACCCAATCCGACTTGAAGCCCGGGCACGTCGAGTCGCGCCTCAAACATTGCGCGTGCGGTTCGCCGTGCGCCTACGATTGTAACTGCTCGGACGAGGAGCTGGATCTCTTCGCGGCGACGGCCAAGCGAGCGTGGAAAGAGATAAAACCCACTGACCCACGCACCATGCGACAACTTCTCGTGAGATTGGAACGCGAGTTGACGCCGCTCGCGACGGAGGAGAATCGCCAAATCAAATCGTTCGTGGAGAAAATCCTTTCGAAGTGGGTGATGGGGTTTCGCGCAGAGTATTGATTTTTACTTTTTTACTTTAAGGTGCCGATTGAACACGCGCCGCAAAACGACCCGAGCGTGGTGAAGACGATCGCGAGCACGCACATGAAGTTAACCGTCATACGGCGGTCGGTAAAGACGACGACGTCCGTCCCGTTGCTTTGGGGAAACGGACCCCCGCCGATGCGCCATGACGAAAAGAGTGGATCTGAAATCAAGGGGATGTAGGCGAACAGGAAGAACATGCCGGCCGCCCAAGCCACGCCGAAGGCCAAAATGCGAAACAGTTTCTCGCCTCGTGGGATTATTGCCGATACGAAGAAGAGCGCCGCGGCGGTCCATGAAACGTATGTGGCGACTTGGAGATCGTTACCGATTTGTGACATGACGTGCGGGCTTTGGAAAACGCCGTGTTCGTCGCAGAACGCCGAATCGTTTTTTCCTTGACACGTCTTCGTCTCGTTCCCCTGTTCCCAGACGAGATCCGTGTGCGACGAGTCGTAATCGAAGACGCGAGAGGCGAATCGCGGCGACGAGGGCCCGCCGCCGTCGAATCGCAACTGGGCGACGACCACGCCGCAGCGCGTGCAACTCGAGGTAAATGTCGAGGCGGGCGTCTCGATTCGGACGGGGGCGTAGCACTCGCGACACCCGTATTGATCCACGATGACGAGCCCTGGGACGGTGAGGACCAGGGTCGAGACGACGGCCACGATCGTCATGAGACACGCGGCGTCGCACGCGATTTTGCGATTGTGTTCGCGGCGATTCAACGGAGGCGGGGCGGTCGATGGAGCGGGTTGCGGACGCGTCTCTCGCGTCGCAATCGCCACCGGAACGGCCGTGACGGGCTCGCGATTGACGGGACGCGCGCGCTCGACGTCGACGTCCTCGATCTCGAAGGCGTCGGTCTTCATATCGCTTTTTGAGTTTTGTTGAAGAGTTTGTTTGTGTTAACCACAATTCCAATCTGAAACGAAGCGTTTTACCATTACAACTTTTCATGACTCCCGTTTTCGCGTGTGATCCCACTCTCGAAAAGAAATGGCACTCCCTCGTGGGTCCAAACGGTACCCCGATGTGGCACATCATCCACGTACTCAACTTCGAGCCTCGCGAGCTGCAAGACGGATACGCTCCGTTCTCAAAGCACGTTTTCTTGCAGAACGAGTGGGGCGAGATGCGATCGCTCACGATGCCCATCACGGATGAGAATCGTTCCAAGCTCCGCTCCGGCTACCAGCGACGCTACGAGGGCGAATTGATGTGGCTGCAGCGCTGGTTCCTCAAGTCGGAGGTGGGGGAAACCCCGTCTGCCGAATATCTGGATGTGGAGGTTTACTCGCGCGAGCAAATCGAGAAGGAGGACGGCAAGCCCATGGAGAACTGCACCAGTCCTTGGATCGTCGTAAGCGTCAAGGGCGTGATGGAGAAGAAGTCCGTCCCCGTCGTTCCCGCGACCATGATCAACAACGCATTCGGGACGACGTACGGAGGTTCGGGGGTCGCACTCGATCCGATCGCCTACGCGGAGGCGGCGGAGTTTTGGGAGAAGAACGCGACGGTGAAAAATGAGTGAGCGCGGTGGTGGTGACGGAGGTGGTGAAGGTGTGATTAAAGTTCACAAATAAAACAAGCGAACCTCGCGTCATTCGTTTACAACTTTCCGATTCATCCGAAAATCGCAAAAATGGTGGAAGTCAACAACGCGTACATCATCTCCCCGTTCGACAAGGAGGTATTCGAACACGTGCACGCGAACACTACGCCGCACGAGACGGTGATGATGGAAATGTTCATGATGCCGGTTTACGAGAATGAGAAGGGTGAGATTTTCCAACCGGGGTTCTTCCTCACCGACATTCGCGGGCAGCAGCGTTACAAGGTACCGGCGGGCCGCAAGGTCGAGGACGGCGTTTACTTAATAAACGGCGAGGTTTGCGACGCGATCAAGTGTACGACTCTCCATGGATACGGTGCAGATGTTCTCGCATCGCCGTTTCTGGACGAGGTGTTTAAATGCATTCGCCCGGAGGCCTTCAAAGCGCCCAACGTCTTCTTCTACGTGCGAACCGTCGTAAATGGATTCTATCCGAACACCGCGTTTCACAAAGGCGAGACGACGCTGTTCGTGCGACGCCCCAAAGCGGAGGAGGTGATTGTCGCAAATTGATGGAAGAGTAGTTGTTTTACCACAAATAAACAAACGAACGAACGATCGAATGTCTCCCAAACTCGCGTCGCCCACCGTCGTGTGGGTTTACGCGGCGATGCTCCTCATCGGCGGTCTCCTTTTAGACGTCGCCGTCGTTTTTGGACTCGTTCTGACGTCACAAACGATGCAAAGCGACGCCGTTCCGGCCCTTCGAGGAGCGGAGATTGCGTTCGTGGTGGTGTTGGCGATACTCGCCGCAATCGTGCTCGTCGCGGAGCTTACCGCGTACATGTGCCCCGTCTTGCATGTGCAAGCCCGAATGAAAGCGATTTTCTTGGTGGCAAAACTCAACGGCGCGGATATGGAACCGATTTTCGCCGAGATGGGGTACGTCCCGAAACCCAAGGTAGTGGATTGGGTGGCGGAGGCGAAGGCGGTGAACGAGGTGAGAGTTGCGGAGGTGGTGACGACCGTGTGACTTATGTGTGAATTAAGCGTTCGCTTTCGCCTTCTTCTTCTTCTCCTCTTCCTCGTCCTTCTCCATTTTTTCCGTAAACTTCCATGCCAATTGCATACTCTCGTGAAGCGTGATCATGGTCTTCGCGTCCACGAGCCCGACGCGAAATATGGTGGGAGGTATCGCCAGAAGCGTTTCCATATCGTCGAAAATGACCACCTGAGTTTTGGATGTGATCTTGTCTTTGCGACCTTGTACTCTCACGGCGGTCTCTTGTTTTCCACTCTGCACAAACGCATCCCTGAGAACGATCGCTTGTAACATCGTCAAATGTTGTTCGATAACCCTCGATGAGTTGAAGACGGTCGTTATCGCGCATAACCAATTCGAATCAAACGCACTCTTCGCCACGCACATCCCAATTTGTTCCAGCGTGGGGTGTACTTTACGCCACGTCTCATATGGAATTTCAATCGAACTCGTTCGCTCGTAGAGCTCCATCCAGTGTTTATTCGCGATCGAGTTCTTGAAAACCAGGATGTTGAGGTCAAACTTCACGTCGCGGCGGAACGAATTCGCGACAAGGAGGGTGCAGGTCGTCGACTCTTGACTCGATGAACCTCCGCCGCCGCCACCCTCACGGGAATTGCCCTTGTAGTGATCGACGACGACGTCATCATCAACCTCGTCTTCGTCGTAGTTCATTGTGGGGGCGTCTCGGTCGTTTCGGTCGTTTCGGTCTGGGGAAAATGGTCGAGAGAGGTCTCGGATTTTATTTGTGATGGATTTTGTCGATTAATAGAAATCAAAATTAAGCGTTCATCCTCATCCTCTTAATCAGTTGTACTATCTCTTCATCCAACTTCGCCTCCTCGTTTTCATTGACCATTCTCGGACTCTCCAGTCTTTCTACCTTTTTAATGAATTCTAATAAACCATAGTTCACGATTCCGACGCGAAATAAGTTGCGTCGTGGGGTCGTCAAGTATGAGGTTGCTTCGTCAAAAATGACCACATTAGTGTCGGAGGTGATCTCGTCGTAGCGGCTGCCAATTCGCAAGGCGACATTCATTCCACACAGCGAAAACGCCTGCACGAGAATTAGCACTTGTACATGCTTCATGAGACGAACGGCGGCGGGATCGATTTCGGGGTCGTCGATTGTTATCGCAAAGAGCCGGTACGATTGAATCACATACTTTACCAAGTATTCCCCCATGACCACCAACGTGTATTGCGTTTTTCGTAATACATCGTATGGGATGTGGTGCATCTCTCGTGTGCGCATCCACAACGGGTCTCTCGCTAAGATCATCGACATGAATCTCTGGGTGTCGAGTTGAAATGCCGGGTGTTGACGAGACCCAACCGCAAGTATGAATTTGAAATGCGCATTCGACCTTCCATGCGTCAAACTTCCCACCTCTCGAGAATTGCGGTTGTGAAAATCAGTGATGCGGTTGTGAAAATCGAAGAAGTGGTGGTAGCCCCTGTCGACTTCATCATAGTCGTCGTCCACCTCGTCGATGCCGTCGTATTCGTTCATTTTGAGAATGTGGGTATCTCGTCGTTTCGGTTGAGTCGGTTTTATTTGCGATGGAATTTGCTGATTAATAGAAAATCAAAAACCCCCAAAAACCAAAACCCCCAAAAACCAAAACCTCCAAAAACCAAAACCCCCAAAAAACAAAAACCCCAAAAACCAAAAACCCCAAAAACCAAAAACCCCAAAAACCAAAACCCCCAAAAACCAAAACCCAATTGAAATGATCACAAATTCATCATCGCGACGACTCGTGAGACGACGACGACATGGCGTCTACCGATTCTACCGAGCTCCCCCAAACCAATCGCTGCGACGTTTGCGACGTGACGTTGAGTTCCGCAATGGCCTACACCCACCATCAGACGACGATCAAGCACTTGATGCTCGCGAACTCGCGCCGCTCGCTGTGCGTCGCACCAGGGTGCAAACGCCTCGTCCCGCCCTCTGAAAAGTCGGCTTTGTGTCGCGCGTGCTACGGGAGGGCGACGCGCGACGAGCGGATCGCGGCCAAGACGAGAATGGTGGAGATTCGCGCCACGCGTCGCGCGGCGAGACGCGAGATCGCCGAGGAGTGGGGGGAGGAGAAGGAACGTGAAAACGAGAGAATCGAGGGCGTGTATAGAACGCGTCCGTTCACGGGAAATTGCGGGGCGAGACGGTGCGTTTCTGATACGATCGGAAGCGCGGTCGCCGATGCGGTCGCGGACGACGACGACGACGAATCGTTCAAGTCTGAAGAGTCGGACGAGAATGAAATCGATGTCAAGGTGCGCCGAGGGGGATACGACTCGGACGAAGCCGAATTCGTCGTTTCGGACGAGTTCGATTCCGAAGACGATGCGACGAGTTCAGAAGAGGAGAGTTCCGATTCCGATGACGACGACGACGAGTCGGATGACTCCGATGAGTCGGAAGAAGACGAGTCGAGTGTGGAAGAAGAAGACGACGAATCGAGTGTGGTGGAGGTAGCACCCGTGAAGAAACGCGCGAGACTGGCGCGAAGCTGCAAGAAGCGGGCGAGGCGACGTTGACGAAAACCGACAAAAAATTTAACATAATACATGTCGCGCTCGAAAAAATTTAACATTTTTTAACGTAAAAAATCCAAACGTCCCACCAAAGTATAATTCCCGTCGGACCGCCCTCGATTAAAGAGAATGGGCGGCGCCGCCTCGTCCGATCGGGCCTTCATCGATCAGGATGTCAACGAGTTGCTGGTTCAGTATTACATGTTTGGGGGTGACGCAGACAATATTGGGGCGTCGGCGTTGCGCGCGTTTCAATTCAACCATATTCCGGATATCGTGTTGTGCGAGATCCTCCTTCGACATCTCGACGTTGATGACCTTCGCTACGCCGAGTTGCGCCGCAAACTGATTTCGACGCTGTATTCGAAGCGCGAGTTGGATCTGTCGTTCGACGTGCATCGTCACGACGCGAGGGCGCGACGACGCATCATCGCGACGGCGTGCGTCTTTGCGCCGAACGCCGAGGTCTTGAGGCTTCGCAACGCTGCTTTGCCCGACGCATATAATGATGAAGACCGAAGTTTCGCGGAGTATCCTTCAAAATCGTTGCCTCCCAACATTCGAGTGTTGGTGAAGGAAACGACGAGGTCCTCATCGCTACATATCATATTTCGCGACCGGGAGTTGGGCTGGAACGCGAGATCGATGAAGTTGAGCTTGGAACCGTATGTGGAAGAGTTCAAACGAGCGATTTCGAAATGGTACGTCGCGAATAATCATTCGTTGCTATTGAACATCGATGGATGGTTGATGGGATACGATTTGTTTACGCGTGCAAATCTGGATGAAGAGTTTGATGAGGGTATAAGGATGAACTTTGACGATATCGTCATGGAACATACCGGACTACTGACTCTCGTGAATGCGAATGTGAAGTTGCAGAACGAAGGCGAATCAATCGACCCTTTCATTCAGAAATTCATCGAGGATCCGAACGGCATCCCCTGGACGGTTGAGGACATTCGATTGCAAGATGAAGAGCCCGACCATCCGAAATGTTTCTACAATTGATTGGTGTCGACGAGCGGCGCCTCGTTTTTTTTTTTAGTTTTAAAAAAATCTTCTCAACCGTACTCACTCAAAGCTTCGCGCGCTCTCGCTCGTCGTCGGCGGCGTTCATGGTGAGAACCATCACCGTCATCCCCCACGCCGCCGAATCGGATTCATCGATACGACGGCGTTGAAACTCTTGCGCGTTGACGTATCTCTTCCTCGTGCCGTCCGCTTGTTGAAAACTGCCGACCAACCACGTCACGTTGTCGTAAACCGCGTGATCGTCGTCGCCGCGCTCAATGAAGGCATCGAATCCCAGCTCCCGAAGTCGTTTCATCAGCTCGATTTTATCGGAGTCGTCCGGACCGACCACCTTGTATCGGGCTTGCATCGTCGTCTTACGTCGATCGAATTTGTGAAACCCCCCCCGTCTATTACGCGATGTGCGGCAACAGGTCGTATGTGACGATCAAGACGTAAAACGAATCACCGAGTCCGGCATCCTTCTCACACGTCGTGGAAACGATGTTGAGCACCATTCCCTTCTCGAGAAGTCGCGGTGCGAGGAATTCGAGGGCGTCCTTCGGGAACTGCATGGCTTGTTCCTTCGTGACGTTCTGCAAATCGAAGGCTAAACCGATGCGACTGATCAGATTTCGTTTCGGAAGATACACCGTGTCTTTCATAGCATCTTGAATGTTGCCGAGGATCGAACGAACGAGAAAGAGGTACGGGACGTCGGTCTTGAGATTGACCGTATGCAAATTCGTCAACATTTGATTGATCTCGGCATTCATTGTTGGATTGCGGCGTTTTTGTCGTTCGCCGTCGGCTGAAAATGTGTGAAACGGTAAATAAACCCCAATTTTAGTAGTTATATCGTCGTTCGTCTCCGGCATTGTTCTCTTACTCTTCCTCTTCTTCGTCGTCGAACTCTTCGTCATCGGGTTCGTCTGGGGACGGTGGCCGAACTACAAACTTCTTTCCCGTGATGAAGTTGAACATGGGGGGAACTTCCAACATGGTATCTTCATCGTCCAAGTGAGCGGCCATGTCTAGTTCAGTTGTGCCCGTGAACAAGTCACACGTGGACAAGTCACCATGCGAACCCTCCACGACAAAGTCCGACGTCCATTTCCACCAAGTCTCGTCGTCGACACGTTGGGGGTGGGGGCGTGTTACGTGCATGAACCTAAACGTCGCACCCGGACTTGAATCGGGGAACGCGGCCTTAATCGTTTGTTTAATGATTGCATTCGTTCGTCGCGCACCCTCATCAGTCAACAAATGGAAAGAGCCTCTTTCGTGGGTTACATCTGCGGCCGTTAACACGAAATCGCGGTCGCTGAGAACGATCTCGCTCGGTTTTCCCGGCTTTTTCGTTTTGACCAAAACGAGGCGCCTGACGCTGGGGCCGAACGTGAGATTAAGGTTCTGCCCAAACCTTTTCATGGTGTTGACGATTGAGAATTCCATGCTCTCCGGTACAAACATGATGACCGTGTTGGCTCGTACGCCGTACTTCATCGCCATGACGATCCACTCCAACACCGTCTCCTTGTCGTACGAAGCACGATCGCCTTCGATTTGACGAGCATCGATCACAAACACGTCGGTGACGCTTCGAATCTTTTCGACGAGACAATCGCGCAACTGACGCTCCCCCTCCGATAAATCGGTATCGGGGATGAACTCCAGTATGTATTCACCAAAGGACAAATCGATGAGAGCGTGCAGAAGCTGGGTGTGCGACACGGCTCGTTCTTGGTATCGACCCAATCCACTCACGACCTTCAACTCGTCGCGCACGAATTCAAACATCGAGCGATTCTCCGTTGCCATCGAAAACAACTGGTTGAAACGATTGAAGTCGCCGTCAAGGTACTTCCCCACCGTTCCGGAATTTTGCAACAGCGCGCTGTCGTCCGAACTTGCGTTCACCCCCATTTCGTTTTTTTTTAATGATGCGCAAACTTGTGAATAATAATATTGATGTGTAGTTTGTCGATTCATTCACTCATTCGAGACCACCATCAGCACGTACAACAACGCCTCGGTGTTTCCCCCCACCCTTCCCCCGCCCGCCACGTTCTCCGCGTCGTACTCCTCGATCCCGGCCTCGCGACACGCCTTGGTCACCAACACCTCGTACAACAACGCCACCGTCTCGGGTTCCAATCCCCATCGCTTCAGCCCCTCCGGGACCGAATCGAACGTCGCAATCGTAATCATCGCCACGCACGAGTTCTCCGTGCCCTTCTTCCGGTGGGCGCTGAAGCGCTCCGCCAGACGTCGTCGCGAGGTCTTCCCCACGTAACACCCGCTCACCCTCTTGAAGTTGGCCGTCATGAGCGCGCGAATCTCCTTGATTCGCTTCACGAAGAGCCGAACGTTCGGCTCGGGATCGTCCCCGTTCACGAAGGACGGCTCGCCGCTCTCGGACGTGTAGAAGCTGTTCTTGTCCGATAAGGGAAGGCCCTTGAGACCGACGGTGACGTGGTGGTGGAGATCCCGCGCTCGCCTCGCGTCCTTTCGAATTTTGTAGGGGTTGAAGAGGTGGGCGGCGCGATTGGTGCTCGCGGAGTCGTTTTCCTTCGCGGGTTCCGTCTCGTCGTCTTCTTCATCTTCCTCATTTTCTCGGCGGTTCGATGCGAGCGGGGGTGGAGGGGGAGGAGGAGGAGGGGGGAGAATAGCCACATCCTCCTCCTTCACAACCGCCTCCTCCTCGTCGTCGTCGTCGATCAGACAGATGACGTCAATCTCCTTCTTCACCGCGAGAATTTTCGGCGAGGGAGGAGGAGGGGGCGGCATCACCGATATCGAGGAGCGGAAGAGACGCACGACGGCCATCGTCGCCGCGAATCCCACAACCGCCGCGATGAGGGGGGTGAAGGATTCTTCGAGGAGGGGGGAGTTCATGGGTGGTTGGGTTTGATTTTTCTTTTTTGAATTTTTGATTTTTGCCGGCCGATCCCTCCCCCAAAATCACAAATATTCTTTGAAGAGCGAACGATGTCTCTTTCCACTCTTTACCAAAAATTCATCTGGACTAAACTTGCCGAGTCGTTGGGGAAAAAAGATGCGCCTGTGTGGATTTCAACGGTGGATTGTAAGGACGCGACAATGCGCGTTCTCGGCGCGACCGTTTCCGTGTTTGGGGACGGCAGCATCCGCATCACCGATTGTCCGTTGAATTCGCCGGCGTTTCAGTTTCTCGATAAAATCAAGGACGAGTGTTTGAACTCCTCGATCGAGGAGCTTTGTCGAGTCGTGGCCGATCGTTTCGAGGACGATCGTCCGGCGGAAAAGCGACATCACGGAGAAACCGATCGAAAATGGCTTCTCTTGGAGACCACTGAGGAAATCAAGAGATTGGATGCGGCGATGAATCGCATGGTCCAGCTCGAGACCGACTTCCATACGGCTGTAGCGAATGTGCGAAAGGAGCTGAATTACGTCAGAGAAAGTCTCGCCAATCGCAGGAATCAGTGCAAGGAAACGTGAGGTTTAAATCGGTCGGTCGGCTGGGGTGGTGGTGAATGGACGAAAAATGGGGACGAAGAGTTTAAAATATCACAAATAAAAAAGAGAGAGCTCCCCATCCGCCCAAACTCGCCGAATTCCCTCTACCGAAATGACCGAGACGACCGAGACGACCGAAGACGTTGGTAAAACGTGCCGCATATGCCTCGACACGGAATACACAGCGGATAACGATTTAATAGCACCGTGTAAATGCGCCGGAACGTCAAAGTACGTTCATCGCAGCTGTCTCGATACGTGGAGGACCAACCCCGACCGTCCGCGCGCCTTCTACGCGTGCAGCACGTGCACGACCAAGTACGTGTTGCGAAAGGCCTTCATCTCCTCGAGCGAGGAGGCGGACGAACGCAGGCGGCGACGCAAGATGATTGCGCTCGTCATTCGCGACACGCTCTTTGTGATTGCGCTGTTCTGCACTTTTATCGCCTCGACGGCAATATTCATGCTACAGTTCGATGAATTTACCGCGGAGTGCGTGCGTGACAATTCCACGTGCGCGATACCGATACCGGCTCCTGCCTGGAAGCCGTGTAAACTCACGTGTCCTTACATCCGAAACGAATGGGCGCCCCGTTCCCTCTCTGTCATCAGCGCGTACGCACTCATGACGATTCTCATCGTTCTCGCCTTTGTGGGGATCGGAGCCGTGGTGATCGCGTTGTATACGGGGGGTGGTGGAGGTGGGGGTGGAAGCTCGTCGTGTCCGACGGGTATGAACGCCTGGACCTGTTTGCTGAGTTGGGCGGTAGTCGGGGCGATCGTCGTCGTCTATTCGACGTACGGATTCGTGAAGGACGCGACGGTGCATCATACGAAGACTTTGAAATTGCGCGTGTTGGCCGACGATTACGTCGTGGTAGATTTTGATGAGGGGCCAGATGTCGAAGCCGGCACCTAAAAATCACAAATAAAAAAGAGAGAGCTCCCCATCCGCCCAAACTCGCCGAATTCCCTCGACCGAAATGACCGAGACCGCTGCTCCCGCCGAGATCGTCGCCGCCGAGACGAACGAGCTCCCCCCTGTCCCCAACAACAACGACGACGACAACAAACCCACCATCGAGACTCCCATGGAGGTGACGATCGGGGGCGAGACGTACTCCAACGTCTTCTCGCTCGTCCAGGACGATCGCGGGACCTTCATGGAGTACTTCTCGTTGGATTACGCCGGACCTGACGCGTCGCAGTACAGTCACCGTCTCGCGTTTTGGACGCGCGGCATTCACGGAACGATGCGATTCGACGCCGCGATGAAGGCCGGGATCGACCTCGAGGGCGAGGGGAAGATGACAGCGGCGTACGTCCCCCGTCATGAATGGGGAACGGGGTACAACTGCCTGTTCATCAAGTCCGATCCCAACTGGGCCGTTCTCGGGAAGCGCGGGTATCGCGCGCGTCACATGTGGGGCCCCGCCGAGACGAACTTCCCGCCCATCGAGGCGATCGCGCCGTCCCCTCCGATGTTCATCGGGGAACGAGGGGGATGGGATTACTTCACGACTGGGCGAATCGAGGGCGAACCGTTTGCGAAGTTTCACGCCTTCCTCGCCGCTCATCCCCATCTCGATATTCGAGCGCAGCTCGCCCAGGACGAGATCTTCCGCCGAGAGACTCGTCATAAAGAACGTGAGCGCGAGAAGAAACGCGAGGAGAAGCGAGTGGCGAAACGTGAGGCCACCAACGAGGCGAGACTTGCGAAGAAACGCGCGCGACAAACCGCGTGATCGTGTGAAGAAGAAAGAAAAGAGGAAGACGATGCGGTGTAGTAGTATTTTTATGTCTCTTCCTTCCTTCCTTCCCTAACGATCCCGTCCCCGTTTCCCACGCACGCACGCACGCACGCCCCTCCATCTCTTCCTCTCGACGACGAAGACGACGATTCGCTCAATCGAATCCCCACACCGTCTGGTTGTTCTTGCGAAGCGCGGCCGTGACGTGCTTCGCCGAGACCGTCCCCCCGGGTTCGTTCTCGCGTCGCATCGTGTCCATGTAGAGGATCGTGTCCTTCACAATCTCCGCGAGAAACTTGCGCATCGATCGTCTGGTCTTGGCGTAGATGTCGCGGGACATGCGAACCACCCCCGCGCGTCTCGCCATGCGCGTGATGTCGCTTGCGGTGATCCCGTTATCGATTTCCTCGGCGGTGCGCGGCGGGCGCTTGGCGAGACGGATCGGAATCGCCGCCGCCGCCGCCGTCACCTCGGCCTTCGGTGGTTTCGTGAGCTTCGAAGCCGTCTTGGTACCAGACTCGGCGCCCGGTTGGGTTCGGGACTTCCCTCCCGTCGCGGCCTTTGCGGTGTTTGACGACTTCAGAGACCTCTTTTTACGCTCGGGCTTGGGCTTTTTCTCCCCATTCTTTTCCCCACCCTGGATCGGCTTTGCGGTCATTTTTTGGTTCGGGTCGGCGAGTTGTGAACGACCGTCATTTTATAACGACTTTTTTCCCACACTTTTCGACGAGAGGGATGGGAGTGGATGGAGTCTCGACGGTGACGACGGTCTCGAGAAAACCACCTCGAGATCTTTCACAATTTTACAAATCTTTCTCTCGACACGGCGGCTCCTCGCTAAAAAACTCCCCCTCCCCCTCATCATTCGCCCATCCCGCCCCCGATCTTCTCCGCGCGCGAGTGTTTCACACCCCGTCTTGTCGGTATCCCCCTCGGTGAGTTCACTCGACACGCCCCCTCCTTCACGCGTTCGCGGTGTGTGAGTGTGGGGGGCGATCGCGTCGCCGATAATGGTATGACGAAATGACGGCCCAAATGAATCGCCCGTCTCGCGCGCCCGCGCCGCCTTCCCACTTCTCTCCCTCCCCACCGCGCGCCACTCTCCCTCTCACCCGTCCCTCTCGCGGCGACATCGTCGAGTGCGGGTGATGGTGGAGCGGGGATGGGTGGTGGGAAGGAGGGGGGAAGGTGGGGAACGGCGTGTGCGGGGTGGGGTGGAGATTCGGTTTGAGATTTCGAAAATGGAGGGTTGGCCGGCCGCCCCTTTGCCCAGATCGGTTTCCGGACCGCCATTTTTATTTTTTTTCATTACGTTTTTTCCGTTAAAAAAAACTGACGCTCGTGCACGATTAATCAATTAAATTAAAAAGGCCGTGAGAAGGCCCCATGACTTCGGTGTACGCTACGTTTTCTTTTTGAAATTTGTGTAAAAACTGACATTATTTTTTGACGATTTTTAAAAATTTTATTTTTTATGCAATTGAAAAAAATAACAGAATTGATGATGAGGCGTTTCAACGCGAGTTGACGATGATGATGACGGAAATGATGAAGGCGAGTGAGGGAACGAAGCGAAGTCGATCGTGTGAGACCGTCCCGTCGTTCCCCAACACGCCGGCCAGCATTACGCTCGGTTCGATGTCGAAATCCATGCAAATGCAAATCGATGCGATGATTTTGAAAGAACTCGAGGAGGAATGGAGTTTGGATCTCGTGACGTTGCCACCCTCGATGACGATGACGACGACGATGATGACGACGATGATGACGAATGAGAACGAGGACGGAGTGCCCCCGAACACGGTCACCCCCATGCCGCTGGAACGCCATCTTCGTTTGATTCACCAGTCCACCACTCCCCACTCCTCGGCTTTTTTATCCTCCTCCTTGCTCCCAATCACAAATTTTTCTTCCCCACCCATGGCGTCGTCCTCTTTTTTGGCCGTGACTTTTTCATCCGAGCCGTCTGAACCGACCGTGACCCCCCCTCACGTCATGCTCGAGAGCCGAAAACGAAAACTCGACGGCGACGACGATGATGGCGACACGTGCACCCCTCCCGCATCGTCGTCGTCGTCGTCATCATCTTCATCTTCATCGTCGTCGTCGTCGACGTCGACACCGGGGCCGAAACGCGCGCGCAAGGACAAGTTGACGAAACGACAACGCGAGATTATGGCCATGAGATTGAGGTATGACCCGGTTCGCCTCGAACACTTGAATCAATCGGCGTTTTTACCGCGTTCTCTTCGAAAGCGATTCGACGATGAGGAGGCGGAGGAGATGGGCGAGAAAATCGCCGCCGCCGAGGACGCCGACGACGAGGACGAGGACGACGAGGTGGTCGACGCCTCCATCGGGATCGGCGCGCGACGCACGGCGATGAAGACCTTCCAACGCGACGAGATCATCGATCTGGCCTCGGACTCGGACGACGACTCGGACGACGAGGGGGATGAGGACGAATGGACTCTCGATGAGACGACGATGTGTTCCGACGGATTACCGAAAGCCTTCAATCGCGAGGGGCTCGCGCGCCGCGACGCGTACCCCGACGAGGCCGAGCTGGACCGCATCTCGTTTTACCCGGAATGGACCTTTCGAACGGATCTCGTGCGTCGCAAGACGACCTCCGGCGAGGCCGCACATGCATTTTGCATGCGCACGCGAGGAAACGCCTCATCCAAACGATGGGCGCGTGCCGCAGCGCTGGATTACCTCGAGTGTCGCGCGGCCGACTACTCCAACCCTCACGGGGTCGTTCCGAAGGATCTCGAGTTCGAGATTGTGGAGCGCGGGTTCAATTGCCACTCGTGTCTCGAGCGTCACTTCGTGGCGGTTCGTTTCTCCGATTGTGACGCGCACTACTTTTGCAAACAGTGCGGCGTGCTCGGGCGAGACGTGCTCGGGAAGGACGCGTGCTTCTGCGCGAGCACGCGTTGCCGCGCGCCGATGCGAGTCGGGGTGGAAGTCGGAGTGGAGTGAGTGAGTGAATGGGGATGAGTGGGGGTGGGCGGGTCTACACGAGCGAAAAAGCGAACGGAAGAGTGTGCGGTTCGGATGTTATTGTTGTGGGGGTGGTGGTGGCAGCGTGGAAGCAACGGTTGTTTTTAAAGCAAACAAACATCACAATTTCGGTTCAAAACATGAACGGATTCTCGATGCAATCCCCCCACCACCACTCTTTTTGCCAACCCACCGCCCCAATCGCCATCACCACCTCTCCCTCCTCATCCTCGACGTCACCCATCGCCGTGGAGACGTCCGGGGGAGCTCAACGCGCCGAGGACGATGCGTTTCCCGTTAATTCGGGCGTTTCATCCACCGCCACCACCGCCACCATCACCTCCACGCCGTTCACCACCACGCCGCCCGTCACGCCCGTCGTCCTCTTCACGCGTCCACCACCCCCGTATCAAATCGGAAACGTCGTGAGAGTCGTGGGATCCGTGATGAAACACGGCGGGAAACTGTGCGAGATCCAAGACGTCATCTTCAACCGTCGACTCGGGGAGAGAACTTACCTCCTTCGAAAGTTCATCGAGGCCCCCGGGGAAAACTCCCATCGTGCGTTGCCAATCATCGTGCGTCGCACCGAGATTGCGGACGTGGAGCGATTCGAGGCGGTGGATTGCGGCCGTCACAAACTCTACATGAGCGATTTCAAGACGCTCACGCACGATCGCAAGTTGAACGAGGGGATGATGGACTACCTCCTTCGCACGCGCCCGTGGCCTCTCGGTGTGGAGATTCTCACCACGCATCTCGCGACGAAAATCATGCAAAACCGACCGGGCGCGCGCAATCCCCCCGCGATCTTCCGAAATCCTCAAACGGTTCGGTTCGTGCTCGTCCCGATTCACGCGTACGACCATTGGTCCTCCCTCGTCATCGACGTCGAGCGACGAATCGTCCACCATTTCGATTCGCGCGCGAAGCTGCACGATAAGACCTTCCTCTCGCAAATCTTCCTCGCGCTCGCGAACGAATGGTTCGAGGGGGAAGCATCGGAGTCGTCGTCGTCGTCCAAACGATTCACGTTTCGCACGATTCAATGGGGGAAGCAATTGCACGCACACACCTCGGCGATATGGGTTCTCCACTTCTTCGATCGATTCGTTCAATTCAACACGCGCACCCCCTTCACCTACGCGAACCAAATCAAGTCCCAGAAAGAGGTAAAGATGGAACGCGTGGACGAGAGCGAAGTCGTCGCGCTTCGCACGCTCCTCATCAATCGGTACCTGTGTTGAAGACGAGATGAGAGTGTGGTGGAAGCGTTCTTCTCTTAAAAATCACATAATTGAGTTCGAAAGATGACGACCGAGTCCAAGCAATCCACCAAGCAACCCGCCGTCGCTGCCATCAAGCAATACTCGCGAAAGGATGTGAAGAATGCACGCGGAAACGTTTGGGAGATGTCCACGGTGTCCGGAACCGTCAAAATCGATCCACCCGTCCCCGAGGAAATCGTAAAGGCGCTGCGAAATGGCACGTTTTATCACGGCGACGTCCAGCCGCTCACCAAGCGACGCCGCAAGGTGGACGTGGAGGCGCCGGAGGTGGAGTTGAACATGTCAATGGACGCCGCCCACATTGGTATTGATAAGGACGGGAGCGTATACGCGGGGGCCAACCTCGACACCGAGGAAGCCTTCATCGCCGTCGTGAAGGCATTGATTAGGGAAATGGGTGTCGAAACACCCGTCAAGTCGATCGAGTGCTCGAACCTGCGCAGTTACGGATATTGCCCAGAGTTCAACGGCGACGCAAGCTTTTTGAGAACGCACATCTTGAAGTTCAAGGACGATGAGGACGCGGGAGTGACCGCGATGGGGAACTGGATAACAATTCGTGAATTCCCGTATCACCAATTCGACGAGTACTGTAAACGCATCGAGGACGCGTGTGAGGTGAAGGAGGTTGTGGAGGGGCTCGAGCGCCTCGAGATTAAAGCGGAGGAGAGTGATGAAGAGGAGTGAATTGTGTTGCGCGCTTTATCTTTTTTCTTCCGTTCTTAATCGCAGTTCACGCTCACGTACGCACACTATTAGCTAGCACATTCGCACGCATCACTCGTCGTCGTCATCCTCATCATCCTCATCTTCATCGTCGTCGTCGTCCTCGTCCGAATCATCATCATCATCGTCCGAGTCGTCCGAGTCGTCGTCCGAGTCGTCGGAGGTTTCGTCTTCAGACGTCTCGTCGTCCGATGAGTCGTCGTCGGTTGATATGGCCTCCTCCTCTTCCTCCACCCTCACCACGCGCACCTCGTCGTCGTCGTCGTCGGACTCGTCGTCGTCACGGCGACGGCGCTTAGATCGGTTGTCGCTCTTCTTCGAGGAGGAGGAGGAGGAGGAACGCTTCTTCTCCTTCTTGTGACGCTTCGACGTTTTACCGTGACGACGTTCCCCCGCATCGGACTCGTCGTCCTCGTCCTCGCTCGCCAGAAACTCCAAGTCGTCTGAGTCGGCCTCCTCCTCATCTCCGGCATCGACGTCCTCGTCGAGGATCGATACGTACGACGTTTGGGAGGCCTTCGACTTGGTCGACTTTGATGACTTCGAGGACTTTGACGACTTCGAAGATTGGTGCGAGCCCGTCGAGTCCGCTGGGCTGGGAAGGTGATGAACCGGACCGGGTGCGGTGAAGAGCGCGGGGGGTGCCAAGGCCAATTCCAGCATTTGAATGGCCTCGGTCTGGACGGTGATCATTTGCTGCATCATCGCGACCGTTTTTTGGTTGTTGTCCGTAAGCGAGCGAAGCGCCGTGAGGAAGACGGCGCGATCCGGGGGAGGCATGACATGCTGTTGTTGTTGTTGTTGTTGAGGCGCCGCCGCCGTCGTCGTCACCGCTTCTGCCACCGCCTTCTTGACCTTGTTCACCTTCTTGACCTTCTTGGTCGTCTCCGGGGTTTTCGTGGGCTCCTTCTTCTCGGGAACCGACGCGGGGACCTTGGCGGGCGTTACCGGGGCCGGAGCCGGTGCGGGGGTGGGGGCCGGAACGGGGGCCGGAACGGGCGTTACCGGGGCGGCCGGAGCGACTGGAGCAACGACGACGGAAGGAGGGGGGGTGGGAAGTCCACCCTTGGCCAATACGCGCGATTGTTGTTGTTTCAGAACCTTCTGTCGATGCTTCTCCGCGCCGAGGGGGTTGTTTCTCTCCCATTCCGCCACGGCCGCGTTGAACGCCGCATCGGCCGCCTTCTTCATCTCCGAATACGGTTTGCGCTTGGTGACGTTTCCCTCGATTTCCTCGAAACTCGCCTTCATCTCCTCCGCCGTGATCCCGTCGTCGGCATGGCGTTTTTGAAACATTGCCCACAACGACGTGTCGGGTTTCTTGGGACGCGGGACCTCCGCGTCGGTCGCATCGGGAGTCGCCACGGGAGCCACCGCGGGAGTTGAAACGGGAGCCACCGCGGGAGTTGAAACGGGAGCCACCTCGGGAGCCGCCACGGGAACCACCGCGGGAGTTGAAACGGGAGCCGCAACGGGAGCCGCAATCTCGCCGACGGGTTTCACCTTCTTCACCTTCTTCTTCACGACCGTCGTGGTCGTCGTCGTTTCCATCGATTCCATCACCGCGGCGGGGGCCGTTGTGGTCGTCGAGGTCGTCGTCGTCGTCTCCCCGTTCTCGACGGCGGCGACCTTCTTCTTCTTCACCATCTTCTTCTTCTTGACGGGCGCATTCTCCTCCGTCGATCCGATCGGTTTCTCGATCTCGACGGGGGTCGTCTTTTCCAACTCCATCTCCTCCTCCTCCTCCCTCTTCTCGCGAGGAGGCGTCGCAACGATTGGAGTGATCGATGAAACGACGTTGGGCGTCGTTTTCTGTTGCGCGGCGACCTCGCTGGAACGCGTTTCGAACTTCTCCGGGGAGTAGACCTTTTCGAACTTTGATTTCAGTGCGGCGGCGTCCATCGGAGGAGGTGGAGGGGGGGTCATCGTCAACATCATCGTTTGGTCGTCTCGGTCGTCTCGGTCGATTCGGTTTGCGTTTTGTGAGGTTGAGACCTCGACGATTGAGTCCTCGATTTTTTTTTGTGATGGAGTTTGAGTCGCCGTCGACTCGGCGGCGGCGGCGGTGGAGGACGAGGAGGAAGACGAGGAGGAAGACGAGGAGGTGGAAGACGAGGAGGTGGAAGACCCCGTCGCGGGGAGAGCGTCGAGCATCGCCGCGGCGTGCGACTCTCCCAACGTCCTGATCTTCTTCATCAACTCGTTGACGCCGAGATCCGTCAGAATGCACGACGTCGGATCGAAGTGGCCCTTGGGGTGTGCCTCCATCAAGTTCACGAGCCCGATCGGTGCGGCGTACGAGGGGGTGCTCATTCTCGGGCTTTTTTTTGCTTTTTTGCTTTTTTGCTTTTTTGCTTTTCAGCTTTTTCCTTCTCGGATGGTTCGGTCGAGTGGGTTTGAGGCGAGAGAGTGAGTGGGTGGGTCGATCGATTTTTATTTGTGATTTTTTGTGAGGAGGCGAGGTGCACACCTCCCCCCCCCCCCACTTTTTTTCTTCTCTCCCCTCTCTCAAAAATCACAAATAAAAATCGATCGATCGATCCACTCACTCACTCACCTCAAACCCACTCGACCGAGTCATCCGAGAAGGAAAAAGTCAACGAGACAGAAAAAGCCCGAGAGAATGAACACCCCCTACACCCTCAATGAGCTGATGATCGCCTCCCAACGCCGCGGGCGAACCCGATCTCACGACGATGAGACCGACGGCGATCGCAGCGACGGTGGTAGCAACGACGGCGGCGAGGACGTCAAGCCCACTCGCGTCGAGTTGATGATGGCGACGATGGCTTACCAGATCGAGGAGATGCAACGCGCGATGACCGAGTGGACCAAGAAGGCCTCCGTCGCGGCGGCGCCTTCACCGGTCCCAGCGACGACCACCGTCGCCTCGACCGTTCGTGCCGCCGTGTTGATCGATCGCATCGACGGGTTGAAGCGCGAGCTGGAAAGCGAAAAGGCCGCTCGCCTCGCGCTGGAACGAACGATCGAGCGCGATCGCGAGAACGTTCAAAAGACGCACGCGAAGACCGAGGCGTTCGCGTTCAATTTCCGTTCCCTTTTTAAAATTTACGGCGCGGCCGTTTTGGGGGGACCCGTCGGGTGGCACCACTACCTTCGCGGGGACCACGCGCTCGCTCTCGGCTACTGCATGACGTGCGGCGGAATGGGACTGGGCGTCGCGCTCGATCTCGTCACCATGCCGTTTCAAACCCATCACGGTTTCATCGGGCGAGCGATTCGATGGATCCAATCCTTCATCGTCATCGACACCGCCGTCTTCGCCTTCAATTTTCACGTTCACCGTTACGTCGTCCCCTTCATCGCCGCGATGAGCACCGAACAAACCACGACGGCTGCGGTACGAGGATGGAGTTTCCCTGAAGTTCTCGCCGAGAAACTCGGGGCGCTCGTCACATCCCCCCTCTTCACCAACTTTCTCGATTCCAAGGAAATTTCACTGGCCGTCGCGTTGTTCGCCGCCGTCACGGTGAATGAGGTACGCGTCGCGGTCGCGATTCCCATGTGGCTGCTCTTCGTCAACACCCGAAGCGATGCGAAGCGCGACGAGCCATACAGCGTCCTCGCGCTCGCCTTCGCGCTCGGTCGCGTGCTCGAGTACATTCTCGGGTTCCGATCACTTTCGCTCAAGGCCAAGTACGTTCGCACGATGGAACGCAATCGCCGCATCGAGGCGTGGATGGTTCTCACCGCGATTCTCCTCATCGTCGCAATCTACTTCGGTCGTCTCGAGGTTTCCCAAGCGTACGTCGATCGATTCGTGCATGATCTCGAAGCGTTCACGATGAGGTTCGAGAACGTCACGGTTAACACCGAGGGGAGGAACGCGACCGACGAAATTTGAGTGTGGTGTGGTGTGGTGTGGTCGACGAGCGTGTGAAGCGTGTGAAGCGTGAAAAAGAGAAAGAGAGGTACGAATGCACGACAATCAACACAAACAAGATAACCTAAAAACATGGGAAACCTCTTCTCGGAACCGACGCCGCGCGAGAAGTTGCGCGTCATTCAACGTCATGTTGAAACCATCACGAAGGCGTTTGAGAAACGAAGATATCTTACGGAAACGGAGGCGACGCGTGTGTTGCTCGTGTACAAGATCGTGAACCCACTGTTGGTGGGTGTAATCTTTCGACTTATCGAGGCTCGAGATGGGGATTCGTTGGGTGCCTACATCCGACGCGAGGACATAGAAGACGAGTTGCACGATGAAATGCTTCGAAAGGTGTTTGACGATGACGTTTTCAACCCGGCCGTGTACGGCCAGGATTTGAGAGTGACCGTCGTGTTTCAAGATCACGATCGAGAATACACCGTGGCCTCGCTACTCGATCGGGAAAGACGACGAGAAACGCGAATGCTCCTGGAGCGCATCGTTACGTTGTTAAAAAGATGCGATTCATTCCTCTGGACTTATTACATCGGCGATTGATACCGTAAACTCAATCTACATCTTCCGCGACGTCGTGGCGGTTATTCCGGAGTTTTTTCGACGTTCCCCTCCCCGTTCCGAGCTTTCCTCCCCCACTTCTCAACAACTCGCGCTGGTAAAGTGCGTATTCGACCTCCTCGGGCGACATCCGGTCGTTCCTCACGTCGTGCGAGGCCTCGTTCAGGCGCATCAGCTCGACGTCCGCGATGAGCCGCTGTTTAGGATTCAGACCCATGTGTGCGTGCATCGATTGGAAGATGGTGTTGGCCACCGCGTCCTCCGTCCAGGGAAACGAGGCCTCCACGCTGAGACGATTCACTTTCGGTAAGAATTGGGAACCCGCGAAACGCTTCTTGGCGTTTTCCATCTCGAGATGACGCCGAATGTCGAGTCCCGAAACCCGATCCGGATCCGACGTCCGGAACGGATTGGAGGACGAGGAAGACGACGAGAAGAACGACGGAGCGAGGGCGGTGGTGGTGGACGAGGGTCGATTGACGCGCGGTTTTTTCCCGGACGCGACCGATCGCTTTTTGGTCGTCGTCTTCTCCTTCTTCTTCTTCTTCTTCTTGCCGGATGAAACGGCGGTGACCTTTCGTTTCGTCATGGACTCGCGCGATCGCTCGCTTCGTTTTTTGTGTTTTGAGAGTGAAAAGATCGCAAACCACACATTCGCTCACATTCACACACATTCGATCACAAACACGCTCGGACGATCTCCCGCGCGCCGTTACAATTCTCGAGCGTTCAAAATGGTGAAGAAAATGAAATTCAACGTGAATGAGGGGACGACGGTGGGGAGCGGCGGGGGTGTTCCGGCATCGCAGCTCCCTCGCAAGTCCCCCAAGAACGGTTTCTTTCTTCCCTCCTCCGCTCCCAACGACGAGACCTCATCCGTTTCCTCCGGCTCGTCCTCCGGTTCCTCCGGTTCCTCCTCCTCCTCCTCGGTCTCCACCGCGTCGATCCACAACGACAAACCGATCCCGCATTCCCGCGCGGGGGGGAAGCAACACAGCCAAGCCGCGCGAAAGCGCGCGGCGGCCACCAAGAAGGCGCCTCGTAAGAAGTCCGGCGCCGGCGGCAACAACAACAACAACCTCACCGCCGAGCAGGCCGTGAAGAAGCACCAACGAACCGGCACCCTGCTCATCAGGAAGCTTCCGTTCCAGCGATTCCTTCGCCACATCGCCGAGCAACTCAAGAAGCACGTTCGTTTCAGCGAGATTGCGATCGAGGCGTTGCAATACGCCGTGGAGGCCGAGACGGTAAGGCGCTTAATCATCGCGAACGCGTACCGCGCCCACGTCGGGCGCAAGGGCATCAAGGAGGCGGACCTCGAGTTGGTCGACATGATCGAGGGGCCGTGGTTCGATCAGCAGGCCGTCTTCATCGAGGGGCTGAGCCCGAAGCAGAAGCGCGCGTACTACGCGGTTCTCAATTACGTGAACAAGCCCGGCGAGGACAACACCGAGGCGCGAAACCTGCTCGAGAAGGCGTTTCAAAAGTTGCTCACCAACAAGAGACTCCGGAGGTCCTACTGTACGTTGAGGGGAATCCCCTACGACGAGGACGAGGGCGTGGAGGAGGCCAAGCCCGTCGCGGTCGCGTAAACGAGTGAAGCGTTTCGGTTTTTGGGGATGGGGAGGAAGGGAGGGGAAGGAAGAAAAGAGGGAAGAGGGAGGAAGGGAAGGAGCATAAAGAGGGAATAAATAAACTCATCGTTTCGGCAATCTCACCACGACGTAAAACAGTTCCGCCAACAACTCGCATTGTGAGATGATTTCCAAGCCGACGACGGCCGTGCTCTCGCCCACGTTTGGGGAATACGCATTCATGAGAATCCCCAAGAGGGCGACCGTTCGAATGGAGTGCATGACACCGCACGTGCTCGCGAGCGACATCATGCGTTCCCCCACGTCGTTCGTGGAATCCAACGGGATTCCGAGCGAGACTCGTCTTCCCTGAAGCGTTTTCCCGAGTTCGTGCATGTCGTTCACCACTCCCAAGACGTAGATCCACTCAATCACGATGTGAATCGCAAACACGTATCGCGTCGTGTCGAAGGCCATTCCCGTCGCCACCCCGATGTACATGACGCCGCCCATGACGACGGCGGGTATCACAAACGTCATGGTGAGGCGTTGCGTGGGCGTCTTGGTCTCCCCCTCGTTCGTCGCCTTGATGTTGGTCATTTGCGAGACGCGAAGCAGACTCGCGTAGTACACGAACAAAATCACGCTTTGTAAGGCGTGCATCGCCGAGGCGTCCGCCGTAAGATCGGGGGCGAAGGGGAGAAGCGAGGTCGTCACGGCGTAGCCCGTGAAGAGGATCGCAAACGCAATCGTCTGGGCGAACAACGAGAAGCGGATCGAGCGAAAGAGATCGCAGCATCGTATCGAGTTCGCAATCTCGTTCGCGTACGCGGGCTCGATCGAGGCGCGCAGCTTCTCCTCGTACTCTGCGCGGCACGACATCATCGACTTCGCGCAGTAGACAATCAGACACACCGAGGCGAACGCGATCGCCCCGCTGTAGACGATCACGAGCATCGAGGGGACGGAACACCCGTGATGCAGCGTGAAGATGAAGGCATCGTTTCCCCAGAACCTCGTGCAATTCTCCCCCGTTCCAGTCGCCGCTACCCATCGACGCATCGTCGTCGATGTATCGGGAAAAGATGAGAATCGCGCGAACGCGTCGGTTGCGGGGTTTCGCAACGACGTCGTCGAAGTCGCCATTCGGGGGAAAATTTGTGATTTTTATTACTGTATTTCGATTCTCCTTCTTTTATCGCACACACGCACGCACACACACACACACGCACTCCTCAAACCGCCGTCACGTCCTCGTTCTCGATTCCGTCGTCGTCCGCATCGTTGTAGTGTCCGTAATGTGCGCGACGAAGATCGAGGGGCGCTTCCATGGGCGGGGGGTAGGCCGAGGAGGGCCCGACGCGGTAATGCTGAAACGGAAGAGACCGCTTTAGTTGGGCGGCGGGGGGGCTAGCGCCCTCGGTTGCGGCGACGCTCGCGGCGGGATTCGACACGGGATGGACGTTTGCCGTGCGAAACGTGTGAAACTCGCTTCGTTCCATGGGCGCGGCTCCGCCGATTGCGCCGCTCGGGCCGGTGGACGACCCCGTCGCGTTCGCCGCGTGCGTTTCCAACCCGGCCGGGATCACGGTGATTTCGGGGACGGGTGAGTAGTAATGAAACAGTCGCATGCCCTTCACCAAACTCATCAAGGCGATCAGAATCCAGGTGGCGTTCGGCACGTTTCGCTCGTAGAGGATCCCGACGGTAATCGCCACGACGGCGTCCAGGAAAAACACGCGGTGTAAAACGTACGGGGATTGCGACTCGTCGTTGGTGCGAACCTCGCGTCTCACGAAGAGTGCGTGAATCACCACGGCGGTGACGTAGGTCCACACTAGCGCGCGTCGTTCGTGGAAGGTGTTCTCCAACGCCGTCGCGATCGCGAGCCCCACCATCGTGAGACTGAAGAGGAGGTGCGTCTTTCGTCCGCCGTGGTAAATCTCCTTGGAAAGCGCGCACGAGGCGATGTAATAGAATGCCGCCACCACGAGCGTCTCGGGGAGGAAGGCGATGCAAAACGCGACGGTGTTGAGGTGCGCCACGATGCCGCTCGTCGTGACGGGTTGGCCTCGCAGGCTTCGGAGCGTGTACATCACGGCGAGGATTCCCAAGGTGGGGAAGATCAGCTTTACGAAATACGGGACGTTTTGGTAATCGTTCAGAAACGGCTCGGAGATGTACGTTCCCAACCACCCCGCGGCGCTCATTGCGGGCGATCGGGTCGGCGCCGACGTCGCGTTGCCCGTTAGGGCGCCCCCCTCGTCGAGGGACGTGGAGTCGTTCGTGGGCGGGGGGGTCGTCGTCGTGACGTTTCCCGTGGAATCGTTAAACATCCTTCGTTTGTTATTTTATGAGGAGGGGGGAGAGCGACTCACAAATTGATAACGCATCATCAAACGCGCGCCGATCGACGATTCTTTTTTCCTTTTTCCTTTTTTGATACGAGACAATGCCGGCCACCCAAGTTCAAAGCGATGAGGAGTTGTTGAATCAATCCAAAAGCGAGGAGAATGCCGCCGCGGTTCAACCGGACGTCGAGAAGCCGGTGGAGAACGCCGAGGACGTCGCGAAGCTCGCGGAGCCCGAGAAGAAACCGACTCAGTCGATCCTTCCCGTGAAGCCGCGTCGCATTCACATGAACGTCTTCAACGACATCGAGACCTTGGTGAAACTCCTGAACGCGTCACAAGGTCTCCGAATCGAATCGGTCGTGATCGAGACGCCCAGCATCTTGCACGTCTACGAAATGGGCGGAAAGCGATGGTGCGACATCCCGTTGTTCACCCAACGCTTCGTGCCGTGGCACCTTCTCGCGCTGACTTTCGGGGTCGCGCGAAACTACTACATCGCCTACTTCGGGGGGCTCTACGCCTACAGCTCCGAGGTGGACTCGGATGCGATGCAACGCGCCTACGAGGAACGTTTCGGGTTCTTGAAGGACGAGGACGAAGAAGTGACCGAACGTCGTCGTTCGTATCGCGACTTTCTCCTCGCGGCGTATCTCACGTACCAAGAAGAGTTGGACGCGGGGATGGAGAAGTACGGTCCGAGCGATAACCTCGCGCGCATCCTCGTTCACCTCAATGCCAACGAGCGCTTCATCCAAAAGATGTGGTTTCTGTGCGAGTACCTTGATCGATGTCTTGCCTCGACGACGACGGACTCGACGAAGGACTCGACGAAGGACTCGACGAAGGACGCGCCTCCTCATTCCACCGTGGTAATGGAACTCATGAAGTCACTCCCCGAAACCGACGATACCGCGCCCGTTCGTCTCGACTTTCTCTTCACGAAACACGTCAACTACCCCCATCCCATCCAACCCTTTCCCCGTCTCGACGAGCTTCTCGCCGCGGATCGTAAGGAGTGTGATACGTACAACGCGGCGTTGAAATGGAGTGTGGATGGGGCCAACGCCGCGATGGCGGCCGCAGTGGAGGCGGCTAAACAGAAGATTGCCGCGGCTGAGGAAGATGCGACGAAGTTGGCTGCCGCGGTAGACGACGTGAATGCGGAGGAGGCGACCGAAGCGTCCGACGATGAGTCCGATGATGAGTCTGCCGACGAGTCTGCCGCGCCAGACGACGCGACTGCCGCGGTAGAGGAAAAAGCGATCGAGACGACTGCCGCGGTAGATGAAAAAGCGATCGAAGCGTCGGTCGAAGAGACTGCCGCGCCAGATGAAAAGAAGGAGGAGACGACTGCCGCGGTAGAAGAGGTGGTGGCTTCCGCGGAAGTGGAAAAAGCGATCGAAGCGTCGGTCGACGAGACCACCGCGCCAGACGAAAAGAAGGTGGAGACGACTACCGCGGTAGAAGAGGTGGCTTCCGCGGCAGTCGATGAAGAGGTGGAGGAGGAAGACGAGGAAGACGAGGAGGATGAAGACGACGAAGACGATGACGACGAGGAGGACGATGAAGACGATGAAGACGAGGAGGACGACGAAGAGGAGGAGGACGAGGAAAAGGTGGTCAAGGTGGATGTGATGGACGTTTAAAGACGGGGGGAGGAGAGAAGACAGAAAGATCGAAAGAAAGAAAGAAAGACATAAGAAGAAGACTCAATCAATCAATTCATCGTCTCCGTTTTCGATGAGTTTCGCTTCGTTCGCTTCGTTCGCCTCGTTCGCTTCGTTCGCGGCGTTCAATTTCAGACACGTCTGAATCAACTCGTCGGCCGCGTCGAACTCGGCTTTCAACGACACGAGGTCCGTCGTGGGGAAATCGCGCACGCGCTCCGAGAAATGCGCAAAGGCGTAGACTCGCATCAAGAAATCCCACGCGATTCCCGTCGAGACCACGACGAGGTTTCGTTTTTTTTTCTTCTCCATGCCTTCTTCCGCCTCTTCCGCCTCCACCTCTTCCTTCACCTCCACTTCCCCCGGCACGCGAAACTCCACGACGTTTGTTTCCGCGTGTGAAGCCTTCGTTATCTCGCACCTCGCGTCGCGTTCGCACCCGTCCACTCTTCCCAGAAAGTGCATTTCGTGATTCGCGCGCGTCGCCAACTCGATTACGTGACCGCACGGGTGGTTTCGCATCACTTTTCGAAACCGTTTCACCGTATCGTCGATGTACATCTGGACCTTCGTGGCGCTCATGACGTATCGAGACGCCTCGCCGTTCTCGTCGACCACCATGAGATGACGCAGGGTCGCGCGCACCGCGTCGTTCCGCACGCACTCGCACCAGATATCGAAATCGCGCGTTTCGACCACCATTTCACGCGCGATCGATTTTTTTCAATTCCGGCGAAACGATGAAAAGCCCTTCCTTATTGTGAAACGATCGAGGGGGGTACGTGGGTGAGACACGTGGTGCGGTACGCCATGACGAACGATTTCACGAAATCCTCGATGTCCTCGCTCTTTCCCACCTTTACCGCGATGGGTTCCGAGACGTTCACAAACGTCCTGAATCCCGGATCGACTTCGTACCATTCGTTGCGGAGATCGCGGATGATGGAACACTCCGCGTCGGGGATCGTGAGAATCGCGAGCAACATGAACTTCTTCGCAATGACGCGGTGCGCGGGATCGAAGAGCGCGGATTCCTCGGCGACGTCGTTTATCGCGTGGTCCAGTTCGCCCGTGCAATTCCAATACGTCTCGTGAAGGCGATTGAGGATGGGGTAGAGCACGCGCTCGACCGCGACTTCCCCCTCCTCGTCGTGTTCGGCCAGGACGGCGTCGCGCATCGCGTGGTGGTGGTTCTTGAGTAGATCGATCCAATTCTCCCGCCATTCGGGGAACTCGCTCACGTCGACGACGACGTGGGACGAGGAGGCGGCGGAGGATGAGTTCGCGTGTCCCCCGGCGTTTCCCGTCGCCTCCTCGTCCGTCGAATCGAGCTCCGTCTCCTCAATCAGGTCGATTCCGAGCTCATCTTCAAACCCCGCGAGATCTTCCCCCAGTTCGCGAAGAAAGCGATCCATTCCTTTTTGTCCGCGAAAGATAATGAGAAGAGTGATTGAACGAAATAATCACAATTCGTCTCGGAAAGACGCACGCACGTGCACCTCCACTCTCCGTTCTCGACTCCCGCCGTTCCATCCCAAAAAACACCATGCCGAAGAAGATGAAAGTCATGGTCGCACAGGGGAAGGCACCGACGAGCTCATCGCTCCCTCCGATCCCCCCGAAACGTTCACCACCCGTTCCTCCGGTGTCTGCTCATGCCGCGAGCGCGACGGCGGAGGCGATGTCGACGATCTCCCCCGAATTGCGACGAAACGTTTCCCAAACGACGTTGGCCGCACTTTTGGAATCGGTCGATCGCGAAATCGGTCGCGGGGAATCGGTCGTGACGGAATACGTCGTCCCCTCCACGAGCACCACGCCCACCCCGTCTCCGACGACTCAAACCTCGGCGTCCATCGAGATTGGGTCGTTAATGGAGATCGAGATGCCGCCTCCCGATTCGGAAACTCCCGAAATTGTCGATGCCGATACGGACAATGACGACGAGGACGGGGAAAAAGTGGAAGTGGAGGATGAAGAAGAGGAGGAGACGGTGGTGGTGGTGGAATCCGTCAACAACGTAAAGAAGGCCGTAAAGTTCCAAAACGTGGATGATGTGAATGAGGACGAGGACGACGATCACGTTCTTCTCGTGGACGAGTTCGAACTCAAGAGACTCGCGACGCGATGTTGTGTGAGTCTCATCATGATGGTGCTCGTGATGTTGATTCTTCGCATCGCGCCCAGGTTCGAGGCATTCTTCTGGATGGTCGTCGTCATGTTGCTTCTGGACATCTACGCCCACCACGACGTGTTCTGGAGCGTCGAGCGAATTCTCCGTCGTTACATCGCGTGAAGAGGGGGGATATAAAAAATCACCTATCAATTTTAAAGTCGATTCCTTACTAAAATCGTCGCTCGAGCGGTGGTTGGTAGGTAGGTAGGTAGGCCGAAAATGTCGGATCGCATCGTGGAAGTCGTTTGTGTGGGAGTCAAGGCCTACGACGAGGCTTCAATCCCTACGGGCGACCACGAGACGATTCTCGTGGACGACGACGTGTGGTGTGAACTGCGTCCCAAGATGCGATTGTTCGACGTGGATTTCAAACTCATGTGGTTGAAGAAGTATTTCAAGACGGTGTGCGAGCGCGTCAAGAAATCGCCGCCCTCTTGCCGCCGCATCGTCTTCACCAAGACTTCACCGCTCGACGCCATGAATCGATGGGACCGCCGTTCGGATCCCGAGGCGGGGAAGAGGAAGTGTACGGAGTTCATCCACGAAAACGTCGAGCGACTGTTTCGCGAACACGGAATCGTCATGACCTTTATCACCTCCTCGTTGAAGTGAGTGCGTGGTGTATGTGAGAGTAGTGAACGCATGAAAAAATCCATAAATTGAGATGAAGCCCACCAATCACAAAATAAAATCGAAACGAAAACGATGTGGCGCGCCGAAATTAACGGACGTCCGTGTGTGACGACGGACGATTTCAGAATCCTCGTGATTGAGAAGGACCTGACGTTGGCGAAGGTGAAAAGCGACCCCCTCCTAAAAGATATCAAAAAAAGTTTGGGCGATCACTTCGATCGCTTGCTGGACCCCGCCCTCGATGAAATCGTGAGGGGCGAGTTTTACGAGGGAACCAAGGTGGAGGACCCGTTGAAGGAATTCGCCCTGGCCGTGTTGAAAGAACGTTCGAAAAAGAAGCTCTTGAGATCCGCCGTCGCGAGATTGCAGGAAATCGAATCGAGTCGCGCGAGACCGCTGCTCCCTTCCGTGTCGCCCGCCAAACTCGATACGGTAAGACGCCGTCCGTCTTTGCGTCGACAACCCAAACACTTGATTCCAGTCCCCGCGCCGCGTATCCTCGACGAGGGAAACGCCGTTCTCGTAATCCCCGTCGAGGAAAAATCATCCCCGCCCGTTTTGAAACGTCGATCCCCGCCCGATCCGATCGTGTTGAAGACTCGCGCGCTTCTCGACCAATTATCGATGTGCACGTCAACCCCCCACTCGGACACGACGTTTGACATTCATCTCTCCTTTAGAAAGCACCCCACACTCGTGTTGCGCGAAACGCACGTCGTGGTGAGTCGATCGTTGAACGGCAACGATGAGATCGATTACCTTTTCACGGCGAAGAACGAAACGGATCCGTGTTTCAAGGTGGAGTGCGTTCCCCGCAAGGGCCTCGTAACGATCTTCGGTATCGTGCCGGGGTCCAAGGAACTTACGAATCTCTATTCGCACCGTTCAAATGTCGAAGAAGGGGTGTACACCCACCCTGACTTCATCACGTTCAGCATCATTTCGAACGGCGGTCCCGTCGATAAGATGAAGAAGAAGAGTTGCGACCCGGTGGATGTGATGGATGTGCAGATTCCGGGGGAGATGCTACGAATGTTGGCGATTTGAGAGGATAGACAGATGAATAAATAAATAAATCACAAAAATCACAAAAATCATGGCGCTAAGACCATCGTCGACGTTCGAGGTGACGCGCGGTGGACTACGCTTTCCGCTACGCGATGAACTCATACGAAAGGGCCATCAGTACGCTTACAAGTACTTTTGTTCTGAAAAGGGGTGTTCTCGCGTCTCCGCGGTGTCGAGAGGTCCGAACGGCGCCAAACTGTGTTTGACGCACGGTGGGGGAAGGCGATGCGACGCGCCGGGATGTCGAAATGCATCAGTCTCCAAAGCGAACGAGAAGACGCAACGATGTGCGCGCCACGGCGGAGGGAGACGGTGCGATTGGCCGGGGGGGTGTTCCAACCTGGCGATTTCCTCCGTGAAGGCCCCCCAACGGCGGTGTTGCAAACACACGGAGAACCGTCTCACGTGCGATTGGAGAGACGGGTGTAAAATGAAGGTCCCATTGAAAAGGGCAAAGATGGGATTGACGAAGTGCGTGCGGCACCAACGCCTCGCCGATCGCGACGATGCGAACGAAACCGCCTCATCTCCCTCCTCTTCCTCCTCCACATCCTCCACAACCTCCTCCTCTACTTCCTCGTCCACCTCTTCCTCTGCCTCCTCACCACTCGCGGAAGAAGTCGAGGAGGAAGAGGAGGAGGTGGAAGAAGAACCCGTAAAGACCGAGACGACGACGACGACGAGTGCGACCGCCTTCGATCCCACCGACGTCGATGCGTGGATGGACTTGTTGGGTGAGGGATTAGATCCCGCGGTTTTTGAAGACGACGAGACGATGTCCGCGCTCCGAAACGTCATCGAGGAACACGGGCCCTCTCTGAAACGAACCGTCGACCAATCCTTTACGGAATGGGCCGACGTCGAACGCTTGGAATGAGTAACGATCGTATAAGAAATCGTGCGAGTAAATAATCAATCTTCCTTCACAACCAACACAATACCGCACGCCAAACTCGATATCGTCTTCCACCCCTCAAAATACAAACGAAGAGAAATGCGATCTCGAGGAGGGTTGGCACTCCTTTCACCCCTCGCGCTCGTTTCAATTCTTCTCGTACATGCGTGGTGGGTGATTTCCGCCTCGTCTCAACGCGTCGTCATTCTCAATCGACGATACGGTTCCGCCACGAATCGATACGTGTTTCGCGACGGCTCCAACGTCTCCGCCACCCATTCCGCCCACGTTCTCACCAAGAGCGGCGATTCCACCGTCTACCTCCTCGAGCTGAACGAAGCCTCCGTTTCCAACTCCCTGACCGCGCGTCGCATCAACTTCCAAACCCTTCTCGTCGGGCCCATCGGGTGTTACCAATACAACGGGAGGGTTTACATCAGCGCGAATTGCCCGACCAACTCGATAAAGGCGCAAAACAACAAGATTCTGCTCGAATCGTTGTGGTGGGCGCAACAGGACTCGACGGAGTGTCTTCTCGGGGGCGGAGATTACCGAAGCTGTCTCGGTCCACCCCACTTCCTCTTCGACGATTCCAAACGAATCTCAAACATCTCCAACGAGGACATGCTATACGCTCGCGGCGTCTCCGTTCATTCCGGCACCGGGCCGTACGCCTCCATTCCCACCAACGTCATGGTCGACATGATCATGCCGAAACTTCGCGCGACCACCAACGACTCGACGTGTTCCCTCTTTAACGGAACGTACGAGAATTCTGGACGGGACGCTTACAGCGGGAAAATCGTGAATGCCACCTACATCTTCGCGCGCGACGACGGACTCCAATTCCAATCTCGCATCCTCGTTTTTCGCGAAGATACCGTCTGGTCCATAATTCTCGCCGAGGCGATCGGAACCGGCATCTCCGATTCCTTCTTCGTGTGGGACTACGTTTCCAATTCCACCTTTCCCTCCCCTCGCATCCCCCTCAATTCCCCAATCGTCTTCGTCGATCCCGAGACCAACGCCACCAACTGCGTCGTCACCTTTTCCGTCGTGAACGCTCCCTACCCTCCCCGAATCCTCGAGCCCACTCGGATCGACTCCATCACCTACTCTCTCAACACCATCCCCCAGAACTTTTACCGTTCTCGACGATGCAATCATCACATCGGGGCCTACGATCTCAATTTGGAGCTGATTTTCCCCTACTGTCCCGAATCCACCCCGTGCGGCGGCGATTGCATTTTCAAGACGCGCGATATCCCTCCCCAACCCATCTTCATCCCGCCCAATCCCCAATACGAACCGTACGTCCAAGATTGTGAGCAATTTTATCCCCCCTCCGAAACCTTTCGTGGGTTCGGCATCACCGGCGACGACGGCGCCATCTATTATCGATACGTCCCCGACCAACAATCCTGTTTCGCGCCCTTCCTCATCCCCTCCCTCATCCTCGAGGACGACGTCGTGAATGAACGCTACCGCCAAGCCTTCATGCTGGGGGGCTACGTCGCCACTCGAACGCGCGACGTCGTCACGATTCCTGTCAACGTCAAGCGATGCGTTTCCTCCGAATACATCTTCTTCAACGGTGCGTGTTACTACAAATGGGACACCACCACCCAGAACTACGCGCGGCGCCCCGTCTCCGAGGCCGCCGCCACGTGTGCGCGTCTCAACTTCCAAGACCAGCTCGGGCGCACCATCATCGTCTCCCCCGTCGCCTACGTCGACTACGACACGCGCGTTTGGCTCCAAAACCGATTCGTCTATTGGAAACGCCAAGAGAACTCGCCCTATCGCTTCGAGGTATTCGACGCCCCGTGTACGTTCGTCGACATCCGTCTCAATTCCCGCGATACCCCCACCGACGACGTCGGCTTCTCCTACTCCGGGCCGTGTGCGACGCCCGCCTATCCCCTATGTTCCTACCTCGAGACCGAATACGAGGTCATCGACCGCTGGATCGACCAATCGCCCTATACCGTCCAGATTCTCCGCGACGGTCAGCCCGGCCATCCCCACGACGGGAAAATGATGGAGTGTCAATGCTACAACGGATGGAGCACCGAGACGTGTGAAATCCCCACCTGTCCCTACCCCTCCGGCGCCCAGGATCCCCAATCCATCTTCTTCGACAAGTGTTACGCCAACCAACGCGGGCGGTGCGAGAACGGCGATCCCCGCGCGTGTCAATGCAACCTCCCATACGCCCCCTTCTCCTCCATCCTCCCCTCCCCCCAACTCTACGCCCAATCCTTCCCCTGTGCCTTCCCCGCTTGCTTCAAGCCCGGAAACGAGTCCTTCACCATCAACAACCGAACCTACTTCGATCCCGTCCAGGATTTCAAGCCCTGTTGCGGCCTGAACGGCGTCGGAATCGTCGACGATCTCACCAATACCGGCGAGTGCGTCTCCATCTCCCGCGTTCGCACCGACGACGGCGTCACACTCGAGCCCGCCTACGACGGCGCCGCCAAATCGTGTCGTCTCCCCAAACTCTTCCAAGGCGAAAACATCGTACAGAGATTTTGTAACAACCGCGGAACCTGTTGTCCCTTCGGCGAGACCGTAAGTTTTGTTTTGAGATATATGGGGGGCGGCGCCCCCCAAACCCCCGCGAACGCGACGGCTTCGCCGTCGAAGGAGAGTTTATCATCATTTTGTTCTCCTCACCACGACGGCGGAGCCGTCGCGTTCGCGGGGGTTTGGGGGGCGCCGCCCCCCATGAGAAGAAATAAAAAACCGAAACTGACGCCGAGGAAAAAGGTTCGAGACCCGAAAGGATATTTGGAGGCGTGCGACCCGTTCTCGTCGGGATGCGTGTGCGATAACGGAGCGACGGGGGAGGCGTGTACGTGCACGGCGGCGGTGGACGTGGCGTATAACAAACCGAACGATTTGCGCGTGGCGCAGACGATTACGGTGGATCTGCATAACCCGACGGTGGTGAAGATCGTGCGGTTTCAGAGGAAGACGACGCAGTTCGCGGGGGACGTGACGAATACGTCGGACGCGTGCGTGCCGACGCGCGTGCGACTCCAGACGTCGCTGAACTTCGGGACGTTTCTGGAGTGCTCGCAATACCAGTACCAGAACCGGTTCGATTATTGGTTCTGTCCGAGCGTGAACGAGACGGATCACTCGCAAGACGTGTTTTCGCAGTTCGTGGTGGTGAACACGCTGCAAACGACGCAGAATTGTAGAGTGGAGGCGTTTTCGGATTGGTTCGAGGCGTGCGGAAACGATACGAACCCGACGGCGGGGAGGTACTTTGCGACCTCGCTGAATCGCGGATACCTGAAACAGAGGGAACTTCAGCCGATCGAGTACGCGCCGTACGGGTGCACAAACAGGTGAGTTATGTGTTTTGATTATTGGGTGTTGGAACGCCGATCGACGACAAGTTTACGCGGGGTTGGGCGCATCACCGAGGCACCCGGAATCTGCCAAGAGGTCGACGATGTGGCTCCTGGCATCATCCAGCCATCCACTCATCACCGTTGCCTGATCGGTAACGATTTTGACAATTCCGTTTGGATAGAATCGAATTCGCACATCTCCGTCGAGCCCCGGGTCGTACCAAACGTATCCGTTAGACATGCAGATGTTGTCCGCGGTTTCAAGTTCTTGGGCCTTGACGAATTCAACCAACTTGACCATGTTGATGGAAACGTCCAGCGAGAATTCCATCGTCAAACTGGCGCGATTCCACGCGTTCTTGACTGTTTTGCGATACTTCTTGGAGATATTTTCGGCATTTTCGGTGACCTCGGTGGCGACTCGCTTTTTGGTGTTGGAACTGACGGCGTCGCTCATTCTCTTTTAAAATTGTGATTGTGGGGTTTCTCAACAGGTGAGCTACGTTTTTTTGGATAAATCGAGGCCCGCGTCGTAGGGAAGCGTTTGGCCCATGCACCCCGACTCCATCACGATTCGCACGATGAGGCCGTACAGACGACTCAATTGGCAATGGACTGCCTCGCCGCGAATTTCGATTTCGACCACGGAGTCGTCGCGTAAACGGCACCATTCGTGAAAGTGAACGCTCGCGTCCTCAAAGATGTCAAACGTGTATTTGACGTTGTAACGCCCATGATCCGAGTCGACGACGCGTGCGAAATCGGCGTCTCCGTTCTTTTTTTGAACGTATGCGTCGATTTTGGCAACCTCCATTCTCGGATACAGAGACGTTTGGATCACGATCGGGCTCCTGAACAGGTCGGAAGTGAACTGACGCTGAACTTCCGGTGCATTCCACTTTCGGGACTCCTCCTCCTCCTCCACGGTCTCCGCAACGGTCTCGTCCTGCGTTTTGGACGCTCCCAACGCTTCCATGCCTTTCGTGATTTCGGAAATCGACTCGTCGGCGGCGCTCATTCCTCTCAAAAATTGTGATTATCTTTGAACGAATCAATCAACAGGTGAGTTTCTCTCCAACCTCCTTCGCCAACTTTTCGATCTCCCCCGCTTCACGACTCTTGTTGAGGACGCGAATGACGAATTTAACGGCATCCTCGTAATCCTCGTCGGAGGTCCCTTCAAACACCACACGACCGTTTGAATGGAAGATCGCGCGCGTCCACGTGTTGATGATTCCGTACGATACCGACTTCCCACCGTTGGCCTTCAACTCCAACGCAATCCATCCAGCGTTGTAATCCTTCGCTAGAACGCCGACGAGACGCTCCAGATCGATGGGGACGCCCGTGGCGACGGTGCGATCGTATACCGTTCGTCCCCAACTGTGTCCCCACTTTGAAGTGTACTCCTCGCTCGTCTCCGCGTGTTCCTTGATGAATTGGCCATAAAAGAAAGACTGACGCTTCGACATTGTCCCTCGAAAAAATTGTGATTTTTAGGTACGTTTTCATAGCGAGTTGCGAGAAATGCATTCCGAATGAACGAGGATTTCAGAAACGCGACGTAATGCGCGAGTAATATCCTTCACGGTGCAATTCGATTTCAAATGGACGTCAACCGTGCCCTCGACGCTGAAATGGACGAGTATATCGAAGCGCGAATATTCATCACCCATTTTGAGAAAATGTCTGATAAAGGGTCTCCCGAATGATTTAAAATCGACGGTTTCATCCAAAAATCGTGCGAGCGTGAACAAATCGAGGGTTTTGTTGAGATGTGTGATGTGGACTCTCGATTCCGAATTAAAAGTAAACGACGCCGCGATTCGTTCGACCTCTCGGTTCATTTGGATCGATCTCAACTGACGATCAAACTGCATCGTTTCCTTAAAAAATTTGTGATTGAACAGTGCATGTTTGTGCGATCCGCAACACACCGGTACAGGATGCGCGGTGGACGTCTCGGCGCTCGTGATGAACGAGGAGACGGGCGTGATTTCCCAAGCCGTTTGCGGCGAGACCACCGAGCCGAAACGCGGATGGCTCGAATACTCCATCGGAAAATGTGAGTGCAACTCTTTATCGACTGACGCGGGGGGGACGTACGGACCCGTTCAGAGCGTGTTCGACGGCGAGGCGTGTGCGGGCTACTCGGTCTATTCCAAGAAACTCGGGAGGCGCGTGGAGTGCGCGGGCCACGGAACCTTCCAAAAACCCAAGTTTCCATACGGGACGTGTTCCACAGATTTCGTCGCCTTCACTCGCGACGCGCTGTTCCACCCCTTCATCGAGAAGGTCCACGATTCGCGAGACTCCAAATGGGTTTGGCGCGCCCACTCCATCTTCACCCATCTCAATCTCACCTACCGCCTTCTCAACGACGAGATCGTCTACATGCGAGACGTCTACAGCGATGCCATCGCCGGGAACATCTCGACGTGCGGGTCCCAAACGAAACCGTACCTCCCCTCCATTCGTTTCGACAAGATCCAAATTCCCGCTCAGCGCGTCTCCTTCAACGTCACGGTGTGGCAACTCATCAACAACTGCGTCTCGTGTGCGTGCGATTCCAACGGGGACATCTTCCCCTACAACCCCGCGTGCATCACGACCTATGCGCTGTACTATTCCGGGCTCGACAACCTCATCGCCTACCCGATGTGCCGCGCGGAATGGGTGAGCGAGATCGACCCAGGATTCTTCAACGAGACGGGTGCGAATTATCGCGAGTTGGACTCCGTTCGAAAGTGCGTGAAGGAGTGGAACGTCGTCGCGCTCGACGTGGACGCCGCGCCCATCGCTCCGGAAAACGCCACCTTGGTGTGCGTCGACGCCTTCCGCGTTCGATACGATCGGAACGTCTACGGCACCTTCCAATGCAACAACGTCGTCCAGCGAAACATCGACAAGGCGATTTGGCTCGCGCTCGGCCCCGGGAATTACACGCTTCAGTGCGCGTCCGAACCGATCCAGCCCTACTCCAACACTTTAGGCGCGTTTTACGGGTTGTTCGATTACCAACTTCCCGGCCTCTCGTTTCTCGACGAGGTGTGGGGGGAGGAACAGTATCGTTTCGTCGCCCAAGTTCTTAACGGAGAACGATGGTTTCGATTCGACCCGGAGACGCGATTCAACGAAACCGTCACGCTCTTGTCGGAGGATTTACTGGATGACTATCTCATCTCGTGGGTCTCGCCGTACCTGAACGTTACCTTTACGCCGTACCAGAATCTCACCAAGTATACGGGAAACCCGAACGCCTCGGGATCCTTCGAGGATTTGCTGAATCAGATTCTGCAACTGTTCCAACCGATCGGGGTGGCGTTTCAATACCTCGATCAGAATTTCGAATGGAAAAACCCGGCGTTGAACCAATTCGGATCCCCGCTTCAACAAATCGATTTGGTGGACGTTCTCGTGAATCGTCGACTCTACGAGCTTTTCCAATACGGTCGAAACTATTCCACGCTATACTCCCAACCGGGTTTGGCGGCGCTCGTCGCGAACATGGATCGCACCAACGGGTTCTTTAACGGATACGCCGTGAACTTCACCTCGAGCGTCAATACGATTCGCATCACCTTTCCCGTCGATCTCGACGATTTCTACCTCTTGTCGCGTTCCGGCCAGATGTGTTGTCGCGTCGTCTCTCCCAAGAGGGGCGACGTCGTCGACTGTTACTGTTTCAACTCCACCACTCTGGATCCGTACGACCCCTTCGTCTACGATCAACAATACGTGGATTATCTCAACGCGACGCTGAGCGCGTTATCGGAGGAGTGGAACTATTACTACGAAACCGATCCGGGAAACGAAACGATTCTCGTCGCGATTGCCGAGACGTTTCTTCTGACGATTGCGACGGAGGGCGTGGGGATGACGATGGTTCCGGAATCCTTCTATTCCGTCTCCCCCAGCGTAAACGTCTCGTGGACTCTACCGGTTCGATACGGCCGCGATCACCAATTCGGACCGAACCAATCGGTCGATCTCGGTCTCATGTATTTCGAGGAATGGAGAACGCAATTCAACGTGAGCGAAGCGCCCCAAAATTGGTTATCGGTCGGAATGGCGCCCGCTCAATTCTCGGAGGCGTGGAGAGTCCTCGAGGAGTTGATCGTTCTGAATCGAACGCTTCCGATAAACGAACCGTTACGCGCGGCTTACGCGGCGTTATCGTCGTCGAGAGACGGCGGAGGGGATTTATGGTCGCGCCCCATCGATTTCGAGGACGAGAACGATTTGATTTACCTGAAACGAATCTGGGCGACGTTCCTCGCGCCGAGACGGTGTTCCCGCGCGTTGGAGTGTTCGAATTTCGGGTTGGGCGACGCGTGCATCTTCGACGAGATGTCGCTCTACGTCCCGTGGCGAAGCGGCGATCCCACGGTTCCCACCAACCATCTCAGCGGGGACGAGGGGGGGTGTACGGCGAACCAAAACTTCCAACAAGGGTTTTGGGATCCCCAAACTTTCAATCAAGCGTGCGTCTCCGGCTACGGCCCCGTAGAATTGGTCGGGAATACCACCACGGTTCTCGATACCCCGAGCGTCCCCATCTGGTTTCTCGACGGAAACTACTCGGAGTGTTCCGCCCCTTTCCAACAGAGCGTCGTTTGTGGTTTCGGCGGGGTCGGGTTGAACGTCACCCAATCTTCCAATCTCACGCTTCAAATCCAAACGTATCGGAACCAATACGGAAACGTCTACACCCCGCGATGTCTTTTTTTGAATTATCGAAACGAGACGTATCTCAACACCAATCAGACCTTCTCGGTGAATTTACAAAGCTGGGTGAGCGATACCAACGTGATTACCGCGATTGGGGAAAGGGTTTTCCGTAACCAAGTGGAGATTTCGTTGGGAGATGTGGAGTGCGGAAACTCGGTTCTGTTTACGAACGAGGCGGTGAGGTTTTGGGGCGGGGAAGTGTTTCGCGATACGCCCAGCAAGTTCGTGAGTCGTTTAACGATTGAAATCTAATTTTTTGTTTTGAAGATGCTAATAATGCTACAAAATCACGACGGTGCATTCACTCGGCGAGTTGGTGGGAGTGTAAGTCGTGGGGTTTTCGGTGGGAGCGAGAATCGTGGGGTACTTGGTGGGAGCCTCGAGGGTGGGATACGCCGTCGGTTGGTTGGTGGGTGCGCGAGTGGGGGAATCCGTGATGAGAATCGTGGGGTATCTCGTGGGAGAGCTCGTGGGAAATACGGGTGAACCCGTCGGGGATTCAGACGGGGAATGACTCGGGGATTTTGAGGGGGAATGAGACGGACTTTGAGAAGGGGATTCCGAGGGGGAATGACTCGGGGCTTTCGTCGGGGAGGAGGATGGACTGTGAGACGGGGATTCCGTCGGTGAGGCAGAAGGACTTTGAGACGGGGATTCGGATGGAGAATGCGTAGGGGATTGGGTGGGGGATTCCGTTGGGGATCGAGACGGCGATTCCGTTGGCGATGCAGAAGGACTGTGAGACGGGGATTCCGAAGGTGAATGCGTAGGGGATTGGGTGGGGGATTCCGTTGGGGATTGAGATGGGGATTCCGTCGGAGACGTCGAAGGACTTTGTGAAGGGGATTCCGATGGGGAATGACTCGGAGATCGAGTCGGTGTGGTGGTCGGGCTTTGAGATGGGGATTCCGTTGGTGATGACGATGGGCTTTGAGACGGGGATGTGGATGGGGTATGTGTGGGGGAATGTGTGGGGGATTCCGTTGGGGAGTGTGAAGGGCTTCGAGACGGAGAACGCGTCGGGGATTGAGTCGGGGATTCCGTTGGTGAGTGTGAAGGGCTCTGCGATGGTGAACGCGTTGGGGATTGAGTCGGGGATTCCGTGGGAGACGTCGAAGGGCTTCGAGACGGGGATTCAGAAGGGGCGTGGGTTGGAGATTGGGTTGGAGAGCGTGTCGGAGAGTGCGTCGGTGATTGAGTTGGAGAGCGGGATGGAGAGTGCGTTGGAAATCGGGTCGGGGATCGCGAAGGTGATAATGTTGGGGAACGCGTCGGGGACGCCGTGGGGGAACGGGATGGAGACCGACTCGGAGATCGAGATGGTGCTAACGTAGGCGATACGCTAGGCGAATGGGTCGGTAACGTCGGCGCTCGCGTGGGAGATGCCGTCGGTTTCGTGGTTGGTGACTGGGTTGGAGCGCGCGTCGGGACCGTCGGTGATGCGGTAATCGCAGTCGGGTCGAGTTCCCCGCGACACACGCACATGATTTTGAACGTAGCCCCACAATTGTTGGTACCTGTTGCCCAATTGTAAACCCAGCCGTGATACCCGTTTACACCGGGCGAGCTCGACGTCCACGACCCCGACGGGGACGGACACGTCGGGGATTGATACAATCCTAAATTTATGGAGCCAGTCCATCGCTGTCCAGAAGTCGGTGTGGGTGTTACCGGCAACACCAGTCCCATATCTGTACCGACTGGGGCCTGAGTGAAAAGTGTATCCGCATTCCCGGTCGGTGTGGCTCTGACCCATTTTACGGGATGCGGAGTGGGCGTGGTCCCGTAGTACGTCCACACCGCCGTCTGCGATGTGAATGGACCGACGGCGTTCAATACCGAATCGCTCGCGCTGTATCCGATGGCCATTTTAATCGACGGCGTCGGACACGTCGGTGGTATTACGGGGGCGAACGGGGCGCTCGCACATATCGCACTGGTCGCCGCGCGATTCCCCAGATTGCCGTTATAGCTCGCAGCGTCGTTCGAAAAAAATATTATGGGAACCGCCGCGACCGGATCGGTGCGACACACGCACATGATTTTAAACGCATTTCCGCAATGGTTGTTACCAGATGCCCAATTGTAAACCCATCCGTTGTAACCGTTTATAACGGGCGAGCTCGACGTCCACGACCCCGACGGGGACGGACACGTCGAGGGCTGATACAATCCCAAATTTGAGGATCCAGTCCATCGCTGTCCAGAAGTCGGCGTGGATGTTACCGGCAATACCAGCCCCATGTCCGTTCCGGCAGGGGCTGAAGTGAACAGTGTATCCGCATTCCCCGACGGCGTGGCGTTGACCCACAATACAGGGTGCGGAGTGGGCGTGCTTCCGTAATACGTCAACACCGGAGTCGTTGAAACAAATGGACCGATGGCGTCTTTCACCGTATCGCTTACGCTGTATCCGATGGCCATTTTGATGGTAGTCGCGTCGCATGCCGGGGGGATTACCGGGGCGAACGGGGCGCTCGCACATGTCGCACTGGATGCCGCGCGATTCCCCAGATTACCGTTGAAGCTCGCAGCGTCGGTCGAGAAAAATATTATGGGCCGCGTGGTTTCGTTGAGGGGGGCGGCCTCGCAGGCGCACATGGTGCATGCCTGGGTGTTGCACGTCGCAGTCGACGTCTGAAAGCCGGTAGTCGTTCCGTATTGTCCAGATACCGACGGCGAGCTGGTGGTCCATCCGGTCGTGGTGGGCGTGCTGCAATACAAGCCGCTGGCCGCTCCAGTCGGCGACGTGCCGGTCCACCAATTCGATGATAAAGGCGACGCCGTAATTGAAAACGGAACTCCCGTTGAGAAATCACCAAACGTCACGCTCGAACCGCCGACCGGCGCGTATTGCGTCGGGGTGGGGTTGTTCGGATAGTAGAATTGAACTGGGGATATGCTTGGATACAACGATCCGACGGGAACGCTGCTCGTTGCTACCACCATCTCGTATGACGACGGCTTACAATTCGGGGGACGATTGTTGGAATTGGCGCATCGAAGCTGCAATCCCGCACGTGAAGTCGTCGGCGTCGTAATTGAATTGAAGTTTGCATTGGATATAGTTTCGAACCACCACATGAGCACCGCGTTCGGTATAAACACCGTGGGGGAATGAGTCGGTGCGGTCGTTGGTGAGTTGGTCGGGGGCGTCGGCGCGAGAGTCGGTGTGAGTGTTGGCGACTTCGTCGGGAGCCACGTTGGTGAGTTCGTCGGGGATGTCGGGGAGGCCGTTGGAGACGCCGCATAACACGCGCACAATATCGGATAACTGTTTGTACAAGTGACAGTCGACAATTTGAGTGAAGTGGGACTACCGTACGATCCCTGTTGAAAAAGCGTGAAGTCCGACCATGCTGCGCCGGTCGGGCCCGTGCACATCGCATCCTCGTTTCCGATATTGTCCATTCCGGTATACATGCGATTTTTCCCGAACGGATCCGCCGGTAACGAGAACGGGGTGAGACTGTTTATGAATTGTCCCCAAAATTGGGTGGTTCCCCCGACGGGGCTGTATTGGGACGGGGTCGGATTGCTCTTCTTATAAAAGAATAGCGGAGTGGGGGCAAAAAACATCGTCGCGAAATTACCGTTTCCCACGCTTTGTACTAGCGGTGTTTCAGAACCCGCTTGACAAACCGGTGAGCGATCGGTCGAGCCCGCGCACAAGGAATTTAAACCGGCGCGCGTCGTGGTCGGGGACGTCGTCGGATTAAAGTTTCCGGCTACGAACAGCGTTTCGTACCACCACAAGTAAACTGCGGGATATGGGGCTTGTGCGGATGTCGACACGGCATGCGCGATAATGACGAGAACACCCAGAAGCGATTTAAACGTCATTTTATCGATCGATTCGGGTTTACAAGTAATGACGATGATGCGAGCACAGGTGACGACGTGGTGCTTCTCGATCCATCAACTCTGTGTAATGCGTGTGAAGGTATCGAGACTCATAGTATTTTTATGTAGTGAAATTCTCGTACGCGCGTTGCTTCTCACACTCGTTCCCATCACGCTCACACGCGCACTCGTTTCCATCACGCTCACACAATCATCATCATCGAAATTGCAACCGCGACGATGATTTCGCGATTGAATTTCATTGCGACGCTGCTGGACGCCGTCGTCGGGTTGATGGAGGGGGAATCGGTGGGGAAGGTGGTAAAGTCGGGGGCGACGGGGTGGTTGGCCATGCACGCGCACAAGATGGGATACCCGCTTCTGCACGGTTCAGTCGCCAAATTGAGTGTGGTGAGTGAACCGACCGATCCCTTTTGGTAGAGTGTGAAGTCCGACCACGATGCCCCGGACGGACCGACGCACGTCTGGTCGAGATTTCCGTGGGCGTCCGATCCGGTAAACATGCGCCCCACCCCAAACGGATCCGGCGGTAACGAGAAGGGGGTGAGACCGGCCGCGAATTGTCCCCAAAACAGAGTGGTCCCTCCGAGAGACTCGGTTTTCGTGGGGGTCGTCGTGTCGCTCTTGTTGTAAAAGTATACGGGGGTGGGCGCATAAAACATCGTCGCAAAATTACCGAATTCGCTTCCCACGCTTTGAACGACGGGATTTTCGGTACCGACCGAACAGTTCAGTGAACGGTTGATTGATGCGGCGCAAATCGCTTTCAAACCGTCGCGAGTGGTGGTGGGGGACGTCGTCGGATTGAAGTTTCCGTTCACATGCAACGTCTCGTACCACCATACGTAAACTGCGGGGTACGGCGGCCCTGAATCCGATGCCGACACACCACTGACCGCAACGACGGTTGAGAGGGCGCTGAACACAACAATCACTGAGAGGAGCGAAAAGTTGTAAAGGAATTGATGCATCGTTGCGAATTTTGTTTGTGATTTTTTTATGAGGTTTTTTTGAGGGGATGGAGTTTACGAAAATCGGCTCCAAAAAGCCAAAAAGCCAAAAAGCCAAAAAGCCAAAATCAAAACCAACAACCGACGCTTCCCCCAACTTCCCTCCCCCCTCTCTCCCCCTCCCCTCTCCCTCCCACTCCCCCGCGCCGACTCGAGGATGAAGAAGCACGCCGAGAAGCAGGCCGAGAAGCACGCCGCCGCCGACCTCGCGAGCGACGAGAAATCGTTCACGCTTCAACGCCTCAATCGAAAACGCGTAGAGCTCGAGGTGGCGACCAAGACGGAGCTCGTCGCGTTGTCGCGCTCCATCTCGAGAAACCGCGCGATTCTCACCATCATTCAAGAGGGTTTAAAAGTGAATGACGACGACGACGTGAAGGGAATCTCAAAAATGATGGAGGGGGAGATGAATCCGTATCTCGAGGAGATTTCGCGTTGTGAACGCCGCATCGCGCGACTTGCGGCGGCGTTAAAGGACGAGAGCGAGGAGGAGAAAACCGTTCCCGCGATCCGATCGCGTCGATCCGCGGCGGCGCCGTCCCGTCCCCCCTCCGTCGTCGTCGTCGAGGATGTGGAGGAGGAGGCGGCGAAAACGGCGGTGGCTCCGACCTCTTCCCCGAAACGAACGCGCGTTCACTCCTCGACCCCCTCGAACCCCTCATCCCCCCTCTCCTCTCCGAAAAATAAAGATTCGCTCAACGAACTCGCCTCCGTCGCCATGCGTGAGATCGGGACGATGAAGAAGGCTCGCGAGGGCAGCGAAACCCCTCCACCCTCTTCTTCTTCTCAAAAAAGCGCGTCCGAAGAGACGGAGGAGGAGGTGGAGGAGGTGGAGGTGGAAGACGAGGAGGGATCCGCCTTTGAGTTTACCACCCACGCCGCCACGACCGCGCCTACATCGTCGCCGGTATCGAAACCCAAGACGGTTCCGGTGAAATCCCCGAATCCGCACACGAGTCCGGTAACCGCCTCGCGTCAACCGGGGGCGGCGGAGCGCGGGAAGGGCAACAACGCCTACAAGAAAATGGAACGCAAATACGAGGCGATCGTTACCGCCTTGAAACGAGACTTCAAACATCCCTCGCTCGTCCAGCGTTTCAACAACAGTCAGATGCACATGCCCGTCGTGACTTACCCCCCCACCCTCGACTTTCTCAACGTACAACTCGTGCATCGCACCGGTCGTCCCATCAAGTGCATGGAGTGTAAAACCGACATCACCGACTCGTACTACTGCGGCACGGTGGGGGAGACCAGCAACGCGTGCGGGAGTCACAGGTTTTGCGTACAGTGCGGGTACTACCTTTGGATTCGCTTCGACGGGATTTGCCCCGGGAAGCTCACGTACAATTGCAAGTCCGTCTGAGCGAGCGAGCGAGCGAGCGAGCGCGAGTAAGAGTGAAAGAAAGAGTGAAAGAGCGAGCGAGAGAAAGGGCGATTACTTAACAAACAAATTCATTCTTCTTCCACCTTCTCCTCGGCCGCCTTCGCCATCGATTTCAACTCATGGACCATCCATCTCGCAATGGTGTGTCTCATCGCGTCGACGTCCACGGTTCGCATCGAGGTGAGCGCGACGTTCCCGAGGACGCGCGTATCCCCGTTAATCTCCATATCCCATATTCTCTTCGCGACCCAGTTTCGAATCCGCGCAATCGTATAGATGCCGCACGACTCCGCGTCGATTTGGTCTCGCGGTCCCATCGTTTGGACCGTCACAATCTCACGAAGCGATGGGTCTGAACGCGCCTCCCCTTCCCCGTTATCGACATCGTCGCGACGCCTCGCGTAATCGAGGAAAACGGAATCGTACCATGACGTGACGCGCTCTCCCAATCGTTGCATCGTCGCGTCGTCCGCGAAGGAGTCGTAGACCACCACGACTCGGTGACGCCGACACACCACGGCCACGATCCAATGATTGGTGTTGACGTTCCAGGGGACGATGACGGCTCTCACGTCTCGCACGTTGATTTTGTGACGCGAGAGATACCGCCCCAGACGCTCGCGTCGCGCGCCCTCGTCGTCGGTGATGATGAAATCGCCGGTGGATTGGGGATCGAGGTAGAGGAGCGCGTCGCGATTCCCCCCACCCGCCGCCGAGGTGGTGGTGCGCTCGACCTCGTGACGCACGCGATTGAGGGTGAACTCGATATGGTTGTCGGAGATCCACCCCCCGGGTCGGAGTCTGCGGAAGTCTTTGAAGGTGAGAGAGGCCCCGGGAAATACCACCCCGTCGAACGCGTGGATGGTATCATTTAAAAAAGTATTGACGTCGACGCGCGAGGTGAATTGCGTGACGGATGAATCGCGGGCGTCGTCGAGGCGTCGTTTCACCCGCCGTTCGCCCTCACCCTCTTTCTCCGCGCGGTCCGTTTTCCCCTCAGCCTTCTTCCCCTCCTCTCTCGTTCTCACGGAATCTTCACTTTTCACCATTGAGCTCTGTGTGAGGGGGGAGGAGGAGGAAGGGGTGGAGGAAGGGGAGGAAGTGGTAGTCGCGGCGAGGATTTGAACGAGCGCGGCGCGTCGCCGTTCCGATTCCTCGATCTCGCGTTGAAACACGCGCGCGAGACAGTCCCGAACCGCGATGAGGCGCTTCTCCGAAAAGGTGAGTTTCCTTTTCGGAAACGCGCGCTCGACCTCCCTCTCCATCGGCCTCTCCATCGGCCTCTCCATTTCGCGGGGGGAGGAGGGGGGAAGGGGGAAGAGGAAGAGGGGAAGGAAGAGTGCGATTGGGGGAGAGAAAACGTGAGAAAAAAATGAGTGGTGAAGCCGGTGATTCCCTCAAAATTGATTATTTTTCGTAAGTAAATCGCTGCTCTTTCACCCACTTTCCTCGCTCGTTTCCTCGCTCGTTTCCTCACTCGCTCCCACGCACTCTCTCACTCACTCGCACATGCGTTTGTCCAACACGAATCCGGGGCATGCGTTATCGCAATAAAAATTGATGATGGGACCGCATACCGTACAGAAGTGGTGCACGGTGCATTGCGCGAGTTCGATTTGGTCGTAGCGATTGCACGCTCGGGCGGCGTAGGATTGGGATTTCACGATTTCCCCCGGCATGCGGCGCGCGCACAGCGAACACGTGAAGGATTCGTTGGGAACCGTCACGATGGGGATCGAGTTGAAGTTGGAGATGGAAGTCCCCTTGGTCTCCAGCGCATTCATCACGGAGACGGGAAAGAACCCGTTCCCGGAGGTATCGACGTCGTCGATTTTCTCGTACAGACGAACGCGAGCCGCTTCCGCGCTCCACTCTTTCACGGAGGTGGTCGATTTGAAAGGAGGGGGAGGCGGAGGAGGAGGAGTCGTCGTCGTCGTGGTGGACGATCCCACGGTTCGGGATTTCACGACGATTGGACGACGCGGATTCAAGACGTCATCGTTCCCCTCGTCGTCGTTATCGAGTCCCGTTTGCGTCGGCGGCGTTTGCGTGGCCGGAGTGGGAAGATCGTATTGAAACTTGCGTTTCGTCGCCGTTGACGAGGAGGAGGTGGAGGACGACGATAACGGTTGAGAGAGAGGAGGGAGGTGGTGAGATCGAGGAGGGGTCGCGGCGGCGGCCTCCATAATCTTTTGTCGAATCTCGTCGTCGACCTCGTCGAGGTGTGCTTCCAACGCGCGTTGTTCCTCGCGAAATTCCACGAGTTTCTTTTGGAGCTCGTCAATCGTCCCGCGCGTGCTGTCCACAACCCGATTGATTTTGTCGATCTCGAGACGCTTCACGCGCGCGCGCTCGACGATGCGATTCATCTCCTCCGCGAGATTCATCGCGATGATTTCAACGGATTTCATCTCGGGGGACGACGAAGACGCTGCCGGCTTTGCGGCCGAGCCGTTCGATCCCTCTTTTCGCGAAGCGGCGGCGACCGCGGAGGAGGGGGTGGACGAGGAGGTGGTGGAGGAGGAGGAGGAGCTCATCTCGGATGGAAGAGTGGGGGAGGGGGGAGAGAGGGAGAGTGGGGGACAGGGAGGGAGAGTGAGGGACAGGGAGGGAAGGTGTGTTGATTTTTTGATTTTGGGGGAAGCGTCGATTTTTTGTGGAGACCCCCTCTCAAAAAATCACAAATAAAAATCGGAGACCTCGCATCACGCCGAAACAACAAAAAAGACTCGACCAAATCATCCGAAACGACCCTTTCCCTAAAAACAACAAAACATGAACGCCGAGAACCAAACCGAGAACCAAACCGAGAACAAGGTGGACAACGTGGAGAATCGCGCGGATAACACCACCGCGTGCGGTGAGACGTCTGGAGGATGTGACGCCGTCGCAAACCCCACCTCCGAGACGATCGAAACCGTTCCCAAGACCGTTGAGTCGTCCGAGTCGTCCGAGGCGGCGGCGGACGACGATGCGGAAAACGATGTGGAAAACGCCGAGGAAAACGCCCCGAAGCGTCGACGAACCTTCACGCAACCCAACGACGCGGAGATTGAAAAGGCCGTGGAGGATGGAAATCTCATCTCGTCTCTTCCCCCTCCTCCTCCTCCTCCCCCCGCGGAAGAGGCAACGAACGAGGACAAAGTCGAGGGTAAAACCGAGACCGAGACCGAGATCGAGACCGAGATCGAGAAACCGGTTGCGATGAAGGAAGTGGCGTGTGCGAGCGAGTAAGGAAGCGAGGGGAAACGAAGACGGGGGAGAGCGTGAGAGCGAGCGAGAGCGAGCGAGTCGAGAAATACAAAATTTAAAGTCTCTTTCAATTCAATTCGGCCGCGTCAAGATGAGTGCGAGGATGACGGAAAAGACGACGGATTGAATCGCCGTGGAAATCGCGAGGCCCTTGAACGCGCGCCGCGCCCGTTCCTCGCTTCCCCACGTCGCCGGGATCACCATCGTCTCGTGCCAAAACGAGACGAACGGAAACAGCGTCCAGATCGACCGTTTCGATTTCGGATGATTCATGAATTTCGTGGGGTTCCAATAGAGCCACGCGAACTTGCACGACGTCAGAAACAAACACCCAATCGTCACGCCCAACACGATTGCCGATTTGTCCCGTTCCGTCGCCATTGCTTTTTTTGAACGATCGAGGGAATGAATACATGCGTTCCCGTCAACTCTCTTCTCTCATCCCCCGCTCTTCGTGGAGGCGGAGCCGCGCTCGATGAGCGCTTTCACCCTTCTCGCAATGTCGTTTCCCAACTCTTCCTGATTCTCGCCGTTGGGTGCCGTCGTCGTCGTCCCCCCGATCGCGGCTCTGAATTCTTGAATGAGCGACGCGTTATACCTCGAGCCGGGCGCGATGGGAATCGCCATGGAGGACACCAACCCGATCCGCTCCCCGATTTCCTCGTCCAACTTCTCCAGCTCTTCGGGATCCACCGCGCGGCGCTCGACCTCCGACATCGCACCGCGCGTCGCATTGTTGACGGAGGTGAGTTGGTCCATTTGCCATCTGAGGCGCTCGAGCAACCCCTGTGCGTTCTCGGGGGAGTACCGTCCGTTCATCATCCGATCCAGTCCCTCCGAGGTCTTGTGAATCGTTCGTTGAAATTCGAAATCTTTCAGCATGGTATCGATCTCGTCCTTGATGGTCTCCATGCGCTCCAAGTGCGAGATGAGTGTCCGTTGTCGCGCGCGACCCCGGATGACGCGCGTCTTGTATCGATCCATCTCGTTCTTCGAGACGGTGGTCGTCGCACCGCCGCCACCCCCACCAACCGTCGATTCCCGAATCAACCGATCGATGTGTTGCATGTTTGCGGCCTCCTCGCACTGGGCCTCGCCCAACTCACGGTTCATCAAGCGAATGGATACGTCCAAATTGAACATTTCACTGCGCAACTCTTGCGCGGGATCGGACGAGAAGACGAGTCCCATGTTTTGTTTATGTCGGTTAATTATCAACAATTTGATGGGTATTAAGGACCCTCTTACTGGAATTTCGGCTGCGAAGATACGATTTCACCATTTGACGGATCCCCAGCACAATCATCCCCGCAATGTAAAACAACATCACAATCGTCGAGGCGAAACACGTTCGATTCGTGTCGTCGTCCTGGTTCCACCTCGCCCCCAAAATCAACGCCCCGAGTAAAAATACACCACCGAAAATGAAAAACGCAATGCTCAGCAACAGGTATTGCTCGTTGAATCGCTCAAGATAATAGACCTTGGAAACGTGTGTGGTATCCCCCCCACCGCCCCCCACCGACCTTCCCCCGAGCGGATAATTCCTCCCGTATTCGAACGGTGGTGTCTCCGTATACGGATCGCGGGGGTTGGTCGGATCAAACACGGCGACCCTCACATCGTCGTGATTGCGCGAGAAGTTGGTTACCGTCACCGTCTCGCCACGAACTTGCGGCTCAATCGTCGTGGGATGGACGAAGAGGTATACGGGCCCCACAAAGACGCTGAGGAGCTCGAGGAAGAGCGAAACGCCCGCGAAGAACGACGCCAGTTTTTTTTTCTTCCTCTTCTTCTTCTCGAATTGTATTTGAAAAACGCTCGATACGGTGTCTTATAAACCGGCTTTCATCCACTTCCCTTCTCCTCCGACTCCTCCCCATCCTCCCCCTCGACACTCACGCGCACGGTGGAGGTTTGCGTCTGCGACCGCATCGGCGACCGCATCGGCGCCGTTTGGACGGAAGGTTTTTCGGGCTTCTCCACCGTCTCTGCCTCGTGGACGTAGGGGTTCAACAGGAAGTAGACGCCGTCGGTTTTGCTCGCCGACATCACGGCCTCCTTGAATCGGGGGTGTTCGTTTCCGTACTGTTTCTCCGAAATGGGGTAATCCGAATCGATCTTGATGTAGTGGAATCGTCGATCCTCTTCCCCGCTCTCCTGAACCACGAAACGCGCCTTGATCTTCATCAGAATTTGCGTGAGGTGCTCGAAGGATGACTGATCGAGATGAACGAATATGGGATTGAGGCCTGGAACGTCCAGCCCGCCATTTCCGCGCAATTTGGGGACTCCCCCTTGAGTCGGAACGAGGCTCATCTCTCTCCTTCACCTTCTTCTTTACTCTTTATCGATCTCGCAACGATTCGCTCGTTTACCACGATTGAGTCTCGTTATTTTTGTGAGATTTTATGAGTCAGTGCACAGACAATCACAAAATAACAATGGAAAGCCTCGTGTATTCCGTTTCGCAATACGAACCGAGTGTATCACCGATTCTACCAAACGAACCGAAAAAACCGAACGTGTCGAAAACCTCCCCCATGTACAAACCCGGCGACGTGTGTGAGACGACGGGCCACATTCTCGTGATGCCGTGTTCGTATTTGGGACGCGCGCGAGAGTCGGCGGAGTACGCCCACCTCGTCAACACCTTTTTGAATTCGCTCGGCTCCGCGTGGCTTTGCATGAACCCCCTCCTCGAGAAGTTTCTGAACGAGTACATGCGCGTCACCGTCGTCGCGAAACGGGTGGACGCGGAAGGGGAATACGCCGGGGTCTATCTCGGGATCCAAATCCCCGACATCGTGCTCGTCACCCACATCAACGACGGGACCGACGGTGACTTCGACGGGGAAACCGGGACGACCGATCACGTCACCCTCACTTGGTCGCCCCCCCTGTCGCGACGCGAAGCGCGGGCGTTTTTACAGGATCGACGGTATCACACGCGAATCGTCGAGGCTCTACGAAAAATCGTGAGATCCAACAAGTCGATTCAACAACAACAACAACAATAACGCGATGCGGCACCCCGCGTCGATCGTTCTCCTCGCGGTCTTCGCGGTCTTCACACTCTTCACACTCTTCGCGCGCGAGAATGCCGTCGCCCAGGAGCTCGAGAACCGACTCTACAGTTACATTTGTTTATCGGCGGCCGTCGGGAACGGGACCAACTCGAGCGTAAACGACGATTTGTGTTTCGGGGTCTCCCCCGGCCCCAACACGCTCCCGACCGATCCCCTCCCCCTCCAATTGAAACGACGATATCGTAACGAGTTGAAGGGATACGACAAGTACAAAACGCGCTACGACATCACCTACGCCTCCGCGGACGGGAGAATCGCGCTCTCGACGGATCCCACGCTGTGCATCCAACGACGTTCCAAGAAATCGAACGACGTGTTTCTGCGTCGGGGGTGTTTCGGGACGCTCCCCGCCTTCAACACCTCGGCCTTCACCGATACGAAATCGCTGGAATCCGTCGTGAGACACGTCGCCTCCGGGATGTGTCTCACGGTGTGCAAATGCATCATGGTGCGCGCGCCCAAACCCAACAAGAGTCCCGACAAGTGGTATTGCGACAAGAAACTCAACAAGCCCGCGGCGAACGGCGTCTTCGAATCCACCGCGATGATTCGTCTGTTTCCGTGTTGGAATACCAAGGGCGGGGACGTCCGTCTCAAGAGCGCGCAAACGTTTCGCGCGCGGCTCGATTGCGCGCCGGGGTGTACGTGGAACATGCAAGGAAACGGGGTGTGCGATACGGCGTGTGCGAATTCGCAATGCGGATTGGACGACGGGGATTGCGATACGGCGGCGCCGACCGTCCCGACGCGATCCCCCACGAACTCACCGAGCGTCTCCCCCACACGATTCCCGAGTTTTTCCCCGACGGTTTCCCCCACGCTCGAGCCGACGCGATCCCCCACGAATTTCCCCACGACGAGTCCGAGCGATTCCCCCACGATGAAACCGAGTAAATCCCCGTCGTTGAGACCTACGCATTCTCCGACCCCATTACCGACCGTAGGACCGTCGCATTCCCCCTCGGTTTCCCCGACGCTCGAACCGACGTTTTCTCCCACGCGATTCCCGTCCCATTCTCCCACGAAGTCTCCTGAAGCCAACGCGGCGGCCTCATCCACCAATTGGTTACTTTTATTACTTCTTCTCCTCCTCCTTCTTCTTTGTCCGTGTTGCGGCGGTCTTTGCATTTGGTATCGACGCCGACGAAAGGACGAGAAAAAGGAAAAAGAGGAGGAGAAACCGGAGGAGAAACCGGATGAAGAAAAGTGGGAAGAGGTCGTTCCGCCTGAACCGACCCCGCCGAAACCGCCGATTACTCCCGAATTACCGCTTTCTGAACCCTCCGAGAATCCGAACCCCATCATCGAGTCGGAACAAACCGTCGTGGAAGTCGAAATAGTAAAAACTCCCGAGCCGTCGCGTCCGTCGACCGCGCGACAATTCGACGGCGTGGGAATCAAACCGACGAACTTCATCGAGGAACTGAATCGAAAGTTCACATTTGCCGAGGTCGCCGCCACGACGAGCCCGACTTCGGGGGGACGTCGAGTCTCCTTCACGACGAAACCGAAATATCGCGTCATCTATCGCACGTCTTCACAAGCCGCTTACGAAGCCGCGCAAACCGCAATGCGAGATCGTGAAGTTTCGGGAGAGCGTCGCGAAACCTCATCGCGATGAGCGAGGATGAACCGTTCATTACAAGTATGATTTTTAATCCGGCCTCTTACACAAAACCATTTTTTCAGTTTACTTAGCGCCATGAAGTCGTCGCGAGCCGCCGTCGTTCCTCTCGCTCAGCCGCAGTTGAAGAAGGTCGCTGCGGGAAAGTCACAGACGAAGCGCGCCGCGAACGCCAAGCCGGGCGCCAAGTCGAGTGCCAAGACCGAAACGATCTTTACCGATAACGATTTTCGCGTTCTCGCGAGGGCGTGCGTGTATCATCACACCACCACCTCTCAGACGACGACGACGGGCGACGATGTCGAGGTTTTGACGCGATTACGAAACGCCGTTCGAGAATCGGACGATTTACGCCTCATTCTGAGAGACGCGCGCAATCATTCGGCGGCGGCTTTCGCAAACGGGAGAACGGACGAGGCCGACGATGCGAGCGTCACCGCGGAGATCTCGCAAAAATTCAAGAATCGGTACGGTGAGAAATTCACGGAAAACGGATCGGAATTCCAATCGTGGATCGCCAACCAACTCGAGACGCAGAATTTGAAATTGCGGCGCGCGTGTTTGCGACCCGTGAATCCCACCTTGAAAGACGTGAAGAACCCCTTCGGGACCACGCTCAACGGCGTTTCCCAAACCCTCTTGAATCGAACGCATCCAGACTATACCGAACGCATCGAGTGCGATTCGCGCGATTTGGCCGTGCTGAAACAGACCGACGGGACGAGCGTCGCGGTATCGGATCTCGATCGCGACGGAATCACCGGGATTCATCGCTACGTGTGGCACAGAAACGTCGGGTACGCGTTCGAGAGCGTCATCCCCGCGGTTCGGCTCGTGGCGAAGACCGTCGTCCCCACGAGTTTCGAGACGCACGAGGTTCTCACCCACTCGAGGGTTCTCAATCGCGTGTGTTCCATCGCGTTATCGTCTTCGTCTCCCCCGATGCGCTTGTTGATTCATTTCGATTCGTACCTGTCGAGTTCGTATCACAAAACGGTGGCGGAGCGCGAAACGGAGCGCGTTCTCGATTTGGAGGGCATCAATGACAACGAGACGCTGATGTTGATGGAGGCGTTGCGACCGAACGCGACGTTTCATCTCGACGGGGAACACGGGGGGAGAGAAACGCTTCAATTCGAAACGGTCGCCGCGGATCTCGTCTCGCACTTTACCACCACCACCACCACTCCCGACGATTTCTCTACATTGAGTAATTCCCCGCGAAAATTCAACGAGACTGTGTATCGACCGTTTCTTGAAAAGTACCAAAGAACCGGATTATCGTCGTCACACGCTTTGACGGCCGTCGTGGAATCGCGCACGAATCGAGGGTGTTGTACCCCGATGATGGACGCGGTGGAGCTCGCCGCTGAGAAATACGGCGATCGCGTGTTTGTTCAGGTGTTGCCGATCGACGTCGATAAGGGATGGTGCGTTCACCTCAACGGGCGTCCGATTCACGAGACCCTCAAACGATATCCCTATTCCGTGAATCTCACCTTGGTCATCCCGCCGTCATCCACACCCCCATCGAATCCGATGCGCTTCTACAACGTCTTGTCGACCGACAAATCCATACGCTCGAAAATCGAAACCGAGGAAGGCGAAGATCCCCTCGTCTCGATGTACCCTTCTGACGATGATGAGGACGAGGACGAGGACGAAGAAAATGATGAAAAGTATGCGCCGGAGTGTTACGTTACCAAAATCAGTATTTGAGTTTTTTTCTTTTACATCTCACACCACCACCACAACTCTCCAAAGAAAAATGAAACGCGCGACGATTGCCGCTTCCACCACCAATCATCCACATTCGACATTCCACAACGGGGGTGGGACGGAGACGAGCTTCCCGCGCGAGTCGTACGGCGCGATTGGTCCTTCCGTGATGTCGGAGTCCGCGCGAAAACGATCGGCGTGTGATGGGACGTGTGCGACTCTGTGTCGCGTGCTGTGTTTCGCGTGTTTCGTTGGCGTCTTCGTCTCCCTCATCGCCTCGCTCACCTACGTCTTCTCCGCGCGCGAGGATCTCGTCTCGGTCGCCAACGTCGTCCCCTCCTCGAAAGATTGGAAACGGTACGTTCAATGCGTGAACAACGCCACCTCCGGACCGTGCGACATGTGCGCGATCGAACCCACCGTCTTTGCGATCCCCCCGAAGGAGTCCGTCGTCATCGCCTCCCCGCTCGGGGCGGGCGCCACGCTCGCGCGCGAGCTTCTCCAGGAATCCACGCGCATCTACACCGGCTCCGTGGATTGCGCGATGAAGTACCAACTCATCCAATTCCCCGGGGAGTGTTCCGGGGAGTTTCTGTATCGCCACCTCCTCGCGATGTTTGTCACCTCCCCGAAATCGCTCGATTCCCACGCGCCACTGTGGCACCCCACCGCGCTCCTTCACGTCACACGCGATCCCTTCGAGACGATTCTCTCGGGGTTCAACTCGCGCGAGAGGTGCGTCACCACGATCCTGCTCCAGAGCGCCTACTGTTATCGTCTCTCTGCGGATCGTTCCCATTTCGAGGCCAACAACGGCACGTCGTTTCGCGATTACGCTCTCGCCCACGCGCGGCAAATCGTCATGATGCACGACCTCTACACCGATTTCAAGGGACCCAAATTGGAAGTGGATTATCGCCATCTCATGACCGCGAGACGCGCGACCGTCATCAAGATGCTCGAGTTCTTTCGAAAGACCTTGGGGGAACAATACGTCGTGGAACCCCATCGCGGTGCGGAGTGCGGGATGCGCTACACGAACGACTGGACGCGGCGTCCCAAGACCGATTACCAACGCCTCGCCGGCATCGACGGGCTTTTTTCTCAAGAGCTACAAAGACGCGTGTGCGAAATCGTGAAACCCGTGTGGCGACGCGAGATTTACGGGGATCGGTGCAAATACTGATTATTTTTTGAATTTTGAACAAGAAGAAGAAGAGAGCTTTAATCGTCCAACGTCCATTCCGTGCCTTCCGGGTTTAGAAGAGATTTCATCGCCAAATTGAAAACACCAGTGTCGGTTGGGAAATCGCTCGTGTTGTAAAACCACACGATGGTACTCAAGTGTACTCCACCACCAACCGCAAAATCGACTCTCTCGTCGAAATTGGCCACGTGTTCGTATCCGTTCCAGTGTGGAGACGTTGTTACGAGATTCGGTCCGATGACGATGAAGCCAGCGGTGATCATTGAGGCATACGGACCCAGACCAGATGCGCGTCTGGCAGCGGGGGTTCGAAACCAAAACATTTTCAAGTGATGACGAAACGAGGCCATCGGATCCGGGACGACATCGCGATGAAAGATTCTGAAATGATAAATGGATATCACCATCACAATCGTACGAAACTGTTTCGGAAATGGTTTGTTGGGATCGCGCAAGAACGACGAAATCCCAATGTTTCGAATGATCAACGTTGACGCCTTCCGCGTCAACTTGGGAGCCAACGTCATCACTTTGTTGAGATTTACTTGGTTTGAGAGGCCGTAAAATTGACGATCCACTTCTGAACTCATTCCGTTTATGTTGTCGAGTTCCAAATCGATATGTTCCACATCCGCAAGAAGGTTTGAAATCATTTCCAAACGTGGATCCTCGTCATCGACTCTCGAGTACTCTAACCATTTGTCAAACAACTCGAGGACCGTTAACTGTTGAAGATATCGAACCCCGCCGTTATACGGAATTTCCCAATGCTCGCCGTCCGGATCCGCAGCGTACCAATTCAATCGGTCTTCATCCTCAAGAAACAACGACGTCTTGGTAACAATGTTGGCGTTGTCGGAGATGCGATGCGTGTTTCCCATTCGTTTTGTGTTTGTGGAGTGGAATAAAAATTGAAACATATCATTCACACGCGTCACGTCCCATGCAAACGACCCGAGAAGAAGAAATGGGAGCGGTGTTCGCCTCCCCTTCATCGGCGGCCGAGAACGACGACGCAAATTTCACGGGAATTACCAACCTTCCGGACCTCGTGATGTGGGTGTCGCTCAAAGGCAAGCGCGCCGTCGACGGCATGGATCATTTCAAAGACACGTTAAACATTGTGGGAAACCCCGCGTGTGCGTTCAAACCGCGCACGCGATACCGAATGTATCTCGACGACTACATGGAGTGTTTGGACGCCCTCTTGAAATTCGACTACGCCCTGTTCGTCTTCAAGAGGGTTCTGCGCCAACTGTTTGAACAAGTCACGAGCGGCACGTACCGACGCGACGGTCGCCTCGTGTTTCCGTCGGATCGCAACATGAAATCGCTTCACCGTTCCTACTCGGAACACATGAATCCCGGCGGCATCGACAAGACCATGGCGCGCATGCACCAAAGAGAAAACGTCAGAAAGGATCGAGGCAAGCCGTTCAGCGCGAGGGAATGGCGAGATCAAGTGGAGAAATGCGAGGCGTTGCTGAGACGATTGGCGACGTCGTTCAACACCCAACTGGACTCGGCTGTGGCAAAACGCCTCGACATCGGGAGGAGCGACATGATTGTGGAGGAGGTGGAGGAAGATGAAGATGTGGACGACTCCGAGGAGTGGTTGAATTACGATGAGGAAAGAGAATGGGGGACTTAGGTTTTTTTTTTTAATTTAAAAAATCATCGTTTCACTGAACCGAACACGCTTCCCCCTCCTCGTCGCCTTCGCCTTCGTCTCCTCGTACTCTCCCTTGGTTCGCGAGGGGCTCAAACACGGCGTCGTCGTCTTCCGCATTCCGGACTTCATATTGGTCATCGACGTCTACTTCCCTCCTGCCGATATTCGGCGGTCGAAGTCGGGGTTCCGCACCGATTCGACCCACTCCGAGATACCCTGACAACAATCCGGGAATTCCAGTCCTCGCCAATTGCACCCGACGGGGTGGAGGCGCTTGTCCTGGGGCCGGCGGCGGCGTGTATTGCGTCACAAACGCCGAGTCGGGAATGATGTGATTCGAGACCATGGCGATGCTTCGCCGCGTTGCGTTTTCTCGACGAACGCGTCGCCAGTTCTCGAACCGCGCGTTACGACGCTCGGGATGATACTTCACGTCGATCCATTCCGGAACGTTTCTCAACGCACCAATGATGTCGGCTTGCACTGTTTCCAAAGTCAGCAGACCGTTGTTGTAGCCGGGGGGGTACACGCGTACCCCCGTGAAATTGAGCAACTTGAGGGCGTTCCACGTCGTGTTGTTTCCAATGTGTCGCATCGCGGCTCGGAACTCGTAGGTGTACACAACACCGCGGATGCCGAACTCCTCAATTGTGGGATTCGACAGGACCGCGCGCACGAGGGTCATGAACGCTGATTGTGCTTCGTGCGTAACGACCGGGGTGTAAACGTTGTATTCAATCGTCAATCGTTTCAGACTTGAGAGGTATGGGATTGGACCGTTCAAGTAAACCATCTCAGGGATCCTCGGCGACGGAGGCGGCGGCGGTAACCACGAGGCGTCGTATTTCGCAACTCGTTTAACGATCGCATCCAATCCCGCGAATGTAAGGTTGTCATTGGTTCGAATCTCCAACGTCTCCAACGGCGCCCCCATTTCATCCCACGCCGTCGCGTCCTGTAAGAAGATGTCTACATACGTAAACATGATTGCATTCAGCACGAGGGTCTTTACGTTGGAGCGATGTAACCACTCGTTCAACCCGTATGGGTACAACAATTTGAATTCGTCCAAACGCGTGAAATGTACGTTTGACAGCACCACGCGTGTGACTTTCTTTATCACTTCTCGAAACAATCGTCGATATCGAGCACAAAGGAGCGGGTTGTATATCGCATCCAACCTCTTCTCGAGATCGCGCATTTCGTTCCATAATGTTTCCCGTTGTACCTCATTAGCGCGATACCGCTCGGAATTCCACGATTCCACGTTCTGTTGATAGAAGATTGCGGTTCGTCGGATGTGCAATTCATTCACACGTTCAAACAACAGTTGAGCGAACGAATCGATCGATTTCAACGAGACGGCATCGAGGTGATTCGACCGGCGTCCGTTCACGTCGCTCTCCTTCAAGAGCGACTTCAACAAGTCGACGAACTCGTCCATGAAGTCCACGGCGCGACGATCGGTTCCGTCCTCGCCGCGAACCGTTCCCCAAAGATGGCCCATCGGCATCCGCTCATATCGATTCGGCGAACCGTCCAACACAACGGAGGACACCGCACACGTTCGATCGGTTTCCGGGTTCGAAAGCATCGCTTTCCACTTTCGAGTTTCCGCTCGAAACTCCATGAATTCAGACACCGCGTGGAATCGCAACTCGCGAATCAACCCGGAATTCAAAAGCTCGGCAACCCCCACATACTCCGCCTCGTAAAATCGTCCCGTGAATCCCAGTTCAAGCGTTTTTACCGCGGGGTGTAAATTCCCGCGATTGATGTCGTTGAAAGGATGCGGGAGATCGCTCGGATCCCCGCGTCGCTCGTGATCGATTCTTCCTCCCCACATGTGATTCAAAAATGTTCGTTCATTAACGGACGAGTGAAACACAATCGTCTTGAGTTTCGGTTTGTTTCGGACGAGGTTCGCGAGGTAACCCGGCCCGATTTGGGACGTGGCGGGGACGCGCGCGAACCCGAGTCGAATCTCGGTCGTTGCGTTGAACTCATCGTCCGCCAACAACTCGGTTCCCCATTCGGTCGAGATTTGTAAGAGATCGAGATGCGTCAAACGCAACACCTTTTTACGAGTGTAGACGGCGTACCACGCCGTTGCGCGATGACCGAACGCGTTCTCGTCGTTTTCTACTTCCTCGTCGAGATCGAAATTTTCGGGGTCTTCCATGATTTTAGTTGGTTTTTGTGTTTGTGTGAGCGGAAAATACATATAATATGTGTGTTTGATTCGAAAACGGGGTGAGGAAGCATGAGAAGTGGACTTCACTGACGTCAACGCGCGTGGAAACAGACGGTTCGGTACGTTTGTTGGTTGTATCGGTTCGATTTTTTGTTAACTGACGTCACGATTTTCAAAGTGGAGTGACCGCCGATGTCATAGCTTGCGATGAGGGTAAGCGTTTTTGATACTCGCGGGATGCTCCGTTTAACTAACGAAGCACTCACAGCTGCTTTCATAGGGCAAGATGTCATGAAGAGAGTGGAATGTTGAATATATTCATCAAATCATCATTTATCGAGTCTATGCTCGAACTAACGCCCTCGTAGATTTTTCCCTTGATGCAAATGACGGTGACGACGTTGTTGTGCATCACGACAAAGGACAATAAGCCCGCGAATTATTTTCGCCAGATGGTGAATCGTCTCAACGTCAAGAGAACTGGTCTTCACTTCAGAAAGTTTGAGTTTTCCTTCGTGTGTGGGATGTGTCGCGCTGCGGGCCGAACGAAACAGTGTCGTCACATGATGAATCGTCTCCCGAAATGGCAAAGCCAACAGAAACATGATGAAATTCGCAATCTTATGTCAGACTCCGATCTTGGTGTGTTACGATGACTGCATTTCGCGATAAAGCCTCGAATATGATTCGTTGGTGTACCTAACGATTAACGAATGAGCCAAACAGGCGATTTGGAGCGCGAGACGATGGGTATCGAGGCGACGGAATCGCCGGTGTGTTTCCCGGAGCACGAGGTCCACAACTTCTTCGCGGCGCCGCGATGGGTGGACAAGGAGGAGGCCGAGATCACGCACGTCTACGTCGCGATCGATCCGAATACCGGGACGGGCGACGCCTCCGCGAAGCAGACCTCGGATTTCGCGTTGGTGGCGGGGTACGATTTGCTGAACGCCTTTGTGATATGCGCGCTCGAGTCGATCGACGCGCGACGGCCGGAGGACTACATGGGCAAGATCGTCGGCACCATCAAGCGATTGCAAGCGCGCAAGTCGATGCAACACGCGAAATTCATCATCATCCACGAGAACAACGGGAGCACCTCGGCGGGGTGGATCCGGCGCGCCCTCACGCGGTACGAGGAGTACGGGATTCGAAACGTCATCTGCATGGACGAGAACGAGCTGAAGGACGGGGTGAAGACGACGCACCTCATCAAGCGCGACATGATGGAGCGTCTGCACGATTTGCTCCATCGGCATTGCATCATCCTGGACTCGCGAATCGTGTCGAGCTCGGAGGCGGACCCGAACGGCGGGGTGGAGGCGAAGTTGGAGGAGTTCAAGCGCCAGTTGCTGACGTTTCAGGAGGTCAAAATCATCCCGGAGGACGTGTTGGCCCCCGTAAAGGTGGGATGGACCGGGAAGTTGTCGGCGGGCATGAAGGACGACATGGCGATGGCGTTGATGCTGTTGGTGTATTGGAAAAAGGTGTTTTGCAGTTCGCTCAAGTACCAGTTGCATTGGCCGTAGTGAGTGTGGGTGTGTGTGGGTGTGGGTGTGTGTGTGTATGTTCAAAGAGTGTTTTCAAAAATATCGATTGTGCCGATCCGCACAACAAAACCGCGTCCACATTCCACAAAACGGTAACCGCTCGTGTGAATGACGAAGAGTCCATGCCCCCACACTCGCCGCCGCCGAGCGTGAAAAAGCCTCCGTCGGAAACCCGTTCTCGTCTCGACCATGCGCACCAATCCTTCCTGAGTCCGATGAGGGATTACGCACACTGTGAAACCGCCCTGAACTGCTCTGAACCCTCCATTTCCATGTGTTTCTTCGATGCGACGTCCCCAACGTCTCCGGCGTCTTTCGCGATCCCGAGTCCGAGCGTCTCGCCCTCCCTGAAGGGTCCGATGCGGAAAAAGACTACGATTTCGAGCGGAAGGGAGCGTCGGTTGGTATGGCGCCCCGCGCTGTTCAAACGCGAAGACGACGACGACGAATGTTCCGAATGTTCCGAATCGGAAGAGGAGGTGAGATGGGTGAATGTGGAGGCAGCGATAGCGGCGGAAACCGATTCTGAAATCGAAGTGAAAATCGAGGCGGAAACCGAGGCGGAAACCGAGAGGGAAACCGAGACGATCCCCCCGCATTATGAGGCGTGGAAATCCACGGTGGTATTACAACGCGCGTTGGCGCTGATGAACGCTTTTGAGGGAACGACGACGACGCGAGACGCGATTCTCATCACGAAAAACGGTAAACGTCCGCTTCCCGCCACTCGTCGTCGACGTCGTCGTCCCCACAAAACGAAAAAATCGGTAAAACGCGATGAACCGTGGTTGGATCCGAGTCGTTGGGAACTCGGACGATCCGTTCGGGAATGGTACGAACGCGCGGAGCGCGAGGAGTGGAAACCGCTGAGCGCGAAGAGCATGCGAAGGTTCGAGGTGTTTGAGCGATTGCATCGGGAGCGAACGCAGCGACTTGAGGAGACGAAGGCGCAGAGGGAGTTTCGAAAATACGGTCCGTTCGGGAACCCGTTTGATAAGATCCCACCGTTCGAATTGGGAACGATGATGAAGATTGATTTGGTATTGCCGAACGAAACGAATGAAAAAAAGATGAACGAGTCGAAAAAGACGAGATCGCCGCGTCTTCCGTTGAACGAGTGGATCGAGTCGCTGGATCCGGACGAGATCCCGTCGAATCTCTTCATCGAGAGGAAAGTGAAGGTTCGGCGTGAAGAACGAATGAAGCGGCGGGACACTCGCCGCGACGACCCGAAGAACCAACAACGAATCGTGCGAGTGGACGGACGCGCTCCCGTAAAGCCCCTCGAACTACCGTCTCGCGATGTGGACGAGGACGAGGACGAGGCAGAAGAGGTGAAGGAGTCGTGCGAGTGCGATCGGTGCGTGCGATTTCGAGTAAAGCTGGCGGCGAGAATGGACTCGATGAACGGCCCGGTCGACGCCGACGGCGTGTTGGCGATTGACGAATCCGTCGAGGAGGAAATCGAGAGCGAGATCAGGAGGGAGGTGAACGAGGAGTTTCACGACGCGGAGAACCAGCCGGACGACGAGTCGTCGTGGGATGCGTACGAATCGACGAGGACTGTGGGATGGACTCATCGAAACTCGTGGGCGACGTCGACCGTGATGGTGCATTTGCAAACGCTTCAAGAGTCGGACGAGAACGCCGTCGTCAACCCGAACGTCGCGCGCATGCTCGAGGAGCGATGGAAGATTCACGGGAGCATGCGCTTCGCGATGAAATGGTACCAAGCGACCGCGCGGTCCATTTACATGGGAATGCGAGACGCGACGGAGTTGGATTGGGCGCGCACGGCGATGCACCGGTTGTTTGCGACCTTTCGACTCGAGACGTTGGTGTCTCATCACTCAAAGATGATGGTGGAGGAGAACTCCGAAATCGCCGACCCGAAGTTGCGAAACGAATGGTTACTCCCCTCGACGATTCGACGCTATTACGACGCGCTCGAGGCGACCTTCCGAGACACGATGTGCGTGTTGAAGTACGTGGAGGTGATGCGAGAGTGCGTCGACGCCATCATGGCGAAACGCCATGAGGTGAATCGACGAACGGGGGGAGAAAACGACGAGAATTGCATCCAGCGCCGCGCGTTGAGACCGATCGTTCGAAGACTCGCGCTGATTCGCGCGGCGTTGCTGGACATCGTTCGAACCGTCGATCGATTACCGTACGATTCAAAATTTGGGTTGGAGGAGGAGGAGGAGGAGTCGACGATTGAGGGGGGACGACGATCGCGATACGTCACGATGTGTCTCGCGCGAACGCACGGAAAGGATCTCGATAAGGTGTTGCGCTTCACGCGCGAGACGTTTGAGGTGTTGGAACGCATCGCGCGCGTCCCGGAGGTGTGCGGGGTGAACGATTTGGAATTCGGGAGCCGCGTGATTCGAAACGTGGTGAAGCGCCACGTCGACGCCGAGTCGAAGTTCCAAACCGAATTGTGGAATCGGCGTTCGGACGACCGTCCCGGAATCATGAAACTCGTGCGGGACGTCCGGGCGCGACGCGAGAATCGCGCAAAGCGCGCGAAGATGAAGAGAATGGCGAGGAAAATGCTGAGGGGTGTATTGACTCGTTCCAAACGGTCGAAAGGATCGAAAGGCGCGAAAGGCTCGAAGAAGGCGAAGCGTGCAAAGCAAGGGAAGCAAGCGAAGCGCTCGAAACGCATCAAGTACGGGGTACCGAGCGCGTCATTCATCGTGGGGAGTGGGGGATTCGTGGCGGTGTGTGGTAAAGTGAACGTGTAAAATAGGTATGTAAATAATCAAACGATACAACACAAAAACAGAAAAAACTATCCCAATGGACTGGATCCCACACACGGATGTCGATGACGAAATGACGGGAATCGACTACCACGTCGACATGGATCGGAATCGCATGGAATTCATGAAGCTCGTCAATGCAAGCGACCATGTGAGATTGTTGCTGTTTTGGGCGATGATTCGAAAAAAACCGGAGGAACAGTGGAAATGCGTCATCGTATTGCAGAAAATTCAATCCGCTTCAACCATCATTTTGGATTTTCGAGCCGAGGCCTTACAAAAGTACATGTCCAAAACTTCGAGACCCGACTCGATTCCACATGTTGAGAGAATGGAACGATTCGGACGTTACATCATTGGAGCGATGTGCGTCGCGATACGTTCGGTCTATCGACGAATAACGGTGTTGTTGCAATTCGACATTCACACGACCGACATAGCAAACTACCTCCCCCCAAAGCCCATTTCGTATAATGTTCGATACTTGCTCGTCCATCGAATCCCCCCACGAAACAAAGAATTCCCGATGTTCCCCTTGAACGACGAGGATGACGAGTACGCCGACGATTCGAGCGTGATCAACATCGGCAATATCGACGTGTGGATGCGAGGAGATTATATTCCGACTGGGAACGAGGCCGAGGATGAGATAACTCGACAAGAATACGTCGACAGAACTACGAAAAACCTCTTCGTGAGGTTCCTGCACGATGAAAAGTCGGCAAGTCTTATCGCATCGGCGGGACCCTATCATCGAAGGTTGTCGATGTTTGTTTACGTCAAAGGATGGGGACTCGATCGTGCATTCCTCATTCCATGCGAGGTTCCAGACCACGACGGCGGTGGTATCGTGGACATCGTCGGACACTGGCGCGAATCGTCTTACGATCGCGTAGAGCCGCATTTTATCAATACGGAAAACGCCCCCTTTTGGACACCGGAGGATCTCGACGAGGATGAGAATACAATGGCATATTTAAAGATCTAAAGACTGTTGAAGAGCACGCACACACACACACACACACACACACACACCTTCCGCGATGACGAGTCGCGATCACCAATCCAACCACTCCACCGACCTTGCGAGCGTTCCGAGCGAACAGAGCGTCGCCGAAGCCCTCGCGTCGGACGGCGCGATTCAAAAACCGCGCCGCGGCCGTCCCCCGAAACGCCGACTCGACGCAAACGACTCGTCCTCTTCTTCACACCCCCGCGATGATGTTGAGTCGAGCGAGAAACGAAAAGCCGGGAGGAAATCCGTCTCGTTCCATTTTCCGAATGGGGAAACGCCCTCCTCCTCCTCCTCCTCTTCCTCCTCCACCTCGAAACCCCGCTCCTCGACGTCGACGACGACGACGACGGCGTCCGCCTCCTTCCTCAACAAGTCGAAGCGAACGGCCGAGCAACAGGCGACGGCGATGCGATTCTTCACGGAGTTGAATCGCCGGAAACACCTCGTGACGCTGGCGGAGATGTGGATCCGTCGCGTCTCGGCCGCCTCCCCCACGTGGCAAGACGCCGTGTGCACGATTCTCTCGAAAGTGTGCAACAACAAGATCTTCTCCTTGGCGTGTCATCGCTACGTGCTTCACTTCTTCAACGAGTGCGAGGACGCGCTCCAAAATCATGACGACGCCGAGCGCCGGAACGAACACGATCAGTTCTGGATCACGCTGAGCGACCTCGCGACGACCACCCCCGACCTCGCGAGGGCCTGGAACGATCTCATCGCGAACTTTTCGATGTGGACGCAATACACCGTCCAGAACAAGATGCTGAGTCTCTCGAACTTTAAGCACAACGCCCTGTTCGACATGGAGACGATGTCGAGCACGGTGGTGGCGTGTTTGCGTCGTCGGATCGTGGAGGAGCTGGGGTCGCTCGAGTCGCTCGAGGGGTACGAGGAGATTGAGAGACGCTTCGCGAGCCAATCCCCGTTTGCGCGCCGCGTCCTCGCGAGACGCACGCTGGACGACGTGTTTGCGCGCACGCAGATGTTTTAGCTTTTAAGTTGTTTGCTCCTCTTCCCTCCCCCTTCCTCCTCTCGACCTCCCCTCCTCCCCTCCCTCCCTCCTCTCAGACCGCCTCCTCCTCCTTCTCGACCTCCTCCTCCACCAACGCGCGGTGAATGACGCCGGACTTATCACCGCCCAACCACGCGCGGTCGAATCGTTTCATGTCCACCGCGATCTCTTGCAATCGTTTATCGATTTCGGCTCGTTGCTTCTTCAACGCCATGCACTCTCTTCTCACCACAATCTGCCAACGAATGGCCACGGCGTCCGCCACGGGTTTATTCACATCGAGAATGTGGAGGTGGGCGAGAAGCAGTCTCCTCCTTTTCACCTCGCGCTCGATGGTGTGGAGCGCTTCGCGACTCGACGCGTCCTCGGGAGTTTCATCCAAGCGCGTCTTGAGCACCGCGCACAATCTCTGGTTCTCCAAGAGACGGCGCTTGACCCCGCTCTTTTTCGCGACGTACGCGGCGATTGTCACGTCGGACATGTCGGCTCGGATGAAAAAGCGGAGAGGGTGGTGGGGGAGTGGATGGGGGGGAGGGGGAGGTTTTTGATTTTGTGATTTTTTGTGTTTTGTTTGTGGTTGAGTGGATTTTTATTTTTGCCACACGCTCCTCCTTCCTCACACCCCGCCACCCACCGCCATTTCCCCCGCATTCATTTCCCGGAACGACTCCATCATCATCTCTCTCTTTTTCCGTTTCCACTCCGCCTTGATGTGATCGTCGTATATGTGGCTGGCCCAGAAGAGTAAGATCATGCAAACAAGAAAGCCGATCACGATCCGACAAATCGTCGAAATTGCGGGAATGAGCGAGAAGAATGCGAGTACCACGATGCCGATAATGAACCAATTAGTCACTTCGACCAAATCTTGCGGCGCTTGTTTCGACGGCACCGGGGCATTCATCCAGTCGCGATGACTACGAATTAACGCGCGTTCTCGCGGATTGAGTTGTGCGTTGAGTTCGGTGATCCATTTTCGATTGTTGGCTCCAATGTTGGAGCGCGTGAGATTGAGCGCGCGTTCATTGTCCTTTGCAATCAACGCTCTCAGAATCTCCTCGCGAATGGCGGCGTGTTTTTCGTTACCGTGGACGGCAAACCACGCGGCATCGTCGACGACGTATGCATCGTGCTTCGCTTTATGCATTCGAGCGAGAAGAACGTTTGAAATGGAGGGATGCGACATGAACTCTTTGAGATACTTCGCATCCTCCACAGTGAGCGGGGAACCGTCGAGAGCGGTCGGCGCGACCTCCACGGCCTGTGCGACGACTGCATAGGCGGAATGTTCGGTGTTCCCGATGTTGTCGGCATTGTCGAACGACCCCATGCTTTTAAGCCAAAAAATATTGTGTTTGTTTCGCTCGACGAGCGGGGTTATAATTCCCATCTATAGACCAATCAAAAAATGTTCCGAATGTTGATGCGCCGCATCATGGCGGTCGCGAAAGGCGGCGACTCCCACGCGAATCACGACGATTCAGAAGACGCAGGTGATACCGATACGGATGGCGGTGATGCGTGTCTCTCGCGACTGAGCGACGTGATGGTCCCGGCGTGTCGCTCCGATCTGTGTTCCTCCCAATGCTGTTTGTCGCTCACCCTCCCCCCGCGCTCGACCTCGCGATGCACGATTCGGTGGATCGAGGCGTACGAGGCCCAAGCGAACTTTTTCCGACGACGCATCGCGCGCATGTGTTCCGTCTCTTCCGCCTCTTCCTCGGCCTCCTCTTCCTCGACCTTGACGGTGTCCAAGGTGTGTAAATCGCGCGCGAAGTGTCCGTTCTCGACGCAATTCGTCGACTCGCCGTGTTCCGCCGTGGAGTGTGCGGCCTTTTACACGACGGGGGAGATGAGCGCGGCGTGCAAGTCCTTCATCTACGCGTACTGCACGAAATACTCGCACAGCCCCGAGCTGCGCGCGCTCTTCTCGGACGCGAGAACGTGCGATCGCTTCGTGACGCGGGGGGTAAGCGTCGCGCAGCTCGTGCAGGACGTCCAGAGCGATTGTCAACACTATTACGACGAGCTCCCCACGTTTCGCGACCCGATGCAATTGCCGATCGTGTGTCTCGATTGGCTCCAGAGGACGTGCGTGAACCAGGGAAACTGCACGTGTTTCATCTCGAGCGTGGACTTGTGGTCGCCCAACACGACCTACATCACGCCGTGCATCTCGTTTGATAAGTTGAATTTGGACGCGACGAAGGAACTCGATCGCCAGCTCGCGACGTCCGTCTATTTCCTCATTACGATTGCGTTTTTGATCGTGTGGAAACTCGCGGGCGGCGCGACGACCACGACGACCACGCGGGAAATACGACGACGACGGTAAGGGTGTGTATGAATCGAGGACCCTCATTCATTTACACACACACACACACGATCCGAGGCGAGACGACGAGGAGATGACGACGAAGACGAGACCGGATCCCGTCATGCGAGCCCTGTTGGTGGGCTTGCTGGATTCCAAGTCGCTCGACTCCGCATCGACCAGGTCGTTTATGACGTTGAACTCGGATCTCACACAGCCGCTTTTACCCGCGACGGCGATGAAGATCGATCAAGCGATGAAACCCGAGGCGATCACCCCCGTTAACGAGGGAAGACGAGGTCGAGCTTCCTCGACTTCCTCCTCCTCCTATTCGAGCTCCTCCTCCTCCTCCTCCTCATCCACCTCCTCGTCCGACTCGGAGAGTAGTAGTGGTGAATCAGACGACTCCGAGGACGAGAGCGGGAGCGACGAGAGCGGGAGCGACGAAAGCGATTCCGACGGGTACGATACGGAGTCGGACGACGGCGAAGAGAGTGAATGAATGAATGAATGTGCCCTGATAAGGAACGAATGAATAAAATAAGAATCGCGTCACATACCGTCGTCATTCCAATCCAAACTCCGTCTCCGCCAGCGTGAGCGTCGCTTCCCCCGCATTCACGAGCCAGCGTCGTATCGCGTGAATCGTCGTGGTATAGACGAAGACGTACAGTTGCCAATCGGCGTCGTAATCCAAGAACACCCGGCGGCGCGCGACGTATGAGTCCAGCGTAGACTCGCTCAAAAACCCGGGGTGGTCGTCGTAATCGACGCACCGGTACGCGTGGATTGAGTGGGAAGGGTTCACGTTGCACACGTTCACCTCGGCCTCGAGCGTCGCGATGTACTTTGGGCGCGTGGCGTGCGGATCGAATCGGTCTTGGACGTATCGGTAAAGCTCGTGCAGTCTGCGACGATCGTGTTCGTCGTCGGCGTTCTCGTCGTCCACGCCCCTCATGACGCTGACGCATCGCGGACAATCCAAGCACCGCACGACTCGATTCGCGTCGTCGTCCCACGCGCGTCTCATGCGACGATCCTCCTCCGCTCGAGCTTTCCACACCTCCTCCGAATCCGTCGAGCGAATTTCCAAGAGCATGTGAATCGCGTGGAGCGCGTGCATGCATCGCTTGATCTCCTCGGGGATCCAAAAGGCGTCGCACGATTTGAGTCGATGATGATGGTGGTGGTGACGCGTACACGCTCTCCGCGACTTGTGCGAATCGATAAATGACGACTGGATTATCGGCGACGCCGGCGTCTGCGTCGGCGGCTCGGCGATTTCGTGCGTGTCACTCATTTTTATTAATTGTGTGTGCGTTCGCTTCGTCAAAGAATCGAAAAAAAGAAAAATGGATTTCGACGACGACGACGACTCCCCCGAGGCCGCGAACCGACTCCGAGAGTCGATCGAGGCGTTGAACACCGAAATCACCCTCGCGACGAATGACAAGAAACACAGGACGTTGGCCGCGAAATTCCAACACTTTACGGATTGTAAACTGATTCTGGATCTCATCGGGAATGGAGCATCCCCCTCCCACGAGAACGTTTACGAGTTTGCGGTGCCCGTCAAGGATCCCCACGTCTTACACGTCTTTGTGGAGTATTGCCGATTGAAATCGAAACCGGACTTCGCCCCGCCGCTCAGGCGTCGGATTGTGGAGATGGTGAGCGCGTCGGAAAGCGAGACGGTCGGGTTCGTCACGAGATTCTTGGGGCGCGATATGGAGTTCATGTTTGAGACGCTTCACGCGTGCGACTTCCTCGGGAACGACGCGTTCGCGAACTTTGTGTGCGCGTGCATCGCCGAGAAACTCGTCGAGAGGTCCACGACGGAGCGCGGATTGGGGGCGCTCAAAATCACAAAGAATCTTGTGAGAATAGTAGGGTAAAGGGGTTAAGACGTAGATAGATAAGAAGAACAATAAATCGCTTCCTTCACATGATTGAGCCGCCCACCCCCCACGCCGCTTGCGTCACTCTCCAGCACAACGCGCCTTGGAGTTATGTGTTTTTATTTGTGTTTTAGTACCCCCACAAATTCGTACAAACGAATCCACCCATGGCGTTCATTCCCACCACCACCCAAGATCTCGTCGTCATCATTCTGATGTTGGTGTGTTTCGCGGCGTCGTTACGGGAACGCGCGTACTCCCGAGCGCTCCATCTCCCCCCGCGAGACCTCTCGCGAAACCTCACCATCGTCAAACCCGCCAAATGGAGCAGTCGCGATTGGGATCCCGTGCGACACCCCGCATTGGATCTCGCGAATCTCACGAGTTTCATCGCGCACGAGGCGAGGTTGACGCGCCACCATTGTCTCACGGCCGCACAGGTGGGCGTCCCGCTTCGCGTCGTGGTCTTCTCCTCGCCCTCCGCCGAGCCGCTCGTGAACCCCCAAATCGTTCGAAGCGCAAACACCACGCGGTTGGGAAGGTACAAGAGGGAGGAGGACGGGGAGATTGAAATCGTCCCCGTCGCCACGAGCGTCGACGTCGCCTACCTCGGGAAGTATCTCTCGCCGCGAATCGTCACGCTGGAATCCAAGGACGCGGAGTGTTTCCTCATCGCCTACCACAAATTTATTTGATTCAAAACATAATTAACAACACGTTCTCCCCCGACAATTCCGATGAATACTGTACGCCACGACGTGTTCACTGAGCCAAACGATATTGTGGAAAAGCGGTGCGAAGATGACGACAAAGAGAGCAGCCGCTAGGGATGTCTCCCAATTGCTCCAATTGAATGAAGAGTAGACGTAAGCTGGCGGAGCGTAGTCCACCTGGCAATGAGATCCCATTCTCGGCCACTTGAAGTACCACTGTAAAATCGAGATGATCAAGTAGTAGCACGCTATGAGCGAGACGATGGCGAGATCTTGCATGCTCCAATTTATTCCACTTAGAAAGAAATCCATAATCATCAGGAGACACGGCATTGCGTGCGCGAGCATGGAGTTGGCGTCGAAAGTTTGCCCCTGGTTCTCACCCGATAACAGTGGTAGAAAATACAACAACGAGACCCATACCGTCAAGGAAAACGCAATGACGTGAAACGTCCACGTGAATTTCACGAACCAATTCGGTCCGCACCATTCCAATCTCTCCTCCGTCGGCGTCAAGAACTCGATCTCATGGCGGAACCGGCACCGTAGGTAAATCACGCAAACCAACGAAATGATTGAATACGCCAGCACCGCTACTGTTTGATTGTTTGTGAGGTAAAGCAGCCGCACGGCGTTTGGACAGTTCACCCAGGACCACGTGAAGCTGGAAATCATCGCGGAAGCAAAAGCGAACTTCCAAATCAAAAACACCCAGCTCCAGCACCTCGCCGCGCTCGTCGCTCTCTTGTGTTCCGAGTAATCGTTCTCGTTCGCCGGGCGACAACACGTCAACTGGACGCCGTGCATAAACGATCGGTGCCAAAACGCGGCCTCGCGCTCGTCCGCATTCGCCAAGTGTTCCACCAACCCCGCATCGTTATCGCGTTGATGCCGTTTCCTCACCACGCCCTCGACGTCGTTGTCTGAATACTTCGCCTTGGGATATGACGACCTCATTTACTCGTGGATCGCGACGCAGATGATAAAAACCGATTCACGATTTCGTTTCTTCATGGGGGGCGTCGCCCCCCAAACCCCCGAGAACGCGACGGCTTCGCCGTCGGAGAGTAAAAGGTTTAAAAGGTCTCGGTGGCGCGAAGCGCCGCCGCATTATAAAAAGCGGGGTCGTAGGGGGCGCAGCCCCCTACATAATCATCACTCCTCCCCCACCACATCCCCGGTCGCGCGCGAGACGAGTGAGTGGGAAGCGAAGACGGCGACGATTCGTTTGGCGGCGACGATTTGGGCGCGTTCGTGGGGAAACGGTATCGCGCGAATCGCGGAAATCTCGGCGAGATCGCAATCGCCGAGAACGATCCAAAAGAACGAGCGCTCGTTTTCCTCCTCTTCTTTCGTTTCAATCACGGGGTCTTCGTCGTCGTCCGGGATTCGAACGAGGTCTTGATTGTCGCGCTCGAGGAGATTCACCCAGTCGCTTCCGTTGCACCATGCGTCGTTGGTGGATCGAAGCTCGGATCGGAAATCGGCGATGAGAGCGCGCGAGGGGGGGACGGGAATCGCGACGCGGGAGATCCATGCGTGGACGGTTTCGGTGGGAAGGGGGAGGACTTTACACCGCCGAGCGTGGTGGCGAACGCCGTATTTTGAGAGAACGGTACCGTCGAATTCGATGTGGTGGGTGGAATCCATGGCGAAATCGTCGGCGTTCCGACCGTTATCGAGGACGGAGTCGTTGACGGCGAATTTCGCAAAGAGCCTCTGGAGAAGCTCGTCGTCCATGGTTTCTTTAGCGAGAAGGTATTCGGAACGGATGGGGTGAATGCACCCGATGCGGTGGACGCGCGCCTCGGCTTGGAGATGGTTGGAGGGGACGAAGGAGAACTCCACAAAGATGACTCGGGTGACGGTGGGGGTGATGTTGAGACCCGTACACCCGGGAATGATTCCGAGAATGCCGACGCGAATCTCGGGATTGGAGACGAGTTCGTCGATGATGGATTGGCGTTTGTCGGCGGGGGTTTTCCCGGTGATGGTGACGAATTTGATGCCGATATCGCGTAAGCGGGACTCGAGCGCGGAAATCATGACGGCGTGATGGGCGAAGACGAGAATTTTCTCGTTGTTGGTGGAAAGGGACTCGGCGACGTAGGTGCACGAAGCCTCGATCTTGGCCTTACACGTGGCGCGGTACTTGGCGGTATAGGCGGGATCGAATTCGCGTGATAACGCGGCCTTTTTCCGAGGATCTCGCTCGAGCTCGAATCTTCTTTTTAAATCCTCGTAGTGGGAATGGGCGAGACGGTACTCTTCCATCTCGTGGGGGGCGATTTGGAGTCGAACCTCGTGGCGCGTGAGCGGTGGTAGCTCCCCGAGGACCTCGTTCTGGAACCGCCGGATGATTCTGGTTTTCAGGAGGGAGTGGAGCTCGAACATGCGGGATTCGCCTCGCGAATCCCATCTTCGGAAGACGTGGTTGAAATGGGCGTCGCAATATCGAAGTTGGAATCCTCTCTCGTCCCAAAGTTTGATTGCGGGGTCTTGAGAGAAGACGGAGGAGAATTGCACCCAGAGTTGGGAGGGGCGACACGACATGGGGGTCCCGGAGATGAGAACCAGACGCGGGGCGGCGCGCATCATGGGCCCGAGGTTTTTACACATTTGCGTCGTGGAATTGGAGAGGTTGTGGGACTCGTCACATACCATGGTGGTCCATTGAATCGAGCGAAGGTTCTCGAGCGTCTTCTTTCGTTTTCTGGGCGTGGGGGATGAAGAGGAGGAGGAGGAGGAGGAAGTCTTGAAACGTTTCGCGGCGTTGTTGTTCCATCTCGTCTTCCTCTTTTTGGGCGGGAGAGGCGAGGCGCCGGCGAGCGTGTAGGACACAATCAAAACGTCGAAGGAATCTGGATTGAATTCGTCGGCGTCGGTTTTGATGATCTTGACGCGTCGCTCGGGGGTCCATCGCACGCACTCGCGTCGCCAGTTCTCCTTGAGGGAGGCGGGACACACGATGAGAGTTTTCCCGCCGTAGTGGGAGGCGATCGCGAGGGTCACCATGGTTTTCCCCGTCCCGGGTTCGGACGCCAAGAGGAATCGGCCTTGGAATTCGTGAATCGCGCGTTTGATGTCCTCCAATTGGTACGCGAATCCCAATTTCGAGACGGCGGATGGGTACCGAATCTCTTCGTCGTTTTCACACGTTTTCATCCGGTCGGCGGTTTCCAAGGTGGTGAGGAGGGCGCGCATGGTTTGGAATTCTGGGGTAGATCGTTTGACGGATTTGAAGGCGTTTGTGAAGGATGCGAGCGTCATTTTACGAAATCGATGAGTGGAGAATCGTAAACGGGTGGGGGAGACGGGAGAGAAGTCGTCGAGGTTCGATTCGTCCGCGGCGATGACGCACGATACCATGGATTCATCCAGCGCGTCGCACTCCAGCTCGATTGTATCGTTCCCCACGAGTTCCAGGCGAATCGACGACATGTTTTCTTTTTGTTTGTGTTTGTGGTTGTGAAAACACAAATCAAAACAATGTCGACCACCACGATTCGATGCTCCTTTTCGCACAACACGTTTCCCGTCGTCGCCGAGATTCAAAAACGAACGATTGGGGAGTCGTCCGCTTCGATTGGAAAGGTCTGTGTGTGTCTCCGGGTGTATCGCGCCGACGAGAGCGATTCCCCCGTATCTCGACCGTTGCCGGCTTCTACGCCGATTGATTTCACCCCCTTCGAGTTCCCCGATGAGGTTCAATATGCGATGGAGGGAATCGGAGGGGTCGGAGCGCTTCGCCACACGTCGAAACTCGTGGAGGGATTACCGAAAGGCTCGGTGGAGTTCCACCACATGGCCTCGCCCGATTTCGTTTGGTTCACCCCGTACGCGTGGGAGCGACTCGGGATGCGAACCGTGAAGGAGACGTTGACGTCGCGATGCGTCTCGACGAGTGGGAAACGCACGGCGGCGGCCGCGGTGATTTTCCCGTGTGTCGACGAGAATGAGATTGCGCGGTTGAAGACGATGCGATGCGCGGTGGAATCGACGGGGGTGATTGACGAGCTTCGTATGTTTTTGAGATTCCTGCCTCAACCCGTGACGGCCCCGAAATTATCCAGCACGACCCCCGTCTCGATGGAACGCTTCTTGGAGTTGCGAAACGCAGGGGCATGGTTCACCCAAGTCGAATACGTCGCGGGACACGTCGTCCAAATCTTACCGAAGACGAAGGAGTTCGCGCAATGGAGGAAGGCGTGTGAAATGGCCGAGGATTTGTTCGAGTCGCGATTGATTTTTGCGAGCTATGGGGAGGACCACGATTTCCCGGCGTTTCAGGATGAGGAGGAGGAGGCCGATCAACACTTCGAGCGATGCCTCGCGCTCGCGAAGACGCGCGGGATCTCCAAACTCGCCGTCGCCTCCAACGGAAGGTTCTACTACGCCACTCCCTCCCCCACAACTAAAAACGAGGTCGTGATCGGCCACAAGGAGTTCCTCAAAAACTTTTGGACGGATGCCGAGTTGGAGACCGAAGTGGAACGATTCCGAGAGATGCGAATGAAGGAGAACTCGGCCTTCGCGAAACACATGCGGTCGTTTTGCGCGGAGTCCGGTATGGAGTCCGTGTCGAAATCGTTAAAATTCGCGGAGACCGTGATGCGAACGCTGGGGGAGATCGATTACGTGTGTGCGTGCGCGGGCTTCACCCCGATGAAGTCGACGTTTCGAAACGAACGCCTCGAGCGTTTTTTGATGCAACGCTCGTTTCTGGTGGATGACGAGAAGGAGAGCGAAGCGAACGACGCCGATTTAAGATTCATCGCGTATTGCGATACGGAGCCCGATCGCACGACCTCGACGATGCGAAAGCACATGACGGCGCTGAATCACGCCGTGTCGATTTTGAAGGGCGGGAAAGCGCTCGCCTTCGTCGAGAACGAGTTGCAATGCACGAGCGTGGAAAAGGTGGTGAGCGAGGGAGCGCGCATTCGTAAGACCGCGAAGATGACGGGGTGTGAAATCGTGCAGCTTTAATGAGTGAGAGGTGATGTGTATGTGTCCACGTGTTCTTGCCAACAAAAAATGAACCGCACTTTTTTTACACACAAAACCAAATCCAACTCCCATCCCCCCTCCCCGTCCCCTCTCCCCTCCCCTGCCCTCTCCCACCTCCATTCACACTCTGTTGGAAAAAAGAATAAAACCGCGCCTATCCCCCCCATGAATGACGTCGCCAAACTCGCACTCGGCGTCTACTTCCTTACCTCACTCATCGCCGGTGCCATGGGATTCGGAGCCGCCGTCATGGAGATTAACAAACTCCCCCTTACCATCGAGTCCCTCTACGCTGAATGCGTCATCACCGGCATCAGTTGGGGAGCCATCATTGTCTTTCTCGGAAATATGTTCTAACTTGTGCGCGCCCTGTAAGACATGCGGCGGCGGGGTCGCAAGCTGTTGTTGTCAACCATGTTGCGCGTCGACGGGTACATTCCTCAAAACACATGCCGCGAAGGTTGATAAATGTCTCTCTCAAATGTGGATCCCACCAAAATTCACGGCCGGTTTACTCCTGATCCTCGGAGGGATGATTCTGGTAGCAAGTGATAACCCACTGTTAGCTACCTCCATGCTTTGTGTTGGGGGTTTGGTTGGCTCGACTGATCAATTCTCATCCGAGAAAAATCTTCTCAATACTCCGTATTTTTTTCTCTCGCTAGTATGCATTGGGTGCTCTCTCTTCACAATGATGGCACACAACCAATCATGGCAAGTGAAGCTGAGTAGTGCGATTATCGGCTCGCTTATGGGATTTCTGATTGTCTGGGGACTGTATGGGCGCATTGAAAAAAAGATCAACGAAGATATCAAAAAAAAGAAGGAGGAGATGGAGAACAAGGTCGTGGAACAAGTTTAGAGTTAACTTCGAAGAATTTAAGAAGAGTCCAGATAAACGACAAACAACCCCCCCTTCCTCCGAACCACCGAACACGTCTTATCGTTCTTTTCCAACCATTCAATCAATTGGTAAACGCACTCGACGCGTTTCGGGACGTAGAAATCGGGTTCCTTCTCAATCGTCTCCTCCTCTTCCGTGTCGATGTATCTCATCACATTGGAATGGGATTGAACGAGTTTCGTCGCCGCGAGGTGATGGTTCGTCTCGAGGTGGAGTTTCAAACACCCCCCCGGACGCTCGTATCGCATCAACTCGCAATTCGCCTCGTCCGCTTCCTCATCCGTTGGCGCGGCGTCGTCGTTTTTGGTGGGAAACGACGACGATCCGTGTGAGATTTTGAGTGGGCCCCCGTTCCCACGTTTCTTCGAGACGCTCAGCTCCCTCGCGAGTTTGTGCGTGCGTTTCTTGTCGGACGACGCGACGACGGGTTTCGCCGCCGCCGCCGATTTTGTCGATAAAACGCGTAAAGTCGTCGTCCATTTCCCTCTCACGAGGTTCTCGAGCGAAGGAACGCCGAACTCCCCCGTCTCGGAATCGACGTACCAAAACGTCCATGCGTTTTTCACATTTCGCTCGCGATCCTCCGGTTTGAAAAAGCACGGGGACGTCATCCCGACGATGAAGTCTTTATAGTGCGAAAACTTGTTCACCACGTCGTGGAATGGAACGAAATCCTCGGGAAGGTGTTTGATTCGATTCGCGTGTTGCGGTGTCGACGGCGAAGTCTCGGACGACATCTTTGCCGTCGTCTCAATCAGAAAACACGCGTCGTCGACGTTTTTCACGTTTTGAATGGAGGAAGACGGCAACAATCGTTCAACAAACATGTCGTATTCGAATACCGTGATGAATGCGTGGTTCCCCTTATCGTAGGACCCGCTCGTCATGACGGGAACGTATTTCTCGAGAAGCGCGCGTTTCATCTCGAACACCATCGTACCGCGAGGCCATTCCGTCGTGATGAGCGATTTGAAGAGAAGAAGGAAACTCGTGGCGGTATCCTTACAATTCGTGGCGGTTTGGTAGAAACACGGTTCGTAGTTGTTTCCGATCCTCACGACGGGGGTTTTGTTGGAATGTGATAACCCCCCGGAGATCCATCGATCCGAGACGTAATCGTGGGAGGCGATCCAATACCCCAACGCGTCGAGAACGAATTGCGGTTCGAAATTTTTGGGGTGGAGACGATTCTCGCGCTGGACGGCGCGCATGAAGTACTCGAACCATTCCCGCGCGACCTCCACGTGCGTCCTCTCGATCCATCGGTGGAAAAATACCCCCAACATCACGGTCGAGACGCGATTCCCCATTTCCAAGGGTTCGTAAAAGTGCGAGCGCACGTTCGCCTTGGCGGGTTCGGACCCCGCCCATCGCTTACGAAACGCCTCGGCGTAGCGCGTCGTGATTTGCTCGTTCGGTTTCACGAATCGATCGAGAAACTCGCGTTGCGGAACGAGTCGACGGTATCCGCCCTCTCCATCCGGCACGCGATCGGTGGAAGGCGTGAGCGTTCCGTAATCCACCTCGATGCGTCGAACTCGCTCGGGCCTCGAGATGAATCGATACGATTCCAACGGTTTTGATGACACGACGCTTTCCCCATCCTCGATCCTTTCCAACACCATCGTGATGCATCCGTGTCGCCTTGAGTACGTCTCGGGTTGATGTTGACGACGATTGGGTTTGGTGGAGGAAGAGGTCGATTCGAGAAGACTGGGGGAGGGTTCGCGACGATAGAAATCGAAACACCACGCCTTCGCCCCGACGGGAAGACGAACCACCACCGCGGGCTTTCCCACCCATTCGAGGCGCAATTCAACGTTTTCCCCCTCGTTTCGTCGTCGTCGTCGTCGTCGGCCCTCGTTCGGGGGAAAATCCATGATTGATACCCCCTTATCTTGGAAATACTGAACCGTTCCGTTCTTCTCGACGCGCGCAAAGACGGGGGAGGTACTCTCCTCGTCGTCGTTCGCATCGTCGTCGTCGTCGCGCTCGGGAAATACGGCGTAGACGACGACGAACCAATCGAACTCGCACCGTGCGATTTCCATCACCATGTGAATCGCCGTTGCCGTCATCGTCATCTCTGGATCGAATGTGTCGTGTGTATGTGACATACGGCGGGAAAATTCGTTTCATAAATTTCATAAACGGGCCGTACACTCAAAAACGAAATTTTGTACGTACATCACACACATTGTGAAACGGTCCGAAAAATATTCCGACTTTACCTCCATCCTTTCCCTCACGTGAGCCCCTCGTCGTTTCCCAATCATCCGTAAAGATTCACGATGGTTCATCGGGTAGAACGGGTTCCAATTCCGCCGAATGGACATTGCAAACGTTTCGTAGAGCCGTGCAAGATTCGCGTTAATACTCCATCGTTATCCCAATCGGAATTGGTAGAGTGGCGCACCAATTCGGAATTGCGCGACGCAACGTGGCGTCGCGTCGAGCACGCATCGCGGAGAATCGAGCGAAGGTGGGAGAGGCGGGAGGAGTACCCCCCGAGCGTCGAGGCTCGTCGCGCGGTGCGATGTACCGTCGTCCCATACATCGCGAGGGAAATGTTCGATCGTCTCGCGTCGACTCGGGGAAATCCCGTCAATCGGGAAACGCATCCCGATCTCGAGACGGAGGAATGTCCCGTGTGTCTTTTATTCTTCACGGAATCGCCGCCCCCCCCTGATCCGACGTCCCCCTCATGCTCCTCCTCAAACACCGAAGTCGTGAGTCTCCAATGCAAACACGTGTTACACGCGGCGTGTTGGACGAACTGGGTTCTGCGAGGAACGGACGTGCGAATGTTTGATAAGGAAAACACCGTCCAAGCCCCGGCGACGTGTCCGATGTGTCGAGCCGTTCATGTCCGTGTGTGAAAAAATCACACTTTTTTGGGGAAACGTTGCACTCGCACCACTCAACTTTTTTTTCTCCATTTTTCGGTGCGGATGGACACAACGACCACATCCTTCCCCCCACCGGTGTTGACGCCGCGCATGTCCCCGCGCCGCTCGATGGGTAAAAAAGCCATGAGGGTAACCTCGACCCAAATCACGTGGGCCGCGATTGAGGCGGCGCGCGGGAAATTGGCGGACGACATCGTGGACATCCATCACCACGATTACGTCATCGAGGAATTAAAGTGCGGAAACATCGCGGCGGACGTCGAGACGAGCGGAATCGTCGTGTGGAAACGCCCGAGCGACGGGGGATACGTGATGGGCGACGTCAAAATCGTCACGTTTGAAACGGGAATCGTGAGTCTCTCGACCCTGTTCGAATCCGCGTTGTTGTCGCGCCACCACGTCGACAAACACGTCATCGCGCAGTTTCCGTGCGATCGGTGTCGCACCGCCGCGACGTATCGAAACGCGTGGGACTTTAACCGTCGCGCGAAGTTCGCCTCGTCCTCCTCCTCGATCTCTTCAGCTAAATCGAACCAACAACCGAGAACCGAGAGAAAAAGCGCTCCTTCAAAAACCGTACCGTTCGGGCGCCATCTCGTCATCCTCGTGTGCGAGCCGGAGGGATGGGACGAGTCGTACCGCCGTCTCGTCTCGACGGAGATTTTACGCAAAATGGGGCCGGGAAGCGTCGAGATCGTTCAATTCTCGTACGTGAACGAGATCCTCCCGCTCATTCACAACGGCACGCCCGTGAAACAAAGCGAGGAAGAGGACGAAGACGAGGTCGAGGCAGAGGAGGGCGCGGAGGAGTTCGAGGACGACGAGGATGAGGAGGAGGAGGAGGAAGAAGAAGAAGTAGAAGACGATTGTGCGATGGAGGGGGAGGAGAGCGTATCGAGCGATGCGACCGAGAGTTCAAAGAGCGAGGACGACGATCACGACGAGAGGTGTTTGTCGCGGCAGAGTTACAGCAGCAACAACGAAAGAGAGGAGTCGGAGGAGTCGGAGAGCGGGGAGGACGAGTTGAAGTGTTGAGTTATCAATCGCGCGATCGATTCCACTTCATCAAAAAAGAAAATGCTGGGCTCGACCGTTCTTCGAATTCGGTACGTGATATCGGGGACGGCATGGGTGCTGTTCATGATGTTGGATTACCAACGCATCTACGGGGACCGGTCCGTCCTCGCGCTGGACGAACACACCTTCATCGGATGGGCGCGCATCGCCTTCATTCTCAACATTTTCAACTCCTTCAACCAGCTCGTCTATTACACGTGGAAATTCTTCAACTGGATGGGCGAGAAGGGGGTGTGTTGCCAACGCTCGTGCACGGGGTATCGACTCAAGCGCGAGATGACGCGCATGCACAACGCGACGATTGCGTTTGCGATCCAGCTCTACGTGGTGTTGTTCATCCAGTACTTTATGGACATCGTCGCGACCTACATTCGAAACGGCGGGACGTTTGGGAACACGGGGATTCTCGCGCTCCAAATGGTGCTCGTGCTGGTGCTCGCGGCGTTTCACTTTTTAACGTTCGGTGAGACCCTGGTCCCCCCCAGGATCGATTGATTTCTTAGTTAATTTTTATTGTTTTCACACAATTTTTTCCACAAGCATGTCGACGCTCGCGGCGTTGTTGGCGAAGCACACGGGGGGAAAGACGAAACGCGAGGAGTATTTCAACAAAGAGGGCGAGACGCACTCTGCAATCGTTCCCGAGTCCGATTGGCTTCAACGGGGGAAGCGCGCGCGAGTCGCCCATGAAGTAGCGCAGCGCATCGTCGCGGGCGCGGGGAGATACGTGGTCGATCCGCCCGAAGCGCCCCAAACCATTCCCTCATGGCGCAGTTCGCTTCGCGCGCGTGCACCCTACGGCGTAATAGCGGAAGACGACGTCGAGACGACCACGACGACGACGACTATTACTACCACGAAACCCGTCCCCGCCGTCGTCGCGGCCCCGATCGAGAATTACGCCTCGGGGAATTTCAAACGCATGTTGTTGTCGACCATGGTGAAAATGGTAAACGACGTGTTGCTGTCGGAGACGCAAAACGCGGACGACGACGCGGAGTTCCGTTCCGAGATGCGAAACTCCGTCGAGAACGATTGGGCGCACGACGGGGACACTGAGGCCGTCGTCCATCCGCTCATCCCGCTCCTTCGTCAAGCGCGTGTCCCGAACGCCGTCCACCTCGATTCCGTAAACAACGGCGCGCCGATCGCGCTCGTCCCCTTCCAACAAAAGGAGAGGAAACGCGTCGATTTGGAAATCGTTCTCAAAGCGCACGAGGACTCATACCTTCGTCCCCCGCGTCGCCTTCGTCGACGAAATTCGAGTGAAGACGACGACGACGACGAGGAAAACGGCCCGATGGAACGCGCGTGTTCGCGTCGAAATCGGTGCGTGGGTCTTCACATGCTTCCGTTGATATTCGATTGGCCCGTAGAGGTGAAGGGCTTCATCCTCGCCGAGTTTTTACTCCCGTCCGAGGAGAGAGCGCGAGACGGGTGCGCGAGGAACGACGACGAGGATTCGGACGAGGAAGAAGAGGAGGATGAGGAGAGCGACGTTCCAAAAAAAAGGGGCAACGGAGGAAAAAACGTGACGAAACGTCCGGGACGCGGCTTGTGTTTGTTGTGTTTGCGGCAATACGTCTCGATGATGTGGGAGCACTCGAAGCCGCGCGACATCCACGCGGCGCACGCGATTCAACCGTATCGAAACGTCGTGAATCGCGCGGGGGAATACTCCGATCGCGCGACGCTCATGTTGCGAACCGACAAGTTTTACGGGATATTCGATCCCTTCATCGAGTTTTCCTTGAATCGGTATTGTTATCGCGACGGGAGATTGAAACAACGCGACGAGTGCGTGCAGTATTTTCGTAACGCCCCGGGCGCTCTCGAATGGAAACCCATACCCTCTTTCAACTTTGAGTTGTCGAGATTCGTCAAGAGGAACGACGACGAGGACGACGACGAGGGGGCGGAGCGCTCGGGGCGGCCCGATGATGAGAAAAAACGCGACGACGACGAAGACGAACGATTTTTGAAACGCCTGATCGACGGGGACTCCGATTCCGATGACGACGATGAGGAGGAGGAGGAGGAGGAAAAAGAGACGAAAAAGAAAAAGTCGTCTACCAAACGAAATCGAATCGATACGAAAACTCTCCATCGCATGGAAATTGAGCGACGACGATGTGCGAAACAAGAATACATGCGCACCACGCCGGACGAGGCGGGCGAGGTGACGGACGCTTCAATCGACCCGATTCGCGGCGTTCCCAAATGGGTTCCGAGATGGATCAACAAACCCAATCTCGTGTTTGAAGAGTCCGATTCGAATTCTCGCGCGAAGGCGCGACGAGCGTTCGACGCGCGACAGAGCGCGGAGTACGAAGTGGAGATGGAACTCGCGAAGATTTCGCTCCACCTCCGTCGGCGACGATTCCGAGAGAAGGACGATGTCGCCGCCGCCGCCGAAGGGAAAATGGAGAGAAGAGAAGAAGAGGAGGATGAACTCGATGAGACCACGCGACGCGGCCTCGAGTTGTTGCGTCCCGAACGATTCGCGTTTACGCTTCGAAATCTGACGGATTACGGCTTCGAGCTTCAACAGAGTTCGTTGTGCGATCGTTTCGAGACCGTTCAGAGAAACGTACGAAGAAAAGGCGCGCCGATTCTGACGGTACACGAGTTGTTGTATCGCGCGATCCCGTATGAACGACTCCAATCGCGGTTCGCGCTTCGATGTCGCATGGCAAACGTCATCATGCCGCCCGACACGACGCATTTCATCTCGATGGTGTTGCGCGCGTCGCTGGGGGGGTTTTATCCCCATGCGGAATACTCGGTGTGTCTCTCGAAACGATTCTGGTTGATGGAGACCTTCGGGTTCCATCGCGACGAGACCGTCTCGAAATTCCCCTCGATGTTCCCGAACGTCACGCTCTTGGCGGTGAGAGAGTACATTACGTTTCTCGTGGATTTGAATCCGACGTTTGCGGATGCGATGCGAGCGTGTCATGGGGCGATATGGACGCGATTCGTGGAGTTCGTAAGAGCCCAAGCCGATCGCGTACGCCGCATTTGGGGCCAATGGAATTCGGAGCTTTCCATGGTGGATGTGGAGAAGGAGATTGAGTTCAAGGGCGTCCAGTTCTCGGCGTTGCCGAAATGGATCTGGGCCTCGCTCTACACGCATTTCAAACGAAACCCCGCCGTGAAAGTCCACCCGAAACTCGACAAATCGCAAATCAAGCTGTTCGATACGCGATTCGTCTACGAACTCGGTCCCATCGTCGGGAACGAGGAATGGACGCGATCGAGCGACGACGACGACGAGGAGGAGGAGGAGGAGGAGAATTCGGAAGAGGAGGAGGAGGAGGAAAAAGAGACGTTTGAGTCGGAGACGGTCGCGAATGCGTTGGGGATCGCCGAGAAGAGTTGGTACGGCGTTCTCAACCCGAAGAACCAAACGTTGGAACGGCGTCGTATAGAGCGCGTTCTCCGACGCGCGGCGCGCGACGGGGGATATTCATCCGAGGCGTGCGAATTGATCTTGAGACGATACGACGTGATTGCAAACGTCGATCGCCGTCGTCGACTCGGAAAACCGAACCCGCCCGGATGGGAAATTCGATGGCCCCCCCTTCCCCCCAATCGAAAGAAGAGCCGATCGAGAAGCCGTTCACGGTTCTCCCTGAAATCCTCCACCAATGCGAAACCGATCGAGAAACAATCCCCGGATGAGGTGATGAATGCGTTTCTCTCGGTGTGCGAAGTCCAAGACGACGACGATTCCGAACTCGAAGAAGGGGAGGAGGAGGACGACGAGGAGGAGGAGGAGGAGGAGGACGACGATGATGAAGAGTCGACGAGACCGAGTCGAAAAAAAGGGGGTGGGGGTGGAAAGAGGAGGAACCGAACGCCGCGAAGGAAAAAGGTGGATAAGCGTCGAAGACGACGACGCGGGGATCGAACGCCCGAGTCGATCGAGGCGGAGCGAGCCGTGCGTGCGGCGCGCGCGAGACGGCGGGAGGAGGACGCGCGTCGCGTGGCCGAGGTCTTCACCCCGCACCAGCGCGAAATCCTCCACGAGGCCTACCTCATTTGCATGTTGGTCTACGAATCGAGTCTCGTGCGATTGATTCGCGCGCCGCACCATTGGTACGCCGGAGACCGATTCAAATACTCCAACGACGTCGTGCAGTGTTGTCCGAAGTGTCGCACCATCAAGGGCATCGATCGCGACAAGAAGTTCCGATACGATAAGGACGTGAATCGGTGTTTCTGTTTCAACAAGAAACCCAACCAAAGACCGAGTCAGGTGACCTCGATGTGCGATAACGAGATATGTAAACGAACGGAGTGCGTCCCGATCGAGTTGAACGGGAACGTGGTGGAGTTTTTCGGGCGGTGTCTCACGTTGTGTCGATTCTGCGAGATGCCGTGTTTCGTGACGACGGCGAATCGGTGCATGAACGAGGTGGCGTGTTCGGGGTGCGTCGCGAACGAGTACGCGGAGAAGATCGCGTGTGAAAAGTGCGGGGTGGAGCAGAAACGCGGTTCGAAGCGGAACTGGCTTCGCATTCGCGTCTTCAACGACCCCAACGAACGGAACGAGGTCTGGTTCTGTTACAACGAACGCATCCCCTGGATCCACCAACACGCGATATGGTCGTACCCCGCACTCGCGCGCGCCCTCGGCCATTCCCAAGGCGGGGTGTTGTTGGAGGAGCGCGATTTGATGCGGCCCTCAGCGGAATCGCTTCGCCGGATCCGAGGCGACGACGACGAAGACTCGAGCGATTCCGACGACGACGACGACGACGAGGTCAAAGTCGAGGAGGTCAAAGAAAAAGAAAAAGTCAAAATCGAGGAGGAGGTGGAGGAGGAGGAAGAAGAAGACGAGGATGCGATTGCGCGACGACGCGAGTGAATGTGGTAGTTTTTTTTTCTTCTCATAATTTTTTATCGATACGATCATCATCACGTCCCCCCTCCACCTCGTCTCGGTTGAACGAGTATATCGACGGCAATGGAAGTGTCGCGAACCGTCGTGAGGGTAAACGACGGGCGCGGGACCCCAACGGACCGTCTCGAGCATGTGGATTTTAACCGCGTCGTGGCGCATCCGTCCAGTTCCCCACACCTCGCCTCGGATCGCTCGTCACCCGACCGACCGAATCCCGAGGAGAACGAAGAGAGCGACGAGAGGAATAATACCGTCGCACAACGCGTCGTGGATTCGATCGGGGAAAAGTACATCGAGTTGGAAAAGCACCATCGCATCGCGGTCGAGTTGTTGACGGGATTCCAAACCCGGTGGAAAAGCGTGGAGCGAAACTTGAACGTCCACACGTTTGCGTCCTCCTCCGCCGAGTTTCGCGACGCGCTCTTCGCGGAGATCGAGTCGATCAAAAACTCACACTCCCAATGCCTCGATTCCATGAAATTCCTGAAAACGTGTAAAGCGGAGTACGGCGAACCCATTCCCCCGAGCGTCAACGTCAAGGCGGTGGAGACGACGCTCGGTAACGTCTACCCGACCTACTATCTCGTCAAGCTTCTCAGCACCGCCCATCCCAACGGGAAGTTGTGTTTCACAAGTATGGGTGATGAGGCGGGGGCGACGACGACGACGTCGAGTCGTATCGTTCCTCCTCGTCAACCTCGTCCCTCCTTCCTTCCCCGCCGTTCCAGTCCGCTTCGGAACTCGACGAGACGGGTCGAGGCGGACGCGGGGGAAGTGGAGGAGGAGGATGTGAACGATGAGAATGTGGATGATGAGGAAGCGGAGCGGATGATGCATGTTGAAGACGATGACGACGAAGAGGAGGAGGAGGATGAGATACCGGAACGGATGCCGCGCTTTTTGCAGAGGAGTCATTCCGATCCTTCGGCGAGAGGAGACGCGTCGAGAGACGCGTTCTTACCGTCTCCCAGCGAGCGCGCGCTCTCGTCGTCGTATCCTTCCGCATCGTTGACGCCCTTCTTACAATACCATGCATCACATCGATGATTGTTGTTTCCCTCCCCTTTCCATTCGATTCATCAGTGCTCAATTTCGATCCCCGCGGTTCCGTTCGGCCGAACAGCACGTCGATCGCGTCTCCGTTCTCGTTGAATACCCTCACGTGAAACGCATACGGTTTCCCGCACTTGGTCGCACTCCTCTCCCCGTCATTCGTCTTGGCGGCGGATGACGTGTTGAAGGAGACGTGGTATTTCGAGCGAAATTTACACCTCGACAACCCCACGTTCTCGAATCCTTCCAAGACGGCGTCGTTCTTGAACGTGCACTCCACCATGTGAACGTGCGTGTTCGCGGCGACCGCGATGCGCGGGATGTCAAAGGTCGTATAGGTAAAACAGATCGGATTCTCTTTCGAGCCGGGGATCTTGATGATGCGCGAATACGAGGAGGAGAGCGGCGCGTCCCCGTCGAACGCACACTCCACGAACGTGATGCGTTTCCCCAACTCCCCGCGAATCCCCGAGCGGTTGAAGGTACACCGTCGAAAGACGATGTAGAGCGCCCCGAGGTTCACGAGCGTATCGTTGAGCGTGAGGTTCTCAAACACCAGCGGGTTGTTGCACGAGCCGGGGGACTCGAACACTCGCAATCCGCTCACGACGTAGGATTCGGAGGAACGAAAAGTCCATTCCGGGAATTGCGTCAATTGCATGGGCGTCTCCCACGACGTTCCCCATTTCGACCCGCCCCAATCTATTGGGGTCGAAGAAGAAGAAGAAGGAAGGGAATCGATGAACCCCGCGAGAGATCCGTACCCCAATCGCGAGGGTGGGACGAGCGGAGGCGGTTCATTCATCATCGTCATCATCATCGAGGAGATGAATTGAGGCGGTGGAGGGGGCGGTGCGGGCTCCCCAGTCATCATCGGAGACGACGGTGGGGTTTCCGCCTCGTTTCCGCGTCTCGATGCGATGTGAAGTGCGGAGGAAGAGGGAAGCGGCTGGGTAATCATCGGTTATGTCTTCTTCTTCTTATTACTCTCTTTCTACAAATTGTGATTGATCCGTTCCCTTTCTCGTTACGTTTCTTTCTCGGAAGTGTATTCCACCTCGAAGGGGCGAGGGGTAATTGAGGTAGTACTTGGGATGAGAGACTGCCGCGGTTTGACGAGTGGAATGTTGTTGATCGATTGGTCCGCTCGCGTCAACAAATATCGCGCTGCCGCAACGTTGATGTTGCCGACGCTCTTCTCAATCTTCTCGATCTCATTCTCCGCGGGGGAAGAGGGTGAAGGGGTCAAAAAATTCTGTTGTGGAAACGTGCAATTCCCGAGATTTTTGCATATCACATCCACCACGTTTCCCGGCATTCCGTAGAGTGGGGAACCCTTCGTATTTGCGTATTGAGCGTACGCCTCCGCCTGCATTTTCCCGTACTTGAACAAGTTCAGCGCGTGGTTGGTTACGGATACTTGTTTCATCCCCGCCAGCATAACGGTTCCGCGCTTTGCGTCATACCTCGCGTGTTCCACTTCCAACCACCAACCTTCCATGCTTGGTCTCGGGTCGTGAATTCTGATCCACGCGACGATTGCGCCGTCCCGCGAACGATATATCGCGACGATGTGACCGCACGTAATCAGAATCCACGTCGGTTCACATGACTCATCCTCGGGAGAGACCCACTCATTCGTACCGAGAATGTCATCCATCTCGAGTGCTTGGGAGAGCGCGGATGGAAATTTCGTCGTAATCGTACGAAGCGGCACCGTATCGTTTCGTAACGCCGTGGCGATCGTCCCATCCGCCCGACGTTGTCTCAATTTCGAGACTCCGTACACACACATGCGATCGAGTTTTCGGTTGTAAATGTAGAGAAGTCGGTGTTTCGGGGAGATGTGCATGAAATCGATTCTCCCCGTGTAGGACTTGAGCCTGTCGACGTCGTTGAGTTCGACGCGACCGGCGAGTAAATCCTCGACGGCCGCAAAGAGCAAGCCCGTATCCGGGGTCCACACGTATACATCGAGCGCGTCGTAGGTCACCCTCATCTTGTGCGATCGGAATTTCCACGTTTTGCACGCCCCAGTCACGGGGACCATCACCAACTCGTACACGTAGTCTGCAGTGCCCATTCTCGTCGTGATTCCGTTCACCAGGACGAAGGGCATTTGTGTCGGTACGGAAGATGAGGTCGGGTGAATGAGTCGAATCGAATTCTTGTTTGGTAGATTCATCATTTCCTCGCGGTTCATCGATTGCGGCGGATACACGTTCTCGACGGAATTGATCGTGTTTTCGTCACCGGCGACATCCGTCTTTAAATCCGAACGTCGTCGATGGACGCGCTGGACGATCCCCTCAGGACGCACCCATACCACGATGTCGTCCGTGAGCCTCACCTCGTTGAAGTATTCGTCCAATTTTGTCTCGTCGATGCCTTCTCCGTCCGCGCGGAATACGAGAGGAGACCGTTCGGTCCAACGCTTGTTGTTGAACAACTGAAGCGTCTCCATCTCTTGATTGATTCGGCGCTCGTACTCCGACGCGAGTCGTTTCAGTCCGTACGAAATCGCGTCGGGGTCGAATCCGCGCTCAATCTCAATTTGCTGGGGGTTCATTCTCGGCGATTTCAACGATTTCGGCGATTTCAGAAACTTCAAAATTGTAAAGGGAATGATGGGGTTTGGATTGATGAAGTTGTGTTTTGCATCAGTGGATGATGTGTGGTTGGTTGGTTGGTAGGTAGAAGGTGAAATCGGTCACAAATAAAAATCGGTCGGAGGAATCGTTACTCGCTCAACTTTTGAGGAGGTACGACCCTCTCTGAGTTGATCGATTCACACGGCTCGAGGTTTCTGAGGGGGTTCACGGGGGGTACGGCGTGAGGGCGTGCGGTCTTGTGAATCGGTCTCATTGCATTTTGCATCGCGCTATAGAAACATGGCGTCGTCGTCGGCGACTTCTTCCGCTTCCTCGTCCCTCTCCTCGGCAACAACAACAACAACATCATCGACGACGGTATATCAAACGTCGATGCCGTCCGCTTTCATCCCCGTAACCTCGCTCAACTCAGTCTCTTGCGGGGATAAAAAGTCTCGTCATCAACCCACCCCCCCCGTATCGGTACCCTGTTTCTCGCCCATTCAACAGGTTGTCGATCACGGCGGCAGTGCGGTACCTCCACCTCTTCCACCTCTTCCACCCCCTCCACCCGTCATGGCGTCTACGGTTTTACCGATGTCTTCACCGTCACCCCCACCGAGAATTTTAACGCGTTCGGAATTGAAATTGCGAAACCGCATGCAAAAACCACCCGTCGGGTCGATGTATGCGCGTCCGAAAGCCCAACCCGTCGTCCCTACCCCCGTCACGGAAACGGTAAAGGACGAGGTGGTGGAGACGGAACGCGACGTCGTGATTCACGGACACCCGGATCCTAAACACAATTACGTTCACGTCGCGCGCGGACGACTTCGCGGGGACGGGAGTGGGAAAGCCCCGAGACCCCAATTGAAAGGATCCCTCTACGGTTACCAGACCCCCGGATTCACCGCGCCTCCTCATTTCGCCTCGTCTCAACTCCCGCATGAACCCGTCGTCGATTTAACGATTGCCTCACTTCTCAAACGAAAAGCCGAATGTGCGTTCAAGAACGAGGAACTCGTCGAGGACGAGAACGAGGAACACCACCACCGTTTCGTCAAGGGCGACGGAATCTTCTCGCCCTTCACGGTACTCATCACAAAGACGAAATTCGAGCGAGCGCAATTGAAACGCCACGCGAGCATGGAAAACGTCTCGATGACGATTCCCGTCGTCGTCGTTTCAACTCCGGATGATGCGTCGCTTCAAAGGAAATCCGTCTTTCGATCCCCTTTACGAATCGAATCGAAATGGTACGACGAGCCATTCCATTTTCGAAACGTTCCCTCCGACGGGTCCACGACCACGTCGACGACCACCCTCCTTCTCGAAAACGGCGATAAAAAGGCATCGTTGACGAGTCCTCGACTCGAAACCGTCGGTACCATGAACGAGGTAATGGGAATGGAAATGGGGAACGTTTCCATGAAGTGTCTCGATGACGTATTCGACGATGATGACGAGGACGACGACGACGAGGAGTTCGATGCGGACATTCGAAAAACCGAGCGACACCACGATCTTCTCGAGTATTTCGTCTCGCCCGATTTCATTACCGATTTCGCCCAAGAGAACGATGCGTGGCTTCGCGAAATGTCGCATTCCGTCGAGACGATGCTTCACGAAGAACGTCGTGATACGCAACGACTGATGACGATGAACGACTGAATGAATGAATTGAATCGGTTTTCCTCTCTAAAGTAAATTCACTCTTTTTTTCCATCCCCGATCTTTTGATCTTTTGATCTCTTCATCGTCCTCGTACCATGACGTCGTCCTTTCTCTCGAAATTCGGGTTGAAACCCCCGTCATCCTCCGCGAGCGAGGCCTCCAAGAATCCGCTCGCCGATTCCAAATCTCGCAACCGCCCTCCAAAGTCCAGCGGCGACTCTACCGCCGCGACCTCGTCGTCATCATCTTCACTCAAAACAAAAGTCTCCTCGAGAGTCTCCGCGAAGGCCTCCGCGCTCTCGACCGGATTACGAAAACGCGCGACCGCTCTTGCTTCACACGCCCCCAAACCCTCCTCCGCCGCAATCACCGTTCCCCCACCATGGAATCTTCGATCCGCCTCCGTCATCGGCGACTCGAACGGGAAACCCTCCTCCTCTTCTTCCAAACGCGGGGGGGGAAGCAGCATTTCAAAGGGCGATAAGGTCTTCATGCGAAATCGAACCATCGGGGCAAAGGACGATCTCGATTACGTCGAAAACGTCGTGGTTCGAATCATCTTCGGCTACATCTTCATGGTGATTGGGATTTTCACCTTTATGACGATTTGGGAATCCATGCAAAACACGTGTCCCAACGTCCACGGGAGAGTGTGTAATGAACCGTACGGGGTGTGTGGGGAGTTCGGGACGTGTTCGTGCGTGAACCTCGCCTTCTCCGGGAAATCGTGCGAGATCTCGGCGTGTAAAAACTACGATCCCGTCACTGGGAAAACGTGCGACGGCCACGGTCTGTGCGCGCCCGATCTCCAATACCAATACATGTACCCCGCATGCATCTACAACAACCCCTCGCGTGCGAACTCGTTCCAAGGTTCGGGGGGGTGGGACGATCCGGAGTGTGTTGAATGGATGGCGGGCGTCCAACTCCGTCTCGACGGGGGGGAAACGCTCGATGCCACCACGCTCTCGGCCTTCCCGAAATGTTTGTGTTACTCCTCGCACTACGGATCGGGGTGTGACGCCCAAGCGTGTCCCCAGAACACGGCCTTGGAGATCTGTTCCAATCGCGGAAACGTCACGGTCGGGCGATTCGCCAACGGAACCTCCGGGAACGACGGGTGTCAATGTCGATACCCTTTCAAATTCACCGCCGTGTTGCAATACTTCTCAAACACGACCCTCGCCGCCTTGACCGCGAACGCCTCCGAGATTTTCGAACAGACCTATTGCGGTCGGCTCGTCGCCTACCCGAACGCCTTCTACATCGAGACCGATACCACCGCGACGGACCTCGCGGCCTTTGCGTGTTTTTGCGACGCCTACTCCACCGGGATTGCGTGTGAGAACGAAAAGTGTCCCGCCGACGAGTTCGGGTATTCGTGTTACGGGAACGGTGCTCCGAATTACGGATTCGGGGTCGAACTCAACACCACGCGCTCCATCGTCGCTCACGCCTCCAAAAACCATCCTCAAATCGATTGTCATCTCATCTGTAAAGCCGGCACGACCGACTGTTTCAAACGGAACGTGTGCGCCAACGTCACCACCACGTGCGCGTCCCAAGGCGCGAAGAGTGAAGAGGCGTGTCCTTCCACGAAACCGTATCGGTGTCGAAACGGGGAATGCGTCACGCTCGGGAACTGGCAAAACGGAAATTTCGAGACCGCGTATCTCGATAACGTCGAGGCCGTTTTGAGACGCGTGAAGTGCGTCAACGACGAGTGTGCGTTGGGGATGATTAACGGCACTTCACTCGCCTCCCCCCTCGTCGCCTTCCTCATGTACGTCGCCTCCCCCGAACCCAACGCCACCGTCACGGTACTCTACGATTCGTACGTCTTCAATTACACGACGAAACGCGGAAATTCCACACTCGAACGATTCTACGGGGTCGTTCCAGTGAACCCCTTGGTTCCCCCCGTGAATTGGGTTTTCCTCTCGAACGTTACCGTGACGCTCACGCGAACGACGGACGAGGTCTATTCCATCGAGTTCGAGACGTTCGATTGGCACATCGTCTGGACCCCCATTTTTAAAATCGGCGATTCCATTCGCCTAGTCATCGCGACGTCCACCACCAACTATCTCGTCGCCACCGTCATCGATACGGTCGAGACGCTCGTTCCCTTCTCACTCGATTACGCTTCCACCAACGATAAGTATCTCGTCCTCGTGAATGGAACGTTTCTCATCCCCACCGGTGCGGTGGTGGACGATTGCATCGCCTTGAACGCCGACATCCCGCGGTGTTGGTGGTCCGTGAATTCCAATTTCACCCAAATCTTCGCGACTCGGCCCGGCGATAACGTCGTCGTCTACCTTACGGACTCGTTAGAAATCGTCACGGATCCCACCACGATCTTCACCCAATTCGAGACGTACGTCTCCATCTCGAAAGGAACCTATTCCATCCAACCTCAAATTTCGGACGCGTTCTTTACTGGAGGATCCTCCGCCGTTACCACCACCACCATCTCGAACGATCCCGGTTCCACCACCACCTCCGGACAACTCCCCTCCACGATCTCCTCATTTTGGTACGTTCAAATCCCCGGAACCGATGCGGACGTTCGGTACCCTTTTCGAATCGTGAAAGATCCCTCCGTGGTTCTCTACGACGTCAACACCGTCGAGATGAACGACATGATTACCCACTCCGCGTGTTCCCCTCTCCAAGATCTCTCCTATCTCGTCTCCCCCAACGTGAATCAATCCTACTACAACAAGTTATGGGGAACGCAATCCGCTCGAAGAACCGCCTTGACGCCGGGGGAATACGTCGTCGCGCCCTTCGTGAACCAAGGCGCCCTCACCTGGGAACGCGGGATTCTCCTCGCGAACGACGACGAGGACGTCTCCACCGCCAACACCGCGAGAATCTACGTCCCCTACAAGAACTTCTCCTATTCCATCGATCCCTCGCTCGTGAAGTACATCACCCCCTCCGAATTCAACAACGTCGGGTTTCTCGAGTGTCCACGAAGTTACCCGACGCGCACCGCCGACGGGAGATGTTCCAATCTCATCGCCTACGAACTTTTACAAAACGTCACGTGTGAATGCGCCTCCTCCTCCATCGTTTTTTCGACATCTTCATCGACCTCGACGCAAAACCAAACGTGTGCGTGTTCCATGGGAACGACCGTCATGTGTACGTGCGGCGAAACGGAGTGTGTGTGTGAAAACGACGATCGCGCGTTGGAACTCGATCTGTTCTCGGAGATGAGCGTTCGCCTCGATTCGATTTTGTGTTTGGTCTCGAACGACTCCGCGGCCTCGGCGGTCGATTTTTATCGCGCGCCCAATACCACCACCGGCATCTTCACCATTTCCTACGAAACCGTCGTGCGTTCTTTCCGAATCGAAGGACTCGACGATTGTTCGCTCACCCTTCCCACCTACGTCGTGAAATGGTGGGATCCGCGATATTTCGACGACTACGTCACGATCCCCGATACCGTCGTGCGATGTTCGCTTCAAAACGTCACGGAGATCTATTTTCAAAACGATACGCGATTGGGTGGCTATTGGTACGTCGTGCGGAACCTCACCGAGATCGTCACCCAAAACATCTGGGCGACCACCTTCACCAACGTCTACGCCGTCACCGCCGGAGCCTCTTACCACGCTTCATCCTTTCCCGATCTCGAGCATTCTCCCGACATGGCGAAGGATTTCACCTTTACGTGGTGGGAATCCAACCTTACGGATTTCACGCCGTGGTTAGAAATTCGATTCGATTCTCCCACCGTTCTGAACTACGCCTACCTCGACGTTCGTTCCGCCACCTACGTCAACGAACAACTCAACGTCTCCATCGAGTTCCCCATTCATCTCGACGCGATATTCTACGACGACGACGACGAGGACTATACCACCGATGCATACAACATCACCTCCCGAATTCTCTCCTCGAACGATACCGATTGGTACATTCCCATCCACGAGAATCGCAAATTCAAGGCGATTCGCGTCGTCTCCTCGTATCGATTCTCCGTTTACCAATTCGCCGTCTTCACGAACCAAACGTGCGTCTTCCCTTCCAACGAGGTCGCGCGAACCACCACCGAACTCTTCATCACCAACGAACTCATCGACGTCGTCTCGAATCTCGATTCCCGATTAACCGCGTTTGGTCTTCCTCTCGACTACGATCCCGATTCCCAAGTGTGTTATTGCACGGCCACCTGTGCGTCTTTCACGTCGGGAAAGTGTGAGGACGCCTTGGAATTGGCGCGCCAACATGGTTTGACACCCGAAAACGTCTCCGAACCCGTCTGGTCACAAACCGCCCAGGAATACTTTTTATCGAGCTTCGACCAAGCCTTCCCCCCCACCCCTCCCTTTACCTCGGATTCACCCACCATCTCCCCCACCTTTTCTCCCATCGTACCGTTTCCCACCGATGCGCCCTCCACCTCCCCCTCCCTCTCTCCCACCGCTTCTCCCACCCTCACTCCCTCCGCCTCTCCCACCTCTCTCCCCACCTTTTCACCCGCCTCCCCTCCCAGCTTCTCCCCATCCCGCTCTCCCACCCTCTCTCCCACCACTCCCACCTCCTCACCCACCGCTCCCACTCCTCCCCCCGTTTCGTATGTGAAATTCTCCGACGCCTCTCTCACCCTCTTCGACGTCGTTCTCTACTTCGAGCCTTCCATCACTCCGAGTCCACCGAATCTCACCGACGCGATTGTCGCCGAATCCCTCTATCCCCTCTTCAACGCCACCGGCATTCGAAACTCTTCCTCCACTCTCGCCTTCCTCTACCTCTACAAGAATACCGACACCGCCGTACTCCCCTTCTACCAACAAATCGGCGGCGCCAACTCGGCTTCGTGGAATCCTCTCAACGGTTCGTATACGTTTTCAACGCTTCAAGTGAGTTTTTTGGTTGTTTCTTCATGGGGGGCGTCGCCCCCCAAACCCCCGAGAACGCGACGGCTTCGCCGTCGGAGAGGAGAAAGGTTTAAAATGTCTCGGTGGCGCGAAGCGCCGCCGCACTCAAAAAAGCGGGGTCGTAGGGGGCGCAGCCCCCTACATACCACCACCACTCTCCACCACTCAAAAACTGACGCGCGAGAAAAAAAAAAGGAATGGTACCCGACTCTCCCACTCGATTCGACGTGTGCGACGGGAACGTCGTGCGGCTCGAACGGCGGACCGTGCGGCCCGAGTATTCGAAGATTGGGCCCGGTGCCGAACGCGACGTGCGATTTCACGACGAGGGAACGGGAGATTTTGCGAACTCGACGCGCGCGAAACGATACGACCAACACGAACGCGTACGTGGAACTTCGAAACAATTTCGAGTTCACGTTGGGTTTCTTTTTTAACTATACGGGTCTCGTGATGAAATCTTACGAAAGCCGGTGTGCGGTGCCGCGGTGTAAGGACGGAACGTGTCCGGAAAACGGGGCGCCGTGTCCCACGCCCTATTACAATTGTCCGGGGGACGGATGCGTGGAGATCTCGGCGTATACGAAATTCTTCAAGTGTGCGTGCGCCCAGGGATATAACGGCTTGGCGTGTAATTGGCATTATGCGGTGAGCCCCGTGCCGAAATTGGCGGAGTTCGATTATGCGGTGAACGATCCGCATCGATGGGTGTATTCCGGCCAAGCGCCGCCGTTGAAAATGCAACCCGGGAAGTTTCCGCCGATATTTCGCCAAAACGTGATGAGTAAGGACGTAAATCTGATGAATTCGGGAGGGATGCCGCCGCGATCGGCGCGGGACGTCCAGATGAAGCGAATTCGTAATGAAGCGGCGCCGTTCGGGGATCCGTTGGTGACGAAACGATACATCCCCCCGATTCGCCAATTCGTCTATTCCACGTGTGCGTACGCGCATGCGGGACCGTTGGGACAATACTTGACGATTGAGGACGATGTGAGAACGCGCGATTTAAGAACGGGGGAGGTGTTGGAATGGACGACGTATTACGGCTACGAAAGCGAGACGGTCCAATACGTTTGGGAGAACATCACGGCGTATGACGAGTTCCCTTACCCGTGTCCTAATGGACGGTGCGATGCGGGTCCCGCGAATTGTCATCCCGTTCTGGATTCGCTCGCGGCGGCGTGCAATTTCAACGGAAGACCGCTGGCGGACGGGACGTGCGAGTGCGACTCGAAACACATGACGTTCCTCTTCACGCAGGCGTTTACGAAATTGAAATCCATCCCGTATACGTGGGACTCGCGGGAGAATCTGACGGATCCCGTGGTGTGGGGCGTGACCAACAACAATTGGCGAGATTACGGTCCGCGATGGTGTCTCGCGCGAAACTGTTCCTTCGACGATTGTTCCCCGCCGTACGGATGTTTCCCGGGAACTCCCCCGCATTTCCAAGACGCCCACGTCGCGTGTCCCGTGAACGTCATCACCACGCCGCAATCCAAGTCGCTCTTCAAGTGTGCGCCGCTGTCGTGCAACATCGGGGAGAAGACGGATCCCTTGGTGTGTTCGGGAAACGGGGTGTTGATGCGCGTGGATTATCGCGATCCCCCGGAATGGTATTGTCAATGCGGGACGCCGACGTTCGTGAACGCGACGCAAACCACGGAGCTTCGCCCCAACGGGTTCGGGGGACCGCGGTGTAACGAGTACGCGTGTACGGACATGTCTCGAATGGTGTTCCAACGCTACGATCCCTTCACGGGGAAACCGTGGAGAAACGTCTACGGCCAAATCCTCTACGGGAAATGGATCGGAGCGTGCGGCGCGACCATCGGACCGGATCCCGACGACGTGACGTTGTGGACGTCGTGTTGTCCCGACAACCCGCGATTGGAAACGTGTGCGTACCTTCCGTGTCGACTCGGGGGGGTGGTTCAGTGCGTTCTCGCCGACAAGTGCGTGCCCCAAAACGGATACCCGCTCGTGTATCCGTGCAACAACCACGGGACGGCGAGGAGGGACGGGACGTGCATGTGCGATAAATCGCTGAATACGGGCGAGGGCTTCACGGTGGATTCCGAGACGCTCACGAACGGGAACAACTGTTATAAGAGGGTGGAGTGCGGTAAATCGGCGATTACGGGAACGACGTGCAACGCCTTCGGCGCGTGTAACGACCCCAAGGTGTGGACGCTCCCGGTGAATACCAACTATACCAATCAACAAGCGGAGATTCTGGTCGCGCGCCAGGGTCTGGCGGTGACGAACGCCAGCATCATGACGCAAATCACGGGAATCGTCGGGACGCAAGCCGTGAGATTACAATCCGCGACGGCGATCGCGTTGGAGGTCGCGGCCGAGCGGCGCGGGTTGGAATCCGTCATCTGCGTCTACCCCAACGACAACTGTTCGAATCCGTACGGGATGTTACCGTATTGCGGCGCGCGCGAGGCCATCGTGCTTCCGTATCTGAAGGCTTACAAAGCGCCCTTCGTCCTGCCGTTCGAAACGGGGTGGAGTTACGCGAGCGTGCTCGACAACTTCTGGGTCTCCACACTGCCGTTGAGTCGGTTGGTCTACGGAAGCGATTACCTCGTCTTCAACTCGAGCTTGGCGCCGATCCCCTTCAATCGCAACTATACCCTCAGCATCATCCGCCTTCACGGGTTTTTCCGGTTGAACGGGACCATCACCTTCACGAACCCCGCCACGAATCGCTCGGTGTGTCCGGATCTGGTCATCGGACAATACAACGCCTCGAACGTCCCGCTCCCGCGCGGGGGGGACGGGAATGAAGGATGGGAATGGTTCACGCAGTGGTGCGAGCCCGAATACGAAAACGTCCAGTTGTCGACGCAACCCGGTTACTTCGCGGCGTGTACGCCGGATCCCACGACGGAGGAGTGCGGCGAGTGGAAACGCGCGACGTGCGCGGACTTCAACGGGATTTACCACGACGTGAACGATCTCTACGAGTCCACGCGAGGGTGCACGTCGGAGTGTTGCGTTCTGATTCCCGGAGGTGAAGTTTTCCTGGAGGAGGTGGAGGCGTTGGCCGTCAACTTTAACGGGAATACCTTGACGGTGGACGAGGTGGAGGTGTTTGGGTACGGGTCGCAAATCCAGCCGATGGTTCCGAAGCTGAAGGCGCGATTGATCGACGGCCAAAGTGGAAATGACAAGCTGGATAATGCGGGGGCGGCGTGTGCGGAGGCGCCCGATCAGCTGTTCGCTCAAAGAATTCTTGGAGCGGATCAAACCTACTTCTACGCGGCGGATAATTGGGGGAGTCCAATTACGGAACGGAATCAGAACTCCTTGAATTCCACGGACGCGATGAATGCGTGCGTCGAAAACGGGGGATGGCTCGCGGCCGCGCGAGAGAACGCCGACGACGACAAGAATACAGTTATGGCCCAAGTGTGTGCGAACGCCTTCAATCCGGAGACCAAGCAAAACGCCAACACGAAGTGCCGCATCGCGCTCTACGACACGCACTACCTTTCCAAGCCGAATCTCACGGACTTTTTCCAACCGACGTGTTCGCTTTACGGGTGTTGGTACAATCGAAGCGGGTTCGGACAATGGAACAACGGAGGCTACTATGGCGCGCGCATCCCGTCGGATTACGCGACTCCATGGAATTCTCGGACGCCCGTCACGCCGTTAACGTACCAAGAGCTCACGGGCGATTTACCTCCCACTTCGTCTCCCACTTCGGCCCCTACCCCACCAACACCGTGTTCCGCTTCCAATCCGTGCGTAAACTCGTGGAACGATGCCGCGGCCTTCTTCTCGAAACTCAACAAGCAAACGGCCTTCACCACCGTTCAAATGCAAAACACGCCGGGCGTACAAGATCCCCGAGCGGGTCCAACCGGGTACATTCCCGGATGGAACCGAAACGCGTGGGTGTTGGCGGATAATTGGAATCCGTACGGCCCGTGGGAATTTTGGGAACCGTTGGATTGGACACCGCCACCGACCAGCACGCAACCTGTGAATGCGAACGCGCCGCAAACTGGGTGTAAAATCACGTTTTATCAAAGCGCGACGCCTTCGAGCAACGACATGTCGGGAAGAACGTTCGTTTTCGGGGGAAAATCAACGAATCCCACTGGTCCCTTAACGTTCGATTCCACCGTCGATCCCGTTTTAGCGAACTTCTACGTTACGCAGCCCTGTAGCGCAGCAGCGGGGTACGGATATTGTTCCCCATGGCCGTGTTCCAAGACGAACTGCGCGACGTTGGGAAATCCGTTTTACGGTGCGAGAGCCCAATATCAATTCTGTCCGAATTGCGGATACACCTCAATAACTTCGACGGGATTGTATTGCACGCCCTCGAGCGCGTTTTGTAACGACGGATCGAACGGTCCGTGCGCCCCAATCCCGACGACGCCGAACTGCAACGTTCCGTTATGTCAATGTTGCAATTATCCGTTGCTTGGATATTGCGGCAGCAATTTGGACACCTTCAATTACGAATACTTCGGTTCGGACATCTTGGGAGGGTACCCATACTCCACCCTGTGGATTTACAATCCCACTTCACCTCGAGATACCGGAAAGGGTGGAATCTATCCACCGAGCTCCGTGTACCCCTCCGCCCCGGCTGGAGGAACGGGATTCGCCTCAATAAAAATAGAGGGAGCGTGTTACATCGACATGAAATGGAAAGATTCCGCCGGCGCGACGCAGAATACCATCTACTACGGCACGTCCTTCAATGCCGGCCAAATAATCCCGCTCCCCGTACCCGCACGCGGCCGCGTATTTTCTGCAAAGTTGTTTCCGATGTACGTCGCGACCGGGGCTCGATGGAGAAAGATCAGGGTCACGTTCGATGCTCCAGTCAACGAATACAAGCCGACGAATCCAGAATCCAATCTCAATCGGGAATGGACGATGGGATGGAAGTCGCAGCCTTACATGTGTCAGCGAATCAAGTACGAACAGCTCGGATACGTCGACTACCAGGGATGGCACGACACTTCCACTTCTGGATACAATGGAGGCCCGATTCAGCTTTGGACGGATCCAAACGATAAACCCAAGAATGAAGACAAACGAGCAGCTCAACCGGAACCCTCCGTTTTCATCGCCACCGTACCGGGAAACCAAAAATTCTCACTCGCTAATCTTCGAACATGCGCTTCGATGAATCGGCCGATTGTGCAGTGTAAACACTGTGCAGTATACGTCCCCTCCAACTGGCAATGGTCCGCGAATACCTACGCGCAACACCCCTTCCCGCAAACCGCGACGGGATTGGACGACGCGGGCATCATCGTCAACAATTTCAAAACGGGTGTGGGACAACTCTCGAGACCGGACTATTTACGATTGGACGAGATGAATAAGACGAGTGCGACGGAACACGGTTACGTTCGACAATCCGTAATGAATACGATGTTGACTTATCGCCTCGAGTTGGGATTCTCGAAGTCGTGGTGCAGTACCGTCACGACGGAAAACCCCGGTTCGGAAAGATACGGAAAATTCGTCTCAAGAAGTTGTGATGAAAAGCTCCAATACGTGTGCATGTTGGATTACACCAAGAACGTGTGTCTCCCTGGTAGAAACGGTCCTGGATGTGGAACGAACGCGCGATTCGGGGGATACGCGCGACTCAACTCTACGGGATACACCGAGTTCCCCTTGGCGAATGCGACCGCGTATCCCGTTCAGAACGCCTACTACGAGCAATACGTCGCGGGGACGTTGAATCTCTACGTCGACAATCGACAATACGACTACGATTTGGGAATCACCTACTGGTTCGGGAGAAACTATGCCTCCGCGCTCCCGAACGCTCGGTTCTATTGGGATCATCCCGAGTTGATGGATCGACCCGATCTCGTTTCGCCTCAAAAGCGTAACTACTACGACTGGATCGATTGGTCGCTTCCGAAACACTGGCCCTACGACTGTGGGTATCTCACTTCCAAGAAAACCGGGATCACGGCGCGATATTGTGCGAAGACCGCCCAATTTTGCGATGCGGATCTCGTCATCGAACCCGTCTTGATGAACCCCGCCATTTACCCTCGAATCCTTCTCCCCGTCAACGACACGGCCTCGATTCCGTACCAACCGACGTGTGCTGCCTCGATTCGACCCGTCACCTTTGTGACGAGCGACATGTACGGCGGCCCCACTCCGGGATTCGTCGATCAATACACCGTCGTGGGAATCCAAGAGGACGGGGGGGTACAGATCCAGGCGGTTCAGTCCACGATTGAGCTCTTCAACTCCGTAAAGAATCCGATCGGGTTCATCTTTGTCGACAATTTTACAGTGACGGGAACGATCACCTTGGATTGTTTGGATTGTTCCGTGGAAATGGCGATCTTCATCGGGCCGCGCGATCCCAATGGAGTGTTACCCACTCCTCGCATTTTCATCCATAACGATACGGTTCCGTCCGGAGTGGACGGGTTGAGCTACACAGTATCCTACAACGTCCCGAGCGACAACGCCTCGAACGCGACGGTTTACCAGATTCTCGGATGGGTCTTCACCAACGTCAACTACTCCACCGTCATCACAGTCACCCCCGCGTTGGTCTCGACTCCCACCACGATCGCGTCATGTTCCGTCCAGAGAGGTCAAATCCCTCGGTACGAACCCCCTCCCTTGGTGGTTTCGAACGCTCCTGAGAACGTGTGCATTTTTGATGAGGAGATGAGAATCGCCTACGGCGCATCTCAATTGGGTGTGTGTTCATGCGACGTCCAATTCGACGGGGCGGCGTGCGATTGTCCGGCGGTCTCCTCGCAAAACGGTAAGAAGACGTGCGGAGGATGGGGCGCGACGGGCGTGGTCTCGGTAGACGGCCAAATCGTCTCGACACGAACCCCGAGTTCTGAGAGAGGATGTTTCACCACCCCCGACGCCACGCGAACGGAGTGTAAGACCATGGACGTCGGACGCGTGTTTTACACGACGCTTCTCCCCGAGCTCGCCTTCAACTACGAGCTCGTCTACATCCAATCCCAAACCTATAACGAGGAGGGGTACGTTCTGTTGGAACCTTCCAAGGTCCAAACCTTTACCGAGGCCGAGGACGATGCGACTTCCCACGCGATGGAGTTGGCGAGTTGGTTGAATCAGGACGAGTTGGATTCTTACCTGATGACGGTTGGAATCGCGCCGTTGGGGAACTTTCTGAGTATGGGCCGCGTGGAGACGAGTGCGGGGACGGACGTCGTGTGGACGAATCGGGATGTGAGTTTTCTTAAAGTCCGATTTTGCGATGATGAACTGACGCTGAATGATTATTTTTAGGTATCGTACTGCCAGACGTGGGTGTGTGACACGAAGGAGTTCTCGGTCCCGTTGGTTCCAAACGTCAACGTCACGAGCGATTTGTTGGAGTCTTTCAACTTCAACAATCTCGCCTTCCAGTACCAATTCTCCCCCACCCCCAGTCCGTTGACGGACGGGTATCTGGAATACGCCCCGACTTCCACCCCCGTCTCGTTCCTCGCCTCCTCCTTGACTCCCCCCTCTCCTACTCCAGTCACCGTCATCCTTTTCACCCCCACTCCGATTCCTACTCCAAGCGGGTGTTCGTCAAACGGGAACTCTGCATCCGTTCAATCCTTCACGTGTTCCACCTCATCACCGGGAACGATCACCTTGACGTTCAGCTCCACGAACGTGTCCGAAGTCCAGATCTTCAGCGAGCCGACGAGAGTCTCGAGCGTTTACGATTACGACGGGTTTTAATGAAGAATTATTTAAAGAATGTTTAAAAGAACAACGACGATGATCACGACGAAAAACTGGTAAAAACTTGAGTTGACGACGACGGAACCACTACCGGCGTTGTAGGCAAAGGTCGGGGAATACGTGTAGTTCACACAATACGGAGCATCGTTGAACTCGGCCTTGAGTGGAACAAACCCGTAGATGGGAACGTTTCCAGTTGCATTAGAGAGGACACCGATGAGAGTCGAACCTTCACACCACCACGTCTGGGTCAAGTTCGAGATGTAATCCAATTCGCCATCTCCGCTTCTAACCCATGCCGTCGTTCGAAAACTTGCTAAAATATAATCATAAACCATCTCGCCGATGTGGTAATACTCCTGATTGGGGTAATAGTTGAACCACAACCCGAGTTCACACGTGTAGACGACCCCGTCTTGTGTATCGAGAAAACAATGTGCACCGGCGAAAGACGCGCCGAACTTGGGTAATGCCTTGTTCATGTAGGGAAATGCGGCATCCGTTGGTGTGTCCTTATCAACAGGTTCGTATTTCTTGTTTTCCGATGTGGTGGTCTCCGGGACCGGGATGGTCGTCGCCGTGAAGAACACGCAAGTCTTGTGGGGGTACACGATCCACGTATCGAACGGGAGGACGGTGGGTGATGGAACGATAGCCGGGTGTCCGGAATCCGAGCACCACGTTGTAAACTCGGTCAGGTGCGTGAACTTGTAAGAAATCGTCCCATCGGGGGCGCACGTCCACATCTGGTCAAACATGATGTCGCAAGTCTCGAAGTCGCGTCCTGGACAATTGTTTGCCGGGAACCCGCTGAGGGCGTACCGCGAATACTCGACACAGGACGAGACGTTGCACAACCCGATTTGAATGAGTTGCCCCTCCTGGCTGCCGACGCAAAAGATGTCGAAGGCCACCGGCAGACGATACTCGCCGTCGACAATGGTGATATCGCCCGTCCAGTGGACGACGGACGCCTCGGCCGCCGCCGCCGCGAGGAGGAGACCAACGACGACGACGAAGACGAACATTCTTGAGGGAGAGGAGGGCGAAAGAGAGGGGGGAGGGGGTGGGGGAGGGCGCGCGGGGGTGGGGCGAGAAGTGGAGAGGGGAGAGGCGTGCGTTGGAGTTGCGAAAATGTGTTTTTGTAATTTTTTTATTTTGATAAAAGCGGCACGCGCCGAATCGACAAACCCATTTTCATTTTCGCATTTTCGCTTTTTCGCATTTTCGCATTTTCGCAAGCGGAATTCGGGGCGGGGATCGGCGGTGAATTGAATATTTATGCGCCAACTTCACCTTCTTCTTCTTCTTCTTCTTCGTCTTCATCCTCCCTCAAATTATTGAGCTTCTTGTTCCTCATCTTCAACTTCGCGACGATGCTTCGCCACATCTCACCGGCAGGAATTTTTTGTTGAATAACCTGCTCGATGCCGGCCCATGTGTATTCCTCGTGAACTTCGAGATTACCGGGTTTCTTCGCCACCACCATGTTGTTGTGCAGACGCCTCAAACTTTTGAACGTATCACTCTCGTTACCCGCCGCAAACACCAATTCCTCACGCAGGTATTTCGCGAGTTTATTGTACTCCCCCGTGCTCAACGGGCTCTGATTTTTGGCGATCTTATACACCTCCTTCGTCATTTTGATTCGCATTTGTTGCGGGGTTTTATTCGAAAACTCGTTACCGGGTTGCGCGGAGCAGTATTTGGCCGTCGCCACCAACAAATGCGTCGTGCTGAGCTTCTCGAATCTTTTCGAGACCGATGTCAGCATGTCCACACCGATGTCCACAACGAATTGTCGCATGTCCAGAAGCGCCCATCGGGCTTCACTGGCCGCCTTGTACTCCTCAAAATCTTGTCGCATAGTCTCCATTTCCGTCATTTTTGTTTTGGCCGATTCTACCACTTTATCTCTCTTCGCAGAGTCCTTGTATACTCCGGTCGGCATCGAGGTTCGATTCTTTAGGTCCGCCCAATCGTAGTGGCTTTTGAGCTCGGCACTCATCATCGTTATTTCCTCGTCCAATTTCGTTTCAGGGCGTTCCGCGGTCGATCCCTCCCTCGACATTGTGACTCAAAGCGTGGCGAGCGAGGGGGGAGGGGGGAGGGAGGAAGGGAGGAGGGAGGAAGGGAGGGGGAGGGAGGAAGGGAGGAGAGGGAGGGAGGGAGGGAGGAGAGGGGGAGTTGGAGAGAGGACGTTCTGAGGGGGAAGGACGATTGGTTTTGTGTGCAGGCTCCCTCAACGGGCGAACTGGCATTTATTTTTGACCTCACTTTTTCACAAAGGAGCCGATTTTTCGTAAGCGCGCGCTCTCTCCCACGTGCATTACGATCAACCATGGAGCGAATCTCATAAACCTCGGCTTCTCCTCGACGTTCACAACACGCGGCATCTCCGATGAACGCGTTCTTGAGCGATTTCGTTTTCGAGAGAATGTCACGACTCAACAATTTCTTTGTTTTCGCTTCCACAAACTTCCCCCAACCTCCAAATCGACCTCCATCACCGCCCCAGCCTCCATTGTCGATGAATGTCTACACCCATGCCGCGATACTCATATACTTCATCCTCTCAATCATCAACAGCATCATCGCCTTCATCAGCGTTCATAACGAACTCAAAGCCGGAGACGAAAAGAGAATCAACGAACTCGCAACCCTCTGGGTCGAATTCGGTTTCATCCTCACGTCATGGGTACTCTTCGTCTTCATTGCCATCACATATCGACCATTTGCAGTCGACCCCGATCATGAGAGCCAACGAAATCGGCGAGAAAGACGAAAACTGCGCGTTTAGATGTGCTAACTGCGCTGCTCGATGTGCCGATTTCGTCAAAACGAAGTCAGTTTCGAATCGTATGGTGGCCGCTGAAATCGCGTTATTTGGTGTTGAAATCCTCGTCACCTTTCGTGACGATGTTGGCATCATTGCGGGGGTCGTCTTTCTCTGCATCGGTGTAGCCGTTTTGGCAAAACCCGATTACATCCCGAAAGATAACTTTTTCACAAAACCGCACTTCTCGATCATCATGGTATTGATTTCTTCCTTCATCGGTTTTAAAATGTATCGATCGTGGGTTCAGGCACTGTCCACTTCAGTTTTTACCGTAACAATGGCATTCGCGATCTTTGTCGTGGTGGGGGTTGTAATTGTTAACGACCGAGAAATCCGCGCGAAGAAACATGACTCGAACTCGAACCAAGACGATGTGAAGTCCGATGAAGAGACCAATGAGGAGCCCGATGCGGAGCTGGGTCTTGTAAAAGGAGCTATATAATCATTTTCCAAACACAATCAATGAACGCGGACTTGCTCGTAACTTTCCGATCCATCCGAAATTACGCGAAAATCTCAAAAAACAAAACATTCCACCATGATGATCACATTTGCATCGATGGCGCGAGAGGTTCCCGAGGTGAAGCAAGCATTAGATGAGTATCAGCGCGCCAAGAAACACTCCGAAATGCATCCAAAAGACTACCGCGCTGAGGATGTGGCCAGAGACGCACACGATCGACTGGGTTCGATCGCCATTGTAGCACTGGATTCGCCTCAGTTTCGCCAAATCGTTCAAGCTTATAACCCCTCGTGGTGGCTTGACGGCATAGGGATCGAAGGTGTCAAGATGGAAGAAAAGGCGCGTGCTGAAATGAAAGCCGCGGAAGCGGTGTACAAAGAAGCGTTAAAAAAGTACAACGAGGTGAAAGAGCTCGTGGCCGAAGGCGACGAAGCGAGCACAGCCGTATACGATGTAGTAGAACTTTTGACGACGACGACAATGTCGAGGATGATGACAGAGGCCGCGCTTTGAGGGAACAAGGTCGTGAAGCGGCGCGTCTTCAACAAGAGGCGGACGCTCGAAAGGCGAACTTTCTCGCGGAGGTGTCGGGGGGTGAGGTCGAGGAAATGGAGGGGGAAGAATGATGAGGCTGATAAGTAAAGAGACACAAATTTTTTAAGACGATGCGACGGGACACAATTCACTTTTTGATTATTTTGGGTTTCCTCTTATTGCCTTTCGACGTCGTCATGTCACTTCGCGGTCTCGTGCGATACGGATACGGTTTTAAACAACCCGGCGAGAAGGCCACGAACTATTTCGCCACGTTTAAACTCTTTAGCGACGAGGAGAGAGAGATTCTCAAAAAGCTCGAACACTGGGGAGGCGATCCCCACGAACTTGAGGAGCTCTTTCGCGACGAGCGCCAACTCCACCGAGGGTCACACAGAAACCGAAAACCGCGCGGAGCAGAGTCATGAAACCTGATTAAAATGCCTTCACGCGAATTGTTGTGAAGCTTTGATCGATCGCCGCTCCTCGGCCAGCATCGCTCTTCCATCAACGCCCAACTTCTCAATGGCCCTCTTCCAGGTCACCGCCCGATTGCGGATCCCGCGAATGCGGACGATGTTCGACGACTCGCGCGCCTCCGTTCTCAAATCCTCGAACGCCGCAGCTCCGAAATCGAGAAGGTACTTGGGGAGGAGGTCTTGCAACGACGCATTCACTGCGATTGCCGCATCGATCGCCTCGTAAGCGCGTTTCCGCTCCTCCTCCACCGCTTTCTTCGAGGGGCCGAGCAGGTTTCCCATGGTTCGAGTTCCGGCGAAATTTTGTGAGGAGGGCGACGATTATTATTTTTATGTTACCTTTCTTCTACGCGGGGCCCCACCCGACCCCACCCGACCCACTCTTTCACGTCTTCAATTCGGCGACGGTGCCGTTGTTGCCGCAATCACATCGGCAACCGTCGCGCGCCGGGGGCGGAATGATGACGTTGCACACGAAGATGTACACCAGGAATTGAAACACCGAAAATTTCGCACTGAGGACGTCGACAAACAAGTCGACGTAGGCCTTGACGAGCTCCGTGAACGTCAGGTGGGAATCCGCTTGGGAACCCGCTCGGGAACCCGCTCGGGAACCCGCTTGGGAACCCGCTTGGGAACCCGCCTGGGAAGAGTTCGCTCCAGAAGGATTCGCTCGATAATAGTTCGCTAGAAAAGCGGCCTTTCGCTCTCGGGCGACCATGCTGCGGGTGCGCATGGTATCGCGGTCGATTTGTGGGTTCGATTCGTGGGTTTCTGCAACGGTTCCAATCGGTCGTTTTGTTTTGTGGAACTAGTGGAGCCGATGGGAAGGAGCCGATTTGTGGATTTATGACGAAATCACCACAATTTTTCTTCGCTCTTCCCCCACCCACAACAACAATTACAAATCACGTCGTATGTCCTCTAACAATGTCGCAAAAGAAACCAGATGCTCATACCACTGGGTCTCCGTCGCCCTCTTCATCTACGCCGTCTGTGAAATCATTCTCGGAGCGATCGCGATCCCCTTCCGCAAGAATCAACTCGCGGCTCTCTTCCGTTGTGACGAGGAATTTTTCACCGACGTTCAATTCGTCGCCGGATTCATCGACCGAGTATTCCGAGCGGGTTTCGCGCTTTACCTTTCCCGATACGGCGGCGATGATGCGGTCGGCAGGGGAGGAGGAGGAGGAGGAGGAGGAGGAGGAAGAATCGATCCCACATTCGGAGCTGATCAATCGAAGGGTAATAAAGGTTCCGACGCGAACGCCACCGAGGGTGGAATCGGCAAGGGGGCCGTCAAGGGTCACCCTTTTGAGCGCGCAACAACCGACGTCGAAGCATGAGTCCACTCGGTTCCAACGCGACCGTCAAGCGATGCTTTGGACCGCGGTCAACAAATCCAAATCGTTCTCGAAGGTGTGTCGTTTTCAATTCGGCACCGACGAGGGGGATCGCGACATGGTGGAAATATGTCTGATGTACGTCGCCGTGGCCGTGACCAACAAGAAACTGGTTATGGATCGATCGGACTTATCGCACATGTCTGATTATGTCGTGGCGATTTGTCACGACAGCCAAAAGAGTTTCGTCTCGACGGCGACTCGAGAACGGCTCTATCGGAGCGCGCGGTCCACGATGTTTGACATGTACTGCATCATATTCGAGCATGACACAAGCGGAGTGAATGAGGAGGAGGAGGATGTGAAGGAGATGCAAACGGCGTTGGAGAACGAGATGGACGATGTGGCCAGAGAGTTTTTGAATAACGACATCATTGAGCTCGAGAGCCAATACGGGCAGTTCGACAAACGCACCAAGGCTGTCTTACGAGAGGCACACGGGGTACGGAAGGAGGAGGATGAGGAGGGCGGTTGCGTCCTCACTTAAGTAATTTTATCTAATCTAATTTTCATCCCCTCACTCGCTCCCTCACTTGCGGCCGTGGCCGCACCGGCGGTCGTCCGCGCTTGTCCAGAATTCCGACCCCTCGAGGCACACGGTGCACCGCTCCTCGTCTCCGATTCGGCACATCCATGGACTACCCCGGGGCGGGGCATGAAAATGTGCGGGTGAACGAGAGAGCCGATTTGTGGATTTATGATGAGTTCACCACAAATTTTGCTTTCCTCCCCTCTCCCCCCCCCCTCTCAAAAATGAATCTCAACATCACTCATCGTTTGAATCACTTTTTAAACGTTCAAAACATGTTGAACGTCGAGCCGGAGAGGTGCGCCGCGATCCTCTCCAACGCCGTCACGGGAGGATACGCGCCCGTCGATTACGTTCGCGCACTCGCGATCGCGGCGCAATCGCAACAGTACATGCCCGAAGAGCTCGGAAGCTACGTGGACGCTGCCTTGAAAATGTTCAGAAAGCAAATGAAAGCCCAACAACCCCCATCGGGAATCGACGCGGGAGACTCCAACAGCGAGGCGCTGTTGCTTTGGGCCGCTTTCAGGAAGGCGACGTCGTGGCAAAGCGTGTTGCGCGCGTTCGAGTCGGCATCCCCGGACGACGACGACATGCCGCTCATGCCGCCGCAGGTGCCGTCTCGCATGGCCCCCGTGCTGAAGAGAAACGCGAAGGACGAGTACCTCCAATCGGAAATCATCATTTTGATGGAGTCGCTCATTGAGGACATCGCGAAGCAGATGAACCACGAGCAGATGTTGGTGGCCAAATCGCAAGAGTTGAAGATGAGTACGAAGCAGGCGAGAGGCGTGGCGTTCTTCATCCAAGGCCTGATTCTCTGGAGCACGCGCGGCGGTCGAGAGGCATTCGAATACGTCATCCAGCAGATTCCGACCTTTTTCGACAAACTTCCGGGGAACCGCCTCTCGACCACGACCCCCCCTCCTCCGTCATCGGCGCTTTCTTCCACCACTCCAAACCCACCAATTGACGATGAGCGAAGCGAGAACGATGTCGAAGCTGGTACCGGATGAGGGAAGAATGAGTGTAGGGTGGAGTGAAGTCGGAAGGGTGAACGTGGCTGGCTACTATTTTAATAATCATCTAATCGCGCCCCCGCGCACTCACTCGCTCACTCGCGGCCGAGGCCGCACCGACCGTCGATGGCTCCTGCCCATTCTTCCGACCCCTCGAGACACACGGTACACCGCTCCTCGTCTCCAATTCGACACACGGGCGACGCTCCCGTTGTGAAAATGTGTGAGTGCGCAACCGGCTCTTTTTATGGAGCCGATTTTTTCGCAAACTTCCAAATTCTTCCTTCCTCTTCCCCCCATCCTCCGCAATCCTCAACGCCAAACCTCTTCGTCATGATATCTGCCATGATGGGCGCGATAGGGAGCGCGATCGCGCCACACGTCGCAAATGCGGTGCTCCCGCCGCCGCTGCATCTCCTCGCGTTTCCGAAAGATTTGGAAGACGACACGATTTTCATGGCACGATTTTCCTCGTACGAGACGCTGAGCTTCGAGGAACGTGCGGGGTTTGAGGTTGTGGAAACCGGCAATTTCGAATTCCAAGCGGTATGGGGTACGCTGGCACAGGGCGTGAATCATTCCGTCGCCGAACACAACGTGTTCACCGTTCTCGCCGTGAAAAAGTACGTCGCTCTCACAACCACAAAGAATCACCGCACTGAAGGAACGACCGCTGGCGAACTCCCGCAGGAACCGTCACTTCTCTTCGGCAACGGCGCAATCCACGCATTCACCCCATCTAGGGACGTTTGTTTGTTCCAACAAGACTACCCCATCATCCCACACGGTAGTATTAAATTGCGCGTGACGCTTCCCTACAATCCGAGCATGCCGCTCAATCAATACCTTTACATCGTGAGTTGCAAGATGAACACCGAGAGAGCACGCGCAAGGGAATGGTTTCTGGTGGCGGCCGTTTCGGATCGCCAAACCGTTGACTTTCCAATCGCCATCACGACGATGTCGGTGGAGAGAAAGAAGATTTACTTCATGACGCGTGGTGAGGCCGTGGCGCAGCGTTTGTACGACGAGGCGGGGGCCATTATGGAAGAGTCCGGCGTGGGGGCGGACGACGTAGCGTTCTCGCGACCGGTTCGACAATGCGACCACGAACCACACCCGAAACCTAACGTTCGCGGAAACTTTAGTTGCGTCCGATGTGGTCGATTTCTGGGCAAGTTGAGTTGGCCGAGCGCGGCGTGATCGTCGTTCAGGGAATTGATTCATCCACATCACCCACTCTCACGGGACGTCTTCTTTATTAATCTTCGTAATATGTTAACTCGTTTTTCCGACCCTACCCCTCACTCGCGGCCGTGCCCGCACCGACGGTCGTCCGCGCTTGTCCTGCACTCCGCCCCCTCGCGACACTCGGTACACCGCTCCTCGTCGTCGAGTTCGCACGCGTGCAGCTTACGCTCTCGCGCGAGACGGCGCGTCTCGATCTCGCCCCGGAGAGTCGGCGAAAACGCCAACTCAAAAAGGGTGTCGAAGACGACGCGATCGACCGGCAACCCGGCTCGTTCTACCGACTTCAAGAATGTCCACGATTGAAATTGTCGTCATGATCCACAAAAAGTCCTCCAATAGACAATCACACATCACTCACTCACACAATAAACTTTTCTTTATCAACCAAAAAGAATTGCGACAAGAAATCCGCCAAGTTGGTACTCGATTTTATTACGCTCGCGCGGGTCGATAAACTTATCGCGTACATATCCGTTTCGAAGATCGTCTGATGATGCTGCGAAATGCTGAGGGGGAATGGGCCGCACATCACTGCGCATCCATGAAACCATGCACACACATACCCAAATGAGAAAGACGATGTTGCCTATAAAATCAAGAACTTTTTCACAATCGCGTGCGCCCGCTTCAAATGCTCCATCGAACCTATCGAATTTGCTGACTTGCGGGGCATTCGTGTTTTCGATGTGTTCAGTTTTGCTCATGATGACGTTTGAGTTGAATGATTGATTTGTGTGAAAATTATGAAGTTTGTGGAAAAATGTCGAATTTACTCACACAAAAGAGGGCCACACAAATTACCTACTTAATTAATTTAAAAATAGACTAATCACTAATCACTCACTCGCGAACGTACCCGCAGTCATATGCACATACGCCCCTCCACGGAAAGTATCCTAACCATTCCGGACACTCGGTGCATCTCTCTTCGTCGCCGATTCTACACACTTGCGAACGTTTGTTTTTAAGCTCCAACTCAAGCCGTTCTTTGAGATTTGACGTGAACGCGAGTTCAAACAGAGTGTCGAAAATGACACGTTCCGTAGTCAACCCCGATTCCTCGAACCTCCATATAAACTTCGCCTTCGAAAATTCTTGGAATAAACCCACGTTTATTGATGGCTTTCGAAATTTACGAATGGCCTCGTTGAAGTGTTCGTCATTGGTTAAGATCTTTGCGAGACGATTCTCCTCTAAATACCAAGATTGGTCATCAACGATCGTGTCGAATGCAATTCGGCATTTATCGGTCTTCTCCAAATGAAGTGCCGCACACTGCTGAGGACGGGGGGTATCGTAGAAGATGATTTCTCGGTAAGACATTATGCCCTGTAAAATGAACATGCGTCGAATGATGGTCCACGTGAGTCTGATGGTGCCTCGAAGGATAACCCACATGAAACCGAAGAAGTAACCAATGACAACCAATACATGATCAACGAGATTATCAATGACAGATATCATGATGTTGAGGAGTTTAACAACGACACACAACATGACGACGATGAAGTTGCCGAAATTCAACACATGCGCCTTGCACGTTTTGTATGCTTCATGACATCCACGTTTGTCGGTGTTACCGCTAATACGCACGCTGAGAGGGCGGCTTGGGTCATACCCGATGTTGTGTTTGTTTTTGCTCATGATGATGTTTGGGTTGAATGTTTGGTTTGTGAGAAGATTTATGAAGTTTGTGAAAAGAGCCGATTTTAGGCATGCGCACACTTTACAAATCACGCGAGAGACTTCTCCTTCTCACCCTCCCTCCTCTAAACCCTCGCGGATTCGCAATGAAATCCTTGAGTGGTTGTTGAATCTTCTTTTTAGCTTCTTGAGTGCGAACAAATCTCAACAACCAGTTTGCACAATCCACCACGGGATCCTTCGCCTTACCGTACGTTTCCCAAAATTGTTCTTGAAATCTCTTCATCAACGAGGCCCCTTGGTTCACATCGTCGGTGCCTGCGAGCAAATCGTTCTCTTCACGCTCATCTCTCATTCGGCGATCAGCAGCGCGATTCGCTTCGGAATTCGGATCGCGTTGACTCTCGCGATAGTCCTCTACGAGATAGCGACCGAATGTGGACACGGCTTGGACGAGCATAAACATGAACTCGGTATCGGAGATGGGTTCGGCATAGAAATTTGGGGTGGTTTCCGTACCACGAAATAGGGGCCAACCTGCTCGACAACTCGCGGCATACAACGGGTAGACAAAAATCATGACGTATGCCACGATTGAGGGACATCGTTGATAGAGCGCTTGAACGCGTTCGTCGTCCGAGCTATGGAACGTGTATCCGCTGCTCGTAAGAACATATGCAGTTCCCACGGCCGTGAAAGACGCACGACCGTTCCCGTCAACCACCATTCTCGGATACTCGGAAACGATTGCGGCGAAGATGAACCCGGCCGCGACGTTCAGAGGCCAATTTTTGAAAGCTGCTTGACGTTCGGAAGGAGGGGCGTTTCTTAACGCCATACGAACCGAAAAATAAACGAGTCGAAGGATAGCGACACTCGATAATGCGACCGGTATCACCATTCCACCCGATGGAAGAGTAATCGGAGCCGAAATCCATGAGAAGTATCGTAAATACTCAAACGCGAGGTGAACTTCAATGTCAAATATCTTTCGCACCAACCTCGCTTTCGTATCGTTACCGGAATCGATGGGGAATATACTCCAGTCGATTTGAGAATTCAGGGCATTCGTTTCATCGATTCCACCAATCGTTCCAATACTGTTTTTCGGTTGTACCAAGGTGACTTCAGATCCCCCCGTTGTTATCGATTGAACAACCCTAACAGAAGATGCCGTTTCCTCACTCGATGGAAGTTGCATTGGAGAACCAATGGTCTGTAGCATTCCAAAATTTCTAGATGCAGCATTATCTCGGATACGGTCTTCTTCTATCAAGAGTTTGAGACTCGGCGAAGAAATAAATTCACGTAGCGTGTGATAAACAGCGAGTTCAACGGTCAGCCCCGTATTTTCAACCGACGTTATAAACTCGCGCAGATTGTCTCTGTTGTTTCGTCTTCTTGAGGCCATCTTGAATCGCTCTATAAAAGATGAGAAACCCGCTCTGTCTTTAAGAATTCGTACGATTTCGCTCGTGTCCACGACACCAGTCGGTTGATCAACAAATTCTAGACGTACGTAACTTTTTCTAAGTATGGGTGAATTAAACGCGACACGTTGTGCGGATGTGAGGGCCATGTCTGGTTGCGTCATGTAAGCCATCGCGTAAGCCCTGTCGAGCATTTCCGTCACGCCCTTGTGGTGGATCGGCTTGGTAATCGTCAAACCGATCCCAGCCGTCATCAACGCGCTCAAAAGCCATCGGGCTCTCGTTTGACTGCGATATCCGTTCGCGATAAAATCCCAAGAGGTCGCAGAAGCGTGTTTCAAAACGTTGATCACAAAGGTTCGTTTGTTGATGCCCAACGAACCGACCACTCCACCGATCGTTAAAGACATTCCCGTCGTTTGCATTTGACTCATCGAACTGAACATTGAATCCACATGCGTTTTAATCTCTTGCGGAGCCCAGTTGTACATCATCCAAATCGGATTGATTTGATTGATGTAGTTGTAATCCTCTATGAGAACCTTCACGGTGGTAGCCGTGGCCGTGGCAAATGAAGAAGCGACGTTTCCTAACGTGGTATTTCCGGAACCTGTCGCCGACTCATTTCGATACGCCATTGTCGTTTCCACAGCGGGCACGAAAGCAGCATAGGTTTGAAGCCCGACGTAGACCACGACAGAAACTAGAATCCAATTCGATCGAATGTCCGTGAGCGCCGTCAACGCGTTGATCGCCACCGTCTTGATTTTACTGGGTGGTTGAGGTTCGGCGGTCGTCGTGGGGACCCTCGTCTTCGTTTTCGATCCCCTCCTCGGCGGCGGAGGCGACGGTGGTGGCGAATCCTCCTCCTCCACAACCGCTCTTCTCGTCGAAGTCGTCGGAGTCGGCGACGGCGGAGTCGGCGGAGTCGAAGAAACCCCAAAAAGTTGCGACGCGATGAAGTCGTACGCCAATTCCTTCGCGCGGGAATTCAGACCCAGCGCCTCTCGCGCGGGGATTTTGACGCGCGAACTCCCGGCCTCGTCTTTTACCTCGATCGCGTGATAAAACAACAGCTCGGCGGCCGCGTCCATCGCCGCGTACCACGTCACGTCCTTCTCGGGTATTTTCGTCGTCATCATGGTTTTCTTGACCTCCTCGAGTTTCTGTTTGAGCGCGTCGTCGCCGTTCCAGGGCCACGGTTTGTCATTTCTGAGAACGCCGTTGCCGGTCAATCGCAAGTCCTTATGGGGGAACACGGAGCCGAAAAGCCACTTGAGCAGGAACGCCTTCGATGCCGTCGATTTTTTATGGATGACTTTGCAAAACGCGATTTCCAATCGCAACTTGAGTTCGCTCTCCGACGCGCCGTTCCATCCACTGGTCGTTTTCGAGAGGGCACCGCCCTCGTTCGGCGAGGAGGGTTCATCATCGACCACCACCGCTTTCTCGTTTTTCACGTCCTCCTCGTCTTCCGCATCCTCCTCCCCCTCCTCCTTCTCCTCAACGCGTAAGTGGGGGAATTCCGGGACGAGGCTCGTTTTTCCGTTCCGCTCGGCCTCGCGGCGTTGCTGGCGCAGAACCAGCCACGTGAGACACCACGATTCGTACCTCAAGACGTCCTTCCCGAGATCCACGTCGCGATTCGCCTCGAGCGCCTCGCGCCATTCCGCCTCGCTCACCGCGACGGTTTGATCCCCGATTCTGACGGTGAAGCCGTCGTCCTCGGAGTTCCACTTGAAGCGCTTGTGTCGCACGAGGTGCGCGCGGTATCGAAGACGCACGACGGGGACGGACGAGAATCGCGCGCCGCGTTCCATAATGGATTTATGTATTTATTTAGTTAGACTTCCCTGAATCATACGTCCACCTCGATGCTCGCGACTCCCGCTCATCCACCCACACTTCACACGGATTGATTCATTCACTCAACATCCGCGACATGGACATCATCCTCCTCCTCCTCATCATCATCATCCACATCATCCACGAGCGCACCGGGGTTCATGATGGAGTTGATGTGACCGCGCACGCCCAATAACGCCATTTGAGCTTGCTGTTGCTGCGCGACGGCTTGTTGTTGCTGCGCGACAGCTTGTTGCGTCTGCATAACGGATTGTTGGTATCGAAGTTGGGCATCTTTGACTCGAAGCTGAAGCTCGCCCTGGATGTGGAGGCCGTTTTCCGCAAAGAATTCACGCGCATGGACTCGAGGCATCACGTTCGTATAAGTTGAATTATGCGCGGTTCGCTTCTTCACCTTGAAAGCGTGGTTAGGGATGACCCCCGGTGTGTTCGGCGGTACTAGTCGGACACACTGCTGCTTGAACTTCAATTGCAAACGGCGTTTCCCGTCCGCCCCAATGTATTGGCGCGTCGAGGAACGAACGAACGCCGCGTAGGCCTCCTCGAAGTGCATCAATTGCGCTTCGCCCTCTCCTCCCGGGTATTGCATGTTTGCCATGGCGTCGATCGGGGGCTGTGCGTTTTGTGCTTGGGGGGGATTTATCGGCGGTTCCCCGTTCATTTTTTAGGGAAGGGAAGGGAAGGCGGAGGAGAGGAGGGAAGTTCTCGGAACTTTGCTTCCAAGGAGCCGATTTGAAAGGAGCCGATTCAGCTTCTATTCCACAAATCGGCTCCATCCACATCCACTAACAGGAGCCTCGTCATCGCGAGGGGGGGAAACTCCGTCGACCCAGACACAATTTCTCCACACATTCTGAGGCCGTTCCCGTTCAACGATCGCATTTATGAGTCGCTGAAGGAGGAGCGCCAAAAAATGAAACGCGAGATCGAGGAACTTCGGAGCGCCGCCTTCACGCGCGTGTGGCTGTCGGTCTCGCTCGGGGATCTCGTCGAGGAGCGGCTGGGTCTTCACGAGTGCAGTTTTCATCCACTTCGATACTTCTTCGATCGCGAATGGCTGCAATTCGTCATCATCACCATCGTCATTTCAGCTCTCGCGGCGCTTTATCTCATCGGATCCTTCGGCGAGTTGATTGTTCCCGTTGAAACTCTCACCTTCATATGGGGTCCCGTAAGCATGCTGGTAGCCGCCTGTTTCGCGCAAGGTCATTTTTGGATCGTTTGGTTCAACACCGACCTTTCATTGATGTTGAGGTACTTGGACCTGCACAAACAACGTTGGGAAAACTCACGCGCGGAGTATCACGAGAACGCGCACAAAGCGCGCGTCAAAGCAATTGCATTCCACCACCTTTTCACACGATACTCCATCATGTACTTTGTGTTGTTTTCGTTTCCGAGTCTCTGTTTTTGGTCGTTCGTCTACATATGCGATGAAATCTTACAAGGGGCGGTGTGTGATCGTTCATCCCCGAAGGTTTTCCAAGTTTACATCTCGGCGACGATATTATCGGTCTTGTTGGCGGGCTCATTTCAAATCGGCACGAATCGGCAATATGTGAGAAGCGCGGATTACAAGTTTCAACCGCAACAAAGACACCGTTCGGACGATGATGAGCTGATATCGGCAGTGTGAATGTTAAAATAAACCTTATGCACGAAGAAAATCGGCGCGCACGCACATCCACGCCATCCCCAACAAACTCGCGCCGCGCCATTTCGAGGGGTCGAGAGCCGCGGGATGGTCCTTCGAGTACCCGATACCCCACGTCAAATCGTAGGGCGTGGCCTCGGCGATGATGCGATTCTCGGTTTGGGCGAGAAGAGGAAGGAGTGTCGGGTTTTGCTCCAGCTTCAACTTGAGACCAAAACACATGATACCGAACCTCACGGCTCTCCACTTGGCCTCGTCCCACGGTTTGACGTCTCGACCAAGCTCTTTGGCCCCCGACGGAGTTCTCGCCTCGAGAATCAATTCTGCCGAACGGGCGTCGCCCATTGTCATCGCCTTTTGATACATCAACCAATGTTCCGCCGTCGAGAACGTGATCCCGTTCTCTTTGAAGGGGTGCGCGGACCAATTACTCATCCATCCGTTCACTCCGGTGGGTTTCCAAAACAGAATCGGCGTCTCGGTCGATTCGGCGGGAACGGTGGAAGAAGAGTCCATGGAATGAGATGGGGTTAGTGGAAGTTGAAGTCTCAAAAAAATATTTGTGAAGGGGGAGAGAGAAAATCACACTTTCCCGATCGGAGACGATCCATCCTCGATTGCGAATCCGCCCGCCGTTTTAACTCAGTGGACAGAGTGCTCGTCTTCGGAACGAGAAGTCACACGTTCGAACCGTGTACACGGCTGCATTCATCTCGCGCGACTCTCCCCCGCGGTTGAGATCGATCGTTCTCACTCTCAAAACGTTCTACCTCTATGTTTGGGCCGACACTCGTCGGCTCGGTGAGACCCTCGAAGCCGCGACGCACCCGTTTAGCCCTTCAAGTGATGAAGGGTCAACGTCGCTTGCGTAGTGAGCGTATCGGACCACGCGGCGGGGTCCCGCGCGCGGTTTTGAGAGTTTCGCCCGTTGGTGTAGCTCAATTCGGTAGAGCGCTCGGCTTTTAACCGAGCGGTTGCGGATTCGACCTCCGTCATCAACTTCTCCGATATCCCCCGACAAACCGACCTCAATCCCAAGAACGGTGCCCAAGCGGCGACGGCCCGTGCCGTTCGTTCGGCGATTGCGAGCTCAACCGGTCGACACGATAACGGACCCGGGAGTCGTCGTGACGACGACGATTCTCGGCCGCCGCGATATCTCAATCGGATAGAGAGTAGGTTTACGAAGCCTGAGGTTGCGTGTTCGAATCACGCTCGCGGTTTTGAATGTTCTTCTCTTATTTTTCATTCACAAAAAATTCTCGAACGTGACACGCCACAACACAACAACAACATGAATCGATACCCATACGCGAATCAACATCCGCAACAAGAGCAGCAGCCGCCGTCACAGCCGCCGCCGCAACCTCCCAGATCACTCTTCGAGCAGCCACCGACGCAGCCGCAACCTCCCAAACCGCTCTTCGAGCCTCTGCGCTTCGAGCCGCTGCGCTTCCCTCCACGCGAATCGCACGTCTCAGGTGCCTGGAACAAATTAAGCGAAGAAGCGGGAGAAATGCGTCAGCGACTATGGGGGTCCCCAAACACAGTGTATAGGGGTTTCGGTAGTGGATGTGGGCGCGTTCGAGGGGGGGAGTGTCCCGAGCATCAGGAGTACCAAGCGCCAAAACAATTCAGCGGAGGAGAAGCCTTCGTACGAGGAGCAGGTAGCAACGATCCCGTGGTTCTGCTGCAAGCACGCCTCGCCGAGGTCGAAGCGAAACTCGACACGTGCATCCAAGCCCTGAACGAGTACCGACGAAACGGACCGCCGCCGCAGCCGGCGCCCCCCGCCGAGGAACGCACCTCGCTGCCGCCGCAACACGCAACCGAGATTGACACCATGCGAAGGAAAATCGACGGCGTGAGCGACTCGATCGACAAGCTCTCGGCGAAGTTCGACGTCCTGATTCTCAACGTCAGGAAGAATCAAGGGTGAGGGTGAGTGGGAGCGAGCGACGACGATTCATTCATAAACCCACAATTATCACAGACACGCACACGATCGCACGCGTCCTTCATCCAAAAAATGATGGAGGGGATGAAAACCGCTCCGTCGAGCGTCCAATTCCC
>CAZGJZ010000009.1:5000-195764 GCA_964525935.1 uncultured Opitutaceae bacterium | reverse complement strand
AACTTCAGAGCCGATGAGGCCGGAGGAGCCGGTAACGAGAAGGATTTTGGACATGGCAATACTGGATGACGCAAGAGAAGTTTTAGGAGACTTTACCCTAAGTATGCCCGCCACTAGGGCGACCAAAATCTAGCCAACATGCGGCATTTCAAACGAAATACCTGCGTTTATTTTCAATATTCTGTTCCTGTGCACCATTGATTCATCATTTCGACTAAAGCCATTTCCTTGATCGTTAGTTCCCTAATGGGCATTTATTTGATCGCTTGCTTTGTCCGCCAAAATTGGCCCAAGAGACCAGGGTCATTTTCTAAGAAAGACGTATAATTCCTCTCCCAAGTATATTGTCGGGCATAATTCTGTGACTGGCGGATCGACTCCAATCCAACATCTGGCAAGCTTTGACATGTCTTTTCCCACTCCTCAGCCGTATCGCTCACAAATACCGTTGAAGGCAACTGCCCCATGCCCGATGCAACCGAACTAGTAGCCATGACTATCATGCCACGAGCTAAGGCATCGTAAAATTTCAATTTTGATCCGGCCGAACGTTCAAATGGGAGCAGCGCAATTTCCTGATCGTCTAAAAGCACATCTAATTCATCATCGGTAGGATCAGCCACAAGCCGCCACCCGTGTTCTGCACAGAGGCGCCGCACAGCGGGCGGCGGCTTTGATCCAACAATAGTGATCTCCATCGAATTTCGTAGCTTTGGCCAAAAAATGCGCGCCAAACAATTCACTGCCTCAATATTCATGGTAATCGATAGACTTCCGAGGAAATACGCCTTCCGCTTATTTTGCCGCATCGGCGGCGAAAGGCGCAGTTTTAAACGACAGCCATTGGGCACGATAACATGGCGATAAAGGGGGCACTGTTCACGATACCAAGAGGCATCTTCTTCTGATACATGAATAAAGCACAATCCCGTCGGCGCTTTTCTCAGAAGATTTAGGCTGAAATTCAACGAACGCCGACAAACAGCCTTGATCAAGGGCGAACGGCTCTGTCCGGCAAGATTCCCAAACCATTGCGCTTCCGAATTGTGTGTATCTAGGTAAGCAATCCGGCTGGCACCAGGCAGGCTTAAGCTCCAGACGAAATTAGCGTAGATCGTTTCATATGCCGACGCTCTCAAGGACATGTATGCCTTCGCTTGCCTGCCGATATGTCGCTCTAACACATAGTGAGAGCGATGCAGCAATGTACGTAATCCACCCAAAGCCTTCCCTCCTTCCGGAGCTCGTATCGCGATCCGATTCGTCAAGGAATCCGTCCAGACGCCTTCTCGCCCAATAAATTCATGCGAAACCCGCCCAGATAGCAACCGCCCCAGCTCCCACGATCTTATCGAGCCGCCATCCTTCGGCGGATACGATGCATGCGATGCATAAATGCCAATCATAGTTTATTTATTATTTAGAGCACGGCACCACCCAACGCAGCGCTTCGATCGATCATGGTCTCACGTTTTCCACGGACGTTTTCCCAGTAGTCGACCCCCGATGCGGTAAAAGCGCTTATTTTCGTAAAATAAAAAAACATAGACCCGCCAAAACCAATAAGCCAAACTCTCCCCTTCTTTAGCATTACCCGCCGCAGTTGTGCTGTTACCATGAATTCTAAATCCATAATGCAAAGTCGGATGCCGCCTGAATCTCACTTGAGACGCAAATTTCGCAATCTGCTGCATGTCAGCGCGACGATTTCCCGAACCTTCGTCGAAGGGATAGCGACAAAGCAGATCTCGAGGGTATATGGCATTGGGATGAAAGATGAACGGAAACTGCCGAAGCGCCCTCTTTGGAAAAAATGGTAACCGTCGCGTATAAATAAATTCCCCTAATCGACGAAAGAAACTAATGTCGCCAACCCACACCACTTCTGCTTTCCCTAACGAAGCTTCGGTAAGACCGGCAAGCCAAATATCGTCGCTATGCAGAAAAATCACCCATGGAAATCGCGCCAATGCGACGCCCTCATTCAAGGCATTATAGATGCCACAGCCGCGCTGGCGATATAACCTATGCGGACGATGCCACTGAGCTATTATCTGGATAGTCATATCCCGCGACCCTCCATCAATAAACAGCACCTCCCCGATTCTGTCACTCCAATTTCGATCAAGGCTGGCCAGTGTCGCCGACAGACAAGCCTCGGAGTTTCGCGTAGCAATAATTATACTGGAGCTGTTCGAGATCATCTGCACCACAATTTAGAAGAAGGGATGATTGGTATCCAACTGATACGATTGCATAGAATTTCTAATTCCAATTGTTCGCGCAGGAATGCCCGCGACGATGCTTCCGGCTGCCACTGAATGCGTCACAATCGCCCCCCCGCAGATTACTGCCGCGTTCCCTATTGTTACCCCCGGCATGATCATCGCACGTGGGCCAACCCAAACGTAATCTTCGATAGATACAGGCGCAGCTATACTTTCAAAATGCGCATTACTATGGTCGTGCTTCATGCTCCAAATCATAACCTCCGAGGAGATGTTCACGTTATTACCTATCTTAAGGCCGCCTCGACCATCTAACACTGAATTTGTGCCGACAATTGAGTAACTCCCCATGGAAATTCTTGCTATACCACGACATTCGACACCATAGCAGATTCGTGAGCCACGATTGAGGCGGCCTCCTAATAGCCTAAAAATCACGGCTCGAAATATACCCGATGGACTTCGAGCCACCAATAGCCAAGCATACCATTTCGCTCCACCCAAAATACGCAATATATATATCATCACTTTCAGGATCTTAGATCGCTTCTATTATATCTTGTATCACGCCCGGCGCATTCAGTCGGCAAGCCCTTTTGCGACCAAACCCAAATTGCAGCAACAACCCATGCAGAAGTTATCACAAAACTTTGCTTTTGCAGCATTGTAACAAACAATACCGCCAATACTTGGGCTGCCGCCCATCCTCTCATAACGCGCACAGCATAGACACAAAGCATCAAAAAAGCCATCAATCCAATCAATCCAGTAAATGTGGGAATAGTTAATAACGCCATACCAACATTGGCGTTAAAATTGTCACCAATTGCTTTGGTCTCAATATAGGACATTTGCGTCCAAATGCTTTCTAGTCCAGCAAATCCTACGCCAATCAGCGCATTTTCCTTTAGTGCTGCAGCAACTAGGTCGAATGGCTGGACCAAACGGAGATAGGTACTTCGATCCAATTCCGAAGCATGCATGTAGCGATTCGCAAAAAATATATAGGCAATACCAGTAGCCAAAGAAACACTCAACGGCATTAGCCACATTAGATGCACTAACTTACTAGTATATCCAGTCCTAAGCCGCTCAAATACATAGAGAACCAAAACCAACATCAGTATCGCAACCGTGCTGGGAGAAACAAATATCATTGTCGCCGCAAGCAGGACCATAAAAGCGATTAAAAAATCCATTGTCCGTCGCGAAAAAGCCAAATAGCACAACACAAATATGCAAACACTCCATGCAGCTTGGGATGGTTCGCTAGCAAAAACATTTGGTCTCAAGCGCCCAGCCAAGACCATATCACGGCCCTCCGAGGTATAAAGTAAATTACCAGGATACAGCTTATCTCTTGCCGCATCGGAAATATTTCTAAGTGGGGTGAATATCTCTAGAAGCCCAAGGCCGCAAATTAGCATAGATACGATAATAAAAGCAGCAGCATATCGGCCACGTTCCTCGCGCAGTAATGGTCTAGCGCCCACGATAAGAGCACAAAACGCCATAATGTATATTAACTGTCCTCCACTTAACAGCCGCTTAGTAAACGAGATCGTTTGAAAACTTGACAGTGCTTGCACTAAGAATACAAATAGAATTGAACTTGCTACTATTTTTAGTAAAACACGTGCATCGGGACGATATATTAGCATCCCCAGGGCAACAAATGGTAGCACTGCATATGGCAGAAACAGACCGTTCGAAAGCGGCAGCGGTATCGGGAAGTGAAATAGAAGCATAAATCCGCAAGCAATGAGCGTGGGATAAACCGCCGTGAGGCTATTTTTCGTTTCCCTATTAATTGCCACCCGAGAATTTTCCTTCATAGGCATATAATAATAAATTAGCTAAATCAAATTCCAGAGCATGAAGATAAATTTCGATAAAAATTACTTTCGATCACCATTAGAAATCATAGTCTTATAAAGATCTGAATAGGAGCGAGCAGCCACTAAGTTGCTAAAGCGCTCGTTAATTGAGCCAATAGCATTAGGCGAAAGCTTTCCTCGCTGAACAAGCTTTTCCGCAGAGTTCATAAAAGCCTCTGCAGTCAATTCGGTTGCCGCCTCAACTCCATCCTCGTTACCCAATAAACTAGCCATACCACCTTCGCGATAGACTACAGCAGGCGTTCCACATGCCAAGGATTCGATTACAGTTTTCCCAAAAACTTCCTCCACTGATGTGCAAAGAAATACATCAGCTGCGCTGTAAATCACGCTTAACGACTCGGCATCATTAATGAAACCCAAATGCCGGCAATTCTCATTTTCACTTTTTTCCAAATTGCCGCGTCCACCGAAGGTGACTAGCATACGGTTAGACTTCAGTAACTGCGCTACTCGCTGCAGGAGCTTCGGCCCCTTATGGTCTGCGCCTAAGTCGTAAGCACCTGCAACATATATAATTTTATCAGCGGAAATTCCTAGTTTTCTCCGAGCTTCGTCTTTAGCTATAGGCCTAAATTGCGATACATCGATACAGTTTGGAATCATGTCTACGCGGCATCCATTTAACACTGCGCTGTTACGCGCTAGCTCTGCTTCCCACGGGCTTATCGCTACAAACTGAATATTAAGCGCACGAAAAAGTTTGTTTTTCTTTTGCACCAACCGAGCCGTGGGCTTCCATTTCTGAAATCGGCGAATATATGGACACTTGTGGCAACCGTGCATAAATTCACGACAACCCATGGCGTAATGGCAGCCACCCGTAAACGCCCAAAAATCGCGCATTGTCCAAACGATTGGAATTTGGACTTTTCTTAAATAAGAAAAATCCACTACAGCTTGATGCGGCCAATGCAAATGTATCAAATCTGGGCCGGTATCGGTCCACCATGATTTGATTCCATGACCGTGCCAGCCAAGTCCGAAAGCACTGCGCGGCGGCACGCCGTATATTCGATTCTGAAGCATCTCCCAGCGCCGCCATGCTATTCCCTGTACACGCTTCATCAACGATTGTTCAAGACCTATGCGCTCCGAACAATTCGGGCTATACCGCCCATAAATAAGCGTTGAGTCGACCCCTATACTTCGGAGCCCCATGTGCAGATTAAGCGTTCCTTTTTCTGCACCGCCGCCCCGCGACGGGCCTCCAATTATGTGGACAATCTTCATTTGGAATATGTTCGTTATTCAATCATTTCGCTACCGACGAAAACTATAATTTCTGGCACGAAGCAGACACCAAGATTTCCAAAAGCCACCGCGAATCCAGAAAGGAGACATGCCATCTGTCCTTCCGCTCCTAATTCGCCAATTAGAGTAAATATCACCTGGATAAAGAAGATGTCACAGCTAGTTTTCGCATTCTCTCGACAAAGAGATCGACTGCTTCTCCGGTTGAATACGCTCTAGAGCCCTCCCTTCGATAGGATGTCGCTGGAGCATTGGTTGCCGCACACAGCTTCTCCAGGCTCTCCCAGCTTTCGTCATATTGTCGAAGCCATTTTTTGATGGCCAGTTTATTTCCTGTCACCTCACAAGCCTTTAATTCGAAAACTGCCTGATAGATTAGGTAAAGACTGAGTCCGTAATTTGCCGATTGCGTGATGAATGCACCGACTTTCTTATCCGGCCACTCGATTTGCGTAGCCAGTATTGTCATGTGCCGCCATAGTTCCACCGCCTCCTCTTTTTCTCTTAGTACCATCTGTATTTGAACAAGCCCCTTAGGCAAGGTAGGCGTGTTGATGGTATCATCACGTGTCCACCATGGATTGATTTGAGCTTCTAATGAAAGTCGCCCACGGATTACGGCATCGGCGGACATCATGCAGAACTCTCGAAACCTTTCCGCATCGGAGGGCTTAAGCCTTAATTGCTCGAGTGCGAAACGGTTGAATATGCTTTCCTCGGACTCCTCCGGATGCTTGGCCCACTGAGCGATTACCCAAGCATTAAGTTGCGGCCACAATTCATTGTTTATGTAGGGCCCATCCCAGCCCCCGCCTCGGCTCCAAGTCCAGATACCTGCGAATAATTTGCTTTGGTTGGCAAATGCTCCGATGCTACGAATTGCCGCAGATGGCATTGCACGTATGTGTTCTTCGAACCCATCGATCACCCCATTAGCAATATAATTTGGATACGCTCCCTTGCCTTCATATTCCCTGGCACACTGCACTTCAATGAGCTGCTGGTGTCGGCCCATTCCGATGATACGACTAAAATTATTTCCACGGTGAAAGTCGCCCTCGCAATGCTTAACACTGAAAATTACCTGACCATCGGCAACGATAACTTCATCGACCCGACGATAAGTCTCTGGTAAATCAAAACTGTTCCAAGTTCGGATGATCAACTTACGTCCTCCCTTTCGGCAGATTTCATCGTGCAATAATTCGATGAGGGGGACGATGGTTTTATTGATATTCTTTGGTTCATCAAGCATCCCATCATGAAAAGGAGAACCCTGCGTGTAAGTCTCCCCGAAGCGAATGATATAACCATCAATAATCGGGAAACGCTTTAGCGCCTGTCGAATGTTTAGACGAATAAAATTTTGAATAGTGGGATTAGAGGCGTCACCCAAGCTATTCCGTAGGCGATTCTTTTCAACTAATGATTTTGGTAATAGCACCATGTCGCATTGTGCATAGACCTTCAGTCCCGCCGCCTTGGCTTCAGAGCAGCGTCGATCCAATTCCTCTGCTTTTTTATTCACCCATTTTCGACCAGCGGAGAAGCGAGGAAAAACCCTAGGATCGATATCTTGCCAGTCCACCGCAAGCAATGGCGAGTCGAACATATCCAAGACCTTACCATTAAACCCCACCGAAGCTTCGTATGGGGGATTATCCAAAGCCGCAGTAATGCGTTTTTCATCTGCATTATATAGCACTGCATCAAGAATCAAACGGCCGGTATCAGCCGCCCTCAGTCCGGACGACAGCAACCATACGACTCCAGCGAGAAAACTACCTACCTTCAATGATGTGATTCGCCATTTTCTACTGCTCATATTAGGTGTTCTTCGAAATACGCTTGTTACTCTAAGCTAGATTTGCCGCGCCGTGGCGGGTTTCAACACGTCAATTCTATGGACGCTCGGTATCCACCTTCAAATAAGCTAACGATTTGCCAAAAGTGCCTAGGATGAGATCATCCTCGTAGCTTCGTAGCCACACGCCGCAGTTTATTGACCACTCTATGCCTTAGCGAGGCTGTTTTTCTCGCAAGCATGGCGGTAGACAGACTTGGCCTGATGAGCACTTGAGTAGAAAAACATAAAACCGGCTTCCCAGAAATCCTACAGATATCTCTCGCCTGATCCATTTCGCTTTCAACAAACAAGCCGGTGTCGGGCAACGTGGAATACACCGATGCCTTGTGGCTGGCGTGATTGCCCAATCGCCGACGTGTTTCCGCATTCGGCAGATTCAGCATATGTAGATATCCGAAACGCACCCCATGCTGTTCTAACCAAGCCACTGTCTCTGACCGATATTTCTCCAAGCGACTCGTTACTAAATGGCCCACTGGATATGTCGGCAAGGCCAAGGGGCGCGCATATCGCAAGAACTGTCTGTAGGCCTCACCATCGTCGTTTTCATGAGACAGCGGATCGTGACAGAGCACACCATCAATATCGAGGCAGCATTCCGCCAGTGATTGCCGGTGCATGAGGTTCCATTCAAATAAGCGCGGGAGTGGCACTACTTCAAAATAAATATCCACATGCGGCATACTGTTCTCGGTCACATACACTGCGGCGTAGCTCAGGCTCCGAGAGATGCCTTGCGCCAGAATCTTCTCTTTGGCAGCGCGCATGGAACCGCCGCCACACGCACTGTCGTCAATCACCAGCGCATGCACAGCTTGTTGAGGGTATACCAGCGTAGAGTGCGCCGGGTTTCGCGTTTGCCCATGCCACAATGGAGTATTCGCCAAATAGGCACCTAGGTCGCATACCTTTTTGTTGAAGTGCAGAGCCAGCATGGTCGCAACCAGCATGCCGCTTCGTGGAATACCCACAATTAAATCAACATCCGGTGGGATTTTATGCGCATTCCGGCGAATCACGTCTGATAAATCAGCGACCGATTGATAACTCAAGTGGGACAATTTTAATAACATGGTGCAGTTTTATAATAACAGACGATCCACTATGCTTGCCTTATTTGACCGACACACGTGCGACAGCCCAAACCTGTAATGGATACTCGGAATCATTCTCGAGCGAACGCCAGAAGCCATAGTCACGGACGGGGCCGCCAATATGGGCGCGCGCACATGCTTTATTACCCCAAGAATCAGCCTGTATGCAATCTTTTTCAAAACCATTCCTGGCCAGTATTTCAACCAGCCCTTCCTGCGTCCAACGGGTGAAGTCGTGTGGACGGGCATGCACACGAAACAGAAACGGCGTCGCAATAAGCGCAAGTCCACCAGGCTTAATCATGGCATGAATATTTCGAATCGCGCGCTCCGGATCTGCAACATGTTCAAGCACTTGGTCAACGATAACGATATCGAACTGATCGACCATTCTTTGCTTGCAGATGTCAAACTCAGGGTAGTCGGCACTCTTGTAATTCTTACAGCGCGATTTCCAATATTTATTCCAGCCAGGCGACACCTCGAAAACCAAAACCTCAGGATTTCCCTGCAAAATCTTCTCAAACGCCTCGATCTGCCGAATGCGAAGCCAATTTCGTTTGTCATATCCAGGAAACCGGGAAATCGCCCCGAGTATCTTATTTCTAATAAACGATGTTAGTCGTTTATTGGATTTCCATAAATCTATTTTTTTTAAATGCATCGGATATAAAAATATTTATTCATACCGTATCAAGCCCGTAAGGCCATGCGGATATGCATCACATCGTTTCGCATGCGTCTATTTAAAAATATGCCAGCAATTAGCACACTAACAAAGACAACACCGGCAAACGACAGCTTATAAAGCGGATCATTGGATACCGGGAGCAATCGTTCGCCTTCCAACACTGCGCCGACAGAAACAACAGATAGCAACACGGGCCAACCACAAGCCAGTGTAAAATCGCCAACCGTGATTTTCGTCCCGCGATAGACCCATCGCAAAGAGGGGTATAAAATAACGTAATTGCCTATTGCATATCCCCAGGCAACACCTTGCCCACCCCACGGCAGACCAATTACTATACACGACACTAATATCACCGAATTAAAGATGCCGCATTGCGCATAAGTTTTCCCACGTCCCATGCTCAACATCAGACTACCGATAAATCCGAAAGCCGGCTGGATAAAGCCCGCTAAGGCTAACGCCGCAAAAATCGGCACAGCATCTAGCCATTGACGCCCCAGGGCCAGCTCAATGACCACAGCGCTTTCGACCCAAAAAAACGCCACCATAGGCATGGTCACCAATGCAATCATGGAGGTCACCTTAAGATAATAAGCCCGGAGAGCATCCGGTTGATCTTGCAGGCGGCTCATTACAGGAAACGCCACAGCATTGATCGGTCCACGGATATTTGAAATGGGAAACATAAGCAACTGATAAGCGCGATTATAAAAACCTAATGCTTCCCCTCCCCAGTAGCGACCGATCAGGATGTTGTCCGAGTTGCGCTGAAAAAAATTGACGACGTCAAAGACCGTCAGATGCGCGCCGAACTTCAACATCGAGTCGATGCCGGCCCCATTCGTCCACCATTTAGCACGAAATGATGAAAGTGCGAACAGTAACACGGTGGTGACCACCACCCCAGCAACATTCCCCCAGGCCAGCGACCAGTAGCCATATCCCCGCCACGCCAGCATCATCGCAATTACCAAAGTGGCCAGTGAACCCGCCACCGTAGCGACCGCCCGGCGAGCAAACTGCAGGTCACGCTGCATCAAAGCGCCATGCTGCGTTCCCAAGCTACCGAGAAAGAACGTCGTAGAAAGCAGCAGCGTGAGTTTCACCAGCTCAGGCCGGCCATAAAACCAAGCGACAGCGGGTGAGATGGCGGCCATCAGCAAGGTCAGGAGAGCGCCCATCGCAGTGTTGAGCCAGAAAAGATTACTCATCTGCGCATGTGTGAGCTCGTCTTTTTGAATGACGGCGGACGACAGGCCGAGATCACGAAAAATCCCCGCAAAGGCCGTGATCGTAGTCACCATCGCCACAATGCCATAGTCGGCGGGAGCGAGCATCCGAGCCAAGGCGACCGTGGAGACTAGCTGGATGGATACGCTGATCCCCTGCGAGACCATCGTGATCAGACCGCCTCGCACAGATTTGCGCTTCAAGTCGCGCAGGTCGGCGGATGCTGCTTCTTTGGCCGAACCGGTAGTGGTTGCCATGCTAAAAAAAGAGAAATCGAGCCCTCGCCGTCGCAGTTTGCGGTCGCGCCAATGCAGTCAGGCCTTCACTATTATATTTCAATTGAATTGGCGGTCTGGAAGACTGAAGTCAAATAATAGAGATTGGAAATGGTGACTGCCGCACGAGAAAGCGCAAAGAGAATGTACTAAACAGAACGCAGCGTGCCGGCTGTTTGTCCTTGAAGGAACGAGGCGTAGGTCCGGGTGAGCCCATCACGCAGGGCCAAGCGAGCTGCCCATCCTAGGGAGCTCAGCAGGGAGACATTCATCAGTTTGCGTGGCGTGCCATCGGGCTTCGTCACATCCCAGATAATTTTACCTTGGTAGCCAATAGTCGCCGCCACAGCCTCTGTGAGTTCACGGATGGTGACATCCTTGCCGGTGCCGACGTTGATCCAGTCCGGTGGATTGGCGAGCGCGAGCAGGAAGGCGCAGGCGTCCGCCAAATCGTCGACGTGCAGGAACTCGCGTCGCGGCGTGCCGGTGCCCCAGGCGGTGACTTCCGGCAGCTTTTGTTCCTTCGCCTCATGGAAGCGCCGGATGAGGGCCGGCAACACGTGCGAGTTCTGCGGATGGTAATTGTCCCCCGGACCATATAGGTTGGTCGGCATGGCCGAGTGATAAAGGACGCCGTATTGCCGGCGATAGGCCTGGCAGAGCTTCAGGCCGGCGATCTTGGCGATGGCGTAGGCTTCGTTGGTCGACTCGAGCGGCCCCGTGAGCAGGCAATCCTCCGGCATCGGTTGCGGGGCGTGCTTGGGGTAGATGCAGGAGCTGCCGAGGAAAAGCAGCCGCCTTACGCCTGCGGCGTAGGCGCCGTGGATGCAATTCGCAGCAATAACCAGATTGTCGTGAAGGAACTCCGCCGGGTAAGTGTTGTTGGCATGAATCCCACCCACCTTGGCGGCGGCCACGATGACCGCATCAGGTTTTTCCTTTGCGTAGAATGCCGCGACTGCCGCTTGGTCGAGGAGATCCAGTTCCTTCCGTGTGCGCAGCAGCAAGGTGACACCGGCGTCACGCTGATAGCGTCGCACCAGCGCTGAGCCTACCATGCCATTATGGCCTGCGATGAAGAGTTTCATTGAATATGCATTAAACTCTAGGTGAAAAGCTCCAAGCCAGACCCTATATTAAACCGCTGGTAAACGCGCGATCTGGGCCTCGCGCTTGGCCAACTCGAGATCGGCGTCGACCATGATCTTGACCAGCTCCTTGAATCGCACCTTTGGCTCCCAACCGAGCTGCTTCTTGGCCTTGGCCGGGTTGCCGATCAGGAGTTCAACTTCGGCGGGGCGCTCGTAGCGGGCATCGTATTTGACATATTTCTGCCAGTCGAGATCGAGCCGGCCGAAGGTTTCCTCGATGAATTCCTTAACCGTGTGGGTTTCGTTGGTGGCGACCACGTAGTCATCGGGCCGGTCCTGTTGCAGCATGACCCACATCATCTCGACGTATTCCTTGGCATAGCCCCAGTCGCGCTTGGCATCGAGGTTGCCCATATAGATACCATCTTGCAGGCCCAACTTAATGCGGGTTGCGGCGCGGGTGATCTTGCGGGTGACGAAGGTTTCCCCGCGGCGCGGGCTCTCGTGATTGAAGAGGATGCCCGAAGAAGCATGAAGGTTGTAGCTTTCACGGTAGTTTACCGTCAGCCAGTGCGCATACATCTTGGCGCAGCCGTAGGGCGAGCGCGGCCAGAACGGCGTGGTTTCAACCTGCGGCACTTCCTGCACCTTGCCAAACATCTCGGACGACGAAGCCTGATAATAGCGGCACTTTTTTACCAATCCGGCCTCACGAATGGCCTCGAGAATGCGCACGGCGCCGACGCCTGTGACGTCACCGGTGTATTCCGGGATATCGAATGACACGCGCACATGCGATTGGGCGGCGAGGTTGTAGATTTCGTCGGGCTGCAGGCTGTAAAGCAGCTTCACCATTTGCACCGAGTCAGCCAAATCGCCGTAGTGCAGGAAAAGCTTCACGCCATTGACGTGCGGGTCACGGTAAAGGTGATCGATCCGACTGGTATTAAAGGTCGAAGCCCGGCGGATAACGCCATGAACCTCGTAACCTTTACCAAGCAAAAACTCCGCGAGATAGGAACCATCCTGTCCAGTGATGCCGGTGATCAGTGCTTTTTTTGAACTCATAATGTGTTAGGTAAAAATACGTGTAATGCAGCTCGCCCCTCATGGCTTCGCCCCGTCGCTTCCTGTTTGGGTGCAACATTGTGAGGTATTGATTTTTGCCGCATAAGCGGTTGCTGCCTCTCGGCCAGTGTCCGTCAAATCTTAGTGAGCTTCAGGAAAGCCTTAACGACGGGCATCAGCGCCATTGTCCGGTCGTGCCAGCGTTGAAGTTTGCGCAGCCGCTCCATGATCAGCTTTTGATCCCTGCCAGTAAATACGTCCGCGGATTTCTTCAGGCCGCCCAATCGCTTTTTTCCCTGTTCAAGCTGCGTATCAAGCCGCTGCTCGAGGAAGCGCTGGATAAGACGACGCATTTCGAGGTCAGGGGAAAAAAGTTCCGTCCGGTCCTTATCCGTCGAAACCTCGCGAACCGCGCCAATCTCGCGCAAGGCACGCAGCCCTTGGCTGATCGAGCCTTTGGAAAAATCCAACCGCGCCTCGATGTTCGCAAAGCTGAGCGGTTCCGGCGAAGCGAATACGATCCCGTAAATGGCCGCGACTGACTTTGGCACTCCCAGCAGCTCCGCTGCATCGACAAAAAACGCGACCAACTGGGACTCAAAAAGAACAATCTCCTCCGGACGGTCGCCCGCGAGCACCAGGGAATCCTGAGGAAATTGAAGTGAGACGCCGGATGACATCGCAGGGAGAAAGACATGAACTTTCTTTAATTTCAATTGAAAATGAACATCGAGCACCTGCTCGGGGTGCAGGAGGGGCGAGCTTGTCCGCCAAAGGCAGATTCAAACTCGCCTGCGGCGGGACAAGCCTCACCGGCCCGACCATTTTTCTCAGCGAATTTCGCCGCACCTTTTCCGGGTGCGGCTTTTGTTTTATCTCACGTCAGCGCAAGGTCTTCACCTCGCTCGCTCGAGCACTTTATCCCACCTTCTCCCGTGTAAGCACTCCGTTGACGAGGCGCATGACTCCGAGCGGGTTGGCGCTGCGGAGGGCCTCGGGCAGCAACGATTCAGGGAAGTTTTGATAGCACACCGGGCGGGCAAAACGCAGCAGCGCCGCGGTGCCGACCGACGTGTAACGCGGGTCGCTCGTCGCGGGCGATGGGCCGCCGTGGTTCATCGCAGGACTCACTTCGACGCCGGTCGGAAAACCGTTCACGAGCACGCGACCGGCTTTTTGCTCCAGCAGCGCGACCAGCGGCCCGGCACCGGCGAGGTCGCCGGCCGTGCCGTGAATCGTTGCCGTGAGCTGGCCTTCCAACGCGCGCGCACAGGCGGTCAGCTCATCGGCAGTCTCTCCCACCACGACGAGCGTGAACGGCCCGAAGGTTTCGGTCGCCAACGCTGGATTTTGCAGGAAATCCGCCGCGGTCGTGAGCGCGATGCTCGGCTGACCCTGGGTCTGCTTCGCATCAGGTGCCGCACTCGCCGCCGCCAATCGCGTCACACCGGCGCTGGCGGTGACCTTGTCGTGGTTCTTCACAAAGGCCGCCTTAATACCCGGCGTAAGCATCGTCGCACACGGCGCAGCTTGCACCGCCGCCGCGAGCGCTTGGAGAAACGCATCCGTCTCGGCCCCGCGCTGCACAAACACGAGACCCGGTTTCGTGCAAAATTGCCCAACGCCCAGCGTCACCGAGCCGACCAGCCCGGTCGCAATGGCTGCGCCTCGTTCGCGCAAGGCACCCGGCAGCAGGAAGACCGGATTGATGCTGCTCATCTCGGCAAACACCGGGATCGGGTGCGGGCGCGTCGCGGCAGCGTCGAACAACGCCCGGCCCGCGGCATGCGAGCCGGTGAAACCCACCGCCGTCACCGCCGGATGTTTGACCAGCGCGACGCCGGCCGCCGCGCCGCCATTCACGAGCGAAAAAAGTCCAGCCTGCAGCCCACAGGCCGCGACGGCGCGCCCGATTGCGCCGCCGACCAGCTCGGACGTGCCAGGATGCGCGCCGTGTGCTTTCACGATCACCGGACAGCCCGCCGCGAAAGCCGACGCCGTGTCGCCTCCCGCCACGGAAAACGCCAGGGGAAAATTACTCGCGCCAAATACCACAACCGGGCCGAGCGGAATGAGCATCCGCCGCAAATCCGGCCGCGGCAGTGGCTGGCGATCCGGCAGCGCGGTGTCGATGCGCGCATCGACCCACGAGCCTTCGCGCACGACTTGGGCGAAGAGCCGCAGCTGGCCGCAGGTGCGCGCGCGTTCGCCTTGCAAACGGACGAGCGGCAGGCCCGTTTCAGCATGGGCACGTTGCAACAACGCGTCGCCCAGCGCCTCGATCTCGGTCGCGATGGTCTCCAACAGCTTCGCCCGCACCTCCGGTGCCTGCGCTCGATAATCCTCAAACGCCACCGCCGCCGCCTGCACCGCGGCATCGGCCTCGGCGGTGGTCGCTTCATAAAAATCCGGCGCGAGCTGCTCGCTCGTCGCGGGATTGATGGCACGGAAGACCGCACCGCCTGTGGCGCCCGTTTTTCCAGCGATGAGACTTTTGCCTTGGAGCGTCATGGGAGAATCAGGCGACGGAATTAACGAGCGTGCCGATGGGCGCGATGGTGATGCGAATCTCGTCGCCGCTGCGGAGCGTAAACGTATCCGGCGGCACCGTGCCCGTGCCGGTCATGAGATAGCAGCCGTGCGGGAAGCGGTTGTCGCGGAAAAGAAATTCCGCGAGCGAAACGAAGGTGCGCTTGATCTGGCTGATCGTGCTCGCGCCACTGAAGACGGCTGCGCCGGCGCGGCGGATCTCGATGGCGATCTCGGTGGTCGGCGGCAGCGGTTCATCGGTGACGAGGAGCGCGGGTCCGAGCGCGGCGGAGCGGTCGTAGACCTTGGCCTGCGGGAGGTAGAGCGGATTTTCGCCCTCGATGTCACGCGAGCTCATGTCGTTGCCGATGGTGTAGCCAAAAATCTGGCCACGTGAGTTGAGCGCGAGCGTGAGTTCGGGTTCCGGCACATTCCACTTGGAGTCAGCGCGGATGCGCACCGGTTCGCCGGTCGCGGACACGCGGTGTGGCGTGGCTTTGAAAAACAATTCTGGTCGATCGGCGTGGTAAACGCGGTCGTAGAAGGTGCCGCCGCCAGCGTCCTTCGACTCCTCCTTGCGCGCGGTCATGCTGCGAAAATACGTGACGCCCGCCGCCCAAACTTCCTGCGACTGAAGCGGAGCGCGCGGCTTCGCCGGGAGCGTGGCGGGCTTCGCGCCGGCGAGCTGCGCGCGCAGGAAGGCGCCGGGATTTTCCGCAGTGAAAAGCGCGTCGAGCGTAACATCGAGACGCACGGTTTTGCCGTCGGCGACGGCCACGAGGTGATCGGAGGCGGGATGAATCAGAATCATGATGAGGAAAGCGGTTGGGCGAGGAGTTGCTTGATGCGCGCCGTATCGTAAACGCAGCCACCCCAACTGCCGCCGCTTACGCTTTGCAGCGCGGCCCACAGTTCCGTGTCGGCGGGGATGTCGGGATTGACGGTGAGACGCTCACTGCGCGGACGTGCGGCGAGTTCGGCCGCAGCGTCAGCGGCCGTGGAGCCATTGCCGGTCACAAAATCGACGGAGCCCTCGAGCTTGCGCGTGTCGATGCGCACGCGCAGCCGGTCGCCGTCGCGCAGCTTGCCGAGCGGGCCGCCTGCCCACGCCTCGGGACTGATGTGGCCGATGCAGGGTCCCGTGGAGACGCCGGAGAAACGTCCATCCGTGAGCAACACGACGCCTTTCGCCTTCTTGAGATATTTCAGCGCGGACGTGATTTGATAGGTTTCCGGCATGCCGCTCGCGGGGCCGATGCCCGCAAGCACGACGACCTCGCCCTGCCGCAGCGCGTCGTCACCGCGCGACTTGATCGCAGCGATTGCGGCGGCCTCGGAGCCGAAGACGCGCGCCGGCCCCTCATGGGAAAACACGCCGTCGGCATCGAGCAGCGCGGGATCGATCGCGGTGCTTTTCACGAGCGCACCTTCCGGCGCGAGGTTACCGCTGAGAAACGACACCGTGCTCGTCATGCCGGCGGCGCGGGCGCGCTCCGGCGAGAGAATGACGCGATCGGGATCGACGCCGTCGAGTTCCTGCAACTTCGCGCGCAGCCGGGCGCGGCGCTCGGATTTTTCCCACCACGCGAGATTTTCGCCGAGCGTGCGGCCTGTGACGGTGAGCGCGTCGAGCTTGAGCAGGCCGAGATCGCGCAGGTGCAACATCACCTCGGGCACGCCGCCAGCGAGGAAGACCTCCACCGTGGCGTAGTGCGTGGGGCCGTTGGGCAACACATCGACGAGCCGCGGGACCTGGCGGTTGATGCGCGCCCAGTCCTCGACCGTCGGTCGACGCAGACCGGCGGCGTGCGCGATGGCTGGCACATGCAACACGAGATTGGTGGAGCCGCCGACCGCAGCGTGCACGACCATGGCGTTGTGCAGCGCATCCTCGGTGAGAATGGACGCGAGCGTCGTGCCCTTGGCTTCGAGTTCCATCAACGCGAGGGCGGAGCGTCGCGCCATGTCGCGCCAGATCGCGGCGCCCGACGGGCTGAGCGCGGAGTGTGGCAACGAAAGACCGAGCGCCTCACCCACGACCTGCGACGTGGCCGCCGTGCCCATGAACTGGCAGCCGCCACCCGGCGAGCCGCAGGCGCGGCAACCCATCTCGGCGGCGTAATCGAGCGTGATTTCGCCCTGCGCAAAACGCGCGGCGAGCGTTTGCACTTTCGCGGTGTCCTCGCCTTCCTCGGACTTGAGCGTGGTGCCGCCGGGGACGAGGACGCCCGGCAGATGCTTCGTGCCGGCGAGTGCCATCATCATGGCGGGCAGCCCCTTGTCGCAGGTGGCGACGCCCACGACCCCGCGGCATGTCGGCAGCGAGCGGATGAGGCGGCGAAAAACCATGGCGGCGTCGTTGCGAAACGGCAGGCTGTCGAACATCGCGTTCGTGCCGTTGGAGCGACCGTCGCACGGATCGCTCACGTAGCCGGCAAACGGCGTCGCCCCGTGCGCCGCAAACACGCGTGCCGCCTCCTCCATGAGCAGGCCGACTTCCCAGTGTCCGGTGTGGTAGCCGAGCGCGACCGGTGTGCCGTCGGGCGCACGGATGCCGCCCTGCGTGCTGAGGATCAGAAACTCCTTGCCGAGCAGCTTGCGCGGGTCCCAGCCCATGCCGGCATTTTGCGTCATGCCGAAGACGCGGCCGCTGCTGGCGTTGCGCAGGAGTTGCGCCGTGAGCGGGAGCTTGCCGGCCGGACCCGGCGCGGTCGTGCGCAGCGTGTAGATCGCCGGATCGGTGGAATCGAGGAATGCGGGGAAGTTCATCGGCGCGCGGACGTGATCCGCAGGAGCACGCAGGCAGGCGCAGCCCGCGCGATTCTGCAAGACCCGCTTTTTCCTACCGGATGAAAATCAGACTCGTCTCACTTTTCCGAAGTGAGGCGCGGCCGCTGGGCGCACCGGAGGGTTGGTGTTCGATGCAGCTAATTCACGGCGGGCCCAGCGGGCCCGCCCTACCTGCCTCACCACATGCGTTGTTCCGGCGGATCGAAGACGAAACCGTGGAAAAATTTCCGCTGCTCCGGCGTGAGCTTTTGGTTGTAGAGCTCCTTGCTGTAGTTCCAGTGCGCGCAGTTGCCGATCATCCACGGCTGTTCGTAGCCGTAGTAAAGCATCGTGCGGCCCGCGTCCGGCTGCTGGTAAGGCGCCGCGGTGTGCCAGACGGCGTTGTGGAAGATGATCGCCGTGCCAGCCGGTGCGCAGACCTGCACCGCCCCGGGAAAGAGATCGCGGCGGTTCAGGTCCGCCGGCGATGGGTCGAGGTTCGCCTTATGGCTGCCCGGCACCACCGTGAGGTTGCCGTGCCACGGCTGCGTCATGTCGCTGAGATAGTAACCCACCTTCAACTGCAGCAGCGGAATCGGCCGGCGGAGCGACCGGTAGCCGTCGCCATAGCCGTCGATGTGCCAGCCGAGCGGACGCTTCATGAAGTCCTTCCCTTCTTCCACGATCGCGTCGGAAGCATGGTAGTGCGGTTCCTGATGCAACAGGCCGCGCACATAAGGCAAAATCGCCGGCCAGGTGAGCAACTCGAGGAAGAGTGGATCGTCGTCGAGGAGGTTGAGGGTGCGCGTGCTTTTCTCACCGTTGACCTGCGTGCAATCCGCCGGCACGAGCGGCGGCCACACGGCCTTGTGGCCCGCCGGCAGCTTGGCGCGGCGCCGCGCGTTGGCGGCGTGCAGCGCGGCGGTCAGCCGGGCGACGTGGTCGCGCGTGAGAAAATTCTCGAGCACGAGATATCCGGTGTTGTCGAAAGCGAAAAGCTCTTCGGCAGTGAGGGAGGACGCAGGGGTGGCGGCGGCAGTCATGGTCTTGGACGGATTTGGGGATCAAAAACACGCGCAGCCGGCAGCCGGATGCGGCGCGAGTCAAGCTGTTGGCGTCCGAATATTCGCCGCGCCTCCGCCAGCCCAACGTGTCGCCCTGTCACCCCCGCGGGTTTTCCCGCTTTCGGGAAACACACCTCCCGCTAGCGAAAACATTCCGCGCCCACTTTTCGTCCGGAAAAATCACGGAAATTCTATCCCTTCTTCCCCAGCGTGTTGCGAAACCAAAAGACACTTGGCACGGCGCGTGCAATTATCCCCGCAACAAACCATCCCACTTAACTCAACTCGTCCTCACCATGAATCAGTCGTCCCTCACCCTCCTCAAGCACGTCGTCCTCAATCTCGCAATCGCCGCCACCGCGGTCGCCGCCTTCAACGCCGCCCCGGTCTCGGGCGAAACGCTCTTCAACGTCTTCGCCATCGGCGGCATCGCCGGCATCGCGCTCAACGACTATCGCACGCGTCGCACACTGCAGCTGCGCCTCCGCGCCCGCACCGCCGCGGCCGCCGCTCGCCGCCACGTCTCCGCGCTGGTCGCCGCCTGAGTCCGTATCCGCGCGCACCGCGCCCCAGCTTGACAGCCGGTGCGCTCGCCGCGTCCATTCGTCTTATCCCATGGTCGCCCCGGAAAACTCCGCGCTCCGCATCCTCATCGCCGACGACCAGCCCGACGTGCTTGAGGCCCTGCGCCTCCTGCTCAAATCCGAGGGCTACCAGACCGAGTCCGCCAAGTCCCCCGCCGCCGTTATCAAGGCCGTCGAATCGCGCGACTTCGCGATGGCGCTGATCGACCTCAACTACGCGCGCGACACCACCAGTGGACAGGAGGGCCTCGACCTCCTGAAAAAACTCCAGGCCATCGATTCTTCCCTGCCCGTGGTCGTCATGACCGCATGGGCCAGCGTGGACATCGCCGTCGAAGCCATGCGCCGCGGCGCCCGCGATTTCATCACCAAGCCCTGGGACAACCCGCGCCTGATCGCCATTGTCAAAAACCAGATCGAGCTCGGCAGCGCCGTCCGCGCCTTCCGCCGCCTCGAACAGGAAAACCAGCTGCTCCGCGGCAAGGACGGCGGCCCCACCCTCATCGCGCAATCCGGCGCCATGCGCCCCGTGCTCGACGTGATCGCCCGCGTCGGCCCCTCCGACGCCAATGTCCTCATCACCGGCGAAAACGGCACCGGCAAAGGCGTCGTCGCCCAAGCTTTGCACGCCGTCTCCGTGCGCGCCGGCAAACCTTTTATCTCGGTCAACATGGGCGGTCTGCCCGAGGGCATTTTTGAGAGCGAACTCTTCGGCCACGTGCGCGGCGCGTTCACTGACGCCAAGAACGACCGTGCCGGCCGCTTCGAACTCGCCGACGCCGGCTCGCTGTTCATGGACGAGATCGGCAACATCCCGATGAGCCAGCAGGCGAAAATCCTGCGCACGCTCGAGACGGGCGAGTTCGAGCGCGTCGGCTCCTCGAAAACCTACCGCGCCAACGTCCGCCTCATCTCCGCCACCAACTCCGACCTCGCCGCCGAGGTCGCCGCCGGAAAATTCCGCCAGGATCTGCTCTTCCGCCTCAACACGATCCACATCCACCTGCCGCCGCTGCGCGAGCGCCGCGAGGACATCGCACTCCTCGCGCAGCATTTTCTGAAGGGCCACGTCGAGCGCTACCGCAAGGGCATCACGGGTTTTGACGACGCCGCACTCGAAGTGATGCGCGGCTACGCGTGGCCCGGCAACGTCCGCGAACTCGACCATGCCGTCGAGCGCGGCGTGCTCATGGCGCAGGGCAAGGTGATCCGCACCGTCGACCTCGGGCTCAACGCGAGTCAAGCCGCACCGCGACTCGACGAAATGAGCATCGAGGAAGTCGAAGCCTATCTCATCAAAAAGACCCTCGCCCGCTGCAATGGCAACGCCCGCCAGGCCGCCGAAGAACTCGGCCTGAGCCGCAGCGCGTTTTATCGCCGGCTCGAGAAATACGGATTGTAGCTTTTAGCGATCAGCTGTCAGCGTTCAGCGGTCAGCCATTCCTATTACGCCGTGAAAAATTATCGCGACTTGGCTATTTGGGAGCGCAGTCATGCCGTGACGCTAAGAGTCTATGCCCTAACCAAGACTTTTCCCAAGGATGAGTTGTTTGGCATGACGTCGCAGATGCGACGCGCCGCCGCTTCCATTCCTGCGAATATCGCAGAGGGCTGCGGACGAGACAGCGATGCGGAGCTGAAACGCTTTCTCGATATCGCTCACGGCTCGGCCAGCGAGCTTGAGTATTTCTTACTCCTTGCAAAGGAACTCGGCTACATTGCCCCGCTTGAATATGACGCTATCGCTTCCGAAATCAGCCAGATCAAGCGCATGCTCGGTGCCTTTGTTCGGAAGCTGAAAGCTGACCGCTGATCGCTGATGGCTAATAAAAACCGCCGCCTAAGCCACGACCTCGCGGTCTTCTACTACACGCTCCTCGGCGGACTGCCCGCCGTCGTCGTGGCAGAGTGCTTCCTCTGGCTCGGCGACTCCACGCCCAAGGTGCAGTGGACGCTCACGCTGCTGATCGTCGGCTGTTGGCTTGGCTTCGCGGCCGCCGTCCGCATGCGCGTGGTCCGTCCGCTGCAGACGATGGCCAACCTTCTCTCCGCTTTGCGCGAAGGCGATTTCTCCGTGCGCGCCCGCGGCGCCAACCGCGATGAGCCGCTCGGCGACGTCATGGTGGAAATCAACACCCTCAGCCGCACCCTGCAGGAGCAGCGTCTCGGCGCGATGGAAGCCACCGCGCTCCTCCGCACCGTGATGGAGGAAATCGACGTCGCCATCTTTGCCTTCGACGAATCCGGCACGCTCCGCCTCGCCAACCACTCGGCCCAGCAACTCCTCGCCAAGCCCGCCGAGCGCATCCTCGGTCGCGCCGCCACCGAACTCGAACTCGCCGACTGCCTCGCCGGCGAACCCGCCCGCATTCTCAACCTCAATTTCCCCGGCAAATCCGGCCGCTGGGGCATGCGCCGCACCCTCTTCCGCGAAGGCGGCCGCCCCCATCAACTCGTCGTGATCGGCGACCTCAGCCAGGCCCTGCGCGAGGAAGAGTTGCTGGCCTGGCAGCGTCTCGTGCGCGTCCTCGGCCACGAGCTCAACAACTCCCTCGCGCCCATCAAATCCCTCGCCGGCAGCCTCGGCTCGATCCTCCGCCGCGAAAAACGCGCGCCGGATTGGGAAGACGATATGCGCTCCGGCCTCGAGATCATCGAGTCGCGCGCCGATGGCCTCAGCCGCTTCATGCAGGCCTACGCCCGCCTCGCCAAACTCCCCGCTCCCACCATCGCTCCCTGCGAAATCGCCCCGCTCATCACCCGCGTCGTCGCGCTCGAGCCCCGTCTCGCCGTGCAGATCACCGGCGGCCCCGCCGTCACCCTCGGCTGTGACGCCGCGCAGCTTGAGCAAGTGCTCATCAACCTCATCAAAAACGCCGTCGAAGCCGCCCTCGAACAACGCGCCGCGGGCCATCCCGCCGCCGGCGTGCGCGTCGCGTGGGCGAAGCGCGGCAGTGTGCTGGAAATTTTCATCGAGGACGACGGCCCCGGCATCGCCAACGCGACCAACCTCTTCGTGCCGTTCTTCACGACCAAGCCGACCGGCTCCGGCATCGGCCTCGTGCTGTGCCGCCAAATCGCCGAAAACCACGGCGGCGCGCTCAGCCTGAAAAACCGCGACGAAGCCCAAGGCACCCTCGCCTCACTCCGCCTCCCGGCCTAAAAATCATTCTCGTTCACCTACTCCTAATCGTTCTCCTCCGAAATCCCGAGAGCACGAGAACGATTAGGATTACGCGAACGACCCAATCCGCGGTTCAAAACCCGCTCCTTTCCGTGTCTGCCGCGTGTTCCGTGGGCCAATCCCTCTCAGCCGCGACCGCGTTCGAGCATCATTCACCGTTTGGTTTCATCGTCCCATTTCCGGGATAGCCCCGTCCCGCGTTCGACGCCGGATGCCTTTCGCCGTCATCAGCATATAATTTTTAACCCATACGCTCCAATAGTTTGCATGACATCATTTACGCTGGCACGGCGTGTGCAATTACTGGCGCATCCATGGACATTCCGCGCCCCGACCAATCCAAAGCCAAGCGCAAGAAACGCATCATTTACGCCGCTGTCGCCGCCGCCGCCCTGATCGGCATCACTATTTTGCTGGCGCGCCTCAAGCCCGCCGCCCCGACCGTTGAGCGCAACACCGTCTGGATCGGCGACGTGAAGCGCGGCCAGATGCTCCGCCAAGTCCGCGGTCTCGGCACGCTCGTCCCGGAGGAGATTACCTGGATCGCCGCCCGCACGCCCGGCCGCGTTGCCAAGATCGTCCTGCGCCCCGGTGCACCCGTCACGCCCGACAGCGTCATCCTCATCCTCGCCAATCCCGACGTCGAGCAGGCCGCCACTACCGCCGACTCCGCGCTCAAGGCCGCCGAGGCCGATCTCGTCGGCACCAAGGTGCAGCTCGAAAGCACCGTGCTCCTCGCCGAATCCAACGCCGCCGCCGCCAAGGCCGATTACGAGCAGGCCAAGCTCAAGGCCGAGGTAAACGAGGAACTCTACAAGGACGGCCTCATCTCCGAACTCGACCTCCGCGTCTTCCGCGTCACGGCCGACCAGCTCGCCACCCGCAATACCATCGAGCAAAAACGCTTCGCCTTCTCCCAGCAATCCATCGCCCCGCAACTCGCCGTGAAGGAAGCCGAGGTCGACCGCCTCCGGGGCCAGGCCCGTCTCCGCCGCGAGGAACTCGACGCCCTCACCGTCCGCGCAAGCATCCATGGTGTGCTCCAGCTTATCCCCCCGGAAGTCGACGTTGGCTCCCAGATCCAACCCGGCACCAACCTCGCCCGTGTCGCCGATCCGAACCGCCTCAAGGCGGAAATCCGCATCGCCGAAACGCAGGCCAAGGACATCGCCACCGGCCAGTTCGCCCAGATCGACACCCGCAACGGCGTCGTCGAAGGCAAGGTCTCCCGCATCGATCCCTCCGTGCAAAACGGCACCGTCACCGTCGATGTGCTCATCGATGGCGAACTCCCCAAGGGCTCCCGCCCCGACCTCTCCGTCGACGGCACCATCGAGCTCGAGCGCCTCGACGACGTCGTTTACGTCAATCGTCCCGCCTTCGGCCAGGAGCGCAGCACGGTCAACATCTTCAAGCTCGATGCCGACGGCGTCTACGCCATCCGCACGCCCGTCCAGCTCGGCCGCAGCTCCGTCAACACCATCGAGGTCATCGACGGCCTGAAGCCCGGCGACAAAGTCATCCTCTCCGACATGTCCCAGAGCGACGACCACGACCGCATCAAACTGAACTGAGGTTAGCCACGGAGACGCCAAGACACGGAGCCAAACCCCTTCCATCAAAACCAATTTCTCCGCGTCTCCGTGGCCAATCTTCTCTCATGAATAAAACCGACCTCGATCAATTGGCCGAACGCGTCATCGGCCTCGCCATCGAGGCTCATCGGCATCTTGGCCCTGGCTTGCTTGAGTCGGTCTATGAAGCAGCGCTCGCCCAGGAATTTTCCGCCAGCGGCCTCAGCTTCGAACGCCAAAAACTTCTTCCCGTCATCTACAAAAACCAAGGCATCGGAGAATTCCGCGCCGACTTCGTTGTCTCCAACGCCCTGCTCTTGGAACTGAAGAGCGTAGAGCGTCACGATCCGCTCTTCGAAGCCCAAGTGCTCACCTATCTAAAAATCTCCGGCCTACAGCTGGGCCTGTTACTCAATTTCAACACCCGTCTCCTCAAGGACGGCATCAAACGCCTCATTCTAACCCCCAATCATCAACCCTAATCCCTCCGTGTCTCCGCGTCTCCGTGGCCAATCTTCCTAACCCAACTATGAACCCCGAATCCCTCATCAAACTCGACGGCGTCACCAAGGTCTTCCTCACCGATGAGGTCGAAACGCACGCGCTCTCCGGCATCCACATGGACATCCGCAAGGGCGAATACGTCGCCATCGCCGGTCCCTCGGGCTGCGGCAAATCCACGCTCCTCTCCATCCTCGGCCTGCTCGATTCCCCGAGCGACGGCAGCTACACCCTCAACGGCCGCCCCGTGCAGGGCCTCTCGCTCCCCGAGCGCGCCCGCATCCGCAATCGCGAGATCGGTTTCATTTTCCAATCCTTCAACCTCATCGGCGACCTCACCGTCTACGAAAACGTCGAGCTCCCGCTCACCTACCGCGGCATGCCCGCCGCCGAGCGCAAGGCCGCCGTCACCGAGGCCCTCGAGAAGGTCGGCATGGCCCACCGCGCCAAGCACCTGCCGTCGCAGCTCTCCGGCGGTCAGCAGCAGCGTGTCGCCGTCGCCCGCGCCCTCGCCGGCAAGCCCGCCGTCCTCCTCGCCGACGAACCCACCGGTAACCTCGATTCCAAGAACGGCGATTCCGTGATGCAGCTCCTCACCGACCTCCACAAAGCCGGTGCGACCATCGTCATGGTGACGCACGATACCCGCTTCGCGCGCCACGCCGACCGCAGCATCCACATCTTCGACGGCCGCGTCGTCGAAGAACGCGTCGAAGGCTGAGCCCGCGCGCCGCACGCGCGGGAATAAACCCACACCCAATGAGCAATGCCTAATGTTCCACCCCATCAGGCAACGTCCTCGTCATGGCTCAACGGCTCGCTCTGCCCGCTTCTATTTCCATCCCCGCCCGACGCGCGAAATAAGCCATCAGCCCTCAGCCGTCAGCTCTCAGCCAATCCCTGAAACACCTTCGTCCTTCGTTCATATTCCAAAGCTGACCGCTGATCGCTGACAGCTGACCGCTCAAAAAAAATGCCCCACGCCCTTCGCCAGCTCGCCAAGTCCCCCGGCTTCACCGCCGTCGCCGTCCTCATCCTCGCGCTCGGCATCGGTTTCAGCACCTCGTCCTTCAGCGTCGCCAACTTTCTCCTCCTCCGCAACCTGCCCTACCCCGAACCCGACCGCCTCGTGCGCATCTTCGCCACCGCGAGCAACACTCAGAACGGGGGTCACGCACCCGGCAACGCCTTCGATCTCCGTGACACCGCCACCTCCTACACCGGCGTCGCGTTCTATAACCCGGATCGATTAACCCTCGCCCACACTGACGGACCCGCCGAGCAGGTCTTCGTCACGATCGTCAGCACCAATTTCTTCGACGTCATCGGCTCACGTTTCCTGCTCGGCCGTGGCTTCGCCGCCGACGAAGACCAAGACGGCAAAGCTAACGTGACCGTCCTGCCCTATGCGACCTGGGCACGCCGCTTCGGCAGCGACCCTGCCATCCTCGGCCGCACCGTGCGCTTCGACACACGCACTTTCATCGTGATCGGTGTGCTGCCGCCGACCTTTGATGCCCCGTTCGTCTGGGGCGGCGCCGTAGAGTTTTTCTGCCCGCGCTTCACCTATCCTGGCATGCGCACCCAGCGTGATGGTGCACGCATGATGCAGGCTTTCGGTCGTCTAAAGCCCGGCGTCTCCGTCAGCGCGGCGCAAACTGAACTCGACACCATCGCCCGCCAACTCGCCCTCGCCTACCCTAAGGACAACGCCGGCCGCGGCCTGCGGCTCACCAGCCTGCACGACTCCAACATGAACGGGTTCACGCGCACCGTCGTCTGGCTCGGCACCGGCCTCTCCGTCGCGATGATGCTCATCGCCTGCGCCAATCTCGCCAGCCTGCAAATGGCCCGCGCCCTCGGCCGCCACCGCGATTTCGCCGTGCGCGCCGCGCTCGGCGGCAACCGCTGGCAATTGATGACGCCGCTCCTCGCCGAGGGTCTGCTCATCGCGCTCATGGGCGGCGCCGCCGGCCTGCTCGTCGCCGCCTGGTCCAATGACATCGTCGGTCGCTACCTCGACCTCGGCTCAGGTCCCATCCTCAACCTTCCCCTCGATGCCCGCGTCCTCGGCTTCGCGCTCCTGAGTGCCCTGCTCAGCGGCCTCGCCTTCAGCCTGCTGCCCGCCTGGCTCTCTGCGCGCGCCTCCGCCGCCGATGCCCTCAAGGAAAACGCCCGCGGCTCCACCGCCGGTCGCAACCAGCATCGCTGGAAGGGCCTGCTCATCGTCGGCCAGCTCGCCATCGCCTTCGCCCTCGTCGGCATCGCCGCGTCCTTCGGCCTGGGCTTCAAGACCTTCTATCAACGCGACCTCGGCTGGCAGATAAACGGCCTTTTCTCCGGCCGGATCGTTCTGTCTCCGACTCATTACAGCACCCTGCCCGAGCAAAATGCCTTCACCACCACCTTACTCGAACGTCTGAACGCCCTGCCCGGCGTGGAAAGTTCCGCCCTGTGCGGCGACCTGCCGATGTTCTCCTCCGGCAATGCCCAGACTATCGCCGTCGAGGGGCGGCCCGCCGACCAGCCCGGCCGCGAGCCCATCGCGTTCAATAACTCCGTTTCCTCCGGTTATTTCGCCACGACCAAAATCCCCCTCAAGCAAGGCACCGACTTCGCCCCTGGCCTCAAGGCCAGTGATCCCGCGGTCGTCATCGTCAACGAATCCTTCGCCCGGCAATTCTGGCCCGGCGCCAATCCGATCGGCCGCCGCATCCGCATCGGCTCGGCCGACACCTGGCACGAAATCGTCGGCGTCGTCGGCGATGTGCAAGTCGCCGCCCAGACCACGCCGCCCGCCAGCCGGCTCCAGGTTTATCGCCCGCAGGTCCAAACGGGTAACCGTTACCTTGGGCTGGTCCTCCGCTCCTCCGTCGCCCCCGACGCGCTGCTCAAAACCCTGCGCACGACCGTCGCCTCGCTCGATGGCAACCTGGCCGTCTCTGGCGCCGGCACCGTCACCTCCCAGCTCGAGCGCGCCTTCGCCAGCAACGATCTCATTATCGTCAACTTTTCGATCTCCGCCGGCATGGGCCTGCTCATCGCCGCCATCGGCCTCTCCGGCGTGATCTCGCAGCTCGCCCAGCAGCGCCGCCGCGACATCGGCATCCGTCTCGCCCTCGGCGCCACCGCCGCCCACATCCTCCAGCTCATGCTCGGCGAAGGCCTCAAGCTGCTCGTCGTCGGCCTCCTCTGTGGCGTCGCCGTTTACTACGGCCTCAACCGCGTGCTCACCTCCGCGATGCCCGAAGTCAATTTCCCCGGCCTCTGGCTCCTCGGCCTCAACCTCACCGTCCTCTCCGTCGTCATGCTCGTCGCCTGCTACCTCCCCGCCCGCCGCGCTACCAAGGTCGATCCAATGACCGCGCTGCGCGCCGAATGAGCTGTCAGCCCTCAGCTTTCAGCTCTCAGCCAATCCCTGAAACACCTTCGTCCTTCGCTCATATTCCAAAGCTGACCGCTGATCGCTGAAAGCTGATCGCTCTAAAAAAAATGAAATTCGCCTTCCGCTCCCTCCTCAAGACGCCCGGCTTCACCGCCATCGCGCTGCTCACCCTCGCGCTCGGCATCGGCGCCAACACGTCGATGTTCACCGTCCTCAACACGCTGCTCTTGCAGGACGTCCCCTTCGCCGCGCCCGGCGAACTCGTGCGCATCTTCCGCACGTCGCCACAGTCCCGCACGTGGCCGCACGCCGCCGCCAACTTTCTCGACTACGAGGCGCAGGCCAAATCCTTCACCGCCCTCGCCGCCACCAATCGCTCCAACTACAGCTACTCGCCCGGCGACCAGCCCGCCGAGCGCTTCCGCGGCATGGATGTCACCGCGGGCTTTTTTCCCATGCTCGGCATTCAGCCCGTGCTGGGCCGCTTCTTCACCGCCGAGGAAAACACTCCCGGCGGCCCGGCCGCGATCATCCTCACGCATGAGTGCTGGACGCGCCGCTTCGTCGCCGATCCCGCCGTCATCGGCCGCCAGATCCGCCTCAACAGCCGGCTCGTCACCATCGTCGGCGTCATGCCGGCCAGCTTCGTCCCGCCGCTCATGTGGGGCCAGCTCGACGCCTTCCAACCGCTCACCTTCAACGCCGCGCAACAGCAGAATCGCAGCAACAACTACCTCACGATCCTCGGCCGCCTCGCGCCCGGCGTCACGCCCGCGCAGGCCCAGGCCGAACTCGACGGCCTCAGCGCCCGCCTCACCCAACTCTACCCGCAGACCAATTCCAGCTACGGCCTCCGCCTCGTCCCGCTCGCCAACTCCGATCAGGGCGACGCCTCGCGCAACCTGACCTGGCTCGTGATGGGGCTCGCCGGCTTCGTCCTCCTCATCGCGTGCGCCAATCTCGCCAACCTCCAGTTCACCCGCACCGCCGCCCGCTCCCGCGAACACGCCATCCGCGTCGCCCTCGGCGCCTCGCGCTGGCAGATCATGCGCGAGCTCCTCACCGAGAGCCTGCTCCTCGGCCTCACCGGCGGCGCCCTCGGCGTGCTCGTCGCCGTGTGGTGCAACGATCTCCTCGGCCGCCATGTCCGCCTCGCCGGCGGCATCACCAGCCTCGACCTGCCGCTCGACCTGCGCGTCGTCGGCTTCGCCCTCGTTGTTTCCATCCTCTCCGGCCTCGCCTTCGGCCTCCTGCCCGCGTGGCTCGCCTCGCGCACCGACGTCAACGACGCCCTCAAGCTCGGCAGCCGCGGCATCATCGCCGGCAGCGCGCGTCTCCGCCACGCCCTCATCGTCATCGAGGTCGCGCTCGCGCTGATCCTCCTCACCGGCGCGGGCGTTTTTCTCCGCGGCCTCGAACAGTTCACGCAACGCGACCCGGGCTGGCGCACCGCCGCTCTGCTCACCGGCTTCGTCAATCTCCCCGCCAACAAATACCCCGACGACGACGCCCGCCGCCTCTTCTTCACCAAGCTCGCCGACAACCTCGCCGCCAGCCCGCTCCTCACGCACTCCGCCCTCAGCAGTTCCCTGCCCACCGGCGGCTACTCCAGCAGCGCCAACTTCACCGTCCAGGGCCAGCCCGTCCCCGCCCCCGGCCGCGAGCCTCTCGCCAACGTCATCTTCACCACGCCCGGCTACGTCGACACCCTCGGCCTCCGCCTCGTGCAAGGCCGCTACTTCAACGCCGACGACCGCGCCGACCGTCCGCTCGTCGTCGTGATCAACGAAGCCATGGCCCGCGCCCTCTTCCCCGGCGAAAACCCCATCGGTCGCCGCCTCGGCGGCACCGAACCCGAAGACCCCGCGCGCGAAATCATCGGCGTCGTCAGCCACGCCGGTGCGCCCGCCTCGCTCACGCCGCCCGACACGCGCTTCCAGATGTATTATCCCATCATGCAGGAAACCTTCGGCGGCGCCACGATCGTCGTCCGCGGACGCGTCCCGGCCGAACAGCTCACGAACGAAATGCGCAAGGCCGTCGCCGCCATCGATCCCGACCTGCCCGTGCACAGCGTCATCAGCATCCGCGGCGACATCAAGCGCTCCCTCGCCAACTACCATCTCATCGGCGGCCTGCTCGGCGGCTTCGCCCTGCTCGGCCTCATGCTCGCCTCCGTCGGCATCTACGGCGTGCTCGCCAGCTTCGTCGTGCAGCGCACCCAGGAGATCGGCATCCGCATGGCGCTCGGCGCGCAGGTCGGCACCGTCCTGCGTCTCATCTTCGGCCGCGGCCTCGGCCTCTCGCTCCTCGGCCTCGTCATCGGCTTGGTCGGCGCCTTCGGTCTCGTCCACCTCCTCGGCACGATCCTCCCCGAGATGGGCCGCCCCGATCCGCTGACGCTGGTCGCCATCGTCGTCACGCTCCTGCTCGTCTCGTTCTTCGCCTGCTACCTCCCCGCCCGCCGCGCCGCGAAGGTCGACCCGCTCGTCGCCCTGCGCGCCGAATGAGCTGTCAGCCCTCAGCTTTCAGCTCTCAGCCAAAACCTGAACACCTTCGCCCTTCGCTCACATTCCAATGCTGATCGCTGATCGCTGACCGCTTCCCATGAAATTCGCCTTCCGCCAGCTTACCAAGTCCCCCGGCTTCACCGTCGTCGCGCTGCTCACGCTCGCGCTCGGCATCGGCGCGTGCACCGCGATCTTCACGGTCGTCAATTCGGTCCTCCTGCGTCCGGTCAACTTCCCCGAGTCCGAGCGGCTCATGGTCATCCGCGAAACCGCCCTGCCGCAGTTCCCTCAGTTCTCCGTCGCACCCGCCAACTATCGCAGCTGGACCGAACAGGCCGATGCCTTCGAGTCGCTCGCGCTCCTGCGCCAGATGCATTACAACCTCACCGGCGACGGCGAACCCGTCCGCGTCATCGCCCAGCGCACGAGCGGCAATTATTTTTCCACGCTGCGCGTCGCGCCCGCCCTCGGCCGCGCCTACGGTCCCGCCGAAGACGAACCCGGCAAGCACACCGTCGTCATCCTCACCCACGCTTTCTGGCAGAAGCAATTCGGCGGCCGCACCGACATCCTCAACACGACCCTCCGCTTCAACGGCGTTCCCCACACCATCATCGGCATCATGCCCGCCGATTTCCAGCGCGGCAGCCGCTTCGAGGTCCTCACCCCGCTCGCCCTCACCACCGAGCAATGGCAAAACCGCGGCGGCCACAGCTACGGCGTCGTCGGCCGCCTCAAGCCCGGTATCACCACCGCGCAGGCCCAGACCCAGATGGACACCATCACACGCCGGCTCGCCGAGCAATTTCCCGACACCAACAAGGACTGGGGCGCCATCGTCATCCCCATCCTCGATTTCAATACGGGCAACCTGAAGCCCACGTTCTACACGCTGCTCGGCGCCGTTTTCCTGCTCCTCCTCATCGCCTGCGCCAATGTCGCCAACCTCCAGCTCGCGCGCGCCGCCGGCCGGCAGCGCGAGATCTCCGTGCGCGCCGCGCTCGGCGCCGGTCGCGGCCGCCTCGTCCGCCAGCTCCTCACCGAAAGTCTCCTGCTCTCGCTCCTCGGCGGCGCCCTCGGCCTCGTCCTTGCCAAGTGGGGACTCGACGCGCTCCTCGCCATCGCGCCCGCCGATCTCCCACGCGCCGCGGAAATCACACTCGATGCCCGCGCCTTCCTTTTCACCTTCGCCATCGCCGTGCTCACCGGCGTCACCTTCGGCCTCGTGCCCGCGTGGCAGGGTTCGCGCATCAATCTCGTCGATGCCCTCAAGGAAGGCTCCCGCGGCTCCAGCGAAGGCGGCCGCCACTGGTTCCGCAACAGTCTCGTCGTCGCCGAAATCGCTTTCGCGCTCATGCTGCTCACCGGCGCCGGCTTGCTCATCCGCAGCTTCGACCGACTCGCGCATGCCAGCCCCGGTTTCAATCCCGCCAATGCGCTCATGCTCAACCTCTCGCTCCCGCTCGAGAAATATGAGACGCCCGACAAACAGCGTGCGTTTACTGATGCCGTCATCGCCCGCATGCGCACTATCCCCGGTGTCACCGCCGTCGGTTCCACGCAGTCGATGCCGTTTTCCGGCAGCGACTACATTCTCGGTCTCGAAATCGAGGGTCGCGATCCCCAGCAGGAGCTTCCTTCCACCGCCTACTTCGCCGTCGCCCCCGGCTATTTTCAGGCCATGGGCATCCCGCTGCTCCGCGGTCGCACGTTCAACGAATTTGACCGCGAGGACAAAGCGCGCGTCGCCATCATCAGCCAGTCCTTCGCCGAAAAACTCTTCCCTGGCGAAGACCCCATCGGCAAGCGCGTCCACATGACCAACGGCCCGCAGACCTGGCGCGAGATCATCGGCGTCGTCGGCGAGATCAAGAATTTGCGCTTCGACCAGGAGACCGCCCCGCAAAGCTACGAGCCCATGGCGCAACAGCCTTTCGCCCAGATCACCTTCGTCATCCGCACCGACGGCGCCGACGCCGGCCTCCCGGCCGCGCTCCGCCGCGCAGTGCAGACCGTGGACCCGGACCAGCCGGTCTTCCGCTTGGAGACCCTCGACCAGCTCGTCGCCGCCTCGATCGCCCGCCAGCGCTTCGCCGCGACGCTCATGGTGACCTTTTCGGTGCTCGCGCTCATCCTCGCCGCCATCGGCATCTACGGCGTCGTCTCATATGCCGTGGCGCAGCGCACCAACGAATTCGGCATCCGCCTCGCGCTCGGTTCCACCACCGGCGGCGTCATCCGTCTCGTCATGCGCCAGAGTCTGGCCGTCGTCGGCCTCGGCCTCGCCCTCGGGCTCGTCGGCGCCCTCGCCCTCGCCAGCCTCGTGCAATCCCTCCTCTACGGCGTCAACGCCCGCGATCCCCTCACCTTCATTGTCATCGCCCCGTTGCTCGCCGCCGTCGCCACCCTCGCCAGCTGGCTCCCCGCCCGCCGCGCCACGAAAGTCGACCCCATGGTCGCGCTGCGCGCGGAATGAGCTGTCAGCATTCAGCCCTCAGCATTCAGCCCGATCCATAGCACTTTCCTTCCACGCCCTCATCCCAGCTGACAGCTGATCGCTGAAAGCTGACCGCTCCCCATGAAATTCGCCCTCCGCTCCCTGCGCAATTCCCCCGGTTTCACCCTCGCGACCGTCCTCACGCTCGCCCTCGGCATCGGCGTCACCACCGCGATTTTCTCCGTTCTCTACGCCGTCCTCCTCAAACCCTTTCCCTACCCCAACTCCGACCAGCTCGTTATCCTCTGGCAAAAGGGCCCGCAGATGGAGATGTCCATCTCCTGGCCCACCATTCAGGACTGGATGAAGGAACAGCAAACCTTCACCGCCCTCACCGCCCGCCGCGGCGACCGCTTCAATATTTCCGGCGCCGGCCAGCTGCCGGAAAACATCCGCGGCGCCTTCGTCTCCGCCTCTTTCTTCGACGTCGCCGCGCTCAAACCCGTCACCGGCCGTTACTTTTCCGCCGACGAAGACAAGGCCGGCGCCGCACCCGTGGTCGTCATCGCCGAATCCCTCTGGGTCCGCCGTTTCGCCCGCGATCCGCATCTCGTCGGTCGTGAAATCCCCATCGATGGCGTGCAGCGCACCGTCGTCGGCATCGCCCCCAACGGCCTCGAACTCGCCCGCCGCGCCGAACTCTGGGTGCCGATCACGCCCTACGCCGCCACCCAGGAAAACTGGCAGTCCCGCGGCAACAATCCCGGCCTCTACGCCACCGGCCGCATGAAACCCGGCGTCACCCTCGAGCAGGTTCGCGCCGATATGGAGCGCATCTACACCGGCCTGCGCGCCGCTTATCCCGACAATCTCACCGGTGTCTCCGCCGTCGTCTCGCCCTTCCGCAAGGAGGAAGTCGGCGGTTTCCGCGCCGGCCTCTGGTCGCTCCTCGCCGCCACCGGCTTCGTCCTCGCCATCGCCTGTGCCAATGTCGCCAGTCTCTTCATCACCCGCGGCCTCAGCCAGCAACGCGACTACGCCGTCCGTTCCGCCCTCGGCGCCTCGCGCTGGCAGCTCATCCGCCAGATGCTCAACGAATCCGTCCTCGTCGCCCTCGTCGGCGGCGCCCTCGGCGTCCTCTTCGCGTGGTGGTCGCTCGACGTAATCCAGCGCTTCGTCCCCACCTACTCCACGCGTTTCCAAAACATTGAGCTCAACCCCTGGGTCCTCGGTTTCTCGATTCTTGTCGCCCTCACCTCCGGCATTCTCGCCGGCCTCTGGCCCGCCGTGAAACTTTCCCGCACCGATGTCCGCAGCGGGCTTCACGACGGCAGCCGCGGCGCCACCGCGGGCACGAGCATGCGCCGCCTCCTCGTCGCCGGCCAGGTCGCCCTCACCCTCGTGCTCCTCAGCACCAGCGGCCTCATCCTCCGCAGTCTCGAGCGCATGCAATCCGCCCCGCTCGGGTTCGACCCCGAATCGGTTCTCACGTTCTCCGTCTCCCTCCCCGACAGTCGCTACGGTTACGAAATGAAAGACGGCCAGCGCGTCGAAAGCGAACTCCCCTCCCGCCGTTTCTACCATCACCTCGTCGAGCGTCTCTCCGCGCTTCCCGGGGTCCAGCACGCGGCCGTTAGCACCACGCCTCCGCTCAACGCCGGCTGGCAGTCCAGCTTCAGTGTCGAGGGCATCCACAACCCCAAGGATCGCAACCGCCCGCTCGCCGAGATGGCCATCGTCAGCGACGACTACTTCAACGCCCTCAAGGTCCCGCTTCTCCAAGGCCGCCTGTTCAACGCCCACGACGCCACCGGCCCCAAGGTCGTCATCATCGACCAGGCCTTCGCCGAAAAATGGTGGCCGCAGCAAAACCCCCTCGGCAAACGCATCAACTGGGGCTTTTCCAAAAACGAGGACGAAAACTGGTTCACCGTTATTGGTGTCGTCCCCACCCTCCGCGTCTACGGCTACGATGAACCCATCACGCGCGCGCAGGCCTACTGGTCGCTGCAACAATTTACGTGGACCCAAAAAGTCGCGCTCGTCCGCACCACCGGCAACCCACGCGGCCTCGAGCGCCAGATCCGCGAGCTCTTCGCCCAGCTCGATCCCGATGTCGCCATCTTCGAAGTCGAGACCATGCAGGAGCAGGTCGAGTCCACCTACGCCACCACGACGCTCCAGTCCCTTCTCCTCGGCACCTTCGCGTTGCTCGCGCTCGTCCTCGCCCTCACCGGCCTCTACAGCGTCGTCGCCTACGGCGTCTCGATGCGCCGCCGCGAGATCGGCGTCCGCATGGCCCTCGGCGCGCAACCCACCGATGTCGTCCACCTCATGTTCCGCCAAGGCATGATCCCCCTGCTTATCGGTGTAGCGGTCGGCGTCCTCGGGGCCATCGCCGCCGGCCAGGCCATTCGCAGCCAGCTCTACGAAGTGTCGCCCCTCGATCCCTTGATCCTCCTCGTCGCCCCGCTCCTCCTCGCCACCGCCGCCGCCCTCGCGAGCTACTTCCCCGCCCGCCGCGCCACCCGCATCGACCCGGCCACCGCGCTGCGGTCGGAGTAAGCGACCAGCACGCCTCCTTGGTCATTGGGTATTGGTCATTAGAACATTCAGCGCGGCGCAGCCGCGCCACAGTCTACCGTTAGGATTCCATTAAGTTTGACCCTGCCGCGCGCGGCCCGAAGACGAAGGAGCGTATCGCGTTCACCGCATCGCATTCTCCCTACATGAAACTCAACTCCACCGTCGTTGCCCGTGGCTTGGTCAAGCACTGGAACTACTTTTCCCACCACATCATCGCGAGCCCGGGCATGGCCCATCCGATGCAGGCCTGCTTCGAGGAAGCTTACGTCGTCATGGGCGCCGCCCGCACGATGGACCTCCTCGGCGATGCGCGCATGACCGCCATCTGCCGCCGCTTCAACGGCCGCCAGATGAAATACCAGAGCGTCCACTGGCCCGACATGTTCGACATGGGCTACGGCTACGACTGCGACGCCAAGGGCATGGTCAACTGCTCCTGCGTCGCCGACAACGCCTCCACCGCCAACGGCATGCTCGAGGGCGTCCGCTATTTCCCGCACCTGCCCGAGAGCAAGGAAGTGCTCGCCAGCGTGAAGCGCTACCTCGACCACTGCCTCAAAAACTACCTCACCAACAAGGGCGTCATGGGCGTCGGCGTGCTCAACCACAAGGTCAACCCCGAGGAGATGCGCGAATACTGGTGCGCCAACGGCCTCTTCGTTTCCACGCTCATCCACTACGCTGAGCTCACCGGCGAAACCGCCTACTACGACGCCGCCGTGCCGATGGTCGAATACATCGCCACCTACAACTACAAGGCCACGCTCTGGGAAGAGTGGACCAAGGCCGCCCCGCAGCAGATCCTCCTCTACACGTCCGAGGGTCTCGTCGCCGCGCTCTCCAATCCCGCGATGAAAGCGCGCCTCTCCGTGCCGCTGCGCCACGTCATCCAGTTCAGCCCCAAGGCCGATCCCGAGGCCCGCGTGCCCGCGCAGGCGCCGAACCAGATCCAAGCCCAGCTCGCCTCCACGCTCGCCAGCGGCGGCGACACCATCTGGTCGCGCCTCGTCGCCCGCTTCGCGGAGTTCGCCGACTGGTTTCACCAAAACCAGATGGCCGACGGCTGCTTCGAGCATCCGCTCAACGACCACTTCCGCTGCTACGAGCCCGGCCTCAGCTGGCTCCTGCTCGAGGCCGCGAAGAACATCGAGGGCTTCGCTCACCTCGAGTCGGTCGCCGCGAAACAGCTCCGCCTCATGTCGCTCAACGGCGGCAAGCTCTACTACGGCCTTTACGCCAACGATTTTGCCTCCGGCCTTTCGCTGCTGTCGTTCGCGACCGCCGGCGAGATGCTGAAGAAGCGCAACCCGGCCGAATGGGAAGCCGCCGTCCAAGGCGTCTTCGATCGCGAAGAAGAAATCTGGTAAGCCCCACGCGTCACCAAATCTCACCAGGGCGGGTCTTAATCGACCCGCCCTTTTTCGTGCCCCCAGACCAAGGCCCGCCCAAACCGAATGTGGAAATCAGGAAGGCAGGAAACGAACCTCAGCTCAGCCGGTATTTTCCTCCTTTCCTGATTTCCACATTCCCTTTCTCCAAGCCTTGCGCCTCTCCCAAATCCCGCTTTTGGGACGCCCGCGTTCCATCGCCGGACAAACCCCAGGTTCAGCGCAAGCTCCTATAATTTTTAACCCTTGTTTTCCATCGTCTTACAGAAGCCATTCCCCCTTGGCATGCCCCTTGCAAAGTAAAGCCCGCCACCTCCCATCGTTGCGCCAAAATCCCCGATGAAAACCCTCCTCGCCGCCGTGCTCCTCGCCTTCGCCACCGTCTCCCCGGTGCTCGCGTGTCTCAAAGCCTCCGATTCGCCCTCCGCCTGCGCCGCTGCTCCCGCCCTCAAACCCACCACCGCCCCTGCCACCCGCGCCAACCCGGAAGCCGCCGTGCCCAAACGCACCCCCGCTCCCGCGCGCACGGCGCCCGCCTCGCTCCTCATGTGAGCCCGCCGCCCGCGCACCTCGTTCACTGCTTCTCTCTTCCTTCACCCTTCTTCCTTCAGTCCTTCGCCACGCATGATTTCCCTCCGCCACCTCAGCCGCGTTTATCCCCTCAAGGGCGGTCCCTTCTACGCGCTGCGCGACATCAACCTCGACATCGCTGAGGGCGATTTCCTCTCGATCATGGGTCCGTCGGGCTCGGGCAAGTCCACGCTCCTCCACACTCTCGGCCTCCACGACAACGCGTGGACCGGCGAGTATCATTTCGACGGCGCGCCCGTGCACCAGCTCGACAAGAAAAAGCGCTTCGACCTGCAGAAGAAAAACCTCGGCTTCGTTTTTCAGAGCTACCACCTCATCGACGATCTCACCGTCTACGAAAACCTCGAGATCCCGCTCTCCTACCGCGACGTCGCCAAGCAGGACCGCGAAGGCATCGTCTGCGATGCGCTCGACCGCTTCCACATCGTCGGCAAGCGCGACCTCTACCCGAACCAACTCTCCGGCGGCCAGCAGCAGCTCGTGGGCATCGCCCGCGCGCTCGTGGCCAGCCCGCGACTCATCCTCGCCGACGAGCCCACCGGCAATCTGCACTCCGACCAGGGCCGTGAAATCATGGAATTGTTCCGCAAGCTCAACCGCGAGGACGGCGTGACCATCGTGCAGGTCACCCACTCCAACGAGAATGCCACCTTCGGCACGCGCATCGTGCGCCTCGCCGACGGCGTCATGCTCAAATAACCGCCATGTCCATCCTCCGCTACCCGCTCGTCGCCGCGCTCTTCGCCCTCTTCCTCGGCGGCCTCGCGTCCGCTCCCGCCGGCAACGACCCCGCCGACTCCGCCCCCACTTCTTCCGACTCCCGCGCCGCCAAGGAGTCCGCCCACCCAGACGAAGCCGCCCCCGCCACGCCCGCCACCGACGCATGCTCCTCTTCCGCCAACTAACCCTCCTCGCCGGCCTCGGCTGCCTCGTCTGTGCTGCCGTTACTGCCGCAGAACCCACCGTCACACCGACTGCAACCTTGAGCACTGGCCCCGTGCTCACGCTCGACGAGGCCATCAAGCTCGCGCTCCAAAACAACCAGCGCGTCAAGGTCAGCGCCTTCACCCCGCAGATCGCCCGCGGCAACGTCCTCGCCGAATACGGCCGCTTCGATCCTGAGCTCGTTTTCAACCGCCGCTACGAGGAGGCCGAGAGCGCCGGCATCTTCACGCCGCCCTCCACCCGGCCGCTCGCGCAGAGCGACAACTACTCGCTCGCCCTCGAAGGCCTCACGCCCTGGGGCCTCACCTACAGCGTCGGCGCCACCGCGCAAAACCAGCGCGGCACCCTCAACGCCTTTGCCGACAACTACTCCACCTTCGGCGGCGTCACCGTGACCCAGCCGCTTCTGCGCGGCTTCGGTTTCGGCGCCAACCTCAACGGCCTCCGCGTCGCCAAGGCCGGCCGCGGCATCTCCGACTGGCAGCACCGCCAGACCGTCATCGATACCGTCACCGAAGTCATCTACACCTTCAACGGCCTGCAGCAGGCGCGTGACAACCTCCGCATCGCCCGCCTCTCGCGCGACCTCGCCGCCCAGCTCCTCGACGAAAACGAAAAGCGCCATCGCGTCGGCTCCATCTCCGACGCCGACGTCACCCAGGCCCGCTCCCGCGTCGCCAACCGCGAGGAAGCCATCCTCTTCTCCGCGCAGAACGTCCGTGACCTCGAGAACGATCTCCGCCGCCTCATCGGCAACACCGCCTTCACCGCCACCGGCCCCGACCTCGCCGTCGTGGAATTGGCCCCCGCCGCCGATCCCGTCATCGACCTCGCCAACGACCTGAAGCAGTCCTACGACCGCCGCCCCGATTATCAGGCCGCCCGCCTCGGCCTCGCCATCGACCGCGCCAACTACTCCTTCGCCAGGAACGCGCTCCTCCCCCGCGTCGATTTCGTCGGCAGCTACGGCCACAGCGGCCTCGATCCCAATTTCCGCAATGCGCGCAACCAGGTCCGCGACGAGGAAGCCCGCGCCTACAGTGCCGGCGTCGTCGTCCGCCTTCCGCTGACCTTCAGCGAAGGCCGCGGTCGCGCCCGCGCCGCCAAGTTCACCATGCTCCGCACCGAGGCCGACCTCGTGCGCTTCGAGCAGGACATCGCCGTCAACATCACCGCCGCCGCCGGCCAGATCGAGACCACGAAGCAACGCGTCGCCGCCGCCCGCTATGCGCTCGAACTCGCCCGGCAATCCCTCGAGGCCGAGCAAAAACGCTTCCGCGCCGGCGCCAGCGCCACGTTCTTCGTGTTGCAGCAGCAGGAAATCCTCTCCGGCGTGCAAAACAGCTACGCCCGCGCACTCGCCGACCAACGCCGCGCCATCGCCACCTACGACCGCGAACTCGGCACAACCCTGGCGACGCACAACATCACGATCGAGTGATCGTCGCAGGGTCGGCCCTCGTGACCGCTCCTTAATGGAGGGACGACCTCCGTGTCGTCCGCCGCCACTGAGATCAACCCCGAGTTCCCCACGGAACACACCGATCACACGGAAAGCAGGGCGACGACTCCGACCCGCCCTTGTGCACACCGCTGCCAGTCAAGGCTAAGACCACGAATAATAATCTTCCGTGTATTCTGTGTGTTCCGTGGGCAACCCTCCTTCTCCGAATTTCGGATTTACAACGCCCCGCGCAGATTTCACCTTGGTCCCTCACGCAGCCCTGCCCGGGTGGCGGAATTGGCAGACGCAGTAGACTCAAAATCTACCGACGCAAGTCTTGTGGGTTCGACCCCCACCCCGGGCACCAATTTTTTCCAACTTGGAAAGAAATTTGTCCGCCGAAGCCTCGGCGAAGGCGGGCCAGACCAGCCGCAACTCATCCCGGATTAACCCGCGAGATTTCCACCGCCCATGGCCAACGCCGACGCCCTGTTCCAGCCTGCTCCCGATGCCAATGACGAAGCGGCCATGATTGCCGCGGCGATTCGCTGCGTGGAAGCGTTCACGGAGCGGTTCAATGCCCGCGATCTTTCCGGCATGGACGCACAGCTGCACTTTCCCCACCTCATTTTGTCGGGTGAGCAGCTGGTCGTCTGGAACGAACCGGGAAAATTGCCCGCGTCGTTCTTCGATGCCCTTCATCGGGACACGGGTTGGACCTCATCAAGCTACCAGCGCAAGGATGCCGTGCTGGTCAGCCCGCGTAAGGTTCATCTGGTCGTGGAATATACCCGCAATCGCGCCGATGGATCGGTCGCCAGCAGTCATCGCAATCTGTGGATCGTCACGTTCGAGCATGGTCGCTGGGGGATCAAGCAGCGCTCCTATTAATTGATCAGGCCGCAGTAAACCTGCCGCCTTTCTCTGGGTTCCCTGCGGTCGGTAATCTTATAAACCCAAAACGCGCGACCACCGGAATTACCCGGCAATCGCGCGCTGTGGCCTAAGCCTGCGGCCCGGTTATTTGCCGAGCAGCTTGGCGATGACGAAGATGACGAAGGCGCCAAACAGGCCGCCGCCGAAAAGCAGATAGAGGAGCGAGTAACCGGCGGCAGCGATGGGGAGGATGAGTTGCATGGGAGGATGGGTTGAGGTTGGGATTTGGGTTTCAGTTCAAGCGACCAGGACGCCTTCCTTGTCTTCGCAGCGCGTGGCGCATCTGGCGCCATGGCTGCCACCACAGCTGCCGGCGAGGGCGCCGAGGGCAAAGGCGACGAACGTGCAGAGACAGAACAGGGCGAGGCGGTCGGCGGCATCATCCGCCAGCTGCCGGGCTTTGATCTCGGCCTTCTCCTTGGCGGCCGCCAAGTCCTGCCGGAGTTGGTTGTAAGAGTCCGTCCATTCCCGGACCAGGTGATCGGCCTCGCTTTGGCTGAGGGCGGTTTGTTCCGCCAACACCTTCACGAGTGCCGCACGCTTTTCGGGCATCAGGGCGTCTTCGCCGGGAGTGAACACCCGGGCGATCGCCAGGCTGATCTCGCGCTTGGCGCGAACCCTGTCCGCCGCCGTGGCGCCAGCGCGCATGCCACCGAGCGATTCATCGGTGAAGCTGCTCAGGGAATTGTTGGATTGGGCCAGCGCATCCTTGGCCAGATTGGTCGCTTCGCTGGTGATCGCCGCAAGGGGTTTGCCCGCGGCGGAGAGTCCGCCACCGACGAGCTTCGACAAATCGCCCAGCAGCCAGCCGGCGCCGCCTGCGACGAGGAGCACGCCCGCGACTGTCGCGCCGCTCCAGACGAGGAAACCGTGGAGCCAGCCCGCCCGGCGCACGCCGATGGGGGTGAAGCGGCCGGCGACCCAGCCACCAAACCAGAGCGAAACCACGGCGCTGATGCCTTGGATGATGATCGCGCCCTTGCCGAGGTCGGCCACGGGATTCTCGTCCGTGAGCGGCGAATAGATGGCGAAGCCGAGGCCGGCGCCGAGGAGCATGAAGAGCACTTGCAGTGCGATGGCGGCGGTCAGGCCGGCGAGGATGGCGCCCCAGCTGACGGAGCGACACACGTGCACGCGAGCGTAGGGGGCGTTGTAGGACGAAGGTAGCGGGTCGGTGATGGACATGGAGGTTGGGGATTCAGGTTTCCTCCGGACGGTCCGCACGGGATGCACGCACCGCGGCAGAGGGTTTCAATGTGGCACTAGTATCAGTCCCGTGCGCTTGGTTCCGGTCTTAGCCCTCAAGTAGGAATTTCCCCGATGCCCCGATAAACCGGCCAAGCGCGGGTGTTGTCGGCCGCGAGCCACACCACGGCTCTTAACGCACGGCGTAAGGCCGACCCAAATCCGAACGCGGGCGATGCTTCGGTTCCGCGACCCGCAGGCCGCGCCAGCTCGCTCAATCCCTCAACTCGATCCCCAGCGGTTGCACGGCCGCATCGGCTTTCATCGAGCGCAGCAAGGCGCGCAGAAAAATGAGCACGCCGACCATTTCCATGCCCTCCTCCACCGCCGTCCAAAGATTGTAAGCGAGCGTGTTGAGCTGGTCGTTTTTCAGATAGGGCTCGGTAAAATATTCCACGCCGACGGCGCCTCCGAGAAAAATGACGCCACCGATCACAAACTGAATCGCCACCTTGCGCTCCAACTGCACCAGGAACGTCAGGTAAACGCCGCCGATCAACGCGGCCAACACGGCGCCGGGCACCGCCCATGATCCCTCGATCATGCTGTTCAGGGTTTCGTGCAGGCCCGCGACTTCGTCGATGGAGAGCATGAGAAAACCCACGGCGAGCCCCTGCCAGTGCCACCGGAGCGAACTGCCGGCCGCGCGTTGCCGGCGCGCGTTCACCCACAGGACCACGGCGGTCAACAACAGGGCGGCGGCCGAATACCACGTGGGGAAGCTGTCCTCTTCATCCACATCGAAGATCTGCCGCACATACCAGGGAATCTCGATCACTTGGTAATGCACGACGGTCAGCACCACGTGGATGCCAATCAGTCCGCCAACGATGAGCCAGAGTGTCTTCATCAGGCCCCGCACGCTGATGCTGTTTTGAAAAGTCGGTGCAGCCATGGCGGATAGGTGAGAAACAGATGCCGGCTAAAAATCAACCAACTGCCGTGCCGGCGGCGGCGGACGCGTCGGCGGGAATGCCTTTCAGAAGGCAACCCGCCGGCCGAATCCAATTACCGGCCATACCGGGAGGACGATTTGCCGGATTTGTCCGACTTGTCGCTCTTGCCGGATTTGTCGCTCTTGTCCGACTTGCCGTGCTTGCTGCTCTTGTCCGATTTGTCGCTCTTATCGGACTTGTGGCCCTTGCCGGATTTGTCGGACTTGCCGCTCTTGTCGGACTTATCCGACTTGTCGCTCTTGTCGGACTTGCAGTATTTGCCCGACTTGCAGTTCTTGCCCTTGCCCGACTTGTCACTCTTGCAGCTCTTGTCGCTGGCAGCCTTGGTCAGCAGGTCTTTCGAGCCGAGCAATTGCAGCGAGGAGCCATCGGCGGTCAGCGGGTGATAGACCTCGATGCGGTAGCGGTGCACACCGGTAGAGGTCTTGAAGTTCAGCTGGTAGGCGTTGTTCGCGATGAAATAGTTCGCCGGGTTCGAGGTGCTGGAGCCATAGGGATAGATCACCGGGTTCGAAGTCGTGCCGTTGGCGTAGACTTCGTAGATCGCGATGAGCGTGGTCGTGTCGCGGACGAATTTGCAGCGGCAGCTCAACGTGAACTTGATCGGCATCGTGTAGCCGCCGTCGACGGTCTTGTTGTAGGAGATCGGGGGCAACCAGGTGAGATCCTGGCAGACTTCGACGGGCTGGGTCTCGTTCACCACAAAGGTCGATGAGGTCGAAGCGCTGCCCGCGGCGTTGGTCACGGTCACGCTGATCACGTGCGTGCCGGGCGCGCTGTAGCTCTTCGCCCCGCCGCCGGTGACCGTGGCGGTGTTGAGGCCGGTGAGGGTCGCGGGCGTGACGGTGACGCCGTCGATCGTGACCTTCACGGTCTTGATCGGCGTGGCCGAGGTGGCGGTGCCCTTGAAGGTGTAGTTGACGACGGTCGCGGCCGAGCCGGCAACGCGGGTGAACACGGTGCCGTTGGCGGGCGTGAGAATCGTGACCGCCGGCGGCTCGGGTGCCGCCACCACCTGCACGGTGAAAGGCACGGTGACCGGAGTCGCCGCACCGTAGGCGTTGGTCGCCGTGAACACCAAGTTGTAGCTGCCAGCCGTGGTGAGGTTGAGCGAGGCGCTGCCGGTCGCAACGAGCGAGGAATTGACGCCGCTCAGGTTGAGCGTGATGGGCGCACCGTTGAGCGTCGCGGCGGCGGAGGTGATGTTACCGTAGAGGCTGGTCGCGGTGAAACTGACGGGGACCGTGACGCCGGTGCCGCCCGCGGTGTAGGTGAAGACGGCATTGGGCGCCGGGCTCGTGGCGGCGACGACTGGCGGCGGCGCGGTGAGCACGACGGTGAAGTCGGCGCTCGCTTCGCTGGTGCCGTTGTTGTTCGTGGCGGTGGCGCGGACGGTGTAGGAACCGGGGATAACCAGCGAAAGCGCGCCGGTGCCAGTCGCGTTGAGCGTGCCGAGGCCACTGGGCGTCACTGCAATCGGCAGGCCGTTGAGGAACGCGCTCAGGCCGCTGATCGGCTGGCCGCCGGTGCCGACCGTGGCCGTGAAATCCACCGGCACGTTAACCGGCTGGCCCAAGACGGGCTGGTAAATGTATTCCGTGCCGTTAACCGGGCTGAGCAACACGATCGCCGGCGGCGTGGTGTCGGTGGACTGCGGCGCACTCACACGGGCATTAACCGTGGCGCCGATATCGGTGATCGACAGGGTGGACGGCCAACCCGCGGGCGTGATGCGCCAGGCATAATTGCCGGCGAAATCACCGAGGGGAACGTTGACCGCGACGGTCGTGGTGAGCTCTTGGTTGGGACCGGTGAACGTGAGCGTGGACGGGCTGAGGCTCAGGAGGCTCAGGGTCACCGCGTCGCTCACATTATCAGGTTTGGAAAGGATGCTCTTGTTGAGCGTGATCGTGACCGACGTGCCCGCCACGAGGTTGGAGGGGCTTTTGATAACGAGCGGGTAGCTCTGGTTGAGCGGCTGATTGCCCTGCACCGTCTTCTCCACCGGCGTGTAGGTGACTACGCCCTGACCGGACGGCGGCGTGGGCGCGGCTTGCAACAAGGTGCCAAGCAGAAAACTCGCGGCGGCCAAAAAGCAGGAACGAAGTGAGGGCATTTTCATGACGGATGATCGGGGTCGGGCTGAGGACGTTTTTGTAAGAGTGTATCTAAAAAGGGAATTATCGCCCGGAAAGCTGTCGGGGATTTAGCCCTGCAAATAAATAAATTGTGAAACTGAGCCGGCCCTGCACCGGGGTAGCGCGGAAAGAAGCACTAGAAGAGCGTCGGCCATTACCCATATAGAGGACGGTGTTGCGTTGAGTTATATAAGTAAACTTACTCATGTGTTTTGTTGGGGTGGGTAACCCACAAGTCAAATCACATTTAATACATCTTTCTTGCATCAAGTATTCCACCCCACCCAGAAAACATAACCCAAGTTACTCTTTTTTAATTATATAAGCAAAATACCCTATATTAATAGGGCAATCAACCCCAGTCTCGCAAGATGGACCCGGAAGCAAATCTAGTTAGTATTATCCTACATAATAATAACCAGCATTCAGACTCGGGCTAGTGGGTTGCAACACGGGCCGAGCAATCTCCTCCATTCCTACCCAAAGATCATTCGTCTGCAGCGCTGCCCCCGTGAGGGACGTAGCGCGAGAGCTCGGAAAAAAATCCGGGCCATCCCGATCCAATCGACCGCGATTGGCGTGGGCGGAGGCTTGGGAAATTCATCTGAATCGCGGCCTTTCCTCGCGGAGTTTTATCGCGGCATGGTTGCTCGCCGCACTGGTCTTCATCTGGCCGGCGACCGCCTCCGCCCAGGTGTATTGGAACGTCACCGTCACGAGTGGCGCCGCGCCGGGCACTTGGGATCAGGCGACCACGTCGGCTTGGAGCACGAGTTCCAGTGGCGGCGGCACCAATAATTGGGCCAACCGGGTGGCCAACGGCGGCAGCGGCACTGTCGCCAATTTTTCCGCCGGCACCAATGCCACCGGGAGTTACACCGTCACCGTCAGCGGTGACATCGGCAACAACAACAACGGCTACCTCGCCGGCATCGTCATCGATGAAGGCACCGTGACTTTCGGCGGCACGGGCACCCTCTACCTTCGGGCCAGCGGCATCACCAACAATACGGCCAATCTTCTGACCCTCAGCGCCAATGCCAGCCTGGTCTCCAACCAGACATGGAACACCGGCTCCAACGGCATCACGCAGAATAGCACCAGCGTCATCAGCGGCACCGGCAACCTGATCAAGGACGGCGCCGGCACCCTCACCCTTGGCGGCACCGCCGCCAACACCAACTCCGGCACCTTCACCGTCAACAACGGCACGGTCGTGCTCAACAAGAGCGCCAGCACCAATGCCACCGGCACGGGTGCCATCACCATTGGCGATAGCACCGGCTTGGCGGACACCGCGATCCTTCGCATCGACACCAACAACGAGCAGATCAACAACGCTTCCGCGATCACCATCAACTCCGACGGCCAGTTCAACGTGAACGGCCGCACCGAGACCGTCGGTTCCGTCGCCGGCGCCGGCAACCTCGCCCTCGGCTCCGGCGCGCTCACCGCCGGTGGCAATAACAACACGACCACCCTCGATGGCGTCATTTCCGGCTCGGGTAATTTCACCAAGGCCGGCACCGGCACGCTCACCCTCACCGGTGACAACACGTTCACCGGCGTCCTCACCCTTAACGCCGGCACCATTTCCGCCGCCAACATCACCAATGGCGGTATCGCCAGCGATATCGGCCAGGGCGCCAATACCGCCGACCGCATCGTCTTCGCCGGCGGCGCCCTTCAATACACCGGCGCCACCACCACGTCCAACCGTGCGTTCACCATCAACGCCGGCAGCACTGGCACCATCAACGTCAACAGCGGCACCACCCTCACGATGGCCGGCGCCACCGGCACCGCGACCACCGGCAGCCTCATCAAGCTCGGTGACGGCACCCTCATCCTCTCCGGCACCCAGACCTACACCGGCACCACGACCATTGGCTCCGCCACCGTTGCGGGCGGCACCCTCACCCTGGCCTCCGACAACAACCTCGGCACCGGCAACGGCGCCGTCACCATCTTCTCCGGCACGCTCAGCACCCTCACCTACGACGAGACGATCGGCGCCCTCAACCTCGGTGGCGGCGCCTCCGGCACCTCCGCCAACGTGCTCCTCGGCGACGGTAGCGTGCTCACCTTGGGCGGCACGGTCACCTACAGCGCCACCAATAATCCCAACGGTGCCACCATCAACAAATCCGGCACCACCGGCGAACTCGCCCTCGGCGCCAACCGCACCTTCAACGTCGGCAACTCCACCGCCGCCACCAACGATCTCGCCATCTCCGCCATCATCTCCGGCTCCGGCTTCAGCCTCACCAAGACCGGCGCCGGCACCCTCTCGCTCTCCGGCGCCAACACCTACACCGGCGCCACCAACATCAGCACCGCCGGCGGCGCCTCCGGCGGCACCCTCGCCCTCGGCGCCGACAACGTCCTGCCCAACACCACCGTCAACGTCTACGCCGGCACCCTCAGCACCCTCACTTTCGACAACACCATCGGCGCCCTCAACCTCGGCGGCGGCGCTTCCGGCACCACCGCCGCCGTCTCCCTCGGCGACGGCAGCGTCCTCACCTTGGGCGGCGACGTCACCTACAACGCCACCAACAATCCCAACGGTGCCACCATCAACAAATCCGGCACCACCGGCGAACTCGCCCTCGGCGCCAACCGCACCTTCAACGTCGGCAACTCCACCGCCGCCACCAACGATCTCGCCATCTCCGCCATCATCTCCGGCTCCGGCTTCAGCCTCACCAAGACCGGCGCCGGCACCCTCTCGCTCTCCGGCGCCAACACCTACACCGGCGCCACCAACATCAGCACCGCCGGCGGCGCCTCCGGCGGCACCCTCGCCCTCGGCGCCGACAACGTCCTGCCCAACACCACCGTCAACGTCTACGCCGGCACCCTCAGCACCCTCACTTTCGACAACACCATCGGCGCCCTCAACCTCGGCGGCGGCGCTTCCGGCACCACCGCCGCCGTCTCCCTCGGCGACGGCAGCGTCCTCACCTTGGGCGGCGACGTCACCTACAACGCCACCAACAATCCCAACGGTGCCACCATCAACAAATCCGGCACCACCGGCGAACTCGCCCTCGGCGCCAACCGCACCTTCAACGTCGGCAACTCCACCGCCGCCACCAACGATCTCGCCATCTCCGCCATCATCTCCGGCTCCGGCTTCAGCCTCACCAAGACCGGCGCCGGCACCCTCTCGCTCTCCGGCGCCAACACCTACACCGGCGCCACCAACATCAGCACCGCCGGCGGCGCCTCCGGCGGCACCCTCGCCCTCGGCGCCGACAACGTCCTGCCCAACACCACCGTCAACGTCTACGCCGGCACCCTCAGCACCCTCACTTTCGACAACACCATCGGCGCCCTCAACCTCGGCGGCGGCGCTTCCGGCACCACCGCCGCCGTCTCCCTCGGCGACGGCAGCGTCCTCACCCTCGGCGGTGACGTCACCTACGACGCCGCCAACAATCCCAACGGCGCCACCATCAACAAATCCGGCACCACCGGCCAGCTCGCTCTCGGTGCCAGCCGCACCTTCAACGTCGGCGATTCCTCCGCCGCCGCCACCGATCTTTCCATCTCCGCCATCATCTCCGGCTCCGGCTTCGGCATCACCAAGACCGGCGATGGCACCCTCGCCTTCACGGGCGCCAATACTTACACCGGCGCCACCAACATCGGCACCGCCGGCGGCGTCTCCGGCGGCACCCTTGCCTATGGCGTCAACAACGCCCTCAGCTCCGGCGCCGTCAATGTCTACGCCGGCACCCTGGCCGTCGGCACCTTCACCGACACCATTGGCGCGCTCAGCCTCGGCGGCGGCGCTTCCGGCACCACCGCCGCCGTGACGATCGGCGACGGCGGCGTGCTCACGCTCGGCGGCAACCTCACCTACGACGCCACCAACAATCCCAATGGCGCCACCATCAACAAGACCGGCACCACCGGTCAGCTCGCCCTCGGCACCAATCGCGTTTTCACCATCGGCGATTCCACTGCCGCCACGAGCGACCTCTCCATCTCCGCCATCATCTCCGGCGCCAACTTCGGGATCAACAAGCAGGGCGCCGGCACCCTCACCCTCTCGGGCGCCAACACTTTCACCGGCGTCACCACGTTCACGGGCGGTGTGCTCTCCGTCGCCACGATCGGCAACGGCGGCGCCGCCGGCAACCTCGGCCAGGCCTCCAACGCCGCCAACCGCCTCGTCTTCGCCGGCGGCACCCTGCAATACACCGGCGCCACCGCCTCCAGCAACCGCCGCTTCACCATCAATAACGGCAGCACCGGCACCATCGACGTCAACACCGCCGGCACCACGCTCACGATCACCGGCGCCACCGGCACCGGCACCACGGGCAGCTTGGTCAAGACCGGCGACGGCACCCTCATCCTCAATGGCGCCCAGACCAACAGCGGTGGCACCACGATCGGCACCTTGGGCGGTCCTTCGGGTGGCACCCTCACCTACGCTCTGGACAACAATCTCAGCTCCGGCGCCGTCACCATTTACGGGGGCACGCTCAACACGCTCACCTACGACGACACCATCGGCGCCCTCACTCTCGGCGGCGGCGCCTCCGGCACCACCGCCGCGGTCAACCTCGGCGACGGCAGCGTTCTCACCCTCGGCGGTGACGTCACCTTCAACGCCGCCAACAACGCCAACGGCGCCACCATCAACAAGACCGGCACCTCCGGTCAGCTCGCCCTCGGCGCCACCCGCATTTTCAACGTCGGCGACTCCACCGCCGCCGCGAACGACCTCGCCATCTCCGCCATCATCTCCGGCTCCACGTTCGGCATCAACAAGCAGGGCGCCGGCACCCTCGTGCTCTCCGGCACCAACACCTTCACGGGTGTCACGACTTTCACGGGCGGCACGCTCTCCGTCGGCTCCATTGGCAACGGCGGCGTCGCCGGCAATCTCGGCCAGGCCACCAACGCCGCCAACCGCCTCGTCTTCGCTGGCGGCACCCTGCAATACACCGGCGCCACCGGCAGCTCCAATCGCGCCTTCACCATCAACAACGCCACCACCGGCACCATCGATGTCTCCTCCGCCAGCGCCACCCTCACCCTCGCTGGCGCCACCGGCACCGCGACGACCGGCGCCCTCACCAAGACCGGCGCCGGCACGCTCGTCCTTTCCGGCGCGCAAACCAACACCGGCACCACCACCGTCAACGACGGCATCCTCCAGATCAACGCCAGCGACCGTATCGCCAACTCATCCAACCTCGTCATCAACTCCCCCGGCACGTTCCAGTTCGACTGGGGCACTTGGACCGAGACCGTCGGCTCCCTTTCCGGCAACGGCACGCTGAGCATCCGGGGCAGCACCTTCATCACCAACACCGCGGCCAACACCACCTTCTCCGGCACCATCACCGATTCCTACGGCAACTTCCGCAAGGCCGGCACCGGCGACCTCACCCTCTCCGGCAACAACACTTACACCGGCCTCACCTACATCGACGGCGGCACCCTCATCGCCGCCAGCAGCCTGGCGCTCGGCGGCTCCACCTCCGGCAACGTCATCGCCAACGGCGCCACCCTCGGCCTGCAGGGCAACATCACCGTCACCGAAGGCAGCTTCACCCTGCAGGGCACCGGCGACGGCGGCGTCGGCGCCATCTACAACATTGCTGACAGCAACACGCTCACCGCCGCTCTCACCTTCGGTGGCGTCACCACCATCGGCTCCGCCTCCGGCCTGCTCACGCTTACCAACCAGCTCACGGTGAATTCCCTGCTCACCTTCTCCGGCGCCGGCGACATCACCGCCAGCGGCCAGATCACCGGCAGCAGTGGCATTACCAAGACCGGCACGGGCACGCTCACCCTTTCCGGCTCCACCTCCAACTCCTTCTCCACCACCCTGAATATCGACCAGGGCACCGTCCTCCTCGCCAAGACCGCCAGCACCAACGCCGTCTCCGGCACCGGTATCAACGTCGGCGACAAGACCGACAACAGCGACCCCGCCGGCTCCGCCGTCCTCCGGCTCGGCGCCAGCGACCAGATCGCCAATTACACCGGCCTTCTCACCGTCAAGAACGATGGCCTCTTCGACCTCAACGGCTACAGCGAATCCATCAACCAATTCGCGGGCGCCGGCCAGATCACCACCGGCACCGGCGGCAGCCTGACCGTCGGCGTCAGCTCCGGCGCCTCCACCTTCGACGGCACGATCGCCGGCGCCGGCACCTTCATCAAGGACGGCTCCGCACTCGTCACTCTCCAAGGCACCGCGGCCAACAGCCAGGCCAACACCAGTGTGCTCAACGGCACCCTCGCCTTCAACAAAACCGCCGGCGTGGATGCCACCGGCTCCGGCACCCTCACCATCGGCGATTCCTCCGGCGCGGCCAGCTCCGCCATCCTCCGCCTCGACCAGAACAACCAGATCAACGACGCCGCGACCGTCCTCATCAACTCCGACGGCCAGTTCAACGTGAACGGCAAGACCGAGACCGTCGGCTCCATCGCCGGCACCGGCACCATCGCGCTCGGCACCGGCGGCGCGCTCAGCGCCGGCATCAATAACAGCTCGACCACTTACTCCGGCGTCATGTCCGGCGCCGGCTCCTTCACGAAGCAGGGCACCGGCACCACCACGCTTTCCGGCAACAACAGCTACAGTGGCGACACGACGGTCAGTGACGGCGTGCTGGTGGTCGCCCACAGCAACGCCCTCGGCACCTCCGGCACCAGCAACATCACGGTCAATAACGGCGCCACGCTCTCCCTCAGTGGTGGTGTGAACATCGCCAAGACCACCGGCACCCTCTCGCTCGCCGGCGCCGGCGAGACCGGCGAGATCGGCGCCCTCGTCGCCGGCGGCACCGCCGGTCAGACCAGCCAATATACGGGCAACATCACGCTCACCGCCGACGCCACCATCGGCGCCTCGAACAACCTCCTCATCATCGGCGACGACTACGACAACGACGGCGCCGGTCCGGTCGACAAGTCCTTCGACAACCGCATCACCCTCGGCAGCCACACCCTCACGCTCAACACCACCTCCGCGTCCGGCGTCGTGCCGAGTTATCTCGATTTCCCGTCCTACATTCTGGATTCATCCAACCTCTACATCAGTTCCACCATCACCGGCACCGGTGGCGTGACCAAGACCGGCGACGGCACGGCCAACCTCATTTTCTTCCCCAGTGAAGCCGGTGTCACCAGCTACACCGGCGACACGATCGTCACCGGCGGCAAGCTCATCATCGACGGCGCCGACCATGCCGGCATCGTCAGCGCCAACATCATCGTCGGCAACGCCGGCAGCACCAACGATGACACCGTCATCCTGCAGATGGGCCAGCTCAGCTCCGCCTCCGCCAATTACGTTGTCGGTGACTACGACAACCTCACCAACCTCGCGACCTCCAGCATGACGGTTTACGAGGACGGCCTGTTCAACATGAACCGGGCCAACAACGCCCTCGTCGACCTCACCCTGCGCGGCGGCCACGTCACGGGTTGGTCCGACGGCAGCAGTTACGCCCTCCTCACCGTCACCGGCGGCATCACCACCGAGGCCTCCACCCAGACCTCCCTGATCGATCACGGCGAGCTCGGCCTGTCCGCCAATGGCTTTACCTTCACCATCGCCGACGGCGCCGCCGCCGAGGATCTGCGCATCGATTCCATCATCCACAACGGCATCGGCTTCACCGCCACCGATGCTGACGCCAGCCTCATCAAGACCGGCACCGGCACCATGGTCTTCACCGCCGCCAACGATTACCAGGGCGTCACCCAGGTCCAACAAGGCGTCCTCGTCATCCGCAACAACGACGCCCTCGGCATCCTCAGTCCTTCCGTCGGCAGCACGGACAACGGCACCGTCGTTTCCTCCGGCGCCCAGCTTCAGCTCAAGCAAACCACCGGTGGCGCCGACCTCACGATCGGCAGCGAAACCCTCACGCTCAATGGCACCGGCATCAGCGACACCGGCGCCCTCTACAACGTCACCGGCGACAACACTTACAACGGTTTCGTCCGCCTCGGCGCCGACAGCCGCATCACCGCCGAGTCCGGCACCACGCTCACCATCGCCAACACCGGCGGCACCGAGGCCTCCATCATGAACGGCACCGGCGCCGGCGGTCAGAACCTCGCGGTCGGCGGCCCGGGTGATGTCACCATCGGCAGCGCCATCGGCGGCCTCCTCAACAACATCGCCAAGGACGGCTCCGGCACCCTCACCCTTGCCGGCAACAACGCTTACGCCGGCGCCACCACCGTCGCCACCGGCGGTGCCATCAAGGTCACGCACAACCAGGGCCTCTCCGGCACCGGCGTCACCGTTGATAGCGGCGGCGCGCTCCAGTTCGCGCAAAACGCCCTCAACCAGGATCTCACCGCCATCACCGGCCCCACCACGGGCACCATCACCATCTCCGGCACGGGCCTTTCCAACGGCGGCGCCATCCAGAATCTCAACGGCACCAACACCTACCTCGCCGGCGTGACTCTCGGCGCCAACGCCCGCATCACCGCCGACGCCAGCAGCTCCCTCACGATCAACGGCAACATCACCGGCGCCGGTTACGCCCTCGATGCCGGCGGCGCGGGCGACACCACGTTCAAAGGCATCGTCAGCGGCACCGGCACCACGTTCACCAAGACCGACACCGGCACCTCCACCCTCGCCGGCACGTCCGCGAACACGTTCACCGGCGGTCTCTACGTCAACGCCGGCACGCTCAACCTGAACAAGACCGCCGGCGTCAACGCCGTCGGCACCAGCAACACCGTCATCATCGGCGACGGCATCGGCTCCGCCCTCACCGCCACGCTCGCCCTCCAGGCCAGCAACCAGATGCCGGACACCACCGACCTCACCATTAACTCCGATGGCCGCCTCTCCATGGGCACCGCCTCCGACACTGTTTCGCAGATCTCCGGCACCGGCCAGATCGACCTCGGCACCGCGGGTCACCTCACGATCGGCACCGACGACAGCTCGTCCGTTTTCGACGGCACCTTCGCCTCCGCCTCCACCGGTGAATTCACCAAGGCCGGCACCGGCTCCCTCACCTTCACGCAGGACATCTCCTACAACGGCACCTTCAACCTCGGCGGCGGCGTCCTCGTCCTCGACGACATGGACCTGACGGTGACCAACCTCAACATCACCGCCGACTCCACCATCGACTTTGGCGCCACCGGCAACAGCCACATCTTCGCCGGCACCCTCGATTTCCTGAACACCAGCGTGAAGCTCAACATCATCAACTGGACGAAAGGCATCGACGGCTTCTTCGCCCAGTTCTGGCCCGGTGCCACCTACGACATGCTGGATAACCTCAACCAGGTGCCGATGGCGCAGATCACCTTTGACGGCTGGGATAAGAGCAACACCGGCTGGGATTCCTTCGACAACCAGATTTACCCGAACGTCCCCGAGCCCAGCACCTACGGCCTGATGTTCATGGGCGCCGCCACCGCGCTCTTCGGCTACCGCCGCTGGCGCCAGTCCAAGTCCAAGAAAAAGTAAGCCGCCCCGCGCGCCCTTCAGCAGGCAGGACGTGCCCGCTGGGCGCGCCGTTCCGCTTCCTGGCGCCCTTCGCGTTCTTCGCGGTTATTTTTCTTATCCGTATTCCGTTCCATTTTTGAACGCCCCGCCGCTTCGCGCGTCTTTCCCCCCTGTAAGTATCGTTCTTTGCTCTTAGTTCATGTTTGTAGTTTTATTAGTCGGCAAGGGCGCTGGGCTTCGGCCTGGCGCCCTTTCTGTTTTTCGGCGCGTGTGTTGAAAGTCATGACCTTTTGACTCGATTCCTTCTTTCAACTTTCATCCTTCAACTTTCAACTCCGCTGCCATGCCTGACTTCCGCGCCTTCGCCACGCCCGCCACCTCCGAGCCGGTTGAAATCACGCTCTCCCCCGACGAGTCGCACCACCTCGTCAACGTCAACCGCGCCCGCGTCGGCGACACCGTCGTCGCCTTCGACGGCCGTGGCACCGAGTGGATCTGCGAGCTCACCGGCGACCGCAAGTCCGGCGCCACCCTCAAGGTCCGCTTCCGCCAAAAGATGCAGCCGCTGGCCTATGAGATCACGCTCGGACAGGCCTTGCCGAAGGGCCAGTTCATGGATGCCATCGTGCGCAAGGCCACCGAGATCGGCGTCGCCCACATCGCGCCACTCGAGAGTGAACGCACCCAGGTCCACCTCGACGCCGACCGGCAGGACAAGAAAATCGAAAAATGGCAGGTCGCCGCCCTCGAAGCCGCCAAGCAATGCGGCAACCCTTTCGTCCCCGACGTCCTCCCTGTGCAGCACGCCACCGCGTGCATGGAATCCGCGCGCGGCTACGACCTGAAGCTCATCGCCAGCCTCCAGCCCGGCGCGCGCTCGCTGAAGACGGTCCTCGCCAATTTTCAATCCACGCAAAACCGCCCGCCGAAAAAAGTCCTCTGGCTGATCGGCCCTGAAGGCGACTTCACGCCCGCCGAGCTGAGCCTGGCGAAAACCTGCGGCTTCGAATTCGTCACCCTCGGCCCGCTCGTCCTCCGCTGCGAAACCGCCGCCACCTACGCCCTCAGCATCCTGAGCTACGAACTCCAAAACGCATAGCCAGCGGAGTTTTCACCACAAAGAACACCCAGCGCACCAAGCACCCGATTGGCACCATCTCGTTTCCTGTCCTTGGTGCCCTTCGTGCTCTTAGTGGTAAAATAATTCCATGCACGCGCCCAACGGACTCCTCTGCGATTTACTCGCACACCCGGAGCTCACCACGATCGCCACGCCGTCGCCCACCTTCGGCTGGACCCTCCACTCCTCCACGCCCAACGACGCCCAGACCGCCTGCCAGGTCCTCGTCGCCAGCACGCTCACGCTCCTCGAAAAATCCACCGGCGATCTCTGGGACACCGGCCGCCTCGCCCACACCGAATCGCTCCACCTCCCTTATGCCGGTGCCCCGCTCCAACCGGGCCAAACCTATCACTGGCGCGTCCGCGTCTGGGATCGCGCCGGCGTTTCTTCTCCGTGGTCCACGCCTCAATCTTTCACGCTCGCCGCCCAACCCGATCTCGCCGCCACCAGTCGTTATCCCGTCCTTCCGCACCGCCACCCCGCCGTCACGCTCAATGCCCTCGCCCCCGGGCACTGGTTCGCTGACTTCGCCCGCCACGCCTTCGGCTGGCTCGAGCTCACGCTCACCCTCGACTCCACTGCTACCACGGCAACGCCCCCCACCGTCGAGATTCGACTCGGCGAAAAACTCGATGCCACCGGCCGCGTCGACCTGAACCCCGGCGGCACCATCCGCAGCGCCTGCGTTTCCCTCCCGCTCCGCCCCGGCCGCCACTGCTATCGCATCGAGACTCCACGCGACGAGCGCAACACCACCGGCGCCGCCGTCCTGTTGCCTGCCGGGTTCGGCGTCGTGCTCCCATTCCGCTACGCCGAAATCATCGGCGATCCCCGGCACGCCGCCGCCCTCGCGCCGCTCACGCCCGCCGACGTCGTGCAAGTCCGCCTCGAATACCCTTTCGACGCATCCGCCTCCGCCTTCAGCTCCTCCGACCCCGACCTCGATGCGGTTTGGTCTTTCTGCAAATACTCCATTCAGGGCACGACTTTCTGTGGCGTCTACGTCGACGGCGACCGCGAGCGCATTCCCTACGAAGCCGACGCCTACATCAACCAACTCGGCCACTATGCCGTCGACCGCGAGTTCTCCCTCGCGCGCCACAGTCACGAATACCTCCTCGCGCAACCCACCTGGCCCACCGAGTGGAAACAGCACTCCGTGATGACCGCCTACGCCGACTACGAGGCCACCGGCGACACGCGTTCTCTCGCCCGTCACTACGAACTCCTCCGGCGCGAGAAAATCTACCTGTCCCTCGCGCGCGCCGATGGCCTCATCGATACCCACACGCTGCGCGACATCGTTGACTGGCCGCTCGGCGAGCGCGACGGCTACGACTTCCATCCCGTCAACACGGTCGTCAACGCGTTCCACTATCACACGCTGCGCCTGATGGCCCGCCTCGCCCGCGCACTCGGCCGCACCGCCGAGGCCGCCGCCTTTGACACCACCGCCGCGCAGATGCACGCCAGCTTTCAGCGCGTGTTTTTCAATCCCGCCACCGGCCGCTATCGCGATGGCGAAGGCAGCACGCATGAGGCGTTTCACGCCAGCCTGTTCGCCCTCGCCTTCGGCCTCGTGCCGCCCGCTGCGCAGCCCGGCGTCGTCGCCTTTCTGAAATCCCGCGGTATGGCCTGCAGTGTTTACGCCGCGCAATACCTGCTCGAGGGCCTCTTCGCGGCGGGCGAAGCCGATTACGCCATCGGCCTCATGACCGCGAAGACCGACCGCAGCTGGCACAACATGCTGCGCCAGGGCGCCACGCTTTCATGGGAAGCGTGGGACAACCGCTACAAGCCGAACCAGGACTGGAACCACGCCTGGGGCGCCGCGCCGGCAAATATCATTCCCCGCTACGTCCTCGGCGTGCGCCCGCTCGAGCACGGTTACAGCCGCGTGCGCATCGCACCCCAACCCGGCCCGCTGCGCGAACTCCACGGCACCGTTCCCACCATCCGCGGCCCCATCCGCGTGGACGTCACCCGCAACGCAGCCGGTCATTGGGCAGTCAACTATGCCGCACCCACCGGCGTGGCCGTCGAATTGATAACGCCAAAAATTTAGCCCCCAAAGGCACTCAAATCACGGAAACGCGGAATAGCGAAAAGCCGGAGAAATTTCCGCGTTTCCGTTCCTCCGCGATTCCGCGATTAAAAATCAGCTCTTTCGCTTCGCCAGATACCGCTGCACATCATCGCCCGACACGCGGTTGCCCGGGCCGGTCGCTTCGATGTCGGTGATCGTGGCGGGATCAAGCCCCGCCTCCTGCGCGACCTTCGTCGCGCGCGGCGTCCAAACCACCGCACCGGCCGATTTGGCCGCCGCGGGAGCCGCCGCCGGCGCCGAGGCCGTTCCGGACGTCGCGGTCTGCGATTTCAAATGCAGCAAACTCTCGTCCGCCGTCTCGATCTGCATGAAAAGATCGCCCGAAACCAAGGTCTGGCCCGGCTTGGCCGGCACGGCGTGGATCACGCCATCGCACGGGCTCTCGTATTCGAAGGCCGATTTGTCGCTCTCGAGGTCGGCCAGCCGCTGGCCCTTGGTGACCTTATCCCCGGCCTTCACCTTGATGATGATGACCGTGAGTTCGCTGACCGTGGCGCCCATTGAGGGGACGGGCACATCGATGATGAAGTTTTCCATGGGTTCTTTCCCGCGATACTGAATGCGCCGCCCGCCCCCGGTCAATGCCAGCCGCAAGTTAGCGCGCACCCCGCCAACTCCATCCTTGGCGCTTTTCGCGTTCCTGGCGGTTAACCCGCCTCAACCAAGGCTCACCGCCGCTGTGTTTTCCAAACCGCCAGGCAGCTCTCCAGCAGCGCCGGCAACTCGCGCAGCGGAATCATGTTCGGCCCGTCCGAGATCGCCTTCTCCGGGTTCGGATGCGTTTCGATGAAAAGTCCGTCCGCACCCGCCGCGAGCGCGGCCTTCGCCAGCGGCGGCACAAATTCGCGCTGTCCGCCGCTCTTGCCGCCCGCCGCGCCCGGCAGTTGCACGCTGTGCGTCGCGTCAAACACGGTCGGAAATCCGTTCTGCTTCATGATCGCAAACGAACGCATGTCCACGACGAGGTTGTTGTAACCAAAGGTCGTGCCGCGCTCCGTCTGCCAGATCTCCTTCGCCTTGCCTTCGCGGAGCTTGCCGGTGACGTGCACCATCTCCTGCGGCGAGAGAAACTGGCCCTTCTTCACGTTCACGATGCGGCCCGTCTTCGCCGCGGCGAGGAGCAGGTCGGTCTGCCGGCTCAGAAACGCCGGGATCTGGATCACGTCGCACACGGCCGCGACTTCCTTCATCTGTTCGCGCTCGTGCACATCCGTCAGCACGGGGAAATCGTAGTCGCGCTTCATCAGCGCGAGCAGCTTGAGCCCCGCCTTCATGCCGGTGCCGCGCGGACCCGCCGCCGAGGTGCGGTTGGCCTTGTCGAACGATCCCTTGAACACGAGGTTCAGCTCCGGGAAAATCTTCCGCAGCGCACTGAGCTGCTCCGCCACCGCCCGGCACACCTTCTCGCCTTCGAGCGAACACGGTCCGGCGATAACGAGGAGACGGGTGGGGTCGTGGAGCATGGGATTATTTTTTCTTCGCCGTTTTGGTCGCCTTGGCCGGCTTCACCTTCGTCCCGCCGCGCTTGTTCTTCAACGTCGCGCCGATGAACGCCGCAAACAGCGGATGCGCCCGGTTCGGCTTCGACTGGAACTCCGGGTGAAACTGCACCGCAAGGAACCACGGATGGCCCTTGAGCTCGATGATCTCGACCAGGTTGCGCCGCGGATTGATGCCGCTCACCACGAGGCCGGCGCGCTGGAGCTGGCCGACGTAGGCGTTGTTCACCTCGAAGCGATGGCGGTGCCGTTCGCGCACGCTGTCCGCCTTGTAGGCCTTGTGCGCGTGCGTGCCCGGCGTGAGTGCGCACTCGTAGCTGCCGAGCCGCATGGTCGCGCCCTTGTCGATGATCTTCTTCTGCTCCTCCATCATGTTGATGACGGGATGCGTCGCCTGCTGGTCAAACTCGGTGCTGTTCGCGCCCTTCAAGTGGAGCACGTTGCGGGCAAACTCGATCACCGCGATCTGCAGGCCGAGGCAGAGGCCGTAGTAGGGAATGTTGTTTTCGCGCGCATAACGCGCCGCCGCGATCTTGCCCTCGGTGCCGCGGTCGCCGAAACCGCCGGGGACAAGGATGCCGTCGAGTTTCTTCAACACCGCCAGCCCGCCCTTTTTCTCCAGGTCCTCGGCGTCGATGCGCACGGTGTTCACGCGGCAGTTGTTCGCGATGCCGGCGTGCGTGATGGATTCGTAAACGGATTTATAGGCGTCCTGCAGCTCGATGTATTTGCCCACGACGCCGATCGTCACCTCGTGCGCCGGGTTGAGGAGGCGCCCCACGATCTGGTCCCAGATATTTTTCTCCGGCGGCGGGTTCTTCAGGTCGAAGAGATCGAGCACGAGCTGGTCCATGCCTTCCGCCTGCAACGCGAGCGGCAGTTGGTAAATGGAGTGGTCCACGTCGCGGCACTCGATGACGGCTTTCACCGGCACGTTGCAGAACATCGAGAGCTTGTCGCGCAGGCTCGCATCGAGCGGATGGTCCGTGCGGCACACGAGGATGTCGGGCTGGATGCCGATCTCGCGCAGCTTCGCGACCGACTGCTGCGTGGGCTTCGTCTTGAGTTCGCCGGCCGCCGCAAGGAACGGCACCAGCGTCACGTGGATGAACGCCACGTCCTTCGGCCCGACTTCGAGCGCGAACTGGCGCATCGCCTCGAGAAACGGCAGCCCCTCGATGTCGCCGGTCGTGCCGCCAATCTCGGTGATCAGGATGTCCGCGTCCTTGCCGCCGGCGTAGATGCGTTCCTTGATTTCGTTGGTGACGTGCGGGATCACCTGCACCGTCTTGCCGAGATAGTCGCCGCGCCGCTCCTTCTGGATCACGTTCTCATAAACCTGACCCGACGAGAGTGAGTTGAGCCGCGAGAGCTTGCCGCTCGTGAAGCGCTCGTAGTGGCCGAGGTCGAGGTCGGTCTCCGCCCCATCCTCGAGCACGTAGACTTCGCCGTGTTGGAACGGGCTCATCGTGCCGGGATCGACGTTGAGGTAGGGATCGAATTTCTGGATGCGAACGGTCAGGCCGCGCATCTCCAAAAGCGCGCCCAAGGACGCCGCGGTCAGGCCCTTGCCCAGCGACGAAACCACTCCGCCCGTCACGAAAATGTATTTCATCGGTAAGGGTTAAGCGGGGCGGTTTCACAGAGACAAGAAAAAGTCCCCAAATCGCCTCACCCGCCGGCTAATTCATCAACAACCACCCCACCATCGCGAGCCCGCCCACGATCACCGCCACCAGCAGGATATAGAGCGTCATCTTCACCACCTTGATCAGCAGCCAGATCCCCAGCGCCGCCACCACCGTCACGCAGGCCACCACGAACCAGCGCGGGTATTCCGCAAGCGAATCAAAAAAAGGCGGCAGTGCGTCCATGCTCCGCCTGTTTAAGCCGCCACGCCACGGCCGCTCCAAGCAAAATGATTTGCCCCGTCCCGCCGCCGCCGCCCCACTTCCCCGCATGCAATCCAAAGCCCAACTGCTCGCCTGGCTCATGTGCGACGGGGTCCACATCGATCCCGCCACCGGCAAGCACACCATTCTCGGCGTATTTTCCAACATCCGCGCCCAGCGTTTTCCCGTCACGCACCCGTTCATGGTCTGGTTTCTCACGCTCGCCGATTGCTCCGCCGGCTCCCACCGCATGCGCATCTCGCTGGGCCTCGACCCGACCAACCTGAAACCCCTGCTCGACCGCCCCTTCGATTCCCCCGGCCCCATCCACCGTCTCAATCTCATCAACGAAATCCGCAACCTCAGCTTCCCCCAGCCCGGCGACTACTCGATCCTCATCGAGGTCGATGATGAACCCATCCTCGCCACCAGCATCAACGTCACCTCCTAAGGCAATTCCCTCTTCCTGAAACCACGCATGCACACCCATGAACACGACTCTCTGAAATCACCGCTCCATCCGACATTTCATTCGTGCCTATTCGGGTCCATTCGTGGTTAAAAATCTCCTCCTCATGGCTTCTTCTCCTGCTTTTGAACTCATCGGTGTCGGCAACCCCATCATGGACCTGCTCGCGCACGTCGATGACAACTTCCTCCGCCAGCACGTTGCCGGCGACAAGGGCGGCATGGTCCTCGTCGACGATGCCGATATCGCCACCCTCATCGCCAAGATCGGTGACAACGTCGCCATCCAGCCCGGCGGTTCCGCCGCCAACACCACGCTCGGCGCCCAGCGCCTCGGCCTGCGCACGACCTATCTCGGCAAGATCGGCGGCGATCCCACCGCCGAATCCTATCATTCCAATTTCACCGCCACCGGTGGCGACGGCACCCGCTTCAAGCGCGCCACCCTCCCCAACGGCCGCTGCCTCTCCCTCGTCACCCCCGACGGCCAGCGCACCATGCGCACCCATCTCGGCGCCGCGATGACGCTCCACCCCGACGAGGTCACCGCCGCCGATTTCGCCGGCGCCCGCCACGCCCACATCGAGGGCTACCTCCTTTTCAACCCCGCCCTCGCCGAGAAAGTCGTTACCACCGCCCGCGCCGCCGGCTGCACGCTCAGCATCGACCTCGCCTCCTTCGAGGTCGTCAACGTCGCCCGCGACTGGATCTTCGCCCAACTCCGCACCGGCTTGGACATCATCTTCGCCAACGAGGACGAAGCCGGCGCGCTCTTCCAACGCCAGGACGCCTACGAAAACTTCGCCCGCGAACTCGCCCAGTTCGGCGGTATCGCCGCCGTGAAAATGGGCAAGGACGGCGCCTGGCTCGCCCAAGGCCGCGAACTCCACCGCATCGCCCCCATCCCCGCCGCGCGTGTCGTCGACACCACCGGTGCCGGCGATTCCTGGGCCGCCGGTTTTCTTTACGGCCACCTCCGCGGCGCGAGTGTTCCCGCCGCCGGCGCCATCGGCTCCCTCCTCGGCTCCGAGACCGTGCAGCACTTGGGCGCCGCCATCCCCGACGTCCACTGGCCCCGCGTCAAAGCCCAGTCCGCCGCCCTGCTAAAAAAGTAACGGCCATCCTTGATTGGCCACGGAGGCACGGAGACGCAGAGCCAATCGACCCTCGCGTGTATATCGCCGGGGCAATTTTCGTCGCCCAGCCTAGCTGTCGACCACGCATCACAGGGATACGGAAAGCATCCGTGAAATCCGTGTGATCCGTGGTCAATCTTCCGTCGCCAAAGTCCGCTCCGTGTCTCCGCGCCTCCGTGGCCAACTCCTCATCTCCCTCGTCACGGAAACCACTTCATCACTTCCGCCGCCACGAGCGCATGCCCCGCGCGGTTCGGATGATTCCCCGACGACATCAGGTCCGCGAGCTTCGTCCCGCCCGCCACCTGCCGCCCGAACAGCGCATAACTGTCCACCAGCCCCACGCCAAACTCCGCCGCCAGCGCGCGCACCTGCGCCGCATGCTGCACGAGAATCTCGGCCGGATCCGTCAATGACGCCGCCTGGTCCGGCGTCGGCGTGAGCAAAAGCACCGGGATTTTCGCCGCCTGCGCCTGTGCGATCATCGTCGACCACGCGCGCCGCGCCCGCTCCAACCCGTCACCCCGGTCATTAAGCGCATAATCAATCGTGATCACATCCGGCCGGTGCGGCAGCACGTCCGCCGCGAAACGCACCGCCCCTTTCTCCGCCGTTTCACCACCGATCGCCGTCACGATCACATTGATCACCGCGTGCGAATACTTTTTCGCCAGCGCCACATGCAGCAGATGCGGATACGACTCATGCGTGCTGATCTCCGGCGTCAGAAAATAACCCGACGGCACACTGTGCCCGTGGCAGACGACATTCAGCGTCCGATTCTGCGGCCAGTCCACCCGCGCCAGCCGGGCAAACTCAGCGAGATAAGTCGAGGGGGCAGCAACTGAAGGGGTATTCACGCCGCGCACCTTAAAACTCCTCCATCCAAAATCACGGCGAAAACTATTCTTCTTCATCTCGTCGGCACCTCGCCTCATTTCTTCACGCCAGACAACCTTAGCTGTGCGACTACTCCGAATCTTTCATCACTGCGCGAAACAACGCATCTAATGCCTTACACTCCGCCATGCCTCCATGAGCTTCGCGATACGCATGAGCAGTCCTTGCCTTAAAAATTATCATCAAATCATCCGGGTAGAGTGCCGTAACTTCTTCCTTGGGTTCCACGGCATTCCAGTCGAATTCCCTGAAAATCGTCCGTAGCTGTAGCGCTTCCTCACCGGATCGATGAACAACCGGCCGCGGCCCGTTCTTGTAAATCCGATGAATCGCCACCCTTACCACTCCACCTTGTTCATTGAAGTCAAAGCGCCGAGCCCCCGGTTCACCGAACGCCTGCACCGCATAGATCAAATAGGATTCTCCCGGACCTGCTGCTAGCTTGGTGTATTCCTCGGGGAGCTGCACATACGATTGTTGAGATGCACAACCTACAATCAACCATAGTCCCAGAAATAAGACCGCCGCTTTCATAGATTCCGCCAAAGGGTAGGCATCGACCATCGCTGGGCGAGCGGAGAATGCATTGGCTCAAAAAATCAGCATTGACAGATTACTCTATACTACAGAGTAATCTGCCATGCACCTCACCAAAGAAGAAGCCGCCGCTGCCCTCGCGGCCATCGACCGCAGCCGCGCCGCCTCGCGCCACGCCTTCCGCGCCCACCATGGTCATTTCCATCTCTGGCTCTGGGGCCTCGTCTGGATCGCCATGGCCATGTCTGTGCAGTTCGGCGGACCAACTGTCATACGACGCTTCTGGCCGTGGCTCTACCTGGGCGGCGGCCTGGTCTCGTTTCTCATCGGTTGGCTGCAATCCAGCCAGGTCCGGGCGCCCACGGACCGTCGCTTCCTCGCTCTGCTCTTCAGCCTGATTGCCTTCGGTTTCATCTGGCTGCTCATATTGCGTCCGGCCGCCACCAGCGAGCAACTGTTCACCTACTTCAGTCTCATCTGCGCCCAAGCCTACATCATCGCCGGCATCTGGTTCGATTCCTACCTCGCTTGGCTCGGCCTCATCCTCGCCGTTCTCCTCCTCGTCGGCTTCTTCTTTTTCCTCCCGATTTTCTGGATCTGGGTCGCCGTCTTCGGCGGCGGGTCGCTCATCCTCGGCGGCTTTTATGTCCGCTACTTCTGGCGTTAATCCCCAAAAAACATGCCCGAACTCGACGCCACCATCCACCAGCCGGTCCGCCTCCAGATCATGGCGGCCCTGTGCAACCTGAAGCCGCGCGAGCAGGTGGACTTCAGTTTCCTCAAGGAAAAGCTCGGCCTCACCGACGGCAATCTCGGCGCCCACCTCCTCACCCTCGAGGCCGCCGCCTACATCGCGGTCGAAAAGACCTTCGTCGCCCGCCGCCCGAAGACCTTCGTCGCCGCCACCGCCAAGGGCCGCACCGCCTTCACCAGCCACGTCGCCGCCCTCCAATCCATCCTCGGCGGCACCAGCTAACTCTCAGCCGCCCCGTTTCCATTCCGTAACCTTTACCGTCCCGCAAGGTTCCTGCTTCACCACCCTCTCCGCGTCTCTGCGTCTCCGCGGCCAACAAATCCTCCCGCGAACCCTCTCTTTACCCCGCTTCATTCTTAATTCTATTTTTCCCTCCCACCACCTCCCCCCATGCTAGCCCTCCGCTCCGTCACTAAACGCTTCGGCACCCTCACCGCGCTCGACCACGTCTCCCTCGAGCTCACTCGCGGCGAATTCTTCGGCCTCCTCGGCCCCAATGGCGCCGGCAAGTCCACGCTCATGTCGCTCATCGCCGGCCTGCGCGCGCCCGATGCCGGCACGCTCACGCTCAACGGCCAGCCGCTCACCGCCGCCAACGCCGCCACGCGCCTCGATCTCGGCCTCGTGCCCCAGCACCTCGCGCTCTACCCCGAACTCAACGCCGACCAAAATCTCCGCATCTTCGGCGAACTCTACGGGCTGAGCGGCTCCGACCTGCGCGACCGCATCGGCGCCGCGCTCACCGCCGTGCAACTCGCCGACCGCCGTCGCGAGCCCGTTAAGAATTATTCCGGCGGCATGCAGCGCCGCCTCAACCTCGTCGCCGCCCTCCTCCACCGCCCCAAGCTCCTCCTCTGCGACGAACCCACCGTCGGCGTCGATCCGCAGTCCCGCAACGCCATCTTCGAATACCTCGAGCAGCTCAACCGCGAGGGCCTCACCATCATCTACTCCACGCACTACATGGAGGAGGCCACGCGGCTCTGCTCGCGCATCGGCATCATCGACCACGGCAAGCTCCACGCCCTCGGCACCCTCGACGAACTCCTCACCCGCCTCCCCTTCGAGGAGGAAATCCGCTTTCCCGCCACGCCCGCCACCGCGCCCTTCGCCGCCGAGCTCTCGGCCTGGGGCGAACTCGCCACCGTCGAGGGCATTTACCGCTTCCGGCCGCGCCCCGAGTGCAAGCTCTCCATCTTCTTCACCCGCGCCGAGGCGCACGCCCTCTCCGCCCGGCTCTTCACCAGCCAGCGGCCCACCCTCGAAGCGCTCTTCCTCCACCTCACCGGTCGCACCCTCCGCGAATAGCCAGCCCCGTCTTTCCGCTTTCACCCTTCAACTTCCGATGCACCCCGTCCTCGTTCTCCTTCGCAAGGATTTCACCAACTTCTTCCGCAACAAGGCGGCGGTCTCGCTCACCTTCGTCATCCCCTTCGCGATGATCTGGCTCTTCGGCATCATCTTCGGCGTCAACAAGAGCGACCCGGGCCCGCGCGGCATTCCCCTCGCCGTCGTCAACGCCAGCCCCAACCCCGCCGCGCAAAAACTCGTCGACGCCCTGCGCACCGAAAAAAGCTTCCGCGTCATCACCGAGTTCACCGCCGCCGACAAAACCAGGCGCCCGCTCACCGAGGCCGACCTCCGGCCGCTCATGGAGGAGACCGACCCGGATTTCCGCTTCGCCCTCGTCATCCCCGCCGACGTCGTGAGCGCCGAAAAATTCGGCCTCCACTTCAAGATCCTCTCCAACCCGCGCAACGACATCGAGACCCAGACCGTCAACGGCATCCTCCAAAAAACCATCTTCACCAACGTCCCCCAGCTCCTCGGCCAGTCGCTCCAGGCCAGCGCCCGCGCAGCCATCGGCGCCCCGGAGATGAAGGCCTTCAACGACCGCATCGCCAGCGCCGTCGCCGACTCCTTCGGTGGCGACAAAGCCAAAATCCAACGCGACATCGAAGCCGGCGATTTCGGCCTGCGCCGCCTCGACACCGAAACCACCACCCCCGACCCCTCCGTGACTCCAGCCATCGAAAATCCTGAATCGAAAACCGACAATTCGGCCTCCGCCCTCAGTTCGATCATCCGCATCGATGCCGAGCAAGTCGTCGGCGCCACCGTAAAAAGCCCCGGCGCCACGCGCATCGTCGGTGGCTGGGCGATTCAGTTTCTCCTCTTTGCCCTCAGCGCCTCAGCGACGAGCCTCTTCCGCGAACGCGACGCCGGCCTCTTTCAACGCCTCCTCGCCGCGCCCGTCACCCGCGCCCACATCCTGTGGAGCAAATTCCTCTACGGCGTGACCCTCGGTCTCGTGCAGCTCACGGTGCTCTTCATGGCCGGCAGCATCCTTTTCGGCATCGAAGTCCTCCCGCACCTCCCGCTCCTCCTCCTGGTTTGCACCTTCGCCGCCGCCGCCTGCACGAGTTTCGGCATGCTGCTCGCCGCCATCTCGCCCAACGCCGAGGCGGCCAGCGGTCTCGCAACTTTCCTCATCATGCTCATGAGCGCCCTCGGTGGCGCGTGGTTCCCGATCACGCTCATGCCCGTCTTCATCCAAGGCTTCAGCAAGCTCACCCTGGTTTACTGGTCGATGGAGGGCTTCAGCTCCGTCCTGTGGGCGGGTCACAGCTTCGTGCAGCTTCTCCCCGTCCTCGGCATCCTCGGCGGCATCACCGCCATCGTGATGACCCTCGCGATCTGGCGCTTCAACCAAGGCCGCCTGTTCGACTGAGTTCCCGCCAAACGTAGGGGCGCCGCTTGCCGCGCCCGCCTTACTCCCTCGTTCTCATTCTCGTTCTCCTAATCGTTCTCCTCCGGAAACGATCCCCGGAAGAACGACCTCGCGAACGTCGCTCTCTGCGTCGTTCCCGTCTCTGCGGTGCCATCTCCGTCTCCGTGTCTCCGCGTCTCCGTGGCCAAAATCCTTCCGCGTGTTCCGTCGGTCATCTCCGTATCCGTGCCATCCGTGTCATCCGTGGTTAAAAAACTCCGCTCGAAAATAAAAAAATTCCACCTCCGCGCTTGCAGCGCAAAACCCACGCCCCATAACCCGCCACCTTTACTCGCTTCCCGCTATCACCAGTCCCCCCACTCATGTCGGCCCGCACCACCGCCTCCCGTCCCGCTCCCGCCACGCCCGCGGCAGCCGCCCCGGAGCGCCTCGCCACCGACGAAGCCCAGCTCGCCCAATGGCGCGAGCAACTCGCCGCCCGCCTTGAAGAGCGCCTCACGCTCCAGGCCCGCCACCGCGACCAGCTCGACGACGCCCTCGATCACCTCGCGACCGTCCGCCAAACCATCCAGGACCGCACCGCCGACCTCGCCGCGCCCGAGACCCCGGACCCCAAAACCCAGACCCCGCCAGTTCCAACTCTCTCAACTCCCAGCCCGCAACTCTCCACTCCGGCACCGGCGTTCACCCCCACCGATCTCGCCAGCTACACACTCCCGACCCTCGACCTCCTCCGCCCTGCGCCCGTTAACGCGCAGCCTTTCAGCACGCCCGAGGAACTCGCCACCAACAAACGCATCCTGCAGGACACGCTCGACAGCTTCACCATCGACGCCTTCGTCCACGATTCCGTCGTCGGCCCGCGCGTCACCCAGTTCCGCGTCAAACCCGGTTTCGGCGTCCGCGTCGAATCCATCGTCGCCCTCGAGAAAAACCTCGCCCTCGCCCTCTCCGCCAACGCGGTCCGTATCCAGGCACCCATTCCCGGTGAGAGCTTCGTCGGCGTCGAGATCCCCAACCGCCACTCCGCCCCGCTCGCCCTGCGCGCGAGCTTCGAGTCCGACGCCTGGCGCGACACCACCGCCGAACTCCCGCTCGTCCTCGGCGTCGATATCACCGGCCGCCACATTCTCCTCGATCTCGCCAAGGCCCCGCACGCCCTCATCGCCGGCGCGACCGGTGCCGGCAAATCCGTCTGCATCAGCAATCTCATCCTCTCGCTGATCTACCGCTTCCGGCCCGACGAACTCGAACTCGTCCTCATCGACCCCAAGATCGTCGAGTTCGCCATCTACCGCGACCTGCCGCACCTCATCCACCCGGTCGTCACCGAGCCCAAGCAGGCCGTCCAAGCCCTCAAGTGGCTCACCCGCGAGATGGAGCGCCGCTACGCCACGCTCGCCGAGAAATCCGTCCGCAATCTCGCCGGCTACAACGCCAAGGCCGTCGCCGAGGGTTTTCCGAAACTCCCCTACATCGTCCTGATCATCGACGAACTCGCCGACCTCATGATGACCGCCTCCGCCGAGGTCGAGGCCCCCATCGCCCGCCTCGCGCAAATGTCCCGCGCCGTCGGCATCCACACCGTCCTCGCGACGCAGCGCCCCTCGGTCAACGTCATCACCGGCGTCATCAAGGCGAACTACCCGACGCGCATCGCCTTCCAGGTCGCCTCGCAAATCGACTCCCGCACCGTCCTCGATGGCAAGGGCGCCGAAGCGCTCCAGGGCCGCGGCGACATGCTCTTCAGCCCGCCCGGCCTCGGCCGCCTCCAACGCCTCCAGGCTCCCTACGTCGACGATGCCGAGATCGAGTCCATCGTTTCATCGCTCAAATCCCAGCTCGCCCCGCGCTACCGCGTCGAGCTCCGCGCCGAGGACGCCCCCGGCGCCGCGACCGACGATCCCACGCTGAACCTCGGCGCCGATCCGATGATCAAGGAAGCCCTCGAAGCCATCGCCGCCAACGGCCGCGCCAGCACGAGCTACCTCCAGCGCCGCCTGAAAATCGGCTACAATCGCGCCGCGAGCCTGATGGAGGAAATGGAGCAGCGCCGCTACATCGGCCCGCAGGTCGGCAACAACCCCCGCGAAATCTACGTCCAGCCCGGCGACCTGAAATTCGAGTAACACCCATTCTCTTTTCACCACTAACCACACTGATTCCATCTCCCGAATCCGTATCCGCCTCCGCTTCAAAATCCTTTTTCGTGTCTTTAGTGTATTTCGTGGTTCCAACTCCGTATCCGTGCCCATCCGTGTAATCCGTGGTTAAAAAATAATCTTCCTCCGCTCTCTTGTCCGCTCCCGCTCCAGCTCCCACGTCCACCGCCGATCTCCTCGAACGCCTCCATCGCGACGGCGTGCGCCGCACCGCCATCGCCCTGCGCAAGCCACCGCTCTCCTCACGTCTCCTCCAGGAACTCGCCGAACTTCAGGAGCCCACCGTCGCGCAGCAATTCGTCGCCGCCTACCCGCTCTCGCCGAGCCATCTCCTCGAAAGCCTCGCGCGCACCGCGCAGGACCCCGAGGTTTTTCCTTACCTCGCGACCAATCCCCGCACGCCGCCGCATCTCCTCTCCGAGTTCGCCGTGCACGAAAACCCCGAGGTCCGCGCCCACGTCGCCACCCATCCGCAGCTCGCCGCGCGCGAACTCCTCAACCTCGCGCAAGACGCCGACGCCAACGTCCGCCGCTCCGTCGCCACCAACGCCTCCCTCCGTCTCCCGCACCACGCGACACTCGCCATCGACGCCAACCCCGGCGTCCGCCTCCGTCTCGCCGCCCAGCCCGCGCTCCCGTCGCAGGTCGCCCTGATCCTCGCCGCCGACGCCAGCACCGTCGTGCGCGCCCGCACCCTCGCCGCCGCGCCCGCCGATGAAGCCCTCCTCCTCGGCTGGGCCGCCTCCGACGAGGAAGACATCCAGCTCGCCCTCGCCACCCGCGCCGATCTTCCGCCCGCCGTTGTCGCGCTCCTCCAGCTTTCTTCCCACGCCACGGTCCGCCGCGCCGCCCGCGAACTCGCCAAGCCCGACGCCGTCGCGCTCCTTCATTTCATCACCATCGGCGACGCCACCGAACACGCCTGGGTCGCCGGCCGCCCCGCGCTCCCGTCCCCGCTCCAGCGCCAGCTCGCCCAAACCGAAAATCCCGCGACGCACCTCATCCTCGCCGCCAACCCGTCGCTCGATCCCGACATCGCCGACTACTTCATCTCCCTCGCCGACCCCGCCATCTGCGCCGCGCTCGCGACCAATCCCACGCTCACGCCCGATCAAATCCAGAACCTCGCCGCGACGCGCCATCCGTCCGTTCTCACCGCGCTCGCCTACCGCGACGATCTTTACGCCGAGCTGATTCCGTTTCTCCTCGAGCACAGCCCCGACTTTCTCCGGCACTGGGCCATCCAGCAAAAACCCGCCACGCTCGCCGACCCCGCGCTCGCCCGCCGCCTCACCGCCGACGCGCTTCCCACCATTCGCGCCCTCGCCGTCGCCAGCCATCCCTGGCGCCGCGCCGATCTCTACGATTTCTCGCGCGACCCCGCCGCCGCCGTCCGCCTTGCGACGCTCCGCCATCCCAACAGCGCCGACGATCTCCTCGAAACCCTTTCCCGCGATTCCTCCCCCGAAGTCGCCGCCGCCGCTCTCGCGCAACGCACCGCCCGTGCCCAGGCCCCCAAATCCTCCGCCCGCGAGCCCGCCCACCCGCCGGTCCGCCATTCCGTTTCTTCCGAGCCATCGCCCCATCCCGCCACCGCCGCCGCATCATCGCGCGCCGCACGGTCCGATCTCTCAACGCTCAACTCTCAACTTTCAACTAAGCTCACCCAACTCAAACGCCTCTTCTGGCAGTAATTTTTAAACGCATCCAACCGACATGGCCAAAAAACCCACCACCCTCACCTTCCGCGACATCGTGCTCGGCGCCGAAGCCGACGTGATCCGCCAGGCGCTCGACGCCCGCGTCAAAATCGACGCCCTCCTCGCCGAGCGCCAGGCCGCCTACGAAAAGATCGCCGCGCTCGAGACGCAGGTCGCCACCGTCGTCGGCGAAGCGGGCATCTATCCTTTCCCAACACCCCCGCTCCCCGTCGCCGGCTACGACCAAAAGCCCGCCAAGAAATCCTCCGCGACCACGACAGCCGACGAAAGCGACGACGACTCCGACGACGAAACCCCGGCCAAAGCCTAACTCCGATCTCTTCCGTGTATTCCGTGTATTCCGTGGGCCACCTCCGATCCCGTCCTCTTTCGTGTCTTTAGTGTATTTCGTGGTTAAAAATTACCGACCTCTGACCTGATTGATGCGCGCTGATCAACAAATCCAGATCAACACCCTCCTCCTCGAGCGGGAGGCTCTCTTCGTGCGCATCCACGAATTGGAAAACGCCGCGTCCGCGCTTCTCGGCGAACCTTATCCGCTCACGCGTCCCGCCCTCCCCTCCGACGCCCGCCCCGCCAAGCGCAAACCCGCCCGCCCCGCCGCCGACCCCATCCGTCCCCTCGAAGGCCGTGAAACCGCCTACCGCGTGACCTACCGCCGCGCCGGCCAGCTCGTGACGGAAGATCACGACGACACCGCCGCGCTCCGCACCCTTTTCGCCAGCCAGGGCACGCACCTCCAAGTCACGCGCCTCGAAACCATCGACCACGGCGCCCGCCCCAAGGCCGTCCTCTTCGCGTTATAAATCGTTCTCGTTCTCATTCTCCTGATCGTTCTCCTCCGAAACGAGAGAACGGGAACGATTAGGAGAACGAGAACGATCAGGAGAATGAGAATGAGTTTTTAAGGGCCTCCGCTCTCCCGGTCTTTTCCTGCTTTCCTGATTTCCCCATCAAAAAGCTTCGGTTGTCCGTCCCGATTTTCCCATTTGCGCCGCGCCCGCTTTGCGTGATGTTCTTCCCCGAATGTCCGCCGAACTCGTCCAGCTTGTCACCTCGATCGCGCAGCGCGCCCGCGCGGCTTCGCTCGTGCTTGCCACCACGCCGACCGCCGCGAAAAACGCCGCGCTCCTCAAGCTCGCCGACCTCCTGCCCGCCTCCGCCGCCGCCCTCCTCGCCGCCAACGCCCAGGATCTCGCCGCCGCCGCGGCCAACGGGCTCGCCGCCGCCCAGATCGACCGTCTCACGCTCACGCCCAAGCGTCTCGCCGATCTCGCCGAGTCCGTCCGCCAGGTCGCCGCACTGCCCGACCCCGCCGGCGAAGTCCTCGAGGCATGGACCCGCCCCAACGGCCTCCACATCGAAAAGCGCCGCGTCCCCATCGGCGTCATCGGCATCATTTACGAAGCGCGGCCCAACGTCACCATCGACTGCGCCATTCTCTGCCTGAAGAGCGGCAACGCCTGCATCCTCCGCGGCGGCAAGGAGTGTTTCCACACCAACACCGCCCTCGCTGCGCTCGTTTCGCAGGCGCTCGCAGCCGCCGGCCTGCCCGCCGACGCCGTCCAGCTCATCCCCACCACCGACCGCGCCGCCCTCACCGCGTTGCTCAAGCTCGACACGCTCATCCACTGCATCATCCCCCGCGGCGGCGAGGGTCTCATCCGTTTCGTCGCGGAAAACTCCACCATTCCCGTCATCAAGCACTACACGGGCGTGTGCTTCGTTTACCTCGACCGCGACGCCGATCCCGCGCTCGCCGAAAGCATCACCGTCAACGCCAAGACCCAGCGCACCGGCGTGTGCAACGCCGCCGAGCAACTTCTCGTGCACGCCGCCGTCGCCGACACCCTGCTGCCCCGCGTCGCCGTCGCGCTCGCCACCAAGGGCGTCCAGCTCCGCTGCGATCCCCGCGCCGCCGCCATCCTCGCGCAGGCCGCCGCGTCCGGCTCTCAACCCTCAGCTCTCAACGCCCAACTGTCCGCCGCCACCGCGGCGGACTTCACCGCCGAATTCCTCGACCTCATCATCGCCGTGCGCGTGGTCGATTCACTCGATGCCGCCGTCGCGATCATCAACCGCGACGGTTCCGGCCACAGCGACGCCATCATCACCCGCGACGAAGCCGCCGCGCGCCGCTTTCAGGCCGCCGTCGATTCCGCCGTCGTGCTCTGGAACGCGAGCACGCGCTTCAACGACGGCTTCGAATTCGGTTTCGGCGCCGAGATCGGCATCAGCACCGACCGCCTCCACGCCCGCGGCCCGATGGGCCTGCGCGAGCTCTGCAGCTACAAGTTCGTCGTCACCGGCACGGGTCAGATTCGCGGTTAGTCATCCGACAGCGCCGCGCACGTCTTTCAGCAGGCAGGGCGGGACCGCTGGGTCCGCCGCGACACACCGGCATGCAGCATTCGCCCCAAGCTGGGTCGCCGCGCTTCGCAGTTGAGCCACCCCGCGTTTCCGGTTGAGCTGCACCCGTCACAGGCTGTCTGCCCCAACCCGCGCGGTTCTCCCGCGCCTCCCCAAACCCACCCCATGAAAAAATACGTGATCGCACCCGCGCTTGCCGCGTTGGCCATGTTTGTCTTCGGCGCCATCTTCTGGATGAGCCCTTTGCCCTACACGGCCATCACTTCGGCCCACAACGACCAGACCGCCGGCGCCGCGCTCGCCGCGGTGTTTCCCAGCACCGGCACCTACATTATCCCAAGCCCGCACCTCAAGGACACCGCGACCATCGAAGCGCTCTACAAAACCGGCCCGAGCGCCGTCGTGCAGTTCGTTAAAGAAGGCCACGACATGATGGAGCCCGCCGTTTTCGCGAAAGGCTACCTCCACTACTTCGTCGTCGCGCTCCTGTTGAACGTCCTCCTCCACCGCATCACCGCCGCCTTTCGCTGCTACTGGTGCACCGTGCGTTTCAGCGCCTTCGTCGGCCTCCTCGGCGGCATCCTCCTCTGCGGCAGCGACCCCATCTGGTGGCATCACGCGTGGGGCTGGCACCTCATGGGCCTGCTTTACGCGGTGCTCGCCTTCGCCGTCGCCGGCCTCGTGCTCGGCAAATTCATCCCCCGCGCCGAACCGGCCGCCGCCTGAGTTTTTCGTGCGCGCCGTGGAGGGACGACCTTCGTAGCGTCCTTCCCCGTAACTGCGAGCCTGAGCGAGTGGCCTCCTGGTCGCCCCGCCGGCCATTTCACCCCCAGTTTTCGCAGGTTGCACGGAACCACCGCCCGCCGCTACTTTCCATCTATCCCATGGACCGCTCCGCCCGCTTCCCGCTCGCCTTCTCCGTCCTCACGCTCCTGTGCCTGACCGCTCCGGCGCTCCTGGCGCAGACCGCCACTCCGCCCGCCGCAGGCGACACCGCCCCGGCCGAGCCCAAGAAACGCACCCGCGTCGTGTCCAACGAAGTCGCCGCCGCCCTCGCCGCCGGCATGCCGAAATACGATCCGCCCAAGCCGGTCGAGCCCAAGGCCGAGGAAGACCTGCCCGACCTGCGCGAGAGCGACAAACCCCGCAATGGCATCATCCGCCTGCCGGACTATGTCGTGCGCGAAAAGAAGCCGCCGGTCTTCAACCAGGCGGACGTGCGCGACAAACAAAACTTCGCCCTGCACCGCTTCGCCGGCCTCAATCTTTCCGGCGGCAACAACCGGATCGCCCGCGACCTGTTGTGGGAGGAAGAGCGCCTGACCAGCAAAGCGGAGTTCACCGACCTCGCCCGCACCGGCAGCGTCAACGACCCTGAATCCCAGCGCTACTACAAGAAGCTGCTCAACGATACCTACGTGCTGCCTTCCTCAGCCGTGAATTCCTCCACCAGCTCCTCGTGGCCCTCCGCCTCCGAACGCGCCAACGGTCGCGACCGTTGAGCGCCGGTTTCGCCGCGCTTCAACGCTGCAGCAACGCCCGCGCGATTTGCGCCCACTCGTCCGCGAGTGCCACGCCTTCCGCCACCGCCGGCCGGTTCGCGCGCGCATACCAGTAGCCTGCATTGCCCGGGTCGCCTTCCTTGCGATGCAGATAAGCATGCACCCACGCCCCGTCGCGCGACCCGTCATCCTGCACGCATGCATGCGCCTGGTCCCACTCGCCCCGCGCATCCAGCCAGAGCGCCTGCAGCGCCCCGCTCAATCCCGCCGGGACTGCACCCCCCGCCGCCACCGCCGCTTGAAATTCCTCAAATGACATTTGCACCAGCCTGCCAGTCTGGCTTCTAGTTGCAACATCGCTGCTTCCATCGCCCGCATGTCTCCCCCCGAACTCGTCATTCTCCGTGAAATGCTCGCCCACGAACCCGGCTTCGTGTCCGGCGCCGGCCTCGCCGCGCGCCTCGGCATCAGCCGTGTCGCCGTCTGGCAGCATATGGAAAAACTCCGCACCCAAGGCTTCGTCTTCGAGGCGGTCAAATCCCGCGGCTACCGCCTCGCGCAACACCCGCCCTCGCTGCACGCCACGCTCATTGAGGCCCACCTCAAGTCGCGGCACCGCGAGTTTCCCCTCACCGTGCTCGACTCCGTCGACAGCACCAACGACGAGGCCGCCCGCCAGCTCGCCGCCGGCCGCCCCGCGCCGTTTGTCATCCTCGCCCGCGAGCAGACCCGCGGTCGCGGTCGGCTCGGCCGCGTCTGGCACAGCGAGGCCAACGGCAATCTCTACGTCAGCTTCGCCTTCCGCCCGCGGCTGGCCCCGCAGCGCATGCCCACGTTCACCCTCTGGATGGGCGTCAATCTCTGCGAGCTCATCACCAATTTCTGCGGCGCCAAGCCCGGCCTCAAGTGGCCCAACGATCTCCTCTTCGACGGCCGCAAGGCCGGCGGCATGCTGACCGAGGCCCGCGTCGACTCCGACCAGATCCGCGACCTCATTTTCGGCCTCGGGCTCAACGTCAACGGCAACCCCACCCACTGGCCCGCCGACCTCGCGCGCCGCGCCACCTCGCTCGCGCAGCAAACCGGCACCCGCCTCGATCTCAACCGCTTCACCGCCGCCCTCATCGGCCGCGTCTTCCTCGCCTACAACCGCTTCATCGAGGGCGACCACCTGAAGACTTTTGCCGAGAGCTGGAACCACCACGACGTCCTCCACCACCAGACCGTCGCCGTGCTCCAGGGCAACCGGCGCATCATCGGCATCGCCGGTGGCATCGATGATGTCGGCTCCCTCATCGTCCGCGACGATCGCGGCCGCGCCCACCGCTTCACCGCCGGTGAGGTCACCCTTGAGAAAGCAGGTTGAGCCCCGGCGCTTTCGCTTTAAGGTATTCAACCACCGCATGTCCGACGCCACGCCCGCCATCGAAGTTGCCCACCTCGTAAAAACCTACGCGGGGAACACGGCCGTCAACGACATCAGCTTCCGCCTCGCGCGCGGCGAGATCCTCGGCTTCCTCGGCCCCAACGGCGCCGGCAAGTCCACCACGATGCGCATCCTCACGGGCTACCTGCCCGCGACCTCCGGCCATGTCGCCATCTGCGGCGTCCCGGTCGCGTCCCATCCCGACGAGGTCAAGCGGCACATCGGCTACATGCCGGAAAACAACCCGTTGCCCGACGACATGCGCGTCTCGGAATACCTCTATTTCCGCGGCCGGCTGAAGGAGATCCCCCGCCGCAAACTCGGCCCGCGCATCGACGAGGTCCTCGAGCTCTGCGATCTCAAGCGCGTCCGTCACAAAATCATCGGCAAGCTCTCCAAGGGCTTCCGCCAGCGCGTCGGCATCGCCGAGGCCATCCTCGCCGAACCGCCGGTCATCATCATGGACGAGCCCACCATCGGCCTCGACCCGCACCAGATTCTCATCGTCCGCGACCTTATCGCCAGCCTGCGCGGCCGCATGACCGTCATCATCTCCTCCCACATTCTCCCCGAGATCGAGATGACCTGCGACCGCGTGCTCATCATCAACCAGGGCCGCGTTGTTGCCCAGGGCACGCCCGCCGATCTCCGGCGTGAGGTGCTCGGCCACTCCAACTACGAAATCGAACTCGCCGGCGACCTGAGCACGCTCCCCGACCTTCTCACGACGATCGAACCCACGCTCCAAATCACCCGCACGGGCGAGCCCGACGCCCATGGCTTCACGACCTTCGCGCTCACCACCCAGCGCGACGACGAACTCGGGGAAAGCCTCCTGCATGCCTTCGCCGCCCGCGGCCTGCGTGTCCGCGCCCTCAGTCGCGCGCACCCGACGCTCGAAGACGTTTTCCTCGCCGCCACCCGCCGTAGCTGGGACGTGGTCGCCGCGCCCAAGCCCGCGGCAAGTTTGAAGTAACAAGGATCAAGTAACAACCCAACCACCATTCACGACCCCCTGTTACTTGTGCCTTGTTACTTGGCACTTCCCCCATGAAGCACTTCTTCACCCTCCTCAGCCACGAGATCCGCATGCTGCTCGTCAGTCCCGGCACCTACATTGCCGCGACTGCGTTTCTCGTGTTCATGGGTTTCATCTTCACGGGCATTCTGGAGCAATACAGCAAGGCCCCGCAGGAAACGCCGCCCGCGCAGATCTTTTTCCAACTCTTCTGGTTCCCCGTCCTCTTCATGGTGCCGATGCTCACCATGAAGTGCCTCGCCGAGGAGCGCCGTCTCGGCACGATCGAGACGCTTCTCACCACCCCCGTCACGACCGCCGAGGTCGTGCTCGGCAAATACGCCGCCGCCTACCTCATGTATCTCGCGCTCTGGGGCTCCACCGGCGGCTTCTTCTACATCCTGCAGAAATTCGCCGGCGACGCGCGCATCCTCGACTCCGGCCCGCTCATCGGCGGCTACCTTTTCATCGCCGTCTCCGGCCTGCTCTTCGTCGCCGTCGGCGTCTTCGCCAGCTCGCTTTCGCGCAACCAGGCCGTCGCCGGCATCCTCAGCTGCACGATTCTCTTCAGCCTCATCCTCGGCCTCGCCTTTCTCCGCGATGCCCAGTGGCTCAACCGCGAGGCCCTCCAGGCCGCCAAGGCCGCCGTCGATTACTCGCAGATCATCCAGCACTACGAGGACTTCACCCGCGGCGTCGTGGATACGCGCCAGCTTCTCTTCTACCTCAGCGGCACCGTCCTCGCCCTGATCTTCAGTATCCTCAGCGTCGAGGCGAAACTCCTGCACAGCTGATCGTAGCGCTTCACTCCTCTTAACTCTCAGCCCTCAACTCTCAACTAGCTTTGCCCGCTCCCGACAGCTTCCGCACCGCCCGCTGGCTCCGCACGATCAACCTCGTGCTGCAGGCCGCGCTTTTCCTCACGCTCTTCGGCGGGTTGAACTATCTCGCGCTCAATTACTCCTGGCGTTTCGACCTCACCCAGCACCGCCGCTACTCGCTCTCGCCTGAGACCCTCTCCTACCTGCGCAATCTCCAGCTTCCCGTCCGCATCGTCGCCACCTTCACGCAGGACTCCGACAACGCCGAGGCCGCCCAGGCCTACCGCGATGTCAGCGGCCTCCTCCGCGAATACGCCTACGCCACCGAGGGCCGCCCCAACAGCCGCGTCAGCGTCGAATACATCGACGTCTACCAGCGCCGCCGCGACGCCGACCAGCTCGGCATCGAGCAACCCAACGTCATTCTCTTCATCTGCGGCGACAAACGCCGCGTCGTCACCCTCGACGAACTCTACCGTTTCGAGAACCGCGAGAAAAAGGCCTTTCAAGGCGAGCAAACCCTCACCGCCGCCATCCTCGACGTGTCGAGCCCCGGGAAGAAAAAAATCTACTTCCTCACCGGCCACGGCGAACTCCGCCCCGACGACGTCGATCCCGCCCGCGGTCTCTCCGTGCTTTCCGACCAGCTCCGCCTGCGCAACTTCGACGTCGAGTTTCTCCAGCTCAGCACCGCGCGCAAAGTCCCCGACGATGCCGCCCTCGTCATCGCGTGCTCGCCGCAAGGCCGCTACGATGCCAGCGAGCAGGAACTCCTCCGCCAGTATCTCGCCACCCGCGCCGGCCGCCTCATCGTCATGCTCGCCCCCGGCATCCCGCACGGCCTCGACGATCTCTTCTACGACTGGGGCATCCTCGTCGACGACGTCGTCCTCTACGACACCAACCCGGAAAGTTTCTCCGACAACGGCGACTTCATCCTCCGCGCCTTCTCGCCGCACCCCATCACGCAGTCGCTCATCGATTTCAAACTCGTCCTGCGGCTCGGCGCTTGCCGCAGCGTCCGCCCCGATCCCGGCCGCTCCACCGGCAACGGCCTCCAGGTCACACCCCTCGTCGCCACCAACTCCACCGCGTGGGGTGAGGTCAGCTACCGCGACACCCGTCGCCTTCCCGAATACAATGTCGGCATCGATCTCAAGGGCCTCCCCACGCTTCCTCCCGCCAACGTCCTCAGCGTGATGGTCGCCTCCGAGCGCACCCAAGTCCGTGACAACCTCCCCTTCAGCGTGCGCACGGGCCGCCTCGTCGTCATCGGCTCCGGCGACCTCGTCGCCAACGACCGCATCGCCAGCGAGGGCAACCTCTGGCTCTTCCTCAACACCGTGAACTGGTCCATCGAGCGCGACACCCAGCTCAACATCCCCGCCCGCCCCATCGAACGCTTCCAACTTTCCCTCAACCAGCGGGAACTGACCAAGCTCCGCTACAGTCTCCTCCTCGCGCTGCCCGCCGCCGCCGCCGTGCTCGGCCTCTTCGTCTACTGGTCCCGCCGATCCTAGCTCGAAGCGATAAGCTAAACCATCATGCACCTTTCTCTTTCCTCTCCCTGGAGCTGTTCAGAGCTTACAGCTTAAAGCTTAGTGCTTATCGCTCCCTCCTCCCATGCGCACCAAAGTCACGCTCGTCCTGCTCTTCCTCAACGTCGCGCTGTTCTTTTTCATTTTCAAGATCGAGCGCGTCTGGCGCACAGAGCGCGTCAGTCAGGAGGCCCGCCGGAAAGTCCTCGGCGCCGAGGCGGCCGATATCCGCTCCCTGCAAATCTCCGGTCCCGGCCTCACTACCATCAAGTTCACGCGCCAGGGCGATACGTGGTCGCTCACCGAGCCCATCGACTGGCCCGCCAATCCCCACGCCGTCAGCCGCATCGTCAATGAGCTCCAGTTTCTCGAACACGAAACGAGCTTCAAGGTCGCTGATCTCTCGAAAAATGGCCTGTCCCTCGCCGACTACGGCCTCGATCAACCCCGGCTCACCGTTACCTTCGCCGCCGCTACCGGCGATCCCGTCTCCCTCCGTCTCGGCGCCGAAACCAAGGATAGCAGCCGCCTCTACGTCCTCTCGCCCGACGGCGAACGCGTTCATGTCGTCAACCTCAGCCTCGCCCGCAGCCTCTCGCTCACCGTGGAGGAGCTCCGCGCCGACACCGTGCTCACCATCCCCGTCTTCGAGGTGCGCTCGCTCAATCTCCAGACCGCCGCCAATCTCCGCGTGCGCGTCCGCCGCGAAGCCGGCCGCTGGGCCTTCGAGGCCCCCATCATCGCCCGCGCCAACAAAACCGCCACCGAGCTGACCCTCAACGCCCTCACCGGTCTGCGCGTCCGCTCCTTCGTGCCCAAGACCTCCGGCGTGGTCGCGCCCAACACCAACCCGGGCCTTCGCATCACGCTCGAGGGCAACAACCGCCGCGAAACCCTCCTGCTCGGCGCCGAGATCGGCACCACCGCCATCCCCGAGTCCGCCATGGCATCTGCGGCCCAACCGCCTGACCTGTCCGCCACGGGCTCGGCGAAGGCGGACGTCGAGTATTACGCGATGCTGGAGGGCAAGTCCGCCATCTTCACCGTCGCGATGCCCGCCGGGCTTCTCAAGATCCTGCGCAACGCCCAGGAAGACCTCCGCGAAACCCGCCTGCTCGACTTCGAGCCTTCCGCCGTCACCGGCATCGCCCTCGCCACGCCTAATCAGCCCGAGCTCACGCTCCAGCGGCTCGAAGGCGCCACCGGCGGCGACACCCCGTGGCAGATCGTCCACCGCAACGTCACGTCGGGCCCGCAGACCCAGACCGCCGACCTCAAGGCCGTCCAGCGTCTCCTGGAACAGCTCACACTGCTCTCCGCCAAAAAATTCCAGAGCGACGCCCCCAGCGACGCCGACCTCGAAAACTGGGGCTTCAACCAGCCCGAGCGCGAAATCACCCTCACGCTCGCCACCGCGCAGAACACCAGCACCACGCTGAAGCTGCAAATCGGCCTCGCCACCCCGCGCGACGGCAAGGCCTACGCCCGCCTCAGCAGCGAGCGCTTCGTCTACGCCGTCGATCCCGCCATCCTCGCCGAGACCACCGTCTCCCCGCTCGCCTACCGCGAACGTCTCCTGCGCGAACTCCCCGCCACCGCCACGATCGTCGTGCTCAAGCTCACGGACCTCGCCACCAAGACCGTGCTCTTGGAAAAAAATCCCGCCGACGAACCCGCCGACTCCGCCTTCCGCGCGCTCGCCGCGCAAATCCGCACGCTCCGCGCCCGGCGCTTCGTGCTCGACCAGTTCCCCCACAAGGTCGCCGTCGGCGGCGAGGAACGCACCTGGCGTTACCAAATCGACGCCACCGTCGCGCTCCCCGGCGGCAGCGGCCAGCAGACCGAGACCTACACCCTCTTCCTCACCGAGCGCGTCGGTGGCGGCCTGCAACTCGCCGGCTCCGCCGAATTCGCCGCCGTGTTCGAAATCGAACAGCCCCTCCTCGACGTCCTCTGGCAGCTCATCTACGGCCCGAAAGACCCCGGCCCGCCGATTCCTGCGGCCAAGGAAACTCCCGCCGCTTCAGCGAACGAGGGCGCACCCGCGGTCGCGGCCCCGGCTCCAGCCTCGCCGAAAACCTGAGCGCCGCGCTCCGCGCCCATGCAATCCTGGCCGAAATTTTGCTGGCAAGGCATCCGCTTCTGCGGCTCCTGCCTGCTGTCTTTCTGCCTGTGGACCGTGTGGCTCGCCCTCGCCGCGCTGCTTGTTTTCCAGCTCTACATCGCCACCGCGCGCGAGCTGGCCCTCCCGCCCTTTTTGCTGCGCGCCCTGGAAGAGCGGCTCGCCGCCTCGGGCGTGCGCGCCTCCTTCGGTCGCGCGAGCTTCGATCCCACCGGCCACGTCCTGCTCGAGAACGTCCAGCTCACCCTGCCCACGTTCGCCGATCCCGTCGTCACCGCGCAGTCCCTCTACGTGACGCTCGACCCGTGGTCGCTCGCCGTCGGCGCGTTTGAGCCGCGCGAGCTGCAGGCCGCGGGCGTCAGCCTCCGCGTGCCCGCCATGCTTTCGCGCACCGGCCGCGGCGAGAGTCTCGTGCAGGATCTCAACTTCACCGTCATCCCCGGCCCGCACGAGATCACCGTCCCGCAACTCACCGCGCGCATCGCCACGCTGCCGGTGACCATCCGCGGCGGCCTGCACCTCGGGCCCGCGCGTCCCGGCTCCGACGACTCGCTGCCGCTCGCCGAGCTGCTCGCCCAAAATTATCCCGCCATCTGCCGCCGCCTGCTCGAGGTCACCAGCCATCTCGCCGTGCTCGACACGCCCAGCCTGGAACTCGTCCTCACGCCTTCCGAAACCCAGGGCGCCATCGTCTCCATCCATGTCCTGGCCAACGGCCTGAACCTGAATCCCGCGTTTCCCGTCGAGGCCACCCGCCTGCGCGCGCACACCAGTCTGGCGCTCTTCGGCGATGTGACGAACAACGTCCGCATCGACCTCACCGCCGACGAACTCCACCTGCCGCAGGATTTTTACGCCAGCGGCGCCCGCATCATTTTGCGCGGCCGCATCAATCCCGCCACGCGCGCCGTCGATTTCCGCCGTATCGAAACCTCCTTCCACTCGCTGTCCGGCCAGGGCCTCACCGCCACCGATGTCACGCTCCGCGCCACGCCCGGCCCGCTGCCCAACCTGAAGGCCGAGGTGTCCGCCCATCTGCTTGGCGAACCCGTCGCGCTGGCCGGCGAGATCAGTCCGCTCCTCCGCAGTGCCAGCGTGCATGCCATCGGCAAATTTGCGCCCGCGCTGCTCGAGCCCATCGGCCGCAAACTTGGCCACGACCTGCGGCAGTTCGTGGATTTCGCCGCGCCCGTGGCGTTTGATCTCACGGCTGGTTTCGATCCGGGCTGGCGGTTCACCGGCGTCACCGGCCGCGTCGCCGCCACCGGCGTCACCGCCTATCATGTGACGCTCGATACGCTCGAGGGCCACGTCGACTTCGATGGCCGCCGCTTCCTCGCGACCGACGCCAGCACGCGGCTCGGCACCAATTTCGCCCGCGGCAGCTTCGAGCAGGATTTCAAGACGAAGGAGTTTCGCTTCCTCCTCGAAGGTCAATTGCGCCCACCCGCCATCGGCGGCTGGTTCCGCGAGTGGTGGCCGGCGTTCTGGCAAAACTTCGATTTCACCCGCGCCGCTCCCGTCGCCAACGTAGACGTCCACGGCTGGTGGGGCCAGGGCCCGGCCACGACCATTTTTGTCTTTGCCGATTGCGTGCAGCCCGCCATCCGCGGCGTCCCGCTCGACCACGCCATCACCCGCATTTTTGTGCGCCCCGGCTACTACGATGCGATGGAGGTTTTCGTCACCCGCGGTTCCGGGGCGGCCCAAGGCTGGTTCACGCGCACGATGTCCGGCCCGGACTACATCCCGCTGCGCATGGAGTTTGATTTCAACTCCACGCTCGAACTCGCCACCGGCACCGGCCTCGTCGGCCCCGAACTGGTCGCGGTCATGGAGCCGTTTGTCTTCGCCAATTCCCCCGCGCTCACCGTGCGCGGCGTCATCGACGGCCCCGCCGCGCCGCGCGGCGAACACCGCCAGATCCACGTCGAGGGCCACACCACGGGCGCGTTCACCTTCCATAAATTCCCGCTGCACAACCTTTCCTTCACCGCCGATCTGAACGACGACGTGCTCGTCGTCTCGCCGCTCGAGGTCGGTTTCGCCGCCGGCGTCACGAAAGGCCTGATCCGCCTCGCCGGCCCCGAGGCCGCCCGCACGCTCGGCTTTGATCTCGCCGTCGAGCGCGCCAATCTGCGCGAGGCGGTCACCACGCTGGAAAAATTCACCGCCGAGCGTCACGGCAAACCCGCCCCCGCCACCAGCGGCTACATCGAACGCACCGCCACCGTGAGCCTCGACCTCGGCATCGCCGCCCAAGGCCTGCTTGACGATCCCTTCAGCTTCACCGGCCACGGTCGCGCCGAGCTCATCGGGCAGGGCCTCGGCGAAGTCCGCCTGCTCGGCCTCCTCTCCGAGTTGCTCAACTTCACCGCGCTGCGCTTCAACACGCTGCGCACGGACTTCGTGGTCGATAAATCCAAGCTCATCTTCCCCAACCTCAGCCTCACCGGCCAAAACGCCGCCATCGACGCCCACGGCTCCTACCTGCTCACCAGGCGCGAACTCGATTTCAACGCGCGCGTGTATCCGTTTCAGGAGAGCAAATTCATCCTCAAGAGCGTGATGGGCGCCATGCTGACGCCGCTCTCCACGATCCTCGAGGTCAAGCTCGGCGGCCAGCTTGATGATCCGTCCTGGGCCTTCGTGATTGGGCCGACCAATTTTTTCCGTTCGCTTTTTTCGTCCAGCGGCAAACCGGGGACCGAAACCACGCCCGAAGTTAAGCTTCCCGCGGCGGTCAAATCTCCACCCCCCGCTCCTCCGGTGCCGGCAAAGTAGTGCCGCGCCGGTTGGCGCGGTGCTGAGACGCTAAACCTCTGCGTCGTGCGGAAATACGCGTCCTCACGGAAACGCTATTGCTCTGCGTTTGAAATCCGCCCATCCCTAAGGGGAACACCTTAATGGATCCCCTCAGCACATTGCCACGTCGTTCGTGGTCGGAGCGCGCCTCGCTCACCCTCGCATGTGGCTTGATCGCGCTCGGTGGGACCGCGGTGGCCGGCTGGTTCCTGCAAATTTACAGCCTGGTGCAGCCGATCGCGAATTTTGCGCCGATTAAGATCAACGGCGCACTGTCGCTTTTCGTCCTGGGCGTTGCGCTGCTCGGCCTTGAGCTGGGGTGGAAGCGTTTCGTCTGGTTCGCCCTCCTGCCCGGCGTGCTCAACCTGCTCTCCCTGCTGCAGGACTTGCTCCATACCAGTTTTCACATCGATGAGCTGCTGGTCCGCGATCACCTGCTCGTCGACACGGCCACGCCCGGCCGGCTCTCCGCGATGGCCGCGTGCTGCCTCGTGCTCGCCAGCATCGCCATCCTCCTGCGTGGCATCAACGCCCCCGCGCGCGCCCGCCTGTTCGGCGAGGCCGTCGTCGGCTCCATCATCGCCTCGGCCGGATTCTCCACCCTGCTCGGCTACGCCGCCGGCCTCGAGGCCGTTTACAAGTGGGGCTCCTACACCGCCACGGCGCCGCTCATGGCCATCGGCATGCTCATCCTCGGCATCGCCCTGCTCACGCTCGCGTGGCGCGAGACGCTCCGGGTCGAGGGCGGCCCGCCCGCGTGGTCGCCGATGCCCGCCGTCATCGGCTGTCTCACGCTCACCACCATTTTATGGATCGGGCTGCGCGAACGCGAACTCGCCTACCTCGGCGCCAAGACGCAGACGTCGATGGAGTCGCTCGCCGTCCAGATCAGCTCCGAACTCGAGCGCCAGTCCGCCGCCATCGAGCGCCTCGCGCGCACGTGGGGCGATCTCATGCCCACGCAACCGGTCTGGGAGGCCGATGCCGAGACCCAGTGGATCGACGCCCAGGAACTCGGCTGCCGCTCCGTCTCGTGGGTGCACCTCAATCTCCGCACGCGCTGGTTCCGGCCGAAGGACGGCAACGAGGACCTCGTCGGCTTCGATCACTCGCTCAACGAGCACCGGAGCGAAGCCATCCGCCGCGCCCGCGAAACCGGCCAGCCCGTGGTCTCCGGCTCCGTCCCGATCGGCGGCGAACACACCGGCATCGTGATCTACGCACCGATCCTCCACAAGAATGAGCTCATCGGCTACGTCGCGGCGGAATACGCTTACCAGAAATTTTTCCACACCCTCGTCGCCCGCCGCCTCAAGCTCACGGAAGACTACCACGTCTCCATCAACCTCGGCAGCGATTCCATCTACACGTCCTTCGCCACCGATCCCCGCCGGCGCGACGACCTCACGCTCGACAAGTCCTACACCATCCTCGATCGCCGGCTGCGCCTCAGCATCACGCCCTCCGAGGCCACCCTCACGCGCGACCGCCGCCTCCTCCCCGAACTCGCGCTCGTCGCCGGTTTCGGCATCACGCTCTTCCTCGGCCTCAGCGTCCACCTCGCCCGCAGCGCCCGCGCCGGTCAGCGCGCCGCCGAACTTTCCAACCGCCGCCTCGTGGCCGAGAACGAAGAGCGCCGCCGCATCGAGGCCCGCCTGAAAGTCTCCGACGAACGTCTCCGCCTCGCCCTCGATTCCACCCAGATCGGCATCTTCGAGTGGAACGTCCCCGCCAACCACGTCTACTACAGCCCCGGCCTCTGGAGCATGCTCGGCTACGAACACGCCCGCATGCCCGCCACCGTCGAGGCCTGGCAATCGCTCATCCATCCCGAGGACCTCCCGCTCTACCGCCGCCGCATCGAGTCGCAGCTGACCGGCACCACCGCCTTCATTGATCCCGAATACCGCATGCACGCCCGCAGCGGCGAATGGCGCTGGATTTCAACGCGCGCGAAGACCGTCACCGCCGACGTCAATGGCGTGCCCACCCGCATCATCGGCACGATGCAGGACATCACCGCCCGCCGCGGCGCCGAACAAGCCCTCCGCGCCAGCCAGGCCGAGGCCCGCAAGCTCTCCCTCGTCGCCTCCAAGACCGACAACCCCGTGCTCATCGGCTCGCCCGACGGCACCATCGAGTGGGTCAACGAGAGCTTCACCCGCGTCATGGAGTATTCCCTTGAGGAAGTCGTCGGCCGCAATCCCCTCGAGTTCATGGTCGGCCCCGAGACCAACCCGCGCACCATCGTCCACATCCGCTCCGCCATGGCCCGCGGCCAGGGCCTCGCCACCGACGTCGTCAACTACTCGAAGTCCGGCCGCAAGTATCACCTCCATCTCGAGATCCAGCCCATCTTCAACGAGTCCGGCCAGCTCACCAACTTCATCGCCATCGAGTCCGACATCACCGTCCGCGTCGAGACCGAGAACCAGCTCCGCCGCGCCAAGGCCGAGGCCGACGCCGCCTCACGCTCCAAGAGCGATTTCCTCGCCTCGATGTCGCACGAGATCCGCACACCCATGAACGGCGTCATCGGCATGACCAGCCTCCTCATGGAGACGCCCATGACCGCCGAGCAGCGCGACTTCGTTAACACCATCCGCACCTCCGGCGAGGCCCTGCTCACCATCATCAACGACATCCTCGACTTCTCCAAGATCGAGTCCGGCAAGATGGAGATCGAGCACATGCCCTTCGAGCTGGCGCTCTGTATCGAAGAGGCCTTCGACCTCTTCGCGCTCCAGGCCTCCGCGAAAAAGATCGAGCTCGTCTACAACATCGAGCCCGGCGTCCCCGCGTGGATTCTCGGCGACGTCACGCGCCTGCGCCAGATCATCGTCAATCTCGTCAACAACGCCGTGAAGTTCACGCCGAGCGGCAGTATCACCATCGAGATCCGCCGCCTCGCCGCCGCCGATGTCACCCCGGAGGGCGGTCCGCTCCGCCTCGAGTTCGCCGTGCGCGACACCGGCATCGGCATCCCGCCCGACCGCCTCGACCGTCTCTTCAAGGCCTTCTCGCAGGTCGACTCCTCCACCACCCGCAAATACGGCGGCACCGGCCTCGGTCTCGTTATCTCCCAGCGCCTCAGCGCCCTCATGGGTGGCGATATCCGCGTCGAGAGCACCGTCGGCCAGGGCTCCGCGTTCATCTTCACCATCCAGACCGAGGCCGCCTCGCTGCAGACCGATTCCGCCCTGCCCCCGCTCCCCGCACGCCTGCAGGACGGCCTCATCCTCTGCGTCGAGGACAACCCCACCACGCAGGCCCACCTCCGCACGCTGCTCGAATCCTGGGGTGCCCTCTGCGCCTTCACCCGCACCGCCACCGTCGCGCGCGAATTCGCCTCCAAGCTCCTGCAACCGCCCGCGCTGGTCATCATCGATGGCGACGAAACCGAAGGCGCCTCCGCCCTCGATGAACTGCTCGGCATCAAGGCCCCGCGCCTGCTCATGCTCCCGTTCGGCCAGAACGCGCCCGCCGCCCCCGAGGACGGACGGCCCTTCGCCACCATCTACAAACCGCTCAAGACCGCGGCGCTTTACCAGGCCATCACCCAGCTCTTCGATCCCACCACGCGCCAGCGCCGCGCCGACGCCGGCCTCGGCCACCGCCGCCTCCTCGCCGAGGAATTCCCGCTCAACGTGCTCCTCGTCGAGGACAACGCCGTCAACCAGAAGGTCGCCCTCCGCTTCCTCGAACGCCTGGGCTACCGCGCCGACGCCGTCGGCAACGGCCTCGAGGCCATCACCACGCTTGAGGCGCGCCACTACGACCTCGTCCTCATGGACGTGCAGATGCCCGAGATGGATGGCTTCGAAGCCAGCCGCCAGATCCGCCGCCGTCTCCCCGCCGACCAGCAGCCCAAGATCATCGCCCTCACGGCCAATGCGATGCAGGGCGACCGCGAGCAATGTCTCGCCGCCGGCATGGACGACTACATCAGCAAGCCCGTCAAAATTCACGAGATCATCGAGACCATCCGCCGTCAGTTCACGACCGACGACACCGTCTCCGCCGACCCCTTCACGCCGCCCGCGACCGACGACAAGCCCAGCGCCAGCTGAGCCCGCCGGCGCGTTACTTCAGCTCCCGCACCAGCGCCGCGATCTCCGCCGCCCGCGCCGGATCGTCCACGAGATTCTTCAGCTCCAACGGATCGCGCTCCAGGTCGAAGAACAGCCACGGCACGCCCGCTTCGTCCAAGACGAGCTTGCGCGTCCGCGAACGCCACCCACGCCACACCCGGTCGCATTGCTGCGGCACACGCACGACGCTCGGCATCGAAATCTCCGCCCCCGATCGAGCCGCAGACCACGTCCGCCCCTCGGCCCAAGCCAGTGTCATCGCCGGCAAATCCGCCAGCGACACTGCCTCGGGGCTGGTTGTCCCTCTTGTCCCTTGTCCGGCCGCAGGCCGGACAATCAGCGGCACGCGAACCGATTCCTCATGCGGCCACCCTTTGCGAAAAAACCCGTGCGCCCCGTGCATGTCGCCATGCACACTCGTGAAGACCACCACCGTATCTTTTCCCACGCCTGCGACCAACCGCCCGATCGCCCGATCCGTCGCCTCGATGTGCGCATAGTAACCCGCCAGCTCGCGCCGCGCTTTCGCTTCCACCTCTCCGCCCCGCGGCACATTCGCCGCCAGTTCCACCGTCCGCTGCTCCACGCCTGACGCCGGCGCATCATACGGCGGATGCGGCGCCTCCAAACTCACCACGCAAAACCACGGCGCAGCCGCAGGCATGGCGGGACCGCTGGGCCCGCCGCGATTTACCAGTGACTGACTCACGCCATCACCCCCGCCGCGCCCTTCGAAGCTCGCAGAGCGAAGTAGGGCGATCCAACGCGCCGCTTGCGCTCCCACCACGTCACTCTGATACCCCGGCACCCGCACCGGCTCAGCGTTCCGCGTCCCATGCAGCCACGGATCGTTCAGCAAAAAGCCCCCTTCAAATCCGTCCCACACCTCAAATCCCCCGCGCGCCCCCTCCGGCACCATCACCTTCGCCGCCGCCTCGCCCACCAATGGCACCCGCGGATCGCGCTGGCCCACGCCCCATTTTCCAAAAAACGCCGTCGCATACCCGCGCTCGCGCATCGCATGCGCAATCGTCCGCGACTCCGCCGGCAGGGCATCAAAATAATCCCTCACACCATTCTCCGGCGATCGCACGCCCGTCAGCAACGCCGCCCGCGCAAATGGCCCGAACGGATGCGGCGTCACCGCCTGCGCATAATTCACGCTCTCCGCCGCCAGTGCATCAATCATCGGGGTCCGTGCGTTTACGTCCCCTGCATACCCGCACGCCTGCCCCCGCCACTGCGTGGTCACAATCCACAAAATATTTGGCCGGTTCTTCATGCGCTCACAAAACTATGAACCCAACCGGGCCGGTTTTGAAACCACGAATGGACCCGAATACGCACGAATGAAAACCAGGGCGTTTCTCCGTCAGATATTCGTGTGCATTCGGGTCCATTCGTGGTTAGTAATGACATCCAGTTGATCGCCCCATGACTCTCACCGACACCACCTTCCTCGATCTCCCCACGCCCACCGGCCCGATGCGCACGCATCTCTTCCAGCCCGCCGCCCCCGGCCGCTATCCCGGCCTCGTCCTCTACTCGGAAATCTTCCAAGTCACCGGCCCCATCCGTCGCACCGCCGCCTTCCTCGCCGGCCATGGCTTTCTCGTCGCCGTCCCGGAAATCTACCACGAATACGAACCCGCCGGCACCGTCCTCGCCTACGACCAACCCGGCGCCGACCGCGGCAACGTCCTCAAGACCACCAAACCCGTCGCCGCCTACGACAGCGACACCCGCGCCGTCCTCGACCATCTCGCCACGCACCCGCGCTGCACCGGCAAACTCGGCGCCTTCGGCATCTGCCTCGGCGGCCACCTCGCCTTCCGCGCCGCGATGAACCCCGATGTCCTCGCCGCGGCTTGCTTCTACGCCACCGACATCCACAAGCGCGCACTCGGCCAGGGCATGAACGACAACTCCCTCGATCGCATCCCCGAGATCAAAGGCGAAGTCCTCATGATCTGGGGCCGCCAGGACCCGCACGTCCCCGCCGAAGGCCGCGCCAAGGTTTACGCCGCGCTCACCGCCGCCGACACCCATTTCACGTGGCACGAATTCAACGCCGCCCACGCCTTCCTCCGCGACGAAGGCCACCGCTACGACCCCGAACTCGCCCACCAAACCCTCGGTCAGTCCATCCAGCTCTTCCGCCGCAAACTCAGCTAAGGCTACATACACGAAGCCCGCATATGAGCTTCATCTCCAATCCATGCTCTTCGTTATCCATTTTCAGGACGCCCCAACCAAGCTCCATGTTCGCCGAGAGCAAATGAGCGCCCATCTCGCATTCCTCGAAAAGCACTCTGCCACGATCCGCGTTGCCGGCTCTTTGCGAGACGAGGTCGGTGACACTCCCGTAGGCGGGATATGGATCGTCGATGCAGCTAATTACGATGAAGCGCGCCAACTGTTCAGCGATGATCCATTTTGGACCGAGGGTTTGCGCGAGTCGGTTAAAATTTTTCGTTTAGCGAAAGCATTTCCCGAAACGAACCGGCTTGTGTGAATATCCGGCCTACTAGCCCGTCACCGCCAGCTCCACACTCGTCACCGTGATCGGCACCGACGTCAGGACCACAATCTCGTTCGCGCCAAATTCCAGCGCCGACCCGTCCACGGCAAAATCCCACGACCGTCCCGGCGCCGGCGCCCACTGGTCATAGGGCTCGTCAAACAGCCGCGGCCGCTCCGCCAGCTTCGCCGCACCTTGGCCGCGCCCGTTGAGCTGCACGCGAATCACCGCCGCCAGCTCCGGTTTTTCCGTCACCACGCGCAGCGTGCAGCGCCGGCCCGTCGCGTTTTTCTCCGCCACGATCATCGTCACCGCCAGCGGTGCGGTCGGCGTCGCCACCGCGGGCAACGCTGCCTTGGGATCGATATACCGCAGGTCAAACAGGTCGAAGGTCGCATCCACGAGGTAAAGCTTGGTCGTGCCCTCCAGCGTCGCGGGATCGCCGACTTCCTTCAGCACCTCGACCGGCTCCGTGTGACACCAGTCCCGCCCCGAAGGATCAACGCCATTGCCGCGGCACACATACATGTTAAACAGATAAATCCCATCCGACCCCTGCGCAAAGTGCGCCGCCGCCGCCCCGCGATAAGCCTCCGCCGTGCCGTCACGCGGATAAATGTAAACCCCGTGCGCGCCCCCGCCGTTGATGATGTATTCGAGCGTGCTGTAAACCGTCAGCCCCCGCAACGCCCGCTTATACTCCGCGATTGGCAGCGCAAAATGCATCTGCAGAAACCGCCCTACCGTGAGAAAATCCAGATACCCGCGCCGGTGCCACTCGACCGGGTCGAGCCCCACGCGCCGGCAGCCCGACAGGCTTGAGGTCACGCGCACACTCAGCGTGATCTTCCGGCCCAGTTCGCGGCTCACGCGATCCACCATCTTTTTCACCTCGCCGACAAACTCCGTCATGAGCGGACAAAAGCGCTCCGCATAATCGCGCGGAAACAGATGCGGATGCGTGCCCTCGGCCGGGTTTTCCACCGGCAGCTCCGGCGGAAAATACGGCGCGCCACGCGCAAAATCCAAATCCAGCCCCACGAACGGATAATTCCGCAGCAGTTCCTCAAAGCACGCCAGCCGGTGCGCGCGCACCTCGGGCTTCGCGTAGTCGAGTCCGCCGCTCTGCTGCAACCGGCAGTCCGGATGATCGCGATAAAATTTATCCGTGTAAGGCCCGCGCCGCTCCTCCGCTGTCAGGCAGTGCACGTCGTTCATTCGCATCGAAACGATGGCCTCGCGTCCACTCGCCACCACGCTCTGCACCAGTAACCCGAACGCATCGACGCCGTCCCGTCGCCACATCGCCGCGATTCGCTCCGACGCCGACGCAAACATCGTGCCCAGCTCGTGGTGAAACTTCGCCCGCTCCTCTGCGTTCTGTTCGCGCCAGTGGCAAAGCTCCGAGATCTTGCTCGGGTAGACCATGCTCTGGCCCATGCTCGGCGAAAGCATCACGGTCGTCACCTGCGAGCCCTCGAACAGGTCCACGTTCGCCCGCACATCCTTCGGCTCGTGCACGCGCACAAACGCACCCCAGGCATCATAGTTGTAGATCAGCCGGCGGGAAGATTGGGACATGGGAATGGCAGGAGGGGTTGGGGTGAAGCGCCCGGTTCATGCCCGAAGGCCCGGTCCAAGGCAACGATACGCAGCGCACTAGCCTACAAGAGTCGCGAACCCGCCAAACACACTAAAGCCATGAAACAAAATTTGTCCGCCCTGCATCCACGCGTTGCCAGTCCGCCGTCCGCCACCACTGTAGCAGCGTGAAGACCTTCGTGCCCGGCAAGCCCTACTGGTGGCAGTGGCCCACCATGCTCTCACTGGACGCGCCGGCGGTCGTCCTGCTCTGGCAGTGGCTGCTCCAGCAAACCGCGCGCCAGGCGTCGCCCTGGCCCCACGCCTTCATCCTCGGCGCCTCCGTCTGGCTCGCCTACGTCGCCGACCGGTGGATCGAAGGCTGGCGGCTCGCTCCTGACCAGATCCGGACGCAGCGCCACTATTTCTATCAACGCCACCGCTGGCCGCTCGCCGCCTTTTGGCTCGTTGTGCTCACGGCCGACCTCACCGTCGCCCTCGTTCATCTGACCGCCGCCGAATTTCGCGCCGGCCTCGTGCTCCTCGCACCGGTCGCGCTTTACCTGCTCTCGCACCAGTTCCTCCATAGGCATCACCCGTGGCGCGCCCCGAAGGAGCTTTGCGTCGCGCTGCTCCTCGGCGGCGGCACGGCCCTCTTTCCCCTCGCCCAACCCGGCCTCGACTTCGCCGCGCTCGGCGTGCCGCTCACTTTATTTTGCCTGCTCTGTTTCGCCAACTGCGCGCTCATCTCGGTCTGGGAACACGCCGTCGACGAGGCCCACGGTCAGACTTCCCTCGCCCTGCAATACCGCCGCACCCGCCAGCTCGCCGTCACCCTGCCGTGGCTGCTCGCTTTCGTCGCCATCGCGCTTGCCAGCAACCACGCGGACCCGGTGCGCACCACCTTGCTCTGCGCCGGTGCCAGCGGCGTCCTGCTCGGCGGGGTGCACTTGCTGCACGACAAAATTGGCTACCAACTCGCGCGCGTCCTCGCCGATCTCGCGCTGATGACCCCGCTGCTGCCCTGGGTGCTCGCCGTCCTGGCACGGTCATGAAAAAATCCGCGCCACCCAATTTTGATCCGTTGGCCGGTGCCTACCGCGCGCTCGAGTTCCTCGCGTTCGGTCGCGACTTGGAACGCGCCCGGTTCCGCCACCTCGACCATCTCGCCGACCGCCGTCGCATTCTCGTGCTCGGCGAAGGCGATGGCCGCTGCCTCGTCCGCCTGCTGCGTTGCGCTCCGCATGCGCACATCGACTGCCTCGATCTCAGCCCCGTGATGCTCGCCCGCGCCGCCGCCCGGCTCGATCCCGCCGACCGCTCCCGCGTGCGTTTTCAAGCGGCCGACCTGCTCGCCACCGAGCCGCTCGGCGATCGTTATGATGCCATCGTCACCTGCTTCTTTCTCGATTGTTTCACCGCGACTCAAGTCGCCGCGCTCGTCGCGCGTCTGACCGCGCGCCTCGAACCTGATGCGCTCTGGCTGTGGGCTGACTTTGTCCTCCCCGCCCGCGGACTGCGCCGCTGGCGCGCGCAAGCCTGGCTCGCCGTGCTCTACACTTTCTTCCGCTGGCAAACCGGCCTCGCCGTCAAGACGCTGCCACCCAGCGAGGCGATTCTCGTCGCTGCGGGCGGGCACTGCGAAGCTCAGCGCGACTTCCAAGCCGGCCTCGTGCGCTCCGCCCTCTTTCGTTACCCACGCCCACCCCGACCCCAGCCCCAAACCTGAGCATGTCTTCCGCCCCCATTCCTGCCTTCGCCCGCGCCCAACCCATTTTGTCGCCTGAGCTTTTCCTCCGTCACACTGAACAGCGCGAATTCATCGGCCCGTCGCTCATCCGCCTCCGCGACGGCTCCATCCTCATGGCCGCGCCTTGGGGGCGTCCACCCGTGGATTTCCGCCAGCTTAAGGAACCGCTGCCCATGCCCATGCTCTACCGGAGCGCCGATCTCGGTCGCACGTGGACCGAAGCCGGCCGCTTCGCGATGACGTGGACCCTCGACGGCATCCCCAGCGACGGTGGCATTTCTTTTTTGCGCCTGCACGACGGCCGCATCGCCGCCGCCTTTAATCACAACCGCGCCCATGGCGGCGGCATGGCGGCGATCACGTTTTCCGCTGACGAAGGCCGCACGTGGACGCCCGCCCGCCAGCTCGTCCCGCACGAAGACGTATTCTACGTGATGAACGACCGCCTCATCCAGACGCGCACCGGCCGGCTCGTTCTGCCCGTCTCGCACAAACTCGGACAGTGGGAAGGCGACCTCGACGAAAACCACTGCGTCCTCAGCGACGACGCCGGCGCCACGTGGCGGCTCTCCCGCGGTAACCTCCACCTCGCCCACGCGCGCGGCCTCGCCGAGCCCTGCGTCGCCGAACTCGCTGACGGCCGCCTCTTCCTCCTCGCCCGCACGGGCGCCGGTTCGCACCACAGCGCGTATTCCTCCGATGGCGGCGAAACCTGGACGGCCCCGCAACCGACGACGCTCACCGCCGCGTGCTCGCCGTTCACCCTGCACCACCTGCCGGACGGGCGGCTGATTGTATTCTACAATCACGCCACCCCGGTCGCCGACGGCGCCTTCTTTCCACGCAACCCGCTCGTCTACGCCACGTCCGCCGATGCCGGCGCCACGTGGTCGCCGCCCGTCGTGATTGACGACGAGGGCCTCCCGCCCGCGCAGGACGAAACCCGCCAGCACATCTACCCCGGCGCCTGTTTTCTGCCCGAGGGCATCCTGCTGGTCTATTCCACGCACCGCGCCAACACCGACGGCAGTTTCACGCAGCCGCCCGGTGCCTGGAAAATCGGCGGCGGCAAGCGCTGCCTGATCGCTTACCCCGCGCGCTGAAGTCGCCGGCATTGCGACTCAGCACGCGCTCCGCACGCCGCAAACCTCACTGCAGCTTAAACGGCAGCGCGTTGTAGCGGGCGACCAGGGCATTGAGGATGTCTCCAGTCTGTTGCGCCTTCACCTCGTCGCCCGTCGTGATGGTTTTTGAGGGCAGGAAATTATTCACCACGGCGCAGTAGTCGCTGTTCACCATGATACCGAGCAGTTCGCCCGTCTTGCTGAAGACGAGGTCGCCCCGCGACGGCGCGAAGGTGCCGAACAGGCGTTTCATGAGCCGGTTGTCCACCTGCACGTAGCCGGGCTGCGAGGCGTCGAGCTTGAACGCGACTTCGCCGTAGCCCGTGCCACCGCCACTGATGAGCACGGCCTCGGGAAATTTGAAGGGATCGAGCGCCGTCTGGTAAATCTTCACGCCCAGCGCCGCGGCCTGCTCGGCGCTGACGGGCAGCACCACCACGCGCGGGTCAAGCGACAGGAAATCCATGCGGCTGGCCGTGCTGCGATACGCCGGCGGCTTGGAAAACTCCGCGCTGATTTTCTCCCAGTCGGCGCCCGGCTCGCGCAACGAAAACGGCGTGTCGGAGATGTGCAGCAACGCGTAGATCTGCGTCCCGTCGGTCACGAACACCGTGCGGGCCTCCTTCTCGCGATTGTTGGTGCCGAGGAAGCCCTTGCGGCTCACGGCAAAGGTCGTTGTCACGCGATTGGCGAGGAAATCGTTGAACAGCACGTTGGCGTTGATCGGCCGGTTCTCACGAATCTCCTTGGTGAGGGCGCCGGATTTTTCCGCGAGTTCGCCCACGCCTTGGGCGAGCTGCACCGTGGTGGCCTGCACCTTGGCGCGCTCTTCGCGCTCCTGGGCCACCTGTTGCTTGTAGGTGTCGGCCGTTTCTTTGAGCAATAATTTCTCCTGCTCGGCCACTTTCACCGCGACACTCAGGCCTTCGATTTTCTGGCGCGCATCGCCCTGCTGTTTTTCAAGATTCGCGATGGCCTGCGCCTGGCGTGCGGCCTCGGCGCGCTTTTCCTCGAGCTCGCGCTGCAGGCGGGCGAGCTGCTCCTTGGTCATGGTCGCGTCCTGCGTCGCCGCGGCCACCTGGCGGGTGAGCGCTTCGGCGGACTGCTGCGTAGTCGTCAGCGTCGTGGCGAGCTGGGTCTTTTCATTCTGCAGCTGCGAGAGATTTTGTTCGCGCTCGGCCAGTGTCGATTCCGTGGCCGAAAGCTTTTCCGCCAGCGAGTCGCGCGTGCTGCGTTCGTCGGCGAGCGAGGCCTGCATGGCCGCCACCAGATCCTGCTCCTTGGTCTGGGCGTTGGCCGCGATCTCGGGCACCGGCGGTTTCTGCACCTGGGCCGGCTCCGCCTTTTCCCACCGGGTCAAGGCCAGCAGGTTCAGCAGCAGAAAATCGCAGAGGATGAGCAGCAGTGTCTTGTTCATCGGGCGGTGACGGGCTGGACCTCGGCCTGGCCGTCCATGATCAGCTGCCGCTTGAACGGCCGCACATGGCGGATCTTGACGAGCGCCACGCAGGTGATGCCGAAGAGGTTGGAGGAATAGGCCGCGAGCAGGTTGGGTTCAATGACCCCGAGGACCTGCAACACGAGCGCGGTGGCGGTGCCGCCGATGCCGACGTAGAGACCACCGTCGAAGAGGTTTTCCTCGTTTTCCATGAGGCGGAGTTTGACCAGCGGCGGGAGCGGCTGGCCGGCGACGTCACGAATCTTGGCGAGACAGATCAGATACATCGCGACCTGGAGCGCAGCGAAGAAGCCGATGGAGATGATGGTAGAGGTGTCCATGGTGATGGGAGTTTTGTCAGATGCGGGCGAAGGAAGTTCGGTGGAAGTTACCAGCACGGGCAGCACGAGGCGGAGTTTGAACTCCGAGGGGGGCGCGGCTTTGAGCAAAAAGGGCTCCGTGGCGAGGATGAGCAGGACGGCGAAAAACAGCGCCAGCACCCCGCTCTTGGCCCGCGGCAGGGCCAGGGTCGCGCCGGCATCGCGCACGGGAAACAATCCGCGATCGAGACCGCGAAACACCAGAAACGCGCCAACCAGGTAGCCGAGATATTTGATCACCAAGGCAAGCTGCGGGTGCAGCAGCGCAAGGTTGGCGGTCGCCCCGATGGCCGGACTGGCGGTGCGGTTAACCGGCACCTGCCGCAGCAAAAGTTGCCGCACGGCGCCCTGCCCCAGCGTCAACGCCAGCTGCAGGTCTTCGATGCCGGCCTTGCCGTATTGGATGAGGTAGGTCGCAACATTGTCGGCTGAGTCCGAAAACAGCGCCGCGGTGTAGATCAGCGCGAGCTGATCCGGGGCGACGCGGGCGAGGTGGGCGTATTCGCTGACCGTCTTGGAATCCTCCGTGCGGCGCAGCAATTCGCAGAGCTGTATCCAGTTCAGCCGCTGGCCCAGTGAAAGCAGGTCGATGAAGAACGGCTCCAGTTCGCCCAACTGGCGGTCGGTCACCGCGGCCTCGGCCGAGGCGCGCAGCTCACGTTGGAGCGAAGGCGAGAGATGTTCCCCCTGATAAAGCAGCGCCGTCAGCAGCGTGACCGCGTCCAACGGCTGGCCGCCGGGTTGCATCGACGGGACGAAGCGGCCCGTCGCCGTGAGCGCGCGGGTCTTGAGCAGCGCCTGCACGCCGAGTGAGCGGGAGTTTTCCAGATAAGTGCGGAGCGTGCCGCGGGCTTTTTCCGGCAGGAGAAACGTCAGCACGGGCGTGCTCGTCGCGGGCGCGTTGCTGTCGCGCAGCTTGAACAACGGATCGAGGAACGGATCCCAGCCGCCCCACGCCACCAGCTCGGCCTGATGCGCCGCGAGGCCGGCCACGGCGGTCGCGAGGGTCGGTGCGCCGGGATCGTTGATGGTGCGCGCGGCGTTGAGCACGAGTTCCGCGGGGCCGATTTTCTCCGCGGCGACCAGTTGTCGCCCGAGTTCGGTCACCGAAGCGGTTTCGTGTCCGGCTTCCCTGAGCAAGGCGGGCGACACCGATTTGAGATTTACCGGCAACATCCATGCCGCCACGGCGAGCACGAGTCCCGCGGCCACGCTGCCAAGTGCAGCCAAAGGCCATCGGGGAGAGCTGGAGGGAACGCTCATGGTGGTAGAGTATTGAATTGCGGCGTGCGGAAGCAAACCCACGCTTGAGTGCAAACACCGACCGATGTCCCTGCCAATTGTTCACTACAACTCCGCGGTTTTACGCCAAAAGGGCGAGAAGATCACTGTATTCGATGCCGCGCTGGGCAGTTTCGCCAGTGACATGATCACCACCATGCACGAGGCGCGCGGCATCGGCCTCGCCGCGCAGCAAGTGGGTCGTGCCGTAATGCTTTGCGTGGTGGACCTCCGCGCGGTGGATCCCGATTTCACCTGGCAGCTCGATGGCGCCAAGCCGCCGCTCGACCTCTTCATGCCCATGGTGATCGCCAATCCCGAGATCACCGTAAAGCCCGACACCGACGAGTATATCTACGAGGAAGGCTGCCTGTCGTTTCCGGATATCCGCGGCGATGTGATCCGCCCCGACGCCATCACGGTAAAATTCCAGGACCAGCACGGCATCCCGCACGTGCTGGAGTGCGACGGACTGCTCTCGCGTTGCATCCAGCACGAGTTCGACCACCTCAAGGGCACGCTCTTCATCGACCGCATGGAGAAAAAAGTCCGCTCCGGCCTCGACAAGGCCGTCAAGGAACTCGCCGCCCGCACCCGCGACGCCGCCAAGGCCCCATGACCGCGCGTTCCATCGCCACCCGCACCGGCGACGATGGCACCACCAGTCTCCTCTACGGCCAGCGCGTGCCGAAGAACCACCCGCAGATCGAGGCCGTCGGTGCCTTTGACGAGCTCAACGTCGCCCTCGGCGCCGTGAAGCCCCTGCTCGCTCCCGCCGACGCCGCCACGCACGCGCTGTTGTGCGCCATTCAGCAAAACCTCGTCGCCCTCATGGGTGAACTCGCCTGCGCTGAATCCGACGCCGTGCGTTACGCCGAATCGAAGTTTGCCAAAATCACTGGCACCGACCTCGCCCGGATCGATGCCGCCCTCGCCGCGCTCGAAGCCAAGGGCCTGAAATTCGATGGCTGGGCGACGCCAGGCGCCAACGTCCGCGCTGCCGCATTCGACCTCGCCCGCGTCACTGCTCGCCGCGCCGAGCGCCGCTTGGTCGCGCTCCCCGCGCAAGGCCGCCAGCTCCGCCCCGAGCTGCGCCAGTTCGTCAATCGTCTCTCCGATCTCCTCTGGCTCATGGCCCGCGAAGCGGAAAATGCCGGCTGATGTCGCCTCGCGGAGGCCGGAAAAAATCCTGTCCAAAACCGCCCCGGTTGCACTAGGCTTTTCGCCATGTTGCTCGCCATCGTTCTCATCGTGCTCGCCACGGGCTACCGCATCTACGCCGTCTTTGATACGTCGCTGGTGAACTTTTCCCCGCTCATGGCGCTGGCCTTCTGTGGCGGCGTCTATTTCCGCCACCGCCTGATGTGGCTTGTGCCATTCATCGCCCTCACCCTTTCCGACCTCTACATTGATCACCACTACGCCGTGCAGTTCGGCTACGAGTGGAACCTGGGCGGCGTCGCGGTGCGCACCGTGTGTTTCGCCGCCGCGCTCGCGTTCGGCTGGATGGTGTCGCAGCGCAAGAACTGGCTCAACCTGTTCTCCGGTGCGCTCGGCGGCGCGGTTTTCTTCTACCTCGTCACCAACACCGCCTCCTGGATCGGCGACGTCGCCTACGCCAAGACCGCCGCCGGCTGGTGGCAGGCGATGACCGTGGGGCATCCCGAGTTTCCGCCTACGCTGCTTTTCTTCCGCAACTCCCTCGTGAGCGACCTGCTCTTCACCGGCCTTTTTGCCTTCGCGATGGAATACCAGTCCCTGCGCCGGCAGCAGCCCAGCCTGATTAAGGCCGCCAATCCCCAACAGGCCTGATTCGCATTTTGATTAGCTGACTACCCCAACAAGGGCGCACCGGAAACGGTGCGCCTTTTGTTTTTCCACAACCGCGGCCGGTCGCTCACAGCAAATCCGCCGCCAGCTCGGCGAGCTTCGAGCGCTCGCCCTTCATCAGCTTCACGTGCGCGGCGATGGCCTGGCCCTTCATGCGGTTGTGCGCATAGACGAGGCCGTTGCTGCGCGCGTCGACATACGGATTGTCGATCTGCGCGGGATCGCCGATGAGCACGATCTTTGAGCCTTCGGAAATACGGGTGAGGACCGTCTTCACTTCGTGCGGTGTCAGCTGCTGCGCCTCGTCGAGGATGAAGAAGCGACGCGCAATCGAGCGTCCGCGGATGAAGGCCAGCGCCTCGATCTCCACAAGGCCGCTGCGGAGCAGGCGCTCGTAGGGCTTGGCGATGGGCAGGTTGCCGTGGCCGCCGTTGTGGCTCGCATGGCTCGGCTGCGGCGCCGTCATCTGCGCGATAAACTGCTCGTCACGGTGCTTGTGCTTTTTCTTGGAAACTTTCTTCGCGGCAAATTGCGGCTCCTTCTGCGGCTTGGAGGGGATGAGCACCTCGAGCGCATCGTAGTAGGGTTGCAGCCAGGGCTTCATCTTCTCCTCCAGCGTGCCGGGCAGGAAACCGATGTCCTTGCCGAGCGCCATCACCGGGCGGGAAATCGAGACGCCGTCGTAATGCGAGTTGTCGTCGTGCGTCTGATGCAGGGCGCAGCCGATGGAGAGCAGCGTCTTGCCGGTGCCGGCTTTGCCGAAACACGTGAGCAGGTTGATGCTGTCGTCCAGCAGCGCATCCATGAAGAACTGTTGCTCCAGGTTGCGCGCGCGCACCGGGATGCCGCCGGGCGCCTTCACGAAGTCGGGCAGCTTCAAGCGGCGCACGAGCCCCTCGCCATAATAGCGGGCGGGCATTGTCTTGCCCTCGTCGGAGCGCAGCAGGACGTATTCGTTAAGGTAAAGCGGCTTGGCGATCCCGGACTCGATCTCGAAGGCACCCTCGGAGCAGAAGCGCTGCAATTCGTAGATGCTCAGCGGGATTTCACGGTAGCTCGCCTCTTCGTCGACCTCGGGCACCTTGTCGTTGAGATAGTCCTGCGACTCGAGCCCGACGGCGCGGGCCTTGAGCTGCACATTGACATCCTTGGTGACCAAAATTGTCGGCGGCGGACACATCTCCTGCACGTAGAGCGCAGCGGCGATGATGCGGTTGTCCTTCTTGGCGAGATCGGGCAAAATCGCCCGCAGCTTCACCATGGCGGGCGAGGTGCGCGCCGGATCAACCAAGTAGGGGTTGATGATGATCGACAGCGTGCCGCCATTCTCAAGTTCCACACCCTCGTGCATCGCCCGCGAGTCAGGCAAAAGTTCCTGCAGGATGCGGTGCACGCGGCGGGCATTGCGACCGCGCTCGGTGGACTGCTCTCCCTTGATGGCGTCGAGTTCCTCGAGCACCTCCACAGGTATGGCGAGGTTGTTTTCCTCGAATTTGAAGATCGATTGCGGATCGTGGAGCAAAACATTCGTGTCGAGCACGAAGGTTTTCACCTTAGCCGAAGTCCTTATCCGCGAGAATGGAGCTATCGCTCCGCGCAGTTTTTCCATCGGTGGGTATCTTGTGAATAACTATGCATGAAGCGTGCCGGCTGTCGATGCCCGACTTAAGTAAGTCAGATTTATTTACGGTTCCGTCACCTGCTCCGATTTCAAAAAAAGAGGCGGGCCGTCTACCCCTAGACGACCCGCCATTGCTTTCTTACTTACCCCAAATCTCCCCCGCTAAGCGGGTGGAGAAACTGTTGCATCTGCTCTGACGCGTGCGGCGAACAAAGGTTTCAAAAAACTTTCGTTCTCCGAAAATTTCTTGGCTGCACCCCTGAAACGGAGTCTGCGTTTTCCGTTTTCGCAAGCGGTGCGCCGATTTTCTCCCGCGCCTTCGCTTCTCCCCGGCCGCTTCCTTTTATCGCGTGCGCCCGGCGCAAACTATCCTACCCACGCCGTTTCTACTCCCCAAAACGCATCGCATCATCCGTGCGCTTGGGTTTCGGCCGTGGCGCGGTCCATAAACGAATCAGATATTCCGCGAGATTGCGCATACTCGTGCGCTGGAGCCCTTCGCGCCGGACGGTGTCCTTGAAGGGCGCGGCCACCGCGCTACGCTCCACATAGTAAGCCCACAAGTCACCCTGCAACCGGTCGGCCGCCACATGGTCGTCGGCGGAATTTTTCGCGATGGCTCGAACCTTCTCCTGCCAGTAATGTCTCTCGTCAGGATGCACCTGAAGGTAGTCGTATATCATTTGCTCGCTGCGGTTAAGGCTCACGGCGCCCAAACGTGCCCCGCCGCGGCCGAATAACAACTGCAAAGCCGCTCCGAGCATAGCGTTGCATTTCCCGCCCCTCTCGTCATAACCTCGTTTCTGTAACCAGCTCCAACCCCTCCTCGCAATGTGGCAAAAACTTAAAGAGCAACTCCCCACCATCCTGCTCACGGTGATCATCGTCGTCGCCTCCGCTTACTGGCTCCACCAGAAAACCGTGACCGACATGGCCGCGCGCCAGCAATCCGAACTCGCCCCCCTCCGCGAGCAAAACGACGCCCTTAAGGCCGCCTCCGAGGAAAACCGCCACCAGATCGAGGTCACCAACAAGCTCCTCAAGGACGCCATCGCCAAGCGCGAGGCCGATGTCTTCCGCACCGATCAGGAAATCCAGCAGCTCAACACCGAGCGCATGGACGCCCTCGCCGAGGCCATCGCCAAAAAGGTCCAGCCCTACAACCCCCTCCCGAAGTCTCCCGAAGAGGCCGAGCAGATGCAGAACGAGCAGGTCGACAAGGTCTCGTCCCGCATGGCGGAAAAGATCCAGCCCATCCTCGCCCAGATGGCCGGCGACCAGAATCTCACCCGCGAGTCCATCAACGCCTACAGCCAGAAGATCTCCGACCAGGTCGGCAGCGTGCTCACCTCCGAACTCGCGAAAAACCAGCAGCTGAACAACAATCTCCAAGCCACCCAGGCCGTCGCCCAAGAGTCAATCGCCCTCTCCCACGAAATCACTGCGCTCTACATCAGTTCGCTGAAGGATCAGGGCCTGCTCACCCGCCTGCTCACCCTGCCGGCCAACATCGTCAAGGACGTCGCCCACCTCAATATCGTGGAAAAGCGCGACAAGGACAAGGTCGCCCAGGATCTCGTCAACAAGATGACCGAGATCGAAGGCCGCCTCAGCGCCGTCCAAGCGCAGCAGCCCAAGAAGTAATTTCCCAGCACGCCCCGCGCACTCCTCTCCGCCACGCCCTCACCGGCGTGGCTTTTTTGTGAACTGATCGGAGCGTGCGCCCGGTCAGGGCGCAGCTGATTCATGGTGTCGCCATCGGGTGCTCCAACTGGGAAATGGCCCGATAGCGCAAAGCCACCCGTCGGCCTATCTTCTCTCTTCACCGGTTATAAAAAACTCAAACCAAACCCAATTATCGCTATGAAAACCCACACCCTGCGCTCTTCTCTTCTTCTCACTGCCGGTTTCGCGCTCCTCGCCGTGCCCGCCGCCTTGGCAAACGACGACTACAAGGCGAAATTCAAAAGCATGGATACCGATGGCGACGGCCAAGTCTCGCGCACCGAGCACGCCGTCGGCGCCCAAGTGATGTTCAACCACCTCGACCTCAATCGCGATGGCTTGGTTTCCTCCTGGGAAATGACCGCCGCCCAAGTCTCCAAAGCCAACGACCGGGATGAGAAATCCGTCGCCGACAAAATCCGCATGATCGACCGCGACAGCGACGGCCAGGTTAGCGCATTCGAACACGAAACCGCCTCCGCCGCCATGTTCGACCGCATGGACGACAACGGCGACGGCTTCCTCACTGAGCGCGAGATGAAAGCCGGCCACAAGGCGATGAAGAAGGACCGCTAAGCCGGCCATCTTTCATTGGCCTCCACGCCCGCATCACTCGATGCGGGCTTTTTGTCGCCGGGATCAGCGATCCCGTCATTCCAACCCAGTCCCGCGCGGCCTTATTTGATCAGATAAAACGGATTCGGCAGCTTGAACACCCGTTCAGCGTATCCGCCATCGAGATCGCTCATCTGATCGCCGATATTGGCGACAATGACGTAACCATCCGCCTCGAGCTGTTTGCGCACCGCCGTCTTGTAAGCCTCCGCGGTTCGCTTGTCGTCCTCCGGCTTGTAGTAAATTTTAGTCCACGTGTCGTAACCGACGTCGCGCAGGTTTTTCTCCGTGCCGGGACGATCGCTGTCGGTGCGGCCGGTGATGAAGAACACGTCAATTTTGCCGCGAATCGCCGTGTCGTATACTGTCTGCACCGGCACGATCGCATGCGCCCGCCCCTCGGCGACCCACTGGTCCCAGATTTCCGGCACATAGCCAAAATCATTGGCCAGCATGTGGCCGAGGTTGGTGAGCGTCGTCTCATCGATGTCGAACACCACCGCCAGTTTCTGGTCCCCTTTGGCGCCCTTGATGATGCGCTTGGCGAGGTATTTGTTGGCCTGCAATGCGACCTCGGCGATGTCGCGGTTGTAGTTCCCCGAGTTGACATAAATCCCAATCGTCCGCTTGGCGACCGAGAGATTGACCGGCTCGACTGCTTGCAGCGGGCAGGCGAGTGCCACCACCAAGCCCAGCAGCAACACCCGGGGTAAAGCGCGTTGTAACATGCGAGGCAGCAAAGCAAGTCAGCCGCAGAATTCAATCCGCAGCATCCCTGGCATGAATCCCATGCCCGCCTCTCAGACCATGGATAAAATTTAGGGCATAGCCGCTTAGTTTAGCCCTGTTCACACCACTGCGACGCGCGGTAACTGAGCAAATTCAAGCCATTTTGCCCTCTGCCTAATATACAGTAAGGCCTTAATTAGTATCATCATAAAGAATCGAAACTGATGATTCATCGTCATACTCCCGATTATTTAATGGATATTCTATCCTAGTTAACCTTACGTGACTGTTTCCGCAAACAACCTGCAAACAAGCCCGCCAGTCATGTATCAAGCCCCCTCCTCCACGCCTGCTCCCCAGAGCAAAGAGTCGCACTGGGTTCTGGTCGTCGACGATGAGGAAAGCATGCGCCGGGTTATCATTGAAGTCTTGTCGCTGCAGGGTTTGCGCGGCGTATCCGCCGAGGATGGCGAGGCCGCCCTTCGCGCGCTCGATGCGAATGCCAGCGAACCGCTGGTCGTCATCAGCGATGTGCTCATGCCCGGCATGGACGGCCTGACGCTCGCCCGCAAACTTCGGGGCCGGCTCAAGCGCAGCACGATCGTGCTGATGAGCGGCCATCTGGCGGACACCTCGTGGTGGCCGGCCGATTTGCGCGAACTGCAATTCCTCGCCAAGCCCTTTCAACTCAGCGCGCTCAATGCCTTGGTCCACGCCGCGCGTTTGGAATACGACCGCGCCTCCTGATTCCCCTGGCCATGGAAATCAATCTGCTCCTCACCGCGATCCGCCTGCAACTGGCACCCCAGTTGATCCATGGCGAACTCGCGGGCGGTTTGCGCACGGTGAAAAACATTCCCGAGCGCACCTACCTCACGGTCACTCCCAAGCAATGGCAGATCCTCGCCTTGTTTCAGGAGCCGCAGACCGTGCCGCATTTGCTGGAGACCATCATCGAGCAGCGCCTGTGTCCGCCGCTCGGCGAACTTTACGAACTCGTGTTGAAAGCCCTGCGCGAAAAAATCCTCGTGGAGGCCGACCATACCGCCGTCGCCGTGCCCGCTTCCAACTGGCTCGTCTCGCTGCGGCCACAAAAACTGCGTTACGTCCTGTGGACCCTGCTCGTGGTCGGCTTGGGGCTGACCGCGGCACTGCACCCGGCTTTTCCCGCAACGGTCCTTGATGGCCTCATCAGCCTCGGCGCCCTCCTGCTGGCCAGCGTCCTGGGCGTCGCGCTCTCCGCCTCCCTGCTGCGCGGCGCGGGCGGCGAAGTGTATGTTACACGCGGCTGGTTCGTCAGCGTGGTGGATGCCTGCCTCTTGGCACCGGCCGCCCAGCGGACCGTCCTGCTCGCCCCGGTCGCCATCCTCTCGACCGCCACGGGTTTCCTGGCCTGGCACCGGCCGGAGTGGAGCTTTTTCCCTTTGATCGGCCTGATGTTCCTGCTTCGTCCCGTCCTGCAGGGGCGCGTAAACCTGATGATCCGGGCCGCGGCCAGCCGCCGGCTAAGCGACGCGGAACATGCCTTCATCTTTCCCCTGAACCGCACGCCGCGCATGCGCTGGCGGCTGCTGCGCTACAGCCTGCGCCATCCCGCCACCTGGAAGGAAATCGGCTACGGCATCATTTGGACCCTCGCCCTCGGCTATTTCGTCGGCGTGCTGACCGACGTGCCGCCGTGGACCCTCACCTTTTGGCAAACCCGCGGCCCGTGGCTGCTGGCCGCCATTGCCGCTTCGCTGCTGATCCTCGGCACCATTTACCTCGGCTCCGAATTCTACCTCTATGCCCGCGATCGCGCGATCGCCCGCCGGGACACGTTCCGCCTCTGGTATCGGCGCTGGTTCAAGCGCCGCAGCGTCGGCACGGGCGCGGATGCCCGCCTGCGCGCCGTCCTGCGCTCACCGCTGCTGCGCCAGTTGCCGCCGCCCGACCAAACCGCCTTCGCCGCCGCGCTGCAGCCGCACGCCGTTAGCGCCTGGCGCACGTTGCATCCCTTTGACGAACCAGTGACGCACGTGTCGCTCATCCTGTCGGGCAAGGTCGGCGTCTACCGCAAACTGCGCTCGGGCCGCCGCTCCCTCATTCAGGTGCTCAGCGAGGACGATCTCGTGGGCCTGCACGCCATCGCCGATCCGAACCACCCCCAGTTTCTCTACCGCACGCTGACGCCGGTCGTCCTGTTGCGTCTCAGTTGGGAACAGGCGGAAAAAACGCTTACGACCCGCCTCAGTCCCGTGAAATTCTCCAACCTGGTGCAGAAGCTCCCGTTTCTCATGCGCATCAGCCTCTGCCAAAACTGGCACATTCAGGCGATCCAGCGTTTCGCCGAACTCTCCAGCATCAAAGACTACGAGGAGAACGACGTCATGCTGCAGGAAGGCAGCTTTAATGAAAACTTCTTCGTCATGCTGGAAGGCGATGCCCGCGTCACGCGCAACGGCAAGCCGCGCGGCAAGGTGGTCAGCGGCGATTTCTTCGGCGAGATCGGCCTGCTCCAAAACAGCAACGCCACGGCGCAGGTGACCGCCAACATCGGCGCCCGCAGCCTGTGCATCCAGCGCAAGGAATTCCTGCGATTCGTCGCCCACAACTACTCCGTGGCCCTCGAACTCGAGCGGGTCAGCTCCGAGCGCCTCGGCCGCCCGATCTTCCCCATGACGCCAGGGGATTTTCGCAGCCTGTAAGCCGCCAGCCCAAGGCTTCTCGTCGAAACTTAAGGCTGATTGCTGGTTGCCGACAGCTAGCAACGCCGTTCATCCAAACCCCGCTTGAATCACATCTGCGGGCGTGCTGGGGTAACGTCATGCGAATCATACCCCGCCTGTGCCTTGTTGCCCTGTTCACCTTCACCTCGGTCCTGAGCCGCGCCGCGATCCCCGCCACGCCGGCGCTCATGAACCAGATCTACGCGGACTACTGGGAGGATTACCTGCGCGACAACCCGATCTCCGCCACCTTCAACGGCGACAACCGCTACAACGATCGCTTCGGCCCCGTCACCTCCGCCGAGGCCAACGCCGCGACGCGCCAGCTCGCCGAAAAATACCTCGCGCGCACCGCCGCACTCGATCCCAGCGGCCTGTCCGCGGAAGACCGCATCAGTTATGATCTCCTGCGCTATCAGTTGCAGGAGTCCCTCGATGGCCTGGCTTTCCCTGCGCACCTCCTGCCGGTGAACCAGATGAGCAGCATGCACCTGCTCCTCGCCCAACTCGGCTCCGGCCGGCTCGCGCAACCTTTCGAGACCGTGGCGGACTACGACAAATGGCTGGCCCGCGCCGCCAGCTTCAGTCCTTACGTCGATGGCATCATCGCCGACATGCGCACGGGCATCGCACAGGGCGTCGTGCTGCCCAAAGCGCTGGCCAAGCCGGTCCTGCCGCAGCTGGAGAATCTCGGCACCGCTGATCTCGAGAAAAACATCTACATGTCGCCGGTGCGGAAATTCCCCGCGGATTTCTCCGCCGCCGACCAGGCCCGCCTCACTGCCGCCTACACCACCCTCGTGCGCGACAGCCTCGTGCCCGCCTACCAGCGCCTGCTCACCTTCATGCGCGACACCTACCTGCCCGCCTGCCGCGACACTGTCGCCCTCAGCGACCTGCCCGGCGGAAAAGCGTGGTATGCCTTTCAAGCCCGCACCTCGACCACCACGGCGCTCAGTCCGGACGAAATCCACGCCATCGGCCTCGCCGAGGTCGCACGCATCCGCGGCTTGTTCGAGGAGGCCAAAACGCGCGTCGGCTTCAAAGGCACGCTCAAGGAATTCTTCACCCATCTCAACACGGCCCCGGAACTCAAATTCACCAACCGCGAGGAAATCCAGGCCGCCTACGAAAGCCTGCGGCCTCGCGTCGAGGCGAAGGTGCCGGCCTTTTTCGGTCGCACGCCCAAAATCCCGTTTGAGATCCGGCCGGTCGAGCCGTTCCGCGAAGTCAGCGCGCCGCCCGCCCAGTATTTCCAAGGCCTGCCCGACGGTTCCCGGCCGGGCATTTTCTACTACAACGCCTACAAGCCCGAGACGCGCACCCGCTTCACCACCGTGGCGTATTTCCTCCACGAAGCGGTGCCCGGCCATCACTTCGAGATCAGCCTCGCGCAGGAGCAAACCGGCCTGCCCGACTTCCGGCGCTTCGGCGGCACCGGCGCCTACAGCGAGGGTTGGGGCCTCTACAGCGAAATGATGGGCCAGGAGATGGGACTCTACGACGATCCGTGGCAATGGATCGGCCGGCTCTCCGCCGAGATCTGGCGCGCCAGCCGGCTGGTGATTGATACCGGCCTTCACGCCAAAGGTTGGACGCGTGAACAGGGTATCGCCTACTTCCTCGACAACGTCCCGCAGGGCGAAGTCGTCGCCACGCAGGAAGTCGAACGCTACATCGCCATCCCCGGCCAGGCGCTCAGCTACAAGATCGGCGAACTCAAGCTGCGCGAATTGCGGGCCCGCGCCGAAAAGGCACTCGGCACGAAATTCGATATCCGCGCCTTCCACGACGAAGTGCTCGCCCACGGTTCCGTGCCGCTGAGCGTGCTCGAGGCCGCGATGGACCGCTGGATCGCCGCGCAGCAGCAGTGATCGGAGCAAAGACGGTAAGCCGAGCCTCACGCAGAGTCGCAGAGACGCCAAGACCGCTCCATCCCATCCGAACCGACGGGTGCTCTATAACTCTGCGCCTCCGCGTCTCTGCGTGAGCCCGGATCGCATCCCACTAGCGTTCAACCGTCAGCCAGCTCCTTGCGAATCATCGGTGCGACCTTCGTGCCCAGCAGCTCGATCGCATGCATCAGCTGCTTGTGCGGCAGCGAGGCGACCGACATCTGGAAGCTGAAGCGATCAATCCCACCCAGCACCTCATGCTGGCGGAGGATTTTCTCCACCACCGCCTCGGCATCGCCGACATGCAGCGCGCCCGTCGGTCCCAGCAACGCATCGAAGTGCGCCCGCGTCGTCGCGGGCCAGCCGCGCTCCTTGCCGATCTCGGTAAACGCCTTCGCATAGCCGGGAAAAAACTCGTCGGCCGCCCGCGTGTTCGTGTCCGCCACGTAGCCGAGACAGTGCAGACCCACACGCAGCTTCTCCTTCGCATGCCCGGCCTTGGCGCCGGCCTTGCGGTAAAGATCGATGAGCGGTTTGAAGCGATGCGGTTCACCACCGATGATCGCCACCATCAGCGGCAGCCCCAGCGTGCCGGCGCGGACGAACGATTCCGGCGTGCCGCCGACACCGAGCCAGACCGGCAACGGATTCTGCAGCGGACGCGGATACACCCCCTGCCCCGTCAACGCCGGCCGATGCTTGCCCGACCAGTTGACCTTCGTGCTCTCACGCAGCTTCAGCAGCAGGTCGAGTTTCTCGGTGAAAAGTTCATCGTAGTCATCGAGCGCCAACCCGAAGAGCGGAAACGCCTCGATGAACGACCCGCGCCCCACGATCATTTCCGCGCGACCCTGCGAGATCAGATCGAGCGTGGCGAACTCCTGGAAAATGCGCACCGGATCCGCCGCGCTCAGCACCGTCACCGCGCTCGTCAACCGGATGCCCTTGGTCCGGGCCGCTGCCGCCGCGAGCAGCACAGTCGGAGCCGAATCGAGAAATTCCCCGCGGTGATGCTCCCCAATGCCGAAGTGATCGAGCCCCACCTGATCGGCGAGCGCGATCTCCTCCAGCAGGTCACTCAGCCGCTGAACCGGACTCGGCGCGACCCCACTCAAGGGATCGGCGTTGGTCGCCACAAAACTGTCGATGCCAATTTGCATGCCACTCTAGGTAGTCAACTTGCCCAGCGATGCAAATGATCGAACAGGGGCGATAAACACCACCATTAACAATTACCCCGGTCTTGCTATGGGTTTGAGGGTTCGGCAGTTGTTTCGCAGTGGCGAATCTCACCCCAACCGCAATTATTTCGAGGGCTTGGTATGGGGCGTCGATCGCTGAGTTTAGGGCCACTGATTCGGATGCCGTGTTCGGGATATTGGCTAAAAATCCTGAGTTCGATCTAGCCACGACCCAGAAAGAAGCGTGGCTGAATCAGATCGCATTTCTGCAGAAAAATCTCGAAGGACTGACCGGCACACTCTTCCTCGAATTCAACATTCCTCGCATGGGCAGTCGTGTGGATGCAGTGCTGTTAATTGGACCCGTGGTGTTTGTCGTCGAATTTAAGGTGGGCGAAGTAGCATTCAACCGCTCGGATGTTGAACAGGTCTGGGACTATGCGCTCGACTTGAAAAATTTCCATGAAGCGAGTCATCACGTCTCGTTGGTGCCTATCTTAATTGCAACCGAGGCCAAAGAGTCGGCGTCTGCGAGGTTCATAAAGGATACAGATGGGGTTTACCGCCCGAGACTGGTTCATTCGGATGGGTTTCGAGCGACGATTCAGTCGGTTTTGGCTGAGGTCACAGGGGTGGCGCTCGATCAGAGCCAATGGGCGCAGGGTGCCTACAAGCCGACGCCCACCATCGTCGAAGCAGCACGGGCGCTCTACGCTCATCATGGTGTGGAGGCGATTAAAGCATTCGATGCCGGAAAGAAGAACCTGGATGAAACTTCACGGCGAATCGAGGAACTGATCGATGAGGCACGGACAAAGGGCAGGAAGATTATTTGCTTTCTTACCGGTGTGCCCGGTGCCGGAAAGACTTTGGTGGGCCTGAATGTAGCGACCCAGCATGCGAGGACGGAGAGTCCAACCCATGCGGTGTTACTATCGGGCAATGGCCCGCTGGTTGCCGTGCTGCGGGCCGCGTTGTCGCGTGACGAGAAGGCGCGATTGAAGCGGCGAGGACAGAAGCCGAAGAAAGGGAGCGATCCGGTGAAACAGTTTATTCAGAACGTGCATCACTTCCGCGATGAGGCACTCAAGAGCGAAGCGCCGCCGGCAGATCATGTGGTGGTATTCGACGAGGCCCAGCGCGCTTGGAATCAGTCAATGACGGCTGATTTCATGAAACGAAAAAAAGGTGTCGCTAATTTCGCTGACTCAGAGCCTCAGTTTTTAATTCGTTACGTGGACCGGCATAAGGATTGGGCGGTGATTCTCTGCTTGGTCGGCGGCGGGCAGGAGATCAATCGTGGCGAATCCGGTATCGGAGCTTGGTTGGAAGCCGTGAGGACCACTTTCCCTCATTGGGACATGTATATCTCGTCTCGGCTGATCGATAGCGAATACGCAGCAGGAGACACAATTGGCGCCGTGAATGAGTCTCGAGGCGTATATCTCGACGATAACCTGCACCTATCAGTTTCGATGCGGTCGTTCCGCGCGGAGCATGTCTCGGCTTTTGTGAAAGCACTGCTCGATTGTGAGCGCGAGCAGGCGCAGGAAACGCTAGCCAAGCTGAAACGATATCCGATCGTCGTGACACGAAACCTGGCATTGGCGAAGCAGTGGGTCCGATCTAAAGCCCGCGGTAGCGAGCGCTATGGATTGGTCGCCTCCTCGAAGGCCCAGCGACTCAAGCCGCACGCTATTGATATTCGGGTGAAGACGGACCCTGTGCATTGGTTTCTAGATGGGAAGGAGGATACGCGATCGAGCTACTACCTCGAGGATGCAGCGACCGAATTTCAGGTGCAGGGTTTAGAAGTGGACTGGGCTCTCGTTAGTTGGGATGGCGACTTGCGATTTACCGGCTCAGATTGGAGCTACCATGATTTTCGCGGTGCCAAGTGGCAGAATGTAAAGAATACCGAAAACCGGAATTACCTAAAAAATGCATATCGAGTGCTTCTAACCCGCGCTCGGCAGGGAATGGTGATCTTCGTGCCAGAGGGCGATCTAGCGGACCACACTCGGCCGCCCGCATACTATGATTCGACTTTCCAATATCTGCGCGATGTCGGCCTACCCGTATTGTCCTAGCTATTTTCTCCAAAAACGCGGCCATCCTCAATTGAGATACGGCCATCCGGCCAGACATCAACGGGCAGAATAAACTCATCCGTGGTGATCGCGTCTTCGAAATCTCTCTCCCTGTCCAAGAACTGTTGGATGCGGATTAACTGGTGGTCTGCGATCTCACATTGTGCTTCCCGCTCAGTGGCGAAAACAATTGGGCAGTCTCCTTCGTAGCAGGCGGGCATGATGCCTTGAAACACCGTAGGGCAAAAGATCGCGAAACCAGAGCGAATAGGTTGCTGGGTGTGTGGCACCCACAGACCTTAGTCGATTGTGGACTATCCGACCACGGACTATGAGTCACATGTTCACGGGAGATGCGTGTCTAGCATTCACTCAGCTCCCGTGGAGGCAGGGCCGCGATCAACCGCGTATCACTTCAAAGAAAGATCGTTAACCTTCACTTCCTTAATCGCCCACTTCGTGACGAGGAGGCCTTTCGAGGTGCGAGTTGAAACTGGGACAGGCGTGAGATCGAAGTCCAGTTCGCGGACACGAGCTCCACTTCGTCCATCCAACGAGACGTGGATGCTCTTGGGCATGTCCTTTTCCTTTTCGGCGACGTCGAGCCAGATAAGCTTCGAACCCTCGGTCTTGGCGAGCGGGTAGAGCTTGTCGCGGCTCAGGCCGCCGATCTGGAACTTCTTGGCGTAACACTTCCCTTCCGGGCCGTCGCGGTAGACCAGCGTGTAAAATTTCGTGTCTCCATCCTTGGGCCAAATGGCGATGTGCTTGATGTCGCGGCCCATGAAGGTCTTGTCGGCGACCTTGGTGACCTTGAGCGACGCGTCGCCCATAATCGTGAGCACGCTGTCGAGGATCGTGCACTCAGTGACGAACTCGTGCTGGCGCCAGTTGAGGCCGATGAAGCCATCTTCACGGTTAACGTAGAGGCGCTGGTTGGCCGAGACGACGGCGCTGGCGTCGATCTGCTCGATCTCGTCGTAGCTGGTCTTCCGCTTGATGCCCTTGCCGTATTTTTCCTGGAGCATCTCAAACCACGCGACGGCGTAGGCGGTGAGGTTCTTGAGGTTGGCCTTCGTCTCCTTGATGCCTTCCTCGATCTTCTTCATGGCCTCGTCGGCCTGGAAGCGGTTGTAGGCGGAGATGCGCTTGATGCGGATTTCCGTGAGGCGCGTGATGTCCTCCTCGGTCACTTCGCGACGGAGTTGCTTGAGGAAGGGCTTCAAGCCGCCGCGGATTTCCTCGAGGACGGATTCCCAAGTCTTGGATTTTTCGATGAGGCGGTAAATGCGCTCTTCGATGAAGATGCGTTCGAGCGAATCCCAGTGCCACTGCTGCTCGAGTTCGCCGAGCTTGATCTCGAGTTCGCGCTTGAGGAGTTCCTTGGTCGCCTCGGCGCTGGCCTTGAGGATGTCGCGGACGCCAAGGAAGTGGGGCTTGTCGTCGCCGGTCTTGGGATCGCGGACGATGACGCAGGCGGCGGGATTGAGCTGCACCTGGCAACTCGTGAACACGTAGAGCTGCTGGATGACCTTGTCAGGCTCGGAGCCGGAAGGGAGGTGAATGAGAATCTCAACCTTGTCGGCGGTGTTGTCGTCGACGTGCTTGACCTTGATCTTGCCCTTGGCGTTGGCGGCGAGGATCGACTCGATGAGCGACTCGGTGGTGACGCCGTAAGGGAGTTCGGTGACCGCGAGGAGGTATTTGGAGCGCTCCTCGATCTTGGCGCGGACTTTGACCTTACCGCCGCGCTCGCCGTCGTTGTATTCCGTGAAATCGGCGGTGCCGCCGGTGGGAAAATCGGGAAGGATGCGGAAGGTTTTTCCCTGGAGGTGGTTGATCGCCGCGCGGCAGAGATCGTTGAAGTTGTGCGGGAGGACCTTGGTCGAGAGGCCGACCGCGATGCCGTCGGCGCCCTCGAGGAGGACGATCGGGAACTTGGCGGGGAGCGTGATCGGCTCCTTGTTGCGGCCGTCGTAGCTGAGCTGCCAGGTGGTGGTCTTCGGGTTGAAGAGGACGTCCTTGGCGAAATTGGTCAGGCGGGCCTCGATGTAACGCGGGGCGGCGGCATCGTCGCCGGTGAGGAGGTTGCCGTAGTTGCCCTGCGGCTCGATGAGCCAGGCGCGCTGGCCGATGGACACGAGCGCGGCGCCGATGGAGGCGTCGCCGTGCGGGTGGAGCTTCATCGTGGCGCCGACGACGTTGGCGACCTTGTGGAAGCGGCCGTCGTCCATGTCCCAGAGCGTGTGGAGGACGCGGCGCTGCACGGGCTTCAGGCCGTCGTCGATGTGCGGGACGGCGCGGTCGAGGATGACGTAGGACGCGTAATCGAGAAACCAGTTGCGGTAAGCCTGTGCGAGCGGCGCCTGTTCGTCCTGCACCTTCTGGCCCTTGGGGCGCTTGGGCGGAGCCTCGGAAGCCGGCGCAGTTGCGGGTTGAGAGCTGAGAGTTGAAGGATCGGCCGCCGGTCCCGGTGCAGCCGCTGGCGTCTTGTCACTTGGCCCTTGGCCCTTGTCACTTGCCGAGGCCGTCGCCTCGGACGCAGGCGCAGCGTCGAGCGGCAATTCGGACTGGTCGTCTTTCTTGGAAGTTTTCTTCTTAGCCATTGCAGAGAGCGGTCAGCGATCAGCTTTCAGCCGTCAGCTGAAACGGAATAGATCGCATGTGAGATAGAGGGTTGTTCGAAGTTCGGAAGGTTTGAAGCTGATGGCTGATTGCTGACAGCTGATTGCGCAGCCGAAGGCTAGGCCTCCACCAGGTCCTTTTCGACCCGCAGATTGTCGATGATGAAGTCCTGGCGCTCGGGGGTGTTCTTGCCCATGAAGAAGCTTAGGAGTTCGTCGCTGCTGTAGAGGTGGTGCAGATTCACCGGATCGAGGCGGATGTTTTCGCCGATGAAATCCTTGAACTCGCCGGCGCTGATTTCGCCGAGGCCTTTGAAGCGCGTGATCTCGTGGCTCGCGCCGCACTCGACGATAGCCGCCTGCTTCTCCTGCTCGGAGTAGCAATAGCGCGTGATCTTCTTGTTGCGGACGCGGAAGAGCGGCGTCTGCAGGATGAAGAGGTGGTTGTTGCGGATGACGTCGGGGAAAAACTGCAGGAAGAACGAGAGCAGCAGGAGGCGGATGTGCATGCCGTCGACGTCGGCGTCGGTGGCGATGACGATCTTGTTGTAGCGCAGGCCGTCGAGCGCCTCCTCGATGTTGAGCGCCGACTGCAGGAGGTGAAACTCCTCGTTCTCGTAGATGACCTTCTTGGTGAGGCCGTAGGTGTTGAGCGGCTTGCCCTTCAACGCGAAAACGGCCTGCGTCTGCACGTCGCGCGTGGCGGTCAGCGAGCCGGCGGCGGAATCACCCTCGACGATGAAGAGCGTGCTTTCCTCGGCGCGCGGGTTGCGGTCGCCCAAGTGCAGGCGGCAGTCGCGGAGTTTTTTATTGTGGAGCGAGGCCTTCTTCGCGCGTTCTCGGGCGATGTTGCGGATACCGGCGAGTTCCTTCCGCTCGTGTTCGTTCTCCTCGATCTTCTGCTTGATGATCTCCGCGGTCTCGCGGTTTTTGTGCAGGTAGGTGTCGAGCGACTGCTGCATGAACTTGCCGACAAATTCCTTGATCGACGGGCCCTTGGGGCCGACCTCGGTCGAGCCGAGCTTGGTCTTGGTCTGTGACTCGAAGACCGGTTCCTGCACGCGCACGACGATGGCGGCGTCGATCGACTGGCGGACGTCGGCGGCGTCGTAGTCCTTCTTGAAATGGTTGCGCACCGTCTCGACGAGCGCCTCGCGGAAGGCGGCGAGGTGCGTGCCGCCCATCGTGGTGTGCTGGCCGTTGACGAAGGACCAGTATTCCTCGCCGTAGTGTTTGCCGTGGGTCAGCGCGATCTCGATGTCCTCACCCTCGAGGTGGATGATCGGGTAGAGCGGCTCGCCGCTGAGTTCCTTCGTGAGCAGATCCTTGAGGCCGTGCTCGGAGCGGAAGGATTTGCCGTTGAGCGTGAGCGTGAGGCCGCGGTTGAGGAAGGCGTAGTTCCACAGCATGTCCTCGATGAACTCGGTGCGGAACTTGAAATCCTTGCCGAACAGCGCCTCGTCGGGCGTGAACTCGATGAGCGTGCCGTTGCGCTCGTCGGTCTTGGTGATTTTCGACTGCGACTTGAGCTTGCCCTGCGAAAACTCGACGACCTTGGTCTCGCCCTCGCGGACGGCCTGCGCGCGGTAGTTGAGCGAGAGGGCGTTGACGGCCTTCTGGCCGACGCCGTTGAGGCCGACGGCCTTTTGGAAAGTCTCGGAGTCGTATTTCGCGCCGGTGTTGATGATCGACACGCAGTCGACGAGCTTGCCGAGCGGGATGCCGCGGCCGTAGTCGCGCACGCGCACGCTGCGGTCGGTGAGCTCGACCTCGATCTTGCGGCCGCCGCCCATCATGAATTCGTCGATGGAGTTATCGATGGTCTCCTTGAGCAGGACGTAGATGCCGTCCTCGACATGGGCGCCGTTGCCGAGGCGGCCGATATACATGCCGGGGCGGAGCCGGATGTGCTCGAGGGAGCTGAGGGTCTTGATGCTGGCTTCAGTGTAGTTGGACGCCATTCGGATTATGTGGGTCCAGAGAGTTTGCCTGCGGCGCCGGTGACAAGCGAAATTACTTTGCAACGCATTGGGCCGGTCGCCATTCCATGCAGGCCCCATCCACCCCGCATGAAGACCAAAATCATCGTTTCCCTGTGTCTCTTCGTTGGCTTCGCGATCATGGCCTACATGAGCATCGGGATGTTCCTCGGCTCCGCCGTGCGACAGGGGGTGAACTCCTTCGGTCCCAAAATCACCCAGACCAAGGTCGAACTCGCCGGCGCCAAGATCGCCCCGCTGAGCGGTGAAGGTGTCCTCGCCGGGCTTTTGGTGACCAATCCCGCGGGCTGGAGCATCGGCAAGGCGTTCTTGATCGATAAAATCCAGATTAAGATGCGGCCGCTGACCATCCTCCGCAAACAGATCGTCATCGACGAGATCGTCATCGACCAGCCCGAGTTCCTCTACGAAACCAAGATCGTCTCAAGCAATCTCCGCGAACTGCTGCGCAACATCGAAGGCGATAAACCAGGCAGCAAGGACGAGCTCGCCGGGACCACGACGACCATCAACATCAAGTTTGTCGTCAAAAAATTCCGCATCACCAACGGCAAGATCAAGCTCGGTATCGGCCCCTCCGCGGTGTTCATGCCCCTGCCCCCGATTTCCATCGATAATATCGGCGTCAAGGAAGGTGGCCTCACGCCCAACCAGCTCGCCAGCGCCATGTTGAAGCCCATTCTCCTCACCATCGTCGACAGCACCGCCGATGCCGCCGTGGCCGCCGCCGCCGAGGCCCGCAAGAAGAGGATCGCACCCAAGCGCCAGTAAGCGGACCGCCGGGTAAGTGCTGCTAGCGTTGCAGCCACAGCCAATCGCAGCCGTCGTCGCCTCCAGGCGCGCAGGTTGGAATTTTTTGGCGTCACGCACCACGAGCATGCGCGCCGTGGCGCCGGTCGAGTGCGGCGCGCCCCTATGCAAAACTACCTAGGCAACGGGCCTTGCGGCACCGGCCCTGAAACCTAATGTCTGCTCCTCAACCATGAATAAAAAACTCCTCGTTACCCTGGGCGTCGTAGCCGGTGTCGTGTTGGTCGTTTATATCGGCCTCACTTTTTTCCTCGGTTCCATCGTAAAGGCGGGCGTGAACAGCTTCGGCCCGAAGCTCACCCAGACGAAGGTCGAGCTGGCCGGCGCCAAGCTCTCGCCGCTGACCGGCAGCGGCACGCTGAGCGGCCTCTACGTGGGCAACCCCGCGGGCTGGACCTCCGACAAGGCGTTTTACCTCGGGAATATCCAGATGAAGGTGCAGCCGTTCTCCATCTTCGGCGACCACATCGTCATCGACGAAATCATCATCGACCAGCCCGAGTTCGTCTACGAGACCAAGATCGTCTCGAGCAACATCAAGGAGCTCCTGAATAACATCGAGGAATTCACCGGCAGTGATGGCGAAAAGCCGAAGAGCAAGTCGGGCAAGCCGATCAAGTTTGTCGTCAAAAAATTCCGCCTCACCAATGGCAAGGCCACGCTCGGCGTCGGTCCCGCCGCCCTGCCCCTGCCCCTACCCCCGATTTCCATGGACGACCTCGGCGTCAAGGAAGGCGGCATCACGCCCGATCAGTTCGCCGTCGCCGTCATGAAAAACGTGCTCGGCGGCATCGTCGAGGCCACCGCCAAGGCCGCCATCAATGTCGGCTCCACGACGGGCGCCGCCGCCGCGGAGGCCACCAAGAACGCCGCCAAGAAAACCGGCGAAGGCATCAAGAAACTCTTCGGCAAGTAAGCCGTCGGAAGGCAGGGCGCGCTGCCGGCCAGCAGAGCCGGAGGCGCCGTAGAAAAGCCGGGCGGGTCGCTGACCCGCCCTTGCTGTTTTCAGGGTGCCGCACTCGTTGCCGCCCCTCCACGCCGACGCCCCTCCCGACCGCCAACCCTTCGTATTCAGCGCGCGTCTTTGCCCCCGCCGCCGCCCGCGCTGACGCCAAGCTGGTTGCGACGCTCCAAACACCGTCCGAGCGCCGCGGTAAGTCCCGCCGGGCGAACCGGCTTCATCAGATAGTCGTCCATGCCCGCGGCCCGGCAGCTCTGCTCGTCGGCTGACAGCGCGTGCGCCATGACGGCGATGACCTGGTTGCGCGGTCGTCCCGGCTCCTTCGCCTCGAGGGTCCGAATGGCGCGGGTCGCCGTGAGTCCGTCCATGACCGGCATTTCGATGTCCATGAACACCGCGTCGTAGGTCTCCCGCGTCATCGCCTCGACCGCCGCCTGCCCATTCCCCACGGAGTCCGCCTGGTGTCCGGCAATTTGGAGCATCCGCGTGATCAACTGCCGGTTCATCTCGTTGCCTTCCGCCACCAACAGGCGCTGCGGTGGGATCTCCGGCGCAGGGTGACCAGCGGCGCCGGTGGGGCTTTCCGCCAGCACGGCGTCGGTCAGCGCCAGCGTCGCCACAAACACTGATCCACGGCCGGGCTCGCTCGTCAGCGTGATCGTGCCACCAAGCAGTTCGGCGAGCCGGCGCGCGATGTGCAGGCCGAGGCCCGTGCCGCCGAAGCGCCGCGCGATCGACGTGTCCGCCTGCCGGAAGGGTTGGAAAAGCCTGGCCTGAAATTCCGGCGCAATGCCGATGCCCGTGTCGTGCACCGCAAAGCTGAGCTGGTGGCGCTGCGCGTCGCACGCGACGGCGAGCATCACCTCGCCTTGCGCGGTGAACTTGACCGCGTTGCCCAGCAGGTTGAGCAAAATCTGGCGGAGGCGCGTGGCGTCCGTCCAGATGTTCGCCGGCACACCGGCGTCGATCCGCCAGGTGAAGCGGAGATCCTTCGCGCGAGCCGAGATCTCCACCATCTGGCAGGTATCGGCGACCAGCCCGCGGAGGTCCACCGGCTGCAGGTCCAACTCGAGCTGGCCGGACTCGATGCGGGAATAATCCATGATGTCGTTAATCAGCGTCTGCACCATGTTGCCGCTCGCCGCGATGGCGCCGATGTGCTCGCGCTGCTCCGGGGTGAGCGGCGTTTCGCGCAAGAGTGCGGTGAAGCCCAGCACGATGTTGATCGGCGTGCGGATCTCGTGGCCCACCATGGCGAGGAACTCGCTCTTCGCGGCGTTCGCGGCGTTTTCCTCCGCCACGCGCTGCTCGGCCAGACGGCGTTCGCCCTCCTGCTGTTGCAACTCCGCCTTCAGGCCGCCGTAGCGCAGCATCAGCGCCACGCAAAACACGCCCAGGTGCAGCGCCATGCCCACGCGAAAACCCACCAGCCCCGCCAGGCTGGTCGTCTCCGCATCGGATAAAAACTCCGCCACCAGCACGAGCCCGCTGATCGTGAGCGGCAGGCTTGCGAACAGGAAACCGCGCGCCCCGGGCAAGCCGTCGTGGGCCGCCTGCGTGGCGAGCACGAGCGACGAGATCAGGTTCACCAGATTAAATGTAAGGATCGCCCACTCGCTGCCCGCCGTGTGTCCCGTGAACAGGTCCATCGCGACCCACAGCGCCGGCACGCTATACGCGTAAAGCAGCCCGCGTTGAAACCGCGCCCAGCCCGGCAGGTTGCCCGCCGTGCGGAAATAACTCGCGACAAACAGCAGGTAAAAAATCGCGTAGGGCAGGTGCAGCAGGTTGTTGGCGAGCCACGCATCCTCGCCGAAGCGCGCGTGCAACCAGTCGAAATGAAAATCCTTCACCGTCCCCATCAGCCCGGCGCAAAGCACATACGCGCCGTAGTAGCCATAGGTGCGGTCGCGCAAAAACCAACCGAGCGCGCCGATGAAAACCGCCGCCGCGGCCAGTGCACCCAACCAGAGGGCGTCGAACTCCGCGGGCGACTTGAAGAGCGCCAGCGGCCAGGCAGCAGATAGACCTGCGATCATCGCGGGCAACTTCGGCGGTCACCGCGCGGCACGCAAGCCCACACACCCAGCGTTGACCCGTCGGTCGCCGCCGCCGAGGATCAACGCCCAACCTCCCTCCCACTATGGCCTCCGTCACAATTACCTATTATGTCGAAGTCTTCTCCTCTTGGTGCGCTTGGGCCGAGCCGACTTGGACCGAACTCAAGACCCGCTATGCCGGCCGCGTCGATTTCGCGTGGAAAATCGCGCTGATGAATCCGGGCGACTTCCCGGTGTCGCGCGCCCAGTGCGATTGGTTTTACCAGCGCAGCGGCGGCACCGTGATGCACTCGCCGTTCATGCTCCACTCGGGCTGGTTCGAGGCGAAACGCCAGGGTCATTACGAAGCGCCCAATCTTGTGGCCGAGGCCGGCCGGGATTTCGGCATCGACGACGACCGCCTGCGCCTCGCCCTCGCGCATGCGGCGCTTCGTGAAGGCCGCAAGATCGGCGACATGGGTGAAGCCGCCGCGGTCGCCGCCAAAGCCGTGAAGCTCGATGCGAAAAAACTGCGCCGCCGCGCCGAATCAGCCGCGGTCCGGGCGCGTGTCGATGCGAGCACCGCGGAATTTTTCGCGCATCAGATCAACCAGCGCCCGGCCTTCGTGCTGACCGATGCGATCGGTGACAAAGCCGTCTTCTCCGGCCTCGTGCGTCTCGAACCCCTCGCCGCGACGATCGACGCCATGCTCGCTGACTCCAACGCCTACGCCGCCCACGCCGCCCACCATGGCAAGCCGCCGACCACTTAAATGGGGTCACCACTTAAATGGGGTCAGGCCTTCACTATTATATTTCATAGTTACATAATCCATTATTATTAATTAGTTTCCTCCTTTCACCCCATTATGCCCCGCCAAGTTAAAATCGGTCTCATCGGTTGTGGTAGCATCAGCGAAGCCTACTTCGCCGGCTGCAAGCGCTACGATATCCTGCAACTCACCGCCTGCGCCGACCTCGATCTCGAGCGCGCCCGTGCCAAGGCCGAAAAGCACGGCGTGCGCGCCTGCACGGTCGACGAACTCCTGGCCGACCCGGATATCGAGATCATCATCAATCTCACCATCCCGCAGGCCCACGCGCCACTCAACGAGCGCATCCTGCGCGCCGGCAAGCACGCCTACACCGAAAAACCCTTTGCGCTCAATCCCGCCGAGAGCCGGCGCGTGCTCGCCCTCGCGCGACGCAAAAAACTCCTCGTCGGCAGCGCACCCGATACGTTTCTCGGCGGCGGCATCCAAACCGCGCGCCAGTTGCTTGACGACGGCGTGATCGGCCGGCCCGTCGCCGCGACGGCGATGATGACTTGCCCCGGCCATGAGTCATGGCACCCGGCGCCGGAATTTTATTACAAGCAGGGCGGCGGACCGATGTTCGACATGGGACCGTATTACGTGACCGCGCTGGTCAATCTCCTCGGGCCGGTGCAGCGGGTGAGCGGCACGACGCGCGCCAGCGTGCCCTACCGGCTCATCACCAGCCAACCGCTGGCGGGCAAACGCGTGAAGGTCGAGGTGCCGACGCATTACTCGGGCACGATGGATTTCGCGAACGGCACCGTGGCGACCATCATCATGAGCTTCGACACCTGGCCCGTGCCGGACCAGCCCTGCATCGTGATCTACGGTAGCGAAGGCACGATGATCGTGCCGGACCCCAACCGCTTTGACGGGCCGGTAAAAGTGCGGCGCGCCAAGGAAGCCGGCTTCATGGAGCTGCCGCACACGCATTCCGACGAACGCCTGCGCGGCACCGGCGTCGCCGACATGGCCTATTCGATTTTGCGCCGCAAGCGCCGTCATCGCTGCAGCGGCGAACTCGCGCACCACGTGGTCGAAGTGATGTCCGCCTTCGAAAAGGCCTCCACCCGCGGCCGTTACGTGAAGCTCACTTCGACCGTCACACGCCCCGCCCTCCTGCCGCCAAAGTTACCCTCAAACGTGCTCGACACCTGACAACGGGGTCAGGCCGTCATTATTATATTTTTCTTCGACCCGCGCGCACATCGCTCAGGTATTGGCTGACGGAATTGGCCGCGCCCATGTGCAATTCGCGCGCGATCCAGGCGTTCGTCGCCGTGGTGGTGCGCCGCAGTTCGCCGGCGATCGCAACTTTCCACGCCGCGTTGCCCCAGTCCTCCGCCGCGTCGGCCTTGGTCTTGCGCGCTGCGGCCAACAATTTCGCGAGTGCTGCCGCCCAGACGTTTTCGCGCAGTTCGCTCAAGTCACCGCCGTGCATCACGTGCCGCGCGAGAGCCTTGACCTCACGCTGCGCCACCTCGGCGCGAAACTCGTCGCTGCCCACCGCCCAGCCGCGCGTGAGCGTATCGAACGCCTGGCGTTTTTGTTCGCCGTCATCGGCCGCGAGCCACGCGAGATAACTCTGGTAGCTCCGCCAGCCCTCCGGCGTGTCGGTCAGCCCGCCCAACTCGCGCAACCACTCAGCGCACACCAGCGCCGGCGGCCGTTCTCCCTGTAGAAACCGTCGCAAACTCGACCAGCGAAATTGCTTCAACTGCTCGAGCGTGACGATGCCGGCGCGCACCGGATTCAGATGAATGTAGTTCACCACATGCGCCAGTCGCGGACCGGGCTCGACCAGGATCGCTTGATACCGGCTTTGAAAAAGATGCCCGCTCTCCGCGCGAAACCGGTTGAACCGCACCGCAAACGTGCTCTGCAGCCAGTGCATGCCTTCGACGAGGTTGGCGCGCGGCGTTTCCACCGCGAGGTGATAGTGATTCCGCATCAGCGTATACGCATGCAGCCGCCAGCCGGCCTGCGCCGTCGCTTCCAGCAGGCACTGCTCAAACGCCTGCGCCGCGCCCGGCGTCTCGAACACATCGCGGCGATAATTGCCGCGGTTCATCACGTGATAGATCGCTCCCTCGAATTGTATGCGCGGCTTGCGGGCCATGGCTGACCTTGGAGCCATGCGTTGACAGAAACAATATAATAGTGAAGGCCTGACCCCATTTATGAACGCCATTCGCCATAATTCTGCGCACAGCCGCTACGAAAGCGAGGTCGATGGGCATCTCGCCGTTGCCGAATACGTCCTCGAAGGCGATCGCATGGTCTTCACACACACGTTTGTGCCACCCGAGCTGCGCGGGCGTGGCATCGCGGACGCCCTCGTGCGAACCGCGCTCGCGGACGCCCGGGCCGCTCACCGGCGAGTCGTCCCGCAATGCTCCTACGTTGCGCGCTTCATCGAGCGGCACACTGAATTCCAACCGCTGCTCGCCGAGTGATCGCCCATCCCCGTCGGCAGGAGCGCGCTAATAATTCGTGCAGGCCCGGGCTGAATTCGCCGCGCGTATTTTACTTTGGCGCGCATCCCGCTAGCCTAGCGGCCAATGAAATCGCGCGTCCTCGGTAAAAACGGTCCGCTCGTTCCCGCGCTGGGCCTCGGCTGCATGGGCATGTCCGAATTCTACGGCACCGGCGATGAAGCGGAATCCATCGCCACCCTCAACCACGCACTCGACCGCGGCGTCCCGTTCCTCGATACCGCCGACATCTACGGCTTCGGGCGCAACGAAGAGCTCATCGGCCGCGCCCTCGGCACCCGTCGGCGCGAGATCTTTCTCGCCACCAAGTTCGGCATCCAACGCAGTTCCTCCGATCCCACCGTGCGCGGCTTCAGCGGCAAACCCGACTATGTGCGCGCCGCTTGCGACGCCAGCCTCCGCCGCCTCGGCACCGACGTGATCGATCTTTACTACCTGCACCGCGTCGATCCTGCGACCCCCATTGAGGAAACCGTCGACGCCATGGCCGGCCTCGTTCGCGCCGGCAAAGTCCGCCACCTCGGCCTCTCCGAAGCCGGCGCCGCCACCCTCCGCCGTGCGCACGCCGTGCATCCCATCACCGCCCTGCAGACCGAATACTCGCTCTGGACCCGTGATCCCGAGGACGGCCTGCTCGCCGCCTGCCGCGAACTCGGCATCGGTTTCGTCGCCTACAGCCCACTCGGCCGCGGCTTCCTCACCGGCCAGATCAAACACTTCGAGGACTTCGCCGCGGACGACTACCGGCGGATTTCTCCCCGTTTTCAGGGCGAGAACTTCCAGCGCAATCTCGAACTCGTCCGCCGCGTCGAGCAACTCGCCGTCGAAAAACACTGCACCGCCTCGCAACTCGCCCTCGCCTGGGTCCTCGCGCAAGGCGACGACATCGTGCCCATCCCTGGCACGAAGCGCCGCAAGTATTTTGACGAAAACCTCGGCGCGCTCGATGTCACCCTCACGCCCGCCGAACTCGCCCAAATCAACGCCATCTTCCCGGCTGGTGCCGCCGCCGGCACCCGCTACCCCGCCGCCATGATGGGCGCCGTCGGCCGCTAGCGACGGGGTCAGGCCGTCATTATTATATTTATTGCGTGCCCTGCATCTCAGGGATGCTCGCCGCGGTAGTCCTTCTCACCTGCGGTCACGGCGATCGGCATTTGGTTTTCCTTCGGCGGCAGCGGGCACGTCGCAAACGGCGTGAACGCGCACGGCGGGTTCACCGCGCGGTTAAAATCCAGCACTACTTTGCCGTCACGCGGGGGCGCAGCGTAGAGAAAACGCGCCGCACCATAGGTCTGCTCGCCGCTCGTCAGATCCGAGATCACGAAGAACAAATCGTCGTCCGGCGCTTCCTGGATCGGGAGCAACTCGATCGTGTGGCCGTCGCGCGTGAACACCGCCTTGCCCAAAATCTGTGCCGGCGACTCCTGTCCGATGATGTTCCGGATCGGCACCGTGCGGGGCTGGTCAAACGCCACCCACTCCGCCTCGATGCGCCACGCCGGATCGGTCAGGAAATAATCAATGCCCACAAAATGTGCACGTCGCGGTGCCTCGCTATCCTTCACCCGCAGCGCCTTGCGCCCACCGCGATCGATCACGTGAAGCGACACCGTGCCCACCGCGGCCACGACCTGCTTGCCGTGCACGCCATCGCCCAGCTCGACGGTTCGTGTCAGTTCACCATTCGCCCGCACTTCCACTCCCGGCGCGACCGCGAGTGTCACGTTGCCCGCTTCCGCTAATCGAACGGTCCCGAGTTGCGCCGGTCCCGCCGCGAGCACCACCACGTTGTCCTTGGCGCTGCCAATCGTGCTCTCGCCCGGCGTCAAAAAATGCAGCCCGATCAGCGTCAACCAGCCATCCGGCGCCGTCAGCCGATGCACGCGCTTGGCCCGGGCCGCATCGATTTCCTGCTCGTAGCCCACCGCCTTCGCCGGGCTTTCAACCGCAGCCAGCGCCGTAGCCAACCCAACCGCCAGAACCACAAGGCGAAGAATCTTCATGCCGGCAGTTTTGCCATAAAACTCCGCACCGCAACTCTGCGCACTCCGCGCGCTCCCCTCGCGCGCCACCTAGTCCTGCTTCGCCGGCTCGCGCAGCAGCTTCGCGTCCACCACGAAAGGCCCCGCCGGCAGCAGGCTCGCGATGAGCACCATCGCCGTGCGCCGCCACGTCCAGTTGTTGTCGAGCGCCGCCTGGATCGCCGCCCACACGTAGAGCAGAAACAGAATCCCGTGCGCCATGCCGACGACGCGCACCGCCTCGGGCCGGTCGGCAAAATATTTCAACGGCATCGCGATGCCCAGCAGCACGAGGAAAGAAATCCCTTCCCAGAAGCCGATTACGCGCAACCGCCCGATACTCGTTTTAATCCATTGCATGGTCTGTCCAGCCCACGCACCGCCGCGCCGCAGTCAAGCCCGGCGACCGGTCACCAGCCAGTCCCACGGCGGCTCCGCTCCGCGCGGCGGTCGCGTGATGCCCTCGTCGTGCCACGGATACCAAACCTTGCGCACGGCCACACCACGCAGCCCTTCCGCGCGCGCCATCGCCAACATTCCAGCCTTGGTGAAAAACCGCTGCTTGCGGTCGTCACGTCGCACGACCGCCGTGTCACGCCGCTTCGGTTGCGCACGGCCGGTCTCAAACGCGACCACCGCATCATGGCTCTCGAGCGCCGGCTGCACGAGCATCACGCGCCCACCCGGCCGCGTGCAGCGGATCACTTCCCGCAACGCCCGGCGACACGCCGGCAGCGAGACAAACGTGATCACATTCGAGCACACCACGAGATCGCCCTGCGCGTGCAACGCCACCGGCAGCCGCAACACGTCGGCCTGCTGCCACACGATATCCGCCTGGCGCCGGCAAATACTCCGCGCAAACCGCAGCATCTGCGCCGAATGATCCGTGCCGGTCTTCTCGCCAAAATGCCGGCCATATTTTTTGAAAAACGAGCCGATGCCGCAGCCCACATCGACGACGGCCTTTTTGCCCGTCAGCAATTTCTCCGCCCGCAGCCAGCGCGCGATCACGCCGCGCCGGTCGCGCACGAAGATATCGCACACCTCATCCGCATAGGCCGCCGCCAGCCGGTCCCAATCGCGCGCGTTCATGCGCCGGACATTTCCTTATGCGTCGAAAGCCACCACACGTGGCCAAACGGATCGGCTAGCCCGCCGCTGCGCCCATATGGTTGATCTGCCAACGGCATGACCACCTTGCCGCCGGCCGCAAGCGCCCGCGCAAAACGCACATCCACATCGTCCACGTAGAGAAAAAATTGCACTGGCGAACCACCGACCGTCTCGATGCTGCGGATAAAGGGAAACTGCGGGCTCTCTCCCGTCGCCATGAACGTCGAGTCACCGATGCGAAACTCCGCGTGCATGATGCGGCCCGTGCCATCCTTGTGACACGAGATCTCCACCGCACCAAACGCCGCCGTGTAAAACGCCAGCGCAGCTGCCGGGTCGCGGAAAACCAGATAAGGCGAGGCCGTGGGAAAACCGGGACGAATGGCAGTAGTCATGGGAGGCAAAGTGGAGGCAGGCGAAAATCTAGCACACTCCCGCTCGTCATCGCACGCCCTATGTTCCGGATAAATCGCCTCACACGCCGGAGATGGACAACCCCGCCATCGCCGCCCACTTTCCTCCGACCCTTCCGCTCTTCCCCGCATGACACCCGACGCCGAACTCGACCGGCTCTTCCCCCTCGGTCCCGATTCTTTCTCCCAACCCGGCGTGCCCACCGGACGGCTCGAAAAACATACGCTCACGGACAGCCACGTTTTTCCCGGCACGGTGCGCGACTACTGGATCTACATCCCCGCGCAATACTACGCCGCCCAACCCGCCGCCGTGATGATCGTGCAGGACGGCTGGGACCACATCCGTGCCGAGCGTCGCTGGCGCATGCCGGGCGTCTTCGACAATCTCATCCACCAACGCGCCATTCCCGTCAGCATCGGCATCTTCATCAACCCCGGCGTCATCCCCGCCACGCGCACCGGCGCCCCCGATCGTAACCAGCGTAGTTTCGAATACGACACCCCCGATGATCGCTACGCGCGTTTCCTCATCGAGGAAATCATCCCCGCCGTCGCCGCCCGCTATACGCTGCGCCCCGACCCCGACAGCCGCATGCTCCTCGGCGGCAGCAGCGGCGCGTTCTGTGCCTTCAACGCCGCGTGGCACCGCCCCGATGCGTTCCGCCGCGTCTTCAGTTGCGTCGGCTCCTACGTCGGCCTGCGCGGTGGCCACCATGCCGCGACGCTCGCCCGTCTCACCGAGCCCAAACCCCTGCGCCTTTTCCTCCAAGGTGGCGCCGAGGATCTCAATTACTACGCCGGCGACTGGTGGACCGCCAACACCGACATGCTTTCCGCCCTGGGCTACGCCGGTTACGAGGTGAACCACGCCTGGGCGGCGCAAGCCGGCCACAATGATTACCATGGCTCGTCGATTTTCCCCGCCGCACTCCGCTGGTTGTGGGAAAACTATCCGCAATCCATCCGCGCCGGTGTCGGTTCGCGCCAGCCCATCGTCAGCCTCATCACACCCGACGTTGGCTGGCAAAGCGTGCCCACTGGCCCCACCGCCGTGAGCCGCCTCGCCGCGAGTCCGGCCGGCGACCTGTTCTTCACGCAGGCGAATGATCCGGCACTCTATCGTCTCACCGCCGCTGGTCAGCGCGCATTCTTCACCGACACCAGCGCTCCATTGGATGCATTCGCGTTTTCTCCCGACGGGCGACTCTACGTCACCCAAACTCAGACGAACCGCATCCTGATCCTCGATGCCGCCGGCACACGCTGCGGCGTCATCGACGACGTCGCCGCCGTCTCGCTCTGCGTCGCCAGCAACGGTGATCTCTACGCCATCGAGGCCCGCACCGGAAAAATCTGGCTCATCAAAGCCGACGGCCAGCGCCACGCGTTCGCGCCCTCCGGTCTGCAACCGCAGGTTCTGGCGCTCACCGCCGACGGCACCCAGCTCATCGTCGGCGATGCCGCGTCGCCCGTCGCGTGGCAGTATTCCGTGCAGGCCGACGGCACGCTCGCGCACCCCGAGCCTTGCTATCGCTTCGACCAGGCCGACGGCACGGCACAACGTCGCACGCGCGGCCTCGCGGTGCATCCGAAACGCTGGAGCTTTTTCGCCACTGGCACCGACCTACAGCTCGCCGAGCACGACGGCCGCATCATCGGAATTTTCGCCCCACCCGCCCCCGGCCCGATCAACGACGTGGCCCTCCCCGGCCCGGCGCACGATATGCTCTACGTTCTCTGCGCCGGAAAAATCCACCGTCGCCCCCTGCGCAATCCCGAACACCTCTGGCAGTAAGCCCGGCCCCCTCACCACTCTCATGAAATTCTGCATCGTCACCGACATGGAAGGCCTCGCGGGCGTCGATCACTGGGATCAGTGCTACGCCACCGACGATCATGCGCCGGAATATCTGCACGGCCTCGCCCAGCTCGCCGCCGACACCAATGCGACCATCGCCGGCTGCTTCGATGCCGGCGCCACCGAGGTCATCGTGTGGGACGGCCATGGTCGCAATCGCCAGCAGGCCTTCACCCGTGTCGCCCTCGATCCGCGCGCCAAATTCGAAAAACTCGTGCCCGCCTTTCCCTTAAAGTTCGGCGGCTTCGATGCCGCGACTGCCGGCGTGCTCATGGTCGGCCAGCACGCGATGGCCGGCACAATCAACGGCTTCCTCGACCACACGCAGTGCCCCAAGGAAATCTGCCGCTTCCTCATCAATGGCGAGGAGCACGGTGAGATGAGCCAGTTCGCGCTCTTCACCGGCGCGCTCGGCGTCCCGCTGCTACACGTCTCCGGCGACGAAGCGCTCTGCACCGAGGCGCGCCGGCTGTTCCCCTGGGCCGGCACCACCGCGACCAAGCGCGGCACCGGCTGGGCCACCTGCGAACTTTATCCCGTCGCCGATGTGCGGGCGCACATCCGCCGCGATGTCGCGCAAGCGATCGCTCGACGCGCCGCCGCGCGCCCCTGGCAACTGCCCATGCCCGCCGAGATCGCCGTCGAATACGGGTGGAGCGAATTCGCCGACCGCCTCGCCGCCATCCCCAATGTGCGCCGTTCTCACGCCCGCACCGTCTCGTGGAAAATCACGGACCCGCGGTTCATATACAACTGGCCGTGCCCCGACTGGCATCCGCCGGCCTAAGGCGAATAGTAGCCCGCACCACGTCCGCTTCGCGGCGGATTAATGACACACCCCCGCATTTGCCACGCGGGCCGGCGCCCCTATTGATTCGCACTTCCATGACCAGTGCTGCCGCGCCCGATCCCCGCTCTTCTGCCGAAAACACCGCCTTCGCGGTGCTCATCGCGCTGAGCATTTCGCACCTGCTCAACGATACGATCCAGTCGCTGCTGCCCGCGATCTACCCCGTCCTGAAGGACGCCTACCATCTGAGCTTTTCCCAGATTGGCATGATCACGTTTGTCTCCCAGCTCACCGCCTCGCTGCTGCAACCGCTCGTCGGCCACTACACCGACGGCAAACCCCAGCCGTGGTCGCTGCCCGCCGGCATGGCGGCCACCCTCGTCGGACTCGCGCTGCTCTCGCACGCGTGGAATTACCCGCTCATCCTCGTCTCCGCCGCGCTCGTCGGACTGGGCTCCGCGATTTTCCATCCGGAGGCTTCGCGGCTCGCGCGCCTCGCTTCGGGCGGCCGACACGGTTTCGCGCAATCCATCTTCCAAGTCGGCGGCAATCTCGGCAGCTCGCTCGGCCCGCTGCTGGCCGCGCTCGTCGTGATGTCGCACGGACAGGCCCACATCCTGTGGTTCACGCTGCTGGCCTTCGTCGGCATCGTGCTGCTCGTGTGGGTCGGCCGCTGGTATCGCGACCGGCTGTTGCAGATGAGCCGCAGCCCCTTTCCGCCCCGCGCCGCTGGCAAAGCCCCGCTGTCGCCCAAGCGCACGGCGTTCATCATCGCGATTCTCGCCGCGCTCATCTTCTCAAAATACTTCTACCTCGCGAGCTTCACGAGCTACTACACGTTTTACCTGATGCACCGGTTCGACGTCACGGCGCAGCACGCCCAGCTGTTTCTCTTCCTGTTTCTTTTCGCCGTGGCTGCGGGCACGATCATCGGTGGCCCGGTTGGCGACCGCGTGGGCCGCAAGCTCGTCATCTGGGTTTCCATCCTCGGCGTGGCGCCCTTTTCCCTGCTCCTGCCGCACGCCACGCTGTTTTGGACCGCCGTGCTGACCATGATCATCGGCGTGATCCTGGCGTCCGCTTTTTCCGCGATCCTCGTTTACGCGCAGGAGCTCGTGCCGGGCAAAGTCGGCCTCATCAGCGGACTCTTCTTCGGCTTTGCGTTTGGCATGGGCGGCATCGGCTCCGCGCTGCTGGGCCGACTCGCCGACCACACCAGCGTCGAGTATGTATTCGCCCTCTGCGCGTGGCTCCCGTTGATCGGCCTGCTCGCCACTTTCCTGCCGAATTTGGACAAGCTCACGCACTCACGGACGTAAGGTAGATTCGATCACTCCGCGACCACGCGCGTGATGTAGGAGGTCTCAGACGCGGCGCTTTTGCGCGTGGAGGCCAGCTTGCCTCCCCGCACCTTGCCCAGCCCGGCCGCGCTTTTTTTTAACGCTCCGCGGCCCGCCAAGCGGTCGATGAGCAGCGCGATGTAGGAGGTGAAGCCGTGGTTGCAGCTCACGTCCTTGTTGAACAACTCCCACAAGGTGCCGGTCAGCTTGGCCATCGGCAGGTAGCTGCGCAGGAGTTCGCGACGGGCTGCGTCGTATTCGCCGTGCTGGATCAGCAGGTCGAGGCGCATGATTTTCCCAACGAACACATTCGCCGGAAACAGCGGACCATAGTCCGCACGCACCAACCGCTTCCACAGCTCCGTCTCGCGCTTTGGCGAGGCCAGGCCGAAGTAAAACGCGTAATACTGGCAGACCTCGCTGGCGTTGTCCGTCACGACGAGCTTGCCGTCCTTGTCGCGCGTCGCGTTGTCGACAAACCGCCCGCCCCGCCACGCCAGTTCGCGGATCGTGGCCTCGATTTTCGCCGCCTGCGCCGCCAGCTTCGGGTCGCGCAACAGGCGTGCCGCCGACCGCAGCGTCGCAGCGTAGAGCATATTCGTCGGGAAATTCACATCCTGCACGAACTCGTTGGCCTTGGACCACTCGACGAAGACCCAGCTCTCCAGTTTCTCCAGCAGCCCGATCTCGTTCTCAAACTTGCGGAAATAATCCAGCAGCCCGCGCACGCGTCGCGCGATCAGCGGCCGCAGCGATGCCGGCAGCCGGCGCTCACGGCCGACCTCGTCAAGCTGCACGATGAAGAACATCGCCCAATTGGGGATGAACTGCTTGTTCAGCGCCTCCGCCGGGTAGCACATCGGCACCATGCCCTTCGGCAGGTCGTCGGTGAACTTCGCCGGGCGCAGGTAGTTTTCCAAAAACGCCCGCTCGATCGGATTGTCGCCGCACAGGTGCCACTCGGCGCGCCCGGTGAAAAGACTGTCGCACAGCCAGCCCGCGCGCTCGCGTGCCGGACAGTCCATGAAGACATCCAGCGCGTTCTGGCGGAAACTCCACAACGCCGATTTGCGCACCGACTTCGCCGCCGGACTCAGGCCGGCCGGCGCCTCGCGCAGCGGCATGGCATTGATGAAATGCCGCATGCGGATGTCCGAAACCTCGGCGGAGCCGGTCCACACCAGCACCTGCAGGAAGCGGAAGGTGTAGGGCTCGAACGCCTCGAAATCGATCTCCGTGCCCGCCGCAAGATCGAGCCACAGCGCGTTGACGCAGCCCGAGCGGTTGAACTTCACCTGATCGTCGACCAAAATCTCGTCGAACACGAACAGCACGCGCGTCGCCGTGCGGGCCTTGAGCCGCGCCGCGGGAAAGCCGGTGTTGTCCGTGCCGAAATCCGCGCGCAGCCACTGGCGGGCCTTCAGCGCGACCGGTGCGCCAGCCTTGAGCTTAGCCGCGCCGCCAGTCTTGAACCGCACCGCCGCCAGCGTCTCGAACAACGGCCACGCCACCTGATCGAGCGGATAGCCGAGCGAGGTCTTCGGCACCTCGAAGAGATTACCCCACTTCGGCGCCTGGGCGACGAGCTTGCGGTTATAGGTCGACGTGCCGCGCACGGCCGCCGCCCGCGGTTGCGTCACGGAAATATCGGGATACGCCACCCCGCGTTCGAGCCACGCGCGCTTGTGCGTCACGCGCGCCAACGCGTGCGGCTTTGCCGGACTGTAGCCCGGCGCCTGCCAGAACTGGCCGATCTTCTCGATGCGGTAGCCTTCAACAAATGCCCGTTGATAGCTGTAGCGCTCGACGTTTTGCACGCGTTCGCCGCGGTGCTCGGCGGTAAATCCGCCGCCCTTCGGCGCGGTCCAAAGCAGCGCTTTTTTCCCCACCACCAGCTCGGCACACAGGAAAGCCGGCTCGAAGGTCGAGCAGAACGTCGGCACGCCGTAGCCCATCACCTCGATCACGAATTCCGTCACGCCGGACGCGTTACCTTTCACCGCCCATTCATCCACGCGGGCGTGACCATGCGCCGTGCGCGCAGGCCCGCGGGCGATGAGCTGGCCGTTGGCGAGCACGCGCCAGGCCTGGGCGCCGGCGATCCGCAGCGTGGCGGTCGCCTTGGGGGCGAGCGCCACGCGCGCGTGGAAGCTGAGCCAGATATTCATCTGCTTCGCGAGCGAGGCGGACCAGACGGGGACGGCTTGGGTGAACGAAGGGGATTTGCTCATGGGGAAAAAGAAAAGCGGGCGAAAGTGTTACGAGGTCTTGCTCCGTTTCAATGCGAGAACGAGCGGCAGCATCAGCGCCGGCGCGAGCGCCGAGATCGCGAGGCCCCAGTGCAGGTCATGGCGGTCCGCCACCCAGCCCACGATCCACGGCATGCAGATGCCGCCCGCGTTGCCGAGCGCCGCCAGCGCGCCAAACATGCTCGCACCGCCATCCGGGTAACGGTCCGCCGTCACTGCCAGCATCGTCGGCCACAGGCAGCTACCCGTCAGGCCCGCCGCGATGCACGCCGCGAGCGCGAGACCCGGCACCGGCAGAAACGAGCCGCCGATAAACAACACCACCGAGAGCCCGCAGCCCCACGCCATCACGCGAAACGGATCCCAGCGCGGGCCCATCGCGCCCACGACCATGCGCCCCGCCACCATCGCCAGCGAAAACAACAACAGCGCCGAGCCGGCAATCCGCGCAGGATAACCGAGCGATTTTTCCGCATACGCCGGCAGCCATTGCGCCATGCCGAGCTCAGTTGCACCGCCGAGAAAAATCGCCACCAGCGCGCCGAGAAACCAGCCGCGTTTCAACAGCACGCGCACGGAAAGCCGGCCCCCTTCAACACTCAGCGGCGGAAAAGTCAGCCGCGAGAAAGCCAGCAACAGTCCCGCCGGCAGGGGCAGCAACACGAGGCACGCCGTCCGCCAGCCATAGCCCATTTCCAGCACGAGCGTGCCCGCCAGAATCGTGACCACCGCGCCCACGCAGTAAAACGAGTGCAGCCAGTTCATCGCCGCCGCGCGCCGCTCGGGATTCAGCGCCGCCACCACCGGGCTCAGCACCATGTCGATCTGTCCCGCGCCCAGCCCGAGCGCAAAAAGCGCCACCGCCAGCGAGACGTAGCCGGGCGCGAAGGCGGCCGCGAGCAGGCTCACCGCGATCAGACCGGTGCCGAGTTGCGCGAACAGCTTCGCCCCATAACGGTCCGCCAGTGGTCCCGTCGCCAGGATGCCCACCACGAGTCCCGCAAACGTGATCGCGCCCAGCCGGCCGAGTTGCTCCTGCGTGAGCCCTTCCGCCCCGCCGTAGGTCGCGCTCAACGTCGTGAGAAACACCGGCAACAGGTTGAGCCCGATGGCGAGGCTCATCATGGCGAGGTAGCAAAGATTCGTCAGCAAGCGCGGGGCAACAGTCATGGAAGCCGCGCAGCCGAGCCGCCCCGCGTCCGAAAGGCAAACGCGATCCCAATCCAAATTAACCACAAAGAGCACAAAGGACCAAAGCAGGAGAAAGAATCGCGGAAGCACGGAAAGACGGAGATGCGGAATAAATACATATGAGCCTTGGGGTAAATTCTCCGCCGTTCCGCGCTTCCGTGCTTTCGCGATTGGCCCGGCTTCGTGCTCTTCGTGTCCTTCGTGGTTACCCCAAATCCTTCGTCCCGCGATTTGCCAACGGCTCCGCCCGCGTTCAGCTTCCCGGCATGAGCAACCCCGGCCAGTTTCCCGACGAGAACAGCGACGACGGCGAATTCGCGCGACAGGAAGACGCCTTTCGCCACTGGGTGCGTCGCGACGGCTCCACGCCCTTCCCTCCCGACGCCGGTCGCTACCACCTCTACATCTCCCTCGCCTGCCCCTGGGCCCACCGCACGCTCATCGTTCGCCGCGTGAAGCAGCTCGAAAAAATCATCGGCTTCACCGTCGTTGATCCCGTGCGCGACGAGCGCGGCTGGGCGTTTCGCGAGGGCGACGGTTTTTCAGCCGATCCGATCAACGGCTTCAAATTTCTCAGCGAGGCCTACCGCGCCAGCGACCCGAAGTTTCACGGCCGCTGGACCGTGCCCGTGCTCTGGGACAAACAGACGAAACGCATCGTCAACAACTCCGAGGACGACATCTGCCGGATGTTTAATGACGAGTTCGCCCGCCCCGACGACGGCACGCCGAATCTCTTCCCCGCCGACCTCGCCGCCACGCAGGCCGAGCTGAGCAAGCTCATCTACGAGCGCGTCAACAACGGCGTCTACCTCGCCGGCTTCGCCACGAAACAAAAAGCCTACGAGCGCGCCGTGCGCCACCTGTTCGAGACGCTCGACACCTTGGAGGCGCGACTCGCCTCGCAGCGTTATCTCTTCGGCGCCGCACCCGTTGAGACCGACTGGCGACTCTTCTGCACCCTCGTGCGCTTCGACGCCGTTTACCACGGCCACTTCAAGTGCAACCTCCGCCGCATCGTCGATTATCCCAACCTGCAAGGCTACCTGCAGGACCTGTATCAGCAGCCCGGCATCGCCGAGACCGTGAATTTTTCGCACATCAAATCGCACTACTACGTGACGCACACCGAGATCAACCCGACGCAGATCGTCCCGCTCGGTCCGGTGCTGGATCTAACGAAACCGCACGGGCGAAAGTGAGTTGCGAAGGTTTCAGCAACGGAAAATAGTAATCCGAAATTCTATAGCAAATAGCGCTGTTCGAGAAAATGAAGAAGACCCCGTGGATTGTAAGTGGGCTAGGCCTATTTTTTGCGTGGCCGTTCATTGGATTGATGACCGCATTCGCTTACGATGAACCGACCGTCCCCGCATATTTTGAGATCATTCGCATTTTGCTTATGGTGACCTTGGTTCTCATTCCGGTGGTTTGGATCGTCGCGTTGGTGCTCGCGATTATAGAAACCAGAAAAAGGAACCGTGAAAAATGGCTAAAGTATTACGCCTTGGCGCCATATTGGGCTGCGGGCGCGCACTTGCTCGTTTGGATCGCCGCGTTTGCTAAAATGGATTGGTCATGAACCAGACAAACAATCTCCATCCTTGACACCCGGCCGGTGAAAACGCCTTTCTGGCGGCGAACTCAATGAATCTCTCCGGCGCAATTGCTTCCTCGACCCTCGGCTTTGTTTCCAAAGTCGCAGCTCTTGCTGTCGCCGTCGTTACCAACGCGCCGAGAGGGTTCTGATCGTTTAAACAACTTTCGCCCCTCCGGTGCCAAACCGGAGGGGCTTTTTTTTGGCTCCACCGGGACCTGGCAAGGGAGCGGGCGTAAAACCAACACGCCACATGCACCACCACGAAGCCACCCCGTCCCGCCCATCGCAGGACCCCACGCAACGACGCGCGCTCCCCGAGCGACGTCCTGAACCCACGGAGACGCCCGGCTGGGCGCACCACGATTTCCTCGTGCGCAACCAGCGGCCCGATCTCACCTACCCGGAGCCCAACCCGCCGCAGCCCATCGCGTATAACCAAGATTGAGGACCCTGTCATGAAACCCACCCCGGTCGTTCTCGCTGCCTCTTCCCGCTCCGCCATGGTCTCCCCTGCCGTCGCAGCACCTGTATTCCGTTTCGCCCGGCGCACCGCGCACGTCAAACCGAGCGCCATCCGCGAAATCCTCAAAACGACCGTCGCCCCTGAAATCATTTCCTTCGCCGGCGGCCTGCCCGCGCCCGAGCTGTTCCCCGTCGAGTCCATCGCCGCCGCCACGCAACACGTGCTCACGCACGCCGGCCCCGCCGCGCTCCAATACAGCACCACCGAGGGCCACCGCCCGCTGCGCGAGTGGATCTGCCAGCACCTCGGCGAAACCGTCGGCTTCACCCCGGCACCCGACGACGTGCTCATCACCAGCGGTTCCCAGCAAGGCCTCGATCTCGTCGCGCGCGCGTTGCTCGATCCCGGCGACACCGTGCTCGTCGAAAATCCCGCCTACGTCGGCGCGCTCCAGGCGTTCCAAGCCGCCGAGGCCAACATCGTCGCCCTCCCCTCCGACGACGAAGGCATGCTGCCCGCCGCACTCGACGAAGCCCTGCGCTCCGCGAAAAACCGGCCGAAGCTGATCTACCTCATCCCGAATTTTCAAAACCCCACCGGCACCAGCCTCTCGCTCGAACGCCGCACGTTGCTGGTCGCCATCGCCGCCACCCACGGCATGCCCATCCTCGAGGATGATCCCTACGGGCGGCTGCGTTACACCGGACAACACCTGCCCGCGCTCTCCGCGCTGCCCGGTGGCGAAAACTGCATCTACCTCGGCACCACGAGCAAAATCATGGCACCAGGTTTACGCGTCGCCTGGCTCGTCACCCGCGATCGCGTGCTCCGCGAGCAGCTCATCACGCTCAAGCAATCCTGCGACCTGCACACGTCGTCCTTCGCCCAAGCCGTCGCCCACCGCTGGCTCACGCAGCCCGGCGCGCTCGACACTCATGTGACCAAACTCTGCGCCACCTACGCCCGCCGCCGCGACACCATGCTCGCCGCCCTCGCCCGCCATCTCCCCGCCGGCTGCACGTGGACCCAACCCGCCGGCGGCCTTTTCCTCTGGGCCCGCCTGCCCGAAGCAATCGACACGCTCGCGCTGCTCCCCGCCGCCACGCAGCAAAAAATCGCCTACGTCCCCGGCGCTCCGTTCTGGGTCGGTGACGCTCCGCGCAACACGCTCCGGCTCAACTTCAGCAACGCCAGCGAATCCAACATCGAGAAAGGTATCTGCCGCCTCGGCGAAGTAGTTCGAACGGCCCTCGGCTGACGGCAGCTCGTTTGCCCTATTGCTCAACCACGCGCAGTTACTTCCAACGATGCGGTCGCTACATTGACTCACTTCAAACCCGAAACTATTCTTTTCAGCACTCGCGCTTGTTAGGCTCTGAATCGTTTAAGGGAATCAATTGTCACTTCCTGTCCGATGTAATCGTCGATTTGGATCCTTTGATTTCTGGTCTTCCTAAACTCGGAAAGGAGGCTCGGAAACTCCGCCTCCAATCGTGAAGTGGCATTCGGCAGCGAATCACGAATTCTTCCATACACGACTTCGAAATCAGCATCCGAGCGAATGGAATCCCATGTCACCACACTATCCCAGTGCGAATAGTCACCAATCACAACGACTCGGGGCATTACATCCTTGAACCAATACAAATATCCGAGACTCACTTCGAGATATTGATCTCTGCAATCCCACGAGAGATCGAACCAAGTCCGATCCTTTTGAAAAAGGAACTGGGAATGTATGCAATCTTTGAGAACGACTTCTCTGAATTCAAGATGCTCCAAGACCGGCCTAATCAGCCCGTCGAAAGCGCAAACGGCTGTTTCGTTTCTCTTCATTTACGAGAAAAGTCGGTCCGTGTAGAATCGCTTATTCCAGCCCATTCCGCTGCATCACGCCAGCATACCACCGTGCCGAGTTCTTCGGCGTGCGTTTGCCGGTCTTGAAATCCACGTGGTGTAGGCCGAAGCGTTTGCTGTAGCCTAGCGCCCATTCGAAATTATCCATCAGCGTCCACACAATGTAGCCGCGCAGGTCCACGCCGTCCTCGTTGATCGAGGCGTGGCAGGCTTCGAGGTAGCGGCGGATGTAATCGATGCGGCGCTCGTCCTTGATCGCGACGGCGACGTCGTCCTCGCCCGGCAGCGCCATGCCGTTTTCCGTGATGTAAATCGGCGGGTGGTCGTAGCGCTGGTCGATCCACTTGAGCATCTTGCGGCAAAACTGCGGCACGATGTTCCAGTTCATGTCGGTCTTTTCCCAAGTGGGATCGTCGGAGAGCTCGACGCGCTGGTCGGCGGCCATGCCGCCGTTGCCGGTCGGCGCGGTGACGGTCATGTCGCGCGTGGCCGGCGGTTCGGAAGCGAGCATGCCGCCGTAGAAGTTGAGCCCGAAGAAATCACTCGAGCCGAGCACCAGCGCGCGGTCGGCGTCGCTGAACTGCGGCAGGCGGTCGCCGACGGCAGCGCGCATACACGCGGGGTAGTCACCGCGGTAGATCGGGTCGGCAAACCAGCCGAGGAAAAATTCGAGTCCGCGCTCAGCCGCGGCGCGGTCTGCCGGCGTGTCGGTCTTCGGTTCGCGCCAGTCGCAGTTGTTGGTGATGCCGATGACGCCGCGCTGCGTCGCCTGAAACTTGCGGCGGTAGACATCAACGATCTTCGCGTGCGAGCGCAGGAGATTGTGCGCGGCGATGTAGGGCTCGGTCTGGCTGATGCGGCCGGGCGCGAAGTAGCCGATGCCGTGGCCGAGCACGGCGCTGCACCACGCCTCGTTGAACGTGATCCAGTGTTTCACACGGTCGCCGAAGCGCTCGAAACACAGCACGGCGTAGCGCGCGAAATGGTCGGCGATCTCGGGGTTGAGCAGCCCGTCGAGTTCCATCTGCAGCGCGAGCGGCAGGTCCCAGTGGTAGAGCGTGACCCAGGGCGTGATGCCGTTGGCGAGGAGCGCGTTGATGAGCCGGTTGTAGAACGCCACGCCGGCCTCGTTGACGGCGCCGCGGCCGAGCGGCTGGAGGCGGCTCCACGAAAAGGAAAAGCGATACGCCTTCAGGCCCATGGCCTTCATCAGCGCGACATCTTCGTCGATGCGATGATAGTGGTCGCACGCGATGGCGCCGGTCTGGTTGAGGTTGGTCTTGCCGGGGGTTTGGGCAAAGGCGTCCCAGATGCTCGGGCCGCGACCGTCGACGTTCCAGGCGCCCTCGATTTGGGCGGCGGCCGTGGCGGCGCCCCAGACGAAGTTTTGGGGAAATGATTTCATCGGAGTCGTTGTTGGGCGAGCGGCGCGGCGGCGGCAACTGCGAACCCAAGCCAGGGCGTGACCGCTGGGCGCCGTGGGAAATGCGGCCGCACCCGTCAATCGCGGCGGGCCCAGCGGTCCCGCCCTACCTCAATCCATGCTCACACCGACGCCAGGTGCCAGTGCTGACAGATCGGGCAAAGGTAAGCCGTGCGGGCGCGTTCCACGCCGGCGAGCATCGCGGCATCCAACGCGTCACCTTGCGTGCGGTAGCGGCGTTTGCGCACGCAGCTGCGCTCGCGCTGTTCCTTGGTGGGTTTCTTCATGACTGGGCTGGCCGTTACTCAAGGCGGCGCCGTCACGCGCGGATCGCGTCAACTCTGGCGGCGGCGGTAGGCGTTGCCGTAGAGGATGACGGTGTTGGCGTCCTTCACTTCGAGGAGATACGGGTCGCTGGTGAGCAAGGCCGGACGTCCGCTGGTGCGGGCGCCGCGCGAACGCAGCGTGACTTCCTCGATGATCTTCCGCTTCGCCCCGTAGGTGGAGAGGATCATGCTGCCATCGGGCTGGATGATGAGGCGGCGGTCGCCTTCGTGGCCGCCGGTCTCGTATTCGCCGGCGGCAGCCAGGAGAAGTTTTTGCGCATCCGTGTCGGGCAGCAGATCATACTCCGGCAACAACGTGGGCGGCGCGCGCAGCAGAAACCAGAGCGTCGTGACGTTGATGGCGATAATCGCGACCGCCAGGGCCGCGATCTTGGCCCAGCGCGGCAGCCGGCTGGAGGGCATCGGCGAGGCCGATTGCCGGGTGGCGGCTGACGCCTCGGGCCGCGGACCGTCGAGATGCTCGATCACCTGGTCCACGCTGAAATCCGAGCCACCAATCTTGGTGTCCCAACTGACGAGGCGAAGGCCTCCGGCGCTGGGCCGCACCCGCAACACTTCGCGGGCGGTCTTGATGCGAATCTCAGGCGAGGAAAGGTCGTCCGGCGCGAGCTTGGCGCCGGCCTTGCTGAGGGCGACGAGCAGCGTGCGGATCTTTTCCACGGAAACGCCAGGGACCTCCAAGTCGGGATATTGCAACCCGGCCGCCTTGGCCTCGGGAGCCAGGTGGTGCAGGGTGAGGTTGTAGGACGTGGGAGCCATCAGGGTTCGATCACAAAGAGCGGGGCGTTACCTGAACCGAGGCGGAAACTGCCGGTCGTCAGATCACCGTCGTCGATCGCCATATCGATTTCCTTCAATTGGTTCGCATCGATCAGCAACGGCGCATCAGCGGTCGCCGTGATGGCGATGGCGGCATGCGGCCGGAAGCCGCCTTGGTGGAGCTGACCGTTTTCCCAATTGTAGCGACCGCCCATCGGGGTCACCCGCGTCCAAGCGCCACCTTTCAGATAAACATCCATGCCAGTCGGTGTGATGCCGGGACCGGACTCGGGCGGCAAAGAACCGGACTCGTGCGAATACGTCAGGAAGGCCGTGGCGAAAACGCGGAAATCGTTGGAGATCGCGCTGGCCCGTGCCTTACGCCGGATCTTCTGCATCGTCGGCACCGCCAGCATCGCGAGCAGGCTGATGATCGTCACCACGACCATGATTTCCACCAAGGTGAAACCGCGCCGCGCCGCCGGCCGCACCGGGCGGCTCACGGAGGGTTGGGTCGAGATCATCCTGTTCATGAATCGAAAAACCGTAGGGGTGTCATGTAAGGGCTACTAGCTTTTTTTTCTGAGTCGTATAGGTATAAAACCCTATCCAATCGAATGATACGCCCTTCCGTCGCAGGTAAAACCTATCGCCGCACCCCAATGCATATGACGGAAATAGACTCTCAGACCGGAGCGGCGCCGCGCTAAATTCGCCACCGCCATCGGCGAATCGTGCTAAAAACATTAACCCGTCCGCTTGCTCCGGTTATCCCGGAATTTAACGGCCAAGGTCATCGCGGATCTGCGCGACCCATTCAAACGATCTGAGCCGGGCTGCGTGATCGTGGATGGCGGCGGTCACCATCAATTCGTCCACCCCCGTGCGCTCCAGAAACGCCGCGAGCCCGCGCTTCACCGTCGCGGGTGAACCCACCACGGCCTCGCGAAGCGCCTGCGTCACACCCACGCGTTCCAGCGGTGACGACACCGCGTCGAGATCGTCCACCGGCGGCGGCAACAGCCCCGGCGTGCCGCGCCGGAGGTTGATAAAACTTTGCTGCACCGAGGTAAACAGCCGCGCGGCCTGCGTATCGGTTTCCGCCGCGAACACCCCGATCGCCGCCATCGCATACGGTTTCGCCAGCGCGGCGGACGGTTGGAATTCCCGGCGGTAAAGCCGCAGCGCCTCCGCCAGTTGGTCGGGCGCAAAATGCGCGGCAAACGCGAACGGCAGCCCGAGCAGCGCCGCGAGTTGCGCGCTGAACAGGCTCGAGCCCAGCAGCCAGATCGGCACGCCCAACCCCGCGCCCGGCACGGCTTGCACCGCCTGGCCGGGCACCGCCGGGTCAAAGTAGTCCTGCAACTCCTGCACGTCCTGCGGGAACGTGTCCGCACCGTTGGCCCCGCCGCGCCGCAACGCCCTCGCCGTGACCTGATCCGTGCCCGGCGCGCGACCGAGTCCGAGGTCGATGCGGCCGGGGAACAACGCCTCGAGCGTGCCGAACTGCTCGGCGATCACGAGCGGCGCATGATTGGGCAGCATCACACCGCCCGAGCCCACGCGGATCGTCGACGTGCCCGCGGCGACGTGCGCGATCACCACCGCCGTGGCGGCGCTCGCGATGCCGGGCATGTTGTGGTGCTCGGCCAGCCAGTAACGCCGGTAACCGAGCCGCTCGGCATGGCGCGCGAGTTCGCGCGCGGCGTGCAGCGCCTGCGTCACGTTGCCACCTTGCGCCACGGGCGCGAGATCGAGGACGGAAAACGGAATCATCGCCCAAGCTGCGCAAGTGCCGCGATTTTGCCAGCCGCCGCCATCGACGCACCCCGCGGCAGCGCCACCAGCGCGACGCACCCGGCCACCTTCGCCGGGCGATTTCCCCTCGCCTTGGCGGGGCCGCTTGCTACCTGTGAGCGCATGGCCTCTACGCCCACCACTTCCCCTCGCCCGTCACGCGGCCAGCCCTGCCCTTGCGGCAGCGGCCAGCCCTTCGAAGCCTGCTGTGAGCCGATCCTGAATCGCACGCAGTCTCCCGCGACGGCCGAGCAACTGATGCGCGCCCGCTTCACCGCGCACGTCGCCCACGATTTTAAATTCCTGCACGATTCCTACCGCGCCACCGCCGGCAAGCCCTACGTCGCCGAGGCCGGCGAGCCGTCCATCGTTTGGACGAAGCTCGTCGTCCACGCGCACGAGACCGGCGAACAGCCCGACAAGGCCTTCGTGGATTTCTCCGCCTACGGCACCGAGGATGGCACCGACAAGGTGCTGCACGAGAAGGCCGAGTTCCTCCGCATCAACGGCGCGTGGCTCTACAACCGCGAGGCCCGCCTCGGCCCCGCGCCCTACAAATCCGCCACGCCCAAAGTCGGCCGCAACGATCCCTGCCCCTGCGGCTCCGGCAAAAAATACAAGCAGTGCTGCCTGCTGAAGGCCTGACCGCCGCTCATTTCGTCACGGCCTGCACCAGTTCGCGCGCGCACACCGCGCCGAAGCCGAGCAGGCACAGCGCCAGCGCGATGTTGCCCGTGCGGCGGTTGGCCAGTGCGCCCATCCAGTCGCGCCGGTTGTTGAGGTAGAGCAGCGTCGCCGCGAGGAACGGCATGAAAAACGCGCCGACAATCGAGAACGTGACGACGATCGCCACCGGCTGCTTGAACCACAGTAGCAACAGCGGCGGCACCGCAATCCACGCGAGCGCCGCCAGGTAAACGCGCCGGTCCGCCGCCGGCTGCGCCGCGCCACCGCGCCACGCGCTCACCAAGTCCGTGTAAACATGCGGCACGCCCTGCCACACGCCGAGCATCGCCGTGAAGACCGTGCACCAAAACCCCGCGAGAAACACCGCGCGCGCCACCGGCCCCGCCACCGTCTCCAGCCGCGCCGCAATTTCCAGCGCGATGCGCGGACCGCCCGCCGCATGCGCCTCGACGCCCGCCGCGATCACCACCAGCGCGATGCCAAAGAGCCCGGTAAAAATATACGCCAGCCGCAGGTCGCCGCGCACACGGCGCAATTGCGTCGCGCCCTGCCAGCCGGCCTCGCGCAGCCAGTAGCCGTAGCAAATCACCGTCAGGCTGCCGCCGATGCCGCCGAGCAGTGCCAGCACCGCCGCGCCGCCACCGGTCACCGGCAGCCGCGGCCAGACCAACCCCGTCGCGATCGCCGCCGGATCGGGCTTCGCGAGCAGCGCGCACACAAACACGCAGCCCGCCATCACCGCGATGAGCAGCTTCATCACAAATTGAAAACGCGCGTAGCGGTTCAATCCCACGAGCAGCGCGGCGACCACCGCGTGGATCGCGCCCCACACCGGCACCGGCAGCGCGGGAAACAAGCTCGCCCCCGCCAGCCCGCACGCGCTGCTCAACGACGCACCGACCAGAAACGTCCACAGCAGCAGGTAACCGCCAAAATAAACCGCCACCCAGCGCGGCAGCCGCGTGACCCATGCGCGCACCACCGTCTCGCCCGTCGCCAGTTGCCAGCGCGCCAGCGCCTCGGTCAGCACAAATTTCAGCACGACTGTCAGCACGACGGCCCACAGCAGAATCAACCCGTGCTGCATGCCCGTGACCGACGCCACCACGACATCCCCGGCACCGATGCCGGCCGCCGCCAGGATGAGACCGGGACCGAGCGCGCGCAGGCGGGTGAGCAAGGGGGCAAACACGAAGGCCAAGCGTGGGCGGCAAAAACCACCCCGACAAGCCCCGCCTCGCCGATGTCATGAAAAACTCTCGCGTCGCCCTTGGCCGCGGGCCAATCAGTCGCCACCCACCCTACCCTATGAGTTCCCCGCAGACGACCCCGTGGCAGCGCGCCAACACCGACTGGTTACATCAGGCCCGCTGGGGCCTTTTCACCCACTACCTCGCCGACGCCGCGAGCAACCTGAAGCCGATCGAACTCTCCACCGACGACTGGAATCGCCGCATCGACGCCTTCGACGTCGACGGCCTCGCCCGTCAGCTCGCCGACGCCCACGTCCCCTACTTCGTCATCACGCTCGGCCAGAATTCCGGCTTCTACCTCTCGCCCAACGCCACCTACGACAACATCGTCGGCCGCCGCCCCAGCCGCCTCTCGAAGCGCGACCTCATCGCCGATCTCGCCGCCGCCCTCACCCCGCGCGGCATCCGCCTCATGGCCTACCTCCCGGGCATGGCCCCGGCCTCCGACGCGCTCGCGAAGGAAAAACTCGAGGGCAAAATCGACGACCGACACTCGGTCCTCCAGCGCAACTGGGAGGCCGTCATTCGCGAATGGTCCCTGCGCTGGGGCAAATCGCTGAGCGGCTGGTGGCTCGACGGACCCTACGAGAAGGAAAAATACCAGCACCCCGACGCGCCCAACTACCGCAGCCTTGCCGAGGCGCTCAAGGCCGGCAACCCCGACTCCCTCGTTTCGTTCAACAACGGCCTGCGCACCCCGCTCTATTCAATCACCGAGTTCGAGGACTACACGCCCGGCGAGATCGAGCGCGACCTGCCCGTCGCCCCCGGCTGCCTCCCTGACTACTCGCGCCTCCGCAATTTCGACCGCTTCCTCGACGGCGCGCAGCTCCACATCCTCACCATCATGGGCGAGTGGTGGGGCAAGCATCCCCTGCGCTTCCCCGACGAGCTCACCATCGCCTACACCCGGTTCATCAACAGCAAGGGCGGCACCATCTCGTGGGACGCCCCGCTGACGCAGGCCGGCCTGATCGACCCCGTTTTCCACCCGCAGGTCAAAGCCCTCGGCCACGCCATCCACGCCGCGAAGTAAGGCCGGTCAACAGAAGTGCGGGTCAGCGGTAGTGCGGGTCTCCGATCCGCACTTTTCGTGTAGCTACGAGCGTGAGCGAGTGGCCATTCGGCTCCTCCTATCGAATGCGGGTCAAAGACCCTCACTACGCTCAACCTTTTGCGCTTTTTTATGCTTTCTGTGGCCACTCGTCCGCGAAACTATCCGGCCCCATGAACGTGCTCATCATCGGCGGCAGCGGCCTCATTTCCACCGGCATCGTCAAGGCCCTGCAAACCCGCGGCGCCGCGATCACCGTCTTCAACCGCGGCAAGACCGACGATCGTCTCGGCACCGGCGTGCGCCATCTCACCGGCGACCGCAACGACTTCGCCGCCTTCGAGGGCGCCATGACCGCCGCCGGCCCGTGGGACGTCGTCATCGATATGATCTGTTTCCGCCCCGACCAGGCCGAGAGCGCCATCCGCGCCTTCGCCGGCCGCTGCGCTCATTTTATTTTCTGCAGCACGGTCTGCACCTACGGCAACACGCAGACCGTCATCCCCACCCTCGAGACCACCCCGCAAAAGCCAGTCTCCGCCTACGGCCGCGACAAGGTCGCCTGCGAGCAGCTCTTTCTCCGCGCACACGCCGCCGGCAAAATGCCCGTCACCATCTTCCGTCCGTCGCACACCTACGGTCCCGGCGGCAACGTGATCAACAACATTGGCTGGGAGCCGACCTTCATCGACCGCCTCCGCCGCGGCCTGCCCATCATCGTCAGCGGCGACGGCCACGGTCTCTGGCAGAGCACCTATTCGGAGGATGTCGGCGTCGGTTTCGCCTATGCTGCGGGCAACACGCAATGCTTCGGCGAAGCCTACAACATCGTCGGCGACGAGGTCGTCACCTGGGACGAATACACCCAGCGCACCGCCGCCGCCATCGGCGCGCCCAAGCCGCGCCTCATCCATCTGCCCACCGATCTCCTGATGAGCCTCAACGCCGCGCGCTACCTCTCATCGCTCGGTGAAATCTTCCGTTACCACGGCGTCTATTCGAGCGAGAAGCTCAAGCGCGCCGTGCCCGAATACCGTCCCGCCACGCCCTACGAGGAAGGCGTCCGCCGCACCGTCGCGTGGATGGACCAGCACAATAAAATCGTCTCCGCCGCCACCGACCCGTTCGACGACCAGCTCATCGCCCTCTGGGAAAAATTCAGCCGCGACGCCGTCGCCGCGCTAGCCCCAAGGCAAGTGTAACCGTCAGGATTGGCCACGGAGGCGCGGAGACACGGAGGCCGGACCTGCAGCGACCATAAATTCTACCGGAGGGAATGGTTTTTCCTCTCCGTGTCTCCGCGCCTCCGTGGCCAATTCCTATCCCCTCGCCTTACCCCTTCGCCCGCACTTCCAGCAACACGGCTGTGTTCAGGTGCTTCACCAGATACGCATACGTCGCGAAGCCGTAGCCGTTCGCGCCCCACGCCACACCCCAGGAGTTTTTGAAGATAAACGTCACGTCTTCCAATCGGCCCGTCTCGCACGTGTAGCCGACCACGGTCACCGCGTGCCCGTAGCCGGGCATCGGATCCTGGGAGTTGAGCATCGCCGCGCGCATGTTGAAAAACCGCGGCCAGCCGCAGCCGATCGCCACCGGCACACCGGCATTCAATGCCTGCACCATATTGTTTAACTGCGTCGAGGCATCGCGACCCGGCACGAGATGCACCGCGACCTGCGTGCGGTTGCGCGCCTCCGCGATGATCTCCGGCGATGGCTCGGCCGCGACGTTCGTCGTGCGCCCGATCGTGTTGGGCATCGAGCTCTGCAACGGGATGCCGTAGGTGCGCAGCGCCGTCACCACCTCGGTCAGCGCAAATCCCGCGTCCGCATCCTCGGCGTCCGCCAGCTCCGCGGCGCTCGGTCCGGTGCGGTGAATCGATTTGCCCGTGGCCCAGACCAGGTATTCCTCCGACAGTTTTTCCGCGCGGCCGGTGTTCTCGGCGTTGAGGTATTCCAAAGCGCTCACGACCGCGAAGACCGCGCAGCTCGGCCGGCGGCCCTGATCCTTCGCATGCAGCTCAAGCGCACGAAACCGCGGCCGCAGGTCCACCTTCGCCTGCAACACCGCCGGCTGCCCAAAATCCCGCAGCAACCGGTCAAACTTCGCGCCCACGCCCACGCCCGCGTTCACCGCCGCCGCCTGGCGCGCCGCGGCGGCTGCCGCCAGCTGCGCCTGCCGCGCTTCCGTGCCCTTCTGCAAGGCCTGCTCGCTCGCACTCTCCGCCGCCGGATCGTAGCCGAACGCCGCCTGCATTTCCGGCGAAAGATCGCGCAGCTTCACCGACGCCATGCCGCCGGCATGCGTGATTATCACGGTGCGCGGCGAGATCGAGCGAACCACGACCGTCCGATAGGTGACCTTGCCCGCCGCGAGCGTTTCCAGCGTTGCGCCGGCCTTGAGCAGTTCCGCCGGCGCAGCGCCCAGGCCAACCGCGCCCAGCGCGAGAAACAGCGCGACGGTTTTGCACAAAGCGAAAAATGAGCGGACCGGCATCATAAATAAATCCGCCGCCATCATAGCCCCCGTCCCACCGCGGTCGATGCCCGAGTAGTGCGGGTCAAAGACCCGCACTACCTCCGCGCTCTCTGCGACCTCCTGTAAACACAATCAGCCAACAAAGGACTTCGCTTGCGCCGCAAAGTATCCCTTACTCACCGGCCACAACGCCCGCATGTCCCGCCTCAATTTCACCCTCGAACGCGAAGCCTCCGGCTCCAAGGCCCGCGCCGCCCGATTCCAGACCCTGCACGGTGAGGTGCGGACCCCCGTATTCATGCCCGTCGGCACGCAGGCGACCGTCAAGGCGCAGACCATCGACACGCTCAAGGCCACCGGCTCCAGCGTGCTCCTCGCCAACACCTACCACCTGCTGCTCCGCCCCGGCCCGGAGGTTTTCAAAAAATTCGGCGGCATCCACCGCTTCATGCAGTGGGACGGCCCCGTGCTCACCGACTCGGGCGGCTTCCAGATTTTCTCCCTCTCCACCGACCGCGCCATGCACGAGGAGGGCGCGCATTTCCAGAGCTACGTCGACGGCACGACCCACCTGCTCTCACCCGAGTCGAGCATCGCGATGCAGCGCGCCATCGGCAGCGACATCATGATGGTGCTCGACCAGTGCATCCCCTCGACCGCGCCCTACGATCAGGCCGAGGCGGCGATGGAGCTCACCCACCGCTGGGCCGTGCGCTCGCTCGCCGCGCGCGGCGATTCCCCGCAGGCCCTCTTCGGCATCGTCCAAGGCGCCTGCCATCCCGCGTTGCGCAAAAAGAGCGCCGCCTTCCTGCGCGAGCTGCCCTTCGACGGCCTCGCCATTGGCGGACTCGCCGTCGGCGAAACGCACGCCGAGCGCTACGAGTTCACCGGCCTCGTCACCGAGCACCTGCCCAAACACCTGCCGCGCTACCTCATGGGCGTCGGCACGCCGATCGACATCCTCGAGGCCGTCCACCGCGGCGTGGACATGTTTGACTGCATCATCCCCGGCCAGCTCGCGCAGCGCGGCGTCGCGTTCAGCGCGCGCGGCAAGCTCCAGCTCCGCCGCAGCGTGCACAAGCTCGACGAATCACCCATCGAGGCCGGCTGCACCTGCGCCGCCTGCCAGCGTTACTCGCGCGGCTACCTGCACCATCTTGCCAAATCCGACGAGATGCTCGGCTGGCACCTGATCGGCATCCACAACCTGCATTTCTACCACAAGCTCATGCGCGAGATGCGCGAGTGCATCCTCCGCGACGAATTTCTCCCCTACTACGAATCGAAGCGCCACGAGCTCGGCCGCAAGGACGACGAGAACGTCATCCACCCCGTCAAAAAGCGACAGCCCTCCCGCCTGCCGCAGCTGGGCGACTACGACGTCATCACCGGGCCGCAGGGTTTTTCCAGCATCCGCCAGATCAGCTCCGGCGAGGTCATGCATTCCGTCAATGCACCGAGTGAGGAAGCCGAGCGGCTCTACATCGCCCAATCCGCCCTCGCCGCGCGCCTCCTGAAAACGCCCGCCGCTTCGGGCGAACTCGTGATCTGGGACGTCGGTCTCGGTGCCGCGTCCAACGCCATGGCCGCGCTGCACTGCTTCGAAAAAACCCTCGCCGAATCCGGCCCCGACACCCTGCGCCCGCTGCGCATCGTGAGCTTCGAGTGCGACCTCGACCCGCTGAAGCTCGCCGTGAAATTCGCCAGCCACTTCCCGCACCTGCGCCACGGCGCACCGCACGGGATCCTCAAGGACGGCCAGTGGGCGCACGCCTCCGGCCTGCTTCACTGGGAACTGCACGAAGGCGATTTTCTCCAACATTTCGCCGCGACCGCCGCGCCGGACCTGATTTTCTACGACCCGTTTTCCGCCAAGACCGACACCGGGCTTTGGACCGCCGAGGTCTTCGCGCGCCTCCTCCGGCACTGCGGCGCAAAGCCCGCCGAACTCTACACGTATTCGTCGGCCACGGCCGTGCGCGTGTCGTTGCTCACCGCGGGTTTCTTCGTCGCCGCCGGCGTCGGCACGGGGCCGAAGGCCGATACGACCCTCGCCTTCACGCACGCGACCGGAGCCGGCGCCCATCCCGGCACGCCGCGGCTGCTCGGCGCCGATTGGCTGGCCCGCTGGCGTCGCAGCCAGTCAAAATTTCCCGTCGATCTGCCCGACGCCGAGAAACCGGCCTTCGAGCAACGCATCGAGCGCCACCCGCAGTTTGCCCAGTAGGAGCGGGTCTCCGACCCGCTCTGTTTGGCGCATACGACAACCTCCCCTCACTTGTTCCGCACAAGGCGGGTCAAAGACCCGCCTCTACTCCTTCGGCTCGCTCTTCGGGGCTGACTTCGCCACCGGCACGTGCGCCGCGCGCTTCATGATTTCTTCCTTCGCGACGCCCTCACGTTGCGCGATGATGTTCAGCCGCACGGCCTCGGCGTTGGTCAGCGCGGTGATCCGGTTCGAGCCGTCACGGTCTTTCCAATGCACAAAAAGCGTCCGCTGACGGGCGGATTTGACCAGATCGCGCAGGAACGCTGCCTCATCCTCAGGTGAATTCATGCAGACGGCTTGGCGGGCGCCGCCCCCGGGGTCAAGGCGCGCGGCCGTTACGTGCGGCTGTTCTTCGCGAGGATCTGCGCGATGTGCGTCAGGATTTCCATGCGCCCGTGCTTCGTCTTCGCGGAGCAGAGGAAGATCGGCGGCACGTCCGTCGTCCACGCGCCCATGCTTTTTTTGAAGAGCTCGATGTTGGCCTTCGACTGCGCCGCCGACTGCTTGTCGGCCTTGGTGAACACCAGCGCGATGGGCGTCGGGCACTCGCCCAGCCATTGCACGAACTCAAGGTCCACCGCCTGCGGGGGCAGCCGCGAGTCGATCAGCACAAAGATGCGGTAGATGTTGCGACGCAGCTCGAGGTAATCGCACACCGCCTTGTTGAAACCGACGCGCTCGCGCTTCGAGACGTTGGCGTAGCCGTAGCCGGGCAGATCGACGAGGCTCCACTTGTTATTGATCGTGAAAAAATTGATGAGCTTCGTCTTGCCCGGCAGGTCGGACACTTTCGCCAGGTCGCGCCGTTCCGTCAGCAGGTTGATCAGCGACGATTTGCCGACGTTGGAGCGGCCGATGAAGGCAAACTCCGGCAACGCGGATTTCGGGCACGACGCGAGGTCGGGCGCGCTGAGGGCAAAGTCGGCGGAGTTGATTTTCATGTTTTCAGTTGGCCGGACGAACGAATGCGCGCGCGACCCGGCCTTGATACGTCACGCCAGCGACGGAGTCGAGCCCTGCGCATGGTTGGGAGTAGTGCAGGTCTTTGACCTGCACCCGCTCGCGGATCCTCTCTCGATCGCCAATCCAGTGCGGGTCAGAGACCCGCACTACTTTTCCTTACGGCGCCCACTCCATCGGCGTCGGCTTCACGAAGTTCGACGTCACCGCCACCGAGCCGCCCTTTTTGATCGAGGTTTCGATCGCTTCCAAAATCTCGACGATGTGCGCTGCCTGCGCCCCCGTGGAGCGCTGCGGCCGCCCGGCGAGCATATCCTTGCTCATCTCCTCGACACCGCGGGCGAACTCCACGCCGGTGAACGGCGGACGCAAGGGCTCCACTTTTTCGTAAGGCTTGCCGTAGAGCGAAAACTCCACCCCGGCGTTGAACTGCTGGAAATCGCCGAGATACACGCTGCCGAGGTCGCCGATGAATTCGAGGCCGCCGCCCTGCTTGCCGCCGCCGACGTAAAAATTCGCCGTGAAGCGCGCCGTGAGGCCTTCCTCAAACTCGAGCATCGCCGTGGCGAAGTCCGGTGTAGAAATATGAAACGCGCGGCCTTCCTTCGTCACGCGATCCGGATGCACCACCTTGCCGGCCGCCGTCACTTTGCGCACCGGGCCGAACATCGTCGTCAGGAGTGTGAGCGGGTAGACGCCCACATCCCAGAGCACGCCGACGTCGTAGAATGGCTCCGGATTCGGATGCCACGCCTCGATGCGGCCATGGTTGACGTCCGCGTAAACAAGCCGCACGCGCCCGGCCTTGCCGCTCCGCAGGATCTGCCACGCCGTCTGCTGCGCCTCGCCCATATAGGTGATGGGCGCGCTGCTCAACCGCAACCCGCGCGCGTCCGCCAGCTCGACCAGTTCCTTCGCCTCGCTGTAGCGCAGCGTGATCGGCTTTTCGGTATGCACGTGTTTGCCGGCAAGCAGGCACTGCTTGATCACGGCATAATGCGCGTGGTGGATCGTCAGGTTCACCACGAGATCGACCGCCGGATCCGCGACGAGCGCAGCCAGATCGGCGTAGGCTTTGACGCCGTATTTCTGGGCAAAGGTCTGCGCGCGCGGCAGCTCGACGTCGGAGAACCCAACGAGCTCGCACGTCGGATAGCCGTTGATCTGATCGGCGTAGCGGTTGGCGATGTTGCCGCAACCGACGATGGCGACACGGATTTTTTTGGAAGACATGGCGGAGATGGGCGAAATGAGAAAGGTGAAGGGTGAAATCAGAATCCGGGTCAGGCGGCGTGGATTTTTTGCACGCACTTGGTCAGCGCCGGCACGGGGTCCTGGATGTCGCCCTCGTATTCGATGATCAGGCTCTCGGTGTTGGGGTTGTTCTCCAGGAGCCGGAGCATCTTCGGCAGGTCGAGATTGCCCTCGCCGAGGATGGTGTCGGCCGGCTTGCCGGCGCGGTCGAAGATGAAGTCCTTCAGGTGCACGCCATAGAGGCGGTCGCCGAATTTCTCCGCCATCGCGATCGGGTCTTCGTGGGAGTCGAGCGCCCACGCCGTGTCGAGACAGAGGCCGATGCGCGGCGACGTGTGGGCAAACACCTGCGCCAGCATCTGCGTGCTGCCGAGCCAGTGGCGGCCGCCATGGTTGTGGATCGCGAGGCGCAGGTTGTATTCATCGGCCACCTGCTCGGCGGCGCGGAAAATCTCCCGGCCGGCGCCCGGCTCAAAATCCACCGAGATCACCCCGCCGCCGGCCTGGCGCATGAATTCCGCCAGCGCCCGCTCGCGCGGCAGGTTGGCGGCAAAGCGTTCGACGCCGATGCTCGCAATGCTCACGCCCGCCGCGCGGCACAGCGCGATCTTGGCGGCAACGTCGTCCGGTTTCAAAAAATCCACGTGCACGCCGCAAAGTTCGACGGTCGCGACGCCGCACGCCTTGAGGCGCGGCAGGACGGTGCTGAGTTCTTTGAAACCGCGAAAGCAGTAGCTTTGGATACCGAGCCGGGAGGTCAGGTTTTTCATGGGGTGTTCGGGGAAAACAGAAAGGGGAAAGCGAGGCGAAGCTGGCAGGTCCGGCGCGTCATGCAACCGCCGTCCGTGTCACGGCGGAAAACTTCCTACTGCGCCGCCCGGCGCCGGGCATGGGTGATCACAAACTCCACCAGCTCCGGCGAGTGAAACCAGCCCTGCCAGTAGTTGTGCCCCTGCGCGGGGAAGATCCGCAGCGTCACCGGGCCGCCGAGCGCCCGGTAGCGCTGGGCCAGTTCACCGGAATTTTGCTCCAGCGGCACGATCACGTCCGAGTCGCCGTGCAGGTGCATAATCGGCACGCGCGCCGCCGCCAGCGGGGCGAGGCGGTCGATGGGATTGTGTTGCGCCAACTCAGCCTCGAGGCCCGCGGCGGTGAGCCCATAGGCCCCGCACGCCTGCGCCAGCCCGGGGTAGCTCCGCAAATTGCACACCGGATAAATTCCCGCCACGCCGGCCACGGACTCCGGGTGCTCCGCCGCCCAGTTGTAGAGCATCAACCCGCCGCGGCTGCGCGCCAGCAAGGCCGGCGCCGCCGAGAAACCGCGCCGCCCGAGTTCGGCATGCAGCGCCGTGAATGACGCGCGCCCCGCCGGACTGCCGTAGGATTCGCCCACGTCGATGCCGGCGATGGCCACGCCAGCCGCGAGAAATTGCTCGAACATCCATTTCTCCTCGTTGGGCAGGCCGGGCAGCGTCGGCGCATACCAGACCCACGGCTTCGACCCGGAGGCAGGGGATTTCGCCACCGGCGGCGGGATCAGAAAGGCGGAGCAACCGTTGACGGCAAACAGCTCGCCCGGCAGCGGCAGGGTTTTAGTCGGGGTATCCATCAGCGTGCGATACTGGGGCAGCACGGCCGGGGGCCGTCAACCCGCGTAAATCCCAACCCGCGTCCGTAATCCGCCACACAGAAAACGTTGCCCAATGTTTTTTCCCGCGCACAGTCACGCCCCGTGAAGCGCTCCTCCCCCGCCCCCGCGACGACGACGTCCTCGCCCACCGTCTCTGCCGGCCTGCGCCGCTATCTCTATACCACCGCCGCCCTCACGGGTGCCGCCGTCATGGTCGTGGAAATTCTCGGCGCCCGCATGCTGTCCCCGTTCATCGGCACGTCGCATTTCGTGTGGACGGCGCAGATCGCCGTGACACTCGTCGCGCTCGCCTGCGGTTACTACGCCGGCGGCCGGCTGGCGGATCGTTCGCAAAATCTCGCCACGCTCTACTGGGCGATCCTCGCCGCCGCGGTCTATCTCGTCGCCACCGTCCCGTTCTGCGAACCGGTCGCCTACCGTTGTCTCGACCTCAACCTCGTCGTCGGTTCCCTGCTCGCCTCGGCGTTTCTCTTTTTCGTGCCGCTCGCATTGCTCGCCCTCACCGGGCCGTTTCTCGTGCGCGTCATCACCTCCACGGTCAGCGGCGTCGGCGGCAACGTCGGCCGGCTCACCGCCATCGGCACGCTCGGCAGTTTCGCCGGCACGATGCTCATCAGCTACGTGATGCTGCCGTTGCTGCCCAACTCCCGCTCGATGTATCTGACCTCCCTCGTGCTCGTGCTGGTGAGCGGCATTTATTTCGCGTTCTTCCACCGCAAGTCCGCCGTGCCGCTCGCCGCCGCCCTCCTCCTCGGCGCCGGCACCATGCTGCTGGCCGCCCGCGCCGAAAAGCACGCCCACGCCCAGGCCACGGAAATCTTCAGCGGCAATTCCCACTTCGGTGAGCTCAAGGTCCTCGACTGGAAAAACGCCAGCTTCCGCCTCTACACCAACGACAATCTCGTCCAAAATACCTACGATCCCACCGCCCGCCAAAGCGCGTCCACGTTCACCTACCTGCTCTCGGGGCTCGCGCGCGCCTACACCCCAAAAGTTCGCGACGTGCTCTGTATCGGCCTGGGCATCGGCATCGTGCCCATGGATTTCGCGTCGGAAGGCGCCCGCGTCGATGTCGTGGAAATCAATCCCGCCATCGTGCCGGTCGCCGAGCGCTTTTTCGGCCTCAAACCCGACCAGCTCTCCATCACGATCGACGACGGCCGGCACTTCCTGAACCGCTGCCAGCCGCAACAGTATGACGTCGTCGTGCTCGACGCCTTCCTCGGCGACTCGTCGCCTGCGCACCTGATGACCCGCGAGGCCTTTCAATCGATCCGCCGCGTCCTCCGCCCGAACGGCACGCTGGTGATCAATGCCTTCGGACACCTCGAGCCGGACCGCGATTTCTTCGCCACTTCCCTGCACGCCACGCTGCGCGCGGTTTTCCCCGGTGTCCGCATCCACAACAGCGACGGACAGATTTTCGTCGTCGCCACCGACCACCCCGCACCCGAGTTCATCCACGCGCCCGATCTCGCGCGCGTGCATCCGTCCGTGCGCCAGGCCGCTGCCGCCGCCTACCGGGATCGCATCGAAATCGCCGCCGACCGCGGCCAGGTGCTCACCGACGACTACAACCCGGTTGAGTTTTACGACGCCGTCAACCGCGAGGCCACCCGCCGCCAGATCGTCAGCTGGGCCCGCTCCATGTGAATCGGCGGCGGCCGGCCGGAAACCCTCTTCCCATGGCCAAGCCCCGCCCGCCCCAACCCACCCGTCACGCCAGCGAGCTTGAGCGCGCCACCGAGGTTTTCGTCCGCGGTTTCGGGTTCACGCGCAGCTTCACCCACCCTTATCACGGCGACCGCGTCGGTCCGCTCTGGGTGCTGCGCGACGCCTCGCGTAAAAATCCCGCCGACTACCGGCGCGAGGAATGGATCGCCTGCGGCACGGCCCCTGCCGAAGTCGACCGCCTCGCGCGAACCCACACGCGTGGCCGTTTTTGTATCTGCGCCCTGATCCCCGCCGGTGAATCCGCGCAGTCGACCCGCGACGCTTACAAAGCCATCGGCTACCGGCTCGCCGCCTCCGAGCCCGTCATGGTCCACGCGCTGAAAAAGATCCCGCGTGTCAAATCCCCCGCCACCATCCAGCGCGTGCTCACCGCCGAACTCGCCGGTGCCGTGGCCAAGGCCGCCGGCCAGCAGCAGATTCTGCCCGAGTATTTGCCGAAGGCCAAAGCCAAGGTCGCCCCGCTCCGACTCTACGCGGCGGTGATCGACGGCGAAGTCGTCGGCTGGGTGCGCAGCATCGTGTGCGACGCCGGCAACTGGTGCTCCAACATGTTTGTCCTGCCCCAACACCGCCGCCGTGGCATCGCCACCGCGCTGCTCGCCCAGTTGCTGCGCGACGACCGGGCCGGTGGCGCACCACAGGCCGTCCTGACCGCCAGCCACGCCGGCGCCAAACTCTACCTCACCCTCGGCTACCAGCAGATCGGCACGCTCCTGCTGTTCAACCCGAGGAAGTGATCACGGTCTTGTGCCTTAGCCACGGAGACGCATAGACGCGGAGAGCTTGGCCATGATTGCGCTCCGTGTCTCCGCGCCGCGGTGGCCAACCCATCACCGCCCCATGAGCTCGCGCAGCGAACGCAGCCGCCGCGTAGTCTCGGGTTGGTCGGGATTGATCGCGAGACTGGCTTCCAATTGAACCGCCGCTTCCGGAAACCGGCCGGAACGCGCCAACGCCAGCGCTAGGTTATTCCGGGCCAGGAGAAAATTCGGTGCGAGCCGCACCGCCGCCTCGTAGTGCATGATCGCTTCAGGCAGCCGCCCCGGCAGCGCCGTGAGGGCCGTGCCGAGGTTGCAGTGCGCTTCCGGATAATCGGGCCGCAGTCGCAGCGCCGTCTCGTAGTGCGCAATCGCTGCCGTCCGTCGCGCGGGATTTTTCATCAGCTCCAGCGCGAGATTGTTGTGCGCATCCGCATAGTCGGGCTGCAACCGGAGCGCTGCTTCGTAGTGCGCGATCGCTTCGTCGCTCCGACCGGGCAACGTGCCCAGCGCCGCCGCGAGATTGTTGTGCGCCTCGGCATAATCGGGCCGCAGCCGTAGCGCCGTCTCGTAGTGCGCAATCGCCTCGGGCAGGCGCGCCGGGATCATCGCGAGGGCGCGGCCAAGATTACCGTGTGCGTCGGCGTAGTCGGGCTTGAGTTGCAGCGCCGTTTCATAGTGCGCCACCGCGTCGGCCCAGCGGCCGGGCAACTTCACCAGCTCGACCGCGAGGTTGTTGTGCGCCTCCACATAGCCGGGCGAGTCGCGCAGCGCCGCCTCGTAGTGCGCGATCGCCTCCGCGGAGCGCCCGGACAGCTTCGCCAGCTGGTTCGCAAAATTGTAATGCGCCTCGGGGTAATCGGGCTTGAGCCGCACCGCCGCGGCGTAATGGACCAACGCCTCTTCCGTCCGGCCGGACAGCTTCGCCAGTTCGTTGGCGTAGTTGAACTGCCCGCGCGCGTTGGATGGATATTTTTGCACGACGTCCGCCCAGAGCCAAAATTCGCTGTGGTAGTCGCGGTTCCGGTCGATCGTCAGCGCGCAAAATACCACCGCCACCGCGCCGCACCCCCACCACGTCCAGCGCCGCAGCCAAGCGTGCGCTGCAATCACGAGCAGCGTCACCACCGCGGCCAGCGGCAGATACATCCGGTGTTCCGCGATGGTCTGGCCGACGAGCGGCACCACGCTGGAACTCGGCGCGAGGATCACAAAAAACGCCACGCCCATAAAACCCACGACCGGCCGCCGCCACCACGCCCACGCCGTGACTCCCAGCAAGGCCAGCACCAGCAGACCCTGCGGCACGACCTCGCGCCAGTCGCGCACCACGCCCGTGCCGTAGTCGAGCACCAGGGGATGCGGCCAGACCGCGAGCTTGAGATAAATCCCGAGCGCGCGGCACTGCGTCAGCAGGTAGTCCCACGACGAAACCCCGAGGCCGAAGCCCGCCCCGTCGCTGCGCCCACCGCCAGCCTGCACCAGCAGCGCCGCCAGCAACAGCCACGTGCCGGCGAGCGCGAGGTAGTAGCGCCACCGCCGCCGCCACGCCTCGCGCACGGTGCCGGCCACGAACGTGCGGTCATACGCCAGCACGAGCACCGGCGCCGTCACCATCACTTCCTTGCTCGCCATGCCCAGCAGGCCCGCCGCCACCGAAAACCCCAGCCAGCGTCCGCTCTCCGGCGATTGCGCCACGCCGCGCACAAAACCGTAAAAGGTGAGCAGATAAAACAACGCCACAAGCGATTCGGTGCGTTGCACCACGCAGGTCACTGATTCCGTCTGCAGCGGATGCGCGATCCACACCGCCGCCACAGTCACCCCCAGCGGCAGCGCCGCGTCGCGCACCCGCGCCGGCAGCCCCGGCCGGAGCAATGTGCGGCGCACGAGTCCGAACAACGCCAGTCCCGCGCCGGCGTGGATGAGCAGGTTGAGCGCATGCCAGCTCCAGACCGCCTCGCCGCTAAGCGCGTAGTTGAGCGCAAACGAAAGGTTCACCAGCGGCCGCCCCGCTGCCCCGCTGCCGTTCTGCGGCGGCGAAAGCACATCGCCGAGCGACCAGAGCTGCCGGATCGACGGGTTCTTCGTGATCGCCAGTTCGTCATCGAACACGAACGGCAACCCGAAGGTGTTGTGATACGCCACCAGCGCCAGCACCACGAGCAGCCCGCCCGCCCAAATGATCCGCCGTCGCGAGGATTCAGCGGGCGTGATGGAGTTTTCCGGCGCAGGCATCCCCGAACAGAAGACGGTTTAACCGCGCGACGGAAGAATTTCTTGGCCGCGCTGCCCGGTCTGGACCCGGCTCGTCATCCGCCAGTCACTCCGACCCGGTCGCGTGCGCCCGTGATTGGGTCGAGTAAAGTTCCGCATACAGGCCGCCGCGCTGCATCAGCTCGGCGTGCGTGCCGGTTTCCTTCACGCGGCCACGCTCCAGCACGACAATCACGTCGGCCATGCTCACCGTGGAAAACGCGTGCGTCACAAACAGCGTGATGGCGCCCGCCTCGCCCCGCGCCTGCCGCGCCCGCGTGGTCTGGCGCACGAACAGGTCGTGTTCGCGCTGCGGGTCGAGGCTGGCCGAGGGTTCATCAAACACGAGCAGCATGGGGCGCGACCGCATCAGGCCGCGGGCCAGCGCCAACTGCTGCCATTGCCCGCCGGAGAGACCGACGCCGTCCGGCCAGCGATTGCCCAGCTGCGTTTCCAACCCGCGGGGCAGGGTCTGCACCAGTTCCTCCGCGCCCGCCTGTCCGACAGCCCGCGCAACATCTTCCGCGGGTTGGGCCGCCGTGAGATTGCCCGCACCCACGGTCTCGGCCGCGATGAACTCGAATTTGCAGGCATCCTGAAACGCCGCCGACACCCGGCTCCACCAGACCTGGCGGTTCGCGCGCGTGAGCTTTTCGCCACCCACGCTCAACGTGCCCGCCGTCGGCTCATAGAACCCGCACAGCAGTTTCACCAGCGTCGTCTTGCCGGAGCCATTTTCGCCCACGAGGGCGACGACGCTGCCCGCCGGCAATGTCAGCGAAACGTCACTGAGCGCATCACGCGCCGCCCCCGGATAGCGGAAGGAAAGTCCCTGCACGCTAATCCCCGCTCCCGTCGCCGGCGGCGCCGTTGCCGCCGGCGCACTCGTCGGCGTGATTTGGGTGCGCAGCCACAGCAGGTCATCCGAGAGCCGGAACAGTCGTTGCACCCACAACACGATCCCCACCATGGAGCTCACGCTGCCGCTCACTTGGGAAACAAGCCCGATCGCGAGCAGCAACGTGCCGAGCGAGCGTTCGCCGGCCAGCACGGACGACAACACGAGGCCGAGCGCCGCCAGCGCGCCGAGCCCGAACACGAGCCAGCCGGCGGCCGTGCGCCACGCATTCGCGGACTCCGTGCGGCGGCGCGGTTGCCAGGCCTCCTGCGCCAGCTCGCGTTCGGCCCGGCCGAGCCACGGCATCAGCCCAAACACCCGCGACTCCGCCGCCGCGGCCGGTTGCAGCCAGAATTCAAAGAAACTCCGGCTGCGGCGTTCATGCTGCATCGTGTCCCGCTCCACGTCGCGGGCGCGGCGTTCGCCATGACGCTCGGCCAGCATCAGCGGCACGGCCAGCACCGGCAGCAACAGGAGCAGCGGATGGATCGCCGCCAGCAGGCCCAGCGTGAACAGCGTGCGCACGATGGACGACCACTGCATGGGCAAAATATACATCGCGCGGCCCAGCATCCACCCTTGCTGGCGGAGGTGCTCCAACCGGTTGGCCGAGGCCTCGCGCTCAAACAATTCCAGGTCCGGCACGGCCGCGGCGAGTTGCATGATCTCGGTCTCCATCGCCTCGGTGATGCGATCCTCCAGATCGAGGCAGAGCTGCCAGCTGATGAGATCGAGCACGTAGAATCCGCACAACGCCACGACCACGCCGAGCAACGCCCCCTGCATCTGCGCCCAGTCACCGGCCGCAGCGCCATCGATCATGAATTTCATGGCGATGCCCGCGAGCGGCCCGGACAGGGCCGACAGTGGATAGACCACCATCGCAAAGATCGTGGGCCAGCGGGCGACGCGGAACGACACGCCCAACAACAACCGGACCGGACGGAATTGCTCGGCCAGCCTACGCATCGGCTCCCTCCTTCCGGGTAAAACGCTCCGCCTGCAGACGGAACAGGTCCGCATAACGGCCGCCACTCGCGAGCAACTGCCCGGGGTTTCCCGTCTCCACCACGGCGCCTTCTTCGATCACAAAAACCCGATCCACATGCCGCACGCTCGCCATACGATGCGTGATCAGGATCGTCGTGAGCCCTTTCGTCAGCTCGAGGAATTGCGCGAAGAGCTCCGCCTCCGCGCGGATATCGAGATTGGCCGTCGGCTCATCGAGCACGAGCACCTTGGCTCCGCGTTCGATGGCCGCGAGCGCCCGCGCCAGGGCCACGCGTTGCCACTGACCGCCGGAAAGATCCACGCCTGCCGCATACCCGCGCGCAATCAACGTGTCAGCGCCGGCCGGCAACTGGGCCAGCAAGTCGTCGAGGCCCGCCCGGGTGCAAACCCGCGCCCACTGCTCCGGTGTCGGTGCGGGCAGGCCCGGCCAGACATTCTCGCGCAGTGTCGCGGGGTATTTGATGAAATCCTGCGAGACCACCGCGAGCTGCCGCCGCCAGCGGGCGAGATCGTAATCGCGCACATCCGCGCCATCGACCGTGATCCGGCCGGCCTTCGGATCGTAGAGCCGCGCGAGCAACTTCACCAACGTCGTCTTACCCGCGCCGTTGGCGCCGACGATCGCGCACGAGGTGCCGGCGGTGATCGAAAAACTGAGCGCCGCATAGATCGGCTGCACCTGCCCCGGATACGCGAAGTTCACCGCCTCGAACGCAATCGCCGCCTGCGGGCGGCCCGTCGCGTCGCGCGTGCCGCTGACAATCGGGGCCGCCACCGCACCGGCCTCGGGCAGGCGGTCCAGCGCCAGCAACACCTCCACGCCATGCCACGCGCGCGTCCACCACGCCATCGTGCGCCCGATTTCCACGGCGCCAATCAGCGCGGTGATGCCCATCACCAAAACCGTCAGCTCCACCGTGCCGGCGCGAAAGCCCGCGAGCAGGCCATAGCCAATCGCGAGCGTCGCCACCGCCGGCACCAGCAGCAGCGGAATAAAATCCCAGCGCCCGCGATGCCGCCGGTGCGTCGCCTCGCGGAGTCCATCCGCCCGCTCCTGCGCAAATCTCCCGCCGAGCCAGCCCGCGAGGCCGAAGAGGCGGACTTCCTTTGCCGCTTCCGGCGCGAGCGCGATGCCACGCAGGTAGTCGGCCCGGCGCAGGCCGAGCGTCGCCGCCTCGGTGGCGTCCACCTGCGCCTGCGTTTGCCGCGCAATCCACGCGGGAAACAAACTCCATGCCGCCCAGATGATCACGGGAGCCCACGGCGCATAAACCCACAGCCCGGCGGCCGCCGCGAGGCCTTGCACGCGCGTTCCCGCCCACGCTGCGGTGGCCAGCACGATTTGCGGCGGGGAAAAAGTTTTCACGGCTGCACCCGAGGCCGTGGCAAACCAGGCCGCGCCGGCGGGCGATTCCAAGTGCGCGATGCCCAGCGGCGCGCCCGCCGCCGCCATCACCCGCTCGCGCACGGTGCGCTCAAGGCTGTGCCCGATCCCGACCCCCAGCCAGCGCCCGGCGACGTTGAGCAACGGCCGCAGCAGTTGCAGCACGCCGATCAGCCCGAGCCAGAACCAAGCTTGCTCCGCTCCGCCTACGGGACCGGCGAGGGTCACGCCGATCCGGCCGACTGCCCAGATCGCACCCAGCGTCGCAGCTCCATCCAACAAAATCAAAGCGCCCAGCGCCCCGGTGCGCGCTCCGTCGGCGCGGAACATCCACGCCAGTGCCATCAGCGCGCGCCGTTGCTCGCACCACAGTCGAATCTGGCGGCGAAGTGTCGCAGGCGGCGGCGGGGAATAGTTGGCGGGCGGGGCGTTCAGAAGGCGTGGGGCGGAAGCAGCATTGCCCGCGAAAGTCCCCGGTTTCGCAAGCCGCCTTCTTCGGCGATTCCGCGTCAATCGCACAGTGGGTGAAAAATCATCCAGTCAATGCTGGACGTTGCGCAGGCGCGGCGTTGCTAGTGCCGGCGTTCGCACACCATCGCACTTCCCACGCTTCACTCCTCACCCTTCCCGCTTCCCATCATGCCCAGCCTCGCAGCTCAAAAATACGTTTACGGCGATCTCACCTGGCCCGAGGTCAACGATGCCGTTGATCTGAGAAAAACCATTTTGCTCCCGATCGGTTCCACCGAACAGCACGGCCGCCATCTCCCGCTCGACGTGGACAACGTCCTCCCCACGAGCGTCTGCATGGAGACCGGCCGGCTCGCACCCGAGCGCATCCTCGTCGCACCGGCGATTTCCTACGGCTACAACATCCACGCGATGGATTTCCCCGGCACGATGCACGTCGCGTGGGATCACTTCGTCAATTACTGCGTCGATGTGTGCAAGAGCTTCGTTTACCATGGCTTCAAGCGCATCGTGATCGTCGACGGCCACGGCTCCAACGAGCAGTTGCTCAACTTCGTCGCCCGTCGCGTCAACCTCGAGACCGACGGTCTCGCCACGTCCTTCATGTGGCTCAACCTGCTGCGCAAGGACCCGAAGTTCCTGCCGTCCGTGCGCGAGTCCGCCTTCCCCGGCGGCATGTCGCACGCCTGCGAACTCGAGACGTCGATGTATCTGCACATCGCCCCGGAAAAAGTGCAGATGGACAAGGCCACCAACGTGAACACCTGGCACAACGAAAAGGGCACGGATGGTTTTCACTACATCGAGCTGTTCGGCGCCGGCCCGGTGCCGCTCGTCCAATGGACGAGCCAATACACGCCCGACGGCACGGTCGGTGACGCCGTGAAGGCGACCGCCGCCAAGGGCAAAATTTTCCACGACGAGGCGGTCAAGCAGCTGCTCGCGTTCACCAAGGAGTTTCGCGACATGCCGCACATGCCACGCGTGGACCACCATCGCACGCCCCCGACGAGCCCCTTACCCAAGCCTTAATTTGGTTTTCAAACCACGAATGCACACGAATCGACACGAATGGAAACGAGCGGGAATTCGCAGCAGGCGTCTTCATTCGTGTGAATTCGTGTTCATTCGTGGTTCCTTCTTCCTGTTTTCATGAAAATTACTAAAGTCTGCACCCACGCCCTGATGGGGCGTTCGCACGACAGCGGCTGGGAGACGGCCTACGACCCCAGCCAGAACATCCACACGCTCATCGAAGTGACGACGGACGCCGGCCTCACCGGCTGGGGCAGCTCCTACACGACGAAGGCGCTCGCCGATGCCGCGCTGCAGTTCATGCGCCCGCATGTGATCGGCGAACACGCCCTCGAACCCGAGCGCGTTTGCGAAAAATTGCACCAGACCACGTTCTGGCACGGCCGCGGCGGCACGCTCGCGCACGTCATCAGCGGCATCGACATCGCGCTCTGGGACCTGCTCGGCCAGGCCACGAACCAGCCGGTCTCGCGCCTGCTCGGTGGTTGCTACCGCGACCGCATCAAGCCCTACGGCTCCATCCTGTTTGAACCGCCGGAGAAACTCCGCGTCACGCTCCAAGGCGTGGTCGCGCGCGGATTCAAGGCCGTGAAGCTCGGCTGGGGCTCGTTCGGCCGCGTCAACCGCACGCACGACGAACTCCTGGTCAAGACGGCGCGCGAGGCCGTTGGCCCCGACATCGAGCTGATGGTCGACGCCGGCGCCAGCGAGCAATTCTGGCCGCACGGTTACAAGTGGGCGCTGGAAACCGCGCGCATGCTCGCCGCCTACGACATCACGTGGTTCGAGGAAGCCCTCCCGCCCGACAATATCGATGACTTCGCCAAGCTCCGCGAACACTCCCCCGTGCCGATCAGCACCGGCGAAGTCTTCACGCGCCGCCAGAGTTTCCAGCCCTGGGTCGAGCGCCGCGCCGCCGATATTCTCCAGCCTGATTGCACGAAGGTCGGAGGGCTCTCCGAGATGAAGAAGATCGCGTGGATGGCCTACGACCACGGCATCCAGCTGATCCCGCACGGCTGGAACACCGCGGTCGGCCTCGCCGCCGACCTGCACCTCGCCGCCGCGATGCCCGTGGCGCGCTACGTCGAGTTCATGACGCCCTCGATCTACATCGATGACATCGTGCGCACGCCCTTCCAACTCGACGCCGACGGCCTCCTGCCGATCCCGACGAAACCCGGCCTGGGCATCGACCTCGATGTCGAGGCGATCCACCGCCTCGGCCGAAAAAGCTGAAAACCGAACCAGACGAATTTAACCACAAAGAACGCAAAGGGCACAAAGATCGGATCCTATGCCTCTTGGTTTAGTCTTCGTGTCCTTTGTGCTCTTGGTGGTTCAACCCATTGCCGTTTGACCAGCCATTCCCACCGCTCTTCGCGTCCCCATTGACCCAAACCACCCGCCGGCGCTATCTCGCCGCCAGTCTCCATTTACCATGAACACCCATCGCCTCACTCCCCAACAGCTCACGTTTTTCAATACGTTCGGCTTCCTCGCCTTCCCCGGCCTGCTCAACGATCGCATCGACGCCATCATCGCCAACTTTGAAAAAGTCTTCGAAGAACGCGGCGGCGGCCACTCCGGCCTCAAGCACGACGGCAAAAAGCGTTCCTGCATCGCGCAGTTTGCCGACCTGAATCCGGTCCTCTCCAACCTCATCGACGATCCGCGCATCCTCGGCATCGCCGAGTCGCTCGTCGGCGAGGATTTCAACTACATGGGCAGCGACGGCAATTACTACGCCGGCGACACCAGCTGGCACTCCGACGGCTGGCACCGCCAGATCAAGCACATCAAGCTCGCCTACTACCTCGACCCGCTCACGCGCGACACCGGCTGCCTCCGCGTCATCCCCGGCAGTCACCGGATCGGCGAGGGCTTTTCCGAGTTGGTGCAGGAACAGATCTTTGGCTCCGAAAAAACCTGGGCCCTGCACGGCCGCGACGTGCCCGCGCTGGCGCTGGAGACGAAGCCCGGCGACGTCCTCGTCTTCAACCACAACCTCAAGCACGCCTCCTTCGGCGGCAGCGGCTGGCGCCGCATGTTCACGATGAATTGCTGCCAGCGCTACCCCGAGGCGCTCCTGCCGGAGCTGCGCGACTACATCAGCGGCGGCGCCCGCTTCTGGGTCGAGCGCGCCTATGGTGACGCCATGATGCAGACCGCCAGCCCGGCCCGCCAGCGTCACCTCGAACAGGTGATGGCCAACGACGGCCACCTCGCCGAACTCTCCCGCAAGGCCCGCGCCGAAATGGCCGAGCCGTCGCGCGGTTGAGTTGGCCGTTGGATCGAATTAAATAACCACCAAGCACACAAAGAGCACCAAGGAAGGATACGAGGCTGAGGCCTGACCTTCGTGTTCTTTGTGCTCTTCGTGGTGAAAAACCGTCAGGGAAGATTCGCGCAGAGTTCGATCACGTTGCCATCGGGGTCCGCGGTGAAGATTTGCGTCGCCCCGTCTGGGCGCGGGTTCGGTCCGCGGAAAGCCACGCCGGCCTGGCGCAAGCGCTCGGCGGCGACGGCGGTGTCGCTGACCTGCATTGCAAAGTGACCCGAGCGCTGGCCGATGGTCCGGCCGCGGTCGCCGATGAGGTGCAGCTCCTGCCGCGTGCCGATCCGAAACCACGCGCCGGGAAACGGGAAATCCGGCCGCGGCAGCTCGGGCAGGCCGAGCGCATCGCGGTAAAAGCGCACGCTCGCGGCGACGTCACTCACATCGAGCGCCACGTGGTTGAGTTCGAGGATCGTGTAAGGCTTGGCGTCGGACATGGTTGAGCGCTGGCGGACACCGCCAGCTTCAGACGGTCAGGCCGGTCGTTTCATCGAGCCCGAGATGGAGATTCATCGACTGGATGGCGGCGCCGGAAGCGCCTTTGCCGAGGTTGTCGAGCCGCACCAGCAGCACGACCTGCTCCGCCCGGCCAAACACGGCGACATCGGCGCGGTTGGTGCCGTTGCACGCCTGCACGTCAAACTGTCCGTCATCGAGCACGCTGGCGTCGTCCAGCGGCAGCACGCGCACGCATTTCTCGCCGGCATAGGCTTTTGCCAGGGTCGCGTGGATGGCGGCCGGCGTGGGCCGCCCCGGCAGTTGGGCGAGCGGCAGCGGCACGGTGACCGAGAGGCCTTTGTAATAGTTGCACACGACCGGGCTGAAGAGGGGGTCGATCGTCTGGCCCGAATGCACCCGCATCTCGGGCAGGTGCTTGTGGGTGAGCCCGAGCGCGTAGGGACGCGGACTCCGGAGCGCGGGCGACGGATTCACCTCGTAGTCGGCGATCATTTTTTTGCCGCCACCGCTGTAGCCCGTGATCGAGAAGCACGCCACCGGGAACCCGGCCGGCAGCAGGCCGGCCAGCACCAGCGGACGCACCGCCAGCGAAAAGGCGGTCGCGTGGCAGCCGGGGTTGGAGATGCGCTTGGAGGAGCGGATGCGGGCGCGATAATCGGGTCCGAGTTCGGGCAAGCCGTAGGCCCAGCCGGCATCGACGCGGTGCGCCGTGCTGGCATCAATCACGGCAGTGCGGGGATTGGTGATGAGTGCCGCGGACTCCTTGGCCGCCACATCCGGCAGGCACAGAAAAACGATGTCGGCGGCGTTGAGGCAGGCCGCGCGGGCCGCGGTGTCCTTGCGCTTCTCCGGGTCAATGGTGATGAGCTCCACATCGGCGCGCCGCGCGAGCCGCTCGTGGATTTCCAAGCCGGTGGTGCCTGCCTGCCCGTCAACAAAGACCTTGGTTTTCATAACAGAGCCACTGTCGTCGCTCGCCCGCGTTCCGCAAGCGAACGATTAGTGCGAAGTGTTTGAGGGCGGGGCCATCAACCTTCGCGGGCGCGCAGCGCGTTGCTCAGCATCGTGCGCATGCAGGCGGCACTGTAGGCCACGCCGGCGGGCGGAAAGGGCGTTCGCCCGGCGGGCGGCGTGGGATCGCGGTCGATCGTGAATACCGGCACGTGATCGGGCACGAGCAAGCCGTCAAAGCCGACGTCGACGAGCGTGTTCATCACGGCCTGCAGGTCGTTGTCGCCATTGTCGATGAAGGTTTCCTGAAAGCGCGGGAGCACGCCACGGACGTTGCGGAAGTGCGCGTTGAACAGTCGGCCCTCGGCGGCAAACCACCGGATCGCGTCGTTGACCTCCTTGCCAGTCGTCTCGCCGGCCTCGGTCCACGTGCCGATGCAGAAGTTGGCGCCGAGATTGGGGCTGGGGCACATTTCGAACATCTGCCGATACTGCTCAAACGTGTGGAGGATGCGCACCACTCCACCTTGCTCCGGAATCGGCGGATCGTCGGGATGAAACGCGACCCGCACGCGGCTGGCCTCGGCCACGGGCATGATACGGTCGAGGCAATATTTCAGCGCGGCGCGCACCTCATCGGCCGACCAGCGGCGGTCGCCGGGTTTGTATTTGTCCATCCTGGCGTATTCGGCGGTGTCGAAGATGCGCGTGCGGATGCCGCTCATGTCGGCCGAGCTGGTATCAAAAACCTGTGAGCCGGGCAGCAGGCCCATCCAGGACGTGTCGCAGCCGCGGATGCCGAGGCGGCCGAGGTCGCGGAGACTGGCGGCCATGTAGTCGAGCTGCGTCTCGCGCGCGGGTCCGCCGAGCAGGAGCGCCGGGCTTTTGAACTGGTTGTTGTTCACCGCCTCGATGCGCAGTCCGTGTTGGGCAAAACGATCCTGCGTGCGCGCGAGGTCGTCGTAGCTGAAGTCGCGCAGGTGCACGTCGAGCCGGCACCAGCCGAGTTCGAGCTGACGCATGAACTCGAGATGCTCGTCGCTCAACCCGGGCGAGATACGCATGCCGAGCTTGATGGCGGATTTCGCCGGCGGCCGGCGGGGCGTGAGCGCAGGTGTGGCGGTGGACTCGGTAGCGCGGACCGTTGAAGTGAGGCCGTTCGCCAACAAGGCACCGCCGAGCACAGCGAGGTTGGTCTTGATAAAATCGAGGCGTTTCATGGGCGACGGCGGAAGCTTGTTGGGCTGGGGTTGGGCGCAGTCAATGGGGCGCGCCGTATAGCTGTAGGAGTGCGGGTCTTTGACCCGCAATTGGCACGTTCGAAGGCAGGTCAAAGACCTGCCTCTACCTTCGAACCGATTCACCCATCACCACGGCGCTCCGGTGGGTCGAAGACGAAGCCGTGGAAATACCAGCGCTCCGCCGGCGTGAGCTGCTGGTTGTAGAAGCGCTTGCTGTAGTTCCAGTGCGCCGTCGAGGCCAGCATCCACGGGTGCTCATACGCGTAGTAGAGCATCGTGCGACCCGGCGCACCGGGCGCGTAGGGCGAGGCGGTGTGCCAGATGGCGTTGTGAAAAAGGATCATGCTGCCGGCCGGCGCGCAGACTTGCATGGCGCCGGGAAAAAAGTCGCGCCGCGCGCGATCTTCGGGCGAAGGCTCGGCACGCGAGAGGTGACTGCCCGGAACGAGCGTGAGGTTGCCGCGCCAGGGTTGCGTCATGTCGGAAAGGTAGAAACCGACCTTGAGCTGCAGGAACGGAATCGTGGCACCGAGGTGGCGATACCCCTCGTCGCTGCCGTCGATGTGCCAGCCGTTGGAACGCTTTTGGTAATCCTTCGCGTCCTCGACGATGGCGTCGGAAGCGCAGTAGTGCGGCTTGGCGTTGAAGAGCGCGTGAACGTAAGGCAGCAGCGCGGGCCAGCTGAGGAGTTCCAAAAACAGCGGGTCGTCCTCGAGGAGGTTGAGGATGCGCGTGCTTTTTTCGCCGTTGATGTGAGTGAGATCGGCCGTCACCTGCGGCGGCCAGACCGCGCGGTGTCCGGGCGGCACGGTCGCGCGACGTTTGGCGACGACCCGGTCGAGCGCTGCGAGCAAGCGGGCGACATGGTCGGGTTTGAGAAAATTCTCGAGGACGAGGTAGCCTTGGGTCTCAAAATGAAAGCGCTCGGCGGCGCTGGGAACAGTCGGGGCGGCGGTCATGGGGTTGGCGGGGTTGGGTAACCACGAAGAGCACGAAGGACACGAAGCGTTGGGCGCAATCCTGCAGCGGTTGAATTTTCAGCCGGAGTGAACCCGGAGCGGGCAGGAAACGCGAAGCTCAAAACCAGCCGACTCACGCGCGCCACGGCAGCCTTGCGCGTTTTTTCGCTCCCGCCAATAATCGCCAGGTTTCCATGTCAACCCCCACGCCCTCCTTACCCGCGTGCGCGCCGTCACCACCGGCTGGCTGGTTTCAAGGCTTTCTCCAATGGCGGCTGTATATCCGCAATCCCGTGCCGTTGCGCACGTTTGTCGGGCGCGAGGCCTCGCCCGCCGCACGCCGCCTGATGGCCGGGGTCTATGCGCACGAACTCACCGGGCTGGGCCAGCCCGGCTGGTGGCGGCGCACGGCGATGGTGCTGGCGTGGGCCGGCGTGATGACCCGATCCTGCTTCCGGCACTACGCCAAGCACCGCGCCGCCATCCGTCGCGAGCTGCCGGACACCGGCGTCCTCGCGCACTGGTCGCGGCTGGGGGTCAGCGTGTTTCTCAACAACATCTCCCCGCTGGAGTTCTATCGCTACAAGTTCTACCTGGCGCGATTCTACCGGCACCGCCGTCTCTATGTGCTGCGCTGGCAGCTCGACGCGCTGCTGATCCGGGCCCTGCCCAATGATGGTTCCGAAGCCCTGGCCGATAAATATCATTTCTGGCAGGCGGCCGACCGCGCGGGCCTCGCCGTCGTGCCGGTGTGGGCGAGCGTGCACCACGGCACCTGGCAGGACGGGGACTGGGCGAGCCTGGCGGCGAAACGCAGCGACCTGGTGCTCAAGCCCACGAACCGGGCCCGCGGCGAAGGCATCGAGTTCCTCGACGCCCTGCCCGGCGGCGGCTGGCTGCAGGGCTCGCGCCCGCTCGACGATGCGCAGGCCTGCGCGTGGCTCGAGGCCGCCTCCCACCGCTACCCGGTCATCGTGCAGCCGCGGATCCGCAACCACCCGGAACTGGCCCGCTACGGCGCGGAAGGCCTGGCCACGCTGCGAATCGTCACGATGAAGACGCGGCGCATGGCCGGGGCGGTCTGCGTGCTCGCGGCGTTGCGCGTCCCGCATGGCACGGCGCGTCTGGCCAATCTGCACCAACGCGCGTTGGTGTGCGCCGTCGACCTCGCGAGCGGGCGCATGAGTCCCGGCTCCGGGGTGTCGCCCGCTGACGAGGATCTCGCCCACCATCCTGTGACCGGCGCGCCGCTGGCCGGCGAACGCGTCCCCTGTTGGGAAGCCTGCAAGGCGCTGTGCATCGCCGGGCACGGGCTCGCGCCCGGCTTGAACAGCATCGGGTGGGACGTGATCGTTGCCCCCGACGGCCCGCGGCTGCTCGAGGCCAACGTGCGTTGGGGCTGTCACGTGCTGCAGATCGCCGGCGGCACCCCGCTCCTGGCCACGCGCTTTCCCGAGCTTTACGAAGCGCCGGCGTAACCCGCGCCGCTCCGCCGGCCGGCGACGGCCCACAAGCCCATGCGGCGGGAAAAAAGACCCCATGCCGCGTCGTCAGCTTGCCAGTGCACACCCGCCCGGGCATGCGTCCGATAATCCCGCATTTGTGCCTCATGCCATGACCGGTCAAGCCCCGCCCGATCACCCCTCGCCTGCACCGGCGCTGCCAAGCCATGGAAAATGGAAATGGGTCGATCGCGCGCCGTGGGGCCGGCAGTTCATCAGCTGGCGGCTCTACGTCCGCAATCCGGTCCGCCTGCCCGGCTTCGTGCCGGCGGATGCGTCCGAAAAAGCCCGGCGCATGCTGCGCTCGATCTACACGGCCGAGTTGAAAAACCTGGGCCGCCCCGGCCCGCTGACGCAGGCGGTCATGGTGCTGGGCTGGGCCGGGATCACGGCGGGCACCTGCCTCATCAATTTCCTCCGCCACCGTCCGGATATCCGGCGCGCCTTTCCCGGCCTGGGCGATTTCGTCCACCTGCGGCGGCTGCTGGTCAGCGCCTTCCTCAACAACATCGCGCCGGGCGAGTTCTACCAATTCAAGTTCTACCTCGATCCGCTTTACGCCCGGCGCCGGTCTTACCTGCTGCGCTGGCAGCTCACCACGCTGCTGGCCGAAGCGATGCCGACCGACGGGGCCGTCGAACTGAAGGACAAGCACCACCTCTGGCGAACGTTGTCCGCTGCCGGCATCCCGACGGTGCCCGTGCGCGCGCTCGTGCGCGAGGGCCGCTGGGTGGAGGGGAGCTGGGAGGCGCTGGCCGCGGAAGGCGGCGACCTGGTCATCAAACCCACGCGCATGTCCCGCGGCGACGGCATCGAATTCCTGGATGCCCTGGGCGGAGACCGCTGGCTGCTCGCCGGGCAGCCGGCTACCGGCGCCGCCGTGCGGACGCACATTGAAAAGCGCTCGGAAAGCCACCCCATGATCCTCCAGCCGCTGATGCGGAACCACCCGGCGCTGGCCCGTTACAGCGCGCAGGGCCTCATCAACCTGCGCATCGTGACGATGAAAAACCCGCGCCGGCCGGATCCCGTCTGCCTGGTTGCCGCGTTGCGCATTCCCAGTGCGCACAGCCGGCTGGCGGGCCTTTACCAAGGCTCCTCGATCACCGCCATCGACGTGGACACCGGCATCCTGGGTTGCACCGCCGGCGCCCAACCGGGCCAGGAGCAACTGCAGGCGCCGCCCGGAACCAGCGTCCCGCCCGCGGGCGAAAAGTTGCCGCATTGGGAGGAATACAAAGCCCTGTGCCTCGCCGGGCACCGGCTGGTTCCCTCGCTCAACAGCATCGGCTGGGATGTGGTCCTGCTCGAGGACGGCCCCCGCTTGCTCGAGGCCAATCTGCTTTGGGGCGCCCACATCGTCCAGATGGCCGGCGCCCGGCCGTTGCTGGAGACACGGTTCGCCGAACTCTACGAGCTTCCAGGCGGCGCTTAGCGTCCCACGCTGATCCCTTCGCCCGCGCCGCCCGGCAGCCCGGGCAACCCGAGCGCGCGATGCCAGGCCAGATACATGGCCGGAAATTCCGTGGCGCCCAGCGGCGTGGCGCCGGGCATTTGCACGACATTCGCACCCCAATACGCGTTGGCCTCCAACAGCCGCAGGCCACGGTCTGAATCCACCACGTCCCAACCGACGAACGGCAGCCAGGGACAGGTGGCGTGCGCGGCCAGCGCCAGCTGGATCATCTCCGACCAGCGGGGCAGCACCGCTCCCGCGAGCAGGGCGCCGGTGTCCGGATGATGCGTGTAGCCCTGGGCGCAGATGCCCCGCTCATAAGCCGCGCCCAGCCGGCCGCCGGCCAGCGAGACCGACGCCAGCAACACCTTCCGTTCGTGGCCCCAGGTCGTAAAACGCGACGGCACCCGCAGGCCGGCGGCGAGGAGTTGCGGCGCACCGCCGGGATACAGGCCCGTCACCAACCGGACGTTGGCGATATCGTCGTGGCCAAACCAGGACGCGGTGGCGGCGGCGTTGCGCAAGCGCTCCTGCAGCAGGCAACCCCGGCCTTGCGCGCGGGCGGCCAGTGCCCGGCCCAAGGCTTCCGGCGCGAGCGTCGCGCCGCCCAACACATGACCGGAACGCGCGTGGTCGTGCATCAGGAGCGTGACCCCGGCCCCGCCGTAGTCGGCGAACGGCTTGGCCACAAGATCGACCACCGGCAGCGCGCCCAGCGGCAGGATTTCCCGCCCGTGTCCGTTCCACGCCGCGAGGCTCGGCACCACCGGCAGGCCGTGCGCCCGGCCGTGTTCGGCAAAGAGCTGCTTGTTGGTGAGGCGGTGCACCGGCAGCCGGACGTTGATCGCATCGAGCAGCATCGTGAGGTGCCGGTGCTCCAGCTGCTCCAGCCACCGCGCCGGATCGGGCTCGGCGAACAGGCGCCGCTCGTAATAATGGCGCGGCATCTGGTTGTTGCGGACCAGGCAGCCCCAACTCTCGCGAAACAGACGCCACCGCCCGATCCGGTAGGTGGGCGCCACATAATAGGCGTATTGGCGGAAATAGTTCACGGACTGCGTCACGGCATTCAGTCCATGCAGGAGGCCCGCCACGATTTTTCCCGCCACGCCCACGGACCGCGGCCCGTCGGGATCCAGCACCAGCGCCAGCCGGTGCAGCAACGCCACGCGATCGGTGCGGCCGGCGAAGCGGAACCACGGCAATTCCACGCGGCAGTGGCTGAAGGTGACCAGCCGGGAAAAATAGCCCCGCCACCCTGCGCGCAACGGGGCCCGCGGCGGCACCGGCGGGAGCAGGCCGGCCATGACCTCGGCTTCGCGCGCTTCCGGAATTGCTGGCGCCGGCGTGGTCATTTTATCCGCAACGCCGTTGGAAATCGCGCAGGAAACCGGCGGGCACCCGGACCGATTCCAGCGAAACGGCGTTGTAGAGCGAAGCCCGCTGGCCGCTGATCGAACGGGGTCCCTCCAGCCCGGTGATACCTGCGGCTTCCGCCTCCTCGACCACCGCGCGGAACCAGGACGTGCAATGGCTGATGCCAAGCAGCAGCAGCCCCGTCTCCGGCACCAGGCGCAACGCGTCGCTGGCGCGCTCAATCACGCTCGCAGGCATCGCTCCCGGGCCGGGCGAGAAATTATGCGGATAAACGGAGGGCACGGTTATTCGTCACTCACTTCAATCTACGGATCAAATCAGCCGCGGATGAAGACGCCGGCCTGTAGCCGGCGCAAGCCTGCGCCGATGCATAACCGCAGGGCAGAGCAACCGCGCTCGCTGCGCCCACTGCGGGGCAGTCCTATCCATCGCGCAGCCCGACCTTTTCCGATCCCTTGTTTCCTTCGTGCTCTCTGCGGTGAAGCAATCCGCGCTAAACCACCTTGATCGCCGCCGGCCGGCTGACGTCGGTGCGAAGTCGCTTTCCTTCTTTCCGCCACGAGACCTGCAACAACCCATGCGGCGTCGGCACGGCGCCGTGACAGGCAGCGATCCCCGCCGGCGGACGCGGGCGGATGCGCACTTTCGCATAGCCGGGCGCCAGCACTTCGAGGCCGAGCAGGTATTTGGCCAAATATTTCACCACGTAGGCGGCAAACGGATGGCAGCGGCTCCGCGTCGGCCACGCCCCGTGACCGTGCTCGGCAAACATCTCCCACGTCGTGCCGTCGCCCGCCCGCACCATGTCGCCCCACCGATGGCGCACGTGCCGGAAGATCGCCTCCACCTGGCCGTGTTCGTCCAGCAACTCCAGAATGTGATACAGGCCGTAGGGGCTGCCGATGGGCAAGAGGTCGGCGCGTTTGTCGCGGGCGAGGTCCCGCGCCAGTCGCCGCGACCACGCCGCGCTCCCGATGCCGTGCAGCGCCACCATCGCATTGGTCAACTGGCTGGAGACCGGCGACTGCGTGCCGTCGGCATGCAGGCTGTCCGCATAGCAGCCGCGAGTTGGGTTCCACAAGTGGCGGTTGACCGCGCGGATGATCCCGCGGCGCGCCGAGTGGCGCCGCCATGGACGGCCGATGACCTTGGCCAGCCGGCTGGCGGCGTCGAGCGCGGCCACCAAGCCGGCCTGCTCGGCGGTGTTGATCGCATGGTCATCGTCCCGCCCGTGTGCCCACTCCGTGAAATGCCAGATGCCCGGCCACGAGAAGAGACCCAGCGGACCGACGCGGCTAAGCGCGTCATCGATCCCCTCCTCCACCGCCGGGAAAATCCGTCGCACAAAAGCGACGTCGCCGGTCGCCCAGTAATAATCCCAACACCAGATGATCCAGTTGAACGACCACAGCGGGATCGGCTGTCGCCGCCATTCCGTCGGCGTGTGCGAGTCCACCAACCCGCGCCGGCGCGGCTCCTCGGCGAAGAGCGCGATGGCGTTGCGCGTGATGTCCGCGTTGCCCTGGATCAGCAGGTCGGCGAGCGAACAGAGGCGGTTGTCGAAATTCCAGTTCACCTGCTCGAAGGTCGGGCAGTCCGTCTGCGTGTCGTCGGTGCCGGACTCCACGCTCTGCGCCGAGATCGCGTAGACGCCGTCGAGCAACGGATCGCCCGTTTGTAGAAAACCCTGTCGCGGCCCGCTGCACGTCGCCTTGAGCACGCGCAGGTCCTGCACGCGCACCGCGCCGCCGATCTCGTGCACCGCGATGTAGCGCACGCCATACGGGAAAAAGCTCTCGAAGCGCTGTCGGCCGCCGGCGAGCCGGATGAGCAGCGCGTTGTTGCAACCGTCGGGCCACTGGATGCGCGGGCCTTCCATGGCCTCGAAGCACGACAACAGCACCGCGCTGCCGGGCGGACCGTCGGCCTCGAAGGCGATCCAGCCGTTTTGCACCGCGCCAAGATCCCAGATCGTGCGCCGGACCGAACCGGCCGGCGTCGCCTGCGCGCCGCGCGCGAGATCCTGCGGATTGGAAAACAACAGCGGCGCCACCGCCACCGATTCCGCCGCGCCGTCCTTCCGCACTTGCAACGGCTCCACGCTCAGCGGTGCCTTGGCCGCAAACCCCGCGAGCGAGATGTGCTCGAAATGGTTGGGCTGGTGGATGCCGGTGAACTCGTTGCGGCCTTTTTTCAACCGCACCATGGCGTGCGCCTTCCGCTCGTCCCATAAGAGATGGCCGGAGGCGCCGGGAAACAGCTCCACGCCGTGCTGCAGCCACTTCACGTTGCCGAGCGTGGGCGTGAACCGCAGCGTCTGCGCCACGGGCGACACCAGCGTGAGCCGCACCGTGGCCGGGATGTTGAACGGCTCGTGCCGGCGCACCTCGTCGGGCGGGACCAGTGCCGGCTTGAGCCGGAAGCCGACTTGGAAATTCGGCAGCTCCACGCGGTCCTCGGCCACCTTCCGGCGCGGATACACCGGCTCGCGCACGGGCAACGCCACGCGTCGCGGATAAAGCCGCGCGGCCGAGGCCACGACCGTCGCCGCACGCCAGGCTCCGCCCTTCGCGGTCGAATCGACGTCCTCCACCCCGGGCAGAATCCACCGCCGCACCGTCGGCCGCTGCCGCGCTGCTTCCGGCCGGGTGCGAGTGCGAGTCCCGCTCGCCACCACCGTCCGGCCCGCCGCCTGCACTTCGAAAATCAGCCCGGCTTCGCCCGGACAATACGTCATGTTGCCGATGCCCAAACCGAGCACGAGCACCTCGAGGGAGTTCACGCCCGGCTGCAAAAGGCCCGTCACATCGTAGGTGTCGACCGAACGGCGCCCCGCCGCGCTCTTGGCCGGGCCGTGACCGATCACCTGCCCGTTGAGCCACGCCTGATAATTGGCGTCGGCCGTGATCAGCAACCGGACGGGGCCGGATTTCGGTGCGGCAAACTCCTGCCGGAACCGGTGGTAGTCGTGATACGCGTCACGCGCGCCGGCGTGCCAGACCCAACGCGTTTGGGATGAAAAGAGCCGGACACTCGCAGCTTGGGGTGAAGCCATGGGGTAAGGGCATTGGGTTAACCACGAAACGCACGAAGGACACGAAGAATCGGATACACTGAAGCAAAGACCACGGATTGCACAGACGGGCACGGATAAGACTGGGGCCTGAATTTGACTGATCCAACACCAAGGAAGCAAAGTGAGCGAAGGGTCAGAGCCACGCTTTCGCCGACTGCGCCGCACTCCGGCGGCCGGCCTCGAGTTCCGCGAAGAGTGCGTCGGGCGAGACTTCGTCGAGGTAAGCCAGCATGGTCTCCGGCCAGGACGATTCGCCCAAGGGCGCCAAGCCGCGCAATTGCGTCAGGTTTCCGCTCCACGCCACGTTGGCCTCAAGCAGCTTTACGCCGGCATCCGTGCACACCACATCCCAGCCCACGCACGGCACGGACCGGGGCATCACGGCATGCGCCGCCAGCGCGAGGGCCCGCATTTCGGTCCACTGTCGAATCTGGCGCCCCGCAATTCGCGCCCCGGTCACCGGATGCACGGTCAGCGGGCCGGAACTCAGGTCGAGTCCCTCGGCGCACCCAAGCGTGCCGTCGCGCAGATCGACCGGCACAAAATAGCCTTCCGCCACATCCGAACAATGCTCGGCGTGACCCGGGATGCGCAGCGCGGCGGAAAACACCGTCATGCTGCCGTGCGGGTCGCGGATAGTCAGCACGCGGAAATTGACCAGCGCCCGCGCCGCCAGGTCGGCCAGATCCGGATGATTGCGTCTCCTCGGCTGCACCACCAAAACGCCGCCGGCGGCCGCCTCGACGGCAAACCGCTCCAGTTCCTCCCGGCGGACAAAGCCCGACCGCGCCCCGGTCGCCTCCCAGCCATTTTTCCCGGCCTGCCACTCCAGCATCACGGTCCCGCGGCTGGCCCAGCCCGCGTCGGGCTTGAGGAATAAATCGCCCTCCTCCGCCCACGCCGCCGTGTCGCTCACCATCACCCGGCCGTCGGCGACCCGGGCGATGGCCACCACGCCCGGCAACGCATGGCGCGTGCAAAATCGCTCCCAGCCGAGCTTCGTCCAGAGGTCATGCCCCGCCGTGCGCTGCTCGATCACCGGCACCAGCACCACCGGCTCATCGTGGCTGAAGACCGCGAGCCAGCGTTCGCGGCTCAAGCGGAACAGGCGGGCCCGATAATACAGCGATGGGGGAAAGTTATAGCGGAATACCACAACCAGCAGTGTCGCCAGCTGGCGGAGGCGCGAAACCCCGAAGCCCTGCGCACAGGCGCGCGAGCGCCGGCGCCAGCACAACACGATTTCCCGCCCACCTCGCCCAAGGTGCAACCCGACCGCGAGCAACCAGCCGGGCGCACCCACCTCCCGCAACTCCGCACCGCGCTCCAAGATCAGGATTTTTCGGCGCAGCCGCGCGGTGGCATCATCGCGCCCATACCACGCAAACCACGGCAACGGCACCCGGGAGTGGTCATAGGCGCAAAGGCGATCGCAATAAATCAGGAAGGACTTGAGCACAGGGAAACTGGATCGATGGAGGTGAAAAGAGCCGGGCACTCGCAGCGTGGGGTGAAGCCATAGGTAGATGGAATGGGTTAACCACGAAGAGCACGAAGGACACGAAGCAAAATCTCACGAAATCCAAACCTATAAGGCAGGAAAATTAAACGCGGAGCACACGGAGGACGCGGAGTAAACCAATAGGAACGGAGTTACACCGCGGATTGCCCGGATATAACTGGGAGACCGAAGCCGACCGAAAACAATGGGCGGCTGGATAGCTATTTCGCCGTCGGTTGCCGAGCAGCGCGTCGCTGGCGGACTTCATCCGCCACTTGGGTCAGACGTTTCTCTTCATCTAGCTGAGAGGTATCACTCGCCGCTTCTGGCCGAGATTGTATGCCGGCGGCTTTCATTTCCGCGATCCATCCGTCTCTGGTCGTTTCGTGTGAGGTAAATCGATAGGAAGCAATCAGAGCGGCCATAACCTGATCGATGTCGATGGCCTCTGGTGGAATGAAGAGCTCCTGGCTGATTCGCTTTCGCTTATCATAAATTGCAATCACCGTGTGTCTTGGCGTCAGGGCAACGAATATGCCCAGTTCAGAAGTCTCAATCACGCGCACAACTGGAGCATCAAAAGCAAACAGGCTTTTCAGCGTTATCAGAGTAGCTCCCAAAGCCGCCTTTCGTTTCCCTAGAATGGGTAACGACCACACGGTGAATGGACGGGCAGCAAGTGCCCGCTTCTTTAACTCAAACAGGCTATCAACTTTAGCGTCCGTCAGAACAGAAATGGATTCTAGGGCAGAAACCATCGCTTCATCTGATTCGGAAATCGGCGGCCCAAAGAAAAGCCCATCTCCGGCACCGAATACGATGAAAAGGTTGTCACCCACCTGCCATGGCTCGCCAAGAATCGATGCCGGCAGCTCGAATCGCGCGAAACCCAGATTGATGAGTCGAGTGGGAACAGTGAGCGGCTTGAGCACGTAAGGCTCTAGCTGCACTTCCGCACTTTTATTGCTCATCACCACATCAAGCTTACGGTGCAAATAATAGCCGTAGCCAAGAACCCCTGTTATGAAAACTGCGAGAATTAGCAGTGCCAGTTTCACGTGTGCTCTAACGTGATCTTTTTCATTGCACTGCCGCGACTCAAATATCCCTCAAAATCAGGATCATAATCTGACAGTTGCCTCACCCAACGCTCAGGAAGGAACCCGACACTCGCCGCTTAGCGATGAAGCCATTGGGAGCCCACCAGCCACATCAATATCCGCAGCCTGACCCCTTTTCGTCTGTCTTTCTCAGGCCTCACCACGGATTGCGCGGATGGGCACGGATAAGACCGGGACCCGGATCCGACTGCTCTAACTCCAAGCAAAGCGGACGAAGAGTCCGAGTCGCCGCAAGATTCATACACCGGCTTCTGCCATCAATATCCGCAGCCTGCCCCCTTTCGCCTACCTTCAGGCTTCTGAATACCGCGCACAGTAACGCAAGAGCTCGGTCGCCTTATCTTTTGCCCACGGAAAGGAGTCGATCATAGGGACACGAAGAAATTGCTCAAAATCGTTCTTAGCAGCGGCAAAATCCTGTTTGGCATTATAGTTAATCAAACCTGTGCAAAATAACAGGTAGTTCTTATCAGGCTCCTCACGGATAACTATATGTATAAACTCTTCTGTTTGGAGTGGAACGTTTTCAGTGTTCGGTAAGTTTTTTGCGTGAAACGCAGTGCGATATAAATCATGCGCATCCTTGAGCTTACCTTCGTAAGCTAAAAGGAAAGCGAGGCTATACCGATAGGTTGCATCTTTTGCGCTCTTACACGAATTCAGTAGGCCACGGGCCTTTTCAATATCCCGATTAAGCACAAAATGAACAATGGCTAGCTGAAGCTTCGCCGAATAATGATCGGGATCCCGCTGCAGTAATTTTTCGCATATCGGCCTCGCCTGCTCCAGCAAGGACTTACTGCGTTTCATATGGTATGCTTCTCCATGAGCGCGAACCATGTTAGCGTAGACATCGATCAGTTTTACCGGCACGTCCTTTTCGAGGAACTTGAGCGCCTCTGGGACTGCTTTCATTGCCTTTATTTCTTGCTCCAACTCGAGCAACAATTCTTCCGAATACAGCAACGCACCAGATAACGCGGCGGCAACCGCGATAGTGTATCGCGTGCTAATCCCTAATTGAGCAGAAGTTGATTCAAACGCGACAGCATCACCATCCACAGCCACGCGTATTTGCTCAGGAATCAGCGCCGACATATCCTTTGCAAAGGCCGCACTTATAGACTGAGGAATGCGTTCATGCCTAACTAACGCCCGGAGATTAAGAAGATGATACTCTTTAGACTCAATAAGGCGGCGGCGCGAATAGCCTCTTAGAAAGAAATGCGCTCCCGTTTTCTCAATGATCGCACGGATCTTTTCGTTAGCATCTACATCGTCACCATTCTCTAAATCAGTCACCCAATACGCAGGAAGTTTAACGATGACAAAATTACGATTTAAGCGACCACTCTTGAGTCGCGTCTCTAACTGCCGAGTGAAATCGACCTGAATGCGCTTTGCCTCTTCGTCGCCGTCTGCAGATATCGCCAGCAAAATACCGATTTTCCCCTTCGGAACTGTCTTAACAACATGCTCCAACCTCCATATCACTAGGATAAATAATCCTACGCATAAACCAGGCACAATTGCGATTGGGCTAACGAATGAATCGGTTTTTGAAATTACGAGAACTAGATAGGAAATCGCTGAAACCGTTAAAGCCATTAAACAGCCACCCGTAAGCGTATGCCAATATGGCATTAAGCGTTTCTCCAAAAACCCACCGACGTAATTTAAAATTCCAGCCATAGGAGCTTTTATTAAAAGTAGAAAGGCCGCGGGACTTTCGTCACCACGGCCTGCAAATTAAGAAAATGTATTAGAATTATTGGCAGGCTTCACACTCCTCGCCTCTTCGCATCGCTTCGATGCTGCAGGCTTTTTTCTCGGCGTCGCTGTAGGTCTTTTTGGCGGCGACCGGGGGCGTGGTGTCGAAGTGCTTCGCGGCCGCGGTGGCAGCGTCGGCTTTGACTTGTTCGACGCTGTGGCTGCCGCCGGCGTCGCCGGAGTTTTGGCCGCCGGAAGCGCCTTCGCCTACGGCGCCGCGCATTTCCTTTTTCACGCCGACGGTCGCCTTCTCGATGTTGGAGGCACCGAGGCTGCGGAGGTAGTAGGTGGTCTTGAGGCCGACGTGCCACGCCTGGCGATACATGTGGCTGAGGGTCTTGAGGTCGGGCGTCTTGATCCAGAGGTTCACGGACTGGGCCTGGTCGATCCACTTCTGACGGCGGGCGGCGGCATCGATGATCCACTTGGAATCGATGTCGAAGGCGGTCAGGTAGCGGGCCTTCAGATCGGCGGGGATGCTGGGGATATCCTTCAGCTCGCCGTCGAAATACTTGAGGTTGTCGATCATCTCCTGGTTCCAGAGGCCGCGGGCCTTGAGGTCCTTCACGAGGAAGGGATTCAGGACGATGAACTCGCCGGAGAGGTTGGATTTGACGAAGAGGTTCTTGTAGGTGGGCTCGATGCAGGGGCTCGTGGCCGTGATGTTGGAGATCGTGGCGGTGGGCGCGATGGCGAGGACGTTGCTGTTGCGCATGCCCTGCTTGGCGATCTTGGCGCGGACGGGGGCCCAATCCATGCGGCCGCCGCGGGGGACTTCGACTTCGACGCCGCGCTCTTTTTCGAGGAGGTCGACGGTGTCCTGCGGGAGGAGACCGCGGTCCCACTTGGAGCCCTTGTAGGTGGAGTAGGCGCCGCGCTCGGCGGCGAGGTCGGAGCTGGCCTCGTAGGCGTAGTAGGCGATGGCCTCCATGGCCTCGTCGTTGAACTCAACGGCCTCCGGGGAGGCGAAGGCGTGACCGCGCTGGTAGAGCGCGTGGGCGAGGCCCATGACGCCCATGCCGATGGGGCGGTGGCGCATGTTCGACGTCTTGGCGGCGACGGTCGGGTAGAAATTGATGTCGATGACGTTGTCGAGGGCGCGAACGGCGGTGCGGATGGTCTCGCGGAGCTTCTTGTGGTCGAGCTCGCCGGTCGGGAGGAGGTGCGACTCGAGGATGACGGAGCCGAGATTGCAGACGGCGGTCTCGTCGTTCGAGGTGTTGAGCGTGATCTCGGTGCAGAGATTGGACGAGTGGATGACGCCGACGTGGTCCTGCGGGGAGCGGACGTTGCACGGATCCTTGAAGGTGATCCAGGGGTGGCCGGTCTCGAAGAGCATCGAGAGCATCTTCTTCCAGAGCTCAAGGGCCTCGATCTTCTGGCCGTGGATTTTGCCTTCCTCGGCGAGCTTTTCGTAGCGGATGTAGGCTTCCTCGAATTTTTTGCCGTAGAGCTCGTGGAGGTCCTTGGTCTCGTTGGAGCGGAAGAGGGTCCAGGTCTGGCGGGCCTCCATGCGCTTCATGAACAGGTCGGGAATCCAGTTCGCCGTGTTCATGTCGTGGGTGCGACGGCGGTCGTCACCGGTGTTCTTGCGGAGCTCGAGGAACTCGAGGATGTCGTTGTGCCACGTCTCGAGGTAGGCGCAGCCGGAGCCCTTGCGCTTGCCGCCCTGGTTGACGGCGACGAGCTGGTCGTTGTGGAGCTTGAGGAAGGGGATGACGCCCTGCGACTCGCCGTTGGTGCCACCGATGTAGGCGCCCGTGCCGCGGACGGCGGTCCAGGAACCGCCGAGGCCGCCGGCCCACTTGGAGAGGAAGGCGTTTTCGGCGATGCCGCGGAGCATGATGCCCTCGATGGAATCGTCGACGTAGTAGAGGTAGCAGGAGCTGAGCTGCGAGTGGAGCGTGCCGGAGTTGAAGAGGGTCGGCGTGCTGGAGCAGAAGCGGCGGGTCTTGTAGAGATCGTAGAGGGCGGCGGCCTTGCCCTCGCGGTCGTTGGCCTCGTCGAGCATCAGGCCCATGGCGACGCGCATCCAGAAGAACTGCGGCGTCTCGAGGCGGCGCGAGGGCTTCTTGGTCTTGTCGATGATGAGGTAGCGATCGTAGAGGGTCTGGATGCCGAGGAAGTCGAACTCGAGGTCGGAGGACGGGTCGAGGGCGGCGCCGAGCTTGGCGAGGTCGTAATCGAGGAGACGGGGGTTGAGGCGCTTGATGGCGACGCCGTGCTCGAGGTATTTCTTGAAAGCGCGCTGGTGGAAATCCTTCAGCTTGCCGATGCCGTCGCGCATGATGTCCCAGCCGAGGACCTCTTCGTAGATGTAGGTGAGCTGGATGCGTCCGGCGAACTTGGCGAAATCGGCGTCCTTCTCGATGAGGGTCTTCGAGTTGAGGATGATGGTGGAATCGAGATCCTTTTGGGAAATCTGGTCGTAGATGGCGCGGCGGAGCTCCTGCTCGATCTCCTCAGGGGAGAGGCAGAGGTCGAGGCCGATGCGGGAGAACTCGATGCGCTTGCGGAGGTCGGCGCCGTCCCAGAATTCATTTTTGCCGTCGGCTTTTTTGACCAAGATAAGGGTTTCTTGACCGGCAGCAGCGGCGGCGGCCGGAGCCGCCGGCACCTCGACCACTTCATCAGGGGCGGCGACACGCACGGCAGCGGCGCGTTCACGGAACTGGATGTAGGCCTTGGCCACCTTGAAGAAGCCCGCCTTCATGAGCTCTTCCTCGACTATGTCCTGAATCTCCTCGATGTGGACGAAGGCCTGCTTGGAAGAGTGGACGCGCTCGGAGACGGCCTTGGTGATGGCGACAGCGGGCGCGGAGTCGCGCTGGAGGGAGAGGAAGGTCTTGCGGACGGCGATTTCGACCTTCTGCTCGCTCCACGGGACGACCTGGTTGTTGCGACGAATGACGCGGAGGGTGGCGGTGACAGCGGCCTCGCGGTCGATGGAAATCTTACGGGCGCGGTTGAGCAGGAGGCTCTTGGCGACGAAATAGTCGTTATTATCGACGAGGGTCTTTTCGATGAGCTCGTAGAGGGAGTTGAGCGAGAGGCGGAGGGGCGTCTGCGTGCGGGCGAGCTCGGCGAGGTTGGCGGCAACTTCGCGGCAGATGCGGGCGACCCAGGCGCGGTTGGCGTCGTTGAAGATGTCCTTCTCGCCCTTGGCGAGGGAGACGTTGGTGAGGGCCTTGCCGAGGGTGTCGGCGACCTCGGTGAGGTCAAACTTCTCCTCGCCGTGCGGGCAAAGGAGGACGATGGACGGGAGGGCGATGGTCTCGCCGGCGAGGACGTCGCGCCAGGCGTAGTGGGGTTTCTGTTCGACGGGCGTGTGGACGGTGCGCTTGAGGGCCAGGTCGTGCGCGAGGGAAGGATTGCTCATGGAAAACGGCGGAAGACGAAGACGGTTAACGGAGAATAAAAAGGACGAAGGAAAGGGAAAAAATGCCGACGCACCGCCCGGGCGGTGCATCACTCAAACAGGGTAAAAAAGAAGGCGGGACGGAGGAGAAACGCGGCGACGAGCGCTTGGGGCTTAGAGCTCGTCGTCGGCGGCGACGTTAAGGGAAGAGGCTTTTTGGTATTCGGTGACGCGACCCTCGAAGAAGTTTTGCTCCTTCTTGATGTCCATCATCTCGGCGAGCCAGGGCAGCGGGTTCTTCACGCCACTGGCGAGCGGGGCGAGGCCGACGCCTTCAAGACGGCGGTCCGCGATGTAGTCGATATACTGGGTGAAATCGTCGGCGCTGAGGCCGACGGAATTGACGGGGAGGCAGTCGCGGATGAACTCCTTCTCCAGCGTGACGGCCTCGGCCATGAGCGCGCGGAGCTCCTCCTTGAAGTCGGCGGTCCAGATCTCGCGGTTTTCCTCGATGAGATCCATGAACAGATTGCGGAAGACCTCGATGTGGTTCGACTCGTCGCGCAGGGTGTAGCGGAACATCTGGCCGATGCCGGGAAACTTGTTCTGGCGGTAGAGCGAGAGCACCATGCCGAAGAGGCCGTAGAACTGCGTGCCTTCCATGCACTGGCCGAAGACGAAAATGTTCTTCGCGAGCAGCTGCTTGTTGGCGATCTGCGTCATGTCGAGGTCGCGGCGCAGCTCACGGGAAACACGGGTGACGAAGTTGTTTTTGCGGACGATCGTGGGGACGTCCTCGAACATGGCCTCGCACTCGTGCGGGTTGATCTGCAGCGAGGAGATCATGTAGAGCAGCGAGTCGGCGTGGATGTTCTCCTCGTGCGCGTGGCGGCCGAGGACGAGCTTCAACTCGGGGGCGGTGACGAGTTCGCGGACGACGTGCTGGATGTTGTCGCCGACGATGCCTTCGGCGGCGGAAAAGTAGCCGATGCCCATGCGAATAATCCAGCGCTCCGCGTCGGAGACGACCTTCTCATCACGCCACTGCTCGATATCCTTGCCCATCGGAATATCTTCGGGCTCCCAGTGGTTGGCCTTCATCTTGCGGTAGATGTCGTAGGCCCACTGGTATTTCAGGGGGAGGAGATTGAAGCACATGGTCTGGCGACCATTGATGACTCGCTTGGCGGCGAAGGCGGCCTCGGCTTTTTCCTGATCAAGGACGAAGGTTTTGGCGCCAACCTGAAAGGACTTCTGCATGATACCGGGGGACGGAAAAGGTGGAAAATTTGGGTGGGAAAACGGCTGATTTTGACGCGTTTAGGGCTTTAGCGAACATAAGTTGCTAAAACTTGTTAACGCGATGCTAACCACAACAGGATGTGGTCACCAGCCGCTACGACCACAACCTATTGTTCCTCGCGATTTCCTCCGTCAATAGGTTTATGCGAATTTTCGTGTAAAATTTGAGGAAATTTGGGCTTGCGACGACCATCGCAAAGGCCCCCCGAGGGAAAAATCCTAAAAAACGCCGCGAAGGCTGAAAATCACGAGTGAACAACGCGCTCTCACACAGGGAAACCGGGCAGGCACATGGGACCGCGGTCACCCCACCCGACCGGTGCGTCAGCCACCACCCCATCGCCCTCAAACTGCAGTGTAATTTAATTTAAACTACATGTGACCCGGCCGGGTGTATGCAATCTTCAGACGCAAAAAAAGAGCGGCCACCGAAATGGCCGCTCTTGAAAGGGAATACCCAATACGATCCGGGTGGCTTAGAAGCTGATGCGCGCACCCGCCTGGACCTGCCAGCGCGACTCGGGCGTATCACGCGCCGTGATCGGCACGGGATTCAACGTCGTCGTGTTGAACGTATAGACATACTGGTTCAACACGGCGTCGTAGGTAGCGCCGACCACCGCACGCTTGTAGGAGAAAGGGACCTCCTCGAGCAGACCCCACTTCTTGTTCAGCATGTTGCCGATGTTGATCACGTTCAGGTAAAGCTCCGTGGAGAGATTTTTATAGATACTGATCTTCTGGGTGAATTTCAGATCCATCGTCTGCGTCCAAGGCGAGGTCTCGCTGTTACGCGGCGCAACCCCGTTGGCGTATTTCATCAGGCCGTTGCTCCGGGCGAAAGCGAAGAAGTTATCGCGCTCGGTCGTGCTGGTCCAACGAACGCGGGAATCATTCTCCCCGCTGGGCACGTAGAGCAGATCGTTGAAGGTAAAACCGTCGCCGTTGGCATCACCATAGAACACCCAGGAATAAGGATGGCCGGTGCGGGCTTCATAAACCGCGGCGACCGTGGTCGGGTATCCCTTAATGAACTCAAATTTCCGCGTGGCCATCAGGACCACGCGGTCTTTGATGTTCGTGTTGGAAGTCGAATCGACATCTTCGTTCGGGTTGAAAACCGCTCGATTATTGTAGTTCGAAACCGCCGTCGATGAAGTCGAGGGGCTGACCTCGGTATAGTCGCTATGAGTCACCGAGAGGCTGGCCTCCCAGTTCTTCTTCATCGGCTTCCGCAGCGATATCGTGAAGTCCTTGCCGCCACCCTTGCTCGAGTTGGTGAGCTTGTAGACATCGGCAAAGCCGGCGTTCAGGTAGTGGGCAACGTTGGTATAGTTATTGTTATTGCTGCTACCACGAGCACCACTGGTGGTGTTTGTGGGCGCGCCAGCATAACGGATACGGCCGTCGGGCATCAGACCCGTTTCCCGAAGGTTCAAGTTAATCGTGTGCAGGGCACTGTCTACCTTGAGGAGACTGGCTTCCATGGTGAAGATCAGCCCGCCAAACGGCAGGGTGTGGTCGATGGCCACGTTGCTCTTCCAGGTCACCGGTTGCTTAAAATCGGGATCCGTCACGTTCACAATAGCAAGGGCCGAGGCCGGAAAAGCTCCGCTCACCGAGCCCGTGGGCGAGAAGGTGACATTGCTGTTGGTGATACGGGCAGACACGCCACGATTGGAGTAAGCATTCGACAGGTAAACCGCCGGGCTACGGCCCTGAAAGAGGCCCACGCCACCGCGCAGCTGGGTTTTGCGCGTGGTGTCCAGTTCATAGGTGAAGCCGACGCGCGGTCCGACGGTGTAATTGCCACTGGCCGAGGTATTGCTTGGAATACCGAAGGCCGTGCGGAAAGAGGCCTCACTATAATTCGGCGTAGTCGGAACCGGGATGGGATCGTTGCCGAAATCCAGCCAGTCCAGGCGGAGGCCGGCAACAATGTTCAAGCGTGAGTTCGGACGCCATGAATCCTGAGCATAGACCCCGTAAGAAGATAAACCGAAGATGGAAACAGCATCGATCGCGGACGTGCCGGGAGCGTAAATCGCCTGCGCAAAGGTACTGGCGATACCCGCCTGCCAGTTGGCAATGCTG
>CAZGJZ010000008.1:0-313217 GCA_964525935.1 uncultured Opitutaceae bacterium | reverse complement strand
CGCCGCGGACAGTTCCCTCATTTTTTTCGCTTGTATCTACGCAGCTAGATCAACGATTAAGGTGAGCCATGGCGGTGCGCAGCACCGACATTGGCTCTGATGACTGGATCGGCTCTTCTCACAGCAAGTCTTCGCTCCCTAGGTAAGAGATCTTTCCATGCAAAATCTTCTTCATGATCTCGGTCTCGATGTGCCAATGCTGCAGCGCCTGAGAGAGAGCCTGAATCGAATCAACACCGGCGCCCCTGCGGACGGGGCGCGTGCCATCGGGCCAATAGATCACAAAATCGCAACGGTAGGATCCATGCGGCGTCTCGGGATCGATATACGGCCGGGTGATGCCAACCTTCACTTTGTGGGCGCTGCCGTCCGGAAACACGGCGTCGTATTCACGTTCAGCGATTAGTTCGAAATCAGGCATCTTTATTTCCGCCGATCAGTGTTATTCGCCTCAACTCAGTTGATGTATATCAAACGAAGTGCCGGGACATCCTGACGCGGGTTGCGATGCGTTAGGGTGCTTGATTATCATAGGTATAGCTAAGGATGAGCGGCTTTTGAGTGTCCGTGTTGAGCTTTATCAGGCTGCATATCAAACTGCCTAAAGCTCAACTCGATTAGGGTTTAATACCTGTATTCTGGTGGATGAAAGAAAGACAATTTCTTTTCCAACTTGGAAGGAGGCGTTGGCGGCTGCGGCGCTCCCGGTGGACGGCAAACGGGCGTATGAGCGGGCGATCATGGCGTTTTTGCATCGCTGCAAACAACTGCGGTGCCCGGTTTCGGTCGCCATGATCAAGCGCTATCTGGCGGAGGGTCCGAGGCAAGGCGGGAGTGAGGCGCGGAAGCGTTGAGGTGGTTCTTTAAGGCGATCCGCAGCCGGCACTTTCTGTGGCGCACGGAGGAAACCTACCGGCGGCGGGCTGGGCGGTTGCGGAGTTTATCGCGCCCAAGACGCCTTACATGGCGGGCGCTGGAGAAGGAAAGGCGGACCGGAACTTATATCCACGGATGGGGCGGGTCGCGCGGATGCAAGGCCGAGCGGATGGCGCGGCAAACGCAACGATGGACCGGGGGCCCGCCCGGCGGGCGGGCCTACAATTTCGCCAGCATGGTCGTGGCGGATTGCTGGACTTCGACAAATGCGAAGGCGGAGAGGTCGGGGCCGCGCGGGGGCGGCCTGCCTGGGATTACAGCAGGCGCAACGCATGAAAAAGGGCGGCCGTTGCGGGCCGCCCTGAGTGTGAATGAGGATGCCGCGCGCGGAGCGCACGGCCCACCTTGCCGGTCTCTTACTCGCCGACGAGGTGTTCGATTTCCTCGCGGGTGAGGGTCTGCATATCGATCTCTTTCTTGATCGCGCCGAGGCTGATGAGGCACTCGGTGAACAGCTCGCGTGTGCGTAGCTCCAGCGCCTTGGCGTCGAGCTTCGTCATGATGTCGAGGATGTGCGTGCCTTTGCGAACGTGGGTGCGTTCATCGGCGCGGATGTAGTCGGAGATGTGGCGGAGGAGCTCGTCGTTACGGGCCTCGGCGGTGTCGATGAGGTCGTTGATGGTCTTGAGGACGCCGACTTCGCCGAAGAGGTTGATCTCGGCCATCGCGAACGCCGGGTCCATGGGGCCGCGGCAGGTCGAGCTGGTGAGGCGGTTGCGCAGCTCGTAGGGATCGTAGCCGGCGGCGAGCATGGCGCGGTAGCCGATCTCGGTGTGGCGGGACTCGTCCCAGGTGACGCGGGCGAGATCGTATTCGGCGTCGAAATCCTTGAAGCGGATGTCCCAGCAGAAGGTGCCGAAGGCCTCGATGGCGTCGACTTCGTCGCGCTGCGTGCGGATGAAGCGGAGGCGGACGGCTTCGTAGGAATCCTTGTCGAAGCGTTTGGCAACGTCGGCGGCGTCGTAGTCGCCGGTGTGCTTGAAGGTGTCGAAGCGCGAATCGCGCATCGGGACGGTGCCGCGCTCGTAGGGCTTGGTGTCGATGCGGAGCGGGCTGGGAGCTTCGCCGCGAGGATCGGCGCCGGTGATGCCACCGATGGAGGCGAGGAGACGCGAGAGGTGCCAGCGCCAGGCGGAGAGTTTGGCTTCCTCGATACCGCCGGCGATGTAGGCGTCAACCGCAGCGTCGGCCCACGCGATCATGGGCTCGTAGTCGGTGAGGATGCGGCGGAGGCAGCGGATGGTGGGGACGTCGGTGACCTGGTCGGTGTCGTCGATGTGGTGACGGTAGGTCGTGACGATGGCTTTGCCGACGACTTGGTGCACGCCGACGAGGAGTTCGGCGGGGGAGGCGGCGCTGAGCATCTCGTCGATGAAGCGGTCGATCTCGGGATCGCGGAAGGCGTCGATGACCTTGGGGCGGTATTCCTGTTCGGTGAGACGTTCGCGGAGGGAGCGGGCGGCGTCGGCGTGCCAGAAGATGTGGCGGCCGGTCTCGAGTTTCACCTCGTAGTCCGGGATCGTGAGGGTCCACGAGCCGAGCGCGTGCATGAGGCGGCGCTCCAGGTAGAAATAGCGGAGGAGGCGGCGGCTGTTTTCCTTCACCGTGAACTTGCCGCCCAGCTGGCGACGGTCGACGGGGAAGCGGTAGGGGTATTTGGCGCGGCGCTCGGCGGCGGCTTCACGCTGGCCGGGAAGGCTGAGCGGAGCGATGGGGGCTTTGTCGGCAGTGGCGCCGGCGGAGGAATCTTCGGGGTGTTTCATGGAAAGAAGGGAAGGACGAGGGGTGAGGGGTGAAGAACGGAAAACTGAAGAGCAGAAGCCGGGACGACGGAGTGTAGCGGATTGAGGACGCGGAGGCGTTCAGAATCTTTGGCGGAAATGTATAGAATATTTAGTGCCGGATAAGATCGTGAACACGGGTTTACCGCGGATTGCACCGATGGGAGCGAATGACGGAGGGATGGCCGCAAAAAGGCGCAGGAGGCGCAAAAAACGGAAATAATCGCGGAGACGCGGAAGAGCGGAGGGACGAAAGGCTGACTAGCAACCCATGGATTGTTTCCGCCCTTCCGTCATTCCGCGCTTTCGCGATAAAGTTTTGCCTGAATGGCGGTCAGCCTTTGACGGCGCCGCTGGTGAGGCCGGAGATGAATTCCTTCTGCAGGAGGAGGAAGAGGCACATGACCGGGGCGATGGAGATGATGGTGCCCGCCATGATGAGGCCGTAGTCGGTGCCGTAGATGCCCTTGAGATTGTTGAGGGCGACGGAGAGCGGGTGCAGCTCGGGCGATTGAAGGATGATCTGCGGGCTGATGAAGTTATTCCACGTGCCCATGAAGCTGATCATGAGAAAGGCGCCGAGCATCGGGCGGATGAGCGGGAGGACGAGTTCGAAGAAGATGCGAATCTCGCCGGCGCCGTCCATGCGGGCGGCTTCGAGGAGTTCGTCGGGCACGCTGTTGAGCATCGACTGGCGGAAGAGGAAGACGCCGAATGCGGGGGCGAGGCCGGGCAGGATGAGACCGACGTAGGAGTCGAGCAGGCCGAGTTCGTAGATGAGCTGAAAGCCGGGCGCGAGGAGCAGCGGGCCGGGGATGATGAGCGCGGTGAGCACGAGGCCGAAGACGAAGTTGCGGCCCCGGAAACGGTGCTTCGCGAGCGCGTAGCCGCCCATCGCGCAGCAGAGCACGGTGAGGACGGAGCTGACCGAGGCGAGCAGCAGGGAATTGTGCAGGGCGCGGGGCAGGCCGAGCTCGGTGAAGAGCCGGATGAAGTTTTGCAGCGTGAGGCGGTCCCAGCCGATGCCGAACAGGCCGTCGCCGGAGGGCAGGAAGAGACTGGCGGCGAAATCGTATTTCGTCTTGAGCGCGCCGCAGAGCATGTAAACGAACGGCACGAGGGTGAGCGCGGCGAAGAACACGAGCAGCGCGTGCAGCAGGAAAAGGAGGAGGCGTTTGGAGGGCATGTCAGCGTTCCTCGTGGCGGCGGGTGACCCAGCGCTGGAAAAGGGCGACGCCCATGAGCGTGAGCGCGAGCACCCAGCCGATGGCACTGGCGTAGCCGAGATCGCCGGTGACGAAGCCGGTGTTGTAGAGATACATCATGATCGTCAGGCCGCCCTGGCCCGGTCCGCCGGAACCCGAGGGCTCGAGCAGAATGTAACTCAGCTCAAACATCTGAAAACTGCCGATGGTCGAAAGCAGCGTGATGAAGCCGACGACGGGGAAAATTTCCGGCAAGACGACGTGGCGGAAACGGTGCCACGCGCCGGCGCCATCGATTTCCGAGGCCTCAAGCAGGTCTTTCGGGACGTTTTGCAGCGCGGCGAGGAAGTAGACCATGTTGAAGCCGGCATACATCCAGAGGGCGGCGATGATCAGCGACGACATGATGTAGTTCTGCATCCACGCAAACTCGGGATCCCACGCGGTGAAAAACTGGTGGAGCGTGGCGTTGATGAGGCCCGTGCGTTTTTCGAAGATCGGCGCGAAGAGCATCGCGACAAACGGCAGGCCGACGAGCGACGGAGCAAAGAACGTCAGCCGGAAGAGGCCGCGACCGCGGATGCCGGGACGGTTGAGCAAGAGCGCGAGGCCGAGGGCGATGGGGAGCTGGATGAAGAGCGAGCCGAAGGTGAAGTGCAGGGTGTTGCCGGCGGCTTTCCAGAAGACGGGATCGGTCAGCAGGAATTGAAAATTGCGGAAGCCGACCCAGAGCGTGGTGCCCGGGCCGTAGGTTTGCTGCAGTGCGAGCACGAACGAGCGCAGCAGCGGAAGCACGGTGAACACGCTGAAGATACCCAGAAAGGGCGCGAGAAAGAGCCACGGGGCGACGTTGACGCGGGTGGGTTTCATGGACGTTGGCTCAGGAAAAGATTGCGACTGACCATGCGCTCGAACTCGCGCTGGGCGCCATCGAGCAGGCGCTGCGCCTCGATCACGAGACTGGCTTCGTCATAGGTGCGCGTGCGGTCGGCGTAGGCGCGAAGTTCGCCAACGACATTCATCACGCGCTCGGCGGCGGGATAAAGGTAGGGCGAAGAAGGCCGGCGAGGGACATATGGCGCCTGATTGATGTAGAGCCGGCCGGAGGGCTGGTTGCTGAAAAACGGGTCAGGTTGGTCGAAGATCGGCGAGGACCAGAGGGTCTTCACGGGCGTGATGATATTGGTGTCGCGGAACATCTGCTCGGCGAGCTTGGGTGAGAAATAGAGCTCCTTGGCGAAGGCCCAGCAGGTTTCGAAGTCGGGTGAGTTCCTGGGAAACCCGAGCATGGTGCCGCCGACGGCGGCGGTGCGGCGGCCGCCTTTTTGCCAAGCGGGCAGGGGCATGAGCTTGAGTTTGCCGCCGAGGCCGGGGTTCTCGCGTTTCCATTGCCCGGCGCGCCAGTCGGGGACCATGTAGCCGACGACCACGCCTTCGAGTCGCTGGCGGTGGCCGGCGGCGGAGTTGACGGAGATGTCGGCGCACGTGCGCCGCGGGCCGGTGAGCCAGGTGACGAGGCGGGCGACGACCTGGGCGTTGACCGGGTAGTTGAGCGCGGGCCGGTCCTCTTCGTCGAGGATCATGCCCTCGGCCTGTTGCAGAAGAACCATGATGGCGAGCGCGTCGGAGTCCCAGGCTTCAAGCAGGTAACGGTCGGGACGGCCGTCGCCGTTGCGATCACGCATCAGGGGGCTCAACGTGCGGAAATAATCCTCCCACGTTTCCACCTTTGAGATGTCGATGCCGGCGGCCTCGACGAGGTCGGCGCGGTAGGCGAGCAGGACGGGGTGGACGTCGTGCGGGAGACCGAAGATGCGGCCATGGGCCGTGAACGGGCCGAAGGAGGGCGCATTGATTTGTTCGAGCAGGCCTTCGTCGCGCAGACGCTCGGTGAGATCACGGAAACCGACGCTCTCGAGCGGGCCGGCGAAGGCCTTGGAGGCGACGGAGAGGTTGGGCTCAATGAGGTCGGCGATGGGCGTGTCGGCCAGAAAACCCGACAGCATGCGGCGCTCCAAGGCATAGGCCTGGAGGAGCATGAGGTTGATGCGCTGGTCGGGATGGCGTTCGTTCCAGTCGCGGACGAAGGGCTTGTAGGCGTTGAAGTGGGGCTCCGCGGTGACCCAGAACGGGATGCCGGTGGCCTTGGTGCGCGGCAGAAACAGGGCGATGATCACGGACACCACGGCGATGGTGAGGATGACCAGCATGCCGGGGGAGACAAAGCGGGTGAGGCGTTCGCGCAGGGACTTCATGCGGCGGAGGGGCCGAAAGGGAAAACTGATGAAAATAGCGGACGAGGCATGCGCGACGGGAAAACTGCCGCTAAGCTGGGAAGCGAATGGGGATTGGCAACCCGGAATCGGAGCGGCGTGTTTTCTGTGGATCCGCCGCGGGAGGCCCTCCTTCGCCGAGGCTTCGGAGGGCAATTTTCTTTCCGATTCGGAAAGAAAATTGGAGGCGCGAGCCGGAATCGAACCGGCGGTAGAGCTTTTGCAGAGCTCGGCCTTACCACTTGGCTATCGCGCCTAAAAGAAAAGGCGGTGGAACTTGCATGGAAAAAAAATCCGCCGCAAGTGCCGAAATGAAAAACTTCGGGCCGCCGGCCTAGGGATTGGCCGATTTGGCGTCGTCGGGCTCGCTGTCAACCTGGAGGGTGAAGCGGAACACCGAGCCTTCGCCGAGCTGGCTTTGGACTGAGATGCTGCCGCCCATCAGTTCGCAGAGGCGTTTGGAAATGACGAGGCCGAGGCCGGTGCCGTCGCGACGGCGTTGCGGCGAGGAGTCCACCTGGCTGAAAGGCCGGAAGAGTTTTTCAATCATGGCCGGCGCGATGCCCACGCCGGTGTCGGTGATGGTGAAGAACAGGCGGACGGCGCGCCGGCCACGGTCGGTGGCGCTGCCCTTGGCGGAGGCGAGGGCGACGGTGACCTGGCCGTGCTCGGTGAATTTGACGGCGTTGCCCACGAGATTGGTGAGGATCTGGCGGAGGCGGGCTTCGTCGCCGAGGACGAGCGCGGGGACGCCGGGTTCGATGGCGTGCTCGAGTTTGATGCCGCTGGCCCGGGCCTTCAACGCGAAGAACGCACAGACGTCCTCGATGCACTCGTGAAGACTGAAGGGCGCGCGCTCGATCTCAATGCGCCCGGACTCGATCTTGGCGAGATCGAGAATATCGCCGATGAGCTTGGCCAGCGCGTGGCCGCTGGTGCTGATGAGCGCGACGTGTTCGCGCTGCTCGGTCGTGAGTTCGGAGGCACTGAGCATGTCAGCAAAGCCGATGACGCCGTTGATGGGCGTGCGGATTTCGTGACTGACCACGGCGAGAAACTCGCTCTTGGCGCGGTCGGCGGCCTCGGCGGCTTCCTTGGCGCGGCGGAGCGCGGCCTCGGCCTCCTTGCGGGTGGTGATGTCGTGGCCGACGGCCTGGTATTCGAGGATGACGCCGTTGGCGTCCTTGATGGCGCGTTGGGTCCATTGCATCCAAGCACGCCGACCGTCGGCGAGCGGGAGTTCGCCTTCATGCGTGCAGCTTTCCTCGCTGGCGATGCGGCCGGCATCGAGCAGGGGGAAGGACTGGCCGACGAGCTCGATGCGCTTGCGACCGAAGGCGCGGGCGTAGGCGCCGTTGACGAAGGTGAGTTTGCCGTCGGCCCGATAGCGGCAGATGAGGTCGACCTGGTCCTCGACGATGCCGCGGTAGCTGGCTTCCACCTTTTGCAGGGACTTGGCCATGCGCTCGATCTTGCGGGCGAGGCCGATGATTTCGTCGTGCTCGCCGTCTTCGGGGGCGACGGGCTCGGGTTCGGAATCGCTGGTCTGCGGCGCAGTTTGTGCGGTGTCGCGCAGCGTCTTCAGGCCCTTGACGAGGGCGCGATCCCAGACGTAGCCGGCGAGCACGAGGAGCACACACCCGCTGATGGCAAAGCCGATGACATAAAACGCGGGGCCGAGTTTTTCCCGTAAATCCTCCTCCGCGACCAGGCCGAGCAGTGCCACCACCAAGGCGATGGCCAAGGTCAAAATCAGCAGGGTTTTACGGTAGGCGGCCTCGAACATGCTGGAGCCACGAGGCTGCGGGCACGGGGAGCAAAGTCTAATCCAATCAGGCGGCAACGACTGGGGGATTTCCCCGATGCGCTGGGGCTCAGGGATCAGGCTTGAGCGTGTGCAAAGGCGGCAGCCGGCGCAGCGCGGGGAGGCTGGCGGCGACGAAGGCCGCGACGGCGATCGTGCCGATGCCGCCCCACACGACGGCGGCGACGGGACCGAAGAGCGCGGCCATGAGGCCGGCGCGGAGGGCACCGACTTCGTTGGAGGAGCCGATGAAGATTTGGTTCACCGACGTCACGCGACCGCGGAGTTCGTTGGGCGTGAGCAGTTGCACGAGCGACTGACGCACGACGACGCTGACGTTGTCGAAGAGGCCGGTGAAAAGCAGCGCGACGAACGAGAGCCAGAACCAGTGCGAAAACCCGAAGACGACGATCGCAAGGCCGAAGCCGCCGACGGACCAGAGCAGGGCGCGGCCGGGTTCGCGCAGCGGAGCGCGGTGGGCGAGCCAGAGCGCCATACTGAAGGCCCCGATCGAGGGCGCGGCGCGCAGCCAGCCGAGGCCGATGGGGCCGACGTGGAGGACCTGGTCGGCGTAAATGGGGAGCAGCGCCGTGGCGCCGCCGAGCAACGTGGCGAAGAGGTCGAGGCTGCTGGCGCCGAGGATGACCTTGCGCTTCCAGATGAACTCGGCGCCGACCAGGACGCCGCGCCAGGAGCGCTTCACCGGCGCGAAAGGTGCGGTGGAAACCGAGGCGGGTTGCGGGTGATAGCGGACGCGGCGGAGCAAAAAGAGAAAGAGCAGCCCCAGGGCGACATCGAGGAGGTAGACGATTTGAAAACCGCCCGCGGCGATGAGGAAACCGCCGAGCGCCGGTCCGGCGACGGTGGCGATTTCAAACGCGCTCGAGTTCCACGTGATGGCGTTGGGCAGCGCGGAAGTGGGGAGGAGTTGGGGAATGATACTGGAGCGGGCGGGCCACGTGAGGATGCGCACGATGGCGATCGCGAGCAGGAGGAGAAACATCAGCGGGAGCGCCGGCTGGTCGAAGTTGAGCGTGGCGATGTCGGTGTGGCGCTCGAACACCAGCGCGAGCTGGCGGAGGATGCCGTTGATCCACCGGAGCGGCGCGAGGTCGGGCACCGCGGCGTGGAAATGCGACAGCACCGCGAGCGCGATGGAGAGCAGCACGGTGAGAAAGGCGCCGCGGGCGATGATGGTGCGACGATCGTAGCGGTCGGCGATCGAGCCGGCGGGCAGGGAAAGCACCAGCAGCGGGATCACGTTGATCAAACCCACCAGCCCGAGTGCGGTGGCGGAGTGGGTCCACTGGTAGATTTCCCACGTGGCCGCCACGCTGACGGCTTGCCGCCCGATCAGGGAAAGAAAGCTGCCGGTCATGTAGTCGCGATATGTGGTCACCCGCAGGGCGGCGTAGGGATCGTGGGGGGCTTCGGGCGCGGACATGTTGGACAAAACAAGGACGCCGAGCGAGGTGCGGCCGGCAACCGAATTTCGGACGAAGCTTTGGTCAAACCGCGTCATCCGGCGTGGAAAGTGCGAATTGCTTTGAACCGCGGCAGCGGCCCCTTACTTAAGCGCACTTCGCCTGCGTGGCGAAACCCCCTTAGTTTCCCCTATGTCATCCACTACCAAGAAGGCCCTGATTTTCCAAGGCGGCTGGGACGGTCACCAGCCCAAGCAATGCGCCGAGCTCTTCGCCGCCAAACTCCCGGGACGCGGTTTCCGCGTGGACGTGGTCGATACGCTCACGGCGCTGGAGGATACGGCCAAGCTGAAGACCTACGACCTGATCGTCCCGATCTGGACCTGTGGCACGATCAGCGGCCCGCAGGAGCAGAGCCTGGTCGATGCGGTGATGAGCGGCGTGGGCATCGCCGGCTTCCACGGCGGGATGTGCGATGCGTTTCGCGGCGCGACCAACTACCAGTGGATGACGGGCGGGCAGTTCGTCTCCCACCCGGACAATCTCAAGGACTACACGATCAAAATCGTGAACAAGAACGACCCGATCACGAAGGGCATCGCGGACTTCAAGGTGCGCAGCGAGCAATACTACATGCTCGTCGACCCGCGCAACGAGGTGCTGGCGGTGGCCACGCACCAGTCGGTGAGCGCGCCGTGGACCAATGGCGTGGACATGCCGTTCGTTTGGAAAAAGGTGCACGGCGAAGGCAAGGTGTTCTACGCCGCGATGGGTCATGCGCGCAGTGAGTTCGACGACTTTCCCGAGCAACTCGAGATCACGCTCCGTGGCATGGCCTGGGCCGCGCGTTAAAATCCCGTCTTAAAGTTTCCCCAATCTCCCCAAATGAAAGCACGTTTCAAAAACGCTAGTGAGATCAAAGTAGGCGTCATCGGTTACGGTGGCGCCTTTAACATGGGCCGCATGCACCTGCAGGACATGCAGAAGGCCGGCATGACCCCGCGCGCGGTGGCCGAGCCGGATGCGGCGCGCCTCGCGGTGGCGGCGCAGGAGTTTCCCGGCATCCAGACCTACGCGAGCGTCGACGAGATGCTGGCGAAGTCCGATGTGAATCTCATCGTGCTCATCACGCCGCACAACACGCACGCGCCGCTGGCGCTCAAATGCCTGAAGGCCGGCCGCCATGTGGTGGTGGAAAAACCCTTCGCGATCACCACGAAGGAATGCGACGCCATGATTGCCGCGGCGAAGAAGGCCGGCGTGATGGTGTCGACTTTCCACAATCGTCACTGGGACGGCTCGGTCATGAAGGCGCTCGAAGTGCTGAAGTCCGGCGCGATCGGCGAGCTCGTGCGCATCGAGTGTCACATGGGCGCATGGGGCCAGCCCGGTGAATGGTGGCGCAGCAGCAAGTCGATTTCCGGTGGCATTCTCTACGATTGGGGCGTTCACCTGCTCGAGTATGCGCTGCAGCTCGTCGACTCGGAGATCACCGAAGTCACCGGTTTTTCGAAACACGGTTTCTGGGCGCCACACACGCGCTGGAAGGCCGACACCGTGGAGGACGAGGCGTTTGCCGTGATCCGCTTCAAGAGCGGCGTGTGGGTGACGCTGAGCATGTCGAACATCGATGCGAACCCGAAGCGCGGCATGTTCGAAGTCACCGGCACCAAGGGTTCCTACATCCCGGAATACGACAGCCACGAGATCATCGTGAAGGACGCCGGCAAGACCACGGTGACGAAGGCGAAGAATCCGAAGGAGCAGTGGGAAAAATATTACGCCAATATCGCCGCGCACCTCACGAAGGGCGAGGCGCTGGTCATCACCGCCGAGTGGGCGCGCCGACCGATCCATATTCTGGATCTCGCTGGGGCGAGCGCGAAGGCGGGGAAGACACTGAAGGCGAAGTATCGCTGAGGTGTAGGGCGGGGTCGCCTGACCCCCGACTTCGAATAGCTAAAGACTTGAGGCGGGTTCGGAGACCTCGCCCTACAAAATAAAAAGGCCGGCTCGAAAGAGCCGGCCTTTTGCTTTTGTAGGAGAACTGAAGCGGCTTACTTCGCGCGCTTCCAGGATTTGTCGAGCTCGCCGCGGAGGATGGCCGCATCGGGCCAGGCCGGAGCGAGGCCGGTGATATTGTAGCCGGCGCCGCCCTGGTGATACGGCCCCATTTCCGGACAGACGTAGAGGGTCTTGTCCTTGTTCTTCTTGGCGGACTTCCAGCACTTGAAGAGCGCGGTCGTGAAATCGAGGTAGCTCTTCACCTCGTCGGTGAGCTTGCCCTTGTGCGTGACCGAGACCTGGCAATGGTGGCCGTTGAAGGGCCGGCAGTGCGACTGGTCGGAGTTTTGCACGAGGTCGGGATGGTCGAGCAGACGCTCGGCGTAGTTGCCCGGGCCGAGGTGCTTGACGACGGAGAAGTGCGAGAAGTCGAAGTTGATCTTGCAGAGCTCGCCGGTGGCTTTCTTGACGCGCTCGGCGATCTCGTAGGTCTTCTCGGGGGTCTCGGTGCAGCAGTCGCGGTGGACTTCGAGGGAGACAACGACGCCGCCGATCTTCTCGGCTTCGCGCAGCATGGAAATCCAATGCTTCGCCGCGACGGCGGGCGGGGTGTCGTGGTCGTCCATCTGGACGTTGATGTGCACGGCGCCAGCTTCCTTCTGGGCCTTGATTTTCTCGGCGTAGATCTTGGCGTCGCCGGAGGAGTCGGAGATGAAGCCGAGGAGATCGCGCAGGCCGTATTTCTCGGCGAGGCGGCGGTGCTCGGGGGTGAGGGCGGTCGTGATGCCGTCAAAGCCAGCGTCGGCGACGGCCTTGATCTTCTTTTCGAGCGACCATTGCTTGGCCGCCGAGGGGTGGTTCACGAGCGACCAGAGGTTGGCGATGTGGGAGATTTTGGACATTTTCGATTCTCGATTTTGGATTTTCGATTGGGGAAGGCATCGACTTTCGACCGGGAGTTCCGATTGCGGGGCAATCGGAATTCCCAAATCGAAAATCGAAAATTACATCAGGCGTGGCGGCCCTTGAAGGTGAGTTCGGCGACGCCGGACTTGTCGAGGCCGCCGAGACCGAGGGCGACCATCTTGTCGAACTGCTGCTTCGTCGCGCCGGCGAGGGGCATGTTGATGCCGGCCTCGGCGCCGAGGACCCAGGCGATGGTGCTGTCCTTGGCGGCGTGGGCGCCGGAGAAGTAGCAGTCGTGGGCGCGGTTCTGCATGTCTTCGCCGTCGGTCTTGAGGACTTGGGAGTTGGCGCCGGTCTGGAGGAACACTTCGCGGAGCATGTTGAGATCAAGGCCGAGGGCATTGCCCAAGCCGAGACCTTCGGCGAGGCCAGCGGTGTTGATGTTCATGACCATGTTGACGAGGGCCTTCACCTGCGCGGCCTGGCCGGTCTTGCCGACGTAGCGGAGCGCGGTGCTGAGCTTCTCGAGGATGGGCTTGATGCGCTCGAAGGTTTTCTTTTCGCCGCCGCACATGAGGTAGAGCGTGCCGTTGCGGGCCTGCGGGATCGAGGAGGCCATGCAGCCTTCGAGGGTGACGGCGCCGGCCTTCTTGGCGCGGCGCTCGACCTCGACGTGAATCTTCGGGGTGAGCGTGGCGCAGTTGACGAAGACCTTGCCTTTGGCCTTCACGAGGAGGGAGTCGCCGGTCTCGCCGAAAACAGCGAGCTGGGCGGCGTCGTCGGTGACGACGGTGATGATCACATCGGCGGCAGCGGTGACGCTGGCGAGGGTCTTGGCGTGCTTGGCGCCGATTTCCTTGGCGAGCTCGGCAGCGGAGGGAGCGTAGCGGTCGTAGACGGCAGTGACTTTGTAACCACAGTCCTTGAGGCGGCGCGCCATGTTGGCGCCCATGCGACCGACTCCGACGAAGGCAATTTTTTCAGAAGGCATATGAGGATGGATTTGAGGTTTGGATGAAAAAAGCGGGCGGGAAATCAGCGGGCGAAGTAGGGATTGTGCTGTTTTTCCTGGGCGAGCGTGGTGAGGGGACCGTGGCCGCAGGCGAGGACGGTGTCCTTGGGGAGCGTGAGGATCTTCTCCTTGTTGTTGCGATACTGGTCCTCGAAATTGGTCGGGCTGCCGCCCATCGAGCAGGAAAAAACGGAGTCGCCGACGATGGCGAGCGGCCAGCTGAGGCCGGTGACGAAAAACGTGGTCTGGCCGGGGGAGTGGCCCCAGGTGTAGAGCGTCTTGACGGCGAGTTCGCCGATATGGAAGTGGGCGTTTTCCTTGAAGGTCTTGGCGCCGGCGAAATCGACGGGCTCGCGTTCGCTGGCCCAGACCTCGGCCTTGGTCTCGCCGGCGAGGCGCGCGAGGTCGGCGATGTGGTCGGGGTGGGTGTGGGTGACGAAAATACTGCGAAGGAGGAGGCCCTCGGCCTTGAGCGTGTCGAGCATCGCCTCGCAGGTCGCACCGGTGTCGAAGGCGGCGGCGTGCTTGGAGTGCTTGTCCCAGATGAGGTAGCTGTTGACCGTCATGTCCTCAAACGGGGTGTTGAACATGGCGAAGCCGCGCGGGAAATTGGGCTGCTCGGGATACCACGCCTTGTTGGCGAGTTCCTCGAGGGCATCGGGGCTGAGCCGCAGGTGGCGGGCGACGCGGCGCAGGGCGGGGGCGATGAGCTTGCCGCCTTTGAGTGCCGCCAGATCGTCGGCACTGATTTCGGCGCGCGTGGCGAGTTGCTCGTCGGTGATCTTCAAGCCGCGCTGGGTCTTGTTGATGACGTCGTTGAAGTTGTCCTCAATCGGTATACGGGGCATGGACGCTGAGTAAATGCGGCTGGCGCAGAGGCGCGCAAGCCGGAATCCCGGGGCGGGCGGGAGTTATGACAGGAGCTGGCGCGAAGCGGTCGATCTGATCCGCTTTGGCTGCCGCCCGGTGCAGGTCGGAGACCTGCACCACGGGTGATCACATCGGCTTCGGCGAGCGCGGCGGGCAGGTGGTGGCGTTGCTCAGCGGGCTGGCGGCGCGGATCTTTGCGAGCAGGCTTTGATAGAAGTCGAACGCCGGGTCGCCGGGCGTGCGCGAGAGCTTGTGGTTGAGTTCCTTCGCCAGCTTGACGGCGTTGGCGAGGTATTCCTCGCGGACCTTGGCACCGCGTTCGCGGTAGCCGGTGTTGTCGATGCCGGCATGTTCGGCGAGGAGAGGGAGCCAGGCGTGGGCGTATTGGACGTGGGCGGTTTCGTCGATGATGTCGAAGAGCATCATCTCGGCGGACTCAAGGTCCTGGCCTTCCTTGAAATCGACGTAGCCTTCGTTCTTCACGACGAAGTGACCGGTCTCGGCGATCATGCCGATCATGAAGACGTGCTCGTAGAGCTGGGCCTTCGTGATGGGCTCGGCCTTGAAGTGCGCGATCAGCTCGTGTTCCCGCGCATAGACTTCCTCCATGGATAGACCGCGTTCGGCGGCGATTTTTTTCAACTCTTCGTCGCGGTGGCCCTGATCGTAGCCGGGAAAACCGGTTTCATCGAGGCTGATGCCGAAATCGCACATGCGGGAATAGCCGGAATCGCCGTGGCGGGACTCGTCCCAGAGATGGCGGGAGAGATCGTGGTGCCACTGCCAGGGCATGTAGTGACCCCAGTAGAGCCAGTTCAGCTGATCATCGGGGAGATTTTTCTCCATCATGTAGCCATAGGCCCAGAAGAGCCGGCGGGCCTCGATGCTGGTCGTGAAGTCAGCGCGCACATAATCCATGAACGGCTGCTTGGGCCGCGAAATCTCGGTGCGGGCGCTAAAACGGCTGAGGCGGAAATCCGTGGCGACACCGGCCGGCTGGGCCTCGGCGCCGCGCTCGACGGGAAGTGCGCCGCGGAACTGGCCGACATCGGCGAGGAGCGCGGTGATTTTGGCGCGGTAGGCGACGTCGGTCTTGTGCGGATGACGACGACGGTAGTCGCGATACCAGAGCCACTGCTGGCTCTTGATCTGGTTGATCTCATGCAGCAGCGAGATCGTGGGCGCATCGTGCACCGGGTGAACGCTCGCGGCGTATTCGCCATAGGCGCCAACGAGAGTTTTGAGCAGCAGTTCGTAAATGCCATCGAGCGCGTCGTTGAGCGAGGGCGCGAGGAGGACGGTGTTGGCGAGTTTTTCGAGACGATTGGAGACGGGGGCATCGGCCTTGCCGCCGGGGAACTGCTCGACGCGCTCACGCAGGCGGCGAACGCACTCGGCCTGATCCCAGATATGGCGGTGGATGGTGCTCTTGTCGTTCCACTCCGCGACGTCCTTGCCCCAAGCGGCGATGAGGCGGTGGATGGATTTTTCAATATACTGCCAGTCGTTGAGCAGATCGACATTGCGCGGCTTCTGCTTCGACTCGGCATCGATGAGGACCGTGCGCTTGGATGAGGGGGCGAGGGGTTCGGCTAAGAGCGTGCTCATTAGTGACCAGCTTAGCAAAAAACTTGCCTTTCGCCTATGTCTGCGAGCGCATGTCTTGTGCCTAAAATTGACCGCCAGCTCTGGTATAATCCCTTTACGAGCGACGGCGTGCGCCTGCCGGCCGGGTCGGCGCAGGGTGGTTTTCAGATTCATGAAGCGGGTGTCATGGTGTTGGATGAAAACTGGCTGCACCGCGGGGTGTGCAGTCCTTTTTGGCGCCTGTTTTATGAGTTCACGCCGGGAGCCTGGGTGGAGGCGGGAGGACGGCGGCATGCGCTCGGACCAAACCGCATTGTGGTGATGCCGGATGGTGCGCCGTTTGATTGCGGGAGCGGACGGGGAGTCGAGCACCTGTGGCTGCATTTTTCGTTATATCTGTCGCTGGCGCATGCGGCGCCGGGCGTGTTTGCGCTGCCGGCGGGGCCGGTGATGCAGGCGATCGCGGGTGAACTTCGGCGGCAGGTTGTGGCGCGCGAAGCCAATGCGGTGCAGCACCTGAGCTCGGCATTATTGCACCTGGTGTTTGCCGAAGGTCCCGTGGGGCGGATCGAGGCGATGCCGGAGCGGTTGCGCAAGCTGTTCAACTGGATCGAAAACATGCTCGACGGGGCGATTACCAATGAGGCGATGGCGGGGCAGGCCGGGATGAGTGTGGAGGCGTTTATCAGGTGGTTCAAGGCGCGCACCGGGCGCACCCCGGCGGCGTTTGTGGCGGAACGGCGGATCCGCGAGGCCTGCCGGCTGCTGGCCTTTAGCGAGGATTCGATCGAGCAGGTGGCGGAGGGTGTGGGCTTTACCAACCGGCATCATTTCAGCCGCGTGTTTAAACGCTATGCCGGTTGCGGGCCGGCGGAGTTTCGGCGCGGTCGAAGCAATGCCTAATATAGGTTGGCTATAGCTGGCGCATATACCGGAGATATTGGGCGACTTTGTAGCGTCCGGACCGCCTTTGAATAGGCCTGGCATTTATATTCTACACACTTGCGCCCGGAACTATAGGATGCTTATATTGTCTCTCGTTTATATCTCTGCTTCTTTATGGCTAAAAATATCCAACAGGCTCTCGCCGCCGCGCGCGCGAAAGTTTCGAAACTTGAACAAGCGATCGTTGCCAAGCGCAACCGTCAGCTCGCCAATCTCCATGCGGAGCATGGCTTCGACAGTGTGGCGTCCTTTATCAAGGCGCTGAAGGCGGCTGCTTCCGGCAAGCGTGGCGCGACCGCCAGCTCCGGCCCGCGTCGCAAACGTTCGGTCATCACCGCCGACACGAAGGCCAAGGTCAAAGCGCTCGCGCAGAGCGGCAAGACGGGGGCTGAGATTGCGAAATCGGTCGGCATTTCGCTGCCCAGCGTGCAGAATATCAAGCGCGAGCTCGGCCTCACACGCACGGCCAAAAAGTAACCCGGCGCAACGCTGCCGTCAGTTTCAGCCCTTTGCTTGCCGCAAAGGGCTTTTTTGTGGTGGCAATCCGAGGTCAATGTCTTTGGTCATGTCGCTGATGTCCGCTCATTTTATCCAGGCCAACACCAACGGCCGCCTGCATGGCGCGCACGAACCCTCGATCTCTCCGCTTAACCGCGGCTTCCTTTACGGGGATGCGGTTTACGAAGTCTGGCGCACCTACGACGGCGTGCTCTTTGCGTGGCGGGAACACTGGGAACGCCTGCAGCAGTCGGCCACGGCGCTGCACATGGGACTGCCGTGCGACGCCGGGCAGATGCTGGCGGAAATCCGGCGGACGATCGCGGCGTTTCGCACGGCGTCAGGCTACAGTGGTGAGCTCTATGTGCGGTTGCAGATCACGCGTGGCGGCGGGCCGATCGGCCTGGACACCGGGCTCGCAGACAAGCCCGACTTCGTGCTGCTCGTGCAGGCAAACAAAGACATCCCCGAGGCAAAATTGCGGGACGGCTATAGTCTTTCCCTGGCCACGACCCTGCGCCGCAATCCCGCCAACAGTCTCAATCCCGCATGGAAAACGGGCAATTACCTGAACAATATACTGTGCCTGCGTGAGGCGCGCTCGCGCGGCGCCGATGAAGTGGTGATCACGAATCTGGCCGATGAGGTGGCGGAGACCGCCGTGACGAACATCGGATTTGTGCGTGATGGCATCATCGTGACGCCTCCGCTCGATGCGGGCATCCTCGCTGGCATCACGCGGGAGCTGGTCATCAACCAAATCGCCCCGGCGGCGGGACTCACGTTGCGCGAGCAAACGGTGAAGGCATCGGATTTTGACCGGATGCAGGAGTGCTTTTTACTCTCAACGACGCGCGATGTTGCGCCCGTGGGCGCGATTGACGGGCATCGTTTTCGCGTGGGGCCCGATACGGTGACGATGCGACTGAAGGCGGCCTTCGCCGACTACGTGCGCCGCTACGTCGCGCAACATCCGGCGCAGCGGCTCGGCTGATTACTCAGTAGTGCGCGAGCGTCGGGTCGATGCGATCGGCCCAGACTTCGATGCCACCGGACACGCTGCTGACGTCAGTCAGGCCTTGGGCGCGGAGGAATTCGGTGACGTTCAGACTGCGACGGCCATGGTGGCACATGACCAAGATGCGCCGGTCGCGGGGCAATTCGCCGAGGTGCTCGGGGACTTGGCGCATGGGAATGTGCGTCGCGCCGGTGATGCGGCAGATATCCAGCTCAAACTGTTCGCGCACGTCGACGAGCAGCGCGGGCGCGGTGGCGTGGTCGAGGAGCTGTTTGGCTTCGTCAACGGAGACTTCGAGCGGTGTGGTATTTTCAGTCATGGAAACGGGTTCGGCGCAGGTCTGCGCCTGGACATAGTTTTCGGGAAGGATGGCGGTAATACGCGGTGACGCAGCGCAAAGCGGGCAATGCGGGTCTTTGGGCAAAGCCAGGGTGATTTGAGTGCACGTGAGGGCGTTGTAAGTCGCGAGGCGACCGCGTAACGGTTCACCCACGCCCGTGATCAGTTTGATCACTTCCAGCGCCTGCATGCTGCCGATGATGCCGCACAGCGCACCGATCACGCCGGTTTCGCCGCAACCCGGGACACTGCCGGCGGCGGGTGGCTCCGGAAAAAGGCAGCGGTAGCAAGGACCGCCGTGCGTGGGGGCGAAGACGCTGACCTGGCCTTCGAATTTATACACGCTGCCGTAGACCAGTGGACGCTGGGCGAAAAACGCGGCGTCGTTGTTGAGGTAGCGCGTGGCGAAATTGTCGGTGCCATCGAGCACAACGTCGTAAGCGGAGAAAATCGTGCGGGCGGTTGCGGGCGTGATGCCTTCCGGATGCGGGACGATGCGGATGTGCGGGTTGATCGCCTGCAACCGCTGCGCGGCGGAGTCGACTTTCGCTTGGCCAACCGAAGCAGTGTCGTGCAGCAGCTGACGCTGAAGGTTGTGTTCCTCGACGCGATCCTGGTCGGCGATGCCGAGGGTCCCGATACCCGCCGCCGCCAGATAAAGCGCGGCGGGACTGCCCAGCCCACCGGCGCCGATCACGAGCACGCGGGCGGCAGCGAGCCGCCGTTGCCCTTCCAGCCCGATCTCACCGAGCAGAATCTGCCGGCTGTAGCGCCGGAGTTCGGCGGGGCTGAGGTTGGGCAGGGAAGCGGCCATGGATTTTTTAAGAGAGCTGATTAATCCGGCGTCGCAAATGAAATTGCGCCGGCCGGGCGCGCCGGGCCAAATCAGGTCATGCGTTGCCTTGGCATCGACTACGGTTCCCGCCGCATCGGGCTCAGCTACGGCGACTCGCTCGGCGTGGCGACGCCGCTGCCTGCCTTGGTGCAGGCGGATCCCGAGCAGCGCTGGGCGGGGCTCGGCGAAGTCGTGCGCCAGCGCCGGATTACGGACCTGGTGATCGGCTATCCGTTTAACATGGACGGCACGGTGGGGTTTAAGGCGAAGGAGGTCGAAGCGTTTGCCGCGCGGTTGAAAGCCGAGTTCAAGCTGCCGGTGCATCCGGTGGACGAGCGTTTGACCAGCTACGAGGCGGAGGCGACGATCGCCAAATCGAAACGGCGCGACCTGCGGGCGAGCGGGCTGGTGGATTCGCGGGCGGCGACGATTATTTTGCAGGATTACCTCGACCAAAAGATCCTGCTTTCACCGCCGATGGAGGATCAGGAGTGAGCGCGTCCCGGTGGAAATGCGAATGCGCCTACGACGGCGGATCGTTTCCCGGCTGGCAGAGTCAGCAGGGTGGCGGGGCAATCCAGGACGTGATCGAGGCGCGGTTGGCGAAAATCTTCGGCCAGCAGGTCCGCATCCATGGCAGTGGACGCACCGACTCGGGCGTGCATGCGCTGGGGCAGGTTTTTCACTTTGATGCGGAGTGGACGCACGGTTCGGCGCGACTGCTGGCCGCGCTCAAGGTGGGGCTGCCGCCGACGATCCAGATCAAGTCAGCCCGCATCGTGGGGGCGGATTTTCATTCGCGATTTCAGGCCACGGGCAAACGCTACGAATACCGGCTGACGCTCGGCGATGCGGATCCGTTTACGCGGCCGTTCACGTGGCCGGTGTTCAAGCCGCTTGATTTCAAGGCGATGGCGGCGGCGGCGGCGGTCCTGCGTGGCAAACATGATTTTCGGGCGTTCACGGCGTTGAATGGAACGGAGCGGGAGGACACGGTGCGCGATCTGCGCCGGATCGATATCGTGAAACGGGGACGGCAGGTGAAATTCACGGTCGAGGCCGACGGGTTTCTCTACAAAATGGTGCGCAGCCTCGCCGGCGTCCTGGTCGCGGTCGGCGAGGGGAAGCTCACGCCGGCGCAGGTGCGGGAGATTTTGGTTTCGCGGAAGCGGACGGCCGCAGTGCAGACGGCGCCGCCGCAGGGACTGTTTTTGGTGAAAGTGTTTTATCCCTGAAATGAACGCGCCGACCAAACCCTGGGTGCGCGGTTTGTCCGGAGTTTTGTTTCCGCCGGTGTGTGTGCATTGCCAGGGCTTGGTCGAAGACAGCGGATTTCAGCATATCTGCGCGACGTGCGCGCGTCAGATCGAATTTGTGCAGCCGCCACATTGCTCGACGTGCGGGCATCCGTTTTATGGCGAACTGGCGGGCGAACGGATGTGTCCCCATTGCGAGGGTCTGGCGCCGGCTTATCGCGAGGGCCGCACGGCGGTGTTGTTGAAAGGGCCGATTCGCGCGCTCATCCACGAACTCAAATATCACCGCGGGCTGCACGTGTTGGAGGATATGGAAGAAATTTTCCGGCGTTCGGAGATTTTGTGCGGCCATGTGCGCGGTGCCGTGCTCGTGCCGGTGCCCTTGCATCCGCGGAAGGAACGCGAACGCGGTTACAACCAGAGTGTGTTGCTGGCCGCGCATCTTGCGAAGGCCGCCGGCGGAACGACTACGATCCAATCGCTGCTCCGCCGCATCGTGGATACCCAATCGCAAACGTATCACGACAGGCGCGCGCGGCTGGCTAACCTAAAAAATGCCTTTGCACTGGCCCCGGGTGCGACCATAACTGCCGGCCAACATTACATCCTCGTTGATGACGTTTTCACCACTGGTTCCACGCTCAATAGCTGCGCTCGCGTTCTCCGCGGGGCGGGCTGCCTGAGTCTGGACGTCGTCACTTTCGGACACGGCTGACACTCCTCCATGCATTTCGACAAACCGACCTACACGGTCCGTAAAACCCGCAAGAAGGAAATCCCGCAGGGGCTTTATACCAAGGACCCGATCTCTGGTGATACCTTGTTTACCAAGGAGATAGAAGACAACCAGATGGTCGTGCCGAGCAGCGGGCACCATTTTCCGATCGGGGCGCGCGAGCGCTTGGGCAAGCTGATGGACGAAGGTTCATTTACGGAGACGGATATTAATGTCCGCTCCGCCGACCCGCTGGGCTTTGTCGATTCGGCGCCGTATCCGGTGCGGTTGAAGAAATACGAGAAAGCCTCCGGTTTGCCGGAAGCCGTGATCTGCGGTGTGGGCAAAATCCACGGGATCGAGGTCTCGGTGGCGGTGATGGATTTTCGATTCTGCGGCGGCACGCTCGGCTCGGCGACGGGCGAGAAAATCACCCGCACGATCGAGACTGCGCTGAAGAAGAAGATCCCATGCATTGTTTTCAGCACCTCGGGCGGTGCGCGCATGCAGGAAGGCATTCTCTCACTCATGCAAATGGCGAAGACCAGCGCGGCGCTTGGCCGGCTCGCGGAAGCCAAGCTACCGTATATCTCGGTGCTCACGCATCCGACCACCGGCGGCGTTTCCGCCAGCTATGCGACGCTGGGTGACATTATCATCGCCGAGCCGGGCGCGCTGATCGGTTTTGCCGGTCCACGCGTCATCAAGGACACGACGAAACAGTCGCTGCCGCCCGGTTTCCAGACTTCGGAATTTCTGCTCAAGCACGGTCTCGTGGATCAGATTGTGAAACGCACCGAGATGCGCGACCGGTTGCGCGATCTCTTGCAGGCGATCTATCTGCGGAAGAAGCCGGCGGCGGTTCCCCAAAGCTAAACCTGGCGCATCGCGATGTCCTGCGATCCCACCGATTATGCGGCGGTGACGGAGTATCTCTTCAGCCTGAAGGCCCGCGGGGCCAAGTTCGGGATCGACCGGATGCGCCAGTTCACGGCGGCGATCGGTCATCCTGAGCAGGCGGTGCCGCTGGTGCACATCGCCGGCACGAATGGCAAAGGTTCGGTGGCGGCGATGCTTGATGCGATTTTGCATGCGGCGGGCTGGCGGACGGGACTCTACACTTCGCCGCATCTGGTGAAGCTGGGCGAGCGCGTGCAGGTGGATCGGAAGATCCTGACCGAGGCGGAGATCACGGCCTATACGCGGGAGCTGCGTCCCGTGGCGGAAAGGGTTTCGGCACACCAGCCGGATGATCATCCCAGTTTTTTTGAGTTCATGACAGCGATGGCGTTTCTGCAATTTGCGCGCCGCGGCTGCGACATTGGCATCGTCGAAGTGGGGATGGGTGGCCGCCTCGATGCGACCAACGTGATCACTCCGGAGGTGAGCGTCATTACGTCGATCAGCATGGATCACTGTGAATTCCTCGGCGACAGTCTCGGACAGATCGCAGGCGAGAAGGCAGGCATCATCAAGCCAGGCCGCCCGGTGGTGATCGGTCGCATGCCGGCCGAGGCGGAGCAGGTTATCCGGGCCAAAGCCCGCGCGGAAAATGCGCCGGTGATTTCGGTGGCGGACGTTTTCGGGGCCGAGCTTGACCGGTATCCTCACACGAACCTCGAAGGGGATTATCAACGCTGGAATGCGGCGACGGCGACGCTTGTCGCGCGCACGCTGCCAGCAAAATGGAAAATCACCGACGCTGCGATCGCGGCCGGGCTGCACCACGTGGACTGGCCGGGCCGCTGGCAGCGGGTGCGACTGGGTGGCCGGCTGCTGATCCTTGATGCTTCGCACAATCCCGAAGGGGCCGCGGTGCTAGCGCGCAATCTAGAGACCCTCGCGGCGGAGACTGGCCGCCGGCCCGTGGTGATTACGGGTGTGTTAGGTGTGGCACGGGCGCGACCGCTCATTGAGACGGTGAGCCGGTTTGCGCGGGAGATTCACTTTGTTGTGCCGCAGCAAGCGCGGGCTTGCAGTCATGAGGAACTGGAGCGGTTGGTGCCGGCGGATTTTGCGGGCCGTGTGGTTCGGGCAACGGTCGAAGGGCTGTTTCCGGCGAGCGGTGGCTGCACGGCGGGCGGAGCAGACGACGTGCTGGTCGTGACGGGATCAATCTATCTGCTGGGCGAAATCATGGCGCGGCTCGAGCCGCAACGCGGCACGGGTGAGGGGCGTTTGCAGGATTTCTAGACTTAGCGAATTACTCTGAGGAGTAATACCTAAGGATGAACGAAAGGCCTTTTTCTCCTTGGATTGGTGGGAGTTAGATGTGATGTCGTTAATGATGGTGATCAATTGGGGACTATTTCTGCCGGCATTCATTTTACTGCTCTATCCACTGGAGCGGCTTTTGCCCGCGACCATGAAATGCCGGTCTTATGAGAATCTGGTCGATCCAGCGTTCCGTCATCGCCGCCGGTGGTGGCGTTGGCAACCCGAGCTGTGGATGGATGTGGTGCGTATCGCGGTCGGGGTATGGTTTGTGAAGTTTTCGATCACTGCCGTGCAAGCCGAGGCGGAAAAATTTGTAACGCCTGTGCTTGGCCTGGTGCTGGCAATGGCATTGTGCGTGCAGATGTTCACGCGTCGGAAAGAAGACACCGTGTTGGCTCCGCTGGGTTACTTGCTGGCGGTATCGCTGGTCCTGTTGCCGGTGCCGGTGGCATTGTCGGTTTTCGCGCTGGCCGTGGTCGCGATGGGTGCCCTGCAGGACTTCATGGCGTTTTTTGTCGCTGGCGCGATGGCCGCGGCCGTGCTCGGCTATTTTCTAGGTGGCGGGATGCTGACGGCCGCCTTGCTGGCCGGGCTCTATTTCCTCCCGGCGCTGATCAGCATGATGACGCGGCGGAAACTGCTGCTGGCAGTGCGCAGCGCGGCGGTGAGCGAACGGGTGCCTTCGCCGCTGCGCTGAGAAGCGATGCGGGCGAGCGGCCCGCGCTCCACTTGACTCAGGCGAGCTTGATGAGCTCGGCGGTGGCCGGCACATCCTTGATGATTTGCGACGGCTGGGGACCGACGCCGAGGTAGCGGAGGTTCGGCAGCTTGTCGTTGGCCGGACGCACGCCGTCGGCGTAGGCGACATCGAGGAGGCTTTTCACCATCGCGGCGACATAACGCTGGGCGTGGCGCGGCAAGCCGGCGAAGGTGCGGACTTGGGAAATGTCCTCGGCCCAGCCGGGATGCTTCGTGTAAACGGGGCGCAGGGTTTTGCGGACGGCCTCGTTGCGCGGGACGTGGATGTGGCGTTGGCCGGCGGCGTCCTCGTAGTGGGTGCAGATCAGGAGTTCACTGTTCCACGCACCGCTGTGGGTCAGGGCGTCGAGCTTGTTGATCATTACGTCCTGAAAACCACCGTAGCGGAGGGCGTCGCCCTTTTCCACGGCGTCATACCAGCCGACCATGCGCTGGCGGCCGGTGCTGGTGCCGAACTCGATTTGCTTGAGCTTTACGGCGAGCGGATGGGCGTCGTCCATCTGCGTGAGGAACGTGTGCGTGCCGACCTTGGTGTCGTAGGCCTTGGCGACGCCGATGGTGTGGATGCGCTGCACGGGGATGCCGGCGCTCTCGAAAAATTCCGGCGTGAACGTGTGCGAGGCCGTGACGTTGGGCGAGAAGCCGTGGCGCTTGTCGAGCCAGTAGGCCTGGCCAAATTCGCCGATGATGGTGCGACCAGCGGCGATTTCGCGAAGGATGAGTTCGCGCACCTCGCCGATGTTCTTGGCAAGGCGGGTGCCGGCCTGCCAGTAGACGGCAGTGAGCGCTTCGAGGTTGAGCGTGAAGGGTGTGGCACCCCGGAAGCGGGTGAAGTCGAATTCGTCGGCGCCGAACACGCCGAGCTCGATGGCCTCCGCATTCGCGCGGCGCTCGGCGATGGTGAGTTTCTCGAAAAACTCATGCCACGTGGCGGCGCTGACCTGGCAGACGTGCTGGATCGTGCGGCAGGCGCGGTCGGCGCGCTGGGCGAGTTTGCGGGCAAAGTAATTCGGCCCACCGAGGAAATCCGAGTAAGTGATCTGCTGCTGGCCGACTTCGTCCGCGTAGGCGGGCGTGATGCCGCGGCCGGTGGAGCCGCGCGGTTCCTCTTTCAGGACGTTGGTGCGGTAGTCTTCCCATGCGAGGTCGAGCAGGCGGTGCGTGAGATCGGAGACCATCGTGCGCTCATCGATGAGGAGACGCGAGAGGACGGCGTGGCCCTTCTGCTCGAGCGGGGTGGCTTCCCACCAGATCTTGCGCGGATCGGCGACGACGCCACTGCCGATGCAAAGATGCGCGGCATCGCGGACGACGACCCCGGCGGGGAGGAGGTTGAGTTTGATACCGCCAGCGGTGTGGCCGGAGTTGGCGCCGCCGTTGACCTTGAGGACGACGGAGACGGGGGCGGCAGTGCCGCGGAGTTCGTCAGCGACTTCGGGGATGAGGCGGCCTTTGCCCTCGTCACCGAGGGAAATGCCGACGTCGGCGATGAGCTGGCTGGAGAAAGAGGGGAGAGACATGGTTGGCGCAGCAACCGGAAGTCTGTCGGGAGAAAGCCCCCCTGTTGCCGTAAAGGGAAAACGCGAGTGGCGGGTGGAGCGCAAACAAAAACCGGCCGCGCGGTGCGGCCGGTTGTGTCATCATACGTGGACGGAAGCCGGCTTTCGTGGTGCGACAAGGATTGGTGGTCGCGTTGGAGGCAGCAGTGCGATGCAGTGGCCGATGGCCAAAACCCAAAACTCGCAGAAACAGACCAAGAAACAGCCTTTGAAAACCGCCAAGGAGAAGAAGCTCGCGAAGCGCGAGAAGAAGCAGGGGCGGTAAGGGGCGAAGCGGGTGGACGGAGTCGTTCACCGCCTGTGCGCAGGTTCCTGCTTTCAGAATTAAACCGAGGCTGCCCGATTTGCATGGGCAGCCTTTTTTGTGCGATGGCCGGCGGCATCCAAAGGACACCGGCAGAATCAGTTCTTCCGCGTCGAAACCTCGATGACGTCGTGCGGGGCGGCTTCTTTCTGGCCGGCGGGACTGACGCGCGTGTAGCGGGCCTTGGTGCGGAGTTCGGCGAGATTGGCGGCGCCGAGGTAACCCATGCCGCTTTGCAGGCCGCCAATGAGATTGGCGAGGACGTCGTCGGCATAGCCGCTGACTTCCTTGAGGGCTTCGATGCCCTCGGCGGTGATTTTGCGGACCTTGTCGTCCTTGTCGTGACCGTAGCGGGCGGCGCTGCCGGCCTTCATGGCAGCGAGCGAGCCCATGCCACGATACTGTTTATAAAGTTTACCGCTGATCTCCATGATTTCACCGGGGGCTTCGCGACAACCGGCGAGGACGCCGCCGCAGATGACGGCGTCGGCGAGCGTGAGGGCTTTAACGATGTCGCCGGACTTGGTGATGCCGCCGTCGGCGAGGAGACGGGTGCCGCGCTTCTTCGCGGCGGCGCTGGCGACGTAGAGGGCGGTGAGTTGCGGGATGCCGACACCGGCGACGACGCGCGTGGTGCAGATGGACCCGGGCCCCTGGCCAATTTTTACGGCGTTGGCGCCGCACTGGGAAAGGAAATCGACACCGGAAGCGCTCGTGACGTTGCCAGCGATGATGGTGAGGTCGGGGAAGGCGCCACGGACGAGTTTAACCATGTCACCCATGCCGGCACTGTGGCCGTGGGCGACGGAGACGGCGACGGCGTCGATGTGCTCTTCGACGAGGTGGCTGACGTGGGCGAGGATTTTTTCGCGATCGAGCTGGCCGTTGGGCAGGCGGACCGGGGCGAGAGCGGCGCCGACGACGAGGCGAAATTGCGAGTCGCGGGCGGGCTTGCGGCGGGCCTTGGCTTCGCTGGTGATTTTCTCAACGTCGGTGCTCGTAACCATGCCGCGAAGGCGGTCCTTGGCGTCGACGACGAGCATTTTGTTGATGCCGATGTTGCTGGTGAAAAACTGGTCGGCCGCGAGGATGGGATCGCGGGAGACGGCGCTCTCGAGCGCGGTGTGGAGCTGGGCGCGCGGGGTCATGACGTCGGCAACCTTTTTGCTGCGGTAGCGGTCTTTGACGACGTTCCCGGAAAGGAGGCCAACGAGGCGGCCGTTGGCGTCGACGACGGGGAAGGTGCTGAAGGAGAATTTGCGCTGCTCAATCATGGCGAGCACGTCGCCAATGAAGATGTCGGGGAGAACAGAGATGGGGTCCTGGATCAGGCCGTGGATGTGGCGCTTCACCCGCGCGACTTCCTTCACCTGGTCCTTGGCCGGCATGTTGTAATGAATGAGGCCGAGGCCGCCGTTGAGGGCCATGGCGATGGCCATGCGCGACTCAGTGACGGTGTCCATGTCGGACGAAATGATGGGAATCTGCAGGCGGACGGCGTCGGAGATGGTCGTCGCGGTGTCGGCGTCCTTGGGCAGGATGTCCGAGTAGAGCGTCGCGAGGGAGACGTCGTCAAAGGTCAGCGCCGTGGGCTGGTTGGCGCGAAAGAACGCGTCGGCCGGCAGGTAGAAATCGGCGTCAACCTGCGTAGCGGCTTGGGAGGACGAACCGGCTTTGGATGAGGAGGAACGCTTGGCAACCTTAGTCATAAGATGCCGTGAACGGATTAAGCCGGTTGCGCAGAAGTGCAAACAGAAAGTCAGGTTTGCGCCGCCGCGCGGGTGAGTTGACGATGATCCCGTGACTTATCGCCTTCAGTATCGCCGTTATCGCCTGCCGCTGCGCGCACCGCTGCGCACCGCGCATGGCGTGTGGACCGAACGCGAGGGCCTGCTCGTGCGACTCGAAGCGGAAAATGGCTGCATCGGTTTCGGCGAGGCGGCGGTGCTGCCATGGTTTGGGACGGAGACGGCAGATGAAGCAGAGGCGGCGTGTCGTGAGCTGGGGGTGGTGGTCGATGACGAAAAATTGGCGCGCGTGCCGGTGAAGTTGGGTTGTCTGCGACACGCCCTGGCAGCGGCGACAGCGTCAGCGCCGGTGGCGCCGGAGGCGGCGAAACCCTGGCCGGTGGCGGCGTTGTTGCCGGCGGGGCGGGTGGTCTTGGAGAAAATCGAGCCATTGGCAGAGGCGGGCTTTCGGGTGTTCAAGTGGAAGGTCGGCGTCGGCGACATCGCGGATGAGCTGGCGCTGCTCGACGACGTGTGCGCGCGCCTGCCGGAGGGCGCGAAATTGCGACTCGATGCGAATGGCGCGTGGGACCGCCGCCAGGCCGAGCGCTGGCTGGAGCGGACTGCGGAGCGGCCGGTGGAGTTTGTGGAGCAACCCTGCTTCGCGCCGCGGAGCGGAGCTTCGCAGGGCACAGCCCGCGTCCGGCCGGTGGAAGATTTATTGCTGGGATTGGCGGGGGATTATCCGACGCCGATTGCGCTGGATGAGTCGCTGGCGGGCGAGGGGGATGTGGCGCACTGGCTGCGGTTGGGTTGGCCGGGAGTGTATGTGGTGAAATTATCGCTGTGTGGGAATGCGCGTGGAGTGGTGCAGCAGCTCGCGTCGGCCAAGGCGGCGGTGGTGTTTTCCAGTGCGCTCGAGACGGCCATGGGGGCGAAGCAGGCGCTGACGCTGGCCTGGCAGTGGAGCGGGCCGCCGCGGGCGCTGGGCTTTGGTGTGTGGCCGCTGTTTGCGGATGGGCGTTTCGACGGACCGGCGCTCGCACCTTTCATCAGATGGAGCGACGTCCAACGCATCGACGAGGAGGCCGTATGGAACGCGCTGAGCTAGAAAAACTCGTGACCGCAAGTGGCGTGGCGGAGCGACGCGGGGAGTTTGTGTTTTTGTGTGATCCACACTGGACGTCAGCCCAGCGAGGTGAGTTCGAGCGCATCGTGCAGCAATCGAAAATCGAGAATCCTAAATCGAAAATTCAGACCGGTTGGCTTTGCGTGCCGACCGGCGGCTCGGGAGGCGGGCTGCGATTTGCGCGGCATGATGAGCAGACGCTCAGCGTGGCAGTGGAAGGTTTTTGCGCGCACTTTGACGCAAGGCAGATCAACGCAGTCGGTGTGCTGCCGCTGCATCATGTCAGCGGTTTGATGGCTGCGGTGCGGTGCGCGGCGACCGGCGGGCAGTATTTGCCGTGGAGTTGGAAGCAACTCGAAGCGGGCGAGCTGCCGGAGCGGTTGGTCGACGGGGGCGAGTGGTTTTTATCGCTGGTGCCGACGCAATTGCAGCGATTGCTCGGAGCGGCAAAGACCGTCGATTGGTTGCGGCGTTTCCGGACGATTTTTGTCGGAGGCGGGCCGGGCTGGCCGGAACTCGCGGAGCGTGCGGCTGACGCCAAGGTGCCGGTGGCATTTAGCTATGGCATGACGGAGACGGCGGCGATGGTGGCGGCGCAGACGGCGATGGAATTTTCCGCAGGCCGCCGGAGCAGCGGGCGGGCGATGCCGCATGCACGGATCGAGATCGTCGATGAGGCGAGCGGAGCGCTGGTGCCGGGCGGCATGGCGGGGGTGATCCGAATTGCGGGTGGATCCGTTTTTCGCGGCTATTTCCCTGAAGAGCGGGCGTCGCGGAGTTTTGAGACGGGCGATTTTGGCCGCTGGGATGAAACCGGTGGGCTGCACGTGCTGGGCCGGCGCGATGCGGTGATTATCACGGGCGGAAAAAAAGTGCACCCAGCGGAGGTGGAGGCGGCGCTGCATGCGACGGGACTTTTCCCGGATGTTGTCGTCATGGGTGTGGTGGATCCCGAGTGGGGTGAAGTGGTCGTGGCGTATTATCCGGCGCAGGGCGGAAATACGGCGGCAGTCGAGCTCACTGGGCTCAAACTGGAGGGTTTGGCGCCTTATCAGCGGCCGAAACGATTGGTGGCGGTGGCGGACTGGCCGCGCAATGCGCAGGGCAAGATCAACCGCGCCGCGTTGAAGGCGGCGGTCTCAGCCTTGGGCAATCCACGCGGCTAACTCGGGCGGCAGGGGAGCGCGGGCCCGGAGTTGCATCGAGGTGCAGACGTGCTCGGTGCGCACGCGCGCGGCAAGTTTCTCGACCGGGCCGAGTTTCGTCATCTCGTAATGGAGCGCGAAAGAGTTCTCGGTGAGTGCCTCAGGGCGGACGCTGATGCGAAGCTTGTCGCCGACGCGCAGGGGCCGGAGGTATTCGGCGCTGCTCTTGGCGATGGGCACGACGATGCCGTTGGCGGAGAAAAAGCCGGCCAGGTCGATGCCGGCGGCGCCGAGCGCTTCCTCGTAAGCCTCATGACAGATGGCGAGGTAGTTGGCGAAAAACACCACGCCAGCCGCATCTGTGTCGGGAAAGTGAACCGTGCGTTGGTAGGTGAAGGGCATCGGGGGGAGCGTGGTGAAACGGGCGCCGGGCGCGAGCCGGTTTCTCAGCCACGTTCAAACATCAGCAGATCGGCAAACCCGCTGATGGCGGCATCACGCGCGAGGTGTTGTGGCCAAGTGGCCGCGGGTTGGAATCCTGTGGCGCGCAGCACTTCGGTTTTCTGCGGGCAGGTGGCGTCAGCATAGGCGACGCACCGGCCGGCGGGTGCGGTGGCGAGGGTATGGCGCAGCAACGCTTCGCCCTGCGGCCAAAATGCCGGGTGACAAAACACATCCGCGCAGATGACGCCGGACGAAAGCTCGTCGCGACCCCACGCGGCGAGCCCGACGACGGCCCCGTTGCTTTTTTGGAGCACAAAAACCTGGCTGGCGTTGCGTGATTGGGGTCGGTTTTGAATCCCGGGGAGTAATTCACCTTCGGTGGACTTGCGACCGAAGAGCTTGAGCGGCGCGCAACGGACGATGCCGGGCACGGCGGACATGAAAAGTGCGGGCGTCACCGGCCAATGGCGCCAGTTGAGGCCTTCGATGGTGGTCGGCCCAGAAGAAAAGTAATCGGCTTCGAAGTCGGATAGCGGGCGGGCGCTCCATGTCATGTAGCCGCTTCGGGGTTCGATGCCGGCGAAGCCGTGTTTTTGGTAGATCCGGTAGGCGGGGCTGTCGAAGCCGGTGCTCAGGTAGAGGGCGCGGCCGTTGCGCTGGCGAAAATGCGCCATTTGCAGCCGCATCAGTTCGCCGGCGGCGCCTTGGCCACGATCCGCGGGAACGGTCCATACATGGCCGAAGATGCCCACGCCGTTGAGCTCAGCGGTCATTTGGTGGGCCAGCGGCTGGCCGTCGCGGTGCAGCAGATAGAACCACGCGTCGATGCCGGTTTCCCGGGTGAGGAGTTCGCTGTTCTGCCAACACCAGGGATCGCCCTTGTGGCCGAGCAGTTTGGTGATGCGCTTGCGCCAGACAGCGTCGGGACCGCGCACGACGACGGCGGAGACGCGTTCGCCGGATTTGAGGGTAACTTCGCCGAGGGGGTCGACCATGCGCGGCAGTGTGGGGCTTGCGAGTGGCTTGGAAAGCCTGCGTTGCAAAAAAGCTTACAGCCGGCCGCCAAACACCTACAGTTCGCCGCATGACCAAGAATGAGATCGCCGACGTGCTCAACGAGATCGGGACGCTGCTCGAATTGAAGGGCGAGAATCCCTTCAAGATCCGGGCGTATCAGACCGGGGCACGCGCACTGGAGGCGATCGAGGAGGCTGAGTTGGCGCGGCTCGTGCGCGAGGAACAGCTCGGCACGATCAAAGGTTTTGGCGAAGCGCTGGTGCAGAAAATCACCGAGCTGCACACGACGGGGCGGCTGGAGTTTTTTGAGAAGCTGAAGGAATCCATGGCGCCGGGGTTGGTCGAGTTGCTGCAAATCCCCGGGCTCGGGCCGAAAAAAATCCGCGCCTTGCACGACAAGCTCGGCGTAGCCGATATCGCGGCGCTCACCGCCGCGTGCAATGACGGGCGCGTGGCGCAGCTCGATGGATTTGGTGAAAAAACGCAGGAGAAAATCCTGGCCGGCATCCGCAATCGCGAGGCCTACGGCAAACGGCATCTGTGGTGGGATGCGCATGAGATTGCGGGGCCGATTGTCGAGGGCTTGCGGGCGTTGCCGGCGGTGGAGCGCGCCGAAGCGGCGGGCAGCTTGCGCCGCGGGATGGAGACGATTGGCGACCTGGATTTCCTCGTGGCGGCCGCGGACAGTGCGCCAGTCGTGGCGTGGTTTACCGCGATGCCGGGGGTGAAAGAGGTGACGGCCAAGGGTGAAACCAAGGCGAGTGTGCGCTTCGCGAGTGGACTGCAGGCGGACCTGCGCATCGTGCCGGCCGACCAGTTTGTCTTTGCGCTGCATCATTTCACGGGCTCAAAGGACCACAATGTGCAGATGCGGCAGCGCGCGCTGGCACGCGGGCTTTCACTGAGCGAATGGGGCTTGGTTCCGGCGGAAGGCGAGGGCACGGCGAAGCAAAAGGCCGAGGATAAAAAACTGCGCACCGCGGCGACGACGGAGAAGGAGTTGTTTGCGGCACTCGGGCTGCAGTTTATCCCGCCGGAGTTGCGCGAGGGGCTCGGTGAGATCGAGGCGGCGGAGGAGAAGGCGCTGCCGCAATTGATCGAGCCGAAGGACCTGCGCGGGGCGTTTCATAATCACACGACGGCTTCCGATGGGCGCAACACGCTCGCCGAGATGACGGCGGCGGCGGAGGCCCTGGGCTGGGATTACCTCGGACTCGCGGATCACTCCAAGTCCAGCTACCAGGCGAACGGCCTGAGTGAGGAACGGCTGCGAAAGCAGATTGAGGAAATCCGCGCACTCAATGCGACGAAGCGGTTCAAGACGCAGGTCTTCGCCGGCGTGGAATGCGACATCCTCGCGGATGGCCGGCTCGATTATGACGACGAATTGCTGGGCGAACTCGATTACATGGTCGCCTCGGTGCACAACGCGATGACGCAGGACGAGGCGACGATGACGGCGCGTATCATCCGCGCCATCGAACACCCGGCTACGACGATGCTGGGCCATCTCACGGGGCGGCTGTTGTTGCGGCGTGAGGAGTATCGCGTCGATGCCGGCAAAGTCATTGATGCAGCGATCGCGAATCGCGTGATCATCGAATTAAACGCGAGTCCCTGGCGGCTCGACATGGATTGGCGGCATTGGCGCAAAGCCGCGGAACGCGGCCTGGTTTGCGCGATCAATCCGGATGCGCACGAAACCGATGGTCTGCGGCACGTGGCTGCCGGTCTCAACAGCGCGCGCAAGGGTTGGCTCACAAAGGCGCAGGTGCTCAATACGCGTCCGCTGGCGGGCGTGCAGCGGTGGTTTAAGGAACGAAAATAACACGTCCGTTTTTTTAGGCTTTCCGCTACCGGTGCGGGGCTTAACGCTGGAACGATGATCAAAGTCTTCGTCTCCGGCTGTTATGATATCGTGCATGCAGGGCACGTGCAGTTTTTCCGCGAGGCCCGAGCGCTGGGCGATCATCTCACCGTGTCGTTTGCTTCGGCGGAGGTGCTCTGGCTGCACAAGCACCGGAAGAGTTCTCTGCCCGACGAGCACAAGCGGGCGCTGATCGCAGCGTTGAGGGTCGTGGACGAAGTCGTAGTCGGTGAAGGCCTCGAGGAAGGGATCGATTTTCGTAAGGAATTTCTGCGGATTCGTCCGCAAGTGCTGGCGGTAACCGAGGACGACAAATATGCGCCCTTGAAGCGGGCGCTGTGCGCCGAGGTCGGGGCGAGTTATGTGGTGCTGCCGAAGACGCCGCCGGAATTTCCGCCGATTTCGACGACCGAGATTGTGCGCTACATCCGCGCACCGCACGAGGCGCCGCTGCGCGTGGATTTTGCCGGTGGCTGGCTCGATGTGCCGCGGTTTGCACGGGCTGGAGCCTATGTGGTGAACTGTGCGATTTCGCCGACTGTTTCGTTGCGCGAGTGGCCCTATGAGCGCAACGCCGGCCTCGGTGGCAGCGGTGCCTGGGCCTTGCTGATGGGCAAGGACGGCGTGAATGCCGAACTCGATCTTGGCGTGGGCTGGCAGGACCCGGCGGTTATTTCCGAAACCGGCCTGTGTGTGTGGCGGAGCGGCGCGCGGCCGGAACTTGAATTCAAGAGTAACGGCGAATTTCTGCGCGGCCGGATGGCGCTTTTCTGGACGGGTGCTTCGCATGACACGCCGGCGGCGGCACAAAAGGCGCGCGATTTTGATGCCATCGAGCGCGCGGGAAAAACCGCCCGCGATGCCGTCTGGCAGCAGAGCTTCGAGGGCTTGGCCGCGGCCGTGCGGGAGTCTTATGCGGTGCAATTGAATGAAGGCATGGCGCCATTGGCGGCAGCGGCGCTGCCGGTGAAACCACTCGCTTGGAAATACTGCGGCGGTGGTCACGGAGGCTACGCGCTTTATCTCTGTGCGTCGGCGGCGGATCGTGACCGCCTCTGCGGTTTGCCGGCCTTCCGCCCGATTGAACCGTATGTGCTTTCGGGGCGCTGAGGCGCCGGTGACCTTGGCGTAGGGTTCAACGGCCGCCGCGGCCGAAGAGCGTGACGGGGATGGTGGCGAAGAGAATTTTCGCGTCGAGCCACAGCGACCACTGATCGATGTATTCCAAGTCGAGCCGCACCCACTCATCGAAGCTGCTGATTTCGTTGCGGCCGCGAATCTGCCAGAGACAAGTGAGGCCTGGTTTCACGCTGAGACGGCGGCGATGCACGGGGTTGTCGAAGCGGTGGACTTCCTCGATGGGCAGTGGGCGCGGACCGACAAGGCTCATCTCGCCGCGCAACACATTCCAGAGTTGGGGCAATTCATCGAGACTGTGACGGCGCAGGATTTTTCCTGCCGGCGTCAGGCGGGGGTCGGCAGCGATCTTGAAGACCGGCCCGGCCATCTCGTTTTGCGCGCTCAGGGCGGCTTTGAGCGCGTCGGCATTTGCGGCCATCGAGCGGAATTTATACATCGTGAACGGCCGCCCGTTGAGGCCGGCGCGTTGCTGGCGATAGATAAGCGGGCCGCGCGAGGTGAGTTTGACGGCCAGCGCGGTGAGGATGAAAAGGGGCGCGAGCACCAACAACAGGATGACGGCGCCGACATAATCGATGACCTGTTTGAGCAGGAGATGAACCGGCCGGGCGTTTTGCGCGCGGTAGTAGAGCACGGATTCTCCGCCGAGCTGGTCCACGGACAATCGAAAGGGGGAGGTGAGAGCGAGGCCGGGGTGGATCACGACTTCAACGCCTTCGCGATCGCAAGCGCTGAGCACGGCGGCGACGGCGGTTTCGTGGAGGCCGGCGAGACTGAGCATCACGACGTTGATGGAATGCGTGTGGAGCAGTTGGGGGACTTGGACGGCGGCAGCCGGGTCGCGCGGATCAACCTCGGCGGCCGTGGCGATGAGTTCACGTTCGCCCGGAGTCAGGATTTTTTTGAGACGGGCGATGGCCTCGGGCGTGCCGGCCCAAAGGACGCGGCGGCGGAGTTCGGCCTCGGCGACACTGGTGCGGGCGAGCGAACGGGTGAGTTCGTGGCGGGCGTAGAGCAGCAGCGCCGCAAAGGTGCCGCCGAGGATAATGACGGAACGTGCGAACTGCACGCGCACGATGAAGAGGAACAGCACCATCGCGAGCACCGCGTAGGCGCAGCTTTGCATAATGATGAAAATCGTGGCGCCGCGGGTGGCGCGCACGGGTTCGTAGAAGCCTTGCTGCGTCAGGATCACCGGCATCGTGAGGGCACTGAGCAAGAGGAGCCAGACGTAGTCGGAGAAACCTTCGAGCTCGGGGAGGTTGAGCGCGGCAAACTGGGCGCGCAGCGCGTAGGCGAGGGCGACCGCCAGGGCGCAGAGCAGGCCGTCGGCGAGTTGGAGAAACCGGGTGCGGGTGTGTTGCGGCCGGGTCAGCACGGCTGGGGTGGACTACAAGCGCACGCGGCGCTCAGAAATTTTTGGTGTAAACGACACCGCGTTCGTCGGCGAATGTGAGCACGCCGGGGCGAACCTGCGTCAGCCGCAGGCCGAGCGTGCGGTCAACGATGTCGTTCACGCGGTAGACGCGGTCGTTCATGAGGACTTTGCTCTCGTTGCCAGAGGAGCGGATGCCGGTGACGTGGAGTTTGTCCAAGAAAAGGTTTACGCGTTCGTCGGCCGGTAAAGTGGGATCGGGCGCTGGCCTGGTGACAGCCGCCGGGCGGGCAGTTTGCGATGCGGTGGGATTGACGGCGGGGAGAGAGGGATTGGCAGTGGCGGTCGCGGTTTGCGCCGGTTGCGGCGCAACTGGGGCTGAAGCGGATTCGGACGGAGTGACGACGGCGGGCTCGGTTTTTACCGGACTGGGAACAAAGACGACAAGGCTGGGAGCGGAATCGAGGTAGGAGGTTTTCTTCAACCCGAGGCCGGCGCCAGCTTGCACGGTTGGGTCCGCGGCAGTTGAGGCCGCAGCGGCCGGCTTCGGGGTGTCGCGCACGAGATAAACCGTGGCGACGACTGAAAGGACGATGAGCACCGTCGCGCCGACCACAATGAGTAGCAGCGATTGGGCCGAGAGTGGTTTGCCGCGTTTGGTCACGCGGCCGGATGAACCGCCCGGCATCGGTGGATTGATCCCGGCCTCCTCGGCGGTGCGCTGGCGCTGGGCCCGTTTCAGGGCGTCATTGATGAGGCTCATGGCGGGTCAGTCGATGAGGTTGGACATGTCGCGCACCGCGCGCCGGACATCCCAGTAGCTGACCTCGTCCGACTCGCGGATGAAGGCGGAGAGCATGGCCTTGTCGCAAAGATTGTTGACGACGCGCGGGATGCCTTTGCTCGCGCGGTGCACGGCCTTTAGGGCCCAGCGGGTGAACATCGGGCGCCCGACGCTGCCGGCCAGGGTCAGGCGGTGCTGGATGTAGTGCTGCATGTCGGTGAGCGAAAGTGGATTCAACTCGTAGTGCACGAGAATACGCTGCCGCAACTGGCGGAGTTCATCGCGCGCGAGCACGTCCTTCAATTCCGGCTGTCCCATCAGCACAATCTGCAGCAGCTTCTGCTTGTCGGTTTCGAGATTGGAGAGGAGCCGGATTTGCTCGAGCACCGCAAAGGACAGGTTCTGGGCCTCGTCGATGATGAGCACGATGTCGCGGCCGCGGTCGATGCGCTCGAGCAGCACGCGGTTCACTTGCGCGACGAGGTCGACCTGGCTGCGGGCAATCTTGGTCTCGCCAAGCTCGGAGAGGATTGCCTTCAGCATCTGGGTCTCGGTGACGCGCGGGTTGAGGATCAGCGCGGTATCAAAATGCTTCGGATCGAGTTCGTTCAGGAAGCGCCGGCACAAAGTGGTCTTGCCGCAGCCGACCTCGCCCACGAGCACGATGAAGCCCTTTTTTTCCTGCACGCCGTATTTGAGATGTTGTAACGCCTCCTGGTGCGTGGGGCTCAGGTAGAGAAATTTTGGATCAGGGGTGATGTTGAAGGGCATCTCCTTGAATCCGTAAAAGCTCTGATACATGGGGAAAACGAAGTTGCGGCGTCCCGGTCAAAACGCACGACAAAAGCAATTCATCGGCAAAGGGCGGCGGTTTTTGAAACTTCGCTTACAACTGAGGGGGCGCGCAGGGCTGCAAATAGATTTGCGCGGAAAAAAGCCGCCCCGTTTATCTTGGCGGTCATTTTTGTGAATCTGCGGCGCTTCATCATCTCCCTCTATCTCGTGCTCTTCCTCGCGGCGGGCATCACGTCGGGCGTCTTCCTCTGGCAGGCCCGCGACGAATACAACCGGCTCAAACGGGTCGAGGCCGCCAGCCGGCAGAAACTCGCCGAGGCTGAACTGCGGCTTAAGGAACAGCAGCGCATCCTCGACCGTCTGCGCAACGATCCGGCCTATGTGGAAAAAGTGATCCGCCGGCGCCTGGGCTATGCGAAACCGGAGGAGTTTATTTTTCGATTCGAAGACTGATTTTCGCTGACTGTATCGCAATGGACACCCACCCACTGATCAAAAAATTCACCGATGCCGGACAGGGCCAAGTCTTCGCGCATTTCGCCGAACTCGCGCCCGCAGCGCGCGAACAACTGCTCGCTGATGCGGCCGAGATTGATCTCGCCGAAATCGCGCAACTGACCCGCACGCTCCTTCAAAAGGACGCCAGTGGCCCCGACCTGAACGACCTCAGCCCTGCGCCCTACGAGCGCTTGCCAGAGAAGGGTGGGGCCGCGGCGGATTGGACGAAGGCCAAGCACGCCGGCGAAGCGGCGCTGCGTGCCGGACGGGTGGCGGCGTTTACCGTCGCGGGCGGGCAGGGGACGCGGCTCGGTTACGATGGACCCAAGGGCACGTTTCCCGTCACGCCGCTGAAACAGAAAACGCTTTTCCAGGTTTTTGCCGAAAAAATCCTCGCGGCCGGCAAACGCTACGGCCGCCCGCTGCACTGGTTCATCATGACCAGTCATCAAAATCACGCGGCGACCGAGGAGTTTTTCAAGACGCACGGCTACTTCGGATTGGATTCCGCTCGCGTGCATTTCTTCCGGCAGGGCCGCATGCCGGCCGTGGATTTTTCAGGAAAAATCCTGCTCGAGGGCAAGGGCACGATCGCGCTCAGCCCCGACGGACACGGCGGTTCGCTCCGCGCACTGGCACGCAGCGGGGCACTCGATCTCATGCAGCGCGAGGGCATCGACACGCTGAGCTATTTCCAAGTGGACAACCCCCTCGTGCGCGGCATCGACCCGACCTTCATTGGTTGGCACGTCCTGCGCGGTTCGGAGATGTCGAGCAAGATGGTGCCCAAGGCCTACGCCGAGGAAAAGGTCGGGCACTTTTGCACGCAACGCGGCCAGCTCGTCGTCGTCGAGTATTCTGATTTGCCCATGGCGGTGCAGCGCGAGACGGACGCCGCGGGTGGCCTGCGCTACCTCGCGGGGAGCATTGCGATCCACATCCTCGACCGCGAATTCATCCGCCGCATGGCGGCCGGGGGCGAAGGCGTGGCCCTGCCTTTTCACCGGGCGGACAAGAAAATCCCGACGATCGATGCCACCGGCACCGTGGTAAAACCCGAGAAGGCCAACGGTGTGAAATTCGAGATGTTTGTGTTCGACGCGCTGCCCTTCGCCAAAAATCCCGTCGTGATCGAGACGCGCCGGGCGGATGACTTTTCGCCGGTGAAAAATGCCGACGGACTCGATTCGCCGAAGACCTGTCGCGACGACCAACTCCGCCAGTTCGCCCGCTGGCTCAAGGCCGCCGGCGCCAAATTTTCTGTCGATGCGACGGGGCTGCCCGCGGTGACGGTCGAGGTTTCACCGTTGTTTGGCTACGACGAGGATTCGTTTGCCGATGCCTGGGCGAAATTGACGTTGAAACCCACCGTCACCGAAGGCCTTTATCTCAGTTGAATTTATCCCCCCCATGACCACGACCGACGCCATCAAACAAGCGCAGCAGGCCGGACAGCTTTTGCCCGCTGCCGCGGAAAACATGCAGGCCTTCCTCAACGCGAATCTGCCACGGTGGGCAGGGGAGAGCATCGCGCAGCTCGTCGGCCAGCAGGCATGGGGGGAACTCAACGACCGGTTTTATCGCTACCTGGAATTTGGCACCGGCGGCATGCGTGGACGCACGATCGGCGTCGTGCCGGCGGTGGCCGAGACCGGCACGCTTGGCCCGCTGGGGGCACCGGAGCACGCGGCGATCGGCAGCAACATGCTCAACGACTTCACGCTCATCCGCGCGGTGGTCGGCCTTTTTCGCTATACGAAGAAATATCTCGTGGCCCAGGGCGTGACGGCGGCCCCGAAATTCGTGATCGCGCACGACGTGCGGCATTTTTCCCGGCATTTCTGCGAACTCGCGGCCTCGACCTGGACGCGGCTCGGCGGCGAGGCCTTCATTTTTAATGGGCCGCGGCCGACGCCGCAACTCAGCTTCAGCGTGCGCTGGCTGCAGGCGCATGCCGGGGTGGTGATCACCGCCAGTCACAACCCGCCGCACGACAATGGATTCAAGGCCTACTTCGGCGACGGCGCACAAGTGGTGCCGCCGCACGACAAGGGCATCGTCACCGAGGTCAACGCGGTGCCGCTCGCGGAACTCGCACCGTTCCTCACGCAGGATCTTTCACGCGTCACGACGCTCACCAAGGATGCGGACGACGCCTATCTGGCGGTCGCGGCCTCGGCGGTGCTCGACAGTGGCCTTTTCAAGCAGGTGAAGTTGAATGTGGCCTTCACGAATATCCACGGCACGGGTGGCATTCACTCCATTCCCCTGCTGATCCATGCTGGCGCCGCGGTCCGTCCGGTGCCGGAGCAGTTGGAGTTCGATCCCCGCTTTCCGACGGTGAAATCGCCGAATCCGGAAAACGCCGAGGCGCTCTCACACGCCGTGCGGCTGGCCGAGCGGGACAATTGCGACGTCGTGCTCGCCACCGATCCGGATGCCGACCGCATGGGCGTCGCGGTGCGGGATCGGTCGGGCAAGATGCAGCTGCTTTCGGGCAACCAGATCGGCGCGCTCCTGGCCGAATACCGGCTCGGCAAATACAAGGAACTCGGCGTGATCCCCGCGGCGGGCTCGGACCGCGTTTGCCTCATCAAGACCTTTGTCACGACGCAGCTCCAGGACGCCATCGGTCGCGGTCATGGCGTGAAAGTTATCAATACGCTGACCGGCTTCAAATGGATCGCCGCCAAGCTGCAGCGCTATGAGGAGCAGCTGCGGCAGAAAATGGGCGCGGGCTTCGATTACGAGGCGACGACCCTGATGGAGCGGGCGAAGCTGTTGCAGGCGCACAGCACCTTTTACGTCTTTGGCACCGAGGAAAGCTACGGCTACCTGCCGAATGATTTTCTGCGCGACAAGGACGGCAACTCCGCGTGCGTGATGTTTGCCGAGCTCTGCGCGAGCGTGAAGGCGCGCGGTCTCACCGTGCCGGAATACCTCGACGAGATTTATCTGAAATACGGTTTCTACCTCGAGGGCGTGATCAACCTCTACTACGAGGGCGCGAGCGGCAACGCGAAGATCAAGCGCATCCTCGAAACCTACCGCGCGAATCCTCCGACGGCGTTCGGCGAGGTGCGGGTGACGAAGTTCGAAGACTTCGGCCGGCAGGATATCCGCGACGCCGACGGAGAACTCATCCCGAAGCAAGATCTGTATTTCGTCACGCTGAGCAACGGCTACACTTTTGCCGCCCGCGGCAGCGGCACGGAGCCGAAGATGAAGTTTTACCTCTTCGCCAACGCGAAGGTTGGATCCGCCGCGGATCTGCCAACGGTGAAAACCCAGACGAAGGCCGCGCTCGATGCGCTGATCAAACTCATCGAAGCCGACGCGAAGCAGCGCGCGGAGAGTTGAGATTAGGCTGGGTTTCAGCGCATCAGCCTAAAACTGGTGCCGTAAAATTACGGAGCCCTCCCTGGGGCCGAATAGGGCTTAATATAGCCCCCATGGGGCCGCACTTTGGCGTGGTTTCACGCCTATTTTACCTGAATTTAGGGTTAACACCTCACTTGATTGAAGGGGGCACTTGACCCTGCCAGAGGGGAGACCGATGCAAGGAGCTTCTGCACGTAGATGCCAAGCAACTGCGCCACCCCACCTTTGCCAGCTTCCGCTGTTTCCATTCATCCATGACCCCGCGAATGATTGGGCTTAAATATTGCTGCACGGTTGCCGTGCCCCCTTGCAAGCAAACCGCGCGAAGCAGCTTTGAAAGCACACGGATCAGCGCCGGTGTCTGGCGTCAGGCCGTAGTGAATACGCCAGGGCGTGGGACCTAGCCGAAGCCGATGAAACTTCTCCCATACACATTCCGGATTGGGTTGCTGGGCATGGCGTTGGCGTGGAGTGGGAATGGATCTTTGCCGGCCGCGGAACCGGCGCCGGCACCCGCGACCCGTGTGTCGGGTGCGCCGGGGATGCAAGGCGCGGTCTACCGTTTCTTCGATGACAAGACCGGCGAGCGCACCGGTGAATTGCGGATCGGCCGGGTCGACATGGAGTATCGCCGCCAGGGCTTTCTCCGCGTGGCGTGGCGCCCGCTGGTGGTGCTCGCGAAGGTGGAATTTGATTTTAGCGCCACGATGGCGTGGCCCGAGCAGGGTTCGCAAATCGTGCGCGCGCTGGAGGCGCTCGGCGGCCGCGATGAACTCGTGCTGCGCGAAGTGCACGTGCGGCTTGCCGGTTCGCCGGATCGCGAACTCACCGCCGCCACCGCCCGGCTGATGCCGGGTGGCGCAATCGAACTCGCTGACGCCGTGCTCACGGGAAGCGAGGCGACGCCGCCGGGCACTTTCCGACTCAGCCTCACCGGGCCCAACGCCGGCCGGCTCGCGCGCAGCGTGCCGACCCCGCTGCGGCACAACCCCGGGATCCTTTCCGCCAGCAACACTCTTACTCAACTCGACCCATGAAACGCCTGCTTCTCGTCCTCGCCCTGCTGTTTGCCAATGTGGCTGTAGCCGATCCAGTCGGTGACAAGATCGCCGCCGGCCGCGCTGCGCTCGCCGCGCACGATATGCCGACGGCTTACGCGCGCTTCCAGGAAGCGCACGATCTTGCGCCGACGAACCAGACCGCGGCGGCCCTGCTGGGTCTCACGCAGCTGTTTAACGTCACGGAAAAATCAGGGTCCCAGAATTTCATGACGACGCTCGGCATGGAGGGTGGCGGGCGCAATGTCTATGACTGGCACGCGAGCCTGCCCAGCGAGGACGATGAGCCGGTGTTGCCGACAGATTATAATTTCACCCAGATCGCTTCATTCTGGCAGAGCACGCTGGTGCCGGAGAGTGCCGCGGCCCGGGCCAACCTCGCGCTGGTGACGAATCCGAATTTCCTGCTCACGCTCAGCGCGGCCGAGACCAAGATGCCCGTGTCGCTCAACGTGGACTACGCCGACGTGTTGATGGCGCGGGCCTGTTTGCGCGCGGCGGAGTTCCTGGCGCATTTGGGCTCCGGCCAGAACCTCGATCTCAACCTCGATACGCTGCAGGATGTCATGAGCGGCAACTTGTTCAGCCTCCAGAAGGTGCTGGGCGACAACCCGGATTTTTTCAAGGTGGGCGACAGTAATGAGCGGCTCGCCGCGAAGGCCGCGTTGCAGGACATGATTACGCTTTACCGCCAGGCCTCGGCGGCGGTCCGCGCGCGTCCGGCCGGGTTGGAACGGCTTTTCATGCTCGAGCCCGATTCGTTGGTCGAGGAGGCGGGTTTCCGCCAGATGCTCGACACGATCGAACTTTCGCTGACCGAGCCGGTGCCAGTGGGTGAAAAATATCTCTATACCGGACCGTTGTTCACCGGCAGCTGGTCGGCGCGCGCGGTGCTCCCCACGTTCAGTGCCACCGGTTTGGATATCACGACGGTGCCCGACGCGTCGCTTGGCGGGGTGGTGGTTGGTTTTACCAAGGAAAAAATCGCCGCCTTCTTCACGAACAACGAGACGACATTTGCCGAGATGGGCTGGGAGTGGGTCAGCCCCAAGCCGCAGGGTAACACGATGGGCAAATATTACGCCTTGCAGAGCGGCAAACACCTCGTGATCGGCAATGGCGGGACTTACCTGACTTCGACCACGGGCAATAGTGCGGACTGGACGGTGCACCGGATTCCCGGGGTGGGGCAGTTGCGCGGTCTCGTCGAGCACGTTGGTCGCCTCGTCATGGTCACTTATGACGGCACCATCTATTCCTCGACGGATGATGCGGTCACCTGGCAGCTGGTCTTTGATGACGCGGGCGCTGGCTTTCACGGCGTAGCTTACGGCAACGGGAAATTTGTGGCGGTGGGTGACTACGGTCTGACGGCGGTTTCGAGCGACGGCGAATCGTGGAGTGTCAATTATCCCCATGGTTTCTCGCTGCTGAGCATCATTCACACGGGCAGTCTGTTTGTGGCGGTGGGGTCCGATGAGAATAGTTCGCCTGCGGACAATGCCGTGGTCGTTACGTCGACGGACGGCTTCACTTGGGCGACTAAACTGAACACCCCGTTAACCGGCCCCGGCTATCTCCAGAGCGTGGCCCAAAATGGCACGACTTTGGTTGCGGTCGGCGCCGCGAACGCGCGGGCGATTTCCACGGATGGTGGTGCGAATTGGACGAGCGGCACGGTGTTGGGCGCGGGCACGACGACGTTCAACGGCGTGGCTTACTCCAATGGTAAATTCGTGGCCGTGGGTGCGAGCGGGACGATTGCGACCTCGACCGATGGCACGAGTGGGAGTTGGACGACCGCGACTTCGAATGAAACCTTCCTCGGCCTCAACGGGGTGGGCGCAAATGGCACAACGACCTACGTGGCGGCGGCCGGCGGTGTCATTTTGAAATCGACGGACAACGTCACGTTCAACCGGACGATTGCGTTCTCGACGGCGGCGGGGATTGCGAATCCCAATCTTTTCGTAACCAAATCCATTGATGGTCAGCTCTACGTGGCCGGTGGTAACAACACGGCCACGGGTGGACTCATCCTGCGGTCTGCGGATGGCCAGAGCTTCACGCAGGTGAGCTCGGGGCATTATGATGTGACTGATATCATAAAGCAGGGCGGCACTTTTTATGCCGTGGGCGGCTTGGGCGGCACGGCCAGCTTGATTCGCACGTCGGCGGACGGCGCCACGTGGACGACACAGACGCAGACCGTGCCGTTTACCAATATTATCCGCAGCATCAATTATCTGAACGGTAAGTTCATTATCACGGGCTCCGGCGGCATGGTGCGGACTTCCACCACGGGCGCAGCAGACTCGTGGATTCTGCGGACCACGGGAGTCAGCGGGCAGCTCTACGCTGCGGCTTATGGCAATGGAGTCTATGTTGCTGTCGGTGGCAATAATGCCGGGGTTTCCAACGTCATCACCTCGTCGGATGGCGAGACTTGGACGGTGCGCAACGCCGGCACGCCGCAGACTTTCCGCGGGATTGTGTTTCACCAAGGCGTCTTCACGGCGGTGGGCACCGATGGTGCGATCCATCGCTCGACCAATGGTATCAACTGGTGGTGGGCAGGCGTGGGCGATGGCGTCCACACGGTGCTCACCAGCATCAGTGTGTTGGACGGGCGGTATTACGTGACTCAATCCGCGAGCAACGTTGCGCAAACTGAGTTTCAGCGGCAGTCGGCCGTGCTCGTTTCAGCCGATGGCGAATCATGGGTGCGCGTGCTGCAAGGCACGCCCATCGCGGGCAATCGGTCCGAGATTTTTGGCGGGCGGATTTACACCTCAGGCGGTGGCGCCAGCATCCTGCGCTCCAAGGTGATCGCCGCGGTCACGACGCCTTCGATCCAATTACTCACCGGCAACTCGCTGGTGCAACAGGGCGGCACGATTGCGCTCGTGGCGAACGTCACGACGGACGGTGCCACCACCTATCAGTGGAGAAAATTGGGGGTCGATATCCCCGGCGCGAACGGCCCGGGTCTTACCCTCGAAAACGTCCAGCCCGGTGACACCGCTTACTACGATGTCGTCGTTACCAATGCCGCCGGCTCCGTCACGTCGGGCACGATCGACGTGACCGTCAGCGGCACGGCGACCGCGCCGGTTTTCACCGGGCATCCGGAATCGCAGACGCTGAACCCTGGTGCGAATGTGAGCCTGTCAGTCGAGACGACCGGCTCCGCGCCCATCACTTACCAATGGGTGAAGGATGGGGTGAATGTGACCAATACCGGCAATGTCAGTGGGGCGACGACGGCGACGCTGACCATCACCGGCATGACGGCCGCCAACGGCGGCACCTATCGGGTCATTGCTCACAATACGGCCGGTGACACCCTCAGTCTGCCGGCGATCCTCAGCATCGAGGATAACCTCACGTTTAATTTCACCACCCTGGCCGGCCTGGCGTTTAATTCCGGCTCGACCGATAACACGGGCAGTGCCGCACGGTTCTCGAATCCTTATGGCGTCGCGGTCGATGGCTCCGGGAATCTCTATGTGGCGGATACCAACAACGGCAAGATTCGCAAAATTACACCGGCGGGAGTCGTCACGACATTGGTCACGACCTCGGTTTCCTCGGGTGGTAATCCCGTGGGGATCACCCTGAGTGGCTCGACGCTGTATTTCACGACGAACAACCAGTTGGTCCGTTCAGTGGGGACCGACGGCCTTAATTTGACGACGATCGCTGGCGCGGCAGGCGTCACTGGCAATGCCGACGGTGCCGGCATTGCGACTGCTCGGTTCAACTCACCGCGCGGCATCGTGGCCGATGGCTCCGGCAATCTCTATGTGACGAGCACCAATGCGCACTCGATTCGAAAGATCGTCATTGCCACCGGCGCGGTCAGCACTTTCGCGGGCTCTACCGGCAACCAAACCGGAAGCACCAACGCCACCGGCACCAACGCACGCTTCAATGCGCCAAGTGGCCTCGCGATTGATGCGGCGGGTAATCTTTATGTGGCGGATACCAACAATGCCTTGATCCGCAAAATCACGACGCCCGATGCGGTGGTCACCACTTACGCCGGCTTGCCTGGTGGTTTTGGTTTTGCCGATGGTCCGTCGAACCAGGCGACTTTCTCTGCGCCGACTGGTATCGCCGTCGATTCCTTGGGGCGGATTTATGTGTCCGATCTCTCCACGGCCACGATCCGTCGCATCAGCACGGCGCAGGTTGTGACCACGATTGGCGGCCACGAGTATGGGACGGGCGCCGACGATGGCCCGGGCGACGTGGCGCGTTTCTCCGGTCCCGCGGGCATGGCTGTGAATGGCACGGGCACGCTCTTTATCGCCGACAACTTCAACCAAACCATTCGCAAAGGTGTGCCGTCATCATTTAGTGGCGCTCCGGTCATCGATTGGCCCCTGCAGAGCCAGAGTGTGATGGTGGGAAGCAATGTTACCTTCACCATCCTGGCTTCGGGCACTCCTCCGCTCACCTACCAGTGGCGGCACAACGGCATGGATATTGGGAGCCCGAGCTCCTCGCCCTCGCTCATGCTCAACGATGTTGAGACTGCGGATGCCGGTGATTACTCGGTGCTCGTGCACAGCGACAGCTTGGGGGACGCCATCTCGGCGCCGGCCACGCTCACGGTCACTACGCCGCCGACCATTACGGACCATCCCGTCAATCAGAACGTGGCGACGGGACAGGCGGTCAATCTCAGCGTCACGGCGTCCGCTACAGGCGATCTTTCCTATCAGTGGCGGCGCAATGGGATCGAGATCCCGGGTGCAATTGGGTCGACTTATTCGATCCCGTCGGCCCAGCGATCGGATGCCGATATTTATGATGTCGTGATCAATGGTATCGGCGGCATGCGTGTCTCCGACCCTTCGCGCGTGACGGTGGCCCCGTCGGCCTATCCCGGCGACATCGCGGCCGACCCGGCTTACCAACCCAACCCCATCACGACCTCGACGCGCGTCTACGCGTCGCTGGCTCTTCCCGGGGGCAAATGGCTCGCGGGTGGCGAATTCGTGCAATGGGATAATTCGCCGCGCGCCTCCTTGGCGCGGTTAAACACCGATCTGACGCTCGATACCACTTATGCTCCGCCGGTCATCAACGGCGTGGTTTATGCCATGGCGCAGGCGCCGGATGGCTCGGTTTACATCGGCGGTGATTTCACGGCCGTTGACGGCCATCGCCGACCTGGTTTGGCGAAACTCACGCCAAGCCTCGCCCTGGATTTGACCTGGCAGCCCAAGGACAGCCCTGCGGCCCTGACGCAGGTTTCGGCCCTTGCGGTGCAGGCGGACGGCAAGCCGCTCGTCGCGCGCATGAGCTTCACCACGGGAGCACTCGCGGCAGGCAATGTCCTGCGCCGCCTGAATCTCGACGGCACACTGGACGGCACCTTCACCACAAGCGTCGCGCTCAGCGGCACGGCGCGAATTTACCAGCTGATCGTCGAGCCTTCCGGCTCCATTGTCCTGGCGGGTGCGTTCACCTCGGTGAACAGTGTGAACCAAGCCAACATCGCGCGTGTGAGCAGCGCGGGCGTCGTGGATACGGCTTTCGCCAACAACACCGGTGCGAACAATACGGTGAACTCGGTTACCCGCTTGTCCGATGGACGTTTCCTAGTCGGTGGTAATTTCAATACGATTGCCGGACAGACGCGCAACCGCGTCGCCATCCTGACTTCGGCGGGTGCGGCGGATGGCACCTTTACTCCCACCAACACCAACAATAATACCAATGGTAATGTGCTGGGCGCCGCGATGCTCAGCGATGGCCGCGTGCTTATCGGCGGCACGTTCACGACCTATTCCAATACGACCACCTTTGGTTTGATTCGCCTCACGAGCGCCGGCGCAGTTGACCAGGCTTATACGCCGTCAGCGCCGTTCACGACCGCGTTCACCTCGACCACGGCGGGTCGTAATTTGATGATGTTCCCGATCACGGGTGATGCCGTGGCGATGTTCGGCACTTTCCAGAGCGTGCTGAACGCGCGCCGCGTGGGTGTCGCGGTGCTCAACCTCAATGGCTCGCTCGCTAATCCGCCGTCGTCCTTGCTCTACCGTCCGGCCTACGCCAACGCGGCGTTCCTTCAGGCCGATGGCAAGCTGACACTGTTTGGCTCGATGCAAGCGGCGAACGGCTCCACCAACCTCAATCAAATCGCCCGCTTCAATGCCAACGGCACGGTGGACAGCACGTTCCCGGCCGGCAGCGGGGTGGAGCTCAACGGGCTTTCGTTGTTTGGATTCTACCGCGTCATCCGTCAAAGCGACGGCAAGTATGTCGGCATCGGCGACTTCATTGGCTACGGTGGCGAACAGGCCAACCGGTTGGTGCGCATTAACGCGGATGGCACGCGGGACTACTCCTTCGATGTGGGGGGCGGGCCGAACAACTACCTCGTGCAACTCCACCCGCTCGCGGGTGGCAAGACCCTGCTTTATGGTCTCCCGAGTGGATTCGCCTTCAATGGTGCGGCGGCGGTCGGCCTGCTCCGGCTCAATGCCGATGGCTCGCGTGATCAAAACTTCAATCCCGGCACCGGCTTTGGCGGCAACTCCGCGGCAGTGGTGCTCGAGCAGCCCGGCACGGGCAAGCTCTACGCCGGTGGCGGTTTCGTTAACTACAACGGCGCGCTCGCTCCCGGCATCGTGCGCATCAACCCCGATGGTTCGTTGGACACGACCTTCACCCTGCCCAGCGCCGTGTCGAATGGCTCGATCAGCGTCATGACCTTGTTGCGGGATGGACGCATCGCGATCGGTGGCACGTTCACGGGCTATAACGGCACGTCCGTCAACCGTCTCGCGATCATCTCGGCGGATGGCGTCCTGGATGATGGGTTCACCGCCGATGCCGTGATCAGCGGACAAGTCGGCCAGATCCTTGAGCAGGAAGATGGCAAATTGATCGTGACGGGCGATTTCCCCAATGGGCCGCCAGCGTATCGGTTGAACCCGAACGGCACGGTGGACAACACGTTCGCGCTGCGCGGCGTCACGGGCTGGCCGGGCAACTCCGGCGCGGCCCTGCGCCTGATCATGGACGACGCCGGCCAGCTCTATGCCTACGGTGCGACGCTCAGCCTCAATTATGGGGCGGCCCAGACCTTGCTGCGCTTCGGCATCGCGCCGACCGCGCCGAGTGTCACGACGCCGCCGCTGTCGAGCGTCGTGCCGTTGGGTAGTTCGACCACGCTTTCGGTGCGGGCGGGCGGCACCGGGCCGTTTACTTATCAATGGCGCCGGAATGGCACCAACATCGATGGGGCGACGGACTCCGTGCTGGTGCTCACGAATATCACCGAGAGTGCCGACTACGACGTGATCATCACGAATACCGTCACCTCGGTTACCAGCGCGGTGGCGCACATCACGTTGCCAGGTCCCTTCCTGCCGCTCGGCAAAGAACTGGGTGGAGGGCAGGGCGCCTACAGCCTCATGGTCAATCTCGCGGGTGATTGGACCGCTACCGTGGACCAGCCGTGGGTGACGCTCTCGCGCACCTCGGGCAATGGCGGCGGACCGATTGACGTGCGCGTCATGGCCAACGGCACCGGGGCGGACCGCACCGCGACGATCACGATCGGTGGCGTCGCGCACACCATCACGCAACGCGTGGGCTCGGCGAGCACCTACAGTCTCTGGGGCTTGGGCGCGGGTTTTGGCAACCCGCTGGCCCAGGTCACGGCGCAGTCCCGGCCCAGTGTCATCACCACCGGGGTGGCCGATGCCGCCGCGGGTGGCATACACAACCTCGTGCTCAAGACCGACGGCACGCTCTGGGCGTTCGGCGACAACAGCGCGGGTCAACTCGGTGACGGCACCACGACCTATCGCGCGACGCCGGTCCAGATTGCGACCGGGGTGAGCAAAGTGGCCGCTGGTTTTTCGCACAGCGTCTTCGTTAAGACCGACGGCACACTCTGGGCGGTCGGTGACAATGACTTCGGCCAGCTCGGCGACGGCACCAATGTTGACAAGTCAACCCCCGTGCAAATCAGCACGGGTGTGGCGGCGGTGGCGGCGAGCGATTATCACACGGTCTTCGTCAAGACCGACGGCACGCTCTGGGCCTGTGGTTACAACTTTGCCGGCCAACTCGGCGATGGCACAACGACCACCCGCAACGCGCCGGTGCAAGTCGCCACGGGCGTCGCCGCGGCGCTCGCGGCCGGTTACCACACGGTGTTCGTGAAAACGGATGGCTCGCTGTGGGGGATGGGCGATAACAGCCAGGGCCAGCTCGGCGACGGCACCAACACCGGGCGGTTGAGTCCCGTGGCCATCACGACCGGCGTGAGCAAAGTGGCGGCCGGCGATTACCACACCGTCTTCATCAAGACCAACGGCACGCTCTGGACCATGGGTCGCAATTACTATGGCGAACTCGCGGATGGCACGACCACGAATCGCAACACGCCGCTGCAAGTCGCGCTGGATGTGACCGAGATCGCGGGTGGCCTGAATCACACGCTCTTTGTGAAAACCGACGGCACGTTGTGGGGGGTAGGCAGCAATAACCGTGGCGAACTCGGTGACGGTTCCTATGCGAACCGCAGCACGCCCGTGCAGATCGCCACGGGCGTGAGCAAAGTAGCGGCGACCGAATCGCACAGCGTCTTTGTGACCACCGACGGTAAGTTGTGGGCCATGGGTGACAACAATTCCGGTCAACTTGGCTATAAGTCTTTGAGCCTGCGCCAGCCGGTGCAGGTGCGAACCGGAGTCACCGCCGCCGCCGCGGGTATGAATCACAGTCTGTTTATCCGTGCGGACGGCACGCTGTGGGGCCAGGGCGAGAACAGCGCCGGCCAGCTCGGCGATGGCACCACTCAGCTGCGCAACGAGCCGGTGCAAGTCGCGACCAGCGTGAGCAAGGTCGCGGCGGGCCAGTATCGCTCTTATTTCATCAAGAGCGATGGCACGCTGTGGGCCATGGGTCAGAATACTTTTGGCCAGCTCGGCGATGGCACGACGACCAATCGCAGCACCCCGGTGCAGATCGCCACGGATGTGGCTCACGTGGCCGCCAGCATGGGCAACCATGCGCTCTTCATCAAAACCGACGGCACCCTCTGGGCCAACGGCCGCAATCAAGCCGGCCAGTTGGGCGACGGCACGACGACGCAACGCAACACGCCAGTGTCGGTGCCCGGCTCCGGGACCGTGATCTCGGCGGCGGCGGGGCAGAATTACTCCCTCTTCGTCAAGAGTGACGGCACGTTGTGGGGCGTCGGCCAGAATACGAGCGGCCAGTTGGGCGACACCACCAACGTCAACAAATCAACGCCGGTGCAGATCGCCACGGGCGTGTCCGCGGTCGCGGCGTCCTACACGAGCAGCTACTTCGTGAAAACGGACGGCACGCTCTGGGCGATGGGCGCAAATACCTCCGGCCAGTTGGGCGATGGCACGACGGCCAATCGTAACACCCCGGTGCAAATCGCCACGGGAGTCAGCAGCCTGGCTGGGTTTGCCGATGGCTTCATTACCTACGCCATGTTTGTGAAGACCGACGGTTCGCTCTGGGCGACGGGTCGCGACTACTATGGCTACGGTGGCGATGGTGGCAGTAACACCCCGGTGCAGATCGCATCGGGCGGCGTGGTGAGCGTGAGTGGTGGCGATGGCTTCGCACTCTTCCTCGCGAAGAACGACGGCTCCTACAGCTTCCTGACCGCGCCGACGATCACCTGGACCGCGCCGGCGCCGATCACGGAAGGCACGGCGCTCAGTGCGACCCAGCTCAGTGCCACCACCGGAGTCGCCGGCACCTTCGTCTACAGCCCGACGGCGGGCACCGTGCTCGCGGCGGGCACGCACACGCTTAGCGCGACGTTTACGCCGACGGACATGACGGCTTACTCGATCATTACCGTGACGCGTTCGCTGACCGTTAATGCGGCCAGCGGCTATGCGACGTGGAAATCGACCTACTTCACCTCACCCGAACAGGCCGATGCCAACATCAGCGGCCCGACGGTGATCTACGGTCAGGACGGCCTGCCGAACCTCGTGAAGTATGCCTTCGGCCTCAATCCGAAGGTGAACGCCACGAGCGGGCTGCCGGAAGTGACGACGACGGCCACGCACTGGGTCTACACGTTTAAGAAACAGGCCAGCGCGACGGACGTGACCTGCACCGTGGAAACCTCCGCGAATCTCACCAGCTGGGTGACGCTGACTCCGACCTTGGTGTCGACCGTAAGCGGAGTAGAGACGTGGCAGGCGACGTTGGCGCTCTCCGGCGCCCCGAACGCCTTCTTCCGCCTGCAAGTCACCCAATAAGTGCAAGGCTGCGGGCTCACATCCGCGACGATGCGGATGTGAGTTTTCAGCCACTCGTTACCCACCATTAAAAACAAACCGACGAAAACGATGGCTCCGAAGACGCCAGTGCCCGTTCCCCTGCGATCGTAATGGTTATGGTGAAATTACGACCCTTCCGTCCGGTGCGCGTAGTTCGGCTAGCGGTCGTGTCGCTTGCATTCACGGGTCTGGCGGCGACGGCTCTATTTCCAAGCCAGGAGCGCCGGACTTCTTTCGGGCCGGAGGCGAGATTCGCCCAGGCTACAATCACCGCCGCGGCGCCCGGGGGGACCGACGAATCGCTAGCCGAACAGGCCGATGCCGTGGATCTCGCCGATGCGTTATTGCTTCAGATCACAACGACGGTCGCCACCGCGTCCTGGCGGTTGAGCCCGGGCGTTGGCCGCAATGAACCCTCGCAGGCGAGCGCCCGCGCTCCGCCACCCCTGGCGCCGGCCTTCGCCTGAAGGTCACCCCGCCGTCCCACAGAGAGCATAATTCAGTCAGACTAACATCCCCATGAACCCTTCGATGCCGCTCCTCCAGCAAGCTCAGGCTCGAAGATTTCACTATTATGCTGAGCTTGCGGACTGCGCTCCATGCTCCTGCGTCTCCTGTTGCTCTGTGTCCTCGCCCTAGGAACAAGTTTAACCTCCCTCGCCCAAACCACCCTGACCCCGGCTTCGCGCGAGCTGAGCAGCGCGCGGGCGGTCTATGTTATTTATGTCGATGCGACGACGGCATGGACGGCGGCGAGCAATCAGGCGTGGGCGACGCTCTCGCGCAGCAGCGGCATTGGCGGCGCGCATCTTACGGTCACAGTGATGGCGAACAGCACGGGAGCGGATCGCACGGCGACGATCACGGTGGACGGGGTAACGCATGGGATCACGCAGCACGCGGTTGTCGCAGCCACGAAGGATCTCTGGGTGACGGGAAGTAATTACTTCGGCGTGCTGGGGCAGCATGCCTGGCAACTGCGGCCTGGCCAGGTGGCGACGGGTGTCGCGCAAGGCGCGCAGTCGATTGCGGCGGGCGTGAATCACAGTTTGTTCGTGAGCACCGGTGGTTCGCTCTACGCGATGGGCAGCGATAGCAACGGGCAGTTGGGTGAGCCGGCCAACGATGCGATCAAATCAACGCCGGCGCTGATCACGACCGGGGTGGCGGAGGTGGCGGCCGGTAACGGATTCAGCCTCTTCCGCAAGACGGACGGGACGCTGTGGGCCATGGGTAACAACGGCAACGGGCAATTGGGCCGGGGCAATACCTCGGCTACGCCCACACCGGTGCAGATTGCCACGGGTGTCAGCAAGATTGCCGCCGGCGCCATGCACGGGTTGTTCGTGAAGACCGATGGCACGCTCTGGGCGATGGGCTACAACGGTAACGGCCAGCTGGGCGATGGCACGACGACGCAACGCAATACGCCGGTGCAAATCGCCACCGGGGTGGCGACGGTGGCGGCAGGCGACTATCATTCACTCTTTGTGAAGTCCGATGGTTCGTTGTGGACGGTGGGCGGCAATTTCAGCGGCCAGTTGGGTGATGGCACGACGACGCAGCGCAATGCTCCCGTGCAAGTGGCCACCGGCGTCACCGCGGCGGCGGGTGGCGCCAATGGGAGCTTCAGCCTCTTCCTCAAGACCGACGGCACGGTTTGGGCGATGGGTGCAAACAACACCGGTCAATTTGGAGCAGTCGGTGGCGGAGCCACGCCCGTCCAAGTCGCGACGGGCGTCGCGCAGATCAGTGCCGGGGAAGCGTTCAGTCTCTTCTTGAAAACCGACGGCACCTTGTGGGCGGCGGGCTCCAATGAATCGGGCAAGCTGGGTGACGGCACGACGACCAATCGCTCCACGGCGGTGCAAGTCGCAACAGGCGTGGCCGCCATTTCCGCCGGCACGGAACACAGCCTGTTTGTAAAGACCGACGGCACGCTTTGGGCCATGGGCGACGCTGGCGACGGCCAGCTGGGCGGCGGCTACTCCGGCGACAGGAGCACCTTTGCACAAACGGGCCGCGATGTGGCCTCGGCCGCGGTGAACCAGAATCACGCGTTGTGGGTGGGGACGGATGGCAAGTTGTGGGCCACGGGTTATAATGGCTTCGGCCAGTTGGGCACGATTCCTCCGGTGGTGAGTCAGACGATCCCGCAACTGGCTGCGGTGAACGTGGCCTCGGCGGCGGCTGGGTTGAACCACAGCTTGTTTGTGGGGACGAATGGATCGTTGTGGGCGATGGGCAACAATTTCAACGGACAACTCGGCGATGGCACGACGACGCAGCGCAATACTCCGGTATCCGTGGTGCCGTCCGGAGTGGTCCAGGCGGCCGCGGGGCAAGCCCACAGTCTGTTTGTGAAGACGGACGGGACGCTGTGGGCCATGGGATTAAACGGCAGCGGTCAGTTGGGCGATGGGACGACGATCCAGCGCAACGCACCGGTGCAAATCGCAACCGCGGTAAGCGGGGTCTGGGCCGGCCAGCTTTTCAGCCTGTTCTTAAAAACGGATGGGACGCTGTGGGCGATGGGCACAAATTCCAACAACCAGTTGGGGGACGGCACCGCCACGCAGCGCAACAGTCCGGTGCAGGTTGCCACCGGAGTAAGCACGGCTGCGGCCGGTTCCTTTCACAGCCTGTTCGTGAAGGCCGATGGGACGCTGTGGGCGATGGGGAGTAATGGCAACGGGCAGCTGGGCGATGGTTCATCGACACAACGCAGCACGCCCGTGCAGGTTGCTACGGGGGTGGCCAAGGTCTCGGCTGGCAACGGCCACAGCCTGTTTCTCAAGGCGGACGGCACGGTCTGGGCGATGGGCAGCAATGCTGACGGCGCTTTTGGCAATGGCACGACAAGTGCCTCGAATATGACCCCCACGCAAATTGCGGCCGGGGCTTCCGACATCGCGGCGGGTAGTAATGCCACGTTCATCGTGGTCGATGCGGAAACTACGGCGCAGACGATCACCTTTAACGCCATTCCAGACTACACGTTGGATCAGGTGTCTGCGACCGTGAGTGCCACGGCGTCTTCCGGGCTGGCGGTGAACTACACCGTGGTGTCTGGTCCGGCGACGGTATCGGGCAATGTCGTGACGTTTACCGGCACTGGCTTGGTGACGGTGCGGGCCAATCAAGGCGGCAACAGCTTGGTCGGGGTCGCGCCGCCGGTGGAGCGCACGTTCGAGGTGAAGCCCATTTCGATCGGCGCGCCGGGTTTCCGCAGTGTGGGTGAGGGTGCGACCACTTTCCTCATGGATATCCGGACGGCGGGCGCGTGGACGGCGGTGGCGGATCAGGCTTGGGTGACGTTGAGCCATGCTTCGGGGCAGGGTGGGGCGCAGCTGACCATCACGGTCGCGGTCAACAGTGGTGCGCAGCGCACCGCAACGATTACGATCAACGGGCAGGCCCATGTCATCGAACAAAAAGCCGCGGGCAGCGGCACGCTCAGTCTCTGGGGCGTGGGAGATAATTTTAATGGGCAGCTTGGCTTCGCGCCCTGGTTGATTTTCCCGGGACATGTGGCAACGGGGGTGACCTCGGCATCGGCGGGTGCTTATACCACGTTGTTTATCAAATCCGACGGCACGCTATGGGCCGCAGGCAGTAACAGCACGGGAGTCTTGGGGGATGGCACGTTCCTCTCCCGGGAAGTGCCGGTCCAAGTCGCCTCGGGTGTCAGTGAAGTCGCGGCGGGCTCGTTCTTCACGGCGTTTCTGAAGGTGGACGGGACGCTGTGGGCGATGGGAGCGAATTACTACGGACAATTGGGTGATGGCACCTTGGTCAACCGGAGCACGCCCGTGCAGGTGGCGTCTGGCGTGACCAAGATTACCACCGGACTTGGGCACATGCTCTTTCTTAAGGCCGACGCGACACTGTGGGCCGTGGGTTATAATCAGTTTGGCCAATTGGGTGACGGCACCACCATCAATCGCTCGACGCCGGTGCAGGTGGCGACGGGCGTGGCGCTGCTCGCGCCGAGTAATGCGGCGGGCTATCATAGTCTTTTCATTAAAACCGACGGCACGCTCTGGGGCATGGGGCAGAACTCCGGCGGGCAATTGGGGGATGGCACCACGACGCAACGTAACCTGCCGGTGCAAATTGCGACGGGCGTCGCGCATGCGGCCTCCGGCAACGTCCACAGCTTGTTCGTTAAAACGGATGGCACCTTGTGGGCGATGGGACAGAATGCCAACGGCCAGTTGGGTGACGGGACGAACAGCAACCGCCTGACGCCAGTGCAGGTGGCAACCGGGGTGGCGGCGGTCGCGGCGAGCGTAACCAACAGTCTGTTTCTAAAAACCAATGGCACGCTATGGGTCATGGGCGCCAACAACTCGGGCCAAAATGGCGATGGCTTTAGCATCTCGCGCAGCACGCCGGGCCAAATCGCGACAGGGGTCGCGAGCGTGTCGGCCGGCCAGTATCATTCGGTCTTTGTGAAGTCAGACGGCACGCTGTGGGCCATGGGTGACAATACCACCGGTGGACTGGGCAATGGCAGCAGCACAAATCGCGCGGCCGCCGTGCAGATTGCCAGCGGCGTCAGCACGATGGCGATCAGTGGAGAGCACGGGATGTTTGTGCGGACGGGTGGCGCGCTGTGGGGCACCGGCAACTTCAATACCATCCAATATTCCCCCACCGCGATCACTTCGATGTCGTATGAACCCTCATTTATGGCGCACGACGTTGCCCAAGTCTCCGAAGGAAACGGCTTCGGATTGTTTTTGAAAACGGACGGCACGTTGTGGGCGGTGGGCACCAATCAACTCGGTCAGTTGGGAGACGGAACGACGACTGCGCGGATGGTGCCGGTGAAAGTGGCGACGGGGGTCGCCAGTATTTCCGCAGGGCGGTTTCACAGTCTATTTGTCAAGACGGACGGGACGTTGTGGGGGATGGGGGGCAATGGCTTCACGCCGACGCCGGCGCAGGTTGCGACGGGAGTCGTTTCCGCTTCGGCGGGACAACAGCACAGTCACTTCGTGAAGACGGATGGAACGCTGTGGGGAATGGGCGGCAATTCCACTGGCCAGCTTGGCGACGGCACGACGACAACCCGGGCAACGCCGGTGCAGATTGCCAGTGGGGTGGCGACCGTGGTGACTGCGCCCCGGGCCTCACACAGTCTTTTTGTGAAGACGGATGGCTCCCTGTGGGGCATGGGCCTGAACACCAATGGTCAACTCGGTGATGGCACAATTACCCAGCGTAACAGCCCGGTGCAAATTGCGACGGGAGTAGTCACTGCCACGGCGGGCAGCAGCCACAGCATGTTCGTGAGGACGGATGGCAGTTTGTGGAGCATGGGCTCCAACAACGGCGGCCAGTTGGGCGATGGCACCAAGTCGAGCCGCCTGTTGCCCGTCAAGGTGGCGACCGGGGTCGTCAGCGCTGCGGCCGGCTCGAATTCCAGCCTGATGCTGCTGAACGCCTCGGGCGCATTCATTGCGGCAACCGATCCGGTCATCACTTGGAACCCCGCATCGCTGCTCGTGGGCTTCCCGCTGGGTGGGGCGCAGCTCAATGCCACGGCGAATGTGCCCGGAACCTTTACCTATGCGCAAACCGCAGGGACGACTTACCCGGCGGGTCAGACTACGTTGACCTTGGTTTTCGTGCCGACGGATACAGCCACGTATGGTTCGATGGTGGTGACCCGGGCGCTGACGGTTGAGCCGGCGCCATTTGAGCCGGCGGCTCGCGTGATTGGCCGAGGTGCAGGCACCTACGTGCTGACGGTGACGGAGCCAGGCGCCTGGATCGCGGTCAGCAGCCAGCCGTGGGTGACACTCTCACGCACGTCGGGCGCGGGTGGCGGGCACATCGACGTGTCGGTCGCGGCCAATGGCAGTGGCTCAGAGCGCTCGGCGACCATCACAATCAATGGCGTGGCGCACACCATCACGCAGCGCGGCAGCTCCGGCGGCCTGACGTTGCTGGGGGTTGGAACTGCGCAGGGGTATTCGCCGGCCGTCCCGCTGCCGGGGCTCAGCCTGACCGAAGTGGCCGCCGTTGCGGGTAGCGGTGGCCACACCTTGATCCTTAAAACGGACGGCACGTTGCTGGCCTTGGGGTCCAACACCAGCGGGCAGTTAGGTGATGGCACTGTGACGAATCGTTTAATTGATCCCGTGACGGTGGCCACCGGGGTGTCGGCGGTGGCCGTGGGTAGCTCCAGTTCCCATAGCGCATTTGTGAAGACCGACGGCACGCTCTGGACGATGGGTTCGAATTCGAGCGGTCAGTTGGGCGATGGCACGTTTGTGAACCGTTCGTCGCCGGTGCTGGTGAGCAACAACGTGGCTCAAGTCTCAACCAACAACAACCACACGGTATTCATCAAGGCGGATGGCAGCTTGTGGGCGATGGGCCTGAACACCAATGGACAACTCGGTGATGGCACAACGAGCAGTCGGAGCACCCCCGTGCAGATCACAACGGGAGTGAGCGCGGTCGCGGCGGGGTCAAATCACACCTTGTTTATCAAAACCGACGGCACGCTCTGGGGCATGGGCGCGAATGCGTCTGGCCAGTTGGGCGACGGCTCACTCACGCAGCGCAATGCACCGGTGCAGATCACCACGGGGGTGTCGGCTATTTCGGCTGGCGCCAATCACAGTCTTTTTCTGAAAACCGACGGCACGGCCTGGGCGATGGGCGGCGGCTCCAGTGGCCAGTTGGGCGATGGCACCAACAACAGCACCCGTAGCACCCCCGTGCAGGTCATGTCGGGCGTGGTCAAGGTTTCGGCGGGGCTGTTGCATAGTCTGTGGGTGAAGACCGATGGCACGCTCTGGGCGGCCGGGGGTAATGACGTCGGACAGCTGGGTGACGGCACCATCTCGAATCCGCGCACGACGCCGGTGCAGGTGGCGACGGGTGTCGCCACGCCGGTGACAGGCGGGGCGACGAACAGCTTTTTTATCAAGACCGACGGCACGCTCTGGAGCATGGGCACTAGCATCAGCGGTCAGATACCGGGCTTTAAACTCTCTTACGATGTAGTCCCCGGGGAACTCGCCACGGAGGTGACGGCGATGTCGGCTGGCAGTAGCTACAGTCTGTTCATCAAGCCTGATGGCACGCTCTGGGGCTTGGGAACAAACAGCAGCGGCCAACTGGGCGATGGTTCCGTCTTGCGGCGCAACAGCCCGGTGCAGGTGGCCAGTGATGTGGCCGTGGCTTCCGCGGGCAGCAGTCACACGCTATTCGTGAAGAGCGACGGCACCCTGTGGGCGGCGGGCTCGAACACCAGCGGTCAGTTGGGCGATAATTCGACGACGCAGCGCAACAGCCCGGTGCAGGTCGCCACTGGCGTGGCCACGGTTTCCGGCGGTGGCAGTCACAGTCTTTTTCTGAAATCGGACGGCACATTGTGGGCGATGGGTTCGAATAGCTTTGGCCAGCTCGGCGATGGCACGACGACACAGCGCAACAGCCCGGTGCAGATCGCCACCGGTATCAGCGCCATCTCGGCCGGCGCGAGTCACAGCCTTTTCCTGAAGTCGGACGGCACCCTGTGGACGATGGGATTAAATACGGCCGGTCAATTGGGCGATGGCACGTTTACGAATCAACTCACGCCTGTGCAGGTCGCCACGGGGGTGGTGGCCTTTGCGGCGGGCGCCAGTCACAGCACTTATCTCAAGGCGGACGGCACCTTGTGGAGCATGGGGGCAAACAGCAACGGCCAGTTGGGCGATGGGACCACGACGAATCGCAATCTGCCGGTGCAAACTGCGTCGAACGTGAGCAAAATGGACGCGGGCGGTAACAGCACGCTGTTCCTCAAGTCCGATGGCACGCTCTGGGGCGTGGGCGCTAACACGTCCGGACAGCTGGGGGATGGCACGACCACGAATCGGTCCCTGCCCGTGCACGTGGCGACGGGCGTGCTCGACCTGTCGACGGGCAACGGCTTTAGCACGCTGTTCCTCGTGGATGGCGCGGCCGAATTTATGCCGCCGAAAATCAGCCCGGTCATTACGTGGACCCCGGCGACATTGGCGGCAGGTGTCCCGCTGGGCGCGGCGCAGCTTAACGCCTCGGCGAATGTGCCCGGCACGTTTGCCTACGATCAAACCGCCGGAACGGTGTATCCGGTGGGCACGGTCAATTTGAGTTTGGTTTTCACGCCGACTGATACGGCGACCTATGGTTTGGTAACCGCGATCCGCCCGGTGGCGGTGGAGACGGCGCCCTTTGAGCCTCTGGCGCGGGTGATGAGTGGACGACAGGGGAGTTATGTTCTTGTAGTGAGCGAAGCCGGTGCTTGGACGGCGGTCAGCAGCGAGCCTTGGGCGACCTTGTCGCGCACCTCGGGGGTGGGCGGCGGGCAGATTGTCGTGAGTCTCGCGGCCAACGGCAGTGGAGCGGATCGCACCGCCACGATTACGATCGATGGCGTGGCTCACACGATTACCCAACAGGGCACAGGCGGTGGGCTGACGTTGCTCGGAGTGGGAGGCAATACCTTGGGGCAGCTCGGTTATGCGCCGCAGGTCAACGTGCCAGGTCTCAGCCTGTCGGCCGTGGCCGCAGTAGCCACCGGCTCCTCGAATACCTTGATCCTAAAGACCGACGGGACCCTGTTGGGGTTGGGCGCCAATACCCTCGGGCAATTGGGCGATGGCACGTTGGAGCCTCGCTGGAGCAACCCCGTGACGATCGCGAGTGGTGTAGCTTCGATCGCGGTGGGCAGCACGCACAGCGCTTTCGTCAAGACCGACGGCACACTCTGGACGATGGGTTCGAATACCGCCGGACAGTTGGGCGACGGGACCCTCGAAAACCGATCCACCCCGGTGCAGGTGGCCAGCGGTGTGACGCAGGTTTCCGTGGGATCGGGCCACACGCTGTTCGTGAAGACGGACGGCAGCCTCTGGGCGGTGGGCTTCAATTCCAACGGGCAGCTGGGCGATGGAACGACGACACAACGCAATACGCCGGTGGCGATCGCCACCGGCGTGAGTTTTGTGCGGGCCGCACCCAACCACAGCTTGTTTGTGAAGACGGACGGCACGCTGTGGGGCATGGGGCAAAACACGTTGTCGCAGTTGGGCGACGGCACGGTCACGAATCGTCCCAGCCCGGTGCAAATCGCCACTGGCGTGACGGCGGCCGCGGCGAATTCGTTGCACAGCTTGTTTGTGAAGAGTGATGGCACGGCGTGGGCGATGGGTTCCAACACGAACGGCCAGTTGGGTGATGGCACGACCACGACCCGCAACGCTCCGGTGCAAGTGTTGACCGGGGTTGCGAGTGTTTCGGCTGGCTCTTCCCACAGTTTGTGGGTGAAGACGGATGGCTCACTCTGGGTGGCAGGAGCCAATGGCAACGGGCAATTGGGCGACGGCTCGGTGACGCAGCGCAACAGCCCGGTGCAAGTGGTCGCGGGCGTGGCCGCGGCGATTGGCGGCACCACGCATAGCTTCTGGATCAAGACGGATGGCACGCTCTGGAGCGTGGGCATGAGCTCGAATGGCCAGATCCCTGGGATGAAGCCCTCCTTTGACATCGTTCCGGTGGAGATGGCGACTGACGTGACAACGATGGCCGCCGCCAGCGGCCACAGTCATTTCGTGAAGGCGGATGGCACGCTCTGGGCCGTGGGCTTTAACAGCAACGGGCAGTTGGGCGACGGCTCGGTGACGCAGCGCAACAGCCCGGTGCAGGTGGCCACCGGAGTGACCGCAGTTTCCACGATGGGCACCCACATGTTGTTTTTGAAGACCGATGCCACGTTGTGGGCGACGGGCGGCAACACCAACGGGCAGTTGGGTGATGGGACGACCACCCAACGCACCAGCCCGGTGCAGGTGGCCACGAGTGTGGCCAAGATTTCCAGTGGTGGCAGTCACAGTCTGTTTGTGAAGACGGACGGCACGTTGTGGGCGATGGGTAGCAACACCAGTGGACAGTTGGGCGATACGACGACCACCCAGCGCACCAGCCCGGTGCAGGTGGCGACCGGCGTGAGCGCTGCCGTGGCCGGAAACACGCACAGTCTATTCCTGAAAACCGATGGCACATTGTGGGGTATGGGTGCCAATTCCTCCGGACAGCTGGGGGATGGCACCTCGACGTCGCGCAGCACACCGGTGCAGATTGCCTCTGGGGTGGTCACGATTGCTGCAGGAGGATCACAGAGTTCCTACATCAAGGCGGATGGCACGTTGTGGAGCATGGGACTTAACACGGCAGGCCAACTCGGGGACGGGGGGACAGGTAATCGTAACGTGCCGGTGCAAATCGCCACGGATGTGACCAAGGTGTCGGTTGGTAATGGCCATACCTTTTTTATTAAGTCTGATGGCTCGCATTGGGCGGTGGGCGTCAACACTTCCGGTCAACTGGGTGATGGCGCGACTTCGACGGCCCGGCCAGTGCCGCTGCAAACCGCGACGGGAATCGTGACGATGGTCGCAAGCGGTGGCTCTCATAGTTTGTTTCTGGTGGACGCCTCGACCGCGTTTGCGCCAGCCAGGATCAATCCGGTCGTCACGTGGACGCCGGCCACGCTCGCTGCGGGTTTCCCGCTGGGAGCAGCCCAGCTCAACGCCACGGCGAATGTCCCGGGCGCGTTCACCTACAGTCATCCAGCGGGCGCGGTCTTTGGGGTCGGCGTCGTTTCGGTTACCGCGATCTTTACGCCGACGGATAGTGCGGCTTACGGCTCGATGACGCTTTTCCAATCAATCACGGTGCTGCCTGTGCCAGCGATCACGTGGCCGACTCCGAGCGCCATCACTTACAGCACTGCGTTGAGCGAGACCCAGCTCAATGCCACGACGACCGTGTCTGGCACCTTTGTCTACTCGCCGGCGATTGGCGCGGTGCTCGAGGGCGGCACGCATGAGCTCTCGGCTACGTTTACGCCGGCTGACCTACTCAGTTACGCAGCCGTCACCGTGACGCGCAGTCTCGTGGTGAACCCAGCGGCGCAGAGCATCACGTTTGCCGCATTATCCGATCGGGCTTTGTCGGCCGGTGCGTTCAACCTGTCGGCCACGGCTTCGTCGGGTTTGACCGTGGTTTTCTCAGTGCAATCCGGCTCGGCCGCGCTGTCTGGTGTCACGCTGACACCAACTGGTCCTGGAATGGTGACGGTGCGTGCCAGCCAGACGGGCAATGGTAACTATCTGGCGGCGACGCCGGTGGACCGCAGCTTCACTGTGACGGCGGCAGGCTTTGCGTCGTGGCAATCGAGCAACTTTACTTCAGGCGAGTTGGCTGACGCGACCATCAGTGGGCCGACCGCGGTGTTCGGCCAGGACGGGTTGCCGAATCTCGTGAAATACGTTCTCGGCCTGAACCCGAAGCAGAATGTTACAAGCGGTCTGCCTGAAGTGACAACGACAGCGACGCACTGGGTTTACACGTTTAAGAAGCTGGCGAGTGTGACGGATGTTACTTGTTCCGTGGAAACGTCGACGAACCTAACCTCATGGACAACCTCCGGCGTGACCCTTACGCTAGTCTCGACCGCGAGCGGGGTGGAAACGTGGGAAGCCAAGCTGCTGCTCTCAAGTGCACCCAACGCCTTCTTCCGCCTGCAAGTTACGCAATGAGCAAAGCCGCCAGAAAAGCTGAATTCCAGACTCTGGACCGACTCCATCCCTTCGTTGGCAATAATCCTGCTAAGGGAGGTGTCTACGCATATTTACGAATATTTCCGCATGCAATTGCCTTGCCACACGGCGGATAATTTTGATCTACTAGTCTAGTAAACCGCTGATACCCCGTCCTATGAAAAAGCTTTTCTCGCTCTTGGTCGCCGGATTTGTTTTTGCCCCTCTCGTCTGTTCCGCTGCGGTGACTGCGTATTCGCCGCCGGTGGGAGGGATGACGATCTCAGTGCCGGTTAACCAGACGCGCTCGATTGCTTTGCCGTTGCAGCATTATCCAGCTGGTGGTGGAGCTGTAATCGGAAAATTAAGCGGAGTAGGCGTGAATTACATAGAAGTGGCCGGTGCTAATTGGCCCGCTGCATCATATAGCAACGCTAGTAATCCCTATTATTTGCGAATTAATTCTGGTGTGGCTTCTGGACGCGTTTTCATGTTGGGCACAACAGCGAATACGGCTTCACGTATTTACGTAGTTACCGATGGAGTTGATCTTGTCGCATCTGGTGTGGCCGTAAATGATGCTTACGAGCTAGTTTTAGCTGATACACTGAGTTCAATATTTGGCGGAAGCGTCCAAGGAGGCAGTGACTATCTTTCTGCTGATAATGTCCAGGTCTGGAGTGGCGCCGATTGGCTGGTATTTTATTACAACACGCCACGCAGTCGCTGGGAATTGAGGACGGATACTGCAACGTCGCCCACCCGTAGTAATTATGCTCTACGCCCTGATAGGGGCGTAATGATTAGTAGGCGTGGCGGTGCGGAACTTAAGATGTTCATCAGCGGGCGAGTGCCCACACAACCGGCCAAATATTTCCATACTTACTCAGGAGTGACATTTCTCAGCAATAGTCTACCTGTGGGAATTACGCTCGGCGCCTTAGCAATGCAAACGCGCGCTTCTGGATGGATTGCCGGAAGCTCTGGAGCGAGTGCACGCAACAACGCGGATCTAATCCAAGTTTGGAGTGGTGCGGATTGGTTGGTGTTTTACTACAATTCGATTCGAAATCGTTGGGAATTGAACACGGATACGGCGAGTTCGCCCAGTCGCGATGTTTATACGATTGCCGCTGGCCGACCAATTATGATTCGACGTCTTGGTTCGACTTCGATTGCGACCGAAAAATTGATTTCCTTGCCAATGCCCTATTAATCCCTGATGTTCTTGAACGTATTTTCTATACCATGAAAAACTGCTTCCTTGCTCCCATTGTTTTAAGTCTCGGAGTGCTATCTGCCGTCGCCGCTCCTGTTGATTTAACTTTCGATGATTTTAACCAAGGCACGGCAACCGGAAGTGTAGTCGCGGGCACGAATTGGGAAGGCCAGGTTCAGCAAACTCCCTCCACGATTGTAGTCACTGGTGGAGAAAATAACGGTTGGGGTGCCACTGGTGTCTTGATTAACGCTACTGGATATAACTTTATCGCCGTAACTGCATCAGTAGATGCGAATAATCAGGCTGGAGCATTTACAGTGCGTTTTTCGGACGACTTCTTGGAATCGGAAGTTTTCAGCACCCCCACGGGTGAATTCACTAGTTCAATTTCGACCGTCTATATCCCTATCTCTTGGACTAGCAGTATCGATATCTCGAATATCACGAGCTGGTCGATTGGTGGAGGCAACGTTGGTTCGACTCCCTTTCGCATGACATTTGATAATATCTCACTAGTTGCCGCGATACCGGCTCCCGTTCCGGAGCCTTCAACGTATGCGATGATTGCGGGTTTTCTTGTATTTGGAATTGTAGCTTGGCGTCGCCGCGTTGCACGCGCCTGAGGGTGAGATTCTTCGATATCTTACACTTCCAGCCCCCAATATCTGGGGGCTTTTTATTTATGGTTACTATTATAACGGGGTCGTCTTTAGGTTTTGCTTGATTGAGAGCGGGTATGATAGACTATTAGAGAGATCTTCCGAAAATCTAAGCGTAAAGCTCTCAACGAGCACTGATTAGCGATGATGCGTTTTTGCTAGATACTGGCTTCGATACTCCTATTCTCTGTCTAGGGGCACGGGTTTTAGTTCGGCTGCTTTGATTTCTGTATTCCAGATATGGAGTTGGTCTGTAGCCCATTTCGCGTCGGGATACCTACGAAGGACTTCCCGAAGTATGGTTAATGCGCTATCCATGTGAGCTTGCCGATAAAGATTACTGGCCAAATCCCGAATCCGTGATGGATCGACGCGGCCTGATGACATTAAGCGCCGCATATACCAGCTGAGCTCAGTTTGGTTGGAAAGATGTCCGTGAATAATGAGCCGTCGGTATAATAATTGATCTGCCATTTCTCGTCCCAATGGGGATTTCTCGACTTTGACGATGTGGATAAGAGCCTTCTCCCATTGATTTGCCGTTATGGCCGCTTCTAAGGCGGCCAATTCCTCGCGTGCTTCCATTAGGGGCACGACATTTGGCTCTCTTGGCTTATTATTGGATTCGGCTATTATAGGAGTGGAAACAGCTAGGGCATCAGCGGGTAGGTTCCTGATCGCAGGGAAACGATTTTGGGCTAAGATTGCCATTTCACGTGCCGCGTCAGTGCGGCCTACTCGTAACAGATTGCCGAGCAGGATTCGGAAAGCTTCAGGACTTAGGGGATTACTCGTAACGTAGTTTCGCAAAAGGCTTCGGGCGGATGGAGAATCGGCCTTCATAAGTTCGAGCAAATTGCCGGTGCCTTCAACCCAGCCATCATCGCGGTAGCGTGTGCGTTCGATCTCTATACGAGCCAATGTATACTGTTGTTGAGCCTCGTATAGGGCGCCTAAATGGATTAGATTTTGCACATAGGTCATGTAAGCTGCCGGTCCAACCTGTCCTGCGGCTCTGATTTCGTTCCAAACGCGGTCGACGGCTTCTCGCGTCGGATAGGGCTCGATTCCCTTAAGCAACATCACCACAGCGACGGAATCCGCGCCAAAGCGTAGAAAGTAGCTGCCGATCTGTGACTGGGCTTCTTGGACTGCACCTGTTTCTACTAGGTAGGCGATCCGCTTGATGTAAAAACGATAGCGGACTGGCTCCAATTCAATGAGGGCATCCAGTGCCCGACGGGCATTTAAATCGCTTTTAGCATTTTGAGAAAGTTCTAGTAGGAGTTCCCAGGGTTCACGCAGAAGGCCATATTGGTCGGGTTTGGCTTCGAGGGCGGCGATAGCTTCTTCGGCTTTGCCGGTGGCAGCGAGAGCACGCAGATGGGCGGCGTTGAGTCGCATCGTGGGCTTCGTCTGACTGGCGGTCCAGAGGGCTTCGATCTCGTCGTAGCGACCTAATTTTTCGTAGGAGAGGATGCGTTTCTCCTGAAGTAGGGTGCGGAGTGAGAGTGAGTTGGCCGGAACGCCGGCTTCAGCTTCTTTGACCAAGGCTAGCACGAGTTCGTAGTCCTCCATGTATTCGGCTAATTGGATGGCGGCGGCAATGAACCGGCGCTGCTCGCCGGCGTAGGGCAGGCCGTCGCGATAAACCTGCATGGCGCGGTTGAGATAGCCCATGCTCGTATACATCTGCGCGACGACGAGCCGGGCTGAAATATTATCGGGCTTTCGGGCCATGCCTTGGTTGAGGAGCATGAAGGCGGCGCCGTATTGCTTGGCTTTCAGTTTGGCCAGGCCTTCGTCGATGTTGGCTTGGCCGCGCATCGTCCGGAGTTCCGACCAACGCGTGGGCAAGATGAGATCCGTATAGGTAATTTGGTTGTAGGGATTGCGACCGTAAAACCACGCCAAGGCGGCGGCACCGGCGAAGTAAGTGACGATCAAGGTGCCAGCGCTCCAGCGGAGAAATCCGCGCATGCTGAGGTATATCCAAAGCTCCCGCGGGTAACCTTTGGTGTGCAGGCCGATGAGGCCGAGATACCAGTTGCCGCGTATTACTTCCTTGGCGCCCCAGATGATGCGGAAATAGGGGATGAGCTTGATGCGACCCGGTGGAACGGCGGCGGGATTGTCCATGGTGAGGTAAAGTGCAGCGAAGCTAGCCGGTCGCGTTGAAACAAACAAGCCACAGGCTTGGTCATTTGGAATATGCTCACCTTTAACTCAGTGCGCGTCGCATGGGTGGGATTGCAATCGGCTGTATGGGCCCCATTTCCTCGTTATTTCCGATTGGCTTAACGGTCTACGCTTACAAACTAACCTAAATCCGCATGTTTCAGACACGTTCCAACTCTGCGATCAGACTCACAGCCGTAGCTTTGCTGGTCGGGGCAGGGGCATCACTGAAGGGTGGTCAACTTGAGTCACTGGCGGCTAATTCGCCCTTTGCCCCCATCCAAGGCGCCGCTGCCGCTGCGGCGACGGATGCGGCGGTCTTGGAATTCCGTGGAGCATTTGCCGATCAGGGCGAATTTTTTTTCAGCGTGTTTGATCCTGCGACGCGCGGTTCGCGCTGGGTGACACTCAATGAGAGCGGCCAACCTTATACGGTGCGGAACTATGATACCGAAAAACAGACCATCAGCGTCGATTACAGGGGCCGCAACCTGACTCTCGCGCTCAAGAAGGCTCCCGTAATCGCCTCGGTGCCTGATCCGACCCGTCCGGCCAACGCTAATCCCATCCCATCCGGTCCCGCGCCCGCGGTGGCAGCGAATTCCTCCGAGGAAGCCAACCGCCTCGCCGCCGTGGCGGCGGAAGTCCGTCGTCGCCGGGCGATGCGGCAGCAAGTGGCGCCATCCGCTGCACCGGTTAAAACCCAATAATTCTATGTCCCCCAATCGCCTGTCCGCATTTACCCTGCTCGAAATCCTCGTGACGCTCGCGATCATCGGCCTGCTCGCGGGCCTCGCGATCAGTAATAGCGACAAAATCTTTGGCCAAAGCCAGGAGGCGGTCGCGCGCGTCTTCGTCCGCGATTCTCTCAAAACCTCGCTCGTGCGTTACAAGATCGATCTGGGTGATTACCCGACGACGAGCGAAGGCATTGCGGCGCTCATCACGGCACCCGGCAGCAAAGGCGAGCGCTGGCGCGGTCCGTATATCGAATCGCCCGGTGGGAAAGTGCCGAATGATCCGTGGGGCGAGCCTTACCGCTACCGGTTTCCGGGCACAAAGAACAAGGGCGGTTACGATCTCTACTCGGTCGGGCCGGATAAATCGGACGGCACGGAAGATGATATCGGGAATTGGTGACCCGTCGTGCGCCTGCTCATCCCGCTGACTTGCGTGCGGACTGACCATGGGCGGGTGGCCCGTGGTTTCACGTTGGTGGAGGTGCTGCTCGTGCTGGCGATGATGACGCTGTTTGCGGTCCTCTTCATCCCTGGGGTGAATTCCATGTTGCGGGAAATCGACAGTCGTGGCCCGGAGCAGATTGTCACGGAGACCATGCTGGCGGCGCGCGGTGCGGCGCTGGAGTCGGGGCGCACGGTGGAGGTGCGCTTTGATGCGAAAGAGCGCCGGTTTCAGTGGGACGCCGCGCTCAAGCAGCCTGAGACGTTGCCCGCGGGCGTGAAGCTGGAGTTGCTGCCGCCCGAGACGGGCAACGTTGTCCTGCTCGGCGGACAGATGACCGAAGTGAGCGAACAGACGCGGGTGCGCTTTTTTTCGGACGGCACGTGCGATCCATTCCGCGTGCGCGTGCAGGAAGAAAAGGAGTCGCCGCGATTGCTGGTCGCTGATCCCTGGACCTGTGCGCTGAGCCCCGTGGTGGCCAGACGCTGATTTATGCAATTCCCTGCATATCGTTCCGCTTCCTGCCGCCATGGATTTACCCTGCTGGAGGTGCTGGTGGGCATCGCCATTTTGGCGATGGCGGCGGTTGTGCTCGGTGCCGCTTATGTGAACACGCTTGGGGCGCACGCTGCCGTGGCTCAGCGCGCCAGCAAAGGAAGCGGCATGGATTACTTGCGTGAGGTCGTTTTCAATGAACCGGAGCGGGGCAAGGTCGAGGAAGGTGGCCAGCTGGCGCTGCCGGATGGACGTCAATTACGCTGGGAGGCCGTAATCGAAGAGGCGGCGGTGCCGGATTTGTTTAAGGTCGTGATTCGCGGCCAAATCACCGGCGGCACGGCGAAGGATGCCGAGGAGTTTGAGCAGACCAGCATGCTGCTACGGCCGACTTGGTCGGATGAAGGCAAACGCGAACAACTGCGTGGCGAGTGGACCAAATTGCGCGAAAAGGAGAAACGTTGATGCGTGCGATGCCGTCAAATCGCCGCGGGTTTACGATGATCGAGACGCTGCTCGCGGCGGCGCTGCTTGGCGGCCTGTTGCTGGCGCTCAATTTTTTCGTGTTCTCGATGGCCGAAATCTGGGGTCAGGGAGCTGAGCGGCGGCTATTTGAGCAGCATGTGCGGGCCGTCACGCGTGAGGTCGAGGAGATGACGCGGGCAGCATCCTTGCCACCCCTGGCGGCCGACCCGGTGCTGTTCACCCGGGAAATTCATCTTGAGAGTGGTCGGAGCGAAACTCCGTTGAGCTTTGAGTTGTCGGGAGGCAGCCCGCGCTTGCGGTGGAATGGTCCGGCGCTGCCGGAGGTCGTGTGCTCGCTCGTGGTGGAGCCGGACCGCGGACTCGTGCTTTATTGGCAATCGCGGCTGGAGGAAAAATTCGACGACGCCAAACCGCGGGCGTGGGTGATGACGCCTTTTGTGAAATCGGTGACCTACGACTATCTCGACGCCGATGCCGGCACCTGGCGCAGCTTTGATGCCTTGCAGCGCGCGCCCGCTGGCGAGTGGAAATTACCAACACGGCTGCAGCTGCGTTTCGAGCATGGCACCTTGAAGGCGGAAACGACGGTGATGCTACCCGCGGCACCGGGACCGCTGCCGCATTTTTGATCATGCGAGCCCCTGCACTTAAATTATCGGAAGGCCAGTGGCGCTCGCAGCGTGGCGCGGTGATTGTGCTCGTGTTGGTGACGCTATTGTTGGCGGCGTTTTTGTTGGCGGCATTTATCCGGCGCACGGGGACGGAACTGTTGGCGGATGCGCGTGCGGCGGAGCGTCGCGAACTTCGGGCTGAGGGATATTCCGCACTGGAATCGATGCTAGCGGTGCTGGCGGCGCAACAGACGGAGGAAAAGGCGTTGCACAGTCCCGATGAAAATTGGCCGCGGGCGCTGACCGAGAGCGGCTATGTGCCGTCGGCGGGCCGCGAGGTCGAAGTCGGGTTTGAAGACGAGTCGGGCCGGATATCGCTGCCGCAGGCGGATGCGGTCACGTTGCAAACGGCGCTGGAAGCGGCAGGCGAAAATCAGGCCGACGCCGAGCGAATGGCCAATGCGTTACTGGCTTGGATGCGCGAAGGAGCGGCCGACGAGGCCCGGGATCTCGACGCGCCGGACTACGAGAGCAGTGAGCCGCCCTACAAACCGGCTCACCGGGCGCTGCGCTCGTGGCAGGAACTGGCGGCGGTCGAGATGAATCGCCACGTTTTCTTTGATGAATTCGGTCGCCCGACCGACGTGCTGCGGACGTTTATGCGGGATTTTTCGCTGCATGCGTTTCCGCGGACGAACCTCAATACCGCGACGAGCGGTGCGCTGGTCACGCTGGGCCTGAATGTGAGCGAGGCTGGTGCGCTTGAAAACTATCGCGCCCGGCCGCGTCGACCAGATGAGGATAACTATTTCCGATCAATGACCGAAGCGGCTACCGTGGTCGGCTCGGCCGCGCCAGCGGACAAGTTTAGCACGGAAATTGCCGCGCTACGCATTAATGTCACGGTGCGGCAGGGCGGCATTGCGTTTCGCCTCACGACGGTCGTGGCGCCTACGACGGGCGGAGCGAGGGCCGTCACGCCCCGGGCCAATCCCCAAACGACGCCAACGACGGGTGCAGCACCGCAACCGACTGAACGCAAAAGATTGGACTACCCCTTCACAGTGTTGGAGATTCGCGAGGATATTGAAGCGCCGGAGCCCCCGGCACTCACCCCTTGAACAAATCCGCCCAATCATCCAAGTCCGCCCGCCTGACGTCGACCGACGTCGTGTGCCTGCCTTCCGAACAGTTTTACGTGCGGCGCATCGCGCTCGATGCGGGAGCAGATGCGGCCAGCCAGGCCGAGCTCGCGCTCGAAGCCGGAGCTCCCTTTGCCTTGGAACAACTTTACCACGGATTTCTGGCGACGAGTGATCGACGCACGGCGCTCGTGTTTGCCTCGCACCGGCGAATTTTCCCAACGGAAGGCTGGGCGGAGGCGCAGGTGGTGTTGCCCGCATTTGCGGCATTGCTGGGCGAGGCGCCCGGGGCCGGACGTTTGCGACTTTGGCGCGATGGCGAGAGGCTCACCGTGGCGGCTTGGGATGGCAGCGGGCCGTTGCCGGTGCTCCTGCTCGCGCGTCAGGGCGGACCTGCGGATGAAAAAACGAGCCGGGCGGCTTTGCTCACGGAAGTCGGCCGGCGCTTGCCAGGGCAAAAATGGGAACTCGAGGAATTTTCCGGCCCGGTGGAAATCAAACCCGGCCGGAAGGGTCAGGGTCTTGAGCTGCAGGTTAAGGCAATCAATTCGGCACGCACGTTGGTGACGACGCTCGATCCGGCGGCGCTGGAGGGCATGGACGTGCGCGACAAAGCGGTGCTGTCGGCACGCAAGCAAAGCCTGCGGCGCGACCGGCTGCTGTGGGGTGCGTTCATCGCGGTGGCAGCCGGGATCGTGATATCGCTGGTGCTGGAAGGTGCCCTGGTTGCGGGCGGGCTATTTCTGAAAAAGCAGCGGACGGTGCAGGAACAAGTGGCGGGCGAAGTGACGAAGATTGAGACCGCGCAGGCCCTCAGCGCGCGCATTGAGGAGATGGGACAACGTCAGTTGCGGCCGCTGGAGATGATCGCGGCGGTGAATCAGGCGCGCCCGCCGTCCATCCAGTTTACGCGGTGTGTCACGAGTGGCCTGAACACACTGGAGATCGAGGCCCAGACTGGCAACGCCACGAGTGTTGGTGCCTATGAGACGGCCTTGCGCGGGCTCACGGTGTTGGAGAGCGCGGAAATCCGCGATGTGCGGCTCCGGGATGGCACGACGACTTTTCAACTTACGGCCGTGTTTAAGGCTGGCGCGCTGGCGGCGGTGGAAAGCACCGGGACGGAGGCGACACCATGAAACGGTTTTTCCTGAGTCGTTCCCTGCGGGAAAAAGTGCTGCTGCTGGCGTTTGCCGGCATCGCTGCGCTGGCGTGGCTGTTGAGCACGACCGGCCGGGCGCGCGTGCGCTGGCAGGAGTGGCGCTCGCTCCGCGCCGACCACGAGACACAACAAATCTGGCTGAACAACCGGGCCAGCATCGAGGCGCGCGCGGCGAAGGCGGTGCAACAACTCGAACCGGGCAAGACGCTCAATGGCACGCGGCTGGTCGGCGAACTGAATACGCTGGCGATGCAGGCGGGGCTGTCCGCGGAAGTTTCCGGGCAGCGCACGGAACGCACCACGCAATTTGCGTTTCACTCGGCCCAGGTGAGTTTCCGGCGCGTGGAGCTGGGGGCGCTGGTGAAATTTTACGAGGCGCTGTCGGCGAGGTCGCCTTACATCGGGCTGGAGCAGCTTTCGCTCACGACGGACCGCGGAGCGCCGGGGATGCTGAATGCGAGCTTCCGCGTGGTGGCGGCGGAATTGAATCCGTAAGGCCGGGCCTACCTGATCAAAACTTGAAACTGGCGCTGACTTGGAAGACAGCGGAGACGATGGCGTAGGCAATGAACGCCACGAACGCGAAAGCGAATAGGAGCACACCGCTCGACATGACCTGGGTGAAGACGCGGATTTGGCGGGTGAGTTCGCCTTGGTAGGTGTGGGCGATTCCGCGCAGGCCGGGAGCGAGATGGCCGGTGCTTTCGCTGACGGAGAGGCGGTCGATCACGAGGGCGGGAAAGCACCCGGTCTTGGCGAGCGATTGGGAAAGACTTTCGCCTTCGAGCACCCGGCCGGTGGCGTCGCGGAAGGCATTTTGCAGGGCGAGATTGGTGATCGTGCGCTCGGTCATCCGCAGAGCCTCGGCGGTGGTGATCCCGTTCTCCAAGAGCACCGCGAGGGTCTGGCTAAAGTTGTGGATGGTTGCGCCGGTAACGAAGCGGCCGGCGAAGGGCAGACGAAGCAACAAGGTATCGCTATGCAGCCGGCCGGCCGGCGTGTGCCGCCAGCGCCAGAGAAACGCGGCGACCAGGACGCCAGCGATGAGGACGAAAAGTCCATAGTGGATGACGAAGTCGGAGAGGCCGACGAGGAGGCGGGTGGCCCAAGGGAGTTTGCCGCCGAGGGAATTGAGCAGCGTCTGCAGGCGTGGCAGGAGGAAGAAGATGAAAAACAGGATGACGCCGATCGCGACGGTGCAGATGAAAACAGGGTAGGCGAGGGCGGCTGTGATGAGACGGCGCATCTCCTGCTGAGCGGTGTAGTGCTGGATCAGACGCTCGAGGACCTCGCGCAAGTTGCCGGTGGCCTCGCCAGCGGCGATGAGGTTGACGGTGTGCGCCGGAAAGACGATGGACTGCGATTGCATCGCCTGCGAAAGCGGAAGGCCTTCGCTGAGCTTTTCCCAAAGAAGGATACAGAGAGCGCGCTGGCGGGGTTCCTGGAGGCGCTGGCTGAGGAGGCGGATCGCCTCACCAGCAGGAAGGCCGCTACCGGCGAGATCGAAGAGTGACTGGAGAAACGGAAGCTGAAGATCGGCGGTGAACTTGACGGAACCGGAACCGCGGGCGATGAGCGGGGCGCGGGTGTTTTTCTCGGTGGCGGGAGAATTGCTCGAGGCGGATGCGCTGCCGGACTCTTGCAGGCTGATGGGCTGGAGGCCGCGGGCGGAGAGCAGGCGGGAGGCATCCCTGCGCGTGGCGGCGTCGATCGTGGCGGAGACGGACTGGCCGGCGGCGTTACGGGCGGTGTAGGCGAAACGGGGCATCGAGGAATTTTCGATTTGGGATTCTCGATTTTCGATTTTTTAGAATCGGTGGACCGAGGGATCGAAAGACGATGTTACTTATCCACCACGGTGATGACGCGGAGGACTTCGTCGAGGGTGGTGTGGCCGGCGAGGACCTTGGCCCAGCCGGATTGCTCGAGCGTGCCCATGCCGTGTTCGCGGGCGCACTTGGCGAGCGTGCGGGTGGACTCGCGTTTGACGACGAGTTCGTGGAGCGCCTCGTTGGGTTTCAGAATTTCGAAGAGACCGATGCGGCCACGATAGCCGGTGCCGCGGCAGCGCTCGCAACCGACGGGAGCTTTGAGTTCCGTCACGCCGGCGCCGAGGGCAGGATCGAGACCGAGGATGGCGAGGGTGTCGCGAACCTTGGTGGCGCTGACAGGCGCGGCGCGGGTGCAATCGGGGCAGAGGCGGCGGACGAGACGCTGGGCGATGACGAGTTCGATCGCGGAAGCGACGAGGAAGGGCTCGATGCCCATGTCGATGAGGCGGGTGATGGCACCGGGCGCGTCGTTGGTGTGGAGCGTGGAGAAAACCAAGTGACCGGTGAGCGAGGCGCGGATGGCGATGTCGGCGGTTTCGCGGTCGCGGATTTCGCCGACCATGATGACGTCAGGATCTTGACGGAGGACGTGACGGAGGGCACTGGCGAAGCTGAGGCCAATCTCAGGACGGACCTGCATCTGGTTGGCGCCGGGGACTTCGTATTCGATGGGATCCTCGACGGTGACGATGCGGAGATCGGTGGAATTGATCTGACGGAGAAAGGCGTTGAGCGACGTGGATTTGCCGGAGCCGGTGGGACCGGTGACGAGGACGATGCCGTGCGGGTATTCGAGGACGCGGCTGATTTGGGCGCGTTCGGATTCGTCCATGCCGAGGCGCTCCATCGTGTAGGCCTCGCGCTTTTGGTTCAGGAGACGGAGGGAAACGCTCTCGGCGTAGATGGTGGGGATGGTCGAGACACGGATATCGAGGATCGTCTCACCGGCGCGATAGTTGATGCGGCCGTCCTGCGGGAGGCGTTTTTCCGAGATGTTGAGGCGCGCCATGATCTTGAGGCGCGAGATGATGGCGTCCTGATAGCGGAGAAGGTTTTCAGGGACGGGGACGGGAACGAGGAGGCCGTCGACGCGGTAGCGGATGCGGAGCTGGCCTTCTTGCGGTTCGAAATGGATGTCGGTGGCGGCGTCCTCGATGGCTTGCTCGATGACTTCGCGCACGAAACGCACCACGGCGGCGTCGGTGTCGGCTTCAGGGGGATTTTGCGCGTCGGAGGTGAGTGCGGGGGCGTCGGAGTCTTCGATGCTGCCGGCACCGACGCCGTAGTTTTCAACGACGAGCTGGCGAAGGCGGTCGGAAGGGGCGAGATGCCACTCGATGGGGCGCGGCGTGAAGATGGCAATCCAGTCGCGCATATCGTCGTCGGGCGGCCAGACGGTGGCGAGGTGAAGAGTTTGGACTGATCCCGCATCTGGTGACGCTGCCGGGGGCGTCATCCGTATGGGCAGGATCTGATAGTCGTGGATCAGGCGCGCGGGCAGGAGCGGGACGGAGTCGGGGTCGGGCGCGAGGGGGGGGGCGATGGGCAGGCCAGAGGCGCGGGCGAGGAAGGGGACGATGGCGTTGAGCGAGAGATTTTGAAACGCGGCGAGCAGGTCCTGGCGCTCGGCGCGCGGAGCCTCCAGCAGGCGGCGACGCTGCTCGGCGTCGGGCCAGTCGCGGAGAAAATCCGGCGGCGTTGCCGTGGGAGCGGACATGGTCACTTGGCGGCGGCAGGCGTGCCGGCGGGCTGGAGGGCCTGTTTGATCTGCTCGCGTTCTTTCTTCGGCAGTTTTTCGATCTGACTGAGCGCGGGGGTGTTGTCGGCCGCGGTGTTGGTGAGGACGGTGGGGCGGAGGAAAAAGACGAGGTCGGTGCGGGTATCCTCGCGCGTGCGGGTGCCGAGGAGATCGCCGATGATCGGGATGGGACCGAGGCGGGAAGAACTCTTGGATTTCGAGGTTCGCTGGAGGCCGCCGAGGACGATGATGTCGCCGCTGCGGACACTGACGAAGGACTCGGTGGTGCGACGGCCGATACGGGGTTGGGGATTGCCGTCGATGGTGATCTCGCCGAGGACGTCGTTGACCTCCTGTTTGATCTCAAGCTGGACGGAGCCATCGTTGCCGATGAGAGGTTTGACGGAGAGGTCGATGCCGATGTCCTTGGACGAGACGTTCGAACGGTAACCGCTGCCGATATTGGTGCCGCCCGTGCTGGTGCCGTCGTTGACGTAGCTGCTGATGACGGGCCGCTGCTCGCCGACGAAGATTTTGCCCTCCTTGTTGTGGGTTGTGATGATGTTCGGCTGCGAGAGGATGGTGGCGTTGGATTTGCGCGGCGTGGTCTTGAGGGCGATGGTGGCGGAGAGGTCGAGATCGCCGGTGGGCTGGCGGGCCCCGGTGATGTTATCGGAGCTGGCGCCTGCCGTTGTGATCGAAGCGCCGACGAGTTTATCGTCGGTGATCTGGAGGCCGAGCGCGCTGATGCCGGAGGTGGCGTTGTCGGTGAGGGTGACTTCGGCGATGACGACCTCGATGCGGACCTGGGCGAGAAGCACGTCGATCTTGGCGACGAGTTCATTGATCAGGCGGATGTCGTCGATGGTGCCGGAGACGACGATGGAATTGCTGCGCTCCTCGGGCAGAACGGTGAGCAGAGGGCTGAACTGGTTGGACAGCTCGAGGTTGAGCGGAAGCCCCGTGATGTTGACGGTCGCGGGTGCAGGAGCGGCGCCGGGCGCTGGAGGACCTTGCTGGGGTAGTGCGGCGGCGGCAGTGGCGGCGACCCGCGAGGCGTCCTGACCTTGGGTGCGGGCGGCATTGTTCTGGCCGGTGACGAGCTGGGTGAGGATCGAGGCGACGTCCTTGGCGGCGGCGTGCTTGAGGTAGATGACTTCGTTGCGCGTGTTGGGATCGGAGCGAACGTCGAGCTTGGCGATCAACTCGTCGAAGAAAGGATACTGGCGCGGATCGGCGATGAGCACGATCTGGTTGGTGCGGTCGTCGGCATTGAAGGTGGTGGCGGAGCCGAGCTGGACCTGCAACGGGCCGGAGAGGATGGTGCGCATTTTGTTGACGACCTCGCTGGCCTTCGCGCCGGACTGAAGTGGGTAAAACTTGGTGCTCATGCCGGCGAGGAGCGGCTGGTCGAGCTGGGCGATGAGGGATTCGATCCGCTGGAGGTTGCTGATCGAATCGGTGATCAGGGCGGAATTGCTCTTGTCGAAAACAACGGGCGGGCTGCCGGCGGCGGGATTGAGGAGACCGGCGATCTGCGGCATGAACTCACCGACGCGCAGGAAGGCCAGGGGAAAAAGTTTGCTGGCGATGCGACCACTGGGAGGCAGGCCGAGGGTCGATCCTTCGATGAACTCGGGCGCCTCGGACTTGGCGAGGTTGAGTGGAGTGACCTTGAGGAAACGGGTGCCGAGCGGGGTGATGGCGATCCCGTTGAGGTTGAGCAGGCTCTCGATCGCCTGGAGCGCCTCGGCGCGGGTGACGTTGCTTTTGAGGTCGAGCGAAAGGGTGAGGCTGGGTAGATTTTGCGAACGCAGAAGCGCGCGGCCGCTCAGGCGCTCGAGCATGGTTAAAAACTGATCGAGGGTGTCGCCCGGGAGATTGATGGGCCCGACCACGTCGTCGTCAGCCAGGACGCGAGCCGGGGCGGCCGAGGGTGCAGGTGCGGCGGAAACCGGGCTGGGAGCTTGGGCCGAGGAGACCTGCAGGGTGCCGACGAAAAAAAGAAGCGCAGCGAGGCAGCGGAAGGTGAGGGAGGTGGACAATTTCATCAGAAGCCGGAAAGGTGTCGGAATGGGGCGCAAAGCAGGGGTAACTTCAATGCGCTTCCCGCCCGATTGACAAGCTGTGCCTAGGGTATTTTGCGTGGCCTAGGCAGGGCCTGAGATACCTTGTCGCCCGCAACGACGCTGGCGCTTAGAAGAGAGATGAGGTTGCGCAATGTTCGATGACTGGGGCGTGCGTGGCACGCTGCGCGGCGGTCCGTGCTTTACGTGGGTGTTGGTCGTGGCAGTTTTATGGCACTCAGGATTCCTCCCGGTCCGGGGCTTATTCTGGTGTGAAATACAAATTACTGACGTCGCTCGGTTTGGCCTTCGTGGTTATTGCGACCTTGCTGGTTCGTTACCACGCGCCGGCAATTGAGGGGGGAAATGAATTGCCAGTGGTGGATGGCGCATCACCCGAAACCGCGGCAAATACTGCGGGTAACGATCCTGGGGCGCGGCAGGAGAGCGCCACCTCCGAGTCACCGGCGCCGACGGCCCCCGCAAAACCTGTGCCGCCGGCAGTCGTGGACGCGTCCTTGGCAAAGACGTTGGAGGCGGCGCTGGCGATGATTCCGGCGGGAGATTTCCGGCAGGCGTTGCTGCAGTTGACTCCGGCGAGCCGTCAGCGGGCGTTGCAGAAGATCGTGAAGCTGAAAATCGCACCGCACGATTTTGCCACGTTGCGCGTCACGCCGACGGGGCAGTTGTATTTCGTTTGTGATTTTGTGCTGCCGGCTGGTGCTGCGGGAACGCAGGCGGTGAACGCCACGGGAACCCAGGAAGCGGCGGCGCCGTCGACCAGCGCGGCGGCGGTGCCGATCAGCAGTCCGCCGGTGCGGCACTCGCGGCCGGGCGCGACGAAAGTGCTGTATCTGGATTTCAACGGCCACACGATCACTGGCACGAATTGGAATACGAGTGGTGGCGCGGTTACTTATGTGGCCAAGCCGTTTAATCTCTCGGGCGATGATACGGCGACGTTCAGTGACGCTGAGCAGACCTTGATCATCCAGGTTTGGGAGCGGGTGGCGGAGGACTTTGCGCCGTTCGATGTGGATGTGACGACGGAAGAACCGGCGCAATTCACCGCGACCACCGGCCGTGCGGTCATCACTGCGAACACGGATGCGAATGGCGTGCTGATGCCTTCCTCAAGCTCGGGCGGCGTGGCGTATCTGGATGTGTTTGGCGACTCCGACTATGCGACGGCTAGTTCGCCGGCATTTGTTTATCTTCAGGACAATGCGGGCAATATTGCGGAGGCCGTTTCGCATGAATTCGGCCATAACATGGGGCTCAGCCATGACGGCACCGTGGCGCATGATGCCGTGGGTGCTGCTGGCTACTACAACGGTCACGGCTCCGGGGACATTTCCTGGGGGCCCATCATGGGCACGGGTTACGGGCGCAATGTCAGTCAATGGTCAAAGGGTGGGTATCTTTATGCGGACCGCACGACGCAGGACGATTTTGCGATCATTGCGGGAAAGCTGACTTATCGCCTGGACGATGCGGGTGGCACTACGGCCACGGCAGCAGTTGCGCCCATCAATGGTGCGACGCTGGCCGGTTCCGGTGTGATCGCGTCGGTGGCGGACGCGGATGTTTATGCATTCAACACCGGTGCAGGCATGGTCAGCGTCACGGCCTCGACTTACCGTGCCGCGACCGGCACGCATGGCGGCAATGCCGATCTGAAACTGGAACTGCTCGACGCGGGCGGAGCCGTGGTGGCCTCGGCGGATCCGGCGACGACGACCGGTGCCTCGCTTTCCTATGCGGCGGCGGCGGGAAAATATTTCATCCGATTGTCGGCCTCCGGCACGGGCGATCCCTTTAATACGGCGGGACCGACAGGCTACACGAGTTACGGCAGTGCGGGCCAATACACGCTCACGGGCGCAGCGGTCGCGGCCAGTCCGGTGATCGTGAGTGCCACGGCCGCGAGCACGGGTGCGGGGCAGTTGTTTTCGTTTACGGTGCTCGGGAGTAATTCGGCCACGGCCTACAGTGCGACGGGATTGCCGCCGGGACTGAGCATCGCACCGACGACGGGCGTCATCAGTGGCCGACCCACGAGCACGGGTGTTTTCAATGTGAGCCTCGAGGCGACGAACGCTACCGGCACGGGGATCGGCAGTCTGGCCATCACGGTGACGGATTCGGTGCCGGCCATCACGGCGCAGACGTCGGGCCGGCAGTCGGTGGCTCGGAGCGGTTCGCTTACGCTCAGTGTCACCGCGCTCAGCGCCAACGGCGCGCCGACCTTCCAATGGAAACGCAATGGCCAGCCGGTGGCAGACGCGACGGCCAGCACGCTCAACCTGACCAATGCGACTATGGTGATGGCAGGTTGGTATCAGGTGCTGGTGACCAACACGATTGGCACGACAGTGAGCGCGCCGATGTTTGTGCAAGTGGCGCCGGCCACCACCGGGATCACGGGCTGGGGGCTGAACACGAGTGGAGAGACGACGATTCCTGTCGGACTGACTGACGCGATTGCGATCTCCGCCGGCAGCACGCATGCGTTGGCGCTGAAGGCCAATGGCACCGTGGTTGCATGGGGCAGCAACGGTGACGGCGAGGCGACGGTGCCGGTGGGATTGAACGATGTGGTGGCGATCGATGCTGGTCAGGATTTTTCGCTGGCGTTGAAAGCCGATGGCACGGTGGTCGGCTGGGGTTACAACGACTTTGATCAACTGGATGTGCCGCCGACGCTGACGGGCGTGGTGGCAATCGCGGCCGGCAATTACCATTCGCTCGCGCTGAAGGCTGACGGCACCGTGGTGGGTTGGGGCTATGGCGGCAGCGGGCAGACGACGATTCCCGGGGGGCTGGCGAACGTCATCGCCATCAGTGCCGGTCCGCAATTCTCGCTGGCGGTGAAGAGCGATGGCACGGTCGTAGCCTGGGGCTACAACGGTAATGGCGAAACTAACGTGCCGGGTGGGCTTACGGGAGTCGTCGATGTCGCGGGCGGCGGCTTTCATTCGCTCGCGCTCAAGGCCAATGGCACGGTCGTCAACTGGGGTTACGGGCCTTACGGAACGGCGCCGGGCGGTTTCAACACCGGCAGAAAATTATCGGGTGGCGAACAGCACACGCTTGCGTTGAAGACCGATGGGACGGTCGCAGCCTGGCCGACGAACGCGACGGACGGCCAGGCTACCGTGCCCGGTGGTTTGACTAATGTTTTCGATGTGGCGGCAGGCGAAGCCTTCTCACTCGCGTTGCGCGATCTCAACGTGCCAGTTGCGCAGACCATCACGTTCGCGGCGCTGGCCGACCAAGGGTTCACGGCGACGCCGATCACATTGAGTGCGACAGCCAGTTCGGGTCTCGTCGTAGCGTTCGCCGTTCAGTCGGGACCAGCTAGTATCAGTGGAAACAACCTAACACTGACAGGCACCGGCACTGTGACGGTGCGTGCGACACAAGCGGGCGATGCGACGTATGCGGCGGCAACGCCGGTGGATCGCAGCTTTGCGGTGACGGCAAACTTCGCGTCATGGCGGCTGGAGAAATTTACGGTGGGCGAGCTGGCAGATGCGAATGTGAGCGGGCCGAATGCGATCTTCGGTCAAGATGGATTGCCGAATCTCGTGAAATACGCGTTGGGACTGGAGCCGAAGGTGAATGCGACGAGTGGGTTGCCGGCGGTAACGACGACGGCGACGGATTGGGTTTATACTTATGCGAAGCCTGTGAGCGTCACCGATGTGACCTACGCTGTAGAGATATCAACGAATCTCACCGGGTGGACCGCTAGTGGAGTTAGCCTTACGCTGGTTTCATCGGCCGCCGGCGTTGAAACGTGGCAGGCGACTTATCCGTTGAACTCTGCGGTGAATGCGTTCTTTCGTCTGCGTGTGACGCAGTAAGTGGACGCAAAAAACGCGCCGTAGAATCGGCGCGTTTTGATTGAAGGCTAAATCGTGCTCAGAGGAGCAGGAGCGCGGGATTCTGCAGGTGGTCGCGGAGGGCGTTGAGGAACTTCGCACCGACGGCGCCGTCGACGATGCGGTGGTCGCAGGAGAGGGTCAGCGACATGCGCTGGCCGATGACGATTTCGTCGTTCACGACTACCGGCTTTTTCACCGTGGTGCCAACCGCGAGGATGGCGGCGTTGGGCGGGTTGATGATCGCGGTGAAGCGGTCGATGCCCATCATGCCGAGATTCGAGATGCAGAAGGTGCCACCGGTGAATTCGGCGGGAGCGAGTTTCTTGTCCTTGGCCTTCTTGCCCAGCTCCTTGGCCTCGGCGCTGATCTGCACGAGGGTCTTTTTGTCGGTATCCTTGATGACGGGCGTAATGAGGCCGTCTTCGATGGCCACGGCGAAGGAGATGTGAATGCCGCCGTGGGCTTTGATGCCGGTGGCTTCCCACGAGGTGTTGACGGCAGGCACGGCGCGGAGGGCGGCGGCGCTGGCCTTGAGGACGAAGTCGTTGACGGAGAGTTTGACCTTATCCTTGGCGAGGCCGGCGTTGAGTTGCTCGCGCAAAGCCATCAAGGGAGCGGCGTCGACTTCGATCTCGAGGTAAACATGCGGGATCTGCGTCTTGGATTCGAGCAGGCGGCGGGCAATGACCGAACGCATGTTCGAAGGCGCGGTGAGGGTGTCGGCCTGCACGGCGGACTTGTCGGTGACGGAGCGCCAGGGCCAGGTGGCCTCGGGCTTGCCGCCGGCGGCAGGAGCCTTGGGCGCAGGAGCGGCGGGCGGGTTTTTCTCGGCGGCGAGGATGTCGGCGCGGACGATGCGGCCACCGGGACCGGTGCCAGTCACGCGAGTGTAGTCGATTTTCTTTTCGTCGGCGAGTTTGCGGGCGAGAGGCGAGATGCGGACGCGGCCCGAAGGCGTGGCGGCGGGCGCAGGGGCCGGGGCGGGAGCTGCCACCGGGGCGGGAGCTGCAACGGGAGCGGCAACCGCGGCGGGGGCGGGAGCGGCCTTGGGGGTTTCGGCGGGTTTGGCGGCCGCAGCAGGAGCCGCGGCGGGGGCGTCGACTTTCTCGCCGGCTTTGCCGATGGCGGCGAGCGCGGCGCCGATGGCGACTTGGGAGCCGGCGGGGGCGAATTGTTTGAGGAGGACGCCGTCGAAGAACGACTCGAGCTCCATCGTGGCCTTGTCGGTCTCGACCTCGGCGAGCATGTCGCCGGACTTCACGTTATCGCCTTCTTTTTTCAGCCATTTGACCAGCGTGCCCACCGTCATGGTGTCGCTGAGTTTGGGCATTTCGATGATTTGGGCCATGGGGGAGGGGCGCGGCGCGCCAATTGAGAGTTGAGGGCGGAGGGTTGAGAGACGCGCGCAGTTTATGCGAGGGCTTCGAGGGCGGCTTTGAGGACGCGCTGCGGATTGGGCAGCTGTTCGACCTCGACTGGCGGGCTGTAGAAGGCAGGTGCGTCGACGGTGGCGAGGCGGTGGATGGGCGCGTCGAGTTCGTCGAAGGCTTCCTTCTGAATCATATAGGCGAGTTGCGAGCCGACGCTGGCGAAGGGCTTTTGCTCTTCGACGATGAGGACGCGGTTCGTCTTTTTCACCGACGCGAGCACGGTATCGATGTCGAGCGGGCGGATGGTGCGGAGGTCAACGACTTCGACGGAGATGTCGTGCTCCTTTTGCAGGAGATCGGCGGCGGCGAGCGAGTGGATGACGGAGCGTCCGTAAGTGACGATCGTGAGATCGGTGCCCTGGCGTTTCACGTCGGCCAGGCCGAGCGGAATGAGATATTCCTCGGCGGGGACTTCGCCCTTGTCGCCGTAGAGGATGGTGTTCTCGAGGAAGAAGACGGGGTCGTTGTCGCGGATGGAGGACTTGAGCAGGCCCTTGGCGTCGTAGGCGGTGGAAGGCACGACAACTTTAACGCCGGGGTGATTGGCGAGGACGTTCTCAGGGGTGTGCGAGTGCGTGGCACCGACGTTGGTGCCACCGTTGGCGGGTCCGCGGATGACGATGGGGCAGTTGATGAGACCGCCGGACATGTAGCGGACGTTGGCGGCGTTGTTGAGGATCTGGTCGAAGGCGACGGAGTAGAAGCTCCAGAACATCAGCTCCATGACCGGACGGATGCCGAGCATCGAAGCGCCGACGCCGGCGCCGATGAAACCGGCCTCGGAGATGGGCGTGTCGACGATGCGCTGGGGGCCGAACTTGGCGAGGAGGCCTTCGGTGACTTTGTAGGCGCCGTTGAACTGGGCGACTTCCTCGCCCATGACGACGACGTTCTTGTCGCGTTCCAGCTCTTCGGCAAGGGCGTGGCGGATGGCTTCGCGGTAGGTGATCTGAGGCATCGGATGCGGAAAAGTTGAGAGTTGAGAGACGGGCAGCAGGAATTAGTCGAAGAAGAGGCGGCCTTGGGATTTGCGCTCGGAAGGATTGTCGGCCTCCCAGTAAACGTCCTTCTGGATGTCGTCGGGTGTCGGGTAGGGGCTGGCCTCGGCGAAGTCCGCCGCGGCATCGGCTTCGGCGCGGGCGGCCTGATCGATCTCGTTGGCTTCGGCCTCGGTGAGCACGCCTTCAGCGATGAGTGCGCCTTGGAAAAATTGGATGGGATCCTTGGTGCGGCGGTATTCCTCGATCTCGACCTTGGAACGGTAGGTGTTGTCAGGATCGGCGACGGAGTGGCCGCGATAACGGTAGGTGCGGATCTCGACGACGGCGGGCTTGGATTCTTCGCGCGCGAGGCGGAGGAATTTATCCATCGTGGCGCGGACTTCGTAGACGTCGTAGCCGTCGCAGGTGCCCCAGGCCATGTTGTAGCCCTCGGCGCGCTTGGCGAGTTCGCCGGCGGAGGAGCGTGACTGGCTCGTGCCCATGGAGTAACCGTTGTTCTCGATGACGAAGATCACGGGCAACTGCCAGAGGGCGGCGAGATTGTAGGCTTCGTGGACGGCACCTTGATTGACGGCGCCGTCGCCCATGAACGCCATCGCGGCGCCCTTGAGGCCCTTGTATTTGATGGCGTAGGCGAGGCCGGTGCCGAGTGGGATCTGTCCGCCAACGATGCCGTGGCCGCCCCAGTAATTACGGTCGGGTGCGAAATAGTGCATCGAGCCGCCCTTGCCCTTGGAGCAGCCGGTGATCTTGCCGTAGAGCTCGGCCATGAGCTCGTTGGGCCCCATCCCCACCGCCATGGCGTGGCCATGGTCGCGGTAGGCGGTGATGATGTGGTCGTTCTTGCCCATCAGCGAACAGCAGCCGACGGCGACGGCTTCCTGCCCGATGTAGAGATGGAGAAAACCACCGATCTTCTTGGCCTGATAGGCGCGGAGAGAGCGCTCTTCGAAGCGGCGGATCCGCATCATCGTGCGAAAAAGGTCAATGCGCTCGGCCTTGGTCAACTTTTGGTTGATGGCGGCGTCGCGCGAGGCGTTGGCGGTTTTGGCGCCGTCCTCGGCCTTGGTGGCGGCAGTAGCACTCGTTTTTTTGCTCACAGGTAAAGGGTTCGTTATGGTTAAACGGTAAATTGTCCGGCGGATGCTTTAGAAATCAAGTGTTTAGTCCCATCCACAAGGGGGCGTATGACAGCGGGCGGGAACGGCAGATGGGCAAAACCCCCGCAAATCAACTGCGGGTGCGGGCGTCAGGCGGATGGATGGGCCGGTTTGGAGACGGCGTTAGCGGATTTGACGAGAACCTTGTTGATGGCGTCGAGCAGTTGCTGGACGCTGAACGGCTTGGCCAAAAAATCGTCCGCCCCGATGCCAACCGACATATCAAGCCGGCGCTGGGCCGCGCCCGAGATGGCGATAATGCCGACGTGAGGATACTCGCTGCGCAACACGCGGATGGTCGCAATGCCGCCGTAAGGCATGATAAGGTCGCAGAGGACGATATCGGCAGGTGCCGCGCGGAATTGCTGCATGCCGTCAAAACCGTCCTTCGCGGTGTCCACCGTATGGCCGGAAGCGACCAGGAGATCGCGCAGCGAATCGCGAATGATCTCCTCGTCGTCGATAATGAGAATTCGGGCCATGGCAGGATCAGCGGGCGAGTGCGGTCGGTCGCAGCGGGATGATCATGGCCAAACGGTAGCGCCGGAGCAGTCCGGCGCAACTTATAAGGGTGTGATCGCCGCGGATCAAAATGGAATCAAGTGATCGCTGGCGGAGTTATTTGCTCAATTTCGACGCGCACCGGCTGGCCGGGGAGGCAATCGGCCTTGAGCGCAACGAAATGATCGCGGTGGCGATCGTAGATGGGCCAGAGGGCGTTGCGATCCGTCTCCGGGATCGGCAGGGCGTTGATCGCGGCGCGGGAAAAAAATCCGAAACGACCCTCCTTGATGGCCGGCGGCAAGGAAGGGATGGGCCGGCGGCAGCGGAAGAGAAACATGAGCCAGTGGGATTCGTTCTCGTAGGCTTTTTCCGCAATCATGGCGAAGAGATGCAGGTCGCCAGTGGTGACCGTGAGGCCGGTTTCCTCATGGGTTTCGCGCACGGCGCACTCGAAAGGTGATTCGCCGGTCGCGGTCTCAAGCTTGCCGCCGATGGGGCTCCAACTGCCGAGGTTCGGAGGCTTGGCGCGGAGCAGCAGCAGGTGTTCGCCGGCGGCGTTTTCCAGGAAGACGAGGACGGCGATTTTGTAGGAAAGGGCGGACGGCATGGACAAAGACCGCGCGGATGCGGCAAGACCGGGAGCGTGTGGCTCGACGCAGGCCTCACAACATTTTTTAGCGAAGCGACGGAGCGCGGCTGCGATTTAGCGGTTTGGGGTGCCGGCCAGGGTGAGATATCGGAGGAGGGAGGTTACGGCTTTGCGCTTGCGACCGCGGGGGGAGCGAAGTCAATTTTTCACGCCCCCCTATGCGTCGCCCCCCGCGCATGCTTGTGATCGGTTTTGGCGTGAGTCACGTCGCGTGCGCGGAATTCGCCACCGATAAGGCCGGCCGGTTGGTGCTGCACCGGTTTGCATGGGAGCCTCACGCAGCGGAAGCGACGGACGATCGCACCTTGACGGAGAGGAACCGCCGGGCGCTTGCAGCGCTGGTGGCGCGTGGGCAGTGGGGCGACGCATGCGTGCTGGCGGTGCCAGCGCATCTTGCACTCGTGAAGTTTATCAAAATCCCGACGGTCGGGCAGACGCAGCGCGAGCAAATCATCCGATTTGAGGCGGCGCAGAGTATCCCGTATCCGCTCGAGGAAGTCTGCTGGGCTGGCATGGCCATGGGCCGTGACGGGGAGGAGGAGGCGTTTATGATTGGTGCGGTTAAGACGGGAGCGATGACGGCCCTGTGCGATGCCGTCAAAGCGGCCGGGCTCACGCCAAAGGATGCCATTCCCGGTGCGCTCGCGCTGTGGCGGGCGTGGCGGTATGGCTATGGCGACAACGCCGGCGGGAGTGGCGCGCTCGTCGTGGATATCGGAGCGCGTTCGACGCAATTGGTGTTTGCCGGAATGGAGCGCTGCTTTGTGCGCACGCTGGGACTTGGCGGCAATATGATCACGCAGGCCATCGCGACGGAACTATCGCTCGATTTCATCCAAGCCGAGGCGCTCAAGCGACAGGGGTTGAGTGGGAATGGGGGACTGCCGGAAAATTCCCCGGAGCGCATGACGGTTGCCCGGGCTGCAGCTGGTTTCACGCAGCGCCTGCAATCGGAGTTGACGCGGGCGCTGGCAGGGCATGCGCGGCAGGCCGGAGCGAACCAGCCGACGCAAATGCTGCTGACGGGTGGCGGCGCGTTGCTGCCGGGACTGGCCGCCGCATTGGGTGAAAAATTGAGCCTGCCGGTCAAGGCCTACGATGCGCTGCGCGGAGTGGAAGTTTCTGCGCGGGCGCGGGTGGATGGCGTTGAGTCGGCAGGCCCGCAACTCGCGATTTTGACCGGATTGGCGGTCGAATGGCTCGCGCCCGGTGCGAGGACGCTCAATCTCCTGCCGGTTGCGCTCAGGGATGAAGCGGCTGTGCGCCAAGCGCGGCTTTGCTGGATCGCTGCGATGCTGTTGCTCATCGTGGCCATGCTGCCGCCCGGATGGCATTTCCGGGCGCGGGTGCGGCAAGCAAAGGCTGAGGCCGCGCAGATCGAAAGGCAGCTGGCGCCGTTGCGGATGCTGGAGGTGCGCAATGCGCAGAATCTGGCCAGGTTGGAAATGGTTCGCCGCGAGGTTAAGGCGCTTGATGACTTGGTGGCGGCAAAAACTGCTTGGCGGGATTTTTTCGCCGATTTGCAAAATCATCTCTGCGAGGTGGAGGATGTCTGGCTGGAGCGATTGCAGGTCGTGTCGGATGAACCAGCAAGGCATGACGCTCAGAATAAAAAACCGCCGCCACTCCGACTTGAGCTGAGCGGTCGGTTGTTGGACGCACGGAATCCCGTCTCGAAAGTGAGCCCCGAGTCTTATGCGCGGGTTAAGCACCTGCTCGATCGGATCGCCGGGTCGCGATTTGTGTCGGCGGTGGAAGAGGAGCGCTTCGACACGAGCAAGCCAGGCATCCTGCGTTTTGATTTCACGTTGGTGATGAAGCCGGAGGGTTCACTGTGAGTATGACGGTTCGCAGGCTTCGTCAGCCGACCGGATTCGCGGCGCTCATTGCGTTACTGGCACTGGGCGGCGCCGGGTTGGGTTGGTGGGGGTATGCCGAGCGGAAGGCGGCATTGGCGGCAGAGCGCCGGGTGGAATTGAAATATCGCGAGCTGCGGTCCCTCGCGAAGCTCACGCCGGCACTGACCGAAGACATGGCCGAAAAAATCGCAGGGGCGGTTAAGCAGGCTGAGCAATTGCGCACGGCGTTGCAGGTTGAGTTGCGCGGAGGCGATGGTGCCGGTGGACTCATGGCTGCCGTGCGCATCCCGGTGACGCGCACAGACGCCTATTTCGACTTGGCTTCGTTTGTGGAGAAAATGCGCGAGCGCGCTCACGCGTTGGATGTGGCGTTGAAGGAGGATGAGCGCTTCGGGTTCGCCGAGTATGCGCATGACGGGCCGGAGATAACGTTGATTCCCGCAGTTTTCCGCCAGCGGATCGTGACGGAGTGCTTGGTGGAAAACCTGCTCGAATCGCGCCCGAGGCAAATCCTGTCGGTGCAGCACGAGTCGTCCAATTCATTGAAAGATGCCGGTGGGCAAGGGATGAATTATTTCGTGATGACGACGCAGCGATCGCTGCGGGTGCCCGGGTGGGTTGAGACGACGGCGGTGCGAGTGAGTTTTACGGGTCACACATCGGTATTGCGGACATTTTTGAACCGGCTCGCGGCGTTGCGAGTGCCGCTTGTTGTGCGGGTGGTTGAAGCCGAGCCGGCTGCGCCGATGGAAGACTCGCCTGAGGCTCGCGCTCCCGGTGGTCCGGGATTTACGAGCGCGGTTGCGGCAGTGCCGCTGGTGGCGAGTCCGCTTACTAAATTCACCATCACGGTCGAGTATCTCGAGCTCACGTCGCCAACTTCGAATCCGCCTGGGGCATGAAAACGACTGCTCCAGCTAAAATCACCTTTGCAGTGGCGCTGCTGCTGGCGGTTGGCTCGATGCTGGTCTTTGGCCCGATTGGGGTGTTCAAGCTAACGCAACGTGTGCGGCCGGAGATCACGGGTGGTGATTATGGCTCGGCTGAGCGGCCTGTGGCACGGGCGAATCCGATGTCATGGTCTCCACCACGACCGTTGAAGCGGGATAGCGCGTGGACCTACGAAGTGTTTACGCCGCCGGAAATCTATTATGATGAGCGCACCCGGCAGTTCAGTGTGGCGTTGCGACAGGAACTGGAACCGGTCCGACTTTCGCCTGACTCTGGGGCTGGATTGGAACTGTTGGCCGTGCGACGCATGCCGTTTCGGCTGCAACTGGTGGGCTATATCGGCGGGGAAGGTAACTATCTGGGCACGTTTGAGAATGATGAAACCACGGAAACATTTTTGGGCCGTGCTGGAGTGCAACTGCCGGATTTGGGGCTGAGGATCACTGGTTTTGTTGTCCGACGTGAAGGTGTCTCCATGCCCGATGGCCAGATATCCAGCCAGATGGTCGCGTTTGCGACCGTCCGTGATGAACGCACGGGCGCAGAAATTACGCTCACGGATCTCGAGCGGCGCGACACGAACGAACTCCGCGCGAAGCTTCGCCAGACGGCGAATCCGATCGAAGTGTTCGAAGTGAGTGAAGGCGAAGTCATCGAAACCGGTGGCATGCGCTATGTAATTGAGAAACTCCATCTCACGCCACCGTCCGTCGAGGTGCGCAAAGAAACGCCCGGTGCGCCGGGAATCGAGCGTCAGACGCTGACGGTTCCCACACCCTTTTTGCCCTAATCCCACCCTGTGTTTATTCCCATGAACCTCCGATATAAGCTTCAGATGCTATTTAGCAGAGTGACGATGGTTTGGTTGATATTCGGGCTTAACCCAACCGGGTGGAGCCTGGAGCCAGGCCCTGTCGAAACGAAAATCAGGCTGATGTCCGAGGCGCTGCGGGCACGAGACATGGGGGATTTTGCCGTGGCGAAGCACGATCTCGAGGAACTGCTGGTCATGGCGCCATCGGACCCCGCAGTCAGGCGATTGCTGGCGGAAGTGTCTGCAAAACTGGCGGCAGAGTCTGCAGTTGATGCCGAGGCAGAGGATCTGGCTCGGATTGAAGGCGATCGTTTACGAAACTTGCTGACGCAAGCTGCGGAACAGCGGCAAACCGCGACGGCGCAATCGCGCCATGGCAACTATGCCAGAGCGATTGCGACACTGGATGCTACGGTGCCGACGCTGCCAGTGAACCCCTTGACGCAGGAACTGCTCAGCGATTTGGCGAAAGACCGAGAGCGGTATGTTCAGGCGCAAGCCAAGGAGGGGCTGCGTTCCACTGGGCGAGCAGTGATGACGTCGTCCGCCGGAGAAGCGATGGCGTCGACGACCACGGATGAAGTATCCCGGCTTACGGCGAAAGGCCGAGGGCAGTATTTGGCCGGTGAAATCGATGCATCGGAACGAACGTTTCGTGACGTGCAGGCGCGCTACCCTGACAATGCCGAGGCGGCAGATTATCTGGCGCGGATTGAACAGGCGCGACGTGCGGCGGAGAGCGGAAACCGGGCGCAGGTGCATACGCAATTGCTCGGGGAAGTTGACCTCAGCTGGCAACGTCCGGGTATTTTCCAAGAACGGGAACCCGATGCAAATGGCGTGGCCAAGACCGCTCCTTTGCTGCGAAAATTAGAGGAAATTATCTTGCCCAATGTGAGTTTCACCAAGGTGGAAATCGGCCGGGTCGTCACTGCGTTGAGCGCGGCATCAGTGGAATTTGATTCTGCGGATGTGAAACCAAAAGGGGTGAATATCGTGCTGCTGGATCCAGCGGCCAAGGCTCCCACGGTCACGATCACACTGCGCAATACGAACCTGAAGCGCGTGTTGGATTTTGTGACAGAGGCGGTTGGTTACCAATATGAGGTGCAAGCCGATGCGATCGTGGTGCGACCCGGCGGGGAAGCGACCCTGTTGGATACGGCGTTTTTCCCCGTGTCGCGGGCCACCGTGTTGCGCATGACGGGGCTGGGCGGTAACCCGGCCTCGGGAACCGGCGGCAAGGCGCCGAACCCTTTTTCATCCAGCAATGCGAGTAATGAAGTTGTGGGTGCAAGCGGGAGCGAGGGGTTGGCGATGAAGGTTTTTTTGCAGCAAGCGGGAGTAAACTTCGAGGCAGTGCCCGGCAGCAGTCTGGCGTATGATGGGGCGGCAATCATTGTCACGCAGACGGCGCGAAACCTCGAACGCATTCGAAACATTCTGAATCGTTACAGCGACATTCGCCAGGTTGAGATCGAGGCGAAATTCATGGAGGTGCAGGAAGGAGCGCTGGAGGAGTTGGGTGTGAATTGGTCGGTGGCGACCAAGGCGTCGCAACAAAATGCCGGTGCCCAGGCCAAATATTCGACCGGCAGCCGGTCGCTAGCGGCGGCATTTAGCAACAGTGCAGGCAGCCAGCAGGGGAGTATCGTGAGGCCGGAGAGCATGGTTTTTACCTCCGAGACCGCCGGGACGATTTCACCGGAGCTGAACATACCGATCATCAACAATGCGCCCCAGATTCCGGGCACGGCTTATCTTGGCGCGGGAGCCGGGGCCTTGGCCAACATCACGGGTGTGATCGGTGAATTCGATGTGAACGCCATCGTGCGGGCGCTGGCGCAAAAACAGGGCACGGATCTGCTGAGCGCACCGAAGGTGACGGTGCTTTCGGGCAATCCAGCGACGATGACTGTCGCGCAAGAGCTGCGCTATCCGCAGAGTTTTGGGCAGACCCAGAGCCAGGTGGGCACGGGCAATGCGAGTGGCGGTGGTTCCGCGGGTGTGGCGATCACCGCCGGCACTCCGCAGGAATTCGCGGTGCGCAATGTCGGCGTCGAACTCAAGGTCACGCCAACCGTGGAGGAAGACGACTACAGCATCAGCCTCGACTTGAACCCGAAGGTCACGGAGTTCGACGGCTTTGTTGAATACGGCGGGGCGAGTGTGGCGATTTCAGGCAGCACAACGGTTACGGTCCCTTCGGGATTTTATCAGCCGATTTTCTCGGTCCGCGATATTTCGACCAAAGTGACAATCTGGGATGGCGCGACGCTGATCATGGGCGGCCTGACACGGGAGGAAGTTAAGACAGTGAACGACAAGGTGCCGGTGTTGGGCGATATCCCCATGCTGGGACGGCTGTTTCGCTCGAAGGGTGAAAGTGCGCAGAAGCGCAATCTGCTCATTTTTGTGACGGCCAGTCTTGTTAGCCCGGGTGGCTCGCCCAAGAAGCAGGCGGTAAAGAACGTGGCACCGAATTCGCTTTTTCAAAACCCGACCATCATCACGCCCGCTCGGGCTGAGACGCGGAAGTAGGGGAGTCGGGTGGTTGACTGGATTGTGGTTTACGGCGGCAGGTGGGCGCGCTTCCCTTGGTTACCTTATGGCTAAATGGCTGCTCGTTGACGGTTTCAATCTCGCCTATCGTTGCTTCTACGCACTGCCCGAACTGACGCGGGCCGATGGCTATCCGACCGGGGCGTTGCACGGATGGGTGAAGTCGCTCTGGAAGCTGGCCGACCAGGAACAGCCGGAGGCGACGCTCGTTTTCTTTGACCTCGGCGGTGCGCAGGACCGGCTGGCCTTGCACCCGGAATACAAGGCGCAACGGGCGGAAATGCCGGAGGCATTGCAAAAGCAGATTGATCCGCTGAAGCAGCTGACGCGTGCGATGGGGCTCGTCGGCATCGAGCAGGATGGAGTCGAAAGCGACGACCTGCTTGCGGCGCAAGCGGTGGCGCTCGCGCGAAGCGGTCACGACGTGCTGATCGTGAGCAGCGACAAGGATTTTGCCCAAATCGTCGGCGATAAAATCAAGATCATGCTGCCGCCGCCTTCGGCGAATCCCAAACTCGGCTGGCGTTTGCTCGATGCGGCCGGGGTGCAGAAAAAATTTGGCGTCCCGCCCGCGCAAATTGCGGACTACCTCGCGCTGGTTGGCGACACGTCGGATAATATTCCCGGCATCGATGGGGTGGGGCCCAAGACCGCGGCCAAGTGGCTGGCGGAGTGCGGCAGTCTTGAGGGGGTTATTGCGCGAGCGGCCGAACTGAAACCGGACAGGTTTCGTGAGTCAGTGGCGGCGAGTGCCGCGAAACTAAGGCTCAATCGTCAGCTCACGACGCTCAACCTGGCGCTGCCAACGGTCGCGGCGGAGAAGACGCCGCCGCAGGTTGGCGAGCTGCTGCGACTGCTGGAATCATTTGAGATGAAGGGCACGCTGGCCGAGGCGCGCACCCGCTATACGCAGCCCGAGCTGTTTTGAGGGTGTGCCCGGATTTTGAGGTCAAGCGGTGAAAGCACCCGCCTTCAAGGGAACGAATACTGCCAAAATGGGGCGGTCCGGACCCGGACCGCGTTTTTCATTTTGTCTCACGCGGATGCCGTGTGTGGGACGCAACTCTTGGGAATCGCAGCTTGTTTCCATCACGGCGGCTGTCATCCTGCGGTGAGGAAATCCCATGGAAAAAAAACAAATGATGAAGCAGATCGCCGATACGATTGGCCGCGAGAAGGCCATCGATGTCGTTATGCAGGCGTATAACACGGAGCTGGTCACGACTTGGCTGCGCCGCATGGAAGCGAACCGGCCTCAGATTGGCGGCAATACGCGCCGGGATCACTTGAACGACGCCCTCGAGCGCGTGGTCGAGGTCTGCAATCTGACGGTTTGAGCAGCGGGCCGGCGAGCGATCCGCCCTGAACTGCCCGCAGGCTTATCGCCCCTCGGTCGAGACGCCCTCCGGGTCGAAGATGTAGCCGATGCCGTGGACCGTGCGGAAGGCATCGAAATTGAGCCCGTGGCTCTTGTAGAGGTCGCGCACTTTGACGATGTATTGGTCGAGCGAGCGGCTGCGGATATCGGCATGAATGCCCCACACCGCATGGATGAGCGCCTTGCGCGTGATGACCACGCCTTGATGCTCGTTGAGGTAGGAGAGGATGCCCAATTCCTTGCGGCCGATTTTTTCCACGCCGCCTTGCGGGAAAGTGATTTCAAGCCGCACGGGTGTGATGGTGGCGCCGCAGAAATCGAAAGGCTCATCGCTCACGCGCACGTTTTTCGTGACGTTGAGGTCGGCGTTGGATTCGGCGCGGCGGAGCACGGCGTTGATGCGCGCGACGAGTTCGGGAAAGCTGAATGGCTTGGTGACGTAGTCGTCACCGCCCATGTCGAGGGCTTTGACCTTGCTGGATTCCTGATCATTGCCCGTGAGAAAAATGGTCGGCACGGTCTTGCCCGAAGCCTTGAGTTCTTCAAGGAGGGCGAAGCCGGTCTGGTCGGGCAGGCCGATGTCGAGCAGCATCAGGTTGGCGAAATTTTTCTGGAGAAACTTCGAGGCATGCGCGGCGCGGTTGTAAATCTGGGTTTGCATCCCTGCCTCGGCGAGATGGAGAGCAATCAGGTTGGCTAGCTCAATCTCGTCTTCCACCACGAGGATTAGCGGTTTGGATTCGGCGCGCATTATCGGTGAGGTTGAATACCTAATTTTTACGGGTGGGTTGTCAAAGACAACTTCCCCGCGGGTTTATGCACGGCGCCCGGCCGCGAATTTACTTGAAGGATACCGGGGCCGCGTGTGCTTTGGCCCGCGTGTCCGACCGCAAGCCCATATTGATGCTCGGACTGCCGAAAGGCAGCCTCGAGGAATCCACGAAAAACCTGTTCGCCAAGGCAGGTTGGAAAATCAGCACGAATTCGCGTTCCTACAAGCCGTCCATCGACGATGCCGAGCTGGATGGACGCTTTATCCGAGCTCAGGAAGTGAGTCGCTATGTGGAACATGGGTTTTTCGACTGCGGCCTGACGGGGTTCGACTGGGTCCAGGAAAACGAGTCGGATGTCGTGGAGGTGTGCGATCTGGTTTACAGCCGTGCCTCGACCCTGAAGTCGCGTTGGGTGCTGTGCGTGCCGGAAGCTTCGGATATTACCAAGCCTGAGCAACTCGCGGGCAAGCGCGTGGCGACCGAACTGGTCGGCACCGTGAAGCGGTATTTTGCGAAGAAGAACATCGCGGCCGAAGTGGAGTTTTCGTGGGGCGCGACCGAAGTGAAGGTGCCTGATCTCGTGGACGCCATCGTCGACATCACTGAGACGGGCAATTCGATCCGCGCAAATAAACTTCGCATCATCGACACGCTGCTGGAAACCAACACCAAGCTCATCGCCAACAAGGCCAGCTGGGCCAATCCAGTTAAGCGTCGCAAGATCGAGACGATCGCTCTTCTGCTGCGCGGCGCGCTCGAAGCGGAGAGCAAGGTGGGTCTAAAGATGAATCTTCCGAAGGCTTCGCTCGACGCCGTGGTCAAGGCGCTGCCTGCGCTGCGGAATCCGACGATCTCGCAGCTCAGCAATCCGGAATGGATCGCACTGGAGACCATTATCGACGAGAGCGTCGTGCGTGAAATCATCCCGCAGCTGAAGTCCCTCGGAGCCGAAGGCATCGTCGAGTATCCGCTCAACAAGGTTGTTTACTGACGTTCGCTGCGTTCACTTTTCGTCATGCCCAAGCCCAAGACAGTCACGCTCGGTCTATTGCAGCACGCCTGCTCGGCCGACCCGAAGGCCAATCTAAAGAAGACCCTTTCGCTCCTCGATCAGGCGGCGAAAAAAGGGGCGCAGATCATCTGCACGCAGGAGATGGTGACCTCACAGTATTTCTGCCAGAGTGAGGAGCATCGTTTCTTCGATCTCGCCGAACCCATTCCCGGTCCTTCGACGGCCGCCTTCCAGAAGGCGGCAAAGAAGCACGGGGTCGTGGTTATCGCTTCGTTGTTCGAGCGCCGCGCTTCGGGCCTTTATCACAACACGGCCGCCATCATCGATGCCGACGGCACGTTGCTGGGCGTTTACCGGAAGATGCACATTCCGGACGATCCGCTTTTCTACGAGAAATTCTACTTCACGCCCGGTGACACTGGTTTCAAGGCGTGGGACACCAAGTTTGGCAAAATCGGCGTGCTCATCTGCTGGGATCAATGGTATCCCGAGGCCGCCCGCCTGACGGCCATGCAGGGCGCGGAGATTCTGTTTTATCCGACGGCGATTGGTTGGCATCCGAAAGAGAAGGCCGAATACGGCGTCAACCAGCATGGCGCTTGGGAGACCATCCAGCGTTCGCATGCGGTGGCCAACGGTTGCTACGTCGCGGCGATCAACCGCATCGGCCACGAGATCATCGACGGGGTCGGCGGCGACGGCCTTGAGTTCTGGGGGCAGACTTTTGTCGCGGGCACGAGCGGACAGATTCTTGCGAAAGCCAGTGTGAACCGGGAGGAAGTTCTCCTCGTGCCGGTTGAGCTCGGCAAAGTGGATGTGACCCGCACGCACTGGCCGTTTCTGCGCGACCGCCGCATCGACGCCTACGGCGACATCACGAAGCGCTACATCGACTGAGCATGGCCGCGTCGAAAACGAAAACCCCGGCGGCACTGGGGTTCCGCATGCCGGCCGAGTGGGAGCCGCAGACCGCTATCTGGCTTTCCTGGCCGCACAAATACGCCTCATGGCCCGGTCAGTTCCGGCCGGTGCCGTATACGTTTGCGACCATCGTGGCGCAGATCAGTCGCTTTCAGGAAGTGCGGATCAATGCCGCCGCTCCTCTGCACGCGCGAGCGAAGCGTTTGTGCGCAGCTGCAGGCGCCGACATGGCGAAGGTGACGTTCTATAATCATCCGACCAACGATGCCTGGTGTCGCGATCACGGACCGATTTTCGTGAAGAACGATCGCACTGGTGAAATCGCGGTGACTGATTGGGTGCACACGGCGTGGGGCGGGAAATATCCGCCATACGATCTCGATAATACGATCCCACCGAAGATCGCTGCGAAGCTGAAGCTCCGTCGCTTTGAGAACGACATGGTGCTCGAAGGCGGTTCGATCGAAGTCAACGGGCGTGGCCTGCTCCTCACGAGCGAACAGTGCCTGCTCAACAAAAACCGCAACCCGCACCTCGCGCGCGAGCAGATCGAACAAAACCTCAAGGACTATCTCGGGATAAAACAAGTGCTGTGGGTCGGAGATGGCATCATCGGCGACGACACCGACGGCCACATTGATGACATCACGCGTTTCTACAAAACCGATGGCTTCATCACCGCGGTTGAGAGCAACAAGCGTGATCCAAATCACAGAATTCTTGTGGAAAATATCGAGCGCTTGAAGGCGTTTCGCACGCCGCAGGGCAGGAAGTTCGACATCGTCGAGCTCCCGATGCCGAAACCATTCGCGTTTCAAGGTCAGACGGTGCCGGCGAGCTATGCGAATTTTCTCATCATCAACGGCGCAGTGCTCGTGCCGAATTTCCGCCAGAAAAAGCGCGATGCCGAAGCCAATGCGATCATCGCGGCGTGTTTCCCCGACCGCGAAATCATTCCGATCGACTGCTATCATTTGATCTGGGGACTCGGCACGCTGCACTGCATTTCACAGCAACAGCCGCTTGCTGGTAAAGTCCAGGGTGTTGCCTGACCTGTTTTCATGAAAACCAGTTTCCTCTTCGGCTTCGCGGGTCTGTTTGGTTTACTGCTAACCTTGACTGGCTGCGACACGCTATCGTCCAGCGGATCCGGCCCGTTTGCCAAAGTGCCACCGCAGATCCGCACGTTTGAGGTTGATGAGAAGACCGTGTTTTTCGCGTCACAGCTCGCGCTCAAACGCATGAGTTTTACGCTGACGCGCACGCAGCTCGCGCAGGGCAGGGTGGAGGCGCAAAGCAGTTTGCGTAACACGGATGTGTATGGCGCGGCGCGGCAGTTTACCCTTAAGGTTGAACTTAGCGGGCTTGGCGACCGGCACACGGAAGTCGCGGTGCTGATCCACGAACAGAGCGAGGCGGACTTCAAGGCCGGGGCCACGAACCGGGCATTGCGCGAGCACGGGCTCTACGATTCGTTCTTTGCCCAACTCGAGCAGGCTTTGCAGGAACAGGCAAAAAAGCCGGCGGCGGAGGGGGATTGAGCGTGTCGCGCACCGGATTCACGAGCTTTGGTAGGCTCGCATCTCTTTGACTATTTGGGGATTAACCCTGCTGAGGGCGTGACGCCCCGAATCGCCTGAAAATCTGCTTGCTGCAGGTAGGGCGCCGCGGCGATTCTGACCGTTCGCGGCATTGTTATTGGTTCAGCCGGTGTCGCCGCGACGCTCCCTCCGGCTATTCCCGTCAGTGTAACCATCAACCAACGGCCGCAAGGCCATCCCGGTGGATTGGAGTCTGTGGAGCGGGGCTTCTGTTCGCCGGTTTCCGCATATGAGTTCAGTAATGCAAGAGTTGCTCGCACAGTCGTCCTTCGACAAGCTGAAGGCCGGCGCCATCGTCCCGGGCACTATCACCGAAATCCGCCAGAACGAAGTCGTAGTCGACATCGGCGGCAAGTCCGAGGCCCTCGTTCCGGCTTCCGAGTTCATCGACATCGGCGAGCTGCAAATCGGCTCCACGATCGAGGTGCTCATCGAGAAGCTCGAAGACAAGAACGGCAATCCGATCGTGTCCTTCGACAAGGCCGAACAGAAGAAGAACTGGGATAACATCCTCACCAAGTTCCCTGAAGGCTCCGTGGCCGCTGGCCGCGTCAAGGCCAAGGTCAAGGGCGGTCTCATCATCTCCATCGGCGTCGACGCTTTCATGCCTGCGTCGCACATCGACATCCAGCCCCCGAAGAACCTCGATCAATACGTCGGCCAGACCTACGATTTCAAGGTCCTCAAGATCAACGTCGAGCGCCAGAACGTCGTTCTGTCCCGCCGCGAGCTCATCGAGGAACAGCGCTCCAGCAAGCGTCGCAACCTCCTCGACAGCATCCAGCCCGGCCAGGTCCGCAAGGGTATCGTCAAGAACATCACCGATTTCGGTGCGTTCATCGATCTCGACGGCATGGACGGCCTCCTCCACATCACCGACATGAGCTGGGGCCGCATCTCGCACCCCTCCGAAATGCTCAAGCAGGGTGAAGAGATTCAGGTCATGATCATCGAAGTGAACCGCGACAAAGAGCGCGTTTCCCTCGGTCTCAAGCAGACCACCAAGAACCCGTGGGACGAAATCGACCGCAAGTTCCCGGTCGGCGCCAAGGTTCACGGCAAGGTCGTCAATCTCGTGCCCTACGGCGCGTTCGTCGAAATCGAACCCGGCGTCGAAGGCCTCGTGCACATCACCGAGATGTCCTGGACGAAGCGCATCACCAAGCCCTCCGAACTCCTCAAGGTCGGTCAGGAATTGGACGCAGTCGTTCTCGGCATCCAGAAGGAAGAGCAGAAGATCTCGCTCGGCCTCCGCCAACTCGAGCCGAACCCGTGGGACATGGTCCGCCACAACTACCCGATCGGCGCTCGCGTCCGCGGCAAGGTGCGCAACATGACCACCTACGGCGCCTTCATCGAACTCGAAGAAGGTATCGACGGCATGGTGCATGTTTCCGACATGTCGTGGACCCGCAAGGTCAACCACCCGTCCGAAGTCCTCAAGAAGGGCGACGAAGTGGACGCCATCGTCCTCGACGTGGATCCTTCGCAGCAGCGCATCAGCCTCGGCATGAAGCAGCTCGCGACCGATCCGTGGTCCGACATCGACAGCCACTTCCGCATCGGCGATGTCGTCACCGGCACCGTCACCAAGATCACTTCCTTCGGCGCCTTCGTGGAGCTCAAGGACGGGATCGACGGCCTCGTGCACATCTCGCAGATCAGCGAGGAGCGCATCGAGAAGATCAAGGACGTGCTCAAGCCCGGCCAGCAGGTCACCGCCCGCGTCATCAAGATCGACCGCGACGAGCGTCGTCTCGGTCTCTCGATCAAGGCCGCGAACTACTCCGAGCAGCAGCTCGCCGCCGAGACCTCGGCTTACGAGGCGATCGGCCGCACCGCTGGCACCGACATGATGAACCTCGGCGACATCCTCGACGAGGCCGCCAAGAAGGAATAAGCCCCTTCGCGTCGACCGCTTAGACTTCAAGCCGCCCGGAGCAATCCGGGCGGCTTTTTTATTTGCCGGCTGTCGGACAGGCACTGTCAATCCCGTCGGCTTTAGTTCATCCCCCACCAAATGCCTACTCCCCGCCGCCCCCAGCCGATTCGCGTTTACTCCCACCTGCTCGAACCGCGTGAGCATCCCGATTATCGGCGCCGCGCCGTGCAGCCGCCCTCGTGGGACACGTTTGAAGGTCGCACACATTTTACCGCGCTGCGTTCGTTCGAGATCAAGGACGACCGGATCGTCAACGCGGTGGAGGAGATCGAGCTATACACCCGCACTCACGCCTTGGGTGACATCATCTGGCCATCGTATCCCGTGCTGTTCGCAAAGAATCTCGGCGAGCTGGCCGATGAGATTAAACGCCGCGGACTCTATCTTTTCGACATTTGGGGCTACGTTCCGGGCTCCGGACCGGGCGGCTACTGGACGCAATTCAAGGCTCCGCCCGAGCAACTCGCCCTGCTGTCGGCGAAACTCGGCGAGCGCTGGTTTGGCACCGACATTGGTGAACAGGACGGGCGCTACATCAGTCTCTATGCGGCACAGTTGACGCCGGTATCGGGTGGGAGATTCGAGCAGTATCTCAATTTCCAACGCCACTTCGAGCGGATGGGCGACGATCTCGGGCACCGTCACGCGACGCTCGTCTCACTCAATTTCGGGCACTATTTTCTCAAGGAGGGCACATACACGCTGATCGGTGCCGAGACGGCGCAGGCGTTGCCGAACAGCCAGGTGTATTACGCCTTTATTCGTGGGGCGGGAAAGCAATACGGCGTGCCATGGTTCGGTAACGCGTCGGTCTACAACCGCTGGGGCTACAAGAGCTACGGGACGGAAGGCCGCACCGAATACGAGGAATATGGCCCGACGAAGGGCAGCAGTCTCAGCCTGTTGAAGCGCCTGCTCTACACGCACGTGCTCTACAACAGCGTCTTTGTCGGGTTTGAGAACAACTGGATCGAAGCCGGAAAAATCACGCCGCTCGGCCTCATTCAGCAGGCGGCACAGCGCTGGGTTAAAGCCCACGGACAGCCGGGTGTGATGCATACGCCCGTGGCGTTGTTGCTGGATTTCCATTCGGGTTGGTCGTTTCCGCGCCATCTTTACACGAGCAATGTTTATCGCGTGTGGGGCAATCTGCCTTACGGGGCGGGCGACTACTTGACCGACGCGGTGATCGATCTGCTCTATCCCGGTTATCAGGATTCCTCGTATTTTCATGATGAGTCGGGCTTCAATGTGCCGACCCCGTATGGCGATATCGCGGACTGTTTATTGAGCGATGCGGCTGCCTGGTTGCTGGCGCGCTATCCCGTGCTGGTCGTGGCAGGAGAACTGAGCGGTGGTCAGGAGTTGCGCGATAAACTCGAAGCATACGTGGAGGCCGGCGGTCATTTGGTGCTGACTGCGGGTAATCTCGCAAAATTGCCCGGCGGCATCGCGGGTCTAACGACGGTGAAAACGACGACGGATTTTCGCCACGGCCGCGGACGCGTGACCTTGTTCGCGAGTGCCTTCGGCGTGAAACCGGTCGCGTTGAAAACCCCGTTGAAGAACGAGGTCGACCGCCCGTTGGCCAAGCCGTTTGTGCTCGTGCCGGAGGTGCGACGCAAACTCGGCGAGATTTTCTCAGCCCAGCAGCTCTTTGTGGTCGAGGGCGAAGGTCTCAGTGTTGTCACTTGCCGGAAGGCCCGCGGCGAATATGTGGTGGGCATCGCCAACAATGGCTGGCGCGCAACGCCGTTTCAGATCGTGTCGCGCTGCGGCCGGATCTTGGCCCAACGGGAATTGACACTGGATGATACGGAAAAAACGGCCGTCGGTTATCTTCCGGAGAGTCTGACGGGCTCGGCGATGGGCACTGGCAGCGCTGAAGTGATCGCGGGTGGTGACATGCGAATCTTTGCTGTCCGAGTCGCGGAGCGTGGGGTGGCGGCGGACCGTTCCTTGGTGCCAGCGCCAAGACCGACGGGGCGCTGGCTGACCTTGCGCGGCGGACGATCGATCAAGGAGGAGCTTCTGGCGCGGCCAACTTTCTTTGAGCACTTTGACGGCGTCGTCGTGGATTGGAGGTATTTTAACGATCGGGAAATAGCGGTGCTGCGAGCTGAGGCGGGGTGGATTCGCCGGCAGGGGTTGCAGGTCGTGGCCGATTTGAGCTCCGGACTTAATCTTTATCCTACGCTGCGGCTGATCGATGCCGTGCCGGATGATTACGCGGCCAGCATGGCGGTGATCGAACAGTTGCTGGGCAAATTGGAGCTGCTGGGCGCGAAGGATCTGATCTTTTCCCTGCATCGTTTGCCGGAGAATAATATAACAGCTGAGGAAGCGGAGGCCGCGCTGATGCGAGGGGTGCAGCACATCGCCCAGCAAGCGGCGGTGCGCGGTATCACGCTGCATCTTCGGCTCGGCGCCGCCAGGCCGCCTAAGACTCTGGCTAATGCGGTGGGGTTTCTCGACAAAGTCGCGGCGCCAAATCTGAAACTGGCGCCCTCGCTGGCGTTATTGCTGGAGGGCAGCGACAAGCCGGCGGCTGCAGCGGTCATGCTGAAGGATCGCGTCGGTTTGTGGCTCGCGGCCGGTATCGCTCGGGATGCGGCGGGTGTCTTGTGGGATACCTACGCACCAGTGCGCAGTCTTTTGCCTGCTGAGCTCAAGCGGCTGAACGCGTGGCGGGCACTGGCGCCTTCGGCCACGCCGATCGTATTCGATGCGATTTTGCGTGATCACGATGCCGAATACCTCGATGCCCGGGTGTTAGCGCCCAAACAAAAAAGCCGGCGGTGAGGCCGGCTTTCGTGGATGGCGGTTGAGATGGCTCAGTTTCGACCGGCCTTGGCGGATTGACGCGTCTTGCTCTCGACAAACTCGCGGATGACGAGGTGGCGCTCACGCAGGCGATCCTCCTCCTCGATTTCCTCCGTGGTGCGGATGGCCTCGTGCTTGGCGATGGCCTTGCGCATTTTCGTGATGGCGAGGTATTCGAGCTGGCGGATGCGTTCACGGGTGACGTGGAACTTTTTGCCCACTTCCTCCAGCGTGAGTTCATCGCGACCGTCGAGACCGAAGCGCAGCTTGATGATCTCTGCCTCGCGCTCGTCAAGGGAGTCGATCATCGCGTGAAGGTCGGTGCTCTGATTGCGATCCTGCAGGCTCTCGGAGGGACTGGCGGCGTTTTCGTCGCCGACAATTTCACCGAAGGTCGAGGAGTCGCCGTCTTCGCCGACAGGCGCGTCGAGGGACGCGGGACGCACACTCACCGACTTGAGGTGGGCGACCTTGCTGGTGGGAATCTGCAGCTCCATGGCCAACTCTTCGTCGGTGGGCTCACGGCCGAGTTCCTCGGTGAGCTTCATGGCGGTGCGGCGCATCTTGGAAATCTTGTCCACAAGATGCACGGGCAGGCGGATGGTCTTGGACTGGTTGGCGAGAGCGCGCTTGATGGACTGTTTGATCCACCAGGCGGCGTAGGTGGAAAGCTTGCCACCCTTGCGCGGATCGAAGCGCTCGACGGCCTTGATGAGGCCGATATTGCCCTCGCTGATAAGGTCGAGGAGCGGGAGGCCGAAGTCCTTGTAGTCCATCGCGATCTTTACGACGAGACGCAGGTTGGCCGAGATCATGTGATCGCGGGCGGCCTTGTCGCCACGCCGGATGCGCTTCGCGAGCTGGATTTCCTCCTCAATGGTGAGAAGGGCGGTCTTGCCAATCTCCTGGAGGTAGAGCTGCAAATTGCTACGTTCACCATGAGGGATGGGCGCTTCAACCGCAGGCTCGGCCTTTTCAAGGAAGGAAGGAGGCGAGTCGTATTGGACAATCGTCGCGACCGGTGCAACGGTCTCGGCGGTCTCATCGGACTCAGTGGAGGAACGGCTGGACTTGAGTTTGAGGGCCATGATGAAAATCCTTTGTATTTTAGTCTCTTAGGTGGGAGTGAAGTTCCGAACGATTATTCCAGATTGCTTGAGCCTAAACCATTCCAACGTCGGTTACGGTTTCCACCCTCGTAGAGCAGCGAAATGGCACAAATTGACTGCGTCACGGTGGCGCAAAATAAGGGCGCAAAGTGGGCCAAATGGCGCAAAACAGCAGGAATCGGTGTCGCGCACATTCTTGCTGCGATATTTGAGTCCGGCAAGGTAATGCCAGGCCAAGGAAACCATGATTATCCGTGAAGCAAACGCCGGTGATATTCTGGAATTGGCACGGCTGAGGTGGGATTTTTCTCCCGATCAAGTCGCGGCTGCACGTCAGACCCGTGAAGCGTTTATTCAGGAATTTGCACTGTTCGTGACGGAAGCGCTGAGCGCGGAGCGCTGGAAAATCTGGGTGGCTGATTCAGAAAACCGGCTGATAGGTAATCTTTATCTTGAGCTTATTCCCAAGCTACCGCGGCCGGGTGAGTTTGGGAGCCGTTTTGCCTACATGACAAATGTCTACGTCGAGGAGAACGTGCGGAATGGCGGAATTGGTGGCCGTCTGATGGATGCCGCCGTGGCATGGGCGATGTCGAGTGACATGGAATTCATCGTAGTCTGGCCGTCCGAAGAAAGCGTGGGCTTCTACGAACGCCGCGGCTTTCGGGGCAGTGAAGCGATGGTTCGCTTCCTCAAATAGAAAGGGCTGGGTGAGCCACGGCGAGTTACGCCGGGAACTGTTCGGCCATCGCGACGGCTTTGAAGAGGGCGGAGGCTTTGTTGATCGTCTCCTGATATTCCTCGGCCGGCACGGAGTCGGCGACCCAGCCGCCGCCAGCTTGGATATAGACCTGGCCATTCTTCAGCATCGCCGTGCGCAGGGTGATGCAGGTGTCCATGTTGCCGTCGTAGCCGAAATAGCCGAGCGCGCCGGCGTAAAACCCGCGCTGAAGTTGCTCGATCTGCGAGATGATCTGCATGGCACGGATCTTGGGGGCGCCGCTCACGGTGCCGGCAGGGAAGGTGGCACGCATGAGGTCGTAAGCGTCCTTGCCGGGAGCGATGCGACCCTCGACTTGCGAAACGATGTGCATGACATGCGAGTAGCGCTCGACGGTCATGAAGTCGGGGACCGTGACGCTGCCGAATTCGCACACGCGACCGATGTCATTGCGGGCGAGGTCGACCAGCATGAGGTGCTCGGCCTTTTCCTTGGCGTCGGCGAGCAGCTCCTTCTCGAGGGCGGCGTCTTCGGCGGCGGTGGCGCCGCGCTTGCGGGTTCCGGCGATGGGGCGGATTTCGACGAGACCGTCCGTGAGGCGCACGTGGACCTCGGGTGAGGCACCCACGATGGAGAAGTCACCCGCCTCCAAAATAAACATATAGGGCGACGGGTTCACCGTGCGCAGGGCGCGATAGAGATCGAGCGGGGACTTGGTGAAGGGCTTGGAAAAACGCTGGGCGCCGACGACCTGGATGATATCACCGGCACGGATGTATTCTTTGGAATCCTGCACGGACTGCTCGAAGCGGGCGCGGGTGAAGTTGCCTGGCGGCACGGCGATCTTCGCCGGCTCGACGAGCGGAGCGGGCGCGAGGGTGCTGGGCCGCTGGAGCAGGCGGTATAATTCGTGCAGTTCGGCTGCGGCCGCGTCATAAGCCGCCCCGGCATCATCGCCGCGAATGTGGGCGTTGACGCACAGGCGCAGCGTCTGCTTCGCGCGATCAAAGATCAGCAACGAGTCGGACAGCATGAAGTAGAGCAGCGGGGTGCCGAGTTCGTCCTTGGCAGCCACGGGCACGGTCGGTTCGACCCGCATGACGTATTCGTAGCCGACGAACCCGACGGCGCCGCCGGTGAAACGGGGCAGGCCGGGCAGGCTGACTGGCTTGAATTGCTTCATCTCATCGGAGATCAGCGTGAGCGGGTCGCTTGGCGTGGGAATTTTCTCGGCGGGGCGGCCGGGCACGCGAATCTCGGTGGTCTCGGGACCGCAAATGAAGATCTTGCGCGGGCGGCAGCCGATGAAGCTGTAACGCGAGAGGGTGTCGCCGCCCTCGACGGATTCGAGCAGGTAGGAAGGACCGGCTTCCTTGAGCTTGGCGTAAGCGGAAACCGGGGTCTCAAAATCCGCCATGAGGTCGGTGTAAACCGGCACAATATTGCCCTGGGCACTGAGACGAATGAACGCTTCGCGCGTTGGGTGAAGATTCATGGCAGGTATTTCAGAAGATGAAAACTATTCGACGGTGACGGATTTGGCTAGATTGCGTGGCTTGTCCACATCGCACCCGCGAGCGACGGCGATGTAATAGCTCAGGAGCTGGACCGGGATGGTGGCGACGATCGGCAGCACGGCCTCGTGGCAGTCCGGGATAAGGATGATCTCGTCGGCGAGACCAGCGGGCAACTCGAGGCCTTCGGTGCAGATGGCGATGATCTTGCCCTTGCGCGCCTTGATTTCCTGCATGGAGGAAACGACTTTGGCGAACATCTCGCCTTTGGTGACGAAGAACACGCTCGGGCATTTTTCGCTGATGAGGGCGATGGGGCCGTGTTTCATTTCCGCGGCGGGGTAGCCCTCGGCGTGAATGTAGGAAATTTCCTTCAGCTTGAGCGCGCCTTCGAGTGCGATGGGGAAGAGCGAGAGCCGGCCGAGAAAGAGCATGTCATTGTAGCCGGCGTAGCGTTCGGCGATGCCGCGGATGTGCGCCGCCTGGCCGAGGGCGCGGCGCACGAGGTCGGGCACGCCTTTGAGTGCCGAGACGTAGGTGGCGCCTTCGCTGAAACTCATATCGCGCATGCGCGCGACGTAGAGCGCGACCATGGCACCAAGCAGGAGTTGCGAGGTGAAGGCCTTGGTCGATGCGACGCCAACTTCGGGCCCGACATGCTGGTAGATGCCGCCATCGGCTTCGCGGGCGATGCTGGAGCCGACGACGTTGTTGATCGCAAGCACCCGATAGCCTTTGCGCTTGGCCTCGCGCAGGGCGGCGAGGGTGTCGATGGTTTCGCCTGACTGACTGATGACAAAAAACTGCGTGTTTCGGAACAGCGGCGAGTTACGGTAACGAAACTCCGAGGCGTAATCGACCTCGACCGGCACGCGAGCGAAACGCTCGATGAGATGCTCGGTCACGAGACAGGCGTGCCATGCCGTGCCGCAGGCGCAGAACATGAAGCGCTCGATCTGGCGGAATTCAGTCGCAGTGACATTGAGGCCGCCAAACTGCGCGGTGCTGGCGTCTTCCGAGAAGCGTCCGCGCATGGCGTTTTCGAGCGCGGTTGGTTGCTCAAAAATCTCTTTCTCCATGAAGTGCGCGTAGCCGTTGAGCTCGGCGTCGGCGATGGACCAGGTCACCTTGTCGATGACGGGATCAACGATGCCCTCGCTGAGGGTGGTGATGGAAATGTTGGCAGCGGTGACGTGGGCGAGTTCGCCGTCTTTGAGGTAAACGACATTTTGTGTGCGGCTGACGATGGCGGCGACGTCGCTGGCGATGAGATTTTCGCCATCGCCGAGGCCGAGGATGAGCGGGGAGCCCTTGCGGGCGGAAACGAGTTCACCGGGATTGTCCAAGCACATGACCACGATGCCGTAGGTGCCTTCGACGTGGCGGAGCGTCTTGCGCACGCTTTCGAGGAACCGGCTTTCACCGGCCACGAGAGGCTCCTTGGCATAATGGTAGGCAATGAGATTACAGAGCGCCTCGGTGTCGGTCTCGGATTTGAAAGTATAGCCCTTCTCAATGAGGAATTTCTTCATCGAGATGAAATTTTCGATGACGCCGTTATGGATGAGGGCGATCTGCCCGTCGCTGCTGATGTGGGGATGGGCGTTGGCGTCGGTGACTCCGCCGTGGGTGGCCCAGCGCGTGTGACCGATACCGTGAGTGCCGGTGAAGCGATGTTTGACGGCGGCCTTTTCGAGTTCGATGGCCCGGCCAGCCTTCTTGGCGACCTCGAAGCGACCGTCTTGGAAAATTGCAACCCCCGCGGAATCATAGCCCCGATATTCGAGGCGCTTGAGCCCCTCAATGATCAGCGATGCCGCCTTTTGTTTACCTACATAGCCAACGATGCCACACATAGTTTATGAATTTTAACTGGCGAAAATACCGTCGGCCCCAAAGCTGGAGCAAGGCTTTAGAATACCCAATATGACGACTCAAAAACAGGCTTTGGCAGTGATTATGGGCGGTGGCCGGGGAACCCGGTTGCAGCCCTTGACGACGGAGCGTTGCAAACCGGCGGTGCCACTCGCGGGCAAATACCGGCTGGCGGACATTCCGATCAGCAACTGCATCAACTCCGATATCAACCGGATCTTCATTCTCACGCAGTTTCAGACCGCCTCGCTCCATCGTCATGTGCAGAGCACCTACCACTTTGATCCGTTTGGCGGCGGCTTCGTGGATATTCTCTCGGCTGAGCAGACTGAGAAGGGGTCCGATTGGTATCAGGGCACGGCCGACGCGGTGCGGCGCAACCTGATCCACTTTCGCTCATTCCCGCACGATCTCGTGCTCATCCTCTCGGGCGACCAGCTCTACCGGATGGATTACCGCAAGATCTTCGAGCAACACATCGCCACGGGTGCGGATGTGACGATCGCGGCGATTCCGTTTCCCGTTTCCAAGGTTGCGGGTCTTGGCCTCATGCAGGTCAACGACGACCTCTCGATTGCGCGCTTTGTCGAAAAACCGAAGGACCCCGCGGTGATCAACGGCCTGACGCTGAGCCCCGCCGTCGAGGCGCGGCTCACGGCGAAGACCGGCGAGAAGCACTGCCTGGCGTCGATGGGTATCTACGTGTTCAACCGCAAGGCGCTGGCCGATGCGCTGGACAACACGATGACGGATTTCGGCAAGGAAATCATTCCCGGGCTCCTCGGCCAAAAGAAGCTCTTCGCGCATATTTTCGAGGGATACTGGGAAGACATCGGGACCGTGCGGGCTTTCTTCGAAGCCAATCTCGCCCTCGCGCAGCCGCTGCCACCGTTTAATTTTTTCGATCCGAGCGCGCCGATTTACACGCAGGATCGTTACCTGCCGGCATCCAAGCTGAATAACTGCCGGATCGACCATGCGGTGATCGGCGACGGTTCGATCATTGCCGATTCAACGATCAAGCGCTGTGTCTTTGGCATCCGCTCATTTATCGAAGAAGGCTGCGTGCTCGAGGACGTGATTGTGATGGGTTCGGACTATTACGAGACCACGGAGCAACTGGCCCTGAACGTGGCGGAAGGCCGCCCGCACCTCGGGGTCGGCAAGGGGTGTCGCATCACGGGTGCGATCATCGACAAAAACGCCCGCATCGGTCCCGGTTGCGTGCTGACTGCCGCGGGCAAGGCTGATGGCAGCTACGCCAACGGAGCCGTGGTGATCCGCGATGGCGTGCTCGTTGTGCCGAAGGGCGCCGTGCTCCCTGCGGGCACGGTGGTGTGATCATTTCAAACCGGTGAGCGGCTTGGCCCGGCGTGTGATAAACCACGCGCCGATGGCCACGATGAATACCGAGTAAAACGTGCCGCGACTGAGGCCGAAGATGAGGCTGGCGTCGGGTTCGATGAAAATTTCGCAGATCATGCGCAGGATCGCGTAAGCGATCAGAAATTCGCCCGCGAGCCGGCCCGGTTGCGTGCGCACGACATCGGTGCGCCAGAAACGCCACTGCGCCAGCGCGAGCAACAGGGCGCCTTCCAGCAAGGCTTCGTAGAGTTGGGAGGGATGCCGCGGGGCGGGTCCGCCGCCGGTGTTGGAAAAAATCACCGCCCACGGGACCGTGGCGGGTTTGCCCCAGAGCTCACCGTTGATGAAGTTAGCGATACGACCGAACATCAGCCCAACCGCCGTCGTGGAGGCGATCAGATCACTGAGATGCAGGGCCGGGATCCGGCTCGAGCGCCCAAACCACCACAACGCCACGCCCACGCCGATGAAACCACCATGGCTGGCCATGCCGCCCTCCCACACGCGGAAAAAAGCGAGCGGATCGGTGCGCAGCGCTGAGGTTTGGTAGAGCAGAAAATGCCCCAGCCGGCCCCCGAGCAGCACGCCGATGATGATCACCATCATGAAATCACCGATCTGCGCAGCGGGCAGCCGCGAGCGGCCCGCACGGGCGTAGCGATTGAGCAGCCAGAAGCCCGTGAGAAAGCCCAGCATGTAGGCGAGGCCGTAGTAGCGCAGACCGAACGTGTCGGTGAAACGGATGAGGAACGGGCTCAGGTCGTGAACCCAATAGGCGAAGGGAAGTGTCGTGACGGAAAACATCAGGATCGGTCGGCCGGAGGTGGAAAACGGCCGGGCCCGGCATGAACCCAGTTTATGGGACGGCCGTGAGTTGCGAATACAATCTGCGCCGATCGCACCATGGCCAAAAGAGCCTTGCGAGGAGTGCCGATAGCGCGACTACTCTTGTGCATGAGCGAACTCAAGCGGACCCCGTTGCGCGATTTTCACGCCGCCCACGGCGGACGCTTGGTGGACTTCGCTGGCTGGGAAATGCCGGTGCAATACCGCAGCATCCTGGAGGAACACAAGGCCGTGCGCGCCCGCTGCGGTTTGTTTGATGTGAGCCACATGGGCGAGGCCGATGTGAAAGGAACGGAGGCGCTGAAGTTTTTGCAGCACCTCGTCACCAACGACTGCACCAAGCTTTTTCCCGGGCGCGTCCTCTACACGGTGATGTGTTATCCACACGGTGGCGTGGTGGATGACCTGCTGGTCTACATGCGCGGGACGGACGACTATTTGCTTTGCATCAACGCGGGCAACATCGCCAAGGACATCGCGTGGATTCAGGACCAGGCGAAGGGTTTTGCGTGCACCGTAACGGATCGGTCGGCTGACTACGGGCAGCTCGCCATCCAAGGGCCGAAGGCCGTCGCACTGGTGCAAACGCTCACGAGCGCAAATCTCAGCGAGATCAAATACTATCATTTCGCCAACGGCATGGTCGCGGGTGTGCCGTGCCTCATCAGCCGCACGGGTTACACGGGTGAAGATGGCGTGGAGCTTTACTGCGCGGCAGGCGACACGGTGCGCTTGAATGAAGCGATCGTAGCGGCGGGCGGACCCTTTGGGCTTGAGCTGACGGGACTCGGTGCGCGCGACAGCCTGCGGCTCGAGGCGGGCTTTCCGCTCTATGGCCACGAAATCACCGAGCACATCACTCCGATCACGGCCGGCCTCGGCTGGGTGGTGAAATTCGACAAAGGCGCGTTTATCGGCTCCGAGGCGCTGAAAGCGGAGAAAGCCCAAGGTTCGGCACAGAAGATCGTGTTCTTCAAGACTGGCGACCGCCGCATCGTGCGCGCGGACACGCCGGTGCTCGGCCCCGATGGCGCCGTGGTCGGCAAGGTCGTTTCCGGCACGCTCTCGCCGCTACTCAACGAGGCCATCGGCTCCGCGCTCGTGGCGACTGCGGCACTGGCGGCTCCGCTGGCCGTCGATATCCGCGGCACGAAGCTCAATTTGCATCTCGTCAAACCTCCCTTTGTGGAACTAAAAAAATCCTCATGAGCAACGTCCCTGGCGATCTTCGTTACGCAAAATCCCACGAATGGCTGAAGCTGGAGAGCGACGGCAGCGCGCTGGTTGGGATCAGCGACTACGCGCAAAATTCCCTCGGCGATATCACGTTTGTGCAGTTGCCCAAGGTGGGGGCGACGCTCGCGGCCGGTGCGACCTTTGGCGTGGTGGAGTCGGTGAAAGCGGCCTCCGACCTTTACTCGCCGGTCTCCGGCACCGTCGTGGCCGTCAACGCCGCGCTCGACAGCGCGCCGGAAACGGTGAATTCCGCGCCTTACGGGGCCGGCTGGATGCTGAGGCTTAAACTCGCCAATGCCGCCGAGGCGGATGCGTTGCTCGATGCGGCCGCTTACACGAAACATACCAGCTAAAGTGGCTGGACGTTTTTTCACTGCGAGCGGAGCCCGCCCGGGCTCCGTTTTTTTTCGCAACAATTGCGCACGCAGGTTGCGCTCGGCCTCCCAATCGCTCACTTAGTTCCGGTCTTTCATCCCATGGCACGATCCTTTGCTCCGATTCTCACCTGTCTGGCCGGTCTGGCGTTTGCCAGCGGATGCTCGAAACAGTCCTCGTCCGGGGCCGGCACCGCACCCGCGGTCACGCAGCGGCAGCCGGTCGAGGTGACCCAGGTGCAGCGCCGTGACCTGGCCGAGTCGTTGACGGTGGTTGGTTCGCTCGAGGCCAATGAGGCGGCGGAAATCCGGACCGAGATCAACGGTCTCGTGGAGGGGATCCATTTTGAGGAGGGCCAGCAAGTGACGAAGGGGCAGCTCCTGATGAAAATCGACGATGCCGAGCTGCGAGCCCAATACTCGCAAGTGGAAGCGCGCTACCAGCTCGCCGAGTTGAATGTCTCCCGCAGCGAAAACCTGAGCGAGAGTCGCACCATTTCACAGTCTGAATACGACCGCGCCCGCAGCGAGTTTTCCGCCGCGAAGGCGGAGTTGCAGGTCCTGAAACTGCGGTTGGAAAAAACGGAACTGAAAGCGCCCTTTGATGGCGTGGTCGGTTCGCGCACGATCTCGCCGGGCGACTACGTGACGACCAATACTTCGCTCACGACGCTCAACGATTTGAGCCGGATGAAAATCAGCTTTCAGGTGCCGGAGCGGTTTTTGAGCAAACTCCATCAGGGCACGCCGTTTTTGCTGAAGTCCCGCAACCTCGACGCCAAGAGTGCCGTGTCGGGTGAGGTTTACTTCGTCAGTTCGGTGATCGACCGCAACACGCGCTCGAGTGAGGTCAAGGGGTTGCTCGCCAGCCCACCCGCGGCGTTCCGTCCGGGCATGTTCGCCAACGTCGAGATCGTTCTCGAAGTGCACCACGGCGTGTTGACCGTGCCGGAAGGCGCGATTCTCACGACGGCCAGCGGCCCGCAACTGGTTACAGTGAAGGAGGGGAAGGATGGGGCGGAGGCGGAATTTGTGCCCGTGCAAACCGGCCTGCGTTCCAAGGGCTACGTTGAGATCACGCCGGTGAATGGCGCGGCGTTTGACGAAAAGCGCGGCATCGTGGCGGCGGGGGTGGGCGCGCTGATCCTGTATCCGGGCGCCAAACTTGAACCTCGCGCCCAGCGGGCGGAATTTCGCAGCGCCGGTGAAGAGTAAGTCATGATTCTTTCCGATCTCTCCATCCGCCGGCCGGTCATCTGCCTCGTCGCATCGATCCTGATTGTCCTCATCGGCCTGCTGTCTTTCGGCCGGCTGCCGGTGCGCGAATATCCCAACATCGATTCGCCCATCATCTCGGTTGAGACCAGCTATCCCGGCGCTTCGGCCGAGGTCGTCGAATCGAAGGTCACCGAGCCGCTCGAAAAGGAAATCGCCTCGATCGATGGCATCCGCGTGCTGCGCTCCACCTCCGCGGAAGAGCGGTCGAGCATCAACGTGGAGTTCAGCCTCAGCCGGAATATCGATGAAGCGGCCAACGACGTGCGCGACCGCGTTTCCCGGGCGCAAGGGCGGCTGCCTCCCGAGGTGGACAATGTTCGCGTCTCGAAGACCGAGGCCGACGCCAGTCCGATCATGTCGCTCGCTTTCACCTCCGAGCGCTACTCGCGTCTGGAAATTACGGAGATCGTCGAGCGCATCGCGTTGCAGCGATTGCAGGCGATTCCCGGCGTGGGTGCGGTCAATATCCGCGGCAAGCGTTACGCGATGCGCCTGTGGGTCGATAGCGACCGGCTGGCAGCCTATAATCTCACGGTGTCGGACGTGGAGAGCGCTTTGCGGCAGCAAAACGTCGATATCCCCAGCGGGCGCATTGAGTCGGATTCGCGCGAGTTTCCCGTGCGCATGCAGGGCAACATGTCGGAGCCGCAGGATTACGAGCAGCTCGTGCTCGCGACGCGCGGTGACTACCAGGTGAAATTTTCCGATGTCGGCCGCGTCGAGCTCGGCGCGGAAGACTACCGCAGTGAAACTTATTTCAAGGGCAAGCAGACGGTGGGTGTCCAGATTCTGCGCCAGTCGCAATCCAACCTGCTGGACGTGGCGGAGCGGGTGCAGGCGCTCCTGCCGGTCTTGCGGGCTGATTTGCCGGAAGGTATCGATGTGCTCGTGGGCTACGACACCAGTGTGTTCGTCGACCGCTCGGTCCGGGAAGTTTACAAGACGCTTTGGGAAGCGGCGATCCTGGTTATTTTGATGATCTTCCTCTTTCTGCGCGACTGGCGGGCGACGCTCATTCCGCTGATCGCCATCCCGGTCTCACTGATCGGCTCGTTCGCCATCATGTCGTGGATGGGTTTCTCGATCAACGTCCTGACACTGCTGGCGCTGGTGCTGGCGGTCGGCCTGGTGGTCGATGATGCGATCGTGATGTTGGAAAATATCTACCGCCGCATCGAGGAAGGGGAGGCACCGATCCACGCCGCGGTTCACGGTGCGCGCCAGGTGGCGTTTGCGGTCATTGCGACAACCTTGACGCTGGTTGCGGTGTTTTTGCCGGTGGCTTTCCAGAGCGGCCAGACCGGGCGGTTGTTTTTCGAGTTTGGTGTCACGCTGGCGGTGTCGGTGCTGGTTTCGGCGTTCGTGGCACTGACGCTCACGCCGATGATGTGCTCGCGCATGCTGCGGGCCAAGCGGGTCGATGGCCATGCGGTGCACGGCTGGTTTTATAACAAGACCGAACCCTTTTTCGTGTGGCTCAACGGTCGCTACGAAAAGTCCCTGCGCGGCGCGCTGCGCCTGCCGGGGGTGATCCTGGGGGCCTCGCTGGCGTTCTGCGTGCTCGGCGGCTTCGTCTACACGAAACTTTCCCGGGAGCTGACGCCGATCGAGGACCGTGGCGTGTTCACGGCGAATTTCATCCCGCCGGTTGGATCCACGCCGGAATACACCCGGGTGTATTCCTATGAGATGGAGAAAATGGTGCTGGCGGTGCCGGAGATGGACCGGACGTTCCACCGCACCGGCGACGGGGGCAGCGCCTTCATCTTTGCGACGCTCAAGCCTTGGGAAGAACGCAGCCGAACCACGCAGGACATCGTGGCCGAGATGCGCAAAAAATTCCAAAACGAAGTGACGGGTGGCCAGGCCTTCGCGGCGCCGGCGCGTCCCTTCCGCGGCGGCGGGCGTGGCCGTGGCGGTGGCGGCGGTGGCATCGAGCTGGTGTTGCTCGGCAGCGATTTTGGCCAGCTCCAGAAGCTGGGCGAACAGGTGCAGACGGAAATGCGCAAGAGCCCGCTGTTTCTCCTGCCGCGCGTGGATCCATCGCCGACCAAGCCGCAGCTCAATGTGCGCATCGACCGCGCCAAGGCGGCCGACCTTCGCGTGCCCATCGCGAGCATTGCGACCACGATGGAAAGCATGCTCGGCGGCCGGCGGGTGACGCAATTCCAGCGCGGCAACCAGCAGTATGATGTTTATGTGCAGGTCGAGGATTTCAACCGGCGGACGCCACAGGATCTCGCCCGGCTTTATGTGAAATCCACCGATGGACACCTCGTGCAACTCAGCAACCTCGTGACCACCTCCGAGAGCACGGTGCCGGAAAACTTTCCGCACACGAACCGGCTGCGCTCGGTCACGGTGTCGGCGCAGCTGTCCACGGGCACGACGGTCGGCGATGGCGTATCCTTCCTCGAGGAGCGCGTGCGCGCGATTTTACCCACGGGCTACACTTTTGCCTGGGATGGCGAGACCCGTGAATTCGTCGAGAGCGGCAGCGATACCTACATGCTCTTTGCGCTGGCGCTGGTGTTTACGTTCCTGATCCTCGCGGCGCAGTTCGAATCGTGGATTCACCCGGTGACCATTTTCACGGGCGTAGGCCTGGCCCTCGCGGGTGGAGTGCTGGTGCTCTATGCAACGCGTTATTGGGGCGTGGCGATGACGGACAACCTGTTTTCGCGATTCGGCCTCATCATGCTGATCGGCCTCGTGGCGAAGAACGGCATCCTGATTGTCGAATTTGCGAACCAGCTCCAGATTGAGGGGCGCAGTGCGTTTGACGCGGCTTTTGAGTCGGCGACGCTGCGGTTCCGGCCGATTCTGATGACCTCGATTGCGACCGTGCTGGGTGCGGTGCCGATTGCCTTTGCGAGCGGCGCCGGTGCCGAGACGCGCAATCCCATGGGTATCGTCGTGGTGGGCGGCCTGACGATCGCGACGGGCATGACGCTGTTCGTGATTCCGATCTTTTATATCCTGATCGACCGGCTGTGCGTGAAGTTCACGGGCCACTCGAGCGCCCATGGCTTGAAAAAAGCCGAGGAGATCGAGCGCGAGACGCGGGAGGAGTAAGCCGGCGAGGCCCTGTTGGGGCGGGGCTGAGACCTCGCCCGACTTCCGAAAAGAAAAGCCCGCCGCGCATTGCTGCGGGGCGGGCTGAGGAGAGGCAGAACGGCTGAACTATTACTTGCCGGCCTTGGCGGCCTTCTGGCGGGCACCGTTGTTCAGAATGCGCTTGCGGAGACGCAGGCTCTTCGGGGTGACCTCGAGGAGTTCGTCAGCGGCGATGTATTCGATGGAGCGCTCGAGCGAGAGCTTCGCGGCAGGCGTGAGACCGGTGGCGACACCGGAGCCTTGCGAGCGGAAGTTCGTCAGGGCTTTTTCGCGGACGGCGTTACAGGCGATGTCTTCGTTGCGGGGATTTTCGCCGACGATCATGCCTTCGTAAACCTGTTCGCCGGGACCGACGAAGAGCTTGCCGCGTTCCTGCACCATGAGGAGGGCGTAGGTCGTGGTCTCGCCCGCCTCGGTCGCGATGAGCGTGCCGGTGATGCGGGTGAGGACTTCGCCGGCGTAGGGGCCGTATTCCTTGAACAAGTGCGAGGTAACGCCGCGGCCGGAGGTGGCGTTGACGACGTCGATTTCCATGCCGATGAGACCGCGCGTGGTGATGGTGGCCTCGATCATCGTGGAGTGCGGGAGCTTCTCCATGTTGGTCAGCTGGCCCTTGCGGTTGGCAAGGTTCTGCATGACGGAGCCGACGCACTCGTCGGGAACTTCGACCCAGACGGTCTCGTAGGGCTCCTGGCGCTGGCCATCGACGATCTTCTCGATCACGGTCGGGCGGGAGACGAGGAGCTCGAAACCTTCGCGACGCATGGTCTCAACGAGGACGGCCACCTGCATGGCGCCGCGGGCGCGGACGTTGAAGATGCCGGCTTTGTCGGAGTCTTCGATGTGGATCGAGACGTTGGTCTTCAACTCGCGCATCAGGCGCTCGCGGAGTTGGCGCGAGGTGACGAGCTTGCCTTCCTGACCGACGAGCGGGCCGTCGTTGACGCAGAACTGCATCTCGAGGGTGGGCGGGTCGATCTGGGTGAAGGGGAGGGCGTGGCCGGCTTCCTCGGCGTGGAGGGTGTCGCCGATGTCGACGTCTTCAAAACCGGAGATACCGACAATGTTGCCGGCGACGGCGGACTCGACCTCGCGCTGGCCGAGGCCGGTGAACTCGAAGACCTTGGTGATCTTGGCGCGGATGCGCTTGTGGTCGGCGTGGCGGATGACGAAGACGGGATCGCCGACCTTGGCGGTGCCGCCGAGGATCTTGCCGACGGCGATACGGCCGACGTAGTCGCTCCAATCGATGTTGGAGACGAGCATGTGGAACGGGTCCGCGGGCTTGGCGAATGGCGGCGGGATGTGGTCAACGATGGTCTGGAAGAGAGGCGTCATGTCCTTCTTCTCGTCGCCTAGCTTATACATCATGTAGCCGTCGCGGCCGGAACCATAGACGACGGGAGCGTCGAACTGCTCGTCGTTGGCGTTGAGCTCCATGAGGAGCTCGAGCACCTTGTCATACATCTTGGCGGGCTCGGCGTTGTCGCGGTCGATCTTGTTGATGACGATGACGACCTTGAGGCCGTGGGCGAGGGCCTTGCGGAGCACGAAACGAGTCTGGGCCTGGGGGCCGTCGTAGGCGTCGATGACGAGGAGCACGCCGTCGACCATGCGGAGGGCACGTTCGACTTCGCCGCCGAAGTCGGCGTGGCCGGGGGTGTCGAGAATGTTGACGATCTTACCCTGCCAGTGAACGGACGTGTTCTTGGCCTTGATGGTGATGCCCTTTTCCCTTTCGAGGTCCATGGAATCCATGGCGCGCTCTGTGACCTGCTGGTTGGCTCGATATACACCACCCTCCTTGAGCAACTGGTCAACGAGGGTGGTTTTCCCATGGTCGACGTGGGCAATAATGGCGATGTTACGGATGGTCTGGTTCATGGCGCGGAGCGTTCTGGCGGTTGAAAAAGAGGAAGAAAGTGCAGAGCGGGTTGCCGGAATGCAAGGCCGAAGGCAGTGAGGTCGTGTCCTAGTAAATCGAGGTGGGAGGGGAACGGTGGAGCGTGGCAAGGAAGGAACTTGCGCCGCCGCGGCCGATGGGCTCCCTAGCGGCATGTCTTCCGAGTCCCCCGGCCCGGCCAAACCCATCGGACGCATGGTTGCCCCAGAGGCACTTGCGGTGGCTCCGGCTGTTTTGGGCCGACCACTGGCTGAACCGTGGCGGCGGTTCGCGGCCATGGCGGTGGATGTGGTGGTCGTGGGGCTGCTCTCGCTGCTCGCGAAACCGTTTTTGGCACTTGGCACCGGGGCACTGCTGATCGTGCTCCTGGGGAATAACTCGCAGGCGCCGCTGGCGTTAAAGGTGTTTCGGTGGATTTGCCGCGGGTTGGGGGTGGGCGTGATCGGGTTGGCGGTGCTGGCGATCGGTCACAGCTCGTTGCTGCGCTCGTCGGGGTTGCGCCTTGAGGCACTGACCGGGCAGGCGCCGAGTGCGGCGTTGAAGGAGACCGTGTTCGTGCCTGCGAATGCGTCCTATGCCGACCTGCGCAGGGCGACGGAGGAATTGCAGGACCAAGTGGACGCCCTGAAGCAGGAATATGCCGAGCAGCAAGCCGCGGGGGTATCGTGGCTACACCGCGCGCGGGCGCTGAGCGGGGCGCTGGGCGTCACCTTTGGCTGGTCGGGGATTTATTTCACGCTGCTGGCCGGGCTCTGGCAGGGACGCACGTTGGGGAAATTTCTACTGCGCACGCAGGCCGTGAAGATCAACGGCAGTGCGCTCACGTTCTTCGATGCCTTTATCCGCCATGGCGGCTACATTGCTGGTATCGCGATGGGGATGATCGGCTTTCTCAAACTGCTGTGGGAGCCGAATCGCCAAACGGTGGAGGACCGCATCGCGGGGACGGTCGTGGTCAACACGACGGGCAGCCTTGGCGGCTGATTGCGTTACCGCACGAATTTCTGTTCGCGCAGCCAGTGGAGGCAGTCGGCGGTCCACGGCGGGGCGGGTTTTTCCGGAGTGCCGAGGCCGAGACCATGTTCGCCGTTGGCGTAGATGCTGAGCGCGAAGGACACACCGGCGCGGCGCAGGGCGGCGGCGAAGAGGAGGGAGTTTTCCACAGGCACGGTGGCATCGGCGACCGTGTGCCAGAGAAACGCGGGCGGAGTTTGCGGCGTGACGTGGAGATCGGCTGAGAGTTCGGCGGCGAGTGCGGGTGGAGCGTTCAAACCCAGGAGATTATCGCGCGAGCCGAGGTGCGCGTGCGGCTCCTGCAGCGTGATGACGGGGTAGCAGAGAATGCCGGCGTCGGGCCGCGAGCTTTCGCGTTCGATGGGATCGGCGGCGCCGGGCTGGCCGGCGTCCCATTTTGTCATGATGGTGGCGCCAAGATGGCCGCCGGCAGAGGAGCCGATGACCCCGATGCGCGCGGGGTCGAGACCTGGGGTGTTGCGCGCGAGGTGGCGGGCGAGGCGCACGGCGCGGGCGGCGTCGTGCAGCATGGCGGGATGGCGGTAGCCGTCGGGACCGACGCGGTAGTTGAGCACGTAGGCGGTGATGCCTTGGCCGGCGAGCCAGCGGGCGTAACCTTCGCCCTCGGGCGGATAGAGAAAATAGTAACCGCCGCCGGGAAAGACGATCATGCTGGCGCCGGTGCGTTTGGCGGGAACGGGATAAAAAGGTGTGAGGGCGGGGATATCGACGGGACGGTTGCCGAGGGCGCCGGGCGCGCCTTGCGGCCAGAGGAGATGAGGGGTGGACATCACGGCGAGGGAAGCGGGGGCGGTGGCGGGGAGCAAGCGGACCTTTGGAAAAACAAAGAACCCGGGACCTTGCGGTCCCGGGTTCAAAGTGGGGGTGGGCGTTCGCCACGCGCTCTTTCCCTGCGGCACAACATTTGGCACCCTCGCTTTCGCGGGTTGTGTGCTCCCCGACGCTACTCAACACGGCATGCGTTGATCTCGGTCTCATAGCGGGACCGTCCCGGTCGTTGCCGGCTGGGATCTTTCGAGTGAGGCCTCTACGCCCGGTTCGGTCGTTTCCTGCCGGAAACCACTCGCCGGACGGGGTGCAGACACGCCTGCAATCCGTCGATTTCTGCGCGTCGGCACCGTGACCGCAGGGACGGCGCCGGCGGTTAGCCGGCCGTTGGCCCTGCGTTACGGGTCTGACCTCTTAGCTCTCAGGTTGCGTTCGATTTGCAGCAGGGTGAGGCGTTTTTCGCCCCGCCCTATGAGGAGGTTGACGGGCTTTGCCTGGCCCGCTCACTCCCCGCGGCCGTGATTCCCTTGCGCGCCCCGCGGTTTGCACAGCCGGGCCTTTTGGCGGGGTCGTCCCGCCGGGAATCGCGACTGCGTTCTGATCTGCGCAGTAGCAACCGTAACCCTCTGGGTAACTGCGTCGGCCGGTGGTTCGAAACTTGCCGCCGGCCTGACTCGACTCGGTCGCGGTTTCTAATCGCGCCTCGCCGCTCAGCTCCTATTTCGTGCTAGACTGGAACGGTCACGACACCGTCCAGAGGAACTGGTGATATCTGCCTGCATCGCACGTTGCCGCACGAGAGGGGAGAGCGGCACCAGCTGCCACCCCCCTTTCCCCGGTCGCCCGGGATTATCCCAGCCGTGCTCACAACAAACCGTTTCAGGTCACTGTGCTGCGGCTGTTCTATCAAGGAACGAGTTGAGATTGAAAAGGTGCGGGCGGAAAGAAAAGGCGTTGTTCTTCACATTCGCTGCACCGCGCAAAGCGGTGAATAACTTGGGAGCAGTCTGGCTCACTGGTTATTCACAACGGGGCGACGCGAACGGTCCACTACGAGGAGCGGGCGCGGGAGGATTCCTCAGGGGAGGAATCGAGTTCCTTGCGTCGTTGTTCGAGTTTTTCGAGCAAGGCGGCAGCTTTGCTGTGGCCAATTTTTTCCGCCTGTTCGGCCAGTTCGATCGCTTGATCGAGGGTTGGCGCGCCGGGCTCCTGCTGGAGGGTGAGCTCGGCAAGGAAATAAAGGGCATTGGTGTCGTTGTTGAGCGCGGCGTTTTTGATGAGGTCCAGTCCCTGGTCCTTGTCCTGCGGCAGGTTTTCCCCGCGGAAATACCATTGGCCGAGCTTGAACATGGCGCGCTTTGAGGAAGTGGCGGCGAATTTCAGGCTTTCAAGACCGGCGGCGGTGTTGCCCGCGGCGAATTGTTTTTCGGCGGTCTCGAAGAGTGCTTCGCCGTTGCCCCGTTTGACGGCCTCGCTGGCATAGGTGGCGGCGCGCTTGAGGTTGGCCTTTACCCCCAGGCCGTGGGTGTAGCACAGGCCCAGGCGGTAATAAGCGTAGCCGGCGAGCTTGGGCTTGGCATCCAGTTTGATCATGCGACGGAGGATCGGAATGAGGGTGGCGTAGTCGCCTTTCTTGTAGAGGATGTCGCCGATGGCCGGCAGCACCTCGAGGTCGCCGCGGTCGAGTTTCAAATTAAGCCAGAAGATGGCGCGGTCGAGGTCGAGGGAAACGCCGCGGCCGGTGAGGTAAAAATTGATCAGCCGGCGGAGGGCCTCGTCATTGCCTTCGAGCGCGGCGAGGCGGTAGTGATACGCGGCTTCGGTGTAGGTTACGGGCACGCCCAAGCCGTGGTGATGGATGACACCGAGGTCGAAGTGAGCCTCCGGCTGGCCGAACTCCACGGCTTGCTCAAAATAGCCATAGGCCTTGGCGTAATCACGGGGTGCGAGGGTGCCGTCGAAATAGATGCGGCCGAGTGTGCGGGCGGCGTAGGCGTATTTTCCGGCGAGAGCGGCTTCGAGATGTTCGAACGCCAAAGTTTTGAAGCGCTCGGCGGCTTCGACATCCTTGTCCTCGACGGCGTTGGCGAGCTTGGTGGCGTAGAGCCCGGCCAGGTTGTTGTGCGCCTGGGCGTGGCGCGGATTCAGTTCCAAGCATTTGAGATAAAGCCGCTCGGCTTGCTCGGGATCAGCGCGCACACCGGTGCCAGTCGCCAGCATGTTGGCGCAGTTGGCCATGGCCTGCACGTTGCCGGCGAGGCTGCCTCGGCGGTAGTAATCGTAGGCTTGTTCGAGCGGCTCGGGCCCGGCCGGGCGGCCGATCAGGATGGGCGCATATTCGGCAATGACGCCGAGTTCGCACAGGGCGCCGCCGTGATTGCTGGCCGCGGCTTTCTTGAAGTAGGAGACAGCCTTGTCGTAGTCGACCGTGCCATTGTCGCCGCGGGCATAGCTCATACCGAGGAAATATTGCGCCTGCGGGTCCTTCTTTTTGGCCCGTTGTTCCAAGAGCTTGAACATCTGGTCGTAGTTGACGGGGGCGCGGGGGCACTCGCCGATACTGCCGAGATAACAGACAAATTCGACGTCCCGGTGCTGCTTGAACAGGGCCTCGGCCTTGGCGGTGTCGCGCGGGGTGCCGTAGCCGTTGGCATAGCAAATGGCGAGGTTGGCCGCGGCGAGGTAGTGCTTGGGCGTTTCGCCGCTGCCGGCTTTTTCAAACCAGGCGAAGGCCTGCGCGGGGTCGGGTTTTCCGAGGTCGCCGCGGACGTGGATGAAGGCCAGTTCGACCATGGCCCAGGCCTGGTTGTTGGTGGCGGCGAGGTCATACCATTTGACGGCTTCGGCGGGGTTGTAATCCTTCGATTTCTTGTTCGCGAGCACGTTGGCGATATGCATCTGCAGTGCGCGCTGCACGGCGTTGCCGGCTTCGTCGACGCTTTCCTCAAGGTCGGCCACGGCGAATTCGTCGATGATTTTGAGATTGGCGTAATTGTGCACGAGTTTGACGCCGAGGCGGGCGGTGAGCTTGCGGCTCAGGTCGAGCATGGCGTTGGCCTTGGCGAGGTCGCGGGCCGTGCCCTGGCCGAAAGCGAAGTTGAGAGCAGCCTGGACGGCTGCGGGGTAGATCCCGCTACGGCTTGCTACGCCGGCGGTGGCGGCGGCGACCATGTGCTCGTGAGCCTCAGCGAAGGATTTTTTCCGACCGAGGATCTGGCCGAGGAGAAAATGGGCCGAGGCCTTGGCTTCGTTGACGGGATCGGAGCCGAGGGCGCCGGCCACGTTGCTGCCGGAGGACGCGACGCCGGGGTCGGGCGAAGCGGGCGGCGCGGGTTGGCTATAGTCGGCGGAGGGAGCGAGAGCGGCCGCGAGCCAGGTGGCGGCTTTTGCCTCGTCCTTGCGGACACCGGTGCCGCTCGCATAACAGCCACCGAGGCTGACGATGGCGAAGGCGTTGCCGCGTTCGGCGGCGAGGCGGATGTAGTTAGCGGCTTTCCCGGAGTCCTTTTTATAGCCGTAAGAGCCTGAAAGCAGGCAGGTGCCGAGGAGATATTGGGCGTGCGGATATTCTTGTGCAGCGAGCGCGTCCAAGGCGGCGCGGCCAGAGGCGACGTCGGCCGGTTGCCGGCTTTGCAGGAGTTTGACGGCGGCCCAGAATTTTTCCGTCAGGGGGTTGGATTTCGAGGCGGTGGGATTGGCGATGATCTCATCGGTATCATCCGCATCTTCACCTTTCCCGACAGGGTCGCTCGCGTAAGCGAGAAGCGGGGCGAGAGAAAAAGTGCCAGCAAGTAGAATCCGGCGCAGAAATGGGGGAGTAAGTTTTTGGGAAAATGACATGAGAGTGGCAGGACCTCGTCGGAGCGGTCGTAAAGATGGCTCAAGAGGTGCGGGGGCGGGTGGTTTCTTCGGGGGCGGAGTCGGGTTTTGGGCGGCGCTGTTCAAGTTTTTCGCGCAGTGCAGCGGCTTTGGCGTAACCGAGGTTTTCGGCCTGCTGCGTGTAATCGATGGCTTCCTCAAGCGCAGGTGCGTCGGGCTCGTTGCCGTCGGTCAGGTTGGCGAGAAAGTAAAGGGCTTGAGCGAGGGGCAGGGCGGCTGCCTTTCTGGGAAAGGATACATTGGCGATAAACGGGAAGGCGCCAGGGCCATTTACTTGGGCGGCTTGCTTGATTAGCGCCAAGCCTTTGGCGCGATTCTGCGGCACGTTTTCGCCCGTCAAATACATTTGCCCGAGTTTGAACATGGCACGCGTCGAAACGCGGGACGCTTCGTTGATATAGTTGAGGGCGTCCGGAATCTTTCCGGCGGCGAGGGATTTTTCGCCGAGATCGAAAATCGCGTCGGCGTTGCCAAATTCAATGGCTTTTTGGGTGTAGGTGGCCGCGCGTCTGGCGTTGGCTTTGACGCCCAAACCCTCGGCGTAGCAAAGGCTCATGCGATAGTAGGCGTAGCCCTCGAGTCGGCGGTCACGAACTTCATCGAGGATACGACGGAGAATGGGGATGAGCGTGGCATAATCTCCTTTCAGGAATAGGACATCGCACATGGTGCGAATGGCATCCATGTCACCCCGCTGCACCTTCAATTGCAGCCAGAAGACTGCGCGATCGAGGTCGAGGGCAACCCCGCGGCCAGTCAGGTAAAAGTGGATCAACCGTCGGAGCGATTCCTCATGGCCCTCGAGAGCGGCAAGGCGGTAGTGGTAGGCCGCTTCAGTGTAGGTTACTGGCATGCCCTGACCCACCTCGTGCATAAAACCCAAGCTAAAGTGAACCAGGGGTAGGCCGAGTTCGATGGCCTGCTCAAAATAGGCGTAAGCTTTGCCGTAATCCTGCTGCACTAATTTTCCGTCGTAGTAGATTTTGCCAAGGTTGTTCGCTGCATAGGCGAATTTCTGAGCGAGCGAGGCTTCCAGATGTTGTAACATCAGGGCGCGGAGCGGTTCGGCGGCTTTGTCGTCCCGGGCAGCGAGGGCCTTGATCAGTTTATCGGTGTAGAGGGATGCCAAATTGTTATGCGCCCGGCCGTGGTTGGGGTCCAGTGCGAGGCAGTTCAAGTAATACGCCTCGGCTTGGGCCGTATCCTTTGGCACGCCGCGACCGTCGGCCAGCATCGCCGCGTAATTGGCCATGGCATCGACATTGCCGGCGAGACCGCCCTTGCGATAGAATTCAGCCGCCGTAGCGAGTCGTTTTTTATAAGCCTTCTCATCCGGGGAGGGCGGGCCAAATTCGACTGACAGGCCAAGCTGGCAGAGCGCGCCGCCATGGTTGGCTTCGGCGGATTTTTTGAACCAGCGCTCGGCCTTCTTTTTGTCGACGGCCAACCCCTGGCCATAGGCGTAGCGGAGGCCGAGGAAATATTGGGCGGCGGGGTCTTTTTTCCCGGCCCGTTCTTCGGTGAACTTGAGCACTTGCGCGTAGCTCATGGGTTCACGCGGGCACTCACCGATGCTGCCGAGATAACAGATAAACTCGGTGTTGCGGTGGCGCTTGAAGAGGGCCTCGGCCTTCGCGGGGTCACGCGGGGTGCCGTAGCCATTGGCGTAACAGATGGCGAGGTTGGCGGCCCCAAGGTAATGCTTCGGCTGATCGCCGCTGCCGGCTTTTTCGAACCACGCGAAGGCTTTCGCGGGATCGGCCTGACCGAGATCGCCGCGCACGTGGATGAACGCCAGTTCAAGCATGGCCCAAGCCTGGCCGTTGGCGGCGGCGAGTTCATACCATTTGGCGGCTTCGGCGGGATTGTAGTCCTTTGACTTCCGGTCGGCCAGCAAGTTGGCGATCTGCATTTGCAGCGCGTTCTGCAGGTTGTCGCCGGCTTCCGAAACGTTTTGCTCGAGATCGGCGACGGCGAACTCGTCGACCATTTTCAAGTTGGCGTAGTTGTGGATGAGGGTGACGCCGTAGCGGGCGGTGAGCTTTCGGCTCTGGTCGAGCATGGCATTGGCCTTGGCGAGATCGCGCGGGACACCTTGCCCGAAGGCGTAGTTGAGGGCGGCCTGCACCGCGGCGGCGTAGTTGCCGCTGCGACCGTCAACCCCGGCGGTGGCGGCGGCGACGAAATGCTCCTGGGCTTTCGCGATTTCGTTTTTCCGACCGAGGATCTGGCCCAACAGCAGGTGCGCCGCGGCCTGCGTTTCGCTGACGGGGTCGTTGCCCATCACGCCGGCGATGGTGCTGGTGGGGGCGGGGTCGTCAGCGGCCGGCTCGGGCCTGGCGGGTTGGCTGTAGTTGGCGGTGGGCTCGAGAGCGGCCGTGAGCAGGGGCAGGGCCTTGGCTTCATCTTTACCGAGGCCGGTGCCGCTCACATAACAGCCGGCGAGGCTGACCATGGCGAAAGCGTTGCCACGCTCGGCGGCGAGGCGGATCTGATTGGCGGCTTTGCGCGCGTCTTTTTTGTAGCCGGATGAACCGGAGAGCAGGCAGGTGCCGAGCAGGTATTGTGCGTGGGGGTATTCGCGGGCGGCAAGGGCGTCGAGCGCGAGCCGGCCCGCGGTGTTGTCAGCGGGTTGGCGACTTTGTAGAAGTTTGACGGCGGCCCAGAATTGTCCGGCCAGGGGATCGGGTTTGGCTTCGGCTGAGGCCGCGTTGATCTCGTCCTGATCGGAATCCTTGAGCGTGTCGGGAGCGGCAAAAGTGGCAGGCGTCAGTGCGATGATCCCTGTGAGATTGAGCAGCAGGATGCGACGGAGCCAAGCGGCGGGGCGGAGTGCGGGTGGGGTGCGCATGAGGAAGCGAGGGGGGATCAAGGAACTGGCGAAGGCGGGGCTGGTGGGGGTGTGAGCGATTCGGCCCAGGCGGCGGTCAGGCGGAGGGCTTCACGCAGGGGCACGTCGAGCGAGGGGCGCGTGCGGGACCAATCGTCGTCGAGTTCGCTCATTCGGCGGAGCAAGGCTTCGGTGCCGCGACGGACGAGGGCGCCGTCGAGGTTGCCGCCGGTGATACGACCGATGGTGGCGAGCAACGCAGATTCGGTGCGGGGATCGAGGAGCTCGATGGCCTGGAGGATTTCGTGAGTTTGCGCCGCGGTGAGCGGGTGGCTGGTCGCGGCGGTGAAAGCGGCGGCGAGCGTTGCGGTGTCGCCATAGTAGGTGATGGGTTCGATAGCATTGAGCCGGATGGCGCGGAGGTGACCCTGGTCGGTCGCAACATAGAAGGCGCCGCGGTGCAATTGGTGGAGGACAGGTTCGTTGGTGCCGGGCTCACGCAGGGCGCGTAATTTCGTTTCGTGCTGGTCGAGGATGGCCTGCACGAGGGGGATTTCGAATGGTTGCGTGGGATAGGCGCTGACGGGGTCGAGGGTGCGGCGCAGACGCTGGTTGACCTGAAACTCACCGAGGCGGGTGGCCCATTCGCGTTGGCGGGCGGCGAGTTGCAGTGGACGCGAGGTGCGGCGGGCAAACTCCGCCTTGGCGTAACCGCGCTCGCGGCGCCAGAGATCCCATTCGGGCATGGTTTCAAAATCCTGCGTCGCACGCTGCCGGAGATGTTGGCGCAAGGGATCGGTGACGGCGGCTCGCGTGGCAGTGATGGCGGGCACAGCGGTGGAGGCGATGGTCTCCGCGGGCAGGGCGTGAGGCAGTTCGACCTCACGTTTAAAACCAGGCAGATCGGCCTCTGGCAGCACGATGTCGGAGGCGATGCCGGTTTGCTGCACGGACTGGCCGCTCGGCACGTAGAATTGCTCGGTAGTCAGCCGCAAGGTGCCCCAATCGCGGGCGTTGGTGGAATTACGGCCGGGCAACTGGCCGAGTGCGATATAGGCCTGCGAGGTTCCTTTGCCGAAGGTGGCGGCGGCGCCGACGATGATCGCGCGCCGGTGGAATTTCATCGCGCCGGAGAAAATCTCGCTAGCCGAGGCGCTCTGGGGCGAGGTGAGCACGACAAGTGGACCGCCGTAGACCACCGGCTCGGGCTTGAGCGCGTGTTCGGTGATTTTCACGTCGAGACCACGGCTGAGCATGACGAGTCCGTGGGGCAAAAACAACTGGCTGATGGCGACGGCTTCGGTGAGCGCACCACCAGGGTTTGCGCGCAGATCGAGGACGAGACCCTCGATGCCGGCGCCGACCATGCGGTCGATCAGTTCGCGCAGATCGGCGGCCGCACTGCTCTTTTCGGTGCCGGTGCCGCCGGTGTAAAAGTTGGGTAAGGTCACCCAGCCGATATGGCGGATGCGGCCCGCAGAGTCGGGCACATCACTGATTGCGCCGTGCACACGGTCTCCCCCCAGGATGATGCGGGTCCGTTCCAAAGTGATTTCGATCCGATCTGTCGTGCCTGCGGGAGAGTAAGCGAGGCGCACTTTGGCACCAATGGCGCCACGGATAAGAGCGACGATTTCGCGCAGGCGCGCCGCGGCAGCGTCGATCCACGGTCCATCGCCTTCGGCCACGGCGAGCAGAATATCGCCGGGCGCGATATCGGAGTGCAGGTCGGCCGGGCCACCAGGTTGCAACGCGGACACGACGCAAGCGCCGGCCTCTTTCCGGAGATCGAGTCCGAGGCCGGTCACCGCGTTTTCCATGTCGACGGCGAATTCACGCGCCGAGTCGGCGGAGAAATAACCGCTGTGCGGATCGAAGGAACGGATAATGGCATCAAAGAATCGTTCGCGCACGACGAAGGCATCGACGGCCGCGACATCCCTGCCGGTTTTGACATGGTTTTTGTTAACGGCCTCACGAGCCTCGGGCAGCGAGCGGCCGGCAATCAGTTCGCGGAGGAGATCGTTTTTTAGCCGGCGTTCCCAGCGAAGCTCGGTGGCAGCGCCAGGAGCGGAGGGCTGAGGCTTGGGATCGTCAGTGTAGGTATCCTCGACGGTGAGATCGAAGTCCTGCTCAAGCCGCGATTGAATCCAGCCGAGGCGAGTGCGGAAACGTTCGGCAAAGAGGTCGAAGATTTCAAAGGCGGGCTGAAGATCGCCGCGAAAGAGATAAACGGACTTCAGGGTGCGATCGAACCGGCGATGGATAAAAGCGATGTCGTCGGTCGTGAAATAGTCTGCGTCCGGGTCGAGCTCCTCGATGAAACGCGTGACCATTTCCTTGTTTTCGATCTCGCGGAAGGTGCGACCGGAGCGGTGATGATTCTGCAGCAGGTCCACGACCATGCGGGCTTCTTCCTGCAGCTGCTGTTTTTGCGCCGTTGTCAGTTGAGCGGCGATGGATCCAGCGCCAAACGAGGACGGGCTAACGAGCGCGAAGAGGAGGACGGGCAGCAGGATGCGGACGAGGCCGGTTGCGCGAGGGGTATCGCTCATGAAATAGCCCGTGATAAGGTCGCACGAAATCGAGGCCGTCAATCCCGGCGGCGGGGCGGGCAGCTATTCGCGGCCTGCGTTAACCTTGCGCTTGGCTGGGGTGGTTGGCTGAGTTTGCAGTCTTCATGTCACCACGCGAGCTGCCTATCTATGAGCTTGAGCCGAGCATCGTCGCCGCTTTGCGGGCGGGCGGGCGGCTGATCGTGCAGGCGCCGACGGGTTCGGGCAAATCGACCCAGCTCCCGCAGATGCTGCTGCGTCACGGGTTCGTGGATGGCGGCGAAGTCGTGGTGCTGCAACCGCGGCGGCTGGCGGCGCGATTGCTGGCAAAGCGTGTCGCGGAGGAGGTCGGCACGACGCTCGGTGACATCGTGGGCTACCAGATCAGGCTGGAGTCACGCGTGAGCGCAAAGACGCGCATCCGCTTTGTAACGGAGGGGATTTTGCTGCGGCAGATGTCGTTTGATGCGACGCTGCGTGGCGTGAGTGCGCTGGTGTTCGATGAGTTTCACGAGCGACATCTCTACGGCGACATCTCGCTGGCGCGGGCGTTGCAAATTCAGCGCACAGTGCGGCCGGACCTGAAGATCGTGGTGATGTCGGCGACCTTGGATACCGCCGTGTTGAAGGACTACCTCGCACCGTGCGAGGTGCTGACTTCGCAGGGGCGGACATTTCCGGTGAGTGTCGAATATCAGCCAAAGGCGGTGGATTTTGAGGCTGAGCCGGTGTGGAGCGTGGCGGCGCGCGAGTGCGAACGCGTCGCGGCCGTGACGAAGGGTGACATGCTCGTATTCATGCCCGGGGCGTATGAGATCAGCCGCACGGTGCAGGAAGTGCAGGGCTCGCATGCGCTGCGAGGGTTTGTGTGTTTTCCGCTGCACGGCGAGTTGCCGCCTGACCAGCAAGACCGCGCGGTGGCGAAATACGAGACGCGCAAGATCATCGTGTCGACCAACGTCGCTGAGACTTCGCTGACCATTGATGGCGTGACGGTGGTCGTGGATTGCGGGTTGGCACGTGTGGCGCGGTTCGACCCGCACCGCGGCATCAACACGCTGCTCATCGAGAAAATCTCGGTCGCAAGCGCGGACCAGCGGGCGGGCCGGGCAGGCCGCACGGCGCCGGGTATTTGCGTGCGACTCTGGACGGAGCGCGACCATGCGCAACGGGCCCGCCAGGAATTGCCTGAGGTAAAGCGGCTGGATCTCGCGGAGGTCGTGCTCACGCTCAAGGCGAGCGGCATTGATGATGTCGCGGGCTTTCCGTGGCTCGAAAAGCCGGAGACGAAGGCGCTGGAGCGCGCGGAAACTTTGTTGGCGGACTTGGGCGCGCTGGGCGGCGCCAACAAGGCGATCACGGAAGTGGGCCGCAAGATGCTGCGGTTTCCGGTGCATCCGCGCTATGCGCGCATGTTTCTCGCAGCCCAGGAACGCGGCTGCGTGCGGCCGGTGGCGTTGATGGCGGCGCTGACGCAGGGACGGAATTTCCTGTTGCGGGGCGTGGACAAGCGCACCGACGAGATGCGCGAAGAGCTCCTCGGCGAGGAGCATGAGAGCGATTTCTTCCTGTTGATGCGCGCGTGGCGTTATGCCGACAAGGCGAACTACGCGATGGAGGCCTGCCGCCGGCTGGGCATCCACGCGCAAGGCGCGCGGCAGGTCGGACCGTTGTTCGAGCAGTTCCTGAAGATCGCCGAGAAGGAAGGGCTGGATATCGCCGAAAAACGCGTCGATGGCGTCGCGGTGCGCAAGTGCGTGCTGGCGGGTTTTTCCGATCAGCTCGGGAAACGCCTCGATGCCGGCACGCTGCGTTGCGAACTGGTGCACGGCCGGCGTGGCGTATTGGCGCGGGAGAGTGCGATCCAGAAATCGACGCTGCTGGTGGCGGCAGAGATCAGCGAAATCGGGCGCGGTGATGGCGAGGTGCAGACGTTGCTCACCCTGGCCACGGCGGTGGAGGAAGCGTGGCTGAAGGAGATTTTTCCGGACGACTACCGCGAAGTGTGCGGCGTGGTTTACGACGAGGCGATGAAGCGCGTGGTTTCGCGTCGTGAACGGAAGTTCCGTGATCTCGTGTTGGAGGCCAAGGCGAGCAGCGACGACGCCCCGCTCAACGAGGCCGCGGCGTTGTTGACGAGGGAAGTGGTCGCGGGGCGCATCAAACTCGAAGCCTGGGACGAGGCGGTCGAGCAATGGGTGGTGCGCGTGAACCGCATGGCGGAATGGTTTCCCGAACTGGAGGTCAACCCGATCACCGACGGCGATCGTGCGACGCTGATCGAACAGATTTGCTACGGTGAATTGAGTGCCCGTGACGTGAAGGAGAAGCCTGTCATGCCGGTGCTGAAGGACTGGCTCACGGCGGAGCAACTCGCGGTGATGGATGATTACCTGCCGGAGCGACTGACGATGGCCAACGGGCGCAAGGCCAGGCTGATCTACGCCAAGGAAGGTCCGCCGATCCTGAGCGCGCGCATCCAGGAGCTTTACGGGGTGAACTCCACTTTCACGCTCGGCCACGGGCGGGTGCCGGTGAAAATCGAAGTGCTGGCGCCGAATCACCGTCCGATTCAGGTGACGGATGATTTGAGCAATTTCTGGCGCGACCAATACCCCAAGGTGAAGGCGGAACTCTCGCGGCGCTATCCCCGGCACGAGTGGCGTTAAAACGGGAGCCGAAACGTAGACGCAAAAAGTGCGGGCCGGAGACCCGCACTACTAAAACAGCGCGGAACTGAATTCTTAGTCCAACGGACGGAAATTGGAGCGGTTCGAGTTTTCGGAAACGTTCGTGTGCTTGATTGCGGTGACCGGCTTGCCGGTGGCCGTATTGATGATCGAGAAATCGCAATAGCGCTGCTCGGCTTCGCCTTCCGTGCCCGGGGCAATGCGGATCGCGTAATTAACGCCGGCCTGAACCTCGAGTTTGAAGGTGGTGCGGGCCTTGAAGACGGACTGGCGGTATTCGCACGCGATCTCATGGACGCCGGGGGTGAGGCGCAGGGGTTGATTCCAGTTTTCCTGGGCGTTTCTGACGAACTTGTGATCCACCATGAGCACGAAGCCGGTGTGCTTGGCGGCGAACAGGCCGGAATCCTCCTGGTAGCTGCCCATGATGGTGGCGACCTCATTGCTCGCGGCGGGGGGAGTATAGAGGTCTTCCTCGGGCAGGCTGGTCTCGGTGACGCAACCAGTGAGCAGGAGAACTGCGGTTAGTAATGAAGCAAAACGGGGAAAGCGCGTGAGCATGACGAACGTAAGACGGATGAAGCTGAGGAATCTGTTAAGCTGATTTGTAGAATTTTAAGCCGTCGATCTCGCGGCGCTGGTCACAAGACAGAAGACGATCGCAGGCCACGTTGACGATGCGAGAACTTCCTCGCACGCCCGCCGCAAGCGGGCGCGGGGTGGCGAGGGGCCTGGGTTTTCCGAAACTGGGCAAACGCCAGGTCGCGGAGATGCGCGCCGCGGTCGGGGTGGGTGGGATTACGTCACGACGTCCGCAAGCCGGAGCGGACTAGGCCTTCTTCTTTTTCCCGTTGTTGCGCTCGATGTTGAGGTAAGTCTTGGCGAGCATCTGGGACTCGTAGAACTCCACCAGGCGCACGCCTTCGCGCGGTTTGATGAGGTCCTTGCGCGTGGCGTGGTCGATCTGCTGCTTGATGCGGCGGCAGAGTTCTTCCCACTGGTATTGCACGCCTTCGATGACGTCGGACACGCGCGAACCGGCGAGGGCTTCCTCAATGTAGAAACCGTTGGGCTCGTCGTCTTCGAGGAAGACGTGCACTTCATTTACGCGGCCGAAGAGATTGTGCAGATCGCCCATGATGTCCTGATACGCGCCGGTGAGAAACACGCCAAGGTAGTAGGGCTTGTTGTTCAGCGGATGCAGGCGGAGGTAGTCCTTGGTGTCGTCCTCGAGATCGATGAACGAGGATATCTTGCCGTCGGAATCGCACGTGATGTCCACGAGGATGGCGTTGACGGTGGGTTCTTCCTTGAGGCGGTGCAGCGGGGCAACCGGGAAGAGCTGCTTCAACGCCCAGTGATCGAGGAGCGATTGGAAGACGGAGAAATTGCAGACGTATTGGTCGGCGAGGAGTTTGTTGAGGTCGTGCAGCTCCTCGGGCTGGTAGCCGGTCTTGGCGGCTTCCTTGGCGATCTGCTCGCAAATTTGCCAGAAGAGCGACTCGGCGGCGGCGCGGTTTTCGAGGTCGAGGTAGCCGAGATTGAAGAGCGAGAAGGCCTCTTCCTTTTTCTGGATGGCGTCGTGGAACCGCTCGAGGCGGCCGAGCTTGGTCTTGTTTTTCAACATGACCTCGAGGTCGGTGACGACCTTGTGCTTCACCTTGGGCTGGTGCTGGTGACCGAGGGACTCGCGCTTGTTGATGCGCTCAAAAACCTCGACGACGAGCAATGAGTGCGGGGCGACGATGGCACGGCCGGACTCGCTGACGATATCGGGCACGGGCACGCCGGAGGCGGTGCAGATCTCGCGGACGTTGAACACGACATCGCGGGCGTATTCCTCCATCGAGTAGTTCATCGAGGACTCGTAGTTGGTGCGGGAGCCATCATAGTCGATGCCGAGGCCGCCACCGACGTCCAAGTAGCCCATCGGGAAGCCCATCTTCGACAACTGGCAGTAGAAGCGGGAGGCCTCGATGACGGCGTTCTTGATCGTGATGATGTTCGGCACCTGGGAGCCGATGTGGAAATGCACCAGCTTCAGCGCGGACGTGAGCTTCTCAGCCTTGAGCTTTTCGCAGGCGAAGAGGATTTCGGCGGTGTTGAGGCCGAACTTGGCGTTGTCGCCGGTGGACATGGCCCACTTGCCTTCGCCGCGGGTCTGCAACTTGGCGCGGAAACCGATCATCGGCTTCACGCCGGTCTCGGCGGAGATGCGGATGATGTCGTCGAGCTCGGCGAGTTGTTCGACGACGATGATGATTTTCTTGCCGAGCTTGCGGCCGAGGAGGGCGAGGCGGATGTAGTCGTGGTCCTTGTAGCCGTTGCAGATGATGAGGCGTTGGGCGCCTTCATGCATGGCGAGGGCGATCATGAGCTCGGGTTTCGAACCGGCCTCGAGGCCGTAGTTGAAGTCCTTGCCGGCGGCGACGATCTCGTCGACCACTTCGCGGAGCTGGTTGACCTTGATCGGGAACACGCCGCGGTATTCGCCCTTGTAGCCTTCCTCCTTGATGGCCTTGCGGAAGAGTTCGTTGATCTGGGTGACGCGGTGGCGCAACAGATCCTGGAAACGGATGACCATCGGTGCCTTGAGGCCCATCTCGAGCGCCTCGTGCACCACGTCGAGCACCCGGATGCTGCGGCCGTCGGCGCGTGGCTGGACGTTGACGCAGCCCTCGGGATCGACGGCGAAGTGGCCGGAGCCCCAGCGCTTGAACCCGTAATGCTCTTCAGACTTGGCAGCCGACCAGGCGGCGGTGGATTTGTTTTTCAACGAGGGAGGGGAGGGAGTTATGGCTTGCGTTCGCTGGAGCGGAATCAGTTAGATGCATGTTTTCTTTTTTCAAATCAACCAACACGCAATGACGAAAATGTCCCTCATGACCGACTCCGCCCTTTTTCTCGCCCAAGCCGCCCCCGCCCAAGGCGGCAGTCCGTTGCCGACCCTGCTGTTTTTCGGTCTGATGTTTGCCGCGATGTATTTCCTCATGATCGCCCCGCAGCGCAAGAAGCAGAAGGAGCACGAGAAGATGCTCGCTGCGTTGCAATCCGGTGACGAGATCGTGACGACCGGTGGCATCTATGGCCAGATCACCAATGTGAAAGACGACCGTTTCGTCGTCCGCGTGGCTGACGACACCAAGATTGAGGTCGGCAAGGGTTTCGTGCACGCCGTCGTCCGCAAGGACGGCGAGGCGAAGAAGTAACTTTTCCGCGCTCCCCATCCCGACCCCGCGCCGGACTGCCTGCGGGCGGCTCCGGCCCTACCATTTTAAACAAACCCAACATACCCATGCTTAGACGCAACCTCTGGAAGATCCTGCTCAGCCTCGCCATCGTCGGCTGGGCCGTCGCGGAGCTTCTGCCCCTGAAAGACCAGGATTTCTCGGAATACGCCCGGGCGGAAGCCTCGGCCAAGCCGGCGGAATTCGCCAAATTCGTTGATGAAGCCGCCGCCCGCCACAAAGCCGGTCAGGCGAGCAGCGCGTTCGTGGCACTCAAGCAGATCGGCCGTGAGCGCAAGATCGACTACTCGCAGTATTTCCCGGGCATCCGTCTCGAGGACAAACTGCGCAACATCGAAAAGCGCAACGACATCCTCCTGAACGAACTGCTCCGCCGCTCGCGCCGCGCGCTCGCGCTCGGTCTCGATCTTCAAGGCGGCGTGGGCTTCACGCTCGAAGTTGACGAAAAGGCCGCCAAGGCCGACTCCGTCGAGGGCCGCAAAGAGAAATTGGCGAAGGCCATCGAGATCATCCACCACCGCATCGACGCTTTCGGCGTGGCGGAGCCGGTTGTTCGCTCGATTGGTGAAAACCGCATCGAAGTGCAGCTGCCCAGCGTGAACACCAAGGACAACCCCGAGGTGCTCGACGCCGTGAAGAAGCCTGCGCGGCTCGATTTCCGCGTCGTGCATCCCACGCTTACCCCGCAAACGTCGGCTGAAGTGCCGACCGGTTACGAGCTGATGACCCTCGATTATGAAGGCCAGCGCGGCGAGGCCTCGGTCGAGGAAGTTTACGTCAAGCGCATCCCGCTGATGACCGGCGAGTCGATTTCGAATTCCTACGCCCGGCCCGACATGTATGGCAAACCCGAGGTCATCCTCCAGTTTACCAAGGAAGGCCGCCAGCGTTTCGCCGAAGTCACCCGCGAGATCGCCGACCAAGGCAAGCAATCCGGCCGCCTGGGCCGTCTCGCCATCGTCCTCGACGGCAAACTCTACTCCGCGCCGACCGTGCGCGAAGAGATCGACAGCGAGAGCGCCCAGATCTCCGGCAGCTTCAGCGACCGCGAAGCCATGGGCCTCGCCAACGTCCTGAACAACCCGCTCGACCTGCCGCTCATCGTCAAGGAGCAGTATGAAGTCGGTCCGACGCTGGCCACCGATGCGATCTCCAGCGGTGTGAAGGCCGCCATCATCGGCACCGCGGCCGTGGCGGCGTTCATGATCACGTTCTACACGACAGGCGGTTTCGTCGCCGTTGCGTCGCTCGCGGTCAATCTCGTCATCATCTTCGGCGCGATGGCCAGCTTTGGTGCGACGATGACGTTGCCCGGTCTCGCCGGTATCGTGCTCACCATCGGTATGGCGGTCGACGCGAACATCCTGATCTACGAGCGCATGCGTGAAGAACTCGCCATGGGCAAGGGCCTCGCCACCGCCAATCAGAGCGGTTTCGACAAGGCGCTCACAACCATCATGGACGCGCATTTGGTGCAGCTCATCATCTGCGGTATCATGATCTGGCTCGGCACCGGCCCGATCAAGGGCTTCGGCTTCACGCTCCTCATCGGCGTGCTCGCGACCCTGTTCTCCGTGCTCATCACGGCCCACATGGTCATGGAAATGCTCATCGAGGCTGGCTGGTTGAAGAAATTCACCATGCGCCACCTGCTGAAGAACATCAACGTGGACTTCGTCAAATACGGCAAACCCGCCTTCATCGGCTCGTGGATCGTGGTGCTGCTCGGCCTCGGCGTCGTCATTCACAAGGGCAAGGACATCTACAACATCGACTTTGCCGGCGGTGATTTCATTAGCGTTCAGTTCAAGCAGGAGCCCGGTATCGCGCAGATCCGCGAGGCGGCCAAGAGTGTCGGCGTGACTGACATCAACGTCACTTCCGCCGACGCCATCGGTGGCAGCGGCGGCGGCCAGGGCACACTCAACATCACGACGCCCGAGGGCAAGGGTGACACGGTTTTTGCCGCGCTGCAAAAGGCGTTCCCCAACGCCGGCGCTGAAAAAACTGGCAGCAGCCACGTCGGTGCCTCGATCGGCAAGGAAATTCAGTGGAATGCGCTCAAGGCCATCGCGGCCTCCATGCTGGTCATTCTGCTCTATATCGCCTTCCGCTTTGAGTTCGGCTTCGGCGTCGGCGCCATGTTTTCCACGCTCCACGATATCCTGATGACCATCGGTATCTTCGTGCTCTTTGGCCACCAGTTCTCGGCGCCCATGGTCGCGGCGCTCCTTTGTATCGCCGGCTACTCCATCAATGAGACGGTCGTCGTCTTTGACCGTATCCGCGAAGAGCTGAAACTCAACCCGACCGGCACCCTGCGCGACGTGATCAACCTCGCGATCAACAAGGTGTTCGCCCGCACGATCATGACGGCGTCCACCACGTTCCTCGCGGCGCTGGCGCTCTTCATGTTCGGTGGCGGCGTGCTCAAGGACATCTCGTTCACGTTCCTCGTCGGTATCGTCACCTCCACGTTCTCGGCCATCTTTATCGCCTCCCAGGTTTTCTACTGGTGGCACAAGGGCGACCGGAAACACGTCGAGGCGCACGCGGACGTGGCCCCGAAATACGAGTGGACGGGTTCCAGCAAAGCATCGGAGTAACGTCAGTTCATCCATAAACTGCGCCGATGCGCTGGACCTATAAGCCGCTTCCGGCCGATGAGGTCGAGGCGCTCAGTCAGCAGGCGGGAGTAAACCGCGTGCTGGCGGAGCTCTTGCTCCGCAACGGCCTCGGCGCGCCCGGGCCGGCGGCGCAGTTCCTCAAGCCCGCCCTCGCCGGGCTGGGCGATCCATTCCTGCTGCGCAACCTCGAGACCGCGGCGCAACGGCTGCGCCAGGCGATCAGCGGCCGCGAGGACATCGTCGTGCTCGGCGACTACGACGTGGACGGCGTCAGCAGCACCGCGCTGCTGGTGAGCGTGCTGCGTCGCTTCGGGCTGCAGCCGCGTTTCGTCGTGCCGCGCCGCTCGGAGGATGGCTACGGCCTTTCGCGCAGCGCGATCGACCGGGCGCTGGAGCACGGCCGGCCGAATCTGTTCATCGCGCTCGATTGCGGCACCAATTCCATCGCCGAGGTCGATTACCTCGTGGAGCAGGGCGTCGACGTCATCGTGATCGATCACCATCGCTCCAAGGAACAGACGCTCGTCCGCGGACTGCTGATCAACCCGCACGTCTGCGCCGACGATACCGGAGCCGATGCCGGCTGGCGCAACCTCTGCACGGTCGGGCTCGTTTTCAAGCTGGCGCACGGCCTGCTGAAACTGCTGCGCGCCGAGAACGATCCCGTCGCGCTCAACATGAAGTTGAGCAGCCACCTCGACCTCGTGGCGTTGGGGACGATTGCCGACCTCGTGCCGCTCATTGGCGAGAACCGCATCATCGCCAAGCACGGGCTGCGCATGTTGCAGGAGACGCAGCGTCCCGGCCTGCGTGCGCTTATGGAAATTGCCGGCGTGCGGCGCGGCCAGCCCATCATGCCGGTGGATATTTCCTTCCGCCTCGGCCCGCGCATCAATGCCAGCGGCCGGCTCGCGGATGCCGCGCTGTCGGTCGAGTTGCTGCTGAGTGACGACGAGCAGTTTTGCGCCGAGACCGCCCGCCAGCTCGATAGCTTCAATCGCGAACGCCAGGACATCGAACGCCAGATCACCGAGGACGCCGAGCGCCAGATCGAGGGCGAATTTGCCGCGCATCAGGGCATCGTGCTGTTCAGCGAGAGCTGGCATCCCGGCGTGGTTGGTGTCGTCGCCGGCCGCGTGACCCGGAAATACAACCGTCCTTGCGTGGTGCTGGGCAACGAAGGCGAGTTCGCCAAGGGCTCCGGTCGCAGTGTGGACGGCGTCAACCTCGTCGAGGTGCTCGGCGCGTGCAGCAGTCATCTCACAAGTTGGGGCGGCCATCCGATGGCGGTGGGTGTTGCCCTCAATAAGAAACAGCTGAACGAATTTCGCGTGAGCTTTGCCGAGGCCGTGCGCCGGCACGCGGGCAACGATATCGCCGAGTCCAAGCTCACCATCGCCGCCTGGCTTCCCGCGGCGGAAATCAACGAGCGGCTCATGGAGGAACTCGAGGAACTGCATCCCTTCGGCCAGGGCAATCCCGAGCCGGTCTTTGGCGTGCGCGGCGTCGTGCTGCGCTCAACGCCAGAGTCATTCAAGGGCCTGCATTTCCGCTTCAATTTCGAAGCTGGCGGCGGCCGTCGCCTGCATGGCGTCGCCTGGAAAATGGCCGATCGCCTCCCGCCCACGGGCGTGCCGCTCGATTTCGCCGTCGAGATCACGTGGAATCACTACAACGGCCGCAAATTGTTGCAGCTCGAGCTGATCGACTGGCGCCGCGCTGAGCCGGTTTGAACGAATTAGGGTAGGGCAGGGCGCTGGCTGCGTCGCATGTGAACGGCTAAACAGCTGTGGAAATCCGCTGAAAACGACGAAGCCCGCTACCTAGGGTGGTTAGCGGGCTTCTGAAAATTGGTGCAGGCATAGGGAGTCGAACCCCAAACCTCCAGATTCGTAGTCTGGCGCTCTATCCAGTTGAGCTATGCCTGCGTGAGGGTGCGAAAAAGCAGGGAGAAGCGGCCGAGTGCAAGCGATAATTTTGTCCCGCGTGCATTGTCTTTTCGGAATCCGCCGCGGGGTGGCTCGCGGTGTCATAACTGCTTAAGCTACGCACCTGTGCGTATTCCGGGTTTGGCGTTTGTGCACTAGAATTGCCTTTGCATGAAACTGCCCGGTCTCTCCGTCGCCATCCTTTCACTGACTGCTGCAATCGCCTCCGCCGCGCCCGGTGATCTCGACACGGCCTTCCTCACTGGCATCGGCGCCGGCCTTACCCCGAACAACTACCCGAATCACACCCACCTCGACGGCACTGGCGCGGTTAACGCCGTCGCTCTCCAGCCTGACGGCAAGATCATCGCGGGTGGCAACGTCTCCAAATACAACGGAGCCGGCGCGCTCAACTCTCTCAAGCGCCTCAACGTCGACGGCACGCTCGACGCCACGTTCAACTCCGGTGGCGCCGGTCTCACCGTCACTTCCGGCCAGACCGAGGTCAACACGCTGCTCGTCGAGCCGGACGGCTCCTTCTTCGTCGGCGGCACGTTCACCAGCTACAACGGCACGAATCGCGGCGGCTTCCTCAAGCTCAACGCCGATGGCACCCTCAATACCACTTTCGCGTTCAGCGCGGTCGGCGGCACCTCCCGCTACGTGCTCACGTCCGCGAAGCAGGGCACCAAGGTCCTCATCGGCGGCGGCTTCACAACCGTCAACGGTCAGGGCGGCTATCTTAACTTTGCCCGGCTCAACGCCGACGGTTCGCTCGACACGACTTTCACCTCCGCGGGCCTCACCACCAACGCCCAGGTGCGTCGCATCGCCGTTGATGCCAACGGCCGCATCTACGTCGCCGGCACGGAGTTTAATCCTGCGACTTCCCGCAACGAGCCACTCCTTCGCCGCTATTTTGCGGAGGGCGCACGCGATTTCTCCTTCGCGCCGGCGTGGGGCAACGATTACGGCAGCATCGCCGCGGTCCTGCCGCTGGCCGACGGCCGCGTAGTCATTAGCGGTAGCTTTGCCCTGCAGGGCATCTCGGGGATTCGCAATTACGCGTGCTTGACCGCCAATGGCTCCATCGCCTCGGACTTCCAGCAGGATGCCGGTGGTAACGGTGACGTGATGGACCTGCGCCTCTCCCTCGACGGCCGCATCATCGCCAGCGGTATTTTCACTTCGCTCGGCGGACAAACCCGCGCGTCCATCGGCATCCTTAACCTCGACGGCACGATCGATCCCGATTTCGCCCCGCAGCCCTATAAAACGCGCAATGACGGCTACGTGACCCACTTTTACTCCCTCGCTCAGCAAGCCGACGGGCGCATCGTCGCCGGCGGCTGGTTTGAACGCGTGACCGATCCGAATCTCCCGGCGAACAATCTCACGCGCTTCGAAGGCGATTTTGCGACCGGCCCGGGCAAACTCGGTTTCACCGGCCCCGGCTTCGTCGTCAACGAAAACGCCGGCACCGCGACCATCTCGGTCGTGCGCCACGCCGGTCTCACGGGCGCGGTCAGCGTCAACTTCAGCATGTCGCCCACGTCGGCCGGCACGTCCGACTACACCGACACGGCGGGAACCCTTTCCTGGGCTGCGGGCGAAGGCGGCATCAAAACCATCACCGTCCCGGTCACCAACGACGCGCTGGCGGAATCCACCGAGATCGCCGCATTGCTCCTCAGCTCGCCTACCGGCGGTGCCACACTCTCCCGTCAACTCTCCGCGCTATTCATCCGCGATGACGATTCGGCGCCGACTATTTTGGTTCACCCCGGCGGTGGCAATGTCGACCAGGGCGAAACGTTAACCTTCGTCGTCGCCTTCGACAGCGCGATCGCAGCCACGGTGAAATGGCAGTTCGATTCCGGCAGTGGCTTCGCCGACATTCCTGGCGCGACCAGTCCCAGCTACACCATCAGCACGGCCAATCCCGCGACTCACGCCGGCATTTATCGCGCGGTCGTCACCAACAGCAACGGCGCGACCAACTCCAACTCCGCCACGCTTAACGTGGTGATCCCCGCTGGCGCCCTGGTGAATGCCTTCAACCCCACGCATGCGCTCACCTCTATTCTTGCTTCCGGCCTGGATCCTGCGGGCAACCTCCTCACGGCGGGCAGCAACGGCATTGTCCGCCTCACCTCGGCCGGTGTCGTCGACCCCACGTTTGCGCCGACCTTCAATAACGCGGTTTACAGCCTGATCCCGCTGCCGGACGGCTCCATGTTTGCCGCGGGTTCGTTCACCACGGTCAACAGCACGGCGCGCAACTACTTCGCCCACATCAATGCCGATGGCACGCTCGACACCGCGGCCAACCTCAGCCTCACCCAGGTCGTCAATACCATGGCCCTCGGCGCCGGTAACAAACTCTACATCGGCCATGCCGGCGCGCAGGGCCTCAAGCGTTACACGCTCAGCGGGGCCAACGGCACCCTCGACGCCAGCTTCACCACGCTGGCCCTTAGCGGCACGTCCGCCATCTACCGGGTCAAGGAGCGGGCCGACGGCAAGATATTCGTCGCCTACACCACCAACAGCTCGAGCTATAATTTCCGCCTGCTCACCAATGCCGGCGCCGCCGACGCGTCCTTCACGCCGCCCACCATCACGGGCGGCGCGCCCACGGATTGGGATATTTTGCCCGACGGGCGCATCGTCCTCATTGGCAGCTTCGCCACCATCAACGGCACGACCTGCCGCGGGATCGCCGTGCTCAAGGCCGACGGCGCCCTCGACACTTCGTATGATTTTACCACGGCCTTCGTCTACAATCCCGCCGGCGTCCGTTACCTCAACGGTCGCATTCTCGTCTGGGGCCAATTCACCACTTACAAGACCACCGCCATTGCCGGCATTGCCCGCCTCAACCTCGACGGCACGCTCGACCCGACCTTCAAGGTCGCTGGCGGCGTCACCAACCTGAACTCGGTCAGCACGGTTACCGTCCTGCCCGACCAGCGTCTTTTCATCGGGGGCAATTTCAGCAGCTTTCGCGGTGTGGCCCGAAATCGCCTCGCGCTGCTCGAAGCCGGCCCGACGGTTCTCGGCCTCGCGGCAGTCAGCTATGGCGTCATCGAAAATGCCGGCAGTCTCATAGTCACCGTCAAGCGTTTCGCGCCCGCGCCCGGCGCCGTCTCCATCGGTTATACCACCGGCAACGGCACCGCGACCGACAGCGGCGATTTCACCGCTGCCAGCGGCACACTAAGTTGGGCCGCCGGCGATGTCACCGACCGCACCGTCACCATTCCGATTACCAATGACAGCATCGGCGAGGCGCTCGAGAATTTCGAATTCAAGCTCAACCCCGCGTCGCTCACCGGTGAGGCGTCCCTCGCCACCACCACCGCGACCATCGCCATCACCGACGACGACAATCCTCCGTTCATCGTCACTCCACCGCAGACCCAGACCGTCGGCCAAGGGACCACGGCCACGTTCACGGTCGTCGCGAACTCGACGCCCGCCGCGACCTACCGTTGGACTTTTAATGGCACCGATCTCAGCGACGGCGCCGGCATCAGCGGAACCGCCACTGCGACGCTCACGATCACCAATGCCGGACCGACCCACGTTGGCGCCTACCGGGTGCGCCTGACCAACAGCAACGGCCCGACCACCTCCAGTCCCGCCCAACTCATCGTCAACCTCAACCCCGCCTTCGTTGATCACACGTGGACGACCAACCTCACAATCAACGGTCGCATCAACGTCATCCTCCCGCTACCTGACGGCGGCGCTTACATCGGCGGCCAGTTCACCAACTTCAACGGCCAGACCGGCCGCAACTACCTCGTGAAGATCAACGCCGCTGGCGTCGTTGACACGAATTTCTCGCCCGCGCCCAACGGTTACGTCCTGCAGCTTCGTCTCGTCGACAACCGTCTCTACGTCCTCGCCGACTTCACCGGCCCGTTTTCAACGATCGGCGGCGGCGCGTCCGTTTCCGGGTTTGCCGCCCTCGATGCCGCCACCGGCGCGCGCCTCGCGCCGTTCATGACGGCGCTCGGCACTGGCGCGACCAGCTTTACCAGCGTCCGCGCCCTGGCGGTCGCCCCGGATGGCGATGTGATTCTCGGCGGTGACTTCTCTTCCTTTAACAACAACTTCAACCACCACTACCTCGCGCGCATCAACCCCGACGGTTCGCTCGACAGCGGTTGGAACACCAGTCAGGCCGCTCCCGTCAGCGGCACGGCGCTGGTGGTCACGGCAGTCGAGGTCGGCGCCGACGGCAAGGTCATCGCCGGCGGCACGATTTCCCATCAGGGCGCCAGCCGGCTCATCCGGCTCAATGCCGATGGCACGCGCGACACCACGTTTGCCCCTGAGGTCAATGTCAACAACACCACCGTCACTCGGATCAAAATCCAGCCCGACGGCCGCGTGTTCGTCACCGGCAGCTCGTTGCCGGGCGGCCGCACCATCGTGCGTCTCACTGCTACCGGCGCATGGACCTTTACCGACTACCCCGGCACCACCAGCGGCAATTTCTACGACCTCGCCCTGCAGCGCAATGGGCGCACCCTTGGCGTCGGGCAGTTCAGCTTTGTTCGCCAGCCCTCCGGCACCTTCAACAACATCGCCCGTTTCGACCTCACTGGCACGCTCGAGCAAGCCTGGCCCACCGGCGTCGCGTTTGATGGTGCCGCTTACAGCATCGCCCTCGCCGAGGACGGCAAGATCTGGGTCGGTGGCGATTTCCTGAACTACAATGGCACCGCCGCGCAGCGCCTCATCCGTCTCAACGGCGACGCGATCCCGCTCGGTATCACGCTCCAACCCAAGTCCACGGAGGTAAACCCCGGCGCCACCGTCGCGCTGACCGCTCGCGCCACCGGCACCTCCGCCATCACATACGAGTGGCGTCGCAACGGCACGCCGCTGACCAATGGCGGCGACATCTCCGGTGCTGACACCGCCACGCTGTCGATCGCCAATGCCGCCGAGGATGACGAAGGCACTTACACACTCCGCGTCACCAATCTCTCCGGCGAGGAAACCAGCGCTGGCGCCGCTCTCGTGGTCCTCGGCGCGCCCGAGGTCGTCACCCAGCCGTCCACGCTCACCACGTTTGGCAACCGGCCTTACAGCATCAGCGTCAACGTCCGCGGCATCGCTCCACTCGTCTTCCAGTGGAAACACAACGGCACCGCCCTGACCGAAGGTGTGGACGGCATCACCGGCACCAACACGGCCACGCTCACCTTCGCCAATCTGCCGCTCAACTACGGCGGCACCTACACGCTCGAGATCACCAACGGCAGCGGCACCACGACTTCGCAGCCCATCACGCTCACGGTTAACCCGCATCCGACCGATCGCGCGGCAGCGTTCAGCAGCGTCACCGGCACCAATCCGACCACGATCTACAGCATCCTGCCGCTGCCGGATGGCGGTGCGCTCCTTGGCGGTTCGTTCAACAGCATCCAGGGCGCCAACAGCACCAGCAGTGGCGGTCGCATCGCCCGCGTCCTGCCCAACGGCCAGGTTGCTACGCTTCCTTTCACGCTCAACAGCAATGTCCGCGCCATGGCCATCCAACCCGATGGCAAGATTCTCATCGGCGGCGAATTCACCGCTGTTACTCCGACCAGCCAGTCCACCGTCACGCGCAACCGCATCGCGCGCCTCAACGCCGACTTCACCTTCGATCCCACGTTCGATGTCGGTGCCGGCGCGCCGAGCCAGACCGTCTCCGCGATCAAGGTTGATGCCATCGGTCGTATCTACGTCGGCGGCTCCTTCGCCTCGTGGGGCAACAGCGCGTTGGGCAGCTACCTCGTGCGTCTCCGGCCTAATGGAACCATCGACCCCGCGTTCAGCACGTCGCTCAATAATTACGTCAACGACATCGACATCGATGCCACCGGTCGCGTCTACATCGGCGGCCAGTTTACGAATTATCAGGGCGGCAGCTCCATCATCCGCCTCCAGGCGAACGGTGCGCGCGACACCACGTTCGCGTCCGCAGTCTTTGGCACGATCCTCGACATCGCCCTGCAGGCCGACGGCAAACTTCTCGCCGCCGTCAATGGCGAAGGTCTGCGTCGGCTCACCGACACCGGCGCGTTCGACTCCGGTTTCCCGAATACCAACCAGACCGGCGTCAGCGCCTTCGTCTTGCAGGCCGACGGGCAGATCCTCGTCACCGGCAGCTTCACTTCATACGGCGGCTTCAATTATCGCGGCCTCGTTCGCCTCAATTCCGCCGGCGTCGTCGATCCCGTCTTTGAGATCCTCGGCAATACCACCGCCAGTGTCGTCCAGATCGACGGCTATGGCCGCATCTGGGCGGGCGGTAATTTTACCGTCTTCAACAACGTGATCACCAACGTCCGCGGCCTCTACGTCATGAATGGTGACGCCGTTGCGCTCGGCTTCGTGCGCAAGCCTCTCCCTGTCGCCATCGAGCCCGGCCAGACCGCCACTTTCGCCGCCAGTGCCACCGCTACTTCCGCGATTACCTATCGCTGGCTCCGCAACGGCGCGCCCGTCGCCAATGGCGGCCGCATCAGCGGTGCCACCACCGACACGCTGACGATCACCGGCGTCGTGGCTGGCGACGCGGATAATTACACCCTCGAAATCTCCACCGCCGGTGGTGCCACGCGCACCAGCACCGCCGAACTGGCCGTGCTCGGACAGCCCGAGGTGCTCATCGCGCCTGTCGCCCAAACCATCGAAGCCGGCCAGGCCGTTTCGTTTTACGTGCAGGCCCGCGGCGCTGGCACGCTTACCTACCAATGGCTTAAAGCCGGTGCGCCGCTCACCAACGGCAGCGCGTTCAGCGGCGTCACGACGTCCACGTTTACGATTAATCCGCTCATCCTCGCTGACGCGGGTAACTACAGCGTGCGCATCACTGGTTCCGCCGGCACCACGACCACGACGCCCGTCAACCTCACCGTCACGGTGAATCCCGCTGGCGTGAACCGGACGCTTGCGCTGCCCAAGTTCAACAGCACCGTCACGGCCATCGCGCCCAATGACGACGGCACCTTCTTTGTCGGTGGCTCGTTCACGCAAATCACGCCCCCGGGCGCCAGCGCGGTCAGTCGCAATCGTTTCGCCAAGATCAAGGCTGACGGCACCATCGATACTGCGTGGCCGACCTTGAATAACCAGCCTTACGCCATTGCCAAGGATAGCACCGGCCGCGTCTACATCGGCGGATCGTTCAGCCAAGTCACGCCCAACGGCGGCAGCGCGGTCACGCGCAACTACCTTGTCCGCCTCAACGCCGACGGCTCGCTCGATACCACGTTTAACGCCCCGGGCGGCGTGCCGGCGGCCGGCCCCAGCAATCAGGTCAAAGGCATCAAGTTCGACGCGACCGGCCGGGTTTACATCCATGGCGATTTCGCGACCTACAACGGCACCACGGTCAACTATCTGGCCCGGCTCAACGCCGACGGTTCCCTTGACACGAGTTTCACTTCTGTGACCAACAGTTTTGTCTACGATTTGAAATTCGCCGCCGATGGTCGCCACTGGATCAGCCATGGCGGCAATTGGAGCGGCCAATACTATCTCGTCCTCACCAGCGCTGCCGGCGTGCGCGATGCCGGGTTCACTTACTCTGGCTCGCTGATGCCCAGCGCCATGGCCCTCACCTCCGCTGGGAGTGTCATTAACGTCAGCAACTCCTGGCCCTACTTGCAAAAGGTCGGGCCCACTGGCGCGGTCTCCGCCGAATCCTTCCAGGCAGTCAATAACGGCCTGCGCCTCATCACCGGCAACGGCAGTCAGTTCTACCTCTGGGGTCCGTCGGTCACGACTTACGGTTCGACTACCGTGGCCAATCTCTTCCGCATCAATGCCGACGGCACGCACGACGCCTCGTTTACTCCCAGCACCGGCGCGGGCGTCGGTTCCGGCACGGTCGAGACCATGGTGATCGACAGCCAGGGTCGTCTCTGGGTGGGCGGCAACTTCGGTTCCTACAACGGCGACACCACGCTCGCCAATTTCTTCGTCCTCAACGGCGGTGATCCCCAAACGAACAGCGGCCCGCCAGCCGATCCGTTTGCCGATTTCGTTGCCGGCGTGCCCGAAGGCCAGCGCGGCCCCAGCGATGATCCTGACGGTGATGGCGCATCCAACCTCCTCGAATACGCGCTCGCGCTTGATCCGATGGTCGCTTCGTCCACCGGTTTGCCGGAAGTCCTCGTCGTGAGCAATCGCCTGACCTTCGTTTACGAGCGGGTCCGCAACGACGTGACCTACACCGTCGAGACAAGCACCAATCTGACGACTTGGACCACCGTCGATGTCGATCAAGGCACGCCGGACGGAGAGGGTGTCACCGTCGCCTCCGTCGCCATGGACGTTCCCAATCGCTTCCTCCGACTCAAGGTGGAGCGCTGAGCGCGGAATAGGGAAGTAGGGCGGGTCATTGATCCGCCCTATGGCGTTTCTTCAGCCTCAGGCCGTCGTCGAACGATCCAGCATCACGACCACATCGCGACGGCGCTCTTCTGGCGTCACGATGAGGCTGACGAGCTGGCCGTCTTTGAGTTCACCCTCGATGGTCGTCTGACGGGGGAGGTGAGCCTTGAAGGTCACGTTCCAGCGCTGCACCGGCCACGCGGGGAAGAGCAGGATTTTGTCGTCCACGGCCTGCACGAGCATGGCTTGGAGCGCGAGCTGCGTGACGCTGCCGTGGTCGAAGTCGGGCACCCAATCATAATTCGGTCCCCAGAAACCTTTGAAGCGCCCGGGCGGCGTGTTGCCGTCGTTAAAATTCTTGGCGACGAAAAACGTGGCCGTCTCGGTGAGGCCGAGTAGCGCGGCGTGCAAGGCATCCTGCCGCCAGCCGCCGGTGTCGGGGAACATCCGCTTGGCAAAGGTCCAGCGACCGATTTCGAGATCGGGCCGGCCAACGCCGTAGAGCTTGAAGGGAAACACGCCGTAGAGTTCGGCGTTTTCGGTGTTATTGGGCACGGCCTCATGCTTCTCGGCCGGCAGCATGTGGCGCTGGCCATCGGTCGTGGCAATGGGCAGGCGAGGCAGACGGGCGCTGAGCGCGCGCCACGCACCGAGGTCGGCGGCGGTGAGACTGGCGCTGTTCAACTCCAGCAGGCGCGGGAGCAGGTAGTGAAGCGCGGCGACTTCAGGGAGTGGGTTCTCGGTTTCCCACCAAGTTTCGAGGCACTGCGCGGGAGCGATACGCATTTTGCCGGTGCGGTCGTTCGCATAGTGGAGTGCGAAGAATTTCAGCACGGCGCGGGCGATGGGCAGCAGGTCGTTTTCGAGGAGCACGGTATCGCCGGTGTGTGCGTAGGTTTCGAGCATCAGGGCGATGAGCTCGAGGCCGCCGATGTAGAGCCGGCCGATGTAGCGGTTGTCCACGTCGCGCGGCTCCTTGCCGGTGCGGTCCCAGCCGTAGTTGGACGGCAGGTAGGTGCCCCAGAAATAGTGCGTCTCGGGCATGAAGGCGCCGCCGTGGCCGAACCACGCGAGCGTGCGCTCCTCGGCGAGTGGGAGCTGCTCGCGATACATGCGGAAGAGCGGACGCAGCAATTCGTAATCGCCGCTGGCGAGAGTGGCCCAATAGGGGAGCCGGGTGTTTTGCCACCAGTAGCCGCCGCCCCAGCGCCGGTAGTCGGCGTCGTAGGCCTCGTCCTTGAGCTGCCAGTCGGCGGTGAAAAGTCCGCCGTTGAATTTCAGGGGAAATAATCCGCGGCTGCAGCACGCGACGAGGTAACGCTGCCAGGCGGATTGTTGGGCGACCATCGCGGCGTGGCCCCAGTCGGCGGCCCGGGCCTCGGGTCGAATGTAGCTGCGGCTCCAGAAATCCCGCCACCATTCCTGGTGGTCGCGCCACAGATCCGCCGCGGCGCTGCCGGCGGTGGTCCCGGCGGCGGCGCGAATTTGATCGAGCCAGTCGCCGACGGTCGCGGTCTGCGCGGTGTGGACAGTGACCGCGAGCGTGGCAGCGGTGGTTTTCTTCGCGGTTACGAGCGTGTTGTCGCCCTTCTTCTTGAAGCCGGTGCCGGTGAGGCAGCCGCCGAAGGTGCGGTGGAGCAGCGGATCGGCGGACTTGGTCTTGAAATCGCCGATGCCCTGCTGGTCGAGGGTGAGTCCCCAGATCGAGGATTCGTTGCGCTGATACCAGATGACAGCGCCGGGCTCCTTGCGCACGACGATGTCGGGCTGCGCGATGAGCTCCACCGGGGCGCCGTCCAGGCCCATCGCGCCGCTGCTTTCCTTGGCGCCGATCACCCGCGGTTCGGTGCGCCAGGGATCGAGGCTGGCGCGCACTTCGCAGGGCTGCGTGCTGCTGACCTCGATCACGAGGCGCGGCCAGTGTGCGTCGATCCAGAGGCGGATGGCGACGGTTTCATTGGAAATGATGATCGAGGCGTCCTCGAGGGAGAGCTTTTGTTCGAACTTCGCGCCGCTGGCGAGGAGGCCTGGTTTCAGGGTCAGCCGGAGCCGGCCGAGTTTGATGAGGCGGCCGAGGTGGTCCCACGCGTCGTTCTTTGCGAGGTAGAGGACGATGGCGCCGTCGGACTCAGTCCAGACATTGGCGGCGAGGTCGCCGTTGCCGAGCGGTAGGGAATCGGCCGAACTTTGGCCGGGGGTAGTCCAGGTAACGTCGCCAATCACGGGCGCGATTTCTGCGGGCGTCGCGGACGATAAGCAAGAAAACCCGCCGGAGACCGGCGGGTTTTCATTAAGCAGAGCCGGTGGGCCCGGCGATCAGACGGCCTTGGGCAGCTCGACGTCGGTGAGCTCGATCGGGCGCGGGTGGTTGCGCTTCACCTTGTGGAGGTGGTGGCGCTTCTCGAGCATGCGGTCGAGTTTGTCGATGAGCAGGGCGACGGCCTTGTGGCATTCGTCCGCGGAGACGGAGGCGTTGAGGTCGGGACCGTTCAGGGCGATGTGACCCTTGGCCTTGAAGCGGGTGATGACCGCTTCCTTCGGATCGGACTCGAGCTCCACCCGGATGCGGATGATGTGCTCCTCGTGTCGAAATAATCGGTCGGCTTTCTCACGCACATAGGTTTTGAGGGAAGGGGTGAGATCAAGGTGAATACCGGAGACGATTAGTTCGTGGTTATTTTGACTATTCATGTTACGACCTATGGTTTTTGGGTTACCTGACAAAAATTCTTTCCCGCCCGACATCATGGCCCCGCTAAGCGAAGCGATATCTTCATTCTCCGCCGTCATCGTGACGGGGGGATCTTCCGGTATTGGAAAATCTTTCATCGGGCTGTTGGGGAAGCTGAATCCATCGTTGAAGTTTTGCAACCTCTCTCGACGCGAACCGCACATAAATGTTCCAGAGCTTAAGCTGCGCCACATCACGTGCGATTTGTCGCGGCCGGTAGAAATCGCGTCGGCTTCCACTGCGGTGCTGGCGTGGCTGGAGTCCGCGGCGCCCACGGGCCGGGTGTTGTTGATCAACAACAGCGGCTTTGGTGCGTATGGTCATTTCCCTGAGCCGAACCTGCCGCACCAGCTCGAACTGATCGATGTGAATATCCGCGCCGTGCTCGACCTGACGGGCCGGTTGCTGCCGGTGCTGAAGAAGCGCGGCGGTGCAATCGTGACCGTGGCTTCGACGGCGGCGTTTCAACCGACGACCTACATGGCGGCTTACGGGGCATCGAAGACCTTTGTGCTGCACTGGAGTCTGGCGCTCAACGAGGAGCTGCGTGGCACTGGCGTGAGTGCGCTGGCGGTGTGCCCGGGACCGACCTCGACCGAATTTTTCCGGCGCGCCGGTTTGCAGCAGGGTAGCGTGGCCGATTCGTTGGGCATGACGAGCGAGGAAGTGGTGCTGGCTTCGCTGCGGGCGCTCGCGGCCGGACGTGCGCAGGTGGTGACGGGTTGGAAAAACAAGATCGGCGCTGCTGTCGTGTCGAAGTTGCCGAAGCCGTTTGCGGCTTGGGTGGCGGCGAAAGTGCTGGCGCGGTTTCGATTGAAGAAGGTGGCGTCGTGAGCGAGCCGGAACCGGAGCGATCTGCGTCTGTGGAGGCGGAGTCATTCAATCCCCGCCGCGCCTGCGCCTGGCCACCGCGGCCGCAGCGCACGGATACGGTGCGAATTATCAACGCCGATGAACTGAAATCGTGGATCGTGTATGAGGACGACCGGCTGCTGGTCATCAACAAGCCGGGCGACGTCGTTTGCCATCCGTCGAAGGCGGGCCCGTGGTCGAGCTTGGTCAGCGCCACGCGCGAATACACCGCGCTACCGACGATGCACCTGGTCTTTCGCCTCGACCGCGAGACGAGCGGCGTGGTCGTGCTGGCGAAGGATGCGAAGATGGCGAGCCGATTGCAGACCGCGATGATGAAGCGGAAAGCGGGCAAGGCTTATCTGGCGATCATGAGCGGTGAACTGCGTGACGCGGTGAGTGTGGATCAGCCGTTGGGCGATGATGTGGCGAGTCCTGTTTTCATTAAATCGGCGGTGTGCGCAGACGGGAAACCAGCGATCACACATTTCACACCGTTGGTGACGGGCGGAGGTTTTACGTTGGCGCGGGTGGTGACAGAGACGGGCCGCAAGCACCAGATTCGTGCGCACGCGCAGTGGCTGAAGCATTCGCTGGTCGGCGATAAAATCTACGGCCCCGACGAGCGGCTTTATTTGGAGTTCATCGACAAAGGCTGGACGCCGGCGCTCGCGGAAAAGTTGCTGCTGCCGCGGCAGGCGCTGCATTGCGCGGAGATCGACCTGCAGTCAGTGGGCGTGCCCGAGGTGTTTCAGGCGCCGCTGGCGGAGGATATGCGGCAGTTCTGCCTTACGCACGGTCTAGCCGTGTGATCGCGGTCTCAACGGCGGCGCGGAGGGCGCAAATGCGTTTCTCCAGCGGGAAGGCTGACGGTGACTCCAGCGTGTAGCTGAGCGTGGTGTGATGTTGGCGGAGGTAGATGGCTTCGGGCCATTGCTCGCGGAGCAGCGGATCGGCGATGGGGCGGATGATACCCGTGACATCGGTCGCGCGTCCGTCGATTACGGTGGCGGTCTCGATTTCGCAATGAGCGCTCACAGCCTGGATCATCGGCTCGGCGAGGCTGGGGCGCTTTTCGGGGTTGAGTTCGTAGAGGTAAAAACCGTGCGACTCCCAATCTTCGTGCAGGCAGAGCGTGAGATCGAATGGCGGTTGGTGGCTGAGCCAGCGGGTGTGAGCGCGGACTTCGGCGGAAAGGACGTCCTTGTAGTCGCGGTTGAGGTCGCGGCCTTCGTGGTTTTCACGCTGGCCGCGGGCGTGGCCGGTGGGATTGAGCATCGGACAGAGAAACCAAGTGGCGCGCGTGTCGAAGATTCCGGCCGTGAGCATTTCGAGCAACGCGAGCGGCGGGGCGGGTTCGTCGCCATGCATGCCGGCGGAGAGATAGATGCGCGGACGCGGGCCGGGCGTGCGACGGGTGAGGGCGAGGAGCGGGCAGCCGGCGATTTCGCCGAAACGCTCGACCCGAAAGCCGGTCCGGGGTGCGGCGGCCTCGAATTGCGCGACGATGGCGGCGGGATCGAGGGGAGCGGCTTTGACAGCGGGCATCGGATGCTTCTTGCTGGCCGTTTAAGCGATTCACAATCCACAAATTTTTTCCTCCGACCCTTTGCCCATGTCACAAGTTCGCGTCCGTTTTGCGCCCAGTCCCACCGGTTTTTTCCACATCGGCAGTGCCCGCACGGCGCTGTTCAACTGGCTTTACGCCCGCCACACGGGCGGCACGTTCATCCTGCGCATCGAGGACACGGACAAGGAGCGCAACAGCGAGAAGTTCGTGGATCTGATTTATGATTCGCTGAAATGGCTGGGTATGAACTGGGATGAGGGTCCACAGGTCGGCGGTAATTTCGGGCCCTATCGGCAGAGCGAGCGGGCGCACATTTACCGTGAGTATTTGGAAAAGCTGAAGGCGGCCGGTCGCACTTACGAAAAGGACGGAGCGACCTGGTTCAAGCTGATCGGCGACCGCCATGAGGTGTTTGACGATCACCGCAAGAAGACCGTGACGAAGGTGAAGGTCGCGCCGACTGTGATCGACGATCTGATCCGCGGTCGCGTTGAGCGGATGGAGGACGAGGATTTCGTGATCGTGCGCTCGGATGGCAACCCGGTGTTTCACTTCGTGAATGTCGTGGACGACATCGCGATGCAGATCACGCACGTCATTCGTGGTGAGGATCACCTCTCCAACACGAGCAAGCACGTCGAGCTGTTCAAGGCCTTCGGTGCGCCGGTGCCGCAGTTTGCACATATTCCGCTGATCCTGAAGTCGCCCGAGATGGGGCAGGGTAAGATGAGCAAACGCGACAAGGGCGCCCTCGTGGAGGAATACCAGCAACGCTTCTTCCTGCCCGAGGCCCTCGTGAACTATATCGCATTACTTGGCTGGAATGCCGGCGACGACCGTGAGAAGATGCCGATCGCTGACATCATCAAGCTCTTCGACCTGCCCGGCGTGAACCAGAGCAACGCCAAGTTCGACGGCAAGAAACTGGCGAACATGAATATGAACTACCTGCTGGAGCAGCCGGCGGATCGATTTGTGGCGTTGGCGAAGGCGTATTTTGGCCAACAGGCCAACGGTGCCGCGGTCATGGCCAACGAGGCGTATTTCCGCGAGATCATGCTGCTGGCGCAGCCCAAGATCAAATCGGTCGATGAGCTAGGCGCCTACACCGGGTATTTCTTCACCGATGATTTTCCCATCGATGCGAAGGTGAAAGAGAAGGTCATGGCCAAGGGCGACCCGAAGGCGCGGCTGGCGGAGTTGATCGCGGCGCTCCCGGCGATGGATTTTTCGACGGATGCCTCCATTGAAGCGGCCATAAAGGCGCTCGCGGAGAGCAAGGGTCTCGGCTTCGGCGACTATCAGGCGGTCGCACGCCTCGCCGTGTCCGGCACGAATGCCGGCCCAAGCATCACGAGCATCTTCCGCGTGCTGGGTAAGGCCAAGGTCGTCGCGCGGTTGGAGCGGTTGGCGGTTTGAGCGCGGTTCACCGGGCGGATCGCCAGATTTCCGAGGCTCACTTGGCCCAGTTGTCCTTGAGCGAGATGGTGCGGTTGAAAACGGGCTTGCCGGGGGAGGTGTCCTTCGCATCGAGGGCGAAGTAGCCGAGGCGCTCGAACTGGTAGCGCTCGGTGAGCTGCGCGGTGGCGAGGCTGGGTTCGAGTTTCGCGGTCAACACCTCGAGCGAGTGCGGGTTGACGACCTTCATGAAGTCGGGCTCCGCGCCGGGCTCGGGGACGGTGAAGAGGCGGTCGTAGAGGCGGACTTCGGCGTCAATGCACTGGGTCGCGCTCACCCAGTGGATGGTGCCTTTCACCTTCTTGTCGGCGTTGGGCTCGCCCTTGCGGGTCGTGAGGTCGGCGGTGCAGCGGAGCTCGGTGATGGCGCCGGCGGTGTCCTTCACGATCTCATCGAGTTTGATGATGCAGGCGTATTTGAGGCGGACCTCACCGCCGGGCTTGAGGCGGAAGTATTTCGGCGGCGGGACCTCGGCGAAGTCGTCGCTCTCAATGAACACCTCGCGCGTGAGGGCGATGGTGCGCGTCGTGGGGTTTTCGTCCTGCGGGTTGTTGGTGGCCTGGCACGTGACGACTTCGTCGGCGGCGAGGTTGGTGAGGATGAGCTTGATCGGCTTGAGGACGGCGAGACGGCGCTGAGCGGCGGCGTTGAGCTCCTCGCGGATGGCGTGTTCGAAGACGGCGATATCGGTGACGCTGTTAAACGTGGTGACGCCGACGCTGATGACGAACCGGCGCACGGCACTGGCGGGAATGCCGCGGCGGCGGAGGCCGGCGAGGGTGGGGAGGCGCGGGTCGTCCCAGCCGGCGACGACTTTTTCCTGCACGAGGCGGAGGATGTTGCGCTTGCTGAGGATCGTGTAGGTGGGGACGAGTTTCGCGAATTCGTATTGGTGCGGCAGCGCGCGGGGCAGGCCGAGGCTTTCGAGGACCCAGTCGTAGAGCGGGCGGTGCGGGACGAACTCGAGCGAACAGAGGCTGTGCGTGACACCTTCGAGGTAATCGCTGAGGCAGTGGGCGTAGTCGTAGAGCGGGTAGATGCACCACTTGGCGCCGGCGTGGTAGTGCGGGATGTGGCGGATGCGGTAAAGCAGCGGATCGCGCAGCCACATGTTGGGCGAGGCCATGTCGATCTTGCTGCGGAGCGAACGGGCGCCGTCGGGGAACTCACCGGCTTTCATGCGGGCGAAGAGATCGAGGTTTTCGGCGACGCTGCGGTTGCGGAAAGGCGAATCGGTGCCGGGCTTGTCGGGGGCGCCGCGGTATTTTTCAGTGTCCTCGGGGCTCAGGTCGCAGACGTAGGCCTTGCCACGCTTGATGAGTGCGACGGCGTAGTCGTGGAGCTGGTCAAAATAGTCGCTCGCGAAGAAGGTCTCGCTGTTCGCCCCGGGGGGCACGGCGGCGAGGAAATAGTCGGGCTGGCCGTTGCTGGTGATGGCGGCGGGCTGGGCGCCCTTGGGTTTAAAACCGAGGCAATGGTCGGCCCAGCCGGCGATCAGCCACTGCACGTCGCGGGTGATGGAATCGACATACTCGATTTCCTCCTTGGCGGGATTGGTGTCGTCGAAGCGCAGGTTGCACTGGCCGTTGTGCTCGCGGGCGATACCGAAGTTCAGGCAGATGGATTTGGCGTGGCCGATGTGGAGGTAGCCGTTGGGCTCGGGCGGGAAGCGGGTGACGATCTTCGGGTAGCGCTGGGCCGTGACGTCGGCGGCGACGATGTCGCGGATAAAATCACTCGGGTTGGCCGGCGTGGCGCTGTTGGTAGTCTCAACGGTCATAGCGGATCAAATTGCGGAGCCGGAGCGGGTGAGGCAACGCCGCAGTTTTCAGAGCCCCTGCGTGGTCCGGCCCAACGCCGCCTTGATCGCCTGAAGGTAGTTGGGGTGCCAGAGTTCATGCTCCGCTTGCGGGACGACCGTGTAGGTGTGCCGCCGATAAAAATCCCGCACCGTCTGCGCGCGCCGGTGCATTTGCTCGTCTTCTTTTTCACCCACCAACACGTCGACGGGGGTGTGCGCATTGCCCGCGCGATAGGAAACCATCCATCTTTGCGGTTCATCGTCATCTTCGAGAAAGAAGGGCGAGATGGAACCGAGAATCAGCTGCCGGGCGCGCAGGGCGCCCAAATGGGCGTAGAGCGCGCCCAGGGAAAAGCCCATCACCACCTTGCCTTCCGTCTGGGCGCCGACTTGGGAAAACAGGGCGGTCGAGGCGAAGTTCGGCTGGCGGCCGGTCCATTCAAGGCTGACGAACTCGGTCTCCCAGCCGCAGGATTGCACGAACGCCACGAATGGTTGGAAACGTCGTTCGGCGCCAGGCATCGGCGGGACAATGGTGAGAAGCGGCACGTGCATCAGGATGAACCGGACGCGGGAAGCGTCAATCGGGCGAATTCGGTGTGGGTTGCCGGACATCCGCCCAACGGCCGGGCCTTACACGATGTCCTCAGCGCTTCTTGATGAAGGGCGCGGTGGACTGCGACGGCAGGGCGCCGTCGGCGGCCATTTCCTTGAGAAGGCTGGAGAGGTAGGGGATGAGCTGCTTCTTGCGGCTGACGATACCGGGGAGGTCGAAAATCTCGTCCTGCTCCACGTGGGCGTAAGAGATGCGCTGGATCAGGCCGGCGTCGCCCTTGGCGATGAGCAGGGAGTTTTGCGTGTTGATGTCGGTGACGAGCAGGCAGGCGAAGGCGAGGCGCTCATCGGTGCGGAGGTCGGCGAGCGCCTGGGCGATGGCCTTGGCGTGCTGCCAGAAATTGCCAAAGCCGAGTTCCTCGACCTGCGAGACGGCGAAGCGGATGCCTTCTTCCTCGTAGATCTTGAAATCGGAACGCACGACCTTTTCCGGCGGGCTGGCGAGGATGACGGAGCCGGAACTGAAAATTTCCTCGGCGAGCTTCTTGGGATCGACGTCGGCGATCTTCGACAACCAGGCGAGAATCGCGCCGTCTTTCGGCGTGGTGGTCGGGCTGTTGAGCAGCAGGGTATCGGAGATGAGGCCGGACATCATGATGCCGGCGATGGAGGGCGAGGGCGTGAGGCCTTCGCGACGGAAGAGATCGGCGACGATCGTGCAGGTAGAGCCCACGGGATCGTTGATGAAGAGGATGGGCTGCTGCGTGCTCAGCGAGCCGAGGCGGTGGTGGTCGAGGATCTCGGTGATGGTGACCTCTTCGGCGCCGCTGACGGCCTGGGTCATCTCGTTATGATCGACAAGCACGAGGCGGGTGGCGACGGGCTTGAGCAGGTCGGTCTTGGTCAGGATGCCCTGCAGGGTGCCGTCCTCGCCCGTGACGAGCATGGCATGCTGGGAATTGGGGCCGAATTTTTTGCGAAGATCGGCGATGCGGGTATCGGCGCTGACGGTGATGTATTCGTGGTTGATCACGCGGCCGAGGGTCGACGCGGTGCGGATGATCCACGCGGTCGTGGCGGTGTCGAAGGCGCTGATGAGCACGCTGACGCCGCGGGCGCGGGCCTGGGCGACGACCTCGTCGTCCACCGGGAGATTGCCGCTGATAACGAGGGCGCGAATACCGAGCTCGATGGCGCGGAGCTGCACATCGCGACGGTCACCGACGACGATGACGGCCTGGGCGGCGGAGATGCTTTCGCGCTCGGAGATTTTCCAGAAGGTGCCGATGTCCATCGCGCCGATGCGGATGAACAGCTCCTCGATGCGGTGTTCGTTGGCGAGGTGGCGGACGTTGGCGTTGAGGGCGCGGGCGATGCGGGCGAGGCTGGTGCGCACCTGGCGCATCTGGCGGGGCTCGTTGACGCGGGGAATGAAGAAGCCGCCCAGTTGCGCGAGCGAGACGGTGCCGGCGATGCGGTGCTCGGCGGTTGTGACCGGCAGCACGGTGATGCCATGGCGGTCGAGCAGCTCGAGGGCCTCGGCGCAGGTGCCGGTTTCAGGCACGGAGATGACGCTGGCGACCATGAGGTCGCGCACGCGGGGGCTCACATCACTGAGATAGATGGGAAGCGGCTGGTTGAACCGGCGGAGAATGGTGTCGATGCGTGCATTGGAGTTGCCGCAACGGGCGGCGACGAAGCCGGGATGGCCGGATTGTTCCTTGAACGCGGCATAGGCGATGGCGGAGCAAATCGCGTCGGCATCGGGGTTTTTGTGACCGATGATGTAGGTGGGGGTAGGGGTAGGCGCGGTGGGCGGCGTCATGACAAGCCGGACACGTTGCACGACGTGCGCGACGGGGGGAAGTGGGAAAACAAAAGCCCGGCTAGAAAGTAGCCGGGCTGGAGCTGGCACGACGCAAAATAATGCGGCTCAAGGGCCTTGCACCGCGGGCGTCCCGGTGGGCGTCCCGGTGCCGGAGCCGGCGGTGCCCCAGACGCGGGCGGAGAGCGCAGGGTTGGCGGCGTTGTAAGGGATGGCCTCGAGGATGTTGTCGGTGGGCCGGCCGGTGCGGTTGGAGACGAACTTGCCGGTCGCCGTGTTGGGGAAGAACTGGACGTTGCCGCCCAGAAAAACGACGTAGCCGCCGGCGTCCTTGTAAACGCTCGTGTCGGGGTCCCAGGTGCCATCGGGACGCAGGCCGCGCGTGAAGAGAATGGGCGTCGTCGCGGGGTCGCTCATCTTCACGCCGCCGACAAACTCGACACTGAGCCGACGGTCGGTCGTGAAACTGGGGTCGAGTTGCGTGCGGGCGCCGGGATTGAGGATCGCAGTCGGATACACGCCGGAAAAGGCGGGATCATTTTTCGAATAATAAAACGTCGGATCACTGAGGGTGCCGTTGCGGGCGAGAACGCCGGGCCAGAGGAAAACACGCTCCGCCGCGGTGAGCACCGAAGCGGGCACGCTGTTGGGATCGGGCAGGCGGTCATTGTTGTCGGCCGCGTAGATCATCGCGGCCTTGGCGATCTCGCGGAGGTTGTTGGCATCGACGGCGCGCTGGGCTTTTTCGCGCACCGTGCCGACGGTGGGGATGATGATCGCGGCGAGGATGCCGATGATCGCAATGACGGTGAGCAATTCGATCAAGGTGAACCCTGACCGGGGCTGACGGTGATGTGATTTCATGGGGGATGGGGTGAGCCGCGAGTGTCCGGCGGAAGCGCGGGACTGACAATCCGATTTTAATGCCGGTGATTTTGCCGCCGAAGACTGGACAAAACTCCGCGCGCCCCTGTAGTTTTAACCCTCGATGAAAATCTACCTCGATGGGAAGTTTGTGGATGATGCCGACGCGAAGGTTTCCGTGTTCGATCACGGCCTGCTTTACGGTGACGGGGTCTTCGAGGGAATCCGGCTTTATGGCGGCAATGTTTTCCGCCTCGAGGAACACCTGGAGCGCCTGGAGTATTCCGCCAAGGCGATCATGCTCAAGCTCCCGCTGAACCGCAAGGAGCTCAGTGACGCGACCTGTGAAACCTGCCGGCAGAACAACCTCACCGATGCGTATATCCGCCTGGTCGTGACGCGCGGCGTCGGCGATCTCGGCCTCGCGCCGTGGCTGTGCCCGAAACCCTCGCTCTTCATCATCGCGAGCAAGATTTCGCTCTACCCTCAGGAGCACTACGACAACGGCCTCGCGATCGTCACCGTGCCGACCCGCCGCATCAACCCGTCGGCGCTGCCGCCCACGATCAAGTCGTTGAACTACCTCAATAACATCCTCGGCAAGATCGAGGCGAAGCAGTTTGGCGCGCTCGAGGCCATCATGCTCAACGACCAGGGCTACATCGCCGAGTGCACGGCGGACAATATTTTCACGGTCCACAAAGGCACCATTTACACTCCGGCCGCCTCGCAAGGTGCGCTCAAGGGCATCACGCGCGGCACGATTTTCGACATCGCCGCTGAACTCAATGTCCCGATACGCGAAATGGACATGACCCGCTACGACGTCTGGGTGGCCGACGAATGCTTCCTCACTGGCACCGGCGCCGAGGTCATCCCGGCGACGAAGCTTGACGGCCGCGAAATCGGCACGGGCAAGCCCGGCCCGATCACGAAGCAGGTCCTCGCTGCCTTCCGCCGCCGCGTGCTCGTCGAGGGCACCCGCATTTGAGGCTGATCGCCGCGTTGCGACGGCGTTATGTGCCCGTGGCACAGGCGCTGCCGCGAGGCGGAAAGCGCGCCACGTTGGCGCGCCCGAACCAGGCCAGTGCGCCCGCCCGGCGCACTTGGCGGAGAGTGTTTACGGCACTTGCCAGCGAGCGCAGGTGTGGCATCCTACCTGCATAGACTTTACCGTTTTACCGAAACTATGGCCAACCCGCTCAAATGTGACCTTTGCCCGAAGCCCGCGACCGTGCATCTCACGCAGATCGTGAACAACAAGGTGCACAAGGTCGACCTGTGCGAGGAGTGCGCCCAAGCCAAGGGCGTGACCGACCCCAGCGGCTTTTCGCTGGCCGACCTGTTGCTCAAGGCCTCGCTCAATCCCGAGCCGGCGGTCGCTGCGGGCGTGCGTTGCGAGCAGTGCGGTTTCACGCAGGCGGACTTCAAGAAGCACGGCCGATTTGGCTGCGCGCACTGCTACGAAACCTTCCGCACCGTGGTCGAGCCGATGCTCGACAGCATGCACAAGGGGCCAACCCACGCCGGCAAGGTCCCGCAGAAGGCCCTGGCCCGCAAATCACTCTACGATCGTCTCACCAAACTCGAACTCGACCTCACTGACGCGATCAAAACCGAACGCTACGAGGAAGCCGCCCGCTGCCGCGATGAAATCAACCAAGTCAAACAAGCCGTCGGGCAAAAGCCGCCGCGTTGAGCCCATGACGATCGGCTCGCTCATCGACACGCCATCGGAATTGACCGATTCGTCGAGCAGCAAGACCGCGATCGTGCTCATGACGCGCATCCGCCTCGCCCGCAATCTCGCCGGCGTCTCCTTTCCTGGCTGGGCCAAGCCCGCGCAGCGCGAAGAGGCGTTCGAGGCCTGCCGGGCCGCGGTCGCCGCGACCAATCCGATGAAGCGCTGCCTCAGCGCCACGATCGGTGAACTCAGCGATCTCGAGAAACAGATCCTCGTCGAGCGCCACCTCATCAGCCGCGAACTCAGCGGCGCCAAAAGCGGCGCGGGCCTCGTCATCAGCAAGGACCAGGCGTTCTCCGTGATGATCAACGAAGAGGATCACCTGCGCATCCAGGTGCTGCGCTCGGGCTTCCAGCTTAAGAAGGCGTGGAACTCCATCAACGAACTCGACTCGGCGCTTGAGGAGCAACTCGACTATGCGTTCTCACCGACGCTCGGCTATCTCACCGCGTGCCCGACAAACCTCGGCACCGGCATGCGCGCCTCGGCGATGATGCATCTGCCGGCCCTCGTGATCGCGAGTCAGATGGAAAAAGTCGTCCGCGCCGTCAACCAGCTCGGTATGGTCGTCCGCGGCCTCTTCGGCGAAGGCTCCGACGCGAGCGGCAGTATTTTCCAGATTTCCAACCAGACGACGCTCGGTGAATCCGAGGAGGACATCATCAAGCGTCTCGGCAGCGTGCTCACCACGATCATCGATCACGAGCTGAACGCCCGCGAAAAACTCCTCGAGGCCGACGCCGGCAAGCTCTTCGACAAGATCGGGCGCGCCTACGGCATTTTGCAGAACAGCCACCTCCTCAGCTCCAGCGAGGCGATGAACCTGCTCTCGCTCATCCGCCTCGGCATCGATCTCGCGATCTATCCTGAGACGACGCGCCCCGTCGTTGACCGCCTCTTCATCGAGGCGCAGCCCGGCCACCTGCAGCACGCGCAGAAAGGTGAGTTCGAGCCCAGCCAGCGTGACCTGCTGCGCGCCGCCCGCCTGCGGGGTGAATTTGCTAATTTCATCCGCCCGGATTTCACTTTCACCTCGAACGGTAAAAACTGATACACCCATCAATTTAAAATAAAACCATGTCGCAGGAACCGATGAACAATTTCACGCCGCGCGCCCAGCAAGTGCTGGCGCTGGCCCGCAAGGAAGCCGATCGCTTCCACCACAACTACGTCGGCACCGAGCACATTCTCCTCGGGCTGATCAAGCTGGGGCAGGGCGTCGCCGTCAGCGTGCTCCAGAAGATGGGTCTCGACCTCGAGACCGTGCGCGCCGCCGTGGAGAAGCAGGTTGGCACGGGCCAGGAAACCAAGACTCCCGGCAGCATCCCTTACACGCCTCGCGTGAAGAAGGTGCTCGCGCTCGCTGGTAAAGAAGCGAAGACGCTCAACCATTCCTACGTCGGCACGGAGCACATCCTGCTCGGCCTGCTCCGCGAAGGCGAGGGCGTCGCGGCCCGCGTGCTCAAGTCGCTCGAGATCGACATCGAGCGCACCCGCAACGAAATCCTCCGCGAACTTGACCCGCAATTCTCCGCCGGTGAACAAGGCGGCGGTGGCGGTGGCGAGGAAGCCGCCGCTGGCGGTTCGCAACGTCCGGGCGCCCAGCCTGACGACAAGAAGGAAGTCAAAACTCCCGCGCTCAAGGCCTTTGGCCGCGATCTCACCGAGCTGGCCCGCAAGTCCGAGATGGACCCGGTCGTCGGCCGCAAGAACGAGATCCGCCGCGTCATTCAGATCCTCTGCCGTCGCACGAAGAACAATCCCGTGCTGATCGGTGAGGCTGGCGTCGGCAAGACCGCCATCGTCGAAGGTCTCGCCCAGGAAATCGCCGCGGGCAACGTCCCGGAGATTTTGCTGGAGCGGAAAGTCATCACGCTCGATCTCGCGCTCATGGTGGCCGGCACAAAATACCGCGGCCAGTTCGAAGAGCGCATCAAGGCCGTGATGGACGAGATCAAGCGCGCCAAGAACATCATCCTCTTCATCGACGAGCTCCACACCATCGTGGGCGCCGGCGCCGCCGAGGGTGCGATGGACGCCTCGAACATCTTCAAGCCCGCGCTTTCCCGCGGTGAGCTGCAGTGCATCGGTGCGACCACCCTCAACGAATACCGCAAGTATATCGAGAAGGACTCCGCGCTCGACCGTCGTTTCCAGTCCGTGAAGGTCGAGGCGCCGTCGGTCGACGATACGATCCAGATCCTCAAGGGCATCCGCTCGAAGTATGAGGATCACCACAAGGCCGTCTTCACCGACAAGTCCATCGAGGCTGCCGTTAAACTCTCCGACCGCTACATCACGGGCCGCTTCCTGCCCGACAAGGCGATCGACGTGATGGACGAAGCCGGTTCGCGCGCCCGCATCGGTGCGCTCAGCCGCCCGCCGAATATCGAGGACCTGAGCAAGGAAATCGAAGCCGTCTGCGCGCAGAAGGAGAAGGCGATCGCCGAGCAGCATTTCGAGGAGGCCGCCAAATTCCGCGACCAGGAGAAGCAGCTCCGCGCGAAGCAGGAGATCGTCACGGAAGAGTGGCGCAAGGCCCGCGAGGAGAAGCGCGTCACCATCGAGGAAGACTTGATGATGCACGTCGTGGCTGACTGGACGGGCATTCCGCTCAATCGCATGGAGAAGAAGGAGAGCGAGAAGCTCCTCGCCATGGAATCCGAGATTCAAAAGGTCGTCATCGGCCAGGACCTCGCCGCGTCGGCCATTGCCCGTGCGCTGCGCCGATCGCGGGCCGATCTCAAGGATCCGCGCCGCCCGATCGGCTCGTTTATGTTCGTCGGCCCGACCGGTGTCGGCAAAACCGAAACCGCGAAGCAGCTCGCCGCGCAGATGTTCGGCAACCAGGACGCGATCATCCAGATCGACATGTCCGAATACATGGAGAAGTTCGCCGTCTCCCGTCTCGTCGGCTCGCCTCCCGGCTACGTCGGCTATGACGAGGGTGGCCAGCTCACCGAGGCCGTGCGGCGCAAGCCGTATGCCGTGGTGCTCTTCGACGAAGTCGAGAAGGCGCACCCTGATGTCATCCAGATCCTCCTGCAGATCCTCGAAGACGGTCGCCTGACCGATTCACTGGGCCGCTCGGTTGATTTCCGGAATACGATCATCATCATGACCTCGAACGTCGGCGCGCAGCTCCTGCAGCGCCAGACCTCGATGGGCTTTGCCGCCGCCGCGGCGAACTTCAATGATTCCGAGAAAATGCGGGAAAAGGTGCTCGAGGAAGCCAAGCGCGTCTTCAAGCCCGAGTTCCTGAACCGTATCTCCGACATCATCTTCTTCCGGCCGCTCGCCAAGGACGACCTGGTGAAGATCATCGAGCTCGAACTGACGAAGTTCGCGCAACGGCTGGCCGAGCGCAAAATCTCGCTCGAGTTCTCCGCCGAGGCCAAGACCTTGCTCATCGAGAAGGGCTACGACGAGAAATACGGTGCGCGTCCGCTGCGCCGGGCGGTCGAGCACTACGTCGAGGACCCGCTCGCCGAGGCCATCCTGCGCGGCGACGTGAAGGACGGCGAACCGGTCCTCGTCGAACGCGACGGGGAGAAACTTATCTTCAAACAAAAGACGCCTCCCGCCACCACTGGAGTGGCGTCGTAACACGACGACCATCCGTCGTCCAAAGGAACCCCGCCCCCGCATAGGGAGCGGGGTTTTCCTTTGCCGGCTTCAGCGCGCGGGCGGGCGCAGGATTTCGAGAGCGGCGAGGGTGGCGGCGTTGCGCGTTTCCAGGCCGAGCTTGCGGAAAATGTTTTCGACGTGCTTGTGCACGGTGCGCACGCCGGCGCCGAGGATGGTGGAGATGTCGGGGTTGCTCTTGCCCTGCGCGACCCAGTAAAGCACCTCGGCTTCGCGGGCGGTCAGGCCGAGCTGGATGAGTGCCGCAGGGCCGGGCGGTGAGCCGCGCTCCTCCAGCACGAGCAACTCGAGGTCGGAACGGCCCCGCTCGGCGAAGCGGCGCACGATCAACGGCGGATTATCCTGCCGCAGCTGGGGCGGCAGTTGCCCCGGCGTGTGTCCGGGACAGTGCTTGTGCAACAAAGCCTCGGCGAGGTGGGTGGCGAAGGTGATACGGCCGCTGGCATCGACCAGCACCACGGCGCGGTCGAGGGACTGGCGGAGTTGGTTCTCGGCCTCGATTCGCATCGCGAGTTCATCTTCCAGCGAGCGTTGCAGGGCGCGGATCTCCAGGTGTGTGTTCACGCGCGCCAGCACTTCCGCGGGATAAACCGGTTTCAGGATATAATCGACGGCACCGGCGGCGAAGGCGCGGAGTTTTTCATCAGGCGTATCCAACGCGGTCATGAACAGCACGGGCACGCTTTGATAGGCAGGGTTTTGCTTGATGCGTTCGCAGGTGGCGAATCCGTCCATGCCCGGCATGACGGCGTCGAGGAGAATAAGGTCGGGCGTCGTGTGCTCCAGCAGGGCCAGCGCGCTCCGGCCGTTTTCAGCGACGAGGATCTCGTGACCTGCTTCGCTCAACGCGTCGAGGACGAGGGAAAGATTTGCAGGAGTATCGTCGACGACGAGGACGCGGCGGGGTGATTTCATGAGTCGGTGCGCTGAGACAAGAGCTGACGCTCAAGCAATTCACGGATGCGTTCCATGCGGTAAGTTTTCGCGACCCGGTCGAGCGCGTCAACCAGTGGATCGCCTTTCAATTCTTCGAGCCGCCGGCGGAGTTGAGCGATTTCCCCGCGGCGGGCGATCGCCAGCAGCTCCGTGATCACGCCCATCGGCAATTGCGTTGTGACGCTCGCGAACGGCCAGGGCGAGTCGCTGCGACTGGTGGCTTTGTCGGTGTCACCGATCCATTCGAGATGCAGCGCAAGGCCGAGGCGGGCTAGTAGATCGTCCTCGCGGAATGGCTTGGGCAGGAAATCATCGCAGCCGGCCGCAAAGGCTTTCTCGCGATTGAAGGAGAGCACGGAAGCCGACATCGCGATCAGTTTCATGGCGGTGCCGCCGGATTGCGCCCGCAGGCGTTTGGCGAGTTCGAGCCCGTCGATCCCCGGCATGCGCAGGTCGAGGAAAACGACGTCCGGTTTCAACGTTGGCGCGAGGGCGAGGGCTTGGTCGCCGTTGGTGGCCTCTGTGACATCGAAACCAAGGGGCGTGAGCAGGTCGCGCAGGACGTGGCGGTTCGTGGCGATGTCGTCCACCACGAGCAGGCGGCGACGTGGGCCGTGGTAGCCGGTGATGATGCTGGCATTGGAACGCCGTGCCTCGGCATTGGTGGAAATGACGGCCAGCGGGAGCGTGAAGAAAAAACGGCTGCCGGCGCCGGGCCGGCTTTCGACCTCCAGCGTGCCGCCCATGAGCGCGACCATGCGCTGGCTGATCGACAGGCCGAGCCCAGTGCCCGGCTCCGGTGGCCGGCCATCGACCGCCTGCTGGAAGGGGGTGAAGAGCCGGCTCAGGTCCGCGGCGCTGATGCCGACACCAGTGTCGCTCACGCTGAACTGAATCTGTTCCGGTCCGATCGGATGGATTTCGAATTTCACGACCCCGGTGAACGTGAACTTGGCCGCGTTACCCAGCAAGTTGTCGATTACCTGGCGGAGTTTGAGCGGGTCGCCGAGGACGAGGTCGGGCAGGTCGCTCGCAGGCTCGAACGCGAAACCGAGCTGCTTCTGCTCAAAGCGCTGGCTGGCGGCGGCCGCGATGTCGCGCAGCAGCTGTGGCAGGTGAAATGGCGTGGTCGTCAGCTCCATTTTGCCAGCTTCGATCTTCGAGAAATCGAGCACCTCGTTGATCATGCGCAGGAGGTGCTCGCCGCAGGTTTGAAGGATGCGGAGGCGCTCGCGGTTTTTCAGCGACAGTTCGCGTTCCTTCATGAGCACCTGCGCGTAACCGATCACGCCGTTGAGCGGGGTGCGCAGCTCGTGGCTCATGTTGGCGAGGAAGGTGCTCTTGGCACGGTTGGCGGTGTCGGCGATTTCCTTTGCGGTTTTCAACTCGGCGGTGCGCTCGGTGACGATCCGCTCGAGGCGGGCGCGTTCGCGTTCCGAGTGACGCAGGCGGAGCCGGATATAGCCGGCGATGACGGCAAGTCCGAACACGACGTAAAACACGTAGGCGGGAGTGGTGCGATACCAAGGCGCGGCGATACTGAATTCGTAGCGTGCCGGAGGACCGACCTGCCGGTCGGCATCGACGGCGCGCACCTCGAAGACGAAAGGCCCGCCAATCAAGTTGGTGAATTCGATGGAAGTGCGCGCGCTCGGTTCGGACCAGTGGTCCTGATAGCCGAGGAGCCGGGTTTGAAACTTCATCGTGGCGCCAGCGCCGAAGACCGGACTGGCATAGCTGAAACGCACCGGATCAGGGGAGAAGGCGAGCGGCGGGCCACCTGCCTGGGGCAGGGCGACTTCTCCATGCGTGGCCTGACGGATGACTGATACCGGAGCCGTGGCTGCTGGCTCCGGTGATTTGAGGTCGATGCGGAGAATCACGCCTGAACCCGAGGCCCACAGCACGTCGGTGTCGCCCTCGGTGTCGTGCTGGAGCCAGCGCGTGCCGATGGGGCCGAGCCGCTGGGTCAGCCGGGCCGGGAGCGGATGCCATGTCCACGGCGTGGCAGTCGAGGTGCGCGCGAACCAGCCGATCTGAAGCTGGGCAGGATCGTCGGGCCGGGCGGCTTGGAGGAAGATGCGGCCGTCGCGGGTAGCGGTGATCCACGAAATACTGCGTAACGGGCGGCCTTCAATCAGCAGCCGGTTATTGGGTTCGTAGCGGCGGGTGTCGCGATTGAAGAAGTAGAAATTATCCGTCGTGCGAAAGATCCGTCCCGCCGGGGTGTTGTCGATTCTGATGCCGCGGCCAGCAGGGAGGCCGTCGGCCGGATCGATGGCACGGGTGCGCATCTCGCCCGACGCCGGGATCGTGGCGAGGAATGCGCCCTGCGTCGGCGTGCCAATCCACCATTCGTCAGAGGCGTCGCCGGGGACGAAGGACTCGATGGGTGCAAGGGCCGTGGGCACAGTCGCGGAATACCGCCACGCGCCTTGGTCGTTGGGTGTAAAGACGAGCACGCCGTTGAAAGAGCTCACGAAAACCCGGCCGGGCGCGGCGTCGATGTCGACACCCATGCCGGCATCCGGAGGCAGGGCACTGATCGGCTCAAGCGCCGAGCCGGTCCAACGTTCGAGCGTATTGGCCCGCAGCACGAGCAGTTCGTCGCCAGTCGACGTGAGGGAGCGAACGATGTTGCGACCGACGGAGGGCGTTTTCACCCAGCGGGCTTCGCTGCCGGGTGACGCGGTGGCGGGTTCGAGACGGAAGAGACCTTCCTCGGAAGCGGCGTAGAGGGTGCCGCGATGGCGGATGACTTTGTCGAGCGTGGTGGCGCGACCGAGGCCGTTTTGACGGTCGAACACGGTCACCCGCGGATCGAGCTCGAGCCGGCTGCAGCCGGCGGTGTGTGCGACCCAGACGCCGCCTTCGCGGTCACGCGCCGAGGTGGAGATGTTGTTGGATTCGAGGCCGTTATTTTCGGTGAGGTGATGCCGCACCCGGCCGTCGGGGGAGAGGACAAATACGCCGCGGTCGCCCGTGCCGAGGACGATGCCGCCGTCCAATAGCGCGACGCCGGTGCGCACTGCGGGACCGATGACAGGCTCGGCGTCATGGCGCCAGGCGGACACGCGGCCATCATCGGCGATACGAAATACGCGACCGTCGGTGCACGCCGCCCACAGTCCATGGTCGGCACCGGCGAAGACCATGCCAAGCTTGGGGTCCATCAGTTCCGGACCGGAGGCAAAGGGTTGGAAATCGCCGTCGGCGTAGCGCAGCAAGCCCTTGCCATTGTCGAAAAGATACAACGTGTCGCGGACGCGCAACAGGCGGGCCTTGGGTGAGCCAGGCCAGGTTTTTGCCTTCGCGGGATCGCGACCCGGCAGACGCACGACATGGCGGTTGGTGGTGAAAAACAAGTCATCGCCGTGCTCGACGATTGTCCACACGTGGCCGAGCGGGCGCAGCTCCGGGGGGAGTTGCGCCGCGAAGCTGGTGAACTGCCACACGCCCTTGGCATTCTTGGCGGCGCGACCGATGTCGTCCGCCGGGGAGGCGTAGAAGCTGCCGTCGGCGGAGGCGCGAAATCCAAGGATGAAGCGATCGCCAAGCGGGACTCGCTCCCATTTCTGGCCATCGTAGATGACGATCGTGTGCCAGTTGATGAAATACATCAGGCCGTTTTCGGCCTGGGCGGGGGCGTAGAGTTGCGAGGCTCCGGCGAAATCCCGGCCGGTGAAATTCTCGATGAACGGCCGGCCACGCTCGTTATCCGCGGCTTGAGCGGGAAGCGCCATGCAGACCAAGACAAAGATCCGGCAAAGCCACCTGGGGCAAATCATGACCTAGGTGCTGGCGAATGGCGAACCGAGGGTCAACGGCCGCCGGCCCGGCATACGCATGGATGCGTAGGTTGCGGGTTAGCGCAGCAATTCAGCGAGGCGGGCGCGCACGGCTTCCAGGCGGTAGCTGGCAAGCAACGGATCGAGTTCGCGCGCGAAGGCCGGGTGGCTGGTGCGCAACTCCGCGACGTGCCGGCGCAGCGTGATGATTTCGCCGCGTTGGGCTGCATCCAGCAAGGTCTGTAGAATTGCCGCATCCGGCGCGGTGTCAGATACGCCGTGGGAAGTGATGGATTCAGGCTCAGGGCTGACCGCTTGCTCGATCCACGTCAGGTTCAGGTGCATCGCAAGTTTGGCGAGGAGGTCGGCTTCGCGGAAAGGCTTGGCCAGGAAGTCATCGCAGCCGGCATCGAAGGCGTCGTTGCGGTTGAATGAGAGAGCGCTGGCGGACATGGCGACGAGTTTCAGTCGGGCGCCGCTGGTGGAAGCGCGCAGCTTTCGGGCGAGCTCGAAGCCGTCCATGCCGGGCATCCGTAGATCGAGAAAGATAAGATCGGGCGCGAACACGGGCGCAGCCTGCAAGGCATCCGCGCCACTGGCCACGTCGCGCAATTCGAAGCCCAAGGGCGCGAGCAGATCGATGAGCAGGGAGCGGTTGACCGAGATGTCGTCGACGACGAGGAGTTTTTTACGCGGGCCGGCGTAGCCCACGATGTGGCGCGCCGCTGCGCGTGGGACATCGGCGCGGTCGGCCATGATTTCCAGCGGGATGGAGAAAGAGAACCGACTGCCGGCTCCGGGCATGCTGGAGACGGCGAGGGTGCCGCCCATGAGCGCGACAAGGCGCTGGCTGATGACGAGTCCAAGGCCGGTGCCCGGCTCAGGCGGGCGGCCGTCGGCGGCTTGCTGGAAAGGCTGGAAGAGCTTGGCGAGATCGGGCTCGGAAATGCCCACGCCGGTATCGGTGACCGCGAAATGGAAGAGGCTACCCTCCCGATGGGCCATCAGGGTCACATTGCCCGTGGCGGTGAATTTCACGGCATTGCTCAGGAGATTCTCCAGCACCTCACGGAGTTTTTGGGCGTCGCCCAGCACGAGATCCGGCAGGTCGGGCGAAGGTTCGAGCCGGAAGGCGAGTTGCTTCTGCTCGGTGCGCGGCAGGAGATTGGCGGCGATGTCGTGCAGGAGTTGCGGCAGATGGAACGGCGCGGAGTGAAGCTCGAGCTTGCCGGCCTCGATCTTGGAAAAATCGAGCACCTCGTTGATCATCTTGAGGAGATGTTCGCCGCTGGTGCCGACGACGTTGAGCCGTTCGCGGTCGGAACCGGTGAGGTGCGGGGATTTCATGAGCACCTGCGAGTAGCCGATGATGCCGTTGAGCGGCGTGCGCAACTCGTGACTCATGTTGGCGAGGAAGGTGCTCTTGGCGCGGTTGGCGGCCTCGGCTTCATCCTTGGCGATAGCGAGTTCCCCGGTGCGCTGCTGGACGATTTGTTCGAGGCGGCGGCGTTCGCGTTCGCTGCGGCCGAGACGCCAGCGGATAAAACCATACACGGCGGCGAGGGCGATGATGCCGTAGGCCACGCGCGCGCCGGTCGAGCGATGCCACGGCGGACGGATGCGGAAGGTCACCGCGGCGGGGGCGCTGAGGCCACCGGCGGCGTCGCGCGAGCGCACCTCAAGGGTGAAAGGGCCGCCTTCAAGATTGGTAAACGTGGCCTCGGCGCGGGGCGACCAGTCGGACCAGTGGTCGTCGTAGCCGACGAGGCGGTATTGGAAGCTTTGGTTGCCGAGCGAAGAGAAGCGGGGGGCACTGAGGGCAAAGGTGAGCGGATCGCGCGAAAACGGCAGCGTGAAATCGGTGCCGGGCACACTGGTGGCTTGGGCGAGATGGCGCTTCTCCGCGGTGAGGCGCGGCGGATTGGCGGACCAGGCGACGGGCTTGCGCTCGAGCCGGGCGAGATCGAGGCGGATCATGTTTTCGTAGCCGCGGCTCCAGAGGATTTCGCCGTCATCGGTGTGGTCCATGAACATCACGGCGGCGCCGGCGAAACCAATTTCCTGCAGCGCGCTGGCGGGCGCGGGTTCCCAGGTTTGGCCGTTGCCGGCCTGTGGGAAACGGCCGAGTGCGATCGAGGCGCGGATGGTCGATTCGCGGAAGATGGTGGCCCACGTATCGCCGCGGCTATCGACAGCCGTCGGCGTCAGCATGGCGCCCGGCCGGCCCTCGACGAGGTAGCGGTCCTCCGGTTCGAAGCGGTGTGTGCTGGCGTTGAAGCGGGCCTGACCCTTGTCGGTGAAAAAGACGGGGCCGAACAGGCCGGGCGTGACGGTGGTCCAGACGAAGCCCGCGGGGAGGCCGGAGTCGCGGAAGTAGTGTTCGTAGGGCGCCTGACTCCAATCGGTGATCGTGTGCGCCGCGGGGATGCGCCAGAAACCGCGCGTGTAGGTGGAGATCCAGATGGTGCCGTCGGGCTCCTCAAGGATGTTGTGGCCATCGCCCAGATCGAGGCGCTCGCCGATTTTTTTCCAACCGGTGGCGGTGTGTTCGACCACGGTGAGGCCCCGTTGACCGGAAAGGTAATAACGCGAGGGGATGAGCTTCGAGCGAACCATGCCGTAGGGACTGTTGGGCCGCGTATCCACGAGGATGGTCTGTGTGTGATCGGCGTTGAAGCGCGAGAGACCGGCCTGGTTGGCTACGAGAAATTCGCCGTCGACCGAGAGGAGGCCAAAGACGTTGGCGAGGCCGGTGCTGATGCGGGTAAAGCGCGCGCCGGTGGCCTCGGTGACATCGCCGGGTTGCAATTCATAGAGACCGTCGGACGTGCCGAGATACATGCGGCCTTCATGACGGCCCCAGACATCGGTGGTGCCGGGCGTGGGGCCATTGGTGGAGTCGAAGACACTGGCGGGCCCGGCGAGATCGAGGCGGGCCGCGCCGGAATTGAAGCCGAGCCAGAGGCCACCCTCGCGATCCTGGGCGAGACTCATGACGACATTGTCGGCGAGCCCGGTGTTGCGGTCGAAGATCCGCAGGCGGTGACCGCTGGCGGAGATCAGGATGAGGCCGCGGCCATTGGTGCCGAGAGCGAAACTGCCATCGCTCAGGCGCAGGCCGGCGTGGAGCCGGGTGACGCGCACGATCTGGTCGAGCGGACCTTCGACGCGGTTGAGCTGGCCGCTCATCGGATCGAAGGAGAAGACGCCCGAATAGCTCATCGCCCACTGTTGCCTGCCGTCGTGCAAACCGAGGAAAACAAGTTCACCGTCGCGTCTGAGCTCCTCCGCTTCGCAAACCGGCACCAACGCGTCGCCCTTGATCTGCCACAATCCGCGGGGGCCGCGATGCACGTAGAGCTCGTCGCCCACCGCGTGAAACGAGAAGCGGCGGCCGTTGGTTTCCGGCCACACGCGGACGCTGTCCGTGCCCAGACGCACGATGCCGCGGGCCGATGCGAAATAGACGGAGCCGTGGTGTTGGATGGACGCGAAGGCGCGCCCGACAGGGAGAAAGTCGGCGGGCAAGCGGGGCACGCTGGAGGTGTAGAGCCACTGCCCGTTGGGTTGAAGGTCAAAGCAGCCGATGTCGTCATTGCCGCTCGCCCAGATGCGGTTCGCCGTCGTGTCGTGGACCAACGCATAGACATTGGGCACCGGTGCGGGATGATGCGCCCAGCGCACGCCATCGAATTCCAACATGCCATCCTGGTTGCCGAGGTGCACATGACCGAGCGCGCTGAAGGCAATGGCGAAGACCTGCGGGTGGCCGCCATAGTCGGTGGGGCGGAAATTTTTCATCACCGGCCGGCCCGATTCAGGATGAAACCAGCCGGTGGCCTCGGGATCGAGCGGGGGCTTTTCCGCCCGGACTGTGCCGCCGCCAAAAACACTCAGTGCGAGCAAGCCAATCGCCAGCCACGCTGGGAATGATGGCAGGAAGCGCTGGGGTTGTGACGCTACAGGGAAAGCCATCGGTTGTCGTTAAGCCAAGGCTTTGCCCGGGTGTGGTCAACGCCGACGGGACTCATCGCCGGTGTTTTATGCCACGGTGGCCGTGGTGGCGATGGCGAGAAACGCCTTGAGCGCCGCATCGGGAGCGGGCGACAGCCGCCAGCCGATGACGAGGCGGCTTTCGGGGGCAGGCCCGGTGAGCCGGCGGAAAGCAACCTCGGAAGGAAGGTGCTGCGCCTCCGATGGCGTCATGAACGTGGCGCCAAGTCCGGCGCGAACGAGGCCGACGCCATTGGCGCGGGGCCAGACTTCCTCGGCGATGCGCGGCGTGAGGCCGGCGCTGGCGAACGCGGCGAGGATGCGGTCGTAGAAACCGGGATTGTGCGAGCGAGGGAACAGCACGAACGGCGTGGCCGCGAGATCGCGCAGCCGAAGCGTCTTCCGTTGCGCGAGTGGGTGGCTGGCGGGGAGGAGCACGCCGTTGCGTTCCTGCAGGAGCACGTGCGTGGCGAGGCCGGAGGGGAGCGCGTCGGGATGGAAAAAACCGCAGGCGATCTCGCCGGCCTGCAAGGCGCCGACTTGGGCGGAGGTGGGGGATTCGTTTAACTCGAGGCGGATGCCGGGATGGCGGCGATGAAACTCGCGCAAAATCGCCGGCAACACGGTCGCCATCGCGAGACCGGTGAAGGCGACCCGCACGTGGCCGATCTCGCCATCGGTGAACGCGGCCAATTCACCGGGCACGGCGGCGAGACTGCGGAGAATGGGCTCGATGCGTTCGAGCAGCAACCGGCCGGCCGGGGTCAGCTCGGCGCCACGCCGGGTGCGGTTGAGCAGGTCGGCGCCGAGGGCGGACTCGAGTTGGGCGAGCGCGCGGCTCAAGGCCGGCTGCGCGATGGCAAGGGTCTCGGCGGCCTTGCGAAAATGCAGCTGCCGGGCGACCTCGCGGAAATAGACGAGGTGGCGGAGATCGAAAGGGAACTGATACTCGCGCGGCATCACAGAGACGGAAATAAGTATTTCCGGGCATGGCAAGACTCTGGTAGGGTCGGGGTCCGGATTTAGGATTTTGGGTCCGGTGCCATGGGCTCACCCCGAGCCTCTGTCTCTTCGACCCCAACTCCGAGACCTTATCCTCCCATGGCAAAATCACTTTTCCAAAAAGTCTGGGACGCCCACAGCGTCCGCACGCTGGCCAACGGCCAGACCCAACTGCTCATCGGCACGCATCTCATCCACGAGGTGACGAGCCCGCAGGCCTTCGGCATGCTGCGCGACCTCAAGCTGAAGGTCGCCATGCCGCACCGCACCTTTGCGACGGTGGACCACATCATTCCGACCGACCAGCTGGTGGAGCCCTACCGCGATCCGCTCGCGCAGGCCATGATGGATGAGCTGCGCCGGAGCTGCGCGGAGTTTGGCATCACATTTTTTGACCGCGCCACGGGCAAGCAAGGCATCGTGCACATCGTCGGACCGGAGCAGGGCATCACCCAGCCGGGCACGACGATCGCGTGCGGTGATTCGCACACGAGCACGCACGGCGCATTCGGCGCGATCGCGTTTGGCATCGGCACGACCCAGATCCGCGACGTGCTGGCCACGCAGACGATTGCCCTCGGCCGGCTGAAGGTCCGCCGCATCAATGTCACCGGTAAACTCCAGCCCGGCGTGTATGCGAAGGACGTGATCCTGCACATCATCCGCGTGCTTGGCGTGAACGGCGGCACGGGTTTCGCCTACGAATACGCCGGTGAGGTTTTCGACCGCATGACGATGGAAGAGCGCATGACCGTCTGTAACATGTCCATCGAGGGCGGTGCGCGTGCCGGCTACGTGAATCCCGACGAGACCACCTTCGCCTACCTGAAGGGCAGGCCGTATTCGCCGAAAGGTGCGGCGTGGGATGCGGCGGTGACGAATTGGAAGAGCTTCGCGAGCGATCCCGGCTGCCATTACGATGACGTCGTGAACATTGCCGCGTCCGACATCGCCCCGACGGTCACGTGGGGCATCAACCCCGGCCAGGGCATTGCGATCAACGAGACGGTGCCCGATCCCGCGAAGACCACGGTCGTCGACGAGAAGGCTTCGATCGAGGAAGCGCTCGCTTACATGAAGCTGAAGCCCGGTGCGCCCATCAAGGGCACCAAGATCGACGTGGCCTTCATCGGTTCGTGCACCAACGGCCGCCTGAGCGATTTTCAGGAGGTCGCGAAATTTGTGAAGGGTCGAAAGGTCGCCGCTGGCGTCAAGGCCATCGCGGTGCCCGGCTCGCAGATCGTCGCGCTCCAGTGCGAAAAGCTCGGTCTCGACAAGATCCTCAGCGAAGCCGGTTTTGAGTGGCGCGCCGCGGGTTGCTCGATGTGTCTCGCGATGAATCCCGACAAACTCATCGGCGACCAGCTCTGCGCGAGTTCCTCGAACCGCAATTTCAAGGGCCGCCAGGGTTCGCCCACAGGCCGCACGCTGCTCATGAGCCCGCTCATGGTCGCCGCCGCCGCCGTCACCGGCAGCGTGGCCGACGCCCGCGAAGTCTTCGCCGTCAACTGATCGTCCTCTTAACTCTCAACGCTTCACTTCCATGGCCTTAGCCAAAATCACCTCCATCACCGGCCGCGCAGTCAACGTGCCCGGCAACGACATCGACACGGACCGTATCATCCCGGCGCGCTTCATGAAGTGCGTCACGTTTGACGGACTCGGCGAGTATCTCTTCTACGACGTGCGCAAGAACGACAACGGCACCGACAAGCCGCACCCGCTTAACGAGGCACGCTTCAAGGGCGCGACGATCCTGCTCTCCGGCGCCAACTTCGGCTGTGGTTCGTCGCGCGAGCATGCACCGCAGGCGATCCAGAAATACGGCTTCAAGGCCGTCGTGGCGGAGGGGTTTGCCGAGATTTTCTACGGCAACTGCGCGACGCTCGGGATTCCGTGTTTCGAGGCCGCCCGCGAGGACATCGCGAAGATCGCGGCCGCCGTGGAGCGCGACCCGCAACTCACCGTCGTGGCTGATGTGGCGGCGCAGGAGATCCGCTTTGGTGGGCAGACGGTGAAGGCAAGTGTCCGCCCGTCCGCCCGGGATGCGCTGGTCAATGGCCGCTGGGATGCCATCGGCGAGTTGCTGGACGGTATCCCGGCGGTGACCGCGACGGCAGCCAAGTTGCCCTATCTGGCGGCATAAGCGCCCGGCAAGCTGCGGAAGCAGGGAGCGCGGGAGCGTTTGACGGGGTGGGAAAAAGCATTCTTTCTCACTTTTTCTGAACTTTTGCGCCGGCCAGGCGTCTTCCCTCGCTCACACTTCCATGCTCCTTGCTTCCATTGACTTCATCCGGATCGTTCGCGAAGCCGGTTTGTTGATTTATCCGCTGGGGCTTTGCTCCTTGGTGGCGATCTTTATCATCGTGGAACGCTTTGTGGCGCTCCGCCGGTCGGTGATCATTCCTGAGGACCTGGCCGAAGCCGTGATCGAGGGACGCACGCCGGTGGGCGACAAGCGTTCGACGCTGGGGCGGATTCTCGATTTTTCGTCCCGCCATGTGGGCGATGTCGAGGCGACCAAGGCCTATGCCCGCCTCGAAGTCATCCGCATGGAGCGGGGTGTCAGCTACCTCGATACCATTTATGCCGCCGCGCCGCTGATCGGTCTGATCGGCACCGTGACCGGTTTGCTCGGTGCGTTTTCCGTGGTCGATCCGCAGACGCGTATGCCCGACCCCGTGCAATTCACGGAAAGCGTCGGCTATGCGTTGTCGGCGACGGTGCTTGGCCTTTGCATCGCCCTGCCGGCGCTCATCGGTAGCGGACACTTGCAACGTGTGATCGACAAACACGCGGCACAGCTCGACGTGCTCTTGGAGCGTGTGCTCGCCCGTCACGCCGATGAATCGGCCGCGAAGAAATCATGAGCCTGATTGTCCGCCGGGCGCGCAAGCGCCCTGAACTCCCCCTGGTGCCGCTCATCGACGTGCTCGTGATGCTGGTGCTTTTTGCCTATGTGACGATGCAGGCGCGGGCCGGAGCGACGCTCAATATTACGCTGCCCAAAGTGGAGACGGCGGGCAAAAACGAATTCAAAGGCAAGGTGACCATCGGCATCGACAAGGATGGTGTCGTGACCTTCAACGAGAAGAAAGTCACCGACCAGCAGCTCCTCGGCCTGCTCCGCGAAGTCCGCAACATCGACAAGGATATCCCGGTGCTCATCAAGGCCGACGAGACGACGCAGCTGAAGAAACTGGCCTTCGTGATGGATGCCTGCCGCAAGACGGGCCTGAACAAGTTCAGCCTGCAGAGCCGCTAAGCGGCTAAAGCCAGTGGAAGGTTGAAAGCGAAGGGCCTGATTTCCGGTTTCCGGTCTTTCAACTTTCAGGGTTCAGCTTTCAACTGAGGCGCATGAAGATCGTAATCACAGGCGTGACGCGTGGACTCGGCCGGGCGCTGGCGGAATATTACATCAAGGCCGGGCACACGGTCATCGGCTGCGGTCGGAGTGGCGACGCGATCTTTGACCTGCGACTGACGCATGGCGCGCCGCATGATTTTGCCGTGGTGGACGTGGCGCTGGATACCAAGGTGGCGATCTGGGCGGCCAAGGTGGTTGAGCAGGACAGCCCACCGGACCTGCTTATCAACAACGCCGCGGTCATGAACCGGCTTTCGCCGCTCTGGGAGCAGGACGACCGCGAGTTTACCAAACTCGTCGATGCCAACATCCGCGGCGTGCAGAACGTGATCCGCCATTTCGTGCCTGCAATGGTAGCGGTGAAAAAAGGTGTGATCGTTAATCTTAGCTCAGGTTGGGGCCGCAGTGTCTCGCCGGAGGTGGCGCCCTATTGCATGTCGAAGTGGGCGATCGAAGGCCTCACGAAAGCGCTGGCCGAGGAATTACCGAAGGGGATGGCGGCCGTGCCATTGAATCCGGGCGTGATCGACACTGACATGCTGCGCTCCTGCTGGGCGGACGGTGCGGCGAGTTACCCGAAGGCGGAGGCGTGGGCGGAGATTGCGGCGCCGTTTATCTTGAGCCTCGGCGCGAAGGACAACGGACGCTCGCTGAGTGTGGGCGGCGCGGAGGATTAGACCGCTGGTTTGGATTCTTCCGGAGAACGCAGGTAGCGGCTGCGGGTGCTGCTGCGGCCGGTCCGGGTGGTTCGCGTCGCGGGATCGCTGTAGGGGTGACGGCGATAGCCGGCGCGGTTGGGGTCGGCGGCGCAGCGGAGTTGGTAGTCTTGCATGCGTTGGAAGAGGCCGAGGAGTTGCGCGGGGAGCGGATACTGGTCGAGGCCGGAACGTTCGAGGACGGTGAGGAGTTCGTGCGTGGCTTCGAGAGTGGAGAGACAGCCTTCCTGCGGCTGTTGCTTGATCACGAAGCGGCTGGGTGTCGCGGGCGTGAACATGATGCGCGGCAGGCGTTGGAGGCTCGGGCTGAACTTGAGCATCTTGCGCGCGCCACTCCACGTGGCATCGAGGATGAAGACTACGAGCTGACGCTCGTGGAGTTGAGAGTTGAGGATTGAGAGTTGAGCGGCGGAGGCGGTGCTGAGATTGAGGGCGGTGACGCCGGGATAGAGCAGGACGGGGTAGTTTTTCGGATCGGCGATGAGGGCCTGCACAGATTCGTCGGCGTCGAAACCGATGCCCATGTGAATTTCGCTTTGCGCGAGGCAGAGATGCGTGAGGCGGCCGGTGCCGGCTTTCTCCTGCTTGAACTCCTTCGGGTGCATCAGGAACACGAAGCGGGTGCGCGTGGCCATCGGCTGGATGGACGGACACCAGCAGATGGCCTTGGGCCAGAAACAGCGGTAGCAGGTTTCGCGGCTCACCGGTTGTCCTGCAGGTTCTTGTCGAAGAACTCCATGATGCGTTGTTGCTGCCGGAGTTTGACGAGCGGATCGCTGATCATGTGGGTGCCGAGCATGGGCAGGAGTTCGTAGGACTTGCCGGCCATGTAGAGCGCGTCGGTGATTTGGAGCGTGTGTTGAAAGTATACGTTGTCGTCGGTGAGTCCGTGGATGAGGAGGAGCGGACGCTTGAGCTGGTCAGCGTAGGTGAGAACGCTGCTGACACGATAAGCTTCCGGATTCTCCTGCGGTAGGCCGAGGTAGCGCTCGGTGTAATAGGTGTCGTAGTTTTCCCACGTGGCGACGGGGGCGCCAGCAACGCCGGCCTTAAAAATGTCGGGGCGACGCATGGTGGCCATGGCGGTAAAATAGCCGCCGAAGGACCAGCCGGTGACGCCGACGCGGGAGAGGTCCAGCTCGGGGTATTTGGCGGCGAGGGCCTCGATGCCGTCGACCTGATCCTGAAGCGCGATGTCGATGAGGTTGCCGCGCACGGAGCGTTGCCAGTCGCGTCCACGGTAAGGTGTGCCGCGGCCGTCGAGGCGGACGATGATGTAGCCCTGGTCGGCGATCCATTGTTCGCTGAGATAGGTGCTGGCGCTGGCCTTGACGACGGTGGTGTGCGGGCCGGCGTAGACGGAAAGGATGACGGGGTATTTTTTGCCGGGCTGGAAATTGCGCGGACGCACGATGGCGGCGTTGAACTGGCGTTCGCCGCCTTCGGTGCGGGTGAGTTCGACGTTGGGCCAGCTCGGCGCGGGCTCGGCGAGTGAAGAAAGGGTGGCGAGGCGCTGACCATCGATGGCGACGAGGTCGGTGCCTGACTGCCCATCGAGGAGATTGTAGCTATGGATCATTACGCGGCCGTTTTCGGAGAAGCTGGCACTGTGTTCCCCCACGGCGGTGGTGACGGCGGTGCCGGAGCCGCCACTCAGGGGGAATTTCCAAATTTGGGTGGTGCGTGGGTCGAGGCCCCCGTGCACGTAAAGCGTGTCGGTATCGACGTCGGCCCGGATGAAACCCTTGTAAACAAAATCCACCGGCGTGAGTGCACGGACGAGCGAGCCGCTGGCGTTGCGCAGTTCAACCTGCCAGGCGCCGCGCTGCTCGGTGGTCCAGAGGAATTGCTTACCGTCGGGCAGCCAACGCGGCAGGAGAGCCCAGTTGTCGAGATCGAGCCATGCGCTATCGGTCTCGCGGAGGAGTTCGGTGGTGGTGCCGGTGACGGGATCGACCTTGAGGAGCACTTGCTCCTGCTGATGGCGGTTTTGCACGAGGATGCAAAGCGGGGCAGCGAGTTCCTGCCACACGACCCGGTTGAGGTAGGGGAACCTGGCGCCATCCCAGGAAATCCAGCGAGTCTCGCCGCCTTGGCGCGGAATAATGCCGAGACGAACCACGGCGTTGGCCGAGCCGGCGCGCGGGTAGAAGAACGTGGTGGGTGCGGCTTCGGGGTGCAGCGGATCGGCGACGTGGCGAACTTCGACGGCGGATTCGTCGGTCTGCTGATAGACGAGCGACGACGAGTCGGGCGACCACCAGTAGCCTTCGCGACGATCCATTTCCTCCTGGGCGACAAACTCCGCGGAACCATGCGACAGCGTGGCGGTGGCACCGCTGGTGATGGCCTTGGCGGTGTTGGTCGCGAGATCGATGACGTAGAGCTCGCCGGCTTGCACGGCGGCGACGGCCGTGCCGTCGGGGGAGAAGCGCGGGTCGATCCAGTTCTTGCCGGGCAACTCGGTGACCTGTGGCTTGGCGGAGGGAGTTGCGGCGCGGGTGACGACGTAGAGTTTGCCAGAGAGCGTGACGAGGAGGCGGGCGCCATCCTGGGACAGATCGAACTTGGTGAAACCACGCAGGCTGACGCGGGCGCGTTCGCGGCGGGCTTTTTCCTCGGCGGTGAGCTTTTCCTCGGCGCTACCGAGGAGTTGAGCCGGGGTGAGCAATTCGTGCTCCGTGCCGGTGGCGACGTCGAATTCGTAGAGTCGCAGCACGGGATCGCGCGGACCGCCGCGCAGGAAGAACGCGGTGCGACCATCGGGCGTGAGCTTGGTGGCGACGGGGCGGCCGAGCGTGTAGTTGCGGGTTTCGGTGAGGTTGCGGAAGAACTGGAGATTGACGTCGAGGGACGGCTCGGCGGCCGGGAGTGTGGCGCAGGTGAGTAGGGTCGCGAGCGCGAGACTGGTGCGAAGAGAGCGCGGTTTCATGATGAAAAACTACTCCCGCAACCGGGAGTCGATGACAAGGGTGACGGGACCGTCGTTGACGAGGGCGACCTGCATCATCGCGCCAAAACGGCCGGTGGGCACGGGCTGACCGAGGGCGGTCTCGAGTTGGCGCACGAAGCCTTCGTAGAGCGGAATCGCCGTGTCGGGACGGGCCGCATCGTTGAACGACGGGCGGGTGCCTTTGCGCGTGCTGGCGATCAGGGTGAACTGGCTGATGACCAGGGCACCGCCGTGGGCGTCGCGAACCGAGAGATTCAGCTTGCCGTCCGTGTCCTCGAAGATGCGGAGAGCGGCGATTTTTTGCGCGAGCCACTCACCATCGGCCGGCGTGTCGCCAGTGGCGACGCCGAGGAGGATCAACAGGCCGGAGCCGATGGAGCCGACGGTTTCACCGGCGACGGAGACACTGGCAGAGGAGACGCGTTGGATGACGGCTTTCATCGGATGAAAGCCGCAAGGATCAAGTAACAAGGGCCAAGTGCCAAGGTGAAGGCGGACACAGCGTTGGTCTGTGACCGGTCACTTGATCCTTGGCACCTGTTACTTGGCTCGCTCACACCATCGGCACGTGGGGCTCGGTTTCGGCGTCGTAATTGACGCCGTTGAGGCCGAAACCGAAGAGCTTGAGGAATTCCTCGCGATAGCCGGCGATGTCGGTGAGTGCACCGAGGTTTTCGGTGGTGACCGTCGGCCAGATCTTGACGACGGCGGACTGGATCTCGGGGCGCATCTCCCAGTCGTCGATGCGCACGCGACCGGTGTCGTCGAACTTGGGCGTGTGTCCGTTATACATCTGCGTGGCAAAGAGGCGGTAGATTTGCTCGATGCAACCTTCGTGGGTGCCCGCGGCCTTCATGATCTTGTAGAGGATCGAAATGTAGAGCGGCACGACGGGGATGGCGGAGCTGGCCTGGGTGACGAGCGCCTTGTTGACGGAGATGAAGGCGCGACCGCCGGAGGTCTTGAGCTGGGCGTCGATGGCCTTGGCGGCGCGCTCGAGATCGTTTTTGGCGAGGCCGATGGTGCCGTTCTTGTAAATGGCCCAGGTGACTTCGGGTCCGATGTAGGAATAGGCGACGGACTGCGCACCGGGGGCCAGGACGTTGGCGTCGCGGAGGGCCTTGATCCAGAGTTCCCAATCCTCGCCACCCATGACGGCGGTGGTGTCGGCGATCTCGGCTTCGTTGGCCGGCTCGATGGTGACGTCGCTGACGATGCCCTTGTCGGTGTCGACGGTCTTGTTGGTGTAAGACTGGCCGACGGGCTTGAGGCAGGATTTGTGAACCACGCCGGTCGTGGGATGCGTGCGGCGCGGGGCGGCGAGCGAGTAGACGACGAGGTCGATCTGCCCGAGGTCGGCCTTGATGGCGGCGACGACCTGTTGCTTCATTTCGTTGGTGAAGGCGTCGCCCATGAAGTTACGGGCGTAGAGGCCGGCGGCGCGGGCGGCGTTGGTGAAGGCAATGGTGTTATACCAGCCGGGAGTGGCGGTGCGGCCTTCTTCGGAAGGGCGTTCGAAAAACACGCCCATGGTGGCGGCGCCGGAACCGAAGGCGGCGGAGATGCGGGAGGCGAGGCCGTAACCGGTGGAGGAACCGAGGACCAGGACCTTCTTGGGACCCTGTTTGATCGGGCCCTGGGCCTTGACGTGGTCAATCCATTCCTGGACGTGAGCCGCGCAGCCTTGGGGATGAGCCGTGACGCAAACGAATCCGCGAACCTTGGGTTTGATGATCATACGCCGATGAGTTTCGGCGGTGGCCCGGAAGGCGTCGAGTGCGGAATTACCCCGGGCTTTTGATGCTTAGTTGCGCTTGACTGGGGACGAGGCGGACGGTGGTTCGGTGGAAAGAGACGCGGCGTGGCGGGCGAGCAGGCGCTCGGCTTCAAGCTGGTTGCGCAGGCTGGCGGCGGTCGCGTCACTCAAGGCCAGTTCGTCGCGCAGCAGGGCATTTTCCGTGCGACTGAGAAAATAAAGCTGCGCGAGACAGAGGGTGGTCAGGAGGGCGAGAGCCGTGATCAGCCACGGCAGCCAGCGCAAGAAGGGGGCGGGAGGCGTTGTATTCTTGTCCACGGGAAAGGGGCGGATCACAGCACGGCGAGGCCGAGCAGGCCAAGCACGATCAGGGCGGCGAGGGCGACGAGGATGCGCTGCTCAAGTTTGGTGACGCGGAAAGGCATCAGAGGCCGAGCGGTTGGAGGTGAGCAAAGATTTCGCGGACGAGGGGCTCGTTTTGCAGGGTGGCCCACGGGCGATTGCTGGAGACGCGCACGAAGAGCTGGTCGCCGTTGCGGCGGAAGCCGTATTTCCAAGCGATCCGGAGGAGTTCGTCCCAAGCATAGGGATCTTGGTAGGCGATGGGCCGGCCGTCGAAGAGGTGCCAGAACCAGACGTTTTGCGTAATCTCCCCGTTGATGAAGAAACGCGATTCGGCGGTCGCGAGCGAGCGACCATCAACGTGCAACTGTTCGCGAGGCTGGCTGTTGGGGATGACTTCCCAGCCGGCGCCAGGCCAGCAGGCATCGGGCGTGTGCGAGGCGACCTGACTGACGGGAGATTGCCCGGCCCGCCAGTAGGCGAGATAGACGGTGAACTGCACGGTGCCACCACCGCTGCGTTTCAAATAAGTGCGCTGCGCGAGATATTCGGTCTCAAGCGTATCCCGGAACTGATAAAGGTCCTTGCTGGTATCGACCCGCCAGCCGCTGGCTTCGGCAGGTAGCGCGGCCCAGAGGTCGGGCACCGGAGCGTCGGTGCGGGCGACGCTGCGGGTGTTGACGTAGAAGAAGGTGGTCAGCGCCAACGCAATCGCGAGCCCGCCGGTGAGCTGGTATTGCAGGCCGGCGAAGACCGGCGAGGCGGGTGCCGGGGCGGCAGTAGCTGCGGATTTGGGAGCGGGCCACTCCAGAAAAAGTGCCAGCCCGCCGAGGATGGCCGCGGTGACGCCAAGCACGGCGAAGCCGGTGATGTCGTGCCAGCTGCCGTTGATGTCGATGCCGCGGTTAGCCGCGATGGTGAGAATAAGGGAGCGAATGAAATTCATCACCAGTGCGATCGGTGCAGCGAGCACGATGATGAGGGCGCGCGCCCAGGGGCGGCGCACCAGGCTCGCGGCAAAAAAGAATCCGGCGAAGACGCACGAAATGAGGCTGCGCACGCCGCTGCAGGCCTCCGCGACGCCGACGGACGTGTGGGCGAGGTCGATGACGTTGCCATTGCGCGTGGCCGCAATGCCGAGCAGGTGGAGCGCGCTCAATACATGTTCGGAGACGGAAAGCTGCAGGCTGAGAGTCAGGCGCGAGTAGGTGCCCGGAGGGATCGGCGCACAGAGGATCCACAGGCCGATGGCGGTAAGTGCATTCCAGTTAAAAGGCACGGCGCGGATCTCCGCCGCCGAAAGGCTCACGAGCCCGGCAGCCAGGAAGAGCATGAGCGAGGCGGTCAGGGAAAAGCACACGACCGCATGGGTCCAACCGACCGAGGTCGCGTAAAGTCCGGCGGCGACAAGCATGAGCAGCCCGCCGACGATGAGGCCGAGTTGCAGGACGCCGCGGAACCAGTGGCGCGGCAGAAAGCGAAGCGTGCCAGTGCTGCGGCTCTCGTGGAGCAGCAATAGAAACAACACTGGCATGAAAAACCCGTGGGAGAGGTCGGGGTTGTGTTGCCAGTGCGGCCAGAGCACGGCGCTCATCGTGGCGACCATGATGCCGAGGAGCCCGAGATTGAGCTTGGCCGGCAAAGGCAGGCGGGCGAGGGGGGCGGTCGTCATGTCGGTGAGAGAGGGAATGACCCTAGCTGGAGCCGACGAACCCGCAAACTGAATTCGTGGACACAGCAAGACCATGTGCAGCGGGATGGGCCGGCGCGTGGAAAATGACGGGACGTTTCCATGGATCGGCGCTGGCGCACGGGTGGTTTTCGATTACGGTTCGCGACTTCCCCTATGAAAATCAAAAAATTGCTTACGGTAATGGCGGCGATGGCAACGATGGTCCTGGCGAACAGCCTGAGCGCGGCGACAGCCGAGGTCGGCCAGGCGGCGCCGGATTTCACGCTGACGGATATCAATGGAAAGACGCACGTGCTGTCGGCCTACAAGGGCAAGACGGTGGTGTTGGAGTGGGTGAATCCGGAATGCCCCTTTGTCGTGAAGCACTATGAAAAGAGCGGCAATATTCCGGCGACGCAAAAGGCGGCCACGGCCGATGGCGTCGTGTGGCTTTCGATCAATTCCGGCAAAGCCGGTGCACAGGGAGATTACGATGCCGCGCAAGTCGCCACGTGGTCGAAAGCCACGGGCGCGGCGCCGACGGCTTACCTGCGCGACCAGAGTGGTGATGTCGGCCGCCTCTACGGCGCCAAGACGACGCCGCATCTGTTTGTGATCACGGCGAACGGCACCCTCGTTTATGACGGCGCAATCGACAGCATCCGTTCCAGCAAGCCGGCGGATATCGCGAAGGCGGAAAATTATGTGAACTCGGCGCTGGCGGCGGTGAAGGCCGGTCATCCGGTCAAGACGGCCAACACGCAACCGTATGGTTGCTCGGTGAAATACTGAGCGCATCAACGAGTTTGGATTTTACCTATGCCGCCTGGTGCACCGGGCGGCATTTTTATTTGAGGAGCTGGCGGCCGGAGGGCCGGATTTTCCGGGACGAGCTCAGACTTTGACGGCAAAAAGGTCGGGGTGCATCACGCCCTCGGCGACCTTGTTGACGGTGCCGGTCATCATGATCGAAAAATCCTCGCCGATTTCGATGCCGATGGTGCCTCCGGGCATGTGCACGGTGACCGCGCGGTCGACGAGTCCGAGCTTGTGTGCGACAGCGGCACAGGCACTGGAGCTGCTGCCCGAGGCAAGGGTGTAGCCGGCGCCGCGTTCCCAAATCTCGATGCGGATATTGGCGCGGTCGAGAACGTGAAGGAACTGCACGTTGGTTTTCCGGGGAAAGTTGGCGTGGGTCTCGAGGTGCGGGCCGTATTTATGGGCGAGTTCGGGTGAGACGGAGGGCAGGGGAATGACGCAATGCGGGTTGCCGATCGTGGCGGCGCAATAAGTGAAGTCGCGGTCGAGGATCCGGATGGATTCGTTGATGACCTCGCGAGCCGGGCCGGTGACGGGGATTTTTTGACTGTCGAAACTCACCCGGCCCATCGCGACCGTGATAAGGCGGCCGTGGTCCTTGATGACGGACTGCACGTGGCCACCGGGCGTCTCGACGGTGAAAGCGAGGGTTTTGAGTAATTTCTGATCGTAAAGGTAGCGGGAAAAAATACGCAGACCGTTGCCGGATTTTTCAGCTTCGGAACCGTCAGGGTTGAAAATGCGCAGGCCGAAATCACTCTGCGCTGACGCCAGCGGGCCCCAGAGAATGCCGTCGGAGCCGATACCGAAGTTACGGTGACAGATGACGCGGATCTGATCGATGGTCGGGGCCGGTGTCCAAGTGGGGAAGTCGCGCGGATCGAGGACGATGTAGTCGTTGCCGAGGGCGTGGTATTTGTGGAAACGCATGGAGGTCGCGAGAATCAGGGGAAACGGAGCCGACGCGGAAGCGAAGAAAAATTGCGGACGGACCCGGATTAGGCGGCGGGTGGCGCATAGCCGAAGAGCCGGCGCTTTTTGATGGCGGCGACAACGGAGACGGGGACCATCTGCTCCCAGGAGGCGTCCTGTTCCTTGATGCGGCGCAGCACGTCGCGGGAAAAAATATGGAGGATGCCCGGATCGAAGCCCACGATGCACTCGATGTAGTGGTTCTGCAGCAGGTGATCGTAGAGACTGCGCAGGTGGTCGACGACTTGGACGTTGCGCGCGTTGATCAAAACCGTGGACGCGAACGAATGGGCTCCGGTGGCGCTGGGTGCGGCAGCGGTCTGCGCGCTGTTGAGGTAGTGGCTGTAGGCGTCCTGGCGCATCGGGTAAACGTAGAGCCGGACGGAGTGGCGGAAGAGACGACCGAAGGATTCGAGAATCCCGCCTTCGAGGTTTTCGTAGTATTTCTCGTTAAAGATCTCGAGGAGGTTGTTGATGCCCATCGCGACGCCGATCATCTCCTTCGTGTAGCGGCGGAAGTAGGAGGTGAGGCGGAAATACTCGGAGTAATTGGAAATCAGGACAGTGAAGCCGATGTCGCTGAGCAGATCGACGCGCGAAAGGAAGTCCTGGGCATCGAGTTCGCCGGCGGCGAGGAGGTTGTTCATCGTAATCTCCATGAGCACGACGACTTCCTTGCCCTTGACGAGCGGCTCCTGGACGAACTGGGCGGTGGCGCAGTTGAGCATGTCGACGTTGACATGTGTGACGGGACGGAAGCTGCCGCGCTCGACGAGGATGGCCTTTTTGTAGAGCACCTCGGAGGGCTGGAGCACCTCGCCAGCCGCGCCGAACATGACGGCGTTGGTGAGGCCAAACTGAACGAGGTAGAGCGACATCAGACGATTGTCGACGTGACGGAAGGCAGGGCCGCCGAACCGGAGCATGTCCACCTCGAGGCGGTCGGAGCTGAGATTGTCGAGGAGCGACTGCGCGAACTTTCGCGGATCGTCGCGGTAGTAGAACGCGCCGTAAATGAGGTTGGTGCCGACAATGCCGAGAGCTTCCTGTTGAAGGACGTTTTCCTTATCCCACATGCGGACATGCAGGAGGATTTCGCTGGGTTCGCCGCCCGGCTCGAGTTGGAAGCGGATGCCCAGCCAGCCGTGAGCCTCGTTGGAACCTTTGAAGCTTTTGGCGGCGACGGTATCGGCAAACACGAAGAACGTGGTGTTGGCACCACGGGTGGCCGCGAGACGTTCGAGGAGGAGCTGATACTCGTGATCGAGCATGAGGCCGAGACGCTCGCGGGAGACGTAGCGCGGGGCCTTGCCGTAGATGGCATCACTGAAGGCCATGTCGTAGGCGGAAATGGTCTTCGCGATTGTGCCCGAGGCGCCGCCGGCCTGAAAAAACACGCGGGCGACTTCCTGGCCGGCACCGATTTCGGCAAACGTGCCGTATTTCGGCTCGTCGAGATTAATGGTGAGCGCCTTGCGGTTGGTGGTCAGCAGCTCCTTTTTTTGCTCGCTCATGGGCAGGGACGTTAAGGCCGCGATGGCGGACGGCAAACTGTTCGTGGGCATGCCAGGTGACGGACAGGTGATATTAGCGAGCCTGCAAAGCCGCTCAAAGGGCATTGCAACCGCTTGTATGGATTTACTGGAGGAAAGCGGGAAACCGGCTACGTTCTGCGACCTATGAAGAATTTTTTCGCGTCGATGTTCGGAGCGCTGGCCGCCCTGATCATTTTCACCTGCACCGGCATGGCTTTGTTTGTGGGCTTTTTGATCGTGCTGGCTGCGATGGGGGAGAAGAAGGTGACGCTGGCGGATGACTCCTACCTCGTGCTCGATCTGTCGGCGAACATCACGGATGCGCCGCCGCTCATTGATTTCAGCGTGTTCATGGGCGAAAAGAACGACACGCTGCAGCTGCGCACGGTGACCAATGCGTTGCGCGCGGCGGCCGAGGACAAGCGGATCAAGGGACTGCTGATCGTGGGGTCTTTGCAACCGAGCGGATTTGGTTCGGGTTATGCCGCGCTGAAGGAAGTGCGGACGGCATTGGAGGAATTCAAGGCGAGCAAAAAGCCGGTGAAGGCTTACCTGACTTTTGCGATGACCCGCGACTACTACCTCGCGGCGGTAGCTGACGATGTTGCGCTCGATCCATATGGTGCAATTCTCATGCCCGGCCTCGCGAGCCAACCGATGTTTTTGGCCGGCGCTTTCGAGAAATACGGAGTGGGTGTGCAAGTCACGCGCGTGGGCAAATACAAGTCGGCGGTGGAGCCGTTTACCCGCAAGGACCTGAGCCCGGAAAATCGCGAGCAGTTGCAGAAGCTGCTCGGTGATGTGTGGGGAGACTTGATTGCGGATATCGCGGGCAGCCGCGGCTTGAAGCCGGCGGATGTGCAAGCAGTGGCGGACGCGGAAGGAATGATCCGCGCCGAACAGGCACTGCAGGCCAAATTGATCAACCGCATCGCCTACCGTGACGTGGTCATCGACGAGCTTAAAAAAGAGACCGGTCGCGCGGGATCGAAGGAAAGCTTCAAGCAGATCAATTTGGCGGCCTATGCGAAGATCGCGCACGACACGCCGCGCGCGGCGAAGCACGGCACGGAGGCGGCCAAAGGAAAGTCCGGTCGTATCGCTATCGTCTATGCTGAGGGCGAGATCATCGACGGCGAGGGCCAGCCTGGTGACGTGGGCGGCGTGAAATTTGCCCGCGAGTTGCGCCGGTTGCGCCAGGACAATGACGTGAAGGCAATCGTCCTGCGCGTGAACAGCCCCGGCGGCAGTGCGTCGGCTTCCGAAGCCATCCAGCGCGAGATGCGGTTGGCGGGGAAGGTGAAGCCGGTGGTCGTTTCGATGGGCACGTATGCGGCGTCGGGCGGCTACTGGATTGCGAGCTACAGCGAGCGGATTTTTGCGGAGCCGACCACGATTACGGGCTCCATCGGCGTGTTTGGGATTTTATTCGATGTCAAAAAACTCGCGAACGACTTCGGGGTGACCTTCGACAGTGTGAAGACCGGGCAATATGCGGACACCATGACGATCAGCCGGCCGAAGACCGAGGCAGAGCTGGCGATGATCCAGCGCTCGGTGGATTGGGTTTACGACGAGTTCATCGGCAAGGTGGCCGAGTCGCGGAAACTTAAACCGGAGTTTGTGCGCGAGATCGCGCAAGGACGGGTGTGGTCGGGCACCGAGGCGAAGAAACTCGGGCTGGTCGACGAAATCGGCGGACTGGACGACGCACTCGCCTATGCCGCACAAAAAGCGGACTTGAGCGCGGACTACAAGGTGTCGGAGTTTCCGCGAAAGAAAGAATTCGCCGAGGCGATTGCGGAACTGCTTGAGCAAGTGCAGCCGTCGGGAGCGCGCGCCAAGGCAGGGGTTTATGAACAAATGATGACGAAGGTGGAGACGGAGCTGAAAGCGTTGCGGGCCTTTAATGATCCACAGGGGATTTACGCTCGCCTGCCGCTGGAGCTGAATGTCCACTGACCCACATGGAACACACCCTGAACAAAGACTGCCCGGCCACCGTTATCCCTGCGGGTGATGTGGTGCAATTGCCGGCGGGCACAACGGTCACGATTGTCCAATCGCTGGGTGGTAATGTCACGGTTCGCACGGATCGGGGATTGCTGCGGATCGCGCGCGAGAATGTTGCCGCGATCGAGGGCTACGTGCCGAGCGATGATGCCGTAGCGGCCACAGGTGAGTTTAGCGAACAGGCGGTATGGGCGGCGCTAAAAACGTGTTTTGATCCGGAAATCCCGGTGAACATCGTCGATCTTGGCTTGGTGTATGACCTCGCGGTCGAAAAATTGCCGGGCGGTCAGCATAAGGTGGAAGCCAAGATGACGCTGACGGCGCCCGGCTGCGGCATGGGGCCGGTCATCGCGGAAGATGCGCGGCAAAAGATCTCTGCGCTGCCGACGGTGGCTGAGGCCAAAGTGCACATCGTCTGGGATCCGGTTTGGACACCGCAGATGATCTCCGACGAAGGCCGCAAGGCGCTCGGGATCGCCTGAGTCTGGCTCAGGCGAGATAAGGAATCGTCAGCGGGCCTTCGGGCAGCACGGCCACGGGCGCGTCGCGGCCGATGAGTGCGAGTTCGGCATCGAGGGCAGCGCGCAGGTTGGGCACGGGGATGAGGTGGGCGCGGCGCAATTCCTCGGGAGCGATTTCGCTGTGCACACCCACGCGGGCTTTTAACTGCACCATCGCGAGTAGTTGAGCCTGCCACTGGTCGAAGGTGGAAAACCCGGGTGTCATGATGCGATCGAAGAGTTCGCGGGGCGATTTGGACTCGTAGAGCAGGGTGCGGAAATTGCCGTGCTCGGGGAAACCATCATTACAGCGCCCCGCGGCGAGGATGAGGCCGTTGTCCGTGATGATACGGGCGGCGGCGCACATGCCCTTGACCGTCTGATAGAGATTCTGGTCGAGCGGGTAACCGCTGTTGGTCGTGACCACGATGGGGAAGGCGTGGCGGCAGGCGACCATCGCCGTGGATTTGGAAAAAGCGCAGCCTTCGCGGTGGGCGGTCATGGTCTCGCCGCAGAAGTAGCGCGTGATGCGTTTTTGGGCGTTGAGCGTGACGTTGATGCAGAAATCGATGGGAAGCAGCGAACCGCCGGCGCGGACGTGGCGCTGGGTGGGATTGTCCTCCAACTCACCCCAAGTGCTGCGGGGATCGCCGATGACGCGCGCGCCGTGATACTGCATGATGGTATCAATGCCGGCGACGCCAGGCATGACGGCCTTGTAGCCACCGGAAAACCCGGCGATGAAATGCGGCTCGATGAAACCGAGGATAATGCGGCGGTCGGCTGCGACGTATTCCTTGGCGAGATGAATCGGATAACCGAGCGGGGACTGGCCGGCGAGAGCGAGCGTGGCGGGATCGTGGGCGTTGTTGTTCACGACGCGGTAGTGCCGCGCGACTGCGGGGCTAAGCATCGTGTCGAGTTCCTCGGGCGTGTTGGCGCGGTGAGAGCCAGTGCCGATGAGGATGGTGAAATTTTCGCGAGGCACGTGGCCGAGTTCCGCGAAGAGCCAGGGCAGCAGGCGATCGCTGGGCAGCGGGCGCGTGCCATCGGGAATCACGACGGCGACCCGGTCGGTGGCTTTGACGAGTTCGCGCAGAGGCCGCGAGTTGATGGGCGCGCGCACGGCAGCGGTGAAAGCGGCGGCTTCGTCCGGCAGGCCTTCGAGAAAACGAGGCTGGAGGACGGTGGCGTTGATGCCGGTGAGGTCGAGCTCGAGACCGGTCTGGCCATATTGCAGGTGGACTTTCATGAGGTGACAGTCTCGAGCGAACAGCCGTCGGTTAGGGCGGATGGGGTTTCGCAATTGGGCCGGGCGATGACGCCGGGATAGGGCTCGGCAGCGAATTCCCGGGTCGGTTCGCTGAGCAGGTGCTGGGCGCAGACGGCGAACAGCGAAGCCTTGGTCTCGGTGCGGCGCATGTCGTGGAGGAATGAACCTTCGGGATCGACGCCCTGGCCGACGAAGTTGAGGTATTTCTTCATTTTGTTCACCTGCGCGCGTTCCGGGATGACGTCGGTGTGCGTCGCGTCATACAATCGCACGACGTAATCATGGACATCAGCGAGGGTGATACGCGAGATGGGGTGGCTGGCGAATCGCTCGCGGCACTGGCGGAAAATCCACGGATTGCGGATGGCGTGGCGGCCGATCATCACCCCGGCGGCACGGGTCTGGCCGAGGACGGTTTCGGCCTTCAAGGCGGAAGTGATATTGCCGTTGGCAAGGACGGGACATTGCACACGGGCGACGGCCTGACCGATGTAATCGTAATGCACCTCGCTGCGATACATCTCCTTCACCGTGCGGCCGTGCACGCTCAGAAGGTCAACCCGGTGACGGTTAACCGAATCGAGGATGCGTTCGAAGTTCGCGGTGTCTTCGAAACCGATGCGCATCTTAACCGTAAAGAGACCGGGCACGGTAGCGCGGAGGGCGCGAAGGATTTCGTCGATGCGCGCGGGATCGCGGAGGAGACCACCACCGACGTTTTTCTTGTAAACCTTCGGGGCGGGACAACCGAGGTTGAGATCAATGCCGGCGACAGGGTGGGCGAGCAGTTCGGAGGCGGTGCGGGTGAGGTGGGTGATGTCTTCGCCGATAAGTTGAGCAAAGACGGGGCGACCGGTGGTGTTCTCGTCGATGGAACGGAGAATGTGTTTTTCGGGCCGGGACTGGGCGTGAACCCGAAAAAATTCCGTGAAGAAATAGTCAGGGGCGCCGTAGTGGGCGATGACACGCATGAAGGCGAGGTCCGTGACATCCTGCATCGGTGCGAGCGCGGTCAATGGCGAGCCGGGATTGATTCCGACCGGCAAGGGCGAAGAAGTGGGAGCGGCGGAAACCACGGGAAACGATCAGGAGGACTCTTCCCCGGTGGATTCTTCCGACTGCTGCTTCAGCACGCGTTCGAGAATTTCAGTCATGTCCTCGACCGTGTCGAAGACCGCGCGGGCCACGTAGATGGGACGCTTAAGTTGCAGGGCGAGGACGATGGAGTCGCTCGGGCGGGCGTCGATCTCGACGATTTTCTTGCCGAGTTCGTTATCCATATGGATCAGAATGCGGGCAAAGAAAGTGCCATCGCGAGTGTCGTTGATGACGACGTGATCCAGCGTCGCGCCGAGGCCGAGGAGCATACTGCCGATGAGATCGTGAGTAAGCGGCCGCTCCTTCTTGACGCCGTCGAGCGTCATTTGGATGGAATTGCCGACGGAATGGTCGACATAAATGACGAAAGTCTTGGCTTCGGTGCCGAGGAACACAGCGCAGCCATTGGCGGTGGGCATGGCGCCTTTGACGCTAACAATGATAGTGTCCTTGGACATGAGGCGAGGGTAAGGCGGAAGCCGGAGCGAGGCAAGCCGCCGTCGGATCACTCAAAACCGAAGAGACTGATGCCCCAGGAGCGGGCTTGCGCAAGCACGGCGGGCTTATCGAGCATGATGACGCGGCCGGTCTCAAGCGCGGCCGCGGCGAGGCCGGCTTCACGCATTGTCTCCAAGGTGCGCTGGCCGAAGCAGGGCACGTCGAAGCGGTAGTCCTGACCTGCTTTCACGGTTTTGACGAAGAGGGTGCCATCGGTTTTGAAGGTGCCGGCGCGGCGGAGCATTTCATCGGTGCCCTCGTAGGCCTCGACGGCGAGGACGGTGCCTTTACGGACGACGCAGCCCTGTCCGATGTCGAGCCGGGCGCTTTCGCGAGCGATGTGGATGCCATGCTGCAGGTATTCGTCGTCGATTGGAAAACTGCGGCCCGTCATGCATCCGGCGGCGGCGAGGTGGGCGTCAATGAATGAACGGGCGTCAAGCAAGGTGACGCCAAGGGCTTCAATTTCGGCGGCGATGGCGCCGAAGATGGTCTCGGCATTGCGGCGTTTTAGGGAAAGCAGAATACGGGTGGCCTTGAGGTCGGGGTGGAGGCCTTTGAACAGGCGGCGCGGGGCGATTTGTCCTGCCATGAGGGCGTAGCCGGCGCCAAATTCTTTCAGAGACTTCAGCATTTTACCGAGCTGGCCGACGAGCAGGACACGACGGTCGGCGGGAGCGAACGAATTCACGAGTTCAGGCCGGGTTTCTTCCTCAAACGCGACGAGCCGCAACGGGATGCCAGCGTCGCGCACGGCTTGGGCGATGAGCATCGGGTAGATGCCTTGGCCGGCGATGAGCACCACCGGTTTGGTGGCGTCGTAAGTAGCCGGGAGAAAAGCAGACACGGGTGGCACGGCGGGAGACTGGAGGGCGGCGCGGATGGATTGAAGCAGGAAATACGGACAACAAAAAGCCGCGGGTGAAGCCGCGGCCGAGGATTGGGTGAAATATTTCGCGCAGATTAGGACTGGGCGCCGTAATATTTTTTGTAACTACGGTAGTAACGGTAGTTGGAGTAATACTCGATACGACGCGGGGAGAGGCCGTTGAGCACAACGCCGAGAATCTCGTTCTTGGCGTTGCGAAGCGCTTTGATGTAGAGGCGAATGTGCTTCCGGTAGGCGCGATTGAAGCGGCACACGTAAATGACTTCGTCGGTGCGCTCGGCGATCAGCAGACTGTCGGTGACGGCGCCCAGCGGAGGGGAGTCAACGACGAGAAGATCGAAGTGCTTTTTAAGTTTCTCGAGCAGGTGCCCGAAAGCGGCGTTTTCGAGCACTTCGGTGGGGCTCTTGGAACGGCCACCGGAACAGAGGAGGGATAGATTCTCGTCGATCTTGATGATGCCGAGGGTGGAATCGTTAAGCAGGTCGCCTTCGATATTGGCCCCGGCTTCGAACCAAGTGATGAGGCCGGCTTTGTTCTCCTGCTGGAAATGACGATGCAGCATGGGACGGCGGAGATCGCAGTCGATGAGCAGGGTCCGGCGATTATGCCGGGCGAAGCTGCCGGCCAGATTGCAAGAGATGAGGGTCTTGCCTTCACCGGGGATGGTGCTGGTAACGAGAATCGATTTCGGGAAATCGAGTTTGGAATGAATCTTGGCTGAACTGTAAACGCTGAGGAAGGCCTCCACGCCCGGTGCCTGATTGTCCTTCAGCATCAAGGAGTATTTCTCCGTGTCCTTCATGGCCGAGAGGTCGGGGATGATGCCAAGCAGGTTGACCCCGATGAAAGACTCGACGTCCCAAGCGCTCTTGATGCGGTCATCAATGAAGCTCAGGCCAACGGCCACACCAATGAAAACAAGGATGCCCAGGCCGATGCAGGTGCGAATGATGCGTTGAATGTTGGGCGCGTAGGGTGAACCAGAAACTTGGGCGCGGTCCAGCGGGCGGACAGGAACCTTTTCAAGATACTTGGTGGTGTTGGTTTGATTGAGGCGCTCCAAAAGCTGCATGTAGTTGGACTTGGCGGCGTCCGAGTCGCTTTTCAGGCTCTCGTAATCGACGCGGAGACCGCGGAGATTGAGGGCGTTTTTCTCATTCTTGGCGTATTCCTCCTGCAGGCTTTGCTCGCTCTGGCGGGCCTCACCCAAGCTGGTTTTCAAATCGGCGATGGCCAGCGTGATGGCGTGATCGAGCTGATCTTCGGTCACGGCAATCGCATTGCTGATATCGATCATCTTGGGGTGGCGCTCCAAGTAGCGTTCAGCGAGACGAGCCTGTTCCTGGCGGAGGGTGGAGAGCTGGCTTTTCAGGCTCGGCACGCTGCCATGGCTGGCGATGAACGAGATCTCGAGCAGATTGCGGTTTTCCTGACGATAGGTCTCCATCTGCGTGAAGAGGGTTTCCAGGTCGATTCGACGCAGTCGGGCCGAGGTCAGGGCGCTGTTTACGCTGCGCAGACGGTCGTCAATAATGCTCATGCTGTTGTCCAGCGACACGAGATTATGCACCTGCATGTAGGTCTGCAATTTCTGCGCCTTTTCCTCGGATTCTTTACGCAGCTGGTCGGCACGTTCCTTAAGATACTCAACGGCGACTTCATTGCGGCCGCTTAGATTGTCGAGGAGACGGACGATGAATTGGTCGACATAGCGCTGGGCTACCAAGGCAGCAGCTTCCGGATCTTGATGGCGGACGGTCACGGCGATGAGGAAGCTGTTGCGAACCGCATCAATCGACACCGAACCAAGGGCGCCCGCCGCCGAGGGCGGGCTGCCACCGGGCGGGAGATTTTTCAGATAAGGCCGCTGGAGCACCTTGACCTCGTCAGGGGTGAAAGATTCGGCAATTTTGGCGCGGAGGCTTTGGCTGTTCAGCACCTGCAGGTAGGTGTTGAGGTCAATTTCGGAACGGACGGAAGAGTCGACCACGCCCTGGGTGGTGACAATGGTCTCGGGCTTCTCGAACTGCATCGTCGCCGAACTCGAATACATGGGCGTTTCCCGCGCCTGATAATAGCCGACGGCAATCGCGACCAACAGCGCAAGGGGCAGAGCAATCCAGACGCGTTCGCGGATGATGATGTAATAATCCCGGAGCGTGCGACGCTCCACGATATGTTCATCTTTGTCGCGTTGGGCGGCGTCGAGGGAAGGGTTTTTACCGGGGCTTTCAGCCATTGAATAAAGGTGGGACGGCGAGCTTAGAATAACCGCTCTGGAACGTAAACGATGTCGCCGGGCATGAGCAGCAGGGAGCTGTCCTCGGCTTTGGCCTTATCCCGGCCCTTGATGATGCTTTCGACGTCGACGGTAAATACTTGCTTGGATCCGTCCGGATTGATCCGCGTCACATTGACTGCGGTGCCCTTGGCTGTGTCGGTAAATCCGCCGGCCCGTGTGACCAATTCAAGGACGGTCATGGTCTGTTCGATCGGCAGGGCGTAGCGGGAAGGGCTTTTGATCTGACCTTGGATGGAAACTTCGCGGGGAGTATATTCCTCGACTGTAATCGTGACTTGGGGATTACGCAGAAAGCGCCCGTTGCGGTAGGCGCTTTCAACGGCGTCCTCAGCTTCGGGGATGGTCATGCCAACGACCTTAACCGGTCCGAGAAGGTTGAGGTTGACCGTGCCCTTGATGTCTACGCGGCCGATCATATCCAACTCCGATTCCTGGAAAACCCCGATGCGGATCCGATCGTTTGTCGCGATTTGATAAACCAGGGCTTTTCGGGGATCGATTTTTTTGCCTTCCGGGATCTGGGCGTGGGTAAGGCTGAGGGCGAAAATGCAGAGGACCGCAGAAGCAAATACGCGGCAAAATCCGGCGGACGTGGTCAGATTGGGCGCGTGCATGCTTAGAATTTAGAGGACAGGTTCAGATTGACGGAGTTTCGAGTAAAATCCGAGAAATCTAGCGTGGACCAGTTTTGATAATAGGAATAGCTTAGCGATGCTTTAAAATGGGAATTCAGGGTATAGCTCATACCTGCGTTCCACGTAAAGTATTGGTCGCGGCGGCCGGCGCCGGGGGCGCCAAGGAATTCATTGATACCGTAACCAACCCCGCCCGTGAAGGCCAGCTTGCCGCTCAAAGCGTATTGGGCATCGAGGTTAATCGAAGTGGCGTCGGTGTTGATGTTGGTGGAGGTGGTGGAGAAGTCCTTGCTAAGCTGAAGACTGACGTTGGTTCGCTTAGTTGCAGCCCAGGTGGCGCCGAGCGAAGCGGTCAGGGCGTGATAGTTGCCTTCCAGGGTATTGCCCTTCGGTTCGCGGATTTGATAACCGATGCGGGCATTGCCACCGACTTTGGGGAGGATTTTACCGGAGAGACCCACGGTAAAGGCATGGTCATAAAAGGAGGTATCGGCTGAAGTTTCACCATGGCGGATGCGGTAGCCGGCCATGATGTCTCGTTCGGTGGAGTAGACGTAAAACAGGTCGACGTTGGCCGAGTAAGTCTGCAAATCGACCAGCAAGGAATTATCCACGAAGTCCAGCAGAGTGTAGTTGGCTCCGGCCGAGAGAGAATACCGTTCAATTACGGGATACTTGAGATTAACGCCGGCATTGTAATTCCAGGATTCGCTACGGATGTTGGCGGCCGTGTCGGCCCGGCTTTGCCGGGACGCGCCCAAGGTCATCGAACCGGTGGTCCGACCGGACTGTTTCGTGAATTCTGCGTTGAAGTGGGGATTCTGAAAATCTTCACCTGAGAATTTACCAAAATGCGAGGCATCGACGCCGACACTGCCGTTGATGCCGATCATGCCGGCACGGCGCTGGAATTCCAAACCTAGGCTGGCCGAGGAGACAAAATCACTGCTGGCAGCGCGGCTGGCGAAAATATTGGAATCCCATGCGAAACCGGCCGAGGCGACGATGAAGAGTTGGTTTTTGCCATCGTTGATACTGACCAGGCCATGCGCAGGAGGACACGCGAGGACTGCGATCAGGATCAGGGCGAGGGTTGAGCGGTAAAAATTACGAGTTTCCATCCGAGCGTCGACTTAGGGTGCTGCCGTCTTCGGGACGGTGGCAGGGCTTACGGTGACAATCGGATCGGTTTCGACAGGGGTCACCGGAATGGCGATGATTTCCCCGTCTTCATCAGAGCCGGCGCCGGTTTCGTCGAAAGCGGTCACATCCGTCTCGGTAAACACGCCGTTTTCCTTTTCTTTCGTTTCAAAATAAACGGTTTTACGCGCCATGCAGGCGATGGTGACTTTGTCGTCGAGTCCACTCGCTTGATTCTGGGGGATAGCCTGAACCTGGATGAAGCCTGATGGGCCGACAATGGCCTGCTGGCCTTGTTTAAGGGTTTGGCCGCCGGTGTCTAATTCCCCGCCTTGGATGGTTACGTCACCTTCAATGAGTGAAATCGTCGTGCCTTCATCGGTCACTTGGATAACGGCCTTGCCGCCCTTGATGCGAACAGAGGCATGCGGCGTGTTGTATTTCATCGTGCTGCCGGCAACGAGCTTGCTGGTGCAAAGGCCGACCAAGCCTCGGGTAAGGAGGGTCTGGGTGTTCGAAATGGAAGGCTCCACTTCCATGTCATTGCGGTTGGGCGTGAAGGGCTCCTGCACGAATTTCGTGACTTCGAGCCGGGTGGAGGGATCAAAATAGATTCCAGTGCCGTTGGACCAGACCATCGAGTTGGTCGAATTTTCCTTGGTTTCGATGACGGTGCCTTGGGCGGTGTAGACGGAACGTTTCGTCAGATCGTTAATAGTCTCACCGGTGTCGATTTGCGCGGCGCCTTCGACGTCAGCGATGTAAACTTTGCTTGAGGGGTTTTTCTTGCGGCCTTGGGCGTTAGCGGTGGACAGAGCAAGGAAACTTGCCAGCAAGACGCAAATCACAGCACGTAGGTGCAAGCGATATGTGATGGTGAGGTGCATGGAAATGAATGGGAGTGAATTAAATGGGTTTAGATTCCACTTTTATGGGGAGTTGACCCTAATTAATGCAAGTTCTTTGTTTCATGCTATTCGACCACAATATTCAGGATCTTTTTAGGAACGAAGATAACGCGCTTAATTGCCTTGCCCGCTAAGAAAGGTGAGACGCGGTCATTGGCTTTAGCTAGTTCCAGCGCAGCATCTTGGGTAATCTCGGCTGGAACCAGGCTATCACCACGATGCTTGCCATTCACCTGAAAGACAAGCTTGACGACCGAGTTTTCGATTTTCGCGGTATCAAAGGCCGGCCATGGCGTGGTCATGATGGAGCCTTGGCCGCCCAGACGAGCCCAAAGCTCCTCAGTGATGTGCGGAGCGAATGGGGCGAGCACCTGGAGCAGGGTGAACATCGTCCGTCGATTGACGGTCGTCGTCTTTTGCACGGCGTTCATGAAAATCATCATCTGCGAGATGGCGGTGTTGTAGCGCAGAGCGTCGATGTCGTCGCCGACCTTTTTGATTGTTTCGTGCAAGAGCTTTTCCAACTCGGGGCCGTCCGCAGCCTGGTCGGAGAGTTTGACGTTGGGGGTGCCGTCTTCGTTGAGACATTCGCGCCAAATCTTTTGGAGGAAGCGGTGCACGCCTTCGATGCCCTTGGGATTCCACGGCTTCATCGCCTCCAACGGGCCGAGGAACATCAAATACAAGCGCAGCGTGTCTGCGCCATATTGCTGGATGATCTCGTCCGGGCTGGCGACGTTGCCCCGGCTCTTGGACATTTTTTCACCATCCTCGCCGAGGATGATACCTTGGTGAAACAGTTTCTTGAATGGCTCGTCCGTCGGCACCACGCCGATGTCGAAGAGCACTTTGTGCCAGAAGCGTGCGTAGAGCAGATGGAGCACGGCGTGTTCGGCGCCGCCGACATAAATATCCGGCACGCCCCAGTAGCGTAGCGCTGCAGGCGAGGCGAGAGCACCATCGTTCTGCGGATCGAGGTAACGCAGGTAATACCAGCAGGAGCCGGCCCATTGCGGCATCGTGTTGGTTTCGCGGCGACCGCGGACCCAATCAGCGCCGGGGCGTGGATCGGTTGCGGACACAGCGGCTCCTGTCGCAGGTTGATACCAGATTTCCAACCAAGAGGGGATCGCGGCCAGCGGGCTGTCGCCCGTGCCGGTGGGTTGGTAGCTCTTTACTTCAGGCAGGCGCAGTGGGAGCGCTTTTTCCGGAACGGGAATCGCAAAACGTTTTTCCCCGTTGATGAAGCACGTGACAGGCTCCTCGGGCAGAGCCAGTGCAGCGGCGTGTTGCGAAGCGATCGTGTGGTAATCCTGCTCTTCCACCCAAACGATGGGGAACGGCTCACCCCAGTAGCGCTGGCGGGAGAATAGCCAGTCGCGCAGCTTGAACTGCACCGTAGCCTTGCCGCGTCCTTGCTGCTGAAAACGTGTATCGAGGGCGGCCTTGGCTTGGGCGGGTGTCTGACCGGTGCATTCGCCGGAGTTAATGAGCCGCACGTCGCCGCCTTTGTCGCAGAAAGGCAGGGTAACGGCAGAGCCGTCGGTCGGTGCAATTACCTGCGGGATGGGTAAGTGGAATTTTTCCGCGAACTCGAAGTCGCGTTCGTCGTGCGCGGGCACGGCCATGATCGCGCCGGTGCCGTAGCTGGCGAGCACGTAGTCGGCGATCCAGATGGGAATGCGCGCACCGGTGGCGGGATTGACGGCGTAGGAACCGGTGAAGACGCCGGATTTTTCCTTGGCGAGTTCGGTGCGCTCCAGATCGCTCTTGGACGCGGTGGCCTTCGCGTAGGCGGCGACGGCGGCTTTTTGCGCGTCGGTCGTCAGGCGGGCGGCGAGGGTGTGCTCCGGTGCAATAACCATGTAGGTCGCACCGAAGATTGTGTCCACGCGCGTCGTGAAAATGCGGAGGCGTTCGCCCGGCAGGTCGGCGATATCGAATTCGACTTCGCTGCCTTCACTGCGGCCGATCCACGCGGCTTGCATGCGCTTGGTGGAATCGGGCCAGTCGAGATCTTTCAAGCCAGCAAGCAGGCGGTCGGCATACGCGGTGATGCGCAATACCCATTGGCGGATGGGCCGGCGTTCAACCGGATGTTTGCCGACTTCGGACAAGCCATCGATGACTTCCTCGTTGGCCAGCACGGTGCCAAGCGCGGGGCACCACCAGACGGGTTTTTCCTCCACGTAAGCGAGGCCGCGTTGGAAGAGTTGGAGCCAGATCCATTGCGTCCAGCGGAAATACTTCGGATCGGTCGTGTCGATCTCGCGCTCGAAATCATAGGAAACACCGAAGGCCTTCAGTTGGCGGCGGAAGGTGGTGACATTCTCACGGGTGACGTCCGCCGGATGACGGCCGGTTTTTACGGCGTAGTTCTCCGTGGGCAGACCGAAAGCATCCCAGCCGATGGGATAGAGCACGTTGTGGCCGCGGGCGCGCTTGAAGCGGGCCATGATGTCGGTGATGGCGTAATTTTCGCAGTGCCCAAGGTGCAGGCCGGCACCCGAAGGGTAGGGAAACATGTCGAGCACGTAGTATTTGGGCTTCGACGAGCTGTTTTCGACGTGGAAAGCGCGGGTCTCCTGCCATAAAGCCTGCCAGTGCGGCTCAATCTGACGGAAGTCGTATTCTTTGCTGTGCGTGGCCATTGGATAAACCGGCCACTGTAGGTCTTTCGCCGGTGCGGTCAATCATGCTAAGAAGTTGCTGGCAACCCGCCGCATCATCGGCTCCTTCATTGAGGCCCGAATTCATCATGCGCCGTTTCTTCCTCATCCTGTTACCTCTGATCGCCGGCACGGCCGTGGCCTCGGCCGCGGACTTGTCCGCGCTGTGGGCCGAGCGGCTCAAATCCGTGGTCATGGTGGAGTTTTTCACCGATGGAGAACTCGAGCGGCAGGCGACCGAGGTGCCCGGCGTCGTGGTCGATGAGACCGGCCTGATCATTTTCTCCGGACAGGCGGTCAACAACCGGGTGATGCTCACCCAGCTGAAAGATTTTCGGGTGCATCTCCCGGGCACGCCCGGCACGCAGTTTTTCGCGGCCGAATACCTTGGGCCGGATGAATTCACCGGCTGGCACTTCATTCGCGTGGAGGAAAAGGCGCGCGCGCATCTCGTGCCGATTACCCGCTATGCAGCAGCAACGGCTTCCGAGCCTAAGGTCGCCGAGGAGTTGTGGGGCATCGGTTTGAGAAAAAAGACGGAAAATTTTCTGCCTTATTTCATGAGCAGCCGGGTGGCGATGGTGCAGGCTATGCCACAACGCAGTGCCGTGCTGGCGCAGGATGTGGCGGGTCACGGGTTGCCGGTGTTTAATGCAGCGGGTGAGTTCGTGGGCCTGACTGTCGGCGGTTACGGACAAACGTTTTTACAGGTTTTCGCCAATGACCGGGGAGCGCAACCGGTGCTGATGATCAATCCTGACGAATCAAGCGTGGTCCTCCTCGCCAGTGAAATCCTGCCGTATCTCGCGCGCGTGCCGCACGGCATCAATGGCCGACCGCTTGCGTGGCTGGGCGCAAACGGCTTGATGGCCCTCGACCCGGAGATCGCTGGTTTCATGGGTTTATCGGAGCAGTCTGCTATCGGAATCTCGGAAGTCCTTGAGGGCAGTCCGGCGGAGAAAGCCGGGTTGCTGGCGCGCGACATCATTGTGAGTCTGGACGGTCAGCCCTTGCCGTTGATCAAACCGGATCAGGCCGCGGTGACTTATTTCGAGCGTGAGATCGACCGCCGCGAGCCTGGCGTGAAGATGAAGCTCGGGGTGCTGCGGGACGGAACCAAACTCTCAATCTATGCCGTGCTTGAAGACGCGCCCGAACTGCCCCGCGAAGCGCCGCGCCGGTATTTTGATTTTCTTGGGATCACGGTGCGCAAGTTCACCTATCCTGATGGTGCGATCCGAGGCGTTAAGCTCGCGGACCATCGGGGTGTGATCGCCCATTTCGTGAAGTCCAAATCTCCCGCTGCGGTCGCGGGCCTGCGAACCGACGACTGGATCAAAACGATCGACGGAGCCGAAGTTGCGAATTTTACGGATGCAGAGAAACTGCTCGAAGCCATCGAGGCGGATCGGGCGAGGACGGAATACGTCGTCACGGTTGACCGCGAAGGGAAGATTACGGAGCTCCATATCAAACTGAAATAATTCCATGTTTACCGGCATCGTTGAAGAAACAGGTCGAGTCTCCGCGTTCACCCCCGGGGTGGAGGGTTGGCGTCTGCAAATCAGTGCGGCGGTGGCGCTGCGCGACGTGGCGTTGGGCGATAGCATTGCGGTCAACGGCTGTTGCCTGACGGTCGTGGCACACGACGCCCACACGCTCACCTTTGACGTGCTGGAGGAGACCCGCCGGCTGACAAATTTCTCGGCATTGAATGTTGGCGCGCCGGTCAATCTTGAGCGCAGCTTGCGGTTCGACGGCAAAGTGGGCGGTCATTTTGTGACCGGGCACATCGACGGGCAGGGGCGGATCGAGACATTCGAGGCGCGCGGTAAGGATCATTATCTCCAGGTGCAGGTGCCGGCTGGTCTGGGGCGTTATCTTGTGAACAAGGGCAGTATTGCGATCGATGGTGTTTCGCTGACGGTCGTGGACGTGGCGGCGGATCGCTTTGCCGTTTGGCTGATTCCGCATACCCTGGCGGTCACGAATCTTGGGGCTAAAAAAACGGGCGACGGGGTGAATCTCGAGTTCGACCTGCTCGGCAAGTATGTCGAAAAACTTACGGCCTATACCCGGACCTGATTCTTTCTCTTCGACTGCATTATGCGCACAGCACTCACCGCCATCACCGAAGAGCTTAAGCGGCTCAAAGCCGATGGTGTGCGCTCGGTTTCCATTTCCGAGGAGAGTTTGCAGGGTCTGCGCGCGCTGACCGCTAGACGGCATGCAGCGACTTCTCCAACGCCTGCGGCGACACCTGTCACGGAAACGGCGAAGGCTGAGCCGGTGACTTTTCGTCCGAAATCGACCGCCAGCTTCGCGCCAAAGCCTGCACCCGCAGCCGTGGCGTCAGCTGCGGCGCTTCCCCCTAGTCCAGCGTTTACGCTTCCTACCGGCGACAAGGCTGCGCGCTGGGCGGCGTTGCGCGAAATCGTCCTGAGTGACACGACTTGCAAGGCGCATGTGCGCCCCGGCAAGCAGGTGGTGTTTGGCGTGGGCAACATCGACGCGAAAATCATGTTCGTTGGCGAAGCTCCCGGTGCTGAAGAGGAAGTGCAGGGCGAGCCCTTCGTCGGTCCTGCGGGTCAACTCTTGACCAAGATGATTCAGGGCATGGGGCTCAAGCGCAGTGACGTGTATATCGGAAACATCATGAACTGGCGTCCGCAAATGCCGACGGACGCGGGCCGGGATCAGGTTGGAAACCGGCCGCCGACAGAGGAGGAAATGAGCTATTGCCTGCCGTTTTTACGTGCGCAACTCGAGATCGTGAACCCGACGCTAATCGTGGCACTGGGCAAAACCGCACTCGAAGGTCTGCTCGGCTTTGGTAAATTCAACACCTTGGGCGAAGCGCGCGGCCGCTGGCACGAATTTTCCGGCAAGCCGTTGATGGTCACTTATCACCCCAGCTACATTTTACGCGAGCCGACGAACCGGAAAAAGCGCCTGATCTGGGAAGACCTGCTTAAAGTGATGGAACGCGTGGAGCTGCCGGTTTCCGACAAACAGCGCGGCTATTTTTTAGATAAATAATGCGGCTCCCCGCCCGTCGTCAGGCGCGCTGGATGATTCGTTCGAGCTCTGCTTTGGACCGGGCAAAATCATCCTTGATGGCGGCGATCATAGCGTCGACAGCAGTCAGGCCTTCCTTGCGCGAGTGGGTTTCCAGTTTCTCGGCCGCAGCACGCAATTGGAGCGCACCGAGATTGGCCGCGCTTCCCTTGATGCTATGGGCCGCGCGGGTAAACCGGCCAACATCAGTGGCTGCCAGGCTTTGCTCGAGGTCGGCGATGCGCAGCGGGGTGTCTTCCAGAAAAATGCCGGCGATCTCACGGAGGAATTCGTCGTTATCACCTGGGTTTAGGGACCGGAGGCCTTCAATGGCCTGAGGATCGATAATGGGAAGCGCGGACATGGAAAATGAGGGCTTCGGTGATGAGCGGTGGATGCTAGGTGGCCAGCTCAATCGACGTGTTCTGTTCGATTTCCTCGATAGTGGTGAGGCCGAGCAGGACCTTTTTGAGCCCGTCGTAGCGCAGGGGTTTGAAGCCAACTTTCGCAGCGGCCTTGGTGATCTCTTGGGCGCTGCGGTTTTCGGAAATGAGGGTGCGAATCTCCTCTGTGATAAGCACGAGTTCGTGGAAAGCGACGCGGCCCTTGTAGCCGGTGCCGCGGCACTTGGTGCAACCGCGTCCGCGGAAAAAGGGCACGTCGGTCAGGCCTTCTTCCTTAAAGTATTTCAACAGCACGTCGCGCGAAGGATAATAGGCTTCCTTGCAGTTTTCGCAGATGCGCGCGGCGAGGCGCTGGGCGAGCACGCCGATCACCGAGGGCGCGACCATGTAGGGTTCGACGCCGATCTCGATCAGGCGCGTGATCGCCTGCGCGGCGGTGTTGGTGTGCAGCGTGGCAAAGACGATGTGACCGGTGAGCGCGGCTTCGGTGGCGATCTTGGCGGTTTCGGTGTCGCGGATTTCGCCGATCAGGATGGCGTCGGGATCCTGTCGCATCAGAGCGCGCAGGACGGTGGAGAATTTCAGGTCGATGTGGCTGTTGACCTGGCTTTGCGTCACCCCGGCAAGCTGGATTTCGATCGGATCCTCGATGGTCGAAATGTTCATCGCGGGCGTATTGATCTCATGCAACGCGGCGTAGAGCGTCGTCGTCTTGCCGGAGCCGGTGGGCCCGGTGACGAAGATAATGCCGTTGGGATTCTGGATGAGGCGGCGGAATGGGAGCAGCACGGACTGCGACATCATCATCTTGTCGAGCGTCACCATCGTCCGCTTGCCGGTCATGGCGAGGATGCGGATGACGGCTTTTTCGCCAAAATGAGAAGGGATGGTGGAGATACGGAAGTTGGCCGTCTGGCTGCCGATGGGCATCGAGAAGCGGCCGTCCTGCGGAAAGCGGGACTCGGAAATGTTGAGCTGGCAAAGGATCTTGATGCGGGAGATGAGCGCGCGGTGGAGCTTGCGTGAATACGTGATCACCTCGCGCAGCATGCCGTCGATGCGGAAGCGGATGCGTGATTGCATCTCCTGCGCCTCGATGTGGATGTCGGTTGCCCGTTCGCGCAGGGCGAAGAAAATGATCTCGTCGAGGAGCTGCGTGAGGGAGTTGGAATCGGCGAACGCGGCGAGCTTGTCGCCGATCAACTCGGCGTCGTCGAAAAGGCCGGAGCGCTCGAGTTCAGCGAGATTCTCCTCAAGGTTCTTCTCGGAGCTGTAGTGGATGGTGATTGCGTCCTCGATTTCGCGTTGGAGTGAAAAAACGGGACTGACCGGCATCTGCACGATCTGGCTGAGCCGCTTGACCAAGTCCGGGTCGGTCGGCTTGGCCATGGCTGCGGTCAGGACGCCGTTGACGATATAGAGGCCCATGGCCTTCGTTTTTTTGGCGATCTCGAGCGGGATCCGGTCAATCGCATCCTCGGTAACGACGGAAGCGAAGGGGTCGACGTAGGCGACGCCGAGACTGTCGCCCCAGAGCTGGCAGGCGTCGTCCTTGGGGAGTATCTTCGCATCGATCACGGCTTGGAGCAGCTCCAGGGTGTCGCCGTGGCGGGACACGAGTTCGGCAAACTCGTGGGCGTAGTCGAAGTTGGGCAGTTGCCCGATACGTTCGGCGAAGGAGCTATTTTTTGGATTTTTCACGACGAGGAGCTTTCGCCTTAAAGAGTTTTTGGATTTCCTGCTGGTCGAGTTTTTCCATGCCGAATGAACCGGTCGCGCGTTCATTCGCGATTTCCGAGAGCAGTTCGGGCAGCGGGTATTTGACTTCCGCCAGCAAGGTTGGCGGAGCCGCGGGGGTTTCCTGTTTGGCCGGTTTGCTCATGGGGTTTCGGGGTCGAAGTTGGCGGCGATGGTTTCTTTCAGCAGCTGGCTGATTTCATCCTTGGGGATGTCCTTGCGGAAATAGTTCACGGCGCCGGCGGCGAGGGCTTCTTCAACGCTCTGGCGGGTAGTGAGGGAGGTCAGCATGATGACGACAGCCTCGGGATCGAGGAGCATCAGGCGCTTCAGGGTGGTGAGCCCGTCCATGATGGGCATGCTGATGTCGAGCAGCACGATGTCGGGTTTTTCGGCGGCGTAGACGGCGAGGGCTTCCTCCCCGTTGGCGGCTTCGAGGATGCGGGGTTGTCCCAGCTGTTTGAGCAGCAGGCCGACGTATTTGCGGATATGTGTCTCGTCATCGACGAGGAGGACGGTGCCATTGAATGTCATGGTTGATGGGGGAGGGTTACGCGGAATTCGCAGCCGAGGCCGGGGAGATTTTTTGCGCTGATGTCACCGCCGTGGGCATCGATTATCTTGCGACAGATGGCGAGGCCGAGGCCGGTGCTTTTCTCGCCGCCGGTGGGCTTGGCCGAGAGGCGGCTGAAGTCTTTGAACAGGCGGTCGCGTTCATTGTCGGGGATGCCCGGTCCCTGGTCTTTGACCGAAAATGCAAGTTGCCCGGGGCTCTGCGCAAACTCGACGGTGACGGTCGAGCCCGGGGGCGAGTATTTGACGGCGTTGCTCAGGAGATTGTCGACGACCTGCTTGATCTTCTCCGGATCGAACGTGGACTGGCTGGAGGTCGCCGGGGGGGTAAAGTCTATCTGCGTGCGTTTTTTGGCCGCCTCGATGTTGGCCAGATACACGGACTTTGTGATCAGGCTGGCGAGGTTGCCGGGGCGGGGGAGGATCTGCAATTGGCCGGACTCGATGGTGGCGACATCGAGGAGCTCGTTGACGAGTGACAGCATGGACTGGCTGGCACCGTGAATCGTTCTCACGAGGTCGAGCTGGTCGGGCGTTAGCTGGCCGACCGTGCCATCGTTCAGGAATTCGGCCAGGCCGCGGATCGACGCGAGCGGGTTGCGCAGGTCGTGCGCGGCCATGCCGAGGAAGCGATTCTTGGCAGCATTGGCCTTGCTCAGTTGATCGACGAGCAGGCGGTTTTGGAGGTGCGTGCGAATCCGGACCGCGACTTCCTTGGGCTGGAAGGGCTTGGGCAGATAGTCGACCCCGCCGGCATTGAATCCTTCCACAACGTCATCCGACTGGCTCTTGGCGGTGATGAAGATGATGGGCGCGCATTTATCGCTGTAGCGTTTCTTGAGCTGGCGGCTGGTTTCAAATCCGTTGATGCCCGGTAGCATGACGTCCAGCAGGACGAGATCGGGCAGGGAACTGGCGTAAACCTCCAAGGCCTGCTCGCCCGAATTGGCTTCGCACAACTCGTAGCCTTCCTGGCGCAAGATGCCGTTGAGAATGCGAATATTGATCCGGTCATCGTCCACCACCAGGACTTTTCGCCCGGCCAAATCGGTGGTTGGAGCTTTGGAAGACATGTCCATGGGAAGGCGCCGCAGGTGAGTTCCAGTTTTGGAACTTGAACAAAGTGCGGGGCTTAAATCGCACGCGCAAGAAAAGCGCCCTAGGTTGATTACCCTATTCATTTAATGCATCAGTAAATCCCGATGCGTTGATATTGCTCTTGCACGCCCGCCTCCGTCGCCTACAAACATCGTCCACTACCTATTATGGCTAATTCATTTGTATTCTCCTCTGAGTCGGTGGGCGAAGGCCATCCCGACAAAGTTGCCGACTTGATTTCGGACAGCGTGCTCGATGCCTGCTTGGCGATCGACAAGACCAGCCGCGTGGCGTGCGAGACGTTCGTCAAATCGAACATCGTCGTCGTCGGTGGCGAAATCACGATCCCGAAGCTCCAGGATAAGAAGACCGGCAAGACCAAGGCGCTCGAGGAGGCGATTAATCTCGGCAAGATCATCCGCGATGCGATCCGCCATATCGGCTACACGAACGACGACGATGTGTTTCACGCCGACACCGTTTTCATCAACAACTACCTGACCGCGCAGTCCGCCGATATTTCCCAAGGCGTTGATGCCAAGAAGGTCGAAGGTAAGAAGACCGCCGAGCAAGGCGCTGGTGACCAAGGCTTGATGTTCGGCTACGCTTGCAGCGAGACGCCGGAACTGATGCCGACGCCGGTCATGTTTGCACACCGTCTCGGTCGCGAGCTCACCAAGATCCGCAAGAGCGGCAAGGTAAAGTGGCTCCGCCCGGATGCGAAGTCGCAGGTTTCCGTCCGCTACGTCGACGGCAAGCCCACGGAAGTCGTCAACGTCGTCATTTCCACGCAGCACACGGCCGACGTGTCGCACGCCGAGATCGAGTCGTTCCTCATCAAGAACGTCATCAAGAAGGTCATCCCGGCCTCGATGCTGAACTCGAAGACCGAATACCTTATCAACCCGACCGGCCGCTTCGTCGTCGGTGGCCCGCAGGGCGATTCCGGTCTTACTGGCCGCAAGATCATCGTGGATACTTACGGTGGCTGGGGCCGCCATGGCGGCGGCGCATTCTCGGGCAAGGATCCGTCGAAGGTTGACCGCTCGGCCGCCTACATGGCGCGCTGGGTTGCCAAGACCATCGTCGCTTCCGGCCTCGCCTCCATCGCGGAGTTGCAGGTCGCCTACGCTATCGGCCACCCGAAGCCCGTCAGCGTTTACGTTGATACCTTCGAAACCGGCACCGTGCCTGACTCGGTCATCTCCGAGGCCGTGCAACAGGTGTTCAGCTTCAAGCCCGCCGACATCGTGAAGCAGCTCAACCTGCTCCGTCCGATCTACCGCCAAACGACTAACTACGGTCACTTCGGCAAGGACGGCCTCCCGTGGGAAGTCACCAACAAGGCCGGCGCCCTCAAGGCCGCCGTCAAAGCCCTCTCCAAGTAATCTTTCGCCGCGCTCACGCGCATTTTTCTCATGGCTAAATCTTCTTCCGCTAAGTCCAAACCCGACTACCACGTCAAAGACATCACGCTCGCTGACTGGGGTCGCAAGGAACTCAACGTCGCCGAGCACGAAATGCCCGGCCTCGTCTCGCTCCGTAAAAAATACGGTCCGAAGCAGCCGCTCAAGGGCGTGCGCATCACCGGTTCGTTGCACATGACGATCCAGACCGCCGTCCTCATCGAGACGCTCGTTTCGTTGGGCGCCGACGTGCGCTGGGCCTCGTGCAACATCTTCTCGACGCAGGATCACGCTGCGGCCGCCATCGCGAAATCCGGCACGCCGGTCTTCGCCTGGAAGGGCGAGACGCTCGAGGAATACTGGGACCTCACCTGGAAGGCTGTGAGCTTTCCCGGTGGCAAGGGCCCGCAGATGGTCGTCGACGACGGCGGCGACGTCACGCTCCTCCTCCACAAGGGCTACGAAATGGAGCAGGGCAGCGACTGGGTTTCCTCCGCTTCCGGTTCGCACGAAGAGCAGGTTATCAAAAACCTCCTCAAGAAAATCGCGAAGTCCCAGAAGGGTATTTTCACCGCAATGATCAAGGACTGGCGCGGCGTCTCGGAAGAGACGACGACGGGCGTGCACCGCCTCTACCAGCTCCACGAGCAGGGCAAGCTCCTCGTGCCGGCCATCAACGTGAACGATTCCGTCACGAAGTCGAAGTTCGACAATCTCTACGGTTGCCGCGAATCACTCGCCGACGGCCTGAAGCGGGCGACCGACGTCATGATCGCGGGCAAGGTTGCCTGCGTGTGCGGTTACGGCGATGTGGGCAAGGGCTCCGCGTTTTCGCTCAAGGGCTTTGGCGCCCGCGTCATCGTCACTGAAGTCGATCCGATCAACGCCCTGCAGGCCGCGATGGAAGGCTTCGAGGTCAACACCGTCGAGTCCACGCTCGGTGTCGCTGACATCTACGTTACGACGACCGGCAACAAGGACGTCATCACGCTCGAGCACATGGCGAAGATGAAGGACCAGGCCATCGTTTGTAACATCGGCCACTTCGACAACGAGATCCAGGTCGACCGCCTCTACAAGGCGAAGGGGGTCAAGCGCACGACGATCAAGCCGCAATACGATCAGTTCACCTTCCCGAAGGGCAACACGATCTACCTGCTCGCGGAAGGCCGCCTCGTGAACCTCGGCTGCGCGACGGGCCACCCGTCGTTCGTCATGTCGAACTCCTTCACCAACCAGACGCTCGCCCAGCTCGATCTCTGGAAGAACAAGGACACCTACAAGGTCGGCGTTTACCGCCTGCCGAAGCACCTCGACGAAGAAGTCGCCCGGCTCCATCTCGAAAAGATCGGCGTCAAGCTGACCGTGCTCACGAAGGCGCAGGCGGAATATCTCGGCGTGCCCGTCGGTGGTCCCTACAAGGCCGATCACTATCGCTACTGAGCGATTCGTCTCTTCACGACAAAGCCCGCGCCGAAAAGCGCGGGCTTTGTTTTTGATAAATATCAGCTGTCAGATGACCGCGAGTTGCGCGGCGCCCGATTTACAGAAAGGCAACGCAAGTCGTTGCAGGTAAAGTGGCGGAGAGGGCGGGATTTGAACCCGCGGTAGGCTTTAGACCTACGCATCTTTAGCAAAGATGTGCCTTAAGCCACTCGGCCACCTCTCCGAAGCTATTGGACTGCCGAGGCAAACGCACCCCGCACAAAGTGCAAGGCCGTTTTCCGGCTCGCAGCTCAGCTTTCGTCGTCCTCGACGGGCCGCTCCAATTCAGTGCGACACTCGGCGGTGACGCGCAGCCAGATTTCACGCAAATCGAAGAGCGACGTGAGCGCTTCCTCGCGATAAGCGCTGACCGCAGCAAGGCGCAGTGTCGCCGGTTCGTTAAGCAACGCGAGTGTCTGATTGAGCGCGCTAAGGGCACGTTTGAAGAGGCTGATCGCCATCGCGTAGTCGCCGAATTCCAGTGCGTGAATCGCTTGCACGGCTTGATCTTCGCCGCGGTGTAACGCGGTCAGATAGTTCAACGCGAGCGCTTGCGGGACTTTCTGCGGATCGGTCGCGAGCAATTCCCAGTTGCGACGGACACGCAGGTAGAGCGCGCGGGTAGAGATGAAAATCGGGTTCTTGTGCAGCGTGTAGACATCGCCGTCCGCGCCGTATTCCTCGGCCATGATTTCGTCGATATCGACCTCATCGTCATCCTCGTCTTCGGCGTTATCGCTGCTGGTCTGCCCGTCGTCCCAATCCATGTGGCGGGCGACTTCGTCGATGCGGTCGGGGTTGGCCTTGAAGGATTCGTAATAGGCGAGGTAGCGGTTGACCGACTCGTCCTGTGCGCGGAGATAGCGTTCCCAATCAAATTCGTTCCAAGCTAGATCACCGCGGTCTTCCCAATCATTTCCGGAGGCGCCGTCAGAATCTTTTTTACTCATTCTTGGGTGCAACTGAGTCGCGAGTCGCGGAAAGTGCAAAATAAAAATCGATTGCGCGGCGCCACGCCTTCGGCGGCTGGTGTCGCAAGGTTTGCGGATTGAACCGCCGGGTGGGCGCCGCCTAGCGTGGAGATCCATGAGCCAAGTCCAGCACGAGACACTTTACTACACCGGGCATGTGCAAGGGGTGGGTTTTCGCTACACGGCCTCGCAGGTCGCCCGTGAATTTGAGGTGTCCGGCTACGTGAAGAATCTGACCGACGGACGCGTGCAGGTTGAATTGGAAGGCCGAGCAAGCGAGATCGCGGGCTATGCCGACGCGCTGGAAGAGCGTATGCACAGCTACATTCGCAAAACCGAGCGGAGTAGCGAACGGCGGTCGGCGCAATTTACGGGGTTTGAAATTCGGTGAGTCAGCAGTGATGCCCAGCAGGCCGCGCGAGTTTATGACCTTTGACACCTGATTTGGGTGTGCTAGTTGACCCTGCTACTTCCCCGTGACTATCGACTATTACTTACTCGTTATCGCTCTGATCCTTCTGTGGTTTCCGCGGCAGTGGCTGCGAGCCGGGCGCAAAGCGACGCGAGGCCTGCGCTGGCTGCGTCGTTCCCGTAAATATGTCAAAGACCCGACGCAAGTGCGCGAGCCGGGAGATACCCGGTTGATGTTTAATGAGGAATTTTCAAAGCCCCGTAACTACATCGACTTCCTGCGCGCATTCGCCGGTGGCTTGGTGATCATGGGCAACGCGGACTGGCAGATCGGCTCCTGTTTTCAGGTTCCGCCGGATCTGGCTCTGCAGCCGGGCGGATTCGATGTGCTCATGTATGTCCGCATGGCGATTTTGCTGGTTGCGGTCGTAATCCAGTTTGTCCGCTACGAAGGTCGAATCACTTATTACGCCCCTATTTTTTACCTTGGTGGTCTGGGTTTTGCCCTCGCCGGGTTTAATGCAGGTTTCTTCGCCTTTATCGTGGCATGGACCATGAACAGCGCGATGCCGCTCACGCCGACGGGTTTCCTTTCCGCGTATGCTCTGCTCGTCTTCATGCTGGGCCTGATCTTTCGCGGAGTGAGTGACCAGTTCGTCTATTTTGCGGGGATTGTTTCGTTTATGCCCGTGCTCGTCAGCCTGCTCGCCCGCCGTTCGCTGGCGATGTTCAGCAAGAAGATGAAGTGACGAACCGCCGGCTTTGAGTGACTCCGCCACATCGCGCTTGAAAATCTGGCTGGCTGCGACCCGACCGCGGACGCTACCGGCCGCGGTGGCGCCCGTGCTGGTCGGCTCGGCGGCGGCGTGGCACGCGGATAAGTTCGACGCGCTCGCGGCGGCCATCTGCCTCGGCTTTGCGTTGTTGATCCAAGTCGGAACGAATTTCGCCAACGACTATTACGACTTCGTCAAAGGTGCCGATACCCCTGATCGCGTCGGCCCGCGGCGGGCGGTGGCGGCGGGCTTGGTGGCGCCGGCGGTGATGCGCGGGGCGGCGTTTGGCGTGTTTGCCGTGGCGTTTGTGCTTGGGCTGTCGCTTATCGCTTGGGGCGGGCCGTGGTTGGTTGCCATCGGGGTGGCCAGCGTCTTGTGCGGCATTGCTTATACCGGCGGGCCTTATCCGCTGGGTTATCACGGGCTGGGGGATGTTTTTGTCTTTGTGTTTTTCGGTTTGGTGGCAGTGGGCGCGACCTGCTTTGTGCAAACTGGCGAACTCACCGCCAATGTGCTGCTGCTGGCGGTGGCGATTGGTTTGCTCGCGAGCAATATTCTGGTCGTAAACAACTATCGCGACGTCGAGACCGACGCCGCGGCGGGCAAGCGCACGCTCGCGGTCCGCTTTGGGCGCCGTTTTGCCCGCGGCCAGTTTGCGCTATCGCTGGCGGCGGCCTTCCTGCTATCGCCGGTCGTGGGCTGGCGCTTGGAGAGCGGTTGGTTGCTGCTGCCCTGGTTGTTGCTGCCGCTGGCGTGGCGCCATCACGTGCGACTGCGGGAAAGCAAATCGCCCAGCGAACTCATCGAGTTGCTGGGCGATACGGGAAAGCTGCTGGCGCTCTACGCGCTGCTGCTGTCGGCCGGCCTGGTGCTGGCGCGGCCTTAGTCGGTTAGACGTGGGCGGTGAGCTTGGCCTTGAGGGCGGCCTTGGGCAACATGCCGACGATCGTCTCGACGACAGCGCCATTCTTGAAGAGCAGCATGGTCGGGATCGCGCGGATGTTGAACTCGGCGGCGACGGCGTCGCTGTCGTCCACATTGACCTTGGCGATGGTCAGCTTGCCATCGAGCTCGGTGGCGAGCTCTTCCAGGATCGGGGCGATTGCCTTGCAGGGACCGCACCACGGGGCCCAGAAATCGACGAGCACGGGCGTGGCGGAAGCCGCGACAGCGGACTTGAAAGTATCGTTGGTTAGGTTGGTGATTTTCTCAGACATGATGATGACGGTTGAAGGCTAAGGGAGAGGAAAACCCGCGGGTTGCAAGCGCGGGCGGTTGATGGATCAGTTCGGAGTGGAGCGGTGAACGATGTCGGCGAGTTCGCGCGGCTCGACTTGATGTAGTTGTTTGCCGCGCGATTTTAGCTCCTCGAAGGTTTTGACCACGGTCTCGGTCATGCGGCCGTGGGTTTCCTCGGAGCCACCGACGATGGCGAATTGCTCGCCCGTGGTGATGCGCTTGTGGCCATCCTTGTTGTCGAGGCCGATGCCTAGCAGGCCGGCTTTGGGCGCCTTCTTTTGCGGTTTTTTGCTCACGCGGTTACCGTGTTCGGGTTATCCGCGGTTTCAAGTGGGATTTCCTCCACGACGCTGCAGACGATGTCGCTGAAGGCCTCATCCTGCCGCACGCGCAGTTTCCTCAGACGCGTGAGCTCGAGCACGGCGAGAAAGGTGGCGACCAGCATACGCAACGTGACTTTGCCGGGGAACAGGGCGGAAAAGACGAAGGATTTTTCGGTCTTGGTGCGCTCCAGCAGGTATTCCATCCGGTCGGCAACGGTGACTTGTTCGTCCTGGATTTCGCCGACGACCAGTTTCTCGGCCAACCGGCGCAGGACGATGTTGAAGGCGTTCCAGAGCTCGATGCGGTCGACGCTCTTCAGCGGGCGGTCGCTTTCCTGGGCCGACATGCTGGACACGAAGCGCTCCATCAGATCCTGCCGGTTCGTGACGAGTTCGTTGAGCTTGGCGGAGGCCTCCTTGAACTTCTTGTATTGCAACAGCTGGTGCACGAGTTCCCAGCGGGGATCGACCTCTTCGTCCTCGGCGTTGGGATCAATGGCGTGCTGGCCCTTGGGCAGCAGCATGCGGCTTTTGATCTCCATGAGCGTGGCCGCCATCACGAAAAATTCGCCGGCCACCTCGAGATCGAGCTGCTGCATGGCGTGCAGCGCCTGGATGTATTGCTTCGTCACCGACTCAATCGGGATGTCGTAGATATCGAGCTCGTTCTTGCGGATAAGAAAGAGCAGCAGGTCGAGGGGACCTTCGAAGACCTGAAGCTTGATGCGATAGTCGGAGTCGGGAACCACGGTCCGGTTATGCTTGGGGGCGCTCGGAGCGCGGCAATGGAAAAATCAAACCCGCCGCCACGCCGCTACGTAGAAGCCATCGGTGTTGTGCCGGGCGGGCAGGAGGTTGAGCCCGGCGCCTGCATCATCGTGAGCGTAGCCGAAATCACGCACAGGAGGCACTGCAGTGAATGCCGGATGGGCTTGCGCGAAGGCTTGGGCAACGTCGCCGTTTTCCTGCCGGTTGAGCGAGCAAGTGGCGTAGACGAGCCAGCCGCCGGGCCGCACCTTGGCGGCATGCTGCGCGAGCAGGGCCAACTGACGTGCGGCATATGACGCGATCATGGCGGGTGTGGTGGTCCACTTGAGATGCGGCGACCGCCGCCACGTGCCTGATCCGCTGCAAGGCGCATCGACCAGCACGCCGTCGTAAATGCCGGTTGCCGGACGATGCAGGGTGGTGATGTTGCGCAGGCCCGCGCGAGTGGAGCGCTTGACGAGTTCCTCTAACGCAGCGGAGCGGATGTCGTAGGCATCGATTTTTCCGGTGGGACCGATGAGCTGCGCGAGTTGCAGGGTTTTGCCGCCGGCGCCCGCGCAAGCATCGAGCCAGTGACCGCCGACAGGAAGGCCGAGGCTTTCGAGGATGAGCTGCGAACCGAGGTCTTGAATCTCGACGCGACCGTTGAGGTAGGCGTCGCCGACCGTGATATCGGTTTCAGTGAGAACTTCGAGCGCGCGCGAGGTGAGGGGCGAAGGCCGATAGCGCCAGCCGCGATGGTCGAATTCCTCGGTAACTTTCGCAACATCGTCGGTCTGCAATCGGAGCCAAAGTGGAGCACGGCGGTGAAGGGCTTCCAATTCCTCGGGCTTAAAGGCGGACGGACACTGGGTTTGCAGCCACTCGGGCAGAAGGACGGAAGGCGAGAGGCCGATCAAAGCTGCTTTATCAGCCAAGGCATCCGGGCGTGGCGGCCGATCCGCGGTGAGCGCGGCGCGATAGGCGTGCGTGGCCGGTGTTTCCTCGGCGAACCAGGCGACCAACCCGGCGGCCTTTTCGGGATCGCTGGCGAGCAACGGTTCGATCCATGGCAGGTAGCGGACCGTGGTGTAGACCAGTTCGCGGTAAAGACGGCGGTCGCGAGAACCGAAATTGCGGTGGGCGGCGAATAGCTTTTGCAGACGCGCGGGCAGGTTCGAGTCGTTGCGCCAATGCGGTTGCAATTGCGCCGTGAGGCGCAAGAAAATCTGCCGCTGATTGGCGACCACGCTCATATCGAAACAAAGCCGCAACTTTCCGTCCCTTTCGCAAGCCTGCGCACTTTCCCACATGCCGATCATCACCGAATCCGACCTTGCGCGCTCCTTGCGTGATGCGGGTTTACTCGGAGCAGGAGAGCTGGCGGAATGCGTGCCGCTGACCGGCGGTGTTTCCAGTGATATCACCTTGGTGCGCGGGGCAGATGGCCGGCAGTTCGTCGTGAAACGCGCGCTGGCAAAGCTCAAGGTCCGTGACGATTGGTTTGCGGATCCGCAGCGCAATCAAGTCGAGCAGGCTTATTTTACCTACGTCGGATCATTTGCGGCGGCAGCGGTTCCGCGATTGCTACATCGCGGCGAGAACTGGTTCGCGATGGAGTATCTCGGCGGCGATCTGGCGAATTGGAAAACGGAGCTCATGGCCGGGCGGGCCAATCCGATGCATGCGCAGCTCGCCGGTGATTTCCTAGGACGCGTTCATCGCGTCTCGTGGAGCGACGCGAAGGCGCGGACGACCTTTGCCACTGGGAAAAATTTCTACGATTTACGAATTGAACCTTATCTCGTCACAACTGGACGCCGGTTGCCTGAATTCCGTGAACGTTTCGAAGCGGAGGCTGGGCGGCTGGCTGGCTGCGAACTGGCCTTGGTGCATGGCGATTACAGTCCGAAAAACCTGCTCGTTTCCGGATCGCGGCTCGTTGCGCTGGATGCCGAGGTCGCGTGGTTTGGCGACCCGGCCTTTGATCTGGCGTTTCTCCTGACGCATCTGCATCTCAAAGCGCTCGTCCATGCGGCGCAGCCGCAAGCAATGCTCGGCCTCATTCCGATTTTTTGGGAACGCTATCAGCTGGCGGTTGGCGCTCAGGCCGATGGTGCGCTTGAGGCGCGCATGGTGAGGCTGACGCTGATGCTCATGCTGGCGCGCGTGCATGGAAAATCGCCGGCCGAATACCTTGCCTCGGCGCAGCGGGACACGGTCACACGGTTTGCCTCGGCGCAGTTGCGACAATCTCCCGACCGACTCACTGATCTTACCGCGGCTTGGGCCACGGCCATTGTTTCGCCATGAAAATCGCCTCTGTTGATGCCTTCCAAATTTACGACTCGCGCGGCCAGCCCACGATCGAGGCGGTGGTGATGCTGCCGGATGGCACGTGTGGCCGTGGATTGGTCCCTTCGGGAGCGTCGACGGGCCGGCATGAAGCCTTGGAATTGCGCGACGCGGACCCGCTGCGCCAGCAAGGTAAGTCGGTTCGCCGTGCAATCGGGCATGTGCAGGGTGAAATCGCCCGGGCTGTCGTGGGGCATGATATATTCGATCAGACTGGCTTGGATGAGAAAATGATCGGACTCGACGGGACGCCGAACAAGGCGCGGCTTGGCGCCAACGCGATCCTCGCCGTGTCCATGGCGGCGGCGCAGGCTGCAGCGGCGGTGCGCCGGGTGCCGTTGCATGCGCAGCTTGGCGGCGGGCAGGGCACGTTGCTGCCATTGCCCACGATCCAAATCATCGGCGGCGGCAAGCACGCGGCGGGACGCATCGATGTGCAGGATTTCATGATCATGGCGTTGGGCGCGCGCAGCTATGAGGCGACGCTGGAAATGACGCATGCCGTCTACCACACGGCCGGCCGCCTGATGAAAGCGCGTGGCCTGCTCGCCGGCGTGGCGGACGAGGGCGGCTATTGGCCGGTGTTTGATACCAACGAGGCGGTGCTGGCGTTTATGATCGAGGCGATCGAGCAGGCGGGGTTTTCGCCGGGTCGCGACATTGGGATTTCACTCGATATTGCGGCGACGGATTTATTCCACGACGGATACTACGCCTTTGGCTTGGAGCAACGCCGGTTCACGTCGGAGCAGTTTGCGGAACTCTTGATCGGGTGGGTGCGCGATTACCCCATCGTTTCCATCGAAGACCCGATGGCCGAAGACGACTGGGAGGGTTGGCAGCGGGTGCGAGCTGCGATTGGCGGGAAATGCCAGCTGATCGGTGACGACCATTTCACGACGAACCTGAAACGGATTGAGCGTGGGATTGCGGCGAACACGGCGAATGCCGTGCTGATCAAGCTCAACCAGATCGGCACGGTTACGGAGACGATCCGCGCGATTCGCGCCACGCAGGCGGCGGGCTGGTTACCCATGGTGTCGGCGCGCTCGGGCGAGACCGAGGATGCCTTCATCGCGCACCTCGCGGTGGCGACTAACGCCGGTCAGCTAAAGGTCGGCTCGTTCAGCCGCAGTGAACGCATGGTGAAATGGAACGAGGTGCTGCGCATCGAGCGGGAATTGGGTGCGCGCGCGCGGTTTGAAGGTGCAGCGATCTTTGCGCGTCACGGGATCACGCTGCCGGGATTGAAATAGGACGCAGCCTTGGTCCGGTGGCTGAACGCCGAAGTGCAGGTCAAAGACCTGCGGGCGCTTTAAAAGCCGAGGGCTTCGACCTGAATGTTGAAGCCGAAGTCGCTCTCGCGGCGCGGGCCGTCGTAGATCGTTACGAGATATTCGATGATCCACGTGTTGTGGAGATTCTGGCGCACGCCAAAGGCTTGTTCGTTGAAGCGACGCTTGCGGGTGTCGTAGTGCAGCTTGGCGACCGCCTCGTAGACTTCGTTAACCCGGAACTGGTAGCTGGTGATGTATTCCTCGATTTGGCGGCGGAGGAAGTGTGTGTCGAAACGCAGCGCCCAGGCGTCGCCATCGCGGATAGTCAGGCCGGTGTTGAGCTCCTGCAGCGTGAATTCCTGCGGTGTGACGCTCTGGTAGAGGCTGAACTCGAGCCAGGGCGCCGGCATGAAGGCGAGGGCGGCGTGAAGCGCGGAGGTCTGACGCTCGCCGGGTTCGCGGTCGAAGTGCAGGTCGAGCGCGGTGTTGAATACAAACAGGTCGCGCGAACCGTAGGTGGCGTCGCGGGTTTGGACGGTGTTGTCCAAGCCGAGGCGCAGGGTGCTCGTGGGCCGCAGGTCGTCGAGGTTACGCGTGTCGCCGAGCCCGATCGGCGGCAGGTAGGTCATGAACGTGCGGCGATCGATCAACGGGATGTAGGCGCGGCCGCGTTCGGCGTTGGGCACGTAACGGTAGGACAGACGCGGCGTCAGCAGATGGCGCAGGCCGTCAATTTTCCATGCGTCGTTTTTATAGTTGAAGACCGCGCTGGAACGCAGCTCGGCATCGAAGCCGACCTCGCCGAGCGTGCGGGTGTAGTCATCGCGGCCACCCAGTGCGCGCGAGTAATGGGTGACGCGCCCACCGACCACGGGCGTGATGCCGAGCCATTCGCGGGGCGTGAAGGAGCGCGTGACGGCGTAGTAGGCATCGAGGCGGTCGCTCAGCAAAGTGGGACCGCCGGTGAGTGAATCCTCGCGAAGCGCGGCGACGCTGGCGGAAAAGCGCTGGTAGAAACCATTGCCCAACGACTGCGGCAGGAGGTCGAAACGCACTTCGGGCAGGCGCTCTTGCACCCGGTGATAAGTGTTGGGTTGGAAGCGCGTAAACGCGGAGACGAAGTAGTTGTTACCCCGGTAAATCGACTCGACGTAATTGTCGGGCTCTTGCACGGCGAAAAATTCGCGCGGCTTGAAGTCGCGCAGGACTTCCGAGTCCTTCCAGTAATTGAGCTGCGCGGTGAGCTTGAGGCGATCGGTGAGGTCTTGCGCATGCCACCACTGGACGTAGCCGCGTTCCTCGGGCACGGTCTGGCCGAGGACGTCGGTGAGTTTTTCGCCATGGTCGTTGATGAAGCCGGATTTCAGGTCGCCGCTGATCTCGCGGCCATCGCGTTCCATTTCATAGTGCCCGGAGGGCCCGACCATGATGCCGCGCTGGGTATAAACGCCGAGCGTGCCGCCAAACTTGGTGTCGTCGGCGATCGGAACGTGCAGGCCCATTTCGCCGAACAGGCCGAGCGACGCGCGGTAGCCCGCGGTGGCCGAAATGTAGGAAATGAGCGGCAGATTCAGGCGGTGGGAAAACTTCGGCAATGAGATCGGCTGCATGCTGCCGACGCCGAGGTGGGCCTGCTCGGTGCTGATTTCCTGATTGGAGGCGTAGGTGAGCTTCTCGGCTTTCAGCGTGGGTTGAAACGGGCCGGGCTCGCGGACACTGACGGTGGCATCGGTGACAGTGATTTTATCGGCCGTGCCTTCGGCGGCGGTGCCGGTGACGAAGAATGGATAATGGCCCATACGCACGCCGGACATGGTGAAGCTGCGATCAAGGCGGCGGTAGGTGATTCGATCGGCGAGAATGCGCTGGGCGGCGCGGGTGAAGCGGACATGGCCGGTGGCGACGGCGACGCCGGTGGTGAATTGGTAGCGGATTTCGTCGGCTTCGAGCAGGGTTTCGCCGTCACTCAGACGAGCCTCACCGCTGAAAACCATCTCGTTGGTCGCATAATCGGTGGTGACCGTGCGGGCGGTGAGGTCCGAATTGGCCATGCGTTCCACCTGCGCGCGGGTCAGCGGCACGGCGGCGAGGAAAAGGCAGATGAGCAAACGACGAATCACGATGCGCGGAGCAAAGGCGGCGGGTCCCACGCTAGCAAGCTCCCAAGCGAGCGTGAAACTGGCACACTTTTCGCTTTCATGACCCACCACGGCGGACCATGTTCCGCCCCGGCATGATCAGCAAAACCGTTTCACGAAAATCCACCGCAGTTAAGGAAATGGCGCAGTTGCGCGGCGAGGTGCGTGAACTCGGCAAGGCGCTGGGGCGCGTCATCACACAGCTCGAAGGCGTGGCGACATTCGACACCGTGGAGCTGCTGCGCGGGCTTGCGAAGGCCAGTCGTGCGGGAGACGCGGCGGCGGCCGGCAAGCTCGCGGCGGCGGTGGCCGGGCTGGCACCGACGGAGGCGTTTAACCAGGCGATGGCGTTCACGCTGTATTTCGAACTCGTTAACCTGGCCGAGGAAAATTTCCGCATCATGATCCTGCGCCAGCGGCGCAACGCCCAGCAGGCCGGCACGACGGAACTGCCCCCGCTGCGCGAGTCGATCGAGGCGGCGGTGCTGGCACTCAAGCAGCGCGGCGTCAGCCCGGCGGCGATGCAGGCGCTGCTCGACCGCATGGCGATCGAACTGGTTTTTACCGCGCATCCGACGGAGTCGAAGCGCCGCACGCTGCTGACGAAATTGCAGCGCCTCGCGGAAATCCTCCGCCAGCGGACGACGCCGGAGCAGGCCCGTAATCCCGACCTGCTCGACGCGCGATGCGTGGAGCGCGAGATTGCCTCGCTTTGGCTGACGGATCGCAGCCGCAAGGAGCGGCCCGAGGTGGCCGATGAGGCGCGGACGGGGCTGTGGTATTTTGATACGGTGCTTTTTGACACGCTGCCGCGACTGCAGGCGGATCTCGAGCGGTCGTTGGCGCGGCATTTTCCCGAACTCAAGGCGCCGAAGCGCTGGCTCACCTTTGGCTCGTGGATCGGCGGCGACCGCGATGGCAACCCGAACGTGACCGCGCAAGTGACCGGCGAAGTGCTGCTGCTGAACCGCCGCCTCGCGATCGAGAAGGTGCGGCTCGCCGCCCGTGACCTGTCGCGCACGCTGACGGTGAGCGACCGTCGCGACACAGTGGTGCCGGCGCTGAAGAAGGAGCTGCGGGAAAACCTGCACATTTCAAAGCACCTCGAAGTGCTGCAAAAGCGCTATCCGCACGAACCCTACCGCTTGTTGCTGGGCGTCCTGCGCGAACAGCTCACGCAAGCCGTGGGCGAAGTGCGCGAGGAATCGTTGCTGAGTGCGGATGGTGCGGCGGAGGTTTCGCTGACCCCGGCCACGATTGCGGAGACGTTTGAGACCATTCGCGCCAGTCTGGCGGCGGGCAAAGGCGCGATGCTCACCGAAGGCGAGCTATGGACGGCGCAGCGGCAGCTGGAGATCTTTGGTTTGCACACATCGCGTTTGGATTTGCGCCAGCACTCCTCCCAACACGAGGCGGCGGTGGCGGAAGTTTTGCAGCGTGCCGACTACGCCAAGCTGGCGGAAGTGGACAAGATTGCCCTGCTCACCGCCGCATGCGCGGAGCGACGCGAACTGAAACCGGCGGGCATCGCGCAGTTTTCACCTACGACACGTGCCGTCCTTGAGCCGCTGGCGCTGGTAAAACGCGTGACCGCCCGACTCGGACCGGAGGTGTTGGGCATCTATATTATCAGCATGACGGCGGAAGTTTCGGATCTGCTGGAGGTCGAACTGTTGATGAGACTGACCGGTGCGCGCCTCCCGGTGGCACCGCTGTTTGAAACGCTGGATGACTTGAACCGAGCGCCGGCCATTTTGACGGGACTGTTTGCGCTGCCCGGTCGCAAGCCGGCGCACCAGCACGTGATGCTGGGTTACTCCGACAGCAACAAGGATTGCGGCTACCTCACGGCGAACTGGGCGCTCTATCAGGCGCAGGATGCCATCACACGCACGTGTCATGCGCAGGGCGTGAAGGTGACATTGTTTCACGGGCGCGGCGGCAGCATCGCGCGTGGCGGTGGGCCGGCGGCGAAGGCGATTCTCGCGCAACCGGTCGGTCTGCGCGACGGCGGCATCCGTGTCACGGAGCAAGGCGAGGTGTTGTCCACGCGCTACCACGATCCCGATCTGGCGCACCGCATTTTGGAGCAAATGGCCTACGGGGTGATGCTGGGCATTCACGCAGCCGAGACGCCCGTGGCGGTGCCGGCCGAGTGGACCGAGGCAATGGAAACGATGTCGGCGGCGGGCTTTGCGGCCTACAAGGCGCTCGTGCACGACGATCCGGAGTTTCTGGCGTTTTGGAAACAGGCGACGCCGATCGACGAGATCAGCAACCTCAAGCTCGGCTCGCGTCCGACCTATCGGCGGGCGACGCAGAGTGTCGATGACCTGCGCGCGATTCCGTGGGTTTTTTCGTGGATGCAGAGCCGGTTCAACTTTCCCGGCTGGTTTGGCCTCGGCAGTGCGTTGGAAGCGGTGTTGCGGCGCGGGGCGAAGGGCCGGCGGATGTTGCGGGAGATGCACGCGCAATGGCCGTTTTTCCAGACGCTGATCGACAATGCGCAGCTCACGATGCGCAAGGCCGACATGGGCATCGCCGCGCTCTACGCCGATCTCGTGGACGATGTGAAGATCAGGCAGCGCATCCTTGCGCTGTTGGAGGCGGAGTTTGCCCGCACGGAGAAGGCGATCCTGGCCGTGACAGGGCAGAAGCAATTGCTTGCGAAGGAGCCGGTGTTGCTGCGCTCGGTGCAGCTGCGCAACCCCTACATCGACCCGCTCAACTACCTGCAGGTGGAAATGCTGCGCCGGCTGCGCGGCGGAAAGAAACTCTCGACGGACGAAGAGGCGGCCACACGGGCGGTCGTGGAGCTGACGATCAATGGCATATCGGGTGGATTGAAAAATACGGGCTAGACCTGCGGGCAGGGCGCTTCCACTTTGGCGCACCCCCGCGTGATTATTTCTTCCAGCGAACTCGCCCTGCTGTTGAACGCCCGCCATGCCGCGCCGCATGCCGTGCTCGGAATGCATCCGTGCACCCGGGGCAAGGTGAAGGGACTTGTGGTGCGGGCGCTGGTGCGCGCGGTGACGGGCTGTGCCGTGGTCGATGCGGCCAAGCACGAGGCCTGGGCGATGACGAAGCTCGCGCCGGAAGGTTTTTTCGAGGTGTTCATCCCGCGCCGGTCGAAAGTGTTTCCGTATCAGCTGCGCGTGCGGACGGCGACCGGCGAGTTGCGGCAGTTTCATGATCCGTATGGCTTTTTGCCGACGCTGGGGGCGCAGGATCTTTATTTGTTCAATGAGGGCAACGAGCACCGGATTTACGAAAAGCTCGGCGCGCACATGCGCACGTTGAACGGCGTGCCCGGCGTGGCCTTTGCCGTTTGGGCGCCGAATGCGGTGCACGTCGCGCTCGCGGGCAATTTCAACCACTGGGACGGCCGCTATCACCCGATGCGCAGCATGGGCGCGTCGGGCGTGTGGGAGTTGTTTGTGCCGGGACTCGGCGAGGGCGAACTCTACAAATTCTTCATTCGCGACCAGCATGGTCAGGTGCACGCGAAGACCGATCCGTATGGCACGTATTTTGAGGCGCCGCCGAACAATGCCTCGATCGTGTTTAATCCGAGGAAATACCAGTGGAACGATGACGCGTGGATGGAGCAGCGCCGGGCACAGGCGGGCCGCATGGACCGTGCGGTCTCCATCTACGAAATCCATGTGGGCTCGTGGCGGCGGAAGCTCGAAGACGCCAACCGCCAGCTGAACTACCGCGAACTCGCGCCGATGCTGGCCGACTACGCGGTGGAGATGGGCTTCACGCACATCGAGGTCATGCCGCTGGCGGAGCACCCATTCGAGGGCTCGTGGGGTTATCAGGTCACGGGATTCTTTGCGCCGACGCACCGCTTCGGCACGCCGGAGGATTTTGCGTGGTTTGTGGATCACCTGCACCAGCGCGGGCTGGGCGTGATCCTCGACTGGGTGCCGGCGCATTTCCCGCGCGACAGTTTTGCGCTGGCGCAATTTGACGGCACGCACCTCTACGAGCACGCCGATCCGCGCAAAGGTGCGCACATGGACTGGGGCACGCTGATCTTCAACTACGGGCGCAACGAGGTGCGCTGCTTCCTCCAGGCGAATGCGCTGTCGTGGCTGGACCGTTATCACATTGACGGACTGCGCGTGGATGCGGTCGCCTCGATGCTCTACCTCGATTACTCGCGCAAGGAAGGGGAATGGATTCCCAATCAATACGGCGGACGCGAGAATCTGGAGGCCATCGCCTTCCTGCGGCAGACGAACGATCTCGTGCATCACTACTATCCGGGCGTGATGATGATTGCGGAGGAATCAACGTCGTTCCCCGGCGTGAGCCGGCCGCCAGCGGAAGGCGGGCTGGGCTTCGACTACAAGTGGAACATGGGGTGGATGAACGACACGCTGCGCTATTTTGCCAAGGAGCCGATCTACCGCAAGTGGCACCAGAACGATCTCACGTTCGGCATGCTCTACCAGTATGCGGAGAATTTTGTGACCGTGTTTTCCCACGACGAAGTTGTGCACGGCAAGGCGTCGCTGCTCTACAAGATGGCCGCGTGGCACATCCCGGAAAAGGCCGCAAACCTGCGGGCGCTCTACGCACACATGTGGGCGTGGCCGGGTAAGAAGCTGCTGTTCATGGGCAGCGAGTTTGCGCAGGCCCACGAGTGGAACTATAACACCAGCCTCGACTGGCACCTCTGCCAATATCCCGACCACGAAGGCGTGCGTCTGCTGGTGCGTGACCTGAACCGGCTTTACACGAGTGAACCCGTGCTCGGCGCGAATGATTTCAATCCGCAAGGTTTCCGGTGGATCTCGGCGGACGACAGCGCGGCGAATGTGGTGAGCTACCTGCGCGTCGATGCCGAGGAGCGCACGATCTTCGCGGTGGTCGCGCATTTCTCATCGGCAGTGCGGACGGACTACCGCATCGGCGTGCCACGCGGCGGCCAGTGGCGCGAAGTGATCAACACGAACAGCCAGTTCTACGGCGGCAGCGGCCTCGGCAACGACGGTATCCGCGAGGCCGAACCGGTGCCCGCGCACGGCCAGGCGCAGTCGCTGAACCTGACGCTGCCACCGCTGACGACGGCGATCTTTAAGTGGACGGCGGGGTGAATCGCGGAGGGAAGGCGGCGTGCAGGATATCAATATCCGCAGCCTGACCCTTTTTCTGGACCTGACCCTTTTTCTGGACCTTGACCCTTTTTCTGGACCTCTGGCGGCTTCCATGAGAAGGCGTGTCGAGGGGATTGTTTAAAAAGGTTCACCTTTTTAGTGGATGGTCTGGGGGCGGGGCGGGCCGAGTTCCCGATTGATCAGGCTTCCATACGCACTCGTGGTGGCGGCGTCAATGAGGGCCGCGCTGGTGCAGGGAGGAATCCAAAAAGTGCGGGAGAAAGGGCGGCCCTGCATACTGGTTAGCGCGTTGAGCGGACGCTCACGCTGGCGCCAGAGCGCAGTGGCCAAAGGATCAGACCTGGTGGGAAAAGGGGTTGAGGTTGCGCGGCGTCAGGCGGCGAGCGGGAGCGGCAGGGGTTGGTAGTCGGCGTTGGTTTTCCAAAGGGCGAGCAGGGTCACCGCCAGCTTCCGGGCGGTGGCGATCACGGCGCGTTTCTTGGCGGAGTTGCCGCCGCGTTGGGCGAGGCGCGTGCCGGCCTCGCGCAAGTGACAGGGCGGGCCGAAGGGGCCGAGGATGTAGTGCGCGCAGTTGACCAGCAGGCAGCGCAACTGGGTGTGGCCGGCCTTGGTGATGCCGAGTTGCTTGTCGGTCAGACCGGATTGATCGCGGCGGGGGACCAGGCCGAGATACGGGCCGATATCGCGAGCGTGGGCGAAGCGGGCGGGGTCTTCGACGGTGAGCACAAAGCACAGCGCGGTGAGCGGGCCGACGCCGGCGACCTGGCGCAGGCGTTGTGTGGCGGGATAGCGTTCGCCGGCGAGCTGCTCGAGTTCGGTGTCGAGGGTTTTGATCTGCTGGTTGAGGTGATCGATCGTTTGGAGCAGTTCGGCGACGAGGGCGGTATCCGCTGCGCCGAGCTGGGCGCGGACTTTGCGGGTGAAGGCCAGGGCCTTGATCGAACCGGGGATGAAGATGCCGAGGCTCTTCAGCAGAAAGCGCGCGGTGTTGATGTGGTTGACGCGGCCGCGCACGAGGGCTTCGCGGACCTTGAGTCGGACGAGGGCGCGCTGGGTGGCTTCGCTGCGGTGCTGGACGGGACTGAGCAACGCGGGATCGGCGCGGCCGAGACGGGCGAGGAGCTGGGCGTCCTCGCGGTCGGACTTGGTCTGGCGCTGTGAGATGGCGCGCAGCTTGCGGGCGTTGGCGACGATCACGCGGTGGCCGTGGGCGGTGAGCAGGCGCGAGATCCACGGGCTGTGCGTGCCGGTCTCCATGATGATCGTGGCGGCGGGAAACCGCGCGGTGAAGGCGGTGAGGCACTCGCGGGTGTTGGGCAGGCCCTCCTCGCAGAGGACGATGCCGGCGGCATCGAGCACGCAGGCGTGGTGTTGGCGGTCGCCCAGATCGAGGCCGATCGTCACCGCGGACGGCGTGGCGGTTACTTTAGCAGCAGTGGGTTGTTTCATAAGGCGTATTGAGACCGCCCGCTCTCGCGGACGTTTCCTCTACGCCTTCTCATTCCTACTGGTTGGGCCTGTCCTGCAGGACCCGGCGAATCAAAGCGTCCTTACCCGACGTGTAAGCTGCGCGATCGTGCGAATGTGCGTCACACAGCCGAGTCTTCAGGCCAGCGTATTCTTCTCGGAGTGAGACGTCGGCCCGGAGCGCTTCTCGGAAATGAAGATAATCAATCCATCGCTGGCTTCGTAGCAGCACAATGTGGAGGTAGAATGACCGACACTCGTCGGGACCCTTTGCGAAAAAGTAATCGCTCCTGCCTTCTCGATCGCCGAAGTAGGTATAACCTTCCGGTGCTAATGCCGCCGGCCAGTGCGCGATGTCCTCGATGGCATCAACAGCGATTGCAATGTCTATGATCGGTTTCGCGAGCAATCCAGGCACCGCGGTGCTGCCGACATGTTCGATTTGGATTCCATCGTCGCCTAGCAAATCGGTAAGACGCAGCTTCTCGGCGGCGAACAGCGTGTGCCACACTGGCTGATGTGGCACCAAACGCACTTCGCCACGCTTTAGTCCGAGCTTCATATTTTGCCGAACGTCCAAGGTCAGACACGGAGGGGAGCGTCAGCTCCTCGGAGTTGTCTGTGCCGCCTTGTTCGCCTCCCTTCCTCGGGTTAGGAAGCCAAGCACCGGCTTCCTGTAATCGGGATCTTTCTCATGAAACTGGACGAGAGAATGTGCTAGATCGAAATTCAGGTATGCTTCCGCGTAGGCTTCTTCCTTCTCGCTCTCGAAAAACAGCTTGAGCTTCACGGGCTCGCTACGAACAGCCCGCGGATCACCTCCGAGCGAAATCGCCACAAGCTCGACGCTGGTGAAATCGACCTGATCGACCTTCTGCTTGTAGGCTCGCGCAAGACTACGGACAAAAAGATCGCTGGCGTTACCAACTGACTCCAATCGAACCACGCCACGATAGGAGTCCATGGGCCAATCTTTGGGCTTCCAGTGCTCCCAAGTCGGGAGAAGCACGACACGAAAGCCCATCGACTCCTTCCCAAAATCGGCCGCGGTTTTGATAACCACGCTGCCGTCTTCTTTCTTTTGCACCGAGACGGCCTTCAAGTCCGCATCACCCCAATCGTCTTTCAGGTTTACGAATACCGACGGCGGGAGGTCTGCGGCACGCAGACCGATCTGGGTCAGAAAACTGAGGAGTATCGCGATCAGCGGTTTCATCTTCTAGCGAACAGTGTTATTCGGCCTTATTGAATTTTACGGACGCTATATGCGGAATACGTGAGACCCAGGGCTTGCCATTGGCAACGGTGCAATTTTTGGGTCCGACCATGGGCAGGATTCATGCACGCTTTCGACTCTCGTTGAAGGATCACCAGACCGGAGAATCGCTCAAAGTGGAGCTGATCACGATACCGGACCCCTTTTGGGTCAAATCCGGCCGCGGGTCGTTACCGGATCAGAGTCAATGGCAAGGCTTCGACCAAGGTGAAGGATGCCACGCTAACCGAGGTCTTCAGTCGGTTGCGCCAATGGCTCGTGGCCCGGGATAGATCGTGCTGGCCAGGCGGACACCCGGCCAGCGGCCGGGGCTACAAAACATGGGCAGCGTTCGCTCACGTCTTCGGCGTCAGAAAGAAGGTTTCCATCGGGCCGACGTTTTTGAGTTCGATGCGGCCGACGGGTTCGAAGTCGAATTTGCCTTCGAGCAAATTCTTCACGGCAACGCTGACGTGGACTTTACCGGGCTGGCCGTGGGACTCCATGCGGGCGGCGATGTTGACGGTGTCGCCCCACAGATCGTAGGCGAACTTGCGGGTGCCGATGATGCCGGCGACGACGGGGCCGCAATTGAGGCCGACGCGGATCTGCCAGTCGAGGTGGTGGCGGCGGTTGAAGACGCGCAGGGCTTCGAGGAATTCCAGGGCGGCGTTGGCGCAGGCCTCGGCGTGATCGGGACGGCTGACGGGGACGCCGCCGACCATCATGTAGGAATCGCCGATGGTCTTGATCTTCTCGAGGGCGAACTGTTCGGCGACGCGGTCGAAATTGGAGAAGAGGTCGTTGAGGAGCTGGACCGTGCGATTAGGCGAGTTGCGGGCGGCGATGCGCGTGAAGCCGACGATGTCGGCGAAGAGCACGGTGGTGTCGAGGAAGCTGTCGACAATCGTGCGTTCGCCGGCCTTGAGGCGGTCGGCGACGGCGCGCGGGAGCACGTTGAGCAGGAGGCGCTCGGACTTGGAGCGTTCGCTCTGCAACTGGGCGAGGTAGGCCTGCTCCTGGTCGCGGAGGCGCTTTTTTTCGAGCGAAGCGGTGATACGGGCGCGGAGGACGACGGGGTTGAAGGGCTTGGGGACGAAATCCTCGGCGCCGGCCTCGATGCAGCGGACCGTGCTTTCGACGTCGTCGAGCGCCGTGAGCATGATGACGGGCAGGTGGCGGAGGCGCTGGTCGGCCTTCATGAACTCGAGGGTCTGGAAGCCGTCGAGGACGGGCATCAGGATGTCGAGGAGGATGAGGTCGAAGTTGCCGTCGCGAAGCTTGTCGAGCGCGAGGCGACCGTCGCCGGCCTCGGCGACTTCGTAGCCGAGTTTTTGGAGCCGGCGGCTGAGCATTTCCCGGTTCATGTCGTTGTCGTCAACGACGAGCAGGCGCGCGGTGGGCAGCTGCTGGGCAGGGGAGATCAGCTCCGCGGCGGCGTGGAGGTAGCTGGCCGGGCTGGGGAGATTGGTGGAGGTGCCGAGCGTGGCGGCGGCGGCGAGGCCGGCGCCGCCCGTGGCCTGATCGGTGGGGAGCTGGTCGGCGAAAGTCTCGTCCTCGAAGATGTGGTAGAGGTTCTGCGCGGCGCGGAGGATTTTCTTGAGATCGGCGGTGAGCGGGCCCTTGCCGGTCGAGTCGTCGAGGCAGAGCTCGGCGTAGCCGATGATGGCGTTGAGGGGCGTGCGCATGTCGCGGCGCATGGCCTCGACGTCGAGTTTGCCGGTCTCGATTTTCCAGGGGGCGAGCGCGTCGTTGATGAGTGCGAGGAGCTGGCCGCCGGAGGTGTGGATGCGTTTGAGGTCGCGGAGGATGGCGGAGTTGCCGTCTTCCTCGGCGGATTCCATGAGCATCTCGCAGTAACCGATGATCTGGTTGAGTGGCGTGCGGAGGGAATGACGGAGGCGGGTGAGCGCCTCCATGTCACGGGCCTGAATCGCCTTGATGTAGGACGTCAGGGAAGTCGTCTGGCTGCTTTCGCCGCCAAGCGACCGGGTATCCGAGCCTTGGCTCATGTGATGGGGGGAGTTGGGGGTGACGAACGCTTTTTCAGCAGGTCTTCGATCTTGCCGATCAGGCGCGGCAGCTCGACGGGCTTGGTGTCGAAATCGTCGCAACCGGCGTTGAGGCATTTTTCGCGGTCACTGGACATCGCGTGGGCGGTGAGGGCGATGACCGGGATGGTGGCGATGGCCGGATCGAGGCGGATCTGCTTGGTGGCTTCCCAGCCGTCGATCACGGGGAGGCTCATGTCCATGAGGATGAGGTCGGGCTTTTCGGTGCGGGCCTGCGCGAGGCCGGCGGCGCCATCGACGGCGATGACCACGCTGTAGCCGCGTTTTTCCAGGCGGCGCGAGAGCATGTCGCGGTTCATTTCATTGTCTTCAACGAGAAGGATCTTGGGCATGGGAAGTGAGGGCTGGAGGTTAAGGGTTTCGCCGGGCGGTCAGGTGGGCCTGCACGGCGTCCTGCACGCGCTGGATGAGTTCTTCGCGGGAGTAATTGCCTTTCTGGAAAATGCCCGCGGCGCGACCGCCGAGCTGGGTGCGGATTTCCTGGGTGATGTCCATCGACGTGAAGACGAAGATCGGCAGCTGACGCCAGACTTCGTGGTCCTGCACGCGCTGGAGAAACTGAAAGCCATTCATGATGGGCATCTTCAGGTCGAGGACGACGGCCGCGGGGATGACCTGCTCAAGGACGTTGATGGCGAGCTGGCCGTTGGCGGCAGAGCGCACGCGCCAGCCCTGGCGCTCGAGGATGCGCGCCATCATGTCGCGGGTCGGCGGATCGTCCTCGACGAGGAGGACATCGAAGGGCGCATTGTTGGGGGCGGCGACCGGCAGGGTGTGCGGGAACGGCGCGACGGTGCTCGTGGGCACGGTCGCCGGATCCACCTCGACGAGACGGTGCTGAATATCCTGCACCTGCAGCGGCATGCGGATGGTGAACGTCGTGCCGACGCCGGGCGTGCTTTCGACGGTGATGTTGCCGCCCATCATGCGGGCGAACTGCCGGGAGATCGCGAGGCCGAGGCCGGTGCCGCCGAACTTGCTGGTCGTGGACGCATCGGCCTGGCTGAAGGCCTTGAAGAGGCGGCCCATCTGCTCGGGCGTCATGCCGATGCCGGTGTCGGAGATTTTCATCAACACGTGCTGGCCGTCGGTGTCGCGCGAGACGGCGAGGGTGATGCCGCCCTGCTCGGTGAACTTGCTGGCATTGCTCAACAGGTTGAAGAGCATCTGGCGGATCTTGGTGGAGTCGGCCTGCATGTCGCCGATGTCCTCGGCGCAATCGATGTAGAGCGTGTTGTTTTTCTTTGCGATGAGGGGCTGGACGGTGCTGGCGACTTCCTGGATGAGCTTGGGGATCTCGAAGGTCTCGATGTAGAGCTCCATCTTGCCGGCCTCGATCTTGGAGATGTCGAGGACGTCGTTGATGAGACCGAGCAAGTAACGGCCGGCGGTGAGAATCTTGTCGAGGTCGGCGGCGGTGGAGGTGTCGCCTTCGTCCTGCGCGTCCTCCAGGAGGATCTCGCTGTAGCCGATGATGGCGTTGAGCGGGGTGCGGAGCTCGTGACTCATCTTCGCGAGGAAGGCGCTCTTGGCGGTGTTGGCCTCCTCGGCGGACTTGACGGCCTTGGCGAGCTCGCGGGTGCGTTCCTCGACGCGGGTCTCGAGCGTGTGGTTGGCGTCCTCGAGCTGGAGATTGATCTGGTGGATTTTTTCGCGGGCTTCCTCGGCGGCGGTGCGCGCCTGCTCGGTCTCGCTCGTGCGCTGCTCGACGGTGTCGAGCATGAGGTTAAAGGACGCGATGAGTTCGCCGATTTCGCCGGAGGCGGTCTGTTTGACGCGGACGGAATAGTCGCCCTTTTCCGAAATGCGCCGGGCGGCCGTGGCGAGCGTGGTGATGGGTTGGGAAATGCCGCGCTGGAGGCGGTAGCCGAAGGCGAGGGCGACGAGGGCGGAGAGGAGGAAGACGATGCCGGTGCCGCGCAGGAGGTTGCCGACGCGCTCCTCGTCGGCCTGCGTGAGCTGGGCCTTGAGATAAAGCGTGCCGTAGATGCGCGAGTCCTTGCGGATGGGCGTGAAAACGATGGAGCGATCGTCGAAGAAGATCTGCTTCACGCGGTTGGGCGACGGGATGAACTCAAGGCTCCCGTGACGGGTGTAGCGGGCGAGCAGCTTGTTATCGGGAGAGTAAACGGCGGCGGCGAGGATCTGCGGGTCGCTTTCGAGCAGATTGAGCGGGAGATCGGCGGTGTCGGGGTTTTGCTCCAGGACCGGGGTCAGCCGGTCGAGCATCACGAGCTTCGTGTTATCCAGGCGCCGCTGCATCTCGGAGCGGAAAGCATACATGTCGTGGAGGTAGAGCCCGACAAACGCCAACGAGAGATTCATGCCGCTGATCAACGTGATCAGGAGGGTAAGTTTCCAGCGGAAGGGGAGGCTTTTCACGGCGAACGCACGGCGTTAGATAACTTCCATTTAAGGCGTTTGCAGTGTCAATGGGCATTCCGGCACCAGATGAATGTTTGATCCCAACCGAGTGAATAGGGGTTATCCCTTAGGCGAAACACTGGCGGACGGAGGGTGCTTTCCAGCCCACGCATAGTCGGAGTAGCTGACGAGCATGTCGGCATCGAGTGACTTGAAGAACGCGCGTCCACGCGTGTGAGTCGTGACCGATTGCAGCAGCGCGGGCCGGCCGCCGTCAGGCAGACTGTAACGCATCGTGGTGCGCAGGGCGGCGATCTTCACGCCGAACATCGGGGCAAATTCGCTGATGCTGGCGATTTCAAAGACCTCAACCGAGTGCGTGGCCTTGTGAAAGGTGACGGTGATGCGCAGAAAATCCGCGGTCTTGTCGTCGTCGGCCTCCGAGTTGAGGCGGAAGCGGTAGAGGACGCGCTCGGAGTTGTCGGAGACGAGTTCGGCGGAAGGGAGATCGAGCTGGCTCGCGATGTTGGGCGCGGTGCCGTTGCGCGAGCGCCGGGTGAATTTTTCTTTATAGGCGCGGGCGGCTTCCTCGGTGGGCGCGCTGCCGTTTTCCTGCAACAGGGTCCAACGGTTGAAATCGGGCTGGGCGGCGTCGTAGCGCTCGATCAGGGTTTTGCCCTCGGCGCTGGTCGATTGGGTGAAGGACCAGCCCTTGGGGTTTTCGGTGCGGAACTCGGTGCAGATCGCCGCCAGCTCAGGCGGGAGCGCCGCGCAGGCCGAGCTGACTAGAAAACCGAGTAAGAGAAGACAACGCATGGCGCGGAAGAATCGCAAAACCGCAGCTGAAGCAATCTGCATCAACCAGCCTAAGAAAGGTGCCGGTGGGCCGTAGTCCTCAATGAACCCCAATCTGGAGGACATCATGAAAAAACAACTGATAGTGCCTGCGGTCGCCGCGACGGCGTTTCACGCCATCCTGTTGTTCGGATTTACCCCCGCGCCCGTCATGGTGAGCGGGCCGGACGTTAAGCCCACGAAGCCGGCCGTCCCTACGTTATGGGTGAATGTCTTTGAAGAGCCGCCACCGCGGGAAGACCCGCCGGAGGACGAGGAGGCGATGCGACCGGTGAAAGGCTCGACCGATATGCAACCGCCCAAAGGCGATGAGCCGCCGGTGCGGCCGGATCCGGGCATAATCGAGATCGAGACTCCGCCGGTCTTTCGGCACGCGAGGATCGATCCAAATGCTCTTACGCCCGGCATACCGGGTGATCCGAACGGGGACGATGAAGGGAATTCATGGCGGTCGGGTGGGATTAGTTTGGCGGAGCTCGACAATCCGCCCCGGGCTCGGGTGCAAATCGGCCCCATTTACCCCGCCGAGGCGCGCAGTAGAGGCCAGGCCGGCGAGGTGCTGGTCGCCTTCACGGTCAATGAGGAAGGCCACGTGGTGAACCCGCGGGTGGTGCGGAGCACGGATGCGATCTTTGACGAGGCGGCACGGCGCGCGGTGGCGAAATGGCGTTTCGAGCCCGGTCGCCGCCACGGCCGCGTGGTGCGGTTCAACATGGCGGTGCCGATGGTGTTTCGGGTTAACGAATAGGCTTTTACCGCACCGAGAGGATGCGATGCGCCACCGGGGTTCCGCGCCCCGGTGGTTGCACGCTGTCGCCGACCCGCCGGCCGATCAGCAGGCGGCCGAGAGGGGATTGCGGGGTGACCAGCAGCACGGGGTGGGTATCAAAGGTCAGCTCGAGTCCGCCGGCACGCGGGCCGAGGAAATACCAGGAGCTGCCGCCCCGGGCCGACAATTCGACCAGTGCGCCGAGACCGATAGGCGTGTTTGCGGTGAAATCGGGCAGGGACAGCGTCTGATAAAGAGCGATGGAGGCTTGGACCTCGGCGGCCAGTTTGGCCTGACCTTCGGCGAGGTAGGCCGCCTCCTGGCTGTGCGTGTCATACTTGTTCTCCGCTCGGCTTTCCTCGCTAATGGCTTCGTCCCGGGCGAGCTGCGCGGCATTGGTCTGCAGCTGTAATTCGGCCTGCAGGCAGTCGAGGATTTGGGTGCGGAGGGCTGACTTGATCAAGGAGGTGGTCGGATTCAGGGTGACGGCGGTCAGACAGTGCAGGCGGGGTGCAAATAAACAGTCAAAAAAAATGCCGGAAGGTGTTTTTAACTCGCGAGCGCAGAAAGCTTAGGCATGTTTGGAGAACTCAATCCACTGTGGATAAATTGAGTCACCGCCATGGCGCGAAAAATCAGCTTCATCAATTACAAGGGCGGCGTCGGCAAGACGTCGCTAATCGTCAATACGGCCGCGGCCTTGGCCAAAATGGGCAAGAAAGTGCTGCTGTTCGACTTCGACACGCAGTCCAATGCCAGCATCTGGCTGCTCAAACTGGACCGGTGGAATAAGATCAATGCCGCGGGTGAAGGGGCGATTTTTTCGATCTTCGATCCCGGCCGGGTGCAGGTGAAAGACCTCATCATCAAGGATGTGCTCGAGGGCAAGGACGGGGAAAAATTATTGCCCGGCTTGGATTTGGTGCCGACGACTTTCAATCTCGTCGATCTGGAGAGCGAATACACGGGCGACCCGAAGCGGCCGCCTTACCTGCAATTTTACGAGCAGGTCGCCGCGATCGAGGCGAACTACGACTTCATTCTCTTCGATTGCCCGCCGAACATCCTGCGCGCCTCGCAATGCGGCATTTTCTGCTCGAACGAGATTTACGTGCCGGCGAATCCCGACGCCTTGAGCCTGATCGGCTTTACGCTGTTGGTGGAAAAGCTGGGCAAGTTTCACCAGCTCACCGCGAGTTTCCGCAAGTCGTCGATGGGCGTGCCGGCGCAGGTGCAGGGGATTATCTTCAACTCGATCAAGACGGGCGTGGACATCGAGGTGCCGAAGATGCGCATGCAGCTGCGCATGAATCAATTTCGCGCCGCCAAGCGTGTCGCGGCCAACGCCAAGATTTTTGAAACGCAGATCCGCGATGCGATGATCGTGCGCCGGGCGGTGGCGCTCGGCCTGCCGGTCATCCTCGTGACGCAGGAAGCGGCCGATGCGACGCAGGACAGCGTGCTCAATGACTTTCGCCGACTGGCGGCCGAGATCGTGCGCCAGGGCGGTTCATAACCGGCGGGGGATTTTTTTCACATGGCTACAAAATTTACGGAAAAGGACTGGAATGAGGTTCGGGCGGCGTTCTCCGCCTCGATCATGATCAACACCTCCATGAACAGTCTGGCGCAGAATCTCGATGGCCCGGAATGGCCGATCAAGACGAAGGACGAATCGCCCGCCCGCTATGTGGAGCTGAACCTCGAGGAATTGCAGGAGATGCTCGCGCTCAAGGGCATTCCGAACCACGCGGATGCGCTCATCACGATTCTCAAGGAGACGCTGGCCTTCGACGCGCCTTTTGGCGACATGGTCGAGCAGGCCCAGGCTTCCGCGGAGAAAGACAACCAGCTCCTGAAAAACATGGCCAAGCTGGGGATCGCGGAGGATTTCCCCATCGGGCTCACGGCGCTGGGCACCGACACGGTGGAGTTCTGCAAATTGGAAAAGCTCACGACGCTCGGTGGCTTTGCCGTTTTTGCGCAGGGCATGTCCCAGAACGTGATCGTCGGCGGCGATTTCAAGAAGTTGCTGAATGCGCTTTCGCACGTGGACGAGAAGGCGATCGCGGAGTTTCTGCCGTTCCGGCAGGGCGCGAAAGGACTGCATCTCATCGAGTGTCTCGCGCAGGCTTCGCAAAAACCCGACGCCGCCGTCCGGACTTCGCTGGCGGTGGAATGGTTCAAGGACGAGCTGTCGGCGCTGCAACGCGAGACCGCGGCCGGCACGCCGCTGGTGCGGCAGTTGGTCGTGCTCGGCAACCCGGCCCGTGAGGCCGCCGTGGCGGAATTGCTGAAACCCTACGTCAAATCGTCCGCTCCGGGGAAAGTGGAAAAGAAATCCGGCTTGCTTGGAGGACTCTTTGGGTGGATGAGGAAATGATCACTCATGGCCGTTCCGTCCGATTCGCCGATCAAATTTCCCGTTAAAACCGCGCAGACGCCCACGCTGGCGCTGCGTCGCCGGCTGGCGGTCAGCCGTCCGCCGTTTGAAGTCTCCGAGGCTTCCGCGGCGGCCCGGGAGTCGATCAAGTCCTTCGTTTCCTCAACCCGTTCGCCGTGGGGCGAAACCAAGGCAATCACGGGCGACCGCGTCGGCGAACTGGAACGCTCGCTCCGGCAATTGGAGACCCTGCTGACCGAGCGTGAGCGGGTGGTGACGGAGTCCGAGGCGCGCTTGAACGAACGTGAGCGCGACCTGGCGGAGATCGAGGCGTTGATTTTAGCCCGGGAAAAACTGGTCGAGCTCGCGCGGAAGCAGAAGCCGGCCAATGTGGTGAACGTCACGAAAGAGGAGCAGGCCGCGCTGGAGCAATTGCGCAGCGAATTGGAGCGCCAGGAGGCCGCCCTGAAGGAAGGGAAACAGGCGCTGCGGGAGCGCGAGCAATTCCTGGAGGAGAGCGAAACCCGCCTTTTTGAGAAAGTGCAGGCCCAGCAGGAAAAGGAAGTTGAGCTGGAGCAGCGCGAAGAAGAACTCCGCGCCCGCGCGATGCGGTTGCGCGAGAAGGAGGCCGCCATGGACCCGGTAGCCGCCGAAGCCCTGAAGGCCGAAAAGGCCGCGGCCAAGAAGTTCGACGAGTTCAACGAGTGAACCGGCGCCGGGACAGGCGGAACGTCGTCGGGGCCTTAGGGAGGGAAGGGGCCGCCGGGGTGGGGGTTGCACTCTCCCATTGACTCCCTGCCAGCCCACTCGAATCTTTGTGAAACCTTTTTTCATTTTCGCCGTCCCATACCTGACTTTCACCCTATTCGCATGAAGCAACTATACTGCTTGGTGTTCCTCGCGCTGGCCTCCATTTGCGCGGCCCAATCCAATCCCGAGGACACGATCCCGATCTTCAATCTGGATGACTATTACGTGGAGCCGAAGATGACGATGAGCGTCGGCTTCCGGGGATTGACGGGCCCGAAGGTGTCTTTTTCCGGTTCGGCCGGCGTGACGAGCACGGTCTCGTCCGTCCAAGCGCAGGGCGATGTTAATGCGACGGGCATCACCCGTGGCTATCATGACGGCTACATCGCGCCCGATAGCGGCACGCGCAAGGATGCCGACGGCAATGTCATCACCACGGACGGAAAGACGGATACCTGGCGCATGTTGAGTGCGCTGCAAGTGTCGGAAGCCGGCGATGCGATCGCGATGCACACCTACTCGGCGCAGGTCACCGATAACAAGACCCGTAGCAAAGATCCGGGTAACAGCTACGGAACCGAACTCGTCGTCGCACGGGACATGGGCAAAATCGGCGGCCGGATTGAGTGGAAACTCTTTGCCGGCATGAGCCTCAATAACGTCAACGTTTCCATGCGCGACAATGTGCTGGCGACTGTCACCACGCTCACCGATCTCTATTCGCTTAACGGCCAGACGGCGCCTACCGGGGATTACGAAGCGCCCAGCAATCAGGTAAATGAGGATGGCTCGGTCACCGATACGACGATCTTGATCGGCGTGAAACCCGACTCCCGTTCGACTTCCTCGGTCACCAACGATACCAGCGTCAGCAGCTTTTGGCGGCTCAAGGGAACGTTCATCACCTTCCGGGCTGGTCCGACACTCACTTTCAAGATTACGGACAAATTCCGCCTGAGCGTCAGTGCGGGACCGGCCTTGGTATACATCGGCACCAACTACGTCGTGGCCCAAAGCCTGACGGTCGACACTGCGGAACCGGTCATCACGGCGGCGTCGGAGAACGATGACGATATCCTGACCGGCTATTACGCCGATGCGAATTTGGAATACGCCTTCAACGACCGTGCGGGACTTTACATGGGCGCGTTTTACCAAGCGAGTGGCGACTATGCCCAAGATTTGACCGCCGTCGGAATGAATTATTCCACGCGCCTCGATCTTAACAGCATGCAAGGTCTGCGGGCGGGCATGAATTTCAAATTCTGACCCCGGCGCAGCCGTTCTCCCATTTCAAGCCCCGCGACGGCGGGGCTTTTTTTATGCCTGGGTGTCGGTGGCTTCCAACTCGGCCAGCACATCGGCGACGGAGCGCAGTGCCGCCGCCGGGAACAGGCTGTTGATGCGGGTGATGACGTGCTGGATGATTCCGTCAGGACAGGAAGCACCACCCGTGATGAGCACGCGCTTGGGCGTGGTATCGGAGTCAGTCCAGAGCGGACGATGCACCATCTGCCCGAGCGGCCGGCCATGACGCGCCGAGGGGAAGACGTAATGCTCAACGGTTTCCCGTGAGAGAATGTTGGCCTCGGATTGGATGAAGTAGGCGCGCTCACCGAGGGTCTGTTCGCAGAGCCGGTAGAGCTGGTAGGTGTTCGAAGAGTTTTTGCCTCCGATCACAAAGGCCGCGTCAAGCGGCTCGGCGAGGGCGCGGGAGAGGGCGTCCTGATTGACCTGCGTGGCGTAGCAGAGCGTGTCGTTGCGGCCGCTGCCGCCGACCCGCTCGGCGGCTTCGCCGGGAAATTTCCCGGCATAATTCTCACGCAAAAGGGCGATGATGGCACGGGTTTCATTCATCAGCAGAGTGGTCTGATTGACCACGGCCACGCGATCGAGGTGGCGGGCGATGTCGAAGCCCGGAGTGTATTTGCCGGCGAAGAGCGTGTGAAAACGTTCCCGCGCGGCCGGGTCGCGATTGCCGATGAATTCGCCCAGTTGCCGCGTTTCCTCAAGGTCGCGCACGATGAGGGCGGGCGCGTAGCGGCGGGTGTTGGAAAAAGTGGCCTTGGTCTCCTCGTGCTCGGCCTTGCCGTGGATGATGACCGTGTAACCGTCGCGACCGTAGTTGCGGGCCGCTTTCCAGACTTTTTCCACCAGCATGCAGGTGGCGTCATACTGGGCGACGGCGATGCCTTTGCGCACGAGGCGCACCTTGTCCTCGTCGGTGGCTCCGAACGCTGGGATGATGACAATGTCGTCGGAGGTGAGCGTATCCCAAAGTTCAGGGTCGGCGGGATGAGCCGGCGCCTTGCCGATGGCGCCGCTGACCGTGTAGGGCACGCCCTTGTCGGTTTGAAGGTAACGCAGTCCGCGACGGAGGAGGTCTTCGTTGACGAAAGGATTGTGGATGAGCTCCGACAACATGAAGACGCGGCGGCCGGGGTTTTCAGCGAGCGTCTCGTAGGCGCGTTCGATGGCGTTTTTCACGCCGAGGCAGAAACCGAAATGGCTGGGAATCGCGTAGCGCACCGGACCGAAATCCAGGGCGACGGGTGCGGTCGCCGTGCGTTCGTGCCGGCGGGCGAGGGCCTTGATGGCGGCGCAGAGCTGCGACTGGTAGAGCCCGCTGGCGGCGGCGTCCTGCGCATAGATGGCGGTGTTGCGCTCCTTCTCGGGGCGGAACTTGTTGATGAAATCGTTTTCGCCCAGATGCAGGTAAGGGACGCTGATCAGGTGCGGCTCGAGTTGGATGAGCAGCACGCTGAGCGAAGGCGCAAGCATGGCGGGGCTGGCAGCGAGTTTTTCAATGGACCAGAATTCGATCTCCGTATCGGCCGGCGTCCCGGTGACATGGGTGAAGTAAACGCGGTAAACCCGTCCGCCGGCCTCGGCCGAAAAATATTCGGCCGGCGGGGTGTGCGCCTTGAACGAGCCCTCGAGCCGGGCCGTTGCCATGGTGAGATCGGTGCCAGTGAATGGCAGACCCGCCTTCGAGCCGAGCTTGCGGACGGCCAGTTGGTTCGAGTCATTGAACGCCAGGATGCAGGCGAGCGATGGGAGGGGGGCGGAAGCGACGGGCATGGAGTGCAAATGTGGGCAGGGTGCGATGCTTCGCAATCTCTTGCTGCACGCAGTAGGCATATGGGGTAAATTACCCAAAATACAGTGCCGCTTGATTTTACGTGATGGAGTGTTACGTGAATGGAGTGCGCGGGATGATATCAGGCCGGTTAGGCCAGTGGATGCGTTGTGCGATTTTTTTCGCGGCGGCATCATCCCTTGTCATTTCGCCGCTGAGCGCGATCGAGAACACGGAGGCGGATTACATCGTCAAGACGTGGGATGTGGACGAGGGTTTTCCTTACATCGCGGTCACCTCGCTGACGCAGACGCCGGATGGATATCTTTGGGTCGGCTCGTTTTCCGGGCTGCTGCAATTTGACGGACTCCGGTTTGTCGATGTGCGACCGGAGGGAATCGCGGAACTGCAAGGCATGGTGATCAGCCTCCGCGTGGACAAGGATGGCACGCTCTGGGTTGGCACCTCGCAAGGCATTGCGTCGTTGAAGCAGGGGGTGTGGCGTGGCTACGGACGGAAGGACGGCGTGCCGCCGGGCTTGGTGCGTTCGCTGACGGTGGATGCTTCCGGCGGGCTTTTTGCCACGGTGGAGGAGCGGTTTATCCGGCTGCAAGGCGACAAGTTCGTGGAATTTACGCCGAAGGTGCCGGAGGTGAATCGCAATTCGCCCTGGAGCAGTCTCATCGACAACGACGGCATCCTTTGGATTTATTGCGCCGAAATCCTCGCGCATTTTGACGGGAAAGACTGGCAGATTATCCGCCGGGAGAAAGGCAACACGGACGCACGCTCGTTGCTGGGGGCGGCCCCGGCCAGGAAAGGCGGCGTGTGGGTGGCGGATTCGCGGACGATCAAGCGCTGGCATCAAGGCGCCTGGGTCGAGACGATCGAGCGGGCCGCCGGCCACGTTGATGAAGCGGTGCGGATGTGGGAGGACGCGCGCGGAAATCTTTGGACGGCAGGCTACCTCTATGGCGTCGTGATTTACCGGCATGACGGCCGGGTGCTGGAATGCACGATGGAGCAGGGGCTGCAAAACAACGCCACGCTGTGCGTTTTTCAGGACAGTGAAGGCAATATCTGGCTGGGCTCCAATGGCGGCGGACTCGCGCGGATGCGTCCGCGTTCGCTGATAAGTTACGATGAGAAGGCCGGCATGATCCAACCGGTGGTGAACGCCGTGGTCGAAACCGAGCCCGGTCGCATGCTCGTGGGCACCCACGGCGGCGGCCTGTTGCCGTTTGACGGCTCGCGGTTTGGTTCGCCCATCGTGGCGGACGACGACTACCGGTTCAGCAAGGGAGCGTGGATCCATGCCGTGGTGCCTGACCGGCAGGGCGGGCTCTGGATCGGCAGCTATGGCAACGGACTGTTTTACCGGCACGGCACGGAGTTTCAGGTCTACGGTGAAAATGAAGTCGGTTCGCAAACCATTTATGCGGTCATGATTGATTCGAAGGCCCGCGTCTGGGTTGGCACGGCGCAGGGCATCGCGTGTCGGGAGGACGGCGTCTTTCGGGTAATTGATCACGAGCAGCTTGGTGGAGAAAACGTGCTGTCGTTTGCCGAGGACCGCACCGGGCGCATTTGGGCCGGCACGCGCAGCCCGGGACTACTGGTGGGCGACGGCAAGAAATTCACGCGCGTGATGTCGCTGGCCGGGCAGCCGATTGACCTGGGCGTCAATTTCATGCTGGCCCGGGACAAAACGCTCTGGCTGGTCGCCGGCAACGGCGTGATCGCGCGGCAGCAGGGCGACGGCTGGTTTTGCTACACGGAGCAACATGGCTTGCCGGCTTTTAGCTGGGCCGGGCTGGTGGAAGATGATGCCGGCAATATCTGGGTGAGTTCGGGCAGCGGAATCATTCGTCTGCCCCGCGCTTCGCTCGATGCGGTGGCGGCGGGCAGTGCGCCGCGGGTGTCGTATCAGCTGTTCGATCGCAGCGATGGCATGAAGAGCGCTTCCTGCCGTGACGGATTCCCCCAGGTGGCGCTGCGGGCGAGCGATGGCCGGCTGTGGTTTGCCACGATCAAGGGTCTGGTGGTGATTGACCCGCGGGATGTCCAGGCCGTTTCCCGCGCGCCGCGGGTGCACATCGAGGCGGTGAGCGCGGGCGACGATGCGCTGCCGCTTCCGCAAAAACCCGGAGAAAGCGTGCACGTCCCCGCAGGCACGAGGCGCGTTAACATCCGTTACACCGGCGTGAGCATGAGCTATCCGGAAGAGGTAAATTTCCACTACCGGCTCGACGGCGTGGATACGGAGTGGATCAAGGCCGGACTTGAGCGGGTCGCGCGCCTTTCCGACCTGCGGCCCGGCCGCTATGTGTTTCATGTGCGCGCCGTGAGCCGTGACGGGTTGGAAGAGTCCGAGGCCTCGGTGGCCATCGCGATTGCGCCGTTTTTCTGGCAGACGTGGTGGTTCCGCGCGACCGCGCTGCTGCTGTCCGCGGGATTCATCACCGGGCTGGTCTGGCTCGGTTTCAACTGGCGCTTTAAACGCCGCAGCGAGCGTCTCTCGCAGGCGGATGCGCTCGCCGAGGAGCGGGCCCGCGCGCTGCAGGCGCGGCAGGAAACCGCGGCGGCGACTGCGGCCAACCGAGCGAAAAGTGAATTCCTCGCGACGATGAGCCATGAAATCCGCACCCCGCTTAACGGGGTGATCGGCTCGGCGGACATGATGCTCGAGACGCCGCTCAGCCTGGAACAGCGCGAGCACATGACCACGCTTCGCTCCTCGGCGGAGTCGTTGCTCGCCGTGCTCAACGATATCTTGGATTTCTCCAAGATCGAGGCCGGCCACGTGACACTGGAGGATTCGCTCTTCGACCTGCAACAGCCGCTCACGGATGTGATGGAAGTGAGCACCCCGCGCGCCCTGGCGAAGGGCATCGAACTCGTGCTCGTTTTGCCGCCCGATGTGCCGCTGCTGCTCAAGGGCGACCCGGCACGACTGCGCCAGGTGTTGCTCAACCTGATGGGGAATGCGGTCAAGTTCACCGAGCGCGGGCATGTGGTCCTGCGGGTGACGAAAACCACCCCGGTGCTGGGCGTGGCGCCGGACATGGCGAGCCTGCGTTTCAGCGTATCCGACACCGGCGTGGGTATTGTGGCGGAAAACATGGAGCGGCTGTTCGAGCGGTTCACGCAGGCGGATACCTCGACCACGCGGCGCTACGGTGGCACCGGGCTCGGCCTCGCGATTTGCCGCCGGCTCGTCGATCTTATGGGTGGAAAAATTCAAGTGCGCAGCGCGCCGGGGCGCGGCTCCGAATTCAGCTTTGAGCTGCAGTTGCCGATGGAGAATGTGCCCGAGGTGCATCGCAGCGGACGGCCCCTGCGCGTATTGGTCCTCGACGATCTCGCGGCGGCGCGCGAGGGGACCGTGGCCTTGCTCGGCCGCAGCGGATTCTCCGCCGACGCCGCGACGAATCTGGAGGAAGCCAGTGCGATGGCGCAGGCGGCGCAAACCGCGGGCACGGCTTACACCGTGTTGCTCCTGGACGAGTCCCTCGCGATCAAGGCCGGGGAGGCGTTGAAGCAGGCGCTGGGCAGTGGCGGTGCGCTGGGCACTTTGCAGGTTGTCCTCCTCGCGGCGCGGCCCGCGCACAGCGAACTCGACCTCGGCCGGGAAATCGCCGGCGCCCTGCGGAAACCGTTGCTCAGTGTCGATGTCGTGCAGGAAGTTTTGCTCAAGGCGCGGCGCGATGCCGTTGCCGCCGCAGCCATGCCGGTGCCGTCGGCGGTGGCGCAGGACAATCGCGCGTATGGCGTCCATGCGCTCGTCGTGGACGACGACGCCGTCAACCGGATGGTGGTGAAAAAGCTGTTGGAGACGCTCGGCTGCACCGTGGATCTGGCGGTCCATGGGGCCGAAGCCGTCGCGCTGGCGAAGCTGAAGACCTACGCGGTCATCTTTATGGATTGCCGGATGCCGGAGATGGATGGCTACACGGCCACGCAGGAAATCCGGCGGGAAAATCCCGGCGCGCCGCCGATCGTTGCGATTACCGCCAACAACACGGTGGAGGATCGGGAACGCTGCCGGCAGGTCGGCATGTGCGATTTCATCAGCAAGCCGGTGCGCAAGCCCGCGATGATTGCCGCGCTTGACCGCTGGGTGGGTGGGGCGGCGCGGAAGGAGTGAGCCGCACGCAAAATGCAGCCGAGGTCGCTGACCCCGGTTGCATCAAGAAACTAAAAAGCGGATCGGAGATCCGCGCCCGACTTTAAGGCTTCAGGATTTCGGCGAGCTTGGCGGGCTCTTTGCCGCCACCCATCGCGAAGTCGGGCTTGCCGCCGCCCTTGCCGCCGAGTTGCGCCGCGAGGGTGCCGATCAGCTTGCCGGCTTGGTGACCGGCCTTGATCGCGGCGGGGGAGCAAAACGCGACGAGACTGGTCTTTTCGCCGAAGGCGGCGCCGAGCGTGACGACGCCTTCGCCGAGCTTGGCAAGGACCTGCGAGCCGAGGCTGCGCAGGGCTTCGGCATCGGCCACCGGGACGGCGGCGGAGACAAATTTCAGGCCGTCGCGGGTGACCGCGGTCGCGGCGAGCTCGTCGGCCTGACCGGCGAGGGCTTTTTGCTGGAAGGCTTTGAGCTGCTTCTCGGTTTCCTTTTGGTGGGCGAGGAGCGCCTCAAGTTTCTTCACGACGTCGCTGGTGCCACCGCCAAGGTGCGCGCTAACGGCAGCGAGCGCCGCTTCCTTCGTGGTGACGAAGTCGAGCGCAGGCTGGCCGGCGACGGCCTCGATGCGGCGGGTGCCGGCGGCAATGGCCATCTCGGCGACGATCTTGATAAGACCGATTTCGCCGGTCGTGGAAACGTGGGTGCCGCCGCAGAGTTCGCGGCTGTAGCCGCCGATGTCCACGACGCGGACGATCTTGCCGTATTTGTCGCCGAAGAAGGCGAGCGTGCCCTCAGGCTTCTTGTCGAATTCGGTCTCGTAGGTTTCGACTTTGGCGTTGTCGATGACCTTGTCGTTCACGAGCTGTTCGACTTCACGGAGCTGGGCGGGTGTGGCGGCTTCGAAATGGGAGAAGTCGAAGCGCATGCGGTCGGCAGTCTTGGACGTGCCGGCCTGGCGGACGTGCGTGCCAAGGACTTTGCGCAAAGCCCAATGAATGAGGTGGGCGGCGCTGTGGTGACGGTTGATGGCGCGGCGGCGTGGCACATCGACGGCGAGTTCCGCCGAAGCGCCGGCGCTGATCGCTGAGAGCTGAGAGCTGACCGCTACCTGATGCAGGTGGCGACCAGCCTTGTCTTTCACGCAGTCGGTGATGTGGACGAGGACGCCGTTGATCAGCGCGGTGCCGGCATCACCGGTCTGTCCGCCCATCTCGGCGTAGAATGGCGTCTGATCGAAGACGAGGAACGTGTCCTTGTCGGCCTTGATGACGTCGATGAGTTTGCCGTGGGCATGCGTCTGCGCGTAGCCGAGGAACTTGGTGGCTTCGAGCGCGGGGGCATCGCCTTCGGTGGCGGCGACGACGATTTCCTTTTTCTGCGAGGCGCGGCCGCGCTCGCGTTGCTTTTCCATCTCGGCCTCAAAGCCGGCGGTGTCGACGGTGAGTCCGCGCTCGGTCGCGAGGAGCTGAGTCATGTCGAGCGGGAAGCCGTAGGTGTCGTAAAGTTCGAAGGCGGCGGCGCCTTGGATGGACCCGACGGCTGTGGCTTTGGTGAAAAGTTGCAGGCCACGATCCAAGGTGCGGCCAAAGGATTCCTCTTCGCTGCGGATGACTCGGCGGATGATGTCCTGGCGTTCCTTCAACTCGGGAAATACCGCGCCGAGGGATTCAACGACGGGGGCGACGAGTTGCTCGAAGAAGCCGGTTTGGAGACCGAGTTTTTTGCCATAGAGAATGCCGCGGCGGAGGATGCGGCGGATGACGTAGTTGCGGCCTTCGTTACCGGGGAGAATGTTGTCGGCGATTGCGCAGCTGATCGTGCGGGCGTGGTCGGCGAGGACGCGGAAGGCGATGTCGGTGTTTTCCTGCTCGGTGAGACCTTCGCGCTTGGTCGGGATCGTGCGTGCGTAGGTTTTGCCGGAGAGCTCGGTGATCTTGGCGAAGAGCGGAGCGAAGACGTCGGCCTCGTAGTTGGAAGGTTCGGCGGTGAAATCGGTGAAGCCTTTGGACGAGGCGTAGATACCGGCGACGCGTTCGAAGCCCATGCCGGTGTCCACGTGCTTGGAGGCGAGCGGGGCGAAGGTGCCGTCGGCGTTGGCGTTGAACTGGATGAAGACGTGATTCCAGATTTCGATGCAGCGCGGCGAGGAACTGTTCACGCCTTTGCGGCCTTCGACCTCATCGTCGGAGGGCAGAAGGTTGAAGTGGATTTCAGAGCACGGGCCGCAGGGGCCGGTGTCGCCCATCATCCAGAAATTATCCTTCTTGTTGCCGTTGACGATGTGGACCTTGGGGTCGAGGCCGGCGGCCTTGAAGATCTTGGCCCAGATGTCGTAGGCTTCCTGGTCGAACTCGGCGGGGTCGCCCTTGGATTTGTCGGGCGAGTAGACCGTCGCGAAGAGCCGCTTCGGCGGGATGCCCCAGACCTTGGTGATGAGTTCCCAGCCCCAGTTGATGGATTCCTTTTTGAAGTAATCGCCGAAGGACCAATTGCCCAGCATCTCGAACATCGTGTGGTGGTAGGTATCGAAGCCGACGTCCTCGAGATCGTTGTGTTTGCCGCCGGCGCGGATGCATTTCTGGGTGTCGGCCGCACGGGTGTCCTTGGCGGGACGGACGCCGGCCCATTTGGAGAGGTCGGGCGCGCGATCGCCGAGGAAGATGGGCACGAACTGGTTCATGCCGGCGTTGGTGAAGAGCAGTCCGGGCGAGTCGGGCAGCAGCGAGGCCGAGGGCACGATGGTGTGGCCTTGCTGGGCGAAGAAATCGAGGAAGCTCTGGCGGATCTCGGCGGAAGTCATGAAATGAGAGAGAGAAATGCTCCTTCGGTTAGGCCGATGGAGGACAAGGAAAACAGAGGACGGGGGGGTGGGGCGCAAGAAGGAAGAGAATTCGTGCCTCGCAAGAGCTACGCGCGACAGGATCTGATTGGCCGGCAGGCTAGCGCTAACTATGGCCGGCCGCACAGTGATTGCTAATGACCCCGAGATCGTTATCACGGGGAACAGCCAAACCGGTTGAGTGCCCCCCAACTCGGTCATGAGCGCCCCAATCCAGCCCCAAGACAGATATGGTCTCGATCAGTCAACGCGAGACAAGGGCTTTGCCTCCGCCACGAACGACGATGTCCGCCAAGGCGCAATGCCGCGAATGCGGCACAAGATTATCTCCCACTTGCTGGCCTTGGCGCTTGTGCTGCTCACGTTGTGGGTGCGTCTGCTGATCGGCGCACGGATCGACGGACCGGCGCTCATCGTATTCACGATCCCGATTATTATCAGTGCCTATTGGGGTGGGCTGTGGCCCGGATTACTGGCAACAGCGAGCGCGTTCCTGGCGGCGAGCTACTACTTGTTGCCGCCGCTCAACAGCTTCGTGGTCGCGTCGACGACCGAGCGCTGGCAACAGGCGATCCTGGTGATCGCGGGCGGACTGATCAGTGCGATTTGTGAAGCGTTGCACCGGGCACGACGGCGGGAGGAGAAGATTCGCACTGCGGCGGAACGTGGCCAGGATGAACTGCGGTCGGCATTGAAAGCCAACGATGATCTGCGCACGGCCCTGGATGAGCATGCCATCGTGGCGATCACGGATGCGCGGGGAAAGATTACGTTCGTGAACGACAAGTTCTGTGCGATTTCCCAATACTCCCGGGAACAACTCATCGGACAGGATCACCGGATCATCAACTCCACCTTTCACCCGAAGGCATTTATCCAATCACTTTGGACGACGATCGGAAGTGGCAAAGTTTGGCACGGCGAAATCAAGAACCGCGCGCGGGACGGCTCATTCTACTGGGTCGACACCACCATTGTGCCGTTTCTCGGCGCCAATGGAAAACCTCGCCAATATGTCGCCATCCGGGCGGATATCACCGAGCGCAAGCGGGCGGAAGAAGCGGTGCGCGAGCTTAACACCGCATTGGAACAGCGGGTGGTGGAGCGCACGGCACAATTGGAAAGCGCCAACCGGGAGCTGGAGGCGTTTTCCTATTCGGTCTCACATGATTTGCGGGCGCCGTTGCGCGCAGTGGATGGATTTTCCCAGGCGATGGTGGAGGATTTTGGTCCGCAACTGCCTGAGGAAGGGAAGCGGCTGTTGCAGACGATCCGACATTCGGCGCAGCGCATGGGCGCATTAATCGACGATCTGCTCACTTTTTCACGGCTAAGCCGGCAGGCGCTCGTGAAGCAGCCGGTCGATCATCAACGGCTCGTCCAAGCTGCGCTCGACGAGTTGGGGTCGCCGTGGCCGGACCGGCGGGTGGAGATCAAGCTAGGCGAGCTGCCATCCAGCCTTGGCGACCCGGCGTTGCTCAAGCAAGTGTGGTTAAACCTGCTGGACAATGCCCTGAAATATACCCGGAAGTGCAGCGAAGCGGTGATTGCGATTGGCAGCACGGCGACATCGGGCGGACGGGTTTACCATGTGCGGGACAATGGCACCGGCTTCGACATGAAGTATGCCGGCAAGCTGTTTGGCGTCTTCCAACGGCTGCATCGCATGGAAGATTATGAAGGCACCGGGGTCGGTCTGGCCACGGTGCAACGCATCATCCACCGGCATGGCGGCCGAATCTGGGCGGAAGCCATCGTGGATCAGGGCGCGACTTTCAATTTCACCCTCGAGGAGGAGAAACCAAATCATGAATGATCCTGCCGCCATTGAACTGTTACTCGTGGAGGATAACCCACAGGACCTGGAGCTTGCGCTTCGCGCCCTGCGCAAGGCGAACCTCGCCAACCGTGTCCAAGTGGCCCGGGATGGCGCCGAGGCGCTGGAATTTATTTTTTGCGAAGGACCGCATGCAGCGCGCAAGATCGCGGACAGTCCCAAGGTTATCTTTCTTGACCTGAAGCTGCCGAAAGTGGACGGGCTGGACGTGCTGCGCCGCCTCAAGTCGGATCCGCGCACAAAATCCATTCCGGTGGTGGTGCTGACATCGTCGAAAGAGCAACGGGACGTGGTCGAAAGCTACCAACTGGGCGTGAATAGTTACATCGTGAAGCCGGTGAATTTTGAGCGCTTTTCCGATGCCGTGCGGGATCTTGGGCTCTACTGGCTGTTGCTCAATCAACCGCCGAAAGTGGAGGAATAGTCGTGGCCCAGACATTGCAACTCCTGATCGCCGAAGACAGTCCGGCCGATGCCGAACTGCTCTTGCGCGCCTTGCAGCGGGCGGGATTCGAACCGGTTTGGAAGCGCGTGGATACGGAAGTGGATTTTCTCCAGGCTCTGCGTCCGGATCTGGAACTGGTTTTGTCTGATTATGAAATGCCGCAGTTCAGCGGCCTGCGGGCGCTGGAATTGCTAAAGCAGAGCGGGCTGGATGTGCCATTTATCATCGTATCAGGCACGATCGGAGAGGACACGGCGGTGGCTGTGATCAAGCAGGGAGCAGCGGATTATCTCCTCAAGGACCGGTTGGTTCGCATTGGCGCGGCGGTCAGCGCCGCCTTGGCCGAGTGCCGGCTGCGCCGGGCGCAGCGTGAGACGCTGAAGGCGTTGCACGAGAGCGAACAGCGGCTGCAACTCGTCACCGGCAATGCCCGCGTGGGGTTGGTCATGGTCAATCGCGACCGGTGCTACACTTTTGCCAATGCGACCTATGCGGAAATCCTCGGGCTGCCTTCGGCCGATATTACCGGGCGGCGGGTGGCGGACATTCTCGGGCCGCTTTACGAGACCCAGGTTCGACCCCGGCTGGACTGCGCCTTTGCAGGTGAGCGCGTGGCCTATGAGCTCGAAAAATCGGCGGCAGGAGGGACGCGTTATTATGCAGTGAGGTATGAGCCGACGAAAGCCGACGGCAGCGTGACGCTGGTGGTGGTGGTCATCATGGATATCACCGAGCGTCGACAGGCGGAGCAGGCGCAGAGAGAGAGCGAAGCGCGCTTTGCCTCGGCGTTCAGATCATGCCCCGCGCCCATTGCGATCAGTCGTCGCCGCGACCTGATTGTCTTGGAAATAAACGAGGCCTTTGCCCGGTTATTCGAATGCCCCCGGGAAGAAATCGTCGGACGCACGTTGGTCGATGCCGGATTGCTGGATCAGCCGACGGTGCAATCGCTGCAGAACCAAATTGCCCGGACGGGCGAAATCAGTGATCGGGAATTGCCGGTGCGAACGCGCACGGGAAAGCTAAGGCAGGTCAGCCTTGCGGTGCGAGTCATCCAGATGGGCGGTGAAGTCTGTTCGCTCTCGATTCTCGTGGACGTGACCGAGCGCAATCAGGCGCTGGAGACGCTGAGGGAAAGCGAACAACGTTTCCGACAAATGGCCGAGAGTATCGATGAAGTTTTCTGGATGACGGATACGGCCAAGAACGAGATGCTCTATATCAGCCCTGGTTATGAGCGGATATGGAACCGACGCTGTGAAGAGTTATATGCCGCGCCGCAGACGTGGATTGAAGCGATCGTGCCGGAGGACCGCGCACGGGTGCAGGCGGCGGCGGTTGCCAGGCAGACCACGGGCGATTATCGCGAGGAATACCGGATCGTGCGGCCGGACGGCACGATGCGGTGGATTTTGGACCGGGCGTTTCCGGTGAAGGACGCGGGCGGGAAGGTGTATCGCGTCGTCGGCGTGGCGGAGGACATCACGGAGCGCAAAAAACTGGAGGAGCAGTTTCTCCATGCGCAACGGATGGAGGCGATCGGCACCCTCGCTGGCGGCATGGCGCATGACTTGAACAACATCCTGGCGCCCGTGCTCATGGTGGCGGGTTTGCTGAAGGCTAAGCTGGCCTCGCCGCAGGACCAGCATATCCTGAGCATGGTCGAAAGCAGCGCGCAGCGCGGGGCTGGCATTGTCCGGCAGCTTTTGATGTTCAGTCGGGGCGTGGCGGGCGAAAGGATCCCGGTCCAATGGCGCCACTTGATCAAGGAGATGGCGGGCATCATGCGGGAGACTTTTCCCCGGGAAATCACCATCCACGCCGAGCCGGCAAACAACCTGTGGCCGGTGGTGGGCGATGCGACCCAACTGCACCAGGTATTGATGAACCTCTGCGTGAATGCTCGGGACGCCATGACGCACGGAGGCCTCTTGATCGTCAAGGCGGAGAATCTCACGCTCACCGCCGAGGAATCATTGGTGCATCCGAAGGCCAGGGCCGGCCGTTACGTGGTGCTGAGTGTTGAGGACACCGGCCAGGGTATACCGGCGGAGATTCTCGGCAAGATCTTCGATCCATTCTTCACGACGAAGGGGATCGGTAAAGGGACCGGACTGGGCCTTTCGACGGTGATTGGGATCGTCAACAGCCACGACGGGTTCGTGACCGTGCACAGCGAGCCCGGCAAAGGCACCGTGTTCAAGGTCCACTTGCCGGCGACCGAGTCGGCGGGCACCAGCCAGGCCGAAGGGCGCGAGGCGTCCGATGCGGGACACGGCGAATTGATTCTGATCGTGGATGACGAGCTGCCGGTCAGCGAGGCCACCTCCTTGATGCTACAGCAGCACAACTATAAGGGCCTGACCGCCAGCAATGGAAAAGAGGCCGTCGCGTTGTTCCTCGAGCATCAGGACCGTGTGAAACTGGTGATCACCGATATCATGATGCCGGTGATGGGCGGCCTGGCGTTGATTCGCGCACTTCGCGCCATCGCGCCGGGCTTTGCGATCATCGCCACCACCGGGTTGGACCAGGAGGGAAAAGCTGCGGAGTTGAAGGAATTGGACGTGACTGAAGTCCTGCTGAAACCCTGTGCGCCCAACGACCTGCTGGCGGCAGTCCGGCGTGAACTGGACCGGGCGCAGGGGACGGTCAGAGCTGGCCGATGATCGCGTCGGCCATGGCCTTGGTGCCGACGGCGGGTTTGCCGAAGGCGATGTCACCGGTGCGGATGCCGCTGGTGACCGCTTTTTTGACGGCGGCTTCGATGCGCGTCGCGATGGCGTCGAGGCCGAAGCTGAAGCGGAGCATGAGCGCGACGGAGAGGATTTGGGCGCAGGGATTGGCAATGCCTTTGCCGGCGATGTCGGGAGCGGTGCCGCCGGCGGGCTCGTAGAGGCCGAAGGGCAGACCGAGGGAATTCTTGCCGGCGCCAAGCGAGGCGGACGAAAGCATGCCGAGCGAGCCGCAGATGACGGCCATCTCGTCGGAGAGGATATCGCCGAACATGTTTTCGGTCACGAAGACGTCGAACTGGTTCGGGTCGCGGGCGAGCTGCATGGCGGCGTTGTCGACATACATGTGGCTGAGCGCGATCTCGGGGGCGTGTTTCGCCATGTAGTCGGTGACGGTCTTGCGCCAGAGGACGGAGGTTTCGAGAACGTTGGCCTTGTCGACGGAGCAGAGCTTTTTCTTGCGGGCGCGGGCGGTCGTGATGGCGACCTGGAGGATGCGTTCGATCTCGGATTTTTTATAGACCATCGTGTCGATGGACTGGATGTCGCCGTCGGGGAGCGTGGTCGTGGTTTTCGGGAGGCCGAAGTAAACGCCGCCGGTGAGTTCGCGGATGCAGACGATGTCGATGCCGTCCGGGATGCGCTCGGTCTTGAGCGGCGAGGCGTCGGTGAGTTCGCGATAAAGGAGGCCGGGACGGATGTTGGCGAAAAGCGTGAAGTGCTTGCGCAGCGGGAGCAGCGCGGCGCGCTCGGGCTGCTCCTTGGGCGGGAGTTTTTCCCACTTGGGGCCGCCGACGGAGCCGAAGAGGATGGCGTCGGATTCGGAGCAGAGCTTGAGGGTGGAGTCGGGCAGGGCCTTGCCGTGGTTATCGATGCCGGCGCCGCCGACGTCAGCGCGCGTGTAGGCGAGCGTGAGGTTTTCCTTTTTGGCGACGTGTTCGAGCACGCGCAGGGCCTCGGTCATCACCTCGGGGCCAATGTAGTCTCCAGCCAGGACAGCGAACTTGAGTGTGGGCATAGGAAGGTGACGAGGTAAGCACGGCCCGGGCAAAGGGGAAGGGGAATTTTCGCGGTTGCAGGGACGATGAATCGGCATGGACTGGCCACGACATGAACCTGTATGTGCGCCCGGCCGGCCCGATCGAAACCAATGCCTATCTGCTCACCGAGCCCAGTCGCGGGGAAGCGGTGCTGGTGGATGCCCCGGGCGGCATCTGGGCAGAAATCGAGAGCCTCCTCGCCAACGACAAATGCCGGCTAACCGAGCTCTGGCTCACGCACGGGCATTGGGATCACACGCAAGGTGCCGCTGAAGTGGTGCGCGCCACCGGGGCGAAAGTGCGCGCGCATCGCGACGACCAGGTGCTCATCGAGTCGCCGCAGGTCATGAGCAAGTTTCTCGTGCCGGGTGCCCAGCTTGAGCCGGTAACGGTGGATAGCTGGATCGCGCAGGGAGAGGTTTTTGACGCACTTGGCACCAAGGTGCAGGTGCGTCACGTGCCGGGACACTGTCCAGGCAATGTCCTGTTTTACCTGCCGGCGGGCCGCATGGCGCTGGTGGGGGATGCGTTGTTCAAGCGCAGCGTGGGTCGCACTGATCTGCCGGGCGGGAGCCGGGAAAAGCTGGCTGAGTCCATTCGCGCCCAGATATACACGCTCCCCGACGAAACCACGGTTTATCCCGGGCATGGACCGGAGACGACGGTGGGCGACGAGAAAGCCAACAATCCTTATGTCCGCGGATAATTCAGCCCACGAAGTCTTCATGCGCCGCGCGCTGGAGTTGGCGCGGAGCGTCTGGGGCCGGACGCTGCCCAACCCGATGGTCGGCGCGGTGATCGTGGAAGAGGGGAAGATTGTCGCCGAAGGCGCGACGGCGCCGGATGGCGGCCCGCACGCCGAGCGTCTGGCGTTGCTCGCGCGCGGCAAACCACCGCGGCCCGGGGCCACGCTTTACGTGACGCTCGAGCCCTGTTCGACGCATGGCCGCACAGGCGCGTGCACCGAGTCAATTATCGCCGCGGGGATCAAGCGCGTGGTTGTCGGCGCGAGCGATCCGAACCCGGCGCATGCCGGTCGGGGTTTCGAGCTGTTGCGGGCGGCCGGCGTCGAGGTGATCACCGGCGTGCTGGAGCAGGAATGCACCGATCATAATCTCATCTTTAATCACTGGATCACGACGGGCACGCCGCTGTTTGCCGCCAAGTCGGCGGTGACGCTGGACGGCTGCATCGCCTGCCGCACGGGTGAATCGAAATGGATCACCGGCGAAACAGCGCGCGCGGATGTGATGCGGTGGCGCCGGCTGTTCCCGGCGATCGCAGTGGGCGCGGGCACGGTGATGAAGGATAATCCGCGACTGACCGCGCGCATCCCCGGCGAGGAGCCGTGGTGCCCGGTGCGCTTTGTCTTCGACGGCCTGCTCCGCACGGTCATCGATAAAAACCTGCCGCAACTCTACACCGACGCGGATCGCGAGCGCACGATCGTCGTCACCACGCCGCATGGCGGGATGGGCTATGTGCGCAAACTGCGCGACCTCGGCGTGCAAGTCTGGTGCCTCCCTTCGCCGACGCAGCGGGTGAATTTTGCGGACTTCCGCCGCAAGTGCGCCGAGGAACGGATCAGCGGCGTGTATTTTGAAGGCGGCGTGCAATTGATGAGCCAGCTGCTGCGCGACCGGCAGATCGATTATTTCTTCGTCTATCGCGCGCCGGTGTTGCTCGCGGATGCGAAAGCCAAGGCGATGCTCAGTGGATTGCGGACGGAAAAGCTGACGGACGCGGTGCGACTGACGGACGTGCGTCACCAAGTGCTCGGAGACGATACGCTCATGCGCGGCCGCGTGGTTTACCCGGACAAGATTTCTGTCGATGAAACTGTTTCTCGCTTCGGGTAACGCCCACAAGGCGGAGGAATTTGCCGCGCTGGCGAAGGCCGGCGGACTGCCGCTGGAGATTTTCTCCGCACGCGCCGTGGGCGGAATGCCCGACGTGGTGGAGGACACGGGGACGTTTGCCGGCAACGCGCGGAAAAAAGCGCTGGCGCTCAAGGCGCTGGTGCCGGCCGAGGCCTGGGTATTGGCGGACGACAGCGGCGTATGCGTGGATGCGCTGGGCGGTGCACCGGGAGTGGAATCGGCTTATTACGCGGGTCCCGAGCACGATGCGGCGGCGAATCTGCGCAAGCTGACCGCGGTCATGCGCGATGTGCCGGATACGCAACGCGGGGCGCAATTTGTATGCGTGCTGCTGCTGCTCGGGCCGGGCGGAGTGGAGCAGGTTTTTAGCGGACAATGCACCGGCCGTTTGAGCCGTGAACCAGTCGGTGGAGCGGGATTCGGCTATGATCCGTTGTTCGTGCCGGACGGTTTTACGCGAACCTATGCGCAGTTGAGCGAGGCGGAGAAGAATTCAATCAGCCACCGTGGTCGCGCGTGGGTGCAACTAGCGGAGTGGTTGAAGAAACTCGGGACCGCTTAAAGGTGGCGGCCGGGAATCCGCGCAATCAATCTGGCGCAGCGCAGGACTGAGCTGATCAGCCCTGCGCCGTCCCGGAAACAATTACAGGCCCCAGGCGGTCTTGAGTGCGGTGTATTGCGTCTTGGTGATGTCGTTGAAGTCGACGCGGCGGTAATACATGACCTTCGGCGTGAGCGGGGGAAAGGAGCCCTGGTTGAATAGCTCGTTGAAACCCCAGAGACGCGCGGGCGCGTTGAAGGTGCGCCAGTTCCACGGTTCGGTGGCGACGCGGCTTTCGAAGAGGGCGACGATGGAGCCGCGAATGGCGACGGTCTTCTGACTGCCGGAGGCACTGAAGTCCTCGTTGAAACGAGGGTAGTTGTTGGCGCCACCGCTGTTCTGGCCGTTGTTATCCTTGTTCGAGATGACGATGCCGACGAGGAAGGCGGCAGAGATCTCGGTGTCGTTGCCGTCGGCCTTGGTGGAGAGGTTGGTGGTGAGCTTCTGGACGGTGGAGGTATTGCGGTTGCTGGAGGTCAGGGGCGTGGCGACGAAGGGGATGCTGTTGTTCTGGCTGTAGGGGTAGCGGTAGCAGTAGGTCGCATCGTCCTCGCCTTCCTGGCGGTTGCTGTTGCCGGGATTGGAGGTGGACCACGTGGTGGAGTAAGAGGATGTCGTGTTGCGCAAATCGCTCAGGGCGTCGTTCCAGCCGATGGTTTGGGTGACCTTGAGACTGGAGCCGGAACCGCTGAGGGCGTAACCGGGGGTGGAGAGGATGGTCAGGGCATCGCCGACGATGGAGCAGGGTTTCTCGCCGGTCTCGTTGTAGCGGCCGCTGTTGGTCGTGCCGGTGGTGGCGGTATTGATGGTGCCGTCAGCGTTGAAATGGCCGAGGATGTAGACGGCGTCGTTGGTGGCGATGGTCAGGCCTTGGAAGTCACCGGTGCTGGTGGAGGCGACGCGGCCGCGTCCATTGATCAGGCGCAGGCCGGAGGCGTTGTCCCGATTGGCAGAGGTGTAGGTGGCCCGGCTGCTCCCCACCGGGGCGGTGGTGGAAGGCGACGCGAAATCAGCCTCCACGGATTCGACATAGATGGCGCCGTTCCAACTGGCTCCGCTCCAGTTGGTGATCTTGCTGGCGTCGTTGGGATAGGCGGGATCGGGGACCAGGATCCGGTTCTTGTCGTTCAAGGTGATGGTCGTCGTGGTGGCCGCGGGGTTATAGATAAAGTATTTCCACGAATCGCTGGTGCTACTGGTGGAACTGCCGTCGGGCGGGGTGTCGGTCAGGTAACCGGTGGTCGACGTGAGGTTGTTCACGCTTCGATCAATGGCGAATTTCAGTTCGCGCATATCGAAATCAATCATGTCGATGGCCAAGGGATCGTAGGTGTTGGAGGAGCTGCGATTGGAGCTCCAGCTGAAGGGATCGCCATCAGTTTGCCGGCCACGGCGGAGGTCGAACATGGCGTTGGGCCGGACGGTGATCACGGGGCGGCCAGCCGTGTAGCTGGCGCTGAGGGTGCCGGTGACGGGCTTGTTGGCGCCGATATTCGCATTGGCGTTGTTGTCGCCCCAGTCGGACTGGCCCGGTAGCATGAGTTCCACGCCATCCTTCGTGAAGACGCGATACTTGCCGGCGGGGATCTTGATGAGCGTGCCGTTGGGTTTGCGACCGTAGCGTTCCTGGGCGCTGGGATTGACCGTGATATACAAGCCCGAGCGGGTGGAGTATTTCTGGGTTTCGACCTCGGCGGACCGGGCGCCGGCGGTGTTGTCGGGATAAGTGTCCGTGCTCCGGAGCGGGGGCTCAATCAACCGCCGGGCGGTGTTAACGGTATTGTCGACGCCGTCGCCCGGAGTGGAGTCCTCGAGGTAGCTGCCGATACCAGGAAGGTTGGACGGGAGCACGCCGTGCACCGGGGTCTGCAGGTTGCCGCCGAAAGTCGTGGTGGCCCATTGGCGGAAACTTTCCTGGGTGGCGGCCGTCTCGGTGGCGGCGCCCCATTTTTGGTCGCGCCAGCGCGTGGGCGAGACGGAGGTGTCCTTGATGCTGACGAGGCCGCCGGCCGACGTGGAGAAGAAGGTGCCGTCGGTGTAGCTGCTCAGGTCGTCGGAGGTGCCGTTGGTATTCTGAATGGCGCATTTGACGCCCGAATAGAACCCGGTGGGATAGTTGGGCGCACCGGCGAAAGTGCCCGAGGGCGGCGCGACGTGGCCGGAACCGGCGACCGTGACGGGGCCGACAAAGTTCAGCGCCAGCCCGGTGCTGCTCTGTTTTTTGACCCAGAGGTTTCCGTTGGTGTGGACGCCGCCGAGGATGTTCATGGCGGGACCGGGCCAGATCTCGAGGTCCATGTTGTAGAACATGGCGTGGGAAAACAGCGGCGAGGCGCGGGCCGAGAGCGTCTGTGACATGTAGCAGGTTTGCGGGCCGCCCGCGGCGGAGGAGGGCGGGGAGACGGTCGCCCGGGAGATGATCTTGAGGTCGAAGCGGAAGGCGTAACGACCTTTCAGCGGATCGAACTCGTTGCTGGGATCGGCGGGATCGAAATAATAAAGCCCGGTGGTGCCGTTGCTGGTCACGGTGGCGATGAGGCCGATGACGAGTTCCGGGGCATTGGCGCCGGTCGTGACGACGCCGCTGCCGCCCCAAAACGAGGTGTCGGGCTTGGTGATGCTGTTGGCATCGGTGCCGGTGGTGAAGCGCGTGGAGGAAAAATCCGAGCGGGTGTCCATTTTCTGGCGCACCTGGGAAAGCCCGTATTCGGAGATCGCCTCGGCGGCGTTGCGCGCCTCAAGGCGCATGGCCTCGCGGTGGTTGAGGCGGCGCTCGGTCAGCGAGTAGCTGAGCGTGCTGGAGATGATGATGATCAGGCTCGTGGTGAGCATGATCACGGTGACGAGCGCGCTACCGCGGCGGGAGTTGGGATGGTTGGATTTCATGGCGGTTTATCCCCGGGGTGAGACGGTGAAATTATAGGTGTTGGTCGCCTGCTTGACGAGGCTGCCGCGGTGCAGGATCTCGCCTTTGACGATGATGCTGCGGGAGTAGAAATTGTAGAAGAGCTTGCCGTTGGCCAAACCGCGGGAGAGCTCGATCACCTCGGGGTAGATGGAGGCGTTGCTGATCTCGGGGATGAGCTGCCACACGGGCAGCGTGGAACTGGGCGTGATGTCCAGCGTCATGCGCCGGACGGGACCCGTGCTGGTGGGGCTGGAGGGATTGGTCGGGGCGCGGAAGTAGGCGACGATCTTGGAGATTTTCCGGTCGTCGGCGGAATCCTTGTAGACCAGCACGAGGCAATCACCCGAGGCACCGTCCTGCACGGTGTTGTCGACGATGGCGGTGGTGTAGCCCTGGTCGGGATCGCTGCTGTTGACGAGCACATCGACCGTGCGGTTGATGCTCGTGTAGGCGGGAAAGATCATGAAGAAGTTCGCGTAGGTGGCGTTCTCCGTCATCTCGGTCGTGAATTTCCGGATATCCTTGTTCACGAGAATTTTTCCGGTGTCGTAGGAATAGGTGTTCGCGGTCTGCAGGAGGACGCGGAACATGCCGAAGGAAACGATGCCGAACAGAGCGCTCGCCACCATGATTTCGACGAGGGTGAAGCCGCGGCGGGAGGAAGGGCGTGATTTCATGGGTGAGGCTCAGTAGGACGGAACGAGGGAGCGGACGGTGCGGACGGAACTGCGATAAGAGCGGACGCGGTTGCCGTCGCGAAACTGCCACGTATAAAAAACCGTGACGGACTTGGCGCTGGTGACATTGGCGGCGGCACCGGTGAGATCCTTCACCCACACCCAGATGGTGATGCGCAGGTCGTCGTTGGCATTGGCCGGCGTGTTGTTGATGTCGACGACCTTGACGTTATCGACGGCGCCGGTCGGCACGGTGCCGATGGCCGGCATGGTGGTGGGAGGCGAACCCACGGAAAGGGTCAGGGGGTCGGGCGTGTTTTGATCGAGCACGGTGGCGACGGTGATGGGCGTGGACGGCGCGGTGGCCGCCGAGACGTTCAGCTGGCTATACTCCATGTTCTTCATCTGCTCGACGTAGCCCTGCATGATGGTGACCGTGGAGTTCTGATAGATGCTGCCTTCCGTGAGCCGGCGCGATTGGATCAGCGAGGCGAGCACGCCGCCCAGGATGATCACCATGACAGCGGAGGAAACCATGACTTCAACCAGCGTGAAGCCGGAGGCGTGGCGGCGCCGCGGGTGCGCGTGGCCCCGGGCGAAATGAATTGGGTGGGTCGTGAACACACCCGGAAGATACCAGAGCGACAGGCCTGAAACGAAGAGGCCTATGGCGGAAAAACAGCCCTAGGGTGCTAGGGCCGAACGGCCCTGCTGGCCTGGCTGCGCCGCCTCAGCGGCGGTCGCGCGTCTCCTGCACGTAGAGCGCCGCCGCCTGCGAGCGACGCGAGATGTGCAGCTTTTCGAAAATGTTGCCCAAGTAGTTTTTGATCGTCTTCTCGCTGAGGCCGAGCTCGGTGCCGGCTTCCTTGTTGGTCTTGCCCTGCGCGATGCAGGATATGACGCGTTGCTCCTGGGGCGAAAGCGATGCGAGGCTGGCGGAAGGGTTGCCGGGGCCGGTCTTCACGAGTTGCAGCACGCGGGCCGTGACCGCGGGATCGAGGATGGATTTGCCGGCGGCGACATCGAAGATCGCCTGCACCAGGCCGCGCGCGTTGATTTCTTTCAACAAATAACCATGCGTGCCGGCGCGGATGGCTTCGTCGATCAAGGTATCGTCAACGACCGAAGTGAGGATGAGCACGCGGGTTTCGGGCAGGCGGCGCAAAATCTGGCGGCAGGCATCGAAGCCCGTGCCGTCGGGCAGGCGGATATCGAGGAGGATGACGTCGGGCTGGTGGCGCTGGCACGCCTCGACGGCACCGGCAACCGTGCCCGCTTCGCCGATGATGCTCAGCCCAGCCTCGCCGCTCAACAGAGTGCGCAGGCCGGTGCGGACCAGTTCACTATCGTCGACCAGCAGCACGCGGACGGGGGATTTGCCGGGTTTGGTCATGAGGCGTGGGCGGGCAAGGTCATCACCACACGTGTGCCATCGCCCGGGCGGCTGTCGATGCGCAATGTTGCCCCCAATTCCCGGGCGCGGGCCTGCATGTTGTTCAAGCCATGGCCCTGGCCGGTCTGGCCGGCGGTGACAAAGCCCCGGCCGTTGTCCTGCACGAGCAGGCCGATCTCGCGATCAGTCTGGTGCAAACGCACCGTGAGGTGGGTGGCTTGCCCATGGCGCAGGCTGTTGCTGATCGCCTCACGCGTGACTTGCAACGCCTCGGTGGCTTGGGCCGGGGTGAGCGTCGCCGCGGCATCGTCGTCGATCTTCACGCTGAGCACGGCCTCGCCACCACCGCGCAGTTCATGGAAAAACAATTCCACCGCGGCGGCGAAGCTCACCCGTTGGAGCTTTTCCGGCGCGAGACCCGAGATGTAAACGCGCACGTCGCGGATCGCGCCGTTCAGGTTTTCGAGGCATTGGGCAAGGCGGCGGTCGGCTTCGGCGGGATTTTGCGTCAGCAAGGGACGCGTGGATTCCAAGGTGAGACCGACTGCGTAGAGCGATTGGATGAGTCCGTCGTGCAGGTCGCGGCCAAGGCGGATTTTTTCCTCAAGCGACTGATTCAGGAGACGCTGATTCAGCAATAAATCCTGTTCGGTGCGATGCCGCGCGTCACGTTCCTGGGCGAGGGCCGAGCCTTGCGCGGCGGAGGTTCGCGCGAGTTGTTCCAGGCTGCCCATCTCGCCACGGGCCGTGCTCCACGGCGTGCGTGAATCCATAGTGCCGCCCGGAGCCGGACGGCGCCACAGCACCGTCGCCACGATGAATAACAGCACGATCCCCAGCGCCAGGACGAGGAGCAGCATCCAGGTCCGCCCGTGCGCGAGGTGCAGGCGCAACAACGCCGGCGCGGGAAAAGTCACCACGGCATGCGCGGTGATTTTTCCGCCGGCATCGCGCAGGGGTTCCGTGAAGCCGAGACGATCGGCTGGCATGGCCTGCGGGGTGGCGGTCGCGGGCATAAGCGTAACGTTCCCATCGATGACGCCGCCCAGGGAGGCGAGTTGCGCGGAGGTCCAGGGCTGCACGCCCGGGCGGATGTGTTCAACCGCCTGCAAGAACTGGGCGCGACGGGTGGCGATGGCGTCAGCCTGCATGCGGGCGCTCTGCTGGCGCAGCCAGCTTTGCGCGCCGAGGCAGGCGGCGATGAACAGCACCAGTAGCAAGGCGGAAAGACCGAGAAGGCGGGCGAGGCTGTTCATGGGTGACCGGAAGAATCAGGGTGTTTCGGCGACCGCGGGGTGGCAAACCGTTTCGAGTGTGCCGTAAGTGTTTAGCAAAACTTTCGACATTTGCCCGGGGGTGCTTTTGTTTATCCGACCATCACATGAAGTCATTCTACATCACAACCGCGATCGATTACGTGAACGGTTCGCCGCACCTAGGCCATGCCTACGAAAAGGTGCTGACGGACGTTATTGCCCGTTTTCGCCGGATGATGGGAGACAAGGTCTATTTTCTCACCGGCGTCGATGAGCACGGCCAGAAAGTGCAGCAGAGCGCCAAGAAGCGCGGCATCCCGCCGCAGCAGTTCGCCGACGAGGTGAGCCAGGAGTTCCGCGCCCTCCTGCCGAAGCTCAATATCTCCAACGACGATTTCATCCGCACCACCGAGGCGCGGCACAAGAAGGTCGTGCGCCAGGTGCTCCAGCAGCTCTTCGACAAGGGCGAGATCTACAAGGCCGAATACAAGGGCTTCTACTCGACGCGCCAGGAGCAGTTTCTCCAGGAAAAGGACCGCCTGCCGGACGGCTCGTGGCCGGAGATCTTTGGCGAAGTCACCGAGATCGTGGAGTCGAACTACTTCTTCAAACTGAAGCAGTATCAGGAATGGCTCAGCGAATTTCTGGCGAAGAACGAGGATTTCATCTTCCCGCGCTTCCGCCAAAAGCAGGTGCTGGAGTTCCTCAAGGAGCCGCTCAACGACCTCTGTATCTCGCGTCCACGTGAACGCTTGGAGTGGGGCATCCCGCTGCCGTTCGACGAGGATTACGTCACCTACGTGTGGTTCGACGCACTCATCAATTACTACTCCGCCGTCGCCGATAAACCCGGCGTCTGGCCCGCCGCCTATCATGTCATCGGCAAGGACATCCTGGTGCCACCACATGCGGTTTACTGGCCGATCATGCTCCATGCGGCCGGCCTCGCGCTGCCGCGGGGCATCATCGCCCACGGCTGGTGGATGACCGCCGGCGCCAAAATGTCCAAGAGCACGGGCAATGCGCTCAACCCGCTCGATCTCGTGACCGAGTTCGGGGTCGACGCTTTCCGCTACTTCCTCATCCGCGAAATGAACGTCGGCCAGGACAGCGACTTCACGCGCGAGCAGTTCCTCGTGCGCTACAACAGCGAACTCGCCAACAACCTCGGCAACCTCGTCAACCGCACGTTGAACATGACCAACCGCTTTGCCGCGGCGGTCGTGCCGGCCGCGGAGGCGACGGCGGGCGATGCGACCGAGCGCGACTTGCAGGCGTTGTGGGCGAAGACCCGCGACGAAGTCGTGCCGCTTTGCGAAGGCTTCCAGTTTCACACCGCGCTTGAACGCACGTTCGCCTTTGTCACGGCAACGAATGCCTACATCGAAAAACGCGCACCGTGGAAACTCGGCAAATCCACGGAAGCGGCGGATCAGGCGCTGTTGCGCACGTCGCTCGCCACGATGGCTGAATCACTGCGGCTTGCGACCGCGCTGCTGCAGGCGGTGATGCCCGGCACCGCGGAGAAGATCAACGGGGTGCTCGGCTATACGCCCGGCGCCACGTGGCGCGACGAGCTCGTCTGGGGCAACCGCCTCACCGGGAGCAAGGTCGCCGAGGCGCTGGTGCTGTTCCCGCGCCCGGCGCCGGCGGAGAAACCGGCTGGCAAATAAGCCGTGACGATCCTTCCGCTCGATCCCGCGGCCAACGCCTCGCCGGAAGCGCTGCGTGCGTTTCTGGCGCAGTGTCGGGCGGCGGCGGTCGCGGCGAATCACGCTAAGCTCGTCAGCATCACGCTGGCGGTCGACGTGCTCGATCCGCTGGCGGTGCTGGAATCAATCTTCGAGCCGGACGAGCCGCATTTTTATGCGGAGCGACCCGACCTCGACAGTGCGATTGCGGGCGCCGAAGTCGCGACCGCGTGCGAAGCGCACGGCGCGGGGCGCTTTGCAGACGTGCAGCGTTTCGTCGACGAGACGCTGGCGCACACCATTGCCGTGGGCGATGTGACGGCCCCGTTTGGCGGGCCGCACTTTTTCGCGGGCTTTACCTTTCTGAACGAGGTTGAGGCCGGGGAGACGTTTCCGGCGGCGCGCGTCTTTGTGCCGCGCTGGCAGGTGGCCCGGGCGGGCAACGTGACCACGGCGGTCGCCAATCTGCTCGTCACGCCCGAGGCTGATCTTGGGGCGCTGGCCGAACGCGTGTGGCGGGCGCATGGGAAGTTTCGCGGTTTCTCGTATGGCGCTGCGGCGACGACCGTGCCGGTGCCGCAGAAATTCGCGGTGAAGGAATCGGGCGATTATCGCACAGCCGTGGCGCGCGGGCTGGAACGGATAGCAGCGAATGAGTTCAACAAGATCGTGCTCGCCCGGGCGTTGGATCTCACCGCCAGCCAGCCGCTGCATCCGTTGCGCGTGTTGAACGGCCTGCGCCAGCGTTTTCCCGATTGCTATGCGTTCTCGATGGCGAATGGCCGCGGACAAAGCTTCATCGGCGCGAGTCCCGAGCAATTGGTGCGCGTCAGCAAAGGCGTGCTCGAAACGGCGGCGCTCGCCGGAACGATCCGCCGCGGAGCCGGGGCGAGTGAGGATGCGGCGCTGGCGTCGGCGTTGCTCGCATCGGACAAGGACCGGCGGGAGCACCAATTCGTGCTCGAGTCGATCACGCGACGACTGGAACAACTGGGATTGAAGGCGGAATTTCCCGAGCGACCGGCGGTGCGGCGATTGGCGAATTTGCAGCATTTGCACACGCCGGTGCGTGCCGCACTCGGCGACAAAGTCCGGCTGCTCGACGCGCTTGCGGCGTTGCACCCGACGCCAGCGGTCGGCGGCACCCCGCAGACGGCGGCCGTGGCGCGCATCCGCGAATTGGAAGGATTTCCCCGCGGACTCTACGCGGGCGCGATCGGCTGGCTGAATTCGCGCGGCGGCGGCGAATTTTTCGTGGGCCTGCGCTCGGCGCTCGTGGATGGCACGACGGCCCGGGTTTACGCGGGGGCCGGCATCGTGGCGGGATCGACGCCGGAGAAGGAGTTTGCGGAAACCGAGCTGAAGTTTAAGGCCATGCTCGACGCATTATTAACGCCATGAGCCAGTTGAACCTCGATTTCCGCAATACGAACGCCCTGTGGGGCAGCGTCTTTGCGGAGACACTGTTCCGGAGCGGCGTGCGGCAGGCGGTGATTTCGCCCGGCTCGCGCTCGACGCCCCTGACGATCGCGTTTGCGCGCCATGCCGGGTTGGAAGCGATTCCGGTGTTGGATGAACGCTCGGCGGCGTTTTTTGCCTTGGGGCTGGCCAAGCAGTCGCATCGCCCGGTGGTGTTGCTCTGCACGTCAGGCACCGCGGGGGCCAATTATTTTCCGGCAGTGATCGAGGCGCAGGAGAGTGGCGTGCCGTTGCTCGTCATCACCGCCGACCGGCCGCCGGAACTGCGGAATTGCGCATCGGGGCAGACGATCGACCAGCAAAAACTCTTCGGCAGCCACGTGAATTATTATCACGAGTTGGCGGTGCCAGAGGCGAAAGCGGAATTGCTCCGCTACTTGCGCCAGACGGTGGCCCAGGCCTGCGAGGCCACACTCGCGCCGCAACGCGGCCCGGTGCACCTGAACGCGCCGTTTCGTGATCCGCTGCCACCGCTGGAGGATAACACGACGCACGGCGTGCGGGGAGCGCTGGACGATGATTTCTTTGCGCACTTGGAGGATTTTTCCGTGCGGCCGGTTTCGGCCATCACGGTGTGGCAGCGGCCGACGACGACCCGCGGACTGATCGTCGCGGGCGCGGATGCGGTCGATGATCCGGTGGCTTACGCGACGAAGGTCTGGGAGTTTGCCGACAAGCTGGGCTGGCCGGTGCTGGCGGATGCGCTTTCACCCTTGCGCCATCATGCGCCTGCGACGGCTACGGTCGTCACGACTTACGATGCGATTCTGCGTAATACGGGTGCCGCCCGGGAGCTGGCACCGCGCTCCGTGCTTTGCCTGGGAAACTGGCCGACGAGCAAGGTGCTGCGCCAGTGGCTGGAGGCGAGCGGGGCGGAGATCACGCTGGTTACGCCGCGCGCCGACAACCGTGATCCCCTGCATGGACGCACGCGGCATCTGCGCGTGCCGGTGACGGCGCTGGCGGTGAAGGCTGAGGCTACGATCGACCGCAGCTACGCCGAGACGTGGCGACGCGCGGAGCAGGCGGCGGGAAATGTGTTGCGGACAACCACCCGCGGAGACGGCGGAATCTTTGAGGGCGATGTGACACTGACGCTGGCGAAAACGCTCCCGGCCGGGACGCCGCTATTCGTGTCCAGCAGCATGCCGGTGCGCGATGTGGAGTATTTCTGGCCGGCGAACGACCGCCGGTGCGCATTTTACTTCAATCGCGGGGCCAACGGGATTGATGGCACGCTTTCGACCGCTTTGGGCGTGGCCCACGGTAATTCGCCGGCGGTCTTGCTGACGGGAGACCTGGCGTTGCTACACGACACAAATGGCCTGCTGTCGCGGCCCAAGCTGCGGGGCAGCCTGACCGTGGTCTTGATCAATAATCGTGGCGGCGGAATTTTCGGGCATCTGCTCGTGGCGCAGTTTGAGCCGCCGTTTGAGGAATACTTTGCGACACCGCAGGACGTTGATTTTGGGAAGCTCTGCGCGGCTTACGGCGTGGAGCACCGCCTCGTGCGGGACCTCGCGGAGCTGGCGAAGTTGACCGCGAGCCTGCCACCGGGCGGCATGCGGGTGTTGGAAGTGATGACCGACCGGAAAGAGGACGCGGCGTGGCGGAAAAAACTTTTCGCCCGGGCGGCCGCAGCGGTGGCGGCTGGCTGATCAGCAACCGCAGGAGCCGCGCTGCAGGACGACGAGGTCGTCGCGCACGGCCCAGCCTTCGTGAAGCCAGAAGGCCCGCCCGGCTTCGTTGGTGGCGTAGAGGTAAATGTTACACTTCGGAATGCCCAGCGCACGCAAGCGACCCAGGCATTCGTTGACGAGGGCGCGACCGAGTCCACGACTGCGATGGGGCGAGGCGACGGCCAGGTGATGCAGGTAACCGCGGCGTCCGTCGTGGCCACAGAGCACCGCGCCGACGATTTCGCCGCCGGGCGCAAGCACGACGAGGCTCAGGTCGGGATTGCGCGCCAGGAAAATCCCAATGGCCTCGCGCGTGTCGGATTCGTTGAGGCCGACGCCCTCCGAACGTTCCCACAACTGACGCACGGCAGCGTAGTCGGCGAGGGCGAGCACGCGGAGCGAGTAGCCGGACGGCAGCATGGCTAGAGTTGGATGGGCAGACCGATCTCGATGATCTGGGTCGGCATGATCTGGTAATAATCCTTCACCGGCCGGGCGTTGCGGCTGAGGAAGGCGTAGAAGGATTTCTGCCACTCGAACATCCTGGCGTGGCCGCCGCTGATGATCATTTCGCGATTGAAATAGAACGTGGCGCTCTGGGCGTTGAGCGGGACACCGGCGTCCTTCACGCGCTGCATGATGTTGGTGAGATCGGGCGACTCCATGTAGCCGTAGCGGCAGATGGCGCGCCAGACGCCGAAACCGTGATCCTCGACGGCGAAGCGCTCGGCGTCGGGCACCTGCGGCACCTCCTCGTTGACGATGGTCATCAGCACGGTGGTCTGCTGGAGGACCTTGTTGGCCTTCAGGTGATGGAGCAGTGCGAGCGGCACGCCACGGGGCGTGCCGGCCATGAAGACCGCACTACCGGGCACGCGGACAATGGATTTGCTCTGCGCGATATGGGAGAGCGGCAGCTCGGTGAGGGCGCGGCTGTAGACTTTTTCCTGAATCTCATTCTTGCCGCTCTTCCACGTGTGCATGATGGCGACGACAAAAATGGCGATGGCGATGGGCAGCCAGCCGCCGTCCATGAACTTGTGCAGCGTGGCGATGAAGAAGACCGCATCCACGGTCAGGAAGAGCGCGCACAACGCGAGCGCCTGCCAGAGCGGCCACTGCCAGCGTTTCCGCATCACGAGGAAGAAGGCATACGAGGTGACGATCATCGTGCCGGTCACCGCAATGCCGTAGGCGGCGGCGAGCCGGTCGCTAGAGCCAAAGTTGGCGACGACCGCGATGGAGGTGAGCGCGAGCGCGGTGTTGACCAACGGCACGTAAATCTGGCCGGCCTGGTTGGCGTTGGTGTGGGTGACTTTCAGGCGCGGGAAATAGCCGAGCTGGATGGCGGAGCGCGTCAGGGAAAAGGCCCCTGTGATGACCGCCTGGCTGGCGATGATCGCCGCCATGATCGAGAGGAGTGTCAGCGCGAGCTGGCCCCAGCCATCGGGCGCGAGCGCAAAGAACGGGTTGGCGGTCGAGTCCGGGTGTTTGATGACATACGCGCCCTGGCCGTAGTAGTTGAGCAGCAGTCCGGGGAAGGCGAAAAAATACCAGGCTTGTGCGATGGCCTTGCGACCGAAGTGACCCATGTCGGCGTAGAGCGCCTCGGCGCCCGTGACGGTGAGGACGACGGCGCCGAGAATCACGACGGCCCCGCCGGGATGGGTGATCAGCAGGTTGAGGCCGAGCAGGGGATTGATGGCCGCGAAAACCTCGGGGACATCCTTGATCTGCCAGAACCCGAGCAAGGCAAGCGTCGCAAACCAGACGAGCATGACGGGACCGAAGATGCGACCGATCGTCTGGCTGCCCTTGTGTTGAAACCAAAACAGGCCGGCGAGGATCAGGCAGGTGATGAGCGTGATGTAAGGATCGAAAACGGAGCTGAAACCTTTCAGGCCCTCGACCGCGCCGAGCACGGAAATGGCCGGCGTGATTACGCTGTCGCCGTAGAGCAGGGCGGCGCCGACGAGGATGATGAAGACGGTGAGGCCGAGCTTGTTGCGCAGTTTTTCCGCCTCTTCCCTGGTGTGGCTGAGTGCGAGGAGAGCGAAAATGCCGCCTTCGCCGCGATTGTCGGCGCGCGTGATGAAGCCCAGGTATTTGACGCAGACGACGAGCAGCAGCGACCAAGTCATCAGCGACAGGATGCCGAGGACGCCCTCCGCGCGCTCGTGAGGCGCGAGTTGCGCCAGACATTCCTTCATCGAATAGATCGGGCTGGTGCCGATGTCGCCGAAGACCACCCCGAGGGCACCCAGGCATAGCGCGGCCTTGGCGCCAGTGGCGGCGGGCGATGTCGTGGAGGCACTCATGGGAACGGAGAGTTTTGGGAATCCACCCGCCGGTCCAAGCTGTTTCGCAGTTAAACGATGCAATCGCTTGACTACGTGCGGGAAACCTCAGCGCTCATCCCCATCGACAAGCCGCTTAAAGTGCCTAGATTGCGGCGATGAGTGCTACGCAATGGCAGGTCGCCAAGACCTATTCCGACATCCTTTATCACAAGGCCGATGGCATCGCCAAGGTCACCATCAACCGCCCGGAGAAGCGCAATGCCTTCCGGCCGGAGACGGTTTCGCAGATGTTTGATGCATTTTGCGATGCGCGGGAGGACCAGTCCATCGGTGTCGTTTTGCTGACCGGCGCCGGCCCGCATACGGACGGCAAATATGCGTTCTGCTCGGGCGGCGACCAGTCGGTGCGCGGCCACGCGGGCTATGTCGGCGGCGACGGCGTGCCGCGGCTGAACGTGTTGGATTTGCAGAAGCTCATCCGCTCGATGCCCAAGGTCGTGATCGCCCTTGTCGCGGGCTACGCCATCGGCGGCGGCCATGTGCTGCACCTGGTGTGCGATCTCACCATCGCGGCGGATAACGGAATTTTCGGCCAGGTCGGTCCCAAGATGGGGAGCTTCGACGGCGGCTTCGGTTCCAGTTATCTCGCCCGGATCGTCGGGCAGAAAAAAGCGCGCGAGATTTGGTATCTCTGCCGCCAGTATAACGCGCAACAGGCGCTCGACATGGGGCTCGTGAACACTGTGGTGCCCGTCGCCGAACTCGAAAACGAAGGCGTCAAATGGGCCAACGAGATTCTCCGCAACAGCCCGCTCGCGATCCGCTGCCTCAAGAGCGCGTTCAATGCCGACGTCGATGGTCAGAGTGGCCTGCAGGAACTCGCCGGCAACGCGACGCTGCTCTACTACATGAGCGAGGAAGCGAAGGAATTTCACTCGGCCCAGCAGGAGAAGCGCAAACCGGACGCCCGCAAATTCCCATGGCTGCCATGACACCAGTGCCTGGCGCGCGCAGCCGGCGCGGTTTACCTTCAACCGGAGCGGCGTCATGGCAGTGATCGGCAAACGCAACCGGTTCACCATCGTGCGCGAAGCGGCGCCGGGGTATTACCTCGATGGCGGCGAGCACGGGGAGATCTTGCTGCCCGGCACCTATATTCCGCGCGGCTCGCGCCCGGGCGAGATCATGGACGTGTTTGTTTATCGCGATTCGGAGGATCGACTCGTGGCGACGACCGAACATCCGCTCGCGATGGTCGGTGAATTTGCCTCGCTGCGCATCGTCAGCATCAATCCGCGTATCGGTGCGTTTCTCGACTGGGGCTTGAGCAAAGATCTGCTGCTGCCCATCCGCGAACAGAAGGAAGGCATCCAGCTCGGCTACTGGGTCGTGGTTGCGGTGCTGCTCGACGAGAAGACGGACCGTATCATCGCCTCCGCCCGCATCAGCCGCCACCTCGATAAGACGCCGCCGACGTATGCCGAAGGTCAGGAAGTGAATCTCCTGATCACCGGAAAGACGCCGCTCGGCTACAATGCGATTATCGAAAATGCGCACCAAGGGCTGGTCTATGGCAATGAAGTCCCGGCGCCGCTGCGCATGGGGCAGCGGCTTACGGGCTACGTCCGCAGCGTGCGGGCCGACGGCAAAATCGATCTCGGACTCGACCCCGCTGGCTATCAGCGCGTGGGCGGCTACGCCGAGGGGATCATCCGCGCGCTGGCCGACGCAGGCGGATCGCTGGCGTTGCACGACAACTCGTCGCCGGAAGAAATCCGCGCCGCGCTGGGCATGAGCAAAAAGGCCTTCAAGCAGGCGATTGGCGCGTTGTTCAAGGCGCGGCGGATTGTGATTTCGCAGGAAGGGATTCGGCTCGCCGCCAATACGCCGGTGCCGCAACCCACGACCAAGGTAACGCGACTGTAATTTTCCATGAGCGACAAATCCAAATCTGCCGAGCAATCCGTGGTCATCCGTGCGGAACCGATCGAACTCTGCCAGCTCCTTAAGTTTGCCGGTGTCGCCGACAGTGGCGGCGCCGCCAAACAGATGATCAGCGACGGCGAGGTCAAACTCAACGGCGTGGTGGAAACGCAGAAGCGGAAGAAAGTCGTGGCTGGCGACCGCGTGAGCTGCGGTGGGCAGACCCTGCTCGTCACATTGGAATGAGCGCCGCGCCGATGTCGTTTTCCGCCCTCGGGCTTTTGCCGCCGCTTCTCCGGGTGGTGGATGAGCGCCACTACACGGGGCCGACGCCTGTGCAGAGTGCGACGATTCCTGCCGTGCTGCGCGGTGCAGACGTTTTGGCTTCGGCCCAGACGGGCTCGGGCAAGACCGCGGCGTATGCGCTGCCGATCCTGCAGCGCTTGCACGAATCGCCGCGTGAACAGCCGCGCCGGCTGCATGCCCTGATTCTCGTGCCGACGCGCGAGCTTGCGGCGCAAGTGGCGGAATCGTTTCGCAACTATGGTCGCTACCTGCCGGAGCATGCGCGGGTCGTCACGGCATTTGGCGGGGTCTCGATCAATCCGCAGATGATGGCACTGCGCGGCGGGGCGGACATCATCGTGGCGACGCCAGGCCGACTGCTCGATCTGGTTGATCACAACGCCTTGCGGCTCTCCGCGGTGACGACGCTGGTGCTGGATGAAGCGGACCGGCTCCTCGATCTCGGATTTGCCGCTGAACTCGGGCGGATCCTCGCGTTGCTGCCGGCGCGCCGGCAGAACCTGTTGTTTTCGGCGACATTTCCGAATGAGGTGACGGTGCTGGCTGAGCAATTGTTGCGTAATCCCGTGCGGATCGAGGTGGCAACCGCGGCGGTTGAAAAGCCGGCCATCACCGAGCGGGCCATCGAGGTCGACGCACCGCAGCGCACGCAACTATTGCGTCACCTGATTAAGACACACGCCTGGACGCGTGTGTTGGTTTTTGTGGCGACGAAATATTCGACCGAGCACGTGGCCGACAAATTGCGCCGCGCCGGCATCGCCGCCGAGGCGTTGCATGGTGAACTCAGCCAAGGCGCGCGCACGCAGGCGCTGGCGGATTTCAAGGCGTCGAAACTGCAGGTGCTCGTGGCGACCGACCTCGCGGCGCGTGGTATCGATATCGTGCAATTGCCCGTGGTGGTGAATTACGATCTCCCGCGGTCGGCCGTCGATTATGTGCATCGGATTGGCCGCACCGGGCGGGCCGGCGAGACGGGCGTGGCGGTGAGTTTCATCAGTGCGGAGACGCATGCGCATTTCCGGCTGATTGAGAAACGCAACGGGCTGACGCTCGCGCGCGAGCAGATCGAGGGCTTTGAACCGCTCGAAACCGAAGTGCCAGCGGCGCCGTCAACCGGCGGCGTGAAGGGCAAGCGGAAGAGCAAGAAGGACAAACTGCGCGAGGCGGCGGCGCGGGCCGCGAACCCTGGGGTGCCGGTGGCACCGAAGCCTGCGACCACGGCGCCGGGCGTGCTGGAGAATTCCTTGCGCTGGCATCGCATGCCGACGGGGCGCCGGGTGCGCTGAGCGCTTGCTGAGTCAGCCTTTGCCGTGAGTGGTGGCGTCGGCGGCCCAGACGACGAGCCAGCCACTTTCCTTGTCCACATAAACCATCGTCGAGGCATTGGCATTGCCGGGCTCGACAAATTCGGCGCGGGCGATGACGGGTGCCGCGATATCGACGGGCGGGGGCGCGACGTGGCGATCAGGAGTCAGGAAAATGAAGGCCAGCGCGGCGGCCGCGGCGAGGGGAGCGCTGAGCCAGATCACCGGGGCGAGCTTCCGTCGGGGCGCTGACTGGCGGTTGGGCAGACGCGGGCGCAGGGCGGTCCACGCTGCGTCGGCAGCGGGGACGGTTACCTGAGTGACGTCGGCTTTCCACGCAGCCAGCGCGGCGGATAGATCGCTCTGCAACCGCCGGCAATCGGCGCACCCGCTGACATGCTCCGCGAGCGCGGCGCGCTGTCCGGGGGACAGGGCGCCGTCTCGTTCGGCGAGGAGCAGGGGCTCGATTTGCTGGCAGTTCATGAGGGATAAGGTGGAAGCGTGCGAGTCTGAGACCCGCATGACCTGCCTGGGTTAACGGTTGTAGGCGTAGCGGTTGCCGCGGTGATCGCGACGGCTGTCGGCGACCCAGACGCGTTCGGTGCGCCATTCATGGCGACCGGAAACGAAGTGACGGACGCGACGGCCACAGTCGTAGGACACGACCCAGTAGCCGGGCACCCAGACTTGGACGCGGTTTTCGCGCCAATAACCGCCGCAGTCGTTGTTGCGGGAATCAACCACCACGACGGTGCGAGGTTCGGGCGGGCAGGATGAGCGGCCGCTTTCGCTGATGGCGTGGCCGATGATGATGCCACCGATGAGGCCGCCGATCAGGGCTTTTTCCTTCGAGCCCGCATGGGCGGGAGCGGGAGCAAGCGAGAGAGCGGCGGCGGTGAGCAGGGAGAGAGCAGCGATCTTTTTCATAGGTCCTCCAAGGTTATCAGGGTTGAGTTGCAGGTTGGGTTTGCTCCTTGGGACGCAGCTCGCACGGGGTTTATTCACTTATTTTATAAAAAACTGCAGGCGGGTCGCCTGCGCTCCCTGAGGAGCTACCGGCCGACGACGATTACAGCGTAAACTTCGCCGTCGCCGCGGCTGGGACCACCGAGCACGGCGGGCACGCCGGGGCGCAGCGAAAGGCCGGTCTCCATCAACACGCGGTCGCCGTCGAGCCAGCTCACTTTGACGCGCACGGATTTGTCGCTGGCGTTCTCGGTCTCGATTTCAAGCCGGTGACCCTGGCCGAGGGAAAGACGGCCTTGCGCGGGCACACCGAGGGAGGCCGAGCCCTCGCCGAGGTAGCGGTAGCTTTCGAAGCGGAGGATGCGGCGGAGGGTGGGCTCGTAGGCGGAGAGGCGACCGTCGCTCTGGCCCTTCGCGTTGGAGGCGGAAACGAGGATGCCGCGGATGGAGGCGCGGTCGGCGGCTTGGGCGCTGGAAAACAGACCGGCGAACACCAGCAGGCAGAGGACGAGACGGATGGTGGTTTTCATGATGGGTCCTTTAATTTTTGCGCCAGAATCCGACGGGCATGGTAAAGCCGGGACATGACAGTGCCAGCCGGAATCCCGGTGGCCTGGGCGATTTCGTCGTAAGAGAGGCCTTGGACTTCGCGCAGCGCGAGCACGGCGCGGTGATGAGCCGGCAGCGCATCGAGCGCGCGACGGAAGCGGTCGCTGCGTTCGCTGCCTTCGGTGAGTTGGCGGGCATCCGTGGTGGTGGCGGGCTCGGGCACGGACTCGACGGCGGCATCGCCGGTGGCGAAGGGCAGAAAGCGGTTATACCAACGCTTGCGTTTGCGCAGGTGATCGAGGGCGCGGCGGACGGCGATGGGATGCAGCCATGTGGTGAATTTGGCGTCGCCGCGGAACGTGGGCAGGCGTTGCCAGACGGTGAGCCAGATTTCCTGGGCGATGTCGCGGGCGTCGGCTTCGTGGCGGACGATGGCGTAAACGAGGCGGTAAACGTGCTCGTGGTGGCTGCGCATCAGCTCGCCGAAGGCGGCTTCGTCGCCGGCTTGGGCGCGGCGGAGCAGGGCGGGATCGGTTTCCGGCGGGAGCGGAACAGGGGTGGCCACGAGGGGCTCAAAGACACAGGATACTTCAGCGTGTTCCTGTGCGCTGGCTTGGGTCGCGCGATGGGCCTGCCGCCATGGCCACGCGGGAGCCTAGGAATCGAGGTTGAAATGCGCAGCGATTTGCCGGGCGCTGGCGCCCGGATGGCTGAGCGCGGTGTCGATTTGTAGATCCGTGCGAGGGATGGTCGGGGACTGGAAGGCGCCTGCCGCACGCAGCTGGCGATAGAGGGCGAGATCGGTGAGTTTCTTGAAACCTTGGCGCTGTTCGCTGGCGAGGCGGGCTTCGATGGTGGCTTCGGTCGCGGTGAGGCCGATGGAGGCAAGGCTCGCACCTGCACGCGGCAACTCGGTGAACAGCCAGTCGATGAAGGCTTGGGGCACGGAGTTCTCGGGATTGAAGGTGAAGATCAATCCGCGCTGTTTGGCGTGGACCGCCTGAGCGAGATGATCGCGCCAGCGTTGGTTGCGTTCGGCGACGAAACCCGGAGTGCCGAAGGTGTGGCGTTTCAGCACGTCGTCGACCACGAGGTGATTGTGGTAGAGCTCATAGCCCGTGAGTGCGGCGAGTTCGCGGCCGACGGTGTATTTGCCGGTGGCTGGAGGCCCATGGAGGAAGAGCAGGTTCATAAAAAAGCCGGCGAACGCATGCGCTCGCCGGCAGAGTTAAAACTTAAGCAGTCCTTACTTGCCGAGGCTCTTGCGCAGGTCGTCGAGCTGGTTGGCGCTGCCGAGGAGGACGTTGCGGCTGGCGATGAACTTCGCGTATTCCTCGATGAAGATCTTGCCGGCGGGACGGAAATCGAAGTCGCCGGGATTATCGCGGAAATACTCGCGGTGCACGCGGGTCCAGACGAGCCGGCCGTCGGTGTCGATGTTGACCTTGGTCACACCACGGGTGGCGGCGGGGAGGTATTCGTTGACGTCGACGCCCATGGAGCCGGCGATCTTGCCGCCGGCGGCGTTGATGCGGGCGACCTCGTCCTGCGGGACGGAGGAGGAACCGTGCATGACCAGCGGGAAGCCGGGGAGCTTGGCCTTGATCTTTTCGAGCACGTCGAAGTGGAGGGACTGTTTGCCCTTGAACTTGAAGGCGCCGTGCGAGGTGCCGATGGCACAGGCGAGGGAATCGCAGCCGGTCTTTTTGACGAAATCCTGAGCCTCGGTGGGATCGGTGAGGCAGGCGTTGCCTTCCTCGACCTTGATGTCCTCCTCGACGCCGCCGAGCATGCCGAGTTCGGCCTCGACGGAGATGCCCTTGGCGTGGGCGCGATCGACGACGCGCTTGGTGATGGCGACGTTCTCATCGAACGGATCGTGCGAGGCGTCGATCATGACGGAGCTGAAGAAACCGGAGTCGATGCACTCGTAGCAGGTCTGCTCGTCGCCGTGGTCGAGATGGACGGCAAAAATGGCCTCGGGGAAAATGTCGCCGGCGGAGCGGATGATCGCCTCAAGCATGCGCTTGTCGGTGTATTTGCGCGCGCCTTTGGAAATCTGGATGATGAACGGCGCCTTGGACTGGATGCAGCCTTTGAAAAGGCCCATCGCCTGCTCGGCATTGTTGATGTTGTAGGCACCGACGGCATACTTGCCGTAGGCATGTTTGAAGAGCTGGGCGGTGGTTACGATCATGGGAGGTGAGGGAGTGCGGATTTAGTGATCCGCGGCAGGCACGGACAAGCCTATAGTGTGCCAGCGGGCGCTACATCCCGTCATATGCGCGGGAGATTTGGTCAATGCCCAGCGGAGTGCGTCCATTATCTCAAGTTTATGGACTTAAATCATATATCAGAGCCTAACTCAGCGGGTGACGGGAGCCGCGATGACCGTGGTCGTCGTGGTGGTCGTGCCGGGGGCGGGTTCGCCGCCGCGGCCAAACTGGCTGCGCATGAGCTGGCCCATTTGCGCCTGAGCCTGATGCTCCTGTTGGAGTTGTTGCAGCGCGGCCATCTGATCCGCGGCGAGGACGCCTTGGGCACGGGAGAGGGCTTCATTCGTGATTTGGCCGCCGCCTCCGCCGAGCATGGTGACGACATTGCCACCGCCCGGAGCGCCGCCGAGCATGGTGGTGGCAGCGACGCGCGTGGCAACCATGGGGGTGGAGCCCGAGGCGGGTTGCGGGGCCGTTTCGGAAAAGATCTGCAGCATCGCCTGGCTTTGCGACTCGGTCAGTGGCGTGTTGCCGTAGCTTAGGCGCTGTTCCAGCTGGTTGACCATGCCGCGGTAGGGCAGGGTGGTTTCGTAGTTTTTGTATTCGTTGTAAGCGGTCGCGCCGAGGGCGGACTTGATGCTCTCGTCGATCTCGCCTTGGGCGCCCGTGACGAGCTGGCGGAACGCTTCGGGATCGCTGCGGGGATCGAGGCCCTGGGCGCGGGCGGCGGCGAGGACATCCATCATCGAGGTCTGTTTTTCGACGAGGAGGCGTTTGAAATTCTCTAATTGCTGTGGATTCAGGCCGAGTTTCTTGAAGAGCGCGGCATAGCGGCCGTCGAGCATGCCCTTTTGCTGGAGGGCCATCAGTTTTTGGTATTCGGGGTTTTCCATCAGCCCCATAAACTGTCCTTCGCCACGGCGCATGCGCTCAGGACCGCCGGCCGTAGTGCCAGCGGTGGCGGCAGGACCGGCAGGGCCGGCGGGACGTTCGGCATGGGCGGCGGCAAGATCGGCTTCGAGTGCCTGGGTGCGCTTTTCGGCATCCCACACGCGCTTGCGCAGGGCGGCGCGGTCATCGTCGGTTTTCGCGTTGGCGCGGAGGGCGGCGAGATCCTGCGACTGCTGCCAGGCGAGGTAACCGCTGGCGAAGGTGGTGAGCGCGAGAAACGCGATGAGGTAATTTTTGAAGGAGCGCATGACGGTTGCGGGAGAGATGACGCTGGCGCGGGGCGCGGAGTTACTCAAGCCGGGGCGTGATGGGCGGATAGGTGTGCGCGGTGAATGGTGAATCCACTCGCTCGGGCTCGTAGCGACTCAAGGACGTGCGGCCGCGCGCTCAGGGGGCGGCTCGCCCTATTCCCACCTCAACGAGGTGGGAATTCAAAGTCGGCCTTGTCCTTTTTCGGGGACAGGACGAGGTAGGCGCTGAAGTTGGCGCCGCGTTTCGAGATGAAACCTTCGATGAGACTGGTCTTGCCGTCCTCGACGAGTTTGCGGACTTCATCCACGCCGATGTCTTTTTGGCAGAGGTTGCGCGTGAGCTTGAAGACCGGGCGGTTGTTCTGGTCGGGCTTGCGGACGTAATAGGCATCGTCCATCTGCACGAGCTCGCCGCCGTGGATTTTGCTTTCGCCGATGACCGTGGCTTTCGAGAGATCGACGGGCGCCTTGGCCTTGCGCTCGATGGGCTTGCCGTCCTTGCCGATCTTGGGCGCGCGTGGCGGGAACTCCCACGAGATACGGGCGTCCTCGCGCTTCAGGAACGCGTCAAACGGGCGGCCTTTCTTGGAAATGAAACCCTTGATGAGCTCGGTCTTGCCGTCGCGGATGAGTTCGATGGCGTTTTCACGGGTGATGGCCTTTTGGCACATCATGCGACCGACGCGGAAGCTTTGCTTCCACGCGTCGCCATCGCGCTCGCGGAGGACGTAGCTGGAGCCGACTTCGCAGAGCTGGCCGCCGGATTTTTCGTCGGTCCAAAATGGCTCGACGGTGCCGAGGTCGACCTTGTCGCCGAAATCAAACTCGGCCTTCCACTTTTTGACGGTGACCTCCTCCTTGGTCGTCTTGTCCTTTTTGGTCTCCTCGACCTGGTCGAGCTTGAGAACGGCGGAGAAGCGGCTGCGGGTCTTGGCGGAGATGAAGCCGTCGAGCGGGCCGATGGCGCGTTTTTCCACGAGTTCGCGAATCTCGGCCTCTTCCATTTTGCGGCCGCCGATGACCTTGTAGAGCATCAGTTCGCCGTCCTGGGATTTGTAACCGCGGAGGGTTTCCCGGAGCGGTTTACCGTCGGTGGGCGAGAGGATGTCGGTCACGCGGGCGTTGGAGTCGTCTTCCTCGAAGCCCTTCACGCGCTCGATGATGCCCTTGGTCTGCGCGATGACCTCTTCCATGAACTGGGCGCGGGGGAATTTGTTGTGCTCCATCTGGCGGAGCTTGAATTCCCACTCGCCGGTCATCGCGGGCTGGGTGAGCGCATCGGCCTTCACGGCACCGAGAAACTGGATCAACTGCTCGGCCTTGGCGGTAGGGACGAGGTCACGCTGGGCGCGGTCCATGTATTTCTGGTTGATGAGACCGTCGATGGTGTCGGCGCGGGTCGCGGGCGTGCCGAGACCGCGTTCCTTCATCGCCTCGGCGAGTTCCTCGTCGTCGACGAGCTTGCCGGCGCCTTCCATGGCGGAAAGCAGCGTGGCTTCCGTGTAGCGTGGCGGCGGCTTGGTCGCCTCGGAGTGCAGCGTGGCATCGAGCGTCTTAGCTTTTGCGACAACGCCATCAGCGGGAGTGAGCGCGGGGAGGGCCTTCGAGTTGGGATCGTCTTCGTCGACGGTGTTCTTGCCGTAAACGGCGAGCCAGCCCGGAGCGGTGAGCACCTTGCCTTCGGTCTTGAAACCGTGGCCGGCGACCGTGCTCGTGCGGGTCGTGATATCAAACTCCGCCGCCGGATAAAATGCGGCGACGAAGCGACGGGCGATCATGTCGAACACCTTGGCCTCCATCTCGTCGAGGTTCTTGGCCTCGTGCGCGGTGGGGATGATCGCGAAGTGATCGGAGATCTGCGCATTATTAAAGATGCGCTTGTTGGGCCGCAGCCAGCCCTCGTTGAGCAGCTTGTCGGCGTGGCCGGCGAGGTCGCCGGTGAGATTCTTCAACGTCTCGCGGCAGGTGGGGATGTAATCCTCCGGCAGCGCGCGCGAGTCGGTGCGGGGGTAGGTGATCATCTTGTGGCGCTCGTAGAGGGCCTGCGCGATCTGGAGCGTGCGGCGGGCCGGGAGGCCAAAGCGATTGTTGGCCTCGCGTTGGAGCGTCGTGAGATCATAGAGGCGCGGCGCGGCCTGGGTGCTGCCCTTTTTCTCCTCGGTGACGGTGGCCGGCGGATGACCCTGACAAGCAGCGGTGACGGCCTCGGCGAGGGCTTTTTCCCAGATGCGGTCGATGCGATCGTGGTCGTCGCCCTCGGTTTTCTTGAAATTGGGGCGCTGATAAACGCCTTCATAGGTGCCCTTGGCGACCTCGAAGCGGGCGGTGACGCGCCAGTAGTCGCGGGGCTTGAAATTGCGGATCTCGAGTTCGCGGGCGTAAACGATGGCGAGCGTGGGCGTCTGCACGCGGCCGACGGAGGCGACATTGCCAGCGCGGGAGCCGAACATGCGCTTGGTGAGCGCGCGGGTGCCGTTGATGCCGATGAGCCAGTCGCTCTCGCTGCGGCAGCGGGCGGCGTCGGCGAGGCCGGCCATTTGCTCGCCGTCACGGAGGTTTTTAAACGCATCCTGAATGCCGCCGGTGGTCATCGTCTGCATCCACGCGCGCTTCACGGGCAATTTGCACTTCGAGAGCTGATAAAGGTAGGCGAAGATGAGCTCGCCCTCACGGCCGGCGTCGCAGGCGTTGATGACCTGGTCGATATCCTTGCGACTGAGCAGTTTTTTCAGCGCGGCAAAACGGTCTTTCGATTCGGGAACGGGTTTCAGGCCGAATTTTTCCGGGATGATCGGCAACATCTCGAGCCGCCAGAAACCGTATTTCTTCTTGTCGATGTCCTCTGGCATCTCGAGCTCAACGACGTGTCCCAAGGCATAGGAGATGACGGTGTCGTCGTTCTCGTAATGTTCGCCTTTCTTGGGGACTTTGCCGAGGGAGCGCGCGAGATCGGCCGCCACGGACGGCTTCTCGGCGATGATGAGTGACTTCATGAGACGGCGAGGCGTTAGGCGTCGCCGCCGGCAATTTCAAGGCTTAGTTTTTTTCGCGGACGCGGAAGGGACTCAAAAGTTAGCCACGGAGACGCGGAGGCACGGAGAGAAATACCATGCTTTCGCAGCAGCTGATTTTCATCCCTGTCTACTGATCTCTAAACCGCGGAAATGAGAGCGGAGGGATTCTCCGCGTCTCTGCGTCTCCGTGGCTAAAAGCAAATCTCAGCCAGCCTTCGGTGTCTCGGCGAGGGCGCTGTCGAGGGCGCGAATCAGCTCGGCGATGGTTGCATCGGTCTCGTCGCCCATGTTGGAAATACGGAAGGTTTTGCCCTTCAGTTTGCCGTAGCCGCCGTCGATCACGAGCTTGTGCTTCGACTTGAGCGTCTTGTTCAGCGCGGCGAGGTCGACGTTGAGCGTGTTGGCGAAGCAGTTCAGCGCGAGCGAACCGTAAGCTTCGGCAGGGAAGAGCTTGAAGCCCTTCGCGAAGCCCCAGGCGCGGACGGTGGCGTTGAGCCGGGCGTGGCGGGCATAGCGGGCCTCGATGCCTTCGGCGCGAATGTCCTCGAGCTTGGACTTGAGCGCGTAGATGAGCGGAATGACGGGCGTGCTCGGCGTCATGCCGTTCTCGTGGTTTTTCTGAAACTCGATCAGGTCAAAATAGTAGCCGCGGTCGGGGGACTGGGCGGCGCGGTCGAGCGCACGCTTGGACACGGAGAAGATCGCGAGGCCGGGCGGCATCGCGAGGGCCTTCTGCGAACCGGTCAGGAGGATGTCGATACCGAGTTCGTCCTTCTTGATCGGCAGCACGGTGAACGAGCTGACGGTGTCGACGATGGAGATGACGTCGGGAAACTCGCGCACGACGGCCATGATGGCGGGCAGGTCGCTCATCGTGCCGGTGGAGGTTTCGTTGTGGATGAGCGTGAGCGCATCGTAGGCGCCGGTGGCGAGCTCGCGACGGACGGCCGCGGGATCGACGGGCTGGCCCCACTCAAACTTGAGGGCGGTGGCCGGCTTGCCGCAGCGCAGGGCGACGTCGTTCCACTTGTCGGAGAACGCGCCGTTCATGCAGTTGAGGACCTTCTTTTTGACGACGTTGCGCAGCGCGCCTTCCATGACGCCCCACGCACTGCTGGTGGAGAGATAGACGGGGTCCTTGGTGTAGAAGAGCGCCTGCAGTTCGGGCTGGATGGAGTTATAGAGCGCGACAAAGTCCGTGCTGCGATGGCCGATCATGGGCTGCGCCATGGCGCGCAGGGTCTTTTCGGAGACCGCGATGGGGCCGGGGATGAAGAGCTTGTAGTTCATGGGACGTGGTGCGTTGGGCGCGAAATCGCGCGGAGATGAAAGATATTACGAAAGCGGCTTCCCAAAAGCGGCGTCAACCTCCATTCCTGTCAGCGTCGCATGTCGCAATCCTGGCTGAAGAAAAAGACGAACGCGCTGGAGCTCTACACGGTGGACGTGATTTTGGGGCGGCGCGCGGACACCGGGGCGGCCATCTATGCGTTTTGCCTGCACCTGCTGTCGTTCCTGTTCAGTGGCATCGCACAACTGCGCTTCTGGCTCTACAAGCACCGCATCCTGCATGACCAGCCGCTCGGCTCGCTCGTGGTCGTCGTCGGGAATCTCACCGTGGGCGGCACGGGCAAGACGCCGGTGGTGGAAAAATTCGCGAAGGCGTTGCGCGATCGCGGCCGCAAAGTTGCCATCCTGAGTCGCGGCTACAAAAGCAAATCCACGCCGCTCTGGAAAAAATGGTGGTGGGCCCTCACGCACGCCGAAGAACCGCCGCCGCGCATCGTGAGCGATGGCGAGCGGGTGTTGCTCGATTCGGAACAGGCCGGTGACGAGCCGTTCATGCTGGCGAAGAACCTGCCCGGCGTGATCGTGCTCGTGGACAAGAACCGCGTGAAGGCCGGCGCTTACGCGATCAAGCGTTTCCGCTGCGACACGCTGATCCTCGACGATGGTTTTCAATACCTGCCGCTCAAGGGCAGCCTGAATCTCCTGCTCGTCGACAAGACCAATCCCTTCGGTAACGGCCACCTGCTGCCGCGCGGGATTTTGCGCGAGCCGGTGAAACACCTGCGACGGGCCTCGTATGTGTTTCTCACCAAGTCGAACGGCCAGCGCGACCCCGAGCTCGAGGGACTCATCCAAAAGCACAACCCCGGCGTCGACGTAATCGAATGCGCGCACAAGCCGCAGTATCTCCAGCGCTTCGGCGTGGCGGAGCGGCAGCCCCTGACTTTCCTGAAAGGGCGGCGCGTGGCGGCATTTTGCGGGATTGCGACGCCGGAGAGCTTTGAAAAATTCCTGCGTGACCTGGGGGCCAAGCTCGTGGCCCGCGAGCGCTACATGGATCACTACCGCTACGTCGACGAGGATTTCGCCGACCTCTTTGCCATCGCGACCCGCGAGGGAGCGGACTGCCTGTTGACCACGGAAAAGGATGCGGTGCGCATCCCCGACACGCTCGTTTGTCCGCTGCCGGTTTATTATCTGCGGTTGGAAATCGAGATTCTGCACGGGGCGGCGGATTTTGACGAAGCGGTGGAGCGGATTTGTTTCCCGACGGCGGGCGCGCGGAAGCTCTGAGAGCCGGTGATGCCGATGCGTCGGAGGCATTGTCATATTGCCTTGCGGGGACGGCGGGCGGTCGCGTTAGCATGCGCGGCATGATTATCGATCCCCGGTTCACCCAATTGGCCGAAGGCCTCACAGGCTTCTCGACGGCCCTGAAAAAAGGCGAACGCGTGCTCATCGACGCGTTCGATGTGCCTGACGCCATGGTCATCGCGCTCGTGCGCGCGGCCCGCCAGCTGGGCGCGTTTCCCTATGTGCAAATCCACCGCGCCCGCGTGACGCGCGAACTCGCGCTCGGGGCCGAGGAAGGTCAATTCGCCCCTCACGCCGAGGTGGAGCTGGCGCGCATGCAGAAGATGGACGCCTACATCGCCCTGCGCGGCTCGGAGAATATCTTCGAGGCGAGCGACGTGCCCTCGAACCGGGTCCAGCTGGTTTCGAAACTGATGAAGCCGGTGCTCGATTTCCGCGTGAGCAAGACCAAGTGGGTCGTGTTGCGCTGGCCGACGGGCGCGATGGCGCAGCAGGCGGGCATGAGCACCGAGGCGTTTGAGGATTTTTACTTCAAGGTCTGCACGCTGGATTACTCGCGACTCACGCCGGGGATGAAGGCGCTGGGCGACCTCATGGCGAAGACGGACCGCGTGCACATCAAGGGGCCGGGCACGGACCTGCGTTTTTCAATCAAGGGCATCGGCGCCCAGCCTTGCGGCGGCCTGCGCAACATCCCGGACGGCGAAGTGTTTTCCTGCCCGGTGAAGGATTCGGTCGAGGGCTACGTGCAATACAATGCGCCCACGGTTTATCTCGGCGCCTCGTTCGACAACATCCGGCTCGGCTTCAAGCAGGGCAAGATTGTCGAGGCGACGTCGAGCAACACGAAGCGGTTGAACGAGATTCTCGATAGCGATGCGGGCGCACGCTACATTGGCGAATTCGCCATCGGCTTTAACCCGCACATCCTCGAGCCGATGCGCGACATCCTGTTCGACGAGAAGATCGCGGGGTCGTTCCACTTCACGCCGGGTCAGGCCTACGACGGCGTGGGCAATGGCAACAAGTCGCAGGTGCACTGGGACATGGTCTGCATCCAGCGTCCAGAATACGGCGGCGGCGAAATCTGGTTCGACGGCAAACTCATCCGCAAGGACGGCTGGTTCGTGCCGAAGTCGCTGCACAAGCTGAATCCGGAATACCTGCTGGGGAAGAAATGACGCGAGTCATGTTGCGCAAAGGGCGCTCCGGACATTCCGATCATGGCTGATCTTGCCCATTTCATTCAGGCGCTGCCGAAGACGGAGACGCACCTGCATGTCGAGGGCGCGTTGCCTTACGAACTGCTGCACGCGTGGCAGCCCGGGCAGTATCCGGCGAATCCACCTTTCCGCCGCGCAGATTACCGCTACGCGACGTTTCCCGATTTCGAACGCATCCTGCTGGAGAATGCGCTGCCGTGGTTTGTCTCGCCGGAACGCTATCACGAGGCGTGCAAGGTGATGTTCGCCAAGCACGCGGCGCAAAACGTGCGCTACGTGGAGACGAGTTTTCACCTGCCAGTCACGAAATTCATCAACACGCCGGGACCGGAGATCATCGCCGCAATCCGTTCGGCGGCGCCAGCCGGTCTCGAGGTGCGCGTGTTCACCGGCATGCTGCGCAGCGATATCAGCGGCGACCTGCGCCCGACGATCGACCAGTTGCACACGTGGGACGGCCTCGCCGGCGTGGACCTGCACGGCTTTGAACAGATGCCGACCGAGCCGGACACGGCGGCGGTGTGGGCGCGGTTGCGGGCGGCCGGCAAGGTCACCAAATGCCACGCCGGCGAATTCGACGGCCCGGCCCGGGTGCGCGAGGCCATCGAGCAGCTTGGCGTGACGCGCATCCAGCACGGGGTGCGCGCCATCGAGGATCCGGTCGTGGTGAAACTCGCGGCGGAGCGCGGCGTGACGTTTGACGTCTGTCCGATCAGCAATGTCCGCCTGCGCGTGGTGCGCGATCTGGCTTCGCACCCGATCCGGCGGCTGATGCAGGCCGGGGTGCGCTGCACGGTGAGCACCGACGATCCGCTCTGTTTTGCCAACACGGTGAATGACGAATACGCCGCGCTCGCAGCCGGGCTGAATTTCACCTGCGCCGAACTCGCGCAGGTGGCGCGCAACGGCTGGGCGGTGGCGGCGGTGCCGGCGGAGACGCGCCAGAGAATGATTGCGGAGATTGACCGACTGGCCGCAGCGTAGGCCGCATGTCCTCGGAAACCTATCTTATCGCGCCCGGCGTGAAGCGAATTCGCGCCGACAAGGCCCTGGCGCACGGTTTTCCCGAGCATAGCCGCGTGGCCTTGCAGCGGGCGTTTGATGCCGGGCTTGTGATGTTGGGGGGCAAGGCCATCAAGCGCGACCATGCGGTCACGGGGGGCGACGAGATTTCGTTCACCATGCCGGACATCAAGCCGGCGGAATTGAAGGCGGTCGCCATCCCACTCGATGTGCTTTTCGAGGACAAACACCTGCTGGCGGTAAACAAGACCGCCGGCATGATCGTGCATCCCGGCGCCGGCACCGGGGAGGATACGCTCGTTCACGCGTTGCTGGCGCACTGCAAGGGAAGCCTGAGCGGGGTCGGTGGCGTGGAGCGGCCGGGTATCGTGCACCGGCTCGACCGCGAGACCTCGGGCATCATTCTCGTGGCCAAGAGCGACAAGGCGCACCGCGGCCTCGCGGAGCAGTTTTCCGAGCGCTCCCTGCAGAAGGAATATGTGGCGCTCGTCACCGGCGTGCCGGAGCTCATGAGTGGCTCGATGCAAAAAGCCATCGGTCGCAACAAGCAGCACCGCCATAAAATGGCCGTGATCGATGCCGCGCAAGGGGGCAAGGATGCACACACTGACTGGCAGGTGGAGGAAAAGTTTGGCGATCTTGCCGCGTTGGTGCGCTGCACGATCCATACCGGCCGCACCCACCAGATCCGCGTGCACCTCAAGGCGCTCGGCCACATTTTGCTCGGCGATGAGGTTTACGGCTGGAAACCGGAGCCGCGCCTGAAATCGCAGCCGCCGCGCGTGATGCTGCATGCCGAACACCTGGTTTTCCGGCATCCGATCACGAACAAAACCATCGACCTGCGGGCGCCACTACCGGCGGATTTCTTGAAGATGATGACCGTCCTGCGGAAAACCAAAGCCGTCAAAGCGCCCAAGCACGCCAAGTTTAAAACGGGGTTCCACTGAGTTGCCGATCGAGCGCGGAGATTGACCAAGGCAGATTGGTGATCGACGAAAGCTTGTTACGGTTGAAGGAAATATACGCAGGCCTGCGGCGCAGCTTATAAGGTGGGTCATGTCACAAATCTGCGTAGCCATGCGGGATTTTTCGTCCGTCTTGCCCGCGTGCCCTGCCAAGATCGTCGAAGTTTCCTGAAGAAGATTGCTCTGCTCGCCACCGCCACCGCCGTGGCGGGCCTGCGCGTGTCCCAAGCGAAAGACTCCCCCGTGGCGTCGACGATCGTGGCCGCACCCAAATATCAGCCGGAGTTTGACCCGGCGGCACAGCTGCGTCCGCGGTGAAGAAGACGATAGCCCGTCGCGGCGGTTGATGCGTCATAGGTAACGTGCGCCACTATCCCCGTCGGACATTTCTCAAGCACGCCTCCATCCTTGCGGCCGGTCTGCCAATGGCCAGCGTGGCATCCACGCTCCCCATGACCGCACCCCTTGCTGGATCCTCATCCGGTTCCGTCTCCGCCCTTGATCAGACAACGTTGCGTCAAGCCGCCTCAGACCTGCTCATCGATTGGGCGCGGTTGCTTGCCCCGCATTTTGGATCATCCGGGAGCATGGACCTCGACCTGCGCGACTGGCCGACCGCGCAGGGACCGTCGTATTACAACCAGTTCAGCCATTACACCTTTCTGCTGCTCGGCACCGGCGAAGTGCCCGGCTGTGATGCGCCAACGCGGGCGCGTTACCTGGAACTCGCATTGCGCAACATCGAGTATGCGCTGGCGATCACGGACGCGGAGTTTCACACCCCGCACTATTCGCGCGGCCGGGAATGGGGCCGGCATGTGGGCGAATGGCTGAATTATTACCTGCTGTGCTCGCTCGAGGTGATGGAGCGACATGATCTGGGGAGCGCGGAATTGCGCGCGCGGTTGGCGGCGGCCGTGACGGGCGCGGTGGACGTGCTGCACCGTCGCTTCGTCGAGCGCTACCGGGAAACCCCGAAGGAATTCGTGGGCAACCACGACACGTGGCACGGCCTGTTGTTTTACCGGGCCGGCAGGCATTTTGGACGCAGCGACTGGACGGATTATGCGCGGGATTTTTTCGCCCGCTGCGTGCTGCCGTTCCAACACGCGGATGGCTACTGGCCGGAAGGACATGGGATCGTGGTGGGCTATTCGCTCGTCACGGCGCAGGCAGTGTCGGTCTACGCCGAGCTGTCAGGCGACGAGGCGGCGCGGGCGAGCATCGGGCGTTTCCTGGGGTTCTATGATTTCTCCAGTTTGCCGGACGGGTCGACGGCGGTGACGCTGGACGTGCGCATGCGTTATCACCGCATGCCGTTCCTGTTTCTCGCGCCCGGATTCCTGGGCTCCGCCGAGGGCCGGGAGATCGTGGTGGCCCGGCTGCGGATGGGACGCAGCTATCTCAATGAAACCGGCGTGCACGACAACGGCGCGCAGGCCTTCGCGTTTTTTGGCTCCTTTGCGGAGTTTGTCTTCAACCCGAGCAGCCAGCCACCGGCGATCCGGCTGCAAGCGCCGGCGACGCTGCCAGCGGCGCGGCTCGTGCACGGTGCGTGGCGCGGTTACCTTGGCTGGCAGGTCGTGCCGGAGCATCCCAGCCGCTTCGTGCTCGATATGCAGAACTACGTCGAACTGTGGCACCGGGAGGCGGGCTATCTGGCCGGCACCGGCGGCAGCAAGTTCATGCCGCGGTTTTCCACGGTGCGCCGCACCAATGGCGGCCGGGCTTACCTGCCGGATCGGGCGCGGTGTGTGAATGCGAGTCCCACGGCGGCGGAGGTGGCGTTTTTTTACGGCGATGACGAAGTGCGGGTGACGCTCGCGCTCGGCGAAGGCGGCGTCGAGCTATCGGCTCGGCTCGTGCAGTCAACCGTCGTCCTCGGCATGAAGCGGACATTTGAATTCGCGGTGTTGCTCGCATTCCGCAGCGGCGAGGTGATCCGGATGGATGAGACGGAGGAAAAAATCGATCCGACGGTGCTAATCCACGCGATGGGTTGTCCGCGCCCGACCCGCGCCCTAGCGTGGCGTGGGCTGACCTGGCGGCTGCCGGCGGGGGCGTTGCTCGATTACCCGTTGGTGCCGCACAATTCCTATACGCAGGACGGACTCCCGGCGAAAGAAGACTATGTCGGACGCATCAGTTTTCCGGTAACGACTGCCGCGCAGGTCGTGACGGTGAGCTGAGGCGTGGCGCCTACAAATTATTCAGCGCCTGCAGCGCGAGGCCGTAGCGCAGATTGTAGAACGAATGCCGGAAGGACGTGATGCCGCCGGCGTCGGCCACGGCGATCAGCGTCGCGAGGGCGGCGGGAAACACATCGGCGCGGGCGGCGGGCAGGCCGGGGATGAGTTTGCGCTTTTCGAGCGGCAGGGCGGCGACCTGGTCGAGGAGGTCGTTCAATTGCCGGATGGTGATAAGCGAGGAGACATCATCCAGGGATTTGTTTCTACGGGCCGCCTGAATGGCACGCACGGCGACCGCGGTGCCGCCGGTGGCGATACTTGTGGCCAGCGGCAGATCAAAGCGGAAACCACCCGAAGCCAGCGTGGATTTGACGTGCGCCATGAGCTGCGCGCGACTTTCGATGGAAAACGGGGCCGCAGCGTCGGGCACAAATTTCTCGGTGAGGCGCACGCAGCCGAGTTGGAGGCTGACGCCTTGGGCGACGTGACGCTGGTCGAAGGCGAGACATTCCAGGCTGCCGCCACCGAGATCGAAGACGTAGAAGTTTTGCAGGTCGGCGAGGGCGGGATCGCAGGTTAGGCCGAGCCCGATGGCGCCGGCTTCCTCGGCACCACTGAGAATGCGCACGTCGCAGCCGGTCTCGCGGCGAATGCGGTCGGTGAAGTCGCGGCCATTGGCGGCATCGCGCACGGCGCTCGTGGCGACCATGACGGCGCGTTCGGGCGAGTGCGGGGCAGCCTCGGCGAGCAATTCGTGGATGGCGGCCAGGCCGCGGTCCATGCCTTCATCGCTCAGGCGCGGGGTGGATTGACTGATGCCGGCGCTAATGCGCGCGTCGATCGACTTGCTCTTCGCCGTGACAAGCCGCCCCGCCGGGTCGCGACCAGCGACCAAGACTTTGATGGAATTGCTCCCGATGTCGACGATGGCGACCGTGCGCATACCGCACGCTGCGGTGGTGGCGGGCGCCTGACAATCCTGCAAATGACGCGCAGCGAACCGGCGCGGGTCAGCGGCCGTCGCAGGATTTGGACGAGCTGGCGGAGGCGGCGGGCGGATCGGGAGTGTCGCCACAAAGCTCGCAGTGCTGACCTTGGCAAGAGCGGTAAATCCGCATGACGGTGAAGATTCTCGTGACGATGACGGCCCAAAGTGCGCTCTCCGCGAACGCGGGGTCGTGGCGGCTTTAGATTTCGGCCGGCGACGTGAAGCGAGTGCGGCGTCCACGCTCTATCAGCGGTCGTTCAAACCAACGCCATGATATCGCCGCGAGGATCAGCGTCAGCGCGAGCGCAAGGCCGGTGAGGCCATAGTCGGCAACGTCCGCATGCCGCGGCGCTTGGTTTCGGCAGAGGGCATGCAGGGTGTAGAGCACGGGCTGGTGAAACAGGTAGGTGAAATACGACACGATCCCAAGCGCGCGCAGCCAGCGGAGGCGGAGAAAACGCGACCAGGGCCCGTCGTTGGTTTGAACCGAGAGCAGCAACAGCACGAAACAGAGAAGGCCGATGGCACTGTAGCCGAACGGCGTCACGACCCAGGAAATGAAGCCATAATTGCCGGCCGACAGCGCGATAAACAACAAGCCGAGGCCAGCCGCAGCGGCGACGAGGAGTGCTCGATGAGTCTGGAGCCAGGCACGCGCGACCGGGTCGCGCATGAGGCATGCGGCGGCTACGCCCAGCAACAAAGCATCCATCCGGCAGACAGGGAGAAATACCGCAGCCACCCCGGCCTGGGGCGAAAATTCAAGCAGCGTAAGCCGCAGGAACGGGGCCAGCAGGATGAGGAAGACCGCCAGCGCGAGGAGGCGCTGCGGTTCAAGGCGACGCACCGCGACGGGCATGCAAAGATAGAACTGCTCCTCGATGGCGAGTGACCAGGTGACCACGAGCCAGAAACACCCGATACCCGGCGCGAGGCTCATGGCGACGTTTTGGAGGAAGACGAAATACGTCCACAGGGGCACGCCTTGCGGCGCGAACAGGTGGCCGCCGTTGACGGCATCGATGCGCGGGAAGATCAGGGGAAACAACAGTGCGGTCGCGAGCAGCACCCCATAGAGTGGGATAATGCGGAAATAGCGCCGGACATAGAAGGCCCGGTAGTAATTCTGCGCGGTGCGGGCCTGAAGCAGGATGCCGCCGATGAGAAAACCGGAAAGCACGAAGAATAAATCAACGCCCGCATACGAGGCGCTCAGGGCGGTCTGGAAAAACGACTCGATCCGGTTCGGCGCGGGGATCGGGACGCGCACAAAATCATGCATCAACAGCACCGCGCCGATCGCAATGCCGCGCAGACCGTCGAGCTCCAGCACACGGGACCGCTCGCCAGCCGGTGGCACGGAGGCAGCCGAGGCGGGCGAGGAGCGCGGAGTTTCGACGTTCACAGGGTGTAATCCGCCGGGGCGATGAGCACGACGAATTCGCCCTTGAGGCTCAGCTTGGCGAGGCGTGCGTGGACGTCGGCGGCCGGGCCGATGAGGAAGGTCTCGTGGATTTTAGTCAGTTCCTTGGCGATGCAGACGACGCGGGCCGGGCCCAGCACGGCGAGGATTTCGTCGGCGAATTTGTCGATGCGATGGCAGCTTTCGTAGAGCGCCAGCGTGTAGTCGAAGTCGCGGTATTTTTCCAGGAAGGCGGTGCGGGCGGCGGTCTTGGCGGGAAGGAAGCCCACGAAGAGAAAGCCGTTGGTGGGCAGTCCGCTGGCGCTGAGGACCGCGGTGAGCGCGCTGGCCCCGGGCACGGGCACGACCGGGAGGCCGCGGCGACGGCAGGCGCGAACGAGACGGAAACCGGGATCACTGAGCGCCGGCGTGCCGGCATCGCTGACGAGCGCGATGGATTTGCCCGCGGCGAGTTGGTCGGCGAGACGGTCGGCGGCTTCGGTTTCGTTGTGGTCGTGATACGACGTGAGTTCCTTGTGCAGGCCGAGACGTGTGAGCATGCCACCGGTCGTGCGGGTGTCTTCGCAGGCGACGAGATCGACGGCGCCGAGGATGGCGCGGGCGCGCTCGGTGAGATCGGCGAGGTTGCCGATGGGCGTGGCGACGACGTAGAGGTGGCCGGGCTGCGGCGTCAGCGAGGAGTTGGTTTCAGGGGCTGACATGGAAGGACAAGGACGCGCTTGGATCAAACGATTGATAAAATGCTAGGCACGGATGCGCGGAAGACACGGAAGAAATCAGAGTGATTGCGATCGTCTGAGCGCCTCGGCGCCGGGGCGGAGCAGCAATCGCGCCCTGCTTTCCGGACACAAAAAATCCGGCCGTGAGGCCGGATTTGCAGAGAGGGCGGGATTGGGGTTAGCGACCCTGACCTTGCGAGAGGCCGGGGATCTGGCCTTCCCAGTCAGCGGGACGGCTCCACGGAATGGAGGAATCCTTGCTGCTGCGCGTGGTGCAGCCGGTGAAGAGAACGCCCAGAATCAGCAACAGAAGTCCGAGAACGGGTTTGGTAACGGGTTTCATATGAAAAATGATCAGTCGGTTAATACGGCCAAATCGCCTTTATGCAAGGCGCCTCGCAGTGAATCGGGGCGCACTTGGGCGATGGAGTGGTGCTCGCGGACATCGCTGATGAGAACCCGGGCGACCACATCGGTTCCATGGCGGATGAGCAATTGCTGCGCGGGGAGCGCGCCTTGGGCGGCACCGTAGTTGAGGACGACAAAGGCATTCGAAGGGCCGACGCTCGCAATGGAGGCGCTGCGACTGCGGTGCGTCGTGAGGATGGCGGTCGGCAGGGCGGCGGGAACTGAAACCGGAGCGGGCGCGGGCGAGGCGACGGCAACGGACGCTCGGGCGGCGGCGAGGTCGCGCTGGAGGCTGGCGATCTCGCGTTGGGCAGCGTCGGCTTGGGCGGTGCGGGCCAGGAGTTCGCGTTTGGCCTCGGCCGCGTCGCGGGTGAGCTGGACGTTGCGCGCCTCGGTGACGGTGAGCCGGGTTTTGGTCTCGCCCAAACTGGTGTCGAGTTCGGAGACCTGCGTTTGCAGGGCGGTGTTTTGCGTCGTGAGTCCGACCGCCTTGAGCTCAAGCGCAGCGACGCGGGCGTGGGCTTGCGCGAGCTGTTCGGCGTGGAACTGGCGCGCGCGAGCGGCGCGGAGATAAAGCGCGGCCGACGCGACGATGCCGGCGACAGCGAGCAAACCGAGGATCAGGGGTAGTTTTTTCACGGCGGTGGGGGGACGCAGTGGGGTTGAGGGGCGATTCGCTCTCGTTCTCCTAATCGTTCTCGTTTTCTCAGTTTTTGCGGAGGGTGAGAGTGGTTTAGGAGAGAATGATCAGGAGAATGAGAACGAGAACGATTTTTATGTTACGCAGGCAGGCCGTAGCGTGAGAGGTGCCACGGAGTGCGCGCGCGCTTTTTCACGCCGCTGCTTTTGTTGGCGGCGAGGTGCTCAAGAATCTTGAAGACGAGTTCGGTCTGGGCGCCGGCAGTATCGCCGAGGACGGCGGAGAGTTCCTCGGCGGTGAAGAACTTGCCGGGCGCGCCACGGAGTGCGGCCGAGATTTTGAGCTTCAAGGCGATGACACCGCCGGCCGCTTTCTTGCCGGCTTCGACGCCGGGCTGGTGGTAAGCGTTGATGCCGACGAGCGAGGCGTAGAGGCCGACGACGCGCTCGTAGAGGGCGATCAGCAGGCCAAGCGTGCGCGGCGAAATGTCGGGGACGGTGATCGTGATCGAGTGCCGGTCCTTCTCGCTGAGGGCGTCGCGCGTGCCGAGGTAGAAGCCCTGCAGGTAGTCGCCGGCGGTGATGCCGGGTTCGACCTCGAGGGAAGTCTTGGCGTCGCGATCCTTGAGCACCTCGATGAAGGTGATGAAGAAATTGTTCACGCCGTCGCGGAGCTGCTGCACATAGGCGTGCTGGTCGGTTGAACCCTTGTTGCCGTAAACGGCGATGCCCTGGTTGACGACGTTGCCCTTGAGATCGTGCTCCTTGCCGAGCGACTCCATGACGAGTTGCTGGAGGTAGCGGGAAAAGAGGAGGAGGCGGTCCTTGTAGGGAAGCACGACCATGTCCTTCGCGCCGCGGCCGTCGGTGGAGAAATACCACATGAGCGCGAGGAGCGCGGCGGGGTTTTGCGCGGTGTTGGACTGGCGCGTCACGACATCCATCTCGGCGGCGCCGTCGAGCATGGCCTGGATATCGAGACCTTGGAGGGCGGCGGGCAGGAGGCCGACGGCGCAGAGTTCCGAAGTGCGGCCGCCGACCCAGTCCCACATCGGAAAACGGGCAAGCCAGCCTTCGCTCGTGGCAGTGGCGTCGAGCTTGGAGCCGGCGCCGGTGACGGCGACGAAGTGTTTGGCGTGATCGAGGCCGGCGGCTTTGAACGCGGCGATGGCTTCGAGCATGCCGTTGCGGGTTTCGGCCGTGCCACCGGATTTGGAGATGACGACGACGAGGGTCTTGGCGAGCTGGCCGCGGAGGCCGGCGAGGACGTAGTCGATGCCGTCGGGGTCGGTGTTGTCGAAGAAGGCGACGGCGAGCTTGTCCTTGCGCGGATTGCCCAGGGCGTGGCTCACGAACTGCGGACCGAGGGCGGAGCCGCCGATGCCGATGACGAGGAGATTTTTGAATTTACCCTTGGGGCCGGCGACGGCGCCGGAGTGGACCTTGGCGGCGAAATCCTTGATGGCGGCGAGCGTCGAGGTGATTTCCGCGGCGAGTTCTGTCGTGGGCGCGAGCTGCGGGGCACGGAGCCAGTAGTGGCCGACCATGCGTTGCTCGTCGGGATTGGCGATGGCGCCTTTTTCGAGGGCGGCCATGTCGGTGAAGGCTTGCTGCATCCGCGGCGCCATCGTGGCGAGAAACTCGTCGGGAAACGGGATGCGGGAAACGTCGACGGAGACGCCGAGATCAGCGTTGTGGCAGAAGTGGGATTTGAAACGGGACCAGGTCATGGGGGGATGGGTGAAAAGATCGCTTAGAGATTCTTGTCGGTGACCGCGCCTTCGGAGGCGGTGGCAACGAGCTTGGCGTATTTGGCGAGGACGCCGCGGGTTTCGCGCGGCGGACGCGGCTGGTAAGCCTTCATACGGGCGGCGTAGTCGGCTTCCGGGATGAGGAGGCTCATCGTGTTTTTGACGGCGTCGATTTCGATCAGGTCGCCATTCTTCACGATCCCGATGGGACCGCCCTTGGCGGCTTCGGGCGTGATGTGGCCGACGTCGAAACCGTGCGAGCCACCGGAGAAGCGGCCGTCGGTGATGAGGGCGACGTCCTTGATGAGGCCGCGACCGGCGATGGCGCTGGTGGGCGAAAGCATTTCACGCATGCCGGGGCCGCCGACGGGGCCTTCGTTGCGGATGACGACGACGTCGCCCTTGACGACATCGCCGCGGAGCACGCCCTTGAGCGCGTCTTCCTCGCCTTCGTAAACCTTGGCGGGACCCTTGAAGTAGAGCCCTTCCTTGCCGGTGATTTTGCCGACGGCGCCGCCGGGAGCGAGGTTGCCCTTGAGGACGCGGAGGTGGGTGTCCTTCTTGATGGGCTGGTCCCAAGGACGGATGACGTCCTGCTGGTCGGGGTAGGACGGGTAGGGCTGAACGTCCTTGAGCGACTCGGCAACGGTTTCGCCGGAGACGGTGAGGCAGTTGCCGTGGAGCAGGCCGCGGTCGAGCAGGACCTTCATCATCGGGCGGATGCCGCCGATGCGGATGAGGTGGGCCATGCCGTATTTGCCGAAGGGCTTCACGTCGGCGAGGAGCGGGACGCGGTCGCCGATGGTCTTGAAATCCTCGAGCGTGAGCGGGACCTCGGCGCAGTGCGCAATGGCGAGGAGGTGGAGGATGAGGTTGGTCGAACCACCGAGCGCGAGACAGACGGTGATGGCGTTTTCGAAAGCCTGGCGCGTGAGGATGTCGCGGGGCTTGATGCCCTTTTTGAGCATGGCCATGACGGCGGCACCGGCGCGCTCGCAGTCCTCGCGCTTCTCCTTGCCGACGGCGAGTTGGGCGCTGCTGTTGGGCAGGCTCATGCCGAGGGCCTCGATGCAGGTGGCCATGGTATTGGCGGTATACATGCCGCCGCAGGAACCGGGACCGGGGATGGCGCTGGCCTCGACGTCGCGCAGACCGGCGTCGTCGAGTTCGCCCTTGGCGTGTTTGCCGACGGCTTCGAAGACGGAAACGATGTCGAGAGGCTTCTTGTGGTCGCAGTCGGAAGCGGCGAAGCCCGGGAGGATGCTACCGCCGTAGATGAAGACGGCGGGGCGGTTGAGGCGGGCGATGGCCATCATGCAACCGGGCATGTTTTTGTCGCAGCCACCGATGGCGACGAGACCGTCGAAACCCTCGGCCGCGACGGCGGTCTCGATCGAGTCGGCGATGACATCGCGGGAGACGAGGGAGTAGCGCATGCCCTGCGTGCCCATGCTGATGCCGTCGGTGACGGTGATGGTGTTGAAATAGACGGCCTTGCCGCCGGCGGCATTGATGCCCTTCTGCGCGTGCTCGCTGAGATCGCCGAGGTGGACGTTGCAGGGCGTCATGTTGCTGGCGGACGAGGCGACGGCGATCTGGGGCTTCTTGAAATCCTCGTCGGTGAAGCCGACGGCGCGCAGCATGGAACGGGCCGGGGCGCGGTCGTTGCCATCGACAACGACAGCGGAGTGGGGACGCAGGGAACGGTCAGAGGGTGAGGAATTCATGGGCGGACGGCAGCGAACCAGAGCGCGCGCAGACGGGCAAGACGCATGTCGGGTATGACAAATCATGGACTAAATCTGGAAGCGAACGAAACGGCAGGAAGTCCAAGACAGGTTGGCCAAGCCCACGGCGGACAAGTGGACGCATTGGGAGTAAATTCGCTGGAGATTTTTCTGTGCCACTTTGTAGCTATGCGGCCTGGGGAATGTCACCGAATGGGTCACAAACGGCGGCGGGCGTTTTCGTGATTGCTTAGGGTCGGAGCCGGCGCATTCATTCGAGGCAACTTTACCGCATGGCATTCAACCTGAAAAAAGTGCTCAAGGCGTTGCTCTTTTCGTCGAGCCAGCCGCTCGCCATCAAGGACATCCAGACCGCATTCACGCGTTTCCACGAACAGGCGACCCTGCCGCTCGTGTCCGATACCGAAGGCGTGGCGGAAGTGCCCGCCGGCGATGCGCCCACGGGTGAAGCGGCGGCGGTGCCGGCACCCGTGCCCGCGGCGGAGGCAGGCGAAGCGACGGAGCTCATCGCGGAGCCCGCGGCCGACCCGGAACTTTATGCGGACGTGCCATCGCTGATCACGGCCACGCAGATCCGCGAGGCCATGGACGAGATCGCGGCCGAGTTTCGCGCGGCCAGCGACGGCCTGCTGCTCATCGAGGGCAACAACGGCTACCGGCTGGTGACGCACCCACAGTATGCCCGCTGGGTGCGGATTCTGCGGAATGATCCACCGCCGCTGAAGTTGAGCCAATCTTCCGTCGAAACCCTCGCGATCGTGGCCTACCGCCAACCGGTCACGCGCACCGAGATCGAGACGATTCGCGGTGTGTCCGCCGAGGCCGGCGTCAACAAGCTGCTGGAGCGCGAGCTGATTTATATCGTGGGCCGGGCGGATTTGCCGGGCCGGCCGATTCAATACGGGACGACGGACCAGTTCTTGGAATTTGTCGGCATCAAGTCGCTCGACGAATTGCCGGCGTCCGACGTGCTGTCGAACCGCCAGATCGACCAGTGGCTGCAGTCCACCACGGATGCGAAGCCGCCGGCCGACCAGGAGATGGGCCTGCCGCTCGAACAGGGCGAAGGTGAGACGCCGAATCTTGAGGCCGTGACCGTGGATCACACGGCGACCGAACACGACGCTCCGCCGCAGGAAGGTGACCAAACGACCACGAACTGACCATGGACCTCGGACCCATTCGCGAAAAAATCGACCGGATCGACAAGCAACTCGTGGAGCTGCTCAACGAGCGCCTCGCGCTGGCGGCCGAGATCGGCAAGGTGAAGCGCAGCCAGGGCGGACAGATTTACGTGGCCGAGCGCGAGGATGCGGTTTTCCGCAAGGTGACCGGCCAAAACAAGGGCCCGATCAAGCACGATGCGCTGAAGGCGATTTACCGCGAAATCATGTCGGCGGCCATCGCGCTCGAGAAGCCGATGCTCATCGCCTACCTCGGGCCGGAGGCGAGCAACACGCATGCGGCGGCGATGAAGAAATTTGGCGCCAGCGTGGATTACCACGCGATGGCGACGATCAGCGATATCTTTACCGCGGTGGAGAAGGGTGAGATCGACTACGCCGTCATCCCGATCGAGAACTCCACCGAGGGCTCCGTGCGCGAGACGCTGGACAGTTTTGTCGAGAGCGACCTGAAGATCGTCGCGCAGATTTACATGGAGATCACGCATGCGCTGATCTCGAAGGTGCCCCTCGAGCAGATCACCAAGGTTTATTCCAAGGACCAGGCGCTGGCGCAGTGCCGGCACTGGCTGCAGCGGCATTTGCCGCATGCGCAACTGATCGATGCGCCGAGCACGTCGCGCGCGGTGCAGATCGCCAAGGACGAGCCCGGTGCGGCGGCGGTCGCGAGCGAACTCGCGGCGCAGTTTTACGGCGTGCCGGTCTTGGTAAAAAACATCCAGGACAAGGCGGATAACACCACGCGCTTCTTTGTGCTCGGCCGGCAGGCGTCGGGCCCGGTCGGCGGGGGCAAGGATCTGACGAGTTTCCTGGTGTCGCTCGGCGACGAAGCGGCTTCGCACTCGGGCTCCTTGCTCAAGATGCTCATGCCGCTGGCGGAACGCGGCATCAATCTCTCGAAGATCGAGTCGCGCCCGAGCAAGAAGCGGCCGTGGGATTACTATTTCTTCATCGATGTGACCGGGCACTACGAGGACGCCTCGATGAAGGAGGCGCTCACGGAATTGCGCAAAGACTGCCCGATGGTGAAGTGGATGGGCAGTTATCCGGCGGTAAGCTGAGGCTGATGGGACCTATAGGACATATAAGTCCTATAGGTTTGAAGCTGGTTGCTCAGCCCAGCAGGACCTGCCATTGATTTTCGCGGGCGGCGCGGGCGGCCTTGAGGGCGCCGATGGCGACGTAGCGTTTGAAATCCTGGCCGGCGAGGCGGACCTTGGGCGACTCGTAGCCGTCGTCGGTGAGACGTTTTTGGATGACGGCGTCGATGCCCTTGAGCTGGGAGCCGCCGCCGGTGACGATGATGTTTTGAAGCAGCACGACGACGGAGTCGGAGGACGCGCGGCTGATCAACGTCGTAAGCGCCGGATAGATTTTATCGACGAGGGTGTTGCACGCGCGACCGATGACGTCGGCGAGTTCGAGCGTATGGGCTTTGCCGCCGAGCACGACCTTGACGTCCATGGGGCGGCGGGAAGGTCCGACATAGCCATGGGTTTCCTTGATCTCGCGCACCTTGTGGCGGGAGAGGCCGTTGTTGGGATAGGTGCGGGCGAGTTCCTGCTCCATGAGCTGGTCGATGGCATCGCCGGCGAAGGGAATGCTGATCTGGTCCTCGCTGGTCGGAAAATAGCCCTGGACAAGGCAGAGGTCGCTCGTGCCACCGCCGATGTCGACGAAGAGCGAGTTGATGACGGGATCGATATAGCCGGGCTGACCGAGACGGGAATTATCCCGGTAACCGAGGGCGGCGAGGAAGGGCTCGGGAATGAGCAACACGCGGTCGAACACGCCGTGCGCGCAGCGGCGGATGTCCTCGCGGGCGGCCTCATCGGCGTTGGCGGGGACGCCGATGACGGCGCGGATCTCGGCGTTGCCGGTCGGGTCGGCGAGCGCGCGGATGTGGCGGAGGAAATCGCGCGTCGCCTCGGGGTGGGTGATGACCCCCTCGTGGACGGGCGTGATGAGTTCAACGTGGAGTTTGTTTTGCAGCGCGTCTTCGCCGTAGAGGATGCTGGCATTGCCGGCGATGATGCCGTCAACGATGCCTTCCTTCACATAGCCGACGCAGGTCGGAACGACCTTGCTGACGGTGATATCAGACGTGCCGGGGGCGCCGGCAAGGAGGCAGGACTTGTTGGTGCCGAGATCGAAGCCGACGAGGATGATCTTGGACTTGGCGGGCGAACCCGGCGGACGCGAGTTGCCACTGAGCGTGGGCGAGGTGGGCTGCGCGCCGGTAACGAGGGTCTTTTCAATCGTAGCTGTGGTCATGGTAGGGAGGGCTGAGGGTTGTCTGACGTGGGCGCTGAAGCGTGAAGTGAGGGTCACCGCCGAGGGGCGGTGCGTTGCTGGTCGAGCATGCCTTCGATGAGGTCGGCGATGGCGGCAGGCTCGGAGGCGGTGGGCGCGGGGCTCATGGCGGGCGGACGCGCCGCCGGGACGGGCGCACGACGGGCGGGTGCAACCGCCGGGCCGAGGCGTTCCGCGATCAAGGGCACGAGGAGTTCGGCGAGGACGGCGGCGGAATGAACGCGCTCTTCCTCGGCTTGAAACAAGGCGCGCATGCGCTGCTCGAATTCGGCGGGCGAGGCGTGAGCGACTTCCGCGGCGGCGAGCGCGGCGGTCAGGGCAATGGATTCCAGATGTGCGGAATCAACGGTTTGACCGCGCAGCCGCAAAATACAGATGCGTCGGTAAATCGTGGCAACCTCGGTCCATGGCGACGCAGCCGCCAAGGGTGTTGACTGAGTGGTAGAGCTCAAGTTCGCGGCGCTAGACCGCGGAGCGGGCGACTGGTTCGCCGGAATTTTTCGCGAAACGCTGCGCGGTTATTTTTCGACCGGGACCTCGGACTGCGCGGTGCCGGCGGCGGGCTCATCCTTTGCCATGAAAAGCATCGGGCGATCCCGGTAGCGCACGTAGAGGAGCGTGAAAAGCGCGGCGCTGAGCAGGGCCAGCGCGATGAAGAAATAGAGGAAACAGCCGCGCTTAACCTGCTGGCGGGTGCCGGCGGGATCAGGCGTGTAAATCAGCTCGGGCGGGGCCTCAAGGGGCGGCACAGGAGCGGACGACGGGGACACGCTGGTAGTTGGGAGCGAGGCATCGGCTGGCGGGCCTGGCATCGCGGCGACGCATGCGGCGATCTCACGGTCGAGCCAGTCGGCATGGTCTTGAACCAGAGCGCGCTGGCGGCGGAGTTCGGTGAGACGGTCGGACATGAGCGGAAAACCAGACGGTGAGGCAGCGGATTTATCGCGGGCGACCCTCCTTCGCTGAAGCTTCGGAGGGTTGTGGGCTGCAAGGCGGCCCACAAAAAAACGCAGCCCGAATTGGGCTGCGTTTGAAAGTAAAAAGCTCGGGGAGCCTTAGAGGACGGCGACCTTGCGGTGCGCCTTGTCGAACTTCACTTCGCCGTCCTTGAGGGCGAAGAGGGTCCAATCGCGGCCGGTGCCGACGTTCTTGCCGGCGTGCAGCTTGCTGCCGCGCTGGCGAACGATGATACCGCCGGCGAGGACTGTCTGGCCGCCGAAAAGTTTGACGCCGAGACGCTTGGATTTGCTCGACCGACCGTTAGAGGATGTGGACTGACCTGTTTTATGCGCCATGACGAATAGTCTCCTTAAGCTGTGATAGACTCGATTTTGATGACTGAAAGCTCCTGGCGGTGGCCGCGTTTGCGTTCCATGCCCTTGCGCTTCTTCTTCTTGAAGACGATGACCTTATCACCGCGCTTATTCTCGAGGATCTTGGCCGAAACGGAAGCGCCAGCGAGGGTCGGGGTGCCGACCTTGAAAGTCGCGCCTTCGCCAGCGGCGAGGACGTCCTTAATCTCAACAGTCGCACCAGCTTCCGTATTCGGATAGCGGTTAACGATCAGGATATCTCCCTCGGTAACAGTGAACTGCTGGCCTTGGGTTTTGATAGTGGCTTTCATATAAAAACCGCAGAGAAAGCGGTTTTACCGGGGTGAAAGCAAGGATTTATTTCGCTGGTTCGGCGGATTTTGCCTCGGGCGTGGGCGACTCGGTGCCACCCGACTTCTGATAGGCTTCCCATTCCTGCGCGGAACGAAGATTGCGGTGGTCACGCGGCTTGAAATCGGCCGGGTAAATGATGCGGGCGTTGGGGGTCGGGAGCCGGCGGGCGAGGGCGGCGAGTTCGAGGGCGTGCTGGCGCTCAAGCGCGGCAAGGCGGGCGGCCTCGCGATCAGCGGCGTCGAGTTTCTCCTGCTCCAGGGCGCGGAGTTTGGCGAGGGCGGCGGCGCGGGCGGCATCGGCGGCGGCGGACTCCTGCTCACGCAACTCGGCGAGCCGGCGGGCTTCGCCCTGGGCGGCTTCCTTTTCGGCGGCGAGGCGGGCGGTATCGGCGGCGAGGCGGGCGGCTTCCTCTTCGGCGGCTTCGCGGGCCTTGGCGGCGGCGAGCTGGTCGGCACGAAGTTGCGCGAGGCGCGCGGCGGACTCCTCGGTTTCACGCTGCGTTTGAAGCTCGGCGAGGCGGCGGGCCTCGGTTTCGGCCGCGGCTTTGCGGGCTTCCTCGGCGAGGCGGTCGCGCTCGGTGGCATCGCGCCGGGCGGCGAGCTCGAGTTCGGTGCGGGCCTGGTAGTTTTTATAACCGCGGTAGCCGAAAAAAAGGCCGAGGAGCAGGGCAATGACGGCGAGGATCGAAACGATTCTTTTATTCATAGGGACGTTGGCTAGACGGACCGAAGACGGACGGAAAAGTTCACCGTTACTTTCCGGCGGCCGCAGGAAAAATCAGCGGACGTCGGGCAGGTCAAAATCGGCGACCCCGGGGTGCGCGGCGTTGGCGGCGGCGAAAGGAATGGCGTAACGTGCGGCGTCGGGCAGCGCACGGCCGAGGACGTAGTGCGCATGCAGCAGCGCGGCGAAGAATACGTCGCCCGAGCCCGTCGCGGAGACTTCGCGAATGACGGGCGGGGTGAGTTCGAGCGGTGCGTGGCCGGCCTTGGCGGCGTCGGCGAGCCAGAGGGAGTCGGCGCCTTGGGTGATAAGCCAGTGACGGACGGGCCATTGGCGCGCGGCTACGGTCAGGCGCTCGGCGAGCGGACGATCACGCTGCCCGGCGGGGAAGAAGGCGTCGAACTCGGTGCGGTTGATTTTGACGAGGGCGAGCGGTTGGGCGGCGAGCCAGTGGAGCGGCGGGCCGTAGGCGTCGGCGACGAGGATGCCGCGTTGCAGCCAGCGGGTGAACGCGGCGCGGAGCGGATCGAAACCGGGGTCGGCCCAGCCGGGAAAACTGCCGCAGAGCGCGAGGATCTGGCCGGGGGCCTGGGCGTCGAGGAAGTCGGCGCACGCGCGGATGGCGTCGGCGTCAGGCGCCACGTCGGGACCGAGGAAAGTCGTCTCGGCCTGCGTGTCGCTCCAGATGACGGTGCCCGTGCGCGATGCGGCCCGCGTGGCGAAGGCGCGATAGGCGATGCCACGGGCGCGGAGCCAGGCCTCGCTCTCGGTGCCGGATGGGCCGCCGGCGAAGAGCAGCGCGGTGTTGGGCGTGCCGAGCCGCGTGAGCAGGTTGGAGACGTTAACGCCCTTGCCGCGGGTGTGGAAAATTTCCCGGGTGGCGCGCTGGGTGCGACCGGGCGCCCACGTGGTGAATTCGAGCGTGCGTTCGGCGAGCAGGTTGCCCGTGAGGGTGAAAATGTGCGGCGTGGCGCTCATCGCTTGGTCGGGCGATAGAACACGTAGTTGACGAAGAAATCGAGGCCGAGCACGCCGCTGAGCGTGCGGATGTTGCGCATGGCGCCGAAAACCATCGTGAGCGTGCCGGCGCTGGGTTCGTGGACCTTGAGCAGGAGCGCGCTGCCCGCGATGGCCATGACCGGCTGGATGATAAAGCAAAGGTGGTAAACCGTGATGGAGTTGTTCCAGCGCGTGAGGGACCAGCCGAGGATCGAGCCACCGATGATGGGCGCGATGGCGGCGAAGAGCGACGTGATCGCGAGGTTGAAGCCGATGGCGATGTTCTTGGCCTCGACCGGAATGAGCTTCAGCAGCAGCGTGAACTGGCCGAGCACGAAGCCGGCGCTCGTCATGCCGCCCCAGATCCAGAGCGGGTAGAGCCACTCACGATTGGCGGGGACGATGAAGCACCACAGGAAATTCATGCCCTGCCAGAGAATGAGCGAGAAGGCCATGACGGGCTTGTTGCCGTAGCGATCGAGCAGGGCGCCCCACGCGGGCAGCGACAGCGCGCCGCCGAGGGCGGAGAGCGTGGAGAGGACGCCGACGTCGAAGGCGGAGAAGTCCAGCGCCTCAAACATGAACACGTGGTAAAAGGGACCGAAGCAGTTGGCGGCGAAGGACCAGATCGCGCCGAACGCGATGAAGCGCAGAAACGAGTCGGCCTTGAGCAACACCGTGAACTGCTCGCGCAGGCTGAGCTCGGTGGCGGGCTTCGGGCGGTGCGGCCGCGTGGGCATCTGCCACGACCAGCGGAGCGAGAAAACGCGCAGCAACGCGGCCCCGGCGATCACGCCCTGGAAGGCGAGCATCGAGTATTCCCAGTGGGCCAGCACCCAGCCGGTCGCGAGCAGGAAGATGAGCGTGGAGACCTGGAGCAGACGGTTGCGGCGACCGAAGAACTTGCCGCGCAACCGCGCTGGCACCCATTCCTGCACCCAGGAATTCCAGGATACGCCGGCGATGGAGAGACAGATGCTGGAAAGGGAAAACCACGCGATGAGCCAGTGCGCGGCCGCTTCGGGATCATCCTGCGGGATCCACGACAGCATCACGCCGAGGACGAGCCAGGAGATGAGATGCAGCGAAGCGAAGAGGACGCTCAGGGTCTTGGGCGGCTGCCAGCGGGCCAGCAGCGGAGCGACGAAGATGGGGAGAAAATTGCCCACGAACGGAAGCGCGCTGATGAGGCCAATGGAGGACTTCGGCAGATCCAGGCCGCGGGTGACGAGGGAGGTCAGAAAAACGTTCACCGGCAGTGACATGGTCACGATGGGCATCGCGACGAAACCCTCCGACGTGCAGAGGCGGAAACTGCGCAACAGGTCCGCTTTGCGGGCGGCAGGTGTGTTCACGGACTGGTTCACGGAAGACGGCACGACGTTCGGGTTTGGGGACGCGATTGCGAGGTGCGAGCAAAAATGAAAAGTATGCGTGGCATCATTTGCGCGCGGGAGTGCCCCCCCCGGACGGCGCGGATGAAAATTTGACCACGGATTTCGCGAATGGCCCCGGATGGGACCGGGTCGAGCGGGCCGAGCCGGGCGCGTGAGACGACGATGAGCCGGTCGGAGACAGGCATTACTTCCGGCGCTTCGCGGGCGCGGAGCCGTCGCGATAGAAGATCTGGTTGACCAGAAAATTGAGACCGAAGAGCGAGGCGAGGGTGCGGACGTTGCGCATGCCATCGACCACGTCGGTGACGTTGGAGGCTTTTTCCTCATTCACGTGGCGCAGGAGCAGGCAGACGATCATCGTGAGGACGGGCGTGATGGCGAAGGCGACGTGGAAAACCAGCAGTGACGGGAAGCCCTGCGCCTGCGCCCAGGCGAGCAGGTTGCTGCCGACGATGGGGCCGAAGGCGGTCGCGAGCGACGAGATCGAGGCGAAGAGCGCCATGCCCATCGTGCGGGCGTTGGGCGGCGTGAGCTTGAGGAGGAGGCCGAAGACGCCGATGCCGTAGCCGGGACTGAGAAAGCCGCCGGCGGCGAGCACGATGACGAGCAGCCAGGTGTCGCCCGGATGGATGAAGCTCCAGAGGAAGTAGGAAATCTGCCACGCAAAGAGCGACACGATCATTACCGGGATATTGCCGTAGCGGTCGAGGAGACGGCCCCACGCAGGGAAGGCGATGGCGGCGGTGAGCGGGCCGACGAGCAGGATGAGATTGGCCTTCGAGGCACTCAGGTGCAGCTCGTTGAACATGAAGAGCGGGTAGAACGGGCTGAAGAGGTTGATCGCAAAACCCATCACCGCGGCGAAGAGGATGAAGCGCGTCAGCTGCGGATCGGCGCGCACGGTGCGCACCTGTTCGCGCCAGTGCGGCTCGGCGACCGCGGGCTTGGCACTGGAATTCGTCTGCATGTTCATCTCGGCGAAGGCCGACAGGCAGCGCAGCATGATGGCGACGCCGAAGAGGACTTGAAACGCGGGCAGCGAGTCGTCGAGCCAGCCGAGCACGACCGACACGGTGAAAAGAAACGCGAGCATCGAGACATAGAGCAGGCGGTTGCGGCGGCCGAAATATTTGCCGCGCAGGCGGTGCGGGACGACGGCCTGCATCCAGCCGTTCCAAGACACGCCCTGGATTGCGGTCGCGAGGGCGATGACGGAGAAGATGGCGATGAAGATGCCGCGGCCGGGATCGCCGTGCGGGATGAAGGGCAGGGCGATGGCGAGGGCGGTCCAGCCGGCGGCGTGCAGCCACACGCTCGCGATGGAAAGCGCGCGCGCCGAGAGCTTCTGGGCGAGGAGCGGGGTGAGCAGGACCTGCAGGAAGTTGAACCAAAACGGGAGCGACGTGATGAAACCGTAGCTGCGCGTGGAGAGGGCAAACGTGCCCGTGAGCATGGCGGCGACGACGGCGTTGCCCGGCTGGCTCATGATGGACAACGGCATGGCCGCGATGCCGTCCCACGTGCAGAGGCTCAGGTTTTTCCTGAGCAGGGAGCGTTTGGGGCCGCGGGCGGGGGTTGCATCCACAAGGGCCGAGCATAAATCACCGGCTGTGGCGAAAGTCATGTCCCAAATCATCCCGGCGGAGCGGTGGCAGCGGCGCAGCACCGTGGCGCACGCGCGCGACCTGTTGGGAAAATATCTCGTGCGCACCGGCGAGGCCGGCGCCACGGCCCATCTGATCACGGAAGTGGAGGCTTATGACGGCGAGCGCGACCTCGCGTGCCATGCGGCGCGGGGACGGACCGCACGCACGGGTGTGCTCTATGAGCCCGGCGGGGTGTGGTATGTTTACCTGTGCTACGGCATGCACGAAATGCTGAACCTCGTGGTCGGGCCGCGGGACTGGCCGGCGGCGGTGTTGATTCGCGGCGTGGATGGCATCACGGGGCCGGGCCGGCTGACAAAGGCGCTGGGCATTGGGCGTGGGCTGAACGCGACCGCAGCTCTGGCGGCTACGGGGCTGCACCTTGAGGATCGCGGCGTGTGGGTGCCGCGAAGCCTGATCCGGGCGACCCCGCGCATCGGCGTGGACTACGCGGGCCCGGTGTGGGCGGCGAAGCCGTGGCGGTTCACGTTTGATCCGCGCGCCCTGGCCAAACTCCGGGCGCCGGCCTAGGCGGTGGCGGTGGATTTGCGCTGGCGCAGGCCGTAGAGCACATACGCCAGGGAGGCACCGCCGGTGAAGAGTCCGGGGATGAGCAGGGCGGCATAATGCAGATGGCGGAATGCGACCGCGCCGGCAATGCCACCGACGAGAAACCCGGAGATGATGAGGAAGCAGAGCCGCAGCCGACGCTGGTCCACGGCGAGTCCCCGCAGGGTATGGCCGAGGAAGATGCCGAGATCGGTGAACATCCCGGAAACATGCGTGGTGCGGATGACGGCGCCGCTGTAGGTGCTCACCATGGCATTTTGCAGGCCGCACGCGCAGGAGGCGAAATAGATGCCGAGACTGTGGCCACGGGTGAGCAGCGGGACCGCGCCGCAGAGCAGGATCGATTCAAGCAACAGCGCCACCCCGTAGCGGCGGCCAAGTTGCAGCGTGCTGTCCTGGATGATGAAGCCACTGATGACCGTGCCGGCGAGAAAGGAGCCGAGGATGGCGGCAAAATGGAGGGAGCGGTTCAGGTCGAGCGAGGCCAGGGCCGCGCCCAGCATGGAGGTGGTGCCGGTCAGGTGCGTGATCGCCTGATGTTCGAAACCCAGCAGGCCGACGACGTTGACCATGCCCGCGGCAAAGGCCAGCACCCACGCCCCGACCCAGACCCAGCGTGGCAATTTGGAGATCATGAGGCTGCGAGAGCAGCGCGGCGGATGTTAGCGTTGTTCACCGGTCGCAAGTCCACCGCGAGCAAGGTTCGGAGGCAATCCTCCACGCTTGGAAAAAATCGGAGACCTTAAAGCGGCTCGATATCACTATCCGCAGCCTGACCCGTTTTCAGCTCCTCTTCATGGTCATCGCCGCTGTGCCATGCGCCTCCGGTCGATATCGTTGGAGTTCTTCCAAAGGAGCACGAATACGGTGATGAACGAGAAAAACAGGCCGAGAAAAAACCATAGCCAACCGCTTCTTCCTGAATTCTGCGCCCACAACGCGCAGAACGCTCCAAATAGAATAAGAACCAACCCTTGGTTGCCGACCTTTTTGATCTTCTGTTCGAGAGTGGAAACGCGGCTCTCGAGCCGGCTAACCCGCTGAGGCTCCTCTGCCTGTGCGAAGGCAGTGCCACCACACAACAGGACAAACATGATGATGAGATATAGTCGCTTCATGATTCTTCCGCCGACGTTTGAGCTCAGCCACGTCGCGTTAGCGACGTTGGCTGTGACGGCTGGTTAGCTCTTGCTGTCGATGATCCCATGGGAAACGGCTCGTGCAGACGCGCGAGCACCAAAGAGATACCGAGTAAAGCAGCGGGAGTAACTAACTGCAACCACCAGTGTTCTCTGAGCCATGCAAACGATTCTTTCTTTCTCAAAGGCACGAGCGCGATTGCGGTGAGGGCATACCAAATCATGAGCAATGGCTTCCAATAGAAGTCGGCATTGCCACCGTCCTTAACGCTAACGCTAAAACTAGCCAAACCAACAACGGCCGCGATGAGCGCTGTAGCGAGTGGGCGCCGGAAATTCATCGTTCTTCAGCTAACGTTCACGATGTGCCATGGCGCCCGGAGGGCGACATTGGCACTGGCACCTGGTTCGGCTCTTTCTTCATCGTCCTAGACTTTCCGGGCAGCTGAGCGTTTGCCTGTCTCGGTGGCAATCACGGTAACTCCGCATTCTTGACAGAACTGCGCCGCCCTTCGATCCGAAGCGCTGAGAAGTAACAACTCCTCACCGGATTCGGTCTTCATTCTCAGATCTTCCGATCCAAGGCCGAACACCGCGAACTCCGTGATGCTCTTCTTAAAGAAGACCTCGCCTGCGACTAGATCACCTTGGCAGTTTGGACATTTCATAGTCTGGGCCGAGACATTATAGCTGCGTGCGAAGCGCAGCGAAAAATAAAGTGTGCTTGTCC
>CAZGJZ010000007.1:0-349849 GCA_964525935.1 uncultured Opitutaceae bacterium | reverse complement strand
TCGTGCACACCGTCCGCGGTGCCCGCAAGATGATCGAGAAGAAGTCCCCGGAAGTCTGGGACATCCTCGAGGAAGTGACCAAGGGCCACCCGGTGCTGCTTAACCGCGCGCCGACGCTCCACCGTCTGTCCATCCAGGCCTTCGAGCCCGTCCTCATCGAGGGCGAGGCCATCCGCATCCATCCGCTCGTCTGCACCGCCTACAACGCGGACTTCGACGGCGACCAGATGGCCGTGCACGTCCCGTTGTCCCTCGAAGCGATCATGGAGTGCAAACTCCTCATGATGGCGACGAACAACATCTTCTCGCCTTCCTCCGGCAAGCCGATCCTCACGCCTTCGCAGGACATCGTCCTCGGTGCGTATTATCTGACGATCGAGCCCCGCAAGAAGCCGGCGAAGGACGCCCACGTGCCGCTCCTCAGCGGCCTGCAGGAAGTCCTCTACGCCAAGGCGGACCATGCGCTCAAGATGCACGACTGGGTCGAGATCCCGAATCCCGACTTCGGTCGCGAGACGATCTTCGGCAACAAGGAGCGCCGCACCCTGCGTTCCACCGTCGGCCGCGTGATCTTCAACCAGATCTGGCCCGCCGATCTCGGCTTCATCAATTTCCCGGTGCCGAAGGGCAAGCTGGGCGATTTGATTCTCAACACCTACAAGGTCGCCGGTGAGTCCATCACCGTCGAAACCCTCGACAAGCTCAAGGAACTCGGTTTCCAAACCGCGTTCCAGGCGGGCATCTCGATCGGTATCGACGACATGATCATCCCCGAGTCCAAGAAGGAAATCGTTGCCGAAACCCGCAAGAAGATCGCCGAGGTCGAAGCCCAGTTCAACAAGGGCATCATCACCGAGGGCGAGCGGAAGAACAAGGTCATCGATTTGTGGACCGGCACGACCGACAAGATTGCCAAGGAAGTTTTCGCCAAGCTCGAAAACAACGAAGGCAAGACCGAGGTGAATCCCGTCTACATCATGATGGATTCCGGTGCGCGTGGTAACAAGCAGCAGGTCCGCCAGCTGTGCGGCACCCGCGGCCTGATGGCCAAGCCCTCCGGCGAAATCATCGAGCGCCCGATTCTGTCTTCGTTCCGCGAAGGCCTCACCGTCCTCGAATACTTTATCTCCACCCACGGCGCCCGCAAGGGTCTCGCCGACACCGCGCTCAAGACCGCTGACGCCGGCTATCTCACCCGCAAGCTTTGCGACGTGGCGATGGACGTCATCATCGCGGAAGACGATTGCGGCTCGCGCGACGGCGTGTGGAAGAAGGCGATCTTCGAAGGTGACGACGAAATCGTCGGCCTCCGCGAGCGCCTCGTCGGCCGCTTCTCCAGCGACGACGTCCACAACCCGATCAATCCGAGCGAAGTCCTCGTCGGCTCTGGCGAACTCATCACCGAGGAAATTGCCTCCAAGATCGACGACGTCGGCATCGAACGCGTGAAAGTCATGTCCCCGCTGACCTCGATCAGCGCCGCGGGCATCGACGCGAAGTCCTACGGCATCAATCCCGCGACCAACAAGGTCGCGAAGATCGGTGACTCCGTCGGCATCATCGCCGCGCAGTCCATCGGCGAACCCGGCACGCAGCTCACCATGCGCACCTTCCACATCGGTGGCGTTGCGTCCGGCGGCTTCAAGACTCCTGAAATCCGCGTTCGCGCCGCCGGCAAGGTCAAATACAAGGGCCTCCGTCTCGTCGAAACCGCCGAAGGCGCCGCCATTGTGCTCAACAAGACCGGCACGATCCAGATCCTCGACAGCGAGGATAAGGAAATCGAAACCTACAACATTGTGGTGGGCTCCTTCCTTCACGTCGGCGACGGCGCGAAGATTGAGAAGGGGGCCGTCCTCGCCCAGTGGGATCCCTACAACATTCCCGTGCTCTCCGAAAAGGGCGGCACGCTCGTGTTCAAGGACATGATCCCTGGTGTCACTGTGAAACGCGAACTCGACGAATCGTCGGGCCGCATTGCCACGGTCGTCATCGAGCACAAGGAGGACCTCAATCCGCAGGTCGAAGTGCGTGACGCGAAGAACAAGCCGCTCGCGGCTTATTCGATTCCCGTTGGCGCGCAGATCGCGGTCAATGAAGGCGACATCATCCAGCCCGGTGCGCTTCTTGCGAAGACGCCCCGCCAGGCCTCCAAGACCAAGGACATCACCGGCGGTCTGCCGCGTGTGGCCGAGCTCTTCGAAGCCCGTCGTCCCAAGGACGCCGCTGAGATGTCCCGCATCGATGGCATCGTGTCCTTCGAAGGCACCGTTCGCGGCAAGCGCAAGCTCGTCGTCAAAAACGACGAGACCGCCCAGGAAGAGGAGCATCTCATCCCGACCGGCAAGCACATCATCGTGCAGCCGGGCGATGTGGTCCACAAGGGCCAGCACCTCACCGAAGGCGCCGCCGATCCGCACGAAATTCTGGAAATCCTCGGGCCGTCCGCGCTCTACGACTTCCTGATTTCGCAGGTGCAGGAAGTTTATCGTCTCCAAGGTGTGACGATTAACGACAAGCACATCGAAATCATCATCCGCCAGATGCTCCGCAAGGTTCGCATCACCGATCCAGGTGACAGCGAGTTCTTCTGGGGTGAGCAGGTGGACCGTGCGGCCTTCCTCATCGAGAACAAGCGTCTCGATGAAGCAGGCGGCAAGCCGGCCGAGGCTGAGCCCATCCTGCTGGGCATCACCAAGGCTTCGCTTGAGACCGAGAGCTTCATCTCTGCGGCCTCCTTCCAAGAGACGACCCGCGTCCTCACCGACGCTTCGACTCTGGGCAAGGTGGACATGCTCCGCGGCTTTAAGGAGAACGTCATCATGGGTCACTTGATTCCGGCGGGCACGGGCCTTCCGAAATACAAGCAGCTCAAGGTCACGCTGCCCTTCGGTGCCGAGATCCCGCTCGAGGAAGCCAAGGCCACCGAGGCGAGCTAATCGCCAGGACGCCAAACGCCTGATTTTCAAGGCCGTGGACCATAATGGTCCACGGCCTTTTCTTTTGCGGCTGGGCGAGGGAGGGGAAGGGCGCCTGCAAGCGCGAATCTACTTGTCAGTAAATCGCCTAAGCTTTTTATGACATATCCTCCCGCCAAAAACTGCATGTAGAGCCTAGCTCCATGTGGTTTTAACGCCCGGCCTCACTCGCCGGGCGTTTTTTTTTGGCGGAAATTTCAAGCTGATGATGGATTATAGCTTGAACTCGGTGCGGCACCGGTCGAGTTTGGCGGGCTCTGCACTTTTCTCCCGCGTTTTCGGTTCAACCGAACAGCGCGTTTCCCTCTCGCGAGTCGGGGCTAAATCCCGAGTTTCGCGAATACTGCTACTTTTCGCCAAAAAGTTCTTGCCCAGCTTTTGGCAACAGGTAGCTTTTTCCTCTTTTCCCTAATTTTCACTCTTAATTTCGTATGCCGACCATCAACCAACTCGTGCGCAAAGGCCGCCGCCAGGTGACCGCCAAGTCAAAGTCTCCGGCTTTGGACGGTAACCCGTTCCGTCGCGGTGTGTGCGTGCAGGTCATGACCCGCACCCCCAAGAAGCCCAACTCCGCTATCCGTAAGGTCGCGAAGGTCCGTCTCACGAATGGCAACGAAGTCATTTCCTACATCCCTGACGAAGGCCACAACCTCCAGGAGCACTCCATTGTGCTCGTGCGCGGTGGCCGCGTGAAGGATCTCCCCGGCGTGCGTTACCACATCGTGCGCGGCACTCTCGACGCCACCGGCGTGGAGAAGCGTCGTCGCAGCCGTTCCAAATACGGTGTCAAACGTCCGAAGGCCGCCAAGTAAACCGTTTCCAACCTAACCTATTTAAGTCATGTCACGCCGTCACAGAGCTACCAAGCGCCAAGTCGAGCCGGATATCCGTTACAACAGCCCGCTGGTGGCGCATCTGGTCAATGTCATCATGAAGAGCGGCAAGAAGAATCTTGCCGAACGTATCGTTTACGGTGCGTTTGAAAAAGTCTCCGAGAAGCTCGACAAGGGCAACCCGGTCGACCTCCTCCTCGGTGCGCTCGAAAACGCGCGTCCCCGTCTGGAAGTGAAGAGCCGCCGCGTCGGTGGCGCCACCTACCAGGTGCCGGTTGAAATTTCTTTTGAGCGCCAGGAGTCCCTCGCGCTGCGCTGGATTGTTACCGCGGCCGGTGGTCGCAAGGGCATCACGATGCGCGACGCGCTCGCTGCCGAGATCATCGACGCTTACAATAACACGGGTTCCGTCGTCAAAAAGAAGGAAGACACCCACAAGATGGCGCAGGCTAATCGCGCCTTCGCTCACCTGCGCTGGTAAGGTCAGTTCCAAGCCCTCTGTATCATGTCCGCTTCTGCCGCACCCGCCATTATTGTCGTCACCGACAAGGCCAAAGTTTCCCCGGTCAATTCCAAGGACCGTCCGTTCCCGCTCGAATGGACGCGTAACATCGGTATCGCCGCGCACATCGATGCGGGCAAGACCACGACCACCGAGCGCATTCTCTTCTACTCCGGCGCCGTCCATAAGATGGGCGAAGTGCACGAGGGCAGCACGGTCACCGACTGGATGGAGCAAGAGCGCGAGCGTGGCATCACGATCACCGCGGCCGCCATTTCCTGTGCTTGGAACGCTTCTTGGGGTCCTTGGAAGGGCATCAAGCAGCGCATCAACATCATCGACACCCCTGGACACGTTGACTTCACCGCCGAGGTGGAGCGCTCCCTCCGCGTGCTCGACGGTGCCGTCGCAGTGTTCTGCGCCGTCGCCGGTGTGCAGCCCCAGTCCGAAACGGTCTGGCGCCAGGCCAACAAGTATCGCGTTCCCCGCGTGGCGTTCATCAACAAGATGGACCGCACCGGTGCCGACTTCTTCCGCGCTGTCTCCGAGATGCGCGAAAAGCTGAAGGCCAACGCGCACCCGATTTTCCTGCCGATCGGCAAGGAAGAAAATTTCTCCGGCCTCGTCGACCTCGTTCAGAACGTAGCCTACTCCTTCGAGGAAGACCCGAATGACCAATTGGGGATGAACCCCAAGACGATCCCGGTGCCTGCCGACATGGTGGCGCAGACGAAGGAATATCGCGATAAGCTCATCGAAGCCGTCTGCGATTTCGACGACGTCATCGCCGAAAAGTATCTCAATGGTGAAGAGATCACCGTGTCTGAGCTGATGCTTGGTGTCCGCAAGGCGACCATCTCACTCCAGTTCACCGGCGTCATCCCCGGTTCCGCGTTCAAGAAGAAGGGCGTGCAGCGCCTTCTCGATTGCGTCGTCAACTACCTCCCGAGCCCGATCGACGTCCCGCCGATGGTTGGCCAGGACAGCGATGGCAAGGAAGTCGCCGCAACCGTCGACGACAAGGCCAAGATGGCCGGTCTCGCGTTCAAGCTCTGGAACGATCCTTTCGTTGGCCGCCTCGTGTTCTTCCGCATCTATACCGGTATCCTGAACAAGGGCACCGCGGTCTACAATCCCCGCACCCGCCGCACCGAGCGCGTCTCGCGTCTCGTGCTGATGCGCGCGGTTGAGCGCGAAGAAATCGACAAGGCCTATTCCGGAGACATCTGCGCCGTCGTCGGCGTCAAGGACGTCATTACCGGCGACACGCTGTGCGATGAGGATTTCGACATCCGTCTCGAGCCGCCGTCCTTCCCCGAGCCCGTTATCTCGATGTCCATCGAGCCGAACTCCAAGGGTGACCAGGAAAAGCTCGGCATCGCGCTCCAGCGTCTCGTCGCTGAGGATCCGACGCTGCGCGTCAAAACCGACCAGGATACCGGCCAGACCATTCTTGCCGGCATGGGCGAACTGCACCTTGAGATCATCATCGATCGAATGAAGCGCGAGTTCAAGGTCGAGGCCACCTCGGGCAAGCCCCAGATCGCCTACCGCGAAACCATTCTCAAGGCGTCTGAAGGCGAAGGTAAATTCATCCGTCAGTCCGGCGGCAAAGGCCAATACGGTCACGTCGTCGTCAAGCTCGAACCCAATGAAAAGGGCAAGGGTGTCGAAGTCATTAACGAGACCGTGGGTGGCTCCATCCCGAAGGAATTCATCAAGCCCGCGACCGAAGGTATTCTCGAAGGCTGCAACAATGGTGTTGTCGCGGGTTATCCCGTGGTCGATGTCATCATTCGCATCGTCGACGGTTCCTTCCACGAAGTCGATTCGTCGGAACTCGCGTTCAAGATGGCTGGTATCTTCGGCTTCAAGGAAGCGATGAAGAAGGCCAACCCGATTCTGCTCGAGCCCATCATGGGCGTTGAAGTCACCACGCCCGAGGAATACTCCGGCGATCTCATGGGCGACGTTAACCGCCGTCGTGGCGCCATCCAGGGCATGGAAAACAAGTCGGGCGCGACCATCATCATGGCGCACGTCCCGCTTGAAATGCTCTTCGGCTACGTTACCGACATCCGTTCGCTCTCGAAGGGCCGCGCCAGCGCGTCCATCACGCCTTCCCATTTCGAACAAGTGCCCAATTCGATCTTGGCCAAGATCGTTGAGTCCTCCTCGAAAGCTCCCGCCCGCACCTAACCCTCGTTCTTTTTACGCCATGAAAGGTCAACGCATCCGCATCAAACTCCAAGGCTACGACTATCGCGTCATCGATCAGTCCGCCCTCGAGATCGTCGAGACCGCCAAGCGCTCCGGCGCCCGCGTCTCCGGCCCCATTCCGCTGCCCACCCGCATCGAGAAACTTTCGGTCAACCGCTCCCCGCACGTCGACAAGAAGTCCATGGAGCAGTTCGAATCGCGCACCCACAAGCGCCTCATCGACATCATCGAGCCCACCGCCCAGACGGTGGACGAACTCAAGAAGCTGAACCTCCCGTCCGGCGTCGATATCACGATCAACGTATAATAATTTAACTCCACAACTCCTCAGTTAGCAGTTGCTCATGTGCGCCCCGCGCACCTCTGGGTCCCTCTAATGTAGGTCGTTAAACGGAAAACTTTCCACCTACCACTTAGCTTATGATCTCATCGCTTTTAGGTAAAAAACTCGGAATGACGCAGGTCTACGACGCGCAAAACGTGCTCGTGCCCGTCACCGTGGTCGAAGCCGGCCCCTGCTCGGTCGTGCAAGTCAAGACTACGGAAACCGACGGCTACAACGCTGTGCAAATCGGCTTCTCCACGAAGAAGACCAAGAACACCAGCAAGGCTGAACTCTCCCACGCCAAGAAGGCCGGTCTCGACATCGCACCCCGCGTGCTGAGCGAAGTCCGCCTCACGGCCGCCTCGACCCTCAAGGTCGGCGACGTCCTCACCGTCACCTCCTTCGCCGAAGGCCAGCTGGTTGACGTGATTGGCATCACCAAGGGCAAAGGCTTCCAGGGTGTCGTCAAACGCTTCCGCGTTGCCGGCGGTCCCGCCACCCACGGCTCGATGTTCCATCGCCGTATCGGTTCGGTCGGTATGCGCCAGACTCCCGGTCGTGTTTGGAAAAACCAGGCCATGCCCGGTCACATGGGCACCGAGAAGCGCACCGTGCAAAACCTGCGCGTCGTCAAGGTCATCGCCGACAAGAATCTCATCCTCGTGAAAGGTGCCATCCCCGGTGCCAACGGTGACGACGTGATCGTCCGCACCGCCATCAAGGGCCAGCCCACGCAAGCCTAACCGAGAGGAACCGCAGCCATGAAACTCACCGTTTTTAGTCCCGATGGTAAGACCAGCAGCGAAAAAGATTTCGCCGGTCTCCCCACATTCGAAGGCGATAAAGGCCTCCAGGCCGTCAAGGAAGTCATCGTCGCCATCAACGCCAACAACCGCCAGGGCACACACTCCACGAAGACTCGTGGCGAAGTCCGCGGCGGTGGCAAAAAGCCGTGGCGCCAGAAGGGCACCGGCCGCGCTCGTGCCGGCTCCATCCGCTCGCCCTTGTGGGTCGGTGGTGGTGTCGTGTTCGGTCCGAAGCCCCGCGATTACTCCAAGAAGATCAACGCCAAGGTCAAAGACCTCGCCTTCAGCCGCGCCCTCTTTGATCGCGCGACCGCCGGCGAAATCGCCGTCATCGAGCAGTTCGCTGCCTCGCAGACCAAGACCAAGGCCGTGAATGCGGTCGTCGGTCTCATCGCGCCGAAGGGCAAGATTCTCCTCGTGGACGCTCCGTTCACCGCCGAGGCCTCCCGCGCCGCTCGTAACATTGCCCGCGTGTCCCTCCAGGACGCCGCGAAGCTCAACACCCTCGATCTTGCTCAATACAAGAAGATCATCGTCAGCACCAAGGCGCTCGAGGCCATCATCGCCCGCGTCAACGGAGGTAAGAACTAATGAACGCCGCCAAAGTTCTCAAACACGCCCGTCTCACGGAAAAGGCCAGCTCGCAGTCCGCTGAGCTCGGTCAATACACCTTCGAGGTTTTCCCGAACGCGACCAAGCACACCGTGGCCGTCGCTGTCGAGCAGACCTTCAAGGTTACCGTCCGCCGCGTGAACATCCAAAACTACCGCGGTAAAAACAAGAAGACCCGCGCCGGTCGCCCGACCCTCGGTTCCGACTACAAGAAGGCCGTCGTGACCCTCAAGGCCGGCGACAAGATCGAGCTCGTCTAATCACGCGCCGACTCAACGGAGAATCCCACCATGGCTATCAAATCTTTCCGCCCTCTCACGCCCGCGGGCCGTTTCACCTCCCTTAACAAGGTGGTCGTTTCGAAAAATCGTCCGCAGCGCAACCTCACCGAGCCCAAGCCCAAGACCGGCGGACGCAACGTCTACGGTCGCGTCACCTCGCGCCATCGCGGCGGTGGTCACAAGCAGCTCTACCGTATCATCGACTTCAAGCGTGACATCCTCGACATGCCGGCCCGCGTGCAGGCCATCGAGTATGACCCGAACCGCACCGCGCACCTCGCTCTCCTCGCTTACGCGAGCGGTGAGAAGCGCTACATCATCGCCCCCAACGGCCTGAAGGTCGGCGACACCGTCGTGACCTCCGACAAGGCGACCACGAACGACTTCAACGTCGGCAACAACTTCCCGCTCGCGATCATCCCGCCCTCGACCCGTCTCCACTGCGTGGAGCTCATTCCTGGTCGCGGTGCGCAGCTCGCGCGCTCGGCCGGCACGGGTCTCGAACTCGTGGCCGTTGAAGCGGGCTTTGCCCAGCTCAAGATGCCTTCCGGCGAACTTCGCCTGGTCAACCCGAAGTGCCGCGCCACCATCGGTGAAGTCGGCAACGGCGACCATAACCAGCAGTCCCTCGGCAAGGCCGGCCGCCGTCGCTGGCTCGGCGTTCGCCCGACCGTCCGCGGTGTGGCGATGAATCCTGTCGATCACCCCAACGGTGGCGGTCAGGGCAAGTCCAAGGGTGGTGGCGGTCGCCAGCACCTCGTGTCGCCGTGGGGCCAGCTCGCCAAGGGCTTCGTCACCCGTCGTCGCTCCAAGACCTCGAACAGCCTCATCATCGTTCACCACAACGGCCGCAAGCCGCGTGGCAAAAAGTAATCCACCCGGCCTCCAACCCGTTTACCTCCCATGGCACGTTCCATCAAAAAAGGTTTCTTCGTCGATTACCACCTGCTCGAGAAAATCGAGAAGGCGACCAAGGCCGGCACCAAGAAGCCCATCCAGACCTGGTCCCGTCGTTCGACCATCACGCCCGACTTCATCGGGCACACGTTCAGCGTGCACAACGGCAAGGCCTTCATCGCCGTCTACGTCACCGAGAACATGGTCGGCCACAAGCTCGGCGAGTTCTCCCCGACGCGCACCTTCAAGTCGCACGGCGCGCACACCGCCAAGACCGTCTAATTTTTAAACCAATATAACCACCCAAAGGGCAGGGGACCTTCACCGGTCCTGCTGTCGCCTCCAAAGGAATCAACATCATGGAAGTTCAAGCCATCACCCGCTACGCGCGCATGTCACCTAAGAAGGTGCGCGAAGTGGCCCGCACCATCCAAGGCCGCAAAGCCTCGGAAGCCGTCGATTATCTGACGCTCGTCCCGCGCAAGTCCGCGCAGCTCATCGTGAAGACGCTCAAGAGCGCCATCGCGAACGCCGAGAACAACAAAAACCTCTCGGCTGACAGCCTCACCGTGAAGAGCGCCATCGTCGAAAACGGCCCCGTGCTCAAGCGCCACAAGGCCGCCGCCCGTGGTTCTGCTGCTCCCCGCCGCAAGAAGATGTCGCACATCAAGATCGTCCTGTCGGACGGCAACTCCAACTAACTTATCCCATGGGCCAAAAGACCAATCCGACCGGTTTCCGCCTCGCTGTCCGCCGCAACTGGCAGTCTCGCTGGTATGCGAACAAGAAGGACTTTTCGAAGCTCCTCCTTGAGGACCAGATCATCCGTGAGAAGCTCATGGAGAAGCTGAAACAGGCCTCCGTGCCGCGCATCTTTATCGAGCGCGCCTCGAGCCGCGTGCGCGTCAAGATTTACACCGCCCGTCCCGGCATCGTCATCGGGCGCAAGGGCCAGGAGATCGAGAAGATCAAGGAAGAGCTCGCGAAGCTCACCGGCAAAGAGATCCTCCTCGACATCCAGGAAGTGAAGAAGCCCGAGATCGAGGCCGCGCTCGTCGCCGAGAACGTCGCCCTCCAGCTCGAGCGCCGCATCGCTTTCCGCCGCGCCATGAAGAAGGCCGTCGAAATGGCCATGACGCTCGGGGCCGAAGGCATTCGTATCCAGTGCTCCGGCCGCCTCGGTGGCGCCGACATTGCCCGCCGCGAATGGCAGCGCAAAGGCCGCGTGCCGCTCCACACCCTCCGCGAAAACATCGACTACGGCTTCGCGGAAGCTCTCACCGTTTATGGCAAGATCGGCGTCAAATGCTGGATCTGCAAAAAGGAGTCCGACAACAGCTGATCCGCTTTCGGATCCAACATCCTATCTAGGAGAATACTCCCATGGCTCTCGCTCCCTCCCGCACTAAATACCGCAAGTCGATGAAAGGCTCCCGCGCTGGCAATGCCAAGCGCGGCAACACGCTCGCCTTCGGTGAATACGGCCTGCAGTCCCTCACCCGCGGCCCCATGACCGGCCAGCAGATTGAAGCTGCCCGCGTCACCATCTCGCGCCACCTCAAGCGCAAGGGCAAACTCTGGATCCGCGTTTTCCCGCACAAGCCCATCACCAAGAAGCCCGCCGAAACCCGCATGGGTCAAGGTAAGGGCCCGGTCGAATACTACGTCGCCACCATCAAGCCCGGCGCCGTCCTCTTCGAACTCTCCGGTGTTTCCACCACCATCGCCAAGGAGGCCTTCCGCCTCGCTGACGCCAAGCTGCCCTTCCACTGCCGTTTCATCGTGCGTGAAGGCACCCAGACCTGAGCGTCGTCAACCACCTAAGCCTGCCCGTCATGACTTCGAAAGAAATCCGCGAACTCTCGGCTGCCGAGATCACCACCAAGCTCAGCGAGTCCCGCGCCGAGCTCACCTTGCTCCGCATGAAAAAGCACACGGGCCAGGTCGAGAAGACCCACACGATCCGCGCTCTCCGCAAGGACATCGCGCGCTTCGAAACCGTCCTTAACCAGAAGAAGACCAAAGCCGCCTGAGGCGCCCTAAGCCATGTCTACTCACGTCCGCCATAACCGCCGCAAGACCCTCATCGGTTTCGTCACCAGTCGCTCCGGCGACAAGTCTGTCAAGGTCACCATCCCTTACAAGACCCCGCACCCGCTCTACCACAAGGTCGTCAATCGCCAGACCGTCGTGCACGTGCACGACGAGAAGAACGAGACGAAGGTCGGCGACAAGGTCGAGATCACCGAGACCCGTCCGCTCAGCCGCCTCAAGCGCTGGCGCGTCATCTCCGTGGTCGAGGCCGCCGTCGGCGCCGTCGGCGAAGCCATCACCGAAAAGGACGTCGCTGAGACCGTCCCCACCAAGACCACCAAGGCCTGAGTGCCCCGGTCCCATCCATTTAAACAACAAGGCCTGCCATGATTCAACTGCGCTCCATTCTCGAGGTTGCCGATAACACCGGCGCCCGCCGCGCCGCCATGATTAGCCGGAAGGGTCAGATCACTGACACTGCCGGCGTCGGCGACATTATCACCGTCCACATCAAAGATAGCGCCACTGACGCTGCCGTGAAGAAAGGCGAGGTCGCCAAGGCCGTCGTCGTTCGCACGAAGGCTCCTGTCCGCCGTGCGGATGGCAGCTACCTGCGCTTCGACAGTAACGCGATCGTCATCATCGACGCGACGAACAACCCGAAGGGCACCCGCATCTTCGGGCCCGTCGCCCGCGAACTGCGTGCGAAGAACTTCATGAAGATCATCTCGCTCGCTCCGGAGGTCCTCTAACATGGCTACGAAATTCCACGTCAAACGCGGCGACCAGGTCGTCGTCATCGCCGGCTCGCACAAGGGCAAGTCGGGCAAGATCCTCGAAATCCTCGCTTCCAAGCAGCGCGTCCGCGTTGAAGGCGTCGCGATGATCAAGCGCCACGAGAAAAAGTCGGAAAAGAACCCGCAAGGTGCCATCACCGAGCGCGAAGGTTCCGTCCACGTCTCCAACCTCATGCTCCAGGCGACTTTCGACGCCAGCAAGCGGAAGAAAGCCGCTCCCGCCGCCACCGCCTGATTTGCGCGCTTGCCATCCCGCCATCGCGCCTGCGTTACTGAACGCTTTTCCACTTAAAACTCACTTTTACACCGCCGGGTCGGTAATCCGGTGGTCCTCCCAATGAGCTACGTTCCCACACTTAAGAAACTCTACACCGAGCAGGTTGCTCCCGAGCTCGTGAAGAGCCGCGGCTACAAGAATAAGCACCAGGTGCCCCAGATCACCAAGGTTGTCATCAACACCGGCATCGATGCCGATGCGGATAAGAACCAGATCGCCGACATCGCCCGCGACATCGGCCTCATCGCCGGTCAGAAGCCCATCCTCACGAAGTCGAAGAAGGCCATCTCCAACTTCAAGCTCCGTGAAAACCAGATCGTTGGCTGCTGCGTCACGCTTCGCGGCAACAACATGTGGGAATTCCTCTACCGCCTCCTCGCGGTCGCCCTTCCTTCCATCCGCGATTTCCGCGGCGTCTCGCCCAAGCTCGACGGCCAGGGCAACTACAACCTCGGTATCACCGACTTCGCCATTTTCCCTGAAATCACCATCGAGAACGTCAAGAAGACCATGGGTCTCGACATCACGATCGTGAGCAGCGCCACGACCGACGAAGAAGGCCGCGAGCTCCTCAAGCTCCTCGGCATGCCCTTCCGCCGCTCCGAGGCCGCTCCCGTCAAAACCACCGCCGCCTAATCTCTCGCCGCCATGCCGAAAACATCCGCCATCGAACGCAACAAGAAGCGCGTGCTCCTCGTTGAGAAACACAAGGTCAAGCGCGCCGAGCTGAAGGCGATCCTCGCCAACCCGGCCACGACCGACACCGAGTTTTTCTCCGCGCAAAAGAAGCTGGCCAAGCTGCCACGCGACTCCTCCGTCGTCCGCATCAAGAACCGCTGCAGCATGAGCGGCCGTCCGCGCGCCTACATCCGCAAATACGGCGTTTCCCGTATCCAGTTCCGTGAGCTCGCCCTCGCCGGCAAAATCCCCGGCGTGACGAAATCCTCCTGGTAAAATTTCCATCGCCTGCGGGAGTGAGCGCGCTGCAAGCGCGCCGGATATGACCCGCCGGCTCTAAAACCAACATCCACCATGACCGACCCGATCAGTGATTTCCTGACCCGCCTCCGCAATGCGTCGAAGGCCCGTCTCGCCGAGTGCGTTTCCCCGCACTCCAAACTCAAGGAGGCGATCGCCGCCATCCTCAAGAACGAAGGCTACGTCCTCAGCTACGCTGACGGCACCGATGCCCAGGGCCACAAGACCCTCGTCGTTCAAATGAAGTATGTTGATGGCGCCCCCGTCATCACCGGCATCGACCGCGTCTCCACGCCCGGCCGCCGTCTCTACTTCCGCTACACCGAGATCCCGCGCGTTCTGAACGGCCTCGGCATTTCCATTCTCTCCACGTCCAAGGGTCTCATGAAGGATCAGGACTGCCGCCGCAACAAGGCGGGTGGTGAGCTCGTCTGCAACGTCTGGTAAGAAGGAGCCCACGCACCATGAGCCGCATTGGCAAACAACCCGTTCCCGTTCCCGACAAGGTGAAGGTCGAAATCAAAGGCCACACCGTCAACGTCGAGGGCCCCAAGGGCAAGGTCTCCAAGACCTTCGCTCCTGTCGTTAACATCACGCTGGCCGACAAGAAGGTCACCGTTTCCCCGAGCAAGGATGAGAGCCGTTTCGCGAAGGCGATGTATGGCACCGTCCGCTCGGTCATCGCCGGCATGGTCAAGGGCGCCAGCGAAGGCTACGTCAAGGACCTCGAAATCCAAGGCGTCGGCTTCAAGGCCAACCTCAAGGGCAAGCAGCTCGACCTCGCGCTCGGCTACTCGCACCCCATCCTGATGGAGATCCCTGACGGCATCAAAATCACCGTCACCGACCAGACGAAGGTCAAGGTCGAGGGCGCGGACAAGCAACTCGTCGGTGCCATCACCGCCGAGATCCGCAGCTACTACCCGCCGGAGCCTTACAAGGGCAAGGGTGTCCGCATCGTCGGCGAACGCGTCCGCCGCAAAGAAGGCAAGACCGTCGCCTAACGCCAACCGCAACCAACTATTTCAGGGGTCCACCCATGAGCACCATTCACAAAGCCAAACTCCTCCAGAAACGTCGCTGGAGAATCCGCAAGAAAGTGACCGGCACTGCCGCCCGTCCCCGTCTCTGCGTCAAGTTCAGCACCAAGCACATCTACGCGCAGGCCGTCAACGACGAGGCCGGTGCGACGTTGGTCTTCCTCTCCAGCCTCGACGCCGGTCTCCGCGCCAAGAAGCTCGCCGCCAATCTGGCCGGCGCCAAGGAGCTCGGTGCCGCTTTCGCCGCCAAGGCGAAGGCCGCCGGCATCGCCTCGGTCGTTTTCGACCGCAGCGGCGCCCGTTACCACGGTAAAGTCAAACAGTTCGCCGACGCGGCCCGCGAAGGCGGCCTCGTATTCTAAGCACCGCCCATGAGCACCGACACCACCACTCCCTCCACTCCCGCCCCCGAGGCCACTCCTGCTCCGGCGCCTGCTGCTGAACGCGCTCCGCGTCCTGCGCGTCGCGACTTCAACCGCGGCCCACGCCGCGATGATCGCAATCGCGACAACAAGGACCAGGGCGACGGCCCGACGATGATCGAAAAGGTCGTCTTCATCAACCGCTGTGCCAAGGTCGTTAAAGGCGGCCGCCGCTTCAGCTTCGCCGCCCTCGCCGTTGTCGGCGATGGCAAGGGCAAGCTCGGCATCGGCTACGGCAAGGCCAACGAAGTTCCGGACGCCATCAAGAAAGGCACCGCCAACGCCCACAAGCACATGGTCACCGTGAAGCTCAAGGGTGACACCATCCCGCACGAAGTCTTCGGCGAATACGATGGCGGCAAGGTTCTCCTCCGTCCCGCCAGCCCCGGCACCGGCCTCATCGCTGGTGGTGGTGTGCGTGCCGTGCTCGAAGCGGCCGGCGTGAAGAACGTTCTCACCAAGTCGATGGGTTCCTCGAACCACATCGCCGTCGTGCACGCGACGCTCAACGGCCTGCTCCAGCTGCGTCTCGCGGAGAATTTCGCGGCCGCGCGCAAGATCGGCTGATCCAGTTTAAATCAAAATCCGAGTTCCACCCTGCGGTCAGCAGGGTGGGGCGCCCATCAGAGGAAACATCCATGAAACTCCACGAACTCAAGAACGTCGCCGGTGCTGTGCACCGCAAGAAGCGTGTCGGCTGCGGCGAAGGCGGCGGCCACGGCAAGACCTCCGGTCGCGGTGGCAAGGGCCAGAGCGCCCGCTCCGGCAGCTCCATCCGCCCCGGTTTTGAAGGCGGCCAGATGCCCCTTTACCGCAAGCTCCCGCACCGCGGCTTCAACAATTACGAATTCCGCACCGAAGTCGCCGTCTTCAACGTCGGTGAACTCGCCGGCCTCGATGCCAAGGTGACCGAAGTGAACGCTTCCGTCCTCGCGGCCGCCGGCCTCATTCGCAAGGGTGAGACGGTCGTCAAGATCCTCGGCGACGGTGAAATCACCCGCGCCCTCAAGGTCACGGCGGCCAAGTTTTCGGACTCCGCCAAGGCCAAGATCGAAAAAGCCGGCGGCCAGGCCATCGTCGGTTAATCCGGTGGATTTTTGATTTTCGATTCTCGATATTCAATCCGGTTGCGCACCTAGCGTCGCCGGATCGGATCGGGAAACGGGTAATCAAAGGTCCAAAATCGAAAATCGAAAATCCTCCCACCACGTGTTTTCCGCCTTCACGAACTCCCTGAAGATTCCCGAGCTCCGCTCGCGTATCTTCTACACGCTGGCGTTGCTGTTCGTCGCCCGTGTCGCGGCGCACATTCCGCTGCCCGGCATCGACCCGCACCCGCTCCAGAAGTTCTTCGAGGACCAGACGGCCAACGCTGGTGCCGCGAGCGGATTGGTGAGCCTCTACAACATGTTCACCGGCGGCGCGCTCACCAAGGGCGCCATCGCTGCGCTGGGCATCATGCCTTACATCAGCGCTTCGATCATCTTCCAGTTGATGACGGCCGTCGTCCCCGCCCTCAGCCGCCTCCAACAGGAAGGCGATGTCGGCCGCCAGAAGCTCACGCAGTATACCCGTTACGCGACGGTGCTCATCTGTTTGATCCAAGGCACGCTGCTCATTCTTGCGCTGGAGAACCCCGGTCGTCTTTTCCCGGGTTACGATATCAATACTTACGGGAGTATAGTTATAACTGGAAAAATCGGCTTCCTGATCACGTCGGTGATTTTCATGACCGCCGGCACGATGCTGCTCATGTGGATGGGCGAGCAGATCACCCAGCGCGGTATTGGTAACGGTGTCTCGCTGCTCATCACCGTGGGCATCTTGGCCGACATCCCTGGCGCCGCCACGGCGACCTATCAGCTTTTCTTCGCTCCGGTTGGCGTCGCCCGCCTCGGACTTCCGCAGGGCATTATGATGGGCCTGCTCTTCATCCTCGTGACGATGGGTATCATCATGGTCGTGCAGGGTCAGCGCAAAATCCCCGTCCAATACGCCAAGCGCGTCGTCGGTAACAAGGTCATGGGCGGACAGAGCTCGTTCCTCCCGCTCAAGGTCAACTACTCGGGCGTCATGCCCGTCATCTTCGCGAGCGCGATCCTTCTCTTCCCGCAGCAGATTTTCTCCCAAATCGGTGCCGCCTGGGACATCAAGTTCCTCCGCGAGTTTTCCGAAGGTCTGCTCCGCGGCCATTGGACCTACTACCTGATCTACACGATCCTGATCCTTTTCTTCAGCTATTTCTGGGTCTCCGTGATGTTCAAGCCGATCCAGATCGCCGACGACCTCAAGAAATACGGCGGCTACGTCCCCGGCGTGCGTCCCGGCGAGCCGACCGCGCAATTCCTCGATTTCATCATGACGCGCCTGACCTTGGCCGGTGCGCTGTTCCTGACGATCATCGCGGTCATGCCTGACATTCTTCTGAACTCGCTCAACATCCCGCAGCGTATCGCCATTTTCTTCGGCGGCACCGGCATGCTGATCACGGTCGGCGTCATCCTCGACACGATGCGCCAGGTCGAAACTTTCCTGCTGCAGCGCCACTATGACGGCTTCCTCAAAAAAGGTCGCATCCGCGCCCGCAGTGCCAACGTGCAAGGTATGACTGGCGAAGCGCTTAGCTCCGAATCAGTCATGAAAATCGTCATTCCGGTGCTAATCATCTTCCTGGTGGGCATCGTGGCTTGGGCGATCCGGAATTTTGCACTTTAGTTCTTTACTCAGGTCGTGATGGCTGGCATCTCCGACCCCTTCGCTGATTGCGGCGTTCGCGCCAAGATCAAACTCCTTTGCCTCGGTTTACCGGATTCTCACCTCGAAAGTCTGATGACCAAGGCCCGTTCTTTGAATATTGAGCACGTCTCTCCCGCCAAATTGATGCGGTCGGAGATTTCGCGTCGTCGCGGCCCTGCGGCCGTCGACGAAGCCATCCTCGCTTCCCTGCGACGCTGGTTTTTCGCGCGTAAACCTGATGCGGGATTTATCCTCACGGATTTCCCGGCTACGTTGCTCCAAGCCCAAGTGTTCGACGAATGGCTCGATGCCCGCGATGAATCACTCACCGCCGTCATCGTCCGTCCCGGGGCCTCCGCCCCGGTCGTCGAACACTACAGAACCCTCGGTCTTCTTCCCGAAGACTGCGCTTTCGCCGCATGAGTTCACCGATCAAGAATGCTGACGGTATCGCTCGTATGCGCGAAGTCTGTGCCATTGCCGCAACGGTTTTGGCCAAGCTCAAGGAACACGTCACACCCGGTATTACGACTTACGATCTGGATCAGATCGCCAAGAATCTCATCGCCTCCTACGGCGCCCGCAGCGCCGACTATGGCTACCAAATCGGCTCGCGCCGCTTCCCGGCCTACATCTGCGTCTCCGTCAATGAGGAGATCGTCCACGGCATCGGTTCGCTGAAACGCATTTTGCGCGACGGCGATATCGTTTCGCTTGATGTCACCGTCGAATATAACGGCTACATCGGCGACAATGCCCTCACGGTCCCCGTCGGTCGGATCACGCCCCAGCTCGAGCAATTGCTGCGCGTTACGGAACGCGCCCTGCAACTCGGCATCGAGCAGGCCAAGGTCGACAATCGCATCGGCGATGTGTCCGCCGCCATCCAGACCTACGTCGAATCCAACGGCTTCAGTGTCGTCCGCGACTTGGTTGGCCACGGGGTAGGGGTCTCGATGCACGAGCCGCCGGAGATTCCCAACTTCGGTCGCAAAGGCAACGGACCCAAGATCAAGCCCGGCATGACGCTCGCGATCGAGCCCATGGTGAACATCGGCGGCTTCCGGACCAAGACGCTCTCCGATGGATGGACGGTGGTGACCGCCGATGGTCTGCCCTCCGCTCATTTCGAACACACGGTGCTCACGACCGCAAACGGACCCGAGATCCTCACGCTCCCGCGTCCTGTCTGATTCCCAATTTTCCCTCTCTCTCAACTTTAACATTCAACTCTAAACCTAATCCACAATGCCACGTCTCCTCGGTGTAGAAATCCCCGCGAAAAAGAAAGTCGCGTATTCCCTCCGTTATATCAACGGCATCGGTGCCACGCGCGCCGACTTCCTCGTTAAGGAAGTTGGCCTCGACCCCGACATGCGCGCTTCGGACCTCACCGAAGAGCAGCTGAACAAGATCCTTCACATCATCACCGAACACAAATGGGTGCTCGAAGGTGACCTCCGCCGCGAAATCGCCGCCAACCTGAAGCGTCTCCAGGCCATCAATTGCTACCGTGGCATCCGCCACCGCCGTGGTCTGCCCGTTCGCGGTCAGCGCACCGGCACCAACGCCCGCACCCGCAAAGGCCCCCGCAAGACCGTGGGCGTTGCCAAGAAAGCTGAATAATACCTATCGCCATGGCTGAAGAAAAGTCCGCTCCCAAAAAAGAAAAGGCCCCCAAGGCCGCCGCTCCTGCCGCTGGCACCGAGACGGCTCCTGCTGCCGCGAAGCCTGCCAAGGCTCCCAAGGCCGCCAAGCCCGCCGCCGAAGGCGCCGCTGACGCTGCTCCCGCTGCGGCTCCCGTTTCCGAGAAGCCCGTTGAACTCATCGGTGGTGTGGCCAAGCAGCCCACCGCTGAAGACCTCCTCAAGGAGGAATTGGGTGCCATCAAGGTCCGCAAGGCCAAGGGCTCCAAGAACGTCACTTCCGGTTTCGTGAACGTCCTCGCGTCGTTCAACAACACCATCGTCTCCATCACCGACCACAAGGGTCAGGTCATTTCCTGGTCCAGCGCTGGCAAGTGCAACTTCCGCGGTTCGCGCAAGTCCACCGCCTATGCCGCCCAGGTCGTCGCTCAGGACGCCGCCCGCAACGCCATGGCCCACGGCCTCAAGGACATCGTCATTCGCGTGTCCGGTCCCGGCCTCGGCCGCGACAGCGCCATCCGCGCCCTGCAAGCCATCGGCCTCGAGATCACCTCGATCGTCGACGTCACTCCCATCCCGCACAACGGCTGCCGTCCGCGCAAGCGTCGCCGCGTGTAATCGCCGTCTCTCAACATTTAATTTCCCACTCACATGGCTCGCTACACAGGTCCTACCACCCGCATCAGCCGTCGCTTCGGTCAGCACATCCTCGGCTCGGGCAAAGCCTTCGAACGCCGCAGCTACCCGGCTGGCCAGCACGGCCCGAAACTCCGCCGCAAACTCTCCGAGTATGCCGTCGGTCTCAACGAAAAGCAGAAGCTCCGTCTCATCTACGGCCTGCTCGAACGCCAGTTCCGCCGCACCTTCGAAATCGCGAAGAAAGAGCGCGGCGTCACCGGTGAACGCTTCCTCCAGCTCCTCGAGACCCGTCTCGACAGCGTCGTTTATCTCCTTGGCCTCGCCAAGTCCCGTGCCGCGGCCCGCCAGTTCGTCAACCACGGCCACATCCGCGTCAACGGTCACAAGCTCGATATCGCGAGCTACAGTGTGCAGTCCGGCGACGAGATCGAGGTGAAGAACACCCCGGCCTCCCGTCAGATGGCGACCCGCAATCTCGAAGAGAACCGCATCCGCAACGTCCCCGGCTGGCTCAGCCTTAACTCCGAGTCCTTCAAGGCCGTGGTTAACCGCCTCCCCACGCGCGACGAGATGGAACAGGGTATCAACGAGCAGCTCATCGTCGAGTTCTACTCGCGCTTCTAAGCGGCTCCACCTCATCACTCTCACCCTCAACGCTCACCCATCCAGAGTTCATCGCCATGCCAAATCGTCTCGGAAAGTTCGAACTCCCTAACAAGCTCACCAAGGTCGAGGAAGGTTCCACGCCGACCTATGCCAAATTCATCGCCGAGCCTTTCGAGGCCGGTTATGGTCACACGGTTGGCAACTCGCTTCGCCGCGTGCTGCTCAGCTCCATCGAGGGTGCCGCAATCTCGTCGATCAAGATCGACGGCGTCAGCCACGAATTCCAGAGCATCGATGGCGTCGTTGAAGACGTCACCGATATCGTCCTGAACCTGAAGAAAATCCTCATCGTCTCGCAGAAACGCGAGGCCCTGACCCTTCAGATCAAGGTCACCAAGGCCGGTGCTGTCACCGCCGGTGATATCCAGGAAGATTCCAACATCACCATCGTCAACCCCGACCAGGTCATCTGCACCCTCGACTCGAAGAAGACCTTCGAAGCCGAGATCGAGATCAAGACCGGCCGCGGCTACTATCCCGGCGAAGCCAACAAGAAGGAAGAACAGTCCATCGGCGTCATCCCGATCGACTCGCTCTTCTCCCCCGTGCGCCTCGTGAAGTATTCGGTCGAAGCTACCCGCGTCGGCCAGATCACCGATTACGACAAGCTCATCCTCGAGATCTGGACCGACGGTCGCATCACGCCGGACGACGCCCTCAAGCAGTCCGCCTCCATCCTCAAGCATCACCTCGAAGTGTTCGATCGCGTCAGCGAGGAAACCTACGAATTCGAGAACCAGCAGTCCGAGGTCAGCGAAGAGCAGAACAAGCTCCGCAAGCTCCTCAACATGTCCGTCAACGAGATCGAACTGTCGGTCCGTGCGGCCAACTGCCTCAACAACGCGAACATCACCACGGTCGGTGAGCTCGCGATGAAGTCGGAGCAGGAAATGCTCAAGTATCGTAACTTCGGTAAGAAGTCGCTCAACGAAATCAAAGAAAAGCTCGAGGCCCTCGGTCTCTCGCTTGGCATGAAGTTCGACGAGCGCCTCCTCGACACCAAGAAGGAAGCCTAAGTCAAAACCGGATACCAGATACCGGAAACCGGATAGCTGGCGCTTCGGCGCTCTAACTATCCGGTATCCGGTTTCCAATATCCGCAATTTTCAACCCGGCTCTCGCGCCGTCCGCTGCCGCTCCACGCTGCGACCGGATTGCCGATCGGGGGCCACCTACAAAACATACCAATGCGTCACAATAAACATCACTCCTCCCTGGGCGTTACCCGCGAACACCGCGAGTCCATGCTCTCTAACATGGGCGCGTCGCTCATCACGCACGGCCGCATCAAGACGACCCTGACGAAGGCCAAAGCCCTCCGGCCCTTCATCGAGAAGGTCATCACCAAGGCCAAGCAGGCCTCGGTTAAGAAAGACCCGAAGGACGCCATCCACCTCCGCCGTCTCGCGCTCGCCAATGTGCGCGACGAAAACGCGATCACCCTCCTCTTCAATGAGAAGGTGAAGGAATTCGCCAACCGCAACGGCGGCTACACCCGCATCTACAAGCTTGGCGCCCAGCGTCTCGGCGACGCTGCCGAAATGGCCCTGATCGAATTGGTCAAGGCCGACGATGTCGGCTACAAGAAGTCCAAGGGCAAGAAGAGCCCCAAGGCCAAGAAAGCCGCCAAGGCTGCCGCTCCGGCCGCTGAGGAAGCGAAGCCCGCCGACGAAGCGAAGAGCTAAGTCCCGGACCACTCCCACTCCTACAACGCGTCGAAGCTTAACTTCGGCGCGTTTTTGTTTTTAAAAACCGCCATGCTCGAACTGCCCATCGCCGCCGTGATCTACTGCACGCTCGTCGCGGTGGTGTTTCTCGGGCTGTGGTTCTACTATGATCGCCGCGAGCATGCACGCTTCGAGGTCCAGCGGCGCAAGACCACGTTCCACTGCATCCGCTGCGACCAGCTTTACGCTGCGCCCGCCGGCACCGAGCTTTGTGTCTGTCCCCGCTGCGGCCACGAAAACGCCCGACTGAAATTCTGACCCATTCGCCCCGCGAACGCGCATTCGTATTGATTCACGATTCTCGTATTCTGATTATTTTCCCTTCGACATGACACAGACCATTGCCGTCCTCGACTTCGGTTCCCAACTCACCCAGGTCATCGCCCGTCGCATCCGCGAGTGCCAGGTTTACTCGAAGATCTACCACTTCTCCACGCCCGCGGCGAAGCTCCGCGAGGAAGGCGTCATCGGCATCATCCTTTCCGGCGGCCCGCAGAGTGTTTACGCGAAGACCGCGCCGCATCCCGATCCCGAAATCTTCAAGCTCGGCGTCCCCGTCCTCGGCATCTGCTACGGCGTGCAACTCATGGGTCACTTCCTGGGTGGCGAAGTTGAACTCAGCAAGGCCCGCGAATACGGCCACGGCCACCTCACGATCAAGAAACCCGGCAAGCTCTTCGCCGGTCTCCCGCGCAAGCTTCGCATCTGGAATTCCCACGGCGACAAGCTCACCAAGTTGCCGCCTGGCTTCGTTGCGACCGCGGTCTCCGACAACTCGCCGTTCTCCGGTATCGCTGATGTGAAACGCGGTTTCTACGGCATCCAGTTTCACCCGGAAGTATTCCACACCGAACGCGGCGTGGACATGATTCGCAATTTTCTCGTCGGCATTTGTGGCGCGAAGCAGTCGTGGACGACCAAGGATTTCATCGCGCACTCCGTCGCTGATATCCGCGCCAAGGTTGGCAAGTCCCGCGTCCTGCTCGGTCTCTCGGGTGGCGTGGATTCCTCCGTCGCCGCGGCGCTGCTGCACAAGGCCATCGGCAAGCAGCTCACCTGCGTATTCGTCGACAACGGCCTGCTCCGCAAGGGCGAGCGTGACTACGTCGAGGCGCTCTACGCCCGCAATTTCAAGATCGACCTGCGGGTCGTCGACGCTTCCTCGCTCTTCCTGCGCCGCCTCAAGGGCATCACCGAGCCCGAGCAGAAGCGTAAGATCATCGGCCGCACGTTCGTCGAGGTGTTCGAAAAATCCCTTCGCTCCATCGGCGGCGCGCAGTTCCTCGGGCAGGGCACGCTTTATCCTGACGTGATCGAGAGCGTTTCGATCGCCGGCAATCCGGCGTCGCTGATCAAGACCCACCACAATGTCGGTGGTCTGCCGGAGCGCATGAAGCTCAAGCTCATCGAGCCGCTCCGCGAGCTCTTCAAGGACGAGGTCCGTCAGGTCGGCGCCGCGCTCGGTTTGCCGAAGGAAGTCGTCTGGCGCCAGCCCTTCCCGGGCCCCGGCCTCGGCGTGCGCGTGATGGGCGACATCACCGCCGCGAAGCTTGAGATCCTCCGCAACGCCGACGCCGTGCTCCAGGAGGAGATGATGAAGTCCGGCCACTACTGGAAAGTCTGGCAGTCCTTCGCCGTTTTCCTGCCCGTAAAAACCGTCGGTGTCTTCGGTGACGAACGCACCTACGACTACGTCATCGCCCTCCGCATCGTTGAGAGCATCGATGCCATGACCGCCGACTGGGCGCGCCTCCCGCATGATTTGCTTCAGGTCATTTCCAGCCGCATCACCAACGAAGTGCGCGGCGTCTCCCGCGTCGTGCTCGACATCAGCTCCAAGCCGCCGGCGACGATCGAGTGGGAATAAGCCATTCCCCGGCATTGCTTGGCCGGGCTTTTGTTCTAAACTGTCCTCATCATGACCCAAGCCCTTCTGCGCCGTTCTCTCGCCCTGCTCGCCGCCTGCCTTTTGGCTACATCGGCGATGCATGCGGCGGAACCCGCCATCATTGCGAAGGCGCGCGCTTATTTGGGTTCAGAGGCGGCGCTCAATAGCCTGACCTCCATTCACTATGTCGGCGCTTTGAGCATCGAAACCAAGTCCGGTGGGACGGTTCAGCCCGCTCAAACCGGGATGCTGGAGATCCTCCTGCAAAAGCCCACCCGCCAGCGCAGCGTGACGACCACTCCCGCCGTGATCGAAACCACGGCGCTCGACGACTACGAAGGCTGGCGGAAAATCGAGGACCCGAAAGACGCTTCCCGTTGGAAAATGGATCTGTTGACTTCTGAACAGATCAAAAGTCTCCGCGCCAACGTGTGGGAAAACCTGACCTTCTTCCGCGGCATTGAAAGCCACCGCGGCACCATCGAAGACCTCGGCACGGTCACGGCTGACGGGGTGGTCTGCCAGAAGCTCGCCTTCGTTTATTCGCCTCAGACCGTATTTATCCGCTACTTCGATCAAGCCACCGGCAAGCTGGTCCTCACCGAAACCAAACAGGGCGACCAAATTCGCGAGCAAGGCCAGGTCATGGCCGGCGGGATCAGGTTTCCCAAGGCGCTCGTCACGACGATCAACCGCGCCGACGGCACCACGCAGACCGTTACGATCACCTTCGAGAAGGTGGCCGTGAACGAGACCTTCGACGCCAGCCTCTTTGCGATGCCCTCGATGGGCGCGCAATAAACCGCGGCCTTCCCGCCGCCTCCCCTCGGGCACCGTAATTCCGTGCGCACGCTCAACTACTCCGACAAATCCTTCACTGCCGAGCTCGCGGCTTTTTGCCGCGGGTCCGAGGTCCCGCGCGAAATCTCCGCATCCGTCGCCACTATCCTGGCCGACGTCCGCGCCCGCGGCGACCTGGCGGTGGCCAACTACGCGGCGAAGTTTGATGCCGCCAAGCTTCGTTCGCGTGACTTCCGCGTCAGCGCCGCCGAACTCGCCGCCGCCGCCCAGCGCCTGCCCGCCGCCGACAAACGCGCGCTGCGCGAGGCACACGCCAGTATCGTCGATTTCAACCGCCGCGGTCTCCCGAAGGCTTGGACCGCGCGTAACCGTCAGGGCGCGCAAGTCGGCGAAAAGCACGATCCCATCCGCCGCGTCGGCCTCTACGTGCCTGGCGGCCAGGTGCCGCTCGTCTCGACCGTGCTGATGACGGCCACACTCGCCAAAATCGCCGGCTGTCCGGAGATCGTGGTCTGCACCCCGTCCAATTCGCAGGGCAAGGTTTCCGATGGCCTGCTCGCGGCGCTGCATCACGTGGGTGTCACCGAGGTTTACCGGATCGGCGGCGTGCAGGCGATTGCCGCGATGGCTTACGGCACCGAGAGCATTCCCGCCGTCGACAAAATTTACGGTCCCGGCAACGCCTATGTCTGCGAGGCCAAACGACAGGTTTTCGGCACGGTCGGCGTCGATTCGCTGCCCGGCCCGAGCGAAGTGATGATCATCGCCGATGAAACTGCCCGTGCGGATTTCGCCGCCGCCGATCTCCTTGCGCAGGCCGAGCACGGTTCCGGTCGCGAAAAAATCTACCTCGTTGCCACGTCCGCTGCGATTATCACCGCCATTGCTGCTGAGGTTACCCTGCAGCTCGCGCAAATCACGCGCTCCGAGAAAACCAGCCGCGTGCTCGAGTCCGGCTTTCTCGCCGTCCAGGTCACGTCCATGGCCCAGGCCGTCGAGATCGCCAACTACGTCGCTCCCGAGCATCTCGAGCTCCTCGTGAAGGATTCGGCGGTGTCCAAGCTTACGAAGGCCATCACGACTGCCGGCGCCATCATGGTCGGCAACTACACGCCGACGGCGTTGGGCGACTTCACCGCAGGACCGAGTCACGTGCTGCCGACCGGCCGCGCCGGACGCTTTTTCAGCGGTTTGCGCGTGGCGGATTTTCTGCGCCGCACGAGCATCGTGCGCTACGACAAGACGAGCGTGCGCGCCGGCAATCGCGTGGTCGCCGCGTTCGCCGCCATGGAGCAACTCGATGCCCATGGCCGCTCGGTGGCGGTCCGCACCAAAAAGTAACCGCCGTGAGTCCCGATTCGCTCCATTCCCTGGCGCTGCCGCATGTCACGCGCCTGCACGCCTACACACCGGGTCTTCAGCCCACGGAACCCGGCTGGACCAAGCTCAATACCAACGAGTGTCCGTATCCACCGAGCCCGCGTGTGGCCGAGGCGATTCGCCGCGAAGTAGGGGAGGACGGCAACGTCCTGCGGCTTTACCCGAATCCCAAGAGTTCGCCTTTGCGCGCAGCCGTGGCGGCTTTGCACGGCGTATCGCCCGACAACGTCTGCATCGGCAACGGTTCCGACGATATCCTCAATCTTCTCATCCGCTGCTTCTGCACGCAGGCGGCGCCGCTGGGCTTCACGCTGCCGAGCTACTCGCTTTACCCGGTGCTCGTCGCCATCCAGGACGGGCGCAGCGAGGTCATCGAGTTCGACCGCTCGATGCGGCTTCCGTTTGAGAAGATCGCCGCGTCCTCCGCGCGCGCGTTTTTCCTGACTTCACCCAACGCGCCCACCGGCGTTGCTTTTGCCAACGCCGACCTCGAGCGCGTGCTGCAGTCGTTTCCCGGCATCCTTGTGGTGGACGAAGCCTACGCGCCCTTCGCTCGCGAGAACGCCATCCCGCTGCTCGCCCGTTACCCGAACCTCGTCGTCGTCCGCACGCTCTCCAAGGCCCACGCGCTCGCCGGCATCCGTGTCGGTTACGCCCTCGCGCACCCCAAGGTTATCGACCTGCTTGATCGCGTGCGCGACAGCTACAACGTCAGTCGTCTCTCGCAAGCGGCCGCGGTCGCCGCGCTCGGCGACACGGCATACTACGCCGGCATCGTCGCCAAGGTCTGTGCCACGCGCGACCGTTGCATCGCGGCCTGGACGGCCCGCGGCTGGTTCACCTATCCGTCGCAGGCTAACTTTATCTTCACGGAGCCGCGCAATGCCCGGGGCGAGAGCGGCCCTGCAGTCGCCAAATCGGCCTACGATTTCCTCTATGCGCGCAAGGTGCTGGTCCGTTACTTCCCCAGCCATGCCTTGACCGCCCCGTTCCTGCGCATCAGCGTCGGCACGGATGACGAGATGCTCGTCCTCCAAAACACCCTCGAAGCATGGCTAAAGCACGCATAGCGACCATCAGCCGCAAGACGGCTGAGACCGACATCGTATTAAAACTCGAGGTCGATGGCACCGGCGTTTCCAAAATCACGACCGGCGTGCCGTTTTTCGACCACATGCTGACGCTGTTCGCCCGCCACGGTCTCTTCAATCTGGAGATCACCGCCAAGGGCGACAACGACGTGGACTACCATCACACCGTGGAGGATGTCGGCCTCGTGCTGGGCGATGCCTTCAAGCAGGCGCTGGGCGACAAGCTCGGCATCCGCCGCTACGGCTTTTTCCTGCTTCCGATGGACGAGTCGCTGGCCCGCGTCGTCGTGGACCTGAGCGGTCGCGCCTGCCTCGTTTACGAGGCGAACCCGCCGACGATGTTCGTCCGTGATTTCAATATTATCCTCGTGAAGGAGTTTTGCCGCGCGTTTAGCAACGCCCTCGGCTGCAACCTGCACGTTAAGCTGGAGCACGGCGAAGAGCCGCATCACGTGGCCGAGGCGATCTTCAAAGGCCTCGCGCGCGCACTCGATGTGGCGACGCAGATCGACCCTCGCGCGGCCGATTCCCTGCCGAGCACCAAGGGCCTGCTCTAAGCCATGGGCACGACTCCGAAGATTGCCGTAATCGATTACGGCATGGGAAACCTGCGCAGTGTCGCCAAGGCCGTCGAGGCTGCCGGCGGCGAAGTGCGCCTCGTCACCCGTCCCGATGAGATCGGCAATGCCGCCGGTCTCGTGCTGCCCGGCGTGGGCGCCTTGGCCGATTGTGTGACCGCGCTCCGGGCTGGCGGCCTCGACGTCGCGGTGCGCGATTGGATCCGGGCAGACAAACCTTTCCTCGGCGTGTGTCTGGGCATGCAGGCGCTTTTTGATTCCTCTGAGGAAGCCGACACCGTCGGACTGGGTATTTTCCCCGGTAAGGTGGTGCGCTTCCAATCGAAGCCAGGCCTGAAGGTGCCGCACATGGGCTGGAATACCGTGCGCTTCACCCAACCCGGTTCGCCGCTGACGGCGACGCTCGCGGCGGACGGTGAGGCATTTTACTTTGTGCACAGCTACTACTGCGTGCCCGCCGAGCCATCGCTCGTTCTCGCAGAATGCGACTACGACGGATTTTTTACCGCGGCGATCGCACGCGGCCGCTGCTTTGCGACGCAGTTCCACCCCGAGAAAAGCCAGGCCAAGGGCATCCAGCTCTACCGGAATTTCGTCGCACTCGCCGCCGGCGCCTGAGGGCTCGCGGCAACGGTATCTTACCGCGTCGAAGCAACCGGCTACTGATTGGGTAAAATTCTCCGATAGCGGTATCTTTGCTTTGCAAGCGGCGCGGAATAAGCTTGGGTTTGCCCGTTATGGCCAAGATCGCATCGCTCAAACTCGACGACAAGGAATTCAGCCTGCCCGTGATGGTTGGCACCGAGGGCGAGAAGGCCATTGATACGCGCAAGCTGCGCGCCGAGACCGGCTACATCTGTTTCGACCAGGGCTATGGCAACACCGGCTCCTGTGAGAGTGCCATCACCTACCTCGACGGCGAGAACGGTATTTTGCGTCATCGCGGCTATCCCATCGATCAGCTCGCGGCCCACAGCGACTTCGTCGAGACCGCCTACCTGATCATCTACGGCGAGCTGCCCGATGCGAAGAAGCGCAAGGCCTTCAGCCAGCTGCTGCGCAAGAACGCCGCCATCGAGACGCAGATGCAGAAGATATTCGAGGGCTTCCCCAAGGATGCCCCGCCGATGGCCATGTTATCGTCCATCGTGAGCTCGCTCGCGGTGCACTATTCGCACCTCGCCACGAATAATTTCGAAAAGGACCTCCAGAACTTCGACCTCGCGGCGGCGATGGCCATTTCGAAGATCCGCACCATCGGTGCGATGATCTATCGTTACCAGCAGGGCCTGCCCTATGTGCACCCGAAGGACATTCCGTTCTGCGATAATTTCCTGCACATGATGTTCACGGAGCCCTACCAGGACTACGTGGCCGTGCCTGAGGTCTCCCGCGCGCTCAACCTGCTGCTGCTCCTGCATGCCGACCACGAGCAGAACTGCAGCACCTCCACGGTGCGCATGGTCGGTTCCAGTGCCGCGAATCTCTTCACCTCGCTCTCCGCCGGCATCTCCGCGCTTTCCGGTCCGCTGCACGGTGGCGCCAATGCCGCGGTCATGGCGATGCTGCAGTCGATCCACGACGAAGGCGACGATGGCACCCGCTTCATTGCCGCCGCCAAATCCGGCAGCAAGAGCAACCGCCTCATGGGTTTTGGTCACGCGGTTTACCGCAACTTCGATCCTCGCGCCAAGATCATCGGCAAGGCGTGCGACGAGGTCCTCGCCAAGCTCGGCATCGACGATCCGCTGCTGCAGATCGCGAAGAATCTCGAGCAGGCCGCGCTCAAGGATGATTATTTCCTGAGCCGCAAGCTCTACCCGAACGTCGACTTCTACTCGGGCATCATCATGCGCGCCCTCGGCATCCCGGTGAACATGTTCACGGTGATCTTCGCCATCGGCCGCACCCCCGGTTGGATCGCCAACTGGCGCGAAGTCGCTGCGAACCCCAAGGGCCGCATCTATCGCCCGCGTCAGATTTACGTCGGTCCCGTCCAGCGCGACTATGCACCGATGGAAAAACGCTGAGGCGTTCCTTCAGTTTTAAACTCGAGCGCCACTCTTCCGGAGTGGCGCTTATTTTTTCTCTTTCGGCGGCGGGGCGTGGAAAATTTCCTCGAGCGTGAGTCCGGTGAGTCGCGTGATACCGCCGAGCAATCGCCAGAGGGCAAACATCATGATCGCCGTGCTCGGCAGCGCGATCACGGGCCAGCTGAGCAGGTTCATCTTGGCGAGTTCGGCGTTGAATTCCGGCGTGCCTGCAGCGCTGCGCAATAGGTAGCGGGCGAGGGCATAGTTGAGCACCGCGCTGATGAGAAACGACGCGATCAACCAGTAGGTGGCGTTGACCAGCATGCGATCGAACGCCGGGCGTGCGTTGCGGGTGGCGAGGGCCGCGTCCACTTTGGGGATGTTGATGATCTGGTCGTTGTAGAGAAATTGGTTAATGAGCGGACGCTTCGTGTGCATCGATAGCCACACGGCGACGGCGATCACGAAGGGCACCGAGGCCTCCTTCACGGCAAAGAGCAGGGCGTCGGCGCGCAGCAATCCCAGCCCGCCAGTCAGCAGCACGCTGACGAAGCCGATGATCGAGACGAAATTCGCCGTCCGACGCTGGGCGAAATCGTAAAGTCCGTAGCCGAGGGGAAACGCCAGCGCCGCGCACAGGGCGAGCTCGGGTCCCAACCGTCCCGGCGTGCTGAGCTTCGACAGGATCAGCGAAGGCACCAGGATGTTAAACGTGAGGTTGAGCAGCAGGTTCTCGCGTTTGGCGGCGGGACGGGCGGTGGTGGCAGTGGTCATTTCGCTTTGCCTTGGAGAATCACGCCGGGCTTACTTACGTCAAACCTCCGTCTGCATGATTCTACTCGGCGTCAACATCGACCACGCAGCCACGCTGCGCCAAGCCCGTTACCGCTCGGCCGGTGCAACCCACGGCGGCGCCATCGAGCCTGACCCGGTTGAGCTGGCCTTCCGCTGCGAAAAAGCCGGAGCGGACGGTATCACCGTCCATCTTCGCGAGGATCGCCGCCATATTCAGGACGAGGATGTCCTGCGGCTCGGTCGTTCGCCAAAAACGCGGCTCAATCTTGAGATGGCCTGCACGCCGGCGATGACGGAGTTCGCCCTGAAATTGAAGCCGCACTCGGTTTGTCTCGTGCCGGAGAGTCGCGAGGAAATCACCACGGAAGGCGGCCTCGATGTCGTGAAGCACCGCGACAAAGTCGCGCGCGTGACCGACGCGATGAACGCGGCCGGGATCAAGACCAGTCTCTTCATCGATCCCGAGCCGGAGCAGATCGAGCTGGCGGCGAAACTGCGGGCGCCGTGGGTTGAACTTCACACCGGCGCCTACGCCAATGCGTATCACGGGCCGGGTCGCGCGGCCGAGTTCGCCCGCCTCGTCACCGGGGCCAGGCTGGCCCACGCTGCGGGGCTCGTCGTCAACGCGGGCCACGGGATCAATTACGTCAATATCACCGAGGTCCGCACCATTCCGCACCTGCATGAATTGAACATCGGCCACAGCATCATCAGCCGCGCGCTCTTCACCGGTATCGACGAAGCCGTGCGCGAGATGAAAACCCGGATGAACGCATGAGTGGCGGATTTAATCTCGTGCTGCCACCCGGCGGCGTGCTCCTTGGCCTTGGCTGCGATCTCATTGAGGTCGAGCGCATCCATGGTGTGCTGGAGCGGCATAGCGACCGTTTCCTGAACCGCGTTTTTACCGAGGAAGAACGCGCCTACTGTTCATCGCTCAAGCATCCGCACAAACACTACGCGGCGCGCTGGGCGGCGAAGGAGGCGGTTTCGAAAACCTTCACGACCGGCATCGGCACGCATCTCGACTGGACGTCGGTCTCGATCTATCACGGTTCGCGCCACGAACCGCTGGTGCGGCTCGACGAAAAAGCACAGGCCCTGTTGCGGGAGGTTGGCGGCACCGGCGTGCTGATCTCGCTTTCCCACACTGAAACGCATGCGATGGCTGTGGCCGCCCTCGTGCGCGCCTGATTTGCCATGCAAGAAAACGAGCCGAGGCCGCCGTCGCCCAAATATCTCTCGAAAACCCCTTCGTGGGTTTCGCTGGGCTTCGTGCTCGGCGCGCTCTTCGTGTGGGCGCTGCCCTCGCGCGAACCCGCGACCTCCAATCCCAAGGCGTCCGACCCCGAAGTGCCGGTGCGCCCGGTGACGGTGACCACCACGAAACCGGCGTTCACGGAAATTGAGGCCGTCTTCGCCATGTATGGGAATCAGGCCGTGTGGGACAATGATCTCACCGAAGTTGCCTTGTGGGATACCGACACAGGGGAATTCTCGCGCTATTACGAGGTCGTGCGCGCTTCCGGACATTTTTTCTTCCGCTCCATCGACCGCCTGACCCGTCCGGTGCTCACCCACGGTCTGAAGGGCGAGGCGCCGCTGCTCTTTACGGAAACCGAGGAACAGCGGCAGGAATGGTTGCGGGAGAAATCGAAGGAGAACTGGAAGGAAATCACCGACTCGCTCGCCCGGCCGGCGTTACCGCGAACCACGCCTGGTAACGGCAACTGACATGCCTTCGATAGCGGCGCATCCGGTTTTATCCTGCGACGACGCGAAAGCGCTCGAGGCCCGGCTGTTCGCTGGCGACGAGGTCCGTGAATGGCCGGCCATGCAGGCGGCCGGTGTGGCTCTGGCCGGAGCGGTGTTGCGTGATTTTGAGGAGATCGGCGGATTCCCCACGACCGGACGCGTGCTGGTGATGGCGGGCAAGGGCCACAATGGCGGTGACGCACTGCTGGCAGCCGCTGAGGTTCTGCGCCGGTTTCCCCAAGCGCGGGCGGATGTTTTTCTCGTTTACGGTGTGCAGGCACTTCGGCCGCTCGCGGCGCGGGCTTATCGTCAACTCCAGCACACTGCGCCGGATCGGGTGGAGGTCGTCACGTTGCGTTCGCTCGCGACGAGCTATGCTCTGAGTCTCGATGGCCTGTTTGGTTTTCAATATCGGCCGCCGCTCGATGCGCGGGCGACAGCAGCTTTGGCGCGAGTCAACGCCTTGCCGGTGCGGTTGCGGGCGGCGGTGGACCTGCCCAGCGGGTGGGAGGCAGCGGGGGCGTTTCGGGCTGATTTCACCTACGCGACCGGCACAGTGAAAGTGCCGCTGCTAACTCTGCCCAACGCCGGGCGCCTGCGCTATCTCGACCTAGGGTTTTTTGAGGACGCAAACTTCACTGCGACGGCCGACCGGGTGTTGACGCGCGGGGTATTGGCGCCGTTGCAAGGCTGGCGCGATCCGCGAACGGACAAGCGTCGGCAAGGCCATGTTTTTATCCTCGGCGGGTCGAAGATTTTTCCGGGCGCGGTGCTTATGACCGTGCTGGCCGCACTGAAAAGCGGCGCCGGGCTGGTGACGGCTTTCGTGCCGGAAACGCTGGTGCAGGTTTACGCGGCGCAAGTCCCCGAGGCGATTTGGGTCGGCTGGCCCGAAACTCCCGCCGGCGGACTCGCGCTGGAAGGGCAGCATCTTCTGGTTGAACGCTGGAGCCGTGCGACGGCGCTCGTCATTGGTCCGGGTTTGGGCCGCGAAAAGGAAACGATTGCACTGGTTTCGCGCATCTTGAGCGCGGCCAAAGTCCCCGTGGTGCTCGATGCCGATGCCTTGCTGCCCGAGACACTCCGGGCGGCGCGCACGCCGCTGGTGCTGACGCCGCACGAAGGGGAATTTGAGCGGATCGCGGCGGGCGCGGACCTGCGCACGTTTGCCCGCGCGTCAGGCGCGGCGGTCGTGCTCAAGGGGCCGGTCACACGGATCGCGGCGGGTGAAACCCTTTACCACAGCTTTTTTGGCGGTCCGGTGCTGGCCCGTGGCGGCAGTGGCGATTTGCTGGCAGGCATTGTCGGCAGCCAATTGGCGCTTACGCCGGAGGATCTGACGGGCGCGGCCTGTCGTGGCGTTGCGTGGCACGGATGCGCGGCCGATGCGCTCGCGCGCGCGCAGGGTGCGACGGCAGTGCGCACGACCCAAGTGCTGGATTTTTTGAGCACGGCCCTCAGGGACGCGTAGCCGGGCGGACTTTTCGGACTGGCTAGCCTCATGTGCGTTCGTAGGGTGTTTTCACCATGAGCAGCGAGTTGACTGAGCAGCAGGCGTTTCTGGTTCTAAACGCGTTGCCGAATATCGGTCCGATCACGCTCAACCGCCTGCTGGCTGAGCTGGGCGGCGATCCGCGGGCGATTTTCACGGCAAGCAAGCGCCAGTTGGAATCCGTGCAAGGCGTGGGTCCGGTGATCAGCGCGACGATTGCGAACTGGCGCGAGCACTTTGACCTCGCCCGTGAGGAAGAGCGGATGGCGAAGGCGGCGACGACCTTTGTTGCCACGCGCGATGCGGGCTATCCGCGGCTGCTGAAGGAAATCAACGACCCGCCGATCGGACTCTATCGCAAGGGCAGCTACGATTTTGCCCAGCCGTGCATCGCCATTGTGGGCAGCCGGCGGACGACGCTCTACGGTCAGAGCGTGGCGAAAAAACTCGGCGCTGATCTCGCCCGGCTGGGCTTTTGTATTATCAGCGGGTTGGCTCGCGGCATCGACACCGAGGCGCACGAGGGCGCGCTCTCGGTCGGAGGCAAGACCGCGGCGGTGTTGGGTTGTGGCATCGACATCGTTTATCCGCCGGAAAACCTGGCGCTCTACCGCCGCATCGAGGCCGAAGGCGCGATTTTATCGGAGTTTCCGTTTGGCCGGCGCGCGGACCGGCAAAGTTTTCCGATGCGCAATCGCGTGGTCGCCGGCATGTGTGAGGCCGTGGTCGTGGTCGAGACCGATGTGAGCGGCGGCTCGATGATCACCGCGCGCTTTGCAGGCGAACAAGGCCGGCTGATCTTTGCGGTGCCGGGGCGGATCGACCAGAACACGAGCGCGGGTTGCCACCAGCTTATCCGCGACGGCGCCACGCTGCTGACCGGCGTGGACGACATTCTTTCTGAGCTGAGCTACCTCGATGGCCTGCGTCCGCAGCCGATTCCGCCGAAGGAAGCCGGCAGCCTGTCGGAGCCGTCCACGAGTCCCCTGACAGCCGGTGGGCTCAGTGAGAAGGAGGCGGCAGTGCTGGAGTGCTTCCGCGGCGGAGCGATCCTCGCGCTCGACGCACTGGCAGGCCGGACCGGATTGCCGGTCGGCGAACTTTCGTCCACCTTGATGATGCTCGAACTCAAGCGCCGTCTCGCCAAACGGGCGGACGGTATGTTTGAAGCACGCACCTGATTTTATCCCATGAACCCCTCCATCGATCTCTCGAATCTATTTCTCAAGCGACAGGCGGAGTCGCGCTCACTCTCGGCCGAAAACTATCGCGGCGAAAAAGGCGCGGGCGGCATGGCGACCAAGGAAACCTCGCTCACGCCCGGCGCGTGGGAGCAGGCGATCCACCTCGGCCGCGGCTGGAAAATTTCGCCGTGCCTGCCGCTCAAATCCGGCCAGACGCTTACGCTGATGGACCACGCCGGCCCGGGTATCGTCCGCCACATGTGGATGACCTTTGATCAGCGGTTGCGGCGGCAGGTGATCCTGCGGATTTACTGGGACGGACAGGAGCATCCGTCGGTGGAATGTCCGATCGGCGACTTCTTCTGCCAGTCATGGAACCGCGACCAGAATATCAACGCGCTGCCGATCAACGTGAACCCCAAGGGCGGGATGAACTGTTTCTTTGCGATGCCGTTTGCGAAGCACGCGCGCATCACGGTGCACAATGACTCGGCGGCCGACATCGCGCATTTCTTCTACACGATCAACTACACGCTCGAAGCAGTGCCGGCGGATTGCCTGTATTTTCACGCGCAGTTCAGGCGCACCAATCCCGTCCCTTACAAGGAGGTTTACACCATCCTCGACGGCGTGCGTGGACACGGACACTACGTCGGCACCTTCATGAGCTGGCAGCAGAACTGCTCGGGTTGGTGGGGCGAGGGTGAGATTAAGATGTATCTCGATGGCGACCGTGAGTGGCCGACGATTTGCGGCACGGGCACCGAGGATTATTTCGGCGGCGCGTGGTGCTACGATGAGAGCAATTTCTCATCGCCCTCCTTTGGGTTTCAGCACGTGGTCGGAAAGTCCGGCCAGGCTGGCGCGCGGATGACGATGTATCGGTTTCACACGCAGGATCCGGTGTTTTTCAAAAGCGACCTGCGTATCACCATCCAGGCGTTGGGTTGGCGTGACCTCGGCTGGAAGGAACTGGGCCTGCCGAATCCGCGCTACCATGCGTTGCAGGACGATCTGGCCTCGGTGGCGTATTGGTATCAGACGCTACCCGGCACGCGGTTCCCGCCGCTGCCGGATCGCGAGACGCGCGAGATCGTGTAATACAGGGCGGGGTTCGGAGACCCCGCCCTACAATTAATCAGTTCTTCCCGGCTTTAGCTGCTTGAGCTACTTCGGTGTCCCAGGTACCGGCGATGACGGCACCGTATTCCTCGAGTCCGCCCGTGGCCTTGGGGCCGGTGAGGTGCGGGCGCGGGTTGCCGATGCGACCGGTGGTATAAAAACTGTCGTCAGTCTGGTCGTCGCAAAGAAAATGGTAGGCGAGACCGGCACGTTCGTGATCGGTGGTGTTGTCGCCGGTGCAATGGGGCGTGCCGTAGCAGAAGAAGAGCACGCTGCCGGCCTTGAGTTCGATAGTCTCGGCCTTGGTCTCGTCGGGGTAGCAGCGGATGTGGTGGTCGCTGTTGCCGTCGCGCTGGTGCGGCAGGAGGGTTTCCCACGAATTGGGCATGACGCGCATGGTGCCATTGGCGATGGTGGCGTCGTGGATGGCGATCCACATGGCGGTGCCGCGAAGCGGTTTGGGGATTTTGAAGTAGGCGTTGTCCTGGTGCCAGGCGGTGCCCATCCCGGTCTTGCCGGGTTTCAGAAAAATCTGGTCGAGGTGCAGGGTGACCACGGGGCCGAGGAGCGCGGTGACGGCATCGATCACCTTAGGGGCGAAGGGCAGGGCGCGGATGAGGGTGCTGTAGAAATTCGCCGGGCAGAGCTGCAGGTTTTGCTTGTCGGTGGCGGGCGTCTTGCCGTCACCGGTTGTGGCGACATTGCGGAGGAAGCCGTTGCGCTTGAGCCGGGCGATGTCGGCCTGGAGCGCGGCCGTCTCGGCGGCGTTGAAGAAGCCGGGGACGGCGACGCAGCCGCGGCGGCGGAAGCTCTCGATCTGGGTGGGGGTAAGTTTCATGGGTTGGGGACGCGGCACTGTAGCAGAGCGGCGCCGGACTTGCGTTCAACCTTGGGCAGTGGCAAATCGTGCACATCGTGAAAAGCATCCTGCGCTACGGTCGCGGCAGCGCCCGCACTCTCATCACTCACCGCGACCAAGGGTTGGAGATCATTTTCTTGGAAAAAGGCGCGCTGAACTGGCACGCGGAAGGACGCGTCGAACGCGTGACGGCGGGTTCGGTTTATTTCTCTCTGCCATGGGAAACACACGGGAGCGTGGACGAATTTGAGCCCGGCCACTATTGGCATTGGGTGCAACTCGGGCTGGTGGGGCGCATCGACCGGCCGCGCCAGCGCTTTGGGTTTCACCCGGACTTTGGCATCACGCCCGCCGAGGCACGGGAGATCAGCGCATTGCTCACGCGAGACGACCGGCACTGCTACCGGGCGACGCCACGCATGGCCTGGCTGGTGACCACGCTGGTGGAGGAACTCAATCATCCCGGCACTCACGGCGAGAAATACATGGCGGCTCTCGCCCGGTTGGCGGTGATCGAACTCGTGCGCTGCATCCGCTCAAGTGATGCACGGAACCAGACCGAAGCGGCTTCGGCGCGGCGCGTGACCGCATTCATCGCCGAACTGCGCGCGCGCTGCGACGAGACATGGACCTTGGAGGCCATGGCGCGGCGGTGCGGTTTGGGCCGGTCACGTTTCGCGACACTCTGCCGGCAGATGAGCGGCGACAGTCCGCTGACACTGGTGAACCGCTTGCGCGTGGATCGGGCGAAGGCCTTGCTAAAAACGACGGAGACCTCGGTGACCGATATCGCGTTCGGCTGTGGTTTCGGCTCGAGCCAGTATTTCGCGCGAGTCTTCCGCAGCTTCACCGGCATGGAGGCCCGCGCCTACCGGCAACTGCATGTAGCCGGTGGAAAACCTTAAGCTTAACCCGGGGGCCAGCTGAGCTGGCGGCCGCCGAGGAGGTGGACGTGCAGGTGCGGGACGGATTCACCGCCATGTGGGCCGTTGTTGATCACGATGCGATAGCCGGCGGCGAGGTTGAGCGTTTTGGCGATAGTCTGCGCCGTGAGCAACAGGTGGCCGAGGAGAGCTTGGTCGGCGGGGGCGGCTTCGTTGAGACGGACGATGAGCTGCTTCGGGAAGATGAGCACGTGCACGGGCGCCTGTGGCTGGATGTCGTGGATCGCGAGACAAAGAACGTCCTCGTGGACGATCTTGGCGGGGATTTCGCGGTCGATGATTTTTTGGAAGATCGTCTTGGCCATGGAATGTGGAAATCAGGAAACGGCTAGGAGCTTATTTTTGATCCGGTATTATTCCAGCTTTCCTGAGTTCCACATTTCTCATCAAAGAAATAGCAGCTGCAGGTTGGCGCTGGGGGTGGTGCGGGCGGCGGCGAGTTCGCGGATGAAGGCGAGGGCGTCGTCGTATTCGCGGAGGCGGCGGGCGGTGGCGCGTTTTTCCGGCGGGATAAGTGCGGGACGGAGATTGGTGACTAGGAGCGTGGACTCGCGGTAGGTGGCGAGTTGCTTGAGGCCGGTCATGATCTCGTCACGGGCAAAGAGTGGCGTGGCCGAGGTCGGCGTGCGGGCGGCGTCCCAGTGGTAAAACCCGTGCGCGGGCAGGTGGGCGAAGGCTTGGCCGAGCAGATTGGCGGCGGCGGCGTTGAACGCGGTGTCGTATTTGGCGGCAAACTCCGGGTGCTCCGCCGTCTGTGTTTCCAGTTCCGCCAGACTGAACGTGATCGCGGCCTTGATCTGGTCGGCGAGGTAGAGGTCGTGGCCGGTGACGTGGGCGAAGAGGGCGTTGATGAAATGGAGCCGGCGCAGGTCGTTGCGGTCGGGCGTCATTTCTTCGGCTTCGGGAGCGTGCTGATTTCCTGCATGAACTCCGACACGTCGCGGAATTCCTTGTAGACGCTGGCGAAGCGGACGTAAGCGACTTGGTCCATGGCGCGGAGGCGCTGCATCACGCCTTCGCCGATGGCGCTCGAGGGAATGTCGCCTTCAAACTGGGCTTCGAGCGCGTCGATGACGTCGTCGACGAGCATGCTGACTTGCTCGATGTCGATGGGGCGCTTGTGGCAGGCGGCGCGCACGGCGTGCACGAGCTTGGCGCGATCAAAGTCTTCGCGGCGTCCATCGCGCTTGATGACGATCATGCCATCGCGGAGCAGTGCCTCGGTGGTGCTGTAGCGGTGGCCGCACTCCAGGCACTCACGCCGGCGGCGGATGGTGCTGCCTTCGCGGCTGATGCGGGAGTCGATGACTTTGTCCTCGATGGATGTGCACTTAGGGCAGCGCATGGGTGTGGGTCAGTTGAGCGACAAAAAGTTTTTGAGGATGTTCATGCCATTTTCGGTGGCGATGGACTCGGGGTGGAATTGCACGCCCCAGATGGGCAAGGTCTTGTGGCGCAGGCCCATGATTTCGCCCTCGGCAGTTTCGGCGGTGGCCTCGAGGCAGTCGGGGAGGGAGGATTTTTCCACGAGGAGCGAGTGGTAGCGGGTGGCGGCGAACCCTTGGGGCATGCCTTTGAACACGTCGGTGTTCTTGTGCAGAATAGGCGAAGTCTTGCCGTGCATCAGGCGGTCAGCACGCACGACGCGACCGCCAAAGTAGTGGCCGACGGACTGGTGACCGAGGCAGACGCCGAAGATGGGTTTTTTGCCGGCGAAGGCGCCGATCATGGCGAGGGAGACGCCGGCCTCGGCAGGCGAACAGGGGCCGGGCGAGATGAGGACACGGTCGGGATTGAGCGCCAAGGCTTGAGCGGGGGTGATCTCGTTGTTGCGGAAAACGCGCTGCGTCACGCCCAACTGTCCAAAGTATTGGACGAGGTTGAAGGTGAAGGAATCGAAGTTGTCGATGACGAGGAGCACTTCGGACCATCTACCCATGGGTTGACAGGGGGGTCAAGCGTGCGGGTAGGGTGGAGTGTGTCTTCTGTCAGTCATTTTCAACTACTCAAAACCGACACCGCCACGGCGGCGCGTCGCGGGCGGCTGCAGACGCGGCATGGCGTCATCGAGACGCCGATCTTCATGCCGGTCGGGACGCAGGGCACGGTGAAGTCGCTCACGCCGGAACACCTGCGCGGGATCGGCGCGCAGATCATCCTCGGTAACACTTACCACCTCAACCTGCGGCCCACTTCGGAGTTGATCCGCGAACTCGGCGGACTGCACAAGTTCATGGGCTGGGACGGACCGATCCTGACGGACAGCGGCGGATTTCAGGTCTTCTCGCTGGCGAAGCTGCGCACGATGCGGGAAAACGGCGTGGAGTTTCAGTCGCACCTTGATGGCGCAAAACTGTTTCTCGGTCCGAAGGAAGTCATGGCGATCCAGCAGAATCTCGGCAGCGACATCGCGATGGTGATCGACGAGTGTCCGCCGTGGCCCTGCGATAAAGAGGCCTGCGCGCAAGCCGTGGCGCGGAGCTACCGTTGGGCGAAGCAGTGTCGTGAGATCGCGGGCGACAGCGGATTCCTCGCGGCGGGGCATCATGTATTTGCGATCGTGCAGGGTTCGACCTTCGACGACCTGCGGCGCGAGGCGGCTGAGTCGCTGGCGGCGCTGGATTTTCCCGGTTACGCGGTGGGCGGCGTGAGTGTCGGCGAGCCCGAGCCGGAAATGTTGAAACAGGTCGGAGCGACCACGCCCTTCATGCCGGTGCACAAGCCACGCTACACGATGGGCCTCGGGACGCCGCCGCAGTTGCTGAAGATGGTCGCGCTCGGCGTTGATATGTTTGACTGCGTGCTGCCTTCGCGCGTGGCGCGCAACGGCCTTGTGTTCACGCCCGACGGCCCGATGAACCTGCGCAACGAGAAGTATCGCACCGACCCGCGGCCGATCGTCGAGGGGCTGAACAATTATGCGGCGGGCTTTTCGCGGGCTTATCTGCGGCACCTCACAATCGCGGGCGAGATCCTGAGCTGCACGCTGCTCACGTTGCACAACCTGCATTTCTATCTCGACCTGATGGCGCAGGCCCGGGCGCACATCGAAGCCGGTGACTATGGGACATGGCATCGCGCGTGGATTGAGCGCTACGAGGCGGGCGCGGCGGCACGCAGCGCCTAAGATTTGCTGGCGTGATCCGGTTGAATTCCTAATTCTCCGGCCATGCGTATTCTCATTACCGGCGGCGCCGGTTTTCTGGGTTCCCACCTCTGCGACCGTCTGCTCAAGGACGGGCATGAACTCGTCTGCCTTGATAATCTTTTCACCGGCCGGAAGAGCAATATCGCGCACCTGAAGGACAATCCCGCCTTTGAGTTTGTGCGTCACGATGTGATCGACCCGTTCAAGTATGAGGTCGACCAGATCTACAATCTCGCGTGCCCCGCTTCGCCACCGCATTACCAGTTCAACCCGATCAAGACCACGAAGACGTCGGTGATGGGTGCGATCAACTGCCTCGGACTCGCGAAGCGCGTGAAGGCGCGCGTTTTCCAGGCGAGCACCTCGGAGGTTTACGGCGATCCGGCGGTGCATCCGCAGCCCGAAAGTTATTGGGGCAATGTGAATCCCATCGGCCGCCGCTCGTGCTACGATGAAGGCAAGCGCTGCGCCGAGACGCTCTTCTTCGACTATCACCGTGAGAACAACGTCGATATCCGCGTCGTTCGCATCTTCAACACCTACGGTCCGCGCATGCATCCGAATGATGGCCGCGTGGTTTCCAATTTCATCGTGCAGGCCCTGAAGGGCGAGGACATCACGATCTACGGTGACGGCCAGCAGACGCGTTCGTTTTGCTACGTGGACGACCTGATCGAGGGCTTTGTGCGTTTGATGAACCAGACCGAGACGGTGGGCCCGATGAACATCGGCAACCCGGGTGAATTCACGATGCTGCAACTGGCCGAGCTCACGCTCAAACTCGTCGGCGGCAAATCCAAGATCGTGCACAAGCCGCTGCCGGCCGATGATCCGAAGCAGCGCCGGCCTGACATCACGCTGGCGAAGAAAGTCCTGAAATGGGAACCAAAGGTGCCGCTGGAGGAAGGCCTCAAGCGCACGATCACCTATTTTAAGACGCAGGTGTGAGGCGGGCCTAGCTGTTTCAACGCAAAGGGCGGGTCAAAGACCTTGCCCTGCTTCAAGCCGCTGGCGTGACGGCGGCGCTTTCGTTGGCGTCGAGCAGCGTGACGAGAACATCGACTTTCAACCGGCGCTCGGCGGTGCCGCGGTAGGTGCCTTTGAGCGGGGGCACGTCGGCGTAGTCGCGGCCGGCGCCGATTTTCACGTAGTGGCCGTTGACCTGCTGGTTGTTGGTCGGATCGAGACCGCGCCAACCGTGGCCGGGTATGTAGACCTCGACCCAGGCGTGACTCGCCTGCGCGCCTTTCAACTGATCGGCCGGGCCGTTGTAGAGATAGCCGCTGACGTAGCGCGCGGGGATTTTCAGCGCGCGGCAGAGGCCGAGCATCACGTGGGCAAAATCCTGACAAACGCCGCGCCGCAGCTCGAGTGCCTCGCGCATGGTCGTGTGCACGTGAGTCGTGGCGGGATCATAGCGAAATTCGCGGTGAATGTAGCGCATCACCTTGAGCGAAGCCTGCCAGGCGTCGGTTTCATCGGCCGTGATATCGAGCGCGAGGCGCCAGGCTTCGGGTGAGGCGTTCACATAGGTGCTGCCGAGGAGAAAGTCGTAGCAACGGTCGATGCGGCTGCATGACTCGATGGTGGCGAGCGGGGCGGGACGGGCGTCTTCGGGCAGGCCGGGTTGATTGCTGGTCGTGACGGTCGACGAGGCCTCGACGGTGAGTTCGGTGTGGGGGCGCGACAGCTCGAACAGGTGCACGCAGTTCAGGTTGAAATCCAAGTAGTGCGTGAGACGCGTGGGCGGGAGAATCTTCAGCAGGAAGCTGTGGCGCCGCTGGCCCGCGATGTCGCAGGGCTGGAGCCGCGCCTCGTTGAAGCTGTCCTGAACCGGCACGGCATAGCTGAAGTGCGTGCGGTGAAAAACCTGAAGTTTCATTCGTGCCCGGATTCGGTAAAAAACCGGCCGGGCTGGCGACCAATTTGTTGCGGCTGTTGTTGCTGCTCCTCCTGCTGCTGCCACTCGTTTTCGCCGCCGTGCTGGAAAGGTTGAAAAATGTAGGCCTGGAAGAGCGCCTCGCCGATGGTGTTGAGCTTGGCCTGCAGGCGATCGATGTAGGTGTGCAGGTCGGGCTCGAAGAGATCGGCGCCGGCGCTGAACTGGAGTTCGGCGAGGAGGCGGCCGCAGTGTTTCTCGGCGTCGTTGGAGAAACGCCCCTCGGCGACCCCGGAGATGCGGCGCAGGGCGAAGCTGAGTTGCTGCACGCAAAAGCGCACGGAGCGCGGAAAATCCTCGGAGAGGAGAAGAAACTCCGCGACGTGGAGTGGCTGCACCTCGGCACCGTGGAGTGCCTTGTAGGCATCCCAGGCGCTGCAGGACCGGAGCATCGCGGACCACGCGAGGACGTCGGCCTGATGCGTAGGGCCGGTGGGCGTATCGGCGGCAGACACGGAGGCATGACGCACGTCGAGCATGCGCGAGGTCTTGTCGGCGCGCTCGATGAAACGCCCCATCTGCATGAACAACCAACCCTCGTTGCGGACGACGGTAGCATCGGCCATGCCTTGGAGGAGGAGCGAACCATTGCGCACGTCGTTGAAGAAATCGTGCGGGTTGTCGTCCCAGAGCCGGCGCGCCTGCACGCTGTGGAGAAAGAGGTAGAGGCGGTTGAGCGCTTCCCAGAGCTCGACGGTGATCTGGTCGCGAACGGTGCGGGCGTTTTCGCGGGCCTGGCCGATGGCGGAGACGATGGAGTTGGGATTTGCCTCCTGAAAGACGAAGAACTCGGTGACGTTGGAGCCGGTGGCCTTGGGGTAGAGCTTGAAGAAAAGCTCTTCATCGCCGGTGCTCTGGACGATGGGCACCCAATGGCCGGCGAGGGTGCTGTCGTTGAGATTGCGGAGGTTGAGCAAGAGCTGGAGGTTGACGTCGACGAGGCGCGCCGTGTTTTCCGCGCGTTCGACGTAGCGACTCATCCAGTAAAGACCGTTGGCGACTCGGCTGAGCATGATGGGTGTTTTTAAAGATTACTCGTCGCCGTAGAGGACCCACGTGTCCTTGCTGCCGCCGCCTTGCGAGGAGTTAACCACGAGGGAACCGGGGCGGAGGGCGACGCGCGTGAGGCCGCCGGGGATGATGACCGGTTTTTCGCCGTAGAGGATGAAGGGACGCAGGTCGACGTGGCGGCCGGCGAAGGCCTCGTCACCATACGTGGGATGACGCGAGAGGCTGATGACGGGCTGCGCGATGTAGTTGCGCGGCTCGGCGGCGACACGCTGGCGGAAGTCGTCGCACTCGGCTTTCGTGGCGTGCGGGCCGATGAGCATGCCGTAACCGCCGGCTTCGTTGGCGGCTTTGATGACGAGCTTCTCGATGTTTTCGAGGATGTAGCGGCGATCAGACTCTTCGTTGGCGAGGTAGGTATCGACGTTCGGCAGGATCGGATCCTGATCGAGGTAGTATTTGATCATCTGCGGCACGAAACGGTAGATGACCTTGTCGTCGGCGACGCCGGTGCCGATGGAGTTGGCGAGCGAGACATTGCCGGCGCGGTAGGCGTTGACGAGGCCGGGGACGCCGAGGGCGGAATCGCGGCGAAAGACGGTCGGGTCGAGAAAGTCGTCGTCGATGCGGCGATAAATCACGTGCACGGGCTGGAGGCCCTTCGTGGTGCGCATGAACACGTGCTGGTCGCGCACGAAGAGGTCGCGGCCCTCGACGATCTCGATGCCCATCTGGCGGGCGAGGTAGGTGTGCTCGAAGTAGGCGGAGTTGTGCGCGCCGGGCGTGAGCAGCACGACGGTGGGATCGGCCACACCCTGTGGCGCGATATGCTGCATGACGGTGAGCAGTTCGTTGGGATACTGCTCGACGGGACGGACGCCGATGGCCTCGAAGCTGCGCGGGAAGGTGCGTTTGAGGGCGCGGCGGTTTTCGAGGACGTAACTGACGCCGGAGGGACAGCGGGCGTTGTCTTCAAGCACGAGGTAGCGGCCGTCGATGTCGCGAATGATGTCGGTGCCGCAGATGTGGATGTAAATATCGCGCGGGACCTGAAAATTGACGAACTCGCGGCGGAAGTGTTTCGCCGAAAGCACATAGTGGGCGGGGATGGTGCCGTCGTTGAGGATGTGCTGCTCGTGATAGATGTCGTGCAGGAAGAGGTTGAGCGCCGTGATGCGCTGGATCAGGCCGGCCTCAAGATGCTCCCATTCGCGGTTGGGGATGATGCGCGGCACGAGATCGAAGGGGAAAATGCGCTCGCTGCCCTTGGCGTCGCCGTAGACGTTGAAAGTCACGCCTTGGCGGAGAAAGGAGAGATCCACGGCATCCTGCCGGGCTTTGAATTCCGCTGCCGTCAAGCTGTCGAGCCGTTGCATGAACCGCGAATAGTGCGGCCGGATGGCGCCGCCGTCGGCCAGCATCTCGTCGAAGTGCCCGCGTGTGTCATAAGGTTTGAAAAATCCCTGACTGGTGGCGAGAGAGGGCGGGACGGAAGCGTCGGATGACATGGGTTTGGGGGGCGGTAAAGCAGGTCGCGTGCAAGTTTCGCAAAAGTCCGCAAAACAGGGCGCAACATCGTGCGGCGCAGGCCGAACATGAACGCGATTTGCCGTTTGCCAAGCCCCCTCCGCTAGCTATGGTCTCGACCCTTCATGCTTTCCTTTCTGTTCAAACGTTTTGCCGGACGTCATTATAAGAAGTTTCTCGAAAAATGCCGCCCCATCGTCGCGCGCATCAACGAGCTCGAGCAATCCTACCAGTCGCTCACCGACGAACAGCTCCGCGCCAAGACCGATGAGTTTCGCGCCCGCATCGCCGCCGCCACCGATAAACGCGCCGCGCTCGACCAGATCCTCCCCGAAGCCTTCGCCACGGTTAAAAACGCCGCCCGACGTCTCCAGGGCAGCAAGGCCATTGTCTGCGACCACGAACTCACCTGGGACATGGTGCATTTCGACGTCCAGCTCATCGGCGGCATGGCCATCCATGACGGCAAGATCGCGGAAATGGCCACCGGCGAAGGCAAAACCCTCGTCTCGACGCTTCCGCTTTACCTCAACGCGCTGACCGGCCGCAACACGCAGCTCGTCACCGTCAACGACTACCTCGCCCGCCGTGACTCCGAGTGGATGGGCCATCTTTACAATTTCCTCGGCGTTTCCGTCGGCTGCATCCAGCAGCAGATGCCGTCCGACCTGCGGCGCGAGATGTATAGCCGCGACATCACCTACGGCACGGCCTCGGAATTCGGCTTCGACTACCTCCGCGACAACGGCATGGCCACGCGCAAGGAAGACCAGGTCCAGCGCGACCACTGGTATTGCATCGTGGACGAAATCGACTCGATCCTCGTCGACGAGGCCCGCACGCCGCTGATCATTTCCGGCCCCGCGCCCATCGAGCGCGAGCAGCCCTTCACTGCGTTGCGCCCCATTGTGGACAGCCTGGTCAACGACCAGACCCGCCTCTGCAATCGCATCGTTTCCGAGGCGAAGGAAATTCTCGAAAAGACGGACCTGAAGCCGGACGACCGCCAGCTCGCCGCCCGCAAACTCCTGCAGGTGAAGATGGGCAATCCCAAGAACAAGCTCCTGCTCCGCCTCATGGAGACGCCCGAGTGGCGCAAGCTCCTCGACAAGACGGAGACCGACATGAACTCCGACCTCAACAAGGAGGAGGTTTACCGGCTGAAGGAGGACCTGTTTTACGTCATCGACGAGCGTCAGCACCAGGCCGACCTCACGGAAATCGGCCGCGGTAAAATCCGTCCGGACAACCCCGACGCCTTCGTCTTGCCCGACCTCGCCACCGAGTTCTCCGACCTCGACAAGGATGCGAGCGTGACACCCGAGCAGCGCGAAGAAAAGAAACTCGCCTCGCAGAACCGCTACGCCGCCGTCTCCGAGGAAATCCACGCGATCTCGCAGCTCCTCCGCGCCTACTCGCTCTACGAACGGGACGTCGAATACGTCGTCGCCGATGGCAAGGTCATGATCGTCGACGAAAACACCGGCCGCGTCATGCCCGGCCGGCGCTGGTCCGATGGCTTGCACCAGGCCGTTGAGGCCAAGGAAGGCGTCATGATCGAGCGCGAGACGCGCACCTACGCCACGGTCACGATCCAGAATTATTTCCGCATGTATGAAAAGCTGGCGGGCATGACCGGCACCGCCGAGACCGAGGCCGCGGAATTCCACGACATCTACCGCCTCGCCGTGCAGGTCATTCCGACCAACCAGCCCTGCATCCGCGTCGATCGCAACGACTCCATCTTCAAGACCCGCCGCGACAAGTTTGCCGCGGTCGTCCGCGAAATCGAAGCCGCCAACAAGCGCGGCCAGCCCGTGCTCGTCGGCACCGTTTCCGTCGAGTCTTCGGAGGTGCTCTCGCGCATGCTGAAGCGCACCGGCGTCATCCACACCGTCCTCAACGCCAAGTTCCACCAACAGGAGTCCGAGATCGTCGCGCGCGCCGGCCAGCGCGGTGGCGTCACCATCGCGACCAACATGGCGGGCCGCGGCACCGACATCAAACTGGGCGAGGGCGTGCGCGAACTCGGCGGCCTCTACGTCATCGGCACCGAGCGTCACGAGTCCCGCCGCATCGACCGCCAGTTGCGCGGCCGTTGCTCGCGGCAGGGCGACCCCGGCATGACCAAGTTCTTCCTCTCGCTGGAAGACGACCTCATGCGTCTCTTCCTGCAGGGCAATCTCGCCTCGCGCCTCATGGAAGGCTCGATGAAGGAAGGCGAGGAGCTCGAGCACCCGTGGCTCAACCGCTCCATCGAGAGCGCGCAGAAAAAGGTCGAGCAGCAGAATTTCTCCGTCCGCAAGCGCCTGCTCCAATACGACGATGTGCTCAACCAGCAGCGCGAGGTCGTCTACGGCATCCGCAATGCGGCCATCCACGCCGATCGTCCGAAGGACCTTATCTTCGAGCAGATCGAGGAAGAGCTGATCACGCGCCTTGAGGTCGCAGGTTTCGACGGCAAGACCGTGGCGAACCCGACCGACGTCGAGACGCTCACCGGTTGGATCAATTCGCATTTCCCGATCAGCCTTCGCGCGGACGAACTCAAGGGCGGCAATGTCGTCGCGCTCGCCGGCCAGCTCATCGAGCGGATCAAGAAGGCCTACGCGGTGAAGGAATCCGTCGAGGTGCCCGAGTCGCTCGGCTCGCTCGAGCGCTACGTCGTCATCAACGCCATCGATCACCACTGGCAGGAGCATCTCACGGAGATGGAAGAGCTCCGCCGCTCCATCGGGCTGCGCAGCTACGGCCAGAAGGACCCGCTCGTCGAATACAAGGGCGAGGCCTACAAGTATTTCGAGGAGCTGATGAACAACGTCCGCCTGCAGATCTGCACCGGCCTGTTCCGCAGCGCGTCGAACATCGAGTCCTTCGAAAACATGCTCGCCCTGCTCAGCCGCACCGCGAAAGCCGTGGGCCCGACGAATGCGCCTGCCGCCGCGCCCCGCGCGCCGCAGCAGCTGGCCGCGCCGTCGGCCGAACAAGGCCCCGGTGGCGAAGCCGCCCCGGCGGAAGTTCAGCTGCCCCGCGTCACGATCCGACGCGAGGCGCCGAAGGTCGGCCGGAACGATCCCTGCCCCTGTGGCAGCGGCAAGAAATACAAGAACTGTCACGGCGCCTGAGCGCCGTCCGTCCCTCCCGCGTGACCACCCCTGCCGATCCGTCCGTCGAGGATCCCTATAACCTGCCGCCGTCGTTCTGGCAGCGGCAGGCGGACTATGTGATGGCGGCGGGCGTGTTCGTGCTGACGATCGTGCTCACGGTCATTGCGTTCCCGCCGTTCAAAGCGCCGGAGTTTGCCTACGCCTTTGCGGCGCCCGCGATTTTCTGGGCCTACCGCCGGCCAAGCTTTAAACTCTACGCGTGGACGATGTTCGCGGCGCAGGCCGTGACGTGGACGATCCTGCTCGGCTGGCTGCACAATGTCACCTGGGGTGGCCTGCTCTTGCTCGGACCCCTCGTCGGCGCATGGGTGGGAGTGTGGTATCTCGCGGCTTGGTGGGTGATGCCCCGGATCGTCGGACAGCCGACCAGCCGGCGCGTGACGGCCGTGCTCGGGCTCGCCGCGCTCTGGGTGCTGATTGAGTGGACCCGCACCTGGGTGCTCGGTGGCTTCCCGTGGCTGCCGCTCGCGGCGAGCCAGTGGCAGCGCGCGATCTTGCTGCAAGTCTCCGCCTACACCGGCGCGTATGGCGTTTCATTCATTCTCATCACGTTCAACCTCGGCTTTGCCGCCTACGGTCACCGCCTGTTGCGCGAGGGCGCGACGGGGCTCAGCCGCCGCAGTCCGGAATTCATGGCCGCGCTGTTGGTGCTGATGTTTCCTTCGTTTCTCCTGCTCAGCGACACCATCGGCCAGCAGCGCCGCGACGTGATGCGCGCCGCGCTGGTGCAGCCCGCCATTCCGCAGCAGGTGAAATGGGATCCCAGCAAGGGCGCCGGCATCCTCGACACGCTGGAGCGAATCACCCTCAACGCCGCCGCGACGCAGCCCGATCTCATCATCTGGCCGGAAGCGGTGACGCCGTGGGCCGTGCGTGGCGATGACAACGCCAAGAGCTTTGTCGAGTCGCTCACGGCGCGCGCCGAAGCGCCGCTGCTCCTGGGCTCGATCGCCATTGAGCGCAGTGGCGCAGGCGAGCAATGGTTCAACGGCACGTTTTTGGTAACGCCGCAGGCCGGGCTTTCACCGGTGTATTACGCCAAGCGCCATCTGGTGCCGTTTGGCGAATTTGTGCCGCTGCGGCCCGTGCTGGGATGGATCAGTAAATTCGTCCCGATCGGCGACGACTTTGCGTCCGGCACCGATGCGCGTCCGTTGATCGTCAATCTCCGTGGCCAACCCGTGGTGCTCGGCCCGCTGATCTGCTACGAGGACATTTATCCGCGACTCGCCCGGGCGAGTGCGCTGTCCGGCGCGCAGTTGCTCGTCGTGCAGAGCAACAGTGGCTGGTTTGGCGAGGGTGGTGCGGCTTACCAGCATGCGGCGCACTCGGTGCTGCGCGCGGTCGAGACCCGCCGGCCGGTTGTCCGGGTTGGTAACAGCGGCTGGAGCGGCTGGATCGACGAATACGGCAACATCCGCGCGACGTTGAAGAACGATGAGGACAGCGTGTATTTCCGTGGCACCCGCAACGTGACCGTATCGCGCGATCTGCGCTGGCAGGATCGCAACAGCTTTTACACGGAGCACGGCGACTGGTTCGTGGGTGCGTGTGCGCTGCTGGCGCTGCTGACTTTCGCGCTCGTGCGGAACAACCAGCCTTACGATCCCACGGCGCCCGTCGCTGTTCCCGACGAACCGGAAACCGAGGAAGCGGCGTTCAAGCGCCGGGCCCGGCGTAGCCGTCGCAAATAATCCGCGCCGGATACTTCCGGAAGGACAACGTGGCGACCGGCGTAACCGCCGGTCGGTTGGTTTGTCCTCGGAAACACGTTTCCCCCGCATGAACCGTCGAGACTTTGTGAAATGGAGCGTATCCGCCTCGGGCGCGGCGCGTTGCTCGGTATTTTCGATAAGGCGGCGCAAAATTTCACGGTGCGTTTTCCGCTTCGCGAAGAGCGCACCGTGGAGAGCCTGGATTACCAGCCCTTCACGATCGACTGGTGCGGTGATCAGATGGTGGCGCTGCCGCCAGTCTCGATCCCGATGTTTCCGCGGTGCAAGTCGCCGGGCTTAGCGGGTTCGTTTCTTTGCCGCGGGTTTGGCCACGGGTTTCACTTTTCGACGCGCGAGCGTGAACTGGGCGCGGGGTCGGGTCCGCGGGCGTGCCTCGCCCTCGTGGAGGGACGGGAGCCACGGGCTGCCGAGTTGGAGGCACGCATCGCACATGGGCCCACGCTCGCCGCCGGTTCCGCCGGTCGCAAGCCTGCGCATGAATGTTCGTATCTTTGGGGCTGACTTCCGCCGCGGGCCTGCGCCATAACTCCCGGGTCATGACTCCCAAAACCCTCCGCCGCGCCGTTGAGGCGCTCGACTCCTTCAATGTGGAAACGCCCAGCTGGGGTTTCGCCGATACCGGCACGCGTTTCGGAAAGTTTTTCCAGGACGCCGCTGCCATCGACACGAATGACAAGCTGGCTGACGCCGGCCAGGTGCATGCCGTGACCGGCTGCTGCCCGACGGTGGCGGTGCACGTGCTGTGGGATTTCACCAAGGGCGAGGATCCGGCGAAGGTCGGCCGCCAGGCGCGCAAGCACGGCGTGAAGATCGGCGCCATCAACCCCAACCTTTTCCAAGACCAGGAATACAAGTGGGGCTCTTTCGGGCACAACAGCCCGCAGGTCCGCCAGCAGGCACTCAAGCATTGCTACGATTCGGTGGACATCATGAAGGCGACCGGCAGTGAATACCTGTCGCTGTGGTTTGCCGACGGCACCAACTATCCCGGCCAGGGCAGCATCCGCGAGCGCAAGGGCTACTTTGAAGAGAGCCTCAAGGCCCTCCACAAGAAGCTTGGCCCAAAGCAGACGATGCTCGTCGAATACAAGCCCTTCGAGCCCGCGTTCTACGCGACCGATATCGCCGATTGGGGCATGGCGTTTCTCTATGCGAAGAAGGCCGGTCCTCGCGCCAAGGTGCTCGTCGACACCGGTCACCACTACAATGCCACCAACATCGAGCAAATCGTGGCCTGGCTCCTCGATGAGGACATGCTCGGCGGCTTCCACTTCAATGACCGCAAGTATGCCGACGACGACCTCACGCTCGGCTCGATTGATCCCTACCAGGTCTTCCGGATCTTCCACGAAATCCATTCCTACGCGGCGGATCGCGGCAAGATGCCGAAGATCGCCTACATGATCGACCAGTGCCACAACGAGAAGGCCAAGGTCGAGGCGATGATCCAGACCGTCGTCATGGCGCAGGAACTCTACGCCAAGGCCGCGATCGTCGACCACGACGCGCTGCGTGCGGCGCAGGCCAAGAACAACGTGATCGACGCCGAACTCCTCCTGAAGAAGGCGTTTTTCACCGACGTGAGCCCCGCGCTCGCCAAGTGGCGCAAGGCAAACAAGCTCCCCGCCGACCCGCTCGCCGAGCACCGGCGCCAGGGTTACGAGAAAAAAGCCGCCGCTGACCGCAGCGCCCGCCGCAAGGCCATGGGCATCTCGCGCGGTGGCAGCTTCGCCTGAGTTGTAACGTCGCCAGGCGAAATTGTCTGGCGTCCGGCTTCCCGGGTTTACCCCCCGGCATGGGCGTCCTGCGCGCGGTGCCTCCAACCCGCGCGCTTTCAAGCCATCGAGCCTCACAACAGGCTGCGGGTGAGGCTTATGACTTACTTGTTCGAACCGCGCCGTTCTTTTTTCTGTAAATCAAACGCAAGCAACTGAATAACTCGCTTTCCATTATGAAAATTCGATCACTTTTCCTCGCTGCTTTAGCATCACTCTCGCTGTCCGTTGCTTTTGCCCAAACGCTCCAACTGTCAGAAGCTGACGCTACCGCGTTGCAGAGCGCTATTGCCGCGGGTGATACGAAAGCCGTCGCGCAATTGGCGAAAAACAATCCCGAACAAGCGGCCGCGATCGCGGCGACGGCGGCGGCGGCCAAGCCTGACCAAGCGGCGGTTTTTGCTGCGGCAGTTACTGTGGCAACGGGCAATGCGGTGGGGGTGGCCAAGGCGGTGGCGGCGGCGGTCCCCGCTCAGGCGGCAACGATTGCGGCCTCGGTGGCCAAGGTGGCGCCGACTGCGGCTGCGGCGGTTGCCACGGCTGTAGTTGAGGCCGTGCCGGCCCAGGTCGCCTCGATTGCCGTGGCGGTGCTCACGGCCACGGGCAATACCAACAGCATTGGTCAGGTCCGTGCGATCACGAGGGCCGCCATCACTGGTATGCCGGCTGCGGACCGTAACGATGATGCCCTGGCCACGATTGCGCAGGCGGTCGCCAATTCCGGTGGCAGCTCTGCAGCCGCACGCATGGGCGCTTCCGATGGCAGTGGCCGGAGCCCGGCTGATATTGCGAGGGCGTCTGTAAATACGGCTGCCGCTAACGCGGCTGCATCCGCCGGGAAAAGCGCCGGCAGTGCCGGTGCACTCGCTGGCAGCGGCTTGCAGGTGCAGGGAGTCGTAGTCACGACGACTCCGATAACTCCCGTCGATACCAATCAGGTCAGTCCGGCAAACTAACCCGTGATCGCGCAAGCGACCTTTAAAGTGCCGATCCCGGTCGGCACTCTTTATTAAGAGAGGAACCAGGCATCGTGTGGTGAAAATGCTGAGCCGCTTTCGCAAGCACGGCCATCAAGCCTGCGAAAGATGGACACCGCTGACTGCCCGCAAGGCGTATGGGCATTTCGCGCGGCGGTGTTTCGCCTAAACGCAGGGGAATGGTTCAATTGCGGCCGGGGTTGAAAACCCCGGCTTTTTGTTTCCTCGGATTGAAACGCGAAGAGTGCGGAGGGCATGGAGATGAGGATTGGGTGCCGCCTTCAGGTGCAGGCCCGCCTACACTTGAGCGGTTAAAATACTTGTGGCCCGCGCCCTTCCGCTCCGCCCATAAAAAACGGGCGCCCTGACTGGGCGCCCGTTTGAGGGAAATATACCGTGGAGGCAGATTCTATTATTACCGACCACCAGAGGGGCTGACGACCGCGGGATCGATCGGGGTGATGGGCGTGGTGTAGATGAGAGGTTTCAAGAGGGAGAGGGTTACGCCATTGCTCTGGGCGGCCGTTGCGGAGGCAGTTCTCACTTCAGCGTTATTTTGCTGACCGGATGCTTCCAAGATGGCTTGAGCAGCCAGCGCCTTGTCCTCTGCGCCGGAGTTGGGGGAGGTGACGGCGGCCGTGGCTTGGGCGACGTAGTCAGCGGCGCCTTCAGGGTTAGCTTGGCTGAGCACCTTCGTGAGGGCGGCGAGGACGCTGGTGGCACCCTTGCCGTAGTCGCCTCTGGCAGCGTTGGCGGAGACGGTCGCCAGCACCTCTTTCAGAGCGGTGGCGAGAGGGCCGTTGGCGCCTTCAGCCGTGATCAAGCTCTTGAGCGATTGGGTGGACGTTTTCCCGTCCGCGCCGATCACGAGGCCGGTGCCGATGTCGATATTGAGGACTTCACCAGAGGCGGTGGTAAAGGCGACGGTGCCGGCCAAGGCGGCGACGGTGGTGGACGATCCGTTGATCGCGATCGCATAAGCTCCATCGGTGGAGGTGACGGTGCCACCTGCGGCCGATTTGGTGATTTGGTCTTTGGCGAGGATCGCGCCGCCGGATTCAGCGAAGGACGGAATGGCCAGCAAGAGCGAGCCGGCGAGTAGGACGAGGGATTTCAGGTTCATAATCGGGGGGTGATTTGTTGGTTTCTTATGGACTAGGGTTAATTACCGCAAATCCATGGATATTTATCCCTATATAAATAGGGCTTCGGCAATCTCAAATTTTGGCTATTTTTGCCATAAGAGAGTAATTATTATGATCTATGAAGGATTCTGAGGAATTATTCGTCACTTTAGGCGATTTATAACTGGGTAATTACACTGTGCCAAGTGGCTGGCGATGCAGGTAAATCAGGGATCAGGACTGCCGCGCAGGCGATTTATCCGGCATAGGAATAGTGTTTATTTACCATCAATGGTGAATGCGGGCAATTGCTGTTCCCTTGGGAAACTGGCACAGTCGTGGTGATGAAAGACCCCCAGCCGCCCACCCCACAACAAGTCAGCCTTTTCCATGAAGAAGGCTACGTGATCATCCCGGATGTGTTTGATCCCGCCGAGCTCGAGCCGCTCCGCCGCGAGTTGCACCTCGAGATCGAGCGCAAGGCCCGGCAGCTCAAGGCCGAGGGCAAGCTCGTCAATTTGCATGAGGGACTGGGCTTCGATCAACGTCTGGCTGCGATCCAGCGCGATTCGAAGGAAAACGGCGAGGCGATCATGCGTCACCTCGAGGGCCTGCGGGGCGGCGGGTTTCACGCGCCGGAGCTGTTCGATATCATCGCGAGCCGGAAGTTGCTCGCCAAAGTCGGCGGCTTGCTGGGCACGGAAGAGATCGTCGGGTCGTCCGTCTACCGTATCCGCCCGAAGCTGCCCAATCTTGGGCGCGGCGTGGTGCCGTGGCACCAAGACAGCGGCTACATGACGCCGCAGTGCGACCGCCAGTTAATCATCACGTGCTGGATCCCGCTCGTCGATGCCACGGTCGAGAATGGCTGCATGCAAATCCTGCCGCGCGTGCACGAGCGCGAGCTGGCGCTGCACCACACCGGCGGCAACGCGGGCTTCCTGGTGATCAAGGACCAGGATTTGCCGGACGATCCGCGCAAGGCGATCACCGCGCTCTGCCCGCGGGGTGGCGTCGTCTTCATGACGAACCGCACGCCGCACTGCTCCACGCCGAATTACTCCGACCACATCCGCTGGAGCATTGACCTGCGCTACCAATCCGCCGCGGTGCCCAATAACGTCGGCCTCTGGCCCGAGTCGGTCGACGCCGAGGGCGTGGCCAACCCCGAATTTTACGAAAAGGGCAACGTGGCCTGCTATCCGCCTGAGGCCGATTTTCTCGTGCAAAGCCGCCTGCATCCGGAACAGGTGAGCGACTACGCGGAATACGTCCGTCGCCGCGAGACCTACGATCACACGCAGGCGCGTTTCTCGGCGTTCCGCCGCTGGCCGGCGAGCGTGACCGCGTAAGGATAAGGAGGTGTTGAGGGTAGGGCGCGATCAGCGATCACGCCCTACCTCGAGTGGCTCTGATCTTTCATCGGCCTTTCCGGCCTTTTGGTTTGAGATATGGCACACGGGCAGCTTCGTGTGCGGGGTCATGCATCGCATCTTCCTCCTGGTTTTTTCCCTCGTTGGTTTGAGCGCGTCTGCGGCCAGCCCGCTGGCCGGTCACTGGCGCATCGATACGGCGCGCAGCACCGAGCTTAGCCCATGGAAGGCTTACGACCTGGTGATCACCGGCGAAGGCAACCATCTCACGATCACGCGCCAGTTCGCCGCCGGCCGGCGCACGTATGAAGACGTGACGCCGCTCGATCTCACGCTGGCCGCCAATGTTGTGCCGGTCACGTGGTGGGCCGACAACCGCCACCTCGGCGCCTATATCGGCGGCGATCGCACCAAGAAAGTCCGCGGCGAGTGGCTTGATGACGGCCGGCTCCTGCGTCTGAACACCGACCTCGTGCTCGACACGCAGCAGGGCGCGCGCGCGGTCAATATCCTGAGCGACTATAAAGTCTCGGCCAACGGCGCCCAGCTCACGCTCACCGAGCTGCGCAGCACGCGCAATCGGCCGGTCGTTTACATTTTTCACCGGCTCTCCGAAGCCGACGCCGCCAAGACCCGCGTCACCGGCAACGCCGAGTGAGCGCGGTGCTGCATCCAACCACGCCTTCCAAACGAAACCCTGTCGCCATGCGTTCCTTTCTTTCTCTTTTCATCGCCCTGGTGGGCCTCGGCGCCGTTGTCGTCACCGCGTCGGCCCAGCCCGTGCCGGCCAAAGTTGCCAAGGCTCCCGCCGAAGCGACGCTGATTCCGCTTTCGGAAAACTGGCGCATGGATGGCGATGTGCCCGGGCACGCGCTGCTCATCTCACTGCAAGGCCTCGCCAACCGCGATTACCCGCGCATCTACCTCGAATACCCGACGCACTGGCAGTGGGAAATCGTGCGGCCGCTGGAGGGCTTTTTGGAAAAGCGCCATGGCATGAAGTTCAACCGCCTCGGCTTGGACGATGCTGACGCCGCGCTGGCGCTCTACGCCAAATACGCCAAGGGCTACGTGGTCTGGGACCGCGAGGTGCGTTCCTCGCTGATCGTCGCTTTCACCGTAGCCGGTGTGCGCGATGCGCTGGTCGTCAGCGAAGATCTGATCCCGCTCGCCGAAAAGCACGGCCTGAAAAAAGTCGAAGACCTGCGCGGCATCTTCCGCGGCAAGCCTGACGACGAAATTTACCAGTGGGCCTACGACCACTATTTCGAGCAGTGCTCCCGCGATTACTACGTTGTGCTCGGCGGCCACGCCGGCATCGAGATGCAACCCGGCATCGCCGATTTCGGCATCATGCAGCGCGCGTTTTTCTCCGACCTCTCGGCCAACCCGAAGCATCCGAAGGAACTGGCGCTGCTGCGCAAAATTTTCACCCGCCAGAATCCCGCAAGCATCGTGCTCGGCTGGCATTCCTATGGGAAGGACACCGAGGGGCAGCACACCACGCTGGTGGGCAACTACGGCCTGAAGATGGAGGGCCTGCACAACCTGCCGAACGTTTCCTTCACCTGCCAGATTCCGCTCACGCCGGACTTCAAGTTCACCAACAGCCACAACGTCGCACCCGACGCCAAACTCGTGGCGGAGAAGAAAGTCTACATCGCGGCCGTCGCCACCGACGCCATGGGCATCGGGGCGTGGACCAAGCCCGGTCGCGGCAAAATTCCCTACGGCTGGCAGGTGTTGATGAACTGGGTGTGGATGAACCCGCCTGCGCTGCAGTATTTCTACGAGGACAAGTCGCCCAACGACTACTTCATCGCCGGCCTCAGCGGTCCGGGCTACATGTATCCGAAGTCGATCCCCGCGGATAAATTTCCGGCGCTCATGGCCGATGCGCGCGGGCTGATGAAGCAACTCGACCTGAATGTGATGGAGATCATGGACTACTCCGAGGGCAACCGCCATGTCGGCAACACCGACCTGCCGAAGGAAGTCGTCGACCGCTATTATCACGAGTTTCCCGATGTGTTGGGCTTCATCAACGGCTACGGCACGGCGCGCACGTTCGACCTGCGCGACGGCAAACCCTTTATCAGCTACGACTATTATCTCGATGTGAGCCGGCCGGTGGCTGAAGCCGCGGCGGACATCGAGGAACTGATCCAGCTGAACCCGCAGCGTCCGTATTTCCTGCTGCTACACATCCGCGAGAGCAACACGGTGGAGAAGGTGACGCAGATCCTCGAGAGCCTGAGCGAGCCCGTGGAAGTGGTGCCACTGGACAAGTTCCTGAAACTCGCCGCCAGCGCCCAGACTTATCCGGTGCACTACCAGCAGCCGACCGACCCAGTGAGCCCGAATCCGTGACGTTTGCGGCGGTCGGCGCAGATCACACCATGGCGAGGTTGAGGAGCCTCGCCGCGATGGGCGCCAGTTCTTCCCACTCGATGCTAGTCTGACGGCCGTCGTCGAATTGCTGTGTAACCCACGCTTGGATTTGTTGCACCCGAGGGTCGTCCTTGGGCAGATCGATGCCCTGATGTTGCCGCAGCAGGAAGATCACTCCCGCCAAGCCGGAGTCTTTGGTTAGAGAAACTTCCAGCGGGCGGCCCAGAAGCTTGGGCACATCGAATGGCGCATACATCCACCAGAATTTGTTGAGTCCGTCGGCGTGAATACCCGCTCGGGTGCGATGAGCGTCGCGGCCAAAGAGCGGATATTTAGGCGGCACGCCGTGACCAATTTGCTCATAAAATTCGGCGAGCTGATTTAGTGCGGTGAAGTCAGGGCGTGATTCCGGAAAGTAGCCCATGCCGATCAGGTGCAGCAGGACGGCTTCGAGTGGAGCGTTGCCGGTGCGTTCGCCTTTGCCGAGCAGAGTGCCGTTGATGGCGCCGCAACCGGCCCGCACGGCGGCTAGACAGTTGGGCACGATCATCCACGTGTCATTGTGGGGATGGAACTCGAGAGCCTCGGTTGTGAGGCCTTGGGCGCGCAGGCGCTGAAAAATCCGCGGCACGCTGCGGGGCGCGGCCACATCTTCATAAGGCAAGCCCACGCCCATGGTGTCGCAGATGCGGAATTTGGGACGCAGGGCCGGTGGATGCTGGACGGCGATTTCCTGCACGGCGTCCACAAACCAACTGATGACGTCAAGCGGCGCTCGGGTGGCGTCTTCCAAATGCAGTCGCGGCCTGATCCCGGCCTCCAGTGTTGTGCGCACGGCCGCAAGATAGTGTTCAACCGCGGAACGGCGGCCGCTAGGCGTGAATTTGTGAAACGTGTGATAGTCGGAAATCGAAGCAAGCATGCCGGTTTCACGGACGCCGAGGGCGCGAATGAGTGCGACGTCCTTTGTCGTGGCGCGGATCCAGGTGGTAGGTTCGACCGGGGCGCCGTCGCGCCAACGCGCCAACGCGCCGCTCAGCGCATCGCGATCGGCAGGTCGGTAGACAAAAAATTCGGCCTGTCGCACCGCGCCGGATTGGCCGGTGAAGGTGCACATTAGTTCATAGACGCGCAGGCTTTGCGCGGTGGTCAGTGGCAAACCACCTTGTTGTCCATCTCGATGCGTAGTTTCGGTGGTCCAAACAGTAGGAGGCAGCGCGATGGGTCGCTGGGTCCAGTCGTAGGCGGGGAAATCTCCGCGAGGGAACGAGGACTCGACGTAGTCGGGACCGGCGTCAGCGATAGGCTTAGGCTTGATCGTAGTCATGATTTTGCAGGAAGTCGTAGAGCGGGTAGCGCCCTTCGTCCGGGTAGGCAGGGAAGCCCGGAGTCAGCCAGCGGCCGGCGATCAGGCGCAGCATGTCCGCGCCAGAGCACTGATGGTTTTGCGCAAAACGGATAAAACGGTCAGCGAGGGCGAGGAGTTCGCGTTCACCTTTGGCGCGCGGAAACGGTCCTGCCGCGACCCGGGTGCCGCCACGACGGTGTTGGGTGATCAATCCCTCGCGGGCCAAGTCGCGATAAACGGCGGCGACGGTGTTGGCGTTGAGGGACAGCTCCGACGCGAGCGCCTTGACGGTTGGTAGGATATGATGGGTTCGCAGCGTGCCGGTGCGGATGGCAAGACGCAGTTGCGACTTTAGCTGCTCAGTGGGCGTGAGAGGCCAAGTGCGGTCGATCTTCATCATCACCATAATCACTGCGCGTTAAGGGCGCGTAGCAAAACTGGCGCGAGGGTAAATCATCGATATGAACCAGCCTGCTAGTTCATATCGGCGAATTTACTAGGAGGGCGGGTCGCCGCCCGCTTCGAAATACAGGCGAGTCGCCTGCACCGGGAATTACTTTGCCGCGGCTTTTTCGGCTTTTAGCTTGGCGCGTTCGGACTCGTCGAGGCGGCCGTCTTGGTTGGCGTCGTAGCGGGCGAGTTCTTCCTTCGTGGTCAGGAGGTCGAGGGTTTTTTCCTTGGTGGCGTGGGCGGCGTCTTTCGTCACTTCGACGGTTTTGTCGGCGGCCTTGATCGTGGCCTCCTTGGTGGCTTCGTAAGCTTTGGCGGAGCCTTCCTTGGTCGCGGCGTAGATTTCCTTGGATTTCTCCTTGGTTGCCTCGGCGGCGACCTTGGTGCCGGCGACGGTCTTGTCGTAAGCCTTCACGGCCCCCGCCTTCGTGGCGGTGCCGAGCTCGACGGCCTTTTCCTTGGTGACCTTGGCCGCGGCTTTGGTGGCCTCGGCGGTTTCGTGGGCGGCTTCCTTGATGGCCTCCTTGGCTTTTTCGAGTTTGCCGGTCTCGGCGGCGGACAGCGTGGTCAGGGAAAATCCGAAGAGGACGACGAAGGGCAGCGGGGTGATTTTCATGGCAGGACCCAAGGCTTGCGAAGGCGCGGAGGCAAGGCGAGGATGGGCGCATGTCAGAGTCTGCCGCCTACACGCCACGGGAGGAATGGGCCAACAGCGCCACGCATGGGCTGGGTATGGTGCTGAGTGTGGCCGGCCTGGTTTTGCTGGTGGTGTTTTCGGCGCTGCATGGGGATGCATGGCATGTCACGAGCACGGCGATTTTCGGCGCGAGCCTGATCGCACTCTACACTGCTTCGACGCTCTACCACAGTTTCCGCCGGGCAGAGCTAAAGCGGTTGCTGCGCAAGTTCGACCATGCGGCGATTTTTCTGCTGATCGCCGGCAGCTACACGCCGTTTTTGCTGGTGAGCCTGCGCGGACCCTGGGGCTGGAGCCTGTTTGGCGTGATTTGGGCTCTCGCGGCGATCGGCATCGTGATGAAGTTCTGGTTCGCGGGCCGGTTTCGCGTGGTCTCGACCCTGATCTATCTGGGCATGGGCTGGCTGGTGCTGATCGCTTTCAAGCCCTTGCTGGTGGCATTGCCGCGGGCTGGGGTGGAGTGGTTGCTGGTCGGCGGCGCATGCTACTCTGCAGGGACAGTTTTTTATCTCTGGAAGCGGCTGCCGTATCACCACGCGATCTGGCACCTGTTCGTGCTCGGTGGCAGCATCTGCCACTGGGTGGCGGTGTTTGGCTACGTGGTGCCGCAGGCTAGCGGTTGAGCCACCAGATGGCGGCGTTCAGCGTGGTGGCGAAACTCACCCACGCGAGGTAGGGCATCCAAAGCCAGCCGGCGACGCGGTCTATTTTCCAGAACGCACGCTGGATCACCACCAGCAGCAGCCAAAGTAGCAAAAGCTCGGTGAGGGCGAGGTCCGGGCGCTGGAGGCCGAAGAAGAGGACGGACCACAGCGCGTTGAGCGCGAGCTGACCAAAGAACAGACCGATAGCCCGCTTGGCGCCTGGTTGGGTTTGCCGCTGCCAGATGCGCCATGCAGCCACGCTCATGAGAATGTATAGAAGCGTCCACGCTGGTCCGAAAACCCAGGTCGGCGGATTCCAGGCGGGCTTGTTCAACAAAGGATACCATGTTTGCACGGACTCGGCCGTGGCGCTGCCTCCGATGCCGGCGGCGGTGAACGAGGCGAGAAGAATGCCGACGAGCGCGAGCCAGGAGCGTGGAGCGGCGGGTGTGGTATTCATAGGCGGCGAGTCGGCAGGACGATGGCGCCGCTGGCGACGCCGGTGATCCAACGCGCAGCGATGTGGGCTCGTTCAGTCAGGCTGGAAATACGGATAAATTCGCGGTCACTGTGCAGGCCGTCGCCGACCGGGCCGAGACCATCGAGATTGGGCAGGCCGGCGGCGGAGAGGATGTTGCCGTCGGAGCCACCGCCGACGTGTTGCCAGTCGAAGGTGACGCCGATTGCGCGGGCGCAGGCCTGCCACGCGGCGAACATGGCGATTTCGGCGGCGGTCTCGACCTTGGGGCCGCGGTTGAAACGGCCGGTGACAACAGCGCGGTAGCCATCGCGGGCGTTGAGCGGAGCGATGATCTCGTTGAGCCGGACGATGAAGTGCGCGTCGTCACCGCTGTGAGTAATACGAACATTGAGATCGGCGCTGGCGAGGTCGGGGACGATGTTGACGACTCCGCCGCCGCGGATGGCGCCGACATTGATCATCACGCCGGGCAATTCGCGGCTGAGGGTGTCGACCTGGGGGAGCAGCTCACAGAGCGCGAGGATGGCGTTGCGGCCGGCGGCGGGATCCCGGCCGGCGTGGGCGGCGCGGCCGTGGACGGTGAGCGTGAAGATGCCGGTGCCTTTGCGCGATTTGACGAGGTCGCCGTTGCTGCGGGCGGGCTCGAACACGAGGGCGAAGCGGTGGCGCGCCGCGGCGGCGGTGAGCAGCGGTTCGGTGCCGGCGGAGCCGATCTCCTCATCGGGGCCGAGGAGAATTTCGTAGCCGAGCTGGGCGGCGTGGGGGCCTTGCTCGAACTCGCGGAGGGCGGCGAGCATCACGACGAGGCCACCTTTCATGTCGGCCACGCCGGGACCGCGCAGGATATCGGGCGCTGTGAGCGTGCAGGTTTGGAAGGCGCTTTGTTTTTCGTAAACGGTGTCGTAGTGGCCGCTGAAGAAGAGTTGGTGCGGCGCGGCGGGCCGCACGCGGATACGCAGGGCGAGGGCGGGAGTGCCAGTGAGGGGCAGGTGTTCGACGGTCGCGCCGGGAAGGGTGGCGAACTCGGCGGCGAGGAGCGCGCGCATGGCGTCGAGGCCGGCGTAGTTCTCGCTGCCGGAGTTCTGATTGCACCAGCGGATGAGAAGATCGCGGAGAGCGTCGGGGGACATGGTGATCACCCGAGCTTGCCCACGGAACACGCGGAAGACACGGAAGAATTTTGAAGGAAGTCGTTCTCGTTTTCTTACTCCTAATCGTAATCGGAAAGGACGAGAAGAGAACGAGAACGATTAGGAGAATGAGAACGAGTCAGCGTGCCGCGGCTAGCGCTTGGTTGGCGGGCGCGGGCCGCACTTCGACCAGTCCCAGGGCTTGAAGCCGAGTTTCAGGGCCGGGGAGTTTTTGGCGACGCGCCACGTCTTTTTACCTTCGGTGAGCTTGGGGTCGGCGACGAGGGAGAGGCTGTCGTGGCCGGCTTTTTTCCATGCGGTCCAGCTGATCTGCTTCGGGGCGTTGGGCGTGCTGGTGCGCGGGTTGGCGCTGGCGGGCAGGGGGCCGGCGGGATTCCAGAAGCAGTTGGCGTTGGAGACGAGTGCGCCGTCGGCGATATTGCCCTTGTAGCCGCCGCAGAAGAGCCGTTTGCCGGGACCGACGACGAGGTTGTTGAAAAAATTGGCGCTGTATTGGCCGGGCTCGACCCGGGAAACGGAGACGAGCGCGTTCTGGCCGCGGGCGAAGATGTTGTGGCGGACAACGTTTTCGCGGGCGAAGTGAATGTTGAACGGGGCGTCCTTGGTATCGTGCACGAGGTTGTGCTCGATGAGGAGGTGGGAGGTGCCTTCATCGAGGTAGATGCCCCAGCCGCCGTAGTCCTGCGACCAGATGTCGTGAAGGTGATTGCCGCGGATGATGGTGCCGGGTTGCACGCCGAGCGTGTAGATGCCGCCCATGTCGCTGAGGATGCCGGCGCCGATGTCGTGGATGAGATTGTGCTCGATCCGGTTGTTGCGCGAAGGGGTCTCGCGGTAGCCCCAGGTCCAGCCGGTGGAGATGCCGGTGTAGCAGGCGTGATGGATGTGGTTGTGGGCGACGGTGCTGTCGAAGGCGTGGCCGAGGAAGACTCCGACGCCTTGGTGAAAGATGCGGCCGATGTGGTGGATCGTGTTGTCGGTGATCGTGAGGTAACCCGTGCGACCGTCGAGGTGGCCGTCCAGGTCGGTGCCGCCCCCGCGGATGCCGCCGGCGCCGAGATCGTGGAGGTGGTTGCCCACCGCGGAGCACTGGCGGCAGCCCTCGTCGAATTCGAGGCCGTAGAGACCGGCGTGTTCGATGGTGCAGTCGCGGATGGCGCAATCGCGCGCGGCGCGGAATTTCACGGCGCCGGGCACGCAGTGGGCGGCTTGCACGCTGCCGCCGATGGGGAGTTCGTCACCATAGCCGAGCGCCTGGTGGAATTGCGGAATCGTCGCGAGGGGCGAAAACCAATCGGCGTGGCGGAAGGTGAGGCCGGTGAACTGCAGGCCGCGGAGATACGGCGTGGCGTGGGCGTCGCAGGCGTCGATCGTGTCGTTGAAAAACGTGCCGCTGGCGCGGATGAACGTGTCGAGGCGCGGCGCGGAGATGGCGGTGTTGGCGGGCGTCTCGCCGGGGCGCGGGAGGTAGTGGAGCCGGCCGGTCTCGCGGTTGAGATACCACTCGCCGGGCTCGGTGAGGGCTTCGAAGAGATTGTCGACGTAGTAGCGGGCGAGCTCGCGATTGCCGTAAGCGGCGGCGAAGGCCTCGTAGAGATTGAAAGCGGACCGGCGTGCGAAGCGGAGCCAACCGGTGCGGGGATTCAGCTGCGGGCGCGGCAGGCGCTCCTCGACCCAGTAGTGGAGCACGACGAACTCGGCATCGGGCAACGAGGCCCAGTTTTGCACATCGCCGGGCTTGGGCTTGAAGGTGTCGCTGCCGGCGAAGAGGTGGCCGGCCTCGGGGTCTTTGATTTCACCGATGTGGAAAACGTTTTTCGCACCGACGGCGTCGGGGGAGAATTTCGGGAGACGTGCGCGAGGAGCACGGCGGCCGTTGACGAAGAGGGAGCGGAAAAACCATTTGCCGGCGGCGACGTCGGCGAGGTCGAGCGTCCACTCGGCGCGACCATTACGGGTGCCGACCTGCCAGCCCGTGAGCGTTTCGCCACCATCGAAGACGGGCGTGGCACGCGGGGCGGCAGCGTAGTGGGTGTGGGAATCGGCCGGGGAAAATTCGACGGTGCTGGTGAGGGCGTAGCGGCCGTCGTGGACGAGGACGGTGGCGGGGCCGGAGAGTTTACCGGCGGCGCGGAGGGCGCGGAGGTTGTCGCGCGCGCCGGTCAGCGTGGCCCACGGACCATCGCGGCGACTGCGGGCGGGAGCCGCGGTGCGGCCGGTCCATTGATCGTTACCCTGGGGCGAGAGGTGAAAGACGTGCATGGGGCGAAGGATGAAGCGGCAAGTAACAGGTAGCAGGAGGTCGGCTGGCGAAGGGAAAATGGTGCAGAATACAGGTAGAAAGAATTCGTGTGGATCACGGGGGGCGGTTTGGCGCCAGTTGAGGTTTAAAGTTTAGGCTGAAGTTGGGTGGGAGGAGATGGCCGCAAAAAGGCGCAGAAGGCGCAAAAAAGAAAAGGCAGAGGGAGGCTGGGAGAGATCCGGCCCACTCGCTCACGCTCGTGGCTGCTGGCTGCGTTGAAAAGGTTACTGCGAGGATGAATGGTTGGCGGCGTCTTCGGCGGGGTAGTTGAATTGGGCAGGGTCGGCGGTGGGTGGTGGGTTCGCGGTTTCCCAGTCGATGGTGCGACGGAGGGCGAGGTCGACGGGGACGGGATCGGTGTGATTGAGGGCGATGCGAAGTTTGCCGCAGTTCATGGCGAAACCGTAACGCCAGTCGTAGTTCGTGCGAAGATGGGCGGGGAGGGCGGCGTTGGGGAGGGTGAGGATGCGACCGGTCCAGCCGGTGAGGCCGGCGAGGCGGGTGACCCAGGCGTGTTCCGTTGGCGCGGTGGATTCGCCGACGTTGAAGATTTCTCCGCGGGCGGCGTCGTGGAGTGCGGCGGTGACGATGGCGGCGGCGATATTTTCGACATAGCCGCGCGTCCAAGGCCAGCTGGCTTGAGTGGCTTCAAGGAGGATGAACGGGCGCTGATCGAGCATGCGCTTCAAGTAAGGCCAGAGCCGATGCTGGCGGTCGCCGGGACCGTAGACGGCGGCGAGGCGGAGAATGGTGGTGCGACCGGGCAACTCGCGGCGGAGCGTTTCCTCGACGAGGACTTTTTCGTAGGTCGTGTCAGGATCGAAGGGTTTGGTGTGGTCGGCGTAGGGATAGAAGCGGATGCGGAGCGGAGTGTCCTCGCTGAAGGGCGCGAGATCAGGTGAAGCCTCGGGGTGACCGAAGAAACCGGAGCGGTTGCGATACACGTCGACGCTGCTCAACGCGACGATGCGCGCAGGCGAATCGCGGAAGGTGGCGACGAGTTCGCGGGCGTCGCGCTGCGAGTATCCGATCACGTCGATGACGACCTGCGGATCGAAGCGGCGGAAGGCGTCGGCGTGAGTGGAGAGAGTCTGGCGCTCGCCGATAAGCGAAGTGACGTTGAGCAGATCAGGCAGGGACTGCTTGCCACGATGGAAGACGAGCAAACGGTGGCCGAGTGCGGCGAGTTGGGCGGTGACGTGGCCGCCGATGAAGCCGGTGCCGCCGATGATCGCGATGTTCATTTGATCAATTTCCCGGGAGGCGAGGCCAGATATAGAGGATATCAGGCTGTCGCTCCTCATTCGCATGTCCGTCAGTCATGCGAGTTATCTGAAAACCATGACGCTCATAGAATGAGTGAGCGGCTTGGTTGCATTGAAACGTCCAGAGTTGGAGTTCGGAATTTGAGCGCTGGGCGACGTGCAAGAGTTGGCTGCCAAGTCCCTGGCGTTGAAAGTTGGGATCGATGTAGAACTGATCGATCCAGCCCGGTCGGAAAGCGATGAAACCAGCTACGATGCCCTCCTGTTCGACCAGCCAGATTTCTGAATTGGGAAACACGACATGGGTGTAGAAATCCAAATCTTCCACGGACGTATGCAGCGCAGGCATCTGCGGCATCGCCGTGAAAAAGGCCTGCCGGTGAATCCGAGCGATGGCTGGAAGATCTTCAGCAATGGCTCGGCGAACGCTGGTCATTTTACTGCAAAAGCTATTTGCGGAGCTTCGCGGGCCGCACGCCGGCCTTGCTCCAGTCCCAGGGTTTGAAGCCGAGTTTCAGGGCGGGGGAATTTTTGGCGAGGCGCCAGGTCTTTTTACCTTCGGTGACTTTTGGGTCGGCGATGATGGAGAGTTCGTCGTGGCCGGCCTTTTGCCATTGGGCGAAGGTGAGGGAGCGCGGCGTGTTTTTGTCCTTCAGGTAGCTCTCGGGATTGATGCTCGGCGGGAGCTTGCCGCCCGGGAACCAGAAGCAGTTGGCGTTGGCGACGAGGGCGTCTTTGGCGATGTTGCCTTGATAACCGCTGCGGTAGAGCGCGCTGCTGGGGCCGAGCAGGATGTTGTTGAAGAAGTTGGCGGCGTAGTGGCCGGGATCGATGCGGCCGACCATGACGGTCGCGTTTTTGCCGCGGGCGAGGAGGTTGTAGCGGACGGTGTTTTCGCGGCCGTAGTGGATCATGAACCCGGCGTCCTTGGTGTCATGGACGAGGTTGTGCTCGACGAGGTAGTGGGCGGTGCCTTCGTCGAGGTAAATGCCCCACCCGCCGTAGTCGTGCGACCAGATGTGGTGGAGGTGATTGCCGCGGATGATCGAACCGGGTTGCACGCCGAGCGTGTAGATGCCGCCCATGTCGCTCAGCAGGCCGGCGCCGATGTGGTGGATGAGGTTATTTTCGACGCGATTGTGCGTGGCGACAGTGTCGCGGTAGCCCCAGGTCCAGCCGACGGAGATGCCAGTGTAGCAGGTGTCGTGGATATGGTTGTGCGCGACGAGCGAGTCGGCGGCGTTGCCGAGGAAGACGCCGATGCCTTGGTGGAAAATGCGCCCGATGTGGTGGATGTGATTATCGGTAATGGTGAGGTTGCCGGTGCGGCGTTCGCCGAGGCCGTCGAGGTCGGCGCCACCGGCGCGGATGCCGCCGGCCCCGAGGTCGTGCATGGTGTTGCCGACGGCAGCGCAATCGCGGCAGCCGTAGCCGAACTCGAGGGCGTAGAGGCCGATGTGTTCGATGGTGCAGTCGGTCACGCGGCAATCACGCGCGGCGCGGAAGAGGAGCGCGCCGGGCACGGCGACGGCGGCCTGCACGCTGCCGCCGATGGGGAGATCGTTGCCCTCGAGGGTGTCGTGCGAAGGGATGTGTTTCTCGGCGAGCGGAGAAAACCAGTCGCTGTGCCGAAAGGTGAGGCCGGTGAAGGTGAGGTCGCGGACGTGCTTCGTGCCGTGAACGTCCATACGGGCGCCGGACTCGCCGAAGATGCTGCCGACTGCTTTGACGAAAGTGTGGAGGTGCGGCGCGAAGATGGCGGTGTTGGCGGGCGTTTCGCCGGGGCGTGGCAGGTAGTAGAGCCGGCCGGTTTCCTTGCTGAGATACCATTCGCCGGGCTCAGTGAGGGCTTCGAAGAGATTGTCGATGTAGTAGCGCGCGTGGGCGTGCTCGCCTTTGGCGTTGGTGTGGGCCTCGTAGAGACAGAAGGCGGAGCGACGGGCGAAGCTGAGCCAGCCGGTGCGCGGGTTGAGCGCGGGCTTGGGCAGGCGCTCCTCGATCCAGTAGTGCATGACGACGAACTCGGCGTCGGGGAGCGAGGCCCAGGAGGGAGACAAGTCGCCGGGCGCGGGTTTGAACGTGTCGCTGCCATCGCCGAGGCCGGTCTTGGTGGGGTCGCGCATTTCGCCGACGCGGAGGATGTTTTGGCCGCCTTTGACGTCGGGTGTGAATTTCGGGAAACGGGCGCGCGGCGCGCGGCGGCCGTTGACGAAGAGGGAGCGGAAGTGGCGCTTGCCCGTGACAACGTCGGGGAGGTCGAGGGTCCATTCGGTGCGACCGTTGCGCGTGCCGACCTTCCAGCCGGTGAGTTTTTCGCCGCCATCGAAGACCGGTGTGGCGCGGGGAGCCGCGGTGTAGTGCGTGAGCGAATCGGTGTGGTTGAACAGCACTGTCTCAGTCTGCGCGTAGCGGCCGTCGGCGATGAGAACGGTGACCGGGCCGGAGAGTTTGCCGGCGGCGCGGAGGGCGCGGAGGTTGTCGCGGGCGCCAGCGAGGGTGGCCCAAGGACGCGCGGCGCTGCCGGGAGCGTGGTCACGGCCGCGAGGGGAGAGGTGGTAGGTGGTCATCGGATGAGTTGAGAGTTGAGGGGTGAGAGTTGAGAGAGGGGCTAGCGGCGGGCGGCTTGGTCGAGGCGAAGCTGAGTGTAGTAGACGAGGGTCTCGACCTCATTTTGGGCTTCGACCTGACTTTGATATTTGAGCGCGAGCGCGAGGTCGCCGGCGTCTTGGAGGAGGAGTTGGCGGGTGGCGGCGATGGTGCTCTCGGTGCGGCGCACGCTGGCGGTGCGGAATTGCACATTGCGCTCAAGGTCGCCGCGGATGGTCGCGCCGAAATCGCGGCCGAAGCGTTCGAGGAAAGCCGCGGTGTCACCCTCGGGTCCGAACAGCAGGTGTTGCGTGCGGAGCAGGAGCGACTTGGTATCGGCCATATACATGTAGGTCGGGCCGGGCGGGAAGCCTTCGAGTTGCGGAGCGAAATCACGCAGGCTTTCGGCGACCGGGACGGTGGTGATGACGGGAAGATTGTGGCTGAGACGGGTGTAGGTGCGGCACGAGGCCTCACTGGTGAGAAAGCGGATGAAATCGAGCGCCTGCTCCGGGTGGCGCGAGGAGCGCGTGAGGCCGAAGCCGCCGTAGGTGGCGAGGCCGTTTTCGGCGGCGAGGCCGACGATTTGGGGGCCGAAGCGGGGATCGTCGGCCGCGGGTTGCGGGCAGCGGAAGGCGCGCAGGGAAAAATTCACCTGCCGCATGACACCGGCGGCCTCGACGGAAAACCCCATCATCATGAGGGCGCGGCCCTGCACGAACACGAGATTGGCCTGCTCGCGGCCCGACTCCATGAAGCCCGGGGGCATGAGCTGGCCGGCGACGCGCATGAGCTCGGCGGCCTGGCGCAGCGCGGCGTCATCGAGCGACCACTGGCGGTTGAGGTAGGCGAGGGAGAACTCCTCGACTTCGACGGGAAAAGAGCCGCCGGGATTCAGCTCGCCGGCGAGGCGCTGGGTCTGACTTTGGAAAAGCCCGTCCATCAGAATCGAGCCGCTGAGGGAGGAGCCGGCGATGGGGACGAGGTCGCGGCCTTGGGCGCGGGCGAACTCGCGGACGCGCGCGCAGAGGAGACGCAGTTCGTTAAAGGTGGCGGGCGGTTCGGTGCGGCCGGTGATCTCGCGGAGGAGGTCCGCATTGTAGAACATGCGGATGGTGCCGGTGAAGAGCGAGGCGCTGTAGCACTCGAAGGTCTCGGCGTCATAGCCGGCGTTCATGCCATCGATGAAGGTGTTGCGCCAGGGGGTGGTGGCGAGCGCGGTGCCGGCGTTGTAGGGGTTGGGTTCGTTGGCCTCGGCGGTGAACGGAATGAAGTAGCGCTTCGTGGCGCCCATGCCGACGCCCTTGCCGATCTGCACGAGATCGGGCGCGCTGCCGCCGACGAGCTGCGTGGTGCACCACTGGCGAAAAATGGTTTCCGGGATGAGCAGTTGCTCGATGCGGACGTTGGGGTGCAGGCGCTCGTATTCGCGGGCGAGGGCGTCGAAGGCATCGCGCACGCCGGGTTCGAGCTGCCAGTGGGCGAAGCGCAGCGTGATGCGGTCACCGCCGAAATCGCGCATGACGCGGCGGCCGACGACGTAGATTGAAAAAACAAACGCGACGAGGATGAGGAGGAAGAGCAGGCGCTTGCGGTGCGGTTGCGGGATCACGGCGCGACCTTTCCCGACAACGCGGCGAGGCGGTGGCGGACTTCGGAGGATTTGATGTCGCGGGGAAACTGCTCGAGGTAGCGGGCGTAATAGGCGGCGGCCTCGGAATTGCGGCCGAGGATACGGGCCGACTCGGCGGCCTGGAGCAGGGCGGAGTTGAGCCGCTGGACGCGCACGATGAGGTTGGCGTCGAGACAGTGGGCGAGCAGCGGGTAGGCGCGCGCGTGATCGCGGCGGAGTTTGATCAGCGCATCGGCGAGGATGAGCCGGGTGTCGCGGCGGGCCTCGGGCGATTGCAGCTGCGGGAGGAGCGTGAAAATTTCCTGCGCCCGCTGATCCCAGACGGCGGGGGCGACATCGTCGTAGAGCAGGAGGATGGCGAGCTTGGGCGCGGCGAGCTCCGCGATGGGGTGACCCGGATGGGCGGCCAGTAGCGCCCGGTAGGCGAGAATGGCGGGAGTGCGGTCGGTGGCGTAGTCGTGGATCTGCCGGAGACGGGCGAGGTAGTAGGTGGCGGCGATGCCGGCGTCGTCGGCGGGATTTTCGGCGCGGAGCGACTCGAAGAGCCGGCGGGCGTCGGCGAGGCGGGCTTCGCTGCGGGGTTGGGCGTTGAGTTGGGCGAGGGCTTCGCCGAGACGGGCCTCACGACTGGCGGGGTCGTGCGCGGCGGCGGCGTGGAAGAGTTGCTGCGCGTCGTTGGGGTTGAGCAGCGAGAGTTCTTCCCATGCGGTGCGGACGCGATCCTCCGCTGCCGCGAGCACGGCGGTGGAAAATACCAGGGCTGCGGACAGCAGCATGGCGAGGGGGCGCTCGCACAAGATCATGGGGAAGCGGCGACCGTAGTAAACGGCGGGGGCTTGGCGAGGCTGGAGCGTGTGATAATTTGGGCGGGTCGCGGAGCAGACGGAGGGCTGGCGCTGACGAGGCAGAATCAAGCAACGCAGGGAAACGCGGCCGCAGTTCCCGGTGTTCACGGAATCTTGCCGGATGCATGGTTGGGCTGCGTGATTTCGTGCGATGTGCGCGGCGGTTATTTTGGTCTAAAAAACGAGGCGCTGATCATGAGTGGTTTGGAGAAGCGCGGAGGCGTGGCACGCGTGATGCAATGGAGGGCGTGTATGAAAACAAAATCCCTCAGCACAGTGTTCAGTTTCGTCGTTGGCGGTGTGTTCGTCACGCCCTTGGCCGGTCAGGCCACTACGCCGGAAACCAACCCCGTGGCGGTGAGCGACTCCGTCCGCGAGTCGAGGGTCGTGAAGGGCCGCATCGAGGCCAGGAGCGACAACTCGATCATCGTTAATGGCCAGACAATCGCCGTGATCGGGTCCACGGCCTTCATCAAGGACGCCGCGGCCGTGGGCCTGACCGATCTCAATGTCGGTGATAAAGTCCGCGTGGCGGCCACGAAGCAGGTCGATGGCACGTGGCAGGCCGAGAGCATCGAAGTGATCAAGGCGGCGGAGTGAGCGAGTCGCCCGCGCCTGGGCAAAACGACGAAATCCCTTGCTGATCGCCGCCGGACATTATTTCCGGCGGCGGTTTTTTGCGCGGCGGGCTTACTTAAAACCAGGGACGCCCTTACACGATCACGGTGGGCGCAGACGTGGAGTTTAACGCGAAGGTGACGCGGACGTCGCGGTCGCGGTGGCGGCCGGTGACGGTCCAGGTGGCGCCGTTGCGAGCGAGCTTGAGCTCACCGTGGCCGGCGCCTTGCGGCGTGGCGGTGCAGACGGTGAGAAGTTGATGGTCGAGACCGGCCGGGGAAGAGACTTCGGCGAAAGGATAGATGCCGCCGGCTTCGGGGATCGCAAGGCGTCCGGGGTTCACGGCGAGTTCACCGGCAGCGGCGGTGATGGCGCGCAGCGTGGCGTGGGGGCGCGTGATGGTGAAGGTGGACGCGGCGGTGGCGACGGAGCCCTGGGCGTCTTCGTTGTAAACCTGCCAGCGGGTTTGCACGGGGAGCGGGGCGGTGAGTTTGACCTCGTCGAGGACGAGGAGGATGTCGGGCTTCAGGAAAACGACGGTGCGGCGGACGAGGGAGACCGGCAGGCCGGCGCGGGCGTAAGCATCGGTGGCATCGCTGACGGCGAGCATCCAGTCGGGACCGATGCGGTGATCCGCGAGGTGCGCGGCGGCTTGGGAAGCGTTGGTGCCTTCCTGGCCTTCGTGATAAACATGGCCGCGGCCGCCGATGAGCAGGGCGGTGTGCGCCTCGGTGAGACGGAGCAGCCATTTGGGATCGGAGCGACCGTAGGCGGCCTTGAGCGGGTCGGTGAGCAGGCGTTCGCCGTGGGCGACGAAGAGGAGACTGTTGCGATCGGCGTGCTCGTGGTTTTCGGGTTCACCGCTGCGGAAGGAGAGCACGGAGTCGGTCGGTTCCCAGCCGGAGCGGGAGATGACGATACCGGGAAAGAGCACGCGATCGCGCACGATGTCGGCGCTGCGCCTGGGCGGGACGGTCGGGTCGAACCAGATGGCGGCCCAGGCGGATGGCGGCAGCTCGCGGATGGTGCCGGGCTGGAGCACGAGATGGTTGGCCGTGGTGTCGCGGAAGTGGCGGCCGATCCACGCGAGCGGTTCGGCGCCGCTCTTCATGAAGGCGTCACCGATGTTGACGCAGCCATTGGGCACATCACGCGTGGGCAGGGCGACGGTCTGCACGTAGCGGGTCATGGCCGGGAAATCGCAACTGTCGCGCAGGTCGATGCCGCAGCGGCGGCGCAGGAGCTCGAGCGAAACCGTGTAGTAGTTGAAGGTGAAGTGCCAGTAGTCGGGGCCCTCGGGGAAGGCGCCGTCGGCGGGCAGGCGCGAAGCGAAGAGCCGCATGCTGTCGCGCGCCATCGCGGCCCAGTGATCCGCCTTCGGGTGGCGGCCGTGCAGGAAGCTGGCGGCGGCGGCGAGGCCCGAAGTGGCGATGATGCGCAGGTTGTTGAGATCGAGAATGCGCGGCCAACGGCTCACGTCGACGCGGGTGAGGCCGGCGGAAGCGGGGTCCATGGTCCAGCCGACGACCTGGTCGTGATGCGTCATGCCGAAGACGGCGCACTCGGCGGCGGGGCCGACTTCCTCGCCGATGTGCTTCACGAGCGCGGCGTGCTCGGCGGCGGTGAGATCATCGGCGAGCCAGTCGGCGGCGAGGACGGCGGCGATGGCGGTGCTGCCATTGCGCATGACGCCCACGGTGTGCTGGCCGGCCTCGAGGATCCAATCCCAGCGCGGATACTCGAGCATGCGCTGGAGGGCGAGGCGGGCGAGGGCGAGGTGCCGCGCGTCGGGGGCAATCTTGTGCACGAAAGCCGAGCGGGCGAGGATGTTGGCGGCGCGGGCGAGATCCTTGATCGTGTTGGCGAGGTCGAGCTGCTCGCGGAGGAATTTTTCGTCATCGGCGAGGTCGGCGTTGCGGGCGCCGTTCCAAAACGGGGCGAACTCGGGCATGGCCAGGGTCGCGCGGATGCGGGGCAGTTCGTCTTCGTCGAAGAGGAGGTGACGGCCGGGAGTGGCCGGGAGGGAAGTGGCGCTCATGAAGTTGGGGAGTCCGAGAAAAAGACTTAAACGGGTGGAGGCGCGAAGAAAATCGCGTCGGGAGAATGGCATCGCAATAGAGACGAACCACCCGGCCAAAGGGATTACGGAAGCGGAGTCACCCGACGAAAGCCGGCCGGACTGCGGCCTTCCTCGGCGCTATCTCGTGCTGAGCGCCGGGCGCACGCGGATCAGGCGCTCTAGGCGCTCTTGGTGGAGGCGATCTCGACCGCGCCACCGGTGACGGCGTATTTCATGACATCGGAGGAGGCGAGCTGGTCGAGCGGACGCACGCGTTCCCGTTTAACGAGGTAAAGCTGGCCGGCGACGTTGTAGGCCTGCGGTGCGTAAACGGAGACGTAAGCGGCGCCGAGATTGAACTTGGCGAGATCCTCGTCGGTGAGAAAGCCAACGAGCCAGACTTCCTCGGCGTGAAGGTTGACGAGCACGGCCTGGGTGAAGCGGCGTTTCCGGCCGACGAAGGCATCGAAGAAATCGCGGATCGAGGAGTAGATGAAATTTACGCCCGGGGTGCGCTCCAGCCAGCTGTCGATGAAGCTGAAGAGCTGGCGCATGAAAAAATACGAACTGATCCAGCCGACGAGAAAGATGCCGACGAGCACGAGCAGAAAGCCGAGCCCGCGGGTTTGCACATAGGGCTGCAGCAGGCCGTCGATCTGGAGGAAGGCCCAGCGCAATAACACGAACGTGAGCGTGATGGGTGCGAGGACGATCAGTCCGTGCCAGAAATGCCGCACGATGTGCCGCGGTGGGGTGTTACGGTTGCGGGGCGAGGCGGTTTTGCCGGATTTCATAAGCTGGAGGGCGCCGGCGCGACGGCACGGGCGGGCCCTGAGGGGCAAGCACGATGACTGGAACGCCAACGCCTCACACTGACCGGGATTCCCGGCAGCGGTTGCAGGGTATTTAGCAGAGGGCCTGACCCGGCGCGCGGGAGACGGTGGCGGACTTAGGGCTTGGCGGACTCGGCCCAGACTTGCGCCAGGTGGACGAGCGTTTCGGCCGACTTGGCCATGTCCTGCAGGCTGACCCATTCGCGCTGGCTGTGGACCTCGTGCATGCCGGTGAAAATATTCGGCGCAGGCAGGCCGCGGGCGGTAAGCCGCGAGCCGTCGGTGCCGCCGCGGATGGGCTGATCGAAGGGTTTGACGCCGGCGCGGCGCGCGGCCTCGCGGGCGAACTCAACGGGGCGCATGTCCTTTTCGAGCCAGTAGCGCATGTTGCGATATTGCTCGGTGAACGTGAGTGCGACGCGGGCGGTGGGCTCGGCGGCGCGCAATTCGGCGGCGAGCTTCTCCATGAGGGCGCGCTTGGCGGCGAGGCCATCGAGCTCGAAGTCGCGCAGAATGAAGCGGACGGTCGCGTGCTCGGCGGTGCCGGTGGTTTCGAGCGGATGGATGAAGCCGGCGCGATCAGACGTGCGCTCGGGCGTGAGGGTCATCGGGAGCGCGGCGACGTAGCGGGCGGCGAGTCGGAGCGCGTTGACCATGATATCCTTCGCCCAGCCGGGGTGCGCGGCGATGCCGTGGATTTCGAGGAGGGCGGAGTCGGCGCTGAAGGTTTCGAAACAGATTTCGCCGCGTTCACCACCGTCGAGCGTGTAGGCGGTGGCGGCACCGACGGCGGCGAGGTCGAGCAGTTCGACGCCGCGGGCGATTTCCTCGTCGGGGTTGAAGCAGACGCGGATGGGGCCGCGGGGGATTTCGGGGTGGCGGAGCAGATGGCGGACGGCGGCCATCACGATGGCGACGCCGGCCTTGTCGTCGGAGCCGAGCAGCGTCGTGCCACTGGCGGTGATGAGGTCGTGGCCGAGGCAATCGCGGAGAAACGGAGTCGTTTCGACCGTGAGGATTTGCGTGGGGTCGTCGGGGAGGACGATGGGACGACCGTCGTAGGCGTGATGGACGATGGGTTTGGCACCGCCGGGGAGATTGGTCGCGGTGTCGACGTGGGCGAACCAGGCGATGACCGGCACGGTGTGCGGCACGGTGGCGGGGATCGTCGCGAGGACGTAGCCGTGGGCGTCGATGGTGACGTCGCGCGCGCCGAGTTCGCGGAGCTCGCGTTCGAGGAGGCGGAGCAAATCCCACTGGCCCGGCGTGCTCGGGGTGGTGGGCGAGGTTTCGTCGCTGCGGGTGTCGATGCGGACGTAGCGCTGGAAACGATCGAGGAGGTCGGCGGAGTCGGTCACGGCGTGCATCGAGGGAGATTCACGCGGGGAGACGGGGGCGACAATCCGATTTGCGGAGAAGCCGGTGGACAGGACGCGTTTTCCCTGCCGAGACGGGGACGCAGAGAGAAAGCGAGGGCAGGTCAAAGACCGTGCCCTACGACAGACTCAGGCCGCGGCGCGGCGCTGGCGGCGGAGGTGCACGGACTGCTCGGCCAAGCGGTCGAGCCAGCGGAGAAAACCAAAGCGCGGGGCGGGACTCACGAACTCCTCGGGCGCGGCAGACTGGCCGTGCTTGTAGAGCGTCTCAGGATCCACGTAGGTGCCGAAAATCCAATCGGGCACCGGCAGGCCGAAGAGGCCGGAGATGGCTTCATTGCAACGGATGTCCGCATGGTGGCGGAGGTGGAAGGCGTAGGCTTTGCGCCAGAAGCGGCCGGTGCGCGGCTGCGCGACCAGGCGATCCCAGGTGGCTTGCGGCCAGTGTTCGATGGCGTGGATGGTCTCGTAGAGCACGAGCGCCCAGGCGACGGCGATGAAGCCGCCCAGCAGAAACGGCACGGCAGGGAACAGGAGTTGCAGTGGGACGAGGATGACGCAGCCGACGAGGGTGAAGACCACGAGCGAATACCACGGGAAGTAGGAGGCCTCGAACTGCTTTTCCTCCACGATGGGATAGCGGTTTTCGACGACGCCGGGAGCGGCGGCCGGATCGGCGCGACCCTTTTGGTAACCGACGCGCGTGAGGGCGTGGTGGAGGGTGTGTTGCTTGTAGAAGTAAGCGAGGAACGGCACGAGCGGAGCGTGCAACACATAGCGGTGGAAGAAAAATTCCACGAAAGCCGAGGCGATATGCACACCGAGGAAGACGGCCAGCACCGAGAGCCAGCTGGCGGCGAGTTGGGCCTGCCAGATGGTCGGAGCGACCCAGGCGAGGACGGCGCAGAGGCCGACAAAGGAAAGGATGTTAACGAGCAGAAAGAGCCAAATTGAGAATTTGGGCTCTATTTTGCCCCCACTGGTGGCAGCGGAAAGGGACATGTATAGGAGGATCGATTGCGCCGGACCGTTGTGGCAGGGCTGCCCAACACCCCATCAATTAACCCTACGCAAGCCAGCGTAATCGCTCCCCGAATATAAATTAGGGTTAAATACCTATTTATGGGTTGGCCGGTGTCGAAGAACGGCGCGTCTGGCCCGCCGGGGTGTGGCGTTAATAATTGAAGCAGTTGCGACTGCGGCCGCTGACGGTCCCCAAACCGATGCTGAGGGTCGTGCGCGACTCGGGATCGTAGTAAGATGTTTCGACCGAACCAAACCGGTAGCTGCCTCCGCCACCCCAGCCGTAGCCGAGCGTGACGCGGCCGTGGATCTCGGGTTTCAGGGCGGTGCTGACATCGATGCCGGTCGTGTCGGCCTGACGCGGCAGAGGCGTGACCAGCGGACGCGTGGCGATCGCCCTGGCGACGCGCTCGTCGAGCTGCGCGAGTTCAGGGGCGGAAAGTTTTTCCAAGCCAGCCTGCGCGCGCTCCCCGGCCGTGCGGCGACTGGAGAAGGTGCCGCGGAAACCGGTCACGCCACCCTGCCGGGCGGCGGCGACGTCGCGGGCGACGAGACGGTCGAGGGCGGATTTTTCGGCGCCGGAAAGTTTGGTCAGCGCGAGGGAGTCCTGGTCGGCGGGCGCGAGTGACTCCGTGAAGGTCGGAGCAGGGGCGGTTGACTCGGCGCGCAACGGCCCGGCGACTAAGGTCGTCAAAAGCAAAGCGGCGGCGGGCAGGATACGAGAGAGCAATGGCGCGGGCATGAGGCTGGGACGCTGACGGACGGCGGGAGTTCCGGGGAATTGCAGAGCTGCGGATTCCAGCAGGTAGGGCGCATCGTGCATGATTGCTTGCGACCGACCCACTCACGGCTGTCCCAGCGGTCCCGCCCTACCTTACAAATGCGCGAGGGCGGACTTCAAGATGTGCGGGTAAATCGGCTTGGGGAGGACGGCGTGCACGTGCAGGCGGTGATACTCGGCGGTGACGTCCGGGCTGAGTTCGGAACTGAAGACGATGATTTTCCCGGCAAAGCTGGTTTGCCGGAGGAGGCGGATAAATTCCAAGCCGTTCATAACCGGCATGTGATGATCGGTGATCACGATGTCGTAGGCGCCGGACTCGCGGGCGATCCGGGACATGGCTTGCTGGCCATCGTCCACGCAGGTGATCGAGTGACCGTCGCGCTCGAGGAGCGTTTTCATCAGCTCGCGCAACTCCCGCATGTCATCGGCGTAGATGATGCGCCGGCTGGCGGTGGAGTCTTCAGGCAGGGGTTGCGTGGGCAAGGCCATGAGATGATCGCGTGAGCGTGCGGGTTGATGGACTCATGATCACCGCGCGGGTTCGGAATTAATCTGTCAAAATAGTGCGAAGTTTGACCGGGGCGGGAGACACGAGGGCATGAAACTTTTTGGACTGGCCGGCGTCTGAGGGAGCGTAAGGCCAACCCATCTCAACCATGAATGTCCCACAGTTTTTCCGTTATTCCCTAATGTCGCTCGCAGGTGCTGCGGCGCTGCTGACCGCGACTGAAATGCGGGCGGATACACGCGTAGGCGTGTCGCTCGGATTCGGGCTGCCGCACGGTTACGCCGAGGTCAATGTCGGCCGGGACCGCTACTACACGCACCGCGGCGTCTTCTACCGGCACGGGCCGCATGGCTATGTCGTGGCCCGCGCCCCGCGCGGCGCGCATGTGCGCATGTTGCCGCCGCACTACACGCGCGTCTACGTGGGCAGCACGATTTATTACCGTTACGATGATGTTTACTACCAGCCGGCGTCGGACGGTTACGTGGTGGTTGACGCGCCGACGGCGGTGGTGAAACCGGCGACCGTGGTCGATGAGACCTACGAGTCGGTGTGGCGTGACGGCACGGAGTATCTGTTCAAGGACGGTCAGTTCTTCCGCAAGACCGAGGATGGCATGGTGTGGATCGAGGCCCCGCTGGGCGCGATCACCAAGTCGCTGCCCCAGGATGCGAAGAGCGTGTGGTATGCCGGCAACGAGTATTACGAATCCGACAGCGCCTATTTCCGCAAAACGCCGGACGGCTACATGGTCGTCAAGGCACCGTGGAAAGGGTGAGGCTGACGGTGACGCGGCGGTAGTGGCCGGTGATTCGCGGCGGGCCCAGCGGGCCCGCCCTACCGGCGCGACCGCGCCAAGCTGGAAGGCAAATCAGGCGAAAGGCGTGGCCCGCTCGCAAAGCTGGAGCGGCACGCCCCATGGGTCGCGCAACATGATGAGCAGCGAGCCGTCGGCCTGGGGCTCTTCGCGCAGGAGTTTCGCGCCGGCGGCGACGAGGCGGATGCGCTCGGCGTGCGCATCGGCGGCGACGAGGGCGATGTGAAAACAAAGCGGGTGCGCGGCGGCGTAGTCGGGCACCGGTGCGGCGGGGTTGGAGTAGAACTCGACGATGATGCGGCCGGTTTCGTCGGCGAGAAAGTGTGTGTAAGGCGCATCCTCGCGGTGGCGCGCGATCTTGAAGCCGAGGTGGGCGACATACCACTGGACGACGGCGCGGGCGTCGGTGACGTTGAGCGCAAAGTGTTCGAATTTCATGGGGAGGCAGCTCTGCGGGGATACTTTCGGCTCGCCCCGAAAAGGAAAGGCGGAACATCTGGGGGTGGTTTTAGCTCCCACCTTCCCCGTGACCCCGCCCCTCTTGTTGGAACCGCCGCATGGCTGGCTGCGCCGTTTTGGTTTCCGGCTCTTGTTGCTCTACATGATGCTGTTGTCCCTGCCCGGCTTGCCCGGGTTGGTGCCGGGGTTTGGCTGGCTCTCGAAGGGGTATCACGAATTCTGGCAGCTCGTGGTGCCGTGGGTCGGGCGGGAGATCATGCATTTGTATGCGCCGGTGGTGTTCCGGCCCACGGGCAGTGGCGACACGTTGTTTCAGTGGGTGGGGGCGTGGTGCGGCCTGGTGCTGGCGTTCAGCGGTGCGCTGGTCTGGGTGTGGTGCGACCGCCGCCGGAAGTATGATGCGTGGATTCATGAAGGCGTGCGTATCGCGATGCGCTACACGTTGGGCGCCACGCTGGTCGTCTATGGCATCTCGAAGGTGCTGCACCAGCAGATGCCGTTTCCAAACGGAGACCGGTTGATCCAGACCTACGGTGATTCCTCCCCGATGGGGCTGGTCTGGACCTTCATGGGCTATTCCCAGGCCTACAGTATGTTTGCAGGGCTGGCCGAGGTCCTGGGTGGCGTGCTGCTTTTTTTCCGCCGCACGACGCTGGTGGGGAGCCTCCTGCTCGCGGGAGTGATGCTCAACGTGGTGATGATGAATTTCTGTTTCGATGTGCCGGTGAAGATTTTTTCCACGCAGCTGCTGATCTCGGCGGTGTTTCTCTCGTGGCCGGCTTGGGCGCGGCTGGCGGGGGTGCTGTTCTCGAATCGCACCGTGTCGCCGGCGCCCGTTCTGGCGTTTGCTCCACCGCGGGGAGTGAGAATCGCGCTGCTGGTGGCCAAACTTCTGCTCGTGGGGTGGATCCTGTATTCGCGGGCGATGCCGCAATGGGAAGGCCTGAAGAAAAGACAGGAAGCCACGGCCAAGACGAACTCACTCGTCGGGCTCTACGAGGTTCGCGGACACACCAGCGACGGGGTGGAGCAATCGCTGCTGGCCACGGAGGCGAAGCAATGGCGCTACGTTTCCGTCAACGCCTATAACGTGATGATCGTGCGCCGCATGGATCGCGGAGTGGTCTACTACACCATGACCCCGATACCGGGAAAGCCGGACAGTTTTCACGTCATCGCCAAAAGGGGCGCGAAGGCCGACATGATCACTTTCACGCGGCCGACGCCGAACGAACTGGTGGTGGAAGGCTCGCTCGAACGCGTGGCGGTTACGGTGCGGCTGCGGCGAATGGATGAGAAAGATTTCCTGCTCGTGAAACGCGGCTTCCATTGGGTGAACGAATATCCGTTCAACCGCTGAGCGATGGGTGAGGTCACTTCGCCCAATCTGGCAGAATGTTGAGGTGCAGGTCGAAGACGGACGGGCCGAGGAGGAGCAGCAGGCCGATGATGATCGGGACCATGAGCAAATTGAGGAGCAGGCCGGCCTTCGCCATTTGCGGGAGGGTGATGTGGCCGCTGCCGAAGACGATGGCGTTGGGCGGCGTGCCGACGGGCAGCATGAACGAACAGCTGGCGGCGAGGACGGTGGGGATGATGAAGAGCAGCGGATTCTGGCCGAGGCTGACGGCGACGGCGGCGGCGATGGGCAGGAAAGCCGCGGCGGTGGCGGTGTTGCTCGTGAGTTCGGTGAGCATCAGAATACCGAAGCACACGATGCACAGCGGCACGATCACGGGCAGGTGGTTGAGCGCGCTGCAGAGTGTGCCGAGATAAACCGAGAGGCCGTGTTTCTCCATGGTGGCGGCGAGCGTGAGACCGCCGCCGAAGAGGAGCAGGATATCCCACGGCAGGCCCTTGGTGGATTCCCAGTTCATCACAAACTCACCGCGCCGCCAGTTGGTGGGGATGAGAAAGAGCAACAGGCCGCCGGTCATCGCGATGGTGGTGTCGGTGAGAAGGGGGAACGTGCGGGCGAGCAGCGGTTGGAAAATCCAGCCGGCGGCGATGAGGGTGAAGACGATGGCGACCACCCATTCGCCGCGATTGGGCCGGCCGAGGGCGGATTTTTCCTGCGTGATCAGCGCGGCCATGCCGGGGACTTCGCCGCGGTTTAACTTGAGGACGACGCGCGTGAGCACGAGGTGGACGATGACGATGTTGATGAGCAGGAGCGGCACACCGAGGAGCATCCACTGGCCGAAGCCGAGGGTGACGCCGTAGACCTTGGTCATGTAGGCGGCGAGGAGGGCGGTGGGCGGCGTGCCGATGAGCGTCGCCATGCCGCCGATCGTGGCGCCGTAGGCGACGGCGAGCAGGATGGCGGAACCGAGGTTGCGGGTTTCCCGGGTGGCGCGATCGCCCGTGGGCAGCAGGTGCACGACGGACAGGGCGATGGGCAGCATCATGAGCGCTGTGGCGGTGTTGCTCACCCACATGCTGATGAAGGCCGAGGCGATGAGAAACCCGGCGACGATGCGCGAGGGCTGCGTGCCCATCGCACCGATGAGATTGAGGGCGATGCGGCGGTGGAGGCCCCAGCGTTGCATCGCGAGCGCGAGCAGAAAACCGCCGAGGAAGAGAAAGATGACGGGATGGGCGAAGGGCGCGGCGACCTCGGTGATGTTACCGAGGCGCAGCGCGGGAAACAGCACGAGGGGCAGCAGCGCGGTGGCGGGGATCGGGATGGATTCACTGATCCAGAAAACCGCCATCAACGCCGTGGCGCCGGCCGTGTGCCAGCCGGCTTGGCTCAGGCCGTCGGGTGGCGGGAGGAGCAGGGTGGCGAGGAGCGCGCCGGGGCCGAGGATCCAGCCGATCCATTGGCGCAGACCGTAGGTGCCGGACGCGGTGTCGAGGTCGGAGTCGGTTTGGGGAACGGGCACGACGGGCATGCGGGTGGGATATTCGCAGGCACGAAAAAGCCCGCGAGCCTAAAGCTGGCGGGCGAAAGAGAGAGGGCGCAGCAAGCTGCGCCCCTGTGGGCTACTGGGAGCCGTCGAGGCCGCGGCGGGCTAGGAGGGGCTTGATGTCGGGATCGGCACCGCGGAAGTTGCGGAAGAGATCCAGTGCCTCGACGCTGCCGCCGCGGGAAAGCAGCGTGTTGCGGAAGTGGTCGCCGTTGGCGCGGGTGAGGCCGCCGTTTTGCTTGAACCACTCGACGCTGTCGGCATCGAGCACCTCGCTCCAGATGTAGGAGTAGTAGCCGGCGGCGTAGTCGTTGCCCGAGAAGATGTGCGAGAAATACGTGCTGCGGTAGCGCGAGGGCACGGGCGCGAAGTCGAGGCCGACTTTCTTCAGCGCGGCGGCTTCGAAGGCGAGCACGTGGTCGGCGTCGGGGACCTCGGAGACCTTGAGCTGGTGCCAGGCTTGGTCGAGGAGCGAGGCGGCGAGATACTCGGTGGTGGTGAAGCCCTGGTTGAATTTCGAGGCGGCTTTCACCTTGGCGAGCAGCGCGGCCGGGATGGGTTCGCCGGTCTTATAGTGCTTGGCATAGTTTTGGAGCACTTCGGGCCAGTCGGCCCACATTTCGTTCACCTGCGAGGGATACTCGACGAAGTCGCGCGGGACATTGGTGCCGGAGAAGCGCGGGTAGTTGACGGCGGAGAACATGCCATGCAGCGCGTGGCCGAACTCGTGGAAGGCGGTGATGACCTCGTCCCAGGTGAGGAGCGTGGGCTCGCCGGCGGGGGGCTTCGGGATGTTGAGGTGGTTGGCGACGACGGGCGTGGTGCCGAGGAGGCTGGCCTGCGAAACGTATTCATTCATCCATGCGCCACCGCGCTTGGAGGGACGGGCATACCAGTCGACGATGAAGAGGGCGAGGTGCGAGCCGTCGGCGTTGAAGACTTCGAAGACCTGCGTGTCGGGATGATACTTCGGCAGATCGGTGCGCTCCTTGAAGGTGAGGCCGTAGAGCTTGGTGGCGGCGAAGAAGACGCCGTCGACGAGGACGTGGTTGAATTCGAAGTAGGGGCGAAGCTGCGACTCGTCGAACGAGTAGCGGGCGGCGCGGACTTTTTCGGAGTAGAGCGCCCAATCGCAGGCGGCGACCTGGAAGCCGCCTTTCTCCGCGTCGATGATGCCTTGGATGTCGGCGGCCTCGCGACGGGCATTGGCGACGGCGGGCGGGGCGAGATCGGCGAGGAGCTGGTTGACGTTGGCAGTGTTGCGGGCGGTCTGCTCGTCGAGCTGGTAGGCGGCGTAGTTGGGGTAGCCGAGGAGTGCGGCCTGATCGGCGCGGATGCGGGCGATGCGGGCGACCGTGGCGCGATTGTCAAAGGGCCCGCCGTGGCTGCCGCGGGCGAGCGAGGCGGCCATGAGTTTTTCGCGCGTGGCGCGGTTGGTCAGGTTGGTGAGCGGGGGCTGGCCGGAAGTGTTGAGGAGCGTGAGGAGATATTTGCCCGGATGGCCGGCCTCCTTGGCGTCGGAAGCGGCGGTGGCGATCTCGGCCTCGGAGAGACCGGCGAGTTCGGCGGCGGTGTCGAAGACGACGGCGTCGGCGTTCTTTTCCTTGAGGACGTTTTGGGTGAACGTGGTGGTGAGCGTGGCGAGCTCGGCGTTGAGGGCTTTGAGCTTGGTCTGGTCGGCCTCGCCAAGGAGCGCGCCACCGCGGGTGAAATCCTTGTAATAACGCTCCAGCAGGCGGGCGGACTCGGCGTCGAGTTTGAGCGTGGCGCGCTGGTCGTAGAGGGCGCGGACGCGGGCGAAGAGCGCGGGGTTGAGAATGATGGCGTCGCGGTGGGCGGAGAGGCGCGGCGCCATGTCGGCCTCGATTTTCAGGAGGGCGTCGTTGGAGATGGTGCCGGAGAGATTGCTGAAGGTGACATTAACGCGATTGAGGAGGTCGCCGGATTTTTCGAGGGCGACGACGGTGTTATCGAAGGTGGGCGGCAGGGCGTTGCCGGCGATGGTGTCGACCTCGCGGAGCTGGGCTTCCATGCCGAGCGCGTAGGCGGGCTCGAAGTGCTCGTCCTTGATGAGGTCGAAGCGCGGATACAGGTAGGGCAGGTTGCTGGGAGCGAGGAGTGGATTGGCGGGCATGGGTGGCGTGGTCGCGGTGGTTTCGGCGAAGGCGCAGGGGACGGTGCCGGAGCCGAGCAGGAGGGCAAGGAGGACAGGGAGTTTCATCAGGGTCGTGGTTGATGGTTATGGTTGGGCGGAGATTTATGACATTGCCCCGGCGCTGCAAGGTCACTCGTGCGAACGGTCGCGAAGGACGATAAGCGGTGGTGGTGACGCAAAAAAGCCGACCGGAGAGAACCCCGGTCGGCGAAGAGAGAGAAACTTGCGGGGCTGGCTTAAGAGGCGTCGGCGCGGGCCTTCTTGTAGGCGGCCTCGGTGCGTTCCCAAGCGGCGATGGCATCGGCCTTGGCGGCGGCCCATGTGTCGGCGGTGGCGTTGCCGAGGGCGGAGAGCTTGGTGTCGAGATCGGCGCGGGAATTTTTCAATTCATCCATCGCGGCACTGCGGCTGGCGCTGGCCTGGGCACCGGCGGCATCGGCCTTGAGCTTGCTGACCCGGGCATCGAGATCGGCGGTCAGCGCCGCGGTGCGGAGGCTGAAGTCGGAGCGCTTTTCGTAGGTGAAATCCTTGAGGTCACTCCACGATTCGGCGACGGCGGCCTTCGTGTCCTGATAGGCGTCCTTGATGTCGGCCTTGGCGTCGGCGCGATCGGATTTGGAGCAGCCCGCGAAGGCGAGGGCGGCGAGTGAGAGAGAGAGGAGGATGGTTTTATTTTTCATGGTAGGGAGAAACGGGCGGGTTACAGTTAGAGCAGGGCGGAAAACACGGGCCGGAGGCCGGCCCGTGGAGCGAGGGCGAATGGCGGCAATCAGACCGGCGGCTTGCCGCGGAAGGCACCGAAGAGCGCGGAAATCACCAGCAGCACGAGGAAGATGAAGAACAGGATCTTCGCGATGCCGGCGGCGGCGCCAGCGATACCGGTGAAGCCCAGCACGCCCGCGATGATGGCGATGATGAGGAAGATGAGGGTCCAGCTAAGCATGGGAGGATTCTCCTTTTGATGGGTTGGTGGGTCCGGGCTCGCGGGCGGCCGTTGGATCGGCCGGCGCGTCGAGCCAGGTGCGTGTGTGGTTGTCCCAAGCCACGGACCCGGAGATGGGCGGGCGGTTGCGCGGAAGGGTAAATTATTTCCAGGGATATTCCGGAACCGGCGGCGAAGGCATCGCGACCTTGGGCGGCAAGGTGTCGCGGGATTGACCTGCGGGACTTTGGCGACCCGGATGGTCGGCATCATGGCCCGAAGTGTTGTCCTCAAGGGATCGCAGCGTTGCGTGCGCTGCCAGATGACGTTGCGCTGGTGCATTTGCGCCGGACAGCGGACCGTGGACTGCGGGCTACAGGTGGATGTGTTGATGCATTTCATGGAAGCCTACCGGCCGAGCAGCACGGGGCATCTCATCAAGCGCATCATCCCCGACTCGGGGCAGCACATCCACCGGCAGGAGCGGCCGCTGGAGCGGGCCATGATCGCGCGGCCGGATAAAACGCTGTGGATTTTGCATCCGCTCGGCGAAACCGTGCCGATGGAGGAAGCGCCAGAAAATTTGCAGGTGTTGCTGGTCGACGGCAGCTGGCGGCAGGCGCGGGACATGATCCGGCTCATCGAGCCGTGGGGCCGGCGGGTGAACCTGCCGATGACAGGGGAGAGCCGCTACTGGCTGCGCGCGCAGCAGGAAGAGGGAAAATTTTCCACGATCGAGGCGCTGTTGTTTTTACTCGCGGCGCTGGGGCGCGGGGACGCGGAGCGGGAACTGCGGTTGCAGTTCGAGCTGCACGTTTATGCAGGATTGCTCACGCGCGGGAAGAAGGCGGCGGCGGCGGAGTTCCTGACCACGTCGCCGGTGCGGGAGGCGTTCCCGGAATTGCTCGCGCGCCTGGCGGAGCGGCGGCCGCGGGAGTGAGCGGTGCGCTGCAGCCTCAAGCGCAGAGCGCGAAATTGTGGAGATGGGCGATCGGGGCGAAGCGGACGAGGCCGACCGTCTCCACCCAAATGGTCGAAGGCACGGGGTGCGTGTCGAGGATGTGGGTGAGTTTTTCGGCGGCGGCGGCGGGGACCTTGGTCGTGAGCGTGCAGTGCGGCACCCACGCGCTCGGGAGATAGTGCGGCCAGACGACGGCACCGGCGCGGACGAGCTCGGTGTGCAGCCACTGCTGCATGGAGAGGAGCTTGATCGAGGGTTTGGGCGCGAGGAAGGAGACTTCGCTTTGTGGGAAGCGGCCTTGGGCGGCGAGGTGGAGCGAAATCCGCGGATGCGCGGCGACGAAGCGGGCGAGGATGCGGTTGAGCTCGGTCTCCTTCATTTCCTCAAGCACGCTGAGCGAGACGTGTGGGCGGGCCTGCGAGGTGGCCATGTGATCGCACACGCCTTCGCGGGCCAAGGCCGACCAGAGCGAGCGGATTGCGTTTTCGGACTGGGCGTCGAAGAATAATTCTATGGCGAGAGGCATGGGCAGCGCGGTGAGCCGGAGGCGATCGCGCTGGTGGAAAGACGTTCCGACCACCTGCGTCAGTTACACGGAATCGAGCAAGGGACGTGAAATGAGGAATCGTCCCCATTCTGCCTACCGTATTTTTTGGATCAACGAATCAGGCCAAGGGCGGCCAAGACGAAGAGGGCGAGCAGGCCGACCCCGACAACCCACCAGAAGACGGAAACGCCCTTGGGTTGGACGCGGGATTTCAGGCCTTCGTCGCGGAGGGTTTCATCGTAGTTGAAGGATTCGCCGGGCAGATCGAGGCCGTCGGTGCGCGTGGCCTCCTCGTCCCAGCCGGTGCGTTCGTCGGCCCCGCAGCCGGGGCAGGCGCGAGCCTTGGGCGGGACGGCTGCGCCGCAAACCGGGCATGCGGAGGGCGGAGATTTCACGGTGCGACTCAGGCGGGCCAGGCGGGATCGTCCTTGTAGGGACGGTAGGGCATGCCGCGGGTGAGGTCGGCGACGACGGGGCGTTGCTGAAGGAGCAGCGCGTGACGGTCGAGTTCCTTGGCGCTGACTTTGCCGGCGGGGAAATAACGGATGGTGAAAACGTGTTCGCCCTGATCGACCCAGGCGTAGTGTTCGAGTTTTTCGGGGAGAATTTTGGGATCGTGGTGCGCGAATGGGCACGAACGCAGCAGCGTGAGGTGCACGGCCTGGGCGTCGCCGCTGGCGGCGAAGACCTCGGGGGCCACGACGCCGGCGTGGGCGCCGCCGGCGAGATGGAGGAGCGAGCGGTCGCGGAGCGGGAGTTCGCGGCCATCGCTGGTGCGCGGGAGACCGCCGCCGGAGATGCCGTCGTCGCGGCTCTCGATCGCGGCGCCGGGCGCCCAGGAGAGGCGAAGGAGCTTATGATGTTCGTGCCAGTTGACGCGCAGGCGCAGTTCGTAGAAGTCGTGGCCGAGGTAGCGGCGCCAGTCGGCGCAGATGCGGCTTTCGCCGATGCGACCCTCCATGCGCCACATCTGGCGGATGGGACCGGTCTCGACCTGGACGGGAGCGCTCCAGTGGGCGTGGTCGAGTTGCGGCCCGGCGAAGCGGTCGATGTTGTGCGACCACGTGTCGGACTTGTCCTCGATGAGGCGAAGTTCGGGCAGCGGGCAGGCCGGGCCGGTGGCGGGCTGGAGCGAGCCGGAGCCGTTGGGCTTGGTCGTGAGCGTGAAATCCGGCTTGGCGCCCTTGAGGGTGGCGAGCTTGCCGGAGGGATTGCGGGCGATGCGGACGGTGCGGAACGCGCCCTCGGCGATGTCGAGGGGGAAGAGCACGCGCATCGTGTCGGGCATGAGCGTCTCGGGTTCGATGATCTGGTGGGGCACCAGATGGTTGCGGTCGTCGAGCAGGCACCAGTCGGGTTTCCAGTGGGTCCACTCGAGCCACGGCTCGTGCTCGACGAAGTCGGAGAATTTTTCGCCGGAGAAATTGGCGAAGACCATGCGCTGGCGGAGGTCGGCGGGAAGCGCGTGGGCGCGGCGGCGGAAGGTTTCGCTAAGCACGGTCTCCGCAGTGGCCTTGACGCCGGCGAGTTGGTCGTCGGCGGCGCGGGCGGCGCTCGGGGTGCAACTGCCGCCGAGGGTGTCGTGGAAGGAATTGAAACAAAGCGTGCGCCAGGCCTCGGCGAGGACGGGGGCGGCGGCCTTGCGCTCGGCGCGCTTGGCGGGGACGAGGGCGCGCTGGGTTTGTGCGAGGATGTTTTCGGCGCGGCGCACGCCGAGCTTCACCGGGCGGTGCGCAGTGTAGCAGCCGATGGCGTGCATCTGGAGCTCGCCGGTGACGAGGGGCAGGTGTTTGAGCTCGGGCTGGAGGGCCTTGAAGAAACGTTCGGGCGAGGAGAACTCGAGCTTGGCGCCGGGGATGGCGTGCTGGTTGTCGCGCACCCACTGGATCATGTGCTCGTTGGGGCCGCCGCCATGGTCGCCGACGCCGAGGAAGCACATCGTGTGCGTGACGCCATTGGGCAGGGGACGGAGCGAGGATTCGACCCAGTCGACGCTAATGTTCGTCGGGAAAATCGTGGCGTAGCCGTAGGAAATGCGGAAGGCGTTGACGGTTTTGCCGCCGGGGCGGCCGCGCCAGCGGAAGATGTTGGCGGGCAGCGTGGTCTCGTGGGCCATCGGACGCATGAAGACGTAGCTGTGCTGGCCATTGGCGGCCATGATGTCGGGCAGTGCGGCGGTGTGACCGAAGGAATCGACGTTGTAGCCGATCCGCGGAAAAAACATGAGGTGCTTCTCGAACCACTCGCGGCCGATTGTGATCTGGCGGTTCATGTTTTCATAGCCGGGAAGATTGCAATCAGGCTGGACCCACCAGCCGCCCACGACGGACCAGCGGCCGGCGCGGATGTGTTTCACGATGCGCTTGAAGAGCGCGGGATCGTGGCGGCGCACCTGCTCGTAAACCCAGGCCTCGCCCCGCGTGAAGACGATGTCGGGGTGACGATCGAGGGTGTTGCACATGGTGTAACACGTGTTGAGGACTTCATCGACACCGGCGGTCCAGGGCCAGAGCCAGACGGGATCGATGTGGGCGCTAAAAACGATATGGACGGTGCGCATGGGGATGGGCGGACGGAAAGGTGAAAGCTGCGGGGTGAGGGTTGAAACCGGAAAGGGGCGGAATCGGAGGTAACCACTAATGCGCACGAATAAACACTAATTTGGCAGATGACGCGGGAGCGGGCGTCCCTCCGGGAGGTGACGTGAGGAGAAACATTGCCCGTTCCATCCGGAGATCCTAGTGGTCGGGGTATGAGCATGACGCATCGGCACGAGCAGGATGGTGGACCCGCGGCCAAGCTGAATTTATGGCCGGCTCGCGCGACGGTCAGCGGATGAGTTCGCCCTCCATGCGTCACCGCTTGCTGGCCTGGGCCGACCGGCTGTGCGCCTACGACCACTGCAAGGTGCCGTTGCCCTGGTTTGCCTGGCGGGGCAAAACGGATGCGGTGTCGCGTTTGCACCAAAAGGCCCTGGCGTTCGAAAACAGAGGCAGAAACGCCGCGCCCGTTTTTTTGATCTCCGCCATCGCCGCGTTGCTGCATGCGATCCGGGGGACCCGGGAAAATCTCAACGTCTGGCGGCGTCTGCGCCGCGCCTGCACCGAAGGCTACGGGGTGAGCGCGGGGCGGCAGCTGGCCCTGCTGTTGGTCGCGACGTTCCGATACAACCTGCCGCCCAAGAGCTTTTACGCGCTCCGCCTGTTCAAGCTGGAGCGGCGCCGGTGGCCGGCGATCTTCAGCCATGGCGAGATCACGCTGATCCTGGCGGAGATTGAAGCGCGCGCCCCGCACAAGGAGCTGTGGACGAAGAACGGCTGGGCGGCGTTTTGCGTGCAGCACGACATCCCCGGCGTGGAGGTGGCGGCCATGGCTTGGCGGCACGAACTGCAGATCCGCCGGCCGGATCTCCTGCAACCTGGGCGCGACCTTTTCATCAAGCCCGACGTGGATTACTCCGCCCGCGGTGGCATCATGCTCACCTGGAACGAAGCCGACCGGGGATGGGATGCCGCCGGAGCCGCCACCGGCTTGGTGCCGGCCGCGGGGTTGGCGCGGTTTCTCACGGGCATTGATCCGGACAAGGCCATGCTGGTGCAGCCGCGGCTGCGCAATGATCCGGATCTGGCGGACCTGACGGCGCACTCTCTGGCCAATGCCCGGGTCATCACGCTCAACACGCCGGGCAACGGCATCGAGTTTCTCGTGGCCGTCCTGCGCGTGCCACCGTTCGATGAACCCGTATCCGACATCGTGGGTTCCACGGTCGGCATCTTGATTGATCCCGAGACCGGACGCCTCGGCCATATCAGCGGCCCGCGGCTGCAGTTCGGCGATTGCGACTGCCATCCGCACCGTGGCGTGCGGGTGCGGGACCGGGTGCTCAAGCCCTGGCCGAAAATGCGCGAACTCGCGCTGGCGACCCATGCCAAGCTTCCCTTCATGCCGGTCGTCGGCTGGGACGTCATCGCAACCACGGAAGGGGTCAAAATTCTCGAGGCCAACGCGGTATGGAATGCCAACGTCGGCCAGGCCTGGGGCCAACAGCCGCTGGGCGAAACCGTCTGGCCGCAACGCATGCTCACGGCGTTGGAGCAAACGGCGCCGGCCGCTGGCGGTTGAGGGCGGAAGGCGTGGGCGAGGCGTGGCTCCACGCCGCTCAGATGGCGTTGGCGAGGTCGCGGGTCATGCAGTGATTTCGGCCGCGGAGGGTGAGGCGCATGTTGGGGTGGGTGTTGTCGTTCTCGATCTTGTCGGAACCGGAGTGCAGCTGGACGAGCACGGTTTTGCGGAGCTGATTGGAACGATTGTGCTTCGAGCCGTGGAGCGTGAAGTAGTGGAAGAAAAGCACATCGCCGGGCTCGGCTTCGACGACGGTGGCGTTTTCGAGCGGATACTGGTCGAGGAGGGCGGAGGGCTCCTGGCCGCCGGTGTGGGCGGCGCGACCGAGACGGTGCGAGCCGGGATAAACGCGGAGGCAGCCCATCTCGTCGGTGGCGCGCGAGACGTGGATGATGCCGGCGATCATGGTGTCCTTCTGCGAGGGGAAGTAAGACCAGTCCTGGTGCATGGTGAAGGGCATGCCGTTTTCGCGGGGTTTTTGAAAAAGCTTGGTGTGGTGCAGAATGATGTCGGGGCCGAGGATGGCTTCGGCGACGTCGAGGAAAGGCTGGGACTGGATGGCTTGGTGCCAGGCGGCGGAGTAGCACTGCACGTTGTGCGTGTGCGTGATCATGCTCGTCTTGCCACCGATCTTTTCCTGGAGCTCGCCGCCCCACTGGACGTTGTCGAGGTTGCCGGTGCGGGTGAGCTGCTGGACGATGTAGTCGAACTCGCTTTCCAGCGTGGCGACCTCGGCGGGTTTGAACAGGCCGCGGGCGACGTAGTAACCGTTTTCCTCGAAGAAGGCTTTGATTTGTTGGGGAGTGTCCATGGGTGGAAAGGCGGGGCGGCGGCGGAGTTATTTTTTGGCGGCGTAACTGGTGCAGTAGTTGTTGGCGAGTTCGCGGGTCATGCGGTGATTCCAACCGCGGAGAGTGAGGCGGGAATCGGGGTGGGTATTGCCGGGCTCGATCTGGTCGTCGCCGGCGTGCATCTGGACGAGGACGGATTTGCGGAGGCGGTTGGAGCGGTTGTGTTTGGAGCCGTGGATGAGGAAGTAGTGGAAGAAGAGCACGTCGCCGGGCTCACCCTCGATCGGGATGGAATTATCGAGCGGGTAGGCGTCGAGGGCGGCGCAGGGTTCCTGACCACCGCTGTGCGGGATGCGGCCGAGCTTGTGCGTGCCGGGAAAAAGCCGGAAGCAGCCCATGTGATCGGTGGTCTGCGAGACATGGATGACGGCGGCGATCATGGAATCCTTCACCGTGGGGAAATACGACCAATCCTGGTGCATACTGAAGGGCATGCCGTTTTCGGCGGGCTTTTGGAAAAGCTTCGAGTGATGGAGCACGATGTCGGGACCGAGGATGGCCTCGGTGAGATCGAGGAAGCGCTCGGCATACATGGCCTGCAGCCACGCCGCGGAGAAGCACTGGATGTTGTGCGTGTGGGTGAAGGTGGCGTTGCCGGCGGTTTTTTCCTGGCGCTCACCGGTCCAGCGGACCTTGAGGCCATCGCCGTCGTGTTCGAGTTGGGCGACGACACGGTCGAATTCGCGACGGAGCACCTTCATCTCGGCGGGAGAGAAAACCCCGCGGGCGTGGTAGTAGCCGTTTTTGTTGAAGAAGGCGCGAACGGAACGGGTGGAGGGAAGGGCGGGCATCGGGGTGGGGTGGCGAGCGGGGAGGGGCGGGAAAGCGAGAACGAGTAGGATTACCAGAATGAGAACGATTGGGGAGGCAGGCTGGGCGGGAAGAAAAAGCGGTTGTCGGATTTCGCCTCATGTTGTCTGATTTCAACACATGGAAATATCCGCCTACACGTTTCGCTGGCCGCAATCGGCCGGGCCAGGGATGAATAACGGCGGCTGGTTTCCCATGCCCGAGCACAACCCCGGACTGGTTTACCAGTCGCCGACGGTGGCGCTGCACTTCTATGACTACACCGGACGCATGTGGCTGGGGCGGCGGATGGTGCGGCTGCAGCGGGGAGATTTTACGATCACCCCGCCGGGCCTGCCGACGCGCTACGACTTGGATGCGCCGGGGCAGCACTTGTGTCTGCACTTCGAAATGCAACCGGCGGAGGGCGCGACGGTGACGCTGCCGGTGCATTGGCGGCCGGGACCGCAGGGACGATGGTTGCGGGAGCGGTTGCAGGAAATCATCCATTTGCGCCGGCTCGCTGACGGCGGGACGGAGGCGAAACTGGCGAAGGTCGCGGCGAGCACGGCGTTGCAGGGATTCCTGCTGGCGCTGGCCGTGATGGTGGGATCACGCCCGCGCGCCTCGGCGGCGGCCAAGCCTACGCGCGTGGATGGCGTGCTGGACGCGGTGCGGCGGCAACTGGATGAGCGCTACCGCGAGCCGCTGGACGTGCCGGCGCTCGCGCGGAGTTTTGGGGTGAGCCAGAACCACCTGGCACGGCGGTTTCGCATACAGCACGGGATCACGTTGCAGCGTTATGTGCTGGGCCGGCGGATCGAACTGGCGCGGCATCTTCTCGGACACACGCGGCTGCCGCTCAAGGCGGTGGCGATCGAGGCGGGATTGGGGAACCCGCAGTATTTTCACCGCCAATTTGTGCAGGCGACGGGGCATAGCCCGAGCCGGGAGCGGGAACTGGCGGTGCAGGCAGGGAAGCAGGTGGCGGTTGAGGAGCGATTGGCCCGCTAACCGCGCGAATTGCTACGGCGTTCGCTCACCGATGTTCGAATTACGAACATCGGTGCTGGAAAAAATAAGCCCGGCCGACGGCCGGGCTTACAACAACGGGTAGCGAAGGTTTTGTTGCGTGACCTTACATGCCGCGGGATTGGAACTGGCGGCTGAGCTCTTGCATGAAGGCTTGCGCGTCGGCGGGGGTCGGGCGGTAGCCGGGCTGGCTGACTTGCGTGAAGCCGGGACGACCCTGGTTGTCGACGATCCACTTGCCGGTGACGCCGTCGCTGAAGGTGACGGTGCCGCTGGCGAGAGCGCCGGGGATCAGGTTGACCTTGTCGATCTCCACGCTCACGGCGCTGGCACCGGCAGGCGGCAGGGCGTCAGCGGCTTCGTCGGCAAATTCATCTTCGGGCGGCAGGGTGTCTTCTTCCCCGGCGGCAGGGGCGGGGCGGCCAGCGCCGGCGGCGGGCGCGGCGGGCTGGACCTTGCTGACGTCGGAGGTGTCGACCTTGGGGGCGGGATCCTTGAGCGCGAGGTTGAGATCATCCACGAGGAAACGGACGTCGCGGTAGGTCATCGAAATCTTGAACTGCTCCGTGAGCTTTTTCTGCACCGCGGAGAGATTGTCGCCGGCGGCGACCCAGCTGGCGACGGCTTGAGTTTGTTCGGGAGATAAATTCATGGTTGAGAGCTGAGTGTTGAGAGTTGAGGGGGTGTGGCAAGTCGGCGCGAACGAATGCGCGCGGTCGAAACCCTCAACCATCCCGCCTCAACTTTCAACTGCGGCGCATACGCCGCCAACCCCCTTACCGCGAGAGCTGGGCTTTCAGGAAGTCCACGCTGCTGCGCGTGGAGGCGTCCTGCTCCATCATGTTGTCCACGGCCTTGCAGGCGTGGATCACGGTGCCGTGGTCGCGGCCACCGAAGGCATCGCCGATTTCCTGGAGGGAATGCTTGGTGAGCGTGCGGGCGAGATACATCGCGATCTGGCGGGGAATGGCGATGTTGTTGGGCCGGCGCTTGCTGGTCATGTCGCTGTGGCGGATCTGGTAGTGATCGGCGACGCGTTTCTGGATGGCCTCCATCGTGAGGATGTTCTGGGCCTGCTCCATGAGCACGTCCTGCAGGAGCATCTCGGTGGTGGCGAGGTCGAGGGTCTTGCCGGTGAGGGCGGAGTAGCTGGCGACCTTGATCAGCGCGCCTTCGAGGCGGCGGATGTTCTTGGAAATGTTCTGCGCGATGAAATTGACGACGGACTCCGGGAGGTCGGCCTTCAGGGTGGCGGCCTTGGTGCGCAGGATGGCGACGCGGGTCTCGAAATCGGGCGCCTGGATGTCGGCGGGCAGGCCCCACTCGAAGCGGGAGACGAGGCGGGCCTCGAGTTTCTGGATCTCGCTGGCGCGGCGGTCGCTGGAGAGGACGATCTGTTTCCCGGCCTCGAAGAGGTCGTTGAAGGTGTGGAAGAACTCTTCCTGGATGCGCTCCTTGCCGGCGAGGAACTGCACATCGTCGATCAAGAGGACATCAACGTGGCGGTAGCGCTGGCGGAACTTGGTGAGATTGTTCTCCTGCAGGGCCTGGATGAACTCGTTGGTGAACTTCTCGGTCGAGAGGTAGGCGACGCGCGCATCGGGGTTGGCGCGGAGGATGGCGTGCCCGATGGCGTGCATCAGGTGGGTTTTGCCCAGCCCGGTGTCACCGTAGAGGAAAAGGGGGTTGTAGGCTTGGGCGGGGGCCTGCGCGACGGCGAGCGACGCGGCGTGGGCCATCTGGTTGTTGGCGCCGACGACAAAAGTTTCGAAGGTGTTACGGGCGTTGAGCGAACCGGCGACGGCGCCGCGGTCATCGTAACGCGGGGCGCGCTTGGCGGCGGTGCGGGCCTTCGGGGCGGGGGCGGGCTCGGCGGGGTGCGCCGTGGAGCCGGCATGCGGGTGGCGACCGGCGGCGGAATCGGCCTTCTTGAGCGTCACGTTGACCATGCGGCCGGCGGACAGGCGCAGGCGCTGGGTGATAAGATCCAGATAATTGTCGTGGATCCAGATGGCCGCAAAATCATTGGGGACGCCCAGCGTCATGCTGTCTTCCGCGGTATCGAGGCACACGAGGGGCTCGAACCACATTTGGAAGACGTCTTCAGGAAAGAGTTCCTTGAAGTCGCATTTGACGGTTTCCCACAGGCTGTGGGACAGGGACGAAGAAGGCATGGGCTGGCGGAAAGGCGGTTTTATTCACATTGGGCACCGCAGGGGCTCTCGCACGCCGCTCGCTCCGCTTTCAAACCTATGCTCAGCAATGAAATTTTGGGCCGGCCATCGGGTAGCGAGTGGGGATAAAAGCGATAAGATGTAAAACGTTGATGGCCATGGCATACTGATGGGTATTGCCGCTGGGCTGGAAAGGGGGTCGAAATCGACGTGGAAAAGAACGAACGGGAAGCCGGACAGAACTGACGAGGTGCGGAGTAACTGTGAACCTAAAAAGCATTTCAAGGCGAACTTTCTGACAAGTTGTTCACAGTGGGGGTGAGCATAACTTTTTCGATTTTTTGGTTGCCACGCTGGCACCGGTTTGGGGGCGCGCGCTGCGATGAATGTAGTGTGCGTAGAAATACGGAAAACGCCCGGGGTTTACATAGGTGACGGCAAGGTTACGGCAACGTGACGGCGTGGAGAAATGGATACGCGCAGCTGGTGCGCGCGCGGAAAAATTTGCACGACCCGGTGGAAACGCAGAGGACGCGGAGCGCGCGGAGTTTTGCCGAAGAAGGGAGGAGGCAAGCCGTGAGGAGCTGTGATGCGTCCCCGAACCCACGCTCGGGGCCACGCGACTACGGGCGGATCAGGTGGGGTCGACCCACTTGCCATGCTCTTTGATGAGCGCAATGAGACGGGCGTCGGCCTCGGCCTGGGGGATGTTGTATTGGACGCAGTTTTTGCCGACGTAGAGGTTGATCTTGCCCGGGGCGCCGCCGACGTAACCGAAATCGGCGTCGGCCATCTCGCCGGGTCCGTTGACGATGCAACCCATGATGGCGAGCTTCACACCCTTGAGGTGGCCGGTCTGGGCGCGGATGCGCTGCGTGGTCGTCTGGAGATCGAAAAGCGTGCGGCCACAGGAAGGGCAGGCGACGAACTCGGTCTTGGAAATGCGGGCACCGGCGCCCTGGAGCACGTTATAGGTCAGCCGGGTGGCGCGAGGGGCGTCGGTTTCCGTCTCGATGGAAACGAAATCGCCGAGGCCATCGCAGAGCAGGCTGCCGGTGAGGAACGAGGCCTCGAGGAGTTTGGAAAGAAAACTGGGCTCGCTACGAACGGCGGTGGCGCCGGTGTTGCGAATCCAGATCGGGGCGCGCGAGCCGAGCGTGCGGAGGGCTTCGGCGAGCTGGCGATAGCGGCCCACGGAATGGGCTGGGTTGAGCGTTGAGGGCTGAGGGTTGAGCGTGAAGACGAAGGCGGTGTCGCTGAGCTGGCGGAGAGTGTCGGCCAGCGCGGGGAAATCGGCCGGGACGATTTCAGCGGCGACGATGAACTGGTGCTCGTGAGCGAACTGGGCGAAGCCCGTGAGCGCGGCGGTGTCGGCCGCGCCGCAGGGGCGGAGGAGCATCGTGCCGGCAGGTAGGGACGCGGCGTGGGTTTTCAGGTCGGCGAGGGTGATCGCAGGCGCCAGCTCGAGCACGAGGAAGGTGGAGCCGGTGGGAGTTGAGAGCTGAGAGTTGAGAGTTGAGAGCGAAGTCAGGTCGGCGGCGGTGGCGATGGTGACGAGCAGGCCTTCCGCGGGCGTGTCCTTGAGCAATTGCGGATTGAGGATGTCTGATGCCGGATTGTTTAACTCGGCGAGCGTGGTGCGGACGATGACACGCGGGGGTTGTTCGGGACCGACGGTGATTTTTTCGCCGAGGCGAAGGGTCGCGGTTTCGCGGCGAGTGAAGTGATACGGATCAATGCCGTCGGAAGTGCTTTCCGGTTTCCGGTCTCCACTTTCCGGCTTCCAGAGCGACATCGCTTTGTCGGCGATGGCGCGGGCGACGGGGATTTCGTAGACGCTGTCCTCGGTGAGGGAAACGCGGATGGTGTCGCCGAGGCCGTCGAGAAGGAGGGAGCCGATGCCGATGGCGCTCTTGATGCGGCCGTCTTCGCCATCGCCGGCCTCGGTGACGCCGAGATGGAGCGGGTAGTGCATGTCCTCCTGCTGCATGCGCTGCACGAGGAGGCGGTAGGCCTGGATCATGACCTTCGGGTTCGAGGCCTTCATCGACAGGATCATCTGCTTGTAGCCGTTGCTCTCGGCGATGCGCAGGAATTCGAGGGCGCTCTCCACCATGCCGAGCGGCGTGTCGCCGTAACGGTTCATGATGCGATCGGAGAGCGAGCCGTGATTGGTGCCGATGCGGAGCGCGCGACCGAGGGCCTTGGCACGCAGGACGAGTGGGGTGAAGGATTCGTGGAGGCGCTGGAGTTCGCGCTCGTAGTCGGCGTCGGTGTATTCGGTGACGGCGAATTTTTTCTTATCGGCGTAGTTGCCCGGGTTGACGCGGACTTTCTCGACGTGCTCGACGGCCTCCATGGCGGCGGAGGGGAGGAAGTGGATGTCGGCGACGAGCGGAATGTGGCCGAAGCCGGCGGCGGTGAACTGCGCGCGGATGTCCTTGAGGCACTTGGCGGCGGCGACGTTGGGAGCGGTGATGCGGACGATCTCGCAGCCGACCTCGGCGAGGGCGATGGACTGCTTCACCGTGGCGGCGATGTCCTGCGTGTCGCTGGTCGTCATCGACTGCACGCGGATGGGATTGGCGCCGCCCACGCCAACGCCGCCGAACTTCACCTCAACGGTGCGACGGCGGATGGTTTGAAAGCGGGACGCGCAGTAGCTCATGCGGAGAAGGAGCAAGTATCAGGGATCAAGTATCAGGTGAAGAAACCGGCAGAAAGGTGGGGCCATTCTTGGCACTTGTTACTTGGGCCTTGTCACTTGCCCGCAGGCGCGGCGGCTTCGGTGCGGCTGGACTGCACGTCGCGGACGACGCGGCGGACGTCGAAGAAGCTGATGTAAATGATCATCGAGAACAGGAGGACGACAAAGGTGCTTTGCGCGGCCATGATGAAGTTGGTGGGCAGGGCGCGGCCGCGGAGCCGGCCGATGGTGGCGAAGAGCATCTGGCCGCCGTCGAGCACGGGGATGGGCAGGAGGTTGAAGATGGCGAGGTTGATGTTCACGAGGATGGTGAACATCAGGATGGCGCGCATGCCGGCCTCGGCAGCGCTGTGGAAGATGCGCACGATGCCGACGGGGCCGGCGACCTTGGACAGGCCGATGTCGGAGTGCGGGTTGATGAGGCTGGCGAGGGTGCGGAACGTCATCACGATGTGGTCGCTGATCTGCGCAAACGGCGTGGGATGCGTGAGCGTGAAACCGGTGGTGAGCGCGAGGCCGAGCGAGGCGTCGGGCTTGGCGTCAGGGCGGGCGGGGATGACGAGGGGGACTTCCTGGCCGTCACGCTTGACGATGACATTGACAGGTTCGCGCAGCGTGGCGGTGAGAATTTCCTGATAGGTGGCCACGCTGAGGATGGGCGTGGCATTCATGCGGAGGATTTCGTCGCCGGTCTTGAAACCGACCTGTTCGGCGAGGGAGCCGGCGGTGACGGCGTGGACGATGAGCTCGTAGCCGGGGGAGATGCCGACGCGGCGGAGTTGTTCGTCGCCGGAAAGCAGCGGACGGAGGGTCACTTCCTCGGTGCGGCCGTCGCGCTCGATGGTGAAGACGGTCTGCGGCTGGCCATTGGCGGTGCGACCGGCGCCGGTGACGAGCGTCTGCATGAGGTCGGTCCACTCATGCACGGCGATGCCGTCGATCTGGCGGACGACGTCGCCGATGCGGAGGCCGGCCTGGCTGGCGGGGCTGGGCGTCTTGGTGCCATCGGGCAGGTCGAGCGTGGCGCTGACGTAGCCGATGCGCGTCGTCGCCATCTCGCTGCTCATGGGCTGGCCGATGAACCAGATGATGGTGGCAAGGGCCAGGGCGAAGAGGACGTTGAACGCGGCGCCGGCCACGAAGACGATCATCTTGGTCGCGTAGCTGATGGGCGGGAGCGCATCGACGTCGACATCGCTGTCACCCTCGATGCCGCGGAGGTCGGCGAGCTGGGGCAGGGCGACATAGCCGCCGAGCGGGAGCCAGGACAGGCGGTATTCGACGCCGTCCTTGCCGCGCCAGGAAAAGATCTTCGGGCCGAAGCCGATGGAGAAGCGCTCAACCTTCACCCCGCGACGGCGGGCGGCGAGGAAGTGTCCCAGCTCGTGGACGAAGATCGAGCCGCCGAAGAAGAGGACGACGAGGAAGATCGACCAGACGTTGGAAAGGAGGGTTTGAAGAAGATCGGAAGACACAGGCGGTAAATTTTAGGTTTTCGAATTTGGATTTTCGAGTTTGGCGCTGGCGACGTGGCGGGCCTCGGCGTCGGTGGCGAGAATGGCGGCGAGGTCGGCGGGTTCGGTGTTTTTGATGGCGCCGAGAGTCTGTTCCACGACGACCGGAATCGCAAGGAAAGGGATGCGCCTGGCCATGAAGGCGGTGACGGCAATTTCATTGGCGGCGTTGTAGATGGCTGGGGCGCTGCCGCCGGCAAACATGGCTTCCTTGGCGAGGCGCAGCATCGGGAAGCGGCCTTCGTCCACGGGCCGGAAATCGAGCGAGAGCAGTTTCGTGAAATCGAGGGGCGCTTCGACGCCCGGCGCGCGCGCGGGGTGGAGCAGCGCGTGCTGGATGGGGAACGTCATCGACGGCGGGGAGAGCTGGGCGAGCATGGCACCGTCGTTGAACTCGACGAGACAGTGGACGATGCTTTGCGGGTGTAGAATTGCCTGGCACTGATCGGCACGCAGGCCGAAGAGGCACTGCGCCTCGATGAGTTCGAGGCCCTTGTTGGCGAGCGTGGCGGAATCGACGGTGATCTTGGGGCCCATCGCCCAGTTGGGGTGCTTGGTGGCATCGGCGGGCGTGACGTCGGCGAGCTTGGCGACGGGCCAGTCGCGGAAGGCGCCGCCGCTGGCGGTGAGGACGATGCGACGCACGCCGGCGGAAGGATGGCCTTCGATGCACTGAAAAACGGCGCTGTGTTCGCTGTCGACGGGCAGGAGAGCGGTGCCGTGCTTTTTGGCGGCGGCCATGACGAACTTGCCGGCGAGGACGAGAATCTCCTTGGACGCGAGGGCGATGGTTTTCTTCGCGGCGATGGCGGCGAGGGTCGGTTCGAGAGCGGTGGTGCCGACGATGGCGACGAGCACGGTGTCAGCCTCGCGGAGCTGGGCCATGGCGACGAGGCCGGGCAGCCCGGCGTAGAAGGTGGTGCCGGCGGGGAAGCGACCGGAAGCCTTGGCGGCGGCGCAGGCGGATTCGTCGAAGAGGCCGACGTGAGCGACGCGGTGGGTTTGCGCGATGACGGCGAGTTTTTCCCAACCGGAGCGGGCGGCGATGCCGACGAGCTCAAGCTTGTCGGGGTGCGCGGCGATGACGCGGAGGGTGTTTTCCCCGATGGAGCCGGTGGCGCCGAGGAGGACGACGCGTTTGCGGGAAGAAGACGTCATCAGGGCAACGCGAAGAGGAAGTAGCCGACAGGGGCGACGAGCAGGAGGCTGTCGCTCAGGTCAAAGATGCCGCCGATGCCGGGAATGATATTGCCGGAGTCTTTGGCGGCGGCGTGGCGCTTGATGACGGATTCGACGAGGTCGGAGACGATGCCGAGAAGGGCGACCGGAATGGCGCCAAGGGCGGCGAAGAGTGGCGTGAAGTGCGTGGGGAACTGATCGCGAGCGAGCCAGGCAATGAGCGCGCCGACGCCCATCGAAACGAGCACGCCGCCGACGGCGCCCTCCCAGGTTTTCTTCGGGCTGATGACGGGCGACATCTTATGTTTGCCAAAGGCGAGGCCGGTGAGGAGCGCGCCCACGTCGCAGAATTTTGCCGTGGCGATGAGCCAGAGGGCGAGCAGCAGGCGGCCGTCGGGCGTGACGATTTCAATGTCGTCCGACACCGGGGTGATGATGCGGACAAAGTAACTCAGCATGAACGACACGTAAACGAGGCCGAAGAGCGTGGAGCCGAGGGCACCGACGCGATCGGTGCCCTCGCGTTCGCCCAAGATGCGGACGGCGACGATGATCGCGGCGAGCGCGAGCGTGTGGCCCATGGGAATCTCGAACTGAACTTGGAGCCACGGCTCAAGGGTGATCAATGCGCCGAGCAGGAGGCCGAGGTAGTCGAAAGGTTTGGGGCCGGAGGCGCGGAGGAGTTGGTAGAACTCGCGCAACGTGAGGACGGAGATGACGGTGACGAGAACGAGAGCCCCGGTGGTGCGGAAAAACCAGAGCACGCCGGCGACGACGGCCCAGAGCAGGACGGTGCTGAAAATGCGTTTGGCCATGGATGGAGTGGGGCGGAGGGCGCAGAGATTTTACCCAGCTCAGGCCCGCGGGGCCGGTTTCAGTTGTTCACTCGTGAGACCGTAGCGGCGTTCGCGGCTGGCGTATTCGGCGATGGCGGCAGCGAGGTCAGCCTTGCCGAAATCGGGCCAGAGGACGGGCGTGAAAACGAACTCGGCGTAGGCGCCCTGCATGAGGAGGAAGTTGCTCAGGCGCGTCTCGCCGGAGGTGCGGATGATCAGGTCGGGGTCGGGCAGGTCGGCCGTGTAGAGGTAGCGGCTGAAGGCTTCCCAAGAGCTGTCGTTGGCTTTTTCACGACCGGCGGCGACGGCGGCGGCGTAGGCGCGGGCGGCGTCGGCGACCTCGGTGCGCGCGCCGTAGTTGAGGGCGAGGACGAGGGTGTAATCGGTAAACTGCGCGGTCTCGGCGATGGTGTGCGCGAGGTGTTTTTGCACGCCGGCGGGCAGGGCATCGGTGCGACCGATGGTGCGGAGGCGGATGCGGTTTTTGATGAAGGTGTTGAGCTCCTTTTTGAGATAATACTCGAGGAGACCCATGAGGGCGCCGACTTCGTCCTGCGGACGTTTCCAGTTTTCGACGGAGAAAGCGTAGAGCGTGAGCGTGCGCAGACCGAGTTCGCGGCCGGCATCGGTGACGGTGCGGACGGTTTCAACGCCGCGGCGGTGGCCCTCGATGCGGGGCAGCCCGCGCTGTTTGGCCCAGCGGCCGTTGCCATCCATGATGATGGCGACGTGCGACGGGACTTTATCGGGACCAAGTGAACTCATGAGTCGGAGGATTGAGGGCGGGGCGGGGAGGTTTGACAAGCCGCCTTCGTTGAAACTTCGGCGCGCCGGGCCTCAAGGGAGGCTGGGGAATGGTGACCGATGGGTGGGAGGCCAGGGCGTAAAGTCAGGGGCTGGCTTGCGCGGTGGCGAGGGGCGAGCAAGGTAGGAATCATGCGAAGCAAACCCCTGACGAAGAAAGCAATCGCAACGAGCCTCGAAGGACTGCCGGGCTGGACGTTTAAGCGCGATGCGCTGGCGAAGGACTTTGTGTTCGGCAGCTTTCGCGAGGCATTGAGCTTTATGGTGCGCGCCGGCTTCGAGGCCGAGGCGATGGACCACCATCCGGAATGGAAGAATGTCTATAACCGGGTCGCGGTGCGGCTCAACACGCACGACAGCGGCGGCAAGGTGACGGCAAAGGATGTCGAGCTGGCGCAGCGGATGCAGGCGGTCAGCTGGGTGGGGTGAGGGAATGAATTTAACGCGGAGAACGCGAAGGAGCGGAGGCCGCGAAGAAAACGAAGCGCCAAGGTAAGGAGAAGTTTGTGGTCGCGACGATGTCCTTGGCGCGATGACTCGCTCGCGAAGCGGATGAAAAAGTGCGGGTCGGAGACCCGCACTCCTTTACAACCCGAGCATGAAGTCGAAGGTGCGGTCGCTTTCGCCGGGGAGACCTTCGTGGCCGTAGTCGGGGTAGATCACGGTGTTCTTCTTGGAGGTGATCTTGTTGAAGGCGGCGTATTGCGTGGAGGGCGGGCAGATGGTGTCCATCAGGCCGACATACATGAGGACCTCGGCCTTGATGCGCGGGGCGAGGTGCTGGCAGTCGATGTAGCCGAGCTTGGTGAAGATTTCCTTTTCGCGTTCGTGGAGCGGGTCGAACTGGCGGAAGAAGCCCCGGAGTTCGTCGTAGGCGTCCTTGGCGAGGTCCATTTCCCAGACACGCTGATAATCGCAAAGGAAGGGGAAGACGGGCGCGGCGCGCTTGATGCGGGGCTCGAGTGCGGCGCAGGCGAGGGTGAGGGCGCCACCCTGCGAGCCGCCCATGGCGCCAACGCGCGTGGCGTCGACCTCGGGGAAGCTCATCACGACGCGGGCGAGTTGTGCGGTATCGAGGAAGATCTGGCGGAAGGCGAGTTTGCGGGGATCGGGATCGTCGAGGCCGCGGATGATGTGGCCGCGGTGGGTGTTGCCGAGCACCTTGCCGGAATCCTCGGAGCGACCGCCCTGGCCGCGGCAGTCGAGCGCGGCGACGCAGAAGCCTTCGCTGGTCCAGGCGAGGCGGCTGGCGAAATCGCCGCTGTTGCCGGTGTAGCCGTGGAACTGGAGGACGGCGGGATTTTTGCCGGCGGATTTTTTCGGGCGAAGGTATTTGGCGTAAACGCGGGCGCCGCCGACGCCGGTGAACCAGAGGTCGAACGCCTCGCTGTGGCGCGGGTGGAGCGACTTGGTGGGGATGAGCTCGGGCTTGGGGTCGGTGGCATCGAGTTCGCGCAGGGCGGCGTCCCAGTAGGCGTCGAAATCGGCAGGGCGCGGGTTGCGACCCTGATATTGGAGGAGCTCAGGCAGGGGTTTGTCGGCGAGGGGCATGGAATTTTCGATTTCGGATTACTGATTCTCGATTAGGCGGTAAAAAATTATCGGCGAGGCTGAAGTGTGCTCAGCACAGCGGTCAGCGATGGCGAGCGGATGGTTGAAACGCAGCGTGAATGTCCGTCATCGTGCCATGCACCGTGCAGTAGATTTCATCGCCGCTGGTGGTGTTGTCGGGGATGACGTATTGGCCGCCGAGCGGGCAGGTTGGGGCGACATGGATGTATTTATCGGGGCCGACCAGATCCGAAGTGTGAGTCGGCGGGGTGCCTTCGAGCGCGGCTTGGTCGAAAGCGGCGGACAACATGCGTTCGTTGTTCAGGCACGCCTTGAGCTGTGACGCTTGGCGCACCTTCTGAAATGCGGGAATCGCCATGGCGGCCATCATCCCGATGATGACCACGATAATGAGCATGCTGGCGAGACCGCCGCCGCCGCCGCCGACATTGCCGCCGGGCAGGAAAGCGCCGACAACATACGCCAGGGGATGGCGAGGGGCGCGGCGGGTGGGCTGGCCGGATTGCAAATCGCGCAGGTCGCGCACCCGGCGGGACAAGGTCGGATAGGTCGACGTCAGTTCGTGCAACGACACAAAAAAGCCGCGCTCCTCCTCATGCTGGCGGGCGAAGGTCTCGGCATCGAGCACGGGGCCCTGATTCCGGCCGCCGGAAAGCGTGAGCATGGCGCGCAGTGAGCCGGCCATATCCTGGGCGGCGAAAGCGCCGTGTCGGTCGCAGGAAGTTTCCCATGCGCGGCGGTAGGCCGGGCCGATCAGCGGACAAAACAAGCCGGGGGCGAGCAGGACTTGCTTGAGGATGTGGCGGCTCTTGAGGTGGCCGATTTCGTGACCGAGGATGAATTTCATCTCGGGGGAATCCGGGCCGAGGGCCTCCAACATGTCGGAAAATACCACGACGAAATCGCGGCCGGCGAAGCGGGTGGCGAAGGCGTTGAGCGCACCGCCGGCCTGGAGCACGTATAGCCGAGGGGGCTTGGTTACGCCGAGTTGCTGGCAGACGGTGAGAAAGGTCGCGTGCAGGTGGGGCAGCTGGTGTTCGCTCACCCGGACGGCCTCAGAGCGCAAGTAGGCGGCGAGCAGGCCATGACCGAGCCAAAGGAAAAAACCGATAAACAGGGCATAGACCGCACCGATTAGCGTCACGGCCAGCGCGAGCCATGCGAGGACGGATACGATGACGACGACTGTGAAGTAGGTATTTTCTTTTTTAGCGGTCAGATTGGCGGGGCCGAGATTGAAGGGGAGCTCAGGGGGCGTGGCGGTGGACATGATGGGGATGGGGTTGGACTGGAGAAACGGGGTGCGGCGGATTCAGGTGGAAATCAGAATAGACGCAAGAAGGAGCGCGGGCCGACGTCGATAAAGTCGGCGGGTGTTGCGGTGGCGGATGCGGCGAGTTCGCGGAGGAAGTGGCCGTTTTCATCGAAGATGCCGACGGTGGGACGATCGGGCAGCGGGACGTAGAATTCGCGGGCGACGGAGTCGTAGGCGAGGGCGCCGAGGGCGACGGTGCGGTCGAGGGAAACGGCAGCGAGTTTGCGGCCCTCGCGATCGAAGGTGGTGATGTAGGCGAGGTCGCCGCCCATGAGGATGTAGAGACGCTCGCGGGTCTGGTCGTAGGCAACGCCGGCGGCCGGGGCGTGGAGCGGGGCGAGCGGGATGGTGCGGATGTATTGGCCGTAGAGCGTGATCTCGATGACGGCGGGCTCGGTCGGGTGCGCGAGGAAGAGATGCCGGTCGCGCGAGCGGATGGCGAGGTCGCCGCCGCCGGTGTCGGGTGTTTCGCCGGCCGTGAACTCGCGTTTGATTGCGCGTGCAGGGCGATCAACGACGCGGAATTGATTGCCGGGGGCGAGGCGCAGAAACAGGTGGTCGGTGTAAGGATCGTAGGCGAAGCCCGTGAGCGTTTCGCCGGCTTTGAGAAAGCTGGGCACTTCGACCGGGGCATCGCCGCCGGTGTCGTGGACGACCGCGGGCTCAGCTGGGCTGGCCGTGTAGACGTGCAGCGGGCCGGGGGTGGAGCAGCCACTGCCGCCCAGCGCGACGGCAGACAGGACCGCGAGCAGTCCGAGACGGCGGATGGGGTTTCGGGTTGTCTCGGCGGGCGAACGGCGTGTGAGTCGCAGCATGAAAGTAGCATTCATCAGCGGCACGAGCATCGTCAATTCCACCCTGTTCGCCGCGTGGGACGTAAAGACGATCAAGACGGCCCACGGCGATGTCACCTACAAGACGAAGGGCGATTTCGCGCTCATCAACCGGCACGGTTATGCGTTTCCGCTGCCACCGCACTCGATCAACTATCGCGCCAACATTCGCGCACTGGCGGACCTCGGCTTCAAGGACGTGGTGTCGCTCAACTCGGTGGGTTCGCTCAAGAAGGAGCTGCCGCCCGGGACGTTTGTGTCATGCAGTGACTACGTGGGTTTGCAGCAGGGGCCGGCGACGTTTTTTGACACGGAGCTGAAGGGCGGCGCGCCGGGGATCGCGAACAATTTGATCCCGCTGCTGCTGGCGAAGCTCGCGCCGGAGTTTACGATCCATCCGGGTAAGGTCTATGTGCAGATGCGCGGTCCGCGTTTCGAGACGAAGGCGGAGATCCGCATCGTGCAGCACTGGGGCGATGTCATTGGCATGACGGCGTGCCACGAGGCTGACCTGTGCACCGAGGCGGGGCTGAACTACAACAGCCTCGCGCTGATCGATAATTACGCGAACGGCCTCGAGGGCACGGAGATCGACTTCGCGAAGTTCAAGGATCTCGTGAAGGAAAACCAGGCGAAGGTGAACCGGCTGTTCGAACGCATGCTGGAGATTTTGAAATAAGGTTATGGTTTTTAACCACGAATGGACACGAATTCACACGAATAGAAATCCCGGCTATGGACCACGGATTACACGGATCGGCCCGGATAAAACCGCTGACAAAAATCCGTGATCATCCGTGTAATCCGTGGTTAATTTTTGATTCTGCTTTCCCCTTATCCCATGACTGACATTCAAAAATACGAATTCGACCGCCTGGGCTACCTCGTGTTGCCGGGCATCCTGAACGCGGCGGAATGCGCCAAGCTGGCGACCGCGATCGATGCGCTGGAGGCGCACGCGCTGGCGCACGTCACGCTGCCGCCGCGCAAGAAAAGTCCGTGGGATTGGGCTCCGGAATATCATGTCGATCCCGAGAAGGGCTATCATGCCGCGGGCGAGCGGAAGGAAGGGGCGACGCTGATTATCGAGGACTTTTTCAACGCCGATCCGGCCTTTGACCTGCTGGTGGAGCACGCGCCGACGATGGCGCTCATTCGTGACATCGTGCAGGACCGGCCGACGATCAACAATTCGGAGATCCGCATCCGCTATCCCGGCAACCAAACGCATGCACACATGGGCGGGCCGATCGGGCCGAAATACCGCTATGGTTTCAACCGCACCGGCATCGACTGCATGATGGTGCGGATGGTGTATTTCATGCGCGACGTGGGTCCGGAGGACGGGCCGTTCTGCGTCGTGCCGGCGACGCACAAGAGCAATTATCCCACCCCTTACGGCACGAGTGACTCCGATACGGAACCCGGCATGATCGGTCTGCCCGTCAAGGCGGGTGATGCGATCCTGTTCACCGAACATCTGCGTCACGGCGGAAAATCGATTCGCTCGGGCAAAACCCGCAAGACGCTGCACATCGGCTACGGCCCTTACTGGATGAAGTCGCAGAACATCGCGACGATGGACGAGCAGCAGCACATCCTGCCGGCGACGCGGGCGCGTTACAACGACGCGCAGCGGCTGTTGTTCCGGAGCTGGTGAACGATTTTTAACCACGGATTTCACGGAGCTGCACGGATGAAAGGCATGGTTTTTTGGTGCTTGTTGCTGGGCGTTGGGTGCGTGGCGCGGGCAGAGGCATCGTTTGCGGGCTCGCCGCTTGGGCCGGTGGTGGTGCAGGCGTTTGCGGCGGAAAACGTGGACGATCCGGCGCAGGGCAACCGGCTCGCAATCGTCAGCAGCGGCTATGATGCACTGATGTTGCGCGTGCATCTGATCCGGCAGGCGCGCACGTCCATCACGGTGCAAACGTTTATCTGGAGTGATGATGAGTGCGGGCGGTTGTTGATTTACGAATTGATCGAGGCCGCGCGTCGTGGCGTGCACGTGCGGATCATCGCGGACCACATGGTCTCCGACCAGAACCCGGCGACGGTGGCATTCCTCGCGACCGTGCATCCGAACTTTGAAGTGAGGCACTACCGGCCGGCGATGGAGCGGATCAAGCCGTCGCGATTCCAGACGATCCTCGCGGGCCTGTGGTCGTTTTACGGCATCAACCAGCGGATGCACAACAAGCTGATGGTTTTCGACGACGCCGTGCTCATCACCGGCGGGCGCAACATCGAGAACACCTACTTTGACCATGCGGTGGGCATGAATTTCCGCGACCGCGACGTGCTGGCCGCCGGGCCGGTGGTGCGAACGGCGACGGACCTGTTCGAGCGGTTCTGGAATTTCCGGCATGTGGTGCCGGGCCATGAGCTGAAGGATGTGGCGGAGGTGATCGAGGCCGGGCGCTATCCGCGCTATGAGCGCCGGGCGGATTATGACTTCGGCGTGTTTTTCAAGGAATTGGAAGGCGACGCGCCGGTGTTGCAGGCGACGGCGGAGAAATTTGCCGCGCGGTTGCGGCCGGTGGCGCGGGTGGACTTTATCGCCGATGATCCGGGCAAGGCGGGCGGATTCTGGGCGAAGACGCCGCGCATCACGCAGGAGCTGAGGAAGACCGTGGCGCAGGCGAAGCGTAGCATCGTGATGCAGACGCCCTACCTGATTTTGAGCAAACCGGCGCGCACGCTGGTGCGGGAGCTGCAGGAAGAGAATCCGGGACTGAGCATTCGCATTTCGTCGAACAGCTTTGCCTCCACCGACAACCTGTTCGCGTATTCGGCGAACTACCGACTGCGCGGGCTCTACGTGGATGAACTCAAGCTGCAGGTGCATGAATTCAAGCCGAGGCCGGCGGCGATGCGAACGCTGTTTCCCGGCTATGCGGCGATCGCGGCGGAGGCGCAGCGGCGGAGCGCGAAGGCGGCGACGCCATTTCTGTGTGTCCATGCCAAGTCGCTGGTGGTGGATGACCGCCTCGCTTTCGTCGGCTCCTACAACCTCGATCCCCGCTCGGAGAATCTGAACACGGAGGTTGGCCTGCTCGTCGAGGATGCGGCGTTTGCGCGGGAATTGCGCGAGGAAATTGACGCTGACATGCGGCCGGAGAACAGCTGGGTGATCGGCCGCCGCGTGCTGCCACTGGGACTTGGAGCGGTGAACGGTTTGGTTGACGGGTTGTTTTCGCTGAGTCCGCTGGATGCGTGGCCGATCCAGAATACGACGAGTTTCGAGCTGAAGCCGGGCGCGCAGGAAGTGCCGCCGGGTGATCCGGCGTTCTACGAAAACTATCGGGAGGTGGGATCGTTCCCCGGGACGGATGGACTATTCACGCAGAAGGAAATCGTCACACGGCTCTACAAAGCGGTGGGCTCGCCGCTGACGCCGATTTTGTGAAGGCGTTGGTCTGAGTTAACCACGAAGAAGTTAACCACGAAGAGCACGAAGGACACGAAGCGGACGCAGAGGCGGGCTTGGTGCACTTGGTGATCTTAGTGGTGATAATTATGCCGGCGGGAGCTTAGTCGCGAATCACGGCGTAATGCCGGCTTGCTGCCACATGGGGCGCAGGTCGATGACGCGGCCGGTGTCGTGAGCCTCGTCGACGCCGAAGCAGCTCACGGCGGAGCGGAGACCGTCGTCGAGCGTGGCGAGGGGCGGGGCGCCTTCGAGCATCGTGCGCGCGAGATGCGCGGCCATGCGGGAATCGCCGCCGAGGTGGCCTTCGTTGCTTTCGTTGATGTGGATCGTCTCGGGCTTGGTGTCGAAACCGATGCGCTGCACGTCGATCACGCCGGTGATGGCGTCCACGCGCAGGGTGCCTTCCGTGCCGCAGAAATACATGCGCCGTTCGAGGATGGCGGCATTGCAGTTGGTGTGAAACGTGGCGCGGGCGCCGGAGGCGTATTCGAGGATGGCGACCTGGTTGTCCACGACGGTGTTGCCCGGGGAAAACGGATCGACGCGCAAGGGGTCCAGCCAGGACTCATAGGCGCGGTTGCCCTTCGTATCGGTGCCGAGACGGTCGGCGAGGACGCGGTTTTCGGGACGAAAAACGTTGGTGCCGCCGAAACTGGCGGCGCGCACCGGGAGGCTGCCGAGGAGCCAGTTGACGATGTCGTAGTCGTGGCAGCATTTCTCGAGGACGTGCGTGCCGGCGAGGGCGCGGTCGCGCCGCCAGTTGCCGTGGATGTAGCCGCCGTGGTTGAAGGCGACGGTCTCGTTGAACTCGAAGGAAATGATGCGGCCGAGGGTGCCGGTCTCGAAGAGCTCCTTCACCTTGCGGTAGAGTGGCACGTAGCGGAGGACGAGGCCGAAGAAGAACTTGAGGTGCGGTGCGCGGGCGAGGGCGGCGCGGAGGCGGACGCAATCGGCGAGCGAGGTGGCGAGGGGTTTTTCGCAGAAGACATGCTTACCGGCCTCGAGGGCGGCGATGGCCTGGTCGACGTGCAGGCAGTTGAACGAACCGATCATGACCCAGTCGACGTTGCTGTCGCGGAGAAGGGATTCGAGGGAGTTGTAAACCTGCGCCGAGGTGCCGAGATAAGACTGCGTTTCCTGCACAGCCCATGCGTGGGGATCGAACATGGCGGTGATGGCGACCCGACTGCCGAGCGGGCTGTCGAGGAGGTGCTTGGCGACGCCGCGGATGCGGCCGCCGCAACCGATGAGACCGATGCGGATAACGGAAGAGGTGGACATGATGGGGAAGGGCGGAAAGGGGTCGCGTGAGCAGAGCGGAATACGGCGGGAGGGGAATGCTAAAATGCGTCACGCAGGCTGCCCGGCGCAATTCATTCGCCAACCATGCGGTCATTCTGAACGAAGTGAAGAATCCAGTGAGTGAAACATCGTCACCGCGGTGCTGAGTCCAGGGGGATTCTTCGCTGCGCTCAGAATGACAATTTTTACGGCGACGCAGGCGGTGCTGGCCAATGGTGCGGGATCGGGTCTAGTTTGCGGCCTATGAGCAAAACCATCGGCGTCATCGGACTTGGGATCATCGGCCGCGTGTGGGCGGGGCATTATCACGCGGCAGGCGTGTTGCGGGGCACCTGGAACCGCACCGCTCAACCGGATGCGCCGCAGGGGCAGGCCACGCCCGAGGCGGTGGCGAGCGCGGCGGACGTGGTGCAGATCGTCGTCGCCGATCCGCCAGCGGTGGAATCGATCCTCACGCGGATCCTGCCGGTGCTCGGACCGGGCAAGACGGTCGTGCAATCGAGCACGATCGATCCGGTGAGCAGCGCGAAATTTGCCGCGCTGGTGGAAGCGCGCGGGGCGCGTTACCTCGAGGCGCCGTTTACCGGCAGCAAGCCGGCGGCGGAGCAGCGGCAGACGGTTTACTATCTCGGGGGCGATGCGGCGTTGATCGCGGAACTGGAGCCGTTGCTCAGCTTGGTTTCGGCGACCCGGCTGCACATCGGCACGCGCGAGCAGGCCTGCACGCTCAAACTGGCGATGAACCTCAACATCGCCGCGCAACTCCAGGGCCTGTGCGAGGCGCTGGCGCTGGTGCGCCGCGCCGGGGTGAATGACGACGTGTTCTTCGGGGCGCTGGCGAAGAATGTGAGCTATTCGGGCGTGACGAAGCTGAAGGAACCGAAGCTGCGCGCGGGAGATTATGTGCCGCAGTTTTCAGTGAAGCACATGCTCAAGGACCTGCGGCTGGCGTCGCGGATCAACGGCTGCGAAGACTTTCCGGTGCTCGACAGCGTGCGCGACCGCCTGGCTCAGGCCGATCGCGCGGGCTATGCCGACGAGGATATTTCGGCGCTCATGAAGCTGATGGAGTGACCGCCACGGTGGCGGCCAACCCAGCGCCGACTTAAAGGCGACCGAGTGTGGCCGGGCCGGAGGCTGCGGTCTGGGTTTGCCATTGGCGGGAACGAGGGGAGCAGCCGAAGGCGTTTTTGAACACGCGATGAAACTGCGGGTAGCTGCCGAATCCGGCCGCGAGCGCGGCATCGAGCATCGTGTGCCGCTGGCCCGTGCCGTAGCGTTGTAGAAAACGGCCCAGGCGAAGCCGGTTGCGAAACTCGACCAGGCTGATGCCGGTTTGCTGCTTGAAGAGCCGGCTGAGGCGGGGCGCGCTCAACCCGGTGTGCCGGGCGAGTTCGCGGAAACTCGCCGGTGCGGTTTCATTTTGCAGGCTTCGCGCCGCCTTTTCGACGGCGGGATGAACATCCTCGATGGGGATCGCACTCGCCTGTTCGAATGCATGCCAGGCCGTCAGAAAAGCATAGCCGAGCCCGGCGTTGAAGTGTCCCGCCTGATCCTTGCTGGCGTGAACCTCCCGCATCAAGCCATCGAGCCGCTGGAGGTGCTTGAGCGGAAGGCGCCGGCAACACTCCCCGCTGGCGGTCTCACGGCACAGGGGTTGTTGATTGGGATCCGTGGCAATACCCGCCAAGGCTTCCGGCCGGAAGACGCCGATCCACATCTCCAGATCCGCGGTCTCGCGCACGAGCACGTGGTTCTGGGTGGGGTAGAGCCAGATGAGGTCACCGCGGCGCACCTGATATTTTTCGTTATCCAGCAGGTAAATCCCCGAACCTTGGGTGATGAGGTTGAACTCCAGCTCCACGTGATGGTGCTTGGTGTGCTGCCAGTCTTGAAAGCGGTAATGCCAGAGGTTGCCCTGCCAGGATGGCGGCAGGTTGAGGGCGGCGAACATGGCGACAAAAAATGAGAGGATGATGCTGGAAAACGAGAAGAATTCCCGGGCGTGATGCGGTAGGGTGGTGGCACCATGCCCCTCGTTACTCCAGCGCAGCGCGAACTCTATCAACGCGAAGGCTACATGATCCTGCCGGGCGTCATCCCGCCCGACATGCTCACCATGCTGCGGGAGGAGTGCTCCTATTTCCTCGGCTACAAGGATTCGATGATGGACGCCAAGGGCATCGAGGTCGAAGGCATCAATCACCGCGGCAAGCGCTATTTCATCAGCAACTATTACCGGCTGAGCAGCCGCATGCGGAGTTTCATCTTCAGTCCGATGATGGCGGAGATCGCGCAGGCGGCGCTGGGGCCGGACGTTTATCTGTTCAACGAGCAGTGGGTCGTGAAAAACGCGGAGCAAGGCATGAAGTTCAGCTGGCACCAGGACAGCGGCTACGTGAAGCACAGCCATCCCACGGTGGCGCATCCGCCCTACCTGACCTGCTGGTGCACGCTGGATGATGTCAGTGAAGCGAACGGCACGGCGTATATTCTGCCGCACTCGCGCGGCGGCACGGCCAACCGGATCATCGACCATGTGGAGGAGCCGGGCACGCACGACCTCGTTGGCTATCAAGGCGACGATCCGGGCGATCCGGTGATTGTGCCGGCGGGCAGCATCGCGGCGTTCACCAGTTACACGCTGCACCGCAGCGGCCCCAATCTGACCAACCGCATGCGCCGGATTTACCTCCCGCAGTATGCCGCGGCGCCGATCGGTGGCGACGACATCAAGGCGTGGGCGATGGCCGTGCCGTTCGTCAAGGACGGCAGGATCATCTACGACGCCGCGGGGGACCGGCCGGAGAAATATGGTCCGACGCCGGTGAAGAAATAACCCTACGCCCGGAAGAGGGCTTTCCGTTTGCGTGCCGGGGAGGGGGCGCTAGCTTGCCCGCCCATGAGCGACTTTGTGCAGGCGGGGCGGATTTCCGAGGCGAAGCAGGCACTCGAACGTTTGCGCGCCAACATGCGCCAGACGATCAAGGGCAAGGACGACGTGGTCGAGCAGGTGATCGTCGGCCTCGTGGCCGGTGGGCATCTGCTGATCGAGGATCTGCCGGGCGTGGGCAAGACCACGCTGGCTTACTCGCTGGCGCGCTCGATGGACTGCAATTTTTCGCGCATCCAGTTCACGAGTGATTTGCTGCCGGGCGACGTCACGGGCGTGGCGATCTACGACGAGACCGAGAAGGAGTTCGTTTTCAAAAAAGGCCCGGTGTTCGCCAACGTCGTGCTCGCGGATGAGATCAACCGTGCGACGCCGAAGACGCAGTCGGCGCTGCTCGAAGTGATGGATCGCGCGCGCGTGACGGTGGATGGCGAGTCGCACGCCGTGGGATCGCCGTTCATGGTTTTTGCAACGCAGAATCCCGTGGACTACGAAGGCACGTTTGCGCTGCCGGAGAGCCAGATGGACCGCTTCCTGATGCGGCTGCAGATGGGTTATCCGCAGGCGGCGGACGAGATGGAGATTTTGCGCACGGCCCGCACGGGCTACGACGCCATTCAGTTGAATGCGGTCGTCACGCGCGACGAGGTGCTGAAATTGCAGGCGCTGGCGGCGGAGGTGTTCGTGGAGGACAGCGTGCTCGATTATATCTTGAAGATCGTCGCGGCGACGCGCACCGAGGCGGAGTTTCGCGCGGGTATCAGCGTGCGCGGCGGACTGGCGCTGCGCACCGCGGCACAGGCGCGGGCGCTGGTCTATGGACGCGACTTTGTGCTGCCGGACGATGTGGCGGAACTGGTCGGCCCGGTGCTGGTGCACCGGCTCGGGCTCGTGCGCCAGACCAGTGATGCGCTCGAGGAGCGCCGCGTGGTGACGGCGGCCTTGCGGCGGATCGTGGCATCGATTGCGGTGCCGGTGTGAAGTGGCGCAAAGCCACGCCCCGGTCATGAGCAAACCCGACGACGCCACGTGGGGCCATGCGCGCCGGCGGCGGCGCTTTACGTGGAACGCATTGTTGTGGGCGCTGGTTTTTCCGCAGCGCGGGCAGCGGATCATGCTGACGGTGTCGGGCACCCTGCTCGCGGCACTCTCGCTGGGCATCGGGATGGCGGCCTACAACTCGGCCAACAACATTCTCTTCATCACGCTGGCGCTGATGCTCGCGTGCCTGATCCTGAGCGGCGTGCTGTCGTGGCTGAATTTTTACGGCGTGCGCTGGCGCCTGCAGCTCGCGCCGCCGTGGCGGACGGGCCAGGTGGCGGCCGTGGCGGTCGAGCTGGGCAACCGCAAGACGTTCCTGCCGACCTATGGGTTGTGGTTTGAACTGGCGGCGCGATGGCTGGATCCGCGGCCGGCGGTCGTGAGTTCGACGATTACCGGAAAAGGCGTGGATGTGCGCGCGTCGTTGGCGAAGGCGAAGCAGAATGAATCGGCGGCGAAACTGCACCTGCGCACCCGGCTCGATCCGCAGGGCGAGGCGCGGGTGGACTGGCAGTTCCAACCCTCGCGGCGCGGACGCTGGCGCGTGGAATTGCGGGGCGTGGGCTCGCTGTTTCCGTTTGGCTTTCTGAGCAAAAGCATGGGCACGGATGCCATGCAGGAAGTGACGGTCTGGCCGGCGCCGGTGGAATACCGCCGGCATGCTGCGGCGGGATCGAGGCGCCAGATTGGCGGGGAAAACCTGGCACGGGCCGGCAGCGGGAGCGACTTGCTGGCGTTGCGGCGCTATGCGGCGGGCGACTCGCACCGGCTGATTCATTGGAAGGCGAGCGCCCGCACGGGACAATTGCTGGTGCGGCAGTTTACGGCGGAAAACTCCGAGGGCTTTTCACTCTGGGTGCAGACGGACCCGGCGTTGTGGCCGCGGCCGGAGCAGTTCGAACTCGCGCTGAGCCTGGCGGCAACGCTGGCGGAGGATTTGTTTCGCCGCGGTCAGCTCGTGCGCGTGGCGATCGATAACGACGCGCCGTTGTCGATCCGCAGCGGCCATGACTTGGAGGCGTTTCTTGACCGGCTGGCGGTGGTGGAGCCGGCGGAGGCTAAGCAGCAAAAAATTTCCCCGCGGTCAGCGACCCCGGCTACAACCCGCAACCTGATGACCTTCGCGCCCGATGGGGCGCGGGGCGTCGTCGCCTACGTCGATGGAGAAAAAGCGGCCTCAGCTTAATCCCGAGGAGCTGCAACAGCTCAAATGGCTGCTGGGTGGCGCGCTCGTGCTGCTCTCGGTGTGGACCGTGTTTTACATGGAGGTGGAGGCGTGGACGATGATGGCGATCACGACGCTGGCGGTGGGCGTGGTGATCGCGCGGCCGGCCTGGCCGGCGCGGGTGCCGGGATGGGTGCACCGGCTGGCCTTTCCGGCGATCGTGGCGTTTTTCCTGGGCGATCTGTATCTCACGGCAGAACTGCTGCCGCCGATTGTGCGGCTGGATATCCTGCTGCTGCTTTATCGCGGGATCAGTTACCGGAAAAGACGCGACGATCTGCAGATCATCGTCCTCGGGCTTTTTCTCATCGTGGTGGCGGGCGTGCTGACGGTCTCGCTCCTGTTTGCGGCGCAGATCCTGGCGTTCACGGCGTGCGCGCTGGCCTTCCTGCTCATGATCACGCTGGTGGATGCAAGCAACAAGGACCCGCTGGCCAGTGACAAGGTGGCGGGCGTGGTGCCGGATTGGGCGGCGCAGATGGAAGTCGGGCGGTTGCTGCGACGGGTGCGCGAGGTGCTGGACTGGCGCGTGGTCACGCTGGGTGGCTTGCTGTTTGTCGGCGTCGTTGGCGTGTCGGCGCTGCTGTTCATGGCGATCCCGCGCTTTCAGCTGGAGAACAGCCTGTTTCTTGAGCGCTTCATGACGAAGAAAGCGCGCACGGGCTTTTCGGACACGATCCGGTTTGGCGATGTCACGGACATCCAACAGGACGACAGTGTGGCGCTGAGTATCGATGTATCGGCGCCGGACCAGGTGCCGGCCCAGGCTTACTGGCGCATGGTGGTGCTCGATGAATATCGCGACCACTCGTTTCGCATGTCGACGGGGTTGCGGCTGAAGTCATTTCAACGCGAGCGCACGCAGCGGTTCGTGCTCGGTGAGGCGCCGCCGAAAAAAGGCCAGGGCCTTTACTGGACGTTTTATCTGGAGTCAGGCGTGAGCCGCTATCTGCCGCTGGCAGGCCCGTTCTGGGAGCTGCGGTTCATGGAAATGCAGAATTTCCGACCGGCGCCGGCGCTCGGGTTGATCGCGCTGCGCGACGAGCCGGTGACGATGACGGCGTATCGTGTGGAGAATTTTGCCATCAGCGAGGTGGTGGCGGATCCGAATTTTGGGAGCAGGGGCACGATGCAGCCGGTGCTTAATTTGCGGAAAGCGGATGAAGCGCAGTTGCGGCAGTATGTGACGGAGATCACCGGCGGGGCGACTTTGAGTGTGGAGGAATTCAGCCGCCGGGCACGGCTCTGGCTCGCGCAAAAGCACCGGTATTCGCTGCAGTCGCGGCTGCCGGGCGGAGACAGCGATCCGCTGGTAAAATGGATGGGCTCCACGGAGCCGGGGCATTGCGAATTGTTCGCCGGCTCGTTCGTGCTGCTGGCGCGGACGGCGGGTTATCCGGCGCGGCTGGTCACGGGTTTCAAGGGCGGATCGTGGAATGCGTTCAGCAATAACTTCACGCTCCGCAATTCCGATGCGCACGCGTGGTGCGAACTCTACGACGCGACGGCGGAGGGCTGGCGGCGGGCCGATCCCACGCCGGGCGCGGCCGAGGCCGCGGCCGATGACAGCACCGATGCAGCGGCACGCGCGCGGCGAACGGACCGAAGCTGGACGGCGCGGTTGGATAGCCTGCGCGTGTTTTGGTATCGCCGGATCGTGAATTTCGACCAGCGCACCCAGCTCGAAACGCTGAAGGCGGTGAAGTCGGCCACCGAGGAATCGGGCAAGCGGCTGCGGGCGGTAGTCGAGCGCGTGGCGGCGAAAATCAAGGCGTGGGTGCAGGGCCCGTGGAACGGACGACGCGTGGCCGCGTGGCTGGGCGGGTTGGCGGCGGTGGCGGGATTGGCGTGGGGGGCGTGGAATTTTCGATTTTTGATCTTGGATTTTCGATTCAAAGGACAGCGCGGCGCGGGGCGTGATCCGGTGCGCGCGGAGGCGGGCCGGTGGCTGCGGCGGTTGGACGGATTGCCCGTGGAGCAGGAGCTGCGCACAGAGCTGCAGCGACTGCGCTATGGGGCGGCGGCAGGCTGGCCGGCACATCGCACGGTGTTTCGTCGGGCGCGACTCGCGCGGCGGGCGGCGAAACGAGGCGCAGTCACTGGGGACGCTTGAACGGGCTCAACGGGGACGGCGTGGCGTTTTTCTTCTCCCACCATTTCTTGAGCACGGCGTAGGCGACGGGAACGGCGTAGATGCCGCCGCCGACTTCCTCGCCCGGGGTGTCGCCTTCGATGGCGATGGCCATGGCGATCTCGGGACGTTCGACGGGAGCGAAGCAGACGAACCAGGCGAAGTTGATGTTGCGGCCGCCCTCGACGCGTTTTTGCGCGGTGCCGGTTTTTCCCGCGATGCGGAAGGGGAGCTTCGGCATGCTGGAAATGGTGCCGCTGAGCACGCGGCCGGCGGTGCCGCCGGGCGTGGTGACTTCCTCCATGCCGTGCAGGAGGGCCTCGTAATTGGCCGAGGAGAGACCGATGGGTTCACTGCGCACGGGGGGATGGTTTTCGACGTGGAGGAGCGTGACGGGCGTAACGGTCTGGCCGCGGGCGAGCGAAGCCATGAAAGCGGCCATTTGCAGCGGCGTGACCCCCATGAAGCCCTGGCCGATGGAGTAGTTGGCGGTGTCGCCGGGGAACCAACGCTCTTTCAAGACGCGTTGTTTCCACGCGGGATCGGGGATGAGCATGCGACCGGTTTCATGGCCGAGTTCGATGCCAGTAGGACGGTCGAGGCGGAAGCGGCGGGCCTCGGCGGCGAGGAGATCGGGGCCGAGATCGAGGCCGTATTTGAAGAAAAACACGTTGCAGCTCTTCTTGATGGCGGTGGCGAAATCGATGACGCCGTGCGCATGGCCGTCATGGCAGGGGAAGCGCCGGGAGCCGACGAGGTAGTAGCCGGGGCAGTCGACGGTGGAGTCGGGCGCGATGACGCCGGCACGGAGGGCGGCGATGCCGGTGACGAGCTTGAAGGCGGAACCGGGCGGATAAACGCCCTGGATGGCGCGGTGATACCAGGCGCCGGAGGCGTTGATCTCGGCGGCCTTGGCGGCACTGAGCCGCGGCGCGAAGTCATTGAGATTGTAGTCGGGCTTGCTGGCGACGACGAGCACCTCGCCGGTGGCGATGTCGAGGGCGACGGCGGCGCCGGCCATCTCGGTCTTGGCCATGGCTTCCTCGGCGGCGATTTGCAGGTCGATGTCGAGGCTGGTGGTGAGGTTTTTGCCCTGCACGGGCAGGCGGCGCTCGAGGGGCGGGTTGATTTTGTAGCCGGCGGGATCGACGCGGAAAATCGTGCCGCCGGGTTCGCCTTGGAGCTGTTCGTCGAAGCGCTGCTCCAGGCCGGATTTGCCGATGGAGCCCTTCATCTTGAAGGTCGTCAGGTCGTCGCCGGGAAAATCCTGTGCCTCGAAATTGGGGTCGATGCCGACCCAGCCCAGCGTGTGTGCCGCGGCGGAGCCGTAAGGGTAGTAGCGCGTGCTCGACGTATAGACCTGCAGGGGAGAACGGACGGGCAGGCTCTCGAGGAGCCGCGCGTAGTCCTCGGCGGCGAGGTCGTCCAAGAGCATGTAGGGCAGGAGGAGTTCGCTCTGAAAATGCCGGCGCAGACTGGTGGCCTCGACGCGCTCGTTGCGGCGGAGGATGTCGTTTACCTGATCGAGGTAGCGCTGCACGACGCTGGTGCGGGCGAGCTGCTCGATCTGAGCGGCGCTGGGAATCTGGTCCTCGTCGGAGTCGCGGTAGTTGGTGCGGATGCGCTTGAACTCGCGGCGGAACTCGCTGCGCAGCTCGTCGAGGTAAAGCACGACGGAGAAACGCGGGCGGTTGCCGACGAGGAGCCGCCCGGCGCGGTCGTAGATATTGCCCCGCGGGCCCGGAACGAGGATGCGCCGGTGGCTCTGCATGCGCTCGCTCTCGTGGTAAGTGTCAGCCTTGAAGAGCTGCTGGTAGGCGAGGCCGCAGCCGAGCACCGCGAGCAGCAGCGCGATGATGAAGTAAAAAAGAATGACGCGCGGATCGTAGCCCTTGTGGGATTCGACGAGGTTGCCCGACTGATCTGCGAGGTTGCCGGCCATGAGTGCAGCTCAGTAGAGGCTGCGATTCCCGCCGCCGGCAAGCTCCAGCGCGCGGTTTTGCAGGGCAAAGAACCAAGGGGCGATGAGCGCGATGAAGACCTGCGAGCAGAGGAGATCGAGGATGAGCCGCGGCCAGACGGCGGCGGGCATGGGCGACCGGCCGATCTGCACGAAGGAAAACACGAGAAAGAGGGCGAGGTTGGCGAGCAGGGCGATGACGACGCGCGTGATGGCCTGGTCGCGCGGCACGCGGTCGCGGACGTGAAAAATGACGGCGTGGGCGATGGCAAAAAGCACGAGATGGGTGCCGGGCGTGACGGGCGAAGTGGCGTCAAGGAGCAGGCCGGCGAAGGCGGAGGCGAGCATCCCGGCGCGTAGCGGCAGACTGAGTGCGGAGAACGTGACGAAGAGGCCGCCGACAAAGAGATAGACCTGCCATCCGGACAGGTAGTGATTCACCTGAGCGACAATGGCCCAGAGCAGCAGAAGCGTGAAAAAATGAACCAACCCGCGGCGACGCATGGCTAGAAGATTTTGGCGTAGATGCGGCCGTCGCTAATCGAACCATCCGGGGCGCGGCGCTCGTTGCGGATCACGGCTTCAAGGGGAAAGCCCGCACGTTCGGCAACGCGGCAGCTGCGCTCGTTGCGAGCATCCATGCGGATTTCGACGCGACGTGCGCCGAGATGCTTTTGTGCAAAGGTTGTGATCCCGACAATGGCTTCGGTGATGTAGCCATGGCCGGCGTAGGGCGTGCGCACCCAATATCCGAGTTCGAAAGAAGGCACGTTCCAGTCCATACGAACTAAACCGCTGGAGCCAATTAGCGTGCCGGTGCCCTTGAGGAACAGCAGCAGCCGCAGTTCTTCGCGAGTGATGAACCGGGCGGCGGCCCGTCGGATATTGATTTCTGAATCTTCCACCGACGGGGCTGGGAGTAACGCCCACGGCATCCAAGCCCTTAGTTCCGGCAATGATTCCAAGATAGCGGCGTTGAGCTCGGCGCCATCGCCGGCCCGCGGGGCGCGGATGGTCAGTCGCGCGGTATCGAACGACTCAGGAAATTCGAGCAACAGTGGGTTCATTTTACTGCGGATCGAGCGGCACGAGGACGGTGACTTCGGTGAGCTGGCCGAGGCGCGGATCGAGTTCGACCTCGCCGGTTTTGAAAAGCCCGTCGGTGCTCGGCTCGACCTTGACGACCTCGCCGAGCATGAGGCCGGGCGGAAACACGCCGCCGAGCCCCGAGGTGACGAGGCGCTTGGGCGACTTGGCATCGGCAAAGATATCGAGCGGGACGAACTCGATGATGCCGCGCGCGGGACCGAAGGAGGGATTGAGGCCGCCTTGAAAACTGATCGGGCGGCTTTCGCCCTCGATGACGCCCGCGAGGCGGACGTTGGGGCTGCTGATCATCTCAACGACCGCGGTGTAGGCGTAGACTTCGGTCACGCGGCCGACGACGCCGCCGGTGAAGACGACGGGCGAGCCCACGGTGATGCCGTAGTTCTTGCCCTTGCGGATGACGAGTCGCTGCCACCAGCCGGAAAAATCGCGGCGGACAACGCGGGCGTGCTCGGCGCGGTAATTGGCGGCGACCGGCATGCGCAGGAGCTGGTCGAGGCGGCGGACCTCGGCGAGCAGCTCGGTGTTCTGCTGGCTGGCGAGTTCGAAGGAGGCATTGACGCGCGCGAGGTCGCGACCGGCGGCGATGAGCTCCGAGTTGGAGCGGGCGCGCAGGCCCCAGTATTCCTGCAAGTCGCGCAGGTAGGAGGCGGACACGCTGACAGGGGCCTGCAGCTCAAAGAAGCTGGCCCGCATGAAGCTTTTGATCACCACCGGCAAAATCAGCCACGCGGCGATGACGAGGCCGAGAGTGACGAAAGGGCGGGCTTGATCAAAGCGTTGGGAAGGCACGGTGGGAGGGAAGGAGCAAGTATCAAGTGACAGGTATCAAGTATCGGACAGCAAGAGCAGAGAGTCTTGAGCCTTGATCCTTGTTCCTTGCCACTTACCACGTGCGGCCCCGCCAGCGCGTCACACGTGCTGCATCAGCCAGGCGAGATCGTTGAGGACGGCGCCGGTGCCGTTGGCGACGGCGGAGAGCGGGTCGTCGGCGATCGTCACAGGCAGGCCGGTTTTGTCGCTGAGCAGACGGTCAATGCCACGGATGAGGGCGCCACCGCCGGCCATCACGAAGCCGCGGTCCACAAGGTCGGCGGAAAGTTCGGGCGGGCAGCGTTCGAGCGTCACGCGCACGGCGTCGACGATGGAAGCGATGGTGTCGGCGAGGGCCTCGCGGATTTCCTGCGAGGTGATGTGAATGGTCTTGGGCAGACCGGCGACGGAGTCGCGGCCCTTGACCTCCATGGTGAGCTCCTCGTCGAGCGGGTAGGCGGAACCGACGCGCATCTTGATCTCTTCCGCGGTGCGCTCACCGATGAGGAGATTGTAGGCGCGCTTCATGTAATTGATGATGGCGGCGTCGAGTTCGTCGCCGGCGACGCGAATCGATTTGGAGAAGACAATGCCGTTGAGAGAAATGATCGCGATCTCGGTGGTGCCGCCGCCGATGTCGACGATCATGTTGGCGGCGGGTTCGTCGATGGGCAGACCGACGCCGATGGCGGCGGCCATGGGCTCGGGAATGGTGATGACGTCGCGGGCGCCGGCGTGGAGGGCGGAGTCCTTGACGGCGCGTTTTTCGACCTCGGTGATACCGGAGGGGATGGCGATGACGACGCGGGGCGGGGCGCGGAAAGAGGTGTTGGAAACCTTGCGGATGAAGTAGCGCAGCATCGCCTCGGTGACGTCGAAGTCGGCAATGACGCCGTCCTTCATGGGCCGGATGGCGGTGATGTTGCCGGGAGTGCGGCCGAGCATGCGCTTGGCCTCGTCGCCGACGGCGCGGACCTTGCGGCTGACGGTGTCGAGGGCGACCACGGAGGGTTCGCGCAGGATGATGCCTTTGTCCTTCACGTAGACGAGGGTGTTGGCGGTGCCCAAGTCGATGCCGATGTCGTTCGAGAAATAGCCGAGGAAGTTAGCTGCCATGATTTTGGGTGAAAGGGACGCGGCGCGTTTCCGCCGACGGAAACGAATCGGCGCGCGATAGGGGTGTCAACGCGGTAAATGGCGGCGGAGACGGGAAATGGGACGAATGCGACGAATGGGACTGATTGGCTGGGCGTGGTGCTGGTCGGAAGCCGAACGAGGGGCTTGACGCGGGTGAGGCTTGTGCGCGTCTTGAGGCGAACAGCGCAACCCCCAACCATGCACGGGATACATTTCATCCAGGATTTGGCGATTATTTTGGTCGTGGCCGGAATCGTGGGGTGGATTTGCCAGCGCATCGGCCTGTCAGTGGTGGTGGGTTTTCTCGCGGCGGGCATGCTGGTGGGGCCGTTTACGCCGCCGTTTTCGCTGGTGACGGACAATGCGCGCATTGAGACCGCGGCGCAGGTGGGGCTCGTTTTCCTGATGTTTGCGATCGGCCTGCGGCTGAGTGTGCGCAAGTTGCGGCGGCTGGGGCTTTCGTTGGTGCTGGCGACGTTTGGCGGCGCGATCGTGGTGTATTACCTGACGCGGCTGCTGGGGGTGGCCATGGGACTGAGCACGATGGAGAGCCTGTTCCTTGCGAGCATGCTCATGGTGTCGTCGTCGGCGATCATCAGCAAGATCCAGCAGGAAACCGGCTCGACGCACGAGCGTTCGGGGCAACTGGCGATGGGCATCTCGGTGCTCGAGGACGTCGTCGCGGTGGTGATGCTGACGCTGCTCAATTCCATCATTCAGTTGCAAGGCGGCGGTGGCGGACACGTCGGCGGCGTGGGCGGCACGAATATCGGCGCGACGTTGGGACTGCTGGGAGCGTTTGTCGTGCTGGCGGGCGTGGGCGGGCTGCTGCTGTTTCCGTGGTTGTTGAAGCGGATGAGCATCTCGGCTGATGAGGAGCTGCAGACGCTGGGCATCGCTGGTCTGCTCTTCGGCATGGCGATCATCGCTCACCACGCGGGTTACTCGCTGGCGCTGGGGGCGTTTTTGCTCGGCACCATCGTGGCGGAGACGCCGCACCGGCATCAGGTGGAGCGGACGTTTGAGGGGATGCGCGACGTGTTCAGCGCGGTGTTTTTCGTGGCGATCGGCATGCAGATTAACGTCATGGAACTGGCTGGTGCGGGTTGGCTGATCGTGGGCGTGGCGGTGTTCACGCTGGTGGCGCGCACGGCGGCCTGCACCTTGGGCCTGACCTTGGTGGGCACGCCGCCGAAAGACGCACTGCGCACCGGCATGGCGGTGACGCCCATCGGTGAATTTTCGTTCATCATCGCGCAACTGGGCGTCACTGCCGCGGTGGTGCCCTCGAAGTTTTATCCGCTGGCGGTCGGCGTCTCGCTGCTGACGACGTTGGTGGCGCCCATGGTGGCGCGGAGGTCAGAACGCATCGCCGATGCGGTGATCGGGTGGCAGCCGCGTTGGCTGCACGACTGGGTCGGCTACTATCACGGCTGGCTGGGACGGTTTCAGCTGCAGCAGAAGCGCAGCCCCTTGTGGCAGCTCAGCCGGAAGCGTTTCATCCAGATCGGCGTCGAGGTGCTGCTGGTCTCGGGGTTGCTGATATTTTCGGAGCAGATGTTTGGCGCGTTGGAAGGCTGGCTGGGGCGCGACTGGCTGTTTCCCTACGGGCCGCAGGTGATTTTCCTGACCGGCCTGACGCTGGTGGTGCTCGCGCCGCTGATCGCCATCTGGCGAAATATCTCCGCGCTGGCGCTGCTCTATGCGCAGGTGACGACGAGCGGCTATGCGGATGCGCAACGCCTCGCGCCCATTGTGGAACGCGGCATCAAGGCGGTGGCGGGCGCGGCGATTTTTCTCTGGCTCATGGCCGTGGTGCCGACCGAGGGCACGGCGCGCTGGCTGCTGCTGGGTAGTGCGCTGGTTGCAATCATCGCGCTGCTGCTGATGCGGCAAAAGCTCATCTACTGGCACAGCAACCTGGAGGTGGAATTGCAGAGCATGATGGAGTCCACCAGTCACAAGATGACCACGACCACGGCGCCGTGGTTGCAGCCGCACTCGGACTGGAACCTCCACGTGATCGACTGCATGTTGCCGGACCTGGCGGATGCGCAGGGCAAGAAAATCGCCGAGTTGGAGCTGCGCTCGCGTTTCGGGTGCTCGGTGGTGGGGATTGAACGGCAAGGTTTCATGATTCCGCTGCCGCCGGCCGAGACCGTGCTTTATCCGCGCGACCGGGTTTTGCTGATGGGCACGGCGGAGCAGGTGGAGGGTGGCAAGGCCTTCCTTGGCGCCGTCTCGGGCGCGACGGCGATGGATTCGCTTTTCGAGGAAGTGCGCATGGAGGCGCTGCCGGTGCCGGCCTGGAGCCGGGCGGCGAACCGGACGTTGGTCGAGCTATCACCGGCGCAAAACCACGGCGTGCAGATCGCGGGCATCAGCCGCGGGGCGAAACGAATTTTGAACCCGAGCGGGCAGGAGATGATCCAGCCCGGCGACGAAGTGCTGGCGCTCGGGACGCCGGTGCAGATCCGCGATTTCAAGGCGTGGCTGGGCGAGCGGGAAGATGAGACGGGGAATCCGAGCTGAGGCCTGATACCGCTAGGAGAGGCAAAGAAAAAGCGCGCCGGGTGGGGCGCGCTTGAGAGTTGGGACTGAGCGGGGCTCAGGTTAGTTCGAGCCGTTGGCTTTGGTGGACTCGATCTTCTTGGCTTCGGGGGCCTTGTCGTCGTCGCTGTCGTCCTTCGAGGCTTTCTTGAATTCCTTGATGGACTGGCCGAGGCCCTTGGCCAGCGAGGGCAGCTTGGCGCCGCCGAAGAGCACGAGCAGGATGATCAAAATGATCACCAACTCGGGCACGCCAAGACCGAAGATTGCCGCGAAGAGGGCGGTCGATGTTTCCATGGGTGGCAAGCTACTCTGGGTGGACGGACTGTAAAGCGGTAAAGCGGTTTAGGCTTGGGCGCTTCAGGGGCGCGGACGCGGCAGGAGGCCGGGCGGCAGAATGGGCGGCAGGCCGAGACCCGAAGGGAGGCCGCCGGCGAGACCGGGCGGGCGGGGCATCGTGGTGGCGGCGACCTTCATGAGGTTCTGCGCGTTGTCGATCTGCTCGGCGTCGAAGAAGCCGTGCAGCTGGCGGATACGCGTCGGGTGGCGCATCTTGCGGAGCGCCTTGGCCTCGATTTGGCGGATGCGTTCGCGGGTGACCTTGAATTGCTTGCCCACCTCTTCGAGCGTGCGGCTGTAGCCGTCGACGAGACCGAAGCGGAGCGAGAGCACGCGGCGTTCGCGCTCGGTGAGGGAGTCGAGGACGTCGATGATCTTTTCGCGGAGGAGCGAGAAGGCCGTCATGTCGTAGGGATTCTCGGCGGACTTGTCCTCGATGAAATCACCGAAGGAGGTGTCGTCGCCATCACCGACGGGCGATTGGAGCGAGATGGGCTGCTGCGCCATCTTCATGATCTGCTGCACGCGCTCGACGGGCAGGTTCATCTCCTCCGCCACCTCCTCCGGCGTCGGCTCGTGGCCGAATTCCTGGAGGAGCTGCTTCTGGACCTGCATCACCTTGTTCAACGTCTCGATCATGTGGACCGGGATGCGGATGGTGCGCGCCTGGTCGGCGATGGAGCGGGTGATGGCCTGGCGGATCCACCACGTGGCGTAGGTGGAGAACTTGTAGCCGCGGCGATACTCGAATTTTTCCACGGCCTTCATGAGGCCCATATTGCCCTCCTGGATGAGGTCGAGGAAGGAGAGGCCGCGGTTCGTGTATTTCTTCGCGATCGAGATCACGAGGCGCAGGTTGGCCTCGACCATCTCGGTCTTGGCCTTGTGGGCCTCGCGGACGTGGACCATGGTCTGGGCGACGACGGCGAGGAGCTGGGCGGGCGCGATGCGCTGGGCGGCCTCGAGCTGCTTGAAGCGGGCGTGGATGGGCTTGGTGTCGATCGCGGCGTCCTTCTTGGTCTTCGGATGCTTGGCGCGGTCGAGCTGGGCGTTGAGCGTCTCGATCTCGGCGAGCGTGGGCTGCAGCGCCTCGAGGTATTCCTCGTAAACCTTCAGCTTGAAGAAGAACTTGCTGAAATTGACGCGGAGCAGGTTCTCGCGCTTGCGGAACTTGGCGAGGATGCGCTTGCGGTCGACCTCGGTGCGGGCCTTGACGGCTTCAGCCCAGGCTTCGGCCACGCCGAGCTCGGCTTTTTGGGTGGTCTCGACGAGCTTGGGCAGCGACTTGAAGTAGGCCTCGCGGCTGTCGATCTTCTTGTCGATGACGATGCGGTCGAAGCGTTCCTCGCGGGTGAGGAGCTTGGCGCCGAGGCCGGCGATGTAGGCGCCAACGGCCGAGGCTTCGAAGAGGGCGGTCTGCGCCTTCAGCTCGGCGTTTTCGATGCGCTTGGAAATTTCAACTTCCTGCTCGCGGGTCAGCAGCGGGACCTGGCCCATCTGCTTGAGATACATGCGGACCGGGTCGTCGAGGATGTCGTGCTGCGACGAGCGGGTCTCCTCCTCCTCGGCCTCCTCCATGCGCTGCTTGAAGTCGTCGACCTGATCGGGCTCGAGGATCTCGATCTCGAGGTTCTGCAAAATGGAGAGGACGTTGTCGATTTCCTCCTGGTTTTCGACGGACTCGGGAAGGGCCTCGTTGATGTCGTCGAACGTGAGGTAGCCCTGCTCCTTCGAGTGGCGGATCAGCTGGCGAATCTTTTCGTTGATCCCACCGGCGGCACCCTCGACGCCGGACGCGCCACCTTCGGGGGCTCCCGCCGTGGTTTTGGCGAGGACAGCCTCAACGGCTTCGGAGTGGGAGGAATCGGACTGGGCGGGCTTGGCTTTGCGCGGCATGTGAAGTGTAAGGTCTCTACTATAAGGCTAAACCACCTAAACCACCACTGGCAAACTGAGCGGTTGGCGGAGCAGGCGTTGGATCTCGGAGCGTTCTTTAAAGAGTGAAATTGGGTCAGAATTACTGTCCGCACCGGTATTGGCTAAAGCAAGTTCTATTTGGCGAAGGCGGGGCTCCAAGGCGCGAGCACGCAACATACGCAGGCCTTCGTTGGCCACTTTGAGCGGATCATCGAAATCAGGCGTATCGAAGAGCAGGGAAGCTACAAGCGCTTTTTCGTCAGCGGTTTCCAGAAGCGTCTCCAAGTGATCCTTACCGGGCCAGCTATCGTGTTCGAACTCATTGAGGCAACGGTTGAGCAACACGCCGGCAGGGTGGCCGAGATCGATCCAATCGTGGGGGAGGGTGCAGCTCATGGGTTTGCCGAGCGCTTCAAAATGCAGGCAAAGCATGAGCAAATGGAGCTCGGGCGTGGCCGCAGTGGAGGCTGGGCGGACGGGCGCAGGCGGCTCGGCGGCGGCCTGGCGGTGGGCCTGCTGGCGGCTTTGGCGGGCGGCGAAGGACTGGAAGTCGCGCTGCATCGCAGCGGAGCCGAGGCGGAGGTGCTGGGCGGCTTCGTTGAGGAATTCAGCGCGGGCGACCTCGGATTCGGCGGCCACGACGAGTTCCATCACGGCCTGCGAGGCGCGGGATTTTTGTTCAGGCACGGCGTTGCCGGGGTCGGGGAGGACGGAGCAGCACGCGAAGGCCATGGCCGACATCGAGTCGCGTTTCAGTTCCTCGTAAGCGGGGAGGCCGCGTTCGAGGAAGAGCAGGTCAGCGTCGATTTTCTCGCTGCCGACGACACGAAGAAAGCGGACTTCGAGGCCGGCGCGGAGCGCCATGGGCAGAAAACGCAGGGCGGCTTTCTGACCGGCGCTGTCGCTGTCGAAGAAGCACTCGACCTGCGTGTGGTAGCGGCGCAGCAGCACGAGTTGCGTCTCGGTGATCGAAGTGCCCTGCGGGGCGATGGCGGTTTTCAGGCCGACGCTCCAGCAGCGGAGCGCATCGAGCTGGCCCTCAACCATCACGAATGGCTTGCCCTCGCCGGCGGAGGTGCGGGCGCGGTCGAGGTTGAAGAGCAGGTTGCCCTTGATGAAAATCGGGGTCTCGGGGGAGTTGACGTATTTGGCCTCGCGCGCGGGATCGTCCTGCGGCGTGAGGTCGGTCTGGCGCGCGGTGAAGGCGACGACGCGGCCTTGATGATCGCGGATGGGAATCATCAGCCGGCCGCGGAAACGCGACTTGAGCGAACCGAGCCCGAGCACGGCACCCTCGCGCACGAAGAACAACCCGCACTGGCGCAGGGCGTCCTCGGAGTATTTGCGTTTCAGCAGCAGCGCGGCGAGCCCGTCGTCGGTGGGGGCGGCCACGCCGATTTTAAACTCGTCGGCGAGTTCGGGCGTAAAACGGCGCTTCTCCGCCCAGTAGGTGCGCATGAAGTCCCCCGCCGGCGTGCGCGCCTTGAAAGCCTGGTGAAAATGTTCGGCGGTGTGCTCGTGGATCTCGAAAATTTCCTGCCGCAGCGAACGCTCCTCGCGACTCGGGCCGCCGCTGCCTTCCTCGTATTCGATGACGATGCCAAAGCGCTGGCCGAGCGCCTCGATGGCCTCGGTGAAGCCGAGTTGTTCGGTTTCGCGGACGAACGTGATGATGTCGCCGGCCTTGCCGCAGCCGAAGCATTTGTAGAAGCCCTTGTCGGGATCGACGTGGAAGGACGGGCTCTTTTCGTTATGAAACGGACAGAGGCCCTTCAACCGCGAGCCGCCGGCCTTGCGCAAAGTCACCACCCGGGAGATGACGTCCGCGAGGTTCACGCGCAACTTGAGGTCGCGGACGCAGGTGGGCTTGATGGCGGGCATGAACGGGCAGGCGGAAGATTACGGCAAAGAATGCACTTTCAACCCGCTAGCCAGCCTGTCAAGTTTCGCGGCTTGCGGAGGAAACATTGGCCCGATTTAGGCGACATAACACCCATGCGTTTTACCAAGTTCACGGTTCTATTCACGGCGATCATCACGGCGATGAGCGCGGCGCCAGCGCCTGCCCCCGCGCCGGCGCCGGCTGAACCGGTGTGGGAAACGCGCCTCCCGGCCTTCACCGACGAAGCCTACAACCAAAAGGTCGAGGAGCTGATCACCCAATTTGAAAAGGCGACGGGCCACCGGCTCGTGCCCGGGGAGAAAAAGAAGGTCGGGCTCAAGATTTATGCCGATTCCGGCCCGGGCATGGCCACGCCGGTGCCGCTTGTGAAAGCCGTGATCGCCGCGATGGTGCGCCGCGGTTTCGAGGACAAGGACGTGTTTCTCGTCGGCCTCAACCAGTTGCGCCTCCGCATGACCGGCTATCTGCCCTCGCTCGCGAGCGGCGACTCGCCTTTCCGCGGCCGGCAGATCTACGTGCTGGAGTCGGGCAAGTATTACGACCCGGTGTGGTTTTACGACAGCCCGCTGCCGCAGCGCTTTGACCCGATCTTCATCGAGTCGCAGACCCGCGACGTGCCGAACAGCTCGACCAAGGACGAGGATCGCAAGAGCTTCCTCGCCACACCGCTCTTTCTCGACGCCGATTTCTGGATCAACCTGCCGGTTTATACCGATCATCCGATGCTCGGCATCAACGGCGCGCTGGTGAACGCCACGCTCTGGAACGCGTCGAACACCGCGCGTTTCTTCCGCAGCCCGGCCAACGCGCCCGCGGCGGTCGCCGAAATGAGCGCGATCCCCGAACTGCGCGAGACGTGGGCCTTCTCCATCGTGAGCCTGGAGCACTACCAGTATATCGGCGGCCCGTATTTCAATTCGCTCTACTCGATCTCGGAGCCGCTGCTGTGGCTGAGCCGCGATCCGGTGATGCTGGACTCGCTCATGCTCGAGCGCATCAACGGCCAGCGCAAGCGCACCGGGTTCAACCCGGTGCCGGATGATATCCGCACGCTGGAGTTTGCCGAGATGCTGGGCGTCGGCTCGACGCACACCGAGACGGTGAAGATTGTGAAAGTGGACGAATAAAACCGCTTGCCGCCCCCGCGGCTCTTCGCGCAAGTTTTTCCCGATGTCTTCCGCGTATCTCCCTTTCCTGATCCAGGCCGTGCTGGCCGCCGGCATCGCCGCGCTGATCATCGGCGCCAGCCACCTCATCGGCCAGCGCACGAAGAAGAACGCCATCAAGGACTCGGCCTACGAGTGCGGCGTGCCCGCGACCGGCATCGTGCACACGCGTTTCTCGGTCAAGTTCTACGTCACGGTGATGCTCTTCATCATCTTCGACATCGAGGTCGTGTTCCTCATCCCGTGGGCGTTCATCTACCGGGAGTTCCTCGCGAACAATATTTCGATCCTCGGGCCGATCATGTTTTTCCTCGGCGTGCTGGTGCTGGGCCTGTTCTACGAAATCAAGAAGGGCGCACTGGAGTGGGAAAAGTGAAGCGTCGCGCAACGTCCGGGCTTTAAGAACCGCGCCGACCCCACCCCATGCGGCTCGACAAGATCATCGCCCGCAGCCGCATCGTCGACCTGCACAGCACCACGCTGCCGGGGGCATTGGAGGAATTGCTCTCCGCGTGCGTGGAGAATTTTCCCGACCTGAAACCGGAGGCGTTGCTCAAGGGCCTGCTGGCGCGCGAGAGCACGATGACGACCTACCTCGGCCTCGGCGTGGCGCTGCCGCACGTGCGTGTGAAGATGAGCCGGCGCTACGTGCTCGCCATCGGCCGCAGCCGCGCGGGCATCCGGCACGACGGCGCCAAGGACGACGAGCGCGTGCGCCTGATCTTCATGCTCATCGCGGGCGACAAGGCCCGCGACTACCTGCAGGTGCTCGCGTCGATCGCGCGGCAGGTGAACGAAATCGAGCTGGTCGACAAGCTCGTGGGCGCGCCGGACATCGACACGCTTTACGAGCGGTTGCTCGGCGGCTTCGACGGCGTGCGACCGGTCCAGGCGCAGCAGAACCGGATCAACCGGCTCATGTTCAATGAGGCGAAGCGCGTGGCCCAGGGCGCGGATTGCGGCGCGATCATGATTTTCGGCGACACGTTTGTCGGCGGTATCCAGGCCGGCACGTTGCAGGCGAAGATCAAAACCATCCTCGTCACGCGCAACCCCATCGAGCCTTCCGAGGACCAGAAGGAATTTGCGGAGACGATCCAGGTGCGTTCGTTTTCCACGCAACGCATGGCCCAGTTGCGCAGCGCGATCCTCGTGGCGCTCACGCGCGGCATCGTTTCGTTCACCGACCGCATCTGCTGCATCGGCGGGGTGACGGGCAGCAACCAGTTTGACACGCTCGCTGTCGTCGACATCGAGCGGGAATTTCAATCACTGCTCACCGGTCGCAACGAGCTGTTGCCTGAGGACGTGAAGCCCGAGGTGCTCGAGCGTGTGATCGCCATCGCGACCGAACTCGCGGTCGAGGGTCGCGAAGGCAAGCCCGTGGGCAGTCTCTTCGTGGTCGGTGGAACCGAGGAGGTCGAAAAACTCATCAAGCCCCTCGTCCTGAACCCGTTTTACGGTTACAAGGACGAGGATCGCAACATCCTCAACCCGTTCATGGACGAGACCGTGAAGGAATTTTCCTCCATTGACGGCGCATTTGTGATCCGTGGCGACGGCGTGGTGCAGTCGGCGGGCAGCCTCATCCAGGCGATCGATTCCGACCACACGCTGCCGAGTGGGCTGGGCAGCCGGCATGCGGCGGCATCGGCCATAAGCATTGCGGCGCAATGCATTGCGATCGTGGTGTCGTCCAGCACGAGCCAGGTGATGCTATTCCGGCGGGGCGTGATGCTGCCGCTGACGGAAAAGCGGCGCTGAGCGGCGGTCTCGCGAGTTGCGGCGTCTTTCAACTTTCACCTTTCAACCTTCAGCTCGGGCCGCGCATGGTCCGCCGCCGCACTTTGCCCTTGCCCTGACGCGGCGCGGCCCTTTGCTCTGACCCTTCAACCATTTATAACCATGCAAGAAGTCGTCACCCTGGAATGCACCGAAGCCAAAAAAGAGGGCAAGCCTGCCTCCCGCTATCTCACGAAGCGCAATAAGAAGACCGTCACGGAGCGCATCGAGAAGAAGAAGTATAACCCCTTCCTCAAGCGCCACACGCTGCACAAAGAGATCAAGTAAGTCTCGGATCAGCTGGATTTTAGAAATGCGAAAGCCGGGCGATTTGCCCGGCTTTTTTATTGGTGCTGACTTGGTGTATGGGCGGGGTTTCCAAACCCCGCCAACGAACACGAAGAGCTACACGAAAATGGCGGGGCTCGGAGACCCCGCCCTGCACATACTGTTTATTTCCGCTCGGCGGGGGTGAAGGCGGCGATCGGCGGATTCGTCAGGCTTGTGGCCTGACCGGCCTGACGGCGGGCGGCACGCCAGCCTTCGCGGTGTTTGCGGATCCAGTCCAACAAGGCGCGCTCGAAGCCGATGTCGTAGCCGAGTCGCTCGGACTCCAGCCACTTGTGCTTCAGGATTTCTTCCCGTTCAGCCAGAAACTCCTGATAGAGGCTGGACTGTTTGACGAAGTCGCGGGAAGTCGCGGGCTCTTGAGCAGAAGAAGTCATTCAGTAGTCGGGCAGCAAGATGAGAGCGACGCGGCGGCTGCTGTCAATGCCGGCAATGTTTCAAAAATATCACACCCCCGGCACGCGCGGCGCCGCCAGGCGGGCCAACAGGGTCTGGGCGATGGTGCGGAACGTCCCGGCGGCGAGGCCCGACGGATCATTGACCGTGACCGGCTGGCCGGAGTCGCCGCCTTCGCGGATTGACGCGAGGAGCGGGACCTGGCCAAGGAGGACGGTGCCGAGTTTTTCGGCGAGCGCGATGCCGCCACCACTGCCGAAGAGCGTGTGCTTCTGGCCGGCGGGATCGACGAACCAGCTCATGTTCTCGGCGACGCCGAGGAGCGGGACGTTGACCTTCTGAAACATCAGGCCGCCCTTGCGCGCGACGTTGGTTGCGGCGGGCTGGGGTGTGGTGACAAGCACGGCGCCGTCGAGCGGGAGCGTTTGCACGAGGGAGAGCTGCGCATCGCCGGTGCCGGGCGGAAGATCGACGAGGAGCACGTCGAGTTCGCCCCACTTCACGTTTTGGACGAACTGCTGGATGGTCTTCATGATCATCGGGCCGCGCCAGACTACCGGCGTGTTATCGTCCACGAGGAAACCCATGCTCATCACCTTCACGCCATGGTGCTCCATCGGAATGAGCATCGCGGAAGGACCGTCGCCCTCGACTTCGGGGCGGCCGGAAAGGCCCATCATGAGCGGCACGCTGGGACCGTAGATGTCGCAATCCATCAGGCCCACGCGGCCCGGGCGGCCCTGGGCGGTGAGCACCTGGGCGAGGGCGCAGGCGAGATTGACGGAAAAGGTGCTCTTGCCGACGCCGCCCTTGCCGGAGGCGATGGCGACGGAGTGCTTGAGTCCTTTCGGCGCGCTGGCGGCGCCGGGGAGATGGTTGGTGCCGCCCGGTGTGGCGGTTTTCACGGGCGAGACGGCGAGGTCGATGATCGTGTCGCGGACGCCGGGCAGGGCGCGGAGGCACTGGTCGACCTCGCGCTTGAGCTGGAGCGGGACCTTGGGATCGCTGGTCGTGATCGCGAGCGAGACCTTCACGGTGCCGTCGACGAACGCCGCCGAGCGCACGAGGCCGAACGACACGATGTCGCGGCTGAAGCCGGGATACTTCACTTGCTTGAGCTGATCTTTGATGGCTTCGGGCGTCACGTGTTTGAAAAATTGGGAACCGGGAGGGGAATTAAGTTGTTAAGCTGGGACGGGGTGTAAATAGAAATGCCCCGAGTTCCGTCATCTTAAGCACTGCTTCTTATCATGCAAAAAATTCTGCGCGTTATCCTTTTTCTCACTCTCGGTCTGACTTCTGCTTTTGCCCAGCGCGACATCGGCGTCGTCACCGTCACGGCCGACAACAAAACCATCCCGGTGCGCGTCTCCGCGAACACGCCCGAGCTGAACCAGCTTGCGCTGCAGGCCTTCGGCGCACACGGCCGCTATCGCGTCGTCGCGAGCGGTTTTACCTACGACATCAAGTTCACGCAGGTGACCGGCACACAAGTGCGAGTGGATATCGGCAAGGGCAGCAGGCTCACGGTGGAGGGAACGAATGCGAGTGGTAATACGGTTAGTAGTTCGGGTAGCGCCGGCAGTGCGCTAGTTCACTCTGGCGTCGCTACCGGCAGCACGGCGCGCAATGCACTGCTGCGCGCGGCCGACATCGCGGTCGAGAAGACCAACGGCATGGGCCTCAAGGGGTTTTTCACCGCCAAGATCGCCTTCATCGGCGAGCGCACCGGTAAGAAGGAAATCTACGTGTCCGATCTTTTCCTCGGCGAGGCCAAGCAGATCACGCGCGACAACGCGCAGGCGCTCGGGCCGCGCTGGGCGCCGGACGGCTCGAAGCTGCTCTACACGAGTTACTACAAGTCGGGCTTCCCCGATATTTTCCAGATCGACCTCGGCTCCTACCAGCGCACGACCTTCGTGAGCTTCAAGGGCACGAACAGCGGCGCGCGCTACAGCCCCAACGGCCAGCAGGTCGCGATGGTGCTCTCGGGCGAGGGCAACGCGGAAATTTATGTGAGCAACGCGCAGGGTCGCGGCGTTTCGCGTCGCACGCGCACGGATTCGGTCGAGGCGTCGCCGTGCTTTTCGCCGGACAGCTCGCGCATCGTTTTCACCTCCGACACAGCGGGCGGTCCCCAGCTCTACATCATCCCGGCCGGCGGCGGCAGCATGCAGCGCGTGCCGACGAACATCAGCGGCTATTGCGCGGAACCGGACTGGAGCCGGGCGAACCCGAACAAAATCGCGTTCACGATGAAGATCGGCAAAGGCTACCAGATCGCGGTGCATGATTTCACGAAGGGCAAGAGCGAGCAGGTCTCGCATGCCCCGTTCGACGGCGTGGAGCCGAGCTGGCTGGCCGATGGCCGGCACATTGTTTACACGGCGCGCGACCGCAGCACGAGCCGCCTGTGCATTCTCGACACCGAGAGCGGCAAGAGCGTGCCGATCAGCCCGGCAAACTTCGGCATCGCGATGCAGGCGAACGTCTGGACGCCCAACCAGTAAGCGCGCGAGTCGGATTGGTTGGATCGGGTGGCCACGAGCGTGAGCGAGTGGATAAAGCCCCGAATCGCCACTCGCTCATGCTCGTAGCTACTTGATCGCACAAAAAAGCCGCACCCGAAAAGGTGCGGCTTTTGTTTTGGCAGAATGACAGGTCGCTCAGGCGATCGCGGCGAGGTAGTTTTTCTCGGCGGCGTCCCAGTCGGCGACGTTCCAGAAGGCGGCGATGTAGTCGGGGCGACGGTTCTGGTAATTGAGGTAGTAGGCGTGCTCCCAGACGTCGAGCGCGAGGACGGGTTTGCCCTCGATACCGGCGACGCCCTTGCCCATGAGCGGGCTGTCCTGGTTGGCGGTGGAGCCAACGGCGAGCTTCTTGTCGGCGGTGACGTAGAGCCAGGCCCAGCCGGAGCCGAAGCGCGTGGCGCCGGCCTTGGCGAAGTCTTCCTTGAACTTGGCGAAGCCACCGAGCTCGGACTCGATCGCCGCGGCGAGCTTGCCCTTGGGGGCGCCGCCCTTGCCCGGGCCGATCACGGTCCAGAAGAACGCGTGGTTGCTGTGGCCGCCGGCGTTGTTGCGCACGCCGCCACGGATGGCCTCGGGGACCTTGGAGAGATCGGCGATCAGCGCATTGACGTCGAGGGCTGCGAGCGCGGCGTGGTCCTTGAGGAGGTTGTTGGCGTTGGTGATGTAAGCCTGATGGTGCTTCGAGTGATGGATCTCCATCGTCTTGGCATCGATGTGCGGGACGAGGGCGTCGTAAGCGTAGGCGAGTTTCGGGAGTTCGTAGGCCATGATCGTGATTTGGTTTTCGGGTTGGAGTTAAAGTGAGGTGGGAGTCGCAAACGTGGCATCACTGCGCGGATGCGTCAACTTTCAGGTGTGTCTTCCTGCTGGCGTTTCAGGCGAAAGAACGCCTGCAACAACTCGCGCGATTCGGCTTCAAGCACGCCGCCGGCGGTGATGGTGAGGTGGTGGTTGACGCGAGGCAGGGCGTTGAGGTCGGTGGCGCCGCCGAGACAGCCCATCTTCGGGTCGGGGACGGCGTAGCAGACACGCTGGAGTCGCGACATGAGCGTGGCGCCAGAGCACATCGGGCAGGGCTCCTTGGTGACGTAGAGCGTGCAACCTTCGAGCCGCCAGTTGCCCAGCGCGGAGGCGGCTTGCGTGAGCGCGAGCATTTCGGCGTGGGCGGTCGGATCGTGCGCGGCCTCGACGGTGTTGTGGGCGGCGGCAATCACTTCGCCATCGCGGACGATCACAGCCCCGATGGGCACCTCGTCCTGCCGCCACGCGTCGATGGCCTGATTATAGGCCAGGCTCATGAAAAACACGTCGTCCCGCACCAGTTGGGAGGGGAAGCGCTTCTCAAACGGACAGGCGGGCGGGGGAGTGGGTTGGACCATGAAGCTGGTAAAACCTTGACTTACCGGGGGTCAATAAGGCTTACAAGTGGCTTTTCCGTATCAATTACCGCATGAACCAAACCACCGCTGGCACTTCCCTTTCTACCCATGGCTGATGGCAACTCGATTGAAGTAGAGGGTAAGGTAGTGGCCGTCCTTCCGGGCACGATGTTCAAGGTTCAGCTGTCGAACGGCCATGTGGTGCTCGCCCACATCTCGGGCAAGCTGCGCAAAAACTTCATCAAGATCGCCGCCGGCGACACGGTGAAGATGGAAATGAGTCCCTACGATTTGGAAAAGGCGCGCATCACCTTCCGCATGAAGGAAACGTCGGCCCCGCCGCCGCCGATGATGCGCCGGCGCTACTAAGCGCCCGCTTCGCACCACCCGCCGGCCATGTCAGGCCGCAAGCCACTTTCCCGGGAAAAGACCAGCCAGGCGCCAGCGGCGTTTGCGGCCGACACCGATGGCTTCATCGGCTTTCTGAAACTCGAGCGCGGCCTCGCGCGGAGCACGTGGGAAAATTACCAGTCGGACCTCGACCAGTGCGCCGGGTTTATCGCCAAGCGCGGCGCGACCGACTGGCGCACGGTGACCGGCGACCAAGTCGGCGCATGGATTCACTCGCTGAGCGGCGATGATTACACGGTCGCCAGCCTTGCGCGCAAACTCACCGCGCTGCGCGGACTCGCCCGTCACCTCGTGCGCGAGAAGGAGCGGGAGGACGATTTTACCGAGCTGCTCTCGAGCCCGAAACTGATGCGGCGCATTCCCGGCACGCTTTCGCCTGACGAGGTGACGCGCCTGCTCGCCGCGCCCAGCGGCGGTGATGCCTACTCGCTGCGCGACCGCGCACTGCTGGAACTTTTTTATTCAAGCGGCCTGCGTGTCTCGGAACTCGCGGGACTCACGCTGCAACAGATCGATCTGGAGCACGGATTCCTGCGTGTGTTTGGCAAAGGTTCGAAGGAGCGCGTCGTGCCGGTCGGGGCGAAGGCGGCGGAGGCGATCGAAACTTACCTGGCCTCGGGGCGGCCGCATTTCGTGAAGGCGCGCACCGGCAGCCAGCTTTTCCTGAGCGAGCGCGGCGGCGCGCTTTCGCGGATCATGCTCTGGGTGCTGGTTAAAAAATACGCCAAGCGCGCCGGGATCACGAAGAACGTTAAGCCGCATTTGCTGCGGCACTCGTTCGCCACGCACCTGTTGAACGGTGGCGCCGATCTGCGTGCGATTCAGGAAATGCTCGGCCACGCGAGCATCGGGACGACGCAAATCTACACGGCGGTCGAGACGAAGCGCCTGCTGTCGCAGCACGAAAAATTCCACCCGCGGAACCGCGGGTAGGATTGGCGCGCGACGTTCGCCGCGTATCGCGCTCAGCGTTTTTTTCCTGCCGTCCCCGCAACGGGTTCTTCCGACTTCGTGCGCGAGAGCGAGCGAGCGACGGCGTAGACGCCGTAGAGCAGTAGCAGCGCGCCGACTGGCACGAGCAGGATGCCGAGGCCGGGATCGCCGTCATGGATGATCAGGCCACCGAGAAAAAATCCAGCCGGCAACAGGCCCGAGCCCCACACCACTGCGAGCGAGGGACCGCGGGCGAGTTCGAAGCCCTTGACGGTGCGCAGCGTGAGACCGAGTGCGATGTTGACCAACGCCAACAGCGTGCCGTGCGCGTGGGCGAGGGTGAACATCAGCCGGCGCATCTCGACATCGACGTTGAGATACCAGCCGATTTTGAAGCCGTGCAGCGTCTCGAGCAGGACGCCGAGCGAGAGGAAGGTGAAAAGGGACCACCAGCCATAGCGGAGGTGTCGATCGGAAGGATTCATGGGAGTCGGGTGAGGTTGGCGGCGGGTTATTCCGAGAGGATCATTTCCCGCTGATCGCGATTGGTGAGCATGCGGTCGAAGATGGCTTGTTGAAACTGGCCGGAAGGTTCGAGGATCGTTTCCGGCCGGTAAACGCCACGCTGGTCACGCACTTGGAACCACCACTTTTGGTAGGCCTCGACGAGCGCCTCCTTCTGCTTGGCATCGTCCATGGAGTAGTCGAACTCGTAGCCTTCGAACTTGGGCAGCGTTTGCAGGGATTTCCACGCGGCGAAGCGCACGGCGGCATAGGGATCGTTGAGCGTGAAAATCAGATAGGGGTAGAGCCATTCCTGGCCGGCGGCTTTTTGCGCGGGCGCCCAGCCCATGTGCCACGCAATGATGGAGCGCTGGCCGGCATCACCCTTGAGGAGCCACTGGACGCCAGAGGAAAGCTCGCGTTCGTCGCGGCTGAGCGCGGGGGATTTCTGGCCATACCACGCCGCCAGGTTGTCGGCGGCCCAGCCGAGGGGTTTGTCGAGATGGCAAAGGTTGCAGGCGTTGGGCCGGCCGTAGGCGGTGCTTTCCTCGATGTTGGGCGACGAAATCGTGTGGCTGCGGATGGAGCGCAACAGGCCGTAGGTCGTGTGGGGCATGTGGCAGTTGTAGCAACTGCTGCCGGACGAACTGGCGGCGTGGTGCGTGTGCGCGGGGATGTTGGCCTTCATCTCCTGGTGGCACTGGAGGCAGGCTTGGTCGGACTCCATTTTGGGCTTCATCTGGTCGGTGCGGGCCCAGAGTTTCAGCGAGGCGGCGTCGGTTTTGTCGGGATGCATCTCGTGGCAGGAGAGACACGAAAACTCGCCGCCCTTGTAGCAGGGTGAGCCCATGACGCCGTTCAACTCGCGACCAGTGACGCGCACTTTGCCGTCCCCCCAAAAGCTGTTGTCGTAGAAATGCGGGTTCTCCTTGAGGAGCGCCGCCCGTTCCGCCGGATGATCGGTATCTTTGGGCTGCACGACCCAGCGCTGGTCGAGTTCGGTCTGGCCGGGCCGGAATTTACTGCCGTGGGTGTCCCAAGCGCTGGTGTCGGCGAGGTTGTTAAACGCCCAGATGCTGTGGCACTGGCCGCAGGCGAGGGAGGCGGCCTGGCCGTTCATGCGACCGGGATTGGCGATGGTTTTGTCCTGTCCGCCCGTGAGGTGGAGCATGAAACGGCGCAACGGATTGCGGTTGAGCTCCACATGCTCGCGGCCGCCGCCGTGGCAGGCTTCGCAGGAAATGCCGAATTCGCTGACCTTGGAATCGAAGATGCCTTTGCCCAGGGGCAGGGACCGGCTTTGCGTGGTGTGGCAGTTGATGCAGCCGTCGTTCCAATCGCCTTTCGTGTAGGCGGCCTCGACTCCCGGAGGCGCGAGGAACGTGTGCTCCATGGGCGCCCACCTTTTCTCGGCGATGACATACCCGAAGGGAAACTGCTCCAAGGTGCGGCCCTGGCGCTTGTCGCCGGTCTCGAGCCAGAAGAGCTGGAGGTTGTGCGAGCCGGTGAGCAGGACGATCTGGAGCGGCGAACCAAAGGCGGATTCGGGCGCGCCCTTGGGCTTGGTGGTGACGAAGTAGGCTTCGCCCTTCCGGGTCACGCGGTAATCGAGGTCGTTATAGCTGCGCTCCAATCCATCCGGGTCGGCGGCAAAATTTTCCGGGCGGGCGACCTGCGTCATCGTGCGGTGATACGAGGCGTGCCAGCTTGCGTAATTGCCGGGGTGACAGGAGCGGCAGGTGTCGGAAGTCACATAATCGGCGGCGACCTGGGCTTGGATCGGCCGGTTGGTGGGCGGCCCGCTCCAGCGCGCGCTGACGACCGAGATCGTCGTCATGGCCAGACCCCAGGCGATGCAGAGAAAACCCGCGCGGCCCGCCCAGGAGGACGGAAATAATCGCGAGCGCTTGGGCAGGTCATTTGGCGGGGTGTCGGCCACGCGTGCAACAAACCGGCGGTGCTCGCTGGTGAAAAGCCTTTTCGGCCGAGACAAAAATCACCCACCATGCGGCATGACGTTGATGGCTGAGGAAGATTCTCCACCTGCACGCGAGGTGCACTGTGCTGATGCGATTCCGTGGATGCAGGCGCGCGGCCCCATCGCGGGCGCGTGTGCCGTGACCTCGTTGCCGGATGTTTCCGAGGTGGGACTCGCCCTGCCGGTGTGGCGCAGTTGGTTTCTCGATGCGGTGCGGCTGGTGGTCGGGAGCGTGCCGGAGGATGGCGCGGCGCTTTTCTTCCAATCGGATATCAAGCGCGATGGTGTGTGGATCGACAAGGGCGCCCTCGTCACCCGCGCCGCGGAGGATGCCGGCGCGCGCATCCTGTTTCACAAAATCGTCTGTCGCCGCCCGCCGGGCATGCTCACCTACGGCCGACCCGGCTACACGCATTTGATTGCGGTTTCGCGGGCGTTGAAATGCCCGGACGTCCTGACGATCCCCGATGTCATTGCTGACGCCGGTCGCCAGCCATGGGTGCGGGCCATGGGCGTGCGGGCGGCGGGTCACGCAGTGCGGTTTGTCCGTGATCATGCGGGAGCGAAGACGGTGTTCGATCCGTTCTGTGGCGTGGGCACGGTGCTGGCGGTCGCCAATACCTGCGGGCTGGCCGCGCTCGGCGTGGAGAAATCCCGCAAACGCTGCGAACAAGCGCGAACACTGACGGTGACGGCGGACGAACTCGCCTGAATCCGCTGGCGTGCTCACCCAGATAGTCGTTTTCTACCGGGACCCCATGAATACCACGCCTACTCCAAAATCCTTCACCCGTTTCATCCCGCCCATCGCCCGGATTCTCCTCGGTCTGCCGCTCTTTATTTTTGGTCTCAACGGCCTCCTGCATTTCATCCCGGAGCCTCAGGTGGAATTGCCGGCGGGCGCACTGGCGTTTGCCACCGCGCTGAAAAATTCCGGTTACATGCTGGAGCTGATCGGCACGACGCACCTCATCGTCGGCGCCCTGCTGCTGGCTAATCGCTTTGTGCCGCTCGCGCTGGCGCTCTTTGCCCCATTCATCGTCAATAGCGTCGCCTTCCACCTTTGCCTCGAGCGCAGCGGGCTTCCGATGGCCCTCGTTTTTCTGGCCTTCGAACTCTACCTCGCGTGGGCCTACCGGGCGGCGTTTCGCCCGATGCTTGCCGCGCGCGTGACGCCAGCCTGAGTCTCGCTCTATCGGTTGCGTTGTATGCAACGCGGGATTGCGCCGCACCTCCCGTCTGCGTTTCCTGCTGACCATGCACACCCTCGTTGCCACCGCGATTGGTCTTATCTCCCTCGGCCTCTTCGTGGGCTTGGCGAAAAACAAGGCGGCTTGCGCCGGCCGGTTTATCCCGGTCTGGCTGGTGATCTGCCTCTTGCATTTGGGCTACGGGGTCGGCAAGGCGGGCTATCCGTTTTTGACGGAGCTCGGGGTGCATGTGATCGTGTTTGGCGTGCCGGCCGGCACGGCGTGGTATCTCTCGCGGAAGTTCAAGCGGCAGGCCTGAGCTGCGGCTGCGGAAGCGCCGAGGCGCGACAAGCCGTTTGACGCTGTGCGGTTGGGTGGCAGCATCGGGGCAATTCTCCTCCGCTCATGCGTTTTCTCCCCGCTGTCCCCCGCGTTCTGTCCCTGAAATGGTTTTTGCCGGGCGCGTTTGCCCTGCTTTTGGCTGGTTGCGAGACGGCGCCACAAGCGCCTTCCGCTGCGACCAAGCCCAGCCCCACCGACGATTCCGGCGGGGTGCTTATCCCGGAACAGGCGGCTTACGATGTGCGCAGCGGCGAACTGGACCTGCAAATTTTCCCCGAGAAAAAATCCATCGCCGGCACCGCCATCCTCAAGGTCCGGCTCGTCGCGCCGCTCGAGTGGCTCGTGCTCGACCTCGATCCGCGGCTGAAAGTGACGCAAGTGCGCCTCGCGTCCGACTCCACGACGGCGACTGGGGCCGTCGCATCGGTGAGAGTGGCCTTTGAGCGCCGCGGCCCGCGCTTGTGGATCAACCTGGGTCGTTCCCGGCCCGCCGGCGCGGAGCTGACGGCAGCGGTCGATTACAATGGCCGGCCTCGCGAGGCGGTGCGCGCGCCATGGGACGGCGGGTTCACCTGGTCGAAAACCAAGGATGGCCAGCCGTGGATTGCGACCACCGTGGAGGGCGAGGGCGCCGATCTCTGGTGGCCGTGCAAAGACCACCCCTCGGACAAACCCGACTCGTTTACGTTGCGTATCCGCGTGCCGGATCCGCTCGTCGTGGCGTCCAACGGCAAGTTGGTCGAGGTCATCCCGCATGCTGACGGCACGCGCACCTACCATTGGCACACCGCGTTTCCGATCAGCAACTACAACATCGCGCTCAACATCGGGCCCTACGTGACGATCACGCGCGACTACAAGAGCGTTGCCGGTGAGACGATGCCGGTCACCTACTGGGTGCTGCCGGAAAATCGTGCGGCAGGTGAAAAGCTTTTCCCTGAGATGCTCGCGCACCTTGATTTCTACGAGCGTGTGCTGGGGCCGTATCCGTTCCGCGCGGAAAAATACGGGGTGGTTGAGACGCCGCACCTCGGCATGGAGCACCAGTCGATCATCGCCTACGGCAATAAATACAAGGGCGGCCCGCACGGCTACGACTGGCTGCATCATCACGAACTCGGCCACGAATGGTGGGGCAATCTCGTGACTGCGTCCGACTGGCGCGATTTCTGGATTCACGAAGGCCTGTGCACTTACATGCAGGCGCTCTACGCCGAGGAGCGCGAAGGCGCGATGGCCTACGATCACGCGCTCTACGAGAACCGCCGCAAGATCAAGAACGAGCACGCGATGGTGCCCGGGCCCAATGCGACCACGCAGCAGATGGAGAAAGATCTCGGCAACGAAGTTTACATGAAAGGCGCGTGGGTGGTGCACATGCTGCGTTATCTCGCCGGGCGCGAGCAGATGCAGGCGATTCTGCGCCGCTTCGCGTATCCCACCGCAGCGGCGGAGGCCACGACCGACGGCAGTGCCTGCCGGTTCGTGACGACGGGAGATTTTGTCCGCATGGCCAACGAGGTTTCCGGTCTCGATCTCACCTGGTTTTTCAACCTCTACCTCAATCAACCGAAGCTGCCGAAACTCATTTCGATGATCGAGGGCGATAAGCTCCTGCTCCGCTGGGAAACGCCGGAGGGCTATCCGTTTCCGATGCCGGTCGAGGTTGAGGTGAACGGACACCTCGAACGCGTCCAGATGCCTGGCGGCCGCGCCGAGCTGAGCGCCGCCCGTTACGGCCATGCCCGGCTCGATCCCTATATGTGGATTCTGAAAGAGGAACGCCTGATCGACGTGCAGTCGGGTCCGCTGGCGCGGTAAACCTGCGGTGCGGCGCGGGTGGTCGTTAGCGATAGGGTTAGACCCCATACCTGTTCGCGAGGCTAACGGCTATCCTGCGGGATGCCTCTTATAAACGTAGTCGTGACTCTGATTGTCGTCGGAGTCGTCCTTTGGTTGATCAACACCTACATTCCGATGCAGGCTACGATTAAGAAAATTCTTAACGTGGTCGTCGTAATCGTGGTCATACTTTGGCTGCTCTACGGCTTCGGAGTATTTAGCAACTCCGGGGATGTTCGCCTGCCGACGGTAAAGTAAGCGCACGCCGGCTCAGGCGGGCGCGGTCTCGACCGCGACGGTGCGAGGGCGCTTCACATGTGACCAGCGCCAGGAGTTGATCTCCGGCCAGCGGCCGACCATGAGGCGAACCTCGATGATGTCGCCCACGGCGAAATCATCGCGATCGGTGCGGAGCACGCGAAAGCCCCAATGCGGCGCCCGGCCGGGATCGAGCGGGCCCGAGCCGAGGCTGAGATCGTCGTCCACGAGCGCACGGAAATACACCGCGTAGCCATCGAGCCGGCCGGCGTTCACGACGGTGCGGGTGAAGGTGACTTCATGCGGCAGTTCCGCTTCGTTGACCGTGTGCAGATCAAGCGTGAGCACCGGGGCCGGTTCGCCAAGGAAATGTTCGACCACGGTCGGGTCGCTGCTGCGGATGTGATAGTAGCCGGGATCCTGCGGGCGGTTTCGCTCCAGCACCGAGTAATCGTAGCCGTGCACGTCGAGTTCCCAGATAAACGGCACGTGGCGCGAGTCGCGGATTTTGACCGGTTCGCAGAAGAACTCAAAGCGGCTGGGCAGGATGAGTCCGCCGGGCTTCAGGACGCGGTCGCGCAGGTCACAGACGTTGGCGACCATGGCTTCGTCAAAGAGGCAGTCGCCCATCTGTTCGTGCAAAATCACATCCACCGGTCCGGCCGGAGAAAACTCCGTGCTGTGGGCGGCGACGAACTCGACGCGCTCGATGGCATTGGCGGCGGCGAGGGTGCGGGCGTGCTGGAGGATTGAGGAGTGATCGACAGCGTAGACATGGGCCGCGCCGCGCCGGGAGGCGAGGGCCGCGAGGATTCCCGTGCCGGTGCCGAGATCGATAACGCGATCACCGGGCTGGATGTGGCGCATGATCGCGGCGCGGTAAAATTCCATGCGCGGCCGGTCGGCGAGCATCCGCTCCTGTTCGTAGAAGTCGGAAAAATAACGGCCGTTGAAGTCGCGGTAGCTTTCCTCCGTCGCGTGCGGTCGTGCGAACCAGCGCCGGAACGTGGATGAAATACGGGCGCCGAGGCGCGACAGGGAGGAGGATGGCATGAAAATCCGGCGCACAGCGCCACCGGATCGGCCACCCTGCGGACGCCCGCAGGCAAGTGCAACTGGAAGCTGTGCGGATTTGGGTGTGAGGGCGGGAGCGTCCAGCTAGGACTGTGCTCCTCGCCATCAAGATAACCGGGACGGGAAACCTATTTCCGGACGGGCCCCGCAAGGATCTGGGAGCAAGGGGCGAAGCCGGCTTTGGCGAGGGTGCGGCGCGAGGCGTGGTTGCCGGGGCGACAGCGGGCGCAAGGGGTGCTGCCGCCCTCGCGGCAGATGCGCTTCAACTCTTGCACGAGGTAGGCCCCGAAACCGCGACGGCGGTGGGGCTCGGCGACCTCCATATAGAGGTCGGCGTAGGGCGGGTTGTAGTGAGTGAGCCAGCCGCCGGTGGCGATGATGGTGCCGTCGAGCTCCAGCAGCCAGTCGCCGACAGGTTCGGTGTGGTGAGCGAAGATTTTGACGGTATCGGCGGCGGTCGCTTGACGGAGGAGCGCGCCGTTAGCGGGTAGCTGCGTAGTGGTCTGATCGTGAAAGATGATGCGCTCGGTGCGCAGATGGGCGTTCCACGCATGCGTGAGCGCGGTGAGCAGGAGATTGCTGGTCTGGAATTCGAAATGCGTGGCGGCACTGGCCTTGAGGAAAAGATCGAAGCAGTCGACGGCCCAGCCGCGATATTCCGGGGCGAGGTAAAATTCAAAGATCGTTCGGGTGCCTTGCCAGGGACCGCCCACGGCGATTGCGCCATAACCAGCCGGTGCGCCATCGTCGGCGATCAGGTAGGTCTGCGTCCAAGCGGGGCGGGTGTGCAAGGAGTCGTGCACGATCTGGCAGTTCATCTCCCGACGAAACGCCTCCCGCAAAAGCAGGATGTCCGCGAGCGGCGCGGCGGTGGCGGTGAAGGGCATGGGCGTTTCCTTAGCTCACAAACACACGATCATTTTAATCACCGATTGCACAGATAACACAGATGAAAGGCCCGGCATGCGTTGCCATGGAGATGAAGGCGGACTGGATTGGTCATCCGTGCTCATCAGTGAAATCCGTGGTTAAAATGGTTTGATCAGGCTGATGCGCGCATGATTTCGACTCCGGGCGGGGCGGTGATTTGCGAGCGGATCGTGCCGTCGGGCTGACGGTCGTGGCGGATTTTTATCGGGCCGTGAGGCGTGGGATAACTGCCTTCAACCCAAGCGAGGTCGCCGAGTTGCGGGGCGATGCGCACGCGGGCGCAGCCGGGAGCTAGTGGTTGCACGCCGAGGACGTATTCGCTGAGCCAGGCCGTAGGGCCGCTGGCCCAACCGTGGCAGAGGCTGTGGCGGAAGCCTTCGTAGCAATACGCGCCGTAGTCGCCGTGAAGGTCTTTCTCGCCGGGCGCGGGCAACTCGTCGATACGGCTGGAGCCGGCGAGCCATGCGAGATCGAAGTCTTCCCAGAACGTCGTGGCGCCGCGGTCGAGCATGGCGCCCCAGTAATTGCGGATGAGGTCGAGGGCGGCGCGCGTCTCACCGGCGCGGCCGAGGGCGTTGAGCACGTAGTAGCCGTAGAAGGTGGACACGCCCTGCGCACCGCCGGGGAGGAGGATTTCGGTGGCGGTCTGGCGGGCGTCGCGCTGACCGGCGAGGACTTGGAGGGCGGCGGCGGATTTGGACGCGTTGGCGTCGAGCACGACGGGACGGGCGCGATTGGCGGCATCGGCGCAGAGTTGCGCGGTGGCGGAATCGCCGAGTTCGCGCGCGAGGCGGGCGCCGGCGTCGAGGGTGAGGACGAGGAGGGCCTGGAGGCCGGCGGTGACGCCGGTTTGGTTGGGTGAACTGGGCCAGTCGAGGAAGCGCCAGCCGTCGATTTTTTCGCGGCCATCGGGACCGACGAGAGCGGCGAGTTTGGCGAGAAGCGTGCCGAGGTAGGCGGCCTGTTGCTGGAGATAGGCGCGATCGCCGTGGTGGAGCCACCATTGCTCATGGATGAGCACCCACCACATCGAGTAGCTGCTGATGCCGTTCATCCACTGGTCGGAGGGCGTGCGCTCGCGGGTGAGGTCGAGACTGCGGGGCACGGCGTCGGTGTGGCCGAAGACGGCGTTGACCGTGCTCGTCTCGGGATGCATGTCGCCGATCCACACGAGCCGGTCGCGCTTGATGCCGTCCCAAAGGTAATCCTGCAAATTCAGGTGAACCGTGTAGGCGCCGGTTTCCCAGATGCGGTTGACGCGCTCGTCGCTGCAACGAAACGCGCCCGCGCGAGGCAGATCGCGGATGACGAGGACGGCGCGGATCTGCGCGAGGCTGATGGGTTGGGCGGGATCGAGCGCATCGAGTCGCACGAAACGGAAACCGCTGGGGCCGACGCGGAGCTTCCCCATCCACGGCAGATGCACGCGCAGGTCGCGGAGCGCGTGGTCGTTTTGTGCGCCCTTGGTGCCGATGTCGGCCATGGCCTCGGAGGCGGATTCGCCGAAGCGGACACGGAGTGGCGTGGGCTCCTTGTTTTCGCGGCCGGGCGCAAAGAGCTCGATGTAACCGTGAAGTTCGCTGCCGAAATCGATGAGCAGGCCGGCGGGGCCGTGTTCACTGGAGGCTGTGAGCGTGCAAGGCGGGATGGCCTCACCGAGGCCGATCTGGCCGGGCTCGGGCACGAGGAGACGCTCGGCATGCGCGACGCCGTGGGCGGATTGCCAAAGGATGCGCGTGGGGGCGACGTGGAATTCGCTGAGGGGGGAGCGCTCGGCGCGGGGCAACATGAAGAGTTGAGGGTTGAGAGCTGAGAGTTGAGAGACGGCCAAAGCGGCAGGAGCACGCAGGAAACTCTGGTTTGGCTCTCAGCTCTTAACACTCAACCCTCAACTGCGTGCGGCAGCGCTCAGACTTTCTGTTGCTTCCACTTGCCGCGGCGGAAGAGCAGACCGCTCCAGAGCGCGAGGACGGTGAACGAGACGGGCACGGCGATATAGACGCCGAGCGAGCCGAGCCCGACCGGGACGGCGAGGATCCACGCGAGCGGGATCTGGCCGAGCCAGAAACAGAAAAAATTCAAGCGCGTGGGCGTCCAGGTGTCGCCGGAGCCGTTGAAGGTGGCTTCGAAGCACATGCCGGCGGCGAAGATCGGGAAGGCGAGGCTCACGATCCAGAGCGAGCGCACGGCCTCGGCGAAGACAATGGGGTCCGTGGTGAACAAGCCGACGATCTGCCGGCAAAAAACGACGAAGAGCAGCCCGATGATGCCGAGAAAAATGACATTGTAGCGCACGGCGATGCGGATGGCTTCCTCGGCGCGTTCGGGCTGTTTGGCGCCGAGGTTCTGGCCGACGAGGGTCGCGCCGGCGTTGGCGAGGCCCCAGGCGGGCATGAGCGCGAAGATGACCACGCGGATGGCGATGGTGTAACCGGCGAGCACAGGGCTGCCGAAGACGGCGAGGATCTTGAACAGGCCGACCCAGCTCGTGGTGGCGATGAACATCTGCGCGACGCCGTTGCCGGAGGTCTTGAGAATCGTGGTGAGCACCTCGCGTTGCGGACGGAGATCGGTGAGGTGCACGCGGATGCGGCCAGGCCGGCCCGTGAGATGCCAGAGTTGGTAGAGCACGCCGACGCCGCGGCCGATATTGGTGGCGACGGCGGCGCCGATCATGCCGAGTTCCGGGAACGGCCCCCAGCCAAAGATAAAGCACGGTCCCAGAATGATGTTCAGGCCATTGGCGAGCCAGAGCGTGCGCATGGCGATGACCGCGTCACCCGCGCCACGGAAGATGGCGTTGATGAGGAAGATCATGAACACGGTGATGTTGCCGCCGAGCATCACGCGGGCGTAGCCGGTGCCGAGGGTCACGATCTCCTGGCTCGCGCCCATCAGGTGCAGGATGTCGCCGGCAAAAAATCCGAGCACGACACCGAGGGCTGAGGCGAGCAGGACGCCCAGCACGAGGATCTGGCCGGCGGCCTGGGCGGCGAGGACGGGGTTCTTCTCGCCGATCCGGCGCGCGATGATCGCGGTCGCGGCAAACGAGATGCCGATGGCAACCGCGTAGATGAGCGACATAATCGACTCGGTGATGCCGACGACGGCGATGGCATTGAAGCCGAGGTGCGAGACCCAGAACACATCCACCACCGCAAAGAGCGACTCCATGGACATCTCGAGCACCATTGGCACCGCGAGGAACAGCACGGCGCGCTTTAGCGGCAGCGTCGTGTAATCGTTATGCGTGCCTTTGATGGCGAGCCAGACGCTGCGCCAGAAAGAGAGCGTCGCGTTGGAGTTGCCGGTGGAAACGGGGGAATCGGACATGGGGAAGGAAGCGCTACTCTAGCGCAGCCGGCTGACAGCGTTATGTCAGCAGGGATTTGCCGGTTCGCCAAAACGGCCCGTATGCGGAAGTAGCGGCTAGGGCTGCCGCCGTGCTTGGAGACGAGCGCGGGTCATTCGCTCGCGAAGGCCGCCTTCTTTGAGAAAGTCTTGTTCGAGGCGGCGGATTTGCTGGTCGAGAAGGAAGTTCGCTTGGTGGATGAGGCAGAGGGCGATGTTGGCGACCACCGCGGCGGGTCGAGTCTCGGTATAAGTCCTATAGGTCTCATAGGACGTATGGGACTCATGGCCCAGGCGACGGACGAAGAGCGCTTCACGGGAGTCTTTGGGCCAGATGGGATGCTGGCGGGTGCGGAGGTAGTCGCGATAGTCCTCAAGCAGTTCCTCGAGGCTGGCGCGGGCGACATTGGTGAGCTTGAACTCGGTTTCTTTGGAGGTGCCGGAGGCTTTGCTGCCTTCCAGGATGTTTTGTTTTCCGGAACGCGCCGCCTGGATCATCTGGTCGATGGTGCGGTCGCCCCGCTGGAGAAAACGCTGACAGAAGCAGAAGGTCAGATCGTAGATGACTTCGGCTTTCTGGTAAGAGAGCAGCTCACGATAATGGCCGTGCGGGGGGATGAAGCCGGGGGGAGGCGTCATGTATAGGTCGTATGAGACCTATAGGACTTATACGACCTATAATTTCAGCCGACCCAGGTGCGGGCGTTGCGGAAGAGCTGCATCCACGGGGAGTCTTCGCCCCACTCAGGGAGCGAGTAACTCATGCAGGCGCTGCGGAAGACGCGCTCGGGGTGCGGCATCATGATCGTCACGCGGCCGGTGGTCGTCGTGAGTGCGGTCATGCCTTGGGGCGAGCCATTGGGATTCAGCGGATAATGCTCCGTGGTGCGATGGTGGTTGTCCACGAAGCGCGCGGAGACGAGACCGGACGTGTTGCAGCGTTGCATCGCGGCGGGGTTGGCGAACTCGGCGTAACCTTCGCCATGTGCGACGGCGATGGGAATGACGGAGCCGGCCATGCCTTTGAAGAGGACACTGGGGCTCTCCTCGATCTTAAGGGAAACGTAGCGGCCCTCGTAGCGCTCGCTTTGGTTTTGCACGAAGCGCGGCCAGAGTTCGGCGCCGGGGATGATGGACTTGAGGTTGCTGACCATCTGGCAGCCGTTGCACACACCGAGGGCGAAGGCGTCTTCGCGCGCGAAGAAGGCGGCGAATTCCGCGCGGGCGCGGTCGTTGAAGAGGATGCTCTTGGCCCAGCCTTCGCCGGCGCCGAGGACGTCACCGTAACTGAAACCGCCGCAGGCCGCGAAGCCGCGGAAATCGCGGAGCGATATGCGGCCGCTGAGGATGTCGGTCATGTGCACATCGACGGCGCGGAAGCCGGCGCGGGTGAAGGCGGCGGCCATCTCGACCTCGCCGTTGACGCCCTGTTCGCGTAAAATCGCCACGGAGGGGCGATTTTTCGAAGTGGCAAGTGACAAGTGGGAAGTGGCAGGAGACGGAGTGGCCGAGGTAGAACCTTGAGACTTGCTACTTGATCCTTGGTCCTTTCCGGCCGGGGTGAACTGCGACGTGGACAGATCAAACGTTAGCACCGGACGGATGCCGGGATTGGTGCGGTCGAGGCGGAGCTGGTGTTCCTGGGCGGCGGCGGCGGGGTTGTCGCGCAACGCGGCCATGCGGTGCGTGACGTCAGACCAGATCGCACGCAGGGCGAAGAGGTCTTCGTCGTAGAGCGCTTTTCCGGCCTGGTGAATCGTGAACCGATGGTTCGCGTTGAGCGTGCCGATGGCGGTGATGCCGTCGGTGAGACCGTGATAGTGGAAGATGCGCGTGACGTGATCGACGTCGACGGCGCGGACCTGGATGACGGCGCCGAGCTCCTCGGCGAAGAGCGCGGCGAAGGCATCGCCGGCAGGGAGAGTGAGATCGACGCCAGTGTGGCCGGCGAAGGCCATCTCGACGACGGTGGCGAGGAGACCGCCATCGGAACGGTCGTGGTAGGCGAGGAGTTTGCCGTCGCGGCCGAGTTGCTGGATGACGTTCCAGAAAGCCTTCAGCTGCGTGGGGCTGTCGACGTCGGGCGTAGCCTCGCCCATTTGCGAAACGACCTGTGCGAGGATCGAGCCGCCGAGGCGGTTTTGGTTGTGACCTAAATCGACCAACAGAAGAACCGTTTCGCCGATGGTTTGGGAATTCGGGCTTTTAAACGCGGAGGGCGCAGAGGGCGCGGAGGGGCTGGATTTGCCAGTCTCCGCGATCTTCGTGTTCTCTGCGTTTAATGTTTGGTCGTATTGCAGCTGCGGTGTGAGGGTGCGGCGGATGTCGGTGACCGCGGCGAAGGCGGAGACGATGAGCGAGACGGGGGCGGTGATGCGTTTCTGGGCGCCTTTGGCACCGTCTTTCGGTTTGTCCTGCCAAACGGTGGACATGCTCATGCTGTCCTTGCCAACGGGGATCGTGATGCCGAGGGCGGGGCAGAGTTCCATGCCGACAGCTTGCACGGCGGCGTAAAGATCGGCGGCGTCGCCGGGGACGGCGGGGGCGGCCATCCAATTGGCGGAGAGATTTACTTTGCCGAGGTCGCCGATCTGGGCGGCGGCGAGATTGGTGAGCGCTTCGCCGACGGCGAGACGGGCGGAGGCGGCGGCGTTGTTGACGGCGACGGGTGTGCGTTCGCCCATGGCCATGGCTTCGCCGGTGTAAACGTCGAAGGCAGCGGCGGTGACGGCGCAGTCGGCGACAGGGACCTGCCACGGGCCGACCATCTGGTCGCGGGCGATGAGGCCGCCGAGCGTGCGATCACCGATGGAGATGAGGAAGGTTTTGTCGGCGACGGTGGGATGCGAGAGGACGCGGCGGACTGCGTCCGCAAGTGACAAGTCTCCAAGTGCCAAGGGAACCTGAGGGCGGACCAGCGAGGTTTCTTTGCGGTGCATGCGCGGCGGTTTGCCGAGCAGGACTTCGAGCGGGAGATCGATGGGCGTGTTCTTAAAGTGCGGGTCTTCGACGACGAGATTTCGCTCCTCGGTGGCTTCGCCGACGACGGCGAAGGGTGCGCGCTCGCGTTCGCAGAGTTGCGTGAAGGTGGCGAGGCGGGCGGCGGGGACGGCGAGGACGTAGCGCTCCTGCGATTCGTTGCACCAGATCTCGAGCGGGGACATGCCGGGCTCGTCGTTGGGGAGCTTGCGGAGGTTGAACTTGCCGCCGCGGCCACCGTCGTTGACGAGTTCGGGCAGGGCGTTGGAAACGCCGCCGGCGCCGACGTCGTGGATGAAGGAGATGGGGTTTTCGTCGCCGAGGGCCCAGCAGCGGTCGATGACTTCCTGACAGCGGCGCTCCATCTCGGCGTTGTCGCGCTGCACACTGGCGAAATCGAGGTCTTCCTGGCCGGAGCCGCTGGCCATGGAACTGGCGGCGCCGCCACCGAGGCCGATGAGCATGGCGGGTCCGCCGAGGACGATGAGCTGGTCGCCGGGATTGATTTTGCCCTTCTGCACGTGGTCGGCGCGGATGTTGCCGAGGCCTCCCGCCAGCATAATCGGTTTGTGGTAGCCCCGGAGCTCAGTGGCGGGAGGCAGTTGAGAGTTGAAAGTTGAGGGTTGAGAGACCGAGCCAGCCTTGCCGGCGGTTTGGCTTTCAACTTTCAACTGGGAACTTTCAACCGCCGAGGGCACCTCGGCTTCGAAGGTGCGGAAATAGCCGTTGATGGCGGGGCGGCCGAACTCGTTGTTGAACGCGGCGCCGCCGAGCGGGCCTTCGAGCATGATGTCGAGGGCGGAGACGATGCGACCGGGTTTGCCGTTATCTTTCTCCCACGGCTGGATGGCGCCGGGGAGGCGAAGATTGGAAACGGAAAAACCGACGAGGCCGGCCTTGGGCTTGGAGCCGCGGCCGGTGGCGCCTTCGTCGCGGATCTCGCCGCCGGAGCCGGTGGCGGCGCCGGGAAAGGGTGAGATGGCGGTCGGGTGGTTGTGCGTCTCGACCTTGCAGAGGAGATGGATGTCCTCGTCGCTGCTGACGTAATCGTTGGTGCGCGGGTCGGCGAAGAAGCGTCCGCCGCGGGAGCCGGCGATGACGGCGGCGTTGTCCTTGTAGGCGGACAGGATGCCGTCGCGGTGCAGCTCGTAGGTGTTCTTGATCATCTGGAACAGCGAGCGGTCCTTGGTGGCGCCGTCGATTTCCCAGGTGGCGTTGAAGATCTTGTGGCGGCAGTGCTCGGAGTTGGCCTGCGCAAACATCATGAGCTCGATGTCATTCGGGTCGCGGCCGAGCTTGGTGAAGGCGGCGACGAGGTAATCGATTTCATCATCGGCGAGCGCGAGGCCGAGCGAGGTGTTGGCGGCGACGAGCGCGGCGCGACCTTGAGCGAGGACCGGCACGCTGGTCATCGAGCGCGGTTGCTCGTGGTGAAAAAGTTCGGCGCAAGCACTGATCTTGGTGAAAACGGCCTGGGTCATCCGATCGTGCAGCTTGGCCACGAGGGTGTCGCGCTGTCCGGCGCTGACTGCCGCATGAGCCACGGAGAAATCGATGGTGTAAACGACGACGCGTTCGAGGCGTTTGATTTTGGCGAGTCCGCAGATGTGGGCGATGTCGGTGGCCTTGGAGGACCAGGGGGAAATCGTGCCGGGGCGCGGAGTGACGACCAGCGTCAGGCCGGTGATCGGCGCGACGGCACGGCTCGGGCCATAGGTGAGGAGCTTTTCGAGGACGGCGAGCTCCCCGGGGTTGAGCTCGCCCTTGAGTTCGGCGACGTGGAAAAATTCCGCGGTGATGGCCCGCACCGGCAACCCGGCGGCGGTGAAGTCCGAAAGGAGTTTTTGAAGACGGAACTGGGAAAGGGCAGGTGAGCCGCGGAGAGTCAGCATGGTCGAAAAGAGGCCCTACTCGAAACAGGGAAGGAAAGCGTTTGGCGATGGGAAAACGGGCCCGTGACAGGCTCAGTTTGCCGTTCTTTAGGTGCGGGTTTGCCCTTGCCGGGGGATGTCGGGCTAATTTTATCGATGAGCTTCTCACATTATGAGCTATTTACCTTCTCGGGCGACGATTTGGCGCTTCGGCTGGGCCTTGGTGGCGATGGTGATGACGGGAGTTGGGGGAGTGGATCTGGCGGCCGGCGATTTGCCCGCTCCGCCTTCGTCACCGCTCAGCGGGTTGGTGCGGCAACTCGCGGAAAAAAACGCGGCCAAGCAAGCCGCGGCATTGCCCGCGGACAAAGTGGCCGCGCTCAAAGCGACGTTTCGCTTCAAGCCGGCCGGCCGGTGGCTGGTTTTGCCGGAGATGGCCAAGGGCCTTGCGTCTAACGACGCCGAGCGAGCGGTGGTGCTGGAAGTGCTCGAAAAGGGAGCGATCGAGATGAACCGGGTGCTCGCCGCCGAGAAGCACGATAACGATGTCGCGGCGGCGGTGACTGTTTTCCTGACCCAGCTTTGGGGTTATGTGCGGCAGGAAGAGGTGTCGGGCACCGCGCTCGAGGCGGTGTATGCGCAAGTTGCTAGCGTGATGGGTGGGCCGGAAATGGGGAAGGCCGGCGACGCGGAGAAACAGCAGTTGTGGGAGTTTTGCATGGGGTTTCCTGCGTTCATCCTCGCGATCAATGAGGTGGCGACAGAGCCGTCCGCGAAGGCGGATTTGCGGAAACTGGCCGCGGCGGGATTTGCGTCGCTGTTTGGGGCGTCGCCTGAGTTGATCGATATTGGGCCCAATGGCCTGACGGTGAGCAAGACGGCCGAGGCCGCGCTGGCCAAGCAGGCCGAGGGCGCTGCGCGCGTGATGCCGGCACAAAAATCCACGGGGACGGTTGCTGATGCAAAACGGCGCGAAGGGCCGGGTGTGTCGGAGATTACTTACATCCCGCCGTCCGGTTGGACGCGGGAGACGGCCGACTGGGGCACGGGTTTCCGGGCGACTTTGCATGAGATGCGCAACGACGGTCAGCCCGATCCGAACAGCCGGGCGCGCTATGTCAGTTACATTGGGGTGCTGCCGGTTCAGGAGATGGAGGGCGGCGCGCAGGCGATGTTTAACGCGATGTGGACCGCCCAGTTTTCCGCCTACGAGCTGGGTGACACGATTGCGCATTATCGCTCGCGGCTGAAGTCGGGACTGGTGGTGGATTACATGGGGCGCTTTTTCCGCCGGAAGGACGCTGCGGAGGGCGACCTGCAGCATTACGCGGTGTTGTATCTGATCGAGCTCGGGGAGAATCGCGTGCGGCCGATCATCGCGCTGGTGGTGCCCAATGATCCCGGGTTGGGGATGAACGTCTTCAAAGAAGGTTCGGCCATGCGCGCGCTGGCGGTGCCACTGGCGGCGATGCTGGACTCGATCAAACCGGCGAAAGGCAGTGCGCCTTATCCGGCCGGCGGCTATTTTTCGCCGGCGGAAATCCAGGGGCATTGGGGCACGTCGAGCAGCTCCTACGGCGGCATGTATGTGAACTCGACCACCGGATTGGGGGCGGGGGCGGCGGTGACGTCGGCGGGCGGATCGTTTCGGATGGGGGCGGACGGCACGTATGATTATGATTTCGCCTATTACTCCGCGAATCCGCAGTTCGGAAACATGAAGGGATCGACCCGGCACTCGGGCCGTTACCAATTGGATGGGGATTTGATTCGGGTGCAGCCTTCGAAGCCGATCAGTTACCAGTTTGGCGAGTGCGTGGTCGGGATCGGCGTGCAGCAAACGGCGAACGGGCTGAAGCGGGTGCTGATCACGGTCGGTGCGGATGGCAGTGGGGTGTTTCGGTCGCCGCCGATTATTCCCAATTGGGCCACCTACGAAGGCACGCTGACGTGGTATGTGGAGAAGTGAAGGGAGCGACGTTGGCCGGTGACAGGGATGCTCCGCACATGATCTACCTTCACGCCCTGTCGCAATGAAGTGTTCCGGTTTGTTTTTCCAATCCGCTTTGATCACCAACCGGACCGGGATTCCAAACGGAAGGTGGAAGTGTCTGGCTGGCGGCGCGTCTCGGCCGTAGCTGGGGAGCTTTTTGAGGATGGCCTGCTCGGCGGCAGTCAGCGGCGCGGGGTTTAAGGGATAATATTTAGGGGCAGCCAAATAGCCATTGACGTGGGGTGCGCGGGTTGGGAGATACGCGGCCTGCCTTGCCAAGCGCCCGCCTTGGATGGCCGCGATGTTTTCCCCCCACACAGTTTCGAGCGGCAGGTTCAGCCGATTGGCGCGTTGGTGCGCGGTTTGCTTGTGCGCGAGCGCATGGGGAGGTGCGGGCGGCCTGGCGCAGGAGAACCCGGAGGCGCGTTTCCATGACGTGAAGGCCTGGCGCGGCACGTTTCTGGCCTCGGTGCGCAGCAATGAGACGAAGCTGCCGTTCAAGCTGCCGGGGGCGACCTTTACCTACGATGCGGTGCTGAGCGTTGAATTTGTGCTCGATGAGTTCGAGGACGAACCCGCGGTATGGCGCGGCCGGGTGGTGGGCTCGAATTTGGATTCAGCCTACCGCTCGAAACTCAACGGCAACGGGGCGCGGGTGGAAAGCTGGTTTGGCACGAGCGGACCGTTGCAACTCGACCCGGATGAAAAACCCGAGCTCCAGTTTCATCCCAAGCGCGGCTGGTCGTTCAAGATGAAGTGGGGCGCGAAGCGGCCGATGGAGGTGTATAAGAAAACGACCCTCACGCAGACGGGGCAGGTGTTTCGCGACCAGGATACGGCCAGTGCATTTGCGGTGAACAGCAGCAAACCGTTTCCGTTTCCGGCGCGGGGCTTCGTGTTGTATGGCACGGGCGAGCGGGAGACGACGTTGATCACTTCCTCGTCCCTGATCGGCGTCGACCCGCATCCGACGTGGGAGGTCGCGGTCTATCTGGAGCCGGCGGCGCTGGAGGAGCTGAAATTGGAAATCGAGGAGCCGGCCAACTACCAGACCTGGCGGCCTGAGACGACGCCGGATGCCGGGCCCGGCGACCCGCTGGCCGTGACGGCCCGCGTGGTGACGGCCAGCGGCGGCAAGCCTCCGGTGCGGGTCGAGAAATTCATCTGGGAACTCGAGGACACTTCCGGGGAACCGGGGGTTGCGATGAATTACCCGGTGGGCGACATGGATGTCCGGGAAGATCTCTACCTGGAGGCCGACGGCGAAATGTTCGTGCTCAACGAAACGAAGCAGCGCATGGAGCGCGCGGTGCGGGAGGGATTTACCGACGCGGTCAAGGTCGTGCCGCGCGACTGGGGCGGCTGGTCGAAGCTGCAGGTCACGGCCGTCATGGCCGACGGCCGGCGGGTCAAGGGCAAGCTCACGGGCAAGTCCGAGTTCGGATTGCGCGTGCCCAAACGCGCACCCGAGTCGCACATCGCCGACGGTTGGAAGGAGCAGCACAAATCCGGTGCCGATGAACTCGATGACGAGGACGACCCGGTGGGCGACGGCAACAAGGGCGACGGTTACACGCTTTGGGAAGAATACCGCGGCTGGATCGTGGACGGAAAACACGTCGACGGGGACCCGAAGAAAAAGGATTTCTTCGTGCTCAACCGCATGGGCCCCGACGGGGATCGCGGCATCGGGCTGTTCAAGTCGCTCTCCAAGCTGCGCGTGCACACGTTGCGATCCGAGAACGAGATGTCGGTGGAGACGCGGCTCATGAACCAGAACTACACGCAGGGGGCGCACGTCATCGACCAGCACGGCGTCTGGATCAAGACCTTCGACTCGGCCGCGGCCTTGGGCGGCACCGGCGGATTCACCGTGGCGACGTCCCAGTATAGGGACAGTCCCGTCGGTTTTCGTCCGGGCGCCGTGGAGGGCATCGGCATTCTCCCGCGTGGCCATGCGGACAGCGATTTCAGCAAGCCCTACAACCTTGCGCCCGCCGACCAAGGCAGGACCTTCGACCGGGCGGTGGCCCATGAGATCATGCACTCGGTCGGCGCACTCGAGCACGGCAACGGCGACGGCACGATCGAGTTCGTGTTTGTTTCGCCGACCAACGAGAACAACACCGCGGGCCGGCCGTATTTCGCGATGCGCGGCGCCGAGGAATCACCGGTGGAATTGCTGGAGGAGACGGGCGGCGATGTCGCGGCGAAGCTGTATCCCCGCTACCAAGCCTGGGTGACCGAAGCAGAACAACTCTTTGGGTCGATCTACATGGGTAGGCCGGGCGAGCCGGGTTATCCGAAGATGAGTGAAGCGCAGGTCCGGCAACTCTGCGAAAGCATGGCGAGCGACGCCTTTGCGCTCAGCGGGCTGGTGGGCGCCGAGCACGGACAGCACTCCGGCAACCAAGACTGCATCATGCGCTATCATTTCGCGACCTTCTATCCGATGACGGGTGGCAGGAATGGTTACTACCGCATCGCTGCCGGGGACGAGCGCCTCGGCTTCGGGCTGTGCACCTCATCCACGGGCACCGGCGTGAACGATCCCGGTCGCCAGCCCCAATCCCGCCACGGCTCGGCGGCGGATGGCGGGGGTAATTGCGCCGGTCAAATTTGTCCCAACGACGCCGTGCCACCGCCGCCGGCCAAATTCTGATGAGCCTGCATCCGCCCCGGTTTTTCTCCCGCGTTGCGCTGGCGGTGTTCGCCTGGTGGGCGACGGTCGCGGCCTCGGCGGCGCCGTCGCCGGTCATTTCCTTTGGCTTTCGCGACACGTCCGGCGAGGTGCTTGAAGTGGGCGAACCGCTGGCGGTCGTGGTCGAACTGCGCGCGCCGGACGACGCAACCGCCGCGATGGAAATCGCCCCGGCGACCGGCACCTGGTTGCAGGCGATCACGGTGGAGCTGGCGCCTGCGCCGGGCGGCGCGGGCGCGGTGCAAGCGGTGCCGTTGGGCGAGCCCGACTCGCCGCGCGCCACGCTGGATGCCACGCGCGTGGCCGGCGGCGGCTGGCTGTTTTCGAGTGCGTCCACCGCGGCGATCACCCCGGGAAATTATGTCGTGCGAGCCCGGCTGCGCGTGAACGACGGCGCTGGCTGGCGCGGCGAAGCCGTGTCGGTGCCGCGGGCGGTTCGCGTTGTGGCGCGTTCGACGGCGCCGCGCCGGACGATTGCGCTGGCGAACGAAGCCTTGCTCGGCGGCCGGCTGGAGCAGGCGGCGACGCTGCTGGATGGTTTGCTGAAATCGTCCCCGGTCGAGCGCGACGCGCTGGTCCTGCGCGGTGTTGTTGCCGAGCGGGCGGGCAATTTGCCGGCGGCGCTCTGGTATGCCAATCGCGCGACCCGCGGCCTGTCGGCGAAAGGGCCGCCGCCCTTGGAATTGCACGCGTTGCGCACGCGGTTGCAGGCGCAGTTGACCGGGCCGGCCGCGGTGGTGACTGCGCCCCCTGCCTGGTCGTGGCCGCCTCCGGACATGCTCGCGGGGCTGGTGGCCGAGGTTAAAAAATCACCCGCGGTCGCGCCCCGGCCGGCCTCCACGGTTTCCGTGTCAGCCACTCCGGCAAAAACCGCAACGGCGCCGGCTCAGCCGGCTGCCGCGCCGGCGAATTTGCCTTCTGCTCCCGCGGTCGTGGCCGCTCCTGCGAAGGCGGGCGCGCCGTCTGCGGGTGTGCGGGTCCCGGCGGCCGAGTTGACGGAAGCGAAAATCCTCGCCGATCCGAACGGGCAATGGGCTTCCGCTGGTGCGGCGGGGTCGCAATACGGCAACGCCCAATACTCTCCTGCCCAAGCCACGGGTGCGCCGAATGTGCCCAAGGCGGGTGATGCGCCCCAAGCGTGGTGCCATGCCGGTTCTTCCAAGAGCTTGGACTGGCTGGAGTTGACCTTCCCCCGGGCCGTTTCGGCGACGGAGGTGCGCGTGCGCCAGAACAACGCGCCCGGCACGATCGTGAAAGTGGAAGCGATCGAAGCCGACGGCACGACGCACGTCTGGTGGGAGGGAAAGGATCAGGCCGGCCTTAATCTCTCCGCGGGCACGATTGCGTGGTTTGCGGTGCGCGTGCCGCAGTCGGGCTATGCGGTCGCGAAAATCAAACTGACCCTGGATCTCTCCCTGCGCCTGGGCTGGAAGCAGATTGATGCGGTGCAACTGGTTGGGGCGGGGCCGTAGCCGGGGCGTTGCGCGCGCCGGCGCGGGGTCCGGAGAAAATCCGTTGACGATTTGCGTGGTGTGCACGGAATGAACAGCTTTATCGCCCGTGAGGACCCATTTCCCGCCAATCCCAACTCCCATCCGTAACGTGCCGCACCGCCTCGGTGCCGCCCAGCTGCGAACGGGGTTTGCGTCATGAGCGACCGGATCACCCACGAATGCGGTATCGCCGTCGTGCGGTTGCTCAAGCCGCTCTCTTACTACCAGGAAAAATACGGCACGCCGCTGTGGGGCTTCACCAAGCTTTTCCTCCTGATGGAAAAGCAGCACAACCGCGGCCAGGACGGCGCGGGCGTGGCCTGCGTGAAACTCGATATCCCCGCGGGCGAGGCGTTTATGTTTCGCGAGCGGAGCGTGAAATCCAACCCGCTCGACAAGATTTTCAAGACCCTGATCGCGCAGTATAACGAGAAGGTCGACGCCGGCGTGATCCACCCGGAATTTGCCGAGACCGTCAAAAAGTCCTTCGACTTCGGCGGCGAGCTCCTGATGGGCCATCTGCGCTACGGCACGAGCGGCGGCTACAATATTTCGTCGTGCCATCCGTTTTTCCGGCGCAGCCCGTGGCCGACGCGCAATCTCGCGCTCTGCGGCAATTTCAACCTCACCAACACGACCGAGCTCAACCGTTCATTGACGGCGATGGGCCAGCATCCGATCTACGCGACGGATACGCAGGCGGTGTTGGAAAAAATCGGCTTCTTCCTCGATGAGGAGCACGAGGACCTCTACCGCCAGAAGCGGACGACCGGCGAGCCCGGCGAGGAAATCGCGCGGCACATCAGCGACGAGCTGAATCTGGGCCGCGTGATCACGCGCGCCGCGCAGAAATGGGATGGCGGCTACACGCTTTGCGGCCTGATCGGCAACGGCGATGCGTTCGTGGCGCGCGATCCGTCGGGGATCCGCCCGGCGTTTTACTACCGCGACGACGAAGTGGTGGCGTTTGCCTCGGAACGGGCGCCGCTGATGACGGTGTTTGATCTCGCGGTGGAGCAGGTGAAGGAAGTCTCGCCCGGCCACGTCGTGGTGATGAAACGCAGCGGGCAGATCACGGAGGAGGCGTTCACTGCGCCGCTGCCGCGGGCTTCGTGCTCGTTTGAGCGCATCTATTTTTCGCGCGGCAACGACCTCGACATCTACGCCGAGCGCAAGGCGCTGGGCGGCCGGTTGAGCGAGCAGGTCATCCAGTCCATCGCCCACGACTGGACGAATACGGTCTTCAGCTTCATCCCCAACACGGCGGAGGTCGCCTACTACGGCCTGATGTCGGCGCTGCGCGAACGCCGCCGCACCGAGGTGAAGTCGGCCATCCTCGAGGCCAGTGCCGCGGGCAAGCTGACCGAGGCCGTGCTCGACGATCTCATCCTCAACAACTGGCCGCGCAGCGAGAAGGTCGTGAGCAAGGATATCAAGCTCCGCACGTTCATCGGCCAGGAGAGCATGCGCAACCAGCTCGCGAGCCACGTCTACGACATCAGCTACGGCTCGGTGAAACCCGGCGACAATCTCGTGTGCGTGGACGACTCGATCGTGCGCGGCACCACGCTGCGGAAATCGATTTTGCGCATCCTCGCACGCCTGCAGCCGCGGAAGATCGTCATCGTCTCGACCGCGCCGCAGATCCGCTACCCGGATTGCTACGGCATCGACATGTCGGAGCTCGGCAAGTTTGTGGCTTTCGAGGCCGCGGTTGAGCTGTTGAAGGAGCGCGGCCAGGGTGCGCTGTTGCAGGAAGTTTATCAGCTCTGCCGCGATGAGGTGGCGAAAGGGGGGACGACGAACCACGTGCGGAAAATCTACGAGTCGTTCACGCCCGAGGAGATTTCCGCCAAGATCGTCGAGCGCGTGCGGCCGAAGGGCATCCCCTGCGAAGTGGAGATCATCTTCCAAAAGATCGAGAACCTGCACGCCGCCGTGCCGCATCACACGGGTGACTGGTATTTCACCGGCAAGTATCCGACGCCCGGGGGCTACCGCGTGGTGAATCAGGCGTATCTGAACTACTTCGAGAAATCGGAAGGCCGGAGCTACTGATTCGCGGGAGGCTATTTTCCATGTCGTTAAATTACGAATCTTCCGGTGTCCGCTATGACCAGCTCGATGCGTTCAAGCGCGCGTGCCAGCAGGCGGCGCGCACGACGGCGCCTTTGTTGAAGGACCACGGCTACAGCGAGCCGGCGACGACGCGCGGGGAGAGTGCCTACCTGATTGAGGCGGCGGATCATTATCTCGCGCACGTCGAGGAAGGCCTCGGCACCAAGAACCTCGTGGCGGACGCGGTCTACGCGGCGACGGGCAAATGTTTTTATCGCGAAATCGCCATCGATACGGTGGCGACGATCGTGAACGACCTCGCGACCTGCGGGGCGCTGCCGATCTCGGTGGCCATGCACGCGGCGGTCGGCGACTCGGGCTGGTTCAGCGACGCCAAGCGCATGAACGCGCTCGTGGCGGGCTGGGCCGAAGGTTGCCAGCAGGCGGGTGCCGTCTGGGGTGGCGGCGAGACGCCGACGCTGAAGAGCATCGTCAACCCCGACACGATTGTGCTCGCGGGCTCGGCCATCGGCAAAATTGCGCCGAAGGCACTGCGCATCACGGGCGATGTGCGCGATGGCGACAGTATCATTTTTCTCGCGAGCTCCGGCGTGCAGACGAACGGCCTTTCGCTCTGCCGGTTGATCGCCGAAAAACTGCCGCAGGGTTACCAGACACCGATCGGCCACGGCGACAAGCGCACGTATGGCGAGGCGTTGCTGGCGCCGTCGGTGATTTACGTGAAGTTTGTGGCCGAGTGCCAGCGCCGCGGCCTGAAGTTGAATTACGTCGCGCACGTGACCGGGCATGGCTGGCGCAAGCTGATGCGGCTGGAGGAGCCGTTCGTGTATGAGATCACGGCGCCGCGCGTGCCGTTGCCGCTGTTTCAATTTTTGCAGGAAGCGGGTCCGATCTCGGAGCGCGAGATGTATGCGACTTTCAACCAGGGCGTGGGTTTTGCGGCGTATGTTGCGCCGGAAAACACCGCGGCGGTGCTGGCGGCCGCGCAGGCGTCGGGTTACGACGCGTGGCTCGCGGGCCGGGTGAAAAAGGACGGCACGCGCAAAGCGGTCGTCGTGCCGTCGCTCGGCATCGAGTTTGGCGGGGATACGCTGCAAGTGCGGTGAACTACCGCTGAGTAGCCACGAGCGTGAGCGAGTGGTGTTCGGTCCACTCGCTCACGCTCGTAGCTACAACGCCGCGCGCATCCGGGCGAGTTGCTGGAGCGTGAGCTTGGGCAGGTGGCCTTCCTGGTAGATGCCGACGTTGAGCGTCACGCCGCCGCCGACCGCGAGGCTCTGGCGCACGAAGGAGAAAAGATCAGTGTCGGAATATTTCGGCGGATCCATCGGGCCGGTGGCGGGGTGATTGTAACCCCACGGGCAGTCGATCGGGAGCAGGCCATGCCACTGGCAATGGGTGCCGGGGACGTATTGTGCGACCGGGAGACGGAGGTGGATGGGACCTTCGTTGGGATTGCCGGAGACGATCTTGTCGCCGCGTAACTCCCAGATCTCGCCGGAGAGATAATCCTGCAGCGGCGTGACGGGTTTTTCGAGGGCGCAGCAATAGGAGCCGTCGTTAAAGGCGAGGGCGGCGTCGGGATTGCCGGCGCGCGAGGCGTCGCACCAGAGGGCAAAATTGCGGTGCGCGTGGCGAAAGGGTTTCCAATTGTAACAACCGTCATACCACCAGCCGTGATGCAGGCGGCCGAGGCGGAGCGAATACTCGCGAATGAAGGCGGTGTAGCGGCGTTCGAATTCGGACTGGTCGGCGGGATTCCACGCGAAGGCGGCGTGGAGCTGCGTCGGGGCGTTGGTCTCGACGGGCAGGTAGGGGATGAAGCGCTTGCCGAGACGCTGGAGGCCCTGCGCGATTTCGAGGACGAGGTCGCGTTGCGTGCAATGGCCGGGGCCGGCGAGCCGGTCGAGGACGGAGTTGGGGCTGGCGTAGTAACCGGAGTTTTGGCCGATGGTGAAGATAAGCCAGTCGGCGCCGGTGGCGGCGAAGTCGTCGAGGAAGCGTGGAAGATTGAAAGCGTCGACGGCGCGATTGGGATCGGACTGATACGCGGCGGTGTCGGACGCGGGCCCGGGTGGGATCCAGTGAACCATGAGCCCCCAGCGTCCCGCCATCCAGGCGGCGCGATGGGAGGCAGGCGTGACAGGTGCGAGAGCAGACGAGTCCGGGGTAGACATGGGGCGGGGCGCGTCCACCCAAGCGACGCGGCGCGGGTTGGCAAGGCTGGGAAAGACTGTGTTCGCGGCCGGGCGGGCCGATCTGTTGGGGCAGGGGAAATGCCAATTGAGATCACCGCCCAGACTAAGGACTACCGGAAATCCGGTAGCCATGGAACTAGGGGAAGACATCCAAGCGCGTTCTGTTGCACGAGATTTGGTCTAGGTCCCGTTCAACCCCCATTACGGCGCGCATATGAGAATTATATTTGGCCTGGCTTTGATTCTATCCTGCGGAAGTCACTTAACTGCGTTTGCAAATGAGCCGAAAATTACTGCTGGCGATGAAGCGGTTCAGGCGAACATCGCGCTCATGCAGGAGGCGCTGCGATTGCGCAGCGACATGGCGGGCGCCGTAGCGCAAGGCGCCGAGAAACCCGAGGCCGCCTTGGAACGGCTGCGCAAGGCGAGCTACCCGAGTGGCGTGAAGCTCAGTGCCGATGCCGGTTTCGCGTATGCGGCGATCGATTTGGGGCACCGTCTCCTGTTGCGCAACCCGGCGGAGGCAGAACTGTTTTTCCGCGCGGCCGAGGCGGCCTTGGCCAGCGAAGTGAGCCGCACCGGCGACGCTCAGGCGAAGGACAAGGCGCAGCACCTGCAAAAGCTGGCGATGATCCGCAGCAACTACCTGAACAAGACTGAGCAGGCGCAAGCTGACCTGGCGGCGGCGATTAAACTGCAGCCGGAGGATAAATACCTCGCGCAGTTTCAGAAAACGCTGACGGCACGCACCGGTAAACCCGAGCAGGCGTTGGCGGCGAAGGAGGATTCCAAATGAATCCCCGCTCTCTGCTCCGTCATGTGGTTATAGCGCTTGGTCTCACCGCCAGCCTGTTTGCCGCCGATCCGCAGTCGAAGATTGAAGACTTGGCTTCATGGTCGGTGCTTGGCGCGGATAAAAATCAACTTACCGATGAAGCAACGCTCAGCCTGCCGGCTGGCGCGCAGCTTTACCGCACGGTTTCGAGTGGAGGCATCACGCTGGCCGTGCAGTCAAGTCCGGCGTTTGGCCTGCGTGCAGCCGATCTACCTGTCGTGGAACTGGGTGATGCCGCCCTCGCGTTCCTGCGCGACGGCGAAACCGGTAAACTCGTCTTGGTGTTGGGCGACAATCCGGCGCTGACGTTGCCGTATGAGTTCGCTTTGGCGGGCGACGGCCACAGTCAGGAGCCGCTGAACCTGACCTTGAGCCGCGCAGGCGCGACGGTGGCGGTGACCACTCGCGGACAGACCCTGCATTTTCCAGCAGGTTACTCCGCCAGACCGCAGGAAATCGTGTTATCCGCCGGAGCCGGGCAGGCGTGGCCAATCCAAGGTTTGGCGCTGACGGCGGTGACCAACCAGGACGCGAGCAATGCCCGCTCAAGTGACTCCACTTCAGATCAAGGCAACGCCGATCAAGTCCGGCAGCAAGCGACGAAGCCCACCGCTACAACCGGTGCGATTGCCAGCGAATCCAGTGCGACCTCGGTTGCCTCCAGCGGCACGGCGATCACGACAGCGGAAACTCCACCCCGAGTCATCACCTTGGAAGTCTTCACGCCGCCCTCGGTGCGACTTGGGCGGGCAACTGAGGTGCGGAAAGCGGCCATGCAGGCCCTGCAAAAGTAATCGGAGGACGCACCATGAAAAAACTGCTGCTCTTCCTTTTTGTGGCCCTGGCCGGTTCGCTCCATGCGGTTAGCCCAGTTCCCTACACCGAGACTCTCTCCTTCAACCTGAAGATGCAGGGCACCGGCATTGCCACGATGACGATTTACGATGAATCAAGTTCCTCCTTCAACTGGACTTGGACGTGGGCAAACAGCGCAACCAGTGAAGCCGCCATCGCTCCAGCCATTATGCGGCCGGGCAAGAAATACAGGATGACCCTGACGGGCACGGATGGAGGATTCAGCAATCCCGGCTTTTACAGCTGGTTTAGCTTTATCACACCGACGGGCTATCGGCTCTACATCAATGGCACCGCCATGGATATGATTCCCTTGGGCTGGCAGACGTCTTTCAGCCAGGATTACGATTTGGAGCTACGCCCCGTTTCCGCGATTGCGGATGCCATGCCTCTCAGCAGCTTCAGCGGCATTAGGCTGGGAAAGTCCGTCACCTGGGAAGTCGGGCTGGGTTCGCTGCACGGCGATCGCAATGCCGGCCGGTTGATTTTCAAAGAATACGATTTGAGCGGCAGTCCGGCGACGCGTTCGAAACTGTTTCTGTCCTTGGTCAACAACTTGAACGAGGTGTGGTCCATCAACGATGGTCCATCCAATCAGACCCTGCGCCAAGTCATCACACCGTTGGCCGTGATCGATTTGCTGGATGACGGCAGCGATGGATATTGGATCAGGTTCTTTCCGCACAGCCAGTCGGAGGGATCGCCAGGCAATCCGAATATCCTTTATGGGTCGCCTTGGAAAACCATTCACGTTCAGTCGCCGGCCACGGGCCAGCTGCAGATCACCGAGACCGAAGGTTCAGCCGTGCGGGTCTCGCATCTTACCTTAACGAGTGGCTCCATCTCCTCGGGCAGCTACGTATGGACGCTGCTGGAAGGTGACGGCACGACTTGGTTGCGCGCCACTACGCAGACCAGCACCCCTTATTCCGGCTACCGTGAAGTCATCGAAACTGTGCGCACGGGTAATGCTTCCGGCACAGTTGTGGCCAAAACCAAGTATCGGTATGAGGACGTGGGTGGCTGGGGCGAAGAACTGACATCGGTCATAGCCGACCCCGACACCGCCGCGCTGACCACGAGTTACACCTATTACACCAACTCGGCCAACCTGGGCAATTATCGCAAGGTTCGGTCCGTTACCCTGCCGACGGGAGCGTGGAATGCCCAGGAATATTACGACGACTGGGACCGCCGTGGTCAGATCAAATATGAATTTTACCCGGATCTCGATTCGCCGGCGACTGTGACCCTCAATCCTGCTTCCGGCCGCGTGGTTTACTACGAATACGCCGCGGGTTGGAGCGGACGTTATTCCCGTCCGACACTGCGTCAGGAAAAAATCAACAATGTGATCACAGCCAAGATCACCTGGTCCCATGGCGATATCATCGTGAGCGGAGAGTGGCCCCGGGAATATTCCAACGTGAGTTCCTACAGTGACGGCTCCAATTACGAAACCGCCTACACGGAGCGTTTCCGGGCCGACGCCTGGCCCACCCTGGCTTTCCGCACCACCGCAACCCAAGGCGCCGACCAGGCGCAGACCTCATGGAATGTGGCGACCGGCACCTACAATCATTCCACGGGCGCATTCACCGGTGTGAACAGCACCATCGGCGCCATCCGGGAAATCTATGTCCACGGTTCGACGAGCAGCTCCGGAGCCACCGCAGTCTCCAGTTGGGATGGGCACGCCTTCAAAAGCGTCTACCTCGTGGCTAACAAGTCCACGCTGGAGACGGTCATCTATGGGGGCACTGGTCAGATCGCCCGGAAGGAAACCTGGCTCTATACCAGTGGTGCTTTCTCGCTGCTGACCTGGGAAAAGTTCACTTACGACGCCGCCGGCCGGCTCACGCAGTCCGTGGCCAGCAACGGGGCGACCCAGGACTATCATTACACCAATGGCCTGATGGACTATGTCATTGCCGTGGATGGCACGCGCACGGAATACACCTACGATGCTCTGTGGCGTGTGGCTACGGTGGTGAAGAAGGGCGTGGCAGCCTCCGGCAGCTATGCCGCCCAAGGCGATATCACGACCACTTACACCTACGATGGGGCCAACCGGGTCACGCAATCCGTCGTCTCCGGTGGCGCGTTGTCCCAGACCTCGACCAGTGCCTGCGATCTCGCCGGCCGGCTCACGAGCAGCACCGCCCCCGGCAGTTACGTCACTAGTTACGCTTATAGCTCGGGCGGAAAGATCACGACAATCACCCTGCCGGGCGGTGCTACCAAGACCGCCGAAACGCATCTTGACGGGCGGTTGAAGAGCGTCACCGGCACGGCGGTCATTGCCGAGTATTATACCTATAATCTCGATTCCAACGGACGCCGTGAACGCATCCTCCGCCAGGTTTCCTCCGGCGGCTCCATCATGGAGTATGCTTACCGTGACTGGCTGGAGCGGATGACCATTCGTCAGGTGCCTTCACCCTCGGGGTCCGGCTACACGGACCAACGCTGGTATTACAACTCCTCCGGCCAGTTGTGGAAATTAGCCCGCACCGGTTACGCCAACACTCTCTATCAATACGACACGCTGGGCCGGCTCTTCCGCGAGGGGCTCGATATCAATGCCAATGATGTGCTGGATATTTCCTCGGATGACCGGATCACCGAACATCTGGATGTCTTCTTCCTGAATTCCAGCAGCGACTGGTATCGGGAGCGCCGACAGTATACCTATGCGACCGCCGGCTCTGGCGCTGCCACCTCACTCGGCATCACTTATGATCGGTTGACCGGCCTTCCGAGTGGACGCATCGCACAGACCGATAGCTACGATATTCATGGCAACGCGACGAGCACGATGGTGGTCATCGATCGCACCAACAAGAAGGTCACGACTTCGACCGACACGTCCGACTCCAACGTCACCGCCGAGCAGATCACTTACAATGGCTTGGTCATGTCGGCGAAGGATACCTCCGGGATTACCACGACCTACGGCTACGATGCCTTGGGCCGGCCGGTGACCTCGGTGGACCCTCGCACCGGCACGACCACCACCGCCTACGTTACGGGCCAGAACCAAGTCTCCACCGTCACCGATCCGGCCAGCATTACCCAAGCCACCTACACCTACGATAGCGCCGGCCGGGTGGCCACGGTCACCAATGCGCTCTCGAAGGTGACGCGCTATGATTATAACGACCGCGGCCAGAAGCTCCATGAGTGGGGCAATGCCACCTATCCGGTCGAGTATGGCTACGATACTTTTGGCCGTCTCTACCAACAGAAGACCTATGCGCAGTCCACGGCGACCTTCACCGGCAGCACCTGGCCCGGTAGCCCGAACAATCCACAGACGACGACGTGGAACTACCACCCCGCCACGGGCCTGCTCACGTCCAAGACCGACGCCAACAATAAAACCGTCAGTTATACCTACACCTCGGCCGGTCAGGTGGCTACCCGCACGTGGGCGCGTGGGATCGTCACCACTTATGCTTATTCCTCCACGACGGGCGAGTTGACCGGTGTTGATTACTCCGACACCACGACCGACCTCGCCTATACTTACAACCGCCTCGGTCAGATGGCCACGGGGAGCGATTATTCCGGCACGCGCACGTTTACTTACAATCTCAGCGGCACGCTTGAATTACAGCATGAACAACTCGGAGTCGCCTACTCCGGTCATGACCGCCTCACCTATGGCTACGATACCACCCCGGGCACCAAAGGCCGGCCCAATGCCTTCCAACTCGGCACGAGCGGCAGTCCCTCCGCCGATCAGTCGATCGGCTATCATTACCAAAGTGACGGGCGCTTAAGCACGCTTATCGCCGGCGGGCACACGTTTGTTTACGGATATGTGAGTAACTCACATCTGCTGGGGACGGTCACCAACACCGCCGCCAACTACCTGGATACCCGCACCTACGATGCGGCCCATGACTGGGTGGATAGTCGAACCACCACCATCAGCAATGTCGCCAAGGCCGCCTTTGCCTACACGCAGGACAACGTTGGTCGCTCGACCCTCGTGGCCAAAACGGGAGGGGTTTTTGACCGCTACGGCAATGGCACGCAGGGGCTGGATACGCACTACACCTATGATGATCGCAGCCAGCTGGCGAGTGAGGTGACCAAGCTCGGCGGCACAGGCACGGTGCTGACGGGCCGCAACGACAGCAGTTACGACTACGACCTGTTGGGCAACCGCAAGAGCGTGACGCACAACGGCAACACGGCGACCTACACGAGCAATTTGCTCAACCAATACACCCAGCGCACCGTGCCCGGCGTGTTTGACGTCGCCGGCGCCGCAGCCTCCGGTGCGACAGTCACCGTGAACAGCTCCACCAGCGGCGTAACCCGCCACGGGGAATACTTCTTCAAAGGCCATGCGCTGACCAATACGTCCAGCCCCGCCTACACGACGCTGGCCGTGAGTGACGGCACGACGACTGCGAACCTGCCGGCGTTTGTGGCCAAGACCCCTGAAGCCTTCACCTATGACGACGACGGCAACCTTCGCTCCGACGGACGGTGGGACTATTATTACGATGCAGAGAATCGGCCCTACTGGGTGGAAACTGCAGCAGCTGCGCTCAGTGCCGGACATCCCAAGGTGGCGAGGCGGTTTTACTACGACTGCCTGGGCCGGATGTTCCGCCTGAACAAGGATTCGTGGGGGGGATCGTATTGGGTCGTGGATACGGACCACTATTACATTTATAATGGCTGGAGCGTGGTGGCCGAGTTCTGGGGGGCCTACGGCGGCGGCGGGCTTGTTTCCACCTACTCACGCCATAGTTACTGGGGACTCGATCTCTCCGGCACCAGCCAGGGAGCTGGCGGCATCGGCGGGCTGCTGATGGTGCAGGAGGGTGGAAACTCCTACTTGCCGGCGTATGATGCGCTGGGCAATGTGCACGCCATGATCAAGGCCAGCGACGGCTCCATCGCCGCAGCTTACGAATACGACGCCTTCGGCAACACGCTGCGGGAGTCCGGGCCGTATGCCGCGAGCAATCCGTTTCGCTTCGCGACCAAATATACCGACGTTGAGACCGGCTTGGTCTATCACGATACCCGTTACTACTCGCCCAGCCTCGGTCGCTTCCTCAACCGCGACTCCATCGGCGAGCAAGGCGGCCTGAATCTCTACGCCTACGTCAACAATCGCGTGCCGAATGCGTGGGATATGCTGGGGCAGGATGCCTTTCTAACTTGGTATGAAGGCGGATCATGGGGAGTAGGCGATGGTCCAACCGGGATGGAGATCGTTGATGCCAAAAATCAAGCGGCGATGAACATCAGCTTCGAAACTTATGCCGAAGGGGCGATGGCCAATGCGTTGGCGGGTTTTAATCGCGCAGCGGACAAGGCTGCACGGTCAAAGGATAAGGATAAGGATAAGGATAAAAGTAAATCATCAGGCTCAAAAACCTTTGAGGTCACAGTTGGCCCGATAATGCTACCTGGAGATGCAGGTTTCATCGACGATGAAGTTACTACTGCCAATATTGCCTCAAACAGCATAGCGGCGGTGGTCAACCAGACGATTGCCTCGGGCCATCTCACCGCTGCAAGCGGAAACACTCTATACTCGGATGGAACGATTCCGTTCGTTAGCCGAAGCGGCGAAGCAGCCGCAGCGGGTGAAGGAGGCGCGGCTTCGACAACTACAACATCGCAGCCCGGTTATTGGGATCGATACGCGCAGCACGTTGAAAATTATGCTATAACTCTTCCTGCGGTCGCTTCGGTTATTGGGGTTGTAGGCGGATCAATACCGAAGACTTGGGTGGGGCGCCAATTCGGCCCAAATCCTCTAACGAGTTTTGTCAGAGGGATTTTCGGAAGCAACCCAGTTACCACTGCACCGATAGTGCGACAATTTATCGTTCCAGTCATCTCGGTAGCCGGTGCGGCCGTCGGAGGTTACAACACAGGTGTTTTGCTTAGCGGATTCGTGTATGCAGCTTTTCCAGGGTCCAATGGGCTGCCACCACCTCCAGTCGTAAGAAAGGAGCCAGGCACATGATTGCAGTAGCAGTTATTTTGTTTTTGAGCGTCAGCATCGTGATGATTGCACCTCGTATAGCGGCCCAAAGAATACTGGGTTCCCGCGAGCGGCTGACTGACGACCAACTGGTTCAGCTGTTTAGCCCTTCGATTCATATACCAAAAGACAATGTCTTGATGGTTCTGAAGTCGATTGGAGCAGGTTACGGTATCCACTACTCAAAGTTAAGGCCCAGCGACGATCTAATATCCCAACTAAGCAAAGTTGATTCGTGGCGCTTCGATGCAGGTTTTGAAAAACTCGATGAGTTGTTCCGTGTTCAATTTGGAGTGAGCATGCCTACGAACACAAAATCTCTATCGATTTTAGAACTCTTAAAGTTGATTCCTCCGTCGCAACATCCCAAGTGAACCCCACAAGCCAACCAAAGCACGGTGAAGACCAGCATGCCAATTGGTGAGGATTTTGTCGCTTGGCCAGCTTCTTAGCTATCAACCCTTCATTCTTCGAAGGAAACTTCGCTTACATCAGACTGAACTACCCCAACGCCGTCCTCCTTCGCCAAGGGACCGAAAGGGGTCAGGCTGCGGATATTGATATTGACGAAGAAATGCGGGACCGAAAGGGGTCAGGCTGCGGATATTGATATTGACGAAGAAAGGAAACTGAAAAGGGGTCAGGCTGCGGATATTGATATTGACGAAGAAATGAGCTGAAACAGGATCGAGGGCATGCCGCGCAAGCTGCGATTGGAATACCCCGGGGCGTGTTACCATGTGATCAATCGCGGAAACTATCGGGCGGATATCTTTCGGACGGAAGGGACGAAAGCAGCCTTTGAGGCGTGCCTGTTTGAGGCCTGCAGCAAGTCGGATTGGGTGCTGCACGCGTATGTGCTGATGAGCAACCATTACCATCTGGCGGTGGAAACCCCGGCGGGCAATCTCGTGGCCGGGATGCACTGGTTGCAGGCGACCTTTGCCAACCGGTTCAACCGGCTGCGGGGCGAACGAGGCCATCTGTTTCAAGGGCGTTACAAAGCGCTGGGAAACTGAAAAGGGGTCAGGCTGCGGATATTGATATTGACGAAGAAATGAGCTGAAACAGGATCGAGGGCATGCCGCGCAAGCTGCGATTGGAATACCCCGGGGCGTGTTACCATGTGATCAATCGCGGAAACTATCGGGCGGATATCTTTCGGACGGAAGGGACGAAAGCAGCCTTTGAGGCGTGCCTGTTTGAGGCCTGCAGCAAGTCGGATTGGGTGCTGCACGCGTATGTGCTGATGAGCAACCATTACCATCTGGCGGTGGAAACCCCGGCGGGCAATCTCGTGGCCGGGATGCACTGGTTGCAGGCGACCTTTGCCAACCGGTTCAACCGGCTGCGGGGCGAACGAGGCCATCTGTTTCAAGGGCGTTACAAAGCGCTGGTGGTGGAGGAGGGCGAGGCGTTGGCCCAAGTGTGTCACTACATTCATCTCAATCCCGTGCGGGCGGGTTTGGTGGACGCGATCAAGCTGCGGGATTATCGCCACAGCAGCTATTGGCATCTGTGGCGCCCGAAGAGCAGGCCGTCGGCCTTTCAGCCGGCAGACACCCTGGCGATGGCTGGTGGATTGACCGACACGGCGGCCGGCTGGCGAAGTTACGGTGATTATCTCGCCTGGCAGGCGGAGGCAGGCCCGGCGGGCAAGTCAAAGGCGTATGTCAACCTGAGTCGCGGCTGGGCCTTGGGCACGGCGGGATTCAAGTCCGCCCTGCGCACCGAGCATGCGATGAGCGCAGACGCCCGCGCTTGGACCCAGGACGGACGCCGGGAATTGCAGGAGGCGGCCTGGATTGAAAATCTTCAGCGGGTGCTGGACGCCGTCGGCAAAACCACGACAGATGCCGCCGCGGAGGCCAAATCGGCCCGCTGGAAGCTAGCCGTGGCCGTTTGGATGAAAACCCGGACACAGGCTGGCAACAACTGGTTGAGCCAACGATTGCATCTTGGGGCACCGGCGGCATTCAGTCGGAACCTTACCACCTATCGCCGTGAATATCTCGCCATAGACAAGCTATGGAAAACAATCACATCAATATCCGCAGCCTGACCCCTTTTCTTTTCTATATCCGCAGCCTGACCCCTTTTCTTTTCTTTCCTTTATCTCAATGATCACCCTCAATTTTGCGGTCACGTCCGTCCTGTTGCTGTGGGCAGTTACAATACTTTATGCGCTTGTTTCCGCAATTTGGAAGCGACGGAAGGTCAGCGGAAATCACACGGCAATCCGTGAGATCATGAGTCAATCGATGGTGCAGTATTGTAGAAATAATGTCCCTTCCAAATTGCTTTGGCTAGTGGTCGCGTTGTCGCTCGGGCTGATTGCAGCAGGCATTATCGGAACAGGCGGAACACCTCACGTCTCGACAAGTGAACCCCACAAGCCAACCAAAGCACGGTGAAGACCAGCATGCCAATTGGTGAGGATTTTGTCGCTTGGCCGGCTTCTCAGCTATCAACCCTTCATTCTTCGAAGGAAGCTTCGCTTACATCAGACTGAACACCCCAACGCCGTCCTCCTTCGCCAAGGCTACGAAGGACAGGTGCCCGCCTCGTGACGCTTCTCCTTGGTCAACCGGTGAAGCACCCGTTGCCTCTTTCATCAACGATGTGCCCGACCCGAACTGAAGTAGGGATGCGACTGCCCAAGCTATGTCGTGAAAACCAAAGCGCTTTGCCCGGGTTGCTTCAAGCCGGGTGCAAGTGGAAGGAAACCAGCTTGGTGGCTTGGCCTGGGTTAAATCTTAATTGATTCCGGGCGAAGGGGAAGCAGGCTGGAAGTTTCCCACCCCCGGAAACTGTGAGAATTGTCATCGTCGAAGACACTGATCTCTTGCGTGAGCACATGCGTGCGATTTGCGAGGTTGTGCTGCATAAAACGGTGGTGGGTGAGGCTCGCGATGTCGCCACCGGTCGGTCCGTCATCCGGGAAACCAAGCCCGACCTGGTGCTACTGGACCTCAGCTTGCCGGATGGCACGGGATTTACCCTCAAGGCCGAACTGACGGCCGAGCTGCCGGCCATGCGCTGGGTAGCGGTGTCCTCCTACGACAACATGCTGACGGCGTTGCGCATCAAGGCGGCGCATTTCAACGGGTTCATTTATAAGAATCTGGGGGGGCGCGAGTGTCTTTGCCCAGGCCTTGGCGGAGATATTTGCCGGCCGGCCGTATTTTTCGCCGTGCTACTGGCAGGCGCTGGCTGCGCGGCACGAGAATCCGCAGGCGTTTGACAAGCTGCTATCAGAGCGCGAGCGCGAGGTGCTCACCCTGATCGCCAATTCATTTTCGGATGACGAGATCGCGGCGCAACTCTCCCTGACGGCGAACACCGCCGAGACTCATCGGCGCAACATCATGGTTAAACTCAACCTGCACAGCACGGTTAAGCTCATCAAGTATGCGCGGGAGCAGGGGTTCGGTGTGTTGGAAGCAGAGCGGGAGCGGTGGGCAAAGTCGCTGGCAACCTGAGGGGAGCGAGGCGTTGCTTGTAGGCCCGGCCGGTGGCCGGGTCCGAAACCCGCCGGGGGGGACGGGTCTACAATGAGCAGGGCGCGGGTTCGCAATACGACCCGGACGGCTGGAGCGGCGGGAGTTTTAGGTAGGAGCAGGTCTTTGACCTGCTTGGTTTGGTCGAAATCCAGTTCGACGGCGGGTCAGAGACCCGCCGCTACTTTTATCCACTTACAATTTTGGCGTCTGGTGCTGACGCAAGGTGCGGCGGATCAGGCGGGCGGTGGCTTCCTGTTCGAGGCTGGCTTCCCAGAGCGCATCGCGGCGGGTGGCACTCGTTGCCGTATCGGCCGCGTCGGTAGCGGCGAGGCGGTCGAACAGGGCGATGAGAGTTTCGTTGCGCTGCACGAGGTCTTCGCGGGCCTTGATGTCGCGGGCGAGGTCGGTGCGCATCGCGGTTGCGTAAGCCGGGGAGATTTTTTCAACAAAGCGGTCCTCCGCGCCGGGGCGGGGATCGGCCAGCATGTAGTAGTTGGCTTGGTCCACGCGGGCGATTTCGCCGGTGCGGTTGGTGTCGTAGCACGAGAGATCGAAGCCGAGTTGGTAGCCGCCGTTGGGGTCGGCGAGATAGGGCACCAGATTGGGGTGCGGCTCGACGCCGGCGACGGAGGGCGTCCAATGCGAAACCTGCGCGAAGATGCGGTTGCCGCGCTGGCTGGTGGCGAATTTCAGGAAGTCGAGCGCGCGGGCGCGGTTGCGGCTGTTGGTGGCCAGGCCGATCTCGAAGTTGGAGGTGTAGCTTTTGTCCTCGGACGGGCCGAGGACGTTGCGACCGAAGCGGGGCGTGGCCGGGAGCGGGGCGGGGATGCGCACGACGCCGAGCGGGAACTTGATCTGCTGGCGGACGGTTTGGTCGGAATTGCTGAAACTCGGCAGCGTCAGCGCGTGGCCTTGCGTGAAATACATGTCGGCATCCTCGCGGCTGAGCTGGGTGAAGCCGGGTTGCATGAGGCCGGAGAGTTCGTGGGTCACGGCCATCATGTCGCGGACCTCCGGGGTCGAGAGGCTGTAAGCGCCGGTGAGCCACGCCAGGCTTTGCTCGGTATTCGAGAAACGCAGCGTGCGCGTGGTGTTGAACTGCATCGCGAGCCGGCCGGTCTGCGTGCGGCCGGCGAGACGGAAAAATACCGGCGCGTGAAACAGCGAGCTGGCGATCGGGTGAACGACGCGGCCGGTGCGCGCGGCGTAGGCCTGGGTAGCGCGGCAGAGGGCGACGAAGCCCTCGTAAGTTTGTGGCCAGGGGGCGTCGTCGAAAATCTCGCGATAGATTTCCAGGTTCACCAGCAGACGCGTGGTGGTGTGGGTGAACGGCACGCTGTAGTAATCGAGCAGCGTGTCGTTGTAAGAGCTGCGCAGGCCGGCGGGGAAGGTGTTGCGCCACGGCTGGCCGGCGAGGGCGGTGCCGGTGTTGTAGCGATTGGGCAGGGCGAGCTCGGCGCCGAGCGGCTCGAAGTAGCGCGCGAGCCGCTCGTTGGTGCTGCCGGCGTGGATGGCCAGCAGTTCGGGCGTGTCGTGGCTGAGCAGCTGCGTGCTGAACCAACTCGCGTAGAGCCGGTGCGGCACGGCGATCTGGACGATGCGCACGTTTTCGCCGCGCTGGCGGCATTCCTCCTCGTAGGCGCGGGCGAGGGCGTCGACGGCACTTTGGGTTTCGAGGAAAACGTGGCCGATGCGCACGACCTCGGCGGATTCGCTGCCGGCCCAGGACGGACGGCGCGAAAATTGCCAGGATACCAGCCCGGCGGTGAGGGCCAGCGCCGCGAGGCCGAGGATGAGGCGCGGTTTCAGGGTCACCGGCAGATTTGCTCCGGGGCGTCAGCTCGCGAGGCGAGCGGGCGGATTGGGACCGGGACCGTTGCCCCGGAAGAATCCGCGGAAACTGTGGTGACCGCCCGGCGCGGTGGGCGAGGAGGTGCGCCCGACGAGCATGCTCGTGCGGTAGCCGTTGGGCGTGCCCATCATGTGGGTGCGGAAGAGGCGGCAGAAATAGCCCACGTCGGTGTAGCCGAGGTCGAGGGCGATGGTTTTCACCGGATAGTCGGTGGTCGCGAGCAGGCGCTGGGCGGCGCGGAGCTTGCGCTGGAGAATATACTGCCCGAGGGCGACGCCGCTCTCCTTGTGAAACAGGCGGGCGACATGGCGCACGCTGTAGCGGAAGTGGCTGGCGATGTCCTCGAGCTGGATCGGCTGGTGGATGTTTTGGTCCACGAAATCGACGATCTGCTGGTATTTCGAACTCGCGACCGTGTCGGGCCCGATGGTGGGCGCCACGGCGGGAGCGGAGAACAGCGAGGCCGGCACGGCGCGCTCGATCAGCTCCTGCATGAACAACTGGATCAGGGCGCGAAGTTTTTCGGAGAGCAGCGGGCTCGGCGGATCCTGGTGGAGCAGTTTCCAGATGCTCTGGTGAATGTGTGAGTGCTCTGCGTTGCGGCCGATGCTGAACTCCCCGGCGTCGGCGCGGGCGTTAAGCACCTTGAGCAATTCGTGGCCGGATTTGTCGAGGGCGCTCACGCGGATGTGAAAACCGGCGATGGTCAGGGGCGCCTTGACGGTCTTCCACGTGTGCGTGCGACCCGGCGGCATAAAATAGACCTCGCCGGGGCCGAGCTCCACCTCGTGCTCGGGCGTGCCGAATTGCACGCGGCCTTTGCAGAGCAGGTTGATCTCCAGAAACTCGTGCTGATGCGGGCTGGTGCCGTAGTCGGGCTCGACCGGGCAGCAGTAATGAAATTGCTGGATGCTCCAGTGCAGGCCGCAGAGGACCCACGCGGAGGCGCCGTCGAGATATTGCGTGAGCAGCTGGTTGCAGCGGAGAAAATCAGGCGTCTCGGCGCGGGAGGCTGGGGTGATGGCGGCGGGCATGGGATGGTTGCTCCTGAGCCCACGCAAGACCCGGCTGCGACCGCCTGCAAGCTTCGGTCACTTCCTTCCTGCCAATGTCCTGATTGTCCCATGCGGGCCGAATCCGGCGGTTAAAAATGCAATTTTATCGAGGGAAGCGGCGGGCGCGGGGCGGATGTCCTGATTTGCCTTTCGATGTCCGTTTTAAAGTTTTGCCGGTCGGAGGGATGGGATTGAAAATGCCGGCCAATGACGCGCACCATTTCGAGCAACGCCCCCGAGGCACGAGGGCTTCGCCCATGAGTCAGACCCATTGGATGGAGGGCATGAAGTCGCGACCGTTCGCCTATGCGGACATCTACCGGCACCCGCCGATGTCGGGCCACGATCTGCCGCCGGCGATGGCGTCGATCCGCAAAAACGAGTCCGGCTGCATGGTCATTTTGCCGGACGGCAGCTGGTTCATCACGTGGAGCCAGGGATCGCGCGAGGGCGCACTCGACGAGCACATCGTGTGGGCGCGGAGCCGCGACTTGGGCCGCACGTGGAGCGAACCCCGGACAATCACGGCGTCGACGCCGCAATTCCGCCGTTCCTACGGCTGTCCGTTTGCGGTGCCCGCGACGGGGCGCATTTATCTTTTTCTCCACGAAGGCCGGCAGCACGGCGGGGCGATCGCGCCAAACAGTCCGGAGGCGGATGCCGGGAAGTTTGGCTTCATGTATTCGGATGACACGGGCGAAACGTGGTCGGAGATCCGGCAGATCGCGGTCTTTGATCGCGATATCAGTTTGTTTCCCGACCGGGTGCACGGGCATCTCAACCACCCGCCGCAAGTGATGCCGGACGGGCGGGTCGTGCTGCCCTTCACGCAGGGCCAGCGCAACGGTGCGACGCGGCGGGCGTGGCAGCTTTATTGCGCGGAGTCGTCGATGATCGAGTGCGAGAACCTGCTCACGGAGCGCGATCCGGCGAAGTTGCGCTTTGGCGTGCTCCCGCCGGGGACGCGCGGCCTGGCGATGGACGTGCTGCAACACGGAGCCAACGCCGCGGTGCGCCGGCTGGCGGCCGCCTTTGGCGGGCAACCGACCTCGCTGGCGGGCAACACGCAGGAGCCGACCGTCGTCGCCCTGGCGGACGGACGCTGGTTGTGCGTGATGCGCACGTATCTCGGTGCGCCGGGTTTCGCGGTGTCGCGCGATGGCGGTCGCAGCTGGTCGCCGCCGGAGCTGTTGCGTTACGGCCCCGGCGGCGCGCTGATCGAACATCCGCACACCATGTGCCCGATCGCGCGGCTGCCGGATGGACGCTTCATTTTGCTCTTCACCAACAACGACGGCACGCGCAACGGCGCCGCGCACGTCTGGGACGGCGCGAACCGCACGCGCAACCCGCAGTGGTTTGCCATCGGCTGCGAATTGCCGGGCGAGGAGCGCAACGGCGGCCTGCTGTTTGGCACGCCGCGCGTGCTGGCCGAGGTGGATGATCGCGAGCCGGCGGACGGCTTTCGCGCCTCGACCTGCACCGGCATCGCGATGCCGCAATACCTCGCCGCGGCCGGCCGGCACTTTGTGCAATACGGGCTCCAGAAGGAGCACATCCTGCTCGATGAGATTCCGGCGGCGGTTATCGATGAAATGACCCCGGTGCTGCCGCGCCGCGGCTGAAATCGATCCCCACTTATTTCTATCCCCATGGAAAAACCCGATCCCGCGGCCGTGCCCGTTGAAACTGCGCCGGCGACCGAACTCGTCTGGCACGATGTCACGCGCTGGGGCGTCGAGGGCCGCGCGTGGGAAGACCAGAAACGACTCCGCTATTTCGACCGCCTGCCGGTGGCGGCGCAGGCGGAGACGAGCCAGCTACTCGATTTTTTTGGCAAATTCAGCGTGTGGGATCTGAGCCGCTGCAGTGCGGGCATGTTGGTGCGGTTTCGCTCGGATGCGACGGCCTTTCATGCGCGCTATCGGTTGACGAACCCGGAGCTCGCGTTGCCGCACATGCCGGCGACCGGAGTGAGCGGCGTGGACCTTTATGCGCGCGATGCGGCGGGCGGCTGGCGCTACGTGCAGGGTAACAAGCCAAAGGCGCAGGACGTGGACAGCGAGATCATCGGCGGCCTCGCACCGGGCACGCGTGAATACGCCCTCTATCTCCCGCTCTATAATGGCCTGGAGTTTCTCGAGATCGGCGTGCCCAAGGGCGCGAGCTTCGAGGGACTCGCGCCGCGCCCGCGGCCCGTGGTGTTTTACGGCACCTCAATCACGCAAGGTGGCGTCGCGTCGCGGCCGGGCATTTGCCACACGTCGATCCTTGGTCGCCGGCTCGACCGGCCGGTGTTGAACCTCGGGTTTTCCGGCACGGGCAAAATGGACCCGGTCATCGGGCGATTTCTGACGCAAGTGGAGGCGGCGGTCTACGTCATCGAATGCTCGGGCAACATGCAGCCGGCGCAGATTCGCGCGCGGTGCATTCCGCTCGTGCAGCAACTGCGCGCGGCGCGGCCCGACACGCCCATCGTGCTGGTTGAGGACCGCGGCTTTCCGAATGCGTGGATCGTGCCGGCCAAGGCGGACTATAACCGCGAGAACAACGCGGCGCTGCGCGAGGCGTTCGAAACGCTCCAGCGCGCGGGCGTGCCGGCGCTGCACTATGTTTATGGCGCGACGCTGTATGGCACGGATTCCGAGGGATCGACCGACAACGCGCACGCCAACGACCTTGGTTTTCTGCGCATGGCGGATGCGATGGAGCCGGTGATTCGCGCGGCGCTCGGCGGGAAATAATCTCAAGCCAGTTTCCGAGGCCGGAGTAAGCGGCCGGTGAATACCCAAAAAAAGACCCGCTGATCAGGCGGGTCTTGGGAGAGCGGGGCCAGGGCAGACTCACACGCGCTGCCTGCGTCGCCAGGCGACCCAGCCCAAGGCGAGTGCGCCGGCGATGGCGGCGTAGGTGGAGGGTTCAGGCACGGCTGAGGTGGTGAAGGTGCCCGTGAAGGTGAGGTTCATTCCATTCGGGACCGAAAAAGCGCCCGTATTGAAGAAGGTGAATGTGCCGGTGCCGGCATCATAATTACTGCTGAAATTGCTGGTGAGATCCGTATCGCCCGAGACGAAATTGAAGGTCGGAGTCAGCACCAAGCCGGAGTCCGCCGCGAACAGCCCGCTAACCCCGAACAGGACGCTGTTAGCTGCGACCGGCAACGGATCGTCACTGACATTCTGCATGCTGAACTGCGCCTGATGATTCAAGAAATTGGCGGTGACGTAACCGTCATCATGAATCCAGAAAGCGAAAGGCACGCTGGTGGGGGAAGCCGGAGGAGCCACGGGCACATAGCCGCTGAACATGATCTGATTATCATTGTCGAGCGCGCCGACGGCGCCCGAGGGAGCCACGACATAATTGGTGCCGGTATCTCCGCCGAGATAGAAGAAGGCCGAAAGGTTGGCGGGGCTGCCGTTATCGGCGAAGTTTACGAACTGAGCGGACGCTGAGGCCGCGAAGAGACCAATTAACGTGAGGATTTTGATTAGGTTTTTCATGGGGGGGTGGAATACGGGAAAACCCAACGCCAATGCGGCGACGATGGCAAGTTTGGAGGCCTCGCGGGAGCGCCCCGCGGATCCGCCTGCGACAGCAAACGCCCGCGTCCTTCCTGTGTGCCATTGAAGTCCGCTTTGTCCTATAGCGGCTGCGGCGTGGCTCGTTTATTATCCGTTCACCCGCACGCGGCCGTGGCGCCGTGGGCGGCCAGCCCCAACCCACACCATGAAATACTCCAAGCTGTTCACCTTATCCGCGAGCCGGTGCCGACTGTTACGCATCACCTTCGCGTGCCTAGGCCTGAGTTTAAATTTGCACGCGCAGCAGGCCGCGCCGACCGACGCGAGCAAACTCCGCGAAGACGAGAAAGAGGAAAAGGTCGTCACCCTCAATGTGTTCACCGTCGAAGACACGAAGGGCCAGGGTTACGGCGCGTCCAACCTCGCCTCGGCCACGCGCCTCAACACGCCGGCGGAAAACGTGCCGCAGTCGATCAGCGTGATCAATGCGAACCTGATGAAGGACATCGGCGCTTACGGGCTGGACCAGGCGGTGCGCTACACCGTGGGTGTCACACCGCGCCAGAATGCGCCCGACGCCACGATCGTGCGCGGCTTCATTGTCGGTAACCGCTACCGCAACGGATTTTTCATGCCGCGCATTTCGACCGACATCGCCAATATCGACCGCGTCGAAATCATCAAAGGCCCGTCAGCTTCCATCGCGGGTTCGTCGGAGTCGGGCGGTTTTGTCAATTTCATCACCAAGCGTCCGCTCTACAAGCCGGCCACCTCGGTCATCGGCACGATTGGTTCCTATGGCTTCTACCGCGCGACGGTTGACACCACCGGACCGATCCCCGGCCGCGACGACATGGCGTTTCGCCTGATTGCTTCCGCCACGGAGTCCGACACCCACCGGGATGAGGATCACAACGGCAAGACGGTGATTTATCCCTCCTTCCAGTGGGAGATCACCTCGAAGACCCAGTTGCTCGTCGAAGTGGAATTGCTGGATGCCGATTTTCCCGCCGGCTTTGGCGCCGTGTATCTGGCGCCGGTCGAGCCCGGCGCGCCGTTTTCCACGGTGCTGCCCGTGGGCGTGACGCCCAAGGTGCAAACCGGACAGTGGGCGCCGCTCACGCTCAATACCAGCGGTGAACCGGGCATGCATTGGAAGCACAAGGTCACGGCCGTGTTCGCCACGCTCAGCCATGCGTTCAACGAGGTCTTCTCGGTCCGGCAGTCGGCCATGTGGTATCAGTTTATCGACGACCACTATTGGGCCTCGGCGGACAACACGCTGTTCTACGACGCCAACGGCGAGATCTTCACCAAGCGCACCAGCACCAATCGCTGGCAGGACGAGCGCGGCGTGCGCCTCCAGGGCGATCTCGCGCTGAAGAAGCAGTTCGACAATAACAAATTCGGGTTTGTTTTCCTGGCCGGCTATGATGTCGGCGATGTCGAATACGACCTGCGCCAGTCCGGTGGCACGCTGCAGCCGATGAATCTGATTCATCCGGTGTATGGTCTGCCGGCGGTCACCCCGCTGGCCACGACGAACAACTCCAGCGGCGAAACCGGCTCGGTGGGCATTTTTGCCAACGGCCAAGTCTCGGCCTTCAAGGACCGCATTATCCTGACCGGCGGCCTGCGGCGGGATTACAACAAGCCGTCCAAGACGGTGAACCACCTGAACAACACCACGACCAGCACGGTCAAGACGCCGACGGTGGAAAGCCCGCTGATCGGCATCACGGTCAAGCCGCTGTCCTGGATGGCCATCTACGCCGTCGACAGCGAGGCCGGCGCGGCGCAGACCACGATTCCGATTTACCCGGGCATTCCGACGACCGACCCGCTGCAAAAGCTGGTCACCATCGAGCCAGTCACCACGAACCGGGAGTATGGCATCAAGACGAATTTCTTTGGTGGAAATTTCGTCCTGAACTTCGCGAAATTCAAAATCGTGCAAAGCGACTTCGTGCGGCCGCAGACGGACCTGAGCGCGCCGGGCGGTTCGTATCGCATCATCGACCAGGGCGTCACGGCCGACGGTTTTGAAATCGAGTGGGCGGGCGACCTGACCAAGCAACTGATGGTCTACGGCGGCTACACCAACCTGAAGGTGAAGGTGCCGGGCGTCCGCCCGGGTGGCCTGGATGGCGAACAACGCGGTGTGCCGCGGCATAAATTCCAGTTATTCACGCGTTACGACTTCACGGACACGAAGGAGGCCGGCTTCAGCGTGCGGGCGGGCGTGGTCTACCAGACTTCGGCCTGGGGCATCGCGCAGAACACCTACCGCGTGCCCGGCGCCACCCGCTACGATGTGGGCGCGGACTACCGTTGGAAGGATTGGACCTTCGGTTTCACCGTGGAGAACCTGACCGACGTGATCTTCGTGCAGGCGGCCATCGCCGCCGCCAGCAATACGGTGGATGCACCGCGGACGGCCTACTTCACGGTGGCCAGGAAGTTCTAAGCGAGTGGGGTATGGATCGACTACCGGGCGGCGCACGCGAGGGCGTGCCCGCCCGGTCTTTTTATCCGTTTGCCGCTTGCGTGCCATGACGCCTTGTGACCGAAACCATTTATGCGCCTATCGCTGACCCATCGCGTGCCGTCCGGCTGGCTGATGCTGGCGTGGCTCGCTGGTGCGTTGAGCGCGCCGGCCTACGAACCGGCGGCGGAGAAGCTGGAGGAAGCCTGGCGCCTGGGCGTGCAAGGGCGCTTCACGGAAGCGGCGGAGATCGTGCCGGGCACGCCAGATGAAGAGGCGCGATTCACGCGCGCGCTGCTGTTGTTCAACCGCCAGCCACGCACGGCGGCCGACATGGCTGAGGCGGAGAAATTGCTGTCCGCGCTCGCGCGCGACGGCGGCACGCCCGCAGTGCGGGCACGGAGCCTGTATTTTTGGGCCCGGGCGGAAACCCTCCGGGCGCACGACGACCCCGCGGGGGGACTGAAACTTTACGAACAACTCTGGCGCGACTACCCGGCCGAGAGCTACGGCCAGCGGGCGCTGGTGCACCGGCTGTTGATTGCAATTTATGCGGATGAGCCGCGTGCGACCGTGCTTACGCAGTGCGCGGCGCTCGAGCGCGAAGCCGGCGCGATCACCGACCAGGTGGTGCGGAGTCATTTTCACCAAGTGGCCGCTCGCGGCTATTTGCATTTGGGCGGAGCCGAGGCGCAGGCGCTGGAGCACTTGCTGCAAGTAGACGCGCTCGGCGTGACGCGCCGCGAGGCTTGGAGCGATTTGCAGGTGAGCATCGGCCAGCTCGCGGCCGAGCAGGGTCGGCCCGCGGTGGCGCGGACGCACTACGAACTGTTTTTGAAGGAATTTCCGAGCGACCCGCGCGCCTACACCGTGCGCGCGCTGCTGGCCGCGCTGCCAGCGGATGAAACGAAGACCGCCGTCAAGCCACACGACTGACCTATTTCATGAAACGATCGACCGCCAACCAGACCATCGAACTCGCCAAGGAGGCATTTGCCGCCGTCGGCTTCAAACTGCCGCCATTCGCCTTCTGGACGGTGGACGACTGGAAAACCAAGGGCCCGGAGGCCGACGAGATCCGCAAGGCGATGCTGGGCTGGGATGTGACCGATTTCGGCCAGGGTAGCTTTGCGCAGACCGGGCGCACGCTGTTCACGCTGCGCAACGGCTCGCCCAAATTTCCCACTGGGAAGGATTACGCGGAGAAACTGATCCTCGACCCGGAGAACCAGAAGCCGCCCCTGCATTTTCACCGCCACAAGATGGAGGACATCATCAATCGCGGCGGTGGCCACATCCTCGTGCGGCTCTACAAGGCAACGGCGGACGGCCAGTGCTCCGACGTGAAGTTCACAATGCAGGTCGACGGCGTGACGCGTCAGCTCAATCCCGGCGATATCCTCCGGCTCGAGCCCGGCCAGAGCCTGTGCATCCCGCCGCGCACCATCCACCAATTCTGGGCGGAAGAAGGCACGGGCATCCGGATCGGCAACGGTCGCTACACCGTCAGCGGCGAAGTCAGCCGAGTCTGCGACGACTGGAACGACAACTGCTGGCTCGAGGCCTGCGAGCGCTATTGCCAATTTGAAGAAGACGAACCGCGCCGGCATTACCTCGTCCACGAATATCCCGCGGCCTAGGGAGAGCTGCCGTGGCCGCGAGGTGTAGCGCGGCACGACTGGCTGCGATGAAGTGGAATTAGGGCCGGTCTTCGCCGGCCCTACGATTATGATCCGTTAAGCCGTGCCATAGCTTACGCTTTTGCCGGTTCGACTCGCACCCGTGTAAAGCGTAAGTTCAGAAAAGTGCGCTTGTGCTCAAATGGGTTACATCATGTCCTGCCAGTATGCCCCCGGCAATTTACGCTTTTGTCTGAAGCCGACTAACTCTGATCGCTGGAAGATGAAGAACCCCGTCCCTCCTCTAAGCGTAGTCGTCTTGAAGAAGCTCTGGCCGCATGCTCGCAAGCAGGGGCACGAAATCGGCGAGCAGAGAAGAATCGGCTATTACAGCCGCCAGGATGGTCTCGACTGCATTTGGCTCGTGAATCAGAAAGGGGAGTATGACTGGACCATCGACCACTCGTTTCTTCGCAAGCATTTCGATGTCATCGAGCGTTCAGAAGAAACCAGTTTCTTTGGTGTTCGCAGAAAAGTGATTGGCCCCGCGTATCTCTAAAAGGCGTCCACCACTACAGCAAACGCTCACCATCCGTCCTTTTTCGATCATGATAACCCCGCTCCAACCTCCGTCCGCCGCTCGTTGTGTGCACGGCCCAGCTCATCGTTAGCCATGAAGAGAGTCTTGCTCATCACGTATTTTCTCTTTGCCGGCGCAGTCTTTGCTGCGAAGTCCACCGGGTATTCTCCATCAGTGCTTTACGTTCTTGAGCAGCTCCGTCGCAGCACAGGAACGATGATTATCATGGATGAATCCGGAAAGCCCCTTGCTCCTAAGCCTTTTATCGGCGGTTCCTCGGTTGGTTACGCAGGTGGACCGGGTGAGTTTTTTCTACTCATTCCGTATTTCCGCCACCAAGCCAGTGCGGAAGATGTCGCACTGATGCTGAAAGATAAGAGCCCGGTTGTTCGGGTGATGGCCGCTTATCTCGTGCTTGGGGGCGACAAGAAATTAAAAGACATATCCTTAAGTTCGCTGGAAAATGATAAAACACCCCTGGAAGTAGCAGCTGGTGGTTGCATAGTTGAAGAACTCACCCTTGCAGAATTGGTGCAACGTGTGAGAAAGAATCCCGATTATTTGGGAGAGCGTTGGTATCAGCAAATGCTCACGGAAGAGCTAAAGCAGAACGAAGGAAATAGTTTCAGGTCTGAAGTGCGCCAGGAAAACGGCAGTTGACTACACGGGCACTGAGATTTCGGCGAGCATTGCACGTGTTATCCGTTTGCCGAGGAGGAAGAATTTGCGGTCGGGATACCACAGGATGTGACCGTCGGCGGTCGCCGTGAGACTCGAATACATTGCGAGGTCGGTCCGGCGGAGTGAGACGCCGTCGTTGTCCATGAGGAATTGCGGCTCGGAGAACCACACGGGCTGTTTGGCGCCGGGACGAAATTGGCCGCGAAGGAGCCAGATGGGGCGGCGGTGGAGGCTGCAGTCCATCGGACCCCAGCCGCCGAAGTGGCCGTCGTGGTTGTGGTAGAGGAAAATGTATTCGCCGGGCGCGACCTCGTAGATGGGGCAGGGGCTGCACGGGTGAAGCAGCGGTAGGCTGGTGTCGGTCTGGCGCAGCGGCACGGGGGCTGACCAGGTCTCGCCGCGGTCGGTTGACTCGGACCAGACGGGGTGCCCGGCGTTGGTGCGCATCACACAGAAGAGCCGGCCGTCGGGGAGCGGCACGATGCCCGGCTCCTGCAGGACGCTCACCTCGGGGTGACCGATGTGGCCGTAGCGCAGCGCGGCACCGTCGTGAGCAAAGTAACTGATGCGGAGGTCGCGCGGCTCAGGGTTGGCGTCGAGGTTGTCGAAGCGCATGAACTCGACGACGGAGGAGTCCGACCACCACACGGGAAGCTTGCTCGGGCCGGAGACGGCGGGACTCAGCCAGCGCGTGAGGCCGACGTAATAGGGGCCACCGAAGAGGCGCAGAGGATTTTGCCAGACGATGCAGTTGCCGGGGATTTTGGGATCGGGGCTATCCCAGCGCGTGCGAGGTGTGGGGACGATCTGCTCTGGCGACCAGGTGCGGCCCTGATCGTCGCTGTAAACGGCGCCGAGCACGCCGGTGACAGAAGCCGCGTAGTCGTGCACGCCGATGTAGCGATTGTAGAGGACGTAGATGCGGCCCGAAGTGGAGACCAAGGGGAAGCCGAAGCGCGCCATGTAGTGCTGCGCGTCAGGGCCGACGACCAGGCTGGGGCGGCTCCAGGTGCGGCCGTCGTCGGCGCTGCGCGCGAAGACAATGTGCTGGTCGGGTTTGCCCTCGTGGGTGCCCTGGGTCCAGAACGCCATGAGGTCGCCGGTCGGATGGCGGAAGACGAGGAAGTGTTCATTGCCCGTGTCGCGATCGGGACCGTCGATGCTGCGTGGCTGATAGACGATGTAGTCGGGCTTGGTGCGCTGGACTTCCCGGTTGAGATCGAGGGGAGGCATGGAAAGGAAATTTTTTAACCACGAATGGACACGAATTCACACGAATGGACGGCTGCGAGTAGGGAAGACTGCGCAACGTGGTTGAATTTCATTCGCGTGGATTCGCGTTATTCGCGGGCGGCTGGATTGAAGGTGATTTCGAGTTTTTTTGGGCCACGGAGGAAACCAAATTCCCATTCGACCGGATTGGTGATGACGCGCCAGTCCTGACCTGCGGCGAGCAAGGTGCGGAGAGCGACGGCCATTTCGAGGCGGGCGAGGTGGGAGCCGAGGCAGATGTGCGGGCCGAAGCCGAAGGCGACGTGGCGGTTGGGCTTGCGGGCGAGATCGAGTGTATCGGGATCGGAAAACTGGCGCGGGTCGCGGTTGGCGGCGGCGAGCATGAGGAGGACGAACTCGCCCTTTTTGACGGGTTGCCCGCCAATCTCGGTGTCGTTGAGCACAACGCGCTGGTCGCGGTGAAAAGGACCGCAGTAGCGGAGAAATTCCTCGACGGCGGTTTCCATCAACTCCGGTTCGCGTCGCAGCCGCTCGAGCTGCGCGGGCTGACGCAGCAGTTCGAGGAGCGTGGTGGTCATGAGCCGCGTGGTCGTTTCGTGACCGCCGAGCAGGATGGTGACGGAGGTGCCAAGGATTTCGTCCTCGGTGAGCGTGTCGCCTTCGACCTCGGCGCGAACCATGAGCGAGAGCACATCGTCGCTGGGCTGGGCGCGGCGGGCGGCGATGCCAGCGCGCAGGTAGGCCCGCATTTCCAAGAGCGCGGCCTGCGAGCGGAGGCACGTCTCGAAGGACGGGGTTGGCGACTTCATGAACGCGACGATGCCGGCGGACCATTGCGTGAAGAGGGGCACGTCCGTCACCGCCACGCCGAACAACCGGGCGATGACATGGACGGGCAGCGGGTGGGCGAGATCGTGGACGACCTCGAAGCGACCGCGTGCGAGTGCGACGGCAAGCAGATCGTCGACGAACTCCTTCACGTGGCCGGTGAGGCGGCCGATGGTCGAGGGCTTGAAGGCCTCGTGGAGCAGCTTGCGGATGCGCGTGTGGTCGGGAGGGTCGACGTTGATCAGTCCGTGCGAGTAGTGGTCGACGAGCGGTTGCAACGCGGCGAGCTGGGTGGCATTGAAATGCCGGTGCAGCAGGCCGGTGATGCGGCCGACATTGGAGAAGCGTTTGGCGTCCTGGAGGCAGGTGCGCACATCGTCGTAGCGCGTGACGACCCAGCAGTTCCACGTCGCGGACCACTGCACGGGGTCGTGCTCCTGCAACGCGCGATAGGCGGGAAACGGGTCCGCAGCGAAGGCCGGAGTGGCGATGACGTCGTCGAGTTTCATGCGGGGGTGGCGGGCATGGCAGGCACGGAGTTTTTTAACCACGAATGGGAATCGCCCAATGGGGCGATTCTTGGGGAGCGGTTTCGGCCAAGGGCCTTCACGGGGAGATCGGAGGGGCGGCTGATGCCGCCGGGGTTTAGGAACGTGGATGAATTCGGTAGCTACGAGCGTGAGCGAGTAGAGGTTCGGGCCACTCGCTCACGCTCGTAGCTACTGGGCGGACATCACATGATGCCGTATTTTTGGAAGGCGGTTTTCGCGCGCATGCCGCCGGTGATGGCTTTTTGAACGACTTTCTCGCCGCGGGCTTTTTTGAGGGCGCGGGTGAAGACCTCGCGCTCAAGCGTGCGGGGCACGACGCAGACGCCGTCGATGTCGCCAAACAGGATGTCGCCGGGCTGGATTCGCGCGTCGCCGATCTGCAGCGGCACGCGAAAGTCGACGACCTTGCCGCGCGGCGCCTGATCCTGCGCGTAGGGACCGTAAGAGAATGTCGGAAAATCGAGCGCGAGGATACCGCGGGTGTCGCGCGAGTAGCCATCGACGATGGCGCCGACGGCGCCGCACTTCATGGCGCGGGTGCTCATGAGCTCGCCCCACAACGCATAGGTCGGCGACGCGCCGGCGCAGACGTAGATTTCGTTGTGCTTCAGGTCATCGAGCGCCTCGAGCATCAGGCCGAAGGGTTTTTTGAGCAGCGGATTCCGGCCGGTGGCGGGCGCTTCGTCGAAGATGTCGGCTTCCAGCACGGTCATCGCGCGGCCGATGGTCACCATGTCAGCGCGCAACGGGCGGATTTGCGGCGGGAGAAACTGTCGCTGGGCGCCGAGCTTGTCCATGATGTCGCCCACGACGGCGGTGAAGAGCTCGCGGCGCGCGAGGGCGAAGAGGCCGGTGTCGTCGGACCAGAGGGTTTTGGGTTTGGGAGGCATTTTTAAGTCAAGCTGTTGGCCACGGAGGCACGGAGAGCACGGAGAAAGGCACTCGGAGAAGAAGTGATGGGTTTTTAAGGTAGGGACGGACCACTGGGCCGTCGGTGGGGGCAAGCGCGCTCTACCTTCAGTGATGTTTGCGATTTCACACGTAGAAGGTGCGGCCGGCGGGTTGGGTGCGGAGGCCGGGGTGGCGCAGGAGTTCGGCCTCGTTGACGTCGAAGCCGAGGCCGGGGCGGTCGGGTAGGACGAAATAACCCTGCTCGATGGGTAGCGGATGCGAGAGGCAGGTGTCGCGCCAGGGGACGTCGTTGACCATGAATTCCTGGCGGAAAAAATTCGGGATCGTCGCCATCGTGTGCGCGGAGGCGATCGTCGAGAGCGGGCCGTTGGGATTGTGGGGGGCGAAGGGCACGTTGTAGGCCTCGGCGAGATTGGCCATTTTGCGCATCTCGGTGATGCCGCCACAGCGGGTGATGTCGGGCATCACGATGTCGGCGGCCTGTTTTTCGAGCACGGCGCGCAACATGAATCGCGAGTGTATGCGCTCGCCGACGCAAACAGGCAGCGGGATCTGGCGGCGAATGTCGGCGATGGCGTCGGGGAACTCCGGGAGGGCGGGCTCTTCATACCACATGCAGTTGAAATTCAGGTGGGCGAGCCGGTGCGCCATCTCGACGGCGGTCGGGCCGTTGAGGAAGGCGTGCGTCTCGATCGCGATGGCGACGTCGGGGCCGACGGCTGCGGCGACGGCGGCGACGACATCAACGGCGAGTTTTTTCTGTTTTTCGGTGAGGGCGTTGTTGTCGCTCAGGTCTTCGCCGTAACCGTAGTTCACGTGGGCGAACGGATCGAATTTCAGCGCGGTGAAACCTTTCGCGACGGTGGCTTTGGCCTGGCGGGCGTAGTCGTCAGGTGAGTGTCCGCCGCCGGTGAACCAGTAGTTGGCGTAAAGCTGGATTTTCTGGCGGTAAGGCCCGCCGAGCAGCTGATGGACCGGAGCGCCGAGGCTCTTGCCCTTGATGTCCCAGAGGGCGAGATCGACGGCGCTGATGGCGGAGAGCAGCGGGCCGGCCTGACCGAGCCAGTGCATGTCGCGGTAGATCTTCGTCCACAGGTAGTCGATGCGCCGCGCATCCTGACCGAGGATGAAGTTGCCCACGTGCTGGCACGCGGCCTCGACCAGCGGGGAGCCGGGCCAGTTGGTGGCCTCGCCCCAGCCATGAACGCCTGCATCCGTTTCTATTTTGAAGAGGGTCCAGTTGTATTTGAGACCCTCGACGAGGAAAGTTTTGCAGGCGGTGATCTTCATAGCGTGCGGGGATTAGACCCGCAGGTATTCCAGCGGCGCGCGGTAGCGGATATCCTGCGCGTCGAGACGGCGGAGATGCGTGCGAAGACGGCCGACGAAATCAGCCAAGGCCGGGCGATCCTTGGCGCTCCAAGCAATCTCGCTGAGGAGGCAGGTGCGCGGGTAGGCCATGTAATCCATGCGACTCGGGGTCGGGATGTATTCGGTCCAGAGCTGGCCCTGCACGCCGATGATGTGGCGGGCTTCGGCGGCGTTGAGCTCGGCGGGGATGGGTTCGTAGCCGTGAACTTTTTCGAGCGGCAGCGGCAGCTGGTAGGAGAGCGGCTCGGTTTCCGGCGTGTCGGTCTCGTGGAAATTGAAATAGAGAAACTGGTTCGCGCACATGACGGCGTCGTTGCCGAGCTTGGCGGCGGCGATGCCGCCCTCGGTGCCGCGCCAGGACATGACGGTGGCGCTTTTGGCGAGACCGCCCTCGAGGATTTCGTCCCAGCCGACCATGCGGCGGTTTTTCTTTTGGAGAAACGCCTCGATCTGGCGGATGAACCAGCTCTGCAGGTGCTCCTCGTCGGGCAGGCCGAGCTGCTTCATGTGCGCCTGCGTGGCGGCGTCGGCCTTCCATTGCTGTTTCACGGCCTCGTCGCCGCCGATGTGGAGGTATTCGAAGGGGAAAAGCGCGATCACCTCGGTGAGCACATCCTGCAGGAATGCGAAGGTCGCGGGCTTGGTGTTGAAGAGGGTTTCGTGAATGCCCCACTGGCAACTGACGCCCTTCGCCTGCGTGAGCAGGCCGAGTTCGGGATACGCGGCGACGGCGGCCTGGGCGTGGCCGGGGAGTTCGATCTCGGGGAGAATCTGGATGTGACGCGCGGCAGCGTAGGCGACGAGATCGCGGACCTCGTCCTGCGTGTAGAAACCTTCGTGCGGCGTGCCGTCGCCGCCGAGTTGGTTGGGGCCCCAGCCGCGGATGGTCTCGGGGCGTTTGCCGCCGACCGAGGTGAGCTTGGGGTATTTTTTGATTTCGAGGCGCCAGCCCTGGTCGTCCACGAGGTGCCAGTGGAAGACGTTGAGCTTATGCTGCGCCATCACGTCGATGAACTGCTTGAGGTAGCTGATCGGCTGATAATAGCGGGCGCTGTCGATCATCATGCCGCGCCAGCCGAAGCGGGGAGCGTCCTCGATCGCGATGGCGGGTGCCTCCCACTTGACCTCGGGACGCGGGTTGGCGCCGAAGACGGCGGGCGGAAGGAGTTGGAGAAAAGTTTGTCCGGCGTAAAATGCGCCGGCGGCCGCCGAGGCAGTGATGGTGACGAGTCCGGCGCTCACAGTGAGCGTGTAGCCCTCCTTCGCTAAAGCTACGGAGGGCGCGTCCAGTGGCTGCGCCACAGGCGCGAGGCGGAACTCGATGCGCGGAGCATCGCCGGCGGGGGCGGTGGCGACGACGGGCAGCGGCCAGCTGGTCGCGATGCGCAGGCGCGCGGCGAGCATGTGCGCCGCGGAGGCGAGCGGGCCGCTGGCGACGAGGACCGTGCCGGAGGTCAGCGTGAACGCGGCGGCGGCCAGGGGCGTGCAGCGTTGCGGTTGGGGGATCAGGGCGAGCTTGGTTGCAGACATGGGTGTGGGAAAAATTGACGGGGCTGGGTGTGACGCAGCCTTTGCAGCTTCCTCCCGACGGCAAAGCATAATCGATACGCCGGGGAAACGATATGGGACAAAACGGACTTGTGTGGTATTCAGCGGCAGCCGCGCGGTGAGAAGAATGACGGGGTTTTCGGTTGTCGTTGGTTTATAAATACTTTGTCTCCGTGGTCATTTATGGATGTGCGAGGAACGACCCCGTTGATTCAAAAGCTAAGGACGCGGGCCGATTCGCTCGGAGTGGACGAGATTCGTGCGATCACCGAATGCCTGTTCCTGCCGGCCGATCCGGTTCCCGCCGCCATGGATTATTGCCTGATCCTAGGCAGCCGGCGCTGTGAATATCGCGTGCAGGCGGCGCTCGACCGCTACGGGAAGGGGCCCCACCGGTTCATCGTGAGCGGTGGCGGGCTCGATGCCGCCGGTCGCACGGAAGCGGAGCGGATGCGCGATTACCTGCGGCAGCGCGGCGTCGCGCCGGAACAAATCCTGGAAGAGCGGGCTTCGCATCATACGCGGGAAAACCTGACCAATACGAAGGCGTTGCTGACCCGATTGGGCGCGGAGCGAAAAGCACTAAGCATCGGCGTGGTGACCGGCGGATTCCACCTGCGCCGCACCGCCGCGCTGCTGGCGAAGGAGTGGGAGGGCCGGAGCAGCTGGCGGGTCTCGTATTGCCCGGCCTATGGTCCGAACACACATCCCGATCGCTGGCACGAAAGTGCGGAGGGGCGGAAAATCGTGGGTGCCGAGCTGGCGAAGGTTTCCGCCTTGGCCGGCCTCGCCGGGGAATGGTCGCGGGCTTTATGAATTATTTTCGTCCGTTCCTGGACAAGCTCAAGGCCGGCAAGGTGAAGCGGTGGTGGGCTTTTTTCAAAGACCTGGGTCACAAGGCCGACCGGCCGCTGCCCCTGCTCGCGCCGAAGATCGCGTGGGGTCTTTTCCGCGGCTTCAATTTTGGCGATTTTGCCCGCTACGAGCTGCTGACGTTGACGTGGAGGCAGATCGCCAGCCTGCATTCGACCTTCGACAACGTGCGGTTGATCGGCCGGCTCAATATCGAGGCCAATCTGTATCTGTTGCGGGACAAGGGCGTGCTGCTGGAGCGGTTCTCGCCATACCTGGGGCGGGCGCATGTGGATTTGCGCCGGGTGTCGTTCGAGGATTTTTCCGCTTTCATGCAGCGGCATCCGGTGCGCGTGGCGAAGGCCTACAATCTCGCCATGGGGGCGGGGATCGAAGTGCTGGATCAGCCGTATCCGGCGGAAGAGCTGGCGGCGCTGCATCGGCGGCTGCTGGACCGGGAGATGTTCATCCTCGAGGAATTTCTGCAGCAACATGAGGCGCTGCACCGGGTGTATCCGCATGCGATCAATACGCTGCGTCTGATCACGCTGCTGACCGGTGGCGAGGCCCGGGTCGTGCTGCCGCCACTCATGCGTTTTGGCAGCGGCGGCGCGCGGATTGATGCCATCAAGACGGTCATCGCCATGGTGGATCCGGAAAGCGGGCGGTTGCGGTCTGCCCGGTATAACGAGGGTCCGCCGGTGAGCCGGCATCCGGACACCGGGGTGGATTTTGCCACCGTGACCGTGCCATTCCTCGCCGAGGCGCGGGAACTGGTGGAGGCGGCGGCCCGGGGCATGCCGGAAGTCCGCTACGTCGGCTGGGACGTGGCGCTGACGCCGGGCGGCCCGGTGCTCATTGAAGGCAATGGCGCGCCGGATCCCGGCGTGCAGCAGGTGATGCTGCTGTGCGACGGACGGGGTTGCCGTGACCACCTGAGGAGTTTGCGCTAGCGATCGGCTCCGCAGGCGAGGATGGGGTAGAGTATCGGCGGGAGCCGGTGTTGCAGGGCAAAGCGCAGGAGCTTGCGGGAAAGCGTGGGGCAGGGTGCCTGGGCAAAATACGCCGGGCGATCGGCGAGGCAGAGCTGGCGCACTTCGCGGTAGCGTTCCGCGATCGCCAGGTTTTTCCAATGCTGGCGCAGGTGGTCGCAGGCCGTGATGATTTCCCACATCAGGTCGAGCGCCAGATAGCTGTCGCGGGCCGGATGGTGGCGGGCGAAGCGATCGATTAATTCCTTTTTATCCTGATGGAGGGCCAACAGGGTCCGGAAGTGATCGCGGCGGTATTTCCGACTCAGACTCGGTCGGGACCGGAGGTGATAGCGGTAACCGATGTGGCTGCAGGTCACTATCGCACCGGCGTGGCGCAGGCAGGCGTTGTTGAACCATCTGTCCTCGCCGAAATCCATTGTCAGCGGGAACTGGATGGTATGCTGGCGGAGGAAACGGTGCCGGTAAAATTTATTGGCGGCGGAGTAGAGCAGCAGGCGCTGGCCGGCGAGCAGGTCTTCGATCAGCGGGCCGGCGGAGGCATACACGGTGTCGGCGACCACGAGGTCGTTTCCCGTGCGGCTGGCTTCCGTATAATGCTGCATCGAGTAGATCAGGATATCGGGTTGTTGGGCATCGAGCAGGGCCGCGCACCGGTCCAAGGTTCCTGGCGTCAGCGTATCATCACTGTCGATAAAGGTGACATAGTCGCCCGTGGCCAGGGCGAGCCCGTGGTTACGCGCGGCGGACGGCCCCTGATTCGGCTGTTGGGCGAGCCGCACCCGCCCATCCGCGGCGGCCAGGCGCTGGCTCACTGCCCACGAGGTATCCGTGGAACCATCGTCGATCAGGATCAACTCGGCATCCGGTGACGCCTGGTCGAGCACGGACCGGACGCAGGCGGCAAGATAGTCGGCGGTGTTGAAAACAGTGACGATGATGGAAAGTCGCATGAAGGATGGCGGTGGCCCTGGGCTGGAAGTGACGTGGCTGCGCGGTAGAAAACCACAATTGGCAAAATCATGGTCACAAAAACCCACGAAACACCAAGGAATCCGGTTTTACGCATGGGATGCCCGTGACTTGGTGGGAGGCGAGCGTGGCGGTGCGGTGCGTGAGATGGAAAATCCGGACAACGCTGCGCGCGGACGGACCGGAGCTTGCGTCATCATTTTTTCAGCGCATGACCGAGGCTGTGAATAATGGTCCTGTCATCACGTGGAGTGGGGATTGACGCTAGGCGACGAGCCCCGACAGGATTTACATACCCCAGTGCACCCCGTTGTTCAAATTTCCCTCGACCTTACCGACATCAAGGAAGCGCTGGCGACAGCGACGATGGCCCGACGCGCGGGCGTGGACTGGCTGGAGGCGGGGACGCCGCTGATTTTAGCGGAGGGGCTGCACGGCGTGCGTGCGTTGCGGGAGCGGTTTCCCGGCGTGCCGATCGTGGCGGATTTGAAGACGATGGACGGCGGCTACCTTGAGGCCGAGATGATGGCGAAAGCGGGTGCGACCCACGTCGTCGTCATGGCGCGCGCGCATGAGGAAACATTGAAATGTGTCGTGAAAGCCGGCCGCGACTGCGGCGTGAAAGTGATGGGCGACAACCTCGGCTGCCCCGACATGGTCGCGGGCGCGCGCTTCATCGAAGACTTGGGCTGTGATTTTGTGATCCACCACATCGGCTACGACGAGCGGCGCGGCATCGCGGCGGCCGGGCGGCGGATGCCGAGCCCGCTGGACCAGCTGCGCGAAGTCGTCGCGGCGGTGAACGTGCCCGTGCAGGCGGTGGGCGGCCTCACGCTCGAGCAGGCGGTGCGCACGCCGGAGTTTGGTGCGCCACTCGTGGTGATCGGTGCGCCGCTGGCGGTGGACGCGGATGCGTTTCGCACGGCCGACGGCAATCTTGAAGGCACGCTGCGGATCATCTGCGACCGCGTGCATGGTTACGGTGAGGTCAAAGTCGGTAAAATTTCCCCATGAAAAGTCCCGCGGTGGTTAATTTCTCCTCCGAAGCTGGCAGCGTTGAGCTGCGCGAGTTTTCCCGGCCCGAGCCGGGACCGGACGATGTGATCCTCGCCGTCGAGGCCGTCGGCGTGTGCGGCAGTGATCTGCACCAGTGGACGAGTTCGCATAGCTGGAAGGTCAACTACCCGGTCGTGCTCGGCCACGAGTTTGGCGGCCGCATCGCGGCGGTCGGCAGCGCCGTGAAGGCCTGGAAGGAAGGCGACCGCGTGGTGAGCGAGACGGCGGCGGTCATTGACCCGGACAGCCCGCTCAGCCGCGCAGGGCTCTACAATCTCGACCCGACGCGCAAGGGTTTCGGCTACGGTGTGGACGGGGCGATGACGCGGTTTGTGCGCGTGCCCTCGCGCTGCCTGCACCGCGTGCCCGACGGGCTCGCGATGGAGCATGCGGCGCTGACCGAGCCGTGCTGCGTGGCTTACAACGCGGTCATCAACAACGCGAAGATTTTGCCCGGCGACCGCGTGGTCGTGCTCGGGCCCGGCCCGATCGGCATTCTGTGCGCGGCGATGGCGCGGCTCGCGGGCGCGCAAGTGGCGCTCGTCGGCCTGGAGCGCGACAAGGTGCGGCTCGAGAAGGCGAAGGCCTATGGTTGCGAAATCATCATTGGCGATGCGACAGCGTGGGCGCGGCAACGCGACGGGCTGGGTGCGGAAGGGGTGATCGACGCGGCCGGCGCTTCGGCGGCGCTCAAGGCGGCGCTCGAGATCGTGCGACCCAACGGGTGGATCAGCAAGGTGGGCTGGGGTCCGCAGCCGCTCAATTTCTCGCTCGATCCGCTGGTGCAGAAAAACATCACGCTGCAGGGCAGCTTCTCGCACAACTGGCCGGTGTGGGAGCGCGTCCTGGCGTTGCTCAGCTCGGGTCAGCTCGACGTGCGCCCGGTGCTGGGTGGCATCTGGGGGCTCGAGAGCTGGCACGAGGCCTTTGAAAAAATGCATCGCGGCGAAATCGTGAAGGCGGTCCTGAAGCCGGTTTGATCGGCGGCGCGGTTACCCATGTCCGAGCACAAGGCCACCATCGACTGGAAGCGGAGCGGGCCGGACTTCCTGAAAGGCCGTTACTCGCGCGAGCACACGTGGACGTTCGATGGCGGCGTGACGGTGGCTGCCTCGCCCTCGCCGGCGGTCGTGCCGGTGCCATGGTCGAATCCGGCCAACGTTGACCCGGAGGAGGCGTTTGTCGCGGCGATCTCAAGTTGTCACATGCTGACGTATCTTTGGGTGGCGTCGCGGGCCGGCTTCGTGGTCGAGAGCTACCGCGATGGCGCGGTCGGCGTCATGACCAAAAATGAGCGCGGCGTGCCGTGGGTGAGTCTCGTGACGCTGCGGCCGGAGATTGTTTACGGCGGTGAAAAACAGCCGACGCCGGCGGAGATCGGGCAATTGCACCATCTCGCGCACGAGCAGTGCTTCATCGCCAACTCGATCAAAACCGAGGTGAAGGTGGAGGCATCACTCCCTCTATAAACCGGACGAGGACCACGAAACGCACGGAATACACGAAATGAAATCCGACTGAGACCGAAGGTTTGCCCGATCCTTTAGTGTGTTTCGTGTCTTTCGTGGTTATCTCCTGTAGCCCAATTCTCCCATGCGCTTAAAAAACAAAGTCATCATTGTCACCGGCAGCACCAACGGCATCGGCCGGGCCATTGTCGAGGCGGTCGTCGCCGAGGGCGGCAAGGCGCTGGTCCACGGCTTGGAGCGCGCCGAGGGCGAGGAACTCGTGGCGAAGCTTGGCCCGGCGGCGGCGCTGCAGATTGACGACTTGCTGGATCCGGAAAGCCCCAAGCGGATCGTGGCGGCGGCGCTCAAGGCGTTCGGTCGCATCGACGGACTCGTGAACAACGCCGCCATTGTGCCGCGCACGACGCTGGCGACCGTGAGCATCGACTCGTTCACGCGCGCGATGACGATCAACGTGCGCGCGCCGTTGTTTATAATCCAGGCGGCCTGGCCGCAGCTGAAGGCGAATGAAGGCAGCGTGCTCAATATCGGCTCGATCAATGCGCTGAGCGGCGAGGCGACGTTTGTGGATTACAGCATGTCGAAGGGCGCCTTGCAGACGCTGTCGCGCAACCTCGCGAATGCCCATGGCACGGACAAGGTGCGGTTCAATCACCTCAATGTCGGCTGGGTGCTCACGGCACGCGAGCAGGTGGCGCAGATGGCGCAGGGCCTGCCGGCCGACTGGTCGGAGAAGATCCCGCCGCTCTACGCGCCGTCCGGCAAGCTTATCATGCCGCCGGCGATTGCGGCGGCGGCGGTCTACTGGCTCGGTGACGAGTCGCGGCCGATCACCGGGTCGGTCGTCGAGCTGGAGCAATTTTCCGTCTACGGACGCAACCCGGTGAAGACCTGAAGACGAACCGTTTTTAACCACGAATGGACACGAATAGACACGAATGGATTCCAGTCCGATCCATCCAGAGCACTAGGCGATGGCTTTTTCATTCGTGTGAATTCGTGTCCATTCGTGGTTGAACCGATTTAATTTCTTATGCCCAAGCTTGCCGCCTTTCCCAAAGCCTACATCCGCCCGCTCTGTGAGGGCACCATGACCCTGCAGGCGTGGGTGGAACTCGCGACGCCGTTGCGACTCGACGGGCTCGAATACTACAGCGGATTTGCCGAGCTGGCGGACCCGGCGAACTGGCCGGCGGCGCGGCGGACCGTGGAGCGCTCGGGCATGGTGATTCCGATGTTGTGCTGCTCGCCGGATTTTTCGCAGCCCGATCCGGTGTTGCGGCAGCGCGAGATCGAGAAGCAGAAAAACTGGATCCGCATGGCGGCGACCCTCGGCGCCGGCTACTGCCGCGTGCTCTCCGGCCAGCGCCGGCCGCAGCTCACGAAGGACGAAGGCCTGAAGATCGTCGTGGAAAACATCGAGGCGTGCCTGCCCGAGGCGGAAAAGTGCGGCGTCACGCTCATCCTGGAAAACCACTACAAGGACGACTTCTGGGAGTTTCCGGAATTTGCCCAGAAGATGGACGTGTTTTGCGAGCTGGTGGACCGCATTCACCACCCGCGCTTCGGCGTGAACTACGATCCGAGCAACGCGTTTCTCGCCGGCGACGATCCGCTGGAGTTGTTGCGCCGCGTGAAGCACCGCGTGGTGACGATGCATGCGAGCGACCGCTTTCTGATCGAGGGGACGCTGGAGGATTTGCGCCGCGAGGAAGGCGGCGCGCAGGGCTACGCGAAGCGGCTGCGCCACGGCGAGATCGGGAAGGGGCTCAACGATTACGACACGATCTTCCGCCTCCTGCGCAGCGAGGGCTTCGACAACTGGATCAGCATCGAGGACGGCGTCGACGGCATGGAACAGCTTGCGGCGAGCGCGCGGTTTCTCCGCGAGAAGATCGCGCAGCACTGGCCGCGAAGCTAAGCGGAATCGCGAGACGGTCAGGATTTGAAGAATTTCCGGCGCACAACGAACAAGACAATCGCAGCGCCGATACTGAGGAGACCGTAGGTGGAGGGCTCGGGCACGGTGAGTTGCGAGTCGAAGCTCTGCCACACGGTATCGTTGTTGGTCCAGCCCGTGAAGGTAACCCGGTTCTGCGGGGCGGCGCCCTTGACGTCATAGGTGGCGCCGGACCAGCTGGCGACCGTGAAGAGATCGACGCCCGGAGCCCAGTTGAGGACGGTGAGGGTGGCGCCGGCGGCGATGAAGAAGTTGGCGACGTCGAGCGTGGAGGTGCCGGCGAAATCGATGACAGAGTTGCCGGTGATGTTGAGGGTGGAGATGTCGATGTCGTTGCCCCCGAGATTGAGGGTGCTGCCGGCGAGGTTGAAGGTGCCGACGAAGGCGCTGTCAGTATTGAGGGTCAGGCTGGACGCGCCGCTGAGGTTGACGGTGCCCGTGCCAGTGAGGGCGGAGATCGTCTCGGTCCTGCCGGTAGCGGAAAAGATGCCGGGCGAATCGACGTTCACGGTCATGGTGTCGGCGAGAATATTTGAGGCCCCGAGGACGTAGGTGCCGTTGTTGATGTCGACGGCGGCGTAGTTCTGGGTGCCGGTGACGGTGAGCGTGCCGGTGCCATCCTTGATCACGCTGGCCAGGGTGGTGGTGCTGGCGAAAGTGGTGTTGCCTGCGCCGTTGACGGTCAGGTTGAGGCCGGCGCCGGAAATCGCCCCGGAAAGAGTGAGCGTGCCGCTGGCGGACTGAATGGTGGAATCAGCGGCGAGCGCGACGCTGCCCGTCCAAGTGTTGGAGCCGGAGACGCTTTGGAACGCGCCGGTGGACCCGGGGCCGGAGCCGCTGAGGGTGAGGGCTTCGCCCGAGACGGTGAGGCCGCCTTGGATCTGCAGCTGGCCGCCCGAGGCGACGGTGGTGCCCGCAGCAGTGGTGCCCAGGGCGGTGGCGGACTGGATGTTGACGACGCCGGCGTTGATCTGGGTGGCGTCAGCGTAGGTGTTGGCCCCGGTGAGCGTGAGGGTGCCGGCGCCGGTCTTCACGATGCCGCCGTTGGAGACGACGGCGTTGACCGTGAGATCACTGGCGGCGGCGCCGTTGGCGACATTGATGGTGCGGGTGGCGGAGCCGAGTTGGAGATTGCCAGTGATGGTGGAGCTTTGCGCGGAGGCGTTGGTCGTGAGATTGCCGCCGAGGGCGAGGTAGCTGGTGGTGGCGGTGCCGGTGGTGACGCGACCGCCTTCCATGGTAAGGCCGGCGATGGTTTCGTATTGGTCGTTGAGATCGAACCAGCCGTCGGCGTTCACCGTGACGTTGACGGCATTATTGATGAGCTCGTAGGCTTTGGGCGTGGCGCCCTGGCCGAAGATGAAATGAGCGGACGAGGCGGCGCCGGTATTGTCGCCCACGATCAGCGGCCCATTGATGCCGGTCATGGCCTGGCCGGAGAGCGTATCGAGGATGAAGGTGCCGTCATTTTGGCGGGTGGTCCCCGTGTAGGTATTCTGGTCGGCGTAGTAGGTGAGGGTGCCGCTGCCGTTCTTGGTGACGTCGCCGGTGCCGCTGATGAGGCTGTTAACCCAGATGTCGCCGCCGTTGGTGTCGAAAGTGACGGTGTTGCTGCCGAGCGCGATCGTGTCGGTGAAGGTGGTGCCATCGCCGATGCGCAGTTCACCGCTACTGCTGGTGATGGTCGCATTGCCCGACAAGGTGAGGTTGCCGTCCCAAAGATTGTTGCCGGAGGTGTTGCGGAGCGCGCCGGTGCCGCCGGCTCCGCTGCCGGCGAGACTGAGATTGGTCTCCGTCGTCACGGTGATGGCGCCGGAAAGCGCCAGCGTGCCCCCGGAGGCCACGGTAGTCGTGGAACCGTTGCCGAGCGCCGCGGCGTTGGTGATGGCGAGGGTGCCGGCGCTGACTGTCGTGGTGCCGGTGTAGGTGTTGGCACCGCTGAAGGTGAGGGTGCCGCTGCCAGTCTTGGTGATGTTGCGGGCCCCGCCGTTTTCCGCGATGATGGAGCTGACGTTGAAGCCGCCCGTGCCATTGATGTCGAAGGTAGTGTTGGCGTGCAGCTGCAGGGTCTCGAACTGCAATTGATGCAAGCCCGCGCTGGCGGCGGTCTGGGTGATGCTGCCGCCGTAAATGCTGAGGGTGCGTTTCCCACTGCCATCGATCAGCGCGAGAGGGTTATTGGTGTCGAAAGTGAGCGTGCTGACGGAGCGATTGCCACCGAGCTCGATGGTCGTGGGCAGGGTGCCGACAAAGGTATTGTTAAATACAACATTAGTGGCGCTGCCGGGGACGGTGTTGGGGTTCCAGTTGTTGGCCGTGCCCCAGGCAATCGTGCCGGCGCCTCCATCCCATAGCGTTTGGGACTGGGCCCGAGGCAGACCGAAAAACGCCATAATTGCCCCCGCGAAAGCCAGCCACGACGGGCCGCACCGCAACCGGGTAATCTTTGGTATGGGTGAAAACATTCATAGTAATTAGGTGTATAACCCTAGTTAATTACAAGTATAATACCTGTCTTCCGTTCCCGTGATATATCCGTAAACTGCTTATTAAAAGTATCTTAATATTCTGTTAAGGCCGAAATAAAATAAACAAAACAAGATTGGGTAGATTAGGGGAGTGTCGCTAAAATCTGAGAATATAAGCGCATATTGCCGATTCTTGGTTTTGCTACGAACCAGCCTCTTTAACTCATGGAAAAACGTCCCTTCAACGAACTCGGCCTGTCCGAGGATATTCTCAAAGCCGTCGGTAAAATGGGTTTTGAGGAGGCTTCGCCCATCCAAACGGCGGTTATTCCCACGATTTTGCAGGGCCGCGATGTGGTCGGCCAATCCTCCACGGGGTCGGGCAAAACGGTCGCGTTTGCGATTCCGGCCATCGAGGCGGTCGATCCGAAGCTGCGGGCGGTGCAGGTGCTGATCCTTTGCCCGACGCGCGAGCTGGCGGTGCAGGTGGCCGAGGAGACGGGCAAGATCGCGCTCTTCAAGCGCGGCGTGATGGGCGTGCCGATTTACGGCGGGCAAAGCTACGAGCGGCAGTTCCGCGCGCTGGCGGCGGGTGCGCAGGTCGTCATCGGCACCCCGGGTCGCGTGATGGACCACATGGAGCGCGGCACGCTGAAACTCGACAAGCTCAAGCTCGTGATCCTCGACGAGACGGACCGCATGCTCGACATGGGTTTCCGCGACGACATCGAGCACATCCTCAAACTCGTGCCCGCGACGCGGCAGCTGCTGTTTTTCTCGGCGACGATCCCGCGCGCCATTCAAGATCTCATTGGCCGTTATTCAAAGGATCCGGCGTGGATCAAGATCGAGTCGGTCGCGCAGAACGCGCCGCAGGTGGAACAGGTTTACTTCGAAGTGGACCGCCGCTCGAAGATCGAGGCGCTCACGCGGCTCATCGACGTGCATGATTTCCGCTACGGCATCATTTTCTGCAGCACGAAGATCATGGTGGATGACCTCGACGAGCACCTGCACTCGCGCGGTTACCAGACGGACCGCCTGCACGGCGATATTTCCCAGGCACAGCGGGACCGCGTGATGGACAAGTTCCGCCGGCGGGGCTTCGAGTTCCTCGTTGCGACGGATGTTGCCGCGCGCGGACTCGACGTGGACGATCTCGAAGTCGTGTTCAACTTCGACCTGCCCAATGACGCCGAAGACTACACGCATCGCATCGGTCGCACGGGTCGCGCGGGCAAGACGGGCCGGGCGTTCACGTTCGTGTCCGGACAGGAAATCTACAAACTGCAGGGCATGGTGCGCTGGGCGAAGCTCAACGTGAAGCGCGGCACCATCCCCTCGCTCGACGAGGTCGAGGAGGCGCGCACGAGTGTATTCTTCGAAAAGATCCGCGCCACGTTGGACGCAAAGCAGTTCAAGCCGCATGATCGCATGATCGACCGCCTGCTCGACCAAGGCTACGCGAGCACGGACATTTGTTCGGTGCTGATCCACATGCTCCAAGGCGGAGCCGGTGGTGGGGCGGCGGGCGCGAGTGCGGCGCCCGGCAAGCCGAATGCGGCGCCGGCGAAGCCAGCGGAAGCGAAAAGCAAGCCGTCGTCGGCCCCGGCGTGGGTCAACCAGGCCAAGCAGCCGAAAGGCAAATGGGAGAAAGCTCCGGAAGCCGCACCTGCGCCTGAGGCGGAAGGTGAAACCGGTGAGCCGGCGGGACGGAAGGCGAAGTTCGAGCGCACGACACGCACGGGTCGCGAGCCCGGTATGGTGACCTTGTTCTTTAACGTCGGCCGCAAGCAACTCGTCACGCCGGCGGACGTCGTCGGCAAAATCGCAGGCGTCACGCGCCTGCCGGCGGATGTGGTCGGCGCAATTGATATCCACCAGCGGCATTTGCTCGTGGATGTGCGTGAGGAGCACGCCGCGCTCATTGGCAAGAAACTCGCCGGGGTCCGCCTGAAGGGCGAAGTGCTGGCGCCAGCGGTGGCGACGGCAAAGGACGCGGCCACGGAGTAAGACGGGGCTGACAAACCGTTCATCGTTCTCGTAATCATTCTCGTTCTCGCGCCGGCCGGGCCGCGCATGTTCGAGAACGATTACGAGAACGAAGAATGAGAACGAGTCCGATGGGCTTAATCACGGTCGCGGGAACGTCACGGCGCGACCCTTGACACTCGGGGGCCGGCACGATTATTGCCATGGCCCCGTATGGAGTTCGCCCTTGATCAACCCGTGCTGGTTTTGAACCGCTTGTGGCAGGCGGTGAATATTATTGGCGCCCGACGGGCGTTTGCGCTCCTGGCCCGAGGCCACGCGCATGTCGTCCACAACGACGACGAGAACTTCCGCACGTTCTCGATGCTCGACTGGATGGACTTCTCCGTGAAGTCCCCGCCGCGCGTCGCGCTCGAGACGGTGCACACGCCGACCCGCACGATCCGGCTGCCGCGCGTGATCCTGCTGACTTTCTTCGACAAGCTGCCGTGCAAGGAGCTGAAGCTGACGCGCAACAACGTCTTCGAGCGCGACAAGAACACCTGCCAGTATTGCGCGAAGGTGATGCCCCGCGAGCAGCTCAACCTCGACCACGTGATCCCGCGAGACGCGGGCGGCAAGACGACGTGGGAGAACATCGTGTGTTCGTGTATCAAGTGCAATTCGCGCAAGGCGAACCGCCTGCCGCACGAGGCGCACATGCGGTTGATCCGCAAACCCGTCCGTCCGAAGTGGCGCCCGGTGATCTCGCTCGTGCTCGGCAACCAGCACCGCGAGATGTGGAAGGATTTCCTCGATCTCGCGTATTGGAACGTCGAGCTGGACGAGTAAGCGGATTTTCGAATTCGGATTCGCGATTTTCGATGAGGTGGGCGCGTGCTTTTCGGCGACTCGGCTTACGAAGAGATTGCCGCGGGGTAGGATGAGCGTAGGGTGAGGCCATGCTTACGACGCTTGTCATGACGGTTATCGGGGCTGACCGGCCCGGGTTGGTGCAACTGGTGGCGGCTTGCGTGGCCGATCATGGCGGTAACTGGCTCGAGAGCCGGATGTGTCATCTCGGCGGACAATTTGCCGGCATCCTGCGGGTCGAGGTTGCGGCCGCGAAGGCGGATGGGCTCGTGCGGGCTTTGCAGACTTTGGACAAGGCGGGGTTGCGTGTGATCTTGCACACGGAAGGCGGCACGGCGGTCGCAGTGGAAAAGATTGCGGCTGCCGGAGTGACGCTGGAGTTGGTGGGGCAGGACCGGCCGGGGATTTTGCGCGCGGTGTCGGCGGTGCTCGCGGCGCACGGGCTCAATGTCGAGGATCTGGCGTCGGAGCGCGTCAGCGCGCCGATGGGCGGCGGGACGCTATTTCAGGCGACGATCCGCGTGTCGGTGCCGGCCTCGGCGAACCTGGCTGCGGTGCGTGGGGACCTCGAAAAGATCGCGGCAGACCTGATGGTGGATGTGAAGCTGCAGGCACGCTGAGTTTGCCCACGGAACACACGGAATACACGGAAGAGAAGACCGAGAGAGTTTCGCGGGGACTGGTTGGGGTGGACACGTGGGGACGTGCTGGCTCACGCCTCCTCGGGCTCACGCTCGGGGCTACTGGCCACGGACTGATGCTTATTTTTTCCAGATGTCGCCTTCGCCGTCGGCGAACCAGCGGGTGGTGACGACTTTTTGCTGGGTGTAGAACAGCACGCCTTCGCGGCCCTGGACGTGGAGGTCGCCGAAGAAGGATTCGCCCCAACCGGTGAAGGGGAACGGCGCCATCGCGGCGGGGACGCCGACGTTGATGCCGATCATGCCGGCTTGCATGCGGTGTTTGAACTCGCGCGCGGCCTTGCCGGAACGGGTGAAGATCGCGGCGCCGTTGCCGTAGGCGGAGCGATTGGCGAGTTCGATGGCGGCGTCGAGATCGTCCATGCGCATGACGCTGAGCGGTATGAAAAGGATCAAACTGGGCCTGCCTTCTTTCGTTTCTCTGGCAACCCACGTGCTGTCTGGTAATCTTCCCACTCATGAAATCTCCAGCCCTTTTTTGCCTGGGCTTCTGTCTTTTAAGCAGTGTTTGCATGAGCCGTGATCTTCCACCGATTGGCATGTATCTGGACTCGGGAGGCGAGCAGTCCATTCTCGTTGCGCGTGACACCTTGGAATTGAAAGTGCTCTCTCGCATCTTTGGGGAAAAAGAGCCACACATGCTTGATTTGCGGCTCATCTACTCAGTGAACAAGAATGGCGAGATTCGGCTGATAGGGTCCTCCAACAGCAAGGCGTATCTCTCCGTTTCAACGCTGTATAAATGGCGCTTTGAACAGGGGCAGATTGTTCGTGAGGATGCCGAGTCTGGCGCAACGACCGTATTCCGAATACGCGATTAATAGATCCAAGCGGCACGTCTCGCACTAGCCCGGCGCTCCGCGCTCTCACTGCCCACCCCTATGTCATCGATTCTGTCTGCCAGCAGGTCGGTCTTGAACTGGAGGAGAACGGAGAGCGTATTTGCCAAAGCCACTTGGGTGGGTCAGTGTCGCGTTATGCAGATTATAATTGTGCCTCTACTCGTCGCCGGCGCCCTCACGGTATTCGGCGCACTGGCACAGGTCTGGCCGCTGGTGCTCTTGCTCGCGGCCGCCGCGGTGGCGGATCGCTATCTCGGCCACCGCAAGCGGGCCGGCGGCCGTTAAAAGACGAAAAGGGGGGGCGGCTGCGGATAACTGAGCTCACGCTCGGGGCTACCGGCTACTGAAGGAGGCTTATTTTTTCCAGATGTCGCCTTCGCCGTCGGCGAACCAGCGGGTGGTGACGACTTTTTGCTGGGTGTAGAACAGCACGCCTTCGCGGCCCTGGACGTGGAGGTCGCCGAAGAAGGATTCGCCCCAACCGGTGAAGGGGAACGGCGCCATCGCGGCGGGGACGCCGACGTTGATGCCGATCATGCCGGCTTGCATGCGGTGTTTGAACTCGCGCGCGGCCTTGCCGGAACGGGTGAAGATCGCGGCGCCGTTGCCGTAGGCGGAGCGATTGGCGAGTTCGATGGCGGCGTCGAGATCGTCCATGCGCATGACGCTGAGGACGGGACCGAAAACCTCCTCGCGCATGAGGACGTTGTTCGCGGGATCGCTTTGCTCGACGATGCTGGCGCCGACGTAGAAGCCGTTGGGCGCATCGTCGACGCGGACGCCACGGCCGTCGGCGAGGACGCGGGCGCCCTGGGACTCGCCCTTGGCGAGGAGGGAGAGCACGCGGTCGCGGTGCGCGCCGGAGATGACGGGACCCATCGCGGGCTGGCGGTTGGCGTCGAGGTCGGTGCGGCCGACCGTCATGGCCTTGGTGGCGTCGATGAGCGAAGGGAGGACGGTCTTGGCGGCGGCGCCGACGACGAGGGCGGTGGAGCCGGCCATGCAGCGCTCGCCGGCGCAGCCGAACGCGGCGCCGGTGACGCCTTCGATGGTTTTACCGACGTCGGCGTCGGGCATGATGAGGATGAAATTCTTGGCGCCGCCGGCGGCTTGCACGCGTTTGCCGTGCTTGGTGCCGGTCTCGTAAATCTGCCGGGCGACGGCCGTGGAGCCGACGAAGGAGATGGCCTTCACGCGCGGGTGCGTGAGGAGGGTCTGCACGGCGTCGCGACCGCCGTGGACGAGGTTGAAGACGCCGGCAGGGACGCCGGCCTCGAAGAGAAGTTCGGTGATACGGACGGCGGTGAGCGGGACTTTTTCGCTGGGCTTCAGGATGAAGGTGTTGCCGCACGCGAGGGCGATGGGGAACATCCACATGGGCACCATCGCGGGAAAGTTGAAGGGCGTGATGCCGACGCAGACGCCGAGGGGCTGGCGGAGCGTTTCGCAATCGATGCCGCGCGCGACGTTTTCGAGGGTATCGCCGAAGAGGAGCGTGGGGACGCTGATGGCGTATTCGACAACTTCGATACCGCGCTGGATATCGCCGCGGGCCTCGCCACGGGTCTTGCCGTGTTCGCGGGAGATGAGGGCGGCGAGGGCGTCGAAGTTGGCGTGGAGGAGTTCGCGGTAGCGGAAGAGGACCCGGACGCGCTCCATGGCCGGGGTTTGCCACCAGCCGGGAAACGCGGCTTGCGCGGCGGCGACGGCGGCCTCGACCTCGGCGACGCCCCCGACGGGAGTTTCGGCGATGAGCTCGCCGGTGGAGGGATTAAAGACCGGCGTGGTGGCGAGGCCGCTGGGGCGCGTCCAGGCGCCGTTGATGAAGAAAGGGACGGAGGTGGTGGTGGAAGTGGACATGGCGGAGGGGAGGAAGAGAGGGTTTTCTCGTTCTCTTACTCCTAATCATGCTCGGTTTTCTCCGAGGAGAATGAGAACGTTCAGGGGAACGAGAATGATCAGATGGGGCGCATGTGGGCTTGGACGGAGCCGATGGGGATGGGGCTCGAATGGTAGCTATCCTTAAAAACAGAGGACGGAGAGAAATGGATGAATACGCCCGCGGGTGGCGGCGGAAATCTTCGGGCCGTTGCGCAGGCTGACGCGGTGTTTTTCCGGGGATTCAGGAGGAGACACGGGCCGGGGTGGGGTTGAGGGAGAGCAACGAAGGCGCGTTCCAGGTATACGGCAAACCGGAAAACGAGATCGGGACGATTTCTGGGGTGGCATGGCGGTCGAATCTTGATGCAGACCCGGCGCGCAAGGAATGGGTTGCAGGATAAACGGCGGTCGTTTGATGCGCTTGTTGAATATTCCTGCATGAAATCCGGGGCATATATCCCTGTTTGAAGATTGGACGAGATGGAGGGAGGGCGATGTCCGTTTCAATCAAGCCGGCGAGTGCGTCCGGAAATCCCCTCAATTTTCCCCACTGCAAAATCCAATTCTCCCATATGAATGCCTCCTGCCTTACCCGAAGTGAATTGATCAAATGGATGCTGCTCCCGGCGTTGGTGCTCGCCACGTCGTTACAAGGACAGACCCAGGAAAAGAAGGACGGGACGACCCAGAATCCCCCGCCAGTGTTGAGTGCGGCCGATCAGAAATGGGCGGAATTGCAGGCGTTGTTTACCCCACCGACGCCGGGCGAGCAACCGATCGGCACGGATGCCGAGGCGCGCGTGCGCGTCAAAAAATGGCAGGCGGAGCGTTTCTTGAAGGCGGCGACGGAAGCAAACGCTTTCGCCAAGGACTATCCGGATACGCGCCGGGCAAGCCCACCTTAAGCCGCAGTTCCTCTTTCAGCTACGATGCCACCAGTGGCCTGCTGATCACGGAAACCCTCGAGCCGGGTAACAACCTCCTCAGCGTTACCACGACTTACGGCTACGATCCCTATGGCAATAAAACCGCGGCCACGGTTTCGGGCGCGGGGATCACGGTTGATGCGGCCGGCACGGCCATCGCCAGCGGCACCGTCTCCCGCACAACGTCCACAACCTTCGATACGGCAGGCCGCTTCCCTGCCACGTCGAGCAACGCGCTCGGCCATCAGGAAACCTACGTCTACGACAATCTGCTCGGGGTGATGACCTCACTGACCGGCCCCAACGGTCTCGTCACGTCATGGATTTACGATAGCTTTGGCGCCAAGATTCAGGAAAACCGGGCTGATGGCACCAACTCACAAAGGCTTATCAAATGGGCCGGCCCGGCCGCGCCTTCAGGCACGGTCTATCAGGTTGAGACCAAGGGGACGAGCTCGGCTCCCGCGTTGGCTTATTACGACCGCTTCGGCCGGGTCTTCCGCTCGCTCACGCTCAATGGCAGTGGCGAAATCGTCTATCAGGATACCAGTTTCGACAACCAAGGCCGCACCTACGCGACCAGTGTGCCCTACCGGGCTGGCGGGAGCATCTATAATCAAATTTCCAGCTATGACCTGATCGGCCGCGTTGTGGCCAGCTATACACCCGACGATCAAGTCGTGGGCGGAGTGGTGACCACGGCTTTCAGCTACAGCGGTCTCACCACCAGTGTGACGGATGCCAAGGGCCGGGTCACTACTTCAGTGAAAAACAGCCAGGGTTGGATGATCAGCAACACCCGGAATGTGGCGGTTGGCGGGAGTGCCGCCGACTACGCTCAAGTCACCTACGATTACGACGCCTACGGTAATCTCATCTCCACCAACGCAGCTGGTGTCGTTACGACCCTCGGCTACGATGCGCGCGGCCGGAAAGTGACCATGACCGACCCCGACATGGGCACGTGGCAGTATTGCTATAATATCTTCGGCGAACTCATCTGGCAAAAGGACAATAAGACCCCGGCCCAGATCACGACGCTTACCTACGATGTGCTCGGGCGACTTGTGACCCGGGTGGAACCTACCGAGCCGGGCCTGAGCACCGGCACCACGACGTGGACCTATGATACGGCCGCGAAGGCCGGCGGAGGTTTCTGGAAAGGTCAGCTGGCCAGCGTGGCCTCGCCCGGCGCTTATACAGAGAGCTACACCTACGACAGCCTGGGCCGCCCCAGCACGCTGGCGCGGACGATTGGTAGCGACGGCACGTATATTTTTACGACGACGTATGATACGGCGGGTCGGGTGCTGAAGACACAGTATCCCACGGTGAACGGGGGAAATTTTGCGACGCGCAACGTTTACAACAGCCTCGGCTTCCTGAAGGAAATCCGGGCCTACCTGGCGAGCGACGACGCCAAGACCAACGATCAGCTGCAAGGCCGGCTTTTCTGGCAGACGGACCACTACAGCAGCGATGGCCGGGTGGACGGTGAGACCTACGGCAACGGTCTGGCCAACGACCGGATCTACAGCCAGGCCACGGGCCGGCTACTCTCCAGTGCGATCGACCGCGGCCGGGTGGTCGGCGCGCCTTACGCGATCCAGCAGATGGTCTATACCTACGATACGGTGGGCAACGTGCTCACCCGGGCCGACACGGCGGTCGGGCGGGGTGAGTCCTTCGGCTACGATGGGCTCGACCGGTTGACGACGCACAGCATCGTGACCGGCGCCGGCAGCGGGGTGACAGTGGCTTACAACCAACTCGGCAACATCACGGCCAAGTCGGATGTCGGCAACTACGCCTATCATGCGACGAAAAGACACGCCGTGATTGGCGTCTCCGGTGGCCCGCTCGGCGCTCAGACCTACACCTACGATGCCAACGGGAATATGACCGGCGGGGGTGGCCGCACGATCACATGGACGGCGTTCAACCAGGTCGCGACCATCGTGAAGGGTGGTTACACGAGCACGTTCAGTTTTGGTGCCAGCCACGAGCGGGTGAAGCACGTCAGTCACCTTGAGACAACGCTCTACGTGGGCGGCCTCTTCGAGAAAGTCACCCCAGTCGGGGCGAGTCCGGTGACGGAATACCGGCACTACATCATGGCACCGACCGGCCGCGTGGCGGTGTATACGGACCGCAGCAACCTCGCGCGGGACACCAAGTATTATCACACCGACGGGCTGGGCTCCATCACGGCCATTTCCGACGAGAAGGGGGCGATCGTAAAACGCTTCGCCTTCGATGCCTGGGGCAAGCGGATTGACCCGGCGAGTGGCGCGACCGTCACCGGTGCCACCGCCGCTGGCTTGCGCCGCGGCTTCACCGATCACGAGCAGTTGGACGATCTCGGCCTCGTCCACATGAACGGCCGCGTCTTCGATCCGGTGTTGGGCAGATTTTCGAGTGCCGATCCCTTCGTTGACGGCGTAAGCGATAGTCAGGGGTTTAATCGCTACTCCTATCTAACGAATAATCCACTCGGTGGCAGCGATCCGAGTGGGTTCTTCAGCTTGAAGGATACATTCAGTCTCCGCGGAGGCTTTATGGCGATTCATTACGTGAATCCACTTTATTGGGCGGCGCCTGGTTTCTATCGACAGACAGCCGGTGCGGTTAACGGGATTGCGGTGGCGGGCATCATCACATACGCTAGCGGCGGAACGCTGGCCGCAGTAGGCGCAGCAGTCGGCGGTTTTGTCTCCGGCTTCGAGGGGAGCCTGCTCAATGGCGCCAGTGTAGGGGATGCGTTCCGCTCCGGTATGATCGGTGCGGGAATTGGCGCAGCCACAGGTTATCTTGCCGGTCAAATTGGTGCAAAATTTGATGGAATGTATTCCGCTTCCACTACTCCGGGGCAATTCGCGGCCATTGAGGGCGGTCGGCGGTGGCACACGGCGTCGTTGGTGGTGCGATTTCAGAAGCTACCGGCGGTGAGTTTCGGCACGGATTCTACAGCGGTTTCGCCGGTTCGGTGGCTGGCAGCCTGGCGCCGAGATTAGGATTTGCCGATTACAGTAACCGCAATGCTTCCGCAATTGCAGCACGCACCGCATTCGCTGCGGTTGTTGGTGGCACTACTTCTGTGCTAGGCGGAGGTAAGTTCGGCAACGGAGCTGTTACGAGTGCGTTTCAGCATTTATTTAATCATGAGGCTGCCGCTGCCCGCTTGGCTCGAAGCATGGGAGCGTCAACAACTGGTCAGGAAGCTCGACTCTCTCAAGAGATGAGTAAACGCATGTATAAGGCCCCCAGAAGGGTGACTACGCATCTAGAAGCTGATGTGTCATGGAATCAATTGTCAGCTACGGTTACGGAAGAAGATCTTTCTGTGGATATTAGTCATCAGCTTGGAATCGAAATAGCTGTTAAGCGGGTGTTTAATTGGAAGCTATCTGAGGAAAATGAAAATTTTGGCTTCGGGTATAGCGCCGCGCAAATAGCCGGTGCTGGAATAGATCTTGGGTTCAATGTGAAAGAAATTACGCGATTGAATTTATTTCATTTTCAGATTCCTGTATATACAGCGACGCCGACTTCAATATCCTTTAGTTACTCTCTTGGTATAAGTAATCAAATACATGGAAGTTCCGGTTTTAGCGAAAAATTAAATATTTATAATTACGACTTCAAGAAATGAACATTAAAGATGTGATAGGTTTTATACTGTTTATATCGATTATATCATTAACTTTAAACACGCTTATGTGTAAATTATATACTGATTATGATCGGATAAAAATGACATTCCATAAATCAATTATCATGCTTTATTGGGTTAATAAATCAGATCTTAAGCCTAATGGTATCATATATTATAATATAAGGAGATTCTCATTGGCGATTTTCGTAATTACGTTTATAGCTCAGGTAATACTATCTGATCACTAAATCACGTGAACCGTGCAGGGCCACCCAAAGCACGGTCAAGACCAGCGTGCCAAAAGATGAAAAATCGTCACTGAGTAGCTTCTCGGCTATCAACCCTTCACCGACCGAAGGTCATAAGGGACGAAAGGGGTCGGGGCGAAAAGGGGGGGGCAGGCTGCGGATATTGATATTTGAAGGATAAAGCGACCGAAACGCGATTGATGGCATGCGCACAAGCAGTGATTGGAATCAACGACATCAATATCCGCAGCCTGCCCCCTTTCATTTCTTGTTCGCAGGTGGGCCGACATTAGATGCTAGGGGACTGCAATTAATCCGTTGAGTGGAGAAATACGTAGCGACGTAGTTTTGCTTGAACGAGGGTAGGAGAGTGATGTGGATAGTGAAATAGCCAGTCCTCTCGTCTCCCCCAACGAAGCCCCCTGTGTCTGCCCGAATTGTGATTGTTGAAGATCAGCCTTGGTGTCGCACCTATCTCCGTGAGGTGTGCACCCGCAAACTGAAATTGGAGGTGGTGGGCGAGACCGCGAATGGAACCGAAGCGATCGCATTGATCAACCAGCTGGTGCCGGACATTGCCCTGATCGATCTGCATCTGGAGGGGGACAATGGATTTGTGGTGGCGGAAAAAGTGGCGGCAACGCTCCCGGCGGTGCGGCTGGTCTTTATGTCGGTGAGTTGCCTGCCGTTGACCGTGGCGCGGATCGCGCGGACGCCCGTGCACGGGTTCATCGACAAAAATTTTCGCGAGCCCCAGGCCTTCGTGTGGGCCATGCAGGAAGTGATGGGAGGCAGAAAATTTTTCTCACCGAGTTACTGGGTGGAAATAAGACGGCAGAAATTGGATCCCAATGCAGCGGACAAAGTGCTGACCCGCTGCGAACTGCAGGTGGTCAGGCTGGTCGGGCAGTGTTGGAGTGATGGCGAGATCGCGGCGAAAATCGGATCGAACCCCAAAACGGTGCAAACGCACCGGCTCGTGGCGACGCGCAAACTCGGACTTGAAACGAGAGAAAGCCTGATCGCTTATGCGATCAGACAGGGGTTCACTGAATTTCCAGAGCAAGCAGAGGAAATCGTCGATCTGGGTGGCGGGGCTTACCTGTTTCAGTAAGCAGGCGGAGGTTTGATCGCAGCTCACCCGGATTGTGACGGATAGCCTGCGTGAGCCTCGGATAATGAGCTGGCTGTAGCAAGCTGTGGTTCTGCAAAACGGTTTTGGTCTGTGGGCTACTTGCGCGAGAAATACTGGCGGCCGACGAGCCAGACGGCGGCGGCGGCCACGAGGTCGCAGAAAGCGACGCCGAGGCGCAGGGGCAGCGGGAGTGGCACCGGCAGCACGAGCAGCAGGATGGCGCCGAGCACGAGCGCACTGCAGACGATGGTCATCGTGAGTTTCTTGCGGGCGAGGTCGCTGGTGCGCGGGTCGGTGGGTTGCATGGGGAGATTGAGCGTGGGTTGAGTAAGGCCGGAACCGAACTGAAAAACAGTCAAATTTGCCACGGAGGCGCGAAGACGCGAAGTTTAACTGATCTGAAACGACGACGGATAAGATGAATTTCTCTGCGTCGCCGCGCCTCCGGGGCAAATTTTGCCCTCAGGCTCAACGGGCGAGCGGCAGGGTGAGGCGGAGGGTCGTGCCTTCGGGGCCGGAGCCGACGAGGGCGATGTCGCCGTGGTGGCTGAGGAGAATGCGTTTGGCGATCGCGAGACCGAGGCCGGTGCCGTCGGGACGGCCGGACAGGAAGGAATCGAAGATGCGGTCGCGGATGGCATCGGGGATGCCGGTGCCGGTGTCGGCGATGTCGATCACGGCGCTGGGATGATCGGATTGGAGATTGGTGCCAAGCGTGAGCGTGATGGTGCCGCCGTCGGGCATGGCCTGCATCGAATTGAGCAGGAGATTGAGGAGCACTTGCTGGAGCTGGCCTTTGTGGCCTTCGATCACGGGCGCGCGGGCCGGCGGATCGAAACGGAGCTGGACCTTGGCTTGGGCGAGTTTGAGGCGGATGAGAACGAGCGTGTCGTTGATGATCTCGGTGAGCGACCAGCGCGAGTGGAGGCTGGCGGGGGCCTTCGCGAAATGGAGGACGCGCGTGACGATGGACTCGAGCTGGTCGAGTTTTTCGCCGATGACGCGCATGTCGGTGCGGCGCGGATCGCCGTCGGCAAAGTCGAGGCCGAGGCCACCGTGCAAGAGTTTCAGGACGGTGAGGGGATTGCGGATCTCGTGGGCGATTTCGGCGGCGAGGAGGCCGAGGGTGGTGAGCTGTTCGTTTTTGCGCAGGGTTTCCTCGCTTTGAAAGACGCGGGAGTAGAGCCGGGCGTTTTGGAGCGCGACGGCACCGAGGCTGGCGAGGCCGGCGCAGAGGCGCTTGGCGTCGTTGTCGAAGCGTTGGACGGTGGCGCCGAAGACGGCGAGGGCACCGAGGACTTCGTTTTCGTAGATGACCGGCGTGATGAGCACGGCGCGCAGGCCGGGATCGTCGGGCAAGTCGGCGAGGCCGTGAAATTCGCGGGACTGGATGTCAGGAAACTCGGTCTGGCGCCGGGTGTTGATGGTCACGCCAGCGAGGCAGGCGCCGACCGGGAGATCGCCGACGGGCAAGGGCGTGATGCTTTGGGCGGCGAGGGAGACGCAGCGGACGGTTTGGTGCGCGGCGTCGTGCAGGTAGAGCACGCTGGCGCGCGTGCCGAGCATGTGGCGGGCGTCGCGGGTGAGGGCGTCGTAGAGTTCCTGGGGCTCGAGTTTGGCGACGAGTGACTGGCCGGTGGCGATGAGTGTCTCGAGTTGGCGGGCCTTGCCTTGGAGTTGATCGAGATGCCAGAGGCGACGCAGGCCGCGGGCGGTTTCATCGGTCAGGGTGACAAGCAGTTTGAGATCAGTCGGGGAAAAGCCGGCGACTTGCTCATGGTCGAGCGCGATGACGCCGAGCACCTGTTCCTCGGCGAGGAGCGGGGCGACCATCTGGCAGCGCACGGCGGGGCGCACGGCGCGATAACGCGGCTCGTGGGTGACGTCGGGGGCGAGGAGGGGTTGAGCGTGGAGGGCGACCCAGCCGGGGAGGCCTTGGCCGAGTTCGAAGGTGAGCGTATCGTCGGCGATGGGCAGGCCGTGTTGGGCTTCGAGTTCGAGGCGGCCGGTGTCGGGATTGAGCAGCAGGAGGCACCCGCTGGGGGCGCCGAGGGTTTGCAGGATCGTGGCAAACGCGGTGCGGGCGGCACTGCCGGCGTCGGCGGCGCGGCCCGTGAGGGACGCGATCTGATAAAGAGCCGATGCGAATACCGGAGACCGGAAACCAGAAACCGGATAGTCTGAGGCCGGAGAGGAAGAAAGTTTTTCGCTGGGATTATCGGCCACGGCGGGCAGTTTTGATGGAGGCGACGGTGATAGCCAGTATTTCCCCGCCTTCGCTCATAAGTTCGTTGAGGCGGTCGGCTTTCATCCGCCCTGATTCGATGAGCAGCTCCATCCACAGGAGGGACTCGTCGCATTCTTCCTCGACGATGCCCATTTTAGCAACGAAGTCGGCAGTCGACTTGGCACGGACGGAAGCACGGTAGTTGGCGGCCACTGAAGTGCCGCAGCGGAGTAATTGATGGCCGAGGGCCTTGGCGACGGTGTCGCGCGGCGGAAGCGCGTCCACGACTTTGATTACACGAAGGGCGTAGGCTTTCGTGCGAGCCTTGAAAGCTTCACGAGTCATGCCGCCATACTATCCGGTTTCCGGTATCCGCAATCCGGTTTATTTTCCGGGAGCGCTGGCCTCGATGGGCTTGATGATCTCGGTCAGAGTGTCGCGGAGGGTGTGCAGGCGCTCCTTGTCGGCCGGGCGGGCGGGGTCGGAGCTTTCGATGTAGAAGGTGTCGATCGCGACGCCGCGCTCGGTGCCGATGCGGGCGAAGGTGATGTCGAAGCCGTGGTCGGAAATGGTCTTCGCGAGGCGATAGAGGAGGCCGATCTGGTCGCGGGCCTGGATTTCGACGATGGTGCGCTCCATCGTGAGCTCGTGATAAACCTCGACGGTAGGCGGGAACGAGGTGTGCGGGCCTTCGTTGAGGTTGGTCGCGGTGAAGCGGCTGGTGTGCTTCTTGGCTTGCGCGAGGATCTCGGGGTAGAGGTCGTGGTTGGCCACGAGGGCGGCCTCGATGGTCTTGGCGAAGGTTTCCTGGGCGCTGGTGCTCTGGACGACGCCACGGCCGGGCTCGACGACGTAGAACGTGTCGATGGCGATGTGGTCGGAGCGGGAGATGACCTTGGCGCCGAGGATGGAGAGACCGGCGACGCTGAAGGCGCCAGCGAGCTTGTAGAAGAGGCCGGCGCGGTCCCAGGTGACGACGTTGACGATGGTGAGGGAGCGGTTGAGGTCATCCTTCCAATCGATCACGGGGCGCAGGGAGCCGACGGACTCGGCGCTGGAAATGGACTTGAGCAGACGGTTGACCATCTGGATGTGCAGGGCGATCTCGGCGGAATCGGTGTGCACGAAGTAGCGCTCGGGGAGCAGGCCGAAATGGGCGATGATTTCATCGCTGCTGATGCCGGGGATTTTTTTGGCAATGAGTTCCTGTTGGATCATGAGCTTGCGTTCCTGATGACTGGCGTGGACGGCCTCGCCAAGATTCAAACGCTCCAGGGTGGAGCGGTAAAGGCTGGTGTGCAGGGTGTCCTTGTAGCTGTTCCAGAGGCTGACGGCGGTGCCGCGCGCATCGCAGAAGGTGTGAACGTAGAGATAGTGGAGCTGCTGGGCATTCTCGACGATTTCAGCAAAGGCGGCGGCGGTTTGAGGATCATCAATGTCACGCTTCTGCCAGAATCGTGCCATGATGAGGTGATTTTTAACAACAAATGAAACGACCTGGCGCATCTCCGGCGGGATGGCGAGGCGGTCCATGATCGGGCCGGCGATGCGGACGCCGCTCTCGGCGTGGCCTTGGATGCCCTCGGCCTTGCCGATGTCGTGCAGGAGGAGGATCAGGTAAAGCAGGTCGGGGTCGGTGGTTTCGTGGAGGGCGGCGCGGTATTTGAGCGTGATGGGCTCGGCCTGCGTGAAGATGCGGTCGAGTTCGCGGATGGTGTTCAACACGTGCACGTCGGCCGTGTAGCGGTGATAATACTCGTGCTGCACCATGCAGGTGAGCTTGTCGAATTCGGGGATGAACCGGCCGAGCACACCGAGCTCGTGCATGAGGTTCAGGGTCGGAAAAACGGCGCCGGGCTGGGAGAGGATGGCGCGGAAACTGGCGTTGGCGTCGGGGGAATTGACGATCTCCGGCGTGATCATCGGCAGGCTGGCGCGGATCTGCTGCGCGAGGTGAAAATCCGGCGCGCAATCGAGCTGCTGGCAGTGGCGGAAGACGCGGATGAGACGGGTGGGGTTGACGCTGAAAACGTTGGGGTTTTCGGCGGCGAGCTCGCGACCGCGGAGAATGAAACCATCGATGCGCTTGGTGCGCTGGAAACGCTGGGCGCGGAGGACTTCGCGGAACGAGATGCGACCGCTTTCGTCGCGGTCGAGCGAGAGGGCGAGGCGGTTTTCGACGAGCTTGGAGATGCGGTAGATCGAGTGCGCGGCGCGGTAGTAATCCTCCATGAACCGCTCGACGCGGGCGAGGAGGTCGGGCTGCGTGTAGCCGAGGTTTTGCGCGAGGCGGGGCTGGATCTCGAGGTCGAGCAGGTCGGTCGGGCGCTTGACCATGAAGTGCAGCTCGTTGCGCACGCGCAGGAGGAAATCGTAGGCGCGGTTGAACTCGGCGGCGTCCGCGGCGGGCAGGTAGTTTTGCGCGGCGAGTTCGTCCATCGCAGTGATACCGAGCTTCACGCGCGCCATCCAGAGGGCGTTTTGGTAATCACGCAGGCCGCCGACGCCGTTTTTGATGTCGGGCTCCTGGAGAAAAACGGTGTCGCCATACTTCGCGCGGCGCTGGGCCTGGTCGTCGAGCCGCGAGGCGATGTAGCCCTTGGGGTTTTCCGTGGTGAAATAGCTGCGGTAGGCCTGCGCGAAATTGTCGTAGAGCGTGGCCGAGCCGGCGATGAGGCGGGACTCGAGGAGGGACGTCTTGGTCTGGATGTCCTTGCGGGCCTCGACGAAGACCTCGTCGATGTTGCGCGTGGAGTGGCCGACCTTCAGGTCGCAGTCCCAGAGCGGGTAGAGAATTTCGTTGGAGAGGTGTTCCTGAAGGGATTTGACGACGGCGGGCTTGGTCTTGGCGGGAAACAGGAACATCACATCGATGTCGCTGTGCGGGCTGAGTTCGCCGCGACCGTAGCCGCCGAGGGCCACGAGGGAGACCGGCACGGGGAGGGCGCCGTGGGTGCGTTCGTAGGTCGCCAGCGCGTGGTTGAAGAGCCCCCGCAGCAGGCCATCGACCGTCGCCGAACGGGTCTGGGCGATAGGGAGTCCCGCCGCGCCCGCGGCATGCCGGGTGCGCAGCTCGGCGGCGGCGGCCTGAAGGAACGCCTTGCACGCGGCGAGCCGGACCGGCGCGGTGGCGTCGGGCGGCAGGGCGAGCGCCGGAGAGGCGGGAGGCGTCAAAGGGGCGGACATGAAGGAGCAGGAGTGAAGCCAAAAAAGGGCGCTCGGCGAGGGGATTTCCCCACTAAACCACTTGCGTCAGGGTGCGGGGCGGGGTTTTCTCGGCGGTTTAAATTCTGCAATCCCCCATGGCCGAGATCACCAAGAGCTACGAAGCGACCGACATTGAGAAAAAATGGTATGCCGCCTGGCAGCAGGCGGGCGCGTTTGCCGGCCGGGTCAATCCGGCGAAGCAGCCCTACACCATCATGATCCCGCCGCCCAACGTCACGGGCGTGCTGACCATGGGCCATGTGTTGAACAACACGCTGCAGGATATCCTGATTCGCCGCGCCCGGCTCGAAGGCCGCGAGGCACTTTGGGTGCCCGGCACGGACCACGCCGGTATCGCCACGCAGACGGTGGTGGAGCGCGAGCTGCGCAAGCAGAAGCAGAACCGCCGCGACATGGGCCGCGAGAAATTCCTCGAGAAGGTCTGGTCGTGGCGCGAGGAGAAGGGCGGCATCATCCTCAAACAGTTGCAGGCGCTCGGCGCATCGTGTGACTGGAGCCGCACACAGTTCACGATGGATCCCGCCTATTCGCAGGCGGTGCTCAAGGTGTTCGCTGATCTTTTCGCCAAGGGACACATCTACCGCGGCAAGCGCATGGTGAACTGGTGCCCGGTGTCGCTCACCGCGCTTTCTGACGAAGAAGTGATCATGAAGCCCGCGAAGGGCTTCATCTATCAGGTGCGTTACGAAGTCGTCGGCCAGCCGGGCAAGTTCATCGAGGTCAAGACCACGCGCCCCGAGACGATCCCCGGCGACGTCGCCATCGCCGTGCACCCGGACGATCCGCGTTACACCGCGCTCATCGGAAAGAAAGTGCGCCGCCCGCTCGGGCCGACCGCCGAGTTGCCAATCATCGCCGACACGGCGGTGGACAAGGAATTCGGCTCCGGCGCGCTCAAGATCACGCCCGCCCACGACAAGGTGGATTTCGAGATCGGCCAGCGCCACAAGCTGCCGCCGATCGATGTGCTCAACGCCAACGGGACGCTCAATGAACTCGCCGGCGCCGAGCTCGCGGGCCTCGATCGCTTCGAAGGCCGCAAGAAAGCCGCCGAGCTGCTCAAGGCCTCCGGCGCCCTCGTGAAGGAAGAGCCTTACGAGAACAACGTCGGCTACTCCGAGCGCGCCGACGTGCCGATCGAGCCGCGCCTCACCTGGCAGTGGTGGTTGCGCTACCCGAAGGTCGAGGAAGCCAAGGCGGCGGTGCGCGACGGTCACATCAAGTTTCACCCCGAGCGTTGGTCGAAGGTTTACCTGCACTGGCTCGAAAATATCCAGGACTGGTGCATCAGCCGCCAGCTCTGGTGGGGGCATCGCATTCCTGTGTGGTATCGCGCCGATCTCGACCGCGAAAAACTCACCGAGGCCGATCTGCGCGATCCGAACAAGGTCCACGTCTCGCTCGACGGACCCGCCGACAAAACCGGCTGGGTGCAGGAAGACGACGTGCTCGACACGTGGGCTTCGTCATGGCTCTGGCCGTTCGCCACGCTCGGCTGGCCCGACAAGGACGCGATGGCCAAGGCCGGCTACGATTATTTCTACCCGACGAGCACGCTCGTGACCGGGCCGGACATCATCTTCTTCTGGGTCGCACGCATGATCATGGCCGGCCTCGAATACACGCACCCCGGCCAGCCGCTCGCGCAGCGCGTGCCGTTCCGCGACGTGTATTTCACCGGCATCATCCGCGATGCACAGGGCCGCAAGATGTCGAAATCCCTCGGCAACTCGCCCGATCCGCTCGACCTCATCGCCAAATACGGTGCCGACGGCCTTCGCTTCGGTATCGTGGCGATCGCACCGCAGGGGCAGGACATCCGCTTCCAGGAAGACCGCATCGAGAGCGGCAAGAATTTCTGCAACAAGCTCTGGAACGCCTGCCGCTTCCGCCAGATGAGCGGCGAGATGTCCGACAACACGTCGCTCTCGAAAATCCTCTCGCGCCTCACGATGGCGAAGTTCGACGCCGACGATCACGCGATCCTCGACCGGCTCTTCGCGACCACGCGCACCGTGGACCAGGCCTTCGCGAATTTCGAGTTCAGCGCGGCGGCGCAGGCGCTCTACGGGTTTTTCTGGAATGATTTCTGCGACTGGTATGTCGAGGTTTCGAAGTCGAAGCTCCTCGCGCCCGAGTTCAAGGCCAACTGCCTTGCGATCCAGGACCTCGTGCTCCGCCAGACCTTGCTGCTGCTGCACCCGTTCATCCCGTTCATCACGGAGGAACTCTGGCACCTGCTCGGCTACGGTTTGCCGGGCGCCTTCATCAGCCAGGCGCATCACGAGGATGCCTCGGCGCTCGCCAATGCCGGCGTGCTGCACGGCCTGAACATCAATTCCGACGCCGCCAACGAGATCGAGCGCATCAAGCAAACCGTCTCACAGCTCCGCGCCCTCAAGGCGGATAACAGCGAGGCCGCGAAGAAGGATTCCGAATTCGTCGTCGAGGCCGCCGACCGCCAGTGGGCGGTGATCGAGTCCAACCTCGCCAAGCTCAAGCGCATGGTCGGCGCCGCCACCATCACGCGTGGCGCGATGTCGCCCAATGCGCCCGTGTGCGTCACGGCCTTTGGTTCGTGGAACCTGATCCGCCAGCTCAAGGGCGGTGATACGGTCGCGGAAAAAGCCCGGCTCACGAAGGAAATCGAAACACTCGCGAAACACATCGCCGGCACCGAAGCGCGGCTCGGCAACGAGGCGTTCGTCAGCAAGGCGCCGGCGGCGGTGCTTGAAGGCGCGCGCAAGCAGCTCGCCGACCAGCAGGGCAAGCGCGCCGAGCTGGAACGTTTGCTGAAATCGCTCGGTTGAGTTTGCTGTTCCCATGGCAACACCGGCACCCGCGCGTATTCTGGCCTTCTCCGGCAGCGCCCGGCGCGACTCGCTCAATCGAAAGCTCCTCGCGGTGACGGTCGAGGCGGTGCGCGCGGCGGGCGGTGAAGTCGCGCTGGTTGACCTCAACGAATTTGAGCTGCCGCTTTATCACGGCGACCTCGAGGACGCGCAAGGCATGCCGGCCAACGCCATGAAGCTGCTCGAGCTCGTCGCGCAGCATCCCGCGCTGCTGATTGCTTCGCCCGAGTATAATTCCTTCATCACGCCGCTGCTGAAGAACACGATCGACTGGCTCAGCCGCGCCGACGAAAACCCGTTCACGGGCAAAGTAGCGGCCGTGGTATCGGCCTCGCCGGGTATGCTCGGTGGCGTTCGCTCGATGCAGCATGCGCGGCATTTGTTGCTGCACCTCGGTTGCCATGTGGTGCCCGCGCAGTGCATGCTGCCGAAGGCGCACGAGGCGTTCGATGACGCAGGCAAGCTGAAGGATCCACGCGCGCAAAAATCCGTCACCGCCCTCGCGCAGCAGTTGGTGCAGTTGACGGCAAAATTGGGCTGAAAGGAGTGCGCCCGGAGATTCCGCTTGCGGCGTGCGCGGGGGTGCCAACGTTAGTCCCTTTTTATCATGATCGCTCCAGACACATTTACGCACATCGAGAACCTCAAGAGGCGCGCCGGGCACCTAGGGAGGTTTCTTTGACGTCGAGCAAAAGCTGAGGGAAATCGAGGCGATGGAGGCCCAGCAGGGCACGCCGGATTTTTGGAACAACAATGAGCGGGCGCAGAAGCATATCGCGAAGCTCAACAGCCTGAAACGCGCCGTCCTGCCGGTCGTCGCCTACCAGAAGAAAGTCGATGATGTGGCCGTCATGGTCGAACTCGTCGAGATGGCTTCGGCCGACGAGCAGGATACCTACACGAAGGAGCTCGAGGCCACCGTGGCCGCGCTGCTCGCGGAACTCGACCAGCTCGAAATCGCCTCCTTCCTCACGGGCCAGTTTGACCGCAACAACGCGATCTTCTCCATCCAGTCCGGCGCCGGCGGCACTGAGGCCAACGATTGGGCGGACATCCTTTTTCGCATGTATAACCGCTGGGCCGAGCGCCGCGGGTTTACGGCCGAGCTGCAGGATTTCCAGCCGGGCGACACCGCCGGCATCAGCAAGGCGACCATCCTCATCAAGGGCGAAAACGCCTATGGCTACTGCAAGGCCGAGCGCGGCGTGCATCGCCTCGTGCGCATCAGTCCTTTCGATTCCAACGCCCGCCGGCACACTTCGTTCTGCGCGGTGGACGTGATCGCCGAAATCACCGACGAAATCAAAATCGACATTCCCGAGGACGAAATCCGCACGGATGTCTACCGTTCCTCCGGCAAGGGCGGTCAGGGCGTCAATACCACCGACTCCGCGGTGCGCCTCACGCACATTCCAACCAACACCGTGGTGGTCTGCCAAAACGAGCGTTCGCAGATCAAGAACAAGGCCGCCGCCATGAACGTGCTCAAGGCCCGGCTCTACGAAAAACGGCAGGACGAGCAGCGCGCCGAGATGGATAAGTTTTACGGCGAAAAAGGCGAAATCGGCTTCGGTGCCCAGATTCGCAGCTACGTGTTGCAACCTTACCAGATGGTGAAGGATTTGCGCACCGGCGTCAGCACCAGCGACACGCAGGGCGTGTTGGACGGCGACATCGACCGTTTCATCAATGCCTGGCTGCGCGCCGGTTGCCCACGGCATCGCAACAAGGATATTCAAATGGATGAGTGACCGGCGCGCCGCGCCGGAATGACCAATGACTAACGTCCAATGTCCCATGATGCGCGAGGAACGGCGGTCTGAATTGCCATTGGTCGTTGGACATTGGGCCCTGGTCATTGGATAGTCCGCGCCATGTCTGCCAGCCTCTCCTACGAACACATCCGCGCCACGCTCGCGGCGCAGCCATTGTTTGAGGACAAAAGCTGGCAGCTCTCGCCTGAGGCGTGGCCGGTGACGCCGGCCCAAGTGCAGGAACTGCAGGCGATCGGCACGGCATGCCTGGAATTTCACCAGGCGCTCGAAACGCTCTACCTGCGCTCGGCCGCGGGGAAAAACCTCCTGCGCAACCGCCCGTTGCTTGCGCCGTGGGTGGCGGAGTATCTCGACCGCGGCAAACCCGCCGCGCTCATCGCCCATGCGCGCGATCCGAAGAACCGCGGCGCGTTTCCCACGGTGCTGCGGCCCGACCTGTTGCTGACCGACGAGGGCTTCGCGCTGACCGAACTTGATTCGGTGCCCGGTGGCATCGGCCTCACGGCGTTTCTGAACCGACTCTACGCTGGCGAGGAGGGAGCGGCGGCTCCGATCCTGGGCGCGGGCGATGCGATGATCGCGCAGTTTTACGCTTCGCTCGCGGCGTTGCGTCCGGCGGTGCGCAATCCGTTGATCGCCCTCGTCGTCAGCGACGAGGCGGCGACCTACCGGCCGGAGATGCAGTGGCTCGCCCAGCAGCTCCAATTGCAGGGCAAGCGCGTGTTTTGCATCCGGCCCGAGGATTTGTTCCCGCTCGAGAATTCGCTCTTCTTCGACCACGACGGCAACCCCGAGAAGATCGACATCATCTACCGCTTTTTCGAGCTGTTCGATCTCGCGAACATCAGCACGCGGCAGTTCATCTTCGAGGCATGGTCGGCGGACGAGGTGGCAATCGTGCCGCCGATGCGACCGTTTCAGGAGGAGAAAATCGGGCTCGCGCTTTTTCACCACCACCTGTTGCAGGATTTCTGGACTGAACACCTCAGTGGGCGCTCGCTCAAGGTCCTGCGCCAGCTGATCCCGCCATCGTGGATCATGGATCCGGCGCCCTTGCCGCCCGGCGCCGTGCTCGACGGGCCGCGGGTCGGCGGCCGGGCGCTGGCGGACTGGCGCGACCTGACCGGCGCCTCGCAGAAAGAGCGCGACCTCATCGTCAAGATCAGCGGCTACCATGAGACGGCCTGGGGCGCCCGCAGTGTGGTGTTGGGCAGCGATTGCTCGCGCGAAGAATGGCAGGCTGGCATCGAAAACGCCCTCACCCTGGCTCCGACCAATCTGCACATCCTGCAAACGTATCGGAAACCAAAGCGCCTGGCGCACCCGCTTTACGACCGGAGTGAGACGGGCGGGCCCGCCACTGCCGGGACGGCGACCGGGCGCTTGCGGCTCTGCCCGTATTACTTCGTGACCGCCGGGAAGGCCCAGCTGGCCGGGGCGCTGGCGACATTCTGTCCGCCGGACAAAAAAATCATCCATGGCATGCAAGATGCCGCCTTGCTCCCAGTTTCGGTTTACTCCTTAAACGAGCCCCGTGCGTAATACTGCCTCGTTTCACCAAGGATTCTTTCTTTCGACGAAACAGCGCGCGCTCCTGTTGTCTGCGATACTCGCGCTCGGTGGCACGGCTTTGCCCCTGCGGGCTCAGATGGATATCACGACGATCCGCAGCCGCGCCGAGGCCGGTGATCCCGATGCGCTGAACACGCTCGGCAACATGTATGCCAACGGCCAGGGCGTGGCGCAGAGCGACACCGAGGCGATGCAGGCCTACACCCAGGCGGTCGCGCGCGGCCATGCGCCGGCGAGTTTCAATCTCGGCATGATGACCGAGCTCGGTCGCGGTGCACCGCGCGACCTGAAAGTGGCTTTTGCGCATTACCTGAAGGCGGCGGAGTCGGGCTTTGCACCGGCGCAGTTCAATGTCGGCAACATGTATGCCAACGGCATTGGCGTGGCCCAGGACTATTTTGAAGCGGCGATCTGGTTTCGCCAGGCGGCGGAGCGCAGTATCCCCGAGGCCCAATACAACCTCGGCCTCGCCTATGAGCTGGGCCGCGGGCTTTCCAAGGACCCGGCCCTCGCGCAGAAGTGGTATCGCGCCGCGGCCGATCAAGGCTACGCCCGCGCGCGCTACAATCTCGCGCTCATGCTTGAGGAAGGCTCCAGCGCGCCGAAGGATGAGATCGCGGCGGCGCAGCTTTACCGCGCCGCGGCCGAGCAGGGTTTCGGTCCCGCGCAGAACAACTACGGCATCATGCTCGCGGAGGGCCGCGGCGGCCTGAAGAGCAACTTCACCGAGGCCTACGCATGGCTCGCGCTCGCGGCGGAGCGTGGCGTCAACCCCGTGGGCCGTGACCTCATCGCCCAGCGCATGCAGGCTCCCCAGCTCGCCGAGGCCAAGACCCGCATGGCGGCGCTCAAGGCGCAGATTGAAGGCAAGCCCGTGGCGAGCGCGGCTGCGGCCGCTGCCGGCCGGCCCGCCGGCCCCGTCGCGACAGGCGAAGTCGCCGCACTCACCGCCCAACTTAAGTCGGTCCAGGACGAACTCGCAAAAATCCAGGCCGAAAACACCCGGCTCGCGAGTGCCGTGGCAAGCATGCAGGACGAGAAAGCGCAGCTCGAGCAACGTATCGCGCAGCTCTCGTCCACGCCGGCCAAGACCCCGGCCGGCAGCGACAGGCTGCAGTCGGAAAAAAACACACTGCAAGTCGCGAACAACACGCTCAACGCCAAGCTGACCGGCCTGCAGGCCGAGTTGAAAGCCGCGCGCGAAGCGACCGCCCGGTTGCAGGCGGAGAACACCAAGCTCGCCCAGTCGCCGAAGCTCGATCCGCGCGCCGGTGAACGGCAGGCGCAGGTCGAATCGCTGTCCCGCGACACCGAAACGCTGCGCTCCGACAAGGCCGCGCTCGTGGCCCAGAATCGCGACCTCGTGGTGCAACTCGCGGCGGCCAACGAGGCGAAGGCCCGTCTCACCGAGGACAACACGCGTCTGATCGAACAGGCCTCGTCGTCGTCGGGCGGGAGCGATATTCGCATGCAACAGCTGATCGGTGACAATCAGCGCCTGAACGACGAAGTGAAGCGCGCGACGGCCGAGCTCGGTTCGCTCAGCCGCCGGTTGCGGCAGGCCGAGGCGAAAACCGGTCAACCTGCCGACGGCAGCGGCCTGCAACCGGCCGATGTGGCCAGGATTGCCGAATTGCGCCGGCAGCTTGAGGCCGAGCGCGCAACGAGCCAGGCCTTGCTCGACGAGAACAAGCGACTCAAAGCCGCGGCCGCCACGCCGGCGGCCGGAGCGGACTCCGCGAAAAACCTGCAAGCGGCGCGCGACGAGATCGCCAAAGTCAGCGCCGATCTCGCCGCTGCGACCCAAGCCCGGGCTGCCTTGACGGCGGAAAAGACCGCGCTCGAGCAACGACTGGCGGCGGCGGGTGGCGCTGATACGAAGGCGAACGAGGCGGCCGCCCAGCTGCGCACCGAGTTGCAGGCCCAGACGGCCGATCTCGCCAAATCCCGCAGCGCCCTCGCGGCGGCGGAGCAGAAGCTGGCGGAAGCCACGAAGACTTTGCACGCGAACGCCCAAGCCGGCAGTGCGGCCGATGCCAAGCTCGCGGCCGATCTGGGCAAAGTGCGTGACGAGCTGGCCGAGACCCAGGCCATGCTGGTCGCGGCGCGCCGCGAAACCGAGGAGCTGCGCGTGCAGTTGCAGGCGACGCAAGGCGACCTCGCCGTGCAGGTCGCGAAGGCAAAAACCCAGCTTGCGGATGCCCAGAAAGCGGCCGCCACAGCCGATACGGAAGGCCGCAAGCTCACGGAAACCAACCAGGCGCTCACCGCGCAACTCAACCAGTTTAAGAGCGAGAACCAGGGGCTGCTCACGCAGATGAATGCGAGCGGTGAAGCCAGCGCCAAGCTGGCGGCGTTGCAGGCGACGCTTTCCGCCGCCCAGGCCGAATCCGGCCGCCTCAAGGGTGATCTGGCGGCGGCGCAGACTGCCGCCGCCGCCGCCGAAAAGCTCAAGCAGGACAATGCCGCGCTGGCGGCGCAAATCGCGACGTTGCAAACCCAGTCGCAAGCGCTGGGGGCGGAGAAAAACACTTTGGCCGAGACGGTGGCGAAGCAGGCGGCGCTGCAAAAAGCGCTGACGGCGGCGGAGGAAGCGGTGGCCCAGGGCAAGCGACAGCTCGTGGCCGCGGAGCGCGAGCGGCAGGATTTCGCCGCGCAGGTTGCCTCGGCCCGCACCGAGACGGAGCGCCTCAAATCGGAACTGGTGGCGGCGCTGGCGGGAAAGAATTCGGACGAGAAACTTAAGGCGGATAACGCGGCACTGAAAACCGCCCTCGCCACGGCCCAGGGCGAAGTGGACCGCCTCATGACCGCGGTATCCGCGGCGCAAGTCGCGAAAACCGATGCCGATGACCTTCAAAAGGAAAATAGCGCGCTCACCGCCCAGATTGCGGCGCTTAAGTCCGAAAACCAGACCTTGCGCGGCGAAAGAAGCACGCTGGGCGAGGCCGCGACAAAATTGGTCGCGATGCAGACCGCGCTCACCGCGGCGGATAACGCCGTCGCGCAGGGTAAGCGCCAGTTGGAAACCGCGGAGCGCGCCCGGCAAACCGTGGCGGCGCAGCTGACGGATGCGAATGCGCGGGTCGCCGCGTTGGAGCAATCCACGGCGAAGCTTTCCGCGCAGAACGCCACGCTCCAGGCCGAGGTGCAGCGCTTCAGCCGGGAGAATCAGCAGCTGGCGGCTGCAGCGTCGTCGGGCGACCGGGGAAACACGGAGAAATTCGCGAGCCAGCTCGACGCGGCGGCGCGCACGCTGGAGGAAAAGGAGCAAGCCATCACGCAGCTCGGTGAACAGGTGGCGTCGTTGCAAAAGGATCTGGAAGTTTCCAAGCAGGCGGCGGCCGCGGCGCTGGCGGCGCAGGCGAGTGCGGCGCGGTCGGTGCCGGATTCCACGGCGATGAATTTTGAAATCCAGACGCTGCAAGGCCGCGTCCGCACGCTGGAAGCGCAGGCGGAGGCCGACCACCAGGCCTCGGCCCAGGAATTTGCGCAACTGGCGAAGCAACTGCAGTCCTCCCGCGATGCCAACCGCGCGCTGGCGGATGCGAATCGTGCGCTGCTCAGCTCGAAGAGCGCCGAGGAATCGGTGGCGACGGATGCATTGAGCGCCAAGCTGGCCGACGCCGAGCGCCGCCTGGCGCAGGCGAAGCAGGCGGGTGATCTGGCGCGCACGCAGGCGCAAACCGCGCAGGAAGCCGCCGCCAAGGCGCAGGCCGATCTCACGGCCTTGCAGGCCAAGCTGGCCGAGTCGGACAAGGCGTCGGACCAGCAGGGCGCCAGTGTGGCCGAGCTCACCGAACTTAACGACCGGTTGACGCGGGAAAGAAGCGGGTTGCAGGCCCAGCTCGCGCAATTGCAGAAACAGGCCGAGCGTGCCCAGAGCGATGTGACGGACCTGCGGAGTCGCGTGGCCGCGAACGACCGGCTGGCGGAAATCCAGGCGAACAACGTCAACGACCTTTCTGCCGCCAACGACAAGCTCCAGGTCCAGGTTAAGGACATGACGGCCCAGCTCGCCACGCTGAAGACCGAGAACAGCCGGCTCGCCCAGAACGGCGGCAACGTGACAGCATTGCGGACAGAGTTGAGCGAGGTGAAAACCCGTTTGGCGGAAGCCGACAAGGCGGCGGATCAGCATGAGGCGAGCGTCGCCGAGCTCACGGCGGCGAATGCAAAACTGTCCACGACCAGCACCGCGCTGCAGGGCCAGCTCACCGAGCTGACATCGCAGGTCGCGACATTGAAAGCCGAGAACAGCCGGCTGGCGCAGAGCGACGGAAATCTCCAGGCGCTGCGGACGGAGTTGAGCGCGGTGCAAAGCCGGCTGGCCGAAGCCGACCGCGCGGCGGATCAGCAGGACGCCAGTGTCGCCGACCTCACGGGCGCGAACGCAAGACTCACCACCGCCAACGCGACGCTGCAAAGCCAGCTCGACAACCTCACGGCGCAGGTCACTGCGTTGCGGACGGAAAATGCCCGGCTGGGGCAGGCGGATCAGGGCCGGCAAGAAGCCGAGGCGCGGGCGGCGAGCCTGGCGTCGGTCACCAATCAGCTGGCGGCGGCGCAGCGCGACATCGCCAGCTTGCGGAGCGAAAATACGCGGCTGGCGGGTTCGGTGCAGGCGATTGAACGTGATCGCGTGAGCCGGGTCACGGCGCTGCAGCAGGAAAACGCGGCCATCAACGCGCGCCTGCAGCAGGCGCAGAGCACGTTGAACCAAATCGCTTCGGCGGCGCGGTTGATCAATCCGGGTCCGGCGCAGGCCGGATCGGTGGCCAACCCGGTCGGTGCTGCGGCGGCGCAACCGGCGGCGTCACCGGGTCAGGGGCGTGCGCATATTGTGGTCGAGGGTGACTCTCTTTCCCGCATCAGTCTGCGTTATTACGGCACAGCGAATCGCTGGCAGGATATTTACGACGCCAACCGCGACGCGCTCGCCGGGGTAAACGTGCTGCGCCCGGGCCAGAGCCTGCGGATTCCGTGAGGCGCTGGAGGGAGGGTGGGGTTTTCGAACCCCGCCCCGGGAAACGTCCGCAAAAAAGGCGGGATTTGGAAATCCCGCCCTACAATTTGCCAATCCGCCTGCGCGCCTTACGCGCTGCAGCGGTAATCGGCGGCGCAATCGTGGAAATAGTAGTCGGCAACGCAGCTCTCGAGCGCGGCGCGCGAGCGGGTGCTTTGCAGGCCGGTGGCGCGGCCGTCGGCGAGCACGTAGGCCCAGCGCGCCGGGGCGCCGGGCTCGGGTTTGAGCAGCACGATGTGGCCCGCGGCGGCCGGCTCGTCGTTGATGAAGAGATCGACGAGGGTGCGGGCTTCGGGCAAAGCGAGGCTCGCGCTTCCGGCAGTCCGAAAGCGTAGGGAACGGCCGGCGACGCTCATGCCGCGGCGACTTTGTTCGGAACGGCAGCCTTGGCAGCCTCGTTGGCGAGGTGGCCGAAGAAGCTGTCCCGACGCTCGCGGGCGATCTTCACGTCCTTGGTGCCGAGGGAGCGGCGGATGCGCTCCTTGGTGAAGGGCGTGGGGTGCACGGTATAGTGCAGGAACCAGGTGCCGTGGTTGTTCCACAGGTGATGGTTGGCGTTTTCCGCGCGGACGCGGATACCGGGGAGTTTGGCGATGGTAGGCATGATGCGTGATTTTCTTTGTGGGAGTTATCGCGCACCAGGGCTTGAAAACAAAAAACCGATCTGAGCATCAGATCGGTTTCGTCCTCGGGAGCGTTCTTGGTTCGCCCCCCTTGCGGGTGACGCACATCCGGGGTTTCCCCCGATCCACCGTGGCCGCTCCCGGCCCGGTTGGCGGAATCAGCTTTTGGAAGGCTGACTCGTTCCTGATGCGAGGCGGAACATGCCACAGCACCTGTGTCCGTCCAGCATTTTTTTGGGAATAACCAAAAAAAGTCCGGCGCCCTAAACGGTGCCGGACTTTAGAGCGCTGATGGCCAAATGATTAGCTCAAGGTCACGCCCTTGGCCTTCGCGGCGCGGAGGAGGGCATCGGCCATGTCGCTGGGGGTCACGGCGACCTCGATGCCGCATTCCTTGAAGACGGCGATCTTGGCGGCGGCGGTGTCCTCGGCGCCGCCGACGATCGCGCCGGCATGGCCCATGCGGCGGCCGGCGGGAGCGGTCGCACCGGCGATGAAACCCGCGACGGGCTTCTTGCAGTTGGTCTTGATCCAGCGGGCGGCCTCGACCTCGGCGTTGCCGCCGATTTCGCCGATGAGGATGATGCCGTGGGTGTCAGGGTCTTCGTTGAAGAGCTTGATGACGTCGAGGTGGCTGGTGCCATTGACGGGATCGCCGCCGATGCCGACCGCGGTGGACTGGCCGATACCTTTCGAGGTGAGCTGGTAAACGGCCTCGTAGGTGAGGGTGCCGGAGCGCGAGACGACGCCGACGTGGCCTTTCTTGTGAATGTAGCCGGGGGCGATGCCGATGCGGCAGCCGCCTTTGGAACCTTCGCCGGTGCCGGGCGTGACGAGGCCGGGGCAGTTTGGGCCGATGAGGCGGGTTTTCTTGCCGGAGATGGCGCGCTTCACGCGGATCATGTCCTTGATCGGAATGCCCTCGGTGATCGCGACGACGAGATCAAGGCCGGCGTCGACGCCTTCGAGGATGGCGTCGCCCGCGAATGGCGGCGGCACATAGACGACGGCGACCGTGGCGCCGGTGGCGGCCTTGGCCTCGGCGACGGAATTGAAGATCGGCACCTTGTGCGCGCCGTGTTCGAAGAACTGGCCGCCCTTGCCGGGCGTGACGCCGGCGACGACTTGCGTGCCGTAATCGAGGGAGAGCTTGGCGTGACGGCCGCCGAAGTCACCGGTGATGCCCTGGACGAGAATCTTGGTCTGGGGAGTGATGAGAATGGACATGAGGGGAAAGTTGAGAGTTGAGGGACGAGTGTTGAGGGATCGGAAGGCTGCGGGTCGGAGGTTTTTCTCTCAACACTCAGCTCTGATCTCTCAACTGCTGGTGGTCAGGCGACCAGCTTCACGATTTTCTGTGCGGCGTCGGCCATGGTGTCGCCGGAGACGAGCGCGAGGCCGGAGGCGGCGAGGGTGGCCTTGCCGGCGGCGACGTTGTTGCCTTCGAGACGGACGACGAGCGGGAGCTTGAGGCCGACTTCCTTCACGGCCTCGACGATGCCGGTGGCGATGACGTTGCAGTCCATGATGCCACCGAAAATATTAACGAGGATGCCCTTCACGTTCGGATCGCCGAGGATGATCTTGAAGGCTGCGACGACCTGTTCCTTCGAGGCGCCGCCGCCGACGTCGAGGAAGTTGGCAGGGGTGCCGCCGAAGTGCTGGATGATGTCCATGGTGGACATCGCGAGGCCCGCGCCGTTGACGAGGCAGGCAATGTTGCCGTCGAGCGCGATGTAGGAGAGGCCGAATTTCGAGGCCTCGATTTCCTTGGGATCCTCCTCGTTCAAATCGCGGAGGGCGACGAGTTCGGGGTGGCGGTAGAGGGCGTTGGAGTCGAAGGAGACCTTGGCGTCGAGGGCGAGGACTTCGCCGGTCGGCGTGGTGATGAGCGGGTTGACCTCGACCATGGCGGCGTCGGTTTCCCAGAACATCGTGTAGAGATTGCGGATGAGCTTGGCGGCGTTCTTGGCCTCGGCGCCGGCGAAGCCGAGTTTGGTGATGAGCTCGCGAACTTGGAAATCGGCGAGGCCGTAGGCGGGATCGACGAGGACCTTGAAAAGTTTTTCCGGTGTCTCGTGCGCGACCTTTTCGATTTCCACGCCGCCCTCAGTGGAGGCGACGATGACGGGCTTCGAAGAGACGCGGTCGAGGAGGATGGCGAGGTAGTATTCCTTTTTGATGTCACTCGCGGCGGTGAAGTAGATCGTCTGGACCTTGCGGCCGGCGGGACCGGTTTGGATCGTGACGAGCGTGTTGCCGAGCATCTTGCCGGCGATGTCCTTGGCCTCGGCCTTGGTCTTGCAGAATTTCACGCCGCCCTTGAAGCCGTCGGTGAAGGTGCCTTTGCCACGACCACCGGCATGGATCTGCGATTTCACCATCGTCGGTCCCTCGGGGAGCTCGGTGAGGGCGTTGACAAAACCCTCGGGGGTGGTGGCCGCCGTGCCTTTGGGCACGGGAACGCCGAATTTTTCAAAGAGAGCCTTGGCCTGATACTCGTGGATGTTCATGAGGGGAGTGAGGCGGAGTATAGCCAGAAAGGGGGGTGGAATGACACGCCAAAACTCGCGCGGCCAAAAGTCGTTAGCCCGGACGTGCGGGGGATTGCGTTTGGCTAATGCGCACGCAGCATGCCGCCCATGCAATCCCACGAGGTTTTGAAGGAAGTCCTGAAGCAAACGAGCGCGAAGCAGATCGCGGCGGAAATGAACCTGTCGCTTTCCCTGATCTACAAATGGGCGGAGCCGCCGACCGACGACAGCGGCAGCGGAGCGAACAACCCGCTCGACCGCATCGGCCAGCTGATCCGGGCGAGCAGCGATCCGCGGATCGCGCAGTGGGTCTGCGAACAGGCGGGCGGCTTTTACATCAAGAACCCGCAGTTGCTCCTGCACACCGGCCAGCTGATTCCGCTCACCAACGACATCGTGCAGGAATTCGCCGACATGCTCGCGACGATCGCGAAATCCTCGGCGGACAACACCATCACGAAGGAAGAGGCGAAGACGATCCGCCGGCGGTGGGAGGAATTGAAGAGCGTGACGGAAGGTTTTGTGCACGCGGCCGAGATCGGAAATTTCCGCGAGGAGCCGAAGGACAAGACCAAGCCCGACAGCTCGGCGTAGTTTTTGCCGGCGGGGTTTGTGTTGGGGAATCCATTACGCGCAGGCGCAGGGCTATCCCCTGGGTTGAGCCCTGCGCCGGCGGCACGCCGTTGAGTAGCGCGCCGCGTCCCGCGGGGAACTGGCATCAGTTCCCGTTATGACACCCATGGTTTCAGGCGCTGGCAGGTAACCTGCTAAGTAGGCTTCCGAATTCGCTCGGCCGGATTCCGGACGGGCGGGTGCCTTAACACCAAATAGAAAACAAAACCTACTGAACTCATGACCAAGCATACCTACAAACTGGCGGGCGGAGCAGCGGCTCTCCTCGCCCTGGCCACCACGGCATTCGCCGAGATCAAGTTGAATGACAAATTTGCCGTCTCGGGCTACGTGAGTGGGACAGTGTCGGACACGACCACCGACGGCGTGGAGGATTCCTTCATGGACGTTGACGCAGTCAAGCTGGCGGGCACCGCCACCTTTGAAAAAGTTACCGGCACGGTGAGTCTGCATACGTTCGCGAGCCACGATCCCGTGGTGCTGGATGCCTATGCCACTTACGCCATCAGCTCCGGCTCGACCGTGACCTTCGGCAAATTCCTGAGCTACCTCGGCTATGAGGCTTTTGATTATCCGGCGATGATGCAGATCTCGTATGCCAATCCCATGGCGGCGTTTATTCCGGCGTATCATTCCGGCGTGAAGTTTGACTTCAGCTCCGGTGGCACGAGCGGTGGTTTCGCGGTGCTCGATTCCGTCTATGGCCCGACCTACTACAAGGGCGACGGCGAACTCGACAATGGCGCCGGCTTTGAAGGCTACCTGAAGTTCAGCAAGGACGACACGAGCCTGTTCATCTCCGCGGCCTACGACGAGGGCGTCGCAGGTGGCACGGATGACCGTTTCACCTTCGACACCTGGGCGCAGACCAAGGTCGGCTCCACCACGCTCGCCGCGGAATACTGCTTCTCCAAGCTGGATTCGGGTGGTCCTGATCCTGACGGCTACTTCTGGCTCCTGCTCGCCATGCAGCCCCTCAATGACAAGTGGTCCGTCACCGGCCGCGTCAGTGGCGGTGAAGACGAATCCCTGGCGGTTGGCCCGAATACGCCGACCTTCCTCAAGGGCACGATCTCGCCCGCGGTCACGCTCACCGAGAACCTCGGCATCCTGTTCGAATACAGCTACGTCAAATACGACGACTACTCGGCCAGCAAAGCCCACTTCCTCGCTGCGCAGGTTATCTTCAAGTTCTGATCCATGCCGCGCACCATCCCGGTCGCGCAGGCGGCCGGGATGATGCGGGCCTGTTATTTCAAGGGGACTGAATGCCCCTTGAAGGTAGTAAAAAATGCTGGGCGCGGTCGCCCTTCTTCAGCGGCTGCGCCCAGTCAAATCTTCGTCAGTCAACGTCAGTATTTTTCCCATACGTCATGACCAAGTCATTCCGTTCGATTTTCACCGCCGCGGCGCTGGTCGCCTCCGCTGTTCTTCCGTCCCTCCATGCCGCCGAGACCGTCAAGGTCGGCGTGCTTCACTCCCTTTCCGGCACGATGGCCATCAGCGAAACCTCGCTGCGTGACATCCTCATTTTCACCGCCGACGAAATCAACGCCAAGGGCGGCGTCCTCGGCAAAAAGATCGAGCTCGTCATCGTCGATGGCGCCTCGGACTGGCCGACCTTTGCCGAAAAGGCCAAGCAGCTCACCGAGCAGGACAAGGTTGCCGTGACCTTCGGCTGCTGGACCTCCGTCAGCCGCAAATACGTGCTGCCCGTCCTGGAGAAAAACAACGCGCTGCTGTTCTACCCCGTGCAATATGAGGGCGAAGAAGAGTCGCAAAACGTGTTCTACACCGCCGAGGCCGTTAACCAGCAGGCCACGCCGGCGGTCGACTACTACCTCGCCGAAGGCAAAAAGAAGTTCTACCTGCTCGGCACCGACTACGTCTATCCACAGACCACCAATCTCGTGCTGCTGGAGTATCTCCTCAGCAAGGGCGTGCCGCTCGAGAATATCGGCGGTGGTTTCGTGAAGGACAGCTCGGGCAAGATCACCAACGCCGGCAAATACACCGGCTTCGGTCACACCGACTACCAGCAGATCGTGGCTGAAATCAAACAGTTCGCCGCCTCGGGTGACGCCTGCGTGATCAGCACGCTCAACGGTGACACCAACGTGCCATTCTTCAAGGAATACGCCGCTTCCGGCCTCACCGCTGAGACCTGCCCGGTCGTCTCCTTCTCGATCTCCGAGGACGAATTCCGCGGTCTGCCGGCGGCCCAGCTCGTCGGCCAGCTCGGCTGCTGGACTTACTTCCAGTCGCTCGACACCCCGGCCAACAAGAAGTTCGTCGGCGATTTCCAGAAGTGGCTCGCGAGCACTTCGGTCCCCGGCATCGTCAAGGAAGGCCGCGTCACCTGCTCGCCCATGGTGCTCAGCTACGACGGCATGTATCTGTGGAAAGCCGCGGTCGAAAAGGCCGGCAGCTTCGATGTGGACAAGGTCCGTGACGCCCTCAAGTCCGGCCTCTCCTTCGATGGCCCGGGCGGCAAGGTCACCACGCAGAAAAACATGCACCTGACCAAGAACGTCTACATCGGCGAGACCAAGGCCGACGGCCAGTTCGAGATCCTCAAGTCCTTCGACAACGTCTACGGCGAACCCTGGCTCAAGGGTAAGTTCAAGTAAGCCGGCGACTATCATTCCAACATGACACGAGGGGCGGGCTTTTTTAGCCCGCCCCTCTTTTTTTGGCACGAGTCCAGCATAAGGCGGTTTACCTGATGATGCTGTCCTTCCCATTGTTGCGCCGCCTGCTGCTCTGCAGTGTCTTTGCGCTGCTGGCCGGTGGTTTGCGCGCCGAGGATGCTTCCGCCCGCGCGACGATCAATCGCGCGATCCTCGCTCCCGACGATGCGGCGAAGCGTGAGATCATCGCCTCGCTGGCCGGTTCGGGCGACGAAGCCATCAGTGTGTTGCTCGGCGCATGGCGCCAGGATGCGCTCTTCATTTACACCGCGCCGGATGGCGCGAAGCTTCCCGTGCAATTGACCGGCGCGAAAAATGCCGCCGGCGCGCAGGTCGCATTGCGCGTGGATAATGGCGCCCCGCTCGTCGATGCGAGCGGTCAGCCGCTCTCACTTGTGGGCGGCGATCTCGTGCGCGTGCGCCACAACACGCCGCTGCGCCGCGCCATGAAGGCGGTGCTCGACGTGCTCGACCTGGTTGCGCCCGACCGCGCCAAGCGGTTGCAAGCCGTCCAGACGCTCGGCTTCACGCAGGACTTGGAGAAACTCCCCGTATTCCGCCAGCGCCTCGAACAGGAAACCGATACGCGCGTGCGGCTGGCGTTGCGCGAGGCGATTGCCTTCACGCAACTGAAAGACCCGGCGCCGGAGACGAAGCTGGCTGCCATGGCCGAGCTGAAGGAACTGCACACGCTGTCCAGCGCCGACATCCTGCAAGCCACGCTCAAGGAAGCGACCGCGGCCAAGGATGCCCGGCTGGTCGAGGCGACGAAGGCGGCGATCTACGCCGTCGAGTCGCACCGCGGCACCGTCAACTTTGTCGGCACGCTTTTCCGCGGTCTGAGCCTCGGGAGCATCCTGCTCGTGCTGGCGTTGGGACTGGCGATCACCTTCGGCTTGATGGGCGTCATCAACATGGCGCATGGCGAGATGATCGCGGTCGGGGCCTACACGACCTATCTGGTGCAAAATATTTTTGGGACCGGTATTGTCATCCCTTTCTTTGGCCTGAGCCTGGGCATCCCGGGGCTGAATCTCGGTGGCTGGGCTTATCAGCTGTATTTCATCGCGGCGATTCCGCTCAGCTTTGTCATGGCCGCGCTCGTCGGCATCGCGCTGGAGCGCGGCATCATCCAGTTTCTTTACCGCCGGCCGCTTGAGAGTCTGCTCGCGACCTGGGGCGTTTCCGTCGTCCTGCAGCAGGTGTTCAAGCTCATGTTCGGCTCGAACAACGTGCAGGTTTCCAGTCCGGTCTACTTGAGCGGCAACTGGACGATAAACGATATCATCTTCGGCTGGAACCGCGTGTTCGTGATCGGTTTTGCGCTGATGATCGTGCTCGGCGTCTGGCTCGTGCTCACGCGCACCTCCCTCGGCCTGCTCATCCGCGCGGTGATGCAAAACCGCGGCATGGCTTCCTGCATGGGCGTGCGGACCCAGCGCGTGAACATGCTCACCTTCGGCCTGGGCAGCGGATTGGCCGGGCTCGCCGGTGCCTTCCTCAGCCAGATTGGCAACGTCGGGCCGTCGCTGGGCCAGAGCTACATTGTCGATTGCTTCATGACCGTTGTGGTCGGTGGCGTGGGCAATCTGCCCGGCACGGTGATCAGCGCCTTCGGCATCGGCCTCACCGACCAGTCGCTGCAGCAGATCCTGCTGAATCCCGTGCTCGGCAAGATCATCGTGCTACTGGCCATCATCCTTTTCCTGCAATGGCGCCCGGCCGGCCTGTTTGTAACCCGCAGCCGCAGCCTCGACGACTGATCCGATGACTGCCTCCACCCGTCGTTATGAGTTCATCGCCGTCGCGGTTATCGCGCTGTTTCTGATCGTTGTCTTTCCGCTGCTGAACGCGCAGGGGCTCGTCAGCAACTTCACGATCAACCTGTGGGGCAAATACCTTTGCTTCGCGTTGCTCGCGATTTCGGTGGACCTGCTCTGGGGCTACACGGGTCTGCTCAGTCTCGGCCAATCGCTCTTCTTCGCGCTCGGCGGCTACATGCTCGGCATGCACCTGATGCTCATGATCGGGGAACAGGGCGTCTATGCGCAGGCCGGGAAGAATCCCAATCTGCTGCCCGACTTCATGGTGTTCCTTGGTCACACCTACCTGCCGGCTTTCTGGAAACCGTTCTACTCATTCAGTTTTTCCGCCATCATGGTCGTGGTCGTGCCGGGACTGCTCGCGCTGGTCTTTGGTTTCCTCGCCTTCCGCTCACGCATCAAGGGCGTGTATTTTTCGATCCTCACGCAGGCGCTCACTTATGGCGCGGCGCTGTTGTTCTTTCGCAACAATCTGCTGATGGGCGGAAACAACGGCTTCACCGATTTCAAACTCATCCTCGGGGCCGATCTCCGTGACGCTGCGACCCTGCGCAATCTCTACATTGCGACGGCCGTGACGCTGCTCTTCGTTTATCTCGGCTGTCGCGCGTTGAGCCAAACCAAGTTCGGCCTCGTGCAACGCGCGATCCGCGACGGTGAGAACCGAGTGCTCTTCAGCGGCTACGCCTCGGCGCATTTCAAGCTCTTCATCTTCGTGCTCAGTGCCGCGATCGCCAGCGTGGGCGGTGCGCTCTACGTGCCGCAGGTCGGCGGCATCAACCCGAGCGTGATGACGCCCGAAAAGTCGCTCGAAGCCGTTGTCTGGGTCGCCGTGGGTGGTCGCGGCACGCTGGTTGGCCCGATCGTCGGTGCGATTGCCATCAACGTCCTCAAGAGCTGGGCGACCAAGGAATTCCCCGATTACTGGCTGCTGATCCTCGGCGGCCTGTTTATCATCGTCGTGCTCTTCCTCCCCGGCGGCCTCGTGAGTTTGCCTGCACGCCTTGCCGCGGCTTGGAAGAATTTCCGTCCAGCGGCCATCGCGGCACCGGCCCCGGTAGCCAAACCCTGACCATGCCGCGCGCCCTGCTCACCGTGGAGGATGTCTCCAAGACTTACGATGGCTTCAAAGCCATCTCGAACCTCAACTTCTACCTGATGGAAGGCGAGCTGCGCGTGGTTATCGGTCCCAACGGTGCGGGTAAATCCACCTTCTTCGACCTCATCACCGGTCGCGCCCAGCCCGACAAGGGCAAGATTGAGTTCGGCACTGATCCGCTCACGCATCACGACCTCACGCGGTTGAAGGAATACGAAATCAACCGCCTCGGCATCAGCCGAAAATTTCAGACCCCGAGCGTCTACACCCAGCATACCGTGTGGGACAATCTGGTGCTCTCGCTCAAAGGACCGCGTGGCGTATTCGCCTCGATCTTCAAACGGCTCGGGTCGACCGAGCGCGACCGCCTCGACGAATTGCTCAAGCTCATCCGCCTCGACGCCAAACGCGACTGGAAGGCCGGTCTGCTCGCCCACGGAGAGAAACAGTGGCTCGAGATCGGCATGCTCCTCGCGCAACAGCCCCAAGTGCTCCTAGTTGATGAACCCGCCGCCGGCATGACCGACGAGGAAACGCACCGCACGGGCGAACTGCTCATCAGCCTCTCCGGCAAGCACAGCATCGTCGTGGTCGAGCACGACATGGCCTTCGTCAAACAGATCGCCCGCGACGGCAACGTGACTGTGCTCCACCAGGGCACGGTGTTGTGCGAAGGGAAATTCGACGAGGTGCAGTCAAACCAGAAGGTCCGCGAGGTTTATCTTGGCCGCGGGAAGCACGGAACCAGATGAAGACGTTTCAAACATGAGTGCTTTGTTACAGCTTTCCTCGGTCGAGACCGACATCGGTGGCTCCCGCATTCTCCGCGGCGTTTCGCTTGAGGTGCACGCCGGTGAAATCGTCGCGCTCATGGGTCGCAACGGCGTGGGCAAGACCACCACGCTCAAGTCCATAACCGGCGTCCTGCCGGTGCGCTCCGGCACGATCACCTTCGATGGCCAGCCACTCGGAAAAATGTCCATGGACGCCCGCGCTCGCGCCGGCATCGGTTACGTGCCGCAAGGCCGTGATATCTTTCCGCATCTGACCATAGAGGAAAATCTACACGTCGGCCTCGTCGTCCACGGTCGCAAGGGTGCCGAGGCGCGCGAGATGCTCGACCGGGTTTACGCGCTGTTTCCCGTGTTAAAGGAGATGCTCTCCCGCAAGGGCGGCGTGCTTTCGGGCGGCCAGCAGCAACAGCTCGCCATCGGTCGCGCTTTGCTCACCAAGCCGAAGCTCCTCATCCTCGACGAGCCAACCGAGGGTATCCAGCCGTCGATCATCGATCAGATCGGCGATACGCTGAAGAAGCTCAGGCTGAGCAATATTTCCGAGGCGGAAGCCCTCGCGCAGTCGCGCAGCGACGCGGAGCAAATCAAGGGCGCCGTTAAACAACTGCGGAAAGAGGCGGCCCTCGCGATCCTGCTGGTCGAGCAATACGTTGATTTCTGCCGCGAAGTCGCCGACCGTTTCTACGCCATGGATCGCGGCGCCGTCACGATCTCGGGCCCTATCGCCAGCCTGACCGACGAGGTGGTGAAGGAGCACCTGCAAGTCTGAGTTCCGTCCTGCCATGCACCTTACCCCGCGCGAACGCGAAAAGCTCCTCATTGTCACCGCCGCCGATCTCGCCCGGCGCCGCCAGGCCCGCGGGTTGAAACTCAACTACCCTGAGGCGATCGCCATCATCACTTACGAGATCATTGAGGGCGCGCGCGACGGCAAATCGGTCGCCGAACTCATGAGCTACGGCACGACGATCCTCAAAGTCGCCGACGTGATGGAGGGCGTGGATGCCATGATCCACGACGTGCAGGTCGAGGCGACGTTCCCCGACGGCACCAAATTGGTCACGGTTCACCATCCCATCCGCTGAGCCATGATTCCCGGTGAAATCATTCCTGCGGCCGATGCGGTCGCCCTCGATGCAAACCTTGGCCTGAAAACGGTCACGCTCGACATTGCCAACACCGGCGACCGCCCGATCCAAGTGGGTTCGCATTATCATTTCTTCGAGACCAACGAGGCATTGCGCTTCGATCGTGCTGCCGCGCGCGGCTTCCGGCTCAATATCCCCGCTGGCACGGCCGTCCGCTTCGAGGCTGGCGACACCAAGCGCGTCGAACTCGTCGCGCTCGCCGGTCTGCGCGAGGTCTATGGCCTGAACGCCAAGGTCGAAGGCCGACTCGATCAGAAAGCCCCGAAGAAAAATGCGGCAACCAGGAAGGCCGGAAAAAAGCGCTGACTTCCTTCCTGATTCCCTGAGTTCCTCATTCAACTTCTGACCTATGCCGCTGAAGCTTTCCCGCCGCCAATACGCCGAGATGTTCGGGCCCACTGTGGGCGACCGCGTGCGGCTCGCTGACACCGAGCTTTTCGTGCAGGTCGAGCGCGACCTCATCGCCGAGGGCGGCGGTTACGGCAATGAGATCAAGTTCGGTGGCGGCAAGGTCATCCGCGACGGCATGGGCCAGTCGCCGACCGCGCTCGACAAGGATGCCCTCGATCTCGTCATCACCAACGCGCTCATCCTCGATCCCATCCTTGGCGTCATCAAGGCCGACATCGGCATCAAGCACGGGCTGATTGTCGGCATCGGCCACGCGGGTAATCCCGGCATCCAATCAGGCATCGGCTCGATCTTCGTGGATCCGCGCACGAAGAAGAAAAACCCGATGATCGTGGGCGCCGCCACGGAGGTGATCGCGGGCGAGGGCAACATCATCACCGCCGGCGGCATCGACACCCATATCCATTTCATCTGTCCGCAGCAGATCGACGAGGCGATCAGCGCCGGCATTACCACGATGCTCGGCGGCGGCACCGGGCCGGCGCACGGCACGTTTGCCACGACGTGCACGCCCGGCGCCTGGAACCTGCATCGCATGCTCGAAGCGGCGGAGGCCTATCCGATGAACCTCGGCTTCCTCGGGAAGGGCAACTGCGGCACCGCAGCGCCGCTGCGCGAACAAATCCTCGCCGGGGCCATCGGCCTCAAACTGCACGAGGACTGGGGCACAACCCCCGCCGCGATCGACACCTGTCTCGGCGTGGCCGATGAGCTCGACGTGCAGGTGGCGATCCACACCGACACGCTCAATGAGTCCGGCTATGTGGACGACACGATCCGCGCCTTCAAAGGTCGCACGATTCACACTTTTCACTCCGAGGGCGCCGGTGGCGGGCATGCGCCCGACATCATCCGCGTTTGCGGCGAAGCCAATGTCCTGCCGTCGTCCACCAATCCGACGCGTCCCTTTACGGTTAACACCATCGACGAGCATCTCGACATGCTCATGGTCTGCCACCATCTCGATTCGAAGATTCCCGAGGATGTAGCCTTCGCGGAGTCCCGCATCCGCCCCGAGACCATCGCGGCCGAGGATCGGCTCCATGATCTCGGCGCCATCTCGATGATGTCGTCTGACTCACAGGCCATGGGCCGCATCGGCGAAGTCATCATCCGCACGTGGCAGACAGCTCACAAAATGAAGCTCCAGATCGGAGCGATGACGCACCAGTCGCATCCCGCCGCCGACAACTTTCGTTGCCTGCGCTATCTCGCCAAATACACGATCAACCCCGCCATCGCGCATGGCATCTCGCACATCGTGGGCTCAATCGAAGTCGGCAAGCTCGCCGACCTCGTCATTTTCAAGCCTGCGCTCTTCGGCGTAAAACCAGAGACCGTTTTGAAAGGCGGCTTCATTGCGTGGGCCAACATGGGTGATCCGAACGCCTCGATCCCCACACCGCAGCCGACCTTTTACCGTCCGCAGTTTGGCGCCGCCGGCAAGGCGCTCACGTCGACCAGCATTACCTTTGTCAGCGCCGCTTCGCTCCGCAGCAAAAACGGCCCGAAGCAACTCGGCCTCGCGCGCCGGCTCGAGCCGGTGAAGTCCTGTCGTAAGATCGGTAAGGCCGACATGGTGCTCAACGACGCTATGCCCCGGATCCAAGTCGATCCCGAGACTTATAAAGTCACCGCCGATGGCGTGCACCTGACCTGCGAGCCGGCGAAGGTGCTGCCGATGGCGCAGCGGTATTTTCTGTTCTGATTCGTATGGATGATGGCCGACTTCCAAATAAGATTGTTGGGCACTGCATTTATTGCGGTGCATGCGAAGCCCTTTCTGAAGAACACATAGTGCCTTTTGCCCTATGGGGCGACTTGACGTTAAAGAAGGCAAGCTGCGCGGTCTGCGCAGCACAGACCAGCAAGCAGGAACTGCAAGTGCTGCGCGGTTTTATGTTAGATTGGAGAACTGTGAACCAGTCGCCCACGCGCAGGAAAAAGAACCGTCCTGTTACACTCAAAATGAGATTTGGGGATGGCCAACGAGAATGGACCACTGACGTGCCAAGCGATGAGGCTATCGCTTTTCTGGTTCTTCCACTCATTGATGGCCCAGCAATTCTGACCTCCCCCGAGGTAGCTCAAATGAAGATTTCAGGACATAATTCACTACCGCCAGACAGTCCAGCATTCGTCAAATTGATCCAAAAGCACAATGCGACTAGTGGGTCGCTGATTTGTGATATCGACCCTTTTTCATTCTGCGCAGTTCTAGTGAAAATTGCATACGCATACGCGGCATATTGTGAGACGGATTTTTCAAAGTATGAGTTGTTTGCACCTAAAATTATTTGCGAACAACCAGAGCAGGCTTGGCGATTTGTCTCATCTGCATATGAAGAACCACAACGCGTAACCAAAGGGATGCATGCTATAGCCATCCGAGAGGGATCGATGGATGGGCATACATATCTTGTTGGCTGCGTTCAGTTATTTTCGCGATTTGGTGCGACGCCATACCATGTTCTATTAGGTAAGCGAATTTAGCATCGTGCATTCTTAGGTTAAGGCCGCGCTGGACTGGTCCGATCCTTGCTAATAGCTGTGTCAATCTGTGTTCACGCTTATTCACACTGCCGTCACCCAGCCCGATTTAGCGTTGCGGGAGGTATTGCTCCGAGTTGACCGGATAACTGTGGTAAAGCGTCTTTGGCGCTCCACAGCTGAGGACGGCATGGAATTTGGCTTTGAATTGGTAGCACCGCTCAAGCACGGCGACACCTTCTGGCAGACCGCGAGCGCGCGCTATGTCATCGAACAACAACCCGAACCCGTGATCGAAGTTTCGCTCGACGTGGCACCTTCAGCCGCGGCCGGCATCGGCTGGGCGATTGGCAATCTGCACCTCGAGCTTTCCGCCGAGCCGACGCGTTTGCTCGCGCCCGATGAGCCAGCGGTGCGTCAACTTCTCGAGCGGCTCAAGGTGCCGTTCAGGCAGACGACGGCTATTTTCCGTCCGGGACGTTTTGCCCGCGGAAATCTTCCCACGCATGAACTCGGCCCCAGCCACCAGCACTGACACGGCCTGGCTCGTGGGCCTGTTGCAGGCGGGAGACTCGTTTTATCCGACGGGCAGCTACGCGCATTCCTTCGGCTTGGAGGGATTGGTGCAGGAAGGCGTGATTCGCGACCGGGCGACGCTGCGGGAATTTCTCCTGTTTTCCGTGCTGCCGTCCTTGCGTCAGGCGGAACTGCCGCTGGCGGCGCATGCCTGGCAAGCGTTGGGAACACAGGATTGGTCGCGTCTCGCGGAGCTGTGCTGGCTTTCGGCGGCGCTCAAGGCGCCTCGCGAGCTGCGGACGGCGGCGGATAATATCGGCCGCCAGCGCGCCGAACTCACCGCGCTTTTGCATGTGCATCCGTTGGCGCAGGAGTATCTGCAACGCGCAGCGTCTGAGGTTTGGCCGTTTTCGGCGGCGGTCTCGGCCGCGCTCGAAGGCCGCGTGTTGGGTGCGCCGCAGGCGGCAGTGCTTGCGGGAGTTTATTATGCCAGCACGGCCTCGCTGGTTTCCGCGGCGATGAAAGTGCTGCGCCTCGGACAGAACGCTTCACAGACTTTGCTTACGGAGGCACTGGCGTCTGCGCCCGGTATTATTGCGGCGGCAGAGCAGGTGCCATTCGAGGAGATCGGCTGGTTTAACCCGTGGCTGGATATCGCGGCGGCGCGGCATGAGACCGCGGATAGTCGGCTGTTCATCTCATGAGGCATTTCAACCACGAAGGACACGAAGAGCACCAAGCCCGGACCCTTTATTGCCTTCAACTTCGTGTTCTTCGTGCCCTTCGTGGTAAATCAAAACCTTTATGAAACGTCCTCCTCGTATCGGCATTGGCGGTCCTGTCGGTTCCGGCAAGACGATGCTTTGCCTCAAGCTCTGCCAGCAGTTGCGCACGCGCTACTCGATGGCGGTCGTCACCAACGACATTTACTGCTCCGAGGACGCGCAGTTCCTCATCAAGCACAGTGCGCTTCCGCCGGAGCGCATCGCGGGTGTCGAGACCGGTGGCTGTCCGCACACGGCGATCCGCGATGACACGACGATGAACGAGCAGGCCTGCCGCGCGCTTGAAGCGAAATTTCCCGACTTGCAGGTGCTGCTGGTCGAGAGCGGCGGCGACAACCTGACCGCGACCTTTTCGCCGGAGCTCGTGGATGCGTTCATCTACGTCATCGACGTGGCGGAAGGGGACAAGATTCCGCGCAAAGGCGGGCCGGCGATCCGGTTCAGCGATCTGCTTATCATCAACAAAATCGACCTCGCGCCGCTGGTCGGCGCCGATCTCGGCGTGATGGATCGCGACGCGAAGGTGCAGCGCGGTGCGCGGCCGTTTCTGTTTTGTGATCTCAAGCGCGAGCACAACCTCGACCAGGTGGTCGCATGGGTGGAGCGCGAGGTGCTATTCGGCCAGAAGGCAAAGGGCTCGTGATGGCGGAGTTTTCGGGACATCTCGCGCTCCGCGCAGCTCCGCAGGCCGGGGGCCGCACGGTGCTGGCGGCGCAGTCGTTTCGCGCGCCGTTTCACTTGAGCAAGCCATACTGGGACAGTGACGCCGGCGTGCTCATCGTGCAGGTGGTCAATCCGACGGCAGGCATCCTAGCGGGCGATAAATTGGAGTCGACCATTGCGGTGGATGCCGGCGCGGCGCTGTTGGTGACGACACCCAGTGCGAGTCGGATTTTTCAGATGGAAGGGGGCTCGGCCGAGAGCCGGCAGCATTTCAGCGTGGCCCGGGATGGCTGGCTGGAAGTAGCGCCGGAGCCGTTGGTGCCGCATCGCGGTTCGCGTTTTCGTCAGGTGACCACGGTCGAAGTCGCGGCGGGCGGCGCGTTGTTTTTTGTCGACCAACTGCAGCCCGGCCGAGTGGCTCACAATGACGAAGCCTGGCTGTGGGATCGGCTCGCACTGGAACTCACGGTGCGGCTTTGCGGCGAACTGATCCTGCGCGAACGGCTCGACCAGACCGGTGCAGAACTGAAGGCGCTGGCGATGCTCGCGGGTTCCGGGCCGGCGGCGTGCTTTGCCAATGCGGTTCTCATCGCCGACGACGCCGGCGGCAACTGGCGCGAGGAATTGAAGGCACTGCATCGCGACGGCCTTTGGGTCGGCGTGAGTGCATTGCGCCGGGGCGGCTGGAGCCTGCGCCTAATAGCGCCGGACAGCGTGAAACTGCGACAGGGGCTGCGCGACGTGCGCCGGGTTTTGTCGGCCGCTTATCCGCGGCTCGGAGCGGATTTGCGCAAGCTGTGACGCTTAGAGAGCGAACAGCACGACACCGCTGGCGGCAATCGCCCAGCCGGCGGCTTGCGTGATCCTGCCTGAGCGCTGCGCGGCCAAGGTGCCGAGGTCAACGCCAGCGGCGTGGAGCAAGGCGGTCGCGAGGATAAAGCCGAGGCCGTAGCTCAACGCTTGCGACGTGGCAGGTATCTCGGCGCCGTGGGCGAAACCGTGAAAGGCGGCGAAGATGCCAACCAAGGCCATGCTGGCCGCCGTCGGAAGTTTGGCCGAGGTGGCGATCAAGATGCCCAGAATCAGGACGGATGCGGCGATGGCTTGCTCGATCCCGGAAAGTTGCACGCCGGACTGCGCCAACGCAGCGCCGAGGGCCATGACAGTGACAAACGCCGCGGGCACGAGCCAGCGGGCGCGTCCGCCGAGCTGAGCGGCCCAGAGGCCGACGGCGATCATGGCGAGCAGATGGTCGAGACCGGAAAGCGGATGCAGGGCGCCGCCGGTGAAATCCCACGTCAGCTCATGCCCGTCGTCATGGCCGGGGTGCGCCTGGGCGAGCACGGGCAAAAGAAGGGCGGCGAGGGCGACGGTGGAACGAAGAAAGGATTTCATGGCGGTAGCGGGACCCCAAATAAAGCAGGCTGCGGGCCAGTCCGGCGGCTATTTGGCGAAGAATTGCTTGGTCAGAAACGCAGTCTGCAGGGCGGCGAGGTCCTTGAGGCCTTTTTGGGAGAGCGCGAGGAGGCCGGTGAGTTGCTCCTGGCTGAAGGTGGCTTCCTCGCCGGAGCCTTGGACCTCCACGAAGCGGCCTTGGCCGGTCATGACAATGTTGGCGTCGACCTCGGCGTCCTTGTCCTCGATGTAGTTCAGGTCGAGCAGCTCCTGGCCCTTGAAAATGCCGACGCTGACGGCGGCGACGGAATCAGTGAGCGGATTCTCGGCGAGCTTCTTGGCGTCGAGGAGTTTTTGGACGGCGAGGCGGGCGGCGAGGTAGGCGCCGGTGATCGAGGCCGTGCGCGTGCCGCCGTCGGCTTGGAGCACGTCGCAGTCGATCCAGAGCGTGTTCTGACCGAGTTTCTGGAGATCGAGCACGGCGCGAAGCGAGCGGCCGATGAGGCGCTGGATCTCGACGGTGCGGCCGTCGATCTTGCCCTTCGAAATATCGCGCGGCTTACGGTCGAGGGTCGAGTAAGGGAGCATCGAGTATTCCGCGGTGAGCCAGCCGCCGGGGACTTTTTGCTGCTTCATCCACGTGGGGACGTTCGGCTCGATGGTGGCGGCGCAGATGACGCGGGTGGCACCAAAAGCGACGAGCACGGAACCGGTGGCGTGCGGAGCGATGTTGGCCTCGAAAGTGATGGGTCGGAGTTGAGCGGCGCGGCGGCCGTCAACGCGGGTGGTGGAATCGGACATGGAAGGCGGAAAGTTGAGAGTTGAGGGATGAGAGTTGAGGGCGTCAGCAGGCGCTGAGGTGCGGGACAGGGCGAACGGAGGCTACGCCAAGGACGGAAGCGAAGGCCGGATCAGCGCTCGGCGCTGCGGGCCTCGGGATCGAACGGCTTGATCGTGCGGCTGGCCTGCTCGGCCTGTTTGCTCATGTGGGCGATGAGCCGCTCGTTGAAATCCTTGGCCGGATCGTGACCGATCTTTTTGAGGGCCTGGGTGAGGGCGCCGACCTCGACGAGGCGGGCCATGTCGCGACCGGGGCGCACGTAGAGTTCGATATGCGGCACCTTCTGACCGAGAATATTGTAGAAATTCTCCTCGAGGCCGGTGCGTTCCTCGACGACCTCGGGGGTCCACTCCTGGAGCGAGATCACGAGGTCGATCCGTTTTTCGAGGCGGATGGATTTAACGCCGAACATCTCGGCGACGTTGATGATGCCGATGCCGCGGCACTCCATCCAACCGCGGTTGAGCGGGCGGCTGGTGGCCATGAGTTCGCGTTCGTCGAGGAGCTTGATGACGGTGAGATCGTCGGAGACGAGGGAGTGGCCGCGCTCAATGAGGGCGAGGGCGCACTCGCTCTTGCCGACGCCGCTGGAGCCGCGGAGGAGGACGCCGACGCCCTTGATGTCGAGCGTGGTGGCGTGCTCGGTGGTAGAGGGGGCGAATTCGTTGTCGATGCAGAGCGTGGCGAGGTTCACGAAATTCATCGTGATCATCGGCGTGCGGAAGAGCGGGAGCCGCATGTCGCGCGCGACCTGGAACATCGCATCGGTGGGATGGTAGTTGCGCGTGAGGACGAGACAGGGGATCTGGCGCTGGACCATGCCGCGGAAAATCTCGGCCTGGGTCGTGGGCGTGAGCGTCTTGAGGTAGGTCATCTCGGCGGCGCCGAGGACCTGGACGCGCTTGTTGGCAAAATATTTGAAGAAGCCGGTGAGCGCGAGCGCGGGACGGTTGATGGAGCCCTCCTTGATGAGGCGGTGCAGGCCGTTCTCGCCGGTGAGCAGCTCGAGCTTCAGCTTGTCGCGGTAGGTCTCGAAGAAATGGGAGACCGTGATCCCGTGGATGGCTTTTTGCATGGGGCGGCGAAGTTGAGAGTGGAGAGCTGAGGGTTGAGAGACCGGAGGCGAAAGGGCGATGGAGTTACTTTAAAGCGATCGGCTCTCAACTCTCAACCCTCAGCTCTCAACTATTTCTTCAGAGATTGAAGTTCTCGCCGAGGTAGAATTCGCGGGCCTGGGAATCGTTGATGAGAAAATCGCCGGTGCCCTCGGTGAGGACCTGCCCCTTATGGATGAGGTAGGCGCGGTCGACGATGCGCAGGGTTTCGCGGACGTTGTGGTCGGAAACGACGACGCCGATGCCGCGCTTTTTCAGCTGCAGGATGATCTTCTGCACTTCGGCGACCGAGATGGGATCGATGGCGGCGAAGGGCTCATCCATCAGGAGAAACTTCGGCTTGGTGACGAGGGCGCGGGCGATTTCCAGGCGACGGCGTTCGCCGCCGGAGAGAGTGTAGGCTTTTTGCTTCGCGACGTGGCCGAGATTGAGCTCGGCGAGGTGATGGGCGACCAGCGCGGCGCGTTCGGCGCGCGGGACGTGGGTGGCCTCGGCGATGGCGAGGATGTTTTCCTCGACGGTAAGCTTGCGGAAAACGGAGGCCTCCTGCGGGAGGTAGCCGATGCCGTGGCGGGCACGCTCGTGCATGCGGAGGCGGGTGACGTCGCGGCCGTCGAGCATGACGGCGCCCTTCGTGGCGGGCACCAAGCCGACGATCATGTAGAACGTGGTGGTCTTGCCGGCACCGTTGGGGCCGAGGAGACCGACGACTTCGCCGGCCGCGAAATTGACACTCACGCCGTTGACGACGGTGCGCGTGCCGAAGGTCTTGATGAGGCCCTCGGTGCGGATTTCGGACTGGGCGACGGCGGCAGGCATCGGGAGATTATTTCGCGGGTTCGGCGGCGGGCGCAGGAGCCGGGGCGTTTTTCTTTTCGTCGAAGCCGAGGTTTTTCATGGCCGGAAGGGTGATGCGGGCGCGTTCCTCGGGCTGGCCCTCAATGACGGCGCGGCGTTCACCGCGGTAGAGCACGAGGCGCGGGCCGGTGGCGATGTATTGGTCGTCGGTGCTGCGGACGACGGGTTCTTCGCTGAGCACGATGCGATCTTCGCCCGGGAAAACCTCGGCGCGGCCGCAGGTGGCTTCGCGGTCGTCCTGCACAATGCGCACGTGGCCGGTGGCGACAAGGGACTTGAAATTGCCGTAGTCGCCGACGCGCACGGTGGGATCGCCCTTGTTGATGACGACGACTTTCAGGAAATCGCAGTAGAGTTTCAGGTTGTTGCCGGAGACGACGACCTTGTCGCGCAGGGTGGTGATGGTCTCGGTGTCAGTGCTGACGGTCTCGAGAAGGCCGGCGCAGTCGATGATGGTGAGAGGTGCGGCGTCGGCGGCGCGCAGGGCGGGAGCCGCGGCGAGGCCAAGAATCAGGAGAAGGGAAAGAAGGCGGCTCATTTGAGAAGGTCGGGCATCTGGGCGCGGTAAACTATCCGCGCGTTGCGGGTGATTGAAACTTTTTTCTGGCGGTGATCGTAGGTCCAGCCGGTGCCGGTGATCTCGATGTCGTCGCGGATCATGCGCACTGTGCTGTCGCCGCTGACCTGTCCGCTATCGGGCGAAACGGCGGCGACGGGACTGAGGATGACGGTCTCGACCTTGCTGGCGGCGTCGCCGGAAAACAGCGTCAGGTTCATCTCGGTGAGGTTGATCACCCCCGGAGCCACGGTGGCGGAAGAGCCCAGCAGAAGCATGGAGCGGTAGCCTTCGGGGGTGAAGGTGGGGAGCTTGAAGTTCTGCACCGGCGTTGTGGCGGTGACGGGCTGGCTGAAGCCGATGGCGGCCGAGACGAGGAAGAGGACGGCGAGGGACCCTGCTACGCTAAAGCTACGCAGGGCTCGTCCCCGCGCGGGGCGCGAGGCGAGGAGGAAGAGGGGGAACGCGGGTTTCACTTGGTGAACACCAGACCGCGGGAGGAGAGGAGATGTTCGCAGATTTCGCGCACGGCACCGAAACCGGCGCGCCGGCGGGTGACGTAGCGGGCGGCCTTCAAGGCGGCGGGCATGGCGTCGGGGACGCTGACACCGATGCCGGCCCAGCGGATGGCGGGAGCGTCGAAGTCATCATCGCCCATGTAAATGCACTGGGCGGGCTTGAGCTTCAGCTGGGCGGCGAGTTCCTGAAGCGCGGTGATCTTGTCGGTGCGGCCTTGGATGAGGTGCGGGATCTTCAGTTCCGTGGCGCGGTGGGTGGTGGAACCCGAAGCGCGGCCACTGATCCAGGCGACGGCGACGTCGTGGCGGTGGAGTCGGACGAGGCCCATGCCGTCGAGGATGGAGAAGTTCTTGCTCTCGGTGCCGTCGGAGTGAATGCGGACCGTGCCGTCGGTCAGGATGCCGTCGACGTCGAGGGCGAGGAGCTTGATCGAGGCCCAGGCGCGGCGGGAGATTTTCTTTTTGGAAGGGGCTTTGGGCACGGCGAGGGCGGGTAAAATGCGACGGATAGGACGGATGGGACTTATGCCTTGGTCGAGGGATCGAAAATCGGGAATAGAAATGCGAAAATTTATCAGCCGAGCCAGGAGACGAGTTTTTCGATCACGGCGTCGCGGGTGGGGCGGTAGACGTGTTCGAGCTCGGGAGCGAAGGGGACGGGGATGTCCATGGAGCCGATGCGAAGCGGGGCGGCTTTGAGCGACGCGAAATGCTCTTCGGTGAGGCGGGCGACGAGTTCGGCGCCGAAGCCGTGGGTGCGGCGGCCTTCGTGCAGCACCACGAGCCGGCCCGTGCGTGCGAGGGAGGCCTTGATGGTCTCGAGTTGCAGCGGCGCGAGGCCGCGAAGGTCGAAGAGATCGAAGGTGGTCTCGTATTCGCCGGCGAGGTAGTCGCAGGCTTCCTCGGCGAGGTGGACCATTTCGCCATAGGTGACGAAGGTGGCGAAGCTGCCTTCGCGGAGTTTTTTCGGCTGCCAGACTTGGCGGAAGTTGGGGTTCCACGCGACGGGTTGTTTGCCGCGGCGGTAGAGGCCCTTGTGTTCAAAGAGGATGACGGGATTGTTGTCCTCGTAGGCGGCGAGCACGGCGTCGAACGCGTCCTGCGGTGTGCTCGGGTAGAGGGCCTTGAGGCCGGGCATCGAGAGGAAGAACGACTCGAGCTCCTGCGAGTGGAATGACCCGAAGGTGAGGCCGCCGCCGCAGGGGAAGCGCAACACGAGCGGGCAGGCGGCGCCGGAGCGGAAGTGCATTGTGCCGGCGTTGAGCGTGATCTGGGTCACAGCCTCGGTAGCGAAATCGGCGAACTGGAATTCCTCGATGGGACGATGGCCGTTGATGGCCATGCCGATGGCGTAGCCGGTGCAGGCGCTTTCAGCGAGCGGGGTGTTGAAGACGCGGGCGCGGCCGAACTGCTTGAGGAGGCCGTCGGTGACCTTGAAGGCGCCGCCGTAGGTGCCGATGTCCTGACCGAGCACGATGGATTCGCCGCGCTCGGTGAGGATTTTGCGGAGCGCGGTGTTGATGGCTTGGGCGAGATTCAGGTTTTCGGTTTTCGAATCTCGATTTTCGATTGAATGGACCGCGGGAATCCACGGGAGGGACGGCGTGGCGGGAGCGAAGACTTCATCGGCCATATTTCCGGGAGTGGGCCGGGGGACGCTCATTGCGATCTTGATGCAGGCTTCGACGAAGGCGTTGAGCTCGGCGTCGATGGCGTCGAGGCGGGCGGTGTGGCCGGCGGCGGCGAGTTGGGTGCGGTAGCGGGGCAGCGGGTCGCGGGCGAAATATGATTCGGTCTCGCCGGGCTTCATGTAGTCGCAGGTGTCGTAGGCGGCGTGGCCGCGGAGGCGGAGTGTGCGGGCTTCGACGAGGACGGGGCGCGAGGTGGTGCGGACTTTTTCGATCACCGCGGCGAGGGTGCGGGCGCTGGCCACGACATCGGTGGCGTCAAAGGCAAAGCCTTCCATGCCGTAACCGGCGGCGCGGCGCCAGAGCTCGGTGCCCTCGGTGAACTGTTCGCTCATCGGCGTCGAGTAGGCGTAGTGGTTGTTCTCGATGACGAAGATGACGGGCAGCGAGAGCAGCGAGGCGAGGTTCATCGACTCGTGGATGTCGCCGGTGCTGGAACCGCCGTCGCCGAAGAAGGTGAAGCCCACGGCGGCGCGGCCCTGGCGGCGCTGCGAATCGGTGGCGCCGATGACGGTCGAGATCATCGCGCCGAGGTGGCTGATCATCGGCAGCGAATGGTTGGCCGGGTCGCCGTGATGGATGTTGCCTTCGCGGGCCTTGGTGGGGCTGTGGGCGTTGGCGAAATACTGGTTGAGGTGCTCGACGAGGTGGCCGCTCCAGATGAGGTGGCCGCCGAGGTCGCGATGCGAAAACGAAGTGACGTCGGTGGTTTTGTCGGCGAGGAGCGCGAGCGGAATGATGAGGCCTTCGTTGCCCTGGCCGCCGGTGACGGTGCCTTTGATCAGGCCCTGGCGGAAGAGGTCGAGGATGCGATTATCGGCCGTGCGGGCGAGATGCATCCACGCGTAGATACGCAGGAGAGTATCGGCGGAGGTGGTTTCCAGCTCAGCGGCGCGCAGGTTGCGCGAGCTGAGGCAGGCGGGAGGGTTCGGGAATGCCATGTCCAAGCCCTGACGTTGGGCGGGCAAATCGCGGCGGGCAAGCCTGCGCACAAGCGGCGCATCGGGCGATTTTTGCGCCAAAATCTTGCAACCACTCAGAGGGTGAGTGACTCGCGGGCGGCGAGCACGCGAACGGTATGGCCGGCCGCGGCGGCGCGGGCGGCGAAGACCTGCGGATCGGTGAGGATTTTCTTGGTTGTGTTGTAGTGCATCGGCACGGCGAGACGCGGGCGGAGGAGGTTGAGCGCCTCAAGCGCGTCGGCGGGTCCCATGGTGTAGCGGTCGCCGATCGGGATGAGCGCGAGGTCGAGTCCGCCGCGGCCGATGAGCGCCATGTCACCGAAAAGCGCGGTGTCACCCGCGTGATAGAGCGTGCGGCCGCCGGCCTGGATAAGGAAACCGCTCGCGACGCCCATGGCGCGGTTTTCGCCGTGAGGCAGTTCGAGGGCGGAGCTGTGCACCGCGGGCGTCATCTGAATGCGGCCCCACGGAAAATCGATGCCGCCGCCGGGCATGAGGTCGATGGTGGCGGCGCCCTGTGCGGCGAAGTGCTCGGCGAGTTCGTAGGGCGCGACGATGGTGGCGCCGTGCAGGCGGGCGAGATCGAGGGCGTTGAGAATGTGGTCGTCGTGCGCGTGCGTGCAGAGCACGTAGTCGCAGGGCACGGTGGCGGGATCGACGGCGCCGTGCGGGTTTTCGCTGAGATAAGGATCAAGGACGAGGCGGACGCCTTTCCGCGCTGACGCGACTTCGACGAGGAAACAGGAATGACCGAAAGAGGTGAGGCGCATGGGAGGGGCGGTTCAGTATTTGCTCATCACGGCATACATGATCCAGAGCAGGGCGATATTGAAGACCACGCCGAAGGAGAGCAGGAAAACGAGAAAAGCGGGATTGGCGTGCAGGAGAGTCCATGCGAGCAAGCCGAGCACATTGCCGCCGATCATGAGCACCCAGTAGTCGCGCCGGCGATTGTTGCGGTGGTCGACGAGGTCGGGGAGCACTTCAGGCTCGATGGCTTTCTGGACCGCAAGGTTTTGGCCCAGGATTTCGTGGACAGACGGCGCGGCGGGCGTGTCGCGAGAGTTGGCGACCTCGAAAGACTTGGCCTTGAGCGCGAACTTGCGCGGCGGCGGGTCAGTTTCGTCCATGCGACGAAAGTAAGCGCGCCCACGGGGGCGGCAAGGGGCAATGCCGCCGAGCTTTCACGGGCGCCGCTTTGTCAGCGTGCGGTTAGAAATTTAGCCGCCGCGGCGATATCCCCTGCCGTGAGTCCGTGGCCGGCTGGCGCGGTGTGCAAGGTCACATCGGCGCCGCCGGCGCGGAGGAGAGCGGCGAGGCGTGGCGGGTGATCGTTGGGCACGATCGGATCCTGGGTGCCGTTGGCGAGCAGGACGCGTTTGCCGGTGAGCGAATGAGCGGTCGCCGGTTGATCGAGGACGACCATCGGGCGAAGGAGGACGGCGCCGGCGAGGGTCTCGGGCCGGAGCTGCAACAACGTGGCGGCGATGTTGGCGCCGTTGGAAAAGCCGACGGCGACGAGGCGGGTGGCGTCGAGGCCATGGTGCGCGGTCACGGCGGTGATGAAGTCCGCCAACGCGTGCGTGCGGCGCGTGACCTCGGCTGGATCGAACACGCCCTCGGCGAGGCGGGCGAAGAAGCGGCGTGCGCCGTGTTCGCTGACGTCGCCGCGCGGACTCAGCAGGGCGGAACCGGGTGAGAGTTGCCGGGCGAGCGGCACGAGATCGTGCTCGTTGCCACCGGTGCCGTGGAGGAGAAGCAGCGGCGGTGCCGAGGGGTTGGTGCCTGGTTCGAAGAGGTGATGGTAGGAGAGGTTCATGGCGGTGGCGGTGATGTTAATGGGTTGGCCACGGAGACGCGGAGGCACGGAGAAAGAAAGACGAGGTTCGTCGCCTTTGGTTTGTGGTTGGCTCCGCGTCTCCGTGCCTCCGTGGCTGACTTAGTTCAGCTTGGGCAGCGCGGCTTCGATTTCGGCGCGGTGCGGCTCGAGGTGCGGGGGCAGGCCGAGCTTGGTGCCGAGCGTTTCCACGGGTTCGTCGATGGCGAAACCGGGTTGGTCGGTGGCGATTTCGAAGAGCACGCCGGCGGGTTCGCGGTAGTAGATGGACTTGAAGTAGGCGCGGTCGATGACCGGGCTGATGTGCAGTCCGCTGCGGGTTACCTCGGTGTGCGCCTGCACGTGGCCGGCGTCGTCGGCGGTGCGGAATGCGACGTGATGGATCGTGCCGGCGCCGTTGAGACCGCGGGGCAGGGCGGGATCGGTGAGCAGGTCCACATAGGTGCCGGGCCCGCCGCCGGCCACGGTGTAACGCGTGCGGTGGGTTTCCTGTGCGACTTCGCGGTAGCCCATCGTTTGCGTGAGGACGGTGGCGGTAGGCTTGGCGTCAACGAGTCCGAGCGTGCTGCTGTGAAAACCGCGGATGGCGTGCGCGGCGGGCACGTCGTTGGACGGTGCGGGGGCGCGTTGATCGACTTCGGCGGTGGCGACGAGTTCGATGCGAAGGCCATCGGGATCGAAGAGCGTGAGCACCTTGTCGGCGAAACGCGTAGTGACGGGCTCGGTCTTCACACCGAGGCGGGTGAGGCGTTCCTGCCAGTAGGGCAGGGCGTCGGTCGCGATGGAATAGGCGGTCGCGTAAGCTTGGCCGGTGCCGGGCCGGCCGCGGCGCAATCCCGCCCATGGGAAGAACGTAAGGATCGTGCCGGGCGAGCCGGCGTAGTCACCGTAGTAGAGGTGGTAAGTGCCGGGATCGTCCTGATTGACGGACTTTTTGACGAAGCGCAGGCCAAGCACGCGGGTGTAGAAATCGACATTGGCGCGCGCGTCGGAGGCCATGGCGGTGATGTGATGGAGGCCGAGGAGATTCATGGGAGTGAGTGCGGGAGTTTGTAGTCTATTAAACTACAAAAGTGATTGGGTTAAGTGGTGGTGCGGGCGAGGCGGGTGTCGGCGGAGAGGGCGCCGCCGCCGGAGATGATGAGTGCGATGGACATCGCGAGCAGGCTCAGCGGGAACTCCATGCCATTCGGCGCGAAGAAGCCGCCGGAGTGCACAGTGGTGATCGCGACGAGCATGACGATGGCGGTGTTGGCCGCGGCGAGGCGCGTGGCGAGGCCCAGGATCAGCAGCAGGCCACCAAAGAATTCACCGCTGCCGGCGAGCGTGGCCCAAAAGAGACCGGGCGTGAGGTGGAGTTGGCTGGCGAAGAAACCGGCGGTGCCTTCGAGGCCGTAGCCGCCGAACCAGCCGAAGAGTTTCTGGGCGCCGTGGGCGGTCATGGTGATGCCGAGCACGAGGCGGAGCGCAACTGGGGACCAGTTGGCGCTGTTAGTGGAGAGGACCTTGGCGATTTGGTTTTTCATGATGTGAAAGTGGGAGTTGGGAGGAGTGGCGGATGATAATTTGAACTTGAAGTATTGGTGGAAAATAAAGGCTGCTCGGTTAGGAAACGGAGGAGGATGAAGAGGAGACGTTGGGTTCATCTTCCTGGGACGTTGCGGCTGGCGAAGCGCTCGCCGCGCCGAGTTTGCGGCAGAGCCATCCGAGTGTGAATTGCTCGGCGGTGGTGAGGGCGGAGAATTCGCGGGTGATGCTGGCGGCGACCTTCGGAAAAAGTTCCTCGATGAACGTGCGGCCCGAGGGCGTGAGTGAGACGGTGATGAAGCGGCGATCGTCGGGATTACGCTCGCGGACGACGTGGCCGGCCTTTTCGAGGTTGTCGACAATGAGGGTGACGTTGCCGCCGCTGCGGAGGAGCTTGCCGGCGAGTTCGCCCTGGCAAAGTGGGCCGCGGTGCAAGAGGGCTTCGAGGACGCCGAACTGCGAGAGTGTGATGCCCTTGGGCAGGATGGCATGGGAACGCGCTGTCACGGACTCGGACGCCCGCATCAGTTTGATATAGGCGTTGAGGGCGGCGACTTCAGCGGTGGTGCCTTGGTAGTGTGTTCCCATTACGTTTTGAGATCAAAATGATGATTGGTTTGATGTCAAACTATTTTTACCAAGATCAGACACAAGAAACCATACGAGTGGACAAGTTTGTAACCTATTAGGTTACAAACTTGGCTTGGTCATTTGATTCTAACGATTTGTGGCTGGCTTGATTATCGGCCGGGGTGTTCGGGCGAAAGCGCAGGGGCAGCGAGGTCGCAGTGCGATACGGTTTGATCGGCCCGAGTTAGGGACGGGTGAGTTCCATCCGGCGATTAACGCCATCGTCGACGGGGCCGCAGTCTTGCCAGCCCAACTTGGAATACAGGTGAAAAGCCCGGCTGGGCGCGACACCGGTGACGAGCCAAAGCTTGGTTGACCCTTCGCTCCACAGCCACTCCTGCGTGAGCAGCATCAAGCGCCGGCCGATGCCTTTGCCCTCGTGTTCTTGCCGCACCGCAATCACCCAAACTTCGCCACTGCTGCGGTCACCTATCGCAAACCCGACAACACGGCCGGAGATCTCGCAGACCCAGCCGCGATGAGTGGTGGCGAGTAATTGCGTGACCGACTCCACGGTGATGCCGATGGCAATCAAAGATTCCATGGGGAAGGGATTTTCCTTGGCGGCAGTCCGGATAAGAAAGGAGTCCGGCAAATCGGCAGGAGTCATTTCACGAAAGGTCATGGCTAGGGGTGGGGTTGCAGTGGGTTACGGTTCACCACCAAGTGAAATCAAGGCTCCCCGGTGATTTTCCCGGAAGGCAAATAATGACCGAGCGAGGGGGGCGGGCCGCCCGCGCTCCCAACTCACGCCATGCTGTCAAGCTTGCGGATGCGCGGGATGTGGCGGTCGCCTTCGAACTCGGTGGCGAGCCAGATGCGCACGATCTTGAAGGCTTCTTCCTGCGTGATGGTGCGTTCGCCGAGCGAGAGGCAGTTGGCGTCGTTGTGCGCGCGGTTCCAGATGGCAACCTGTTCGCTCCAACACACACCGCAGCGCACGCCCTTGACGCGGTTGGCGGCCATGGCCTCGCCATTGCCGGAACCGCCGAGCACGATGCCGCGCTCGACTTCGCCGGCCGCGACAGCGCGGGCGACGGGAAAGCAAAAATCAGGGTAATCGCAGCGCTCGGTCGAGTGCGTGCCGAAGTCGCGGACGGTGTGGCCCTCGGCCAAGAGCATGGCCTTGATGGCTTCCTTATAGGTAAAGCCGGCGTGGTCGGAACCGATGGCGATGGTGAAGGTTTTCATGTGGCAGTGAACCCTTGGTGGATTGCGCTGTCATTGAGTCCCACTCAGATTGCTCCCAGCAAACAAAATCCCCACCATGAAAACTCCTTTCGTCATCCTCGCGGCGCTCCTGCTCGGCTTGCTCGCCGGCTGCAATTCCCTCGATTCCCGCATCAGCAAAAGTCAGTCGGAATTCAACAGCTGGCCGGCTGACGTGCAGCAAAAGATCCGCGCCGGAAAGATCGACGTGGGCTTCACCACCGCGCAAGTGCTGGTCGCCATGGGCGAGGCAGATCGCAAATACACGCGCACGACGGCACGTGGCACCGCTGAGGTGTGGGCCTACATTGGCAAAAAGGGTGGCTTCTCGCTGGGCTTGGGCATGGGCTCCTACGGTGGCTCCAGCGCTTACGGTGCCGGCGTCGGCGTCAATACGGCGAACTATGGCGCCGACGACGAACGCGTGCGCGTGATCTTCGAAAACGGCGCCGTGACTTCGGTCGAGGCGCGGTCGAAGTAAGCCCCGGGCCGGTCTCGGCCTTGATTACGCGGCGCCTACCGTGCGCAAGAATGCGGCGGTGTCGCTGAGGTTTTCGAAAAGCGCAGTGGGGTGGTGCGCGGCGAGCTCGGCGGCGCTAAATTTGCCGGTGGCCACGCCGATGGTTTGGGCGCCGATGACTTTGCCGCATTCAATATCGTGGGGCGTGTCGCCGATGATCCATGTGCGGGCGGGCGTGAACGCGACCCCGTGTTTGCTCTGGGCGCGGCGCAAGGCGTGCGGACCGAGATCGTTGCGACGCGGGCTGTCGTCGGCGAAAGCGCCGAACGTGAAATAATGCCAGACGCCGTAGTGGGTGAGTTTGAGTTCGGCGCCGCGTTGGAGATTGCCGGTGAGGAGGCCTTGCACGATGTCGCGGCGGCCGTGGACGTTTTCGAGCAGCGCCGTGACGCCGGGGAGCACCTGGCCTTGCGGACCGTTGCGCAGTTCACCGGGCAGGAGTTCGAGATAGGTGTCCAGGTAAGCCCGGGAGTTTTCCGGAGTGTCGGGCAGGCGGACGTGGCGGAGGACTTCGCCGGTGATCCAGCTGTCGGTGCGGCCGGCCCAATCGATGGCGCCCAGGTCGCACGTCACGCCGAAGCGTTTCGTGACGGCGCGTTCCATGGCGCGGACGCCCGCGCCGTGCGAAACGATGATGGTGCCGTCGATGTCCCAGAGCAGAAGGATTGGAGTTTTTGACATGGGGATTTAGTAACCACGAATGGACACGAATTCACACGAATGAAATTCCTAACCACGGATAGCACGGAATACACGGATAGATCGAACAGATGACGCTGGGGTTAGGCACATGGATTCATTTGTGTGAATTCGTGTTCATGCTTGGTTCAACTCTTTGCGGCCTGATAAGCGCTTGGGGTGAGGCGGGTGAAACGCCGGAACGCGGTGGCGAAATACTGCGAGCTGGAAAACCCCAGTTCGTGGGCGACCGCGGTCACCGTTGCGCCGGGCCGACGCAGCCGGGCGCAGGCGGACTCGATTTTGATGCGCAAAATGAATTCGCCGGGCGGCACGCCGACTTCACGGCGGAAGCGGACCTTGAAGCGCGATTCGGAGAGTCCGATCTGCGCGGCGAGTTCCGGCACATAGAGCGGCTCGGCGGCGTGGGTGGTGATATAGTCGAGGCTGCGCTGGATGCGGGGTGAAATGCCGGTGACGGTGCCTTCGCGGCTGGCTCGCAAGGTGGCGAATATGTAGCGCAAGACGAGACTGGCGGCGGCGAGTCGATCGACCAGGACGCGGGGCGGGCGGGCGAAGGTGTTCAAAATTGCACTGGTCAGTTCGTTGGCTTCACGCGGGGCAGGGAAATGCGGCTGCGGCAGCGTGAGCAGCGCCTCACGCAGGGCGACGGCGGCCGGGGTTTCGAGAAAGAGCAAGGGGGCGTCGAGCGGCTGCATGCGCAGGAGAATCCAATGCAGGCGGGACTTTTCCTCAGGCGCTTCGGCCGTGTCGAGGCATTCGCCGGGCAGGGTGACGAGCTGGTCGCCGCCCTGCAGGTGGTAGGGGACATCGTCGATGCGGTAGGTCTGGACGCCGCGGGAGAGGTAGCAGATGCCGAAACAGCCGGCGTGAGCGACGCCGCGGAGTTCGCGGTGGGCGGCGCGATGGTGATAACTGCCGATCTCGAGGACGCCGGGCAGGTTGATGTCGGCGGGAAAAAGATCCACACGGCCGGTGGCACGGGCGCTGGGGAAACGGGGCCGGGTGTTCGATTTTGTGCTGGGCGACATTGTCGGACGCCACGTTTTGCCGAATCCGGTAAAGTGTCGAGCGATGAAACCTGACACGGCCCTGCCCCCTCCGAACTATGGTGCGCCCGCCACGCTGGCGCCTACGAAGCTGCTCACGGCCGAGCAGATCGCGTTTTATCGCGAGCACGGCTATCTCTCGATCGATTCGATCATGCCGGAAGGCGAGGTCGCGACGGTGAAGGCGATCTACGACCGGCTGTTCAATGAAGACAGCCAGCGGGCCGACGGTGACCTTTACGATCTGACGGGCGCGCGGGAGGCCGGAAAGAAGATTTCCATTCCGCAGATCCTGAATCCGGCGAAGTATGCGCCCGAGCTGCTGCAGACGCAGATGGTCGCCAACCTGAAGGCGATGATGAAACAGCTGCACGGCGAGACGACGAAGATGGTGGGCGACCACGCGATCAACAAGCCGCCGCACAACCAGGCGGCGACGCCGTGGCACCAGGACGAGGCGTATTGGGATCCGGCGAAGGAATATTCGAGCCTCAGCGTGTGGATTCCGCTGCAACCGGCGACGAAAGTGAACGGGTGCATGCACTTCGTGCCCAAGTCCCATAAGCTGGAGATCGTTCCGCATCGCCCGATTGGCGACAACCCGCTGACGCCCGGCCTCGAGGTTGAGCCCGGCGCGTTTGATTTCAGTTCGGCGGTGGCCTGTGAACTGCCCACAGGCGGCGCCACATTTCACCACGGCCGCACGCTGCACTACACGCCGCCGAATAATTCTGACGATTTTCGCCGCGCCTACATCGCGATGGCTTCGGCCTACGAAAGGCCACTGGCCACGCCGCGCAGTTATCCGTGGAAGGAACGCCAGAAGGCGGCCAAGGCGGCGTATCCCGCGGCAAAGTGAAGTCGTGCGGGGCGCACCGGGTGCGCCCCTACGCTTTACGAACAGCTGGAAGAGCGGTGCCGATGAGGATGAGCGTGGCGCCGATGAGTTCGGCGGGTGAAAAGCGCTCGGCGAAAAATACTGCGCCGCCGACGGCGATGCCGAGCGGCACGAGCATTTGGAGGAGTGAACCTTCGCCGACGGGCAGGTCGCGGAAAGCGCGGGTCATCAGGATTTGCCCACTGCTGGCGCAGATGGCGCCCACGAACATCAGGCCCCATGCGAGCGGGGGATGTGGCGCCCACGTAACGACAGCGGGAACGATGCAGAGCAGCAGGCCGTAGACGCATTGGGCGGCGAAGATCGTCGAGGTGTGTTCGCCCTCGGCGTGGAGCTGGCGGATCGTGACGACGATGTAGGCGGAGACGAAGGCCGCGGCGATGGCGACGAGGTCGTAGACGTTTACCTGGGCACCGGTGGTGATGACGTTGGTGATGAGTGCAAGGCCGGCCAGGGCCATGAGCGCGCCGATGCCGAGAATGGGCCGGAAGCGTTCGCCGAGCATGAGGACGGCGAGGATGGCGCCGAGGACGACGTAGGTGTTGTTGATGAACGTGGCGCGTCCGGCACCGAGATGCACGACGGTGAGGTAGTAACCGTAGACACCGAGACTGCCCGCGATTCCGCGCGCGATCAGACGGCGGTGGCGGAACAGGTTGCCGGGTTGAAACGATTCGGGACCGACGCGGAAGACGGCCATGATGAGACCGAGGCCCACGATGAAACGCACGCAGGCCAGCAGCCACACATCGACGGCCTGCACGGTGCCGAGCGCGCGGATGATGAGCGCGTTGGCCGTGAAGAAGACGGCGGAGAGCAGCATCAACAGGATGCTGCGCGTGTGGCGGGATGAGGTGGACGGATGCTTCATTGGGCGGGAGGGCCGCACCGGCGGGGCAAATAAAAAACCGCGCCGGATAGGGCGCGGTTGCGAGGAGGAGGCGGTTGGTTGGTCAATTCCGCATCAGCACGCAAATCCGCGCAGGCACACGACGGCGCGCCAGGCAGCGAGTTTACGAAGGACGACGGAAATGGACATGGGCGTGAACGGTGAGGTGCGCGCAGGGACAGTCAAGCCGGCTTACAAGGCGTGGATCGCGCGCTTGCTGACGGCGAGGCCGGCTTCCTTGACGGCTTCGCTCATCGTCGGGTGGGCGTGGATCGTGCGGGCGAGGTCCTCGGCGCTGCCGCCGTATTCCATGTGCGTCACGATCTCGCTGATGAGTTCACCGGCGTTCTTGCCGAGGATCTGAGCGCCGAGAATCCTGTCGGTCTTGGCGTCGGCGATGATCTTCACGAAGCCGTCGCCGCCGTCGTTGGCGAGCGCGCGGGCGTTGGCGGCGAAGTTGAATTTGCCGACATTGATCGCGAGGCCCTTGGCCTTGGCGGCATCTTCGCCGAGACCGACGGAGGCGACCTCCGGCTCGGTGTAAATGATGGCGGGCATGAGATCCCAGTTTACGTGGCCGTGCTTGCCGGCGATCCACTCGGCGACGGCGATGCCGTCTTCCTCGGCTTTGTGGGCGAGCATCGGACCGTCGATCACATCACCAATGGCCCACACGCCGGCGGCGGTGGTCTTGAGGTGGGCGTCGACCTTGATGCGCTTTTTGTCGGTGAGTTCGACCCCGGCGGCGGCGAGATTGAGGTTGTCGGCGTAGGGCCGGCGGCCGACGGCGACGAGGACTTTGTCGGCGGGAAATTCGAGGACCTTGCCGTCGCGCTCGGCGGTGAGGACGCCCTTGGCGAAGCCGGTGACCTTGGCGCCGCACTCGATCTTGAGACCCTGTTTCTGGAGCAGGCGGGTGTAGTTGCGAACGACATCGTCGTCGTTGGCGGCGGCGATTTTCGGGAGAAATTCAACGATGGTGACATCGGCGCCGAGGCGCGACCAGACGGAGCCGAGTTCGAGGCCGATGGCGCCACCGCCGACGACCACGAGTTTCTTCGGGACGGAAGTCAGTGCGATGGCGTGGTCGGACGAGATGACCGTCTCGCCGTCAAATTTCATGAACGGCAGCTCGACCGGTGCGGAGCCGGTGGCGATGACGATGTTCTTCGCGGTGAGTTGCTGGTCGCCGACGGCTACGGTGTTGGCGGAGACGAATTTGGCGGCGCCGGTGAGGACGGTGATCTTGCGGGCCTTGGCGAGGAGGGAGATACCGCCGGTCATCTTGGCGACGATGCCATCCTTCTTCTTGAGCATGGCGGCGATGTCGATGGTGACCTCGCCGGTTTTGATGCCGTGTTCGGCGGCATGCTTTTGGGTGAAGACGAAGTGCTCGGAGGAGGCGAGAAGCGCCTTGCTGGGAATGCAGCCGACATTGAGGCAGGTGCCGCCGAGGGTGGCGCGCTTGTCGATGAGGGCGACCTTGAGGCCGAGCTGCGCGGCGCGGAAGGCGCACACGTAGCCACCAGGGCCGGCGCCGATGACGATGAGGTCGTAGGAATCCATGAGAGTTGAAAGCTGAGAGTTGAGGGTTGAGAGTTGGGAGCGGAAAAGTTGATCGGTCTCTCAACCCTCAACTCATGGCGCTCAACTCCGGCGCATCAGGCTCCGATGAGCAGGCGGGCGGGATCCTCGATGGCTTGCTTTACTTTGACGAGGAAGGTGACGGCTTCCTTGCCGTCGACGAGGCGGTGATCGTAGCTCAGCGCGAGATACATCATCGGACGGATGACGACCTGGCCGTTGACGGCCATGGGTCGGTCGTTGATCGCGTGGAGGCCGAGGATGGCGCTTTGCGGGGCATTGAGAATCGGCGTCGAGAGCATCGAGCCGAAGATGCCGCCGTTGGTGATCGTGAAAACGCCGCCTTCGAGGTCGGCGAGCGTGATCTTGCCGTCGCGCGCGCGCTTGGCGACGTCGCCGATGGCCTGCTCGATGCCGGCCATGCTGAGCGTGTCGCAGTTGCGGATGACGGGGACCATGAGGCCCTTCTCGGTGGAGACGGCGACGCCGACGTCGTAGTAATTATTCTGGATGACTTCGTCGCCGGCAAACTGGGCGTTGATGGCGGGGACGTCCTTGAGGGCCTGCACGACGGCCTTGGTGAAGAAGGACATGAAGCCGAGCTTGATGCCGTGCTTCTTCACGAAGTCGTCCTGGTATTTTTTGCGCAGCTCCATGACGGCGGACATGTCGACCTCGTTGAACGTGGTGAGCATGGCGGCTTCGTGCTGCGCCTGCACGAGACGCTCGGCGATGCGCTTGCGGAGGGGTGAGAGCTTTTTGCGCGTCTGTTTGGCGGAGACGGACGAGGAATTTTCGATTTTCGATTTAGGGTTTTCGATGGGCGCAGGGCTCGGCGCCATGGGCGCGAGAGCTGCAGCGGGCTTGGCTTCGGTCGCGGCGAGCATGTCGCCCTTGGTGACGCGGCCGGCTTTGCCGGTGCCGGCGACGCTGGCGGGATCGATGCCGGTTTCGGCGGCGAGGCGGCGGACGGCGGGCGACTGCGTCGCGGAATTTTCGATTTTCGATTTGGGATTTTCGACTGCCGGAGCGGAGGCTGCGGTGGCTGGTGCCGAGGCCGTCGCGCCGGCGGCGGCGGAGTCGATGCTGGCGACGACTTCACCGATTTTCACCTCGGTGCCGGCGGCGACTTTGAGGGTGATCTTGCCGGCGGCTTCGGCGGTGCCCTCGGAGGTGATCTTGTCGGTTTCGAGTTCGAACAAGGGTTGGTCCTTCTTGACGGTGTCGCCGTCCTTGACGTGCCATTTGGCGAGGACGCCGGAGTTGATCGATTCGCCCATCGGCGGGATTTTGACTTCGAGTGGCATGTGAAAAATAGGATATAGGGTTTGGGGTCTGGGAATATCAGAGCGTGAAAGCGTCCTTGAGGAAGCTGGCCAGTTCTAGCTTGTGGAGCGCGAGCGAGCCGACGGCGGGCGAAGATGAAGCGTCGCGGCCGGCGTAGAGCGGCACGAAGCCGAAAATATCGGTGAGATGCGGGGCGATGAAGCTCCATGCGCCCATGTTCTGCGATTCCTCCTGGCACCAGACGAGGCGGGCATGGCCGTATTTCTTGGCGATTTCGGCGAGGCGTTTGCGATGGAGCGGGTAGAGCTGCTCGATGCGCACGATGGCGGTGCCGGTGATTTTGTTTTTTTCGCGGTAGTCGACGAGGTCGTAGTAAACCTTGCCGGAGCAAAGGATGAGGCGCTCGGGGGCCTTGGCGCCGGCGCCGAACGGGGCCCGCGTGCCGCTACTGCCGGAGGGAGCGGCGAAGGTGGCGTCGTCGATGATTTCCTGGAACGCGCCGCTGGTGAACTCGCTGAGGCGTGAGACGGCGGCAGGATGACGCAAGAGGGATTTCGGCGACATCACGATGAGCGGCTTGAGGAAGTCGCGCTTCATCTGGCGGCGCAGGGCGTGGAAGAAATTCGCCGGCGTGGTGATATTGGCGACCTGCATGTTGTCCTCGGCGCAGGCCTGGAGGAAACGCTCGAGGCGTGCGGAGCTGTGCTCGGGGCCCTGGCCTTCGTAGCCGTGCGGCAGGAGCAGCGTGATGCCGCTGGTGCGCTGCCATTTCGATTCGCCGGCGGCGAGGAACTGGTCGATGACGACCTGCGCACCGTTGGCGAAATCGCCGAACTGTGCTTCCCAGATGCAGAGCATCGAGGGGTAGTCGAGCGAGTAGCCGTAGTCGAAGCCGAGCACGGCGGCCTCGGAGAGGAGGGAGTTGTAGACGCAGAAACGCGCCTGGTTCTCGGCAAGGTTGAGCAGCGGGGTGTAGGTCTCGAGCGTGCCCGCGTCGTGGAGGACGGCGTGGCGGTGGCTGAAGGTGCCGCGCTGCGTGTCCTGGCCGCTGAGGCGGACGGGGGTGCCTTCGAGGAGAAGCGTGCCGAAGGCGAGGGCCTCGCCAAAGCCCCAGTCGATCGGGCCGCCGTCTTTGTAAGCCTGCGTGCGGTTGTCGAGGAAGCGCTTGATCTTGGGGTTGAGCTTGAAGCCGTCCGGGATGGTGGTGAGGCCGCGCACGACTTGGTCGAGCGTGGCGGTGTTCACGGCGGTGACGGCGGGCTTGAAATGGTAATCCGGCTGGAACTCGGCGGTGGAGCCTTCGAATTTTTTCGTCTCGGCGGCGGCGGCGCGCTTGGCGGTCTTGGCGGTTTCGGTGGCTTTGGCCTTGTCGAGGTTGGCTTCGAGGGCCGCGGTGTATTCGGCCTTGATGGCCTCGGCCTCGGCTTCGGTGATGCTGCCCTCGGCGACGAGTTTGCGACTGAGGACGGCGGAAACCTGGGGGTGGGCGGCGATTTTCTTGTAGAGCAGCGGCTGGGTGAAAGCGGGTTCGTCGCTCTCGTTGTGGCCGTGTTTGCGGTAGCAATACATGTCGATGACGACATCGCGCTGCCATTTTTCGCGGAACTCGAGGGCGAGGCGCGCGGTGTAGCAGACGGCCTCGGGGTCGTCGCCGTTCACGTGGAAAACGGGGGCCTCGATCATCTTCGCGACGTCGGTGCAGTAGCGCGTCGAGCGGGCGTCGCTGGGATCGGTGGTGAAGCCGATCTGGTTGTTGATGATGAAGTGGAGCGTGCCGCCGGTGCGATAGCCGGGGAGCTGGGAGAAGTTCATCGTCTCGGCGACGATGCCCTGGCCGGCGAACGCAGCGTCGCCGTGCACGAGGAGCGGGAGCACGCGGCGGCGCTCGGTGTCGCCACGGATGCGCTGGCGCGCACGGGCCTTGCCCTCAACGACGGGGTTGACGATCTCGAGGTGCGAGGGATTGGCGGCGAGGCGGACCTCGACCTGGTGGCCCTCGGTGGTCTTGAGGATGGCTTCGTAGCCGAGGTGGTATTTTACGTCACCATCGCCACCGACGGCGTCGGGGATGTAATTCTCGGAAAACTGTTCGAAGAGGAGGTCGAAGTTTTTCCGCATGATGCTCGTGAGGACGTTGAGCCGGCCGCGGTGGGCCATGCCCATGACGACCTCCTCGACGCCGACGTGCGGGGCGTGCTCGATGACCTGATCGACGGCGGCGATCATCGTCTCGCCACCTTCGAGCGAGAAGCGTTTCTGGCCGACGTATTTGGTGTGGAGGAAACGCTCGAAGAGTTCGGCCTTGTAGACGCGGCGGAGGATACGGATTTTGTCGGCGCGGGAGAAATCGGCTTGGTTGCGGGCCGCCTCCATTTTGTCCTGCAGCCAGCGGCGGACGTCGACATCCTGAATGTGGGTATACTCGACACCGATGTGGTCGCAGTAGGTGGTGCGCAGGGCGATGAGGATCTCGGCGAGCTTCATCTGGCCGCCGCCGAGATAGGTGCCGATATCGAAGGAGGTATCGAGGTCGGCTTCGCTCAGACTGAACTGGCTGAGGGAAAGCTTGGGGTGAGGTGCCGGCGGCTCGCTGAGCGGATCGAGGTGCGCCTCAAGGTGGCCGATGGCGCGATAGCTGTTGATGAGATAATGGACGTGCGACTGCTTGAGGCTGTCGATGATGGAGACTTCGCCCGCGGCGGCGGACGGGCTCGTGAGCGGGGTGCCACTGTTGCCGAGCGTGAACCCTTGGAAAAACGCGCGCCACGTCGGATCGACGGAGTCGGGATTTTCGAGCCACGCCTGATAAGCAGCCTCAAGGACGGCCGCATTGGCTTGGGTGGGGACGGAAGTCGGGTTCATGAAGGAATGGAATAAGGAAGGCACACGGACAAAACACGTTAGGGAGCGTGCTCGCCAGTGTGCCGCGAAGTTGTGAATTATCAATGCATCACGGGGTGGAGGGAGACACAAGGTCGGCGCGGCGATGGATAGGAGATTGCAAACGCGCTTAAGGGCAGTAGCAGAGGGATTAGTTTCTTCATCACCACGCCATGGAGACCCAAATTAAAGCATCCCTTATTCTGCTGCTCGACGGCATCAAGCGCGCTGATGGAGTGGTGATCGCTGCACAGATGGAGAAGCTGGATGATTTTCTGGTGCAAGGACGGGCGGAGATGCATCCGCAACTTGTTCATTTCATGGAACGTAGGAGCTATGCGAAGGCCCTGCTGTTTCTCGGTGGGGAGAGCGATATCCCGGTGGGATCGTGCGGCGGACGCGCCGCGAAGTGATGGCCGCTGGGGCGAATAAGGCTGACGAAAAGACTGAATCACGAAAGCGCTGAAGAACGGAAACGCTGAATTATCGAATGAACACGAATGGGAAAATTTCAACGGATGGCGGCAGTGGACTGGGGCAAAACCCGTTTGGGGCGCTGAGCGCGGCGGGGCTGCCGCAGGATACCGGATTGAGGAAACCAGAAACCGGAAAGGCGCTGCCGCCAAAAAAGGAGGAGAAAAACCGCGGGCGGGTGGAAATCCGACGCGAGACGGGCGGGCGCGGCGGCAAAACGGTGACGACCGTCAGTGGCTTTATCGGCATCGGGCTCCCGGAAAAGGAGTCGCTGTGCAAAAAAATGCGCGGCGCGTGCGGCTGTGGCGGGACCGTGAAGGACGGCGTAATCGAGATTCAGGGCGACCAGCGCGAGAAGATCGCGCAGATCTTGAGCGAAGCGGGCTTCAAGCCGGTGCTGGCGGGCGGATAAACGTTACGCGGTCAGACCGGCGGCCAAGGCCAATGCGCTCTTGGCGCGGTTCATGATGTAGAGGTGGTAACCGGGGGCGCCGTGGGCGAGGAGGTCGCGGATTTGGGCGAGCGCCCAGTCGACGCCGACGATTTCGACGATCTCGGGATTTTCGGCCGCGGCTTCCAGGCGACGTAGCAGCGGAGCGGGGAGAGTCGTGCCGCATAGCGCGGTGAAGCGCTGGATTTGCTTCAACGAAAGCACGGGCATGATGCCGGGCACGATCGGCACGGTGATGCCGGCGGCGCGGCATTTTTCCACGAAGCGGTAGTAGGTGGCGTTGTCGAAGAAGAGCTGGGTCGTGACGAAGGCGGCACCGGCGTCGACTTTGCGCTTGAGGTTGATGAGGTCGGCTTCGGGAGAAGGAGCTTCGGGGTGTTTGTCCGGGTAGCCGCCGACGCCAAGACAGAAATCGGGATGGCGTGCCTTGAGCAGCGCGACGAGATCGCTGGCGTAGCGCAGGCCGTCGGGCGACGGCGTGAAGGTCGTCTCGCCCTTTGGCGGGTCGCCGCGGAGCGTCATGATGTTGCGGAATCCGCTGGCGTGAATGCGATCGGCGACCTCGGTCAACTCGGCGCGCGAATGGCCGACGCAGGTGAGGTGCGGCATGACGGTGAAGCCGAAGTCGGATTTCAGGAGCGCGCTGACCTGAGCCGTGCGGTCGCGGGTGGTGCCGCCAGCGCCGTAGGTGACGGAGACGAAATCGGGCTGGATCTGGCGGAGTGCGGTCGCGGTGGCGCGGAGGCTTTCGACACCGGCATCATCCTTGGGGGGAAAAAATTCCAGCGAACGCAGCGGGCGGTTTTGCGCGAAGAGTTCCGAGATCGGCTGGTCGGTTTTCATTACGAATCAACATATACAGTTTTGTTGATATGTGTAAAGCAAGAATACGCAGTCGCGTCATGTTGAGGCTGATCACCTCAGGCCGTGGCCAGGTTGCGGTCCTGCTCGGTCTTGAGGCGGAGCTGGCCGCAGGCGGCGTCGATGTCGTGGCCTTTTTCGCGGCGAAGGGTCACCGAGACACGGGCATCCCGGAGGATGTCGGCAAAGCGTTCCTGGCGGGTGACGCTGGGGCGCTTCCAAGGGAGGCCATCCACGGTGTTGTAAGGGATGAGGTTCACGTGGGCGTGAAGGTCGAGGGCGATGTCGCGAAGCTTTTCGGCCTGATCGAGCGAATCGTTGATCTCTTCGATGAGGATAAACTCGAGCGTGACCATGCGACCGTGCTTTTCGTTGAAGGCTTTGATCGCGGGGAGGAGTTTCTCCAGCGGGTAGGCCTTGTTGACGGGCATGATTTTCTCGCGGACCTCGTCGGTGGCGCCGTGCAACGAGATGGCGAGGCGGATGCCGAGCGGTTCGTCGGCGAGCTTGAGGATTTTCGGGACGAGACCGCTGGTCGAGAGCGTGATGCGGCGGGCGCCGAAGCCGAGGCCCCACTCGGCGTTGACGATGGTGAGGGCGCGGATGATGGCGTCGTAGTTGGCGAGCGGCTCGCCCATGCCCATGACCACGATGTTGTCGAAGGAGACGAGTTCCATGCGCGCGCGTGGCGTGCGGGCGTCCTCGCGGTAGCAAACCTGCAAGAGCTGGGCGACGATCTCGCCGGCGTTGAGGTCGCGCTTGAGGCCGGCGAGGCCGGAGGCGCAGAACACGCAGCCCATGGCGCAGCCGACCTGCGTGGAGATGCAGATGGTCTTGCGCGACTCGTCGAGGCCGACGCCTTCCTGCGGCACGCGGATGATGACGGTCTCGATGAGCGAGCGATCGCCGAGGCCAAGGAGGAGTTTGTCCGTGACGTCCTCGGACTGCTTGTTGAGCACGAGGGAGACGGGCATGAGCTCGAAGGTCTCGTCGAGCCACGTGCGGAGCGGCTTGGAAAGATTGGTCATCTCGTCCCAGCTGCGGGCACGCTTTTTGTAAACCCACTCGAGGATCTGCTTCGCGCGAAAGCCCGGCTCACCGCGCTCCTTGAGGCGCGCGGTGAGGGTGTCGAGAGTCTCGCCGGTGAGCGGCGGTTTCGCGGGAACGTATTTCATCCGGCAGCAGGCTGGCGCAGGAATCAGGTTTTCGCGAGCGCGCGGTTGAGGGCGCTGACGATGGCCTTGATGGAGGCGAGCTCGATGTTGGTGTCGATGCCGGCGCCGAAGAGCGTGAGGCCCCGGTCGGTCTTGATTTGAATGTAGCTGACCGCGCGGGCTTCGGCGCCCTGACCGAGGGAATGCTCCGCGTAGCTGAGCACGGTGAAGCGGGGCAGGGGCGTGGTGCCGAGGGCGCGCACGAAGGCGTCGATCGGACCGTTGCCGTCGGCGGCGAGTTGGTGCGCGGTGCCGTCGAGGGTGATGCGGGCCTCGCATTGCACGGCGCTGTCGCGCTCGGTGGTCTTGAAATGCTCCAGCGCAATGGGCGCCGTGCGCGCGAGGTATTCGGTCTCAAACGCGGCATGGATTTCGGCGGCGGTGAGCTCGCGGCCGGTGCGGTCGGCGAGGTCGTTGACGACTTTGCCGATCTCCTTGTGCATGAGCTTGGGCAAGGTATAGCCGAACTCGTTTTCGAGGATGTAGGCGACGCCGCCTTTGCCCGACTGTGAGTTGATGCGGATGATGGCCTTGTAGCTGCGACCGATGTCGGCAGGATCGATGGGGATGTAGAGCACATCCCACGGTGCGTCGGGTTTTTGGACGGCCCAGGATTTTTTGATGGCGTCCTGATGCGAGCCGCTGAAGGCGGTGAAGGTGAGTTCGCCAGCGTAGGGCGCGCGGGCGGGCACCTCGAGCTTGGTGCAACGCTCGTAAACTTCGCGAATGCCGTTGATGTCGCTGAAGTCCAGTTGCGGGTGAACGCCCTGCGTGTAGAGATTCAGCGCGACGGTAACGAGGTCGAGATTGCCAGTGCGTTCACCATTACCGAAGAGCGTGCCCTCGACGCGGTCGGCGCCAGCGAGCAACGCCAGTTCGGTGGCGGCGATGCCGGTGCCGCGGTCGTTGTGTGTGTGCAGCGAGATGAGCGTGCGGTCGCGGCGCGTGAGGTGCGTGGACATCCACTCAATCTGGTCGGCGTGGACGTTGGGCGTGGTGTATTCGACGGTGGCGGGGAGGTTGAGAATGATTTTGTTCGCAACGGTCGGCTGCCAGACGTCGGTCACGGCTTCGCAAATCTCCAGCGCGAAATCGAGCTCGGTGCTCGTGAAACTCTCCGGCGAATACTCGAAGCGCACGTGCGTGCCTGCGGCGCTGAGCGCGGCGGTGTGTTGCTTCACCCAGGCGGTGCCGCGCGTCGCGATGGCGACGATGTCGGCGCGCGTGGCATTGAAGACATGCTGGCGCTGGGCAGGCGACGTCGAGTTGTAGAGATGGAAGATAACGTTCTTGGCGCCGCGCAGCGACTCGCAGGAGCGCGTGATGAGCTCCTCGCGACACTGGCAGAGGATCTGGATGGCGACATCGTCGGGGATGCGTTTTTCCTCGATGAGGCGGCGGATGAAATCGAACTCGATCTGTGAGGCGCTGGGGAAACCGACCTCGATTTCCTTGAAGCCGATCTTCACGAGCAGTTCGAAATACTCGAGTTTCTCGGCGATGTTCATCGGCTGGGCGAGGGCCTGATTGCCGTCGCGGAGATCGACGCTGCACCACATGGGGGCGCGGTTGAGCACGCGATTGGGCCACTGGCGGTTGGGCAGCGCGACAGGCGGGAAAGGACGGTATTTCGTAACGGGAGCAGGTTGCATGGCGAAACAGACTCGGACTGGTTGAAAAACGTAGGGAAGCAGACGGAGAAACGCACGCTTTACGCGGCGGACTTGGCAGGCAGGCGGGGACGCACGATCAGCCGTAACGGCTTTTAGAGACCGTGCGTGGTGGTAAGTCGAAGGGCCTGCAGCGTGTTTCGCATTAACTTGAGGTGGGAGACAGGCAGGGGCGGCCGGCTCCGTCAAGCCGGCGATTCGTCATAGCTTTCCGCTGTAACCGCTGGCAACTGCGGGCGTCTTGCATGCCGTGTATGTCCTTGTCTCCATCTCCTCATGCCTGACGACGAGTCGTTCGATCTGCCCGGCTGCCTTGCGCGGGTTCGCCAGCGCGATCAGGCGGCGGCGCGTGAGCTCGTGGACCATCTTTATCCGCTGGTTATTCGCATTGTGCGATCGCATCTGCCGCGGCGCGTGGCGGAAGAGGACCTGGCGCAGGATATTTTTCTGAAAATGTTCACCCGCATCGACCAGTTTCAGGGCGCCGTGCCGTTCACCCATTGGGTGTCGCGCATCGCCGTGACCACCTGCATCGACCAACTGCGGGCGCAGAAACGCCGGCCGGAATTCCGCTGGGCGGATCTCTCCGAAAAGGAAGCCGACGTGTTGGACAACGTGCTCACAAACGATGGTGACGTGGCTCCGGATGACGCCCTCGAGGCGCGCGAGCTCGTCAACAAGCTCCTCGGCCAGCTCAAACCCGAGGACCAGCTGGTGATCCGCCTGCTCGATCTGGAGCAGAAGACCATCATCGAGATCAGTGCGCTGACCGGCTGGAACCAATCGCTGGTGAAGGTGCGCGCCTTCCGCGCGCGACGGAAGTTGCAGAAACTATTTGCCGAGTTACAACGAAAGGAACGCTCAACATGACCAACCCCTCTGACAAACAATGGCGGCGCCTCGCCGCCGCAGCCCGGCGCCCGGTCGATGAGCGCGACGCAGCGGCGCCCTATGGCTTCGCGACGCGGGTGGCCGCGCAAGCCTTCGCGGCGCAGCGTCCGATGGTGGCCTCACTGCTGGAACGCTTCTCGCTCCGTGCCCTCGGCGTTGCCTGTCTCCTCGCGATGGTCGGGGTCGCCGCCAATTACTCCCGCATCGCCGATCTCACGGCGCCGTCGGAAGACGGCTTTTTCATGACGGATGACCCGGCGTCGGTCCTGCTCGACGTTTCCTAACATGAACAAACCTTGGAAAGTCATTCTCGCCTTCCTCGGCGTGTTTCTGGCGGGCGCGGTGTTCGGCGGATTTCTCTCGCTGCGGGTGGCCCGGCATTTTTTTGAGAGCGCCAAGCCGCGCGGACCGGTGCCGCTGGAGCAATTTTCGCCGCAGATGTTCAAGCGGCTGGCTGAAAAACTTGAGCTGACGCCCGAGCAGAAGGAAAAAATCCGTCCGATCCTCAAGCAGACCGAAGAGGAGATGCGCCGCCTGCGGCAGAGTGGCATGCGCGAGTCCATGGCCGTGGCCGACCGCATGCATGACGAAGTATCCGCGCTGCTCACGCCGGAGCAAAAAGCCAAACTTGAATCGATGAAGCGCGAGATGCGCGAACGTTGGACCAAGGATCGTCAGCGCCGCATGGGCGATCGTCCGCCCGGGCCGTCGCGCGAGGATCAGTCGCCGGCACCGCCGGAGCGGCCTTGAGCCGGTATCGCGGATAAATTCGCACTTTGCAGTTGAATGCGGTGCCGGGCGACCTACCGTTCGCCTCGGCCAGGTGCCATGCATGGGCAGGCGCGTGAACTCCGCCAGGACCGGAAGGTAGCAACGGCAACGACGTTCTCCCAGTGCCGTGGAGTGCCTGGCCACTTTGTTTTGCCGCGCACCGCGCGGCAAAACAAAGTGGCGGTTGAAAGCCGGTGGTTGAAAGTTGAAAGATCGAAACTTCGCGCTGGCTGTCTTTCAACTTTCACCTTTCAACGTTCACCCTTGTCCTCCACCTACCAAGTCATCGCCCGCAAGTGGCGTTCGCAGACCTTCGATGATGTCGTAGGGCAGGATCACGTGGTGCGCACCCTGAAAAACGCGATCACCCGCGGCCGCATCGCACACGCCTATCTTTTCGTCGGACCGCGCGGCACGGGTAAAACCTCGCTCGCCCGCCTCTTCGCCAAGGCGCTGAACTGCACCGGCGGGCCCAAGGCCGATTTCGACGTGAAGGATCCGGCGTGCGTTTCCATTGCGGAGGGCTCGCACCTCGACGTGATCGAGATCGACGGTGCCTCGAACAACGGCGTGGACCAGGTGCGCGACCTGCGTGACACCGTGCAATACGCGCCGGCACAGGGCCAATACAAGGTCTACATCATCGACGAAGTGCACATGCTTTCGCCCGCGGCGTTCAACGCGCTGCTCAAGACGCTCGAGGAGCCGCCGGCGCACGTGAAGTTCGTCTTTGCGACCACCGATCCGCAGAAAGTGCTGCCGACGATCGTATCGCGCTGCCAGCGCTTCGACCTCAAGCCGATTTCCCCGACACTCATCGCTGCGCACCTCGGCAAGATCGCCAAGGCCGAGAAGGTCAAAATTTCCGACGCCGCGCTCGCGTGCATCGCGCGCATGGCCGACGGCGGCATGCGTGATGCGCAGTCGATCCTCGATCAGATGATTTCCTTCTGCGGCACCGACATCGCCGAGCCTGACGTGCTCGACGTCTACGGTCTTGTGTCGGAGGAGAAAATCGCCGCGCTCGGTGCCGCGCTTGGCACGGGCGATCACCAAAAGATCGTCGCCATTGTCGATGAGTGCGATGCCAACGGCCGCGACCTCGTGCGCCTGCTATCGGATTTGCAGGCACTCGTCCGCCTCGCGTTGCTCGATGCCATCGCCAAGGGCGGCCGCAGCGACACGCTCGGCGGCGTGGCGCTGACGACGGAGCAACTCACGCGCTTGCTCGACGGCCTGCGCGAAGGCGAAGGCAGCGTGAAGCTCGGTCTTTCCGAGAAGATCAATTTTGAAGTGACGCTGCTCAAGGCCGTCGAAGCCAGCCGCGCCCGCGCGATCGACAGCCTCATCCGCGAACTGACCGCGCTCGCTGACGAAGCCCCCGCCGGCGGCGACAGCGAAAAAAAAAAGGCCTGATTGACCGGTTGGAAGCGCGGCTACAGGTCGCGCTGCCGCAGATCAGTGTGGAGCCTCGGGCGCAGGCCGCCAGAGCGCCAGCTGCCGCGGGCGGAAATGCCAAAAGCAATGCTGCGGACGCCGAAACCGGCGCCGATGAGATGGCCGCTGCGTCAGATGCGGTGCCATTGCAGGACGATATGCCGCCCCTGTGGCCGGACGAGGCGGCGGAGACGGCGTTTCTGAGCGAGGCGAAGGCACGTGGCGAAGTGCCGGCGCCGGCCGCTGCTGAAGCCACGGCCACGGAGGAAACGCCCGACGCCAGCGCTCCGTTGCCGTCGCTAGATGAGCTCGTGAAACGCCTCACGCCCGGCGTGCGCGAGACGCTGGATGATCTCTTCCGCGCAAAATTTGTGAAAGTGCAACGCGTGCCGAAGAAAGCACTGAAGGCGCGCGGGTGAACTCCTACACCGGCCAGTTTGTGCCGAGGCGAGTTTGGCCGGTGAGACTGCGGGCGTAGAGGTAGGTTTGCGCTTCTGCTTGGGCGAAGGGCGGCTGAAGCGGGACGGGTTCGCGGCGGTAGAGGCCTTCGACGAGACCCTCGAGTTCATCGAGCTGGGCGAGGCAATGCGCATCGACGGACCAGACTTCGCCTTGGACGCCGTCGCGGTCGGTGGCGTGTGCGACCATGCCGGGGTAATCGCCGAGCGAGTAGAGCGTGTAGCCCGGCGCGGTGCGGGCGGGGCCGAGGAATTTCTGGCCGGCGAGGTAGGCGTGGTTGCTGCCGCCGCGTTTCAAGGTGCCGTAGATAAAGAGTTTCATGACGGCAGGCGAAGTGCGGCCGGCGTGCCAGCGGGTCAGCCGACGGCGGGCTCCGTCTCGATCACGATGGCGGTGATGTTGTCACGACCGGAGGCTTCGAGCGCGGCTTCGACGAGGCGTTGCGCGGGATTTTTGGCCGCGAGGGTTTCGTCGGGTTCGCGCAGGAGATCGTTGAGGGCGCGGTCCCAGAGACCGTCGATGAGGCCGTCGGAGCAAATGAGAAAACGGTCGCCGGGTTGATAGCCGACGGCGCCGATATGCGGGTCGATGAACTGGTGGCCGGCGCCGAGCGCCTGGTTGAGGGCGTTGCGACTGGGATGGGCGCGGGCTTCGCGTTCGTTGATCTTGCCTTTGCGCCGGAGCCAGCCGACGTGCGAGTGGTCGTGGGTCAGTTGCGTGAGGCCGCCGTCCTTGGGCAGGTAATAGATGCGGCTGTCGCCGAGGTGGCCGAAATACATCCAGCCGGGCGTGAACCAGCAGAGGCTGAGCGTGGCGCCCATGCCGGCGCACTCCTCGTAACTGCGGCCGTGGCTGAGCATGACTTGGTGGATGTCGCTGAAGAGTTCCTGCAGCACGTCGGAGAAACCACTCGCGAGGCCCATCGCGGAGAGGCGGAAGATTTTCGGCATCAGCTTCGTGATGTGATCGACGGCGATGCGGCTGGCGAATTCGCCGGAGTTGGCGCCGCCCATGCCGTCACTCACGGCGAAGACAAAGTCGGTATTCTGCGGCGAGGCGTCGCCCGTCTTGCCGAGAAAACGGAGGTCGCGGCCATCGTAGGCCACGGCGAGGAAGGCGTCCTCGTTGTTGGTGCGCACTTTGCCGACGTGGGTCATGCCCGACCAGCGGAGCTTGACCGGCGGGGGTGGAGGCGGGGGATTTTCAGGGGCCATTGGCGGGTGGCTTCGGCGGGGTGGGGCCGCCGAGCAGGGTGGCGAACTCAAAATCGATCACGCAAAAGCGGCCGTCGCTGATACGATAGGTGACATTGCGCATGAAGGGGTCGTCGTGGCGCACGCCGTATTGTTCGAGCTCGGCGAAGATCTCCTTCATCTTGTCCTCGTTGAGATGGTCCACGCGCGAACCGCAGCTCGTGGTGACCATCTGTAGCGTCGCAGGGTCGGACTCCACGAGGCGCGGCACGAAATTACAGCCCTTGGCCTCAAGGTGACGGAGGATGCGGATTTCGTTTTCGAAGCGTTCCCTGGCCAAGTGGCCGCGGAAGGTCTTGTGCACGCGGCCGTCGTAGCCGATGCGCACAAGGGCGCGGGCGGTGTCTTTGACTTCATGCATGGGTGGAAAGGCGGGCTGACGACGGGTGGATTACGCGGAAATTTGGCTGGCTTTATCCATCATAATCAAATGTTTCCGATTTAATGCGCGTAAAAACTGTCATGAATGGAATTACTGCTTTCGCTGGCATGTAAGGTGCTATTTTGTGGGCGCATTAAGAAGCACCGGGCATTCGCTCCGTGCGCTTACCGCAAAACCCTCCATCAACCTAATCGCATATGGCCAAATACAAACTGGAATACATCTGGCTCGACGGCTACCAGCCCGTCGCCAGCTTGCGCAGCAAAACGCAAATCAAGGAATTCGCCAGCTTTCCCAAGCTCGCCCAACTGCCCAATTGGGGCTTTGACGGCAGCTCGACGCAGCAGGCCGAGGGCAAGAGCTCCGATTGCGTGTTGAAGCCGGTGGCCGTTTACCCGGATGTCACGCGCAAGAACGGCGTGCTGGTCATGTGCGAAGTGATGATGCCGGACGGAAAAACGCCGCATCCCTCCAACTCCCGCGCGACGATCCCGGACGATGCCGACACCTGGTTCGGCTTTGAGCAGGAATATTTCTTCTTCAAGGACGGCTCTCCCCTCGGCTTCCCGAAGGGCGGCTATCCGTCCCCGCAGGGTCCTTATTACACGGGCGTCGGCTACAAGAACGTCGGTTCGGTGGCCCGCGAAATCGTCGAGAAGCACATCGATATCTGTCTTGATGCCGGCATCAACCTCGAGGGTATCAACGCCGAGGTCGCCAAGGGCCAGTGGGAGTTCCAGATCTTCGGCAAGGGTTCGAAGAGCGCCGCCGACCAGATGTGGGTCGCCCGCTATATCCTCACCCGCCTGTGCGAGAGCTACGAGATCGACATCGAGTGGCGCTGCAAACCCATCCTCGCTCCCTTCCAGCAGCCGCTCGATTGGAACGGCTCCGGCATGCACGCGAACTTCTCGACGAAGTTCATGCGCGAGACCGGCGGCAAGAAATACTTCGAGAAACTCATGGCGGCCTTCGCCAAGAACCTCGACGAGCACATCGCCGTTTACGGTCCCGAGAACCACCTCCGCCTCACCGGCCTGCACGAGACGCAGTCGATCGACAAGTTCACCTACGGCGTCGCCGATCGTGGCGCGTCGGTCCGCGTCCCGCACAGCTTCATCAATGCCGAATACAAGGGCTACCTCGAGGATCGCCGTCCGAACTCCGCTGCCGACCCGTATCTGGTTGCCGGCCGGATCATCAAGACGATCCAGTCCGTGAGCGAAAAGTAAGCCGCTGCGTTGGGTTATCAGTTTTGCGACAAGGCGCCGTCCGTAAGGATGGCGCCTTTTTTGTTTTGTTGCAGGACGGGGTCCCGCCTTACAGGCGCGACGGCTTTGTTGTCGCGCGGGAAGGGCTTTGCGCTTTGCCTTGGCAGTCTCAATGGCGGAGCGCCCCACATTAAATCCCTGGCCTGCACGCATGGAAATGGCCCAAGCGGGGCTGCTCGCAGTGAACCTGTTCTGGACCACACTATGTCTGGGCGGTTACCGGCCGGAGACGATGGTGATCACGAGCGCACTCACGGGGGCGGTGCTCGCGCTGCATTTGCTGACACGGGCGATTTTTCCTGACGGGACGTCGCGGGCGCATCCGGCAGGATGGATTTTTCTGCCGTTCCTCGTCTACGCGGCGGCGAATGTCGTGTGGGTGACGCCAGTGCGCTGGCTCGGCTGGCACGATTGGCTGTGGTGGGCGCAGATGACGGCGGTTTTTTGGGTTGTGCTCAATGGCGTGCGCGCGGCGGCGGCGCGGCGGCTCTTGTTGGGTGCGCTGGTGTTGGCGGGGTTTATCGCGGTCGCGCTGGCGGCGTATCAGTTTTTTGTGCGACCCGATTGGCTGATGCTCGGGCGCAGGCAGGCAGACCAGTTCATTGGCCGGGCGAGCGGGCCGTTTGGGATTCCCAACAGCCTGGCTGCGCTATTGCTGCTGCTGTTGCCGCCAACGGTGGCATTTACACTCAGCCGCAATGCGACGGCGGTGCAGCGTGTGCTGGCCGGTTATCTCGCGATGGTGTTTGCGACGGGGCTCATCTTTACGGCGAGCCGGGGAGCCTGGATCGGGCTCGCGCTCGCAGCAGTGGCGTGGCCGCTGCTGGCCGGGCGGCGTAGTTGGAGCCGGCGGCTGGGACGAACGGCGCTCGTGGGGCTGACGGCGCTGGCGGTGGGCGTGGTGATTTATCTGACGCTGCCGAACATGCGGGCGCGATTCGATGCGTTGGTGCAGGATGCCGGCGAAAAAACCCGGCCGATCATGTGGCGCGGCGCTTGGCGGTTGTTTTTGGAGAGCCCGGTCGCCGGCAGCGGTGCGGGCAGCTACAATGTCAGCTTCGAAAAATACCGGCCTGAGCACTACCAGCTCGATTCGCAATGGGCGCACAACGACTACCTGAACACGCTGAGCGACTATGGGGCGGTTGGGTTCGGGTTGTTTTTCGGTGCGTGTGCTCTGGTGGTCGGCGTCAGCGTGCGGCGCGCGCGTGAAGCCGCCGGCGCCCGGGTGGCAGATGCCGCCGCGCCGCCGGGCTGGCTCGACGACGTGCGGTTGCGACGGGCGATGGTGCTGGGCGTGCTGGCGTTTGGGCTGCAGCTATTCGTTGATTTTCATTTCAAGATTCCGGCGCTGGCGATGGCGCTGGCGATAGTCGCCGGCATGCTCGTGCAGCGGTCGTGGCCGCTTGCAGCGTCCACGGGAGAGAAGCGGACTTTGCCCGCGGTCCGCTTGGCCTGCGCACTGGTCGCGCTCGCAGTGATCGCACTGTGGCTTGCTGCGGTCGGTCCGCATTACCGGGCAGAGGCACTGCGTTACTCGGCGCGGCAGTCACTCGACCGACTTGAACGCCTCGAGGCGGACGCCTATCCAACGGTGCTCACGCCTGCGAAGACGGCACTTGCACAGGCCGTGGCGATTGATCCGGGCAACGCACAGGCTTGGGCCGACTTGGCGTATGCCACGGCGCTTGAGGCCCATGTCGATCCCAGCCGCACGAATGACAGGGGCCGCGCGGCGGAAGCCTATGCGGACCGGGCGCTGGCGTTGTCGGGCTCGGTGGCGGAATTCTGGCTTCGCCGGACCGTGGCGCTGGACATGCAAAGCCGCTGGCTGGAAGCGGGCGACAACCTCGTGCACGCGATGCAACTCGCTCCAGCCCAAGCGACCGTGTGGTATTACCAAGCCTATCACCTCAGCCTGAATCCGGTCACACGATTGCAGGCGCGGGCGGCCGTGGCGATCTGCTTGCGTCTTGACCCTGCCAACCGGCAGGCGCAGGTTTTGCGCCAGCAATTGGCAACTGGGCAATAACTCTGAAAACGCCTCATCCTATGCATAAAAAAATCCTGACGTGGCTGTGGTTATTTGGCTTTGCCGCGATGCTTAGCCTGGATGCCCGGGCCCAAGCGACGGCCCCCGGCCAGATCAAGGCCGCGAAGGTCACCGGCACGGTGACGGCGACCAAGGACGGCGCGACAATCGCGCTGAAAAACGGCTCCGAGCTGGCGCAGGGTTACGTCATCAACACCGCGAAGGACTCCAGTGTGGTGCTGGTGTTTTCCAATGGTGCGACGCTCAACCTCGCCCAGGACAGCTCGCTCGCCATCGATGAGTATCTGCAGGATCCATTCGCCGATGAAGTCGCGGTCTCCAAGCTGACCGCTGAGCCCTCGACCTCGACGACGAAACTTAACCTGAGCCGCGGCGAACTCGTCGGTAATGTTAAAAAGCTCAACTACGACAAAGGCTCGAGCTTCAATATTCAGACTCCGGTCGGCGCCGCCGGTATCCGTGGCACGACTTTCCGCATCGTTTTCCGTCCCGATGGCACAGGCAAGGCGTTCTTCTCCCTGACGACCGTCGAAGGCAATGTCGTGCTCGCGAGCGGCTCGGTCAACCTGCCCGCCGACACCTCGGTGCCGGACAACCAGGAGATCGCCGTGGAGATTGATGTGACGGTGGACCCGGCGACCGGCGCGGTGACCTTGGTGGTTGGCTCGGCGCCGCCGGTCGTGATCCCGGCTTCGTCGGGCTCGATGGCCGAAGTGATGGCGACAGTGCAGCAAGTTGCCCAAGCGGTGGCGAACGTCACTTTTTCCGCGTCGACATCCAGCGGTGGCACCACGCCGCCCACCACGGACACGCCGAAGGAAGAACCGAAAAAGGAAGAACCGCCGCCACCGCCGCCGACTTCGCAGCCGGTGCGCACCACGCCCGGCGACGGCACGTCCAGCTGAGCGCGTCGCTTTAACGCCCAAGCACCCGGGATGCGCAGGCCTCCCGGGTTTTTTGTGTCCAGTCCCGACCGGCCTGAATCTGCTTCCGTTGCGGAAAACCGCCGCGTAACTTGGCGCCCCACCGATGCTCCCAACGAAAGCGAAGCTGCCGTTTTATTTGCGCTGGGTGCTTTACTTGACGGTCACCGCGTTTTGGTGCGTCGCTGCGCACCAAGGCTGGCTGGACACGATCGAGAACCAGACGCTGAAGCTGCGTTATCTGTTTCGCGGCGAGATCGAAGCCCCGGTCAAAATCGTCTACGTCGATGTGGACACGCGGGCGGTTCAGGCGCTGGGCGAGCGGCCGTGGGACCGCAGTGATTTCGGTGCGGCGGCGCAAGTGGTGTTGGAGACCGGCAAAGCCAAGGCGGTGGGGTTCGATTTTGTTTTTTCCGATTACGCGGCTTCGAAGATGGTCGCGCGTGACGAGCTGAAGAAACGCAACGTCGATTTTGCGCGGGTCGTGCGCCGGCATCCCGAGATCGTGCTGGGCGCACAATACAGCGGGGGCCAATCCTACCTGCAGGAAGGCCAGCGGCATTTTCCGCTGCTGCGACGGGGTATCACTGACCGCCAGAAAAACGACCTGCCGGAACTGCCGCAGTATCCGCTCATCGGGCCCACGTGGGGCACCGCGGGCTTGATCGACGTGGATTACGAATACGGCGGCGACGAAGTGCCGCGCTGGGTGCCGCTTTTTGCGCAGACGCCAAACCCCACGCTCTACCACCTTTCGCTCAAGCTGGCGCTGATCGATCTGGGACTCGACGAGTCAGCGGTGCGGCTGTCGGCGGACACGCTGGCGATTGTGCGCCCGGACGGCGGCACCGCCGTTACGATTCCGCTGCGTGAACAGCAGCTCTTGGAGGTGAACTGGTTTTCGAGTTGGGAAAACGAACGGCTCAACCCGCGGGTGAGCCTGGCGGATGTGCTGCTTTACCGGCAGGACCTTGCGGCGGAGCAGCCGGAGGTGCGCGAGTCGGCGGAGCGGTTTTTTGCGCGGTTTGCCGGTGCCATCGTGCTGATCGGGCCGGTGGATCCGATGTTGCAGGATCTGGCGCCCACGCCGTTCAATGCCTCGCCGGTGCCGAAAGTCGGGCTGCACGGCAACCTGATCAAAACCATCCGCTCCGGTCTGTTTATCCGCCATGTGCCGCTGTGGGTCTTGGTGGTGCTGACCTGCGGGCTGATGCTCGTGGTGGCGCAGCTCGCGGTGGCCGGCGGAGTGAAGGGCGTGGGCTACAAGGCGCTGGGTGGCGTGATCCTACTCGGGTTTGTGGGAACGGCGTTCTGGCTGTTCAAGCACCAGCAACTGGTGTTGCCCATGACGGCGCCGCTCGCCGCGACATTGATGGCGAGCTTCATCGGCATTGGTTGGCAGCTCGTCCTCGAGGAGCGGCAGAAGGGACGCATCAAAGGCATGTTTGGCACCTATGTTTCGCCGCAGCTTGTCGATCGCATGGTCGAGTCGGGCGACGACCCGCAGCTCGGCGGGCACGACGCCGAGATCACGGCTTATTTTTCGGACATCCAGTCGTTCTCCACCTTTTCGGAAAAACTAGGCTCCGGTCCGCTCGTCGAATTGATGAACGAATACCTCACCGCCTGCACCGACATCGTGCAAGGGGAGGGTGGCACGCTCGACAAATACATCGGCGACGCGGTGGTCGCGATGTTTGGCGCCCCCATCCCGGTGCCGGACCACGCCTACCGCGCGTGCGTGGCGAGTCAGCGCGTGCACCACAAACTGGGCGAGTTGCGCGTGAAGTGGGAAAGCGAGGGCAAGAAGTGGCCGGAGATCGTTTGGAAAATGCAGACCCGCATCGGCCTCAACACCGGCATGTGCATGATCGGCAACATGGGCAGTCGCACGCGCTTCAATTACACGATGATGGGCGACAACGTGAACCTCGCGGCGCGCATGGAGTCGGGGGCGAAGAGCTGGGGCGCCTACACGATGTGCGCGGAGGCGACGAAGCTGGCCTGCGAACAGCATGGGGGCGACCGCGTGGTGTTTCGTCCGCTCGGCCGGATTGTGGTGAAAGGCCGCTCCTCGGCGGTGCCGATTTTCGAGATCGTGGGATTAAAAGAGCATGTCACCCCGCGCACACGTGAGTGCATTGCGCTCTTTGCGCAGGGGCTGGAGAAATATTACGCCCGCGACTGGGACGGCGCGCTGGCGCTGTTTACGCAAAGCCGAGAGCTGGAACCGAATATTCCCGGTGTAACGCCGGGTGTGGTGAGCAATCCGTCGATTGTGTATCTAGGGATTACGGAGCACTACAAACACGAGCCACCCGAAGAGGGCTGGGATGGGGTTTATGTGATGAAGGAGAAGTGAGATTGTAGACCCGACCGCTGGTCGGGTGCCCGGCCAACGGCCGGGCCTACAATCGAGGGGCATGATACGGCCGTCCGTTTCGGCCGCTGGAATTCGAGACACAAAAAAGCCCGCGCGGTGGGCGCGGGCTTGAGAGTGAAAAGGGCGAACGCCGCTTACTTCAGCAGCATTTCCTTCACGGTCTTGCCGGCGGGGATCATCGGCATCACGTGCTCGGTGTAGGGCACGACGACGTCGAGGACGTAAGGACCATCGTGATCGAGCATCTCCTGGATGGCTTCCTTCAGCTCGCTCTTCTTGATGACGCGGCGGCCCTTCACGCCGAAACCGGCGGCGACTTTCACGAAATCAGGATAGAGGCCGGAGGGATTGTCGGGGCTGCCGATGTTGTTTTCGTCGCCGAGGATGGTGTTGCCGCGGACGCTCTTGTAGAAACGGTCTTCCCACTGCACGACCATGCCGAGGTGCTGGTTGTTCAGGATCATCGCCTTGGCGGCGATCTTCTCGATGTGGCAGGTGGCGAGCTCCTGGATGTTCATCATGAACGAGCCATCGCCATCGATATCGATGACCTGTTTGTCAGGGCAGGCGACCTTGGCGCCCATGGCAGCAGGGTAGCCGTAGCCCATCGCGCCGAGGCCGAGGGAGCTGATGTAGCGGCGGGGCTCGTTGAAGCGGTAGAACTGCGCGGCCCACATCTGGTGCTGGCCGACGCCGGTGGCGATGATGGCGTCGCCCTTGGTGAGTTCGTAGAGTGCGGCAACGGCTTCCTGCGGCTGGATGTGCTTGCTCTCGTCGTAGCGGAAGGGGTGATCCTTTTTCCACTGCGCGATCTGGGCGTGCCAGGCGGCGTTGTCGGGCGGAGTGAACTTGGCCGCGAGCTCGTTGAGCCGGCCGAGCGCATACTTGATGTCGGAGCAGATCGGGTATTGGACGCGCTTGTTCTTGTTGTGCTCGGAGGCGTCGATGTCGATGTGGACGATCTTCGCGTGCGGGGCGAACTTGGAGACTTCGCCGGTGATGCGGTCGTCGAAGCGCGCGCCGAAGCAGAGGAGCAGGTCGCTTTGGTCCACGGCCCAGTTGCCGTAGGCGCTGCCGTGCATGCCGAACCACTGCATGGAGAGTTTGTCCGTCTCCGGGAAGGCGCCGACGCCCATGAGCGTGGTGGCGACAGGGACGTTGGTTTTTTGCGCGAACGCCGTGAGTTCCTTGTGCGCCTCGGCGGAGATGATGCCGCCGCCCGCGTAGAGCACGGGCTTCTGCGCGCCGGCGATGAGCGTGAGGACTTGCTGCAGCTCTTCGTCAGAGGCGTGGTGCTGCTGGCTGATGTAGGGATTGCGGAACTCGACGGTGGCGGGAAATACGGGCTGGAAGCGGGCCTGCTGCACGTCCTTCGGGATGTCGATGACGACGGGACCGGGGCGGCCACTGCGGGCGATGTGGAAGGCTTCCTTGAAGATACGCGGCAGGTCGTGGACGTTGGTGATGAGGTAGGAGTGCTTCACGATCGGCAGGGTCATGCCGTAGAAGTCGGTCTCCTGAAACGCGCTCTTGCCGATGTATTTTTGGAAAACCTGGCCGGTGATCGCCACGATGGGCGTGGAGTCCATGTAGGCATCCGCGATGGCGCTGACGAGATTGGTGGCGCCGGGGCCGCTGGTGGCCATGCAGACGCCGACGCGGCCGCTGGCGCGGGCGTAGCCTTCGGCGGCGAAGGAGCCGCCCTGCTCATGGCGGGGAAGGATGACGCGGATCTTCTCCGTGCGGGCGAGCGCCTGGTGGAGCTCCTGGGAAGCGCCGCCGGGATAGGCGAAAATGACGTCGACGTTCTCCCGGATCAGGCTCGCGACGACGGCGTCGGCACCATTCATTTCGGGGCCGATCTCGGCCTTGGGAAACGTAGCGGGGGAGGTCTTGGTCTTCATGGTGTTAACAGAGGGGTTTCGAGGTAAGCGGGTGCTTCCCTGAGGGGCAAGCCTCGGCATGGGTTTTTTGGGGCGGGTTTTTGTCATAACTTTTGCCGTTGGCTAGCCGGGTTTTCGTTCGCAGGTTCGCGCGATGCTAAAGCTGCTTTTCATCGGTGACATCGTGGGACGGCCGGGGCGCGAGATCGTCGTGGACCGGGTGGCGCGCCTGCGCGTGGAGCACAAGCTGGACTTCGTGATCGCCAATGGGGAAAACGCCGCGGCGGGCGCCGGGATCACCGGACTGATCGCAAAGTCGCTCCTCTCCAGCGGCGTCGATGCGATCACGCTGGGCGACCATGTGTGGGACCAGCGTGGCTGGGAAAACGAGATCGCCGGGATCGAACACGTGTGCCGGCCGGCGAATTTGCCGAAGTCGAACCCGGGTTGGGATCACCTCATCATTGAGAAACGCGGCTTTCGGCTGGCGGTTTTCACCGTGTTGGGCCGCACGTTTATGGGGATGAAGGCGGACTGTCCGTTTTTGTGCGCAGACCGGATGATTGCGCAGCTGAAAGGTCAGGCGGACGCGATCGTCGTGGAAATCCACGCCGAGGCGACATCCGAGAAAATCGCGCTCGGCTGGCATCTCGACGGACGCGTGACCGCGGTGCTCGGCACGCACACGCATGTGCCGACGGCTGATGCGTGCGTGCTGCCGAAGGGCACGGCGTTCATGTGCGACGTGGGCATGACGGGGCCGTATGCCTCGGTGCTCGGCCGCGAAGTGGAGCCGGTGGTGAGCCGTTTTCTGGACGGGATGCCGCGGCGCTTCGAGGTGGCGACAGGTGACGTGCGGCTTTCCGGCGCAGTGGTTGAGATCAGCCCGTCGATGGCGCGGGCGGAAAAGATCGAGCTGCTGACGGTGCGGGCTTAAGTTGGCCCACGGAACACACGGAATACACCGAAGAAGCTTGTAGGCCCGGCCGGTGGCCGGGAAACCCGCCCACCGGGCGGGTCTACACGGCAACTTCTTCGAACACGCCGAGTTTGCGGTAGCGTTCGTAGCGAGTGTCGAGGAGGCGATCGATCTTGAGGCCGCGGAGGTCGTTGAGGTGTTTCTGCAGCGAATACTTCAGCGCGGCGGCGGCTTGCGCGGGATCGTAGTGCGCGCCGCCCATGGGCTCGGGAATGACTTCGTCGACGACGCCGAGTTTCTCGAGCGTGGCGGCATTGAGTTTGAGTGCCTCGGCAGCCTTGGGGGCGGCGGCGCTGTCTTTCCAGAGGATCGCGGCGCAGCCCTCGGGCGAGATGACGGAGTAGTAGCTGTTTTCGAAAATGAGCACGCGGTCGGTGACGCCGATGCCAAGCGCGCCGCCGGAGCCGCCTTCGCCAACGACGACGGCGATGGAGGGTGTCTTGAGCATGGCCATTTCGCGCAGGTTGACGGCGATGGCTTCGGAGACGTGGCGTTCTTCGGAACCGATGCCGGGATAAGCGCCAGGAGTGTCGATAAAGCTGAGGACGGGCAGGCCGAATTTCTCGGCCATTTTCATCAGGCGCAGGGCTTTGCGATAACCTTCGGGCTGGGGCATGCCGAAGTTGCGGGCGATTTTTTCCTTGGTGTCGCGGCCCTTCTGCTGGGCGATGATCATGACGGCTTCACCGTTGAAAAAGGCGGTGCCGCCAATGAGGGCGCGGTCGTCGTTGAACTGGCGGTCGCCGTGCAATTCCTGAAAGCCTTCGCAAAGGAAGCCGACGTAATCGAGGGCGTAGGGGCGCTTCGGGTGGCGGGCGATCTGGACGCGCTGCCAAGGGGTGAGACCGGAATAGATTTCGCGCTGGGTGGCCTCGATCTTCTTCTCGATGGCAAAGGCCTCGCGGGAGAGATCGACACTGGTTTCGAGAGACTGCTGCTGGAGAGCTTCGAGCTGTTTTGAGAGCTCGCGCAGAGGTTTTTCGAATTCCAGCACGTAAGTCGGCTTGTCCATGGCAGAAGGCTAGGGAAGCGGAAGGAAACCTGTCAACGGGCGGACAGTTTAGTTAATGCCACCGGCTTGCTGTCCGGGATTTTGGAGCTGGTCCTTCCAACTGAGGATTTTGGCCTGCGCGCCGTATTTTTCGGCCGTGGCTTTGTCGCCGCGCTCCATCCAGATGCGGGAGAGGGTGGTGTTGATGAATAAATCGGTGGGACGGAGAGCATGCGCGGACTCGGCGGCATGGAGGGCTTCGTCGAGGCGGCGCAGGCTGAAATGGACCTCGGCGAGCGCGTGCCAGGCCTCGAAGGACTGCGGCGCCGTGGTGGTGGCGCGCTGGAGTTTGGCGATGGCGGCGTCGGTATCGCCCATCGAGTAGTCGAAGGTGGCGTCGTCGATGAGCGTTTGGATTTCCTCAGGAGTCACAACGGAGAGGTTAGGGGTGCGCGGACAAAAAGAAAGGACGGCCTTTGCGGGCCGTCCTGCAAACGGGGAAGTGCGGCGGATTACTTGAGGCCGGCTTCGATGTTGATGTGCACCTTGACCTCGTCACCGAGGACCTTGCCGAGCATGGCGGGGCCGCTGAGGTTGAAGTCGGATTTCTTGAGGGTCGTGGTGGCTTCCCAACCGGAGAGCTTGGAGTTGGGTTTCATGCCGGGACCAAAGCCGAGTGCCGTGACGTTGAGCACGACTTCCTTCGTGACGTCCTTGATCGTAAGGTCGCCGGTGACATCGTAGGTGTCGGCGCCGGTCTTCTTCCACGCCTTGCTCTTGAATGTGATGGTGGCGAACTGGGCGGCATCGAAGAAGTCGGGGGTCTTGAGGTGGCCGTCGCGTTTTTCGTTCGCGGTGTTGATCGAGCCGACATCGATGACGGCTTCGACGGAATTATGCTCCATGTTGTCCTGGTCGACGGTGATGGTGCCGGAGAACTGGGTGAAGCTGCCGGGCACCTTGGAAACCATGTGGCGGATGCTGAAACCGACGGACGAGTGGACGCTATCGATGACATAGGTCTCGGTGGCGGCACGCGCGGAGGCGAACAGGCCAAGGACGAGGGCAGAGAGGGCAAGCTGGCGGATAATTTTGTGCATAATAGGGATAGGGCGCTCAGTGTGTCGCGATTTATGATTTCTGCAAATCATAGAATCAACATGGCGTCGCCATAGCTGAAGAAGCGGTATTCGCGGGTGATGGCCTCGGCGTAGATTTCTTTCAGCCACGCGATGCCGTCGGTCGAGCCAGGCGTGAGAAACGCGCTGACGAGGCAGAGCAACGTCGAGCGAGGTTGATGGAAATTGGTGATCAACGCATCCACGCCGCGGAACGGGCGCGGCGGATAAATGAAGCTGCCGGCCTCAGCGAGATGTGGGTGGGCGAGTGGCGCGGAGTGCGTGCCGAGAAAATCCTCGACGCTGCGCACGGTGGTGGTGCCGACGGCGATGCGGCGGCCCTTGGTATTGAACAAGGCCTGCTGCGTGGCGACGGGCAGTTCGTAGAGCTCGCGATGGATGTCGTGCGTCTCGACCGTTTCGCTAGTGATGGGTTTAAAAGTGCCCAGCCCGACGTGCAGCGTGACTTCGGCGGCCTTTATACCTTGCGCGGTGAGCGCGGCGAGCAACTCGGGCGTGAAGTGCAGCCCGGCAGTGGGCGCGGCGACGGCGACTTGGCGTGCGCGGTCGGCATAAACGGTTTGGTAGCGCTCGAGGTCGCGGTGGCGTTGCGTGCTGTCGTCGCGCGTGATGTAGGGCGGCAGCGGGACTTCGCCGAGGCGGTTGGCGACGGCGGTGATCGGCTCGCCGCTGGCGGTGCGCAGGCGCACGAGCGCGGAGCCGTCGGGGTCTTTGGCGACGATTTCGCCGGAAAACGCGTCGGACTCATGGGCAAACACCGCGCCGACCGGGAGTTTTTTCCCGGGCTTGATGAGGCAACGCCAGACCTGTTCGCCATCGGCGGGCCGGAGGAGGAAGCACTCGACTTGGCCACCGGTGGGGCGGCGGGCGAGCAGGCGCGCGGGGAGGACGGCGGCGTTGTTGCGGAAGAGTGTGTCGCCGGCGCGAAGGAATTGCGGCAGGTCGGCGAAGGTGTGGTGCGCGAGGCTCCGTGTAGCGCGATCGACGACCAGCAGGCGCGAGGCGTCCCGGCGCGCGGCCGGCGTCTGGGCGACGAGGTGAGGCGGCAGGTGGTAGTCGAAAAGATCGGTGGCGAGCGGCGGCACGGTGATGGGACAAAAACGACTGAGGCGGGCGGGGCGGCAAATCGCCATTCATTTTTCTTGGTAAACGCCGGCCCGCGCTCTACGGATTTTTGCCATGTCTACCCCTGCCAAGGAAGAGCGCGATCTTAGCTTTCAACCGGTTGCGACCGCTGCGCCGCGCCGACTGACGCCGGAACAGATCCGGTTTTATAACGAAAAAGGCTACATTGCGCCGCTCTCGGCCTACACGCCGGCGGAGGCCGTGCAGAACCGGGTTTACTTCGACGATTTGCTCGCGAAGGTGCAAAAAGCCCGGAGCGATCTCGATTCGTATTCGATCAATGGTTTTCACGTTCATTGCGCCGGGCTCTACGACATCGTGACGAACCCGATCATCCTTGACTACGTGCAGGACCTGATTGGTCCGGACGTCGTTTGCTGGGGCAGCCATTTCTTCTGCAAGCAGCCGCACGACCCGAAGAAAGTCGCCTGGCATCAGGATGCTTCCTACTGGCCGCTGACCCCGGCGCGGACGGTGACGGTGTGGCTGGCGATTGACGATGCCGACGTGGAAAACGCGGCGATGAAGTTTTTGCCCGGCACGCATTCAAAGGGCCACTTGAAGTGGCGCGAAGTCACCGGCCCGGCCGTGCTTAACCAGGAGATCGAAAACATCGGCCAGTATGGCCAGCCGGTTTATGATGTGCTGAAGGCGGGCCAGTTTTCGCTGCATGCCGACATGCTGGCGCACGGTTCGGACCCGAATGGGTCGGACCGCCGGCGTTGCGGCCTGACCGTGCGTTATTGTCCGCCGACGGTGCAGGTTTTGCACCCGAAGTGGGGCCATGGCGCCGTGCTGTGCCGCGGATCGGCGGAGCGGGCGGTGGGCAAGTGGACGTTTAATACGCGACCGCCGGGTGAGAACGTGAACGCCATCGTGCAGGCGATCGGGGCAAATTGAGTGCGGCCGGGAGTGCGGGCGGCTGGCCCGCTTTTCCGAAGTGCAGGCGGACCGGCCCGCAGCCGCCAAATGAAGGCTTGCGCTTGCTATCGCGGCGGGTTTCTTCCGCTATTCCCTCAGTGCCGAGCTAGCTCAGTTGGTAGAGCAACGCTTTCGTAAAGCGTGGGTCGTCGGTTCAAATCCGATGCTCGGCTCCATTTTTAAGGGCGGTTTTCACTCTGAAAACCGCCCTTTTTGCTGGCTGCCGGCTAGCGAGTGACCTTGAGGCGGAAAAATACGGGCCGATCGTCCTCGGTGATATAGCGCGCCCGCCAGGTTTCGTAGGTGCCATCGTCGGCGATTTTGGCGGGGACGAAACCGCTCGTGACCCAAGTGGTTAGGTCGCGGGAGGCTTCCACTTGATAGGTGAGATCGAGGCGGTCGGTCGGTCGTTTGTAGGTGAAGTGCCAGAAAGCGTCGATCATGGCGACTTCCTGCTCGGTGGAGGCGGTCGTTTGTCGCGGATCGAACCCGAAGGCGTATTCGAGCAGGTTATTCAAGCCGTCGGCGTCCGGGTCGGCGGCTGGCCCGCTGATCGTGGGGTCCGTCAACTCGGCTTCGGTGAAGTGTTCCTGGTTCCACGTTTCATAGCGTGAGATGACAAGGAAGCGGCGTTCGACGAGTGTGGCGGGTGCATAAAGTTCGTTGCCCGCTTGCTCCGCCACGACGAGCACTTCGCCCCAGTTGCTGAGCGGAGTGATGACATTGCCGCTCTGCGCGATGTTGTAGGCGTGGAAAATCACCGGCAGGCCGGAGGTGGCCGTCGCGCGGAGGGTGATGGGGGTCGGTCCTTGAGGCACATCGGGGAGTGGATTGAACGTGATTTGCTGCGAGAATTTCAGGGTGGCGGACTGCGTGGCTTCACCGAACGCGTCGCGCACCCGCAGGTGGTAGCGGCCGAGGTTTGCCAGTTGCACGTTTTCGATGGTCAACACGTCGTCGATTGCGCCGGCGATGGGCGCGTCATCGAAGAACCACTGCAGGTCGGCTGAAACCGCGGCGACAAATGTGGTGGTGAACACAGCGGTCGCTCCCGGGGCGACGACTTGGTTGGCGAACGGATAAACCAAGGGCGCACCCCGCAAGATCACTTTGATGATGCCGCTGGTGGCGTCGCCGGCAGCGTTGGTGACGTAGAGTTGGTAATCACCGGAATCGGCTTCGGTGGGATTGGGGAGACTCAACGTAGGCGAGTTGGCTCCGGGGATGTCCTCGCCGTCCTTTTTCCACTGGTAGGTGAATGGCGGAGTGCCTTGGTTGACGGGCATCGTCAGCACGAGTTCCTGTCCGAGCGGCGCATTCACAGTGGAGGAATCGCCCGGCAGGGTGGGCTTGAGGGTGACGTTGACGGTGGTGGGCGGGCTGGTGGCGGTGCCGCCGGCGTTGGACACCTGGACGGTGTAGCTGCCGGTGGTCGAGGCGTTGACGTTGGAGATTTCGAGCGAGCTGCCGGTGGCGCCGTCGATGGGTTCACCGTCCTTGAACCACTGATAGCTGAATGGTGGGAGCCCTGAAGGTGTCGCGGTCAGCACGAGACTGCCACCTTCGTTGATGGCTTGGGAAACGTCGCCGGTCGTGACCGAGGGCGGCCCAACGATTTCAAGAACTCCGTAGGCGTTGCCCGCATAGTTATCGTCGAGGATTGTCACTGTGACGTTATACGAGCCAGCCGCTGAGGGCACTTGGGCCGTGCCGTTATAAACAATCGTCGTGGACAGTCCCGAAGGCGCGGTAGTGACACTGACATTTCTGGCCGCTCCGTTGTATGCTTGGACAAGATTGGAAAGAGTCACGGAGGCTGCGGCTTTTGCCACGGTGATACTTTGCTCTATCGCCGCAGCAGGCAGATAGTAAGCATTGCCTGCCTGGCTGGCGGAGACGACGACGGTGCCTGCACCGCTGAGTGCGAGTGTTGACCCATCGAGCGAGGCTGGTCCGGAGATGAGCTGGAAGCTGACGGGGAGGCCGGAGGTGGCCGTGGCCTCAAGGGCGAATGGGGCGCTGCCGTAAACTTGAGTGGGGATGATAGGGAACGCCACGGACTGCGGTCCTTTGCTGATGACGAAAATATCCGAGGCGGTGCCAGTATAGTTGGAGTCGCTGATCGTGGCGACGACCGCATAAGAGCCGGGAATGGTGGGCGCGCTTGAGCCGCCATCATAGGTGAAAGCTAAGCCCAAGCCGACAGGCGAAGTCGTGGCGGAGGCGCTGTGTGGGGTGCCCGTGTAAGTGGCGGTGAGGTTGGAAAAGGTAATTTCGGCCGGAGCCGGCGTGATGACCAAGGATCGGGTGGCGGAGGCGCTTTGGTAATTGGTGCTATCGCTCGGCGTGAATGTTGCGGTGAGTGCCAGGCTGCCGGCGTTGAACACGGTGCCCGCGGCTGGGCTGTAAACGAACGAGCCGGGAACATCGGCGGACGCGTTGAGTTGGTTGCCCGATAATGCAGTGCCGTAAACGATGGCCCCCGGTGTTGACCAAGTGATGGTCGGCGTGGCTTGGGTGACGACGAGTTGGCGGGTGATGGCCGCCGTGGCATAAGTCGCCGTATCGGTGGGCGCAAACGAGGCCGTAAGGGTATGCGTGCCAGCGTCGAGTAATGTGCCGGCAGCGGGCGAGTAGGTGAGCGTGCCCGACACGCTGGTGGTGGCGTTCAGTTGCGCCGGCGAAAGCGCAGTGCCGTAGCTGATGGCAGCCGGCGTGGTCCAGGTGAGAGTGGGCACAATTAACGGTGGCGGGGTCAGCACGCCTTCGGGACCAAATAGGATGAGGGTGTGACTGCCGCCAACGGCGACATTGGTCGAACCGGACGCGATTTGGACGGGAGCGAGACGGTCGGTCGTCGAGCTGTCACCCAATTGTCCCGAGGTATTCAATCCCATGCTCCACAGCGAGCCATCGGTTTTCACAAAAAAGGTATGCCCCAGATTGATTGCGCCTTCGAAGTTGGACCAGCTTCCAGTCGTGTGGACGGCAGCGACACCGGTGGCAATCTGCACGGGGGAATAGCGGCTCGTGGTGGTTCCGTCGCCAAGTTGGCCCACATGATTCCAACCTGTGGCCCACAACGTTTGATCGTTTTTGACAAAAAGGGTCTGCAACCCGCCACCAGATACTGCCGCTACGTTGGTCGCGATCAGGCGGGCGGTCGAACTTTGCGATACTAAATTGGTGCCTAGTTGGCCTGCATTATTAAACCCCATGCCCCAAAGTGAGCCGTCGGATTTGATAAAGAGGGAGTGTCCTTGCCCGGCGTTCGCCGAGACCACGTCCGTGGCGATCTGGATCGGGGTGATGCGACTCGTGGTGGTGCCGTCACCCAATAATCCGTAGGAATTGGAACCCATGCCCCAGAGCGTGCCGTCGGTCTTGATGAACAGCGAATGCGTGGGACCTGCCGCGATGGCGACGACGCCTGTGGCGACCTGGACGGGAGTGAAGCGGTTAGTGGTGGTGCCGTCACCCAATTGCCCCGAGGAATTCAAGCCCATCGCCCAGAGCGAACCATCGGTCTTGATGAACAGGGAATGGGAGATGCCTGCGGCAATCGTGACAACATCCGTGGCGATGGGCACGGGTGCAGAACGATTGAAGAGTGTGCCCGAGCCCAATTGGCCGTAAGCATTGGCACCCATGGCCCAAAGGGCACCGTCGGTCCTGACGAAGAGGGAGTGGGTGGCTCCGGCAGCGACCGCGGTTACGCCGGTGATCACTTGAGTGGGCTTCGACCGGGCGGGCATGCTGTAGCCGAGTTGGCCGGAATTAAAGGAGCCCATGGCCCGCGTTGAGCCGTCCGTCTTGACGAAGAGCGAGTGGTTATCGCCTGTTGCGACTGAAGTGACGTCGGTGGCGACTTGCACCGGGGTGGCTCGATTCGTGGTGGTGCCATCGCCCAATTGGCCGGCGGCATTATAGCCCGCAGCCCAGACTGAACCGTCGGCCTTGATAAACAGCGAGTGGTAGGAGCCTGCCGAAACGGCGGCGACGTTTGCCGCGATTTGCACGGGCGCATTGCGCCGCGTGGTGGTGCCATCACCCAGGCTGCCGTATAAATTGTAACCCATGGCCCAAAGCGAGCCGTCGGTTTTGATGAAGGATGAATGAGCGGCCCCGGCCGTGACGGAAACAACGCCCGTGGTGATTTGCACGGGCGAGTTACGGCTGGTGGTGGTGCCATCACCCAGCTGGCCAAATGCGTTATAGCCCATGGCCCAGAGCGAACCGTCCGATTTGATGAATAACGAGTGCTCGCCGCCGCCTGCAGCTGAAGTGACGCCTGTGGCGATTTGCACGGGGGTGCTGCGACCGGTCGTGGTGCCATCGCCCAAGCGACCGGATACATTATTGCCCATGGCCCAAAGCGAGCCGTCGGTCTTGACGAAGAGTGAATGGGAATAGCCGGCTGCGACGAAACCAACATCCGTGGCGATTTGCACGGGAGTGGCTCGGTTGGTGGTGGTGCCGTCACCGAGTTGACCGTTGGAATTGTTGCCCATGGCCCAAAGCGAGCCGTCGGTCTTGATGAAGAGGGAGTGATTACCGCCAGCCGCGATGGAAGCGACATTCGTGGCGATTTGAGTGGGGGTGGCACCGGTAATCCAGAGCGAGCCGTCGGTCTTGAGGAAGAGCGAGTGACTGCTGCCAGCGGCGATCGCGGCAGTATCACCGCCGGGGATGTCTGGACGCACATAGGGATATCCCAAGGTCCCGAGTTGGCCGGAACTGTTGGCGCCAACTACGAGCAAGTCGTGGCCCGAGGCCGCAGTGCCTTGCTGAATGAGGGTGTGAGCGGCTGTCCCGATGGTGATGGTTGCAGTGCGAGCTGCCGCGGTCGCATTCTTTGCCGCCTTCGCGGTCAGCACAGTGCGGCCATTGCCCGTGGCGGGACTGACGCTGAGCCAGGCTGCATTACTGGTGGCGGTCCATGCGGCGACGTCGCTTTCGAGTAAAATCTCATAGACGATATCGCCAGCGCCGATTTGCTTGCTGACGGGGCTAAGGGTGACTTGGGCGATCGCGGTGGTGGCGAGCAGGAAGCATGAGGCCCGGAGGGCGAAAAAAATGCGCATGGGCGAATGGTGCGGGCGATGGGCTAGAGCTGTTCGAGGAACTCCACGTAGGCTTTGGCGGCGGATTCGCGTGGGTCGGCGATGGCTTTGATGCGGGCGTATTCGGGGGCGAAAGCAGGTTTCACCAGCTGCACGAAGGCGGCATGCTTGGCGCGGCCATCCGTGAGTTTCTTGGCCCGATAGACCTTCGTGTCGTAGGCTTTCCCTAGTTCCTTGCTGTCGAGCGCCTTGACAACGCGACCCTCCATGCTGGACGGATGAACTGCGGCCCACGCATCGTAGCTGGCGAGGAGTTCCCCCAACTCCTGCAAGCGGCTCCATTTTTCCTTCACGCGCTGGTAGCGCTCGTCGGTCGCAGCGAAGGTTTGGTCCAGCGCGAGGAGTTGTTGGTGCGTCTTGGTGCCTTCGATGACAGTGGCTTTGAAGGCCGGGCGTGGTTGGCCTTGGGTGGCGATGTCCAGCTTGGGCGTGAGTTGCGGGGCGGGATTGAGCAGCGAGACCACACCGTCGAAAGGCGCGGTGAACGTGGCGCCCGCAGCATGCACGCGACGGATGATCGTGGCATTGAGTTCGCCGGACGGGTGCTTGAGGCCAAGGCGACGGACGGCGACGAAGGTGTCCTCGTTCGTGACGAAGACGGCCTCGCCCTTGATCGTCACCGAATGGTCGATGCGGGAGACCTCGGTGAAGCTCGCGCTTTGCAGCGAGAATTGCGCGGGCAGTCGCTTGAGCAGGCCGCGTTGCAGCGCTTCAACGACGGTGGTTTGGGCAAGCTCAGCGGCACGAGCGAGAGGTGTGGCGGTCAAGCCCGCAAAGAGCAGGCACAGGGAAGCGAGGCGAGGGGTGAATTGTGGGCGCATCACGTGATTCTAGTCGATGCACCGGAGCGCCGCATCAGGATGGCTCCCTTATTTTCATCTAGGGGGGATAGACAAATTACCTTGGCGCATGGATTTGGCGCACTTAACGCTGATTAAAGTCCATCGCCTTCATGCTATTATTACCACCCTTGCGGCGTTGCGCGGCCGCGTTCGTGTGCATGGTGTTTTTGCAAACCTCCCTTGGCGCGGCCACGATAGGGCTGCGCGAGGAAGAAACGGTCTCCTTGGAACCCTATGAAGTCACCGGTTCGCGGCTCAAGCGCACTGAGAGCGAGGGGCCGACACCGGTTTTCAAGATCGACGTGCCCGCTATCGCGCGGGCCGGGTTTGCGCGGCCGGAAGATTATCTCCGGCAGTTGCCGTTTGCGGCTGGCACGGCGCAGGACCCAAGTTTTCCCACCACGTTTCAGCCGGGCATCACCTCGTTGAGTTATCGCGGACTCGGCTACGCGAGTGGATTGATTTTGGTAAACGGGCGGCGGGTCGCGCCGTTTGGGCAGGCGGGGGCGGCGCAACTGGGCTTCGACGTCGGCTCGATTCCGATGGCGGCGTTGGAGCGCATCGAGATCGCCAAGGATGGAGCCTCGGCGGTTTATGGCAGCGATGCCGTGGCGGGGGTGATCAATTACAAGCTGCGCACCGACTTCGTCGGCAGCGAGGTGCAGTCCGGTTACCGGTGGATGGAGGCGGGCGGCGGTGATTTTTGGAACGTGCGATTGATCCACGGAGTGCGCACACGCGGCGGCCGGTTGGTGCTGGCGTTGGAACACGACGACAACAACGCCGTGCGCTACGGCGCGCGGAAGATATCGCGCAGCGAGGATTTCCGCTCGCTGGGAGGATTTGATTTTCGCGCGCCCTATACGTTTCCCGCGCATCTGGTCGTGCCGGCGGGCGCCCCGGGTGTGCCAGCCGGCCTGACCGGGCGGCTAATTGCGCCGGGCCGGGCAAATGCCGATGGCACGGTGACGCTGGGCGCCACGGCTACTCCGACGGTTGCGGGGTTTGTCGTCCTGCCGTCGCCGTTCACGAGCGGCGGGATCACGATGGGCGACACGCGCAACGGCCTCGATCGCGCGACCTACAGCACGATGATCCCCTCGCTGCACAACACGGGCGCGTGGCTGTATGCGGAGCAGGCGCTCACGCCGCGAGTGGATGCCTTTGTCGATGCTTCCTATCGCCACCGCATCATGGGCACGACATATGAGCCGTCGACGATCAGCCTTGTGGGGGAGGCCGGCTTCGGCGATCTGCCGGGCGGGCGCATCGCTTTTCCCGCGACCAATCCCTACAATCCATTCGGCGTCGATATCACCGACATGTCCTTTTACCTGCCGGAAATGGGTGCGCGGGAAAATGAGATGACCGTTACGGTGCCGCGGGTCGTCACCGGCTTGCGCGGAAGGGTGGCCGAGACGTGGGACTGGGAAAGCGCGGTGACTTACAATCGCAACCAAGTGCACTCGCGCTGGCGCCGGTTTCTCAGCGATCAGGCGTTGCAGGACGGACTCGCGGGCCGGCTCGGCGGTTGGCTCAATCCGTTTGGTCCTTCCGATCCGGATGTCGTGGAACGCATGCTCACGAAGCAGGACGACTTGCAATATGCCGAACTGCTCATGGGCGACCTGCGCGCGCGCGGCGAGATCGTGGAAGGGTGGGGTGGTCCGGTGCAACTGGTGGTCGGCGGCGAGTGGCGCACCGACCGATTCGTGCACGAGCCAGATGTGCTCCGGGCCAATGGCGGGCTGGTCTCGCTGGCCCGGCGACCGCCGCGCGATCTGCAACGCACGCTGACGGCGCTCTATCTGGAGACGTCGATTCCGCTCACGCGGCAGGCGGAGTTCATGGTGGCGGTGCGCTGGGAGCATTACCGGGATTTTGCGGATCCGGTGAAGCCGAAGCTCGGCCTGCGCTGGCGGGCGCTGCCCGGTTTCACGTTGCGCGCGACGCACAGCCAGGCTTTTCGCACCCCGGAGCTGTTGCAGGCCTACACGGATGTGCAGGAGACGTTCACCCAGACGATCGACCCCAAGCGACCGGACCTCGGCATCTACACGATGCGCTTGCGCAATGGCGGCAACCCGGCGTTACAGCCGGAGGAGACGGCCGTGACGTATGCCGGGTTTCTCTATGAGCCATCGTTTCTGCCCGGTTTTGAGCTGGCGGCGGATTTTTGGGAATACCGGCAGAAGAATCTCATCGGCACGCTGGGCGCGAATCTCCTCCTCGCCAATGAAGACCGTTTGAGCGCCGGGCGGATCGAGCGCGGGCCGGCGCCGGCTTCCGGCGTGGCGGGCGAGGTCATCGCAATCAACGACACGTTCGGCAATTTCAACCGCTACCGGACACACGGTGTCGACTTGGAACTACGTTATCGGGCGAAGCTGGGCGAAGATCGGCTCACTGCAGAGATCACCGCGGTGCGCCTTTTCTCGGCGGCGCGAAACAACATCGGCTTCAACGAAACCGAGAGCGTGAACACGTTTGCCTTCGCTTCGTGGCGGGCGAATGCGACTTTCACCTGGGAGCGGCGCGAGCATGACGTCACCGCGCACATCAACTGGATCGGGCAGCAGGATGGCTCGCCGCCCTTGCTCGGACTCCCGGGCGGGCAGGAAGCGCTGGCCGTGCTCAACCTAAGCACAGGCCTGCCGGGTCCTGCCGGCACGCAGTGGCGGGTGGGCGTGAGCAACGCCTTTGATTCGGATCCGCCGCGCAACTACAACTCGCGCACGGGCTTCACCAATGGGTTCTACGACGCTGACGGTCGCACGTGGTTTGTCTCGGTGCTGCGGCGGTTCTGAGGCGTCAGCGCTGCGCCGCCAGCAACTGGATGGCGGTGCGCAGGGAGAGCGGCTTGGCCAGCACTTCGTTGAAACCTGCGGCGAGGCAGATCGCGCGGATCGATTCCGAGCGATGCGACGTGAGCACGACGGCGCGCGCGGGCAACGTGCCGACCGAGCGCCAGCGTTGCCACAACTCGAGGCCGGTGCCGTCGGGCAGGTTGAAATCCACCAGCGCGAGTGCGAAGCGCTTCGTTTTCACCAACGCGAGCGCGGCGGCCACGCTGCCGGCGGTCGTGACCGTGGCGCCGAGCGGCTCGAGCAGTTCGGTGGCGTGATCGCGGTGACCGGCCTCGTCCTCCACGATCAACACCTCGATGGCGAAGGGTGATGTCGGTTCTACGCCGGCATCATGGCCCAACATGGGCAGCGCGACGGTGAAGGTTGTGCCGGTGCCCGGCGTCGACTCGCAATGGATGTCACCGCCCGCGAGATCGACGAGCCGTTTGGTCAGGGAAAGCCCGAGACCGGCGCTCGCGATCTCGTCGTGCCGCCGCAGGCCGATGCGTTGAAAACCGTCGAAGAGCCGCGCGACTTCCTCCGCATTCATCCCGCGGCCAGTGTCGCACACGGTGAGCGTGGCGACCGTGAACGGTGCGGCCTGGGACCAGGCGAGGGTGACTTCGATCCGGCCCTGTGTGGTGAACTTGATCGCGTTGGAGAGGAGGTTGGAAAGCACGCGCCGGAGATTGGCTTCATCGGCGAGGACAAGTCCCGGGGCCGGCGCGAGCCGCGTGTCGAGCGTGAGACCGCTGGCGGCGGCGAGTGGAGCGAAGAGTCGCACGGTTTCCTGCACCACAGGCTCGAACCGCAGCCAGCGCAGGCGCATGGGGATCAGGCCCAATTCGTAGCGGGAGAGGTCGAGCGTGCCTTCCAACATCTGGCGCAGCTCGGCGAGGCAACGACGCAGGTGCTCGGCGTCGCCGCTGGTTTCGGTGGCGGCGAGTTTTTCTGCCATGAGGTAGGCACCGGTCAGAGGCGTGCGCAGCTCGTGGCTGACCGCGCCGATCAACTCGGTGCGTTTTTGATTCTGGGTGTGCAACTCGGCGTTGGTGGCCAGCAGCGCGGCGGTGCGCTCGCCAACGGTGTGCTCGAGTTGCGCGCGCTGGAGACGCAGCCGGCGGGTCCAACCCCAGGCAAATGCGCCCATGAGTGCGAGCGCGGCCGTAATGACGAGAAAGCGTCCCGTGGTGGTTTCGAGGAAGCGCGGAGCGACGCGCAGGGGTATCGTGAGCGCCGGGCTCGTGTTGCCGATGGCGTCGATTGCACGCAGTTTCCAAACGTAGTCACCGCCGGGCAGGCGTGCGTAGCTGCGTTGATGTTCGCCGGTCGGGGCCAACCAGTCCGCCTCCAATGGCGCGAGTTGGGTTTGAAACGCGACAGGTAGGGCGTGGGCGGATTGGGGATAGCTGTAGCGGAAGACTGCGCTGCGCTCGCCGTCGAGCGGTGCAGGGTCGCGGAGGAGTAGGGCGTGGCCGCGTCCATCGCTGATCGTCTGGAGCAAAGGCGTTTGTTGCAACGTGAGCGGCTTGAGGTCCGTCCGCAGCGCGACGCGGGCGAGCCCGCCGGTGCCACCCAGCCACCACACGCCTTCCTCGCTGAAAGCCGCCGAGAGCCAGCCGATGTTTTCCACTATGCTGACGGGAGTGCCTTGCAGGCCGCGCAGCCGTCCGTCTGCCAACTCGGCGTGGAAGACACCGTAGCGAATGACCGCATCGCCACCACTGGGGAGCGGAACAAGTCGGGCCAGCGCCCAGCCGGATGCACCGGGTTCCAGCCGCAAGGTTGCCGGCACCACGCCGGCTGGCGCGTCGGTCGGAAGCGGGTGGAAAGCTGTTTCACCCGCGCGCCAGCGCCAGACGACATCACGCGTGAACGCGACCGCCCATTCGCCGTGACGTTCGAGGCGGGTAATCCGGCCGAGCCCAGTTTCCGGGGTGAGCCGGCGTGGTGGTGCCGACAAGGTCGGCTGGCCAGCGGCATCATGCGTGAACGTATAAAGCCAGATGCGTCCGGCGAGGTCGGTCGCGAAAAATTCACCCCGCTGCCAGGGGTAGGCGTGGTCGAGAGTCGCAAATTTTTCCTGCCAGATCATTGTCCAGCCGGCGGATGCAGCGGGGGCGCGTTGCCAGAGGCTGAGATCGTCGAGCTGCGCGTAGACGAGTTCGCGGGCGGTTTCATCCCAATGAAAGACGCTACGCCCGGTGTGTGGCGGGGAATACCAGAGGCCCCGGAGTCCGTTGGGGGTGCTCGTCCACAAGCCGTATTCCCCAGCCACCACCAAGCCGGCGGTGGGTGAGGGGAGCAGGTCGTAGCCGAAGCTTGGCTCGTAAAGTTTTTGCAGGGCGTGCCAGGCGGCGGGCCGGCCGTCGCCGCGTGATTCGAGACGGAAGGTGTGTGAGCGTTGGGAAGCGGCCAGATACAGCTGGCCTTGCCAGCGCGTGATGGCGTTGACGGTGGCGGGCCAGCCTTGCGCGTTGCGCCAATAGGTGACCGACGAACTGGGCTCCATGCGCACCAAGCCTTGCGGCGTGAGGCCCCAGAGGGCGCCATCCCGGCCGCGGAGCAGGGTTTCGACGGAGTTGTCGGGCAGCGAAAAATCCGTGGTGTCCAAACGCCAGAGCAAGGTGCCGTGCGAATCGTAGCCGCGCACGCCGTCGCTAGTTGAGCCCAACACAATTTGTCCGTCGTCGAGGCGCGTGGCGGTGATCACTGAAGTCTCCCATCGCGGTCCGCGCCAATCCGCCGGCCCAGCGGTCACGGCGCCGAAGCGGCCATCGTTGTTGACTTGGAGGATGCCACCGTGGCCGTCGGAGATGATGGCGACACCCAAATTGGGCGCAGTGCCGGTATGGATGAGGCGCGGCGACTGTCCCGGGATGAACCGCCAAAGCGGAATGCTGGTTTCGCCTTCTTTTGGCTGGATGCGCTGCCAAACGTAGCAACTCCCGTCGAGTGCGGTGCTGAAGAGCCGGCGCATATTGGGCAACGGCCAACGTGTGAAACGGCCGGCACGCCACTCCAGAATTTCCTGTGAAGCGATAAAATATACCGTATCGCCCACGGTGTGCACCGCCCAGATCAGCCCGTGGTCGCGGGCCTCGGTCGGCAACGCGTCGCGCACAGAGACGAATTGCATGCCGCCGGTGGCATCTGGCTCGAAGCGGCCGAGTTGCTCATGGTTGCCGATCCAGACCCGGTCCTGGGAATCGACCGCGACCGCGCCGGTGTAGCCACCACCCGGCACGGGCAGTTCCTCAAGCGTAAAGCCATCGTAACGGAGCACGCGACCGTTGGCGGCCAGCACGCGACCGTGGGCATCCAGCGCGAGGTTGAACATCCGGCGCACGCCTTCCTCGGCGGGCGCCGGCACAAAGGTGGTTTTGATCTGCCCTCGTTCGCTAGAAGGAAGAGTGGATTCGCCGGCCACGCCAATGAGCGCGGTGCTCAAAAGTCCCAGCATGAGTCGCACACCGAGGCGAAGAGGGCGAAATCGATGAAGCATGGCTGGGACCGGCGCAGCGTGGTTATCCAGATATATGAAGGCGAGCCCGGTGTTGCCGTGAGCACTCGGACTCCAGAGTTGAAATGTCGGACGGCGATTCGTTTAGTCGCGGTTCGCCTCCATGTCTTCGACTCCTGTTCCCACTGTGCAACGCGTGCTCGTCGTCGAAGATCATCCCGTTGTGCGCCAGGGACTGGTGCACATGGTCAATGCCACGGCGGGTTTTACGGTGTGCGCCGATACGGGTGACCGGACCCAAGTGCGCGAGCTGGCGCGGCGGTATTGTCCGACGGTGGTGCTTTTCGATTTATTGCTGGATAACCGGCATGGTCTGGACGTCGTGGGCGAATTGATCGCGGATGATGCGGCACTGCGTGTGCTGGTGATCTCGATGTTGAACGAGAGTGTTTACGCGGAGCGGGCGCTGCGCGCCGGTGCGGTGGGCTACGTCATGAAATCGGCGGAGACGCGCGAAATCCAGCTGGCGTTGCGGAACGTGGCGGAAGGACGGATCTACCTGAGTCCGCAGATCTTTGTCGCGGTATTCCGCGGCTTGCTGAAACAGCGCAATGGCGATACCGCCGGGCCACTCTCGGACCGTGAGTTGCAGGTTTACCAGATGATTGGCGCCGGCCTGCCCAATCGCGAGATCGCCAGCAGTCTTGGAATCAGTGTGAAAACGGTCGAGGCCCACCGCGAGAACATCAAAACCAAGCTGGGCTTGGACGATGCGCGCGAGCTGAGCGCCTCAGCCCAGGACTATGTGGCGTCGTTTCGCTCGTCTCCAGCAGGCGGCAAGCTGGCGGGTGGGTAAGAGGCCGGCGCGCTCTGCCACGGCGGGCGATTGAGAACGCTTAATTATCCGCGATGCGGTCGTCGGGGAGGTTGCCTTGCAGCTTGTGGCGGAGGCGGAGGGCGGCGATTTCGAGGCGCATCTGGGCGTTGAAGAGCTCGAGGCGGCGGCGGACGTCGAGGGTCTCGAGCAGCTTTTGCTTGAGGCCATGATCTTCGCAGAAACTGAACGCCGCGAGATCCACGAAGGCCTCGGGGTCTTTCACGGTGCGCAGGAAATCCGCCATCTCCTCGGGCATCGGGGCGCCGAACTTGCGCTTGAGTGAAATCAGGCGGGCCAGCTCGATGCGGAGGCGCTCCATGTCTTCCGGCTCGCCGCCAGCCGCACTCGCGAGGGCGCGGATGCGGACGCGACGGAAGGGTTCCTCGGCGAGGATTTCGAGAAACTCCACGCGGCACAGGCCTTGGAGGAGGAGGTTGGCGGTGCCGTTGTCGTTTTTCTGGCAGGCGCGGATGATGCCAATCGTGGCGATGCGGTGCGGCGGCTCGAAGGCGGTCGGGTCGTCGGCGCGGCGATGGTCGAGACCGGCGACGGCGAAGAGGCGGTTCGTCGCGAGGACTTCGCGGAGCATCGTGCGGTAGCGCGGCTCAAAAATATGGAGCGGCAACAAGGCCTGCGGAAAGAACGCCAGATTGGGCAGCGTCATCACCGGAACCTCATCGGGCAGAACAATCTCCATTTCCATGCGGGCAACGTAAGAAGATCGGCCTGGAATTCAACGACGCCCGTGAGATGGGACAGCTTTTGTCACACTTGCCAACAGGTGTGACACGATGTGTGTCAGATTGGCATTTATTGATGAAGTGATAGCGAGGGTGGCGCGGCGCCAAGTTTTTTAAATTGTTGTAGATTAATATCTAATAATACCCCGATGAATGGGGCACAGGCATTGCTTAACGGGATTACATCATGAGCAAAATTTTAGGCATCGATCTAGGCACCACGAACTCCTGCATGGCCGTTATGGAAGGCGGAGAGCCGGTGGTCATCCCCAACGCAGAAGGCGCGCGCACGACCCCTTCGGTCGTCGCGTTCACCAAAACCGGCGAGCGTCTCGTCGGCCAGGCGGCCAAACGCCAGGCCGTCACCAACCCGCGCAACACGGTTTTCTCCGCGAAGCGTTTCATCGGCCGCAAATTCACGGAGGTGAAGGAAGAGGCGAAGAACATGCCCTTCAAGACCGTCGAAGGTAAAAACGGCGACGCTTACATTGAAGTCCAGGTCGGCGACAAGACCGAGACTTTCGCGCCGCAGCAAATCGCGGCGTTCGTGCTCGGCAAGTTGAAGGCCGACGCCGAGGCCTACCTCGGGGAGAAGATCACGCAGGCCGTCATCACGGTGCCCGCGTATTTCAACGACTCCCAGCGCCAGGCCACCAAGGACGCCGGCAAGATCGCCGGCCTCGAGGTGATGCGCATCATCAACGAGCCGACCGCGGCGTCGCTCGCCTACGGCCTCGACAAAAAGAAGGACGAGAAGATCGCGGTGTTCGACTTGGGTGGCGGCACGTTCGACGTGTCGGTGCTTGAGATCGGCGACGGCGTCTTCGAAGTCAAAGCCACCAACGGTGACACCCACCTCGGCGGTGACAACTGGGACGAAGCCCTCATCGGCTGGCTCGTCGACACTTTCAAAAAGGAAAACGGCATCGACCTCCGCAAGGACCCGATGGCGCTCCAACGCCTGAAGGAAGAGGCCGAAAAGGCGAAGATCGCCCTCTCGTCCGCGCAGTCGGTGGACATCAACCTGCCGTTCATCACGGCGGACGCGTCCGGCCCGAAGCACCTCAACGTGCAGCTCAGCCGCGCGAAGATGGAGCAAATCTGCGACGCGCTTTCCGAGCGCTGCGTGGCCCCATTTAAGAACTGTCTCAAGGACGCCGATCTCACCGTCGGCCAGATTGACGAGCTCGTGCTCGTCGGTGGCATGACGCGCATGCCGAAGGTCGTTGAGATTGCGCACAAGCTCGGTGGCAAGCCGCCGCACCAGGGCGTGAATCCGGACGAAGTCGTCGCCATCGGCGCGGCCGTGCAGGGTGGCGTGCTCAAGGGCGACGTCCGCGACGTGCTGCTCCTCGACGTGACCCCGCTCACGCTCGGCATCATGACCGCCGGCGACGTTTCGACGCCGATGATCTCGCGCAACACCACGATCCCGTCGAAGAAGACCCAGGTGTTCTCCACTTACAGCGATAACCAGCCCGGCGTGGAAATCGTCGTGCTGCAAGGCGAGCGCTCGATGGCCCGCGACAACAAGAATCTCGGCACGTTCAAGCTCGACGGCATTCCGCCGGCGCCGCGCGGCACGCCGCAGATCGAGGTCACCTTCGACATCGACGCCAACGGCATCCTCCACGTTTCCGCCAAGGATCTCGGCACCGGCAAGGAGCAGAAGATCACCATCCAGGGTTCCTCCGGCCTCTCCAAGGACGAGGTCGAGAAGATGACCAAGGATGCAGAGCTGCACGCCGAGGAAGACAAGAAGCGCAAGGAAGCCGTCGAGACCAAGAACCAGCTCGATTCGACGATCTACCAGCTCGAAAAAACCGTCAAAGATGCGGGCGACAAACTCCCCGCCGACAAGAAGGCCAAGGTCGAGTCGGCGATCGCCGACTCGAAGAAGGATCTCGAGAGCAACGATGGCGACCGCATGAAGGCCGCCCTCGAAAACCTCTCCAAGATCGGCGCCGAATTCTACGCCGAGGCCCAGGCCGCCGCGCAGGCTGCCGGCGCCGCCCCCCAGGGTGACGCTGCGCCGCAAGGCGAAGCCACGCCGAAGAAGACGGAGAAGAAGGCCGACGTCGTGGACGCGGACTTCGAAGTCGTCGACGAAGACAAAAAGAAATAATCTCGGATACCGGCAGGCCCGCAGCGTTTGTTCGCTGCGGGGTTTGTCGCCGTCCAAAACCCGCCAACTCAAACCCAACTCTCAACCCAAAACCCAACCAATATGGCTAAAGTTAATATCAAACCCATCGGTGATCGCGTGCTCGTGCAGCACATCGAGGAAAAAGAACAAGTCCGCGGCGGAATCATCATTCCGGACAGCGCCAAAGAGAAGCCGCAGGAGGCCAAGGTCATCGCCCTCGGCACCGGCAAGAAAGATGAGAACGGCAAGGTCACGCCCTTCGAAGTGAAGGTCGGCGAGACCGTGCTCCTCAGCCCCTACGGTGGCTCCGAAGTGAAAATCGACGGCCAGAAATACAAGCTCGTGCGCGAGGACGACATCCTCGGCGTCATCGGCTAATCCGCTCTCAACACTAAACCCTCAACTCTCAACTTACGAAAATGGCTGCTAAACAACTCCTGTTCGACGAGGCCGCTCGTCACAAAATCCTCCGTGGCGTGGAACTCCTCGCCAAGGCTGTCAAAATCACCCTCGGGCCCAAGGGCCGCAATGTCGTCATCGACAAAAAATTCGGCTCCCCGACCGTCACCAAGGACGGCGTGACCGTCGCCAAGGAAATCGAGCTCGCCGACGCCTACGAAAACATCGGCGCCCAGCTCGTGAAGGAAGTCGCTTCCAAGACGAACGACGCGGCCGGCGACGGCACCACCACCGCCACCGTGCTCGCTGAAGCCGTCTACAAGGAAGGCCTCAAGCACGTCACCGCCGGCGCCAACCCGATCTACCTCAAGCGCGGTATCGACAAGGCCGTTGAGGCCGCCGTCGCCGAGCTCGCCAAGATCTCCAAGAAGGTCAACGACCGCGAAGAGATCCGCCAGGTTGCCACCGTCTCCGCCAACTGGGACGCGGCCATCGGCGAGATCATCGCTGATGCCATGGACAAGGTCGGCAAGGACGGCACCATCACCGTCGAAGAGGCCAAGTCCATCGAAACCACCCTCGACGTCGTCGAAGGCATGCAGTTCGACAAGGGCTACCTCTCGCCCTACTTCGCGACCAACGCGGAGAGCCAGGAAGCCATCCTCGAGGACGCCTACGTGCTCATCCACGAGAAGAAGATCGGCAACCTCCAGGAATTCCTCCCGCTCCTCCAGACCGTGGCCAAGAGCGGCAAACCGCTCCTCGTCATCGCCGAGGAAGTCGAAGGCGAAGCCCTCGCGGCCCTCGTCGTGAATAAGATCCGTGGCACGCTCAACGTCGTCGCGGTCAAGGCCCCCGGCTTCGGTGACCGCCGCAAGGCGATCCTCGAGGACATCGCGGTCCTCACCGGCGGCAAGTGCATCACCGAGGACCTCGGCCTCAAGCTCGAGAACCTCACCGTCGCCGATCTCGGTCGCGCCAAGCGCATCGTCGTCGACAAGGAAAACACCACGATCGTCGAAGGTTCGGGCAAGTCGTCCGACATCCAGGGCCGCGTGAAGCAGATCCGCCGTCAGATCGACGAAACCACCTCCGACTACGACCGTGAGAAGCTCCAGGAGCGTCTCGCCAAGCTGGCCGGCGGCGTGGCCGTCATCAACGTCGGTGCTGCCACCGAGTCCGAGATGAAGGAAAAGAAGCAGCGCGTCGAAGACGCCCTCCACGCGACCCGCGCGGCCGTGGAAGAGGGTATCGTCTCCGGTGGCGGTGTGGCTCTCCTCCGCACCGGCAAGGCCATTGACTCCGCGATCGCCGCCCTTGATGGCGACGAGAAGCTCGGCGCCCAGATCGTGCGTCGCGCTGTCGAAGCCCCGCTGCGTCAGCTCGTGTTCAACGCCGGCCTCGAAGGCGCGGTCGTTGTCCAGCAGGTGCTGAACAGCAAGGGCAACAACGGCTACAACGTCGCCACGGGCGAATACGTCGACCTCGTGAAGGCCGGCGTCGTCGATCCGACCAAGGTCACCCGCATCGCGCTGCAGAACGCCGCGTCGATCGCTGGTCTCCTCCTCACCACGGAAGCGATCATCACCGACGCTCCCGAGAAGGAGAAGGCTCCCGCCGGCGGCCCCGGTGGTGGCGGCGGTATGGGTGGCGGCATGGACTACTAAGTCCAAACCGCGACAACCTCGCTCAACAATTCAAGGCGCTCTGCTCTCCAGCAGAGCGCCTTTTTTGTGCATGCAACCCTGCAGCCCCGGCCGCCAGGCTCGGCGCGTCCGGCTTACCATTAAGGCAAAATCAAACGCCTACGCATTTCTCCCCGGGAACAGTCATGGACATCGCGGTCTATCAAAGTTAACCCTCTCGTCCTCCTCTTCACCCTCATGAAATTCCCGATTCCCCCCTTTGCAGCTTCGCGGTCTTTGTGGTTGGCGTTGCTGCTCGCACTGGTGCCGGCCTTTGCCGGCGCCGCGACTACGCCGGCGGCTGACGATGCCAACGCGATCCGCCCGGCGGCTCCCATGACGGTGGAGGTCGAAGCCGAGGGCGGTGCGCATGGACAACTGGTGGTGGGACAGGAGATCATCGATGCCGATGCCGGCAGCGCGTTGATCTACACGATCACGACCGAGCCACTGCACGGCCGGGTCGGACTGGCGGGAGAGGACAGTGGCGGAGATTTCTTTGCGACCAAGACGTCGCGCACCGGCTATTATGCGTATCGGCCGGAGGATGGGTATGCGGGCACAGACTCGTTTGCCTACACCGTGCGCAACGAAGCCACCGGCCTCGTGTTTAAGAACACGGTTGAGATCACGGTGGCGCCCGGGGCGCCGGTTGTTTTGGACAAGATCGAAGTCACGGCCAAGCGCGAGCACGCCGCCGCCGGCCATGAGGTCACGCTCACTACGCGGCCGAATACACCGGTCACCCAGAAAATTCCCAGTCACGAGGATTTCATGCCCGTGGCGGATCGTGTCGGTTTCGACCTGTCGAAGGTGGTCTACCTGCTGGAGGATAGCGCCAAGCCGCAGCATGGCACCGCCAAGCTCGCGCGCGACACGGGTGAGCTAACGTATGCGCCGGACCCGGGGTTTATCGGCAAGGACAGCTTCAAGTATTACACGGCGGACGAGAACAACCCGCAGCTCGGCGTGGAGAATACCATCACGGTTACCGTCGAGCCGAACCGCCACCTGAAGCAGGTCACGGCTGATCGCTCGCGCAACCGCGAGGTCGATCTCGTATTCGTGATCAATAATTCGAAATCGATGGCTGCGCACCAGGCGCGCATCGCGGCCAATCTGAACCGTTTCCGGCAGCTCTTCCGGGCGCGCGATCTCGACTACCGCATCGGCGTGCTGACGACGGATTTCGTGGATCGCCCGTCTGGCTCATCGGCTGGCGGACAAACCTACTATAAGAAAGTCCCTTCCATCGAACTCGACGCCGCCGGCCAGCCCGTGCTCAACCGTCAGGGGAAGGCCAAGACGACTACCAAGCGGGTGGCCAGCAACGGTGCCCTCGTGACGCTGCCCGGCATGCCCCAGCCGTGGGTCACACCCGCTACGCCCGATGGCATCTTCGCGGAACTCGTGAAAGTGGGCACCAACGGCTCCAGCAACCGCACCGCCTTCACCGCGGTGTATAACTTTGTCGCGAATTACTATCACAAGCAGCACGCGTTTCTCCGGCCCGAGGCCACGACCATCGTCGTGTTCTTCATGGACGAAGAGGAGACCCGCATGGCGACGTGGAAAAAAGGCGCGGACGGGACCCGCTTGGCCAAATGGGTTGAGGACGGCAAACTCCCCGCGCTGATCGGCGAATACAATGCCGCCCATCCGCGTGCGCGCCAGACGCTCGACGGCTACATCAACTCCTGGGTGATCAACCCCTTCGTCATCGCCAAGGGCAACAAACGCGGGAAGCTCGAGATCAACGCCGTGGTCTCGCCGGCCAATGTCTCGCACCGGCGCGCGGCCGAGCTCACGGGCGGCACGGTGTTGAACATCGAGAGTGATTTTTCTGCGCCGCTGGCTGCGCTCGGTGACCGCATTGCCGACACCGTCGCCGTGGCGCTCGACCCAGTGACGCCGGGCGCGTCGTTCTACCAGAAGAGCCTGCGCGTGCTGGTGGACGGGCAACCGGTGGCGGCGGATGCGGACAATGGCTACGTCTACGACGAGCGCACGCACAGCATTCGCTTCCAGGGTGCGGCGAAGAAGAAGGCCTTCGCGGCGAAGATCGAGATCTCTTACGAAGAGCACCAGTGAGGGCTCGTTTGCAGGCCGCCCGCGGGCGGGTCTACAAAACAAACGGACGGGCGAGCGCCCGTCCGTTTGTTTTTACGCTTAACGCTCAGCGCGCGCCGCTCAGTGTCGGCCACGCGCGAACTTCGGCGAAGCTGGGCTGCGTGTGGTCGTAGATTTCGCGCAGGCGCACATACTCCTGGTAGTCGATGACGCTCGCGGGATTCTTTTTGCTCTTCACCACGATGTCGGCGTCGGGCGGATAGCACGCGACGTTGACCTGTTCGTAAAACGCGGCGTCGGCCTTGCCGGCGGCGTCCACCGCGGTGGGTTCGATGCCGACATTGTTCGGCACATCGGCGGCCTTGTAACGCAGGTCCACGCTCCAGCGGATGTGATCGGAGATGTTGGGCGTCGAGCAGTGCGGGGTGCGGTTGCTCATGAACACGGCGCCGCCGCGCGGGCAGGCCGCGGTGATGGCACCGCGCGGATCGGCAGGCAGGTCGCGATCTTCGATGACGAGAAAGTCGGCGTTGCCGCCCGCGTGATGTTGATAGACGCGGCTGCGGTGAGTGCGCGGGAGAATTTCCATGCAACCGTTTTCCTTGGTGGCATCCACGAACGGCACCCAGCAGGTAATGATGAGGTGTTCGTCGCAGTGCTCGGAAAGGTAGCCGCTGTCCTGGTGCCACGGCACGACGCCGCGTCCGAAATTGGGCAGCTTCGGCCGGATGCGGTAGGCGGAGGCGACGATCTCGTCGGACGCGACGAGCGAACTGATCTTGGCGAGCAACGCCTGGTTGATGATGAGGCCGAACATTTCCGGCGAGTAATAGCCGCCGCCGCGCGCGCCCATCAGGTGCTTCACGATGGCGTCGCCGGCGGGTTTGGACTCCCGGTAGATGAGGCTGAGCTGGCGGTCGAAACCGGCTTCGTCGTGGAGTTGGGCGAGCTTGCCCTCGGCGAGCAGCTCGCGCGCCTTGCGGTTAATCTCGCCGTGGATCTCCTGGCGCAACGGCTCCAGTGCGGCGGGATCGAAGATGTCGGGGACGATGAGGTAACCCTCCTCGTGAAAGAAACTGACCTGCTGGGGCGTGAGCGGCTTGGGGTGTGCCATGGCCGGACATTGGATCGAAACGGGCGTTGAATCAAGCAGCCGAGCGCCGGTGGCCGGCTTGACTGCGGCATAAACGCGGGCCAATAAATCCGCATGATTCTCCCCCCGGAATCACGGCGAAGACTGGCAATGCGCGCGGCATTGCGCCTAGGGGGAATGCTTCAGGCCGGTTTGGCGATCTGTCTGCTAGTCACAGGGTTTGACGGTTTGTCCGCGATGGCGATCGGTCAAACAGCCACGATGGCTACCCCGGCTGCGCCGATGTCAACGAGGCCTGCCAGCGAACGCATCGCGTGGCTGAAGGCGGAGATCGCGCGGCACGACGAATTGTATTTCAAGCACGCTGCGCCGGAGATCAGCGACTACGCTTACGACCAGTTGAAGCGGGAACTGCGCGCGCTAGTGGCGGCGCATTCGGAAACGGCTGCAGTGGGCGGAGTGGGGGATGATCGCAGTGGGCGCTTTCCTGTTTACCGGCATCGCGAGCGGATGCGCAGTCTGGAGAAAAGTTATACGGAGGCGGAGTTGCGCACCTTTGTGGAGAAAGTGCAGCGACAACTCGGGCGCCAGGATGCGGTTTTTGTGATCGAACCGAAATTCGACGGACTCGCCATCAGCGTGACCTATGAGCACGGGAAGCTGACTCGGGCGGTGACGCGTGGGGACGGCCTCGAAGGTGACGACGTGACCGCAAACCTGCAGACGCGGTCCAAGGTGCCGCCGCAATTGATCGGGGATTCGGGTGCGACGCCGGAGTTCGTCGAGTTGCGCGGCGAGGTTTATCTAACCTACGACGAATTTAACCGGCTCAACCGTGAACGCGAAGCTGCCGGCGAGGAGCCGTTTGCTCATCCGCGAAACCTCGCGGTCGGCACGTTGAAGCAAGCGGCCGGCGAAGACCGCATGAAGCGCCGGCTCTCGGTGGTGTTCTATGGCGTCGGTGCCTGTGAGCCGGCGAGTGCGCAGCCGGCTTCGCAACAGGCTTTGTTGAAGCAGCTCCGCGCTTGGGGCCTGCCGACGGTCGATGACGCGCAGGCGGCCAGTGGGGTTGAGGAGGTATGGAAAGCGGTGCAGGACATGCGTGTCAGGCGGAAGCGGCTGGCGTTTCCAACCGACGGCGCCGTGGTCAAACTCGATGATGTGGTGCTGCAACACCGGCTGGGTGAGACGAACGAAGCTCCCCGTTGGGCCATCGCCTATAAATTTCCGCCCGATCGCGTCAGCACGCGAGTGACGGACATCACGCTGCAAATCGGCCGCACCGGCGTGTTGTCGCCGGTCGCGGAATTGGCGGAGGTGAAGATCGGCGGCTCCACGGTGCGACGGGCGAGTTTGCACAACCGGCAGGAGATCGCGCGGCAGGACATCCGGGTCGGCGACTTCGTCTTCCTCGAAAAAGCCGGCGAGATCATCCCTGCGATCACCGGGGTGGATCGGGCGCGGCGACCGGCAGGGGCGACGGCTTTTGATTTTCCGCAAAACTGCCCCTCATGCGGTGCCGGTTTGCTGAACGAAGGGCCGACGGTGCGTTGTCCCAACTACGATTGTCCGGCGCGGCTCCAGCGGCGATTGGAGTATTTTGTTTCGGACGGCGCGGTCGACATCCATGGCATCGGCAAAACCACGATTGCAGCGCTGGTGGCGAAGAGACTGGTCGCGCAACCCGCCGATTTTTATGCGCTGCGCCGCGAGGATTGGTTGCGCGTGGCATCGCCGAAGACCGCGGACAAAATCATGGTGACCGTTGAGGCGAGCAAGCGGCAGGAGCGCTGGCGGTTTATCTGTGCCGTGGGCGTGCCGGACGTGGGCCCGGCGGCGGCCAAGGCACTGGCGAAGTATTTTCCTGATCTGACGGCGTGGGCCCGGGCGACGGAGGGAGATTACGCGGCGAGCAGTCTGGGTGATTCGACGCGCCGGGCGTCGCTGGATTTCTTTGCGAATCCGGCGCGGCGACGGGAAGTGGAAGCGCTTCAGCAGGCGATTCAGGCGAAAGAGTAGAGCAGGCTGGCGCTGCCGGACGGTTTCGCTTTCGTTGCGATCATGGAAGTCATTTTTCTCGGCAGCGGGACCTCGCAGGGCGTGCCGTTGATCGCGTGCGATTGTGCGGTGTGCACTTCGCCGGATCCACGCAACCGCCGGACGCGCGCCTCGGTCCACGTGGTGATGGATGGGTTGCATGTGCAGGTGGATGCGACGCCTGAATTCCGGCTGCAATGTCTGCGCGAGAACATCCGGCAGATGGATTTTTTCATCCTGACGCACGGCCATGCCGATCACATCACGGGCATGGATGACCTGCGCCGGTATTGCGACCTGAAGGGCGGCGAGGCGCTGACGGTTTATTCGACCGACGAAGGCATCGGGCGGGTGCAAGGCGTGTTTCCCTACGCCATCGGCGATCGGCCGATCGCGAAAGGTTATGCGGCGTTCAAGCTGGCGATGATGCCGGCGTTGCTGGAACTGCCACAGGGCACGATCCAGTCCACGCTGCTGCCGCATGGTGGATTGAACACGCTCGGACTGATTTTCACGGAGCGCAGCTCGGGTAGGAAATTTGCCTATTACACCGATAACAAACGCCTGACGGCCGAAGCGGTGGCGCTGGCGCGCGGGGCGGACGCGGTGGTGCTCGACGGGCTGAGGCCGTTGCCTCATCCGACGCACATGAGCATCCCGGAGGCGCTGGAGGTTGCGCGTGAGATTGGTGCGAAAGTGACATGGCTCACGCACCTGACGCATTTGAGCGACCATGCGGAGACCGAGGCCGCCATGCCTCCCGGCGTGCGACTGGCCTACGACGGGTTGCGGCTAAAGCTCTGAACCGGCGTCAGAGCTGGTCCAGAAATTCCAGTTTTTTCGCCACGGGTGTGAGCTTCTGCTCCGCAAGCCAGGTTGGGTTGTAGAGCTTGGAAGCATAGCGTGCGCCGCCGTCGGGAAGGATGGTCGTGATGACCTGGCCGGGGCCGCGTTCGCGCGCGAGTTTGACGGCGGCGGCGACATTGATGCCCGAGGAGAGACCGAGATAGAGGCCTTCGTCACGCAGGAGGTGATAGACGACTTCGACGGCGACGGGGTCGGCGATGCGGTAGGCATCGTCCACCAGCGAGGCGACGACGTTCTGGGTCGCCCGACCCTGGCCGATACCTTCCGCCACGGAGTCGCCGTCATCGATGTCGGTGTGGCCGTGTTTGAACCAAGACCACATGGCGGCACCGTAGGGATCGGCACAGACGATATGAACCTTGGGATTACGTTCCTTGAGGGCGCGGCTTACGCCGGCGAGCGTGCCGCCAGAGCCGATCGAGGCGGTAAACGCGGTGACGCGCCCTTCCGTTTGGTCCCAGATTTCGGGACCGGTGGTGCGATAGTGGCCGTCGAGATTGGCGGTGTTGTCGAATTGGTTGGCCCACCAGCCGCCGGGGATGGACGCGGCGAGGCGCCGCGCGATGTGCTGGAAGTTCTCCTGATCCTTGTAGGGCTTGGGTGGCACGCGCCGCACCTCGGCGCCCAGGGTTTTCAGCAGGTCGGTCTTCTCGTGACTGAAGTTATCGGGCACGATGAAGATGCTCTTGTAGCCGCGCGCCGCACCGACCAGCACGAGGCCAACGCCCGTGTTGCCGGCGGTGCCTTCGACGATGGTGCCGCCGGGCCGGAGGGCGCCTGATCGCTCGGCGTCTTCGATGAGAGCGAGGGCGGCGCGGTCCTTGATGGAGCCGCCGGGGTTCATGAACTCGGCCTTGGCGAGGATTTCGGAGCCGGTGGCGTCAGACAGGCGGTTGAGGCGGATGAGCGGCGTGTGTCCGATGGCCGCGCTGAAACCGCGGGCGATCAGGGGACGACGAAGGCTGGTGGAGGGGGTGGGCATGGTGGCTTTAGTTTTGTGGCCGATGTTTCAGCGGAAAGGCAAACTTCACGTGTCATTGACCGGTCTGCCGGCGGAACTTGAGGCCGAGCGAGACGCCGGCCACGAGGGTGGCGGCGAAGATCCAGCCGGAGAACGCGAGTGCGGCGGTGCGCGGCAGGATTTACATCCCACGAATCTTCCAATGGCCGGGTCAGTATTTGGAAGAAAGGGAAGGGGGGGGCGTCACGCGGTAAGCTGATATCCTACCAATCTAGTCGATTTTAAGTGAGGCAATCTGTGATTGGATCAGCGTATAGAAATACTGCATGGTCGGATTAGTATTAGGAATTACGTAAGATACTTATGTAGATATATAAATAGGATTTTAGGTCTTGGGTCATAAAAAGGAAAATTGTCCTTGATCTTAAATCATACTAAACCAATGTAGATTGAAATCGTAGTAAATGAAGCTTTCCAAAAAAGGCGAATACGCCCTCCGCTCGTTGATCAACCTTGGCATCGCCGCCGAGGTAAAGCGGAAGCTGGTGCAGGTGTCGGAGCTGGCCGAAGGCGAGCAGCTGCCGGTGAAGTTTCTCGAGCAGATTCTCCAAGCCTTGAAGGAAGCCGGCTTGGTGGAGAGTGCGCGCGGCAAGTTCGGCGGCTACCGCCTCGCGAAGCCTGCCGCCAAGATCACCATCGGCCAGGTCGTCCGCCTCATCGACGGTCCGCTTGCTCCCATCGGCTGCGTAAGCCAGTCGGCTTACGAGAAGTGCACGTGCCCCGACGAGGCGCACTGCGGCCTGCGCATGCTCATGCTGGATGTGCGCAACGCCATCGCCGGCATCCTCGACCGCTACACGCTCGCCGACGTCGTCGAAGTCACGCTGCGCAAAATGCGCCGCGACAATATCCCGCTCCCTTTCTCGCCCGAGGCGGAGGCCGCCGAATCGTCGGCGCGCATGCCAGCCCGCGCGGCCCGCAAACTCGCCGCCGCCGCCAATGGCCCGCGGCTCTCCGAAGTGGAGGGCGTCGTTCACCAGCTCCTCGGCGACTACACCATTTAATCCTCACCCAACTCATCTTTCGTTATGGAACACACCGCTATCATCAATTCGCAGCCCGACACCCTGCCGGAATGGCTCGGCATCGTGCGCGATAAAGTCGAGAGCCTGCGTTACGGTGTCGTGCAACTCGTCGTGCATGAGGGTCGCGTGACCCAGATCGAGCGCACCGAAAAGACGCGTCTCTCCGGCCCCGGTCATCGCGACGGCGCCGGCATTTGAATTTCCGCCTACCGTCACCCACGGAGGCGTTACCAGCTAATCCAAACCAAATCCAGACACTGACCCGATCACGGGAAGTTCCTTCATCCAGACAGACAGTCACCAAGCCCATCGCTCCCATGAGGAACTCATTATACCAACGCACCGCTCCCGCGGTTCTCGCCGTCCTGGCCCTCGCCTTCGGCACATCCCCTGTTCTCCACGCCGCTGAAAGCGACGACATCAAATTGCTCCGTGAGCAGCTCCGTCTGCTTGAGCAGAAACTCCTCGTGCTTGAGCGCAAGCAGGAGATCAAGGACGAGACGGCCGCCGCCGCGCCGAAGCCTCCCGTCCCCGTGGCTGCCGCCGGCGGTTTCGGCATCACCTCGGCCGACAAGGCCTTTGACTTGAAGTTCAAGGCGCTTGCCCAGTTCGACGGCCGCTTCTTCCTCGATGACGGCGCGCGCAACCGCGACGCCTTCCTCCTGCGTCGCGTCCGCACGATCTTCAGCGGCACCGTGGCCGGCAAATACGACTTCAACATCACGCCCGAGCTCGGCACCGGCACGAACAACAGCACGGCCGTCGGCCTCTGGGATGCGTTTATTGCCGCCCGTTTCAGCCCGCAGTTCGGCCTGAAGTTCGGCAAATTTCCTTCCGCGGTCGGTCTCGAGCCTGGCTCCAACCGCCACTTCATCGAGTCGCCCTTCGTCAACACCCTGTTGCCCAATCGCGATCTCGGTGCGGAAGCCTTCGGCGCGCTGGGTGACGGTGCGGTTGAATACCGCCTCGGCGTCTTCAACGGCGTGGCCAACAACACCGCCAATTTCGGCGGCGCGGCGGCTGACTACAGCGACGGCGACAAGACCGTCGCCGGGCGGTTGACCTTCACCCCGTTCAAGAGTGCGGACAGCATCATCTCCAAGGTTTCGATCGGCATCGGCGCCAGCACCGGCAACGAACGCGGCACGGCCGGCACGAATCTCTCCAACGGCCTCTCCAACATCAGCAGCAACGCCCAGCAGGCGATCTTCAGCTACGGGGCGACGCTCTACGCCAACGGCACCCACACCCGGGTCAGCCCGAGCCTCGAGTGGTATACCGGCACGCAGTTCAGCTTCGTGGCCGAATACGCCTTCGAAAAGCAGGACATCGCGGTCAACGCCGCCGGCCTCACCCGCTCGTTTGAAAACTCCGCCTGGCGCGCCAATGCCGGCTGGGTGCTCACGGGAGAAGAGAGCGCGAAGGCGGGCGTCACGCCCAAGAATCCCTTCGACCTCACCAAGAACACCTGGGGCGCCTTCGAAGTCGTCGGCCGCGTCAGCGGTCTGGACCTCGACAACAAGTTCTTCTGGGCCGTCGCCGATGGCGGCGCCGGTCTCAGCCGCACCACCAACGTCACCGCCGCCACGTCGTATGGCGTCGGGCTCAATTGGTATCTGAACCGCAACTTCCGCTTCCTGTTCAATCTCGAGCAGACGGACTTCGACAACGCCAAGACGCCCGCCGCGCAGGTCGGTGCTCAAGACAACGAACTGGCTTTCCTCACCCGCGCTCAACTCAGCTTCTAAAATTTTAAAACGCTTACTCAGATGAAAACGAAAACTCTCCTCCTTTCCCTGCTGGCCGCCGCGCTCACCGCCGTGGCCTCGGCCAAGCCCCTCGAACTCCTCAACGTCTCCTACGATCCGACCCGCGAACTCTACGTCGAATTCAACAAGGCCTTCACGGCCCACTGGAAAGCGACGACGGGCGAGGATATCGCCGTCAAGCAGTCGCACGGTGGCGCCGGCAAGCAGGCCCGCGCCGTCATCGACGGTCTCGCGGCTGACGTGGTCACCCTCGCGCTGGCCTACGACATCGACGAAATTTCCTCGCTGGCGAAGCTCTTCCCCAAGGACTGGCAGAAGCGCCTCCCGCACAACTCGTCGCCCTACACCTCGACGATCGTGTTCCTCGTCCGCAAGGGCAACCCCCGGAACGTCAAGGACTGGGATGATCTCGTGAAGCCGGGCATCTCGGTCATCACCCCGAACCCGAAGACCTCCGGCGGCGCCCGCTGGAACTACCTCGCGGCCTGGGAATACGCCAAGCGCAAGCTCGGCAGCGACGCCCAGGCGAAGGAGTTCATCCGCGCCCTCTACAAGAATGTGCCCGTCCTCGACTCCGGCGCCCGCGGCTCCACGACCACCTTCGTGCAACGCGGCATCGGCGACGTGTTCCTCTCCTGGGAAAACGAGGCCTTCCTTGCGCTGAAGGAATTCGGCGCCGACAAGTTCGAGATCGTCGTGCCCTCGCTCAGCATTCTCGCCGAGCCGCCGGTCACGCTGGTCGACAAAGTCGTCGACAAGAAGGGCACCCGGAAAGCCGCCCAGGCCTATCTCGAGTATCTTTACTCCGACGAGGGGCAGGACATCGCCGGCAAGAACTTCTACCGCCCAACCTCGGAAAAGATCGCCGCCAAGTATGCCGATCAGTTCGTGAAGGTTGAACTCTTCAATATCAATGACGCCTTCGGCAGCTGGGCCAAGGCGCAGAAGGACCACTTCGCGGACGGCGGTAGCTTCGACCAGATCTACGCGAAGTAATCACCGCAGGTTTTAGCAAAACGAAAACCATCCCGGCGGTGCTGGTCGGCCACGTTCACGAGGGCGACGTTGGCTACACCGCCGGGCACCTTAACCATCCAACCACGACTCCGATGCCAAACGTTCCGACACGTTTCTCTTCCGTGGCCCAGGCCCTCACGCCCGCGGCGACGCCCAGCATTTCCGCTGAACTCAACGCCCGCCTCGGCGCGCTCTACACGCTGGCCCAAAGGTCCGAGCATGTCTTTGCCTCGCCGGTCGGGCCTTTCCAACATCGCGCCCGGCTTTTCAATCTGCCGCGCTTCGCCTACTTCGGCCCGCACACGTCCGACGAGTCGCCGCGACTCGCGTTCTACGCCGGGGAAAACCGCTCCGATCTCCGTGGCACGCTTTCGCTGCTGCACCTGGTCGAGCGCTTCGCGCTCGACCCGGTGGTCGGTCACGGCCTGAACCTTTCGTTCTTCCCGTTGCTCGACATCATCGGCGAACCAACGGATGCGCCCGCACGCCAGCTCGCGCACGAACACTGGGGCTTTTCGCCGCAACCCGAGATCGCACTGCTCGAAAAAGACATCCGCCTCCGTTCGTATCATGGGTTTGTCCGGATGGTGTCCGCCACCGACGACCTCGTCGGCGTGCGGCTGCGCAGCCGCTCCGCCCTTGGCACGCTCGGCACCGAGCTCATCACGTCGGAAGACGTGGCGCCATGGCAGGTGCGCTTTGAAGCCGAGGAATTGCAGACCGAGCCTGCCAGCGGTCCGCTGACCGTGGGCGACGATCTGCCCTACCTGCCATTCGAGCTCACGCTCGCCCTGCCGGCCGACTGGCCGCAGCCGCTCACCGACGCCGCCACGGTGTCGATTCTCACCCGCTTCCTCGAGCGTTATCGCGGTCACCGCGGTTACGCCCAAAACATCTGAACTATCCAAACCCTCCCGTCATGAAACTTGCCACCTCTCTGCTCTCCCTTCTCACCCTGGGCTTCGCGGCCACGGGCCATAGTGCCGAACCCGTGCTGCTCAACGTGTCCTACGATGTGACGCGAGAATTCTACAAGGAATTCAACCCGGCCTTCATCGCGCACTGGCAACAAGCCGCCGGCCAAACGCTGGCCGTCAACCAGTCGCACGGCGGCTCTTCCAAACAGATCCGCTCGGTCGTGGACGGCCTCGCTGCGGATGTCGTGACGATGAACGGCGTGCCGGACGTCGACCAGCTCGCGAAGGTCAATCTCATCCCGGCCGACTGGGCCAAGCGCCTGCCGAACGAAAGTGTGCCCTACACCTCGACGATTCTCTTCATCGTGCGGAAGGGAAACCCGCACGGTATCAAGGATTGGAACGATCTCGTGCGCCCCGGCGTGTCGGTGGTCATCCCCAATCCGAAGACCTCGGGCAACGGCCGCTACAGTTACCTCGCGGCCTGGATTTACGCGCTCCGCCAGCCCGGTGGCAGCGACGCCACGGCACGCGCATTTGTCGCCAAGCTGTTCAGCAATGTCCCGGTGCTCGACACCGGCGGCCGCGGTGCGTCCACGACCTTTGCCCAGCGTGGCATCGGCGATGTGCTGCTGACCTTTGAAAACGAAGTCGCGCTCACGCTGCGCGAGCTTGGCGCTGACAACGTCGAGGCGGTTGTGCCTTCCGCGAGCATCCTCGCCGAAAACCCGGTCGTGTGGGTGGACAAGGTGGTGAAAAAGAAAGGCACACAGCAGGCCGCGAAGGCCTACCTCGAATACCTCTACAGTCCTGTTGGCCAGGAACTCGCCGCGAAGTATTACTTCCGCCCGACCGACGCCGCGATCCTCGCGAAATACCGGGATCGTTTCCCCGATATCCCGCTTTATGTGGTGCCGGAAGTCTTCGGCAGTTGGGAGGCCGCGCAGCAGACGCACTTCGCTGACGGCGGCGTGTTCGACCAGATCTACACGAGAAAGTAATCCATCCTCGGTTCTTCCATCATGGTGTCACTGGCCCAATCCCCGGTAGCGCGCGATGTGCGCGCCTTGCTCGGCCCGCTCGCGGGGCTCGGGCGGGGGTTGGCGTGCACCACGGTGGGGGAGTTTCTTTGCGCCGGTCGCCGCCATGAAGTGCCGCGGCTGCGATTCACCGGGCCTGACGCCGGCCACGAGCCGATCCGGCTCGGTTTTTTTGCCGGGGTGCACGGCGATGAGCCCGCCGGCTGCACGGCGCTCATCGAATTTGTCCTCGGGCTCTTGCGCGAACCCGGTCGCGCCGCGGGTTACGACCTGTGGATTTATCCCGTGGTCAATCCCACCGGCTACGAACGCGGCACGCGCGAGAATCATGCCGGCAAGGATTTGAACCGCGAATTCTGGCTCAATTCTCCCGAGCCCGAGGTCCGGCTGATCGAGGCCGAGTTGCAGGCGCATGCGTTTGCCGGGATTGCCACGCTCCATGCCGACGACACGTGCGAGGGCCTCTACGGCTACACGCATGGCCGCACGTTGGAAGAGGCGCTGCTCAAGCCGGTGCTGTGCGCCGCCGAGCGGGTGCTGCCCCGGGATCGGCGCGAGTTGATCGATGGCTTCGTCGCGCGGGATGGCCTGATCTGCGACTGTTTCCGGGGTGTGCTTTCGCCACCGCTTGGCCAGAAGCCGCGGCCATTTGACGTCATATTTGAGACTCCCGCGCATGCGCCCTTTACTCAACAGGTCTCAGCGTCAGTAATGGCCCTTGATACCATCCTCGCCGAATACCGCGGCTGGGTGGCTCACGCCCAAGGAATTTGATGTCTTACGTCCCAGTCAAACGCTCTGTCATCCCCGGCTTCGGCCTCTCGCTCGGCTTCACCCTGGCTTATCTCAGCCTGATCGTGCTGATCCCGCTTTCGGCTGCGTTCATCAAGACCGCCGGCATGACTTGGGAGGAATTTTCCGCCGCCGTGTTTTCGCCCCGCGTGCTGGCCTCTTACCGCGTAAGCTTTGGCATCTCGTTGCTGGCGGGATTGGTGAACGCGTTCTTCGGTCTGATCGTGGCGTGGGTTTTGGTGCGCTACACTTTTCCGGGCAAGCGGATCGTCGACGCGCTGGTGGATCTGCCTTTCGCGTTGCCGACCGCCGTCGCCGGCATCGCGCTGACCGCGATCTATGCACGCAACGGCTGGGCCGGCGGGCTGGAGCCGCTGTGGGGCTCGGGCGTGACGAAACTGGGCGAATGGATTCCCGCGGTGCCGTGGGCCGAATGGCTCGGCCTGAAAATCGCCTTCGACCGTCCCGGCATCTTTATCGCCCTGACCTTCATCGGCCTGCCCTTCGTGGTGCGCACCTTGCAACCGGTGTTGCAGGAACTGGAGCCGGAACTCGAAGAGGCCTCCGCTTCCCTCGGTGCGAACCGCTGGCAGACCATCACGCGCGTCATCCTGCCGGAGCTTTTGCCGGCGATCATCACGGGATTCACCCTCTCGTTTGCGCGGGCGATCGGTGAATACGGCTCCGTGGTTTTCATCGCGGGCAACCAGCCCATGCACAGCGAAATCACGCCGCTGCTCATCATCACCAAGCTGGAGCAATACGACTACAAGGGCGCGACCGCGTTGGCCGTGGTCATGCTCGTGGTCTCCTTCGTTTTGCTGCTGCTCATCAACCTGCTCCAGAAATGGACTCGCCGCCACCTGGCGGTCTAACGTCCACCCGATCACATGGCTGCTTCTGCGAGTTCACTTTCCGCCCACGGCAAACACGCTCCCGTCCGCCCCGGGACGGCGGATGCGAGGTGGGTGCGTTGGACGCTGACCACGGTCGCGCTGCTTTTCCTGCTGTTCTTCCTGCTGCTGCCTTTGCTGGCGGTTTTCGCGGAGGCGTTGCGCAAGGGCGTGGGCGTCTTCTTGCAGGCCTTCACCGATCCCGATGCGCTCGCGTCGATCCGGCTGACGCTGCTCACGGCGGCGATCGCCGTGCCGGCCAATCTCGTGTTCGGCGTGTCGGCGGCTTGGGCGATCACGAAGTTTAATTTCAAGGGGAAGAGCCTGCTCATCACGCTCATCGACCTGCCGTTCGCCGTCTCCCCGGTGATCTCCGGCCTGATCTACGTGCTCATCTTCGGTCTCCAAGGTTGGTATGGCCAGTATGTGAACGCCGAGGCACCGCTCTTCCCGTGGCTGCAGGCGTGGCTCATCGAGCAGGATTTCAAGATCATCTTCGCCGTGCCGGGCATTGTGCTGGCGACGACGTTTGTCACGTTTCCGTTTGTGGCCCGCGAACTCATCCCGCTCATGCAATCGCAGGGCACGGATGAGGAATGTGCCGCCGTCACGCTCGGGGCTAACGGCTGGCAGACCTTCTGGCGCGTGACCCTGCCCAATATCAAGTGGGGCCTGTTCTACGGCGTCATCCTCTGCAACGCCCGCGCCATGGGCGAATTCGGCGCCGTCTCGGTCGTCAGCGGCCACATCCGCGGCGAGACCAACACCATGCCGCTGCACGTCGAGATCCTCTACAACGAATACAATTTCTCCGCCGCCTTCGCGATTGCCTCCCTCCTGGCCGTGCTCGCGCTGGTAACCCTTGTCCTGAAGAGCGTCGTCGAGTGGCGCTACAGCCAGAGCCGCGCCGAATCCTCGGCATGATCTTCGCCATCCCTGTTTCCGTCATCGCATGAGCATCACCGCCCGCAACATCACCAAGACCTTCGGCGCCTACACCGCTTTGGACAACGTTTCCATCGAGGTGCCCACCGGCAAGCTGGTCGCCCTCCTCGGACCTTCCGGGTCGGGTAAGACCACGCTGTTGCGCATCATCGCCGGCCTGGAGTTTGCCGACGAGAAATCCGGCGCGATCGATTTTCACGGGCAAAACGTGACGAATGTCAGCGCCGGCAAACGCGGCGTCGGCTTCGTGTTTCAGCATTACGCGCTCTTCCGCCACATGACCGTGGCCGAGAATATCGCCTTCGGTCTCACCGTGCGTCCGCGCAAGGAGCGTCCCAACAAGGCCGCGATCGCCGCGCGCGTGAAGGAACTGCTCAAGCTCATCCAGCTTGAGGACTTGGGCGGCCGTTATCCCACGCAGCTCTCAGGCGGACAGCGGCAGCGGGTTGCGCTTGCCCGCGCGCTTGCCGTCGATCCCAAGGTGCTGCTGCTCGACGAGCCTTTTGGCGCGCTCGACGCCCGCGTGCGCAAGGACCTCCGCCGCTGGCTGCGCCACTTCCAGCGCGAGATCGGCGTCACCACGATCTTCGTGACGCACGACCAGGAAGAGGCGCTCGAACTCGCCGACGAGGTCATCGTCATGAACAACGCCAAGATCGAGCAGGTCGGCAATCCGCAGGAGGTTTACGACCGCCCCGCCTCGCCGTTCGTGATCGAGTTCCTCGGCAACGTGAACCGCTTCGCCGCCCACGCCAACCCGCTGCGCAGCGCCGGCACCGATGTGCTCTACGTCCGGCCGCATGACGTCGACATTATCCGCAACTACGAGGGCGAGCACGGCCTGCGCGTGCGCGTGCAGCACGTTTTCTCCGCCGGCAACACCGGCCGCGTCGCCCTCATTCGCGCCGACAACGGCGAGACCATCGACGCCGAACTCTCGCGCGTGCGCCTGGCCGAGCTCAGCCTCGTCGCCGGCGATGAGGCCTGGGTGGTCTTTCGCCACATCCGCCTTTTTCCCGCCGGGGCCTTCGCCGAACGCGATGTCGCCACCGACGATACGAACCTGACGAATGTCGATGCCGGCCGCGGCATCTGACCGCATTTTCACGCCGTATTTTTTCCTCCTCTCAAGCATTCGATTTGATTAGAAAAACCCGAAACTAAAACCCACCACGACCATGGCTAAAATCCATAACGATATCACCGAAACCATCGGAAACACCCCGCTCGTGCGTCTCAACCGCACGGCTGCTGCGCACGGCGCCCAGGCAGAGATCCTGCTGAAACTCGAGTTCTTCAACCCGCTGTCGAGCGTCAAGGACCGTATCGGTTTCGCGATGATCGACGACGCGCTGAAGAGCGGCAAAATCAACCAGAACACGGTCCTGATCGAGCCGACCAGCGGTAACACCGGCATCGCGCTCGCCTTTGTCGCCGCCGCGAAGGGCCTGAAGATCATCCTCACCATGCCCGAGACGATGAGCACCGAGCGCCGCAAGCTGCTCAAGATCCTCGGCGCCCGCCTCGTCCTCACGGAAGGCGCCAAAGGCATGAAGGGCGCCATCGCCCGCGCCGAAGAGCTGCAGAAACAGATCCCGAACAGCGTCATCCTCCAGCAGTTCGCCAATCCTTCCAATCCCGCCATCCACCGCAAGACGACCGCCGAGGAAATCTGGCGCGATACCGACGGCAAGGTGGACATCATCGTGTCCGGCATCGGCACGGGTGGCACCATCACCGGCATCGGCGAAGTGCTGAAACCCCGCAAAGCCTCGCTCAAGATCGTGGCCGTCGAGCCCGATGCGTCGCCGATCCTTTCCGGTGGTGCGCCTGGCCCGCACAAGCTACAGGGCCTGGGCGCCGGCTTCATCCCGGCGGTGCTCAACACCAAGATCTACGACGAAGTCATTCGCGTGAAGGAGGTCGACTCGGCTCCCGTGTCGAAGCAGCTCAACCAGCTCGATGGCATCCCGGTCGGCATTTCCTCCGGCGCCGCCGTCTGGGCCGCGATCCAGCTCTCGAAGCGCCCCGAAAACAAGGGCAAGCAGATCGTCGCGATCATCCCGTCGAGCAGCGAACGTTACCTGTCCACCTGGCTCTTCGCCGACGTGAGCCCCGAGAGCGACTCGATCGACGACCTGATTCCGAAGGCCTAAAGTCCTTCGCATTGTTACGAATCCCGGCGCGGGAACTCACCCGCGCCGGTCCTGTCCGGCGATGTTGACCAGACTACTGGAGACGATCGCAGCGCCACCCGGCCCTGAAATCCTTTCTCCTCAGTCCATGTCCGCATCGCTTTTTGATGTCCGCCCATCCCGGCGCGCTTTGCGCCAGGGGTGGGGGGACGCCTTGAACAAATCCCGGCATTGTTGCTGACGGTGGTGGCTCGTCGCTCGCGTGAGTGGCGGCCGCTTCACTTTCCACGGCGGAATAGCCAAGTGGGAAGGCCCGGCTCCGCAAAAGCCGTATGAGTTGGTTCGATTCCAGCTTCCGCCTCCATTATCCAACATGCCTTCCAAACCTGTCACCGCCATTGCCATCATCGGTGGCGGTATTAGCGGCTGCCTCGTGGCCGCCCAGTTGCTGCGCCAGGCGCGGGCTCCGTTGCAGGTGCTTCTTTTCGAGCGCATGACGGACATCGGCCGCGGCGTGGCGTATGGCACCGAGCACCGCGTCCATCTGCTTAACGTGCCGGCCGGCCGCATGGGCGCGTTTCCGGACGACCTCGGGCATTTTCAGCGCTGGGTCGCCGCGAAGCGCGACGATCCGGATTTTCCCGCGAAGGTGGCGGCCGAGGATTATCTGCCGCGCTGGATGTTTGGCGACTATGTGCGCTCCGTGCTGGCAGAGGCACGGACGGGGGCGCGCCCGGGCGTGGAATTGATCGAGGTTAAAGGTGACGTCATCGATTTGGAAACAGAAGGAGAGGGTGGTGGCGTGCGGGTGCGCTGTGGCGACGGCCGGGGGTTTGACGCCCACCGTGTGGTTCTCGCGCTGGGCAACTTGCCGGGCGAGTATCCGATCCGCCGGACGCTGCCGATTTATCATTCGCCCGGCTACGTCCACGTGCCATGGCGGCCGGGCGCGCTGGCCGGTATTCCGCCGGAAGCTGATGTGCTGCTCGTCGGCGCGGGTCTCACCGCGGTGGACATTGCGCTGCAACTGCAGCTCGCCGGTCACACGGGCACGGTGCACGCGCTCTCGCGCCGCGGACTGCGGCCTCAAGCCCACCAACCGGCGGCGCTGTATCCGGCCTTTCTCGCCGACGAAAAACTGCCGACCACGATGCTGGGGATTTTCCGGCGCGTGCGCGCCGAGTTGAAGCGCGCGCAAGCGGCGGGCATCGACTGGCGTCCGGTGCTGGATGCGATCCGGCCGCAGACACCCGCATTGTGGGCGGGACTTTCATGGGACGAACGCGCGCGCTTCATGCGCCACGTGCGACCCTTTTGGGAAGGGCACCGCCATCGCCTGGCGCCGTTCGTGGCGGAGAAGATCGAGCGCATGCGCGCGGTGGGACGATTGCATTTCTATGCCGGGCGGCTGGAGAGCCTCGTGGAAAAGGACGGCGGTGTAGAGGCGCGCTTCCGTGAGCGCGGCACGACGCGCAAGCACACCTTGCAGGTGATCAAGGTCATTAACTGCACGGGACCGCGCAGCGACTACTCCAAATACCAGCACCCGCTGCTCATCAATCTGCTCGCCCGCAGTTTGATCGACCACGACCCGCTGGCGCTGGGCATCAACGCGACGCCCGAAGGCGAAGTGCTGTCGTATCGTGGCGGCCCGGTCGGCTGGCTCTACACGCTCGGCGCGCCCCTCAAAGGCGTGCTTTGGGAATGCACCGCCGTGCCCGAGATCCGCAATCAGGCGCAAGCGTTGGCGCTGCGCCTGCTGGCCACCAGGCCCTAGCGCCAGCCCAGGCGGCGGAGAAATCGGGGTCGCTTGTGAACCAAATGCCACACGGGGTTTGGGTCAAAAATCACGCTTTTGCCGAAAGCCGGACAACACTGTCAGACCATGAAGTCTGTGTCTCCTCTTGATCGCCAAGCCAAAGACCGTGGACATGCTTCGGTTCCTTTTCGTGTGCCGAAGCAGACGGCGCGGCTACGGTGCTTCGCGAGATTGGATTGGCATCCGAGGTTCACAAAATGAATGAGAATAAAGAGGTTTGCCCAAGCGACGGGTGGACCGGCGCGTTCGCTCTTTGGATTCGAGACGAGCATGCAGGCTTGGCTAGTTCATGGTTTGCGCCGCTCTTCGCTGAGAAGAAGCGGCCTGACCAACCGCCAACAGACCACTCGGCCTTCGTGTCTGAGTTCAAATGTCAGGCAATGAGTCTTCGCGCGAAACAACGCCGTTTGAAGGCCGAAGGCTTTATAAGCCTCATGTCCCGTTCGAATCCGGTGCTCGCCTCAAGGTCTCGGGCTACAAAAATGAAACAGAATGGATTCAGCTCTGAAGTGCAACGCAACGGAAGTGCGGATGGCGGAAGGCAGGAGCCATGCTTGTGAGCACCGACGGCACGCAGCCGGAGGAAAATGTCAAACGACTGGCCTGGACCTATGCCCGCCCATCGGCGGATCGCGTGGTGCTGGATGGCAAGGACGAAGCCGGCAACGTGCTCCATGTGGTGTTGGACCGCAGGAAGTCGGACTATGCGTTGGAAAAAACGCATGGCGAATTGAGCGGCCGCTTCACGACGGCGGTTGCCAAACGCTGAAGCGGCCGGCAGCGATGGAGTATGAGTCACGATGCCATAGTCGTCGGGGCCGGTCCGAACGGGCTGGCGGCGGCGATCACGCTGCAACGGGCCGGACTGGCCGTGCTGTTGCTCGAGGCCAAAGCCACGGTGGGCGGCGGCATGCGCACGGCCGAACTTACGCTGCCGGGTTATCAGCATGATGTGTGCTCGGCGATTCACCCGATGGCGCTGGAGTCAGCGTTTTTCGCCGGCCTGCCGCTCGGGCAGCATGGCTTGGAGTGGATTCAGCCGCCGGTGCTCGCGGCGCATCCTTTTGACGACGGCACGGCGGCGGCGCTGCACCGCTCGCTGGATGCGACGGTCGCCACGCTCGGCAGTGATGCGCAAAGCTACCGGCGATTGTTTGAGCCGCAGCTGGCGGGCTGGCCGGAAATCGCGGCGGATGTGCTCGGGCCGCTTGGCGTGCCCCGGCATCCGATCGACCTGGCGCGCTTTGGGTTGCAGGCCTTGCGATCGGCAAGCGGCGCGGCGCGACGGTTTTCGGGCCATGCGGCCAGAGGCTTGTGGGCGGGAATGGCGGCGCATTCGCTGCAACCGCTGAGCAAGCCAACGACGGCGGCGATCGCACTGGTGCTCTCCATGGCCGGACATCGCGGCGGCTGGCCGATCCCCCGGGGCGGCAGTCAACGCCTCGCTGACGCACTGGCCGCGTATTTTTTATCGCTTGGCGGCGAGATTCGGACCGGCGTGCGCGTCGATACACTGGCCGAATTGCCGCCGGCCAAGGTGGTGCTTTTTGATGTGACGCCGCGCCAGCTGCTGCGCATGGCGGGACCGCAGTTCTCGCCGTTCTACCGGTGGCAATTGAGCCGCTATCGCTATGGGATGGGCGTGTTCAAGGTGGACTGGGCGTTGGATGGCCCGGTGCCGTTTGCGGCTGAGGCGGCGCGTGAGGCGGGCACGGTGCACCTCGGTGCCACCTTGGAAGAAGTGGCGGACTCCGAGCGCCGCATCTGGGCGGGAGAAAACCCGGAGCGGCCGTTTGTGCTGTTTGCCCAGCAGAGCCGGTTCGATCCCACGCGGGCGCCCGCTGGGAAACACACGGCGTGGGCCTACTGTCACGTGCCGCATGGCTCGCTCGTGGACCGGACGGAAGTCATCGAACGGCAGGTGGAGCGGTTTGCCCCGGGATTTGGCCGGCTCATCCGCGCGCGGCACACGTTGAATCCGGCCCAGCTCGAGGCGTATAACGCGAATTATATCGGTGGGGATATCAACGGCGGCGTGATTGATCTCGGGCAGTTGTTCACCCGGCCGGCGCTGCGATTTTCGCCCTACCGGACCTCGGCGAAAGGCTTGTATCTGTGTTCCGCTTCCACGCCGCCGGGTGGTGGCGTGCATGGCTTGTGCGGTTATCACGCGGCGCGCCGGGCGTTGCGCGATGTGTTCGGCCGGTGAGGCTGAAGCGTTAATGGTTAAACACTTGCGCTAGGGGACGCATTCGAACCTGCTCGGTGCTCCATGCTTCATCTGCCCATGGCCGTGTGTTTCCGCATCCTGCTCCTGTTCGGTTTATTGACCGCTGCGCTGCACGCGGCTGAGGTGACTGCCACTCCGGCCGCGCCGCGCAAGGCGGAGCTTGGCATCTACATCCTCGACATCACCGACATCGACGAACCCGGCGGAAAGTTTACCCTGCATGTGGTCCTAAACACCACGTGGCAGGATCCGGCGCAGGCCTTCGACGGTAAGGAACCCAAGGTGTTGCGGGAGGAAGTTGCCACCGAAGAGGTAAACACGATCTGGCGTCCGATGGTGGAATTTAATCGCACCACTGCGCCTGCCGAAGTGCATCATGTGTTGTTGCGCATTCATCCCGACGGTCGCGTCGAGTTCGAGCGCCAGCTGACGGTGCAGATCGCCACCATGCTCGACCTGCGCAAATTGCCCTTCGACACGCAACGCCTGAAGATCGAATTGGAGTCGTTTCAACATCTGGCCGGCGCCGTGGAGCTGACACTGCCGCCGGAGAACCTGCGCATCGCCCGGCAAATCTCGCTGCCGCAATGGGCGCCGGGAAAACTCACGGGCGAGGTGAAGCCCAACTATCGTGAGGAATACGATGAAACGTATAGCCGCGCGACCGTGATCCTCGAGGTGAAGCGGCACACCCAGTTCTACATCTGGCAGATGATGGTGCCGCTCGGCATCGTGCTCGCGATGGCCTTCGCGGTGTTCTTCCTGCCACCCAAGGATCTCTCCGACCGCATGAGCGTGATCATCGCAAGCCTGCTGACGGTCGTTGCGCTCAGCTACTCGCTGCACTCGGGGCTGCCGAAGATTTCCTATCTCACGGTCATCGACTGGTTTTTTGTGCTGGCCTATGTTTTCCTCGGCCTCGCGATGGCGGGCATGGTCTGGATCAGCAACCTCTACGATCGCGATGAAGCCAAGGCCATCCGCTATGACCAGTGGCTCCGCTGGGCTTATCCCGGGACCTACCTCCTGGCGTCGACCATCGTCGTTATTGTGGCCTTAAGCTAGTTCAGAGGCGATCCGCGGCAGGTTCAGCGCCGGCCGGGATTGCGTTCATTGGTTTGGTGCCAGCGATAAAAACTCACGCCGATGGCGGCGACGCCGACCATGAGGCTGAGGATTTTCATCATCACGCCGGCGAGGAGCTGGTCGTTGCCGGCGGAGAAGTCGGCGAAGAGGCGCGGGGCGTATTCGTAGGTCGGATAAAGGATATCCGTCATGAACGTGATGTAGGCGAACAGCGGGGTCATGCCGATGATCACGCCGAGCTGATAGAGCATCTGGGAGGCGTAGGTGACGGGCGGGGCGACCTTCGACGGGCTGAGTTGCGGCCACCAGAAGAAGAGCGCGGCGCCGAAGAACATGAGATGCTCGAGGACGTGGATGAGTTTGTCGCGCAGCGCCCAGTCGTAGAGCGCGGGGAAATGCCAGACGCCGATGACGATGGTGTAAATGAGGCCGCAGACCACAGGATGGGTGAAGAACCGCACCGTCCCGCGAAGGTAGCGGTGGCGGAGCACGGGATCGATCATCCACGCCGGGAGGCCGAGGAGAAAGAAAATGGCCGCGGGATAGACGAGCAGCTGGTGCTGCAGCATGTGTGCGCTGAAGAGGAAGCGTTCGCCGATCTGGTCGAGCGGGGAGCCGACGGCCAGGTAGAAGACGACGAGGGCCGCGTAGAACTGGATGGCCTGCGCACGCGGGAAAGGGACGCCGGGCGCGAGGCGCGCGCGGAACGGGCCGGCCAGGAGGGCGTAGAGCCAGCCGAGGAAGATGAGCCCGCCGACGAGGTAGGGTTCATTGTGCCAGTGGCGCCAGTCGATCATGGGAGAAAAAGAAAAGGCGGCCCGGAGGCCGCCGTATTAGTTGAGAGATGAGAGTTGAAGGTTGAGAGCGGATGCTAGCGGCGGAGGGCGGATTGGTCTCTCAACGCTCAGCCCTCAACTTGCAACTTCGGCCATCCTTCAGCCGATGGCGGTCAGCGGGATGCTGTCCTTGGCCGAGAAGATGTGGAGCAGGGCCCACATGGTGCCGCCGGAGAGGACGAGACCGATGAAAAACATGATCGTGCAGAACGGTTTGTCCCAGCGCAGATGCATGAAGTAGAAGATAACGAACATGAACTTCACGAGGGACAGTGTGACCAGGGCGGCGACGATGATCCACTTGGTGAAGGGCAGGAAGATGCCGACGATCTCCACGCCGGTGATGACGGCGAGGAGCATGGCGATCTGCACGTAGATCTGGAACTTGTTGTCGTCGACGTGATGGTCGTGACCGGCGGTGGCGGTGTGGGCGCTCATGGGAGAAATCAGAGGTATTCGAGCAGGTAAACGGCGGTGAAGATGACGATCCAGACGATGTCGACGAAGTGCCAGTAAAGGCCCATGGACTCGACGTCGACGGCGTTGGCCTGGTCAAAGGCGACTTCGCCGCGCGGCCGGGCGAGGAAGATGCTGAGGGCGGTGCTGACGACGAAACCGAGCACGAGGGCAAAGTCCTCATGGAGGAAGGTGCCGAGGCTGCCACCGGCCTGCAGGACGTGGGTGAGGGCGACGACGCCGAACATCGAGCAGACCACCATGCCGGTGACGGCGGCGACGTGCAGGAGGTTGCGGAAGAACCAGCCGCGGTCGGCCGCGGTGTTCTTCGGCTGGAAGGAGCGGACATACATCATGATCAGCCAGAGCACGCCGATGGCGACGTGGGTGCCGTGCGTGCCGGTGAGCGTGTAGAACGTCGAACCGAGCAGGCTGTTGGTGATCGTGAGGTTCTTGGCGTGGACGAAGTGCTCGAACTCGTAAACCTGGCAGCCAAGGAAGATCGCGCCAAAGAAGATCGTGGTCAGGAGCGACCAGCGGCAGCTCTTGATGTTGCCCTTCTGGATGGCGTTCACCGCGAGCGCCATCATCAGCGACGACATCAGGAGGATGAACGTCGAGAAGGAGGTGAGCTCGATCGAGAAGATGTCCTTCGGGTGCGGGGCGCCTGGCGGCGGGTGCAGGCGGTAGACGAGGTGCGTCGAGATCAGCGCGCCGAAGAACATGCAGTCCGAGGCAAGAAACGTCCACATGAGGAGTTTCTTGTTCGGGATGCCGGTCGACGTCGTGTGATCGTGATGATGATCAATAGTGGCGCTGTCCGCGTGACTGCTCATTTGTGAGATTCCTCCTCGTTCGCGTGGATGTGGTAGCCTTCGTTGCCTTCCATGGCCCACTGGTAGATGCCGGCGAGCATGATGACGCCGCCGATGAGGGCGACGACCAGCTTGTGGCCGTGGTCGGTGGCGCAGACGCCGATGGCGCCGACGAGGATACCAACGCTGGTGACGAACGGATAAATGGACTGGAACGGCATGTGGATGCCGCCGTGGGCCTCGTCTTCCTTGTGGTGGGCGGCCTTTTCCTTGGCGATCTCGGCCTGGTGATGCTTCTCATACCAGTAGGCATCGCGGGCGTGCACGGTGGGCGTGACGGCGAAGTTGTAGGCTGGCGGAGGATTCGGGAGCGACCACTCGAGCGTGCGGCCATCCCACGGATCACGGCCGACCTTCTCACCCTTGAAGTAGGTGTAGACCATGACAATGAAGTAGATGAGCACGCCGACGCCGAGGATCAGCGCACCGATGGTGGCGATGAAGTTCGGGGTGTTCCAACCGAGGTTGGCGTCGTAGGTGAACGTGCGGCGGGGCATGCCGTTCAGGCCGAGGAAGTGCATCGGGAAGAACGTGATGTTGAAGCCGCCGAAGATGACCCAGAAGGAGAGCTTGCCCCAGAACTCACTGACCTTGCGGCCGAACATGAGCGGGAACCAGTAGTGGATGCCGGCGAGGAGCGCGAAGAGCGAACCGCCGATGAGCACGTAGTGGAAGTGGGCGATAACGAAGTAGCTGTCCTGCTGTTGCGCGTCGGCGGGAGCGGCGGCGTGCATGACGCCGGAGAAACCGCCGATCATGAACATCCAGACGAAGCCGAGGGCGAACATCATGGGTGTGCGCATCATCAGGTGGCCGCCCCAAAGGGTGCCGATCCAGTTGAAGATCTTGACGCCGGTCGGGACCGCGATGGCCATCGTGGCCATCGAGAAGGCCGCCGTGGCGACCGTGCCCATGCCGGTGGTGAACATGTGATGGCTCCAGACGGCGAAACCGAGGAAACCGATGCACGCACCCGAGAACACAACGATCGGGTAGCCGTAGAGGGGCTTGCGCGAGAAGGTCGGGAGGATTTCCGAGACGATGCCCATCGCCGGGAGGATGAGAATGTAAACTTCGGGGTGACCGAACACCCAGAACAAGTGCTGCCACAGGATGGGCATGCCGCCGTTGGAGACTTCGAAGAAGTTCGTGCCGAAGAGGCGGTCCATCATCAGCTCAACCAGCGCGATCGTGATCGCGGGGAAGGAGAGGACGATGAGGAAGGCGGTGACGAGCGTCATCCACGTGAACACCGGCAGGCGCATCATTGTCATGCCGGGGGCACGCAGGTTGATGATGGTGACGATGAAGTTGAGCGAGGCGGCGATGGACGCGACGCCGAGGAGCTGCAGGCCCATGACCCACATGTCGATCGAGTGATCGGGGCTGAACTGCTTGGAGGTGAGCGGGGCGTAGCCGAACCAGCCGCCATCGGGCGCGCCGTCCTTCATGAACCAGCCGAGGTTGATGATGATCGCGCCGGCGACGAAGGTCCACAGCGAGAAGGCGTTGAGGCGGGGGAAGGCCACGTCACGCGCGCCGATCTGCAGCGGCATGATGTAATTGAAGAACGCGGCCGAGAGCGGCATGACGGCGAGGAAGATCATCGTCGTGCCGTGCATCGTGAACATCTCGTTGTATTGCTGCGCGGTGAGCAGGGTGTTGTTCGGCACCATCAGCTGGAGGCGGATGAGGAGGGCCTCAACGCCACCGACCAGGAAGAAGAACAGCGCGAACACGCCGTAGAGAAAGCCGATGCGCTTGTGGTCAACCGTCGTGAGCCAGCTGATGAGGCCGGTCTCGGAGGTCGGGCGCCAGAAGACGGAGGCCCGGGTCGGGGCGGGCTGATGCTCTTCCTTGCCGGTGAAATGCGACTTAACCGATGCGTCCATGTGAGTGATTATTTAAGGCTTTCGAGATAGGCGACGAGCGCGGTGACGTCGGCGTCGGTGAGCGTGATGTGGGGCGTGATGGTGCCGGCCTTGTCGTCCTTGGTGACGTAGCCCTGCATGCCGCCGAGGCCGTAATACATCTTGTTGCCGGGCTTGACCTCGTTGGGCTGGTGGAGCCAGCGGGCGAGTTGCTCGGAATTGTTCTCCAGGAGGCCGCCGGCGATCGTGGTGCGGGAGCCGACGTGGGTGAGGTTGGGGGCGAGGGTGCCGACGCCTTCGTGGCCGCGGACAGTGTGGCAGGTGATACAGTTCTTTTCCTGGAAGACCTTGCGACCGTGGGCGATGAGGGAGGGGTTTTCGTCCTTGGCGGGGTGCTGCTGCTGCACCCAGTTGCTGAGCGGGCTGACGGTGGCGTTGGCGTCCCACTTGGCGGTGTAGCCGTATTCGTTGCGCTTGAAGGAGGCGAATTTGGCGGTCGGGGTGTCGCCAGCGGCGGCGGTGGCTTCGACGGTGCGGGCGGGGGCGGTCTGGTTGGCGAGCCACGCGGCGAAATCCTTCTCGGAGAGGGCGATCACGCGGAAACGCATGACGGCATGGGAATCGCCGCAGTATTCGGCGCACTGACCCCAGAAATAGCCGGGTTCGTCAGCCTGCAACCAAAGGTGGTTGCCGCGGTTGGGGATCATGTCGACCTTGCCGGCGAGCTTCGGGACCCAGAAGGAGTGGATAACGTCGAAAGTGCGGAGGTGGACGGTGACCGGGCGGCCGGCGGGGATGACGAGCTCGTTGGCGGTTACGAGTGGGCCGACGCCGTCGATCTGCTCCTTGGGATATTCAAACTTGAACCACCATTGGTAGCCGGTGGCGGTGATTTCATAGGCGTTGGCCTTATGTTCCTCGGGGACTTCGTAGGTATACCAGATGCCGCGGAGGGTGGGGATGGAGATGATGACGAGGGCGAGGATGGAGGCGCCGATGAGGCCGAGCTCGACGAGGGGGTTGCCATGGCCCTGCTCCGGCGGTTCGGCATGTTCATCGGCCGTATTGTGGGCCTTGAACTTGATCGTGGCGTAGGCCAGGACGCTGCCCACGATGATGAAGATCACCAAGGTGACCCAGCAAGTGACGTAAAACACGTCCAGTTGCGATTTGGCGACCGGGCCGGCGGTGACCATGGTGGTCTGGTGGCCGTCCATGCGCCAGAAGTTGAGGTCGCAACCCGTAAGAAGCGTGAGGGCGCCGAGCACGAGGCCGGTGCGGCTCCAACGGGCGAGGTTTGAGAGGTGGGAAGGCAGACGCATTGTAGGCTGACAGGTCAAAGGTGAGTGATGGCGGCGGACGCCAACGCAAATGAGAGTTTGCGAACGCCCCGCCATTTCAAGCCATATTCGGAGAAGTTTTCAGTTCGCGGTGCGCGCTGCAATGCTGCGGAAAAATTATTAATTTCAATGGTCTACGCAATTAGCGTGGCGGCTGATTGTCGGCGGCGGTTGCGTCGCGGGCGGATTGGTCCATGAATTTAGGTGTATGAAAACCCACCTCCTTGTCGCCTCTACGCTTGTTGTGCTCGTGGCCTTCACCGGCTGCTCGAAAAAGGAAGAAACGGTCGCCCCGGTCACCGCGGCGGCTCCGGCAGTCCCGGCCGGCCCGCGCGCCATCCAAATCACCGCCAACGATGCGATGAAATTCAACGTCACCTCGATCTCGCTCGCCGTGGGTGAGGAGGTCCGGCTGGTCTTCACCAACTCCGGCACGATGCCGAAGCAGGCGATGGGACATAATGTGGTCGTGTTGAAAGCCGGCTCGGATGTGGACGCCTTCGCGAAGGCCGCCGGTCCTGCGACGGCGACAGACTACATCCCGGCCGCCCTGGCCGGCGAGATTATCGCCCACACCAAGCTGCTGGGGCCCAAGGAGTCCGACAGCATTGTCGTGAAATTTTCGGCCGCGGGTGAGTATCCGTTTCTCTGTTCCTTTCCCGCCCACGCCCAGTTGGGCATGAAGGGCGTGATCAGCGTCAAGTAAGCGGACAGCCGATCACAGGATTTTCCTCAAGACCGGGCCGATGTGCCCGGTCTTTTTATTTGGCCGCCGGCCACCATTGATAGAGGAAGAAATAGACCAGCACACCGGTCACCGACACGTAATACCAGATGGGGAAGGTCCACTTCGCCCAGGCCTTGTGGCGCTCGAAGTTGCCCTTGATCGCGAAGGCGAACGTGCGCGGCACGAGGTAGGCGATGGCGATGGCGAGGATGATGTGCGTGATGAGCATCACGTAGTAAACCTTCGCGATCGCTCCCGTGCCGCCAAACTGCGTGTGGACCGCCTCGCCGGCGCCGGCCGCCATGCCCTTGAGGAACTTGTGCCCCAGGTAGCCGACGAGAAACACGGCCGAAACGATGCAGGCGCTGAACATGACCTTGCGGTGTGCGTCGCGCCGGCCGCTTTTGATCAAAATGAAGCCGATGGTAAGCAGCACCGTCGCGAGGCCGTTGAGCGAGGCGTTGATCGCCGGGATGTCGTTGAGCGTCATGGCGGGAGGCGGCGGGACCTTTAGAAAAACACGGCGCGGTCGGCGACGAGCGCGCCCAGCACGAGCGGCAGGTAGGCGATCGAGGCGAGGAAGAGTTTGCGGGCGTTGAAATCACGCTGCTCGCGCCGCAGGAAAACGCCCGCGCGCCACAGGAACCATGCGCCGGCGAGCGCCGCGACGACCAGATACGCGTAGCTCGCCAGGCCGAGGAAGGTCGGCAGCACGCTGACGATGACGAGGGCGAGCGCGTTGAAAAATGACCAGCCGGCGACCCAGTTGCCCGCCTCGTCGCGCACGGGGAGCATCGGAAAATGCACGGCGGCGTAGTCGCGGCGATGCGTCCACGCGATGGCCATGAAGTGCGGCATCTGCCAGAAGAAGAGGATGCCGAAGAGGATCCAGCCGAGCGCGGTGACGTGGCCGGTCGCGGCCGACCAGCCGATCAACGGCGGAAAAGCGCCGGCGAGCGCGCCGATTTCCGTGCTCCAGCGCGACCAGCGCTTGGCAGGCGTATACCAGCCAAGATAGGAAATGATCGTGGCGAGGGTGAAAAACGCCGCGAGGCCGTTGACCTTCACGAAAATGAGCCCGAGCGCGGCCATGCACATGAGCGTGCCGAGCACGAACGCAGAACCGGGCGGGACCTTGCCGGAAGGGATGGGGCGGTCGGCGGTGCGCTTCATCTGCGCATCGGTGTCGTGCTCCATCCATTGATTGAGCGCGGCGACGCCGCCGGCGGCGAGGCAGGTGCCGATGATGACGGCGAGCAGTTCGCCAATCACAAACGGCGGACGCGCCGCGGCGTAGCCGACCAGCGCGGTGATCACCGAAAGCAGGCTCAGCCGCGGCTTGGTAAGCTCGAGGTAGTCGCCCCAGACGGCCTGTGGTGAGGCGGTGCTCATGGGGTGGATGACGGCGCCGCGTCCTCGATGACGTCACGGTGCGCCAGCCAGGTGAGTGAGAAGGTCGTGGCGAGCAACAGCGCGCCGACCACGACGTGGCCGGTGGTCACGTGCGGCTCGCGCAATTGCCAGATGATGTGGGCGCCGAGCAGAATTTGCAGCGCGAGCAGGCCGACGAGAAGCGAGGCGCCGCAACGCAGGAGCAGGGAGGCGTTGGGTTCGCGCCAGATTTTGATGGCGAACCAGATGAGCATCACGCTGAGCACGAGCGCCATGACGCGGTGGGCGAAATGGATCGTGACGTGGAAATTCCACGTGGCGGGCAGCAGGCCGCCATCGGCCGTGGAGTAGGGGAAGGTCGGGATCGCGAGGCCGGCGAAATTATGGCGCATCGTGGCGGCGATGACGAGTTGCACGATCACAAGCAGCGTGCAGAGGCTGCCGAGCCGGCGCAGCGCGCAGGAGACCGGCGCGGCACGCGTGATCCACTGGCGCGAGAGCGACAGCGCGATGGCAATGAGCACGCACACATAGAGATGCGCGAGGATACCGTGCGGGATGCGCAGCATCTGGCCGAGGGTCATTTCGAAACCGGGCACGTGCAGCGAGTCGAGGAGCACGCGCTTGCCGCCGATGAGGCCTTGCACGATCACGATGGCGAGGGCGGTCCAGCCGAGGTTGCGCAGCCAGCGGCGGGGTTCCTTCCGCCAGAGCCAGATCGCGAGCACGATGGTGATGAGGCCCATCAGCGAACCGGAGAGCCGGTGCGAGTGTTCGGCGAACATCGCGAGGTTTTCCAGCCAGCCGTGCGGGTTGAGCGAACCATTGGAGAGCGGCCAGTCCGGGAAAATCATCCCCGCGCCGATGCTGGTCGTGAACGCCCCGAGCGTCACCAGCACGAAAACCCAGACGCTGCCGACCGCGGCAAACCAGGCGAGCCCGCGCTGGTAGGCGGCGGGTTGGGGCGCGGTGGTGGAGGAAGCCATGAGCGGGAAAACTGCCAGCTAGAAGCCCCGGCGCTATCCTAGCAAACCCTTTGACAATTTAAGCCGCGGGCGAATCCGTAGTGGCATGAAATCTAATGGCTTCGCGCTGACTGCCGTCCTCGCCGCGCTGTTGCTCGCTGGCTGCGGGCGCAAGGAAGCGTCGGTGCAAGCGGCGAGCGAGGCCCCGGCCCAGCCGGCGGAGAAACGCTATCCGTTGCACGGTGAGATCGTTTCGGCGGATGCCGCGCGCAAGGTGCTCGTCGTCACCCACGAGGAAATCCCCGGCTACATGCCGGCGATGACGATGGAGTTTCTGGTTTCGGCGGGCGACATCGCCAACGCCAAGCCCGGTCAACGCATCCGCGCCGAGATGATTCCGAGCGAGCAAGGCGACTTCCGCCTCGAAAAAATCTGGCCCGATGACCGCACGGCCGACGCGACCGTCGCCGCCGGGGCGAATGCGCTGCGGCAGGACACGATGATCCGCGGGCGGGCGGTTTACCGCGAGGTCGGCGAGCAGTTGCCGGACTTTGCGCTGTATGACCAGACGGGTCGCGTGGTGCAGAGCACGCGGTTTCATGGAAAACAGATCATGCTCAACTTTATCTTCACGCGCTGCCCGGTCGCCACGATGTGCCCGGCGTCGACGATGAAGATGATGGAGTCGCAGCGCCTCGCGAAGGAGGCGGGCGTGCCAAACCTCGAACTCGTTTCCATCACGCTCGACCCGGCCTACGACACGCCCGGCGTGCTGCAGGAATACGCCGAGGCGCGCGGTATCGATACGGGCAATTTTTCGTTTCTCACCGGCCCGGAGACCGCGATCAAGGATCTGCTGGCGCAGTTTGGCGTGATCGCGGAGTTCAAGGGCGGGCTGCTCACCCACACGCTCACCACGCTGCTTATCGATGAAAAAGGGCAGATCATCCACCGTGCCGACGGCAGCGTGTGGGAACCGAAGGATTTTGTGGCCAAGATGCGCAAAGGATGAGCGCGACGACCACACCGCTGGGAGCCGCCCGCTGGCGGCAGATCGGGCTCATTACGCTGGGCGCGGCCGCGCTTTACGTGGGCTTTCGCATTTTGCCGACGGGGACGAATCTCAATCACATGGATTTCCGCGTGACGGGCACGAACTCGATCGAGTTCTGCGACCCGCTTAATCCGCAGTTCATCCCGGTGGTCGCCGTGCGCTCGCCGGTGACGATGACGCTCGCCAGTGCGGATGGCGCGGTGGAGCCGGGGCGCCTGGCGAACTTCACGCTCACGTTGAAAACCGCGGGCGGAAAACTCATCGCGCCCGAGGACCTGCTCGTGGCGCACACGCGCAAGCTGCACCTGCTGATCATTGATCCATGGCTCGACGACTACCAGCACGTGCACCCCGAACCCGGTCGCGCACCGGGCGAGTGGGTTTTCTCTTTTACGCCCAAGCGCAGCGGGTCTTACCGCGTGTTTGCAGATTTTACGCCGGTGGCGACGGCGCGCGGGTTGTATGCGTCGACCGACCTGAACGTCGGAACGTCGCGGCTGCCGCCCGGCATGACGATGGTGCTGCAGCATGAAACGTCGTGGACCGCGGAGCGCGACGGCTACCAGTTTGCGGTTGAACCGGCGGTGACGCCGATCCGCGCGGGGCAACCGGCGGATTTGAAATTCACGGTGGCGCGCGCCGACGGCGGCAAGGTGCCGCTCGAGCCGGTGATGGGCGCGTTTGCGCACCTCGTGGCGTTTGACGAAACGCGCAGCGGGTTCGCGCACCTCCATCCGAACGAGACCGACCTGACACAGCCACCCGACGCGGTGCGGCCGGTGCTGACGTTCAAGGTGACGATTCCGCAGCCGGGCCGCTACGTGATCTGGAGCCAGGTCAGCCTCGGCGGCCGCGAGATTTTCGCGCCGTTTTGGTTCGACGTGGAGCCGTGAGGGTGGGTGTGGCTTGAATTAGCCACGGAGACGCAGAGGCGCGGAGGAAGAGCGCGCTTAGCTCTGTGGCTTCGTGTCTTCGCGGTTCAGATCGGATGCCGAGGAGAGCTTTTGCTCCAGTTCGTCCATCGTGCGGCCGAACGCTTTTTCCAGATCGATGCCATAGGCATCAGCAAGGACGAGCACTGACCAAAGACAGTCGGAGAGTTCGTGTGCGAGCCGGGCGTCGATGTTTTCAGCGGGACGCAGGCCCTGCTTGGCCATGGCGAGTTTCATGAGGTCGCCGACATCGCCGGCGAAACCTTGGGCGAATTCAGCGGGCGTCCACGGCCGCCCGCCGTTGCGCACGGCTTGTTGGTCGTAGCGGGCGCGGATTTGCAGGGCGCGGGTGGAGAGAGCTGAAAGCGACATGCGGCGAACGATGACGCCGGTGACGCGAAACTCAAAGAAACACTGCAGTGGAAACGGAGTGTGGGTCAGCCATACGCCTTCGATATCAATATACGCAGCCTGCCCCGTTTTCGGTCCTCTTTTTAACAACATGAGATGCTGAGCGGAGAGCCTAGGCAGTAGAATGGATCTGCTTCGTCGGTCATTGAATGGGTCTAACGCCGAGACATTATAGCTGCGTGCGAAGCGCAGCGAAAAATAAAGTGTGCTTGTCC
>CAZGJZ010000006.1:0-359165 GCA_964525935.1 uncultured Opitutaceae bacterium | reverse complement strand
ACTCGCTTCCGAAGCGCTCGCCCTCGAATACGGCGAGACGTTCGGCTTTCCCGTCTTCATCAACCGCTGCGGCGTGCTCGCGGGCGCCGGCCAGTTTGGCCGGCCGGATCAGGGCATCTTTGCCTACTGGCTCAATTCCTGGCTGCAGCACCGGCCGCTCAAATACATTGGCTTCGACGGTCAGGGTCATCAAGTGCGCGACTGCCTGCATCCACGCGATCTCCTGCCCCTCCTCGAAAAGCAATTGAGCGCCGGCCGCCTCACGGCGGACCATCGCGTGATCAACTGTTCCGGTGGAGTCACCTCCGCCATGTCGCTCCGCCAATTAAGTGAGTGGTGTGGCCGGCGATTCGGTCCGCACGCGGTCACCAGCGAGGCCCAGCCGCGCCCGTTCGACATTCCTTGGATGGTGCTCGATTCAGCCAAAGCGGAGAAAATTTGGGGCTGGCGACCGACCACGCCTGTTTCAACCCTGCTCGAAGAAATCGCCCGTCACGCCGAACAACATCCCGACTGGCTGAACCTCTCTGCTCCACTTTAATTAACTTACGAATGGCCACCCCCAATCCACAAGAACTGTCCAAAATCTACCACCGCCGCTTTGTCCGCACGGCGGCATACCGCAATCGCGTCTGGGAAGTCCTGACCCGTGATTTCTTTACGCGCTGGGTAAAGGCCGATGCGGCCGTGCTTGATCTGGGCTGTGGTTACGGCGAATTCATCAATAATATCCCCGCCGGCCAAAAATGGGCGATGGACCTTAATCCCGACGCCCCAAAACACCTTAAACCGGACGTCCGTTTCATCCATCAGGATTGCTCCGCACCCTGGCCCTTGCCGGAAAACAGTCTCGATATTGTTTTTACCAGCAATTTTTTCGAACACCTGCCCGACAAGGAATGCCTCAGCCGCACCCTGCATCACATTCATCGCAGCCTTAAACCGGGCGGTCGGCTCATCGCCATCGGACCCAATATTAAATTCCTGCATGGCCAATACTGGGATTTCTACGACCACCACGTCTACCTGACCGAAACCTCTTTGGGCGAAGCATTGGAAATCGAGGGTTTCAACCTCGATGTCCTGCAACCCAAGTTCCTCCCCTACACCATGGTTAGTGCGCCGGAATACCCGATGTTCTTCGTGAAACTCTACCTCGCGCTTCCCTTCCTCTGGCGATTGAGCGGACGCCAGTTCCTCGTCGTTGCACGCAAGACAGCCTGATCGCTTGGCCATGACTCCCGCTCCCGTTGCGCCGCTTGCGCCCAACCCGGCTTCACTCACGCTCTACAGCGTTGTTATCCCCGCACACAACGAGGAGGAGTCGATACCGCCTACCGTCCGCGACATTTACGCCACGCTGCTTCGCGAAGGCATCCCGCATGAAATCGTGGTCGTTGATGATGGCAGCAAGGATCGCACGTGGGAGGTTCTTCAAAGCCTGCGCCCGGAGATTCCCACCCTCGCTCCAGTCCAAAATCTGGGCGCCCACGGTTTCGGGCGTGCCGTCATTTTCGGCCTTAATCACATGAAGGGCGATGCCTGCACCATCATGATGGCGGACGCCTCCGATTCGCCGGAACATGCCGTGCGCTATTGGCGCCTACTCAACGAAGGCTGGGACTGCGTCTTCGGCAGCCGGTTCGTCAAAGGCGGCAAGGTCATCGACTACCCGCGCGTAAAACTCTTTGTCAACCGGCTCGCCAATTTCCTCGTGCGCGTCGGGTTCAACATCCGATTGAATGACACCACCAACGCTTTTAAGGCCTATCGCCGCACAGTGATTGACGGCTGCCGGCCTTACTTGTCGCCGCACTTTAACCTCACCGTCGAGATTCCCCTTAAAGCCATCGTCCGGGGCTACTCATGGACCGTGACACCCATCTCATGGCAAAATCGAAAGCATGGGGTGCCAAAGCTAAAGATCAGCGAAATGGGCAGCCGGTATTTTTTCATCTGTGCCTATGTCTGGCTCGAAAAATATTTCAGCCGGGGTGACTATCATCGCAAATAGCGATTCGCCCGCGAAAACACCGCATTGACCTATTGCGGGCCGACCTATCTCGTTTGCCCTTTATGATCTATCTACTGGGAGGCTCCGGTTATGTAGGCTCGGCCTATCAGGCCCTGCTACAGCGCAAAAATATCCCTTTTCGCAACCTGCGCCGGGCGGATTTCGACTACACGCAGACCGCAGCGCTCACCGAGCTCCTCCGTCGGGAAAAACCCGCCTTCCTGATCAACGCCGCCGGCTACACCGGCAAACCCAACGTCGACGCGTGCGAATTGCACAAGGCCGAGTGTCTCTTCGGCAACGCTGTCCTCCCCGGCCGCATCGCCGAGGCGTGCACCGCCGCCGGTGTGCCGTGGGGCCATGTTTCCTCCGGCTGCATCTACACCGGTGCACGTCCGGATGGCACCGGTTTCACCGAAACTGACACCCCAAACTTCACCTTCCGCACCAATAACTGCTCGTTTTACAGCGGCACCAAGGCCCTCGGTGAAGAAACCCTCGCCGGTCGGCCCGATGTCTACGTCTGGCGCCTGCGCATTCCTTTCGACCACGTCGATTCACCGCGCAATTACCTGACCAAACTCATGCGCTATCAGCGCTTGCTGGAAGCCGCCAACTCCATCTCCCAACTCCACGAGTTTGTCGCCGCCACTTTCGCCTGCTGGGAAAAGCGCGTGCCCTTCGGGTTCTACAACATCACCAACCCCGGCCAGGTCACGACTCGCGAAGTCGTCGACCTCATCCGCCAAAGCGGCGTCTGCACCAAGGAATTCACGTTCTTCAAGGACGAGACCGAGTTCATGAACCTCGCCGCCAAAACGCCCCGCTCCAACTGTGTGATGAACTCCACCAAGCTCGCCGCGACCGGCATCCGTATGACCGAGGTGCATGAGGCCATCGCCCGCGATCTCAGTAACTGGCAGCGCACTTCCTGATTTTCCATGAACCTCCTCGTCACCGGCGGCGCCGGCTTCATCGGCAGCAACTTCATCCGCCAGCGCCTCACGGAAAAGGGTTCGCCCCTCGCGAAGCTCGTCAACCTCGACGCGCTCACCTACGCCGGCAACCCCGCCAACCTCGCCGATCTCGCGCACGATCCCCGCTATGTTTTTGTCCATGGCGACATCGGTGACACCGCGCTGGTCACCCGCCTCCTCACCGAGCACGCCATCGACGCCATCGTCAATTTTGCCGCCGAGTCCCACGTCGACCGCTCCATCGATTCTCCCGAGCCCTTTATCCAGACCAACGTCGTCGGCACCCTCCGCCTCCTCAACTGCGCCCGCCTCTACTGGGCAAAGTTGCCCGAGCCCCGCAAAGCCGCCTTTCGCTTCCTCCACGTTTCCACCGACGAGGTTTACGGCACCCTCTCCCTCACCGACCCCGCCTTCACCGAGGAAACGCCCTTCGCGCCCAACTCGCCCTACGCCGCTTCGAAGGCCGCCAGCGATCACTTGGTCCGCTCGTTCCAGCACACCTATCATTTTCCCACGCTCACGACCAACTGCTCGAACAACTACGGTCCCTACCATTTCCCTGAGAAGCTCATCCCCTTGATGATTCTCAACGCCCTCGAGGGCAAAAACCTCCCCGTCTACGGCGATGGCATGCAAATCCGCGACTGGCTCTACGTCGAGGATCACGCCACCGCTATCTGGCGCGTCCTGCAAAAAGGCCGCCTCGGCGAGACCTACAACATCGGCGGCCTGAACGAAAAACCGAACATCGAGATCGTTAACACCATCTGCGCCCTCCTCGACAAAAAATCCCCTCGCGCCGACGGCAAATCCTACACGACTCAAATCACCTACGTCGCCGACCGCCCCGGTCACGACCGCCGCTACGCCATCGACTGCAAAAAGCTCCAGACCGAACTCGGTTGGGCCCCGCAGGAAAACTTCACCACCGGCATCGCCAAAACGGTCGACTGGTATCTCGCCCACCGCCAATGGGCGGCCGACATCACCGCCAAAAAATACGCCCGCGAACGCCTCGGGACCTCTAAATAAATCCCGCCTGCCTCCAGTCCTGTTCATCTCATTTTTTCCTCCGCCAATTCTCTTCCATGAATCGTAAAGGCATCATCCTCGCCGGCGGCTCCGGCACCCGGCTTTACCCTCTGACCATTGCCGTCTCGAAGCAGCTCATGCCGGTTTACGACAAGCCGATGATCTACTACCCGCTGTCGGTCCTGATGCTGGCCGGCATCCGCGAGATCCTCGTCATCTCCACCCCCACCGACCTTCCGCTCTTCCGCAAACTCCTCGGTGACGGCGCCAACCTTGGCCTCAAGCTCTCCTACGCCGAGCAACCCAGCCCCGACGGCCTCGCTCAAGCCTTCCACATCGCGCAAGACACCGGCTTCCTCACCGGCCGCGAGCCCTCCGCCCTCGTCCTCGGCGACAACCTCTTCTACGGCGCCGAATTTGTGAATTCCCTCGCTGAAGCCGGAGCCCGCGCCACGGGTGCCACTATTTTCGGCTATCACGTCGCCCAACCTTCCTCCTACGGCGTCGTCGAATTCGCGTCCGACGGCCGTGTTCTCTCCCTGGAGGAAAAGCCCGCCCAGCCAAAATCCAACTACGCCGTCCCCGGCCTCTACTTTTACGACGAATCCGTCGTCGCCCTGGCCCGCGGCCTCAAGCCGTCGAAGCGTGGCGAACTGGAAATCACCGACCTCAACCGCCTCTACCTCGATCGCGGCGCCTTGCACGTCGAACTCCTGGGGCGCGGCACCGCCTGGCTCGATACCGGCACGCACGACTCGCTCATCGAAGCCGCACAATTTGTGCACGTCCTCGAAAATCGCACCGGCCTGAAAATCGCCTGCCTCGAGGAAATCGCCTACAAACAGCGCTGGATCGACCGCGCCGGCCTCGAGGCCAACATCAAGCGCCTCGGCAAATCCTCCTACGGCGAATACCTGAAGCGCCTGCTGTCCTAAGCTCAGCCGGTAGTTTTGGCTCTGCTTCTGTCGCGGCTTGCACACACTGCCGCCATGCGTCTGGTCGCCGTTTCCGTCGTAAAAAATGAGGCCGATATTATCGAGGCCTTCGTTCGCCATACCCACGCTTGGGTAGACCATCACCTCATCTTCGATCACGAAAGCACCGACGGCACCCGCGAAATCCTGGGTTCCCTCCAGTCCGAGGGTCTGCCACTTACTCTTTTCCAAGACGACTCCTTTGGTAATCTCCAGCAACTGCGCAGCAATTACCTGACCCGTCTCGCCGCCCAAGCCTATAACGCCGACTGGATTCTCCTGCTCGACGCCGATGAAATCTTAGTCGGCCCCGACCGCGGAGCGCTGGAGGATTCCCTGCGACACGCCGGCTTTGTCCAACCGGTCAGCCTCCCTTTACTCGACTACTACACGACCACGGCGGATGACATTTCAGTTTTCAATCCCATCCTTCGCCTGCGTCATTGCCGCAAGACCGCTTCCTCTACCCGAAAAATTTTCATCCCCAAGGAACTCGCACTCGACCCCACCTTGGTCGCCGGCAAGGGCAGCCATGCACTCTATCGCGGCACGGCGCCCATTGCCGATCTCCCGCTGCCCAGCGCGTATTGTCTCGCCCACCTCGCCTTGCGTTCGCCTCAACATCAAGTGCTGCGCGTGGTATGCGCGGAGCTGCAACGCATCAGTCGCGGTCGCGCCGCCGCCGGACTCGATGTGCACTACCGACTCGGGTATCAGTTGCTCGCCGAAAATCCTGAATTATTTTTCGCGACGGTTTGTCCGCCCGTTGCCCACTTGCGACAAATCCCCATTCGTTACCATGGCAACGCCCTTCGTTACAGCACCGCCCAGGACTGGAGTCGTGTCCCAAGAGCATTGCTCCCCTACCTCGAACAACTCGCATCCAGTCATGGTCGGCTCGCCGACGCTTCAGCTCTCGATGCTGCCCCCACCAGCACCGCGTGCAACATTCGAGAGATTCCGAAGAACGGACTGCCGGGGCCTGCCAGCTCGTTAGGCGAACCCTTTGCCGGCTTCACGGTCAGCGAAGGCTGGGGCCCGGCCGAAGGCCCCGTGCCCGAAGCTTTCTTACCTGAGTTCCACTGGGGATTTGCTCCGATGACCACTCTCCTGCTGGCTTCACCCAGCGAACGGACCGTCCGTTTTATTGCAGAAGCGCTGACTTATTCGGAGCAACAAATTCTTACCCTTGAGTTGAACGATACACGTCTCCTCCGGCATGCCTTCGGCCGCGTAAATCATAAGGAAACCCTTTCTATCTCGTTTTCACTACGCCCCGGGGAAAACCGTCTTACTTTGCGCTACACTGAAAGCATTAGTTCCGCCCAAGATCCAAGGCGGCTCGCAGTCATTTTTCTTTCCCTGCGTATTCTGCCTGCCTGAACTATGCAGGTCTCGTTCATCATCCCGCTCTACAACTGCCTCGCGCATACGCGGGAGTGCGTGCGCACCCTGCAGGCCACCCTGCCGCCTGCGCTCTGCCACGAAATCATCCTCGTTGACGATGGCAGCACCGATGGCACCCGCGAATGGCTGGCCACTCTCCCTGCACCTTTTCGCGTCGTCCTCAACGATCGCAATCTCGGCTACGCCGGCGCCAACAACCGCGGCGCCGCCCTCGCGCAAGGCAGTCTTCTCGTTCTGCTCAACAACGACCTCGTGCTCCTTCCCGGCTGGCTGGAGCCCATGCTCACGGTTCATCGTCGCCTCAGCCCTCGCGCCGGTCTCATCGGCAACATCCAGCACAACACCCGCACCGGCGCCATTGATCACACGGGCATCAACTTCAACGCCAAGGGGAAACCCGTCCATGACACTGAGCGCCCGCTTCTGTCCTCGCTCGCCCCCGGTTATCGCCTCGTGCCGGCGCTCACCGGAGCCTGCATGCTGCTTGATCGCTCGCTCTGGCTCGAACTGGATGGATTCGACGAAGGCTTCAGCAACGGCGGCGAAGATATCGATCTTTGTTTCAAAGCCAACGCAAGCGGCCGCACCAACGCCGTTGCCCTTCGCAGCATCGTGCGCCATCATGTCAGCTCGTCACCCGGCCGCAAACTTCACGACGAACAAAACAGCCGGCGCCTCACCCTGCGCTGGCGCCGCGAAATCGCCGCGCTTTCCGCGTCCGCGTGGAGCACCCAGCACCTCGAATCCGACTGGGGCCGCCCCGGCCTCCCGCTCGACGCCACCATGCCTCTCGGTCTCCTCGCTTATTGGCTCGGTTTGTGCCGCACCGCACCGACCGCGGCGCGTGCCGGGGTCGACGCCGCCATTGCGGCCGAAATCACCCGTTGGGACCAATTGCTCGGGACCTGAACGGCTCAGCTGCCCGGCGCTGCTTCGCTGCGCAGCACTTCGCGCACGAGCGACTGCGGCCGCTGGTTGATGGTGATAAACATCCGGCCGATGTATTCCCCAATCAGTCCGAGGATCAAAAGCTGCGTGCCCGAGAAAACCAGCAAAGCCGCCATCAGCGAGCCCCAGCCGAACGCCGGGCCCTGATGAGTCAGGCGCAACCACACGACGACTCCGAAACCCACCAGGCCCGCGAGCGCCATCACCACCCCAAGCAGCGTCGCCACCCGCAGCGGCAGGACCGAGAAATTAACCCAGGCGCTCAACCAGAGCCGCAGCAATCGCCGCATCGTGTAGCCGCTCTGCCCGGCCTGCCGGGCCGCATGTGCCACTTCCACCGATCCAATCCGCTGCGTGACCTGCAAAATCAGTCCGTCGATATATGGAAATGGTCCGGTATGGCCCGCCACTTCCTTGGCCACAAACGCCGACACGCACCGGAAGCTCGAAAGATAAAATCCCGCCGGCTTGTCCAGCGCCAGATCGGTCATGCGATTCGTGAACCAGCTCCCCAGGTTGCGCCACGGCGCGTGCTGCTTCACCGCATAGTGGCCAAACACCACATCGAGTTTGTGTTGCTGCGCATGGCGCCACATTCGCACCGCCTCCGCCGGCGGATTTTGTCCGTCATCGTCGAGGTTGACGATGTGAGCGCCACGGGCGTGCCGCCAGCCGGAGAGGACGGCATTGTGCTCACCGAAATTCCGCGCGTGATTAACAAAGATGATCGGCACGCGCGCCGTGCGCACCAGCTCGCGACAAACCTCCGCCGTGGCATCGCGGCTGCCATCGTTCACGAGCACGATTTCATGCCCACCTTCGATCGAGAACGATTCAATCTCCCGCACCAAAGTCGCGATCGTCTCCGCGCTGTTATACAGCGGGATGACAAAGCTGAGCGCGGGGTCGTTGGCGGTCATACAGCGGTCCAACGAAGAATCTCGGCACAAACCCTGTCAACGTCGGCGGCATCCATCCCCGGATGCACCGGCAGACACAGCACCTCGTTGCAGGCCTTTTCCGTTACCGGCAGTTGCACCGAGCCATCGGCATACGCTGGCTGGCGGTGCAACGGCGTCGGATACAGCACGCCGCACCGAATGCCGCGCGCGGCGAGATGGGCGTTCAACGCATCGCGGCGCTCACTCCGCACGGTAAATTGATGCCACACTGGCACGACAGCCGCGGCAATCACAGGCAACGTCAGTCCGCTGCCCGCCAGCTTCGTCAAATAGCGTCCCGCGAGTTCCCGTCGGCGGGCATTCTCCGTCTCGAGATGGACCAGTTTCACGCGCAGCACCGCCGCCTGCACTTCGTCGAGCCGGCTGTTGCGTCCCGGGATTTCGCTCACATAGCGCTGGCGCCAGCCGTATTGTCGCAACAGCCGGACCCGTTCTGCGACCGCCGTATCACGGGTGTAAACCGCGCCACCGTCCCCCAGTGCGCCGAGATTTTTTGTCGGATAAAAACTATACGCCGCAGCATCGCCCCACGTCCCGGCTTTGCGTCCCGCCACCAGCGCACCATGGGACTGTGCACAATCTTCCAGCACTTTGGCGCCGTGCCGTTGCGCCAGTGCCGTGATCGCCACCATGTCCGCCGGGTGCCCATAAAGATGCACCGGCACCACCGCTTTGATTGCCCCGTCGTGCCGTTGCAAAACCTGTTCCAGTGCCTTGGGCGACATGACCAGCGTAGCCGGATCCACCTCCACATAGACCGCCCGTGCCCCCGCCTGCTGGATCGCCGCCGCTGTCGCTGAGACCGTGTTCGCCACTGTCGCCACAAGATCACCGGACTTCACGCCCAGCGCGCCCAAAGCCAGTTCAAGCGCATCAGTGCCGTTCGCCACCGTGACTACTTCTCCGCCGCCATGATAGGCGGCAAACTCCTGCTCAAACGCCGCCACCTCCGGACCCAGAATATAATACCCGCTCGCCAGCACGCGCTCCATCGCCGCGCGGATTTCGGCGGCATGGGCCAGGTAGCCCGCTTTCGGGTCCGCGGTGAGCAGGATTTTCTCAGACATAGTGCGAAAGTTCCTTGCGGTAGTAGGCCAGTGTGCGGGCCAGCGCCGTGCGCACACTCACTCGCGGACGCCAGCCCAGCTTTTCCGTGATCAGGCTGTGGTCGGCATAAAAATCGCCGATATCGATCTTCCTCCGATCGCCGGGAAATTTCTTCACCGTGAACTTGCCCCCGCCATTCACGGCCACGAGCAATTCCGCCAGCTCCTGCAATGTCACCGGCGGCGGTCCGCCCAGGTTAAAGACTTCGCCTTCCGCTTCCGGCCGGGCCGCCGCCAGCAAAAAGGCCTCCACCGCATCATCCACATAAGTGAAGTCACGCAACTGCTCACCACCCCAGACTTCGAACGGCTGCCGCTCCAGGATGCGCCGGATCCACACGCCGACGAACGTCTGCCGGGCATCCTTCACCCGCATGCGGGGACCGATGGTATTCGTCAGCCGCAAGGCCGTGCTGCGAATCCCGTGCACGCGATTGTAGAGCAGATGAAACGACTCACCTGCGATTTTATTGATTCCATTCACGTCCACGGGACGCAGCGGGTGTTTTTCACTCACCGGCAGCGCATCCGGCCTGCCATAAATCTGTCGCGTGCTCGCAAACACGATGCGGATGGCCGGATTATGCAGCCGGCAGGCTTCGAGAATCGACAGTTGCGCCCGGCAGTTGATCTCCAAATCCGTCTGCGGATCCGTCATCGAGTCCATATGGCTCGTCTGTCCGGCCAGGTTGAAAAGAAAATGCTGCCCGCGCATCGCCTGAGGCAGGCTGTGGTGGTCCCGCACATCCGAAATATTGACGTGAAGGCGACGCGCCACGCCGGCGAGATTGCGCATGTTGCCGCCATACTCCGGGATCAGGCAGTCCACCACCGTCACTTCGGCTCCGAGTTTGACCAACGCACGGGCCAGATTTGATCCAATGAAACCCAGGCCGCCCGTGATCAACACGCGCTTGCCTGCATAAACCGGACGGAGTGACGGAACTTTGGGCATGAATTTTGAAATGAAATGGCTCAGTAGCTGAACTCCATCAGTTCATCATCCGGCCGCACATCAACCACGATGGAATAAGCTGCAAAACCAAGCAAGCGCTCGTCCAGTTCGCTCGCCCGCGTCGGCGGCAGGCTGGAACGCAGCCACAACGTGACCTTACCCGGCGGAACATAGATCGGCAGCGTCCCCATCGGCTGCAACTCCGTGCCCACTTGCATGGTCCGTAAATGCCGCCCGCCCATCCACACCTGCACATCTCGCTTGATCAGGCTGCGTGCCATAAAGCGCAACGTCACCTTCAGCGGCCGGTCATGCGGGTTTTCCAATTCAATCGCCGCTTCGCCTTTGCTCCAATTCCACAGCACCGTCTGCCGGCCGCGAAGCCGCTCCGTGCCATACCAACCGTCACCCAGCCGGGCGCGGATAAAATACGGGCTGTCGGTTCGCAGCAACGAGAAGCGCCCATTCACCACCTTGCAGTCCGGACCCGGCATTTTGACCTGCAGCATGCCACCGTTGAAATCCCACTCGCCCTTCAAGGCCGTATCGAGCCGGCCCTCGTAGCTGTGCGTCGGAAAATATTGTTCCTTCCGCAGCATGAAGGCGTTGACCCACAACCGTGCCCAAAAATCCGGCACCATGATATTCATCGAGCGAACCTGATCCAACGTCTCCACTTCACCGGTGGCCACGATGTCCTTGTCCACCACGAGTTGCGTGGACTCCACGCGTTCGGAAAACAGGTAGGCCGCACGCAGGTTCAGCATCGTGACGATCCCGATCATCACGAGGACCAGCCCGCGCAGCAGTGAACTGCGATCCTTCAACCAGACCAGCCAGTGACATAACGCGACCAGCAGCACCGGGTAAAACACGGAGAAAAGTTTGTAGGCATCGTAGCTCGCGTTGTTGCCCAGCTGAATCCCCCGCCACTGCAAATAGGCGTAGCCACCCATCACCGGCAGGAGAAAGGCCACGACCTGCCATGTCTGCCGGCGCCGTTTCGTCCACGACAGGACACAGGCCGCGATCAACATCGTCAGCACCGCACCGCCCAGCACCCACGACCACGGCCCGGTAAATTCGCCCAGCGGCCTCGGTCCGCGGCCATCGACCATCCCAAGCCAGCCTTCCGGCCTCAGCGGTGAAATTTTCCAGCCGAAGTCATACTGTTGAAATAGCAAAAACCGCTCCACCAGTCCCGTCGCCCGCTCAAAATAAAACAACCCGCTTACTCCAAGCGGCACCAGTATCCAGCACAGCCAACGGACCAATTTTCCAAATTGCCGACCCGGCCACGACCAGCCGGCGACACACCCAACCACCGGCACCAGGCACACAATCACAATGAAATTGTAGGCGCCCCAGATAATCCCAAACGCCACCACCAGCAGTCCCGCATAAGCCAGCCCGCTCCGGCACGCGTCGCGCTCCTTCCACATGGCGACCCCCGCCCACGTCAACAACGCGATCGCCTGGGCCGCGAGTAATTGACCGGGCGAGACGTGATACGTCGCATACCAGGTGATCGGACTGATCCCGTAGAGCAACGTGAGCCAGCCGCTCGCGCCGCGCCCCAAACCCATCGTCGATCGCGCCAGCCAGTAGACCATCGGCAATCCCATGACGAGCAGCACGACCGTCAGCAGCCCGGTGACTTCGTGCGGCACAAGGCCGAAAACCGACCCGTTGAATGCAATCAGGGCCGACGGCGTGAAATGATTCAGCTTCAGCCAGAAATCGAAAAAATTATCCGCGGATGCCACCTGCACCACTTCCGTCAGCCCGATAAATCCACTCCGGTCGTTACTCGCAAATTCCTGAAACACCCGCGCACCCGCGGCATAATCCGCCGCATCACAGCTGCCGATCGAGGCCGTGGTCAGCATCTTGCTCACCCGCGACAATGGCAGGGTCAGGAGCAGCAGGCATACCGCCATGATGATGCCAAGGCCCGTGAAAGCTTTCAATTCACGCCCGCTTCGAAAAACTCCCCGCTGGATCAATCCCCACGCCAGCAAGGCGGCCGGCAGCACCTCCGTCGGCCAGGCATAGACATCCGTGCCGGCCAGCGTCGTGTGCGCACCGAGCCACACGACCGCGGATTGCAACGCAATGCCGCAAGGGGCGATCCACACCGGCCAATACCTGCGCCAGCGTGCCGGCGTCACGAGCAAGGCCAGGCCAATGCCCCAGAAAAGCAGGTGAAGCAACAGGCCAAATGAAACTGACAGATATATCATGGAGCAGGGTTAGTGCGACAGCGCCGGACAGTGCAAATCAGCATGGAGTGCGGCGGAATACTTATCGTCGCGCAACCGCCAAAATGGAACTGCCCACCGGCAGATTGCCCACCGCCCGCACCCAGGCCGCCTCGCCCGCCAAGACCGCCGTCAGTGCGTTTTCCACCCATGGCGCCGACAGCTTCACGTCACTGCCATCAGTCGGCGCTGGCAGGAGTTTGCGCCGCGCCACGATGACCGGCAGCAAGACCGTGTTCCAATGCGTCAGCCGCAACGCCCTCAAGCCCGCGCGCGCAAGTTTTCCCGCCAGTTCGCTCCGCACGTAGCGCCGCCGGCCATGCACGGCGACATCGTGGTAGGACCACAGCCAGCGATGCGCCGGCACATTGATCACCGCCACGCCGCCCGGCCGCAGCACGCGAAACATCTCCCGCAACGCCGCTTCATCGTCGTCCAGATGGTAAAGCACATCCGCGGACACCACCGCATCAAACTCTCCCTCACCAAACGGCAACGCCGTGACCGATGCCTCGCGCACATCCTTCGCCCCTGATTTCCGCGCCAGCTCGCACGCCAGCGGTTCCACGTCGACCCCTGTCCAAGTCCACTCCGGCCGCCGCGTCGTCAATCTCCGGATGAGTCCGCCCGTGCCGCAACCGGCATCGAGAATGCGCGCCGGCCCCACCGGTAATCGCGCCGCCAGTTCGCGCCCGAGATGCGCATGCAGCGCGCGATAATACCACATGCCGTCCTCGGCGACGGCCATCTTGTGGTATTCGGCGGATTCCATGGGGTCAGCCATGGAACCCTCCGGATAATGTTTTGCCAAGGCTAACCCGGCCGCTAACCCTCCTCCGCCCATCCATCCGCATGCGTTCCGTTGAAAACCCCTCCTCTGGCCGCGCCGCCGCGTCGCGATTCATCCGTCATGAGGGACTGTTTTTCGACGACTTTGCCACGGATTCAACCTGGCTGCGAGAAACCGCGACGCTGCGCCTGCCGTCCGTCGACGCGCCCCTGGAAGTCATTCTCCGCGGCGAATACCGCCCTCACCCCGACGCTCGCGGCCTCGAAGCAACTCCGCCCGGACTCACCTGTCGGCTCAACGGCCGCACCGTCGCCACGCTCAACGCCCCTGCGCCCGGTCCGTTTGACCTGCGCTTCACGCTGCAGCCCACGTCCGTCAAATCCGACGCCGCGCTCACGCTCTCGCTTACTGGCGTCGGTCTCACCAACTTGCTCGCATGGCTCGGGCGGCTCACCGGTTGGTCCGCCTGCCAGCGTTTCCGCGCGCAGGCCAAAAACCGCCAGCTGCGCATCGCCACGCTCGAGACCGCCGCCGGCGAAGTGATTTTTGATTTTGCCAATCGCAACGCCCCTTACTCCGCCGCCTTCGCCCGCCGCCACACTCACCTCGGGCTCAACATCGCCGGCTTTTTGACCGCGGATCTCGGGATCGGCGAATCCGCCCGCTGCATGGTCCGCGCCGCCGATGCCACGCAGCTCCCCGTCGCGCTGGTCAACCTCAAGCTCCACTGCAAAAACCGCCTCGGCGACCAGACTTATGCCGCCCGCCTGCAGGCCGGCAATCCTCACGCCATCAACGTCGTCCACCTCGATCCGCCCGCTTCGCGGGACCTCGATCATCACCACGGCGACGGTTTTCGCACGGGCAAATACAACATCGCCTACTGGGCTTGGGAGCTCCCCGAATTTCCCGACTCATGGGTGCCCGCCTGCGCCTACTTCGACGAGATCTGGTGCCCGAGCGATTTCGTGCGCGAAGCCATCGCGCAAAAAGTCCCGCTCCCCGTGCTCACGATGCCACACGCCATCGCCTTCGAATCGCCCGCCGGCGACGTTCGCGCCCGCTTCAATCTCCCGTCCGGAAAATTCCTCTTCCTCGTCCTCTACGATCTCAACTCCTACTCCGAGCGCAAAAATCCCCGCGCCGCCATCGAGGCCTTCCGCCGCTCCGGCCTCGCGCACGCCGGTGCCGCCCTCGTGCTCAAGGTCCACAACATCCGCGGCAACGAAGCCGACCTCGCCGCCCTCCAGGCCGCCGTCGCCGACCTGCCCGGCACCGTTTTCCTGACTGAAACCCTCTCGCGCACCGACCTCTACGCCCTTCAAGCCGCCTGCGATTGCTACGTCTCGCTGCATCGTTCCGAGGGATTCGGCCTCGCCGTGGCGGAGTGCATGCATCTCGGCAAACCCGTCATCGCCACCGATTGGTCTGCGACCGCCGAATATCTCACGCCGGAAAACGGCTGTCCCGTCCGCAACCATCTCGTCACCCTCGACCGCAACCACGGCCCCTACGGTAAGGGCCAGACCTGGGCCGAGGCCGACGTCGATCACGCCGCCGAGCACATGCGCCGCCTCCACGGCGATCGCGCGCTCGCCGCCCGCCTCGGCGCCGCCGCCCGCGCCACCATCGCCGCCCGCTTCGCGCCCGCCGTCATCGGCGCCCGCTACCGTCGCCGGCTCGAAAGCATCGCTTATTTTTGAGCGGGGAATAGCGGGTTCCATCTCCGACCCGTTCACGCGCGGCCCCGACTTTTTCCTCGCCCGCCCTCCGGATTTTCTAAATTTTAACCGCTCATTTTGACGCTCAACCGCTTCACTCTTCACCGCCAAGGGCACGCTTAAATCTGCCCCGCCCATGGTTTTCAGTTCGCTTCTTTTTCTCTACGCCTTCCTGCCGGTTTTCCTCGCGCTCTATTACCTGGCGCCAGTGAAACACCGCAACGCGGTCGCCCTCCTCGGCAGTCTGGTCTTTTACACCTGGGGCGAGCCGATTTTCGCCGGCATGCTGATCGCTTTCAGCCTCTTTGGCTACGCCCTCAGCCTCTGGCTCGCGCGCATTCCCCGGGAGCGCACTGGCGCCCGTCGCGGCGTCCTCATCCTCGGTCTGACCTCCTACATCGGCATGCTGCTGTATTTCAAATACAGCAATTTCTTCGTCGATCAGCTCAACGGCACCCTCGCCTGGCTACATCAGGGCAGCGTGGTCTGGACCAAGGTCGCGCTGCCGCTCGGCATCTCGTTCTTCACGTTCCAGAAAATCAGCTACCTCGTCGACGTCTACCGCGGCACCACCCGTCCCGCCCGCAACCTCCTCGACTATCTGCTCTTCGTCGCGCTTTTCCCGCAGCTCATCGCGGGCCCCATCATCCGTTATCACGATATCGCCGATCAAATCGAACGCCGCGACTATACGCTCGATCGCTTCCTCTCCGGCCTCTGGCGCTTCCTCCTCGGTCTCGGTCGAAAAGTCCTCATCGCCAACCCGCTTGGCGCCACTGCCGACAAGGTTTTCGCCCAGGACCTTCACACGCTGCCGATGCCCTACGCGTGGGTCGGCATTCTCTGCTACACCTTCCAGATCTACTTCGATTTCTCCGGCTACTCCGACATGGCGATCGGCCTCGGCCGCATGATGGGCTTCGATTTCATGGAGAACTTCGAGCGCCCCTACACGTCGCGTTCGATCACCGAGTTCTGGCGCCGCTGGCACATCTCGCTGTCCAATTTCATGCGGGACTACCTCTACATCCCGCTCGGCGGCAACCGCGTCTCCGCCGCCCGCGCCAAGCTCAACCTCTGGCTCGTCTTCCTCGTCTCCGGTTTCTGGCACGGCGCCAGTTGGAACTTCCTTTTCTGGGGCGGCTATCACGGTTCGCTGCTCACGCTCGAAAAAGGCATCGGCCAAAAACGCCTCGCCCGCATCCCGCCCGTCCTCGCCACCTTGCTCACCTTCGCCTTGGTCGCACTCGGCTGGATTTTCTTCCGTGCCGAGACCCTCGAGGGCGCCATCCTTTTCATCCAGCGCCTCTTCGCCTGGTCCACTTGGTCGGAACCGTCCACCAACCTGCCTCTGCTCTGGCCCGATCTTATCGGCCATCGCACTTGGTTTGTCCTGGGGTTCGCCGCGTTCTTCAGTTTCATGCCCGAAAACTGGTGGCGCGCCCGCGGCTGGGATGCCGCCGTTCCCGTCAACGCCCGTCACGCCATCCTCCGTGTGCTGATCGGCCTGCTCTGTCTGCTGCTCGCGAGTGCGGCCCTCGCCAACCAGAGCTACAACCCTTTCATCTATTTCCGCTTTTGATGCGCCTGCCATGAAAAGCCGGTCCAAACTCCTCCTCGCCTTCGGCTTCGTCGGCCTCCTGTGGTTCGTCGGCATCCAAACCTTCGTGCCGATCCTGCCTGTCGGGGCCAAGCTGCGCGGCGTCACCACCGAGACGCCCACCCCGCCCTGGAGTCTCGATGCTTTGCTCAGTGGCGCGACGTTCCGTGGCGTCGACACGTGGTTCAACAGCCGCGTCGGGCTGCGCAACTTTTGGGTGCGGCTCGACAACCACGTCAACTACGCGCTCTTCCGCGAAACCGCCGTGCGCGAGCAAGGCACCCGCGTCGTCGCCGGTCCGGGCGACTGGCTCTACGAGCACCACTACATCCGCTACTCCGTCGAGCCCGGCACCCAAACCGAGGCCCAGTTGCGCACCTCCCTCGCCCGCATCCGTTCCGTGCAGGACAAACTCGCCCGCCGCGGCATTCCCTTCCGCCTCATCATCGCTCCCAGCAAGGTGGAGATTTACCCCGAGCACGCGCCCGCCGTCTATTTCGCCGGCCGCCGCCCCGATGCGGTCACCACCAACTTCGAGCGCGCCCGGCCTCTATTCAAGGAATACGGCATCAATCTCTACGATGGCCCGGCGCGCTACCGGGATTGGAAAAAGACGATGCCCGACAATCTCTTCTCCCGCGCGGGCACGCACTGGAGCTATTACTCGGTTTACCTCGTGCTCAACGAACTCCGCGCCGAGCTCAACCCGCACCTGCGCCACCCGATCCCCGAGCTGAAAATCAAGACCCTGCTGCCCAACTCACCGCGCATGGAGGACAACGATCTCCTCAGCCTGATGAACCTGCTGCGCAGCACGCCTTACGAACATCCCACGCCCTTCCCCGAGCTCGTTGCGCAGACCGCCGTCCCCACCGACCAGCTGCCGCGCATCCTGTGGGTCCACGACAGCTTCGGCTGGATGCCGATCAATTCGCTCTACTCCGCCAATGCCGTCCGCCCCTCGGAGTCGCTCTATTATTTCTCCCTCGGCGTTTACGACCTCCCCGACATCAAGCTCAACAACCGCGACGTCACCAAGATCGACTGGGAAAACTACCTCAAGGACTACGATGCCGTGGTCATGATCTGGACTGAAATCGCCTTCGACTACATGGGCTGGGGCTTCTTCGAAGCGCTCGATCAGCATCTCAAATAAGCTGACCTCGCCCGGCCGCGCCCTCACCTTCCGTCTCAGTCTCCTTCACGCGCGCATGAGCAAACTGTCGTCCTTCCTCCGGCAACCCGTCCTGGTTTTCCTCGCGGTGGTGCTGGGCCTGGCCTTCACGGTCTATTGCACCTACCGCCAGAAATACATCGGGGGCACCGACTGGTATGGCTACTATCAGGAAGCCCAGTTGCTCAAACAGGGCCGCGTGCTGCTGCCCCTCGAACTTCCCATCGACGCCTACCCCGCGGCCGTGCCGATGGGTTACATGCCGTTCGAGGATCGCGCCGTGCCACAGTATCCCCCCGGTTATCCCGTCCTGCTCGCACTCGCCGGTTTCCTCCATCTGGAATACTTCGTCACGCCGCTCTGCGGTCTGGTCGGTTGCCTGCTGATGTTTCTGATCGTGCGCGATCTCACCGAGCCGTGGACGGCTGCCGTGTATGCCTTGCTGTGGGCCTTTTTCCCCATTGTGGCCTACAGTAGCACAATGGTGATGAGCGACATCGTGGCGACCGTCGGTCTGCTCGGCTCTTATTTTTTCTATCGGCGCCAACGGCTCTTCCTCTCCGCCTTCATCCTCGGTTTCAGTCTGGCCGTGCGGCCGACCAACGCCCTTTACCTCGTCGTCTTCGCGCTCCCGCTCATGCGCGACCGCCAGCTCATCCGCTACGGCCTTTACCTCGCCGTTCCCTGCGCGATCTACGGCATCTACAATCAGGCCGTCTTTGGCCTCCCGTGGCGCACGGGCTACTCTGATATCGGCAGCGACCTCCAACCAGCGCTCTTTGGCGCTCACCTGAAATTCTATCTTGGCCAAACCTTCTGGCAACTGGGCCTGCCCGTCGCCTTGCTCTGCGGCCTCGGCCTCACCCGGCCGCATCGCGAACGCCTCTTCTATGCGGCGTGGTTTGTCGCGTTCCTGCTGTTCTACTGCTTCTGGCGGCACGGCGGCGACCGCTGGTGGTGGACGCGTTTCCTGCTCCCCGGCTACATTCCACTCTTCCTGCTCTCCGCGCTCGGTTTCGCCCAACTGCGGTCCTGGCTCGTCGCCAAATTTCCGCGCCCGCTCTTTAAAACCGTCCCCACGCAGTTTGCGCTGCTCGGCCTGCTCTCGCTCAGTATTTTTTACTACATCTGGTTCGGGCGGGGACAGCATGACCTGTGGCTGAAGCAAAAAGGCTTCGAGCACTACATGGTTGCCCGCCGCATCGAGGCACTCGTTCCGCCTGGCAGCTACGTCGGCTCGCTCGAGTTCGGCGGTGCGCTCGTCACTTACTCGCAGGCCAGGCCATTTCTCTCCATCCACGAATTCACCGACACCCTCGCCGGCCACGTCCTCGCGCTCGGCCGCCCCACCTACCTCATCGTCGAGCCGTGGTGTCGCGACAATCTCTCCACCAAAAAGGTATTCGCGCAGTTCGCACCCGTGCATGTGACCACGATCAATATGTGGGGCGGCCTGGAGGTTTATCGCTTGCAGCTCCCACCGGCCAAAGAGTGACGTCGCTGTCATGCTGCTCGATCTCACCCACACCAGCCACACCCGTGCCCGCACCGGGATCCAGCGGGTCGCGCGTGAGCTGCACGCCGCCCTCGCGGCGCAGCAAGGCGGGGTCACCGGCATCACGTGGGATCACGCCGCGGCGCACTGGCGTCCGCTCGAAACGTGGGAAAACACCAACCTCCAAAGCACCGCGCCGGCCGCCCGTCGTGGCGCATCCTGGCCGTGGCCCGCACAGCTCCGCGGCCACTGGCGCCGCCTGACCGGTTCCGGTGCTTCACTCCTCGCTTCCGCCTCGGGCCTGATCGTCCCTGAACTATTTTCCCCAAAGGTTGCCGCCGCCCTCCCAACGTTGCTCGGCACCGTGAGTGGACCGCGTGTGGCGCTTTTCCACGACGCCATCGCACTCAAATACCCCGAGCTAACGCCCACCGGCACGGTCGCCCGCTTTCCCGCGTATTTGCAGGAACTGCTCGCCTTCGACGGCATCGCCGCCGTTTCCGCCGACTCCCGCGACACGCTCCTCGACTACTGGCGCTGGCTCGGCGTCTCCGATCACCCGCCAGTCATCGCCCTGCCGCTCGCCCAGGAAAAGCATCACGTCATCCGCGACACTTCCGACGCCGCTTCCATTCCCACCGTCCTGAGTGTCGGCAGTCTCGAAGGCCGCAAAAACCACATCGCCCTGCTCGACGCCTGCGAACAGCTCTGGGCGCAGGGTCGCTCCTTCTCGCTCCAACTCATCGGTCTCGCCCATCCGCAAACCGGCCGCACCGCGCTCGACCGCGTCCGCGCTCTTCAGGCCGCCGGCCGCCCCTTGCGCTACGATGGCGCCGTTGACGAGGCCTCCCTCGACACCGCCTACGCGGCCTGCGCCTTTACGGTTTACCCGTCGCTCATGGAAGGCTTCGGCCTGCCGGTGCTCGAAAGCCTCGCCCACGGCAAACCCTGCATCTGCTCCAATCGTGGCGCCCTCGGCGAATCCGCCCGCGGCGGCGGCTGCCTCGCGCTGGATCGCGTCGACCGTGCCAGCCTCGCCACTGCGATCGACCGTTTGCTCACTTTACCCGACGAACACCGCCGCCTCGCCGCCGCGGCGCGGGCGCGGCATTTCCGCACCTGGACCGACTACGCCGCCGAACTCACGACTTGGATGCGCCCCCTCCCGCGCCGCTGAACACTGCAACCGCCTTTCGGTTTGCTAACGCCCGGACCCGCACCCAATTTTTCCTGTCTCCCATGGCGCTCACCTTCTTCTCCAAAAACAAAAAGGCGGTTCTCAACCGCTGTCGCGACGACTATGTGACGAAGATGCGGCTGAAATATGCGCCGTATTACCACGCGATGGAGTCGCAGACCGGCACCAATATCCGGCTCGACGGGCGCGACATGGTCATGCTTTCGAGCAACGACTACCTGGGATTATCGTTCCACCCCAAGGTCATCGAGGCCGGTCGTGCCGCCATGCTGAAGTGGGGCACCAGCCCCACCGGCGCCCGCCCTTCCAACGGATCCCGCGCCTACCACGTCGAACTCGAGGAACGCCTCGCCGCCTTCCTTGGCCGCGAAGCCTGCCACGTTCACGCCGCCGGCTATCTCTCCTGCATGTCGAGCATCGCTTCCTTCGCGCAGAAGGGCGATGTCATCTTCGCCGATAAGAATCTCCACTCCTGCCTCTGGGATGGCATCCGGCTTTCGATGGCCACCGTCGAGCGCTTTTCCCACAACAGTCCCGACGACCTGCGCGAAATCGCCGCCGCATCCAACTCCAGTGCCCCCAAGCACCTCGTCGTCGAAGGCGTTTACTCGATGGAAGGCCACATCTGTCGCCTGCCCGAACTCGCCGCCATTGCCGAGGAGCACGATTGCTTCACCGTCCTCGACGACGCCCATGGCTTCGGCGTTCTCGGTCGCCAGGGTCGCGGCACCGTCGATCACTTCGGACTCAACGACAAAGTCGACGTCATCAGCGGCAGCCTTTCCAAATCCCTCGCCAGCACCGGCGGTTTCGTCGCCGCTTCGAAAGAGGTCATCGAATACCTTCGCTCCAATTCCAAGCAGACCATCTTCAGCGCCGCGCTTGCCCCCAGCCAGACCGCCGTCGCCACGGCCGCGCTCGAAATCATGCAGACCGAGCCCGAGCACCACGAGCGGCTCTGGAAAAACACCCGTAAATATCGCGCGATGCTCAAAGGCCTCGGCCTCGATACTTGGGATAGCGAAACCCCGGCCGTCCCGATCGTCCTCGGTTCCAAGGAACGCGTTTACCCTTTCTGGAAGGCGCTCCTCGAAAAAGGCGTCTTCACCGTCATGTCCATCGCCCCCGCCGTCCCGGCCGGCAAGGATCTCATTCGCACGGCCATCTCCGCCCTGCACAGCGACGAACAGCTCGACCGCATCGCCGACGCCATGGCCTACGCGGTGAAGAAAACCGGCTGAGCCGCCACCGCCGTGGGCGGACCGCGCCGGTTCCGCCCTGCCCGGTTAAGTCCCCAGGCCCACCTGCAACGTCTTCGCTGCGTCAGTCCAGGTCGGCAGGTCTCGCGTCGCGGCTTTGGCTGCGAGCCGCGCCTGCTCCGCATCATCCGTCAACAAGCTCCGCAGCGCTGCCTTCCAAGCCGCCTTGTCATCCAGCGGCACCGCCACGCAACCGCCACCACTCGCGTTCTCCCGCAACACCGGCAAATCGCTACAAACGCACGGCACCCCGTGCCAGAGCGATTCGATGAGCGGCAGGCCGCAGCCTTCCGCCCGCGTCGGAAACACCGTGGCGCGCACGTCCGTAAACAGCCTCGCCAGCATCGCGTCGTCCGCGGCGGCGTGATGCCGCAATCCGGCATGCTTGCGTTGCAGCGTCTTCACCTGCCGCTCAACTGCCTTCCCAAAATGCGGATTCACTCGGCCAACCAGGTGCAGCTCAAACCCCAGCCCTTCGCGCCATAGCTCATCGCACACCTCCAGCAAAAACGCCTGATTCTTGCGCGGCTCCAGAATCCCCACGCACAGTAGCGCCCGATTCGACGTCACGTTTGCCGGCCGCCGCGGTTGACCGTCAAAGTCGGCGCCCAGCGCGAGCACCTCCACCGGCGGCACCTGCTCGAGCCCCAGCCAGCGCCAATACCCCTGCAACTCCGCGCGACTCGCTTCCGACACCGCCCAGATCCGGTCAAACCCGGCGAGCATCTTCAGATAGCCGGGATGCCGTGCGACACTCTGCGGCCAGGTCGTCTGCGGAAACTTCAAGGGGATCGCATCGTGAAAAATTCCCGCCATCCGGCAGGCCTTAGCTTCAAAAAATGCCCCCAATCCCGGCCGCTCCGCTTCCGAAAGGAGCTCGCCCGTCAGCAGCCAATCTTCACGGCGTGGCTGCACCGGCGCTCCCGTCTTTGCCTCGCGCCAGCCGCCGTCCCAACGCACCTCGGTCACCACGGCGCGCAGCTCATCGCCGAGCCGGGCGCTCACCCGCATCAACCCCGAGCGGTGACCGCTGGTGCCAGCCTTGGTGACATCATAGTAAATCATGAGTTTATCACGCGATCGAACTGCGCAAGCAGCCGCTCGGCATTCTTGTGCGCATCGAAATTCTCCTCGACCCAGCGGCGCGCGGCGGCGCGCAGCGCCTCGGCCAGCGCATCGTCGCGCGCGAGCCGGCGCAACCCAGCCACCCAGGCTTCCGTCGATGTCACCGGCGCCACCAGGCCCGTCACCATATCCGTAACGGCTTCCGTCGTCGCCGCCGCCGGTGACGTGACGACCAGGGTGCCAATCGACATCGCCTCGGGGATCACGTTGGGCAATCCGTCGCGATCACCACTCACCGCAATAACGCCGGTGTGCAGGAGCGCATCCGCCCAGCCGAGCTGGCTCCAAACCTCGTGCTGCGGCACATGGCCGGTGAACGTCACGCTCGCCGCCACGCCCAACTGTCCCGCCAGCCGTTCCAATTCAGCCCGCAAAGGCCCTTCGCCCACGACCCGCGCCTCAAACGGCACCCCCGCCGCCTTCAAGGCCGCGTAAATATGCAATTGATGATGCAGGCCTTTTTTCTCCACCAACCGCGCCACGCACAGCAAACGCAACGGCTCGCGCGACGCCCGCAGCGACTTCATCGTCGGCATCCGGTCGAGTCCGCGGCGGATGCAGTGGATGCGATCCGCCTCCAACCCGCGCTCGATGAGCGAGAGTTGCGCCATCTGCGTCGAGGTGTGGATGAACACCGCATGCTGCAACTTGTCGCGCAGCCACCAGTCGCCGCCGTGCTCATAAATATCGTAGGCATGCGCCGCCGCACTGAAACGGTGGCCGTCCAGCCGCCACAACAACCACGCCGCCGTCGCCGGCGCGCCGCCCCACGCCGCGTGCACGTGCGTCGGCGGGTTTTTGCGGAATTGCCCCGCGTAAAGGCATGCGAAGCCGGCCCCCAGCATGTTCTCCCAGAAATTCAGCCACGACGGCGCCCGTCGCGTGAACAACCCGCGCAACACCTGCTTCAACACCTCCGGTCGCCGCCACGATTCGTAGGGAATCATCCAGAACAGCGTGAGCAGTTTCCATTTCGGAAAACGCGCCACGGGCAATCCCCGGAAGGATCCGCCGCCGCCCCAGAGCGAATACAGCCGCATCTGCACCCCATGGGCCTTCATGGCGATGATTTCGCGCTGCAGGAAAGTTTCCGTGGGCTTGGGAAAAGTCGTGAAAAGGTAGGCGATGACCGTGGTCTCAGGCTTCAAGGTCGCGCCAGCATGAAACCGTCCCTTTTCGCCGCAATCTCGGAAAACATGGACGAATCCTTTTCCTGCCGTGCGCCCACGCTCAGGCACGCGAAGCCCCTTCGTCCATTCAGGGTGCCAGCCCGACCTCCGGCGCCAAACCGCCCGGCGGGCATCTGAACAAGACCACCAGTTCCGCAAGCGCATCCGCCGGCAGCGCGATCTCCTGCGTGGCCGCGCCGCCTGCGGCCAGCACGCCTCGATACTCGCGCGCCGCGGTCACCACCAGCCAGTGGCACGCCTCGGACCGCGGATTGCTGAATGCGAGTTGCACGGCCCTGGCGCCCCAGGTGCGCACCAGCAGATTGCGCCCCGCATGCGTGTCCGTGTCAGCGCGACGGTTTCGGTATAATACGGGAACCGCCGACTCGCCCGGTGCCAAGCTGCGGTAGGCCGCCACGCCATAACCGTCGCCGGACAAGGAGGGATTAATCCACGTTCGCGCATAAACCGCACCTTCGCGGCCGCGGAATTGCGACAAGGGAGTCACCAGCCAGCCGTCCTGCCCGGCCACCATGCGCTCCACCGTGAGGTCGTTTGCCATGACGTCACGCAGCGTCACGCGACGCTCGGGGAATTGGCGTAAAAACGCCGCGATCGGCCGGTTCGCTTCCAAGGCGAGGACCATCGAGGCCCCTCTCGGCGCAAGCTCGTGGGACCAGCGCCTCCAGGAAGATTCGACCAAAGAGGAAGGCGCTCCCTGCGGATTGGCGAGTGCCTGCCAGCCTGCCTGCGGCGTTCGCATCGACACATGCCATAGCACGCTGAGACCGCTCATAAACATGATCGACCATCCGAGCAGCCGCCACCGGCGGGGCGATGCTTCAAGGCCAGCCGCCACTGTCACCGCCCACCATGGAGCCGTGAGCGTCATCAACCGCAGCTCCCAGACATGCCACTGCACGATGGCGTGTTGGGCTAACACATAGACCGCCACCGCCCATGCCCCGGCCAAAACCAACGCGTTTCCTTTCCCAGTTCTTTGGCCCAGCCCAAGCACGGCCACCGCCAGCAAAAACGCCAAGACCGGGAGCACGCCAACCGCCAGCATGTCGGGGTTGGGATTGGGCAAATTGAGCACCTCCTCCAAGCCGGCGCGCCGGTCCATTTGTTGAAAGGTGAAAGGCGCCGTCGCGGCCCGATCGGGCAAACCCTCGGCCAACCTCAAGCCGGTCGTCTTTGCCACGGATCGCAACCCAACCGGTTGGGCATGCGGATCGAACAACTGGACGGCCGAGCTGCGCAGGTTGATCCACAGTTTCTCGGCCCGCGCGGCCCAACCTAGGTCGGAAACACCATGGTGCATGGCCACGGACTCCGCCGGACCAAACGCACTGCCATAAGTCATGAAGTTCATCCCGTAAGCCGGCACCACCCAGAGCACCAAGCCCAGCACCGCCCCCATGAAAGTGAGCCGCCACTGCCTCCACTTCATTCGATGCTTTACCGCCAGGTAAACGACCACGACGAACAATCCCGGCGCCACGTAAAAGACCGTGCCCTTCGAGCCAAGCGCCAGCGCGGCACCCAACCCGCCGCCCACCGAGCCTCGACCGCGCAAGATCGCGCCCTGCCAAAGGCAAAACGCCGCCGCCAGCACCCCGGCCACGAACAAATCTGTCTGCGCCGTCGTGAACTGCACCGCGATATTGGCCAGCCCCAGCACCAGGAACGCCGCCCCGAGCGAAGCCGCCCGGCTCAATCCGGCCTGACGTCCCAGCGCGATGGTTGCGACCAGCAGCAGGGCTCCACCCAAAGTCTGGGGCAAGGCTACCAGCAACCAGCCACTGGTCGTCGCACCCAGCAACCAAACTGCCAGCAGGTCGCTCACCCACGGCATGTAATTTATCCGCGCATCCGCCGTTTCAAAATGCGAGATGCGACCTTCGCTCAACCAAAGCCCGATGCGCGGCAGGCGATAAGCCAGCGCATCATGCACCAGCGGCTCAGCCAGCGCCGCCAGCAGCGCCAGTCCGAGGAGCAGAATCGCGAGCCCGATGCAGCCCCGCGCAATCCAGTCGTTGCCCGTGATTACCCGGCGAAAATCCTTCAACCATTCCCGCGCATCCGCCAGATCGAGCCGCCATTGCCGGGCCCGCAGGGCGAGGCAAACCGCCAGCAATGCCGCATGGGCGGCCATGAACCCCGTGCGCCCGAGGAATCCCGTCAGGCCAAGGACGACCCCGGGACCGGCGATCAGCATGATGACCATCAGGCCCCAGCCCAACAGAGGTTCAATCAGCCCCTTCGTCGCGCCTCCAATGAGCCGGAGCGCAAGCCACGCCGTGACGGCTGTCAGCAGCCCGTCGAAAACAAAACATAGCCCCACAAATAAGTCGTTCATTCACTTTGCCGCGGCTTCAAGGCGTGTCGGCTGTTCGGGCGTTTCGCGGCATTGATATTTTTGCTCCTGCCCACCGCCGCCGTGCTGGGCGTCGTCGCGCGAACGTCGCACCACCCGCTCACTCCAACTTCGTCCGCTCGTTGTAGAACTTGATGCAGAGCGCGTAGATTTCCTTCGGCGAACTCATCGTCAGCGCGGTTTTCGCCAGCGCCTTCGCATCCTTCATCGTCATCGCCCGCACGAGATAGCGCACCGCCGGGATCAGTGGCGGCGTCATGCTCAGGTGATCGACGCCCAGGCCGAGCAGCAGCGGCACCAACACCGGGTCGCCGCCCATCTCACCGCACACCGTCACCGGCACCTTCTGTTTGTGCCCTTCGTCAACGATCTGCTTCAGCGTGCGCAGCACCGCCGGGTGCGTCGGCTCGTAAAGGTGCGCGATGCGGTCGTTCACGCGGTCGATCGCCAGCAGGTATTGGATGAGATCGTTCGTGCCGATGCTGAAAAAATCGCACTCCTTCGCCAGAATGTCCGCCGTCGCCGCTGCGCTCGGGATCTCAATCATCGTGCCGGCGACGAGTTTTTCATCAAACGCCGTGCCGCGCGCCCGCAGTTCCTCCTTGCACTCCTCCAGCATCGCCTTCGCCCGGGCGAGTTCCTCCGATCCGCTGATCATCGGATACATGATGTGCACCTTGCCGTGCGCGCTCGCCATCAGGATCGCGCGCAGCTGGTCCTTAAAAATATCCGGGTGCTCCAGGCAGAACCGGATCGCGCGAAAACCCATGAACGGGTTGTTCTCCTTCGGAAACAAATCCGGATTGCCCGCCATCGGCTTGTCGCCGCCGAGATCGAGCGTGCGGATCACCACCGGATGCGGTGCCAGCGACTCCGCCACCGTGCGGTAGGCCACGGCCTGTTCCGCCTCGGACGGGATGCGCGATGTGTTGAGGTAGAGATATTCCGTGCGGAAAAGTCCCACGCCCTCGGCGTTGTATTCCTTCACGAGCGCAACTTCGTCCACCTTCTCGATGTTCGCCATCAGCGAAACCCTCACGCCGTCGAGCGTCACCGCCGGCTGGCGGTTCGCATCCATCAGGCGCGTCTCGAAAGTCTTCTTCTGCTCGCGGATCTTGCCGTAGCGGAAGAGCGTGCTCTCCGACGGATTCAGGATCACGAGGCCGTCGTAGCCGTCCACGATCACCCAGTCCCCGTTCTGCGCCGTCTTCGTGAAATTTCGCACGCCGACGACCGCCGGCACCTTCATCGACCGCGCCACGATCACCGCATGACTGGTCTTGCTGCCCGAGTCGGTGACGATGCCCAGCGCCGCGCTGCGATCGATGCTTGCCGAATCGGACGGGGAAATATCGTTGGCCACGACCACGCGCTTGTCCGCCAGCCGGCTCAGGCTGTTCTCCGCCTGGCCGAGCAGGTTTTGCAACACGCGCTGCGCGACATCGCGGATATCGCCGGCGCGTTCGCGCAGATACTCGTCGTCGATCTCGGAAAACGCCTTGATGTAGCGTGACGAAACCTTGTTGAAGCAGGTCTCGATGTTGCGCCCCGTCGTCTCAAATTCGCGGATGGTCTCGGCGATCAGCGCCTGATCTTCGAGCACCATCAAATGCGCATCAAAGATGAGCGCCTCCTCCGGCCCGATGTTTTTCTCCACCTCATTCTTGATCTTCGCGATCTGCTGGCGGGTGACGAGCAGCGCCTGGTCGAAGCGCGCAATTTCCTCGATGCGCTTCTCCGACTCGACCTGGTAGCTTGGCACCTCGACGTCGCTTTGGATGAAGACAAAAACGCGGCCATAGGCGATGCCCTGCGAGGCGGGGATGCCTTGCACGATCACTTCTGTTTTGGCGCGCGGTTCCGAGGGCATGCAAATGCTGCCTGCGGGGTGACAGGCGGCGCCGGACGATAACGCGCCCTGCGCGTCGCGGGTCAATGCGGATTTACGCCAACGTCGTCTCGACGGCAAAACTCCCCGGTCCCCACGCCTCGCGCACCGCCGCCATCACGTCGGCTGCCACCACACGTTCCGGCAGAAACGCGAAACACGCGCTGCCGCTGCCGCTCATCCGCGGCGCCAGCCCGAAACGTCCGCGCAGCTCCGCCAGGAGCGCCGGCAGCGCGATGAATTTTCCAAATGCCGCCGCCTCCATATTATTGAACAGCAATCCCTCCGCGGGCGCCGCCGCCTCGCCCCGCCACGCCGCCAGCCGCGCCTCGGCCGCCGCCGCCGGCAGGTAGCTGCCCGGCGTCGCGACCGCGGCCTTCGAAGCCTTGGCGAAGGAGGCCATCCGCGCATACGCCCAGGGGGTCGCGATGCCAAAGGCCGGCTTGAACACCAGCACGCGGCGCCCGCGCAACCGCGCCGCTTCCGCGGTCGTCAGCGCTTCAATCCGCTCACCCCGGCCGCGCATCACCACCGGCCGGGCGTGGACAAACAGCGCGCAATCCGAGCCCAGCCCCGCCGCGATCTCCGCCAGCGCCGGCTCCGCGAGCACGCCACCGGCGAGTTGGTTCAACGCGCGCAGCGCCGCGACCGCATTGCTGCTCCCGCCGCCGAGCCCGGCGCCCATCGGGATGCGTTTCTCCAGGAAAAACTTTGCGCCGATGCGACCACCCGGCCTGTCCGCCGTGGCCTTGGCAAAGGCCGCCGCCGCCTTCAGCACCAGGTTGGTTTCATCCACCGGCACCGCCGGGTTGTCGCACGTCAGCGAAAAATCCCCTGCCCCTCCCGTCGGCTTCTCCACCGCCGTCGCGTGCAGCACATCGCCCCACGCCAGCGGCGCCGCGACCGACACGAGATCGTGAAAGCCGTCGCCCCGCCGGCCGGTGATGGCGAGGAATAGATTGAGTTTGGCTGGCGAGAAGATCGCTACTGATTGCACGGAGGGAGAAAAAACAAATGGCGCACGGGAACGTTACTTGCTTCACTTTCATCACTACGTGCCCGCTCCCATGCCTTGCGACCTCATTCTCGTCCTCGACGCTCAATCGCCCCGCGAAGTCGCCCCTGCGCTTCGCCAGCTCCAAGGCACCGCCACTTGGGCCAAAATCGGCCTCGAAATGTTCACGGCGTGCGGACCCGATTGCGTCAAGGAAGTCGCCGATCTCGGCTACAATGTTTTCCTCGACCTCAAGCTCCACGACATCCCCAACACCGTCGCCAAGGCCGTCGAGTCGGTCTCCAAGCTGCCCATCAAAATGCTCACGCTCCACACCTGCGGCGGCCGGGAGATGATGCAGTGGGCGGTGAAAGCGCAGCAGCAAGCCTCACCCGATCTGCTCCTGCTCGGCGTCACCGTCCTCACTTCCATGAGCGCCGCCGGCTTGGCTGAAACCGGCCCCGCCGATTCGCCTGAAAAGCAAGTCGTGCGTCTCGGCCAGCTCGCCGTTTCTTCTGGTTTGCGCGGACTCGTGTGCTCGCCCCTCGAAATCGCCCCGCTGCGTGCCGTCCTCCCCGCCAACGTCGCGCTGGTCACGCCTGGCATCCGGCCCAGTGGTGCCAAGGCCGACGATCAGACCCGCATCATGACTCCCGCCGACGCCGCCCGCGCCGGCGCCAGCTACATCGTTGTCGGCCGGCCGATTTTCAAAGCCCCCGACCCCGCCGCCGCCGCCCGCGCCATCCTCGCCGAACTCGCCGCCGCCTAATCTGCCGGTCTCTCAACTCTCAGCCCTCAACTCTCAACTCCAGCTATGAGCCGCACCGCCGCCATTTTGCTCGCCGCCGGCAGCGGCCGTCGCATGCAGGGTGCCGTCACGGACAAGGTGCTCGCGCCTCTCGCCGGCCGGCCAATCTTCGCCCACTCCGCGGCGGCGTTCATCACCAGCGGCATCGCCGATTACTACGTGGTCGTTTACCGCGACCAGCGCCAGATGACCGAACTCTCCGCCTACGCCCCGACGCCCTCCGTCCTCGTGCGCGGCGGCCGCGAACGCCAGGACTCGGTCATGAACGCCCTCGCCGCGCTCCCCGGCGACATCGCCCACGTTTTCATCCACGACTGCGCCCGTCCGCTCGTGCGCCCCGAGCAACTCGTCGCCCTCCACAAAATCGTCCGCCGCGAGGGCGCCGTCGTCCTCGCCCATCGCGTGACCGATACCATCAAGTCCCACCACGGCGAAGGCCGCCTCGCCTCGCTCGACCGCTCCCGGCTCTGGGCCATGGAAACCCCGCAGGTTTTCCAACGCGATCTTCTCGTCCGCGCTTACGCGAAGGTCGCGGCCCGCAACCTTCGCATCACCGACGATGCCTCCGCCGTCGAACTTCTCCGCCACCCCGTGGCCTTGCTGGAGAATCCGCACCCGAATCCCAAGCTCACCACCCCCGCGGATCTCGCCTACCTCGAGTTCCTCCTCTCTCCACCCCCCGTTGCCTCGTAATCCTCCAACCGCGCCCCCGCGCCTTCGCCCATAAAAAGTCCCGCTTTGCCCATCGCACACCCCATGGTCTCCATCCGTATTGGACACGGTTACGACATCCACCGCTTCGTTCCCGGGCGCCCGCTCGTCCTCGGCGGCGTCAAGTTCGACACCGACTACGGCCTCGAGGGCCACTCCGATGCCGATGCCATCACCCACGCCGTGTGCGATGCCCTCCTTGGCGCCGCCGGCCTGCCCGACATCGGTCATTTTTTTCCCAACACCGACACCGCCTTCGTCAACATCGATTCGCAGATTCTCCTGCGCCGCGTCGTCGAACAGCTCCGCCAGCGCGGCTACACCATCGTCAATCTCGACATCTCCGTCATCGCCGAAAAGCCCCGGCTCTACGCCCACATCGCCGAGATGAAAACCGCCCTCGCCCACTCCGCCGGCATTTCCTCGGAATCCATCGGCCTCAAGGCCACGACGAATGAAGGCGTCGGTGACATCGGTCGCGGCCTCGCCCTCGCCGCCCACGCCGTCGTGCTCATCGAAAAGCAGTGAGCTTCCGTTTCTCCCGCATGACTCGGAACCGCCGCGCCACCGGCTTTCGTTCGCCGGTATTTTTTTGCGCCTGGCTGGGCCTGCTGGCGGTCATCCTCTCCGGTTGCGGCCCCCGCGAAACCCCCGTCGAGCACGGCAATCGCGAACAAATCCTGCACCGCGGCCTCGGCGCCGACGTCGCCGAACTCGACCCGCACATCGTCACCGGTCTCTCCGAGATCAACGTCGTCGCCGCCCTCTTCGAAGGCCTCGTCGCCGAGGACCCGGCAGACCTCCACCCCGTGCCCGGCGTCGCCGAGCGCTGGGAGATTTCGTCCGACGGCCTCACCTACACCTTCCACCTTCGGGCCAACGCCCGCTGGTCCAACGGCGCGCCGGTCACCGCCCGCGATTTCCTCGCCTCGTTCCGCCGCGTGCTCACCCGCTCCCTCGGCGCCGACTACGCCACGATGCTCTACGTCGTGCAAAACGCCGAGGCCTGCCACAAGGGCCAGCTCGCCGATTTCTCCCAAGTCGGTTTCGCCGCACCCGACGATCGCACGCTCATCATCCGCCTCGAGCATCCCACGCCGCACTTTCTCTCGCTGCTCACCCATCCCGTGTGGTTCCCCGTCCCTCTCGCGGCCGTCGAAAAAGCCGGCTCCCCCTACAGCCGCGGCGGCACGTGGACCCGTCCGGAAAGCATCGTGGGCAACGGCCCCTTCGTCCTGCGCGAGTGGCAGCCCGACAAGGTCATCGTCGTTGAAAAATCCCCCACCTACTGGGATGCCGCCCATGTGCGCCTGAGCGCGATCCACTTTCACTCCTTCGACAACGTCGAGGCCGAGGAACGCGCCTTCCGCGCCGGCCAGCTCCACATCACCGAGGCCCTGCCCATCGGCAAAACCGCCGCCTACCGCCGCGATCAGCCGGACGTGCTTCGCATCAGTCCGTTCCTCGACACCTATTTCTACCGCCTCAACGTCACCCGCCCGCACCTCAACGACGCGAAGATCCGCCGCGCCCTCGCCCTCGCCGTCGACCGCACCGCCATCGTCGAAAAAATCCTCCGCGGCGGCCAGTTGCCCGCGACGGGATTCACTCCTCCCGGCACCGCCGGCTACCAGCCGCCCGCCATTCTCACGACGGACTTTGCCGAGGCCCGCCGTCTCCTCGCCGAGGCTGGTTATCCCGGCGGCAACGGGCTCCCGGCCTTCGATCTTCTCATCAACAGTTCTGGCAACCACCGCATCATCGCCGAAGCCGTGCAGGAAATGTGGCGCCGCGAACTCGGCGTCACCGTCAACCTCGTCAACATGGAGCAAAAGACGCTCCTCACTACCCGCCGCACGCTGGGCTACCAGATCATGCGCTCCGACTGGGTCGGTGACTACCTCGACCCGAACACCTTCCTGGAAATTTTCACCGCCAGTTCCGGCAACAACCACACCGGCTGGACCAATGCCGACTACGACGCGCTCATCTACGAAGCCACCCGCACGCCCAACCAAGCCGCCCGCTATGCCGTCCTCCAACGCGCTGAGACGATCCTGCTGAAGGAAACGCCGATCATCCCCATCTACCACTACACGACCGTGCGCCTCGTCACCCCGTCCGTCCACGGCTGGCAAGATACCCTCCTCGACCACCATCCCTACAAACACGTCTGGTTGGAGCCGTGAGCCCTTTGATCCATCTCCACAGCTCCCCGCCTTGGGGTGCGCTCGGCAGAATCATTCCTTCGGGTTTGTTTTTCGCCCTGGCTCTGCTCCTTACCGGTTGCGCTCCCAAGTCTCCGGACTCCTCCGCGGCCTCAGCCGCAGCCCCATCCACTCTCCGTCTCAGTCAGCGCAACGAACCCGGCGATCTCGATCCCGCAACCGCCGCCATCGTCGATGATTTCTTCATCATCCGCGCGCTCAGCGAAGGCCTCGTGACTCCCGCACCCGACGGCGGCACACCGCTGCCCGCCGCCGCCACTCACTGGGACGTTTCCGCCGACGGTCTCACTTACACATTTCACCTGCGCCCCGATGCGCGCTGGTCCAACGGCGAACCTGTCACCGCGCAGGACTTCGTCGACTCTTACCGCCGCGTCCTCACTCCCGCCAACGGTGCGCCCAAGGCCTCGCTCTTCTTCCTCGTGCGCGGCGCCGAGGATTTTTACCACGGTCGTCTCAGTGATTTCGCTGCCGTGGGCTTTCGCGCGGCCGACGCCCACACGCTCGTCGTCACGCTCGCGCAACCCGCCCCTCAGTTTCTCGCCTACGTCGCCAGCGGCCCGTGGATTCCCGTCAACCCCCGCGTCGTCACCCGCCTCGGCCGCGACTGGACCAAGCCGGGCAATTTCGTCGGCAACGGCCCGTTCACCCTCACCGCATGGTCGCCTCACCAACACATCGTCGTGCGCCGTCGCGCCGAGTATTGGGACGCCGCTGCCGTGCGCGTGGACACCATCCGCTTTCTCGCCTTCGACAACGGCGATGCCGAAGAGCGCGCCTTCCGCGCCGGTCAGCTCGACGCCACGATGGACGTCCCTCTCGCCAAGCTCGCCGGTTATGCGGCCGAGACGCCCTCCCGCCTTCGCCTCGTTCCCCTGCACGAAACCCGCTTCCTCGCTTTCAACACCCAGCGCGCCCCGCTCAACGATCCCCGCGTCCGCCGCGCGCTCGCGCTCGCCGTGGACCGCGCCGCCATTGTCGAGCACGTGCTGCAAGGCGGCCCGGCCATCGCCCGTCATTTTGTGTCCGACGGCCTCGGCGGTTTCACCAGCACCGCTCCTTTGACCGAAGACGTCGCCGAAGCCCGTCGCCTTCTCACCGAAGCCGGTTTCACCGACGGCCGCGGCTTTCCGACCCTCGAACTCACCGGCTGGTCCCAAACTCCCGTCCTCGAGGCGCTCCAAGCCATGTGGAAAAAATCCCTCGGCATCGAAACGCGCATCGCCATCCGCGAGGCCAAGGTCCACGTCGCGTCTCTCCAGCGCGGCGACTACGATCTCGGTTTCATGACCGCCATCCCCGATGTCGCCGACCCCGCCGACCTCCTCAAAGACCTCACCACCGGCGCCCCGGCCAACTATGCCCATTGGCGCGATCCCTCCTACGATGCGCTCCTCGCCGAGGCCGCCCGCACCACCGATCCGGCCGCGCGTCTCGCCTTGCTCGCGCGCGCCGAAGCCCGCCTGACCAACGAGTGCCCGGTCGCGCCGCTCTATTTCAATCGCAAGAAACTGCTCCTCCGTCCTGAAGTCCTCGGCTGGCAGGACGACGCGCTCTGGACCCGTTTCTACAAAAACGTCTCGCTGCGCCATCCGTAGTGCGGGTCTCAGACCCGCACTTTCAAGCCGCACCGTCCGTATCCACCCATCGTCACGCGCTTGTTGCCGGAATCGGCCGTCAATCTGGCACGCCCCGGGCTTGTCCCGCACCGTTCCTCTCACCAATTTTTCCCCATGCTCAAACTCCACTCCCCTCTCCGCCAGCCTCTCCCCACGACCCTTCTCGCCTTCCTCACCCTCTTCGCGTTCGCCGGCTGCGGCAAAAAATCCTCCGACCCTTCCGCTTCCGCCATCACCCACGCCGATGGCACCACCGCCAAAAAACCCATGGTCTGGCGCATCGGCAACGCCTCCGAGCCCCAGGATCTCGACCCGCAAACCGTCACTGGCGTCCCCGAGCACAAACTCATGATGGCCTTCTTCGAGGGCCTCGTCACCGAAGACCCCAAGGATCTGCACCCCATCCCGGGCCTCGCCGAGTCATGGGAAATTTCTCCTGACGGCCTCACCTACACTTTCCACCTCCGCGCCAACGCCCGCTGGTCCAACGGCGACCCGATCATCGCCGGCGACATTGTCCAATCCTTCCGCCGCATCATCTCGCCCGCCCTTGCCGCCGAATACGCCTACCTCGTCTACAACTTCGTCGCCGGCGCCAAGGCCTACTACGAAGGCAGCCTCACCGACTTTTCCCAAGTCGGCTTCAAGGCCCCCGACGACCGCACCTTCCAAGTCATCCTCACCCACCCCACGCCCTACCTCCTCAAAATCATGGCCAGTCACTACTCGTGGTGGCCCGTGCCCGTGAAAGTCCTCGCCCAATACGGCCCGCTCGATCGCAAGCGCACGGACTGGACCCGCCCCGGCAACCACGTCGGCAACGGCGCTTTCATGCTCAAGGAGTGGGCGCCCAACCAAAAAATCGTCGCCGTGCGCAACCCGCACTACTGGGACGCCGCCAACGTGAAGCTCGACGCCATCGAGTTCTATCCGACCGAGGACATCTCCACCGATGAGCGCATGTTCCGCACCGGTCAGGTCGATATGACTTACGAGCTGCCCAACGCCAAAATCGACGCCTACCGCCGCGAAAATCCCGCGGCCCTCCGCATCGATCCCTATCTCGGCATTTACTTCTACCGCTGCAACGTCTCCCGCCCGCCGCTCAACGACAAACGCATCCGCCGCGCCCTCGCCCTCGCCATTGATCGCGAGAGCCTCGTGAAGAACGTCGTCCGCGGCAACAACCTGCCCGCCTACGCCGTCAGCTATCCCGGCACCGCCGGTTACGTGCCACGCGCCCAGCTCACCGGCGACCTCGCCGAGGCCAAACGTCTCCTCGCCGAGGCGGGTTACCCCGACGGCAAGGGCTGCCCGCCCATCGAACTCCTCTACAACACCTCCGAAAATCACCGCGCCATCGCCGAGGCCATCCAGCAAATGTGGCGCAAGAACCTCGGCGTCACCGTCGAACTCCAGAACCAGGAGTGGAAGGTCTACCTCGACATGCAGCACACGAAAAATTTCATGATGCAACGCGGCGGCTGGATCGCCGACTACGTCGACCCCCACGTCTTCCTCGAGATCTGGGAAACCGGCAGCGGCAACAACGATACCAACTGGGGCAACCCCGAATACGACCGTCTCCTGCAACAAGCCCTCGCCGCCAAAACCGACGCCGAGCGCTACGAGATTTACCAAAAAATGGACGCCATCCTCGTCGACGAGCTGCCCGTCATCCCGATTTACTACTACACCAAGGTTGCCGCGCTCAGTCCCCGCGTGAAAGGCTTTTACCCGACACTCCTCGACAACCACCCCTACAAATACATCTATCTGGAGGATTGATCCCGTCAGAAATCGTTCTCGTTCTCTTACTCATTCTCGTTCTCCCTTTTTATCCCGGGAACGAGTAGGATTAAGAGGTCGACCTTCGACCACCTTCCGTCCCGCACTCCTCGCTGATGCTACGCTTCATCCTCCGCCGCCTGCTTGAGACGATCCCTGTCCTCTGGATCATCGTCACCGCCACGTTCTTCATGATTCGCTTCGTGCCGGGTGGCCCCTTCACCGCGGAGAAAGCCGTCACCCCCGAGGTCCTCGCCAACCTCAACGCCCACTACGGTCTCAACAAGCCGCTCTATCAGCAGTATTTCGACTACCTCGGCCGTCTCCTTCACGGCGACCTCGGCCCGTCCTTCAAATACGCCAACCGCACGGTCAACGAGATCATCGCCGCCAAGGTCCCCGTCTCCCTCGAACTCGGGCTCATCTCGCTCTCTGTCGCCCTCGCCCTCGGCCTCACGCTCGGCGTCCTCGCCGCGATCCGACGAAATACGTGGATGGACTACACCTGCTCCTCCGTCGCGATGATCGGCATCTGTGTGCCGACCTTCGTGCTCGGCCCGATCCTCGTCCTCATCTTCGCCATCCATCTCGGCTGGTTCAACGCCTCCGGCTGGTATTCCCCCATCGACCGCGTGCTCCCCTGCGCCACGCTCGGTTGCGTTTACGCCGCCTCCATCGCCCGCCTCACCCGCGGCGGCATGCTCGAGGTGCTTAATCAGGACTACATCCGCACCGCCCGCTCCAAGGGCGCCAGCGAGACCCGCGTCATCTTCCGCCACGCCCTGCGCGGCGGCCTGCTCCCCGTCGTCTCCTACCTCGGGCCCGCCATCGCCGGCATCCTCACCGGCTCGTTCGTCATCGAGACCATTTTTCAAATCCCCGGTATCGGCCGCGAGTTCGTCAACTCCGCCTTCAACCGCGACTACACTCTCATCCTCGGCACCGTGGTCCTCTTCGCCGCGCTCATCATTTTCCTGAACCTCGTCGTCGACGTCGTGCAGGTGTGGCTCAACCCGAAGCTCAAATTCGAGTAACCCGCCATGCGCTCCCTTTCTCCCGCTCCCGAAAAACTCCCGGCCGCCGCCGTCACACTCGACCAGCTCGAGCGCGGCACTTCCCTCTGGGTCGACGCCTGGCATCGCCTCAAGAAAAACCGCCTCGCGCTCATCGGCGGCATTCTGCTCCTCACGCTCATTTTGCTCTGCGTGCTCGGCCCGCTCTTTTCGCAGTCCTATCAGGAGCAAAACCTCGACCTCGGCGCCACCGCGCCCAGCGCCCAACACTGGCTCGGCACCGACACCCTGGGCCGCGACCTGCTTTCGCGCATTCTCTACGGCGGCCGCATTTCGATCATGGTCGGTCTCGTGGCGACGTTCGTGGCGCTGACCATCGGCGTGACCTACGGTGCCACCGCCGGCTTCTTCGGCGGCAAGATCGACACGGTCATGATGCGCATCGTCGACATCATGTATGCGCTGCCCTTCACGATTTTCGTGATCCTCCTGATGGTGTTTTTCGGCCGCAACATCGTGCTCCTCTTTGTCGCCATCGGTGCCGTCGAGTGGCTGACGATGGCGCGCATCGTCCGCGGCCAGATCATGTCCATCAAGAAAATGGAATACATCGAGGCCGCCCGTTCCCTCGGCCTCGGCAAGCGTCGCATCATTTTCCGCCACATGATCCCCAACATCCTCGGCCCGATCATCGTCTACACGACGCTTACGATCCCGGCCGTCATGTTGCTCGAGGCGTTTCTCAGCTTCCTCGGCCTCGGCGTGCAGCCGCCGATGAGCTCGTGGGGCGTGCTCATCAAGGACGGCGCCGAGAAAATGGAAGAGTTCCCCTGGCTGCTGATCTTCCCCGGCACCGTGTTTTCGCTGACGCTCTTCTCCCTCAACTTCCTCGGCGACGGCCTCCGTGACGCGCTCGACGTCCGCTCTTCCAAGGATTGAATCGGTGCCGTCACCCCGTCCCCAGCCATGAAGCGATTCTTCCCCTACCTGAAATACCTGCGCGGACGGCGGGTGTATCTTTTCTTTGCGCTGCTGTGCGGTGCCGTAAGCGGATTGGTTTTCGGCCGGGGCCTACCCGTCGTCATCAATGATGTGTTTCCCCGCATTTTCAGCGACGGACCGCGCGATCTGCCCGTGCCACAGATCATCGGCTACGCCCTACTGATTCCCGCCATCTTCTTCATCCGTGCCGTCGCCGGTTTTCTGAACAGCTACCTCATGAGCCACGTCGGCATCGGCGTGCTCGAAGCCCTGCGCGTGGAGCTTTACCGCAAGCTGCAATACCTCCCGCTCAGCTACTTTAACAAGAACCGCTCCGGCGACCTGCTCTCCCGCCTCACCGCCGACACCCAGGTTGTCCAGCAAACCATCACCAGCAGCGCCAGCGATCTGGTGATCCAGCCGCTCACCCTCGTCGGCGCCATCAGTTTTCTCGCCACGATCGCCCTCCAGAACAACGACGTCCTCCTCTTCCTCGGCTCGCTGGCCATGGTGCCTTTGTGTGTGTTCCCGGTGCGCTTCATCGGCAAAAAAATCCTCGCACGCGCCGAGGAGAATCAACGCTTGCTCGGCGACATCTCGGATCTCGCCAATCAAAACCTCATGGCCGCCCGCGAAGTCCGCGCCTTTGGCCTCGAGGAAAAGGAAGTCACCCTCTTCCAAGCCACCACCCGCCGGCTGTTCCACACCCAGATGAAGGTGGTGAAGTATTCCCAAATTCTCTCTCCCTCCATCGAGGTCATCGCCTCGCTCGGCATCGCGTTTTCCCTCTTCTACGCCTATCGCGCCGGCATCAGCCTCGCCGTGTTCATCTCCATCCTCACCGCGCTCTTCGCGTGTTATGAGCCCGTGAAAAAACTCGGCGCGCTCCACGGCCAGTTCAGCCGCGGCGCCGCCTCGCTCAACCGGATCGAGGAAATCCTGCACGAGCCCCTCACCATCACCGATCCCGCCCAGCCCGTCGCGATCCCCGCCCGCCTGCGGGGTGAGATCGCTTTCAGCCACATTGATTTCGCCTACAAAACGGGCGAACCGGTGCTGCGTGACATCACCGTGCAGATCCCGGCCGGCGCCGTCTGCGCCCTCGTCGGGCCCAGTGGCGCAGGCAAAACCACTTTCGCCAACCTCGTCCCGCGTTTCTACGAAGCCAGCGCCGGCTCGATCTCCATCGACGGCTTCGATGTGCGCACCGTCAAAATCGAGGCCCTGCGTCGCAACATCGCCATCGTCTCGCAGGACCCCGTGCTCTTCAACGACACGATCTACCAAAACCTGCTCCTCGGCCGTCCCGAAGCCACGCGCGACCAGGTCATTGCCGCCGCCGTCGACGCCCACGCCGATGATTTCATCCGCGCTCTCCCCGCCGGCTACGACACCATCGTCGGCGAACGCGGCGCACTCCTCTCCGGCGGCCAGAAGCAACGCATCGCCCTCGCCCGCGCCTTCCTGCGCAACGCCCCCATCCTCATCCTCGACGAGGCCACCTCCGCCCTCGATTCGCAGAGCGAGCAGATGATCCAGGAAGCGCTCCGCAAACTCGTCGTCGGCAAGACCGTGCTCATCATCGCCCACCGCTTCAGCACCATCCGCGATGCATCAATGATCCTCGTGTTCGAGCGCGGCCACATCGTCGCCTCCGGCACGCACGCCGAGCTCTACGCCGCCAACCCGCTCTACCGCGGACTCTACGACCGCCAGCACACCGCCGCGTAAACCGGCCGCTCGTCGCATGTCCACCGCTCCACGCCTTCTCGTGATCCGGCGCCGCTACCTCGGCGACATTGTTCTGCTCGGCAGCGTTTTCAGCAATATCCGCCTCCACTGGCCCGACGCCACGATCACGTTGCTCGCCGAGCCTGGTTACGCCGGCATCGCCGCCCTCAATCCCGACGTCGCGCAGATCCTCACGTTTCCCCGCCGCGTCGGCGAATGGCCCGCCCTCCTGCGCACGCTGCGCCGCAGCCGCTTCACGCACGTCCTCGATTTCGACAACACCGACAAAACCGCGTGGCTCACCCGCTGGACCGGCGCCATTGTCCGCGTCACCTACGATCGCGAGACCAACCGCTTCCGTCATCGCTGGGCCTACACCGCCTCCGCCAAGGTCACCAACGCGTTCTATACCTCGCAGCACATCACCGAGACCTACCTCGCCCTGCTCGCCCCTCTCGGCGTGCCCGCCGTCTCCCGCGAAGTCCGCCTCGTCCCGCGCGCCGAGGACACCGCCGCCATCGCCCCGCTCGTCGGCGGCCTGAAATCGAAAACCCCCAACCGGCGATCGAAGATTCTGCTGCATCCCGGCAGCCGCAGCCCCTACCGGCTCTGGCCCGCCGACCGCTTCGCCGCCGTCTGCGACCGTCTGCAAGACGAACTCGACGCCCAGGTATTTGTCGTCGCCGGCCCCAGCGAAGCCGCCCTCGTCGCCGAAATCCGCCAGCACGCCCGCTCGCACGTCGTCGCCATTGAGCAGCGGCTCACCACCGGCCAGTTCGCCGCGCTCCTCGCGCAATTCGACCTCCTGCTTTGCCATGACAGCGGCCCCATGCATGTCGCCGCCGCCGTCAGCGTCCCCGTCGTCGCGCTCTTCGGTTCGCAAAACGCCACCATCTGGCGCCCGGTCGGCCCGCGCCATACCGTCCTGCAAACCACCCTGCCTTGCACCTGCCTGCCGGATGCGCCGACCCCCTGCGTCAAGACCGACTCCTACCGCAGTTATTGCGTGCGCAAGCTCACGGTCGACGAGGTCTTCCACGCCACCGTCAAGGCCTTGCGCTGACCAAGCGGGTAAATCTCACCACCCGGTGAATTTTGCCGACCTTACCGGTTAAAAATCTGCGGTTCTCAAGTAACTGATATTGCTCATCCACGCATCCTTAAGGTTGCGGTATGCTGAAATCGGACCCCTACCCCGGCCTGAAATTCCCCACGTGGTTGCTCTTGGCGTTGCTGTGCTCTCTCACGGCCGCCGTAGCCGCAGGAAAATCGGGCGATCCCAACCACCCGAAGGCATCCCTCCAACCCGACGCCGACGACGTCATCCAACTCTCGCCCTACGTCGTCGAGGAAGATGCCAGCACACCGTGGTTGGTCGCCCGCATCGATGGCACCGAAATCCTCTCCCGCTGCTCGAAGGCACTGACAGAATCCCTCGTTAATCGCTACCAGCGGCTCAACGGCATGCTCGCGTTGATCTATCCTGCCGCGCTCCAGCCGGAGCACGATGTGCCCGTCATCCTTTTCATCGACGAGAAACAGACGAATCCCCTCACGGGCCGCGTGTCGCAGCTTAGCTCCGGCAACGTGCGCTCCTACGGCAGCCCTTTGCCGAATTTCTACCGCTGGGATCAGGATTCGCGGGCCATTCATTTTATTTTCACCGAATCCGACGACGGCCGCAGCCCCATCACCATCACCCCCGCCTACCTGCGCTACTTGCTGGAAATCCGATCTCCCGCTCTGCCGCGTTGGTTTATCGAAGGTCTCGTCACGCTGCATGGCACCATGGTTTTCCCGGTCCCCCCGGTCGCGGAAAGGGGCACCCTGACCGATGATCGCACCGCGGTGCAGTTCCGGCCCAAATATCCCTACGACAAGGTGACCGTGCTGCCGTTTGTCTGGCAGAGCCACGAGCAAACCAAGCAGATGCACACCCTCTTCAAACGCACCGCCCGGGCGACGGGGCGCATGCAGTTGCCGGACAGCTTTCCCTTCCTGCCGCTGGAAAAACTTCTCACCACCAGCTCGCTGGCCGAGTTGAACCGGGAGGAAGCCAACATTTTCCCCTATCAGGCCGCGCTCTTGATCCGTTGGGCGCTCGACCCCAAGCAACAGGAACAGCGCAAGAACCAGTCGCCAGCCAGCCGTGACCTCACGGCACTCTGGCAATTCGTCGAGCAAAGCGCCGCCGAGCCCTTTAGCGCCCGGCAATTCTCCGCAGCCTTCGGCGAATCCATGGACGAGGTGGCCACTCGCCTGAAGGGCTACCTGCCCTTCGCCTGCCTCGATTCCGGCAGCTTTCTCCTCAAGCCGTCCACCTCACCCAATGATCTCGTTAATCCGGTCCTCGCCCCAGCCACACAGCTGGAAGTCTCCCTGATCAAAGGCCGGTCCGAACGCTTGGATGCCCTGTATGTGCTCAGGGCGCGCCCCGCGCTGGCCGATGAATTTATCCAGCGCGCCCGCGTCACCCTCAATCGCGGCCGTCCGGAAAATCAGCCGCATCCCGGCCAGCTCGCCGAACTGGGACTGCTCGAAGTGGATCGCGGCAACGACCCGGACGCTCGTCCCCTCTTGGCCCAGGCCGCGGCGACCCGGCTGGCGCACCCGCGCGTCTACCTCGAACTGGCGCGCATCGAATACGATCAATTGCTCAAAAACGAAATCGATTGGAGCAAACCTCCGGAGGAAATCGTCCGAATTGAACAGCTGCTGCGGACTTGTCTCGAGCAACGCCCGGCCTTGCCAGGCGCCTACGAACTGCTCTTCGACCTCTGGCTGCAGCAAAATCGCGCCCCCACGCCGGAGGAGTTGCTCCTGCTGGAAAAAGGTCCCCGCCTCTTTTCGCGCCATTTCCGCATCATCTATGCAGCCGCCCTGCTGCAAACCGCCCACGGCCACAAGGCCCAGGCCCGGCTCCTCATCGAGCGCAGCTTGCCCATCTTTCCCTCCGGCAAGGAACACGCCCGTCTGCTCCAGTTACAGCAAACCATCGGGGCCGAGCCTTCCCCTTAAATCAGCCACCCCGGTCCCACGCCTTCCGGCCAATCTCATCCTCTCGCTCACCCCAACCCTGCCGCCCATGAATATGAACTCGTCCCTCCGTTCGATTCGCCGTCTGGCCCTCGTCACCAGCGGCCTGCTTCTGCCCGTGCTCGCGTCTGCCCAGGCCAACGACCACGCGCCCGCCACCCCTGATTCGGATGCCGCCTCCGTCACGCAGTTGAATCCTTTCTCCGTGAGCGCCCTGTATGCTGCTGTCGACGTGCGCTTCACCATGAGCGGCACCAACCTGTTCGATCCGCTCGCCGACACCGTCGAATCCGCCGAGATCGTGGGGGTCGAAATCCGTGACGTCGACGACCGGCCGGAAATCAAGGTCCGCGACACCATCGTCAGCATCGATGGCGTCAAACTGGAGGGCCTGACCCTGGCCCAAATTGCCACCCTGCTCGACAATGCCCGCAAGAAAGGCGTGCCCACCTGGCAGCTGAAAACAATTCCGGCCACGTTGATCAAATTCGATGGCGACTGGATCATCCCGATCCTGGAGCTGAAACGCTGAGGCGGTCGGTCCGATCGCGTTTGGCATCACTTCAACCCCGCCCGGCGCATCCGCCATGAAACCCCCACTCTCCTTCCGCCGCCTCCAAGCCGTCGGCCTGTCGACGTTGTTCTTGCTTTGCACTGCGACCATTTACGCCGCGCTCGGCAGCGCAGCTAGCTCGTCCCCGTCCCCTCAAGCCAAACGCATCACCGAGTTTCAAAGCGAGTATGCCGCCCTGCCGGCCGACACCCAGGAACAACTCGCCAACGGCATCATCGCCAAAGGGCAAAACATGAAGCTGGTCTACCTGGCCCTCGGCCGGCCGAGTCGCATCGTCACCACGCCCAACGCCAAGACCATCACTTGGACTTACCACAACTACGTTTCCCCGGTAATCTCCACCAACAAGACCGTCGTCGGCCGCGAAACTAAACAGAACTTCGCCAACAATAGCCCCCTCCAGGACACGATGGATGCCTGGAACAATCGACTACAGAAACACGAAATTCCCAATTCCCCACAAGGCAGCGATCTCACCCGATGGGAACCCCAGATCATCCCCAAGGCACCGACCCAATCGTGGGCCGAATATGCCAAATATCGCAACAATGTGGAAATGGTAAAAGGCATTGCGGATAGGGCCAGTGGCGACGCCCTCCGCGCCATGAAGAACATCACGAAAAGAGCCGAACTGGAATACAGGGAAGCCCTGATGATTCCCCCAATCTCGAGCCCCGACCCGGTCAAACTCGACGTCGTCTTCGTCGATCAATTGGTCAGCGACGCCATCGTCGACGAATCGTTCTCGGCCTTTTCCGCTCATGCCTTGCCCCTCACCGTGACGGCCACCCCCGGCGTGCAAGGCCAGATTCCAGAATAGCCCCGCCACGCCAAGAGCCACGCATTCCACTCAGTGCTTGCAGCATCCGTCCGTGTTATCCCTCGCCATGAAAAATCCCCAAGCAGGCCGCCCTCCTGTCATCAGCCTGATCACGTTCGCATTCTTGCTCACATCGATCTGCAGCGCGGCGCCGGCTAGCGAGACCGTGGCCTCATCCGCCCAGGCCAAGCGCATCGCCGAACACCCAGAGGCCTTCGCCGCCCTGCCGGCCGACACCCGGCAACAACTCGCCGAAGGCCGCATCTCTCAGGGACAAAACATGAAGCTAGTCTATCTGGCCCTCGGTCGACCGGATCACATCGTCACCACCCCTGACGCCAAAACCATCACCTGGACCTACCGCAATTACCTCTCGCCGGTGATCGCCACCAACAAGACCGTCATTGGACGCGAGACCAAGCAGAACTTCGCCAATGGCAGCCCGCTTCAGGATACGATGGACGCCTGGAACAACGGGATGGAGAAACATGAAATCCCTGTCACGGGAACCGCTTCCTCTCGTTGGGAACCCAAGGTCACCCCCAAGGCGCCGAACCAGACATGGGCCGAATACGCCAAATATAGGAACAACTTGGAAATGGCCCGGCGCGGGCTAGATCAGCCCGACGCTGCGATAAAGGCGGTGATGCAGAACATGTCGAAAAATGCCGAACTGGAATATAGGGAAGCGCTGACCCTGCCTCTCATCTCCAGCCCGGACCCGGTCAAACTCGACGTCATCTTCGTCGATCAATTGGTCAGCGACGCCATCGTCGACGAATCGTTCTCGGCCTTTTCCGCTCACGCCTTGCCTCTCACCGCGACGGCCGCCCCCGGCGTGCAAAGCCAGATTCCAGAATAGCCCTTCCACGCCAAGAGCCGCGTATTTCAATCCGTGGTTGCAGCATCCGGCCTTGTTATCCCTCGCCATGAAAAAAAACCAAGCAGGCCACCCTTCTGCCCTCGGTCTGATTGCGTTCGCGATCCTGCTCACATCGATCGGCAACGCGGCGCCGGCTAGTGAGACCGTGGCCCTGTCCTCCTCCCAAGCCAAACGTATCGCCGAACACCCAGACGCCTTCGCCGCCCTACCCGCGAACACCCAGCAGCAAATCGCCGAAGGCCGTATCTCTCGCGGACAAAACCTGAAGCTGGTGTATCTGGCCCTCGGCCGGCCGGACCGCATCGTCACCACACCCGACGCCAAAACCATCACCTGGACCTACCGCAATTACCTCTCGCCGGTGATCGCCACCAACAAGACCGTCGTCGGCCGCGAAACCAAGCAGAACCTGGCCAACGGCAGCCCGCTGCAGGACACCATGGATGCTTGGAACAACCGGTTGGTGAAACACGAAGTCCCTGATTCCCCTCAAGGTAACGATCTCGCGAAATGGGAGCCCAAGGTCATTGCCAAAGCGCCCACCCAATCATGGGCCGATTATGGCAAGTATCGGCTCAATCTTCAAATGGCCGAACAGCGCCCGACCAACACCCTTCCAGAGGAAGTAGTCCGGTCCGTCAGAAAGAACATGGGGAAAAGGGCGGAAGTGGAATATCAGGATTCCTTAACCATCCCACCGATCTCCAGCCCGGACCCCATCCAGCTCGACGTCATCTTCGTCGATCAATCGGTCAGCGACGCCATCGTCGATGAGTCGTTCTCGGCCTTCTCACTTCATCCCCTGACTCTCCCGGGGACTGCCACGCCCGACGATGAAGCGCCCATTTCTGAATAGCGATACCGCGCAGCGCAGTCACTGCGTCCCCGCCGGACGGTGCCGCACCCGCCTTGGCGAATCCCTGCCATGAAAAAAGTTCACTCCATCCTTTCTCTCGCAAGCTGTCTGATTGTGCCGGCGTCTCTCTTCGTGTCGGGCTGTAACACCACACCAAAGCCCGCGCCTGTGGCTACCGCCCAAGCCAAACGCATCGCCGAACACCAAGCTGACTACGCGGCCTTGCCCGCCGATACCCAAAAGCAGCTCGCCGAGGGCATCATCTCTCGCGGGCAAAACATGAAGGCGGTTTACGTGGCCCTCGGGCGGCCTGACCTCATTGTCACCACCCCTGACGCCAAGACCATCACCTGGACTTACCGCAGCTATATCCCGCCGGTTGTCGCAACCCGCAAGGTCGTCATGGAGAGCGAAAACAAGACCATCTTGGATAGTCGCAGTCCTTTGACCGACACCTTCGATGCCTGGAATTCGAAGTTATTGAAACACGACTTCAACACTCCCGACATCATTCCGAAAGCCCCCACCCAATCCTGGAGCGACTACGGCAAGTATCGCGAAAACTATGAGATGGCGGGCACCGCTGGCGCCAAGGCCGCGATCCGGTTGCGAGCGCGAAACGAATATCGCGAGGCCCTGACCGTTCCACTCATCTCCAGCCCGGATCCCGTCAAACTTGATGTCATCTTCGTCCATCAACTGGTCGATGAAGTGATCATCAACGATTCGACCTCCGCCCTTCGGCTTCATGCCGAGAGCCCCGCCACCGCGCCCTGACCCGCGGCACGTTTAACGCATTTAGGCATGAAACTCCGCCACTGCTCTCCTTTTTCCTATGCCGCCTGTTTGGCTGCGCTCACGTTAGTATTCGCGGTGGGCTGCAACACCACTCCTGCCACGACTCCCACCACGGCATCTACGCCTCAAGCCAAACGCATCGCCGAACACCAGGCGGAATACACCGCCCTGCCGGCCACCACCCAAAAGGAAATCGCCGAAGGCATCATCGCCAAAGGGCAAAGCATGAAACTGGTTTATCTGGCGCTCGGCCGGCCAGACCGGATCGTCACCACGCCCAATGCCAAGACCATCACCTGGACCTACCGCAACTATGTCTCGCCAGTGATCGCCACCAACAAAGTCGTCACGGGTAACGCTCCGATGACTTCTTTGTCCAACAGCAGCCCGCTGACCGACACCTATGAGGCGTGGAACAACAAGCTCCTCAAGCACGACGAATTCGGCGGCGCCAGGCTCCGCGCCGAGGACCGGATCGCCCCCAAAGCACCCACGCAGTCATGGAGCGACTACGGGAAATATCGCCTCAAGGTTGAAATGGCCGGGACTCCCGAAGCCAGGGCGTCGCTCAATAAACGAGCTGAAATAGAATACGAAGAGGCCGTAAAACTCCCGCCCATCTCCAGCCCCGATCCCATGAAGCTCGACATCGTCTTCATCGACCAGGTGGTCAGCGATGCGATCATCGACGATTCCTTCTCCGCGTTTTCCGCTCACGCCTTGGCGCTCCCCGGCATCGCCCGTTGAACCGCCCCGGCTTTATCCCTTCGTGAAAAATCCCCGTCCTTTCTCCGCCCTGTATTTGGCCGTGTTCCTCTCGCTGTTCGCGTTCGCCGGTAACGCCACCACCGCCGCCGCGCCTGCGATGGCCAAGCCTCAGGCCAAACGCATCGCCGAGCACCCGGACGCGTATGCCGCGCTGCCGGCCGCCACACAGAAAGAACTCGCCGAAGGCATCATCACCAAGGGGCAAAACATGAAACTGGTCTACCTCGCCCTCGGCCGGCCGGACGTTATCGTCACCACACCGGACGCCAAGACCATCACGTGGACCTACCGCAATTATGTCTCGCCGGTGATTGCCACCAATAAAGTCGTCACGGGCAACGCGCCCATGACGCCATTATCCAACAGCAGCCCGTTGAACGACACCTTCGATGCCTGGAACAACAAGCTCCTGAAACACGATGAATTCGGCGGCCCCAGACTTAGCGCCCTGGATCGAATCGCAGCCAAAGCGCCCACCCAATCATGGGCGGACTACGGCAAGTATCGGCTCAAGATCGCCATGTCGAACAACCCCGCCGAGATATCCTCCCTCAATAAGCGGGCCGAGGTGGAGTATGAAGATGCCGTAAGGCTGCCGCCCATCTCCAGCCCCGATCCCATGAAGCTCGACGTCGTCTTCATCAATCAGTTGGTGAGCGACGCCATCATCGACGATTCATTCTCGGCATTTTCAGTTCATGCCGTGGGTCTCTCAGGGGTTCCTGCGCCCAGCGAACCAGCGCAAAAGTGATCGCGCACAGCTGTTCATCGCCGGTCCGTTGCACGCAGCGTTGCTTCGTCCGCTAATTTCCCAAAGCGTGGGCGCATGTCGTCCCTGCCCAGCGTCACCATTGCCATCCCGACCTACAACCGGGCGCGCTTGCTGACGCAGACTCTCGCCGGCCTCACCACGCAGCGCTATCCCGCCGAGTTGCTGGAAATCCTGATCATCGATAACAACTCGCCGGACAACACCCGCGACATCGTCGCCTCCTTCGCCACCGCTGCGCATCCGCCGCGCCACATCCTCGAGACCCAGCAAGGCGCCAACTTCGCCCGCAACCGTGCCCTCGCCGAGGCCCGCGGCGAAATCATCGTCTATGGCGATGACGATATTCTCATGCAGCCCGACTGGCTCCACGAGCTGATGCAGCCCTTCGCCACCGACGCCACCAGGAAAATCGGCGCCGTCGCCGGCGAGGTGGAGCCCATTTTTCCTGACGGCTGCCCCGACTGGGTGCGCGGTTTTCACGGCCTGCAAAATCTCCGCGCCGACACCGGCCCCGCCTCCGATAATGCGGTGCCCATGAGCGCCAACCTCGCCTTCCGCTGCGACGCGCTGCGCACGACGGGTGGCTGGGATATCAACCTCGGCCGCAAAGGCGGACGCGTTTTCGGCGGTGAGGAAAACGGCCCCATTCGCCGCCTCCGCCGCGCCGGCTACACCGTGTGGTTCGCCCCTAAGGCGAAGGTCCTCCACCAAATGCCCGCGGCCCGCACCACCCTCCGCTATGTGAAGCGTCACGCCTTCGACTCCGCCTGCTCCCGCGTCGTCGGCCGCGTCAACCTCGACCGCGAAGAAGGCCGCTCTTCCACCGGTTACCTGCTGGCGCGCTTCGTTGGTAATATTTTCAAAGCCCTCGGGTTCACCCTCGTCGCCGCGCTCAACTTCCTCATCGCCCGCCCCGGCTCCGCGAAAAAGTCCCTCGTCCGCGCCTGGCGGTCCTGCGGTTACCTCTGGCAAATCCCGCGCTCGCTGTTCGGCTGATTTTTTGCCTCATTCCCCGCGTGTCCACGGTCCTCCCCATCAGCGTCGTCATCGTCGCGCGCAACGAAGCGCAGACCCTGCCGCGCTGCCTCGCGAGCGTGCAGGGCTGGGTCGCGGAAATCATCGTGGTGCTGAATAACACCACCGACGATAGCGCCGCGGTCGCCGCACTGTTCGGCGCCGTAGTCTCGCACACCGAGTGGCGTGGTTTCCGTGACACCAAGAATCTCGCCCTCGACCGTGCGCACCAGCCTTGGGCGCTCTGCCTCGATGCCGACGAGGAGGTCTCGCCCGCGCTTCGCGCCGATCTCGCCGCGTTCTTCGCCCGCGCGGATCGCGACACTCACGCCGGCGCACGCTTTCCCCGCAAAGTCTGGTTCATCGACCGCTGGATCACGCATGGCGATTGGTATCCCGACCTGAGCCTGCGCCTGATCCAACGCGCCCGCGCCCGCTGGGGCGGCGATGAGTTCGTCCACGAAAAAATGGAGTGCGACGGCCCCGTCGCCACGCTGCGCGGCGACTTGCACCACTATTCTTTTCCGACGCTCGCCAGCCACGTCGGCAAGATCAACCCCTTCGCCGATCTCTTCGTGCGCCAACGCCAGGCCCGCGGCACGAAGTTCTCCCTCTTCGCCGCGATCTTCCGTCCGTGGTGGCGTTTCTTCCGCGCGTATTTCTTGAAGCTCGGGTTTCTCGACGGTTTTCCCGGTTTCTACATCGCCGTCGCCACCGCATTCGGCGCCTTCGTCCGCTACAGTCGCCTCTACGAAGCCGACCACGGCCGCTCTCCCGATGCCTGAACAGCCCCACGCTTTCAGCAAACTCGCCGAGGAATTGATCGGTGATCTGCGGCACGTCGCGTTCGACGAACCACGCCGTCAGGTCAAACGCGCCACCAAGCCGCTCGGCACCGTCGTCGAGGAGCTGATGGTCAAACACCAGATCGGCCGCGACTCGCCCGAGCACACCATCCGCGCCCACTGGGTCGCCCTCGTCGGCACGGCCAACGCCAGCTATTCCCACCCTGTCACTCTCGAACGCGGTCGCCTCACCGTCATCGCTTCGCATGCCGTCGTGCGCAACGAGCTGTTTATGAACCGCGACGTGATCGCCGAAAAGATTCGCCAACTCCCTGGCTGCAAGGAGGTTCGCAATCTCAATATCCGTGCCGGTTGAACCGGCGTAGCTGTCTTAAATTTGCGCTTGCTCCAGCCCCCGGCGTTTAGGATTCTGCCCACTTGCGTCAGTGGATGTCCGCCGGTTGCGGGTGTCCACCATGACTGGTCCGGCACTCCGCCGGATTGGAACGGTGACGCCGGCTCAGGAGCGATTTCGGTCGCAAGTGAGCGGGCGGCACGGGACTTGCAAAGGTCCCCTACAGTCGTGCAACTCAACCACTAAACCATGTCTACTACAGTCGTTAAACCCGAAATCATCGCAGAATACAAAACCCACGAGAAGGATACCGGTTCGTCCGAAGTCCAGATCGCGCTGCTCACCGCCCGGATCAATCACTTGACCGAGCATCTCCGCACGCATCGCAAGGATTTCCACTCGCGCCGCGGTCTTCTCCAGATGGCCTCCCGCCGCCGCAAGCTCCTCGATTATCTTAAGAAGCACGATCTTCCGAAGTATAACGAGATGCTGCAAAAGCTGAGCCTTCGCCGCTAACCTCTTTATCGCACGGGCGACCCGATCCGCGGGTCGCCCGTTGTCTTTCCGACACTCGCATCCAAGGCTGGACATTTCCGTTTGCCGCCGCCCACCCGGCGCCGGCGCCAAACGGAAATCTCTCGCCTCAAAACGAGGAGATTAAAGTGGGTCACGGTTTTGGTTGTTAGCCAAAATCAGATCAACCCCCGCGAACGCCCTCCCGGCATTCGCTGCCTCCGCCAAGGAGGCCCCCGAGTCCTGCAGTATCGTGTCGCCGCCGGACTCGTCCCTATCCGAGACACATCATCCGTCATCCGAACATCGTTAGAAAATGAATCAGAAACATAATGTCACCGTCCCCGGCCTGAACCTCACGTTCTCGACCGGCTCCATCGCCCAGCTCGCGGGCGGCGCCGTCAACGTCAACGTCGGCGAAACCAACGTCCTCGTCACCGCTTGCGCCGCGACCACCATGCGTCCCGGCCAGGACTTCTTCCCCCTCACCTGCGACTACCGCGACAAATACGCCGCGGCCGGCCGTTTCCCCGGCGGCTACTTCAAGCGCGAAGGCCGTCCCTCCGAGCGCGAGATCCTGATCTCCCGTCTTTGTGACCGTCCCTGCCGTCCGCTCTTCCCCGAGGGTTTCCTCAATGAAGTCCAGATCATCGGCACGCTCCTGTCCGCCGACTTGGTCAACGACTCCGACATCGCGATGGTCAACGGCGCCAGCGCCGCCCTCGCCATCTCCGACATTCCGTGGAACGGGCCGATCGGCGCCGTCCGCGTCGCCCTCATCGACGACAAGTTCGTGGCCAACCCCACCATCGAGCAGATGTATTCGTCGTCGCTCGACCTCATCTACGTCGGCAACTCGAAGGACATGCTGATGATCGAAGGCTCCGCCGACCAAATCTCCGAGGAGAAGTTCGTCGAGGCCCTCGCGTTCGGCCACCAGTCCATCCAGCCGATCATCACGGCCATCAAGGAACTCGTCGCCGTCGCCGGTAAGCCCAAGGCCACCTTCAAGCTCGTCGGCGCCACCCCTGAGGCCCGCGCCATCATCGAGCGCGTCGTCCCCGCCGAGCGCGTTTCCGCCGCCATCTTCGGCTACGAGAAGAACGTCCGCTCTGCCAACGTGAAGCTCCTCAAGGAAGAGGCCAAGGCCGCCCTCCTCGCCGAGCTCGGCGAAGGCAAGTTCACCGATGTCGACCTCAACGTCGTCTTCGAAGACCTCCAATACAAAGCCTACCGCTCCACCGTGCTCGCCAAGGGCACCCGCTCCGATCACCGCGATGCGAAGGCCCTCCGCCCGCTGCAGGCGCAGGTCGGCGTCCTCCCTCGCGTGCATGGCTCCGCCATGTTCCAGCGCGGCGACACCCAGAATATCGCCATCGTCACCCTCGGGCCGACGAAGGAAGCGCAGGAAATGGACGGCCTCACCGGCGGTCCGACCTCGAAGAGCTTCATCCTCCACTACAACTTCCCGCCGTTCTCCGTCGGTGAAGCCGGCCGCTTCATCGGTCCCGGCCGCCGCGAAATCGGTCACGGCGCGCTCGCTGAGCGTTCCCTCGTGCCGATTCTCCCGCCTGAGGACGTGTTCCCCTACAGCATCCGCGTCGTCTCCGAGATCATGGCCTCCAACGGCTCGACCTCGATGGCTTCGATCTGCGGCGGCTGCTTGGCCCTCATGGACGCCGGCGTGCCGATCATCGCTCCCGTCGCCGGTATCTCCTGCGGTCTCATGACCGAGATGGACGCCAGCGGCGCCATCACCAAGTGGACCACCATCACCGACATCCTCGGTGAGGAAGATCACTTCGGCGACATGGACTTCAAGGTTGCCGGCACGACCAAGGGCATCACGGGCTTCCAGCTCGACCTCAAGATCAACGGCCTGCCCTTCGAGATCGCCAAGACCGCGATCTTCCAGGCGCGCGACGCCCGCATCGAAATCCTGAAGGTCATGCTCGGTTCGCTCCCCGCGCCCCGCGCCGACCTCAGCCAGTTCGCTCCGCGCATCCAGACGATCCAGATCAACCCGGAAAAGATCGGTCTCCTCATCGGGCCCGGTGGCAAGACGATCCGCCGCATCACGGAAACGACCGGTGCGCAGATCGACATCGCCGAGGACGATTCCGGCAAGATCTTCATCTACTCCAACAACGGCGAGGCCATGGCCCGCGCCATCAAGGAAATCGACGGCCTCTGCGGCGGCGGTTCCGGTGGCGGCGGTGGTGGCGGCGAGCCCATTGAGATCGGCAAGATCTACACGGGCCGCGTGACCGGCGTGAAGGAGTTCGGCTGCTTCGTCGAGTGCACCCCCGGCAAGGAAGGCCTCTGCCACATCAGCGAACTCGCCGATTTCCGCGTGCGCCGCACCGAGGACGTCGTCAAGGAAGGCGACTCGATCACGGTCAAGTGCATCGGCATCGACGAGCGTTCCGGCAAGGTCCGCCTCAGCCGCAAAGCCGCGCTGAAGGATCTCGAAGCCCAGAAGCAGCAGGGTGGCGACGCCGCCCCGGCCGCTCCTGCCGCGCAGTAAAAGCCGTGCGGGTCTCTGACCCGCACCTCTCTCTCAAAGCCGGAAGCCTAATCGCTTCCGGCTTTTTCGTGCCCACACTTTAAGCTTACGGCCCACCGCTTATCGCTTACAGCTATCTCCGTCATGAAGCTTCTGGTCACCAACGACGACGGTATCGGCTCGCTCTTCCTCCACGAACTCATCTTCGCGCTGCAAGCCGCCGGCCATGAACTCTACGTCGTCGCGCCCGTGACCGAACAAAGCTGGACCGGCGCTTCCAAGACCCGCACGCGCCCCGTCAAGGCCGGCGCCGTCAATCGCGGCTTCAACTGTCCCACGTGGATGGTCGACGGCACTCCGTCCGACTGCGTCAACATTGCCCTCGCCCACCTGCTCCCGCGCGAAGCCCAAATCGAAGGCGTCGTCTCCGGCATCAATGTCGGCTTCAACTGCTCCCTCGGTTTCATCCTCGCCAGCGGCACCGTCGCCGGCGCGTGGGAAGGCGCGCTGCACGGCCTGCCCGCCATGGCCGTCTCGCAAGACGTCTCCGAACAGGTCTACGATCATCTCAAGGACCAAGGCGGCACGCCCGACGGCGAATTGCTCGCGACCCTGAAAAATTCCGCCGCCCACGCCGCGCGTCTCGCCCCTGAATTATTCGCCGCGACGCCGCGCAACAGCTTCACGGTTCACAACGTCAATTGCCCTTATCCCTGCCAGCCCGGCACGGCCGTCCACCGCACCGTCCCTGCCCACGTGCACGCGCCCGGACTCTTCAGTCCTGCCGCTGACGACGGTTCCCACCAGCTGCTCTGGGGCAAAATCATCGACGTCTCCCCCGTCGAGCCACTCACCGATATCAAGTGTCTCAAACAGGGCCTCATCAGCCACAGCGTGCTCGACTACCGCCGCCTCGGCCACGGCTGATCCATCGTCTCAAACTGCCCCAAGGCAGGGCGGGCAGCCTGACTGACCGCGATCAACCAGCGACCTCCGCCCTCCCAGCATCGCGTCGAGCCCTTCGCGTCCGTCGCGAGACAACGCGCCTTGTCGCTGTCCGAGCTCTCAACTCTCATCCCTCAGCTCTCAACTTGCCCGTCGTTCACCGCACCAGCGAAAAACCCGCCCGGATACTGGAGCTGCGCACATTGTAATCGCGCAGGCTCTCACCGTAGCCGTCCCAATATTGAATGAGCACGTAGGTCGCGAAATCGAAGACCCGGTCGAATCTCACTGGGATCGTCAGATCGGCCTGCAGGCTGCCCTTGTGTCCGCCACGGCCCAGCCGGCCGAGCAACGATAGCGCAAAGCTGTCATTGCGCCCGAAGACCGCCATCATCTCCAAATTGCCGCGGTAATCCTCAATATCGGGATTGTTGCCCAGGTCGGAAATGTAAGCCGACAATCGCGGCGCCAGGAGCACATTCCATCCATCAAACCGCCCGAAGACAAAGCCGGGGCGGAAGTAAATCGTGTTCATGCTGCGCGAATCCAGCCCGTCGCGACCGTTCGATTCGTGCCGCACACCCGCCTGATAACCGAGAATTTGAAACCCGCCCACGCCGCCCGGATCGAGCACCGATTGCGACTCAAACATCAGCTCGGGCATGTAACTCGTGTCGTAGAACGGACTGGAGTCCGCATCGATATTCCACAGCGAGCGCTGCGTGTAGCCAAAGTAGAGGCTGCGCAGCGCCGGCACCACCTCACCGAGTTCACTGCGCGCACCGATCAGCCGGTATTTGAAGCTGAACTGGAATTTCGCCGCCGGCTCCTCCGGCCCGTAGATAAAATAAATCGGGTCGTGCGCGCTGAACCGCCCGTTGAACGTGCGCCGGATCGCCGCCTCCGCCGTCAAGGGCGGCGCGATGTTGCTGAGCGGTGCGCGCACCGGCGCACTCTTCGCCACACCAGCCAGCACCTCGATAGCCACCTTGGCCACGACCGGCTTGTCCACTTCCAGCACCAGCCGCCCATCCGCCTTCGCGGGCAGTTGGAGCAAATACTCGCGCACCGCAAAACCACCCGCCGCCACGCTCACCGTGCCGCCCATCGCCGGCGCCGTGAGTTCGACCGTCCAGCCCTGCTGCTCGTCCGAGAGCCGTCCCGCCAGCGCGACCGGCAGATCGACCAGCGCCTCGGTCGCAGCCGGATTGAGCACCACGAGGTTGATGCGCACTTCCGCTCCTGTCGCCACCGGCACCGGCGGCGCCACGAGGTTGAGCACCACGGCCCGGGCTGAGATCGCCGCAAAACACCCAACCAAGAGCATGCTGGTCCGGAGGAACTTCATGCCGCAGGTCTAGGTGAAAATCCGCCACGGCCAAGGACCGAATCGCCGCGCGGCAACTAGTCTTTGCCTAATGGGGCATTTGTGCTTTCTTCGACGTTTCATGATCGAAGTCAAAAACCTCACGCGCGTCTTCCGCACCTACAAGAAGCAACCGGGCTTCTGGGGCGGCGTGAAAGGTCTCTTCAAGCGCGAATTCGAGGAAACCGCCGCCGCCAAGGATATCTCCTTCACCATCGCCGAGGGTGAGTTCGTCGGCTTCCTCGGCCCCAACGGCGCCGGCAAGACCACGACGCTGAAGATGCTCTCGGGCCTCATCTACCCGACCAGCGGCACCGCCCGCGTCGCCGGCTTCGACCCCACCAAGCGCGAAAACGCCTATCGCCGCCTCTTCGCCCTCGTGCTCGGCCAGAAGAACCAGCTCTGGTGGGACCTGCCCGCCATCGAATCCTTCAATCTTCTCCGCGCCATCTACGGCCTGCCCGCCGACCAGTTCAAGGCGACGCTCGACGAGCTCGTCGACCTCCTCGCCGTCCGCGAAAAACTCAACGTCATGGTCCGCGAGCTCTCGCTCGGCGAACGCATGAAGATGGAGCTCATCGCCGCCCTGCTTCACCGCCCACGCGTCCTGTTTCTCGACGAACCCACCATCGGCCTCGATATCGTCTCCCAAAAGGCCGTCCGTCAGTTTCTCCGCGAATACAACCGGAAGCAGCGCGTCACGATCCTGCTCACGAGCCACTACATGGCGGACATTCAGGAGCTCTGCGAACGCGTGATCGTGATCCACAAGGGCGCCAAGATTTACGACGGTGCCCTCGATCGCCTTGAAAACGCCGGTGGCGCGCGAAAGAAAATCATCACCTTCCTGCCCGGCGCCGGCGCAGCATTCCCGGAAACCTGGCAATCCGCCCACGGCGACACCAAGCGCGCCGACGACGGCAAGTTCACGGTCTGCGTCCCCGGCGACAAGGTCGTCGCCGTCTCCCAGGAAATCCTGACGACCGGTCCCGTTGCCGACATCACCATCGAGGACGTCCCGCTCGAGGACGTGATCTCGGAGCTGTTCAGCGCTCAGGCCTGATGGTTGCAGGCCCGGCCGCTGGCCGGGCCGCCGCCTCAATTCCGATGGCGCTCCAGCAGCGCCTGCACTCCCGCCGGCACGCTCCAGTCTGGCACCAGTCGGCGCATGAGCGACTGCAGGCCCGCCAGCGCGCTCCACGCCGCCGCGCGCAATGCACCGATTTCCAGTCGTGCATCAACCTGCACCGTCCGCAACTCATCCGGCGTCACCAACTGCTCCACCCGCCGCGCTTGTTGAAACGTTGCCCCGCCCTCGCGCGTCCTCGCTTCGTGGAGCAACACGACATTCGTCTCCATCAGTCCGCGGTGCAGGATCCGCTGCGCCGCCACCAGTTCGCCCCGCTCCAATTTTTGCAGCACCCAAAGCAGATCGGTCAAAAATCCATCCGCCAGCTGCCGGGCTTCCGTGTCGTCGATTCGGAACCCGGGCATTTCCTGCACGACCCGCGCATAGATCCAACCCCAGCTGCGCTCGCCCTTGAGGCAGCGGTAGCCGCCACGCATGATCGTCGAAAGATTATTGAGCGCCGCCCGCAGAAACCCGAGTTGCTTGTGCAGCCCGCCGCGCAACGCCCACCCTGCCAGCCGGAATTTGCCACTCGGCACCAGCACGAGGTCAACCTCACCTTCCGCAAAGAGCACCGTGACTTTGCGCACTCCCCCAGTCGCCGGCCGGACAATCTGCAGCAAAAAATGCTGGTTGGGAAACAGCCGCGCCCAATCCAGCTGCTCCAGCTTCTTCGGCGCGCTCGTGATGAGATGTAGATCGATATCCGACCAATGATCCGCGGTCGCCGCCGCTTCCTTCGCCCGGGCCTGCGACCCGAATAGCACCGCGGCCTTAACCGCCGGTTCGCCCTGAATCCACGCTTCGAGCGCCTGCAGCAATCCCGTGTGCGCCGGACTTACCATTGTCGGATCGAGATCAATATCTCCGTTCCGCTCATGCCCGGGCCGGAGTGGATTTCACCGTGATGGAGCCGGATGATTTCCTTCGCGAGAAACACCGACATGCGGCCCTGATTGGGCACGGCTCCGTCTATCGGCTCCGGTAAAATCCCTTCGAGCTCGAGATTCCGGCCCGTGAGCGAAAACAGCGCCGTGCGCTCATCGCCTTCCCCGGTCGAGCGCAGTTGCAGCGTGAGTTCGCGCGCCTGCTGCTCGAAACGATTTTCCGCCACCGCTTCGACCAGCGAGCCGATCGCAAAGTTTAACAGCGGCTCCGCCACGCGCATGCGCACGGCATCGGGACCGGTCTCGACCAGGAGCTGCCGTTCTTCACCGATCTTCTTCGCGATATCGCGCAGGTCCACCGCCGCCGGCTCTGCTTCGTCAAAGGTCTGCATCAAGCCGAGGCGTTTGTTCAGTGTCTCCAGTTTGAGAATATCCGCCTTCAGGGTCTCCACCAACGCCGGCGTCACCTTGCCTGCGGGCGCCTGCCGGTAGGTTGCCAGCGAGACCAGGGCGTTGCCCAACTCGTGGCTGAGCGTGAGGCCCAACTCGCGCAACAAGCCACGCCGCTCGGCACGCTGCCGGCCGGTGGCGTCGTGCACCTCCGCGCTCGCTTCCTCCCAAAACGCCCACACCCCGCCGGTCTCCGCGATCAACCCGGCGCTCGCACGGAAAGGCTGCTCCGCCGTCGGCGCCACGCGGCAGACTTCGCGCAACCGCCGCGCCTGGCCGATGAGGTCGCGCACAACGAGCGGCACATGCCGCGGCACATTGGCCCCCGCCTCCAGCACCAGCGTGCTGGGGAGGTATTTGGCGCCGAGATTGGTCTGCTCCGACAGCACGTGCAGCCGGCCCAGCTCCGCGGATTTCGCGAGGAAATGTCGCAGCAACCGCGCAAAGAACACCGCGCGCGTGCGGTCCAATTCATCGTAAACCTGCCCGTCGTCGCGCACGCCGAGCGCGATGAGCCCCAGGAGGCGGCCGTTGTCGTGGATTGGCACCAGCAAGCGCGCGCCCCACATCGCGAGCCGGTTGCGCACCGCCAGCTCGGCCACGGGATCGGTCGGGCTATCCCAGTTTGCGCCATCGATGACGGCCGGATGCCGCTCCAAAAACGCCACCAGCGCATCATCCGCCGGGAAGAACGATGTCCCGCGGTCGGCGCGAAACCCATCCGCCTCGCGCAGAAAAAAAACCGCATGCGACGCCCGCAACAAGTGGCGCGAGGCGCGGCGGAATTCAGCGATCAACCGGTCCCGGGTGTCGAGATTCTCGACCGCCCCTTCAAGGAAATCCCACAGCTCCGCCGCATCGCCGCCCACCAGTGGCCGGCTCGGCGGGCGCACGGCCTCGGCCCGGCGCGTCTTTTCCAGCAAGAGCTCCAGCATGGACTGCTTTTCCGCCAGCTCTTCCACGAGGGGAAAAACGTCCCGCAGCCGGCTCGTGCTTTCGTCATACGAAAGATAGGCGCGCGCCCGGCCAGCCAGCTTGGCCTGCTCATACGGCAGGCTGCGCGGCTCGCCCACGTAGATCGTCGGACATTTGATCAGCGAAGTCGGCAACGCCGCCTCGGCCGCCGCATCCAGCACCACCACGGCCGCAAAGCCCGGCTGGGTGCCACCCGGGAAAGTCTGCGGCGCCAATCTGACGGCCGGCCGGCCCGTGGGCAACTGACGCTCCCATGCCGCAGCCAATTCGTCATCCGCGGTCGCGAGGATTATGAGGCTTGGCATGGAAAATTGATACGGAAGGTGGCTCCACGACCGGACGCAGGCGGATCGACTGCGATGGTCGCTTTAAGCCCCGTGAGAATGTCGCTGCAGATCGCCAATCCAAGTCCAAACCCCGTGGACTTGGTGGATTGGAACGGCTGGAAGAGCCGTGGCAGCATGTCCGGCGAGATGCCCGGACCACTGTCCTCCACGCTGACCTCCACGTGGCCCGCGGTATTGCGCGTCGAGACCTTGACCCACCGGTCACCCTCGCGGGCCTCGACCGCCTGCAGCGCATTGAAGCACAGGTTCAGCAGCACCTGCTTCGCCGCACTGCCATCGGTAAAAACCTGATCCGGCCGGGCCTGAAAATCGGTGATGATGCGGATGTGCTTGTCGTCCGCCTTGGCCGCGACGAGCTCAAGGCTCGTCAACAACACCGGATGCAGGTCCAGCAGGCGCGCCGAATACGCCCGCGGCGCCGCGAGATCGAGCAACTGCTCCGTGAGCCGGTCGATGCGGGAGACTTCCTCGCCGATCAGTCGGAAAAACTTCTCCCGGAACACCGGGTCCTGGTGGTGCTTCGGCAGCAGTTGCACGAAGGTCTTGATCGTGACGAGCGGATTGCGGATCTCGTGCGCCAGGCTCGCGCCGAGCAAGCCCACCGTCGCCAGCTGCTCGGCCCGCTGCGCCTTCACCGAATAGTGCGCGCGCTCGAGTGCGCTCTCGATGATGGACGCCAGTTCCATCAACTGCGCCACCTGCGGATAGGTGGTCGGCTGCCGCGACGCGGCCACCCCCACGCCGACAAACGCCGTCAGCGTCGGGCCCTCGCCAATCACCAGCACGCCAAGGCCGTGCTGCCGGAGGAACTGGCGCAGCTCTTCGCGTTCCGGCGTCGAGCGTTCGCGCGTCAGGCGCTCCGGCGTCGCCCAGCGCAGCTGGCGCATCGTGCGCGCGACCGCACCGTCACCGGGCACCTTCAGCCCGCTGCCCTGCAGTTCGTCTTTCGTGCCATACAGGATGAGCGCGTGGTCGCACTGGCCCCAGCCCTTGAGCACCGCGAGAAATTCCTTCTCCAGGTTTTCCGCCGGGGTCTCGCGCCGCGCCACGGAATACGCCGCCTGCCGCGCCACCAGCGCTTCCGGGTAAAAATGAAACAGCCGGTCCAGCCGGCTCGTCAGGATGGAGGCAAACCACAACGCCATCGCCGTGGTGGCAAACAGCGCCCCCATTTCCGGCACCTGCATCCGGGCCAGCAACTCGTGCACCACGATGGCCACCCCCGTCACGACCGCCACGAGGATGAGTTTTTGCAACAGCACCAGCATGATCTGGCGCGCGTCGAAAATTCGATGGGTCGTGATCGCGACGACCATCGCGATGTAGAACACCAGCACGACCAGCGGCTGGATGTGCGCCAGCACCTGGATGTGCAAAGCCGCCCGGATCGCCATGAGCAGGAGCACCGTGCCCGCCGCCCCGCTGCCGCCCAGCAGGACAATCTGCAGCTCCACGCGATTGACGCCCTGCAACCGCCGCATCTGCCGCACGCTGTGATAGCAGAGGGTGATGTAGCTCGCGAGCAGGCCACCGATGTAGGCGTAGTAGCCCCAGCGGAAATTAGGCGCTTCGCGGCTGGAGCCCGAGGTCACAAACCACTCCGTCTGGGTGATCGAGGCGAGCAACGTGCAGATAATGATCCAGTGCAGGCCGCGCCTGAAAATCGAGCCCAGGGATTCGCTGCTGCTCACGATCGCCTCCTTCACGAACCACAGGTAGAGCGGGATGTAAGCCCCGACCATCGTGCCCATCCGCAGCCAGAACTGTCCGTAAAATCCACCCCGCACTGCCAGCTCGTAGCACACCAGCCACAACGCCACGTGCAGCGAACCCGCGAAGAAAATGCGGTTGATCGTGCGCGAGGGATTGGACCACAGCGCGGCCGTGCCCATCGCCGCCGCGGCGAGCGCGGCCAGCAGGGAGGGATCCAGGATTAACTGCTCAATACCAAACATGCGTTTGTCCCCGAGAGACCGTGTGAGTTGACCAGCGTGACTTGGTGCGCCACCGCGCGCGCCTTGGCCGAGAGATTCAACGGACAGTCCGGGTCGGGATATTGCCAGTTCACCGTGGGCGGAATCGTGCCGTCGCGCAATCCCAGCGCCGCCGCCGCCACCTGGATCGGCCCGCCGGCGCCCAGCGGATTGCCAATCGCGCCCTTGATCGAAAGCGCCGGGATTTCCGCCAGCCGTCCGCCAAAAACCGCCTGCAGCACCTGCGCTTCCGCGCGGTCCACCAACTTGTGGCCCGGCCCCCAGGCGTTGATGCAATCGACCGCCTTGCGCGTGATGCCGGCATTGGCCAGCGCCAGCCGGATCGAGTCCGCGAGGCCTTCCAACGGTTTCCCCGCCGGATCGGTGGCGTAAGCGTAACCATCCACAAACGCGTAGCCGGGCCGCGGGCTATCCTCCGGCTCGAGGATGAACATGCAGGCGCCTTCGCTGATCACACCCGTCGTCCGCCAAAGATCAAACGGCCGGCACATCCGCTCGGGCAACTCCGCCGTGTCCGGCGTCAGCCCGGCCATCTTCAGCTCGATCATCGGATGAAAATACAGCGGCGCCTCCGTCCCGCCACAGATCGCGATGTCGGTCTCCCCCGCCGCGATGCTGTTGACCGCATGGCCGATCGCATCGACGCCCGAGCAACACGCACTTTGCAGCGTGAGGGTGCGCGTGGCCCCGCCCACCGCCTCGGCAATTGCCCCCGAGATCGCGCTGACCGAGGCGCTGAAGACCGCGCTCGGCAACCCGAAGGCCGGGCCTTTGCGCAGGATCGTCTCCATGATCTTGTTCATCACGCCAAAATCCATCAGCGACGCCCCTGCCACGATCAGCGGCGAACGCCCGCCCAGCTCCGGCAGCGAAAGCCCGGCGTCACGCGCCGCCAGCGCCGCACCCGCCAGCGCAAACTGCGTGTGCCGCGGGATACGCTGCGCGCTCAATCCCGGCACGAGGGTTTCCAAGTCAAACTCCCCGACCTCCGCCGCGACAAACTCGCCGCCGCCGTGTTTGATAAAGCCCTTGAATTCGTGCACCCGGCTGACCGGCTCCAAAATCCCCGCGGCAAACTCCGCCCGGCCGATGCCGGCGGGGGTCACAGGACCGATGCCGGTGATCTTGACGCGCCGGCGCTTCATCGGGGTGCGACGTGTGTTCCGCCGGTTTTGATTGTGAACCGCGTCACGCTTTGAAGCACGGGAACACAATGGCCACCGTGGTGCCTTTGCCGGGCGCGGAATCGATATTGAACGACGCCCCATGGGCGCCGAGCAGATGGCGGCAGATATTAAGACCGAGCCCGGTGCCCGTCGTCTTGCTGGTGAACCCGCCGCGCAGCGCGCGCCGCAGCGCTTCGGGAGACATGCCGGCACCATTATCCGTGATCTTCACTTCGAAGGTAGCGCCGCTGCGCGTCACCATCATGTCCAACTGCGTGGCGCCGGCCTCGAGCGCGTTTTTGAAAAGATTCTGGAAAATGCGCATCAGCTCGAAACCAGAACCACGCACCGGCGCTTCCGGCAGGCCTTGGATTTTGATGGCCAGGTTGTTGAAAAAAATAACCTCCCGCACGTCATGCGCCACCTTGACCACGTCGACCCGCTTGTAGTCCGCCGGTTTGCGGGCGCCCTGCCGCCAGTTCTCGGAAAGGTGGTGGCAATACTCCGCGGCCTTTTCCACGAGCGAGGCGTATTCCTGCATCTTGCGTCCGCGCTCGCTGTCGAGCTTGGCGATGCTGCGGGCCTCCTCGACGAGCAGGGCCGCGTAACCGATCACCACGGTGAGTGGGTTGTTCAGATCGTGCACGAGCTCGACCGATGCGCGCGATTGCCAGATGTGCGGCTCGTTCTGCTCGATCTCGCGCTTCAACGCCGCGTTCATCTCCTCGGTCTGGCGGTTCATGAGCGCCTGCTGCCGGCGCAGGTGCGAGGCCTGCACTTGCTTGCGCACCGCCTCCAGGAGTTCGTCGATATCCGGTGGCTTGCGCAGATACTGGTTCGCTCCCGCCACCATCGCCTGCTGCGCCGTCAGCAGCGTGCCATAGCCCGTGAGCATGATCACCGAAACGTAAGGATCGATCTTGCGCAGCTCCTCGAGCGCCCGGATGCCGTCCATCTCCGGCATGCGGATGTCGAGCACGACCGCCGCGTAGGCCCGCTCCTTCAACTTGGCGAGCGCCTCGGCTGCCCGGTCCGCGGTCTCGACGTTGAATTCCGACGACAGGGTGAAGGCGATGGATTCGCGCGGGCCGTATTCATCGTCGACCACCAGCACGAGCGGCTTTTCACCGGTCTCCGCTGAAAGGGAGGAGGGGTCAGTCACCATAGATTGGTAGAGAAACTGGAGAAGTTACCCGGCAAGATTTGCGCGGGCACAGCGTGTTTGCAGTCGGCGTATGTATCTGTCAAGGAACGCATCCGGGATTGATTTGCACTAACGACCCTCGAACCATCTTTACGTGATTTTTACGCTGACCGCCCTCATCGCCGCCGCCCTGGCCGGAACCATGACCTGGCTCTATTTGCACGGCCGCCAGGCCTCGCTCATCGAACGCCTCCGCGCCCGCGAGGAAGAGGCCGCCCGCCTCACCGCCGAGCTCACCGCGCTGCGTGCCAGCGAGTCCGATCTGCGCTCGCAAACCGCCCGGCTCGAAACCGCCCTCACCGCCGAGCGCGAGGCTCATGTCCGGCTGGCAAATGAGTTCAAGGCGCTCTCCTCCGAGGCGCTCAAGAGCAACAACACCGCCTTCCTCGAACTCGCCCGCGAGTCCTTTGCGAAGCTTCACCAGCAGTCCACCGACGACCTCGGCAAGCGCCAGCAGGCCATCGATTCACTCGTGAAGCCGCTCCGCGAATCGCTGGAAAAAGTCGACGCCAAGATCGGCGAGATTGAGAAAACCCGCGCCAGCGCCTACGGCCAGCTCTCCGAACAGCTCAAGTCGCTCACCACCACGCAGGGCCAGTTGCAGGCCGAGGCCGCCAAGCTCTCCACCGCGCTGCGCTCCACCACCACCGCCGGCACCTGGGGTGAATTGCAGCTCCGCCGCGTCGTCGAGATGTCCGGCATGGCGTCCTATTGCGATTTCACCGAGCAGCAAACCTCCGGCGTTCACCGCGCCGACCTCGTCGTCCGCCTCCCCGGCGGCCAGCAAATCGTCGTCGATGCCAAGGCGCCCAACGACGCCTACCGCGAGGCCGCCAACGCCTCCGACGAAACCATTCGCGCCACGCATCTCGCGACCCACGCCGCCAAGGTTCGCAGCCACATCGATGCCCTCGGCGGCAAGGATTACTGGGCCCAGTTTCAACCCTCGCCCGAGTTCGTCGTGCTCTTCCTTCCCGGCGACCAGTTTCTCTCCGGCGCGCTGCAAGCCGACCCGACGCTCATTGACCGCGCCATCGCGAAGAAAGTGCTCCTCGCCACGCCCGCCACGCTCATCGCCCTCCTCAAGGCCGCCGCCTATGGCTGGCGGCAGGAGTCCGTTTCTAAAAACGCCGACGCCATCGCCGAGCTCGGCCGCCAGCTCTACGACCGCGCCGCGACGTTTGCCGAACACCTCGACCGCATCGGCCGCGGCCTCGAGACCGCGACGAAATCCTACAACGCCGCCGTCGGCACCTTCGAGGTCTCCGTGCTCCCGGGCGCCCGCAAATTCAGCGAACTCGGCGCCAAGGGCACCAAGGAACTCCCCTCACCCGCCGCCGTCGAAACCGCGCCGCGCGAAGTCACCAAACGCGCGTGAGCTCCATGCCTGACGCCACCGCGATCCAAGGCCTGTGGGCGCCCACCAAGGCCCAACTCGCCGGCGAATACGCCCCACCCGAAGTGCTCCAGCGCACGGAATTTGAGCTCACCGCCGACCGCTACACCGTGCGCTTCGCGGGCGAAGCTTCCGACGAAGGCACCTACACCTTGCGCGCCACCGATCCCCTGAAATCTCTGCTGCTCCGCAGCACCGCCGGCACCAACCTCGGCCGCACGATCCCTTGCATTTACCAACTCGCCGGCGATCGCCTGCGCATCTGCTTCGGCCTCGATGGCGTCGCGCCCACCGCCTTCACCGCCGCTGCCGGCACCACGCACTACCTCGTCACTTACTATCGCCAACACCCCTGACGTGCATCTCAGCGGCCTCTTCATCTATCCCGTCAAATCCCTGCACGGTATCGCCGTCCCACAGGCCGCGGTCGATGCCCACGGCCTCGTCGGCGACCGTCGCTTCCTCGTCGTCGACGACCAAAACCAGTTCCTCACCCAACGCGCCTTGCCGCGCATGGCGTTGATCGCCACCGAACTCGGCCGCGATTCCCTCATCCTGCGCAATCCCCACCACGGCTCCGCCGCCGTCGGCCTCCACGAATCCGGCGCTCCCCTCACCGTTCAAATCTGGCGCGACACCGTCACCGCCGAAACCTGCAGCGTCGAGATCGACGTCTGGCTCTCCGACTTCCTCCGGCACCCCTGCCGCCTCGTGCGCATCGGCCGCAACTATCAGCGTCCCGTCAAGCCGGCCAAGGCCCGCCCCGGCGACGTCGTTTCCTTTGCCGACGCCTACCCGATGCTCGCCCTCGGCGAAGCCTCGCTCGCCGATCTCAACGACCGCCTCGCCGCCCGCGGCGAAGATGCGATGCCCATGGACCGCTTTCGCCCCAACCTCGTCATCGCCGGCAGTCCCGCTTTCGCCGAGGACACGTGGACGCGTTTCCGCATCGGCGAAATCACCTTTCGCACTTCCGGTCCCTGCGCCCGCTGCATCGTGACGACCACCGACCAGCAAACCGCCGAGCGCGGCAAGGAACCGCTGCGCACCCTCGCCACCTATCGCCGCGACGCCGCCGACCCGACCGACGTCAACTTCGGCCAAAACCTCGTCCACGAAACCAAAACCGGCCTCCTCCGTGTCGGCGATCCCGTCCACCTGCTCGACTAGCCGGCCGCTTTTTCCAGCTCAGTCCACCTCAACTCAACAACCCCAAATCATGCCCGACAGCCCCTTCGTCGCATCAGAAACATCCGCGCGCCCCGACTACGCCGCCATCGCCAAAACCGACCCGCAAATCATCAGCGGCGCCCGCTGGTTCTGGTGGATCGCCGCCCTCTCGCTCATCAACACCGTCGTCGCCCACTCGGGCGGCAACATGAGCTTTGTGATGGGGCTCGGCTTCACCCTCATTGCCGACGGCGTTTTCCATGAATACGTCGCCATCGCCGTCATCATCGACCTGCTCTTCCTCGCCTTCTTTTTCGCGATGGGCTGGTTCGCCGGCAAAGGCCAGGTCTGGGCCTTTGTGCTGGGCATCGTCGTCTACGTGCTCGATTCGTGCATCTATCTTTATTTCCAAGACTGGCTCCCCGTCGGCTTCCACGCCCTCGCGCTGTTCTACATCATCCGCGCCACCATCATCCTGCGCAAAGCGATCAAGACCGCCGCTGAACCCGCGCCCGTCGCGACCCCGCCACCGCTCGCTCCGTAAGCCAAAGCCACCCTCCCGGCCATCCTCTGAATGCGCGCGCGTAGAAAACCACTTCAACCCCGCGCATTCACCCTCGCCGCTTACCTGGCGTGCCCGGTTTTTCTCCTGACTGGTTGCGCCACCTTCACTCCGTCGACCTACGCTGAATGGAAGGCGAAACAGGAAGTCAGGGCCGAAGCCGCCAAAATGCAAAAGGCCGCCGAAGGCGTGACGTTTAAACCTGCTGGCACCAAGTAACCCGCATCCGTGCCATCCGTGCAATCTGTGGTTAAAGCCTGAAGTCCGATAGCGATAAGGTAAAACCTCACCACTCCCCACCGCTCACCCGGCCGCGCTTGGCCTTGTGCTTCGCCCGGTGACGCTTCGCCTCGATCATCCGCACTTTCTGGCCGTGTGACTTCGGCCGCGTGCGCCGGCGCTCGGCCTCGCGCGCATCGACCATGGCTTCCCGTGCGGCGCGCAACCGCGCCTCCAGTTTGTCACACAAAAGTTCCCACGCCTGCTCGCGGTTCGCGGTCTGCGACCGCTCGGCCTGACAGCGCACCTCAATCCCCGTCGGTTCGTGCCGCAACACGACCGTCGATGACGTTTTGTTAATCTTTTGCCCTCCCGGCCCAGCCCCGCGGATGAACCGCTCATTCACTTCCCCCGGCCGCACGCCGAGGGTCGCCAGCCGTTTGTCGATTTGGAGTGGTAAAGCCATGCGCGGGGTTCTTTTGTGGACGAAACTATTTCCGTCCCCCGGAGTCAAACCCGCCACCCCCTTCATTCCACTCAACCACTATGATCTCAGGTCCCGCTTGGTCCCAGAAACTGCGTGAGGAAATCGGCAAGGCTGTCATCGGTCAGGACGCCGTCATCGAGCGCCTGCTCGTCGCCCTCCTCGCCAACGGCCACGTCCTCCTCGAGGGCATGCCCGGCCTCGCCAAAACCCTGCTCGTCAAATCCGTCGGCACCGCCCTCGGCGTGCAGTTCGAGCGCATCCAGTTCACGCCCGACCTGCTGCCCAGCGACGTCGTCGGCACCATGGTGTTCTCGCCCAAGGACGGAGCCTTCAGCCCGCACCGCGGCCCCATTTTCGCCAACCTCGTCCTCGCCGACGAAATCAACCGCGCCCCCGCCAAGGTCCAAAGCGCCCTCCTCGAAGCCATGCAGGAGCGCCAGGTCACCATCGGCGGCCAGACGCACCCGCTGCCCAAGCCGTTTTTCGTCATGGCCACGCAAAACCCCGTCGAGCAGGAAGGCACCTACCCGCTCCCCGAGGCGCAGACCGACCGTTTTCTCTTCAAACTCATCGTCGATTATCCCACCGCCGAGGAGGAATCCGCCATGATGCAACGCTGGGGCCAGGTCACCAAGCAGCCCGCCCTCCTGCCCGCCTCCAGTGGCGAGGAACTGCTCGCGCTGCGCTCCGCCGTTGACGCCATCCACGTCGCTCCCGCCGTGCAGGGCTACATTCTTGCCCTCGTCCGCGGCACCCGCGCCCTCGCCGAATCCGGCAGCACCTCCAAGCGCTACCTCAACTTCGGCGCCTCCCCGCGCGCCTCGCTCGCTCTCTACCAATCCGGCCGCGCCCTCGCGTGGTTGCGCGGCCAGGACTTCGTTTCACCCGCGCTCATCCAGGAACTCGCCGCCGATGTCCTCCGCCACCGCATCGGCCTGACCTACGAGGCCGAGGCCGAGGAGATCACCACCGACAAGATCGTCGCCCAAGTCGTCGCGCAAACGCCCGTCCCGGCGAAGTAACGCTCGTTCCGCGCTCACACCCGGTAGCTACGAGCGTGAGCGAGTGGCCCTAAACTCTCCCGCTGACCGCCTTGGCTCTTAACTCTCAACCTTCAACTCTCAACGCCAGCGGCACCTCGCCGCTGGCCATGCTGCGCCAGCTGGAGTGGCGCGTGCGCCATGCCGTCGAGAACGTGCTCAGCGGCGAATACCGCTCCGCCTTCCGCGGCCGCGGCATGGAGTTCGATCAGGTCGTCAAATACGAGTTCGGCGACGACGTGCGCGACATCGACTGGAACGTCACCGCCCGCCTCGGCGAACCCTACCGCAAGAAATTCGTCGAGGAGCGCGAGGTCACCCTTCTGCTCGTGTTCGAGGATTCGCCTTCGCTCCACTTCGGCTCCGGCGCCCAGTCCAAACGCGAGGCGCTCCTCGAACTCGCCGGCCTCGTGATGCTCCTCGGCGCCGTCAACCGCGACCGCGTCGGCTTCATTCACGCCGGCCCCGACGGCAATCTCTTCCGTGAACCCGTCCGCGGTCGCGGCCAGATCATGCATCTCGCCGCCACCTTGCTCTCGCGCCCCGCGCCCGCCCCAACCGCCGCCGCGCCTGTCATCCCGTGGCGCATGGTCGCCCGCGCCGCGCCCAAGCACAGCGTGCTCATCTGGCTCGGCGATTTCCCGCCGCACGTCGAACCCGACGGCTGGCCCGTCATGCAGCGCCGCTACCAGACGATGGGCTTCCGCGTCGACGATCCGTGGGAACGCGAATTGCCGGCGCAGGACATGTTCGCCGCCTACGATCCCGCCGCCGGCCGACTCGTCACCCTCGAAGGCTCCGCCGCCGAGCGCGCCGCGCACGCCGAATGGCGCGCCTCCCGCGACACCGCGTGGAAAGCCCTCTTCCCTGACGCGCTCAGTCGTCTCGTCGTCGGCACCGACCAGAACCGCCTCGACGCCCTCGTCCGCTTTTTCCACGCCCGCATGTCCACCCGGGGTGGAAGATAAAAGTGCCAGGTATCAAGTAACAAGATGCACGCTTCCCTTCACATGACTTCTGCTCCCTGTCACTTGTCCCTTGGCACTTGTTACTTGGGCTCGGCCCCTTGTCACTTCTGACCCAGATGCACGACCTCGCCTTCAAAGATCCGCTCTGGCTGCTCGCGCTGCTCGCGTTGCCGCTGCTGTTCTGGCTGCGCGGTCGTCGCCGCGTCCCCGTCCTGCTCGTGCCTTTCGCCGCCGCATGGCACCGGCCTTCACTCGTCTCGGTTTCCCGCTGGCCGGTCATCCTCGCTTTCATCGGCCTCGTTCTCGTCATCGTCGCCCTCGCTCGCCCGCAGCGCATCGAGGACAAACGCGAAGTCCGCTCCGAGGGCTACGACATCATGCTCTCGATCGATCTCTCCGGCTCCATGCTTGCCGAGGATTACGAGCGCGACGGCGATCGCATCAATCGTCTCCAAGCCATCAAGCCGGTCATCCAAGCCTTCATCAACGACCGCCCCGCCGACCGCATCGGCATCGTCGTTTTCTCCGGCAAATCCTACACGCTCGCCCCGCTCACCTTCGACCACGACTGGCTCGCCCGCCAGACCGAGCGCCTGAAAATCGGCCTCATCGAGGACGGCACCGCCATCGGCGACGGTCTCGGCGTCGCGCTCACCCGCCTCGAACAGGCCCGTCGCGAAAAAGGCGGCCACCGCCAGGGCGCCTTTGTGGTCCTCCTCACCGATGGCGCCAACAACCGCGGCGCGCTCAGTCCTTCGCAAGCCGCCGACATCGCCAAATCCCGCGGCATCCCCGTTTACACCATCGGCGCCGGCCGCGACGGCATCGTGCCGTTCCCCGTCTTCGACGACCAGGGCAACAAGATCGGCATGCGCCGCATGCTCTCCGACCTCGACGAAGGCGCGCTCCGCGACATCGCCAACACCACCGGCGGTCACTACTTCCGCGCCGCCGACCAGGACACCGTCGAAGCTGCCTTCAAGGCCATCGACAAGGCGCAGAAGATCGAATTCCAGGCCAAGAGTTATCTCATCACGACCGAGCTCTTCTACTGGCCCGCCGCCCCCGGCCTCGCCGCCCTGCTGTTCGGCGCCCTGTTCGCGCGCCCTTGGCGGGCAAGTGCCAAACCTCAAGTCACCAAGTAACAAGATGCATTTCTCCTGCCACTTGCCCCTTGTTACTTGTCACCTTCCCTCCGCATGAGCTTCGCCTGGCCCCACCTCTTCTGGCTCCTGCTCGTGCCCGCCGCCTTGCTGGCGTGGGATCTTTTCCGCCGCCAGCGCGCTTCCACCAGCACCCATCCGAAAATCCTCCAAGCCGAGGCCGGCGCCAACTCCCTCCGTCTCTCAGCCCTCAACTCTCAACTCTCAACTCGCGCCGCGCGCCCTCGCGCGCTGCTTGCCCTCGGCCTCGCCTGCGCCGTCGTCGCCCTCGCCCGCCCGCAATGGGGCCGCATCGACGAACCCGTCTTCGACCAGTCCCGCGAAATCATCATCGCCGTCGACCTCTCCCGCTCGATGCTCGCCACCGACATCAAGCCGTCGCGCCTCGAGCGCGCCAAGCTCCTCATTCGCTCCCTTCTCGAAAAACTCGACGGCGAGCGCATCGGTCTCGTCGTCTTCTCCGGCACGGCTTTCCTCCAAAGTCCGCTCAGCGCCGACTACGAGATCCTCAACGAATTCCTCCCCGCCCTCGGCCCCGACTACCTCCCCGAAGGCGGCACCAATTACAACGCCCTCCTCGAAACCTCTCTCGCCGCTTTCGGTTCCGGCACCGCCGCCGACCGTTTTCTCATCGTCCTCAGCGACGGCGAGAACACTGGCGAAGATTGGAAATCCCTCGCCGCCGAGCTGAAGAAAAAGCAAATTCGCGCCATCTGCCTCGGCGTCGGCACCGAGGCCGGCTCGATGATCCCCGACGGCACCGGCAGCTTCGTCAAGGACGAGCGCGGTGCCGTCGTCCTCTCCAAGCTCGACAACTCCACCCTCCGCGAACTCGCGCAGACCACCGACGGCACCTACCGCGACGCCAGTGGATGGCTCGACCTGTCTGAAGTCCTCCAGTCCACCGTCGAAGCCGGCCGCAAGGGCGAGTTCATGGAGAAAAACACCATCCGCCTCGTCGAACGCTTCCAGTGGGCCCTCGCTCCCGCCCTGCTCTTCCTCCTCCTGAGTTTCTGGCGCGATTTCCCCGTCCGCCCCCGTCCCCGCGACCTGAAGCTCTCCGACCAAAAACCCGAGACCACCTCGCCCATCCCCACCCCGCCCACCGCCGCCAAAGTCGCCGCCTTGGCCGCATTGGTCCTATCCGTCCTATCAGTCCCATTCAGCACCCGCGCCGCGACGCCCGCCACCACACCGCCCCCGCCCGAGCTCTCAGCGCTCGGCAAAATCGTCAGCCGCCTCTCCGCCAAGCCCGACCGCACCGGCCGCGATTGGGCCGAGTTCGCTCGCGAGACCGTGACGTGGGGTCAGAAAATTCAGTCCGAGCAAAAACCCGTCCCCGCAAACCCCGTGCGCGACGCCCTCGCCGCGGTTGACCTCGGTTCCGCCCTCGACGCCAAGACCGCCGACTGGCCCAAGCTCCGCAGCGAACTCGAAGCCCTCCTCCAAAAACCCGAGCAACAAAATCAGGACAAAGACAAGCAGGAGCAGCCGCCGCCACAGCAGGACAACAAGGATCAAAAACAGCAGGAGGATAAATCCCAGCAGCAGCAAAACCAGGATTCCCAAAACAAGGACTCCAACCAACCGCAGCAACAGGACCAGCAGCAGTCCGACCAACCGAAATCCGACCAGCAAAAGGCCGACGACAAAAAGCAGGACTCCGCCTTCGGCGACATGAAGGACAAGCAACAGCCTCCCCCACCGCCCCAGGGCGAAACCCAGAAAGTCGGCGGCACCCCCGAAAAGAAGGAAGGCGACCCGAAGGAGTCCGCCGATCCGTCGCTCGCCATGCCCCTCCAAAAACTCGACCAGCTCCGCAACCAGGACTCGCCCGCCAAACTCTTCCGGTTGATGGAAGGCGAGAAAAAGCCCACGCCCGCCAAAAAGGGCAAAGATTGGTGATCTCCATGCGTCTCCTCCGTCTCATTGCTCTCTTCAGTCTCCTCGCCGTCGCCGCCCACGCCCAGACCGTGCAATGGCTCGCCGGCGATTCCGGCGATCCCTCCGACGTCCAACTCGTCTTCGAGGATTGCGCTCCCGAGGGCGACCCGGCCCTGCCTGCCATCCCCGATGCGTCGATCAGCTTCCTCGGTTCCTCGCAGCAGACCTCGATGATCAACTTCAAGGTGTCGCGGTCCGTCGTGTTCACTTACCGGCTGCGCGCGCGCGGCGCGGGTAAAATCTCCATCCCCGCTTTCACCGTCAAAACCGACAAGGGCGACCTCCGCGTCGCCGCCTACACGAGCGGCGCCGTGCGCCAGGCCCCCGAGGTCAACGTCCATGGCCGCCTTCTCCCCGGTTCGCCCACCGTGTGGGCCGGCGAGATCTTTCCGCTTAGCTACACGCTCGATGTCGCCCGCCGTGCGTTCAACCAGCTCGGCAGCGCCCTCGAGTGGAACGCCACGCCCTTCATCGTCGAAGATTGGTCCAAGCCCGAACCCAGCGAGTTCAACGCCAGTGGCGAGGCCCGGCTCAACATCATCTACAAGACCCGCGCCTACGCCAAATCTCCCGGCACTCTCACGCTCAACGCCACCAACCAGCTCGTGAACCTCGCCGTCGGCACCGTCGGCTTCGGGCTCTTCCAGCAACAGCGCATCGAGCAGATTTCCGTCACGTCCAACCAGCCCGCCGTCACCGTGCGCCCGTTGCCCGCCGCGCCCGCCGGCTTCACCGGTGCCGTCGGCCAGCTCCGCCTCAGCTCCAAGGTCGTCCCCGCTTCCGCCGCCGTCGGCGAACCGATCACGTGGACCCTCGAACTCAGCGGCACCGGCAACTGGCCCGACATCGCCGGTCTCCCGTCACGCGAAGTCTCCAAGGATTTCCAAGTCATCCAGCCGCAAGCCAAACGCACGCCCGCCGAGGGCAAGCTCTTCGACGTCACGCTCGCCGAGGACGTCGTGCTCGTGCCCACCAAGCCCGGCACCTACACGCTCGCTCCCGTCGACTTCACTTATTTCGACCCCAAGACCGGCAGCTACAAAACCCTCTCAACCCCGCGCACGACCGTCACGGTCACCGCGCCCAACGTGCCGCGATTCAACGTCACCCCGCCCGCCGAGGAAACGGCGACCGCCACCGCCGTATCCACGACGCCGCAACCGCCCGCACCGCCCGCCTTCCCGACCGCCATCCCGCGCGATCCCCTCGCCGGCAGCGATCCCGTCGCCAAACCCTTCAACCGCCTCCGCACGCTCGCCCTCGCCGCCGCCGTCCCCTTCGCCGTGCTCGCGCTGTTCTGGCTCGCCCTCGCCACCCGCCGCGCCCGCCAGACCGACCCTGCCCGCTCGCGCCGCGAAGCCCGCCAGCGCCTAGCCGCCACGCTCGCCCAACTCCGCAGCACTTCCGGCTCTCAACCCTCAGCGCTCAACTCTCAGCTTCTGCTCGCCTGGCAACACGACACCGCGGCGCTCTGGCAACTCGCCCACGCGGCCCCCGCCGCCACCGCTTTCGGCCGTAGCCACGAGCGTGAGCGAGTGGATGCCTCATCCGCCACCTGGTCCCAACTCTGGCTCGAATCCGACCGCGCCCTCTACAGCACCGACGCCGCACTCCCCGCCGACTGGGTCGCTCGCGCCGAAGCCGCCCTCGCCGCCAAGCCCGTCCCCGGCTTCGCCCCATGGCGCGCGCTCCTCCCGCGCAACCTCTTCCCCGTATTAGTCCTATCCGTCTTATCGGTCCTATTCCTCCCTTCCGCCCACGCCGCCGATCCCATCGCTGACTACCGCAAGGGCGATTTTACCGCCGCCGAAAAAACCTGGCGCGCCGCCGTCACGCAAAACCCCACCGACTGGATCGCCCGCCACAACCTCGCCTTGGCCCTCGCCCAGCAGGACCGCTGGCCCGAAGCCGCCGCCCACGCCACCGCCGCCTACGTCCAACATCCCGGCAGTGAATCCGGCCGCTGGAATCTCGCGCTCACCTGCGAAAAAGCCGGTTACACGCCCTCCACCCTCGCTCCATTCCTCCATCCCGGCCCGCGTCAGCTCATCGCCCGCGCCGCGTCGCCCGCCGTCTGGGAACGCTGGCTCATCGCCGCCTCGGCTCTCACCGCCCTCGCCCTCGGCTGGCTCGTATTTTCCACCTACAGTTCGCGCCCTCGCTGGACCTGCGGCCTCGCCGTCGTCGCACTCGTCGCCGCCGTCATCCTCGCCGCCGCCGCGCTGAGCAGCCGCGCCGCCTACGGCCTCGCCGCCAAACCCGGGGCCGTCCTCGTCTGGCGCAGCGCCACCCTGCGCTCGATTCCCACCGAAGCGGAGACCACGCAGAAAACCACCGCACTCGCCGCCGGCTCCATCGGGGTCATCGATCAGCCCACCTTCCTTGGCTGGGTGCACCTCACCTTCGAAAACGGCCAGACCGGCTGGACCCGCAAAGACGACCTCATTCCCCTCTGGCGCTGAGACCCATGGCCAGCTCTGTCAAAGTTGCTGCCTGCCAGACTCCAGACATTCGCGAAGATATTGAAGCTTCATTGAGGTTTATCGAAACCTACGCAGCCAAAGCTGAAACTACGGGCGTCAGTCTGCTTTGTTTTCCCGAATGTTTCCTTCAGGGTTATCTGCTCAATGAAGTCGCCGCCCGCCGCCAGGCGTTCGATTTGCACGCCGCCGCATTTGCCGAAGTGCTCGCACGATTGGCCAAAATCGACCCAGTGCTTGTGATCGGTCTCATCGAGCTAAGCGCCGGCCAGCTGCATAATACCGCCGCAGTTATCCATCAGGGCCGATTGCTGGGCGTTTATCGCAAGACCCACCTGCTGGCCTCAGAGCAACATTTTCATCCGGGCTCGTCGTATCCCGTCTTCGAAGCGAACGGACTGAAATTCGGCATCAATATTTGCGCCGACAGTCGATATCCGGAAGCATCCGCACCCTTGGCTGCTCAAGGCGCGCGCGTCATCCTTTGTCCGGCCAATAATATGCTGGAGCAGGAAATCTCGGAAAAATGGAAGCACCTGCACCATGAAATCCGCCGTGAGCGCGTCCTTGAAACCGGACTTTGGCTCATATCTGCAGACGTTACCGGACGTCGCGACAACTGCAGCAGCCTGGGGCCCACGGCCATCATCCGCCCGGACGGCACGCTCGCGGCCCAAGTCCCGCTTCACGAAGTAGGCCTGGTGATGACCGAGATCGATCCATAATTCCGTGACTACTGCGCGTTACGATGAGGCCATCCGCTATTCCAGCACCCGATTTTAAGGTTTCCTGTTTCCGTCCGCCCCGATTCGCTGGGCGCTCGCAAACATGACCCGACTCGACCGCTTCATCCAAAACTGGCGCATGCGCCGCGCCGCCGCGTATATCCCGGCCGGTGCGCGGGTGATTGATGTCGGTGCCTATCACGGCGAATTCTTCACCTATCTCGGCGACCGCCTGACCGAGGGCTTCGGCGTCGAGCCTCTGCTCACGGAAAAAACCGTCAGCCCGCGTCACACTATTTATCCCGGCTATTTTCCCGCCGTGCAACCGGCACCGGCCGCCGGATACTGGGATGCCGTGACGATGCTCGCCGTGCTGGAACACATCCCGCCCGCGCAGCAAATCCTCATCGCCGAGGCCAGCGCCCGTCTCCTCCGTCCGGGTGGCCGCGTGATCATCACCGTGCCGAGTCCCGCTGTGGACGCCATTCTCGCCACGCTGCGGTTCTTCCGCCTCATCAATGGCATGTCGCTCGAGCAGCATTACGGCTTCAATCCCTCCGATACGCTGCGGGTGTTCGCCGCGCCTCATTTCCGTTTATACCGTCGCGAAACCTTCCAGCTCGGGCTCAATCACCTCTTCGTCTTCGAAAAATCATGAGTCCCTCGAACGATCCCCTGCACGGCGTCACGCTCGAGACCATCGTCACGAAACTCGCCGCGCACTACGGCTGGGAGGAGCTCGGCTACCGCATCACTATCCGCTGCTTCACCCATGACCCCAGTGTGAAATCCAGCCTGCAATTTCTCCGCCGCACGCCGTGGGCCCGCGCCAAGGTCGAGCAGCTCTACGTTCGCACGCGTTTCTCCGAGAGCCCGGACGGTCCGTCCGCCTCGATCTCAGGCTGACGACTCAAACCGTCAGAATCTAACCACAGATTTCACGGATCCCACGGATATATATCTGCATCCGTGCCATCGGTGTAATCCGTGGTTAAAATTCAGTTCACAAAGTCCGGACGGCTCAGACCTTCGCAAACACCAGCGACGCGTTGGTGCCGCCGAAGCCGAAGCTGTTCGCCAGCGCCACGCGCACATTCTTCTTCACAGCCACATTCGGCGTGAAGTTCAGTCCCGTCGCCGCGCACACCGGGTCCACATTCGTGAGATTGATCGTCGGCGGCACGATGCCGTCACGGATCGCCATGACCGCCGCAAACGCGCCCATCGCGCCCGCGCCACCGAGCAGATGACCGGTCATCGATTTCACGCCGCTCACGTGGAGGTTCGCCTTGTTTTCGGCAAACACGGTCGCGATCGCCGCCGCTTCCTCGCCATCGCCGCCGGGCGTGGACGTCGCGTGCGCGGATACATAATCGACCTCCGCCGGCTTGAGGCCGCCGCGCTGGAGCGCCGCGGTCATCGCGCGCGCCGAACCTTCGGCACCGGGCGCAAGCGACGACAAATGATACGCATCCGACGTCGCACCGTAGCCACGCACTTCCGCGTAGATGCGCGCACCGCGTTTCACGGCCTGCTCGTATTCCTCGAGGACAAACACCACCGCGCCTTCGCCCAGCACGAAGCCGTCGCGGTCCGCATCATAGGGTCGCGAGGCCTGCTCGGGCGCATCGTTGCGCTGCGAGAGCGCGCGCATCTGCGCAAACGCGCCGATCGCCAGCGGCGTCACGGTCGATTCCGAACCGCCCGCGATCATCACCTCGACATCACCGCGCGCGATCGCCGCCGCCGCCTCGCCGATGGCATGGCCGCTCGTGGCGCACGCCGACGCGACGCTCATGTTCGGCCCTTGGAAATTAAGCTGCAGGCTCACCTGACCGGCCAGCAGGTTGGGGGCGATTTGAATGATAAAGAACGGCGAAATCTTCCGGAAACCGCCCGCCTTCCACGTATCGTGCATCGCCTCCATCTCGGGCAGGCCGCCGAGGCCGACGCCGAGGTTCACGCCCATGCGGTCGGCCGCCAGCGTCGCGCGGTGCGCGTCGAGCCCGGAGTCGGCATAAGCCTCGATGGCCGCTCCTGCGCCGAGGTGCGTAAAGCGTCCGAATTTTTTCACGTCCTTCGGAATGAAAGTCTGCGTGAGGGGATCGCTGCCCGGCCCACGCGGGTGCAGCGGGTGCGGCAGCGCGCGCGCCGGATCGTAATTTTTCACCTCGCCGGCGATGTGCACGTTGCACGCCGTGGGATCAAACCGCGTGATCCGCGCAATGCCGCTGCGGCCCGCCGTGAGCGCGGCCCAGGTATCGGGTGCCGTATTGCCGACGGGCGAGACGGCGCCGACACCGGTGATGACAACACGGCGGCGGGTTTGCGTCCGGGACGTAGCTGGGGAGGTCGTGGTATTCATAGAAGTGTTTGCGAAAATTCCTGGCGAAGCATCCGGCGCGACGACGCCAGCAACGCATCGCTGCGCACCGGATCTTCCATCGCGCGGGCAAAAATCAACGCGCCCACCAGCGAACTCATCAGGTGCGTGACGAGGTCGCGGTTGCGCTCGGCGTCCGCGCTCAGCCGCAGCGCCGCGCCCAGCCGGTCGAGATGCCGCGCAAAACCCTGCGCATACCCGCTCCGCGTCGCCCCGGTCAGCCGCCCCATGTCGGCGCCCACGGCGACGACGAGGCAACCCGATCCACGGTTGTCGCGGTGGTTGATGGAAAGATAGCTGTCGATCAGGAGCCGCGCGCGCTTGGCCGGCGTCGGCAGCGCCGCGATGCGGTCGAGGTTCACCACCGCCGCATCAAACGCCTCCGCGCACGCCTCGGCCACGAGCTGGGATTTGTCCCGGAAGTGCGCGTAAAACCCGCCATGAGTGAGCCCCGCCCGCCGCATGACTTCATCGACGCCCGTCCCCTCCACGCCCTGCTCACGAAACGCCGCACTCGCCGCCGCGATGATGCGGCGGCGTGTCGCCAGCTTGTGATTGGGCGGATAACGCATGAGACCTGATAAAATGACGCCCGTCATACCAAGTCGCAAGCCTGAAGTAGTGCGGGTCTCCGACCCGCACTCAGAAGGCGGGACAGGCAGCCCGCCCATCCGCCTCCCTAATTAGCCAACCGCCCCTCATTGGTCCCATCAGTCGCATTTGTCCCATTCCCTCCGATTCCCACCCAGCCTCACGCTGCAGCCACCTCTCACCTGCGCCACATCGTCCCACGCAGCGGTTTTGACTTTGCCGAAACCGCCGGTTTTGCTCCGCCCCCCTTTCACGATGGAGCAACTGCATCCTTACTGGCGCATGGCCTACATTGAAGCGCCGCGCTATCCCCAGACCCAGCGCCCCTTCACCGATCTGCCCGCCCTGAACGACGATCGCACCGCCCTCATTGTCCATCGCCGCGCGCTGTCCTACCTGATTCTCAACCGCTTTCCCTACAATCCGGGCCACCTCCTCGCCATTCCCTTTCGCGAAGTCATCGACATTGAAGAACTCCGCGCCGACGAACGCGCCGACCTCATGGAGGCCATCGTCTTCGCCAAACGCCTCCTCACCGCCGCCATCAAGCCCGACGGTTTCAACGTCGGCTTCAACCTCGGCACCGCCGCCGGCGGCAGCATCGCCCACCTCCACGCCCACATCGTCCCGCGCTGGAACGGCGACACCAATTTCATGCCCGTCCTCGGCCAGACCCGCACGCTCCCCCAAGCCCTCGACGCCACCTGGGAAAAACTCGCCGCCACCGCCAAGCTGCTCTGATCCGCGCCCCACGCGCCCGGTTTTCACCTTCGTTCTCTTTCTCGTAATCGTTCTCGTTCTCCTCCCGTCCCTTTGACTTCCAAGACTCTCCACTTCCCCAGCCCGCGCCACCTCACCCAGCTCTACGCCGGCCACGTGGAAAATCTCACCGAGGCCGAACGCGCCCTCGGCGTGCAGCTCATTTCCCGCGACGCCTGGCTGAAGATCGAGGGCACCGCCGAGGCTGCCACCCGTGCCGAGGAAGCCTTTAACTTCCTCAACGACGCGCGCACGCAGGGCATGACGATCCGCACGCCCGACTTTCTCCGCATCGTCGATACCTTTGCCCGCGGCGAGGGCGCCCAGCTCCGCCAGCTCATCACCGAGCCGTTGGTCATCGCCACCAACCGCAAGAGCATCGTCCCCAAAACGCTCGGCCAAAAGCTCTACCTCCAGTCGATCCTCAAGCACCCCGTCGTGTTTGGCATCGGCCCCGCCGGCACGGGCAAGACCTACCTCGCCATGGCCGCCGCCGTCTCGGCCCTCCTCAAGAACGAGGTCCAGCGCATCGTCCTCACGCGTCCCGCCGTCGAGGCCGGCGAAGCCCTCGGCTTCCTCCCCGGCGATCTCCGCGAGAAAATTCTCCCCTACCTCCGCCCGCTCTACGACGCGCTCCACGACATGCTCGACCCCGAGGATGTCGCCCGCCTCACCGAAAAAGGCGTCATCGAGATCGCCCCGCTCGCCTACATGCGCGGCCGCACCCTCGCCAATGCCTTCATCATCCTCGACGAGGCGCAGAACACCACGCCCGAGCAGATGATGATGTTCCTCACCCGCCTCGGCGAAGAGTCCCGCATGGTCGTGACCGGCGACATCACCCAAATCGATCTCCCACGCTCGAAGCAAAGCGGCCTCCTCGAGGTGCGCCACATCCTCGGCCACGTCCCCGGCATCGATTTCCACACCTTCAGCGGCGCCGACGTCGTCCGCCACCCCCTCGTCGCCCAAATCATCGCCGCCTACGAGCGCTACAAAGACCCGATCGGCAGCAGCGTCAGCGAGCCGAAAAAATAACCCGCCGCCGCACCGCCTCCGAAATCCAAATTCGAAAATTCCCCGATGCCCTTGCTCAAACAACTCCAGCAGCTCCTCACGCGCCCGAAAGCCCGGCGCTCGGCGGAGCCGTCCGCGATGCTGGACTTCGTGGAGCGCAGCCGGCTCGTCACCGCCATCGTCTTCATCGCGACCGTCACCGCCATCGTCTTCATCAGCTCCGCCGGCATCACCAATAACAACCTCCCCGTCCTTCCGAATCAGCTCGCGACCGTGCGCATCACTGCCGGCGCGCCGTTTTCCTATGAAAGCGCCGAGAAAACCCGCCTCCTGCGCTCGCAACTGATCGACCGCGTCCCGCCCGTTTACCGCCTCGAGTTCGCCCCGCTGCACCAGTTCGAGACCGCCTTGCGCGACCTCTTCGCCGAACTCGCCGCCTACGAACGGGCCCACTCCGCGAAGGCCCCTGCGCTCACCAACCGCCGCACCGACCTCACCGCCCTCGTCGATACCTTCAACGCCCGCGGCCCCTACCGCGTCAGCGTCGACGACGTCATCCTCCTCCTCAGCGCCCTGCCCGCCGACCAGCGTGCCAAATACCTCGACTCCAGCCTCGCCGCCCTCGCCGATGTCTACAACGAGGGCGTGCACGACTCCGGCTTCGCCAACGCCAGTGCCAGTCCCGACAGTGTGACGGTTTTCCAAATCGCCCGGCCCGGCGGCGAAATCGCCCTGCGCCCCGTGCAATCAATGGAGGAGGCGCTGACCTTCCTCCGCATCAATCTCGCCGGCGACAGCGTCAGCCGCGACGTCGCGCTCGCGGTCTTCCGCATCCTGCGCAACGGCCTCAAGCCCAACCTCGTCTTCGATCGCGAGGCCAGCGCCCGCCGCGAAGCCGAGGCCGTCCGCGAAGTCCCCGCCGTCGTCGTCAACGTCGCCCGCGGCCAGTCCATTATCGAGCCCGGCTCCCGCGTCACCGCCGAGCAATACGAGATGCTCATGGCGCACCGGAAATTCCTCCGCGAAAACGCCGACACCCAGTTCGACGAGGGCCTCCAGCTCTTCGGTCGCATCCTTCTCGTCCTCGCCATGGTCCTCGCGAGCGTCTTCTACGTGCGGCTCGAGGATCGCGAGACCTTCCACAGCAACAGCCGGCTCGGCCTGCTCGCGCTCGTGGTCATCCTCAACCTCGGCCTCGTCCGCGCCGGCTACTCGCTCGGCTCCCTCGAATTCTTCGCCCAGGATAGCGCGTGGGCCTCGATCCTGCCCTACGTCGCGCCTTCCGCGCTCGCCCCGCTCATCGTCGCCATCCTCATCGATGCCGGCTCCGCCATCTTCATGGCGCTCGTCATCTCGATCTTCACCGGCGTCATCTACGGCAACCGGCTCGACGTCATCGTCATCACCTTCCTTGCCTCGATGGTCGCCATCTTCGCCTGCCGCGAAGTCCGCAAGCGCAGCCGCGTCGTCCGCGCCGCCGGCCTCGGCGGCCTGACCGTCGCGCTCTTCGCGCTGCTCGTCGGCGTCGCCGACCAGCTCTCCGCCGACATCCTGCTCAAGCAGATGGGCGCCGGCCTCGCCTCGGGCGTGTTCACCGGCATCATCGTCGTCGGCCTTCTCCCGGTCTTCGAGTCGCTCTTCAAGCGCACCACCGACATCACGCTGCTCGAGCTCACCGACTACAATCACCCGCTCCTGCGCCTCATGCAACTCGAGGCGCCCGGCACCTACCACCACTCGCTCGTCGTCGCCCAGCTCTCGGAAAACGCCTGCAACGCCATCGGCGCCAACCCGCTCCTCGCCCGCGTCTGCGCCCTCTTCCACGACATCGGCAAGACCGCCAAGCCCGAGTATTTCATCGAAAACCAGCGCGACCGTGCCAATCCCCACGACGACAACAATCCTTCCCTCTCCGCCCTCATCATCAAGGCGCACGTGAAGGACGGCGTGGACCTCGCCCGCAAACACCATCTGCCCCGCGCCGTCGTCGACGTCATCCAACAGCACCACGGCACCTCGCTCATCCGCTATTTCTACCAGCGCGCCGTCAGCCAGACCCGCCCGCCGCTCGTCCCCGGCGGCACGACCACGCCCTTTGTCCGGCCCAGCTCCAAAAACCCTTTCAGCCCGCCCGCCGACTCCGTGGCCGTCGCCGAATCCACCTACCGCTACGATGGCCCGCGTCCGCAGTTCAAGGAAAGCGCCGTCATCTCGCTCGCCGACGGCGTCGAGGCCGCCTCGCGCACCCTGCGCAAGGTCACCCCGCAGCACCTCGGCGAACTCATCGACGCCATTCTCCGCGACCGCTTCGAGGACGGCCAGCTCGACGAAGCCCCGCTGACCTTTGAGGAAATCGCCAAGATCAAGAGCAGCTTCACCTTCACGCTCCTGAACATGCTCCACTCCCGCATCGCCTATCCCGCCGGCGACGAACCCACCGCCGCAGCCAAGGCATGAGCCCAGCCCGTCGTCAGCCAGGTAGAAGCGCCCGTCCTTCCGTAGCCACGAGCGTGAGCGAGTGGACACCCCGCGAAATCTCGATCGCCAACCGCCATCCGCGCCTGCGCCTCGACCGCCGCGCCATCGCCGCCGTCATCGCCACCCTCGACCGCGACTTCCGCTTCCTCCCCGGCGACCGCCCCTACCTCACCCCCGCCGCGTGCCGCCATTCGTCATTGGGCATTGGGCATTCGTCATTTCCGCCGGCCGTGCCGGCCGGCGAGCTCTCCCTCGTTTTCCTCACCGACGCCGCCCTCGCCCAGCTCCACGCCGATTTCCTCGACGACCCGACGATCACCGACGTCATCACCTTTGAAGGCCAACCCACCCTCGGCACCGCGGGTGAGATCTGCGTCTCCGCCGACACCGCCGCTGCCTACGCCCGTGCGCACGGCCGCGACTTCAGCACCGAGCTGACGCTCTACCTCATCCACGGCTGGCTGCACCTCGCCGGCTACGACGATCTCCAGCCGGCCAAAAAGCGCCGCATGCGCGCCGCCGAGGCCCGCGCCCAGCGCCTGCTCGCCGCCGCCGGCGTGGCCCCGCGCTTTGTCCTGCGCAAATAACTTTGCCACCGGCCGACTTTGTCTGACGCTCTGCCGTCCATGCCCGAATCCCGTTTCACGTCACTGCGCAACGCGTTCCTGACCGGCCTCCTGCTGGTCGCCCCGCTCGTGGTCACGATCTGGGCGCTGCGCGTGGTCATCGGCATCGTCGGCGGCTCCATCACGCCGCTCTTCTCGCCCTACCTACCCGCCGCGTTGAGCCACCTCCCCGCCGTCGTGTGGGACATCCTCAACACGATCATCGTTGTCGCCCTCATCACGATTCTCGGCTTTCTCTCCCGCGCGGTCTTCGGCCGCTATTTCGGCTCGCTCGCCGAACGCGCCATCCAAGGCATCCCCGGCATCGGCAGTTTTTATAACAGCGTCAAACAGTTCATCGAAACCTTCGGCGCCAAGGACCGCACCCAGTTCAGCAAAGTCGTCCTCGTGCAGTTTCCGCGCGGCGGCGCTTACACGATCGGTTTTCTCACCAACACCGCCCAAGGCGAGCCGCACCGGCATTTCCCTGACAAGCGCTGGGCCGTTTTCGTCCCCACCTGCCCGAGCCCGGTCAACGGTTTCTTCATGTATCTGCCCGTGGGCGAAATCATCGAGCTCGATATGTCCGTCGGCGACGGCATGAAAATCGTCATCTCCTGCGGCGCCGTCCTCCCGCCCTGGCTCGCCGCCAAGGCCCCGGCACCTTTGCCCCCGCAGCCCTGAGCGGTTCCCTTTCTGTCGCGTAATCACCTGCTCCCGTCGCGCTCGCCCCCTACGCACGTCCGCCGTTTGCCCCGCCCAATCCATGCCCGGCCTCGCGCTCCAGACCGATGCGTTTGTCCTGTTGAAGCGGCCGCCGAGCGATGCATTTCAAGCCTGCACCGTTTTCTCGCCTGAACACGGCCTGCTGCACGTCCTGCAGCGCCTGCCCAAAAAATCCGCCGCCAGCCAGGTCACGCTCGACCTCTTCGACGAAGCTTCGCTGATGCTCGAAAGCTCCAACCAGGGCCACACCTGGTTCATCAAGGAAATCCGCCTCATCCATCGCTCCTCCGGCATCGGCCGCAGCTACGAATCGCTCCGCCTCGCGTCCGAGTTCACCTCGCTCATCGCCCGCAATCCCGTCCCCGAGGAAAGCCGCGCCAAGGTCGGCACATTGCTCCACCAGGCTCTCGCCGCCTTCGCCGCCACCGACCGTCCCGACGCCGTTTATTTCAAAGCCCTCTACTGCTTTGCCCGCGATGAAGGCTACCCGCTCAAGCAACAGTGGCTCCCCACGCTCCCCGCCGAGCTCCGCGCCGAAGCCGACCTGCTCCTCCGCACGCCGACGGCCGAACTCTCCCAATCAAAGATTGAGCATAAGAAATCCGATCTTCTCCTCCGCCGTCTTGAGGAATATCTCCGCGGCCACACCGAGGTGTTGCTCGACTGAGTCATGGAGTTCGATCTCGAAAAGCGCACCGCCAGCCTGAGCGTCGGCGAATTCTCCGATTTCACCCTCGGCCCGCACGATTCCGGCGGCGGCCCACAGGGCATCTGGCGCGCCCAGCTTGGCACCCACTGGCACAACGAACTCCGCGCGCAAACCGCCGCCGAAAACGCCGCCGCCACCTTCGAAGTCGTCATCGCCGGCCGCGTTTTCCACAAGGGCTGGACCCTCACCCTCACCGGCCGCATCGACCAGGTCATCCCCTCCGTCGCCCATCCCGTTTGTCACCCAATAGGTGACAAACCTTCCGACAACGCTGTCGCGCATTACGTCACATTGCGCGAAATCAAGACCGTCACCCGCGCGCTGCCGACCACCGAGGCCGATCTCCGCGCTGATTACCCCGGCTATTTCGCGCAGGTCGCCACCTACCTCGCGCTCAGCCGCATCGCCGACCCCGCCGCGAAACTCCGCGCCGAACTCCTCTTCCTCGAGACCGGCAGCGGCCTCGCGCAGACGATTCCGCTCTCGCCCGCCGACGAAAGCTTCTTCCGCACCCAGCTCGAACGCGTCGCCGAGTTCCTCGACCTCCGCTGGCGCGCTCGCGAACGTCTCCGCCACCTGAGCTTCCGTCCGGCGTTCACCGAGCTGCGCCCCGGCCAGGAAGAAACCCAGGCCCAACTCACCGCCGCTTTCGCGCAAAATCCCGCCATGCTCTTCGAGGCCCCCACCGGCTTCGGCAAGACCGGCGTCCTCCTCGAATTCGCCCTCGGCCAGCTCCGCTCCGGCCACTTCGAGCGCGTCCTCTACCTGACCAGCAAATCCACCGGCCAGCTCCAGGTCATCCGCCAGCTGAGCGCCATGACGGCTGCGCCAGCAGCTGGCGCCATTGAAAGTCCCAGGTTGAAAGTTGAAAGCTCCACCCCGCCCCCAGCCTCTGGTCTTTCAACTTTCAACCCTCAACCTTCAACTCCTTCGCCCTCGAGCGCCGCCACGTCGGTGGCGTTCTGGCATGTGCGGGCGAAGGCCGAGCACTGCGTCAACCACACCTTCCACTGCGTGCGCGACAACTGCGGTTACCTCGACGGCATCGAGTCCCGCTGGGCACAAAGCGGCCTCGCCCGTTTTTATCGTCTCGAAAACCACCCGCGCGATCTCGAGACGCTCCGCACCGCCGGCCGCGCCGCCCGCATCTGCCCCTACGAAATCACCCGAGCCGCCCTCGCTTTCAACGACGTCTGGCTCGGCGACTACAACTACGTCTTCGCTCCCGCCAACCGCGGCCTGTTCTATTTCCAGCCCGGCTTCGATCCCGCACGCACGCTCCTCATCATCGACGAGGCGCACAACCTGCCCTCGCGCGTCGCCGACGCCCACTCGCACACGGTCCGCGCCGCCGACACCACCGCCCTCCTCGCCGAGCTCGATCACATCCAGGCCCCCGCGCCGCTCGTCCGCGCTTGGGAAAGCTTCACCCAACTCGTCGGTGCCCTCCGTCCCGTCGATTCGCTCGACCCTGCGCTTGAGGCCGACCTCAGCCACACGCTCGAAGCCCTCGCCACCCAGCTCGCGAGCCAACCACTCGACTACGCCGCACTCGGCCCGGCTTTCAGCGATCAACTCTGGCGCACGCAAACCCTCGTCGAGTGGCTGCAAAACAACCAACTCACCAAACTCCTCTGGTGTCCCCGTCCCGGCGAACTCGCCTTCACGTGCATCGACGCCGCCCACGCCATCGGCGAAACCCTCCGGACCTACGGCGGGGTCGTCCTCGCCTCTGCGACCCTCAGTCCGGCTCAGGAATTCACCGAAAACATCGGCCTTTCTGATTTCGGATTGCAGATACCGGATACCGGAAAGTCCTCCCCTCCGCCCATCGTCGCTCCATCCAACGATTCCGACCTATCCGGTATTCGCGCTCCGGTTTCCGGTATCACGCTGCTCACCGCCACCACCCCGTGGCGTGACGGCGCTTACGACGTCGCGATCGATGCGCGCGTGGACACGACCTTCCAGCAGCGCACGCGCCACTTCCCCACGACCGCCGCCACCATCGCCACGCTGCACGCCGCTTCCAGCTCTCAACGCTCAACCCTCAACTCTCAACCCGGCGCAGCCGCAGCCGTCGCCGTCTTCTTTCCCTCCTACGCCTACGCCGAATCGATCGCCCGTGAACTCGAGCGCGCTTCCCCGCTGCGTGTCGCGTTGCAACCCCGGCTCCACGACCTCGCCGCCCAAACCGCGTGGGTCGAGGAGTCGCTCGCCTTCACCGACGCGATCTTCCTCGTGCTCGGCAGCAGCTTCGCCGAAAGCATCGACCTTCTCGGCGGCCGCGTGAGTCACGCGATGGTCGTCGGTCCCGCGCTCCCCGAGGTCAACGCCGTGCAGCGCGCCCGCCTCGCCGAGTTCAGTCCCCTCGGTCGCGAAGCCGCCTTCCGTCGTGTTTACCAGATCCCCGGCATGCAAAAAGTGAACCAAGCCCTCGGCCGTCTCGTGCGCGCCCCCGGCCAGCGTGCCAAGGTCCTGCTCCACTGCCGTCGCTTCGCCGAAGTCTCCTACGCCAGCCTCCTCGCCCGCGACTACCAGTTCGGCGTCAATATCACGACCGACGCCGAACTCACCGACTGGCTGAAGTAGTGCGGGTCTCTGACCCGCACTCTGGCTGCTTGCTCAACTGATAAACGACCACCGCCAGAACGCCTGAATCAGCACGACCCCCACGACTGCCGCGACGGCGATGCCAATCGAGACCGCCGTGCGTCGCGTGAAATACTGGTTCGCCAGCATGATCACCGCCGCCACGCCACACAGACCGAATATCGCAAAAAATTTGGAGGTCTCTACGTGCAACTGCTCCGCCTTCGACAGCGGCTCAACGCCGAACGACGCAACCATCCACGGCCCGAGCATCGCGACGCTCATGATGCAGAAAACGCCACCGAGGAAGTAACGACCGAGATCCTTCGTGCACGCAGCCATCGCCGCACAACTCAGCACAATGACGCTCATTACTGGCAACACGTAGCGTAAATCCGCGACCGCGAACGCCGAGCCGGTCAGCCAGGCTTGCCCCAAGACCACCGCGTTCGGCAGCACCACAAGCAGCGCCAGCAGCAGTGCCAGTTTAGCCACCAGCAACCGGCCACCGGAGATCGGCCGTGTGCGCCAGAATTCATTGCCCTCCGTCAATCGGTCTTCCTGCACAATCGCGGCAATCAGTGCGAGGATCAGCGCGCCATGGATAAACAGGGAGACGATACCCAGATTGTCCCAAACCGAGTGCTGCACGACGGCGAATTTCCGATACACGAGCAGGTAACTGCCGGTCACCGCCCACATGACAATCACCCAAGTGGCCCGTCGGAGGTCTTTTTTAATGATATGCCATACGAGGTTCATGCTGCGACTCCTTTCGTTTCGTTGCGGCTCGTGCGAGCCAGGGTGATGAAAATTTCCCGCAGCGCCATCGGCTGCGCCTTCACTTCCGCGCCCGGGTAGCGTTCCCGCCATGCCCGCTCCGTCGCTTCACCGGCGTAGTCCGTCGCGATGAACCGGCTCAGGTTGCCCGCCTGCTCCCATTCCAGCGCGCGCGCCAGCGCCGCACTCCCTGCCGCTGCGCCCGTGAGTTCCACGCGACGAAACCGGCCTTGCAGCGCCTCCGCCGGCTCACTCAGCCGCAAGCGGCCGTTTTCCAACAGCGCCACCTGGTCAGCGAGGCGCTCAACTTCCTCGATGTCGTGCGAGGAGACCAGCACCGTCCAGTCACCGAGCGCCGAAACCTCGAGCACGCCGCGCACAAATTCCTCGCGCATCAGCGGATCGAGTCCGCTGAACGGCTCATCAAGCACCAGCAGCTTCGGCCGGTAGGCGAGCGACGAAAGCAGCGCCGCCTTCATCAGCATGCCGCGCGAGAGCTGCTTCAGCCTGCGATCCTCCGGCAAGGCAAACTGCACCAGCAGGGTTTTCTCCAGCGCCACATCCCACGTCGGATAAAATGGCCGGCAGTAATCCAGCAGCTGGCGCACCGTCATCCACAGCGGGAGCTGCTGGTTTTCCGACACGTAGCCGATCTGCGCCAATTCGCGCTCGCCCAGCCGGCGTGAGTCCACGCCGAGCACTCGCGCCTCCCCCGCGGTGGGTCGGATCAGGTTCATGATGAGTTTGAGGGTCGTCGTCTTGCCGGCACCGTTCGCGCCAAGCAGCGCGCAGATGCTGCCCGCAGGCACCGTGAGATTCAGGCTGTGCACCGCCTCGGTGCGCCCGAATCGCCGGGTCAGGTTGTGGGTTTCGATGATGTTCATTTGGGTTGAGGTAAAACAGGTGAATTCGCCGCCATCACTTGCCGCCGAGTTTCTTCCAGTGCGCCGCGACCGCGGCCGTCACGTCGTCCAGTTCCAGCCCGAGTTTCTTCGCTTCCACAACGAGCCACTCGACCTCGGCGCCGAGCAACTCCGCGCGTTCCTTGCGTCCGCCCATCTCGCGTTCGGCCACGATACTGCCGACCGCCGGCGTCGTAACCAGCACGCCCTCAGCGACTAGGGAAGCGATTACCTTGTGCGCGGTGTTCGGATTGATCTTTAACTCCTGGCTGAGCACGCGCACCGAGGGGAATTTTTCACCGGCCCGGAGCTGGCCGGCGACGACCGCCTTTTTCACGGCGAAAAGAATCTGTTCCGCCATGGGCAGGCCGGGTTTTAGTTCGATGGAGAACGGAAGCACACTGTATTAGTCACACTAGAACAGATAGGACGGCAAGCCCATTTTTGGAAAAAATTGGAAAAAGCCTTCCCACGTCCCGCGCGACCCGCCAAAAACAGGCCTCGTGGGCAAATCTCAGACCATCGGACCGGACGACATCCATGCCGCCATCACCCAAATCGCCGAGACCATCGCAGCGCGCCACCGCGCCGGTGAGCGGTTGATGCTGCTGGGCATTGCCAACGGCGGCATCATCCTCGCCCGCCGCCTCGCCGAGCAGCTCCACCAGAAGTCCACCGGCACCATCGACATCTCCTTCCACCGCGACGACATCGGCCGCCATCCGATCCCGAAGGAATACACCCCCACTCAGCTGCCGGCCGACGTCAACGGCGCCACCGTCATCCTGGTCGACGACGTGCTTTTCTCCGGCCGCACCGTCAAGGCCGCCCTCGACGAACTCTTCGACCACGGTCGCCCCGCCAAGGTCGAGCTCGCCGTCCTCGTCGATCGCGGCGGCCGGCGTCTCCCCGTCGCCGCCGACTACACCGGCCTTCACCTCTCTACCGCCGACGATGAGAAAGTTGTCGTCCACCTTGACGCCACCACCCCCGCCAAAGACCGCATCGAAGTCATCGTCTCGACCGCCAAATCGAAAATTTAAAATCGAAACTCGAAAATTCTTCATGCCCTGGAACCGCCAACACCTGCTGACCCTCGAGGAACTCTCCCTCGCTGAGATCGCGCAAATCCACACGACCGCCGCCGCGTTTAAAAAGATTCTCGGCCGCAGCGTGAAAAAGGTCCCGGCCCTTCGCGGCAAGACCATCGTCAACCTCTTCCTCGAGCCCAGCACGCGCACCCGCATCTCCTTCGAGATGGCCGCCAAGCGCCTCAGCGCCGACGTCATCTCCTTCGACGCCGCCAGCTCCAGCACCACCAAGGGCGAAACCCTGCGCGACACCGCTCAAAACATCCAGGCGCTCAACGCCGACATGATCGTGCTCCGTCACGGCTGCTCCGGTTCGCCGCTCTACCTCAGCCGCGTGCTCAACATCCCGGTCGTCAACGCCGGCGACGGCGCTCACGAGCACCCCACGCAGGGTCTCCTCGACACCTTCACCATGCAGGAGCACCTCGGTTCCCTGCGCGGCCGTAAGGTCGTCATCCTCGGCGACATCCTCTTCAGCCGCGTTGCGCGCTCGAATATCCATGCCCTCACCAAAATGGGCGCCGCCGTCACGCTGGTCGGTCCGTCCACCCTCGTGCCCGACTGGTTCACCGACCTCGGGGTAAAAGTTTCCCACGACCTCAAATCCGCACTCGCCGACGCCGAGGTTGTCATGCTCCTCCGCATCCAACACGAGCGCCAGGCCAGCAGCCACTTTCCGTCCCTCGGCGAATACACGAGCATGTTCGGCCTCAACCAGACCCGCGCCTCGTGGCTTAATCCGAAAGCCATCATCATGCACCCCGGCCCGATCAACCGCGGCGTCGAAATCGACAGCGACCTCGCCGATGGGCCGCGCAGCGTGATCCTTGAGCAGGTGACCAACGGCATCGCCGTCCGCATGGCCGTCCTCTACCTCTGCTCCGGCGGCCAGCCCGAAGCGGTCGCGGCCACCGCGACCTGAAGCAGCAAGTCTCAAATCACCAAGTAGCAGGTAACCCAACCACCACCTTCCAGCCTCCACGCTCCCGCGCCTTGTCACTTGTTACTTGGCCCTTGTCACTTTCCTCCATGCCTTCCCTCTGGATTCAAAACGCCCGCGTCATCGACCCCGCCGCCAAGCGCGACGCGGTGGGCGATCTCTTCGTCGCCAACGGCAAACTCGTCCCATCGCTCTCCGCCGCCGATAAAAAGCGCGCGAAGAAAATCGACGCCGCCGGCCTCGTCGCCTGTCCCGGCCTCGTCGATATCCACGTCCACTTCCGCGAGCCCGGCCAGACCCACAAGGAAACCATCGCCACCGGCTCGCACTGCGCCGCCGCCGGCGGGTTCACCACCGTCGTCTGCATGCCCAACACCGCGCCCGTCGCGGACAACGCCGGCACCATCCAGTTCATCAACGACGCCGTCCGCCGCGACGCCGTCGTCAAGGTTCTCCCCACCGGCTGCATCACCGTCGGCATGAAGGGTCAGGCCCTCGCGCCCATCGGCTCGCTCAAGCGCATGGGCGTCGTCGCCATCACAGACGACGGCGACTGCGTGCAGAGCAACGAGCTCATGCGCCGCGCCTGCGAATACGCCAAAATGTTCGGCCTCTCGATCATGGACCACTGCCAGGACGCGTCCATGACCCAAGGCTCGGTCATGAACGAAGGCGTCATGTCCACGCGCCTCGGTCTCCGCGGCTGGCCCAACGCCGCCGAAGACCTCATCGTCTCGCGCAACGTCATCCTCTCCCGCTACACTGGTGCGCATATCCACATGCAGCACATCTCCTCGAAGCTCTCCGTGGATATCCTGCGCGACGCCAAGGCCAGTGGCGTCCGCGTCTCAGGCGAAGCCACCCCGCACCACCTCGCGCTCACCGACGACGCCCTCGCGACCTACGACACCAACTTTAAGATGAACCCGCCGCTTCGCACCGAGGCGGATCGCCAGGCCCTCATCGCCGGCCTGCGCGACGGCACCATCGACTGCATCAGCACCGACCACGCCCCGCACACCGACTACGAGAAGGACAAGGAATTCGACTACGCGCCCAACGGCATCCTCGGCCTCGAAACCGCCCTCGCCGTCACTCTCGGCGTGCTCGTGCGTGAAAACAAATTCAAGCTCCCCTACGTCGTCGACCTGATGACGCGCCGCCCCGCCGCCCTCCTGGGCCTCCCCGCCGGCACGCTCGCTGACGGCGCCGCCGCCGACATCTGCCTCTTCGATCCTGCGGAAAAATGGGTTTACGATGCCAAGGCCGGCTTCAGCAAGTCGCGCAACTCTCCCTGGCACAACCAGACTCTCACCGGTCGCGTGAAGACCACCATCGTCGACGGCAAGATCGTCTTCGACGGCCAGAAAATCACCGCCTGAGCAGTCTTCTAAGACTGCTCAGTTGACGTTGCGCCGCGGGCGGTTTTTCGCCGCAATCGCTGCCCATGCCCGCCGCCTCCGCCCAAATCGCCGTCGCCACTGAGCTCATCCTGCTCTTCGCCGGCTGTCTTTTGCTCTGGCGCCATGGTCTCAGCCCCTCGGCCCGGGCGACCGCCCGCACGCAACCGCCTCGCCTCACCGCTTGGGATATCCGGGTCAGTGATTTTTTCCTGCTTATCTGGCTGGTCATCTTCGGCGGCTTCGCCGCCCAGATGATGGCCACACCCGCGCTGAAAGCTTTCCAACTCAGCGAAACGCCGACCCTCATTCTTACCGGCGCTTCGTTCCACTTTGGCATGCTTCTCGGGGTCGTCGTTTTCCTGGTGCGCTTCGATCACTCCACGCGGCCAGCGCCGCTCCCTGCCGCCACTCCGCGCCTGCGCGCCGGGCTGGTCACCTTCCTGATCGTCGTGCCGGTGATCACCGCCGTGAGCCTGCTCTGGCAGGGACTGCTCCAAGGCCTCGGCGTCCCCGCGGATCCACAGGAGCTGATCGCCATCTTCACCAACACCAAATCCCCGTGGTTGATCGCGGCGCTGATCGTGCTCGCCACGGTGATCGCCCCTGTCACCGAGGAACTCGTTTTCCGTGGCGGTCTTTTTCGCTTCATGCGCACGCGGCTGCCGCGCTGGGCTGCCCTGCTGCTGCCCGCCTGTCTCTTTGCCGCGCTGCATCTCAACCTCGCCAGTTTCGTCCCGCTCGCCGCCCTCGGCATCGTATTTTCCCTGGCCTACGAACGCACCGGCAGCATCGCCGTGCCGGTCATCGCCCATGGGTTGTTCAACCTTCACACGATCCTGCTGATCTTCGCGGGTATCAACGTGTGACCTTGTCGTGCATCCGTTCACCAAACGCTTCGCTGAATCCGTCTCCGCCCTCGGCGAGGAAAAACTCATCGCGGCCATCCGCCGCTGGCTCGGGCCGGCGTCGCCGCGCGCACCTTTCGGCATCGGGGATGATTGCGCCGTGCTTCCCGCCTCGCGCGGCCGGCAACTTATCACCGTCGATCCGGTGATTTACGGCCGGCATTTCGACGACGCCGTCCCCGCGCGCGCCGTTGGCGCCAAGCTCCTGAAGCGCAACCTCAGCGACCTCGCCGCCATGGGTGGCCGTCCCACCGCCGCCGTCCTCGCCCTCACGCTCGACGCCCGCGTCAGCACCCGCTGGCTCGGGGAATTTTACCGCGGCCTCGCCACCTGCGCCCGCCGCCACGGCGTCCCCATCGTGGGTGGCGATATCGCGCAAGCCGACGGCGTCATCGCCGCCAGCCTCACGCTCCTCGGGGAAGCCGTCGGACCGCGCGTCCTCACCCGCACCGGCGCTCTCGCCGGCGATTGGATCTTCGTCACCGGCCAGCTCGGCGGCAGCTTGCCCAGCAAACACCACTTCAAGTTCACGCCCCGCCTGGCCGAAGGCGCCTGGCTCGCGCGGCGCAGCGAAGTGCGCGCCATGATGGACGTGAGCGACGGACTCGCGAAAGACCTGCGCGCCCTGACCCCGACCGGCATCGCTCCCGCCCTCGATGCCGCCACGCTGCCCCGCCGCCGCGGCTGCGACATTCGTGCCGCACTCGTCGATGGTGAAGACTACGAACTGGTCCTGGCCGTCGCCGCGAAAACCGACCTCGCCGCCTTCACCCGCGCCTGGCAACGCGCCTTTCCCCGCACGCCGCTCACCTGCATCGGCCGCTTTGTGCGCACGGGTAAACTGCCAGCGGGCGCACTCAACCTCGACGATTACCGTGGCTACGAGCATCTACGATAAGCTCCGCACCGGCGTGACCACCGCTTCCGCCGCCGAGACCCAGGCGTTCGCCGCGGAACTCGCCGCCGCGCTTCCGCCCGATGCCACGCTCGCGCTGCATGGCAACCTCGGCGTCGGTAAAACCACCTTCGTGCAAGGCCTCGCTCGCGGCTTCGGCATCACCGAGCCGGTCACAAGCCCCACGTTTAATATCTACACGCTGCACCGCGGCCTGCGCACCCTCGTGCACCTCGACGCCTACCGGCTCGAAACCGCCAAGGAAATCGACGATCTGCTGCTGGAGGATTTTCTCGTCACGCCTTACTGCCTCGCCATCGAGTGGCCCGAAAAAATCGCCAGCTGGATTCCCCCGACCGCGCTGCACCTGGAACTCGGCATTACCCCCGACGAGCGCCACACGCTGCGACTGCGGTAAAATCGATTTCACCACAAAGAGCACAAAGCTCACGAAGTTCGATCCGGGATGAGGATTCCCCTGCCTCTCCTTCGTGCCCTTCGCGTTCTTCGTGGTTAATTACTTCTCCAGTATCACTGCGACATACTCGCCGGAAAACTTCGCTACCACCGCATCGCCGAGCAGCAGGCGCGCCTCGAGTTCCGCGCGAGCCTTCCCGTGACGGCGCAGCGTCTTGAGGAATTTCTCAAACGTCACCGCCGGCAACCCCGCACACTCCGCGGTGAAGTCACCATCGATTGGCGCCACGTAATCCATCGTGTTGCGCTGGATCACGAGCCGGCATTTCAGGTCCTGGTCACGCAGCGCAAAATGCAGCCAGGTCCACGCGGCGAGGATCGCCACGGCTGACGCACTGCCACCAAAAACCGTGGCGCGATGGTTAAGATTGGGCGCCAGCGGCGCTGTGAGCACGGCGCCGTCGTGACCACAACTCAGCACCCGCACGCCCATCCCGCTGGATATCGGGATGTGGCGGTGCAGATACGCCTCAATCTCGGCGACAGCGCGGGCGGCAGCCATGAGGAGTCACGGCGCGCCGCCGCTTAATTCGCAGGCGGCGTGGTTTCCGTCGGGGCCGGAGCCGCGTCAGCCGCAGGCGCAGGTGCAGGTGCTTCCGCAACTGGAGCCGCCGCTTGGAAAGGCGTGCTCGAAGACGACGAAGCCGGAGCCTCCGGGAAGTTCTCCGGATCGTTTTCCTCGACTTCAGCCTCTTTCTTCCGCGCCTCAGCCATCGGCGGCGGAGCAAAGAGCCGGCCGTCGATGAACTCGGTCACGTAGCCTTCGGTGACCAGCCAGCGCAGGTCGCCCTGCATGCGGGCAATCTTCGCGCGCTGTTCAACCGTGATCTCGGGCTCAGCAGGCTTGGCCGGAGCTTCTGCCGCGGGCGCAGCTTCACCCGTCGCCGCCGGAGCGGCGGCCGGCTTCGGCAGATCGATCTTGAGGAATTTACCGACCAATTCGCTGCCCCGGATCATCGGGTGCGTCTCGATGAACGAGATCAGGCCGCCGATGCTGTCGGAGAACGTCTGGCTGGGCGTGCGGAACTTGCGCTTCACGGCGCAAACATACGAGACGCCCTTGGAGCCCTTCTTGAAAATCGTGAAATGCTCGCGACGCAGGCGACCGCGCAAGGCGTTGGCCGTGTCGAGCGGGAAGCGGCGCTGGCGTTCCAGCGCACCTTCGATGGCGCGGAGGATTTCACCGGGCGGGAAAGTCTCGCCCAGCTTGCCGTGGAAGCGCGCCGAGTCCGTGGTCCGCACGACGCGTTCGCGCGCGTTGGCCAGGAGATAGGCACGGGCGTCTTCGAGCGAGTCGAAGGACGGCTGCGCCGGAGCGGCCGGGGTTTCAGGCGCGGGAGCCGCTTCCGCCGGTGCGGGAGCCGGGGCTGCCGCGTCTGCGGGCGCCGTTTCCGGCGCGGCGGCCGGAGCTTCGGCCGCAGGCGTTGCCTCGGTCGCCGCGGCGGCAGCCGCCTTCGCGGCCTTGCCGGTGAGCTTCACCGTGTAGCGCGTGACTTTCTTCATCTTCTCAAGCCACTGGGCCACGACCTCGGGGTCGCGCACGGACTCGATGCGGGAACGGAAGGCCTCGAGCGACATGCGCGAAACCTTCGCCGCGAAGTGCTGCTGCACAAACTGGTTGTAGCGGTGGTAATTTGGCGGCCCGAGCAGTTCGCCCGTGATGCCGCACTTGTTGATCACCTGGAAGTTGCCCTTGGGCGCTTCCACTTCGGCCTCGGCGGTGTCGAAAAACTGGCCGAGATGGCGGCTCAGCACATGGGCGATGGCGGCCTCTTCGCTTTCAAAGGGAATGCCGTCCGGCACCGAGATGTAGATCGGCTTGGCCGCGCTGCCATCGGCGGCAGGCTTGCGCGTCAACACGACGACGAAGCGGTCATCCTTGGCGACCACCGTGCGCGCGATTTCGAAAAGCTCGATCGTGCGGCACGAGGCGCGGATGGTCTTGGCGAGGGCGTTGAAGCTCGTGTCCTCGGGATAAAACGTCGCCGAGAAATACGGGCTCTCGTAAGGACCGCGATCGATCGGCTGCTGTTCGCCCCGCGGGGCGTAACGCTGGCCACGATCATCACCCGGGCCATCGCGCCGCGGGCCGCCTTGGCCTTGGAAATCGCGACGCTGGCGACGATCGGGCGCACCACCGGGAGCCGACGGAGCGGCCCCACTACCCTCACCCGCCGGGGCACCCGTGGGCTTTTGGAAGGAACGCCGGTCACGCCGGTCGCCACCCTGGCCTTCGCGGCGGTCATCGCGGCGCGGCGGACGGTCGTTGCGCTCGCGCCGGTCAGAGGGCGAGGCGGGCGACGCCTTTTCCTGCGTCCACTGGGTGCCGAAGCTGAAGCTTTGCAGCTGGCTCAGGTCGAGTTTGTTGAAATCCGGCGACGGATTTTCCTTGGTGGCGTTGTCGTCCATGTAGTCAAAAGCGGGCTGGTAACCCGCGGAGGTGGTCTGCTTGGTAGTTCTTCAGTGCGGTTACGGTCGCCGGGAGTCTCCACGGCACCGAGAGTGAAGCAAGCGCTTTCCCCGCAGGAATACGGAGCGCCCTCCGGGGTGTTTTACCGGGTCCGCGGCGTCAAATCGCCGGCCGTGGCGCCGGCAGGATGATCTCGGGCCGGTAGGTCGGATCGGCCGCCTGCTTTTTCATGATGCCGGAAATCTCCACCCAGGCGCCGACGAGACCGTGGCACACCGGCAGGTCGTGTTTGATCGCGCGATGCAGGCGCGGGAGATTATAGCAGGGCACCGCCGCATACATGTGGTGCTCGGTGTGGTAGTTCATCTGCCAGTAGAGAAAACGCACCAGCGGATTCGGCACGATCGTGCGGCAGCACAGGCGGAAATCCGGGACGTAGTCCACGCGGCCGGTGTGCTGCGCATTGTTGCAGAGGAAAAACAGCCAGCCGCCGACAAACGGCGCGAGCGAGACGATCACCGGGATGATCCAGAGCCCGAAATACAGCGAAACCGCCGCGATGAGCACATGGCCCGCGAGCATCCAGCGCGCCCAGAGGATCGGCACGCGGCGCAATTGCGGCTGGTCCGCCGGGAAGCACACGAGTTCCCAACCGCCTTCGCTGCCGATGCGGCCGGCGCCGATGCGCCACGTGTATTTCATCACCCAGATGAATGCGCGCGGATTCACGACCGCCTGCTCGAGAAAATGCTTCAGCATGAGCTTCACCGGCAAAATGACTTCCTGGTCGTCGGGCGCGTGCAGCGTGTAGCGGTGGTGCCGCTGGTGGCTGCCGGTGAACATGTCCGGCTGGTTCCAGCCCAGAAACGAAACCACCCGCACGAAAATCTGGTTCAGCAGCTTCGTCTTGAACACCGTGCCATGCCCGAGCTCGTGCATGCCGTTGACGTAGAAATGCGACACCGTCCCGTGCACGAAAAGACACAGCAGCGTCCACGGCCAGGCCCAATGCGCCCACGACCAGTAGGTGAGCGTGCCCGTGCCTGCGGCGATGGCGAGGAAGCCGCCGGTCTGCACGAAAGCGCGCCAGTCGCTGCGCTCATGCAAACGTTTGAACACATCGGACGGGATCGGGGTGCGATACCAGTCCACCACTGCCACCGGCTTCGGGGTTTGAGCCATATGCCTTTGGACCTAGGGAACGCTCCCGGGCAAGGCAAGCCGTCGCTGGTGACTGGCAGGGTTGGGCGGCCGGATTGGCGCAAAAAAACCGGACTTCGCGCACGAAAATCCGGTTTTAAAATGGTGCTCGGGACAGGAATCGAACCTGCACGCCTTACGGCACACGCACCTCAAACGTGTGTGTCTACCAATTCCACCACCCGAGCACTTTCAAACGAGGAAGGCGCACTAAGAGCGTTCGACTGGGGCTTGTAAAGCCCGGAAATTATGCGGGCGATTTTTTCTAAAATACCCTCGAAAAGTCGCCCGCTTCACCGCGGCGCCAGCCGCTGGCCGCGCTTATTCCCGCTGCCGCGCCGCCAGCCCCCACGCGAGTTTCGCGCCAAAAAACGGGCCGCGGTAAATCAGCCCGCTGTAAACCTGCACCAGCGTCGCCCCGGCATCGAGTTTCTCGCCGGCACTCTCAAAGTCCGTGATGCCGCCCACCCCGATGATCGGCAGCCGGCCATTCGTCGCCCGCGCGATGTAGTTGATGATCTCCGTCGAACGCCGGCGCACCGGCGCGCCACTGAGCCCGCCCGCTTCCTTGACGTCGGCAAAAAATCCCGGTCGCGCGAGCGTCGTGTTCGTGGCGATGATGCCATCGAGGCCGAACTCCGCGATCACGCTGAGCACGCCGTCGATTTGGCGGAAATTGAGATCCGGCGCGATTTTCAGGAGCAGTGGCTTCCGGGTCTTGCCGGGCAGCGCGGCGCGCGTGCGATTCGCCGCGGATACGGCGCCGAGCAATTCGCGCAGGCGGTCTTCGTCCTGCAGCTTGCGCAAGTCGGGCGTGTTCGGGCTGCTGACATTTAGCACCAGATAGTCGGCATGATCGGCCAGCCGTGCAAAGCTGCCGAGATAATCGGCCACCGCTTGATCGATGGGTGCGACCTTGGATTTGCCGAGATTGATGCCGAGCGGGATACGGCGGTGCCCGGGGCCAGGCTGGCCGGCGAGCCGGGCGGCGATCGCATCGGCGCCGTCGTTGTTAAAACCCATGCGGTTGATCACCGCCTCTTCGGACGGATAGCGAAAAAGCCGCGGCCGGTCGTTACCGGGCTGGCGGAGCATCGTGACGGTGCCAATCTCGACGTGGCCGAAGCCCAGCGCCGCCGCCGCGGGCCAGGCGCGGGCGTTTTTGTCAAAGCCGGCGGCGAGGCCAACGACATTCGGAAAATCCAGCCCGAAGCACTTCACCGGCCGCGTCGCCTTCGGCAGCCGCGTGACCAACTCCAGCAGGCGGCAGGCCGGCGGCACCCGGCCGAGGAGCGCGAGCGCGTCGACCCCCAGTTCGTGTGCATGCTCGGAATCGAGCCGGAACAGCGCCGGACGGACGAGTTTTTCGTAGAAGAGCCCCATGGCGCGCGACACTGAAACGGGCCGCGGAAAAATCAAGTGCCGCGAAGCCTAAATCCTTGGAATACGCCGCTTTTCCGCGTCGTGACCATCTCGTTACACCCCGGTTCTTTTTTCGCTTGTTTTTTAAAAACCCCCTTGCACGCTGCGCCACAATTTACCGTTCAATGGCCAAAGCTACTTCTACACTCGATTGGTGCGCGATCCGTCTCGGCGAAGACCACAACTGGTGGGTCTTTGAAACCAGTGATCCTGTGCGTTGGGACGTGGACGGTCTGAGCATCGTCGACCCGCGCCAGGTGCACCATCTCATCGAGTTGGTCGACCCGCTGCGCGATTACGGTTTCAACCAGGATATTTTCGAGGCCGCCTTCATTCCCTTCCGCATCGAGAAGGATCTGGGCGCCGGCAAGGTGCGCCTCAAGCGCGTGAAGGATTCGCTCTTCGAGTCCGACGAAAAACTTTTTTCCCTCGCCGACACGCTCGACGAGGAGAACGGCCCCTACGCCGACCTGCTCGACCATCTCACGCGCTGCCGCGTGAAAATGCTCAACGATCTCTTCGAGTTCGAGTCCAAGCTTACCGTCGATGAGGTCGAGGACGAGATTCGCGAGGCGCAGAACACCCAGTTCATCGAGGGCAAGGCCATCCACACCTTCGAGGAACTCACCGCCATCCTCGACTTCATGCCCGCCGGTTACGAGTCCGACGACGAGGCTCCGGCCAAGGAAGTCGACGAAGACGACGACCTCCCCGAACTCGACGCCGAGGAAGAGGAAAAACTCAAAAACGACGGCTCCCTCAAGTGGGACGACGATGATGAGGACAAGGATGACGATGACGACGCCAAGAAAGAAGACGGCGACGACGAGGATGAAGACGACGAAAAGTCGAAGGACAAAGACGACGTTGACGAAGACGAGGACGAGAAGCCCAAGCGCAAAAGCGGCAAACGCTAAACGCACCTGACCCTTTATCAAAGCGGCGGCTAATCCCCGCCGCTTTTTTGTTTTTTGGATTTCGCCGCAAATCCGAAGGCGAGGCGCCTACCCCGCCCCGGGACATGATTGCCTTTTCCAATCGTTTAAACCACCACACCAGTCGCATGGCCTTTTCTCCCCGTCTCACGCTTTCCGTCCTCGCCGCGCTGTTTCTCGTCCTGCTCGCCGGCTGTGAAACCACCAGCGTCGCCCCTACCGCCGCCAGCCCCGTCATCCCTGCCACGACCTCCGCCGCACAGCTCCGCCCCGGCGACTCCCTCACCGTTTCCCTCCAAGGCGTGCCTGATCCCAGCACCCATGCCGTGCAGATCGACGAGCAGGGCCTCATCACCCTGCCCTACATCGGCCAGATCACCGCGGCCAATGGCGCGACCAGCGACCTCGCCCAGCGCATCCGCGAAACCTACATCGCGCGCAAATTCTACACGACCGTCGATGTTTCCGTCTCCGTCACCGAACGCTACGTTTACGTCGGCGGCGAGATCACCCGGCCAGGTCGCATCATTTGGACGCCCGATCTCACCATCGCGAAGGCGATCCAGTCCGCGGGCGGCTTCACGCTCTACGCCAAGGAAACCAAGGTCTCGCTCGTGCGCGACCAGCACGCCTACGAGGTGAACATCAAGGCCGCGCAAAAAAATCCCGCGCACGACGTGCTGCTCATGCCCGGCGATTCGATCCAGGTCCCGCGCTCGCCATTCTGAGGCAGGGCGGGACCACCGGGCCCGCCGCGATTTTCCCAGCGGGAACCGCCCTCCCGGGGCGCGCTCACTCCCGCAGCAGCGTCGCCATCTCCTTTGCGAAATACGTGAGGATCAAATCGGCACCGGCACGCTTGATGGCGAGCAGCGACTCATTCCGGCAGCGCGCAAGATCGAGCCAGCCGAGCTTTGCCGCCGCGTGGATTTGCGCATACTCGCCGGAGATTTGATAAGCCGCCACCGGCACGCGCGTCGAATTGCGCACCTCGCGGATGATGTCGAGGTAGAGCCCCGCGGGTTTGATCATCACGATATCGGCGCCCTCGGCCACATCGAGCTGCACCTCGCGGATCGCCTCGCGACGATTGGCCGGATTCATCTGATAGGTCGCCTTGCTCAACAGCTTCGTGCCCGCCGCCTGCGCACTGCCCACCGCATCGCGGAATGGCCCGTAATACGCCGAATTGTATTTCGCCGAGTAGGCCAAAATTCCCGTGTCGGTGTATCCCGCCGCGTCGAGCGCCTTCCGGATCGCGCCCACCCGGCCGTCCATCATGTCAGACGGCGCCACCAGATCCACACCCGCCTCCGCCTGCAGCACCGCCATTTCGCGGAGGATGCCGACCGTGGCGTCGTTGGCCACGTTGTCACCCGCACGGTTGAGCACGCCGTCGTGACCGTGGCTGGTGTAAGGATCGAGCGCGACATCCGTGATGACCGTGAGTGCGGGCACCGCATCTTTCACGGCCCGCACCGCGCGCAACACCAACGTGTCGCGGTTGAGCGCCTGCGTGCCGTTGGCGTCCTTGAGTTTCGGATCGAGCTTGGGAAACAGCGCCACCGCCGGCACCCCGAGCTTGTGCAGCGCGCGACACTCTTTCACCAGATCGCGGATGCTCAGCCGGAAAACGCCCGGCATCGACGCGATGGGCTCCGGCCGGCCCTTGCCCTCGACCACGAAGAGTGGCGCGATGAAATCCGCCGGCCGCAGCACGGTCTCCTCGACCATGGCGCGCAGGCTGGCGGTGCGGCGCAGGCGCCGCGGGCGGATGGGCAAATCGAGCTTGAATGCGTTGGCCATAATCGTGGCCCACCAACAAGACAGCGCCCGCCCTGCTCCGCCACTCGAAATTACCACCCTGGAGACTCGGCTGATTTCGATCAGCGTGAATCCGCGCACCCGTCACACCGAGGTCAGACCGCGAGCACCGCTCCTTAGGTTCCTCCTTGAACCACGTAACAGATGTAGCCGCCGTAACGCAGAAACCGTCCGGTCGAAACATTCCCGTCGTCGATCATCTTATCGAGCGTCGCCAGACGTTCGTTGGTAAAAGTCGTTTCACATAGCAACACCGCCCGGAATCCGGTCACGTTGCCGCCAAATCCGTAAAAGCCACCGCCCGGCAGCGGTTTGGCCCAAGCTTCCGGCTTGATGCGCCCCTCCATCTCGGGCGGAAACGTCCCGTCGGACGTCCCCGCCGGCCAGGCGCCCGTCTCCAGCGCATACTGGTCGAATGCCCCCGCAAACACGCGCAGGTCATTCGCGATCGCCGCGTTCTGGCTCTGCTCCCGCACCCGCTTAAACGCCGGAATCGCGATCGCCGCCAGCAGGCCGATGATCACGACGACGATCATGATTTCCACGAGCGTGAAACCACGCCGCGACCGCCGAACGGCCGTTTGACGCTGCGAGAAAACAGGAACTGGGCGTTGGTCGGAATCGAGGGTGTGGAGCATGGATATTTGGTATGAATAATAACGAGATACGCGGGCGAATTTACCCACTCCACGCCATGCGAGTTTTTCCCGCTAAAAGGGCCACGCCGGTTGAAAAATTCGCCCGAGCTTGCCGGTTTCTTTGCCCAGGCCTCCTCTTTTCACTCTGAAAACGGACTTGAACCAGCCCGGCCCTGCGTGTCGTCTGCCTCCCAGTTATGGCTTTCTCTGCCACACGTTTTTGCCCTCCCGCTCGTTCGACGACGTCCACGCGAACTACGGGTTGCTGTTGCCTGCGCTAAGCCGCAACAGCCCGCCTTGCCCGCCACAGCCTTAGGCGAAGGTGGGAAAAACCCTTTCCGCTCCGGCGGAAAACCTGTTAGCCCTTAAACCCCTGTTTTCATGGCCATTCAGCTTTTCGACTCCCTCTCCCGCTCCCTCAAGCCGCTCCAACCGTCGCACGCCGACGGTGTCTTCCGCTTTTATAACTGCGGCCCGACGGTTTACGCCCCCGCCCACATCGGCAATTTCCGCACCTTCGTCGTCAACGACGTCCTCCGCCGCCTCCTCGAACTCGAGTTCGGTCCCACCAAGGTAAAGCACGTCCGCAACCTCACCGATGTCGACGACCGCACCATCGGCCAGACCCAGAAGGAAAAACGCCCGCTCGCCGAGATCACCAAAAAGTGGACCGACAAGTTCCACGCCGACTGCGCCGCACTCAACTGCCTCGCACCCCACGTCGAACCCACCGCCACGGGCCACATCCCCGAGCAGGTCAGCATGATCGAGTGCCTGATGGAGAAAGGTAACGCCTACCGCGCCGCCGACGGCTCCGTGTATTTCAAGATCGAATCCTTCCCCGGTTATGGCGGCCTGTCGCGCATCAAAGAACGCGAACTCAAGGTCACCAACACCGTCGCCGACGCCGACCACAAGGACTCCGTCTCCGACTTCGCCCTCTGGAAAGCCTACAAGCCCGAGGAAGACGGCGACGTAAAATGGCCCGGCCCCGCCGGCGCCAGCGAAGGCCGCCCCGGCTGGCACATCGAGTGCAGCGCGATGATCAAAAAGCATCTCGGCGAAACCATCGACCTCCACACCGGCGGCGTGGACCTGCTTTTCCCGCACCACGAAAACGAGATCGCGCAGAGCCAGTGCTGCAACGGCACGACCTTCGCCAACCACTGGTATCACAGCGAACACCTGCTCGTGGAAGGCACCACGATGAGCAAGAGCAAGGGCAACTACTACACCCTCTCCGACCTCGTCGAAAAAGGCTATTCACCGATGGCGCTGCGCTACGCCCTGCTCACCGGCCACCCCCGCAAGCAGCTCAACTTTACGCTCGATTCGCTGCATGCCGCCGAGAGCGCACTCAAGGCGCTGCGCACCTTCCAGGCCGCGCTTCCCGCCACCGGCGGCGACGCAGAAATCTTCGCCCCCGTGTTCGCCGCGCTGCGCGAAGAACTCAACACTCCCGCAGCCTTCGGCGCGCTCTTCACGATCGTGAACCGCGGCCCACAGGGCGTTTCCCTCGCGGCCTTCAACCGCGTGCTCTTCGCCCTCGGCCTCGATCTCGCCGCCTCCGCCGCGCCCAAGGCCGACATCCCTGCCGCCATCACCGCCCTCGCCGAAAAACGCTGGGCCGCCAAACAGGCCAAGGACTTCGCCGCCGCCGACACGCTGCGCAAGGAACTCACCACCGCCGGCTGGTCGATGCTCGACCGCAAAGACGGTTACTCCCTCGAACCTCTCAAGAAAGCTTGATCCGGCTTTCAACTTTCAACCCTCAACTTTCAACTTCTGCCATGTCCATGTCTCCCCTCGAAGAACTCCGCCACTCCGGCTCGCACATCCTCGCGACCGCCGTCCTTCGCCTCTTTCCCGATGCGAAGCTCGACATCGGTCCGCCGACGGACACCGGGTTCTACTACGACATCGATCTCGACCATAAATTCACCGTCGACGATCTCGCTAAAATCGAGGCTGAGATGAAGAAAATTGCCGACGAGAACCAGCCCTTCCTCCGCAAGGAAGTCTCCCGCGAGGAAGCCATCGAGATCATCAAGTCCCGCGGCCAGGAGCGCTACAAACTCGGCCGTCTCGCCGACATCCCCGAGGGCGAGAAAATTTCCTTCTACCAGAACGGTGAGTTCATGGACCTCTGCGCCGGCACGCACGTGCGCTACTCGTCCAAGCTGAAGGCCTTCAAGCTGCTCTCCATTGCCGGCGCGTATCACCGCGGCGACGAGAAAAACAAGCAGCTCCAGCGCATCTACGGCACCGCCTTCGCCACCAAGGAAGAACTCGCCCAGCACCTCGAGCGCGCCGAGCAGGCCAAGGCCCGCGACCACCGCAAGCTCGGCAAGGAGCTGAAGCTATTCCACATCGATGAGGACGTCGGCCAGGGCCTCATCCTCTGGACACCCAACGGCTCCATCATCCGCCAGGAGCTGCAAAACTTCATCAGCGGCGAGCTGCGCAAGCAGGGTTACTCGCAGGTCTTCACGCCGCACATCGGCAAGCTCGAGCTCTACAAGACCTCCGGCCACTTCCCCTATTACAAGGAGTCACAGTTCTCGCCCGTCTTCGAAAACGAGTCGCTCGCCAAGGTCATCACCGAGGGCTGCCCCTGCGGCGAGGCCTTCGCGCGCCTTGAAGCCGTCTCCGCCCAGCTCGCGTCGCAGATCAACGCCCGCACCGGCAAGGAAACCATCACGCCCGACCGCGTGAAACCCGACGACCAGCTGCTCAACGGTTTCATGCTGAAGCCGATGAACTGCCCGCATCACATCAAGATCTTCGACTCGCAGCCGCACTCTTACCGTGACCTGCCCGTGCGTCTCGCCGAGTTCGGCACCGTTTACCGCTGGGAACAGTCCGGCGAACTCAACGGCATGACCCGCGTCCGCGGCTTCACGCAGGACGACGCCCACCTCTTCTGCACCGAGGAGCAGGTCGCCGCCGAGGTCCTCGGCTGTCTCTCGCTCGTGAAGACCGTCCTCTCCACGCTCGGCATGGCCGACTACCGCGTGCGCGTCGGCCTCCGCGATCCCGATGGCAAGAAATTCGCCGGCGATCCCGCCAAGTGGGACGTCGCCGAAGCCGCTTGCCGCGAAGCCGCCAAGACCCTCGGCGTCCCCTTCACCGAGGAGCCCGGCGAGGCCGCCTTCTATGGCCCCAAGATCGATTTCGTCATCAAGGACGTGATCGGCCGCGAGTGGCAGCTCGGCACCGTGCAGGTGGACTACGTGCTCCCCGTGCGCTTCGACCTCAACTACATCGGCGCCGACAACGAGAAGCACCGCCCCGTGATGATCCACCGCGCACCCTTCGGCTCGATGGAGCGTTTCTGCGGCGTGCTGATCGAGCACTTCGGCGGCGACTTCCCCGCCTGGCTCGCCCCCGAGCAAGCCCGCCTCGTGCCCATCAGCGACAAGGTCAACGACTACGGCCGCGCCTTCCTCGCCCGCCTCAAGGCCGAGGGTTTCCGCGCCACGATCGACGAGCACTCCGACAAGCTCGGCGCCAAGATCCGCCGCGCCGAACTCGACAAGGTGCCCTACACGCTCGTCATCGGCCAGAAAGAGGCCGAGGCCAACAGCGTCTCCGTCCGCAGCCGCGCCCGCGGCGACGAGGGCGTGATGACGATCGAGGCCTACCTCGAAAAACTCCGCACCGAAGTCGCGACCCGGGCCTTGCCGGACAAGAAGGCCGCTACGGCCGCGCCAAATCAGCCTAAAGCCAATTGAGGTAAAACGCGGAGGACGCAAAGGACGCGAAGCATAAGGCCCTGGGCTTTTATCTCCGCTCCGCGTCCTCCGCGCTCTCCGCATTTTAAAATGGATGCCCCGCTCGCGATCCCCGCTTGGAAAGAGGAACTCGACGCGATCGTCGGCTCACGCCACGGCGGGCAGATCGATCATGTGCTCGATCTGCTCAGAAAACTCGATGCGCGCTTCCCGCTGGTCGCCGAGATCAACTACCAGCTCGCGTGGACCTGCGACGTGCTCGGCCTCGAAGCCGAGGCGCTGCCGTTCTACGAAAAGGCCGTCGCGCTCGGTCTCGCGCCCAACGATCTTTCCGGCGCCCTCCTCGGCCTCGGCTCCACGCTGCGCAACGTCGGCCAGCTCCAACGCTCCGCCGAGGTGCTGCGCTCCGGTCGCACGCAGTTCCCCGACAATCGCGAGTTCGACGTCTTCCTCGCCATCACCTTGCACGACTTGGGCGAGCACGCCGAATCCACCCGCCTGCTGCTCACCGTCATCGCTGATACGAGCGAAGACCCCGGTCTCACCACCTACCAGCGCGCGATCCGGTTCTACGCCGGGAAGTTGTAACGGCGAAGGCGCCGAACTCAGAGCGTTCAGCATAGACGTGCGTTAAATTGTAGACCCGCCCGCTGGGCGGGTGCCCGGCCACCGGCCGGGCCTACAAGATCAGTGGTCTTCCCCGTCTCTCCGCGTCTCCGTGACCAAACAAAAAGCCGGCCCCTCGCGGGGCCGGCTTGAATGATTGCTGGTGGTAGTCAGCTCGGGTCGGACTTAGACGGCGGCTTCGCCGCGCTCGTCGGTGCGGATGCGGACGGCCTCGTCGATCGGCACGACGAAGACCTTGCCGTCACCGATCTTGCCCGTCTTGGCGGCTTTCACGATGGCGTCGACCGCCTTGCCCGCGACCTCGTCGGCCACGACAATCTCGATCTTCACCTTCGGGAGGAAGTCCACCGTGTATTCACTGCCACGATAGATCTCGGTGTGGCCCTTCTGGCGGCCGAAGCCCTTGACCTCGGTGACCGTCATGCCTTCCACGCCGACGCCCGCGAGGCCCTGCTTAACTTCCTCGAGTTTGAACGGCTTGATGATTGCGATGATGAGTTTCATGGAATTCTGGATGGTTGAGGTTAGTTGATGTAGCCTTCTTCACCGTGCTCGCTGACATCGAGACCGTTGGACTCGACTTCAGGTGTCGGACGCAGGCCGATGACGGCCTTGACGATGTAGGCGATGATCGCCGTGGCGACGACGCTCCACACGATGGTGAGGGCGACGGCCTTGAGCTGTTCGACCACCAGGCCGGTCTTCAGGCCGGCAACCACGCTGTTGGCGCTCTCGTCGGCGAAGACGCCGGTGAGGATGGCACCCAGGGTGCCGCCCACGCCGTGCACGCCGAAGGTGTCGAGGGCATCATCGTAGCCGAGGAGCTTCTTGAGGTAGGACACCGCAATGAACGGCACGATACCGGCGAGCACGCCCATGATGACGGCCGAGTTGGCGGTTACGAAACCGGCGGCGGGCGTGATCACCACAAGGCCGGCGACGATACCGGAGCAGAAACCGAGGACGCTCGGCTTGCCGCGGATGATCCATTCAGCCACCGCCCAGACAAAGCCGGCGACGGCCGCCGCGAGCGTGGTGGTGGTGAAGGCGTTGGAGGCGATGGCGTCGGCGCCCAGCGCGGAGCCCGCGTTGAAGCCATACCAGCCCACCCAGAGCATACCGGTGCCGACCATACAGAGCACCAGCGAGTGCGGGGGCATCGGCTCCTTGCCGAAGCCGAGACGCGGCCCGAGGATGATGCAGAGCACCAGCGCGGACCAGCCGGAGGTCATGTGCACCACGGTGCCGCCCGCGAAGTCGATCGCCTTGATGCCGGCGTTCGGGTTGAGCGGACCGCACATGAAGCCGGTCGTGGACCAGACCATGTGGGCAAAGGGGAAGTAGACCGCGAACATCCAGATCGCGACGAACAGCAGCACCGCGCTGAACTTCATGCGCTCGGCGATGGCACCGATGATGAGGGCCGGCGTGATGATCGCGAAGGTGAGCTGGAACATCGCCCACATCGAGTCGCTGATCCAGTAGTAGCCCGCACCGGTGTTACCCGGGAGGACGCCTTCGAAAAATTTGTAGGTCGCGTCGCCGATGAAGGCATTGCCCGCACCGAACGCGAGGCTGTAGCCGATGGCCCACCAGAGGATGGTCACCAGGCCCGCGATACCCATGCACTGCGCGAGCACGGAGAGGACGTTTTTCTTGCGCACGAGGCCGCCGTAGAAAAGCGCCAGGCCGGGCAGCGTCATGAAGAGCACAAGCGCCGTGCTGGTCATCTGCCACGCATTGTGGCCGGGACCGGGACCGGGGATCTTGGAAGCAACATCCGGCGTGCGCGCGGTGTTGTTCACATAGGCCTCGAGGTCAGCGATACGCTGTTCGACGGTGGGGTCAGGCGGCGGAGCTTTCGCTTCTTCAGCCAGACTGGTAAGCGCCGACAGACAGCCGAGGCCGATCAGCGCGAGGATACGCAGGTTTTTGGTAAGCAGTTTTTTCATGGGCATGTTCCCTTAAGCAAAACCGGGGCCATGCACGTGGAATTCTCAAAAAAAATTCAAACTCAGCAAAAACTGCTGCGAACCAATGGTTTGGCGCTTGTCATAAGGCCTTGAATAGAACGCTGACCCTCTCACGGTAGGCCCGCCCGCCGGGAGGGTTGCCCGGCCAACAGCCGGACCTGCAGCCACGCTCATCCAACTCGTGTGAACACGAAAAAGGGCGGGTCAAAAACCCGCCCTTTTCAAACTCTTTGCTAACAGACTCGCGGCGTCGACTCAGACGGCGGATTCGCCGCGCTCGTCGGTGCGAATACGCACGACTTCTTCGATCGGCATCACGAACACTTTGCCGTCGCCGATCTTGCCGGTCTTGGCCGCCTTCACGATGGCGTCCACGGTTTTGCCGGCGACGTCGTCGGCCACGGCGATCTCGAGCTTCACCTTCGGCAGGAAATCCACGGTGTATTCACTACCGCGGTAGATCTCGGTGTGGCCCTTCTGCCGGCCAAAGCCCTTGACCTCGGTCACGGTCATGCCTTCCACACCGATTTCCGCCAGACCTTGTTTCACTTCCTCGAGTTTGAATGGCTTGATGATGGCGATGATGAGTTTCATGCGAATTGAGTGGTTGTGGGGTGCTGGTGGTTGATGTTGTCCGGCCTCTGACACGGCGCAAGCGCCGAGTCGGCAGCGTCGGCTTATTTGTAGGCGGTGAAGTCCGGATAGGCCTCATTCCCGTGCGTGCTGATGTCAATGCCCTCGGCTTCCTGGTCCGGTGTCACCCGCAGTCCGCTTGTGATCAAGCGCACGACCAGCCAGAGCGCAAACGACCCGGCCAGCGTGAACGCGCCCACCGCAAGGATGCCTTGGAGTTGCACGAACGTCTGGACCCAACGCGTCGTCGGCGTGGTGACGCCCGCCGCCATCGCGGCGATCGCTCCGTCGTAAAACAGCCCGACCGCAAGCGTGCCCCAGACACCGTTGACCAGATGCACCGAGAGCGCACCCACCGGGTCGTCGAGCTTGAGTTTGTCGAAGACGATCACGGCAAACACCACGAGCACGCCCGCGACCGCCCCGATCAAGGCTCCGGCCGGCACGCTCACAAATGCGCACGCCGCACTGCTCGCGACGAGGCCGGCGAGGCAGCCGTTGAGGATCATCGTCAGGTCGGGCTTGTTGAGCAGCAGCCACGCCGTGATCAGCGCACCGAGCGCGCCCGTCGCCCCGGCGAGGTTGGTGACGACCAGAATATGCGCGATGGCCGAACCGTCGCCCACCCCCATCGTCGCGCCCGGGTTGAGCCCGAGCCACCCAAGCCAAAGGATCAACGCGCCCAGCGCCGCGGCGTTCATGTTGTGGCCGGGGATCGGATGCACCTTGCCCTCGCGATATTTGCCCAACCGCGGCCCGAGCAAAATGACGCCCGCCAGCGCGGCCCAGCCGCCCACCGAGTGCACCACGGTCGCGCCCGCAAAATCCCGGAAATCCAACTTCGCCAGCCAGCCACCGCCCCACACCCAGTGCCCCGCGATGGGATAAAGCACGGCCACCAAAAGAAAGCTGAAGACCAAAAACGCGCTGAACTTCACGCGCTCGGCCAGCGCGCCCGAAATGATCGTCGCCGCCATGCCCGCGAGCGTCAGTTGCAGGAAGAATTTCGCCCACAATGGCACGCCCGCCCAACTCAGCGCCGGGTAAACGCCTTGATAGCCCGCCGCCACCGCCGGTGAGTTATCCGCGCCACCCACAAACCACACACCGCCGAGCCCGAGCCAGGCCGAGCCGTCGCCAAACATCAGGCCCCAGCCGGTCGCCCAAAACGCGACCGTCGCGACCGCGAAGATGATAAAGTTCTTCGCCATGATGTTGACGCAATTTTTGCTGCGACAGAGCCCCGACTCCAGCAGCGCAAAGCCCGCGTTCATCCCAAAGACCAGCAGCGCCGCGACCAGCACCCACACCGTGTCGAGGCCCACGCGCAGGCTCGCCGCTGAAACCGCCGCGCTCGCCGTCGCCGCTCCCGAGTGGGTCGCCTCTCCCGCCACAGCCGCGCTCGTGAGCAGGGCCGAGGCGCCCAGCCAGCCCATAATCCGTCGCGAACCCGCCAACACCGTGGATGAAAAATTCATGTGGAGCGCGAACCTTGTGAAGCCCGCGAAAACAACCTGCAAGGCTCCGCTGCGTGCACCCCAAAAATGTCACGCTGCGTCCTTCCCAAGGCGACCCGGCGCTGCAAAGCTCCCGTTCGCCCTATGAAGCCCCAGCGTTACGGCAGCGTCGTCGAACTGAAACCGGAGATGGCCGCGGAATACAAACGGCTGCATGCCGCCGCGTGGCCCGAAGTCCTCCGCATCATCACCACGTCGGGCATCCGCAATTATTCCATCTTTCTCCGCAAGCTGCCCGACGGCCGTCTCTATCTCTTCAGTTATTTCGAATACGTCGGCACCGATTTCGCCGGTGACATGGCCCGGCTCGCCGCCGAGCCCGTGACGCAGCAATGGTGGGCCGTCTGCAAACCGTGCCACACTCCCCTCGCCGACCGCGCCGAGGGCGAATGGTGGGCCGGCATGGAAGAAGTCTTCCACCATGACTAAATAAAAAGGGCGGGCTTGTGGCCCGCCCCGTGTGTTTCAGTCAGTGACGCCGCTTACTCCGGCATCACCGTCCGGATGTGCAGCTCTTTAAGCTGCTTCTCCGTCACGGGCGTCGGGCTCTGCGCCATGAGATCCTGACCCTTTTGCGTTTTCGGGAACGCAATCACGTCGCGGATGCTCGTCGTGCCGCAAAGCAGCGCCGTCATGCGGTCGAGGCCGAAGGCGATACCACCGTGCGGCGGCGCGCCATACGTGAACGCCTTGAGCATGTAGCCGAAGCGGCTCTCGACCACGTCGGCCGGGATCTTGAGCACGTCTTCGAAAACCTTCTTCTGCAACGCGGGCTGGTGAATACGGATCGAGCCGCCGCCGAGTTCCATGCCGTTGAGGACAACGTCATAGTGCTGGCCGCGGACTTTCCGCGGATCGGAATCGAGATACTGGGCATCCTCCGGCACCGGCGCGGTGAAAGGATGGTGCGTCGCCGCGTAACCGCCGCGCGCTTCGTCGTAGGACATCAGCGGGAAGTCGATCACCCACAGGAACTGCCAGTCGTCAGGGCGGATCGTGAGCTTGCCGCGCTTCACCAGCAGCTGCGCCGCCTCGAGGCGGATGCGGCCGAGGATCGCACAAGCCTGCTCCCACGGCGCCGCCGCGAAAAAGATCATGTCGCCTTCCGCGAGACCGAGCTGCGCGGTGAGCGCCGCTTTTTCCGCGTCGGAGAAGAATTTCACGATCGGCGACTTCCATTCGCCGCCTTCGACCTTGATGAAGGCGAGACCCTTCGCGCCAAGCGACTTCGCGATCTCCTCGAGCGACTTGATTTCGCCCTGCGTGAGGTCGGCGAGGCCCTTCGCGTTGAACGCCTTGATCGCGCCGCCGCCGGTCGCCGTCGAGGCAAACACCTTGAAGGCCGAGGTCTTGAACAGCTCGGTGAAATCCTTGAGTTCGAGCCCGAAGCGCACATCGGGCTTGTCCACGCCGTAGCGGTTCATCGCGTCGTGGAACGCCATGCGCGGGAACGGCGTCGGCAGGTCGTGGTTGAGCACGTCCTTCCAGACCTTCTTCAGCATGCCTTCGAACAGCGTGTAGATGCCTTCGCGATCGATGAACGACGCCTCGACGTCCACTTGGGTGAACTCCATCTGGCGGTCGGCGCGCAGATCTTCGTCGCGGAAGCAGCGCGCGATCTGGAAATACTTTTCCACGCCCGCCACCATGAGGATCTGTTTAAATTGCTGCGGCGACTGCGAGAGCGCGTAGAACTGCCCCGCATGGATGCGCGACGGCACGAGATACTCGCGCGCGCCTTCGGGCGTGCTCTTGAACAGCGCTGGCGTCTCCACCTCGATGAATTCCTGGGAATCGAAATAGTCGCGGATGGATTTCGCCACGCGGTGCCGCACCTGGAGATTCTTGCGCATCTTCGGGCGGCGCAGATCGAGGTAGCGGTAGGTGAGGCGCAGGTCTTCGTTGACCTTGTCGCCGCCGGCATCGTCGAGCGGGAACGGCGGCGTGTCGGAAACGTTGAGCACTTCGAGCGTCGTCGCGGCGACTTCGATTTCGCCGGTCGGGAGGCCCTTGTTAATCGTGCCTTCCGGGCGGGCGACCACCTTGCCGGCGATGCTGATCACCGACTCGGCCTTCAGTTGCGCGGCTTGCGCGCCCAGATTCGCGTTATCCTGCGGGTCAAACTTCACCTGCGTGACGCCTTTGCGGTCGCGCAAGTCGATGAAGATAATGCCGCCGTGGTCGCGGATGGAGTCCACCCAGCCGGCGAGCGCGACAGTCGCGCCGAGATCGGCTTGGGTGAGTTGGGCGCAGTGATGGGAGCGGTGCATGATAGACGAAAGTCGGTCACTCAAACCGAAGCGCACAACCTACCGCAAATCTAAAAGCACCCCGCCCTCCCGTCATAAAACAGCCGTCGAAACCGGCCTCGCGCCACCGCCTCGCTCAGCCCGCCGTCGCAGGATCTTCCCGGTGCGTGCCCGCCTTGATATGCGCCCCCAGCACCACGGCCAGCGCCGTGGCCGATTCCGCCTCGTCGTAGCACACGGCATCCGCGCCGGCCTCCTGCAACATATTGCCCTCCCCCACATAGCGGGAGCGGAGCAGGACCTTGATCCTCGGATTCAATTCGCGCGCCTTCGTCAGCACCGCGAGGCCGAGATTTGAGTCGGGCATGCTCACCACCAGGTAAGCCGCCTTCTTCACGCCGGCCTGATCAAGAATATCAGCGTGGGTGGCATCGCCATAGAGGGCGTGCTTTTTCTCCGTCTGCAGCGCGAGCACCGTGTCGACATTCATATCGATCACGAATGGCTCGAGTTTGAGCTCCTCGACGCGGCGCATCACCGTGCGGCCCACCGGCCCGAAGCCGATGATGATCACGCGCGGCGCGGCGCTAAACGGCGGATGGCTCACCTCCGCGTGATTCGCCTTCTGGCCGCGCGCCGCCACCGAACGGTTGAGCCACTGACTCAACCGCGGGTGTTTCTGCACCCACGGTTCCAGCGCCAGCAACGAACGAAACATCCACGGATTCAGGCTGATCGAAATGATCGCCCCCGCGACCAGCGCATGCTGGCCGGCGTCGGGCATGATTTTAAAAACCTTCGCCACGTCCGCCACGATGAACGAAAATTCGCCGACCTGCGCCAGCCCCCCGGCCACCGTCAAACCCGTGCGGAGCGAGTGCCCGCCGACCAGCACGATCACCAGCGCGACGACCGGTTTCACAACCAGGATGACAAAGATCAGTCCGAGCACGAGACCCGGTTCATGCAGCACTGTGCGCCAATCGAAGAGCATGCCGACCGAGACGAAAAACAGCACCGCAAAGGCATCGCGCATCGGCAGCGCATCCGCCGCCGCCTGATGGCTGACCTTCGACTGCCCCACCACCATGCCGGCCAAAAATGCGCCCAGCGCCATCGACGCACCAAAAACCGTGTAGCCCAGCGTCGCGATGGCCATCGCCATCACCAGCACGGTCAAAGTAAACAACTCGCGCGACCGTAACCGCGCCACCCGCAACAGCAGCCACGGGACAAACTTCGCGCCGGCCACGACCACAATCACGCCGAGGATCGCCATCTTGCCGACCGCGAGCCCCACCGACTTCGCCAGTGCCAGCAAGCCGCCGCCGACCTCGGCCGTGTCGATGCCTTCCTTCACCGCCAGCGCGGGCAGCATCACGAGCACGACCACCGTGATGATGTCTTCCACCACCAGCCAGCCGACGGCCACGCGCCCCTCGGTGGTCTCGACCATGTTGTGGTCCATCAAAACGCGCAGCAGCACCACCGTGCTGGCCACCGAAACGGCGATGCCCAGCACGATGCCGGACTGCCAGCTCCAGCCCACCGCAATCGCCACGACCATCGCCACCAGCGTGGCCGCAATACTCTGCCCCAGTGCACCGGGCACCGCGATCGAGCGCACCGCGAGCAAATCATCCAGGTGAAAATGCAAACCGACGCCGAACATCAGCAGGATGACGCCGATCTCCGCGAGTTGCTTGGCCAGGCCGGCGTCGCCCACGAAGCCCGGCGTAAACGGTCCGACAATGATGCCGGCCACGAGGTAACCGATAATCGGCGACAACCCCACCCGCTTGGCCAGCAAACCACAAACCAGCGCCGCCAGCAGACCAAATGCGATGGTCGTGATTAGGTTGATATCGTGCATGCCGCATGCAGGTAAATTTCCACTACACCCACAGGCAAGCCCCGCTTTCCGCCCGCGCAAAAAACTTGCCGCCTCGCGCGCGCACCGCCGCAACCGATTCGCCTGGATTCGGCCCCGGCCGGGCGGAAATTTTTCTCAACCCGGGATTAGCGCTGGCTCACGCCGGGATTTTTCAAACGCTAGCCGGTAACCCGCGCCTATGCACAACATCGACCTCATTCTCACGCTCACGGGCGGCTTCATCGCTGCGCTCTCCCTCGGTTACCTGACCCAGCGCATCGGCCTCTCCCCCATCGTCGGCTATCTTCTCGCCGGCATCGTGCTCAGCCCGCACACGCCCGGCTTCGTCGCCAACGCCGCCATGGCCGAGCAGCTCGCCGAGATCGGCGTCATCCTCCTTATGTTCGGCGTCGGATTGCAGTTCCATTTCAAGGAGCTCCTCGCCGTCAAACATATCGCCATCCCCGGCGCCGTCGTGCAAAGCATCGTCGCCACGGTCCTCGGCGCCGTCGTCATGCACTGGCTCGGCTGGAGCTGGTCGGCCGGCATCGTCTTCGGTCTCGCGATCTCCGTCGCCAGCACCGTCGTCCTCACCCGCGTGCTCGCCGATAATGGTGACCTCCACACGCCCACCGGACACATCTCCATCGGCTGGCTCGTGATGGAGGATCTGTTCACCGTCTTTGTCCTCGTCCTGTTGCCCGCGATCTTCGGCGCCACGGCCGGCGCTGGTGCCAGCGCGGAAATCAGCCTCAGCAGCATCGCCACCGCTTCCGGTTTGGCGGCGGTGAAAATCGTCGCCCTCGTTGCCTTCACCTTCGTGGTCGGCGGCTGGGTCATCCCGCGCCTCCTCACCAACATCGCCAAGACCGGCTCGCGCGAACTCTTCACCCTCGCCGTGCTCGCCGTCGCCCTCGGCATCGCCGTCGGCTCCGCCAAGCTCTTCGGCGTCTCCATGGCCCTCGGCGCCTTCCTCGCCGGCATGGTCGTGGGCCGTTCCGACTTCAGCTTGCGCGCCGCCACCGAGGCGCTCCCGATGCGCGACGCCTTCGCCGTGCTGTTCTTTGTCTCCGTCGGCATGCTCTTCGACTGGCGCAGCCTGCTCGAGTCGCCGATGCTCATCGTCGCCACGATGGCCGTCATCCTCATCGGCAAGCCCCTCGCCGCGTTCGGCATCGTCGTTCTCATGCGCTACCCGTTGCGCGTGGCGCTCGCCGTCTCCGTCGTCCTCGCGCAGATCGGCGAATTTTCCTTCATCCTCGCCACCATGGGCCGGCAGCTGGACATCCTCCCGCCCGACGCCGCCAACATCCTCGTCGCCGCCGCCATCCTCTCGATCACCCTCAACCCGCTCACTTATCGCTTTCTTCCCGCCATCGAGCGTGCGATCGACCGGGGCTGCCCCGCCCTCTCGCGCTGGATTCACCGCCGTGCCGCCGGCAACCTCGGCGTCGATCAACCCGCCCCCCAATCTACCGGGCGTCACCGCGCCATCGTTATCGGCTACGGTCCCGTCGGCCAGACCATCGCCCGCCTGCTCTGGGAAAACGACATCGATCCCGTCATTGTTGAACTCAACGTCGAGACCGCCCAGCGCCTCAAGGCCGAGGGCGTCCACACGATCTATGGCGACGCCAGCCGCATTGAAACCCTCACCGAGGCCGGCGTGGCCCACGCCAGTGCCCTCGTTCTCAGCGCCTCGAGCATCAAGGGTGGGGGCGAAATCATCCAGCAGGCCCGCAGCTTGAATCCCAAGATCCGCGTCCTCGCCCGCACCGCCTACGTGCGCGAACTGGACGAACTGCGCACCGCCGGCGTCGACGCCGTTTTCTCCGGCGAAGGCGAAGTCGCGCTCGCGATGGCCGAATTCATTTTGCGCAGTTACGGCGCCACGGCCGAGCAAATCGACCGCGAACGCGCCCGCGTTCGCTCCAAACTCTTCGGCGCCACCAAAGCGCAGCCCTCGGCGGGAGTCGTTTAAAACCCGACCCACCTTTCGCGGCCCGACTCTCGGCGCGCCGCGGAATCGCCACTGCTTTCGGACAGGATGCAGGCGGCCCCACGCGGCTGCCGACCCGTCCCGTTGCTGCGCTTTGAGCGAAGAATCCGATCAATCCGTTGAGCCTGCTGCCTGTTGCTCACGCAAACTACAGGGCGGTTTCCCTCGGCTAAACCCATGTTGTTTCGGCTATGTATGAATACTTATACCTATATTTATTCTTTAAAACACCCCACGCATTGACTGTCTTGAAATCGCTCCGGCGAAATCATTCCACCCCCACTCCACATGCGTCTTCCCTCCCGTTCTTCTCCCAGCCGTCTGGCCGCGGTCATCGCGATAGCCTTGCTGAGTCTCTGCACCTTGCCCGCGCAAGCGCAGGTCGCCATCACCCTCACCGCCACCGCCAACCTGGACTTCAATGGGTATACGAAGGATCAGGCTTATACCCTCGTTCTCACGCTCAATCATTTTGATCCCACGGGATCGAATTCGTATTTCACCACGACAAGCGCCTCGTGGCAGGAAGCGGCGGCCGCACCCGATTCCCTCTATACTTCAGTGAGCGGGGATTTATTTGCGGGCACCCTCTCCCGGCCGGCGAACCGCAATGCACTCTTCGGCCTATACTGCCCGGCCTCTTTTTCTGTCATCACCTTGTCTGGCGGCACGTCGGACATGCAGGACATCGGGCTCAGAACGCCATCGAGCACCCCGGTTTATTTTTATGCGAACATCTCGGTCAGCGAGCTTTTCACCCCGCCGGCTCCGCTATCCGATCCGGCAACCTACCTCATCAATGGCAGCTATCTCTCCGCCTACACGCTGCTCAATACCAATACGATCGATGTGAGGGATCTAACCGGCGCCACGCTCGGAAGTTTGACCGTGCAAACCTTGAGCTTCGCCAGCGCCCCTTCCTCCCCTGTGCCCGAGCCCTCCACCTGCGCGCTCTTTGCCGGCCTGGCCATCCTCGGCGCCGTCGTCCTCCACCGCCGCTTCCGCCGCGCCTGAGCAAGGCTCGGCAATCTTTGGCCGCATCACAGAGGGCGATCCCGGATCGCCCTCTTTTTGTGCCCGGCTCTCTCGGGCTTCAGCGCGCCACCAGACTCTCGCCCGTCATCTCGACCGGCTTCGGCAGATCCATCAGATCGAGCACCGTCGGCGCGATGTCCGCCAGGCGACCACCTGAGCGCATCTTCGTCTTTCCCACCGCATAGCCGTCGCCAACCACAAAGACTTCGACGAGATTCAACGTGTGGGCCGTGTGCGGGCTGTTCGTAGTGGGATCCCACATTTGCTCCGCATTGCCGTGATCGGCGAGCACCACGGCCCGTCCGCCCACGGTCTCCAGCGCTGCGAGCAACTCACCCAAGCCTTGGTCCGTCGCTTCGCACGCCTTGATCGCCGCCGGCAGCGAGCCGGTGTGTCCGACCATGTCGGGATTCGCGTAGTTCACGACGACGAGGCCGTATTTCCCCGAGAGAATCGCCGCCTTCGCCTCGGCCGTCACCTGCGCGGCCGACATCTCCGGCTGCAGGTCGTAGGTCGGCACCTTCGGACTCGCCGGGCACGCGCGATCTTCGCCGGGAAACGGCGTGCCGCGGTAGTTATTGAAGAAAAAGGTCACATGCGGGTTCTTCTCGGTCTCCGCGCAACGGAACTGGCCGATGCCCGCCTTGCTCACGACTTCGCCGAGGATGTTCTTCAACGCCTCCGGCTTGCCCGAGACCACGTGCACCGGCAGCCCGGCCTCATACTCCGTCATCGTCGCGTAGTAGAGATCCAGCTTCGCGCCACGGTCGAAGCCCTTGAAATCATCCATCACAAACGCGCGCGTGATCTCGCGAGGCCGGTCGCCGCGGTAGTTATAGAACAACACCGCGTCCCCGTTGTCGATGGTCGCAAGCGGCTTGCCATCCGCGCCCACGATCCACGTCGCCGGCACAAACTCGTCGCCGTGCTGCGTCGGGCTGAGCGGTTTTTCGTAGTAACCCGCCACCGCCGCCTCCGCGCTGCGCGCCGTCGCGACCGCCACGCGGCCGGTCAGCATGTCGTAGGCTTTCTGCACGCGCTCCCAGCGGTTGTCGCGGTCCATCGCCCAAAAGCGTCCGCACACCGTCGCGATCGTGCCGACGCCGATCTCGCGAATCTTCGCCTCCACCTGCTGCACAAAACCAAGTCCGCTTTGCGGCGGCGTGTCGCGACCGTCCGTAAACGCGTGGATAAACACCTGCCGCGACGTCAGTCCGTCTTCCTTCGCCTGGCGCAGGATGCCGTAAAGATGCTCCAGCATCCCGTGCACGCCGCCGTCCGACACGATGCCCATGAGGTGCAGCTTCGCCGTCGGCGAGGCCTTCACGCGCGCGACCGCCGCGTGCCACACGGGATTCCGCGCGAGCTGCTTTTCGGAAAACAGTTTGTTCAACCGCACGAGCTCCTGGTCCACGATGCGCCCCGCGCCGATGTTTTCGTGGCCGACCTCGGAGTTGCCCATTTGTCCGTCGGGCAGGCCCACATCGAGGCCGCTCGCCGCGACGAGCGTGCGCGGGTAGCGCGCATGCAGCGCATCATCGCACGGCGTCTGTGCGAGATGCACGGCGTTGAACGAGTCTTGCGCAGGGTTGGGGTTTTTACCCCAACCATCACGGATCACGAGGAGGACGGGCTTGCGTGCAGTGGACATCTTTTGGAAATTTTGCGTCACACTCAACGGACTCGCGCGGCGTTTGACAACCCTGCGCATTGTCCCGACGTATTTTCCATGTCCCAACGCGCCGTTCTTCTCGTCAACCTCGGTTCCCCCGACTCCACGTCGGTCCCCGATGTGCGGCGCTACCTGCGCGAGTTCCTCAGCGACCCGCGTGTGCTCGATATGGCCGCCCCTTTGCGCTGGGCGCTGCTCGAGGGCATCATCCTCCGCACCCGCCCCGCCAAGTCCGCCCACGCCTACGCTCAGGTCTGGACCGCCGAGGGCTCGCCGCTCATCGCCACCTCGCGTCGCGTGCAAGCCAAGCTCGCCGCCGCCCTCGGCTCCGCGACACCCGTCTATCTCGCGATGCGCTACGGCAATCCGTCCATCGCCTCCGTCGTCGCGCAGCTCGCCGCCGATGGCGTCAACGACCTGCTCCTGTTTCCCCAATACCCCCACTACGCCATGTCGTCGTGGGAAACGGTCGTCGTGCGCGTGAAGGACGAGATCGCCCGCCAGGCCCCGCACATCCGCGTGACCACCGTGCAACCGTTTTTCGCCGATGCCGATTACATCGCCGCGTTGCACGCCGTCTCCGCGCCCTACCTCGCGCAACCACACGACCACGTGCTCTTCTCCTATCACGGCCTCCCGGAGCGCCACATGCGCGTGGCCGACTCGTCGCACGCCCACTGCACGCTCGTGCCTGATTGTTGCGCCACTTGCTCGCCCGCGCACGCCACCTGCTACAAGGCGCAGGTGCTGGCCACCACCCGCGCTTTCGTCGCCCGCGCCGGCCTCGCCGCCGACCGCCATTCCGTGTCCTTTCAATCGCGCCTCACCCGCGAGCCGTGGCTCACGCCGTTCACGGACAAGGAATTCCTCCGCCTCCCCGCCACCGGCGTGAAAAAACTCCTCGTGCTCTGCCCGGCCTTCACCGCCGACTGCCTGGAGACGCTCGAGGAAATTCAGCAAGCCGGGCGCGATTCCTTCCTCGCCGCCGGCGGCGAGTCCTTCCAGCAAATCCCCTGCCTCAACGACCACCCCGCTTTTATCGATTTTCTCGCCAGTCGCGTCCGCCACTGGCAAGCCAACTCCCGCGAGTGAGTTCCCCCACCCCATCATCCTCCACTCCGTCCGTCGTTGCGCTGGTCCTTGATCCCACCGGCCACATCGTCGCGGCCGGCGCCTCCGCCCATGATTTCTGGGGCGTCGCCGCACCCGGCCTCGTCGGCGAACCTTTTGTCCGCTTCTTCCAGCTCGAAATCGTCTCCCACGAACCCGACTGGATCGAGGCCCAGTGGGCCGCCCTCCGCGCCACCGCTGAAAACCGCGCCGCCGCCTTCACCGCCCGCCTCTCCGATGGCGCCACACGCGAAGTCCTCGTTCGCCTCGAACCCGCCGCCGGTCTCACCGATCGCCTGCTCGCCACCGTCCAAACCGCTCCCGCCGCTGCTACGGCGTCCTCGCCATCGGTCATTGATGATCACGGCGCGGCCTTCCTCGCCGCGCACAGTTCCATCGGTTTCTTCGACCTGGATCTGGCCACCGGCCGCGTGCAATATTCGCCCGCGTGGAAAAAAATGCTCGGCTACGTCGACGCCGAACTGCCCGACACGCACGAGGCCTGGCTCGCGCAACTCCACCCCGACGACAGCTCCGCCGCTCCTTTCAGCCTCGGGCGCAAGGTCGTCCCCAGCCCCCGTCCGTTCGACGTCGAGTTCCGTCTCCGCCACCGGCTCGGTCACTACGTCTGGGTTCACTGCCTCGGCCTGCAGGTCGTCAATGAGGACCACCAACTCACCCGCGTCATCGGCCTGCACATCGACATCACCGAGCGCAAGGAGACCGAGGAAGCCAGCATCGCCGGCGACATCCGCCTGCAGACCCTGAGCGACACCGGCCCGCTGGGCGCCTTCGAACTCGATTTCACCGCACAGGCTTTCTGGTTCTCGCCCGCCTGGAAACGCCTCCTCGGCTACGCGGAAGACGAACTGCCCGACGCCGCCACGACTTTTCCCACCGTCCTGCCCCGCGCCGATCTCGAGTCCGGCCTCGAAGCCTGGCTGCTCAATCGCGCCCCCGGCCAGTCCGCCTTTCTCGAGCCCGTCCAGCTCCAGCGCAAGGACGGCTCGCCCGCGCCTTTCCTGCTCGGCGGCCTGCGCGTCCTCAATCGCAAGCGCGAACTCCTCCGCTTCACCGGTTTTATTTGTGCCCAGCCCGCCGCCCTCGCCGACGCCGCCGGCTCCGCCTCCACCGCGCTCACGGACGAAGCCCTTGCCGCCCTCGCCGAGGCCGTGCTCCTCACCGATCCCCGCGGCAAAATCCTCGCGCTCAACCCCGCCGCCGTCCGCCTCCTCCAGCTTCCCCGCGAACAGATTCTCGGCCAGCCCGCCGGCGATGTTTTCCGTCTCGTCCACCGGCAGAGCGGCCAGCCCGCCGACGACGCGTGCGAACAGGCCCTCGCCGCCGAGAGCCCGCTGCCGCTCAGCAGCACCCACGCCCTCGCGGTCGGCGACGGCGCGCCCGTGCCCATCGTGTGGACCGCCCGCGCCGTGTTTGACGCCACCGGCAAGGTCCGCGGCGTCGTCATCGTTTTCCGCAATCCCGACGAGATGAGCCTCACGCCCGAGGAACTCGTGAAGGCCAACCGCTTCGAGGCGCTCGGCCTCCTCGCCGGCGGCATCGCGCACGATTTCAACAACCTGCTCACCACCATCCTCGGCGCCGTTTCCCTCGCCAAGGACAACCGCGACTACTCCGCCCTCGCTGACGCCGAGCAGGCCTGCCTCGCCGCCAAGGGCCTCACCAAGCAGCTGCTCCTTTTCGCCAAGGGCGGCGCGGGCGCCCGCACCGTCGCCGCCTCCCCCGACATCCTCCGCGATTCCGTCAAGATCGCCGCCGCCGCCAGCACCGCCGCCATCGCTGTCGAGGCGGCCGACGATGTCTGGCCCGTGTCCGTCGACCGCTCGCAGATTCTCCAGGTTTTCCAGAACCTCATCGTCAACGCCCTCCAGGCGATGCCACCTGAGCCGCACCGCGCGCAACTTCAGGTCCGCGCCGCCAACATCACCCTCGCCGCCGACCAGATCCCGCCCATGCCCGCCGGCGATTACGTCGAGTTCGAGGTCCGCGACAATGGCGCCGGCATCAAGCCCGAGCATCTCGAAAAAATCTTCGACCCGTTTTTCACCACCAAGAAACACGGCACCGGCCTCGGCCTCGCCACCGTCCTCTCCATCGTCCGCAAGCACGGCGGCCAGGTCAGCCTCGATTCCACGGTCGGCGTCGGCACGGCCTTCACCATTTTCCTGCCGCGCGCCGACGCAGCCGTCGAGGTGCAAGCCCGCAAGCCCGCCTCGCTGCGCTTCGGCACCGGTCGCGTCCTCTTCATGGACGACGACGAGAAGATTTCCTCCCTCACCGCCAACATGCTCACGAGCCTCGACTACAAGTTCGACATGGCGAAGAACGGCGAGGAGGCCATCACTCTCTACAAGCGCTACCTCAACATCGGCCGCCCCTACGACGTGGTCATCATGGATCTCACCGTCATCGGTGGCATGGGCGGCGAAGAATGTTTCAAGGCCCTGCGCGAACTCGACCCCGACGTCCGCGCCATCGTCTCCAGCGGCTACGACAACGATGACATGGCCCGCCGCTACCTCGACATGGGCTTCTGCGGCTACCTCACCAAGCCCTATCGCGTCACCGACCTCGGCAAAGTCCTCAAAGCCGTCCTCGGCTGATAAGCCGGCACTGTTGAAAGTTTAAAAGTGAAAGTTGTCTGGGCGCGGAGGCACCCACCTTCGCCTCCGCCGATGCTTTCAACCTTCAACTTTCACCTCTCAACCCTTCCCTCACTCCCGCCACGTAAACGCGTGGCACAACGCCACGCCCGCCGCGTCCGCCTCGTCCAGCGCCAGCGTGCGCCCGTGCCCCAACAGCGCCATCACCGTCCGCGCCATCTGGTCCTTGCTCGCCCGCCCCTGTCCGGTCACCGCCTGCTTCACGCGCAGCGGCGCATATTCAAACACCTCGCGATCCCGCACCGCCGCCGCCGCGATCGCCGCGCCGCGCGCCGCGCCGAGGATTTGGGCCGTCTGGAAATTCTGCACGTAGATCGTCTGCTCCAGCGCCACGTGCCGCACCGTGAAGTCCCCCAGAAACGCCGCCACCGCGCGGTTGATCTCCCCGAGCGCCACCGCCATCGGCAATTTCGCCGGCACGCGCACCGTCAGGCAGCGCAACAACACCGGTGGACGTCCGGGCACAAATTCAATCAACGCCAGACCCGTCCCACGCAACGAGGGATCGATCCCGAGCACCTGCCCCGCATACGGGATGCGCACCGGCGCCACCGCGGGCGCGCTCACGCTGGCCGGCACCGATTTGCCCGCCAGCTTCGCCGCCCACATCTGCCGCACATTCATTCGCGCCATGGTTTCGATAAGAAGACAGAATATTAAACCTAGAAAAAGAGTTTCACTCCCGCCGCCGCCGCCAGCGCGAGCGCCAGGTTTTCAAACAGCCGCTGATCGATGTGCGCCAGTATTTTCTTCCCGAGCAGCGTGCCCGCCAGCACCGGCACCGCCAGCCACAGGTTCAGCTCCAGGCTCGACCAGTTGATCAGCCCGAGGTCGACCATGAACGGCACTTTGAACAGGTTCATCAGCATGAAATACACCGCGCCGGTGCCCATGTATTCCATTTTCGGCAGCCGCATCGCCAGCAGGTAGATCACCATCAGCGGACCCGCCGCATTGGCCACCAGCGTCGTGAATCCCGCCAGCACGCCGATCATCGGCGCAAACCAGATCGCGTGCTCCGGTTCCTCACTGGTCGCCCGGCGTCGGCGCCACAAATGCATGCCCAGCATCGCCAGGATGATGATCCCGATCAGCACCTTCGCCTGCCGGTCGTCGATCCGTCCCATCGTCACATAGCCGATCACCACGCCGAGCGCCGTCCACGGAAACAATTTCCATAAATACTTCCACTGCGCGTGCCGGCGATAGGCCGCCACCGCCACAAGATCCGCCAGCACCAGCATCGGCAGCACCACGCCGCTCGCCAGTCGCGCCGGCAGCAGGTTCGCAAAAATCACCACCGCGAGCATGCCCAGCCCGCCGATGCCGGTCTTCGAAATGCCGACCGCCAGCCCGCCCACGATGGCCAACGCCCACTGCCAGGGTTCAAATGTCGTCATGCGCCCGCAGCCTTTTCATTAAAAACGCCGCCCGCGACTTCAAAAACCTGCCACGTCCCCAGCTCCGCCTCCGGCAGGCTCGTCCCCGTCGCGATCACTTGCGACGCCGGGTCAATCGCCGCCCAAAACCGCCTGCGCCGCGCCGGGTCGAGTTCGCCCAGCACATCGTCGGCGAGCAGCACGGGACGCACCCCGCTCTTGGCCTGAAACCACGCCGCCTGCGCCAGGCGCAACGCCAGCACGAGCGACCGCTGCTGACCTTCCGAGGCAAAATCCTTCGCCGCCACGCCGCGCACCGTGAACTCCAGTTCGTCCCGGTGCGGCCCCGTGAGCGTCGTGCGAAACTGCGCATCCCGCGGCCGCGCCGCCTGCAACTTGGCCCGCAACGCCTTCGCCGACGGCTCGGCAAAATTCGGCCGGTAAACCGCCGCCACCGGCTCCGCCTGATCGGAGATGCGCGCATAAAATTCCGCCAGCCGCGCGCCGATTTCAGCCAACCCCGCTGCGCGCCGGGCAATCAACTCCGCTCCCGACTCTGCCAACCCGTGTTCAAACGCCGCCAGCTCCCCCGCCGGCGCGCCGCGTTTCAGCAGGCTGTTCCGCTCGGCCAGCGCCCGGTGATAGGTTTGCAGCGCGCGCAAATACGCCGCATCCATCGCCGCCAGCGTCAGGTCCAGCCAGCGCCGCCGCACCGCCGGCGCGCCGCGGATGAGCAACAAATCCTGCGAGGTAAAAACCACCGTCGGAAAACGCCCGAGATAATCGGCGATCTTCGTCACCTTCTCGCCATCGCACCACAGCTCCCGTCCGTCCGCGCGCAGCTTGATCGTGAGTTTCGTTTCGCCAAACCGCTCGTGCTCCACCTCGCCCGCAATCGCCGCCTCCGGCTGACCCTGCGCGATGAGCAATTTGCCCTCCGTCGTGCGAAACGACCGCAGCGCCGTGATAAAACCCGCCGCCTCCAGCAAATTCGTTTTTCCCTGCCCGTTCGTCCCCAGCAAAAACTGCTGCCGCCCGCGCAGCGTCAGCGCCGCCAACGGAATGTTCCGGAAGTGCTGAAGGGTGAGCGAACGCAAACGCATGGATCGGAATACGAATTAAAGCCCTCCAGCAGGCCTCGCCTGCACCGCGAGTCAATCCCGACGCAGTTCCGGAACTTTAACCACGATGGACACGAATACCCACGAATACGAAACCCACGGGATATTGTGCTCAAATGCGAATGATCGGGCAGTCATTCGTGTCCATTCGTGGTTAAAAATGCCTTGGCTCGTTCCCCACATCCATCCTCGCCAACTCAGCCCCTCCACGTTTTTCTCCACACCCGCATGACCTTCGAAGCTTCGCTCGCCGAATCCACCCGCACCCTGCAGGCGCTCGCCACGATCCGCCCCGCCATCGACGCCGCGGGCAAGCTGATCCTCGACACGCTGCGCCACGACAAAAAGCTGCTCATCTGCGGCAACGGCGGCAGCGCCGCCGAGGCGGGCCATTTCTCCACGGAACTCGTCGGCCGCTACCAGAAAAACCGCGCCGCCCTCCCCGCCATCGCCCTCTCCGCCGACGGCTCGCTCCTCACCTGCATCGGCAACGATTACGGCTACGACCAGGTTTTCTCCCGCCAGCTCGCCGGCCTCGCCCATCCCGGCGACCTCGTGGTCGTCCTCACCTCCAGCGGCAACTCCGGCAATATCCTCGCCGCCCTCCACGAGGCCAAAAAACTCGGCCTGCAAAGCGTGGCCTTCCTCGGCCGTGGCGGCGGCAAAGCCCAGGGGCTCGCAACCGTCGACCTGATCATCCCCAGCCAAAGCGGCGCCGCCTGCCAGGAAGCGCACCTCTTCCTGATCCATCATTTCTGCGAGCTGATCGACGAAGCTTTCGCCTGAGCGCGATCGCCTTTTGGTTCTTGCGGAAGCCTCCGCCGTGGGTTCGCTTGCTCCTTCTATGAGCACCACCGCCACCGCTGAAAACGCCATCATCAAGACCTCCTACGGGGACCTGACCATCGCCTTCTGGCCCGACGTCGCCCCCAAGACGGTTGAGAACTTCAAGAAACTCGCCCGCGAAGGTTTCTACAACGGCACCGCCTTCCACCGCATCATCAAGGGCTTCATGGTCCAGGGTGGCTGCCCCAACACCAAGGCCGGCCAGAAAGGCATGCCCGGCACCGGCGGTCCCGGCTACCAGATCAAGGCCGAGTTCAATGCCAAGTCGCACACTCGCGGCGTCATCTCGATGGCCCGCTCGCAAAACCCGGACAGCGCCGGCAGCCAGTTCTTCATCTGCCACGGCGACGCCAAGTTCCTCGACCGCCAATACACCGCGTTCGGCACGCTCATCAAGGGTGACGACGTCCTCGAGCGCATCGCCACCGTCCCGACCAGCGGCCCCGAGCGCAGCACGCCCGCCGACCGTATCGAGGTGAAGAGCGTCGAGATCGTCCCCGCCGCCTAAGCCACGCCACTTTTCGTCATCAGCGGCTGCCATCCCGGCAGCCGCTTTTTTGTGCCCGGTTCCAGGCAATGGCCCGCCGATCTTTGGACCCCGTCACTCAGCGGCTTTGAAACAGTTCGTCCAACGGTTTCGGGCGGTCGCTCTCCCTCAGCTGCATTTTTGCCTTCACCGCCGCCAGCAGTTGCCGACTCACCGGGTCGTCCTGTCCCGGCAGTTTGTTTAAGCGCACCCAGGTGGCCTGCGCCTCGTCCAGCGTGCCGTAGGTCGCATCGAGCAAAGCCAGCCCGCCGACGATGCGAAAATTCCGCGGGTGGCGCAGCGCCGCAAACCGGACCATGACCTCGGCCTGCACCGAGCGCTCGGGCAGATACGTCACAATGCTCGCGAGGTCTTCCATCGCCGGCACAAACTGCGGCCGGAGTCTCAGGCACGCCAGATACTCGTCGACGGCTTTGGTGATGCCCACCTCGCCAGCGACACTCCGGCCCGCGGCCTGCCATTCCTGCAACGCCAGCAGGTAATGCCCCACATAACTTTCGCTGCCCCGCCGGAAGGCCGTCCGAAACTGGCGCTCCATTCCATCCATGTCACCCTGGGCGAGATTCAACAGCGCCCACGACTCCGCGGTGCGCGGATCATCCGGCAACGCCGCCTCGGCCCGCAGCAGGTAGGCCCGCGCCTCCTCGAGTTGATTCACGCAGAGCAGCAAGCCGCCCAGCACAAGGTCGGCCTCACCCGCCGCCAGCGGGCGGGCCTTGAAATTTGCCTCCACGGATTTCCGATCAAATTTGACGCGCAGGTAGTTCACCCGGCTCCGCTCGAGATGCGTCTCCAGCATCCGCTGCAGATCGGCCGCCGAGCGGCCCAGGCCCAACTCCAGTTCCTTCACCGGGTCGTCACTTCCCGGCGTCTGGTTCAAGAACTTGGCGAAATTCGCATAGCCCATCCCGTCCGGCGCAAACAGGAGCGCATGCATCATCGCCCACGATTGGTAGTAAAACAGTTTCGTCTCCCGGCCGTGCTTGCCGTTGTAGGCGAGCTGCTCGCGGGTCATCAGCGTGGCCATCGGCATCGGCTTCATGACGCGCACGTTGGTTCTGTAGTCCGGGCGCGGTTTGCCGACGATGAACTCATTCCCGGCGATTTCAAAATTGCCGAACACCTCGGCCAATCCCTCCTCCATCCAGCGCGGCAGGTCCCGCGCCGCTCCCGCCATGTGCCAGTGCACGCCCTCGTGGCAGACGACTTGCTGCACGATCTCCCAATCGCCATCGATGGCCAGCGCGATGACATTGCGGCCCAGCGCCCGGCTGAAATAGCCCGACATCTTCGCCGGCTTGCCATGCTCCACCGGCTTGAAGGGCCGCAGCCGGCGATCACTGCGGAAGAGCACCAGCGTCACCGGCTCCACCGCTCCCGGCGGCATCGGCATCAGGGTCTGCATCGCCTGCCGAAATAATTCGAACTGCACCGCCCAAGCCCGCGTGCGACTCTCCGAAGCCTCCGACACCACCGTGAAATAGGGTGACTTCACCTCGATCCAGTCATCGGCCCGCGCCGGCGTAGCGACCGCCAACCCCGCCCAAGCGAGCCCCAGCACGACCCGGCGCAACCAATTCACACTCCCAGCAGGCACCACGTGATCGCGATTCATGGGTTTGGCTTCGTGTCAGCCCCGGCTGGCATCTTTTTATTCTCGGGCCACGCCAGCTCGCGCCACCGGGCGATTTCGCCGCTCAGTTCCTCATTCGGATTATCGGCCTGCAGGGTATCGAGCAGCAGGTTGGCCGAATCCCAATCCTTGCGGGCAATCAATTCCGCCACGCGTTTCAAGGTCCGCTTCGCCGTGCCGGCGCCACGCAACTTCGCAAACCGCTCCCGCTCCGCCGGCAGCAGGGGCGCCTGATCCAGCTTGGGCAAAAACTTGGCCGCCGCCTCCGTGTTTTGTTCCTTGGTGTAGCGCTCAAACCAATAAAGGTCGTTGGCTGCGGCCAGCCGGCGATAGAGTTTTTTAACGTAGGCTTGGATCAGCTGCACGTTGGCAAACTCTCCGGCGTAGAGGCGGTCGAGTCGCTCTTTCGCCGGGGCATAGCGTTTCGTCGCGATTTCATACGCCACCAAGCCGGCGGCCATTCTCGCATCATCGGGAAACCGTTCGCTCCCCTCCTTCAGCCAGGCGCCATCCTCTTCCGTCATGGTTGCCAGCGACCCGGCCATGCCCGCCAGCATCTCGTGGGCGGTGCGAAATCCCGGATGCAACCGAAGGACTTGCTCCATGCGATCCATCCCCGCGCGGGCCGCCGTTTGGTCCACGTTATCCGCGGCCGCCTCGGTGCCATACAGGGCCTGCACCGCCGGATACGCCGCTTGGAAATGCGCCACATAGGACTTCGACCCCGCCGCCACGGCCTCCTGGTAGAGCCGGAGGCTCTCGGCATTGTCACCCCGCACTTCGGCCAGCTCTGCCATCCCCTCCAGGCTGGTGGGGGCTCCCGGCGCGAGCGCCAGCGCCCGTTCCAAGTAGGGACCCGCGGCCGCGGCACTTTGAAAATACAAGTGCAGGTAACCGAGCGCGAGTTGCACGTCCGCCTCCGGCGCCGGCGTTGCGTGGATTTCCCTTTCCAGCCGGTGTAAATCGGTCGGCAAGGTCACGACACGGTAAACGCCGTTGCGCACATAGCGGGTGAATTTTTTCGTGACCTCCACCAAACCTTCCGGCCAGGCCTCGCGGATCGCCTCCTCTTCCGCGCGACCTTCCAGGATGGCGTTCATAAACCGTGCGAGCCTTGGCCGGTGGACGCCCTTTTCGCCCACCACCAAATAGTGCACGAAAGCCCACGCCTGCGCGTTAAACTTCCCCGAATCGCTCTGGTAGGTCTCGGCCGCTGTCGTCATCCCAAGCATCTGATCGAGCGGAATAATCCGGGAGCTCTTTAGTCCATAAGTGCTGCTCTCATCCTCATAGCCAATGGTCATGCGACCGTCGCTCAAGATACTGGTCGCATAAAGTCCCTGCAGTCCGGTGACCAACCACAGCGGCAACGGCCGGCGGTAGGAATTGGTCAGCCACATGCCGCCCTGCATGTAGATGCCAAATTGCGCGGCATGATTATCCTCCACGTTGACCGCCCCGATGAAGTGTCCGTTGCGATTGGCGTAACGATAGAGCTGCGTGCTGCCGGACTTTTCCTGGCCGGTCCGCGGGATCGCGGCCTCGAATGTTTTCAGACGGTCAAAGATCACCATCGTCATCGGCTCCAGCAGCCGCTCGTCCGTGGGCGCGAGTTCGTTCAGGCTGAGGCGAAAAGCCTCCAAGCCCGCCGCCCATTCCTTGGCCGCGCTCACGGAATCCGAGGTGAGAATGGTGAAATAAGGGCTGCTGACTTTGGTCCAGCGCACCGGCGCAGCCCAAGCATCGGCCGCGAGCAACAGACCTAAAAACACCGCCAACCGGAGGGTTCGTTTCATATCAGGGGGTAGTCCTTGAGAATCCGCCATGCCCTGCGCCTGGCCAAGGCTATTCTGCCGGTTACGGAAATCACTCCTGCACGTTAAATCGCCAAACGGAGTTTGCCACGCTGGCGTCGCGCGCATCGTCTTCCCGCTTTGCCACGCCTCTTCCCTTCCATGTCCAAGCCGCTCAATCTCGTCGTCGCCTGCAGTGAAAACCGCGTCATCGGTCGCGACGGAAAATTGCCCTGGAGCATTCCCGAGGACCTGAAGTTTTTCCACGACATCACCCGCGGTCAGACCGTCGTGCTTGGCCGGATTTGTTACGAGACCTGGCCGCGGGTCGCACAGGACGGCCGTCAGCCGGTCGTCATCACCAGCAATCGCGCTCTCGCGCAGCCCCATGTTCGTATTACGAACAACGTGGCCGAGGCCCTCGCGGTGGCCCAGACGCTGCCCGGCGAAATCATGATTTGCGGCGGTCAGCGGATCTACGAGGAAACCCTCGCGCGGGCCGACCGGCTCTATCTCACCCTCGTCCACGCCGAGGTGCCGGGCGACACGTATTTCCCCGAATGGCGCCACCTCTCGTGGCGCGAGATCGAGCGCCGCGAAAGCCGTGACGCCAATTTTCGCTACACGTTTTACACCTTAGACCGCCTGTAACGCCGCGTTCGCCTTCGCCACCTCGACATATTTTTCCGCCCAAGGCCGCAGCGTCGCCTGCTCGGCGGCGGTGAGCGGCCGGACCACTTTCGCCGGCGAACCGTAAACCATCGAGCCCGGCGGACATTCGAAACGCTGCGGCACGAGCGAGTTCGCGCCGACGATGCTCCGCGCCCCGATCTTCGCCCCGTCGAGAATCGTCGCCCCCATGCCGATGAGGCATTCGTCGCCAATGGTGCAGGCGTGCACGATCGCCGCATGGCCGATGGTGCACCAGGCTCCGATGTAGGCCCCATACTCATCCGCGAGGTGCACGATGGCATTGTCCTGGATGTTGGTCCCCTCGCCCACACGGATCTCGTGAATATCACCGCGCAGCACCGCGCCATAAAACACGCTGCTGTCCCGGCCCAGCACGACGTCGCCGATTACCGTGGCGTTGCGGGCGACAAACCGCGCGGCCGCGGTGTCGGGCTTGCGGGTGAGATGGCGGGCGAGGCGTTCCTGCGGAGTCATTACTTGGTTCTCGCGGGTCGGGCCGGTTTCGGCAAGCTTGCTGCTAGTTTCCAATCCCCATGGAGCAACTCACCCACATCCTGCGCGGCCTGCTGGGCATCGCCGCGTTCATCGGCCTCGCCGTCCTCTTCAGTGAAAACCGCCGCGCCATTCCCTGGAAGCTCGTGACGATGGGGCTGCTCCTTCAGATCGTCTGCGGCGTGCTGGTGCTCAAGGTCGACTTCATCCGCATGGGCGTTGACGCCGTGGGCAACGCCTTCGTCGCCATCCTGGATTTCAACAAGGCCGGCACGCAGTTCCTCTTCGGCAGCCTCGTCACCGACACCAAGTCCTTCGGCTATCTCTTCGCCTTCAATGTTCTGCCGACCGTCATCTTCTTCTCTGCGCTGACGTCGCTCCTCTTCTACCTGGGGATTTTGCAGAAGATCGTCTACGCCTTCGCGTGGCTGATGTCGAAGACCATGAAGCTCTCCGGCGCGGAGAGCCTGAGCGCCTCGGCCAACATTTTCCTCGGCCAGACCGAGGCCCCGCTCCTCATCAAGCCCTACCTCGCCACGATGACGCGCTCCGAACTGCTCGCCGTCATGGTCGGCGGCATGGCCAACATCGCGGGCGCCGTCCTGGTCGCCTACATCGGCATGCTCGGCGGCGAGGATCCCGTGCAACGCCTTCTCTTCGCCAAGCACCTCATCACCGCCTCGCTCATGTCGGCCCCGGCCTCGCTCTACATCGCGAAGATCATGCTGCCCCAAACCGAGCTCGTCGATGAAACGATCACCGTGCCGAAGGAAAAAATCGGCGCCAACGCCCTTGAGGCCGTCGCCAACGGCACGACCGACGGCGTAAAACTCGCCGTCAACGTCGGCGCCATGCTGCTCGTATTCACCGCCCTCATCGCCATGGCCAACGCCATCCTTTCCCACGGCGTCGGTGGCTGGAGCGGCCTCAACACCTGGATCACGGCCAGCACCGGCGGGCGCTATGTGGAGTTCAGCCTGCAATATATCTGCGGCGTCGCCTTCGCCCCGCTCGCCTGGCTCATGGGCATCGACCACGGCTCGCTCACCCTCGCCGGGCAGGTCATCGGTGAAAAAACGATCCTCAACGAATTCTACGCCTACGGCACGCTCGGCAAACTCAAGGAATCCGGCCTCCTCACCGATCCCCGCGCCCAGGTGATCCTCACCTATGCCCTGTGCGGGTTTTCCAACATCGCCTCGATCGGCATCCAGGTCGGCGGCATCAGCGTGCTCGCGCCCAACCAGCGGTCAAACCTCGCCAAGCTTGGCGTCAAATCCCTCATCGGCGGCAGCCTCTGCTGCTTCATCGGCGCCGCCATCGCGGGCATGCTGATCTGAGTTCCACGATGTCATCACGACTCGTCTGCGGTCGTTGCCCATGAAACCCTACCTTCGCGTGACCCTCGGTTACCTGGCATTTGGCATCACGTGGATTCTGGCTTCGGACCACGTCGCCACCGTGATCGCCGGCAGCCTGCACGACCTCGCCTCCTTCCAAACCTTCAAGGGCCTCCTCTACGTCGGCCTTTCCGCCCTCCTGATTTGGTGGCTCACGCGTCAGGCCTTCAAGGTTCACGCCGCCCAGCAACGCGAAAAGGCCGCGGTCTTTCACAAGACCATCGAGGGCTCTCATCACATCCTGCTAAACTATCTCAACCAGATGCAGCTGATGACCGAGGAAGCCGAGAAATGCCCCGGTTTTGATCCTCAGACCCTCAAGCTGACCCGGGACGCGTCGGCCCGGGCGAAAGCGGAACTCCAACGGCTCGTGGAAATCGAAAACGTCACGGCCGAACACATCGACTCCGTCGTCTACCGGGAAATCCGGAAACCCTGACAGGACCGTCGGCCGGCGTTATTTCTTATACCACTTGCCGTCTTCGGCCTGCAGCCAGACGCCGGGAGCACTGCCTTGCGCAATCTGCTTTGCCCGGGCGCGTGCCACATTCTCCGCCGTGGAACCGGTCTTCTTGGCCAGTTCGGCATAGACGATCCCGCGATCGTTGTTCTCCGCCGCGGACACGCTCGCCGCATCGCCGCCGCCATCCCTCACCTCGAGCAGGCCACGGTTGTTTTCACCGAGCGCCCCGCTCGACTTGAGCTGGTCGATTTGGCTGAGACGTTGCGACATGCGTGCACGCACGGCACCGAGATCCTCGGCGCGGGCCGCGACGGCCACCACGGCGAGCGCGAGCAGCGAAAACAGCAGGCGGAAGGAAAGCGTTTTCATGGGCATCAGGATTTGGTTTCAGACGAAATGGTCGTGGATTTCTTGTCGAGGTCGCCGAAGAAATCATCGAGCGCCTTGTCCACCTTCACGTTCACATCCACCACGGCATGCACTTGGATGGGATCCATTTTCACATGGATACAGCCGCCGCACAGCAGGGCACCGAGGAGCAAGGGAAGGCAACGAAGCATGGTGGACATTGCACAGGGATAGACGCGCAAGTGCAACCAAGGTTTCATTTATCCGGCGCCATTTGGAAATTTATCCGGGCCTGGTTTTTCAAGCCCAGGTCGATCACTTGTTTCAATGGGCCGGCGACGTTAACCGTAAAACTCACCAGCTCCACCGCACTGCCTTTTGGCGGGCGCGCCGTCACTTCGACCAAGGCGGATCGTGCGCCGTCCGGCCCGTCGGGATACAGCTCCACTCGCAACTTTTCCACGGCAAGTGTATCCTCGCCGAGTTCGATATGACTCAGGCTGTCGTAAGCGGGATTCCTGGGCGAAAGCCACCGGGCCAGCGCCCCGAGTTTCTCCGGCAACAGCTGAAGCCGTTCCGGCATGTGCTGCGTCAAAAATCCCGGCGCCGAGGCCAACCGCAGCGAAACCGGTTCATCCGGCAGCATGCGCAGCGAACCTTTGCCCGGCTCAAATCCGTCCTGCGCGTTCCAGCGCACTTCCATGCGTCCGCTCAATCGCCCTTTCGCCGCCGCCAGTGTCTCCGGCAGCAACGCCGCCAGCTCACTCAACGCCACCGCTGTCACCTCCGCGGTGGTCCGCAACTCCGGCGCTGCCAGATCCACGACGAATGCCGCCAGCGCGACGCGTCCGCCGAGCACATCCAAGTCCGCCCGCCGCACCTCGATGCGTCCGTCCGACAACCCGCTTGCTTCCAAAAACACATTGCGCGCCACCACCCCCGCCGCTTCCGCGGTCGCCACGCGGAGTTGCGCCGTCTGCAAACCAACACCTTCAGCGCTCAACGCCAAAGTGCCCGTCAGCGCCAGGCCACTCACCGCCCACCCCTGTTCCACGCTGCCCGCGCGGCCGTCTGCTAAGGTCGCGACGAGCGTGCCCGTCGGAACCATTTCTGCCAACGCGCCCCGGCCGGACAATTGCACGATGCCCGTCACCGTAAAATCCGCCGGCAAAGTCACGCCAGCCGCCGCCGCGCCCGCGCTCTGCCAGGCCGCCAGGTCGAGACTGCCTTCCACCACGCGCCACGTGCCCGGCGCACCGTCCGCGGGCTGGGCGGCTTCCGCCCGCAACGCAAAACCCGGTGCCGTCAGCGTTACCTCCAGTTGGAGCACCCTGCCGTCAGCCGGTCGCACCTGCGCCCGCCATGCGATGGGCGGCGCCCCGCTGAGTGCCCGCACGCGCAGTTCGCCCGCCAGTTCGCCACTCACTGGTGGCAAGCCCATGGCCCCGGCCATCGCGCAGAACCCCGCTCCAATAAAGAGCGTGATCAACAGGCGATACGGACGGCAGCGCATGTGGAATAGATTCGGCAAAAGCGGAAAGGTTGCTAGCCAAACCATGCAGCCCTTCACTGCTTCAACCCCGCTCCCATGTCTCGTCCCCGCTTCCGGCTTCGTGAACAGTTCATGGCTCCGCGACCCGAGCCTTTTTTCCGCTGGCGCGGCCGTGAGGTCTCGCGTCTCGAAAATCTCGCCGACGCGGTCTTCGGTTTCGCGCTCACCTTGCTGGTCGTCTCCACCGAGGTGCCGCGCAGCTTCGACAGCTTGCTGAAAGTATTCCGCGACTTCCCGGCCTTCGCCGCCTGCTTTGCGATCCTGCTCCTATTCTGGAACGACCACTACAAATTCTTCCGGCGTTACGGCCTCGAGGATTTTTTCACCCGTTCGCTCAACTATGGCATCCTGCTCCTGGTGCTGTTCTCGGTTTACCCCTTGAAATTCCTTTTCTCCGCGTGGCTCGGCAGCAGCCCGGGCCTCGGCAGCCTGGAGCAACTGTTCGCCGTCTACCGGATTTACGGCCTCGGCTTTGCGAGCATCTGGACGCTGTATGCGCTGCTCCAATCCCACGCCCTGCGCCAGGCCGACCGGCTGCAACTGACGCCAATTGAACGCGTGATCTCGCGGCTGCAGTTGAACGAATTCCGCCTCCAAGTCGCCGTGTGCTTCCTTTCGATCGGACTGACTTACTTTGCGGTGCCGCCGTGGTTGCCCGGCGTGATCTATGGCATCATCGGACCGCTCGCGGCGCTGAACGGCCAGTGGCACGGTCGCCAGATCCAAACGTTGCTAAACAACCAAACGTCGCGCGCCATCGCGTAATCCAATGCGGCCGCGATAAATCCGTCACACGCAGATGTAAGCCGGCTGCATTTCGCAGTAAAAAATCCTTAAATTTGCCGCGGGCACGGATTGTTTTACGGGAAACCACACGCTTGGCTTGCTGCGGCTGCAACCGGCACCCAAGTTTTGCGCTCTCAGTAATGGATTCCAAAACGCCGCCCGACAATTTCACCGCTCCGACGCCCGAAGAACTACTCAAGCACTTTCCCGCCCGGATCCGCGAGAGCTATGCCCGTTTCACCGCCACCCGCGATACGGCGGCTGCGGATGAAGTCGTGCTCGCCATCGTGCGTGATCATGTCCCGGGAAAAAAGCAGGCGTCGACGCCCAGCGTGTTGACCGATGCCATGTCCCTCACCACCGATCTCGGCATCGACTCCGTGTCGATTGCCGACGCCGTGTTCATGCTTGAGGACGTATTCGGTGTGAGCATTGCCATGAAGGAACTCGTGCGCCTCCGCACGGTCGGCGACTTGCGCGCCTTCATCCGGACGAAGCTCGCCAGCCAGCAGCCCGGCTGATTTCGTTTCCGGCATGCCGCGCCACGCAGTCATCACCGGCCTCGGGTTTATCACGTGTATTGGTAACGACCGCGCCACTGTGCGCGAAAGCCTCCGCACCGGCCGTCACGGCCTTGAACGCGTCGAATTCCTCGGCAATCCCAACCTCAGCGTCAAAGTCGTCGGCACCGTCAAGGAGTTCACCGTCAACACGCCGCATTGGCGCGACTGGCGCTACCCCGCCCGCTATGAACTGCCGCGCGAAGCGTTGCGCGGCCTCTCGCCCCACGGCCTGTATGCGCTCTGCGCCGTCGAGCAGGCGCTGGCTGACGCCGGGCTCGCCGCGTCTGAAATCACCGACGGCGCCACCGGCCTCTATTGCGCTTCCGCGGGCTCGACCCTGCTCGCGCACTACCACGTCAGCCGGCTCCTTGAATCGCACGGGGAGCGCTGCCATCCGCTGAGCGTCGTCTCGTCCATCGCCGGCACGTTGAATTTCAACCTCGCCGCCCACTACGGCATCCGCGGCGCCGTCGGCGGCTTCGTGGCGGCGTGCGCCTCCTCGAGCCATGCGCTCGGCTGCGCGCTCGATGATATTCGCCTCGGTCGCCAGCAGCGCATGATCATCGTCGGCGCGGAGGAAGCGACCGCCGAGAGCATTTTGCCCTTCGGCGCGATGGGCGCCGTTTCCACCAATCCCGATCCCGCCACCGCCTCGCGGCCTTTCGATGTGGATCGCGATGGCTTCGTCGGCTCCGGCGGCGGCGTCGCCCTCATCCTCGAGGAGGCCGAATACGCGCGTGCGCGTGGTGCGACGGTTTACGCCGAGCTAGCCGGCTGGGGCCAGGCCGCCGATGGCTACAATATCGCCATCTCCCATCCCGAAGGCACCGGTTTGGCCGATGCCATTCATCGCGCATTCGCCGACACCGGCCTGCAGCCGGCGGACATCAATTACGTCAACGCCCACGCCACCTCGACTCACGCCGGCGACCAGTCGGAGGCACTCGCACTGCAAAAGGTGTTCACCGCCGCCGGCGCGCACCCGCGCATCAGCAGCACCAAAGGCCTCACCGGCCATCCGCTCTCGATGGCGGGAGTGATGGAAGCCGCCTTCTGTGCGCTCGCGATCAAGGACGGCTTCATCCCCGGCAACGCACACCTGCGCAACCCCGACCCGGTGTGCGCCGGTCTCGACCTGCCGCGTGAAACCCTCAACGAAGCCCCGCGCACCGTGCTCAGCACCAGCAGCGGTTTCGGCGGGAGCAACGTCGCGCTGGTGTTCAAGCAAGCCTGACGCGAAAGGCGGGAGACCGGGTGGTGAGTCCAATCACCACCCCGCCCCGATTCACGGCACCCGCACCGCCGGCAGCTTCCAAATCTGCGTGGCGTATTCGCGGATCGTGCGGTCGCTGGAAAACTTGCCCACGCGCGCCGTGTTGAGGATCGCCATGCGGGCCCACTTCGCCTTGTCCCGATAGGCGGCATCGACGCGCGCCTGGCATTCGCAATAAGCGCGGAAGTCGGCGAGCACGAGGAAGGGATCGCCATCATGCATGAGCGTGCCATGCACTGCGGCAAACGCGCCGCTCTCGCCAGGGGTCCAGTAATCGCTGCCCAGCCAGTCAACGACGGCCCGCAGCTCTTCGTCAGCGTGATAGTAATCCTGCGGATTGTAGCCGCGCGCATGGAGCGCCTCGACCTGCTCGACGGTCAGGCCGAAGATGAAGATATTGTCGTCGCCGACCTCCTCACCGATCTCGACATTGGCGCCATCGAGCGTGCCGATGGTGAGCGCGCCATTGAGCGCGAGCTTCATGTTGCCGGTGCCCGAGGCTTCCTTGCCCGCCGTCGAAATCTGTTCCGACAGATCGGCCGCCGGGATGATTTTCTCGGCGAGTGACACGCGGTAGTTCGGCAGGAACGCGACCTTGAGTTTTCCGCCGATGCGTCCGTCGGCATTGATGCGGGCGCCGATGGTGTTGATCGCTCGAATGATGTTCTTCGCCACGTCGTAGCCGGGCGCGGCCTTGGCGGCGAAGACGAAGACGCGCGGCGTGATATCGAGCGCAGGGTTCTGCAAGAGGCGGCGATACAGGGCGAGGATGTGCAGCAGGTTCAGGTGCTGGCGCTTGTATTCGTGGAGGCGCTTGATCTGCACATCGAAGAGCGCGTCGGGCGACACGGTGATGCCGCATTCCGTCTGGATGACGGCGGCGAGGTCAGCCTTGTTGGCACGCTTGATGGCCATGAACTCGGCCTGAAAAGCCGCGTGGTCCGCCACTTTCTCCAGTCCACGCAGGCGGTCGAGATCGCGCGGCCAGGATTCGTCCTTGAGCGTGCGCGTGATCAGTTCGGAAAGACGCGGATTGCTCTTCAACAGCCAGCGCCGGGGCGTGATGCCGTTGGTCTTGTTTTGGAATTTACCCGGGAAAAGCGCATCGAATTCCGGGAAGAGATTTTTCTTCAGGAGCGCCGTGTGCAGGGCCGCGACGCCGTTGACGGCGTGCGAGCCGACGACGGAGAGATGCGCCATGCGCACCATCTTCGAGCCGTTTTCCTCGATGAGGGAGCAGACGCGCAATTTGTCGGAGTCGCCGGGCCAGCGGGCGGCAACCTCGGCGAGATGGCGGCGGTTGATTTCAAAGATAAGCTGGAGATGGCGCGGCAGCACGCGTTCGAAGAGCGGCACGCTCCACTTCTCCAGCGCCTCGGGCATCAGGGTGTGGTTCGTGTAGCCAAAGGTGCGGGACACGATCGGCCAGGCATCGGCCCACTCGAAATTCTGTTCGTCGACGAGGATGCGCATGAGCTCCACGATCGCGATCGCCGGGTGCGTGTCATTGAGCTGCACCGCCACCTTGTCGGCGAAGTTGCCCCAGTGGTTGCCCGCGGCACGGAAATGCCGGCGGATGATATCGCGCAGCGAGCAGGCCACGAAGAAATACTGCTGCACGAGGCGCAGTTCCTTGCCGGCCTCGGACTTGTCGTTCGGGTAAAGCACCTTCGAAACCGTCTCGCCGACCGCCTTCTCGCGCACGGCCTCGACGTAGCCGCCGCGGTTGAACGCCGCGAGGTCGAAGTCCTCGGTCGATTTCGAGGCCCAGAGGCGCAGGAGATTCACCGTCTTGGTGCCGTAGCCCGCCGTCGGGATGTCGTGCGGCACGCCGAGGATCGTCTTGGTGTCCACCCAGCGCGGGCGGTAGCTGCCGCGGTCATCGAACACATTGTCCACGCGGCCAAAGATCCGCACTTCCTGCGTGTATTCGGGCCGCACCACTTCCCACGGGCTGCCGAAGATGATCCAGTTATCGGGATGTTCGACCTGCTGGTTGTTGACGAACTCCTGCTTGAACAGGCCAAATTCGTAGTAAATGCCGTAACCGAGCGCCGGGTAGTCCAGCGTCGCGAGCGAATCGAGGAAACACGCCGCCAGCCGGCCGAGGCCGCCGTTGCCGAGGCCCATGTCGACTTCGGATTCGCGAATCTTCTCAAAATCCTGCCCGAGCGATTTCAACGCCGCCTGCGCAGTCTCGAGCAGGCCGGTCGCGATGAGGTTGTTGCCGAACAAGCGGCCCATGAGGTATTCGAGGGAGAAATAGTAGAGGCGGCGGACATTGCCCTTCGCGTGCTCGGCCTGGGTCTCGATCATCCGTTCATGGATCGTATCGCGCACCGCCAGGGCCGTGGCCACCCACCAGTCGCGCGGCGTGGCGCCTTCCGCATGGCGCGCCAGCGTCGAGGTCAGGTGCCGCAGGATCAGCGCCCGCAGGATCACCTCGGGTGAATCCGGATGCGGACCGCCACCAGGCACCACGGGGGTGGCGGCCGGACGGACGGTTGAGGGGACGGTGGGCGAGGCGGTTGATTTCTTTTTGGGAGGCATAACAATGAACAATTCTACCAAGAATCGTGCCACGATAGGGCGGCGGTCACGCTAATTTTTGGAAACGTCGCGCCAGTTCGTTGTGATTCAATTCAATGTAGGTCGGCCGGCCCGCCGGGCTCGTCAGGGGATGCTGTGTCGCAAACAGCTGCCCCACCAAGGCGCGGAGGTCGGTTTCGCTGGCGATTTCGGGCAGGCGCACGGCCTTGGCCGCCGCCAACCGGGCGAGTTCCTCGCGCGCCAGATCGAGATTTTTCTCCGGCAACCGGCCTTCGCGCACCAATCCCAGCAAATCGCGCAGAAAGGACTCCGCCTCGCCGGGCTCCAACCACGCTGGCACCGCCTCGATGCGGAAAAAATTGCGCCCAAACTCCGCCACCTCGAAGCCGCAATCGTGCAGCAGCGTCAACCGGTCGAGCAACAGCGCGGTCGCGATGGGATCGAGTTCCACCGGGATCGGCAGCAACAATCGCTGACTCGGCACCGCCTTGGCGCGAAACTGGGCCTGCAGCCGTTCAAACCAGACTCGCTCATGCGCCGCCCGCCGGTCGAGCAGCACGAGCCCGGCCGCGGTTTCAAACAACGCAAAGCTCCCGTGCGCCAGGCCCAGGAAACGCCAGTGGGAATTTTCGATTTTCGAATCGCGATTTTCGATCGGCCGCGGCGCCGCTGCCGCCGGTGATGATTGCGGACTGCGGATACCGGATGCCGGAGTAAAAGGCATCGCCGGGCGCGCCAAGGGAACAGGCATGGGACGCGCTCCTGCGAGTGAGGGGGAAACCGGCTGCTCCAGCGGCTTCGCCGGCTCGACCATCCGGTTTCCGGTTTCCGCTATCCGGTTTTCCAGCTCCGGCTTCCGGTCTCCGGTCTCCGGTATTCCCGCTGGCGCGGCCAGCTCGCGCAACCGGGCCAGCACCGCGCGAATCACAAACGACCGGACCACTGGCTCACTGCGGAAACGAACTTCGCGCTTCGCCGGATGCACGTTCACGTCCACCGCCGCCGGGTCGCATTCGAAAAACACAAACGCCAGCGGGTAACGTCCCTTTGGCAGCGACTCGTGGTAGCTTTCGATCAGCGCGTAATTGAGCGTGCGACTGTCGACGGGGCGCTGGTTGACGAAGACCACCATCTCATGCCGCGTCGACCGACCGACTCCCGGCCGGCCAATGAGCCCGCTCAATCGCATGCTGGTCTCCGCCGTATCGATTGGCACGAGCGCCTCAGCGGTCTGCCGGCCGAAAATCTCCCCCACCCGTTCGACGAGCGTCGCGCACTCCGGCGACCGGAAAATCTGCCGCCCATCCTCGATCAGCGTGAAGGATACCTGTGGACATGCCAGCGCGTAGAGCCGCACGCACTGGATGATATGCGCCGACTCGGTCTGGTCGGTCTTCAAAAACTTCCGCCGCGCCGGCACCGAGTTGAACAGGTGCGTGACTTCGATGCGCGTCCCGACCGGCCGGCCGCAATCGCGCACATGCACAAACTTGCCGCCGTTCACCAAAATCTCCGAGCCCACGTCCTGCCCCGCTTCGCGCGTCTGCAGTTCGAAGCGCGACACGCTCGCGATCGACGGGAGCGCCTCGCCGCGAAAACCGTAACTCGCCAGCCGGTCGAGGTCCGACGCCTCGGCGATCTTGCTCGTGGCGTGCCGTTCCAACGCCAGCAGCGCATCGTCGCGCGACATGCCGTGACCGTTGTCCTCGATGCGCATGAGCGAACGTCCGCCGTGGCGGAACTCGACCTCGACGCGCGTGGCGCCGGCATCGAGCGCATTCTCAAGCAGCTCCTTCACCACCGCCGCCGGCCGCTCGATGACCTCGCCGGCCGCGATCTGATTCGCGACCCGGTCAGTCAGAATGCGGACTTTGGCCATAGTGCAGGAAGTTGAGGGTTCGGGGCTGAGAGTTGAGAGCGGTTCAAGCCCCGACCGAGGAGCCTGCTTGGTTCGAACGCTCAACTCTCATCACTCAACACTCAACCGAGCAGCTTCTTCCAGCGCGCGAACTGTTTCGCCACCTGCGCCGGGCCGGGCATGCCGGTGCCGCGGCGCTTGGCGAGCGCGCGCTTGAGGTCGAAAACTTCGATCCAGTCCGCCGCGAAACCGGGATGCAATTTCAGCACTTCGTCGGTCGGTAGCTGCGTGAGCGGCACGGCCTTTTGCTCCGCCAGCCGCACGACGGCGCCCACGGCGTGGTGCGCTTCGCGGAAAGCGACGCCGCGATCCACGAGGTAGTCGGCGAGATCGGTCGCCAGGAGCGCCGGGTCCGCCACGGCCGCAGCACAGCGGTCGCGGTGAATCTCCATGCCCGCCACGGTGCCGGCAAAAACATCGGCGCACAGCCCGGTCTGGTCGAAACTGTCGAACACCGGCGGCTTGTCCTCCTGCAGGTCGCGGTTGTAGGTCATCGGCAGGCCCTTCGCGAGCGTGAGCAGCGTGTGCAGGTTGCCTTGCAGGCGAGCGGACTTGCCGCGCAGCAGTTCGCATGAGTCGGGATTCTTCTTCTGCGGCATGAGCGACGAGCCGGTGCAGAACGCATCGGGCAGCTCCACGAATTTGAACTCCGCGCTGCTCCACAGGATGAGATCCTCCGCAAAGCGCGAGAAATGCACGCCGGTGATGGCGCACGCCGAGGCAAACTCGATGAACAGGTCGCGGTCGGCCACCGTATCCATGGAATTCTGCGTGACCTGTGGCCGACCCTTCGCGTCGACGAAACCGAGTTGCTTGGCGGTGAACTCGCGGTCGATCGGCAGCGTCGTGCCGGCGATGGCGCCGGAGCCGAGCGGACACCAGTTCGCATGCGCCGCGATCTCCGTGAGCCGCTGGCGGTCGCGCTCCAGCATTTCCAGCCAGGCAAAAAGATGGTGCGCCAGAAACACCGGCTGCGCCCGTTGCAGGTGCGTATAGCCGGGGATGAGCACGTCGCGGTTGGCCGTGGCGTTGGCGAGCAGCGCGCGTTGCGCGGCGAGGATTTTTTCGGCGAGGACCGCACAGGCGTGCTTGAACCAGAGCCGCATGTCGGTCGCGACTTGGTCATTGCGGCTGCGCGCCGTGTGGAGCTTGGCGGCGGCCGGCACGCGCTTCGTCAACGCCTGCTCGATGTTCATGTGCACGTCTTCGAGCTTCACATCCCACGTGAACTTGCCCGCCGCGATCTCGGCGAGGATGGCGTCGAGCCCGGCGTGGATTGCATTGCGTTCCTTCACGGTAATGAGGCCGACGTGCGCGAGCATGGCCGAGTGCGCCTTGCTGCCCGCGATGTCGAACGGCGCGAGCCGGTGGTCAAACGACACGGACTCGCTGAATTTCAGCATCAACTCGGCGGGACCCGCGGTGAAGCGCCCGCCCCAGGTAACATGTGAAGGCTTTTTGGCCATGATTTCCTAGCTGACGGCGGGCCGCTGCGGCGCGCAACGAGAAACTGCCCCGCTCCATCACGGTGCACTTCCCATTTGCACGGTGCCGGCCGCGAACCAAACTCGCCCGATGCGCTTCCGCTTCCTGCTGCTCATCGTGTTGCTCGCCTCGGCCGGCCTGCTGCGTGCGGCGGGCGGGCCGGCGTCCGCCAACTGGAACCGCGCCAGCATTCCGCCGATAAAAACCTCGATTTACGTCGGCAGCGTGACGCTGACGACCGGGGTTTTTGAGCGCACCGGCGCCACGCTCACGACGAATTACACCGCCAAGGTTTTTCCCTGGGTGTTCTGGAGCGAGACCGGCCGCATCACCATCACCCTGACGGACGCCATGCTCGCCAGCCTAGCCCGCGGCGAGACGACCGATTTCACCGGCGACGCCGTCAGCCACAAAAACCGTCCCCGCAAAGTGACCGGTCGCGCCTACCCCGCCGGGCCGCTCGCCGGCAAAATCAAGGTTCGCATCGGAGTGGACGACACGGAACTGATCTTCAACGGCACCTATCTTTTTAGCACGGCGCCGTGAGGCCAGAAGTGCACGACTTACGCCAATCGCCGTCCGTTCGACCTCATCGGGCGCACTAAAAATGGCGCGGTGGAGGTGACTCGAACACCCGACCGGCGGTTTAGAAAACCGCTGCTCTATCCAGCTGAGCTACCACCGCATCTGGAGGCATGCAGCGGTAAGGATTGGGCAACTTGCTCACAAGGGTAAAAGGTAGTGACTCATTTTGAATCACGATTCTTTTTAGGGGTAGATTGGGCCCGGTTACCCGTGCTGAAAAGCCCACGCCGGACCGGGTGAAAGTTGATGTGTGTTCCCTTGCATCGGATCGGGAAATCTTCGATAAAGACTACGTGAAACCCCTGCGGCTATTGGCGTTAATGCTAGCCATGGTCTTTGCCTTTCTGCCTTTGGCGGAAGCCAAGAAATCGAGTTCATCGAGTGGGCCTGTCCATGTGAAAGGCCATACAAGGAAAGATGGGACATACGTGGCACCTCATTATCGCTCCAAGCCCAACGGCACCAAAACTGACAATTGGAGCACTAAGGGAAATGTGAATCCTTACACAGGGAAGGCCGGAACCCAGAAAGTTGAGTCAACGCCTGTGAAGGCCCATGATAGTTCGACCAGCCACCAATCTAAGGCTAAGGAAACGCAGGCGAGCCGAGAACAACGCGCGCCAGAGCAACAAACGGCTCGGCAAGGATGGGAGCAATTGCGCTCCAATATGACCAAGGATGAGGTTAGAAGCGTGCTGGGAGAGCCGAATATGAAAACCGATAAAAAGTGGGTTTATACTCAGCAAGGCACGGTCACATTTGGTCCAAAGGGCATTGCTTGGGAGAAGTTGTAGGCCAGTCGTAAAACCCGCTTAACGGCATGGGTTTTGCCCTTTTGTCCCCAATTCCTTTCCCGAAAAGCATGGCAACTTTGGCCATTCCGGCCATGATTAGGTTAACCCAGCATGAACTACATCATCATGGATTTGGACACTCCTTACGGGGCTTTTGAGGCAAATCAGATTGAATTGGTTCAGCCCGGAGCAGTCGGTGGCGATTGGACCTTCAATTTGCTTAAAGATGATAAACAAGTGCAGCCAGCATGCACTGCCCCGATGGGCCGAGATATCATAAGCCTTACAGATTTAACTTCCGATAATTTTAAACGAGACGTGCAACGTCATCTTTTTGAGCAAATGTGAGAGGCCGTTCATTGGAGACCTAATGGGTTGTTCTTTTCTACTTCGAGAAGCTGCACCTTCAGTTCTTCAATTTTACTGATCTTATCGATAAGTTGTTTTCGGGTGGGAGAATTTAAGGTGCCAGCCTTCGGCAATGTGTTCGCGGTTAAGTTAAGCGTATCTTGAATAGCTTGTGTCAGCCTTTCACGCTGCAACTTCAGTTCATTGATGTTTTTCCTTAATCTAGCGAATTCAAGCTGTCTGTCTTCAATTCGCTTCTCCTGCGAAGCAAGCGAGGTTTGTTGCAGATCGATGTTTCGCTGAATTTCCTCTAATTTCCCGTTATAGATTTTGTCTGCCTCTTTTTTCCTGACCTTTTCGTTGTAGAGGAATACTGAATATTTCAGCCAAGGGCTTGCGAGGAGGTATGCGACAGTAGCAAGCGCGGGGATTATCAGCATCGTCCACCAATTTGCGTATTTTGAAGCAACCAACATCCGACTTGCTGCGTTGCTGTCATCAACGATCAGATAGAAAATTGGCCGCCAATTGCTGAGCAACCAAACTATGACGAAAACGCCTGTGACTGGGTGGGACAGTCTCTGCTTACCTGCATCAAAAACAGATTTGATGGGTGATTCGGCGGTAGATTCGTCGCTCATTGGTTTTAAGTGTATCTATCTTTTCGTCTCAAAAAATCGGCATACCGAAAATCGGCTTATTGGGAAGAAGGACGATTTGGGTCTTTCTGCACAATCGTAGCGGGGTCGCCCGTGCGACCAGTCACAAAGTGCCGATCATAGAAAATCATCATCCAGATTGAGGCCTCTGGTGCATCAGTCGTTATTAGAAAACGATATCTGAACTGCCCTTCATCCCCGATGTTTTGACCATGCGCGGTATTCCAAAGGGATTTGATGTATGGGTCTTCAAATGACTTTGACCATGTGCCATGGATGGGTGTGCCCACCGGCAACGGCTTCCCTACGACATGGCAGTATAACCCCCGAACAAGCCTTCGAACCATCTGATCATGCCCACTTCCTATCCATGGGATTCTGTAACCCAATTCGAAAAATCCATCGGCACCTCTGATCCACACCTTCTCTCTTCTTTCCGTTAGAAATCGCTTCAGGCGGTTATTTTTAGCCACCGTTCTTCTATTCCGCTCATGCAGGCCCTTAGTCGCAGGGGTTGCCATGCCGACTCTCAAACTAAGCATGAATCTGAATTCTTCATCATCTTTGGAGAATCCGTGATTACATGCGTCGCATGCCGGCACCGTAATTAGTTGCGGTTTGGGGTCTGCAAAACACGCCTTTGGCGGGACGTGATCTGCGGTCACACCTTCGTTCACCGCACAGTATGCACAAAAAGGGGCCATGATTTTTTGCTTAGTATATCAATCTTTTCGCATCAAGAAGTGGAGCATGGCGAAAATCGGCTTAATTTTGGTGTATCCCAAGCCATGACGATCCTGCGCGCACTACTTTCACGTATTGGCTACTTCCCTGTCTCGATAGAAGCTTATGAAATTGAACGTCAGAAGCTGACCCAAGCGATTAACGCCTCCGATCCCACGAAACTGCCTTACCTATTGTGTTACGCTTCCAAACAGTCTCTCGCGTGGATGAAATCACCTAAGAATTTCAAATCTCCATACGACACGATTCAAAATTACCTGCTTATTGGCACTGCTCTAAGTTGAGTAAATTATTGGTTTCTATTCCGTCCTTCTCGGAGCGCAGATAGTATCCTGTTTTTCCTTTCACGAGTTTGATTTCTACTTCGCCGTCATCCGTTCCGACGGAGTAGGTATATTTACGCGCCATGATATTGTAAACGGCTTCGGCCATGCGATGCTTTCCCCAGTCGCCGCCGATTGCTCTAATAGCTTCGTAAGGGCTAGTTGGCTGAGGCTTATCGATACATGTGACTTTTAGATTTTCGGGCATGGGAATGGCTTTCTTTTAGTAAAATTCATTGCTTATGCACCCCGCAGTAAATGCTCCCTGGAGTGGGGCTATTGCGGCACTGGCTCCCATCTTTAGTGGTCCCAGCGCAGTGCTTAACCGCAGGATTATGATAATGGCAGTAGCTGCTTCCAGCAGGAGCCTTATTTCGGCACTGCTTGCCCTTGCGTGTCGTCCCGAGGCACTGTCCGGCCATCAAGCCGGTTGCGAAGACTAACGAGAGAACAAGTAACGTGATTTTGCGCGTTAGAGTGCTCATGACGTGTGGCAGTCAGGGCAGCAATAGTAGCACCCATCGGATTTCGGGTAATAGAATTTTTTCGCAAGAGTGACGGCACTTTGACAGTTATAGTGCTCGCCGAGAGTTACCCGATGTTCGGGCTTCGGTAAACGAATGCACGTTTCAATATGAACCTCATGATCGCCGTTCGCCTGCTCTTGCGAGTTCACATAATACTTGGCCATAACCATTCCTTTCCTTTGGGGTTGTTAGTTGGGGTGGATAACCTAGCTGGAGCCTGAAATCATATCCCCAGACCGGGAGGTCTCAATCCCCAGAACTACGGCAAATATACATAGGGTATATATCCTAGTGTAATAACTCACCCCAATCTCCATGTATCTCTACCAAAACAACCGCTTCGAGGACATCAGTCCCGAGGAATTCCGCACCGCCCTAGTCACCGCCTTTGACCAATCATTCGGGACATCATTCATGCCGGTAGGGTGCATTCAATTTAAGCGCCAAGACTGCCCCATTAACGAAATCAAATATCACGTATGGTTGGATGACCCCACGATGCCCGCAGTCGTCTGGATCGGCAATATTCACTATGTCGATGGTGATACTCCCAACGTAGTTTTAACGGTGAGGATAGACTACCCGGACAAGTCATTTGATGAACGAAAGCGCGGGTTCAATCGCTTCGATCTATTGAAAGAGATAGTGGGGGAGATGGTGCGGCCCATCCGCGATTTCTTTCCTAATCCCGAACCGCATAACCAACGCCGCCGCGAGCCGATGCTCCATCGCGTGCCCTACAAAGAGGCCAAGATTCGCCTCGATAGGTGAATTTTCCTAACCGAAATGTCTTGACTTTTATCCCCAACAAACTCTCTTAACAAATTGATATAGAACATAATAGGACTTGACAATCGCACCCAAGTCCAGCACAATTGGCTCATAAATGAACCAGTTGTCCATAGACCAACGAGCGAAGCTCCTCCACTGCCTTGTGGAAGGGCTTTCCTTGCGTTCTACGGCCCGCGTTAACGACGTGGCGTTCAACACTGTCCTTAAGTTCAACGTTGATATCGGTAAGGCCTGTTTGGCCTATCAGGAGAGCGTCTTTAAGGACCTCCCGATCAAGTATATCGAATGTGATGAGATTTGGGCATTCGTGGGCACCAAAGAAGAACGGAAGAAGGAGGATCAGCCCGATGGTTGGGGTTCGGCATATACGTGGACGAGCATCGATCCCGTCACCCGTCTAATGCCCGTGTGGCATGTCGGTGGACGCACCTACGCAGATGCCCACACCTTCATCCAAAAGATTGGTTGGGTCGTTAAAGACCAAGGGACCAACCTCCAAATTTGCACGGATGGAAACGTCACCTACAAGCCCGCCATTGCTGAGGTTTTTGGAAGCTGTGTCGATTACATCCAGTTCCACAAAATCTTCTTCAACGAAAAGGAAAATCAGGCTTACCGTCGCTACAGTATGTCCCGCATGAAGGCCGCAGACCGCAAGGTCGTATTTGGTAAGCCTGACATGGCCATGAGCACCAATCACGTTGAGCGCAGTAACCTGACCATGCGTAGCGGGATCAAGCGGTTCGCCCGTATGAGTTCGGCATTTTCCAAGAAGCTGGAGAACCTGCGGCTCTCGGTGGCCATGCAGATGATGCATTACAATTTCTGCCGCATTCATTCATCGATCCGTTGCACCCCCGCAATGGAAGCAGGGTTGACTGACCACGTTTGGGATCACCGCGAGGTAGTCCAACTGATGGAGCCCGCGAAATCGGATACGGCAGCGGCTTAAAGCCCCGCTCGCTTCATCAAGTCAGCGCCAGTGCCACCTAGGCCAGCACCCAGACGGACAATCGTCTCCAGGGATGCCAATTTCTCACCTCGCTCGATCTCGCCCACGTAGTTAAGGGTTAGGTCAGAACGTTCAGCCAATTTCATCTGAGTCAGCCCTGCCTTAAGGCGCGCCTCACGCAGGGCATTGCCGAAGCGTTTGGGCAGATGGCGGTAGTCAGATGACACTCTCCCAGCATACCGGCTATGGTTGGCGTCATATACCTTCTATAGTTGGTATTTGGCTTGTTTGATTTTCCCGATTTTGCACGATGTGGATACCATGAAGGCTATGATGTTTCTCGCTTCGCTGTGGTTCCTGAGCGGATGCGCCAAAATTCAGGAAGCCACTAATTCAGACATCACCTTGCGCGGTGAAGTCTTCGTTGTTACTAAAGGTAGTGTGAACGTTCGCTTGGGACGCGTGCCCGTTTACGTCTACGAAGTGGAAGCCCTGACCAAATACCTAGCTTCCCGGCGCGACGAACAGAAGGGAGCAACCGGCAAGTTACTCGAAGAAGGTAGGCGGCTTGAGCAAGAGGTAAAGAATACCGAGGCCACCTTTGCGGACTACAAGCGCAGTCACGAAAACGCCGCATACTACGGCAATCAGGAAGCCCGCGCCATGATTGCGGGATTTGAGCGGGTTATCGCCGACAACAAGGATGCTCAGGACAAGGTCACGGCGGATTTGCTCAAGATGCACACGGAGGCCTACTATTTTGAGAATCTACCCCAGCCGCTCGCCTTAGTCAGGACCGACTCCAACGGGGCCTATCAGATCAACCTACCCAATCAGAAGAACTACGTGGTTGTGGCCACAGCCGAGTATAATTCCGAACCACTTTACTGGGTTGTTCGAGCGCCTCAGCCACAGGATGGGCCGGTGGATGTGACCCTGAGTAATGACAACTTGGTTCGGATGCGGAATTCAGAGATGCAATTTTAGTTAAGCTAACCCACTCTCTGCTCGCCCACGCGGGCCCCATCTCTACCCTTGAATAAAGAAAGATGCCCGACTTTGACCTAATCGCGGAGAGAGAATACGACACCGTATTCCCTGATGGGAGTGCCCATAAAGTGAAGATTGGAATTACCCGTCCCTACATTGATCCCAAATCGCCGTATGGGGACTATCGGTGCGATTTTGTGATATTTTGGCCTGACGGCACGCGCCCCGTCAGGATGGGTGCGGGAATAGATTCATTAGGCGCACTTTCCCAAGCATTGATGCATTGGCCCATAGAGATTGAGACGATGAAGAGAATCCTGAAAGGGAAGATTTCATATTTAGGAGACGCCGATCTCCTCTAAGCACCAATCCAGTCGCCTGTCCTCTCGCTATGAAACGGGCCTAAATGGATACTGCCGGGCGATCTTGGTCAGCGGGGACACCTTCTTCGCGCGCCGGGGTGCCAATGCGTAGTCCTTAATCAGCGATTCTTCCATCCAGTGGGGCCGTTTCGTTTGCCCCTTAATCGGCTCTCCACCCACACAGAAGACCGGGGGATGGGATGCCCTTACTTCTACGAATTTACCTTTGGGTTTGATGAGCTGGGGATGCGTTGCTCGAAATTGACCCACCGGCTTGAACGCCACCGGAAGTGCCTTGCGACACCGGGCACGAATCAAAGCAATACGGGCTTCAGCATTCATTTCTTTTTCTTAACTGCTTTCTTAACCGCAGGCTTCTTACGCGCAGGTTTCTTCACGAGGTGGTCATACTTTTTGACGGCCTCGGGTGGGAGCACACCTGCGGCTTTGGCTACGATCAGGGCGGCTAGTTGGTTGATGTCGGGACGAGATGGTTTTTTAGGCATGAGAGATAGAATAGATTCAGAAATGAAGTTTATGATACCAACGTATTGGTCGCAGGGTGAATTCCCAGCTAGGCGAAACGAATTCGATGTAATAAGTGCCCACTGATTCTGCCATATTTTCGGCCGTCAGTTTGAATCTAATGGCATATTTCAGGTCTGCTTTAAAAATTTGGGGATTCCCCCAGTTTCCAATTTGCTTAGCGATGACTCTTTCTTGGTCGAAAGCGTTTACGCGGCTCACGTCATCAAACAATATGAGTTTGAGAGATTGGCCCGGGTTCAGTTTATATTCAGTCGTGTTTTCTGGCGATTGAAGAAGGGCCAAACTAATTGATTCTACCCCTCGAAGAGCACCCGGAATTTCAAGACCGATAACTTCCAGTTTTATGTCTGAAATGGTCTTATCGCTGTTGTTTCGAACCAAGAGAACGCATTGAGAAACATATCCGATGAATTCGATGTCTTCCTTCGGCATAACAAAGGATGTGAGGGCCTTGATACTTAATGTATCTTCGAGCACCAAAACTAAGAAAAACCATCCAATTATAAACATGCCCACACAGGCCATGAGAATTATGAGCCAAGGAGCATTCATTAAAAATGCGATGGCTGCACCAGCCACAGTCGGTGCAGATAAGACAATCTGCCACTTGGCGTTCCCCTTAATGTCCTCCCAATGGGGTGCAAATACTCGCCGGAGTGATTTGGACATCCATTGTTCTTAGAATGATAAGTTACTAGGTCAAGGGGTGTAGACCTATGAGAACTTAGAATGATCGGCTCGTAGCCGTGGCAGGTGGTTTTCATTGGAGTCGGTTAATCAAAATTACGCGACTTTCGTAAAGCCTTGGCTTTGCGTGGACTCAAAATGAGTCACGACCGGGTAAAACTCACGCTTGACTTGCCTTACTCGAATTCTACGTTCCGCCTCTTTCCCGATTCACGGGGTGGTAGCTCAGTTGGTTAGAGCGTCTGCCTGTCACGCAGAAGGTCGCGGGTTCGAGTCCCGTCCATCCCGCCAGTTTTTAAAGCCGGCAGCGTTTTTCGCTGCCGGCTTTTTCGTTTTCAATTAACGGGTTAGGCTAGCCAGCACGCTTTGCCAGAGGACGGCTTCGCCGGGCAGTCCATGGCGGTTGAGCTTCTCGGTGATGACCCCGTGGGTGGGTTCCTCCACGATGTGACGTGGATCCGCCGGCAACTCCGGACGCACCTCGCGGGTGAGCGCCCAGCAGGCCCATGCGCGCCAGCGGCGTTGCTCGCGACGGGGTTCATTCATGCGGTCGGCGTAGTGCTGAAAATGCACGCGCGGATTGCCCATGAAAACACCCTCCGGCGTGTGCGCGATGCACCAAGCCATCGCCGCGTAAGGCAGGGGCCACTGGCTCAGCACGGGCTCGTCGCCGCGCAAATCCGCGCCCAGCGCGCGATCGAGGCAAAGCAGCGCGCGGGCCGCCATGCCACGTTGCCAGAGCGACTGGCCATACTCAAGGCAGGCGTAGTAAAAATCGTCCCGCCGCTCGTCCCCGCGGTGGATGTGCAGGGCGCGCCAGTCGAGCCCGACGCGCGGGACGGGCAGGTGCGGACAGGCGGGCAACGGGGCGGACATGGGCGGTTTGGTGGCGGCGAACGCGACGCGGGTCAACCGCAGGCTGCGATTCGCGCTTGGCGCGCGGCCCGCTTTCCACAATCAACGCCGGTGCTGAGCACGTCTTCTCCATCCACTGATTCTCCCCCCGAAGTGCGGCACATCTCCGGCTGGCGCCGGGCTGTGCTGTGGCCGTTCGGGATGCTGATCCGCCTGTGGATCCGCACGCTGCGGTATGAGGAAACGCCGGAGGATGTGCGCAACTTCACCAAGTGCGACGAGCCGGTCGCCATGGTATTGTGGCATAACCGGCTCTTCCTTTCGGCGATGATCTTTCTCCGCTACCGCCGGGGCCGTCGCACGTATGCGCTCGTCAGCGCGAGCAGTGACGGGGCCTGGCTCGATGCGTTTTTTTCACTCATCGGACTCCGCACCGTGCGCGGCTCCAGTCACAAGCTCGGCCGCGAGGCGGTCACCGCGCTGGTCGAGGTGCTGCGTCAGGGCCATGACGTCGGCATCACGCCGGACGGGCCGCGCGGGCCGATCTATGAACTCAAACCGGGCGCGCTCATCGTGACGCGGCGCACCCGCACGCCGATTCTGCTGATCGGCGCCGACTTCAAGTCGGCATGGCGGCTGAACAAAAGCTGGGACCGGTTTTACCTGCCCAAGCCTTTTTCGCGCGTGCGGATGCGCTGCGAACTCATCACGGCTGACGAACTCGCCGACCGCGATGCGGCGGCGGCCCGGCTGCAGGCGCGTTTGCTGGAGCTCAACCCCGACCGCGATTACCGGCCGGTGCCGGTTAAAACTCCGGCGTGAGGGTGATGCTGCCGCCGGCTTCGACCGTGAAGTCGTCGCCTGCGCACCACGTCTCGTCGTTGAGCAGGAATTTAAACACGACGGGCCGGGCGGACTCGGCGATGGCCAGCGACCATTTGTCATCGGCGATGCAGTCCATCGGCACGCCCTTTTCCCAATTCAGGCCCGGGCCCTCGCCGCGGAGATAGAGGGTGTTGCCGAAGCCGACATCGATGGCGGCGGAGATCGTCGTGACCACGACCTTGGGCACCGTCTTTTTCACGGCGGGCCGGGCGGTCGTCTTCTTGACGGGTTTCGCGGCAGTCTTGGTGACTGTTTTCGCGGGTTTTGTCGCCGGGGTGAGCGCCTTGATGAACTTGGTCTTGGTTTTCTTTTTCATGGCTGTGCGGTTCTGACAATTTTACGTGTCCAATGTTGCCCTGATCTGGCCCACAGGAAAGCAAATATGGGACCAAATCGGGGCGTAACGCGGAATTTGCGGGAACGACACGGAGTTAGTGCGAAAATTGATGTTTACTCGCAGAAGCCGATTACTCAAAACCTCCCCTCCCTTTACGGGGCAGTAGCTCAGTTGATAGAGCGCGTCGTTCGCAACGACGAGGTCGTGGGTTTGATCCCCATCTGCTCCACCAATTTTCTTTCCGAAGCGGAAAGAAAATTGCCCGCCGAAGCCTCGGCGCAGGCGGGCCTAAGCCGCAAACCCAAGCGTCGAGCACATTAAGCCACGCATCTCTCGCCTCCGCACCGCTCAATCGAGCATTTTTTGCGGGTTGCCTGTCAGGCGAAACCAACGAGTTTTCCCTCATGGTCAAAAGCACCGGCATCTATCAGGGTGGCCTCAACTGCCAGCTCACCCACGCTCCCTCAGGCAAAGTCATCGAAACCGACGCCCCGGTTGATAATCAGGGCCGCGGGCAGGCGTTTTCGCCGACCGACCTCACCGCCGCCTCCCTCGCCTCGTGCATGGTCACCACCATGGCCATCGTGGCGCGGAACAAGCTCGGCTTCGACCTCCCCGGCGTGCGCTGGGAGGTCACCAAGGAAATGTCCACCGATGCCCCGCGCCGCATCGTCCGCCTTTCCACGCAAATCTGGCTGCCTTTCGCGAAGTCGAAGGACCCGCAGGGCCTGCTCGAGCGCGCCGCGCTCAACTGCCCCGTGCACCACAGCCTGAGCCCGACCATCGACAAGCCGCTCACGCTGCACTGGCAGGAGTAAATCTCAAACCGCCCGTTCGCGCGCTTACACTTCTTCGCGGTCAAACCGTGCGAAGACCATCTTGCCACCGGCGGTCGGCAGCACGCTGGTGACCTCGGCATTGACGCGGCGGCCGACATGGTTGCGCCCGTCCAAAACCACGACCATCGAGCCGTCCTCAAGGTAGCCCACGGCCTGCCCGTCTTCCTTGCCCGCCTTGGCCAGCTCGACGCTGATGATCTCACCGAGCATCAATTCCGGCCGGAGCGACTTCGCGAGCTGGTTGAGATTGAGCCACGGCACACCCTGAAACTCCGCCATCTTGGCGAGGTTGAAATCCGTCGTGAGCAGTTTCGCACCCATCGAGTGCGCGAGGAAAACGAGCTTCGCATCCACGTCCGCCCGCTTGCTCACTTCGCTCTCGGGGATGCGGATATCCAGGTTTTTAATGCGACGCAGCTCATTGAGCACCTCGAGGCCGCGGCGGCCGCGCGCCTGCTTCTGTGGATCGGGCGAGTCGGCGATCGACTGCAATTCCTTCAGCACAAAACGCGGGATCACCAATGCGGAGCTGAGAAACCCGGTTTCGCAGACCCGCGCGATGCGTCCGTCGATCAGCACGCTGGTATCGACCACCACGAGCGGCACGTCGACCTCATGCGGCACGAAGCGCACGTAGGGGATCACGAGGTTGAACTCGTCCTTGCCCCGCAGCGCGATGACCGAGCACAGGTAGGTCGCGGCCAAAAACAGCGCCAGCCGCGCGATAAAGATATACTGCTCATCACCGCGGGCGAACAGCGGCGAGGTGCTGATCAGGTAGGACAACAGCACACCCATGCCCAAGCCGAATGTGATCGCCGACAATCCGCGCAGCGAAAACCCCTTCAGCAGCACATCCACCAAGATGATCAGCGCGCCGATCAAAAAACCGACAAACGCCGCCAGCACCCGGTGGTCATCCCACTCGCGCACCGTGTAGCACACCAGCCAGCCTCCCGCCGTGCACAGGAGGATAAAGGCAAGACGGATGGCGAGAAGGGTTTTGTTCATAACGCAGGGGCTGAATCTCAGCGGATCGCAAAATAAAGCAAAATGGGGCCCGCAATGAAAACAACCATCAATGCATAAATGAGCCGGATCGTTCGGCGGGCTTTTATCTTTTCAGCCTCGGCTTCGTTCATTTCAGTGAGCACACAGCACCCCACCACTCTTCCCATGACAACGCAATACTGGCTGGTGAAATCCGAACCCGAAGCCTACGCGTGGACCGATCTCGTCCGCGACAAACGCACCGCCTGGACCGGCGTGCGCAATTACCAGGCGCGCATTCACCTCAACGCCATGCGCAAGGGCGACCATGTGCTCTTCTACGAGAGCGTCACCACCAAGGCCGTCGTCGGCCTCGCCGAGATCACCAAGACCGCCTTCCCCGACACGACCGCCGACGAACCCGGCTGGGTCGCGGTCGAGCTCAAGGCCGCCCAGCCCCTCGCCCACCCTGTCACGCTGGCGCAAATCAAAGCCGAGGCCGCCCTCGCCAACATTGGCCTGATCCGGCAAAGCCGCCTTTCGGTCGTTCCGCTGCAACCCGCGGAATTCGCGCTGATCGTTAAACTCGGCAGCTGATCGCGACGCCTCTCCCTTCGTTCACTCGGGCGGATCGAGCGGAAATTCCACCACCACGCGGAATCCGACGTGCCGCGCCCGCGTGTTCTTCGCGACCGCGACCACCGGCACTGCCTGCACCGTCGCCGCCGCGTCGAGGTAACTCCCACCCGCCACCGGCGCATCGGCCGCGCCCGCCTCGCCCTGCAGCCACTCCGCGAGATTGCCCAGCAAATCCGAAAATCCGCTGGCATTCGCCCGTCGCTCCTCAACGCCCGCGCCCACCTCGCGGCTCCGCCCTCCACTATTCTCCGTCGTCCACGCCGCGCCTTCACTCCCGCCCAGCGCGTGGCGAAATTCACGCTCCGTCGGCAGCCGCACCGTCGCGCCCAGCAGCCACGACGACCGCTGACAAAATTCCTGCGCCCCGGCCCAGTCCACCGAATCCACCGGCAGCGCCCGGCCCACGTTGCGACTCGGGTTCGTGTTCATGACCTTCGCGTAAAGCTCCTGCGTCAGTTCCGTGCGCAGCATCAACCGGTTCGTCTCGCCCGGCACCGGCAGAAGCCGCGCGTAAAACTCATCCTGGAGCGCCCGTAAATCACCGCTGCGTCTCGCCAGGTAGGCCAGTTTGAGCTTAAGCGCACCGTCCGTGATCCGGCTCTTGGGAAACTCCATCGCGATTTTCTCCAACCCGGCCGAGGCCTCAGCCACCTTGGCCGACGCATTCGCCACCTGACGCTTGAACAACCGTTCCTGCGCGGCGCGTTCAGCCGCCGCCACCTGCTGCAGCAACTCTCCCGCAAGCACCGTCTGTCGTTTCACTTCCAGCTCATCAACCCGGCGCAGCGAAGCGAACCGGCTGCTGCCATACCTGCGGTTCACTTCCAGCTGCGCCTCGCCCGCCGACTGGTAAAGCTCCGCCGCCATCGCCGCACGTCCGGCCGCCGCCGCGGCATCCGCTCCTTTTTCCCGCGCGTCAATTTCCGCTGCCGCCCCGGCGGCCTCCAGCGATGCCACCTCCTTCGTCAACGCATCGTGCAGGCTCAAATCCGCCCATCGCGATTTCGGCCACCGCTGATTCAGCTCTCCCAACGCCTCGCGCGCCTCCGTCTTGGCCGCGAGCACCGCCGGCCAGTCCTGCCGCTTCGCCGCCTCCCCCGCCCGCGCGATGGCGTCGGCCGCCCGCTGCCGCAGCGGCGCGGCCTCGGCCGTCTCGAGGAGCAACGTCAGCCGCGTCTCGCGCACGAAATCCTTGTAGCGCGCCGCCGCCCGGCTGCGGTTGATTTCCTGCTGCGCAGTCAATGCCTCCCGCCAACGTCCAGTCGCTTCCGTCATCCGACCCGCCTGCTGCTCCTCTTCCGCCGTGCGCTCCAGTTCGGCAATCTGCGCAAAAATCTCCTGCGCCCGCAACGTGTCGCGCTCCGTTTCGAAGCGCTCCAGCCGGTCGCTCTCTTCGCGCCCCAAGTTGCGGTTCATTGCCAACAGCTGGCGCTGCAGCTCGATCGCCCGTTTCAATTGCGCCCGTCGCGTATTCTCCGGCAACGCCGCCTCACCCGCCGGCCGTAATCGTTCCTCGATGAGCGCAACTTCGTCCGCAATTTGCCGCTGCGCCTGGTTCATCGGCCGTTTGATTGTTGTGCCCGGCGCTTCGACCGCATCCTTCGGGCCGATTTTGGCCAAGGCATAAACCGCCCACGCCAGCAACCCGGCACCCACGGCCGAGCCGCTCCAAATCATCACGCGAAACAGCAACGCGCGCCGGCTGCGGGGGGAAACATACGGCATGACAGGCCTCCGTAGAAGCACGCCGCGTGGAAAAGGCAATGCCATCTCCCACCGCCAACCAGCCGGCGCACGACTCAGCCCAACCCGCCGTAGGGCTCGACACCACCGTCTCTTTGGCCTTTGCAAGGTGCCGTGCACGATCAAATCACCATCCTCGCACCCGGCCTGCTCGGCGGCTCCGTCGCCCAAGCGGTGCGCGCCCGCGGTCTCGCCCGTCGGATCGTGCTCTGGGCCCGTCGTCCCGAATCCCGTCTCGCATTGCGCGAGCAACCGTGGTGCGACGCCGTTGCCGACACACCCGAAGCCGCTGTGAAGGGCGCCAACGTCGTCATCATCGCCTCGCCCGTCGATCGGATCGTCCCGCTCACGCAACAAATCGCCGCGCACCTCTCTCCCGGCGCCATCGTCACCGATGTCGGCAGCGTCAAGGGCGAGATCTGCCGCCTCGGTCACACCGCGGTGGGCCAGTCCGCCCATTTTGTCGGCTCCCACCCCATGGCCGGTTCCGAGAAAACCGGCTGGGAACACGGCACCCCCGAGCTTTTCGCCCGCCGCGCTTGCTTCGTCACCCCGCTGCCTGAGACCGATGCCGCCGCGACCGCGACCATCGTCGCCCTGTGGCGCGATCTCGGTTGCGAAGTCACCACCGAGCATCCCGACAAGCACGACGAGATTGTCGCGCACATCAGTCATCTTCCACAGGTGCTCGCCTCGACGCTCTGCGCCTTCCTCGCGACCAAGGACCTGCGCTGGCGCAATCACTCCGGCGGCGGCCTGCGCGATACCACGCGCATCGCCGGCAGCGACCCCGCGCTCTGGCGCACCATCCTCGAGCAAAACCGCGACGAAGTCCTGCGCGCCCTCCGCCAATACGAGGACGAACTGCACGCCTTCAACGCCGCCCTCGCCAACCGCGATTACCTCGACGTCACCGCGCGCCTCGAACGCGGCCAGGCCTACCGCCGCGAATTTCGCCCGTAGCCCCTGCCGGGTAGCCACGAGCGTGAGCGAGTGGACGCTCACTGAAAAATCCCCTTGGCGCGCGGGCCGGTGTCGCTGACGCTCACGGAGTCCATGTCGCTGTCCGATCCACTGCCCATCACGCCTTTCACGCGCCCCGTGCGCGGGAGCATCGTTTTACCCGGTTCCAAAAGCATCACCAACCGCGCGCTGATCCTCGCCGCCCTCGGCTCCGGCACCACCACGCTGCGCGGCGCCCTCTTCAGTCGTGACACGCGCATCATGGTCGCCGCCTTGCGCCAACTCGGCTTCGCAGTCGAGGTCGACGAGGCCGCACTCACAATTACGATCACCGGCCAGGATGGACACATTCCCGTCCGTGAAGCCCGCCTCGAAGTCGGCAACGCCGGCACCGCAGCCCGTTTTCTCACGGCTTTCGTCTGCCTGCATCCAGATGGGAGCTATCACTTCGATGGTGACGAGGCCATGCGCCGCCGGCCCATCGGGGCGCTGCTCGAAGCGCTGGAATCGCAAGGCGCCCAAGCCGATGCCCGCGCGTTTCCTTTCACGCTGCGCACCGCCGGTCTGCGCGGCGGGCCGGTCGAACTCGACGCCTCGGAAAGTTCGCAGCTTCTCTCCGCCCTCCTCATGGTTGCGCCGCAAGCCCGCACGCCGCTCACCGTGCACCTGAAGGGCGAGACGGTTTCCAAGCCGTTCGTGAAGATGACCGAGCTCATGGTGAAGCAATTCGCCGTCCCCTCCGCCGTATACGCCATTGAGGGCGATGCCACCGCCGCAAGTTACTTTGCCGAACTGGCCATGGTCACCCAGAGCCACATCGCGGTAAACGGCCTGCGCCGTGGCGGCGATGCCCTGCAAGGTGACACCGCCTTTTATGAGCTCCTGGCCGGCAAAGGGCTCATTTCGTTGGACGGCCACCACGTGGGCCCGGGAGCCAATCGCCAGGGCGTGACGGCGGATTTCAACGACTTCTCGGACACTTTCCTCAGCCTCGCCGCCATCGCCCCGCTGCTTGACGGCCCAACCCGCATCACCGGCATCGCCCACACGCGCAAGCAGGAGACCGACCGCGTCACCGGCATGGCCCGCGAGCTCACCAAGCTCGGCCAGCGTGTGATCGAGACCGAGGACTCGCTCGAAATCCACCCGCAGCCCCTCCGCGCGGGCCAGGTCATCGAGACTTATCACGACCACCGCTTCGCGATGAGCTTCGGCATCCTCGGCTGCCACGACCTCCACGGCGACGGCCGGCCGTGGCTCTCCATCAAGGATCCGCTGTGCTGCGCCAAAACATTTCCCAACTTTTTTGAGTTGCTGGAGTCCTTGCGCCAAAAATCCTTGGCCCGCTGATGGCCTCCTCCCCCTTTATCATCATCGCCATCGACGGCGGCGCCGCCTCCGGCAAGTCCTCCTCCTCGCGCATCCTCGCCGACCGGTTCAATCTCCTGCACGTCGATACCGGCTCGTTCTACCGCCACATCACCGCCGAGTTCCTCCGGCGCGGCGTGCCGCATACCGATGCCGCCGCGCTCCACGCCGCGCTCGGTGACCTGAAATTTTCCACGCGCCTCAATGGCCGTTCCGCCCAGATGCTCATCGGCGGCCAGCCGGCCGGCGACGAGATCCGCGACCAAAAGGTCAACGATCACGTCTCGCACTACGCCGCCATCCCCGAGGTGCGCCACACGCTGCTCGGCTACCAGCGCGGCCAGGTCGAGGTCGCCCGCGAACACGGTTTCCGCGGCCTTGTGATGGAGGGCCGCGACATCGGCTCCGTGATTTTTCCCGCCGCTGATTTCCGTTTCTTCCTGCACGCCGACCCCGTCGAACGCGCCAAACGTCGCGCCGCCGAAGGCCGCCAGGACTCGATCGCCGAGCGCGACCGCCTCGACACCTCGCGCAAAAACTCCCCGCTCACCTGCCCGGTCGGGGCCATCGATATCGACAGCACGCACTTCACGCTCGAGCAGGTCGTCGGGCAAATGGCCGCCGCCATCGCGCAAAAACTGCCGCCGGCATGAGCCAGTCCTTCCGCCAGGTCGAAATGGAGCCGGTCTACGGCTTTTTCCACTACCTCGCGACGGTCGTGTATGGCATGTATTTCCGCGGTGAGGTCGTCGGCGTCGAAAACCTGCCGAAGACCGGCTCGTTTCTCCTCGCGGCCAACCACGCCAGCCTGCTCGACCCGCCGTTGATTGGCAGCCAGGTGCCGCGGCAGATCGCCTACTTTGCCCGCAAAACCCTCTGGAAACCCGGCTTCGCGTCGTGGTGGCTCGACAAGGTCGGCACCATCCCCGTCGATCGCGATGGCGGCCAGGATGTCAGCGCCATCAAGCGCGTGCTGCGAGCGCTCAAGGACGACAAGGGCCTGATTCTTTTCCCCGAAGGCACGCGCACGTCCGACGGCGCCCTGCAGGAGCCGAAGGCCGGCGTCGGCCTCATCGTCTGCCGCTCACAGGTGCCCGTCGTGCCGGTGCGCATTTTCGGTTCGTTCGAGGCCTTCGGCAAGGGTCGTTCATTGCGGCTCGGCACGCCGGTCACCGTGGTGTTCGGCCGGCCGATCCCGCCGGAGGTTTACGACGATCCCGCCGCCGGCAAGGAACGCTACCAGGTCGCGAGCGCGCGCATCTTCCAGCACATCGCTGCCCTCGCGGAGCCGGTGTCGCCGGTGATCTGATTCTTGTTTTCGCCCGAGGGCGAATCGCCCGCGCTGCACGGCGCGAAAATAATTTCGCGCGTGCTGTAACTTTCCACACGTCGGCGTGTTTTCATCCACGTCCCCGGCACAACACGAGGCACGCTCAGTAAACCTTCAATCCTCGTCCTTCCGCTCGCGCGGAATCCATCCCATGAACCCGATCAAATTATTCGCCGGCGCCGTCATCTTCGGCGGCCTGATTTCCGCCTCCACCTACGCTGCCGATGCCGCTTGTGGCGCGCAGTGCAAAGCCGGCCTCTCCGCCGTGCCGCAGCCCTACACCGTCGTTAATCCCGAGGCGCTCCCCCGCCGCTTCGCCGGCACAACGGTCAAGCTCGCCTTCACCATCGACGAACACGGCCAGCCGCACGACATCACCGTCGTAAAACCCACTGATCGCGATCTCGCGCGCAGCCTCGTGCCCGCCCTCGCCCAGTGGCGGTTCACGCCCGCGCAGGAAAACGGAGTGGCCGTCGCCAAGCGTGTCATTCTGCCGCTCACGCTTTCCGCCGGTTCTTAACCGGAACCGCGCCCGGCAAAACCCGAGCCGTCAGGTCGTGCCCCCGCACTCCTGGCGGCTTCGGCATTTACTTCACTCCAAGCCGCAGGCCTTGCGCGTGCGCTTGATCACGGCGCTCGCCGTCACCCGCGCCCGTTGCGCACCATCGCGCAACACGCCTTCGACATAATCGCGGTTCGCCGCGAGTTCGGCCCGGCGCGCCCGCGCCGGGGCGAAGAAATTCCAGTAGTGCTCAAACAAGCCTTTCTTGAGGTCACCGTAACCGAGCCCGCCGGCACGCAGCCGGTTTTCGTAGTCGGTCGCCACCTCGGCCGGCGCCACGAGGCGGAGCAGTTGGATCGCAAGGTTCTTGTCGGCGTCGGGCTTGGGCTCCGCCGGCGTGCGGCTGTCCATGACGATGCCCATGATTTTTTTCCGCGTGGCCTTTTCGTCACCGAAGATTTCCACGATATTGCCGTAGCTCTTGCTCATCTTCTGGCCGTCAAGACCGGGCACGACCGCGGTCTCGTCGCGAATGTCGGACTCGGGAATGACGAGGCTCTCGCCGTAGGTCTGGTTGAACTTGATGGCGATGTCGCGCGTCATCTCGACGTGCTGCTTCTGGTCGCGGCCCACCGGCACGAGATTCGCGTCGTAGAGCAGGATGTCCGCCGCCATCAGCACCGGGTAGGCGAACAGGCCGAAGTTGGGCGAGATGCCCTTGGCGGTCTTGTCCTTGTAGCTGTGCGCGCGCTCCAGCAGGCCCATCGGCGTCAGCGTGCCGAGGATCCACGAAAGCTCGGTGACCTCCGGCAGGTCGCTCTGGCGCCAGAACACGCTTTTCTTCGGATCAAGGCCGCAGGCGAGCCAGTCGAGCGCGACGTCATAGGAGTTGCGGCGACGCTGGTCGGCGTCGAAAAGCGACGTCATCGAGTGGTAGTCGGCGATGAAATAGTAGCACTCGCCGCGCGCCTGGAGTTCGACCGCGGGTTTGATCGCCCCGAAATAGTTGCCGATGTGCAGGGTGCCCGAAGGCTGGATGCCGGTGAGGATGCGCATGTGGATGAGAGCTTCGCGGATTTGTCGAAGCGGCGTCAATCCCGACGCGACAGCGTCGTGAGCGATGGCCGTGCACGCGCGATGGTCGCCGCCGGCAAGTAACCGCCGAAAGGGGTCAGCGGCATAACCAGCGCCCGGCGGCCCAACAGCGTGCCGGGATTCAGCGTCGAGTTGCAGCCGACCTCGGCTTGGTCGCCCAGGATGGCGCCAAACTTGCGCAAACCGGAATCCACATCGCGGTCAGGCAGGCGAACGATGACGTTTTTCTGATCGAGCCGTAAATTGGAACACACCACCCCCGCGCCAAGATGCGCCCCGTTGCCGAGGATCGAGTCGCCCACGTAGCTGAAATGCGGCACCTGCACCTTGTCCATCAGCAGGCAGTTCTTGAACTCACAGGCGTTGCCGAGCACGCCGTCTTCGCCGACGATGACGTTGCCGCGGATAAACGCTCCCGGCCGGATTTCCGTGTGCGCGCCGATCCACACCGGCCCGATGATTGTCGCATACGGCGGTAGCTTCACCGTCGGGTGCAGGTAAACAAACCCCTCGAGGTGCACGCCCGCCGGCACTTTGGGCAGCGCCGCGTCGAAACGATGCGCCTTCAACGCCGGCGCGATTTGTTTCAACCACTCCCACGGCGCCACGTCGGCGCGAAACGAAGCGGCAAACGCCGCCAGCGAAGGCGGCAGGGTGAAGAAATCGGCGGCTTGCATGGGAAAAGCGTTAGCGAACTTCGGCCACTTTGACAGGGCGTTTCTCGGCGATCGAACGGTCGGCCGCGAAGATCACTTCGTGCGTCGCCACCGCGTCGGCGAGGCTGGTGAGCGGCATGGCGCGGTTTTCCGTCAGCGCGGCGAAGAACGCGTCGAACTGCGTCTGATAGGGATGATCCGCCACGTCGCCCGAGCCGAGCGCCTTCAGGCTCGTCTCGCTCCACTGGTTTTTGTCGAAGCCCGGCAGGTTGACGTGAAACTTTTGGTCGAGGATCGAGCCTTCGCTGCCGACGAGGTGCGTGTGAAAATAATAGGGCTGCAAACAGTCGATCACCGAGGCGCACTTCCCCACCCGGCCGTCCTTGAATTTGAGAATCGTGACGCACGTCGTCGGGTATTCGTATTTCGCGAAATACGGCTGCGACGACTGCGTGGCGTAGCTCATCACTTCCTCAACCTCGCCGCCCATGCACATCAACAACGCATCGAGCGCGTGGCAGCCGGCTGTGAGCAGACTGGAGCCGCCGCCTTCCTTCGTGATGTTCCACCGATACTGGCCATACCACGGGCCCGAGCCGTGGTAGTAATCGACCTCACCATAGTGCACGCGGCCGAACATCCCGCGGTCGAGCATCGCCTTGATACCCTGAAACTGGCTCGACCAGCGGCATTCGAAGCACAGGCAGAATTGCACGCCCGCGGCCTTCACCGCCGTCTCAACCCGTCGCATATCGGCCAGCGAAAGCACCATCGGTTTTTCGAGCACGATGTGCTTGCCCGCCTTGGCCGCTGCCACGGCCTGGTCGGCGTGATCACGCGGATAACCCGTGATATCGACGACCTGAATGTCGGGATCGCGCAGCAATTCAGCCACATCGCGATACACCTTGATGGGCGAGCCGTATTTCGCCGAAAGCGCCGCCGCATCCTGCGGTCGCGAGGAGCAGATCGCCGTGACCTGTCCGCCCGCGCCGCGATTGATGGCCTCAATATGCGCCGTCGCCGCCCAACCATAGCCGATGATGCCGACATTAAATTTCTTCATGGGGAAAACTTTCCCCACCGTGCCAACCGTCCCGCCCGGGGGCAAGTCTGGCGCAGCCTGGGTAGTGCGGGTCAGAGACCCGCCCTACGCTTTGCCGCCAGCCGCCGCTGCTCCGCCTGGATCTCCTCGCGATGCGCCTGCTGCCATTCGTAGATCGAACGCACCACCGGCTGCGGCCGGTTGATATCGCCGGATTTCAGGACCCGGTTGTCACGATCCACCGCCGGGGTGCCCGGACCACCCACGATGTTCGTCACCGGCCCATGCAACCGGTTGCCGACCAGCTCGACGCCCGTGCAATCAACCGAACCGAGATAGATCGCCGCCGGCTGCGGATCGAGGAGGACAAAAACGTTGTCCTGAATAATGTGGTCGAAACTCGCCGTCTTCATCACCACCGCCGGCCCGCGGCCAACCACGAAGCGATTGTGCAAAACCAGCCACGCCTCGTTCATGCCGCCCATCCAGAGCCCCGCCTTGCCGGAGGTGATGTTGCAATTGTAGATCACGTTGCGCGGTCCGTTGGGTCCATGCCCGCGGTCCTCGGGCGGCGAGGCCCACATGCCGTTGCCGTAAGCGCCATCCTGCTGCGACGACTCGACGATCAGCTCCTCGAAAAGATTTTCGTTCGTCCAGCCCGCGTGCCACTGCGCATCGCTCCCGTGAAATACGCTCCGGCGGACCACATTTCCCGACGCCGCCCATTGCAACACCGGCGCGTGGCGCATCGCATGGGTCGTCACGTTTTCCATCAGGCAGTCGAACGAGTGCTCCCAGCCAATGTAGCCGGAGCCGCCCTGGTTGAACCACACGCGGTCAAACACCGAGTCGCGCACCTCGCTGCGCTTGTTGTGCGGCATGTAGAGCGCCTTGTCGCCACCGCGCGTGACTTCGACGCCGCGCACCCAGCATTCCCAGCCGTATTCGAACATGAGGCTGTGCACCTTCGCCCGCACGGCCTGCTCGAAACCGAGGTCCTCGATGCCACAGTGCACCTGCGACTTCAGCTGCTGCACATAGGTGCCGTCCACGACGGGAAATTCCAGCCGCAGCGCTTCCGCGAGTTCGAGGCGATCACCCGCCACGCGCATGATCTCGTATTGATTGGTGCGGTTCTGCGGCCCTTTCAGAGCGGTCCCGATCAGGGCATCCCAACGCGGCGTGGACGGCGCGTTGAGTATAATCCGGTCGCCCGCCACCAAGCCGTGACCCGGCGCAACCGTGAGACTCATGTCCCCACGTTTGCCGTCGGCCGCGAGCAGGATGCGCTCGCCCACCGGCCCGGTGCCCGCAAACGCGATCACGGCCAGCGAACCGTAGCCGCGGAGCGCCGGAACGGCTTCCGCGCCCAGCCGCACCGGCCGCGCGCTCGTGCGCACGGAGCCATCGCGATAGGACGCCGTCACCCGCAGCTCCGTCTCGCCCGCGCCCGCCGCGGCGACAAGTTCGCTGCCGTTGAAGCGGAAAAAGATCTGATCCTCCCAGCGGCCCGAGCGGGCAATCCGGTTCACGATTTTTCCGCCCGCCGCGATTTCGACGCCAGTCAGCCCCTCTGGATCGAGCCACACATAATAAAAATTCTGCGGATGGATTTCACCATTCGCCGCGATCCCATGAAACTCCGGCGTCGCTCCGCGCATCGAAAACCGCGACACCAGCCGCGTCCGCTTCGCCCCGGCGCCGCGCAGCACGATATTGTCGCCTTTCACCACAATGGGGCGGTCGAGAAAATATCGGCCCGGCGGGATAAAAAGCACGCCGCCGTCAGGCCGCGCTTCGAGCGTAGCGATCGCCTTTTGCAGCGCCGCCGAGTCGTCGACCTCGTCATCCGGCACCGCGCCAAAATCCACCGCCGAGAGCGTGTTCGCCCGCTCCGGGATGCCGCCGATGACGCCAACCCGCGTCCAATTGGGATACGCGATACCATCCGGCCCCATCACATCCGCGGGCGTGAGCTTGGTCGTTTCACCTGCGCGGATCTTATAGGTGCCTGGCCAGGGCGGCGCGGTGCGCCCGTTGCTCAAATCCTGCCCCAAATGCACACGCGTCAGGTCAAGATAGCTGCGCGCATCCCAGTCCGTCGGCCGCATCGCATACGCCGATTGCTCGGCGACCAGCCGCCCCTTCTCATCGAAAACCTGCAGCAGGCAAAACAGCGGGTCGTCCGCTTCCGGCACGGTTTTTCTCTGCGTGTAGGTGATCACGCCATCCTGCGGCATGACGGTAAAATCAAAGCTCAGCGGTCGGTAATTCCCCACTTCGCGGTAAATACACACCTCCGACGCGACGACCTGCCCGTTGAGGAGCACGTCAAAGACCCGGCGAAAGGGATCGCTCATCGCCATCTCGGTGTAGGCCAGGTGCACGCGATACGGCCCGCGCCCGAGTCCGGCCACCCGCAATCCAATCTCTCCCGTGCACCACGTTTGATAAACCGCCTGGCGCTCCGCCGGCACGCCCTCGATCTCCACCAGATAGTGCCGGTTCACATATTTCGGCTCGCCGATCACGCTGATCGTCACGCCGGTTTCCGACGCGCCCACGCCGGGCCACGCCATTATCGACAGCAGGGCGATCAACGGCAGTCTCATAACTCCCAGTGTCGGCCAGTCCATCCCGCTTGCCGAGACCCGGCCAATACTACGTGTAGCAAGAGCTCAACGTCGACAGCCCCATCCCACCGCCCCTCACTTCCTTCGGTTCCCCTGCCATGCGTATTACCCCAATCAATAGCGCGGAGGCGATCTTCGCGCCTTTCTTCGATCCCCAGCTGAACGAAATCGTCAACTGGACCGCCGAAGCCCCCGGCGTGCAGGGCCACACCTTCGCCGCCGGCTGGTCGTTCGTGACGTTTTACTGGCAACGTCCCGCACCCGACGGCCTCGTCCTCCGCGTCCACCGCCGCTTCGATGCGCTCGATTGCTCCAGCTACGACCGGCTGCTTGTTTGTCTCAACCTGCCCGAGGACAGCGTCATCACCGTCGCCGCCGAGACCGACGCCGGCCCGCGCCGCCGCACCGGCAAACCCTGCGGCGCCACGCGGCACGAGGAGTGGCTCGCCCTCGATGGCGCGACGCGCGTGCTCGCGCTCACCGTCGAGGTCCGCCACCCGCGGCCCGACGCCGGCTCCGGCTGGCTGCTGTGGTTCGGCCTGCAAAGCACCACGCGCCTGCCCTTCCACCTCGCGCAATGGGCCGGCTACGATGAGTCGTGGGAGAAATACCTGCAGCCGCCGGAGTTCGAACCCACTTTCACGCCGACCTACGGTCTCATGATCAACGGCGCCGAACTCGACGAGGCGCGCCGGCAATTCGCCGACTCCGATGTCACGCGCGAGCTGCGCGTGCTCGCCGACAAAGCCCGCGCCGTCCGTCCCGAGAGCCTCATCGGTGAGCACAGCAATTTTTGGAATTTCAACGTCTTCCGCCGCGAGCGCGACATGGGCAAGCAACTCATGCTCCACGGCCCGTTTGCCGCGCAAGCCGGCGTGCTGTGGCAGGACAAAACCCTCTGCCGTCTCGCCGCGCGCTACGCGATGAGCCTCGTCCACTGCGACCACTGGGAGGATGTTTTCTTCGCCCACATGCGCGGCGCCAACTGGGACCAGCGCGCCTTCGTGCAGTCGCTCGTCACCTGGGATTGCGCGATCATCCTCGACCTGTGTGGCGAATGGTTCACGCCGCTCGGTCGCAATCTCCTCCTGCGCCGCATCGCCACCGAGGCGCACGGCGCGATGTGTCACGCCTCGTGGTGGTGGGAATACATGTATCACACCAACCAGCTCTGTGGCATCACGCCCGGCCGGCTCTACGGTCTGTTGATTCTTGAGGCCACGATGCCCGTGCGTTGCGAACGCCACCCGCGCCCGCCCTCACGCGTCGCCGCGCACACCGACATCGCCTGGGCCAACCTGCAGGACAACCTCGCCCATGCCCTCCTCCCCGACGGCGGCTACGTCGAGGGCCCGTCGTATTTCGCGTGGGTCGCCCAACAGACCGCCGTCTCCGCCCTGCTCTACAGCCGCGGCCGCCAACAGGACCTGCGCCAGCTCGTGCCCGCGCCGCTTTTCCGCACCGACCGCCTCGCCGAGATGCTGCTCTCCACCGACGACGGCCAGGACATGATCCTCACCGGCGATGCCAACTTCGTCTTCGGCGAGGCGCTCGCCTTTCTCGCCTGGCTCATGCCGCAGTCGCATTGGGTCACGCTCTACCGCAAATCCCTCCACCGCGCCGGCGTCGCGCCGATGCTCGCCATCCTCCGTCTCGATCGCGAAATCCCCGCGCAGGGTCCGGCGTTCGCGCCGTTTCTTGAGATGGCCGATCTCGGCTACATGGCGTCCGTGCGCTCCCTCGGACCCGAACTCGTGAAACTTTTCATCCTCGGCAACAAGGCCGGCGGCGACCACCAGCACGAGGACAAGGGCAGCTTCGTCCTCGAGTGCGCCGGCGACAGCTTTGCCTTCGACTTTGGCTGCGTCGACTACGCCAATCCGGTCGCCAGCAATCTCAAGCACGCGCAACGCCACAACATGCTCACGCCGTGGAGTAATGACGTGCGCCCCGCCCCGCAGAATCCCCTGCCCGTCGATGTGAAGCCGCGCGGCACCGGCGACGCCACGCGTTTCCACGCCACCATCGACGCCACCGCCGGGTGGGAGGGTTGGTTCACGAAATGGGTGCGCACCTGGGACTCGCCGCAACCCGACACATTCATCATCACCGACGAATGGGCCGTCGCCCAAGGCGAAGGCGTCGCGTTCCACTGGACCACGCGCCTGCCGATGCGCCTCGAAAACGGTCGCGTCATCATCGAAGGCCGCCGCGCGCGCGCCGAACTCAGCTTCCCCGCCGGCGTCGAGGCGCAACTCGACGAACTCCCGCTGCAAGACCCGCGCCGCACCGCCGTCGAGGAGCGCTGGGAAGTCCGCCAGTTCGCGTGGAAGCACGCCGCGACGCAGCCCCGCCTCACCCTCCGCCAGCGCGGCCTGCCCGCCGCAGGTCCGGCGAAGGCGGGCCGCGCCGGCACGCTCCGCGTCGAAGTGAAATTCATCTTGAAAGCGTGAACCTCCCTCTCCCTGCATCGACGGCCCAATGCTGTCATTCTGAACGACGCGAAGAATGACAAATCAGTGCGCCAGTCATTTTTGAGCTATCACATGCCTCGCCCGTTTACCCTTACCCTGAAGTTCCTCGCCGGCTGCACCGCCGCCGCCCTCGGACTGTCGGTCGTGCTCTGGGGCGTCGCCCTGTTTTTCAGCCGCGGCACCGCGGAAGCGCCGCCGATGCCGGGCGAACGCGAAGCCGCCACCGCGCGCGCCGCCCGCGCGGCGCTGCTCGACCCGGAACATCCGCCGGTGCTCTGGCGTGATGTTAACTACAGTGAGGGCTCGCGCGCCGCGTGGTGGCCGAAGGGCGAGTCGCCCATCCTCGCCGAGCTCGTCCAGGAGGGCAAATTGCCCCCCGTCGCCGAGCGCACCGGTCCCGAGCCGCTCGTCCTCGCCGGCGTCGAAGGTCTCGGCCGCTACGGCGGCACCTGGCACCGGCTCGCGACCAATCCACAGGACTTGGAGGGCGTTTTCATCAATCGTTACTCGCACATCTCCCTCGTGCGCTGGTCACCTCACGGCTACCCGATCGTCCCCCACCTCGCCAAATCCTGGACCGTCACGCCCGACCAACGCGTGTGGACGTTCACCCTGCGCCAGGGCTTGCGCTGGTCCGATGGCCACCCGTTCACCACCGGCGACATCCTCTACTGGTGGGAGCACGAAAAACTCTACTTCAAGTCCGACTACCAGTTCATGTTCCACGTCGGCAAACTCGGCCGCATGGAACGCGTCGACGACCTGACGCTGCGTTTTGTCTTCGAAGAGCCCAACGGCGCCTTCCTCGAGAAACTCGCCTGCGCCTTCGACTACTTCCGGCCGGTTCACTACCTGAAAAAATTCCACCCCGCGCTCGGCGACCAAAAGCTCATCGCCGGCCTGATGCGGTCGATGAACCTGCCCAGCGCGTTCGCCGTTTACACGCGCATGCAAAGCCCGCTCAACCCCGAGCATCCGCGCATGTGGCCCTGGATCTACGCCGAATACCGCGCTTCCGCCCCGCAGGCCCTCGTGCGCAACCCGTATTACTTTGCCGTCGATCCGCAGGGCAACCAGCTGCCCTACCTCGACCGCATGCTCACCGGCATCAAGAGCAAGGCCATGCTCACCGCCGCCGCGGCCGGCGGCGAACTCTCGATGCAGGACCGTCACCTCGACTTCGAGGACTACACGCTGCTCGCCGGCGAGGCCCCGCGCCGCGGCTACCGGCTGCTCCACTGGTTCAACGCCACGCGCGCCTGGTTCCAGCTGCACCCCAACCTCAACCGCGCCATCGACCCCCGCCACCCCGAGACCGCGTGGAAGCACCGCCTCCTGAACGAAAAGACCTTCCGCCAGGCCCTCTCCCTCTCGATCCGCCGGCAGGACATCATCGACGCTGTGTTCAACGGCGTCGGCGAGCCCGCGCAAAATTCCCCCGGTCCGCTCTCGCCTTATCACAACGAAGCGCAATTTCACAGCTACACCGCCCACGATCCCGCACGCGCCAACGCCCTGCTCGACGCCCTCGGCCTCACGCAGCGCGACCCCGAGGGCTTCCGCACTTTTCCCGACGGCTCACGCATGGGTTGGTTCCTGAACATCTCCGAGATGACGCCACCCGACGCCGCCAACATGGTCGCCGACCAGTGGGCCGAGGTCGGCATCCGCGCCACCGTGCAGATCCACGTCCGCACGCTCTGGCAGGTCAAACAAGCCGCGGGTGAACACGACTTCACCATCTCCCCCGGCCTCGAGGAGTTCATGCCGATCCTCGACCCGCGCGTGTATGCGCCGATCAATCCTTCCTCGTTGTGGGCCTCCAAGTGGGGCCGCTGGTATTTGCTCGGCGGCCTGCAGGATACGCCCGAGTCCAGGCAACCCGGGCTCGAAGGCCCGCCGCCCGGCCACCCCGCGCGCCGCGCCATGGAACTCTACAACCTCGCCCGCACCGCACCGACCCTCGACGAACGCCTCGCGCGCATGCACGAGATCCTCGATCTCGCCGGCGAAAATCTCTGGACCATCACGCTCGCCACGCCTCCACCCATGCTGACGGTCGTGAAAGACGGTTTTCGCAACGTGCCCGCCACCGCCCTCTCCGGCGCCTTGTTCCAAACCCCCGGCAACGTCGGCATGGAAACCTTTTTCTGGGACACACCCAACGACACGCCCGCCGCCATCGCCCAGATCAAGGAATCCCTCGCCCACCCCTCCCTGCTGCCGCTCACCGCCGCCACGCGCGCGAACGCCTCATCCGGCATCGGTGGCCAACTCCTGTCGTGGGGTCTCTGGCTCGCCGCCGGCCTCGGCCTCGTCTTGCTCGGGGTGCGCCATCCTTTCGTGTGGCGCCGCCTGCTCACGCTGGTGCCGTCGCTGCTCGTCATCTCAATCATCGTCTTCACGCTCGTGCAGCTGCCGCCAGGGGATTTCGTGACCGCAAAGGCCATGGAACTCGCGTTGACCGGCGACGATAGCGGCGCCGCGCAGCTCAAGGACCTGCGGCAGAGTTTCCACACCGACGAACCCGCATGGAAACAATACGTGCGCTGGATGGGCTTCCCGTGGTTCACCTCATTCGCCTCCGCCGACACGGGCGTCCTGCAGGGCAACCTCGGCCGCTCGATGGAGCGCAACCAGTCGGTCAACGCCATCCTCGGCGACAGCCTGCTGCTCACGGTCGTCATTTCGCTTTTCACCATCGTCTTCACGTGGGCGGTCGCGCTGCCCATCGGCATCTACTCCGCCGTGCGGCCCTACACGCTCGGCGACTACGCGCTCACGCTGATCGGGTTCGTCGGCATGTCCGTGCCGCCCTTCCTCTTCGCCATCGTGCTGATGTATGCCAGCTCGGAGTATTTTAACGTGAGCGTCTCCGGCCTCTTCAGCGTGCGCTACGCCGCCGACCCGGCCTGGTCGTGGGGCAAGGTCGTCGATCTCCTGCAACACATCTGGGTGCCCGTCGTCGTCCTCGGCACCGGCAGCACCGCGGTGATGATCCGCGTGATGCGGGCCAACCTGCTCGACGAGTTGAAAAAGCCCTACGTCGTCGCCGCCCGTGCGAAGGGCGTGCGCCCGCTCCGCCTGTTGCTGAAATATCCTGTGCGCCTGGCGCTGAACCCCTTCGTGTCGGGCCTCGCGAGCCTCTTTCCGCACCTTGTCTCCGGCGGCGCCATCGTCGCCTTGGTGCTGAGTCTCCCGACCATCGGCCCGATGCTGATGCTCGGGCTGATGAACGAGGATACTTATTTCGCCGCCTCGATGCTCATGATCCTGAGCGTGCTCGGCGCCCTCGGCACGCTCGTGAGCGACCTCCTGCTCCTGTGGCTCGACCCGCGCATCCGCTTCGGCGCCGGCTCGAAGTAGCTCCCCCACTTGCGCCCGGCCGTTTCGCGCTCAGCTTAAAAGCCAAAGATTTCCGCGCTCCATGCCCCTCGAAACCTCAGCCCTAAAACGCCGCCTGGTCCGACTCCGGTCCTTCGTGAGCTTTGTGCTGGTGGCGATGGCGCAGTATCTGAGTCCGGCCGCGGCGGCCGATCCGGCCTCAAAGATCGATCCGCCCGCCTGGTCGCACCGCCATTCCCAACAGGAAATCCAAGCCTACGGCGCCCGCGCCCAGGCCCGGGAGTCCGAAAAGAAAACCGACCAAAAGATCAGCCAGGCCAAACTGCGCCGGCTGCTGCGGGCGAATTCCACCCGCCCGACCTGAGACGCACCGCCCAGAGTCTTTGGCCTGCAGGCCAAGCCTGCGCCTCAGGGATCAGCCACCCGTCTCGCACAACTCCAGCGACTTCTCCTGACCCGATGAGGTCCGGATGGTAATGCGGCCTTCCATCGTGGGATGGAGCACGCACTGATAACCAATAACGCCGGCACGCCCGGGAGTAAAACTCCAGACGGCGCCACTTTGCAGGACCCCGGAATCGAACATCTGTCCCGTCTTGGCGGACGCCGTGTGGGGGAAAATGTCCTGATTCCGAAATTCAATGCGGTCACCAAGGCTGATTTCGAGTTCCGCCGGGGAAAACTGCATGTTCACGATGACCACATGATGAGTTTTGGCCCGCGGCACGACGGCGTTGCACCAAACCCCGGCCGCCAACAGCACCACCGTGATCAACACGGCGATGCTGAGCGCGAGTTTCCGGGATGAGGCCTGACGCTCACTGCTGGCTGGCTTGGAGATGCTTGGCATGAGTGAGATGGGCCACGAACGCGGGACGCACCTTGACCAGCAGTGCCTTCAGTTCCGCATTTTGCGCACTCGGGATCAGCGCCTCATCCAAGGCTTTGAGCACTTGCTCATGATAGGCGACCTCATGATCGACATAGGCCTTGTCCAGCGCCTTGCCCGCGAGTGCCCGCAAAGTCGCGAGGTTTTCCTCGCCGCCAGTCTTCAAGGCCCGGCTCGTTTCATTTTCTTCCGGCGTAACCTTGAGCTTCGTCACAAGCTCGACCGCGCTTTGGTTCACAGCCGAATGATCCGTAACCATGGTGCCGGCGAATTTGCGGACTTCCTCGTCGGTTGATTTTTCGGCCGCGAGCCGGCCGGCATCGATATCGACCTGATTGGCCACCACCACGATGGCAGCGATCTGTGGATCGGAAAGTTGCGCCGCCGTCACGGGCAACGCCGCAACGCTGAGCAGCAACATGAGACCGACCGGGAGTTTAATGGAATTAGTAATGATTGTTTGCATCGTCAGTTTGATGCCGGGCCTCGGCCCAGGTTACAGGCCGGGTTAACTGCGTGCGCATTTTTCACGCTTGCCCGCCCATCTTTCGCAGATCACCGCCCGCAACGATGCCGCACGCCGCCCCGCCCGCCGAAACCCTCCAACCCGGTTCACCGCAGACTCAGGATGGCCGTCATGACCTTGGCGGTCATCGGATCGCACAGCGGCGCGGAATACTCAAATAGCTCCAGCCCTTCCGCCGTGTTGAGCAATCGCGTCTTCAGCCCTTCGCGAGCCCGGTGCAGCATCACCTTCACATTGGCCTGTGTCATGCCGAGGCATCCGGCCGTATCGGCCACGCTCAGCTGCTGGACTTCCCGCATGATGAAAACCGCGCGGTGCGCCCGGGGCAGCGTATGGATACATTGTTCGAGGAGTGTTTTCATTTCGCTGGCATTGAGCAGGTCGGGCGCGCGTGGCGCCATCGAGTCGCCTTCAAAGGCCGCATCGTGCGGGGGCCGGATTTCCGTCGGATATCTCTTCTGACTGCGGATCAACATCAGGCACTCGTTGATCATGATTCGCGTCAGCCACGTCGAGAACGCCGAGACTCCCGCGAATCCCTCCAACTTCATGAAGGCCTTCAGGTAGGTGTTCTGCATCGCATCCTCGGTCTGCGCGTGGTTGCGCAGATAGGCCATCCCCACCCGGTAAAGCTGGGGATTGTAGCGCCGGACGATGATCTCAAACATCTCCCGGTGGCCACCCTTGACCTCGTGGATGACTTCCAGGTCCGTGGCCGTTTCCGGCTTCGGTGTTCCGATGGAGAAGTGAGGCAATGCGCACATAATCGATTGGATGCCGCTGCGCTCGAAAAGTTACAACCTCCGCAACTTCCTCCCGGCAAGAGCGACGACGAAAATCGTCAGCGCTCCGCACGACAAGAAGCCCACTCAACCCCACGCGATCCAGCACCCGCAACCATTGCATACCCGTTTGCAGGCAGCCGGAATTCCGGCCGCCGGGAACCGCCCTGCTTTTCCCCTTACTATGCAGGTGAAGGGTCGCTCCCGTTTTCGGGAGCGACCCGGCAGCAACTCCAACCTCAACCCCACGATCCCCATGTCCCGTATCTTCCTCGCTATCTTCCTGATTGTTTTCGGCCTCAATGTTACGTTCGGCGCCGGCCTGCCCGGCTGGGTCCTCGGCCTCCTCGCTTTGATCGCCGGCGTTTTGATTCTCATCGAACGCTTCGGCATCAGCGTCAACAAGCAGCCTTAAGCGGCTGGCCGTTCCGCTCAGCTCCGCCGCCGGCCGACCGCGTTATCGCGCACGGCTTGGCGGCGGACTTTTTTCGTTACTTTGCCCCGCTTGGGCAAAGGCAGTTTCACGCCCGCGCGCCGCGCCTCGGACAGGCCAATGGCAATCGCCTGCTGGCGCGACTGCACGTTGCCGCTGCCGCGTTTCAACTGGTGCATCTCCTCGCGGATAAATTCGCCCGCTTGCGTCGCAGGGGATTTACCTTCGCGCGCATCAGCCCGCGCCCGCTTGATGGCTGCTTTCAAAGGCATGGCGGTTGAGGCGTGGCAGGAACCGCCAACTGCGGCTCGCATCCGAGCACTTCATGCTCCGCCACCAGCCAGCAGTGCAGGTTCAATGAACTCTGCTGGCTCTGGATCTGCGTCAACTCATCCGCCCGGCGGGCAATGCGCAGTTCCAGCTCCAAGAGCGTGTCATTTGCGCCGGCGGCGCTGGGGCGAGGGTTCACACCTCGTTGTATCATTTTTGCCCGCGCTGGCGCCATCGGGTCATGCGGGGAACGGTCCATCGGGAAAATCCCGTATTTCCTTCCGCGAAATCCCCGTCCGGCCCGATGCCTGAATCGGCGAGCCACCCGATAGTCACTCGGCTCTGAAAAAACTATGATGGCCGCACCCTCTCGCTGCCATGAACACCCTCCTCCACTCCATGCTCCAAACGCACCCGCAGGCTTCCGCTGACAATCTCAGCGTCATCTCCGAGACGCTCCATGCCCTCGCCCTTTGCGAACAGGTTTGCCTCACCTGCGCCGACGCCTGCCTCGCCGAGGAATCACCGGAAATGCTCCGCACGTGCATCCGCCAGGACCTCGACTGCGCCGCCATCTGCGGCGTGACCGCCGGCCTCCTCGTGCGCCGCACGTCCTCCGGCGCCGCCGTGCTCCACGCCCAGCTCCATGCGTGCGTGCTCGCCTGCCAGGCCTGTGCCGATGCGTGTTCCGCCCACGCGGCCCACCACGAGCACTGCGCAATCTGCGCCCGCACCTGCCGGAGCTGCCAGGAAAAGTGCAACGCCGCGCTTGGCGAGTTCTCGCCCGTCGGCATCGCGCAGGACGAGTGATCGCGATACCGGGCGCATCGTCGCCTCGTCGCTACGTTCTCATCACGAAAACGTAACAATTTATCCGCAACCTCTGCCGGTTCCCTTTGTCGACCCAACTTCCCTTTTCATTTCGCCCATGAACTCTTCCACTCCCGCCCCCGAGGCCCTCTGCGGCCAGCTCGCTGAAACCTGCCTGCTGCAATGCTACCTCATCGAGGCCATTGACCGCCAGCAGCTCGAATCCTGCGTCCAACGGCGCAGCGGCCTGAAGCGGCTCGCCGACCGTGCGCTCGAGACCCTGCACCAGCACACCGCCCACCTTTCCAGCCTGCTGGCCTCTCACCCCGCTGGACACGATGAGTTAAAAAATTCGAGTGCGCGCTTCGGCGCCCGCTTTCTGGTTTTTGTCGGCAAGGAACGCGCCCGCGAACTCTCCGCCATGTTGCGCGACGACTACGCGCTCCTCCGCCTCACCGTCGCCAACTACACGCGGCTGCAAGCCACCGCCCTCGCCCGGCATGATCTGGCCGTCGCCACGCTCGCCCGCACGCATCTCCGCGCCCTGGGCACCTTGGGCCGCGACCTGATCCGACAGATTCGCCAGATCACACCCCGCAAAACCGGCCAGGTCCGTCTGCCCCTGAAGCAAATGCTATCGGCCGGCAATACGTCAGGCGCACCGTTCTCTTGGCCCGACGGCACCGCCGCCGCCTGAACGACCGCTGCCTCAGGCTTCGCGGCCCGGCCGCAGGCCAAAGCCAAACAGCGTCTCGTCCGTATTCGGACGTCCCAGCAGCTGGTCGCGGATCAACTCCGCCGCGAGCTTGCTGTAAGTGATGCCGTTGCCGCCGTAGCCCAGCGCAAACCACGTGTGCGGCACCTCCGGGTGACTGCCGATGTAAGGCAGCCCGTGCTTCGTCGCCGCAAAGGTCCCGGCCCAGCTGCCGGCCAATTCAAACTCGATCCGCGGAAAAAGCTGCCCGAAGCGTCGCTGCAGTGCCGCGCTCTTGGCGCCGAGCAGCCGGTCGCGCGCCGCCGGATCGCGAAATGGCTCATCGTAACCGCCAATGATGATCCGGTCGTCTTCCGTCGTGCGCAGGTAAACGTAAGGCCGCGCCGTTTCCCAAATCAGGCAGCGATCCGCCGGCCAGCCGGAAAAACGTGGCACCGGATGGCTGACAATCGCGTAGGTGCTGTGCAGCGCCGTGACTGGCTCGGGCAAAAATGCCCCGGCCTCGTAGCCGGCGGCGATCACCAGCCGGCGCGCCCGCACGGTGCAGCCACGCGATGTTTTCAATTCCACGCCGCGTGATCGAAACCGGGTTCGCGTCACCGATGTGCGCTCGTAAATCGACACGCCACGCCGCTGCGCCGCCGCCAGCAGGCCGTGGCTCAGCGCGTAGGCATCCACCTGCGCGCCGTCCTGCGAAAAGATCGCCGCGCTTTGCGGCAGCGTGCTGCTCCGGGCGAGCCGGCTGCGCGACCACCAATCGACGGAAAATCCAGCCTCGCGGCGGGCCGCAAACTCTCGCCGAAGTTGCGGCAGATGCGCGGCCTGGCTCGCCAGCAACAGGCTCGGTTTGCGCATGAACCCGCAGTCGAGCCGTAGGCGTTTCACCAAGTCCGCGATCCCATCGATGGCATCGCGACAACGCCGGTAGCTGCGGATCGCCCGGTCGGGCCCGAGGTGTCGCGCGAGACGGTGTAACGGCTCGTCTATTTCATATTGCAGCAAACTCGTGCTGCCCGCGGTGCTGCCGTGTGCCGCCTCCCGCCGGTCGAGCACGACTGCATCGACGCCCGCATCCGCCATTTCCCAGGCGACCAACGCGCCCGTGATACCGCCGCCGATGATCGCCACATCGCAGTGCACATCGCGATCCAGCGGCGCATAGGTGGCCGGAATGCCATCGCGCACGGGCCAGAAGGGTTCGGGCGAGAGCAGGTCCATGGTATCACCGGTCGGTCCGGTGCAAACTCACCTCAGGAACAGCATCCAAGCCATGAACGCCGCCGCTGCGAGGGCGACGATTGTCCCCAGCATGACCACGACGATCCGGCCGAACAGGCCCAACCGTTTCCAATGTCGTTTTGCCCAGCGGCCAAGGGCACGCAGTCGGAGCTCAATCCAGTCGAGCGCGATCGCCACGGCGCGTGACTCGGTCGCCAGCAACGCGCCGGCCAAGGCAAAGAACACGACCGCCGGACCCGGGATCACCGCGAAAATCACGCCCAGCGCGAACGCGACCATCGCCAGGCCAAACTGCACCGCGCGTTGCCAGAGCGGCGTCGTCTGGCGGCGGCGACGCGCATGGGCGTAGGCGGCTTGGAAACGCTCGCCCGGTGCACCTTTCTTCAATCCCTGCCACTTGCTTTTGAGCGAGCGGGCAAAGGTCTTTTTCATGGGACGGCGTTGACGGGGTGGATGCGCGGTGTGGGGCATGATGCGCGGTGGCTGGACCAAGCTTGACCCTCAATTTCCTTCCCGGTGCGGGAGGAAAAAACTTATTTCGCGTGGACCGTGCGCGCCGCATGCCGGCGCCGGCGCAGGCGCCAGACAATGTAGGCGCAAATCCCCAGCTTGAGCACGTAGACGAACGCCAGCAGCACGAGTTGGTGCGTGTCGGGGTCGTTGGCGAGGTCGCCGATCATGATCGTGACATAGGAACGCGCCACATAAGCGGGCAGGCAGACGCAGAAAATCACGCGCAGCGGAATATCCGTCAGCGCGAGCAGGTAGTTACGCACGAAATAAGGCAGCCCCGGAATCAACGTAGCCAGCAAGCCAACGCCCGCGTGCTCGCCCGGCCGGATTTCCGGCAGGTGATAGCCCTTGCGCGCAATCAGCCGGTCGAGCGGTTTCCGCAGGAAGCTGCGCGTAATCCAATACGTGGCGCCCAGATGAAACGCGGTGATCCCCACGACGATGGGAAATCCGGCGAGCGGACCAAAGCGGGCGCCGATCGCGAGGTAAACGACGCTGATCGGAAAACCGGTCAACGGCAGCACCGCCATCAGCAACACGGCCACCACCGGGTTGAATTCCGCCATGCTCTGGCTCAGCGCCTTCCAATCGACCTGATCCGAGAGGCGGATCGCCACCACGGCGGCAATCACCAGCAGGACGATGCCCGCGATCAGGTAATAAACTTCCTGACGCGACATGCGCTTCAGCCGGGCGGGCGTCTTGGCCCGGACGGCTGTGGCGAAACGCGATTTGGTCGGGGATTTGTTCATACAGGAGCAGAAGCTGAGCCAGCACAGACCGCCAAAACCGTCCGCAGTGCGCGCGCGTCCATCCTTTTGGCGGGCAGGCACGAATGAAACCAAGGCGGGCGGCAGGGTCGGAACCGGTGGAGGCAATGTGGGTCCAGATTTTCAGGCCACACCCCATCTCGCCATGTCTTCAACCTCGGAAAAGAAACCGCCCGCTCCCCTCGCCTCCGAAGATGCGCCCGACCGGCCCAACCCCGTGAGCCGGCCGCGTCGCTCGCGCTGGTGGATTCTATTCTGGGTCGTGCTGTTTCTCGGCGGCTATTTCTGGTGGAGCTCCGCGCGTCGCCTCCAGGTGCCGATCGAGGTCGGTTCCTACGGTCCGGAATCACCCGCCTTCGCCAACGCCATCGGCCCGCTGCTGGGCGCGGATTTCTCCACCGGCAACTCGATCGAGACCCTGGTCAACGGCGACAAATTCTTCCCCGCGATGCTCAAGGCAATTCGCGAGGCGAAATATACCGTTACCTTTGAAACCTATATCTGGGAACCGGGAAAAATCAGTGAGGAGTTCATCGTCGCCCTCTCCGAGCGCGCGCGCGCCGGCGTGAAGGTCCACGTCATCATCGACGGCATGGGCACGCTGAAATTTCGCGGCGAGGACCGCGACCGCATGAAGGAAGCCGGCATCGAGATCCTGACTTATGGCCGTGAGCACTGGTATCAGATCAAGCCCAACATCAGCCATCGCACGCACCGCAAGTTGCTGATCGTCGACGGGCGCATCGGGTTTACCGGCGGCATGTGCATCGCCGACAAATGGCTGGGCAATGCGGATTCCCCCGATCGCTGGCGGGAAACGCAGGTGCGGGTCGAGGGCCCCGTGGTCCTGCAGATGCAGGCCATCTTTGCGACCAACTGGCTGCAGACGACCTCAAGCCTGCTGCTGGGGCCGGGCTATTTTCCCAAGCCCATCATCGCCGGCGACAGCCGCGCGCAGTGCATCAAGAGCGGGCCGGGCGAAGGCTTGGAAAACATCCGCATGGCCTACTTGTGCGCCATCGCGGCCGCCCGCAAATCCATCGAGATCGGCAATGCCTATTTCGTGCCCGACGACCTCGCCATCGAGATGCTGCTCCAGGCCCGGGCCCGCGGCGTGCGCGTGCGGGTCGTCGTGCCGGCGATCAATGATTCCAAGTTTGGCCGTTCCGTCTCCCGTTCGCGCTGGGGCAGCCTGCTCGCCGCCGGCGTCGAGTTCTACGAATACCTGCCGGCCATGTATCACGCCAAGACGATGGTGGTGGATGGCGTCTATGCGACCGTCGGGTCAGCCAACTTCGACAACCGCTCGTTCAGCATCAATGACGAGGACGCGCTCAACGTGATCGACCCCGCCGTGGCGCGCACGCTTCTGAAGGTGTTCGAAGACGACGTGAGTAAATCGCGTCCCATCCTGCTCGAGGAGTTCCGCAACCGCCCGTTCTACATCCGCATCGCCGACCACGTCTGCGGCGTTTTCCGCTCGCAGTTTTGATCTGCGGAAATTGAAGGGAAATCCACATGCCCGGGTTCACCTCGCATCAGTCGCCCCGGTAAATCGCGACCGCTTCAGGAGCATGGCAGCCGGGCGCCTGAGCACGCACTCCCGGTCCACTCGTTTGACGAACCCAGCCAGGCGCTGTCTCTTTAACCCCGGATTTCAACGCCATGCCCCGCATCTTCCCCATCGGCCAAAAGATCACGGTTTGCCTGATCAGCCAAAACCTGACCGTGCGCGTGGTTTGCGATGCCGTCGTCACGGATAACACCCAGTTGGGCCCGAGCGTGGTGATCACCTACCCGGCTTTCGCGAAACCCCTTGAGCTGGTTTTGTCGGAGGTCCTGATCGAAACGACCCCGCACGGGATGGCATACTCCGGTGAGGTTGAGGGCGCGGTTATAATTCCCCGCAACCTTTGGGCCTAGGCTTCCTCAAACCCGAGGCGTCATTCGCGGCTTCACAGCGCCACGACCGCCCATGAAGGCACCGGAATCGGCTGACCTTGAACGAAGTCCTCGACCAAGCCCTGAATCCAGGGCCGGGAGCACGTGCACTGCGCTATCCGCATGAAGGTGTTCTCGCCGTCCTTGGAGAGCGTGTATTGCCCCACTCTGACGACCACCGGCTCCGTTTCGCCGCGCAGCGCGCAGACGAGGTCGATGGTCTTCTTTTGTGAGTCGATGTAGAGTTCCTGCAGCTCCGCGTAACGGCCGATCAGGTTGTTCGCGTAAAGCCGGGCGGCCTTGCTCGCGAGGTGGTTTTTAGCAGCGGTGAACATGGGCGGAGGGGTTTGAGTTTCAACGCGGTGGCTTCCGCAGGACTTTCTCGTCGTGCATGAAGATATTCAGCAACAGCCAGAAGCCTCCGCCCGCGGCCGCCAGGAAGCACAGAATCGCAAGCCCGGGGTAGCCGAAGATTTGAAATGACGTCTGCACGCGCATGAGCAGTGAAGCGCCGACGATGAGTGCCGCCAGAATGACGCCGGCGGTGATGCGATTGGCGATCTTGTGCATGCCATCGACGACCATCTTGGCGTCGACCGCCTTCACCTTGACCTCCACCCCGCCCTCCGCGACGGCATCCATGATCTTATTGAGCCGCACCGGCAGAGCGCCCATGAAATTTTTCATCTCCAGGATCGAGCTGAGCGCGCTGCTCTGCATCGCACTGCGCGTCATGCGCCGCGACATCAACTCGGTCGCGTTGCGCCGGATCGCCGCATTGGGATCGAACTCCGGATCCAGGGTGAGCCCAACCTCGTCGAGCTGGAGCAGCGTTTTACCCAGCAAGGCCAGCTCGCTCGGCACAAACAACCCGCACTGGCTGGCGGCGCGGTTCACGGCGATGAGCGACTGCCCCACCTTCATTTGCTGAAGGGAGGCGTCCTGGGTTTGCACCACCAGCTGCCGCACGCGGCGGCGGAAATCCGGAAGATGGGGTTCACCGTTCTTTTCGCTGATGCTGATGACCAGCTCGGCCGCCGTGTCGCTCTGGCCCTCGCTGACGGCCAGCAGGAGCTTGAGCAGGTTTTCCTGCATGCCGGGCGCCGTGTGACCCACCATGCCGAGGTCCAGCAGGGCGATGCGGCCGTCATCCGTCAGGAAGACATTGCCCGGATGCGGATCGGCGTGGAACAGGCCGTCGATGATCACCTGTTTCAGGTAGGCGCGGAACAGCTCCTCGATCAGCGGGCGTTTATCCATTTCCAGCCGCGAGAGCGGGCCGAGCGAAGTGATCTTCCGGCCGCGCACGTAATCCATCGTCAGCACCGAGCGCGTGCTGTAATCAGCCACCGGCTGCGGCACCTGGATCAATTCAAACTCGCGCAGGTTTTCGCCGACCGTGACGAGATTATTGGCCTCCTGCTCATAGTTGAGCTCCTGCTGGATCGTGGTGCGGAACTCCTCCAGCACCGTGGCAAAGCGGTAACGCCGGCCGGCCTCGGTGTGCGCATCGAGGAACTTCGCGATTTCCTCCAGCACCTCGAAATCCTCGGTGATCTGCCGGCGGATGCTGGGCCGCTGGACCTTGACGACGACCGCGCGGCCATCGCGCAACGCCGCGAGATGCACCTGGCCCAGCGAAGCCGCGGCCAGCGGCTCGGGGTTGAAATAGGAAAAGGCCTTGGAGATGCGGACGCCGAGCTCGTTCATCACGATCTGCTCGACCTCGGCATAGGGAAACGGCTTCACGCGATCCTGCAGCCGGGCCAGCGCGGCGACATAACTATCCGGCAGCAAATCGGCGCGCCCCGCCAGCACCTGGCCGAGTTTCACGAAGGTCGGGCCCATCGCCTCGAGATCATCGGCCAGCCGTTCCGGCGCACCATCCTCGACGACGACCTCCGGCGTCTGGCCGGGTTCGTCCTCGGGCAGCTCCATCTGTTTGACCAGATCGGACCGGCCATACTTCCAGAGCAGGCGCGCGATCTGGTGATAACGTTTGAGATGGCCTACGGTGATTTTCATGGCAGCGGCAGTTCTGGAAGCGGGACGATTCCACCGACAGCCAGATGCCCTGCTGGTTCTCGCCGGCGGCCAATCTCCCGGCGGAACTGCGACTATTTCGCGCGCTCCGTCGCCGACACCCGCTGGCCGCGATAGGTTTCAACGCGCTTGAAGTCCCACCACTCGAGTTCCATCTGCCGGCCCAATTTCGTGATGGAAGCCCGTGCCGTGCCATTGGGTTCAGCTTCGTCGTGCGTCTGCTTGTTTTTAGCCGAACCCGGGTCATCCGGCGGATCAAACGAAAGGTCCAAATCCACGTCGTTGATCCGGGCCAGTCCCAACGCCACGCGCACCGTATCGCGCAACCGGGCCGTGACGCCCTCCACCGCCTGGCTTTCCCGGCCCACCGTGATCAGCAGGAGGATATTCTCCGTCTGCACGAGTCGCGCCGCCTCGGGGCGCACGGCCACTTCGTAGGTGACCGTCCGGGCGTTTTCCGTGGAAACCGTCGCTCGCTGGAAGTCCAGGATTTCCCCCGGCGCTCGCGTGGCTTTCTTACGCGGCTTCCGGTTGCGCTGGTCCTGAATCGCGACGCGCTGCCCGGCGGTAGGCGGCTTGCCGTCGACCTCAAGGAGGTGCCAGCGCTTGTCGTCCGGCAGTGAGGGATCGTAGCGCTCGAGGCGCTCTTCTTTGACTCCGCCGGTGTCGTTGAGGATGCGAGTGCGCTGGGTGAAGGCCACGTCTTGCTTGCCGGCGACCCAGTTATCCACCGCGGCTTGAAGCAGCGGGGGCACTTCGACAGCCACCGCGCCCGGCAGGATGGCAAACCCCAAGGCGAGGGCGGAAACCGCATGGCGCAAAGTCATCCTGCTTCGACCGCGGGACCGGCCACGGGTTCGAGGCGTGGCGCAGATTCCCTCCCGCCTCTCCCATCCGGCACGAGAACCGGGACCCAATCATCGTGTCAGTGCCTCCATGGCAAATTCACCGCACACCCCGCCGCGCCCTGCGGGTAGTCCAGGGACGCCCGGCCATCCTGTGACCCAACGCAAATCGCAGCCGATCGTGCCACCGCGCGAGCCTCCCCTGCGCGTGCCCGAGCCTCCGCCCGGCGAACCGTCCACGCCCAATAGCCCGCATCCTCGCGCCCCGGTGGACATCCGGGCCGACAAGGTTCGGGAAAAGTAAATCGTCCGGCCTGCGCGGCCATGTCCCGGGGGCTGCGCCTTGACGTTGATCCATCTCCTGTCTCTTCCGCTTTCCATGAGCATTTTTTCGAACACATTCTGGCATTCCCTGTGGTTCCCCTCGGGCTCGCTCCTTGAGATCGTGGTGCGGGGCACCGTCATTTACCTCGGGTTAATTTTGCTCTTTCGTTTTCTACGCCGCGACGCCGGCGGCTTGTCCCTCGCCGATCTGCTCCTCGTGGTGCTGATCGCCGACGCCTCGCAAAATGGCATGGCCGGGGAATACCGCTCGCTGACCGAAGCCATTGTGCTCGTGGGCACCATCGCCGGCTGGAGTTACGCCATCGACTGGCTGAGCTTTCGCTCCCCGCTCGTCGCCCGCCTGCTCCAGCCTGCGCCGCTCACCTTGGTGCGCGATGGCGTGGTGCAACGCCGCAACCTGCGGCACGAACTCATCACGATGGATGAACTGCAAAGTCAGATGCGCCTGCAGGGCATCGACCAACTGGCGGACGTGAAGTGCTGCTACCTCGAGCCGGATGGGCAGATCAGCATCATTCCTCGGAAAAAAGCTCCCCGCGAGCGCACGCCAAAAAGTAGCCGGACTTGATCCCAAGGATTGTTGATCCGCGCGCTACGTGGATCGTTTGGTCGCGAACCGCCCGGCTGAATCGGGGTCCACTCCGGGTGCCCAAGCGGAAATCAAAGTCTCCCGCCTTCTATCGCTCCACCCGCTTTTGGGTGATCATCGCCACGGTGATCGTCATCCTGGCCCTCCTCTATGGCCAGCTGGATCTCGACGCCGTGCGGGCCAAGGCCCAGCAACTGAACGGCGGCGCCGCCTTCATCCTGCTCACGCTGCTGCCGCTCCTCGGCTTTCCTGCGAGCCCGCTCCACGTGGCCGCCGGCGTGCGCTTTGGCGTTCCTTTGGGCCTCGCCCTCGTGTGGCTCTCCATTTTTTTGCAAATGCTCGCCAGCTATGGGCTGGTGCACTGGCAGCGGCGGTTTTTTGAGCGGCGGCTTAAGAAAATCCGCGAGCGCATCCCCGCCGGTGCCCACGTGCCGGTGACGATTTTCACCATGTTGATCCCGGGCGCACCTTACTTCGCACAAAATTACACGCTCCCGCTCCTCGGCGTGCCGCTGCGGCTTTTCCTCGGCATCTGTCTGCCCATGCATGCCGCGCGCTCCGTCATCGCCGTCGTCCTTGGCGGCCAGAGCCACCAGCTCACGCTGGGCTGGGGACTGCTGATGCTGGCCTACGCGACGCTGATTCTGTCGGTGTCGTGGTGGGCGTTTCGGCGGATACGGGCAGCACTTGGAGATCAACCACCAGCGGGAAGTGGTCGGAAGCAACCCGCGTGAGATCGTTGCGGGGCACGCTGACGCCCTTCACGTCGAAGTGCGGCGAGAGCATGACATGATCGATGCGCATGAACGGCCGGATCGTGCTGAACGTGCGCAACGGCACGTGGCCTTTGACGCCAACCTGCGCATCGCGCAGCCGCGACGCCAACAGGCGGTAGCCGGCACCGCCGGGCGACAGGTTGAAGTCGCCGCAGAGCACCACCGGCTCATCGGGCGGGATCGCGCCGAGCCATTCCTCGCCGAGTAACGCGCGCACCTGCGCCACGCCTTCGTTCCAACCGAGCCCGAGATGCGTCGTCACGACGTTGAGAATGCGTCCAGCAACATTGATGCGCACCCAGAGGGCCGCCCGTGGTTCACACAACGCCTTTCCCGGCGCAACCGGCAGCCGGGCACGTTTCACGACCTCCATTGGCCATGGGCTGAACAGCGCGTGGCCGTAGTGCTCCTTGTCGCGTGTCACGGTCGGGCAGAATTCGTGATGCATCCCCACCAACTGCCCGATGAGCGCCGCCTGATCCTCCGCCCGGGAACGCTGCCGGCCCAGATCGATCTCCTGCAGCGCCACAATGTCCGGCATTTGTGCCTCGATGATATGGGCAATCCGGCGCGGTGAAATGCGTCCGTCGGTGCCGCTGCAGCTGTGCACATTGTAAGTCATGATCCGCGCCATCGGATCAGGCACCTCAACCGGCTCGCGCGGCGGGCGCACCAGTTTTTCCCGGCCGAGATGATACAGCGCGGCCTGCCGTAGGGCGGCCGGCCGGATAAAATGCTTTGTGCCCGGCGGCAGCGGGGTGCGCACCGGCAGCAGAACAAAGCCCTGCGTCTCGTCGTGCCCCAATCCACCGTGCGCACCACGCTCAGGCGCAAAGGTCCAGGTGCCGCCGCCCGGCGACCAGCCGAGCAAAATCAAATCGCCGGCATCGCGATTCGCGCAGAACTCCGCGAGGTCCTTGGCGATCTCCTCCCGCATCGGCTCCGGATGCGTCAGCATCGCCGGAACTTCGCTTGGAACCGCGGTGGCGCCTTGCGCATGAAACCAGGTGATCGTGCCGTCGCTCTGCTTCACCAGCACACCCGGCACCCCACCCTGGCTCACGAGGCGTTTGGCCAGCGCGATGCGTTGTTCGTCATCGAGTGGCTTTCCGAAATAAACATGCCCCACCGGGCCGACCGCGACCACCGTGAAGGTTTCCTGCTCCTCCGACGTGAGCGTATCCCTCGCTCGGAGGCGCTCCAGCCGGCGATTCGACCACGGGCCGCGTCCGAGCCAGAGCGAATAGTCGCGGCGCTGCGACCGCGCCCGCCAGGCCCGGTCGCGCTTGCGCGCCGTGTCGTAGCAATCGCGCATGATCGACTCGATGCCGCCGGGAAACTCCGTCGCGAAGGAGCGGGTGCGCTCCTGTCCGTGATCGGAAAAAATCCACACGGCGTAATCGCGGCGCGGCGAGCGGTGCGCGGCGCGGTAAAGCGCCTTGATCGACCGGTCGATCCCGCGCAGCGACCAGTGCGCGAAAACCGAACCCGGCCCGCGGCCGTGCGCCTGTTCGTCGTAGCCGAGAAAATTCACATGGATAATGGGCAGACCGCGCGCGAGATCGACCGCCGAGCCCATCGTTACCAGCTCCCGCAGGCCGATGCTCACAAACACACGCGAGGCCGCGACGAAGAACTCATGCCCCGCCGCCTGTCCGTGCCAGATGCCCACGATGGCATCCCAGAGCGCGATCGCCGTCTCGACCACCAACAGGCCGATGATCCGCAAAACGCTGGGAAAATGGAGCACGAGGAAGACAAATATATTCCGGATCTTGCCCGTCTCCCACATATCGCCCAGCGCATTGCTCGCCGCGCAAAAATGCGCCTCCGCCTGTCCGGCGCCGCCGGTGTAGATATTCGACCACGAACTGCCGCCACGCAGCAGACCCTCGGCCTGCTCGCCGCACTCCGTCTCGTAGTCCTTCGCCCACGTTGGATAGAGCATCCGGCCGAGTTCTTTTTTATCGCGGCGGTAAAAGCTGAACGCCGGCACCGCGCTGCGTTTGCCGTAAAACAGTTCCGCCTGCACCGCCGCCGTCGTCGTGGGGATGCCGGGATAAAACGTGTGTTTCTCGTAGCTCCGGCTTTTCAGCAGGCGGCGGAGAAACGGCATGCGGCCCTTTGCGATGGCGTGCTCGAGCTGACTGCGGGCGAGTCCGTCGATCTGGATCAAGAGCACGCCCGGCTCTTCGCTGGTGCCTTCCGAAGGCGTCAGGCCAAGGTTGCGGATCGCCCACTCGCTGCGGCTCAGGCGGCGGCGGAGCCGGTGGGCATAGGCTTCGAGGTGCGCAAACATGGCGGCGTCAGGAAGCTTTCGCCTCCGGCTCGCCTCTGAGTGCGGTGATGATGGACTGCGTTTTTTGGCTGAGCAGGTCCCATTCCATCGCGAGGCGCTGGCCCAGCGTGCCCCACACGCTGGCTTCGGTCAGCTGGCGCTCCTTGCGCGTCGCCTTCCGGATTTGGGTGTAGAACTGCAACGCCAGCCCGGCGCAGTGTTCTTTGGAAAAACTTTTCGCCGTGACCTTCGCCGCCCGCGAAAACCTGCGGCGCGTGGCCGGTGCCGCTCGCAGCTCTGCGAGGCAGGCGGCGAATTTCTCCGCCGGGGTGCGCGCAGGCAGCAGGCGGCCGTTCTCCCCGTCGCGAACCACCTCGACCACGCCATTGGCCTTGAGCGCCACCACGGGCACGCCCGCGGCCATCGCCTCGGCGATCACCATGCCCTGCGTCTCGCTGAACGAAGCAAAGGCGAACACATCCATCGCGTTGAACGCATCGTGCAACGCCGCTCCTGTATGCTTGCCCGCCATGATCAGGCGGTCCGCCACGCCGTGCTTGGCGCAGATCTGGCGGATTTTCTCCTCGGACGGTCCGCCGCCGATGACGAGGAAGTAGGCGTTGGGCGTCTTTTTCAAAAAGAGCGCTACCGCCTTCGTGAGGTAACCGAGGTTTTTCTCCGGCGCGAGCCGGCCGGTGTGACCGACCACGAAGGCACGCGCGGGAATCTTGAAGCGCTGGCGGGCGCGCGCGCCCTTGCCCGAGCCAAAGCCGGCAACATCGACCCCTGTGGGCACCACCGCGATGGGCGAGACCACGCCGCGCTTCTTGATGAGTTTCGCGATGCTCTCGCTCGGGGCGATGACGCCTTCGCACAGGTTGGCGAACTGCGTGGAAAGGTTGATCGCGATTTCCTTCAATGTCGGCGAATCAAACGGCACGTAGTGCGTGTAGTCCTCGTAGCGGGTGTGATGGGTGAAGATCACCGGCACGTTCCGCGTGGCGCCCACGCGGAGCGCCGTATCACCGAGCAAAAAGGGATGATGCGCGTGAATGACATCGGCTTCGAAGGCGTCGAGGCGCGTCGACAGCGTGGCGGCGAGTGGGAGGCGCACCGAGAAATCGCTGCCGTTGAATTTCTGCATCGCAGCCACCCGCTCGACGATACGCTCCTGCTTGCGCGGCGGCGGCTCGCCGTCGAAGGTCGGGGCGATCACGAGGACTTGGTGGCCACGCTTGCAAAACTCCTCGGAGAAGGTGCTCACCGAGCGCGCCACACCGCCGACATGCGGCAGGTAGGTGTTCGTCATCATGCAAATTTTCATGTGGCACTGGTCAGCTGAAATATGGCCTTCGTTCCCGCAGGGAGACATTCCTGTGGAGAAAATCCTGGCAGACGGATTTGCAGGCGCGGCGCATCCTTCCGCCACTCGCCTTGCACGCGCACCGTGGCTCCTTCGGCCATGGCGGCGACCTGCACGGTGACCGGGCCGAAAGGCGTGAGGATCGGGCCCAGGCTCGCCGGCGCATCCTGCCACCACTCCGGCCGGATGCCGGAGGCGATCACGAGCGCGTCGCCTTCCTCCCGCACAAAGCAATTGCGGATCAGCATCACCCACTCGGCCGCCGCCCACGTATGCTGGCCGTCGCCCATGCAACCGCCACCAGTGCGCGGGTGAATCGCCTCGGGCCACTGCCCCGTGGGCGAGGCAAACCGCGCCACGCACTCGATCATGGCCCAGACACGCTCCGGCTCGCCGGCCCGCAGCCACACCTGCGCGAGGTGCAGCGTCAGGTAGGGATTGATGCCGGAGTGGATCATGTGCTGGAAAAATCCGCCGGCATGGCTGCTGTGCTCGTCGAGGTAGCGCGCCGTGCGGAGCATGCGGTCGTCGCCGGGCGTGAAAATCTGCAACGGATAATCGGCGACCAGCGAGCCAACCGCACCCGAGTCCATCCGGCGCGTCGGCGCCGCCGGCATCGCCCCGGGAAAGCGCCGTTGCGGCCCGGCGGGCACCGAGCGCTCGATCACGGCGAGAAAATCGTCCGCTTCGCGGCGATACTCCGCCGCCTGTTTGGCGTCCGTGCTTTCCACGAGGTCCGCGGCACAGCGCAAACCCGCCACGCCCCAGAAATCGTCCCAGTAATAAAAATCGTTGGGTCCCAGATGTTCCGCGCTGAAGCCCGCGGGAAACAAACCGGCGCCCGGGCTTTGCGAATCGCGCGGCAGACGCTTGCGCTGAATCCAGCGTGCGCCCTTTTTGATCGCAGCCAGCCACTCTGGCGGAAGTTTTTCGCCCGTGAGCAGCGCGAAGCGGTGATACATCCAGATCGCCTCGCCGTTGGAGTCCCACTCGCCCTCCTGCGAAAGAAAATAGCCGTCGCGGCGCTGGCGCGGGGCAAACTCGCCCAGCGTGCGGCGCGTGCGGCCCACGCCGCCGACAGTGAGCAGGGCGTTGAGAATGAAGGCCGCGTCGCGGAACCAGAAGCGCTTGTAAGTATACGGACCGGGATAAACCTCGCCCGGCGTGAGCAGGACGAGCGTCGAGATCGCAAGGTCGTAGAGCCGCTGAATCGCCTCATCACCCACGCGCAGGCGCGCGAGCGGCGCCAGGGCCGTGGACCAGCCGGGCGTCGCGGCAAAGACCGGCCGGCGCTTTGGTTCGTAGTCGTCGAAAATCGGCACCCGCAACTTCAACGAGCGGCGGTGCACATCCGCCGCCGGGAAAAGCGCCAACCCCGTGGCCATGCCCACGGGACACACCACCGACGATACGGTGTTCGCGTCATTTCGCCGCTGGATGACGTCGCCTTCCTTGTAAGTGGACAGCACCTGGCGGACCGGCGTGCGGTCAAAGTGGATCGGATGCCGGCCATTCACCCGCCAGCCCGGTGCCGGCTCCAGCAGATCGATCCGGTCCACAAAACTGATGCCCTCGGGGTTGTAGGGCCGCAGGGCCACCGCCAGCCAGCCGTCCGCACCATCCGGCAATCGCACGTCGATGCAACAAACCGGTGCGCCTTCTTCCAATTCCAACGACACATGGCTCGCGATCATCGCTTGCGACCAGCGCGCCAGGGAAATCACCTCGAGCTTCTCCGCGGTGCACTCGAGCGTCTGCAGAAACTCGTCCAGTTTCGACGGCAGCAGCACGGCCCCTTCGGCCGGCACAAACCAGAAATCGAGCGACCAGCCGTTGTAGAGCGGCGTGACCAACCCCCGCGGGTCGACGATCGGGTAGTAACCCACATCCGGCAGTCCCACCGCGGTCCAGTTGCGATGCGTGAGATTGATGTGACTGAACGAAAAGGCGCGCGGGATGAACGAGTCGTCCGAGGGATTGAACTGCCGCTCCACCCAGTAGGGCCAGACCCAGTCGAGGTTGTTTTGGATGGCCTTGGTGTTCACCAGCCCGCGGGCGTGGAAGATCATCCCTGCGCGCAGCAACTCGATCGGCTCCCCCACCTCGGAGGGTTGCGCAAAGCTCCGCAGCTTCGCCAGCAAGCTGATCGGATCCATAAACCCGTAAGCCCGGGCGGCCCGGGTGACCAGATAACGTGTAGGCAGTAAGTTAAGCAGCATCAGGAAAGGGCTGCCGTAATAGTCCGGCGTTACCGGCCATGGTGCCGGCCGATACCAAGAAACCTTCCGGTTACCTGAAAAATCCTGCGCCATCGTTGCGGTTTCCAAAACCACTCCCGCTTCAACGCGAGTCGGGTATTGGCGGGCCCTCTACCACAAGGGCCCGCCATTTGCTTTTACCCGTCCGATCCGGCCCGTCTGTCAGTGACAGAACCATGGCCGGAAATTCATGGTGCGCCCGCGAGTTCGCGGGCCATGCGCCAGTGCTCCTGCAACATCGGGAGGTGTTTCGCGGCATAAGCGGCAATTTCGTTATCCGATTCCTGCTGCGCGGTGCTTTCGAACCACTCGACGGCGGTTTGGTGCAGCTCGATCATGCGCTCGAGATAGTCCTCCTCAAAATCCTGCGCGTCCTTCTCGGTCCATTCGCGGCTATCGGTCGCCGGTCGCTCGGCCAGCCGCACGTCTTTGCGCTCCGCGAGTTCGGCCAGCTCCTCGTTCATCGCTTCGTGGCTTTTAACGAGTTCCGCCGCGAACCGGCGCACGTCGGACCGTGGCGCGTGAATCATCGCCAACTGCGAGAGCTGCGCGCTCTCCCAACCAAAACGGGCCGCCTTCGTCAAAAACCGTCGTGCCTCGCGCTCCAGCGCTCCGCCACCATCTGCCGCCGTCTGCTCCGTGGGCGAAGGAATATCCGGTCCCAGATAGGCAAAGGGCAGTCCGTCGTCAGCGACCGCCACCGTCGTTCCCAGCATAAAAGCCAGGGCGGCCATGCTCACGCAGCGGTTTCGGGGTGTGCTCATTGCTCCAGCATAGTAAGCCAAAGGCGCGCGGAGTGACATCGGGGGTAATCCGCCTTCAAGGACGCGAAACTTCCCGTAGGGAGTTCCCCTATGCCCATCGTTGGCCGGCGGATTTTCACCTGATGGGCAGCCTGTGGGGCTTTGGGACCGGGAGGCGTGGGGATTTCCCCAAATAAAACAACCCGGTGCGGCACCGATGCCAAATCCGTGGGTCCAGAATTATTCTTTCCAGTCACGCCGTCTTTCAAATTCACCCTGCTGCGACCGCGATCTCCCCCGCTCATGAGCGCAGCCTGTCCCTGTTTCTCCCATGAAAAGAACCGCCGCTTCTGCTGCTTCCCGCACGTCCATTCCAACGCTCCCGCCGGCGGCCATCCCTTCCGCCAAGCAGAAGATTTTCCTCGCGGACGATCATCCCATCACGCGCCAGGGCATCGCCGTCCTGATCAACCGGGAGCCCGATCTCGAGGTTTGCGGTGAAGCCGCCAGTGCCGCACTCGCGCTCGATCTGATCCAGAAGCTGAAACCCAACCTGGCCATCATCGACATCTCGCTCAAGACGAGCAGCGGGCTGGAGCTCATCAAGAACCTGAAGGCCCTGCAGCCGCAGCTCAGCATCCTGGTCATGTCGATGCATGATGAGACGCTGTATGCCGAGCGCGCCCTGCGCGCCGGCGCGATGGGTTACGTGATGAAACAGGACGCCAGTGAAAAGGTGCTGAGCGCCGTCCGCACGGTGCTGAAGGGCGATTTTTTTATCAGCGACAAAATCAAAACCCGCATGTTGCAGCAGACGGTTGGCCACCGCCGGCCCGATGTCACCGCTTCGCCCGTCGAGACGTTAAGCGATCGCGAGATGGAAGTATTCCAGCTGATCGGCAACGGCTACAGCACGCGGGAAATCGCCACTCAGCTCAACCTGAGCGTCAAGACGATCGACTCCTACCGCGAGCACCTGAAGTTGAAGCTGCACCTCGGTTCAGGCGCCGACCTCGTGCGCTACGCCATTCAGTGGGTCAAGAGCGAGGCCATCGCCTGAGACTCGGCGGCTTCAGCCGGACACTGCTGTCTTGGCCCGCACATTCAGCGCACGGGCGAGCAGCGTGAGGTGCTGGTCCGAGGCGGCTTCCTCATCGAGCGTGGTCTGGAGCAACCGGCCCACCTCGATATGGCCGAGCAGGTCCGCAAACGTGCGGGCGCTGCCGTAGCCGGCGATTTCATAGTGCTCGGCCTTTTGTGCCGCCACAATCAGCGCCGCATCCCGCACGCTCGGCGGGGCGTTTTCACCGATGGCGTCCTTGCTCTCGGCGACGAGACCTTCCATCGCCTGACAATGCCGCTTCCTGGCGGGCACGCTGAGCGAGGAAAAGATCTGCTCCAACCGCTGGCTGTGCCGGATCGTTTGCTCGTGGTGACTTTGAAAAGCCGCCTTCAGCCCGCTGTCGCAGGCGGCCTCCGTCATGCGGGGCAGCGCTTTCTCCAGCTGGGCTTCGGCGCTGTAGAGATCCTTCAATTCCTCGATGAGGAGATCGTTCAAGTCTTGGATTTTTGGATTAAACATCGGCGTGATGGGTTGAGGTTTCTGAGCCGCGGATCGCTGAAGTCGGAAGATAACCCACGAGCGGGCCTCGCGAAATGGGGCTGATCCCAGTCGCATCCATCGGGGCGTCGCCCCATAAAACTAACTAACGGATGCCGACCGCCTCGCACCCGGCGAGCGGGTGGCGCGGATGGACGGTGACGGACCGGATCAGGCCGAGTGTTCGCCGTGGATCGCGGCGGCGCGAACTGGAATCGGAACCGGTGGATTGAAATCCATCACTTCTCCCAGGTTGCCCGGTTCAAAACCGGACTCCTCAAGGACGGCTTCCTCCTCCAGAAACGCAGCCCACATCTCGATGATGGGCGCGAAGGCCCGGCGGGTGAATGTTACGTGTGCGTTCATGCGAAGATGAAAGATTAAGGATAACCGCGGCGATAGTTGCATTTGGTTCATGTAAGTTCCCGGCGGTATCGCGATGGTTGGAATTAATTCACCGCGCCTTGCCCTCGCTCAAAATCGGACTCCCGATTGATCGCCGGCACGAACCGGCAAGGCGTTCCCCTGTCTGGTTTTTCAACTTCGCTCCACCCGCTCCGTCCACCCATCCTTCCATGTCGACGCTACCCATCCTTTACATCGATTCGCGTTCGCGTCGCAGCCGTCAGGCCGTGACGCTGTTGGATGGCGCGGGCGTCGACTACCGCTTGAAAGACGTGCAGCAGGACGCGGCCGCCGCGGCCGGGTTGAAACGGCGCACGCCTGCGCTGACGCTGCCGGTGCTGAAATGGGGCACGCACGTTCTCCAGGAATTTAATCGCAGGCAGCTGGTCGAATTTCTCTGGGCCCGCGGCGTCACGTTGGAAGACAGCTGACCTGCCGGTTCCTCCAACTATCCTATGTCATGCCCCAGCCGTTAAGCCTCGCCTTACCGGCGCCGCATACGTGCCATGTCCCCGGCTCAAAAACATGAACCAAGCTCATGAAACGAGAAACCACTCCCCCGCCCGCTCCTGCCGCGGCCACCGCGGTTGCGAAGAAAATCCGCCCCGCCAACCCCGCTAGCGAGCTGGTGGACGCCGCCACCGAGCGCCTCATTGCTCACATGGCGCATGAACTGCGCACCCCGCTTTCCTCCGCCCTGCTGTGGGCCAAGATCCTCAACACGTCGGACACGCCGCCGGATGCCGAGCGGCTGCGCGAGGGGCTGGGTGCGATCGAGGACTCGATTCGCGAGCAGCAGGCGGTGATCGATGGCTTGATCGACATGGCGGAAATCCTCTCCGGTCGCGTGCAGTTGGACCTCAAGGCCCTCAACCCGCAACCGCTGTTGCAACGCGCCGTGGCCGCCGCCCGCCCTGCCGCCGTGGAAAATGGCGTCCAACTCGAACTCACCGTCGCGCCGGGCGCCGGCCTCGTCCGGGCCGATGAACGCCGGCTCCAGCAGGCGATCGGAAATTTGCTGGAAAATGCCCTCAAGTTCACCCCCGGCGAAGGGCGCATCGACGTGGTGCTCGAGCCTCAGGGTGGCGAAGTCGAGATCCGCGTCATGGATACCGGCCAAGGCATCGAGCCGGAATTTCTTTCGCAACTGTTTGACCGGTTCGCGCCCGCCAACCCTTCCGTCAGCCGGGCCCAGAGCGGCTTCGGCTTGGGTCTGTTGCTCACCCGCCGCCTGATTGCGCTGCAATCCGGCACCATCGTCGCGGAAAGCGACGGCCTTGGCCAGGGCGCAAAGTTCATCATTCGTCTGCCCGTGGCAGTCGATTGATCCTCGGCTCGCCACGCAAAAACAGACAGCCCACCCCAAGTCCGTAGACTCGCTGGTGGGCCGTGCGATTAAGTTGAGCGTTGGCCGCGCTTTTAGAATTTGTATCCGATCTGGCCGCCAAAGCCGAAGTCGGGACTGCCGTCGCCAAAACCCTTGAGGGCATAGAGGACGACGTTCCAGCTTTCCGACACATCATGGATCAGCAACGCCGTGATATTGGATCCATTGGGACCGCCATCGATGATCTTGCTGCGCCAGTCGTAGGCGGCGCCGATCGACGTCGCGGCCCCGACCCGGCTGATCACACCGGCGGAGGCATAAAAACCATCCTTGAGCGGATACCTGGGCGACGTGCCCATGAAACGATAGCCCACGCTGCCAAACGGGGTGAGCTTGCCGTAGGTGCGGTAGAAATCGACCTGCGCGTAGTAATCGGTTTCCCCCGAGCCGAGGCCCTTGCCTTCATCGGCAGTGGGGAGTTTCACGCGACCGGTGAGATCCACTTTCCACGCGTCAACCGCATCCGGGTTGGTGTGCCAGCTCAGGCCGAGCACGGTATCGCCCAAGCCCGACTCAGACTGGCTGGTGGGACGGCCGGGGAGGCCAACCGCAGGGCCCACGTCGCCCGCCACGCTGGCCGGGCCCTTGATCGTGATGTAGGGCACGCTCGCCCGGAACGACCAGTCGTGAGTGTCGTGGGAAACAAAAAACGGGACGGACCAGACTTCAGTATCGGTCGCAAAACCATAGCTGCCGCTGCTGTAGTCGAAGCCCGTGCCCATCTTGGTCACAGGAGGGGTCACCTGCGCATGCAGCACAGGGAGGCTCAGCAGCCCGGCGATAAATCCAAGGCGAAGAATAGCATTCATAGGTGTAGTGTCAGGGAGACGGATTCGAGGTGATTGGTGATCGGTGCGGTGGCCTTAAAAAAACGCCCCGGGAAACCAGGTTCCCGAGGCGTGAGACCCATCCGGATGGAGGAGTTAATTTTAGCGGCTGACGGCACCCGAGGCTTGCGCCGAGGTTTCAACCGAGGCGACGGCCTGGGCGTAGGCTTCGTAGTCCGAGGCCAGCTTGGCCTGGACCTGGGCCCACGTGTCGGCACCGGCACGACGGGCGTCGCGGATGCTGTCCCGGAGGTTCTTTTCACGCTCGCGGGCCGCGTCGTAGGCGGCGTTGAACTGCTCACGCGCTTCGGCCTTCAGCTCGCGGGCTTCGCCGCGGAGTTGGGCGACGGCGCGGGCGGATTGCTCGACGCGGGCATTCACCTGGGAAGCCACGGCATCGCGGGTCTGGTGGCTGGCCGAGTTGATATAGCTGACGGTGTCGGCGCTGCTCAGCGTGGCGCTGATGCCGGCCGAGGTGGAATTAACCAGCGAGCCGTTCTGACCGGAGATGCTGCTGTGGGTGTTGGCCCCGGCGTTGCCACCGATGACGGCACCGTTGCGATCGACGCGCACGCCGGAAACGCCCGAGACCGCACCGTTAACAGCGGCGGAGTTCTGTCCGACCGAGCCAGCGGCGTTGGTGCCGGCATTGGCAGCCGCATTCGCGGCGGCGGAAGCCTGCGCGGCCTGATCAGCAGCGGAGTTCGCGGCGTTGTTGGCGGCAGCTTGGGAGCTGGCCGCAGCGTTGGCGGCCGCGTTTTGCGCGGAGACGGCGGCGTTCTGCGCCGCGGAGGCCGATGCGTTTTGCGCGGCCTGCGTCGCAGCCGCCGCGTTCTGGGCCGCGGTGGCGGCAGCAGAGGCGTTGGTCGCGGCGTTCGTGGCCGAGTTGACGGTGCCGGTGACTTGCGCGGTGCCGAAGGAGACCAGCATGGATCCAAGGGCGACCATACCGGCGAGACGAGGAGCAGTGATCATTTTCATGTTCGTTAGGATTAAGATTAGGTGAGGGTTTCCGACCCGGCGATAGTCCGACCCCCGGAGCCATGGTTCACCCCCGGTATTATCTTTAGGGGAAACTCCTATGCCGGCCTTCGAGCCCAGCTAGTTGCAACCTGCGCACCGCGATAGCTCGCAGGGCGAGGCGTCCGTTTGCGCGCGCTCAGGCGTCGGCGCAGGCCGCCGGCAGCGTAAATTCAAAGCACGTGCCGTGATCCGGCAGTCTCCGGTAGGCGCAGGTGCCGCCTTGTAACGCGACGAGACGCTGGACGATGGACAGACCCAGTCCCGCGGTGCGTTGACCGTGCAATTGATCAAAGGGCACGAAGAGTCCCGCCTGCTGCGCCGCATCGACGCCAGCCCCCTGGTCCACCACGGCAAAGCGGTAGCCGCCATCTTCCCGGATCCAAGTGAGTCGCACATGGGCCGCAGGGCCGCCGTGTTGCAGCGCATTGCGGAGGAGATTCCACCAGATCACTTGCAACCATGGGCTCACCCCGGCCACCTCCGGCCACCCATCCGGTTGCCGCACCGAGGCGCCGGTGGTGCGGATTTCCTCCTGCAACTGCCGCAGCACGTGCACCACGACCTCGCTCATTCCAATCGCCGCGGGTGCCACCGGCTCCGACGAGGCCCGCAGCACAAAGCTGACGCGATCGATGAGCTGGGAAATTTCCCGCGAGGACTGCCGGAAGATTTCCGCGACATTCGCCAGCGCCGCCCCCTTACCCGCGGACAATTCATCCAACAGATCCGAACTCGTGTGAATGCAACCGACCGGCGTGCGCACCTCGTGACTGATCCGGCGTGCCACCGTCTTCAGATCGCCGCGCAGGCGCAGGTTTTCGCGCAGGAGTTCGTGTTGCAGCATAGTGAAACGAAAGACCCGGGCCAGCGTATGCGGCTTCCAGTCTTCCGGCGGAATGATCTCAGCCACGTCCGACGAACCCTGACCCAGCACCACCACCGCCCACCGCGGCAATCCGGCGGCATCCACCGCCTGCGTCGCGTCAGCCAGCAAGGTATCGCCGGGCGCGTGGAGCACCAGCAGCGCCGACGTCGCCTTGTCCTGCGCGATCACCGCCTCGGCGATGGTCGCCGGCTCCGTCACTACCGCGGCGGGGAACGCTTGCTGCGCCGCCGCCAAAACCGGCGGGCGCACGGCCGGGTCAATCTTAACCAGGATCAGTTTCATTCGTGGCTTCATGGGCAATGACTCCTTGTTCCTTCCTGTTTGCGCAGGTAATGCTTAATGCGGAGCAGTTGCTGCCGCAGATCATCCAGGGAAAATGGCTTAACAAAACAATCGATCGCGCCGCGCCGTTGGGCCTCGTCGGCCGCCTCTTCCATGCTCAGCGCCGTAAAGACCACCACGGGCGGGGCCAGCGGCCGCGCGATCATCTGGGATAGAAAATCCCAGCCGCACTCGCCCGTGAGGTTCACATCCAGAAAGATCACGTCCATTTTTTCCGACGCCAGCAGCCCGCTCGCCTCCGCCGTCGTGTGCGCAATGAAAGGCCGGCACTCCAACACCTCGAGCGCGATGGCGGTCACCCGGGCAATCCGGGGCTGGTCGTCGACGATGAGCACGTTCATGCGGGAGTGGAGGACGCCGGAGAGCCGGCGGCCGCGGTCCGCTTCAGGGCGGCGATGGCCTCTTCCAGCATGCCGATCGTGATGGGCTTGATGAGGTGCGTGGAAAATCCCGCCTCCTTCGAACGCGTGAAATCCTCTTCCATGCCATAGCCGCTCAGTGCGATGCCGATGAGCTGCGGCTGGAAAGTCCTCAGCTCGGCCATCAGTTCATAACCCGAACGATCCGGCAGCCCGACGTCGGAGATGATGAGGTCGAAAGTGCCGGCCCGCGCCTGGCGCAGCGCATCGCCGGCGGATGCAGCGGCCGTGACGCGGTAATCGCGGTTGCGCAGCAGATGCTGCAAGGCGTTTCGCGTCGCGGCATGATCCTCGACCAGCAGGACGCGCATCGGCGCCGTGGGCGCCGGCAACGGATTCGCCGAGCCCGACTTTTGGGCTGCCCGGGAGTCGGCAAACGGCGCGACGGACAAGGACCGGGCGGCCGGCAACCCGCTGCCGGCCTGGGCCGGCGCCAGCGGCAACTCGATGATGAATGAGGAACCGAGGTTCCGGCCTTCGCTGGTCGCGTGAATCTGTCCCTCGTGCAGTTCCACCAAGGTCTTCGTGATCGCGAGACCCAGGCCCAGGCCGCCAAAAAGATGGGACCCGCCCCCGCCCTGGGCGTGATCGCCCTGCGTGAACGCCTGAAAGACCCGGTCGATTTCGTCCCGGGTCATGCCAATGCCCGAATCGGTGACCTTCACCTGCACCTTGCCGGGAGTCGGGCCGTGCCGGACGCTGATTTGAATGCGTCCACCCTCCGCGGTGAACTTCACGGCGTTCTTCAGGACATTCCAAAAGATCTGCTGCAGGCGGACGCTGTCGCCGACCACGATGCTTTCCTGCTCGCCCGTATCGACCGTCAACCGCTGGCGCTTCTCCATCAGGTCGGGCTGCACATTGGTGAGCGCGTCGCGGATGATGGCCCGCAGGTCGCAGTGGCGCGTCTCCAGCCGCAGCTTGCCGCGGGAAATGCGGGTGAGATCCAGCAAGTCGTCGATGAGCCGCGCCTCGAGATTCACGTTCTTCCGGATCAGTTCGAACTGGGCGCGAATCGCGGGCGGCAGATTCGGGTCGGCCGCGGCATCGCTCGCCAGCAGGAGCACGGGGTTGAGCGGCGTGCGCAACTCATGGGAAAGCGCCGCGAGAAAATCATCCTTGGCGCGCGCCGCCGCCACGGCTTCGTCGCGCGCCCGCTTCAGTTCAATTTCCGCTTCCTTGCGCGCGCCGGTATCGGTCAGCACGGCCAGCAGGCCGACCACGCGGCCGTCGCCATCCCGCTCGGGGACATACATCACATGCACCCAACGTGGCCCGATGTGTTTGTAAGGAATCTTGATTTCAAACTCGACGCGCTCACCGGCCAGCGCCGCCTCCATTTGCGGCTTAAAAGCCTCGTAGGCCGCCTGCCCCACGACCTCCGGCACCCGCAGCCCGATCATCGCCTGCGGGGTGTAGCCGTTGCGCTCGGCATAGGCGCGGTTGACGAAAGTATAGCGGTGCTCGCGATCGGTGCGCACGAGGAGCACAGGGGCGTTGTCCGTCACGAGGCGCAATTGCGTCTCGCTCGCCTGCAAGGCCTGCTCGGCGTGTTTACGGGCGGTGATATCGCGGGCAATCTTGGAAGCGCCGATGATGCGTCCCGCGGCATCCTTGATGGGCGAGACCATCAGCGAAACATCGATCAGGGTCCCATCCCGGCGGCGACGCACGGTTTCATACACCTCAATGCGTTCGTCGTGGCGGATGTGATTCAGAATGGCCGGCTCCTCCGCTATGCGGTCGGCGGGGATCAGCAGCGTGACCGATTGCCCGACGATCTCCGCCGCCGTGTAGCCATACAGGCGCTCGGCCCCATGGTTCCAGGCGGTGATAATGCCGTCGAGATCCCTGGCGATGATGGCATCGTCCGACGATTCGACGATCGCGGCGAGCTGGCGCATGGCCGCGCTGGCCTGCTTCTGCTCCGTGATGTCGACGAGCATGTTCACAATGCCCACGACATTGCCGGCCGTGTCACGAATCGGCTCCGGATGCGGCAGGACGTCGCGTCGCGTGCCATCAGGCCGCTCGATGATGATCTCCTGGCCGCGCACCGAGCGCGCTTCCCGCAGGGCCACGGCCATGGGACAGCGGTCCAGCGCCAGCGGCGAGCCATCCGGATTGAAAATCTTATAGGACCCGCACCAAAACTCCCGTCCGAGCTCAGGATTGCGGCCCCACAGATTCACGGCCGCCTCGTTGTAGATGGTGATGCAACCGCGGGCATCGCACATGTAGGCTGCGGTGGGCAACGCGCGCACCAGTTCGCGGTAGCCCCACTCGCTTTCGCGCAGTGCGCCGACGGTCGCCTGGCTTTTCTCCAGCATGGCGTTGAAGGTCGCGGTCAGCCGGCCGAGCTCATCCTGACCATATTGGCGCGCGCGCAGCGAATAATCCTGGCGGGCGGTGACGGCGTTGGCCGTGTTGGCCAGCTCGAGGATGGGTCGCGCGAGGGTGTGCCGCAGCCAGGAGGCGACGAGCCCGGCAAGGGCGATGGCCGAGGCCAGCACGAACAACACCACCCAAAGGTAACTCAGCATGCGGTGGAAAATCTCCGCCATCGAGGCCCGCACATAAAGGGTGCCGAGCCGGCGGCTGTCTTCCATCACCGGCTGCACCCCCACCACGTAGCCTTGTTCGGCAAAAATGATCTGCGCCGGCCCCGGCCCGGCATACGCCGGCAGCATCTCATCCGGCGTCGCCTGAAAACTCGCAAAGAGCCGGCCGTCGGCATCGTAAAGCGCGGCGGACACGATCTGGGGCTCAGCGCGCAGGGCCTCGAGGATTTGCGCGCCATTGGACCAATCCTCGAACGCGATCGCCGCCGTGCTGTTATCCGCCGTCAGCTTGGCGAGCGTGGCCACGGTGTGCTTGATGTCGCTGCGGTAGCTCCGGTATTCGACGGCGAAAAAGATGCAGCAGGCCAGCAGGAGCGCCACCACGGTGGTGGTCAGCATGGCGTAGCCGAGTTTGCGCTGAACCGGAAGATTGGCGAACCACGTCATGGGAGAGGCTCCGTTTCGATGACCTGCGCCAGGCGGAGAAGCTTCGAACTTATCGTCAGCTTCGTCGCACGCAATGTCGAGGGATTGATCCTTATGCTTACCCGGCTGTCGGTCACAAAGCCGATCACGCCGCCGGCCTCCACAAACCCCGGCATGTCCGCCACGGTCACCAGCGGCAGGCGCTGCAGGATGCGCAGCAACTCTTTCACCCGCCGTTTTTCCGACGCGCTGATAAAGACAATGTGACACCCGCGTGCATCCTCGGGCTCGCTGAAGCGTTTGATCACAATCGGCCGGCCCTTGATACGTTCACCCGCGATCGTTTCCTCCAGGCTGGAGCCAAAGGGGTCGGTGCCCATCACGCCAATGACGAAGGGACTGTCCGCCCGCGCAAAGGCTTCCTTCGGCCACTCGATGAAGGTCGCGAAATTATAGAGGAAAGCCGCCTTCACATCGTATTCGCGCGAGAGCGCATGTCCCCGCGCGGGTCCAGCCAGCAACCCGCCCAGCACCAGCGAAAGCATCGCCAGCCTGGCTCGTTGCGCTCTGCCCATCACTTTACCCGGGGCGTGCATGGTGGCGGGAGGATTTTCTCAATATTTGAACCGCACGCCAGCCTGCACGGTGCGCCGGACTTGGCGCTGGGCGGCACCCGCGCCGATCTCCGGATGGGCGGTATCCAGCAGGTTTCGACCGCTGAGCGACAGGTCCATGCCGGTCCGCACCGCCCACGTGAGGGTTGCATCCAGTTCCGTGTAAGCCGGCACCGTGGCATGCACGCCGTTTTCATAGGTAGGCACATCGGCCACGCGGCGCAGGAAAGTCCACAACGTCACGGCTTCACCGAAGCGAAAGGTATTGCGCACCTGGAGTTGGTAATCGGGGAAACTGATTTCGCCCAGGCCGCGCTCAAGGTCCGCACCGTCCGGCTGGAGCCAGGTTTCCTGCCGCATGAAAAAGCCCCCCACCCGCACGCGCCACCACGCCGTGGCATCCCAATCGGCGAAGAGTTCGACGCCATGACTGCGACCGCCCACTTGGTTGCCAATGGTGATGGGAAGGATCGCCGGGCCGCTCGGCTCCAGGCTGCGGAGATCTTGATAGTCGTGGTAATAAACCGTCGCCGTGAGCGACAACCCGCTCATCGGTTGCGCACGCCAGCCCAGTTCATAGGCGTAAAGGATCTCCGCCTTGAACTCAGGTCCGCCCGTCACGAGGAAATAAGGCGGCGCCGCCGGGGAAAAATAATCCACATCAAAGCGCGACGGGATGCGGGCCGCCCGGGATGCGCCGAGCCAGATCAATTGACCCGGGCGCGGCCACGCGAGGCGCAGGCTGGGCAGGTATTCCCAGCCGCTGTAGTAGTTGTGCTCAAGGCGCAGCCCGCTGGTCAGCTTGAGGGTATTTCCAAGCAGATCGGTTTCGTGCTGGGCAAACAAACTCCCCAGCGCGAATTGCAAATGCTCCGGCAGGATGACGAAGCCGGTGGTATTGGAGACCGTGTCTTCCTGCATGCGATAGTTCGCGCCCCACAGCAGTTCCTGGCCGGCGCCGACCGCGAGGCGGTGTTGGAATTCCAAGTCGGTGCTGCGCGAAATTTCGCGGCTCCCATTCGTCACCTCGATGCGGGAATCGTCATAGTAGGCGCGGATCCAAAGCTGGGAATCCGGCGAGAAATCGCGGGACCAGCGGCCGAGCACGTGGAAGTTGTCGCGCGCGATCCCGGGATTTTTCCAATACCGGCCGGCAAACAAGTCGCTCTGCAGGGTGAATTCTCCCGCCGACGAGTTGCCCCAGTCGGCGCGGAAGCCGCCTTGGATCGATCTCCACACATCCGCATCATCATCGACGCCCGTCGCCGAGAGCGTCGCCGCATGTTCCGCGCCCTGCAGGTAAACGCGCACCGCGCCATTGCTCCCCAGGTTGACGCCCTGCCGCACCGCAAAACTGTCCGAGCCGGTGCCGGTGTTCACCACCGCGAGTCCGCCCAGGGTTTCCCGCGCGGATTTGGACTGGATGTTGATGACGCCGTTGACGGCATTGGCGCCCCACGTGGAGCCCGCGGGCCCGCTGATCACTTCGATGCGCTCCAAGTCAGGCAGGAACGTGCTGGTTGATTCCCAAAACACATTGGAAAACAGCGGCGAATAGACGGTGCGGCCGTCGATCATCACCAGCAGTTTATTCGAGGCGGAATTGCTGCGCATGAACCCGCGGGCGTTGACGCCCCACTCCGCCGACGATCGCTGCGCCACAAAAAGATTGGGCGCCAGCCGCAGCAACTCCGGCAGCGTGCCGCCACCCGTCGAGTGCACGGACTGCCCCCGGATCAGAAAGACGTTGCTGGCCGTATCGCCCCAAACCTCAGGCCGGCGCGACACCGACGTCACCTGTTGCGCCAGCAGTTCCTCGACCGTCATCCGCTTCAGCACCAACGGCGGGAGCAATTTGGTGTCCTGGCCGGCCGCATCCGCGTCATCACCCCACGCCGCAGTCGGGAGACAAAGCACCGCGAGCGAAAACACACCCATCTCCGCCCCGGCCCGCCAGCCGCGCGGCGCAGAACGCAACAGCGAGACAAAGACGGAGCGCAGGCGAGAGACGGTGGTAACGCGAAACATCATCGTTGAAGCGGAAATGCAGCCGGACGGTTGCGGAAAAATTCCGACGCAAGCAGGCCACCGCTCCCCGCCGCCGGTCAAAACACCGTTTTGGTGTTTAAACACCAAGCCTCGCCGTCGGGCGGGGTGTTCCCCCTAGGTCGCAGCGCTTGCAGGGGACTGGAGCGCAGCCATTAATCCGCCCCATTGAAAATCGCCGTGATTGAAGATCATGCGCTGATGCGCGATCTGCTCGTGAAGGCCTGCCGGGAGGCAATTCAAGGTTCGGTCGTGACGGGTGCCAAGGATGCAGCGAGCGGCCTGCAATTGAGCCAGGTGGAGCAGCCGGACGTCATCATCCTCGACCTCGCCCTGCCCGACCGCGACGGCCTCGATTTGCTCGACGATTTGCTGGCCGCCTGTCCGCGCAGCAAGGTCATCGGCATCTCCGGCTACACGGACGAGTTCACCCTGCACCGCGCGATCAATTCGAAACTGCACGGCTTCGTGGACAAAAACGAACAGACCGTCGAGGCCTTGACCGAGGCGATCGCCATGGTGCAAACGGGGCAGCGTTACCTTTCCCCGCTCGTGCAGGAAGCCCACCTCACGCAGCGCAAGGATCCCGTCTCGTTCGACAAAATCCTCTCGGAGCGCGAGCAAAGCCTGCTCGGTCTGTTCGGCGGCGGCCTCACCAACGAACAGGTCGCCGAGGAAGTGGGCCTGAGCGAACTCACCGTCCGCAACCACCGCTGCCGCCTGCTGGCGAAGCTGGGCTTTCGCACTTCGCCGGAATTGATCCGCTACGCCTTGGAAAAGGGTTTCACCCACCGCTCGTCGTTCCGCCCACCAACGCGAACCAAGGCCTGATCCCCCGGATAACTCGGGAGATGCAGCTCAGAACAGAATGAACCACATCTCCCGTGACAGTAGAAACCGGGAAGCATGGGCGACCTCCCGCTTGTCCGGACATTCTTACCAAGAGTAGCCGACCGTGGCCTTGATGTTGCGGGCATCCTCCGTGATCACTTGGGCGGCGGAGCTGATGATGGTCACCGCATCGTCGTCAAACAGGTTGGAGACACCGATCCGGAAATTCAGGGTGCCGTTTCCAGCCTTGGCCGTGTAAGTGACAAATAAATCGGCCGTGCCAAACGCCTCGGTGCGGAGCCGCCGGTCGCTGCTGAGCGACGAGCCCACCCAATGGTAACCGCCACCGACCGCCAGGTTGCGCGTGAAGTTGTATTTGCCCCAGAAGTTATAGGTCACCTTGGGGGCGAGCACGGCGCGGAGTCCGGTATTGGGCTGCTTTTCCACGGGACCATCGGCGCGGTAGATGCCCACCAATCCGGAAAATTTGTCGCTCGCGTATTGGAGTTGTGCATCGAAGCCCTTGTTCACCTGCACGCCATCCGAAATCACGAAGCCGGGATTGTTCGGATCCGCGCGGTATTTATTGCTCACCTGCAGGTCGAAGTAGGCGATGGATCCGGAGAAATACCCGCCGAGCGCCTGGAAGAGATTGGCCTTGGCGCCGATCTCGTCGTTCTTGCCCTGCTCGGGATCGAGTCTGCTGCCGTCCACGCGGAAGACCGCGCCCACGGGCAGGTAGGCCTCATCGTGTCCATAGTAGACCGCGGTGTTCTCCGTCAGCTCATACACCACGCCGTAGCGGTAGGTGGTTTTCCGGTTTACCACCAGCGGTCCCGGGTTGCCGGTCAGCGGTGCCGTGCGCGACGCGCGGGACTGCGTGTGGCTCGTGCGCTCGTCGTAGTTGTAACGCGCCCCAAGGAGAAATTTCAATTTTCCGTCCAGCGCGGTGAAAGTATCCTGCGCGATGATGCCGCCCAGCCATTCGCGATTATACGGGATGACCAGCGTCGCATAATCGAGGTTGATCGTCCGCACCGGCGCCCAGTCGGGATTCTCCGGATTGAGCCGGATGCCCGCATACTCGGCATACTGCGTGGAGGTCGCGCTGAAGGTCCAGGGGTTGTCGTAGTAATTGATATTCGCTCCCACGAGGAGCTGGTTGCTCAAGCCGGCCCCCAGGTCGGGCAGCGTCCAGGTCGTGGAAAAATCCGCATAGAATGTCGACTGCTCCATTGCGCGCTTCGTCAGCGAATACTGGTAATCGGCCGCCGGCAGTGCGCCGTTGAGCACGCCGAGCCCGAACTCGTGCTCTTCCTGCTGGTGGAGGAAGTTGAACTTGAATGCCCAGTAGTCCGAAAACTGACTCGTCAGGATAATCTGGGTGGTGAGATTGTCGGTGACCGACCGGTTGCCTTCGATCGGCCCCTGGGCGGAGAACCCCCGCACCCACTGGCCCTGCGCATTCAACGCGCCGCGGCTCCAGCGCTGCTCCATGTGGCTGCCTTCCACCCGCACCTTCAAGCGGGTGGTTTCGCTGATATCGACGGCCAGCGATGGGGCGATGCTCCAACCTTGATTATAGTCATCCGCGTAGCCGGGCCGCCCGTTGTCGAGAGAACCAATCACCAGACGATACTGGTAGTCATCCTTGGCACCGAGCACGTCGCCGTAATCCAGCATGGCAGAATAGAAATTATCCCCGCCTGCACTCACCTCCAATTTATGCCCCGGCGTGCGACTGGGTGTCTTCGGCACCATGTTGATGTAGCCGCCGTAGGCGCCAAACGGCCCGAAGAGCAGCGCCGAAGGACCTTTGATCACCTCGAGCGCCTCGTTGTTGAAATTGCTCACCATGCCCAGGTTTCGGATGGTCGCACCGTCGACCGCCCAGTTCTGGGCACGAAAGCCTCGGATCATCATGCCCAGCGCCGGCGCGGGGTTGAAATAATTGATCACGCCGGGGACGGTCTTGGCCATCGCCGTGCCGGGATCAAACGCTCCCGTGTCGTCCAGCAAGTCGCGCGTCACAATGTTGATGGTCTGCGGCATTTCGAAAACATTCATCGCCACCTTCGAACCGGAGAGTGTCTTGGTCGCCACGTAGCCATTGTAACTGGAGTCGACGACTTCAAACACACTCAACTTGACGACTGCGGGCTCGCCCTCGTCACCGCTGCGGCTGCTTTGCGGCTGGACGCGGTTGCTCCGCGCCAGCCGTTCGCCGTTTTTTTCCGCGGCGGTTTCCTTTCGCACGGAAAACACCCCCGTCTGCTCGTCCTGCACCGCCACCAGCCCCGTGCCGTTCAGCAACGCGGCCAGCGCGGCGCGCGGCGTCAGGTCGCCTTTCACCGCGTTGGTGCGCACTCCCTTGGTGATATCCGAGCGGAAGAGCACCTCGAGCCCGGCTTGCGCCGAGAAATTCTTCAACGCCTGGTCGGCATTGGCCGCCGGCAGATCGAAGGGCATGGTCGAAGCATCTGCGGCACGAACCGCGAGCGAGGGGAGAAGCGCCAGCAAACCGAACAAGCAGACCAGGGCGATGGTCCGCGAATGACCGAGAGAAGACATGGAAGGTGTCATGGTTATGCTCACGCACGGGCCGGGACAATCTGTGATGGAGCCACGTGAAATATTCGAAGAATTTTATCTCGAATGCGCCGGCCGGGAACCCGACGCTGCCCTCACTTCGTCGCGTCTCCCGCCACCCCGTGAGTCCTCCCGCCTCCACCCCTGCCTCCGCTGAACCCGCGCACCCGTTGCCGGTGGATGCCGCCATCGATCACTGGTTCCAGCAGGAGGTCCGGCCGCATGAGCAGAAATTAAAATCCTACCTGCGCGGCTCTTTCCCGGCCATGCGCGACGTGGACGATGTGGTGCAGGAATCCTACTTGCGCATCTGGAAGCGCCAGCTCCGCCAGCCCGTCCAGTGCGCCAAGAATTTTCTCTTCCGCATCGCCGGCAATCTCGCCGTCGACTTGCTGCGCCGCGAACATCGCAGCCTTTACGAGCCCATCACCGACCAGACCGCCCAATCCGTGATGGACGAGCGCGTGAGCAGTTCGGATTTCGCGTGCTCCCACCAGGAAATCGACCTGCTCCTCGCCGCGATCGAGGCCCTGCCGGCACGTTGTCGCGAGGTCGTCATCCTCCGCAAGCTCCACGGCCTCTCCCAAAAGGAAATCGCGGCACGTCTGGGTATCACGGAAAACACCGTCCAAAACCAAGCCATGAAGGGACTCCAGCACTGCCGGCAGTTCCTGATCGAACGCGGGATTGTCCGCAGCCACCGGCAATGAACTCATCCATCCCCCCATCTTCCTCTTCCGAGTCCATCGAACAAGCGGCCGCGCGCTGGATCGTCCGCCGTGATGCCGGCCTGACCCCCGCGGAAGCCGAGGCCTTCGCCGCGTGGCAGGCCGAGAGTCCCGCTCACGCCCGGGCCATCACTGAATTCGACGCCACGTGGGATTTCCTCGACCAATCGCGCGCCAAAGGCCGTGCCCCCGCGTTGCTCGCCCGCCTTGGCCGTCGGGCGCGTTCCCGTCGTCGTGCTGCGACGGCCGCCACCGCCCTGCTCGCCCTCGTCGCCTTCGGTTGGTTCTGGCGCTGGCCTGCTCCCAGCCGGCCCGAAGCCCTCGCCGGCGCCGCCACGCGCGCCGTCGTCGTCACCCCCGCTACGCAGACGCTGCCCGACGGCAGCGTGGTCGAACTCAAATTCGGCGCCCAACTCGCCCTCGAATTCCGACCAGAGGTGCGCCGCGTGGTGCTGAAGCAAGGCGAAGCGCACTTCGCCGTCGCCAAGGATAGCCACCGGCCGTTCATCGTCAGCGCCGGCGGCGTCGAATTTCGTGCCGTGGGCACGGTGTTCTCCGTGCAACTGGGCAGCAACCGGGTCGAGATGCTCGTCACCGAGGGCCGCGTCGCCGTCGATCAACCAACCGCCGACCCCACCGATACTCCACCCGCCAATCCCTTGGTCATCGATGCAGGCAAGGGTGTCGTGGTCGGACTGGGCGGTGTCGCCTCTCCGGACCTTCTTGCCTTTACGCCGGCCGAGCTGGCCGCGAAACTGGCCTGGCGCGCGCCGCGTCTCGAGTTCACCGATACTCCGCTGGCCGAGGCCGTGGCCTTGATGAACCAGCACGCGGCCGGCCGCGGCACCGCCCGCCTCGTGCTCGAGGACGATGCCAGCGCGGCCCTGCCGGTGAGTGGCATGTTCCGCGCCGATAACACCGGTGCCTTCGTGCGGATCCTCGAGGTCAACTTTGGCCTCAAGGCGGTGACGGATGGCGACACGATCGTTCTCCGACGCACTCCTTAAGTCGCCGCGACTCATTTGCCATGACCCTCACCTTCATCGATTGGATCATCATCGCGGTGTATGTGACCGGCTGCCTGCTGGCCGGCCTATGGATGCGGCGCTTTGTCCGGGGCGTGGAGGATTTCGTGATCGCGGGCCGGGAAGTGCACGTGAACCTCGGGATCGCATCGCTGGCCGCCACCGAGTTGGGCCTCGTGACCGTCATGTATACGGCGCAGCTGGGTTATGAAAAGGGCTTCGCCGGGGCGGTGATCGGGGTGATCATGGCCTTGTGCTTTCTGGCGGTGGGCGCCACGGGCTTTGTGATCGAACCGCTCCGCAACGCCGGGGTGCTGACCATTCCCGAGCTTTTCGAAAAGCGCTTCAGCAAACGCGTGCGCTGGCTGGCCGGCGTGTTTGTCGCCTTGGGCGGACTCCTGAACATGGGAATTTTTCTCCGGCTCGGCGGCGATTTCCTGGTGCACGCCACGGGTATGCCCGCGAGCTGGCTCGAACTCGTGATGACGGTCCTGCTCGTGCTGGTGCTGCTCTACACCGTGCTCGGCGGCATGCTTTCCGTGCTGGTAACCGATTATTTTCAATTCCTCATGCTCGGCCTGGGGATCGTCGCCACCTCCCTCGTGGTGCTGGCCAACATCGGCTGGGGCAACCTGCTCGACCACCTCACCACCACGTGGGCCGCCAGCCAGACTGCGGGCGGCAGCGGCGCCCATCCGTTTAATCCCGCGCACTCCTCAAGTTTCGGCGGCGGCTATCTCGCCTGGCAGTTTGTCTTTCAACTGGCCGTGGTCACCACCTGGCAAACGACGATCAGCCGCGTGCTGGCCATGAAGGACGCCCACACCGCCAAGCAGATGTATCGGCGCGTGTCGTATTATTTCGTCGGCCGTTTCCTCCTGCCCTGCCTCTGGGGCGTGGCAGCCGGCGTCTATTTTGCCCAGCACGGCGGCCTGCCCACGGACCTCGACTCGTCGACCGCCATGCCAAGCTACCTCAATCGCGTGCTCCCGGTCGGCATGCTCGGGCTGATTGTCGCAGCCATGATCACCGCCGAGATGGCCACGCTCAGTGGTTACATGCTCACGTGGGCGACGGTCATCTATAACGACATCGTCACGCCCTGCCTCAAAAAACCGCTCTCCACCAAGGGTCAGCTTTTTCTCACGCGCAGCATTCTTTTGGGCATCGCGATCTTCCTGCTGTTTTACGGCCTCTGGTATAAAATGCCGGGCAATGCCTGGGATTACCTCGCCGTGACCGGCAACATCTACCTCGCGAGCATTTTCACCCTGCTGGTCGCCGGCCTCTACTGGCCCCGGGCCAATCAAACCGGGGCTTTCGCGGCCATGATCCTTGGCGCCATCGGTCCCCTGACTTTCCTCGTGGTGAATGCGATCGTGGCCAGGGAAAACCAGATCGCACCCGAAATCGCCGGCGCTTCGTCCTTCGCCCTCTCGTTTCTCGGCATGATTGTCGGCTCGCTCGTCACCGCACCTCAACCGGTTGCCGCCCAACCCACCTGATTCTCCCATGCGCGACCCTTACATCATCGGCTGGAGCATTCTGCTTTTCACTTCCATCGCCTGGTATGCCTTTCTCGTGTTCTATATCGGCATAAAAGCCGGCAAGGAACTGCTCACGCTGATCAAACATCTGGCAGCCCGCCAAACGGACGATTCAAAAAAGCGCCGCGATCAGACCCTTTCGTCATGAAACAGTCCTGGGTTTTTATCCTGCTGCTGGTCGGCACCGTCTTGCATTCCGCCCGCGCCCTTGAGGTGCGCGACTTGGGTATTCCTGTGAAAGGAGTGAGTTGGGTCCGGCTGCATCCGGGTCAGACCGACGACGGCAAACCGTCGTTGCTCGCATCGATGAGCCAGAACAACGGCGGGCTCTTCGTCGTGGATATCAACTTGGAGACCGGACATTGCCGGCAGTTTCCCGTGAGCGACACCACCCGATCGACGTTCACCACCGCCGCGTTTCGATCGCAGCGCACCGGCATCCTCTATATCGGCTCGGCGTGGGACGGACACCTGCACCGCTTCGATGCCAACCATCCGGAACGCGGCATCGAGGATCTAGGGAAAATTGACCCTGCCGGCGCGGCCAATTTTCCCACCGGCATCACCGAGGGTTCCGATGGCGTGCTTTGGATCGGTTCCCCGCCCGGCGCCCGCCTGATCAAATACGATCCCGCCACCGGGGTCTTCACCCGCTACGGCCGCATGGATGAGACCGACGAGTATCTCTATCCACTCGCCGGCGACGACGGCACTCTCGCCGCCCTCGTCAAGGTGGTGCGCCCACACGTGGTCTTGATCGATCCCGCGACGGGCGAACACCGGGAAGTCGGCCCGGCCATCACCGATACGACCGACCAGACCCAATTCCTCAAACTGCGCAAAGGCCTCGACGGCCGGCTCTATCTCGACTCACACGCCGGCCAATTCCGCGTCGACGGCCTGACGCTTACGCCCGTCACCGCCATCCCCGCCTTTATGCCGGGAACCGCTCTCGCGGAGCAACGCGAGGTGGTGCCCCTCGTGATGCCCGGCGGCTGGACCGCGAAATTCCTGGACGACAACAGCACCGGCGCCGGCACCCCGCGCACCATCTTGCTCACCAACACCGATCCGCAGGTTCCCTCCCGACAACTCACTCTCGACTGGGTCGGTGGCGGTTCCAATCTCTTCGTCTTCGATGTCGGTCCCGGCGGCGATCTCTACGGCACGAGCTATCTGCCCAATCACCTCTTCCGAGCCTCGCCCGACGGCGCCGTCGTCGAGGACCTGGGCAAACTCTCCTTCGCCATGGGCGAGGCCTATTCGCTGACGACCCGTCAGAACCAAGTCTGGCTCGCCTCCTACCCCATGTCCCGCCTGTCCGTTTACGATCCCGCCAAGCCGCTTCACTTCGGAACCAGCCCCGAGGACAATCCGCGCGATCTCGGCCAGCTGGATAACATCGCCTGCCGCCCCAACGCCCTCATCACCACGCCCGACGGCCGGCTCTGGATGGGCTCGGGGCCCGACTACGGTCTCATCGGCGGCACGCTGGCTTGGCTCGATCCGTCGACCGGCGAAAAAAAATCCCACCGCGCCATCGTGCCCGATACGTCGCCTTCGGCGCTGATGTATTTGCCCGGACTAAAACAGATCCTCGTCGGCTTGAGCATCGAAGGCGGCACCGGCACCAAGGTGCGCCGCCTGACCGGCGCATTCGCGTTGTGGGATCCCGCCAAGGATGAACTCGTCTGGTCCGGCGACCTCGGCTTGGAAAATCTCGCCGACATCACCGCCTTGGCCGATGCCGACCATGGCCTCATCTATGCCCTGATCGGCCGCGGGGACCACATCCTCTCTCAAGGCGCTCCCGAAATCACGCCCCGCCTCGCCCTGATCGACCCGGCGCGGCGCACCGTCATCGCCAGCGCGTGGTTGCCGAAAGACTTCGGGCCGCTGCCGTGGACGGGGCATTTTGCACTGCGCGTGGGACCGGACGCGGTTTATGGCGCCACGGCGCATTGTGTGTTCCGCATCAAACCCGGCACGTGTGAGGTGGAGCGGATTTGGCAGGAGTCCCAACCCCGCCCCCGCGAAGGCACCGTGTGGCTCACCGCTTCCGATCCCAACATCATCGATGTGGTCGGTCCCATCATTGGGCATAAGTTTTATTTCGCGAGCGGCTGGCGGCTGCGCGTCCTCACGCTGCCCGGCGAGCCGGCCGTGAAGTGAAGCCGTGAAACAATCGTGACAGCGCGCATGCGCCGCGCGGCGCATTTCAGACCTTGACGCATACTGCTCACTTGAACACCAGTGTTCGAATGAGCAGCAACCTCACCGAGGCCCAGGAAGCCATTCTCGCCTTCATGGTCCGCCACCAGGCGGAAAAATCGCGGCCGCCTTCCCTGCGTGAAATCGCCGAGGAATTCAAATTTGCCAGCTCCAACGGCGCCCGCACCCACGTCCTTGCCCTGGCCCGCAAAGGTTACGTGACGGACACCGGCGACGGTCGCAGCTGGGCCGCGAAGGTGAAGGAAGTGCAGGAACACTTTTTCAGCATCCCGGTTTACGGCACCATTCCGGCCGGCTTGCCCACCGACAATGCCCAGCACGCCGATGAAACCATCCGCGTGGACCCGGCGCTCTTTCGGCTGCGCTCCAGCCGGGGCCTGTTCGCTTTGCGCGTGCGGGGTGATTCCATGATCGACGCCCAGATCGCCGACGGCGATATCGCCCTGCTCAGCCAGGCCGAACCGCGCCCCGGCCAGATCGTCGCCGCGCTGATCGACGGCGCCTCCACCCTCAAGCGCATGGTCCGTGAAGGTCGCAAAACCTTCCTGCGCGCCGAAAACAGTCGCTACCGCGACCTCATCCCTCTCGAAAGCCTCACCATCCAAGGCGTGTTCGTCGGGCTAATCGGCTGCGGCCCACGATAAGCGGTTTCCGCCCAAAAACAGCGATCACCTTGGTCCGGCCAGCGGCGGCAGCGCGGGCCCGTGACGCCGGATTAAGCCGGCCAACCGCAATGCGGCCAGATAGCGCGGCGCGTAGCGGCGCGGTGACGAAATGATCCGGCACAACCAGCCGAGACACCAGCGATCGGCCCACGCCGGGATACCCACCTGCGCCCCGCTCAAGAAAGCAATCGCCGCTCCGATACAAACCACCCCGGGGCGGGATGCGTCAGCCGCGAGGCGTTGTCGCAAAGCGAGACCGAGGCGCTCCTGCACTCCGCCGCCGATCGCAATGATCACCACCCTCGGGCGCCTTGCCCTGAGGCGGGCCACCAGGTCGCCGTCTTCAATCAGACCGGCCCCGTAAACCGGCGCCAGATAGCAATCCTCCGGCGTCACTTTCACGCCTTGCGTGTTCAGCCACTGGAGATTCAACGCCTGCTCTTCCCTGCCCGGCATGACCCAGAACGTCCCGCCCGCTTCCGCGACTTTCGGGTGCTTCAGCAAGGCTTGCAAATAACCCAGCCCCGACAAACGCGGCAACCGCCGCCCTGTCCGCCATCGCCAGAGCAAGAGCATGAAACCGCTGTCCGTGAGATTCACCTCCGCACTGAGCACCGCGTCCCGATAAGCCGGCGAGTTGACCAAATCCACCGCCAGCCCCGGTCCGGAAGGCGCCAGGACGAGCCCGCCTTGCAAGGCGGCGTCGATCGCCTCCGTCACCGTGCCGACATGGAAACCGACCCCCAGGATGGTTTCGTTGGAACATTCGTTGGAAAATTTCACGCTAGCACGCGTTGCGTAGGACAATTGTGGATTCAAACGTCATCGCCACTGCGAAGGCAAACCCGCGCGCGCAGAGGGCACCAGCCCAAAAGCCGGCTCAGAAATCAGGCAGCGCCTCCCAGACAAACCACGGGCGCAACCGTGGCGGCAACCCGGTGTTCGCCACTCCGCCGGCCGGATCAGGCTGGTCAAGCAGGCGATACCAACCGGCCAGGCCGGCCTTCAATGAAACATGCCGGGCATCCAATTTGGGCAACCGCGCGCCCAACACGGCATGTTTATTTCCCGCGCTCGAAACCAGCAAAGCGTGCTCCTGCAAAAACCGGCGGCCCTCGGGATGGCTGGGATCAAATGCCCAGCCCAGCGATACCGGGGACGAGGTGCTGGCATCCAACTCCGCTCCCCACTTGGCCTTGTAGGCAAAGAGCCCGTCTTCCAAAAAAGGATCCGCCACCCCAAAGATCATCCGGTCAACCTTCAGTTCCACGGCCCGTTCCACACAGGCCAGATAAAGCGCGCCCACGACTCCGGCGCGTAATTCAGCCTCCGATCCATCCAGCCAGCCAAGTTGCCGCATCCATATGGACTCGCCGACATATTCCACCAACATCCCGCCGACCCATTGCCCGTTCCGAAAAACGCGCCCCAATCGATGGGCCGCGCTGCCCTGAAGCTTGTCGATCGCGCCCTGGTCGAGCGCATAGCCTTCCTCGCCGTGGCGGGCATCGATCGAGGGACGATGAAATCGGGTCAGAAACTCAGGTAGCCGCGTCAAATCGTCGTCCCAGGACCACGTGTAATTCTGTTGCTTGATTGATCGTAAATCGCCGCGCAACGAGCGCGAAGCTTGCTTCAAAAAGTCCTCCATCGAAGCCGGCGTCGGCCGGCTGAGCCCCACCATCCGCGGGGCCGTCAGCACTTCGCTCATTTGGCTCGGATTCAACGGCACCGCGGCGCAAACCGCCACGCCATGCCGCCGCGCAGCGCTCCACAAGGCCGCCACGGTATCCGGACCGTGCCAACTGACGCGTTCCCTGATCGCCATGCCTTCCTCCCAGCCAAGGCAAACGCGGCGCACATGCGGTCGCACCCAGTCAACTTGGCCGAACACCGCGCAGGATCGCCCACCCGACTCCATGATCGTGTGGCCGAACCGGCGGTGGATCCGCCCGCGCCAGCCCATCAGCCATGCCGCGAGCCGGTGTTTATGAGGACTTGGTTGCACGGGTCATCCACACCGAGTCTTCATACAAGAGGCTAAATCCCGCGAGCAGGAGATTCCGGTGCGAGGCCCCGTCTTTGTCCGCCCAACTGCTGACCCACTCCGCCCCCAAGGCGCGGGCCTGTTTCAACCGAATCGCGATCAATGCCGCATGCACGCCATTGTCCCGGTGCGCGGCCTTGGTGGCGCCGCCGCAAAGGCTGGCCTGCTGACCCGCACAGTGCAAAACGCCCACGCCGGCCGATTGTCCCTGCCATTTCGCCAGATAAAACCAAAGGCCCGCCGCGCCAAACAGCCGGCTCATGTTGGCCAGCGCATCCTCGCGTTTCGCGGGGCTCGAATCGGACTCGAATGCATCCAGGTAAGTGGTGAAAAATTCTCCCGCGCCGTGCGCATTCATCGCTTCGACCGTGATCGCTTCGGGCAGCCGCCCTACCGCCAGCGGGGCCTCCTCCAGTTCCAGTCCCAGCCGCACCACCGTGTGGTCCGGCGCATAACCGGCCGCCAGCAAGCGCTGCGCCACCGCCACCCGATCTGTGTCGGGCGCGATATGGAATTTCGGCCGGTGATTCGTGCCGGCGAAAAACGCTTCGAGCTGCGGCAACTGCTCCACCGACTCCAGATCGAGGTGATAAACCTGGTTAAAATATCCCACGGTGTTGAACCGCATGGCCACCGCGCGGCCAAAATTCTGAATCCGGATTTTACCCGCATTCGCCGCACGCCCGGCATAAATGCGCAAGCGCATGAGATCGTAGGCGGCGTGTTCCTCGACAGCCGCGCGGGCGGTTGCCGGATCGGAAATGGCGGGGTTCAGGGTTGGTGATAAGCTCGAAGGCCAGCGGAATTCGGTCATGAATCCGCCCCAGCTTTCGGCCTTTTTGAAAAAAGAAAAGCGCGCACGCATCCGGTCTTAAAAATTAGTGTCAGCAGAACTTCGCCTTCACCTCGCTCGGAACTTGCAACGCGTCACACCCTTGCAACGGTCGCTCTTTGCCATGGTTCCGACCAAGGAAACAAATCCTACCACCCCTTCCTGTCGTCCGCTGCCGACCGTGTTTGCGGAAATGGTCGCATTGTATGGCGAACGCCCGGCCTTGAGCGGTCCGGATCTGCCCGGGCCGTTGAGCTACCTCCAGGTTCAGGCGGCGGCCAGTCGGCTTGCCGTCCAACTCTCAGCCCGGCCCGAGGCTCCGCCTGAGGTCTGCGCCATTTTTCTCCCCACCAGCGCGACTCATGTCATGGCTGTTCTCGGCGTCCTTCAAGCTGGCCAGGTCTGGCTTTCGCTCGATCCGACCTACCCCGATGAGCGCCTGCGGCTGATGCTCGCTGAAACCCAACCGGTGGCGATCCTCACCGATGCCACGCTGGCCGGTCGGGCCGCGGGCCTGGCTCCAAACTCCCGCGTCATCATCTGGCAGCCCGATGTCACAGCCACGCCGGCCTTGCTGTTACCCGTTTCACCGGATCCCTGGCGACCGGCCTGCATCTTCTTCACCTCCGGCTCCACCGGCCGGCCCAAGTCGGCCGTTCATACCCACGCCAATATATTCTTCGACATTGCCCGCCAGACCCGGGATCTCGCGATCTCTCCCGCTGATCGTTTCGACCTGCTGTTCTCCGCCTCTTTCAGCGCTTTCCTGTCTCCCGTATTCGGCGCGTTGTTGACCGGCGCATCGGTGCACGTGTGGCCGCTGCACCTGCGGCTCATGACTGATCTGCGCGACTGGCTGGAAGACCAGCGCATCACCGTGGCGACCATGAGCGTGTCGACTTATCGCCGCTTGGTCGCCGCTCCGCCGCGGCACGGGTTTCCGGCGATGCGCATTCTGTCCATCGGCGCGGAGCCCCTCGTCATGGCGGACTACGAGATTTTCGCGCAACGCTTTCCTCGTGATTGCCTCTTGCAGAACGCCCTCGCGACCACCGAGACCCGCACCATCGCCCAGGAGTGCCATCCCGCTTCCGCCCCGCCGCCGTCGCAGGTGACGTGCGGGCGCGCCGTCGACCGCAAGCCCATCGAACTGCGCGACCCCACGGGCCAGCCCGTGCCCGTCGGGCAAGCGGGTGAAATCGTGGTGATCAGCGAGGTCATTTCCGCGGGCGATTGGTCGTTTTTCCGTGATCTCCCTCAACGCACCCTCGGAGCCGCCCGGCTCACCGTCCATCGCACGGGCGACGCGGGACGCTTTCTGCCCGATGGGCGGTTGATCCATCTGGGGCGACTGGACTCGCAGCTCAAAGTCCGCGGCCATCGCGTGGAAGCCTTGGAAGTTGAAAACGCGTTGCTGCGCCATCCCGCCGTGGCCAACGCCGCCGTCTGCATTATTCCGGATGCAGCTGAAAATGCGGTTTTGACCGCCGCGCTCATCACCAAGCCCGGGCAACTCCCCGCCCCGTCTGCCTTGCGCAATTTTTTGCTCGGCAGCCTGCCGGAATATGCCGTGCCCGCCCGCTTTGTCTTTGTCCCAACCTTGCCGGCCACGCCGTCAGGAAAATTGGACCGCAAAGCCGTCCCCGCTTTCATCGCTGCCTTGCCCGAAGCAAGCGCGGTCGCATCCGCACCGTTGGTTCAGGACGGCAACGATCCGTTGCTCGATCGCATTCTGCACCTCTGGTCCACGGCCTTGAATGCGCGGTTGCAGCCGGACGACGATTTCTTCACCTCAGGCGGCGATTCCCTGCAAGCCGTGGAGACCATGGCGGCCTTGCAGGCCGAGCTGAATCTGACCCTTTCTCCCGGCTTGATCGTGGAGTATTCCACCGCCCGCCGGCTGGCCGCTCATCTCAAACAAGTCTCCCCGGGCGAAACCGCCGCAGTGACCGTGCGGGCGCTCCGGTCCGGCCAACCAGGATATTTCCCGGTATATTTTCTGCCGCCTTGGAATCACAGCTGCACGGTCTTTCGGGATTTGGCGCGCGTCCCCGCTCCCGGCCAGGCTCATCCCTGGTTCGCGCTCGAATCCTTCAACCCCGCCGAGGCCATCCCCGACTCCATCGAGCAGCTTGCCGCACGCTATCTCCCGGTGCTTTCACGCCTGCACCCCGACACGCCGTTCTGCCTGGCCGGTTATTCGGCCGGCGGATTCATCACGTGGGAAATCGCCCGGCAGCTGGCCGCCGCTGGTCGCCGCAATGTGCACGTCATCCTGCTGGACTGCCCCAGGATGTTTTCGCAACTGACTCCGGCCGAGGCGGCCGCCGAGGCCCGTGCGAAACGTCCTTGGGTAAAAATGCGCAACTTGATCAGCCATGCGATCCATCCGCGGGGACTGCATCGCGGCGATTTCATTCGGGAGCTGCTGTGGGGAAAACTATCCTGGTGGCTGCACCGGCGGCATCGGCAAGCGCCGCCGGATCCCTACGCCGAGGCCTACCAAGCCAATATTAAATTATCCTGCCGCTATCAGGTGATTCCATTGTCCCTGCCGGTGGCGGTCGTCCGTGCCCGTTTTCAGGCCAGCTGGCTGACGCGCTTTCAAGCGGACTTGGGCTGGACCCCTTTCTGTCAGGGATCATTCGCCCTCGAGGAAGTGAACGACTCGCATCTGAACATGCTCTACGCGCCCGGAGCCAAATCCACCGCGGAGACTATTGACCGGCTGACTGCAAAGTGGGCCGCCGCAGACTCTCGCGCACCACACCCGCGAGCGACTCAGCAGCCTGCGTGATTTCGTAACGCCTCTCGAAACATTGCCGCGCCGCCGCGCCCATCGCCGCCCGCCGCTCCGGTGCCAGGTTGGTCCAGCTTTCGAGCAGCTGAACGGAGCCCTCCAACGTATCGTCAGCGACCATACCCGCGCCATCGCCAATCACTTCGCGCCAAATATTAACCTGCCGGCTGATCAAGACCGGCCGCCCGCAGGCCAGCGCCTCCGCCACCGCGATGCCAAAATTCTCCTGATGCGATGTCAGCACAAAGGCCTCGCAAGCGCGCATGGCCCCCCATTTGGCCTGCCCGCTCAGCAATCCCGGCCAATACACCGCGCCGGCCGGACCAACCGCGGCCGCGAGCCCCTGCAACTCCCGGACATAATCCCCTTGGTCCATCGGCCCGGCGATAACCAACGCCGGGGCTTCGCCACCGCGGTCCACGATCCGGGCATACGCCCGCAGCAACAGATCGATTCCTTTCTTGGGATGAATCCGGCCCAAGAATAACAGAAAAGGCCGGCCAGCCAGTTGTGGGCAACATTCGCGCCAAGCCTGCGCCTGGCTGACCGCATCGCCCCCGGGATCCGCCGTGCCATAAGCCACCACGCGTTCGTTAATCCGGTAGGGCCAAAAGCTCTCGCGCGCCAACCGGCGCTCCTCCTCGCAGGTAAAACAAACCGCCGCGGCCGCCCGAAGCACGCGCTGCTCCCGCCACCACCAATACAATTGTTTCTTCCAATGCTTCAGCGGATAGGTCCGGCGAAACCAAGGATCGAGCATGCCATGGGGAAAAACGAGATAGGGCGTGGAAGTCGCGTTCAGCGCCTGAAAAGTGCCCCACCCCTGAAACTGCCAAAGTCCGTGCACCATGACCGCATCGAAACGCTGCCGATTCGCCTGCAACCAAGGGCCCAGCTTCGGCGTGTAGCCATAGCCAGTCGGTTTGATCCCGAGCGGATGCACCGTGAGCTCACGCTCCGGCGCACCATCCTCGGGACGGTCCAGGGTGACAATCTCCACATGATGGCCGCGCCGTTGCAGGGCCAACGTTGAGCGTCGCACGGATTCCGCCGGTCCACCGGATTCCGCCCGCAGGGTGTGCATAACCCGCAGCAGCCGGAGCGGCCGGTCCGCGCTGCCGTCAGTCATGTCGTCTCCCTTTTCGACTGACCGCGCAGCTCATGGATTTTCGCCACCGTCATCAATTCATACATGCCATGCATCCGCGCAAAATAGTATCCCTCGCGACCGTCAAGAAATCCGAGTTGCCAGAAATAGACGTAGCCAAATCTCAGCCAGGGCCGGAAGGGCAGCCTCTGCGACCAGCGTTTCAATTTCCGCCGCCAGCCCACCTGCCCGTGTTGCAATCCGGCACTCTCCAATCGGCCCGCCAACGTCACACGCGCCTCCCAGTTGGAGTAGCGGTTGTGTTTCTCCACGAAGACTTCCACCGAGGGAAACGCGTAGTGGTCCAGCTCTGCGACCAGCCGGCCGGTGTGCCCCTTGATCTGCACGTGCTCATGCACTTCATTGTCGCCGCTCGCCGTGGCGACATCGGTGATTTGCTCGTAGCGGCCGACCGCATGCCGGAAGAGCCGGAGATTCCAGTTGGGATAATAGGCATGCTTGAGCCATTTCCCCATGAACATGAACCGGCGGTTGATCCAGTAGCCGTCAGCGCCGCTTGCCGGGTTCGTCACGATCGCGCGAAACTCCGCCTCCGCCTGCGGCGGGAGCACTTCGTCGGCATCAAGGATGAAGACCCACTCGTTTTTGAACGGTAGATTCTCCAGCGCCCAATTTTTCTTTTTCGGCCAGGTGCCGTTGAAATAAAACTGCACCACGTTCGCCCCGGCGGCCGTTGCGATGGCTGCTGAATCGTCCGTGCTTTGCGAATCGACGACGAAGATTTCCGCCGCCCAGTCGCACGAAGCCAGACACCGCGGCAGGTTCGTCGACTCGTTTTTGATGGGAATGATGATGGAGACAGGGACTTTCATTACGGCGAGACCCGACCCTTCATCCTGAAACGGCAGACGATCGGTTGCATGCGGCAGGACTGGTGCCGACTTCCGGCTCGCATCGCAAGAGTGTTTGCGCGTCCTCGACGCACTGGGCGTCGATAGTCATGTGATCGAAGACTGGCGCACCCGGATCGCCTTCTTCACGCGCGTCAAAGTGGTCGCCGGCGTGCACGGGGCGGCGATGCAGAACCGGCTGTTTTCACCGCCCGGCAGGTGGTTCCAAAGTGCAATTTTCATGGGCTGGTCTTCGCTGATTTCTGCGGTCTGGTTTTACCTAGGGCCGGAAACCATGCGACCACCGCCACGCAGCAGCGAGAAAAACGCCCGCACTAATGCGCGCACCGCGCGCTTGATCCAGCGAGGCAGACGCGGCGTGCGCTGGAGGATGGCGATGAATCCGTATTCCGTCTGCCGGAGAAATGCGCCGAAAGAGACGCCGGGATCGAACCGCAGGTTTTCCTGTCCCAGCAATCCCTCGCGCTCGAGCCAGTGGTAATAGGACAGTGCGTGCACGCCTTCAGGCTTCAAAGCGAACGGTCGATGAAACGCCGCCCGCAAATCCGCGCGCTGGCGCAGGAGTTGGCGATGCGACGGCCACACGGGCGCACCGTTTTCGTAGCAGTCGTAGGCCCAGCGCGCTTTGGCCCCGCGGCCTTCGCCAGCCTTGCGGCATTCGGCCCCATACCAATCGCTCAGGGCCAGCGTCGCCGGCATCGCTTTGCCATACCGATCCCGCATCACCGCGTGGGCGCCACTGTCGTAGCCCGAGAAATGATGAAAGACGAGCGGCTGGCCGTTGACCGTAAATCCAGCCGCCAGATCGCCGGCAATGTGGCGCTGGGTGTAATTCCAGGTGCACACATTGCATCCCGGGTCTTCCAACACCGTGACGTCGTCAAAATAAAGCGGGACGAAATCGATCCACTTCTGGTCGGTGTAAATACCCGCGGGGACATCATCGAAGCAGAAATGCAGGCAGCGGTCCGCCCACCAGCGCGCGCAGCGCCGGCCTTCATCGCACTGGCGCACACCGATGAAACCGAGGTTGTAGAGCCCGCGGGCCAGAAAGGTGAGCTCGTTATCGATCACCGCGCGTAACTCGGTTTCCGGGGCAAGCGTGTGCGGCGTCAGCACGACACTGGCGGAGGCGAGCTGGGCCTGGAGCCTTTCCAGCGACGAGAAAAGCACGATATCCGGATCGAAATAAAAGACCTGCCCGTGCTGCTGCAGGAGTTTCAGCAAGGCAAACGGCTTAACCCCCGTGCAGGCTTCCATCACCGTGTGCTGGAAAAGCCATTGTTCCCAATCGGGAATTCCCAGTTGCTCAATGGTGAGCAGTTCATCGAAAGGCTCGGCGGCAAGATCGAACGAACCAGGAACAGCATCCGTCAGCACCAGCGCAAAATGGACCTGCGGCGCATGTCGCTTCACGCTTTCCGCCAGCACGCGCGCCTTCGGCAGGTAATTGGCGGCGATACTGGTGAATATCGCCGTCGTCGGCTGCATCGGCTCAGGGTTCATCATGCCCGGCGCTGGCTTCAGGGCTGGCACCGCAACGTCTTGGTGGAAATGGGTGGGACCAACCCGGCCAATAGCTTTCGCCAACGGGGGCGTTGCAACCGCCGTTGGAGCGCCGGCCGGTCGAAAACCCAGCGCAATGCCCGGTTCCTGGTCAGCACGAACTGAACCCCGGTGATCGCATAGCCGATACAGAACGACGAATGCCGCGTCCAACAACGCACGAGGGCGCGGTGCTGTTCGTCAAAGTGGGGCGCAACCCGGCCTGCGCCCAGATGCGTGAGATGAAAATCGATGATGTAGGCGCCCTTGCCGCGGGCCATCGCGTGAAAGCAAACATCCGACCCATAGAAGTGAAACCCCGCCAGCTCTTCGCTCCACCGGGCGTTGTCGCGACCGTTCACCACGAAAAAATTCTCATCCAGCGAGACCACCGGCCATGGCAGCGGGCCGGACGTCCAAAGCGGCGGACCGCCATGATGCACGCGGGCGACGACTTGATGCGCTGCATCCATGCCCGCGTTCCCCGCGACCGCCCACGCCGGGTGACGTTCATCCAGCTCCTGCAGCACTTGGCGCAAACGATCGCAGCCATGTCCGCGATCCAGCCGGATATCCTGGTGGCAATAGATCAGGTAGCGGGCGTTGCTTTCCCGCGCCGCCCGGCCAAAGGCGGCATACGGTTCATCGCGGTTGCCTCCGCTGTTATCAAACGCCCGGTAGTCGCAACAAGACTCATCGAAACCGGCCGCGGCAAACGACGCCCGCATGGCGGCGTATTGCACCGGATCATTGAAAATGGTGGTAACCTGGAATGTTTTCATCGGCCGGCCGTCACTTCCGCCCCAGATTCCGGCGGTAGCGCCAGGTCAGGCAATGCGAGATTCCCGGCAGATGCCGGATTTGGGTAAAACCGATCGCCGCAAATACGCCCAGCGTGGCTCGCCCCGCTCCGAGCGGTATTGATCGCAGCGCGTCCGCCATTCGGCCCGTCCAGCGCCAGGGCACTGGCGGGGAAATCCGCCTCAGTTCACGAAACAGGAACCGCTCCACGATCACTGGCGCCATCGTCGTGGGGTAGCGCCGCCGAAAATCTCCCACCCAGCGGACGAAACCCTCGAGCGCATCCAGCCAGGCAACCTGGTAGTTCATGCGCTGCCCGCTGCTGGTGCCGTCCGCATGACTGCGCCACCGGATCCTCGGCCCGGGCATGGTGATCACGCCACCCGGCGCGGCAAATTCCACCCACGTCGCCAGATCACTGAACAGCGCGCGCGGCAGCGAAAGGAATCCGCCCCGTTCCGTAAAAACCCGGCGCGAAAAAATGTGCTCCGGCGCCCGCCACTCGCGGCCGCCACCGGTCAGGATCGCCTCGAGCAATTCCGCGGCACTCTCCCGAGGCACATTGGGGAGCGGCGACCGCACCTCCCGGCCATCCCCGTCGATGATGGTAAAATCGAACCGCAGCAATTGCGCGCCCGTTGTGCCTGCCGCCAGCGTGTGGTAAAACGCCGCCACGCAGCCCGGTTCCATCTCGTCGTCATCCGAGAAAAGGCAGATCCAGGGCTCGCCCTGCGTCAGGGCGATGCATCGATGCCAGTGTGCGACGAGGTCCCGTCCGCCCAGGTTCTCTTCGTAGCGGTGATAGATGACATCCAGTCCCGTGGTTTCCCGTGCCACCACGGCGGCGATATCATCGGGACTGCCGTCGTCCCCGATATAGAGGCGGAACCTGCGATCCGTCTGTTCCCGCAGCGATCTCAGCGCCGAACCCAAATGCTGCGCCCGCCAAGCGGGGATGACCACAGCCAGACATGGCCCGCCACCAGTCGTGGCCTCAGCCTGGTTCAATATTGCGGGCATGTTCGTTTGGTAATCGAGCTAGCCGCGGGATACGATTTGCCGAAAGTCCTCCAGAAACCGGCGCGCCGTTGCGGTGAGGTCGTGGGTCGTCCTCACGCCCGGCGCCAAGCGTGCCAGCAACTCACCCGCAGGTTTCGCCGATTTCGCCAGCGCCTCGCCAAGTGCCGCCGCCGGATCCGGCGCGGCATGGTCGAACACGATCCCGTTTTCATCCGGCCGCACGTAGTCGCGAAAGCACGCCAGCGCCGACACCACCGGGATACAGCCCCAAGCCATCGCTTCCAGCGGCGCAATCGGCATGGCTTCACCTGCCGCGTCCAAGGTCGGATACGCCATGATTCGCGCGCGTTGATACAGGCCGTTCAATTGATCGATGTCGTAAATCGGGCCGACCCATTGAACGTCCGCGCGGGCGGACTTGGCCAGAACCGCCTGCCACCATTCCACGCCGCCGCCGCCCTTTGCCGCCTCAGCCGGTCCCGCAAACGTCAACCGCCAGCCCGGTCCCAGCTGCCCATTTTGTTTCGCCCGGGAAAACGCCGTCAGGAGCAACTCGACTCCTTTCACCGGATGGATGCGCCCCACATAGAGAATCTCCTCGCGCTTCGCCGCCCAGTCGATCGCCCCCACCGGCTTGAACGGCAGCGGATTCGGGATCGCGATCACCCGATCGGCCAGCGCGGGCGCTTCCTGCACAATCCCTTGGGCCACGGCCTGCGAACAGGCGCGCAACCGGGCGGCCCGCCGATACAGCCGCATCTGGCCCTTCGGCATGCGCTCCACGCTGACGTAGATTTTTCCATGCCGCCGCGCCGCCAGCAAGGGCGCCCAGAAGGAATTCGTCACGATGACATCGCCATCCGGCGCCGCCCGCAGCGCCCGCCACGTATAGCACAGATCCCGCCACTTGAGCCGCAGTATTCCCTTGGGTTGATCATAACCCTGCACGCGATGGTGCTTCACGCCTTCCCGCGTCTCCGTCACCGGCAGTTCCTCAACCTGGCGCGATATCTGGGTGACCGTGTGACCCGCCCGCGCAAATTCCACCGCCAGTCCCGTCCACAATTTTTCCACCGCGCCGCCCCGCACCGGTGGCACGGGAAAGAATGCGCCCTGCAGAATGGTGATGCGCAATGGTTTCATCGTTCCGCTCCCTCGCCCAACGCCGCCAGCAGCGCCGCGTTGAACCGCGCCTGCCCCGCCGCCGTCGCAAAGGTCTCGTCGAAGGGTCGCCGGTAACCGGCCGCCGTATCGCGCGCCGCCAGCAGTTTTGCGGCTAATTCCGCCGGATCATCGGCCGAGAAAAGCAATTCGTCATGGGGCAACAACTCCGGCAATGACGCCGCCCGCGCCGCCAGCACCGGCGTCCCCACCGCCAGCGCCTCCAGCAGCGGATACCCGAAACCCTCATAACTGCTCGGGCAAATCGCCAGCTCCGCCAACGCATACAAGGCCGGCAAATCAGCATCGGCCACAAATCCCGGTCGCAAGACCCGCGCCGCCGCGTCCGGGCTGAGCTGGGCGAGCGTGGCATTGAGCGGTCCGCTAAACACCGTATCGCGCTCCGGCCATTTCCCCGCGAGCACCAGTGGCGGCAGACCCGGCGCGCTCGCCAGCGCCTGCTCATAGGCGCGCAGCAACAAGGGCAGGTTTTTATTGCGCCGAAAACCACCCACGTAGAGCCAGAATCGCGCGGGCAGTTTCAGTTCGGCCTGCACCCGCACGCCATGCTCGGGTGATGGCCGGCGGTCATAAGTGTGCGGCAACCAGTTCCACACCGTTGTCACCTGCGGCGCTTTCAAACCGTGCAAGGTTTCCAGCTCCTGCGTGGTGAAACGCGACACCGACAGCACCCGGCTCGCCCGCAACTGGCGCACGCTGAGCCGGCGCCCCAGGCCGACTCGCCCGCCCTTGCGCGGATCGCCAAAATGGTCCGCGTAACAGTCATGCGCCGTCATCACCATCCCGCCGGTTGGCAGGAAGGAATAGGTTTCGATCGGGGAAAAAATCCGCGCCCCGGCGGCCCGGCGCAGCCGGTGCAACGCCAGGCAGTGGGTCCAGAACAATTGGTTGAACGAAAATCCCCGCCGCGGATTCAGGCCCGGATAGATGATCTGGCGATCCCGCGGCCAGTCGATTTCGCCGCTGCGCGCGGCGAGCGCCGAGGGCAGCCATACCTCGGTGCGACCGGCCAGGGGCCCTTGCTTGATCGCAGCCAGCGCCGCCTGCGCATAGCGCCGGATCCCGCCGGTGCCTTCGAGCAACGGCACTCCATTGAAAATTAGTTTCATCATTTGCTGCGTGCCGCCGGCGGCACGATTGCCGCCTCCAGCTGGGCCCAAACCGAAGCGGGCGTCACCGGGACGGCGCGCCGCGCTGCCGGCGCGGTCTTCATGACCAGTTCTCCGTTTTGCACCAGACCATACTCAGGCGGCAATGTCCCGTCCGCCGGCTCGGCGCTCTCGGTAAAAACCACCGGCGTGCCATGGACCACCATCGCATGGCAGGCGCTGCTTTTGCTCCAGAATCCAATGGGCGTCGCGCTCAGGCCCAAGTCGGCCGCCATGATCACCCGGGAGATTTTCTCCGGACTGGCCTGTCCCAGCCGCAAGGTGGCTTCCGCCCCGGCCGCGCACACGACCCGGTTCCAGCCTAGTTCGCGATAGCCCGTCACGCCAATCGAGACCACCAACAAACGCTGGCCCTGACTCACCGCCCGCCGGTGCAGCGCTGCCAGCAGTTCCTCACACGGCCAATCGGGATGGATCCGCGCAAAGATCACGCACACCAGCAGGTCGGGCGCCAGCAAGGCCGGCTCGGCCAGTTCCGCCCGCACCGCCCGGCGATCCGGCGGCAGCAGCGTGCCGGAAGCCGGTTGGATGTTGCTGTAAATAGGCAGCAGTTGCGCCGGAAATCCCGCCCGCGCTAGCTCAGCCTGATGCCCGGCATTCGAGCAGAGCACGTGGACCGGCGCCCACGCCCGCCAGCCGAAAACCAATTCCAGCCGGCGGAATCCCATCAGGAGCCGGTTGCGCAAACCCATGCCGTCCATCATGCCCCACCAGGTTTCATGCACGATGATGACGACCCGGGCACGCCGCGCCACCCGGCCAAAGCGGGCCAGCAACGGGTAGATGAATTTACCCCGCCGAAACATCCCCGGCGTGAACTGCAACAAGACCCAATCCGGCTCAAAATTCTTCAACTCCCGCGCCAGTATCCCGGGATCGTAGTCCAGGCCGATTTCGTCCGCGTCGGTTTGTTCATTCAACGCGGGCCGCACGACCATCACCTGCCGCACGGTGGCCCCGGCCTGGCGGGCCGCTTGCGTGAGCAGGCGCGTGTGGTCGGTGATGCCGCACCGGGAAAACCCCGGCAACACAATCAACCAGCGGCTCGCGCGTCCGTTAGGATTAAGACTCATTGAAAATCAGCGTCGGAAAGCCGGTTGGCCATTCCGTGCGGCTATCCTGGCGCGATACCAAGCCAGCTTCCGGCGCGCAAAATAGTCCCCGACGGCCGGAGGCGTTTTCTCCCGCAGCAGTTGCAGGAGCATGGACCAGTTCCGCCAATACCGCAGGGCAGGTTTGCCGGCGCCGCGGGCATACTCGTTGAAGCAGGTGACCTGAATCTTCGAGCGTTGCCGCGCACTCAGGGAAGAGTAGCCCACCACCTGCCCCATCGACCCTTTCCGCTTTCGATAAAGCACCGTCGCCTGCGGCAACGTCACCACGCCGTTTCCATCCAACGCGGCCATAAAACTCAGCCGCATGTCGAGCGCCCCGGTGGACCCCGCCGGTATCGCCACCGGCAGCAGCGCCCGCAGGAAATCCGCCCGGAAGGCCAGCGCACTGGTGGAGTAGAACCATTCCAAGGTGTGGGTGGAATAAATGGCTTTCAGGTAATCGCCATCCTTCGGCTGGAGTTTGATATCCATCCGGATGAACTCGCCCGCCACATTCACCACGCGCAGCGGTGACTGCACCATGACGGCCCGCGGGGATTCCGCCCAGGCCGCGAGGACTTTCTCGAGGTGGTCGGGCGCATAAAAATCATCGCCATCCAACAGGCAGACGAAGTCGCCGGCACTGGCCGCAAATGCCTTGGCCACGGCCGCGGCCGCGCACTGGATCGGTGACAGGCGGTCGTCATGTTTTCCCAGGATCAGCCGGATGCGGTCCCCATAGGTCCGGAGCAAGGCAATGGAGTCGTCCGTGCTGCCATCGTCGTAGACGATCACCTCGTCAGCCGGCCGGGTTTGCGTCAGGGCCGAGTCCACGCATTGCCGCAGCCACGGGCCGTTGTTGTAGTTATTGATCAGGACGGAGATTTTCATTTCCAAGGGCCAGTTCAGCGCACCATGCCCGTCTCGCGCTTGAAGTATCCCGCCGCCGGATCCAGCTTCTTCACCGCTGCAGCCGGCTGGCCGGCGTAGAGCATGTGCGTCTCAGTCTGCGCCTTGTTCAGCACCGCGCCCGCGCCCAGCACGCTGCAAGCCGGCAGCCGCGCACCGCCGAGGATGATGCACCCGGTTCCCACAAAACAGCGTTCACCGATCTCGATGGGCGCGGAATCCTGCCGGTTCGCGTTCAGGTCGATGCTATGGCTCAGCAGTTGCGAACGAAACCCCGCCACCGTGGCAAACGCCCCCACGCTCACCTCGCTGGTGCAATCGATCAGATGCCGGTTCGTGATCGCCGCATGCCGGCCCACCCGCAAGCGCGAGACTCGTCCCGACTGATGCGCGAAATAACCGCCGCCCCCGTCGGCCGGAAAACCCGTAATCCAATTCAACCGGCCGATGCGCGCCTGTTCCTCCAGCCGCACCTCGTCCAAATGCACGCAAACCGTGCCGTGGCCGATCCGGCTGCCCGGACCCATCACAAGTTTTTTGGGAAACACCCACGCCAGCCCGATCCGGGCCGTGGGATGAATCTCATGCCCGCACCAGGTCAGGCACCAGCGCCGCAGCGTCCACGGCAACAAGACCATCAGCCCCCGCAATATCGTCCTCATAAGATAATTCTTTGTCCCGTCATGGGATGAAACCAGGCATCATTTCCGGTGAACATAGGGCGGGCTGGGGCATAAGCGATGCATCTTAGCCCGCCGCCTGCGTCCCATGGCGAACCCAAGTGCGCATGCGCGCAGCCAGGCCGATGCCCAAAAGCCAATAGACCAGTTGGAATTTTCGGTTGCCCACCCGCATTGCTCCCCGGGGAGCATCCAGGGCCTGCCCCCGCGCCAGGGCGTAACGCGCCAGTCGCTTCGAATACCAGACGTGATAGAGCGCGACTTCATAACAGCGATTGCGCATCGCCTGCAGCGCGCGCGCATCCCGCCGCCGTTGGCTGATGTCAGCCAGGCCCGTGCGCAACGCCTGGATTCGACTCGTGGCCACCGCGTAGTTCCGCCGGCTCGCGACGCTCCCTGGGCTACCCCGCCGATAATAAACGAAGACGTTTTCCAGAAAACGCACCTGTCCGGCCGCGCAAAGCACGCGGCCGAAATACTCCCCGTCTTGGTCGGCCAGCAACCGTTCGTTCCAACCACCCACTTCGTCCAGCAAACGTCGGTGACACAGCCAGCCATGGGCGTTGTAGCCACCTCCCCGCAGCCACATGTCCACCAGGAAATCCGGCCCGGCCAGGCGGGTGGCCGCGGGCGCCGTCACCGGGCCTACCTGCCGGCCCGTGCGATCAAGCCACTTCACGCTGCACACCGCCATGGTTCGCCAGTCGCAGCCTTTGAGCAACGCCAGCTGCCCGGCCACCTTGTCCGCATCCATCAGGTCGTCGGCATCCAGGAACTGGATATACTCACCCCGCGCCGCCGCCCGCCCCGCGTTCCGCGCGGCACAGCCGCCGCGGTTCGGCCCGGTCTGCCACCGGATGCGCTCGCCGAACGAGCGGATGATCCCGAGGCTCCCATCCGTGGAGCCATCATCCACCACGATGACTTCCTTGTGTGACCACGTCTGGTCGAGGGCATTGCCAATCGCGGCCGCGATCGATTCCGCCGCATTGTAGCAGGGAATGATGATGCTGACCAACGGCTCCGCCCCGGGCACAGGCGCAAGGAAACCGGAATCGGGCTGGGGCATGGCGCCGGGGGCTTTCATGCCTTCGGGCCGGACGGACGCTGGCCTGCGGGATTGTGGACAAAGGGAGCCGCCAGCCAGCGCGGCGCCACCCGCCGCGCCGCTTGGCGCCAAAAACGCGGGTTTCGCCACAGCTGCAATGGCTGCAGTCCGAGTCGAACCGCCGACCGGTTGAAGTAGCGATACCGGCGCAAGGTGCCGGACAGCGGATCGCGTTGCGAGCCGCTGCGGGAAATCGACGCCGGGCGCTGACGCCATTGCGTCAGGCTGTCATTCATCACCACGACCGGACCAAAAAACGGAGCCAGCGCTGCCAGCCGGTTGTCCGCCGCCAGTTCGATATCATTGGTATAATCCAAGGGCAGCATGCGTTCGAGATACGCCCGTGAAAAAGCCAGGGCGCTGGTCGGATAATATAAATCCGTGTCCTGCGTGCGGTAAGTGGCCGCCTTGAAATCCCCGTCCGCCGGATGCTTCAAGTGCTCGTATCCGTCGCGCTGGAACCGTCCTTCCTGATCGATCAGCATTGCCGGCGCTTGCACCAATGAGGCGTCGGGACAGGCGCTCCAGGCTTCCTCATAGCGCCGGATCTTGTCCGGCAGGAACAGGTCGTCGCCATCGAGCAGATAAAGATGATTCCCCTTGGCCACGCGAAACGCCTCGGCCACGGCGTTCGCCTGGGAAGCGACGGCCAATCGGCCCGGCTCGCGCCGCCCCGCGATCACCCGGATGCGTTCGCCACAGGCCTGCAGTATCCGCAGCGAGTCATCGGTGCTGCCATCATCATAAACCACGATTTCCTCCGGCGCCTGCGTCTGGGTCAGCACGGAATCAATACAGGCCCTCAACCAGGGGCCGTTATTGTAATTGTTGATGAGCACACTGGTCATGCCATTTTTCCTGTCGGTAGCCCGGAGTTGATCGCGGCGGTCATCGCTTGCCAAGTGGCGGCTGGCGAGGCCGGTTCCGCCGACCCGCCGGCCGGGGGCTCGCAAAGCACCAACTGCCCGTCACGCACCCAGCCATACCGCGGCGGCGGCGACACCGGTGCCACGCCCTCGGGAAAAACGATCGACAAACCATGCGCCACCATCGCGGCGCAGCCCCCGCTTTTCGGCCACAAACCGGCTGGCGTGGCGCTCAACCCCAGGTCCGCATATTGCAACACCCAGGAAATTTCGGCGGCCGGGCGCCGGCCCAGGCGCACGCAAGCATCAGCCCCCACCTCCGCGACGATTTTCCGCCAGCCGGAATCCTGCGGCCCCGGTTCGCCGATCCAGATGACAAACAAACGGCGCCCGGCTTTTTCGCCATGGGCCTTCAATCCGCGCAACATCGCTTCGCAGGACAGTGTAGGCGCGATTCGACCGAAGTAGACGCCGGTCATGGCATTGCCCGGCAGCGCGCAGTCCGGTGCGAGCCGGCGCAGCAGGTCTGCCATCGAATGCACGCCGGCCGGCTTGGCGCAAATCGTGATATTGCTGAAAACCGGCAGAATCCGCGCGGAGATTTTTCCCGCGTCCAGCTGGTCGCGATGCTCCGGATTCGAACAAAAGAAAAACTTCGGCTGCCAGCCCCGCAGGCCGCGGAGGACTTCGTGCCTTCTGAGCCAGCCCAGCAGTTTGCCTCGCATCCCATTCGATCCCCCCAGGCAGGCCCAGGTTTCGTGCACCATGACCACGACTTTTCTCCCCTTCAGCGCCCGGGCCAGCGTGCGCATTCCGGGCAGGATCCACCAGCCGTGCCGAAACATAGGCGGGAAAAACTGCACGCTGATCCATGTGGGCTGCCACCGCTCGATCTCTGTCGTCAACGCCCCGAGGGCGCGGGGTAAATCGGCCTCGAGGCTCGCGAAACGGAGCTGTGCCCGTTCCTCTTCATCAAAGCGCTCCAGATAATCGGCGGCATCGGCCGCAGGGATCGGTCGCGTGGCGATGACCAGCACCTCACCGCCGCTGCGGATGGCCTCCTTGGCCAGCCACAACGTGTAGTCCACGATGCCGCATTTTCCCGAGTAATGCCCGGGCGCAATGAAAAGCCACCGCTCGCCCCGGCGGGGCGCCTGCGGATCGGCATTGGGGCTCATCGCCCTCATGCCGCCGGCCTCCGCGCAAACAGCCACCCAGCGATCCTATCGCCCAGCCACCGGGGCAGTTTCCCCCGGATCGTGCCCCGCCAATATGCCGGATTTTTCCAAAACGGCAGCCGTCGTTGCCCCAGCCGGGCCGCGTGATCGTGACAATATTTCATCCGCGTCAGCAGCAATTTGTGGCGATGGGTTCCACCCAGCCTGCTGGCCGACAGGGAATCCGTCCGCAGTCGGTAGCAAGTCAGCGACTCATCCAGACAGAGGACCGGGCCAAACCATGGCGCCGGCAAACTCAGCCGCATGTCCACGGCGCTGTCGTTCCCCGCAGCGTCGGCAAAGTCCAATGGCAACATGCGCTCGAGATAATCACGGCGAAACGCCAGCGCGCTGGCCGGATAAAAAAGATCCGTCTCACCTTTCCGGTAATACTGCTCCAAATGATTCACGCCATGGCGTGACGCCACCCGGCCGGAACCCACCAGCGCCCCCTCTTCGTCGATCATATCCATGGCCGCCTGCACCAGCACGGCTTCCGGGCAGCGCCCCCAGGCGCGTGCGTAGGCTTCAAGGCGTCCCGGCCGGTAAACATCGTCCCCATCCAAAAGGTGCACATGGCTGCCCGAGGAAGCCTGAAAAGCCTCGAACAGCGCCCGGGCATGACACGCCCGGCCATGCCTGTCCTTGGGATGCGTTCCCACCAGCAACCGGATGCGGTCGCCATAGGACCGCAAAATGGCGACACTGTCATCCGTGCTGGCATCATCGTAAACGATCACCTCATCCGCGGGACGCGTTTGGCCGAGCGCCGAGTCCACGCAATGCCGGAGCCAGCGTCCGTTGTTATAATTGGCAATGATGATGGAAGTGGTCACCGCGGCCTGAAAACTTCGCCCAAGTGATTCGAGTTCGTGCTGAATGACATCCAGGTCGCCGTCGGCGCCGGATCGGGAACGTCCAGATACTCCCGCAACCCCGCCAACAACGGCGCCAAATCAATCCGCGGCGGCGGCGCGCCCAGCGCCGCGTCCACATATTTGCGCAGATTTCCCAAACCGTCGTATCTGACCATCACCGGCTCCCGGTCCGTGGATTCATAATAATCCCGGATCTTCAGCCCGCCGCCCCAGCCACGATCGAGGAAAACCGCGGGGATGCCATAGGCTTCCGCCACGATCACACCGTGCAGGGAACTGGATAAAATCACCTCGCACGAAAGAATATCCCGGACCACATCCGCGCAGGGCGCGGTCACGTTGATCAGCTTCACGACGCCGGATCCCCGCTGCATCCATTGCTTCCTGACCTCGGCATGATGCTGGAAGTGCGGCACGATACCCACCGCATGCTGCTTGCCCACGTCATTTGTCACCAGCTGCGGCAATAAAAGTGCCGGGTCTCCATAGGCCTCCGGGCAGTCGACGCCCACCGCGTTCAACGCCGTTCTGGTCCGCGGGCCTCTGACCGCCAGGATCTTCACCCCTTTCGCCCGCTTGGCACATTCAGCATCCGCCGCTTTCGCCAAACCGCTGCCCCAGACCACGTCGCCGTCACCTATAAAATGCAAAATGGAACCGAGCGAAAGCAGCCGCCCGGCCCCGGCCTGCTTCGAAAACGTGACTGATCGACCCGACAGCAGGCTGACAATCAGCGGTGCCAGCTGATCGCCGAAGTTTTTCACATGCGGATACCGCCACGAAAAATTGACCCCGCCCGCCTTGATCAACCGCAACAATCGTCCGTTGAGTTCCATGCCGGGCCACCAATACATCTTCAGCGAAGGCAGCGCTGCGTGGTTCATGGAAACATTCCCGGGGAGTTCATGCCTGCGCCGAGATTTTCAGATTGGCCTGTCACCGCCGGAAAAATTGGCACCGATCCGGGCCGAGAGTGCGGCGAGCTGGCGGCGGGCTGCCGCCAAGGCGGCAAACAACGCGTCCCCGTCCGCTTCCAAGCGAGCAATCCGGGCCAGGGCTTCATCGCGACCCAGTCCCGCCGCCCCAAAGCCGATGCCGGGCATGCCCGCGCCCGCGAAGGACCGGCTGATCTTCTCCGCCAAATTGGGCGTGTAACCAACCGGCACCGCGCCTTCCGTCATCGCGACGACCAACACATGCAGTCGATCACTGATGACCAGAGCGGCGCGGCGATACCAAGCCCGCACGCGCACCTCGTGCACCCGATGGTCGCTATCATCCCAGCGCAGACAATCCGTCCCGAAGTATCCAGCCAGGTGCAATGCCCGGCCCTGATCGCGCCGCACTTGGGTGACCAGATGAATGCGCAGTCCCCGGCTGCGGGCGTAACTCGCCACCGTCCCGAGCCATTCCTCGCTTGGCTCCGGACGATCCCCACGCAATGCCACCACCAATAAATCCCGCGGCTCCCGCCGGGAGCGCTGGATCTCCGCATCGCTCTGGCCCGCGGCGAAGGCCCAATCCGGATACACCCTGCCACAACCGACCCAAGCGCGACTGTCATGATCCCGCCAGCTGACCAGCCGGCACCCCGACAGCATGGCGCGCAGCGGCCACCGCCAGGCCGGAAAATTCCTGCGCAACCCATGTCCACAATGCACCACGCCCCCTCCGCGTAGCGCCGCCATCGCAATCGACCCGCAGCGTTTCAGGTATTCCCGACGCGCCCACTCCATCATCGATTCCCCGGCGTTCAACGTCAGCAGGTCCCCGGCCCGCACCAGCCGCCGGCTGGCCCCCCACCACGCCACCGATGAATCGTATAATCGATCCTCCGCGCAAAACGGAAAGGCCGCCAGATAGCCCGCGCTTTGATTGTGACAATTGACGTGCATCTCACCATGCCGCCGGAGCACATCGAAATAGACCCGCCGCAAGACCGAATCGCCGAGATTGTCCTCCTGCCCGCGTGCATCGAAAAAAATCTTTGGCCTCATGTTGTCAGCACACACTTGCCTCGCTTCGATCGTCCCCGTCCTGCCTACGGCCGGCAATCCGGGCGTGCAGCAAGGCGGCAAAATTCTCCCAAGTGTGGATTTCCATGAACGCCCGGATGCGCTCGACGGGATAGGCGAATCCGGGACGTTGATCGATCAGCGCCAACGCCTCGTCGAAATTCCGGAAAGTCCGGATCAAGCCGCGCTGGGCCGCCTCCCGAAACGCGCCGACATCCGGGCCCAAAATCGGGGTGCCACGGGGCAGCGAAGTGAGCAGCGCGCCGGAATTCAGGAGACTCGCGCCGTTATAGGCAAAGAGCACGAAACGCGCCCCGCGGTGCAACTCCTCCAGGTCAGCATCGGGCACGAATCGGTCTTCCGACTCCACGCCTAGCGCTCCGTAGCGGGCCTGCAGGATCGCGTGGTCCTCCGGGCAGCGAAATTCGCCCGCCACCTTGACCTTCAAGCGCGGCAGCGCTCCCGCGGCCTGCAGTCGCTCCAGAAAATCCTGCACGCCTTTGTTCTCCCGCATCGAACCCCAGATGAGCACATCCCACCGCTTGGCGGACTCCGGGGCCGGAACACTGACCTCACGGCGAAACGCCGGGTGAAAAAACTCAATGACCCGCCGGTCATCGGAGCGCACCCGCAAAAGCAAACGGCTTTCCCGCGTATGAATGACGATGTGATCGGCGAAAAACGGAAGCAACCTGAGCCACAGCCAGCTCCAGCGATTCTTTCCGTTATGCGGTTCCGCGTTGTGGTGCGTCCAGACCACCGACTTCCCGCGCAGCTTGGCCAGGCCCAGCCGGCAGAGGGCTTTCACCGCCCGCCGACCGGTCGAGTTTTCCGGCCAGTTGAGGAACAGCACATCGGCGGCGCCGGCAAACCGGCGCAAATCCTCCGCGAGTTCCACTGAACCCGTCGCGGCGTTGACCACCAGAAAATGCCTGCGCAGCGCTTCCGCCAACGACGTGGAATAAGGGAAACGGGCCGGATCCGAGCCCGTGCGCATGGGATAAAAAAAGGCCCGCAACCGTGTCGGCTCCGCGCGCTGCTGGCCGGTCCGGTTCATCGCGCGGCACCTCCGCTCAAACCCAGTTCGCGATAGATCGCCAGATAACCAGCTACCATTGCTTCAGCGGAATACTGCGCCGCATTGCGCCGGCCCGCCGCGATCAACTCGCGCCGCCGCACCGCATCGCCCGCCGCCACGATGCCGCGACCGAGCGCAGCGTGATCGTCGGCCCCGCACAAAATCGCCCCCGCCCCCGCCACTTCCGGCAGCGCACTGCCATCGGCACAGATCACCGGGCACCCACAGGCCTGCGCCTCGATGATCGGCCAGCCAAATCCCTCCCAGCGCGACGGGAACACCAACGCGTGCGCCCCCGCGTAAAGCGCTTCGAGCGTCGCGTTGTCCGGCTTGGTCACTTCACGCACGCGTCCACCCAGCCCCTGAGCCGCAGCCGCCTCGTGCAACTTCCCGGGCAAGGGCGGCCCCGCAAACACTATCTCGCCACTAAACCCGGCGCCGGCCGCCGCCACCGCGCGCAGCACGGCCGCCTTGTTTTTCCGCTCCAGGTTCGACCCGACATGCAGCACATAACCACCTCGCCGCAGCCCCAGTTTTTCCAGGCGCAGATCGCTCTCCGCCGCACTCATCCCGCCGTAGGGGTAATTCAATCCATTCGGCACCACCCGCACCCGCTCCGTCGCCGCCCCCGGCAGCAAGCGTCGCGCATCCACCGCCGTCGTCTGCGAGACACAGGCCACCACGGCCGCCCGGCCCAAGCCGCGAAGTATCCAGCGTTGCAGCATGCGCCCACTCGCCCCGGCGGGGCAATCCGTGTCCTCGCCCAGCGCGCCACGCACCGCCAGTAAATCATGACACGTCACCACGTCGCCCCGGCCCTCACGCGCATACATCGCGTTGGAATGATCGGTCACGTGCACGAGCCAGCCGGCCCGCGCCCGACGCGCCACTGTCGGCGGAAACACCACGAACTTGTCGAGGTAACCCAGCCATTTCGGGAGTCCCGCATAGTGATATGTCCCCGCCAGCCGGCTCCAGCGCACCGGCGGCGCCACTACCGCATAAGGCACGCCGGCTGATTCCAGTCCGGCTGCCAGCATCCGGGTGAACCGCGCCATGCTTTCCTGTCCATCCGGCGCGTAGTTGCCGACCAACAGCACTCCTTTTCTTTCCGGTGCACTCATGCTCGGGCGGTCACTTCCTCCAATAGGTTCTCCCAGCACTCCACAATCCGGGACAGTTCCAAGTGCCTGACCGACGCCGGACCGTTGCACGCCAAACGCGTGCGCAATGCTTCGTCCTCCATCAGCCGCCGGGCAGCCGTCGTCAACCCCGTCGCCTTATCCGCTGGGACGATCAAGCCGGTTTCATCATGGGTCACGATATCACGCAAAGACTCAAACGTGTCCAACACCACCGGTATCACGCCATGCTGCAAGGCCTCGGATAATACCATGGCCCACCCTTCATAGGCGGAAGTCAGCAACAGCACCGACGCCCGCTGGTAATAAGGCTGCGGATCCTGCACGGCACCGGTAAAAACCAAATTCTCCAATTTCAATTTCCGCGCCATCCGCTCGTAGTATTCCCGATCCCGGCCATCGCCCACGATCACCAGTCGCCAGCCCGTTCCCCGTCCCGAATCCAGCTCACGCCACAAACGCAGCACGCGGGACAATCGCTTTTCTGACTCGGTCAAACGTGAAACCACCAGAAAAATCCGCTCCCGCGGCCCGGCGACCGGCTCCGCCCAAGCGTAGCGCAGCGGATTGGGAATCACCCGCACCTTGGTCAAATCAGATACGCCGCTGCGCCGTTTGAACTCGGGATAAAAGCGCTCCGATAACATCACAAAGCAGTCGCTCACGTCGTGATTGATGCGCATCCCATCGCCATATTTCGGGGGGTTGCGCATTTTCAGCCAATAGATGAGCGGATACAGCACCCACCTGGGGTCGCGCAGCGCGCCCCAACCCCGCTGGCGCAAGGATTGGATCCATACCGGCGCATTAAAACGCACGCCCCCGCCGCTCGGCGTGGAATGAAACACATTGATCAATGGCACTTCACAGGCGAGCCGCTGAAACAAACACGAAAAGGCGCATTCGAAACTGTGCTGGTTCACCAGCACATCGATTTTTTGGTCCTTCAGATACGTCGGTAAATCAACCGCCACCCCTGCCTCCGTCTCCATCGCCGCCTCATCCCATGCGATAATGTGGGCCACCAGATAGGATACCTCCCACCCGCGATCGCGTAATCCCTCGATTATCAGATTCGTCACCGTCTCGACTCCGCCCGGGTTCTTCAACGGCTGCGGCACGATGAACAATACCCGCGGCGTGGGGCGTGCGCTGGCTCCCGGCCGCGTCGCTTGGAATTGTTCAGCCACGTGCATCAGTTGCCGCATCCCCTACATCGGTTTCTCCATCGGTCCCGGTTTCCGTTTCGGCTGACGCAGTCTCATCCTCACCCTCGTCCGGCCCGGCCTCTTCATTGACCGCCGCCAGGGCCAGGCCGCCGCCAAAAATCGCAAAGCCCAGGATGGTCGGTTGCCCCCACTGCCCCGAAAGCAGGCTCAGAAAACTGGCCCCCGCCAGCAACCAGGCCAGCGAATCCCCTTCCAGGAATAATTTTCGCAAACTCACCAGGATCACATGCCCCGCCATCCAACACCGGAAAAAGATAAAACATGCGCCCAGGATGGGGCCGAGTTCCAGGACGATTCGCGGCCATTCCGACTCCGCGAGCACGAAGCGCACCTCGCCCGTCGCGAGCCGCGACCCGACATTGGAACCCAGGCCGACGCCAGCGCCCAGCAGCGGCGCATGGGAAATCTCATGCCACGCCGCCGTGTAGTCACCGAAAAACCGATCCACGATGGAAACCTGGATGCCGCCGTGCCGGACCGTGGAATTTTCCCAACGGGATTCAAACGCCGCCGTCAGCCCCTGCTCCTCGATGAGGCTGAAAAAACCGGCCAAAAACAACATCGGGAGCAAAATGCGCCACGCCTTGCTCACATCGCGCGCCAGGCTCGCCACCCCGAACAACACGACCACCACCACCGACATCAACAGCGACCGGCTGATCGAAATCGGAATCGCCAGCGCCGTCGCCGCCGAGGCAAGCCAGAGTGACCAGCGGGAAAAACCCGCCCGATGCGTCCAGCCGTAAAACAAAAATGCCGTCGCCAGCGCAAACCATGATACCGGCCCCGTGATGAAACTAAACGGACCCGACGGTCGCAGTTTGCCCAGCGCCCCGTCGAGTTGCCCCCCCAGGCTCCCGCCCGAGCCCACGTTGAGCTGGCCCAGGCTCGGCGAATTATACTGGAGCAACATCAGCCACGCGATCGGCACCGACAGCCACAGCACGGCCTTGCCAAACTGGATCACGTCGCGCCGCGTGAGCACCATCGGCATCAGGAACAGCAGCGGCGGATGCAGGTAATTGATTCTCAGCCCAAAGATCGTGACCAGCAAGTGTCCCTCGCCAATCGTGGCAAACACCACCGACACCATCGCCATGATCCCCAGGAACAACACCGCCAGGCGCCAGGGAAATACGCCCCGGCTCAACGCGAGCAGATAGATCACGATCACGACCGGATCGCGCACCAACAGGAGGGGCTCGGCAAATCCCGGCAGCACCCATTTGCGCAGCACGCCCTCGCCGACCAGCAGAAGAAAATAAAGCCAGATCAGGGCTTTGATGGGATCTCTCATGAAGACACCTCCTGCCGGCCCACCGCAGGGCTACCGAGCCGGGCTTGGATCGCGTCACCCATCTGCCGACGATAATTGATCCACGGCATCGCCGCCGTGCGCTGGATCGCCGCGGCACCCATGGCCTGTCGCGCCGTTTCGTCCTCGCGCAACCGCACCAAGCTCTCGGCAATCCGCGCCGCGGAACGGATCGGCACGAGGAAACCTTCCCGGCCATCCTGCATGATATCCGGCGCCGCCGTGTGGTCCGTGGCGATCACCGGCAGTCCGTTGGCCATGGCCTCGGTCAGGACCAAACCGAAACCTTCGAAGAGCGAGGGCAACACGAGCACATGATGGCGACGCATCTCCGCCATGATTTCAGCATGCGGCAGACTCGTGACATGCCGGTGTTGACGCAGCGCCGTCGCCAGCGGATCGCACCGTCCTGCCGGCACGGTTCCGATCAGCGTCAGCGAAAACCCCGCCTGCCCTTCGAGCATTGCCATCGCTTCGAGCAGATAGCGCAGGCCTTTCCGCTGCCCCAATGAACCCACGAAAAGCACCTTCAATGGCTCGTCTGCCCGGCGACCCGCCGGCCGGGCTCCGGGCAAAGGCGTGGGCGCGCCATACGGCACGGTCACGATATCTTGGATTTGTCCTGGATACTCGCTGAGCGTCCGGCGCGTAAAAGTGGACGCCACGAAAACCGTATCCGCCAACGCCAGTTCGCGATCCTTGCGCGCCAGCTTCGCCGCGCTGTCGCTGTTGCCGCGCAAGGTTGCCGCCCATTCCGGGGATAACTCCGCCTCCTCCGTCAGGATCCGCCGCGCGGCCCGCCAATACCCGATGGGCAGATCATAAAGCGTCGCTACGCCACGCGCCCGGGCCGCGGCAAAAGCCTGCTCCGCCCCATCCTCGTAAAGATAGATACCCTGCGGCTTCGGCACCTTGGCCACCCGCCGGGCCAGGGCCGCGTCGAAATCGTGAAAAATGCGATCCACCGAGAAGCGCCCCGTTTCATGCACAATCCAATCGGAACGGCCCAGTCGCGGGGCCATCAATCGCGCCAGTTCCCGCCATGGCCGCAGGTGCACATAAGGTTTCACCGCGGCGGGAATTTGCCGGCGCCGCGCTTCCTTCAGCCAGCTCGACGGCATCCAGCGCAACCACGCATCGTTCTGCGGATAATCCAAGCCGGTCCAAAATTCACCCAACAGTCCGCGCTCCACCAGCCCCTCGGCCAGTTCCCGCACAAAGGCGTTTCCCATCGGATGCGCTTGGATGATCATCCCCTCACCTCCGCAAACAAACGCAGGTAGTCGGCCGCCACCGCTTCGCGCCGATGCCGCCGCAAATGCTCCTCGCGCGCCGCCGGATCGATCCGCATCGAACCCGCCAGCGCCGCCGCCATGGCCTCCGCCATCGCCCGCACATCCTGATGGGCAAACGTGCCGCCACATGGACCGATCGCCTCGGGCAGCCCGCCGGCATTGGACCCCAGCACCAAGCAACCGCAGGCCGCGCCTTCGAGGGCCACAATCCCAAATGGCTCCGCCCACCGCGAAGGCACCACTTGCACGCGGTGCCGCCGCAACTCCTCCGCCAGGGCCTCGCCCTGCAAGGCTCCGGTCCACCGCACTTGCGCCGTCAATCCCGCGGCTTCCACGCGCGCTTGCAGCCGCTCCCGCTCCGGCCCGGCGCCAATCAGCGTCAGCTTCGGCCGGCTTCCTTCGCTCGCCAGCCGCGCCAGCGCATCGATCAACCCATCCACGCCCTTGTCCGAAACCAGCCGCCCGACAAAGACCAGATCACCGTCGCGCACCGCACCTGCCCTCGGCGGAAAAAACACCGCGTCATCATAACAATTGGGAATAATGGCCGTCACTTTTGGCACCCGTGCCGCCACAGCCCGGCTGATCGCCACGCCCGTCGCCCGGCGCAAGGCGAGCCGCTTCACCCTTTCCCGCCAGCCGGCGCTCCCATTCGCTTTCGTCAGCCAGGTCTGGTGCGTCACCACCCAGCGGCGCCGCCAGAGCGCGGCCAGCGGCAGCAGCTCAAGCGAGCTATTATTCTGCCAATAGACATCGCAATCGCGCACCGCCGCTCGCAAGGCCGCCGCTGTCGGGCGCCGCAATACTTCAATCCCATCGTGCCCGGACGCCGCCGGGTCCGCCGTCATCGTGACGACCTGCACGGCGTGACCGCGGGCGCGAAATTCCGCCGCCATCAGGGCCGACATCGTCTCAATGCCACCGACACTCGGCGCGTATAAATAGGATCCGATCAGGATTTTCACTGGATCAATTCCCCCACCCGCCGGGCCAGTTGGCTGGTTGCGACTGCGACCGGCGTGCGCTCCGCCAGCAGCCTTGCCCAATCTAAATCTTCCCGCCACCGCCGCAATCCGGGCTCCTCCGCGCGCAAAGGCGTCTCGCCCCGGCGCCACCGCCAGTCATCGCGCGTCACCAGCACCGGCACCCCCAGCGCCCGATACGCCGCCACCGAACCGCTCTTGCCAATCAACGCCCAAGGCGTGGTGGCCAAGCCCAAGCTCGCCTTGGCCATCACCGCAGCGAGTAACCCCGCGGCCAGCATGCCGCCAAATTCCATCCGCAACTGCGGCACCTCTTTCGCCAGCCGTGCGAACACTTCCTTCGCCGCCGGTCCATTGCGTCCCAGCACCAACAACACGCCTTTGCGCCCGGCTTGCGCGTGATGTTCCTGCCAGCTCCGCAGGGCCTTCACGCCATCCCACTCAGGATGCACCGCTCCAAAAACCACGGCCAGCGCCGCATTCTCCAAACCGCGTTCCCGCAACCACGCGTCCGCCGCCAGCTGGTCGCTCGCCGTCGGGTCGGGCAGATTTCCCGGCAGCGGCCAGAGTTCGGCTGCGATACCTGCCTTCGCCAAAATCGCTTGGTAAACGGGAGTGCTGGTCATCACCGCCACCGGCTTCACTGCCTGCAACATCCGGAGCACGCCGCGCCGTTGCCACGCTCCGAGCCAGCGATTTTTCAAGCCATCGCCGGTCGCCTCGCCAAGCCAGAGCTCGTGCAAATTAACCACGGTGCGCCGACCCGCACAGGCTTCACCCAGCGCCCGGGTCGTGGCCCCGCTGATCACGCCGCGGTTTCCCCAGCCGAAAGCCACAAATTGCAACCACACTCCGCCGGGCGGTTCTTCCCGCAAGGCCGCTGCCGCGGCCATGCCACCGCCTCCGGCCCCGTCGACCAAATCCCATTCGTAACCCAGCTCATCGAATGCCGCTCCCATTCGCCGCGCATAGTCGCCGAGTCCGGTTTGCGGGCGGAGATTTGCTCCGACCACTCGGATGGGGCGCCGCGTCACGGTTCCACCCCCAGCCGTTTGCGGCTCCACGTGATCCCGGATCGCTTTACCACCGCCGGTGTTCCGGCCACCAGGACGCCGGCTGGCACGTCCTTGAAAACCCGCGACCCCGAAGCCACCACCGAACCAGCGTCAATCCGCACGCCCTTGGTCACGGTGGCACCGGCGCCGATCCAGACATGCTCGCCGATGATCACATCCCGCGCCGGATTCAGCCGCGCTCCCGTCGCCGCATCCAACAAGGAATGGCTGTCCGAATTGGTCACCTCGGCCCCGTGTCCCACCATGCAATCGCGCCCAAATTCCACGCGCCGGCCTTCCTTGGCCTGCACCGTCGCCCGCGTCATGGAGGTCCAATTGCCAATGACCGCTTCGCTGCCCTTGTCCTCCACCACGATGCGCACACCGGTCAAACGCACATGGCCGCCAATGCGCAGCCGCGGGGCCGTGCCGCGCAGGATGATCTGACAATCCCACAACCGCGTCTCTTCCCCCAACTCCACGCATCCGCCTGTGCCGTGGAATTCTATCCGGGTGCGGATCACTCGCGCCGTCCCCCAGCTCACGCGATGACCCGAACCTTCGCGTCGGACGCGCGTCCCGCCCAGCACATTGCCCAGATACAGGAGCCAGCGAGTGATAAAGATAGGTAGTCTCCGTTTCATGGTGTCCTCCCCAAGTTTTCTTTTACGCACTCGATCGCCAACCGGCGGCTCATTACGGCCAGATAATCGGTCGCCCCCAGAAAAAGCGTCGGCCATATATTCCAAATCGGATTTGCTTCCACCAGCACCGGTCCGGTCGGTTGCAGAGTCACATCCCATCCGACAAAGACCAAGCCTGGCACCGAGGCATGCGCCCGGCACGCGAGTTCGCCAACCGCCGCCCACTCCGGCACGACTGCGCCCTCGATCGCCGCTCCCGTCTCCGGGTAATGGGTCACCCAGCGCCGTGGATTGCGACTGTGGGCGCGACTTAACCGGCCCGTGTTCGCATCAATTTCCGTGGACCAGCCGCCACTCGAAAAGTTATCCACCTCTCCAGTGCCACCGGCCAGTCGTAATGTCGCAGCGATTACGCGTGGGCTGGCGCTTGGCGACTCCGCCATGGTCAACACGCGCATGGTCCCCAGCGCTTGCGTCGTCCAGCCCGCCCACCGCGCATCCGGCGGCAGCGCCGGCTGCAACACCCAATCGCCCTCATGCCGCTGTCCCGCCCACTCGCCCAAGCTCGTCCAACCGATGCGCTCACCAGCCTTCGTCTGCCAGTGGCCCTCACTGTCCGCGCGCAAGCGCACGGCGCCGCGACCACCGTAACCATCCGCCGGTTTGAAAAAAAGATCCCCCGTCGGCCGGTCGCCCTGCGCCGTCACGACCTGGCCGCGGCCCTCCGCCACCAGCGGGATCGTCGGCAGCCCGTGCTCCCGGCAGTGCCGCGCAAATTCACGCTTGTTGCCAATACCGAACGCGGGATCGCTGCTCTGAATCCGGCGCAACAGCGCTTGGTTTTCCTGATCGGAAAGATACAGTCTCGCCAGATTGCCGATATCCATGCCAGCGGCCCGGCCATAGGCCAGCGTGCCCGCGCGAATGTTATGTCCGGCCAATTCCGCTACGCCGCGCCCCCATTCTCTCAGCCCGTCGCCCGAAGCCGCCCACCGCGTGCGCCGCCAGGCCTTCACGGGTAACAATACCGGCCACGCCAGCGTGCGCACCGCCCGCACGAGCGGATTCAAGTTCTCTTCCTTGCGCAGTTGCCGCCGCGCCCAAACCCGCAAGCGCCGCACTTCGCGTTCGCGCGCGTTCCGGGGCCGCGGCCAGGGCGGCATCCAGGCCGACTCCTCGGCATCCACCCAGCGCTGCAAGGTGTGTTTCATGCGGTCGCCGCTATTTTTAATTTTTCATACCCTTCCCCTAAACTGGCGCGCAAAATCTCGGGCAGAAAAGTCGCCCCCAACGGTTGGTGAAACGGCACCGCCCAATGCAGATTGGCCTCGATGATGACCGGTCCGTCCTCCGTCAGCGCCACGTCCCAGCCAATCGCCCACCACGCCCCAGCCGCGCGATGCGCCGCCAGCGCCACCGTCACCAATGGCCGCCAGCCCGGCAATTCCGCGCCCTCGATCTGCGCCCCACTCTTGGGATGAGTCACGTGCGCCCGCAAATCCCCCATCCAGACTCCGCCGCGCGTCAAACGCCCCGTGGTCGGATCAACGCCTGCGCCCAGACCGCCCGCCGCCAGGTTATCCACCGTGTCGTTATGGAGCGGGAACCGCGCAAACATTGTCAGCACTTCCGGTTCGGCCCCCGGCCGCCGCCGCGCCGTAACCACCCGGCAGGTCGCCAGCGCCCCGGTCGTGTAAGACCGCCATGACTCCGCATTGCGCAGAAATACCTGCAGCACCCATCCTGCCTCGCCCACGCGCGCCTTGGTCCATGCTGCCAAATTTTCCGGCCCAACCGGATTCCCTGTTTTATCCAGCCAGCCCGTCTCGTTGCGTCGCAAGCGTTCGACCCCTTCACCCTTGCCCAAGCTGGCCGGCTTGAAAATCAGGTCGCGGGCCGGCCAGGCCGCCGGCGGCATAACACCGCTTTGCGCCACGATCACGGCCGAGGGCACGCCATGGTCCGCGCAAAAGCGGGCGAAGCCGAGCTTGTCCTCGATCCCCGGATACCCTTGCCGCTCCGCATGGATCACTATCAGCAAGCTCTGGAGTTCGCGGCAGATCATGCACAATCTCACCTGCCGGCGGTTCTCCGGCCAGGCCAGCGAATTGCTCACCTGATCGCTCAAACGAATATTATAGGCCAACAGCAGCCAGTAGATCTCCAGCCAGGCTGACCAAGCCGGCCGCGTCGGATACAACTGCCGCGCATGCATCCGCACGTGGCGGGTGACTTTGATCGTCGCCCAAGCCGGCCACACCAGCATTTGCGTAATCGTTCTCGCCCAGCCCTGCCGCTGCACCAGGGCCGCTGCCATGCGCCGACGCGCCAGCCCGCGTAGCAGCCAGATTTCCCGTTCCGGCGCCGTGCCCCGCCACCACCGCGGCGGCAGCAACGGCCATTCGTTGCTGTCCACCCAGCCCAAGAGCCAGGCCCGGATATTTCCCCCGACACTGAGGCTCTGTTGGCTCATTTCGACAATTCCTTCGCTCCCGGCATCGGTTTCCATTCCGGCAGGGTCGGCAGGCGCATCGCCCGTCGCATTTCCCAAGCGCACAAAAAGGGCAGTAACGAATACTGCGCCCGCCGCCACAACCCGCGCCCGCGATAGCGCCACAATTGCGGCAAAATCCCCCGCCCCCACGTCCGCGCAAAACGCTCGACCGCCTGCGCCAGGGTATAGGGCGCCATGTGAGTTCTTTCCATGCGCACGTAAAGACCATGCGCCGCCGCCCGGCGCCTGATTGCCGGCCAGCCACCCAGGCGCCGCAGCGGATGCATCACCGCCGCCTGCGGCACAAAGACGATCTTCACCCCGTTGCGCCGCAACCGCTGCCGCAGTTCCACGTCCTCCATGGCCGCGTGCGGAAAGCGTTCATCGAAACCACCCAGTTTTCGAAACACCACCGCGCGGATCGCGATGTTGCAGGACCAGAACAGACCGCCGGATTCATTGATCGGCGCGTCGTCATCCAATCGCCTGCGCTCGCGATCCGCCGTGATCCGGCCCTCGGCTGCGTCCGTAGACTGCAGACCGCCGAAGTGTGCGGCGTAGGCCGCGAGCACCGCGCTTTCCGGCAGGCAGTCGTCGTCAAAAAACACCAGCACTTCACCCGTCGCCGCCTCGCTGCCCCGGTTGCGATTTGCCGCCGGCCCCCGGCGCGGCCCTTCGACCCAACGCGCCCAGGGAAACCGCTCCGCCAGCCTGGCCTGCACGCTGCCGGCCGGCGCCCCATCGTCCGATACGATCACCTCATAATGATCCGCGCCCAGCGTCTGCGCGCCCGGCGCCAGGCACGCAAGGCAAGCGTCGAGCGTCTCCGGCCGGTGGCAGGTGGGAATGATCACCGATAACTTCATGAAAATCTCCGCCGCCACAACCGCCTGGCCATCGCTTGCGGCAACCAGAGCGACAAACCGGCCGCAACCGGGTCGTGCGCCCGCAGATCCGCCGGCACCATCACCTTGATCGCGTAGGCCAGCCAGCGCCCATACCAGCGTAGCGACACCCGTTCGTCCGCCCGCACATACCAGCGCGTGTGGCGCTCAACCAGTTCCGACCAGGTATTTTGCACCTGTGGCGAGACCCGGCAGGCCCGCACCCACGCGAAGCGCCCGCCCCGTCGCGCCAGCCGCTCGCCCAATTCGCTATCCTCATCCGCCCGCAACCGCGCGTCGAAGTTTCCCGCCGCCAGCACCGCCTCGCGTCGCAATACACACGCGTGGGTCGACAGCGTCTTGGGCCCGGACTCATCGTCCCGCCCGCAACGATACAAGTGCCGCGCCCGCCAGCGAGACCGCACCCCGCGCGGTGCCGGCTCATGCCATTGCCCCACCACACCCACCAGTTTGGGATCCACGGCCAGCCGCAAAAGCGCCTCCTCCACAAAATCCGGGGCCAGCACATTGTGCGCATCGGCAAACACGATGAACTCCCCGCGCGCCGCGTGCACCGCCGCCGCCCGCGCGGCGCCGCGCCCGCAGTTTTGTTCAAACCGAATCACCCGCGCGCCGCACGCCTCCGCGACCCCCGCCGTGGCATCCACTGATCCGTCGTCGACCACGATGATCTCGACGACCGCGACCGTCTGGGCCCGCCATGAGGCCATCGCAGCAGTCAGCACTGCCGCCGCGTTAAAAGCCGGGCAGCAAATACTCACGGCGGCCCGTTCTTTAGCGCCCGCCGCACCCGTGCGCGGCGCGATTGAGGAGTCCGCCATGCTCATGAGCGCACCCATCCCAGTGCGACGCGCAGTCGCAGCCCGATTACCTGGATCGTATTGTGCCGGCGCAAAAGTTTGTTCGTGAAAAAATCCCCCCACTCGGGGAGTTCCCCGGCCGGCCTGCCCCGGGCGATCATAATATCCCGCACCGTCTGCAAAAACACCGCCCGATGCGCCTGCACTTTGCGCAAAGTCGCCGCGCGCACGGTCTCGGGATCCAAATTGCGCGCGATCAATTCGCTCACCGCCCGCGCGACCGCCTCCGGCGTGTCGTCCGCCCAGATCACGCAAGCGTCGTCAAAGAACGCATCCCGCCCGCCCCGGTTCCGCGTCGTCACCACCGGCAGGCCGCACAACAGATACTGGATCGAGGCGTAGTTGGCTCCTTCGATTTCCGACAGGATCAATCCGACCCGTGCCGTGTTGAGATGGGCCGCAACCTCCGCCGACTCGAACGGCCGCGGGGTTTCGGAAAACGGCCCGTTCAACCACCGGGATCCGGCCAGTAACTCCCGCGTCCGGCGATTATAGCCTTTGTCCTCATTGAGCGCGCATTGGTAGGTGATCAGCGCCAGCCCCTCAACCCGGGAGGCCAGCTCGTGCCGCTTGAAAAACGAGAGCCGCCCGTCGTAGATCGCCCGATACGGTTTGGCCGTGCCCGGCAGCACCTTGAAGACATTTTCATCCACCAGGCAGTTTTGACTGCACACCACGAAAGGGAGCCCGAGCCGGCGCAACACCCCGGCCTCTTCCTCCGTCGGCACCAGGTGGATGATCCGGTGCCGCGGATTGGCGCGCTGCCAGTGTCCCAGGCGTTGTGCGATTTCCTGCTGGTCCTCCACCGTCAAAGTCCACCAGCACGTAATCAGACAGTGCAGCTCGACCTGGCGGAATTGTTTTAACAAATCCCACAGCGAATCATCATAGTGGGTGAAAATTACCAGCGGTTTGAGCGCGATGACGCCAAACTCAAACCGCTTCCGCAATCCCAGCCGGTGGGACGCCTGGAACTTCAATCGGCGCCACCAGCCCGATGCGCTTAAGCCTGCCGTTAGCATGACACCGGGTGTTGCCCGAACCAGGCCGATAGCGCCGCCGACCAGGTCTGGTGCAGCAAGGTGCGCGCAAACTGTTGTTCCGCCCAGGCCCGGTTTTCCCGCGAGATCGGGCCCAGGTCATGGTCTGCGCACCACGCGATGCGCGCGGCCAGATCCCGCTCCCGCGGCAGGCGCAGATGCGCGTGCGACACCCATTGGGTCGCCTGGGCCCGACGGCGGAACCAACGCGGCGCACAGCGCATTTCCGGCTGCCGGACCACTTCGTTCATCGGGGGATAATCGGTGGTGATCACGGGCAGCCCGGCGGCGACCGGTTCCAGCACCATGAAGCCGATGCCTTCCATCTTCGACGGCTGCACACAAACGTCCCCGGTTGCATAAAGCTCCGCCACCTCCGGCGCGTTGCCCACCACCAGACGCACTCGCCCGTCATAGGCCGGCAGTTCGGCGGGTTTCTGCAAGCGCACCAGCAAGCGGATATCCTCGCGACGCACCCGCATGAAGGCCCGCACCGTGTCGCGAGTGCCTTTTCTGTCATCCCGGTCCACAATACCCGCGTTGTGCACAAAAACGCGGGCCGGGCCGGCGACCTCACGCCGGGGCAGTTTTTCCAGATCGAGCGTCCAGGGCAGGAGCACCGTGTTGGTAAAACCAAAGCCGCGCACGATCCGCCCGGTAAACTGCGAGGGACACACAAAGAGATCACAATGCCGCCACTCCGGCACCCGGCCGCGAAACCATTCCCAGTTCGGCACACATACCGTCGCCACCTTTTCCACCCGCGTCAGGGCCAGCAACCGGGGATGCCAGTTCGGCCGCTCAAAAAAAATGATGCCGCGCACCAGCCGCAGGAGTCCGCGCACTTCGTCGTCGGATGCCTCCGGCCTCAACCAACGTTCGCGACCGCCATCCACGGGATGGTCGCTCAACCGCTCCGAAGGCACCACGAAATGCCAGCCGACCTTCAACACCGCCCGCAGGTCAGCCGCCTGCCGCCCGAATCCGGTGTCATCCTTGTGCGCCACCACCGCCCACCGGTCGAAATCAATCGAAGGGCTCATCGGTTCGTCTCCCGGCCCCATCCGGCCCACTCCAGCCATGCCACCGTGCGGGCCAGCCCCTCCGCCGTGCTGACGAGGGGCCGGTAGCCAAGGTCGCGCCTAGCCGCCGTGCATGGTAACTGCCAGCCGCATTGCTGCAGCCGGACCCATTCCGCCTCCATCCGGGGCAACGGCGATTTTGCGGGCAGGATCCAGTCCGATCGTCGCGCCGGCTCGGGCCACGCATTCACCGCCGTCTTGACCAGGCGCTTCCAGCGGGCCGGCACGCGGGCGATGACGGCCTGCGCCGCCGGACTCCCGTGCAGCGCGCCCCAGCGCCGCCGCCACCGGTTGGACCGTAATGGCGGCACCGACACCTGCAGCACCGGCGCCGCCGCGCCCAGCAACCGCCGCAGCTCCTCGTAAAATTGCGCCCAGGTGACGCGCTCGTCATCCGTGATCAGGTAGGTCTGCTCCGCGCCACTGACCGGCGCCGTCAGCGCCAGCCGGATCGCCTCGACCAGATTGTCGACGTAAACGCTGTTGCATACGCCGGCGCCGCCTTCGACCAGCCATGCGGTCCCGCGCTGCAGCTCCGCCGCGATCGTCGCCACCCACCGGTCCCGGGGACCGAAGACCACCGAGGGACGGAGTGCGATCAGCTCCACGCCGAGCCGGCGCGCGTCCGCCCGCACGCGCCGCTCCGCCGCCACCTTCGCGTTGTTGTAGTCAAATTCTTGAGATTCGCACAAGGCGCTCGATTCATCCGTGCCCGCCGCGGGGTTTTGCCCGTGCACCGAGGCGGTGCTGAGATAGACGATCCGCCGCACCCCCGCCTGCGCCGCCGCCGGGACCAGCGCCGCCGCGGCGCTCCCGATCGTGCGCGGATCCCCCACCACCGCGTGCACCACCAACTCGCAGCCGGCCAGCGCCTGCGCAAGCGTCGGCCGGTCGACGGCATCCGCCAGCCGCCAATCGAGGTCGAAGCGCGCCAGCTTCGCGAGGCTCGCCGGGCTTCGCACGATCGGTGCGAGTTCGGCCACGCCGCCGAGGTGAAACAGCTCCACCAGCCGGCTGCCAATGAAACCATTCGCCCCGATGATCGCGACTTTGCCCAGCCGGGTCATGATTTGATGGGCGCCTCCGCGCCCGCCAGCCGGGTGGCGCCAGCCTGTTCCACCGCGGTCAACCAAGGCAGGGCCATTGGCCGGCGGATCCGGTAGCAATGTTCGATCAATTCCTGCACGGCCACCGCCTCCTCCGTCCGGACGCGCAGGGCCTCGCGACCCCGCGCCGCCGCCGCAAAGTTTTCCAATTGCGCCATGAAGCTGCGCGCGTAGCCCGCCGCCGGCGCGCCCGGTCCCATCCCCCGCTGCTTGGCCGGGAGGTGCAAATTCGACCGCGCCACGTAGCTGCATTGCTGCAGGTCCATCATCAAGGTATCGGCGCTGGCCCCGGCAAACGCGACGGTGCCACGCTCGAATTCCACCCGCGTTTCCACGGGCACGCGCGTATCGCGCGATAGCCGGACCGTGCCCTCCACGCCGCCGGCAAAGGCAAGTCGCAGACGGACGTTCGCCTCCACGCCCCCCATCGCATCGTCTTCACACGTGATTCCGGTGGGCGCCCCGAACCACCACAACAGCAGGTCGAGCACGTGCGGACCCACATCCGCCAGGACGCCACCGCCGCTCGTTGTCTTTTGGAAAAACGAAGGGGTCGCCGCTGGCCAGTTGAAAACCCCGCCCTCGGACCAGACAAATGACCGGGCCGCTCCCAACGCGCCGCCCGTCACAAGATCCTTCACATGCTGCGCCGTGGGAAAAAAGCGCCGGAACATCCCCACCGCCAGCAAGCGCTGCGCCGCCTTGGCCGCGCCCATCATCCGCCGGGCCTCCCCGCCACTGGTGGCCATCGGCTTTTCACACAACACATGCACGCCACCAAGCAAAAGCCGCTCGGCCTGGGCCGCATGGAATCGCGGCGGTGAGGCGAGGATCGCAAGGTCGACCTCCCCCGCCGCCATCATGGCATCATCCCCGACCTGCCGCGCCGCTGGAAACCAGCGGCCGAGCCGCGCGCGGCGTTTTTCATCGGGATCGACCAGCACCGCGACTTGCAAGGCGCTCGACCCCGCCACCGCCGCCAAGGCGGGCGCATAATACAATTCCGCCAGGGCGCCGCAACCGATGAGCGCCAGCCGCAGGGGAGTGTCCGTTTCCCTCATGTGTTCAGCACGCCGGCCGTTCGGACCGGAGGTGCCAGCCGCACCGCCAGCGCCCGTTTGCGCCCCAGCGATCGCGCCAGCCAGACCGTCTCATGCCGCCATTGACCGGTGCGAACGCCACTCCGGAACTGCCGCAGGGTCTGACGCAAAAACTGATACCAGCTCATCGGTTTCTCCTCCTTGCCTTTCCGGCGCCGGTTGAGCGTGATCGCATGGGACAGATGGAAATTGAGCTTGCAGAGATAATATAGCCGCGACCGGCGGGCCGGGATGTGATGATATAGGCGCACTGCGCCGGTAACCCTCACGCCCCAACCCGCGGCCTCAATGTCATCCCATAGATCCTGGTCCTCGCAGCCGCCCTTCAGGCTTTCCCCCTCGCGCCCGAGGCCGAGCCGCATCGCCAGGTTGCCCGAGGCGAGGTAGTGCCGGATCACCGCCGCCCGGAGGATCATGCCGCCACCCGGCGGTGAAGGCGCGTCCGCCACTTCCGCCGGCCGGTAATAGCGCGGCTCGGGTCCGCGTCCATCTCCCTCGGGATCATTGTAGCTCAGGCAGAGCAGGCCCAGATGTTCCAACCAGCCCGCCACCGGCCGCTCCCAGACTGGACTGATCACCGCCGTCACCCCGCCCGCGGCCGGATGCGCCAGGGTCTCGCGATGCAGGGACGCCAGAAAATCCGGGGCGATCGTGTTGTCATCATCGAGCAGGATCACCCACTCGCCCCGTATCGCCCGAAAGGCCGCCTCCCGCGCGTGGCCAATACCCGGGCGGGGCTCCCGCAGCACCCGCAGGCGGTCCCCCAAACGCCGCGCGGCCACAGAGCGCACCAGCGCCGCTTCCACCGCCGGGTCAAACCCGTTGTTGACCAGGAGGACTTCGAAGTCGATGCCATGCCGGTCCTGTTCCGCGAGCCCGGCCAGAGTCTGCGACCAGATCGCCGGCGCACGATGACTGCACGTGACGAAGGAATATTTCATCGCCCGATCATTTCGTGGTGACAGCGCGGGAGCACGGCAAGCAGCCCGCCGCGACGGGCTTGGGGCGACATCCGCCGGTTCTCCACAATGGAAAATGCCCCTGCATCCTGAAAATCGTAGGTGTGCATCCCTTGTTCGCAGGAGTTCAACTTCACGTTGTAGGTGCCCAAATTCAGCAAATTTCCCGGCAGCGTGAAGCAGGCGCGATAACGCCCGGGCTGGCGCAGTTGGCGCAACGCGGGATGAGTGTCGTAATCCCCGATCACGGCCACTTTCACGCCCTCGGATGAATAGATCCACACTTCCATCACCGTATCCCGCATGGGCCGCCGCACGACATATTCGACTGCAATCTGCAGGCCGTCGGACAATTCAAACGTGCCCGCGTCGTCTCCCGCCGTGGTCAGCAATCTCATCCGGGTGATCTGGATCGGATGCTGGTTTTCCGCCGCCGCATTCCACTCGCTGGCGGTGTGTTGGTAGTCACTGGCGTAGCGCTGGATCACCGCGGGGGTATTCTCGTAGGCGACCAGCCGGCCGCTTTTCAGGTAGGCACACTTCTGCGTGAGACTGGAGACCGCGCCGAGGTTGTGGCTGACAAACAGAACGGTCCGCCCCGTCTCGCGCGCCACGTCCTGCATCTTGCCCAGGCACTTCTGCTGGAACTGCACGTCGCCCACCGCCAGCACCTCGTCCACGATCAGGATCTCCGGATCCAGATGCGCGGCCACCGCGAAGGCCAGGCGCACATACATGCCGCTGGAGTAGCGCTTCACCGGCGTGTCGATGAATTGGTCGACCTCCGCAAACGCCACGATCTCGTCGAACTTCCGCGCGATTTCGGCCTTTGTCATGCCAAGGATCGCACCGTTGAGAAAAATATTCTCCCGGCCGCTCAGTTCCGGATGAAAGCCGGTGCCAACCTCCAGCAAACTCGCAACCCGGCCGCGCAGCACCACCTCGCCCGCCGTCGGCTCGGTGATACGACTCAGGATCTTCAACAGCGTGCTTTTACCCGCGCCATTCCGGCCGATGATGCCCACCACTTCCCCCGGCTGCACGGTGAAAGAAATGTCGCGCAACGCCCAAAAATCCCGCGTGCTCTCCGTCTCCACCGGCTGGCCTCGCAGGCGCCGCCACCATTTCTCGGTTTCTTCGCGAAAACTTGAAAAACCATATTCACCCAAGTGATAGCGCTTGGATATCCCGTTTACCTCGATGATTGGCTGGCTCATGCGTAATCCACAAAATCCCGGGCCAGTTTTTGATAATAGCCGACGCCCAGGATAAATATCACCGTGGTCACTCCGAGCGAGACGCCGTAATACCCCGGCTCAAACGTCGGCGTGCCCAGCAGCATGGCGCGCAGCGTCTCGATGATGGGAGCCACCGGATTGATAGAGGCGAGCCAGCGCCAGCCCGGCGGAATCTGCGACAAAGGATAAATGACGGGCGTGATATACATCAGGAGGTTCAGGATGAAAGGCGCCACGTGCTGAAAGTCCCGATACTTGGCGGTCATCGCCGAGAGCAGCAGCCCGCCGCCCAGTGCGAGCAGGCTCAGGTGCAGAAATACGAGCGGCAATGCCAGCGCCCAGCCCGTGGGCCGGGCCGCGAGTTCCGGATGGGAAATCACCGCCACCGTATAAATCACCGCAAACGTCACCAGCTGCACTCCCGCCGCCGCCAGGTTGGAAATGGCGAGCGCCAGGGGCGTCACCAGCCGCGGGAAGTAAACCTTGCTGAAGATCCCATAATTCCCCCGCAGCGTATTGCTCGTGGCATTGAGCGTCTGGTTGAAATAATTCCAACCCAGGAGGCCGCAGAGGTAAAACAACGATGGAGGCACGCCATCCGTGGAAACGTTCAATACCCGGCCGAACACCTGCGCAAAAACCACGGCGGTCACAATCGGGGTAACGACCGACCACAGCGGCCCGAGGATCGTCTGCTTGTAACGCGAAACAAAATCCCGGCGCACCAGCAACCCGATGAGGTCCCGGTAATTCACAAGGCCGCGCCAATCAATCCACAGCCAACTGCTGCGCGGCCGGATGCGAAACTCCACTGGTTTTGATGATTCCATTTTCCTTTGAATTTGAGTCACCCCAATACCTTGGCCATCAGCGGCAACAGCATCGCCCCTTGCTGGCTCCAGCTTTCCAACTTGGCCACCCGTGCCCGCACGACCTTGGCTTCCTCCGTCGACATCCCGTTGGCAGCTGCGATCTCTTTTTGGATCCGCACCAGTCGCTGTTTGCCCAATTCCAGATGAGGGCTGATGCGATTTCGCAATAAACCGGCCACGAGATTTCGCAGTTCGGTTTCGGGCTCAAAGTAGTCCCGCCGCTCACCCGGCACATAGGCTTTGCGGATCGCGCCCAAATTCCGCAGTGCCTTCAATCCCTGACTCACCGAGCCCTTGCTGAGATTAAGCCACTCGACGATTTCCTGAAAGTTCACCGGCCGGGGGGATGAAAAGATGACACCGTAAATCTCCCCGATGGAACGCGGCACGCCGATGGCCTCTGCCGCGGAGACGAATAATTCCGTGATCCGCCTTTGGGTCGCGAGCAGCCCCGCGCTGGGGGAAACCGAAACCGGCTTGGGCGAGGATCGCTTGGAGGAAGTGCTTCGAGCCATTATACGGGAGCGGCAGAGGTTGATTCAGTGTGTTTAGAAAAAAATGAACATGCTTCGCCCGGTCGCTTCCGGAGCGACCGCGTGCAGGCGAATATTACTCGGACCGACATTCTCTCTATATACCGTCCGCGCCACCTCTGGACACCGGACCGCAACCCCGGCACTGAAATGCTATGACGTCAGCCAAGCAATGCGAAAACCCCGCCACTGTTCATCGGGATTGCTAATCCATCGACCGCGTGCCCACGTTTGCATTGTATATAGCGATCGCCTCATGCTTTCCCCTTCGTTCTCTTCCTCTCCACGGCTGGCGATTAGCGAGATCGTCATGAGCGCACTGGCTCTCGTCACGGTGGCGATGGCCACCTGGGGATTCGGCGGCCGGGCACCGTGGGCTCCACCCACCTTCACCGCTCTCGCCGCCTTGGCTGTCATCGTTGCTTGGATATTCTCTCGCCACGAAGGCCGGCCCATTCGGTGGGCCCCGTTTGCTCCCTTACTGGGTTTCGGAGGATTCGTTGCACTCAGCCTGCTTAATCCGTCGCATCAGCCAGTTCCTGGAGCCACCGCACACTGGCGGGCAACACCGGAATGGATCCCTTGGCTGCCTACTACTTTGGACCGAACCATCGCGCTCCAAGGCATGCTCCCGTGGGCCTCGGCCTTTATGTTATTCGGAGCGCTGAGCCAGACTGCCTTTAGCCTGCGGGGCCGCCGGCTGCTTTGGAGCGGCTTGCTGGCCCACGGCGTCGTGGTCGCCTTGGTCGGCATTTTTTTTCATGTCACGACCCCACATGAAATACTTGGGCTTATCCGGGACCGGCATGGTTATCACTTTGCGTCCTTCGTTTACCGCAACCACTGGGCTGCGGTCGTATTCCTGATGGTCCCGCTCGCTCTGGGTTTCTCTTTCTCTGCATTGCGTCGCTGGACACTGGGTAAGGGCCCTTTTGACTCGATGATCGCCGGCTTCGGCATCGCCCTGCTGTTCGGCATCACGCTGCCTATGCCCGGCTCTCGCTCCGGCTTGGCCGTCTTCTCTGGTTTGATGCTCCTGGCCCTCGTTAAGCTCGGAATCATGATCTTCCAAGCCCGTCGCTCACCGAACGCCGCCAGCAAGTGGATCCAAATGAGTGTTATCGCAGGCTTGGTTCTGCTTGTTGTCGTGGGCAGCCTGTTTCTGACGAAAAATCCGGTGACGCGGCACTGGCAGCGCACGAAAAATCAGTGGCACGGTCTGGCTTCAGGCCAGTCGGAATTACGATTCCGCTTCACTCAGGACACTTTAAGGATGGCTGCTGACCGCCCTTGGTGGGGCTGGGGCGCAGGTTCTTTTGGCTATGTTTTTCCGCGTTACCACGGTGATTATCTGCGGGATAGTCAGGGACGCATCACCACCCGGGTGATGCACGCTCACAATGACTGGGCTGAAATCGGGGCGGAAACCGGTATCATCGGATTTTTATTTTTCCTTTGGTTCGTGCTGGGCAGGATCCGCCGCGGCTGGGCGGCCCAAAGCGCGCTCGAACGCTGGACCACGGGTGGAGTCACCCTGGTGTTGCTCTATGGCTTGGTGGATTTCCCACTGCATAATTCGGCCGTGCTACTCATGACGATCAGCCTGCTGGCTACCATCGGGCGGACATCGCAACCAGACGAAGCTTCAGCCTGACACGCAACAAGCCAACAGGCCCTTGGCATCATTGATACCCAGCAATGATCAGACGGCATGGCACGGTGGGAAGCATCTCCACGTCCGATTAAATAGGTATATTCATCTTATATAGATAGGGTATATAACCTATTTATAATGATGGTATTAATTTTTCCTGTATTTACATTATTTTGGCTCGAATATGGCTCACGTGTAGATGCGATACATCAAGTTACAGTCTACATCAATTTCTGCCTCAATAGATAATGCTTCTCAGCCGTCGAAACACCGGAACTGCCAATCTACACCGCTTTTTGGTGGGAGTGGCGGCGCTGGCATTATGGGTTTCGCTAAGCCACAGCGGGATACGCTTCACCACCCTGCTGCCTGACTTTAGTTATCCTTTGGCCATTTTGCTGGGCGCCATGTTGGTCACGTCGGATTTTCGCCTGCCCAACGGCATGGAGCCCGGTGCGCAATTTCGTATCAGCCACTTGGATGCCATCCGCTTCGCCTTGCGCCAGACCGCCTTTATTTGCGGCACCATTTTCAGTGTAGTCGTGCTTTTCAAGGATCCCGGGCTGAGCCGGTTTTTTCTTTTCAGCTATATCGCCTGCCTGGTGCCCTTGCTTACGATTTTGAACCGGTATCAGCCGCGATTGATCGCCAAGCTCTTTCATACTACCGGTCAACCCGTTAACACCTTGGTCGTGGGCAATCCGGCCGCCTTTCCCCACTTGGACAACTGGCTGGAGCACAGTCGGCGGCTGGGAGTAATCCCATTTGGGCACGTCACCTATCGTCCCGACGACGAGGCCATTTCTTCCATTCCCCAGGTAGGCACGTTCGCGGATATCGCCCGCCTCTTGAGCGAACATCGTGTCATGCAGGTGGTGATGCTTGAGCCGCCCTCCGACAGTCAGGATGCCAAGACGCTCCTGCGGCTTTGCATGGCCAATGGCACCCGGCTCCTCATCCACAATCATTTCGGTTACAAACTCGGCTACCCCTTCCAGATGGTGCAGGATGAGCAACACAGCTTTCTCGCGCTCCAGGACGAGCCATTGGAAGACCCGCTTAACCGGGCGCTAAAGCGCAGTCTGGATATTCTGGTCGCAAGCGTGGTGCTCGTGACCATCTTCGCCCCGCTCGCCGTAGTCGTCGCTTTGATGCAAAGGCGCCAGTCCCCCGGGCCGCTTTTTCATTCGCAGCTGCGCACCGGCCACAACCGCACCCGTTTCCGCATCTTCAAGTTTCGCACCATGCATGCGAAACAAGAAGACCTCACCCGGCAGGCCACGACCAATGATGACCGGATTTATGCATTTGGGCGTTTTCTGCGCCGTTCCAGTCTGGATGAAATCCCTCAGTTCATTAACGTATTGCGCGGCGAAATGAGCACCGTCGGCCCGCGCCCCCACCTGCTCGCCCACAGCGATGCATTCTCCCGCGATCTCGACATCTACTTGCTGCGCTACTTCACCAAGCCTGGCATTACCGGCCTGGCCCAATGCAACGGCTTTCGTGGCGTTACGAGTTCGCCCGACCAGCTGCGAGGCCGCGTGCAGCTCGATTTGGAATACATCCGCAACTGGTCGATCTGGATGGATATCTGGATCATGTTGAAAACCAGCCGGCAGGTCTTTTTCCCGCCACGCACCGCCATTTAATACCACCACCCTCCCATTGAGTCCCGGGTATACACCCCAGGCCCGCTCCAATGTTTGTTGCCAAGAATTCACAGCCTTATGTTGAGTCAGCCCTTGCAGTCGAACTCCCTCTCGTCACCATGATCATGATACAGTTATGAAAACCATCCTACGTCTCACCTACCTCACCCTCGCCTTTATGGCGACCGGCCTGCTTCCCGCCAGCGCCGCTGACAGTAACCCGAAGGCGGCTGTCGTGCAGTCGGTCGTCGATGCCGTGCGCAGATCTTCACCGGCGGATCGCGAACAATTGATCCAAGCCGCCATCGCCGCGGATCCGGACTCGGCGCCACAGCTCGTGGAAGCTTTGATCGCCGCCTTCCCGGCCGAATCCCCGGCTCTGACCAGCTTTGTGGTCAATAGCCTCATCGCCCTCAACCTCCCGACCGAAACGAAGGCGACCATCCTGACGGCGGTCGCCCAGAGCGCGGTCAACGCCGCCTTGTCCATCCCGACGACGGCCGTCCCCAACCTGCTCAATACGGTCAACGATGTAAAAGCTGCCCTCGCCAATGTCGGCGCAGACCCGGTTTTGGCCGCCGCAGTTGCCGCCTATACGACCCCGCTAACGCAATTACCGCCCCGCACCGACACCGGCGGCCCAGCTGCCGTCGAGGAAAAGAAAACCGACGACATCACCAATCCTCCCACCGAAACCATCGTCAGCGACGATAACCCATGATTTTTTCCCGACGCCGTTTATCCCTTCTCGCACTGGCTGGCGCTTGTTTGAGCGTTGGCTCCCAAGGCTACGCCTTGGTCAAAGTCGCCCGGGGCACCCTGAATGTCACTGCCCGTGTAAATGCGGAATATGACACCAACATCTTCGCCAATTCGAGTGAAGTGGACGACCTGTCCATGGTCTTCACGCCGGGCTTGAGCTACAGTCGCTCAGTGGGCATGATCTCCACCGTCGCCGAATTGGGGGTGCGATCGATCGCCTTCGTCGATACCAACGGCCAGGATTCGCTGGATCCTTACCTGAACGCCAATTTCACCATGGATCGGGCGGAAAAAGGTTCTGTGTCCGCCGGCTTCCGGTATGCGCGGACCACCGATGCCAACGAAGTGCTGCTGACCCGCACCGAGTCCGATGAGTTTCGGGGCAATGCGCGCGTGGATTATTTCTACAGCGAAAAAACCGGCGTGCGCGTGAATGCCCAGTTCCGGGTGTCCGACTACAACTCGGCTGGCTACAACAGCATCGAGTCCTATGGCGTCGGCGCCGGTTTGCTCTACCGTTATTCGCCGAAGCTCACGGCAAATCTATCCTACGATTTTAGTCCGGAAAAGGCGACCGATCTAAGCAACGCAGCCAGCGATCCCAGCAGCGACAATCATCGGATCTCAGTTGGTTTGGAAGGTGAACTTCGCCCCAAGCTCAACGGCAGCGTGAGCGCAGGTATGGTCTACCGTGATTTCGAACTCGGAGGTTCGGACAGCACCGTGCTGCTCGGCAGCAGCCTGTCTTGGGCTGCTTCGGAAAAGACCAACTTCACGCTCGGCGCATCGAACAACTTCGACACGACTGCGAACGCAGAATCCATCCGCACGCTGGTCGTCACCATCGGGGTTCGCCAGGCTTTGACCGAAAAGATCAGCCTGTCCGGCAACGTCGGCACGACCCGCTCCACGCTCGACCAAGTGCCGGGCCCGGGCACCCGCAACGATCGGGCACTCCTTTTCGGTTCCGCCTTAAACTACCGGATCAACGATCATTTCAGTGCCACCAGTGGAGTGACGCACCGCATCAGCGATTCCAGCCTGCAGCTCGCAGATTATGATCGCACCGTTTTGTCCCTTGGATTGAACGCTACCTTTTGATTACGTCTTCGGGAATGATCTTGCGGAAGGTATTCCTTCTCCTCGGCACCGCGCTCTATTGCTGCGGTGCCGATCTCTCGGTGGAAACGGGTGAAGCCTACCGGCTCTTCCCCAAGGATGTCGTCAGTTTCTCGGTCTACGGCGAATCCGATTTGTCTACCACGCTGCGCCTTTCCGGGCAGGGCGTTATCAATCTGCCCCTTTTGGGTGACGTAAAGATCGGCGGCATGACCTTGGCCGAAGCCGAGGCCAAGATCAGCAACAGCTACATCGAGCGCGAGATTCTCGTCCGCCCGCAAATCACCCTTCAGGTCAACGAATACAGCAAAAAAGAGATCACCATGCTCGGCCAGATTTCCAAACAAGGAAAAATCGAGCTCCCGCCTGAAACCGCCAAACTGAACATCGTCGAGGCCATCAGCGCCGCCGGGGGATTCACCCGCATCGCCCGGGCCGACAACGTGCGCATAACGCGCAAAGACCCGGTCTCCGGTGAGGAAAAAGTTTATACCGTGGACGCGGAAAGCATGATCGCCGGCCGCAGCAAGGAGAAGGTGTTTTACGTCCTGCCCGAGGACATCATTTTTATCCCGGAACGTCTGTTTTAAATGACAGCCAGCCGGCCGTGACGGGCCTTCTGCCCTGGATCGGGCCAGCCGGCGTATCACCCCAAACTGGACCCTCGAAGCAATTTGTTCAGTTCAACCCAGTGCCGTTTTCGTATATCGTCCTCCTTCGATTCCATTTACTTTAATTGCTCGCATGCCTTCACCTTCCGGTAAAAAAAATCCCGCCACCGGCCCAAAGCACGCGCCCTCCATCGCCGCCGGAAACTTGATCAACCTCTCCCCGGGTGATGTCCTGCGTTGCGTTCGGGAGCGCGGCATCACGGCCCTGGTCATCGCCCTGATTTTGTGCGTTTTGCTGGGCGCGTATCTGCTCCGGCAGCCGAAGGTTTATCAAGCCCAGGCCCGGCTCCTCTTCGATCGCAACGAACGCATCGTCGATATTGCCCAGGTGGTCGATCAATCGGTTGGCGCCGGGCAAAACGACGCAATGTTCAACACCTACCTGGCGCAGATCACCAGTCCGCAGGTGGTCAGCCGGGTGGTCTCCAGCTTTTCCAACGAAGAGCAACAACGCATCTGGCGGCCCTACCTCGCCGCTGACGCGTCGATGCCCAAGCCGGAGGAATTGGCCAAGGTCCTCCAAGGGCTCCTCGCCGGCAACACCAGCGCCCAGCGTCAGGGCAACACGTTCTTCATTGCGGTCAAAGTGCGCCATCGGGACCCCCAGTCCGCCGCCTTGCTGGCGACGCGTTTCGTCCGGCAATTCATCGTGCACCAGCTCGACCGCAACACCATCGCCAATAACTCCGCCATCTCGTTTCTCCGGGACCAAACGGAGGATTTGCGCAACAAGGCCGAAGCCTCGGAACGCGCGCTGCAGGATTACCGTGAAAAAACCGGCATGGTCTCCCTCGACGAAAGCCGCAACATTGTGGTCGACCGGATGAAGAGCCTCAGCAGCACCGTCACCGGTGCACAGGTGCGCCGGCTCTCCATCGAAGCCCGCCTGAGCCAGGCCGAGGCCATCCTCGGGAACAGCGCCGATCCACTGGAACTCGCCGCCACCGCCGAGTTTTCCAACCTCGCGTCGGTTCAATCCCAAATCGACCAGTTGCGCGCCCAGCGGGCCACGATGGGCGAACGCTATGGCCCGCGTCATCCGGCCATGATCGATAATCTGCGTTCGCGCGAAGCCTTGGAACGGCTGCGGGGCGAACTCGTCACGGTCGCCATGGCCAATCTGCGCAACCAACGCGAAAAGGCCCTGCGTGAGGAGCAGGATCTGAGGACGCAACTCGTCGCTGCCGAGCAGGAGAGCCTTCGCCTGGATCAGATGGCCATCCAATTCAACGTCCTGCGGCGCGAAGCGGAAACCAACCGATCCACCTATGCCCAGCTCCTGAACCGGCTGAACGAAACGACCATCACGGCCCAGCTGGAAAACTCCAACCTGCGCATCGCCGAGGAGGCCAGCGCGCCCGGGAGCCCGATCGAACCCGACACGCGCAAGATCATCTTCATGTTGCTGGCCTTGGGGCTCTGCGTGTTTGTCGCCTACCCCGTCGGACTTGAGCTCTTCTTCAATCGCGTCCGCGGTTGGGCGGATGTGGAGTCCTACCTCAAGCTCTCGCTCCTCGGCGAGTTGCCCCAATTCAAAAAAATCCCCTCGGCCAATTTGCCGCAAATCCTGTCCCGCGGGCAGGACGATGTGGCGTCCGAGGCCGTGCGCTCCCTTTATTCCAATTACAAGATCACTTCCGGGATCGATCTGCCCAAGAGCATCCTGGTGACGTCGACGCTGCCCAGCGAGGGCAAGAGTTTCATCGCCTCCAACCTCGCCGAAGCCTTCGCCTCGCACGGTGTGCGCACCCTCCTTATCGATACGGATTTCCGGCGCCCCACCCAACACCGCGCCTTCCAGCTCGATAACAGCCAGGGCATCCTGCGTTGGGTGGAGGGCAAACAACCGATTCCCGCCGATCCTTTGAGCGATCCCGACCTGGGTTTGGTATCCGTCGGACCGAATCTGCACATCTTGCGCACCGGAGGGACCACCCGGCGGGCCACGGAAATCCTCGGTTCCGAAGCCGTGCGCTCCCTGTTTGAGAGCCTGCGCCGACAATTCGATTTGGTTCTCATCGATACGCCACCGGCCGGCGTTTTTCCCGACGCCCTCGTTCTGGCGGAGCATGCCGATGAATTGATCTACGTGATCCGATATAATCACGTGGCCCGGCCCGCAGCCCGACGCATATTGGATCGCATCGCGCAAGCGGGCATCGTTGTCACCGGCGTCGTCTTGAATCTGATGCCTTCCGGCATGGGCACGGCTGGCTACTACTCGAGCTACGGCCATTATGGATCAAAATATTACCGGGAGCATGAATCCAAAAGCTGAAGCCAACCAGACGCGCTAAGCGGTCTGTAACATGCTCGTCAAATGCACCGCGCCGATTCGGATTTTCGACTTGGGCGGCTGGACTGACCCGTGGTTTTGCCGGCGCCGGCAAGGGATTAAACCTCGCGTTTTTCCCGTCCCGGGAGGTTTTTGTCCAAACCCGCAAACGTCGCGCGGCCAGTTGGGCGTCATGGTGCATGTAGAAAACGATCAGGACCATTCCCATGTCAGCGTCTTCGGCATTGCCGGATAGCTTAAAATCCTTCGGAGGCATCTGAACATAAAATCATTGGCGGGGTTGATGGCATCCACGCGGTGCTCCGAAGAACTCGCGATCTGCATGCATCTTCGATGCACTACGCGGTTACCTGAGGCCCCATAGTGGTCCGGCGGCCTGAACACCGAAAGCCGGGGTGTCGCAAGTGAGGCTTGATCGGAAGAAGACGGTGGCATTTCTTTCAAACGATGGCTGATGCAACTGTCCAAACAGAGGGAGTTGACGCGGATTCGGCACGCCCTCTCGTGTGCATCTACCATCCTTGGTTCGGGCTGGGCTTGGGCGGCGGCGAGATGGTGGGGGCGTGGATTCTTCAAACTGTCCTCGAAGAGTGCGACTGTGTGCTATGGTCCGACAAGGCGCCCGACATTGCTCATGTTGACAGGCGTTTTTCGACTCACATCGCCCAAAATCCACCTCGTGAGATAGTATTGCCTTCGTGGAGACTGCAACAATTCCGCCGGCTGTTCGGCCGTCATGCGCGTTTAATGGCTCATTCACTCCTGATGAGGGAACTGAATAGGATCGATCGCAAATATCGGCCGGTTCTTTGGCTAAGCACCTGCAATGAGGCTTACCTGCCCAGGCGCGGCTGGCAGTATGTGCACTTTCCAGCCAGGATCCGGTTGGAGCCCCCTCCGGGCTGGCCTTGGTGGCGGAGGAGGTTGTTCCGCTGCACGCAAGAGCTGTCCGCCCGTTTCGGCCTATCGAAGGGATTGCCGCTGTCCTGCCATCGGGTCGCGGCAAATTCGTCTTGGACGGCTGATCGCCTGCGGGAAGGAGGGACTGAAGTTGCGCGAGTGATCCCCCCTCCGGTGCCGCCGTTCTCACCGGGACTGGCCTGGTCGGAACGAAAACCCCGCGTCATCATGCTGGGACGATGGGTAACGTATAAACGCATTGACGTGGCCATCCGCATAGTGGAGCGGGCTCGCGAACTGGGTGCCCGGGACTTGGAACTGGACTTGGTGGGTTTCTGGGATGAGCCGGCGCCTGATCGCAAGATGTTAGCCGAGTTGTCCGCGAACAAGGGTTGGATCCAATGGCACGAGAACCTGGGTTGGGCGCAGATCAACCAACTCGCGGGCCAATGCCGTTTCGGTCTCCATGCCATGGTGGACGAACATTTCGGCATCGCGGTAGCGGAGTTGATGACCGCCGGCTGCGTCGTGCTGGTGCATGACTCAGGCGGTCCGCCGGGAATTGTGGAAGACCGGCGTCAGACCTACGTTGACGTGGAGGACGGAGCGCGGCGGCTCCATGCCATCTGGTCGTCACCGGAACTTGCCAGCGAACTCCATGCCCAGGCACGCAGCCGCGGCCTGAAATACTCCCCGGAGGCATTCTGTGCCGCCATTCGCTCCGAACTGCGCCTTTGTGGACTGCCACTGCGGGCAGAGCCGGTTCAATCGCGTTAGAACACGTAAAAACCCGCTAGAGCATTCGAGAAATTCATGGCGCAGTGGTCATTGCGCCCAGTCTTTGGGGTTATCCGTCGGTAGACGATATCACCATCGTTCAAGCCGTTGTCTTATTTTAAACAGATATCGGATCAGATCCAAGCGAGCATACAAGGTGAGAGGCGGCCCCTCTTCCGTCTTTGCTTCTGAAGCCCCCTCAGGTGTGCACCAAGAGACGCACTCATTCTGCAGAATTTACTCAAATTGCCTGTATTTCGGGAGACCTTCCACCAAACGGGGGAAACCCAAAATCACGCAAAACACACTGAGCCAGGATATAGAAAAATCCCGCCCGGAGTTTCTTCCGGGCGGGATTTTCGAAATGGAGCGGGCGAAGAGACTCGAACTCTCGACGTCCACCTTGGCAAGGTGGTGCTCTACCAACTGAGCTACACCCGCAGAGCAGGGTGCTAGAAGTAGGCCCGAAAACGTCTTCGTCAACAGCTATTTTTAAAGCTGCTCCAAATCAAAAATTTGCCCGTTCCGCACCTCCTGCGGCACCGGCATCAAGCCTGCGGCGCCCAAATTCCCCGCCACCTCGTCCCCTTGCAAATAACGCAACAGCGCAAACAGGCGGGAGACGTCCGCACGGCGAAAGACGAGATACACCGGCCACCGCAGCGGATAGTCACCGCGATGCACATTTTCCGGCGTCGGCGCGCAAGCGGCGACCCCGGCGTCACGGGCCACGGGAAGCGCCTTCACGCCTTCGCTGCCCGGTGGCAGTGCGGCGGCGAGGCCGATCGCGCCTTCCAGATTCGTGAACTGGCGCACCAAAGCGTCCACCGAGTCCAACTCAACTACGCCCGGCCGCAGCGCGGCGTCAGCCAAGACCTCGTGCCGGAAAACCGCCGGCGCGAGCGCCACCCGCGACTTCAGCGCGAACGGCGAAATCGGGTGTGCCGTCCATTCGCCCGTCAGGCCGAGATCACCCCAACGCCGAAAATCCGCCGGGCCCGTTGGACCAAAAATTCCCGCGAGCTGGCCAAAAGAAATTTGCTCCAGCGGCAGCGCTGCTGACACGAGCACCATGGCGGTGTGATAAGCCAGCGGCACGCAGTGATAGGGCGACCCGGGCAACGACTCGCCGGGCGGGAAACTCAGCAACGCGAGGTCAGCGCGGCCCGCTTGCAACTCTTCCCAGCCGGCATGACTGCCGGTGAGTTTCACCGTGAGGTTGAGTTCGTTCCGCCCGGCGTAGGCTTGCACTGTCGCGGGCAGAGTCGGTCCAAGGAGATCGCTGCCTACGATGCGGATCTCTCCGCGCGCGAACGACGCGCCAAGCAGCAGCAGGAAACACAGCCGGGAAACACGCATGGGGGGAGTGCGGTTCGGGTTTAGGATTTTTTATCAGGTGATTCTGGTTCGGACAAAACAAGGTGATCGCCGCCACTGCCGCCTTTGCCGCTGGAACGCCGGCCCTTTTTACCACTCTCGCTGTAATACGAATAATTGCTCGTGTAGTAGCCGTAGTCCTCGCCGGTGCCGGTCGGCACCTGGTTGAGCACCACGCCAAGCAACGGCGTCTTGATCGACTCCACGATCTGCTGTGCGCGCACCACCATGCTCTGCGGATTACGCCGGTGCTGGATGAGCAAAATCGCGCCATCGACCACACTGGCGAGCACCGACGCGTCACTCACGCCGATGATCGGCGGCGAATCGAAGATGATCTTGTCGTAACTGCCACGCAGGCTCGCGATGAATTCACGCAGCCGGTTCACGTAGAGCAGGCTGAGGGCAAATCCGCCGGCGGAGCCACTGGGGATAAAGTCGAGGTTGGGCGCGATCCCGCGCTGGACCACTTCGTCGAAGGTTTTCTTGCCCATGAGCAGGTCGCTCAGACCCGGCTCCTTGGGACGTTGCGCGAGGCGGTGCTGCGTCGGACGGCGCAAGTCGGAATCAATCAAGATCACCCGTTCGCCGCCGGCCGCCATCACGCGCGTGAGACGGAAGAGCGTCGTCGATTTACCTTCACCGGGGCCGGCGGAAAACAACATCAGCGTGCTCGGCTGGCCGGGCTTGAGCGCAAGGTTCAGGTTGGTGTGAAGCACGCGGAACGGTTCCTCCTCCGCCGGATCGTCTCCGCTTTGATCGAGTGGGGTGCGCGTAAAGGGGATGACGCCCAGCGCGGGCAGTTTCAACTTCGTCTCCACGTCGGCGACGTTGCGGAAACTGGTGTCAAAATACTCCATCAGGATGGCGACGCCCACCCCGAGCAGCAGGCCGAGCACGATCGCGAAGGCGATATTCAGCAGCCAATTTGGCTTGCTGGGGCGAAGCGCGGGCTCGGCGGTATTGAGGATTTCGATGGTGCGCTTCGGGACCTGAAAATCGATTTCCCGCTGGCGCAACGTGAGCTTGAGCGTCGTTGAGAGGCGGGTCTCGTCATCGAGTTTCTGCGCGGCTTCCTCAAACGGACGCATGCGGTCGCGCGCCGAGAGAATCTGATCGACCTTGGCCTGGCCGAGTTGCTTCCGCAGTTCGCTGACGCGGGCCTCGGCTTCGTTATAGGAAATTTCCAGCGAGCTTTCGTAACCACGCAGGAGCGAGTCGAGCTGCTCCTTGATCGTGCGGCGGTTATCCTCGGCCGAAATCAACTCGGGATGCGCCGCACCGAGCCGCGACTTCAGTTTGCTCACGGTCTGGTCGGCGAGCAGGTAGGCCTGTTGGAGATTCTGGATGTTCGGATCCTGGATGAGCTCGGAGTTCACCAAGCTGACGCGATCCTCGGGCGGGATGCTGCGGAACCGTTCCCAGCGCGTCTTGCGGCCGATGGCGTCGACGCTGAGGGCGATGAGCGAGTTCTGCATCTGGCGCAGCGTCTCGATCTCCATGTCGTTGTAGCGGGCGTTAAGGTCGACGCCGGAGATATTGAGGTCCTTGCGCAGTTTTTCCACGGCGTCGCGTTGCGCGATGACGAGGCGCTCCTGCGCATCGAGCTCCTTCTTGAGCTGGGCCAGACCCTCGCGCTGCTCGGAGGTGGCCAGGGCGATACGGTCCTCGGAATAAACGCGGGCGATCTCGTTGGCGATCAGCGCGGCCAGCCGGGCATCCTGCGCGTAAACGTTGATCTCGATCAGCGACGAGGCGCGCGGCGACTCGACCTGGATCATCTTGCGCACGAGATATTCGTAGGTGATCGAGTTGGGCAGCGTGCCGTTGAAGCCGAGCATGCCCGCAAGGCGGTTGTTGAGATCGAGGTTCTGGATCACCGGATAGATGATCTTCTCCGACTGGATGATCTTGAACTGATCCTGCAGGAAATACGGATCGTAGTAATTCGAACTCTGCGCCTGAAAGAGCTTCACTTCGCCCTCGGGTTTCTCGACCCGGATCTTGGTCGTCGCGAGATACCAGCGCGGGAGGAAGGCGGTGACCGCCACCGTCGTCACCAACACAAGGCCGAGGATGAGCGCGATCAGCGCCTTGCGCAGCCGAAGGATCTGCAGGAGATCAGCGAGGGAGGCGGTTTCCTTGCTGGCGGAAAAAGCGGCCATGAGTTGCGGGAGCGAGGGCGCCGCGCGGCTCAGAACGAGAACGCCGCGTTGATCCCGTAGCGGTCGCGCTTTTGCCCGCGCGCGACGTCGTCGGACTTGACGCGGTCGTGGTCAAAAGTCGCCGAAACCGACCAGTGGGCCGTCGGCAGATAAGTGAGGCCGGCGCCAAAACGCGTGGTGCGCTCGTCGACATCCACGAAGCCCGTGCGGGCCTGCAAGGTCGAGGGCTCATACGTGACGGAGACGGAGGCGACAACGAGGGCGCTGAGCGAATGCTGCACATTCACGAAGAGGCGGTTCACCTCACTGTCGGTGTATTTCGTGACATCGGAGGATTCCTCGAAGGTGTGGACGTAACCGGCCGAGAGATAGGATTTCGTCGCGTAATCGAGCTTGGTCGAAAACTCCGCATACGGCGCACCATCGTCGGGGGCGCCTTCGCGTTCGCGCCATTCGTAGCCGACGCGGCCGGTCGCAGTCACCTTGCGGGCGAGCGCGTAATCGAAACCACCGATGAGAAATTGGGAATCCTTGTCCTTGAGCGCGCCGGCCGAGCGGTAGTCGATCTGTTGCACGCGGTATTCGCCGGTCAGTTTCAGCTCAGGCAGCACCGCATGGCTGGCCTCGAGGCCGAGCAGGTTTTCGGTGCGGTCGAGGCTGTTGGCCAGCGTGGGATTATCGTAGTCGAAGCGGATCGTGCGAAATTTCCCCGTGATGGCAGTCTTTTCACCAGCGTTGGTCTGCACACGGGCGTCGAACTGGTTGCGCTTGAAAGACTGGTCGGTGTTCAGCGGCACGCCGGCGAGCAGGGACTCGGGATTCCGGCTGATGGTGAAGTTGTCGCTGAGATCGATGCTGGTGGCCGAGGTGAACGAGTGGGCCAGTCGCGCGTTGAAATCATGGCTGTCCAGGGTCTTGTCGCCGGGACGGTTCTCAAAATGGTCGAGCGTCAGCGCATAGCCGGCCGAGACGAATGTCTGGTCGCTCACCGAACCGTTGTATTTGAAGGAAGGCGCAACCGTATAAACCGTGCTACTGATGGCACCCGTCGAAGCGCCGAAGATATTACTGTCGTGCGAAACACCCGCACGGACCGTGCCGGTGAAATCCTTGCCCTGCTCCTGTTCAGGGATCGGCGCATACACCGCCCACGCCGGAACCACCAACACCGTAAAAATAAGCGGAAACGCATGGAGTAGCTTCATGGGCAAAGGAGATGCAAACTACTGGAGACGAGGCCTTGCTTAGGCAATTACTTTCCCCGGGCGGGCGGCAGTAAAGGGTCGAAAAGCACGTAAAGATTTTCGCTCAGGCGCTGCGGATTGCGCAGCGGAAAATCACGCGGCAAGGCGCCGTTGAAGAGACCCGCATAAACCCGGCCCCAATCGCCGAAGCGCCCCACCCCGGCAGCCTTCGGATCAGCTCCCTCGCCTTGCGTCGCAGCGAGTTCCGAGAAAAACGGCCGGTCCAGGGTCTGTGGCGTAAGCAACAGCTCGCCGATCGATTGCTCCAGCGTGATGGCGTAAAAATCGCGCATTTTCTCCGGCTGCGCCCAAACCCGGTGGTCGCCATACCATGCCACACCCGCCGGCACGTCCGCCATGAGGCCAAACCGTCCCGTCGCGTCGCGCCGGTCCAACTCGTCACCCATGCCCATGAGCAACCCGGGGAAATACGGCGGGTAGGTAAAATGGATGCGGCGCGGCTCCATGATATCGTGGACCAAGGGCAGCGCTTGCAACGCCAGCAGGCCCGCCGCCGCCACGCGGGGCCAGCTCGCAAGGGCGTTGTTACTGCCCAACAGCACAAAGAAAAACGCCGCACCAAAGATCATGATGAGCGGCGCGAGGTAATACACCGGCAGTCGCTCGCTCTCGCCGGAGTTGCATGCGGCCTGCGCCAGCACGAGCACGCCGAGCGCCACGGTGAAGGTCCACCGCAGCCGGTCCGCGCCGCCGGAGCGGAATTTATAAAGCCACCCCGCCGCAAAAAACGCCGCAAACCACATCGCCCCACCCGACCACAGGCGCCCGGTGACGTTCTCCTGCAACGAGGTGAGCGTCTTGTTGCCGAGCTTGTTGAGATCGAGCGCGGGCAGCTTCGCCGACAACGCCGAGCGCACCTTCACCGGCTCGGCCGTCGGATCGCCAAACTTGAGCGCCACATTTTGCACCGCGAGGCCCACCGGCGAGCCGGTCAGACGGAGGTTACGCACCACCCAGGGCCCCGCCACGACAGCGAAAGCCAGCACGATCAACGTCAGCGCCTGCCAGCGCTGCCCCGACGAAAACCGCCACGTCGCATAGCCTAGCGCGACGAGGCCGAGTGCGCCCGCGGAATATTCGGTGAGAAACATCAACCCGCAAACCGCACCCAACGCTGCCGCCCAGCCCAGCGCTGCACGTCGCCGCTCCGCTTCAACCGCCTGCTCCAGTTGCCACCAAAGCCGAAACGCACCGAGCGCCAGCACCATGAGCAGCGGTAGGCCGTTGAGCGTAACAGTCTGCTTCCAGAGCGGCGTCGAAAGCATCAAGGCCAGCGCCGCGACCCAACCCACGCGCGGCTCGAACAGCCGGCGGCCCAAGTCATACGTGAGCCAGGCCGCGATCCAGAATAGCACAAGGTTGAGCCCCAATAAAAAATAGTCCGCGCGAAAACCATCCGGCGGCACCGGCTGGACGGTAAACAAACCCTCGCGCATCCGCTCGGGCAACACTGCCAGCACGCCGCCGATCACCACCGAGTAGAGTGGCGCCTGATACAGTTCCGGATAAGGGATTTTGGCATCGAAGCGCTGGCCGCGCGCTTCAAGAAAGGCGGCGGTTTGCGGATAATTGACCTGCGTCGTGAAGCCGGCGCCGCGCGCGAGTTGCCGGCCGACATCGGCCTGCAGCAGCACGGCCTCGTTCGTCGCTCCGTGAAATTGCGTCCAGGCCACGCGGGCCGAAACCAGCAGGCCACAGAGTAACACCGCCCCGAGTCCGACCAGGCGAACGCCACCGCCCATCTCCAGCCAGTGAATGAACTCCTGCAGCGTGCGCGGGCGGCTCATCAGTCCGTCACGTCGAGTTCCGGCCACTCCGCCAGCTTGCGATGCAGCGTGCGGCGGCTGATGCCCATCAACCCGGCGGCCTTGGTGCGGTTGCCGCGCGCCTTGATCAAGGCTTCGCGCAGCAGGCGCTTTTCGTTTTCCTCGACTGAAAGCGGATTGGCCAGCGGCGCCGCGCCGGTCGGGCCATTCGCGGCCGCGGCCACGCCGCGAAACTTCGGTTCAAGGTCGTATTCCGTCAGCGTGCCGCCGCGGTGGAGGACCACGGCGTTCTCGGCAAAATTGCGCAGCTCGCGGATGTTACCCGGCCAGGGATAGGCCTGCAGCGTGCGGATGGCGCCGGGCTCCAGCGTCAGCGGCGGCAGTTTGTTCTCATCGCTGAAAAACTTCAGGTAATGCGCCAGCAGCAGCGGCACGTCGTCGGTGCGCTCGCGCAGCGCGGGCACATGGATGCGCACGACGTTGAGCCGGAAGAACAGGTCCTCGCGGAATTTTCCGTCCTTCACCATCTGCTCGAGGTTGCGGTTGGTCGCCGCTACGAGGCGCACGTCGAGCTCGATGGGCTTGGCCCCGCCGACGCGCTCAATGCTCTTGGTTTCGAGGAAGCGCAACAGCTTCACCTGCGTGGACGCGGAGATTTCGCCGATCTCGTCGAGGAAGAGCGTGCCGCCGTCCGCCATTTCGAAGCGACCCACGCGCCGCTCGTTCGCCCCGGTAAAGGCGCCCTTTTCGTGGCCGAAGATTTCGCTCTCCAGCAAATTCTCCGAGAGCGCCGCGCAGTGCACCGCGATGAACGGACCGCGGGCGCGCGGGCTGACCTGATGGATGGCCTGCGCGATCAATTCCTTGCCGGTGCCCGACTCGCCGTCGATAAGGATGGTCGCCTTCGACGGCGCGACGAGGCGCACGCGGTCGACGACCTCCTTCAGCTTCGCGGAACCGCCGATGATCTGGTTGAAATTGAAACGATCATCGAGCCGCTCGTGCAGTTGCTTCACCTCGACTTCGAGGGTCTTGGTCTTGAGCGCGCGCTGGATGAGCACTTCCAGCCGCTCGATGTTTACCGGCTTCGTGAGAAAATCCACGGCGCCACGTTTCATCGCTTCGACCGCGGTCTCGACGTTGCCATACGCCGTCATCATCAACACCGCCGGGCGGTTGGGCAGCGCGAGGGCCTTGTCGATCACCTTGAGACCGGATTTGCCCGGCATGCGGAGATCGGTGAGGATGACATCAAACGACTGCGCATCCATGAGGTTGAACGCCTCATCAGCGCTCGCGGCCACGGAAACGTCGAAGTTATCCGCCAACGCCTGCTGCAAACCCTCGCGGGTATGCTTCTCGTCATCGACGATCAGAACACTTGGCACCATGCCCCTCAAAACAGGCCGGGAACCGAAAACGGTCAATGGGAAATAATGGCACACCTCGGCTTACGCCTGTGAGGTGAAACCAAATTCGCCGGTGCCGCCCCTTATCCGGCTGCTGACGCCGCGGCGACCAACGCCAGGCCAACCGCGGCCGCGCCCGGGTCCTGCACGCCAGTCAGGTTCTTGGCATTCACATAGGAGGAACGCCCGGCACCGGCCTTCGTCATCGTGGCCGTGAGCGCCGCGCCACGCGTCGCGGCTGTAGCCGCACCCTTGAGCCCCTCCGATGACCAAGCGATGATGGCCGGAGCCAACGCATCAATCATCGTGCGATCACCCGGTTTGGCGCCGCCATATGCCTGCATGCGCTCGAGGCCCTTCGCCAGCGCTGCGGCTAACGTGGCCTTGCAACCGAGTTCGGTGCCGGTCGCGGTGAAGAAAATCGACAACAACACCCCGCTTGATCCGCCCATGATCTTGCCCAGCAAGTCGCCCACCGCGAGGCAGAGCTGATCCGGCTCCGCGAGCGGCAGTTCGTTGCGCGCCAGCGCGGCGAGCACGGTGCGCGCCGCATTGGCAAACGTCGTCCCCGTATCGCCATCGCCGACCTGACGGTCGAGATCATTGAGCGCCGTCTCGTTTTGCAGCAACGCGTCGCACATCGCAGTGAGCAGTGCGCGCACCCGCGGTGCCTCCGAACCGCGGTAGGCCTGCACCGCGATCGCTGGCAGCGGCCGCACAACCACCGGCCCCACGGTTTTCGCGCCCGGCCAGCTGCAGGGCGCCACAGCGCTTAGCAACGCCTCCCGCCGCGCTGCGGTGAGCGGCACCACCGATAACGAAATTCCGCGCATATCCAAAGCCGTCATCAGGCCGGCCGGTCCCACGAGCAGCTCGATGCGTGCTCCGATCGCCGAAGCAACCAGCTCTTTGACGATGACATTCATCTCCAGCGGCGTCGTCCCGCCGAGATTGTTCACCAGCACGGCCAGCGGCTGTCCCGCCGGGATGTGCGGTTGCAATTCCTGCACCATCGTCGCCACAAGGACCCTCGCATCAGCCATCGGAATAACCCGCGCTCCCGGTTCACCGTGAATACCAAGACCCAACTCGGCCTGACCGTCGGCGATCCGGTTGTGCGCCGCTTCGCCCGGCTGCGTGCAGGTCGAAAGCGCCAGCCCCAGCGAAGCCACCGCGCGCGCGGTTTCCGCCGCCGCCGCACGCACCTCCGCCAGCGAACCGCCGCGCGCCGCCACGTGGCCCGTCACCTTGTGCACAAATAAAGTCCCCGCCACGCCGCGCGGCTGCAGCGCCCCGGCGATCGCGATATCGTCCGCGACAAAAACCAGCTCGACCTGATGGCCCAGCTGCCGCGCCCTCTCGGCCGCGAGCCCGAAGTTCAAGCGATCACCGGTGTAATTTTTTACGATGAGCAGGCAGCCCGGCGCGCCAGTCACTGCGCAAATGGCGCTCAGCACGGCATCCACGCTGGGCGACGCAAAAACCTCCCCACATACCACTGCCGTCAACATCCCTTCCCCGACAAAGCCGGCATGGCTGGGCTCATGCCCCGAGCCACCGCCCGAGATCAGCGCGACACGTTTCTTGTCCCAGTCCTGCCGCACAATGACCTTCGTGTGCGGATAACCATCGAGCCGCGCCAGCCGTCCCGGACCACTCGCGAGCAAAAAACCATCGATGGCTTCGGTGACCAAATCGGTGCGGCGATTAATAAAGTGACTCATGCGTGGGGTTGGGGTGGGAGCGAACAGCATCAACCTGACGGTCCCCACGCCAAATCCAAATCAGAAAACCAAACCCTTCGCGCCGCAGCCCTGTCGCCGGACAAAAAAAGAGGGCCGTCTACCCCGACGGCCCTCTCCCCATACCTAACACCAAACAAACACTGACTACTTGTAGAATGACGAAGCCGTCGCCAATCCGTTCAACCTTCTCAGCCCACGCGGCGAGTCTTTACACTTCCGTAACAAATCCCGGCTGAACCCACCCTCATTCGCATTCGTCTGCGATGATCCATTCCTCCCCCACCCTCCAAATTCCTGTAATTATCATCGGCTCCCAGCGCGTCTTATTGTCAGATCCCCACAGCCCCGCCCTCACGTTATGAAACCCCTTTCCCTTAAAACCCTGCGCCGGTCGCTTGCGCTCGCCCTGCTCCTTGGCACCACGGCGATTTCCGCAGTATCTGGCTCCGACGCGTCAGCTCCCGCCGCCAAGCCGGCCGCGAAGACCGTCAAACGCAGCGATGAACTGCCGCTGCTCATCCAAGTCCGCTCCGAGGTGGACCGTCCCTTCGAAGGCTGGCGCAAAGCCAAGCTCAAGGAGCACGGCAAACTCTACGCCATCATCGCCATCTCCGAAGCCCCGTCGGATTTGAAACTCGTGCAGCCCGTCGACGAGGACAACCTGCTGCGCATCCTGCGCGTTGAACTCACCAAGCGCGGTTTCGTCGAGATCACGCCCAAGCAGCAACCGGAAATCGTGCTCACCGTGACCTACGGCCGCGGCTTGCTGCGCAATCCCTACCAGGACGACTCCATGGTCAACGACAGCTCCGATCCGCCAGTGGTGACGATCACCGGAGCCTTCCCGACGCAGCTCATCCGGCAAAAGGAGAAGGATTTCGAGGAGAAGCTCCAGAACGCCAATTTCGAGAAACTCTTCATCCGCGTCACCGCTTGGAAATTTCCCGAAAAGGTCCCCGGCGTCGACCCGGGCAAGAAGATCAAGCCCTACCAACTGTGGAAGACCATCATCATCACCGATGATCCCACTAACCGCGATTTGAACCAGTTTCTGGAAAAAATGCTGGCGGCTGGCGCCAATTTTTTCGACCGCGAGATTGAAAAAGAGGAAGCCGAGATCGTCGACACCCTGCCCGAAGGCAAGGTCACCGTCGGCGACATCAAGGTGCTCGAAGACGGCGCCCCCGACATCAAGACCGACGGCAAATCCGACCGGAAAACCAAATGATAAGCTCGGCGCATTGTGAACCGCCTATCCCGATGAAATCTCCATCCCGCAAAGCCAGCCATCGGCTGGCGGCGCTTTCAATTCTGGCTGCGGCGGCCATCGTGCCTGCTTTACGCGCCACGACGTCCGACCGCGACTTGCCGCTCGTAATCAATGTGCGTTCCGAGGTGGAGCGGCCTTTCGAAGGCCTGGGCAAGGCTCAGCTCCAAGAACACGGCAAAGTCTACGCCATCACGTCGATTGAAGAGGAGAAATCAGAATGGAAGCTGCTCTTCCCCGTAAACGAAAGCGACCTGCTCCTCAAATTGCGCGGCGAGCTCAAGAAGCGCGGCTTCATTGAAACCACCCCGCAGTTGCGGCCCAACATCGCCATCACGGTGAACTACGGCCGTGGCGGACTGGTCAACCCCTACCTCAACACCGCGCCCACCAAGTATCTCAAGTCCTACGAAATGGACTTCGCGACCAAACTGCAGCACGCGAACGAGGAGAAACTCTTCATCCGCATCACGGCGTGGGAATTTCCCGAAAAATTCGATCCCACGCTCAAGCCCAAGCAACTGTGGAAGACCATCATGCTGACCGATTCCCCCGAGGACCGGGACATGAATCAGTTCTATGGCAAAATGCTGGCCGCCGGCTCCGGCTTCTTTGACCGCGAGATGGAGACCCTCGAAGCCGAAATCCGCGACGACATGCCCGAAGGGCACGTCACCGTCGGCGACATCAAGGTGCTCAAGGAAGGCGAACCGGACCTTCCTACCGGCAAGGAGCCGCAGAAGGCGGAGAAAAAATAAGAGAGGAGCGAACGAACCGCCCTGCTCCGTCCACTGACGACGAAGCAGGGATTGGAACGGCTTAGCGCTTCAGCTCCGCGTAGCCCTGCTTCACGTAGGCGAGGCTCTTCTTCACGTCGTAGGGAAACGCGATGTAGGCGTCGGACATCTGCGGCCAGCTGTCGGCGAGATTCCACAGGAAGATGCCCCAGCAGTTCGGCTGGTTGCCGTAGAACTCGATCCAGAATTTCGACGCTTCGCCCTGCAGGGTCTGCGTCTTCTCGATGAGATCATCGAGGTTCTTGGGCTCCGGCCAGCCGCGTTCGCGGATGCTGTCGAAGTTGAGCCGGTGACGCGCCACGCGGTCGAGGCGGATGCAGTCGGCGCCGTGTGTAAGGTATTCCTCGTGATAGACCGGCCATTGGTTCTGCGGCGCCACGTAGGTGTTGATCGTCTGGCGCGAGGGGAAGCTGAGGTGGCCGATTTCCGTCACCATGCGCGGCTTCTGCTTCACGTAGAAATCCGACTTGTAGGAGAAACCGTGACCCCAGATGTGGCAGTCACCCTCGGTCGGGATGTTCTGGTCGTAGGTGAGCGGCGAGTAAGGCGAGGTCGGCACGTAGGGCGTGAGCGGCGCGTGCGCTTGCACGACGTTTTTCAGGACTTCCTTGCTCAGCTTGTTGTGGCGGTAGGTGGGGTAGCCGAAGCTGTTGTCGGCGAGCACGTCGTTTTCGTTGTCGCCAAACCACGCCACCACGCACGCGTAGTGCCGCAGGCGGCGCACCTGGAATTCCGCCTCGCGGCGCGCCTCCTCAAGGAACGCGAGATCCTGCGGATAGCAGCCGCACGCATACATGAAGTCATGCGTGATCATGATGCCGAGCTCGTCGCACTTGGCGTAGAACGAGTCGTGCTCGTAAATGCCACCACCCCAGACGCGCATGGCGTTGATGTTGGTATCCTTCGCCGCGGCGAGGAGCAGGTCGTAACGGGCGTCGTCCACGCGCGCGAAAATCGCGTCGGCGGGCGTCCAGTTCATACCCTTCATGAAAATTTTCTTCCCGTTCACCGCGATGACGAAGGAAATGCCGCCGTCGTCGTCCGGCTCCTGAATGAGATTCACGGTGCGGATGCCGAAGCGGCCCTTGCGTTTGTCCATCTCGCGGCCACCGCGGCGGATCGTCGCGCTCCAATCGTAGAGCGGCTGCGCGCCATGGTTGTGTGGCCACCAGAGCTTCGCCTGAGCGACGGTGAAGCGCACGACCTGCCGGCCGCCGCTCGGATCGCACGCGATGGCGAGCTTGCGGGACTGGCCGGCGACGGTGAGATCGACCTCGACCGTGCCGGGCGCGCCGTGGTTGGGCTTCAGTTCAACGAGCGCCTCGAGTTCGGCGCTACCATCCTGGTTGAGCGCGATGGTCGTCACGGATACGTCGTCGATTTCCACGTCATCGACGAGCAGCCAGGAAATGGGCTTCCAAATGCCGATCGTGACCATGCGGGGCGAGATGTTCCAACCGTAGCACGACTGGGATTTGCGCACCTGCAGGCGCGTGATCTGGCCATAGCCGCGCACCTCGGACTGACGCGCCGGGCGATCCGGCGGAAAAAGCGGTGCGCCGAGACAAATTTCGAGACGGTTGGCACCGGGCTGCACGTGATCGGTCACGTCGATGCGCAGCGGCGTGAACATGTTTTGGTGTTTGCCGATCTCCTTGCCGTTGAGATGCACGGTCGCGAACACATCGAGACCGGCAAACAGCATATGCAGGCGCTGGCCGGGGCCGGGCGTGGGCGGCGTGACGTCGGTGCGATACCACCAGTCCATCTCCTCCATCCAGCGGAGCTTGTCGTGGTTCATGCCGAAAAACGGATCGGCGATCAGGCCGGCGCGGAGATAATCGAGATGCACGTCGCCGGGCACCTGGGCATCAACCCAGCGCTCCTCCAGCGGGAGGGCCGAGCAGGCGGCGGTGATGCCGAGATTGGGCTCGGCATGCATGAGTTTCCACGTGGCGTTCAGGGTAACGGATTGTTTCATGAGGGAAAAACCAGAAAGGGGCGGCGAATTCCGCCCGACAACCAGCCCGGTTGGCAATCAAACTCGTCGTCATAGCCGGCAGTTCCGCGGGTGCGCGAGCCGTCACCGCCGAGCCGGGCTACGAATGAACCAGCACCCGTTCGCAGCTCAGCTCCGCAGCATGCGCACGCGGCGGTCTTTGCGGGGGAAATGCAGCGTCACGACGGTGCCGACGCCCTCCTTGCTCTCGACACCGATCTGTCCGCCGTGATCGCGCATGATGCGCTGGACGATCATGAGGCCGAGGCCGTGACCGCCCTCCTTCGTCGTGTGGTAGGGCTGGAAGAGTCGCACGAGGTCGTCCTGCTTGATGCCGGCGCCGCTGTCGCCAAACGCAAGGATCACGCTGTCGTCATCGGTGCCGGCGCGGATGCGGAGCCGGCCGCCGGGCGGCATGGCCTCGAGCGCGTTTTTGAGGATGTTGAAAAACACCTGCTTCACCTGGTTGCGGTCGGCCATCACCAGCGGCAGTTCGGCGGAAGTCTCCGCCTCCACCTGCACGCCGCGGTCGGAAATCTCCCGGTGCTGAAACGCCAGCACCTCGCTCAGGATGTCGGCGAGATTCACCTCCGCGAGATCGGGCGGACGCGGGCGGATGGCGTCGAGGAAATTGGTGATGATCCCGTCGAGCCGTTTGACCTCCTCCTGGCAGATGTGGATCGAGTCCGTCAACGAGTCCGCTTCGCGACCGGCCTTGAGTTTCTTCAACTTCCGGTTGATGAGCTCGAGGTGGATGTTGAGCGAATTGAGCGGATTACCGAGCTCATGCGCCACGCCGGCGGCGAGGAGCAGGATCGACGAGGTGCGCTCATCCTCGATGCGCGCCTCGGTCGTCTGTTTCTCGCGGGTGACATCGGAGAGGATAACCGCAAAGCGCCGCTCGCCATTGCGACCCTCACTGCGGAACGGCACCATGTAGAGCCGCACCGTGCGCGGCTCAGGGTAAGTCAGTTCAAACTCACGCGCCACGACCGGCAGCGCGGCATCCGTGTCGTCAAGCGAGGCACCGAGGGACGGCCGCAAGCCGGGCACCAGCCGCCAGAGCACCTGACCGGGCAACGCATCGGCGCCGAGCCCGATGAGGCTATGCGCCGCGGTGTTGGCGTATTCGATTTCGCCATCGGTCGTGATGACGAGCACGCCCTCCTGCAGGGTGTTGAAAATGTCCTCAAACACCCCGCGCTCGCGCGCGAGGCGCTGCACGAGATTGGCGAGATTGACCGAATCGAGCTTGTCGATCCGGCCGAGCACGCGGTCGAGCGAGGAGTGTTTCTTGCCGGCCATCGTCAGGGGTTGTGAAGCACCACGCGCACGCGGTCAACGCTGCCAGCTGAACACCGCCGGCAACTCCAGCGTGTCACCCGGTCCCGTGCTGCTGATCCACACGTCGGACCCGGTGAGCGCCGCCCCCGCAGCCGGCGGCGCATCCAACTCGAGAAAATCCTGATCCGCCGCCCGCACGCGCCCGATCGGGCGGAATTGCCCATCGAGCACCGTCGCGCCCACGTAGCTCGCCGCAAACGGCAGCCGCGTGCGCGTTTCGAGCCGGGCGCCATTGACTGCGGTGACGCGCATCAATCCGGCCAGCAAGTCATCCTGCGCCGTCAGCACGAGTTCATCGCCATCGCGACGGGCCGCCGTGATGGTCTGTGTCGTGTGCGCGATGGCATTGCCCACGGTCACCACGCGTCCCACGGGAAAATCGTTCGCGACCGTGCGCACCCGCATCGTCGAATGCGCGGGGTCAATGGCGACGATTTCGCCGGCAATCGCCTTTTGCGCCGAGAATGTTCGCTCATCCACCGTGAGTCGCGTGCCGCCCGCATGGAGCACTCGCGTCAATTGATCATCAGTCGCGAACCGGAGCACGGCACACCGCGCATCCGTGACGACACGGTGCCCCGCAAAGACCAGGGTTTTCATCCGGCTGGCCGGGTCATGTATCACCACGTCGTGCTCTCCGTTGGCATGCCTGATTAGCAGCGCCGTGCCGCCGCCAGAACAGTCCAACCGCTCCACGGCCTGGATCACGGCTTCACCTGCCACATGGGGCTCAATGACGGCGATAAACTCACTCTTGAGTCTCCCTTCCCCCACCGCTTCCCGCCGCGCCACCAGGAATTTGAGCAACGCAGGATTTTTCACCGGCGACACCCGCGCATCCGCTGCGATGAGCTCCTGACCCGCCGCCGCCAGCACGCGGATGCGCAAGGCGGCTTTCGGATCCTTCTCGTGCACGTAGTCCGCGATCGCATCGCCTGCCGTGCGGCGCTGCACGTTGAACAGATGCTGAAAGCCGGAGCCGCGATATTCGTAATAGCCGATTTTCTCTCCCGCCGCAGCCATCGCCGGAGCGTCGTAGAGTTCACCAAGCGCCACGTTTTCGCCCGCGAGCGTGCCTTTGGTCGGCGCCGTCCAAGCGTCATCGGCCAGCGTCGCCGTTCCGGTTGGACCATGCAGCGAATAGTCGTGCTGCCGGCCACCGCTGACGTTGAAAAAATCCACCACATAGCGGCTCGCGCCGTGCTCGATCATCACGAGGGCGCGGCGGTAGTCGTCGCATTGCGGATAAGTGCCCGCCGCGCTCACCTCGACCGCACGCACCCAACCACCGTCGGCGAAGAGTTCAACCCGCCCCGGAGCATTGCCCGCCTGCGCCGAGGCATCGACCGTCACCGTGTTGTGCGAGATCGTGTTCACCGACCACGTCCAGACGCCGGCCACGTAGACGTTCATTGCATCCGGGTAGCCGAGATCAGGCATCATCGGCCTGCCATGCGCAAAGAGGTCGAAATGCAGCCGGTCAAAGTGCGCATGGTTCACGTGCTGGCCGTAGTAAAGCGAGAGCGCCGTCTCATCCGCCGCGTCGTTGAGCAGCGCGAGGCCGAAGCCCGGGAGCACGCGCGAAGGCTGCGGCGCGATGCGCCGGCCGCCGGCGGTCGCAGGTTTCGCCGGCACGATGGATTGCAGGAGCGAGGCGAAATCACGGAATCCGTTTTCCCCGGCGCCACCGAAGTCGGACAAAAACCGGGCATAACGCGGATCGCCATACGTGCGAAACGCCTGCTGGTAAACCGCCGCGTCCTCTCCCACCACGCCGCCGTAGATGCCCGTCGTGTCGCCGATCGCCGGCGTGTGGCGCCCGATGGCGATGGCGGCGAGCGGCGCGTCGTAGAGCCGGCGCAGGCGCGGCAGCGTGGAGACGTCGACGCCGAGCTTCGGCAGCAAGCTCGTGACGGCCGTGAGGTTTTGAATCCAGAGCAGATTGTAGCCGGGCGACTCGTAAGGCTGGCCGTCGCGCCAGACCAGCGTGTAGAGCGCCGGGCGCAGACCGAGGTAGGAAGAGCCTTCGGGCCGGTCAAGCAGATCGGCAAGATAGCGCGGCGTGTCGGCATGCTGACGCACAATCGCCAGCATGAGCAACGCACGCTGGTGCATGCCGTAGTTGCCGCGCGAACGGCGCTCATAGATCGCGTCGATGCTGTCTTCGAGCAGGTTGGCCTCGATGAACGCGCGGATGTCGCGGCCACTCTTGCCGAGGAAAGCGTGCAACGCCTCGTCGCCGTCGAGCGTTTCCCAAATCGCATCATAGGTCTCGGCAAACTGCGCACCGAGGTAGGTTTCCCAAATGGCATTGAGCGCCTTGCCGGTGTAGCGGGAACCGTCCCGCTCCGCCATGAGCTGGCCGTAGCGCGACTGGCTTTCGTAGTCCATGTTGGGGTAAACCTCCGCCGCGCGGTGTAGCATCACGGCAGCGGTGTGCGCGTAGCGTTTATCGCCCGTCAGCAGATAGGCGCGGCCGAGTGCGGCGAGTCCGGTGCGGATGCTGGGATGCGGCGACGTGTCGTGAATCGTCCAGATCCAGTGCGCCGCATGCGCCACAAACCAGTAGCGCTGTCCATCCGGCGCGAGCCAGCCGCGACCGTCGTCGACATAGGGTCCGTCAAAATCGCTGCGGTCCTTGAATCCACTGCGGTAGAACCGTCCGTAGTCATTGCTCGGGTAAACTTCGCCCCCGATGGGACACTGCACCTTGAACGGCTGTTTCGGATCAATGATCCACGGGTAAAACTTGCCCGTGGATTCGAAGATTTTTTTGCCATGCACCGGACAACCCGCCGGGCAGACTTCGGCATCGCGCGGCACTTCAGCTGTCGCAATCAGGTCGCGCAGCGTCGCATCGTCCCACGCCACCCAATAGTCGGCCTCGACGAATATCTCCATCGCCACTTTTTTCGCCGCCGGATAGGCCGCCACATTGGCCCGTGCCCGGGCGATCTCGGCATCCGTGAACAGCGTGCGCGCATCCTTCAGCGGAAATTGCGGCGTGCGCACCCGCGGCGGCAAAATGACGCCGACCTTGAGCGCCGGATGCACGGGTCCGGGAGCCGCCCAATCGTCGTTTGGCTGGCTGCTTGCCGCAGCCATGCCAGCCAGGACGCCAGTGAGACCCAGCCCCACCAGCCATGAGCCGACCCGAACCGGGGCGCTAAGAAAGTTCATCTTCAGGAGCATCATCGGTTTCATCGCCGAGGAAATTCAGCTGCGCCGGATCGACCCGTTGGGCGAAGAGTTTGCGGAGAAACATTTCGCGGTGCTGCGGCGTGCGCCCAAGTCGTAACAAAGCTTCGCGGTGCTCCTCAGTGCCGTAGCCCTTGTGCTGCGCAAAACCGTAACCGGGGTGCACGGCATCGAGATCGTTCATCATCCGGTCGCGCGTCACCTTGGCGATGATGGAGGCCATCGCGATGCACAGCGAACGCGCATCACCGCTGACCACGCCGGTGTGCGGATACGGAAAATGCCGCAGCGGCAGTCCGTCGACGAGGATGCGCGCCGACACCGTCGGTTGAAAGTTTGAGACCACTTCGGGCGACGAAAACAGATCGGGCTCCGTCTTTTGATCGAAGGCACTCGGCGGGTAAATCCCCTCGAGGGCGCGACGCATCGCGAGCTTCGTGGCACCGAGGATGTTGAGTTGCTCGATCTCGCCCACGTCGGCGCTGCCGAATTGCGCGTGGATCTGGCCCTGCCCGGCCAGCGTTTCAAAATCAAACCACAGCGCATCGCGCTCCACCGGCGTGAGCTGCTTCGAATCGTTGATCCGGCTGCCATTGGCCGCAGCCCAGCGTCCGTCGAGAAACTCCCGCGTCACCAGCACTGCCCCCGCCACCACCGGACCCGCCAGCGCGCCGCGCCCCGCCTCATCGACGCCGATGAGACTGGCGACCCCCTCGATCTGCTTCAGGTCGAACCCGCGGAGCTGGCGGCGCTTGGCCATGGTTGCCTCAGAGGTGTTTGAACTCGGTGCGCTCCTTCGGCTCCGGCAGCGGCAGCTCGTCGAGCTTGCCCGCCGCGGCCACCACTTCGTAGGCCGTGCGGAAATGGAGCTTCGCAAACTCGCCCAGCGCGCGTGCCCCAAATTTGCGGATGATCTCGTGCGCCTGCTCCTTCACGAGCGGGCCCGCCCCTTTCTGCAGCTTGGCGCCGAATTTTTTCGAGAGCTCGTGCATCTGGCGCACGTATTCGGCGCGGGCCACGATCGACGCGGCCGCGACCACCGGGTCGGACTCTGCCTTGGTGCGCATCTTCAGCTCGAAATTCTTGATGTCCTTCTTCGCCAGTTCGCGCTGCACGAGCGGCTGCTCGCTGAATTGGTCGAGCAGGCCCCACGGCACCGGCTTGCGCGCGAGCGCCCCGGCCAGCGCCGTGGCATGCTGCCAGGCGAGGAGGCGGTTGAGATTCGCCCCGGGACGGCCCATCAGCTCGTTGTAGCGCGTCATCGAGTGACAGAAACAGGTCTCCACCACGGCACCCCTTGTGGCGCGGATGAGGCGGTCGAGCTCCATGATTTTGCTCTCCGCCATCTTCTTCGAATCCTGCGCGCCCGCCTTCCGCCATTCGTCGATGGCGGCTTTGTCGGCGATGACGGTCGCCGCGGTGACGGGCCCGAAAAAGTCACCCTTGCCGCTTTCGTCGAGACCGGCGTGCGACTCGAACCAGTCGGGGTGCAGCACCTCGTCGTAGCCGAGTTTCGCCGCGCCGGTGATTTCCGGCTCGATCACGTCGCGCACAAAATCCTCGGTGCCCTTGCCGGCGATGACGACCTTGCCGCTCGTGTAGGCCGAGAGGTTGATTTTCAGGTGATCGGCCTTGAACGCGTAGTGCGTGTAGGCGACCTCGAACGGCACCCAACTGCGCGCCTCGCACCACGCGCGCAGCTTCGCGAGCTGGGCGGCGTCGAGCTTGACGGTGTAAGAGGCGATCTTCTTGGGCGCCTCTTCGTCGGAGGCCGGCTTCTTGGACATGAACAAGTAGCCGCAAAGATGCGCAAAAAACGCAAAAGGGAAAATCCGCCGCGCAAAGGGTGTTTTCTTGCGCCTTTTGCGCTTTTTTGCGGCCAATCTCCGTCGTGCCCAACCTGATCGATTCCCGCGAACCATTCCAGCACGCCCTGCTCGCCTGGTATCGCGTGCATCAGCGCCGGCTGCCGTGGCGCGACGCGCCTTCGCTCTACAAAACGGTCGTCAGCGAACTAATGCTGCAGCAGACGCAGGTGAAAACCGTGCTGCCCTACTTCGCGCGCTGGCTCGATGCGCTGCCCGACTTCGCCGCGCTCGCCGCCGCTCCCGAGTCCCGCGTGCTCAAACTCTGGGAGGGCCTCGGCTACTACTCGCGAGCCCGCAACCTCCACAAACTCGCGCAGGCCGTCGCCGCCCTGCCCGCCCCGCCGCGCACGCCGGAAGCGTGGCGCGAATTGCCCGGCGTGGGCCCTTACACCGCCGCGGCGATCACGAGTATTTCGTTTAACGCCGCCGCCGCCGTCGTCGATGGCAACGTCGTGCGCATCCTCGCCCGCCTCACCGCGGATGACCGCGCCTTTCGCGATGGCACGGAGGCGGTGAAATACTTCACGCCCCTCGCCAACGCCCTGCTCCCCGCCACCGCACCCGGCGACCACAACCAGGCGATGATGGAACTGGGTGCGACCGTCTGCTTCCGGCAAAACCCGCTCTGCACGATTTGCCCCGTCATGAATTTTTGCGCCGCGCGCAAGACCGGCGACCCGGAGCAGTTCCCGCAACTCGCCGCCAAAAAGATCGAGAAGGTCTCCGTCACGCGCCTCTGGTGGGTGCACGCCGGTCGCTTGTTACTCCATCGCACCGATGCCGCCGCCCGCCGGCTCGCCCAGATGCACGAGTTGCCGACGCCCGCTCACGCCGGCCTCGACGAGGCGCAGATCACCAAAGCAGGCGAACTCCTCGCGCGCAAAAAGCGCGCCATCACCAAATATCAGATCACCGAGTCGATCTACCGGTATGCCGCCGCTCCGAAAACGCTGCCGTCAGGCTCGGGCTTGGTCTGGGTGCCGCTCGCCGAGCTCGAAACGCTCACGCTTTCGGGGCCGCACCGTCGTTGGGTGCGCGAGATTTTGGCCCAGAAATCGTGAAGAAAATCATAGGAGCGCAGCTCGCTGCGCCCTGCTTGCGAAAAAGGGCGCACCAAGGTGCACCCCTACACCGGCCGACCGGCCTCAACGCTTCATCAGCGACTCAACGCGCGCCTTCGAGCGCTTCACGCCTTCCTCGTCCACCCGCGGACTGAGTTCGATCGTGAGCAGGTGCTCCGGCCGCCAGAAGCTGCTTACCATCTCGAAATCGATCTTACCGTCGCCGATCGCCTGATGGTCGTAACCCTCGGCATTCACGTCGTGAAGGTGAAAGCCGATCAGCTTTGGCGCCATCTTCGCCAGATGCGCGCGGTGCTCCAGCACACCCATGCTCTCCTTGATGTCAGCATGACCGGTGTCGTGCCAGTAGCCGCCCGGGACTTCCGGTGGCAGCGTAGCCAGAAAGTCTGCGTAATCGTCGTCGAGCGGGAGTTCGGTGAAGCTCTCGCGGTTCTCCAGCCCGAGTTTCACGTGCTTCTGCGTCGCATAGGCCGCGATCTCGCGAAGGCTCTGCTGCGTGCGCGCCCAGTAGGGGCCCATTTTCTTGCGCATCTTGGCGAGGCTCTTGGTCAACAGCGCCCGATAGGCCGCGTCGCCCATCACATCGAGCCCCGGGTGCGTCTCCAGGTAGCGCTCCACCTTGTCGCCGGGGTTGAACCAAAGGAACTGCACGCTGCCGAGGTGGCACACCATCGCGGGGGCGCCCACCTGTTCGGCAAAATCCAACGAGCGTTTCGTGTAACGCAGCCACTGATCATGCTCGCGGAAATCCTTCGCCGAGGGCTCGAACAGGTTCGGCGCCGCCTTGTTCACGCCGGTGGGCAGGGGGCAGAAATTGTGCGTCGAGCCGATCTTGATGACGCCCTCCTCCACCGCGCGAAGGATGCCCGGCACCAACGTGATGCGGATGCCATGGCTCAACTCGGCGTATTCGAAGCCCAGATTCGCGATCTCGCGCAGCATGTCATAGCCGTCGGTGTGGCGATGCGAGGACCAGCTCGTGGACAGGGAGAGAATGGATTTCACGCGGGGGAAGCCCTATCTCGAACCGACTTGCCAGCCGGTTGCACGAAAAAAAGCCGCGTCCCGTAAAATCGGGACGCGGCGGTAAATCGTTGGGCCAGTGGCGACGGCGAATTATTCGGCGTAGCGGCGGCGGAGCATCTGCGTGAACGCCTGCACCTTGTTCTTGCGGCGGCGCTTTTCGCAGGGCTTCTCATAGTAGCGCTTGGCCCGAACACCCTTGATGATGTTCTCGCGCTCGAGCTTCTTTTTCATGCGGCGAAGCGCACGGTCGATAGGCTCGTTCTTGCGGATTTTGATTTCGATGGACATGTGAAACGGATCGTTGGTGAAAGGAAAAGCCCGACAGCAAGCCACGCGGCGCAAGCTCCGTCAATGGCTTTTTTCTCCCTCTGAAAAAGGCCCAAAACCACGCTCTCTGCATCCCAAAATGGCTTTCCGCCTTGCACGCACCGGCCCCGCCCCTTGCTTAGGGTCCTGTGCCGTCTGCCGACAATAAATTCGTCCATCTCCACGTCCACACGGACTACAGCCTGCTGGACGGCGCCTGCCGGATCGACCGCCTGATGGACCGCGCCGTGGCCCTCGGCATGCCGGCCATCGCCCTGACCGACCACGGCAACCTCTACGGCGCCATAGAGTTCTATAACGCCGCCAAGGCCAAGGGCATAAAGCCCCTCATCGGCTGCGAGCTCTATCTCGTTGAGACTTCCCGCCTCGAAAAGCACGGCCGCTCCGACGAGGGCAAAAGCATTTTCCACCTCGGCCTGCTCGCGCGCAACCTCACGGGGTATCAAAACCTCCTCAAACTCGTCTCCGACGCGCACCTCAAGGGCTTCTACTACAAGCCCCGCACCGACCTCGCGACCCTCGCCCAATACGCCAATGGCTTGATCGGCTTCACGGGCTGCCTCGCTTCGCTCGTGCCGCAGCATCTGCTCCATGATCGCCACGAGGAAGCCCGCCAGGCCTGCGGCAAATTCGTCGAGATCTTCGGGCGCGAAAACTATTTCGTCGAGATCCAGGACCACGGCATTCCCGAGCAGCGCAAAATCATCCCCGGCCTCCTGAAGCTCGCGGAGGAGTTCCAGCTCAAGATCATTTGCACCAACGACGTCCACTATGTGCAGGCCAGCGACTCCGGCCCGCACGACGCCATGCTCTGCATTCAGACCGGCGCCAAGATCGATGAGACCGACCGGATGAAGTTCACCGGCACCCAGTTCTACCTCAAGTCGCACGACGAGATGGCACGGCTCTTCGCCGAGGTGCCGGACTCCGTCACCAATACCCGGCTCGTCGCCGACATGTGCGACCTGACCATCCCCTTTCCGAAGGGCAGCGAGCGCTATCCGAAATATCCCCTGCCCCCCGAGATCAAAACCGATCGCGCCGGCTACCTCAAGGACCTCTGCATCACCGGCCTCAAGCAGCGCTACGGCGTGGACTACGCCACCGCTTCTGCCGCCGCTTCCTCCGGTCCCTCAACCCTCAACCCTCAACCCTCAACTCAACCCGAACTCGCCAGAGTTCTGGTTGAACGCCTCGACTTCGAACTCGGCATCATCGGCAAGACCGGCTTCATCGACTACTTCCTCGTCGTCTGGGATTTCATCGACTGGGCGAAAAAGCACGACATCCCCGTCGGCCCCGGCCGCGGCTCCGGCGCCGGCTGCATCGTCGCCTACCTCCTCGGCATCACCAATCTCGACCCGCTCCGCTTCAAGCTGCTCTTCGAGCGCTTCCTCAACCCCGAGCGCGTTTCCCCGCCCGACTTCGATATCGATTTCTGCATGCGCCGCCGCGGCGAGGTTATCACCTATGTCCGCCAGAAATACGGCAACGACTGCGTCGCCAACATCATCACCTACGGCACCCTCGGCGCCAAGATGGTCATCCGCGACGTCTCGCGCGTCCACAACCTCCCCTACGCCGACGCCGACCGCCTCGCCAAGATGATCCCCGACGAGCTCAACATCGAGCTCAAGAGCGCCCTCGAAAAATCCGAGGAGCTCCGCAACGAGGTCAGCCGCAATCCCGTCGCCAAGAAAATCATGGATCAGGCGCTCGTGCTCGAGGGCATGGTGCGCAACACCGGCAAGCACGCCGCCGGCATCATCATCACCGACCGGCCGCTCGACGAATTCGTCCCGCTCACCGAGCAGGAAGGCGATGTCACCGTGCAGTTCGACATGAACGCCGTCGGCAAGCTCGGCCTGCTGAAGATGGATTTCCTCGGCCTCAAGACGCTCACCGTCATCGCCGACGCCGTCGAAAACATCCACCGCACCGCCGACCCGAAGTTCGACCTCGAGATCGTCGGCTTCGAAGACCCCAAGACCTACGCCCTCCTCAATTCCGGCCGCACCACCGGCGTGTTCCAGCTTGAATCCGGCGGCATGCAAAACCTCTGCCGCCAGATCGGTCTCTCCTCCATCGACGAAATCGTCGCGCTCATCGCCCTCTACCGTCCCGGTCCCATGGACTGGATTCCCGACTACGTGCGCGGCAAAAAAGATCCCAGCACCGTCAAGTTCCCGCACCGGCTGCTTGAGGAAGTCTGTCAGGAAACCTACGGCATCATGGTCTATCAGGAGCAGGTCATGGAGGCCGCCAAGGTCATCGCCGGCTACACCCTCGGCGGCGCCGACATGCTCCGCCGCGCCATGGGTAAAAAGGACGTCGACGCCATGGCGAAGGAACGCGCCAAGTTCGTCGAAGGCGCCAAACGCGTGAACAACATCGACGAGAAAACCGCCAACTCGATCTTCGACATCCTCAATAAATTCGCCGGCTACGGTTTCAACAAGTCGCACTCCGCCGCCTACGCCGTCCTCAGTTATCAGACCGGTTACCTGAAGGCCAATTACCCCGTGCAGTTCATGGCCGCCATGCTCAGCTCCGAGCTCGGCAACTCTGAAAAAGTTTCCCACTTCGTCGGCGAGTGCGAAGCCATGGGCCTGAAAGTGCTGGGGCCCGATGTGAACGAGTCGCGCGAGATGTTTACGCCGGTGTTTCACCGCCGCGACAGCGGCGGAGTTGAAAGCACTAAGTTGAAAGTTGAAAGCCAGACCTCCGCCAAGGGCGGTTCCTCCGATCTTTCAACTTTCAACTCTCAACCTTCAACTGCGGATCGCGGCGAAGCCGCGATCCGCTTCGGCCTCGCCGGCATCAAGGGCGTCGGCGAACAGGCCGCGCAGAAGATCATCGAGGAGCGCGAGAAAAACGGCCCGTTTGCCGACTTCACCGACTTCGTCACCCGCGTCGATGCCCGCGCGCTCAACAAGCGCGTCCTCGAACACCTCGTGAAGACCGGCGCCTTCGATTTCAGCGGCGCCAGCCGCAAGCAACTCTTCGACGGCATCGATGCCGCCCTCGGCAACGTCGCCGCCCTCGCCCGCGACAAGGCCGCCGGCCAGCACAGCTTCCTCGACATGCTCGCCGAGGAACCCGCGCCTCGCTCGAAATCGAAAACCGAAAATCAAAACTCGAAGACCTCTACCGACGACTTCACGTCGGCCGAGCGTCTCCAGTTCGAGAAGGAACTCCTCGGCTTCTACGTCACGGGTCACCCGATGAACGTCTACGCCGGCCTCGCCGAGGCGATCGACACGCACACGGTCGATTCACTGCTGCAGCAGACCGACCGCGTCGAATTCCGCCTCTGCGGCATCGCCGGCAACATCGCAAAAAAGCTTTCCAAGAAGGATAACCGCCCCTGGGCCGCCTTCACCCTCGCGACCAAGCAGGCCTCAATCCCGCTCAACATGTTCGCCGACGCCTACGCGGCCTACTCGTTTAATCTCCTGCCCGACCAGCCCGTGCTCGTGCAGGGCAACATCATCGTCGGCAACGACGGCGCCCGCGTGAATGTGAAAGAGTGCTACCCGCTCGACAACTTCGTCACCGGCATCGTCAAAAAAGTGACCTGGCTCCTGAAGCCCGACCACCCGCAGCTCCCGGCCTTCTTCCAGCAACTTCGCGACGCCCTGAAATCGCAGACCGGCGACACCCGCATCGAGTTTGGTTTCCTCTTCGAGGACCGCGTCGCCTCGATCGCCGAGGTCAGCAGCGCCCTCGCGTGGAAACTCACCGCCGCCGCCTTCCAGGAACTCCGCGCCCACCCCGCCGTCGCCGGCGTGCAACTCGAGACCAAGCGTCTCGAGCTGAAAAACGACCGCAAGTGGACCAAGCGGTAAGTGCGAAAGCGCAAGCCACGCCTCTAGAGATTCCAGAGGTAGTCACCGGGGACCTGCCCCTCCGATTCGCCCTCCGCCGTTCAGAAAAACCACGCCGATCCCCTTGTCCCGGCGTGCTCCAAGGCAACGTAGCGCAAGCTGCCGGTGCGACGCCGGCCTGAATTGAACTCGTCGAATAGGTCGAACGATTTTCGAATCTACCGTCTCGAAACCCCGGCTGAATCTTCCGCGTAAAGAACGCCGCAAATATCGGGAACCCCTGCCTTACTTCGCCAATCCCTTCTCAAGTATTCGTTCCAACTCCTGCATCGCCGCCACTGGCCCGATGTAAGTCGCCCCCCGATACGAATCGGCCAGCACCATCCCCTGCCGATCCACGACGACGAGCTGCGGGATTCCGCCCTTCATGTAGGCCGTCAGCGCCCGCTGCCCGGTCAAGTCGGATAATCGCAGCGCCGTCCACGGCATTTTTTCCTCGCGCATGTAACCATACATCGCGGCGTCCGACTTGTCATTGCTCATCAAAACCACCGTTAGACGCGGATTCGCCGCTGCCACTCGCTCGACAAATTTTACCAAGTCGGGCGAAAAGGCCCGGCATGGTGCGCACCAGCTCGCCCCATAATAAAGGGCGAACACCTGCGTCTCCTCCAATCCGGCGGGATCTGCGGCTTTACCCGCTGCATTGACCAGCTTGCCCTTGATCGCGGCCACGATACGCGAAGGTCGCTGCGCGACCGGCACCAAGGCGAGCGCCCGCGCCCGCTCGATGAGATCGGTCGACTGCAAACGCGTATTTAGCACCGTTTTATGCGCCGCTGAATAGAGTTGAACCTCGTCGCGCCCGACGGCCATCAGCTCGTATTCGCCGGGCTTCAGCACCGTGCCATTGCTCAATTCAAATTCATCGGCACACCATACCCGTAGCGGCCACAACGCACGATTCTTGCTCAGGCTCACGGCGTCGATCTCACGCTGTGCAGGCGTGAGCTTGGCCCAAATCTCGTTGGCCCGGGCCAGCAAATCGGTCTCGGTGGCCGGCAAACCGAACACCAGCCCTTTTCCATTTTCGACGACTGCCTCAGCGCCCTTGAATTCCACGAGCCTGACCACCTGCCCCTTCTTAACCGTCGCACCGCCTTGGAACTGCAAATCCTTCGGCACAGTAATCGCAGTCGGCCACCGCTCGGGGTTGTGCCGCAGGTCATCCAAAGTTAGCGGAGCGGATATCGCGAGCGCTGCAGTGCAAAGAATCAGACCGAGCACTGCGGAGATGAACAGCTTCAGTAAGGAATTCATGATCATACACTGGGTCAGCTCCGCGTGAGCTCAAATCAAATGAATTTCGCTCCCACACAATACTCCGCGCCCACGCCGCCGTCGCCGGCGTGCAATTGGAAACCAAGCGCCTCGAATTGAAAAACGACCGCAAGTGGGCCAAGCGCTCCTGATTCCAGGCGGCAGCAAAAGCCAGTCACCTTAACGCCTCATCCAGCCGCTGCGCCACCTGCTTCTTCAGCAGGGGATGATACGAGAGCAGCTTCCCGTCGTGCAAAATGGCAAACACGCCATACGCCGTCGGCGACTCCGCTTGCACCGTCGCCGCGTCCGGCAGATGCACCTCGCGAAACGGCAGTCCTCGCTCCGTCGCAAGTTCCCGGATCTCGCTCACACAACGAGCGAGCGACGGACACTGGTCCGTCCGGACTACGACCAGGCCCTTCTTCCCCCAACGGGTAGAGCGTTTTGCCCAGTCATTGGGAAAAGCCGGAGTCAGCGCCGCCCCGGGCTTGAATGACAGCGCGAGCAGTTTGAAGCCGGGCGGCGCTTCGTCGACGACACTAAAGCCCCGCTTGAGCAACAGTTCCTCGCCGGCGAGCCAGTTACCCGAACTCGTCACCATCGCCACGCCCCGCATCCCGGCCTTGCGCGCGGCCGCGATGCAATCCGCCAGCAGCAGTGAACCAAAACCCTTGCCCTTGCTCTGCCCGAGCACCCACAGGCAATGGATGACCATGTAACCTGGCGCACGCACTGCGCGCCACGCCAACTCTCCCGGGATGTATTCGATGAAACCGCGCCCGCCGGCTGGCAGCAGTTTGAACTGCATTCCCTCGGCGAAACGCTGCTTCAACCAAGCCTGTTTCTTCTGGAAACCCTCGGCCTTCTGATTGCTTTGCATGCAGAAGAAACCGGTTTCAGCCAGGTTATCCGGCGTGACGGAAAGTAGACGTGGCTTGCTCATCGGATCTTTTCCCCGACGAACACCAGGCACTCGTTGGGATCGGCGATATGGAATTCCCGCATCCCATAGTCCCGGTCGAATAGATCCCGGATGCGGTGTTGTCCCTTGAACTGGCTGACATGGGCCCAAAGCGAAGCGATGTCAGACACCTCGATATAGATGTCAGCATGTCCCCGAACAGCCTCCATCACTTTCTCATTTGCCGCCTTCATGAAGTGGATGGTCGCACCATCGCGTTCCACGATGGCATAGCCCGGCGAGTTCAGTGTGACGGAGAACCCAAGCACCTGGGTGTAAAACTCCAAGGTGACCGCCATATCAGCGGCCACCAACATCGGGCTGACGCGTTGAACCGTGTGATTCGTATTCATAGTGGGGTTTTCATTGGGGGACCTGCTGACAGCCCGCCTCAATCAACCAGGGGCAAATCACTTCGCGTTTCCGTGCCGAGCCAGAGCACATTGCCGTCGAGATCCTCGAATTTCATCTCATACGCCCACGCGTGGTTCTGTGGTTCCTGCCGCACCTTGACGCCGCGCACCCGCCATTCGTCAAACACCGTGGCATCATGCAAACCAATCCACACCCAATTCCTGACCGTTCCCGGCAACACCTGCGAAAGCATGATCGCGTGGCCGTCCCGCGAGACCGAACCAACGACCTCGCCGGTCCAGTCGGATTTGAACCCAAGCATGTCCGTGTAGAACCGGATGCTGCGCCGTAAATCCGCCACCGGCAGCACCGGGATCGTGCACTCCACCCGTCCATTTGAATGATTCATAAATTTGGTTTTAAACCACGGTTTCCACCGAATTCCTTAGCCGCAAAAAACGCCAACGGCCCCAAAAATACGATTCCGTTTTTTGCGCCTGCGACGCCTTTTGACGGCATCTCCTTTTCCCTGCGCCCTGTCGTCGACCGAAACTCCGTTTACAGGTTTGTGCTTCGCACCCTTCGCGGTCTTGGTGATGAAACTCACATGCCCGATCAAGCCACTCTCAACCACGCCGCCCAAGTCATCGCGGGCATTTCCGCGGACAAACGCGCCGACACCGCGCTCCGCTTTTATTTCGAAACCCGCCGCTATCTCGGCGCCCGCGAAAAGCGCGCCATCACGCAGGCTGTCTTCGCCTACTTCCGCTGGCTCTCGTGGCTCGATCCGAAACTATCCCCGCAAAAACGCCTCGAACAGGCCGACACCCTCCACCAACGCTTCAAGGCCGACGATAAGTCCATCAAACCCGAGGCCCTCGCCGTCCGCGCCGTCCCCGCCTGGTTGTGGACGGAACTCGATCTCCCCTCGCCCGAGGCCAAGGCCGCCTACCTCCGCCAGCTCCAGCGCGAACCCGTCCTCTGGCTCCGCGCCCGCCCCGGCCATGCGCACGCCCTCGCCAAATCCCTCTTCGCCGGCGAGACCACCAAGCTCGCCCCCGACGCCATCCGCTTCACCGGCACGCAGGATCTCTTCAAGACCGAGCAGTTCAAAACCGGCGAATTCGAGATCCAGGATCTCGCTTCGCAACTCGTCGGCCTCGCCGCCGCGCCCCAAGCCGGCCAGACGTGGTGGGACGCCTGCGCCGGCGAAGGCGGCAAGACCCTCCACCTCGCCGACCAGATGTATAACAAGGGCGTGATCTGGGCCACCGACCGCAACGAAAAGCGCATCGACACCCTCAAGCGCCGCGCCGCCCGCGCGAAACTTTTCAACTACCGCACCGCCTTCTGGGACGGCTCCGCCAAGCTGCCCACCAAAACCAAGTTCGACGGCATCCTCGTCGACGCGCCCTGCAGCGGCGTCGGCACCTGGCAGCGCAACCCGCACGCGCGTTGGACGACCACGCCCGACGACGTCCGCGAACTCGCCGCCACGCAACTCGCCCTGCTCAATCACGTCGCCGGTTCGCTCAAGCCCGGCGGCCGCCTCATCTACGCCGTATGCACGCTCACCCGCAGCGAGACCACCGCCGTCGCCGCCGCCTTCAGCGCCGCGCACCCGGAGTTGAAGCTGCAGTCATCGACCTTTCTCTGGCCCCACGAACTCAACGCCAACGGCATGTTCATCGCCACCTGGCAGCGGGATTGACACGCTCACCCATCTGCATCGGCAAAGTTTTCGAAGCAGTATGCCCCGCCTCCCTGGGCGCTCCTGATCTGGACAGGGTTTCGCCACTCGGCTTTTCTCGTGTCATGAAACTCACCCCAAGTCTGCGCGTCCGGTCGCTCATCCTCGGCCTGTTTCTCAGTCTTGTCCTACCCTGTGCCTCCGCAGCCGATAAGATCTCTGTCGAGGATTTTTTCCGCAAGCCGCTCGTCGTCGAGCCCAGTCTGTCACCCGATGGCAAGACACTCGCCTATGCCTTGCGCGACACCGCCGACAAGGATCAAGACGATTACGGCCTGAGCCTGCTCAATCTCGAGACCATGGAATCCACCGGCTTCAAAATCGCCGGACGTTCCACCGGACCCGATATGTGGCTGGACTCCCGCCGGCTGGTGGTCGGTTCCGAGGAAGGGCGTGCCATTTACGATCTGAAGACCCGCAAAAACCACGCCTTCAACCCCCGCGAAGGCTTCGCCATCCTCTCGCGGCGTCGCGCCCAGCCGGGTCTGCTCAACGTGTTCTTCCATGAGGGCGATCGCTCCCTCCGCGCCGGCCCCGCGGTCATCGACCCCGGAAAAAACCTGCCCAGTTCCTCCGGCTCGATCACGGAACGCTATAACGTCGTCCAATGGATTCCCGTGCCCAAGGGCGAAACCCGGGTTTTCAATCCCGACTGGCATGGTCAATTTCGCCTCGCCTGCATGTATGTGGACAAGACCCTGCGCTACTATTACCGCGCCACCGAAGCGGACACCTGGACCATGCTGCCGCTCGATGCCTACGAGGATAATTTCATCGGCTACCCGACCGATCCCACCAAACTTTATATCGTCCACCGCGGTGACAGCGATCCGGCGGCCGCCCTCTATCTCTACGACGTCAAGACCCACACCTTCGGCGAGAAAATCTGGAGCGATCCCGATTTCTCCATGACGGAAGCCGCCCTGCGCCTTTCCAGCAAAGATGGCAGCTTGGTCGGCATCACCTACCTCAAGGATCGGCAAGTGAACCACTGGTTCGATCCCGGACTCCAGGCGGTGCAAAACGAGATCGATGCCAAGCTGCCGGGCCGCGATAATTTCATCTCCGATCGCGACGATGAAGACCAAATCTTCCTCGTGGCCTCGGAAGCGGATCGCAGCCCGCCCGCTTATTATCTCTACCATCGCGCGACCAAAAAACTCTCCGCCCTGCCCGACCCCTATCCCTGGCTGCGCAAGGTCGAGCTGCGCCCGACCCAGGCCATCCGGTTCAAAGCCCGCGACGGGTTGAAACTCCAAGGTTACCTCACCCTGCCCAAGCCTGCCTCCAACGGCAGCAAACCCCCGCTGGTTGTGCTCGCCCATGGCGGCCCGTGGGTGCGCGATACCTGGGGCTACGATCCAGAGGCCCAATTCCTCGCCCACCGTGGTTACGCGGTATTCCAACCCAACTACCGTGGGTCCACCGGCTTCACCCATGCGATTAGCACCACCGATAAGTTCGATTTCAAGGCCATGCATGACGACGTGACTGATGGAGTGAAACAACTCATCAAATCCGGCCTCATCGACCCCGCCCGTATCGCCATCATGGGCGGCAGCTTTGGCGGCTATCTCGCCGTGGGCGGTGCTGCATTTGAACCCGGGCTCTACAAATGCGCCGTCACCATCGTCGGTGTCTTCGATTGGGAGCAGATTGTCCGGCAAACTTCCGGCCGGCGCTTCGATAAATTCAACTACGACATCCTCATCCAAAAACTTGGCGACCCGAAACTCGCTAAAGAGGCATTCGACGCCATCTCCCCGCTGCGGCACGTCGATGATATCAACATCCCCGTCTACATTTCCGCCGGGGAATATGACCCACGGGTGGATGCGTCCCAATCCAAGAAACTCTACGCCGAACTGAAGAAACGCGACGTGCCCGTCGAACAATTTATCGCCGGCAAGGAAGGCCACGGCTATTTTGAAAGCAAAACCCGCCTCCGCCTCTACCGTGAAATCGAGGCCTTCCTCGCCAAATACCTCTGAGCCTGTGCCCCGCCCGCCCGTCAGCCCCGCCACCGTCCGCGCCGATTTCAACGACCTCACCGCCGTCGTCCACTACACCCGCGCCGCGCACGAGCTCGGCCTCTGGGCTTCCGAGCGCATCCTCATCGAACGATTCTTCCCCGATAAAACCGCGCATCTCCTCGAGGCCGGCTGCGGTGCCGGACGCGTTGCCGTTGCGCTCTGGGAATCCGGCTACCGCCACCTCCACGCCTTCGACTTCGCCGAGGAACTCCTCGCCCAGGCCCAGAGCCTCGTCATTGAACGCAAAGCTGAGATTACCCTCTTCCACGCCGACGCCACCCGCCTGACCACTTGTCATCTAATGAATGACAAACGTTTCGACGGCGTGCTCTTCATGTTCAACGGCCTCATGCAGATTCCGCTGCGCCGCAACCGCCGCCGCGCCCTGCGCCAGCTCGCCGCCGTCTGCCGCCCCGGCGCACCGTTCATGTTCACGACGCACGACCGCAACAGCTCGACCACCGAGCAAGCGCTCTGGCGGCTCGAGGCCGCCCGGTGGGCCAAGGGCAAGCAAGACCCAATCCTCCGCGAGTTTGGCGACCGCTACTTCGAGGAGGAAGGCACCGGCCGCACCTTCATGCACCTGCCCGACCGCGCCGAAATCCTCGCCGATCTCGCCGCCACCGGCTGGAGCCACACCCATGACGTCATGCGCCGCGAAGTCGCCCAGGAATCCCGCGCCGTCCGCAATTTCTCCGACGACTGCCGCTTCTGGATCGCGACGAGAGCTTAGCGGCAACCAAGGAATCCGGGGTGAATGTGGAAATCAGGAAACCCGGAACAGACTCCAACCGATCGTTCCAGCCTTCCTGATTTCCACATTCGTTCCTGTTTCAGTTTTTACGCCCCATGTCGCCTGGCTTCGACTTAACCAAGCAGTCTGGATCATTCATGTTCGTTCGTGTCCATCGTGGTTCCAGCACATTAGTCGAACCCTCGCCTAATTGCAGCCTTGCCCGCCGCCGCGCCCGGCGGCACACCTTCCGCCCTAGCCTACCCCGCTTCACCCCATGAAGAAAAAATCCCCGGCCCGTCGGACTGTCTTGTCTCGTTCCGCTCCGACCTCGGCCGCTTCCGCCGCCCAGGTCGCCATCATCACCGGTGCCGCGCGCGGCATAGGATACGGCATCGCCACCTGTCTCGCTCGCAAAGGCGTGCAGATCGTTATCGCCGACATGAACGGCGACACCGCCCGCCAATCCGCCGCGCAACTCGCCGCCGACACCGGCGTCAAAACCCTCGGCCTCGCCTGTGACATCACCAGCCGTGCCGATGTCGAGTCTCTCGTTCGCACCACCGTCAGCCATTTCGGCCACATCGATATCCTCGTGAACAACGCCGGCATCTGCCCGTTCGTCGACATCATGGAGATGAGCGAGGCCGTTTTCAAAAAGACCATCGACGTAAATCTGAACGGCGCCTTCCACTGCACGCAGCTCGCCGCGGCCGAAATGATCAAGCGCGGCCGCGGCGGTCGCATCATTTTCATCACCTCGCTCGCCGTGAACGTCAGCTCCGCCGCGCAGGGCGACTACGCCGCCTCCAAGGCCGGCCTGCACATGCTCATGAAGAGCTTCGCCATCGCCCTCGGCCCCAAGGGCATCACCTGCAACGGCGTCGCTCCCGGCATGATTCTCACCGACATGACCCGCTTCCACTGGGAAAAACCCGAGCCCGCCGCCTTCGTCAAACAACGCGTCCCCGTCGGCCGCATCGGCACGCCCGAGGATATCGGCAACGCCGTCACGCTGCTCTGTTCCCCTGAAGCCGCCTACATCAACGGCGTCGGTCTCATCGTCGACGGCGGTCACCAGGCCGTCTGCGCATGAAGATCGATCTCACCGGCCGCGTTGCCGTCATCACTGGCGCCACGGGCGAACTCGGCCGCGTCATGACCCGCACGCTTGCCGCCTGCGGCGCGCGCGTCGCCATTCACTACCACGGTGCCGCTGATCGCGCCGCCGCCCTCGCAAAGGAAATCCCCGGCTCCATCGCCATTCAGGCTGACATCACGAAAGAAGCCGACATCGCCCGCCTGCGCGACACGGTAAAAGCGAAACTCGGCGCTCCCGACATCATCGTCACCAACGCCGTCGTCCAATACCAGTGGACGAAAGTCCTCGAGCAATCGCCCGCCGACTACCGCTCGCAATTTGAGAGCTGCGTGCTCCAAAACGTCCTCATGGCGCAGGCCTTCGTGCCCGACATGGTCGCACGCAAACACGGCCGCGTCATCGCCATCAACACCGAGTGCGCCATGCAAAACTGGCCCGGCCAGTCCGCCTACGTTTCCGGCAAACGCGGCATGGACGGCGTCCTCCGCGTCCTCGCCAAGGAAGTCGGCGAGCACGGCATCACCGTCAACCAGGTCGCCCCCGGCTGGACCGTCAGCGAAAACCGCCCCGCCGCCGGCCGCCCCGATTCCTACCTCAACGCGGTCCCGCTGAAAAAATGGGGCACCGACCAGGACATCGCCAACGCCGTCGCCTTTCTCGCCTCCGATCTCGCGAGCTACATCACCGGCGTCTACCTGCCCGTGTGTGGCGGCAACGTGATGCCGGCGATCTGAATGTGGAAATCAGGAAGAAACCAGGAACAGAACCCGGCGGATCGTTCCAGCCTTCCTGAGTTCCACATTAATTCCTTCAGCGAATACCCTGAGCCACGAAGCCGGCTCAATTCCGCTTCCACACCTGCGGGAAATGTTTCCCGCGCAGGACCTCGCCATCGGCGACTTCGACGAACGGCTTCATGCAGTGTTCGCCCGCCGCGACGTAGCGCGTCTGGTCCGTCATAAAGTGCAACGCGATTGCCCGGCGCGGCCGGCCGCTCGTGTTCGCGTGTGAGCCGTGCCACGTCAGGCCGTGGTGAAAATGCACCTCGCCCTTCGCCACGGGGCATTTCTGCACCGTGACGGCGTGGCCTTCGAATTCCTTCGGCACATCCTTCTCGTAGTCCTTCCACTTGAAGAGCGTCGCCATGCGATCACCCCACGTGTGCGAGCCGGGCACCATGCTCATGCAGCCGTTGTCCACATCGACATCATCAAGCGCGACCCACGCCGTCACCTGCGTCATCGGTGCGAGGATCGGCCACAGCGGCGCATCCTGGTGCCACATGTTCACGCCACCCTTCGCCGCCGGCTTGTATTGGATCTGGTCATGCCAGATGCGCAGATCGTTCGCCCCCGTGAGCTGCGCGATTTCCTCGCTGATCTGCGGCTTGTGAATCAGGCGGTTGAACGCCGGGCTCGCCGCCCAGATGTTCACGATCTGCCACACCGGCGCGTCTTCGTTCCCCGTGAAATTATGGCAAAGCACCGGCTGCGGAATGTCCTTCCGGTTGCGATCGGCGATCACGCGCTCCGTCTCGGCGCGCAGTTCATCCACCTCCGCATCGTTGAGCACGCGGCTGCCGCGCAGGAAACCTTTGGACTTAAACTCGGCGACTTGGGTAGGGGTTAACATAGTGCCTCCACGCTGGCGCCGCGCGCTGTCGTTGTCATCGGCCGATTTATGGCCGCCACGCGCAGGTGTTGGCTATTTTTCCTGTTTTCCCTGCCGTCCCGCCAGCAACGCCTCGCGATAATGCGCCGGCGACAGCCCGTCGATCCGCCTGAAAACCTTGCTCAGCTGGCTCGTGTCGCGAAACCCCGTGCGCGCCGCGATCTCCTTCACGGACAACCGTCCATCCGCCAGCAGGCGTCGCGCTTCCTCGACGCGCAACCGCCGCAAATAATCCAATGGCGGATAACCGGTCACCTCGCGAAACAGCGCCTGCAACCGGCTCGTGCTCAACCCTGACACGCGCTCAAGCACCGCATGGTCGATCGGTTTCGCCAGCTGCGCCTGCATGTGGGCGGTCACGCGCTCAACCCGCTGCAGATGCCGCGCCTGATGATTTGCCGTCCGGGTCTTTTCCGGCTCGGCGAGCAAGCCCAGCAACACGCTGGCCATTTGCGCCGACGCCAGTGCCGGTCCCAGCGGCGACCGCGCCTCGTGCGCCGACACCACCGCCTGCAACATCCGCTCGATCCGGTGCCCCGCGTAAAGCCGTCGTTGCGTCGAAAATTCCAATCCGTGCGTGAATCGCACCCGAAACGGCCGGCGCTTGTCCAACCCGCGCGCCGCCGCCGGCACCTCCGGCGCAAAATCAAAATGCACCGCGATATGCTCCACCGTCGTCTTTTCATCCAACACGAACGCATGCGGCACAAACGGCGGGATCACCAACAGGTCATGCGCGCTTAACGGCCGCCGCTCGCCATTGAACGTCCACTCCCCGCCGCCTTTCGTGATCAGCACGACTTCGTAGTCCAAAATAATCCGCCGCGGAATCTGCAACCCACCCGACTGCCGGTGCGCAATGCGCACGACCGGATGTATTTGCTCCGGCCGCAGGGTGTGCACGCGTCGCGCCCCCACTGGACCGGACGGAGCCGGACGTTGGATGGATTCAGCAGAGACTGAGCGGGAGCGCGCCACAGGCATCGCGCCACACAAGCCAATCCCGCCCGCAACTCAAGCTGCGCCCAACCATCGCCATTTGAAAATTGGCTTAACACCCACCGCCATCCGCCAAGACTGCCCCGATGCGCAAGCTCTCTCTCTTCGTCCTCACCCTGCTCGCCGCCGCTTCCATCGGCAGCCTCCACCTTTCCGCTGCCGAATACCCGAAACAAGGCGAAGACATCTATGACGTGAAGGCCGACGGCACGGCGCTCGTGACCGCCGCCCTCACCGAGGCTCGCGCCGCCCACAAACACGTCCTCCTCATGTTCGGCGCCAACTGGTGCGTCTGGTGCCACCGCCTGCACGCCACGTTCAAGGCTAACGAGCCCGTCGCCGCCGCCCTCGCCCGCGGATACGTGGTCGTCATGATCGACGTGAACACCCGCAACGGCCAAAAGCGCAACGCCGACGTCAACGAGCGCTACGGCAACCCCATCCAGCACGGCCTGCCCGTCCTCGTTGTCCTCGACGCCGACGGCAAGCAGCTCACCACGCAGGAAACCGGTGCACTCGAAGACGGCGCCAGCGCCCACGATCCCGCCAAGATCCTCGCCTTTCTCGCGCGCTGGGCGCCCGCCCTCCCTGGCGCGAAATGACCTTGCCGCACTAGGCGACGGACTTGCATCGCCGCGCCTTCCGCTCACGTTCCCAGCTCACCATGCTCGCCCATTTCACCGACCGCACCTGGCTCTGGCTCGCCGCCGAGTTCTACCTCGTCGGTTTCCTGCTGGGCCTGTGGCTGCTCCTGCGCCGCGGCCGGCCGCTGAATGTGGCCATGTATGCGATCATTCTCGCCGGCTACGTCATGCAACTCGCCGGCCTCTACCTGCGCGGCCAGGCCGTCGGCGGGTGTCCGTTGGGCAACACCTTCGAGCTGTTTCAATTCACCGCGTGGTCCGCCATCACGCTCTATCTCGTCGTCGGCGTCACGTTCCGCACCAGCCTGCTCGGCTACTTCACCGCCTGTCTCGCCGCGACCCTCACCCTTGTCTCGCTCTCGATCCCCGCGTGGGACGCCACGCGCCGCGCCGGGATTTTCGGCGGCAATGCGTGGATCGAGTTCCACGCCGCGCTCGCGCTTTTCAGCTACGGCGTCTTCGCCCTGCTCGCGCTCACCGCGCTCATGCTGCTGCTCCGCAATTATTCGCTGAAACACAAACACCTCGGCGGCCTGTTCTCCTTTCTGCCTTCGATCATCGACCTCGACCTGATCAGCGTGCGTCTTCTCGGCGTCGGCGTCGCCCTGCTCGCCGCTTCGCTCGCCGTCGGCTCCGTCTGGTGGCTGCGTGATCTCGATCGCATCGGCCTGCCGCACCTACTCACCGTCGCCGTGTGGGCCGCCTACGCCACCGCGCTCGGCCTGCGTCTCGGCGGCCGGCTCATTTCCACCCGCTTCGCCTGGACAGGCATGATCCTGTTCGTCGTCGCCCTGCTTTCGCTCGGAGCCATTTCGCACTCATGAGCGAGACCGCCCCAGCACCTGCCGGGCTCTTTGTCCTCGGCGCCACGCATCACACGACTCCGCTCGAGGTCCGGGAAAAACTCACCCTGTCCGCCGATGCCGCGGCCGCGCTGCACACCGACCTCGCCGCCATCCCGGGTTTGCGCGAGTTCACGTTGCTCAACACCTGCAACCGCATCGAGTTTTACGGCGTGGCCGAGACCCCCGCCGCCACCAGCGCCGTGCAGGCCGCCTTCTGCCGGCGCCAGCAATTCGACGAGGCGCAGTTCGCCCGTCATCGCGTCAGCCTGCAGGGCCGCGCCACCGTGCAGCACCTGCTGGAGGTCGCCTCCGGCCTCGATTCCCAGATGCTCGGTGAGACGGAAATCTTCGGCCAGGTGAAGGACGCCTACGCCAACGCCCAGGCCCGCCGCAGCGCCGGCCCCGTGCTCAATCGCGTCTTCCAAAAAGCCTTCCAAGCCGCCAAGCACGTCCGCACGCACACCGCCATCACCGAGGGCCAGATCAGCGTCGCCAATGTCGCGGTCGATCTCGCCCAGAATATTTTCGGCAACCTCTCTTCCACGCGCGTCCTCCTCGTCGGTGCCGGCGATATCGGCGAAAAAACGGCCCGCGCCTTCCAAAGCCGCAGCGCCGGCACCCTTGCCGTCACCAGCCGCCGCCTGGAACGCGCGATGGACCTCGCCACGACGCTCGGCGCGTTTGCCCTGCCGTTCTGGCTCATGCCCGTGAAGCTCGCCGAGTTCGACATCGTCGTCTGCGCCACCGCCGCACCAACCGCCGTCGTCACCGCCGCCGCCGTCGCCGCCACGCTCCGCCGCCGCGCCGCCCGCCCGCTGTTTTTCATCGACCTCGCCCTGCCTCGCGACGTCGAAGCCGAAGTCGCCGCCCTGCAGAACGTCTATCTCTACAACCTCGACGACCTCGCCAAGATCGCCGACGAAAACCGCGCCGCCCGCGAGGCCGAGATCGCCAAGTGCCGCCAGATCCTCACCGCCCGCGCCGAAACTCTCTGGCAGCAAGTCGCCGTCCAAGTCCCCGTTCCGCCCGTTACCCCCGCGCCCTCCGCCACCGGGCGCGTCTCAACCTGAGTCCGATGCCGTCCGTGTGAGCCTTCCAAGGGCCTCCATCAAAATTTTGGTGGAAACTCTGGAAATGAAGAAAGCGGCCAGGCTGCGGATATTGATATTTCAGGATTCCCTGCGCCCGCCTCACCCTCGCGCCAGCCGCGCCCGGTCCAATGCCGCCATCAGCTCATCCTTCTTCATCGGCTTGCTGATGTAGTCATCCATGCCCGCGGCGAGGCAGGTCTCGCGGTCGCCTTGCATGGCGTTGGCCGTGAGCGCGATGATCCACGGCCGGTTGCGCGGGTCCGCATGCTGCGCGACAATCCGCCGGGTCGCCTCGAGGCCGTCCATCTCCGGCATCTGCACATCCATGAGAATCACGTCGTAGTCCTGCCGCGCGAGCGCCTCGATCACCTCGTGCCCATTGGCCGCCACGTCCGCGCGGAAACCGAGCTTCTGCAGCATCATCAGCGCCACCTTCTGGTTCACCACATTGTCCTCGGCGAGGAGGATGCGCTCGCGCGAGGCATCGGCCACGGCGGCGGTCGGCAGCGCGGGCAACTGCGCCTGCCAGGTATCGCTCTCGTCGCGGATGAGCGCGGCCAGCGTTTCGAAAATCTGCGCCGGCTTTGCCGGTTTCGTGAGGCACGCGGCAAAAAGCGTCTTGTCCGCGATCAGCTCGCGCTGCCCCAGTGACGAGAGCAATACCAGCGGCATCGCCGGGTCGCAAAGCTGGCGGATCCCGGTGGCGAGCATCACGCCGTCCATCTCCGGCATTTGCATGTCGAGAATGGCGATGTCGAAGCGCTCCCCCGCCCGCACCCACCCGAGTGCCTCGGCGCCCGAGCTCGCCGCCTTCGGCTGCATCGCCCAGTTGGCGGCCAGGGTCGTGAGGATGCGGCGGCTCGTCGCGTTGTCGTCCACGATGAGCAGGCGCTTGCCCGCGAGATGGGTCTTGCCGCTGGCCAGGTAGGGCCGCGGCTTGCTCGCCACCGTGCCGGCCAGAATCGTGAAGCGGAAGACCGAGCCCCGCCCCGCCTCGCTCTCCACCTGCAATTTGCCACCCATCAGCTCCACGAGTCGCTTGCTGATGGCCAGCCCCAGGCCCGTGCCGCCGTATTTGCGCGCGGTCGAGGCATCGACCTGCGTGAACGCCTGGAACAACCGCTCCAGCGCCTCGGGCGCGATGCCGATGCCCGTGTCCGCCACGGCAAAATCCAGTTGGAGCCGATCGGGCTCCACCAGGTGGGCCTGCAGGCTGAGCACGACTTCGCCCTGCTCGGTAAATTTAACCGCATTGCTGAGCAGATTGACCAAAACCTGCCGCAGGCGCGTCGAGTCACCGCGCACACTGCCCGGCACGCCGTCGGCGATTTCGTAGAGCAAATCCAGCCGCTTTTCGGCGACCCGCGGCGCGAGCAGGTCGAGCGCCGCCTCGACGCAGTCGCGCAGGTTGAATGGCGCGTCCTCCAGCTCGAGCTTGCCCGACTCGATTTTGGAAAAGTCCAGGATGTCGTTGATGATCGTGAGCAGCGTGTCGCCGCTGTGGCGGATCGTCTCGGCATACTCGCGCTGCTCGGCGGAGAGCCGCGAGTCGAGCAGCAGCGAGGTCATGCCGATCACGCCATTCATCGGGGTGCGGATTTCATGGCTCATCATCGCGAGGAACTGGCTCTTCGCGAGGTTGGCCGCTTCCGCCGCCTCCTTGGCCTGCCGCAGGAGTTCCGCATGGCGGCGCGTTTCGGTGATATCGACCACCGTCGTGATATCCTGGTAGCCCGTGCCATCGGGATGCCGGTAACGCCGCACGGTCAACAACACCCACACCGGTTCGCAACCGGGGCGCAGGTAGCGTTTCTCCATGGAAAAATGGTCGATCGCCCCGCGCTGGATTTGGGCGTAGAGTTCGCGCTGCCTCGCGTATTCCTGCGGCTCGGAAATATGCGCAAACGCATCCAGCCGCTGCATCTCGCCGATGCTCAGGCCCGTGATGCGCTGGTGCGCCTCGTTGGCGACCCAAACTTCATTCTGATCCACAATGTGCAGGTGAATGCCGACCGGCACGGCTTCGAAGATGAAGCGCAGCTGCGCCTCCTTGCGCGCCAGTTCCTCGGCGGCGCGCTTGTTTTCCGTGATGTCGAGCACCGTGGAAATTTCCTGGTCAATGCGGCCGTCGGGCCGGCGATAGACTTTAATGCTCAGGAGAACCCATACGGTCTGGCCGTCCCGCCGGTGGTAGCGTTTCTCCATGCTGAATTCATCGATCTCGCCCCGCTCGAGCCGGCCGCGCAACACGTCCTGCTTGGCAAGGTCTTCCGGGTTCGAGATCGCGCGCACGAGCGTCGGGTCTTTCACTTCTTCGCGCTTCAAGCCGCTGACGCGGAAGAACCAGTCGTTGTTGCGGCTCTCGTTCCCCTCTGGCCCGTAGCGCACCCAGCTCACGCCCAACGGCAGGCGGTCAAAGATGAAACGCAGCTGCGATTCCTTCTGGGCGAGTTCCTGCTCGGCGCGTTTGCGCTGCGTGATGTCGAGCTGCAGTGACATGTAACCGGTGAGCGTGCCGCGGTCGTCATGCAGCGGCTGGATTTCCAGTTCATGCCACAACTCGCGGCGATCCTTGGTGTAGTTGATGATCTCGCCCTTGAAAGTCCGGCTCTGCGCGCAGGCCTCGTTGATCGCGTTGATCACTTCCGGATCGGTGGCCGGCCCGCCCAGCAGGTCGCCCGGCCGCAGCCCTTTGACCTCCTCCAGCGTGTAACCAAAAATGCGCGTGAAGCTCTCGTTGACCCAGGTGATCCGCCATTCCGCGTCCACGAGCATGACGGAACTCGCCGTGCGACTCGCCACCAGCGCCAGCCGGCCTGACTCCGCCTCGGCCCGCCGCAGGTTGCCCGTGATGCGGTCCGCCAGTCCCAGCGCCCGCGCCCGCGAGTTGGCCAGCGTCCAGGTCAACAGCGCCGCCATCGCGCTGATCAACACACCGCTGCCCAGAATCAAAAACGGCAGCACGCGGTTGCTGCGCAGCCCGAACTCCGGGCGCGCCCCCGCCCACACCGTCCAGGCCCGCCCGTAGACCGAAATCGTCCGCTCGGTGGAAAAGACCCGATCGGAGTAATTTTCCGTCGTCGGTGCGGTCTGGTCCCACGTGCGCGCCCCGGTTTGCGTGTCGTAGAGCAGCATCTTCGCGTTCAAGGCCGGGCTTTGGAAAATCTTGAAATCCACCTGCTGGCCTACGGCGCTGATCACCGCATCCATCAACATGTCCGTGCGCAGCGCCGCGTAAACCCACCCCGTCAGCGCGCGCTCGCGCTCCGCAGCATCGGCCGGGTCGGCGCCGTCACCGTAGATCGGCAGCAGCAGCATGAAACCCGGGACCGTCTGGTTGTCGTGGATCAGCCGGATGCGCCGCGACAGCGTCATCTGCCCCGTGCGCATCGCCCGCTCCGCCGCTTCCTTGCGCGTCTGCCCCGAGCCAATGTCCAGGCCCAGTGCCGCGGCGTTGCGCTTCGTCGGCGCGATGTGCGTCACCACATACAACAAATCCTGGGGACTGACTTGCTCCACCGTGAATCCTTCGAGTCCCGCGGCGCGCTGCCGCGCCTCCAGTGCGGGGACTTGCGAGCGCGAGATGCGCTGCGCGTAGCCCAGGCCCACCACGCCCTCGCGCAGGTAGCGCTCCATGGCGGCGGTGTAGTCCGCCCATTCCTGCTGGGAAACGTCCGGCTTCAACCGCACCAGCATTTTCGCCCCGTGCAGCGCCTCGGCCGCCGAGTCAAAGCGGTCCGCAATCATGCCCAGCGTGCGCTCCACCAGCCGCTCAAACCGCGCCTCATCCGCCCGCAGGATTTCATCCCGCACGAGCCACCAGCCGACGACCGACACCGTGCAGCCAAACAGCAAAATCAAAACCGGCAAAACGCGGTTCGGCGATACCCTCGCGAAATAGTGCGTCTCGTCCGCCATTGAGGTTCAACCCATGCCAGCCGCCCCCGGGTGAGGCGACGTCGTTTTCCCCTCATTTTTCATCGCGGCAATGCCTAGCCCTGCGGCAACTGGCGCGCCACCCAATCCGCCACCGTGCCCGCCGCCGGCTGGTTCAACAAGCCGCGCAAACGCTGCAATTGTGCCTGCGTGCGCTGCTGCCGCGCCGCATCGCCGGTGCAAGCGTGCAGCTGCGCCGCCAGCGCCTCGGCCGTCGCCGCCCCCTGGATAAACTCGGGATACATCGGCTCGTTAAGCAGCAGGTTCGCGATGCCGATGTAGTCCAGCTTCACCCACCAGCGCGCCAAAAGATAAGTGATCGGATTCGTGCGATACGCGATCGCCCCGGGCAGTCCCGCCAGCGCGCAGTGCAACGACATCGTGCCCGAACTCGTCAGCACCGCCGACGCCGCGACCGGCTCGCCGGTTTTCACCAACCGATACGCCGGCGACGGCCACCGCCGCAGCACCGCCGCCACGTCCTCGCTCGGGTAAATCACCACCGCCTCGCGCCTTCCTCCGTCGGCGCGGTAGCGCTGATACGCGGCCAGCAGCACCGGGAAAATCCGCTCCACCGCCTGCGTGCGGCTGCCCGGCAGCAACAACACCGGCCCCGCGGGATCGAAGCGCACCGGCGGCGCGTAATCCGGCGCCACAAACGGATGCCCCACAAACTCCACCGGCAGGTCCGTGTCCTGGTAACACGCCACCTCAAACGGAAAGATCACCGCCAGCGCATCGAGGTCGCGCGCCATCGTGAAACGCCGCTTCGCCTTCCACGCCCAGATTTGCGGCGAGATGTAGTAGAGCAGTTTGATTTTCCCGCCGCCCTTCACCGACAGCCCGCGCTCCCGCAGCGCCGCGGCGAGCCGCAGGTTCAGCCCGGGGTAATCCACAAAGCACACCGCGCGCGGCTGATATTCCGCGATCCACCGCAGCGTCTCGGCAAACAGCGCCTTGAAAAACGGGTAGTTCTTGAGCACCTCGACCAACCCGACGACCGACGAGGCCGTCAGGTCGTGCAACAACTGGGCGCCCGCCTTCGCCAATTCCGGTCCGCCGAGCGCCGCGATCGCGAGCCCGGGCTGCTGCCGCTTCAATTCCGCCACCATCCGCGCCGCATGTTCATCGCCCGAGTGTTCGCCCGCCACGACCAGCAAGTCCACCCGCCCGCCTTCAGGCGCCGGCAGGGCAAAGGGAATTTTGGCGACGGCTGAATTCATGAAATCACCACCAAGGAAACGAAGCGCATGAAATGAGGGGCACGGTTCCGCTTCGGGTTCTTGGCGTTCTTCGTGGTTATTTTTTGGCTTTCCGAATCTGCTCGGTGATTGTGATCGCCACCTCGAGCGCGCTCTTGCCCAGTGCCGCGCCCACCTTCGGCTGCTTCGCCTGGCGCACGCTGTCCACGAAACTCGCCAGCTCCAGCGCCAGCGGCTCGCCCTTCTCAATCGGAATCTCTTTCACCGGGATCGCGCTCAAGTCGCCCGCCTTCACGAGGCCGATCTTCATCTTCAGTCCGTAGGCGATGATGTCGCTCTTCTTCACGAGGTGCCCGGCCTGGTTCATGAAATCGAGCGAGAGGTAGGCGTCCGACTGGAAGATGCGGATTTCGCGCTGCTTCTTCGTGCTCATCCGGCTCGCGCTCAGGTTCGCCACGCAACCGTTTTCAAACTCGATGCGCGCATTCGCGATGTCCTCGCCTTTCGAGAGCACGGTCACGCCCACGCTGTCGATGCGCTTGATCGGCGACTTCACGAGCGCCAGCACGATGCCGATGTCGTGGATCATCAGGTCGAGCACGACGCCGACCTCGGTGCCGCGCGGCTGATACGGCGCGAGCCGTTCCGCCGTGATGTATTGCGGCGAGTCCACTTCCTTTTCCAGAAACGCCATCACCGGGTTGAAGTGTTCAATGTGCCCCACCTGCACGAGGCAGTTGTGCTTCCGCGCGGCTTCCAGCACCTGCTCGGCTTCCTCGAGGCTCGCGCAGAGCGGTTTCTCGATCAGCAGATGACACTCTTTGGCCAGCAGCGGCAGCGCGACCTTGGCGTGAAGATCCGTCGGCACGACCACCGACACCGCATCGCACGCCTCGCCGAGTTCCTCGATGGTCGCGAAACGCCGGCAGTTGTGCTTCGCGCAAATCTCCGCCGCCCGCGCGTCGCTGGTCTCGTAAATGCCCGCGAGTTCGACGTTTGGCAGCGTGGCGTAGATGCGGGCGTGATGCTGGCCGAGCGAGCCGACACCGGCGACTCCGCAGCGCACACGTTCAGGGGAGGCGGAAAACATGGCGGCCATAGCAGGGTTTTCCGCGCCGGGTTGCAACGCGGGAAACACCCCCGGAATATTTTCCGTGCGACACAGTGCAGTCTTGTCTTCGCGCTCCGCCCGTCTTCTACGCTTTCCCGCCCGCTCCCCATCCCCTCCCCCTACCCCCATGTCCACCGGTCTCACCACCCCGTTCTCCGCGGATCAAACCCGCGCCATCATGGATCGCTTCCATCGCGACGGCATCGCTGTCGTGCCGGGCGTCCTCAGCGCCGATGAATGCGCCGAACTGCGCCGGATCACCGACGACATCGCCAAAAGCAATCCCTCCTTTGTCATCCGCCGCCCTGAGGAAACCAACCTCGCCTTTGTGCGCCTCTTCATCCGCGAGCCGATTCTCTCCCTCGCCCGGGAAATCGTCGGCCCCAACTGCCGCTTCTGCGCCCAAAACGTCATTCGCAATGCTCCCGGCCAGGCCATTTCGCACTGGCACGTCGACGATTTTCTCGAACATCCGCTGCCGCCTGAAATCCCGCGCTGGGACCCGCGCGTCCGGCTCCCGCTGATGTGGTTCAGCGTCCAAGTCCCGCTCAGCGACATCACGAGCCCCGTCGACGGTCCCACCGAATACGTCCCCGGCAGCCATCTCTCCGGCCGTGATTCGCCGAAGGAAAACCCCGTCTTCGAAGGTCGCGGCGCCGAGCCCATCCTCTGCAAGGCCGGCGACATCTACCTTTTCAACCACCAAGTCTGGCACCGCGGCAGCCACAACACCGGCACCAAGACCCGCTACCTCATGCAGCTCCAATACGCCCGCGGCGACATCCTCGCCGCCCGCTGCAAGGGTGCCAACCGCACGCCCGCCCTCGAGCAGGTCCTCGCCGGCGCGGATCCCGCCCTGGTCGAGTTCATGCACAAGGAACTGGCCTTCGTCTGAGCCGGGACCACGGGTCATCGGACAGGACAGAAGCAGGAAGAAGGTAGCACCTTGGTTTGAAACCAACCCTTCCGTGCGCCCCTACGTCATTGCGATTGGTTCCGTCTCCGGCGGTGGAAAAACGGCTCTCTCCAAAATTGTCGGGGCGTCGCTTGCTGACGCCTTGGTGTTCGCCTTCGATGAATTCGAAGCGACGAATATTTATCCGACCGACTTTAGCGATTGGGCCAGGCGCGGAGCCGATCTTGCGGAGTTTGATTGTCCCGGCATGGCAAAAGCCGTCGCCAGCGAAATAGCCATGCAGCGGGCCCGGTTTCTTGTCTTGGATTATCCTTTTGGTCGCGATCATCCCAGACTCGAAAAATGCATCGATCTATCGATCTTCATCGATACGCCCCTGGATGTCGCCATGGCGCGCAGAATCCTGCGAGGGGACGACACCGGAAAGCTTACTCCCGAAGGAAGGTGGGAATCGCTAAAGACCGAATTGGAACATTATTTGGTTTCGGCACGCGCCGCCTATCTGGTCATGGACCGGCACAAGGCGAGCAGCGACCTTATCTTGGACGGTTGCCTGCCATTGGCGCAGTTAAGAGATCAAATCCTTCAGAAACTCGCTCCCATTGGTCCCAAGTGAAGGTTTTCCCTTGCCAATGTTAAATTTTAACATCGGCTTGTGAATTCGCCCCACCCTGCCGCCACCCCGCGCCGATGAACCCCCTCGACCGCCGCCAGCTCATCCTCGACCGCCTCGAACAGCAGGGTGCCGCGTCATACGAGGAATGCGCCGCCGCCCTCCGCGTCTCGACCATGACCGTGCGGCGCGATCTCGCCGAGCTCATCCGTCAGGGCGCCGTCATCCAGACGGTCGGCGGCGTGCAAAAAGCCCACGCGCCCTCCTACCTCTACGAAACGGCGCTTCATTCGCGCCTCGCCGTGCTCCGCCAGGAAAAGCGCGCCATTGCCCGGCTGGCGCTCGATCTCGTCAGCGCCGGCCAGACCATTTTCCTCGACGGCAGCAGCACCTGCCTCGAACTCGCCCGCGCCCTCGCCAAGGAAAAGTCCGGCCTGACCATCGTCACCAATTCCGCCCTCGCCTGCCTCGAACTCGGCAAAAATTCCGCCAACACCATCGTCGGCATCGGCGGCCACTACGACGCCAACAGCCTCTCCTACGTCGGGCCGCAGGCCGAGGACTGGGCCAAGACGCTCTTCGTCGACCTCGCCTTCGTCGGCACGAAAAGCATCGTGCCCGGCAAGGGCACCTTCGAATCCTCGCTCCCCACCTACCGCATCAAGCAGATCATCGCCGGCCAGTGCAGCCGCCTCGTCCTGCTCGCCGATCACTCCAAATTCGCCCAGCGCGGCCTGACCAAGGTCCTCGACATCGCGCAAATCCACACCGTCGTCACCGACAGCCGCACCGCGCGCGCCGACCTCGCCCAGCTCGGCAAAAAAGTCACCCAAGTCCTCGTCGCCTCCGCGCGCCGCCCTGCCCTCAAAGGAACCGCTCATGCCGCTTGAACCCATCGCCCAACTCATGGCCGACGCCCGCCGCGGCGGCTACGCCCTCGGCTACTTCGAGAGCTGGAATTTCGAATCGCTCCAGGGCGTGATCGACGCCGCCGAGTCCGTGCGCGCGCCCATCATCATCGGTTTCAACGGCGATTTTCTCTCCCGCCCCGAGCGCCGCGCCACCGAGCGTCTCGAGTGGTATGCCGCCCTCGGCACCGCCGCCGCCCGCTCCGCCCGCGTGCCGGTCGGTTTCATTTTCAACGAGTGTCCCGACGACTCATGGGTGCACGCCGCCGCGACCGCCGGTTTCAACCTCATCATGCCCGCCGATCCCGCCGCCAGCTACGAGGACTACGAACTGCGCGTCAAATTACTCACGATCCACGCCCACCGCTCCGGCGCGGCCGTCGAGGCCGAGATCGGCACGCTCCCCAGCGGCGTCGACGATGGTCACGCCCATGACTCCGCCATGACCGACCCCGACCTCGCCGCGCGTTTCGTCGCCGAGACCGGCATTGATCTCCTCGCCGTCAGTGTGGGCAACGTTCACATCAAGCTCGCCGGCCGCCAGGGTCTCGATCTCGCTCACCTCGAAAAAATCCAGCGCCGCATCCCGCAGACCCCGCTCGTGCTGCACGGCGGCACCGGCATCGCCACCGATTCGCTCCGCGCCGCCATCAAGCTCGGCGTCGCCAAGGTGAACTACGGCACCTACCTGAAGCAGCATTATCTCAAGACCATCCGGGCAGCGCTCCAAAGCACCGTGGCCAATCCCCACGAACTCCTCGGTATCGGCGGCGAGCACGACGTGATGGTGGCCGGACGCCACGCCGTGCGCGACGCTGTCCTCGAACGCATCGAAATCCTCGGCTGCTGTGGAAAGGTTTAATCTTATGGCTGACATCGGCTGCGCCGGCATTCTCGTTGAAGACACATTTTGCGGCCCCATGCGGGCGCTGCCGCCCGAGGGCATGCTCCTCGCGCTCGACGGCATGCCCGTCAAGGCCGGCGGTTGCGCCGCCAACGTCGCCATCGATCTCGTGAAACAGGGCCTCGCCGTCGATATCGCCGGCTGCCTCGGCCGCGATCCCGCCGCCGACACGCTTCGCGGCAAACTCACCGAGCAGGGCGTCGGTTGCACGCAACTCGTCACGACCGATCAGTTTCCCACCAGCCGCACGGTCATCCTCCTTGTCGAGGGCCAGGACCGCCGCTACCTCCACGTCTTTGGCGCCAATCGGGCGTTCACCGTCGCCCACCTCAACCGCGATTGGGTCGCCGGTCTGAAGGTGTTTTACCTCGGCGGACTCTACGTGATGCCCGGCATCGACCTCGCCGAACTGCGCGACCTCCTCGCCTTCTGCCGGGCCAAGGGCGTCATCACCGTCGTCGATGTCGTCATGCCGCAAACCTGGCAGGACGACGGCAAACTCGCCACGCTGCTCCCGCACATCGACTACTTCCTGCCGAACAACGACGAGGCCCGCCTCATCACCGGCCAGGAAGATTCACTCGCCCAATTGCGTCATTTCCAAAAAGCCGGCGCGCACACCGTGATCATCACCCAGGGCAAGTCGGGCGCCATCGCCGGCCGCGGCGGACGCTACTGGCGCAGCGGCACCTACCCCGCCCAGGTCGTCGATCCCTCCGGTTCGGGCGATGCCTTCGGCGCCGGGATCATCGCCGCGATCCGTCGCGGTGGCGACCTGCCCGACCTCCTGCGCTACGGCAGCGCCCTCGGGGCCTCCGCCACGCGCGCCGTCGGCACCACCGATGGCGTGTTCACCGCCGCCGAAACCACGGCTTTCATCGCCACCCACTCGCTCCCGCTCGAAACCGGCCAGCTTTAAAACCATTCCGCCTGCGAAGCGAGCCGTTCCCCTGGACCCCAGACCCAAATCACCATGCCCAAACTCGTGATGAAAATGCCCGACCTCGCGACGACGGATTCCGCCATCAAGGTGATCCGCTGGCTCGTCGCGCCCGGCGAATCCGTCGCGCGCGGCCAGGCCTTGCTCGAGGTCGAAACCGACAAGGCCACGATGGAAGTCGAGTCCATCGCCACGGGCCGCCTCGTCACGCACCACGCCCAGCCCGGTGACGCCCTCATCGCCGGCCAGCCGCTCGCCGCCCTCGAAATCGAAGGCCCCGCTCGCCCCGTCGCGCCTTCGCCCGCCGCCGAACCCGTCACTCCGCCTCCGGCCGCCGCGGTCACTCTCACTCCGACACCCGCCGCCGTTTCGCCGGCTGCGCCCAAGGCGGGCGGCATGTTCGCGCGCAACCGCTCCGCCCAGCAAAACAAGCCCCCATCCAAGCCCTAGCACGGTGCTTCTCCCACTGGACCAGGATCGAAAATCGAGAATCCAAAATCGAAAATCCATGAAATCCCCGCTCACCATCCATCGCGTCCAGGAATACGAGCGCAACGGCTACCTCATTTTGCCGCAGCAGATTTTCTCGCCGGAAAAGTTCGCCCGCGTCCGTGCTTACTGCGCCGCCAAGTTCGCCGAGGCCAACCAGGACGGCCAGACGCCCGCGATCATCGACTGCCCGCATTGGAACGACCCGCGCATGTTTGAGTGGATCATGGCCGACGAGATGCTCGACCTCGTCGAGCCGCTCATCGGTCCCGACATCGGCATCTTCGCCTGCCACCTCCTGCAAAAGCCACCCGCCGTCGGCAAGCGCGTGCCGTGGCACGAGGACTCCGCGTATTGGAAAGGCGCCCTCACCCCGATGGATGTCGCCTCGATCACCATCGCTCTCGAGCCCTCGCTCCCCGCCAACGGTTGTCTCCGCGTCATCCCCGGCACGCACCGCCACGGCTACTCCGACTACGAGGACGTCAAGCGCCCCGATGCCGAGGTATTTCCCATCGAGATCAAGCCCGCCCAGGTCGACGACAAGCAGGCCGTCGACATCGCCCTCCACCCCAACGAGGCCTCGATCCATCACGGCAAGATCATCCACGGCTCCAATCCCAACGTCGGCACCACCCGCCGCGCCGTGCTCACCGTGCGCTACTTCCCGACCACCGTGAAGTTCACGCCGGAAAACCACCCGCACTTCGCCGCCGCCAAGTTCAACATCTACCTCGCCCGCGGCCAGGACCGCGCCGGCAACCGCTACAGCGACCACACCAAGTCGCACCAAGGCACCGACCAGATCCTCACCGCCTGATTCATTGGCCATTGGACATTGGTCCTTGGTCATTCCCTCAGACCCCAACCCCATCCACCCCATGCCCGCCTCCTCCGCCACCACACGGCTAGGTTACATGTTTCCCGTCAACCGGCTGAAACGCGGGCATTCCTTCGGCAACGCGCTCGTCTACGTCACGCTCGACGCGCACTCCGACATCATCAGCGAACCCGGCACCGCGCGCCTCGGCCTGCGCGATGCCTACGACCAGCAGTATTACCTCTTCGGCTGGAAAACCTCCGTCCTCTCGCCCAACGGCGACGCCGCCCTGCCGATCGACACGAGTTTCTCGCCCGCCAGCCAGACGACCAATCTCCGTCTCGGTCTCACCCGCGTGCGCAAGAAGTTCGTCCTGCCCTACGAAAACAACCTGCTGCGTTCCGCGCATTTTGTCTTCGAGGCCGACAACGCGCCCGAGCCTTACACCGTGCAGTCCCGCGCCGTGTTTCCGCCGGCCACGCAAATTTCCGAGGGCACGCAAAACGGCCACACCTTCCTCTCCATCCAATACGCCAACGGCACCGTCGCCGTCATCTGGGGCAGCGGCCCTCTGCGCACGTTCAACGTCCAGCCCGCCGCCGAGGGCCGCGTCGAGTGCGTCGCCGATTTTGCGTGGGACACCGGCACGGCCAGCGCCCTCTCTTTCGCCTACTCGCACCGCGGCCTCCACGTGCCGCTCGCCAATGTGCAGGAGCTTTACCAACCCGATGCCGGCTCCCCCGCCGCCCACCTGCGCCGCGTCGCCGTGATCGAAGCGGAAAACCAGATCGCGATCCAACATCACCTCGACACGTGCCGTCTCTGGACGCCCGATGCGTTCATCACCGACGGCGTGCACTGGGCCAAGGCCAACCAGCTGAAGGATTATCAGGAATACCGCCACGGTCCCGGTTTCAGTAACAATCCGCCTTCCGATGTCTTCGTCGGCCGCGACACGTTCTGGTTTCTCGTCAGCTCCAACTACTACGGCCAGGCGTGGTCGCGGCGCATGCTGGACTTCTGGTTCCGCGTCGGCGTCGAACCCAACGGCAAGGTCATCGAATACATGCACGCCTCCAGCGAGCCGCTGTATCGCGACGACTACGGGCTCAACCTCAACGACAACACCCCGCTCCTCATCATCGCCGCGCATCACTATTACGCGCTCAGCGGCGACCGCGGCTTCCTCGACGCGCACTACACCACGCTCGTCCGCTCGACGAACTACCTCCTCGCCCAGCGCAACGCCGACGGCCTCATGTGGTGCCGCTCGCGCGACGCCTTCGTGCGCGGCCTCTGCGGCTGGCGCAACTGCACCGGCAACTACTCGCTCTCCGGCGCCGTCACCGAGATCAACGCCGAGTGCTACCGCGCCCTCGTCGTCATGGCCGAACTCGCCGCCGCGACTGGCGACCGCGCCAACGCCACGCGTTTCAAAACCGACGCCGCCGCACTCCATGTCGCGATCAACCGCCACCTGCGCTCCGCCACGGCGCAAAATCCGTTCTACCTGCTGAACATCAGTCCCGACGGCCAGCGGATCGACGACGTCACCGGCGACCTGCTTTTTCCGGCCCTCTTTGGTGTCGCGCCCCGCGCCACCGCGCGCGCCCTGCTCACCGAGTTGTTCGACGAACGCTTCTGGCTCTCCAGCACCAACGGCGCCGGCGGCATGCGCACGGTCAGCTCCGCGCAAAAAGGCTACATCCCCAAGGCCGATCCCTCCAGCTACGGCCTGCAAGGCGGCGTCTGGCCCAACCTCGCGCTCTGGGCCGCCCGCGCCGCCTCCGACGCCGGCCTGCCCGACCTCATCGTCAAGGCCCTGCGCAGCACGCGCCTGCTCGGCGATCGCGCCGACTTTGACCGCGCCAACGTCACGCCCGGCGAGTTTCCCGAATACTACAACGGCGACGACCTCCTGCAGCGCGGCTGTCCGCGCAGCACGTTCATCCACGGCAGCTACATGTGGGCCGCATGGGAAGGCTTCCTCGGCCTCACGCCGCACGCCGACACCCTTGAGGTCAACCCCGTCCTCCCGACTGCGTGGGATTGGACCGCCCTCGCCAACATTCCCTACCGCGGCACCTCGCTCACGCTGCTCGCCCTGCGCAGAGAGAAAACGCTCTACACCACCGCCCGCGTCAAAACCAAGTGGAAGCAGGTCGTCGTCCCCGCCGCCTTGCAGGAGCAATACCGCGTCGAAAGCGACGTGCCCGTCTTCTGGCTCGTCACCGCCCGCGAAGTCCTCGCCGCCAGCGACACCGCCGCCAAGGCCAGGCTCATCTCCCGCGCCACCGGCAAGATCGTCGCCACGCTCGCCATCCCCGCCGGCCAACTCGTCCGCCAAAAACTAAAAGCGCGTGCCCGCTGACCTTTCCGGTTTCCGGCATTCGAAATCCGCCATCTCCCGATGACCCTCGCCCCCGCTCAACTTCCCGCCGATCTCGCCGAAGCCTACCGCGAGTGCGCGGATCGCAACGTCCTCGCGGCGCTCAATCCGAAAATCTTCTTCGGCTATTTCTCCGTCTGCGCCGATCCCACGCAAGGTCACGGCCACGATTCGACTTACCCTGGTCTCGACTGGGGCCAGTCCGCCGAGGCCTTGCTCTGGCTCGGCCGCAAGGCCGAGGTGCTTGCGAGTTGGGATTACGTGAAATCCTTCCTGCGCGACGACGGCCTGATCCCGTTCGCGATCAATCCCGGCCAGGCCGGCACCACCGCGTGGATCGACCTCCCGACCTACAAGCAGAAATTCCCGCTCGTGATCGAGCCCAACGGCGGAATCTACAAGCACTGGTTTCCCGGCAATCCGCTCTTCGCCCTCGCCAACACCACGGTCATCCAGATGGCCGACGTTATCCATCGTCACACCGGCGACGAGGCCTGGCTCGCCGCCCAGCGGCCCTACCTTCGGGCCGTCACCGATTGGTTGGTCAAACAAATCCCCTCCTCCGGCCTCATCCCCGGCGGCGGCTTCTACCTCGAGCGCCCGAGCCGGCTTGATTACGATGGCGTCACCCAATGCTACGTCGCGCATAGTTTCCGCACGGCCGCTCGCCTGCTCGGCGATCCTGCGACCGCCGCCGTCGCCGACCGCATCGCCGCCGCCTTCCACGCTAAATTCTGGGCTGGAGATCACTGCGTCGAATACATCCACCCCGAACACGGCGCGATTTCCCACCATGGTTTCACCGACGTCGATTGGGCCGCCATCGCCACCGGTCTGCTCACCCCCGAACGGACCGCCATCGTCTGGCCGAAAATCCGCGCCAACCCTGATTTTATCTACGACGGTATTCCCACCGGCATCGCGACGCGGCCCGAGACCTACGAAAATTGGGAAATGCAAAACCTCGACCGCCACGATCTCGCGGCCATGGGGCGTGTCTGGTATCTCGAAGCTTGGGCGCGCTCCGTGATGGGCGACCGCGAGGGCCTCCTCGCTTCCCTCCGCGCCGTCGCCGCCGTCGGCCGCGCCAACCACTGGAGCTGGCGCGAACGCTACTACTCTGAACGCACCGGCGACCTCGGCAGCTATCGGATCAACACCTACTGCGAATACCCCGCCAACTTCATCCGCATCGTCCACCGCTTCCTCCTCAACTAAAGCATCCACCCGCTTCACCGCTCCCCCATTCGTGTGAATTCGTATTCATTCGTGGTTAAAAAATTCCCTTAAAGCTCATGCCCGCTACCGCACCCACTCACGACCGCGCCTTCCTCCTCAAACTCTACGAGCAACTCGTGCTCATCCGCGAATTCGAGGAGCGCGTGAAGTTTCTCTTCCTCGAGGGCACCATGCCCGGCACGATCCACCAGTGCCAGGGCCAGGAAGCCACCGCCGTCGGCGTCTGCGCCGCGCTGCGCAGCGACGACTGGATCACGTCCACCTTCCGTGGCCACGGCCACGCCCTCGCCAAGGGCCTCACGGTGCAGGAAATGCTCGACGAGCTGTTCGGCGCCACCACCGGCTGCTGCAAGGGCAAGGGCGGCTCGATGCACATGGGCAACGTGGACAAGGGCATGCTCCCCGGCATCGCCATCGTCGCCGGCGGTATCCCGCTCGCCGCGGGCATGGCCCTCGCGTTCAAGATGCAAAAGCGTCCGCAGATCGTCGCCTGTTTCTTCGGTGACGGCGCCGTGGCCGAGGGCGCGTTTCACGAGGGCGTCAACATGGCTGCGATCTGGGACCTGCCGGTCATCCTCGTTTGTGAAAACAATCTCTACGGCGCCTCCACCCGCATCGACAAGGTCATGAAGAACCCGCGCGTGTCCGACCGCGCCGCCTCCTACGGTTTCCACGGTGAAACCGTTGATGGCAACGACGTGCTCGCCGTCTTCGCCGCCGCCCAGCGCGCCGCCGAGGCCTGCCGCGCCGGCAAGGGTCCCGTGCTCCTGGAATTGCTCACTTACCGCCGCACCGGCCACTCGCGTCGCGACGCCTGTCATTATCAGGCGAAGGACGAACGCGAGGCGTGGTTCTCGCGCGATCCCATCACGCGCTTCGCCACGCAGCTCCTCGCCCGCAAGGACATCACGCAGGCCGATCTCGACGCCATCAAGTCGCGCATCGACGCCGAGATCACCGAAGGCGTCGAGCGCGCCAAGGTCGCCCCGCAACCCACCCTCGCCGACCTGACCACCGACGTCTTCGCCTGAACCCCCCAACCCCGTTTGTAACCTAATAGGTTACATTCGCCTCCACCCATGTCCTCTCTTTCCGAAACCGAAAAACGCGCTGCCGCCGCGCAGTTTGAGCGCGACGGATTCTTCCTCGCGCCGCCGGTGATTCCCGCCGAGCTGCTCGCCCGCGTCCGTCAGCGCATCGACGCCGTCTACGCCGGTGAATACGAAACCGGCATCGCTCCCGCCGGCAATCCCCCGGGCTCCAAGACCCCGCCGACTTCACTCGTCAAAATCGACAACGCCCATCGCTCCGACCGCACCATCTTCGAAACGGTTACCCACCCCGCCATCGGCCAGTGGGCCGCGGCGGTCACCGGCGCCAAGATGATCCAGATTTTCGCCGTGCAGATGCTGATCAAGCCACCCGGTGGTCAGGACACCGGCAGCGTCGGCTGGCACCAGGACCAGGAATACTGGGACGCCGCACTGCAGGGCGAAGTCTTCACCGCGTGGCTCGCCATCAGCGATGTCACCGCCGATTCCGGCCCGATGCGCTTCGTCCACGGCTCCAATCACTGGGGCCTGCTCAAAGCCGGCGATTTCTTCAGCGGCAAACTCGATGCGCTCAAGCAGCGCTTCCAGGAAAAAAGCGGCGGCAACGCCTGGCACGAGTCCGCCGCGGTGCTCGCTCCCGGCGCGCTGAGCTTCCACCACCGCCTCACCGTTCACGGCAGCGGCCCCAATCTCGCCGCCGGCCCGCGCGTGAGCTTTGCCATCCACCTGCGCACCGAAAAATCCGGCCTCCGCGACGGCACCCGCTGGCAGGACGCCGGTTATCTCCACGACTTCGCCGACCCGGTCGGCAGCCCAGTCATCTACCGCGCCTGATCCTCCTTCCACTTTCTCCCTTCACCCTCCCTTCCCTCTTCATGAAACGACAAGGCATAGCAGAAGCTCTCCGCGATGGCATCGCCGAGGAAATGACCCGCGACGAACGCGTATTTTGCATCGGCGAGGACATCGGCGTCCCCGGCGGCTGGGGCGGTGCGTTCACTGTCACGCTCGGGCTCTCCGAAAAATTCCCCGGACGCATCATCGACACGCCCATCGCCGAACTCGGCTTCACCGGCATGGCCGTCGGCGCCGCGATGATGGGCATGCGCCCGATCGCCGACATGCAATACGGCGACTTCCTCTTCCTCGCCAGCGACCAGCTCATCAACAACGCCGCCAAAATGCGCTACATGTCCGGCGGCACCGTCAAGGTGCCCATGGTCATGCGCGCACCCATCGGCGCCACCGGCCGCGGCTCCCAGCATGCGCAGAGCATGGAGCGCTACTTCACCGGCGTCCCCGGTCTCAAGGTCGTCGCCGTCTCCACCGCCTACGACGCCAAGGGCGTCCTCAAAGCCGCCGTGCGCGACGACAACCCGGTGATGATCTTCGAGCACAAGCTCCTCTACGGTTCCAAGGGAGCGCGCGCCGAGCCCGGCGCCGTCGATGCCACGAGCGACATTCCCGACGGCGACTACGTCGTGCCACTCGACCGCGCCGCCGTCCGCCGCGAAGGCACCCACGTCACGATCCTCGGCTGGCTGCTCATGGCGCACTTCGCCGCCGCCGCCGCCGAGCAACTCGCCAAGGAGGGCATCGAGGCCGAGGTCATCGACGTCCGCAGCCTCTCGCCGATCGACTACCAGACCATCGGCGCGTCCATCCGCAAGACCGGCCGCGTCATCATCGTCGAGGAGGGCCCGAAGACCGGCGGCGTCAGCGCCGAGATCGCCGCGGGCATCATGGAGCATTGCAGCGACAGCCTCATGGCCCCCGTCGTCCGCGTCGCCTCCGCCGATGTGCCCGTCCCTTTCACGCCCATCTTGGAAAACGCCTACCGCCCCGACGTCCCCCGCATCGTCGAAGCCGCCCGTCGCATCGTCCAATCCTGAAAATGACCACGGATATCACGGATCAATCCGGATTATAAAATCTGAACCTCAATCCGTGCCATCCGTGTAATCCGTGGTTAAAATCTTCGTGTTCCACTCCTCATGAAACTCCTCGATCAGTATAACCGCGACGGCTACGTCATCGCCCGCAACGTCATCGACGCCGACCTCATCCGCGAGGCCAGCGACCATGTGGAGTGGCTCACGAAGAAAAACCCCGACCGCCGTCCCGAGCAACTCTGGCAGGACTTGATTCCGCAGGATCCCTTCTGGGTCCGTCTCGTGGGCGACGACCGCCTGCTCGACGTCGCGCAGGAGTTTATCGGCCCCAACATCGCGCTCTTCGCCTCGCACTACATCAGCAAGCCGCCCCGCGATGGCATGGCCGTCCTCTGGCACCAGGATGGCAGCTATTGGCCGCTCGAGCCCATGAACGTCGTCACCGTCTGGCTGGCCGTTGACGATTCCACTCCGGAAAACGGCTGCATGCGCGTCATCCCCGGCACGCAGCACCTGAAGCTCCAAAAACCGCAGGAGCGCAAGGACGTCACCAACGTCCTCAACTCTGCCATCGATCCCTCGTTTGTCGATGAGTCCAAGGCCGTGGACGTCATCCTCAAGGCCGGCGACGTCTCCATCCATCACCCCAACGTCATCCACGGCTCCAACGCCAATCTCTCCCCGCGCCGCCGCTGCGGCCTGAACATCCGTTACATCCCGACCACCACCCGCATCACCTGCCCGTGGGGTTGCGATTTCCTCTTACGCGGCAAAGCGGTCCCCGGCATCAACGATTACAAGCCCTACCCGCGCTACGTCGCCGACGGCCGCCACATGCCCTTCCGCGGCTCCGAAAAATGGTCGTAACTCAAACCAAACCGGAACCACGAATGGACACGAATTCACACGAATAGAATTCCACCGCGATGAGTATCACTTCCCGTCCATCCCTTCTGCATTCGTGTTCATTCGTGTCCATTCGTGGTTAAAAACTATTCTCAATAATCCCCATCCCATGATCACCCAATCCGAACTCAAAAAACGCCAGCGCGAAGCCTACGGTTTCTTCCGCAAGGCGCGTCTCGTCATCACCCCGGCCGAGCAAAAGCAGATCGAGGTCGCCGACTTCGGCCTCAGCCAATTCACCACCACCGGCCTCGGCGTCCTCGTTTACGTCAACACCCTGCGCTGCTGCGCCAAGGAACTCGCCATGTGGCCGCGCCAGACCTGCCCCGAGCACCGCCACCCCAACGTCAACGGCCAGCCCGGCAAGGAAGAGACCTTCCGCTGCCGCTGGGGCAAGGTGTTCCTCTACGTCGCCGGCAAGAAAACTGCCCGTCCGAAGTGCCGCCCGCCCGCCGGCCGCGAGTCCACTTATAAGGTCTGGCACGAGATCATCCTCAATCCCGGCGACCAATACACCATCAAGCCCAACACGCCGCATTGGTTCCAAGCCGGTGATCAGGGTGCCGTCATCTCCGAGTTCTCCACGCGCAGCACCGACGAGAACGACATCTTCACCGACAAGTCCATCGGCCGCACCACCAAGGTCATCGAAGGCAAAAAATGAAAAGCCGCTGGAGCGATCAGGAAGCGGCGCAATATCCCGGCGACCTTGGCCAGCGCGTCTACACGTCGCGTCTGCTCGGCCGCGAGTCGGCGCTCGTCCTGCACGGCGGTGGCAACACCTCGGTCAAAATCCGCGCGAAGAATATTTTCGGCGAAGACGAGGACATCCTCTGCGTCAAGGGCAGCGGCTGGGATCTCGAGACCATCGAGGCCGCCGGCTTTTCCCCGTGCCGGCTCAACCACCTCCTGAAGCTCGCGCAACTCGAGACGCTGACCGACCTGCAGATGGCCAACGAACTCAAGGGCTGTCTCACCCACTCCGCCGCACCCATGCCCTCGGTCGAGGCGATCCTCCACGCGCTCCTGCCCGGCAAATTCGTCGATCACACCCACGCCGACGCGCTCATTTCCATTTCCAACACCGCCGACGGCCTCGCCCGCGTGCGTGAGGTTTACGGCGACCGCCTCGTCGTCATCCCCTACGTGATGCCCGGCTTCAAGCTCGCCCGCCTCTGCGCCGAGCTGTTTCCGAAACATGCCCACGCCGGCACCATCGGCCTCGTGCTGATGAACCACGGTCTCTTCACCTTCGGCGATACCGCGGAAATCGCCTACGAGCGCATGGTCGACCTCGTCACCCTCGCCGAAAACTACCTCGCGAAACAAAAAGCGTGGACGCCCGCCGCGCCTGTGGCGCAGCCACCGGACGCGCCCTCCGAAGCTTCAGCGAAGGAGGGTCGCATCGAGATCGCCGCACTCCGCCGCGAAATCTCCGCCGCCCTCGGCGCACCCGCCATCCTCGCCATCCACCGCGACGCCACCACCCTCGCCTTCGCCCGCCGCCCCGATCTGGCGGCCATCGCGCAGCAAGGCCCCGCCACACCCGATCACGTCATCCGCACCAAGCGCATTCCGATGCTCGGTCGCGATGTCGCCGCGTTCCGCGCCGCCTACGAAGCATATTTCAAAACCTGCGCCGCCACCGCCCGCCGGCCGCTCGTCATGCTCGATCCCGCCCCGCGCGTGCTTCTCGATCCCGAACTGGGCCTCGGCACCATCGGCCGCACCGCCAAGGACGCTGCCATCGCCGCCGACATTTACCGGCACACCATCGACATCATTTCCCGCGCCACCGCCCTCGGCGGCTGGCAGGCGCTCCCCGCCGCCGACATCTTCGACGTCGAATACTGGGATCTCGAACAGGCCAAGCTCCGCGCCGCCGGCAAGCCCGCCACTTTCGCCGGCGAGGTCGCCCTCGTGACCGGCGCCGCCTCGGGCATCGGCAAGGCCTGCGTCGATTCCCTGCTCAAGCGCGGCGCCGCCGTCGTGGGCCTCGATGTGAATCCCGCGATCACCAAGCTCTACGCGCGCCCGGATTTCCACGGCATCGTCTGTGATCTCACCCAGGAAGCCGGCCTCGCCGGCGCGCTGGAGGAAGCCGTTCGCAAATTCGGCGGCCTCGATATGCTCGTGCTCAACGCCGGCATCTTCCCGCCCGGCTCGCCCATCGCCGACATGAAGGCCGACCTCTGGCACAAGGTCATGACGCTCAACCTCGACGCCAATTTTCTCCTCCTGCGCGAGTGCCATCCGCTCCTCAAGCTCGCACCCAACGGCGGCCGCGTCGTCGTCATCGGCTCGAAAAACGTCCCCGCTCCCGGCCCCGGCGCCGCCGCCTACTCGGCCTCCAAAGCCGCCGTCAACCAGCTCGCCCGCGTCGCCGCCCTCGAATGGGGCAAGGACCGCATTCGCATCAACTCGCTGCACCCGAACATGGTCTTCGACACCGCGCTCTGGACGCCGGAGATCCTCGCCTCCCGTGCGAAACATTACGGCCTCACCATCGAGGAATATAAAACCAACAACGTCCTGCGCACCGAGGTCTCCAGCCGCGACGTGGCCGAACTCGCCGCCGAGATGTGCGGCCCGCTTTTCGCCAAAACCACCGCCGCCCAAGTCCCCGTCGACGGCGGCAACGACCGCGTGATCTGATGCCCATTCTGTAGGGGCGCACCTTGGTGCGCCCAGCTCGCTTCCCCCATGCCCTCCCTCAAAAAGCGCCGCGTCCACTACATCCTCAGCACGCATTGGGATCGTGAGTGGCGCGAGCCGTTCCAAGGCATCCGTTATGCCCTCGTGCCGCTGCTCGACCGCGTGATTGATGGGCTCGAGGACGGCCGGCTCCACGGCCCGTTCATCACCGACGGTCAGTCAATCCTCACAGACGACTACCTCGAAATCCGTCCCGACCGTCGCTCCCGTGTCGAAGCCCTCGCCCGCGCCAGCCGGCTCGTGATCGGCCCGTGGTATTCGATGCCCGACGAGTTCACTGTTTCCGGCGAAGCCCTCATCCGCAATCTCCTCATCGGCCGCGCCAGCGCCCGCGCGCTTGGCGGAAAGCCTTCCCTCGCCGGCTACGTGCCCGACATGTTCGGCCACACCAGCCAGCTCCCGCAGATCTTCGCCGGCTTCGGCATTCCCGTCGCCTACATCTGGCGCGGCGTAAACAACGTCGCCCAGCGTAATTTCATCTGGCGCGGCGCCGATGGCACCGAGCTGCCCTGCCATAAATTCGGCAAGCAAGGCTACGGCACTTTTAACCACCAAGTCTGCCGCGGTCACGAACCCGCCAAGATCGTCGAGGACGACCCCGCCGAACTCGCCCGCCTGTGGCTCGCTTACCTCGACACCGAGGCCGCCGCCACCGAGGTCGATGGCATTCTCGTCCACGAGGGCTGCGACCACCAGGAGTGGAATCCGAAACGCTACGCCCTCCTCTTCTCCCAGCTCAAAAAGAGCCGGAAATACGACATCGTCCACACCGACCTCGACGCCTACGCACGCGAGCTCATCGCCCAACGCGACCGCATCACAACCATTCTCGAGGGCGAACTCCACGACGCCGGCCGCGACTTGCCCGACGGCATCGACCCGCTGACGCACTGTCAGCAATACGTGATCCCCGGCACGCTCTCGAGTCGCATCCGTCTGAAGCAGGCCAACGCCCGCTGCCAGACGCTGCTCTGCCACTGGGCCGAGCCGTTTACCGCTTTCGCCACGTTCGCTGTCGGCGCCGAGTTCGCTCCCGGTTTCCTCGAAACCGCGTGGCGCTGGCTGATGCAGAATCACGCCCACGACTCCATCGACGGCTGCAGTCAGGACCAGGTGCATAAGGACATGGAGTTCCGCTTCGATCAGTGCCGCCTGATCGCTGAAAAGCTCACCATCGACGCCACCAGCCGCATCGCCGCCAGCGTCACGGGCGCAATCGCCGACGACGAACTGCGCGTCACCGTCTTCAATCCCCTGCCCCGCGACTTAGCCGGTGTCACCGAGCTCACGCTCGAAATCCCCACGGCGTGGCCGACGTTCAACGAATTCTTCGGCTTCGAGCCCAAGCCCGGCTTCCTCATCCACGGCCCCGACGGCCGCGAGCTGCCCTACCAGCGCCTCAGCCAGACGCTCAACCGTCTCCGCCAGCGCATCCGGCCCACCAAGTTTCCCGAGGGCGTCATGAGCCATCACATCAAGGTCGCCGTGCAGCTCACCATCCCCGCCATGGGCTACACCACGCTCAGCGTCCGCGCCGTCACCGGCGGCCGCCCCACGCGTTATCCCGAAGTCCCCGCGCTCGCCACCAGCGAACGCGCCATGGCCAACGAACACCTCGCCGTGCAGATCGAAGCCAACGGCACGCTCACGCTCACCGACCGCGCCAACGGCCGCATTTATCGCGACCTCCTCACTTTCGAAGACCGAGCCGATATCGGTGACGGTTGGTATCACGGTCCCGCCGTCAACGATCAGGTCTTCGCCTCCACCGCCTGCCGCGCCGCCGTTGCCCTCGTCCACAACGGCCCGCTGCTTACCACATTTCGCATCCGCACCACGATGCACGTGCCGGAGGATTTCCGCGCCGACAGCATGACGCGCTCCGACCGCTTCACCGCCCTCGTGATCGACACGCTCATCAGCCTGCGTCCCGGTCAGGATTTCCTAGAAATTCAGACCAACGTCGACAACACCGCCAACGACCACCGCCTGCGCGTGCTCTTCCCCAGCGACACGTCCGCGAACACTTATCTCACCGACACCGCCTTCGACGTCGTCGAGCGCCCCGTCGCCCTGCCCGCCGACAACCACGAGTATCGCGAACTTCACGTCGAAACCAAACCCCAGCAAAGCTGGACCGCCGTGCACGACGCCAAGTCCGGCCTCGCCGTCATCGCCGACGGCCTGCTTGAAACCGCCGTCCGCGACCTCCCCGGCCGCCCCATCGCGCTCACCCTCTTCCGCGGCACGCGCCGCACCGCCTTCACCGACGGCGAGCCCGACGGCCAGCAACGCGGCCCGCTGAGTTTCCGTTACCGCGTGGCACCGCTCGCCGGCAAACCCGACCGCACCCGCCTCTGCGAACTCGGCCAGCAACTCTCCGCCGGCCTGCGCGCCGTGCAACTGCGCAACCCAGACGCCGCGATCTACCAGCAACCGCACGCGCTGCCCGCCACCGCCGGCTGGCTCCGCCTCACCGGCCCCGCCGTCGCCACCAGCACCCGCCAAGTCGGCGCCGCCCTCGAGCTACGTCTCTTTAACCCTGACGTAAAACCCATCACCGCCACAGTCGCACTCACCGCCTCCTCCGGCTTGGGTAAACTTCCCACGCAAGCCCACCTCGTCGACTTCGAGAGCAACCCGCTCACCGCCCTCAAGCTCGCTGCGGGCAAACTCAAAATCACTCTCAAGCCCAAGCAGATCGCGACCGTCAGCCTGAGCTGAAGGCACCAGAGCTTACCTTACCCGGATCGACGCTTTGCGCTCTTCGCGTTCTTTGCGGTTAATCATAACCGCTTCGTCGTCACTCCCACGCCTCAGCAAATCATCCCCTTTTTCGCCGCGAGCCCGTGTCCGATGGGATTCTCGCCGATCCAGCGCCCGTCAATCGGCTCCGAGCCCGGCTGATAACGCGTGTCGCTCGAAAAACGGAAATACGGCGACTGGTTGTCGAGGCTCGCATGCACTGTCCGCATGCCAAACATCAACAGGTCGCCCATGCGGTATTCGGTCGTCAGCCAGCGGCCGCCAAGGTGTTCACGCAGGCTGAACGGGTTCGTGGAAAGCACGCCGCCCCACGTCCACGGAATCTCGCCGGCCTTGATCTTCGCCGCCTCGGGCTTGTTCTCGCAGTAAAGGTCCACGTCGCGGCTGAGGTAGTGCCTCAAGCGTTCGCCCTGGCGGTGCGAGCCTTCCAACACCATCAACCCGCCGACTTCGTAGGGCAGATCGCCATAGGGAATCCACACCGAGCACAACCGCGAGCTGCCGCGGCCCATGTAAACCGTGTCGCAATGCGGATCGGTCCCGAAGCCCGGCCCCATCGTGCGCACCCACGTGAAATCAAAGTGCCGGACGCTCTCGCCAAAGAACGTCTCGAAAAACGAAATGATCTCACCCGAATAGAGCAGCTTCTGCATCGCCGGGCTCGTCTTCGCGATGGAGTTCATGAACTCCACGGCCAGCCGCGGATCAGCCAGAAACGCCATATCCGCATTGTCCGCTTTCGCCGCCTCGATCTCCGGGTAGGCAGGATTCAGCAGCCCCTTTTTCGCCAACACGCCGCAGATATGTTGCCGCACCGCCACCACATCGAGCCGGTTGAAAAACTCCGGGATAAACAAATAACCGTCCTCCTCGAAGCGCGCCCGCAGGGCCGCCGGATTACGCTCGATGTCATTCGACCGACGCAGTTCGCCGAAGGAGGCGGCGGACGTATCCAGTTCATATCCCTTGGCCAAAATCTTGGGCAGAGTCAGGTTCATACGGGGTAATTTCCAAGCGGGGTTCGGGGCGCTGACGACCCGCGTATCCAAGCGCGCTGATAACCGCCGCGCAACGCAATTTGCCCTGTAGTGCGGGTCTCTGACCCGCACCTCAACGCAACCCACGCCTCTCGCCTTCGCTGAGCGGGTCAAAGACCCGCTCTACTCACCCCTCAAAACGCCCCGGCGTGCAACTCCAGGTGCCGCGAGCACTTGGCCGCATGCGCGGCATTGTGCGTCACCAACACGAGCGCCGTGCCGGTCTCACGGCACAGGCTAAGCAGCAGCTCGATCACGATGTCGCCCGTGCGCTCGTCGAGATTACCCGTCGGTTCATCCGCGAGCACGAGTCGCGGCGCGTTCATCAGCGCACGCGCCACCGCCACGCGTTGACGCTCACCGCCGGAAAGTTGCGCGGGCAAATGCGTCGCGCGCTCCGCGAGGCCGACCTTCGCCAGCAATTCCTTCGCGCGCGCGCGTTGCGTCGCTCCGACCGCGCCATGAATCCGCGCCGCCATGAGCACATTGGCCAGCGCATCAATCTCGGGGATCAGGTAAAACGATTGAAAGACCATCCCGAGAAACAACGAACGCCGGTCCGCGCCAGCCGGCGCACCATCCCAAGCGAGCGTGCCGGCATCCGGCGCATCGAGTCCCGCGAGCAAATTCAACAGCGTCGATTTGCCCGAACCCGATTCACCGCGGATCGAAACGCTCTCGCCCGCCATCACCGTGAGGTCGACGCCGCGCAGCACTTCAAGCTGCTGCGCGCCACTTGGGTAGCTCTTGCGCAACCCATGTGCTTCCAGCACGGCGGTGCCCGAATTTCCGGCAGTTACAGGGGAGTGACTCATGGGTGATTCTTGCACGGCAAACTCACTCGCTGCGCAACGCCTCCACGGGTTTAAGCCGGGCCGCGCGCCAGGCGGGCAGCAGGCCGGCGAGGGTCGAAATCACGATCGACGCGACAATGATGAGTGCGATGTCCGAGGGCGCCGAGTGGGCCGGCAGCCGGCTGAACTGATAAAACCGCGCCAGCACTTCCTCGCTGCCGGTCAACTGCGTGAAAACCCGGATCATGTCGTTGCGGAAATGCAGGAAGAAAAACCCGAGCGCGAGGCCTGCCGCCGTGCCCGCCACGCCGATGAAGAATCCTTGGAAGCAAAAACACGCCGCCACATGCCGCGGCTTGGCGCCGAGCGCGCCGAGCAGGCCGATCTCGCGCGTCTTCCTCACCACCGCGATCAACAGTGAACTCGCCACCGAAAACGCCGCCACGACGATGATGAACGTCAGCAGGAAGAAGATCATGTTCTTCTCCAGCTGCAGCACGAAGAGGAAATCCTGGTTCGCATCCAGCCACGAGCGCGCCTGCAGGTTGGGCTGGCTGGCGGAGAGCGCGACATTGATGCGACGGGCCATTTCGTCGGGATCCTGACCTTCACCGATCTTTACATTAAATCCATGCACCGCCGGCCCGAGCCCGTAGAGGTCCTGCATCGTGCGCAGCGTCACCAGCACGATCGAGCTGTCGAGTTGCTGGTGCCCAATCTCAAAAATTCCCACGACGGTGAGCTCGCGCGGGAGCATGACTTCGTCGTTCTTGATTTTCTCCAACAGCAGCGGGGAATAGATCTCCACCTTGCTGCCAAGTCGCGCCCCGATGGAAATCGCCAGCTGCGAGCTGAGAATGACCGAGTCATCATCCAGATTATCGAGCGACCCAACCCGCACAAAGCGCTCCAGCGGCACCACGTTTTTGATGTGGTCGAGGTCGATGCCCTGGATCACCGGGAACGACGGCTTGCGGTCGTGCTCCAGCATCGCGAAGCCTTCCGCGAATGGCGTGGCGGCCGTGACGCCCGGCACCTTGGCCAGCAGCGTCAGGACTTCGTCGGGCCGGCCGACAAAACCGCGCGCCTTCACCTGCACCTCGCCCTGCGTGTCCACGATCATCTGGCGGATCTGGTAGCCAAACCCGCCCATGACGCTGATCGAAATGACCAGCAGCGCCACGCCCAGCGCCACGCCCGTGATCGAGATCGCGGTGAAAAACGGAAACCGCCGCCCCGTCGGGAAGAGCTGCTTGAGGGCGAGGTAGATCGGCCAGGGCATGGAAAAGCGGTCAGCTATCAGCTATCAGCTGTCAGCTTTTGGCAACCCCAGTTCCATCGCAGTTAAGGCTGAAAGCTGACCGCTGATCGCTGGTCTTGCTCACTTCGCCTCAGTCGGCCGCAGCGAGGGGAACAGGATCACGTCGCGAATGCTTTCGGCTTCCGTGAGCAGAATACACAGACGGTCGATGCCCACGCCCATACCACCGGCCGGCGGCATGCCGTGCTCGAGGGCGAGCAGGAAATCCTGATCGACCTTCTGCTGCTCTTCGCCGGCCTGCGCCTCGAACATCTGGCGCTGCACATCGGGATCGTTTTGCTCCGAATAGGCGGGCGCGACTTCCATGCCGCCGATGATCAGCTCGAACACGTCAATCGTGGTCGGGTCATCCGGCGTGATCTTTGCGAGCGGGCACAGTTCCTTCGGCAGGTGAGTGACGAAGGTGGGTTGGATCAGCTTGGGCTCGATCAGCTTGCCGAAAATCTCATTCGTGAGCTCAAAGTCCTGCCAGTTCGGGTCCGCAAAGAGACCGAGCTTTTGCAGGCCAGCCACCTTTTCAGCCTTCGAGCGCGCAAACCAGTCGGCGTCGCCGGTCTTTTCGATGATGAGGTCCTTATACTTCACCTCGCGCCACTCACCGGCAAAATTGATCACTTCGCCACTGGCCAGGTGCTTGATCTCGGACTTGCCCAGGACGTTGTCGCACAGCGAACGCAGGAGGTCCTTGATGAGCGTCATCATCCCGCGGTAGTCGCTGTAGGCTTGGTAAACCTCGAGCATCGTGAACTCGGGATTGTGCCGGCGCGAAACACCCTCGTTGCGGAAGTTGCGGCCGATCTCGAACACGCGGTCGTAGCCGCCGACCAGCATGCGCTTCAGGTAAAGTTCGAGCGAAATACGCAGCACGAAGTCAACGCCCAGCGCGTTGTGGTGCGTCTGGAAGGGGCGGGCGGCCGCGCCGCCCGCGACGCTCTGCAATACCGGCGTCTCGACTTCCAAAAACTGACGGTCCTCGAGGAAGCGGCGGATGTGCGACACGATCTTCGAGCGCTTGATCAGGCGCTCGCGCGACTCCGTGTTGACGATGAGATCGAGATAACGCTGGCGATAAATCTGCTCGGAATCGGTCAACCCGCTCCACTTTTCCGGCAGCGGGCGGAGGGCCTTCGACACGAGGGTGAACGCATCGACGCGCACGGTCACTTCGCCGGTCTTCGTCTTAAACAGCGAGCCGGTGACGCCAATGATGTCGCCCAGGTCGAGCGCCTTCTTGAAGCCTTCGTTGTAGCGCTGCTCGCCAATCACATCGCGCCGGAAGTAGAGTTGGATCTGGCCTTGTTGGTCCTGGATTTTGACGAACGAACTGCCGCCCTGCACGCGAAACGTCACCAGCCGGCCAGCGACAGTGACCGTGGTCGCATAGTCCTGCCCGTCCACGTAAAGCGCCTTGGCGTCCTGCGAAAAATGCGTGGTGCCCACATTGGCGCGGAACGGGTCAAAGCCGCCCGCGCGCATGTCGGCCAGCTTTTGCCGGCGCACGGCATGCTGGTCGTGGGAAATATCGATGGGAGTTTCGCTCATGAAAGGCAGGAATTAGCCATCCCCTCCTCCCCGGCGCAAACGGAAACTGCGCCAGCGGCTTGCCCGCGCCAAATGAGGCCGGAAGCGCTTGCCGTTTCCGGTTAGCCGCCCAGCTTTGCCGTTCGTGCAACCCCTGCTCACCGCCATTGTCGCCTGCGCCTGCCTCGGCGCCCTCATCGGGCTCATCCGCCAGTGGAGTGACCAGTCGGCGTCCAACGGCCCCATCGACCTGGCCGGCGTGCGCACCTACACTTTTTGGTCCATGCTCGGCTGCCTCGGAGCCTTTCTCGGCGACCAGTATTCACCGGCCTTGCTCCCGGTTATCATCGTGCTCGTCGGCGGGCATCAGGTCGTTGCGCTGACCCGCGTCACCCTGCCCAAACCACCTGGCGGCACCACGTTTGCCTCGGCCTTGCTCACCCTGATGGTGGGTGCGCTTGTCGCGTGGCACCATTACCAAGCCGCCATCTTCGTCGCCGCAATCACCATGGTCATGCTCGGGCTCAAGCAGCCGCTGCACGCCTGGACGCGCACCTTCAAGCCCGAGGATATTCGCGCGACACTGCAATTCGTCGCCATCACCGGCGTCATCCTGCCCCTCGTGCCCAATCGCGATCTCGGGCCCTACGGCGCCTTCAATCTCTACTCGATCTGGTTGATGGTCGTGTTGATCTCCGGCCTTGGTTTCGTCGGTTACCTCGCCGTGCGCATCCTCGGCGAACGTGCCGGCATTTTGCTCACCAGCCTGCTCGGCGGCATCGCCTCGAGCACCGCCAGCACCCTCGCCTTCAGCCGGCGCAGCCGCGAGGCGCCGGCGCTGTCCGCCCATTTTTCCCTGGCCGTCGTGATCGCCTGTAGCGTGATGCTGCCTCGGGTGATCATCACCACCGGCTTCCTCAATCGCGATCTCGCCAAGACCCTGCTCCTGCCCTTCGGCCTCATGCTCCTGCCCGCCGTGATTTACGGCACCTGGCGGTTACTCACCCGCAAAAACAGCGCGGAGCCGCACGAAACGCCCAAGCTCGCCAATCCGCTCAGCCTCAAGACCGCCGTCAAGTTCGCCCTGCTCTACGCGCTGATCGGCTTCCTCGTCAAAGCCGCCACCCAGCTCGACCTGCTCCAGCACGGCCTGCTCCCGCTGAGCTTTGTCTCGGGCCTGACCGACATGGACGCCATTTCCCTTTCGATGGCCAAAGGCCAGCACGGCGGCGCAATCCCGCTCACGCTTGCTGCCCAGGCCGTGATCGTCGCCGCCATCGCCAACTCGGCGCTCAAAGCCGGCTTCGCACTCAGCTTAGGTTCCCCCGCGCTCAAACGCGAAGTCACCCTCGTCCTCGCCGCGACCGCCGCCGTCGGCGTGGCGGGGCTCTGGCTGGTGTGAACGCTGAAGCTCAGAGCCCAAATTCCCGCAGTGCCGCTGGCTCGGTGAGCTGCGTGATCGTCGGCTCTGCCGCCGCCCAGTCGATCACACCCACGAGCAGGCGGTAGTAACGCAGCCCGAAATACGCCACCAGCCAACGATTGCCGGCTCGGCGGATGACTTCCATTCCCGTGATGTCATCGCGGAGCTTGGTCGGCGCCACATCCGGCCAGCGCAGGGGATTGTCGGACACGACATAGCTCCACGCATGATGTCCGCCGAAGAACAGCAACCAGCGCCCGTCATCCATCCGCTGCACGTTGCTCGACTCGCACTGATTCCAGGCGTTGAACCCGTAAACGATCCCTTCGTCGCGCCAGTGGAGCAAATCGCGCGATGACGCGCGGGCGACGCAGCCGTTGCCGTCTTTTTTCACCGCCGTGTAATACAGCTGAAAGGCACCCTCGTGTGCGATGACATGCGCGTCGCGGCACGCCGCCCCACCGCTTGTCGGGCAAAACGCCCAGCCGTATTCCTCCGGCCGGATCGCCGGTCGGTCGCCGGTCCGTTCCCAATGAAAGAGGTCCGTCGAAACCGCCACGCCGATGCGCTGCGTGTTGTCCGTCGCCACGCCGGTGTAGAACATCCAGTGTTTGCCGCCGTGCGCGATCACGTAGGGCGCGAACACATGCCCGTGGTCCCACCCGCGCACGTCGATGAAGAAACACGGCTCGTGCGTCTCCCACGTCACGAAGTCCCGCGTCGTCGCGTGACCGAAAAACATCTCGTTCCCCGGCAGGCAGCAACTCACGCCCGGCGTGCCGGCGATGTGGTAGAGGTGCCACGTGCCGTCGACCTCATGCAGGCAGAAATCCTTCAGGTAAAACCCAAGCGGCGCGTAGCCCGCCTTGAGCCAGTCTTCCTGGTGCACCCGCTGACGCGCCGTCGCGTCGAGGTAGCACTTGTAATCCATGTTCTCAAAGCTCATGGCGGAAACTCCGTCCTCACCGCTGCCAGCGTTCGTTCAGCGTGGGGAATTTCGGGAACTCCACATGCGGCTCGCTCTGATACCAGAACGCCGTCGAGGCCACGTCCTCCGTCAGCGGCTGATAAATGTGTCCCGGCCACCAGCCGAGCGTTTGCACGGTCACACGCAGGTCCTTTTCAAAGCCGATGCTGTCCAGCACGTGCCAGCGGTAGAGTCCGAAGTAGCGCGGGCCGTCGGCGCTGCGCGTGTGGGCCAGCGGCATGCCGACGAACGGGGTGCAAAACGCCTCTTCCACCTGGTCCTTCTTCGGGTCCTTGAAAAAGCCCCACGCGCCGCTGAAATAATCCTCCGTGCCGTTGTCACAGATGGTCGGAAACTCACCGTCGCCATCCATGTAGAATTTCACCTCGCCCTCGCCCCACCACCCGCGCGACAGCGACGTCCACGCCAGATAAGTGCCGACGTAGAGCCCGCGGCCTTTCACGCCATCGAGGATGGTGTGTTCGGGATGTTCCCGCGTCGTCAGGCTGCGGCGCCATTGCGCATGAAAATACGCCGCATCGGCCGGCACCTCGTGGAGCTTGTAGAGCACCTTGTAGGCGATGATGCGCACGTCGGTTTTATTTTCGTTCGTCAGCGTGATGCGCGCGTGCTTGCGAAACGGCATCTGCCAGTAGCAGCTGCAACCGCGATGCGGCGCCACCACGACCGGCAGCGAGTTCACCTGATGCGGCTGCGTGTCGAAGCCCATCGCGAAAAAATCCCCGAGCGGCACCTCGACCGAGGGCGCCGCCTCGTTGTCCCAATACATCCGCAGCACCATCGTGCGAAACTCGTCCATGCTGCCCGTGATCCAGAACTGGTTGATGCAGCCCGGCCCCTTGATGTCCGCCAGCGTCGTCGTCTCACCCGCCTTGAGGCTGATGAATGGCCGCACTTTCCAGCCGCGGCCGAGATGCATGGCCTGCGCGCTGTGCGGCGTCATCGGATCGTTGGGATTTGGCTCCCATTTCGCGCCGCCGCCTTTTTCACCGGTGGGATTTTCGGCGTTGATCATCCGCGTCACCGCGCCGGTCTGAAACGGCAGTTGTCCGAGCAGGTTGTTCATCAAGTGGGGTGTCATGGGAAAAGTAAGGCCGGTCTTTAACCGCCCTTACCCAGCCTTACTTGCTTCCCACCCGCCTACACAAGCGGGATGATTGTCAGCATCGGCAACCCTGTCCGGCGTAGCCACGAGCGTGAGCGAGTGGAGTTGCACCGCGCGGCATTCTGCGAAGAGTGTCCTCATGTCCGCCAGCTCCGACCCCACCCTCGCCCATGCCACCCTCGATTGGGGTCGCACGCGCTATGCCGAGGCTCACCGCCGGCAGGAAGAGCAGGTCGCCCGGCGCATCGCGGGCGAAGCCGGCGACACCCTGATTTTCACCGAACACGAGCCCGTTTTCACCCTCGGCCTCCGCGGCGGATCCGAAAACCACCTCGTGTGGAACGCCGACCAACTCGCCCGCGCAGGCGTCGAACTCGCCCGGACCAATCGCGGCGGCGACATCACCTACCACGGCCCCGGCCAGATCGTCGGCTATCCCATCGTCTCGCTCACCGCGCGCCGCGACCTGCACGCTTACCTGCGTTTCCTCGAGCAAGTGCTCATCAACAGCGTCGGCGCGCTCGGCCTCGCCGCCTCGCGCCGCGACGGCCTCACCGGCATCTGGCTCGGCCCGCGCAAAGTCGCCGCCATCGGCGTCGCCGTAAAACGCTGGGTCACCTATCACGGCTTCGCGCTCAACGTGAACGCCAACCTCGCCCACTTCGAAGGCATCGTTCCCTGCGGCATTAGCGCCACCGACGGCACCGTCACCTCACTCGAAGCCGAACTCGGCCACCCGCTCGACCTCGACGAAGTGCGCACCGTCCTCGCCCGCGAATTCTGGGCGCTGTGGCCGCAGTTTATCTCCGGCCATAGCTAACTCTCGCACTCCGCTACTGTCCGATGTCCGTTCCGTCCCGACACCGCGCCTGCTTGATCACGACCGCTTCACTGGTGCTCGCCACGGTCCTCGCCTACGCTAATTCGCTCCACGCGCCTTTCGTCTTCGATGACGCCCCGGCGATCGTCGAAAACCCCTCCATCCGCTCGCTCTCGCCGCTCAGCTCCGTGCTTTCGCCCCCTTCCACGGCCGGCAGCGCCGCGGGCCGTCCGCTCATCAATCTTTCCTTCGCGCTCAACTATGCCGCCGGCGGCCTCAATCCTCGCGGCTACCATCTCGTCAATCTCGCGCTCCACGCCTGCGCCGCCCTCGCGCTCTTCGGTCTCGTGCGTCGCACGCTCCTGTCTGCATCCCTGCGCGAACGCTTTCAGCGCGATGCGCTCCCACTTGCCGGTATCATCGCGTTACTGTGGACCGTCCATCCGCTGCTCACCGAATCCGTCACCTGCACGGTGCAACGCACGGAGCTACTCGGCGGCCTGTTTTACTTCCTCACGCTCTACGGTTTTATCCGAGCCCTTGAGCCCGGCGCCGCCAAATTCTGGTCCGTCCTCGCGGTCGTCGCTTGTTTTGCCGGCGTCGCCAGCAAGGAAATCGTCGCCACCGCTCCGCTGCTCGCCCTGACGTGGGACTGCCTTTTCGCCGCCGGTTCGCTCCGCGCTGCGCTCCGCCTCCGCGGGAAGCTTTACCTCGCGCTCGCCAGCTCATGGCTGCTGCTGGGTTGGTTGATAATCACTTCCCAACAACGCGGCGGCGTCGTCGGCTTCGGTCACGGCGTCAGCGCTTGGGCCTACCTGCTCACCCAATGCCAGGCCATCGTGCTTTATTTGAAACTGAGTTTCTGGCCGCACCCGCTCGTGCTCGATTATGGCACCGATGTCGTCCGCCAGCTCAGCGACGTTCTCCCTCAGGCGATCTTCCTCGTCCTCCTCGCCACCGCGACCGTTTACGGGCTTTGGCGCCGTCGTCCTGCCGCATTTGCCGGGGCGTGGTTCTTTGCGATCCTTGCGCCTAGCTCAAGCGTCGTGCCACTCGTGTCGCAGACCATGGCTGAGCACCGCATGTATCTGCCGCTCGCCGCCGTCCTCACGCTCATTGTCCTCACGGCCCACCGCTGGCTCGGTCGCATCACGCCGCTCGTTTTTTGCGCCGTCGCGCTCGGCTTTGCCTGCCTGACCGTGCAACGCAACGCCACCTACGCCAGCCCGGTTTCGATCTGGACCGATACCGTGACCAAGCGCCCTGACAACTCCCGCGCCCACTCGCTGCTCGGTCTCGCGCTGGAAAAAGCCGGCCGCCTCGACGAGGCGGTTGTCGCCGCACAAGCAGCCGCGCGTCTCGCCCCCGGCTCGGCCGAGATGCACTACAACCTGGGCTACGCTCTCGTGAAAACCGGCCGCCCTGCCGACGCCATCGCTTCCTTCGAGACCGCCCTGCGGCTTCGCCCCGATTACGCCGAAGCCCATTGTAACCTCAGTGTCGCGCTGATCGAGCTGCGCCGCGGACGTGAAGCCTTCGAGCACCTCACAACCGCACTGCAATTGCGGCCTAATTACGCCGATGCGCATTATAATCTCGGCAACCTGTTCGCCCGCACACGCCGCCTCGACGAAGCCATCGCCCACTTTGAGAGCGCGGTGCGGCTGGAGCCCGCCCGCGCCGACATCCACTTCAACCTCGCCCGCGCCTTGTTTGAAACCGGCCGGCCCGCCGAGGCTGCCGCCCATTATGAAACCGTGCTCCGCCTCACGCCCGACGATGCCGACGCCGTGCGCAACCTCGCCCAGGCCCGCGCCGCCGCCCCCCGGCCATAATCCCGCTTGCGGATATGCCCGCGGCGCTTTCCCTCTACGTCTTGATGGATACCACGCGCAAACCTTCCTGGCTCCGCGCCAAGCTGCCCGCCGGCCCCGGCTATCAAGCTGTGCGCGCACTCGTGGATACACACAAACTCCACACCGTCTGCCAGAGCGCGCAGTGCCCCAACCTCGGCGAATGCTGGGCCCGCGGCACGGCGACGCTGATGATTCTCGGCAACATCTGCACGCGCTCCTGTAATTTCTGCGCCATCCAAACCGGCCGCCCCACGGAACTCGATCTCGGCGAACCCGCCCGCGTGGCTGATGCCGTCGCGAAGATGGGCCTGAAGCACTGCGTCATCACCTCCGTCGCCCGCGACGAACTCGCCGACGGCGGCGCCGCCGTCTGGGCCGCGACCATCCGCGCCATCCGCCACCGCATGCCGCAGACCGCCATCGAGGTGCTCACGCCCGACTGGAAGGGCCGCCTCCACGACCTCGACACCGTCCTCGACGCCAAGCCCGACATTTTCAATCACAACCTCGAGACCGTCGAGCGCCTCCAAAAGCCCGTCCGCGTGCAAGCCCGCTACGATCGCTCGCGTTCCGTTCTCCGCCACGCGAAGTCCCGCGGCTTCACCACCAAGACCGGCATCATGCTCGGCCTCGGCGAAGAGCCGGCCGAGATCGAGCAAACGATCCGCGACATCGCCAGCGACCGCACCGATATCCTGACCATCGGCCAATATCTCCAGCCCACGCCGCAGCACTTGAAGGTCGAGCGCTGGGTGCACCCAGACGAGTTTGTGCGGTGGAAAGAGTTCGGCCTCGGTCTCGGCCTCGGTGTCGTTGAGAGCGGCGCGATGGTCCGCTCCAGTTACCACGCCGACGAGCAGTCGCAGAAATACACCGGCGAGGAACACCTTAACACCGCCAACGCCCTCGCCGGCGCTTGAACTGCGTGCGGCCCAAGCGGCCCCGCCACCCATCGACCGGTTTCACAGACTGATCATCACGCTCTCCCACTCCGGGAGCGACATTCAGAATAGCGGATTTTTTCCACTAGGCGGTCATCAAGGATATGAGATCCTTGGAAATCAAATCACGTCTGGGCGGATTCACCCTCGTCCTGCTTCTAGCCTCCCTGATCGCGCCCTTGGCGCGAATCAAAGCCGCCCCAGTCTATCGCTGGACCACGCTTGCCGGCCGGGCCGGCGTCGGTTCGGAAGACGGTCCCCGCGCCAGCGCCCGCTTCAACGCGCCACATGGTCTCGCTTATGATCTGGCCGGCAACCTCTACGTCGCCGATACCGGCAATCATACCATCCGCAAGATTTCCGCCGATGGCCAGGTCACAACTTTCGCCGGCAAGGCGGGGCAATCAGGCAGTTCGGATGGCACCAATGCGACCGCCCGTTTCAATTCCCCTCAAGGGCTGGCGGTCGACCAAGCCGGCAATCTCTACGTGGCCGACACCGGCAACCATACGGTCCGCAAAATATCCCCGGCCGGCATCGTCACCACTTTAGGCGGCCAGCCTGGCAAGGCGGGCACAGCTGACGGCCCCGCTGGCGTCAGCCTCTTCGACACTCCCACTCGCCTCACCGTGGACGCCACGGGGAACGTCTACCTCAGCAACCACGGCGTGCGTAAAATCACCGGCGGCACCGTCAGCACGCTCACCGTCCCGACCCAAGTCACCGATATCGACGGGCGCACCCTGCTCGTGAAAACCGAGCGTTGTCCCGCCGTCGACGCCGATGGCTATCTCTATTTTGCGACTCAAACCGGAGCAAACACGCTCTACCTGCCGCATGCCGGGCAGTATCTCAAAGTCGCCCCGGGTGGCAGCTACACTGTTCTCCGCGCCTCGTCTTTCAAAGCCAACGACAGCGGCAGCACTTACGACCAGCGGTTGTTCAGTGACACACTCTTCAGTGACGCCGCCGGCCGCCTGTTCGTCGCAATGGAAATTCGGAACTATTACAATCTGCGCTTCGTGCGCGGCGCACGCCTCCTGCCGGACGGACGACTCGACGAGGACAACGCCATCCTCTTTCAGAATGCCATCAGCACACCGGTGTTTCCCCTCGCCGTCGCCCAATCTTCGTCTGGCGAATGGCGTTACACCTGTGCGAACGAACACGCCATCAAGACCGCTACCGGCACTTATGCGGGAACGCCTCCGGCCGCTGAAGGCATTGACGCCACCGGCAGTGACGCTCGGTTTCAGAATGCTACCAGTCTGGCGGTCGATCCGGCGGGCAATGTCTGGCTGACCGAGACGGCATCCCGCTATTATTATTCGGTCCCCTATGGATTTGATCCCTATACAACCGCCCTGCGGATACGCCAAATATCCCCCGCCGGAACCGTCCTGACCTTCGCTCTATCGCCACAGCTCAGTGCGTTTAATCCTCCCAACTCCGCGATCGTTCCCATGGGGATTCACGCCGATGGCACCGGCACCGTAACATTCGCCCGCTTCGATCACGGGGTAAGCCAAAGCTACCTCAATCAGATTTTTCCCGGCGGCAGCGTGACGGAAATGAATGCGCCCACGGGTTTCGCCACCGATCCCGTAATCGCCAACAGCGGTAATCTCTACGTCCTGAACTACAATTGGAGCTCCGGGGCCTACCGGATCACCCGCCGGGAAGTTGACGGCACTTGGAGCACATTTGCGGGAGATAAACCCCCGGGAGTTGTCGATGGCATCGGGACTGCCGCCAGTTTCAATTTACCCATGGATCTGGCCGAGAACCGCAATGGCCATCTCTTCCTGCTTGATACCGTCTATCCGGATGGCACGACCGCGAACGCACCCTTCGACGCTTACATCCGTCGCATCACGCCCGCTGGCAGCGTCACGACCGTCGGCCAAAAATTAACCAATCGCCCCACCGGCCTCGCCGCCGATCAAACGGGTAATTTTTTCCTGACCCACGCTTCGTCCCACACCGTCACACGCATCGATCCCGCCGGCAAAGAAGTCATCATCGGCGGAATCCAAGACTGGGCCGGCAGCGCTGACGGCGACGGCACTGCCGCTCAATTTGCCTCGCCTGAAAAATTGACCCTGGATGCCCAGGGCCGAATTTATGTCATCGATGGCGGGGGCACCACTGTGCGCCAAGGCCAACTCGTGGGCGAATCGCCCGACATCACCAGCCAACCACAGAGCCAGACCGTAACCGCTGGCGCCACCGCGAGCTTCTCGATCACGGCCACGAGCTCGACCGCCTTGACCTACCAATGGCTCCTGAATGGCACCGCCCTCGCTGGCGCCACCACCAACACCCTGACTCTCGCCAACGCCCGCACCACCGATGCTGGCAGCTACTCGGTCATTGTCAGCAACACCTTCGGCAGCATCACCAGCAATTCAGCGATACTGACAGTGACCAGCGCTCCCACCCCACCATCGAGCGGAGGTAATGGCAGCAGCGGCGGCGGTGGCGGCGCGCCGTCCCTTTGGTTCCTCCACGCGCTCACGCTGCTCACGCTTTTGCGCTGGCTCTGCACCCGTCGGGCAAGCCCGACCGCCTGAGCAAGCCGTTCATGGCGCTTATCCCGCGCCCTATCCTGCCTCTCGTCAGGCCAGGGCTGCGATAGCGGTTTTTTTCCGCTGGATGGTCGTTCAGGGCATGAGCAACCCCGAAATTTCATGGTATCCTAGCGCATCGTATCGCCGCTTCGTCTGGCTCATCTGCCTGTTCACACTCGGTCAGCAAGCCATCGCTACGCCCATTTACCGCTGGACCACACTCGCGGGCCGCGCCGGTATCGGTGCTGAAGACGGTCCGCGCACCGACGCCCGTTTCAGCAATCCTCACGGTCTTACCTACGACCTTGCCGGCAATCTCTTCGTCGCCGACACCGGCAACCATACCATCCGTAAAATCTCTCCTGACGGCACCGTCACCACGCTCGCCGGCAAGGCCGGACAATCCGGCATCACCGACGGCGTCGGCGCGGCGGCCCGTTTCAATGCCCCCCAAGGCTTGGCCGCCGACCGCCATGGCAACCTCTATGTAGCCGACACCGGTAATCACATCATCCGCCTGATCACGCCCGCCGGGATTGTTACCACCCTGGCCGGGCAGCCCGGCAAGGCTGGCACTGCCGACGGCGCAGCCAGTGCCGCGCTTTTCGACGCTCCGGATCGCCTCGCCGTCGACCAGAGCGGCGCGGTCTATTTGAGCAACCACGGCGTGAGAAAAATCACCGCCGGCAACGTCACCACCCTCACGCTGCCGACCGAAGCCACCGATATCGATGGCCGGATCCTGACCGTAAAAACCGGCCAATGTCCTGCGGTCGATGCGCAGGGTTACCTATATTTCCCCACGGAAGCCAAAACCGAAACTTACTCGCACGCCCGCGCCGGACAATTCCTCAAGCGCGCACCCGACGGCACGTTCAGCGTGGTCCGCAATTCCGACTTCAGTTCCGCCATCCTCAACAGCACCTACTCGTATCGCAATATCGGCGACTCCATCTATAACGACGTCGCTGGCAACCTGCTCGTCGTGCAGGAAATCCGCGCCTTCACGCTGTTGATCCAATTTCGTGGCAAGCCCATGCTGCCCAATGGCACGTTGAATCAGGATAACGTGATTATCTTTCAAAGCTATCTTGGTGCGCCGCTCCTCCCCCTGGCGGTGGCACAGGCCCCCAACGGCGAATGGCTTTACACCTGCGACGGGGAACACGCGGTCAAAGCCGGCCAAAATGCGGCCGGACTGCTCACGGCCTCGGATGCTGTGCTCAAATCCACCCAAAGCGCCTACGCTGGCACGCCCACCGCCGAAGGCCGTGACGCCATTGGCACCGCCGCTCGGTTTGAACTAGCCACCTGTCTCGCCGTGGCTCCCACCGGCGACGTTTGGGTCGCCGAGACGGTGCAACGCTACTTCCGCCCTTCCGCGGTAAACATATTCTCCATTGAGTCACGCACACGCGTGCGCCAAATCGCCACGACAGGCACTGTGACCACTCCCGCGCAACCGTGGTATCCTTCGGGCGAATGGCGGCGTGCCCCCAGCGGCGATTATCAACAGCCGACCGGCCTCCATGCCGATGACACGGGCACCATCACCCTCTCCCGCCTCGCCATCTGGGTGAACCAAACTTACTGCCTGAATCAATTTTTTCCCGATGGGACTATTACCGAAATGAACGCGCCCTCGGGCTTCACGGGTGATCCCATCAGCACGCACAATGGCCGGCTCTACGTTTTAAACTACGATGCTCGTGTCGTCTCCAATTCCAACTATTACGCCATCAAGCGCCGCGAGGCTGATGGCTCCTGGAGCACGTTGGCCGGTGGCCCTTCCTTTGAGATGCTCGACGGCGTTGGCTCCACGGCCCGCCTAAAAATGCCCACCGACCTGACCGAAGATCGCCACGGAAACGCCTACTTCCTGGACGTCAACAATAATGGCGCCACGGTGATCGACACCTCCATCCGCCGTATCGCCGCCGACGGCACAGTCACGACTATTGGTCCCAAATTGACCACCAATCCCACCGGCCTCGCCGCCGATTCCGCCGGTAATTTTTACGTCACGCACCTCGCCTCACATACCATTACCCGTCGCGACTCCACTGGAACCGAAGTGATTATCGGCGGCACCAAGGACTGGGCCAACAGTGCCGACGGCAACGGCAGCGCGGCCGGCTTCGCTGCCCCGGAAAAAATTGCCATCGATCTCCAGGGCAACCTCTACGTGATCGACGGCTACGGCACCACCGTGCGCAAAGGCGAATACCTCGGCAACGCTCCCGACCTCACCACGCAGCCGCAAAGCCAGACCGTCGCCGCTGGCGCCAGCGTGAGTTTTTCCGTCACCGCCACCAGCACGACCGCGCTCACCTACCAATGGCAGTTCAACGGTGCCGCCATCGCCGGCGCCACCACCAGCAGCTTGACCATCAACAACGCCCGCCCCGCCGACGCCGGCAGTTACACCGTCATCGTCAGCAACCCTGTCAGCAGCATTACCAGCAATGCCGCGACACTGACCGTCACCAGCAGCCCCACTCCACCCTTTGGCGGAGACAATACCGGCAGTGGCGGCGGTGGCGCTCCTTCCCACTGGTTTATGGGCACGCTCGCGCTGCTCACCCTTCTTCGTCGGCTCTGCCCGCGCCGGTCATTCCAGGCTGCCTGAACCGATCTCCCGCCAGCTTACTGCCCGCTGCAACAAGCCCGTCCGGCGCGGCACCAGCCGAGCAGCGCCGCCAGGGCGAAGCCGAACGCGTTCAGCGAACCATGCAGCGCGCGCATCCCGGGAATATCCAGCCAAGGGAGCGGCGAAAAATAGCCCCGCGACGCATAGAGCCCTGCCAGCAGCATCCCTGCCGCCAGCGAAATTCCCGCAACCAGCCACAGCCCGCGCGCGGCTTTGCACACGCTGCGTTCCTGCCGCGCCAGCACGAAGTGCAGCCAGGCCACGCCCCAGCCGCCGAGCACCAGCACCCACGCCGCGAGCAACTCGATCCATGCCGGCCCGCCCATTTGCTGCGAAGTGATCCCCACCGCCACCAGTGGCATGCCGGTCAACACCAGCACCGCCGCACCTTGCGCCACGCGGCTTTGTGGACGGCGGTTCAGCGCCAGTCCCGCCACCACCGGTAGAATCAGTCCGGCAAAATGAAAATGCACCGCGGTCAACAGCACGATCTCCGGCGCAAAGCCCAGCGGCTGCCATCCGGCGCGCTCCGCCAGCAGCCACCCACCACCGACCGAGGCATACACGAGTCCCACATCGCGGCACAGCAGTCCCAGCGGCGAAAATCCATGCCGGCGGATGCGCAGGACTCCATCCACCGCCATGATACCCAACACCACCGCCCACGGCAGTGCACACGCCAGCGCACTCCAGCCCGGCGGCAGCAGAAACGCCGGCACCAGCAACATTGCCGCCGGGAAATGCACCTTCAGGTCAAACCGCCACAGCCGCGCCGCCCAGCCCGTGTCTTCAAAATCGCGCACCAGGGCCCATGCCATCGGCATCAACACCAGCGCCGCGAGCAGCAGGAGCGCCTGGGCCCAGTTATGGCTGTGCACTTCACAGCCGGAATAAACGAGGAACGCGCACCAGACGATGGCGCCAATTCTCACCTTCAACGGGGTAGTCATGCAGGGGAAGCTACAGCGAGAACCATTGCGGCCTTGGAGTCGCGCACAAATTTTCGCTGCAAACCGCGGGCCAGCGGCGCCGCCATACGCACCGGCCAGAACCGCGGACGCGAGAACGCCTCCACCCGATACCACACCGTGTCGTCCGCCCACCATTCGATGCTGAAAAACTCCTCCCCCTGCTCCACGTGCGCCGCGAGCGTCCCATAGGCAAAGCCCCACCGCCGCACCGGCGCCGTCTCCTCCAGCACATGCACGATCCGGCACGAGTTCAGCCACCAGCCGCCGAGCGCGTGCGCCACCATCGCGACCGTTTGCCCTTCACGGATCGGCGCGGGCACCGGCCGGATCATCGTCCAGGGCGCCGGAAACATCCGCCACGCGCGCAACGCCGCGCACCCGCGCGTAAACACGTCCGCGCCCACCCCGAGTTGCACCATGTTGTCGTCGAAAGTGTAACCCTCCGGCGGATGCCCGCGCGTCGCGCCGACCTCGCGGTAGGAAAACACCTGGTCTTGCTGCCGCCCGAGGAACTCCGCGATCCGCGCCTCCGACGGCTGCGACCACGACCATTCCGGCGAATTGGCTTTCGGCATGGCCGCCACGCTCGCATGCACGCTCAGCCCCTGTCCATACCGGAAGCGCCCACGCCCCAGCCGGTATTTTCTTCCGTGTCTTCCGGCTTTTCCCTGCTAACACTCCCGTCATGAAATCCCGCAAGGAAATCGTCGAAAACTGGCTGCCCCGCTACACCGGCGTGCCCCTGAAAAACTTCGGCCGCTACGTCCTGCTCACCAATTTCGGCCGCTACGTCGAGCTGTTCGCCAACTGGCATCGCGTCCCGGTGCACGGCCGCCAGAAGCCCATGACCAGTGCCACCGCCGGCGGCATCACCATCATCAACTTCGGCATGGGCAGCGCCACCGCTGCCACGATCATGGACCTGCTCTCGGCCATCAACCCCGAGGCCGTGCTCTTCCTCGGCAAATGCGGCGGCCTCAAACACCGCGCCAAGATCGGCAGCCTCATCCTTCCCATCGCCGCCATCCGTGGCGAAGGCACGAGCAATGACTATTTCCCCGCCGAGGTCCCCGCGCTCCCCGCCTTCGCACTCCAGAAAGCCATTTCCACCACGATCCGTGACCACAAGCAGGATTACTGGACCGGCACCGTTTACACCACCAACCGTCGCGTCTGGGAGCACGACGCCACTTTCAAAAAATACCTGCGAAAAATCCGCGCCATGGCCGTCGACATGGAGACCGCCACCATCTTCATCACCGCCTTCGCCAACGAAATTCCCGCCGGTGCGCTGCTTCTCGTCTCCGACGAGCCGATGACGCCCGAAGGCGTGAAAACCGCCGAAAGCGACAAGGTCGTGGACCACGATCACGTCTCGATGCACCTGCGCATCGGTATCGATTCCCTGAAGCAGCTCATCAACAAGGGCCTCACCGTAAAACACCTGAAGTTCTAACCGCTCCCCGCCCATGGCCGCCGACCGCTACTCCGCCGCTCCGTCGAAGCGTCCGGCCACCGTCGCCGACTATATCGCCGCGGCGCCCAAGGAGACGCGGCGGAAACTGCGCGAGATGCGCGCCTGTATCCGCGCCGCCGCACCCGGCGCGACCGAAAACTTAAAATGGGGCATGCCCGCCTACTCCTACCGGCGGATCCTCGTCCTCTTCGCCGCCTTCCAGCACCACATCGGCTTTTACGCCATCCCGACCACGGTTAAAGCCTTCGCCAAACCGCTCGCCCGCTACAAAACCGGCCGTGGCTCCGTCCAGTTTCCGCTCGATCAACCGCTGCCGCTCACGCTCATCCGCAAGCTCACGCTTCACCGCGTAAAGGAAGACCGCACCCGCGACGCGAAGTGGAAGGAATGATCGAACCTGACCTTCGTGCCCGCGAATCGAAGCGAATTTTAAGACCACGATAGCGCGATGCTTCAGTCCGCGCCTTAGGTCATAGTGCGAATTAAAGTTCCGCACGACTCCAATCCTCCACGACCGTATCCCTTCTCCGCATTCGGGTTCTCTCCGCGCCTCCGCGTCTCCGTGGCCAACTCACCCCCGCACCGTCGGATGCGCCTGCAGCCGATACCGTCGCGGGCTCACGCCGAAGCGCTTCCGAAACAGCGCGTAGAAATGCGAGAGGTTGTTCAGCCCGCAATCGAGCGCGATATCCATGATCGGCCGGGCCGTCTCCATGAGCTGCTGCGCGCTGTAGTCCATCCGCGCCGTGTTCACGATTTCCGTCGGCGTCTGCTTTAGCCAGCGCACCGCCGCTCGCGCGACGTGCGACGGACTCCGCCCCGCCAAGCGCGCCAGCGCCGGCGTGCCCGCCGCGAAATGCCTGGGTTGCGCGATCTCCCGCCGCGCCCGCGCCAGCCACTCCGGCACCGGTTCCTCGCCGCGCGCCGGCTCCTGCAGCCACTGCGGCAACTCCATCAGAAATCCGTCCAACATCACCCGCGGCCGGCCCGGCGTCGCCAGCCGCTCCGCCCAGTGCGCCAGCGCTGCCTGCGCCCGCGCATCCACCGGCCAGCCCTCGCGTCGCGCCTGCGGCGCCTCAAACCAATCCCGCGCCCGCGCATAATACCGCCGCTTGATCTCCACCCAGTTCCGGCTGGGAAACGCCAGGTTGAAGAGCAACAGCGGCGCCCCTGCCACGCCCGTCACCTGATGCTTGTCCGCCGGTCGCACGAGATAAAGCCGGCCGGCTTCCAGCGGACTCACTTGTCCGTTCAGTAAATGCTCGCCCCGCCCGCGCGTCGCCCAGCACAACTCGTGGAAGTCGTGATCGTGATACTTTGCCGCATTACCCGCCGTGATTTCCGTGCGCGCAAAATGATAGCCCTCCCCGGGTCGCACGAAGTCCGCAAATTCGAAATGAGCGCAGGCCAGTCGCATCGATTTTTTATGGCTGAATTTTAACCACAGATTTCACGGATAAAACCGGATGGTCGAACCTCCGAGGGTTGAAAGGTAGGGATGGGCGAGTCGTCCGTCTCTACCCACATCATCATCGTTTTTCCAATCCGTGTTATCCGTGCCATCCGTGGTCGGTTCGAACTTTGGCGTCTTCGCATGAGGGCAATATAACACAATAAAACACGCTTTTATGGCAAGATTTCCCTAAAAAAGGATGATATAACACAAGGATGGTTGCCTCCTCCTCTCCCACTCCACCCACCACCAATCCCCGACTCACGCCCGCCGAGGTCGCGAAATTCCACCACGAGGGTTATCACATCTTCCGCCAGCCGGTCTTCCCGCAGGCCAAGTTCGACGGGCTGAAAAAGTGCTTCGACGACATGCTCGACAATCTCGAGGCCGATGTGCGCCCCGAGTCGATGGATGTGCCCCATTTCCAATACCCGCAGCTGTTCGAGTGGCTCTTCGCCGACGAGGTGCTCGATCTCGTCGAGCCCATCCTCGGCCCCGACATCGCCCTGTTTTCCAGCCACTTCATCTGCAAACCCAAGGGCAACGGCAAACGCGTGCCGTGGCATGAGGACTCCCACTACTGGAAGACGATGCTCACCCCCATGGAGGTCGTCACCGTCTGGCTCGCCATTGATCCGTCGACCAAGCTCAACGGCTGTATGAACATCATCCCGCGCACCCACAACACGGGCAAGCTGGGCTACTCCGACTACGACGACCTGAAGCCCGGCGAAGCCGTCTTCGGCGACGAGATCAAACCCAACCAGCGCGACGACAGCAAAGCCATCGCCATCGAGCTCGAGCCCAACCAGTGCAGCCTCCACGATGGACGTCTCATCCACGGCAGTGCGCCTAACACGAGCAACATCCGCCGCTGCGGCTACACGATGCGCTACGTGAGCACCAAGGTGCGCGACAACCACGAGAAGAACGCGCAGTGGCACCACCTCTATCTCGCGCGCGGCCGCGACCACGCTGGCAACGCGTATGGCGACCACACCAAGGCCTACCCGGAGATGGCCCGCTTCCGCGCCAAGCACGGCAAAAACGGCCACTGAGCCCCGGGAGCGCGGGCGGCCCGCGCGCATCAGCCCAACACGGCGCGCCCACCAGCGCGCCGTTTTTGTTTGCTTGGGATAGTTACAAGATGAGCCCGCGATCCCTCTGCCGACGTTGCGCGCGACGCGCTCGACTGGACAGCAGAGGACGTCCACCATAACCTCAGCCCCGATTTGCAGCCTCGCCACCACTCACAAAAGCCGTTCGTATAAACCCGTCTCCTTTGAAATGACCACGCTCAGCCCCCCACGAGCCACCCGGATTTTATGCGCGGCCCACGCCCCGCAAAAGCCATACTCGCAGTATGGGGTTAGCCGGTCCTCGGCTACGCACCTCTACCTCGATACGACCCTCGACCTCAGTCCTGGCAAAGCCACACTGAGTATGGGCGAATAACACTGTTGTGTAGAAAAATGAGCGCATCGAGAGACACCATTCTTGCGCCCTCCCTCAAGATCCCGGCGCGCGATGTCTCGTGGTATTTCATGGCCGATTACTACGATAGACCAATTTCCGGCCTCGCGATTTACCAGAAGCGCATATTTCGATTTTGCCGCTTTGAGGAAGATATTTCCCGTCAGTCCATCTATGTCTTGCAGGAGCTGACCGCCGCCGAGTTGGAAGAGGAAGTAAGAGTGAAGAGGAAGTTTCAGCAGATGGTCGGCACCTACGGCTGTTTTGACGAGGAAGGGAAGTTACTGCCGAAGTTCGTCGGCGATGATGCCTCTCGCGAGCGGTTCTTTTCAGAAGAGAGTTACGACCGCACATCAAAGCCCTCGCCGTTTGAGCGCCCGATCATTGCATGGTTTGATGCGTCAGAAGAAAGAGCCCAACCAGGCGGCACAGACAACTCCGGGGCTGCGCCCCTCCGTGTCTGACCTTTAACGATGATCTAGCTGCGTAGATACAAGCGAAAAAAATGAGGGAACTGTCCGCGGCGTGG
>CAZGJZ010000005.1:0-361995 GCA_964525935.1 uncultured Opitutaceae bacterium | reverse complement strand
CTAAGCGGGTTGCTGACCTAATCAGCGCCTAATCTCAAGGGCGGCCTCCTCGCGGGGGCCGCCCTTTTCTTTTTTGACGCGCGCGGGGGGTTGCGTGGCTGCACTCGCAACGCTGTCAGCGCCCGCACTAAGCGAAGTCCAGCAAGACTCCGGGCTTTTATGCTCGCCTCACGATTCCGGCGCCAGCGTCTCTGCGACCGGGGTGCGATAGGCCTTGATTGCCGGCACCACTCCGCCCAACGCGCAGAGCGCGATCATGCCCAGCGGGGCCATCCACAATACCGCGTGTCCGGCGGTGACATTCAATACCACGCCGGTCTGGCTCCGGATCATCTCAGCCACGCTCGCGAGCAGAATAAAATAAACCACGAACCCCATGATCGCACCGAGCGTGCCGACCGCGGCGGCCTCCCCGACCACCGCACCAAAGATCATCCGCCGTCGCGCGCCCAACGCCCGCAGGATCGCAATATCGCGCCGCCGCGCACTCATCGAATTATAGATGCTCGCCAGCACGCTCGCCGCCGCCACCAGCGCCACGAGGTAGGCGACCAACGCCAGCACCCGATCGAACCAGGCGATTTTCTGAAACAATTCCGCGATGATCGCGCCCACCGGATAGGCCAGCGTCAACCGGTTGCCCTGGCGGTTATACATCATGTCGAGCATGAAGCCCGCCGACGGAGCCTGCAGTTGCAACAACACCGCGCTGATTTCCGTCGCCGCGCGCGGATCGTGTCCGCTCATCGTCTGCACCCCCGCCAGCGGAATCCAGATCACGCGGTCCGCCGGCGTATTGGTCGGCGCCAGCACTCCCGTCACCGTGTAGGTTTCCGCATGCTGGAGTTTTTCGTCAAACACCAGGCCGTGAAACGGGTGAAACGTGTCGCCTGCCTTCAACCCCAGTCGTTCCGCGGTGAAACTCCCCACCACCGCCTCGCGTGTGCCCGTGGCAAAAACCCGGCCGTTGCCCTGCACCGCGAATTTTTTTCCGGGGACATATTCCACCGACATGAACAGCTCCGGCAGCGTGCCGACGATCCGGTAGCCGCGCAGGTTGTCACCCACCGCAATTGGCAGGGCCGTCTTCACCGCCCGGTTCTGCCGGATCGCCTCGTAATCCGCCCACGCCAGATTCCCCGGCGAGGCCTCCAGGTGAAAAATCGCATTGAGCACCAACTGCAGCTTCGAGCCGCGCGCCCCGAGCACGGCGTCGAATCCCGTGTTCGTCGCCATGAACGCCGCCTGCGACTCGGTCTTCACCATCCACACGCACATGAGGAGCCCGCAAGCGAGTGCGATGCTGCCGGCCGTCACGACCGTGGACAACGCGTGCTGTCGCAAGGAACGGTAGATGATCAGCGGCAGCGTCACGGTTTTGCCTCCGCTTTCGGCGTCAGGTTGATTGCCGCAAAATCCTGCGTGGCGCCGAACTGCCCTAGCGCCGCCTCGTCGTGGCTCACCAGCAACAGCGCTGCCTCGTGCTCCCGGCAAACCTCGCGGATCAGCGTAAGTGCCTCCGCGGCGTGCCGCCGGTCGAGATTGCCCGTCGGCTCATCCGCCAGCACCAGCTTCGGTTGATTCGCCAGCGCGCGCGCCACCGCCACCCGCTGCTGCTGTCCTGTCGAAAGTTGCCGTGGAAAATGATCCAGCCGGTGGCCGAGACCGACCCGGCTTAGCATCTCGCGCGCGTGCTTTCGGTCTGCGCCCTGCGGACTGAAACTCATCCCGAGCATCACATTTTCCAGCACCGTATAGCCCTGCAGCAGATTGAAGGTCTGGAAAATGTAACCGATCTTGCTCGCGCGCAACCGGTCACGACGCGACTCGCTCAACGCCGTCATTTCCGAGCCGTTGATCACGATCCGGCCGCTATCGGCGGCGAGGATCCCTGCGATCAGGTGAAGAAATGTCGTCTTGCCCGAACCGCTCTCGCCGCGCAACGCCACCTGGCTGCCCGGCGCGACCTCGAAGTGCGCCACCTGCACCACGGTCGTCCGGCCACCTTCCGGCGTGATGAATGATTTTTTCAGTTGGGTGACCGACAGCATGGCGGTCGCATGAGCACAAAATTCCCCGGAAAGCGCAAAGCTCGAAATTCCGTCTCATCGCATGGCATTTTCCACCGCGCCTTTTTTCGCGACACAGCCCTCGTGCGCTCAACACCGGTGAAGGCTTCTACGCTCTCGCCACCGGCGATCCACTTGATGCCTGGTTCGACCAAGCCGGTGTCACCGTGCTATCCTTCTACCAGCGCTGGGATCTCAACACGGCTGGTCGATGCCCAGCTTTCAACACGAGCCCACCGAGGTGCGCGAACGCACGATCGGCCATCTCGAGTGTCGCTTCCGTCTCGCCTACAACGATGGCGATTGCTTCCTCCTCGCCCGGCCTGCCCCGCACATTTGTCCTGCCAACCTTCGGCGCCCGATAAGCCGCGCCGGACCTGACTCGCTTCACTGGCATTCCCGCTCGATCAGCTCGCGCAAGAGGAACCGGTGACACTCCTTCGTCTCTTCCGCACAGTGACACAGCAGCGTGACGTTGCCCCTGGTCGCCAGCTTCGCGACCAGCCGGAGCGTAAATTTCTGTCCGTGATTCTTGATCGTCGCATTGCCCGCATCGGTCGCCGCCGGTGCAAACAGCTCCTCACGGTATTTTTTGGCAAACGCCCGCCACGTGATCTTTCCGGCCAGCATCGCTTTCAGCAATCGCTCGCTCGGACCGAGATTCGCCATCCATACGTCGTAGCGATCCGTCGGCAGACCGCGTCCGCGAAACCGCGCGGCCAGGATCCGCAGCCCGTCTTCCGGATCGCTCGGCGTGTGCACTGATTTGGTCTTCAGCATGGCCTGGCATTTCACCAAGAACCCCCGCGAGGGCAACTCCGCCGTCCGCCGGTTTGCCCTCGCCGCGTCCCACCAATCGATCACGCTCACCTGTCGGTGAAACTCACGCGCTTTACTTCCGTGCTTTTGTTTGCCGCCAGCGCCGCTCTCCTCGCGTTGCCCGCCTGCTATCGCGAGGCCACCGACGCCTCCTTCCCCACCCAAGCCCGCTACACCGGCACTGCACCGTGGACCATTGACGGCGTGAGGCCCGGTCAGACTTTCGACGAAGTGAAACGTCTCCTCGGCGAGCCGCGCGACCTCTGCGAATCCTACGGCCAGCGCTTCGCGCGCTGGGGTCCGCGTGAAATCGCCGTCAGCTTCGACAAGGCCGGACGCGTGACCGATGTGATGGGTTCCAGTATGAAGGCCGGCGACCAGACCATCGTGCAATCCGGCGCCAGCGAGGATGAGGTCGCGCAAATCCTCGGTCCCGGCAAGGTCCAGAAGAGCCACCGCCCCAAGGGCAGCGGCGTCATCTCACTCGGCCGTGAACACACCAGCACGACACTCATCTACGAAAACGCCGGCGTCCGCTTCGAGTTCTGCGTCTGGGGCGAAGCCGCCGGTCACTACCGCGCCTGTGTCCCGCAATGAGTCCGCCGCTGCGCCCCTGCATCAGTTAAAAATAGTTCTTGCCTATTCTGGAACGCATATTCTTATACGTCCCATGCCTCGCCAAAAAGAGTTCGATGAAGCCGAAGTGCTCGACCAAGCACTCGAACTTTTTCGTGCGCGTGGCTTCAAGCATACTTCATTTGCCGATCTCACCGCGGAACTCGGCGTGAGTCGCCAAAGTCTCTACGACACCTACGGCGACAAGCAGACGCTCTACCACACCGCGCTCAAGCGCTACCTCGAGCGCGGCCTCGACTTCATGCGCCGCAAGCTGGAAGCCGACGTCCCGGTGCGGGAAGCGCTCACCGATCTCTTCGGCACCATCATTGGCGACAACTGCGACTGCGGCACCGGTTCCCACGGTTGTCTCATGGTCAATTCCATGGTCGAGCTCTCGCCGCACGACGCCGACACCCGCGCCCTCGCCCAGGTCCACGCCCGCGAAATCGAAGGCCTCTTCGCCACCCGTTTCAGCCTCGCCCAACGCAAGGGTGAAATCGGCCGCAACCAGGATCCCGTCGCCCTCGCCCGCTTCTTCTATCACACGCTCCTCGGCCTCGCCGTCGCCTCCCGCGCGCTCGGCGATCGCGACAGCCTGCGTCAAACCGTCAAAATGGCCTTGCAGGTTCTCGGCTGATTTTCTTTTGCGCATTTTAGAACGTTTATTCCAAACAAAACATCCTCCCTTTCACCATGAAAAACCAAACCATCCTCATCACCGGCGGCACCACCGGCATCGGCCTCGCGACCGCTCAACTCCTCAGCGCCGAAGGCGCCAAGGTCATCGTCACGGGCCGCAACCCGGAGACGCTCGCCGCGGCCCAAAAACTCCTGCCGGCGGGCACCATCATCCTCAAATCCGACTCGGGCTCGATCAACGACGCGCAGGCTCTCGGCGGCGAGATCCGGAAACATGTCACGCAGCTCGACGGCGTATTCCTCAACGCCGGTATCGGCCAGTTCGGCCCGATCGAGGCCATGACGCCGAAACACTTCGACGACATGTTCGGCGTCAACGTGCGCGGCCTCTATTTTCAACTCCAGTCGCTGCTGCCCCTTCTCGGCAATCCCAGCACCGTGCTCTTCAACGCCTCGGTCGTCGCCGAGCTGGGCTTCCCCACCACGAGCATCTACTCGGCCACCAAGGCGGCCGTCGTCTCGCTCGGCAAGTCGCTCGCTGTCGAACTCGCGCCGCGCGGCATCCGCCTCAATACCCTGAGCCCCGGCCCGATTGCGACGCCCATCTACAACAAGCTGGGCATGCCCGCCGACGCCCAAAAGGGTTTTGAGGAAAGCATGGCCGCCCAGTCGCTTTTCAAGCGCTTCGGTCAGCCCGAGGAAGTCGCCAAACTCGCCCGCTTCCTCCTTTCCGCCGATTCCAGCTACATCGTCGGCGAAAACATCCAGATCGAGGGCGGCGTCCGCCTGACCTGAGCTCCGGCTCACTCCCCGCCATGCTTCCGGTCTTTCTGCTCCTCTCCGCACTCTGCGTGCTCGTCGCCACGGACTCAGACGAATCCGCCGACTGATCACCACCCGCCGGGGAGCATTTACCTGTTAACCAATCCAAAGGCGCGACACCCAGGTCGCGCCTTTTTCGTATCCAGGCGGTGGCACGTCACGCGCCCGGCAGCGGCAGCATAAGTTTATGACATTTTCCGCCGTGACCCGGCACAGCCGGCATGGTTAGGGTTTGCCATGCAATCTTCTACCCCGACCGGACTGAAACGGTTTCTCCCTGCCATCGGCACGCCCGCTTATCACCTGATGCTCGCGGCCGTCGCGATCTGTATCCTCGGCCCGCTCGGCGGCATCTCCGCGGCGTTCATGAATTTTTCCATTGGCTTCTTCGTCGGTGGCCAGGTGCTCGCCGGCATCCTCGGCAGCATCGTCACGCTGCCCTATGGCCCCGAGGGCAAACACGGTGCCAACTACATGCAGACCATGGCCGCCTCGGTCGCGGGCATGTGCGCGATGGCCGTGCTTATCCAGGCGCGTCACTGGCTCGGTCTCCCCGAGGTCGAAGGCTGGCACCTCATGCTGTTTTACTGCTGCATCGGCATGTTCGGCATCGGTATCGGCATGCTCTACACGCCGGTCCTCGTGGACCGCATGCAGCTGACGTATCCCTCCGGCTTCGCGGTCGCCAATATCCTGCGCGCCCTCACCGATCCCAACCTCCTCCGCCGCTCGGTCGCCAAACTCGGCAGCGGCATGGTCATCGGCTACGGCGTCGGCCTCTCGACGCTCAAGGTCGCCGCGCTCGGCGCCACCGGCCTCTCGGCCTCGACCGTCGGCGCCGGCATGATCGTCGGTGCCCGCATCGCGATCCCCGCGCTCGTCGTCGCCCTCATCGGCCACTACACGCAACCTTACCTCGTCACGATCGGCTGGCTGCACGACGGCGAGCCTTTCCGCAAAATCGGCTTCATCATCGCGCTCGGCACCATCCTCGGCGCCGCCCTGCTCGATATCGTGCTCATTCTCATCGAGGCCTTCCAACGCTTCCGCGCCAAGAGCGCCGCAACCGAAGTGCCCGTCGAGGATTGGAAGCGCGTCAATTTCTGGCGCCTCATTCTGTGGACGGTTTTCTGGGGCGTCGCCGTCGTGCTCGCCGGCCACCTGATCATGGGCGAGCCGCTTAAATTCCTGCTCGTCGCGGTCGGCCTGTGTTTCCTCTTCGTGCTGGTCAACGGTATCTCGCTCGGCATCTCCGACTGGAATCCCATCTCGAGCGCCTTCGTGCTGACGGTGTTCATCCTCGCCGCGATCGGTCTCACCAGCGCCGGCACCGGCCTGATGTGCGCCTCGATCCTGCTCATCGCCTGCAGCGTCGGCGGCGACATGCAGCAGGACCGCTCGACCGGCTGGCGCCTCGGCACCAACCGCGTCACCCAGTTCCGCTACCAGATGATCGGCATCATCTTTGGCGCCATCTTCGCCGTCGTGCTGGCGAAAATTTTCCTGCAGGCCTATCCGGTCCTGAAGCTCGACCAGTTCGGCCACACCGTCGAAGGCGCCCAACAGTGGCAGAGCGCCATGACCTATAAGTTTGTCGGCGCGCTCCGCGGCATCACCGAGTCGCAGCCACACGTCATGAAGGCGCTCTGGCTGGGCATCAGCATCGGCCTTGCGACCGAGATCATCCGCAAGCTCGTGAAGCGCAATAAACGCTACCAAGTGTGGAGCCAGGCCAGCGCGACCGGCAAGACGTCCGACTTCGTCTTCGACGCGGTCGTCATGCCCAGTCCTTACGCCTCCAGTTTCGGCGGCTTCGTTGAAATCGTCACCGTTTACTGGTGGGCCGGCGGCGGCATCTTCGGTTCGCTCTTCAACGTCGTCACCGCGCGCCGCAAGCCTGCCGCGGGCACCGACGCGCTGCCCGCCGACATGAGCACCATGTCGCTCTCCGGCGGCGGCCTCATCGCCGGTGACTCACTCGCCGCGCTGACGGTCGGCGTCTACGGCCTGCTCTCGACCGTATTCTAAACTCCATGGCCAAGCCAAAACCCAAGGGCATAAAGCCCCGCGCCGCCAAAGCCCGCTCAAAGCCGACGATCTCATCCGCGAAGGCGATCATCCCCGTGCGTGCGCTGGACTTCGTGATGTATAACACGAAGGACATCCGCGCCACCCGCGCATTTTACCAAAAGATGTTCGGCTTCAAAAAAGGCGAGGAATGGACCGACTGGTGGTCGGAATTTCGCACCGCCCCGCTCACGCTCTGCCTCAACGGCACCGAGCACGAGCGTCACCCCGAATGGGACTGGAGCGGCCCGGCCTGTGTTGCCATGGCCGTCGACCATGTGCCCGCCGCCATCGAAAAATGTCGCGGGCAAGGCGTGACGATTCTGATCGAGCCGACGGAAACGCGCGTCTGCTGGATGGCTTGGATCGCCGATCCCGACGGCAACCGCATTTGCCTGCACAGCCGCAAGGACGGCAGCGCCGGTTAACTATAGAAACAAAAACGGCGCAGGAAAAATCCTGCGCCGTGCGTTTTAGACTGACTGCGCGCCAACCGGGCCGGGCAGTCCGACTCAGTAGCGCCAGTAGCCTTCGTAGAACCGGTAGCCGCCACCTTCCTGTTCCCAGCGGGGCGCGATCCATTTGGCACTGGCATGCGGCGGCATTTCCCAATGGCCGGCCATCCATTCGTAGCGGTTATTCTGCCACGTCCAGTAGCCCGGGACCCAGGCGTGGCCGGGCGACGGACGCTCGGGGCGCGCGATGATCACTTCCTGCTGCAACGGAGGCGGCGCCTGCGTGACATAGATGATGCCGGAGGCCGTGGCGACCGGAGTGGCAACCACCACGCCGGGCGCAGGATTGGCGGCCACGACCACGGGCGTGGAGGTCGTCGTCACGACGGTCGGCGTGGAAGTGGGGGTGGCTGGCGGGGGCGCGGAGACGACGTGCGACTCCGGATAGGTGCCACAACCGGCAAAAAGAGCCAGTGCGCCACCGAGAACCATCAGCTGCGCGATCGGCTGGGCAGCGCGAGGGGCAGAAATATTTGGGTTGAGCGTTTTCATGCCCTCCTCGCTGACCGCCAAAGCGCCGGGCGGTTCGTCCCCACCCGACAGGCAAATCCCCTAGACGCCGCGCCCGGAAAAACTCAGCGCGCCGCAGCCACGGTTTTTTTCCGCGTCAACAACATCACCAAAAACACGACCGCGAGGATCGCCGGCAACGCCGCCACGCGTCCGAGCGTTTCCAATCCTGCGGCCGCCTGCACCGCCGTCCACTCGGATGCCGGAAGACTGGCTGACCCGCGCCCGCCGAGCCGCTCGGCGATGCCGCTGTCGTAGAACCGTCCGATCACCGGCAGCACGAAGCTCACGCTCAACATGCCGGCGCCGCCCATGATCGCGAGCCCGAGCGCGCCGGTCTTGGGAAAGTTTTCGCTCACAAAGCCCAGCATCGTCGGCCAGAAGAAACACACGCCCACCGCGAACACCGTCGCCGCGGCAAACAGCATCGCCCCGCCGGTGTGGCTCATCGCGTAGAGCCCCAGCGTGCTCAACACCGCGCTCGCGAGCAACATGCCGAGCGGCGAAAGCCGGTGCACAAACACGCCCGCAAACATGCGGCCCACCGCCATGAGGCCCGTGATCCACACCAGCACCAGGATGCCGGAGACGCCGGCGTTGGTCAGCACGTTGGGGATCCACTGTCCCGGCCCCAGCTCGGTCGCCGCCGTCAGCAGCATGCAGATGACCATCAGCAGAAACGCCGGCCGCACGCAGGCGCCGAACATCGCGCCGGTGGACACACCCGACTCCACGCGCTCCGTGCGCGGAAACGCCTGGCCGAGAAACATCCAGCCGTAGATCGCCGTGGGCACCAGCATCGCGGCGAATTGCACCTTCCAGCCCAGCCCCGCGTGGCCCAGCGCAAACGCCAGCAACCCGCCAATCACCACGCCGCCCGGAAACCACACGTGAAAATGATTCAGCTTCGTGGTCTTGTTGTTCGGATAAAGCGTCGCGATCAGCGGATTGCACGCCGCCTCGACCGCGCCGTTGGCGATGCCAAAAACCAGGGTGCCGGCATACAGGCTCCAATAGTCCCACGCGAAAATCGTGAGCAGGATACCCGCGAGATGCCCCAGCACCGCGAGCCACACGATGCGCTTCATGCCGAGCGCATCGCACAGCGGCCCGCCAAACACCATCGCCAGCGTGAAGCCCCAGAAGGCGGTGCCGTTAATCCAGCCGACCTGTTCGTTGGTGAGGTTAAATTCGGCGGCCCACGCGCCGACGGCGGCGCCGCGCAGCGCAAAACTCATGGCCGTGACAATCAAGGCAACACAACTCGCCGCGAAGAGACGCTGGGCGTTCATAGGCAATACGGGGATTGAAGCTGGGGTTGACCCGGCCTGGAGGCCGGAGGAGTAAGCGCGGGGAGTCCAAGCCAGCGTCATTCGCTTGTCGAAGCGTAAATGCCACCCTCCCGCCCACCGGCGTGTGATGCCGGCATCCGCACGCAAACAAGGCGCGGATCGCTCCGCGCCTTGCCTACGTAATACCTACCAAACTGAAATTCAGAAACGATCCCGCTCAGTTCCAATAGCCTTCGTAAAACCGGTAGGCACCATTCTCAGTTTCCCAACGGGGCGAAACCCACCGGGCGCTGGAGTAAGGCGGCACTTCCCAATGGCCGGCCATCCACTGATACTGGCCTTCGCGCCACGTCCAGTAACCCGCCACCCACACGTGTGAGGAGGAAGGGCGGGCGAGCACGACTTCGGTCTGCAACGCCGGCGGCGCCTGCGTGACGATGATCGTGTTGGCCGGCTGGGCCTGCGTGGTGATCACGGTGCCGCCTTGGGTCGTGGCCAAAACCGCGGGAGCCGAGGTCGTCGTGGTGACCACGGTCGTCGTGGCCGGGGCGGGTGCGCGAGCCGATGGCGGCGGGGCTGAGATAAGATGGGACTCGGGTTCAGTGGCGCAACCGGCGGTCAAGGCGATGACACCACACAAGGCGAGGAACGGTGCGAACGAAGTCGCACGGGCAATCTGGCGGGAAGCTGGAGACATGGTTTTCATACTTAAGGCCAGACCACTGACACCCCGACCGGTTCGTCAGGGAACGCCGAAACCGCATGGGGCGTTCACCTCCCACGCCCTCCGGCGGCAGCCTGATGCCCGCGCCGCGCGTTTCCTCGTTTGCCAAAATCAGCGCCGGCCGCTTCGCTGCCCGGCAAAACTTCCATGCAACGCACTCTCGTCCAAGCCGCCCTCAACGCCACCGCGCCGAGCGACGCCATCCTCCTCCAAGGCTGGGTCCGCACGCGCCGCGACGCCAAGGCCTTCTCCTTCATCGAACTCAATGACGGCTCCTGTCTCAAGGGCCTGCAGGTCATCGTCGACGCCGCGCTCCCCGACTACGTCAACGTCACCCGCGCCAGCACCGGCGCCTCCATCGAGGTCCGTGGCAAGCTCGTCGCCTCGCAGGGCCAGGGCCAGAAATGGGAGGTCGTCGCCACTGAGTTCAAGGTGCTCGGCGAGGCCGATGCCACCTACCCGCTGCAGAAGAAAGGCCACACGCTGGAATTCCTCCGCGAGATCGCGCACCTCCGCCCGCGCTCCAACCTCTTCGGCGCCGTCTTCCGCGTGCGCAGCCGGCTCGCCTACGCCGTTCACCAGTTTTTCCAGGAAAAAGGTTTCTACTACGTGCACACGCCCATCGTCACCGCCAGCGACGCCGAGGGCGCGGGCGACATGTTCCGCGTGACCACGCTCGATCTCGAAAATCCGCCCCGCGGCGAAGACAAGAAAATCGACAACACCAAGGATTTCTTCGGCAAGAAAACCTTCCTCACCGTCAGCGGCCAGCTCGAGGGCGAGATCTTTGCCTGCGCGTTGAGCAATATCTACACTTTCGGGCCGACCTTCCGCGCGGAGAATTCCCACACCTCGCGCCACGCTTCCGAGTTCTGGATGATCGAACCCGAAGTCGCCTTCTGCGATCTGCTCGGCGACATGGCGCTCGCCGAGGAATTCGTGAAATACCTCATCCGCGACGTCCGGGCGCACTGCGCTGCCGATCTGGAATTTTTCTCCAAGTTCGTGGACAAGGAACTGCTCACCCGCCTCGACTTCGTTTTGGACAAACCGTTTGTCCGCTGCAGTTACACCGAGGCCGTCGAGATCCTGAATAAGTCCGGCAAGACGTGGGAGCATCCCGTGGCGTGGGGCGACAACCTCCAGTCCGAGCACGAGCGCTACCTCACCGAGGAACACTTCAAGTGCCCGACGACCGTTTATAACTACCCGCGCGCGATCAAGGCGTTCTACATGCGCCAGAACGACGGCTGCGCCGAAGGCCGCGAAACCGTCGCGGCAATGGACCTGCTCGTGCCCGGCATCGGCGAAATTATCGGCGGCAGCCAGCGCGAGGAGCGCCTCGACAAACTTCGCGCCGGCATGGCGCTGCACCACCTCGACGAAAAAAGCTACTGGTGGTATCTCGACCTGCGTCGCTACGGCACGGTGCCGCACGCCGGCTTCGGCCTCGGCTTCGAACGCATGCTGATGTTCGTCACCGGCGTGGCCAACATCCGCGACGTCATCCCCTTCGCCCGCACCCCGGGCACGGCGGAGTTTTGAGCCGGCCAGCGTTCGCACAAAAAAGGCGCACCGCCCTGGTGCGCCTTTTTGATTTTGAAACGTAATCCGAGGCGGAGGTTAGTCCGCTTTCTTCGGGCGGCTGCGCTTGGCGGGTTTCTTGTCGTCGCCACCCTCTTTGGCGTCGGCATACTTCGACGCCTTGGCATTGAGCCAGAGCTGGCCCTTCGCGTTCTGGTTGAACCAGAAAATCTCGCCCGCGTGCTCGACGAAGACCGGCTTCTCGCGCGCCTTCTCCGGCACCTTGAGCCCGGCACCCGTGAGCGCGGCGACCAAATCTTCGACTGACTTGTTCAACTCGCCAGCCAGCCGGCCGACTTCGCCCGCCACGCCGCCGGTCTTGGTTTCCTTCAACAGGAGACGCACCGCAGGCAGCACGTTTTCGGCTTTGGGCTTGGGCGTTTCGACCGCGACCGGAGCGGGCGCAGCGTCCGCGGCGGGAGCCTGCGTGGTAGCGGCCGGAGCTGAGGCCGGCGCATCCGCCGGTTCCGCCGCCGTCGCCGAGGCGATCGTTTCGCCGGCCTGCTTTTCGCGGCCGTTGATCCATACGCCGCCGCGCTGGTCGCGGTTCAGCCACCAGAGTTCATCGCCAAATTCGGCAAACAACGGCTTGTCGCCCTGCTTTTCCGGCAGGTTCAAACCGAGCGTGGCAAACGCCGTCATCAATTCGGCTTCCGTGGTGCGCAACGCGCGCGCCAGGAAACTCGTGCTGCCCGAGCCACCGGGACCGCGGCGATTGCGGCGCATGTGCGGCCGAATCTTGCCCAGCAGCTCCGCCCCGGCCGGCAGCGGCTTCGACTGATTCTGGGACTTCGGCTTAAAGCTCTCGCCCTGCGCGGCTTCACCCGGAGCAGCGGCGTCAGCGACGGGCGCTTCCGGGTTTTCGAGTCTGCCCACCGCCGCTTCAGCGGAGGCGGGTTTCCGGTTGCCGCCATTCGTGAGTTCCGCCGTTTCTTCGCTCGCCACCTTCGTCGCTTGCACGACACGGAAGACCGGGCGGGGCTTTTCGCGGGTGTTGATCCAGATCTCGCCGCGGCGGTTGATGTTCACCCAAAAAAGATCGCCGTCGTATTCGACGTAAACGGGCTTGGCGTCTTCGTCAGCCGGGATCTGCAGGCCGCACTCGACAAGCGCACCTTTGACGTCCTCTTCAGCGAGGCCCCACTTCTTCGCGAGGTAGTCGGTGCCGACCGACATGCCCGGGCCGCGCTGGTTGCGGCGCATGTGCGGCTTGAGCGCATCAAAGAACGTCGGCAGCTCGTCCTCTTCGTTGAGCTTGTCCCAGTCGTCTTTCTCGCCGCCCTCGTCGTCGTGGGCGTCGGCTTCGCCATCGCGCGAGGTGTCGACCGGCTTGCGAAAGCCGTCTTCCGGACCAGCCTGCTCGCCGAGGAAGCTGGCGGATTTTTCCTCCGCCGCCGCGCCAGCGGGCGCCGTGGTGGTGGCGGCCTTGAACTTGGCCTCAAATTCGGCGCGTAGCTTGTCAGCCTCGGCCTTGGCGGCGGCGGTCGCGGCATCCTGCAGCGTCCAGTCGCGCTGCGTCGTGCGGCGGGCGAGGCCGGTGAACGAAAGCGCGTTGTCCGGCAGCGTGTGAAAATGGACGATTTCCCACTCCTCGCGGCCGAGGTCGTTGAGGAATTTTTCCAGCAGGGCCGGCGTGGCAAATCCACCCTTGCCGCTGGTGATGACCTTGTATTCCCAAAGTGACATAGAAAGTTGTTTTAAAGGGGCGAACCCAAGGCATCCCAAATGCCGCTGCCAATGCCGAGCATATTCTCCTGAGGAGGTTTACCGTGTCACGGTCGTCAGAAAACGTGTCAGGGCAAAATCCGCGAGCTGGCCGCCCGGGCCGTCGGCGTTGAAATCAAAGCCATGTGTCGCCCACGGCAGACGGAGGTGTTCGTGCGGCACGCCGAGTTCCTGTAACCGCGCCGCCAGCCGCTCGCTGTGACGATACCACGCGAGCGTATCGAGCGTGCCGTGGATGAGCAGCGTCGGCGGGGAATCCGGCCGCGCGAGCAGTTGTCCGCTCGCCGATTCGTAGCATGCCCGTTGCGCGGGCGTATCCGGCGGACCGCCGAAATACTGGCGCATGAGCTTCACGGAATTGAGTGCATCGTTCTCCCGCGACACCGACCAGGCAAAGGGCATGTCGTGCGGCCCATAGAGCGCGATCACACCGCGGATCGCCGGGTCGCGCGCCCCGTAGCCGACCGCCGTCGCCAGTTGCCCACCCGCCGAACGGCCGAGCAACACGAGCCGGGTGGGATCGAAATTGAGCTGCGTCGCGTGAGCCTTGAGCCAGGCGATCGCCGCGCGGACGTCGTCGCCTTGCGCCGGCCAGATAAACTGCGGCGCCAGCCGGTAGCTGATCGCCGCCACGGCGCAGCCCTGCGCCGCGAAACGCGCGTTCCACCCGGCCAGTTGAGTGCGGTCGCCGCCATCCCAGCCGCCGCCGTGGATGACCACGATGCACGCCGGCGGGCGGCTCGCGGCCTTTCCTGTGGCGGGCCTGGCGGGATAAAAATCCAGCTTCAGGTCGACGCCTTCCGGCCGGGCAAAAACTTCCGTCCGCGCCGCGACCACCGGCGGCGTGGCGTGCACGTAAAGTCGCGCCCATGAAAACGCCCCATCACCCAGTTCACGGCCGATCCACCACGCGCCGACTGCCGGGCGCAGCAATCCCACGACCGCCAGCGCACATAAGCTCAGCGTAACCGCGCGCCACGCGCCATCGATCTGGAAACCCGCGAACCACGCCAGTCCCAAGGGCAGAAGCACGAGCCAGTGGCCGAATTCGCCGACCAGAATCGCCAGTTTCCAAGCCCACCGGTAGTTCGGCGCAGCCAGCACGGTCAGCAGCGAGCTTGCGGCGAGCACCACGGCGAGGATGGAAAACAACCAGTTCATGCAAAATAAACGACCGGCATGGCCGCAAAAAGGCCTGCAGGGCACAAACAAATAGCCGGATATTTGTTTTCGTGGCTTTTCCGCCAGCCCGCGGCTAGTTCCCTGCGCAATGCGCCGGATTGATCAACTTCTCGCCAACCTCGGTTACTGCAGCCGCCGCGAGGCGCGCGAATGGGTGGAAGCCGGTCGCGTCACCGTGCGCGGCCAAGTCGCCGACGACTTCGGCCAAAAGGCGCTCGCCGCCGACGTGCGCATCGATGGCGAGCCGCTCGACCATCCCGGCGAATTGCTCCTGTTGTTGCACAAGCCGACCGGCCTCGTGTGTTCGCATGACGAGCGTGAAGGCCCCAACGTCTACTCGCTGCTCCCGCTCCGCTGGCGCCAGCGCAACCCGCAAATCACGAGCATCGGCCGCCTCGACAAGGAAACCAGCGGCCTCCTCCTCCTCACCGATCGCACCGAGCTCGTGCACCGGTTGACCTCGCCCAAGCACAAGGTGCCGAAGATCTACCGCGCCACGGTGGACCGTGATCTCACGCCGGACCTCATCCCGCGCTTCGCCAGCGGCACGCTCCAACTCGACGGTGAAAAGGAAGCCTGCCTGCCGGCGGAACTCAAATTCACCTCCGCTCGCGAAGCCGAGCTGACGCTGGTTGAGGGAAAATACCACCAGGTGCGCCGCATGTTCGCCGCCTGCGGCTTCACCGTGCTCACGCTGCATCGCGCCCGTTTTGGCGAACTCGCGCTCGGCGACCTGCCCGCCGGCCAGTGGCGCGAGCTGCCCGTGGATTGCTTCGACGCGGGCAAAGCCAGGGCGGTTTAACGCGCCGTTTATTCACTCTTGGCGTCGGCGTCGCTTTGCGTGAGCCTCCGGCCCCATGTATGACTTTCCTCTCTCCGGTGCGCAGAAAACGCACCTGCGCGGACTCGGCCAGCAACTCGATCCGGCACTCAAGCTCGGCAAGGGCGGCCTGACGCCCGCGTTCTTCACCGAACTGCAAAAGCAACTGCGCGCCCACGAACTGGTGAAATTGCGCTTCCTGGGCGCCGAGCGCGAGGAGCGCGCCGCCCTTTGCACCCAGATCGCCGACGAGGGCCGCTGCGTTTGCGTGGGGGCCGTGGGCCACACCGCCCTGTTCTACCGGCAGAACCCCGAACCGGCCGAGCGCAGCATCGACCTGCCCTAAGTCGTTTCCCCGCTTCGGAGTTGCCGCGAAGGCACCTTTTTGGCACGTTCGGGTCCCACCACCACTGTGAAACACCAAACCAGACTTACCATCCTGGCCCTCGCTAGCTCCGCGCTGCTCTTGACCGGCTGCGCTACCAGCACCGATGCCCGGATCACCAATCCAAAAGCTCCCGGCCCGGCCGTGGGCAATGCTGTCGGTGCCGCCGTCGGTGCGGTCGGCAGCAATGTCGTCGGCGTTGTCGTCGGTGCAGGCGAAGGCGCCGCCGCCGCCACGAAAAAGACTTTCACCAACGACCGCCGCGTCGTGCGCGTATGGAAGACCGAGACCACCTCCGACGGTCGCAAGATCCAGGTGCCGGTCGAGATCGAGGTCGACACCAACGGTCGCCCGATCGAAACGAAATAACCCTTAAACGGCCCGCCCACCCCGGCGGGCCATTTTTTTATGATCGTCCTGACCCCGGACCAGATCGCGCGCTACCACTCGGAAGGCTACTTGCTGCTCGGCAAGATTCTGCCGGATGAACTGATCGAGGAACTGCGGCGCGAGGAGCTGCGGTTTCGCACCTCGCCCGTGTGGCCGCAGGAGAATTTTACCGGCCAGACGCTTTTCCGCAGCCAAGTGCAGGCCTACTCCGCCGCCGTGCGGCGCGCCGGACTCGAGGGCGCGCAGGTGGGCGCCATGCGCCAGTTGATCGGGCCCAATGTCATCTTTTGGTATACGCAATTCGTCACCAAGTTTCCCGACGGCAAGACCGGCAAGAGCGTCTTCCCCTGGCATCAGGACAATGGTTACGCCAAGGGCATCCTGCCCGCCACCAACATCACGGTGTGGGTGGCACTGGAGGACGTGGACGAACGCAACGGCTGCGTCTACGTCGCACCCGGCAGCCACAAGCAGGGGCTGCTGCCGCACGAGGCGAGCGGCGTGAGCTGGCACTTGCAGGTGCAGGTCGAGGGCAACGGCGTGCCGGCGATCCTCAAGGCGGGGGAAGCGGTCGCTTTCACCGGGCTGACGCTGCACCGCTCGCTGCTCAACCACACCGACCGGCCGCGCCTCGGCTTTTTCATGGAATACGCGGATGCCGACGCTTGCGACCAAGCCACCACCGACAAGCCGCAGCGGCTCGTGGACCGGCCGGGGGCGTTTTTCGTTTCCGGGCAGGCGGATCTGATCAAGCGCGGCACCCCGCCGTGATCGGCGAGGACTGAGACCACGCTGGCTTTAAAATGTGGAAATCAGGAAAGCCGGAAATACCAACCCGGCTGTTCCAATCTTCCTGATTTCCACGTTTTCCTTCTGAAATAAAAAAGGCGCGCCGGGTGGCGCGCCTTGAAATCTGGCCGTGGGCGGAAGCGGATTACCAGCCGACGGAGCTGCTGTTCTTCGTCTGCTTGGCGATCGACTTTTCCTCTTCCCAGACGGTGAGGCCGGTCTTCGTCTCGACGAGCGACATCTGGAAGGAGTAGGTGTTCTGCACGGACTTGGTGCCCTGGTCGCGCTGCTGGATGAGCTTTGCGTAGAGGGTGTAGTCGGGCACGAGCGTCTTCTGCTTCTTGCCGCTCTGCATCTCCTCGAGCTCGGCCGCCTCGCTGGCCACCACGGCGCGTTCGCCGAGGCCCATCGTGTTGGTGATGGCGATCTTGCCGGTCTGCGTCAGGGCGACGCGGATCTTTTTGATGAGGAGGTCGGTGTCGACCATGAGCTGCGTGTTGTTGATCACGCGGTCGATGGCGAGCACGGCGGGCGTGCGGGGCGCGTTGTTGAGCGCACCGCCGGAGAGGAGCGACGCGACGAGCTGGTCGGCGGCGTTGGCCCAATCCTGGGAGTTGATCGCGGCGGTGTTGACGGCCTCGGGGCCCTTGGCGTCAACGGTGCGGGTCTCGGGAACGGTTTCGCAACCGGTGAGCGTCAGGAGCGCGCCGACGGCGACGACACTGAGGAGTTTGGTGGAGATGATCTTGTTCATGGGAGGAAGGGAGGACGTAAGGTTTATTCGCGGAACTTGAGGCGGAAATCAACGGCGCGCGGCGAAATCGCCACGGTCGAGATGGTCTGCGTCTCGCGGCCCTGGAGCAGGATGGCCTTCCAAGTCTCGTTGGGCGAATCGACGGCCATGCCGCTTTCATCAACCCACTCGAACTTGTAGTTCAGGGTGCGGGTTTTGCTCTTCAGGTTTTCCACCGTGGCCTGGACCTTGAGCAGGTTGCCCGAGACCGTGCCCTGGTTGATGGACACGACGCGGAAGGTGCCTGCAAGCGTGTTGTCGGTGATCACGCGCTTGTCGGCGACGTAGTTGGGCGTGGCCTGGGATTCGGCGCGTTCATACGTGTTCACGTTGGTGGCGCAGCCGGTGAAGGCCAGGGCGAGACCGGCCGCCAGCAAGGCGGCGCCGAAGCGGAGGGAGGAGGGTGTCATGGTTTTCATTTGAGCACGAAGGTGGTCACGAGCAGCGGGGCTGTCGCGGAGGTGGACCTCACATATACAACATTAACCGCCCCGGGTTCCAAGGTAACGGTCTTTTGCTCCGCACCGGCGACCAGCGTGAGCTCCCGGTTTTCCGGGGTCGTGAGGCGGGCGTATTGGAACTCCTTGGGCAGCGAGGTCCAGGTGCGGGTGTCGGCGATGTTGGTGGAGGCGTTGACGGCGCCCATAACGGCACCGGCGATGAGGCCGCCCCACATGCCGCCGCGGTCTTCGGCGACTTTTTGCACGCCATACTGCACGATGGCCTTGGTGGCGGTGGTGATGAGGGTCTTGGTGACGACGGAGGGCCACTCGTTCTTGAAATCGTTGGCCACGACGCTGTCCATGCTCGAGACCGTGGCGGTGGTGATCGTCTGGTCGCCGGCGGTGACGCCGAGGGCGCCGACGTAGTCGCCGTTGAACTGGAGCTTCGGGAACGAGGCGCCGACGTAGGCGAGCTTGCTCGTGACGATGAAGGTCGGGATGTCGACGCGGAGCTGGGTGCGGGAAGGCGCGGTGCCGGTCTCGAAGATCACGTAAGTGACGTTCTCGGGCGCCTTGCCTTCGGCGGCGAGCGAGGCGGCCTCAAGGTCGGCCTTCACGTAGGCGTTTTCCGGCACCATGGACGCGACGCGCTCGAAGGACTTGCGGCCGCGTTCGAGGTCGGAGCCGCCTTCACCGAGCACGGTGAAGAAAAGGCCGTCGAGGAACACGGAGAACGGGTTGACGTAGTCGCCGTAGGGTTTCATCGACGCGGTGGATTCGTTAAGCACGGCTTGCAGCGCGGGGCCGGTCTTGGGGTCGTTGAGCGCCTTGTCGGAATCGTAAGCGGCGGACTTGCCGTTTTCATCCTTCAGTTCGCCGCTGCGGGCCTTCTCGGCGTCTGCCGCGGCGGAAGCGATGCGTTTCTCGTTGGCTTCGACGGCATCGCGCTGGCGTTGGAGGGAGCGGTTGAGTTCGACGCGGGCCTTGTCCTTCTCGCCGAGGGCGAGGTAGTCGAGGGCCTTGTAGGTGTTCATCATCACCTTGTCGTAGGCGCGGCCACGATAGGGCAGGCTGGCCTGGTTGGACAGGGCGGCGCCAAATTCCGAGCCGATCTTCACTTTGGCTTGTTCTTCCCAAGTGTTCACCTTGGCCTCGGCCTGGTCAAAGGCCTCGATCGAGCGGGTGTAATAATGCGTGCGCACCTCGGCCGCGGTTGGCGGCGGGAGTGGTTCGGCGGGCGGCTCGCCTTTCTTCGGCGCGGCCACCGGCGGGCGGATGTCGGGCACTGCGGAAGGATCCGCCAGGGCGGCCGAGCGCAAGGTGGCGCCTTGTTCGAGGCGGTAGACGAGTTCGTCTTTGCCGCCGACATTGGCCGCGACCTGCTTGTCAATCTGGGTCACCGCGGTGACCAGGCTGCCGCTCTTGGTCGACTGCGTGAATTGCTGGGTCTGCTGTTCGTAGGTTTGGCAGCCGGCGGCGAGGAACAGGAGCGCAAACGCCCCCGCAACCTGACCTGCCCGGCGCCCCCGTTGGAGCGATTTGGTGTTGTTCATGCTGGATGGAATGGAAATGCCAGGCGTCCGACGGGCGCGGACGCAGTCGCCACGGGGGGAGAAATTATTCCTGCTCTTCGACGTCTTCGCTGAGACGGGCCACGGAGCCGCGCTCGATGCCGGTGTCCTCGACGGCCTCGGCCTGCGAATTCTGCGGGGTCACGCGCGTGACCTTGACCTTGCCGACGAGCACTTCCTCGCGGCTTTTGTCACCGGTGTCGGGATCGACCATTTCCTCGCCGAGGACGAAGATTTCCCAGGTCTGGCCGACCTTGATGCCGGACTGGTCGTTGCGATTGATCGTGACGACCTTGTCGCGCTTGCCGATCACGCGGGCGGGCGAAACGGTGTCGGCGGCGCGGACGGCAATTTTGCCGGCCATGTCGCTGACCGCCTGGATGAGGAGGTCGTCCGAACCTTCGCCGACGCGGGCGGTGGTGTTCTCGGAGCGGTTCTCGGAGTCGCGCTTGGTGACCTTGAAGTTGGTGCTGGCGATGGCGCGCTGCGTGGCGACCTCCGTGATCTTGGCGACGGCGGAGAGCTCGATGACGCGGGCGCGGATCGTCTTGCCGAGCGAGGCGAGCCGGCGTTCCTCGAGGCGGTCGTTGAACGAGTCGACGCGGATGGTGAGGATGTAGTCGGCTTTGTTGAAGGCGAACGACTCGCCGGTCGCGGAGCTTTCCTTGGCGAGCGCATCGGCATCGGAGCGTTCGAGGATTTCAAAGCGGCGGGTGTTGAGCACGCGGTCGTAAACCTGCGCGTCGAGCGCCTCGAGCACGCTGTCGAGCGAGAGGCTCACGCCCTGCTTGGCCATGCGCTTGGCGAGCGCGTCGGTGCTGGCGATCTTGGTGATCGCGAGCTTCTTCTTGCCGGCGGCTTCCTGGGCCTGGACGGCAGGCATGAGGAACAGCGCGGCGGTGGCGAGGAAAACAAAAAAACGTCCGAGTTTCATGGGAGGAGTGGGTTGCAGGTTGTCGGGATAACGCGGATCAAAAAATCGACTTGTTGGTAATCTGCGGTGCGTCCTTGGTGTCGACCTTGAAGCCGCTTTGCTCGAGCATCTTGGCCTGGCCTTCGAGGACCTTGACCTCGCCGTCGGTGAGCTTGGCGCCGTTCTTGAGCTCGTTGAGGAACGAGGTCGCATTCTGCCAGCGGGCGTAGCCGGCCTCGCTCATCTCGAGCGCGACGTTGAGCTTCTGGCCGTTGGAGAGATTGACGGTGCGTTCCCAAGGCTTGAAGCCTTCGCGGATGACGCGGAGTTTGTGCAGGCCGGGCTTGGCCTCGATCTTGCCGGGCGCGGTGCCGACCGCGATGCCGTCGATCTCGACGGTGGCCGCGAGGGCCGAGACCTTGTATTTGCTCTCGGAGATGGTGACGGTGTTTTCCACGCCGATGCGCACATCGGGGATGTAGACGTCGGCCAGCTCGGTGGTGAGTGTGATGGCAACGAGGCCCTGCGCACCTTCGGAAACGGTGATGCGGCCGCGCTCGAGCTGGCGCTTGAGGCTGGCGGCGACTTTCACCGCGGCGTCATCCAGGAGCGGATTGATCACATTGGAAAGCGACTCGCCGGAAACGTCGCTCTGCTGGACGGTCTTGGACGCGCGGACGGTGTCGGCGGCGAGGCTGGCGCCGGTGTTGCCGTCGAGGATCTTGTAGGTGACGCGCACGGTGCGCTCGTCATTGGTGGTCTTGACGCCGTAGGCATCGACGGTGCGCTTGTTGGAATCGAAGCCCGTGATGCTGACCTGCAGCAGGTGGGTGGCGCCGAGGGTCTGGGCGAGGCGGACGGCCGAGGTGCCTTGGGCGAGCTGGGCATCGAGGGCGGTTTCCTTCGCGCCGGGCGCGAGGCTGCTGACGGCATTGAGCGCGGTCTCGCCGCTGATCACCTGCACACCGACGTCGGTGACGCGGCCGGTGATGTAGTCTTCGAGCGCACCGAGCTGGTCAGCACCCGCTTCGCCGGCACGGTTGGTAACGAAGATCGCCACCAGGGGGCTGTCGGTTTTGACGGGGGCGGCGGCCCGGACGGAGAGCGTGCCCAGGGCGAGCACAAGGAGGGAGAGCGCGAGCTTTAGTTTTGTAGACATGACCGTTTGGGAATCAGGTTGAACGCATTACGGGGCGCGGACTGCGTCTGGCAAATGCGGGAAATGTTTCGTCGAACTGTGAGATAACCGAAAAAACGCCGGGGGGAGGCGGGCGGGGAGATAAGCGGGGTTATCCGGGTCTAGGCAAGATTTTGCCGCCGGGAAAAAACCCCGGCTGCGTCATGGATGCCGGCGCATTATTTCGTCGTGGCGGTGGCGACCTTGTTCGCCTTCTCCGCCTTCTGGTAGGCGGTCTTGACCGCGTCGTCGTAGCGCTTCTCGAGATCGGGATAAACGGCCATGGCCGCGGCGAGCGCGCGGGTGTAGTCGCTGCCGCTGGCGTGCGTGACGTGCAGGTAGACGGCGTATTCGTCGAGGTCGTTGAAGGAAATCGCGGAGGTCTTCTTCATGTAGTCCAGGCCGCCGATCGCTGCCACGGCGCCGATCTCCTTGCCCTTTTTCTTGATCAAACCCGTGGCGAGACCGCCAAACGGAACGCGCGAGGCGAGCTGCTTGCCGGCTTCCTCACCGACCTTGGCGCCGACCGCGGCGCCGAGCTGGGTGTTGAGGGTCTTGTTGGCCCATTCGGTGAGCTGACCATCGGCGCTGTAGGGAATCAGAAACTTGCCGTTGGCGTTCGCCAAGGGCGTGGGCGCCGTGACGTGGCCGGTGGCCGCCTGGTATTTCGACGTAAGCTCGATGACGGTGGTCAGGATTTTCTGGGCCTTGACGATATCAGCGGCGCTGGTGGCGAAAGCCGCGGAGGAAGCAGTGAGGGTCAACAGGGTAAGGGCGAGGAAGCGGACAGGGAGTTTCATGGGGAATATACCTTGGATTGAAGTGGACGCCTCCGAGATGCGCAGGCGGTGCGCTTCGAGCAAGGGAGATGCCATTCTCGCATCTACGTAAACGTGCGTAGGCCAACCGGGCGGGCTGGCGCCGGTTCGCAGGCGCTTTGGGCGGTTGACTTCCGCCGGCGCGGCCGGCTTTCTGGCCGGCGAACTGCTTTGGCGACGAAGCCCCTTTAACCCTCAACCACCCGCATCCCATGAAGACCATTGTTTCCATGCTCCCCTGCCCATCCGTGGTGGTTGCCCTGCCTGCGCGCGCTTGATTTGCGCCGCCGGTGCTGACTGAGGCCGCCCCACGGGGCGGCCTTTTTTGTTTTCGCGCGGCGCCGCTGGCGTCGGCGCTGCCTGTCCGCACCTCCCGTTTCTTTCACTGCTGTTTCGTTTTCCGTTTCCAATGACTCTTTCCTCCCTCGGCTGGGACGACGGCTTTGCCCGTCACTTCCAGCCCTATTCCGAACTCGGTTTCCTGCCCGCCCGTGTCGCCCGCGAACACCGGCATGCCTGCGAAGTCTGGCTCGGCCCCGAACTCATCCCGGCGGTCTGCACCGGCCGGTTGCTCCACGCCACCACCGCGCGCGCCGAATTGCCGGCCGTCGGCGACTGGGTCGTCGTGCGCCCGCGTCCCGGCGAGGCGCAGGCCGACATCCACGCCGTGCTGCCGCGCCGCACGAAATTCTCCCGTCGCGCCGCCGGTCCGCTCGCCGAGGAACAGGTCGTCGCGGCCAACCTCGACACCGTGTTCCTCCTCACCGCGCTCGATCACAACTACAACCTCCGTCGCATCGAGCGTTACCTCGCCCTCGCCTGGGAAAGCGGCGCGCAACCCGTGGTCGTGCTCAACAAATCCGACCTGCACGCCGATCCCGCCGCCGTCTGCGCCGAAGTCACCGCCGCCGCCCCGGGCGCACCCGTCGTCGCGTTGAGCGCCGCCTGCGACACCGGGCTCGCCGCGCTCGATCCCTGGCTGCGGCCCGGCGCCACCATCGCGTTGCTCGGCTCGTCCGGTGTCGGCAAATCCACCCTCATCAACCGCCTGCTCGGCGACGGCCGGCAGCTCACCGGCAGGATCAGCGCCGCCGTCAACAAGGGCCGTCACACCACCACGCGGCGCGAACTCTTCGTCACCCCCTCCGGCGCGCTCGTGATCGACACCCCCGGCATGCGCGAACTCCAGCTCTGGGACACCGATGCCTCCGCGGTCGAGGATGCGTTTGCCGACATCGCCGAACTCGCCGCGCACTGCCGCTTCCACGATTGCCGCCACGCCACCGAGCCCGGTTGCGCCGTGCAGGCCGCCCTCGACGACGGCTCGCTGGATGCGGCGCGCTGGCAGAGTTATCAAAAACTCCAGCGCGAACAGGCCTACGCCGCCCGGCGCGCCGATGCCGCCGCGGCCCGCGCCGACCGCGCGTCGTGGAAGAAAATCAGCCAGGCCCAGCGCGCCCGCTACCGCTTCGAAACGCGGGAATAAGCCGCCGGCCCCAAACTCCCCCGCCGCCCTCGATGATTGACCCACGAGGGCGGCCGCGCTTTCGTGGCCGCCATGTTCACCATCATTGGCGGCGACGGCAAAGAATACGGCCCTGTGACGTCTGACCAGGTGCGCTCGTGGATCAGCGGCGGCCGGGCCAACCTCGAGACGAAGGCGAAAAGAATCAACGACCCCGAATGGCGCCGCCTCGGCGATTTCCCCGAGTTCAACGAATCGGCCGCCCCATTGCCCCCGCTTGCGACCGCGGTCGCTCCCGCCGCGGCGCCCGGCGCCGATCGCGGCGAGCCCATCACCGATGCCAAGGCCCACGCCGACGAACTCCACGCGCGCGGCAACCGGCTCGACATCTTCGGCTGCCTCGACGGCAGCTTCAATCTGTGGAAGAACAACTTTCTCCCGCTGGTCGGCGTCACGCTGCTCCTCCTCATTATCCAAATGGTGATCGGGATGATTCCGATCCTCGGCAGCATCGCCGGCCTGTTCCTCAACGGCGTGTTCTACGGCGGCCTCTACTATTACTACCTCGGCAAATACCGCGGCGAACCGCGTGAGCTCGGCGACGCGTTTGCCGGCTTCTCGCGCGCCTTCGTGCCTTTGATGATCAGCGGGCTCCTCACGACGCTGCTCCTCGTGGGCGTGCTCATGGTCTTCGCCGGACCGGTGTTTTTCGCCTTCCTGAAGGCCATCGTCGAGGCCGCCGCGGCGGGCCACAACACCCCGCCGGAGTTTCCTCAATTCGGCCCGCTCGCCCTCGCCGGGTGCTTCGTGGGCGGTTTGATCGCGTTCTATCTGTCGATCTCGTGGGTGTTCACCTTTCTCCTCATCGTCGACAAACGCATCGGCCCGTGGACCGCGATGGAACTCAGCCGCCGCGTGGTCACGCGCCAGTGGTTCCGCGTGTTCGTCGTCTGCCTCTTGGGCGGTATCATCGCGCTGCTGGGCTTCTTCGGCCTGATCATCGGCGTGATCTTCACGATCCCGCTGCTGCTCGGCGCCATCGTCGCCGCCTACGAGGCGCTCTTTAATCCGCCCGCCCAGCCCTAAGGCACGGCGTCACTTCCCCGCGCCCGCCCGGCCGAACCACGCATCGAGCGAGAACCGGCCCGGGCCAAAGGCGAGCACCAGCACGGCGGTCAGCAGAAACAGGAACGGCGCCGCCGTGACGAATTTTTCCGGGTCGGAAAAAATGGCCTGCACCGCTTCCTTGTCCGCCGTCGCATAGGCCACCGCCATCACGAAGATCAGCGGCACGCTCACGAGCCGCGCGCCCAGCCCGAGCAGCAACAGCACGCCGCCAATACATTCGGTGCCACCGGCCATGATGGCGTTGAGCTTGGGTGCCGGGAGGCCGAGACTCGCAAAGTAGCCCGCCGTGCGCTCGAGATGCATGAGCTTGCCCCAGCCGGTCTGCGCAAACGACCAGCCCCAGTAGAGCCGAAGCACGAGCAACAGCGGCGATTGCAGCCAGCCGCCGATTTTAACGAGGAGCGTTTCGAGACGAGTGAGGAGGTTCATGGGGTTTGAGATCGGTGCTATCAGTGTAATCCTCGGTCAAATTGGGTCGTGGAATTTAAGTTTTTTCGATCGGCAAAACCAGCCGAGCTTCATCCATGTCGCGAACCACTCGCCGACTTGCGCCGCCGTCACGCCGCGGCCCGCGCTGGCGACGGCTTGCGGCAGCGTGCGTCCCGCCCGCAGCGCGGTGAGGATCCGAAAGGCCGGTGCATCGAGCTGCTGGTAGAAAACGCGGCCTTCCCGGCGGTGCACCGCGAGAAAGGTGCGTGCCTGCTTCGGCCGGCGCAGCGTCACCGCGGTCCGACCCGCTTTATCCGGCGGCGCCGCATCGACCGCGTTGCTCGCATCGGCGCGCAGCGCGTTTTGTTTCGCCGCCATCGCGTAGTCGTCCACCGGATAACGCAGCGCCAGCAGGCGGAGATGCGGTTGCAGGCCGAGCCGCAGTTTCGCCGGCGGCTGGTCGGCGAGATCGTCGGTCGTCATCACCGGCAGCGCCGCGCTGTCGAAACATTCGATCTGCGCCCATTCAAACGCCGTCATGTCGGCGGCCAGCGCCGTGTGCGGCGCGCTCAGCCGCGGCGTGGCGCGGATAAAAGCCTCCAGCCGCGACGGCAAATCGCGCAGCGTAAACGAGCGCGAGGGATTTTTAACCAGGTAGGCCTCGATGAGCCGCATGAATTTCCTGGCGCCGAGCACCGCGCGCAGGCCGGGCAGGTCTTCGTGCAACGAGTCGAGCGTGCGGAACCAATACATCCGGTTGTAGATCTCGATGCGCTCCAGGCCGGAGAGCCGGTCGTTGGGCGCGGAAAACGTGCCGATCACGTCGGCCGCCGGGCGTCCATCCGTCCAGCGGCGCGAGGCGCGCTGACCCCGCGCGAGCGGACGCGTCACCGCCTGCATCATCACGCGCTGGAAGGCGCGGAGGTCCGCCGTGCTGCGAATGCGTTCAGGCGCGCGCGTCGACATGGGCTTGGGGTTTGGCCTGGCGTTTGGCTTGGGCTGCGCGGGCGCCGCCGAGGTAGGCGTTGGCCTTGAGCGCTTCGTCGTGCACTTCGTCGAAGGAAGGGATCTTGTCATCCCACTCGAGGAGCGTGGCGGTCACACCGCAGCGCTGCGTGGCATGGGCATAAAGTTTCCACACCGGGTCGAGCACGGGGTGGTCGTGCGTATCGAGGAGGTATTTTTCGAACTTCGTGTGTCCTGCGATGTGCATTTGGCCGACACGGTGGTGCGGGATGTGGTCGAGATAGTCGTAGGGGTTGAACCCGTGGTTTTTCGACGAGACGTAGATGTTGTTCACATCGAGCAAAATTCCGCAGTCGGCGCGCTCGACGACTTCGGCGAGAAACTCCCACTCCGTCATCTCCGACTGGTGAAACGCCGCGTAGCTGCTCACGTTCTCCACGCAGATCGGCACCTCGAGGTAGTCGCGCACGCGGCGGATCTTCTCGGCGGTGCGGCGCGCGGCGGCGTGCGTGTAGGGCATCGGCAGCAGGTCGTGCGAGTAGGTGCCGTCCACGCTGCCCCAGCAAAGGTGGTCGGAGAGCCACGGCGTATTCGTGCGCTTCACGAGCGCCTTCAACCGCCGCAGGTGCGCGCGATCAGGCTGGTCGGCCGAGCCGAAGTAGAGCGATACGCCGTGTTGCACGACGCGGTATTGCGCGAGGATTTCGTCGAGCACCTCGAGCGGCCGGCCCCCATCGACCATGAACGTCTCGGAAATAATCTCGAACCAGCCGACCACCGGCTTGCGCTCGAGGATGTGCGCGTAGTGCGGCACGCGCAGGCCGAGGCCGATGCCGTAGTTGGTCTGACCGTTGAACGCGTTGGCCGGCATGAGGAAAAACTGGGCTAACCGGGGAAAACCAGGGGAGAGGCCACGCTCACCGCGTGAACGCGGCCTCCAAAAATCAAGGCGCGGCCGGCAAAAAACCGCCGGTCGCACCCGTGGGGAAATCGCAGGCGGTGCGCCTTACTTCTTGGCTTCCTCGGCGGCCTTGCAGCCGTCCTTGCCCTTGCAACCTTCCTTCGCCTTGCAGCCTTCCTTGGCTTTGCAGGTGTCCTTGCCGTCGGCGGCCTTGCACGTGTCTTTGCCGCTGCAACCTTCCTTGGCCTTACAGCCTTCCTTCGCTTTGCAACCTTCCTTCGCTTTGCAGCCTTCTTTGCCCTTGCAGGAATCCTTGGCTTTTTCACCGGACGGGGCGGCGGTGCCGGCATCGGCCGCATACGATTTGGCGGCAAGCGCGCCGGTGTAGAGTCCAGCAATGGCGGCGGCGGTGATGATGAGACGGGATGATTTAGTCATGACAGTAACGGGTTTTGTTTTGGGTTGAACGACCGCCTGCGCGAACCACCGGGTCCGCTCAAATCGGTCTGGGGTAGGAGACACTGCACGGTCGGTTATTCCTGAAATGCAAAAATAACGCAACAATGGTCGCTGTTGGCAGGCAGGGCGGGACCGCTGGGACCGCCGCGAAATATTGCAGGCGGACGCCATCCTCACGGCATGCCAGCAATCACGCCTACCTGGCCCTTTACACCACCCGGTCGGTCATCGGCTTGCCCGCTTCAAAGGCCGCAAGGTTCGAGAGAAAGTGCTGCACCAGCGCCTCGTCCTGGTCGTGACGACCGCCCGCCGTGTGGCAGGTCACATAGCAGTTTGGCGTCGTCCAGAACGGATGATCCACCGCCAGCGGCTCGGGCTCGAACACATCGAGGTAAGCCGCCCCGAGGCGGCCGGAGTTCAGCGCTTCGAGCAGCGCGTTGTCGTCCACCGTCGTGCCGCGGCCGACATTGTAGAAGCGCGCGCCGGGCTTGAAGCAGGCGAGACGGCGCGCGTTCACGTAGTTTCGCGTCGCGTCGTTGTCGGGCAAAATGTTCACCACATGGTCGGCCAGCGGCAGCACGCTGCTGATTTTTTCCTCGGGGATGATGCGCACGCCGGTCTCGCTCCGCGTCTGGCGGCGCACGGCGTAGATCGTCATGCCGAACGGCGCGAGCAGGTCCGCCAGCCGGCGGCCGATCGCCCCGTAGCCGAGCAGGAGCACGGTCTGGCCGGTCAGCAGGCGGCAGCTGTAGCGGCGCTTTTCGTAGTGCCAGCCGTGGTCGGTCAACTGGTCGCGATGCGAGGGCAACAGGTTGCGGCCGAGCGCGAGCATCATCGCCAGCGCGTGTTGCGCACACGAATCCGCAAACACGCCGGAGGCGTTGGTGAACGCCGCGCCGCGCTTCCGGAAGGCCTCCATGAACTGCGGCGTGTCGAAACGCGTGTAGCCGGCCGAATTTACCTCGACCCAGCGCAGGCGCTCGTGGCGCAGGCAGTCGGCGGGCACCGGCTGGCCGAAGGCGATGTCGGCCGTCGCGAGCGCCGGGTCGGGCGCGCCGGCTTGCAGCACGTTGGTCGAGGCGTTGGACGCCGTCACCAGCCGGTGGGCGCGTGTGCCCTCGTGGAGCAGCTGCGTCGCCGCAGGATTGAATTTCGCATTACACCAGATCGTCAGGCTCATCGTTAAATAGGAAAAAGGGTCGTCGCGCGCAGCTCGTGGGTCGCAGGAAAATCACTCCACCTCGTCAAACGCGCACAGCGCATGCACGTTGAAGCCCGCCGCGCGCAGCTTTGTCGAGCCCCCGAGTTCCGGCAGGTCGATTACCGCCGCGACGCCCACCACCACGCCGCCGATCGTCTGGAAAAGCTTCGCCGCGGCCAGCAGCGTGCCGCCGGTCGCGATCAGGTCGTCCACGATCAGCACGCGTTGGCCCGGCTGGCACGCGTCGGTGTGGATCTCGACCGCCGCCGTGCCGTATTCGAGCGCGTAGGATTCCGTGATCGTCTTGTAGGGCAGCTTCCCTTTTTTGCGCACCGGCACGAACGGCTTGTGCAGCTGGTAGGCGAGCGCGCCGCCGAGGATGAAGCCGCGCGCATCCACCGCCGCGATGACATCGACGCCGAGCCGCGTGCAATCCATCGAAAACGCCTCCACCATCACGCGGATCGCATCCGGATCGCTGAACAGGGTCGTCACATCGCGAAAGCTGACCTTCGGCTTCGGCCAGTCGCGCACCGTGCGCACGCGGGCCTTCAGATACGCGGAAAGTTCGGCAGGATTCATCGCGAGAAAAGATGACGCCCCTCCGCGCACAACCGCGCAAGCAAAACCTCTGGCATCCAACCGGACAATGCGGACCGCCGCCGCCTATTTCACCAGTTCCAGCCACACCTCGTGCGCCACCTCGACCGACGCCGGGGTCACCGGGTGCGTCGTCATCGAGTAAAACCGCAGCTTGCCCGCCACCTCGATGCGCGCCTCGAGCGTGATCTTCCGCCCTTCCTGCACCGAGCGCACCGGATACGGCAGCTCAAACGCGATCGGCGGATTGCCCGGCGACGACATGCTCTTGTCCGCCAGCACCACCGCCGGCGCATCCGCGCTTGTCACATCCAGCAGCCGCACCGTCAGCACCGCGTCGGAATCCAGCGCGATGCGCTCCCGATAATTCACCGTGCCGAAAATCACCGGCCCGCTGCCGGTGACCGGCGTTTTCGACGCACAACCGGCCGCACCGATCAGTGCGAGCCCCGCCAACAAAAGAAGGGCGATGGGTTTCATAGGGAGGGGATATCGTCCGTGAAGACCATGGCGACGCTACGCAGTTCCTCCACCCGATGGTTGATCTCTGTCAACAATTCCGTGTGCTCCCGCGCCTCGGCGTCGTTGCCATGCACCAGCCCGCTCGCAAACGGCGGCTGCTCCCCGGGCCGGTCGCTCCAGCGGCTCCACGCATAGCCGACCACCGCCGCATGCGCCACCGCGCGACCCAGCGTCAACCGCCCGCGGCGCAACATCCGCTCGACCGAGGTCAGCCCCTGCGCCCGCCGGCCGCCCGCCGCGCCCGCGCCACCGGACCGGCCATAAAATCCCTCGGCCGCCCACGTGAAATCCGCCAGCAACACCGGCCCTGCGGCCACCGCCGGCTCGTCGGCCAGATCCGCGTGATCCAGCACGCGCACATCCACCGCCGAGGCGAGTTCCTCCGTATGCAACGCCGCGCCCACCGGTCCGCCCCAGCGGCACCCGAGCACGAGATGGTTCGGGTCGTGCGCGCGGATCGCCGCTGTCGCCGTCGCGAAATACCGCCGCGCAAATTCCTGCGACCACCGCGCGTCGTCGCGGCCGTAGCCGCGCGTGGCGATGCCCTGCTCGTTGCGCGTCATTTCGCGCAGCGTCTCCTTGTTCGGCAGCGCCACGCCCCAGGTCTTCGCCAGCGATTCCAACCGGCCGCCGTGCAGCGCCAGCACAAATTCCCACGCCGCGTGATACGCCGCGAACGCCGGCTCCAGGCTCAGGCAAACTTGCAACAACCCCGGCCGGTTCGGCGCCGCTTCCACCGGCCAGCCCGGCCGGTCGTCGGTGAACCAGCCGATGAGTTCGCGTTGATCCGCCAGCGGCGTGCACACTTCCACCGCCCGCGCCGCCGCGCGTTCCGGCCAGTTGGCATCGAACACATCCGGCAGCCGCACGCCGCCCAACTGGATCAGCCCCGGGCCCGTGCAAAAATCCACCGCCGCCATGAACGCGAGGCCTTCCTCAAAATACAGCCGGTCGCTCCCGCAGCCGAGCGTGTTAAATCCCCACGTGCGCAACCGCGCTGCCGGATCGTGCAACGTCTCCGCCGGCGCTTGCACGCCGTGCACCGCGCGCGCGAAGAACGGCCGTCCTTCCGGGTCGATCAGCCACCACTGGCCGGACGCTGTCTGCCCCGCGCGGAAAAATCCCGGCACCCCGCGAAGCGTCGCGGGTTTGAAATCGTTCAGGCCGTCGCTGGTCTGCACCATGGGCGGCGAGCGTGGGTGCCGCGCACAAAAATGCAAAGCGCGATTGCCGCGCCCCGGCCGATCCGTTTGCGTCGTCCCCCATGACCCCGCCCCGGCTCGATGCGCTCCTCGCCCGTTTCCACACGCTGCGGGTCGGCGTCATCGGCGATTTTTCCCTCGACCGCTACTTCGACATCGAGCCCGCGCGCGCCGAGCTCTCCATCGAAACCGGCCTGCCCGTGCACAACGTCACCCGCGTGCGCTGCCAGCCCGGCGCCGCCGGCAACATCGCGCAAAACCTCGGCGCCCTCGGCATTGCCGCGCTCTGGCCCATCGGCTACTGCGGCGACGATGGCGAGGGCTTCGAGCTCCGTCGCGCCCTCCTTCGGGCCGGCCGCGTCGACCTCGCGCACTTTCAACAAACCCCCGAGCGCCTCACCTTCACCTACTCCAAGCCGCTCATCCATCGCGCCGGCCGCCCACCCGAGGAACTCTCCCGCCTCGACATCAAAAACTGGACGCCCTCTCCGCCCGCCGTCGACGCCGTGCTCATCGCCTCACTGCGCGCCCTCGCCCCGCAACTCGACGCCCTCATCGTCATGGACCAGGCCGGCACGCCCGGCGCCGGCGTCATCAACGCCTCCGTGCTCGCCGCCCTCGCCGAGATTTCCCGCGCGCAGCCGAATCTCGTCATCATGGCCGATAGCCGCCACGGCCTCGGCAACTTTCCGCCGCTCGTCTTCAAGATGAACGCCGCCGAGTTCGCCCTGCTCACCGGTCAGCCCGTCGCACCCGTTCCCATCGTGCGCGACCTCCTCACTGGCGCCACGTCCCTCGCCCAACGCAACGGCCGCGCCGTTTTCATCACCCTCGCCGAGCACGGCATCATTGGCGCGCTCCCCGGCGAAGCCGCCGTGCACGTTCCCTCGCTGCCCGTGCGCGGCCCGATCGACATCGTCGGCGCCGGCGACACCGTGACCGCCACGCTCACCCTCGCCCTAGCCGCCGGCGCGCCGCTCCGCGAAGCGCTCGAACTCGCCCAAGCCGCCGCCTCCGTCGTCATCCACCAACTCGGCACGACCGGCGTGGTCACCCCTGCCGATCTGCGAAAAACCCTCTTCCCGTGAGTGCTATCTCCTTCGACGAACTGACTGCGCCTGCGGCGAAGCCGCCGGACGCACCCTCCGAAGCTTTAGCGAAGGAGGGCCGCGCGATCCGGCCGCGCACCAAACCGGCACTGCTCGTCGCCGAACTCCGCGGCATGGGCGACCTCGCGATCGTCATGCCGTTTTTGCAGGCCGCCTCGACCCGCTACGAGGTGACGCTCCTCGCCGTGCCCAACGCCGCCGGCCTCCTCCGCCGCTTCGCGCCCGACGTGGAACTCATCCCATGCGTCGCGCCGTGGGCGCTATTCTCCGGCGGCTGGGATTTGCCGCGCTGGCCGTGGCGCCGGCTGCTCGGTGTCATCCGCGCGTTGCGCGCCCGCCGCTTTGCCGCCGCCGTCTCCGTCTGGCCGCTGGCGAGCGATCACCTTTTCCTCCGCCTCACCGGTGCCGCGCGTCTCCTCGGCTTCGGCCAACGCGGCGGCGCGTGGCTGCTCGACCGCAATCTTCGCCAGGAGGAACACACGCACCGTCCCGCTGCGTGGCGCCGCCTCGCCGCCGAACTCAATCTTCCCCCGCTCGCCACCGCCCAACCCCGCTTGCGCCCCGCCGTCCCGCGCCGCCTCGTCCTGCACAGCGGCGCCTCGCAACGCCTCCGCGTCTGGCCGCTCGCGCGCTTCGCCACGTTGCTCGGCCAGCTCCGCGCTCGCGGCTGGTCGCCCATCGTCCTTTGCGACCGCTGGCAGCTCCCGCTCTGGCACGAGCTTGGCGAAACCTCCGTCCGCGTCGCCGTCGACATGGACGAACTCACCGAAACCATCGCGAGCGCCACCGCCTTCCTCGGCAACGACTCCGGCCCCGGCCACCTCGCCGCCCTCTGCGGCGTGCCCACGTTCACCGTTTTCGGACCGCAACTCCCCGCGCTCTTCGCGCCCGGCCACCCGCGCGCCGGTTGGACCGAAGGCCAGCCCTGCGCCTACAAACCCTGTTACGACCGCTGCCGCTACCCCGAGCCCTATTGCCTCACCGGCGTCGCCCCCGACGCGGTCTGGCTCCAACTCGGCCCGTGGCTCGCCGGCCTGGAAGCCAATCCCGCCTCCTGAGTCATGCCTGTTTTCATCCGTGTGAATCGGTGTAGTCCGTGGTTAAAATTCTGACTGCCAAAGTCTCACCGCCCACCGCAGGCCATCCATCGCTCTCACCTCGGCGAGATCCCTCCTGAAATTCGTGTCTATTCGTGTTCATTCGTGGTTAAAACAACTCCGATGCTGAAAAACAAAACCGCCGTCATCACCGGCTCCACCAGCGGCATCGGTCTCGGCATCGCCCGCGCCCTCGCCCACGCCGGCGCCAACGTCATGCTCAACGGTTTTGGCGATCCCGCCGCCATCGAGACTCTCCGCGCCACCCTCGCCGCCGAGACCGGCGTCCGCGTGGCGTATCACGGCGCCGACGTCGGCCGCGCCACCGAAGTCGCCGCGCTCATCGCCGCCGCCGAGACGGCATTCGGCAGCGTCGATATTCTGGTCAACAACGCCGGCCTCCAGCACGTGGCCCCGGTGGACGAATTTCCCGAGGACAAATGGAGCCTGCTCCAAAACATCATCCTCAACTCCAGCTTCCACGCCATCAAAGCCGCGCTCCCCGGCATGAAACGCCGCAACTGGGGTCGCATCATCAACCTCGTCTCCGCGCACGGACTCGTGGCCTCGCCCTTCAAGTCCGCCTACGTCGCCGCCAAACACGGCCAGATCGGCTTGACCAAATCGGTCGCGCTCGAAGTCGCCGAGACCGGCATCACCTGTAACGCCATCTGCCCCGGCTACGTGCGCACGCCGCTCGTCGAAGGCCAGATCGAGGCGCAGGCCAAGGCGCACAATCTCCCGCGCGACCGCGTCATCCGCGAAGTGATCCTCGCCTCGCAACCGAACAAACGCTTCGTCGAAATCGAGGAAGTCGCCGCCCTCGCCGTGTTCCTCTGCAGTGACCAGGCCAAGTCCATCACCGGCACCAGCCTCCCCATCGACGGCGGCTGGACCGCGCGGTGAGCTCCAACAACAATAGGACATGAAACTCGCTACCTGCCTTCTCTTGTTCGTCACCGTGTCTCTGACTCCGGCGGTCGCGTGCTCTTGCAACACTCCTCCACCGATAGAAAATGCACTTACAGAGGCCGATGCCGTTTTTGTCGGCCGGGTCGTGGAGATGGCCATTCAGCGGCACGACGGTGGCTTGGAAAAAAACGCCTGCCGTTTCGAAATCATCGAGATTTTCAAAGGCATAGAAGCTCGTAAGAAAACCGTCTTAGTCCTAACTGCGATGGATAGTGGATCGTGCGGTTACCCCTTCGAGCTTGGTGACAAATACTTGGTTTACGCCTACAATCACAAAGAAGACATCGCGACGAACATGTGCCAGCGAACCAAACCTCTCGTTCGTGATTATTATGCATCAGGGAAACCCGGACCAGACGAGTCCGGTCGGATTGAAGTCGAACAGCTTCGGGCGTTGCTAAGAAAAGAATAATTTACCTCTGATGCAAAGCGCGCGTCATTTCTTCCACGGATCGAACAGAATCTTGATCGCGCGCTTGCTCCGCAGGAGTTCCACGCCCTCGGCGTAGCGCGTGAACGGCAGCGTGCGTGTGACCAGCGGCGCAAGCTTGAGCTTGCCCTGCTTGATCATTTTTAGCGCGGTCTCGCCGGCCTGCCGGTTGTGGTTGCCGTAGCCCATCAGCAGCAGGCCCGGGCCCCAGAGATGCCGCGGCGAAAACGCGACGTCCTCGCGCAGCACGCCGAAGATCGTCACGCACCGGCGCGTGCGATCCATCAAAAAGCTGATCGACGGCGGCAGCCCCGTGCAGTCGATCGCATCGTCCAGCGAGCGTTCATCACGCCGGCCCGCCGGCCACTTCTCCGCGTCGGGTGCACACACGCGGTCGGCGCCGAGTTTCCGCGCGAGCCGGCGACGGCTCTCGACCATGTCGATGCCCACGACTTCACTCGCACCATGCGCCTTGGCCATTTGCACCGCGACCAAACCCGCCGGCCCGAGCCCGGCGATGCCGACCCGTCGACCCGCGACGCCACCGATGCTCGCCAGTTGTTGAAACGACACCTCGACGCACATCGCGAGTTCGAGCGACGCAACCTCGGCCGCCGTCAGCGTCGCCGGAATCCTCAGCAGCGACGCCTCGGGAAACGCGTTGTATTGCGCATAAAATCCCGGCCGCGGCTGACCCGTGTCCTGCCACGCCACCACGTGGTGTCCTTTGCGCAGCGCCTTCACGCCGCGGCCCACCGCCACGACCTCGCCCATCGCCTCGTGCCCGGGCACGCCCGGGCGCAACGGATATTCCAGTTTCATCCCGGCGAACATCGGCTGGCCGCCGAGCATGTGCAGGTCCCAGTGCGGACACGTGGTCACACCGAGCACCTTGACCAACACCTCGCCCGGTCCCGGCTCAGGCATCGGCGTTTCTTTCCAGACCGCCCGGCCGGGCGCTTCAATTTGCAGGGCTTTCATAGTTGGAGAGGGGAAATTAAGATCGTTTTTAACCACGGATTTCACGGATGGGCACGGATGATCAAGGCAGACCCTTTCGTTCTATCCGTGTTATCTGTGAAATCCGTGGTCACAATGAACCGCGTTTAGGATTTCTTCGCCGCCGGCCAATCGAGCACCACGCCCAACACCGGCTCGCGCTTGGATTCGATGAGCGCCCACGCCTCGGCGGCGCGCGCCACCGGGAAGCGGTGCGAGATGAGCCCGAGCGTGTCGAGCCGGCCTTCCGCCACCCAGCGCATCGTGTCGTCGAGCCGCTGCTGCGTCCAACCCGAGACAAGGTCGAAGGAGATTTCGTAATTCCGGAATTTTTGCAGCGCCAGCAGCAGGTTCACCTCCGCCGCCTTCGGGTAAAAGCCCGCGATCACCATGTGCCCGTTGCGCGCCATCAACGGGAGATAACCGCTCAGCGCGCTCATGCTCCCCGCGGTCTCCACCACGACCTGCACCGGGCCAAGCGCCAGCGCCTTCACCGCCGCCACGCCGTTGTCGGCGCCGGCCACGAGCGTGAGTCCGTGCCGCGCAAACTTGCTCAACCGGTCCGCGTGTCGGCCGATCATCACCACGTGCGCGCCCTGGCTCGCGAGCGTTTGTCCCGCCCACTGCCCGACGAGTCCATCGCCCACCACCACCGCGACCTGTCCCGGCTGCACCCCGGGCCGCGTGCCGCAGTTAAAACCGACCTGCGTCAACACCAGCCCCGAATACGCCGCCGGATCGAGCCCCGGCGGCAGCGGCATCAACGCCCGCTCCTCGCACACCGACGGCGATACGTGCCCGGCAAATCGGTTATCGAACATCCCGCACACGCGGCTCGCCGTGGCGAACACCCAGTCGCCCGGCGCAAATCGCTTCGCATTCGCGCCGACCGCCAGCACGCGCCCGACCTTCTGGTAGCCGGCCACCATGGGAAACGGCTCCGGATCGCCCGGCTTCCACGCCGTGTCGCCCGCGATGCGCTCGCCACGCAAGAATGAGCCCTCCGTGCCATTGCTGATCCACGAGTGGTGCAGTTCCACCACCACGTCGTCCGGCCCGGGCTCCGGGCTTTCAATCTCGCGGTATTCGACGCGATTGCGGGCGGTAAAAACGACAGCGGTGCTCTTCATTCGAGTGGGGTGGATCGATCGTAACGGGGTCCGGCCAGTCACCGTCCGCCGCCGCCCATTGTCAAACCCACCCGCGTCATACCCAAGGCAGCCTCATGGTAGTGCGGGTCTCTGACCCGCACCACCCGGCCTACTTACCTGCTTATCCACCCCAATGCCGAATGTAACCCAATAGGTTACATTCGGCGCCAGGATGATTTGTCACCTATTACGTGACAAACTCCCCGACCGCACTCCGCTCCATCGATTTAGTCGATGCCGGCCATCAGGTTTATCGACTCACGTTACCACCCGACGCTGCGCTATCATCACGGCGCATGAAATCCTGTCCTCCGCTTCCGCATCATCCTCGGCTTCACCGCCAGCCCCCGACCGCGCTTGTCACCTGGCGCCCGAGCGGGCATTAATCGGCCAGCCGCCCCACTCTCATGGAATCCCTCCTCGTTCTGCTCGGCCTCTACCTCCTCGTGGTCCTGCTGATCCTCCCGATCTGGACCATCGTTAAGATCAACGGCCACAGCCGCAAAATGGATGAGCTGCGCCATCGCCTGCGCGAAGCGGAGGGAGAAATGAACGCGCTGCGCCAAAAACTCCGCGAAGCCGCGCCTGCGGCGAAGTCGCTGGACGCACCCGCCGTAGCCTTGACGAAGGTGGGCCAACCACCCGTCGCGCCGATTGCTCCAACGCCAATCCCTGCGCCAATCGCTCCGGCCACCTCTACTTCCGTCGAACCCACGCTTCCTCCCGTCCTTCCACCCGTCATCTCCACCGCCACGCCTTTGGCAAAGCCACTGGACGTGCCCGCCATAGGCTCGGCGAAGGCGGGTCCCGTCTATACGCCCCCGCCACCCAAACCCGGCCTGTTCGACAACATCAACTGGGAGCAGTTCATGGGCGCCAAGCTCTTCGCGTGGCTCGGCGGCCTCGCGCTGTTTCTCGGCGTCGCGTTCTTCCTCAAATACTCGTTCGATCACGGCTGGATTCCGGCCGAAGTGCGCGTGGCCCTCGGCTTCCTCTTCGGGCTCAGCCTCATCGTCGGTGGTTTAAAGCTCAACCGCGAACGCTACGCCATCACCGCGCAGACGCTCATCGCGACCGGTATCGTTTCACTTTACGCTGTCACCTTCGCCTGCCGGTCGATCTACCATTTCGAATTCTTCGGCACGGTGCCGACGTTCCTGCTGATGGTGCTCATCACCGCGACGGCCTTCGTGCTCGCCGTGCGCCTCTCCGCCCAAGTCGTCGCCCTCCTCGGCATGCTCGGCGGTTTTCTGACGCCCATCCTGCTCTCCACCGGCGTGGACAATCCCGTCGGCCTCTTCGGCTACCTCGCCCTCCTTGACGCCGGCCTGATCGCCGTCGTCTTCGCGACGCGCTGGCGCTACCTCGTGCCACTCAGCGCCGCCGGCACCGTCATCATGATGATCGGCTGGGCGGATAAATTCCTCGAACCCGCCAAGGCCCCCGTCGCCATGGTCGTGTGCCTGGTCTTCAGCGCGCTTTACCTCGCCGCTGCCGCCGTCGCACACCGTCGCCGCGAATCCGCCCCGGAATTTTCGTGGTCCGCCGCCGCGCTGCCGCTGGTCGGCTTCGGGTTCGCGTTTTGTTTCCTCAACTACCCCACCGTCGTCGCCCAAGCCCCGCTCTGCCTCGGGTTCATTTTGCTCCTCGATGCCGCGCTTCTCATCCAAGCCTGGCGTGACGAAACCCTTCCGCGCCTGCACCTCGCCGGCGGCTTCACCTCCTTCGCGTGGCTCGCACTGTGGACTACCGGCCATCTCACCGACGCCCTGCTCCCGTGGGCCTTGGTGGCCTATTTGCTCTTCGCCGCGCTGCACACGGTCTTCCCCGTGCTGCTGGAACGCCGTCGCCCGGAGTGCGGCGCCACGTGGTGGAGCCAGGTTTTCCCGCCGCTCACGCTCCTGTTGTTGCTCGTGCCGCTGCTGCAATCCGACTCCGTCTCCTTCTTCTACTGGCCCGCCATCCTGCTCATCGACCTGCTCGCCATCGGCCTCGCCGTGCTGACCGCCTCGCTCGCCACCGTCGGCATCGTGCTGCTGCTCACCCTGCTCGCCACCGGCGTGTGCATTTTCAAGGTTCCCGCCGCCCTCGCGCTGCCACCTTCGCTGTTGCTGGTCATCGGCGGCTTCGCGGTGTTTTTCTTCATCGCGAGCCTGTGGCTCGTGCGCCGACTCGGACCGCGCCTGGCCAATGAGACGCAACTCACCGGCGTCCTCGGCGACGCACGCGCCCAGCTCCCCGCCTTCGCTTCGTTGCTGCCTTTTCTCCTGCTCATCATGGCCAGTGCGCGGCTCAGCGTGCCCAATCCCGCGATGCTCTTCGGCCTCGGCCTGCTGCTCGTCGTGTTGACGCTTGGGCTCGCCCGGCTCCTCGTGATCGAATGGCTCCCGGCCTGCGCCCTCGCCGGCATCGCCGCGCTCGAATACGTCTGGCACTCGCGGCACTTTTCGCCCGGGAACCCCGCCGGTCCGCTCGGCTGGTATATCGGCTTCTATCTCTTGTTCGCCGTTTATCCGTTCATCTTCCGCAACCGCTTCACCGCACTCACCGGACCATGGGCCGTCGCGGCCATCAGTGGCCTCGCCCACTTCTGGATGATCTACCAAGCCGCGAAGACCGGCTGGCCGAATGATTTCCTCGGTCTCATCCCCGCGCTCTTCGTCGTCGCACCTCTCGCCAGCCTCTTCGCCATTCTGAAAACATCGGCGACCGCCAACGACTCCGCCCGTCTCAACCAGCTCGCGTGGTTCGGTGGCATCGCGCTGCTTTTTATCACGCTCATTTTCCCAATCCAGTTCGAGCGCCAGTGGCTCACGGTCGCATGGGCGCTTGAAGGTGTCGCGTTGCTGTGGCTTTTCCACCGCGTGCCTCACACCGGTCTGCGCGCCACCGGTGTCGTGCTGCTCGTCGTCGCTTTCGTCCGTCTCGCGTTCAACCCCGCGGTGCTTTCCTACCACACGCGCGGCGACACCGCGGTCTTCAACTGGTATCTCTACGCCTACGGTCTCGCCATCGCCGCGCTCTTCGCTGGCGCGCGCCTCCTCGCCCCGCCCCGCGAACGCACGCTCAACCTCAACGCCCCGCCGCTCCTCAACACCCTCGGCGTCATCCTCGCGTTTCTCCTGCTGAACATCGAGATCGCCGACTACTTCACTGCCCCCGGCCAGCGCGTGCTCACGTTCACCTTCTCGGGCAACTTCGCGCGCGACATGACCTACACTATCGCGTGGGCGCTCTTCGCCCTCGGCTTGCTCGCCGCCGGCATCTGGCAGCAAATCCGCGCCACCCGCTACGCCGCGCTCGCGCTGCTCAGCGTCGCCCTGCTCAAGCTCTTCTTCCACGACCTCGCGAATCTCGCACAGCTCTATCGCATCGGCGCGCTCTTCGGCGTAGCCGTCATCGCCATCCTCGCCTCGCTCGCCTATCAACGTTTTCTCCCCGGCCATGGCTCCGACAAAACTCCCCCGCCCCAACTGTAGCCGCGCGCTCCGCCTCCTGCTCTGCGTTGCCTCGATCGTCAGCTACGCCGCCTTGCCCGCCGTAGCCTCGGCGAAGACGGGGCTCGCACCCACGGAGTGGGCGCATCAGCAGACGCTCGACGTCGCCGCGCCCGGCCTCGTGCGCGTGACGCCGACCGCCGCCACCTTCGACGCCGCCGGCCCGCAACAAGCCGACCTCCGCATCCTCGACGCCAACGGCACCGAACTCGCCTACCTCCTCGACCGCCCGCCCATCCCCACGCCGCAAATCATCCGGCCCGCATCGTTCGCCGTGAAATTGGAATCCGGCGCAACCGTCATCACGCTCACCACCGGCACCGCTGGGAAGCTGCGTTCTGTCGCCCTCGAGACTCCGCGACCTTTCTTCCTGAAGGCCGCCCGCGTCGAGCTTTCCGCCGACCAGCGCCAATGGACCACCCTCGACGAGGGCGTGCCGCTCTTCCGCCAATGGGGCGCGGAAAAACTGGAGTTCAACCTTGGCGAACGTTCCGCCGCCTACGTGCGCCTCACCATCAACGACCAGCGCAGCGCGGCCATTCCCTTCACGGGCGCTTCCCTCGCCGTCGCCGCGGCGCCAGCTCCCGCGCTCGTTCCCCTCGGCGCCCAAATCACGCGACGCGACGAATTCGCCGGCGAAACCGTGCTCACACTCGCGCTCGATGGCCGCCACGCCCCGCTCGCCGCGCTCCGGCTCGAAACCAAGGAGCCGCTCTTCATGCGTCGCGTCACCGTCGCCGTCCGCGAAGTGCGCGACGCCGTCCCCGGCGAGCGCGTTGTCGCCTCCGGCACGGTTTACCGCGTCGCCCTCGATGGCGCGGCTGCGCGCGACGAACTCAGCGTTCCGCTCGCCTTCACGCCCGATACCCGCGAGCTGCTGGTCCACATCCACAACGGCGACTCACCCCCGCTCGCCATCGACGCCGTGCAGGTGCAACGCCATCCCGTTGGTCTCCTTTTCCGCGCGCCCACAGCCGGCACCTACACGCTCCTCTCCGGCAACGCGCAGGCCACCGCCCCGCGCTACGACCTCGCTGCCTTCGCTGGCGAACTCCGCCGCGCCGATGCCACCACGATCACACCCGGCCCGCTGACCGACACGCCCAACTACCGCCCGCGCGAATCCCTCGCCGCCGCCCCGCTCCCCGATGTGCCGCTCACTGGCGCACCGCTCGATGCGAAAGACTGGCCGTTCCGCCGCGCCATCACCCTCAAGCAACCCGGTGTGCAGGAACTCGAGCTCGATCCCGTCGCGCTCGCGCAGGCCCAAACCGGTTTCGCCGATCTCCGCCTCCTGCGCGCCGACCACCAGATTCCCTACGTCCTCGAACAACCCGCCCTCGCCCGCTCCCTCTCGCTCACGCCTGCAGCCACACCCGACGCCAAGCGCCCCGCCGTCAGCGTGTGGCAACTCACGCTCCCGCAATCCCGCCTCCCGCTCCGCCGTCTCGGGCTGACCTCCGCCACACCGCTGTTTGAGCGCCAGTTCCGGATCTACGAAAAACTCACCGACGCCAACGGGCACGGCTACGAAATCACCCTCGCCTCCGGCGCGTGGAGTCGCACACCCGAACCCGGTGTGCCCGAGACCCGCGTCTTCGATCTCACCGCCCGCCCCTCCACCGCTTCGCTCTGGATCGAGACCGACAACGGTGACAACCCCGCCATCGCGCTCGGCGCCGTGCAGGCCGTTTATCCCGTCGTCCGCCTCATCTTCAAGGTCGCCGAGACCGACGGACTCACGCTCGCCTATGGCAACCCCAACGCAGCCACCCCGCGCTACGACCTCCGCCTCGTTGCCCAAAAGCTCCTCACCGCCCCCCGCCAAGTCGCCCAACTCGCCGCCGCCGGTGAAAACTCCGCCACCGCCAAACCCTTCGCCGGCCTCAACGCCGGCTACCTCTTCTGGGCGGTCCTCGCCCTCGTCGTCGTGGTCCTCTTCATCATCGTGGCCAAACTCCTGCCCAAGCCGCCGGCAGCATAAATTTCTTTTCACGAAACACCCTCCACACGCGAAAACTCCGAACTCATTTCCGACTTCCGTGTTTTCCGTGTATTCCGTGGGTAATTCATAATTAGCATCGCCCCATGGACCCCAAGCAAACCGCCGCCAACTATGACCAGATCGCGCACCATTGGACCGGCAGCGGCGGCCCAAGCAGCAGCAATGGCATCGCCCAGCATGAGCGAGCGCTGAAATTTCTCGGCCGCACAGGCAACGCGATCGATGTCGGCTGCGGCAGCAATCCCCGGCTCATCGCCTTGCTCCTATCCCATGGTTTTGCCGTCGAAGGATTGGACATTTCTTCAAAAATGCTGGAGCTGGCCCGAGCCCAGCATTCGCAGGTAATTTTCCATCACGCCGATATCTGCACCTGGGCGTTTCCGAAAAAATACGATTTCATCTCCGCGTGGGACAGCATCTGGCACGTCCCCTTGGAACGACACCCGGCTGTGTTGGAAAAACTCTGCGCCGCCCTGACTCCCGGCGGCGTGCTCATCTTCACCAGCGGCGGCGTCGACACGCCCGGCCACGTGACGAACCCTTGCCACGGCCAGCCCCTCTACCACGCGGCGCTCGGCATCCCGCAATTGCTGCGCCTCATCGACCAGTTCGGCTGCGTCTGCCGCCACTTGGAATACGACCAGCACCCCGAGCCACACCTCTATCTCATCGTGCAGAAACCCGGTCGGTAACGGTGACCGCCGGGACAATCCACACGATTCGTTTTCTCCTTCCGCCCCTTTGCCCAACCTGTCCCAACTCCGCTTCGAGCTCGTCGTCGCCAGCACCGTAAAGTGCGGCCAGGGCTGGCATCTGCCTGAACGGGCGTGGACCGACCATCGCTTGATGCTGGTGCGCGGCGGGTGCGGCGAATTGGAACAGGCCGGTCGGCGGGTGCCGCTGCGCCGGGGCAGCGTGGTGTTCGGCCTGCCGGGGGAAATTTACGGTGTGCGGCAGGACGAACGCAAAAAACTGAGCGTCTCGGTGCTGCGTTTCCGCGCACTGACTCGCGCGCGACGGGAAACGACGCTGGCGGAATTTCGTCCCGCGCTGGTTTTTCAACCGGCGGGCTTTCCACTGCTGGAGCAGGCCGCCATCCGGTTGACCCATGCCGTGCCCAGCGTGCCCGCCGCGGCGGATGACCTCGGGGACGCCTTGCTGCGCGCGTTGCTCTGGCTCGTGCGCGACGACCGGCCGCAGACTGATGATCATCAAGGGCCGAATCACGCCTACCAGGATCTGAAACCCGCGCTGGAACACTTGCGCACGTTGGATCAGCGCGAGCCGGGCGTGACGGTGCTGGCGCGGTTGTGTGGTTTGTCGGTGAGCACGTTTCGGCGGCGCATGCAGGAATGCTTCGGGCAATCGCCCAAGCAGTATATCCTCCGCACGCGGCTCGATCGCGCGCAGGGCTTGCTGCTGGAGTCGCCCTACACCGTGGAGGCGATCGCGGCCGAGCTCGGCTACAGCGAGCCGGCGCATTTCAGCCGGCAGTTCAAGCAGCACACCGGCTTGAGCCCGGCGCGGTTTCGCGCATCCCACCAGTAAGCGAAAAGTGCAAGTGCCGCCCGGAACGCGCATGGCGGTCCGGCCGCGGATCCGCTAGAGTGGCGGCGCCATGAATTCCCCTTCCCTCGCCGGCAGCCTGACCCCGCAACAGCTCGCCGAGTTTTACCAGCAAGGCTTCATCGTCGCCCGCGGTTTGATCGATCCCGCCACCGTCGAAGCCGCCAAGCAGACGATCGATGATTTCATCCTGAAAAATCCCGACAAGGTCCTCTACGAGCCGGAGGTGCTGAAAACCCGCACGCCCGAAAGCCTGAATCCGACGGAACGGATCGCCGCCGTGCGCGGCATCCATCAGCAGGTTTTCCGCGACGAACGTTTTCTCTCCTTCGCCAAGGCGCCAGCGCTCATCAACGCGCTAATTTCGCTGCTCGGGCCTGACCTCAAGGTCCTGCAAGACATGGCGCTGATCAAACCGCCGCGCATCGGTTCGGAAAAACCCGCACACCAGGACGCCGCTTATTTTGAAATCGAGCCGCTGGACCAGATCGTCGGCACGTGGTGGGCGCTGGATCGCGCCACGGTGGAAAACGGCTGCATGTTCGTGTGGCCGGGCACGCACCGTCTGCCGGTCGTCAAACACACCGGCGAGGAAGGTTCGCCGCACCTCGTGATCGACCCGGCGCTCATCGACGAATCCCGCGTGCTCAAGCTGCCGATGGAGCCCGGCGACGTGCTGCTCTTTTCGAGCCGGCTGTTTCACTACACGCCGCCCAACCGTTCCGAATTCCGCCGGCGTTCGCTGCAGATTCACTATGCCGGGGCGCGCTGCCGGCTGCTGGAGGGTCGCAAGGCCCGCACTTACACGCTGGTCCACGGCGCCTCGCAGCCCAACGGGCTGTGAGCGCGGGCGCTCAGGGCGCGCGGCGCAGGACGATCCGGTCGGGATCGGACTGCGGATCGACGATGATCGCGTTTTGCGGGTCGGCCGTGATCATGCGCACGAAGACCTCGACGTTCTGCGCGCGCCAGCCACCACCGAGCGAAAGTTGCGCGAGGTCGGCGTCGGCGAGTTCGATCTGCACGCGGTTGTGCTTGTTGAACTGAGCCACGGCCTCACCGAGCTTCATGTCGGAAAACTTGAGGCGCGCATCCTGCCAGGCGAGCGCATCGCGCATCGCATCGGGCGCCACCTGCTCGGGCTGCGGGCGGGAAACCGGATTGGCCGGCTGAATGACGAGCAGCTGGCCCGCCTCGAGCAACGAGCGGCCGGGGGCGGTGGAATTAGCCGTGCGCACGGCGGACTGGTCCACCTCCACTTTGCCTTCGGTAACGAGCACCTCGATTTTCGCCGTGCCGAGGCGGACATTGAAGGCGGTGCCGACGGCGCGGACGGTGACTGCCCCGGCCTCGACCCAGAAAGGGCGCTCCCGGTTCTTGGCCACGATGAAATGCGCCTCGCCCTTGACCAGGCGCACGCGGCGCTCGGCGGGACTGTAATTGACGCGCACTTCGCTCTCGGCGTTCAGCTCGACGACCGAGCCGTCCTCCAGCGTCATGCGCTGATAGCCGCCGGACGTCGTCGCATACTGCGGTTCACCGAATGTGGACAGGGCGGCCGGACGGAGCCACAGCCAGCCGGCGACGAGGGCGAGACAGGCGGCAAGGGCGGCCGCCGCCGCGACCGCGGGCTTGTAAAACAACAGCACCGGCCGCGGTTTCGCGAGCAGGTCGCGATCGGGGTGCACGCGAGCCTCGGGGCGATACTCCCGCAGCTGGCCAAGCATGGCCCAAGTCGCTTCCAACCGGGCGATCGCCGCGGCATGCCGCGGGTCGGCCTCGTGCCAGCGCGCAAACTCCGCCAGCTGGGCCGCGCTTAGATTGTCGTCGCGCTGGGCAAGCCACGCCGCAGCGGTGGCCTCGATGGCTTCGTGTTCCGATGGACTGGGGGAATCCGGCTGCTTCACGTTTTGGGGGATGAACTTGGCGAAACCGTCTTCAAGATGCCACGACTTTCGAAAAATTCGCCACAGCGGCGCATGCCCTTGGCCAGCTGGGCCTTGACGGTGTGTTCCGAGATCCCGAGGTCGGCGGCGATTTCCTTGTGCGAGAGGCCGTAGAGCAGGCGGAGCGTGAGCACGCGGCGGCAGCGATCCGGCAGACCGCGGACGGCGGTAGCCAGCATCTCGAGTTCTTCCTGCTTGGTGGTGGTTTCGGCAGCATTGGGCGCGTCCTCTATGACGGATAACGACGCCATATCGGCTACAGGTTCCATCGTAACAACCTTGTTACGGCGAAAAATATCGAGCGCGGCGTTCCGCGCGGTCGTGAACAAAAAGGCCTTCACGTAGCTGATGCGGCCGACCTCCTTGGCGCGGATGAGGCGGGCGTAGGACTCCTGCACGAGGTCATCGACGTCCGGCAGCGTGGGAAACATTCCGCGCAGGTAGGCGCGCAACGAAGATTCGTGCGGTTGCACTTCCTCGGCAAACCAACGGGCTTGTTCGGATTTAGACATGGTGGCGGCCTTCGAGCGGGGTCACCGAGGCGTTGAAACCAGAGCACGACCAATGCCAGCCGGCGCGGCGGGGCGCCGGCGCAGGCGAAAAGATGCGAAGGGATGGGGTGGCCGTGGGGTTAAACACGAAGGGGCAACGGATATTGACGGATGAACGAGCGGGACGGGCTATGCCATGATGAAATTTTTTCTACCAGGTATATGACGTGGTGAGTTTCACCCGGCGGCCGTCCTCGCGGTTGACCGAGGCGGCGCTGTCCATGCGATAAACCGCGGGATCGTCGGCGAGGTTGGTGATGCCGAGCCGCCAGGTCATCCGTCCCCCGCGAAACGGGTGCATGTAGGTGGCGAAGAGATCGGCGATGCCGAAGGGCTCGGTCTTGTAGAGCCGGTTATTGGAGACGGTATCGCCCACGTAGCGGTAGCCGCCGCCCAGCGCGAAGCGCGGGGTGAAGTTGTATTTGAGCCACGCATTGAAGGTGTGGTTGGGCACCATCACCGCGCGCAGGTTGGTGTTTTTCTCCGTGGGGCCGTCGGCAACGTAGGCCCCGATGAGGCCGGAGACGCGGTCGCTCGCATAGGTGAGCTGCGCCTCGCCACCACGGTTAATCTGCACGCCGTCCTGGATGAAGAAGCCCGGGTTGACGGGATCGCCGCGCCACTTGTTGTGCACCTCGACCTGAAAGAGCGCCAAGTTGCCGGTGACCGTGCCGCCAAACGCCGGGATGGCATCGAATTTCACGCCGATCTCGCGGTTGCTGCCAGTCTCGGGGACGAGCCGGCTGCCATCGACCTTGTAGATCGCGCCGATGGCGAGGTAGGCCTCGGTATAGCCGGCGTAGAGGGCGATGTTTTCGACGGGCTTGTAGACGAGGCCGTAGCGGAAAGTAGGGCGTTCGTTGATCACCGGGGCGATGGGCGTGCCAACGTAGACGCTGCCGGGGGCCTGCGTCTGCGGCGTGCGCCACCGCGTGTAGCTGGAGCGGTTGTCGCGATTCCAGCGGACGGCGGCTGAGAGCTGCAGCTTGCCGTGGAAGAAGCCGACGCGGTCCTCGGCCACGATGCCGCTGAGCCACTCGGTGTTGTAGTCGATGTAGCGCGTGGGATACGTGAAGCGGTAGTTGAGCGCCGTCCAGTCGGGGGCCGTCGGGTCGACGCGCCACGTGTTCACCGGCGCGATCATCGTGCCGTCGAAGATGACGTAGCCGATGTCCCAGTGGTCGATGCTGGCGCTGGTCACGAGGTGGTTGCTGATGCCGGAGCCGGCCACGTCTTCGACTTTCCACGACACCGAGTAGTCGGCAAAGAGGGTCTTCCACTCGTAGTGCGCCTGGAAGGGATTCAGCAGATAATCCGTGGCCGCGGCCTGCCCGGTGAGGTGCAGCTGATTAAAGTCCTTCTCGCCGCTGCCGGCCATGAGGTTGAGCCGCATGCTCCACTCGTCCGTAAGTCGGCTGGTTAGCACGGTCTGCACGAGCCGGGTTTCGTCGCGGTTGACGCGGTTCATGTCCGGCAATTCCGGGCCGCTGCTGGAAAAACCCTCCACGAGGCTGCCGTTACGATCGAGCGCGGTAGAGCTCAACTTCTGGTCCACGTTGGTGAACTCGGTCCGCACGGTCAGGCGGGTATCTCCGCTGAAATCGTAGGCCACGGAGGGCGCCACGAGGAGCACGCGGTTGAAATCCCAGTTCCAGCCGGGCCGGCCGGCATCGACGAAGCCCGCGACGAGGCGGTATTGCAGGTTGCCGGTGCCGGCGTTCTCGCCGCCGACATCGAGCATGCTGCTGTAGAAATGGTCCGTGCCCGCGGCGACCTCGATCTTGTTGACGGCGTGGCGGCGGGCGTTTTTCGGCACCATGTTGATATAGCCGCCATAGGCCGCGAATGGGCCAAAGGTCACCGACGCCGGACCTTTGATGACCTCGAACGCCTCGTAGTTGAAATTCGTGATCATGCCGAGGTAGCGCGTGGTGGCGCCGTCGACCGACCAGTTTTGCGCGCGGAAGCCGCGGATGGTCGCGTTGACGCCCGAGGGACCGGCAAAGCCGCTGACGCCGGGCACGATGCGGCTCAGCACTTCGTTGGGATCAACGGCCCCGGTGTCGTCGATCAAGTCGCGCGTCACCACCTGCAGTGTCTGCGGCACGTCGATGAGGCTCAGGACGGTTTTGCCGCCGGAAAACGTGCGGGAGGCGAGGTAGCCGTTGTAAGCGCTGCCCGCGACCTCGAAGGGGCTGAGCTTGACGACAGCGCGATCCGCCCGGGCCGCCCCATCGCGCGACCGGTTGCCGGGGACGGCGCGCGGATTGATCGCCAGCGCCCCGGAAGTCTCGTCCTTCACGAGCCCCAGCGACGTATCCGCGAGCATTTTTTCCAAAGCCTCGTGCGCCGTCATGGCGCCGAGCACCGCGTTGGTGGGGACGCCGCGCACGCGATCGGTCCAGTAGATCACTTCCTCGCCTGACTGGTCGACAAACTGCCGCAGCGTCACCTCCGCATCGCCGGCGGGAATGTTGAAGGTGATCTTCACCGGTTCCGTCGCCGCCTGCGCCGCCACCGCCAGCAGGAGGCCGAGGGCCAGCGCCACCCAACGTCCGGCGATGACGACTCTGCGTGGAAGACCCATGGTGCGCCTCCGCTTAAACAGCGTGACTACACTTCAGACGCGCATGGCGCGTGATCCCTCGGACATGACACACAGGCGATGACATGCCGCAGTCTGTTCGCCCCTCGGGGGCAAAAACAATCCAGAACCGGGCCTGCCAAACGCAAAAACGCCCGCGTGAGCACACGCGGGCGTAAAAGTGTCCCGGGCCGGCGCATACCCCACCGGCCCGGGAAGGCGGCCCGCGGCGTCTCACCGTCGCGGGCTCCGTTACAAACCACTGAAACTTACCAAGTGTAGTTCGCGGTCAGTTTCACGCGGCGGCCTTCCTCGCGTTGGATCGAGGCGGCGCTGCTGATGATCATGACGGCATCCTCATCGGTGAGGTTCGACACACCGAGACGGTAGGACATCTGCGATTTGCCCTTGAGGGGCATCGTGTAGTTGATGAACAGGTCCGTCGTGGTGTAGGGATCGGTCGTGTAGAGCCGGTTGTTGGCGAGCGTGTCGCCCTGGTGGCGGAAGCCGCCACCGACGCTCCACTGGTTGGTCACGTTATACTTCACCCAGAGATTCCAGGTCGTGTCCGGCACGATGACCGCGCGCAGGCCGGTCAGCTTGTCCACCGGACCGTCGGCATTGAAGTAGCCGGCGATGACCGAGAGCTTGGGGTTGGTGTAGGAAACCTGCATGTCGAAGCCGTTGCTCTCCTGGGCACCGTCCTGCACGAAGTAACCGACGTTGACCGGGTCGGCGCGCCACTTGTTGACGACGTTGACGCGGAAGAGCGCACCGGTGAACGAGAAGTTACCGCCGAGCGCCTCAAGGAAATCGACCTTCACGCCGACTTCCTCGTTCTTGCCGGTTTCCGGCATGAGCCGGCTGCCGTCGACCTTGAAGATCGCGCCGACCGCGAGGAAAGCCTCGGTGCTGCCAGCGTAGATGGAAGTCTTCTCGGTGGGCTTGTAGACGAGGCCGAAGCGCTTGGTGACCTTTTCGTTGATGTTCGTGCCGCCGGGAGCGCCGGTGTAGACGCCACCTGGATTCTGATCCTGCGGCGTGCGCGTGATCGTGTGGCTGGAGCGGTTGTCGTAGTTGAAACGCAGCGCCGCCGTCACGAGGAGGCGGTCCTTGAAGAAGCCGAACGCCTGCTCGATGACCGCGCCGCCGAGCCACTCCGTGTTATAAAGGATGTAGCGGGTCGGGTAGAGGTAGTCGGTCGAGGGATAGAGCGACCAGTCCGGGTTGCGCGGGTTGATGCGGCGGGTGCTGTAGGGCGGGATCAGGTTGCCGTCGTAGATGCGGTAGCTGATGTCCCAGTGGTCCATACTCAGGCTGCCGACCGTGCGGGAGCTGATGCCGGTGTTGCCGATCTCCGGTTGATTCCAGGAAACCGAGTAATCCACGAAGAAGTTCTTCCACCAGTAGTGGGCCATGAAATCGTTGAACAGGTAGTCGGTCGCCGCGGCGCCGCCGGTCAGGTTGACCTGGTCGAAATCCTTTTCACCGAGGGCGCCGAAGATGTTCATCTTGGTGCTCCACTCGTCGCTCAGCTGGGTTTCCCAGACGGTCTGCATCGACTGGCCGGTCTCGGTGTTGAAGTGATTGCGGGGCGACTCCGGGCCGAAGCTCGAGAATTCCTTCACGATCACCCCGTTGGCGTCCATGGCCGTGCTGCTGTTCTTCACGTCCGTCTTCGAAAGCTCGAAGCGCACGCGCACGCGGGACTTGTCGCTGATGTCGTAGGCGAAGGAAGGGGCGATCATCTCAACGTGGTTGAAATCGTAGTTCCAACCCGCGCGGTCCGCATCCAACACGCCGACCACGACGCGGTATTGCAGGTTGCCCGAGGCGCCGAGCTCATCACCCACGTCGAGCATGGCGGAGTAGTAGTTGTCGGTGCCGATGGACGCCGAAACCGTGTTCTTCAAATTACGGCGGGCATACTTCGGCAGAATGCTGACGTAACCACCGTAGGCCGCGAAGGCGCCGAAGGTCACGGACGCCGGGCCCTTGATGACCTCGATCGCGTCGGCATTGAAATTCGTGATCAGGCTCAAACCGCGCATCGTCGCGCCGTCGACCGACCAGTTTTGCGCGCGGAAGCCGCGGATGTAAGCGCCCGCCGAGGAGCTGGCTTCACTCGCGACGGCACTCACCGCGGGCGCGATCTTGCCGAGCGCGTCCATGGGCGAATCCGCGCCCGTGTCATCGATCAGGTCGCGCGTGAGCACGTTGATCGTCTGCGGCACGTCGACGATTTTTTGCGCCGTCTTGCCGCCGATCAGGGTCGAGGAGGCCACGTAGCCCTTGTAGGCATCGGCCGCCACGCTGAAGGGCGTCAGTTTGATGACGTCTTCCTTCTCGTCCTTTTTTTCATCGGAGTCCTTGGCCGCGCTTTGCTGCGCGTAGGCCACGGACAATGTAAGCGCCGACATTAACAGGGCGGCCAGCACCGCCCGCAACAACCAGCCAGTCTTGATTTGGTGTGAGGTCATAAGAACCGGCCCATGCACAAATGCTGGAGCCAGTGACTCCAATGACGGGTCGCCCGTCAGGTCGGGCTATGCGCACGCGTGATTTTTTGGAAAAATTTCTCGCCGCGAAAAAATCAGCGAAAACGCATAGCCGGTTTGTCGGCGCTGTTCGTCTCAGCAGCCGACCACCTCGACCGGTCTTCGCCTGCGCAAGACCGGTTCACTCGCTGGTCACCGCCGGGATTCCGTCGGGACCCGGCGCCAGCCGCACGTCCCACTTGCGCCCGTTGTGCGCGCCGTGGATGCGCCAGCCCTCGCCTTCGCGGACGGCTGCCAGCGGGCCGTGCAGCCCTGCGCCCGCCTGCGCGCTGGCCAGCGTCAGCACCGCGTGTTCGTTCGCCGCCGCCGACTCGACTTCGACATAGGGGAAAACGCCTTCTTCCGCGGGCAAATCGAGTGCGCCGGTTTTTACGGTCAACTTTCCGTCCGAGCGAACCACCGCCGCGAGCGTCGCCTGCGGACGGGTGATTCGAAAACCGCGCTCGTCCGCCGTCGCGGCGCCGTGCGCGTCGTCGTTGTAAACCTGATAACGCAGCTGCAACGGGCGCGGCGCGCCAGCGAGGCTCACCTGATCGAGCAGCACCAGCACATCGGGTTTCAAGTAAAGCACGGTGCGCCACACGCGGATGACATCCTTCACCACCAACGCATAGGCTTCGGTTGCATCGCTCGTCACCGCCACCCAACCCGGCCCGGTGCGCCAGCCGATGATGCGGGCCCACGCCCACGAGGAATTCGTGCCCTCGCGCCCGTCGTGATACTGATGGCCCTGGCCATCGATCAGCACCGCCGTGTGCGCGTTGGTCTGCCGCAATTTCCAGCGTTCCAATTTCGGCGAATAGCCGGCGCGCAGCGGATCGTGCAGCAAGCGCTCACCGTGCGCCTTGAAAATGACGCTGTTGCGGTCCGCGTGCTCATGGTTGCCCGGTCCGCCGCTGCGCACGGCGACCACGCCGTCCGCCACCGCCCAGCCGGAGCGCGCCACGACCCAGTCGTTGTCGAGCCGCACGTCCAACTGGTCCGCGCCGGGCGCGACCGCCGGCAGCGCCGGGTCATACCAGATCGCGCCCCAATGCGATTTGATGATGCCGACGTGCTGCGCGACGTGCTGCGCCAGCGGATCGCGGTGCACGCGTGCCACCCAGGCGGCGAGCGTCGTGTCGAGGTTCACGCCCGAGTCGCCGAAATTCACGATGTCGTGCGCCGGCTCGAGCACCGCATAGGGCACGGCGGCGCGACGCTGGGCCGCGGGCGGCGCCACCGGTTCGCCTGCGGTGGGCATGCTCATCGCGAGCGCATAGCGAATCGTGCCGGAGTAATTGACCAGCGACCGGTCATCGATGCCGAGCGTGCGCTGCATGATCTCCGCGAAGAACGCCTGGTGCGACGCCGTGTAGCTCCAATACATCGGGCCCTCATCGTAGCTGCCGTCGGGGTGAAACATCTCCACGAAGGCCCGTGCGCTCGAACGCGCCAGCGCCAGCCACTGCGCCGCCTGCGGATGCCGGCCGTGCAACCAGCACGCCGCGATGCCCAGGCCCGCAATCGGCACCGTCTTCAAATTCGTGGAATTCAGGATCAGCGGCCAGCGGCTCAAATCGAATTTGAAGGGATACTCTTCCTCGGGATCAATCGTCCAACCCTGCACGCGGTCCGGATATTTCATGCCATAAAGCGTGGTGTAGCACGCCGCCGCGCCCTTGTCCGCGAGGCACTGCTCCGCGCGGGCGATCTCCTCCGGCGTGAGCGCCGTGCCGAGCCAGTCCAGCGCACACGCCACGGCAATCGCCGCCTCGGGCGCGCGCTGGAACCCGATCACCTGCCGGCCGCCCTCGAGGAAAAGATCCCATTTCGGATAATCGCAGATCCGGCGCAGCGCGGCGCGCGCCAGCGTCAGGTCGTCGGCCCCGCCGTGCACCGCGTAGTTGAACGCCGCGCGCTCCAGCGCCGCGCGGGCCCGCACCATGTGGCTCACATGGTTGGTGAAACGCAGCTCCTGCTCCAAAAATTTCAGCTCGGCGGCGAGATCGCTCTCGGTCGCCTGGTCCATCGTGGACATCTCGCGCCACAACGCACCGAAGCGCGCCGCGCGCAGGTTCGCGCGGATTCGCGGCAGGTCGGCCGCATCGAAGAGCAGACCGCGGCGGTCGGAAGTTTTCAGGGGAGTCGAGTCATTCATGGGAAGCAGCCGGGCAATGCGGACAACGCATCGCGTATCTGGGCTTAGACGGACGACCATCGCATCCGGGCTACGCTGCCGGCCGCAAAGCGCCGCGCAATCCCTGTCATGAAAATCGCCCGTGATTTCGCTTCCGCTTGCGACCGCCTGCCCGCGGTTTTCTGCTGAGGCATGCCGGCTTTCCCGCGCACCGCCTTGTCGCGTTTTTTTCTCTGCTGGCTGCTGCTGTGTGGCGGCGCGGCGTTGGGCGCGGCCGCCTTGGCGCCCGCGCCGGTCATCCTCGCCAACGACCACATCGAGGTCGGCATCGATCCCGCGCACGGCCTCATCCTCGGCTTCGGCCTGCCGGGAAAGGCCAACCTGCTCTGGGTAAACCCGCATCCTTTTTCGAGCACGCGCCACGCCGGCTGGGTTAATTACGGCGGCGACAAGCTCTGGTGGGGGCCGCAGATCGACTGGCAGGCCGTGAAAGGCCGGCGCCTCCCTCCTGACGAAGCGCTCGACGGGGCATGGACCGTGACCGCGCGCAGCGCCGACCGCATGACGATGCGCAGCGAGGTGAGCCCGTGGGTCGGCATCCGCGGCGAACGCGAGATCACGCTCGCGGCCGATTATCCCGGCATCGCGATCCGCAACCGCTTCATCCGCGAGCAACCCGGCGCGCAACGCCTGCAACTCTGGACCGTCTGCCAGCTCCCGCCGCCGCGCTGGTGCTGGCTCGACAGCCAGCCCGCGGCGGGCGAGGCGCCCTTCGTCAACCTGCGCCCCACGCTCGACCCGACGGCGTTTGTCCGGCTGGAGCCGGAGCTGGGCTGCGTGCGCTTCGCGCCCTCCCCCACCGCCAACGATCTCTACATGGTCGGCACGCGCGGCTCATGGATCGCCGCGGTCTACGACGAGCTGATCGTCGTCCACGTGGTGGCGCCTTATCCCGACGGCGAATACGCCGAACAGGTTTCGCTGCAGCTCTTCTCCGGGCCAAGCTACGTCGAAGTGGAAACCCTCGGCGGCCTCGCCACCCCCGCGGTCGGTGAAACCATGACGAACACCGTGCACTGGCGCGTCTTTGCCCGTCCACCCGCGCTCAGCGAAATCGAACTGGGCCACTGGTTGCGGGCGCAGCTGGCTGCGCCCGCCGCCGCGTCACGCTGATTTCGCGAGGGCCGCAATCGCATCGAGCGTCGCGGGATTGTCCACGCTCGTGAGATCACCCGCCGGCTTGCCGCTGTAAACGCGGAGAATCGTGCCGCGCAGGATTTTCCCGCTGCGCGTCTTCGGCAGTGCGGCCACCACGTGCACCGCCTTCGGCGCGAGCGGCTTGCCCATCTGCGCCGCGACGTGGGCCACGAGTTGCGCCGGCACCGGCGTCTGGCCCGGCTTGGCGATCACGAAGCACACGAGCACCTGCCCCTTCAGGTCGTCCGGCGCGCCGATCACGGCCGCCTCGCTGACGGTCGGATGCGACGTGAGCACGCTCTCGACCTCGGAAGGGCCGACGCGTTTGCCGGCGACCTTGATCGTGTCATCGCTGCGGCCGAGCACGAACCACGAGCCGTCCTCGTCCTGTCGCGCCCAATCACCGTGATACCACACGTTGGGGAACTGGCTGAAATACGTTTCCAGGTAGCGCGCGTCGTCGTGCAGGAAGCTCTTCGTCATCGACGGCGCCGGCTGCTTGCACACGAGATGGCCGACCGTGCCCCGCGGCGCGGATTTACCTTCGTCGGTGAACACATCGACGTCCATGCCGAGCGACGCCCGGCCGAGCGAACTCGGCCGCAAGGGCGTGAGCGGCGTCGCCGAAAGATGGCAGCCGACGATTTCGGTGCCGCCGGAGATGTTGATGATCGGGCAGCGGCCGCCGCCCACGTTTTCAAAATACCAGCGGTAGGAGGTCTCGTCCCATGGCTCGCCGGTCGAGCCGAGCACGCGCAGGCGCGAGAGATCGTAGCCGCGCGGCCCCTTGCCCTCGGTGGCGCGCATGAAAAGTCGCAGCAGCGTGGGCGAGGCGGCGAAGGTCACGACTTTCAACCGCTCCAGCGTCTGCCAGAGCCGGTCGGACACCGGATAGTCGGGCGCGCCGTTGAAGAGCACGATCGGCGTGCGGTAGAACAGGCAGCCGATGATTTCCCACGGGCCCATCATCCAGCCGATGTCGGTGAACCAGAAGAACGGCTCGCCCGGTCGCACGTCGAAGGCGTAGCGCAGCTCCTTGCCCATCTGCGCCAGGCAACCGGCGTGCGTGTGCACCGTGCCCTTGGGCCGGCCCGTCGTGCCGCTCGTGTAGATGAGCAGCGCCGGTTCCTCCGCCGCCGTCCGCACACCTTCAAACGGCGTGCCGTAGTTGCCGCCGTAGACGAAGTCGGGCCACTCCTTGGTGTCGAACATCACCACGCGGCCGATGCTCGGCACGCGGGCCGCCGCCGCGCGCGCGATGGCGCCCGTGGCCACGGCCTTGCCGCGACGGTGCAGCTGCTCGACCGCGAAAAGCACCTTGGCTTCGCAGGACGCCAGTCGCTCAACGACCGCCGCCTCGCCGTAACCGCAGAAAATCGGGACGAAACGCGCGCCCAGCTTGAAGGCGGCGAACATGATCTCGACGGTCTGCACGCACATCGGCGCATAGAGCCCGACGCTGTCGCCCGGCCCCACGCCCAGCGCGCGGAGTTGCCGGCAGCACGCATCGATCGTGCGCTGCAGTTGCGCAAACGTGAAGGCCCCGCGGCTCTCGGGCTTGTCGGAATCGTCCTCGCAGTAGAGCGCGATCTCGTCGCCATGGCCGTCGCGCACGTGGCGGTCGATGCAGTTGCGCGTGATGTTCACCTCGCCGCCGAGGAACCACTTCGTCCACGGAAACCCGCGCGACTCGTCCTTCACCTGCGTGTAGGGCTTGGACCACTCGACGCCCATGTCCTTCAGCGCCGCGTCCCAGAACCACGCCGTGTCGCGCACCGAGGCCGCGTGCAATTCGTCCTGCGTGGCGCAACCGTGCTGCCGCATGAAGCGCGCCAGGTGCGAGTCGCGCGTCCACGCGTGATTATCAGGATGCCAGAGGTAATCGGGGTTCATGATGGTAAGGGTATTTTTGCCACGGAGGCACGGAGACGCGGAGCAAGGTTCCTCTGTGTCTCAGCGTCTCCGCGGCTAATTAAATGATTTCCACGCACACAGCGAGGCCTTCGCCGCCGCCGATGCAGATGGCCGCGACGCCGCGCTTCAAACCGCGTTCTTTCAGCGCCGCGATCAGCGTGACCACAATCCGCGCACCGGAACAGCCGATCGGGTGGCCGAGCGCGATCGCGCCGCCGCGGACGTTCAGCTTTTCGTGGGCTACGCCGAGTTCCTTCATAAAGGCCAGCGGCACGACGGCGAACGCCTCGTTCACTTCCCAGAGATCGACGTCGCCCACCGCCCAGCCGGCGGCCTGGAGCGCGTGCTGCGCCGCCTGCACCGGCGCGGTCGTGAACCACAGCGGCTCGTGCGAATGCGCGCCGAAACCCGCAATGCGCGCGAGCGGCCGCAGATTTTTCGCCTTCGCGGTCGCCGCGCTGGCGAGCACGAGTGCCGCCGCGCCGTCGTTCAGCGACGAGGCGTTGGCCGGCGTGATGGTGCCGTCTTTTTGGAACGACGGTTTCAGCGACGGGATTTTTTCGTATTTCACCTTCGCCGGACCTTCGTCCTGCGCGACGGTCGTGACGTTGCCCTTCGCGTCGGTGATCTCCACGGGCGTGATCTCGGCAGCGAAGCGGCCTTCCTTCTGCGCGGCGTTGGCGCGCTGGAAACTCGCGATGGCGTAGGCGTCCTGCTGCTCGCGCGTGAAGGCGTATTTCGCGGCGCATTTTTCCGCACAGCCACCCATGTGGATGTTGTCATACGGATCCCACAACCCGTCGGTGATCACTGAATCGACGACTTGCTGGTGGCCGAGCCGGTAGCCTTCGCGCGCACGCGGCAACAGATACGGCGCCTGCGACATGCTCTCCATCCCGCCAGCGACAAAAAACGTGCCCATGCCCGCGTGCAACGCGTGCGCTCCCTGCATGACGGCCTGCAGGCCGGAGCCACAGACCTTGTGAATCGTCGCCGTGCGCACCGCCGGCGGCAGTCCCGCGTAGAGTGCCGCCTGCCGCGCCGGCGCCTGGCCCTGCCCGGCTTGGAGCACGTTGCCCATCAGCACGTCGGTCACATCGGCCGGCGTCAGACCCGCCTGCGCGACGGCACCGCGGATCGCCGCCGCGCCAAGCCGCGCCGCGGGGACGGAGGCGAGGCCGCCTTGAAAGGCCCCGATGGGCGTGCGCGTGGCGGAGAGGATGACGGTGTCGGTCATGGAAGAGGGGATCGGGTATAACTATCGGACGCGGGAAACTGAGCCAAGTTGAGAATGAGACGAGCCAACGCTGTAAACCGATTACTGGTCAATCCGGTCGCTCGATCGTGAAGCGTTCGCGCGTCGTCGTGTAATCCTCGCCGCCGAGCCGGCCGATAAGATCGAGTTTGCCGGCATCGGGCCGGCCGTCGGCGCCCAACACATCGTCACGGATGTGCGCAGCGTGGATGCGGCCGAAGATGACGTTGGCCGCCAGCGGACCTTCGCCGATGCTCACGATCTGGTGCAGCGTGCACTCAAACGCCACCGGCGCCGCCGCCACGCGTGGCGGACGCACGTGCTGCGACGCCGCGGCGGCGATGCCGAATTTCTCAAACTCGCTCTCACCGTAGGGCAGCAAGGAGGCACAGGCGTTCATCTGCTCCGCGAGTTCGCGCGAGACGAGATTCACGACGAACTCGGGCACAGCCTCGATATTGCGCACGGTGTCTTTCTTGTGCCCCTGGCGGTTGTTCACCGGCACGAACATCAGCGTGGGCGGGTTCGCCGTGACGCCCTGGAAAAACGAGAACGGCGCGAGGTTGGTTTTGCCCTCGGCCGAGATCGTCGAGACCCACGCGATGGGCCGCGGCAGGATCGTGGCGATCATCCACTGGTAGGCATCGCGCGTCTGCAACTGGCCGAAATCGAGCATCATGGTTCCGCCCATTGAGCCCACGAAAAGCCCGAAGGCAACCCGGCACCCCATCCCCCGGCCGGCCAGCTCGAGGTGGACACGCAGGCCCCCTCTGCGCGCCGGCTCGTTCCACCCATCGCCCATGATTGGTGGACTAATTCCGCGCGCCCCTTAGTGCTCGGATCGAGTAGCATGGCCCACCCGCACGCAAATACCTGCCGCCGCCAGACCCGGGCCTTCACCCTGGTCGAGGTGATGATGGCCGCCACCATCATGGTGGTCGGGTTCATGGGCATGATCCAGGCGCTCGTTACCGGCTCGGAGATGATGGCCACAGCTCGCCGACAAACCCTCGCATCGCAGATCATGATTCACGAGATGGAAAAGCTGCGTCTAGTGCCGTGGACTAATGGCAGCACCGGGATCAACGACCTGCCGACCGCCAGCACCACCCTCACGATCGACTCCAGTTTCACCACCGCCATCACCGCTTCGGGCGCCACGTTCGCCCTCAGCCGCAGCGTCACTACCATCACGGCCGGCCAGCTGCGCGAAATCATTTTTACGGTCACGTGGTCGGTCAAGCGCAGCGGTTTTAAAACGGCCAAGACCTACACGCGCATGATGTCGAATTACTACGGCAAAAATGGCCTGAATCTTTCTTACGAACGCTCGTGATTCGTCGCCGCATCAACTCTCGGACAGGTTTCACGGTAGTCGAACTTATCATCGGCACCGCCTTGTCGGCCATGGTCCTGGCGGCGGTGATTTCCAGCTACCTGTTTCTCGGCCGACAGTTCACGCGCCTGATGAATCAGCAAACCCTCGAGTCCCAAGCCCGCCGCACCTTACTCTACCTCGCACAGGACGTGCGGTTGACCAACACGCTGGACGGTATCGAACCTCTCACCACTCCTAAGCCCACCAACGCCAGCGTGAAACTCGTCCAGACCACCGCCACCGGCACCCGCCACATCTATTACTACTACAACAGCGGCACTTCGGCCGCGACCGTAACGCTAGGCAGCACCAGCTACAGCATGCCGGCCAAAACCCTCTCGCGTGTCGACGCCGACACCAGCACCCGGATCACATTGGTCGCCAATCTACTTACCTGTTATCTCCGTTACTACGACGATTACGGCAATCCCTTCGACAACGCCACTTCGCCTTATACCACCGTCACCACCTACAGCGGCATGAGCCAGATCTCGCTACTCTTCACCTCACAAGTCGGCGTAGCCAAGAACGGCACGCTCACGCCGGTCTATCAAGGCGTCTCCAATCGCCTGATCATCCGTAACCGGCCAACACTCTATTGATGCGCCGGCTCGCCTCCAAACACCGCGGCTCTGTCGTGCTCGTGGCCCTCTGCTTCACGGCGGTGATCGGTATTGCGCTCGCCGGCTATATCGCCGTGGCCGTGCAGGCCATGCGCGTGAGCAATCGCTCCTTTTATACGAACACCGCGACACAGTTTGCAGAGATGGGCCTGGAGCGTTCCCTCGTGGCGCTCAATACCAGCACCTGGACTGGTTGGATCGACCTGAGCGGCGGCGCAGTCGACGCAACCGATGCCGATGCCAAATACTCCGAGTCGATCTTAAGCACCAAATACGGCGCGAATGGCATCAGCGGCACAATCAAGGCCCGGGTCTACCATCGCAACATAAGCACGAGCCCAGCCAGCGTCTATTGGAGTTCCAGCAATGCCTATACAACCGTTAACATGGTCTATCACCGCGGCGTCTGGTTTCAGTGCATCGCCGCCGTGAGTGCTGGCGGAAGTGCGCCGCAGGCTGACACGACGAAATGGGCTTCCGCCCCCTCGATTTGGAATCCTGCCGCCACTTACACCAATTATTCGGCCACTTCGGGCGACATTGTCGTTTACGGCACGTCCGCCTATCGCTGTGCACGCACGCATTCTAACCAGCTCCCAACCAATGCGAATTTTTGGGCCAGCGTCACGCTCGCGAATTGGAGCGCCTCCACTTCTTATACTGTCGGTAGCATCGCCCTCTACAAAGGCACGGTTTTCCGCTGCCTCATTGCCCACAGCAACCAAACCCCGCCCAACTCCACCTATTGGGCCTGCGCGCCGGTTATCTATGCCGAAGGCACTGTGACACTCCCTGGCAGCACCAAGATCATTCGCACGCAGCTTCGCGCCGAGGTTAACCCCGCACCGCTGTTCCCTAATGCTGCGGCCGCCAGCACCGCCATCACGCTCAGCGCCGCGAGCGTCGTGGACAGTTACGATTCAAATTTAATGAACTCTGCCGACACTTGGAATCCCGCCATGCCCTATATCGTAGGTGACGTTGTGCGTTCTGGCGGAATTTTCTATCGGTGTATTTTGGGCAACACCAATAAAACGCCTGCTTCCAATGCCTCCAATTGGGTGCAACCGGCCGGCTATGCTGCGGTTGTCACTGGAGGCAACACCAGCGCCACCGCCGTCACCCTCACCAGCGGACGCGTCAATGGTTACGTCGCCGCACCGTCTACCACCACCTCGCCTTTCGGGCCACGCACATCCTTCGGCACTTCGGCCGTTGTCACCGGTAGTGCCATCTCCACCGCCACACCTACGACCAAAGTCGACACCAACCGCGTCATACGCAACGTGCATATCCCTCAGTTCACCATCAATACCCCGTCTACCAGCGGTGCTCCGTCGCTCCCCTCTAGTGGCGAACTCTATGTTTCTGTCACACCTCCAAACACAAAGGTCTATTATCATAACGGCAACCTCAGTATCACCGACTCCCGCCTCTACACCGTGAGCGGCCCGGTGCAGATCATCATCAATGGTTACTATTACCAAAGTCTCTATCCTTCACCTTCGACTGCATCCGCCAAAATCCAGATCACGAATAATGCCACCGCAAAGCTCGAGATGTTTATTGCCGGTGACGTGGCACTTTATGGAGGCGGCATCGAAAACCTCACTGGTTTACCCAAGAATTGCGCCATCTTCAGCAACACAACCTCAACTGCGCCCGACATGAGCACCACCACGCCTTTCCACGGCGTGATCTATGTGCCCAATGGCTCTTTCAAGGTCCTCAGCGCCGCCACCCAAAATCTCTACGGCGCTTTCTCCGCTAAAAGTCTCACCTTCTCCACTGCCACTCCTATCCACTACGACACCTCCCTGCGCACCACCGTTTTCACCGGCGCCGACACCCCCTATCAGATCACCAGCTGGCGCGAACTCACCAGCCCCACGGAGCAGCTTTCCCTCTGACCTGGGTCCCTTCCGCGGCTCCGGCCGTCCTTTATATTTTAAGAGTGCTTGAGCCCGCGGGTTAGCCCGCTCTTAGTGTCGCCCAGTCACCAGTGGCGTCCCCCCGCGCCTTTGCCATTCATGTCTCTGTTTAATCGCAAAGCTCGCAGCGGGGTCTTGTATAACCTCACGGACAATTTTCTCCAACTCGCCCGCATCGTGCGACTGGATGAAAAGCCCTTGGACATGGACGGATTTGTCGAACTGCCCGCCGGCGACGAAAACGCCTGCGAAAACTGGCTCACCAAGCATTTCGGCGAAAAACGCCGCGGCCAGTTTCACCCCGGCTACTGCGGTTTCCATCCCTCGGAGCGGGTCATGGTCCGTGAAATCATCACGCCCAAGCGCCTCAGCGAGCCCGGTTACCTGCACAGTCTCCTCGCCGAGCACGCCCGCATTTCCAATGCCCGCGACTGGACCGTCGCCGCGCTCAATCCCATGGACGGCACCCTCCTCCCTGCCGATGGCAACCCGCGCCACGCCCTCCTCTTCGGCGTGCCCTGGTCCGCCATCCGCAAGACCCAGGACCGCCTCCTCGACTACGGCATCCGCCCGCGTCGCCTCGAGGTCAGCACCCTCGGCCTCCTCGGCTGCCTCAGCCGCCACCGCCTCCAGACCGGCTACGCCCACGCCATCGCCGTCTGCGAAATCGAGCTCAACCAAACCCGTCTCTACATCCTGGCCAAGGACGGCGTGCACGTGCTCGCCTCCCTGCCCCACGGCCTGCTGTCCATCACCGAGGCCGCCATGAAGGAACTCGACGCACCCGACATCGGCACCGCCCGGGCCCAGCTCGAAAATCCCCCCGAAGCCCTCCGCGAGCAAGGCCGCCGCCTCACCCGCGCCATCTCCCGCCACTTCAAGCCCGCCGTCGACCACTTCGAGCTCAAGACCGGCCATCGCATCGACGCCCTTCACTGCACCCAGCTCCCCACCAAGCTCACCTGGCTCGCCGAGGCGCTCGGCGCCGCCGTCGACCTGATCCTCATCGAGCCCGATATCCTCAACCTCTTCGCCGAGGGCGGCCTGAAAGTTTCCGCCGATGGCGAGCCCGTCACGCCCAACTGGATTTCCACGCTGAGCCTCATTTCCGAGCTCGCTCCGCCGGCGGCGCCCGCCGCCCCCGCCCCATGAGCAATACCAGCGACCAGCTCAATCTGAGCGACCACTGGCACCTGGACTGTCGCATCACCGCGGAGCTGCCCGAGGATCGCGTCATCGGCACGCGCTTCCTCATCAACGTCTTCATCGGCGCCCTCACCATCGCCATCGGCCTCTCCGCCACCTGGCTCCTCTACGTGAATCTCGGCCTGCGCCAGAACATCCACGAATGGGACCAGCGCATCGCCGAGCAGCAGACCGAGGTCGCCGAGCTCCAGCGCCTCCAGACCGAGTATACCCACGAGGCGGCCAAGATCGATCACGCCTACGAGCTCCTGCAAAACCCGTTCATCGTCTCCCGCTTCATCCTCAAGCTCGGCCGCACCCACCCCGAGATCATGCTCATCGACCGCATCGAGAGCACGCCCTCCAACATCGTCATCCGCGGCAGCCTCAATGAATCGTCCGAGCGCGCCAGTTTGATCCTGAGCAATTACATCCGCGAGCTCCGCATCGACGCCGACTTCGGCCCGCTTTTCACCGACATCGTCATGACCGATTTTCAGCGCATCAGTGAGGACGGAAAGCTGAATTTCGAGATCACCTTCCGCTTCCGCGGCACGATATGAACAGCCCGGCCCACGCCCGCTTCGTGTTGTTCATGCGCCGCTTCCTCTTCGGCGCCATCAGCGGCATCGTCGCCCTCGTTTTCCTGATCGCCGCCGGCTACCTCTGGTATGACCGCGACGCCCTCGAAATCCGCCTGCGGGAGCGCACCGAGGAAGGCCAGGCCATGCTCGCGACCGTCATGGCCGGCCCCATCCTCCGCGAGGAACTCGCCACCGTCCGCCAGGCCACCCGCCGCATCGACGACAACCTCGTCATCGAGCCCAGCCTCTCCGAAAACCTCTGGTATTTCTACAAGATCGAGGAAAAGACCCGCACCCGCCTCCTCGACCTGCACCAGCTCTCCATCCCGGCCATCGACAACGATTCGCCCTACAAGCTCGTCTCCTATTCCTTCCGCGTCACCGGCAGCTTCATCCAGGTCGTGGACTTTCTGCAAAACCTCGAGGCCGGCCCGCGCCTGTTGATCATCCGTTCCTTCAACCTCGCCCGCGAGGTCCCCCCCGCCGACGCGGAAAATCCCGCGCCTGCCGGCAAGAAAGTCGACCCCAAGGATGCCATCAGCCTCGAACTCACCCTCGACATGCTCGCCAAAAAATGAGCCTTCGCCCCCTCAGCCTCCGCCTCCTCGCCACGCACGGCCGCGCCTTGCGCAGCCTGGTCCTGCTCAGCGTCGCCGGGGCGCTCAGCCTGTCCGACGCCTTCGCCTCCGCCCCGATCGACGCCAAGGTTTACAAGCACACCAACCGCCGCATCGAGGCGCTCTTTCTCCTCCGCGACCAACCCCTGACCTTCGTCAACGCGCGCAACAATCCCTTCCGTCCACCCGGCACCCTCTCCGCCGGCGTCATCGTTGCCGCCATCCCCGAGGAACTCACCGACGCCGAGGCGCCGCCGCTCGATGACGGCCAACTCCTGCGCCTCGCCGTCGCCGGCCTCAAGATCACGGGCGTGATCCATGTCGGCAGCCAGACCCGCCTGACGATCAATCGCTCGAACTACGCCGTCGGCGACATCCTCCAAGTCCGGCTCGACCAACAAACCGTTGATCTCCGCGTCACCAGCATCGCCGACAAAAGCGTCACCTTCCGCCTCAACGAATCCGAATTCGTCCTGAATTTCTAACTCACCGCCGTCACGCGGCGGCTCGACAAGCAGGGCGCGGTCTCCGACCCGCCCTTTTTAGTGTAACGACTTCCCCAGTCCGCCAACCGCGTCACCCGCCCGGGACTTGCGCCTTCCGTCGCCCTCTGCCTTCGTCGCGCCACCCCGCCACCCCATGTCCGCCCCGACCAAACCTGCCTCCCGTCGCCAAGGTCTCGTGCTCACCGCCGCCCTGCTCGGCTGGATGTTCGACGGCCTCGAGATGGGGCTCTTCCCCCTCATCGCCCGCCCTGCGCTGCAGGAAATGCAGACCGCCCAAGGCGTCCTCGCCGACGATCGCTTCGTTGGCACGTGGATGAGCATCATCACCGCCGCCTTCCTCCTCGGGGCCGCGCTCGGCGGCGGCCTCTTCGGCTGGCTCGGCGACCGCATCGGCCGCGTCCGCGCCCTCAGTTTCAGCATTCTCTGTTACTCGCTCTTCACCGGCCTCGCCTACTTCGCCCACACGCCGTGGGAGCTGACCGGCCTGCGCTTCATCGCCGCCCTCGGCATGGGTGGCGAGTGGTCGCTCGGCGTCGCGCTCGTGATGGAAGTCTGGCCGGAAAAACACCGCCCCATGCTCGCCGGCGTCATCGGCGCCTCCGCCAACGTCGGCTTCGCGCTCATCGCCCTCGTCGGCATTTTCTTTTCCGTCACCACCGACTCCTGGCGCTGGGTCGTGCTGATCGGCGCGCTCCCCGCCCTGCTCACCTTCTTCGTCCGCCTCTTCGTGCCTGAGTCGGAAAAATGGCAACACGCCGCCCAGCTCGCCCCGTCGCGCCCGCTCCGCGAAATCCTCGCGCCGGGTCTCCCGCGACCGGTCATCATCGCCACGCTGCTCACCTCCATCGTGCTCATCGGCACCTGGGGCAGTGTGCAATGGCTCCCGCTCTGGGCCGACCAGCTCACCGGCGGCCTGCAACCGCAGGCGAAAGCCTGGACCGGCCTCATCGCCGCGTTCGGCGCCATCACCGGCTGCCTCCTCGGCGCGTGGTGCGGCGGACGCTTTGGTCGGCGGCCGACGTATTTTTTCATGTGCCTCGGCTCGCTCGCCGTGTGCGCCATGCTCTTCCGCGGCATTCACAGCTATGGCGCGGCGTTTTTGCTTTTCACCTTTCTCGCCGGCCTGACCACGGCGTCCTTCTACGGCTGGATGCCGCTTTATCTCCCTGAGCTTTTCCCCACGCGCGTGCGCGCGACCGGCCAGGGCCTCGCCTACAACACCGGCCGCATCTTCGCCGCCGTCGGCGCGCTGCAGATGGGCGCCCTCATGCGCGAATTCGGCGGCAGCTTTGCCCGTGCCGGCGCCGTCGTCACCCTCATCTACGCCCTCGGCCTCGCCCTCATCTGGTTCGCTCCCGAAACCAAGGGCCGCCCGCTGCCCGAGTAACCCCGCCCGCCCCTTGCCCCCCGCGCACCGCGCACCGCAAACCTAATTGTAACGCATTGCGTTACATTCGTGCCTTCGTCACCGATGTCGCCAAATCCAGATTGTAACGCATTGCGTTACATTACATCGTGGGAGCCCTATGCAACAATTCCCTGCCGGCCTGATGCCCACGGTGCTAATTGCCGAAGCGATGGCGATGGCGGCCCAGGAGGCCGCTCGCGCTGCGTCCAAGAAACTTAAGCAAGCCCTGCCGCGCCACACCCGCCGTGGCGAGACGCTCATCCCGGGGCGCGATACACCGCTTTGGAACGAACTCGTCAAAGCCACCATCCCGCTCCTCGCCCGGCGCGGCGAAAAAGCCCGTCTGGGCCGCCTACTCAACCTGCCCCGTCAACGCATCAACGACTTCTTCGTGGCCCGCAATTCCGTGCCGGACGGTGAACGCATCCTGCTGATTCTGCACTGGCTTCATGTCCGGAGCCAGGGGCGCGAGCTTGGCTGAGCGCACACTTCCCGCCACGGGCGCCTCCCGCACCCAAGCTAAAATGTAACGCAATGCGTTACATTTTCCGAAGGGGTTTCCCGGCGCGATTTTCCTGTGCCGCCACATAATCGTCGGGAAATTTCCGGCCCGCCGATTGCGGTTTTCGGCTCATGACTTCGGGCCGCTTCTTCTGCTAGCGTCGCCGCATGTCAGCCATCCTCCAGCGTCCACGCCTCCCCGCCCGGCGCCCGCGTGGTCACAACCCTTTGCGACCGGGCCGGGCGCTATTATTCCGCGCGGCTTTTTCTGACCGTTGTGTTACGCAGGAATAATCGCCCACGTTTGCGCCTCCGATAAATAGCCTCACTTTGCCGCCATGAAGTTTTTCCGCCTGCTCGCCTTCGCCGCGCTCCTGCTCCCTTTCCTCGCACCCGCGGGGCGCGCGCAACACGTCCAGGCCACCCTCGTCGCCGCCGACACCTCGATCCAGCCGGGCAAGCCCTTCACCGTCGCCCTGCGTCTCCAACACAACCCGCACTGGCACACCTACTGGCTCAACCCGGGCACTGGTCTGGCGACCACGCTCACCTGGACCCTCCCCGCCGGTTTCACGGCCGGCGATATCCAGTGGCCCGCGCCCAAGGTCATCAAGGATTCCTCCGACACGATCACCGGCAACGGCTACGAAGACGACCTGCTCCTGCCGGTCACGATCACCCCGCCCGCCAACCTTCAGGCGGGTGAAACCGTCACGCTGCAAGCCGTCGCCGACTGGCTGATGTGCGCCGAGGTCTGCATCCCCGGCAACGCAACCCTCCAACTCACGCTCCCGGTCACCGCCGACGCCCCAAAAGCCGACGCCACCTTCGGTCCGCGCCTCGCCGCCACCCTCGCCGCGCTGCCGCGCGCGGACGCCACCTGGCAGGTCTCCGCCACTCGCGCCGCCAAAACCATCACCCTCACGGTCAAACCCGCCAAGACCGCCCCGCACGCGCCCACTGGCCTGCACTTTTTTTCCGACGACAACCTCGTCGCTTACGAACTCCCTCAGACCGTGACCGCCGACAGCCACGGTGGCTTCGTGCTCACGCTGCCGATCTCGCCCGACGGACCGCAGCAGGCAACGCACCTCCACGGCGTGCTCACCGCCGCCAACGGCTGGCTCGCCGACGGCACGCTCCCCGGCCTGCGCCTCGACGTCGCCTTTACCGAAGCCACCACGCCGGCTGCCTCCGTCCCTCAACCCTCAACTCTCAACCCTCAACCCCCAGCTGCCGCGGGCAGCTTGCTCGGCACGCTCGCCCTCGCGCTCATCGGCGGCCTCATCCTCAACCTCATGCCCTGCGTGTTTCCCGTGCTCGGCATCAAGATCCTCGGCTTCGTCAACCAGGCCGGTAACGACAAGCAAAAGGTCATCACCCATGGCCTCGTCTTCACGCTCGGCGTGCTGCTCTCGTTCTGGGCCCTCGCCACGGTCCTCGCCGTGCTCCGCGCCGGCGGCGACCAACTCGGCTGGGGCTTCCAACTCCAGTCGCCCGCCTTCGTCTTCGCGCTCGCCGCCGGCATGCTCGTCTTCGCCCTCAACATGAGCGGCGTCTTCGAATTCGGCCTGAGCGCCACCGGCGTCGGCTCCGGCCTGCAAATGAAGGACGGTTACGGCGGCTCCTTCTTCACCGGCGTGCTCGCCACGATCGTCGCCACGCCGTGCTCCGCCCCGTTCCTCGCCCCCGCGCTCGGCGCCGCGCTCGCACTGCCGGTGTTCGAGTCGTTTTTGATTTTCACCGCCATCGCGCTCGGCCTCTCCGCACCCTACCTGTTGCTGTCGATTTTCCCGCAGGCCGTGCGCTTGTTGCCTCGGCCCGGCGCCTGGATGGAAACGTTTAAGCAATTCATGGCCTTCCCGCTCTACGCCACCGTCGGCTACCTCGTGTGGGTGCTCGCCGGCCAGACCAGCGAAGGCGGCATGCTCATGGTGCTCTTCGGCCTCGTCCTCGTCGCGCTCGGCGTGTGGTTCTACGGCCGCTGGCGCGCTCCCGGCGCCACCGCGGGCCGCGCCCGCTTCGGCCTCATCGCCGGCCTGCTGGTTATCACGCTCGGCCTCTGGACCGGCTGGCCGCAGCCGCCCGCACCCAGCGAAATCACCTGGGAAAAATGGAGCCCCGAGGCCGTCGAAAAACTCCGCGCCGAAGGCCGTATCGTTTACGTCGATTTCACGGCGCGCTGGTGCGCCACGTGTCAGGCGAACAAGAAACTCGTCTTCGCTTCCACCGACGTGCTGCAGCTTTTCCACGACCGCAAAGTCGTCGCGCTCAAGGCCGACTGGACCAACAAGGATCCGAAGATCACCGCCGAACTCGCCCAATACGGCCGCAGCGCCGTGCCCTTCAATGTCGTGTGGCTGCCCGGCAAAGCCGATCCCGTGTTACTGCCCGAGTTGCTCACGCCGGGCACCGTGCTCAACGCGCTACGCTGAAAAGGCAGGGCGCGCCGCGGGCTCGGCGTTCGCCCACCCAAACGCGCAACTCAGTTTAAGCCCGGCCTTGATGAGCCGCCATTTCCTCGTCCGTCGGAAATTCGTAGCTGATCTTGCCCTCAATGACCTCGCGCAGCGCGATGTCCTCGGGCGAAAGTTTCTCCAGCGACTCAACCAGCGCGCGGTGACCGCGGCGGAGCTGCTTCACCCGGCGCGAGATCACGTTGATCAGGATATTCGGGTCATCGATCTTCTTGAGAGCTTCCTTGAGATAGTCGTCGCGCATGGTGAAAAGCTGGCTGGTCGGATTTGTTTTCGGCCGGGTTTCCGGCTGAGTTGGTCATTATAAAAATCACCCGCCGCGAACACGATGCCTATCGCCACCGCCACCCGCCGCTTCGGTCAATGCGTTCGCCCGCCATGCGCTTAGAACGATTATAAGCGGTCAATCCACTGACGCCCGCGCCCCGCGCCCCGCCACTTCACGCTCGCCCGAGCGGCTAAACCTGAGACCGTCGACCGCCGTGGATTCCCGCCCCGCACACACCCGCGCCATCGGCCAGCTGCTGCTCGCCGCGCTGTTTTGGAGCCTCGGCGGCCTGCTCATCAAATCCGCCGACTGGCCGCCGCTCGCCGTCGCCGGCGGGCGCGGCATCGTCGCCGCGATCTTTCTCGCGCTCACCAACCGCGGCCTGCGCTTCACTTTTTCACCGATCCAGCTTGGCGCGGCCTTCGCCTACGCAGGCTGCACCGTGCTTTTCGTGACGGCGACCAAGCTCACCACCGCCGCCAACGCCATCCTGCTCCAATACACCGCGCCCATCTGGATCGCGCTGTTCGGCGCCTGGTTCCTCGGCGAACGCGCCAGCCGCCGCGACTGGCTCACGATCCTTGTCGTGCTCGGCGGCATGGGGCTCTTCTTTGCCGACGGCCTCGAACTCGCCAGCGTCCTGGGCAACGTCACCGGCGTGCTTAGCGGCGTGTGTTTCGCCGCCATGACCATCGCGCTGCGCAAGCAGAAGGACGGCTCGCCCGTCGAATCCATCATCCTCGGCAACGTCATCGCCTTCGTGATCGGCCTGCCGTTCATGATCGGCGCGCCCGCGCCCTCGCCCACCGGCATCGCCGCCATCATCGCACTCGGCGTCGTCCAGCTCGGTTTTTCCTATTGGCTCTACGCGCGCGCCATCCGGCACGTCACCGCGCTGGAGGCCGTGATCATACCGGTGATCGAGCCGATCTTGAATCCCGTCTGGGTCTTCCTCGCCAGCGGCGAGAAACCTTCCCGCTGGGCCCTCCTCGGCGGCGTCATCGTCCTGACCGCCGTCACCCTCCGCGCCCTCGCCTCCATCCGCTCCTCGCGCCCACCCCAAACCAGTTTGTCACCTAATAGGTGACAACGGGCGGCGTGCGACTACGCTTGGTCGCATGAACTCCCCCCGGTTCTCCTCTCATCGCCTGTTGATCGTGGACGGACTGACCATTGTCGCCCGCGAGTCCGCCCTTAAGCTCAACCGGTTTCTCGCCGAAAAAAGCCGCCGGCGCTACGGCGGCACGTTGCGCCCCGGTCCGCATACTCCGCTCTGGAATGCCTACCTTGCGTCCGCGAAACCTTTCTTGCAACGCCGCGGCGAAAAAGCCCGCCTCGCGCGCCTGATCGGCGTCCCACGCCAGCGCATCAGCGATTACCTCAACGGTCGCGGCCGCATGCCCGATGCCGAGCGCACCCTCCTCCTCCTCGACTGGCTTGCCGCCCGGCAACGCGGATCAAACCCCGGCTAAACCCAAACCAGTTTGTCACCCAATAGGTGACAAACTGGTTTGGGGCTGCGCGGCAGTTTTTGCCGAACCGCGAAGAGCACAAAGACCACAAAGAGTCGGACTGAGTGATCTTTGTGCTCTTCGTGGTTACTCTTAACCTTTTCGCGCCGGCATGAGTTGCAGCAGCACGTTGGCGCCGAGGATAAATGCGCCACCCACCGCCAAGGTGAGCGTGACCGGCTGGTTCGCGTATACGATTCCCGTCCAGCGCGAGATCAGCCCGGGCATGGCAATCTCCGCCAGCGTCGCAAAGACCGAGCCGAGACAATAAAGCATGCCGGCCTCGGTGGCGGTGACGAAGCGCTGCCAGTGGTTCATCAGCACAAACGGCCCGATCGTTCCGAAAATCGTCGCCGTCAGCATAATGCCGACCCAGCCGGGCGAGGCGTAGGGCGCGAGCAGGTTCGCCGGCTCGCGGCACACGGCCACGCTCACCACGGCGAAAAGTCCCGCCTCGATCAAAAACATCCCCGCCGACGTGCGCTCGGCCCGGTTGGCCGCAAACGACGGCCAGCTCAGCGACGTCAGCAGCAGGGAGAAAAACACCGCGCCGATCAACACCTCGGCCTCGCCGCGGCCGACGCGGAACGTCGCCCAATCAATCCGCGCCAGCACCGCCACGCCCACGAGCACCAGCGCGCACGCCGCGAACACCGGCCAGCCGGGACGCTTCCGCTTCAGCAGCGCCCACCACAGCGGAATCAGGATCACATAAAATTGCGTGAGAAACGCCGTCGTCCCCGCCGACGTGCGCTGCAGGCCGTCGAGTTGAAACATGCAGCCGGCAAACGACGTCGTCGCCATAAACGCCGCCTGTTTCCACTCCGTGCGCGTCAAGCGCAGCGCCGACGCCCCGTAAATCGCCAGCAGCGCCAGCACGCCGAGCAGGAAGCGCGGCACGAGGTCGTGCGCCGTGAGAAACCACGAGCTCTCGCCCACCGCGAACGCCTCGTGCGCGATGGCCGACGCCTTGAAGATCACGAAGCTGCCGCTCGCCGAGGCGGTGGCGAGCGCGAGCACGGCCAGGGCCGTCCAATGTTTGGCGCGTGGAGTCATTTAAAAATCAAACCGCCTTCGCCGCCGGCCTCAGTTGGATGAGCGCGTTGGCCGCGAAGATGAGCAGGCCACCCGCCACGAGCGACACCGTCAGGGCTTCGTTCGGATACGTGATGTGCGCCCACACTGCGATGAGCCCCGGCAAAAACAATCCGCTCAACGCCGAGAACACCGGCCCGAGGCTGTAAATCAACCCGGCCTCCGTCGCCGCCATGAACCGCTGCCAGCGCGTCACGATGATAAACGGTCCCGCCGACGCGATCACCGCGGCCGCGGTGATGAGCCACAGCCACTCGACCGAGTGCAGCGGCGCGAGCGTGGCACCCGGCGACTGCTGCAGGATCGGGCACAGCGCCGTAAACGCGACCGCCTCGAGCGCAAACATCCCCGCCGTGGCCCGCTCCGGGCGGTTGGCCGCAAATCCCGGCCAGTTGATCGAAAAAAGCATGAACGAGAAAAACACCGCGCCCGTCATCACCGCGAGTTCGCCGCTGCCGATGCTCAGCGTCCGCCAGTCGATCCCGGCCAGCACCGCCATGCCGACCAAGACCAGCGCCACCGCCACGAATTCCACCGCGCGCGGCCGGCGGCGTTGCAGCAGCGCCGCCCAGCACGGGATCAGCACGACGTAAAATTGCGTGATAAACGCCGCGACCGACGCCGACGTGCGTTGCATCCCGTCCACCTGAAACAGGCAACCCGCCAGCGATGTCACCGCCAGAAACCCCGCCTGCTTCCATTCCTGTCGCGTCAGCTGCAGCACGCGCAGGCCGTAGAACGCCATCAGCATCAGCACGCCGATGATGAAGCGCGGCGCGAGATTCTGCGCGGCGATGAACCACGAGCTTTCGCCGGCCACCAGCGGCACCTGCGCTTGCAACGAGGCCTTGCCGACCACGAAACCCACGCCCTGGCCCGCACAGGCGAGCAGCAGCATGCCGGTCGCCGTCCAACGCTGCCGCTCCGGGGTCATCATAATTTGGCCTGCGCCTCCACCTGTTCCAGTTGCTGCGCCGGGCGCAGTTGGATGAGGACATTCGCGAGCGTAATCAGCCCGCCGCCCACGAGCAGCGTCCATGTCGCCGTTTCATTGGCGTAGTTAAGACTCGCCCAGACCGAAAACATCGCCGGCAAAAACAGCGCCATCACCGATCCGAAGATCGGCTCCACGCAGTAAATGAGGCCGGCCTCCGTCGCCGTGATCTTGGGCTGCCAGGTATTCATGAGAATGAACGCGCCGAGCGTGCAGAACGCCGTCAGGATCGCGATGAACCCCAGCCATCCGGGCGAGGTCCACGGTGTGATGAGCGCCGCCATATTCGGCGCCGTCACCAGCGCCAGCGTGCAGAAAATCACCGTCAGCGTGCCGCACATGACGAGCGTGATCATGCCGGGGCGGTTGGCGGCGAATTGCTTTTTCTCCAGCCACAGAATCTGCCCCATGAAAAAGCACGACGCGATCAGCGTTTCCCATTCGCCGCGGCCAAAATGCAGCGTGCGCCAGTTGAAGTGTCCGAGCAACGCCACGCCCACGAGCACGAGCGCACTGCTCAGCCACACGCGACCGCCGGGGTTCCGCCGCGCGCGCACCGCGACATAAATCGGGATCAGGATCGCATAAAATTGCGTGAGGAATGCCGAGGTGGACGCCGCCGTGTAGTGCAGCCCGTCCGTTTGCAGCAGCATGCCCACCGAGGCGAAGAGCCCGATCGCCACGCCCTGCACCAGTTCGCCGCGCGTGACCGTGACCAGGTTGCGCCACTGCCAGGCCACCAGCACCACCGTCGCGAGCAGGAAGCGCGGCGTCACCGTGTAGATCGCCGAAAACCAGGAGCCCGCCCCCGGCATCAACCGCTCGTGCAACAGCGCCAGCGATTTCACGACCGGAAAGCTCACACCCCAGAAGAAATTCGCGAGGAGCAGCCACATAATGGCCTGCGTGCGCTGGGAATGCGGGGCGGGGTTCACGGCAAAGCGCGGAGCGTGCCTTCGCTCCCCACCGCCGCAAGCGAATTGGCGCCAGCGCGGCCTGCGCCGCGAGTTGAAGGTTCAAGGTTGAGAGAAAATCGCCGCCCCCACGCTCGCTTCGGCCTTCCGTGCCATCTTCCGGCCCGTGGATCGATCCTCTCAGCCCTCAGCTCTCAGCTTCCAACCACGCATCCCCCGTGACGAATCCGTGACGGCCCGAAGCCCGGCTCGACAACCGCGGCCGCGGCCGCCACTCCTAAATCCGCATGGCGAAACGCGCGGCGGAACGCACCAAGGTCTCACGCAAGGATTACGAAGCCCGCATTCCGCGGCTGCGGGAACAGCTCGTGCAGTTGCAGGTCGCGCTGCAGGAAACCCCCTGCCCCATCCTGCTGGTCGTCGCCGGCGTCGGCGCCTCCGGCAAGGGCGACGTCGTCAACACGCTCTGCGGCTGGCTCGACCCGCGTGGCGTCGAGGTTTTTGCCTTCCGTCCGCCCACCGATGAGGAGCGCGAACGCCCGCCGATGTGGCGCTATTGGCGCAACCTGCCGCCGCGCGGCCGCATCGGGGTCTACGCCGGCTCGTGGTATAGCGAGGCGATGCGCGAGGCCGCGGCCGCCGGCGCCAAGGCCCCTTCCTTCCGGCACACCCTCGACCGCATCGCGCATTTCGAACGCACGCTCGTCGCCGATGGCGCGCTCATCGTGAAATGCTGGCTGCAGCTGTCCAAGGCCGACCAAGGCGAACGGTTGCACGAACTCGAAAAGGACGAACGCACCGCCTGGCGCGTGACCCCGCGCGACTGGGAAAGCCACCGGCGCTACGATCGCCTCGCCCAGCTCGCCACGAAGATGAAGGAGGCCACGCACCAGCCGGGCGCCGCGTGGACCATCATCGACGCGACCGACGAGCGGGCGCGCGACCTCGCCGTCGCCGATTTGTTGCTGGCGAAATTTCGCACGCATCAACGGGCGCTCAAAAAAATCCCCGTCTCATCCAAGCCCGCCCGCGTGCAGCCGCTGCGCCCCGCCGGCCGCGCACGGCTCACCGCGCTGCCGCTCGACCAGAAACTCTCCACCGAGGACTACGAGGAAAAGCGCGACAAATGGCTCGGCCGCCTGAACCGCAGTGTGCGCCTCGCCGCGGAACGGCACCGCTCCATCGTGTTTGTCTTCGAGGGCTGGGACGCCGCCGGCAAGGGCGGCGCCATCCGCCGGCTCACCAGCGCGATCGATGCCCGCGATTGCCGCGTCATCCCGGTCTCCAAACCCACCGACGAGGAAAAATCGCATCACTACCTGTGGCGTTTCTGGCGGCACGTTCCGCGCGCCGGCATGGTGACGATCTACGACCGTTCGTGGTATGGCCGCGTCCTGGTCGAGCGGCTCGAGGGCTTCGCGCGCGACGACGAATGGCGCCGCGCCTACGATGAACTCAACGATTTCGAGGCCCAGCTCGCCGAGCACGGCACCATCGTCGTGAAATTCTGGCTGCACATCAGCAAGGACGAGCAGTTGCGCCGTTTCCGCCATCGCGAGGAAACGGAATACAAGCGCCACAAGATCAACGCCGAGGACTGGCGCAACCGCCGCAAATGGACCGCCTACGAAATCGCTGTCGGCGACATGCTTTCGCTCACCGACCAGCCGCAAGCGCCGTGGCACCTCGTGGCCGCCAACAACAAGCGCCACGCCCGCCTCCAAGTGCTCAAGCTCGCCTGCAAGCAGATCGACGAGGCGCTGGGCGTTTAGCCACCCAATGACCGGGGATTGAAAGGTAGGGCGCGACCGCTGAAACGTCCGACCTCCGCTCAACTCTGATTTCGCTGCGCCAGGAAACGCTCGAGCATCTTGCTCAGCTCGGCCTGCTTGATCGGTTTCGTGAGGTAATCGTTGGCGCCGGCGGCCAGCACGCGGTCGCGCTGGTCGGTGCGGGCGTCCGCCGTCAACGCGGCGATCCAGACGTTGCGCATGGCGTCACGGGCCAAACCATTGCGGATGTGCGTGATCGCCTCGAGGCCATCCATCTCCGGCATGTGCAGGTCCATCAGCACGATGTCGTAATCGTTGCGGGCGAGTTCATCGACGCCGATGCGGCCGTTGTCGGCGAGCGTCCAGCGGCAACCGAGGTTGGCCAGCACGCGCTGCATGAGGCGCTGGTTGACGGGATTATCCTCCACCAGCAGCACGCGGAGATCGAACACGCTGGTCTTGGCAAAGGGCACGATCGAGGCACCGCGCGTGCCCACCGGTCCCGCAAGCAACGAGCGCAACGCGTCGTGGTGCACGGGCTTGTTGACGAGCAGGCGGAAATGCGGGCGCAGCGCCGCGCGGGTGGTGGCGTTCAGCACCAGCGGCACGAGGCCGATGATCCGGTCGGGCGGCAGCCCCGGTCGCGGCTCGGTCTGGTGGCTCAGCTCCGCCGCCATCGCGAGGTCCACATCCATGAGCGCGATATCCCACGCCAGGCCGGGCAACTGGTCGGCGGTCGCCTCGGTGACGAGCGCACCCCAGCGCGTGGCGAGGCGCACGAGTTCCTGGCGCAGCGGGGACGCTTCCCCGGCGATGGCGAGGCGCACGCCGGCGATGCTGGGTGGCGGCGGTTTTTCCACTTCGTTTTTTACCTCGGGCGCGCGCACGGTGAACGTGAAGGTCGAGCCCACGCCGGGCTCGCTCGCGAGCGTGATCTGCCCGCCCATGAGCTGGACGAGGTTGCGGCTGATGGCGAGGCCGAGGCCGGTGCCGCCGTAGCGGCGCGTGGTGGAATTTTCCAACTGGCTGAACGGCTTGAAGAGCTTGCCCTGTTGCTCGGCGGCGATGCCCAGCCCGGTGTCGCGCACGGTAAATTGCAGCTCCCACTCGGCCTCCGTGCGGCCGGCTTCGGCCTTGAGCCGCCGGGCGTCAAGCGTGACCTCGACTTCACCGGCCTCGGTGAATTTCACGCCGTTGTTGATCAGGTTGATCAGCACCTGGCGGAGGCGGCCGGCATCCACGAGCACGGCCGGCGGCACGCTGTCCGTCACCCAGTGCAGCAGCTCGAGTTTTTTCTCGGCCGCGCGGGTCGCAAACAGGTCGAGCGCATCCTCGAGGCACTCGCGCGGGTCGCACGGCTGCGGGTCGAGCTTGAGCTTGCCGGACTCGATGCGGGCAAAGTCGAGGATGTCGCTCGTGAGCTGGATCAGCGCCTCGCCGCTCATGCGGATGGTCTGCATGTATTCGCGCTGCTCGGGATTGAGCGGCGTCTCGAGCAGGAGATTGGTGAAGCCGACGATGCCGTTGAGCGGCGTGCGCACCTCGTGGCTCATCGTGGCGAGGAACTGGCTCTTGGCGCGGTCGCCGGCCTCGGCGCGGTCGAGCGCCTCGCGCAGCATGGTCTCGTTGCGCTTCACGTCGGTCATGTCGTCGAACACGGCCACGAAGCACGCCAGTTCACCGGTGCGGCGTTTCACCGGGGTCACGGCGCAGCGCACGGGATAGAATTTCCCGTCCTTGCGCAGGTTCATCCATTCCCCGCTCCACGTGATGCCGGCGCGCACGGTTGAGACCATTTCCGCCGCCATCTCGGGTGACAGGCGCGGCGACTGATAATCGCGCCACGGCCGGCCCACGACCTCGCGGCGGGAATAACCCATCTGCAGGCAGAGGCCGGCGTTGATGTATTCCACGCGGCTTTGCAGATCGATGATCATCACGGCGGAGTGGCTCTGCTCCATCGCCTCGGAGAGATTGCGAATCACCTCCTGCTGCTGGATCTGGCGGCGCATGATTACATAGCCGGCCAGCGGCAGGCCCAGCAGGAGCCAGACGTAGAAGGTGCGTTCCATGCCGGCCATGAACAGCAGCCGATACCAATCCTCCGCGGCGACATCCAGGCCGAGGACTTCGCGGCCGGCGGCGGCATCGTCCGACACCAGGGCGTAGCCGGTCACCCACGTCCCAAACTCATCCTTCAACGGTCCTTCGGTGGCGGGCCGCCCGGTGCGCAGAATTTCCTGCAGGCCGGGTGAATGGGCCGCCTCCTCATACACATCGCCGGGCTGCGAGATTTGCGGGGAATTCTCCGGCTCGGAATCGGCGAGAAACACCACGCGCTTTTGCCCGGGCTGATGCCGGAAGATATAAGCGAACCGCACCCGCGGATCGACGAGGTGAAAGCGCATCAACCGGCGCTTGATCGTGGCGTAGCCCGGGGTGTCGCGGTCGGCCGCGGTGCCCGTGAGCGGCTTGAGTTCATCGGCGCCAAAGGCCGCCGCGCTACGCTCCGCATTGTGCGCCAGCTCGGCGAGCAGGCTGTCGCGCCGGTCGTTGTAACCCCAGTGGCCGGCAAGCAACCCGGCCAGGAGCGCACCCATGATCGCCAGGGGAACTCGGAATTTATACAGGCGGGCGCGCATGCTTAGGGTCAATGGGTTGCGCGCAGCAAATCCGTGCGCCGCGCCCCACGCAATCTCCAATCCCCTCGCGTCCGCGCCGGAGCCCCGCCACTCGCCGGCTTTGCGCCCGTCGGCCGCTTTTCTGCGTCCCTGGACCGCCTGGCGCAGCACGTATTCGACCTGGCCGTTGACACTGCGCAACTCGTCCGCCGCCCAGCGTTCCCGGTCGGCCGAGAGTTCGGGGTCGATGCGCAGGAGAAAGGTTTTGCGGTCTTCGGCGGGTATAAAATCAGTGGCGCAATCCGGCCGCCGCGCGCACGGCCCCGGCAAATTTTTCCGGCTCGCCGGGCGACACGACGAGGCTGTGGCCGGGCCAGCGCAGCACGACGGTGCGTGCCGGATCGGTGACGAGCACCTCAAACTTTCCCAGCGCCTGGCTGCGAAAGGTGCCGGTGATGGCGCCCGCGCCATCGTTGCCCCAGGTCTTGCGTGCGCCTTTCAGCGCGTGCGGGACAAATTCGGCACACTCCAGCCCGGCGAGCGCATAGCGATTAATCCGGCCCAGCCGCAGCACTTGCAGTTCGCCGGCCGCGAGTCCGTAACCGTGCACGCGGGCGTGCAGGATGACGGGAATCACCACGGCGAGCCCGAGGCACGGCGCGAGCACCATCGGCCAGAACTGGCGCGGCGGCGCCCGCATTTCGCGGGCGAGCAGGACATTGAAGGCGACAAACGCGGCGATCAGCCCGAAGCTGAGCCCCGTAATCACACGCACACGCGTGCCCATGGGGGCGCTGAAAGTCACCGGGTCAGCGTGGGACGAAGTTCGCGGCATGGCAGTCAGGAAGAGCTGTCCGCATCACGCGCCGGCTTGCGCGGCGGGGCGGGAAAATGTTTTCGCGCATGGCGGTGGATTTTCACCATCACCAGTGCCAGCCCAGCCATGATAATCAGCAGAGCCATCCAGTTGTAGGCGATCCAGGCCCTCGCTGGGAGGAAAACACCGATCAGCGCCACGACCGCGATCACCAGTCCCCATCTAAGCAGCAGGCGACCGCCATAGCGGTTGATGGCGAACCAGGCCGCTTCCGAGGTAAAGGCCGCCGGAATCCTTACCCCATACCAAGCATTCATCTTAACTTTTCCACGGATGAGCGGAATCGCCGTCGCGATCACCACCAAGGCGGCGATCAAATGGACGACCGGAACAGGATTCATGGTTTTCTACCAAGGGGAAACACGGTGTCGCAGAGAAACGGGCGTTGGTTATAAAGAGTGCCGGCGTTGAGGTTTCGCGCGCGGAGCGAAATCCTGAGGATCTTGTTAAAAGGATTGGCGGCGAAGAAGCCGCTGGCGCGCGCCGTCCCGCGATAGTCGCCGAAGAGGATGAGCACAGCGCTGATGATGGTGACCGGACTGCGGGTGCCGATCCCGGCGACCAGCAGGCAAATGGAGAAAGCGATGAGGCCGAGGACGACAAAAACCATCAGCCAGCGGCTCAGGGCGGAGGCCGGACACTCGCGGCTGGCATTCTGGGGCAGAGCGGGACTGGAGGTCATGGGAGTGAAAGCCGTGGCGATCTTAGCGATATCACCCCGGCATCCCGTCAAGCCCCGTTTCCGAGGGACGCGCCCACCGGGCACAAAAAAACCGCCGCGATTTTTCGCGGCGGCTCGAAAAGAAAAAGTCGGCTTACTTGACGTGGCCGGAGACCAGCTTGGTCATCTCGAACATGCTGACCTTGGCCTTGCCGCCGAAAACGGCCTTGAGCTTGTCGTCAGCGTTGATCTGGGTGCGGACCTTCTTGTCCTGCAGGCCATTCTTCTTGATGTAGGCCCAGAGCTTCTTGGTGAGCTCCGTGCGAGGAAGCGGAGTAGCACCAACCACCGCGGCGAGCGTGGCGTCAGGCGTAACCGGTTTCATGAATGCAGCGTTAGGTTTACGAGCGGATTTTTTAGCCATATTGATTGTTTGTTTAGGGTGCCTTCGTGTGAAAGCAATGACCTTATAGAGGGAGAAAAGCCTGTTTGCCTAGGAGAATCTTGGGTTTTTCAGAGGGAAAACACGTATCAGCCCTTCTCATCTACCTGCACGAATTGTTCATAAAGTGCCGCGTAGTGTCCCCCGCGCGCCACCAATTCGTGATGCGTGCCGCGCTCGATGATGTGGCCCTGGTCGAGCACCAGCACGCAATCGGCATGGCGGATCGTGCTGAGCCGGTGCGCCACGATGAAGCTCGTGCGGCCCTTCAACAACTCGAGCAACGCCTTCTGCAACCGCGCCTCGGTGAGCGCATCGATCGAGCTCGTCGCCTCGTCGAGGATCACGATCCGCGGATCGGCGAGCAGCGCGCGGGTAAAGCAGATCAACTGCCGCTGGCCCACCGAAAGCCCCGCGCCACGCTCGCCCACCTCGGTGAGCAAGCCCTGCGGCAGCGCCTCAAAAACATCCAGGCAGTCGAGCAGGCGCGCCGCCTCGCGGATATCCTCGTCGGTGGCGTCGGGCCGGCTCTGGCGGATGTTGTCGAGCACCGTGCCGCTGAAGAGAAAGTTTTGCTGCTGCACCATGCCCATCTGCCGGTGCAGCGACTGGCCCGTGAGCGTGCGCACCTCGCGGCCGTCGATCCGCAACGCGCCTTGCGTCGGCAGGTAGAATTTCGCGACGAGGTTGATGATCGAGCTCTTCCCGCTGCCGGTGTGGCCGACGAGCGCGATGGTCTGGCCGGGCTCCGCGGTGAAACTCACGTCGTGCAACACCAGCCGCGCCGGATCGTAGCCAAAGGACACGTGGTCAAACTCCACCCGCGCACCGCGCGCCGCGGCGGAAGCCGTGCCGCGCGGGTCGGGGAGGTCCGTCGCCGTCTCGTCGTCCTGCCAGTCCGGCGGCGCGTCGATCAGCCGGAAAACGCGCTCGGCGCCCGCCATCGCGATGAGCGCCTGGTTGTATTGGTTGCCGATCGCCGCGATCGGCGAGAAGAACAGGTTGGCGAGGAAGAAGAAGGTGATCAGGTCGCCGGAATCCATCGTGCCGTGGAACACGCGCCAGCCGCCAAACATGAGCAGGATGGCGACAAAGAACTGGCTGTTGAGCTCAAGGATCGGCGCGAGGATCGCCGAGGTGCGCGCCAGCGCGATGTTGAAGCGCGAGTGGTCGGCCAGCAGGCCGCGGAAGAGACCGGCGTTCGTGGTCTGGCGCACAAAACCCTGCGTGACGCGGATGCCGTTGACGGACTCGGCCAGCGTCGCGGTGACGCGGCTGAAGCTTTCCGTCGCCGCCCGCGACTCGCGGCTGAGCCGCATGCGGAAGTGGCGGTTCACCAGCCAAAGCATCGGCGCCATGGCCAGCACGACGAGAAACAGGTTCCAGTCGCACCAGATCATCGCCACCGCGGTGAAAATCATCTGCCCGCCCTGGATGATGCTCACGAACAGCACGTCCTGGATCGCCGCCCGCAGCGCCTCCACGTCGCTCGTCACGCGGCCGATGATGCGCCCGATCTTCACACGGTGGAAAAAGCTCATCGGCTGGCGCTGCACCTTCGCAAAGATATCCGCGCGCAGGCCGTTGACCACCGTCTCACCGATCTCGAGCGCGTAGCGTTGGCGGAAGTGGAACAAGCCGTCGGTCGTGAGCGCCAGCAAGGCGTAACCCACCACAATCCCGAAAATACCCGCCCCGTGCAGGTGGTCGATATTCCAGACCGCATATGCCGTCACGCAGGTCAGCGCGGGCAACTGCGCCGAACGCGTGATCGAGAGAAACACGAGCCAGTGCAGCTTGCGCTTCACCGGCGAGGTGTAGTCGAACATCCGGCGGATCAGGCCCCACTCGAGCGGTTTGAATTGCTCGTCGTCATCGTCATCGGTCGGACGTTGGACGAGCAGGAGATCACGTTGGCTCGGGTCCTTGCTCATGCGGTGGCCTCCGGTTTGGGCGGGGTCGGCGCCTGCAGTTCACGGCCGTCCACCAGTTGGAGGTTGGCCACGCGCCGGTAGGGACCGGGCACGCGCACGAGTTCCTCGTGGGTCCCGCGTTGGACGATCCGGCCGTCCTCCATCACGATGATGACATCGGCCCGGCGCAGCGTGCTCAGGCGGTGGGCGACGATGAAGGTTGTGCGTCCCGCGATCGCGCGGTCGAGCGCTTCAAAAATCTCATGCTCCGTTTCGCTGTCGATCGCCGCCGTCGGGTCGTCGAGCAGCAGGATCGAAGGCTCCAGCAGCACCGCGCGCGCGATGGCGAGCCGCTGCCGCTGGCCGCCGGAAAGGCTGTTGCCGCTCTCGCCGAGCACGGTGTCGTAGCCCTTCGGCAGCTGCATGATGAAGTCGTGCGCCGCGGCGATCTTGGCCGCCTTGATGATCTGCTCCGGTTTCGCGCCGGGATGACCGAAGGCGATGTTGGCGCCCACGGTGTTGGAAAACAAAAAGCTCTCCTGGAAAACGAGGCCGATGTTGCGCCGCAGGTCATCGAGGTGCAGCCGGCGCGCGTCGAGGCCGTCGATCAGCAGGCAACCCGCCGTCGGATCGTAGAAACGCGGGATGAGGCTCATCAGCACGCTCTTGCCCGCGCCGGTCGCGCCGAGGATCGCCACGCACTGGCCGGGTTTTACGTCGAGGTTGATGTCATGCAGCACCGGCTCCGCATCCACGCCCGCGGTGGCCGTGGCCGGGCCGTGATAGGAAAAGGAAACGTGATCAAAACGCACCGCACCCGTGAGCTTCGGGCGGCGCACGGCATTGGGCGCGCTCTGCACCTCGACGGGCGCGTCGAGAATCTCAAACACGCGGCGCGCACCGATCAGCGACTGCTGCACGCTGTTCACCAGATTGGCGCCGTTGTTCACCTGGCCGGAAAATTGTTCGAGCAGGCCGACGAAGACCACGAGGCCCGCGCCCAGCGGCAGCTGGCCCTGCACCACCAGCCAGCCGCCGTAGCCGAGCAGGATGACCATGTTCACGCGCGTCAGCAGGCCGATCGCCGGGGAGAACAGGCTCACTTTCCAAAAAATGCTGCGCTGCTGTTCCAGCACCGCGGTATTGGCGGTGTCGAAACGCGCGCGATCCTCGGCCTCGCGGCCGAAGCCCTTCGTCACCGCGATGCCCTGCACGCTCTCGGCCAGCGTCTGCACCATTTTTTCCACCAGCGTGCGGTTCTGCGCATATTCCGGCTGGATCTTCCGCGAAAACCACGTGGACATGAACCACATCAGCGGCGTCGTCGCGAGACACGCGAGCGTCAGCGCCGGGCTCAAGTGCACCATGTAAATGACGTAGACCGTGAGCGAGATGACCATGATCACGCTCTGCATCAGCACCTGGTCGACGAACATGCGGACCGCCTGCACGTCGCCCGTCACGCGGGTGATGATCGAGCCGGTCGTGTTGGCGTCGAAGAAACGGAAGCTCAACCGCTGCAGTTTCTCGTAAACCTCGGCGCGCAGGTCGACGACCAGCTTTTGCTGCACCAGTTTGTTGATCGAGATCGCGTAAATGTAGTTCAGCACGGCCCGGCAAACCGCCAGCCCGAGGATCAAGCCCGCCAGCAGCGCCAGCACATGCATCGGCTCCCACGTGCGCGGCAGCTCGAAACCAAATTGCAGGTGCGGAAACGCCACCGCCCGGGTCCCGTCCGGCAACACCGGCGCGATGACGTAGCGGATGTAATCGATGCCGATGCCCGTGAACCCCAGCCCGGCAATCCCCATCGTCAGCAGCACAATCTGGATGCTCAGCACCAGCACGCAGTGCAGCCGGTAGCGCCACGCCAGGTTAAAAAGCCGCCGCACCAGCTCCCCGTTGGTGGGAACCGCCGCAAGCGGAACTGCCGTTGGCTGTGACATGCGAAGGGGGCCACGTTAAAACTCCGCGGCGCAAACACACGAAATTTTTTCGTGTCACCACCTACAGCAAGGTTCCGCGCAAAATCACCAGCGCCACGCTGAAATAGATGATGAGGCCCGTCACATCCACGAGCGTCGCGACAAACGGCGCGCTCGACGTCGCCGGGTCGAAACCCAGCCGCTTCAACAGCAGCGGCAGCATCGAGCCCATCAACGAGCCCCACATCACGATGCCGACGAGCGACAGCCCGACGGTGAGCGCCACCAGCATCCAGTGCTCGCCATAAATATTGGAAAACGCCGACCACACCGCGATGCGTAGAAAACCAATGGCGCCCAGAATCACGCCCAGCGCCGCGCCCGCCGCAAACTCGCGCCGCATGATCCGCCACCAGTCGCGCAACCGGAATTCGCCCAGCGCCAGCGCGCGGATGACGAGCGTCGCCGCCTGCGAACCGGCGTTGCCGCCGGAACTGATCACGAGTGGCACGAAGAGCGCGAGCACGACGGCCTTCGCGATCTCATCCTCGAAGAACCCCATCGCCGTCGCCGTCAGCATTTCGCCGAAGAACAGCACCACGAGCCAGCTCGCGCGCTTCTTCACCATCCGCAGCAGCGGGATCGTCGTGTAAGGCTCGTCGAGCGCCTCGCTGCCGCCGAGCTTCTGGATGTCCTCCGTCGCCTCCTCGCTCGCGACGTCGAGCATGTCATCCACCGTCACGATGCCGATGAGTTTGCCCTGCGGGTCGGTCACCGGCAGCGCCACGCGGTCGAATTTGCGGAAAATCTCCAAGGCCTTCTCGCGGTCGTCCTGCGGCAAAAGCATCGTGTAATTGCCGTCGAGCAGGTCGCGCACCGGCCGGTCGAGCGGCGAAAGCAACAGCCGCCGCACCCGCACGTCGTCGAGCAGGCGGCCCGACTCGTCCACGGCAAAGACGACGTTGAGCGTCTCGCGGTCGTAACCGTTTTCGCGGATGTAATCGAGCGCCTCGCGCACCGTCCACTCGGGCCGCACCGCCACGTAGTCGAGCGTCATCATGCGGCCCACGCTGTGCGGCGGATAGGCGAGCAGCGATTGCGCCACCTGGCGCTCGTCGGGCGTGAGCATCGCGAGCAGCTGCATCGCCAGGTCGAGCGGCAGGCTGTTGAGAAACGCGGTGCGGTCGTCCGGTGGCAGGGCGTTGAGCAGCGCGGCCGACTGCTCCTGCGTGAGCAGCTTGAGCAGCTTTTTCTGCGCCCCGACCGGCAGGTGCGTAAACACCGCCGCCGCCAGTTCGCGCGAACCCGCCCGGAACAGCACCGCGAGTTCCTCCACGGACAACTCCGCCGCCATCGGCGCGAGATCCTTGGGCAGCCACGCCTCGAGGTATTTCTTGAGCGCGACAAAATCCTTCCGCGCGATGAGCGCGGCGAGTTCGGGACGGACATGTGCCTGGTTGGGCATGACGCGAGGCAGGCAGGTTGGCCGGCGCGTTTCAACCCCGCGCAAGGTCACATCCCGCGTTTCGTTCTTGGAGGTCCGCCCGGTCGCTGCCAAAGAACGTCATGCGCTCCCTCGCTTTCCTGTTGCTCGCCGCGCTCGTGTTGTCCGGTTGCAGCCGTCCGGGCGTCCATCCCTACCAAGGCTACCTCGAAGGCGAATACCTCTACGTCGCCGCGCCGCTCGCCGGCCGTTTGGAAAAACTCGCCGTCACCAAGGGCGCCCGCGTCGAGGCCGGCGCCACACTCTTCACGCTCGAACACACCGCCGAGCTCGCCGGCCAGCGCCAGGCCACCGACCAGCTCCGCGCCGTGCGCGCCCGCCTCGACGATCTGCAAAAAGGCTCCCGTCCCTCCGAACTCGCCGCGCTCGAGGCCCGCCTCGACCAGGCCCGCGCCGCCGCCGAGTTGTCCCAGCTCGAACTCACCCGCCAGGAATCGCTGCACCAAACCAAGGTCATCTCCGACAGCGAATACGACCGCTCCCGGCTCACGCACGAAAAGGACCGCCGCACGCTCGACGAACTCGCCGCGCAAATCGCCACCGCCCGGCTCGGCGCCCGCACCGACGCCATCGCCGCCGCGCAGGCCGACACCGCCGCGGCCGAAGCCGCACTCGCCCGCGCCGACTGGAACGTCGACCAGAAAACCCAATCCGCCCCGCGCGCCGCGCTCGTTTACGACACGCTTTACCGCGAGGGTGAGTTCATCGCCGTCGGCCAGCCGGTCGTCGCGCTGCTCCCGCCGGAAAACCTCAAGGTGCGCTTCTTCGTGCCCGAGGCGGAATTCGCCGCGCTCAAGGCCGGCGATGCCGTGAAAGTAAACCTCACCGGCCGCCCCGCGCTCACCGCGCACGTGAGTTTCCTCTCCCCGCAGCCCGAATACACGCCGCCGATCCTCTACAACCGCGAGAATCGCTCGAAGCTCGTCTTCATGGTCGAGGCCGTCTTCGACCCCGCCGACGCCCGCGATCTCCACCCCGGCCAGCCCGCCGACGTCACGAAGTAGCGCAGGTCTCCGACCTGCGCATTCGATTTTCTTGACCGCCTCACCCCTCATGCCCGCGACCGCCCCCACCGAACTCGCCATTGATGTCACCGGCATCACCAAGCGTTTCGGCAGCAAAACCGTCGTCAACGCCATCGATCTCCAGGTAAAGCGCGGCGAGATCTACGGTTTTCTCGGCCCCAACGGTTCCGGCAAGACCACGTTCATCCGCATGCTCTGCGGCCTCCTCACGCCCGACGCGGGGCGCGGCACCTGCGTCGGTTTCGATGTCCGCACGCAGCAAGCCGAGATCAAACGCCACGTCGGTTACATGACGCAGAAGTTCAGTTACTACGAGGACCTGAGCATCCGCGAAAACCTCGATTTCATCGCGCGCATCTACGACGTGCCCGACCGCGCCGCCGCCGTGCAACACAGCCTCGACCGTCTCGGCCTCGCCAACCGCAGCACGCAACTCGCCGGCCAGCTCTCCGGCGGCTGGAAACAACGCCTCGCCCTCGCGGCGTGCCTCATCCATTCGCCGCAACTTCTCCTGCTCGACGAACCCACCGCCGGCGTCGATCCCAAGGCCCGCCGCGATTTCTGGGACGAAATCCACCGTCTCGCCGCCGACGGCCTCACCGTCCTCATCACGACGCACTACATGGACGAGGCCGAGCGCTGCCACCGTCTCGCCTACCTCGCCTACGGCAACCTGCTTACCCGCGGCACGCTCGACGAAGTTCTCACCGCCGCGCAACTCACGACTTGGGTCGTCACCGGCCCCGATCTTCGCCCGCTGGCCGACCGTCTCCGCGGCCAACCCGGCGTCGAGCAAGTCGTCGCCTTCGGCACCACACTCCACGTCAGCGGCCGCGACACCGCCAAACTCGAGGCCGCGATCGCCGCTGCGCGCGACCCGCGCCACACGTGGCAGAAAGTCGAGGCCGGCCTCGAGGATGTGTTCATCAGCCTCATGGAAACCGCGAAGGACAATTTCGCCTGACCATGCCGCGCTTCACCCTCCATCGCCTCTGGGCCATCGTGCTCAAGGAGTTCATCCAGATGAAGCGCGACCGCGTGACGTTCGGCATGATGGTCGGCATCCCGTTGATGCAGCTCATGCTCTTCGGCTTCGCGATCAACACCGACCCGAAGCACCTGCCCGCCGCCATCCGCGCCGCCGACCAGGGCCCGTTTGCGCGCACCTTCGTCGCCGCGCTGCGGCAGAGCGGTTATTTTTCCCTCGTGCGCGACACCGCCTCCGAAGCCGAGGCGCAGCGTTTGCTCCAGCTCGGCGAGGTCCAGTTCGTCATCAACATTCCGCAGGATTTTTCCCGCCAACTGCTGCGCGGCGAGCGCCCCACCGTCCTCATCGAGGCCGACGCCACCGATCCCGCCGCCACCGGCCCGGCGCTCTCCACCGTCAGCGCCATCGCCAGCAGTGTGCTCAACCGCGATCTCACCGGCCCCAACGCGCGGCTGCGCGGCCAGCCGCCACCGGTGGATTTTCAGATTCACCGGCACTACAACCCCGAAGGCATCACCCAATACAACGTCGTCCCCGGCCTGATGGGCGTCGTGCTCACCATGACGATGGTCATCATCACGGCGCTCGCTATTACCCGCGAACGCGAGCGCGGCACGATGGAAAACCTGCTCGCCACGCCCGTCCGACCTTTCGAGGTGATGATCGGCAAGATCATCCCCTACATCGTCGTCGGCTACATCCAGGTGACGCTGATCCTGCTCGCCGCGCGCTACATCTTTGCCGTGCCCATGATCGGCCACCTCCCGCTGCTCTACGCCGTCGCGTTTCTGTTTATCGCCGCCAACCTCGCCGTCGGCATCACGTTTTCGACACTCGCGCAAAACCAGCTCCAGGCGGTCCAGATGGCATTCTTCTTCTTCCTGCCGTCCCTGCTGCTCTCAGGCTTCATGTTCCCCTTCCGCGGCATGCCCGACTGGGCGCAGGCGGTGGGCTCGTGCTTGCCGCTCACGCATTTCCTGCGGATCGTGCGCGGGATTTTGCTCAAAGGCAGTGGCGCCGCCGAAATCCTGCCGGAGCTCTGGCCGTTACTCGCCTTCCTCGTCGTCGCCATGGCCGTCGGCGTGAAGCGCTACCGGCAGACGCTGGATTAAGGCCGCAGCGCGGCCAACGGCCGGGCCTACAAACGCAAACCGTTCAGCGGAACGTGATCCCGCGGCCGTTCACGGCGCGCATGATGGCGAGGTTGATCCGGTCTTTCGCGGCGTTGTGCTGCGCCGGATCAGGCCCGGTGTGGTAGATCACGAGGATTTCCAGCACCGCGGCACCGTAATTGGCAAACTGCACGACGACCGACTTCTGGTCCACCGCCGGGTCGCTGGTGATGGCCTGGCGGATGTCGGCCAGGATGGCCTCCATCTGCTCGATCTTCGTGTTGTAGCCGAGCGTGATGGTCTGCTCGACGCGGCGCTGCGTCATGCGCGAGAAATTGGTGATGACCTCCGTCGCCATCGTCTTGTTCGGGATGGTAATGAGCGTCGTGGCCGGCGTGCGCAGCTTGGTCGAGCGCAGCCCGATATCCTCGACCGTGCCCTGGTTGGCGCCGACTTGCACAAAATCACCGAGCTTGAAGGGTTGGTCGATCGCGACGACGACGGAGCCGAAAAGATTCGCGATGGTGTCCTGCGCCGCGAGCGCGAAGGCCAGGCCGCCGAGCCCGAGACCGGCAAGGAAAGCCTTCACATCGGCGCCGAGGCTCTGCGCGATCATCAGCACGCCGAAGATCACGAAGATCGTGAGGAGGGCTTTTTTGATCCACGGCATGAAGGCCGCGACGCCGCTCTGGTTGTCCAACGCCACCGCATGCAGGTGATCCAGCACGGTGTTGAACGCGCGCAGCAGCAGCCAGAAGACGTTCAGCGAAAAAGCGACGGTTGTCGCGTAACCGAAGACTTGGTCGCCCTCGGGCGAGAGCTTGAGCACCTTCAGCGCGGCGACGGCGCCGATCAACGTGACAAACGTGGCGACCGGCGCTTCCAGCGCGACGAACAGCTTGTCGTCGAGCGTGGTTTTGGTGCGCGACGCCATCTTGCGGAAAAAGCCAAAGATGAAGGTCGTGACCACGCGGCGCAGCAGGTAGGCGCCGACCAGGAACAGCGCCGCGATCACGTAGTGGGTCGTCGTGTTGCCGCTGCTTTTGACGTCAAAGATCTTCAACGTGGCATCCACCAGGTGTTCGAGAAAATCGGGCGCGCGCGGCGCGGCATGTCCGCTGGCCACGGCGGCCACGGCGTTGGTGGTCGTGGCGGCTTGCGCCGCGCCAGCCGCATCCGCGGCGGACGTCGGGGTGGCGGCAGCCGCCTGCGCCCAAACGCCCGTGGTCAGGGAAAAACTGCAGAAAATGAGGAGGGCCAGCCGTTTCATGAACACGGGTGACTGAACTGCGCCCGGAGACCTTGTCAAAGCCTCTTGGAATCTCCCGGCGCCGTTTCCACGCGGCGACTCCCCGCTTGCGCGGCGGGCGCACAGCCCGCCATGCTGCGCGACCGATGCTCTCCTGTCTCGCCGTCCTCGACGCCATGCCTCCCCTGCCCGTCTGGGCTTGGGTCGCGTTCTTTGCCTTCATCACCGCCATGCTGGCGCTCGACCTCGGAGTCTTTCAGCGCGACTCGCACGAAGTAAAAATGAAGGAGGCCCTGCGTTGGTGCGCCGTCTGGGCCACGCTCGCCGTCGCTTTCGCCGGGCTCATCTGGTGGTGGCGCGGAGCCGCCGCCGGCCAGCAATTTCTCGCCGCCTACCTCGTCGAGCTGTGCCTGAGCGTCGACAACGTCTTCGTCTTCATCCTCGTCTTCGCCTACTTCAAGGTCGCGCCGCGCTACCAGCACCGCGTGCTTTTCTGGGGCATCATCGGCGCGGTCGCCATGCGCGCGGTCTTCATCCTCGTCGGCGTCAGCGTCCTCGCCCGTTTCCATTGGATCATCTACATCTTCGGCGCCTTCCTCGTCTACACCGGCATCAAGATGGCGCTGCCGAGCAAAAACGAGGTGGACGTGCACCCGGACCAAAATATCGCCGTCCGCCTTTTCCGCCGCTTCTTCCCCGTCGCGCCCAACAACGACCAGGGCCACTTCTTCACCGTCCACGCCGGCCGGCGCATGGCCACCCCGCTGTTCATCGTGCTGATCGTGATCGAGACAACCGACGTCGTCTTCGCCCTCGACTCCCTGCCGGCCGTGCTCGCGATCACCCGCGACGGCTTCATCGCTCTCACCTCAAACATCTTTGCGATCCTCGGCCTGCGCTCGCTCTATTTTGCCCTCAACGGCGTGATGCAGCTCTTCCGCTATTTGAAGGTCGGCCTCGCGCTGATCCTCACCTTCATCGGCGTGAAAATGCTGATCGAGCACTGGGTGAACATTTCCATCGGCGTCTCGCTCGGCGTCATCGCCGGCGTGCTCGCGACCTCCGTCCTCGCCTCGGTGCTGATCCCGGAGAAAAAGTAGCCCAGTTCGTTGTCACGTATTACGTGACAAATCGTGTGCCAGCACGTTATGAACAAACGCGATGCTGCTACCCCTGTTGATCGCCATCGCCGTTGGCTTCTTCATTGTGGAGCGACTTTGGCCGGCGAACACTCTGCCCAAGGTGCGGGCGTGGTGGCCGCGGGTAATTTTCGTTAACGTCATCCAGGTGGCCATTATCTTGGTCGCCGGCATCACTTGGGATCGTTGGCTGCAGGGCTGGTCGTTCATTCGCCTGCGCGATCACCTCGGCGATGTAAGCTCGGCGCTCATTGCGTATGTGCTGTCCACCTTCGTTTATTATTGGTGGCATCGCTGGCGGCATGAATCGCGGTTTTTCTGGCTGCTCTGCCACCAATTGCACCATTCCCCCGCGCGCATCGAGTTGGTGACTTCGTTCTACAAACACCCGGTCGAAATCATGATCAACTCCATCCTCAGCGCCGGGATCGTTTACCTATTCCTCGGCTGCTCGGTGCAAGCTGGCGCGTATTACACCTTCCTTACAGCGATCGCCGAATATTTCTACCATTGGAATATCCGCACGCCCCGCTGGCTCGGCTTCATCGTGCAGCGACCCGAATCGCACCGCGTGCATCATCAACACCAGCACCACACCCACAACTTCGCCGACCTGCCGATCTGGGACATGCTCTTCCGCACTTTCCGCAACCCGCATGCCGCGCCAACGCAGTGTGGCTACGACGACTGGCGCGAAGATCGTTTCGACGACATGCTGGCCTTTCGCGACACGCATGCAGCCGACGCCGAGACGCGCGACCCACTCCACCTGCTCCCTACTTGTATCGGCTGCCGGAAGCGTTGGGCGTGCGCTGAGTCACGGGCAGCCAACGACCCACGCTGATCACCGCGCCAAAAACCGCCGCTCCCAATCCGGATCAGGCAAAGGCGCAGGCTGGTATTCCCCAAAAAGCGCATACCGCGTCCGCGCCACCAGCTTGTAAGCCGGGTCCCGCAACGCAGCCGGCAGCCAGCGCAGCCATGAGACCACGCGCCAGAGTCCACCGATCTCATCGAGCGCCGCACAAACCCCAGCCGTGCGCAATTTCGGGGCATATGCCTCGGTTCGGTTATAATCCGGCACAAAAACCAGGCTGTTAAAATCCGTCGTCGGCAGGCCATGTGCTCGCAAATACGCCTGAGCTGGCGCGCTCTGCAAAGGCGCAAACTTTACCCGCCCGCCGTCATCCTCGCGCAGCAGGAAGCGCAACACCGCGTTGCACAGCCCGCATTCGCCATCATAAAAAAGCACCGGTTGCCGCACATCGCTTCGTGCCGGAAACCACTCGGGATCGAACGTGAAAAAATGGATCATCAGCATGCCAAAACTCAGGTCGGCGAAATCCACCAACAGGAGAATCCCCAGATGCATCGCCACCATCGCCAGCCATGCCACCAACCGTCCCCGCCGCCAGAAGCAGAGTGGTAAAAATAGGATTTCCAATGCCAGTGCGCTCCACGTCAGTAGTTTAAATCCCCAAGGCGGTGCCAGTAGTATGAGGTCCCGAAAGCAGCCGGGGCGGGCGAGCGGATTATCGATCAGATGGCGAAACGCGGTGCCATCGACCCAGCTTGGACTCTGCAATTTTATCAACCCACTGAACGTATAACCGGCCGCCATCAGCAGCCATGCGCCCCAAAAAACCACGGCGGGAAAATGCCACTCAGCCGGTTTTCGCTGACGCCCGCTCACACTCCATGATTCCCCCGGAGGCACCAACGCACAGAAAAGCAAAATCACGCCGACATACGGTAGTGAAGGATTGCTGATAAGGTTGTTGCGGTTGAACAACGCCGCCCAGCCAAACCACAACAACAGCGCCATGGTTCGCCGCCAGGCTCCGATGGCAAACAACACGCTCAGCCCGACGAGTCCGGCGATAAAGGCCGACACAAACGTCGGCGAACCGCCCCACGAAGTCGTGAGTGGATTGGGGAAAAGTCCGAAAAGCGGATTTAAATGCGCATCACCCAGAACCCCGGCATTGGAAAACAGCTCGGTCGCATGCGGCAGTTGTGTCGCAAAATGGATGGCGAGATAACCGCCAAAAATCAGACGGAAGGCCGCAAACTGGCCGGGAGGCAGCGGCTTCATTCGGAGCAGGAAGGAGCAAGCATCCATGTATCGGAACGACCTTGGGTTTTGGTGCGAATCTCCACCGTCAAATGGCGCGCGCCGGCCGGCACGCCGAATTCACGCCGCAACGGCCCATCGGGGCCAAGCCCATAACAAAACACCGCGGACCACAACGGTTCCGGCATGCGCGGCGCATAGCTCAAGGCCGCGCCGTAAACATTGCGTCGATTGTAGCAGCCCTCGAGCTTCGCATACAGTTCCGGCGTGATCGGCAGCGTAAAGGGGTGGCCCGCCTTATCCACGCCATGCAAAATAAAAGCCGAGGCAAAGGTCTCCAAACCGTCTACGTCGGAAAATACCTTCGGGAAAGGAGCGGCACACGAAGCCGCGCCCGCGCCTCGCAATATGCGTGAATTTATTAGGTAACCCGCCATCTGGGTGCAGCCCAATATCGTGATAGCCAATGCTGCAATATTGGTTCGTTTCGGCGTCCAGAAGCTCATGCGCGCCGCGCGGTCCGCGCGAAGACTTCGGCCACATCAGCCAGATCGCCGACCACGGTCATCACCGCCGCCATGCGCCGGCAGCGTTCCATGTCCGCGAACGTCCCTTCCTCCACGTAGGTCACCTGATTCTCCTCGAGCGCAAACCGGCCGCGGCAGGGCCGGATTTTTTCCTGCAACTCCGGCAGCAACGCCGCGCGAAAAAAGTCCGGCTCGTTCGTCTGGATAAACCACGCCGCGTCGAAGCCCGGGTTGCCCACCGTGATCTCCTTCGCCCCAAACAACTGGACCAACTTGGTGCCGAAACCCTGCGGCGAAAGCTTGAACGTGAGCCCGCCCGTCGCCGCCGGCGTGACGGCCAACGCCGACCAGGTGCGACGCGACTTGCCCGAGCCGGTTGTGAAATTGTAGAGCGCGGCCGCCTTGCCGCGGATGCGTCCCGTGGCGCGGGGATGCGGATAAAAGATTCCGAGCGTCGGCGTCGCCGCCTCGAGTTCGAGGCCGAGTTCACCGGCCATGCGTCGGGCGTTGTCCCGCGCCCGGGTCGAACTCCGCGCACCGGCCCAGGCCATGAATCCGAAAAATACGAAGAAGCCCGCAATCATCAGAAACACGACGAGGGATTGGTTCACGGCGGTGAAAATTGCGCCGATTGCCCATCACGGCCAGCCGAATACGCCAAAGGCCCGCCTCCGGAAAACCGGAGGCGGGCCTTGAAGTAGCGCAGGTCTCCGACCTGCCCTTGCGATGCACGCCGCGTAAGGATGATGCCGCGGACGGGTCTCACCGACCCGCCCGACCTGGCCTCACGTTACGCGATGGTGATTTTCTGCGGCTGCGCGGCCTCACGCTTCGGGAGCGTGATGGTCAGCACGCCGTTTTCGTAGGCGGCGGTGATCTTGTCGGCCTGCACCTCGTCGGGCAGTTGCACGGCGCGGCTCAGGGTGACGTCTTCCGCGGTCTGGCCTTCGATCACCGGGGTCTTGCGGACCGCCTGGATCGAGAGGACGCCTTCGGCGAGTTCGACCTGGATGTCGGCGCGGTTCACGCCGGGAAGTTCGGCGCGGACCACGAGGTTGGTCTTGTCGGCGTGAAGTTGGACCGGGATCTGCGGCGCGATGGTCGCGGCGAAGAGGCGGTCAATCTCGCTCTCAAGCCCACTCCACGGCGAACCGGCATAACGGCTCAGGGCGGCGGGACGTTGATAGATCGGGTAGCTGTATTGCACGAGTCTCATGATGATTTTCTAGGTTTTGGTTGGGTTGTGATTGAATCTTACTGACGGCCTCCTCCTTTGCAGGTGCGGTGCCGGATCGCCAACCGCAGCCAAGTGACTCTTGTTTCGTAACTTGATCCAACCGGGCGCGCCGCACTGCGCAAAAGCGTCGCGCGGTGTGCCGTCACACTAGCGAAAATCCGTCGCACGCGCTCCCGCGTTCGTGCCGGCGACACCGGATTTTATTGGCAACCGCCCCGGCCAAAGCCTTCGTCAGGCCTTCCCCGCCCCATGACGACTCCCACCCCTTGGCACCGCGCCGACACGACTTGGTTCAAAGATTGCCGCTGGGGCATGATGTCCTGCGTCCTCGCCGATACCGCCAGCAACCTCCAGCCGACCGACCTGCCCGTCGATGAATGGAACCGCCGCATCGATGCCTTCGACGTTGACGGCCTCGCGCAGCAACTCGCCACCGCGCGCGTGCCCTACTTCATCATCACGATCGGGCAAAACTCCGGCTTCTACCTTTCGCCCAACGCCACCTACGACGCCATCGTCGGCATCAAGCCCAGCAAGTGTTCGCAGCGTGACCTCGTCGCCGATCTCGCCGTCGCTCTCCGCCGCCACGGCATCCGCCTCCTCGCTTACCTGCCCGGCACGGCGCCCGCCAGCGACACCGTGGCGAAAGCCCGTCTCGAAGGCACGCCGGATGAACGCATGACCCAACTCCAGCGCAACTGGGAGGCTGTCGTCCGCGAGTGGTCCCTGCGCTGGGGCAAGTCCGTCAGCGGCTGGTGGATCGACGGCCCCTATAACCACGCCGCCTATCAACACGCCGACGCGCCCAACTACCGCAGTTTTTCCGAGGCCCTGAAGGCCGGCAACCCCGACTCGATCGTCGCCTACAACAACGGTCTCCGCACGCCGATCTACTCGATGACGGAATACGAGGACTACACGCCCGGCGAAATCGAACGCGACCTGCCCGTCGCGCCCGGCTGCCTCCCTGACTACTCGCGGCTGCGCAATTTCGACCGCTACCTCGACGGCGCGCAGCTCCACATCCTCACGATCATGGGCGACTGGTGGGGCAAGGGCCCGCTCCGGTTTCCTGACGAACTGACCATCGCCTACACCCGCTTCATCAACACCAAGGGCGGCGTCATCACCTGGGATGTCCCGCTGACGCCCGCGGGATTGGTCGATCCGGAGTTTTATCCGCAACTCACTGCTCTCGGCCACGCGATCAGCAAGTAGCTGAAGGGAGGGCGTTCGCCATCAGTCATTCACGGCGGGCCCAGCGGTCCCGCCCTACCCATCACCCCCGGTTATGCCGGAGAAAATCCGTGCTCCGCTGCGCAATCCGTGGTTAGTTGTCCGCCCTCACCGCCATGACCTTCGATTTCGACACCGTCCCGCAGCGCCTCGGCACCGATTCCCAAAAGTGGCAGAAATACGCCGGCCGCGACGTGCTGCCGCTCTGGGTCGCCGACATGGATTTCAAGTCGTCCCCCGCCATCGTCGCCGCGCTCCACGCGCGCGTTGATCAAGGCATCTTCGGCTATGCGCGGCCCGTGAAATCCACCGTCGACGCCGTCGTCAACGCGATGGAGTCGCGCTACGGCTGGCGCATCGACCCGTCGTGGCTCGTGTGGCTGCCCGGCCTCGTCGTCGGCCTCAACATCACCGCGCAGGCCTTCGCCCAGCCCGGGGAGGAAGTGCTCACGCTCGCGCCCGTTTATCCGCCGTTCATGAGCGCGCCGAAGAACAGCGCCCGCGTCTCCAACACGGTCGCCTTCGTGCTGCGCGACGGCCAGTGGACCATCGACTGGGACGCCCTCGAGCGCGCGGTCAACCCGCGCACGAAGCTCTTTTATCTCTGCAACCCGCACAACCCGCTCGCGCGTGTCTGGCGGCGCGACGAACTCATCCGCCTCGGTGAATTCTGCGTAAAGCACGACCTCGTGCTCTGCTCCGACGAGATCCACTGCGACCTCATCCTCGATCCCGCGCTCCCGCACCACCCGACCGGCACGCTCGGTGAGGCCATTGCCAGGCGCACCATCACACTCATGGCGCCGAGCAAGACCTACAACGTCCCCGGCCTCGGCACTTCGCTCGCCATCATCCCCGACGCCACGCTGCGCGCCCGGTTTGTCCGCGCCACGGCCGGTGTCGTCGCGGAGGTGACGTCACTCGGTTTCACCGCCTGCGAAGCCGCCTACCGCGACAGCGAACCGTGGCGCCAGGCGCTGCTCGCCTACCTGCGTGGCAATCGCGACTACCTCGTCGATTTCGTCGCCCGCGAACTGCCCGGCGTGAAAATCGAAGCCCCCATCGAGGCGACCTACCTCGCGTGGCTCAACGTCTCCGCCCGCGGACTCGCCGATCCCATCGCCCATTTTGAGCAGCACGGCGTGGGCCTGAGCGACGGGGCCTTCTTCGGTTCACCGAAAGGCCAGCACGTCCGCATCAATTTCGGCTGTCCTCGCGCCACGCTGGCCGAAGCGTTGCGCCGGATGAAGGCGGCGCTGAGCTGATCGTGACCGCTGCCGCCCTCGTGGAGTGGCAGTGACGGGACCGGCCCCGACTCACTCCCCGATCAGCCGGCGGACCTCGCCGAGGATCTGCGCCAGCGGCGAAGTCTTGTAGACGTAGCCGGAAACTTTCTTGCTCAGCGTGTCGCGAAAAACCGTCGGGTCGAAAAACACGCCCGTCAGCAGAATCACCGGCGCATCCGGCAGCTTCGCCTTCAACTCGTCGATCATCGCGAGCCCGTCCGAATCCTCCAGCTGCAGATCGGAAATGATCAGCTGCGGGGGATTGCTCTGCACCGCCTGCATGGCCTCGGCCGCCGAGCCCACCGAGGTAACCTGATAGTTGCTGCCCTCAAGAAACTGCGTGAGCAACTCGCGGATTTCGACTTCGTCGTCGACGAGCAGGATGTGTTTTTTCATAGGCGGGGGCTCGATTATGCTGCACGTTACGGTCGGGAGGATTGCAGGCGGGCGGTTGCTTTGCCACTGCATTTTTGCCGCGTCATGTCTGCCGCGCCGCGGCATCGATCATGTTACGCAGGGTGAGGAGGAGTTTTTCGGGCAGGATCGGTTTGGCCAGGCACTCGACTGGTGGATTGAGTGCCCGGAGACCGGCCTGCCGTTCCGGATCCATCAGGCCGCTGATCGCCAGAATCGGCAGGCGCGGCACGAGGACGCGCAAGGCGGCGATGACCTCGCGGCCATTCATGCCCGGCATCATGAGATCGGTGATCACCAGGGCGAATTCGGTGGGGTTGCGCCCGAATTCGCTGAGACCGGCCTGGCCGGTTTCCACGGTTAGCACGCGGTAGCCGGCGTTTTCCAGCAGGGCTTTGAAAATATCCCGCACCGCCGGATCGTCGTCGATCAGGAGGATGCGCTCGCCGCGGCCTTTCGCGATTGGCGTGGAAGTGGTATCGGGCGGCGTCTCGGTCACGCGGTCGCGCACCGGGAAGAACAGCTCGAACAGCGTGCCCTGCCCCACGTGGCTTTCCACGTTCAGAAAACCACCGTGGCTCTTGATGATGCCGGCGACCATCGACAGGCCGAGGCCGGTGCCCTTGCCCGCGGCCTTGGTGGTGAAAAACGGATCGAAGATCCGGCTCAGCACCTCCGGCGGGATGCCGGTGCCGGTGTCGCGGACGGCGATGCGCAAATACTCGCCGGGCTGGGCGCCGGGGTTGGACAGCGCATGTTTGCCGCCGATGGTGGTGTTACCCGCGAGGATTTCAATGCGTCCGCCGTTCGGCATGGCGTCGCGGGCGTTGAGGCAGAGATTGATCAGCACCTGCTTGATCTTGGTGGCATCGGCCACGATCGGCCAGGGGGTGCCGACGGCTTCCACCTTCAGGTCGATGCGGCGCGACAGCGTGGAGCGCAGCAGTTTCTGCACGTCCTGGATCAAGCCCCCGACATCGACCACGGTGCGCTGGCCTTCGGAGCCGCGGGCAAATGCCAGCAACTGTTGCACGAGGGCGGCGCCGTGTTGCGCGCTGGCCTCGATGCTGTCCACGAAGCGGCGGTCGGCGGGATCGGTCACGCGCTCGCGAAGGAGCTCGGCCGCCATGAGGATGGGCGCGAGGGCGTTGTTGAGATCGTGCGCCACCCCGCCGGCGAGCATGCCGATGCTGTCCATGCGCTCGGCCCGGTGGAGTTGCGCCTCCATCTTTTTTCGCTCGGTGACATCGGTGTCGATGAAGAGGATCGAGCGCGCCTTGCCATCGGCGCCGAGCACGAGACTCCACGTGCTTTCCACCTGCATGGCGGTGCCGCTCTTGGTGTGGATGCGGAATTCGCCGCGCCATTCGCCCGTGGCGCCCAGTTGTTCGCGGGCCGCGGCAAAGCGCGCGGGCTCGGCGTGCAACTGCAACTCCTCGAGCCGGCGGCCCATGACCTCGGTCGCGGTCCAGCCGTAGAGGCCCTCGGCGCTCGCGTTCCAATAGGCGATGTGGTGGTCGAGGTCCGTGGCGATGATGGCGTCGCGCGCCTTGTCGAGCAGCGCGGCCTGTTCGCGCACCTGCTCCTCGGAATCGCGGCGGCGTTCCGCCTCCTGCACGTGCGCCAGGGCCTGGCGGATCGCGGAGATGAAGCGCGCGGGCCGGTCCTTGATGATGTAATCCGCCGCGCCGCATTTGAGCGCCTTGACGGCATTGTCCTCGCCGATCGTGCCGGAGAGAAAGATGAACGGCGTCGTCGTGGTGAACTGCCGGGCGAGGGTCAGCGCCTCGAGGCCGTTGAAACTGGGCAGGGAAAAATCCGACAGGATGAGGTCGAATTTTTCATTTTGGATGGCGGCCAGAAAATCGTGGCGGGTATCGACGCGATGGATCTCACAGCCGGGCCATTCCTCCGTGATCTGCAGCTGGATCAACTCGGCGTCAGCCAGGTTGTCCTCCAGGTGCAGGAGCCGGAGGGCGGCTGGAGGCGGCGGGTTTGCGGAGCTCATGGGACGTGGGGATTGACCGGTCTAGCGGATGGGAGGCACGCAGCCGACCGGAGGCTGGTTGTGCATCGCCCAGAAAACGCCGAGTTGTTTCACGGCTTCGATGAAGCTTTGGAAATCGACGGGCTTCACGACGTAGGAGTTCACCCCCAACTGGTAGCTGCGGATGAGATCTTGTTCCTCGCGCGATGAAGTCAGCATGACAATCGGGATGATCCGGAGCGCCTCGTCCTGCTTGATGGTGCGGAGCACGCCGAGGCCGTCGATCTTGGGCATTTTCAGGTCGAGGAGGACGAGCGCGGGATGGCCGCCGGTGCGGTCCTTGAAGCGTCCGCGGCTGTAAAGGTAGTCGAGCGCCTCGGCGCCGTCGGAGACGACCACGACCTCGTTGGCGAGGTTGTGCTCGGCGAGGGCCGCGAGGGTGAGTTCGACATCGTGGGGATTATCCTCGGCGAAGAGGATGCGGCGAATTTCTGGCATGGCGATTTAGGTGGTTGAAGTTGCGGTGGAGGCTGGCGCGGCTGGTGCCGTGGCCAGGGCGGGAAGTGCGAAATGAAAGGTGGCGCCGACCTCGACGGCGCCCTCGGCCCAGACGCGGCCGCCGTGGCGGAGGATGATGCGGTGCACGTTGGCGAGGCCGATGCCCGTGCCCTCGAATTCGCGCGGGCTGTGCAACCGCTGGAACACGCCGAAGAGCTTGTCCGCATACTGCATGTCGAAGCCGGCGCCGTTGTCGCGCACACTGAAGACGTGCCCCTCCACCGGATCGCTCCGGTAGCTGACCGCGATCACCGCCGGCTGGCGGTGGCGGGAATATTTCACGGCGTTGCTGAGCAGGTTGACCCAGACCTGGCGGAGCATCGCGGGGTCGGCCTGCACAAAAGGCATTTCACCGATCCGCCAGTCGATTTCCCGGCCCTGCAGATCGGGCTGCAGGGAGCGGATCACGTCGTTGATCATCTCCGCCACGTCCACGCGCATCTGCCGCATCTCGGTGCGGCCCATGCGACAGAAGAGCAACAATTCGTCGATCAGCGTGCCGAGGTTGCGCGCGGAGCTGCTGATGGTTTCCAGGTGGCGCTGGGCCACGGGATCGAGGGTGGAGCCGACGCGCTTCTGCAGGAGTTGCGCAAACCCATCGATGTGCCGCAACGGCGCGCGCAAATCGTGCGACACGGAATACGAGAAGGACTCCAGCTCCTTGTTGGCTCCCTCAAGCTGCGTGGCGCGCTGCTGGAGGTCCGCGTTGAGCTGCTTGATCTGTTTGTCCTGTTCCTTGCGCTCGGTGATGTTGGTGAAAAGCGTGGCGACCTGCCGGCCCGCGGGATCGCCGTAGCGGAAGGCATAAACATCAAACCAGCGATTGAGCGGCCTGGCGTAATTCTGAAAGCGCGCCGGCTCGCCGGTCAGCGCCACGCGACCGAAGGTCTCGAACCAGTGGGCCTCCTGCCCCGGCGCCAGTTCGCTGATGAGCCGGCCCTGCGCGTTCGTGAGGCCGGTGTGCTTTTCAAACGCCGGGTTGATCGTCAGAAAGCGGTAGTCCACGGGCCGGTTCCGCTCATCAAAGATCATCTCAAAGATGCAGTAGCCCTCGTCGATGGACTCGAAGAGACTCTTGAGATCGGTCCGGCTGCGGTTCAGGTCGGCGTTGGCGGTCTCAAGCTGGGCGGTGCGCTCGGCCACGCGCTGCTCCAGCCCGCGGTGCAGCGTCTGGATCTCGCCCAGCATGTGATTGAAGGCGTCGGTCAGCTCGCCCAGCTCGTCATCGCTGCGCTTGGTGGCGCGGACGGAATAATCGCGGCGCACCGAGACCCCGCGCGCCGTTTCCGCCAGATCAATGACGGGCTGCGAAATCTGCCGCTGCAACATGCGCGACAGCAGATACGCCACAAACAGGACCACCGCCATCACCGCCAGCGCGATCTTGAGCGAACCCCAGATCCACTCGCGCAGGACAACGCCGGTATCGAATTCGAGATAAAGCGTGCCCAGCCGGCGGCTGCCCTGGACCACCGGTTGAAACCCGGCCAGATACGCGCCGGAAAAACGGAAGCCGTCGACGCCCGGCGCCGCCGGGATCGCATCGGTCGACAGCGTCTCGGGGTAGTGCGCAAAAGGCCGGCCGTCGCGGTCGTAAAGGGCCGCCGCGAGCAGATGTTTTTCGGCGCGGAGCGCGGAGAGAACTTCCGTGGCGTCGTCCTGATTGTCGAACGCCAGGGCCGCGGTGCTGTTCGCCGCCACGACCCCGCCCAAGGTGGTGAGCTGCTGGAGCGTGACCTGCCGGAACGTGTAATACTCGTAGCCGAAAAACGCCCCGCGCATCAGCAGCATCACCACACCGCTGATGAACAGCATGAGGAGCGTCAGCCGGCGCCGGATGGAAATTTGGCGGAGCTTCATCGGTCAGTCCTTCCCTTTGCCGACGAGCTCCGACGCGCGAAGCAATTTGGAACTGATCGTCAGGCCCGCCTGCACCGCGGCATCCTGGCTGATCCGCATGCGGATTTTGTTCTTCTCCGTGATGAGCCGGATCATTCCGCCCCGGCGCGCAAAATTTTCAAAATCACCCACCGTCAGGATGGGCCGGTCCTTCAGCCCTTCGAGGATCTGGTCCAGCCGGCCCGCTTCCGAGCGGCTGATGAAAAGCACGTGGCAGTCGCCGATCTCCTCGACGCGACGGTAGCGTTCGACGCGCAGGGAACGGTCGTGCACCCGTTCGCCGCGCACCAGTTCGTCGAGATACGCGCCAAACGGATCGTCGCCCAGCACCCCGATGGTCACCGGCATCGCGGTCGTCGCAAACGCCCCGGCCGGCCAGTCCACAAATTGCGCGAAATTAAACAGGAAGGCGGCCTTCACCTGATACTCCTTTGGCGCACCCTGCGCCGCGGCCGCCGGGAACAAACAGCCCAGCATCCCGACCACACCCAATGCAGTCAGGTAACAACGCCAGGCTCGACCGGCCCATGGACTCAGAAACGCCATGTCACCTTTCCATAAACCCGCCGCTCCAGGTCCACCAAGGGGGAGTTCGCAATGAAGTATTCGCGGTGCCGCCCGTGCAGCAGGCTCTGTCCGACCAGCGCGAACTCGAGGTCGGCGCGCGGATGCCACGCGAGCCGCGCATCCAGCTCCGTGTAGGCCGGCAGGGTGTAGACCACGCCGGAGTTGTTGGTCGGCAGGCTGTCCACCCAGCGCCAGGACGCGTCGAGTTCAAGGTTGCCGGGCAAATCCATGGACGAACGCAACGACCATTGGTGGCCGGGATCGGCCGTCTCGTTGTGGGCGTTGTTGTAATCCATCCGGCCCGGCTTCACCCCGAGGTTCTGCGACATCACGTTGTAGCTGGCGTGCAACCGCCACCAGTCGCGTGCCTGATAGCTCGCGGCGAATTCCACCCCGGAGGTTTCGCCCTCGAGATTGTTTTCAAAATAGAAGGGAAACGGCAGCCCGAAAAGCGGGTCGGGCGGGCTGATCGTCGTGCTCCGCACATCGGTGTATTCGTTGTAATAAGCCGACACCGAGAGCGTCGCCACCTCGCTGATTTGCGCCCGGTAGCCCAGCTCGTAGGCCGTGAGCTTTTCGGAAACGAACTCCGCGCCACCCTTCAGGATCACAAGCAGGTAACCGGGCGACGGCTGCGAAATATCCCGGTCAAAACGCGACGGGGTGCGCACCGCCCGCGAAACCGCCGTCCACACCATCTGCCGGTCGGTGACACTCCACTGCAGGCGGGCGCTCGGCTCGACCTCGAAGCCGGTGTAGTGCGTGTGCTCGACCTTCGTGCCGAGGGTGAACACCACGTTTTCCCGGAGCGTGATCTCGTCCTGCACATAGCCGTTGAAGAGGTCCTGTTTCGACTCCGGCGGCATAAAGCCGAGACTCGGCGCGTTCTGCACCGTGTCGTGGATGAAGCGATAGCCCAAGCCCCACACCAGGCGATGCCGGTCGCCCATCGTGAAATTGTGTTGGAAATCAACGTCGTAGGTATCGAGGTCGTCGCGCAACGTGCCCGCCGGGGAAATAACGCTCGCCGCCACGGGCAACACCAGCCGCGTCCGATCGTAATAAACCTGCAGGCTCATGTCCGAGCCACTGGCGAAGACATGCGACCAGCGGCCGAGCACGTTGGCACCATTTACCGTGGAATCGCCGCCGGTCACCAGCTCCGCCTCGTTGCGATAGACGTCACTTTGCAGCGTGAAGGTGTTTTCCGCCGAAAGTTCCGCATCGACCCGGAAGCCGCCCTGCCGCATCTGCCAGGCGTCGTGCGTAGGACTGCCATTGGCAAAAAGCGCCCCGCGGTGGTCGGAATATTTTCCGTAAACCCGGTAGTAAACCTTGGGCGCGAGGGTGCCGCCGTAGCGCACGCCGCCGGAGGACTCCAACTCGTTGCCCGCACCCGCTTCGATGTGCCCGCCCTGCGTGTCCTTCGCGCTCTTGCTGATGATGTTGATCACGCCGTTGACCGCGTTGGATCCCCAGAGCGTGCTGCCGGGGCCGCTGATGACCTCAATGCGTTCGAGATCCGCCAGCAGGTAGTCCTGCCGGTCCCAAAAAACGCCGGAAAAAAGCGGCGTGTAAACCGCCCGCCCGTCGATCAGCACCAACAGCTTGTTCGCCGAGTCGGTGTTGAAGCCGCGGGCGCTAATGCCCCACGCATGCGAACCCTTTTGCGCGACCTGCAGATTGCCCGCCAGCCGCAAGGCCTCGGGAATGCTCGTCGCCCCCGAGCGGCGGATGTCCTCGCCGGTCACCACCTGGATGGCGGACGCGGTCTCCGCCAGCCGCTCCAATCGCTTGGAGACTGAGGTTACTTCCAAGTCCATCAACTCCTCCAAGCTGAGGCTTTTCAGCACGGCGGTTGAATCCGGCGCCTCCTCAGCGCCCGCAGGGGTTTGCCCTAACGTAAAGGTAAGCGCTGCGATCACGGCTAGGGCTGTCACCTGCCGCACGCTGGGCAACACGCGGGAAACAGAGCCTTTTGTCGTTGGGTTTTGAATGGAATTTTCGTTCATGTGCAGCTCGGTTTGCCTTGTCAGCGGATTCTCAAACTGGACTTTACCAATGACTTAATGAGAACCAATAGGCCGAACGCCAACCGCGTGCAAAAACGGAGAATACGCAATTTCCGCCTAGGGTGAATGCTCTGGGTGCACCCCGAAACCAGCCTACCCCGCGGCGCGAGCCGCTCAGCCCAGTTTCACGTAATTATTCGCGAGCGCGTAACGCGTGAGTCCCGCCACCGAATGGATGTCGAGCTTGCGCATCAGCCGGCTGCGGTGCGACTCGATCGTGCGCACATCCAAACCCAGCCGCATCGCCATGACCTTGTTGCCCAAACCCTCGGCGATCAGCGCCAGCACTTCGCGCTCGCGGGCGGAAAGTTTGCTCTCGCGCGCCGGGCTCATCAGCCCCGGGCGCAACGCTTGCGCCGCCTGCGCGCTGTAATAACTGCTGCCCCGCCCCACGGCTTCGATCGCCCGAATCAATTCGGCCGGCGGCGAATCCTTCGTCACACAACCGCTCGCGCCCGAGTGCATGAGCTGCAGGGTATATTCCGCGCGATCGTGAATCGTCAGGGCCAGCACGCGCACGCCCGGCGCCTCCTCCCGCAGCCGCGCCGTCGCCTCTAGTCCGTTCATCCGGGGCATGTTCACATCCATCAGCACCACGTCGGGCGTCAGCTTGCGCACCAGCTCCAGCGCCTCCAGCCCGTCGCCGGCCTCGCCCACGATTTCCAAGTGCGGCACGCGCGCTAGGCAGGCGCGCACCCCTTCACGGACCAGCGGATGATCGTCCACCAGCAACAAGCGGAGTTTGCGCACCGGGTCGCTCATGATGTGACCGGCCGGGGCGGCAGCGGCAACCGCACGATGATTTCCGTGCCCCGTCCCGGCGCCGTGCTCAGCTGGCACGTGCCGCCGGCAAGTTCCGCGCGCTCGCGCATGTGCACCAGCCCGAGACCGGCCGTGCGCTTGTGACTGCGGAAACCGCGGCCGTCATCCCGGATGCGCAATCGCACCGCGGACCGGCTCAGCGTCAGCTGCAGCGTGACGCGACGCGCCTGCGCGTGCCGTTCGATATTGGTCAGGGCTTCCTGCACGATGCGGTAACATGCCTCTTCGCGGTCGCCCGGCAAGCGCGGCGTGATCTGCGCGCAGTGCAATGCCACGACCAAGCCGGTGCGCACCTGAAAATCCTCGATCAATACCCGCAGCGCCGCGGCCAGGCCGAGATCGTCGAGTTCACTCGGCCGCAACCTGTGGGAAATGCGCCGCACCTCGCTCAGCGCCCGCTCCACGGCTTCCTGCGCGCCCGCCGCCAGTGAGCGGCGCTCCGCGGGCAGGCCTTCTTCCAGCGCGTGCAAGCGGTAGCGCGCCGAGGCCAGCAACTGGCTCACACTGTCATGCAACTCGCGCGCCACCCGCCGCCGCTCGGCCTCCTGCGCCTCGATGATCCGCCGCGGCAGCGCCTTGAGCACGACCTCGGCCTGTTTGCGATCGGTGATGTCGCGCGTCACGCTCGCGAATCCGTCGCCGAGTTTCACGACCTGGTGGTGCACCCATTTCGCGTTGAAATACGGCACCTCCATCGGGAATTCCTCCTCCAGCGGCACGCCCGTCTCCACCACGCGCACGTGGCCCGCAAAAAACTCGCTGTTGCGCGCGCCCGGAAACCGCTCGCTCAGCAGGCTGCCGATGAGCTTCTCCCGCGACACGTTGGCCAGCTCGAGGCCCTTCTGGTTCGCGTCGAGGCAGCGGAAATCCACGATCCGGCCGCGCGCGTCGCGCACGCTTTCAAACACGATGAACGCATCGAGGCTCGCCTCGCGCGCCGCCCGCAACCGCTGCTCGCTTTCGCGCAGCGCCTGCTCAAAGCGCTTCCGCTCGGCGACGTCGTGCATCGTGCCACGCAACCGCTGCACCTTCCCGCGGCCGTCGCGCTCCGCTTCGCCGCGCGCGGTGACCCAGCGGGTGCCGCCACCGGGGAGCACGACCTCGAGATCCAGTTCGTAGGCCCGGCCGTCGCGCCGGCATTGCGCCACGACTTTTTTCAGCCGCGCCCAGCTCTCCTTGGTGTAGAGTCGCGCATGGGCGGAATAATCCGGGGCACCCTCGACCGGGTCGCGGCCGACAATGCGGAAAAGCTCCGGCGTCCACGTGACGCGGTCCGCCGCAATCTCCCACGTCCAGCTGCCCGTTTGTCCGACGCGCTGCGCCTCGGAAAGCTCCCGCTCCCGCCGCCGCAGCCCTTCCTCCACCTGCTTCCCCGCCGTGATGTCGCGCGTGGTGATGAAAATGCCGCCGGCCAGCGGCACGACCTGCTGGTGCAGCCACGTGGCCCTGATCCCCGGCACATTCACGCACAATTCCTCGAGCAGCGGCCGGCGCGTTTCAGCCACCTGCACGAATTTTTTTAGAAACCCGCTCGCCCGGGCGCGAGGGAACAACTCGCACAGCCGCCGGCCGATGATCTCCTCGCGGCGCCGGGAAACCAGTTCCGCGCCCCGCCGGTTCACGTCGGTGTAGAGGAAATCCGTGATGCGCCCGCGTGCGTTGCGCACGCTTTCGAGCACATAAACCGCATCGAGGCTCGCCTCGCGGGCCGCGCGCAGCTGCTGCTCGCTTGTCCGCAGCGCTTTCTCCGCCTCGTGCCGCCGCGTCACATCGCGGTTGATGCTGAGGATGGCGCGCCGTCCCTTGTAATCGATCGCCGATGCCGTGACCGCAACCACCAGCGGCGTGCCGTCCTTGCGATACTGCATGGTCTCAAACATCGGCAGCCGCCCGGCGCGCAGCGTCTCGCGGATCCGGCGCCGGCCGGCCGCCGGCTGCGCGGAGAGCGTGACCAGGCTGCGGCCCACGAATTCGCTGCGCTTGAAGCCATAGAGTTTGAGCGCCTGGCGGTTGGCCTCCAAAATAATCTCCTCCGCCGGCTCAAAGATGATGATCGCATCGCTGGCGTGCTCGAACAGCTCGCGGTAGATCCGTTCCGGATTATGCGATGGCTGCGCCGCACCGCGCGTTTTGGAGTTGGAGGATTTTGCCATGAGGACCGCGACGGCGCCCCACCGTGATAATCCCGCGCCGGAACTCAAGCGGCGGAATACCCCAGCATCCACCTCACCGCTTGCGGGCCGCCCCCACCGCGCTTATGTCTCGCGCTTCCTTTTCATGCGCCTCGGTCCCTACGAGCTTTCCTCGAATCTCTTTCTCTCGCCGCTGGCGGGCTACACCAACCTGCCCTTTCGCGTCACGCTGCGCGAACTCGGCGGGCTCGGCTGGGCCACGACCGACCTCGTCAACGCCCGCTCCCTCATCGAGCGCAACCGCACCGCGCTGAAACTCGTCGAGTCTTCCCCCGGGGATCGCCCGCTCGCCATCCAGCTTTTCGGGAGCGTGCCCGGGGAGATGCGCGACGCCGCCGTCATCTGCCAGGAGATGGGCGCGCAGTCCGTCGACATCAACATGGGCTGCCCGGTGAAGAAGGTCGTCAAGATCGGCGGCGGCTCCGCGATGATGAACGAACTCGACAAGACCGCCGCCCTCGTGCGCGGCATGATCGACGCCGTGAAAATCCCCGTCACCGCCAAGATGCGCCTCGGCTGGGACGACGACAATCTCACCGCCCCCGACCTCGCGCGCGTGCTCGAGGATGTCGGCGTCGCCGCGATCTTCGTCCACGGCCGCACCCGGGCGCAGGGTTTCAGCGGCACCGTGAATCTCGCCGGCATCCGTTCCGTCGCGCAGGCCGTGAAGGCCATTCCCGTCATCGGCAACGGCGACGTCACCACGCCGGAGGCGGCGAAACACATGCTCAACGAGACCGGCTGCGCCGGCGTGAGCATCGGCCGCGGCGCGTTCTACGATCCGTGGATTTTCCGCCGCACCTCGCACTACCTCGCCACCGGCGAACTGTTGCCCGAACCGGGATTCACCGAGCGCCTGCGCGTGATGACGCGCCACTTCGGCCGTTACTGCGAATTCTACGGCGAGGAACACGGCGCCCGTCTCTTCCGCAAGGTCGCCCCGTGGTATGCGAAGCGCTTCGGTCCCTCCAAGCCATTCAAGCAGCGCATCATCACCATGACCTCGCGCGCCGACTTCGATGCCGCCGTCGCCGAGTATGTCGCGTGGCGCGTGCAGTTCTGCGACGAGCGCGGCGAACTGCTCCCGCGCTACGAACTCGAACCGATGGTCGCCTCATTCATGCAACCCGAGGCCGACGCGCAGGCCGGCCTGCACCGCAGCGCCATCCCCGTGCCCAAGGGCCCCGTCGATACGTGGTAGGTTTATCCGCCTTTGCCTCGCCCCCGGTTTTATGACACGCTGCGGGCATGAGTAACGTCAGCCACTTCTGGGAATTGATCCTCGGCACCGTGATCGCCCTGCTGCCCCTGATCAACCCCCTCGCTTCCGCCCCGGCCTTCCTCGCGATCACGGAAGGCGACACGCACGAACGCCGCATGCGACAGCTGCGCATGGCGTGCATTTACATGGTCGTCGTCCTGGTGAGCTTCCTCGTTGGCGGCACCTTCATCATGAATTTCTTCGGCATCTCGATCCCCGGCCTCCGTATCGCCGGCGGTCTGCTCGTCGCCGGCATCGGCTCGGGCATGCTGATGGCCCCGCCGCGCGATCCCGAGGCGCCGGACCCGACCCACGCCGCCGCCCGCGCCAAACGCGACATCTCCTTCTCCCCGCTCGCCATGCCCATGCTCAGCGGCCCCGGCGCCATCGCCGTGACCATCGGCTTCACCTCGCTCTCCCGCGGCTGGCTCGATTATGGCGCCATCATCCTCGGCATCATCGTCGTCGCGGTCATTTCCTACGTGACACTGGCGCTCTCCGAACGCGTTGTGCGCGTCATCGGCGTCAACGGCATGAACGCGCTCTCCAAGGTCATGGGCTTCCTCATTCTCTGCATCGGCATCCAGTTCGTCGTCAACGGGGTCCTCGGCATCGCCGCCGACCCCGCCTTCGTCCGCTCCATCCGCGACGCCGTGGTCACGCCCTGAGCGTGATGGGATTGTTGTCACGGAAAACGCTCACCTTGGAGACTACTTCATAAAGTAGCTTCAATATGGGCACCGTTTTCATTTTTGCTACGGACGGAAATAATCCAGCGACGTTTAATTGGCCGCGAACCCGTAATCAGAAACCCCACCGCTCCATGCTGGACCCGCACCCGCCGACCTGTTGGCTTCCCCTCCTCGCCCCATGAAACGCCCCGCCGCCCCTGCCACTCGCGAAGACAAGATTTTTGGCCGTTCCCTCTGGATCTGGCCCTACGACTACCGCTGGGATTTGCACAACTCCTACGTGCTCTTCCGCCGCGACTTCACGCTCGACCGCGTGCCGCGTCGCGCCCCGCTCTTCATCACCGCCGACCAGTCGTATCAACTCTGGATCAATGGCGCCTTCGTCGGCCGCGGCCCGGCGCGCGGCTTCCAGTCGCACTGGCCTTACGACGAAATCGACGTCGCCCGCTGGCTCGTGCCGGGGCGCAATGTCTTCGCCATCCGCGCCTTCAACCCGGGCGCGAGCAATTTTCAATACGTCCACCAAGGCTATGCCGGCCTGCTCGTCGCCGCCCAGTGGGGCCGCGTGCGCCTCCAGACGGACCGCGATTGGAAATGCATCCACCAGCCCGGCATCCGCCGCGACATGGTGCACAGCAGCCTGCAACTTTTCCCGCAGGAAAATTTCGACGCCCGCGCCTGTCCGGGCGACTGGATGAATTCCGACTTCGACGATAGCGCGTGGGGGCCGCCCGTCATGCACACGCAGGCGCTACACGTGTTGCCTTGGGCCAATCTCGAGCCGCGCGGCATTCCGCTGATGTTCGAGGAGGCGATGCGCCCCGGCAAAATCATCGGCACCGGCGAAGGCGAGTGCGGCCCGGGCTGGGAGACCTCCCGCAATCTCTACCTGCTGCGCCAAAACGAAGACCACTCGCATCAACCCGTGGCCGACGTCGCCCTCGACCGGCCCGCCGCGAAAGATGCGCCCGTCGGCTTGTTCGCCGCCGGCTTCGAGGTGCCGCCGACCGGGCCGGGCCGTTTCCGCAGCTACCTCCTCGACGTGGGCAAGCCCGTCGTCGGCAATTATTCGCTCTCCATCGGCGGTGCGCGCGGCGGCGAAGTCATCGATTTCGTCTACACCGAGGTCGTCGATCCGCAGACCCTGAAACCCGAGCTGCGTTTTCCCGACGGGAGCAGCGTCGCCTTCAGCGGCCGCATCACGTGTCGCGCCGGCCGCACCGAGCACATGTTTTATCACCCGTATGGTTTCCGGCATGTGACGATCACGGTGCGCAACACCACGGTGCCGCTGCACATCTCGCCATGTCTGCGCCGCACCGGTTATCCGCTCGAGCGCCGCGGCTCTTTTCAAAGTTCCGAACCCCTGCTCGAACAAATTTGGGAAACCTGCGCGTGGTCGCAGCAAAACTGCATGCTGGACGCCTACGTCGACACGCCATGGCGCGAACAGGCCCAGTGGTGGGGCGACGCGCGCGTGCAGGCCTGGAATACGTTTCACCTCAGCGGCGACACGCGGCTCTTCCGCCGCGGCATTTACCAAATCGGCGGCCAGACCACGGCCGACGGCCTCACCTATGGCCACGCGCCGACGATGGCGCACAACTGCGTGCTCCCTGACTTCTCCCTCGTGTGGATGCTCACGCAGTGGGACTACTACTGGCAGACCGGCGACCTCCAGCCCTTCCGCGACCAGCGCACCGTGATCGAGGGCGCCCTCGCCTATTTCGAAAAACACACCGGCGCCGACGGCCTCGTGCACTACGATCCGCGCTACTGGCTTTTCCTCGACTGGACCGAGCTCCCGAAGGACGGCGCCTCCAGCGTTTACAACCTCTGGCTCATGCTCGCGCTGGAGCGGCTCGCCGCCATGCACCGGCTCACACGCGACGCCAAGGCCGCACTCCGCTGCGAACGCTGGGCCAAGCGCCTGCGCGCCAAGCTCGCCACCTTCGTCAACCGCCGCGGTCTCGTCGGCGACGGCCTCGACGCCAAGGGCCGCGTGCTCAAGAGCACCTCGCCCCACGCCCAGGTGCTCGCACTCATGGCCGACCTCGCGCCCGCTTCCGCCGCCGTGCAGGAAAAATTTCTCGCCGACTACCTGCGCGACGAGTCCGCGCACACGTCAAAGCCGAGCGCGTATTGGATCACCTACCTTTACACGACCCTCGCGACGCGCGGCCACGGCGCCGCCGTCGTTGACCATATCCGCCCGCGTTGGGAGCCGATGGTCGCCTACGGCTCGACGTTCGAGATTTTTGACAAAGCGGCGCCGTTTGCGATCAGCCACTCGCACGCGTGGTCGGCGCATCCGCTGTTTCATTTCATGCAGATCATCGGTGGCGTGCGCCAGACCGCCCCGGCGTGGCGCCGCGTGAGTTTCGCGCCCGAGTTCGTCGGCGATTCCGGCGGCTGCACCGTGCCCGCCCCCCAGGGCCCCATCACCAGCGCGTGGCGCCGCGAGGGCGGCCGCGTGCACGTGAGCCTGACGTTGCCGAAAGGCGTGACCGCCGACGTGCGCCTGCCGGGTTTGCCGCCGGCGAAAATCACCGGTCGCAAGACGTGGGTCGTGTGACCGGCCCTTCGCAAGGGCGCGGGTGGTGCGCGCCCGGTTTTGCGTTTCTCAATACCGGCGCGAGACGGTCGCGCCGGTGCGATCCTTGAAGACGATCATCTTTTTGTCCGTCTCCAGGCTGTCGAAGACGACGCCCAGCGGGACATCCACGATCTCCCCTTTTCGAAAAACGCGATCATTGATCCGCGCCCGCGGGGGGTTGCCTTGGAAAACACCGCTGATCTTCAGCGCGCCCACCAACGAGCGAAACGCCTGGCTCGCCTCGGCGCCGGCCATCACCTCCGAGGTCGTCGCGGTGACGCCCGGGGCGATTTCGGATGACGTGCGCGTGAGCGTCGGCCCGGTCGATCCGGTCGGCGCATAAGTCGTGTAAGGTTTGGCCGTCGTATCCTGCGCCTGGGGCGGCGTTGGGGCCGCAGGCTTGTTGCCCGTATCGGCATCGACGCCCAAGCCATCGATCCGGTTCTGCTCCTGGGTGCGCTTGGCTGCGATGGCGTCCTGCGCTTTGTCGATCATCGCGCCGGGCATCGACGCGAGCTTGTTCAAAGTTTCGGACGGCGTGTTGGCCTCCGGTTTTTTAATGACCGCGGGCGTGGTGGGCTTGGCTGCGGGCGGCGGCACCGGCGGCGGCTCATTGAGCATGAGCCAGCCATAATAACCGCCACCGGCCAGAATCAGCAGCGCCAGCATGGAACCCGCGAGGATCAGCTTCCGCTTATATTTGGCGTGCGGGGGCAGCGGCCGCGCCACCGAGGCGGCCAGCTCTTTCTCGTCCGCGCCTTCCGCCGCCCGAATGTGCACGACCGGGGGGAGGATCTTGATATTCTTGGGCGCTTTCGATTTGACGACCGGCGCGCCCGCATCCGCGGCCGGAGCCGGTGAACTTTCGCCGGCAGGCGCAACGGGCGGAGCACCCGCAGCCGGCGCCGCTGGGATCGGCGGCGTGGTGCCGGCGCCCTTGGGCTTGAGTTTGAATTTTACCCCATCGCCCGCCGCCGGCTCGGCAGGGGCCGGGGCTGGCGGCGGAGTTTCCGCAACCGGTTCGGCCGGCGGTGGAGACGCAGGTTCGGGGGCGGCGACCGGGGTTTCCGGTTGCGCGGCTGCCGCCGGTTCGACGCTCAACCGGGGTTTTAAACGGGGACGATCCGCCGCCGGTTCGGCGGCCACTGCGGGAATCACCGGAGCCGGTTTCGGCACAACGGGTTCAGCAGGCGCAGCCGGAGCCGCGGGCTCGACGGCCAGCTTGGGTTTGAGCCGCAGTTTGGATGCTCCGGTATCGTTCGCGGCTGGCGGTGTAGACGCGGCCGGGGCCGGTTCCACCGGACTGGCCGGCACGGGCGGTGGCGGCGTTTCCCCAGCCGGAGCGGCTTCCGCAGGTGGACGCACCCGGGGTTTAAGGCGCAGCGGTTGAGGGGACTCGTCACTCATTTTGCAAACAATGAACCATTTTACCCATAGCGCGAAACCAAAAAGATTCTCTCGCGGTCAGAGGCTTAACATTCATCACTAGCACCCTACCATGTCCGCCATGAAACGCGCCCTGCTCTGCTCCCTGGTCCTCTCTTCGGTCTGCTTCACCGGCTGTCTCGGCTTCGGCGGCAAAAACAAGCCGAAGGAGAGCAACGCCATCGCGGCCGGCGTCGAGGAAGACTTCAAGCAGCGCTGGATCGAGAAGCGCGGCGCGGCACTCATGGCCAAGGGAGTTTCGCCCGATATCGCGCGCGCACAGGCGATCGAGGAATTCCGGTTGAACTACGGCTACACCAAAGCCGCCAATCAATGAGCGGGGCGCCCGCCCGGGCGCCGCTGCGCGGAGTCCTCGCCGCCCTCAGCTGTTATCTGCTGTGGGGTCTCGCGCCGCTTTACTGGCGCGAACTCGCCGCCGTCGACGCCCATGAACTGATCGCCCACCGGTTGGTGTGGTCGCTGGTCTTCACCGCCCCGCTGTTGTGGTGGCTGGGCGGCTTTGCCGAGGCGCGCGCCGCGCTCGGCACGTGGCGCTCATTCGGGCTGAATTTCCTCAGCAGCGCGCTGCTCACCGCCAACTGGCTCGTCTACGTCTGGGCCGTGAACACCGGGCACGTCCTCGAGACGAGTCTCGGCTATTTTCTCGTGCCGTTGATCAACGTCGCCCTCGGCTGGGGCGTGCTGCATGAGCGGCTGCGAGCCGCCCAGTGGGGCGCCATCGGCCTCGCCGCGGCCGGCGTCGGCCTGCAATTGATCCAACTCGGCCGGCTGCCGTGGATCGCGCTCGCCGTGGCGTTCACCTTCGGGGCCTATGGGCTCCTGCGCAAACAGTCCGCCCTCGGCCCGCTCACCGGGTTGACGGTGGAAACCTTTTTGCTGGCCCCGTTTGCCGCCGCGCTGCTGCTCTGGCGCGCTTACGCCGGCACCGGAGCCTTGGGCCACGCGACCCTGGACACCCATGTGCAAGTCATGATCTTGTGCGCCGGCGTGGTCACCGCCGTGCCGCTGCTGCTCTTCGCCTATGGCGCGCGGCGGTTGAAGCTCACGACCCTCGGCCTGCTGCAATACGCGGCGCCTTCCGTGCAATTCATCCTCGGCGTGTGGGTTTACCACGAGGTGTTCAGCCGTGAACGCGCGATGTCTTTCGCGCTCATCTGGGCGGGACTCGCCGTTTACACCGCCGACGCGCTTTGGGCGCAGCGGCACCACGCCGTGGGCGCGTTTACTCGGTCTTCACCCCGATCAGCTCCATGATGAACACGAGCGTCGAGTCGCGGGGAATGCGGTTCGTGCCGCGTGAACCGTAGGCCAGCTCGGGCGGGATGATGACGATCCATTTGTCGCCCGGGCTCATCAGCTGAAGGATCTGGTCCCAGCCTTGGATGACTTGATTGCGACCCAGGCGGAAGGTGAGCGGCTTATCCTTGTCCAACTGCTGGTCGAAGGTCTCGCCGTTCGTGAGCCGGCCGGTGTAAAGGACCGACACGATATTACCCGGTTTGGCCTTCTGGCCCGAACCGGTGGCCTGCACCACGTAGCGGATGCCGGTGTTGGTTTTCTTGGCGTCAGGGAAGGTCTTTTCCAACCATTCGAGATCCTTTTCCGGCAGTTTTTCACGCTGCGCCTGCAAGGCGAGCGGGGTCAGGCAGAGAAAAAGTGCGAGGCAAACACGGCGAAACATGGCGGCAGGTTAGACCGCGAAACCGGCGGATGGCACGGATTTTTTTGCCCATGACCTTCGCCGCCTGGCCGCAGTCAAACCTGCATCGCCGGATGCGCCGCGACCAAGGCAAGCGCCCGGTGCAACAGCGTCTTGCCCGGTTCCATGCGGTGCCATGTCGAGGCGCCCGACGGATGCGGCAGCGGGATGCAGTCCACCGCATAACCGCGGCAGGTGATCTTGAACGACTGGCCGATGGTGTCGTTGAGCGGCGCGAGCGGCATAAACTGCGAGATGGCGAGTTTGCCGACGGGCAACACGAGCGTCGGCTGCAGCAGGGCAAACTCGCGCTCAAGCCACGCCGCACACCGTTCGATTTCGTCCGGCGCCGGCACCCGGTCGCCACCCTCGGGCCGCTTGCCCGGGAAACAGCGGCACACCGCCGCGAAGTAAATGCGGTCGCGCACTTCGTCCTCGGTCCAGCCGAGCGACGCGTGGAACCACTTGAAAAGCGTCTTCCCCGCCGTCCACGCAAACGGTCGGCCGAGCTTCGGCTCCTTGTCGCCCGGCGCCTGCCCCACGAGGAGGACGCGACTCGCCACGGGCCGGCTGACGACCGCCGGCCGGTGCATGCGCGGGCACAGCTCACACGCCCGCAGCGCAGTCAGGTGCTTTTCAACGGCAGAAATAGAAACACGCGCGTTCGCCATTTTCCTTATTTTCCGCTCCAGCCGGTGGGTATTCGGAGAAGGCAAAGGTCCCGTCGCGCCAGAGGAGGTATTGGTTGTCGCAAAGAAAAATCCGACGAAAGGAATCGTCGAAATTATGGAAAATCCGGCCGCGGCCGCCGTGCCCGCCTTCCAGAAATTTCATCCGACCGAACTCGGAACCCCAATGCGAGAGCACCACGACATCCACCAAACCGAGGCCGGTGGTGTCCGGGAGGTCGGGAAAAACTTCCGCGGGCGCGGAGCGGGCGGGATAAATATCAGGCCCGGCCAGCGTGGCGCCCGCACTGTTGCCGATGTAGAGCTTGCTGCGGGCGATTTCCGCAAAAACCGATCGCGTCCCGGCTGTATGCAACCGGGCGAGCAGATAAAACGGATCGCCCCCTTCCACGAGGAGCACCGGAAACGCCGCCAAGTCGGATTTCAATTCGGCGGCGCTTTTGTCGGTGACCGTATAGTCCTGCAGCGCAAACCCGGCGGCCACCAAGGCGGCACGGCTGGCATGACGCCAGCTCATGTCGGGCGACTTTTCCGATGCCGTGATGATGTAAGCCGTGGCCACACCGTGCGGCAGGCCCAGGTCACGCCTCACGGCCGGTGCGACGCACTCAATCTTCGAAGTTAAAACCACGCAGCTCATGTCGGCCGTGGCCAAACTCACTTCGCCGTCCTGGCATACTCCACCTCGGCGAGCGTGCGGGCTTCCTCAGCCGTGCGGCCTTGACGTTGGTAGTCCGCGGCCCGCCGCTCAATCGCGACCGTATCACGATTTTTTCTTTCAGCCAGAGGATCGGACGGGCGCGCGACTTCCGCCGCGGCGGCCTCGGCGCCCGACGGGTTGCGGGGCGTGCGGTGATGTCCACAGGCCGTGAGACTCAACGCCGCGAGCAACAACAGCAGAGGTTTCATGGATTCACGCTGCCGCTCCCGGCAAACCTGCTCAAGGGCGAAGCGCAGGCGCGGTCTTTGACTCGCTCCGGCTCGAAAACTGGAAACAAGCAGGGCGGGCCGAAGACCCGCCCTGCTTGCTGCGTCCCCGAAGGGCGGACCAAGGTCCGTCCCTGCGGTCAAACTTAGCGTCCGCGGCGGAAACGATTCCAACCGCCGCGACGGTTTTCCTCGCGGGGATGCTGGGCGGCGCTGCCGCGGCTCTCGCGTTGCTCGGGCGGACGCTCGGGGCGGGCCACAAAAGGCGCGTAGTTGAAACCCTCGAGCTTCAGCTCGGGAATCTTCGCGCCGATGAAGCGCTGGATGTCGCGGATGTCGCCGGCGTTTTCCGGCGTCACGAGCGTGAAGGCATCACCCACGGCCTGCGCGCGACCGGTGCGGCCGATGCGGTGCACGTAGTCCTCGGGCTTTTCCGGCACGTCGTAGTTGATGACGTGCGAGACGCCGGCGACGTCGATACCGCGGGCGGCGATGTCGGTCGCGACCATCACTTCGTATTTGCCCGACTTGAAGCCGGCCAGCGCCTCGATGCGCTGGTTCTGCGAGCGGTTGGCGTGCAAGACGGCGACGGAGTGGTTGGCGGCCTTGAGGCGGCGCGCGATCTTGTCGGCGCCGTGCTTGGTGCGGGAAAACACGAGCACGCTGTCGAAATCGGTCTTGCCGAGCAGCGCGAGCAGGAGGTCGAACTTCTGGTCGTGCGCAACGGGATAGAGCGCATGGTTGACGGACTGGTTGACGGTGCGGGCCACGCCGACCTCGATGCGGGTCGGATTGCGCAGCGCGAAGGACGCGATCGCCTGGATCTCGGGCGGCACGGTCGCGGAAAAGAGCAGCGTCTGGCGCTCGCGCGGGCAGCGCCCGATGATATCCTTCACGACGGGGAGGAAACCCATGTCGAGCATGTGGTCCACCTCGTCGAGGATGAGCGTATTGATGTCGCGGAGGCTGAGCGTGCCTTCCTTGAGATAATCCATGAGGCGACCAGGGGTCGCCACGATGATGTCGACGCCGCGGCGCATTTCGCTGCGTTGGTGGCCGTAGCCGACGCCGCCGAAGATGGCGACCGTGCGGAGATCGGTGAAGCGGGCGAAGTCGCGGAAGGATGTTTCGACCTGCGCGGCGAGTTCGCGCGTGGGCTCGAGCACGAGCACGCGGGTTTTGCCGTGGGTGCCGAGCTTGGTGATGATGGGCAGCGCGAAGGCGGCGGTCTTGCCGGTGCCGGTCTGGGCGGAGCCGATCACGTCGCCGCCGGCGAGCACGATGGGAATCGCGCGCAACTGGATGGGCGTGGGATCGGAATACCCGGCGGCTTGGACGCCGCGGAGGACGGGTTCGGAGAGATTGAGAGCTTTAAAAGGCATGATGATACATTTCTGTCATTCTGAGCGCAGCGAAGAATCCATTTGGACGTTCGTTGCTGGGAGCAGAAGCGTGGCTCCTGCTGGATTCTTCGCTGCGCTCAGAATGACAAATCTGAAAGCGCCGTCGAAAAAAAACAAAAAGGACGGAGCCCCAAAGGAGCTCCGTCCCTCGAAAAATTCAGTTCGTTAGAACGAATCGATTAGTAGCGACGCTCGCCACGGTCGCGATCGCCACCGCGACCGCCGCCACCGAAGCCGCCACGGCCACCGCCGCCGCCGAAGCCACGACCGCCGCCGCCACCGCCGAAGCCGCCACCCGGGCGCTCTTCCTTGGGACGGGCCTCATTGACGGTGAGCTGACGACCACCGAGATCGGTGCCGTTCATCTTCTCAGCGGCCTGCTTGGCCTCGTCATCGGTGCCCATGGTGACGAACGCGAAGCCACGGGGGCGACCGGTCATCTTGTCCATGGCGACGTAAACGTCGGTAACGGAGCCGAATTGGCCGAAAGCCGAGCGGAGCTCGTCTTCGGTGGTCTTGAACGACAGGTTGCCGACGTATAGTTTGGAGTTACTCATGTGATGTCTCGTAGATCCTTCGTCTGCTGCCAGTCCGTTCCCAACGTGGGTTTCGAAATCATCACTTGAGCACTTTGCTCAGCCTACGACTCACCAGATACTGTCGCCTAACGCTGTCTCTAACGATAAGGCCTTTAAAACGCACAGGGGTGGGGGTAACGCAAGATTATTAGGGAACGCGCCGTTTTGGCGCAATGCCACCAACCCGTCAGATCGAATATTTTGCCCGAATATCCTCCGGCAATGGCGTGGCCCGGCCAGTCGCAAGCGTGACCAGCGAGTAGTCGCAATGCCCGTCGCACACGCGTTTCCCGGTGGGGAGTTTTTCTATCTCAAATGCCACCCGGCAACCGGTTTCCGTAAAATATTCGATCCACGTCCGCACCACCATGCGATCGCCCCAACCCAGCGGGCGTTTGAACTGGATCGCCGCCGCCGACATGAACCAACCGAGCCCGATCCGCGCGAACTCCTGCATCGGCATCTTATAAAACCGGTCCATCTGGTCGAAACGCGCCGCGAGCACGTAATCGAGGTAACGGGTGCTGTGCACGTGCTGGTAGAGATCAATGTCATCTGGCCGGACGGCGAGCTCGGTTTCGAATTTGGAATAGACCTCCATGGGATGTGGCACTCAGGAAATCAGGAATGCCCCGGGACGCGCGATGCCTTTTCCAATTTTCCTGGTTTCCATATTTCTTCAGTCGCCTGCCTCGCCTCACTCAAACAGTCGGTCCGTCAGCCGGCGGTCACGTTTCGTCGGCCGGCCGGCGCCTTTGTCGCGGGCGAGCAAGTGCTGCACGCGCTGCTCGCGGACTTTTTCATATTCCGCCGCGGGCGTCAGGTCCTCGCAATGCGCCGGGACCAGCTTCGCGCCGAGTCGCGCGGCCGGGACCGCCAGCACCCGCACCGTGCGCGTCATGATGCCCTGGCGCACACTAACGGTCTCACCCGCGTGCACGTTGCGCGCGGGCTTGGCCGGGAGCTCGTTGACCTGCACCATGCCACGGCGGCAGGCGTCGGCCGCCAGCGCCCGGGTCTTGAAAAGCCGCACGGCCCAAAGCCACTTGTCCAGGCGCGGGTGGGACTCGGTTTCGGAAAACGACACGGCCGCGAGCGTAAGACGCGCGCGGCCGTGGGCAAACGGGTTTTGGAAAAAACGCGGGCTTACTTCGCCGCCTTGAATTCCTTGCTCAGCCAGTCGTTGAGCAGTTCCTTTTCATAGCGGAACGGATCATCGCGCTGAATGCTGAGCTTCATCATGAAGGAAATATCCCGGAGCTGCTTTTTACCTTCCTTGACGATCTGGCCGGCTGCATCGGTCAGCTTGAATTCGAGGTCGATGCGCGGGGGATAAATATCCTTTACGATGCGGACGTCATCCGCCCCGGCGCCGCGCCAGGGTTCGAATTCGCCCGCCATGTCCACGTCGGCGAGCGTCACGGTGAGCTTCTGGCCGTCCGGGATGAGTTTCGCGGCGCGTTGCTCGATGTGTTGCTTGAGCGCCTCGAGGTTGGCGGCCTGGCCTTTTTCCGATGGCATCGAACCGTCACGGATATCCGTGTATTGATCGGCGGGCTTGGCGAACAACACCTCCACTTTGGCGTTGGATTTGGCGGTCTCGGCTGCGGTGGCGCCGAAGCCAGCCGCAAGGGCAAGCCCGGCGGCGAACAGCATGTGATGGGTTTTCATGGTGGGGTATAGGACTGACGGGAGGGGAAAATGTTTCGTGGCCAGCCCACCGCACCGCGACGGCTGGTGTTTACGCCGTCGCAGCCTGCATAGCCGCCAACGCCGCGGCGGTGTCCGCGACCGGGGTGAGGGTGATGACCACGAACTTGCTGGTCGGGGTGTTGCTCTTGGCCGCCACGCTATCGATTGGCACAAGCACATTGGCCTCAGGGAAATACGTGGCCACACAGCCGCGCGGGATCCGGTAGGGCGCCACCATGAAGTGCTTCGCCACGCGCTCCACGCCGCCGAAACGGTTGGTCAAATCCACGATCTGGCCCTGTTGGAGACCGGCCGCGCGGATGTCCTCCTCGTGCATGAAAACCACCCGCCGGCCGCCAAACACGCCGCGGTAACGGTCGTCGAGGCCGTAGACCGTCGTGTTGAACTGGTCGTGGGTGCGGATGGTCATCATCACGTATTCGCCCGGCGCGAACGCGCGCTTCGGGATCGGCGCGACGGTGAAGTTCGCCCTCTTCGTGGCCGTGCGCCACTCGCGTTTGTCGCGCGGCGCATTGGGTAGATAAAAGATGCCGGCGCGGATGCGCTGGTTGTAGTTGTCGAAACCCGGGATCACCCGCTCGATCCGGTCGCGGATGAGGTCGTAGTTGCCGGCAAACTCCGCCCACGGCAGCCGGGATTTTTCCCCGAGCACCGCCGCGGCCAGCCGGCACACGATTGCCGGTTCGCTCAACAAGTGCTCCGACGCCGGCGCGGCCTTGCCGCGCGAGGGATTGATGATGCCCATCGAGTCCTCGACGGTGACAAACTGTTCGCCCGTCGCCTGCACGTCGCGCTCGCTGCGCCCGAGGCACGGCAGAATCAGCGCCGTGCGTCCCGTGACGAGATGCGCGCGGTTGAGCTTCGTGGAAACCTGCGCCGTCAGCGCACAGCGGCGCAGCGCCGCCGCGGTGTATTCGGTGTCGGGCGTGGCCGAGAGAAAATTGCCGCCCATCGCGAAGAACACCTGCACGCGGCCGGCGTGCATCGCCTTGATGGCATCGACGGTGTCGAAGCCGTGTGCGCGCGGCGACTTGAAGCCGAACTCCGCATCGAGGCGGTCGAGCCACCAGTCGGGCATTTTTTCAAAGATGCCCATCGTGCGGTCGCCCTGCACATTCGAGTGACCGCGCACCGGACAAGCGCCCGCGCCCGGCCGGCCAAAGTGGCCGCCGAGGAGGAGAAAATTGACGATGCCCTGGATCGTCTCGACCGCGTTGGGCTGCTGCGTGAGGCCCATCGCCCAGCAGCAGATGGTCGCCTTCGAACGCGCCGCCATGTCCGCCACTTGCTTGATCTGTTCGCGACTCACGCCGCTCGACTCGACGATCGCCGCCCAATCCGCCGCGCGCAGATCAGTGATGAGCGCCTCGTAGCCGTGCGTGTGCTCGCGGATAAACGCGTGGTCAAACACCGTGCCAGGCGCCGCTTCCTCGGCGGCCAGCAGCTCCTTCATGATGCCCTTGAAGAGCGCGAGATCGCCGTTGATGCGCGCCTGCACCCAAACGTCGGCCAACCGCGCGCCTTCGCCGAGCAGGGTCGGCAGCGCCTTCAGCGGGTTCATGAAATGCTGCGGGTTCTTAAACCGGTCGGTGCCGACTTCGGGCATCGGGTTGACGGAGACGATTTTCGCGCCGTTTTTCTTCGCCTCTTCGAGCGAGGAAAGCATGCGTGGGTGATTCGTGCCGGGATTCTGGCCGATGATGAAAATCAGCTCCGCCTTCTCAAAATCATCCAGCGTCACCGTGCCCTTGCCGATGCCGATACTCTCGCCCAACGCCGAACCGCTCGACTCGTGGCACATGTTGGAACAGTCGGGCAGGTTATTGGTGCCAAACTGGCGGACAAAAAGCTGGTAGAGAAAGGCCGCCTCATTGCTCGTGCGGCCCGAGGTGTAAAACGCCGCCGCATCCGGCGTCGGCAGCGCCCGCAACTCGGCGGCGACGAGTGCGAACGCCTCGTCCCAGGCAATCGGCACGTAATGCGTTGCGCCCGGGCGCAGCACCATCGGGTGCGTGAGCCGCCCCTGGCGGTTGAGCCAGTAGTCGCTCTTCGCGGCGAGCTCCGCCACGGAATGCGCCGCAAAAAACTCCGGCGTGCAGCGTGTCGGCGTCGCCTCGTCCGCGATTGCCTTGGCGCCGTTTTCGCAAAATTCAAACGTGTGCCGGTCGCCGTCCGGACTCGGCCACGCGCAGGACTGGCAGTCGAAGCCATCCTTCTGGTTTACCCCGAGCAACAGTTTCGTCCCCTTGATCGGGCCGACACCGGCCACGACGAAGCTGTTGGTCATCATCACGGCCTTGAGGCCGGCGGCGGCGGCGCTGGGCGCGCCAAGCTTGGTGCCGTCAAGTTCGACGGGCGGCTGGGCGGCGGGCGGGACGGAAGGCGTGGAGGGTTTGGACACGGCGGCTTTCATTCCGGCAGGTTTGCGCTATCTTTCAAGCATCCGTCATGTTTGCCCAATTGCTCCGGCTCCTCTCCCGCACGCCTGCCCACGACTATGAGCATGGCTTCGTGCACGAAGTGCATGTCGTCCGCCGCGTGCCGCCCAATCCGCGCACGCTGCGCTTCATCTTCATCTGCTGGATCCTCATCGCGATCAAGCACGTGGCCATCATCTACGCGTGTCATCACTGGCCGGTGCCGTTTCACCAGCTCTGGATCAACGCCCCCACCTTCGCCCTCGGCCTCCTCGCCACCGCCGTCTACTGGCGCCGAACCTGACTGGATTTTCGATTTTCGATTTTGGATTTCTGGCTTCGCGCGCCCCCATCGAAAATCGAAATTCCAAAATCGAAAATTCTCCCATGCCCCACGTCCCCGGTCTCCGCAGCTGTTACACCAAGGTCGGTCGGCTCGTTTATTTCGGCCGCATGCTCGACAAAATCCGCCTCCACGCCGCCGGCAAACTTCCGGCCGACTATGTAGACAATCTCGGTGACGCCCGGGTCAACATGCTCGACGGCCGCTGCTGCCGTTTCCTCGGCGTGCGCTACGACGACCTGCGCGAACGCACCCTCCAAGGCGGCACCGATGAGGAAATCCTCGCCTGGGTCCACGCGCGCGGCACGGCTCGCAGCGACGAGGATTGCCACATGTGGAACCGTTTTCTCCTTAAACTCGGCTGGCGCGACGAACGCTCCGCCGTCCTCCCGCAGCGCATCAAGGACAGCGGTCTCACCGGCAAACCCATCGAAACCATCCTCGACCATATCGAATACGACGAAGGCCGCGATCCCGTCGCCACCCACGCCTGGGACAATATTTAATATCTCATCGCCCCACTCTGCCCGGTCTTTCAACTTTCACCTTTCAACCTTCAACTTCTCTCATGCCCAACGTCCCCGGTCTCCGCAGTCCTTACATTCGCGTCGGTCGCATCGTCTATTTCGGACGCATGCTCGACAAGATCCGCCTCCATGCCGCCGGCAAACTGCCCGCCGCCGATTACGTGGCCAACCTCGGCAAGGGCTTCGACAGCCGCTGCTGCAATTTCCTCCGCGTTAATTACGACGAACTGAAAACCCGCGTCCTCGCCGGTGATCTCAACGACGAGCAACTCCTCGCCTGGGCCCACGAACGCGGCGGTGCGCGCACCGACGAGGAGTGCGAAGTCTGGAGCGGCTTCATGATGAAGCGCGGCTGGCGCGACGAGGGGAACGAAATCCTCCAGCGCCGCATCAAGGAGTCCGCCCTCGAGGCCAAGCCGGTCGCCACCATGTTCGACTACCTCGACTTTGACGAAGGCCGCGACCCGGTCGCCGTGTCCGCATGGCAGGCGAAGTAAACCGCGCGCAGGTCGTCCTGCTCATGGGCGTCGCCGGCAGCGGCAAGACCACCGTCGGCCGCCAGCTCGCGCACGACCTCGGTTGGAGCTTTGCCGATGCGGACGAATTTCATCCGCCCGCCAACGTCGCCAAAATGTCCGCCGGCCAGCCGCTCACCGACGCCGACCGCGCACCGTGGCTCGCCGCCATCCGTCGTCACGTCGACGCTTGTCTCGCCCGCGGCGAAAGCGCCGTCGTCACTTGCTCCGCGCTCAAGGCCGCGTATCGCCACGTCCTCATCGCCGATCCCACCCGCGTGCGACTGGTCCACCTCCACGGCACCCGCGACCAGCTCTGGGCACGCATCAGCGCCCGCGAAAATCACTTCATGAAACCCGCCATGCTCGACAGCCAGCTCGCCGCGCTCGAGCCACCCGCGGACGCGCTTACGGTCGACATCGGTCCCGCACCCACCGTCATCGCCGCGCAAATCCGCCAAAGCCTTTCCCTGTGAAAAAGTCCGCCTCCGCCAAAGCCCTCCGCCTCCTCGCCAGCCTCGTCAGCGTGCTCGTGCTGCTCGGCGTCATCGCCGGCGGTTGGTTTTATTTTCAGATGCGCGCCAGTCTCCCGCAGCTCGACGGGTCCACCGCTTTGCCCGGACTCGGCGCCGCCGTGACGATTGAGCGCGATGCGCTCGGCATCCCCACCATTCGCGGCTCCAACCGCGCCGATGTCGCCCGCGGCCTCGGCTACCTGCACGCGCAGGATCGTTTTTTCCAGATGGACCTGCTTCGTCGCCGCGCCGCCGGCGAACTCGCCGAGTTGGTCGGTGCCGCCGCCATTCCCGTCGATCAGGCCGCACGCGTCCACGGTTTCCGTTCCGTCGCCCAACGCGCCCTCGCCCTCGATACGCCCGCCAATCGCCAGCTCGTCGAGGCCTACGCCGCCGGCGTGAATGCCGGCCTCACCGCCCTTCGCCAAAAACCTTTTGAGTATATCGCGCTCCGCACCACACCCCAACCATGGCTCCCCGAGGACAGCTACTTGCTCGGCGCCGCGATGGCCTTCGATCTGCAGGACCCCTACGGCCGCTACGAACGCTCCCTCGCCACCCTCCGCGATGTGCTCGGCCCGCAGGCCCTGGCTTTTTTCGCCCCGCAATTCGCCCCGGACGACGCGGCACTCGATGGCTCCACCGGCCCGCTCGCCCCCATTCCTTCCGCCAAAACCATCGACCTCCGTCGTCGCACCGTAATCGCCGCCCGCCCCACGCCGCCTACCGCCGATCCCTTGCTGCCCGGCAGCAACAGCTTCGCCCTCGCCGGCACGCGCACCGCCAGCGGCGCCGCCCTCCTCGCGAGTGACATGCACCTCGATCTCCGCGTGCCCAATACGTGGTATCGCGCCACGCTCGTCTGGTCCACTTCCGCCAGCCCTGCAGCGGACAAGGCTGATCACCGCGTCACCGGCGTTACCCTGCCCGGCGCACCCTGCGTCATCGCCGGCAGCAACGGCCGCGTTGCCTGGGGATTCACCGCCTCCTATGCCGACACCAGCGACGTCGTCATCGTCGAACCCAACATCATCGACCGCACGCTCTACAAATACCGCGACCAAAACCTCGAACTCGTCCGCCACTACGAAACCATCCGCGTGCGCGGCGGCAAACCCGTCGAACTCGAGGTCAATTCCACGCAATGGGGCCCCATCATCGGCCCCGGTCCGCAGAACCGCCTGCTCGCCTACCGCTGGGTGCTGCACGAACCCGCCGCGACCAACTACGAACTCTTCGCCATGGAAACGGCGACCGGCGTCGACGATGCCATCGCCGTCGCGCATCGCGCCGGCATCCCCGCCCAAAACATCGTCATCGCCGACGACGCCGGCCAGATCGCGTGGACCATCGCCGGCCGTCTCCCCCGCCGCATCAAATTCGACGGCCGCCTTCCCACCTCGTGGGCCTACGGCGACCGCCATTGGGACGGCCTCCTCCCGGCCGACGAGATTCCCGTTGTTCGTGCTCCCGCCACGGGCCAACTCTGGACCGCCAACACCCGCACGCTCGGCGGCGAGGCCTACGCGCTCCTCGGCGATGGCGGTTACGCCTCCGCGCCGCGCGCCGCCCAAATCCGCGACGGCCTCACCGCCCTCGCCCACGCCACGCCGCAGGACCTGCTCGCCATCCAGCTCGACGATCGCGCCCTCTTCCTCACGCGCTGGCAAAAACTCCTGCTGCAAGTGCTCACGCCCGAGGTTGTCGCGCAGAAAAAATCCCGCGCCGAACTCCGCCAGCTCGTCGAAAACTGGACCCCGCGCGCCGCCACCGACTCCGTCGGCTACCGGCTCGTCCGCAGTTTCCGCCGCGCCACCGCCGATATTGCCCTCGGGGCGATCTTCGAATCCTGCGTCGACGAAAACGAACAGTTCAACTGGCGCCGTTTTCACTACGAAGGACCGCTCTGGACGCTCCTGCACGAAAAACCCCCGCACCTGCTCGATCCGAGGTTCACCACATGGGATGACCTGCTCGTCGCCGCGGCCGACACGGTTGTCACCAACCTCGACAAGGAAGGCCTGTCGCTCGACCGCGCCACCTGGGGCCGCCGGAACACCGCGCATATCCAGCACCCGCTCGCCCGGGTTTTGCCCAACTGGCTCTGCGGCTGGCTCAACCTTCCCGCCGACCAACTGGCCGGCGACGACCACATGCCCCGCGTGCAAAGCCCCGAGTTCGGCGCTAGCGAACGCTTCGTCGTCTCGCCCGGCCGCGAAGCCGAGGGCCTCATGCATTCGCCCGGCGGCCAGAGCGGCCATCCCCTGTCACCCTACTACCGCGCCGGTCACGACGCCTGGGTGAAAGGCGAGCCCACGCCGTTCCTCCCCGGCCCCACCCAGCACACGCTGGTGCTGAATCCATAAGTCCCAATCGTTCTCATCCTAATCGGGAGAGAACGAGAATGATTAAGAGAACGAGAACGAAGTCCGACCGCGTATTTGCGATTGTCCCACGACTTGGTTCGCGACTTGCTGATCGCACCCCACGCGGATGAAGCACAAGAAGCAAAGCTACACGGTCTATTTTGGCAGCGCGCTCTTCGACCTGAAACAACTCATCGGCAACGCGTATCTCGCCGAGGCCATTTACGAAAAATCCCACGGCAAATACCTCTGCATGCTGCCGCAGGATTTTGAGCCGCGCGGCAAGACGCCCCGCGCCATCCGCGATCAGGACATCCGCAGCCTGCTCGCCTGCGACCTGGGCCTCTTCAACTACGACGGCACCGAACTCGATTCCGGCACGGTCATCGAGTTCATGATCGCCAAGTTCGCCGACATCCCCGCCGTGATCCTGCGCAGCGACATCCGGCGCGCCGGCGACGGCCCCGACCCGTGGAACCTCATGTCGAGCTTCTTCCCGCGCAGCGTGAGCGTGGCCGTGAACAGTCTCGGCGATTACAAAACCATCATGAAGCGCCGCCACCGCCGGCTCGACGAGATCATCCGCCTCGCCGGCCAGCACAGCTCCGCCGATGCCCAGCTCACCTGCGAGCAGACCGCCGCCATCTGCGTGCGCGCCCTCGACCGCGCCACCGCCCTCGAACCCGTGATGCCGAAACACCTCCGCGAGGAAGTCTACCACTGGCTCGCGCTCATGCCCGGCCTGCGCGGCAAACAAAAGGCGCTGCGCAAGGAGTTCGAGGCCATCCTCGAACGGAAAGTGGAAAAAGACCTGCTGTGATTTTCGAATTTGGATTCTCGATTTTCGATTTTCCAATCCTTCGCCCTCTGCTCCGTCTACCTCACCTGCGTATCCTTCCGGGATCACAAATCGAAAATCTAAATTCGAAAATCCGATGCTTCACGTTCTCCAACACCCCCTCGCCGCGCACATCATCACCCACCTGCGCGACCAGACGACCAAGCCCGCCACCTTCCGCACCATCGCCTACCAGCTCGGCGTGCTGCTCGCCATCGAGGCCACGCGCGATCTCGCCACCGAGGACAAGGCCATCAACACCCCGCTCGAACCCGTCACCGGCCGCGTGCTGGCCCGGCCGCTCGTCGTCGTGCCCATCCTCCGCGCCGGCCTCGGCATGGTGCAGCCGTTTCTGGATATGTTTCCCGACGTGAGCGTCGGCTACGTCGGCCTCGAGCGCGACCATGAGACCGCTGTCGCGCGCAGCTATTACTGCAAGCTTCCTCCCCTCACCGGCGCCCGTGTTATCGTGGTGGACCCGATGCTCGCCACCGGTGGCTCCGCCGCGCAGGCCCTCACAGTCGTCAAAGCCGCCGGCGCCCGCGAACTCACCTTCGTCAGCATCATCTCCTCCCCTGAAGGCATCGCCACCGTGCAGGCGGCCCACCCCGACGTGCCGATCCACACCGCAGCCTACGATCGCGAGCTGAACGCAAAGAAATACATTCTGCCCGGTCTCGGCGATTTCGGCGACCGCCTCTACGGCACGTGATGGCGTCGTGCGGGTCTCCGATCCCCACTGGACCGCGTTGCCTGGCATAGGCGCAGCCGCCCAAGCAAAAGGCCGGTCAAAGACCTGCCCTACTTACCAACCACCGCGCGCGTCACTCTTCCGTCAACGTCGCGAACCCACGCACTTCTTCCTCGATTTTCGCCGCGTGCGCCGGCCAGCGCACCGCGGCGGTTTGCAACACGGTTTCCGCCAGTTGTCGCGCGCCCAGCGCGAGCGCGGGACGATCCAATGCGGTGTAAAGTTGCGCGGCGTGGTGCAGGATACCGGCATACGTCACGCACTTGTCCACCGCGGCCTCCACCGTCTCGCCGCGGGCGAGCAATTCAACCTGCTCCTCCAGCGAACGGTTTAAAAAACCCGCGGCCGGCAGGCCGAACAGCTTTTCCTGCGCCTGCAAGATGGCCGGCAACGCCGACTCGACGCGGGGCGGCTCACCGGAGTGCACGACTTCGCGCACGAAACGACCCAGCTCCTCGATGAGCCGGATGAGATAGTCTTGGCGTTGGGCGGACATGGCTGGAGGCGAAGGCAGCGTGCGCTTCGGCTCCCGAAAAGCAAACCGGCCCCAGGTTTCCCCGGGGCCGGTGGTGAAAAAACGAACTGAGCCGCGCCGCGGGCGCGCGCGGCGGGTTACTTCCAGTTCAACTGGAGACGGGTGTAGTAGGTCGTATCCAGTTCTTCGCGGCCGGGCTGGGGCACGCTGTTATACTGGTTGTTCACGCCCATGCGCAGCTTCCAGAAATCGCCGATCAGCGGGATCTCCAGGGCGGAATCATGCACCACGCGATAGTCGGAGAAATCACTGATCGAAGGCAGGAACTGCAGGTCGGTGACGAGGGAGAGGCGGTCGCCGAACTTCACCGTGTTGTTCAGGCCGGTCGAGAGCACGGCACCCTTGTTCTCCGCGCCGGAGCCGTAGCTTTCAAAGCGGTAACCGAGACCGAGGCGGCTCGTGAGCTGGTGCGTCTCCGTCTTGATCATGCGGAAGGTGAAGCCCGCGTCGGTCGTGGAGCGCAGGTCGATGTCCTCGACGTTGTCGCGCTCGAGTTCCTGGCGCACAAACCAGCCGGTCTTTTCCGAGAAGAAGGAGGCGTAGTCCGCGCCGCCCTTGATTTCGTCGGCGGTCTTCGTCTTCACGCCGGCCGCGTCCTCGGAGGAGGCATAGTTGGTTGAAACGTAAAATTTCAGCGTGTCCTGCGGGCTGGCCAGCGTCGCGGTGAAACCGCCCGCCAGGCCGGTGGAGTTGGTGTTGCCGGTGTTGCCGGTCAGGTCGACGTTGGCCTGGTAGGCCCACTTGCGCTCCTTGTCTACCGCCGCCTTCTTCAAGGCCGTGATCTGCGGGTCCTCGCTCCGCGCGTCCCAGGACGCGCTGACCTTCTCGACCTTGGTCGTGAAGTCGCCGTCCGTGCCGGCGATCTTGATGCCTTCGCCCTCGGCATTAGCCGCCACCGTGCCTTGCAACACAGTGCCGCTGGCCAGGCGCACGAAGATCGGCGTATCGGTCGTGATCGCGGTCACTTCGCTCTGCTTGATGGTGAGGTCACCCGCATATTCGGTGGTCACGAGGACGTTGCCGCCATCGATCTTGGTAACCTTGCCCACAATGCGCGCACCGTTCTTGGTCACAACCACGTCGGCCGCCAAGGTCCCGGCGAAAACCGCTGCACAGACAAGGGCGAGTAACGCCCGGAGGGAATTTTTTGAGTTCATACGATTGGAAGAACCAAACACCAAAACGAACGATGTAACCAGCTGTCAATCTCTGGAGTTTTTCCCCTAGAAAATAAGCCGGCCGCGCTTTTTCGGATTCCTCTGCGTTCGCTTCGCGCCATGTTGGCACCATGACACCGCAACGTCCCGCCCTTATCGTCGCCGACCGCTGGCAGGATTACCAGCTGCTCGACTGCGGCGATGGCCTGAAACAGGAGCGCTGGGGCGCCTACACGCTCGTGCGGCCCGACCCGCAGATCATCTGGCCCCGCCAAGGCACCGCGCCCGGCGCCAAATGGGAAAACTGGGACGGCTTCTACCACCGCAGCGAGACCGGCGGCGGCAAATGGGAATACCGCAAAACCCTCCCCGACCACTGGACCCTCCGCTACCCCTCGCTCAAGCTCACCTTCAAGATCCACCCCACCAGCTTCAAGCACACCGGCCTTTTCCCCGAACAGGCCGTGAACTGGGAGTGGTTTTCCGCCCGGATCAAATCCGCCCGCGCCGCCGGCCGTGAGATCAACGTCCTCAACCTCTTCGGCTACACCGGCGCCGCCACCTGCGCCGCCGCCGCCGCCGGCGCCAGTGTCTGCCACGTCGACGCCGCCGAAGGCATGGTCAAATGGTGCCGCGAAAACGCCACGCTCAGCGGCCTCGCCGACGCCCCCATCCGCTACATCACCGATGACTGCCTCAAATTCGTGCGCCGCGAACTCAAGCGCGGCCGCAAATACGACGCCATCATCATGGACCCGCCGACATACGGTCGCGGCAGCACCGGCGAGATGTGGAAACTCGAGGATCACCTCTGGCCCCTGCTCACCGAGTGCGGCCAGCTCCTCACCGACAAACCGCTGTTTTTCCTGATCAACGCCTACACCGCCCGTCTGTCGCCAACCGTGGTGTCCAACCTGTTGGCCGCGCTGATGGAAAAACGCGGCGGCACGATCACCGCCGGCGAAGTCGGCCTGCCCATCCAACGCGACGGCAAGGTGCTCCCCTGCGGCATCTACGGCCGCTGGGAAGCGTGAAACCGGGCAACCGGGCCTGAAAAATTTGGAAATCAGGAAGCCAGGAAATCACGCCCTGCGCCGTGATGGCCTGAGGTGGCTCGCTCCATCGCGTCGTTCACAGACCGACGACCAATGCAACAGCACCCAAATCCCGCAGAGGCTCGGTCCGATTCCTGATTTCCAGCTTTCCACATTCCAAATCAGGAGTCCCGATCCGTCACCGATACTGCGCCAGTTCGAGAACGACCCCGTCGGGATCGAGAAAATAGACCAACGTCTTCTCGCCCTTGTCATGCTTCACGACGCCATGCGGCACCTTCACCGGCTCGCTGAAAACCTCGGCCCCCGCCGCCCGCAGTTTCGTCGTCATCGCCGCGATGTCATCCACACGCAGCGCGATGTGCCGCAACCCGATCGTATTCGGCCGCCGGTTTTCCTTCGGATCGGTCCCCACCGGCGCATCATAGCAAAGCAACTCGATGCGCGGCTCGCCGTCCGGCGCGACCACGTAGACCACGCGCCCCTTCACGCCCTTCAATCCGACGATCCGGTCGATCCACTCACCCTCAAGCTGGGCTTCCTTCTGCACGCGAAAGCCCAGCACCTCGGTATAAAATTTCACCGACCGCGCCAAGTCGGCGACGACGATGTTGATGTGGTCAATGGCCCGAATCATGCGCGCTTCAATTATCCGCCGGCATGTGCTTGGCGAGGAAAGTTTCCATATCGTTCAATCCTTTGGCTCGGCGCTGATAGCCATAGCGATCTTGGTCAAATTTTGTGAGGAATTCGACCTCGCGTCCTGCTTTTTGCAGCACAGCGACCAGCTGCTTCACGTTATTATAATCCCGATCCGCAAAATCCTTTTTATACATAATCATGACCGCGGCTTTGATTTTATCCGCCTGATAAAGTGGAGACATGGCGCGCACTGCCTCTGGGTCAGCCAAAGAATCGCCGATACGCTCTGCATACTGATAGCTCTCATCATCATTGGTCTTTCGCCGATCTAGCACCCTCAATAAATCGACCTTCGGCTCCACGGCCAAACCACAGCAGTAGAGCTCGGGTTCGGCGATCAGGCCCAGCAATGCCAACGTCCCGCCCATGTCGTTTGATCCGATGATCCCGACTCGCTTGGCATCCACCATCTGCTGCTGAATGGTCCAACGCACCCCATCGGCTACATCAAATTGCATTTCCGCCGCTAGTTTCTGATAGCCGCCTCGACGAAAGCCTTCGCCATAACCATCGACCCCGCGCTGGCTCACCTGCAGCACCAAGTAGCCGCGGTTGGCTAAAAACTGGGCCTCATTGTCGAATTCCCACACCGCTCGGGCCCACGCATTTGACCGCACCAGGACGACCAGCGGCATTTGCTTCGTTTCCCGACCGGGCGGGAAGGTAAGGTAGCCGTTTATCATGGTGCCATCACGGGATTTGAATTTCACGGGCTTGACCTCCGCCATCTGGGCCGGGTCGATCCATGGCCGGCGGGCCATAAGTTTTTCTAGGCGGCCCTGTTGGCGGTCGTAGAGATAATAGGCTCCCGGGTCGCTGGCGGTCCACGAATACACGATGAAGCGCTGCCGGTCGTCGCTGAAACTCGTGATGGTATTGATCTTGCCCGGTAACACTTCGTTCAACCCCGCCTGCACCTGGGCTAGTTCCGGGTTCAGCCACAAGACCTTGGGATATTCGGTGAGATAACGAATACCCAGAGGCTCTTTTTCCTTGGGGCTGAAAATCATCGTCTGCTGGCGAACATCGTTGGCCGTGGCAGTCTCAAACCCCGGGATAATGTCGTATTTCGGATGGGTCAGCAGTGGTTCACCCAAGCTCTTGGCGTTTAAATCGTAAGGGTAAATGCCCCAAGTGCCGGCGGGTGTCGCACGCGTGAGATAAAGCGTATGGCCGTCCGCGGAGAAACCCAGCGGTCGCGCCCCAGGATCATCCCAATCCAACCCTGGCAAGGGTCGCCACGGCATTTTTTCGCTACTCCGGTAAATCACCCGGTATTGCGTGCGCCGATTTTCCACCGCCACTGTCACCTCGCCCTGCGGATTGACGCTCCACGCCACCACATTGCCGGGATTATCCACCTCGCGCATGGCGGTATTGAAACGCGGGTTCACCTTGAGAATGTAAGGCCGCCACAACTGCCGCCACCCTACCGGCGAAGGCGTATGCTCATAAGCCAGCGTCAGCATCATACCGACCGCTTCATCGCGATACAGATACAACAGATCGGATCCTTCCAAAAAATATTGGGCATGGGTGCCGTCTCGATCCACGGCACAGTAACCACCACCCGTCCGGAATACGATGCGTCGGTTATTCGTCCAAAAAAACTCCGAGGCGTGCTCCCAGGTTGCATCTGCCGCAACCATCTCGATGGAAATCTTCTTCTCGCGCTCCAAGTCACGCAGAAACAGATGCTGGTCCGCCTGAACGATTTCATCGTAAGCCACCATCTTACCGTCCGGTGACAGGATGACGCCGTTATGGACCGGTTCGTGGGCAAAGTTCTCGACCGGCAGACGCTCGGCCCGGGCCACCAAAGCAAGGCCCATGACCAACACCAACGAAGTGGGGTATCTCATAAGGGGTGCGCTCACCTTCGCACCCCGCACCCCCAAGGAAAGCCTAATTTCCCTCCGCGACTGCTTTAGTTATTCGCCGGCATGTGCTTCTGCACAAACGCCAGCCGGTCGTTCAGGTATTTGGCCATCGTCTGGTAGCCGTATTCTTCGTCGTAGTCGGAGATAAGTTCGACCGTCTTGCCGGCCGCCTTCATCTTTGCCGCCAAGTCCTTGCTCTGGTTATTGAGCCAGTCTTCGGCAAAATTTTTCCGATTATAAGTGATGAGCAGGGGAGCCCGGATTTTATCGATATTATAGATTGGCGATACCGCTTGTAGCCGCGCGGGAGCGTCAGGGGTGTCTGGTATACCGAGACGATCCATCATCAGGTCAAGGCCGTCAGGCATCACCTTCGATCGATCCAACGTCTTGCTCCAATCAGTATACCCCGAACTATCCACGCCGCAGCAATACAGCTCCGGTTCGGTAACCAAGCTCTGTAACGCAAAATGCCCACCTAATTCCCCCACGCCGACAATGGCAACCCGGGCTGGGTCCACGACTTTCTGCCCGATCGCCCACCGCACACCATCAGCCATGTCTGTTGCCACCATCCGGGCGATCTGCCCGTTGGCGGCATTATAGATCGTATCGCCGTAGCCCGCCATGCCACGGGCACCCGCCCGCATCACCGCATAACCCCGGCTCGCCCAGAATTGAGCTTGCGCATCAAAACCCCAACGCGGGCGATCCAACCCATAAATCAGCACAACCAGCGGCAGGTTCTTCGCCTCTTTACCCGCGGGTAATACCAAGTAGCCGTTAAGCAGCACCCCATCCCGCGATTTGAAGCGGAATGGCTTCATGTCGGACATTTGCTCCGGTTTGATCCATGGCATGCTCGCCATGAATTTCTCCAATTTAGGTCCGGCGCGGTCGAAGAGATAATAAGTGCCTGGATCCTGTGCCGTCCATGAACGCACCACCATCTTCTGCAGATCATCGCTCAGGCTAGCGATGATGTTGATTTTATTCGGCAGGGCCTGATCCAACGCGGCCTGCACCTCGGCCATTCCGGCATCCAGCCAGAGCGTTCGTGGATATTCCGTCTCGTAGCGCAAACCGAGCAGCCGCCGTTCCTTGGGGGAGTAAATCAGACCCTGAGTTCCATCATGAATCGGATGCACGATATCGAACTTCGCGTGAGCCAGGATAGGCTCACCCAAGATATTCTTGCTCAAATCATAGGGATAAACCGCCCAAGTTGAAAACGGCGAGATCCGCCCGACATACAAAATCCGGCCGTCATCAGAAAATCCCAAGGGAAACGCTTGCGGGTCTTCCCAACCTAATCCCGGCAGCGATTGCCAGCTCCCCTTATCCGAAGAGCGATAGAGCACGTGGTATTTATTGTTTTTGATTTCCTTGCCCGCCCGCACCTGGCCATCGGCATCGACCACCCAATCGGCCACATTGCCAGGGTTTTCCACCTCGCGCGTCGCACTGACATTATCTTCAAACGCATCGTTCAACCCGGTGGCCATTCCCTGCACGCCTTGCGGGTTCACTCGCTGGACGAAAGGCCGGTGGTTGGCCCAAAACGCAGTGACTGGACCGGTGCCCTCCAGCACTTCGACATCGTTGCCCGTCATCAATAAGATGGGGCTCTTGGCATCGCGAGACGTGTAGAGCATCCGCCCGCCTTTGATGCCGGACCGGCCGTTGCGGCCATCGCGATCAATCGCGGTATACAAGCCTTTCGCATTATAAACAAACCGGGTGTTATTGGCCCAAAAGGCCGTGGTGCTGTGCGCCAAGGCCTTATTATTCCCCAACAATTCCAGGCCGATCTTCTTGTTAGTCGCCAGATCCAACAGGAAGAGACGGTGGTCACCTCTGACGGTCTCATTGTAGGCTAAAAATTTTCCGTCCGGCGACAGCGTCAGGCCCTTGTAGGCGATCTCGTGACCGAGATCCTCGGCCGTCGGCAGCTCGGTCTGGCCGGATACGGTAAGCACACTCAACGCCAGCAACGCAGACAGGCATGATTTTCTCATAGGGGTAAGGGGTTGGGTCCGCCCACTTTCGCTGTCTCCACACGCAAGGAAAGGCTATTCTTCCCACGCCCGCCTGCCCCGCCTCACTCCGCCGGCAGGTATTTTTGGAGAAACGCGTCCACCCGCTTATACATCTCGACGCGGTTGCGGTAGTCCCGCAGCCCGTGCTGCTCGTTGTATTTCGACATGAGTTCGTAGGTCTTGCCTGCCTTGTCCAGGGCCTGCACCAGCAGCTTCGCCTGCGTGTAGGGCACCGCGGGGTCATCGCGGCCGTGGATGATCAGCACCGGCGCCTGGATGCGCGCAGCTTGGTGCACCGGCGAAATCGCCTGCAGCGTCTCCGCATCTTTCCGCGGATTGCCGACCAGGCTCAGGTTGTAGCTGTAGCTCTGCGGAAACATCTCCGCCTTGTCCTTGATCAGCTCGGCCCAGTCCGTGACGCCCGCGATGTTGATGCCGCACTTGTAGAGCTGCGGCTCGAGGATGAGCCCCATCAGCGCGGAATATCCGCCGAAGCTGCCGCCCATGATCCCGATGCGCTTCTCGTCCGCGATGCCCTGCCGGATCGCCCAGCGCACGCCATCGGTGATGTCTTCCTGCATGCCGGTGCCGACCTGGCGCAGGCCTTTTTTGAAAAACCCGTCGCCGTAACCCGCCGAACCGCGGTAATCCACCTGCAACACGGCATAGCCGCGGTTGGCGAGAAACTGCACGTCCGGCTCATAACCCCAGACGTCGCGGGTCTGCGGCCCGCCGTGGGGCATCACGATCATCGGGAGATTTTTCTGTCCGCGCCCCGGCGGCAGTGTCAAGTAGCCGTGCAGGAGCAGGCCGTCGCGCGTCTTGAATTTGATCGCCGACATTTCCGCCATGCGCGCCGGATCGATCCACGGCATGCGCGCCAGCACCTTGCTCAGGCTCTGCTCCTTCGCATCGAAGAGGTAAAACACCCCGGGGTCGTTCGACGCCCAGGACTGCACGATCACGCGCTGCCGGTCGTCGCTCATGCTGACGATGGTGTTGATCTTTTTCGGCAACGCCGCGTCCAGCGAGGCCTGCAACGCCGCCATGCCCTCATCAAACCATCGCGTGCGCGGAAACTCCGTGAGATAGCGCACGCCGAGCAATCCGCCCTTTCGGTCCGGCGCATACACGAGGTCCTGCAACAGGACGCCGTTGGTGAAGGAGCGCCACCACTCCGGGAGAATATCGTAGTGCTCGTGCGCAATCACCGCCTCGCCGAATTTTTTCTCCGTGAGGTCATAGGGATAAACCGCCCATGTGCCCGTCGGCGTCTTGCGGTTCACATAGAGCACCTTGTTGTCCGCGCTCAAACCCAGTGGACGCAGCTTCGTATCGTTAAAATCCATCCCCGGCAGCGGCCGCCAAGGCGCGTTTTCGCTTTCGCGATAAATGGTGCGTCCCACGCCCCGCCGCGATTCCAGCGCCACGCGCGCCACCCCGTTGCTATCCACCAGCCAGCCTTCCACGTTGCCGGGATTTTCCTCCACGCGAATCAGGGCGGCCGTGCGGGAATTTACGCGGATGATATTGGGGTAATTCAGGCTGACCCATTGCCCGTCGTAAGAGCCGATCGGCTGGTTGTAGGCCGCCATCAGCACCTGCCCGTCCTTTTCGTCGCGGAAATAGTGCAACACCTGCCGATTGGCCCAGACCTCGACTTCTTCCTCGCGCGCCCTCGCCCCGTCGTAGCCGGTCAGGCCCTTGATGCGCGACCCGTCGCGCTCCATCGCCGAAAACCCGCCATCGACCAAACTGAAGATGAGCCGGTGGCTGTTGACCCACGCGATGTTGGTTTGCTGCGGCACCCAGGGCATCCGCGACGCCGGCACGCCCATCCGAACATCTTTATTTGTCGTCAAATCCCGGATCACAATCACCTGCGCCTCCTTCACGTTTTCCACATACGCAACGGCCTGCCCGTCGGGCGAGAGGGTCATCCCCGCAAACGCATCAAGGTGGGCAAAATCCTCCACCGGGATTTTCTCCGCGCCGCGCAGCGCGCAAACACCCAACGCCGACACCACGACACAGACGAAACAGGATAGGTAACGCATGGGGTTAAGGGGAACCCCACTTTTGCCGCGACTTCGGCGCAGGGAAAGCTTTTCTCCCTTCCATGCCTTCCCCAGCCGACACGTTTTATGCCCGCTCGATGGCGTTGATCGAGTCCGCCCGCACCCAGAACGCCCCCGTCATCGCCGCACTCGCGCCGATCATCGGCGCCTCCATCGCCAAGGGCGGCGTGCTCCACGTCTTCGGCAGCGGCCACAGCGAAGTCCTCGCCCGCGAAATCATCGGCCGCGCCGGCGGTCTCGCCTGCGTCAGCGGCATCCCCGATCCCACCAGCGGCTTCATCGAAAACCAGGTCGGCTACGGCACCGTCCTCGCCGGCCGCTACGATCGCCAGTATCAACTGCTGCCCGGCGAAACGGTCATCGTCATTTCCAACTCCGGCAAAAACTGCTCCCCCATCGAGGTCGCCCTCTACGCGAAGCAAAAAGGCCTCCACGTCGTCGGCCTCACCTCCGCCGCGATGTCGGCCAGCGCCAAAACGGTTCATCCGGGCGGCAAAAAACTCCACGAGCTCTCCGACCACGTCCTCGACAACCTCGGCGTCCCCGGCGACACGCTCATCGATCTCGGCGGCGGCCTCATGTCCGGCCCCACCTCGACGCTCGTCGGCGGCATGCTCCTGAATCTGCTCATGCTCGAAGTCATGGCGTGGATGCAGGCGCAGGGCCACCCGCTCCCCGTCCTCCGGAGCCAGAATCTTCCCGGCGCCATCGAGCACAACCGCGCCGTCGGCGAAAAATACAAACACCGCCTCAGCCGCCAGCTGGCGTAACCGTATCTCGTAGCCCCGAGCGTGAGCTCGGGGACCCTTTCGGCCTCTCTGCCTTCACTCCCCTTTTAGTGTCTTTAGTGTGTTTCGTGGTTAAATGTCTCCAATGAATTACAAAATCGGCCTCGACGGCGGCGGCACCAAAACCGAGTTCATCCTCGTCGATCCCCGCGGCGTCATCCTCGCCCGTCGCCTCGCGCCCGGCTGCAACCCCAGCCTCATCGACCAGGACACGATCCGCGCGCTGCTCAACGACAACCTCCACGCCCTCGCCGCCGCGGCCCGCGCCCATCATCCCGCCGCAAAAATCTCCCACACACTCCTCTGCATGGCGGGCAACCGCCAGTTCTGGCGCGAACTCGCCCCGCGGCTCCTCGAGTTCGGCGCCGTTCAAACCTTCGACGATTCCCTCCCTGTCCTCGAACTCGCCACCGGCGGCGCGCCCGGCCTCGTGCTCCACAGCGGCACGGGTTCCTTCGTCGCCGCCCGCGGACCCGACGATCGCATCCACTACGCCGGCGGACTCGGCTGGCGTTTCGGCGACGCCGGCAGCTCCTACGACCTCGGCCGTCGCGCCATCGCGCGCACCCAACTCGAACTCCAAGGCTGGGCCGACCGCTCCGCCCTTGGGGCCGCCGTCTGTGAGAAAGTCAAAATCTTCGACGCCTCCGCGCTCTCACGCCATTTCAACACGCCCAACACCCCACCCACCGCCATCGCCGAAATCGCCCCGCTCGTCACCGCCGGCGTAACCGCCGGAGACCCCGTCGCCCTCGATCTCTTCAGCTCCTCCGTCGCCGATCTCGCCAGCCTCGCCCACACGGTCATCGAAAAACTCTTCCCTCTTTCCGGTATCCCAAATCCGGCCTCCGCTATTCCAGCCGGCCTCAGCGGCGCCATCCTCCAACTCCCCGCCGCACGCCCCATCCTCGCCGCCGCGCTCGGCCGCCGCGCCGTTTTCCAGCCGATCACCGAGCCGCCCATCGAGGGCGTCCGCCGCATGCTCGCCCGTCTCTGAGTTTCTCCTTTCCCGCTCCGCCCCGTTTAGCCTCCGCACTTTTTCGCCCCCGATCCATGTTCACCCTGCCCCTCGCTTCCGCGTCGTGGAAATTCCGCGATGCCACCAAGTCTTCCCCCTGGCGCTCCGCCGTCGTCCCGGGCTGCGTCCATCGCGACCTGCTGCGCCATAAGCTCATCCCCGATCCGTTCTTCGGCACCAACGAACTCGATCTCCAGTGGATCGAGCACCACGACTGGGAATACGCCGCCACTTTCAACGTCCCAGCGGCCGCCCTTGCCGAGGACACCGTCGAACTCGTCTGCGACGGCCTTGACACCTTCGCCACCGTTTACCTCAACGGCCGCGAACTCGCCCGCACCGACAACATGTTCCACACTCACCGCTGGTCGGTGAAACCCCGCCTGCGCGCCGGCCGCAACGAGCTGCGCTTCCGCTTCGCCGCCACCGGCCGCCTCCTCCCGCAAACCCGCCCCGAACACCAGCCGAAGGAGTTCAACGATTCCGTCGGCCGCTCCTCCGTCTTCCGCAAGGAGCAGTGCCAATTCGGCTGGGACTGGGGTCCGCGTTTCGTCACCGCCGGCATCTGGCGCGACCTCCGCCTCGAAGCCACGACCGCCAACCGCCTCGAGTCCATCCGCATCGCCCAAACCCACGCCACCGACGGCTCCGTCACCCTCGCCCTCACCCCCGAGCTCACCCGCCCCGATCCGAATGTAACCTATTGGGTTACATTCTCCCTCGATGGCCACCTCGTCGCCGAGTGCTCCGGCCCAATCGAAAATCTAAAATCCAAAATCAAAAATCCCGCGCTCTGGTGGCCCAACGGCCACGGCGCGCAACCGCTCTACACCGTCGCCGTGCGCGCGCAGGACCGCGCCGGCCGCGACCTCGGCACGTGGACGCGCCGCATCGGCCTGCGCACCATCGCCCTCGACCGCTCCAAGGATCAGTGGGGCGAGTCCTTCCAATTCGTCGTCAACGGCCGACCCGTTTTCGCCAAGGGCGCCAACTGGATTCCCGCGCACAGTTTCGTGGCCGGCCTCACCCGCGCCGACTACGCCCGCGATCTCGGCTCCGCCGCGCGCGCCAACATGAACATGATGCGCGTCTGGGGCGGCGGCATCTACGAGAGCGAAGAATTCTACGACGTCTGCGACGAACTCGGCCTGCTCGTGTGGCAGGACTTCATGTTCGCCTGCACGCTCTATCCGGGTGACCGCGCCTTCCTCGCCAGCGTGCAGACCGAGGCCGTGCACAACATCCGTCGCATCCGCCACCGTGCCAGCCTCGCGCTCTGGTGCGGCAACAACGAGATCGAGACCCTCAACTGGGAAACCCTCGAAAAAAATCCCAAGCTGCGGCGCAACTACGACGCCATCTTCCACCGCATCCTCCCCGCCGCCGCCGCCGCGCACGACGCGGTCACCGCCTACTGGCCGACCTCGCCTTATCGCGGCGACAAGCGCAGCAACGATTACACGGTCAAGGCGCTCGGCGAGAAGAGCGGCGACACCCACTACTGGGATGTCTGGCACGCGCGTCACCCCGTGAAGGATTACGAAAAGTGGAAATTCCGCTTCGTCTCCGAGTTCGGCATGCAGAGCTACGCCTCACCCGCGACGCAGGCCACCTTCGCCCCGGCCAACGACAACAACGTCTTCGGCGCCGTGATGGAGAACCACCAGAAGAACACCGCGGGCAACCAGATCATCCTCGATTACGTTTCGCGCCTCTACCGCTTCCCGAAAAGCCAGGACGCGCTCATCTACCTCTCGCAGCTCAACCAGGCGCACTGCATGCAGACCGGCGTCGAGCACTACCGCCGCATCTCGCCCATTTGCATGGGCGCGCTCTACTGGCAGCTCAACGACTGCTGGCCCGTCGCCTCGTGGAGCTCCATCGAGCACACCGGCCGCTGGAAAGCCCTCCAGCACATCGCCCGTCGCTTCTTCGCCCCCGCGCTCGTCAGCGCGCACGTGCCCGGCACCGAGACTGCCATCATCGGCAACTACCGTCGCACCACCGTCCGGCACGTGCACCTCTACACGGTTTACGACGGCGCCGCTCCGTCCGCTCGCGGTCTGCTCCTCTGGGATCTTTTCCACCTCGACGGGCGCATTGTCCAAAGCGGCACCAAAAAAGTCGCCCTCCGCTACGGTCGCGGCACGCGCCAGCAAAGCCTCGACCTCGCCAAGCCACTCGCCGCGCACGGCCGCGACCAGCTCTACCTGCGCATCGCCCTCGAGGTCGACGGCGCCCGCGTCAGCGAGGAAACCGTCTTCCTCACGCCGCCGCGCTTCCTCTCGCTGCCGCCGTCGAAGACCGCGACGACCATCCGCCTGCTCACGCCGCAAAAAGCGCTGCTGACGTTCCGCTCGCCGGTCTTTCAACACCGCTTCGCCTTCGAACTCGGCACGCTCGCGCACCACAGCAGCGACAACTACTTCGAACTCTACCCCAACGAGAAAAAGGAAATCCTCGTCGAGTTCGCCAAGCCCGTGACCAAGGCCGCGATCACGAAGGCGCTGACATATCAATCGCTGGTCGATAGTTACGCTTAAGCCATTCGTTTGAGCCGAACCGTCTGCCGGCGGACCTGTCCCTATCGGTCATGAAAACCTCATGGCCGGTATGGTTGCTCTCCAGCTTGTTTGCGCTGTCCGTTGCTCACGCTGACGTCGATGTCGACATCGGCATCAACGCCGAGATCCGGCTCGGCAAATCCCGCCCGCCGCCTCCGCCGGACGTCATCATCGTCGAACCCGTTGGACCCGCCGGTCCGCCGCCGTGGGCACCAGCACATGGTTTTCGCCGCAACCGGGCCTACTATTTCTATCCCGGCTACGATGTTTATTACCGCCCCGCCGACCACCTGTGGTTTTATCTCGAAGGCGGCAACTGGCGCACCGGCGTGGTCTTGCCCGACCACGTGCACGTCGACTTCGGCCACAGCGTCGCACTCACGATGGAAACCGACCAGCCCTACCGGTATCACCCCCAGGTCATCACTTACTATCCCACCGGTTATTTTGCGAAGGTGAAGTTCAAGGAACACCCCGGTCCCGGCCCGAAAGACCACCGCAGCGATAAACCTTCGCACAAAGCCAAGGAATCCGGCCGAGAGAAAAATCACGGCAAGGGCAAAGGCCGCGACTGAGCCCGCTCATCCGCGCGCCAGCCTGCAATTCGAACCTCCATTGCCGCCCAAGATAATTCACCTGCAAAGAGCGCAAAGGACGCTGAGAACTAAACAGCTTTTTTCTCCGCTCTTTGCGCTCTCCGCGTGCTTTGCGGTTAAATAATTCCGGCGCCAACCCCCTTTGACGTCCGCCGGATTTTGGTGCTGCTTGTCCGCGCCGCATGCCCGTCACCGTCACCGCTCCCATCATCCTCACCGAGGCCGAATGGCTCGCGCGCCAGGCCGCCCACGAGGCCCGCGTGCGCGCGTGGACTGATCCGCATCAAGCCCGCACCGCTCGCGGTGAAAAGCATCCCGTCTACGATTTTCTCTTCAGCTACTATGCCTTCCGCGCCGCCTGGCTCCGTCGCTGGCATCCCGGCCCCGACGTCATCCTCACCGGCGAATCCGCCCGCGCCTTCCTTCGCTGGCCCGAATACCACGAAACCGCCGGCGGCATCGCCCTCAACCCCGCCGCGCTTCCGCCGCAGCGGCTCGCCTTCGTCACCTGGCTGCGCGATCTCCTCGCCACGATGCAGACGCGCCCCGCGTTCTTCGGCTGCTTCGGCTTGCACGAGTGGGCGATGGTTTACCGGCAGACGCCTGACGAGATCCGCCACAATCAATACCCACTCCGCTTCGCGCCCGCCGAACTCGCCCGCATCGTCGAGGCCGCGCCTATCGCGTGCACGCATTTCGACGCGTTCCGTTTTTTCACCACGCCCGCCCGCCCGCTGAACAAGCTCCAGCCCGCCCGCGACACCGTCGCCCAACACGAACAGCGCGGCTGCCTCCACGCCAACATGGATCTCTACAAGTGGGCGTTCAAACTCGCCCCCTTCACACCGTCCGAGCTGATCGCCGACTGCTTCGCCCTCGCCCGCGACATCCGCGAGATCGACATGCGCGCGAGCCCCTACGACCTGCAAAAACTCGGCTTCGTCCCCATCGCCGTCGAGACGCCCGCCGGCCGCGCCGACTACGAGCAGCACCAGCGCGCGTTTGCCGCTCGCGGCGAACCGCTTCGCGCCCGGCTCCTCGCTCTGTGTGAACGCTTGCTGACCGCGTAAGCATATAGGGCGGGGATTCCCTTCCCTGCCTCAAGTCTTTGAATCCACGTTGGCGGGGTTTGGAAACCCTGCCCTACGCCCTATCTTCCGCCTCCTCATCCCACCGTTCGTTTTTGTGTCTTTCGTGTCTTTCGTGGTTACACACTCCGGCTTGCTGACCGCCTGACATTCCCCGAGGCTCCGCGCCGCGTGTCCACTCCCGCCGCCCAGCCTCCTTCGCCGAAGCCCGCCCGTCGGCGGCGTTGGCTTTGGATCTTCCTCGGCGGCATGTGCGCGGGCGCACTCCTCTTCGCCGGCCTGTTGTCCGCGCCACCCGTGCAAGGCTGGCTCGTCCGCCGCCTCATCGCCACGCAACCGGGTTGGAGCGTTAATTTTCTCAAATTCGGCGTCAGCCCAAACGGCCTCGAAACCAACGGCCTCGATTTCGCGATGCCCGGCGTGTCGGCCAAGTCCGCCCCCATCGCCGTCCGCATCGCTCCGCTCCGCCTGTTCAGCCGCCGCGAACTGCGCATCGAGCGACTCGAGGCACAAAAGCTGAACCTCGTCATCACTCCCGCGCAGCTGGCCGATACGCCCGCCGGCGCCCCAGCCGCCGCGCCCTTCGACGGCGCCCTGCGTCTCCTGCAATCGCCCCTCTCCTGGGCCATCGATAACGCGCAGCTCGACGGCGTGATCACCGTCAACGACGCCGGCCAGTCCCTCGTCATCGGCGAATTCACCCTGCAGGGCGGCGGTTTCTCTTCCGATCAGCCCGGCACGTTCACCTACACGCTCGCCGTCAACTCCGCCGTGCTCCCGCCCGGCCCCGACAACCGCGTCCACAGCACCGGCACGATCCGCGTCACGCCCACCTCCGACCACGGCGTCGCGAGCATCGTGATCGAAGGCGACGTCACCCTGCCGCACTACGGTCCGCTCGTCCTGCCACCCGCCAAGCTCACGCTTACGGTCACCGCCGCGCCCCATGGCGAGACCTACCACGCCAAACTCGCCTTCGGCCCCGCCGGCGAGTTCGAGTTCAACGGCCGGCTCGATGCCACCCAGTCCGTGCTCACCGGTCGCGCCGGCTTCCGCGCCGATCAATCCCTCGTCGCCAGCCTCGCGCCCGGCCAGCTCCCCACCGCCACCGCGTCCGGCACTGCCGATCTCGTCCTCGATCTCACCACCAACGATCTTGAGGCCACGCTCGCCGGCGATCTCGACGCTGCCGACTGGGGCAAAGTCATGCCCGAGCTCGCCCTCGTCGATGCCTTCAAGGGCCACCTCGCCGCCGTCCTCACGCATCGCGGCGGCAAACTCCTCGTCAAAAAACTCGCCGCCTCGCTGCAAGGCGCCACCTCGCCCGCCCACGCCCAGCTCGCGCTTACACAGCCGTTCGATCCGCTCGCGTTGCCCGCGACACCCCTCGCCTCGCTGGAACTCACCCACTGGCCTGCCGCGTGGGCCAATCCCTTTCTGGCCGACACCGGCGTCGCGATTACCGCCGGCGAATTTTCCGGCCAATGGAGCGCCGCACTCATCGGTGAAAAACTCCTTCAGCTCCGCACGCTTCGTCCTGCCGCACTCACCGGCCTGACCGTCCAAGGCGAAAAAATCCCGGCGCTGCCCGTCGTCGCTTTCGCCTTCCGGCCTCAGCTCGATCTCACCGCCGACCAGGCCACCGTCGCCATCGCCGACTTCACGGCCACCACCGCGCAACACGACCGGCTCACCGCGCGGCTCGACGCCACCTACACGCTCGCCACCGAGGCCCTCGCCACCCACGGCGAACTCCGCGGCGAACTGCCGAGCCTTCTCGCCGGCGCCGACCGGCCGCTGCCTTTTGCGCTCGACGCGCGCTGGGACGCCACGCTCACGGGCGACCAACTCCAACTGCGCGCCCTCGAGTTCAACGCGCGCCGCGACGCAACCGCCACGCCCGGTTTCAGCGTGCAACTGCTGCGCCCGCTCGTCGCCGACATCGAAAAATTCACCGCCGGCGCGCAAACCACCGATGCCGGCGACTGGCTGCGCGTCCGCTTCACCGAACTGCCGCTCGACTGGCTCACCCGCTGGCTCGACCGTGCCAAGCCCGGCTACGCGTTCACCGGCACCTTCGCCGCCGGCGAGTCCGTGCTGCGCCCCACGTCCGACCAGGGTTTCGAATTCGCCACGCTCACCCCGTGGCGGCTCACCGGCACATCGCTCTCGATCGGCGGCAAGGAAATCATCCGCGGCGAACTCACCGTCAGTCCCGGCGCCACGCGCAAGGGCGAGGCTTACTCCGCCCAGCTCGACCAGCTCGCGTTGCGCGACGGCGACGGCAACCAACTCACCGGCCGCATCACGTCCGAGGTCACGCTCAACGACCGCCGGGGCCGCGCGCGCTTCGACCTCGCCGCCGACCTGCCCGCGCTGCCGCACAGCGCCGGCACCTTCGGTCCGCTGACCGCCACGCTCCAAGCCGAGTTGCACAACGAAAACGAAGTGATCGCCGCCATGGACGCGTTTGACCTGCGCGTGCATCGCGGCGACGCCGAGCTGTTGAGCGTCGTCGCCCCCGCGCCTTTCGTGTTCGGGTTCTCGCGCAGCCACATGTTCAGCTTCAGCACGGTCGACCCGCTGCGGATCAAGACCGGCGAAATCCCGCTCACGTGGCTGCGTCCGTTCATGACCGGACCGGAACTCGACGGCACACTCCAGCCCGCCGATTTCCTGCTCAGCGCCAGCCTCACCAAATTCCAGCTGCGTCCGCTCAAGCCAGTGCACGTGCGCAATTTCGCCGCGCGGCTCGGTCCCACCGAGCTGGTGCGCGACACCGAATTCTCCTTCTACCCCGGCGCCGACCTGACGTTCATCCTCGTGACGCTCCCGAAATTCCAGCTGGCCTACAACGGCACGGCCCACGTCACCGACGGCACGCTGGTGGTCAACGGTCAGCCCGCCGCCACCGTCGATCTCGCGCTCGGTTACCTCGGCAATGATGAACTCATCCTGCCCAACAGCCTCGAGCTCAGCGCCCGCGTCGACTTTGCCCCGCTGGCCCGTCTTGCCGCGCTCCAGGGCCGCGGGCTCCCGCCGCGCGGCACACTCGTCACCCGCCTCAATGGCAGCATGCTGGGCTCAACCCCGCTTGAGTTTTGGAGCCGCATCGAGGGCGTCCCCGCCGCCGACGGCCAGCGCACGCTGCCGGCGCTCGAAGTCACCGCGCACGGCAAGGTGCGCCATAAAACCAAGCGCTTCGACGCCGACGTGAGCGTCCTGCTCGCCACCGCGCCGCAGCCGACCGACATGCATTTCGACGTCTCGCTCAACCTTCGCGACGCCAACCTGCACTTCGCCTCCGCCTTCCGCAGCCGTTTCATCGACGCCGCCGAACTGCTCGCCTACGCGACCGCGTTTCAACCCACCGCCGTCGCCCCGGCCACTGCGACCCTTTCTCCTTCCGCCATCAAACCAGTTGCCGGTATCAAGCCTCTGTCTCCGCAGCTCGGCACGCCTTTCTGGAGCACCCTGCGCGGTCACTTCGATCTGGATATCGGCGCCGTGCAGTATGCGCCTTACCGGATCGACGGCGTGAAGGGCCGCCTTGATCTCGCCGACCGCGAACTCGTCCTCAGCCAGCTCAGCGGCGAAATGTTCGCCGGCCGCTGGGGCGGCACGCTCCGTGTGGATTACGATCCCGCCGTCACGACGGGCGACCACCGGCTGCGCGGCGATTTCCATATCGAGCAGTTCGAATCTGCCCGTGTCGTGCAGACCGTGTTTCCCAACCAGGTCGCCTCCGTCGATGCGCGCATCAACGTCGACTCCACGCTCACCAGCCAGGGCAACTTGCTCCTCGAGCTCATCGACCGCACCGAGGGCTCGTTCACCGTCGCCGGCGCACAGGGCGTGATGCGCCTGACCGTCCCGAAACAGGACATGATGGCCACTGCGGTCGTCTTCGGTGGCACCGTCCTGCTCTCGCCTGAACTCCGCGCGATGGGCCGCCTGCTGCGCCAGTTCTCCGAAATGCCGCTCGACCAGCTCCGCATCACCGGCCGCCGCACCGCCGACGGCACCGTGAGCCTCGACGAGTTCCGCTTCGATTCCCCGCAGGCCCGCCTCCTCGGCCGCGGCCGCATCCCACCCGTCGAGGGCGAACCGCTCATGAATCGTCCGCTCGAACTTTCCCTCGACCTCGCCGCCAAGGACGAGGTCGCCGTCATCCTCGGCGGCATGAACTTGATCGAGAAAAAGCCCCGCGCCGACGGTTACCGCCCGATGAAGGAATCCGTCTTCCTCGGCGGCAAAGCCGGCGAGCCCGACACGCGTCCCCTCTACGACCTGCTCGCCAAGGCTGTCAGCGGCTCGAAGGGCACGTGGGGCCTGCTCATGCGCAAACTCCAGGCCGAGGTTAAAAAATCCGCGCCGCCGCCCGCGACCCCGCCCGCTCCGCGCAAAACCGCCGCCGCCACCCCATGAAGCGCCCGTTGTTTTTCATTCTGTTGCTCTGCCTCGCCGCCGCCCGCGCGCTCGCCGCGACGGAGACCGTCCGCCTCGCCGGCAAAATCACCAACACCACCGGCGAAGTCTCCGCACCCGCGACGCTCGTGCTCACCCTCGACGGCGAAAAAGTCACCGCCGAACTCGTCACGTCGCCGCCGCTCGCCGGCTCCGGCAGCCTCGAGGGCCGCTACATCGGCGGCTGGTGCGAACTGCACGGGAAACTCAGCGATGGCATCACCCTCCAACTCCGCGGCGTGCTCAACCCGCGCGATTTCCGCGGCACCTACATCGCCGCCGTGCCCGATTCGCTGATCCAATACGGCAAGTTCCAGCTCGCGCGCGAAGCCGTCGCGCCTTCCGCTAAATAATTGTAGGGCGGGATTTCCAAATCCCGCCTTCGCCGGGCAATAAAAAAAGGCGGGGATCGGAATCCCCGCCCTGCAAAAATCCGGCTTTTCGCGCCGCCTTACCAGCGCGTCTCGGTGCCCGGCGGGCGGATGTATTCCTGCGGGTGGATGATTTTCCGTGCGAAGGGGTTCGCGCGCGCGAGGATTTCCGGCGATGCGTGGTAGCCCCAGCGCGTGCGGTTCCATGACGAGCCGTAGCGGTAGACCGCGATCTTGCGCTCGCCGGGATTGATGCGCTTCGCCGAACCGTGACACGTCGCGTCGACGAACACGATCGCATCGCCGGCCTTCATGTGCACCTCGATCGCGCCGGGCGTGCCGTCGGCCGAGCCGCCCTTGCCGGCATCGCTCCACTCATCCATGCGATCCCGCTGCAGGAATTTCGGGTGGACGATGTTCGATTTGTGCGAACCCGGGATGACCATCGTCGCCCCGTCGCCCGGCCCGATGTCCGTGAACGCAATGAGCACGTTGATCTGGTTACACTGAAAACGGCCGTTGTGGTAGCGGAACGACATGCGCTTCGCCCGGTCGTGGCCGCCCGCGTGCAGCGCGATCGACTCGCCCGGGCCGCGGATCGTATAAAAGTTTTCGTCGATGAAGAGCGGGCCGTGGTGGTAGTCGAAGCAGTCGTGGCCGCCGACGAAGCGCGTCACGTAATTGATGTAGTTCGGGTGATCGATCATCTTCTCGAGCGTGCCGCCCAGCTCATAGACCTGCTGGTAGCTGATGCCGCGGTGCTCGGGGTGATCTTCGCGCTGCACCCAGCCGTGCCAGCCCTTGCGGGGCAGCGAGCGCGGGATCGTGTCGATGCGCGCATTGGCATCGGCGACTTCCTCCGGCGAAAGCACGCCGCGCAGGATGACGAATCCCTGCAGGTCGAAGAGGTATTCATCAAGGGCCGTCGGCACGCGGGCCTCGGGCACGTTTACGATGGGGGGAGTCGTGTGGTGGGGTTGAAAGCGTTTTTCTTCCATGTGCCCACTTTAGACGAACTATTCAGAAACTTCTTTCCGAATAGTCCCAATTTATTCTTAAATAGTAACCCATGCCCCGCCGCAGCCCTGTCATCCACCGCGCCGATCGCCACCAACCGTCGCTTGGCTTCCGCGTCTGGCGGGTGAACACCGGCGTGATGTCCGAGCCGCACACGCATCCCGACGTTGAGGTGAACTTTCTGCTCTCGGGCAGTTTCTCCTACCTGCACGGCGGCACCGTGGTGACGATCGAGGCCGGCCGCTTCACCGTCATGTGGGGCGGCGTGCCGCACCAGACCATCGCGCCCGGCATCCTCGACGCGGGCATCTGGATCACGCTGCCGCTCGGCTGGGTTTTGCAATGGCGGCTGCCGCGCGAGCTCACCGAGCGACTCCTGCGCGGCGAGATCATCGCCGGCCCGCCCGACCCCGCCGACCGACCGCAGCTCGAACGCTGGCTCACCGACAGCGAGAGCGGCGACCCGGCGCGGTTGCGCGTCCTACAGCTAGAGATGGAGGCGCGCTTTCACCGGCTCGCCTTGGGCATGCCCGCCACCCAAAGTTCCGCCAGTCGTCCGGCCGGCGATGCGGGCGCGGGGCAGATTGCGCGGGTCACGCGTTTCATCGCCCAGCACTACCGCGAACCGCTCACGGTGCAGGCCATCGCCGACGACGCCAAACTCCACCCAAAATACCTGATGCGCGTCTTCAAAAAGCAATGCGGCGCCAGCGTGTGGGAATATCTCACGCGCCTCCGCGTCTCGCACGCGCAGCGCCTGCTCATCACGACCGATCTGAAGGTGCTCGACGTCGCGATGGAGAGCGGTTTTTCGTCCGTGGCGCCGTTTTACGCCGCGTTCGCCGCCCACACGCCCGGGCTGCGTCCGCTCGACTACCGCCGCCAGCACCAACCCGCCGCCGATGCGTGATGATCGGATGAAGCCTCCCTTTCACTGTCATTCTGAGCGCAGCGAAGAATCCAATCCGGTGACCGCCTGCGAATGATTCACTGGATTCTTCGCTACGCTCAGAATGACAAACCTGGTTTAAGTCCGCCTTTCGTCTTCCTTCCCTCACTCTTGTCTCTTCACTTTCTCGCTTTCTTCGCTTCCCCAAAATGAAAAACAACGATCTTCAACTCGGCGTCATCGGCTCCGGCGGTCGCGGCGGCTGGCTCGCCCGCATCGCCCACCAACCCGGCAAGGGCGCCCGCATCGTCGCCTGCTGCGACAACAACCCCGCCACGCTCGCCCAGAACCGCACGGAGTTCGGCGCGGATGTCTTCACCACGAACGACATTCCCACGCTGCTCACCCGGAAACTCGACGCGGTCATCATCGGCACGCCCGATTTCCTCCACGAGGAGCAGGCGCTCGCCGTTTTGCAGCACGGCCTGGCCATCTACCTCGAAAAGCCCATGGCGCTGACCACCGCCGCGTGCGACCGCATCCTCGCCGCCGCGAAAAAACACCGCGCCCGGCTCTACGTCGGCCACAACATGCGCCACATGACCTTCGTCAAAAAGATGAAGGAGCTCATCGACGACGGCGTCATCGGCGACGTGAAGGCCTGCTGGTGCCGGCACTTCGTCGGCCATGGCGGTGATTTCTATTTCCGCGACTGGCACGCCGACCGCCGCTACGTGAACAGCCTGCTGCTGCAAAAAGCCGCGCACGACATCGACGTCATCCACTGGCTCTGCGGCGGCTACAGCCGCACGGTCAGCGCGCTCGGCGGGCTCACGCTCTTCGGTGATCTGCCCGGCCGCCTCCCGCCCGTCACCGGCCCGCGCCGGCTCGCGCGCGACAAGCAATGGATGAAGGTTTACCCGCCGACCGAAATGCGCGGCCTCAACCACCGGATCGACGTCGAGGATCTCTCCACGATGCAGATGAAGCTCGATAACGGGGTCTTCGCCACCTACGCGCAGTGTCACTACACGCCCGACTACTGGCGCAACTACACCGTCATCGGCACCGAGGGCCGCCTCGAGAACTTCGGCAACGGCGAACCCGGCACGCACCTCAAGCTCTGGAACAAGCGCGCCAGCTGGAACGCCACGGGTGACAAGACCTACAAGTTCGCCGTCGAGAAAGGCTCCCACGGCGGCGCCGATCCGAAGATCATCGCCGAGTTCCTTCGCTACGCGCGCTCCGGCGGCCTCACCGCCACCTCCCCGCTCGCCGCGCGCGAGAGCATCGCCGCCGGCTGCGCCGCGACCGACTCGCTGCGCCAGGGTGGCGTGCTGCAAAAAGTCCCCGCGCCGCGCGCCGACGTGGCCAAGTGGTTCGCCAAGGGCGGCGCGTAAGCCGCTCGCCCAAAAATCGTTCTCGTTCTCGTAATCCTACTCGTTCTCCCCCTCCGCTTCGCTTCAGAAAGCCATCGGGGCCGGGAGAACGAGAACGATTAGGATTAGGAGAACGAGGTGCGACCGCGCCCCCAAGGTTGCCACGCACCGCATCCGTCGTAGCCTGTCTGCATTCCCATGCCTGCCTCCCCCATGGCCGCCGACGAATCTCTTTCCGCCCCCACGCCGAAGAAGCCGAGCATGCCGGTCAGCGCCGGCCTGCGCACCTACCTCAACCGCTTCCGCCGCGAACGCGAATTGCCCGCCACCTACGAGCGGCTCCGCGATTTCCAGGAAGCCATCCCGCTCGTCGACGCCGCCGGCCGCCCCACGCTCTGGGACACCGTCATCTACCGCGCCGATGAGATGGGCGATCTCTACGAGGGCCTGAAGCGCATCTACGCGCTGCTCAAGGTCGACGGCGACTTCTCCGTCGTGAAGCACCTCTACGTCGATCGCGTGGATTTCTGCAGCTTCGGCAACTCCACGCCCTTCCGCGTCCGCGTCGTCAACGCCTACAACGACAACCAGGACTACTTTTACGTGAAGCGCGCCGATGCCTCGCGCATCTACGGTCTTGAGCTGGAGCATCTCCTCTCGCCCAACCGCCTCAACTACCTCACGCACGGCACCACGCTCGTCGAGGAGCACATCGCCGGCGTCCCCGGCGACGTCTTCATCGACCGCTGGCTCAGCAACGAGCGCGAACTCAAACCCATCCGCGTCGCCAAGGAGCTCGTGAAGTTCAACGAGCGCTGCTTCGTGCGCCTGCTCGGCGACATGCGTTCCTACAATTTCGTCTTCGTCGTCACGCCCGACTTCGAGGAGGCGCAGGTCCGCATCCGCGCCATGGACTTCGACCAGCAGTCCTACAACGGCCGGAAAAACTTCTATCTCCCGCAGTTCTTCAAGGAAAACGCCCCGCTCGTCGCCTACTGCACGAAGCATCTCCACACGCAGACCGCGCTCCAATACCAGCGCGAGGAGCAGACCCTCATGCTGCAGCGCGCCGATCTCGCCGCCGTGCGCCTGCAGGGCCTGCTCGACGAGATGACGCGCGACGTCCTCGCGCCCGATGAGAAAGTGCACGCGCTCCGCGAGAGTCTCGCCGAGCACTACCAGCGGCCGGATTATCTGAAGTGCGCGTCGATGGGCGCACTCGTGCGCGAAAATCTCATCACCCTGCGCCACGTGCTCTCGCAGCATTCCGATCCCGCGACCGCACCCGGCGCGGTGGTGTGAATGCGGAAAATTTCCGGCGTCACGCGCGCGAAAAAAATTTTCGGGCGGAAATTTTCCGAAAAATGAAAAGTGCAAGTTGTGACGCAATTATGTTGCGCGTCCTGCGAAGTGTGGTGATTTTTCAAAATGTAACACGCGCACGTCATCACAGTCGTGGCGAGTTCATCAACCTAAGCCCAAAACACGGAGCATCATCATATGGCTAAGAAAGCTGCCAAAAAGAAACCCGCGAAGAAGAAGAAGAAGTAAGTAAGTTCGCTGTTTCAAACCCATGAGCCGCTCCGTTCTCGGAGCGGCTCTTTTTGTTTTTACCTCTGGTTTTACCACGGATTTCACAGATAAAACCGGATTTCCAATCTCCGGAGAACTCCCAGCCCTTCATCCTGGACCAGAACGCCGTCTCCTCTGACTGGCTCCTGTATCCGTGCCATCCGTGAAATCCGTGGTGGTCCGAAAATCCGACCTCTGCGCGCTCTGCGTCCTCCTGTAAAAATCCGTCCGTCCTACTCGATCCGGCCTTCGTCGAACTCGATGAGATCGACGACGCTCACGATCTGCTCCACGCGATCCGCACAGCCCATCGCGGTGAGCGCTTCCTTCAAAAACTCGCGTCCGCTCGGCGTCATGCCCTTCTGCACATAGTCGCGATTCCATTTCGCCACGCGCAGCTCGGCGGGAAAGAGCGCCAACAACCGGCGGTCGCGTTCGGCGTCGTCGAGGCCGGCATCGAGGCACTCGTGCACGATTTTTTCCACCGCCGCCGGGTCGATGCCGAGATGCAGCGAGAGAAACCGGTCCATCCCGCGCTTGTAGTTCTTCGCGTAGCTGGCCGGCAACGCGCCGTGCTCCTTCACGTATTTCGCCTTCGCGAGGAAACGCGGCAGATGCAGCAACCCCGTCGCCGCATGCGGCTGATAAGCCGACGGCAGACACGTCAGAACGTCACCGGAAGAACCGGGAATAGGTTTGGAAAGCGGCATCGGAGCCCGGAGTTCAGTCCAGTTTTGCCCGCGAATCACGCGAATTCACGCGAATGGCTGGATATCGAACCGATGAATTTTACAGGAGGCCGCAGAGAGCGCGGAGTGAGAATATCCCAAACAAAAGAATGCACAGGCCATTCTCTGCGCTCTCCGTGTCCTCCTGTAAAATATCCGTGCTATCCGTGTAATCCGTGGTCGCCCGGGAAATCTGCCATCTTTCAACCTTCACCTTTCAACTTTCAACCCGACCGCCCTTCACGCCGATTTTCTTACCAAGGGCGGCACTGAACCGGATTCTCCGGGTGGGATTGGCCGCGAACGATAGACGCCATAATCCGGCACGAGCCGCGAATACGGCAGGTCCATCAGCGGCGACGAGATCATGAAATCCGCCGACGCGCGGTCGCAAGCGATCGGGATGTTCCAGACCACCGCCATGCGGAGCAGCGCCTTGACGTCGGGGTCGTGCGGCTGCGGCTCGAGCGGATCCCAGAAGAAGATCAGGAAGTCGATTTCACCGTCCACGATCTTGGCGCCGATCTGCTGGTCGCCACCCAGCGGACCACTTTGCAGCTTGGTGATCGGAAAGCCGAGTTCCTCTTCGAGCATCAGCCCGGTCGTGCCGGTGGCGTAAACCTTGTGGTGCGCGAGCAGGTCGCGGTTGAACTTCGCCCACTCGATCAGGTCGCGCTTCTTGTGGTCGTGCGCGACCAGCGCGATCTTCTTATCCAGCTCCATGACGATTTTTTTGTAGCCCATAGTGCGGTCACCATAGCAGGAGTCGTTCCGCGTCGCCAACGGCCGGGCCGTTTGGCACCGGATAGTAACGTGGAAGCGCTAGGCGATAAGCTGTAGGCGTTAAGCTTCTGATTCGCCGCGAAAGCGCAAAAAAGGGAACAGAGGCAAAAGTATAGAATTCGTCTTTGCGATGAACGAAGGTGTGCCATGCTCTGATCCGCCCCACCCCCCATGCCTTACCTTGCTTACGTGTTCCTCGGAAGTGGCCTCGCGACTTGGCTGTTCAATGAATGCGAGTTGATCCCTTGGAGAAGGTCTGCCGGGCAACACTGGACGGAACGGGCGCGAATGCTTTTCACGGCGCGCGCGGCGCGCGAAATCAATTCATGGTTAATCCCGGTGTTTTGTGGGCTCATAACTTTTCGTTGGCATTCCGACCACTCTTGGATCGCGGCCAGTATCATCAGTTTTTTCGGCACACTATTGGGCAACTATCCAATGGACCGGACCCTGTGCCCCAGTCTCGGCATCAAAAAATGGAGTCACTTGGTTTTCAGCTCCCTCGTTATTCGATTCTCAAGTTGGGCCATCTATCTGGCGGCTGCTATCCTTATGCCGAATCATTGGAATTGGTCCGTGGTTCCTATCGTGCTCGGGTTTCTTGCCCTGCAGCTCGGCCTGCAATTCGGACTGGGTCTGCGGCTCATACGGGCACTTCGATTACTCCGGAAACCTTCCGCCCGCTTGCAAGAGTTGGTCGATGAAACCAGTGGTAAACTGGGGGTGAAGGTTAACGCCACCTGGGAATGGGCTTCGCCCGAAGCCAACGCCATGGCCTTCGTCGTAACCAAGGAACTCGCCTTTACCGAAAAACTATTGGAAATCGCGCCCGATGATGAGTTGCGCGCGATCACCGCTCATGAGCTGGGGCATTTGCTGGAGGGTCGTTGGATCGTGCTGGGAAGGCTCGCAGAAGCTTACAAATTCTTTCCGCTGATTTTTATGCGTCCCGTTCAAAACGAATGGGGCGTAATGGGAATAGGATTGCTCGGATTTGCCGTCTTGGGCTTGTGGATCGGACCACCTCGCTGGCTGCGCTCCTTGGAAAGAAAAGCCGATCAAGTTGCCCAATCTCAGACGACCGATGAGGGGACCTATGCGCGGGCACTGGAGCGCCTTTACCGCTCCAACCAAATGCCGGCTGTTCTGCGCAAGAGCAGTTTGCTCACCCATCCGGATCTCTACGATCGAATGATCGCCGCGGGATTAACCCCGGACTATCCCCGTCCGGAGGCGCCGTCGGGGCAGGCTTGGACCAGTATCATTACCGCGGTCGCGCTCATGAGCGCGGCCATGATCATACTTGTAAGAACCTTCAACTTGTAATGATCGATCCCGAGCGCCCGCCCAACCATAAGCGCTGGGTGCATGTCTACGAACAGACCGCTGCTCACCAGTATTCTTTGTGCACCTTCGTGGGATCATCGGGCGCCAGCGGAGCGCACCCTTCCGCCTAGTCAGTCCAAAACTCACGATGACCTTTTCCGCACCACCGCGGGCTTAGCTTCGGCCTGACACAGAGCGAGCAAGGAACCCGAGCCTTCAGAGCTTTCCGCGTATTGCTTGCTGCGCAGAGCTGAACGCAGCTCCGTAATTCTACGCAATAAACCCCTAGGCAATGAACCTGACCCCAAATTCCTACTGAGGCTTTGCCCTTAGGCTCCGTCGCCCTCTTGCTGAAAGTCCCGTTGGCTAATCTAGACGGAAAGCACACTTCTCAACCCCTACGCCGCCAAGAAACCCGTCGAGACACTGCATAAGCAAACCGCTCTGCCGTCACGTGCCTTCTGCTAGATAGCGAGACGTGCAAATAGGTCCGGAACCATTTAGATAATTAAAATATAATCCGGCTCACCCCTCCATCATCAACTACTATAATATATGAATCAGATTAGAGGCGGTCTAACGCGGCTCAAGAATCGTGTGTCAGAAAAACTCAATGAAGAGCAAGATGTCCTAGGGTTTCCTGGCGTTAATAAAACCGAAGTCATCGGTTATATCGATAGAGCATATGGGCTCCTGTCGCGGCTGGAACCAATCCGCGGAACATTTGCCATAGTCGCGCTAAAGCGAAAGCTGATACCTGAACTCGAAGCCTGTAAGGTCGCCTTAGATGCCGCGACTGCGGACGATTCTGACAGGAACCAGTTTGATCAATTCTTAAACGGCATCACGAAGATTCATGATGATATATATCTCACCTATGTAGTATTTTGCAGTGAGGGTTTAAAAATCGAAGCCGAAGTAGGCACGCTAGGATCCACATTAGAAACACTGAAAAAAGAAATTAATGATCTTCAACCAACTGTCGCAACGCTCGCGGAATCTATAACTTCTTTGGAAGAGCGAAACGAAGCCTCGGAAGAGGCTCTTAATGCACAGACCAAAAACCAAGAACAAAGCGCTGGACTTCTCACCGATATCGAAAAAGCAAAGACGTCTGCACTCGCCTCTGCAGAAGTTTTAACAAAATATGAGAATAATGCGAAAAACGAACAGGAGACCATAAACTCGCTCGCCCGACGGGCCTCCAAAACGGAACAACACATCAAAAAGGTCATTGATGAAGTCAGCGAAAAGACAAAGTTGATTGAAGAAACATTGGCTAAAGCTGTTTCGGCGGCCCAAGAAAATAACAAGCAGCAGCAGGCCATTACCAAAACTCTTGAAGCAGCTAGTAAATATGGAATGGCTGCATCGTTTAAAGAGAGAAAAGACGAGCTAAAACTCCCGATGCTATTATGGAGCACTGTTTTCGTGCTAGCAATTAGTGCACTAGTTGCCACAGCTATAAAATATATAGTGCCTCAGATCGCTTCGGGTGAAATCCCAGAAGCTTCCGACGTGCTAATTAAACTTACGTTGGTTTCTCCCTTAATCTGGCTCGGTTGGATGGCGGCAAAACAATATGGATATATTGCCCGGATCCGTGAAGACTACAGTTTCAAATTTGCCAGTGCATTAGCTTTTGAAGGTTATAAAAAAGAAGCCTCTAATGTGGATCCCGCACTCTTACGCGACCTACTTAAAGTTGCCACGAACAACATGGCTTTGAATCCGTTGCGGATTTATTCGCACGAAGATAACGACGCGAGTCCGATTCATGACGCTTTCGGAAAAATTTTCCGGGCAAAGGACACATCCCCAACGGCCGCAAGCGAAGAGAAGGCTTAATTCGTCTACGATTTTGAAGCACTAGTATATATCGATGAAGTTAACCTATTTCTCAATCCGAGACTACCGGAGTATTGCTAAAGCTGAGCTCGAAAACTTAGGCACATCCTCAATTTTGATAGGGCCTAACAACGAAGGAAAATCGAACGTCTTGCAGGCGTTAAATGCCTGCCTGACTCTTTTAAGCTCCGTTCAACCCGTGAAATCGGGAGATAGTTTAAGCCTGCGATATGAGCGTGAATCCTACGATTGGTCCGTCGATTTTCCAATTAAGAAGCAAGCGATCGATCAGACCGGTTCGTCCGTATTCCAGCTTCACTTTGAGCTTTCAGAATCCGAACGTGAAGCTTTTGAAACAGAAACCGGCAGCACTCTCAATGAAGTGCTGCCAATAGAACTGAGGTTTTCTTCAGGCGCATATGCGTCATTCAAGGTGCAGAAACCGGGAAAAGGCGGGAAAGCGTTATCTAAAAAAGCGGAACGCATATGCAAATTCGTATCTGCAACTCTAGACTTCGCCTACATTCCAGCCGTTAGAACCGCAGAAGCATCACTAGATGTTGTTAACGCATTGGTTCGGCGCGAGCTCCGGCAACTCGAAAAAAATCCAAAATACGCTGAGCTACAAAAGGGCCTCGAGGATCTGCAGAAGCCCATCCTAGAAGGTCTAGCAAAACAGCTGAAACAGAATCTAACTAACTTTCTAGGCACAAACCTGAAGGATGTTACTTTAACAATATCAGGGCGTTACCGTCATCTGGGCTTAGGGACGACATGTAAGATTACTATTGATGATGGCACGCCTACACTACTGGAACGCAAAGGTGATGGCGTTCAAAGCCTTGTCGCAATCAGTCTGATGACTGAAACCTTGCAAAGTAAGAAGAGCGACAAGGACATTATTCTTCTGATCGAAGAGCCAGAGTCTCATTTGCACCCTAAGGCCATTCATCAATTACGCGAGGTGTTGGATACCTTACGCCAAGACAATCAACTGATCGTTACAACACACTGCCCCCTTTTGGTTAATCGAGCTAATGTCTCGGCAAATCTTATTGTAACCCAAAACCAAGCGGCTCCCGCTAAGTCACTCGCTGAATTGCGAGACGTATTAGGAGTTCGCACATCTGATAATTTACAGCACGCGGCGCTCGTTCTCGTGGTCGAGGGCCCGGACGATGAAATAGCGCTCCGCGGGCTTTTTTCTCACTATTCGGAAAAACTTAAAGAGGCTCTTAGCAAAGGAAGTCTCGCTTTTCATGTGCTCGGCGGCGCATCAAAACTGCCGTATGCACTTTCATTACTGCAGTCGTTTGTTTGTAATTATTTTTGCTTTTTGGACGACGACGATGAAGGTCGGAAAGCATATATCGAAGCCAATAAGGCTCTGCTAGCTTCACCGGCGAATACTACATTCTCGAGATGCCAAGGTCTACCCGAAGCGGAATTCGAGGACTTACTCTCGGAAAGCATCTATTTGGAATACTTCAGCTCTAAATATGCGGTAGACGTGAGATACGCCCCATTCGATTTAAAGGCTAAATGGAGTAAGCGCATACGCCATGGACTCAAAAAATCCGGGAAACCTAGCTCGACGCCAGAAGTCTGGTCTGAGAAAGATGAATATGAGGATAAGCGAGCCATTGCCATGCTTGTCGCGAAAACTCCGGGAACCGCGATTCACCCCGCAAAAGCGGATGTTATGAGAAACTTAACGAGCACAATCGAAGATAGACTACAGGCCTTGTCTGCTGGAGCGAAAATCTAAAGTGCAGATCCGCGAGATGGGACCGATTCCGATTCTCCTAGAGCGACGTAACTACCGAAGAAGTCCTGTGGGCTTAGCCATAACCTGAGATAATCCCTTTCTGGTAACGCGAGTTACCGCGGTGCGCCGGCCCTACAAAAAGGCGCTCCGGTTAGGGAGCGCCTGAAAATAGAACAGCGCGTTAGTGATAACGCGCCCTACCTGCGAACTTACGGCAAGTCGGTCGAACCCATCAGGTAGCGATCGCACTCACGGGCGGCGGCGCGGCCTTCGTTGATGGCCCACACTACAAGTGACTGGCCGCGGCGGCAGTCGCCGGCGGCGAAGACGCCGGGGATGCTGGTGCCGAACTTGCCATACTCGGCCTTCACATTGCTGCGGGGATCGACCTCGACGTTGATTTCCTTGAGCAACGCCTGTTCGGGCCCGAGGAAACCCATCGCGAGCAGCACGAGCTGCGCGGGGCGGGTCTTTTCGGTGCCGGGCTGCTCCTTGGGGACGAACTGACCTTTGTCGTTCTTCTCCCACTTGATCTCGACGGTCACGAGTTCCTTCACGCGGCCTTCGGCGTCGCCGACGAACTTCTTCACGGTCGTGACGTAGATGCGCGGGTCGGCGCCGAACTTGGCGGCGGCTTCTTCCTGGCCGTAGTCCATCTTGTAAACCTTGGGCCACTCGGGCCAGGGATTGTCGGCGGTGCGCTCGGCGGGAGGCTTCGGGAGAATTTCGATCTGCAGGAGGCTCTTGCAGCCGTGGCGCATCGAAGTGCCGACGCAATCGGTGCCGGTGTCGCCACCGCCGATGACGACGACGTCCTTACCCTCGGCGTTGATCGGCGCCTTGGTGTTGCCGAGGACGGCCTTGGTGTTGGCGGTGAGGAACTCCATCGCGAAGTGCACGCCCTTCAGCGCACGGCCCTCGATGGGGAGATCGCGCGGCTGGGTGGCGCCGGTGCAGATGACGGTGGCGTCGTATTCCTTCAGGAAAATCTGGGGCTCAACGTTGTCGCCGACGTTGGCGTTGCAGATGAATTTGATGCCTTCCTGCTCCATCAGCTTGATGCGGCGGAGGACGACTTCCTGCTTATCGAGCTTCATGTTGGGAATGCCATACATGAGGAGGCCGCCCGGACGGTCGGCGCGCTCGAAGACGGTGACGGTGTGGCCGGCGAGGTTGAGCTGCGCGGCGGCGGAGAGGCCGGCGGGGCCGGAGCCGATGATGGCGACCTTCTTGCCGGTGCGGACCTTCGGGGCCTGCGGGATGACCCAGCCCTCGTCCCAGCCGCGATCAGTGATGGCGGCCTCGATGTTCTTGATCGTGACGGGCGGGTTGTTGATGCCGAGGACGCAGGAGCCTTCGCACGGGGCGGGGCAGACGCGGCCGGTGAACTCGGGGAAATTGTTCGTCTTGTGCAGGCGGGCGAGGGCTTCCTTCCAGAGGCCGCGGTAAACGAGGTCGTTCCACTCGGGGATCAGGTTGTTGATCGGGCAACCGGAGGCCATGCCGCTGATGAGCTTGCCGGTGTGGCAGAAGGGGACGCCGCAATCCATGCAGCGCGCGCCCTGCGTGCGGAGTTTCTTCTCCTCCATGTGGTGGTGAAACTCCTTCCAGTCGCGCACGCGCTCAAGCGGCGGGCGGTCGACGGGAAGCTCGCGGAGGTATTCGATGAAGCCGGTAGGTTTGCCCATGGGAAGAAAGGTAGAAGGAAGAAGGAGGAGTTAAGAAGTGATGATCAGAGCGAAGGAGAAACCCGGTCCCGGGTTTTCTTCCTTCTTAATTCATACTTCATACTTGGTTTTAGTTTCCGCCGACGCGGCTGAGGTCGCGGGCGTTTTCCTCGAAGGCGGCCATGATGGCTTCGTCGCCGGTGAGGCCTTGCGCCTGCGCGCGGTCGATACAGGCGAGCATGCGCTCGTAGTCCTTGGGGAGGACCTTGACGAACTTCGGCACATACGCGTCCCAGTTGGCGAGGATCGCCTTGGCGCGCGGGCTCTTGGTGTAGTCGAGGTGCTTCTCGATGAGCGCGCGGACGGACGCGATCTCGGCCTTGTTCTCGAGTTTGCCGACGCCGACCATCTGCATGTTGATGCGCTTGGTGAAGTCGCCGGTCTCGTCGAGGACGTAGCCGATGCCGCCGGACATGCCGGCGCCGAAGTTGCGACCCGCGGGACCGAGGACGACCACGCGGCCGCCGGTCATGTATTCGCAGCCGTTGTCACCGATGGCCTCGACGACGGCGTCGACGCCGGAGTTGCGGACGGCAAAGCGTTCGCCGGCCATGCCGCGGATGTAGACCTCGCCGGCGGTCGCACCGTAGAGCGCGACGTTGCCGATGATCATGTTTTCCTCGGCCTTGTAGGTGATGGCGGGCGACGGGTAGATGATGATCTTGCCGCCGGAGAGACCCTTGCCGACGTAGTCGTTGGCGTCGCCCTCGATGGAGAACGTCATGCCGCGCGTCATGAAGGCGCCGAAGCTCTGGCCGGCCGAGCCCTTGAAGCGGACGCGGATGGTGTCCTCGGGGAGGCCCTTCGCGCCGTGAACCTTGGTGACTTCGTGGCTGGTGATCGTGCCGACGACGCGGTTGACGTTGCGGATGGGCAGCTCGGCGACGACCTTCTCGCCGCGCTCGATGGCGGGCTTGCAGATGTCGACGAGGGTCGTGAGGTCGAGGGACTTGTCCAGACCGTGGTCCTGCTTGATGGAGCAGAAGCGGCCGACCTCGGGCCCGACTTCGGGCGAGTAGAGGATGTTGGAGAAGTCGAGGCCCCTGGCCTTCCAGTGCTCGACGGCCTGGCGGGGCTCGAGGGCGCCGACCTGGCCGACCATTTCCTCGATGGTGCGGAAACCGAGTTGCGCCATGAGCTCGCGGACTTCCTCGGCGATGAACTTCATGAAGTTCACGACGTGCTCGGGCTTGCCGGTGAACTTGGCGCGGAGCTTCGGGTCCTGCGTGGCGACGCCGGCGGGACAGGTGTTGAGATGGCAGACGCGCATCATGATGCAGCCCGTGGCCACGAGCGGCGCGGTGGCGAAGCCAAACTCCTCGGCGCCGAGCAGCGCGGCGATGACGACGTCGCGGCCGGTCTTGAGCTGGCCGTCGGTCTCGACGGCGATGCGCGAGCGGAGATTGTTGAGGACGAGCGTCTGGTGCGTCTCGGCGAGACCGAGTTCCCACGGCAGACCGGCGTGCTGGAGCGACGTCATCGGCGAGGCGCCGGTGCCGCCGTCGTAGCCGGAGATGAGCACGACATCGGCGTGCGCCTTGGCGACGCCGGCGGCGATGGTGCCGACGCCGACCTCGGAGACGAGCTTCACGCTCACGCGGGCGTGGCGGTTGGAATTCTTCAGGTCGTGGATGAGCTCCGCGAGATCCTCAATGGAGTAGATGTCGTGGTGCGGCGGCGGGGAGATGAGACCGACGCCGGCGGTGGTGCCGCGGGTCTTGGCGACCCACGGGTAAACCTTGGTGCCGGGGAGCTGGCCGCCCTCGCCGGGCTTGGCGCCCTGCGCCATCTTGATCTGGAGCTCGCGCGCGCTGGCGAGGTATTCGCTCGTGACGCCGAAGCGGCCGGAGGCGACCTGCTTGATGGCGGAATTCTTGGAGTCGCCGTTGGCCATCGGCTTGAAGCGCGCGGGATCTTCGCCGCCCTCGCCGGTGTTGGACTTGCCGCCGATGCGGTTCATCGCGATGGCGAGCGTCTCGTGCGCCTCGCTCGAGATGGATCCGTAGGACATGGCGCCGGTCTTGAAGCGCTTCATGATCGCCTCGGCGGACTCGACCTGCTCGATCGGAATCGCGGTCGCGGGCTTGAAGTCGAGGAGACTGCGCAGCGTGCAGAGCTTGCCGCTCTGCTCGTTGATGAGCTTGGAGAAATTCTTAAACGCCGCGTAGTTGCCGGTGCGGGTCGCCTTCTGGAGGTGATGGATCGACTCGGGCGTGAAGAGGTGCGCCTCGCCCTCGGCGCGCCATTGATAAATGCCGCCGACGGGCAGCACGTGGCCGTCGACCTGGCGGTCCGGATACGCGGCGTGGTGGCGCGCGAGGACTTCCTGCGCGATCACGTCGAGGCCGATGCCGCCGACGCGGGATGCGGTCCAGGTGAAATATTGGTCCACGACATCCTGGCGGAGGCCGAGCGCCTCGAACACCTGGGCGCCGCGGTAACTCTGGATCGCGGAGATGCCCATCTTGGACATGATCTTGATAACGCCCTTGGAGGCGGCCTTAACCATGTTTTTGCAGGCGGACTTGTGATCGATGCCGGTGAGCGAACCCTCGCGGATCATGTCGTCGATCGTCTCGAACGCGACGTAGGGATTCACGGCGCTGACGCCGTAGCCGATGAGCAGCGCGAAGTGGTGCACCTCGCGGGCTTCGCCGGTCTCGAGGACGAGCGAGACCTTGGTGCGGAGGCCTTCACGGATGAGATAGTGGTGCAGGCCGGCGACGGCGAGGAGCGCGGGGATGGGCGCGTAGTCGCGGGTGACGCCACGGTCGCTGAGGATGAGGACGTTGACCTCCTCCTCCTCGATCATGCGGCGGGCCATCATGCAGATTTCCTCCATCGACTTGGCGAGGCCCTTCTCGCCGCGGGCGACGCGGAAGAGCGAGGGGAGCACGCCGGTCTTTAGGCCGGGCAAATCGGTGCGGCGGATCTTCGCGAACTCCTCGTTGGTGAGGACGGGCCACTTCAGCTCGACGCGGCGGCAGGCCGTGGGCTGCGGGTTGAGGAGATTGCCCTCGGAGCCGAGGCGCGTCTCCGCGGAGATGACGATTTCCTCGCGGATCGAATCGATCGGGGGATTGGTGACCTGCGCGAAGAGCTGCTTGAAATAATCGTAGAGCAGGCGCGGCTTGTTGGAGAGGACGGCGAGCGCGCCGTCGTTGCCCATCGAGCCGATGGCCTCGACGCCGTCGCGTGCCATGGGCTTGAGGAGAATGCGCTCGTCTTCGTGCGTGTAGCCGAAGGCGATCTGACGCTGGAGCAGCGTCTCGTGGTCGGGCGCTTCGACGGAAGGGGCGGCGGGCAAATCCTCGAGGTGCACGAGGTGCTCGGCGATCCACTGGCGGTAGGGACGCTCGGTGGCGAACTGACGCTTGATCTCTTCGTCCTCGATGATGCGGCCCTGCGCGGTGTCCACGAGGAACACGCGGCCGGGTTGGAGGCGGCCCTTGCGGACGATGTTTTCCGGGGCGATATCGAGCACGCCGGTCTCGGAGGCCATGACGACGAGGCCGTCCTTGGTGATGCAGTAGCGCGAGGGGCGCAGCCCGTTGCGGTCGAGGATGGCGCCGATCTGCGTGCCGTCGGTGAACGCGATGGCAGCGGGGCCGTCCCACGGCTCCATGAGACACGCGTGATATTGGTAGAACGCGCGGCGGTCGTCGTCCATGTGCTGGTCACCGGACCACGGCTCCGGGATCATCATCATGATCGCGTGCGCGAGGGGGCGGCCGGCGAGGACGAGGAGCTCAAGCGTGTTGTCGAACATCGCCGAGTCGGAGCCGTTCGGGTTGACGATGGGCAGCGCCTTCTTGATGTCGCCGCCGAAGACGTCGGACTCGAAGAGGGCTTCGCGGGCGTGCATCCAGTTGATGTTGCCGCGGAGCGTGTTGATTTCGCCGTTGTGCGCGACGTAGCGATACGGGTGGGCGCGATCCCAGCTGGGGAAGGTGTTCGTCGAGAAACGCGAGTGCACGAGGCCGATCGCGGTTTCCATCGAAGGGTTGCCCAGGTCGGGAAAATACTTTGCGAGCTGGTCGGTGAGCAGCATGCCCTTGTAGACGATCGTCTTGGCGGAGAGGCTGGCGACATACCAGAACTCGGCGCCGGGCAGCGTGCTGGCGCGGATCTCACTGTAGCTGCGCTTGCGGATGATGTAGAGTTTGCGCTCGAAGGCCTTGTCGTCGGTGACGCCCGGGCCGCGGCCGATGAAGACCTGGCGCATGAACGGTTCGCAGGACTTGGCGGTGTCGCCGAGCGAGGAGTTGTCGGTCGGCACCGTGCGCCACCCGAGGAACACCTGGCCCTCGGCCTGGATGATTTGCGTGAACTTTTCCTCGAGCTTGCGGCGAATGGTCGGGTTGCGCGGGAGGAAAACCATGCCGCAGCCATAGTGGCCGGCGGCGGGGAGCGTGATGCGCGCCTTCTTGGAGACTTCCTCGAAAAACTTGTGCGGAATCTGGAGCAGCACGCCGGCGCCGTCACCGGTGTTGGGCTCGCTGCCGGCCGCGCCGCGGTGGTCGAGATTCGTCAGGACCTGGAGCGCGTTTTGCAGGATCTGGTGGGACTTGCGGCCGTGCATGTCGACGACGAAGCCGACGCCGCAGGCATCGTGCTCGAATGACGGATCGTAAAGGCCCTGCTTCACGGGCCTGCCGGGGGCAGGCTTGATCGGATCGGAGCGGCGGAAGGCGGAATCGGGCTGCGGTGCGGTCGACATCGTGGTGGTAAAAGTGGTGTTAGGAGCTGGAGTCGTGCCACTGGCTGGTCAGGCGGTGGTGGGAGGGAGGTGGCGCGAGGGTGAAAGTGTGGGGACAAAAAAAGGGCCGGTCGCATTTTGCGAGAGCCGGCCCGGAGCGTTGTTAGTGCGGAGAGCTCTCAGCGTTAGAAGAAGCGGACAGTTTTAGTGGCCATTTTGGCGTGTTCCGCGTCAGAGCAGCCCGCATTCGTGGGCACACCGGTGGCGGCATCGGTGGGTTTCACCAGATCGTTGCTGAGAAGGTAGTTCTCGACCTCTTCGCCGGAAATGTCGGCGAGCATGACGCCGTCGATTTCCACGCAGGGAGAAAGCGGCTGGCCGGACTTTTGGACCATTTCCGCGTAATTTGCCCGATTATTGATGATATCGATATCCTCATAGGCCAGGCTGTGCTTGCGCAACACGGCGCGCACGCCATTGGACCAGCCACACTGGGGCTTGAGATAAGCTTTGATTTTCATGCGATAGGATGACGCAGGGCAAAAGTCGTGCAAGGTATAGGGCACGATTTTTCCCGGGCAAGAGCAACTTTAGGAAATCTTTGGCATAACCCGCGTCCAGCTTATGCGCGGCGCAAACCGCGGCGAAATTCCGTCGGCGTCTGGCCGGTTTGCTGGCGGAACTGTCGTGAAAAATAAAAGATGTCCTGGAAGCCCAGCGCCTCCGCCACCATGCCCACCGTGAGGTCGGATTCGGCGAGCAATTGCCGTGCGCGGCCAACCCGCGCCTGGATCACATAATCCTGCGGCCGCCGGCCGGTGACCTTCAGGAAAACCCGGGAAAAATGATCCACGCTGTAGCCCGCCGTGCGCGCCAGCTTCGCCACCGGCGGCACGCGGCCGGGATTTTCGCGAATCTGCGCCGCGACGCGCAAAATCGCATCGCGGTGATGCTGCTCCGTCCCCGGCCCGCCACTCGCCGTCGTCGCCGCATGCTCGCGGACCAGCTCCATGAGCAACCCGCCGAACAGCACCGCGCCCACCTGCCCGCCGACCGGATCCGCCCCCAGCTCGATCACGCGCTGCATGAGCCCGTCCACGAGTTCCACCTGCCGCGTGCGCAACACCTCGAACGGCGGCGTGAAAGCGGATAAAGGCAAATGGGCGCCCGGCCGGTGCAACGTGAAATGGAGATAGTTTACCCCCAGCCGCTCCGCCGGATCCTGCTCCGCCTCATAGCGGCTGCCCGGGCGCATCCACACGCAGGTGCCCGGCGTCAGGGCAATCTCGCCCCGGTCGAGCCACATCCGGCCGCGCCCCGCCCAGACAAACCACAGGTCGAAGTCCTCCAACCCGTGCGACCAGCCGCGCCCGAGATGCCAGCCCGGCTCGCACCGCACCCGCCCCATTTGGCTGAGGCGCGGCTCGCAACGCTGTTGGGCGATTTTGATCATAGCGGATAAACACAAATAAATAGCGGCGGCGTGCATGGCGGCGCAAACCGAATTGTGGCAACTTTTGGCCCTTACACCCACGACCCCATGAGCACCGCCACCTCCACCCCCGCCAAACCCGAGGTCCAGTTCGATCCCGGCTCCGAAATGCACGCGCCCGAGCTGTATCAGCCGGCCGCCACCGGTTTCGGCGTCGATCGCTTCGAAGACATCGGCCCGAAGGAGATCCAGTTCTACCGCGACAACGGCTACCTGATGGTCCGGAAGGCCTTCACGCCGACCGAAACCGCCGACGCCCTGCAAGGCGTGGTCGATCTCATCAATGGCAAGCGCCCCGACTTCAACGGCCTCCATTTTGAAGCGAAGGCCAAGGACCTCATCCCCACGCTGTCGCCCGAGCAGAAGCAGGACTACATCCGCAAGCTCTGGTATTTCGTCGAATACGACGCGCGCCTCAAGGCCCTCTCGCACCACCCGAAGCTGCTCGCGGTTATCCGCACGCTCATCGGTGACAAGACGCCCCACATGTTTCAGGACATGGCGCTCATCAAGCCGCCGCGCCTCGGCCGCGAGAAACCCTGGCACCAGGATCACGCGTATTTCGATTTCCCGCTCGGCACCCCGGTCGTCGGCGTGTGGATCGCGCTCGACGAGGCCACCGTCGCCAACGGCTGCATGCAAATCCTCCCCGGCCGCCACAAGGAAGGCCCGAAGATCCATTTCCAGCGCCGCGACTGGCAGATCTGCGACAACCAGATGATGGGCACGCAGTCCGTCGCCGCCCCGTTGCAACCCGGCGGACTCCTGCTGTTCGACGGCATGCTGCCACACGGCACGCCGCACAACACCTCGCCGAACCGCCGCCGCGCGCTGCAATACCACTATTCGCCCGAAAACCTCACCAAGTGCTCCACCGAGGAACGCCTCAAGCACTTCGGCAGCGAGGGCAAGAACGTCAGCTGCTGACGCGTCCGGCGTCGTCTTCAAACACCCCGAACACACATTCGGGGCGATAGGTTTAAACCAATCATTTCTTGACGGGCGCGGCTTTCTGACCGACGCGGAGGAAGCTGGCCAGCGCGCGGCCGGCGCCCTGTTGCTGATAGGCGGCATAGGCCTCCGGACCGAGGAGCGATTGGATGCGTTGCTGGTAATCGGTCGCCCTGGCCTGGAGTTGCGCCATATCCGATTTGCCCCGACCGAAGTTCATCGTCGTCTGCACCTCCTGCTCGATCTGCTGCAGTTGATACGTGGCCGCCGGCGTGACCGACGGGTATTTCTCTGTGAACTGGGTCAGGCGTCTGAAGTTATAATCGGTGTTTTTCAGGTAAGCGTAGAACCGGTCGTCATCGAGCACGGCGCGGACCTGCTCATTGAGCTGTTGTTGCGCGGCCTGGCGCGCGGCGAACGATTGGCTGTCGTTCGTGTAGGCCGGAGCGGTTTCCTTGAAATTTTTTTGCGCCTGATAGAGCGCGACGTATTCTTCCTCGGAAATCGTAATGCCTCGCAACTGCCGCATGGTCGTGTTGGCGACGTCGGAGGAACGTTGCTCGTATTGGGCCAGTTCTGTGGGTGTCAGGATGGCTGCCAAGTCGGCGAGCTCTTCCTGTTCGATCAATTTACGCTGCTCCGACATCGAGCGTATATCCTCTGGCGTTGGGATACCGTCATTCTCACCAGTAATATCGGCGCGCATTTCACCATAGTCGCGCTTGATCCGCTCAACGGCCTCAATCTTTTTGGCGGTGAGGTTGCCATAGCGTTGCGCGCGCTGTGCGTCGGACAGCGTGCTGCTGACGATGTTGTCCGGCCCGAGGATCTCCGCCAACTCCGCCCGCCGCTCGGCGTCGAGCGCCCGGCGCGCTGCGCGCACTTCCTTGGAGTTTTCCCGTTGTTTCCAATACGGCAGGGCGATCGCCGGATCGCGCGCGGTGTAGCGCTCATTGAGCAGAGCGGCGATGACGCCAGCCACGATGCGGGGCGGAAGGCCGGCCGCCCGCAGGCGTTGCACCTCGGTCTTGAGATCTCTGTCGGTGACGTTCGTCCAAACCATTGCTTGAGTTGAAACGTCAGCAGCAGCCACAGACGAGGTCTTGATTTCGGCAGATTGCGTTTCACGGGCACTCGATTGGGCCGGGGACGGCACGCCGCCCGTGGAAGGTGCGGCCGGGGACTGAAGCGAATGCCAAGTCAGCGCGGCATTGCCGGCCAACGAAAGCCCAAGCAGGGCGACGAGGATTGATTTCATGGAGGAGCGGGGGGAACGCAACGGGACAACCTGCTTATTCATCCTGCGTTTTTTCGACGCAAGCCGAGAGTCACCTGGCCCTGTGATTCTAAACCGAGCCAGGCTCATAAGGTGGAAACGCGTGCTGGGCCGTAATACCACTACTCGCCGGAAGCCCTCACCAAGTGCTCCACCGAGGAACGCCTCAAGCACTTCGGCAGCGAGGGCAAGAACGTCAGCTGCTGACGCGCCGGGCATTGTTTAAATAATCGGGCGGGGTTTCCGAACCCCGCCTTTTTCGTGTCGAGCCGCGACCGGGCGACCGCGTGCCCTGACAATTTCCTAGCGCCTCGGCGGGCCGCCCTCTATCACACGCCGGATGAAAGTCCTCGTCACCGGTGCCGCCGGCTTCATCGGCCACCATGTCAGCCGCCGCCTCGCTGAAACCAAGCGCTGCGAAGTCCTCGGCGTGGACAACCTCAACGACTATTACCCCGTCGAGCTGAAGCGCGCCCGCCTTGAGGCGCTGACGGCGTTGGATAAATTTCGCTTCGTGCAGGCCGACTTCGCCGACGCGCCGGCGTTCGCGGGCATCTACGCGCAGTTCAAGCCCGACTACGTCGTGCACCTCGGCGCGCAGGCCGGCGTGCGCTACAGCATGGAGAATCCCTCCGCCTACGTGCACAGCAACCTCGCGGGCTTCACCAGCGTGCTTGAGGCCTGCCGCACTCGGCCGCCCAAGCATATCGTGTTCGCGTCGAGCAGCAGCGTTTACGGCGCGGGCGCGCAGGTGCCTTTCCGCGAGGATGCCAGCACCGACCGCCCCGTGTCGTTTTACGGCGCGACCAAAAAGGCCAACGAAGTCATGGCGCACAGCTACGCGCACCTGCATGGTCTCGCGATCACCGGCCTGCGCTTTTTCACCGCCTATGGCCCGTGGGGCCGCCCCGACATGGCGCCGACGATTTTTGCCCGCGCCATCTGCGAAGGCCGCCCGCTCAAGTTGTTCAACGAGGGCAAAAACCTCCGCGATTTCACTTACATCGACGACATCGTCGACGGCCTCCTCAAAGTTCTGCTCTACCCGCCTGCGCGCGACCTCGCCACCACGGGCGCCGCCGCGTCGCCCTGCCGCATATTCAATCTCGGCCACAACCGCGCCGTCGAAACCCTGCTTTTCGTGCGCATGCTCGAGCAACTGCTCGGCCGTGACGCGCAGCTCGAACTCGCCCCGCCGCAGCCCGGCGACATGTTTGAAACCTGCGCCGACCTCACGCGCATCCGCGCCGCCGTCGGTTACGAACCGCGCGTGTCGCTGGAGGAAGGCCTCGCGCGCTTCGTCACCTGGTTCCGCGACTACTACAAACTCTAGCCGCCAATCCCGTTTGTAACCTAATAGGTTACATTCTGCGCTCCCTTCCATCCGGGTTCATCCGCTCTTTCCATGAAAACCATTCTTCTCCTCGTCGCCTCAAATATCTTCATGACGCTCGCGTGGTATGGGCACCTGAAGTTCAAGTTTCTCGAGGGCAAATCCCTGCTCTACGTCATCCTGATTTCGTGGGGCATCGCGTTTTTTGAGTATTGCCTGATGGTGCCCGCCAACCGCTCGGGTTACCTGCAGGCCGGCTTCAGCGGCTATCAGCTGAAAATCATCCAGGAGTGCATCACGCTCGCGGTGTTCGTCGTCTTCGCGTGGCTCGTGCTGAAGGAAAAGCTCACCTGGAACTACGCCGTGAGTTTTGGCTTCATCCTGCTCGCGGTTTTCTTCGCCACGGCCTTCAAGCCGGGCAGCACACCGCCGACGCATTGATTTCCCGCGGTTTCCGCCCACTCCGGCCTTGCGCGCCCCAACCGGCGCGGAAAGTCTCCTGACATAACGTTGTCACCACCCCCTGCTAAACTGCGTTCTCCACTAACTTAAACCCTGTCCGCCATGTCCAAAGCCGCTCCCGCCAAAACTTCCTCCGCCGCTGTCGTCCCCGCCGCTCCCGGCCGCGACAAGAACATCGATCTCGCCCTTTCCTCGATCACGAAACAGTTCGGCGAAGGCTCGATCATGCGTCTCGGCAGCAATGCCAAGATGAAGGTCGAGACGCTCTCCACCGGCTCGCTCGCCGTGGACCTCGCGCTCGGCGTCGGCGGTCTGCCGAAAGGCCGCATCATCGAAATCTACGGCCCGGAATCCTCCGGTAAAACGACCTTCTGTCTCAGCGTCATCGCCGAGGCCCAGAAAAAAGGCGGCCTCGCCGCGTTCATCGACGTCGAGCACGCGCTCGACCCGAAATACGCCCGCGTCGTCGGCGTGAATCTCGACGACCTCCTCGTTTCGCAGCCCGACTCCGGCGAAGACGCGCTCAACATCATGGAGACGCTCATCCGCTCCAACTCGATCGACGTCATCGTGCTCGACTCCGTCGCCGCCCTCATCACCAAGGCCGAACTCGACGGCCAGATGGGTGACATGACCATGGGCAGCCAGGCCCGCCTCATGTCGCAAGCCATGCGCCGCCTCACCGCCGTCGTCAGCAAGACCAACTGCGTCTGCATTTTCACCAACCAGATCCGCGAAAAGATCGGCGTCATGTTCGGCAGCCCCGAGACGACTTCCGGCGGCCGCGCGCTGAAGTTCTTCGCTTCCGTGCGTCTCGACATCCGCCGCAAGGACCAGATCAAGACGCCCGAGGGCAAGGTCATCGGCAACCGCACCAAGATCAAGGTCGTCAAAAACAAGGTCGCCCCGCCGTTCACCGAGGTCGAATTCGACATCATGTATGACGAAGGCATCTCGAAGCTCGGCTCGCTTCTCGACCTCGGCCTCGAGCACAAGATTCTCGAAAAGAAAGGCGCATGGATCGCGTTCGAAGGCGCGCTCGTCGGCCAGGGTCGCGATGCCGCCAAGGCCGCGCTCAAGGAAAAGCCCGAACTCGCCGAGAAAGTCTCCAAGGCGATCATGGAAAAGGTCACGATCAAGGTCGGCGAACCCGCCAGCGCCGAAGCCGAGGCGTAAGTCCAGCTACTCTTCGCGCTCCGCGCAGTAGATTCCAGCATGTCTCTGCTGCGCGCGAACGACATTCAGATTCGCGACCCGTTCGTGCTGCCCGTGGCGGCCGAACGGGTTTATTATCTCTACGGCACGACTGACAAGAATCCGTGGCCCGGCCACCCGGCCGAGGGTTTCAACACGTATCGCAGCCGCGATCTGATTCACTGGGAGGGACCGTTTCCCGCGTTCCGGCCGGCCCCGGATTTTTGGAGCCAGTCCGAATTCTGGGCGCCCGAGGTGCACGTGTGGCGCGGCCGTTACTACATGTTCGCGAGCTTCAAGTCGCCGACCGTGCACCGGGGCACGCAGATCCTCGTCGCCGATCATCCGCTCGGTCCCTTTCAGCCGCACAGCCACGGCCCCGTCACGCCGGCTGATTGCGAATGCCTCGATGGCACGCTCTACCTCGCACCTGACGGTCAACCGTGGATGATCTTCAGCCGCGACTGGCCGCAAGTCACCGTCGGCCGCTACTCGGCTGTGCCGCTGCGCGAGGATTTTTCCGCCGCCGCCGGACCGGCCATCGAAGTGTTTCCCGTCAACGCCGCGCCGTGGGTGAAAATTCCGCCGTGGCAGGCCGAGCGCGACAAACAGGGCCTGCCGCCGTGCTACGTGGCCGACGGCGCGTGGCCGTTTCGCCTGCGCGACGGCAAGCTCGCCCTGTTGTTCTCGAGTTGGAACGACGCCGGCTACGCAACCGGCCTCGCGCGCTCGCCCTCCGGCGATCTGCGCGGCCCGTGGGAATTTGACGCGCTCCCCTTCTTTGGCGCCGACGGCGGGCATGCCATGATTTTCAGCGGCTTTGACGGCAAAAAATACCTGACCCTGCACCAACCCAACAGCCCCGCGCCCGAGCATCCGCGCTTTTTCCCGATCGAGGAAACCGACGGCCGACTCCAGCTCCAAACTCCCCTGCCCTCATGAAAATCCACTTCGCCCGTTTTTTCCGGCTGCTCTTTCTCGGCTTGTGCCTCGCCACCGCGGCGCGCGCCGAAATCATCCGCGTGCTGCTCACCACCGAATGCGGCGAGATCGAACTCGCCCTCGACGCGGGACGGGCGCCGGCGACGACCGCTAATTTTCTCCGCTACGTCGACCGCGGTTTTTACGACGGTGGCCGCTTTCACCGCACGGTGAAGCCCGACAATCAGGCCGCCAGCCCCATCAAGATCGAAGTCATCCAGGCCGGCATCAATCCCGTGCACGAAAAGCAGGACGGCCCCGCCATCGCGCTCGAACGCACGCGCGACACCGGCCTGAAACATGTCGACGGCGCGATTTCCATGGCGCGTCTCGCACCGGACAGCGCGACGTCGGATTTTTTCATCTGCGTCGGCGACCAGCCCGAGCTCGATTTCGGCGGCCAGCGCAATCCCGACGGCCAGGGCTTCGCCGCCTTCGGCCGTGTCGTGCGCGGTTTGGATGTTGTTCGCGCCATCCAGCAATCGCCTGCCGAAGGCCAGAAACTCACGCCGCCAGTCAGGATCCTGAACGCCAAGCGGCTTTAAGCGCAGCGAGTGGGAAAGCGGCCCGATCCGCGCCGCCCGATTCCAGCTTGCCTGATTTCCACATTGCCTGGACAGCGCCACGAATTCCCGCGTCCACATTGCGCGTTGCCCGCCGCGCGCCGGCATGGTTTCTATCCGCTCCGCCATGTCGTCTTCACCGCGCCCATCCACCGCTGCCGGCCGCGTGCCCGTGTTTCAGGTGCGTGGGTTGACCAAGACCTACGGTGAAGGGGAAGCCGTCGTGCGCGCGCTCGCGGGCGTCGATCTCGATTGTCATGCGGGCGAGTTCACCGTCGTCCTCGGCGCGTCGGGCAGCGGCAAGTCCACGCTGCTCAACCTCCTCGGCGGCCTCGATTCGCCGACCGCCGGCACGCTGCGCTACCGCGACTGGGATCTCGGCGCCGCGGACGAGGACGCGCTCACCCTTTACCGGCGCAACAGCGTCGGCTTCGTGTTTCAGTTCTACAATCTCATCCCCAGCCTGACCGCCCGCGAAAACGTCGCGCTCATCACCGAGATCGCACCCGATCCGATGAGTCCCGAGGAGGCCCTGCATCTCGTCGGCCTCGGGTCACGCATGGATCACTTTCCCGCGCAGCTTTCCGGTGGCGAGCAGCAGCGCGTCGCCATCGCGCGGGCCATTGCCAAGCGCCCGGCCGTCCTGCTCTGCGATGAACCGACCGGCGCGCTCGATGTGCGCACCGGCATCGTCGTGCTCGAGGCCATTGAGCGCATCAACCAGGAGCTCGGCACGCTCACGCTCGTCATCACCCACAACGCCGTGATGGCCGAAATGGCCGACCGCGTGATCACGCTCTCCGACGGACACATCACCGGCGTGCGGGAAAATCCGCACCGCGCGCCCGCCAGCAGCCTCGCGTGGTAGCCCGCGCCCGCAGCCATGAGTCTCCTCGACGTCAAGCTGCTCCGCGACCTGCGCGCGCTCAAGTCGCAGGCCCTCGCCGTCGCCCTCGTCATGGCCTGCGGCCTCGCGATGATGATCATGACGCGCAGCCTCATCCTCTCGCTCGAGACGACGCGGGATGACTATTACCGCGAACACCGTTTCGCGCAGGTTTTCGCCCGCCTGAAACGCGCGCCCAACGCCGTCGCCGAGCAACTCGCCGCCATCCCCGGGGTCGCCGCCGTGCAAACCGGCATCGCGCTCCCCGCCACGCTCGACCTGCCCGGCCTCGACGAGCCCGCGACCGGGCTCATTCTCTCGCTACCCGAACGCGGCGAACTCCAGCTCAACCGCCTTTACCTGCGCAGTGGCCGCCTGCTCACCGGCCGGGCGCCCGCCGGGGAAATTCTCGCCGGCGAAGCGTTCGCCAACGCCAACCACCTCGTGCCCGGCTCCGAAATTTCCGCCATCCTCTATGGTCGGCGACAGACCTTCCGCATCGCCGGCATCGTGCTCTCCCCCGAGTTTGTTTTCGAAGCGCCGCCCGGCGCCGCGCTGCCGAATAACAAAACCTACGGCGTTTTCTGGATGCCCTACAAGGCACTTGCCACCGCGAGCAACCTCGACGGCGCGTTCAACAATGTCGCACTCACCCTCGCGCCCGGCTTTGCCGAGGCCTCCGTCATCGCCGCCGTCAACCGCGTGCTTGAGCCCTACGGCGGCCGCGGCGCCTACGGCCGCGAGACACATGTTTCGCACACGCGCATGCGCGACGAGATCAAGGTGCTGCAAGGCCTCTCTGTCGGGTTCCCGCTCGTGTTCCTCAGTGTCGCCGCGTTCATGACCAATGCGGTGATGAGCCGGCAGATCACGTTGCAACGCGAACAGATCGCGATGCTCAAGGCCTGCGGTTTCTCCAACCGCCAGATCGGGTGGCACTACCTGAAATTCGCGCTCGTGATCGTGGTCGCCGGCACCGGGCTCGGCGTGCTCGGTGGCGTCCTGCTCGGACACCGCCTCGTCGAGATGTATCATATCTTCTTCCGCTTCCCGCTGCTCGAATTTCACCTCGCGAAGAGCGTGCTCGCCGCCGCGCTCGCCGTGTGTGCGCTGGCCGCGGTCACCGGCGTATGGGGTGCGGTGCGCCAGGCGGTGCGTCTGCCGCCGGCCGAGGCAATGCGGCCCGAGCCACCGGCGCGGTTCCGGCCTGCGCTGCTTGAGCGCATGGGACTCGGCCACGCGTTCACCGCCTCATTCCGCATGGCGCTGCGCAACATCGAGCGCCGGCCGGCGCGCGCGATCCTCACAAGTGTCGCCCTGGCCTTCGCCACCGGCATTCTCATCGTGCCGAGCTCATTCCGCGACGGCATCAACTTCGTCCTCGATTACCAGTGGGACCTGATCCAACGGCAGACGGTTTCCGTTTCCCTCATCGAGCCGGGCCCGGCGCGCACGCTCGCGGATTTCCGCACGCTGCCCGGCGTCGTGTATGCCGAGCCGTTCCGCAGCGCGCCGGTCGAGCTGGTCGCCGGCAATCATTCGCGTCGTATTGGCTTGCTGGGCTTGCCCGCGCACTCGTCCCTCAACCGCGTGATCGGCGCCGACAGGCGACAGATCATTTTGCCCGCCACCGGCCTGGTGCTTTCCACCAAGCTCGCCGAGGTGCTCGCCGTCCAACCCGGCGACCTCCTGCAAGTGCGCGTGCTTGATGGCCGGCGGGCCACTCTTGCCGTGCCGGTGGCCGCCCTCTCCGAGGATTTCGCCGGCACGGCGGCCTTCATGGAAATCAACGCCCTCAACCGCCTGCTCGGCGATGGCGATCGCATCGGCGGCGCTTTCCTCACCGTGGGGCGCGCAAGCTGGCCGGATTTTCTCCGCGCCACCAAGGAACTGCCGCACATCGCCAACGTCATTATCAAGGACGCGATCCGCGAAGGTTTCCGGCAGACCACCGCCGAGAGCATCGGCCTCATCCAGAAAATCTACCTCATCTTCGCGACCGTCGTCGCCTTCGGCATCGTCTACAACAGCGCGCGCATCTCGCTCTCCGAACGTCAGCGCGAACTCGCCACGCTGCGCGTCATCGGCTTCACGCGCCGCGAAGTCGGCGCCGTGCTCGTCAGCGAACTCGTGCTGCTCACGCTCGTCGCCCTGCCCGTCGGCCTCCTCATCGGTTCGGGCCTCGCGCACGCCATCATCCAAAGCGTCAACACCGAGTTCATCCGCCTGCCGCTGATCCTCACCCCGGCGAACTACGCGTTTGCCGTGCTCGTTGTCGCTGTGGCATCACTCATCTCAGCAACCCTCGCCTGCCGGCGGCTCAACCAGCTTGACCTCGTCGGCGTGCTCAAGGCCCGCGACTGATTTCTCCTCATGCCCGCCCCTTCTCCCCTGCCCTCCGCGACCAATAAAAACGGCTCCAACTCGCGTCGTTGGTCGCGCCGCCTGCCGTGGCTCGGCGCGGCCTTGCTTGTCGCGCTCATCGTCATCGGCCTCTGGCCCAAGCCGCTGCCGGTCGAAGCCGCCGCCGTCACCCGCGGGCCGCTGGCCGTCACCGTGGATGAGGAAGGCATGACGCGCGTGAAAAACCGCTACGTGATTTCCAGCCCCGTCGCCGGCCAGCTCCAACGCATCGACTGGAAGCCCGGCGCGGAAGTCGTCGCTGGAAAAACCGTCCTCGCCGTGCTCGTCACCAAAGGCGCCGATCTGCTCGACGCGCGCAGCGAAGCGCAAGCGAATGCGCAGGTGAGTGCTGCCAGCGCCCGGCTCGAACTTGCCTCCGCCCAGCGCTCCCGGGCGCAAGCCGCGGCCAAGATGACTTCGACGGACTACGCGCGCCTGCAATCGCTCTTCAAGGCGGGTTCGGCTTCACAACAGGAACTCGATACCGCCGAAATGCGCGCCGACACCGTCACCCAGGAACTGCGCGCCGCGGAGTTTGCGTTCCAAGTCGCCGAATTTGAGCTCACGCAAGCGCGCGCCGTGCTCATGCGCGGGCAGTCCTCCGACGACACCGTGCGCAGCGAACCGCTTGTGATCACGGCGCCCGTCAGTGGACGCGTGCTGCGCGTTTTTCAGGAAAGCGAACGCGTGGTGCCCGCCGGATTTCCCCTGCTCGAAATCGGCGATCCCACCGATCTCGAAGCCCGCATCGAAGTGCTCTCGCGCGACGGCGTGGCCATCGCGCCGGGCGCCCGCGCGTCACTTGAACAATGGGGCGGCCGCGTGCCGCTCACTGCGCGCGTGCGCGTCGTCGAGCCATCGGCGTTTACCAAAATCTCCGCCCTGGGCGTCGAGGAACAGCGCGTCTACGTCATCGTCGACCTGACCGACCCACTCGCGCAGCGCCCCACCTTGGGCGATGCCTACCGCGTCGAGGCGCGCATCGTCACCTGGGAAGCGGACAACGTTTTGAAAGTCCCCGCGGGTGCACTCTTTCAACGCGGCGGCGGATGGCAGACCTACGTCCTCGATGGTCACACAGCCAGACTTCGGGCCGTAAAAATCGGACACGGCAGCGGCCTTGAAACGGAAGTGCTCGATGGCCTGCGCGAAGGCGATCGCGTGATCGTTTATCCCGGCGACAAAATCGCCGACGGGGTTCGCGTAGAGCCGCTCAGTGTCAGCAGGCAATAACTGCGAGCGCAAAAAGGGGCGGCCGAAGCGGTTTTTCGGCTGCGTTTACTCGATCCGGTTTACGCGATTCCAGCCGGTCATGTTCTTGCTGTCGAAGACCTGGCCGCGTTCGGCATGGGCATATTGATCGGCGCTGATCGCGTAACCAAACCGCCGGTTGCTCGAGTCACCCATGATGGTGCAAACCACGAAATATCTGCCGTTCTGTTCCACTTTTTGGCGCACAACGTAATAGGCGCCGGGCTCGATATCCGGTTTCGCCACCGCGGCCGGACGCGGCGGCGTATCCGTGGGACGAATCGCGGACGGAGTCGGCGCAGGCGATGAGACTTTGGGCGTCGTGCGCCGAACGGTTTTAGGTTTGGCGGCCACAGGCTTGGTGCGCACGGGAGCGGGCACAGGCACAGGCTCTGGCGCGGGAACATGCGCTGGTGGCGGAGTAAAAACAACGACCGGTGCAGGCGCGTCCATGATTCGCCGGATTTCGGCCTGATTTTTTTCCACGAGCTCGGCCGCCGAGGGCGTGGTGGCGGCCGCTGGTGCCGGCGGCGTTTTTTTCCACACACATTGACGCAGCAGCAAAAACAGCAGCAGGATGACCGCCAGAAGGAGGATGGACCGTTTTTTCACGAAAACGCGGGCAAGGAAACAGCGTGGTGCGGTCCCGCCGAAACTTCGACGGGACCGCACACTTGAATCAGAAACCCATGACGAGGCGGGCGAAACCGTAGGTCGTGTCGCTGTAGGGCCGACCGCCGCGGAGGTTGAGATTGTCCCCGTATTTCAGGCCAAAGACGACGCTGACTTGCTCGGAGAGTTTGACCGGCACGTCCGCGGTTAGGCCATAATACGAATACGTGTCCTTGATGTGCGCGCCGGGAAACTCCGGGTAAAAATCCCGCGCATCCACCGTGCCCAAAAATCCGCTGAAGCGGAGCGAAGCCTGCTCGGAAAGCGGGATGCTGTAGCCGGTGGAGCCTTCGACGGTGAGCGCCTGGCGGTTCACATCGTAGTAGCCGTAAAGCGATGCGGACCAGCGGTCGGTGAATCGGCGCGTGAGCCCGGCGTAGCCCTCGAAGCTGTATTTGGTGCCGCGAATATCCTCGTCGGGGAACCAATAGGCCGTGAGCCCGGCGTCGAAGGTGGTGTTTTCATTAAGCGCGGCTTTGCGGCCCACGTAAAAATTCAGTTCCGCACGCTGCGCACTGCGGCGCAGGGACTCCACGCCATAGATCCCCGCGTAGAGCGGGGCGAAGTCGACCTGAATGCCATTGGTGATCGCTGCATCAGTTTTTTTGATGCCGCGGAAAACGTAGTCCGTGGTGTAACCGAGATCGAAGGTGCCATTCGTTTCGGCGGCTTGGAGCGAAAGAAAGGCTCCGGCCAAAAGTCCGGTGAGCCACAACAGTTGCTTTTTCATAATGAGAGGAAAAAAGGTTGGCAGGGCAAAGAAAGGCGGGGGCCCCGAATGGCGCCCCCGCCTGGGTGAGATCGCGAGTCCGGCTTAGTAGACGAAGGTCGACTCTTCCTTCACGAAGGGCTCGGGGAGGAACGAGGACATGAATTCCATACGGGCCTTGGCCACGCCGGACTTCACCGCCTGCACGGGCACGCGCAGCTTGATGACGCCGCGCGGCTTGAGCAGCACGTCGTCAAAGACGATTTCCTGGCCGGAAATCGTGCCGCGCGCGTCGCCTTCGGCACCGACCGGACGGACGTTGTCGGAAAGAACCAGCTTCACGCGGGCATTGACGGGCTTGAAGGTGCCCTGGTTGGTGATGCGGATCTCGTAGGTGGTCGAACCACCGACCCGGATCGGGTCATTGGTGTCGGTGAGTTCGGTGAGCACGCCGGGGGCGCCTTCCCATTCGGTGACGGCCTGCGCCTGCTCGTTGATGCGGCGGCCGGTAGCTGACACGGCGGCCACGGTGGCATGATTGGTGGTGGTGGAAGGCTCGCTGGCCGTGAGCGTGATTTCCTGGGTCGCGACCTGACCGGGCGCGAGGCTGGCAATGTTCCACGTGACCTTGCCGCGGCCCACTTCGCCACCGGGTGCTGAAACCACTTCCGTGCCGGCCGGAACGGCGTCCGTCACGACGACATTGTTGAGCGTCGTGTCGCCGTCGTTACGCACATTGATCTGGTAGGTCGCGGTGGCGAAGACGAATTGGTTCGCCGGACCGGTCTTGGTGATCGAAAGGCGTGAATCCACGATGGAAACGACGGCCTGCGACTCGACGGGCTGGTCGCCGCCAGCATAGGAAGCCCGCGCGGTGTTGGTGAACGTGCCCTTCGCCGCGGACTGCGCGACGACATTGATCGTCTTGGATTCGTTGGGCGCGAGGTCACCCAGCGAAACATTCAGGCTGTCCGCCGTAGTGAGGCCTTCCGGCAACACGTCGGCCACCTGGACATTGCGGGCAATCGCCGTGCCGCTGTTGCGGATCGTAATCGTGTAAGGGATTTTCTCGCCGATTTCCGCCACCGCAGGACCGGTTTTGTTGATTTCCAACCGGGGCAGGCCGGCGAAGAGCGGCAGCACAACGACCGGATCGACACACACCATCGTGCTCGTCACGTAGTTGCCTTCGGCGGTCGGGCGCACCGTGACAAGGAGGTCGCGAACCTCGCCCTTGGCCATCGCGGGCCACATCCACGTCAGGTCCTTGCCGCTGGCATTGGCCTCCGGATCGGCACGGACAAAATCAAGCCCTTCAGGCAGGTGCTCGACGACATGGACGTGCGCGATGTCGGCGAGTGCGGTAATACGCAGCCGGTATTGATATTCATCGCCAACCTGCGTGGAGGTGAGCAGCGACTTATCAACCGTGTAGAGATTGGAGTTAAACTGGCTGCCAAGGCCGTTGGACGATTGATCCTGCCCCGAGGTGGCAGAGGAGGACTGGGCGCTCGCCGTTGTGCCGGAAGCGGAAGAAGCCGTCGCAGCCTTGCTGGCCTTGGCGACTCTGGTCGACTTGCTCGAAGTCGACGCCGTGGTCGCCGCAGACGCCTTGGAGGACTTGGCCGTCGTCACTGCCGAAGGATACGACGGATAGCTTTGTGAGGGGGGATTGGCCCGATCGGCGGTCTGGGCCGTGAGCGAAGCCAGCGCGAAGCTGGTCAGGGTGGCGAGTAAAGCAAAGGCTTTAACGCGTAGGCTGGGCTGATTCATGGTTTAGGTTGGGTTAGAGGATGCTTTCGCTAAATGCAGAGTATAAACAAAAGAGGTAAATACCCTATATTTTATATCGACCAGTTATTTTTACATCAGTTCTTTATGTTAATATTAACTCGTTAATTATAATTTATTTATATAATTAAAAACATTGAATTAAATGGATCATGCTAAGGTTTATACCCTATCATAAGGCATATCAGTTGAAACAACCTGTTCCGCTTTTTAACCCGGATCACCCCAGAAAGGTCGCCTGCGGCGCACCCTGCGGCCGAGTCACGGTTTCATTTTATTTTGCGTTCGAAAGCTCCCTGTCATGCCTCTGTAACCCATGCTTTCGCCAAACGACACCATCGCTGCACTCGGCACACCCACCGGGACGTCGGCCATTGCCGTGGTGAGAGTGAGCGGGCCTATCACCGCCCAATTGACCGAATCTTTGTGCGGGCAAACTCCCCCTCCCCGTGTCGCCACGCGCACGGACTATCGCGATCGCACCGGCGCGCTGCTCGACGACGTCCTTGTCACCTTTTACCAAGGGCCCCGCTCCTACACCGGCGAGGATTCGCTCGAGATCTCCGCGCACGGCAATCCCTTCATTGCGCAAAAAATCCTCGAAGACCTGCTCGCCCGCGGCTGCCGGCCCGCAACCGCCGGCGAATTCACCCAGCGCGCCTTTCTCAACGGTCAGCTCGACCTCAGCCAGGCCGAAGCGGTGATGGATTTGATCCACGCCCGCAGCGACCGCGCCCTCACCGCCGCCAATCAGCAGCTCCGTGGCGCCCTCGGCCGTCGCATGATCGAACTCGTCGACGGCCTGCTCCGCGTGCTCGCGCAGATCGAGGCCTACATTGATTTCCCTGACGAAGATCTACCCGCTGAGGACCGCCAGCGTGTGCTCAGCGAAATCACCCAGCTCGCCACCGCCACACGCCAACTGCTCGCCACCAGCCACTACGGCGAAGTGCTGCGCGACGGCATGAAAACCGTGATCATCGGCGAGCCCAACGCCGGCAAAAGCTCCCTGCTCAACCGCCTCGTCGGCCACGACCGCGCCCTCGTCAGCCCGGAGCCCGGCACGACCCGCGATTACCTCGAGGAACGCCTCATTATCGGTCCGCACAGCCTGCGCCTGATCGATACCGCCGGCCTGAATCCTTCTCCCGCCCCTCTCGAAAAGCTCGGCATGGAAAAATCCGTCGCCCGTGCCGCCGAGGCCGACCTGATCCTCTGGGTGCTCGATGCCTCCAAACCTGTCCCGACCCTCCCTGAAAACATCCGAGCGACGTTTTCTACGCAAACAGTGCTCGTCGTTCGCAATAAAATCGACCTCGCTGATCTATCTAAAAAATCAGATATAATTGGTGATTATCATTTTGTGAATGTATCGGCCTTGACTGGCGCCGGCTTCGACGACTTGCGAGATGCCATCGTCCGCCATGCAGAAAGCTACAGCGTAAAGCTAGGCGACGACCTGATCGCCATCAACGCCCGACACGCCGACGCCCTGGCACGCGCCCAAACGTGCCTCGCCGAAGCCGAAGCTAAACTCACCGCCCAAATCGCCACTGAACTCGTCGCTAGCGACCTGCGCGGCGCTTTGGATGCGTTTGGCGAAATCGCTGGCAAGATCGATAACGAGCGGATGCTCGATCACCTTTTCGCGACTTTTTGTATCGGAAAATAAACCGGCATTATAATGATATTCAACAAGATACCATTTGACGTCATTGTCTGCGGCGCCGGCCATGCGGGTGTCGAGGCGGCACTGGCGGCGGCGCGGATGGGCTCCCCTACTCTACTCCTCACCGGCAACATCGACACCATTGCCCAGATGAGTTGCAACCCCGCGATCGGCGGCCAGGCCAAGGGCCAGATTGTGCGCGAGATCGATGCACTCGGCGGCGAAATGGCGATCAACACCGATCTGACCGGCATCCAGTTTCGTCTACTCAACGAGTCCAAGGGTCCGGCCGTGCAGTCCCCTCGCGCCCAGTGCGACAAGAAAGCCTATCAGTTCCGCCTGAAGCACACACTTGAGCTGCAGCCCAATCTCCAGGTATTCCAAGCGACCGTGACCGGGCTGGTTTACGAACACGGCCGCGTAACCGGCGTAAAGACCAACCTCGATATCGAGTTCGCCGCCAAAACTGTCGTCGTAACGACTGGCACCTTTTTGCGCGGCCTGATGCATATCGGCCAAAATAAGAACGAAGGCGGCCGGCTCGGCGACTTCAGCGCCAAAACCCTTTCCGCGAGCTTCCTCGAAGCCGGGATCGAATTGCAGCGCCTCAAAACCGGCACGCCGCCACGGTTGCTTGGCCGGAGTCTCGATTTCAGCAAAATGCAGGAACAGAAAGGCGACGCCGAGCCGACGCTGTTCGCGTTCCACGATACCCGCGATCCCGAGAACATGTTCCACGTGGAACATACCGGCGAGCAGCGGCTCGGCTGGACGCCCGGCACCAACCAGATCTCGTGCTGGATGACACATACGACCGCCGAGACCGGCGACATCGTCCGCGCCAACCTCCACAAGTCCGCCATGTATAGCGGCGAGATCGAAGGCGTCGGCCCACGGTATTGTCCGAGTATTGAAGACAAATTCGTCCGCTTCGCCGATAAACCGCGCCATCTGCTGTTTCTGGAACCCGAAGGTCGCTCGACCAACGAATACTACGTCAACGGCCTGTCGACGAGTCTGCCATTCGATGTTCAGCTCGACATGGTCCACAGCGTGCCTGGCCTGGAAAACGCAATGTTGCTGCGGCCGGCCTATGCCGTGGAATACGATTTTTCGCCGCCCACGCAGCTTTATCCAACCCTCGAGTCCAAACGCGCCGAAAACCTATTTTTTGCCGGCCAGATCAATGGCACGTCCGGTTACGAAGAAGCCGCGTGCCAAGGTCTCATCGCCGGGGTCAACGCTGCGCATAAGGCGAGGGGAGAGGCCCCGCTAATTATCCAGCGCCACGAGGGCTATATCGGGGTGCTGATCGACGACCTTGTAACCAAGGGAACGAGTGAGCCGTATCGCATGTTCACGAGCCGCGCCGAGCACCGTTTGCTCTTCAATCACGGCAGTGCCGAACTGCGTCTGGCGCATCACGCAAAATCGCATAATTTGCTTTCTCAGAATCGGTTGGAGAAAATAGAAACCAAGCGAAAGCGAGTAGGGGAGTGGATCGGTTTTCTCGAAACCCAACGCTCGGCCGGCAAGACGTGGGGCGAGTTATTGCGCCGCGGCGAGGCCACTTCCGGGCTGCCCGCGGAGTTCCTCAACGAGCCCGTCGCGATCCGTGACGAAGTGCTTTATCGCGTGTGTTATCAGGGCTATTTGCAGCGCGAAGAGAAGATGGTCGAAAAGCTGAGCCATATCGAAAAGATCCGCATCCCCCAGTCGCTCGACTTCATGGCCATCAAGGGTTTGCGCAAGGAAAGCGCCCTTAAACTCGCCCAATTCAAACCCTACACGCTCGGCCAGGCGAGCCGCATCAGCGGAGTTAACCCAGCGGATATCAGCATTTTAATGGTATTGATCGAGGCCTCACACCGCGCTGAAAAGTGATTCTGTGGCAGGGAAGAGCGACACCCGTTCGCATCCGTTGTAACATTTGTGAAACGGCGCCCTAATTCACTAGTCCGACACGCATCTGGTAGGCTATTGTCACTGCCATGACCGATTCCAAGTCGAAGAAGATCCTCGTGGTGGACGATGAGCCCGATGTCACCGATTTGCTGGCCTACACACTCAAGTCCAAGGGATTTTCCGTCGAAGCCGTCAACAACCCCAACGCCAGCATCGGCCTCGCGCGCACCTTCGTGCCCGATCTCGTGATTCTCGACGTGATGATGCCAGAGTTAAACGGCATCCAAATCTGCCGCATGCTGCGCGCCGATCCCATGCTGAAACGCGTGCCGGTGATTTTCCTGACCGCCAAAGCCGAGGAAAATGACCGCATCCAAGGCCTTGAGAGCGGCGCCGATGATTACATTTGTAAACCATTTAGCACCAAAGAGCTTGTGCTGCGCGTGCAATCCATCCTGCGCCGTGCGACCGAGGGCGTCACCGAGCCGTCCAAGCACATTCAAATCGGCGAAATCGTCCTCGATATCGAACGCCACGTCATCACGGTCCATGGCAAACCGGTCGAACTCACCGCCACCGAATTTAAGCTGCTCCACCTGCTGATGGAACGTCGCGGCCGCGTGCAGACCCGCGAGCACCTTTTGATCAACGTCTGGAACTACGAAACCGAGATCGAAACCCGCACCGTCGACACGCACGTGCGCCGTTTGCGCGAAAAACTCGGCGACGAAGCCGACTGGATCGAGACGATCCGCGGCGTGGGTTATCGCATGGCCGAGCAGAAAGTCCGCGCATGATGCTCGCAGTCGCACTGGCTCTGGCCATCGCACTCGTGGTCGTCTGGCAAAAACACCGCCAGCACCGCCGCGCGTTGCGTGCGCTCGAGCAGGCGATCGTGCAGCGCCAGCCGTTTCTCCGCGAGGATCAGCCCGCGAGCCTCGGGCCCGAGTGGGACGAACTCTGCCGCGCCGCCAACACGCTCAGCGCCGAGGTGAGCCGCCTCCAGCAATTCCGCACCGGCCAGCTCGCGCAGCTCGAGGCCACGCTCGGCAGCCTCCAGGAGGCCGTGCTCATCGTGGACGAGGGCAACCACATCCTCCTCGCCAACCGCGCGCTGCAGGCGATTTTCCCCGCCGCGACCGACATTCTCGGCCGCCGCCTCGAACTCGTGCTGCACAGCCGCACGTTTCTCGATTACGTCGAGACCGTGCGCGCCGGCCGCGCCCAACCGCAGACTGCGTTTGAATTCGCCAAAGGCAGCGACTCCGTCTGGGCCGAGGTCACCGGCGCGCTCATCCCGCCGCTCGACGGCCAGAAAACCCAGTGGGCGCTCTTCGTGCTCCACGACATCACGCACCAGCGAAAACTCGAGGGCGTGCGCCGGGATTTTGTCGCCAACGTGTCGCACGAATTACGCACACCGCTAAGCGTGATCAAGGGCTACACCGAGACGCTCGTGGACGGCCACCGCGACATGCCGGTCGAGGATCGTGAACGTTTCCTCCGCACCATCCAGCGTCACGCCGATCGTCTCAATTCGCTCCTCGAAGATCTACTCGTCCTCTCCCGGCTCGAATCCGCCAACCCCGGCCTCGCCCCAGAGCCTATCGCGTTGGCCAAACTCATCGCCGATGTGATGGACGACTACCGCAGCCGTCCCGCCGCACTCGACCGCCGCCTGGCGAGCGAGATCGATCCCGCCATCGGCGAGTTGCCGCTCGATCCGCTCAAAATCACCCAAGTCCTCGAAAACCTCCTCGATAACGCGTTGAAATACACGCCGCCCGGCTCCGCCATCGACGTCACCGCCCGCCTGCGCGACGCTGAAATCATCGTATGCGTCCGCGACAGCGGCCCGGGCATCCCGGCAGAGGATTTGCCGCATATTTTCGAGCGCTTTTACCGCGTCGACAAAGGCCGCTCGCGCGAAAAAGGCGGCACCGGCCTCGGTCTCAGCATCGCGAAACACATCGTGCAGCTGCACGGTGGCCGCGTGTGGGTTGAAAGCCGGCTAGGGGAGGGGGCTTCCTTCTTTTTCAGTCTCCCGCAGCGTGCCGCGTAAAGAGATCGCCGCAGGGTGGGAATCGCTGATCCCGCCCTACCGCACACCTCAAGCTTGCGCCCTCCTACGCTCGCCTTCATCCGCTAGCCTTTATGCCGATTGAAAAAGCCAACGCCATCCACGCCGCCCGCCTCGCGGACGTGCGCGCGCAGTTGGCGACGCTTCGGCAGACTTGGCCGCGGCAAATCACCCTCGAAATCGGCTGCGGCCACGGGCATTTCCTCAACGCCTACGCCCAAGCCCACCCCGGCGAATACTGCCTCGGTCTCGATATCATCGCCGACCGCATCGAACGCGCCGAAAAAAAGGCCCGCCGCGCCCGTCTCGCCAACATCGCCTTCAGCCACGCTGAGGCTAACCTCTTCCTCGAAGCCTTGCCGCCCGAGATGAGCCTGCACCGCATCTTCGTGTTGTTTCCCGACCCATGGCCCAAGCGCCGGCACCACAAAAACCGGCTCATACAGCCCGATTTTCTCCAAACCTTGGCGGCCAGGGCAGGGGAGGACGCCCGGCTCTACTTCCGCACCGACTTCGAACCTTACTTTAAGGACGCCGTCGCCACCCTGAAAGCGCATCCCGCGTGGCAAATCACCACCGAAGCGTGGCCATTTGAATTCGAGACCGTCTTCCAGAGCCGGGCCGATGCGTTTCATTCTTTTACCGCCCGGATCGCCAAATCGCCCTCATAAGCCGGAACGCCGTGAGTCACGAACATGCTAATTCCCCCGGCTGATTGACATTTAGCCTGCTTCGAGGGTTGACGGCCCCCGGGGTCTATCCCTACGCCATTTCCTTTCAACTTCTTCCATCCTCTTTCACGCACCCATGTCTCGGGTCAAAAAACTCGCCCTCATCACCTGTTTTCTAAGCTCCGGCTTTACGGCTTTCGCCAGTGTGTCGCCGGCCGCGAGCAAGCTGGTTGATTTCGGCCACGGCTGGACGGCCACCAATAGCATGGTGACCGGTTGGGTGATCTCCGCGCTCATCATCGCCGCAATTCTCTACGCCGTCCGTAAGCCCCAGGTGCTGCCGACCAAGAGCCAGGCCGTGTTCGAGTCCGTGCTGGAGGCCTTGCATGATCTTTTCGAGCCCATCGTCGGCAAGAAGGCTTTTCCCGCGGTCTTCCCGCTGCTCGTCACGCTCTTCATCTTCATTCTGATTCAAAACTGGTCCGGCCTGCTCCCCGGCGTCGGCACCATCGGCATGGGCCACACCGATGCGGAAGGTCACTTCCACCTTACCCAGCCGTGGATTCGCCCCTTCACCGCCGACTTTAATAGCACCATCGCACTCGCGCTGGTTTCTTTCGGCGCTTTCCTGATCATCATCCTCAAATACGCCGGCCTGAAGCTAATCATCTGGGATCTCTTCGGTAACAAGGCCGATAAGAAGGAAACGCCCGGCTGGCTTTACCCGATCCTGGCCCTTGTGTTCGTGATCGTCGGCTTGATCGAAGTGTTCTCTATCAGCATCCGACCCTTCACCCTTTCGGTGCGTCTCTTCGGCAACGTCTACGGTGGCGAAAATCTCCTCCACGGCACCGGCTTCATCTTCGTGTTTTATTTCATGGAGCTGCTCGTGGGTCTGATTCAGGCGACCGTGTTCACGCTCCTTTCGGCCGTTTACATCGGCCTGTTCTGCAACCACGGCGACGATCATGACCACGATCACGCGGACGGCCACGCCCCCGCCGAAGGCCATCACTAATCCCTTTTCCGCTGGGAGCGTGCCAATGTGTGCGCACGGCGGTCACCACCAAAAACAAAAACCAACATCACATGATCAACGACATCATCGCTCAAGCCGCCTCCAGCGGTATCACCGGTAACCTCACCAGCGCCTTCGGTCTCCTCGGCGCCGCCATCGGCGTCGGTCTCATCGGCACCAAGGCCGCTGAAGCCGTCGGTCGCAACCCCGGCGCGTCCGGCAAGATCCTCGTGCAGGCCATCATCGGTATGGCGCTCGCTGAAGGTCTCGGCATTCTCGCGCTGTTCCTCGCCTAAGCCAGTAGCCAGATAATTTCTGAACCGGCCGCGGGCGCCTCAACCCGTCCGCGGCCAATCCCTTTCCCGTCATGCTGCCACTCCTGCTTGCTGTCACTGATGCCGCCGGCCACGCCGCCGCTGAATCCGGTATGATCGCCAAATTCGGCATCGAGCCGAAGTATATCGTCATGCAGGTGGTCAGCTTCCTGATCCTGTTCGGCGTTCTCTATAAGTTCGGCATCAAGCCGACCATCGCCACGATGGAGGAGCGCAACAGCAAGATCGCCTCCGGCCTCAAGCACGCCGAGGAGATGCAGGCCAAGCTCGCCGCCGCCGCGCAGGAGAGCGCCGCCATCGTCAAGCAGTCCCAGATCGAGGCCTCCCGCATCATCGACGACGCCCGCAAGTCCGCCAAGGACTTCACCGACAAGCAGACCCAGGAAGCGTCGGCCCGCGCCAACGACATCCTCACCAAGGCGCAGCAGGCCATCGAGCTTGAGCACAAGAAGATGCTCGCCGACGCCCGCACCGAGATCGCCCGCCTCGTCGTCACCACGACCGAGCGCGTCCTCGCCAAGAAACTCACCGACGCCGATCGCGCCGCCTACAACGAGGCCGCCGCTCGCGAGCTCACCAACGTCTAAACGCTTCGGCGCTCCCGCTCTCCACCGATGGCCTCCGGCAAAAAACAAGTCCAGCTCCTCGCCCGCCAGTTTTTCAAACTGAGCGTCGTCGGTGGCACGCTGTCCGCCGACCGCGTCGCGGGCGTCCTCGAATACATCGAGAAACACCGCCCCGCGAACACCCTCGCCGTCCTCAAGGCCTATCAGCGCCTCGTTGCCGCCGAATTTGCCCGCGGCCAGGCCGTCGTAGAGCACGCCGGCTCCGTCAACGCTTCCGTCCTCGCCTCGATTGCCGCCGCGATGACGAAAAAATACGGCCGCCCCGTCAACGCCACCGCCAAGCCGAATTCCGCGCTCCTCGCCGGTCTTCGCGTCCGCGTCGGCGACGACACCTACGAATCCTCCGTCGCCGGCCAGCTCGCCGCCCTGGCGGCCGCTGTCTGATCCGTTTCCCCTCTCAACCCTCAGCTCTCAACTCTCAACTTTTCGCCCTCTTTCCCGATGAGCACCGTCCTCGACCAAATCGAACAGCAGATCGCCAAGCTCTCCAGCAAGGCCGTCAAAAAGAACACCGGCACCATCCGCACCGTCGCTGACGGTGTCGCCAAAATCGACGGCCTCTCCGAGGTCATGTATAACGAGATGGTCCAGTTCCCCGGCGGCGCCATCGGCATCGCGCTCAATCTCGAAGAAGACGAAGTCGGCTGCGTCGTCCTCGGCGACGTTTCCAAGCTCAAGGAAGGCGACGAAGTCCAGACCACCGGCAAGCTCCTCTCCGTCCCCGTCGGCAAGGCCCTCCTCGGCCGCGCGGTCGACGCCCTTGGCAATCCGGTCGACGGCAAAGGCCCGATCGCTGCCACGGAATTCTATCCCGTGGAAAAAATCGCGCCCGGCATCATGGCGCGCAAATCCGTCAACCAGCCCCTCTTCACCGGCATCATGGCGATCGACTCCATGATCCCGATCGGTCGCGGTCAGCGCGAACTCATCATCGGTGACCGCGGCACCGGCAAGACCACGATCTGTATCGATACGATCATCAACCAGGCGAAGATCAACAAGGTCGGCCTCGCGAGCAACGACCCGAAGTTCCGCCCCGTTTACTCCATCTACGTCGCCGTCGGTCAGAAGAATTCCAACATCGTCCGCACCATCTCGGCCCTCGAGAACGCCGGCGCGCTGGAATACACCATCATCGTCGCCGCTCCCGCCGCCGATAATCCCGCCAACCAATACCTCGCCCCGTTCTCCGGTGCCGCGATGGGTGAGTGGTTCATGGAAAACGGCCAGGACGCGCTCATCGTTTACGACGATCTTTCCAAGCACGCCGTCGCCTACCGCCAGATCTCGCTCATCCTGAAGCGCCCCTCCGGCCGCGAAGCTTATCCGGGCGACGTGTTCTACCTCCACTCCCGCCTCCTCGAGCGCGCCGCGCGCCTCGACGGCAAGGGCTCGCTCACCGCGCTCCCGATCATCGAAACGCAGGCTGGCGACGTGTCCGCCTACATCCCGACGAACGTGATCTCGATCACCGACGGCCAGATCTTCCTCGAGACCGATCTCTTCAACCAAGGTATCCGTCCCGCCGTCTCGGTCGGTCTCTCCGTTTCCCGCGTCGGTTCCTCCGCGCAGATCAAGGCCACCAAGCAGGTCGGCGGTAAGCTCAAGGGCGAGCTCGCCCAGTTCCGCGAACTCGCCGCCTTCGCGCAGTTCGGTTCCGACCTCGATGCCAAGACCAAGGCCCAGCTCGAGCGTGGCGCCCGCATCGTCGAACTCTTCAAGCAGCCCGCCCTCAGCCCGCTGCCGATCGAGCTCCAGGTCGCCGTCCTCTTCGCGATGCAGAAAAACTTCTTCGATGCCATCGACACCAAGAAGGCCGTCGCCGCCGCCGCCTCGCTCAAGGAATTCTTCACCACCCGCAAGGACGCGCTCCTCACCGAAATCCGCACCAAGGCCGCCCTCGACAAGGATCTCGAGGCCAAGCTGCAGGCCGCGTGTGACGAGTGGAAGCCGACCTTCAGCGCCTAATTTCTTCCGCGTCTCCGCGATTAAAAACTAAATCTCCCCGTGGCTTCTACCCGCGACATCCGCCGCCGCATCAAGTCGGTCAAAAACACCCGCCAGATCACCAAGGCGATGGAGTTGGTGGCTGCTTCGAAGATGAAGAAGGCCCAGGCCGCCGCCCTCGCCGGCCGCCCCTACGCCGAACTCATGGCCCAGATGCTCGGCGCCCTCGCCGATCGCGTCGAGGAGTCCTCGCATCCCTTCCTCGCCAAGCGTGAGGTCCGCACCCGCGGCATCATTCTCGTCACGTCGGACAAGGGCCTCTGCGGTCCGCTCAACACGAACGTCTTCAAGCTCGTTACCGACATCAAGACGCCCGCGAAATACGCCGTCATCGGCCGCAAGGGCGCGCAGTTCATCGCCCGCACGCACCGCGATCTCCTCGCCGATTTCCCCGCCAGCGATCGCACCACCTTTGCCGACATCAAAGTCGTGGCCGAATTCATGGTGAAACAGTTCCTCGATGGCGTCGTCGACACCGTCGAAGTCATCTGGCCGCGTTTCCGCAACACGCTCGTGCAGACCCCGACGCTCATGCCGCTCCTCCCGCTCACCAGCGTGAAGGACGTCATCGCCGATCTCCGCTCTGACGCCGGCGCCACCGGCACTGCCCACGTCGCCAAGACCACGGAAAACCAGATGCTCTTCGAGCCTGACGCCGCCACCGTCCTCGACGCCATTCTCCCGCTTTACGTTAATCGCGAAGTTTACCAGCACGCGCTGGACGCCAAAGCCTCCGAGCACAGCGCCCGCATGGTCGCCATGAAGACCGCCAAGGACAACGCCACGAAGCTCCTCGGCGACCTCACCCTCGAATACAACAAGGCCCGTCAGGCCGGCATCACGCAGGAAATCCTCGAAATCGCCGCCGCCCAATACGCCGCTTAATTTTCAATCAACCCCATTAGGTCCATCTTTCCTCCACCCTTTCACAAATGAGCAACACCGGCAAAATCGTCCAAGTCATCGGCCCCGTCGTTGACGTCCAGTTCGCGGAAAACGCCATCCCGCCCATCTATCAGGCGCTCACCATCGACTTCACGGTCAGTGGTAAGAAGGAATCGCTCACCCTCGAGATCCAGCAGCACCTCGGTGGCGGCGTCGCCCGCGCCATCGCGATGTCTTCCTCCGAAGGCCTCGTGCGCGGCATGCCCGTCCTCGATACCGGCGCGCCCATCTCCGTCCCCGTCGGCAACGGCGTGCTCGGCCGCATCTTCGACGTCACCGGCAATCCCGTGGACGGCAAGGGCCCGGTCAAGTTCGACAAGAAATACCCGATTCACCGCGCTGCCCCCACGCTCACCGAGCAAAACACCAAGGCCGAGATCCTCGAGACCGGCATCAAGGTCATCGATCTGATCTGTCCCTTCATCAAGGGCGGTAAGGCCGGAGCCTTCGGTGGCGCCGGCGTCGGCAAGACCGTCGTCATTCTCGAACTCATCAACAACATCGCGAAAGCCCACGGCGGTATGTCCGTGTTCGCCGGTGTCGGTGAGCGCTCCCGTGAAGGTAACGATCTTTATCACGAAATGTCCGAGGCCGGCGTTATCGACCAGAAGGACCTTTCGAAGTCCAAGGTCGCGCTCGTGTTCGGCCAGATGAACGAGCCCCCGGGCGCCCGTATGCGCGTCGCCCTCTCCGCGCTCGCGATGACCGAGTATTTCCGCGATGAGAAGAACCAGGACGTGCTCCTCTTCGTCGACAACATCTTCCGCTTCTCGCAAGCCGGTTCCGAAGTGTCCGCGCTGCTCGGCCGCTCGCCTTCCGCGGTCGGTTACCAGCCTACGCTCTCCAACGAAATGGGTCAGCTCCAGGAGCGCATCACCTCGACGAAGAAGGGCTCCATCACCTCCGTGCAGGCCGTTTACGTGCCCGCCGACGATTTGACCGACCCGGCGCCCGCCAACACCTTCGCCCACTTGGACTCGACCATCGTGCTGGAGCGTTCCATCGCCGAGCTCGGTATCTATCCTGCCGTCGACCCGCTCGCTTCCGTCTCGAAGGCCCTCCAGGCCGACATCGTCGGCGAAGAGCACTACAAGGTCGCCCGCGAAGTGCAGCGCGTCCTCCAGCGCTACAAGGATCTCCAGGACATCATCGCCATTCTCGGTCTCGACGAACTCTCCCCCGAGGACAAGCAGACCGTCTATCGCGCGCGCAAAATTCAGCGTCTCCTCTCGCAACCCTTCGCGGTCGCGGAAGTGTTCACGGGCACGCCCGGCAAATACGTCCCCGTCAAGGAGACCGTCCGCGGCTTCAAGATGATCCTCGATGGCGAACTCGACCACATCGCCGAAGGCGACTTCTACATGAAGGGTGGCATCGACGAAGTCATCGCCGCCGCCGCCAAAAAGTAACCAGGACCAAGCTCCAAGTAACCAGTCCCTCAGCGCTCTGACTTCAGCACCCTGATACTTGTTACTTGCCCCTTAAGACTTCCTCTCAATGCCTCTCACTCTTGAAATCGTCACGCCCGAGGCCCGGGTTTACTCCGACACCATCGACACCGTCGTCATCCCGACGACGACCGGTGAAGTCGGCATTCTCCCCGGCCACATCCCGCTGCTCACGCAAGTCGAGCACGGCGAACTTCGCGTGACGAAGAACGGCGTGACCACGCTGCTCGCCGTGAGCGGTGGTTTCGCCGAAGTCGAAGGCGACCGCGTTCACGTCCTCGCTGAGCACGCCATCACCGAGGAAAAGATTGATGAGAACGCCATCGAAGCCGCCCTCAAGCGCGCCGAAGACGAGCTCAAGGCCGCCAAGGACATCGACCCGCAGCAATACGAGCACCTCCAAGGCCTCGTGCGCTACAGCGGCGTCCAACTCGCCCTCAAGCGCCGTCGTCGCTGATCGTTACGACAGTTTGGCTTTCCCAGCGCGGTCTTTCCCGACCGCGCTTTTCTTTTCTCCGTTAAAACCCATGTTGCCCTTGAAACTCAGTCTCAGTGGGTTCAACCTTCGCTTTCCGTGAATCAATCGCGCCCCCATTCGCCGCTTCTGCTCTGCCAGCTTCCTGCTGGTGCCACCGGCCGCGTGTGCGAGTTGAAGGGCGAGGAGGACTTCTGCCAGCGCGTCCGCGAGATGGGTTTTGGCGAAAACGCCTTCGTCACGAAAATCTCCGGCGACACGACCATTCTCTGCCAGATCAACGGCACGCGCATCGCCCTCAGCCACGGTGCCGCTCAACGCATCCTCGTCGAACAGATCACCGGTTCGCGCTGAGCCTGCTGCCGTGGCCGCGCCGATCAAACTCTCCCAGCTGCCCGTCGGCGCCACCGCCGTCATCCGCGAATTTCCCAAGACCGGCGCCGCCTTCACCCGTCTGCGCGAGATGGGACTCCTCAGCGGCACCTCGCTCACCCTCGTGCGCACCGCGCCACTGGGCGATCCGCTCGAAATCAAACTCCGCGGTTACCATCTCACGCTGCGCAAAACCGAGGCCGAGCACGTTCTCGTCGAGCCCGTCTGATTAAGCCGCGCCATGGCCCTGCCTCCGCACATTTCCAAGAAGCCCGCGCCCGCGGCCCCGCGCCAACCCGTCTACGCCCTCGTCGGTAATCCGAACTGCGGCAAGAGCACGCTCTTCAACGCCCTCACCGGCCTGAAACAAAAGGTCGGCAACTATCCCGGCGTCACCGTTGAGAAAAAAGTCGGCACCGCCTACTCGCAGCATGGCCAGCCCATCACGGTGATCGATTTGCCCGGCGCGTATTCGCTCGCCGCGCGCTCGCCCGACGAAGCCGTCACCCGCGATGTGCTTCTCGGCCGCCGCGCCGACACCGCCCAGCCCGACCGCATCCTCTGCATCATCGACGCGACCAATCTCGAACGAAACCTCTACCTCGTTCACCAGATTCTCGACCTCGGACGCCCCGTCATCCTCGTCGTCAATATGATGGATCTCGCCGCCGCCGCCGGCCTCCATCTCCGCCTCACGCGCCTCGAACACGAACTCGGCATCCCCGTCATCGCCTGTGAAGCCGTCAACGGCAAGGGCCTCATCGAGCTCAAGCTCGCCATGAGCCGCCCCGATCTCCCGCTCTCGCGCCACGCGTGGGATGTGCCGCCGGCCATCGCCTCGGCCGTCACCGAGCTCCAGGCCTCGCTCACCACGCACGACGGCAAATCCCCGCTCATCGCCCGCGCCGAAGCACTCCTGCTTCTCACCGATCAGGACTCCGTCCGCGTCGCCGGCTCCACGCCGCTTAGCGCGCGCACCGCCGAAATTCTTCAAGCCTGGCAAAAGCGCTGGGAAGGCGAGGGGACCGACTGGGCCGGCACCCTCGTCAACTCCCGCTACGAAGTCATCGGCCGCCTCTGCAGCGACATTGTCCAGCAATCCGCCGCCAATCGCGGCCCAACCACCAGCGACCGCATCGACGCCGTCGTGACTCATCCCCTCTGGGGTTGGATTGTCCTCGGCTCCGTGATGACGCTGCTCTTTTTCAGCATCTTCACCTTCGCCGAGTATCCGATGAACTGGATCGACGGCCACATGGCTGCGCTCAGTGACTGGGTAAAATCGGCCATGCCCGCCGGCGATTTCCGCGACCTCATCACCGACGGTGCCATTGCCGGTGTGGGCGGTGTCGTAATTTTCCTCCCGCAGATTCTCATCCTGTTCTTCTTCATCGGCCTCCTCGAAAGCACCGGCTACATGGCCCGCGCCGCCTTCATCATGGACCGCCTCATGAGCCGCGTCGGCCTCAACGGCAAAAGCTTCATCCCGCTCCTCAGCTCCTACGCCTGCGCCATCCCCGGCATCATGGCCACGCGCACCATCGAAAACGCCAAGGACCGCCTCGTCACCATCCTCGTCGCGCCGCTCATGAGCTGCTCGGCGCGCCTGCCCGTTTACCTGCTCATGATCGCCGCGCTCGTCCCTGGCGACCGCGTGCCCCTCGTCACCAAGGTCGGCATCATGATTCTCATGTATGCGCTCGGCACCTTCGGCGCCTTCGGCTTCGCCTGGCTCTTCAAGCGCACGCTCCTCAAGGGCGAGCCACCGCTCATGATCATGGAGCTGCCGCCGTATCACCTCCCGCGCCTGAAAGACGTCACGCTCCACATGCTCGAGCGCGGGTGGATTTTCCTCCGTCGCGCCGGCACCGTCATCCTCGGCATCAGCATCATCCTTTGGTTCCTCGCCGCCTATCCCAAGGCCCCCGAAGGTGCGACCGCCACCGAGCAACTCGCGCAAAGCTACGCCGGTCAGGCCGGCCACTTCATCGAGCCGGTTATCAAGCCGCTCGGCTTCGACTGGCAGATCGGCATCGGCCTCATCACGTCGTTCGCCGCCCGTGAGGTTTTCGTCAGCACCATGAGCGTCGTCTTCAACGCCCAGGGCGACGACGACGCAGACACCGCCCCGTTGCGCCAGGCCTTGCTCGCCGCCAAATGGCCCGGCGGCGCGCCGCTCTTTACGCCGCTGGTTTGTTTCACGCTGATGATTTTCTACGTCTTCGCCATGCAGTGCGTGAGCACCGTGGCCGTGGTGAAACGCGAGACCAACAGCTGGCGCTGGCCGCTCTTCCAAATCGCCTACATGACCGGCACCGCCTGGCTCCTCAGCCTCCTCGTCTACCAAATCGGCCGCGCCCTCGGCTTCTGAGAAATAGATGACGCCCGAACTTCAAACCCTGCTCGCCCTGCTCGCCGTCGCGATCGCCGCCGTGTGGTTGGTTCGTCGCGCCTTCCGCAAAAAATCCGGCGGCTGCGGGGCAGGGGAGTGCGGCGCCATCAGCCCCGAGGTAAAAAAACTCCAGGCCCGGCTGAAGAAGTAAGCCTGCGATGGCTCCGGTTTGATGTAGCCGGGGGTCTCTAGTCCCAATGCGTGGCTTCATTCACCCCATGACCCACACAACGCTTGTCGCCCGCTCCGGCGCGCGCTAACCCTTTCCGCGCCATGGAAGTCCTCATTCGCGACAGCATCGACATCGGTTGCGCCCTCGGCGCCAAAATCATCGCCCGCGTGGTGCGCGAAAAACCGGACGCCGTCCTCGGCCTCGCCACCGGGCGCACGCCGCTCCAGCTCTACAAGGAGCTCATCCGCATGCACCGTGAGGAAGGCCTCGATTTCAGCCGTGTCACGACGTTCAACCTCGACGAATACGTCGGCCTCCCTGCCACCCACGACCAGTCCTACCGCTGGTTCATGCAGGAAAATCTTTTCCGCCACATCAACATCGACGTGAAGCGCACCCACGTGCCCAACGGCACCGCCACCGATCTCCACGCCGAGTGCCGCGGCTATGAGCAGCGCATCCTCGACGCCGGTGGCATCGACCTCCAGCTCCTCGGCCTCGGTCGCAACGGTCACATCGGCTTCAACGAGCCCACCGGTTCCCTTCGCTCGCGCACGTGGATCAAGATTCTCTCCGAGCAGACCCTTCAGGATAACAGCGCCGTCTTCGGCTCCCTCACCGCCATGCCGAAGCACGCCATCACGATGGGCATCGGCACCATCCTCGACGCCCGCCGCTGCCTGCTCCTCGCCTTCGGGCCGGCCAAGGTCCGCGCCGTCGAACACATGATCGAGGGCCCGCTCTCCGCAATCTGTCCTGGCTCCGCGCTGCAACAACACCCGCGCACAACCGTGATCCTCGACGAGAACTCCGCCGCCGGCCTCCGCTACGCCGACCACTACCGCTGGATCGACCGCAACAAGTTCGACTGGCAAAAACACACCTGACGGTAGCGTCAGGCCGCCCGCCCGCCTTGCAGGCCCGGCCGTTGCCCGGGCGCTCGGCTCACCCTGTGATCCAGTGCACCAGCGACTTCATCAGCCGCTCCGCCGCTTCCCCGAGTAGCACGAAATACGCAACGCCCGCCGCGAACACCGCGTAGCCCATCAAAATAAACAGCCCGTCGCGCTCCAGCATGCCGGCGGCGATCAGCAAAATCGCCCACGCCGGAAACGAGTTCGTAAACGGGATCGGCAGCGGCAGCAACAATGAGAGCGCCGCGACGAAGATAAATAACGCGTGCAACCGGAGCAGTAGCGGGGAATCGCTCAGCGCCGTCAGCCGCGGGCGCAAAAACTTCTCCAGAAACGCCAGCACTTTTGCCGCCACGGCAAACACTTTCACGAAAAACCCCGCCGGCAGCTCCTTGCGCTGCAGCTTCATCGGCAGCCACGGCCGCTGCCCGAGCGTCAGCCGCAGCGCGATGAACGCAATTGCCAGCCCGAACGGCGTCGACAACCCCGGCAGCGGAATCGGCGTGATGAAGGGCAGGGCGAGCAACAGCAGCAGCAACACATACGCCCGGCCGCGCAGCGTGTAGATCACCTCGCGCAGCGTCACCGGCTTCAACGCGAAGCGGCCGCGCAACTCCGCCAGTTCCTCCGACAGCTTGCGCGGCCGGGGTTTTCCCGCCGACCCCGCGGCCGCGTCAGGTGCCGCGTTTGTTGCCATAAAGTTCGACGTGCAACCGGTGCGCGTAGCGGAAGCCGCGCGCCTTGCACAAGTCCGACAGCCAGCCCGCGCGGCCACGCAGCTTTTCCATCGTCGTTCCCTCCGGCATCAGCAGCACCTTGTGCCGCGGGATGTCGCGCTTCAGCGACGCCAGCATGCCTTCGAGTTCGTCCACGTCACCCGGCTGCGCGACGACAAATTTGAACTGATACGCATACGCATCGACCCAGGCGCGCACCACCTCCGGCTGCCAGCGCAGCGACTCGTGTTTCTTCCGCCATGGCTGGCTCAACCGGTCGTCCGGCGCCGAGTTCAGCAACTTCGGCGACATCGATGCCAGGTCGCACGCCACACCCTCCGGCGCCACCGTCGCCGCCGTCTCAATCGTGATGTGGTAGTGCAACGCCTTGAGTTCGCCCGCCAGTTCGCGGATTTCCTTCGCGATCATCGGCTCGCCACCCGTCAGCACCACATGCCGCGCCGACTTGTGCGCGCGCACCGCATCGACGATGGCCGCGACCGTCATCGGCTTTCCCTCGGGATTCCACGAGGCGTAGGGCGTGTCGCACCAGTTGCACCGCAGGTTGCAGCCACTCGTGCGCACAAATACCGACGGCACGCCCGTCAGTTCCCCTTCGCCCTGAATCGAATAAAACAGCTCGGAAATTAGCATCGGAATTTTTGACCACGGATTTCACGGATCGGCACGGATAAACCGGCTTCGTGCATTTCGTGGGTTTCGTGGTTTCTCCTCCGGATCCGGTATGATCTGTGCAATCCGTGGTTAAACGGTCTTCGGCTTTCCCGGCAGTTCGCCGGTAAACGCATACGCCGTCGGATCCTTCACTCCCGCCAGCGCAAACGCCTCGCGTCGCTCCACGCACGTCCCGCATTTCCCGCAGTGCACCGCGCCGCCTTTGTAACACGACCAGGTCCGCGCAAAATCCACGCCGAGCCGCGCGCCTTCGGCGGCGATTTCGCCCTTCGTCATCGCAATAAACGGCCGCAGCAGCTTCACGCCCGCGTAAGTCCCCAGCCGCATCGCGTCGCCCATCGCCTGCATGAAGTCCTCGCGGCAATCCGGATAGATCGCGTGGTCGCCGCCATGCGCCGCGATCACGAGCCCTTCCGCGCCGACGCTTTCCGCGAACCCGCACGCGATCGAAAGCATGATCGCATTTCGAAACGGCACCACCGTCTGCTTCATGTTCGCCGCCTCGTAGTGACCCTCGGGGATTTCCCCGCCGCTCTTCAGCAGATCCGACGCAAACAGCCGGTTCACAAAATCCAGCGCGATCACCTCGTGCCGCGCGCCCACCAGCGCCGCGTGCTCCGCCGCAAACGGAATCTCCCGGTGATTGTGCTTCGCCCCGTAGTCAAAGCTCAGCACCGCCGCGACGGCATGCTCCCGCCGCGCCCAATGGAGCGCCGCCACGGAATCCATCCCCCCGGAACAAAGCACAACGACTTTCATCGGGATCATGGCCGCAAAAAGACACCTAAAGCGCAAAAACTAAAAATCGTCCGCGCTTCGTTTCTTGCGCCTTCTGCGCCTTTTTGCGGCCATTGCCTCATGCTCATCCTCCACGATCCGCAGTGCGCCGACTACGGCTCCTCGATGCGGCCCGAGCAACCCGCCCGCGTCATCCGCAGTGCCGCGCACCTTCGCGCTGCGCATCCCGATTGGGAATTCCGCGTCCCCCCGCCCGCCACCGCGATCACCGACGCCACCCTCGCGCTCGCCCACACGCCCGCCCACCTCAAGCGCCTCGCACAACCGCGCGACTTCGATGCCGACACGCCTTTCTTTCCCGGCATCGGCGACCACGCCCGCCGCGCCGTCTCCGCTGCGCTCGCCGCCACCGATCATGCTCTCGCCGGCAGCGGCCCGGCGTTCTCCCTCATGCGCCCGCCCGGCCATCACGCGACCGCCGGCCAGGCGATGGGCTTCTGTTACCTGAACCAAATCGCCCTCGCCGCACTGCACGCCCAACGCTCTCGCGCCGCCGCCGCTTCCCGTCGCATCGCCGTCTGGGACTTCGACGCCCACCACGGCAACGGCACCGAAGCTATTCTCCGCAACCGTTCCGACATCCTTTTCACTTCGGTCCATCAATTCCCCGGCTACCCCGGCACCGGCACGACCTCGTTCGACAACTGCCTCAACTGGCCCGTCGCGCCCCACACCCCGCGCGCCGCCCATATGGCCGACCTTCGCGCCTCCCTCGACGCCGTCGTCGCCTTCAAGCCCGACCTTATCCTCGTTTCCGCCGGCTTCGACGCCTACGCCCGCGATCCCATCACCGAAATGACCCTCGAAACCGAGGATTTCGCCACCCTCGGCCGCTGGCTGCGCGAAACCCGCCTGCCCGCCGCCGCGATTTTGGAAGGTGGCTACAGTCCTGACCTTCCATTGCTGATCGACGCCTTTCTTACGGCCTGGACCGGCTGATTTTTCACGATCTTCGGCCGTTTTCTCCTCACTTGGGCGTTGAACGTTCGGCCGCCAGCGCTGAGCGTTGCCCCGGGCTCGCTCGACGCGCCCAACTGATGATTTCACGCTTCCTTCCCGTGCGCCTCCGCCGTTTGCTCGGCGTGAAAGTGAGCACCCGTCCTCCTGCATACGCCCTGATCGACCAGCCCGGCCAACTCGCCCCGCTGCTCGCCGCCCTCGACCGCGTGGACGAAGTCTCCCTCGATACCGAGGCGGACAACATGTTTCACTTCAAGACACGCGTCTGCCTCCTCCAATTCCTCGTCGGCAAGGAAGTCTTTCTCGTGGACGTGCTTGCCGGCCTGCCCCTCGACGGCCTCTGGACGCGCCTCGCCAAGAAACACCTCATCATGCACGGCAGCGATTTCGACATCCGCCTGCTGCACGATTTCTGCCGTTTTCGCCCCAAAAGCATGTTCGACACCATGCTCGCCGCGCAGCTGCTCAACCGCCCGCGCGTCGGCCTCGCCGGCCTCTTGGAGGACCATTTCGGCGTCAAACTCTCCAAGGATTCCCAAAAGGCCAACTGGTCCAAGCGTCCGCTCACCCAGAAGATGCTCGATTACGCCTCGCTCGACGTCTGGCACCTGCCCGCCCTCCGCGACATCCTCACCCGCGAACTCTCCGCCAAACACCGCCTCGGCTGGCTCAAACAACAGTGCGAAGCCCAGATCGAGTCCGGCGTCACCGGCTTCGCCCCGCCCGACGAAAACGACTGGCGCATCGGTCACAGTGAACGCCTCCGCGGCCACGGTCTCGGTGCCCTTCACGCCGTCTGGCACTGGCGCCAGGCGCAGGCCGAGCGCCTCGACACCCCTCCGTTCAAGGTCTGCGGCAACCAGCTCCTTCAAGCCATCGCCGAAGCCGCCGAGGCCGGCGACTCCCTCGAGTCCATCCTCGCGCGCGTCAATCTCGGCAAACGCCACGCCCGCCTCATCGATTCCCTCGCATCCGCCCTCAAGGCCGGCCTCGCCCGCGATCCCAAGACGCTCCCCCGTCGCCGTGGCCGCGATCCCGGTCACGCCCCGCTGACGCAGGCCGAGGTCGCCCTGCAGGACCGCATCAAGGCCGACCGCGATGTGGTCGCCACCAAGCTCGGCCTCGAGGCCACCCTCATCGCCAATCGCGCCCAGCTCGCGCAAATCGCCCGCCGTCCCGCCAGCATCGACGACATTCTTCTTCCTTGGCAGGCCGACCTCCTCCGCGCCGTCCCCTCGTTGAAGCAGGGTTAACCACGAAGGACACCAAGCTCACGAAGAGAACGGAATCAGGTTCGGTCTTCGTGCCCTTCGAGTTCTTCGTGGTTAAATAGAAAAACACCGCCGTGCCCGACTCCGCCAATATCGCGCGCCACCTGCCGCTCATGGCGGCCCGCCAGCCCGACCGCGCCGCCCTGAAAATCCCGCGCGGCCGCACTTCCGCCGGCGCCATCGACTACCTGACGCTCACTTTCGCCGAGCTTGATCGCGAGACCGACGCGTGGTGCGCCCGCCTCACCGCCGCCGGCATCCGCCGCGGCGATCGCACGCTGCTCATGGTGAAGCAAGGGCTCCCGCTCATCGCCGCCGCCTTCGCGCTTTTCAAACTCGGCGCTGTCCCGGTTGTGATCGACCCCGGCATGGGCCTGAAAAATTTCCTGCGCTGCGTGCAACGCTCCCGCCCCCGCGCTCTCGTCGGCATCCCCCTCGCGCAAATTGTCAGCCACCTCTTCCGGCCCACCTTCCGCAGCGTCAAAATCCGCGTTCGCACCTCCGCTTCACCAACCGCGCGCCTTTTCTCCGGCTCTCAACTTTCAACTTTCAACTTTCAACCGGTGAACAGCACGGCGGCTGATCTAGCCGCCGTGCTGTTCACCTCCGGCTCCACCGGCGCCCCCAAAGGCGTTTGCTACGAACACGGCATGTTCGAGGCGCAGGTCCGCCTCATCCGCGAAACCTACGGTATCCAACCCGGCGAAGTGGATTTGCCGATGCTCCCGATCTTCGCCCTCTTCAACCCGGCACTCGGCATGACCACCATCGTGCCCGAGATCGACCCGCGCCGCCCCGCTGCCGTTGACCCGGCAAAAATCATTCAGGCCATCCAGCAGGAAGGCGTCACCAACTCCTTCGGATCGCCCACGCTCTGGCGCAAAATCTCCGCCCACTGCGTCGCGCAAAACGTCACGCTTCCGACCCTCCGCCGCGTCCTCTGCGCCGGCGCACCCGTCCCTGCCGCACTCTGGGAAAACTCCCGCTCCTTTCTCCCCAACGGCCAGCTCCACAGCCCCTACGGCGCCACCGAAGCCCTCCCGCTCACCACGATCTCTTCCTCCGAAATCGAAAACATAAAAACCCAGATCGAAAATCCCCAGGGCGCCTGCGTCGGCCACCCGCTTCCCGGCATTTCCATCCGCATTATCGGTCTCACGTCCCAGACAGAATTACGTGAACTCCCCGTCGGCGACATCGGCGAAATCATTGTGAGCGGCCCCGTCGTCACCAAAATCTACGACGCCCTGCCCGAAGCCACCGCCGCCGCCAAAATCACCGACGGCCAGTCCATCTGGCACCGCATGGGCGACTGCGGTTACTTCGATGACACCGGCCGCCTCTGGTTCTGTGGCCGCAAGGTCGAACGCGTCGAAACCCGCACCGCCACCCTCCACACCGAGCCCTGCGAGCAAGTCTTCCGCGCCCATCCCCGCGTCACCCGGTGCGCCCTCATCGGCCTCGGCGAACGCGGCCACCAGGAACCGGCTCTCGTCGTCGAAGCCAAAATCCTCGACTCCGGCACCGCGCACAAACTGGCCCGCGAACTCCGCCTCCTCGCGCTGCAGCACCCGCACACCGCCGCGATCAAAACGTTCTACTTTCACCCCAAGTTTCCCGTCGACGTCCGCCACAACGCCAAGATCCACCGCCTCACCCTCGCGCAATGGGCTGCCACCGCCGAAGGCATCGAGCCCGACCCGAAACGCTGACGCGCCCGTGTAGGCCCGGCCGCTGGCCGGGCACCCGCCCCGCGGAAATCATTTCCCTCGGTATCATTCCGTGTATTCCGTGTGTTCCGTGGGCACAACTTCCCCAGTTTTAGTCACCGGCGGCACCGGCTTCCTCGGTCGTCGCATCGTGGAACGCCTCCTCGCCGCCGGCCGCCCCGTCACCGTCCTCGGTCGCACGCCCGCACCTGATCTCGAAAAACGCGGCGTCCGCTTCATCCGCGCCTCGCTCGACGATGCCGCCGCCGTCACCGCCGCCTGCGCCGGCATCGAGACCGTTTTCCACACCGCCGCCCGGGTCGGCGTCTGGGGTCGCTACGACGATTTCTACCGCACCAATGTCCTCGGCACCCGCGCACTCCTCGCCGGCTGCCGCGCCCACGGCGTGCGCGCGTTCGTCCACACCAGCACGCCCAGCGTCGTCTACAACGGCCGCGACCTTGCCAACGCCGACGAATCCCTCCCGCTCACCACGTCCTGCCCGAGCCCGTATCCGCTCACGAAAGCCATCGCCGAGCGCGAAGTCCTCGCCGCCAACTGCCCCACGCTCCGCACCGTCGCCCTCCGTCCTCACCTCATCTGGGGCGTCGGCGATCCGCACCTCGTTCCCCGCGTGCTCACCGCCGCCCGCGCCGGCCGCCTCCGCATCATCGGCTCCGGCCAAAACAAGGTCGACATGGTCCACGTCGAAAACGCCACCGACGCCCACCTCCTCGCCGAAAACGCCCTGCTTTCCGTCTCTCAACCCTCATCTCTCAGCTCTCAACTCCCGCCCGCTAGCGGGCGGGCCTACTTCATCACCAACGACGAACCCATCGTGCTCTGGGACTGGGTCAACGCCCTGCTCACCGCCCTGGGCGAACCGCCCATCACCCGCCGCCTCTCGCTCCCCGCCGCCTCCACTATTGGCGCCGTCTGCGAAACCCTCTGGCGCGTGCTCCCCGTCCGCACCGAGCCACCCATGACCCGTTTCATCGCCGCCGAGCTGGCCAAAGACCACTGGTTCAACCTCACCGCCGCCAAGCGCGACCTCGGCTACCAGCCTCGCATCCCGATGGCCGCCGGCACTGCCGAGCTGATCGGGCATCTCCGGCAGCTTGGAACTTAAAGCTTACGGCTTATCGCTTCTCTGCCTCACCGCCTCGAACAGCGTGATGATCGTCGCCATCGCGACGTTGAGTGAGTCCGCCTGACCAGCCATCGGGATGCGCACGAGCACGTCGGCATGGGTCATCCAGAATTCGCTCAGCCCATACTGCTCGCTGCCCATCACCACCGCCAGCGGGCCGCGCAGGTCGGTCTGCGTGTAAATATTCGTCGTGTGCGGCGTCGTCGCCGCCGTCTTCACGCCCTTCGCCTTCAGCCACGCTTGCACTTGCGTGCTCTCGGCCACCACGAGCGGCACGGAAAACAGCACGCCCGTCGAGGCCCGCACCACGTTGGGATTAAAAATATCCGTCACCGGATCACACACGATCACGGCATCGCAGCCCGCGGCATCGGCGCTGCGCAAAATCGTCCCCAGATTACCCGGCTTCTCAATCGCCTCGACCACGAGCAAGAACGGCGCGGCCGGCAGCTTCAGGTCATCCAGCGCCCGTTTCCACTGCGGCGCCACCGCCAGCAGGCCATCCGGCCGCTCGCGATACGCCACCTTCGCAAACGCGTCCTTCGTCAGCTCAAATGTCTTCGCGCCGGCCGCCTCCGCCTGCGCGATCAGCGCGGGTTCGTTTTCGCCCAGAAACCACTCCGGCGAAAAATACAGCTCCTGGAGCGCCACGTTTTTTTCCAGCGCCCGCCGGATCTCCCGGTAGCCCTCGACCAAAAATACCCCGGCCTCATCGCGCGGACGCCGGTCGCGCAGCTTCACGAGCTGCTTCACGCGCGGATTCTGAAGACTGGTGATTTTTTCCGGAGGTAGGCCCACGGAACACACGGAATACACGGAAAACCCGGGCAGCAATTTCCTTTTACCCACTGCTTCCGTGTGTTCTGTGTGTTCCGTGGGCCAAAGAAAAAAATTCAACGACCGACCGTTCCCGTATCATCACGAACTGGAACTCGAAATCTCCACGCTCACCAACCTGGGCGTCGGCCTCGGCCGCGTCGTGCTTCCAGACTCTCAACTTTCAACTCTCAACTCTCAACCCACGACCCAGCCGGCGGCTACCGCCAGCTGGGTCGTGATGGTCCCCTTCACGCTGCCGGGCGAACGCGTCCGCGCCCGCGTCTTCCGCAATCACAAGAACTTCACCGAGGCCGACCTCGTCACCGTCCTCACGCCGTCACCGCACCGCATCGACCCGCGCTGCCCGCTCTTCGGTCGCTGCGGCGGTTGCCAATACCAGCACTTCACCTACGCCGAGCAGCTCGCCTGGAAACGCCGCCAGGTGGAAGAACTCCTCCAGCACATGGCCGGCATCACTTTTCCGGTGTCGCCCGTGATCGGCTCACCGCAGGAGTTCGGCTACCGCTCGAAGATCACGCCGCACTTCAATCCCCCGCGGCACGACGGCTCCATGCCGATCGGTTTTCTCCGCCAGGCCACGCGCTTCGACATCATCGACGTCCCGCACTGCCCGATTGCCACCGACGCGATCAACGAACGCCTGCCCGCCGCCCGTGAGCGCGTCCTCGCCCAACGCACCACCTACACCCGCGGCGCCACGCTGCTGCTGCGCGAGGCCAGCGGCGCGGTCACGACTGATTACGACGCCATCATCACCGAGACGATCGCTCAGCCTTCACCGCAGAATGGCTCGAACTCTCAACTTTCAACCTTCAACGCTCAACCCGCAGCGGCCCAGCCGCTGCGTCTCCGCTTCCTCGCCCGCGATTTTTTCCAGAACAACCCGTTCATCCTGCCTGCCTTCACCGGCTACGTGCGCACGCAGGCCGCCGCCAGCGGCGCGCGGTTCCTCGTCGATGCCTACTGCGGCAGCGGACTCTTCGCGCTCAGCGCCGCCTCCGCCTTTGAACGCGTCGCCGGCATCGAGTTGAGCGAGTCCTCCATCCGCTTCGCCCGCGAAAACGCCGCCGCCAACCACATCGCCAACGCCACCTTCTCCGCCGGCGATGCCGCCACGATCTTTGCCGGCCTCGACCCGGCCTTCGCCCCCGCCGACACCGCCGTCATCATCGACCCGCCGCGCAAGGGCTGCGACGAATCCTTCCTCGCGCAGCTCTTCGCCTTCGGCCCCCGCGCCGTGGTTTACGTTTCCTGCGACCCCGCCACGCAGATGCGCGACCTGAAGAGCTTCCTCGCCGCCGGCTACACGCTCACCGCTGTCCAGCCGTTCGACCTCTTCCCTCAAACCCGCCACCTCGAATGCGTTATCACGCTCCGTCGCGGCTGATCCGGGTGCGCCCGCTTTGAGTTTCCATTGTAGCCGGGGGGCGCCGACCCCGGTTCGAAAACGAAGTAAATCAACCCCGGGATTAACAATCCCGGCTACAATAAAAGCCTCACGGACCCTTGCTCGGGCGTTGCCCGCCCCAGGCTCGGCGGCGGCGGGCAAGGATTGCTAAAATCCCATTTCGCCCAAGGCTCACCGGTCAATCATTCCCCCATGTCCACCTCGACTCAACATCCTTGGAAATTCTTCCGTATCGGCGGCCTGGATCAGGTCGCCCTGCAGACCGGTGCCGACCTCCTCGCGCTCGAACACCTTGACCAGAAACTCTGGGTCGCCCTTAGCTGTCCCGTCAAAGGCCTCGAGCTCGACGAAAAAACCCTCGCCCTCATCGACACCGATGGCGACGGCCGCATCCGCGTCCCCGAACTCCTCACCGCCATCCGCTGGGCCGCCGCCCGCCTGAAAGACGCCGGCTCGCTCCTCCAGGGCGCCGACGGCCTCCCGCTCGCCGCCATCAACGACGCCACGCCCGAAGGCAAAATCCTGCTCTCCTCCGCGCGCCAGATCCTCGCCAACCTCGGCAAAAAAGACGCCGCCGGCCTCACCGTCACCGAGGCCGCCGACACCGCCAAGATTTTCTCCTCCAATGCCGTCAACGGCGACGGCGTCATCCCCCCCGAGGCCACCGAGGACGCCGATGCCCAGGCCCTCATCAAGGACATCATCGCCTGCATCGGCGGCACTGCCGACCGCACCGGCTCCCTCGGCGTCACCGCCGCGCAGACCGACAAATTCTTCGCCGAACTCACCGCCTACATCGCGTGGGTCGAGCAGAGTGGCGCCAAGGAAATCGCCATCCTCGGCGACGCCACCGATGCCGCCTGCGCCGCGCTCCGCGCCGTCCGCGCCAAGGTTGATGACTTCTTCGCGCGCGGCCGCCTCGCCGCCTTCGATCACCGCGCCATCGCCGCCCTCAACCGCAGCGAATCCGAATACCTCGCCATCGCCGCCAAGGACCTGAAAATCACCGCCGCCGAGGTCGCCGATTTTCCCCTCGCGCGCATCGAGGCCAACCGCTCCCTCCCGCTCAAGGACGGTCTCAACCCCGCCTGGGCCGGTGCCATCGCCACGCTTTACTCCGCCGTCGTCACCCCCGTGCTCGGCAGCACGCAGACCACGCTCACCGAGGCCGAGTGGATCGCGCTCAACGCCCGCTTCGCCGCCTACGAAACCTGGCTCGGCGGCAAGGCCGGCTCCTCCGTGGAGAAACTCGGTCTCGCCCGCGCCAAGTCCATCCTCAGCGGCCAGGGCCGCGCCGTCCTCACCGCGCTCCTCGCGCAGGACCAGGCCCTCGAACCCGAGTTCAAGGCCATCAGCGACGTCGAACGCCTCGTGCGCTACTTCCGCGACCTCCGCCCGCTGCTCCACAATTTCGTCAACTTCACCGACTTTTATTCGTCCGACCGCTGGGCCGTCTTCCAGGCCGGCACGCTCTACCTCGACAGCCGCTCCACCGAGCTCTGCGTGCGCGTCGATGCGCCCAACCCCATCGCCGCGATGAGCAAGGTCTACATCGCCTACTGCACCTGCACGCGCGCCGGCTCGCCGTCCATGAACCTCGCCGCCTGCTTCACGCAGGGCGACAGCGACTACCTCTTCGTCGGCCGCCGCGGCATTTTCTACGACCGCGCCGGGCGCGATTGGGATGCCGTCATCACCAGCCTCGTGGATAATCCCGTCAGCATCCGCCAGGCCTTCTGGTCGCCCTACAAGAAATTCGTCCGCATGATCGAGGAGCAGGCCGCCAAGCGCGCCGCCGCCGCCGATGCCGACTCCAACAGCAAGCTCGCCGCCGCCGCGGAAAAAACCGCCAACGCCGACAAGACCGCTGTCCCCGCCGCTCCTGCCCAGCCCAAGAAACTCGACATCGGTGCCGTCGCCGCCATCGGCGTCGTCATCTCCGGCGCCATCAGCGCGCTCACCCTCATCCTCGGCTACATTTTCCAACTCGCGCCCTGGCAATACCCGCTCGTGCTCCTCGGCATCATGCTGGTGATCTCGATGCCTTCCATGATCATCGCCTGGCTCAAGCTCCGCCAGCGCACGCTCGGCCCCATCCTCGAAGGCAACGGCTGGGCCGTGAATGGCCGCGTCCGCATCAACATCCCCTTCGGCACCGCCCTCACCGACGTCGCCAAGCTCCCGCGCGGCGCCAAGCTCTCGCTCGAGGATCCCTACAAGCCGAAGGACAACAACCGCGGCCTGAAGATTCTCGCGCTCCTGCTCATCGTGCTCGTCGCCGCGGCGTGGCTCATCCGCCGCGACCAACAAAGCCGCGGCCGTTATTTCTGGCAGCCCGCCCCGGAAGCATCCGCCGACACGGTCAGCTGAAAATCCGCTACGCCGGCGGATAAAAAATAACCGAAACTCCGTCTCGCCGTTTATCCGCCACCGCCGATAGTGCCGGAAATCATGCCTCCTGCCTTGCGCCACAGCCTGCTCGCCCTCGTCGCCGGAATCATCCTGGCCGTGGGCGTCTGGTTTGCCCTGCCGAACTCCGGTCCGCCGCCGTATGCCTTCGCCCTCTATGAAAGCGGCGGCGTCCAGATCATGGCCGAACCCGGCCCCGGCTTTTATGGGATCGAGCGCAGCTCCGAGCACCGCTGGTCGTGGTCCGCGGGCGAGGCCACCCTCCGTCTCCACCGGCTCACCTCGGTCAGCCCCAACGAGTCCGTGCGGCTCCGCTTCAACCTTCACTCCATCGTCCCGCGCAACGTGACCGTGCGCTACGGCGACTTCGTCCTGTGGAAGGGCCACCTCGACAAACCCAAGAGCCCCGTCGACATCCCGTCGTTCACGCTCACCAGCCCGTCCGCCGAAATCATCCTGACGAGCGATATTCCCGGCGACGTGAAGCCCGGCGGCGGCGATCCCCGCTCGCTTGCCTTCGCGCTCTACGATTTGGAAATCTCCGCGCCGGAGTAAACCGCCGGGGCGCGGCCATCGCACCTACCGGTGCGCCAGCCACTCCGCGGCGGCGTATTGCTCGGTCAGTCCCTCGACCTCGTCTTCATTGAGCTCCGGCCACGGCACCGCTTCCGCCTCGCAGCCGATCGCCGCCGACAACTCCGCGACGAAATCCTCGTAAAACTGATCCCAATCGAGCGTCCGCCCGACCGCCGGCCGCCAGAGCGAACCTTGAAAGAGCAGCCCGCGCTTATTCCGTTTCTGTGCCGCACCCGCGATCTTGCCGCCGTCCGCCTCGCGCACGACATCGTAAATCTCCGCGCGCTGAAAACACACCCCCGGCCCGGCCGCCGGTTCCGCACCCGCGTCCGCCGCCGGCTCATCTGCGGTCGGCTTCGTCACCGCCGCCACGCCCTGCCGCCGCAACGCCGCCGCCAGCGCCTCATGCACCGCGCGATAACTTTCCGTCGCGCGCAACTCCTCCAGCGGATGTCCGCGTGGGATCACCAACGTGTAGGTCCAGTCGTCGCGATGATCCACGATGCCGCCACCGGTTGGCCGCCGGCAAAGGTCAAACGTCTCACCCGCTGGCAATGCCCCGCGCACGAACTCGATTTTCTGGCTGTAGCCAAACGTAAACGCCGGCCGCTGCCAGCCGTAGTGCCGGAAACGCACCGCCGCGTGCGGGTAGCGCTGGAGCAGCAAAAAATCCAACGCCATGTTGGCCGCCGCCGAGCCGGTGCGGAAGGGCAGGGTGTGCAATTTCATTTTCGAGCTCATGCGCGGCGGTGGGCTTGATACCACGCCGCGCTCGCCGGCGGCACCGTGAGTTCGGCCAGTTGCGCGGCAAAGGTCTGTGGCGCCCGCCCCAGTTCCGTGCGCAACGGTTCAAGCGAAAGCGCAAGGCACGCCGGCCGCGTGGCCGACACCGCCGGCGTTTCCGCCCGCGCCGCCATCGCCAGCGGCGCGACTTTTTCGTCCAGCCGGAAATGCGCCCGCATCCGGCGGCCGATTTCGTAACGCGAGAGCAATTCCGCTCCGGCCCACTGGCGCAGGCCCGCGATGTCGGGGCGACCGCAGAGCGCCAGCATCATGCCCGCCACTTCGGCCGCGCTGCACGTTTGCCGCATCTCATCCGTATAAAGTCGCGGCGTGCGACCGGCCTCCCAATCGAGCAGGTAGCGTTCGTGCAGGCTGCGCTGGCGGTTCGCACTGTCACCGGTCAGCAGCGGCAACCGCACGACGACCGCGCGCCCGGGCGCGGCGGCGAGCACGGCGTTTTCACCCGCGAGTTTCTGTTCGCCGTAAAGGTTCAGCGGCCGGGGCGCATCCGCGACGGCGAACGGGGTGGGGCGGTCGCCCGCGAAAACCTGCTCCGACGAAAGGTGGATCAAACGCACCGCCCGCGCGCACCCGGCCGCATAGCGCGCGAGCAGCTCCGGCAGGCGCACGTTGAGTTTTTCCGAGCCCACCGGATCCGCCGTGCACGCCGGCGGCTCGGCCACCGCCGCGCAGTTCACCACCACGTCGGGTTGCGCCGCGTCCAGCACCGCGCGCGCCGCCGTCGAATCCGCCAGATCGAGCGCCAGTTGCCGCGCGAGTCCCGGGATCTTCGCCGGATGGCGATGCGTGCTGCCGGTCACTTCATGTCCGGCCGCGCTGGCGAGCCGGGCAAAGGCTCCGCCGACCAGACCGGATGCGCCCGTCAGGAAAATTTTCATGCCGCGTCCCGACCTCAGGTATCGAGCAGTTTGCGCGCCGCCTTGAGCAGTTCACTCAGCGCAAACGGCTTGGGGAGCGAGGTCTGGCGACCGGGCGGCAACCACGCGAAGGTCTGCTGCGCGCCTTGGTTGCAGGCGTTGAGCACCCGCAGCTCCGGGCGCTCCGCGTGCAACGCCTTGGCCAGCTTTTCGCCGTCGCCGGTGATGTTCGCGATGAGCAGTTGCACCGGTTTGCCCTGGGACGCGCGCGCCTTGGCCAGCGCGTCGCCGTGTTTCCGGACATCCACCACGCGATAACCGTCGGCCGTCAGCATGCCCGCGACCATCTTGCGGAGCACGTCGTCTTCCTCGACCAGCAACACGCTTTCGTGGCCGCGGGTCACCGGCAGCGGCGGCACGGTAAAGGGAATGCTCGAGGCGCCGGACTCAACCGGGCCGCGCTGCTCCGGCAGATAAATTTCAAAGGTCGAGCCCACCGTCATCTCGCTGCGCACCTGGATGAAGCCGCCGCTTTGCTGCACGACACCGTAAACCAGCGAAAGGCCGAGCCCCGTGCCCTTGCCCTCGGGCTTCGTCGTGAAAAACGGCTCGAACAGATGTTTCTGCGTCTCCGCGTCCATGCCGGTGCCGTTGTCGTTGACCGTGAGCACCACATAACGGCCCGGCGGCACACCGGTGAGCCGCCGGGTGGGGCTGTTCTTGATTTCGCGGTTGGTCGTGCTGATCACCACACGGCCGTGTTCGCGCAAGGCATCGCGGGCATTGATGGTGAGGTTGAGCAACACCTGCTGAAATTGCGCGGGATCCGTGCGCACGTTGCCCAGGCGCTCATCGAGCTCGAGCACAAGCTGGCCCGCCGTGCCGAGCAGGCGGCCGAGAATTTCGGCGTTTTCGCGGATGACGTGGTTGAAGTTGATCACGCGCACGTCCATCGGCTGGCGGCGGCCAAACGCGAGGAGCTGCCGGGTGAGCACCGCCGCCTTGCGCCCGGCCTTGTGAATTTCCGTCACCTCGTGCAACGCGTGCGGGATCTCCGCCACGTGCGCGGCGAGCATTTCGCAGTAGCCATTGATCACCGAGATCAGGTTGTTGAAATCGTGCGCGACGCCGCCCGCGAGCCGGCCCACCGCATCGAGCCGCTGCGCGTGCACCAGCGCCTCCTGCAGGCTGCGTTTCTCCGTCATGTCGCGATACGTGGCGACGATGTGGGTCGAGCGCCCGCCGGGCACGCGCATCGGGCTGAAACTCCACGCCGCATAAATCGTCGAGCCATCCTTGCGCGCGAGATAGCCTTCCCCGCTGAGCGGCCGGCTCGGCTTCGCCGTGCGCAGCCAGCGGGCGAGGCGTTCGCGGTCCGCGCGCTCCACGTGCATGAACCCGTGCGCCCGGCCGGCCAGCTCGGAATTGGCGTAGCCGGTGATCGCGCAGAACTGGTCGTTGGCAAAAATGATCTTCAGCCCCGCCGCCGTGGCGCGCCGCTCGGCGATAAACACGCCCTCCGCCTGCGCCCGCAGCGCGGCGGCCAGCAACGTCGCCGGCTCAGTGGCAGCGGCCCGCTTGGCGGGCCGCGGGGCACGGGAAGGTTTTTTCTTCACGGGGCGAGGCGCTCGATGATCCAGCCGCCGTCTTTTTCCCGACGGTAGCGCAACCGGTCGTGCAACCGGCTGCGGCGGCCCTGCCAGAATTCCACGGTCTCCGGATTCAGGCGGTAGCCGCCCCAGTGCGGCGGCAGCGGCACGGTCTGCCCCGCGTATTTTTTCTCCAGCGCCTTCAGGCTGTCCTCCAGCACCGCCCGCCCGGCAATGATGGAGCTCTGCTGCGACACCCAGGCGCCGAGCTGGCTCGCCAGCGGCCGGCTGTGAAAATACGCCGCCGACTCCTCGCGTGTCACCTTGGTGACCGCGCCCTCGATCAGCACCTGCCGCTCCATCGCGACCCACGGCAGCACGAGCGCCGCGCGCGGATTGGCGTCGAGCTCGCGGCCCTTGCGGCTCTCGTAGTTGGTGTAGAAAACAAAACCGCGCCCATCCACGCCCTTGAGCAACACCGTGCGCGCCGACGGCCGGCCGTCGCGGCTCACGGTGGCGAGCGTCATCGCATTGGGCTCGGCGATTTTTGCGGCGGACGCCTCCTGAAACCATTTGTCGAACTGGCGGAAGGGATCCTTCGCGAGGTCTTTCTCCATCAGCCCGGCAAGGCTGTAATCTTTTCTGAGGTCGGCCAGTGACATGGGCCGCGAGCGTGGTCCGCGCATCGCCCCCTGTCAAAAATCATCTCGTCAACGCCGCGATTAAATCCGCCGCCGCGGGAAACTGCCGCACCAGCTCGCCGCGCCGCCCGAGTTCAAACCCCTTTTCATCCCACGCCGGCGCCATCGTGCACGTGAGCAGCGCCCACCCATGTTGTCCCGGCCCGGGCGCCAGCCGCGCCGCCTGCCAGGCGCCCGCCGGCACGACCAAGGGTGCCGCGCGCGGGCCGCCGAGGCGCGCTTCGCGCAACCCGCCTGCCTCCGCGGTGAGTTGCAGATGCGCCACCGGATCGCCGGAGTGAAACTGCCAGACCTCCTCGGCATCCACGCGATGCCAGGCCGAAAAATCCTCCCGCGTGAGCAGAAACCAGATCGTCGAGGCCGCCCCGCGCCCGTCCGGCAGCCGCGCCGCGCTCACCCATACCTGCCGGAAAAACCCGCCCTCCACTGGCAACGGCTCCAGCCCGAGCTGGGCGATGATTTTTTCCGCTTCGACATTCACGCAGGCCCAGCCAACCGCATCCGCCCCGCCAACTCCAGCCCGTAGCCGCAGCCCGCTTCCGCGCTTCCGTTCCTCCCGGTTTTAGCGATCCTCCACCGATGGACTGGCCCCTCTGGGTTTACCCGCTGCTTTTTCTCACCGGTGTGATCGCCGGCCTCGTCGACGCCGTTGCGGGCGGCGGCGGGATTCTCACCGTGCCCGTGCTGCTCAATCTCGGACTCTCCGTGCCGCTCGCGCTCGGCACCAACAAGCTCCAGTCCACCTTCGGCGCGCTCATCGCCTCCGCCACCTTCATCCGCCGCGGCGTGGTCACGCTCCGCGAATGCCGGCCCGGCATTCTCCTCACGCTCGTCGGCGCTCTCCTCGGCGCCGCCACGGTGCAATGGCTCGACACGCGGTTTCTTGCCACGCTCGTCCCCTGGCTGCTCGGCGGCATTTTGCTCTACTCGATTTTTCGGCCCCACGTCGGCACCAACGAACACCCGCCGCGGCTCCGTTGGGCTTGGTTTTACACCGCGTTCGGCCTCGGCCTCGGTTTTTACGACGGCTTTTTCGGCCCGGGCGTCGGCTCGTTCTGGACCATGGCCTTCATCGCGGTCCAGGGTTTCAACTACACCCGCGCCGCCGGTTTCACCCGCGTCATGAACGCCACCAGCAACGTCGCCGGTCTCGCGCTCTTCGCGTTCCACGGCAGCGTCAACTTCGGCGCCGGGCTCACCATGGGCGCCGGCCAGCTCGTGGGGGCCCGCATCGGCGCCGGCCTCGTCGTGAAAAAAGGCGCTCGCTTCGTTCGCCCCATCTTCCTGACCATGGTCACGCTCACGCTGCTGCGGTTACTGTATGTGAGCTTCACCCGTCCCGCCTGACCCTCTTTTAAAACCGTGACTCCCGCCACCTACATCGATGCCCATGCCGCCGACCTCCTCGGCCGCCTGCAACAGCTCGTCGGCATCCCGACCGTCAATCCGCCCGGCGAAAACTACGCCACCACCACGGCCTATCTCGCCCACGAGCTCACCGCCCTCGGCCTGCAGACGAAGCGCTACGCCATCCCGCAAAAGCTCCTCAAACAGCAGCTGCCCGCGGAGCAACACGCGTTCCCCCGCTTCAACGTCCTCGGCAAGCTGGCCGGCCGCGGCGCGAAAAAAACCGTCCACTTCAACGCTCACTACGACGTCGTCCCCGTTTCCGGCGCCTGGAAACACGGCAGCCCCTTCAGCGGCACCGTCGAGGGCGGCTGGATCTACGGTCGCGGCACGTCCGACATGAAGGGCTCCATCGCGAGCCTGCTCCTTGCGCTCCAGGCGCTCCAAGCCACCCGCACCACGCCGAAGCTCAACGTCGAGGTCTCTTTCACGGCCGACGAGGAAACCGACTCCTCCCTCGGCACCGGCTGGCTCGTGGCCAACGCCCCGATCCGCCCCGACTACGCCATCGTCATGGAGGGCGGCGAGGAGAACAACGTCTGCTGCGGTCATAATGGCGTCGTCTGGCTCGAAGTCACCGTCCACGGCCGCGCCGCGCACGGCTCTATCCCGGAAAAAGGCGTCAACGCCCTCGAAAAAATGTCCGCCCTCGTCCTCGCGCTCGACGGCTACAAGCAAAAGCTCGCCCGCCGCCGCTTCGTCACTCCCGAAGGCAAAACCATGGTGCCCACCATCAACGTCGGCGGCGTCTTCGCCTCCGGTGAAGGCGGCAAGATCAACACCGTCCCCGCGCTCGCCAAGTTCTCCATCGACCGCCGCGTCCTCGCCATCGAGAGCGTCGCCTCCGCCGAGCGCGAACTCCGCGCCGCGCTCACCGCCGCCGCCAAAAAAATCCCCGGCTGCCGCATCACGATCGCCAAGGTTTCCGACAACCACCCGTGCTACCACGCGCCGAAGCACCCCTTCTTCGCCGCGATGGCCGGTTGCGTGACCCGCGTGCGGAAGGAGAAGACCGTTTTCAACGTCTCGACCGGCTTCAACGACATGCATTTCTTCGCTCACCACTTGAAGATCCCGACTCTCGGCTATGGTCCCGGCGGCGAGGACTACCACGCGATCAACGAACGCGCCAAGGTCAGCGAACTCCTCGCCAGCGCCAAAATCTACGCCGAGCTCCTGACGACCTTCGCCGGCTGAGTTTTAACCACCAAGAGCACAAAGCTCACGAAGTCCAAAACCAGCTCATCGGTCACCTAGGTCCGAATCTTTGTGCTCTTCGTGTCCTTCGTGGTAAAAAATTCTCCCTCGTAGAACTCACCCTGCCCAGCCGCGGCGGATCATGTTCACCGCGATCGCCGCGAGCAGCATGGAGATAATCTTCGAAATCGCGCGCATGCCCGTCGGGCTGATCTTCCGACCCAGCCAGTCGCTATAGGCGAACGCCAGCACCACGAGCGCCAGGTTCACCGCCAGCGCCACGAGCGTGATGACCAGCCCGATGGCCGCGGATTGCGCGAGCACCAGCAGCGTCGTGATCGACGCCGGCCCCGCGATCAGCGGCATGCCCAGCGGCACCACGCCAAAGTCATGCGCCAGCTTCGCCGGCTCCTCCGCCGCCGAGTGGATCAGGTCGCGAGCCGCGAGGATGAACAGGATCAGCCCACCCGCGATCTGGAAGTCGCTCACCGTGATCCCCACCGCGACAAAGATGCTCTGCCCGAGAAAAAGAAACCCCAGCGCCACGAGTCCGCCCGTCCAAGCCGCCTGGTTGGCGATGCGCTTGCGCGTCGGCGCCGGCGTGTTCGCTCCCAGCGCCAGAAAGATCGCGGCCAGCCCGATCGGGTCGATCGCCACAAACAGGGGGATAAACGCCTGCAAAAACCGCTGGAGCAGCTCGGTCATGATGCGCCCGAGTATCCCCGTTCCCTCCCGCCGCGCAAGCCCGGCGCCGCCAGCCCGTTTGTAACCCAATAGGTGACAATTTCATTTTGGCCGCGGCACTCTGCCAAAACCCATTTGTAACCTATTGGGTTACATTCTGCCGTGCCCCACGCCCGAGGTTTTCTCCATGCCTCCGCGTCTCCGCGGCCCATTCCCGCTTTTCGCCCTTGTTTAGCTCCGTCGGACGTCGCAACGTGCGTCACTCGTTTTTATGAAAATCGACGCCAAGCTCACACCGCAAAAGCTCCAAAAAAAGACCGCCCGCCTGTTCGAACTCGCCGGCCAGAAAATCCGCGCCATCGACGCCGCCTGGGATTCCTCCAAGGGCACCCCGGTCTTCACCGTCGCCGGCAAATACACCTCGCGCGGGTGGACCGAGTGGACCCAGGGCTTCCAGTTCGGCATGGCGTTCCTCCAATACGACGCCACGGGCGACGAGAGCTTCCTCAAGCTCGGCCGCGAAAAGACGCTCAAATACATGGCATCGCACGTCTCGCACGTCGGCGTGCATGACCACGGCTTCAACAACGTCTCCACTTACGGCAATCTCCGCCGCCTCATGCTCGAGGGCGCGATTCCCTTCAACCAGCACGAGCTCGACTACACCGAGATCGCGCTGAAGGCCTCCGGCGCCGTGCAGGCCGCGCGTTACGCCCCCACCAACGCCAAGCAGCCCTGGTCGCCCGTCGCGGGCGCCCCCGGCGTCGCTCCTTCCGGCTACATTTACTCCTTCAACGGCCCGCAGTCGCTCTTCTCCGACACGATCCGCTCCATGCGCTCGCTCGTCGTCGCGCACCAGCTCGGCCACGTGCTGATGGGCGAGGGCGACAAGCCCATCAACCTCCTCCACCGCGCCATCGAGCACGCCGCCACCACCGCGCGCTTCAACGTCTTCTTCGGCCAGGGTCGCGACAGCTACGACGTGCGCGGCCGCGTCGCCCACGAGTCCATCTTCAACCGCAACGACGGCCAGTTCCGCTGCTCCAGCACGCAGCAGGGCTACTCGGCCTTCACGACCTGGACCCGCGGCGCCGCCTGGATCATCTGCGGCTACGCCGAACAGCTTGAGTTCCTCGAGACCGTCAAGGGCGCCGACCTCGACGCCGTCGGCGGCCGCCGTGCCGTGACCACGCTCTTCCTCGAGACCGCCCGCGCCGCCGCCGATTACTACATCGACGGTTACTCCGCGAAAGACGGCGTGCCTTACTGGGATTCGACCGCGCTCAACACCCACAAGCTCGGCGACTACACGAAGAAAAACGCCGATCCCTACAACGCTCACGAACCCGTGGACAGCTCTGCCGCTGCCATCACCGCGCAGGGCCTCCTCCGCCTCGGCATCTACCTCCTCGCCAACGGCGACAAGGCCGCCGGCAAAAAGTATTACCAAGCCGGCCTCACCATCGCCAACACGCTCTTCGCCGAGCCTTACCTCTCGACCGACAAGAAGCACCAGGGCCTCCTCCTTCACAGCGTGTATCACCGCCCCAACGGCTGGGATCACGTGGCCAAGGGCCAGAAGGTCCCCAACGGCGAATCCTCGATGTGGGGCGACTACCACGCGATGGAGCTCGCGCTCCTCATCCAGCGTCTCGCTGGCGGCCAATACCACACGTTCTTCTAAGAAACGCGAACCAGTAGGGCGGGTCTCTGACCCGCCCTTTTCCATTTAGGCCATACTCTCACCCGCGTTCACTCACCGCAACTCATGCACTACCGCACCCTCGGCCGCACCGGCCTGAAAATCTCCGTCGTCGGGGTGGGCACGTGGCAGTTCGGCGGCGAGTGGGGCGTCGATTTCACCCAGCCCGAAGTCGACGCCATCCTGGCGGCGGCCCAGGACTGCGGCATCAACTTCATCGACACCGCCGAGTGCTACGGCGACCACCTGTCGGAACGCTTCATCGGCCACGCTATCGCGCAAAACCGCGAAAAATGGATCGTCGCCACGAAGTTCGGCCACCACTTCCACGAAAACTTCGACCGCAGCCGGCACTTCGACGCGACCGACGTCGCCGCCCAGCTCGACGCCTCGCTCAAAGCCCTGCGCACCGACTACATCGACCTGTTGCAGTGTCACTCGGCCACCGACGAGGAGTTCGACACCCCCGGCCTTTGGGACGCCCTCAAGCGCGAGCAGGCCAAAGGCAAGATCCGCCACCTCGGGCTCTCGATCAGCCCGCCGACCAATCTCTACCAGACCGAGCGCGCCGCCGCCGTCGGCGCCTCCACGATCCAAGTCATCTACAACCGCCTCCAGCGTGAGGCCGAGGCCGCCGTGCTCCCCGCCTGCTCGCGCGACCACCTCGGCGTGCTCGCCCGCGTGCCGCTCGCCAGCGGATTTCTCTCCGGCAAATATCAACCCGGCGCGACCTTCGCCGCCCGCGACGTGCGCGAGGCGTGGATGAAAAAAGACCGCGACGAAAAACTCGCCGAGGTCCAGCGCATCGCCGCCAGCGAAGTCCCCGCCGGCGTGCCCATGGCGCAATGGGCGCTCGCCTGGTGCCTGAAAAATCCCGCCGTCACCGCCGTGATCCCCGGCTGCAAATCTCCCGCCCAAGTCCGCGCCAACGCCGCCGCCGCCGCGCTGCTCTGAGTCCATCATGTCCGTCCCGCTCCTCTACGAATCCCACAGTCACACGCCGCTCTGCAAACACGCCAGCGGCGAGCCCGTGGAATACGCGGCGATGGCGGAGAAACGCGGCCTGAAGGGCATCATCTTCACCTGCCACTGTCCGCTGCCCGACGGCATCTCCGCCAGCGTGCGCATGACGCCCGCGCAATACGACCGCTACGTGGAACTCGTCGCCGACGCCCGGGAGAAATTCGCCGGCCGCGTTGATGTGCGGCTCGGCCTCGAGAGCGACTACTATCCCGGCGTCGAGCCCTGGCTGGAAAAACTCCACGCCCGCTACCCGTTGCACCACGTGCTCGGCTCGGTGCACATGCAGGTTCCGGAATACAAGGCGCGTTTCTTCCGCGGCGATTGGTTTGATTACCAACAGACTTATTTTCAGCACCTCGCCGAGTCCGCCGAGACCGGGCTCTTCGACACGCTCGCGCATCCCGACCTCGTGAAAAACGAGTCGCCGGGCGATTGGGAATTCGCCCGCATCCAGCCCTTCATCGAACGCGCGCTCGATCGCATCGCAAAAACCGGCGTGGCCATGGAGCTCAACACCAGCGGGCTCCAGAAAGCCATTCCCGAGATGAACCCCGGCCCGCGCGTCCTCCAGCTCATGCGCGCCCGCGGCATTCCCGTTGTGCTCGGCGCCGATGTCCACGTCACGCACCGCGTCGCCGCCAACTACGCCGACGCCCTGCAACTCCTGCAATCCGCCGGTTACACCGAGATCAACTTCTTCCTCGACCGTAAGCGCCAGACCGTGCCCATCCCGGCCGCGCTCGCTTCGCTGAAGTAATCGGAATGGACGGGCGCCGCTTGCTGCGCCCGTCTCGCCTCACGCCAGCGCCCGCTCGATAAACGCCACATCCTCCGCGCTGAGGCGGCGGTCGCTCCCGGCGAGATTGCACGCCACCTGCTGCTCGTTGCGGAAGCCGGGGATCACGCACGCCACGCTCAGGTGGTTGAGCACGTAGCGCTGCGCCACCGCCGCCAGATCTTCCGTCGTCGCACCGAAGCGCGCCTTCAACTGCGCCAGCTTCGGCTTGAGCTCGTGCAACCGGTCGCTCGTGAAACGCGAACTGTTGCGGCGGTGGTCGCCTTCCTCGAACTGCGGCGGTTTCGAGGGGTTGAACTTGTCGAGTAACAATCCCTGCGCGAGCGGGCTGAACGCCACGAACGACATGCCGTGGTCCGCGAGCAGCTTGGGCACGACGCCGCCCGGCCGGATAAAGTCGGGCGCGAGCGCATTGGCCCACGATTGCAGCACCATGGGGCGCACCACCGGCACGGCGCGCGTAAAATGCGCCTCGCTGTAGGCACTCTGGCCCTTCAGCCGCACCTTGCCCTCGGCCACTAGCGCGTCGAGTTCGTCCGCCGCGCCCTGCAGCCACTCGCCCTTGGGGCCGAAATCGCCGTGGTGCAGATAATAGAGGTCGATGTAGTCGCGCTCCAGGTTCTGCAGCGACTGCTCACACTGCTGGCGGATGTGCAGCGGATCATAGGCATGCGCCGCGGTGCCCGGAAAATGCCCGACCTTCGTCGCAATCACGAAATCCTCGCTCTTGAGCCCCAGCCGCCGGAGCACGCGCGCCAGCATCCGCTCCGCCTTGCCGTTGCCGTAGACGTCGGCGTTGTCGAAATGGTTCACGCCGGCATCGACCGCGCGTTTGATCGCGACCGCGATCTCCTCCTCGTTGACGTTGGCCCAGCCGTTGGGCGTGCCGTTGACCCAGTTGAGCCCGCCCATCGTCCAGCATCCGAGGCTGATTTCCGAAACCTTGAGGTCGCTGGTGCCGAGGGATCGGTATTGCATGCGTTCAGGCAAAACCCGCCGCTCCGGCGCCGCAACGCCGGAAAAAACTGTCTTTTCCCCGCGCAACGCCTATCTCCGCGTAGTGTCCGCCACGCCCATTAATCTCTACGACCTCACCCGCGAGGAACTCGCCGCGCTCTTTGCGCGCTGGGAGTTCAGCCCGGTGCACGTCGCGCGGCTTTGGCGCTATCTTTACTGGGAGTGCGTCGACTCGCTCGCGGCGATGACCGCGCTGCCCGCCAAGGTCCGCACGCGGCTCGCCGCCGAGACGCGCCTGGGCGTGCTCGGCATTGCGCTCGAAACCGATTCCAGCGACGGCTTCACGCGCAAATACCTGCTCGCCCTCGACGACGCGGAGAAAATCGAGACCGTCCTCATGCGCTACACCGGGCGCACGACCGCGTGCATCAGCTCGCAGGTCGGCTGCGCGATGGGCTGCGTCTTCTGCGCCACCGGCCAGATGGGCTACACCCGCCACCTCACGCCCGGCGAAATCGTCGCGCAGGCCGTCCACGTGCAGCGCGCCCTCCGCGCCCTCCACCCCCAACCCATTTGTAACCCAATAGGTGACAAACCCGCCCGGCTCACCGGGAAGATGACCAAACCAGAATGTAACCTATTAGGTTACAAACCGGTCGCGGCCCGGCTCCGCAACGTCGTCCTCATGGGCATGGGCGAACCGCTCCACAACTACGACGCCGTCATGAAGGCCGTGGACATTCTCCGCGATCCCAACGGGCTCTCGCTCGGCGCCGAGCGCATCACCCTCAGCACCGTTGGCGTCGTGCCCGGCATCCTCCGCCTCGCCGCCGAAAAACGCCCGGTGCATCTCGCGCTTTCGCTGCACTCCGCCACCCAGACCGGCCGCGCCGCGCTCGTGCCCGCCGCCAAAAAATGGCCGCTCGACGAACTCATGGCCGCCTGCCGCACCTACAGCGAGACCACCGGCCGCCGTATCTTTTACGAGTGGACGCTCATCGAGGGTAAAAACGACACCGCCGCGGACGCCCGTGCCGTCGGCGAACTCCTCCGCGGCCTGCCCGCGCAGGTAAACCTGATCCCGCTCAACCCCACCGCCGGTTACGACGGCACGCCGACGCACAGCGAGGCCGCCCGCCGCTTCCAGAAAATCCTCAAGGACGAGTTCGCCCTGCCGAGCAGCGTGCGCCAGCGCCGCGGCATCGACATCGCCGCCGGCTGCGGCCAGCTCGCCGTCGCGGAAAAAAATTAAACCACAAAGAGCACCAAGAACCCCAAGGATCGAATCTTTGCGCTCTTCGCGTGCTTTGCGGTTAACTCCGCTCTGGTCCGGCTTCGTGCGCTTGGTGCTCTTCGTGGTTAATAAAACTCACTTCCCCCGCCGCGCCTGCACTGCCTCCGCCAACCGCGCGAGCACCGGCAGCGTCGTTTCCCACGCGAGGCATGCGTCCGTGATACTGCGCCCATAAACGAGGGGCTTCGCCTGAAAATCCTGCGTGCCCGCGAGCAGGTTGCTCTCGATCATCACCGCCGCGATGGCGCGCTCGCCGCCGGCGATTTGCGCCGCGAGCTCCGCCGCCACCTCGGGCTGACGCGCCGGGTCCTTCAGGCTGTTGGCGTGGCTGCAGTCCACCATCACGTGCGGCGGGAGCTTGTTCTTGCTCAATAGCGCCGCCGCCGCGCGCACGTCCGTCGCCGAGAAATTCGGCCCGCGCGAGCCGCCGCGCAGCACGAGGTGCGTGTGTTCGTTGCCCGTCGTGCCCATGACGGCCGGCGCGCCCTCGCGCGTCAGCGATGGAAACCAGTGCGGATGCCGCGCCGAACGGATCGCATCGATCGCCACCTGCAGGTCGCCATCGGTGCGATTCTTGAAACCCACCGGCATCGAGAGGCCCGAGGCCAGTTCGCGGTGCACCTGGCTCTCCACCGTGCGCGCGCCGATGGCGGCCCAGGAGACGAGATCCGCGTAATATTGTCCGAGCGTCGTATCGAGAAACTCCGTCGCCACCGGCAGGCCGAGCCCGGTCACCTCGAGCATCAGTTTGCGCGCCAGCCGCAGCCCCGCGTTGATCTCGTAGCTGCCGTCGAGGTGCGGGTCATTGATCAGGCCCTTCCAGCCGACCACCGTGCGCGGCTTTTCAAAATACACGCGCATGACGATGAGCAGGTCGGCCGCATACAACGGCACCACCGCGCGCAACCGCTCGGCGTATTCGATCGCCGCCGCCGGATCGTGAATGGAGCACGGCCCCACGACCACGAGCAGCCGGTCATCGGCACCCGTGACAATCCCCGCCACCGTGCGCCGCGTCTGCGCGATCAGCGTCGCACCCGTATCATTCAGCGGCAGCTCGGCCTCCAATGCTGCCGGCGCCGGCAAAGGCTTGGTCGCACGGATGCGAAGATCAGCGGTAGTCGGATGCATTCGGTCAACTGTAGGCCCAGCCTGTGCTCGGGCAAGGTTGGGAAACCGACGAATTATAGCCTGATTGCAGACCCGACCAGCGGCCGGGCCCACAATTCAAACCACCGTCGCGGCCTGCTCCACCAGCGGCGTCTTAAAGACCAGTGCCTCGCCCAGCGGCTCCGGCGCGAGGCCCAGCCGGCGCGCCCGGGCGCGCAGCGTGAACCACGCGAGCGAACTCGCCTCGCTGCCCGCCGCCTGTTCGGCCGCGTGCTCAAGCGCGGCCGGCACCGCGGCGAGCTGGTCCAGCGCGAGAAGTTTTTTGTCCGCGAGAAAAAGCGCCGTCGATGCGCCCAGCACCTCCAGCCACGCCGCCGGGTGCACGGCCGGCGCGAAGGCCAGGCCCTGGCCCGCGGGGTAGGGCGCCCATTCCATGAAAGTGCGCAGCATTTCCTGCAGCTTGGTCAGCTCGGCATCCGCGGTGGCCGGATTCCAGCGGACGAGAAACTGCTTCCGCTCGCGAAACTTCTTCACTTCCCACAGGCGCAGCACGAGTTCCCAGTCGCCCGCCTGCTGGCGCAGTGAACCGGTGAAGATGTAGTCCAGCCCGCCTTCCGCGCTGTCGACGAGTTGGCGGAGGTTGTCGGTGGTCCACTCCGCGGGAAAAATCGCATAGTGCCCCGGCGTGCCCGGCGCGTTCATCACGCCGACGGCGGCAAACGGGTTGTAGTGCGGGGAAAAATAAAAGATCTCCGCGAGCCAGAGCGGCAGCGCCCGGCTGAGCCGGCCGAGTTGGTCCTCGGGCTTTTTCGCGTGCTCGGCCGCATCGGTGAGCCCGGGCGTGGCGAGCTGGGCAAAGGCGATCCGGCGTGCGCGGGGCGCTTTCGGCGGGAGCACGCCTTCGAGGGTTTCGAGTCCGTAAAACCAGATCGGCTTGCTGATGCTGACGACGTTGACCTTGGGCGGCTCCGGGACCGCGCTGGTGCCGGGAGCCGGCGCAGCTCCATCCCCCAACGGCGCCTGCCCGGAATTGATCAGCTCGGCGATGGCGTTGGAAAAACCGTAGAGCCGCTCCTCAAGTTCGGGGCGGCCGAGCCCGAAGAGGATGTCGAGCACATGCTGTGCGGCGTCGGCGTTGCGGAGGGCGAGGTAGGCTTGGAGGAGATTCAGCCCGGTCGCCGGGCCGTGCTTTTCCGCATCGTAACGCGGGGCCACGAGCTCGACGATTTCGCGCAGGTGGCCGTTGACGCCGAGATCGGCCGAGACGGTCACGAGCACATCGGCCCGGTCGCCAGCCGCGGCGAGGACTTCCTCGTAAATCGCGAGCGCGCCGGGCAGGTCCTTGGCCTCGAGGAGTTCGCGCGCAGCGACGAGCCGCGGCATGACATTGCCCGAAGCCGTCGGCGTCACCGGCGCCGGTGAGGGCGCGGCAGCCGGCGCCGGATTGGCCGGGGCAGGGGAGGAGGTTTTCTTGCCAGCAAGACGATCAAAAAATCCCATGCCGCCCAGCAAAGCGCCCGTCCCGCCGCTGGCGAATCGAAACGCGCAACCGCGGCAATCCCTTCGCCGGCCTACAACGCCAGCGGTGCGCCGGTGCGGGTCTCGATGGTCGCCAGCACCTTGGGCACATACATACGGGTTTCGGCGGATAACACGGACGAAATTTCCCCGAAAGTCTTCGCCCCATGCTTGTCCAGCGTGCGGCGCACGCGGCCGGCGCCGGCGTTGTAGGCGGCGAGCGCCAGCGGCCAGCTGCCGAAGCGGGTGTGCAGTTTTTTCAGGAGCTGCGCAGCGGCGCGGGCGGATTTTTCCGGATCGGTGCGCTCATCTGGCATCCACGTGCTCAAGCCCAGTTCCTTCGCGGTGGGCGGCATCAATTGAAAGAGGCCGCGCGCGCCCGCCGGGCTGCGCGCCGCGGGATTGAGCGTGGATTCCACTTCGGCCAGCCAGGCGAGATCCGCCGGCACGCCCTCCGCGGCGAAAATGTAGCGCAGGAGCGGCATGAGCTTGTCGGCGCCGGCCGGCACGGGCCGGGCCCGCAGGCGGGTCAGCCAGAGATCGTAGTGCGGGATGGCCGGAGTTGGCGCGGGTGCGACGTCGGGCGGCGTGGGCTTGGGTGCTGGCGTTGGTGCTGGTTTTGGCGTCGGTGCAGGAGCGGGTCCAGGCGGCGGGGGCGTTTGCACGGTCTGTTTCGCGGCCTCGATGTAGTCGACGCGCTCCTCCAACCAGTCGGCGTAATCCTCGTAACCCGGCAGCACCCGCAATGCGTCCAGGGCGGCGCGCGCCTCGGGTTCAAAGTGCGCGAGGTCCTCCATGCGATCGCCTTCCAGCGCCTGCTGCAGCCGCGCGGCAAAGAGATCCCACTGCTCCTTGCTGGGAAATTCATACTGCTCCTTAATCTCCTCCGACGCGAAGGCATCGAAGAGCATCCTGCCCGTTTCGTAGAGGTCCTCCAGCGAAGGTGGTTTCGTTGCGTCACCCGCGGTCGTCACCGCCGGAAGCGGAGCGGCGGCCAGCCGGCCACGCACCAGCGCCTTTAATTTCAAGGCCGGCTGTTCGCGCCAGACGATCGCCGGTTCACCGAAATAGCGGGCGCTGTTCTTCGCGCTCCAGTCGGTCGTCGCCACGCGGTAGGTGCGCGCCGGGTTTATCTTCTCGGGGCCGGCGGTGTAATTGAACTCGCCGCGGCGCTGCGCGAAAGGCGTGTCCGGTCCCTGGTTGGCTGCGTCGAGCAGGGCCTGCAGCCGTGCGCCGTCGATTTCCGCCGTGCAAAGCGTGTTCTCAAACCGCACGCACGCGTCGAATTCCGCCTGCGTCACGTCGCCCGCGGGCAGGCCGGCGCCGAAGGTCGTGTTGCCGATGAACGTCGCATCCGCCTCGATGGCGGCGTTGACGATCCCAGCGACAAACTGCGCGGCCTCCGCCTGCGTCATCGCCCGCGGCGTGCGCCCGATCACGGCTTTGTCCGCCGGTTCGAGATTTTTCGCGCTCACCTCCTGAATCAGCGCCGCCAGCGCCGGCTCCGCCGGACCCTCGCGGGGGATTTCCACTTGCTCGATCTCCCAATGCGCCACGCCGTCGCCATCGCGCCAGAGCCAGGCCAGCGAGGCGTATTCGTTCCACGAGCCGGAATGGAAATAGACCGTGCGCCCCATCGGCTCGACGAACCGCAGGTGATTGTGCGCGCCGGCAAACAGCGTGCCGTCCGGCACCAGCGCCAGCAGCTCGCGATCCGCCGCCATGCCGCAGTGGCTGAGCACCACCGGCAGCGCAGGCGGCGCTGAGGGCGCAGGCGCTGCACCTTCGGTCAGCCCGGTCTCCGCCTTTTCTCCCTTTGTTTCGTCCGCCGCAGCCTCGATGGGGGTGGGGACTGGCGGCTCGGGCGCCAGGATTTTGGGAAAATTCGCCTTCGCCCACACCACCGGGTTCGCCAGATCGAGCGAGGGGCGCACCGCGGCGCGGTAAGTGGAGAGATTGTCGGTCGTCACCCCGATGATCGTGAGGGTGTTGTCGCCCAGCTTGAGCGAGGTCGAGGCCGGCGCGAACGGCTGGCCGGTGGCGTGATTCGCGACGTTGCTCACCACGCGCACGCCCGTGGCCTCGATCCGCTGCACGGTTTCACCCAGCTCATAAAACTCCGGCTCGTGGTTGCCGACGTTGAGCACCGTCGGCGCGCGCTGGGCCAGGGCCGTGAACATCGCAAAGTCGATCGCCCCCGCGCTGCGCCGGGCGATGGCGTTGCCCTGCTCGAGCGTGTCGCCGTTGAGCAACACCGCCACCGGCAGGTCGGGATTCGCCGCCTTCACGCTGTCTACCAGCGCAACGAACTGGGCCGTGCGCTCATATGCCGAATGCTGGTCGCCCATCACGATCAGCACGGCCTCCGCACCCGCCGGCGCGGCACCCAACCGGGCGCAGCCCGCCAGGGCAAGGAACAGGGAAAGCAAAAGCCGCGGCAACATGGATGGGATAGGGATGAAGGCTGAACCCCTTCCGACCCCGCGCAAGCCCGGTGGTTTCCCGCGTTGACCCCTTCGGCCGCCACTCTACTTAGAACCCCTTCCACGGTGAATCGGGTCTACATCAAAACCTACGGCTGCCCACCTCCGCTAAAGCTACGGAGGGCTCGCTGCATCCTGCTCGATGCGACGCCATGAATCGCGTCTATATCAAGACTTACGGTTGCCAGATGAACGAACGCGACAGCGAGGCGGTCGCGGCGATGCTGCGCGGCCGGGGCTACCGCATCGTCGGCCATGAGGACGACTGCGACATCATGTTGCTCAACACCTGCAGCGTGCGCGACGCCGCCGAGCAGAAGGCCATCGGCAAGGCCGCCAACGTCGCCGCCCGCAAAAAGAAGCAGCCCGATTTCGTCCTCGGGATCCTCGGCTGCATGGCGCAAAACCGCGGCGCCACGCTCCTCGACCAGTTGCCCGACGTGGACCTGATCATCGGCACCCAGAAATTTCACCAAGTCCCCGGCTACCTCGACAACCTCCGCGCCGCCCGTGACGCCGGCGCTCCCATCGGCGCAACCATCGTCGACATCGCGGAAGAGGCCGGCTCGCAAAACACGATCAAGGACCACCTTTCGGCCGAAACCGCCGACCACGCCAGCGCCGACCCCACCCCACAGATCAGCGCCTTCGTCTCCATCCAGCAGGGCTGCAACATGGACTGTGCCTTCTGCATCGTCCCGAAAACCCGCGGCGACGAGCGCTCCCGCCCGATGAACGACATCGTCGCCGAGTGCCGCGGCCTCGCCGCGCGCGGCGTGAAGGAAATCACGCTGCTCGGCCAGATCGTGACGAGCTACGGCCGCCGCGATTACGTGCACACCAACGGCGTCTCACCCTTTGTGCAGCTCCTCGAGCGCGTGCACGCCATCGACGGCATCGAGCGCATCCGCTTCACCTCGCCGCACCCGCGCGGTTTTAAAGAGGACCTCGTCGCCGCCTACGGCCGGCTGCCCAAGCTCTGCGGCTACGTGCACCTGCCGCTCCAATCCGGCAGCAACCGCATCCTGCGCGCGATGAACCGCCCCTACACGCGCGAGCGTTACAAAGAGATCGTCGACGCCCTCCGCGCCGTGACGCCCGGCATGTATTTCTCGACCGACGTGATCGTGGGTTTCCCCGGTGAGACCGACGAGGATTTCCAGCAAACGCGCGAACTCTTCGAGGCCTGCAACTACGACATGGCCTACATTTTCAAATACTCCATCCGCACCGGCACGCCCGCCGCCGAGCTCGCCGACCAGGTGCCCGACGAGGTCAAGGAGCAGCGCAACCAGGCCCTGCTCGAGATCATGCAGCAAAACTCCGTGCGCCGGAACGCCACGCTGCTGAACACCGTGGAGGAAGTCCTGATCGAGGGCCCCGACAAGACCGGCAAAAAATTCACCGGCCGCACGCGCGGCAACCGCGTGTGCATCTTCGACGCCGATCCACGCCTCATCGGCACCCTCGCCCCCCTCAAGATCGAGCGCGCGTCCGTCAGCACCCTTTATGGCTCGCTCGTGCTGGCGGGAGTTGACCAAGCCGAGTTGAGGGTTGAGCGCTGAGGGTTGAGAGTTAACAAAACCTTTCCAAGCCCGGCACTTCGCTCTCAACTCTCAACTCAGAATGTCCCTCACCGTCGCCACCCTCATCCCCGGCCTGCTGCTGCTCGTGCTTGGTGCCGCGCTGGCTTCCGGGCGCACCACGGTGAGCGCCGGCCTGAAAAGCCTGCCGCGCTCGTCCTCGGCCGCACTGCTGTTCTTCGGCGTGGGCACGCTCTGTTTTCTCTACCGCGTGTGGCACCTCTCGCCGGCCGACTTCGGCGAATACCGCACGATCCTCACCATCGCCTTCGCGGTAATCGCCATCCTCGCCTTCAAATACGCGCCCGACTTTCTCGCCGTGCGCGGGCTGGCGATCCTGATCTTGCTCGGCGCCATGCCGCTGCTCGACGCGGCCTACATGGAATACGAGCACCCGCAGCGCCTGTTCATGGTGTCGGTCGTCTATCTCGGTATTGCGCTCGCGCTGTATCTCGGCGCCTCGCCGTTCCGCCTGCGCGATTTCTTTGCGTGGCTGTTTCAACGGCCGGCGCGCGGCCGCGCGCTCGGGCTGGGCCTGATCGGCTACGGCGCGTTGCTCACGATCGTCGCTTTCACCTACTGATTGCCCGCCGTGCCCGATCCCATCCCGCTCCTGCTCATCCTCGCCGGTCCCGCCGGTTCCGGCAAAAGCACGCTCTGCGAACGCCTCGTCGAGGCCGGCCTGGGTTTTTCCCGCGTCATCACCGCGACCACGCGCGCGCCCCGGCCGGGCGAGGTGAACGGCGTGCACTACCACTTCCTGTCACCCGCGCAGTTTGAGGAAAAGATCGCCGCCGGCGCCTTCCTCGAATGGGCCTGGGTCCACGGCGAACGCCGCTACGGCACGCTCGCCGCCAGCGTGCTCACCCCGCTCGCCGCCGGCCACAACCTCGTCGCCAACCTCGACGTGCAGGGCGTGGCCAGCGTGCGCCAGGCCGCGGCGCGCTTTGCGGAAATCCAGCGCAGCCTCGTCACGGTTTTCATTGTCGTGAGTCACGACCAGCTCCGCGTGCGCATGCACACGCGCGGCCAGGACGACGCCGCGGAAATCGCCCGCCGCATGGCCACCGCCGAAGCCGAGCTGCTGGAGGCGGACAAATTCGACTACCAGATCCAGAGCGGCTCGCGCGACGAGGACTTTGCCGCGCTGCTGAGCGTCATCGAAAAGGCCCGCGCCGCACACCAGCCCGCACCGCGTCAACCCTGACGGCGCGCGTCGGGTTCGAGCAGTTCTAGCGCCGCCCAAGGCGGCTTACGTCTCCTCCGTCACGTAGTGGCAGCCCTTGCTCACCGGGTTGAGCGCGGCCGCGTGGACGACGAGGAGTGCGGTCTGCACGGCATTGCGCAGCTCGATCAGGTCGCGCGTCGGCCGGCTGTCGCGGTAGAACGCCTGAATATCCTCGCGCAACTCGAGCAAGATACGCCGCGCGCGCGCCAGCCGGCGCGGCGAGCGAATGATACCGGCGTAGTTCCACATCGTCGTGCGGATCTGCTGTAAATCCTGCCGCACCAGCAGCGGATCGGTCTCACGGGTCGGACTCGTCCAATCGCGCGGCTCGGGCGGTTGAAAATGATTCGCGGCCAGATCGGCTGCATCCGCCTGCGCTGCGGCGCGGGCCGAGACCAGGCACTCAAGGAGCGACGTGCTGGCGAGGCGGTTGGCGCCGTGCAGGCCGGTGCAGGCGGTCTCGCCGATGGCGTTGAGGTGGCGGACGTTCGTGCGCCCTTGCAAATCGGTGTGCACGCCACCGCAGGAAAAATGCGCCGCGGGCACAACCGGGATGCGCTCGCGCGTGATGTCCACGCCCGCCGCGCGGCAGCGCTCGTAGATGCTGGGAAACCGCTCGCGGATGAACTCCGGCTTCAGCGCCGAGAGATCGAGATAGACGCAGGCCTCCCCGGTCGAGGCGAGGTGCTGCTTGATCGCCCGGGCCACGATGTCGCGCGGCGCCAGCGAGCCCTGCGGATGCACGGCATCCATGAACCGCCGGCCCGCCGCATCGACCAGCACCGCGCCTTCGCCGCGAAGCGCCTCAGTGATGAGGAAGAGTTGTGAGCCCGGCTTGAAAAACACCGTGGGGTGGAACTGCACGTATTCGAGGTCGATGAGCCGCGCGCCCACCCGGTAGGCCATGGCGACGCCGTGGCCGACGCTGCCCGGCTGATTGGTGCTGTGCAGGAAAATCCCACCCAGCCCGCCGGTCGCGAGGATGGTCTTTTTCGCGACAATCGCGATGACCTCGCCCGTCGCCACGTCGAGTGCGTAGCAGCCGAAACAGGTCAGCGGCTCGTATTTGTCGGTGGCTCGCGTGGAATTATGCGAGAGCGTGAGCAAGTCGACCGCCACATGGCCCGTGCGCCGGGTGATCCCGGGTGTCGCATCCACGCGCAGCGCCACGGCCGAAAGGATCGAGTGACCCGTCGCATCCTTGGTGTGGATAATCCGGCGCTCACGATGCCCACCTTCGCGCGTGAGGTGCAGCGCGCCATCGGTCTCGCGATCGAAACCGACCGCGAGTTCGTCGAGCAGCAGCTCCTTCACCGCCGACGGGCCTTCGCGCACAAGTTGGTCGATCGCCGCCGGATTCGCCGTGCCGTCGCTGGCATCGAGGATATCGCGCGCGAGCTGCGCGGGATCAGGCGCGGTGTCGTAGATGATGCCGCCCTGGGCCCAGTCACTGTTGGCCTGCAACGGCGCCGCGAGCGAGAGAAGCTCAACCTTCAGGCCGGCACGCGCCGCGTGCAGTGCATAGGCCGAACCGGCGAGACCGGCGCCGAGCACGAGACAATCGGTGCGGATGGTTTTCATCGGCGCGCACGCGCGGGTTGCAAGTCGAGGCTCAGATCGGCCGCGATGGCGGAGTGGGTGAGGGCGCCGATGCTGATGACATCGACGCCGGGCAGCGCGTAGTCGCGGAGCGTGTCGAATTTGACGCCACCGGAAACCTCAACCGTGGCGCGGCCCGCGATAATTGCGACCGCAGCGCGGACCCCGGCGGGCGTCATGTTATCGAGCAGAATCACATCGGCGCCGGCACGGCAGGCTTCCTTCACCTCGGCGGACGTCTTCGCCTCGACTTCAATCTTGGCCAGGTGCGGCGCGGCGGCGCGGCAGAGTTTCACGGCCTTGGTGAGCGAGCCGGCGGCGGCGATATGGTTGTCCTTGATGAGGACGTGCTCACCGAGCGAGGAGCGGTGGTTGAAACAGCCGCCGGTGCGGACGGCGTATTTCTCCAGCGCGCGCCAGCCGGGTGTAGTCTTGCGCGTGTCGACGATCCGGACACCCGTGCCCGCCACGGCGTCGGCATAACGCCGGGCCTGCGTGGCGATGCCACTGAGGCGCTGGAGGAAATTGAGTGCGGTGCGCTCGGCCGTGAGGAGCGCCGCCGTGGGACCGGCGATGCGCAGGACGGCGGCGCCGCGTTTGACGCGGTCGCCATCGCGGGCGAGGAGCGTAGTCTTGAGTGCCGGATCGACGCGCGTGAAGACGCGCGCGGCGACTTCCAGGCCGCAGACCACCAGATCCTGCTTGGCGTCGATGATCGCGCGGCTGCGATGGGCGCCGGAAAAAATCGCGCGGCTGGTGACATCGCCCAGCCCGGCGTCTTCTTCCAGTGCGAGGTCGATCAAGTGGTCGGTGCGGGGGGTGAGCATGGGGAGTTTGTAATAGAATGCGTTACCAGGGCGCGAGGCGATCAGTCCTTCGGGGCGAGTTCGAACATGCGTTCGATGCAGCGGGCGGCGCGGCGGCGGAGGTCTTCGTCGAGCGTCACGATCTGATCGGGCCGTGGCGCGGCGAGCGCATCGCGGATTTTTTCCAGCGAGTTAAGCTTCATGTAGGGGCACATGCGGCAGCCACCGATAAAGTTTTTCTCCGGGGACTCAACCTCAAGCCGGCTCACAAGGCCGCACTCGGTGAGCAGCAGAAAATACGGTGCCGTCGTGGTCTTCACGTATTTCATCATCGCACCGGTGCTGCCCACAAAGTCCGCGACCGCCGCGACCTCGGGCGTGCACTCGGGATGGACGACGACCTTGAGCCCGGGGAACTGCGCGCGCGCCTGCGCGATCTGCGCGGGGGTAAACTCGTCGTGGACCATGCAGGTGCCGTCGGAGGAGATGATCTCCTTGGCCACGCCGCGCTGGCGCAGCTCGCTGCGGACGTTTTCCGCCATGAGCCGGTCGGGCACGAAGAGGATGCGCTGCGCCGGCAGGCCGGCGACGATGTCGTAAACGTTGCCCGAGGTGACGCACACGTCGCTCTCCGCTTTCACCTCGGCGGTGCTGTTGATGTAGCAGACCACGGTCGCGTCGGGATAAAGCGCCTTCAGCTTCCGCACGCCTTCGCCAGTGATCGAGTCGGCCAGCGAACAACCGGAATCGCGGTCCGGCACGACCACGGTGGCATCGGGCGAAAGGATTTTCGCCGTCTCGGCCATGAAGACCACGCCGGCAAACACGATCACCTTGGCGCGCGCCTGCTTGGCCATGAGGCTGAGGTAATACGAGTCACCCTTGAAATCGCCCACGCCGTAGACGATCTCGGGCTCGACGTAAGAGTGCGTGAGGATGACGGCATCCCGCTCCTTTTTCAGCTGGTTGATCTCCAGCGTGAGCGGGGCGATGGCCCGGCAGGTGTCGTAGTTCCACTTCCGGCCGCGCGGGTCGCACTCGACGTGCATGAGCGAGGCGAGGAGGCGCGTGGTCTCGGCCTCGATTTGATCGGGTGTAAACGTGTAAGCGGGGGGGACGCGGGCAGTCATGCGATGAGTGGTCAACAAACTGGTGCTTTTTTGGCTAAACCGCCACTCACCACCGAAATTAATGTGTCATGCCGCGAAGGCGGCCGCATCCTGACGCTCGATCAACGCCGCCTCATGCTGGCGCAGCTGCGCCAGTTCCTTCAACGGATTGCGCGGCGGGATGGCATCCTGGATGCGCGCGACCACGTAAAGGATCGCGAAGACCAGCACAACCAACCGGACCGCAAGTGCCTCGGGCATGAAAGACAGGTTGCCCGCCACCGCCGCGCGGCCAAGGATCGCGAGGCACTGAAACCGGTTTGAAGCCGTCCAATCATCCACCCTAAGCCGCAGCCCACGCCCAGCCTTCCCTTTTTCCATGAAGACCTTCCCGAACCTTTTTCTCCGCCTTCTGATGCTTGGTGGCCTTCTGCTCGCCGGCTGCAGCAAGCGTGAGACGCTGGTCGATCAGGCCACGCGCGACGGCATCATGCTCGTCGGCAACGGCGCGGAGCCCTCCGATCTCGACCCGCAGACGATCACCGGCATCCCGGAGCGCAACATCACCGCGACGCTGTTCGAGGGTCTCACGCGCAGCGATCCCGTCACGCTCGAGGCCCACCCCGGTGCCGCGGAGCGCTGGGAAATTTCGCCGGACGGCCTGGTTTACACCTTTCACCTGCGCGCCGGGCTCACGTGGTCCGACGGCGTGCCGCTGACCGCGAAGGATTTCTACGGTTCATTCCGCCGCCTGCTTTCACCGCAACTCGCCTCCGACAACGCCGACCAGCTCTACCTCGTCGTCGGCGCCGAGGATTACCATAACGGCAAGACGAAGGATTTTTCCACGGTGGGTTTTCGGGTGATCGACGACCGCACGCTTGAGGTTCGCCTGCGCTACCCGGCGCCCTTCCTGTTGAAGACCATGGCCTCGCGCTCGTGGTATCCGGTGCCGCTCCATGTGATCGAAAAATTCGGCGACCCGCTGCTGCCCGGCAACAAGTGGACCCGGGCCGGCAATCACGTGGGCAACGGTGCCTTCGTCTTGAAGGCGTGGGAATCCAACAGCTTCGTTGCGGTCGCCAAGAGCCCGACCTACTGGAACCGCGCCACCGTGAAGCTGAATGGCATCCGCTTTATCCCCATCGAGAGCCAGCCCACCGAGGAAGCCGCGTTCCGCTCCGGCCAGCTCCACAAGACCGAACGCGTGCCGCTCACCAAGATCGCCGTCTATCGCCGCGAAGCACCGGAAAAGCTCCACATCACGCCGTATTCCGGCGTCTATTATTTCAACTTCAACGTGAAGCAGGCGCCGTTCGACGACGTGCGCGTGCGCCGGGCGCTGGCGATGGCGGTCGACCGCGAAAGCCTCGTGCGCAACGTCACGCTCGCCGGCGAAATTCCCGCCTACCATTTTACGCCCGAGGGTCTCGGTGGCTACGTGAGCCACGCGCGCACCAGGCTCGACTACGACGAAGCCCGCCGCCTGCTCGCCGAGGCCGGCTATCCCGGCGGCAAGGGCCTCGCGCCCATCACGCTGCTCTACAACACCGCGGAAAACCACCGCGCCATCGCCGAGTCGCTCCAGCAGGTTTGGAAGCGCGAACTCGGCATTGAGCTCAAACTCGAGAACCAGGAATGGAAGGTTTATTTGTCCAATATGCAGCACGGATTTTACCAGATCTGCCGCGCCGGCCTGATCATGGAGCCCTACGACCCCTCGCAGTTCCTGCGCGTGTTCACAAAGGATTCCGGTTTCAACCGCACCGGCTGGTCCGACCCGGAATACGACCGCCTCTACGACGAGGTCATGCACACCAACGACCAGGCCAGGCGCATCGAGCTGATGCAGCAGATGGAAAAAATCCTGACCGATGCGATGCCGATCCTGCCGATCTATTACTACACGAACCAATACCTGATGGACCCGCGCGTGCACGGCTGGGCGGACAATCTCCTCGCCCTCGGGCCGTTCGAGCAGGTGTGGCTGCAGTAAACCGCCGCGCCCTTCGCGCAACGCTCAGGGCGTCGAGCGCGGCTCGGGATTCGCCACCGGCACAGGCAGCGCCGCCACGATGCTGGCGGCAACGACTTCACCCAGCTTGAGGTAGCCATCCGGCGTGAAGTGCACGTTCTGCGGCTGCTGCCACTCGGTTTGGTGCAGCGCGGCCACCGCGTGCAGATCGGCGATCGCCGCGCCGGTTTCGTGCATGACGCGCCGCGCCACCGCGTTGTAGGCGATTTCATCGTGCTCCACGCGGCCGGTCGTGCCCGCCGGCACGGGCGTCGTCGTGGCGAAGATCAATTTCGCACCGGTGCGTTGCAGCCGCGCGACCAACGCGCGCAGGTTGGCTTCGTATTGCGCGAGGGGCGTCACTTGTCTGCCCTGCTCGGGCGGGACGTATTTTCCCTGGGCGTTGAGATACTTCAGGTCGTGCAAACCGAAATTGAAATGAATCACATCCCAGCGGCCGTCACCGAGCCAGAGGTCGAGCGAGCGCAGGCCGCTGATCGTGCTGCCGCAGTTTTCCGGCGGCCGGTGGACATTCGCCCGGCCCGCCAGCGCCGCGCGCACGGGCAAGGTATAACCGATGGAGATGGAATCTCCGATCAACAGCACCCGCGGCAAGCCGGCCACATCTGTGACCGCGACGAAGGCGGGATTGGGCGGAACATGGGTGGGCGGACGACCCGGTTCCTCGGCCGACAGCCAGCCAGCCAGCAGACCGAGAAAGAAATAAAAGCAGACGAATTGACGCATGAGAGAATTCAACCGGATGGCCGCCGGGAGTGAACCCGCGCCGAGTTCTAGGGTATACCCATGAACTTACCTGCCGCTGGCCGCGGGCTGTAGCATGAAGCAGCGCATTTCACCGGGCCGCAGCGCAGCCAGCCTTAGCGTAACCAGCGGCCGGGTGCGGAAAACGCGCTTCGTCATTTTGCCTTCCAGCGAAACTTCCTCGCCCTGAACTGTGGCGCCGACCCCGGGCACCCAGCGGGGGAAATTGATCGTCAGCGTTGCCTTGCCCGGACGCCCGCTATGGCGCTCGTCCACCACGAAGAGCAACAACCGGTTGCCGAGGCGGTAGCCCGCGGTGTGGAGGCCGGCGACTTCCTCGCGCACCAAACCTTCGCCCAGCGCTTCTCCTTCGGTGAAAAAATCCAGGTAACGCCGGCGCAGCCGGGCGAGGCGCGCCAGCAATTTCACCAGCGCGGGATGTTCGCTGAACTCGCCACTGCCCCAGATGCCGTTGCGCCGCCGCGTCAGGAAATTCAGGTAAAAATTATCCGCAAAGCCCTTCAGGATGCGCACGGGATCGTCCTCGACATTGAAATTCAACCGTGGCGCCCGCCACACGCTGAGCGCCGGCGCCGCGTAGTCCGGCTGCCGGTGAGCGGAGCGGAAGAGCAGGAGGACGTCGCTGCGCCAGTTCCACGTATAGTGCAGCACCTGTGACTCCGCCTCGAGGCTGGCCGTGCTCTCGCCGCTGAACGTCGCAAGCGGCGTGTGCTCGCGGGAGCTTTCATAAATAGCGCGCGCGAGTTCATCGACGCTGCGGTCCTTCTGCCCGGCGACGTATTGATCCCAGCAAATGGAAAAAGGCGCGAGCTTCAGCAACCGTCGCACGCCCCGCAGCACCTCCGCCTGCCACTTACGGTTGGAGGTATCCACGCCATAGCCCGCGTAGGAAACATAGTAACCCGGGTTGATGGTGGGAATCGCCTCGGTGTGGTAACTCCAGCCCGCGTCAGTTTTTCCACCCGTGCCAAAACGTTTTCCGGTTTCGGCATCGAGCGTGTTGATCGACATCATCAGCGAGACGTTCACGCCGAGCGCACGACATTCATGCATGGCGCGCGCGAACTCGGCGCGCGTTCCCAAGAGTGGCTGCAATTGCAGCGGCAGCTTGAACGCTTCGAGGCCGTTCCAGACGTTGAGCTCACGGATCCCCAATGCACGTGATTCTCGGGCCAGCCGGGGCAAATCCTTCCAGCGAAAGTGGCAGCGCTTGGGGTTGAACTCCTGCATCTCGAACATGAACACCGTGCGGAACCCCAGGTCCTCCCGCACGTGCGGCGTGAGTGTGGCGCAGGTTTGCTGGCGGACGTGCCGGCGGTAGGTCGCGATCCCGTGCGGCCAGCTGCCGGCGTGCGGCGTCACGACAAAGCGGGCACTCCGCCAGGTTTTCCCCGGGGCCACGCCTTCGCCAGGCTTGGTCCGGATCTGGCCGGCGAGCTGATCCCATTTTGTCAGCTCGCGGGAAAAGCAGAGCCGGGCCCGGGTGGGTTCGTCTTCCGGCACGCGCAGGAGCACGGCGTGTTCGGGCGCCGGGTGCCAGCCAGTCTCGAAAATGCCCAGGCCGGCCTCCTGGCTGCCGAAGTGCGACCAGCGCCCGAGTGAAGTGCCGCCCCACCAGCCATTGCCCGGCTCGAAGAATTCCCACCACGTGCCGCGCCAAAACTGGTTTACCCCGAAATTTTGCGCGCCGTTCAACTCCAGAAACGGTCGCATCTTGACGCCGCCCTGCCGGAACCAGGTCCGTTCCGGCCCCGCAAGCGGGAGCAGCCCGCCAAAGTCCGGGAAAAGAATCTGCGGCAGATGGATCAGGCTGTGGTTTTCCACCTCCGCCTCAAAAACCAGCGAGCGCCCATCCTCGTGGGCCGAGATAGTCACGGCTGCCGCCACGCGCCCGTTCCAATCCACGTCGGTGCGACTGCCGCCCAGCCGCGGATAACGCACGGTGATCGCCGTGGCATTGACCTCAAACTTGCAGCCGCGGGAAAAGCGCGCCGCGAGGCGGAAGGGACCAAATTCCTTCAGCGGACAAGCGAGGTCGATGAGGCCCCCGAGCGCCGGCACCGTGTCGATGAGGCGGTTGCCTTCCGGCTCAGTGAGCGAAAGTAACACCCCGTTCGTCCGGGAAAAGACCAGCCGGGAGCCGTTGAGGTTCGCTACTACGGTTTTCGTGGCCACGCGACCCCGATGGGGCCAGCCCATCGGGGTTTCGTCAACCTGCGTGAAGGCTTACGCCTCCAGCTGCGGACGGGACGGCTCGGGCCAGTCGACGTGGAAGAACTTGCCGCGGGGCTTGTCGGTGCGCTCGTAGGTGTGCGCGCCGAAGTAGTCGCGCTGCGCCTGGAGCAGGTTGGCCGGCAGGCGGGCCGAGCGGTAGCTGTCGTAGTAACTGAGCGCCGAGAAGAAGGTCGGCGCCGGCACGCCACACTCGGCGGCGAGCGACACGACTTTGCGCCAGTTGGCCTGCGCCTGCTTCACGGTCTTGTTGAAATACGGGTCGAGCAGGAGGTTCGCGAGGTTCGGGTTCCGCGCGTAGGCCTCGGTGATCTTCTGGAGGAACGCGGCGCGGATGATGCAGCCACCGCGGAAGATCTGGGCGATCTCGCCGAAGCTGAGCTTCCAGCCGTATTCCTGCTGGGCGGTGCGCATGAGCTGGAAGCCCTGCGCGTAGGAGCAGATCTTCGAGCAGTAGAGCGCGTCGTGGATGGCCTGCACGAGGGCCTTTTTGGAACCGCGGTATTTGCGGCCCGGGCCCTTGAGAATCTTCGATGCGGCGACGCGCTCTTCCTTGATGGCGGAGATGCAGCGGGCAAACACGGCCTCGGCGATCGTCGGCGCGGGGACGCCCATGTCGAGCGCGTTGGTCGAGGTCCACTTGCCTGTGCCCTTCTGGCCGGCGGTGTCGAGGACGACGTCGACGAAGGCTTTTTTCTTATTCGCCGGATCCTTCTGCTTGAGGATGTCGGCCGTGATCTCGATGAGGAAACTGTCGAGCGCGCCGCGGTTCCACTCGGAGAAAATCTCGCCCATCTCGGCGGCCTTGAGGCCGAGGAGACCGGACATGAGCGCGTAGGCCTCACAGATCATCTGCATGTCGCCATACTCGATGCCGTTGTGGACCATCTTCACGTAGTGGCCCGCGCCGTTTTCGCCGATGTAGGTCGTGCAGGGCACGCCGCCGGAAACAGGTTTGCCGGGGGTGGCACCCATGAGCGGGCGGCCGGTCTTGGCGTCGACCTTGGCGGCGACGGCTTCCCAAATGGGCTTAAGCTCCTGCCACGCGGCGAACTCGCCGCCGGGCATGAGCGACGGGCCGAAGCGCGCGCCTTCCTCACCGCCGGACACGCCGGAGCCGATGAAGCGGAGATTCTTTTCCTTCAAGGCCTTTTCACGGCGGATCGTGTCCGTCCACAGCGCGTTGCCGCCGTCGATAATGATGTCGCCCGGCTCGAATACGGCGGCGAGACCGTCGATCACGGCATCAGTGGGCTTGCCGGCCTGGACGAGAATGATGGCCTTGCGCGGCTTCGCGAGGGAAGCGGCGAACTCCTGCAGGGTCTTGGTGCCGACGACGCCGCCGGGCGTATTTGGGTTCTCGGCGACGAACTTGTCGGTTTTTTCCGTGGTGCGATTATAGACCGAGATACGGAAGCCGTGGTCGGCGATGTTGAGCGCGAGGTTCTGACCCATCACAGCGAGTCCGATGAGTCCGATGTCAGAGTGCGTTTTGGCCATAGAAGGTCACCATACTAGCCGGGCGGGCGGCGTGAAACCAAATTGTTTCGCATGCCCGCGGTGTCATATGCCGCGGTGGCACCTGGTCTCAGTGCGGTGGCACGGCGTGCTTCTGGGCGGTGCCCTTCGAAGGCAAAAAGCCCGCCAGCCGCTCGACGACCGGCGTCGCCCAAGCCGGCTCGTTGCGCTCATAAACCCAGGTAAAGACCCACATGCTCAGGAGAATAAAGACGATGCCGCCGAGGACCGCCTTGTTCATGCCGGCGAGTCGGCGCAGGAGGAGCACCCCCAAAATGAACATGGCCAGGAACACGATGACCTTCAGCCAGAACTGAACGGGCACCTTTTGCAGCTTCTCCATCGTGGTGACGGCAAACATCAGCATGCCCTTTCAAATAAACCTCTGGTCCGGCGATACGAGGCGAAATCCGCCCGCCAAAAAATTTAGCTTTTTTTTGCCATTTGCGCCCCAGCCGCCGCCGGGCCGCGCGTGGCGCAGTTGATCCACTCGCTCGCGCCCGTGGTGTAATGCTCTTTTTTCCAGATCGGCACCCGCGCCTTCACCTCGTCAATGACGTAACGGCAGGCGTCAAATGCCGGCCCGCGATGCGCCGCGCTCACGCCCACCCAGACCGCGAGGTCACCGATCCGCAGTGCGCCGACCCGGTGCACGGCCACGAGGGTTTGCACGGCAAACCGGGCGCGGGCTTCGGCGAGGATGAGCCCGCCTTCTTTCTCGGCGAGTTCGGCATAGGCCTCGTAGTCCAGCGCCTGGACGGGCCGGCCTTCGTTGTGGTCGCGCACCCAGCCTTCGAAGGTCACGCACGCCCCGGCGCGGGCGTCCAGCAACCCGGTCTTCAACACCACCAAGTCCAATGGCTCGTGCGAAATTTTAAACATGGCTCGTCCTCAACCACCCGCCACGGGCGGAATAAACACCACGGTATCACCCGCCTTGAGCGCGGCAGACGCGGAGACGAATTCGCCGTTCACCGCCGCGCGCACGCGGTCAGCGGGCAGCGTGAAACCATGGCGCGCGCGCAATTCGCCGTAGAGCGCCTCCGGTGTCGCGGCTGCGGTCTCGAGGGTTTCCTGCGTGCAGCCGCGCTGCTCGCGCAGGAGCGCGAAATATTGGATGGTGAGCTTCATGGCGCCGCTGCGGCGCGGTAATCGCGCTTGCCGCCGGTTTTTTCGAGCAGGCGGATTTCGCGGATGACGATGCCGTGGCTCACGGCCTTGCCCATGTCGTAAAGTGTGAGCGCCGCGACGCTCGCACCGGTCAGCGCCTCCATTTCGACGCCAGTCTTCGCGTGCGTTTCCGCGCGGCAGTGGATCGTCACCTCGCGCCCGTCGGCGGAAGGCACGATCTCGATCTGGCAGTCATCCAGCGGCAACGGGTGACAGAGCGGAATGAGACTGCTCGTCTGCTTCGCACCCATCACGCCGGCGAGGCTGGCGGTTTGAAAGATCGCGCCCTTTTTCGTGGCGATGTCGCCGTCGCGTAGGAGCGCCGCGAGCTCCGGCGGCAGCAAAACCACCGCCACGGCGTGCGCGGTGCGCCGGGTCACGGGTTTGTCGCCGACGTTGACCATCGAGGGCCGGCCTTTCGCGTCGAGGTGGGAGAGCATACGGGGCACAGGTTCGCGCAAAGCCGGCGGGGCGCAAATTTTTTCAGGCCCACGCAAAAAACCGCGCCACCGTGCCCGCCGGAAACTCCCGCGGCCCGGGCGGCAGCTCGACAAAGCCATCGGTGCCCACCAGCCCGCCGAAATCGCCCGACGTATTGCTCGGATCCGGTGCAGCCAGCAGTTCGCCGCGCGGTCCGCTCGTGAGTCGCACCGGTAGCAGGCAGGCGAGCGGCGCCTTGAAAGTGAATGCCGCCGCCAGCGCCACCTGGCGCGAAACCGCGGGCGGCTGGCCACTGGCGTGCGCGAGCGCCGGCAAGACGTAGCGGTGCAGGCAGGTGTAGGCCGAAACGGGATTGCCCGGCAGCGCGAAGACCGGTTTGCCGTCGGCGGAAACCCCGAACCAGAACGGTTTGCCCGGCCGCTGCGCCACGCCTTGGAAAACTTTGCGCACACCCAGCTTGTCGAGTTCGTCGGGCAGAAAATCGAATTTTCCCTTCGAGACACCACCCGCCAGCAGCACGACGTCGAATTCCGCGAGCAAGTGCCAGAGCTGGTGTTCGATCTCGTGCCGCATGTCATGCAACAGAAACCGCTCCACGCGGGGAAACCCCGCCGCGATCAACGCCGCGCGCAGCGCGTAATCGTTGCTGCGTCGCACCTGGTGGGGCGCCACGTCAGTCTCGACGTCCACCAGCTCATCACCGGTCGCGATCACGACAATCTTCGGCTGCCGCACGACTTGAAGCTGCGCAAACCCGCACGACGCGGCCACCGCAATCTCCCGCCCCGAAAGCCGCGCGCCCGCCGCCACGATCTGCGTGCCCGCGCCGTGATCACTCCCGCGCGCATGCACCGCGGCCCCAGGACGCAGCGCCGCATCTTCGGCCAGGGTCACGTCATGCGTGCCACTGGTTTTCTGGTCCTTGGTGGTGAACTCGTAGGGGACGACGCAATCGGCGCCTTCCGGCAGGACGGCCCCGGTCATGATTTCGATGCACGCACCCGGTGCGGCGCCCAGCTTGAAAGGCCGCATGCCCGCGGCTTGGGTGCCCTCGATTTGAAAAGTCCGGCGCCCCGCCGCCCACTCGGCGTGGCGCAGCGCGTAGCCGTCCATCGTGACGCGGTCGAATGGCGGCAGATCCCGGTCGGCGCAGAGTGGCTGGCGCAACACGCGGCCGTGCGCATCCGCGAGCGCGCACTTCTCCGTGGGAAACGGCGCGATTTTTTCGAGGATGAGCCTCTCGGCTTCGGTCGGGGTCAGCATGCGGGCGGCCCAACTTGAACATAGTCCGGACGAAGGGAAAGCGAGGAGCGGAGGTTTTTATTACCAAACGAGGGCTTTGCCTCCGGCGACCGGCTGTGTTTCCTTGGATGTTCATGGCCTTGGAACTCCGCGACACCTTTGCCCGCCCGCTGCGCGACCTGCGCATTTCGGTCACGGACCGCTGCAATTTCCGCTGTCCCTACTGCATGCCGAAGGAAGTTTTCGGCGCCGGCCACGCGTTTTTGAAGGATCCGCAACTGATGGCGCTCAACGAGCTCACGCGGATCGTGCGCGCGTTCCAAGCGCTCGGCGTGGAAAAAGTGCGGCTGACCGGCGGCGAACCACTCCTGCGTGCCGACGTGCCGGACTTGGTGCGCGCCCTCAAACAGGACCTGCGCGTGCCTGACGTCGCCCTGACCACCAATGGCTGGCTCTTGGAAAAATCCGCGCCCGCCCTGCGCGCCGCCGGGCTCGACCGCCTCAACGTCTCCGTCGATTCCCTCGACGAAGCCACCGCCGGCCGGATGAACGGCCTCGGCTTCAGCGTGGCGCGGGTGCTCCGCGGCATCGATGCGGCCGCCGCGCTCGGGTTGCCCGTGAAGATCAACTGCGTCGTGCAGCGCGGGGTAAACGACGCCGAGATTCCCGCGCTCTGTGCCTACTTTCGCGAACGCGGCCATCCCTTGCGGTTCATCGAGTTCATGGACGTGGGCAACACGAACCACTGGTCGTCGGCGCAGGTCGTGCCGGCGCTGGCGATCATTGAACAGATCCACGCGCGCTGGCCGCTGGAGCCGGTCGGCCCCGCCTACCGCGGCGAAGTCGCCTCGCGCTACCGCTACCGCGACGGCCGGGGCGAGATCGGCATCATCAGCTCGGTGACGGAGCCGTTTTGCAAAGACTGCCACCGCGCGCGCCTGTCGGCCGACGGCAAACTCTACACCTGCCTTTTCGCCGCCGCCGGGCACGACGTGCTAGGCACCTTGCGCCAAGGCGCGGACGATGGGGCGCTGGCGGATTTCATCGCCGGCATCTGGCGCGGTCGCCACGACCGCTACTCCGACGAACGCGCCGACCTCCTCGCCAAGAAAGAACCGCGCGCGAAGGTCGAGATGAGCTACATCGGCGGGTGAGCTCCCGCCTCGAGGTCGCCGACCTCGCTCACAGCGGAAACTCTTACTGATACCTCGCGGCGCGGCCGAGGTAGTCGAGCATCCAGATTTCCTTCCAGACGCGGTAGCGGCCGGCTTGGGTGATCTTGCCAAATTCCTCGCGCTCGGCGTGCGGGTTCAAAAAGCCGAGCTGCGTGTTGAGCTGGTCGAGCTCGTGCTGCTGGCCGTTGAGGTCCGCCAGCGGATCGGTCTCGAATGGCACCAAGGTTTCCCGGGCGAGACGGGCGCGATGACGCGCCAGCATGCGGGAGAGGGAGCGACGCATCGGCAAACGCTCCACCAGCCAGTTTTCGGGATAGAAGCCGGCAAAGGGGATGTAGAAGTTGTCCGTCACAAACCGGCTGCCGCTGCTCGTCACCGAAGCCAGCGAATAACAGACGCCGATCGCCCCGCCGGGTTGCGGGAGAAACGTGACCTGGATGCGCGTGCGCGCCGTCGCGTCCTGATAAACCGACGTGCGCAGGTAAATGCCGCCGCCGATTTCGGCCTTGAGCGACTGCACCGGCTTGAAACCCTGCGCGCGCAGCCAGTCGCGGATTTTGAGCAGGCGCGGCTGCGTGGGCCATTCCTCGCCGCCGGGGTTGGCGGCGTAGCGCGGGAAAAGCGGCAGCGGGCTGACGCTCAGGGCCTGGATACCGAGCCAGTTGTAGAGCGTCTCGATCAAAAACCACCCGAGCAAAAACAACACCACGAGCACCCAAAAAGGCCGGTCGATGAACGCGAAATCGCGGCAAATATAAGCGCCGCCGAAACCAAACACCGCCCAGCGAATCCAGCGGTTGCAGAGTGCAATCACCGGCGAACCCAGCCGCTGGTTGATCTGCACCAGGACGAGCGAGGCGATCATCGCCGCGAGAATAAAATAGGTGAGCTCCATGGTGCTGCGGTCTTCGCGGATGGCGGTGACTGCGGAAGCTTTCTTCCGCAGCCGAATGCATCAGCAGCCGGACAGTCCGGCCACGCAAAGACAAAAAACGATCAGCTCAGGCGCACCGGCATGATGACGCAGATGAAGCTCTCGAGCGTCTTGAAGACCCCGGGGCTCACCTCGTCCTTCACTTCAAAGAACACCTCGTCCTTTGTGAGCGCGCGGAGCGGATCCATCACGAAAGCGGGATTGAACGCGACCTGCAGGTCGGGACCGCTGTAGCCGATCGCCATCGACTCATGCGCTTCGCCGAAATCCGGGCTCTGCGCCGTGATCTCGAGGAGGTTGCTGGTGAGCTTGATTTTGACGGAATTCGATTTCTCCGAGCAGACGAGCGCGGCGCGGTGCACGCACTGGAGGAAGAGCTCGCGCTCCAGCTTGATGCGCTGGTGCGTCTCTTTCGGGATGACCTGCTGGTAGTTCGGGTAGTTGCCCTCGACGACCTTCGAGTAGAGATAAACGCTGTCGACTAGGCCGCTGCCATCCTTGTCGGTCGCGATCTGGAACGCGGCCCGGCGGTCGTTGAAATTGATCTTCAGCTTCTCGCCCTTGTCGAGGAGGCGGAGGAGTTCGCCCACGGTCTTGGCGGGGAGAATGATGGCGCCGGCGCTGTTGGCGGGCACATCGAGTTCCTTCGAAACCAGCGCGAGGCGGCGGCCGTCGGTGGCCACGAGGGAGAGTTTGCCGTCCTTGAAGTTGAAATAGACGCCGTTGAGGATGTAGCGCGTCTCGTCGGAGGACTGCGCGTAGGCGACACTCTTGAGCATCGTGGTGAGCTCGGCCTGCTCGAGGGTGTAGGACTTTTCGTCGCCGAACTCCGGCAGCGGTGGAAACTCTTCCTTGCCGATGCCCATGATGCGGAAATTGGAGCCGCCGGAAGCGAGTTTGACCTGATGATTCGGCGAGGCGTCGACCGTGACATCGACGTTGGGCAGCTCGCGCACGATCGTGGCGAGGCGCTTGACCGGCAAGGTGACAGACCCGGTCTCCTTGACCTCAGCCTTGATCTTGCAGCGGATGCCGAGGTCGAGGTTGGTCGTGGTGAGGGAAATCTGGTCCTTCTCCGCTTCGATGAGCACATTGCTCAGGATCGGCATGGTGGCTTTGGAGCCGACCACGTTGAGCACTTGGGCCAGGCCGTTGGCGAAGTGGTCGCGGTTGATTTTGAATTTCATGGGTGCGGGGCGAAGGATGCTTCGAGAAACTAACAAAGTCTAAAAGAATACAGGTTCAATAAGTAATTCTATCCGTATTCATATAGGCAGCCAAAAAGACCAGTAACTGCCGGTTTTCAGTCGTGGAAGTTGGACAAAAGCATTGTGAAGAACTTTGCCGGTTGAGCCAACAAGTGGCGGGTTATTCGCAGGCCCCGGGTTATTGGTCCGGGACTCGGAGCTTGCTCACACGGAATTCGGGGCGTGCTTCAGCCGCCGGTTGCGGCGGATTTGGCGGATGAGGCCGAAGAAGATGTAGCCGAGGGTGGCGCAGAGCAGGGCGACTTCCTTGAACAGAACCACGGCGCCGATGAAAATCAGGAACGCCACAAAGGGCAGCAACCGGGTCTTGGTCTGCAGGTCGACGTTTTTGCCGCTGGGATAGCGGATACTGCTGACCATGAGGATGGCGATCAGGCCCATGAGGGGCGGCAGCGCCAAGGCGGCGCGGTGCAGGGACTTGTCGTTTTCGGCGAGGTAGAGCAAAAAGAGCACGAGCGAGGCGACCGTGGCCGCAGCGGCCGGGACGGGCAGGCCGACGAAGTCCTTGGAGGTCTCGTGCTTGTCGCGGTGGAGCAGGGGGTTGGTGATGACGTTGAAACGCGCCAGCCGGATGGCGGCGCAGAGCAGGTAGACGAAGCCGAGGAACCAGCCGATGTTGCGAAACACCTCGTAGCCCTGCGTCGGCGAGAGGATGAGGAAAAACACCATCAGCGCCGGGGCGATGCCGAAGGAAATGACATCGGCCAGGGAGTCGAATTCCGCGCCGAAGAGCGATTCGCGGCCACCCATGCGTGCGAGCCGGCCGTCGAGCATGTCAAACGCCGCGGCGCCGAAAATAAACCATACCGCATGCCGGTAGTGGTCGGCCGAGCTGCTGCCCAGATATTCGCCGCCGGTGGTCTCGGCGAGGCGTGCCTGGATGCAGTGGATGACGGCGACGAAGCCGCAGAACAGGTTGCCCGCCGTCATCAGGTTGGGCAGGAAATAAATCCGGCTGGCCTGCGAGACGTGATAGGGATTTTGCGGATCGGAACGGTCCGAATCCGGCGGCTGGGGAGGGGTCGCCATGGGATTATTTCTTGGTTAGGCTCTCGAGATACTTCCAGAACTTGGAGTGTTGCTCCACCAGCTGTTGCTCCGAGACCGGCAGCTTGTTGCGCAACAGGAAGTCCTCGAGGGAGTTTTTGTGCAGGATGTAGTGGGTGTGCAGGGACTCCCCCAGCGCTTCGAAATAGAAACGATAGTCGCCGGCGCGCAACCGGTAGAACTCCTTGCCGCCGCGGTGGAAACGGCCGAGCGGCTCGCGCGGGTTGGCGAGATCGGCGGGCTTCAGGTTGCTGATGGGCTCGATGAGCCCCAGCTGCGTGAGCTGGTCGAGCTGGTTCAGCTCGTGGAGGCTCTGCTCGGAGAAGGTGACTTGATACATGTGGGCGCGGATTTCAGGAGAGGACGTAACCGCCGACCGGAGCCGGCGTCATGGCGGGTGAATCTAACCATAACCCAATCCTGTTACCCATGAAAACGCCTGATTTAACCCAGCTGCTCCTGTCAGCAACGCTATTCCTCGCCGCCGGTGCCGCGGCCACCGCGCAAGAGGCCGCACCGACGCCCGCCCCCGTGGCGCCCGCAGCCGAACCAGCCGCTCCGTCTCCCCGCCGCGCGGAGTGGATCAAGAAATTCGACAAGAACGGCGACGGCCAGCTCGATGCCGCTGAAAAGGCCGAGGCCCGCGCCGCGGTGAAGCAAAAAATCCGCGGCGAGCGCGCCGATCACGGCAAGCGTGGCAAGCAACATAAACAACACCAACGGCACGCTTTCGGCCCCGGGCATAAAGGCCCGCAATTCCGCGAAGGCTGGTTGCTCGGAAAATTCGACGCCAATAACGACGGCCGGCTCGACCAGGAAGAACGTGCCGCCGCGCGCGCCGCCGGAGAGCAACGCGCCCGGGCCCGCCTCGAAAAACACTTGCAGCACTTGAAGGCCGTCGACGCCGACGGTGATGGCAAGATCAGCGACACCGAATGGGCCGCCGCAAAACAACAGCGGGAGAAGCTGCGGGAAGACCACGCCCACGGCGAACCCCGCGGTCATGGCCACCACGACGGACCGCCTGCACCGTCGGAAAGTCGCGAAGGCTCTGAGCACAAAGAGTGATTTAAACCAAGGCGGGTCTCTGACCCGCCCTTTGGGTTTTTGGATCGGCGCCAGCCGGTGGGCGCCGGGTGCGGGTCGGAGACCCGCCCTACCGGTTAAACCGCGCCGCCCGTCCGTCTTTCATGTTTCCATCGCACCGACGGTCGCCACACTGCGCGCATGTCTGTCACCTTGTCCGATATTCGCGCCGCGCGCCGCCGCATCGCCAGCGGAGTGATTGTGTCGCCCTGCCCGGAATCGATTCCACTTTCCGAAATCACCGGCGCGCGGATCGTCTGCAAACTCGACAACTTCCAGCGCACCGGCTCGTTCAAGGAGCGCGGCGCCCGCAACGCCCTGCTCCGGCTCCCGCCCGCCGCCCGCCAGCGCGGGGTGGTTGCTGCCAGCGCCGGCAATCACGCGCTCGGCCTCGCTTATCACGGCAAACTGCTCGGCATCCCCGTCACGGTCGTGATGCCCGACTACGCGCCGCTCATCAAAATCACCACCTGCCAGCGGCTCGGTGCGCACGTGATTGTGCAGGGCAGGGATTTCATCGAGGCCCGCGCGCAAGCCGATGCGCTGTCGGCGAGCCACGGCTACACTTACATCCACGGCTTTGATCACCCCGACATCATCGCCGGCCAGGGCACCATCGGCCTGGAAATCCTCGAGCAGGTGCGCGATGCCGACGCCATTGTGTGCCCGATCGGCGGCGGCGGCTTGATTGCCGGCCTTGCGCTCGCGGTGAAATCCCTGCGACCCCGCGTGCGCGTCATCGGCGTGGAAAGCGCCGCCACGGGCAACTACGCCGCCGCGCTCCGCGCCGGCAAACCCGTGCGCCAGCCGCGGCGTCCGACACTCGCTGACGGGCTCGCGACCCTCACCGTGGGCACCAACGCCTTTGCGCTCGCGCGCCGGCACGTGGACAAGGTGGTCAGCGTGGGCGAGGACTCCATTGCGCTCGCCATCCTGCGCATGGTTGAACTCGAAAAAACCGTCGTCGAAGGCGCCGCCGCCACGCCGCTCGCCGCGATGATGGCCGGCAAGCTGCCCGAGCTGCGCGGCAAGAAAGTCGTGCTCGTGGTCTGCGGCGGCAACATCGACCCGGCGATCCTCAGCCGCGTCATCGAGCAAGGCCTCGTGCACGACGGCCGGCTCACGCGCTTTACTGCAATCATCAGCGACCGGCCCGGCGGGCTGGCGCAACTCACCCGCGTCATCGCCGAGAGCGGCGCGAGCATCAAGGACATCGCCCACGACCGCGCCTTCAGCGGCCCCGACGTCTCCGCGGTGCACGCCGTCTGCACGGTCGAGACGCGTGATCGCACCCACATCGCCGCGCTGCATCGCGCGCTGAAAAAAAATGGCTTCCCCCTCGTGGTGGCGAAATAAGTGCCGGGCCGTCGCGGGGATTCCCGCGCTGGCGTTGTGGGGTGTGCTCCTCGCCAGCTGCCGCACGGCACCCGCACCCGTGACGGCATCGGTGCCTGAGTCGATTCCGACTCCTGTTCCGGAACCCACGCCCCAGGCGCCGTTGCCCGCGGTGCGGCAGGCCGATGAAATCGTGGTTGCCGGACAGTTTTTTTCCACGGGCACCCGCATCGTCACCTGGCAGGATGCCGGTGGGTTTAACGCCTACGTGCCGCCGCCGTCCCCCAAGCTTGCACTGCCGCCGGAAAATTTCACCGCCCGCCCGCCGGCCTCCGACGGAACGACCGGCCTCGCCGCGCTGCAAGCCACCGTGGACCAGTTTGTCCTGCACTACGACGGCTGCGGCCTCAGCCGCATTTGTTTCGACACGCTGCAGCGCCGCCGGCTGAGCGTGCACTTCCTCCTCGATGTGGACGGCACCCTTTATCAGACGCTCGACCTGCAGGAGCGCGCCTTTCACGCGACAATCGCCAACGACCGCTCCATCGGCATCGAGATTGCCAACATCGGTGCCTATCCGCCCGCCAACGCCAAGGTGCTGGGCCAATGGTATCAACGCGATGCCACCGGCCACACGCGCCTGCGGTTGCCCGCTGGCGCCTTGCCCGGCTACGCGGGCGGCCCGGCGCAGGCCGATCCGGTGCGCGACACCGTGCAAGGCCTGGCGTTGGAGCAATACGACCTGACTCCCGAGCAATACGCCGCGCTCACCAAGCTCACCGCGGCGCTCTGCCGGGTGTTTCCCAAGCTCAAGTGCGATTACCCGCGCGGCACCGACGGCCGCGTCTTCCCGCAAAAACTCCCCGACGCCGCGCTGGCCAAGTATCAGGGCGTGATCGGCCACTACCACATCCAGACCAACAAAATCGACCCCGGCCCCGCGCTCCAATGGGACCTGCTGATTGACGGTGCCCGGGCGCTGCTCAAGCAGCCGTGATCAAGCGGTGGATTTTTTGCCAAACGCCGGGTCAATTTGCGACCTGATCCAGGCGGTCGCGGCGATGGACGGCAGCGTGGCGATGCACACCCAGATAAAAAACCCGGGGTAGCCGAGCCAGGTTTGAATATCGCCGGACAACATGCCGGGCACCATCATGCCCAGGGCCATAAAGCCGGTGCAGATCGCATAGTGCGCCGTGCGCAGCGGCCCGTCGGCAATCATCATCATATAAACGACAAACGCTGTGAAACCAAAGCCGTAGCCGAATTGCTCGACCGATACCGCGGCGCCAATCAGCCAAAGGTCCGACGGTTGTGCGTAGGCGAGCCACACATAGGCGAGGTTGGGCGCGTGGATGCAGACGAGCATCAGCCAGAGCATTTTTTTCAAACCATACCGGGAGACCAGCCAGCCGCCGAGCAGCCCGCCCAGCGTAAGTGCGATCAGCCCCGCCATGCCATAGATGATGCCGACCTCTTTCGTGCTCAGCTCCAATCCGCCGGTGGCGCGGGTATCCAGTAAAAAAGGGGAGATGAGCTTCACCAACTGTGCCTCGCCGAGCCGGTAGAGCAAAATATAGGTGAGCGCGGCGATAATGCCGGGCTTGCGAAAAAACGTGGCGAACGCCGCCAACCAGTCGGTGCCCGCGCCAGTGGCGTTGGCCGCCCGGGCGGGACCATCGTCCGCCGGGCGTGGCAGCCACACTTGGTGATACAGCGCAAAAAGGATGAAAAAAATCGCCGGCAGCGCGAAGACCAGCGCCCAAGCCAAGGGGATGTTTCCCGTGGATGTTTCCAGTTGGCCGGCCAGCCAGACCAGTCCGCCTTGGCCGGAGATGTTGGCGAGGCGGAAAAACGTGCTGCGGATGCCCACGAAGGCCGCTTGTTGGTGCGGCGGCAGGGCGAGCAGATAAAAACCGTCGGATGCGATGTCGTGCGTGGCCCCGCTAAAGGCCAGCAGCCAGAAAACCACGAGGGTCCAGCGGAAGAAATCCGGGCCCGGCACCGCGAAGGCGAGGGCGGCCAGTCCGGCGCCGATGAAAAACTGGAGCGTTACGATCCACCAGCGCTTCGTGCGGAAGCGCTCCACGAAAGGAGCCCACAGTGGCTTGATGACCCACGGGAGATAAAGCCAGCTCGTGTAGAACGCGATGTCGGCGTTGGATACGCCGAGCCGTTTATACATCGTGACGGACAGGGTCACGACGACGACGTAGGGCACAGCTTGGCAGAAGTAGAGCGAGGGGACCCAGCGCCAGGGGTGGGACGATTTCGCGGGCGGAGCATCCATGGTCAGGTTGTAGCCGGGGTCGCTGACCCCGGTCGAGGGTCTTTAGTTTGTCGAGGGCGGGCTACGGCGATCCCGCCCGACAACGGCGCACGGCGCGGCGTTGAACCGCACTTTTTCCACGTCGCGGTCGAGGTAGGGAATGCCCTTTTCGAGCCAGTCGGGTGCGGGCGCGCCGCGCAGGTAGTGGTCGAAAAACTGCCACATGCGCCTGCTGTAGTCCTTGCGGTTGGCGAGCCGCGCCACGCCGTGGCCTTCGTCGCGATAGTTGAAGAGCCAGACGGGTTTGTCGTGGCGGCGCAGCGAGAGATAAAACTCCACGGCCTGCGCAAACGACACGGCGCCATCGCGGTCGTTGTGCAGGATCAGGAACGGCGCGCGGGCGTTTTTCACCGCGAAGAGCGGCGAGTTTGCGAGGTAAAGCTCCGGGGCGTCGGCGAGCGGGCGGCCGATGCGGCTCTGCGATTGCTCGTATTGGAAGAGCCGCGGTTGCCCGGAGTAATTGCGAATGCCGCCGTAGGCGCTGGTCATGTTGCTGACGATCGCGCCGCCCGCGAGCGCGGCGAACCGGTCGCTGTGCGTCAACAGGTAGGCGGCCGTGTAGCCGCCCCACGAGGAGCCTTGGAAACCGATGGCCTTTTCATCGACGAAACCGCGCGCCTCCACGGCATCGAGCGCGGCGTGGATGCAATCGAGTGCATCCGGACCCGGCCGGCCGGTGGTGTAGGCGATGTCCGCCAGCATGATGATGTAGCCATTGCTGGCGTAGATTGGGAACGAAAGGTTGGAGCCGGGCGTGGGCGGAAAGAAGCGGTGGACGATCTGCGAGAGCCGTTCGTAGGTGTAAACGAGGAGTGGGTATTTTTTCGCCGGATCGAAATCGGCGGGTAGGTAGAGACTGGCCTGCAACGGCACGCCGGCGGAGTTGCGATAGGAAATCAACTCGGCGCGGCCCCATTTGAACGGTGCGAGCTGGGCCTGGCCGTCGGTCACGCGGCGGGGCGCGGCGAGGGTTTCGTCGGTCACCCACACGTCGGGAAATTCATCGAAGCGCGCCGCGGTGAACAGCAGCCGGTCGGCGGCGAGGGCGCGACCGACGTAAAAATACGCGCAATCGCGCCAGAGGAGCCGCTGTGGCTCGCCGCCGCCGGCGAAGCGTAGGAAACCGGTGGCGCGCGTCGTCTCATCCTCGCCGCGCATCACGAGCGGCCGGGCGAGATCGACACCGCGCGGCGGATCGTCCTCTTCACGCGCGGAAAAATCCTGCTGGCGCAAAATCACCCGGTGCGCGCGACCGTAGCCATGCGTGAGGTTTTGCGCGGGCCGGTCGTCCGGGAAAACCAGCCAGAGATCGTAGCGATCATAGAGCAGGAGCGACTGACTGTCCGCGGCCCAACCGCCAAACCCGCAGGCGGGTTTCGGTTCGGGTTCGTCGTGCAGCTCATCGTAGAACGGCACGGGCAACGCGGCCGTGAGCACGCGGCTCCCGCCGGTAGTCAGGTCGAGGACGTGCCATTGCTTTTCAGCGTAGTAAGCAGCCCGGCGGCCGTCGGGTGAAAGTTGCAGCGAGACGTCGCCCTCGTCGCCGGTGCCGCCGCGGAGTTTCGTGAGCACGCGCCGGCGCTGGCCGGTGGCGAGGTCGAGCAGATACACATCGGCGTAGGTGCCATCGTAGTCGCGCAGCCGGTAGTAAGGCCGGTAGTCGAGGGCGAGGGCGCGGGTGGCATCGTTGGAAAGCAAGACGTCGGGCATTTCCAGGGTGCCGAGCTGCGTGTAGGCGAGCGTGGCGAGATCCACCACCGCGCGATACGAGTGGTCGCGGTCGAGACTGGCCCGCACTTCCTGACGGGGCTGGATCAAATCGTCGGTGCCACTCCAGAGATCGGCGTTCACGCGATCCTCAGGGTCGGCGGGCGGCGTGAATTTCTTCGGCAGCGGCGCTACGCCCAGCAGCAATTTTCCGCCATCGGGCGTGAAGGCGAGGGCGGCCTTGTCGCTGACGATCATGCCGGCGGGCACGCCGGGCGTGCCCACGTCGACGAGGGTGCGAACGGTTTTTTCGCCGCGCCTCCAGTGCTGCACGCGGCGCACGGGACCACTGGTGGAGTTTTCCTCACTGAGGCAGGCAAGTTGGGTTTGCGTGCGATCCCAGGTGAGCCGACTCAACTTGCCCCGCACTTTGGTGAGGCTGGTGGCAGCGGTGGCCTGCGTTGGATCGAGCACGTTTAAGGCACTGACGGCGCCGTCGGTCGATGTGGTCACAAACACCAGGGTGCGGCCGTCGCGGGCAAGGGAGTAATCCGTGACGCGGGCAATTTCGCGCCGACGGCCGGAGGCCAGATCGCGCACGATCAGCGTGTCGCCTTTCGGCGCGGCCGCTTGGTCGGATTTTTTGGCGTCGGGGGCGGGTTCGACGAGACAGGCGACAACACTGCCGGTCCGGCTGGACAACTGATAGGATTTAACCCGGTTAACCGATTCGGTCTTGCCGGTGGCGAGATCGAGCAGGCGTAGGGCGCGCGTGGGTTTCGGCTGGGTGGGATCGATGCGCGCGGCGGATTGCTTGGCCGCGGTGGGCTGGGTGTGGATGACCGCGAAGCGGCTGTCGCCGGTGAAGCTGAAGCCGGGGTGCGCAGGCGCCGGGGGTCTTTCCGTCAGCGAGTTGGCGCGGGGAAAAGCCGGGGGCGGAGTCGCGCCGGCGGGCACGCGCCAGGTGCGGTCGGAATCGAGCGCGCGGACGAGGACTTCGCCGTCGCCTTCCTGCGGCATTTCCAAGGTGGCGAGCCAGCGGCCGTCGCGCGACAGCGCCGGGTTGAGGATATCGCGGAACGCCGCGGCATCCGCGTAGGTGAGCAACCGGGGCGCAGCCGGCTCGGCCGCGAAGGTTGCGGTCACGGCGCCGAGCACGAAGGCGAGGGTGGCGCCGCTGGCGCAAAGACGAGCAAGGGTTTTTACCATCTCACTCCGAGCGAAGGCGAAGAGCGGCGGTTACGGCAAGACGCAAGGGCGGGCCGCCGCGGTCACTTGGCCGGATCGGTCTTCAATTCGCGGATAAAGGCATCGGCCTCGCGGATGGATTTTTCCATTTCGGCGACGAGTTGGGCGATGTCGCCCTGTAGTGAGCGCGAGGTGGCGTCGAGCGAGCGCAGCGCCTGGGCGTTGAGATTGTGTTTTAGGAACAGCACCTGGTCGCGGAACGTGACGAGGATGGGTTCCATCCGCGACTCGGCCCGGCGCATGGCGGTCAGCAGCGTCGCATAGCGCGCACGGGTGGCGCGCAACTGTTCCTGGCTGCGGCTGCGGAGATCGGCGTTGTTGTAGAGGCCCAGTTCGTTGCCCCATTCCTCAAACAGGGCGTCGGCGACGGAATCGATGGCCGCGATGCGCTCATGCACCGCGCTGGCGCGGGCTTCGCTCTGTTTCAGGGCGGAATTCAGCGTGTCGTATTTTTCCTTCAGGGCGCCGCCGTCCACGCGGGTGACGGCGAGGAACTGCTGCAGCGCATCCGTGAACTGTTCCTTCGCTTCCTGCTGCGCGGCCTGGGCCTTTTCCACGCGGGAGACGAGGATGTCGCGCTTGGCGTAGCCGACTTTTTCCATGGCGCCGTAATACGTGGAGGAGCAGCCGGCAGCCGCGAGGAGCCCGGTAAAAAACAGGAGGCGCAGGACGTAGGACATGGCGAAAATGTGTCGTCCGCCGGCGCACGGCGCAAGCCGGGGCACGATTTTCGAGCCGGCGAAAATCTATGACACAACTCGTGGAACGAAAACCATCCGGCAAAGTCCGACTGCCGCAAGCCACGACGAAGCGTGAGACCTTCGGCGCGGCGGATTGTAGTTCAGTAAGTAAAAGTTGTGTGTGAAAAGCCCGCCGTTGGTTCAACCCGCGGCGGGCTTTGACGCGTTTATCCCCGGAAAAGCCGGGGCCGGCGAAAACCGGCGCCGGTCATTTGGCCTTGGCGCAGACGATGCAGTCCCGCGGCTCCGGGCTGAGATTGGGCGCGATATGCCAGCGCCGCAGCACGCCCTCGCGGGTCATGCCGGCTTTTTCCATGACGCGGGCGGAGGCGGGATTGGCTGTGTCGCAAAACGCCCAGGCGCGGTAAATTTCCGGCTGCGCCAGTGCCCAGTCGACCATCCACCGCAGGGCCTCGGTCATCAACCCCTGGCCCCAATGGGTGCGCCCCAGCACGTAGCCAAACATCGCGCCGTGGTTTTTCAGTTCCACGCCGATCGAGCCGATGGGCGTGTCGGTCCCGTGCAGACACAACATATAGCCGTAATGATGATCGTCGCCGCGAGCCCAGCCGTCGGCCCGCGCCTGCAAAAAAACCGCCACGGTCTCGACGCGGGTATGCACGGGAAAACTCAGGTAGCGCGTCACCTCGGGATCGCTCGCATAGGCCGCGAAAACCGCCGGGGCATCCTCGCGCCGCGGCGGACGGGCGACCAGCCGGGCGGTGGCAAAGGTTTCCGGGGGACGCGGCATGGTTCTTGGATTAACGGCACCAGCCGGCGCCGAATCAAGTGCCCGCCACGCATAAATTGGGATGGCGCCGCGGGGGTGGATGCGAAGACTGCGCGCCACCCCAAAAAGCATGCACCCCGTTTGTCCCGAGGTTTCTTGGTCTTCGCCCAGCGTAAATTCGGCCGGCTCCATGCCGCTGGGTAACGGTGACATCGGCCTCAATGTGTGGGCCGAAGCCGACGGCGATTTGTTGCTCTACGTCGGCAAGGGCGACGCGTGGGACGAAAACGGCCGGCTGCTCAAACTCGGGCGGCTGCGGTTGAGTTTTTCGGACCGGCCATTTGCGGCGGGGCAGCCGTTTCGCCAGACGCTGCACACCGCGCGCGGGGAGATTGAGCTGCGCGCCGGCCAGCCGGGTGCGGAGTTGCGGATCAGGCTTTGGGTGGATGCGCAGCGGCCGGTCGTGCGCATCGAGGCCGAGGCGGATCGCGCCTTTGAAATGCACGTGCGGCTTGAATCGTGGCGCACCGCGGCGCGCGAGCTGCCGAAGGTCGAGGACCATTGCGCCATCGGTAAACGCGACGAAAACGAACTCACCCGGATTACCCCCGATATCGTGTTGGATCACCCCGGCGCGGTCGTCTGGCTGCATCGCAACGAGCGCTCGGTGTGGGCCGATACGTTGAAGCATCAGGATCTGGAGTCGCTGATCCCGACGCTCCGCGATCCGCTCTTGCACCTGACATCCGGCGCGCTCGTGCGCGGGGAAAATCTGCGCAACGAAAACCCGACGACGCTGCGTTCCGTGGCGCCGGCACAGCGTTTCGCGGTGAGCATCCATCCGCTGGTGGCGCAGACGCCGTCCACGGCGGACTGGCTCGCGCAACTCAACGCCCAAGCGGCCGCGAGCGATGCGCCCGAACTGGAATCGGCCCGCGCGCAGCACCGGGCGTGGTGGGCGGCGTTTTGGGCGCGCAGTCACATCGCGGTTTCCGGTTCGCCGGAAGCGGAGAGCGTCACGCAAGGATACCACTTGCAGCGCTTCCTGCTCGCGTGCGCCGGGCGCGGACGGTTTCCCGCGAAGTTCAACGGCGCGATCTTCAATGTCGATGGCACGCGCGAGCTGGTTGGCGGCGGCGATTCCACGCCCGCGGCCTACGATGCCGACTATCGGATGTGGGGTGGCGGCTACTGGTTTCAAAACACGCGGCTGCTCTACTGGCCGATGCTCATGGCCGGCGACGGCGATCTCATGCAGCCGTTTTTCCGCCTGTATCGCGACGCCCTGCCGTTGGCCGAGGCGCGCACGCAGCGCTACTACGGCCACGCGGGCGCGTTTTTCCCTGAGACGATGGCCTTCTGGGGCGCTTTTCTGAACGAGAATTACGGTTACGACCGGAGCGGAAAAACCGTCTCGGGCGCCGATGTCATCGCCGCGACCCGGGGTGAAAAGCAGCAGCCACCGCAAAAACCCGGCGACGTCGCCAATACCTACATCCGCCGCTACTGGCAGGGCGGCATCGAGCTGCTCGCGCTGATGCTCGACCATCACACCACCGCACCGGACGAGAAATTTCTCCGCGAAACCCTGCTGCCGCTGGCGCGCGCGATCCTGGCGTTTTACCGGGAGCATCATCCGCTGCGCGATGCCGCGGGCCGCCTCTCGCTCCAGCCTTCGCAATCGCTGGAGACCTGGCACGAAGCCGTGAACCCGGTGCCGGAAATCGCCGGCCTCGACTGGGTGACACGCGCCTTGCTCGAGATCGCCGGCCTGCCCGCCGCGGATGCGCAGGCGTGGAAGGAATTGCGCGAGCTCCTCCCGCCGCTGCCCACGCGCGTCGAGTTTTGGAACAAGAAGAAATATGTGATCCCCGCGCAGCAATACGACGTGCTCGCCAACTCGGAAAACCCGGAACTCTACGCCGTGTTTCCCTACCGCCACTACGGCGTGGGCAAACCCGAGCTGGAAGTTGGCCGCGAGACTTACGCCCGCCGGCTGCATCCGGGCAACGCCTGCTGGCGGCAGGACGGGATTCAGGCGGCGCTGCTCGGTTTGGCCGAGGAGGCGAAGCAGGACGTCACCAAACGTTTCGCCGCCAGCCACCCGAACTTCCGCTTTCCGGCCTTTTTCGGCCCCAACTACGACTGGTTGCCCGACTTCGACCACGGCGGCGCGGCGATGACGGCGTTGCAGCGCATGCTGCTACAGGCCGACGGCGGTAAAATCCGCCTGCTACCCGCGTGGCCGAAGGAGTGGGACGTGAGTTTCAAGCTCCACGCCCCGCAGCAAACCGTGGTCGAATGCGTCTATCGCGCGGGAAAAATCGAGTCGCTCGCCGTCACGCCCGAGTCGCGGCGACAGGACGTAACCGTGGCATAGCCGACGGTTTAGGAGGCTAAACGTCCTCGCGAGCGGTGCCGTCATGGCCGCCGCTCTCGGAGATCAGGGCCAGTGCGGTCTCGGCGTCTGCTTCGACTACCTGCACCTTGATGCCGCGACCCAGGACGAGCGGCGCGAAGGTCTGCGCGGTGAACTCGTCGGGCAGGACGGCGGCGATGCCATTGGCTTCGAGCAGCGATTTCAACAGTTGGGCCTCATCGACACTCGAGCATTCGGCGACAGTGATCATACCCCACTCAATCCCGTTTCCGGCCAAACGCCAACGCCGCTTTGGGATCCGGGTGTTCTTGGTTTTTTTAAAAAATCCGTCCGGGGCCTTGATTTCCCCCGGCCTTGGGCCGTATCACTAGGTGTCCCCACTCGATCCCCCTTCCCACCGATGAACGTCAACCATGCACCCCAGATCGGCCGTCCGACGACGGAATCGCTCTGCGCGTTCATGCGTTCCGACCGCCGCGCACCGATTTCCACCGTCAACTACGGTTGGAAATTCACCCTTGGAAGTGGTGTCACCTGATCCGCGATAATTCGCATTAAAATCATCGACCCACTTCCGCCCGGAAGTGGGTTTTTTGTTACCAGCAGAGGCCGCTTCCGGGAGCCACCCCACGTTTGTGCTCCCCATGACCTCAACACCTCCCATCACCCGTCTGATTGACACGCTTTCCGTCGTGGAGGCCGTGCTCCGCCAGATCGGCCGCCGCCTGCCGGCTCACGTCTCGCGCGAAGATCTCGCGAGCGCCGGCAAGGTCGCGCTCATCGAGGCGCTGCTGCGCTTCGACGGCCCGGACGACGAAGCGCGCGCGTTTTGCTATGCGCGCGTGCGCGGCGCCATCCTCGACGAACTCCGCCGGCTCGACCCGCTGTCGCGGCGCACCCGCACCCGCGTCAAAACCGTGACCCGCGCCACCGACGCGCTCAGCGGCAAACTCGGGCGCGAGCCCGCGGACTTCGAGGTCGCGGCCGCCACCGGCCTGTCGATCGGCGACGTCCGCGAAGCCAACCGCGTCGCCATCACCGACACCTGCCCGCTCGACGGGACGGCGGACGGTTTTGTCTTCGAACTGCACGACCACGCCGCGCCTTGTCCGGCGGAGGCGGCGGCGAAGGACGACACCGCCTGCTCCGTGCGCGCGGCGCTGGCCCGGTTGCAACCGAACCAGGCGCTCACGCTCCGGCGCTACTACCTCGAGGACGCCACGCTCGACGACATCGCCGGCGAACTGGGCGTGTCGCGCGAACGCGCGCGGCAGGTCCGCGAGGCGGGCGAAAAAATCCTCCGCGCCGACTTCATCGTCCTTGCCCTGTGGCAGTCCCTGCTGGCCCAGCGCTGATCACAAAAACCAACCCGGCCGGCCCGCCGCTGCGCCATACGGCGGCGGGCCGGCCGGAAAATTTCCAAAAAAACCAAACCGCCAACCCCCATGAAAACACCACTCATCTTTCGTTTCGTGCCCAAGCCGCTCCGTCTCATCCGTTGCGAACGGCCGGCCCGCGCGACAAAGCCCAAGCCTAGCGGGGGCGAAGTCCGCTACGTCCCGGCGTGGATCGGCTCACAGCTCATGCCGTTTCCCGTCGTGATGAAGAGTCGCGCCAAGCCCTCGGCGGATTTTTACGACGATCCCTAACCTAGGAATGAGGAACCACGAATGGACACGAATTCACACGAATGAATCGATCCCTTGTAACTACCCGTGAATGCGGATGGACAAAATCCGGGATTCAATCGGGTGCAAGCCGTGCTTATCGCTGGCCCAAAACCCGCCGGCTATTCGTGTGAATTCGTGTCCATTCGTGGTTAAAAATTCACCCGATCTTTTCCCAGGCGCTCGAGCGCATGGAGTCGGTGATGGCGCCGAGCACGCGCTGGGCGAGCAAGCCGTCGGCGAACTGGGGAAAATCCACCTGCTCGCCGCGAATCGCATGCACGATTGCGCCGGGCGTGGTTGGGGCGCCGCGGGAGAGAAAATCCGTCGGCAACTTTTGCTGCGGGAGGTCGCTGCGCCACGTCGCATAGCGCGTGAGCGTCGTGCCGGCGCGAAGCCAGATGTCCTCCGCAAAATCGGAGTGGATGGCGAGCGTGCCGCGTTCGCCCGAGATCTCGATGCGGAAGAAATTGCCGTAGCCGGGCGCCACCTGGGTGGTCTCGAAAGTCGCGATCACGTTTTGGTCGAGTTCGGCGAGCCATGCGGCGTTGGTGTCGGTCGTTACCGGTCGCGAGACGCCGGCGGTGTCGGGCTTTTCGGGCAGGAGAATCTGGGCGTGGCCGACGGCGCGGCGGTAGCCGAGGCCGGTGACGAAGCGCACGCCGTCGATCATGTGCACGCCGAGGTCACCAAGCGCGCCGAAGCCGGCGAGGGTGACATCGTTGCGCCACGAGTGCGGCGTGGCGGGGGCACCGAGGAAACTTTGCAGATAAACCGTGTTCACGCGCAGCAGGCGGCCGAGTTCGCCGTTGGCGATCAGTTCGCGGGCGAAGCGGAACGAGGCGACGTTGCGGTAGGAAAAGTTGATCCCGCCGAGTTTGCCGGCGGTGGCGCGGGCGGACTCCATCTCGGCGGCCTCGGCGACGTTCATGGCGAGCGGCTTCTCGCAGGCGACGTGCGCGCCGTGTTTGAGCGCGAGCAACGTCATGCCGTGGTGAAATTTGTTGGGCGTGCAGATCGAAACGAGGTCGGGCTTGGTCTCGCGCAGCATTTTTTCCGCATCCTGGAAGCGCGGCACGGTGGCGTGCTCGGCGGGCACGCGCCACGTCTTGGGGTCGGCGGTGTCGGCGAGGCCGACGACGGTGACGCCGGCTTTGCTGCCGATATCCTTGAGGTGAACTTGGGCGATGCCGCCGGCGCCGATGACGGCGTAGCGGAGAGGTTTGGTTTCCATGAAAGAGCGATAAGGGGGGAGTAAGGGCGGGAAAGGACGGGACAATTTCAGTGCTCGGGCAATTCGTCGCGGGCGGCCTCGGCCCAGTCAATCAGCGCTTTCACTTCCGCGGGCGTGAGGCGGGCTTCGGGATGGAGGAGTTTGTAGGACGCCAGCGGCATGCGGCCGGCTTCGACCTCATCGATGAGTTCGCCGAGCTTCACGGCCTGGCGGCGTGGTTTGTAGGTGGCGAAAGTCGAGAGATTGAGGTGCGCCTTGCCCTCCTTGATGTGGTCGGCGAGCCACCAACCGACGGGCTGGATCCCGGCATACCACGGGTAGCGGGTGGTGTTGGAGTGACAGTCGTAGCAGGCACGCTGGAGGATTTTTTGCACCTCGGGCGGCGGGGCGTAGGCCGCGATGATATCGTCTGGACCCGGGCCGTGGGGCGCAAAATTTTTCTCCGGTCGGAAGAACTGGAGGCCGGCGAGGACAACCACGACGACGAGCAACGCGACTTTCATGAGGGTGGGTATCGAGGCTTTCCCAACCGCGCTGACGAGGCAAGCCGCGAGGGCTGGGGAAGCAAAGTAGCCGCGAGCGTGAGCGAGTGGAGAAGCGCGTTCGATCCCGGCCACTCGCCCACGCTCGTAGCTACTTGCCGTCGCAGCACCGGACAGGCAGGCTTTCGCGTATGAACTCCGCCCCGCCCCCGGCCGGTTGTCTTGCCTGTGGGGTGTGCTGTTTTTCCACGCTGCCGACCTATGTGCGGGTGTCGGGCGACGATTGGGCGCGGCTCGGCGAAACGGCGGAGCGGGTGGCGCAGTTCATCGGCCACCGTGCCTACATGAAAATGAGTGAGGGCCACTGCGCCGCGCTGGAAGTGCGGGCGCGGGCGGACGGGACGCGCGAGCATTTTTGCACGGTTTACGAACGGCGGCCGCAGGTTTGCCGCGATCTCGCGCGCGGTTCGTCGGAGTGCCTGGGTGAACTGACGGCCAAGCGCGAGCGCACCGCGGCGCCCGGCAGATTGATGACATAAATCCAAGGTTGTCCTTGGCGGAGGCGCCCGGCGTCCCTACTTGTGACATTGAATTTTCCTCCCCGTGACCCAACCCGCCGCCCGCCCCGCCACTCCATCCATCCGCCCGCTGCAAAAGCTCATGGCCGCCAATCGCGGCGAGATCGCGGTCCGCATCTTCCGCGCCGGCACCGAGCTGGGCCTGCGCACCGTGGCGGTTTACGCCGAAGAGGACCGTTTTTGCATCCACCGCTACAAGGCCGATGAGGCCTACCAGGTCGGCCACGGCAAGGGCCCGGTCGCAGCGTATCTCGACATCGCGAGCATCGTCGGCATCGCGAAGGAAAAGGGCGTGCAGGCCATCCATCCCGGCTACGGTTTTCTCTCCGAAAACGCCGCGCTCGCCCGCGCCTGCGAAGAGGCCGGCATCATCTGGGTCGGCCCGCGGCCCGAATTGCTGGAAATGATGGGCGACAAGACCGCCGCCCGTGCGCTCGCGAAGAAAATCAACGTCCCCGTGCTGCCCGGCACCGAGGAACCCGTGACCGATCGCGCCGCCGCGCTGAAAATCGCGAAGGAGATCGGCTTCCCGCTCATCATCAAGGCCGCCTTCGGTGGCGGTGGCCGCGGCATGCGCGTCGTGCACAAGGCCGCCGATCTTTCGGCGCTGCTCGACGAGGCGCAGGGCGAGGCCGAGCGCGCATTCGGCAACCCGGCGGTCTTCCTCGAAAAATACATCGCCAACGCGAAGCACATCGAGGTGCAGATCCTCGGCGACCAGCACGGCAACGTCATCCACCTCCACGAGCGCGACTGCTCCGTGCAGCGCCGCCACCAGAAGGTCGTCGAGGTCGCGCCGAGCTACGGCCTGCCGAAGCAGGTGATCACCGAGCTTTGCGAAGCCGCCGCGCGCATGGCCCGCGCCGTGCGCTACGACAACGCCGGCACGATCGAATTCCTCTACGATCTCGACCGCCACGAGTGGTTTTTCATCGAGATGAACCCGCGCATCCAGGTGGAGCACACCGTGACCGAGGTCGTCACCGGGCTCGACCTCGTGCGCGCGCAGATTCTCATCGCGCAGGGCCACGCGTTGCATTCGCCCGAGGTCGGCATGCCGCAGCAGGCCGACGTCCCCTGCCACGGCTACGCGATCCAGTGCCGCATCACGACGGAGGATCCCGAGAACAAATTTGTGCCCGACTACGGCCGGATCATCGCCTACCGCTCGCCGGGCGGCTTCGGTGTGCGGCTCGACGGCGGCATGGGCTACGCCGGCGCGGTGATCACGCCGTTCTACGACTCGATGCTCGTGAAGGTCATCACCAGCGGCCAGAGCTACGAAATCGCGATGAACCGCTCGCGCCGCGTGCTGAGCGAGTTCCGCATCCGCGGCGTGAAGACGAATATCCCGTTCCTCGAAAACGTCATCGCGCACCCGCTCTTCCGTTCCGGCCAGGCCACGACGACGCTCATCGATACGTCGCCCGAGCTGTTCACGTTCAAGGCCCGCCGCGACCGCGCCTCGAAGCTCCTCGCCTTCCTCGGCAACGTCACCGTCAACGGCAACCCGCACGCCAAGGGCTACCGGCCCGCCAAGCCGCTGCCCATCGTGGCCGCGCCCGGCCGCGACGACCGCGGGGCGCCGCCGCCCGGCACGCGCGACCTGTTGCTCAAGCTCGGCGCGAAAAAATTTGCCGCGTGGACGCTCGCGCAAAAGCGCCTGCTCATCACCGACACGACCTTCCGCGACGCCCACCAGTCGCTCATGGCCACGCGCGTGCGCGGCTACGACATGCTGGCCTGCGCCGGCTGGCTCGCCCGCCGCGCGCCCGAGCTCTACTCGATCGAGATGTGGGGCGGCGCGACGTTCGACACGGCGATGCGCTTCCTCAACGAAGACCCGTGGGAGCGCCTCCGCCAGCTCCGCGCCAAGGTGCCCAACATCTGTTTCCAGATGCTCTTCCGCGGCGCCAACGCCGTCGGCTACACCAACTACCCCGACTCCGTCGTCGCCGGTTTCGTGAAGCATGCCGCCGCCAACGGCATGGATATCTTCCGTATTTTCGACTCGTTGAACTACCTGCCGAACCTCCGCGTGGCCATGGACGCCGTGCAGGAAACACACGCCGTCTGCGAAGCCGCGCTCTGCTACTCGGGCGACATCCTCGACGAGAAGCGCGACAAGTTTACGCTGAAGTATTACGTGAAGATGGCGAAGGAGCTCGAGCGCATGGGCGCGCACGTCCTCGCGATCAAGGACATGGCCGGCCTCTGCCGCCCCTATGCCGCGCACAAGCTCGTCAAGACGCTCAAGGAAGAGATCGGCCTCCCGATCCATTTCCACACGCACGACACCAGCGGCATTAATTCCGCCTCGATCCTCCGCGCCGCCGATGCCGGCGTGGACATCGTCGACCTCGCCACCGCCTCGATGTCGGGCAGCACCGCGCAGCCCAACCTCAACGCCACCGTCGCTGCGCTCCAGCACACGCCGCGTGACACCGGCCTCGATCTCGCCGCGCTCGACCGCTTCTCCGATTACTGGGAGCAGGTCCGCGAATACTACCGTCCCTTCGACACCGCGCCGAAGACCGGCAGCGCCGAGGTTTATCTCCACGAGATGCCCGGCGGCCAATACACCAACCTCAAGGAGCAGGCCGCCTCGATGGGCGTCGCGCACCGTTGGCCCGAGATCGCGCGCGGCTACGCCGAGGTCAACCAGCTCTTCGGCGACATCATCAAGGTCACGCCCTCGTCCAAGGTCGTGGGCGACATGGCGCTCTTCCTCTTCTCGCGCGGCATCAAGCCCGCCGACGTCGTCAACCTCCCGCCCGGCGAGACGCCGTTCCCCGAGAGCGTGATCGACATGCTCACCGGCGGCCTCGGCTGGCCCGAGGGCGGCTGGCCCGTCGCCATGTGGCGCGCGGTGCTCGGCGAAAAGAAATTCAAGGAAGCGCAGGCCAAATATCTCGCGGCCGTCGCCGCCGAGAAAAAACGCGCGGCCAAAAAAGGCGCCCGCACCGCGGCCGATCCGAAGACCGCGGCCGCCGAACTCGGCGCGCTCAAGAAAACCCTCGCCGAAAAACTCCGCCGCGAGCCGACCGATGACGAATTCTACTCCCACCTCATGTATCCGCAGGTGTTCGCCGACTTTGCGAAGCACCAGCGCGACTACGGTGACGTCAGCGTGCTGCCGACGCCGGCATTTTTCTACGGCCTCAAGCCGCGCGAGGAAATCTCCGTCGAGATCGAGGAAGGCAAGGTTCTCATCATCCGCCTCGTCAGCGTCGGTGAGGCCGACAAGGACGGCCGCCGTCCGGTCAGCTACGAACTCAACGGCATTACCCGTGAAGTCTTCATCGCCGATAAAAACGTGGCCGCCACTGCAAAGACGCGTCCGAAGGCCGATCTCGCCGACCCGCTGCAAGTCGCCGCGCCGATCCCCGGCCTTATCGTCACGCTCAGCGCCTCCGTAGGTGCGAAAGTCGCGAAGGGCGACAAGCTCTTCATGATGGAAGCGATGAAAATGCAGACGACCGTCTACGCGCCGGTCGATGGCGTGGTCGCCGAGCTCAACGCCGCCATCGGCGACACCGTTCAAAGCAAAGACCTCATCGTTAAGCTGCGGGCGGCGACCTGACCCATGAATCCGGATCAATGGACGGCGGTTGATAATTACTTCAACAACCTGCTGCTCCCGCTTGATCCGGTGCTGGAGTCGACGCTGACCGCCAGCCAGGCGGCGGGCTTGCCGGCCTTCAATGTGGCGCCCAATCAAGGCAAGCTGTTGCAGCTGATTGCGCGTTTGCACGGCGCGAAGCGCATCCTCGAGGTCGGCACACTCGGCGGTTACAGCACGATCTGGCTGGCCCGCGCGCTGCCGGATGGTGGGAAGCTTATTACCTTGGAGAAAAACCCCGATTACGCCCGAGTGGCGTGCGCTAACTTCGCGCAGGCGGGACTGGCGGAAGTAATCGAGCTTCGGTTGGGTGCGGCCATCGACACCCTCCCTCGGCTCGCTGCCGAAAATGCCGGTCCGTTTGACTTGATCTTCATCGATGCGGACAAGGTAAGCACGGCAGACTACTTTATCTGGGCGCTCAAGCTAGCCCGCCCGGGCTCGATCATCATTGTGGACAATGTCGTGCACAACGGTGCCGTCACCGATGCAAACAGCACCGATCCCAATGTGCAGGGCGTGCGGCGTTTTCTTCGGCTCATTGCAGGAGAACCGCGCGTTAGCGCCATGGCGTTGCAGACGGTCGGCAGCAAGGGATATGACGGCTTTGCCTTGCTGAGGGTAGAAAGCTAACGCGGCGTCATACCCAACGAAAAGCCCGGGAGCGGCGCGGCGATTCTGATGGTGGTGATTTCCCTGCACTGCATCCGTCCGATTTGAATGAGAGGTCCGCGCCGTCGCACCTACGTATCCATGCGTAGATAGCAGGCCGGGGGTTGACCATGATAGGGTGAAATCCCTATCGTAGCGGTATGATCTTCAAAAAAGCGGGGGTTCTGATGTTGTTAAGTTGTTGCGCGGCATGGGTTGGCCGGGCGCAAGCCGTGCAGCTCGCTTTTTCCGGCGCAAATGGGACGCCGCTCACCGTTCAATTCATCAACCCGCTTGAACTCACAACGACACAGGCGACGTCGGGCGTCATGCTGGTGTTGCATAACATTTATGGAGGGTCAGTAGGCGATAGTGATATATCCCCCACGAATCCGCTGAACTGGCCCTACACCGTAAACGGAGCAACCGACGCCTATGAGGATTTGGGCTTTCATCCCTTATACGACTGGAATTTCGCGGCTGGCAGTCTTTCGGCCTCGGACTTTCTGATCAAAATCAGCGTGGACACGTCCAACACCAATGCCATCGCGTTGGGTTCGACCTATTATTTTCCCGCAGGTTTTTCGTTTACGACGGGCGCGTCCAACTGGACCTCGAATCCGGCGGACTATAACCCGACCTTCGATATTTACCTGAACAACAGCTTTGGCGGCCGGATTTCCGCCATCCAGCCGGGCGCCCTTGGCTCGGCCGTGCCGGAACCGGCTACCACGGCGATGCTTTGCGGCGGGATCGCGCTGTTGGCTGCAGGCTACGTCCGCCGCCGCCGGAAAATGGCAACGCGCTGAACCCGGGTCCTGGCCTGACAGAGTAAGCTAAAAAATGGCGAGGGTGAGCGCCGGATTACCCGCCGACCGTAGTAGGAGAGAGCGCGAAGGATTTGGCCCTAACTTGGTCCGACGGGAGCGGCTCATGCGTTTCGCCCATGCCACGATTCGGCTGCAGTATTTATTGAAGCGTGCTCTGGTTGATCGCAGGGCGGGGGTGCGGGTGGGCCCGATTCAGAATTGAACCGGTGGGTTTGCGGTAACAGGCTGCGATTATGCCAGTCCCCAAGAGTAAAGAGGAACTGTTGCAGGCGATGGAGGGAAACTACGAAAAACTCCGGCGGGAGTTGAGAAGCATTCCAGTCGCGCTGACACGAGCGAAGAGCCTGCCGGGGCATCGCAAAGACACGACGATGAGCGTGGGCAATCTCGTCGCATACCTCATCGGCTGGGGCGAACTGGTGCTGAAATGGCACCGGCTACGCGACCAAGGACAGGAGCCGGATTTTCCTGAAACCGGTTTCAAGTGGACGGAACTGGGCCAGCTCGCGCAAAAATTTTACGACGACCACAAAGGAGAGGAATTCGGCGCGCTGCTGAAGCGGCTCGATCAGACGAAAGGCCGGATCGTGCAGTTGGTGGAGAGTAAAACGGACGCCCAGCTATATGGCGTGGCATGGTATCGAATATATCCGATGGGTAAGATGATCCAGTTGAATACCGCGGCGCCCTACCGAAACGCCTTGGGCCGGATTCGAAGGTGGAAAAAAGGGATTGCGCTCGCGCATCCCGGGCGGGGGTGAGCTAGGTTGGCGGCGGATGAAGACGTTTGTTTTTGATGCGGACGGCGTGCTCTGCGTGGCCGGGCCATTCACGGCGGCGCTGGAAAGGGAACACGGGATTCCGGCGGAGCGCCTGCAGCCTTTCTTCCGGAGCGTTTTCCGGGAGTGCGTGGTGGGGACCAGGGATCTCAAGGCGGAACTCGGCCCCCGTTTGCCCGGCTGGGGCTGGCGCGGCTCGGTGGAGGAATTCCTGCAGTTTTGGTTCGCGCGCGAAGACCGCCTTTGCCCGCAGGTGCTCGAGGGCGTTCGCACGCTGCGAAAGCGCGGTCATTGCTGCCTCTTGGGCACGAATCAGGAAAAATACCGCGCTGCGTATCTTCGCCAGGCGATGGGCCTGACCGGGGAGTTCGACGGTATTTTCCCGTCCTGCGAACTTGGCCACGCAAAACCTTCCCCCGGTTTTTTTTCCGCCATCGAACAACGGACCGGACAACCGGCAGCGCAATTCATGCTCGTGGATGACAACAAGGCCAATGTGCATGGAGCGCGGGCCGCAGACTGGGCCGCACTGCACTACCGAGGCGTCGCTGATATCCCGCAGATTTTCCGGGAAGCCGACATCCTAGTGTCTGCTAGCGCACGGGGACTTGTGTGATTGGGATGAAAGAACACACTCAGGGCTGATGACGTCTCCCCCTATTCATCTATCGCCCGCGCGGAGTAAGAACGCGGCGAAGGGATTGTGGATTTTATGGCTGCTTTTCGTTGGCCGGGTGGGGGCACAACTTGTGCAGAAATACCAACCGGTCGATTGGTTGCCGGGATTTGAGGCCTGGCACAGTGGCTGGCTACCTTACGCGGGGTTGCTCAGCATCCAGCTCGCGATAGTGGTGGTTATGGCGGTGGTGGCCTGGCGCCTCGCCCGAGGGCGATTGAGCCCGAGCCGCACGACGGGCGAGGTTCTGCTGGCGGTGGGCGCCTTCTATTTTGCTTTCATGCTTTTCCGCTTTGGCGCGGCGCTGAGTTTTGCACAAGGACGATCGTTTTGGGGACAACCCTTGCCGGCTTTTTTCCACCTGGGGCTGAGCGGCTGGCTATGGGTGCTCGGGGGCTGGCATCTTCGGCACGCGGTGGGCGATGCCGGAAAACCGCTCGACTCGCCGCGCCAGCTGGCGGCGCGCTGGCTGCTGTATCCGGTCACCATGGCGGCATGCCTTTGGCTGCATTTTTTCCTGCGCCAAGCGGGGTTTGGCCTGCAACTCAGTAGCTATGTCCCATTGGCGATGGTCGCGGGAGTAGTTACACTGGGCGAACGATGGTTGCCCTACCGCGAAGCGTGGCAACCTCCGGGCGAAGAGATGAGGAATGACGTCACCTTTATGATCCTGGTGCAGGTTTTGTGGCCCAAGGTGCTGGCGTTTTTTGTCGCGATTAAACTGGCCGGTTGGTTGCAGGCGAACGGGATCGTCGTGAAGGGCTGGTGGCCCCACGGCCTGCCGGTGCCAGTGCAGGCCGTCCTCATGATTCTGGCGGTCGATTTTTTCCGCTATTGGCTGCATCGGGCGAGTCACGAGTGGGTGCCGCCGTTGTGGCAGTTGCATGCGGTGCACCATTCGCCGCACCGGCTCTACTGGGTTAATGTTGCGCGGTTTCACCCGATTGAGAAGGCGATGCAGTTCCTGATCGATTCCCTGCCGTTTATTTTGCTCGGCGTGGTGCCGGAGACGCTCGCGATTTACTTTATCTGCTATTCGGCGAACGGTTTTTTCCAGCACTGCAACGTTGACGTGCGGCTGGGCTGGGTGAATGGCGTGATTGCGGGGCCGGAACTGCACCGCTGGCATCATTCATGGGAGGCGCGCGAGTCGAACAAAAATTATGGCAACAACCTCATCATCTGGGACGTGGTGTTTGGTTCATATTTTCTCCCCAAGGATCGTGCGGTGGGCGACCTCGGGTTAAGGAACCGGGCCTACCCGCTTGATTTTATGCGCCAGATGCGCGCGCCTTTTATCCGGGGCGCCGACCAGGCCGGCGAATGAACGCCGGGCTCAATTTTCTCGTGCGGTGGCGCATGACTTGGGCCGGCAGGCGGTGGCGGCGGCCGTTCCTGCGGTTGATGCACGACCCCGCTGCGGCCCAGGCACGGCTGCTTCGGGCGATTTTACGGCGCAATCAAGCGACGACATTTGGCCGCGAACATCACTTTGCCGAGATTGATTCGCCCGAGACTTATGCGGCGCGGGTGCCGATCCAAACCTACGAGGATTTGCGGCCTTACATCGAGCGACAGGAGACGCAGAAAACGCCCGAGCTGCTGGCGGTGCAGCCGATCATGTATGCGCAGACCAGCGGGACGACGGGTAAACCGAAATACATTCCGATCCTCGCGGACACGGTGACGCATTACCGTCAGAGCCAACGGATCTATGCGCAGGCCCATCATTCGGCGATCCCGGGTCTTTTCAGCGGGAAGACGCTGGCGTTTGTCAGTCCGGCCATCGAGGGCTGGCTGCCCACGGGCACGCCCTTCGGTTCAATGTCGGGTCTGATTTACCAGAGCATGCCCTGGCTCTTGCGCCGGAAATACGTCGTGCCAGCGGCAGTCTTTGCCTGCGCGGATCACGCCTTGAAGTATGAACTGATTGCCACCTTTGCGCTGGCGGAACGGGATATCACCTACGTGGCCGGTGCGAATCCTTCGACGTTTCTCAAGGTCGCGGAAGTAATCAGCCAGCAGGCGGATACCCTCGTCGCTGCGGTGGAAACCGGGGTGATCCCGGGCCGGGAAAAACTGGATCAAACAACCTATCGCGGCTTGCAGGCGGTGTTTCGGAGAGATCCACAACGGGCGATGGAACTCAGGGTGCTCTTTGCGGCGGGGGAAGTGACTTTTGCGAAACTGTGGCCACAGCTGAAGGCGGTTTCCTGCTGGAGGGAAGGAAGCTGCCGGGTGCTGTTGCCGGCCTTGCAGCGGCAACTGCCGGCGGGCGTGCCGATCCTTGAGCTGGGTTATCTCGCGAGTGAATGTCGCGGCAGCCTGGTGGTGGATTCGCTGCGCCGGCTGGAGGTGCCGACGCTCCATGAAAATTACTTCGAATTCATCGAGCGGGATGATTGGGAAGCCGGCGGACGGCAGGTCCGCACGGTCGCGCAGCTCGAAGCCGGCCGGGTTTATCATGTGATTATCACCACGCAGACCGGACTGTATCGCTACTTCATGAACGACCTCGTGACGGTGGACGGATTTTACGAAAAAACGCCGACGATCAAGTTTCTGGAGAAAGGCGCCGGAGCCACCAACATCACCGGCGAAAAGCTCTACGAAAGCCAGGTGTGCGAGGCGGTGGAAACACTGCTACGGCGCCGGGATTGGAGCCCGGCGTTTTTTCTGCTCGTCGCTGATCCGGGGCGGCAGGGTTACATTTTATATTGGGAGGCGCCCGGCGGTGCGGCCGGGGGCTTGGCCGATGAATTGGACACGGAACTTGCGGCGCGAAATCTGGAATACAAAAGCAAGCGCAGTAGCGGACGGTTGCGACCCATCGCGCTGAAGTCCCTCCGCCCGGGCGCGGGCGAGGCCTACAAGGCGCAGTTGGTGGCGCAAGGGCAGCGCGAGGCGCAATTCAAGTTCGTGCGGTTGCAACTTGGGGCGAAGGTGGCGTTTGATTTCGAGGCTTGGTTGGAATCCGCGCCATGATTCAAAAATTACACGCGCAGGCCTTGGAAATTCCGTTTAAGCGGAGCTTCAAACATGCCGCCGCCGAGCGTCGCACGACCCAAAGCGTATGGGTGGAGGCGGAGTCGGTGACGGGCGTGCGCGGTTATGGCGAAGGCTGCCCGCGCGAGTATGTGACCGGCGAGTCGGTGGCAACGGCTTTGGCTTTTATTCGGCACGTGGAACCCGAGGTGTCGGGCCTCGAAGATCTAAGCGCGTTGCAGGCGTGGGTCGCGGCGCATGCGGTGGTGATCGACGCCAACCCGGCGGCATGGTGCGCCATCGAACTGGCGCTGCTCGACGTGCTGGCCCGGGAGCGGGCGCAAGGCGTAGAGATGTTGCTGGAGTTGCCGGCGGTCGGTGGGCCTTTTTTCTACAGCGCGGTGCTCGGAGCGGAGCCGCCGGATATTTTCCAAGGGCAACTGGAGCGCTACCGGCAGATGGGCTTTCGCGATTTCAAGGTGAAGCTGGACGGCACCCCGGCAGATTTCACGCGTGCGACCATGCTTAGGGCGGCGGGCGATGCCATTGGCGCGTTGCGGCTTGATGCGAACAACCTGTGGCGTGAGCCGGACGTCGTGTTGGGTTACTTGGAGCGCTTGGGGCTGCCGGTGTATGCGATTGAAGAGCCGCTGGCGTCCGGCGACTACGAGGCGGCGGGCAAAATCGCGGCGGCGGCCGGGATCAAGGTGATCCTCGACGAGAGTTTTTTGCGCGTGGAGCAGCTCCGACATTTACGCGCGAATCCGAGAGACTGGATCATTAATTTACGGATATCGAAGATGGGCGGATTGCTGCGTTCGCTGGAGGTCGCGGAACAAGCACGGGCGATGGGTATTCCGCTGATTCTTGGCTGCCAGGTGGGGGAGACCAGTTTGCTAACGCGTGCGGCGCTAACGCTGGCTCAAACCTGGCGGGGCAAAGGATTGCTCGCGCAAGAAGGTGCGTTTGGCACGCTATTGCTTGCAAAGGATGTAGTGGCGCGGCCGCTGATGTTTGGTGCGGGCGGGGAGTTGGACGCGGGAGATTACGGTTTGGCGGACGCGTTGGGCTTTGGCTTGGCGCCGGTCCTGCCTGCAACGTCTGTCGAGACTTAACCGGCCGTCGCCTCGCGGACGAGGGCGGCGATGGCGGGGGGCAGGGCGAGCGTGCCGGCGGCTTGCTGCCCGGTGGGGCTGAGTTTGCGCCAGGTTTTCTTCAGGATATCCACGAACTTTTCGCGCGGGTAGTCGGCGTGCTGCGCGGCGAAGGCGGTGATTTCGTTTTCCAGAAAGACGAGGACGGCGGCGTCTTCGAGGGCTTGCGTGCCGGGATTGGTTTTCAGGCCGCTTTTGGAAACCCATGTCGCCACTTCGGCGGCTTCAGCGGCGGGCACACTGGCGGCGAGGAGGAGTTCGCGCGCGCGATCGGCCTGCTTTTGGTAGAGGAATTTGCGCCACTGCAGGTAGCCGGCCTTGCCTTCGGGGAAGGTGGCCCGCGGCGTGAGAAAGCGTTCGAGGTGCTGGCAGCGCGCGGCGAGTCGCAAATGGGCGGAAGCCGCCGGCACCAGCCGCACGACCCAGGCCTCGACGCGGTCGGCGTAAACGAGCTCGGCGGGGCGTCCGTCAGCGGCCCGCGCCGGATCAGCGGCGTGAGCCGAATCGATCAACGCGCGGGCTTGGGTGTGGGCATCCATCGCGCGAGCTTTGAACGCGCCTCCGGGTTGCACAAGCTCCCGGTGAACCGAACCGCGGGTGTGGCTTGGTCGCCGCCTCGAAAGCCAACCCGCCCGGGAAAACCCGGGGATTGCTTGTGGACACCTTATGGCATAGTTCTTGCATCAACCTGCGCCTTCCGTGATTTCCCCGACCCCTCTCCGGCTCAACTGCCGTCGCTCGTGCCTTGCGCTGCTCGGTGTGCTTCTGGGGCTTTCGTTGACGTCGAACGCCAACGCGCAAGTGGTCACTTGGTTTTGGGTGGCGACTGGCACAGGCACGACGGACAACTATAGCGATACGGCCAACTGGTCGGGCGGGGTGGTGCCGACGAATGATGGCACCGCACGACTCCAACTGCCGTGGGCGACCGGACCGGAACGCGTGGTGCTGCCCAATGGCGCGCTCGCGCTCGATTCGCTCTACCTCGCCTTTGATAACAACGCTTACTACGGCACGTCCTACCGTTTCAGCAGCGCGGGGACGACGACGCTTTCACTGGCCGCAGGCATTAACAGCCCGAACAACGGTTACAGCCGCGTGATCCAGTTCGACTCCGCCGTCGCGATCAACCTCACGGCCGACCAAACTTGGACGACCTCTTACAACCAGGTGGACGGAGCCATCGGCGGACCGGGCAAGCTGACCATCTCGCCGCATTACTACTACCAAAGCAGCTACCTCAACCAAGGTTACCTCCAGCTAAACGGTCCGGGCAATTTCACCGGCGGGCTGAGCGTTTATAACACCACGCTCACGCTGGGCCACGCGCAGGCGCTCGATGGCAGCGGAACCGTTTCGCTTTCGAATGTCCGCTTGGAAACGCCGCTGATCCTCGACCTGAATCGGGCGCTGACGGTGTCCGGCACGATTGGGCATTATCGGTCGGGGGATAACGGCCGGATTACTTTTTCGGGGCCGATTACCCTGATGGGTAGCACGACGTTTGAGAACATGGACTATTCCGGGGCCACCGGTTTTTTGCCGATGGTGATCAGCGGAAACATCGGTGAATCGGCGGAGACCCCCGAGGCCAGTCTCGGGCTGAACGGCGGCGGGATCGTGCTCTCGGGCACGAACAGCTACACCGGCGACACCCACGTCAACGGCCGCGCCATTTTCGCGACCGCGCAGGCGGTGGCGCCCACGACGACGATTTTTGGCGGCGACGAAGGCTATGCGGGCGTGGCGTTTACCAGCGGCGTGCAGGCCGGCTTCATCAACCATATCTCCAGCGAAAGTTTCAACGGCACGATCGGCTTTGACACGATCGCCGCCGGGCCCTCGCAGGTTTTCACCGAGAACCTCGATCTTAGCGGATTGAACCAGTATTTAGGCCTTGGAACCATGACCAGCGCGGTCATCGCCGGGACGATCAATCCGGGCGAGGGCAACGACTACCGGTTTGGCCTCGGCGGCGGATTACTCGCCGTCACTTCGGCGCTCACAGGCGAGCGTCGCGTGCTCATCAACAGCATCGGCTATCACACTCCAACGACGGTGGTGCTGCACGGTAACAACACTTTTTCCGGCGGCGTGGAAGTGAACGGTGGCGCCGTCGTCTTCGCCACCGCAGGCGCGTTGCCAGCCACCGGCTCCGTCAAGCTCACCGCGATCGGCAGCGCGTTGAATCTCGCCTACGCGGGCATCACGGAAGGTGCCGGGCTCACGCCGGCCGAGTTCCTCGCCCGGTTGGATTTGCGCGCACCCCAGGCCATCCTCGGTTTTGACTCCGCCGTTTCGACGAGCCCGCGCACGATCACGGACACGATCGATCTCTCGCTCGGCCAGCAGGAGGGCGCCCCGCGCACCTCTCCGTATTTTCTCGGCACGACGACCAAGGTTATCCTCGCCGGCACGATCACGACCGGCGGTGGCAGCGTCCCGCTCCAACTCACCGGATTCAAGGGCGGCGAGCTCATCGTTGATTCGACGCTCGGCGCGGTCATCCCCTCGGTGGTCATCGGCCTGCCTGACAATGCGGGCGTGGGCGGCCTCAGCGGCACCGTGCGTCTGACTGGCGCCAATACTTACGCGGGCGGGACGACTTTTCAGTCGGGGATCCTCGCCCTTGAGCACGACTCCGCGCTCGGCACCGGCGCGCTCACGCTCGGCACGAGCGACACCGGCCAACAACTGTTATTCCTCAGCGGGCTGACGCTCGCCAACGATATCCAGGGCTCCAGCGACCTTACGCTCGGCGCCACGGGATCCACAGCCAGTCTGACGCTCACCGGCGGCATCCACACGCACCTCGACTACCTCGGTTCCGGCACGTTGACCTACGCGGGCACGAATCCCCACCTCGGTTCGCTCACTACGGATGAAGCCGCCACGCCGAATGTGATCTACGCCCGTGAAGAGGCGCAGGCCGACGGGGTCTACTTGTCGGGCGGCAATCTCGCGATCAACGCCGACACGGGTATTTCATTGTTGCGAGCCGCCGCAGGCACGACGGTCCAAATCGCCGACGACAAAACCCTGACCTTGGATTACAACAGTTACGGCGAGGGTCCCGTGATTCATGAGGTGCTGGGCGTGGTTTCCGGGGCCGGCACACTGCGCCTCGATGACAACGATGCCGTCCTCACCGGCGCGAATACCTTTACCGGCGGTCTCGAACTGCTCGACGCCACCGTGGGTTTTACCCGCACCGATGCGTTGGGCGCCGGCGAGATTCGGGTGCAGGGTGAATCCACGGGCGGTCTTTGGGTGCTGGCCCCCGACTTCACGGTGGCCAACCCGATCGCAATGGAGGACGGGGCTCGGTTGCGAGTGGGCGGCGGGACGGGGTTTGGTTACGACGACTACGACACCCCGGGCAACCGCAACCTCACGCTGACCGGGGTGATCAGCGGCAACGGCGGCCTCTCCAAGGAATCCAACAACACCCTGACGCTGACCGGCCAAAATACCTTTGCCGGCGACATCTCCATTTTGGGCGGCACCGTGGTGTTTACCACGGCGGAGACGGTGGGCAGCGGTTCGAACCGGCTGTTCTTAGGCTACAATTACTACGAGGGCGCCGCGCACGTGCGTTTTCTCGCCGGCAATCCCGTGGTCGGTGGCATCAGCGATACCAGCTACTATGAGAGTTCCGGCTCGACCATCACGCTCGGGGACGGCGTGGCGCTTACGATCGGGGTGCACAATGACGGCGGCGCCGGAAACCAGTATTACCTCGGCTCAATCACCGGCGACGGCAGCCTCATCAAAGACGGCCTCGCGGTGCAGACCCTGGGCGGGGCGAGTGACTACACCGGCGGCACCACGATCAAGCAGGGCGCGTTGATCGCCGGCCACAACCAGGCCTTCGGCACGGGCGACATCACGGTCGATGGCGGCCGGCTCGGTGCCGACAGCGGCATCGCGTTCACCAACCAGATTATCTTTGGCGCCGGCGGTGGCGCGCTCACCGGCAACGGCACCTTCACGCAGCCCCTGACCATCGGCCTCGGGGTTGGCCTCGCGCCGGGATATTCGCCCGGCACGATGACCTTCTCGGATCTCACGCTCGCGGGCGGCGGCTTTTTGGAATTCGAAATCCAGGATCCCACGCAATCCGCCGGCTACGGCTACGACAGCCTTCAGGTCAACGGCACGCTCAACATCACCGCGACGCCCGGCAACCGCTACAGCATCAATATCTATTCCCTCAATTGGGAGGGCGGCCACGGCGTGATGGAACTGGCGGATCCGCTCGCGCCTTTCACGCTCACGCTCGCGTCCGCGGGGAGCATTACCGGTTTCGACGCCGCCAGTTTCAGTCTCAACGCAAACCAGTTCACGACCAATTTCGACGGCTACTACGACATTTCATTCACGCAGTCCGGCAACAGCCTGCAGCTGAACTTCACGCCCGTCCCCGAACCCTCGACTTACGCCCTGCTCGCGCTCGGGGTCGGGTTGCTGTGGTTTGCGCGCCGGCGGCGCTGAGGATTGTGCGGCCGACCGTGGCCGCTCAGAACGGAAAGCCGATCGAGAATAGGACGGTGCCGCTGGGATCCAGTGGACGGGGGTTGAGGTTGCGGCCGTATTCCAGCCGCACGGGACCGATGATGGTTTGGTAACGCACGCCGAGGCCGGCGGCGTAGAGTTTTTCGGAAAACGGATAGTCGGCCAGCTGCGCGGCGGTGCCGATGGCGTCGAAAAACGCCACGACCGACCATTTGGGGGTGAGTGCCTGCTCCAGTTCCACATTGGCCTGCAGGTAGGCATGGGCGCCGACGAACAGGCCGTTGGCGGCGCGCGGCGCAGCCTCGCCTTTTTGGTAGCCGCGGATGGAGCCGTCGCCACCGGGGAAAAAGAACACGCTGACGGGCACGGTGGAGACGTCGGAGTTGCCGACCGTGGTCACCACGCCATGCGACAGCCCGAGATGAATCCAGCGACCTTTGCCCCAGCTGGTGTGGTAGGAACCGGCGAGGACGAACTGCTGGTAAAACACATCGCTGCCGAGCGTGCGGTCGGCGAGTTCGGCTTGGAGGGAAACCTTGTAACCCTTGCGCGGGCGCAACGGATTGTCGCGGCGGTCGCGCACGAGGCCGATGTCGAGGCTGCCGATGTTCGACTGGTCCTCGTCGGTGGCTTGCGTGGCGAGCTCGTTGTCGGTGTTGCGCACGTGCTTGAACGTGTAGCCGGTGGTGAGCGCAAACCCGAGCCGGCGGACGGGCCAGAGCACGGAAACGTTGGCGCCGTATTCCTCGTGCAGGAAGGAAAGCTCCTCGCGGCGCAGGCCAAAGAGGCGCGAGCTGCCGTCGAGGGTCGTGCCGAAGAGATCGGGCACCGTGTAGATATAATCGCCCTGCGAGCTCTTCATCGACTGCGCGAGCTTGAGGGTGCTCGTGTGCGCGCGACCGAGGACGTTGGATTGCCGCCACTCGATGCCGCCGCGGAGTTGTTCGTAGCTGCCGTAGCCGGCGAGCAGGTTCACTTCCTGGCGGCGGCCCTCGGTGAGATCGTAGATGACGTCGCGCGTGTCGTCGGCGGCGGGCTCGTAACGCAGATCGACCGCGCGAAAAACACCGAGCCGCGAAATGCGCGCCTGGCTGTTGTCGAAGCGGATGGGATTCAGCAAATCGCCCGGCGTGCTGCGGACCAGCCGGCGCAAGGTGGCGTCACGGGTGTAGCGGTTGCCGTTGAAACGCACGGCGCCCACGCGCACCTCGGGGCCGGGCACAACGGTCGCGAGCACCGTCACGGCCTTGGTGCCGTCGGGTTGGTTGGCGGTTTGCAGCGTAAGGGTGATCTGCACATCCGGATGGCCGCGGGTGTAATACCAGCGGCGGATGGCGGTGGTGGTGTCCTGCCGCCAGAGCGAATTCCACGGGTCGTGGAGACGCACGCCATCGAGCTGATCGGGTGGCGTGCTGCCATCGGCGATGGCAAACTGCAACGACTCCACCAGCCAGCGGCGGCCTTCCTGCACGACGACCTTGACGCTGACGTGGCCGGACGCCGGATCGATTTGCGGCTGCGCCGACGTTACGACCGCATCGGCGAAGCCTTGCTGGCGGAGTGATTCCTCCAGGTTGCCGAGTGAGCGGCGCAGGCGGCCCGGCGAATAAATCCGCTCGGAGTTGAGGGAAATGAGCATGTTCTCGCCGACAAAAAACGCGCGCGCCTCTTTTTCCGTCAGCGCGAGCAAGCCGCTGAAACTGATTTCGCGCAGCGTGAACCGCGTCCCGCGCTCGACCTGCAGCGTCGCCGCCGTGGCGGCCAGCGGGCGCGGCAGCGGTTGCTCCAGCTTGGCGTCGAGTGGCTGGCGCAGCTGCTGGCCGTCGGCGAGCGCGGCCTCCACGGTGAGTTTCGGCGCGAGGTAGCCGTCCTCGGCCAGCGCGGAAATCAGCACGAGGCCGGCGTCTTCCAGCAGGTTGGCGTCCATGGTTGCGGTCGCGCGGTCGCCGAGGAGGAGCTTCAAGCGTTGCTCGGCGGTGCGGTTGCCGAGCCAGCCGAGACCGTTCACGTGCAAGTCGGCCGCGGCCAGCGGTGCGGTGCAGAGCAACAGCAGCGCGGCGGCCAGCATCCCGCGGATAAGAAAAAGGTGGCGGCTATTTCTTTTCATTTTCGACCGGCACGCTCTCCTGCGTGTAAACGCGCCACTTCACGCCCGCGTTGTAGCTGTCATACTCGTCGTATTCGCCGACGAGCGACCAGCGCTCGCGGAGCTTGTATTCGATTTCGTAGGTTTCGCGGCCCTGCGCCGAGACCTGCTGGCCGGCGGAGATTTCGAGGCGGTTCTCCCCGCCGACGCCGAGATCCTGAAAAATGCCGCGACCGAGGTAGGCGCCGAGCAGCGCAAAGCGCTGGGCACCCGAGGAGGAGGCTTCGCCGGTGGGCGGCTGTCCGGTCATCACCAGCAGCAGCACTTCCTCGGCCTCGAGGGCCGGCGAGGAGGATAGGGTGAGGTTCGGCTCCGGCAGCTGGCCGGTGACCTCGAGCCGCAACTGGTAATCGCGCCGTTGCGAGGCGGCGACGAGGTTGATGCGCGCGTGAAACGGATCCGCCTCGCTCAGGCGCACGATGCCTTGCTGCACCCTGAAGGTCGCGAAGGGAAACAGCACCTGGCCTTGATCGACGGTGAGATCGCCCACGGCGCGCGGTTCGCCGAGCGTGCCACCGAGGCGGAAACGGGCGGTGGCCGTGCCGTTGAATACCGTGGTGCGCAGCCGGATTGCGCCCGGGCCGCGCACCTCGACGTCGAGCGGCCAGTGGCGGAACGGCTCGGCTTCCACGGCGAAATAGGGCGGCTGGCGGGTGACGCCGCGCGGACCGTTTGGCAGCAAGGTGTTGAAATTCGCCAGCACCAGGCTGTCGCGCAGGGTGATCCGCCCGGTGAGGCGGGTGAGGCCGGCGGAGTCGGTCTTCGCGTGCAGATCGAGATCGCTGCGCACGAGCAGGCCGGTGTTGCGCACGAGCGGAAGGTTGGCGCCTTTCAGGCCGAGGGAAAGTCGCGGGGGCGCGTCCGGCACGAAGGTGATGCTGCCGTCGAGGGCGACGGGTTCGCTGCCGAGCTTGGCGGTTAGCGAACGAATCGTGAGCGTGCGCTCGTCGAGCGCGAGGTCGGCGTTGATTTCCTGCAACGTGCCGAAGGGCGGCAGCGGCCGGGTGGCGGCGTCGGCCAGGTGCAGTTCGCCGGAAAATTTTCCGCGATTGAGTTCCACGTGTGCGCGCAGCCGGCCGCGGGCGGCGAAAAAATTGGGCGCGTGGCGCGCCAGCGGGGCGAGGTCGGCGTCGGGGATTTCCAGCTTGGCCTCGATCTCGCGCCACTCGAACGCGGCGGGCGCGCGCCATAATTCCTGCCAGCGGACATCATTCATCGGCACGCGACCGCTGGCCTGCACAGCCTGGCCGTCGAGCCTGGCGGAGAACGCGCTGAGGGTGACCTGCTCGCGGGCGAGTTGGAGATCGAGGGTGAGATCCTCAAAGTCGGGCAGGGAAAATTTCTGCGATGTGGTGGCGACGCGCAGCTTGGCGACGCGGAGTTGCAAGTCGCCGGTCGGCTCGCGCAAAGAGCCCTGGAGATTAATTTTTGCCGTGGGACGCGTGAGTTGCAGGCCCGATGCGGCGGACAGCGAGGCCCAGAGCGGCGAGTCGGGTTCAGTCGACGCGGTCAGTTCCAGCGGGGCGGCTTCGTCGAAACGCAGCTGCGGCGTGGGCTCCATCCGCCAGGTGAGAGGCAGCCGGCCGCTGGCCTGGGTGAGCACGCGATCGGTTTCCACGACGGTCAGTTCCTTGAGTTGCAGGCCGTCGGCGTCACCGCGCGCGACAAGTTTCACCTGCGCGGGCTTGGGTGACATCGCGATCTGCGCGGTGAGCGTGGTGTCGAAAACCAGCACGCGGTCGGCGACGCGGCCGGTCGTTTGCCATGTTTGCAACTGCCAGGCTGGGCCGGTGAGCGTCACCCAATCCTGCAACCACGCGGACTCGAAATGGGCGGCGTTGAAATCGATAAATCCTTCCGGCCCGCCCTGGCCCTTGAGCGTCAAAGAACTGGACGCGCCGGACAGTTGGAGCTGGTCGATCTGCCACACCGGCGCCCAAGTCAGCCGGGCGGGCGCCGCGAGCTGCCATACTGGCTGGTCCGAGGCGGTGAAGGAAAGGTTATCCAGTTGGAGTCCCTGCGGATCGAGTGTGCCGGAGAATACGAGGGCGGAGTGACTGGCTGCGATGCGCGCGGAAAGGATTTCCGTTTTGGTGCCCGTGCCTTGCCACGAGACATCGACCAGCAAGGGATGCAGCGGCGGCCGCTGTGCATCCGTGAGCTTGAGCGAACCCTGGTGTCGCGGAGCGGCGAGGGGGCCTGCCATCGTGGCGGTGACCGTGGCGGAGCCCCACGTGGTGCCGGCGGGCAGCCAGCGGGTAAACCAGCCGGGAGTCAGTTTCGCCTGCAAGGCGCCCCCGGACAATTCGCGGGTCTGCCAGTCAACGGAGCCATGGGCTTGCACGCGGCTGGTTTCATCCAGTTGCACATCGAGCGAGGTCAGCTCCAGCAACGGCCAGCGGAGAACGCCGGCGGCCTGGGCCTTTTGCAAGGCGAAGCCTGGGAGCACGACGTCGGAGAAATTGAGCTGGAAGATCTGGCGCGCGGCGGCGGTGCCGCCGTTTACGCGGACGGTGCCTTGCACCAAACCCCGGGCTTCAGCCAACCAGGGCAGTTTGGCGAGATCGGCCGCGACGTTGAGCTCGGCGGATTCCGCAGCCAAAGGACGATCGAGACTGAACGTGACGGGCGCGGTGAGTTTGGCCGTGGCAAAAGGCGCGTTCACGGCGAGGGCAGTGAGCGTTAACTCGCGCCGCGTGCCATGCGCAGTGCCGCTAGCCTCGAAAGGCGGGGCCTTGGTTTTCGTATCGGCGGCAGGTTCGGCCTTGGCGTTGAAGGATAAATCAAAGGCGCCGTCGCGCCAGAGGAGCCGGGCGTCGCCGTGCACCTGCGCGTAGGGTGCGCCGAGTTTGACGCGGGCGGCGGGAAGCTGCCAGTTGGCGGCAACGAGGCTGGCTTCGGTGGGCAGCCAGCCTTGCGCGGGAAAACGGGCGGCGAGTTGCAGCGGCTGCGTCCACAGCGTGGCGTCGCCTTTCAGTTCGGAGCCGGTCCATGTGAGCTGCAGTTTGGCTTCATCGCCGGCGGTGTGGGCGGCGAGCGTGATGGCGCCGTCCGCGGCCGGGGCGATTACGAATGCGAGGACGTGATTCGAAACGCGCAGCCCTTCGACGGTGAGTGCTGCGTCGCGCCAAGCGACGGAGGTGATGGAGATGACCGGACCGAAGCCGATCAATTCACCATCGGAAAGCTGCGCGCGCGGCAGCCAGTAAGCAATGCGCGGGGTTACGCGGCGCACGGCGGCTTGCAAGTCGGGCAGGCCGGAAACGGTCGGCTGGGCTGCGTTTACGGCAGCGGTTTTCGCTCCGCTGGAACGAATGACCTGCCAGCCCTCAACCTTGAGGGCGGGCTCGGCACCGCGCAGGCGTTGTCCGACCCAGACAAGTGGCGTCACGGTTTCCACGCTCTGCGCGGTGACGCGGATGCCGGGGCTTTGATAATCGACCTGCCGCAGGCGGAAGTGGGCATAGCCGATGCGCTCGTATTTTTCGAATGTGACGCCGCGGGTGTGCAAGATGGGGCGCAGCGCGGCGCCCAGCCACCAAGGGAGCGTCGCCAGGGCCAGGCCCACGACACCGAGCGCAAACAGGATTACCTTCAGCCAACGGGCCATCAGGCTGCAGACCCGAGGGCGGGGCGTTGGTTACAGATAAAGGCCATAACGAAATGGGGTCGCGGGCACCCGGCCAGCGGTCGGGTCTACATGGAGGCCCAAAGGCTTCAACGCCAGCGCACCAATGCCTGGCGGCCGTTGACGTAGAGCGGGTGGCGCGGGTGGCCGTCCTTCGTGGTGCCGAGGCACCACAGTTCACGGCCGGGAAAAAGCGTGACGACGGCCTCGGCGCGCGACTGGTATTCGCCGATCGCGCCCCATGCGGCGACGATGCGCGTGCAGCGCTTCGCGGCGAGTTGGAGCGAGGCGTCGTTGCCGGAGCCGACAGGATCCTTGGCGGCCATCATTTCCTTCGGGTAGGGCGTGCGCAGCCCGAAGAGGTTGGCCATCCAGAAACCGTCAAAGCCCTCGCGCTCCGAAAAGGAACGGATGCGCGTGAGCGTGGGATCGAGCTGTGACTCGTCCGCCGTGCTGGGGTTGAGCCCGATCCAGAGGATCAGGCTTTCGCCCAGCAGCGGGTTGATGCGGTGGATCAGGCTGTAGCGATGCCGGCGGTCGGCCGAGAACGTGCACTCGTTTTCCATGCCGGCCGCCGTGCCTTGATCAATAAACCTGCTCTTCCAGGAGGGCGAAGAGTTCGGCTTCGGTGATGCGGCGCTGGCTCATGCTGTCGCGTTCGCGGAGCGTGAAGGTGTCGCCGGGCTTTTCGATGGTGTCGAAATCGATGGTCACGCACCACGGCGTGCCGATCTCGTCCTGGCGGCGGTAGCGTTTGCCGATGTTGCCGCCGTCGTCGTAAAACACGGCATAGCGGCGCTGGAGTTTTTTGTAGAGGGCGTGCGCGCGGGCGGTGAGCGCCTCCTTGTTCTTGAGGAGCGGGAGGATGGCGACCTTGACGGGCGCGATGCGCGGCGAGAGGCGGAGCACGGTGCGTTTCTCCACGTTGCCCTTCTCGTCCTTCACGTCTTCCTCCGCGTAACCGGCGCAGAGCACGGCGAGGAAAATGCGGTCGGTGCCCACGGCGGGTTCGATCACGTGCGGAACGAATTTCTTCTTCGAGGTCTCGTCGAAGATATCCTGCGGCTTGCCGGAGGCGTTGGCGTGCTGCGTGAGATCGTAATTGCCGCGGGCGGCGATGCCCCAGAGCTCCTGCACGCCGAACGGATACTTGAACATGATATCCACCGTGCCGCGGGAGTAGAACGACAACTTTTCCTTCGGATGGGTGTAGAGCGAGAGGTGCGAATCGGGCAGGCCGATGGAGAGCAGCCAGTCCTTGCACCACTGGATCCATTCCTGGTGGCACTTCGACCAGTCGGCGTCCTCATGGATAAAGTATTCCATCTCCATCTGCTCGAACTCGCGCGAGCGGAAGATGAAATTGCGCGGCGTGATCTCGTTGCGGAAGGATTTGCCGACCTGGGCGATGCCGAAGGGAAGCTTCACGCGGCCGGTGTCGACGACGTTCTTGAAGTCGACGAACATGCCCTGCGCGGTCTCGGGACGGAGGTAGGCAACGGAGGACGCATCGGTCATCGCGCCGACGTTCGTCTGGAACATCATGTTGAACGCGCGCGGCGCCGTGAGGCTGCCGGGCTCGCCGGTGGCGGGCGAGGGGATGAGCGGGATTTCGGCGTCGCTGGCCTCGGTCATGTCCTTGACGACGACGGGCGCGAGCGTGCCGACGATGGCCTTTTTGCGCTTAAAGGACTCGGCGGCGGCCTGAAGATCGGCGGCGGTCTTTTCGCTCTCGAGGGCGCTGACGTAGCTGACGGTTTTGCCGTCGACGACAACCGGCGACCAGAAAAGCTGATCCGCGCGGAAGCGCTGCTTGGAGACCTTGCAGTCGACCAGCGGGTCGCTGAAGCCGGCGACGTGGCCGGACGCTTCCCACACCTTCGGGTGCATGATGATCGACGTCTCGACGCCGACGACGTCGTCGCGGCGGCGGACCATGTCGTTCCACCAGCAGTCGCGGATGTTCTTCTTCAACTCGACGCCGAGCGGGCCGTAGTCGAAGAAGCCGGTGAGTCCGCCGTAGATTTCGGACGACTGAAAGACAAAGCCGCGGCGCTTCGCGAGCGCGACAATGTTGTCCATGGAGACTTCGACGGGAGCGGTGGGTTCGGACATAGCCCGCCAGTCATGGCGGTCGCGGTGCCCGCGGTCAATTCCGCGGTTGCGCGGTCCGGGCGCGCAGCCCAACTTTGTCATAATGAAACACACAACGGTTTTCAGCCTGATCGCCTTGTTGCTCACTCCTTTTGCGGCCTTCGCCCAAGGCGAACCGCCTTCGGCCCTTAAGGCCGGTCCGGCCCCCCGCGTATCCCAGACCATCGTCGGGGTGGTGGATGACCGCCCCGCTGCCGTCGTGACCAACACGCAGACGCCGCCTTTTTATCCGAAGCAATTGCGGGATGCCGGGATCAAGGGAGAGGTGCTGGTCGAGGTAACCGTCGACCGGTATAATAATGTATCCGAGCCACGGGTCGTTAAGTCCGACCGGGCTGAGCTGGACCTGCTGGCGCTCGAGGCGGTGCTGGGTTGGGAATATGAATCGGCCATCGTCAATGGTCAGATGGTTAAATCCCGGCTGCAGGTGCCCGTGAAGTTCGACCCGGTGGCGATCGAGACGAAAAAAGCGAAGCGGATAAAAACCCGCGGCAAGCCCGACAAGAATCTCCCGCCGGAGTTTCAATACGATGAGCCGCCGGTGGCGGTGCGCACCCTCAAGCCCGTTTATCCCTACGATTTGCTCGTGAAGAGCAAAACCGGCCGCGCCACCGTCACGTTTCTGGTCGATCCCTCCGGCAACGCGCGGGACGCGCAGGTGAAATCCGCGAGCGAACCCGAATTTGGCGCCGCGCTCGCCGCGATGGCGGAGGTCATGGAATTCGAGCCCGCAACCAAGGCGGGCAAGCCGTGTTGGGCGCTGCTCTCGATCGAGAAGGTTTTCAACCAGATCAGCCCGGACTCACCGGTGGATGGAGCCACCAAGGATCTGCTGACCGAACTCGAACAATCTTCCCCTAAAATCTATTCCGCGACGGACCTCGATGAGAAGCTGAAGCCCGTTTACCGCGCAGGTCCGGCACTCCCCGAGGCGCTGATTAAATCCGGTGAGGCGGCCAGCGCAGAAATCGAGGTCATCATCGACCACAATGGCCGTGCGCGGTTGCCGCGCATCGTGACTACGACCCACGAGGATTTTGGCTGGGCGGCGGCGACGGCGGCCTCGCGCTGGGTCTTTGATCCCGCGCTGAAAAACGGCGCGCCCGTCTACGTGCGCGTGAAAGTGCCGTTTACCTACACGCCGCCGAAAAAGTAGGCGGCGCTTAATTTTTTTCCGCCGCCCGTTTCCGCGCTTCGATGCCGGCGAGGAGGACTTGCGCGCGCTGCTCGGCGGCCTGGACGACGGCGGCTTGGGCGCGGGCCTGGGTGTAGCTCAGGTGGCCCTTGGCTTCCTCGTCGCCGGAAAGGGCGGCGACGTGGAACCACGCGAGCGCCTCGGTTTCGTCCCGGGGCACGCCTTCACCCTTGATATACATCACGCCGAGGCGGTCTTGCGCCGCGGTGAATCCCTGTTCGGCGGCCAGGCGGCACCAGTGCGCAGCCTGCCGGGGATCGGCGGGCACGCCGTCGCCGTTGGCGTAGATCAAGGCGAGGTTGAACTGTGCGTCAGCCAACCCCTGCGCGGCGGCGCGTTCGAACCAGGTGCGGGCTTCGGCCGGATCCTTGTCCACGCCTTCCTCGCCGCTGATGTAGAGAAAACCGAGGTAACTCTGGGCGACGGCGTTGCCGAACTGCGCCTTGACGAGCAACTGCTCGTAGGGCGCGACGGCCTGGACGAGCGAGCCATCGGGTGCGAGATGCAGCAACGGCAGGTGTTCGCCCAGATAACTGCGTTGCCAATACACGCGGTCGCGGCGGTAGGTCGCGAGATCGGTGAAGGTGTAACGGTAGCCTGGCGTGCGGATCATCTGCGGCGCGCCATCGGGGAACGGGTTGTTCGCGAACAGCCGCAGCACCTCGGGGTTTTGTTTCAACAGGTGCTGCGCGACGAGTTCGTAGAGGACGGTGGGCTTGTCGCGCGTGGCGACCTGGATCTGCATCGTGGCCTCGAAGCGCGGGAAATACGGCGCGAGGAACGGGCAGATGCGGTCCAGCTGTTGTGGGAAGTAGCGGAACTCGTAGGGCCGCCATGTCTTGCCGCCGTCATTGGAGCCGACGAACTCAACCACACAGTGGAATGGGTCGAGCTTGGCGTAGAGCTGGTAGGCGTTGACGCTGCCGAAGCCGGCGAAGACCCGCTGCAACGGAGCGTTGAGGACATCCGTGATCGGATGGGACACGCCGGCGATGACGACGAAGGCCGTGAGCGAGAGGTAAAAATGCAGCCACAGTGCGGCGCGCAGACTGTAGAGCCGCCACGTGGCGAGCGGGGGCGGCGCGAGCCGGATGGCGCGAGCGCTGAGGAACTGGCCGAGCTTCCGGAGCCGCAGCGTCTGCGCGGCACGGGCGAGCATTTGGTCGTCGAGCAACACGAGGCCGAGCGCGAGCGAGGAGGTGTTGAGCCAGCCGAAATTGCAGGTGAGCTGGATGCCCGCCTGCAGCGCCGCCCACAGCCCGAAGGCGATCCAGCGACCGCGCCGGCCGGCGAAGAGCGCAAGCAGCGGAGCGAGAATCTCGGCGGCGAAGGTGAGGACCCATTCGCCGACATGCCACGCGTGCGGCAGCTGGTGATCGAGGTAGCCGAGGATGGTCGGGCAGGGTGCGGTCTCGTAGAGCGCATCCATGGCGGTGAAATCCCACCAACGCACTTCGCCGCTGAGCAGTTTGGCCGCGCCGGACTCGATCATCACGCGGAAGAGCAGCCAGCGCACCATGAACAGCGCGATGGGCCGCACCGGCGAGTGCGTGCCGAGCCCGGGCCGGTAGCCGCCCGGCGCGAAGGGGATGCTCAACAACGCCACCTCGAGCATGAGCCAGTCGACCTGCGGGTCGGAAAACGTGATCCAGCCGCGGGCGAATGACAGCAGCGCCGCCCAGCACACGAAGAGCGACATCCGCGGCCAGAGGTTGAGGGTCAGCGCGACGGCCGCCGCGAGGCCGCACCCCTGCACCGCCGCGACCATGCCCCAACTGCTGTTGACCCAAAACAGGCTCGGCGCGTGGAGAAAGGAAGCGAAGAGCGAAGGAAAGGTGGCCTTGAGCTGTGCGATCAAGCCCGGCAAGGGCGTGAGCCCGTCGGGTCCGATCAGGGCGCGGCTTTCGTGGATGATGCCGGCAAAAATGACGATGAAGACGAGGCCGACCGCGCGCAGGACAAGCCAGCGCGGCCACAGGTAGGTGGCGTCGTTGCCGAGCCCGGCAAAATCCTGCATGCGCCGCCAGGCGCCGGAAAGGAAAGACGAAGGCGTCTGGGCTACGGCGTTCATGCGATGCAAAATAAACGCAGGAACCCGCGGCGCGGGCTGATACCGGCGAGAAGAAAATAACCGTGAGGGTGGGGCGCGTGATCCGTGGGGTGGCAACGCATGGGGAGGGCGCGATACAGGTTCAGAACGCGACGTGCGTCAATGTCTGGAGCGTTCACGCCGACGCCGCGCGCCACGCGCGCGGCGAGTGGCCGCGGGCGCGCTTGAAGGCCGTGCTGAAGGCGAAGGGATCGCCGAACCCGACGCGGGCGGCGATGGCGGCGACTTTGTCGGGCGTATGGCGCAGGAGATCGGCGGCGCGGTGCAGGCGGCGGCGCGCCAGCTCGCGGAGCGGGCTCCGGCCGTTTTCGCGCACGCAGGCGAGGCGGAGGGCCTCGCGACTCATGCCGGCGCGCCGGGCGAGTTCGGCGAGCGTCCACGGATGGGCGAGGTTGGCATCCACGGCGCTCCACAAGCTGGCGAGCCGCGGGTCGTGCGCCTGCGCGGGGGCGAGCGCGGCGAGCACGTGGTGGTGGATGAGGCGCGTCCAGAGTTCGCGCTCGGTGTTTTGTCCGCCGTGGGCCACGGCGTCGCACAGGCCCTCGATAGCCAGCCACAGCGGACGCGGGTTGAGGGCGACGATGCCGGGCTGGGTCGGGACGAAACGCAGGGAGTGCGGTGCGGCGGGCGCATACATGGTCCAGCACAGGCGCCATGTGCCGGCCGGTCCGGCCCGGTAGGCGTGCGGCGTGCCGGCTGGGGTGAAATACGCGGTGCCGGGCTCGAGCGGACGCCACGCGCCGTCCACCCACACATCGCCGCGGCCCTCGAGGCAGGCCAGCAGCTGGTGCATGTCGGGCGTGAGGCGGGTGAAACCGAAATCCGGCGCGGCCTCGGAAAGCCCGGCGAGCGTCAGGCCGCAGTCCGCGAAGGCCGGCACATCCCGCGCGGCGGCCATGCGCTCGCGCGTGCGGGCGCCGATGTGTTGCATTTCAACAAGGTCTTTTGGGAGCCGGCCCATGGTGACAGGCGAAAGATTATGGTATTAAACACAAGTCCAACCCCTTTCGCCATGGCCAAAAAAACCTCCGTGCCCCGTCCCGAATATCCGCGTCCGCAGTTTGTGCGTCGCGACTGGCTCTGCCTCAACGGGCCGTGGCAGTTCGAGATCGACCAGGGTGACAGCGGACTCGACCGCGGCCTGCTCACGCGCGCGCTGAAGGATAAGATCACGGTGCCGTTTTGCCCCGAGTCGGAGCTCTCGGGCGTCGGCAACACGGACTACCTCAACGCCGTCTGGTATCGCCGCGAGGTGGCCATCCCCGCCGCGTGGAAGGGCCGGCGGATTTTGCTGCATTTCCAGGCCTGCGACTACGACACCTTCGTATGGGCCAACGGCACCGAGGTCGGCCGCCATCGCGGCGGGATGACGTCGTTCTCCTGTGATCTTACCGGCATCGCGCTGCCCGGAAAAAAAGTCACGCTCGTCGTCCGCGCGCGGGACGATGCGCGCGACGCGATGCCCTCCGGCAAACAGTCGTGGGTGCATGGCAACAGCGGTTGCCATTACACGCGCACGACGGGCATCTGGCAGACGGTGTGGCTCGAGCCGGTGGCGGCGCGCGCGCATCTGTTGCGGCCAAAAATCACGCCCGACGTGGCCAATGGACGTTTCTCGATCGAGCAACCCGTCGCCGGCGCGCAGGCCGGACTGTTGTTCCGGGCGCGGTTGCGCGATGCGCGCGGCGTGGTCAGCGAGGCGAGCAGCATTTGCGGGATGAATTTTTATCCGCGACTCGACCTGCCGGTGCCGGCGGCGCGCACGCGGCTGTGGTCGCTGGAGGATCCGCACCTTTACGACCTCGAGCTGGAGTTGGTGGATGCGGCGACTGGCGCCGTGGTGGACGCCGCGCAAAGCTACGCCGGCCTGCGCAGCGTGTGCATCGATGGCTGGGCAGTGAAGTTGAACGGCAAGCCCGTCTTCCAGCGCCTCGTGCTCGACCAAGGTTACTACGCCGACGGTATTCTCACCGCGCCGACCGACGCCGCGCTGGTGCGCGATATCACGCTCTCGATGGAGGCGGGCTTCAACGGCGCGCGCCTGCACCAGAAGGTTTTTGAGGAGCGCTTCCTCCACCACGCCGACCGGCTCGGCTACCTCGTGTGGGGCGAATTCAGCGACTGGGGCCTTAACGGCAACGCGCCCGTGCGCGGCTGGCAGCGCGACTCCGCCGGCAACATCGTGCGCGGCGGTAATCACAACGGTCCGCAGTTTCCGCACGGGCACGTCACCCAGTGGATCGAAGCCGTGCAGCGCGACTTTAACCACCCGAGCATCGTCGGCTGGTGCCCGCTGAACGAATCCGAGAACCGCCGCCACGAACGCATCACGCCCCACGACGATGTGCTGCGCGCGATGTGGCTCGCGACGAAGCTCGCCGATCCCACGCGCCCCGTGCTTGATGTTTCCGGCTACTGCCACCGCGTGCCCGAGACCGACGTTTACGACAGCCACGACTATGACCAGAACCCCGCGACCTTCGCCGCGCGCCACGCGCCGCTGAACGAAGGCCGGCCCTTCCTCAACGATGACCTGCAACGCGACAGCGTGGCTTGGCGCGGCCAGCCGTATTTCGTGAGCGAGTTCGGCGGCATCTGGTGGAACCCGAAGGCGAAGCCCACGGATGTTTCGTGGGGTTACGGCGACCGCCCGAAGACGCTGGAGGAATTTTACACGCGCTTCGAAGGCCTCTGCGCCGTGCTGCTCGATCACCCGCGGATGTTCGGCTACTGCTACACGCAGCTCACCGATGTCTATCAGGAGCAGAACGGAATTTACTTCTTCGACCGGAAAAAGAAATACGACCTGAAGCGCGTCCGCGCCGCGCAGCGGCGGGTGGCGGCGATCGAGAAAGAGTGAAGCGGAATGGTTTAACCACGGATTACACGGATGGACGGTCTGGATCCGTGCCCATCTGTGTAATCTGTGGTTGAAACCGTTTTTTAATACCGCAGGCCGAGCTTTTTATAGAGCAGGCTCAGCAACCACGCAGGGCCGATCAGGAGGAATTGCACGTCCTTGAAGAACGAGGGCTTTTTGCCCTCGATCTTGTGGCCGACGAACTGGCCGATCCACGCGAGGACGAAGAGCACGAGACAGATTTGCCACACCGGCCACGGCGCATGGGCGGCCAGCGCCCGGAGGCCGAAGAGGCACGCGAAGATAAACGCGATGAGCCCGAGCGCCAGCGGCAGCGAGAGGCGGATGTAGAACATAATCGCCAGCGCCGCGGCAGGCAGCGCCCAAGTGAAGTCCGGCATACCCGCCCGGGCCGACGCCGGCACCGGCAGCGACCACAGCAAGCCAAGCACGCAGAAGAAAATCACCGGCACGCAGATCCAGTGAATCAGCTCGTTGGTGTCGTTTTGGTGGCTCTCACCATATTCGGCGAACCACTGGTCGGCGGTCTTTGGGGAGGGCATGGGGAGCGAAGAGTGTGGGGCTTTAATTGACCACGGATTAACCCGGACAACGAAGGGATTGATCCGTGTTCATCTGTGTAATCTGTGGTTAAAATCGATCTGGGCTTTTTACAGCTTCGCCACCGCGGTTTTTTCCAACGTCTTCAGGTCGATGTCGTAGCCGAGACCGGGAGCTTTCGGCGCATGGACCATCGCGTCGGGGCCGATGCGGGACTCGAAGACCACCGGGTTGCCCATCACGAGCGTTTCGTAATAGTGGTTGTTCCGGATCGCGAGGCAGAGGTGGATGTTTTCCACGCCCATGCCGTGCACCTCGGCGCTCAATTGAAACGAATCCGCCAGATGCGCCACACGCAGCGCGCCGGTGATGCCGCCCTTGTAGAACCAGCTCGTGCGCACCATGTCGGCCGCGCCCTGGGCGATGAAGTCGGCGACGTTGTAATGGCAGCCGTCGGACGTCTCGGCGGCGAGCACGGGGATGTCGAGTTGTTCGCAGAGGCGCCGGTAGGCGTTGATGCTAAACTCGCGCATCGGCTCCTCATACCAGAGGTAATCGGCGTCCTCGAGCGCGCGGCCGAGGTAGAGCGATTCGTAGGGATCGAAGCCCGCGGAGCCGTCATACATCAGCGCGATGTCGGGGCCGACGTGCTTGCGCAGCGCCTTGCAGAGGGCGGCGTCCTTGCGCGCATCGCCCCACGCGTGAAGCTTGATGGCGCGGAAGCCGCGCGCGAGGCACTGGTCGGCCACGTCGAGAAATTCCTTGGTCGTGGCGTAGGTGACGGTGCTCGCGTAGGCCTCGATCTTGTCGCGATAGCCGCCGAGGAGCTGGTAGAGCGGGAGCTTGGCGGCCTTGGCGGTGATGTCCCACAGCGCGGCGTCCACCACGCCCATCATATACATCGGAAACTCTTCGATGCGGTCGATCTCCCAGAGCTCGTGCCAGAGCTGCTCCTTCATGAGCGGGTTCTTGCCGATGAGCCACGGCTTCAACCGGCGCTCAATGAGGTCGAGCGCGATCGCGCCACGCACCGCGCAACTCCAGCCCTCGATGCCTTCGTCGGTCACGAGCCGCAGCCAGGTGTTTTCAGCGTAGGGGTCGTTGCCCGGCAGGCCTTGGCGCCAGACGAACGGAATCTTGGCCTTGGCACGGGTGGAGTAGGCGTGGACAGCGATGATTTTCATGGGGTGGGGCAGGAGCGATTTCGGCGGCGGCACGGGAATTGGCAATCCCGGAGCAGCAGAAGAAGAGCCCACGGAATACACTAAATACACGGAAGGGCTAACGCGCAGAGTTGCGGTCAAAAATCGGTCCTGCTTCGCGGCGCTCAGAAGGATAAGAGCGCGGGGTTGGTTGTCTGGATGAGCGTTGGGTTCGTTTCTGTGTATTCAGTGTGTTTCGTGGGTAAAAGGGCTGGGCTACAATTAGCCGCATTTTTTTCACGACAGCGACGAAGGCGGACGCTAAGCCTCCGAGCCTATGTTCAAGCTCACGGACAAGGCGGCATTGGTCACGGGTGCGGGTTCCGGCATCGGCCGGGCGATCGCCCAGCGGTTCGCGGCCGCCGGTGCACACGTGCACGTCGCCGACCTCGACGAAAAAGGTGGCGCTGAAACCGTCGCGCTCATCACCGCGGCGGGCGGCCGGGCGGACTTTGTGAAGCTCGATGTCGCCGACGAGGCCGCGGCGCCCGCGCTCGCCGCGAAACTCGGACCGCTCGACATCCTCGTGAACAACGCCGGCATCGGCCACGTCGGCACGATTTTGCAGACCACCGCGGCCGATCTCGACCGGCTCTACCGCGTCAACGTGCGCGGCGTGTTCAATGTCACCAAGGCGTTTCTCCCGGCGATGCTGGCGCGGAAAAAAGGTAGCGTCATCAACATCGCCTCGATCGGTGGCATCGTCGGCGTGCGCGATCGGTTCGCCTACGTGACGACCAAGTTTGCGGTCGTCGGCATCACCAAGCAGCTCGCGCTCGACCACTCGGCCGAGGGCGTGCGGTTCAACTGCATCTGCCCGGGTCGCGTCGAGACGCCGTTTGTGCAGGCGCGGATCAAGGAATACGCTGATCCGGCCAAAGCCTACCGCGACATGAGCGCGACGCAGCTCATCGGCCGCATGGGCCAGCCGGAGGAGATCGCGGCGGCCGCGCACTATCTCGCGAGCGACGAGGCGGCGCTCGTCACCGGTGCCTCGCTGATGGCGGACGGCGGTTGGAGTGTCGGCAAGTAACATGACGGCTTCCGCGTCCCCACTGCGTCCGACGCGGTTGCCGGAGTTTGGCACGTCGCCGGCGCTGGCAGCGCGCGGACTGGGCGAGAGCCGGCTCGCGCTGGGCCTCGCCGGGCTGGGTGGCGCGTGGTTGCCCGTGGACGAGGAGAAGTCGGTGGACGCGATGCTCGCCGCGCTCGAAGCGGGCGTGAACGTTTTTGATACGGCGCCGTCGTATGTCTCGGCCGAAAAAATGCTCGGCCGCGCGCTCGCACAGTGGCGCGGTCCGCGTCCGGTCATCAGCACCAAGACCGGCCGCTTGCCGGCTCCAAGCGCCTACGAGGCGAATTTCGATTATTCCTCCGCCGGCCTGCGCGACCGGGTGAAGCGCAGCCTGGAAACCCTCGGCTTGGCGCAGATCGACCTGCTTTTCCTGCACGATCCGCAGCTGGTGCCGCTGGCGGAGCGTCCGCGCGTGGTCGCCACGATGCGGCAGTTGCAGGCCGACGGGCTGGCCCGGCGGCTGGGGCTCGGCGGTGGCGATGGCGCGGGGTGGGACGCCTACGTCGAGAGCGGGGCGTTCGATGTGGCGATGCTGTTTCGCCGGCTCGACCCGTGTATCTTTGACGGGCTGCGCGACGATCTGCCGCGCGTGCGGCGCGCCGGTTTGCTCACCTATGGCGCGAGTCCGCTGCACATGGGGTTACTCGGCGCGCGCCATGAAGAATTTCTCCGCGACGAACCGGAATGGGTGTGGCCGCCGCAGCGCGCGCGGGCGGTGCAACTGCGTGCCATCGCGGAACGGCATGGGCTCACGCTGCCGAGCCTCGCGCACCGGTTCATGTTCGGCCTTGCCGAGGTCGACCGCGTCGTGATCGGCGCGAGCAATCACGCACAACTGGAAACCGCCCTCGCGGACTTCGCCGCCGGTCCGCTGCCGCCGGAGATTTTCGATGAGGTCTGCCGGCCATGACGGCGGGCCCGCGCTCCCGGCGCCCCAAAATTTACTCATCGTGAATTTGCTATTGTTTCGCCGGGTGGCCGCGGTCGAGAATGATCGTTCTCCTTGAAAAACTTCGACTCCCTCGACTCGTTCCTTCAGCGCATTCGTCAGCGCGACCCGTTTCAACCCGAGTTCCACCAAGCGGTGGAAGAGGTTCTCCACAGCCTGTGGCCTTTTGTTAAAAGGCATTCGCGCTATGCTTCCGCCGGTCTGCTGGAGCGCATCGTCGAGCCGGAGCGCGTGATCATGTTCCGCGTGCCGTGGGTGGACGACCGGGGCGTGGTGCACGTAAACCGCGGTTATCGGGTGCAGATGAACAGTGCGATCGGCCCCTACAAGGGCGGGTTGCGTTTCCATCCTTCGGTCAACCTGAGCATCCTGAAATTCCTCGCCTTCGAGCAGGTCTTGAAAAACTCGCTTACCACGCTGCCCCTCGGGGGTGGCAAGGGTGGATCGGACTTCGATCCGAAGGGCCGCAGCGATGGCGAGGTGATGCGTTTCTGCCAGTCGTTCATGACCGGGCTCTACCGGCACATCGGGGAAGGACTCGACGTGCCGGCCGGCGACATCGGGGTGGGCGCACGCGAGATCGGTTATCTCTTCGGCCAGTATAAACGGCTGGCAAACGAGTTCGCCTCCGTGCTGACGGGCAAGGGGCTGGCCTATGGCGGCAGCCTCATCCGGTCCGAGGCCACGGGCTATGGCTGTGTTTATTTTGCGCAGGAGATGCTTGCGCGGCGCAAGTCGGGCTTCGACGGGCTCCGCGTGGCGATCTCCGGCTCGGGTAACGTCTCCCAATTCGCCGCGGAGAAGGCCATCGAGATGGGCGCCCGGGTGATTTCGCTGTCGGACTCCGGCGGCACGGTGCACATCCCGCAGGGGCTCACGCGTGAGCAGCTGGACTGGGTGATGGACTTGAAGAACAACCGGCGCGGTCGCATGGCGGAATTCGCCAAACACCACCGGTTGAAATTCCACGCGGGCCAGACCCCCTGGGACTTGGCGTGCGACATCGCGCTCCCCTGCGCCACCCAGAACGAAATCGGATACGAGGACGCCAAGACCCTCGTCAAGCATGGCTGCCAGTGCGTGGCCGAAGGAGCCAACATGCCTTCCGACCTCAAGGCGGTGGAAGTATTCCTCGGCGCGCGCCTGCTCTACGGACCCGGCAAGGCCGCCAACGCCGGCGGGGTCGCCACGAGCGGCCTTGAGATGAGTCAGAACGCCCTGCGCCTCTCGTGGAGCCGCGGCGAAGTGGACAACCGCCTGCACGCGATCATGAAAAACATCCATCACGCCTGCCTCGAATACGGCACGCAAAAGAATGGCTTCGTCAATTACGTGGATGGCGCGAACATCGCCGGATTCGTGAAGGTGGCCGACGCCATGCTGGCGCAGGGCGTGGTGTGACCGCCGGCCCCGGCCGGTCTCGCGGCGTCCGCATCCGCGCTTGCGAGCGGACCGTCGCCGCCCCCAGTTTTCTTTCCCGCCCATGATCTCCCTGTCCTCCGCCGAACTCTTCCGCACCCAGCTCAAGGCCCGCATGCCGTTTCGCTACGGCATCGCGACGATGACCGAGGTGCCGCATGTGTTCCTGCGGCTGACGTTTGATTTCGGCGGCAAAAGCCGGGCCGGCATCGCGGCCGACCACCTGCCGCCCAAGTGGTTCACGAAGGATCCCAACCGCGCGCTCGGCGAAGAGATCGACGAAATGCTCGCGGTGATCCGCGCCGCGGTGACCCACGCCCGCGCGATCAAGGCGGCGACTCCTTTCGCGTTCTGGCGCGCGCTCTACGACGCACAGGCGGCCTGGGGCGTGGCGAACAAGATTCCGCCGCTGCTCGCCCAATTCGGCGCGACGCTGGTGGAGCGCGCATTGATCGACGCCTTCTGCCGCGCGCAGGGCGTGAGTTTCGCCGCGGCGTTGCACGGGAATCATTTTGGCATCGAGCTCGGCGCGCTGCACCCGAGCCTCGCCGGCACGACGCCGCGCGACTGGCTGCCCGCCACCCCGCCGGCGGAGGTTTTTGCCCGCCACACCGTCGGTCTTTCGGATCCCCTGACCGACGCGGAAATCCCCGCGGGCGAGCGCGTCGAGGACGGGCTCCCGCAGTCGCTCGTGGCCTGCATCCGTTTTTACGGGCTCAGCCACTTCAAGCTGAAGATCAACGGCGACGCGCCGCGCGACCGCGCCCGGCTCGCGCAGATGGCGGAGATTTTTGCGCGCGAGTGCCCCGGCGGCTACGCCTACTCGCTCGATGGCAACGAAAGCTTCAAGGCAGTCGAGGTGTTTCGCGATTACGTGCAAGGCCTGCGCGCGGGTGCCGGGGACGCGGCGTTCTGGGCGAAATTGATGTTCATCGAGCAACCGTGGCACCGCGACGTGGCGCTCACGCCAGCCATCGGCGAACTCGCCCGGGCGTGGCCCGACCGGCCGCCGATCATCATCGATGAATCCGACGGCGAACTCTCCAGCTTGCCGACCGCCCTGGGCCTCGGCTACGCGGGGACGAGTCACAAAAACTGCAAAGGCATTTTCAAGGGCGCGGGCAACGCGTGCCTGCTCGCGCAGCGACGCAAAGCGGGCCTGCCCGCGATGCTCAGCGGCGAGGATCTCTCGAATGTCGGGCCGGTGGCGCTGCTCCAGGATCTCGCGGCGGCGGCGTGCTTCGGCGCGACGAGCATCGAGCGCAACGGGCACCATTATTTCGCGGGACTCAGCCTGTTCCCGGCGGCGGTGCAGGCACACATCCTCGCGCACCACGGCGATCTCTACACGCGCAGCGCCGCGGGCTGGCCGCGGCTCGACGTGCGGGCGGGCAAGATGCAACTCGGCTCCGTGCTGCGCGCGCCCTTCGGCTGCGCCGAGGGGTTGGACTTGGCCGCTTTCGAAACCGTCGCGGTCTGAGCGAGCCAGCGTTCTAGCCGGTTAACCGGTGGCGGTGACGCTGCCGGTAATCCGCCGGCGTGGCGTCGTGGAAATTGCGAAACGCGCGGTGAAAGGCCACGACGTCGGCGTAGCCTGCGGCCGCGGCGATGGCCTTGGTGGATTGGTCGCTGCCAGCCAGCAGTTCGCGCGCGCGCTCCATGCGCGTTTCCAACAGGAAGCGCCGCGGGGAACTCCCTTGTGCGGCGAACGCGGCCCGGAGTTTTTTGCCGGAGAGTCCGAAACGTGCGCCCAGCTCGGCGACCGTGCCGCCGGCCAGCGGCCGCTGCCGGCATTCTTTGCGCCAGCCGGCCAGCATGCCTGAGCCGGCGTGCTTCTCCGAGAAATCCGGGCTATTCTCCAGTTGTTGCAGGATGAGCGCGAGGTTGAGCAGTCGCACCTGGGCGAGCCCGGCGGTCGGTTTTTCACCGGCGAGCTGGATGGCGCGCTCGATATCCGCCACGACAGCCGACGCGGCGAAACCGCGGTAAAGCCGGCCGCCCTGGCGGCGGCGGCGAAATTTATCGAGCGGCGCGGGCAGGATATCGCCCGGTTCCACGGCGAAATGCTGCACCGAGGCCAGCGCGGTGGCGCTCAACGCACGGCCGGCGAAGGGGGTGGCGGGAAAAATCAGGACGCCATCGCCGCCCTGCAACTCCACGGGCGCGGCGTCACCGATTTGGAGGGTCACCCGGCCGGAATGAAACCACAGCAGGTCGAAATGCGGCCATTGCGCCGGTCCAATGGCGTGCGCGGCGCTGAAAAGGCCGAAGTCGTGCAGGAGGTAACGCATCGGGAAATTATCAATAGCGGGCTGATTCTATCAATTGTCGCTGGCGGACATCCCTTGTAGGATTTGTGCACCGGCCCGGCACACAACCCAGAACTATCAATTCCATCATGTTATCGCTTTTCCTGAATCCACCCGCCGTTTCGTTTCCCGGCGACCTGCGGACGCAATTTCACACCCAGGGTTTTGTGCGGCTGCCGGGGTTCCTCGCCGCCGACGAAGTCGCCCTGGTGCGCGAGCACCTCAAGGGCTACATCGCCACGGCGATTCCCGCCATGCCGGCGGCCGAGGTCTTTTACGAAGACAAGGCCGACCTCACTTCGCTCAAGCAGATCCAGCGCATGTTCCAGTGGGATGAGTTCTTTGCGCGCCTGTTTCTGCAAAGCCGTTTTTTTGCGCTGGCGGAACATCTCCTCGGGCGGCCGGCGCTGGGCAAAAACATGCAGTATTTCAACAAGCCGCCCGGCATCGGGGCGCCGACTCCGCCGCATCAGGATGGTTACTATTGGAAAATCACGCCGATGGAGGGCCTGACCATGTGGCTCGCGCTCGACGAGGTGGACGAGGAAAACGGGTGTGTGCGCTACATCCCCGGCTCGCATGCCGCCGGGCTCCGGCCGCATGGCAAGACGGGCACGCTCGGTTTTTCGCAGGGCATCACCGATTATGGTCCCGCCGATATCGCGCGGGAAGTGTGCATGCGCGCGCAACCCGGCGATCTGCTGGTGCACAGCGCCTGTGCGATCCACCGCGCCGACGGCAACCGCTCCGCCACGCGGACGCGGCAAGCCCTGGGTTTTATTTATTACGCCGCTCGCGCCCGCGAGGACACGACCGCGGTGAAGGATTATCAGGCCAACCTCGTGCGCGAACTGGCTGCGCAGGGAAAGATCTGAGCAACCCTCAGTCCCGCGGTTCGGTGTAGCCCATCAGGCGCGAGAGTTCGTCGGCGACGGCGCGGACTTTCGCGGCCATCTCGGGAATGCGTTTTTCCGTGAAGCGCACGGTCGCGGCCGTGATGCCGATCGCGGCGGCGACCTGGCCGTCGGGGCCGAAGACCGGGGCGGCGAGGCAGCGCACGCCGGGGTTGAACTCCTCGTCGTCGAGGCTGAAGCCGCGTTTGCGCGTGAGGTCGGCCTCCTTCTTGATCTCGGCCGGGGTGGTCTGCGTGAGCGGGGTGCGGGCCGTGGGCGTGTAGCCCGCGAGGATTTCGGCGATGCGTGGGCGGTGGAGATAGGCGAGGAAGATCTTGCCGGTCGAGGAGCAGTGCAGCTCGGCGAGGAAGCCGGGACGCGAGGCGGCGCGCAGCGGGTGCGGGCTGTCCTGCACGGCGACGATGAGCGCACGGTCATCGCAAGGGATGGCGAGGTGCGAGGTCTCGTCCGTGACGTCGGTGAGTTTTTGCAGCAGCGGCTGCGCGAGATCGCGGATCTCGGTGCCGGCGAGGGCGGCGTTGCCGAGTTGGATGAGGACGGGGCCGAGCTCGAAGCGGCCGTCGACCTTGCGCGCGAAGCCCTCGAGGCAAAGCGTGGTCATGATGCGCAGCGTCGTGGTGACGGGGATCTGCAGGTCGCGCGCGAGATCGGCGGCCTTGAGGCCGTTGGGATGGCGGCCGAGCACCTTCAGGATGCGGCAGGCATTGCGCAGGTTGGGAATGACGTAGCGTTCGCTGCCGGCGGGATCCGCGGCGGGGACAGGGCGCACTTTGAGAGGGGAGGGCACGGGCGGGGAAGTTGACGAAGGACGGTGCGACGCTTCCGCATCGGGTAGGGTTTGGCACCTAGAAAATTTTTATTGCCAAAACTCCTACTAGTTCAAATATGGAAGACAAGTTCATTAGTGAAATAACCCTCATCAATAACTTATCCCGCTTTCTTTCCCCCCGCGGTGCCCCGGTGCAAACCGGCCTGTAGTATTGTCGGGCTAGACGCCAACCCCACCCTAACCCCAATCGTTATGAAGGCATCCTGTTCCGCGGGCCACGGCATCGTCCGTCCGTCCGACCGACCCCTCAGCCGCGGCGTTACGCGCCGCTTTGTCTCTTGGTCTTTCCCCTTCGCGTGCGCGCTGGCGTGCGCCCTCGTGCTCGCCGCCCCGGCTGCGCTGCGTGCGCAGGAGGCGGCGACCGGCACCGTGACGGGCCGGGTGCTGGACTCCGGCACGGGCAACTACCTGGAAGGCGCTGAAATCACGATCGGCGGCACCGCCCATCGCGCGGTCACCGTGCGCGGCGGCACATTTACCCTGTCGGGCGTGCCGGCGGGTTCGCACACGCTGGTCACCACTTACCCGGGCCTCGTGGTTAATACCACGAACATCGAGGTCGCCGCCGGCGCCACGGTGGACGCGCCCATCGCGTTGAAGTCCGAGGTCGTCTCCCTCGCCTCCTACACGGTGAGCGGCGCCCGCGAGGGCATGGCCCAGGCGGTTGCGCTCCAGAAAATCTCCATCCAGGCCAAGCTGGTGGCCGCCGCCGACCAGTTCGGCGAAATCAGCGAGGGCAACGTCGGCGAATACCTCAAGTTCATGCCCGGCGTGAGCATCGACTACAACGTGAACGACGCCCGCGGCATTTCGCTGCGCGGCCTCAGCACCGCCTTCACCATCGTCGCCGTCGACGGCACGCCGATGGCCGGCGCCTCCTCGGTGGATGATACGCGGCGCTTCGAGTTCGAGCAGATCGCGATGAACAACGTCGAGACCACCGAGCTCTTCAAGACCGTCACGCCCGATATCCCGGCGAGCTCCACCGGCGGCTTTGTGAACTTTGTCACGAAAAGCGCCTTCGACCACGAGGAAGTCCAGCGCATCACCTACAATCTCTCGTTCTCCGCCCCGAGCACCAACCTGTCGCTCGGCAAGACCGGCGGCGTCTGGGGCCACAACGAGGAATACTCCATCCGCCCCAGCCTCGACCTGAACTACTCGCGCAAGGTCAGCGACCGCGTCGGCGTCAGCGTGAGCTACCGGTTTTCCGAAAAATACGACGATTCACCACGCACCGAGTTCACCTGGGTGACGGCCGCCACCGCGCCGACCATCATGACCGCGCCGCGCCTCCAGCAGTATAACATCCGCGACGAACAGAAGCTGACCCACCGCGAGGCGTTCGCGACCAAGCTGGATTTTCTCATCAGCCCCAAGACCAAGCTTTCGCTCACCGGCCAGTGGAACTGGTATGACCTGCTCTTCACGCAGCGCGGCCCGCAGTTCGTGCTCGGCACCGCCTCGACCGGCGCGGGCAGCACCTTCACCTCGGGCGCCACGGGCGCGGCGATCCAGAACGGCGTGCTTTTCCGCAACAAATACGGCACCACGTGGCACTTCAATGGCACGATCAGCCACGAGTTCAACAACGGCGGCAAGCTCTCCGTGACCCCCTACTGGTCGCGCGCCGACGGCCAGTATCGTGACACGAGCAAGGGTTTCATTTCCTCGGTCGCCGTCATGAATCCCGGCGCCGCGACCTACAGCTCCTTCACGCTCACCGGCACCAATAATCTCGGCACGCTGCCCACCATCACGCTCACGCAAGGGTCCACGCCGGTGCCGCTCGATTTCATCCGCAACCTCGGCAACTACACTTACAGCAACACGGCCACCGGCGGTAACCTCCAGTCCCGCCCGTGGACCGCGATCGACGAGAAGAGCGGCGCCCGCGCGGATTACACGCAGGAGATCGAGGGCCTGGCGGTCCCGATCACCCTGCAGATCGGCGTGGCCTCGGATAAAACCGACCGCTCCATCGCGCGGCCCGACTACCGTGGCGCCGTCACGGCCATCACCGGGTCGGCGCTCACCGCCTTGGCCGATCCCCGCTACGTCGACGATGTCGGCCTCGGCTTCGGTTCCTACCAGGTGGTGGATCCCTACAAAATCCTGGACGCCTACCGCGCCAACCTCACCACGCTCCAGGTGGACGACGTCCGCTGGTTCGAGGAGACGAACGACGCCGGGTATATTCGCGCCGATTTGCAGTTCAGCCCCGAGCTGCTCCTCATCGGTGGCGCCCGCTGGGAAAAGCGCGAGATCGAGGCGCGGGCGCAAAGCCGCGCGAGCGTCCGCTCGAAGCTCGCCAAGGTGAACCTCGACTACGACGAGATCTACCCCTCGGCCGGGTTCAAATACACGCCGAAGCGCGACATCATCGTCCGCGGCGGCATCAGTCTCACCGTTGGCCATCCCGACTACTCGGATCTCCTGCCGGTCATCGATTCCGAGAGCACGCCCGGCGCCGCCAACGGTTCCATCACCGTGCCCGATCCCGACCTGAAGCCCTACTTCTCGACGAACTACGATCTCTCGGTGGACTACTACCTGAAAAACTCCGGCGTCGTCGGCGTCTATCTCTTCACCAAGAACGTGAGGAACTACTTCATCTCACGCGGCATGACCGCCGCGGAGCGCAACGCGATCGCCGCGGACTACGGTTACAACCCGTCGGAGTTCTCCACCGGCACCGTCCGCGAGAACGGCGGCAAGTCCACGCTCTCCGGCGTCGAGCTCAGCTACGCGCAGAACCTCGCCTTTATTCCGAAGGCCCTGGGTTCGTTCAACGTGCAGACCAACTTCACCTACGTGGACATCGATGCGAAGGACGATGACCCCCTGAAGCAGCTCGATACCCAGTATTCGCAGCTGCGCGCGGTTTCGCCGAAGACGTTCAATTTCATCCTCGGCTACCGCTACAACAAGTTTTCCTCCACATTCACCGCCAACTGGGTGGATGAGAGCCTCTACGGCGGCTTCGTCGGCACCGCGTTCCTCACCGGCACGGCCAATCCCGCCAACCAGGCCCTCGATACGCGCATGACGCTCAACAAGGACGAGAAGACCACGTTCGACATCAAGTTCGAGTATGCCTTCGACAAGCGCTTCTCGGCTTACTTTCTCGTGCGCAACATCACCAACACTGCCCGCAAGGAATTTCTCCGGGGTTACCTGCCGCAGTATCAAAACGTCGTGCTCCCGCTCCGCTACTTCGAGTTCGGCGAGCCGCATTTCACCCTGGGCCTCAAGGGCGCGTTCTGATCCCAACTCCAATCTGGCCGCTGCCCGGTGCCTGCGCGCCGGGCAGTTTTTTCCTCTCCCCATGTCCTCCCAGCCTTTCCTTGCCGCCGCCACTCCCGCCTTCCGCGGGAGGGTTTGCGCTTTCGGCCGGCCGATGAATTTATCCCCCCACCCGTATGAAAACACACGAACGCGCGCTTTCACGGCTCGCGAGCAACCTATCCCCCCAGGAGCTGCGTAACGAATTTCTCGTCACCGGCCTTTTCCAACCCGGTGAAGTCACCCTTCACTGGTGGGAAACCGACCGCACCGTCATGGGCGGCATCTGCCCGGCCGCGGCGCCGCTGCCTTTGCGCAGCCCCGATGCGCTGCGCGCGGCGAATTTCTTCGACCGTCGCGAGGCCGGCATCCTCAACCTCGGCGGCCCCGGCGTCGTGCAGGTCGATGGCACGGCCTACACGCTCGATCATCTCGACGCCCTCTACATCGGCCGCGGGGTGAAGGAGGTCTCCTTCGCCTCGCAGTCGCCGGCCAATCCCGCGCGCTTCTGGCTCCTCAGCTACCCGGCGCACGTCAGCTATCCCGTGAAGCAGATTGTCTTCCGCGATGTGCCCGGCACCCGCCTCGGCCAGCGCGAGAGCGCCAATGAGCGCACGCTTTATAAACTGATCCACCCCGGCGCGTTTCCCACCTGCCAGCTCGTGATGGGCGTCACCCGCCTCGAACCCGGCAGCGTCTGGAACACCATGCCGCCGCACACGCACCTGCGCCGCTCCGAGGTTTATCTTTATTTCAACCTCCCGCCCGAGCAGGTCGTCTTCCACTTCATGGGAAGACCGTCCGAGACGCGCCACCTCGTCGTCCGCGAGGGCGAGGCCGTGCTTTCGCCGCCGTGGTCCATCCACTCCGGCGTGGGCACCGCCAACTACGGTTTCGTGTGGGGCATGGGCGGCGAGAACCAGGAATTCTCCGACATGGATCCCGTCACCTTCGGTGAACTCCGCTGAGGACCGCCCCATGACCACAGTCCTCGATAGTTTCCGCCTCGACGGCAAGGTCGCCGTCGTCACTGGCGCTTCGCGCGGCCTGGGCGCCGCGATGGCGCTCGCCCTCGCCGAGGCCGGCGCCGATGTCGCGCTGGTCGCCCGGGGCGATCTCAACGCCACCGCCGCGGCCGTCCGTGCCACCGGCCGCCGCGTGCTCCTGATTCCCGCCGACCTCGCCGAGCCCCTCGCGCCGGCCGCCGTGCTTCGCGCCGTCGACGGGCAGTTCGGCCGCGCCGACATCCTCGTCAACAACGCCGGCATCATCCGCCGCGCGCCGCTCCTCGAGTTCACCGCGCAGGACTGGCACGACGTCATCAACGTCAACCTCCACGCGCCCTTCCTGCTCGCGCAGCAATTCGCCCGCGGCCTCGTCGCGCGTAAAGCTCCCGGCAAGATCATCAACATCGCCTCGCTGCTTTCCTTCCAAGGCGGCATCCGCGTGCCCGCCTACACCGCGGCGAAGAGCGCGCTCACCGGCCTCACGCGCGCCCTCGCCAACGAGCTCGCGCCACAGGGCATCAACGTCAACGCCATCGCGCCCGGCTACATGGCCACCGACAACACCGCCGCACTGCAGGCCGATCCGGTCCGCAGCGCCGCCATCCTCGATCGCATCCCCGCCGGCCGTTGGGGCACCCCCGACGACCTCAAGGGCGCCACGGTCTTCCTCGCGTCCGCGGCCTCCGGCTACATGCATGGGTTCACCCTGGCGGTCGATGGTGGCTGGCTCGCCCGTTAACCCCCCTTCACGTCCCATGAAAAAACTCGCTTTGTTTTTCGCGGTGCTCGGGCTGTTCCCGGCCGTTGGCTCCGCGGCCCACCTCACGATTACCGTCCGCCACGATCTCGCGATCGCGCGACCGTCCGAGACCATCACCATTCCCTGGGCCGAGGTGGCCCGCGCCCTTCCGGGTGCACGCTTGCAACACCTGGCCGTCAAGGATGCCGCCGGCCGTGTGCTGCCCTATCAGGTCACCAACATCGCGCCGCTCGTCAAAGACCCGCAGAACCTCGGCGTCGCCTACGGTGAACTGATTTTCCAGCACGATTTCGCCGCCGGCGAAAAGTCCGCGGTGTTCACGGTCGAGCCTAGCGAAACCGTCGCGCCCGTGTTTCCCGCCAAGGCGGCCGCGCGCTACGTGCCGGAGCGGCTCGACGATTTCGCGTGGGAAAACGACCGCATCGCCCACCGCATCTACGGCACCGCGCTCGCCGAGGCCGCCGCGCCCGGCTCCGGCAAGGAAGTCCTCGTCACCAGCGGCCTCGACGTGTGGTGCAAGCGCGTCAGCTACCCGATCATCGACCGCTGGTATAACAAGGGCCACGACCACTATCACACCGACGAAGGCGAGGGCATGGACCTGTTTTCCGTTGGCGTCAGCCGCGGCTGCGGCGGCACCGGCGTTTGGGACGGCGAGCGCCTGCACGTCAGCCGCAACTACCGCTCGTGGCGCATCCTCGCCAACGGTCCCGTGCGCACGCAGTTCGAGCTCACCTACGACACCTGGGCCGCGGGCGGCGTGTTCGTTTCCGAGGTGAAACGCATCACCCTCGACGCCGGCCACCAGCTCAACCAGATCGAGAGCACCTTCACCGTCGCGACCGGCGGACCGGAAATCACCGTCGCCATCGGCCTGGGCAAAAACCCCACCGACAAGCATCAGGATCCCAAAATCGCCCTCACCGCCACTGCCGCCAGCGGTTCGCTCGCGGAGTGGATCGTCCAGAAAACCAACGGCGAACTCGGCCTCACCGCCATCGTGCCCGGACCGGAATTCCAGGGCTTCGCCGAGGACAGCCGCAATCAACTCATCCTCGCCAAGGTCGTGTCCGGCCAGCCCCTGCGCTACCTCGCCGGTGCCGGCTGGTCGCGCGCGGGCGAGTTCACCAGCCGGCAGGCGTGGGACGATTATGTCGCCGCCTGGGTCGCGCGCGCGCGGTCGCCCGTCAAGGTCTCGCTCGCCACCTCGCCGTGAAATTCCACGCCCTGCTCCTCGCTTCGCTCGCGGCGGTTTTGGCCGCCGCGCCCGTCCGCGCGGCGCCGGGCATTTTCAAAACCGTCGGTCCGCTCGGCGCGGATTTCCCCACGGTGCAGGCGGCCATCGACGCCGTGCCGGCTGGCAACCCGGCGCAAAAGATCATCGTCATCCAGCCGGGCGCCTATTTCGGCCACACCGTGCTCGACAAGCCGCACGTCACGTTGCGCGGCTCCGGTCCCGGCACCGTGCTCACCTACAACCTCGGCCAGGCCATGCCCGGCGCCGGGCTTGAGCCCGTCGGCTGGCAGGGCGCCGCCGCGCTGCTCATCACCGCCGCGGCCCACGATGCCGTGATCGAAAATCTCACGCTCGAAAACACCTACGGCAAAGGCATGCAGGCGCAGGCGTGCTCCGTGCTCGCCGACCGCGTGGCCTTCCGCCGCTGCCGCATCCTCGGCTGGCAGGACACCCTCCGCCTTGAGACCGGCCGGCAGCTTTTCACCGAGTGCTATATTTCCGGTCACGTGGATTTCATCTACGGCGGGGCGACGGCGTTCTTTGAGCGCTGCGAGATTTTCTGCCGCGACCAGGGCTACATCGTTGCGCCTGCCACGCCCGCCGGAAAAACCGGCTTCGTCTTCGTCGCGTGCCGCGTCACCTTCCCCCACGGCAACCCGCCCGTCTACCTCGGCCGCCCGTGGCGTGAGTCGTCCGCCGCGACCTTTATCCGTTGCGAGCTCGGCGCCGGCATCCGTCCCGAAGGCTGGAAGGAGTGGAACGTGAAGCCGCCGCTCGTCCGCTTCGCCGAATATCAAAACACCGGGCCCGGCGCCGTCGCCACCGCACGCGTGCCCTGGGCCATTGCATCCACCGGCGCGGCGCCGGCGGAGTTCGACCGCGCCGCCGTCCTCGGCGACTGGCAGCCATGAAATTTATGAAACCCTCGTTCCTCACGTTAGCCCTCGCTCTCTGTGCGGCCGCCCCGGCTCCGGTTTTCGCCGAGCCGCTGGTCCCGTATAAATTCAACGGCGCCACCCCGCTCGAGTGGTCGCAGCGCCTCGCGCAATCCGAGATGGCCCGCCGCGGCACCACGCTCAACCATCAGGGCGGCCCGCGTGCGCGCTGGGATTATACGACCGGCATTTTTTCACTCGCCCTCCTCCAACTCGCCGACCGCACCGGGGACACCGCCATGCGCGACTACGGTGCCCGGCTCGTCACGACCTTTGTCCAGCCCGACGGCACCATCGCGACTTATCCCCGCGAGGAATTTAACATCGACCTCGTCACGCCCGGCCGCGCGCTGCTCCTCTGTTACGAGCGCGCGCCCGACGCCCGGCTCAAGACCGCGCTCGCCACGCTCCGCGGCCAGCTCGCCGACCAGCCGCGCACGAGTGAGGGCGGCTTCTGGCACAAGCTCCGCTATCCCCACCAAATGTGGCTCGACGGACTCTACATGGGCTCCCCGTTCCTTGCGCACTACGGCAAGGTCTTCAACGAACCCGCCGTCTTCGACGACGTCATCAAGCAACTCCGGCTCGTCGATCGCCACACCTTCGATCCCGCGACCGGCCTGCACTATCACGCCTGGGACGAAAAGCATGAGCAGCCCTGGGCGGACAAGACGACCGGTCGTTCCCCGAATTTCTGGGGCCGCGCCCTCGGCTGGTATGCGATGGCGCTGGTGGACTGCCTCGACGATCTCCCGCCCACGCACCACGACGTCGAGGCGGTTAACGAAATCCTCCGCCGCGTCGCCGATGGCCTCGTGCGCTATCAGGATCCCGCCAGCGGTCTCTGGTGGCAGGTGCTCGATCAGGGTTCGCGCGAGGGCAACTACCTCGAGTCGTCCGCCTCCAGCATGTTCACCTACGCCCTCGCGAAAGGCATCAACCGTGGCTACCTCGCCCGCGAAAAATACCAGCCCACCGTCCTCCGCGCCTACGCCGGCCTCGTGCGCGACTGCCTTCGCACGGGTGACGATGGTCGCGTGAACCTGACCCGCGTCTGCGAAGTCGCCGGTCTCGGCTACACCACCGCCAGCGGTCGCCCGCGTGACGGCTCCTTTGCGTATTACATCAGCGAACCCGTGGTGGAAAACGATCTCAAGGGCGTCGCGCCCTTCCTCCTCGCCGGCCTCGAGGTGGAGCAAATGCTCACGATCGCCGAGGCGCCCATCGCGGTCCGCGGCTGGGGCGACTACGAACGCCTGCTCGCCCGCATCAAAGCCCCGGAGTTTCCCGCGCGGGATTTTTCCATCACGGATTTTGGCGCTCAGCCCGGTGCCGACGCCACCACGGCGATCCGCGCCGCCATCGCGGCCTGCCATGCCGCCGGCGGCGGCCGCGTGGTGGTGCCGGCCGGCGACTGGCTCACCGGCGCCATTCATCTCCTCAGTCACGTCAACCTCCACGTCAGCGGCGGGGCGACGCTCCGCTTTTCCACCAACCCGGCCGACTATCCGCTCGTGTTCACCCGCTGGGAAGGCGTCGAGGGCATGAACTACTCGGCTCTCATCTACGCCCGCGGCCAGGAAAACATTGCGGTCACCGGCACCGGCACGCTCGACGGGCAGGCCGGCTGGGACAACTGGTGGCGCTGGAAAGACCCTAAAAACCAGCCCGCCTCCCAGCAAGCCGGCCGCGACCGGCTCTTCGCCTGGGGCGAGGCCGGCACGCCGGTCGCCGAGCGCGTGCTCGGCGAGGGCGCTTACTTGCGGCCCAATTTCATCCAGACCTACGCCTGCAAGAACGTCCTCATCGAGGGCGTCACGATCCTCCGCTCGCCCATGTGGGAAATCCATCCCGTGCTCTCGCAAAACATCACCGTGCGCGGCGTGAAGATCAATTCGCACGGCCCCAACAACGACGGCTGCAACCCCGAGTCGTCGCGCGACGTGCTCATCGAGGACTGCGTGTTCGACACCGGCGACGACTGCATCGCCATCAAGTCCGGCCGCAATGCCGACGGCCGCCGCGTCGCCACGCCGTCGGAAAACATCCTTATCCGCCGCTGCGTCATGAAGGACGGCCACGGCGGCGTCGTCCTCGGCAGCGAGTGCTCCGGCGGCATTCGCAACGTCTTCGTTGAGAACTGCACGATGGACAGCCCGCACCTCGACCGCGCGCTCCGCTTCAAGTCCAACGCCGTCCGCGGCGGCGTGCTCGAAAACGTCTTCATGCGCGACATCACGGTCGGCCGCGTCGGTGAGGCCGTGCTCACCATCGACCTGCTTTACGATGAAGGCGCGCGCGGCGCCTTCCCGCCCATCGTCCGCAACGTCCGGCTCGAACGCATCACCAGCACCGCCAGCCCGCGCGTGCTGTTTATCCGCGGCTTCCCCGGCGCCGTCGTGGATCAAATCCACCTCAGCGATTCGTCCTTCGCCGGCGTGACCGCGCCGGAGGTTATGGCCCACGCCGGCACGGTTACCCTGCGCAACGTCGCCATCACCCCGGCCCAACCCGCCCGCAGCCTCAATTCGAACCAGTAAACTTCCCCCCATGTCCATCCCAGCCGCTTCCGTCACCCGCACCGTCATCGGCCGCTACCGCTGGCGCATCTGCGCCGTGCTCTTCCTCGCCACGACGATCAACTACATCGATCGCAACGTGTTTTCGTTCACGATGCTCGACGACACGTTCCGCCACCAGATGCTCGGCCTCCCGCTCGGCCAGCCGCTGACCGATGCGGACCTGGCCGTCTTCCGCGAGAAGATGAGCTTCCTGGATTCGATTTTTAAATACTGCTACGCCTTCGGCTTCCTGCTCGCCGGCTACATGATCGACCGCATCGGGATTCGCCGCGGTTACGCCACCAGCATCACCGGTTGGAGTTTTGCCGCGATCGGCCACGGCCTCGTGCATTCCGTGCCCGGCATGGCCTGGGCGCGCGGCCTGCTCGGCGTCGGCGAGGCGGGCAATTTTCCCGCGGCCATCAAGACGGTCTCCGAGTGGTTTCCGCGCAAGGAGCGCAGTTTCGCCACCGGCATCTTCAACGCCGGCGCCAATGTCGGCATCATCCTCACCGCGCTCTGCGTGCCCGTGATCATCGCCCACTGGGGCTGGCGCGCCAGTTTCATCGTCACCGGGGCCATCGGCCTGGTCGTGCTGTTTTGGTGGCTGGCCACCTACCGCAAGCCCCACGAGCACCCCAAGGTCGGTGCCGCCGAGCTCGCCCACATCCAGCAGGACGGCGCGCCCGACACGGAAAAGCCCGTCAAGTGGCGCGACCTCATGAAATACCGGTCCACCTGGGCCTTCGCGATTCCCAAGTTCCTCACCGATGCCATCTGGTGGTTTTATCTCACGTGGCTGCCGACGTTCTTTAACAGCAACCCGGCCTTCACGGAAAAACTCGACCTCAAGCAGGTCGGCCTGCCCTTCCTCATCATCTATCTCGTGTCCGACGGCGGCAGTATCTTCTTCGGCTGGCTGGCGACGAAGTTCATCGGCCTGGGCTGGTCGGTCAACCGGGCCCGCAAGACCACCATGCTCATCTGCGCGCTCTGCATCGTGCCGATCGTGTTCGCCTCGATGACCAGCAGCATCGCCGTGGCCATCGCGCTCATCGCGCTCGCCACCGCCGCGCACCAAGGCTGGAGCGCCAACCTCTTCACGACGGTGTCCGACCAGTTTCCGCGCCGCGCCGTCGGCAGCGTGGTCGGCATCGGCGGCCTGATGGGCGGGCTCGGCGGCGCGCTGCTCGCGGCCAAGGTCGGTTTCATCATCAACACCGGCGGCTACGTTCCGCTTTTCGCCATCGCCGCCAGCGCCTACCTGATCGCGCTCGCCATCCTCCAATGGCTCTCGCCCAAGCTGGAGCCGGTGGTCCTCGACGCTGCGTAAGGCCGCATGATTTTCCCGCGCAGCCTTTCCGGTCTTCTCGCGGTCCTGCTGTTGGCCGTGAGCAGTAGCGCTGCCGAAACCCCTGCATCCGCCGGACCGACGCTCTTTCTCGTCGGCGACTCGACCATGGCCGACAAGCCCGACCACGGCCTGCCCGAACGCGGCTGGGGCGAGGCGTTCCGCGAACTCGTCCGCTGGCCCCTGCGCATCGACAACCGCGCCATCAACGGCCGCAGCACCAAATCCTTCCGGGCGCAGGGCCACTGGCAGCGCGTGCTCGACGCCCTGCAACCCGGCGACTGGGTCGTCATCCAGTTCGGTCACAACGATAGCAAGGAGTCCGACCCCGAGCGCTTCGCCGCCGCCGGGACCGACTACCGCGACAACCTCATCCGCTTCGTGCACGAGGTGCGGGAAAAATCCGCCACGCCCGTCCTCGCCACGCCGGTCGCGCGGCGGCGCTGGACCGCCGCGGGCGAGTGGTTCGATGCGCACGGCGCCTACCCTGAGGTGGTCCGCGCGGTCGCCGCCGCCGAGAAAGTCCCGCTGCTCGATCTCGAGGCGCGCACGCGCGCTTATTTCGCCAGTCTCGGCGTCGAGGACTCGAAGTCGCTCTTCCTGCATTTCGAGCCCGGGGAACATCCGCGCCTGCCCGAGGGCAAACACGACGACACGCATTTTTCCGAAAAAGGCGCCCGCGCGGTCGCCGCCATCGTGGCGCACGAAATGGCCTGGATCGATCTCCCGCTCGTTCGCTACCTCGATCCCGCGGCCACGGTGGTGCCACCTCGCGGCGCCCGCATAAAATGGCGCGACGCCCTGGACCAGCCCGCCGCGTGGTATGCCTCCGCCGAGGCGCGCGACCTCGCTGACACGCTGCTGCTCTACCAATTCCCGAACGGTGCCTGGCCGAAAAACCGCGAGATGTCGCTGCCGCCCGCCGCCGAGGCCGAAGCCCGCACCAAGCCGGTGGCCGCCGACGAGCAGATGCCCACGATCGACAATGGCGCCACGCATACGCAGCTCGTTTTCCTCGGTCGCGTCATCGCCGCCACGAACGGCAGCGACGCTCATCGCGCGGCTGTCCTCCGTGGACTCGACTACCTCCTCGCCGCGCAATACCCCAACGGCGGCTGGCCGCAGTTTTTTCCGCTGCGCGAGGGTTACTACAGCCACATCACTTTCAACGACGACGCGATGGCCAGCGTGCTGGAGGTTTTGCACGCCGTCGCCCAGGGTCGCGCGCCCTTCGCGTTGGTCGATGCCGCGCGTCGCAGCCACGCCGCCGCTGCCATGGCGCGCGGCGTTGATTGCATTCTACGCTGCCAGGTCGTGATCGACGGCAAGAAAACGGCTTGGTGTGCGCAACACGATGAGCACACCTTCGCGCCGGTTGCTGCGCGCAAGTTCGAGCCCGCCACGCTCTCCGGCATGGAGAGCGTCGGCCTCGTGCGGTTTCTCCTGCAGGTCGAACCCACCGCCGAAGTCGTCGCCGCCGTCGAGGCTGCGGCGACATGGTTTGAGGCCGTTAAGATTACTGGCCTCCGCTACGGTCGCGTGCCGGCGCCCGACTTGCCCAAGGGTTTCGACAACGTCGTCACGCCCGATCCCGCCGCCCCGCCGCTCTGGGCGCGTTTTTATGAACTCGGCACCAACCGCCCCGTTTTCACCGGCCGCGACGCCGTCATTCATTACACCCTCGCTGAAATCGAGGCCGAGCGCCGCACCGGCTACGCGTGGTATGTGACCACGCCGGCCAAGCTGCTTGAAAAAGAACTCCCCGCGTGGCGTAAAAAACTCGGCGCCTTCACGTTGACCAACGTCGAGCGCGCGCTCCGCCCGCTCTATCCAAAAATCCAGCGCCTCCCGGATGAACTGCCCGCTGGCGTCACCGCGCACGAAAATCTCACCTACGCGCCCGCGCTCCAGCTCGACATTTACCGCCCGGCGGGCGACGGGCCGTTTCCCGCCGTGCTCATCGTTCACGCCGGCGGCTGGGATTCGGGTTCGCGCCAGATGGAGCGTCCCTTCGCCCAAAAACTCGCCGGGCGCGGTTACGTCACCGTGCCCGTGAGCTACCGTCTCGGTGCTCCCGGGCGGTTCCCGGCTGCGCTCCACGACCTGAAGGCTGCCGTCCGCTGGCTGCGCGCCCATGCCGCCGAGCACGGGATCGATCCCAACCGCATCGCCATCGCCGGCATGTCCGCCGGTGGCCAGCTCGCCGCGCTCGTGGGTGCCACCAATGGTCTCGCCGGGTTCGAGGGCGAGATCGGTGACCGCGCCGCGGCCAGCACCGTGCAGGCGGTCGTGGACATTGATGGCCTCGTTGATTTCACCGCGCCCGAGCTTGTCGCCCAGCAAGAGAAAAAAGCCAGCGCCCCGGTTCGCTTTCTCGGCGGCCAGCTCAGCGAAGTCCCCGCCACCTGGCGCGCCGCCTCACCGCTCACCCACGTCGGCCCGCACAGCGCGCCGACCCTCTTCATCAATAGCACCGCCGAAACCCCGATCCTCCCCGGTCGTGCGGCGATGCAGAAAAAACTCCGCGCCGCCGGCATCACCTGCGAACTCATCACGATCCCCGACACCCCGCACCCCTTCTGGCTCTTCGAGCCTTGGGCCACGCCGACGATCGAGGAGATGGATGCCTTCCTGCGCCGCACCTTGACCGGAATCAAAGATTGAAGCCCTGCGCGGCCTGCGGCCTAGTTTTTCCGATGGCGCAACGTTTCCCCAATCCGCCAAGCGTCCCGATCCTGAATTATCTCACCAGGCGGACCTACACACTCGGACCAGCCAGCGAGTTGAATGGGACTCCTCTAATTTTGGAGTGCCTGGTCGAGATCTGTAATCAACCGGAAGTTTATGACTGGCTCTTTCGCCGTCGCCTGGAAGGCCGGCCTTACGCTGAAACCCAAGCGCGGCAGTTTGTGCAGTGGGCCGGCGAAGGCTGGGCGACCGATAAGTATTTCGTTTTTGTGGTGTTGGATGAGACCGGGCGCATCGCCGCAGCCTGCGATATCAAGTCGAACGATTCTATCGCTGAGGTCGGCTATTGGGCGAGCCGGCACCACCGCGGGATCATGACCAATGCGGTTAAAGCCGTATGCGACCTCGCTGCCGTGGCTGGCTTCCAGCAACTGTTTGCCCGTGTAAGAAACGGAAATGCCCGTTCCCAAGGAGTTCTGAAACGGGCGGGATTTATTAAAGGCGGGTCAGCCCCGGATGGCTACGCGCGTTTTGAACGACAGTTGGATTCGACCAGTTAAAGCCCGGAGATCGGATGCAAAACATTGAGATCAAATGGTCGGCTGGAGTGGATTTCGCCAAAGCAGTCGGGCGGTTGACGTGGTTTTGACCGCGGCTGGATTAGAAACGGCTTTGTGCGGCACGCTTAAGAAATTTCCCGGCTGCATGCACTGGCACGCACGATCGCCTCGGCAGAGCGGCACACTGGAAGTGACCCTTTGGCCGCAACCGCATCGCGCGTGGCTTACCATTCAAAGCGGACGCACGGCCGCTTGGATTGAAGTGAAATTGCCCGAAGTTCGGCGAACGCTGCGTCAGTTGCTTGCGGCGAGGATTGCGCCGTCCACGAAAAATCAACCATGGCCCAGCTTCGTCCGATACGTTGACGGCGCTTCGCCATACCGCTTGCGAAACGCGGTGGCGAAGACGGACGGGCTTTCGAAGCCGGCGGCATAGGCGATTTCGCTGAGCGTCAGCGTTGGCTCGGGCATGAGTTCGAGGGCGCGCTCGAAATGCAATCGCTGCGCCTCGGCGTAAACCGAGGTCCCGAGCGCGGCGCGGAAACGCAACTCCAGCACGCGGCGCGTTACGCTCGCCGCCCGGGCGACGTCCTCCACGTAGATCGTGTTGCCCACGTGTTCGCGCATGTGGTCGAGCGCGAGGGCGACGACCTCGTCGGCCACCGCAAACCGGTCCGTGGATGCGCGCGTGACGATTTTCTGTGGGTTGACGAGCGTTTCCACGGGGCTGACCGGCTGACCGTCCATCATCGCCTGCAGCGTCTCGGCCGCGCGCAGGCCGATCTGTTGGGTGTTGAGCTGGATGCTCGACAGCGCGACGTGGGCGAACTCCACGCGCGCGAGATCGTTGCCCACCCCGAGGAGGGCGACGTCCTCGGGCACGCGCAGGCCGACGCGGGCGCAGGCTTCGTCGAGCTCGAGCGCGACGCGATCCGTGAATCCCAAGATGCCCACGGGCCGCGGCAACGTCTTCAACCAGGCGGCGAGCCGCGTGCGCGTGGCGTCGGGGTAGGGGGCGTTTTGGTCGCCCTGCGGCAGCAGGTGGCGCGGGATCGCCGCCTTGACGCCCAAGTCGCGCGCCTCGGCGCAAAACCCGCGGTAGCGCCGCACCGAGCCGAGGTGCGTGGCGTTGCCACAGTAGGCAAAGTTCCGGAACGCGCGCCCATGCAGATGCCGCAGCGCCAGCCGCCCCGTGCGCAGATCGTCGCTGTTGATAAGCGGAAGCTCCGGGGTGGGGATTTGCCCCGAGACATTGACGACCGGCAGCCCCAAGCCGGCGAGGGTGGTGGCGTTGCGGCGTGTGGCCACGCGGGCGATGAGCCCGTCGGGCTTCAGTCGCCGCAGCGCCACCGCATCATAGGTGCGCGGATCGCGAAACTTGAGCACGGTGACTTCCGGCCGCTGCCGGAAAAACTGCGCGATCCCCCGTAAAATTCCCCGGCCGTGCTCGGTATCGAGCGCGAGATAAACAGCGATGCGGCGGGGTGTGGGCATGGGGACGGCATCAAACCAGTCGGAATGGCCGCAAAAAAACGCAGAAGGCGCAAAAAATACCGGCGGCTTCCTTTTGCGCCTTCTGCGCCTTTTTTCGGTTGAATGAACTCGGTTTCACTTTCGCGGTGTTTCTAGGTGAAGGGATAAGTGTGCTTACCGGTATTTCGCAAAATATAAACTCTTTTTCGGATTATCAGGTATGCGGACCGGTCGCTTTCCGCTAGGCTGTCCTTCCTCCAACCCCACATGAGCGCTCCCCGGGTTCTTCTCACCACCACTTCCTTCCAGGACACACCTGGCGTGCACCACGACATGCTGGCCGCCGGCGGTTTCGAGCTCGTGCGTGAGCGCGGGCCGCTCTCCGAGGCGCGCATGCTTGAGCTGGCCGGCCAGTTCGATGCCTACCTTTGCGGCGACGATGCCCTCACGCGTGCCGTCATCGCCAAGTCACTCCCGCGCCTGAAGGTCATTTCCAAATACGGCATCGGCTTGGACAAGATCGATGTGAAGGCCGCGACCGATCTCAAGGTGCCCGTGCTTTTCACGCCGGGCGTCAACCACACCACCGTGGCCGAGCACACGTTCGCGCTGCTGCTCGCGGCGGTGCGCAACCTCGTCGTCGAGGCGAACCACGTCGCCGCCGGGCGCTGGACGCGCATCACGGGCAACGAGATTTGCGGCAAGACCCTGCTGCTCGTTGGCCTCGGCCGCATCGCCAAGGAAGTCGCCATCCGCGCCCGCGCCTTCGGCTTGCGCGTCCTCGTGTTCGCCAACTACTGGGAGGAAGACTTCGCCCGCTGGCACGGCCTCGAGCGCGTGGAGGAACTCGACGCCGGCCTCCGGCAGGCCGATTTCATTTCGCTGCACACCAAGCTCACGCCCGCGACGAAGGGCCTGATCAACGCGAAGAATTTCCCGCTGATCAAAAAAGGCGCAGTCATCGTCAACACCGGCCGCGGCGAGCTCGTGGACCTCGACGCGCTCGTGGCCGCGTTGAAATCAAAGCATCTCCTCGCCTACGCCGCCGACGTGCTCGACCAGGAGCCCCCGCCGGCCGACCACCCGCTGCTCGGCCTGCCCAACGTCATCCTCACGCCGCACATCGGCTCGCGCACCCACGAGAGCGTGCAGCGCCAGGCCAGCTGTGCGGTGGAAAACCTCACTCGTTTCCTCGCCGGCAAAAAACCCATCGCCCAAGCCAACACGATCTAATGTGGAATGCAGGAAATCAGGAATAAACCCAGGCGATCGTTACCAGTCTTCCTGATTTCCACCTAAAATCATTTTCTCCCTCCCTATCCCCATGCCTGAAACCTTCCACATCGTCCCCGAAGCACAGCACAACGCCCTCATCGCCGCCGCCTACCGCCACCGCGGCTATCTCGCCGACGAAGCCGAGGAAGGCGCCCGTTTCTGTGCCGAGGCCTCGCGTCACGGCATCCGCACGCACAACGGCCTGAAGGCGCTGCACCTTGACCACGTCCTCGGCTCCGGTTCGCAAGGCTGCGTGCCCGGCGCGCAGATCGAGGAAAAGCCCTCGCGCTTTGCCGCCGCCAAAATCTGGAACGCCAACAAAAAGCTCGGCCAGTCCACCGCCTACCGCGCGATGGCCGAGGCCACGCGGCTCGCCGACCAGTATGGCGTTGGCACCGTGTCGGTGGACAATGCGTTCCATTATCTCTGGGGCGGCGGCTACGTGATGGAGGCCGCGAAGAAAGGCTACATCGCCTACACCAACTGCACCGCGGCCAAGGCCGAGGTCGTGCCCTTCGGCGGCAAGTTTCCCACGCTCGGCACCAACCCGCATTCCTGGGGTTTCCCCACGAGCGCGGCCATTGGTTACCCGATCGTGATTGATTGGGCCACGTCCGTCGTCGCCATGGGTCGCGTGCAGCAGCTCAAGCGCGAGGGTAAAACCCTCCCGCCGCTCGCCGCGGTCGACAAGGATGGCCGTCCCACCACCGACCCCGATGCTGTCGTCGCGCTGCTGCCCTTCGGCGCGCACAAGGGCTACGGCCTCTCGCTGATCGACGAACTCGTCGCCGGCTTCATCGGCGGTTCGCTCCCCACATTGCGCAATGACTGGCCCGCCGCGCGGGCCGCCGGTGAAAAAGCCACCTGCACGTTTTTCTTCCAAGTCATCCACCCCGAGGCGATCAGCGGTGGCGCCTTTGCGAAAGGCCGCACCCAGGCGCAGAACGTCAAGGCCGTGCTGGCCGACGTCCTCGGCCACGGCAACGAGGCCTGCATGCTCCCCGGCCAGCTCGAGGCCGACTGGGCGAAAAAAACCGCCGCCGCCGGCGGCCTGCTCTTCAGCGCCGCGGAGGTCGAGGCCTTCAACGAAGTCGCCGCCGAGTGCCGCGCCCCGCGCTGGGATGTTGCCCAATTCAAATCCGTCACCCTATGAGCGCTTACCTCGACAAACTTTTCGGTCTCCACGGCAAGGTCGCCGTGGTCATCGGTGGCACCGGCGAACTCTGCGGCGCGATGGCTGAGGGCCTTGCGGGCGCCGGCGCCGAGGTGGTCCTCGTCGGCCGCAGCCAGGAAAAAGCCGCGGCGCGGCTCCAAAAAATCGCTGCCGCCGGCGGCAAGGCGTGGTTCCACTCCGCCGAGGCCACCTCGAAGGCCGAGCTCGAAGGCCTTCGCGACACTGTCGTCAAAAAATCCGGCCGCATCGACATCGTCGTCAACGGCGCGGGCGTTAACTCGGCGACCCCGTTCCTCGATATCACCGAGGAGGAGTTCGACCGCATCGTGCGCGTCAACCTCAAGGGCGTGTTCCTCGGCTGCCAGGTCTTCGGCAAGTTCCTCGTCGAGCAGGGGCAGGGTGGCTCGATCATCAACCTCGGTTCCATGTCCGGCGTCGTGCCGCTCTCGCGCGTGTTCACCTACTCCGCGACCAAGGGCGCCGTGCACAACCTCTCGCTCAACCTCGCGCGCGAGTGGGCGCCGCAAAAAGTGCGCGTCAACGTGCTCGTCCCCGGGTTTTTCCCCGCCGAGCAAAATAAGAAAATCCTCTCCCCGGATCGCGTCGCCAGCATCATGGGCCACACGCCGATGAAACGCTTCGGCGAGGCCCGCGAACTCATCGGGGCCACGCTCCTCCTTGCGAGCGACGGTGCCGGCGCCTTCATCACCGGCGAAGAACTGATCGTCGATGGCGGCTACCACGCGATGACGATCTGATTTTTGCCCACGGAATACACGGAACCCACAGAAATCAGAAATTCGTTCCGTGTATTCAGTGTGTTCCGTGGGCAATCCAGCCCTTTCCTCATGTCTTCCATTAACGATTTCCTTCGCAAGAATAACCTGCGCATCGCGTCGAATCCCTGTGTCAGCCCCGACTTCTGCCTCGACTGGCCTGCGCTGCGCGCGGACCTGACAGCCGGACGCGTCACTGAATATCCGAAGAGCCGCTTTGCCACCCAGGTCGGCGAATTTACCCTCGTGGAAAACGCCGCGGGTGACTGCGCGTGGAAGCTTCACACCGCCGCGGCACCGCTGACGGATGGCTTTGTGCACAATGGCGTGACCTTTTTTCCCGCGACCTGGGCCAACCTGCTTGCGTTAAAGAATCTCATCCAGGAGCACGATCCCGCGGCGACGATCTTTCCGACCGCCACCGCGCAGCTCGGCCGCAGCACGCTGGGCGTCGGCGCGCGCTTCACGACTCTGCACTGGCCGGCGGTCGAGTGGGCGATGAGCGCGCTCGAGATCGGCCTCACCGCCAATCAGAATTCCATCCCGCGTGAACTCGTCTACGACGTCGACGCCATGCTCGCCCACCGGCTCGACACCGTGCCGTTCCCGTTCATCGGCACCAACGTCCCGGAGGGTCATCAGGGCCAGAGCGTCGAGGGCATGAGCCACGGCTGCGTGCTTTCGAAGCTCAAGTCCGGTTTCCACCACCGCCGCATCGCGTGGTCCTTCAACGCCGACCACCAGCCCATCGGCGGCAAGTTTGACTCCCGCGAGGACGCGCTCGTCCGTGGCTGTCTGCTCGCGAGCTACATCACCTTCGATCTGTCGCCGGAACTGGCCCTCAACCAGCCCGCCAGGGTCGCCGACATCCCGGCCGAGGTCGTGGGCAAGACGCGCGCGCGCGTCGCCGCGGCCGGCCTGAAGCTCGACGATGCCACGTTCAACACGCTGCTCGCGACCGTCTGGACCCCGTTGCAGAAGATGAAACGCCGCGACGAGAAATACGCCGCCGCGCGGGCCATCGCCTTCACCACCGCGGCCGGCCGCAAGTATCTCCGCGAACTCTCCATCGACGAACTTCCCGGCCTCACGACGCCGGAGACCACGGCCATCATGCTCGCGCTCTGCGAGGTGCTTGGCATGCCGGTCAACTTTGTCGCCCCCGCCTTCGGCTTTCAGAAGAACACGCCGTATCCCGACAACGCCGCCCTCCGCGCGCTCATCGAAAAACAGTGGGCCGTCTGCCAGAAGTTTGGTGTCAGCATCGGCTTCCATTCCGGCTCCGGCAAATCCGCCGAGAACTACCAGGTCATGGGCGCCGTCACCGGCAGCAACCTCGAGATCAAGACCAGCGGCCGCTACACTTACGAGATGGGCGTGGCGCTCGCGCAATCCACGCAGGCCGGCGACGCCGCGCTGTGGCGCGATTGGTATAAGTTCACCGTCGACATGGCGGTCGCCGGCGCCTTCAGCGCCGATGCCACCGAGCAAAAAATGGCCCGTATCTTCGTCACGACGACGCTCGCCGGCGAAAGCAAACCCACCGAAGTCTTCGCTTCACCTGCCGCCTGTCGGGCCGCACTGGAGGCCCTGTCGCCTTCGCCGGAGCACATGATTTTCTTCGAATACAACTTCCTTTACGTGCTCGCGGCCGGTGGTCGTCCGGAAAAATCGGCGCTCGGGGATCACACCCCCGCCGGCTACGCCCAGCGCGCCCGCTTCTACGCGATCAGTCCCCAGGCGCGCCTGCTCTTCAGCAAACGCATCGCGGCCTACCTGATCTTCCTCGCCGAAAACACCGGCCTCGCCGCCCCCGCGCGCTGCGCCGCCGCCAGTAAGTTGCTCGCCGGCTACGCCACCCTCGACGCGATGCTCGGCGACATCAGCCGCTAGCGATTCTGAGTGATGTGGAAATCAGGAAAGTAGAAACAATGCCTCCGAACGCATCGCCTTCCGTTTCCTGATTTCCTGAGTTCCACATTTAAACCGTTTTCCCATGCCACGCGCCTTCATCCACGACGATTTTCTCCTGCAGACCGACGCTGCCCGCGACCTGTATCACAACTTCGCCAAGGCCGAGCCGATCTACGACTACCACTGTCACCTGCCGCAGGCGCTCATCGCCGATAACCACCGCTTTGCCGATCTCGCGGAGATCTGGCTCGGCGGCGATCACTACAAATGGCGCGCCATGCGGACCAATGGCGTCGCCGAACGCGTCTGCACCGGCTCGGCCGCGCCCCGCGAAAAATTCGACGCGTGGTGCGCCACCGTCCCGCAGACTCTCGGTAATCCGCTCTACCACTGGTCGCACCTCGAACTGGCCCGCTACTTCGGCATCACCGACACCATCAACCCGGCATCGGCCGACCGGATTTGGCGCGAAGCCAACGCGAAGCTGGCCGGCATGCGCGTGCACGACATTCTCGCGGTAAACAAGGTCGCCGTCATCTGCACGACCGACGACCCCGCCGACCCGCTCGCCGACCACGCGCGCATCGCCAAGCTCGGCATCCAGACCCGCGTCTATCCGACGTTCCGTCCCGACAAGGCCCTCGGCGTCAGCGCTCCCGCCGCCTACAATCCCTGGCTTGAGAAACTCGGCGCCGCCGCCGGCCGTGCCATCCACACGCTCGACGACCTGCTGGCCGCGTTGAAAAAGCGCCACGACGATTTTCACGCCATCGGTTGCCGCCTCTCCGACCACGGCCTCGAGTCCGCGCTCGCCGAGCCCTGCACGCCCGCTGAAGCAGCGACGATTTTCGCCGCCGCCCGCGCCGGTCGGGCGGCTTCGCCGGCCGACTCCGCAAAGTTCGGCTCGTTCCTCATGCTCGAGTTCGGCCGCTGGGATGCCGCGAAAGGCTGGACGAAGCAGCTCCACCTCGGCGCGCTCCGCAACAACAACACCCGCCTGCTCAAGGCCCTCGGCCCCGACACCGGCTTTGATAGCATCGGTGATTTTCCGCAGGCCCGTGCGCTCAGCCGCTATCTCGATGCGCTCGACACCACCGGCGAGCTCCCGCGCACCGTGCTCTATAATCTCAATCCGGCGGATAACTACGCCTTCGCGACGATGGCCGGCAATTTTCAGGACGGTTCCGTGGCCGGCAAAATCCAGTTCGGTTCCGGCTGGTGGTTCCTCGACCAGAAGGAGGCGATGGAGTGGCAGCTCAACGCGCTCACGAGCCTGGGCCTGCTCAGCCGCTTCGTCGGCATGCTCACGGACTCGCGCAGTTTCCTCAGCTACACCCGCCACGAATATTTCCGCCGCGTGCTCTGCAATCTCCTGGGGACAAAAATGGAGAGCGGCGAACTTCCGTCCGACCGCGCGCTCGTCGGTGGCATGGTGAAGAACATCTGCTTCGCCAACGCCCGGGACTACTTCCGGCTCGGGGTCGATCCGGCCTTTGCGGCGAAATAATATCGCCGGGCTGCGCGCTCTGTTGTGCGCTGCTGCGCGATGACCCCATCTTCCCTTCGGGCCGAGTCCACGCCGCATCGCATCGCCCTGTTTCGCCCGGGACTCGCACACCCGCTGGTCACGCAACACGCGGCGCCCGGCCTGCGCGCTTTCATCCATCCCATCCTTGCGCCGGATGGCGTGGGCGAGCTCACCGAAAACGAACCACCCCATCATACGTGGCAACACGGCCTCTACGTCGGCCTCAACGACGTCAACGGCGTGGGTTTTTGGACGGAGGGCCGGCTCGCGAATCACGGGCCCGACGGCACATTTCACCCGCAGCCGATGGCGGCGCCGGAGCTTGCCGGCGCCACGGCGGCGTGGCGCGTGGTGAGCGAATGGCGCGCCCCGGCCGGCGCACCGCTGCTCACGGAGACGCAGGCGTGGCGCTTCGAGGACCGCGGCAGCACCTTCCGGCTCGATCTCGATTGGACGCTCACGGCACGGGTTGACCTGCGTTTTGGACAATATTCCTACGGCGGACTTTTTCTGCGCATGCCCTGGCGGAAGGAAACCGGCGGCGACGTGCTTACGAGCGAAGGCGCCGCGACGATTCCTGCCGCCGAAGGCCGCCCGGCCCGCTGGGTTGCGATCACCATGCCGGTGCCCGGCCGCGCGACCGGCGCGGCGGGCATGGCGATGTTGGATCACCCGACGAATCCCGTTCATCCCGCGCCGTGGCGCGTGGATAACAACCTCGGCATCGCCCCGAGTCGCAGCATCGCCGGCGCGTGGACGCTCGCCGCCGGCCAGGCCACGCTCAGCCGTTATCGGCTGGTGGTTTTTACCGGCGCGATCGATGCCGCCGCGATCGAGTCGGCGTGGCGGGATTTTTCGACCGAATGAGAAGAAAAGGCCCTGGGGAAGTGGGGCCGGCCATCTGCATAAGCCATCGGGTTATCACCCTGTAATGATTTGATAAAACACCCAACCGCCAGTGGACGGCCGGTAATGCCTGTGAACGAATGATAATAACCCACCGGTTTGTCGAAGAGACCTTGTCAAAGCCGGGCCTGTGTTCCCTTTCTATTCGCTAGCATGAGTGACGCCTTGAACGCCCAGTTCTGGAACCAGCGCTATGAATCCAACGATACCCCGTGGGATTTTGGCGGAGTTCCGTCTGCGCTGAAGGCTTACCTCAAAAAACACCCCAAAGGCGGGAAGGTGCTCATCCCCGGTTGCGGTTCCGGCTACGAGGCCCAGGCCTTCGCCGAAGCGGGCTACGATGTCACGGCGGTGGATCTTTCGGCCGTGGCGGTGGCGCGCACGAAAGCGCGGCTCGATCCCGCGCAGGCCCGGCATGTTTACGAGGGCGATTTCTTTGTCGCCAATTTTGCGCCGGCGTCCTTCGACGTGATTTACGAGCGCACGTTTCTCTGCGCCATCCGGCCCGAATTGCGTCCGACCTACCGCGATACCGTGGCGCGGCTGCTCAAGCCCGGTGGGGCGTTCATCGGTTACTTTTATTACCAGAAGACCGATCCGGTGGCCGGGCCGCCGTTTGGCCTGGCGTGGGGCGAGAGCGACCTGCTGTTTGCCCGTCACTTCCTGTTGCTGAAGGATATTCCGTCGCCGGATGCCGTGCCGGCATTTGCCGGCCGCGAGCGCTGGCACGAAAGCCGCCGCACGCCGCACGTCACGCCGGACAAGGAAGCCTGAGCCGCGCACGAGCCGGCCGGCGTTGCGTCACAGTCACACCGTCCCGCCGTAGTAAGGCAGCAGGGTCTTGAGGTGGCCCTGCACGATGCGCGCCACGGTATCCGCGGGCACGGCGCCCTTGTGCAGCTCGAAGATCGCGACGAGCAGCGCGAGCTCGATGTCCACCTTCTTCGCGCTGGTGGCTTTCATCGTCTTCACGATCTCGAGGGCTTTCGCCTCGGCCTTTTTGTAGTCGTTGAAATTTTCGTCCGTGGGCGTGGCCATGATGCCGCCAGCAGGCCGCGGAACCGCACCCGCCGTCAAGCCCGCAGACGCCCGCCCGGGCCGGCCCGGCTTGACAGCGCGCCGTTTCTATTTAACCAAATGGTTAACTAAGAAACCCCGCATGTCGCCCGACCGCCTCAACCGCACCTTCGCCGCGCTCGCTGATCCGACGCGCCGCGCCATCCTCGCGCGGCTCGCGCAGGGGATGACGTCGGTCACGGAGCTGGCGGAGCCGCATGCGATGAGCCTGCCGGCGATCTCGAAGCACCTCGGCGTGCTGGAGCGCAGCGGGCTGATCGAGCGCGGGCGCGATGCCCAATGGCGCCCATGCCGGATCAAGGCGGCGCCGCTGAAGGAGGCGGTGAACTGGATCGAGCAATACCGCCAGCACTGGGAGGAGAGCTTTGATCGCCTCGATGCGTATCTGCAGGAGCTGCAGGCGAAGAACCCGAAAAAGGAACCGAAGTCCCATGGCCGCAAAAAAATCCCCGCGCAAAAAACCCGCTGAGCCCAGGCTCACGCTCACGCGCATCTTCGCTGCCCCGCGCGCCCTGGTCTTTGCGGCCTGGACGCAGCCGGCGCACCTGAAGCAGTGGAGCGCGCCGCATGGCTTCACGATCCCGGTGTCGAAAGGCGAGCTGCGCGCCGGCGGCAAATGGCGCGCCTGCATGGTCTCGCTGGAGGGGGAGAAATTGTGGCTGCACGGCATTTACCGCGAAGTGGTCCCCGGCCGGCGGCTGGTTTTCACCCACACTTGGACGGAGCCCGACGGCGGGCCGGGCCACGAGACCGTGCTGACGGTCCGGTTCTCGGATCTCGGCGGCAAGACAAAGGTGGTCCTTACGCAGTTGGGTTTTGATTCGGTTGAATCGCGCGATGGCCACCGCGGTGGCTGGAGCCAGTGCTTCGAGCGCCTCGCCGAGCTGCTCACCAGGCTTTCCCGAAAAAAGGCATGACCCCCGCCGATCACAACGCCCCGGGTGCCGCGGTCGTCACCGCCGCCGAGCTCGTCACCACGCGGATTTTCGTCGCGCCCCGGGAAACCGTGTTCGCCGCCATCCGCGACCCACGCCAGCTCGCGCAGTGGTGGGGCCCGCAAGGGTTCACAAACGAATTTCAGGAATTCGATTTTCGCCCGGGTGGCGTCTGGCGGTTCACGATGCGCGGACCGGACGGCGCGGCTTACGCGATGGACCACCGGTTTGCCGAGATCGTGGCTCCGGAGCGCATCGTCGTGCGCCACCTCCAGCCGGGACACGATTTTACCCTCGTGATGACCTTGGTCGCCCGCGTCGATCACACTGAGCTCACTTGGAAAATGCGGTTCGACGATCCGGCGGAAGCGGCGCGGGTGCGCGCGTTCGTCGCGCCGGCCAACGAACAGAACTTCGACCGCCTGGCCGCCCATTTGGCGGCGAACGCCAAAGCCGATCTTTCCTCAAAATGAAAACCTCCGCCGATAATACCTCCGACCGCGAAATCGTCATGTCCCGGGTTTTGCACGCACCGCGTGAACTCGTCTGGCAGGCGTGGACCGACCCCAAGCACGTCGCCCACTGGTGGGGCCCGCGCGGCTTCACCACGACGATCAAGAAAATGGACTTTCGCGTCGGCGGTGCCTGGGAGCACGTGATGCACGGGCCCGACGGCGCGAATTATCCGAACAAAAGCATCTTCAAGGAGATCGTTCCGCTGGAGCGCATCACCTTCTCCCACGGCGGCGGTCGCGAGGATGGCAGCGCGCCCGGGGCCAATTTCACGGCGACGTGGACGTTCGAAACGGTCGGAGTGGACCAGACGCGGCTGACCGGCCGGCTGGTGTTTCCGAGTGCGGAGGCGCGCGATATCGTTGTGCGGGAATACGGCGCGATCGAAGGCGGCAAGCAGACGCTGGAGCGCGCGTCGGAATACGTCGCGACGATGCAATCGAAGCCGTTCATCATCGCGCGGGAGTTCAAGGCCCCGCGCGATCTGATGTGGCAGGTGTGGACGGAGCGGGAACACTATGAGCAGTGGTTCGGGCCGAAGGGCATGAAGGTCACGATGAAGCAGTTTGATCTGCGCCCGGGCGGGATGAATCACTACACGATGACGCTGCCCGACGGGACGGTGCTGTGGGGCAAGGCGGTGTATCGCGAAATCGTGCCGCCGGCGAAGCTGACTTGGATCAATTCATTCTCGGACAAGGACGCGGGCCTCACGCGGCATCCGCTCACGACGGATCTCTGGCCGTTGCAGATGCTGACCGTGGTCACGTTCACGGAGCAGGCGGGGAAGACGACCGTCACCGTGACGTGGTGGCCGTATGAATCGAGCGCGGCGGAGCGGAAGGTTTTCAACGACAATCTCGAGAGCATGAACAAGGGTTGGGGCGGCACGCTGGATCAACTCGGCGCCTACCTCGTGGTGCGCCAGTCCTGAACCCAATGAGCGCCTCCACGACCTCGCAACCACCGCGGCGCCTCGGCCGGAGCATCGCCGCGGTTTTTCTGGGCTTCCTCACGGTCGTGGTGCTTTCGCTGGGCACCGACCAGCTGCTGCACGTGATCAACGTCTACCCGCCGTGGGGTCAGCCCATGTGGGAGCCGGGCCTCAACCTCCTGGCGCTGGCCTACCGCTGCGTTTACACCGTGCTCGGCGGCTGGGTCGCCGCGTGCGTCGCACCCCACGCACCGATGAAACACGTGTGGATCCTGGGGATCATTGGTCTCGTGCTCGGCACGCTCGGCGTCGTGGGCACCTGGAATCTGAATCTTGGGCCGCGCTGGTATCCGGTCGCCATCGCGATCACCGGCCTGCCGCTCACACTGCTCGGCGGTGTGCTGCACCGCCCGCAGGCGGCGACGAACTGACCTCCGGCCGCGCATGAATTTCAGACCCGAACCAGTGGAGGACCGCGTGCTCGTGCTCACGCGGGAATTTGCCGCGCCGCGCGAGCTCGTTTTCCAGGCTTGGACTCGACCGGAGCACGTGGCGCGCTGGTGGGGTCCGCATGGTTTTACGCTGCCGGTGTGCACGCAGGATTTCCGGGTCGGCGGGAGCTACCGCTTCTGCATGCGCTCGCCGGCAGGCACCGACCACTGGGTGTGGGGCGAGTATCGCGAAATCGTCGAGCCGGAGCGGCTGGTCTTCACGTGGGAACGCGAGGATGAGGACGGCCTGCGCTGCCTGCTCAGCAATGTAGTGACCGTGACGCTGGCTGAAACGGCCGAAGGCAAAACGCGACTCACACTGCATCACGCGACCTTTCAAACGATGGCCGATCGCGACGACCACCGCGGCGGCTGGACCGAATCCCTCGAGCGGCTGGCGGCGTTTAGGATGTGATGCCGGCTACAACGGCCGCGCGCTGGGCTGGTCCGAGAGAAAGACGACACGGGTGATGCCGGTGTCTCCCTTCAACACCAGCACGCGCTCGTCCTTGAGCTGCGCGAGCAGTTCCTGATCGGAAATGATCTCAACCGCGGGCGCAGCCGCGGCTCGCGCTGGCGTCATGACGAGCGGCGGGGCTGCTGTCGCAGCCGGCGCTTGGCGCGACTGCCGGGCGAAAAATCCCACGACGATCAAAACCGCGGCCAGCGTGGCGAGGCTGGCTTGACGGACGGCGCGCCGCCGGCGAATGCGCGCTGCGGCGAGCCGGGCGAATTCCGCGCCGCCACCGTCGCCGAGGGTTTCGGCCAGCAGGTGTTCTTTTTTATTCATGGCGTTGGAGGGCGGCGAGCAGTTCGCGGCGGAGCCCTTCGCGGGCGCGGGTGAGTCTGGATTCGATGGCCTTGGGCGTGAGTGCGAGCCGGTCGGCCAGGGTCCGCACGTCGTGGCCGGAGAGGTATTTGGCCTCGAGGAGCGCGCGATCGTCGGCAGCGAGCCGGGCGAGGGCGCGGTCGAGTTCGTCCATCAGGCGGTCGTCACCGGCGGGATCGGCCAGCTCGGGTGGTTCCTGTTGGCGGCGGAACAACAGGTCCGTGAACGTGCGTCGCCGCCGCCAGCAATCCAGCAGCGCCGTGCGCGCGACGGTGCGGAGCCACGCCCGGAACATCGGTTCGGCCTCGCAGGGCCGGACGTGCTTGGCGACGCGGAGGTAGGTGTGTTGCAGCGCTTCCTTGGCCAGATCGTGGTCGCCGCGCGTGAGCGCCAGCAGTTGCCGGAAAACCGCCGGGCCGTAGTTCGCGTGAAACCGCGCCCACGCCACGTCGTCGCCGCGGGCCAGCGCGCCAGTGAGAGCGCGCAAGTCCGCGGCGGGGTTGGTTCCTTCTGGCAGGCAGGAGGACAAGGGTGGGGAGAACGTGACGAGGGCGACAGGGCTCACTGCTGGGGCGGCGGCGTGGCGGGTGGGGTTGGCGGGCCGAAGGGCAGGCTTTGAATAACCTGGCGGACAATGGAATCGATGTTTCTTTGCGGGCCGGAGATGAACAGAATCTTGGTGCCGGGGTGAAATTTGAAGCGCAGCGCGTCGGGTTTTTCTCCGGGGACGGCAAAGGAGTAGGCGGACTGGATCGCGGAGATGATTTCATCGAGCGACAGGCGGTTCAATTGCATCTCCAACTGGAAAGCGACAAAGCCGGCTTGCTTGCGCTCTTCCTGTAAATTGAGGACGGCGAGGTTGGAACCGAGGGGATGGATGTAAACGCCTTGATCTCGGATGAGCGCGCTGACCGCGACCAAAATGGTTCCGACGCGCTCCTGGCGCACGACGAAGGGTGGCACCATCGGGTCGAGGCCGGACGTCGTGTTGAGGAGGGTGAAGGATGTTCCCCGGATGGCGTCGATTTCGGCGATCAGCTTGGAAAGCGGCCCGCCTTTGAAATCGATCGTGATGAAGTTGGGATCCACCGGCTCGGCCGGCGCGGGCGTGGGTTGGGTGGAGGCCGCGGAAACACTGCCCGGGAAGGCGAGCAGTGTAGCGAGGAGGAACAGGACGGAGCGGAGGAAGCGGGGAAGTTGCATACACCCCTGATACGTCCGCTGGAGGGAAATCCTTCGGCGGCAGGCTATTTCTTTTCCTCGAAGTGGTAGCCTTTTTCCTTGGCCTGACTCTCCAGCACCTCGAAGGCGCTGAGCTCGAGGACGCCATCCTTGCCTTCGAGGCTCTTGAGTTTTTCGGCGACGGCAGCGTCGCGCTTGGCGACGAGTTCGTTGAGCTGGGCCTGCAACTGGCGGCGTTCCTCGACTTTTTGGGTGATCAACTCATTCCGCGCGGCGGGGGCCATCGCCTGGAGCGTTGGATCGAGTTTCTTCTCGTCGAGTTTATCGAGGCTTTCGCGGCCGTTCATCACCTCGACAACGAGGTCGCCGCGGCCGGCGATGACGGAGCCGGATTCGCTTTTGCCGAAGTAAGAGGAACGGTCGGCCATGGCTTCGGAGGACAGGCTGGCGAGGACGGATTTGTTTTTCGCGGCGTTGGCCTGCTCGGCCTTTGAGCCGTAGAGGATGATGGTGGCATCAAGCTGGAGGTTGATGCGGGAGATTTCCTGGTCGTAGGGCGTGTCGATCTTGATGGAGCCGCCGTCCTGCAGGATGGCGGCGTAGGTGCCGTTGGTGAGCGCGGCGATCTCGCGCCACGCGGCCTCGGTGCCGCGGAGGCGGCCGCATTGCAGCGTGTTGATCAAAATGCCCTTCGTGTTGGCGAGCTTGCAGGTGTCGGCGTAGCTCACGTCGTCCCGATAGTCCATGTGCGGACGGGCATCGCCGACGAGAAAGATGACGCGGAGCACCTGCGGGTCGGTGCTCCACTGAAGATCGCGCACGGCGCGGTGGAGTGCTTCGTTGACGGACTCGGGTTCGTCGCCGCCGCCCTGGGCCTCGAAGGCGTAGAGGTTGGTGTAAACGTCATCGAGATTGGTGGTCAGGCCGTAGACCTTGGCGATGTAGGCGTCGCCGCGGTCGCGGTAGCCGACGAGGCCGAAGCTGATCTCGGGGGTGGGTTGGGCGGACTTAAGCTTGTTGGCGATGGCCCAGATTTTTTGTTTCGCGCCGGCGATCATGCCGCTCATCGAGCCAGTGGTATCGAGGACGAAGACGACTTCCATGCGCGGGTGGGCCGGGGATTTCTTCGGCGCGGCGATCTCGTGGGCCGAGAGGGCGGACGCGGTGGCGAGGCAAACGGCCGCGAACGCGGCGAGGAGGCGGGAATGAAGGCGCATGAGAGGGAAACGGGGCGGGGTGGGCTTTATTAGGCACCGGTGATGAAAAAATGTGCCGCCAGAATGGGGCCGCTTTTGCCGCGAGGCGCGTCGTCTGGGTGTTGCGGGCCGAGGTTATGGGACGGGGTGCGCCTTGCGCGGGCGGGTTTTTTCGGCCTAATCGCCGGCACTGTCCCATGGATTCGCCCGCCAAAATCAGCCCCGCTTCCGTTGGTGAAACCAAAGTCGCGGGGCGTGCGCGGGTGGGCCGGTTTGGCCTTGGGCTGGCGGTGATCGTGGCCGGATTTGCGGTGGTGCGTCTGGCGGGGATGTTTGGCGACCTGTGGCTGGATGAAATCTGGTCGGTGCGGATGGTGGAGCCGCTGAAGTCGCCGGGGGAAATTCTGACGAAGGTGCAGCACGACAATAATCACCCGCTCAACTCGCTGTTCATCTACCTGCTGGTGCCGGCGAAGGCGGAGTGGGCCTACCGGCTGCTCTCGTGGACCATGGGCGGCGCGGCGGTGGCGCTCGCGGGCTTGATCGCGCGGCGACAGTTCCAGCGGTTGCATGCGGAGGCGCCGGCCGCGCAGGCGGAACTGGCCGGGTGGCTGACGGCGGCGATTTTTGGCGGATCGTATCTGATGATCCACTATGCGTCCGAGGCGCGGGGCTATGCGCCGGCGGTGGGTTTCGCGCTGCTGGCGGTTTACGCCCTGTTGCACACGGAGGCGGAGAAATGGCGCCGGTGGACGGTGATTTACGGACTGGCGTGCGTGCTCGGACTGCTGTCGCACCTCGCGGTGATCCAGGTGATGCTCGCAGGGTTGGCGTGGACGGCACTGGAAATGGTCCGCGGCCAGCGGAGCTGGCAGGAGCGACTCGCGCGTGCGTCCGCGTGGCAGGCGGGACCGTGGATTTTTGCCGCGGCGTATTACCTGGGTTTTGTGCGGCACCTGAAGATCGGTGGCGGACCGGAGAATCCGCTGGTGAAAGTGCTCGGCGAGCTCGCAGCGTTCACGGCGGGATTTCCGGTGAACTGGGGTGTGGCGGTGGCGCTGCCGGTGCTGGGTGGCGTGGTGCTCGCTGCGCTGGTGTTGCTGGGGCGGCGCGACCGCGCGCTCGCGGGATTTTATGGGCTGGCGGTGGTGGTGACGCCGCTGCTCGGACTGTGGTTCAGCCGTTTCGCGTTGTTGTTTCCGCGCTATTTTATCGTGAGCGCGGCGCTGGCGCTGCTGCTGGTGGGTTACGGGCTGGCGCGGTTATGGACGCGAGGCGGGCCATGGCGCGAGGTGGTGCTGGGGCTGGTGGTGCTGTTTCTCGCGGGCAATGGCGTGCACACGGCGCGGTTGTGGCGGGACGGCCGCGGCCAGTATCAGGCGGCGGTGCGGCATATCGCGACGCAGACGCCGACGGCGGCGATCACGGCGGCGGGTGACCACGATTTTCGCAATTTTGCGGTGCTGGATTATTACCAAGCGGTCGCAGGTCCGAACCGGCCGGTGCGTTACTATCCGGGCGAACGCATGCCCGCGCGCGGCGTGCAATGGCTGTTTTTGCACCGACTCGACGGCGAGGCGCCGCCGGCCGACGTGATTGAGGATGTGCGCGGCAACCGCTACCGGCAGGATGCGGTCTTCCGGCACGCGGCGTTGTCGGGTTGGGACTGGTTTGTTTATCGCAATGAGCGGTTGCTCCCGCCGCGGTGAAATGGCGGCGAGGTTTCTAGGGATTCTACCCTATAAATGAAAAGCACGTGGACTACGGTGCGGGGGTTGCCCAAGCTGCCGGTCCTGTGGCGATTGCGTTTCCCCTATCGCGGCCCGGCGGCCCCCGTTACCTGAGTCTGCTCTTTTGCCTGGTCGTATTTGGACTGGGCGGACTTGCGCTGGGCGCGGCGGAGCGGCCGATCCGGATCGGCGTGGAAAACAACTCGCCCCCCCTGTCGTTCGTCGACCAGGCCGGGCAGCCGGTGGGATTCAGCGCGGAGCTGTTGAACGAGATGCAGCGGGAGGGAGACCTCAGGCTGGCCGTCGTGCCCAACTACTGGTCTTTCATTCTGGCTGACTTCGAGGCCGGCCGGCTTGACGCGCTGGCGAACGTCACGATCACCGAGGAGCGGCGCACCTACATGGATTTTTCCATCGCGCACGCCTACGTGCACGGGCTGGTGTATTACCGGAAAGACCGGCCGGCGCTGCGGCGCACGGCGGATTTTGCGGGCAAGACCATCGCCACGCTCATGGGCAGCATCGGGCACACCAACGCGATCACCCACCGCGGCTGGGGCGCGACGATCCGCCCCTACCGCACGTGGCAGGAGGCGCTCGACGCGACGTTCCGCGGGGAGTGCGACGGGGCACTTTTCATCCGCAGTCCCGGCAGCAGCCCGAATATCAACGACCACGGCATGCGCAGCGATTTCGTGGACGATATCGTGCACGAGTTCCACATGGCGGTGCACAAGGGCGACAGCGAAACCCTCGCCAAGCTCAACGAGGCGCTCGCGGTGGTCCGGCACAACGGCGCGTTTGACCGCATTTATTCCAAGTGGATCGGGCCGCTGGAGCCGCACCCGATCCGGCTGGCGGACCTGCGGCCTTACTACCTGCCCGTTTCGCTGGGCTTGCTGGCGGTGGGCACGCTCATCTGGTGGCAGCGCCGCATGCTCGCGCGGCAGGCGCGGCAGGCCGCGGCGCTGCGCGCGAGCGAGGAGCGCTGGAAGTTTGCCCTCGAGGGCTCCGGCGACGGCGTGTGGGACTGGGACGCGCGCACCGGCCGCGTGTTGCGCTCGCGGCGGTGGAAGGAAATGCTGGGCTACGCCGAGGATGAAATCGGCGCCACGCTGGGGGAGTGGGTGGACCGCATCCATCCCGACGACCGCGCCGCCACCATCGCGGCGCAACAGGCGCACCACGAGGGCCGGGCCACGACCTTTGCGATCGAGCACCGGATGCGCTGCAAGGACGGCAGCTGGAAATGGATTCTCAACCGCGGCATGATCGTCGAGCGCGACGCGCAGGGCCAGCCGCGGCGCATCATCGGCACGCACACCGATCTCACCGCGAGCAAGCAGTCGGAGGCGGACCGGCTCATCCTCGGCAAACTTGAATCCACCGGCGTGCTGGCCGGCGGCATCGCGCATGATTTCAATAATTTGCTCACGGCGATCCTGTTGAACCTGGAGCTCGCGCGTTTCAGCCGCAACTCACCGGCCGAATTGATGCAGCGGGTGGAGGCGGCGGAAAAGGCGGCGCAGGCCGCGCGCAGCCTGACGCAGCAGCTCATCACGTTTGCGCAGGGCGGGGTCTCGGTGGTGCGCAAGACGGACCTCACCACGCTGCTCCGGGAGTCGACGCAACTGGCTTTGAGCGGCTCCGCCGTGCGCAGCGAGCTCGAGTTTGCGCCGGGCCTCTGGCATGCGGAAGTGGACGAGGGACAGATTGGCCAGGTTATCCGCAACCTGGTGCTCAACGCGCGCGAAGCCATGCCCAAGGGCGGGGTGATCACCGTGCGCGCCGAAAATGTGGTGCTCCGCGCCGGCGAGGTCGCCGCGCTGCCGGCGGGTGACTACCTGCGCGTCAGCGTGGTTGACCAGGGCGATGGGATCGCGCCCGAGGTGCTGTCGAAGATTTTCGACCCGTATTTTTCCACGAAGCGGCGCGGGACGCAAAAGGGCATGGGACTGGGCCTGACGATTTGCCATTCGGTCATTCAAAAACACGGCGGGGTGATCACCGTCGAGTCGGTGCCCGGCCGGGGCACGACGTTTCACGTCCACCTGGCGGCGCACCGCCAGCCCGGTCCCGCGGCCGACACGCCGGCGGCGGGTCCGGCGACCGCGCTGCGCGCCGGCCACCTCCTCGTGATGGACGACGAGGCGATCATCCGCGAGACGATCGGCCAGACCCTGGAAAAACTCGGCCACCACGTGACGCTCACCGCGGAAGGCCAGGCGGCGGTGGCACTCTTTGCCAAGGCGCAGGCGGAAGGCCGGCCCTTCGACGCGGTGTTGCTGGATCTCACGATCCCGGGCGGCATGGGCGGACTCGAGACCTTGCATGCGATGCAGGCGCTGGACCCGGGGGTGAAAGCCATCGTGATGAGCGGCTACACCAACGACAAGGTGATGCACGGCTACGCGGCCGCGGGCTTCAAGGCGGCGTTGTCGAAACCGTTCAACTCCGAAGCGCTGCGCGAGGCGCTGGCGCCGGTGCTCGGCAAGTGACGCGGCGACGCCGGCGCGGGCTTACGCCTTGATCACGGAGCCCAGCAGGCGGTGAAGCTCGGGACCGAGCTGGCGCAACTCGTGGAGATGGCTCGCGGATAGCTGGCGGAGCAGCGTCTCGCCGCGGGCGGTCAGGCGGATATCCACCCGGCGGCGGTCGACCCGGGAAGGGACGCGGCGCACCAGCTGGCGGCGCGCGAGGCGGTCGATGAGTCCCACGACGCTGTGGTGGCGCAGGTGCAGCCGCTCCGCGAGTTCGCCGATCGAGGCGGAGTCGCGCCCGGGAAATCCCTTGATGGCCAGCAGGGCCTGGTGCTGCTGGGGCGTCAGCCCGGCGGCGTGCGCCGCGGTCTGGCTGAAATGCAGGAACCGCGCCAGGGCGTAGCGCAGCGCGGCGAGCAACTCATAGTGGGACTGGGTGATCTTGGGAGCGGAGGCGGCCATGGCACCTCGCAGGCTGGGGCCGCCGGCGGCCGGTGACAATCGGATTGATTTATATCGTAGAACGATACAAGTCATTCGTCTTTATGGCCGCCAAAACCAACCGTTCCAAATCCTCCCCCGCCCACGAGACCGCCGCGCTGGCGGACTTCAGCACGGATCGCCGTGTCCTGTTGCTCTGCGCGCTGGCCGTGCCGATCGGCGTGATCGGCGCGTTCGTGGCGAAGCTGCTGTTGTGGCTGATCGCCGTGTTCACCAACGCCGCGTTTTTCCTGCGCTGGTCCGCCGAGCCGGTGACGCTGCAAGGCGGCCACTTCGGCTGGTGGGGCGTGGTGGTGCCGGTGCTGGGCGGGCTGGTGATCGGGTTGATGGCGCGCTACGGCTCGGAAAAGATCCGCGGGCACGGCATCCCCGAGGCGCTGGAGGCGATCTTGCTCGGGCGGAGCCTGATCAACCCGCGCGTGGCGGTGTTGAAGCCCGTTTCGTCGGCGGTGGCGATCGGCACCGGCGGGCCGTTCGGCGCCGAGGGGCCGATCATCATGACGGGCGGGGCGTGCGGCTCGATCTTTGCGCAGTTGTTCCACCTGACGGCGGCCGAGCGGAAGACGCTGCTTGTGGCGGGAGCCGCGGCGGGCATGGCGGCGGTGTTTGCCACGCCGGTGGCGGCGGTGCTGCTGGCGGTGGAGCTGCTGCTTTTTGAATGGAAGCCGCGGAGTTTCATCCCGGTGGCGGCGGCGGCGATCATCGCCTCGCTGCTGCGCGTGCCGTTGCTGGGCGCGGGGCCGGTTTTCCCGGTGGCGGCGCATGCCGTGCCGGCGGCGTCGCACCTCGTGGTGGCGTTGTTGGTGGGCGTGGGGGCGGGCCTCGCCTCGGGGTTGCTGACGCTGCTGGTTTACGCGTGCGAGGATTTGTTCGCGAAACTGCCGATCCATTGGATGTGGTGGCCGGCGATCGGCGGCCTGGCGGTGGGCCTCGGCGGGCTGGTCGATCCCCGCGTGCTCGGCGTGGGCTACGAGACGATCCACGGCCTGATGCGCGGTGAATTGCTCGGCATGGCGCTGGTCGGCTTGCTGCTGGCGAAAGGCCTGGTCTGGGCGATTGCGCTGGGATCGGGGACGTCGGGTGGCGTGCTGGCGCCCCTGCTCATGATGGGTGGCGCGCTCGGGGCGCTGCTCGGTTCGCTCACGGGGGCGGGCGAGCCCGGGTTGTGGGCGATGGTGGGCATGGCGGCGATGATGGGCGGCACGATGCGCTCCCCGCTGACGGGGATGTTTTTCGTCCTCGAACTCACGCACGACCTGAACGCCCTGCCGGCGCTGCTGATCGGCAGCATCGCGGCCATGTGTGTCACGGTGCTGCTGCTGCGCCGCTCGATCCTCACCGAGAAGCTCGCCCGGCGCGGCCAGCACATTGCGCGCGAATACAGTGTCGATGTCTTTGAACAGATGCGGGTGGGCGACGTGATGGACCGCCAGCCGCCGGTGGTGGCGGCCAGCCTGACCGCGGCCGCACTGGCGGACCGCATCGCCAAGGGCGACCCGGCACTCGCGAAACGCCAGGGCACGCTGATCCTGGATGAGGCCGGGCGACTCGCGGGTATCGTCACCCGCAGCGATCTCATGCAGGTGCTGCAGGACGGTGACGGGGAGCGGCCGGTGTTGGAGGTGGCGACGAAGGACGTGGTGACGACCGGGCCGGACGCGACGTTGCACGAGGCCCTGGCCCTGATGTTGCGGCGCGGCATCGGCCGTCTGCCGGTCGTGGAGCCGGGAGACGAACGGCGCGTGATCGGTTACCTGGGCCGGGCGGATATCCTTGCCGCCCGGACGCGCCGGCACGAGGAGGAGATCCTGCGGGAAAAAGGTCCGCTGCTCGCGTCCAGGAAGTCCGGCGCGGCCGGAACCTAGGCGGTGAACTGGCCGAGGAAACTGCGCGCGTCGTCAGGCACGGTTTTGCTCAGGTGCGGGACGACCCAGCGGAAGAGCTGGCGGATTTCGGCGGTTTTGTCGCCGGCCTTGCGCAGCGCGGGTCCGGCGTAGCCCTGGCGCCCCGGCTGGCTCTCCTCGCAGGTGTAGATCTCGAGGTTGGGCGGGGCGCCATGGCTGCGGACAAAGTAGTCGCGCATGCGAAATTCGAAACCGTGCACGGATTGGCCGGCGAAGTTGCGCCAGATGGTCAGCTGCGCGTCGCCCGGGCTGTAGTAGCGATCGGTGATGATGCCGGGCTCGGTCTCGCGGAGCAGGCCGGCGCTGGCGGGGGCGAGCGTGGTGCCGATGGCGATGGGCTCGAGCAGTTGGAGATAGGATTTTTGGATTTCGAAACCGGCAAATTTCAACGCGAGGCCGAGCGTGAGGTGGCGGTCGGCGGCCCGGGAGTGGGCGACGGTGGCGTCGACGGCGAGCTGGTATTTCCCCAGCGAAAACGTAAGGCGGCAGGCTTGGTCGCGGGTGGCCTCAAGGTCCTTGGCCGTCCGCAGGCTCACGCCGGTGCCGGAGAGATTGATCACCTGGCCGGAGCGGTGGCGGTGGCCGAGCTGGAGCACGCACTGCAGCGGGGAGTCGGCGTTGAGCGGGTAGCGCTGGGCATGGCGCTGCTCCTGTTGCGCAATGGTTTCCTTCTTGAATCGCAGGATGCGCTTGAAGAATGACACGGCCCCAAGGTAGGCGGCCGCGATACCGCCTCAAGCCAGCGCGCCTGAGGGGAAAACACTATATATGCGCGTCGCACCGTGGCGGTCGTGAAGAAGACGGGCCCTGGTCTGGTGAAAAGTTGCAGTCCGCTCGGACGCTGACTCATCCTGCGCCTTTCCCTCATCCTATTTCGACCTAATCCGCATGAAATCCGCCATCCTCGTTCACCCAATTTTTGACCGCATCTGGCCGTGGGCCGCCGACCAGGCGCACCGACGCTGGCAGGCGCAGGGCCCGGTCGAATTCAAGCGCGTCGGTGATGACGAGACGCGGCCGGCGGGCGCGTTGCTGTCGGCGCCCGCGCAAATCGAGCGACTCGTGCTGCTGGGCGTGCCGCTGACGGCGGCGTGTGCGGATGCGCTGTCGCGGTTGAAGGAAATCGTGTGGGCCCGGGACGGTTACAACTTTCCGGCCGTGGAATCGGAGGCGGCCTTGACCGCCTTGGCGGCGCGCGGCGTGCGCGTGATCCGGCACACGAGCGAAGGTTTCTGGGGCCAGTCGGTCTCGGAGTTCGGGCTCGCGCTGACGCTGGCCGCGCTCCGGCGCATTCCGCAGACGCATCACGACATTTTGCAAAGCCTGACGCCGTGGACCTATGAGCCGCCGGGCCGCTTGGGCCGGCCGGGCGTGCGCGGCCAGCAGTATGGCGACGATTCGCGCTTCACCAACGGCACGCTCGAAGGGAAGCGCGTGCGGGTGGTCGGTGCGGGCAACATCGCCAGCCGCTATGCGAGCTTCTGTCATTTCATGGGCGCGGACGTCGCGGCGTGGGATCCGTTTGCGGCCGAACCGGCGTTTCACCGGGCGGGCACCCGGCGCGAACACTTCCTCGACCGGCTGGTGCGCGACGCGGAGATTTTCGCGCCGATGGTGCCGTTGACCGACAAGACGCGGGGCCTCGTCACCGCGGCGCACATCGATGCGCTGCCGCGCGGCACGCTCGTCGTGCTCGTGACGCGCGCGGGGATTTGCGACATGCCGGCGCTGCGCCGGCGCGTGCTGGCGGACGAACTCGCGCTGGCGGCGGATGTCTTCGACATCGAGCCGCTGCCGCTGAACGACCCGCTGCTGGGCCGGGCCAACGTGGTGCACACGCCGCACAATGCCGGCCGCACCCGGCAGGCCAACGAACGCTGGGCGGACGTGTTGATCGATCAGTTCGCGCCGTAATCCGCCATCGCCAAGCCTGCGGCGCGACCATCCGGCCACGCCCGGCCTCGGCCGCTTACTTTACAAACGTGATGGCTTCGCTCAGCCCGATATTCACGCCGCCGCGGGTGTTGGGACTCATCACCACGATGTAGGCGATGCCCTCGCGGGCGGCGGATTGGAGCAGCCAGATTTCCCGGCCGTCGCGCAGGCGTTTGACGTCGGCGAGTTGGGCGGCGCCGCGGTTTTCCCGGGCTTCGGCCTGGGAAATGCGGGTGAGGATGTCGTGTTGCAGCGCGGCATCAGCGCGGGTCTGGACGCTCGGCAATGGCAGCATGAGACGCGTCATGTTCCCGCCCTTGACCTGCCAGCGGAACGGCAGGCCTTGGTTGATGGCTTCCTGGTTGGCTTCCTGGGCCGCCTCGGACATCGCCGCGCTCTCACATCCGGCAAGGCCGAGGGCGAGGAGGGTGGTGAAAAAAAGGACGGAGAGTTTCATGCAGTGGAAAAGGACGCGGTGGGCCGGCGGAGTGGTGGGCCCACAGGGATTCGAACCCTGAACCAAAGGATTATGAGTCCTCTGCTCTAACCGTTGAGCTATAGGCCCGTGCGCTGCCCTTGGTAAGGGATGCATCGCCGGGCGCAAGACGGCATCGCGGGCCTGCTCACCACGCGGTCCAGCCGCCGTCGACGGCGAGGCTGTGGCCGGTGACGAAGGAGGCGCTGTCGGAGAGCAGGAATAACACGGGTCCGACGATCTCCTGGTTGGTGCCGATGCGGTTGAGCGCGGTTTTTTTCGAAAGGTCGTCGACGAAGGCCGGGTAGGCTTTCTGCGCGGCGGGGTTCGGAAACGGCCCTGGGGTCACGCAATTGAAGCGCAGGCCGGACGGGCCGTAGTGCACGGCGAGGTAGCGGGCGAGTTGCAGGAGGGCGGCCTTGCCGGCGCCATAGTCGATGGGGTTGGGTTTCAGCGGGTCGCGGTAGATGCGCGGGTCGGGCGAGACGACGCCATACATGCTGGAAAAAAGCACGATGCTGCCGGTGCCGCGGGGTTTCATCTTCTCGGCGAGTGCGCGGCAGAGGACGAAGGTGGGCGTGACGGCGAGGTCGAGGGTCTTTTGAAACTCGGCGGCGGGCAGCGTCTCAAGCGTGTGGCCGCTGGAGGAGGCGAAGGCGAGATGCGCGACGCCGTCGGGCACGCCGTGCGTGGCGATGACGGCATCGATCGCCGCGGGGAGGGCGGCGGCATCGTTGACGTCGAGGGAGAGCGGCACGGTGCGCGCGAGGGCGTGTTCGCGCACGAGGGCTTCGGCACGCCCGGGGAGATCAATGCAGATGACCTTGGTGCATTGCGCGTCGAGTTCGCGCGTGATGACGGAGCCGAGGTAGCCGGCGCCGCCGGTGATCCAGACGGTTTTACCCTGAAGCGTGAGTGCGGGGTTCATGGCAACGGCCGGGATGAAGGCCGGGGCGTGGGCGGCGGACTACTTGGCGGTGTAGCCGCCGTCCACGGCGAGGTTGGCGCCGGTGATGTAGGTGGAGGCGTCGCTGAGCAGGAAAACGACGCTGCCGCCGATCTCCGCGGCGTCGCCCATGCGGCCGAGCATGGTCATTGGGGCGTAACGCGCGAGAAAGGCGTCGGCCTGCGGCTTCTCGGGATTGTAGATGCCGCCGGGGGAGACGGTGTTCACGCGGACGTTGGCCGAGCCGTAGTGCGAAGCGAGATAGCGCGTGAGGTTGTTCATGCCGCCCTTGTGAAAAAAATAATCCGGCGGGGCGCCCATGTTGGTGCCTTCGTAGAGCCACGGGTTCATGCCGATGCTGCCCATCTGCGAGGAGATGTTGACGATGCTGCCGGATTTTTTCGCGGCCATGGCGTCGCCGAAGGCGCGGACCGTGGCGAAAAAGCCGGTGGCGTTGGTGTCCATCGAGGATTTCCACGCGGCGAGGTCGTCGTTGAACGACTTCATCGGGCGGCTGACGGCGTTGAAGACGATGCCGTCGATGCGGCCGTGTTGGGCGAGGAGGCGGTCGCGGAGGGCGTGGAGGGAGGCTTCGGCGCCGATGTCGACCTCGTCGACTTGCACGGTGCGGCCGGCGGCTTGCTCGGCGGCGGCGAGGTCGTTGAGCGAGGCGCGGCTGCGCGAGGCCACGACGAGTGTCGCACCAGCGGTGCCAAGCGCGGAGACGAGGGCCCGGCCGAGAAGGCCGGTGCCGCCGAATTGCACCACGACTTTGCCGTGGAGGGAAAAGGAAGGGACTTCAGGCATAGGGAGAGCGGGCAAGAGAGGAGGGAGGCGGAAGTTTCTCCACCTGGCCGCGCAGCACTTCCAGGCGCTGGGCGATGTAGGTGGTGATGCCGATGACGTCGGCGCCGATGTTGAAGACTCCGTGGCCCTCGGCGACGAGGTCGGCGACCGGGGCGAAGAGGCCGGAGGTCATGGCGAATTTGCCGTGGGCGCGCGCGGCGCGGGCGACGCGCTGGCGGGCGGCGACGACTTCGGGGGCGGTGATCTGCCCGGCCTTGCCGATGCGGTGGCTGAAATCACCCGGGCCGAAGAGGAAGCCGTTGAAACCCGGCAGCGCGGCGATGGCCTCGACGTGTTCCAGCGCCTCGGGGGACTCGATCTGAAGAATCACGATGCGCTCGGTGTTGCTGTGGCGGAGGTATTCCTCCTGCGGGACGAGGCAAAACATGCCGTCGATGTTGCCGCCATCGAGGGCGCGTTTGCCGAGCGGGTGAAACCGCGTCCACTCGATGATCTGTTGGGCCTCGGCCACGCTGGCGACGTGCGGCACGATGATGCCGGTGGCGCCGGACTCGAGCGGGCGCACGTAGTCGCTGTAGCCGCCCTTGGCGACGCGCACGAGCGTGTCGATGCCGTGGATGCGGGCGGCGCGGATCATGTGCTCAAGGTTGAGCCAGTCGTTGGCGACGTGTTCCTGGCAGAGCCAGAGGGCATCAATCCCGGAGGCGCCGGCGGCCTCGACCACTCGCGGATCGGCGAGGTTGAGCTTGAGGACGGAGGGGAAGCGGTTTTCGCGGAGCAGTTGGAGGATCCGGCTGGAGGGGAGTTTCATGGTGAAAGTTCGGAGAGGATTTCCGCGAGATCGACGCGGCGCGATGCGGCCGCCCGGCTGCGGAGGCCGGCGATGAGGACGGCCATCAGCTCGACTGTGTCGGAAAAAGGATACGCGGATTTTCCCGTGCGCAGGAAATCGACGTAGGCGACGAGCTGGCGGCGGAAGGTTGTGTAGGTGTCGGTGCAGCGGATCGTCGCCTGACCGGCGGTGCCGCAGAGGTGGATCGTGCCGAAGGTGGCGCCACCGTCGTAGATCATCGGGAGCGTGACCTGTGTGCCGGAACGATGCGTGAGGTGCGCGACCTCGAGGCCGGGGGCGGTCTCGAGGCGGATGGAGGTGAAGCCGGGGCCGAGGAGGCGGAACACCGGCTCGAGGGCGTGGATGCCGTAATTTTCCCAAGCCTTGGCGCCGGTGCTGGAAATCCAGCGCAACGGGCCGAGGCTGGCGGCGCCGGGTTGACCGGCGAGGTAGCGGTCGATCTCGGGGGCGTAACGCATGCCGCTGGAGGAGAGGATGCGCGCGCCGGCTTTTTCCCAGGCGATGAAGGTGGCGAGATCGGCGAGGCTCGTGGCGAGGGGTTTGTCGACAAACACCGGCAGGCCGGCTTCGACGAAGGGCCGGGCGCGGCGCACGTGTTCGAAACCGTCGTCGGTGGAAATAAACACGGCGTCGACGTGGCCGATGACGTCCTCGGGCTTTTTGACGATGTGCGGAATGAGGGCGGTGGCGGCGACGAGCGGGGCCTCGGCGGGGTCGTCGGTCCAGAGGTGCGTCACGCGGGCGCCGGGGATGCGCACGGTGTCGGGGGCGTGCGCGCTCATGTATTGGGTGATGCCCGGATAGGGGCACGACGCGAGCGCGGCGGGATCGTAGCTGTTGATGATCGACGACCAGGAGAACGGATGGCCGTTGCCCGGGATCATGCCGAGCATCGCGAGGCGCAGCGGCGCGTCAGGCATGGAGGGAGGCGCAGACGACACGGGCACCGCCGGCATCGGCGGAGGCGAGGGCGGCGAGATTGAAGCGCAGGGTTTGCACGGCGGCCGGCAGGGAGCAGAGCTGCGCGGGGCGGCCCTCGATCTGATCGAGGAAGCAGTTGGCCTGCTTGATAAAGTGGGCATCGCGCTCGGGCACCGGAGCCTCGTGCCAGGTCCAGTCGGCGTCGCCTTCGCGGAATACACCCCAGCGCTGGCGGTGATATTCGATCTTCACGCTGCCGGTGGCGGTGTTGAATTGCAGCGTCGTTTCATTGGGGGCCTGAAACTGGTTGAGCGTGTAGTTGACGAGGACGCTGCCGTGGCGCGCACTGATATGCACGGTGTCCTCCACGGTGACCTCGGGAAGCACCTGGTGCGCGCAGTCACAGATCAGGCTGTCGGTGGGGCCGATGACGCTCTCGACCCAGTTGGCGGTGTGCGTGAGGGCATCCTGGATGGCACCGCCACCCATTTTGCGGTCGCGGTAGTAAGTCTTCGAATAATGCACCGTGTGGGCCGGACGCATCCGGTGGAAGGGCTGGCCGCTGGTGAGCGTGACGTGTTTCACCGGCCCGAGTTCGCCACGGCGGAGAAAATCGCGGGCCGCCGCGAGAAACGGAAAAACGTGCAGCACGTAGGCGACGGCGGCCTGGCGCCCGGACCGGGCCTGCGCTTGGAGGAGTTCGTCCACGCCGGCAAGGGATTGGGAGAGGGGCTTTTCGATGAGGACGTGTTTGCCCAGCTTGAAGGCCTGCAGCGCCATCGGCACGTGCAGGTGCGCGGGTGTGCAGATCACGACCGCGTCGACCGGCTGGGCGAGCGCCTGCGTGGCGTCGGCGAAAACGGGCACCTTGTATTCCGCGGCGATGCGCTGGAGGAGCGCGGGGCTCGCATCACAGGCCGTCACGCGCGCGCGACCCGATTGCAAAAAACAGCGCAGATGGCGCTCACCGATGCTGCCACAGCCGATGATAAGAACAGAATGCATGGAGGGGATGCTATGGAGCAAGACAGTGTCAGCGGGGATCAATGATTAAGGCGGTCTGGTGCTACAGCTAGCCGAGAAACCCCAACCGCGATTCCGTCTTGTTTATAATGTATACACCTGTATTTCCATTTGCCGATGAGACATGTCAACACCGATGTGGCATACGATTACATCCGTAAGCGGATCCTGAGTGGGGAATATCCGCCCGGACAGGCGTTGATGACCGAATTGCTGTCGGATGAAATCGGCGTGAGCCGCACGCCGGTGCGCGATGCGTTGCGCAAGCTGGAGGCGGACGGCCTCGTGAGCATCCGGGCGCGCCTGGGCGCGAGCGTGAAGAAGATGGATGTGAAGGAATTTCGCGAGATGTGTGATCTGCGCCTGGCGCTCGAATCACACGCCGCCGGCATGGCGGCGGCGAACCACACCGAGGCGGAGCTCCACGAGATCCAGCTGGCGCTTGAGGCGATGCACGGGCTGACCGAGCGCGTCAATGCGGCCAGGCAGGAAGAGCCCCTGATCAGCGAACTCGCGCGCCAGGACGTGCGTTTTCACCTCGCCATCATGACGGCGGCCAAAAGCGACCTGATGAAAAAGGAAATTCTCCGCCTGCACCTCATCAACCGCGTGGTTTCCGGCCCGTCGGGAGCCGAGCAGGCGCCGGCGGACAAGGCGCAGCGGGATGCGCGCCGGGTGGTGGTGCTTGCGAGTCACCGTGAGATTTACGAGGCAATCGCCCGGGGCAATGCCGCCGCGGCGAAGCGCGCGATGGAGCGACATATCCAGGATATCATCGACACCACCCTGCGCCGGATGACGCAGGCCGAGAGTGGCGCCATCGTCCGCGAGCTGACGGCCGAAGAGCTGGTCTACGGTTCCTGACCCGGGATCGCCTGACGCTGCCTCCATTCCCGCGCTTCCAGTCATGAGCTCCACCCCCGCTGCGATTCTTGCCACCGCCGTCGTCCCCTGGACGGAACGCGACGAATTCGACGAAGACCGTTTCTGCCGGCAGGTGCACACCATCGCGCGCGGGCTGACGCGGCACATTTATGTCTTCGGCACGGCGGGCGAAGGCTACGCGGTCACGGAAAAACAATTCGACCGCATCGCGGCGGCATTTTGGCGGAGTGCGCGGGAGAGCGCCGCCTCGCCGATGCTCGGCGTCGTCTCGCTCTCGCTGCCGACGATCCTCGAACGCATCGGCCGCGGCCATGCGCTGGGGTTTCGCGAATTCCAGATTTCCCTGCCCTCCTGGGGCGCGCTCAACGACCGCGAGCTCGACGTGTTCTTTGCCGAGACTTGCGGCCGTTTCCCCGACAGCAATTTCCACCACTACAATCTCCTCCGCACCAAGCGCCTGCTCACCTCGGTGGAATACCACCGGCTCGCCGCAGCGCACCCGAACTTCGTCGCGGTGAAATCCAGCACCGATGATCCCGCGGTCCTCGCCGACCTGCTCACGGTTTCGCCGCGCCTGCGCTTTTTCTTCACCGAGTTTGGCTACGCCATCGCGCGCCGCACGCATGACGTCGGCTTCCTGATCTCGCTGGCCTCGGTGAACTACACGCGCGCCCGGGCCTTCGTTGCCGGTGATGATGCGCGTCGCACCGCCGATGTCGCCGACCTGCGTGCGATGGTCGCCACCTTGCGCGAGCTCTCGGCGAACCGCTTTCACATCGATGGCGCCTTCGACAAGATGCTCTTCCGGGTCTCCGACCCCACCTTTCCCCTGCGCCTGCTGCCGCCCTACGCGACCGCGACGGAGGAGGATTTCGTCCGCTTCCGCGCTGCGCTGCCCGCCGGCTGGGCGCCTTGACCCCACTGCTTTTACCCCATGACCACCCGACCCCTCGCGGCCCGCCACCGCAACCTGTTCAACGGCGACAGCTGCGTTTTCTTCTACAACCCCGAGAAATGGCAGCCGGAGGATTTCAAGCTCCAGCTCATCACCAATCCCCGCACCGGCCAGCCCGAGTCATCGCCGCGTCCGGTGGGCGGCCCGTTCAAGGCCTCGGCGATCCACCGCTACGTTGACGTGCTCGCCGACAGCGGCGTGGACACCTTTCTCGTCAACGCCAACGCCTCGCGCGCGTGGTATCCGAGCAAAGTCATCCCCACGATCCTCGACGGCTACAAACGCGGCGACCGCGAGTATTTCCGCGGCCACGCGCCGTGCCAGGGCGCGACCGAGCCCGAGGCGGTCGAGCAGTTCATCGACCGCATCATGGCGTTCATGGACCAATACCAGGACTTGCTCGACGCGGGCGTCGACTGGCTCGCCGAGGCGGCCAAGGCCTGCCGGCGCCGCGGTATCTCCCCGTGGGTCACCATCCGGATGAACGACTATCACGGACACAAAAACCTCCAGGGCAGTTTCTTCAACGTGCCGTTGCTCAAGGATCCCGCGATGCGGCTCAAGCACAGCGGCTACTCGCCCACGATGTATGAGCCCGGCTACCGCACCGGCCTGAATTTCGAGAAGGCCGAGGTCCGCGACCTGATGTATGCCCAGATCAGGGAAGTCGTGGAAGATTACGACTACGAGGGCCTCGAACTCGACTGGTGGCGCCAGCCGCTCTGCTGCGAGCCCAACGCCACGCCCGAAACCATCGCGATGATGAACGACTGGATCCGCAGCATCCGCGCGCTCACCGAGCGCCGCGCCGCGCAGACCGGCCGCCCGTATCCGTTCGGCATGCGCATCCCCGGCCAGCTGGAAACGCTCAAGAGCATCGGGCTCGACGTCGTGACGCTCGCGCGTGAAGGCACGCTCGATTTTGTGGCCCCGTCGGGTTTTTGGTGCACGTCGTGGGAAATGCCGCACGACACGTTGCGCGCCAGGCTCGGCGACCGCGTCACGATTTACGGCGTGATCGAGGACGGTGCCAACAGCCTGCCGACGCACTCGCCCGCGCTCAACCACAGCCAGAACATCCGCTACATCTCCTCGAGCCACGAGATGCTCCACGCCAACGCCGCGGGCAAGCTCGTGCTCGGCGCCGAGGCGATCGAGTGGTTCAACTTCTATTGCACCGACCAGGCGCGCACGCCCGGCCTCATCTCCGACTACACCGCGATCCGCCACATCCACTCGCTCGAGTGGCTGCGCGGCCGGCCGAAGCACTACACGTTTTCCCTCGCCGGCTACGGTCTGGTGTTGCCGCCGTTCGAGGTCACGCCGCAGTTGCCGGTCATCCTCCCGCCGGTCGCGAACCACCTCTTCCGCATCCCGATGTGCGCCGAGCCCGCCGACCGCGGCCTCGAGCTCGTCATCCAGATCGTGCTCAAGTCCGATGAGAAATGCGCCGCGCTCCCGGTCTCGATCAACGGCTGCTGGCCGAGTCTCGAAGCTGCCCCCACGAACAAACTCCTCTTCCCCTGCGGCCCGCTCACGCAGCTCACGCCGGCGCACACCGGTTACGATTTCCGCTTTCCCGTTTCGCTCGTGCGCGATGGCTGGAACGAAATCACCGTTGAAAACGGTGGCGCCACGCCCATCACCATCGCCGCCATCGAACTCGCCGTGCGGCCCGCCGCCCCGGCTCGCAGCTGATACCCTGTCATGCCCGCTGCTCCGAAAATCCGCCGACCCGTCCCGTCGCGCGAGCTGCGACTCTTCGCAACCCTGTGGTCGCTGCGGCAATATCCCACGGCGGCGCGCGAATGGTCCTGGCCGAGGAAGTTCGCCGCCATCCGCGCCGCGGGCTTCGACGGCGTGTTCTCGCCGCCACGCCCCGAGCTGGCCGACCGGGGCGACCTCGCCTACCTCGCGGTGACGAGTATCGATGCGCTGGGAAAAATCACTCCGGCCCTGCGCGCCGCGCGGGATCTCGGGGCGCTCGCGATCGATGTGCAGCTCGGCGATTACGATTCGCGCGTGGCCGACATGGTGAAGCTCGCCGTCCGCATCCGCGACACGGCCCGCGACCTTGCGTTGCCCTTCGCCGTCGAGACGCACCGCGACACGTTCACTGAGACGCCCGAGGCCACGGTCGCGCTCTGTCGCGCCTATCGCCGTGCGACCGGCGAAACCCTGCCGCTCTGCCTCGATCACTCGCACTTTGCCGTGGTGCGCCACCTCGCACGTGACGCGTTCTGGGCGCGCCTGCGCGAGCCGGCCGAGTTGCTCGCCGCCGCAACGCAGTTTCACCTGCGGCCTTTCAACGGCCACCACTGCCAGATCCCTGTGCTTAACGCGGCCGGCCAACGCACGCCGGAATATCGCGACTGGCTGCAATACTCCGGAGCGCTGCTCGCGCATCTCCGCGCCCAGCGCACGCTGGCTCCCGTGCTTGCCGTGCCCGAGCTCGGCCACGCGGCGCCTGCCTACGGGTTGAGTTGTTTCGGCGATACCTGGCGCGATGCCTGTGCCGTCGCCCGCGACCTGCGCCGCCAGTGGCGCGCCGCTTCTCCTTTATGAGCAACGCACCTGGCCTCCGCAAAGTGAAGGACGTCGTCATTTACGAGGACGCGAAATTTCACTCGGCTTTCCCTTCGGTCGTGAAGCTCCCCGACGGCGAATTGCTCGTCGCTTTCCGCCGTGCGCCGAATCGCAAGGCCCTGGGCGAGGAGAAGAACTACCACGTCGATCCCAACAGCTACCTCGTCACCGTGCGCTCGCGCGACGGCGAGACGTGGACGCCGGTCCCTGCGCTGCTTTATGCCGACGCCCTCGGCGGTTCCCAGGATCCGTGCGTGCTGCAACTGCGCGACGGCACGCTCCTCTGCATGACCTACGGCTGGACTTTTTTGCGACCGGACGGCGTGCCAAAGCTCAAGGCTCCGGTTTTGGAAAATTTTCCTGGCTCCATCTTTAATGGCGGTTCCTACCTGCGCTCGATCGACGGTGGCCGCACCTGGGCGGGTCCGTATTTTCCACCGCACATTGCGCCAGAGCTGCATCGTGGACCCTATGGGCAACCGATCCCGGCCTATAATCGTGGCGCCCTGGCCGAGGGCCGCGATGGCCGGCTCTTCTGGGTCGTCGCCGCCACCGACCGGCTCTCCCCACCAATTTCCTCCACGCACCTCCTGCTTTCCGAGGACAAGGGCCTCACTTGGAAATATGGGTGCCCCGTTGCCACCGACGCGAAGGCTTCGTTCAACGAAACTTCGGTCTATGAAACGCCACGGGGCGACCTCGTCGCCTTCATGCGCACCGCTGACCTCGACGATCAGGCCTGCATCGCGCGTTCGACCGACGGCGGCAAGAGCTTCCAACCGTGGCAGAGCATGGGCTTTCAAGGGCACCCGCTCCACGCGCTGCCTCTCCCCGACCACCGCGTGCTGCTCACCTACGGCTACCGTCACGCCCCGCTCGGTATCCGCGCCCGCGTGCTCAACGCCGAGTGCACCGACTTCGCCACCGCGCCCGAGATCGTTTTGCGCGACGACGGCGGCACGTTCGATCTCGGTTACCCGTGGTCGGTCCAACTCGACGCACAGCGCGTGCTGGTTGCCTACTATTTTAATGCCGGCGACGGCATCCAGCACATCGCCGGCACGATTTTGGCGATCGAGTAATCTGCGCGCATTTACGCCCCGCCATGTCCGCCTCCAGCCCCTTGGATGTCCTGCTGCCCCGGCTTAAAACCGCCGCCGCACTGGGCGTCGGCTTCGTGGACGACGAACTCACGGCCAGCGCGGCGTCGCCCGTCCCGCTGCTCGTGCACACGCAGCTTTCCGATCCCGCGCAATGTGGCCGGCGTGCGCGCGGCTGGGCGGTTTCGGGCGGCGTGGCGGATGCCTACACCTGGGCCACGCGCCGCGAACTTCCCGTGCCGGGCAACCGCTCGCAGCTTGCCCGGCTTTCGTTTTGCAGCACGCAGACCGGCGTCGCGCCTGGCGAACACGGCCTCGTCGAAATGCGCCTCTGCCGCGGCACGACGCCCGATGACCTCCCGCTGCGCGTGCGCGTGGAAAACGGCGCGTTCTACATCCTCGGGCTCAATGGCGACACGCTCCTCGCCGGTGATCGCGACACGCGCGTTTTCACCCTGTCAGCCGGCACCGTTTACACCCTGACCGTTTTGCTCTTCGCCAAGGCCGTCTATGCCCGGCTGCGCGGGGCCGATGTGCCCGGCGGTGGGCTCGAACTCGTGATTCCCGACCGCCGTCGTTTCATCCCCGGCCAGCCGGGCTTTGGGCTGCGGCCTAATCCGCACGCGACCGGTGGCGAACTCACGGTTTTCGACTGGAGCGTGACGCCGGTCGGCCCGGCGGAAAATTGCCGGCTCGGCGTGATTGGCGACTCCATCACCGCGGGCAACGACGGCGAGCCCGAGGCGGAAAGCTACGTGCACCTTGCGACCCGCGCGCTCGGCCAGGAACTCGTGCTCAACACGGGTAGCGGCGGCTCGATGAGTGCACTGGACCTCGGTCGCTTCCCCTTTGAGATCGCGCCCTTCCGGCCGGACATGGCGTGGATCGAGGGCGGCACGAATGACATCGGCACCGGCGTCGGGGCCGACGCGGCCTTTGCCAACATGCAGCGCCAGGCGGCGCTCGTCACCTGGGGCGGCACCGCGATTTTATCCACCGTGCCGCCGCGCGTGTTGCCCACGCCTGCGCTCCACGCCGAACTCACGCGCCTCAACCGTCTCATCCGCGAAAGCGGCCGGCCCTTCGTGGACCGCCACGCCCTGGTTTGCGATCCCGCCGACCCGCGCCACCTGCGGCCGGAGTTTTGCCAGCCGGACGGCATCCACATCACCCGTGCCGGGCACGCCCGCATCGCCGACGCCGCCGCGCCGCTGTTCAAAACACGGTTGATCCGATGATCTTTTCACGCGGCGAAGTGCTTTGCAGGGATTTTGGCGATGAATTCGTCACTGCATAGCAGGAAGCCCGTGGACGATCCCTGTTAAATGCACCCAGCTGGCTGCTCTACCCCAATCTCCTAAGTTTCCATGAAAATCACCGATGTCCGCACGACCCTGCTCACCGGTCCGTGCACCAACGACCCCTTTCTCCGCGAAGCGCGCAAGCTGCGCAGCGCCGCGTTCATCGAGATCATTACCGATGGCCCACACGCCGGCATCGGCGAAACCTACGCCGGTTATTTTTGCCCCGAGACGGTCCCGGCCATCGTGGATTTTTTCAAACCGATCCTCGTGGGGCAAAACGTGGACGACATCCCCGAACTGTGGCACCGCATGTATCAGTGCGGCAATTTCTGGTGCCGCGTCGGGCTCGGCGCGATTGTGATCAACGGCATCGAGGCCGCGCTGTGGGACCTGAAGGGCAAGCTCCTCGGCCAGCCCGTGCACGCGCTGCTCGGGGGCGCGAAGTTTGACCGCCTGCCGTGCTACGCGACCGGCGGCCCCAGCAATTATCCGAAGGAGCGGCTCGCGCAGAAGATGGATCATTATTTCTCGCTCGGCTTTCGCGGCCTCAAGGTCGGCGCCGGCAGCTACACCGCCGGCAAGGGTTGGTATATGCCGCACGCCGCGGCGGAGGCCGCCGATTTCGAGGCGGACAAGGTCGCCTTCATGCGTGCGCACGCCGGGCCCGACGCCTGGATCATGATGGATGCGCACATGGGCAACAGCCCCGGCGCGACCTGGACGCTCGAGGTCGCCACCGCCGTCGCGAAGGCCCTTGAGCCTTTCAATCTCTTCTTCCTCGAAGAGCCGCTGCACTACACCGACCCGTGGGGTTACGCCGAACTCTGCAAGTCGACCAGCGTGCCGATCGCCGGTGGCGAGTGCCTGACCGCGACCTACGAGTGGAAAGTATTCGCGCAACAGGACAGCTTCGACATCGGCCAGCCGGACGCGTCGTTCACGGGCGGCCTCGGTGAATTCATGGCCGTCGCACAAATGATGGCTGATCGCGGCCGCAAGGTCGCCACGCACGCGTGGGGCGCGGGCGGCTCGCTCATGCAGAACATCCACACCGGTTTCGCCGCCGCCAACACTTGCATCCTCGAAATTGCGCCCGACTACGCCGGCCTGCACGCCGACGTGATCGACGGCGGCCTCATCTTGAAAGACGGGTATGCGCTGCCTCCCGACCGCCCCGGGCTTGGCATCGTGCTGACCGACGAGATCAAGCGCCGCTATCCCTTCGTGCCCGGCACCGGCGAGTTCAACAGCGTGCCCGGCAAAATCCTCTCTACGTGAAGTCCATGAAACTGCTGATCGATGTGCCGGTGGAACCGGCGGCCCTGGCTGCGCTGCAAAAAACCGGCCGCTACGAAATCGACGTCGTCAACCCGCCAGTCGAGGCCGCCCGGCCCTTCGTCCCGGCGCGGATCGCGGAGGTCGACGTGCTGTTCTGTAATTTCGCGCCGACGAATTTCGCCGACATGCGCGCGCTCAAATGGATTCAGATCGCCTCGACCGGTTACACCCAGCTCTTCGGGCTCGATTTAACCGCGCGCGGGATCCGCGCCACCAACTGCCGCGGCTGTTTCGATGTCCCCATCGCCGAGTGGAACATGGCGATGCTCGTCAACCTCGCGCGCGATATGCGCCAGCTCATCCGCAACCAGGACGCCGCGGTGTGGGACCGTTCGGCGGTTTTTCAGCGGGAGATTCGCGGGCTGACCGTCGGTCTCTGGGGCTACGGTGGCATCGGCCGCGAGACGGCGCGCCTCGCCAAGCAGATGGGCCTGCGCGTCCATGTGCAGACCCGCCAGGGCACCGGCCCGCGTGGCGATGTCTACGGCGTGCCCGGCACCGGCGATGCGGACGGCGTGTTGCCCGATCGCGTGTTCCGCGCCGGTGAGGAGTTGGAGTTTTTAAAGGGGCTGGATTTTCTCATCGTCGCATTGCCCCTGACGAAGGCGACCGAGGGCCTGATCGGCGAACGCGAGCTGCAGGCGCTGCCGCGCCACGCGTTTGTGCTCAACCCGGCGCGTGGCCCGATCATCCAGCAGGACGCCTTGCTGCGCGCGTTGCGGGAAAAGTGGATCGCCGGCGCTGCGCTCGACACGCACTACGCGTATCCGATGCCGCCGGATCATCCGCTGTGGAAATTTCCCAATGTGATTTTCACCCCGCATATCTCAGGTTCGAGTTTGAGCCCGAATTTCAAGACCCGGTTGTGGGAAATCTTTACGCTCAACCTCGCCCGCTTCGAGCGCGGTGAGCCACTGCTGAATGCGCTGACGCCGGCGCAGCTGGCCGGGGCGTGAGCGTAAGGGCACGGCCAGTTTGGCGACTTAAATCCAATCCTTGTGACGAATCGAACAAGGTTTAGTAGTCGTAATTAGAAAAGCCATGGAGCCAATCCCGCCTGAGGTTCAAGGAACGTTAGATGCGATGAAGCGTGCAGCTGACGACCGAGCAAAATGTGGCCCATCAGATTTTATCAAACGCCATGCTTGGGAGCGGGCCGATTGCTCACGGTTGGCGGCTTTTTTCCCGAAACGCGTTTATTTCTTACTATGGCTCGGGACGCTATGTGGACTTTGGTTTGTGTGCTTATTGCCGGCTCTCGTGATGCCGGTTATGCACCTCGATAAAAGAGGCGGCGCTGCACTCATGCTCGTCTCAATGGCCGCTGGAATATACGGATATATTCTTCTCAATTTTTGCTCGGTGGCGGGAAGACAATGGCTTTTTTCCCGAGCACCGCTAAGGCTGGTATTCGATGATTTGAAAATCATCGTGCGCGAGCAGGATCTCAGCAGATCCAAAATAGTGGTCTTCGCGGTCTTTGGGCTCCCTACAATAGCAATAATCGCGGCTTTAGTTATCTGGTTCGGCTAAAGCCTAGCAGGGCGCGTTATTGGCGGCCCATGCAGGACCGATTGGAAACATGCGCTACGGCAATTACCGCGTGCGGCCGCGGGCTTCGACGCGCCACGTGTCAACGGGGCGACCGGCTTCGGTGACGGTGACTTCGTCGGTGAGATTGATGACGGGGCAGACGTGCGCGGGGATGAAAGTGAGGCGCTCGCCGATTTGCAGCGAATCCACGGCGGTGCCGCGGACGTAGCCGTGCTCCTCGTTGACACGCACGACGGCGAGGTCGCGGCCGTCGGCGGACTGGCCGAAAATGTTGTCGGGCGTGCGGTCGGAGGAGAAAGTCTTTGAGCCGGCGTCGATGAGCGCGAGGCCCGGTTCGGGTTTGTCGACGACGGTAGCGAGCACATGCACGGCGACGGCGGATTCAGGCATGACGCCGGTGACGCGCGTGAGGGCGAGGTCGCCGAACATGTAAGCACCGGGACGGACGGCTTGCACGCGGCCGGCGCCGAGTTCCGCGGTGAGGCGGGCGCTGACGCTGCAGCCGGGCCAGACGACCAACGCGCGGTCGATGGCGTCGCGCACGGCGCAGATGCGGTCGATGACTTCGCCGACGCGCTGGGCCTGTTGGTCGCGCGGGACGCCGTAGAGGTTGCCCTCGTGCGTGTAGAAGCCGCGGAGTTCGAGTGAGGCGGTCCTGGCGACGCGGGCGGCGAGACGTTGCGCGGCGGCGAGATCGCGGGCGCCTTCACGGCCGAGGCCGGTGTCGACCGCCATCATCACGGAGAGTTTGCGGCCGGTGGCGGTGGCGAGGCGGGCGAGGGCGTCGAGGTGGGCTTCGCTGGTGAGGCCGACACGGAGATCGTCAACCTGCGCGGCGAGGGCGGCGAGGCGCGGGGCCTGGCCGGGATCGACGAGCGAGTGGGCGATGAAAAGGCTGCGCACGCCGGAGGGCAGCATGGCCTCGGCCTCGCCGATTTTCGCACAGGTCAGGCCGCGGGCGCCGGCGGCGAGTTGCTGGCGGGCGACGGCGACCATCTTGTGGGTCTTGATGTGCGGGCGGAGTTCGACGCCGTGGCGGTCGCACCCGGCCTGCATGTCGCGGATATTGGCGGCGAGCCGCGTGCGATCGACGAGGATGGCGGGCGTCGCGAGATCGGCGAGGGTGGCCATGCGCTTACATTTTCCCGATCTGACCGGTGGTGAGGCCGCCATCGACGACGATCACCTGGCCGGTGACGTAGGCGGCGGCGGGGGAAAGCAGAAAGGCCGCGGTGCCGGCGCAGTCCTCGGGTTCGCCGATGCGGCCGAGGAGGATTTTTTTGCAGTAGTGCGCGCGTTTGTCGTGTTGGGCATCGATCCACGGGGCGGTGAGCGGCGTGCGGATGAGGCCGGGCGCGAGGCCGTTGACGCGGATGCGATGGGGGGCGAGGGCCTGCGCGAGGGTGCGGGTCATCATCACGAGGGCGCCTTTCGAGGTGTCGTAGGCGGTGGATTCCTCCTCGGATTGGAAACCATTGGTCGAGGAAACGATCACGACGGCGCCGGGGCGCTGGCGGGCGATGAGCTCGCGGGCGAAGGCCTGCACGAGGAAGTAGGCGGCGCGGACGTTGAGCGCCATGGTCTTTTCCCAGAGCGCCGGCGTCATCTCGAGGAACGGCGTGTCGAAAAAGCTGCCGGCGTTGCACACGAGCAGGTCGAGGCCGGGTTTGGCGGCGAGCGCGTCGGCGAGGACGGCGGCGGGCGCGTCGTCCTCAAGGAGGTTGCGCGTCACATAGGCACTGCCGGCGGGTAGCGCGGCGGGGCGGGCGGTGGTGCCGTGGAAGACGACCCCGGCGCCGGCTTCGTGCAGGCCCTGGCCGATGGCCAGGCCGATGCCTTTGGAAGAGCCCGTGACGAGCGCGGTGCTACCCGCGAGTGAGAGGGTTTTCATTTTTGAGGCGAAGCAGGGCGAGCAGGTTGTCGTGGGCGACGGCTTGTTTGAGCGCGGCGGGCAGGGCGTGGAGGCAGGCGGTTTCCTCGGCGTAGGTGCTGCGCAGGGAGTAATCCTTGTCCACGTAGCTTTGGAAAGGAGTGTCGGAGCCCCAGAGGAATTTCTTCGGGTAGGCGGCCGCGAGATCGTGGAGGACGGCGGTGGGGTCAGCGTAATTGGCGTCGAAGCGGCGGGCTTTCGGGGCGACGTTGCCGAGGCCGAGCTGGACGCATTCGCAGTGGATGCGGTGGGCGGAGCAGTCGAACCACGTGTTGGGCAACTCGGCGACGCGGTCGAGGCACTCGCGGTCAAAGCGGCAGGAGTGCGCGAGGCAGAAGCGGACGTGCGGCGCGGACTCGGCGACGCGGAGGAT
>CAZGJZ010000004.1:0-520871 GCA_964525935.1 uncultured Opitutaceae bacterium | reverse complement strand
GCCGGCGATGGGATTCGAACCCGCAACCGCCTGTTTACAAAACAGGTGCTCTACCATTGAGCTACGCCGGCACAGAAAAAACTGCAGCGCTGCTGAACAAATTTAGAAAGAACCCCACCCTATCCGATGTTAAACTAAGCGAAATTGGTGGCTCCCCGGGGACTCGAACCCCGAACCAATTGATTAAGAGTCAACTGCTCTACCATTGAGCTAGGAAGCCAAGCGGAAAGTTGAAAAACTCATAATCCCGAGAGGGTTGTCAACTTCCATTTCCATTCTACACACCTAAGCACGATGCCGCTGGATTCTCTTCTGTAGAAATCCTCAGCCCCAAGCCCCACTGAATCATTGAGCAGACAGGCCCTTACCCCAGTCAGGTGCGCGAGATGCGTTTCACTCAGTCAGTTCACGAACGGATTATATCGGCGTTCGTTAGCCACCGTGGTCAAGGGACCATGGCCAGGCGCAATCAAGGTGTTCGGTGGCACCAATCCCATCACCCGTGCGAGTTGCTGGCGTGACTGAGTCTCGCAGTAGTAGCCGCCACCTGCCGAACCTGCAAAAATCAGGTCACCTGCGATCAGTAACGCGGCCCCGCCCGCCGCTATTCGCGATCGCACAACATAACAGTTATGCGCCACAGCATGGCCCGGAGTGCTCAGGACCGTGATGGTCAAGGCGCCGATCGTGACCACCGCCGGCTCAACGATGGCCCGGCCGCAAGGCTCGGTCACGCCAGCGGGATTGTAGGCCGGGATGTCGCCGAACTGCTTCACCACATCGCAAAGGCTGCCGGTGTGCTCGGATTCAACATGCGTGAGAAAAACTGCATCGATTCTCGGAATCCCCGTTGGCCACACAGCGAGCAAGGCATCGATACTCGGACCGACATCGAAGAGTATTCCGCGACCGGAGCCGCATTCGGAAATGACGTAAGCGTTGGCCACGCCGATCCCGTGCGGCATCCGCAACGCATGCACGCAGAACGGCAGGGCCTCGACCTCCGGCAGGGGATACTTACCCTCGGCCAGCGCACACAATCCGACCTCGTTCAGTTCCAGCACGGCAGCGATCCGGCCGAGTTCGCTACAAGTAAGATCGCTGCGGTAGTCGATGGCATCCAGCAAGCGAGAGAGAGGCACGCCAGCCCGTCGCGCTGCCTCCTCGACAGGCAAATCCGCCCGGCGCAGGGCTTTTTCAAGCACATCGCCCAATTCATCTTCCAGCGGGACCGCGTTCTTTGGCACCCCGCTAGCCAATACCCAAAGCCACGCCCGCGCAAAATGATTTTGTTTTTTCGGCCGGTTGACTCAACGTCGCACCATGGATTCCACGCAACAGGAGGTTCTCGACATCTTTACCCGCACCCGCGCCTTACTGCAGGGCCATTTCGTGCTGCGCTCGGGTCTTCATAGCGGGCACTACTTCCAATGCGCTCAAGTGTGCCAGCACATGGATGCCATTGAGCGTCTCGCCGCCCTGCTCGCCGCCAAACTCAAAGGCCACACCTTCACCACTGTGCTGGCCCCCGCGATGGGTGGCCTCGTGATCGGGCAGGAAGTCGCCCGCCAGACGAAGTCGCGCTACATTTTCGCGGAGAAGGAGAACAACGTGCTGGTATTGCGCCGCGGATTCACCTTCGCACCGCAAGAACGCGTGCTCATCGTCGAAGACGTGGTCACTCGCGGCGGTCGCGTGCTGGAGTGTCTCGACATCGTGCGCCAAGCCGGCGGCACGCCGGCGGCGGTCGCCATGCTTGTCGATCGCAGTGCAGGCAGCGTGCGCTTTGACGTGCCAGCCATCTCCTTGCTTGAATTAAGTTTCCCGACCTACGCCGCGGATGCGCTGCCGCCCGCGCTCGCCGCCCTTCCCGTCCAAAAACCGGGAAGCTGACCAAACAAAAAGGCGTGACCCCGACAGGGATCACGCCAGCGAATTTAGGTGCGGAGTCAGATTACACTTACTTCGTAACTGTCACATAACGGTAACCACCGCGGAAGTAGACCAACAGAAGATTGCGTCCTTCTTGTAGCTGCGCCTTGGCACCCGCGACATCGGTCACTGCCACGCGGTTGATTTCGATGATGACAACATTAGCCACCAAGCGATCGGCGTAGGCCGATTTCTCCTCGACGTCCGTAATCACCAAACCGGTGACGCGCGGGTCCACGTTCAACCGCCGGCGCCACTCATCCGTCAGCTGGCTCACCTCGACACCGGGCAGCAGTTCGTTGGGCTTTTCGGCCAGCGTGCCAAGAGTAACATCCATCGCGCTCTCTTTGCCGTCGCGCACAATTTTTAGGATAACTTTCGAGCCTGGCACCGACTGTGCAATCGTGAGGCGCAGGTCTTCCAGCGAACTGACATTGCGGCCGTTGACGGCTAGAATAATGTCGGTGCGCTTGAGTCCAGCCTTCTCCGCCGGGCTGCCGGGCGTGATATCGGCAATCGCGACACCCTTGGTGTCCTTCGACAAACCGAGACTCTCGGCGATTTCAGGGGTAACCGATTCCGTGATGACGCCGAGATAACCGCGCGCAACGATACCGGTTTCGATCAGGCTGTGCATGATCGAGGAAGCCAGATTCACCGGGATCGCAAAACCAATGCCGATATTGCCGCGTGTCGTCGAAACAATCGCGCTGTTAATGCCGACGAGCCGGCCCTTGGCGTCGATCAACGCACCGCCCGAGTTGCCCATGTTGATGGCCGCGTCAGTCTGGATGAAATCCTCATAACCTTGGACATTCTCCAGCAGGCCGAGCTTGTTGCGACCCTTGGCCGAGACGATGCCCATCGTCACGGTTTGGCCGACGCCCAAGGGATTACCGACAGCGAACACCACGTCCCCCACCCTCAGCTTGTCGCTGTCGGCGAGCGTCACCGTGGGAAGATTTTCCGCCTCAATCTTGATCACCGCCACATCCGTCTTGGGATCGGCGCCGATAAGCTTGGCCTTGTATTCGCGTTCATCGGGCAGCAACACGCTGAGTTCGTCGGCTCCTTCCACAACGTGGTTATTGGTGATGATGTAACCGTTGGCCGAAACAATAACGCCCGAGCCGAGTCCTTCCTCTTTTCGCTCACGCGTTTGATCGGGGATGTCGCCAAAAAACTGACGGAGCATGGGATTGGGCGCTACGCGCTGTGCGACAATCTTGGTCGAGTAAACTGAGACCACCGCTTTTTGCACCGGCTCAACCACATCCGCGTAGCTCATGACGACAGAGGCCTTGCTGTCATTCAACGGCGTCGGATCGATACGAAGATCCGGCTTGGCGGAACTGCGCTCCGCGTCTTTGGCTTGGGCCGGTCCGATGAGCATCGAACCGAGAATCACTACGGGCAGAAGACGGCGGGAAAACCAGGATTTCATAGGGTGCGTAGAAGACAGAAATTCACTCGAAAAGGTTCCACGGTCAAACAAACCAAAGCGCCAGCCGATTGTCAGAAGCCTTTAATCTTAAACAAACCCGTGACGCTCTCGTTGCTGGTGATGCGCACGATGGCCTGACCCAACAGCTTGGCGATGCTCAGGACCGTGATCGGCAGCCCATGCGTGGTCACCGGCGTCGAATTCGTCGTGATCAGCTCGTCGATGAGGCCGCTTTTGAGCCGCTCCACAGCAACATCGTTGAGAATGCAGTGACTGACGGCCGCGCTCACACTCACTGCGCCGTGGTCACGGAGGATTTTAGCCGCGGCGGTCAAGGTGCCAGCCGTCTCGGTGATGTCATCCACGAGCAAAACGTCGCAGCCCGCCACGTCGCCGACCACGCTCATGGCTTCGACCGTGGTGGCGTTTTTACGCTTCTTGGCCACGAAGGCGAGCGCTGCGCCCATCGTGTCGGCATAAGCCGCCGCCATCTTCATGCCACCGACGTCGGGCGAACAAACCACGAGGGGATTCGCACTCTTGCGTTTGGCAAGGTGCTCGAAAAACACCGGCGATGCGTAGAGATGATCAACGGGGATATCGAAAAAACCCTGAATCTGCTGGCTGTGCAGATCCATCGTCAGGATGCGGGTCGCTCCGGCCGCGACCAGGAGATTGGCGACGAGTTTCGCGGTGATCGGCACGCGCGGCTGATCCTTGCGATCCTGCCGGGCGTAGCCGTAAAACGGCAGCACCGCGGTGATCCGCTGTGCCGAGGCGCGTCGCGCGGCATCAATCATGATCAACAGCTCCATCAAGTGATGGTTCGTCGGCGGACAGGTGGACTGGATGATGAAGACATCCTGACCGCGAATGTTTTCATTGATCTTCACGAACGATTCCCCGTCCGGGAAGCTTGTGACGGTCGCCTCACCGAGGGGCATCCCGATGGATTTGCAAATCTCCTCGGCGAGAGGACGATTTGAGTTACCGGAGAGGATTTTAAGCCGCGACTCGCTCATGGCCGCGTATCTTTGCGACCGGCTTGTTCAGGCGGAAGACAATTTTACCTGTTCCTCCAACTCCGCGACCCGTTTGAAAAGATCAGGCAGACGCTGATACAAAACCTGCAGGCGACGTTCGAGCATGTAGGCCCGCGCCGGTGAGCCATTCACAAAAATCCCGGCATCAACACTGGACGTGATGGCCGCACCGCCTCCCGATTTGGCTCCTTTGCCAATGGTCAGGTGACCGGCGACGCCGGCCTGGCCGCCTAGCACCACATAGTCTTCCAGTGTTGTGCTGCCAGAAATGCCGACCTGTGCGCAGAGAATGCAGTGTTTGCCGATGATGACGTTGTGCGCGATCTGCACGAGGTTGTCGATTTTGGTCCCCTCGCCGATCACCGTGCGGCTGAAGCGCGCGCGGTCCAATGTCGTGTTGGCGCCAATCTCCACGTCATCCTCGATGACTACGACGCCGACTTGCGGCACTTTTTCATGCCGGCCTTTGACGAATTCGTAGCCAAAACCATCGGAGCCGACCACGACGCCCGGCTGTAGGCGCACGCGGTTTTGAAGCACGCATTCCGCTTCAAGCACCACGCCCGGCATCAGCCAGCATTGCGCGCCGATCCGGGCCGCCCGGCCGACGAAAACTTGCGCTTGCAGGTGAGAGGCTTCCCCCACGACGGCATCCGCCTCGATCACACACAACGGGCCGACGGTGGCACTCGCCGCCACTTTGGCCGAAGGATCGACAAAGGCCGTCGGGTGAACGCCCGGTGCGGGCTTCGGCCAGAGCAATTGCTCAATGCGACCGCAAATCCGGGCTAAAGCGACCGAAGGTTGATCGACCACCAAGAACAGCTGTCCCGGCTTGGGGGCGCCTTCATAATCCGGCGGCAAAAGAATAACGGAAGCTTCCGATGCGGCGACTTCGCTGCGATACTTTGGATTACCCAAAAACGAAAGCTCCCCCTTCCCTGCCGTGGCCAGTGCAGCGATGCCGGTGATGCTCTCCGCGGTAGCCCCACGGCTTCCCTTGGGCTGCACTAGCGCGGTGATTTCGGCGGCGGTAAAGGATACCTGCATAATTTGAGCCTGAAAGAAATGCCTGGAGGCGCAATGCCTGAAAGCAAAAACCCGCCGGCGTGCCGGCGGGTTTTGAAATGGGACCTATAAATTCCAGATTAGCGGCCGGGAATCTTGATCGTCGGAGCATCACCGCTGCTCGCAGGCGGCGTGGTGGCGGACGGAGCCGCCGCAGGCGCAGCCGGAGCGGCAGTAGCCGTCGCGGGGCGGTCCTTATTGATCTCCTTCAGCACCTCATCGGTGATATCAAGCGTGCTATCAGCGAAGATCACGCTGGGAATGCCGAGGAGCGAAGGACCCGACTTGTCGAGCAGCAGGCTGGCACCCTTGCGCTTGGCGAGATCGGTCGCGATCTTGCCGATTTCTTCGAACATCAGGTCACGGAAAGTGCGGATACGGCCCTGGAGGGAACGCTGCGTGTTCTGCTCAAAGGAACGGACTTCGTTGGTCTTGCGCTGGATTTCTTCCATCTTCTTCTGCGCATCGGCCTGAACCTTGGCCTTGGCCTCGGCGGTGGACGCCGGGTTGTTGGACTGGTCGACAAGCTCCTTGTATTGCTCGACGAGGGCGTTGCCTTCCTTGTTCAACCGGTCGAGCTCTTCCTGAGCCTTCGTGCCGTCGCCGCGGAGCTTTTCATTTTGCTCCTGCGTCTTGTAGTGGCCGTCGAGCAGCTTGGCCATGTCAACAACGAGGATCTTGGTAGTCTGGGCCTGACCAAGCAGCGCGGAAACGCCGAAAGCGGCCAGGACAAGCAGGGATTTAACGGTTTTGTTCATTGGGTGATATATTTAAAAGTAAGCGTTACAGCAGAAACGAATCAGAAGCGGGTGCCAAAGGAAAAGTTGAACTGATTACCGGATTTGTTGCGCGAATCTCCAGTGAGCGGCACACCGTAATCCAAGCGCAGTGGCGCGCCAGCGACGAACAGGCTGATACCCACGCCGAAATTATCGTGAAAGTCGGCCGGATTGAAGTCGTAAGACTTCGAATTCACAAAGCCCGCGTCGTAGAAAATAGCGAAGCGGATTGGGCTGACGATATCCGCCGAGTATTCCAAGCTCAGCATGGCGTAGGTTTTACCGCCCTCCAAGTAGCCGTCGGAGTTACGCGGGCTGATCCCGTTATACTCGAAGCCACGCAAGGAATAGGGACCGCCGAGGAAGAATTTATAATAATAGGGCACATCGCTGCTACGGCCGTATTCCTGCATCACGCCGGTGCGCGCCAGCACGGAGAAAACCTGGCTTTGAAAATCAAACAGCGGATAAAACTGCGCGCCCTTGAACTCCAATTTGTAGTAATCGAAATCGCCACCCAGCGCACCGCCGGCGATTTCCGTATCAAGTTCCACACGGTTACCCGAAGTGGTGTTGATGATCTTGTCGCGCGTGTCGCGCAAGAGTTGGAAACCGACCTTGGAGATGGAGCTGTCTGACGCGCTCACCAGCGATGCGTAGTTGGGATCAACATCGGTAATCCCAACGAGCTCAAAATTGTAGGACAGCTTGCCTTCCACCAGCTCGAAGAGACGCTTGCGGAGATAGACTTCAAAGCCTGTCGAAATCTGGCTGTAATAATCGCTGTTATAGTCCGAGGACTGGCGGTAGAGGCTGAAGCCGAGCGCCAGGCGGCGCTCAAAGAGCCACGGTTCTTCAAAGGTCAGGATCGCCTCGCTGGACAATGAACCGAGCTGCAGACGCAGGCGGAATTTCTGGCCATCACCTTGGAAGAGCGAGCGGCGGTTGAACAAGTCGAAGTTAGACTGGCTCAGTTCGGCGAATATTGTGGCCTTTTCCACCGAGCTGAATCCCGCGCCAAAGGTGAGATTACCGGTGCGCGCCTCGCGGACGGCAACCCGCAGGTTGCGCCGGCCGGGGATGTTTGTCTCCTGCGGGGAAAGATTCACGTCGTCGAAGAAACGGGTGTTATCCAGGGTGAGCTTGCTGATCTTCATCCGCACGGTGTCGAAGACTTCGCCGGGACCGAGCACGAGTTCGCGCAGGATCACGATGCTCTTACTCTTGTCGTTGCCTTCGATGACGATGGATTCGACGTTATATTTTTCACCTTCGGTCACCTGATACTCGAGATCGATGTTACCGGTTGCGACGTTGGGCTTGCGGAGCAAGCGCACGCGGGTGTCGGGTTCGAGATAACCGGACGAACCGTAAAAGTCCTCCAAGCGTTCAACATCCTTGTCGAGTTTCGATGGGGCAAAAACCATGCCGCTCTTCTGGCGGAGGACGCGCTTCAAGAGACCGGCTTCATGAATCTTGCTGCCCGTGACCGTAATGTCGCCAATCCGGTAGCGCCGGCCTTCGTTAACATGGATTGTGATGAGGAGCTTGCCGGACGAAGGGTAATCGAACGTGATCTGATCCTGCGGAATATCGACGTCGAGGTAGCCTTGTTCGCGATAGTAGTCGCGCAGCTTGTCGAGGTCGTCGTCGAACTTGTCATCCTTAAAACGGCCGCTGTCGGTCAGCCAGGACATGAACCACCACTTGCGGGTCTCCATCTCCTTGCGGAGGGAACTGGCCTTGACCCCGGCATTCCCCACGAACGCGATCTTGGAAATCTTAACCTTGGCGCCTTCCTTGATTTTGAAAACCACCGTGCCAAAGCCCGTCGCGCGGTCGCGCTCGATGGCGTAGTTGATCGAGACCTGATTGTAGCCGATCTTCTGGTAATACTCGCGGATCTTTTCGGAGTCTTCCTTCACCTGGCGCTCATCGAGCGCGGTGTTTGGCTTGGTCTTGATCTCCTTTTCAAGGCGCTTCGATTTGACCTTGGCGTTGCCCTCATAGCGGATGGCCAAAACGCGAAACTTGGGCGTGACTTCAAACACGATGTTGACCGTGTTGTCCGCCGTGACGTCCTGCTTGATCTCAATGAGTTCGAAAAGGCCCGTGCGATACAGCGCCCGGATATCGCGGTCGATCAGGGAGCCATCCATGTCGGCACCTTCGCGCACTTGAATGTTGGCCCGCACGACGTCTTCGCTGACGATCGCGGTGCCGATAAACTTGATCGTGACCGTGCCGACCTTGTAGGCCGTTTGTTGCCGCGCAGATGGCTCAATCGCCGCCACTTGGGCTGTCGCATACCTCCCGCCCGCAGCTAGTAAGAGCAAAAAGACGAATAGATAACAGGTGACCCTGCTAAGAGGGTTACTGGGTGAAGTTTTCAAAGCGGGTGATGTCTCTAAGGAAAGTGAGTTTCAGTTCTCCTACCGGTCCGTTTCGTTGCTTGGCAACGATTAACTCGGCGGAGTCGGCGGCAACTTGGAATTTTTCGTCGGCATCTTTGGGTCGGGCGAGCATTAAAACAACGTCAGCATCTTGTTCGATTGATCCAGATTCGCGCAAATCCGCGAGTTTCGGGGTGCGATTCTCTTTTTCGGAAGCACGGTTGAGCTGACTTAATACAAGAACCGGAACATTCAGTTCCTTCGCCAGTGCTTTTAATCCGCGTGAGGCCTCCGCCACCTGCTGTTCGCGGGCGACCTTGGCATCGGTCGGGCTGAGCAATTGCAAGTAATCGACTACAATGAAACCGAGATTATGTCGCGCGTGGATACGCCGGGCCTTGGCCCGCAACTGCATGATGGTCAGCGCACTAGAATCATCGATGAAGATCGGTGCCTTTGAAAATTCGTCCGCCGCGGTCACGAGCGAGCGCATCTCCTCGCCGTTCTGTTTCACGAAGCCTTCGCGGAGCAGCTTCATGTTCACGCGTGCACGTGAGCAGAGCATACGCAACGCCAGCTGGGACGCACTCATTTCGAGCGAAAAGAACAACACCGGCGCCGCCGCGCCGCGCTTCGGCATGGCGGCCGCCTCGGCGATATTAAGCGCAAACGAGGTTTTGCCCATCGAAGGGCGCGCCGCGAGAATGATCATTTCCTGCCGCTGAAAGCCGAACGTCAGTTGATCGAGATCCTTAAAGCCCGAGGAAACGCCCGTGAGCTCGCCACGGTGGTGCAACATTTTGTCGATCACCTTGAAGGCCTCCGTGATCGGCGTCTTCATGTGCTGGGCGGAGTCGTCCACCCGGTTCTGGGTGACGGCAAACATGTCCTTCTCCACCTGGTCGACAAACTCCTCGACGCTACCGCCGTCGAGCTGGAACGACCGCTCCAAAATCCCGCCCGCGGCGCGGATGATCTCGCGCAACACATACAGGTCGCGCACGCGTTCGATAAAATAGGTGACCTGCGCCGTCGTCGGAATACGCGAGCTGACCTGTGCCAGATAAGCGTAGCCCCCCACCTGTTCGAGCTGGCCGGCGGCCTTCAGCTCCTCGGCGACGATGGCGATGTCGATCGGCAGGTTGCGCGAATAGAGATCCAGCAGCTTGTCGTAAATCGTCTGATTGGCGGGCGCAAAAAACGCGCGGGCGGTGAGCTTGTCCTCCAGGCAACGCGCCACCGTGTCGGTGCCATCGATGAAGCAGCACGCGAGCAGGTATTCCTCGGCATCGAGGCTGTGCGGCAGCTCGCGGCCGAGCATCGTCGTGGGCGCAGGCGCCTCGGCGATGGCTCGCGGTCGCCGGGAAGGTGTTTCGTCGTTTTCAGCCATGGAGCAGCGGGCGAATCAGGGGCGCTGATCAGTCGCGTCGCAACATCTGGTTTTACACAACTTACCGCCATAAAAAACACAGGCCGCGTCGGGTGACGCGGCCTGCGTTTAAAACGGAGGGAGAGGCTTACTTCTTCTCCTCGGCGGGAGCGTCGATCGGGTTTTCCGAGACGACGTCGAAGTTGAGTTCGACGGTGACTTCCGAGTGGAGCTTCACCTTCACGGTGTGCTTGCCGAGGGTCTTCACCGGCGTGTGCAGGTGGATGCGCTTCTTCTCGAGTTCGACGCCACCGGCGACGATCTTCTCGTGGATGTCGGACGCCGTGATGGCACCGAACATCTTGCCGCCCTCGCCCGTCTTCACGGCGAATGCGAGCGAGACCTTCTCGAGCTTCTTGGCGAGCTCTTGCGCCCCGGTGAGCTCCTGGGCTTCGCGCACGGCGCGACGCTTCTTGAGCGCCTCAACCTGCTTGCGGTTGGCCGTGGTGACCGGCACCGCGATGCTGCGGGGGAGGAGGAAATTGCGCGCGTAACCGGCGCGGACTTTGACTTGATCGCCTTCGCCGCCGAGACCGTCGACGGGTTTGACTAGGAGGACTTCGCTGTATGCCATGGGAGGACTGGTTTAAGTGTTCGGATTAAAGGATCGGACGTGGTGTTGGTTAAAATAAAAGACCTCAAAACGGGACATCTTCGTCGGCGCTTTCCTGCGCAGCCGCCGCCGGACGACCGGGACTGGCGGCGCGGGGCGGCGGCGAGTGGCGTTCGGGGCTCTGGTCGGCATCTTCGCCGCCACCACCGGGACCGCCGCCGGCAGGACCGCCTTCGCGGCTGCCGAGAAACTGAAAGCCTTCAAGGACGACCTTGAGTTTGCTGCGCTTTTGACCGCTGGTCTTGTCTTCCCACTGGTCAAACTTCAGGCGGCCTTCGACGAAAAGCGGCCGGCCCTTGGTGCAATATTTACCGATGGTCTCGCCCTGTTTGCCCCAGGCCTCGATATCGACAAAAGTCGTCTCATCGCGCATCGCGCCGGACTCGTCCTTGAACTGCCGGTTGACCGCGAGGCCGAACTGGCAGATGGCCGTGCCCTTCGGCGTGACCCGCAATTCGGGGTCGCGCGTGAGGTTGCCGATGAGATAGACTTTGTTGAAGTTGGCCATGGGAGCGAGGCACCCGGCGGGACGGTTAGACCGACTCGACGAAGGTGCGGTAAACGCTGTTGTTGAGGCGCAGCTTTTCCTTGAGCTGGGCGGGGCCGGTGGCCGGGGCGCTGAAGGAGACGTGCACGTAGGTCGCGCCGGTGTGCTTCGGATCGGTCACGCGGGCGAAGTCACGCTTGCCAACGTTTTCGACGGCGGAAACTTCGCCCTGGAGGCCGGCGATTTCCTTCTTCACGCCTTCGATGATCTGTTCGATGGAGTCTTCCTTGCCGCGATTATCGAGGATGAAAGTCGCGCGGTAGTTACGTTTGGTCGGGTTCATTTTTGGCTCTGCGATTGAGGGTGTTCATGGCCTGGGCAGGCCCGCTCGCGAGGAGCAGGTCGAGGCCGGTGATGTAATTTGGGAGGGTCTGTTCGATTAAGTTGAGTTGAGTGGTCGTAAATTTTCCTAGCACGAAGTCCTTGATGTCCATTTGCGCCGGCTGTTTGGGGCCGATTCCGAGGCGGTAGCGGGCAAACCCGTCGCCAAGGTGCTCCAAGAGGCTGGCCACACCGTTGTGACCGCCGGCACTGCCGCTCGTGGTGACCTTAACCAGACCGAGGTCGATGTTAAAGTCGTCGTAGAGGACTGCGACGGCCGCGGGAGCCACTTTATAGTAGCGGGCCAACGCTCCGACCGCCCGACCGCTTTCGTTCATGAACGTCAGCGGCTTGGCGAAGTAGCAGGTCGGCCGGCCGGGGCGATCCCAGCGGGCAACCTGCGCCTCGAACTGCATTTGGATTTTCCACGCCAGATTAAGCTGGCGGGCAAACGCGTCGATGACCACCCAGCCAAGATTGTGGCGGGTGGCTTCGTATTCGCGGCCCGGATTGCCGAGACCGGCAACGAGCGAGATGGACATGTCTCAAAGAACAATCGTGCGGCCCGCCGCGGTCAAGCGGCCGGCCACACGGAAACTTACTTCTTCGCCGCGGGAGCGGCGGCCTTCGCCGGCGCAGCGCCCTTGGCGGGAGCAGCAGCGGGAGCGGCACCCTTGGCGCCGGCGGCCGGAGCGGCCGCACCAGCGGCGGGAGCGGCGGCGGCGCCAGCAGCCGGAGCAGCGGCACCCGCAGCGGGAGCAGCGGCACCATCGGCGGGAGCAGCGGCAGCCGCGGTTTCCTGCACGATTTCAGCCACGGGCTCGACGCACGAGACGACCGGCTGGTTTTTCTGGTCAAGGAAATCAACCCCGGTGATCGGCTTCATGTCGCTCACCTTGAGAGTCTCACCCAGCTTGAGTTCGGTGACGTCAACCTCGATGACGCTCGGCAGGTCCTTAGGCAGGCAGCGGATGCGCAGGTAGAAGGAGGAAATTTCCAACACGCCGTTCTGATTCTTGGCGCCAAAGGATTCGCCTACGATGACGGCCGGAACCCGGATTTCGATCTTTTCGTCGGCCTTCACTTCCTGAAGGTCGATGTGCAGGTATTTGTCGGTCAGCGGATCGCGCTGAACCTCCTGCAGGAAAGAGAGGGCCTTGTCGGCCTTATCCTTGCGCTGGAGCTCGATGAGCACGGCGCGGCCGGCGACGGCCTTGAGCAGGCGGATGAATTCCGGCGTATCAACCGCGAGCTTCTCGGGGCTGGTGTGCTTCCCGTAAAGGATGGCGGGAATGCTGTTGGCCCGGCGCAGGCGGCGGGAAGCGCTACGGCCCGTCTGGGCGCGCGTGATAACGTTAAGTGCGAACTGTTGTTTCATGAGTTTCGTTCCCCCTGTGACCCCGGAATTGAGGGCAGGCGTAATGGAAAAGAGGGTCAGGTCATAGGAACCGGGGTGCCGAAAGCAACCAAAACTTTGGCGCGGCTCCAGTTTTCCGCGTAATCGGGCAAAAGGAGCATTGACAACCCGAGCGTCGACTCTGTTTTTCGTCCCCTCTTTCGCTGGGTGCAAGCCCCGCGAAGCCACGTTGCCCGGTAGCTCAGTGGCAGAGCAGGTGACTGTTAATCACTTGGTCGTAGGTTCAATCCCTACCCGGGCAGCCATTTTCAATAAAGGGGATACGGATCCCCTTCCCTACCTGTGGATAACCATATCCACGGCGTGAGGCGGCCGGTTCGCCAAGGGTGTTCGCTCGCAAATATCTACGAAACCTGACGCCCTTGGTTCATTGCTGGGCTTTGGCCCGGATCTTTCTGGCGATAACGGTGCTTTCCGGGCCGGTGGTCTTTTCCGCCTGATCCTTGAGCAGGGACAGCTCCTTGGTCTTAGCGGGCTGTTGCTCAAACGTCTTCAGGTCTTTGTTGAAGTTCTTTTCGGTTTTCGGGGGCTGGGTTTTCATAAGGGAGCGGGTTCAGGGTTAATCTATGCGGGAAGGCTTGGGCGGGCTAAGCTTCACTTCGACGGCATGCTCTTGCCGGTCGTCGCGGAGCGGAATGGTTTCGCCGGCTATCTCCTGGCCATCGACGACAAGCTGCGTGGTCGCACCCGCCTCACCAGCCCCGCGCGAAATCGTAATATGATAAACGGTCTGCCGGTAGCGGTAATGGATTTTGTAAGTGCTCCACGCCTGCGGCATCCGGGGCATCACGCGCAAGTGATCACCCTCGATGTTTATGCCCAACAGCGTCTCGACGAGCAGCCGATACATCCAGCCGGCCGAGCCCGTATACCAAGTCCACCCTCCCCGGCCGGTGTGCGGCGCGACTCCGTAAACATCCGCCGCGACGACGTATGGCTCGACCTTATAGGTGGCGATTTGTGCAGCCGTCGCGCCGTGGCGGACGGGATTGAGCATGGTAAACAGTTCCCACGCCCGCTCGCCCTCGCCCATGACGGCAAAGGCCATCGCGGTCCAAATCGCGCCGTGCGTGTATTGGCCGCCGTTTTCGCGCACGCCGGGGATGTAGCCTTTGATGTAACCGGGATTGAGCGCCGACTGATCGAAAGGCGGAGCGAACAACTGCACCAACCCATCGTCGCGACGGACCAGTCGCCGGTCCACCGATGCCATCGCCTGCTGCGAACGCGCCGGTTCGCCCGCACCGCTGAGCACTGACCAGCTCTGCGGCAACGAATCGATCTGACATTCCTCGTTGGTGTGGGAACCAAGCGGTGTGCCGTTATCGAAGTAAGCGCGACGATACCACGCGCCATCCCACGCGTGTTGCTCGATATTTTTCTGCAGCTGCTGGGCTTGGGCGATGCAGCGGTCAGCAAAGGCCGCGTCACCGTAAGCGCGAGCCAGTTCGGCGAACTGGCTGAGCACATCATAAAGGAAAAAGGCCAGCCAGACGCTTTCCCCGCGGCCTTCGTGCCCCACGCGGTTCATGCCGTCGTTCCAATCGCCGCAACCGATGAGCGGCAGGCCGTGCTCGCCGAATTTCAACCCGCGCTCGATGGCGCGCACGCAATGCTGATAAAGCGAGGCCGATTCCTCGGCGCGATTCGGCAGATCGTAATAGGCTTCCTCCTCCGGCTTCACCGGCCGGGCTTCCAGGAAAGGAATCTTTTCATCGAGCACGCCCGTGTCAGCGAGGCAGGTGACATAACGGCAGGTCACGTAAGGCAGCCACAGGAAGTCGTCGGAAAAATGTGTGCGCACGCCCCGCCCCGCCGGCGGATGCCACCAGTGCTGCACGTCACCCTCACGGAACTGGTGCGCCGCCGCCCGCAGGAGATGCGCCCGCGTCAGTGCCGGCTCGGCGTGCACCAGCGCCATCACATCCTGCAATTGATCGCGAAAGCCGTAGGCGCCACCGGATTGATAAAATCCCGTCCGGCCCCACAACCGGCAGCTCAGCGTTTGATACATCAACCACCCATTCGCCATCACGTTCACCGCCGGATCGGGCGTATCCACGTTCACGGCCCCCAGCGTCCGGTTCCAGTATTCCCACACCGCCTCGAGTGCCTTGCGACTGGCGTCGGCCGCGCGAAAACGATGGATGAGTTGCTGCACGTCCGCCGTGCTCCGTCCGACGCCGAGCCGAAAACTCGTCTCGCGTTCCTGCCCTTCCGCCAAATCGAGCACCACTTGCACCGCACCGCATGGATCCAATCCCGCGCCCACCTTGCCGGAAAGACGCGTGCGTTTCAGTGCCGCGGGCTTCGCGAGACTGCCATTGCGGCCGATAAATTCCTTGCGGTCGCCGGTAACCGTGCGCGCCCCATCGCTGGCGTCGATGAACGCAATGCGCTCGGGAAATTCCGTGTTGTAGTAATTGCGCGCCAGCAACGCCCCGGTCTTCAGGTCCACTTCCGTTTGCACGTGGAGCAGACTCTTTTGCCGCAAGTCGCCCAGCACCCATTCTGCGTAGCTGGTGATCGATAGTCGCCGCGGACGGCCCGAGACGTTGCGCGACTTCAGGACGGTAAACTTCACCGGCGCGTCGTTCGCGACATAGACCCACACTTCGGAGAAGATCCCGTTTTCCGTGTGTTCGAATACCGTGTAACCAAAACCATGACGGATGACATACGGCGTCGTGCCGCGCGCCGGCGCGGGCATCGGCGACCAGAACTGGCCGGTCTCTTCATCGCGCAGGTAGCAAGCCTCGCCGGTCGTGTCCTGCACGGGATCGTTGCTCCACGGCGTCAGCCGGAATTCGTGGGAATTTTCCACCCAGGTGTAAGCCGCGCCGCTTTCCGAGACGACCGTGCCGAAAGTCGGATTCGCGAGCACATTAACCCACGGCGCCGGCGTCATCTGTCCGGGCTGCAGCGTGATGACGTATTCGTGCCCGTCGCGCGTAAAACCGCCGAATCCATTCGTGAAAATAAGTTCGCGCGGCGGCAGCGCCTTGGAGCCATCGGTCGACGCGGCGCGAGTCGGCGCCAGGACCGGGACCACCTGCTCCAGCACGTTCCGGCGCTCCAGTTGTTCCGCGAGGCCGCCTTTCTCGTCGTCGAGCACGACGCGGGCCGCCGATTGCAGGAGGATGCGGTCGTCGTTGGGAATTTGCTCAAGCCGCCGGATGAAAATGCCGCCCGGCTTGTCCAGCATCTGCGCCTCGATGCCTGACGAAACCAACTGCGTGATCTGATCGTGCAGCGACTGCCGGTAGAGGGAAACGTCCTCGTTCACGATGACCAGTTCGACCGCCAGCCCCTTCATGCGCCAGTAGGCGTGGGCCTGGATCAACTGCTGCACGATCTCGATCTTGCCCAGGTCGCTGATGCGAAGCAGCACGAGCGGCACATCACCCGAAATGCCGTAGCTCCAAAGCCCGCTCTGGCCGCGTCGGTTGTTGCGCAACACCCCGGGGTTGGCGCGTCGCGCGGGATCGGCGTAGATCAACGCGCTGGCCAGCCGGCCATAGACCTGCGCCTCCGCCTCTGTGGCATTGAGGTGCCGTAACGTCACCTGACTGTGGGTCCACGCGAGGTCGAAGGCGCGGTCCGCCATGCGCGTGCTTTGATATTTGTCCGTGAGCGCCAGCGCCGCCTCCCGGCTTTCGGTGACACCGAGCACCAGATCGATGATGACCGTGCCATGCGGCGGCACCGTAACCGTGCGCCGCAGGGCGACGATGGGATCGAGCACGGAACCCACGGTGTTGGACAATGGCGCCACGCGCTGCATCGCCGCCGGGTTGGCCAGCGTGCCGCCGCGACCGACGAATTTGAAGCGATCCGTCTCGCAGGAAACAGCGCCCTGTTCTCCGCCCTGCCCCATCATCTGGTGCAACAGCCACGGCGGCTTTTCGTCCGGCGCGCGCGCCCGGCGCGTGCAAAGGATCGCCGAGGACTTCGGTTCAAATTCGGTCTGCACGAACAGATTGCTGAATGCCGGATGCGCCGCGTCTGCGGCCGGCGGCGCGAGCACAACCTCGGCGTAACTGGTCAACTCGAGCACGCGGGCCACGCGCGTGTGGTTGGTGATCGTGATGCGCCGCAACTCAACGTCATCTTCCGGCGACACGCTGATCGCCGTGTGGATTTCCAGCCCCGCATGCCGCTGCCGGAATTCCGCGCGCGCCTGCGTGAACACCGCTTCGTAGCCCTTCGTGGCGTGCAAGGTCGGCTGAAAGGCCGTCGACCAAAAATCACCCAGCGCCAGATCCCGCAAATAGATAAACATCCCCCAGCAATCGCGCGTGGCATCCTCGCGCCAGCGGGTCACCGCGAGATCGTGCCACCGGCTGTAGCCACCGCCCGCGCTGCTGATCACGACATGATAGCGGCCGTTGGACAAAAGATGCACCTCCGGAGCGGCTTCGCTCGGATTGGTGAAAACGCGCATCGCATTTTCGCCTTCGCCGGCGAGCGGTCGCAACGTCTCCTGTTCCAAATCCTCGGCAAACACGCCCGCCGCGGTCCTCGGCACCCGTTCCTGCAACAGCAGCTCCGCCGCCTTGAGCAACGGGCAGGCAAGAAAGCGCCGGGGCATCGGCTGGTTGCGCAGCAAGTTGACCAGCGCCACCAGACTCATGCCTTGGTGATGCACCATGAAGGAGCGAACCGTGACGCTCGTTTCTCCCGGCGGCAGCCGCGCCGGCGTGTAGTCCACCGCTTCATAAAAACCATAGGCCCCGGCGCGTCCCTCCTCCGCCAGTCGTTGCAAATTCTCGCAAGCGGCCACCGGGTCCACTGTCACGGCCATCGTCGTCGCATAAGGCGCGATCACGAGGTCTTCGCCCAGCCCGCGCTTGAGGCCGAGACCGGGCACGCCAAAGGCGCGATACTGATAATTCAGGTTAACGTCCGTCCGGTTGTAGCCCGATTCCGAAACGCCCCACGGCACGTCGCGCAGCTTGCCATACAAAATCTGTTGGTGCACCGCCGCCCGGCACGTGTGATCCAGCAGGGTGTTCTCATAGGTCGGCATCACCAAGAGCGGCATCAAGTATTCGAACATCGACCCGCTCCACGAAACGAGGATCGGCTCGCCCCGCACGGCGACGAGCAACCGGCCCAGCGAGAACCAGTGATCCTGCGGCATCTGCCCCAACGCGATGGCAACGTAGCTGCACAACCGCGCCTCCGAAGCCAGGAGGTCGTAATTGCTGGGGTCGCGACGCAGATCCGTGACGTTGAAGCCGGTGGAAAACAAATCGCGCGCCTGATCGAACAGGAAGGTAAAATCCATCGCCGCCAGCGCGTCGCATTGTTTCGCCAGCGTTTCCAAGGTAACGATGCGCTGGCGGGCATGTTCGCCCGCTTCGTGCAGGCAGCGTGCGAATTCCGCCGGGTAGGCCTGCGTATCGCTCGCGGACGGCGGTTGATTCGGATGATCCAATGCCGCTATCTGCCGCAACGTCGGGCCGCGGTCCAGTTGCGCGAGCTTCGCCTCCATCGTCTCGTTCCGATTTTCCGCCGGCACGGCCAGCCACGGCGCCAGAAGCAACAAATCGGCCAGCTGATCCTCGCAGTTCTGCTGCAGCGTATGGCTCCAGCGTTTCAATTCCTCCGTCTCGTTGGCGAACGTCGCGGCGATCCGGGTCGCTTGCTCCGCCGCGCTGGCCAGCCACGCCACCGCAGCCCGTAGCGTGGCGGGCGTTTCCGCCAATTCCACCTCCAGCTTGGCGAGCGCGGCATTGTCTCGCGCCAGTTCGCGCAACACCGCCACCGTGTCGCCGAGGCCAACAAAAATCTGCGGCGTGAAGATTTTTTCGTCGGCCTGCTCCCGCAACCCGGCGCCGAGGGTGAGCAAGTGCCCGGCGAGATTACCGCTATCTACACTCGACACATAAAGCGGCAGGAGCGGCCGGGTCGTGCGGGTATCATACCAATTGTAGAAATGTCCGCGATACCGCTCCAGCCGCTGCAGCGTCGCGAACGTGTCTTGCGTGCGGCGGATCAGGCCGCCCGTTGAAAGATACCCGAAGTCGCGCGCCGCCAGATTGGCGAGGAGCGCGAGACCGATGTTCGTGGGCGAGGTGCGGGAGGCGATCACCGGCGCGGGCGTTTCCTGAAAATTATCCGGCGGCAGCCAGTTTTCCTGCGCGGTGATGAACGTCTCGAAAAAATGCCACGTCTTGCGCGCCGTGCCGCGCAGGAACTTCACCTGTCCCGCGTTCAAATCCGGCGTCGCCGACCCGATCGGCTGGCTGATCCACCACGCGATCGCCGGCGCCGCCAGCCACAAGCCGAGGATCGGTAGCGCCGCCAACCATTGTGCCGACGGCTGCGTGACCAGCAGCCCGCCACCCAGCAGCGCCACCACGGGCGCCACCCACATCGTCGCATAAAATCCCATCAGGTCCGTGCGCGCGGTCTGTTCGGCATCGCTCGACGTTTGCCATTCGAGCAACCGCTTGTGCGTCACCAGCACGCGCAGCAGCGTGCGGCTGATGGCGTCCAGGCTGATGAATGCATCGTAGGGGAGAAAGGCCAGCGTGAGAAAAATCTGGCCGAGCTGCCGGCTGAACGCTCCCACCACGGTCCGCAGATGCATGCCCCACGGCATATCAGTCGATTTGCGCAGCGCGTTGACCACTGCCGCTAGCAGACCGGGGAGCGTGATGATCACGATGACCAGCAAAAGGCCCACGCCATTGTGCTGCGGCATGATCAGCCAGTCACCCAACAACAGGAGCAGCAGCGCCACGGGCACGAGGCTGCGCCGCAGGTTGTCGAAGATTTTCCACTGCGACAGCCCCGAGAGCGGATTGGCCAGGCGTCGCGCATCGGAGCCGGGCACGCGCGGCAGCAACCATTGTGAAATCTGCCAGTCGCCGCGGATCCACCGGTGGCGGCGGCCCATGTCCACGTTGTAGCGCGACGGGTGCTCCTCGTAAAATTCCACATCCGTCACGAGCGCGGAACGCGCGTGCGTCGCCTCCAGCAAGTCATGGCTGAGCACGGCGTTTTCCGGAAAGCGCCCGTGCATGGCCCGCTGGAAGGCATCCACCTCGTAGATGCCTTTGCCGATGAACGAGCCTTCCTGAAAAACATCCTGATAAACGTCCGACACTTCGCGCGTGTAGGGATCGATCCCCGCATCGCCGGCAAAGATCCGGACAAACCACGAGCGCCGCGCACTCGGCAGGCTCACGCCGACGCGCGGTTGCAGGATGCCATAGCCCTCCGCGACCACGCCGCGGTCGGCATCAAACACCGGGCGGTTCAACGGATGCGCCATCGTGCCCACGAGTTGCCGGGCGGCATCGCGTGGCAGCTGGGTATCCGTGTCGAGCGTGATGACATACTTGATCGCCGGCAAAATCGTCAGGTCTCCCTCGATCGCGGAGAAACACTCGTGGGAGCCGCCGCGCAGCAGCGCGTTAAATTCCATCAATTTCCCGCGCTTGCGTTCGTAGCCCATCCAGCGGCCTTCCCCGGCGTTCCAGCGGCGCGGCCGGTGAAACAGGAAAAAGACACTGTGCCGGGTGCCCGGATATTTGGCGTTCAGTGTCGCCACGCCATCCTTCACGCGCTCCAGCAGCGCGTCGTCGCCCGGCGTGATTTCCTTCGCGGCGTCACGAAAGTCCGTGAGCAACGCGAAGTGCAGGTGCTGGTCGCGGTTCGCGAGGTAATGAATCTCCAGCGTCTCGATGAGCCGGTCGACGCCCGGCGCGCTCGTGAGCATCGTCGGCACCACCACCATCGTGCGGCAGTCGGAGGCGATCCCGTCGGAAAAATCCAGCCGCGGCAGCCGGTGCGGCTTCACCAGCAGCGTCGACACCCAGTTCATCAACGCCACCGCCAGCTGGCTGGCGCAGACCAGAAAAATCGTCGTGAGCGCCGTCAGTCTCCAGCCGGCCACTCCGAATTCCCGCGCCTGATGCCAAAACCCGGCCGTGACCAGCGCCGTGAGCAAAACCGTGCCACCCACGTAAAACGTCAGCGGCAACCGGTGAATGCTGCGCTCGGCAAGATTGCGCCACAGCCCGCGGTAACGGACCGCGCGCTCCAGCTCTGCCCGCCCTTTGTCGATCAGGTAAAAGCCCACGTGCGCCCGGCGGTCTCCGCGTCCCTTCGTCCGCGCGCTCTCGGCGGCCAGTTGGATGGTGCGTTGCGCAATCTCCTCTTCCGTGAGCCGGCTGCGCCGGGCGAGCGTCTCCACCGCATGGCGGTAGCGGTCACGCGTCGCAAAATCCATGTCGCTGTAAACATCCGCCGGATCACCGCGCAAGGTGGCGTCCACCCGGCTCTGCGTTTCCACAAACTCCTTCCAGTCCATCGCCCCGAGGAACCGCAGGCTCGTGATGCTATGGCTGACTGAAACCTGATCCGCCGCCTGCGTCTGGCTCTCCTGATGGGTTAGTTGCTCGATGGACAGGCCGTGCTCCCCCAGCCGCTGCTCGAGCCAGTTGCGCGCCACGTGCAGCACCGGACTTTGCCGGGAAAGCCGCTGGCAAAATTCCGTCACGAACGAACTCGACAAGGGCAGATCGGCCTTCGCCATGTCGGCCACCACGATCACCAGATGCGATGGATCCTTCTCCGCCATCGCTTGCAAACGATCCACCCACAGGTCGGCGCAGTCGCGATCGAAGCGCGCGATCACCAGCCGCGCCGTGATGCGCTGCAGATTTTCAATCAACCCCAGCCGCAGCATGATGGGAATGGCCCACAACTCGCCCAGCTTCAACGAAGCGCCCGTCTGGTAGGCCGCGAAAAATGTGCTGAGCGAGCCCGCGTCGATTTGCGCATCCACGTGGGCGATCAGTTCGAGCACGATGTCGTAGACGCGCGGCAATCCCGCGGACGGCCCGTTCAACAGCCGGGGCAGCTCCCGGCTGTAGCCGCGGGGCAGGTGCCGGCGCGTCATCTGGATCTGCTCCTCGATCAGGTAAAAATTATCCAGCAACCATTCCGCCGCCGGCGTGATGCGGCGCTTGGGATTGACCGCGAGCGTCGCGCGGTTGAAGGCGCGGAGGTTTTGCTCGTTTGCATCCAACCGCGCCAGGAGGCGGTTGCCGCTGGGTTGGGCATCAACCCGGTGCGTGCCCGCCAAGGTGCGGGCGTGGCTCGCGAGTTGCTCAACGCTAAACAGCTCGGCGCGCAAGGGCGCTTCGCTCGCGTTCGCACGCAGGCGGGCGGGCTTCGTCAGCCAGGGATGTTTTAGTAAGGATGAAAGCGGCTGCATTTTGTTCTGACCTGCGATCGCCACCAATCCGCCGTCGCTCGCGCTGCGAGCCGATCCCCGCCCGTCTCATCCCCGTCCTCCCGCCGCCCTCGTCATTCGAGTCCGGCTGGAGCGCGCAAATGCGGCGGAGAATAAGGTAGCGTGGAATTACCCGTTTTAATCGATTGCGACTGCGTCTTTTAACAGAACAGGCAATCCAGCGCGTGGTTCCCCGATGATTATTGGACGCAGCGCAGGTCACTCTCCTGACAAACCTGTCCAATGGCGTTACTTTTACTTGGAACTAGGCGCGCGCATCGTAGCGCCGTGGATCGTCAACCACGGCCGCGCCGGTCCAGAGCCGCCACACAGTGGAGCCTTCGGGCAAGCGGGGTTTGCCCGATTTTCTTCTCCGCCCTCGTCAGCGGTCAGGCCGGCGGCGTGCGGGTTTTGGCCGCCCTGACTTGGGCGGCGGTCGCGACGACCGAACGATCCGGCGTTAATTCATCCGCCGCAGGCGTCCGCAACTCGAGCGGCCCCTTCGAGTGTTTTGGTTTCTTGGTCTTCGGCGTCCCGCTCCCGGCCTTCCGCGAATGGGCACCCGCGATGCCAGTAACGATCCATACCAGTGCGCCCGTGATGACGAATAACAGGAGAATGAAGTAGCCCATGATCCAGCTTACACCGCCTCACGCGCCACTGCCATCCGGCTTGGCTCGCCTTGTATTATGGGGGAAAATCCCGGCGCCCTCGCTTTACGTCGCCAGAAATCCGCCGTCCACCGGCAGGGCGACCCCATTGATCATCGATGCTTCCGGGCTCAGCAAAAACGCCACGGTCGACGCCACTTCGACGGGTTGGGCAAAGCGGCCGAGCGGAATCTTCGCGAGCATCGGCCCGCTCTTCGCCGGGTCGCCCCACGCCATCTCACCCATCGGCGTAAGCGTGACCGTCGGGTTCACCGCGTTGACGCGGATGCCGTGCGGCCCGAGTTCGAGGGCCATGACTTTCGTGAGCAAGTCGAGCGCGCCTTTCGATGCGCAATACGCCGCATGGTCCTTCAACGCCGCCATCGAGGCCTGGCTCGAAAGATTCACGATCACGCCCGCGTGCTTCCGCGCGATCCAGCGCTGCGCGACCTGCTGGCTGATCACGAGCGCCGCACGCACGTTGACGGCCATCGTGCGGTCAAACGCATCGGCCGTCGTTTCGAGAAATGACTGCGGGATCGAGATGCCCGCGTTGTTCACCAATGCATCCACGTCACCCAACCCGGCGATGCACTTGGTCAGCGCCGCCGCGTCGCTCAAATCCACCGCGTGCCCCTCGCCGCCGATCTCCGCCTGCAGGCTCTTGAGATCGTCCGCCGTGCGGCTGACCGCGACCACGTGCGCGCCAGCCTTGGCGAGATACTGCGCGATGGCGCGGCCGATGCCCTTGCCCGCGCCGGTCACCAGAATGCGTTGCTTGGAAAATTGTGCGCTCATGGAAGTTGGGCAGGTCAGGGCAGCTCGATTTGGATTTTGACCGAGGTGGGCTTCATCGCCGTCGCGTAATCAAACGCCGCGATGGAGTCCTTGAAGGCGTAGCGGTCGGTGATCAGCGGCTTCACATCGAGCAGCCCGGCCCCCATCAGCGCCAGCGCGCGCGGGTAAACGTGGGCGTAACGGAACACCGTTTCGATGCGCGCTTCCTTCACTTGCGCCGCGACCACATCGATCGCGACCGGTCCGCCCGGCATGCCGATGAGCGTGATGCAGCCGCCGGGACAAAGCGCCGCGAGCGCCGGGGCAAACGCGCTCGGGTGACCGGAGGCCTCGAAGACCTGTTCCGCACCCCACCCGCCCGTGGCTTTGTAAACGACCTCGGCCAGATTTTGGCTGCGCACATCCACCGGCGTGATCGGCCCGAGGCGCGCGGCGAGTTCCAGTTTTTGCGGCACCACATCGGCGATGAAGACATGGCTGCAGCCCCCGGAGATCGCCGCCAGCGCCGTGACGAGGCCGATGGGACCGGCGCCAATGACCACGGCGACGTCGCCGGGCTTGATGCGCGCCTTGGTTGCCGCATGCATGCCGACCGCGAGCGGCTCAACCATCGCGCCTTCACCGAAGCTCACGTTGTCGGGCAGCTTGAACGTGAAGGCCGCCGGATGCACGACCGTCGGCCGCAGGCAGCCATGCACGGGCGGCGTGGCCCAGAAGCGCACGCCGGGATCGAGGTTGTAAAGTCCCAGCGTCGTCGCGCGGCTGCCGGGCGTCGGGATACCCGGCTCCATGCACACGCGGTCGCCCACTTTCAGGTGACTGACCGCGCTGCCCGCCGCCTCAATCGTGCCCGACGCCTCGTGCCCGAGCACCATCGGCGCCCGCACCACGAAGGGCCCGATCGCCCCATGCCGGTAGTAATGCACGTCGCTGCCACACACGCCGACCGTGTGGATGCGGATGCGCACGTCGTTCGGCCCAAACGGCTCGTCGATGACGATGTCGCGGAGGCTGAGCTTTTGTTTCTCTTCGAGGACGAGGGCTTGCATGGGGTGGATTGGGGTTGGCCGTGATGGCTGCAGGATTGCCGGATTTCAGAAATTATACCCGTCGATAATCGTCTTGGTAAAGACCAAGGCTCACCAAGCAGCACTGTGCCTACAACAGGTAGAACATTTCAAGGCCCGCGTCGCCCTGCTGGCGCGGCCACTCACTTGGACGGCGCCGGCTTGTCCGGGGCGCGCACCGTCGTCTCCAGTTTCTCGATCTTCTCGCGCAGGTGCCGCACCTCATTGATGAGCCGGTGGATTTCCGTCTCTTCCTTCAACTGGGCCTTTTCGAGGAAGAAACTCGAAACATAGGCCGTGAATGTGCCGAAGAAACTCAGCCCAAAAACCACCAGCACCACCGCCACGACGCGCCCGGCCGCCGTCACGGGAAAATGATCGCCGTAGCCGATGGTGGTGATCGTCGCAAACGCCCACCACAGCGCATCGCCCGCCGTGTGGATATTCGCCCCGGGCGCCCCGCGCTCGATCTCCAGCACCGAGATCGTCGCCAGTAGCACCGCAATCAGCGACATGAGCCCGACCATCACAAATGTCCCCTTCGCGCGTTCCGCCGCAAAATGCGCATAGACCGCCTGGAACGACCGCAACGCGCGCAAAATCCGAAACACCCGGAAAACGCGTCCCCACCGCAGCCACCCGACCTGCGGGATGCTCGACAGCAGGTCGATCCAGCCCAGCCGCCAGAACGCCCGCTGCGACGGCGCGAGCGCGAGGTGCACGCCGAAATCCACCAGGAAAACCGCGCACACGAAATAATCGATCCGCAGCAGCAGCGCATGCAGTTCCGGATGCACCGGGATCAGCAGTTCCACCACGAGCGCGCCCAGCGAGTAGAGCGAGAGCACGAGCACCAGGAGTTCGAGGTAGATGACCCGGCCGTTCTGTCGGGCCGCTTCTTTGAGACTGAGCGTCATGCCGCCAGCCTGACGGAGATTGCCGGGAAAACAACTTCGGGCTGGCCGCCATCTGTTCCGTTGACCGGCGCGCGCTTTTGGCGAGATTCTTTCCGGCCAGTATCCCCGCGTCCATGCCGTCCTTCTCCACGCCCCGCCTCCGCCCGCACCCGCCCGGGTCTGTTGGCCGACGCTGGCTGCGCCAGGCCGGATTCGCCGCCCTGGCCTTCGTGCTCACGTTCACCCCGCTCGACGCCCTCACGGTCAAGGAACTGCTCGACGACCCCAACCTGACGCCGAAGCGCTTCGCCAACCTCTTTGAGAACTTCACCTACGAGTTCATCAACTACGTGCAGCCGCCGGACGAGTTTCTCAAAACCCGCGTCGGCGATTGCGACGACTACGCCGTGCTCGCCGACTTCGTCCTGAAACAAAAGGGCTTCGGCACCCGCCTCATCCACATCCGCATGGTCGGCCGCATCGCGCACGCCGTCTGCTACGTCACCGAAAACAAGGCCTACCTCGACTACAACAACCGCCGCTACAGCTTCAACCTCGAGCGCTGCGGCCCCACGATTCGCGAGATCGCCACCAAGGTCGCGCGCTCCTTCGAGGCCAACTGGACCTCGGCCTCCGAGTTCACGTATGACTACCAGACCGAGGAGAAGAAGGCACAATTCACAGTGGTAAAGACCGACCTGCCCGGCAAGGATCCCGACCGCGGCAGATACTAACCCAGTATCCCTGACATGACCGTCAAAGACAAAACCATACCCCGCATCCTCGCCCTCTTCGCCCTCATTGGCGTGGTGCTCGTCCTCATCGCCGTGCATGCCGTGCGCAACATCAACCGTTCCGTCACGAGCAGTGACTGGGTCAACGGCACCCACGCCACGATCAACGAATACTCCGATCTCGCCGCCTCCCTCGAATCCGGCGAGGCCCACCTCCGCCTCTTCGCCCTCTCCGGCGATGCCGCCGACCAGGCCGCCACCCGCCAGGCCTACGCCGGCGTGGCCGACCATTTCGAAGTCATCAAGGCCTACGCCCGCGACGACGCCGCGCAAACCCAGCGCATCCTCCGCCTCGAGACCGCCGCCAATGCCCGCGCCGATTTTGCCCGCCAGGTCATGACCGCCCGCAAGGCCGGCCAGACCGATGTCGTTCGCACCCTCCTCGCCGCCGATACCGGCAATGCCGCGCTCAGTGAAATCCTCCGCGAGATCGACAAGCTCAAGACCGAGACGATGGCGCTCCTCGCCGGTCGCGACCAGGCCGCCTACCTCCAGGCCCAGACCACCCGCTGGACCATGTGGGCCGGCGTCATCCTCAATTTCGTCCTCCTCGCCGGTGCCGCGGGGCTCATCTTCAGCGACATCCGCCTCCGCCGCAGCGCCGCCGCCGCCCTTGAGCAGGCCAATCTCACCCTCGACGCCAAGGTCCGCGAACGCACCGCCGATCTCACCGCCGCCAATGCGGACCTCTCCGTGCAAAACCTCGAGCGCCGCTGGGCCAACCAGGCCCTCGAACACCAGCTCCGCTACGACCGCCTGATCATCAACTCCATCAGCGACCTCGTCTTCGTCATGACCAAGGCGAGCAACATTTCGCGCATCAACCCCGCCGTCACCCACCTCACCGGCTGGAGTGCGCAGGACCTCGTCAACCGTCCGCTGCAGGAGATCATCCGCCTGCTCCCCGCTGGCGACGCGCCGCTGGCCGACCCCGTCGTGCGCGCCATGCAGGATGGCCACGACCTGCGCGAACTCAGCGCCACCATCCGCAACCGCCGCGACCAGGAGACACCCGTGACGTTCACCCTTTTCCCGCTCCGCGATGGCAACAAAATCGTCGGCGGCATCGTCGTCCTGAAGCCCCACACCCCGGGCGCCGCGACCCAAGCCTGAGCGGTTCGCTTCACTGGCGGACCAAAACCCCGCGCATCACGCGCCGGCGCCGGGCAAAATATGCCCAGCACCGGCCAAGCGATGCGCAGCGCCCTTCCCTCTGGGATGGTAAGCTGGGACGTCATGAAAACTATCTTGGTCCCTGTCGATCTCTCGCCTGCCACCCCGCAGGTTTGCACCGCCGCCGGCGCGCTTGCCCGGAGCCTGGGCGCGCGCCTCGTCCTCCTGCATGTCGTCCAGTCGCTGCCCTTCCTCATGAACGACTATTATGGCTATGACGCCAGCCTGATGGGCGAAATCATCGCCAGCAGCGAGCAAGCCGCCGGCCGCAAGCTCAAGGCCCTGGGCGAACGCTGCCGGCGCCACGTGCCGGACGTGCGCACGCTGCAGCAAAGCGGCCGGCCCGTGGCGGCCATCCTGGAGCACGCGGCCTCACTCAAGGCGGATTACATCGTGCTCGGCACGCACGGTCACGGCGCGGTCTTCGATCTCCTCATGGGCAGCACCACGCAGGGAGTCCTGCGCAAGGCGCGCTGCCCCGTGCTCGTTGTGCCCGTGAAGGCCAAGCTCGCCCGGAAGCGCCGGTCGGCCTGAGCTGACCCCGGTGGCCGTGCCCTTGCGCTCATTATTGTTGCCGAAGGAGCACGGCAGCTGGTCGCTCGCATTCGAGCCGGTGGTGCTGGCCTTGCTCGTCGCGCCTTCGTGGGCCGGCGCATCGCTGGCCGGTGCCATCGCGGCGGGCTTTCTCACCCGCCGGCCGCTCAAACTTGCGTTCACCCTGCCTGCGTCCGATCCCCGCCGCCGCGCCGCGCAACCCTGGGCGCTGGGCGGCGCCGGCCTCGCCCTCGCCACCTTGGTGGGCGCGGCGCTGGCCGGATCGTGGACGGCGTTGTGGCCGTTGTTATTGGCGGTGCCCTGTGGCGCCCTTTTTCTCTGGTTCGATCTGCGCAACGCGATGCGCGAGGCGGAAGCCGAACTCGCCGGCAGCATCGCTTTCGCGCTGACGCCCGCCGCCTTCGCCACCGTCGCCGGCTGGCCGCCGGGTTACGCGCTGGCCCTCGCCGGCCTCGCCCTCCTGCGCAACGTCACCGCCGTCCTCACGGTGCGCGCTTACCTGCGTCTGCGCAAGGGGCGGCCGGCATTCACCGGCTGGGCGCTTGGCGCCAATCTCGCCGGCCTGGGCTTCGTGATCGCGCTTGCCTGGCAAGGCCGTGCGCCGGCCGCCGCGCTGTTGCCCGTCACGGCGTTCGTGATGCGGGCCGGTTGGCTGCTCGGCCCTTGGCGGCCGGACTGGCCCGCGAGCCGGATCGGCCTGCTGGATGCCGCGCTGGGCGCGCTCCACGTCGCCGTGCTCAGCACCGCCTATGCGGGATTTCCAGTTGTGCCCGTGCCTTGACTTGCATCAAGGTGCACCGGGCTGCCTCCCGCTAGCTTAGAGCTGATAAACTTTTCGCCATGAAAACCAACCTGCCCCTGCCTCCCTGCGCCGCCGCGCTCCTGCTCCTCGCCGCCCTTGCCCTGCCGCTCGCCGCCAGCGACGGCCCGTCCGAAGTCCAGGGACGCGTCGCCCTGCCGCCCGAAGTCGCCGCCCTGCCGGTCGAACAAGCCGTGCTCACCGCTCCGCCGCATGTGCCGCCGCCCATCACGCGCAAAACCCCGGCGCGCGTCGTCATCAACCTCGAGGTGCGCGAAGTCGTCGAGAAACTCGCCGACGGCGTCGAATACACCTTCTGGACCTTCGGCGGCACGGTGCCCGGCTCGTTCATCCGCATTCGCGAGGGCGACATCGTGGAGTTTCACCTCAACAATCACCCGTCGTCGAAACTGCCGCACAACATCGACCTCCACGCCGTCAACGGTTCCGGCGGCGGCGCCAGTTCCACCTTCACCGCCCCGGGCCACAGTTCGCAGTTCACCTTCCAGGCGCTGAATCCCGGGCTGTTCGTCTATCATTGCGCCACCGCACCCGTGCCGATGCACGTCGGCAACGGCATGTATGGCCTGATCCTCGTCGAGCCCAAGGAAGGCCTCCCGGCCGTCGACCGCGAATACTACGTCATGCAGGGCGAGTTTTACACCAGTGGCCGCTACGGCGAGGAGGGCCTGCAATCCTTCGACATGGCCAAGGCCATCGACGAGCGCCCGCCTTACGTCGTGTTCAACGGCGCCGTCGGCTCGCTCGTGGGCGACAAGGCCATGGCCGCCCGCGCCGGCGAACGCGTCCGCATCTACTTCGGTGTCGGCGGTCCCAACCTCTCCTCCTCCTTCCACGTCATCGGCGAAATCTTCGACACCGTTTATCCCGAGGCCGGGCTTCGCCTGCCCAATCACAACGTGCAAACCACGCTGGTGCCCGCCGGTGGCGCCGCCGTCGTCGAGTTCAAAGTCGATGTGCCCGGCACCTACATCCTCGTCGATCACGCACTCAGCCGTGCGTTCAACAAAGGCGCGCTCGGCATGCTCAAGGCCGAGGGCGAGCCCAACCGCGTCATTTACTCCGGCAAGGAAATCGATGCCATCTACCTCGGCGCCCAGGCCGATGCGGGCTCCGACTCCGCGAAGCGCGAATCCGAGCTCAAGGAGAAGATCGCCGCCGAAATCAAATCCAACCCCGCCATCGCCGGCCTGCGCAAGGAAGTGCAGATCGAGAAGGGCAAGCAGATCTACATGGGCCTCTGCTTCGCCTGCCACCAACCCGACGGCCGCGGTCTCGCCGGCGTCTTCCCGCCGCTCGCCAAGTCCGATTACCTCCTCGCCGATCGCGAACGCGCGATCCAGATCATCCTCAAGGGCATGAGCGGCCCCGTCACCGTCAATGGTGCGGCCTACAACAGCGCCATGCCGCCACAGGAAGCCGTCCTCACCGATCAGCAGGTCGCCGATGTCGCCACCTACATCTACAACACATGGGGCAACGCGGGCGACGCCTTCACCGCCGACCAGGTAAAAGCCATCCGCAACCAAGTCCACTGAGCCGCTCGCCGGCCCCCGCGCCCGCTTCCGTGCCCGCCTCGCCCCCGCCCATGTCCACCGCCCCCGCCGCACCCAAGCCTGCCCGCGCCCAGCGGGAATGTAACGCAATGCGTTACATTCCGGTTTGGGTGCTGCTCGCCGTGCTGGGGAGCTTGGCGGGCGCGCCCGGCGTCGCACGCGACGGAGGCGGCGCCGGATCGGCGGGCATGATTACCATTCCCGCCGGCGAATACGCCCCGTTGCTGCGTCCGGCCGGCGAACCCGCGCGCACGCCGGTGGCGGCTTTTCTCTTGGCTGAAGTGCCGGTGACGAATGCGGACTTTCTCGCGTTCGTCACCGCCCAACCCCAATGGCGCCGCTCCCGGGTCAGCCGCCTGTTTGCCGATGCCTCGTATCTCCAGCACTGGACCGGCGATTTGGAACCGGGACCGCAATCGCCGCCGGACGCGCCGGTCGTGCAGGTCTCGTGGTTTGCCGCGCGCGCCTACGCCCGCTGGGCCGGCAAGCGCCTGCCCACCACCGCGGAGTGGGAGCGCGCCGCCGCCGTCGGCTACACCCAGCCGGCCAGCCGTGACGACGACGCCTTCAACCGCGATCTCTACGCGTGGCTCGCGCGCCCCGTGCCCGCCGTGCTGCCCGAAGTCCATTCCGCTCCGCCGGATTTCCACGGCGTGCGCGGCCTGCACGGTCTCGTCTGGGAGTGGGTCGACGATTTCAACACCGCCATGGTCACCGGCGAATCCCGGGCCGACACCGGACTCGAGCGCGACCTGTTCTGCGGCGCGGGTGCCGCCGGCGCGCAGGACACCTCCGACTACGCCGCATTCATGCGCGCCGCGCTCCGCTCCTCCCTCAAGGCCAACAACACCACCACGTCGCTCGGCTTCCGCTGCGCGCAATCCCTGCCATGAAAACGCGATTCCTCACTTCCCTCCTTTTGCTCACTCTCAGCCAACGCCTGCTCGCCAGCGATCCCGCACCCACGACCTCCGCAACGAAAAACCAACCCGCGCCGTGCTGCGTCGAAATCGAAAATCAAAATTCGAAATTCGAAAATTTTACCGCCGCCTCGCTCTACCAGCTCGACGCCGCCTTCACCGCCGATGACGGCCGGCCGTTCCGGCTCGGCGCGCTGCGCGGCCGCCCGGTGGTGCTCACGATGTTCTTCGCCTCCTGCGGTTATGCCTGTCCGCTCCTCGCCGCCGACATGCAGGCCATCCGCGAAAAACTGCCCGCCGCCGTGCGCGAGCGCACCGCCTTCGTCCTCGTCTCCTTCGACCCCGAGCGCGACACGCCGGCCGCCCTCCAGCGCTACCGCCAAACGCGCCAGCTCGATGGGCAATGGACCCTCCTGCACGGCAGCGATGACGCCGTGCGCGAACTCGCCGCGCTACTCGGTGTGAAATACCGGCGCGAACCCGGCGGCATGTTTGCCCATTCGAATCTCATCACGATCCTCAACCCCGAGGGCGAAATCGTCCACCAGCGCAACGGCCTGCGCGGCGGGCTCGACGAGGCAGCGCTGGCCGTGAACGCCGCCGCCACCCCATGAGCGCCCGCCGTTTCAAGACCTTCGACGTCCGGCCGTTGCTCGCCCGCGGCGAGGAGCCATTCGCCGCCATCCGCGCCCAGGTCGACCGGCTCGAGCCCGGACTCGGCCTGACGGTCATCGCTCCGTTCGTGCCGGCGCCGCTCATCGAACTGCTCCGCAGCGAAGGTTTTTCCTCCACCATGGAACGCCGCGCCGACGGCGCGTGGCTGGTCAATTTCTGGAAGGCCTGATCGTGCTCACCTACTCCCTCGCGCTCACCCTGCACGTGCTCGGCGCCACGATCTGGACGGGCGGCCACCTCGTGCTCGCGTTGACGGTGCTGCCGCGCGCCTTGCGGGAAAAACGCGCCACTATCCTCATCGAATTCGAGCGCGGCTACGAACGCCTCGGCCTGCCCGCGCTGGCGGTGCAGGTTGTCACCGGCCTCTGGCTCGCCCACCGCCTGCTCGGCGCCCCCGACCAATGGCTGGCGGCGACACCCCTCGCCCGCGTGGTCCAGTTCAAGCTGCTGTGCCTCACCGGCACGCTCGCACTCGCGCTCCACGCCAGGACCCGCGTCATTCCCCGCCTGCGCGATGACAATCTGCCGGTGCTCGCCTGGCACATTGCCGGCGTCACCACACTGGCCGGGTTGTTCGTGATCGCGGGCGCCAGCGCCCGGCTGGGTGGTTTTCCTTTTTTCACGCGCTGACCGCCGCGGGAAATTTGACGGGACTTGCGCCGACCCGCGCTGCTACACCTGCCCCATGCCGCCCACGCCGACCTCCACCGATCTCAAGACCACCGGCCTCGTGGGCACGCTGCGTTGCTGCCAGTTGTTTTCCGGCCTGCCGGCGGAGGATCTCGCCGCCATCGCCGCCTTCACCGTCCCGCACAAGCTTCGGAAGGGGGAATATCTTTTTCACGAGGGCGAACCCGCCCGGGGCTGCTACCTCGTCCAAAGCGGCGCGGTCAATGTCCACCGCGTCAACGCCGCCGGCAAGGAGCAGATCATCCACGTTTTTCGCGCCGGCGAGTCCTTCGCCGAGGCCGCCCTCGCCTCGCCCACGGGCTATCCGGCCAACGCGCGCGTCAACGAAGCCGGCACCGTGCTCCTCATCCCCAAGCTGCCCATCCTCGAACTGATCGGCCGCCGCCCCGCCCTCGCGTTGCGCATGCTCGGCTCCATGAGCACGCACCTGCGCGTCCTCGTCGGCATGCTCGACGACCTCATGCTCAAGGACGTGGAAACCCGCCTGCTCAACTGGCTCGTCAAACACGCCCGCACCGCCCCTGCCGGCGTCATCCCGCTCTCCGGGACCAAGCGCGAGCTCGCCGCCGAACTCGGCACCAGCAGTGAAACATTTTCCCGCACCCTCGCGCGACTCCGCGACGAAAAGCTCATCACGGTCGGCTCCCGCTCCATCACCGTGCTCGCTTTGCCATCCCTGGTCGTCCGGCTCCGACGCAATCTGGGCGAAGGTGACTGAGGCCCGCACCGCGCCGCGGAAGCTCGCCGGGGTTTCGACCAAAACCTTGATCTGCCTCAAGGCCCGGATGCGGCCCCTGTGGCAGACTGGAGCCATGTCCTCCTCCGTTTCATCCTTCGCCATCACGCCCCACACCACGATCGGAGAGCTGGTCGCCGCGCGGCCACAGCTGAGCCGGCTCTTCGAACAGCTCGACATCGACTACTGCTGCGGCGGCCACCAGACGCTCGAAACCGCCTGCGCCCGCCAGCACTTCGATTTGGACACCACCATCGCGCTTCTCGAGTCGGCCACCGCCGCGCTCGCCGCGACGCCGGTGGACGCGGATGCCTCCGCCATGTCCCTCACCCAGCTGGCCAATCACATCGAGTCCACCCACCACGCCTACCTGAAGACCGAACTCCCGCGGCTGATCGAAATGGCCGAGCGCGTCGCCATCAAGCACAGCCACCGCGATCGCCGCCTGCCGGAGGTTTCGTCCACCGTCAGCGCCCTCGCCGGCGAGATGCTCGACCATATGCAGAAGGAGGAAACCGTGCTCTTCCCGCTGATCCGCCAGTTGGAGGCCGGCACGCTGCCCCCCGCCGTCCGGTCCCATCTCACCGCCCCGATCGCACGCATGGAAAGCGAACACGAATCCGCCGGCGGGCTCACGGCATTGCTGCGCTCATTGACGGATGACTTCACGCCCGATGCCGAGGCCTGCAACACCCACCGCGCCCTGCTCGCGGGCCTGGCGGAGTTCCGCACCGACCTCCACCGGCATGTGCACAAGGAAAACAACGTGCTCTTCCCGCGTGCCCTCGCCCTGGCCGCCACGCAAGCGTGACCATGGGCGCGAGGAAGGAGTTGCCCCGCCGGCTTGGCTCCGTTTACTGGTGCCGTGCCCACGCCTGAAGCCCGCGCCAAGCGCAGCCGCGCCCTTGTCGAGCAGCTCAAACGCTCGGACATCTACCGTGATTACGCCAAGGCGTTTCGCGAAACCACCGGTTTGCCCTTCAACCTCCGTCCGGTCGAGGCCTACAACCTGCCGCATCACGGCGATCCGAACGAAAATCCTTTCTGCGCCCTCATGGCGCGCACCAACCAGTCCTGCGCCGCGTGCCTGCAACTTCAGCGCAAGGTCGAGCAGCAGGCCCAGATGGAGCCCAAGACGCTCAAGTGCTTCGCCGGTCTCTGCGACTCCGCCGTGCCGGTGCGCGTCGGCGAAAACCTCGTGGCCTTCCTCCAGACCGGCCAGATCCTGCTGCACCAGCCGAACACGCGCGAATTCCGCAGGCTCACCCGCCAGCTCATCAACTACGGCGTGGAGACCGACCTGAAGCGGATCGAGGAGGCGTATTTCCAAACCCGCGTCCTCGGAAAGAAACAATACGAGGCTGTGCTACGGCTGCTCACGATTTTCGCCCAGCATCTCTCCTCGCTCAGCAACCAGCTCATGGTTTCCGCCGAGCAGGTGGAGTCGCCGCTGATCTCCCGCGCCAAGCTCTACATCGCCCAGCACCAGGCCGAGGAACTCTCGCTCAACCAGGTCGCCGGCTCCGTCAACACGAGTGCGTTTTATTTCTGCAAGATGTTCAAGCAGGCGACCGGCCTCACCTTCACCGACTACCTCGCGCGCCTGCGCGTCGAGAAGGTGAAGAACCTCCTGCTGAACCCGCACAAGCGCATCAGCGAGGCGGCCTTCGAGACCGGCTTCCAGTCGCTCTCCCAGTTCAACCGGGTCTTCCGCAAGATCACCGGCGAGGCGCCCACCGTCTGGCGCGCCAAGCTGGCGCAATCGTCGGGCTAGGCCTTCGCCCGCAGCCGGCAGTCCGGCGCATCTCGCCGCGGACACAGGCTGCACAGCGTCTGGATTTCCTGCTGCGCCAGCGCGTGGAAGACCGCCAGCACGTCCTCCAGTTTCCCGCCCAACCCCGCCCCCGCCACGTCGCGGAGGGCGAGCTCACCGGTCGCGTAGTAATTGAGCAGCGGACTGAGGCTGCACTGACAGCGATCCCCGTGCGGCGCGACCCGGGGCGACTGCCGCAGCCAGGTGCGATCCGGCCGCTTCAAACCGCGCTGCAGTTGATCGAGCGTTTCATCCATCAGGAACACGAGCACCTCCGGGTTGCCCATCGCCGAGATCGGGACCTCGCGGCGCAACCGGTCGGCCCAGACCCGCTTGATCGCCGGGCGCAGGGCTTCAAGGCGCGCATGCATCGGGGCCGCGGATTGAGGCATGCCTGCACCCTAGCGCGGCCACGCCGGAGACGCTGCGCGGGCTTTGCGGATGTGTGCGCATATCTTGGCCGGCGGCGGCAGGACAAAATATGCGCAGCCCTCGCCAACGAGCGCGGAGCCCAAACCCCGCCCCGCCGCTAAAGTGGCCCGCAACCCAACCACCGCCATGTCTGTCATCCCGCTCACCCTGACGATCAGCCTCTGCCTGGTCTTCACCTTCGTCATTTTCTTCCTGAAGGAGAATTCCCGCCGCCGCTTCAGCAGCGTCGAGCGCGAGGCCTTGCTCCCGCTGGCCGAGGAAACCCCGCGCCTCGCCGCGGCCAGCTCCGCCCACGACGACCACGATCACGGGGATTGTGGCTGTAAGGATGGCCGCCGTGCGCCCTGCCCGGGCTGCCTCAAATCCCACGCCTCCCGCCACGCCTGATTTTCCGCCTCCTCCCATGAGCGAACAAAAAGTCACGATCACCTACAACGACCGGATCGTCCGGCAATTCCTCCTCGCCTCCGTCATCTGGGGCGCCGTGGGCATGCTGGTCGGCGTCCTCGTCGCCTCGCAGCTCAATTTCTGGCGGCTCAACTTCAACCTGCCGTGGCTCACCTTCGGCCGGCTGCGCCCGCTGCACACCAACGCCGTCATCTTCGCCTTCGTCGGCAACATGATGTTCGCCGGCATCTACTACTCGACGCAGCGCCTGGTGAAGGCCCGTCTCGCCAGTGATTTCCTCTCCCGCCTCCACTTCTGGGGTTGGCAGCTGATCATCGTCGCCGCGGCCATCACGCTCCCGCTGGGCTTCTCGCGCGGCAAGGAATACGCCGAGCTCATCTGGCCGATCAATCTCGCCGTCGCCTTCATCTGGGTCGTCTTCGCGGTGAACTTCTTCTGGACCCTCGCGCGGCGCAACGAACCCGCCCTCTACGTTGCGATCTGGTTCTACATCGCGACGATCGTGACGGTGGCGATGCTCTACATCGTCAACCACCTCTCGATCCCGACCAGCCTGCTGCACAGCTACCCGGTCTTCGGCGGCGTGCAGGATGCGCTCGTGCAATGGTGGTATGGGCACAACGCCGTGGCGTTCTTCCTCACCACGCCGATTTTGGGCATCATGTATTACTTCCTGCCGAAGGCGGCGGAGCGGCCCGTGTATTCGTATCGCCTCTCCATCGTGCACTTCTGGTCGCTCGTGTTCATCTACATCTGGGCCGGCCCGCACCATCTGCTCAACACCGCCCTGCCCAACTGGCTGCAACTGCTCGGCATGACGTTCTCGCTCATGCTCTGGGCCCCCTCGTGGGGCGGCATGCTCAACGGCCTGCTCACGCTCCGCGGCGCGTGGCACAAGCTCCGCACCGAGCCCGTCCTCAAGTTCTTCATCGCCGCCATCACCTTCTACGGCATGGCCACCTTCGAGGGGCCGCTCCTCTCGATCAAGTCGGTCAGCGCCCTCGGCCACTACACCGACTGGATCATCGGCCACGTCCACGCCGGCGCCCTCGGCTGGAACGGCTTCATGGCCGCCGGCATGATCTACTGGCTGCTGCCCCGCCTCTGGAACAAGCCGCTCTACTCCACCTCGCTCGCCAATCTCCACTTCTGGACCGGCCTCGTCGGCATCCTGCTCTACGTCGCCGCCATGTGGACCAGCGGCATCACGCAGGGCCTCATGCTCAACGCCACCGCCGAGCAGGGCACCGTCCTCGCCTATCCCAACTTCCTCGATACGCTCAGCGCCATCCGGCCGCTCATGCTCATGCGCGTCATCGGCGGCGGTCTCTACCTGGTCGGCTGGCTGGTGCTCGCCTACAACCTCTGGCGCACGGTTCGCCACGCCCAGCCCGTCGACGGCACGGTGGAGGTTTACGTTGAACCCGCCCCGTCCGCCCAGGCGCCCGCGCGTTTCGGACTTTTCCGCGGCACCTTCCTCAACGCCCCGGTGCTCCTCTCGGTCTTCCTCGTGGGCTTCTCCACGCTGTGGATGCTCGGCGGCGACTTCACCAGCACCGCCGGCCTCGTCGGCGCGGTTTTCACCGCCATCGTCGGCGTCGCCTACGTCCACTCGCGCGGCAAGGTCTGGCAGGACTGGTATGAACGCCTGCTGCTCAACGCCCTGCCGTTCACCGTGCTGACGTTCATCGCCGTCGTCGCCGGCGGCCTCATCCAGATCATCCCGACCGTGCTCGTGCACAAGGCCGCCAACGTCGAGGACCGCCTGCAGGTGCCCTACACCCCGCTCGAGCTCGCCGGCCGCGACATCTACGTCCGCGAGGGTTGCTACAACTGTCACTCGCAGATGATCCGCACGCTCGTCCCCGACGTGCTGCGCTACGGCGACTACTCCCGCCTCGGCGAATCGATCTACGACTACCCGTTCCAGTGGGGCTCGAAGCGCACCGGCCCCGATCTCGCCCGCCTCGGCGGCAAGTATCCGGACGTCTGGCACCTCCGCCACATGGAGGACCCGCGCAGCATCTCGCCCGGCTCCAACATGCCCAATTATCCGTGGCTGCTCACCAACGAGACCGACGTCGCCGCCCTGCCCGCCAAGATCAACGTGCAGCGCACGCTCGGCGTGCCCTACGGCCCGCTCTCCGCGCAACAGATCTTCGACGACGTCGCCGCGCAGTCCAAAGGCATCGCCAAAAACCTCCGCACTTCCGGCGCCTACATCGCCCCCGAGAAGGAGGTCGTGGCCCTGATTGCCTACTTGCAAAAACTCGGCGCCTCGCAGCCGCCCGCGACCCAGGCCGCGTCCACCCGCTGATCCGCTCTCAACTCTCATCCCTCAACTCTCAACTTCGTCGTCCATGTTCCGCCGCCTCATCTTCGAAGACTACGCCGCCCTCTGCACCATCGTCGCCTTTGTCACCGCCGCGACGATCTTCGCCGCCATCGTTTGGCGCGCGCTGCGCATGAGTCGCGCGCAGGTCACCCGCATGGAAAACCTGCCCTTCACCACCGAACCAGCCTCCCTCACCGACCATGAGCACCGCGCCTAAGCCCACGCCCGAGTCCAAGGAGGATGCGATTCGCCCGCACGTCTTCGACGGCATCCAGGAATACGACAAGCGCCTCCCCAACTGGTGGCTGCTCACCTTCTATGGGGCCATCGTGTTCTGGCTCGGCTACTGGTTCTACTACTACCGCTCGGGCCTCGGCACCTCCGACATCGCCGCGCTCCAAAACGACCTCACCCGCATCGAGGCCGTGAAGCTCGCCTCCTCCGCCACGCAGCTCGACGACGCCACGCTGTGGCAGATGAGCCGCAACGCCGTCTTCGTTGACGCCGGTCGCGCCACGTTCAACTCCACCTGTGTCAGTTGCCACAAGGAAAGCCTGCGCGGCCTCGACGAGGGCGGCATTGGTCCCAACCTCGTGGATCAGGTGTGGATTCACGGCGCCCACCCGACCGACTTGATCAAGGTCGTCGACAAGGGCGTGCTCGACAAGGGCATGCCGCCTTGGGGCCCGGTGATTGGCGCCAAGAAAACCTCCGAAGTCGTGGCCTACATCCTGAGCCATCACGAGGAGCCCAAGTAACCCGCCGCATGGCCGCACCGCGCCCGAGCCTCGAGTCCGTCACCACCATCGGATCAGATGGCTCGCGGCCGTTCGTCTTTCCCGCCGATGTATCCGGCCGCTTCGCGCGCGCCCGCCGCGTCTCGGCCCTGCTGCTGATCGCCTTCTATCTCTCGCTGCCGTGGATCAAGATCGGCGGTTTCCCCGCCGTGTTCCTCGATGTGGCCGCGCGGCGTTTCCATCTGTTCGGGTGGACGCTCGCGGCGCAGGACCTGTGGCTCGCGTTCTTCCTCATCACCGGCGTCGGATTCTCGCTGTTTCTAGTCACCGCCCTGCTCGGCCGCATCTGGTGCGGCTGGGCCTGCCCGCACACCGTCTTCCTCGACCACGTTTACCGGCGCATCGAACGCTGGATCGAGGGCGACGCCCTCGCCCGCCGCAAGCTCGCCGCCGCCCCGCTCGATGCGGAAAAGATCTTCAAGCGCACGCTCAAGCACGCGCTCTACATTGTCGTCTCGCTCCTCATCACGCACCTGTTCCTCGCCTACTTCGTCTCGCTGCCGGAGCTCTGGGCCATGATGCGCGAGCAGCCCGCCGCCCACTGGGGCGCCTTCGGCTTCGTCTTTGTTTTCGCCGGCCTGCTCTACTTCAACTTCGCGTGGTTCCGTGAACAGCTCTGCATCGTCATCTGCCCCTACGGCCGCCTGCAATCCGCCCTCATCGACGACCACTCGATGGTCATCGGCTACGACGCCCGCCGCGGCGAACCGCGCGGCAAACTCCATCAGTCCCATACGCCCCCTGCGTCCCCTTCAAAATCAGGGGACTGCATCGACTGCCTGCGCTGCGTCCACGTCTGCCCCACCGGCATCGACATCCGCCAGGGCCTGCAGCTGGAGTGCATCGGCTGCACCGCGTGCATCGACGCCTGCGACGATGTGATGACCCGCATCCAAAAGCCGCGCGGCCTCATCCGCTACGATTCCCAAACCCGCTTCGCCGGCGGCACGACGCGCTGGCTGCGACCCCGCACGATGCTCTACGGCGTGCTCCTGCTCATCGGCGCGCTCGTCACCGGCTGGGCGCTCTCCACCATCAAGCCCGCCGTCATCGGCCTCACCCGCATCACCGGCGCGCCGTATTTCGTCGATGCCCACACCGTGCGCAACCAGTTCCTCGTCCGGCTCGTCAACAAGCGCAGCGTGCCCGCCAGTTTCCAGCTGCATCTCGAGCCCGCGGGACTCGCCGTGCAAACCGGCCTGACGGAACTCGTCACCGTCGCCCCGCTCGGCGAGGTCGTCCGCCCGCTCGTGCTGCAAGTCTCGCGCGATCGCTACACGGGACCTTTCAAATTCCGCATCCTCGTCACCGACGACGCCGGCTCGTTCACCCTTGAGCGCGAGGTCGAATTTCTCGGCCCCGACGCGAAGCTGCTGCGCGAGGATTCGGAGGAATAATCCCATGATCAATCCCGCGCGCCGCAAACCCTGGCTCTGGGTCGTCCTCGCCTTCGCCGTCCAAATCGGCGTGTGGACCGCCTGGATCACCCTCGCCTCCAAAAACAAAGTTGCCGAGGTCCCGCTCCAAGCGCGGCCATCCCAACGCGCCGTCCCAGCTGACCGCTGAAAGCTGATCGCTGACCGCTCTCCATGGAACTCGCCGCCATCAACTCCCCTGCCGCAGCGTTCGTCGCCGGGCTCGTCACGAGCCTGCACTGCGCCGGCATGTGCGGCCCGCTCGCATGTTCGCTCATGCCGCAGCGCGGTGAGCCCGCCGATGCGCACACGGTTAGCAGCGTTTACCACCTCACCCGGCTCGCCGGCTACGCCACGCTCGGCGCCCTCGCCGGCGGACTCGGCCGCGTCCCGCTCACGCTGCTCAACCACACCGCGCTGCGCTGGCTGCCGTGGGTTTTGGTGCTGCTCTTCATCGCCCTGGCCCTGCGCTGGGACCGTCATCTCCCCAAGCCCGCCTTCCTCAGCCGGTTCACGTTGCGGTTCAACCCCTGGCTCCGCCGCCGTTCCCGCGTGCAAGCCGCCGCCGCTCTCGGCCTCGCCACTCCGCTGCTGCCCTGCGGGCCGCTCTATTTTCTTCTCACCCTCGCGCTGCTCTCCGGTTCCGCCCTGCGCGGCGTCGAGTTCATGCTCGCCTTCGGCCTCGGCACCGTGCCGTTGCTCTGGCTCGCGCAGTCGCAGTTCCAATGGGTGCGCGGCAAGCTCTCGCCGCTGTGGCTCGGCCGCGTGCGCGTCACCCTCGCGCTGACCACCGCCCTCGTGCTCGCGTGGCGCCTGCGTGCCACCCTCGGCTTCAGCGGTCCCGACGTGAACAGTCTCGTCTGCTTCTGACATGAGTGTCGCCACGCCAGTCCGCGTTCAGCCTCGGGACGACTCCGCCAGTCGTGTCACTCCCGCCTGCCGCCACTGCGGCGCCGCGCTCCCCGACGCCCGCACGCGCGAATCCGGTTTCTGCTGCGCCGGCTGTGCCTACGTCCACCGCCTCGTCCACGAACACGGCCTCGACGGCTACTATCGGCTCAAGGACAACCTCACCGCGCCCGCCGATCCCGCCGTCTTCCAGCCCCGCGATTTTTCCTGGCTCACCACCGCGCAGCGCGTCGCCGAGCAGGCCGCCACGCCCGGCGTGCCTGAACTCACCCTCGATCTCCAGGGCATCTCGTGCGCTGGCTGCGTGTGGCTGATCGAGCGCCTCTTCCAGCAAACGCCCGGCGCCCGCGACATCATCGTCAACGCCCAGCTCGGCCAGATGCGGCTGCGCTGGCTGCCGGCCGAATTCGACGCCGCCGCCTTCGCGCGCAAACTTCACGCGTTTAACTACGTCGTCGGTCCCGCCAACGCCGACACCGCCGAACCCGAAAGCCGCAGCCTCATCCGCCGCATCGGCCTCTGCACGGCCTTCGCGATGAATGTCATGCTCTTCACGTTGCCGGTGTATTTCGGCATGGAGCAGTCCTTCGCATACGCCCGCCTGTTCGGCACGCTTTCCATGGCCTTTGGCACGCTGAGCGTGCTCGCGGGCGGCGGCTATTTTCTCGGGCGCGCGTGGCTGGGCCTCCGCGCCGGGGCCGTGTCCATCGACCTCCCAATCGCCCTCGGCCTCACCGGCGCCTACCTCGGCTCGCTCTACGGCTGGCTCACGCACGACGAGGCGTTCGTCTACTTCGACTTCGTCAGCGCGTTCATCCTCCTGATGCTCGTCGGCCGCTGGGCCCAGGTCGCCGCTGTCGAACGCAACCGGCGCCGTCTGCTGCGCGCCCAGCCCCGCCCCGGCCGCGTCACCGTCACCGGGGAGAACGGCAATGACGAACGCGACGTTGAATCGCTCCGCACCGGCGATCGCTTCGAGTTGCGCCCCGGCCAGGTCGTGCCCGTTGCCGCCCGGCTCGAATCCGCCACCGCCACGCTCGGCACCGCATGGATTTCCGGCGAAGCCGACCCGCGCGACTACCCCGCCGGCGCCCAACTCCCTGCCGGCGCCGTCAACCTCAGCCGCACCACCCTGCAACTCCGCGCCACCCAACCGTGGGCCGACTCGCTGCTCGCCGAGTTGCTCCAACCCGCGCAGCGCGACGCCTTCCGCCACCAGTTTCTCGAACGCATCATCACCGGCTACCTCGTCGGCATCATCGCCATCGCCACGCTGGCCGGCATCGGCTGGTGGCTCGGCAGCCACGATCTCGCCCGCACGTGGTCCGTCGTGACGGCCGTCCTCGTCGTGTCGTGCCCGTGCGCCATCGGCCTCGCGTTTCCGCTCGTGGACGAAATCGCCACCATCGCCCTGCGTCGCGCCGGCCTCTTCGTCCGCCAGGGCGATCTCTGGCCGCGCGTCAGCCGCATCCGCCGCATCGTCTTCGACAAGACCGGCACGCTCACCTTCGAGTCCCCGCAATTGCAAAACCCCAACGCTCTCGCCGCGCTCCCGCCCGACGCGCAGGCCGCCTTGTTCGCCCTCGTCCGTGACAACCAGCACCCCGTCAGCCAGTCGCTCTGCGAGACCTTGCTCGCCACCGGTCCCGCTCCGACCGCCCTCACCGGCGAGCTACGCGAAACCCCCGGCTGTGGCGTCAGCCTCGTCACCCCGCATGACACGTGGGCCCTCGGCCGTCCCGGCTGGTCGTCGCTCCCCACGCCAGCCGCCGGCCCCGAGCTCGCCGCGCACGACACCGAATTCACCCACAACGGGCGCATCCTCGCCCGCTTCCATTTTGCCGACTCCCCGCGCCCCGGTGCCCGCACCGAAATCGACGCCCTGCGCGCCCTCGGTCACGACGTCTTCATCCTCAGCGGCGACCGCTCCGATAAAGTCCGCGCCATGGCCGCCACCCTCGGTGTGCCGTCCGCCAACGCGTTCGGCGGCTGCTCCCCCCAGGCCAAGGCCGACTGGCTCAAAACCACCGACCGGCAAAACACCCTGATGCTCGGCGACGGCGCCAACGACAGCCTCGCCTTCGATGCCGCCTTCGCCCGCGGCACCCCGGCGATTCACCGTGGCGTGCTCGAGACCAAGGCGGACTTTTATTATCTCGGCCGGGGACTCGCGAGTCTGCGGCAACTCTTCGCCCTCGACGCCATCCGCCGTCGCACGCACCGCTGGCTGCTCGTTTTTTCCCTCACCTACAATGCCCTCGCCGTCGGCCTCGCCGTCTCCGGCCACATGAGCCCGCTGCTCGCCGCGATCCTCATGCCACTCAGCTCGCTCGCCACCCTCGCCATCGTCGCCGCTGGCATGCGCGGCGCCCTGACCACCCGTTTGTAACCTATTAGGTTACATTCGCCGTTTCGGTCGTCTCTCCGCGCCCCCGTGTCTCCGCGGCCAACCCCATCCTCAGAAATCCCGCAGAAATCCGCCCGCCGTCCAGCCACCGTCCACGCTCAAAATCTGCCCGGTGATGTAACCCGTCTCAGGCGCGGTGAAAAACAGCACCGCCTGCGCAACTTCCTCCGCCTTGCCCACGCGTCCCGCCGGAATGTGGCTGATCATCCGCTGCGCCTTTTCCTGCATGATCGCGTCCTTGCCGTAGAATAGCCCTTCCGTCCCCGCCGTCAGCGTCGAGCCTGGGGCGACGCAGTTCACCGCGATTTTTTTCGGCGCCAGCTCGATCGCCATCGTCTGCGTCAGCGTGATGACGCCCGCCTTCGCCGCCGTGTAGGCGCATTGCAGTCGCGCCGGCACGATGCCGAGCACCGACGCAATGTTCACCACGCGTCCGCCGCCCTGTGCGGCCATCACCGCCGTCACCGCGCGACTCACCAGAAACACGCCGCGCAAATCCACCGCCATGATGCGGTCCCATTCCTCGATGGGAAACTGATCCACCGTCACGCGGTGCTTCATCGTATTGATGCCCGCGTTGTTCACCAAAATATCGATCCGTCCACACCGTGCGGCCGCTTCCTTCACGCCCGCCTCGACCTCCGTCGCCGACGAAACATCCATCCGCAACGCCGTCGCGCCCGGCAGCGCCGCGGCCGTTTCCTTCGCGGCCGCCTCGTCGAGGTCGGCGACGATCACGCGGGCACCGTTGTCCGCCAGCACTTGGGCAATGGCGCGCCCGATGCCGCGCGCGGCACCAGTGACGAGTGCCACCTGGTTCTGAAGATCGGCTTTCATGGGGTAGCCCCTAATCGCGCCCAACCCCGCCCCATTCGCGAGAAAAAAGCACCCCACCAAACACAAACCCGACCCGGTTAGCCACGGCGATGCAGAGACCCAAAGTCCAACCCCTCCGATTCTCCGCGCCTCCGCGTCTCCGTGGCCAATCCCCATCGCTTCCGAAAAAAACTCGCCCCCGCCGTCCACCCACCCTTGATGGTGCCACCCCGCCATGGCACCCCAACCCCGCAAGGCCAAGTCGTCCCGCGCTGCCGCCAAACGCTCCGCGCGTCCCGCTCCCCGCGCCAAGCCGCATTCCTCTTCTCGCGCCGCAACCCGCTCTCCGAAACCCGCCGCGCTCCCCTCCCGCGCCGAACTCCTGCGCCTCTACGAGCAGATGGTGCTCCTGCGCCAGTTCGAGCTCGCCGCCCAAGCCCGTTACAAGGCCGGCGAAATGCCCGGCTTCATCCACCTCTACATCGGCGAAGAGGCCGTCGCCGCCGGCGTCTGCGCACATCTCACCGACCGCGACTGGATCACCAGCACGCACCGCGGCCACGGCCACGCCCTCGCCAAGGGCATGACGCCGCGCGCGCTCATGGCCGAACTCTACGCCAAGGCCACCGGCTGCTGCGGCGGTCGCGGTGGCAGCATGCATCTCTATGATGCCGCCCACGGCGTCTTCGGCACCAACGGCATTGTCGGCGGCGGCATCGCCCACGCCGTCGGCGCCGCGTTGAGCGCCCGCACCCGCGGCACCAAGCACATCGCCGCCGCGTTCTTCGGCGACGGCGCGGTTAACCACGGCGCCTTCCACGAGAGCCTCAACTTCGCCGGCGCCCAGGCCGCTGGCACGCTCTTCGTCTGCGAAAACAATCTCTACGCCACCGCGACCCCGCTGAAGAACGTCACGCGCAATCCCGAGGTCGCCACCCGCGCCGCCGCCTACGGCATTCCCGGTGTCGCCGTCGACGGCAACGACGTGCTCGCCGTGTGGACCGCCGCCCGCGATGCCGTGGCCCGCGCACGCAGCGGCGGCGGCCCCACGCTCATCGAGGCGAAAACCTACCGCGTCGTCGGCCACCACGAAGGCGACCCACTCACCGGCGTCTACCGCAGCCAGGCCGAACTCGACGCGTGGAAAAAGCGCTGCCCCATCGAAAACTTCCGCCGCCGCCTCACCGGCGAACTCAAGGCCGCCAAGCCCGCCGACCTCGACAAAATCGACGCCCGCATCGCCGCCGTGATCGCCGACGCCGTCGAGTTTGCCCGCAACTCCGCCCAGCCCGATCCCGCGACCGTCTTTTCAAACTGCTGGTCAGAACCCGCCGCGCCTGTGGCGAAGCCACTGGACGCGCCCTCCGAAGCCTTGGCGAAGGAGGGCCCCACATCACCCGTTGCAACCGCAACCCAAACCCAAGGCTGGCTCGACGCCGTCCGCGACGGCATCGCCGAGGAAATGCGCCGCGATCCGCACACGCTTTATTTCGGCGAAGGCATCGGCGAACGCGGCGGCAGCTTTGCGCACACCAAGGGCCTGTGGGCCGAATTCGGCGCCGCGCGCGTCATCGATACACCGATCTGCGAACTCGGCTTCACCGGTGCCGCCATCGGCGCCTCCGCGACCGGTTGCCGCTCCATCGCCGACCTCATGTTCGTCGATTTTCTTTTCGAGACCGGCGGCCAGATCCCGCTCCAAGCCGCCAAGCTCCGCTACATGAGCAACGGCCAGATGGTCGCGCCACTCATCGTCCGCGCCCCCTGCGGCGCCATCAAGAGCGCCGGCCCGCAGCACAGCGGCACCTACCACGCGCTCTGGGCGCACCTGCCCGGCCTCATCGTCGCGATGCCCTCCAATCCCGCCGACGCCAAGGGCCTCATCAAGACCGCCCTGCGCGGCGAAAACCCGGTCCTCTTCCTCGAACCCAAAGCGCTCTTCGCTTCCAAAGGCGACGTCCCCACTGGCGAACACTTCGTTCCCTTCGGCGTCGCCCGCCTCGCCCGCGCCGGCAAGGATCTCACCATCGCCACCATCGGCCGCATGGTCCCGCTCGTCCTCGAAGCCGCCGACACCCTCGCCCGCGCCGGCATCGACTGCGAAGTCATCGACCTCCGCACTATCGTCCCGCTCGACCTCGCCACGATCACCGCGAGCCTCGCCAAAACCGGCCGCCTCCTCGTCGTGGACGAAGGCTACGCCGCTTTCGGCCTCGGCGCCGAGATCGCCGCCGCCGTCGGCGAACAAGCCTTCGACTCCCTCGACGCCCCCGTCGCCCGCCTCCACCTCGAACCCGTCCCGCACCCGTTTAATCCCAAGCTCGAGGAAGCCGTCCTCCCCGACGTCGCCAAAATCATCGCCACCGCAAAATCCGTCCTCCGCGGCGAAGCACCCAAACAGCGCCGGCCACAAACGAACGCCAGCGCTCAATCCGCACCTGCACCCTCTGCGCCGGTGGCCGTGCCACCGGACGCACCCTCCGTAGCCTTGGCGAAGGAGGACACAAACGCCGAAGCACGTTCCCCATCTTTAGCTGAACCTCTCGACGGCGAGCGCCTCACCCTCCCCCACGGCGACCTCACCGTGAGCGAAGCCAAAGTCGTCAACTGGCGCAAAAAAGTCGGCGACACCTTCGCCGCCGGCGAAATCATCGCCGAAGTCGAAACCGACAAAGCCGTCCTCGAAGTCGAAGCCCCGTCCGCCGGCCGCCTCACCCAAATCGCCGTCGAAGTCGGCACCATCGTAAAAATGGGCGGGCTGTTGGGTGTGTTTACAAAAAACTAAACTCCGCCCCCAGGCAGGCACTGTCTCGCGAAGTAATGCCTTCGCGAAATTTGCGTCACTGGATTTTGAAACCTGCCTGCTCCTCCAAAGCTCGCTTTTCCTCCGGGCTAAGCCGGTCGACAAAATAGCGGATCGTATAACCGCCCACCAAAACATCGTCATCGACATACTTCCAATCGGATATCTCTTCCGCCGATAGACGCACCCGTTGGCCAAAGCTGACCAATTTTGTATCGTAAGCTTCGTTGGCGACAATCCCTTCGAACCCACCATCAACTTCCTTGATCCTTTCAATCCACATATGCTCGTGGCCGCCCTCAGCCACGGCATACGGTTTCTTCAAGGCGAAGTTGCGCTGCGTGAGCTTCTGACTGCGGAGCGCAGCTAAAAATTGTGGAAACGTCTCTTTGGCCTGTGCGATGGCCGCATTCATCGCCGCATCTTCGGCCGCCACCGCAGCGTAATTCTCGTCACGTGAGTCACGTCCTTTATCACAGGCGGACAAAAGCACCGCCAACAAACAACCCAACAGGAAGCGAATCGGATGCATGAGAAATTGCATGGTTAAGGCGCGCTAAGCAGGGGAAGACTGAGGATTTAAGAGCTATTGTAGCTGCCGTCCTAGACAAGCGCGCAGTGCTTTAGCCAGTCACTTGCCTGTGGCCCGCTTTACCGTTGACCCTCCCCACCGCCCGACATCCTCCTACCCCGCCCCATGAAAATTACGCGGATTGAGACCCGGGTGTGTCACGCGCGGATGCGCAATTGGATTTTCGTCAAAGTCGTCACCGACGAACCCGGCCTCTTCGGCTGGGGCGAAGCCACCCTCGAATGGCACACGCGCGGCGTCGTCGGCGCCATTGAGGATCTCGCCCAGCTCCTCGTCGGCGAGGACCCGCTCCGCATCGAATACCTCTGGCAGACGATGTATCGTCAGCACTTCTGGCACGGCAACGACGCGGTCCGCGGCACCGCCATCGCCGGCATCGACCTCGCGCTCTGGGACATCCTGGGCAAATCCCTCGGCGTCCCCTGCCACCAGCTCTGGGGTGGCCGCGTGCGCGACTACGTGCGGCTCTACTGCCACCTCGGCGGCGGGCGCATGGAGGATTTTTACGAGACGCCCGTCAACGAGGCCAAGCGCTTCGGCGACCTCGCCCGCCAGGCCGTCGCCGATGGCTTCACCGCGTTCAAGTCCATGCCCGTCCCCGAGCAGATGATGATCGAGGGCCTGCGTCCGGTGAAATTCGCCGAGGCCTGCGTCGCCGCGATGCGCGAGGCCGTCGGTGACAGCATCGACATCATGGTCGATTGCCACGCGCGTCCCTCGCCGCGCATGGGCCTCATCTTCGCCAAGGCGCTCGAGCCCTACGGCCTCTACTTCTTCGAGGAGCCATGCTGGCCCGAGCACATGGAAGGCATCGCCGCCGTGCAGCACGCCGTGTCCACGCCCATCGCCACGGGTGAGCGCATGGTCTCACAGTTTGCTTTCAAGCGCCTGCTTGAGCTCGGCGCCGCCAGCATCATCCAACCCGACATCACGCATTGCGGCGGCCTCAGCGAAGCGCGCCGCATCGCCGCGATGGCCAATGCCTACGGCGTCGCCGTCGCCCCGCACAACCCGCAGGGTCCCGTCAGCACCGCGGCGTCGATTGAGTTCGGTTTCGCCACGCCCAACTACCTCATCTGCGAAGCCGTCCACCAGGACGTGCCATGGCGCGACGAGATCGTGAACTGGGGTTTCACCGTCGAGAAGAAGGGTCGCATCGTCCGCCCGAGTTCCCGCCCCGGCCTCGGCGTCGAGATCAACGAGGACGCGATCGCCAAGCATCCCTTCGAGCAGGAAGTTCCCCGTCGCAGCTACGCCCCCGACGGCTCAGTCGTCGACTGGTGATCAGCAGTCTTTTCACCACGAAGAGCCCGAAGCACACCAAGAAAACCATGATCGACGACAACGGCATTTTCTTTGCGCCTTCTGCGCCTTTTTGCGGCCATTCCGTTTACTGATCCATGCCCGCGAAACTCGAATCCTCGCCCGCACCGGCGCTGCACTTGCCCGATCTCCGCGGCAAGATCGCCCTCGTCACCGGCGCCTCCGCCGGCATCGGCCTCGCCACCATCGAGGCCCTCCTCGCCAATGGCGCCACGTGCTACGGCCTCTCGCTCGACACGCCCGCGCTCTCGCACCCTGCGTTCTTCGTCCTGCCCTGTGACCTCCGCGATCCCGCCGCGATCGACCGCGCCTTTGCCACGCTGCGGAGCCGGGCCACTTCACTCGATTACGTCGTGAACGTCGCCGGCGCCGATCCCAAGCTCTCGCTCGCCGCCGGCGATGCCGCCGAGTGGGACAAGCTCGTCGATCTCAACCTGCGCGCCTACTACCTCGTCATCCGCGCGAGTCTCGATCTTCTTCGCGCCGGCAGCGGCCGCGCGATCGTCAACGTCTCCTCGATCAACTACCGGCTCGGCGTGCCCAAGCGCTCGATCTATTCCACGACCAAGGCCGGCATCCTCGGGCTCACCACCGGCCTTGCCCGCGAACTCGGCCGCGACGGCATCCGCATCAACGCCGTCTCACCCGGCTGGATTTTCACCGAGCGCCAGGTCGCGGAATATTTCTCCGGCCCCGACACCGCCAAGCATCTCGATTACCTCGCCGGTGTGCAGTCACTCCCGCTCCGTCTCCAGCCGCATGACGTCGCCAATCACATTTTGTTTTACCTGAGCAACGTCAGCCGTGCCTCCACCGGCCACAACTGCGTGGTCGACGGCGGCTGGCTGCTTGAGTGAAACTGTTTCCGCTTCAACCCTTCCACGATGACGACCACGCCTGCTGCCAAACTGTTGGTGCCGATCCATTGCCAGCTCGGTGAAAATCCGCTCTGGGACGCCCGCCGCCAAACTCTTTTCTGGACCGACATCATCTCCGGTGAACTGCACGCCTGGCACGAACCCACCGCCGACGCGAAGCGCATCTACCAAGGCCCGACCGTCGGCGGTTTTACCCTCGAGGCCGATGGCGCCCTGCTGCTTTTCCGCATCAATGACGTCGCCCGCTTCGACCCCGACACCGGCGCCTGCCGCTCGGTGCGCACGTTCACCGACGCTGGCACCGAACGCTTCAACGACGTGATGGCCGATCCCGCCGGCCGCGTTTACGCCGGCACCATCGGCAAGACCCCGCAGAGCGGCGGCCTCTTCCGCTTCGACCTCGACGGCTCCGTGCACCTGCTCTTCCGCGGCACCGGCGTCTCCAACGGCATGGGCATCTCGCCCGATGGAAAAACGTTCTACTGGACCTGCTCCACGACCAACCACATCTACGCCTTCGACTACGACGCCGCGACCGGCGCCCTCACCAACCGCCGCGTCTTCTATGCCGCCAACCTCGACGACGAAGGCACCTGCGACGGGCTCTGCGTCGACTCCGCTGGCGACATCTGGTCCGCCCGCTGGGACGGCCACCGCCTCCGCCACCACGGCGCCGACGGCAAGGTGCTCGCCGAGATTTCCGTCGCCGCGTCCCGCGTGACCTCGTGCTGCTTCGGCGGCGCCGACGGCAAAAAACTCTTCATCACCTCCGCCCGCGGCGAAACCGATCCCGGCTACTGCCCCGCCGGCGGGATCTTCGTCGCCACGCTGCCGACCACCGGCATCACCCGCCCACCGTCCAAGCTGGCCTTAGGAAAGTAGGGGCGCAGCTTGCTGCGCCCTGGCGCCGAATCTCAAAACAGCTTCCGCCCCAGCGCCTGCGGCGGCGAAGCCAGGCCGAGGATGCCGCTCAGCGTCGGCGCGAGATCATCCACCCCCACGGGTTCGGGGTGCACCACCGCCGGCAGGCCGGCGCCATACCAGAGCAGCGGCACATGCGTGTCGTAGTTGAACGGCGTGCCGTGCGTTGAGCCGAGCTTTCCGGCCTCCACCCAAAACGGTTTCACGACATACAACACATCGGGACTGCGTGCCGGATGGAAACTGAGCCGCAGCATTTCGCCGATATGATCGAGCGGCCGGCCCGAGACAAAATCCTCGCGCGTGTAAACCGACAGCATTTCGGGCCGGGTTAGCAGCGCCGTGCGCGCCACCTCGCCCGCCTGCGCGATCGTGAGCTTTTTCGCCTGTAGGGCTTCCGGGCGAAAATGAAACGCCGAGCCGTCGCGCATCACCCAATAGAGCGGCGCGGGCAGCGCGCCGAACTGCGCCGTGAGCCCTTCCTCCACCGCGCGGGTAAAATCCGCCCCCACCGGCCGCCCGCAGTCGATGCCGCGGTTCATCGCCTGCAACCGCTCCGGCAACGGCGCCACCCCATGGTCCGCCGTGACGACGACGACATAGTTGCCCGCACCGACCTCCGCATCGAGGAAGTGCAGCAAATCCGCCAGCACGCGATCGAGGCGCAGGATCGCATCCATGATTTCCTGGCTGTCCGGCCCGAACGAATGCCCCACGTGGTCGATCTGCGAAAACCCGATGCACAACAGATCCGTCGCCGCATGGTGGCCGAGCTGCTCCGCTTTCACCGCCGTCTTGGCAAACGCTGCGAGCAGTTCGCTGTAGCCGGGCGACTGCGAGTAGGCGCCGTAGAATTCATTGCCGATCTCCGGTTTGCCGCCGTCGATCTTGCGAGGGAACGTCAACCCGATCGCGCCGGGATTCTCGCCCGCGGCGGCGTCGGGACCCGCGAGTCTCTCGTAAATCTCCGGTGCCAGCAGTCGATCCCACACGCGGCCAAACTTCTTCTCCACGCGGCCCTCGGCGTTAAAGGCCGCCGCCCAATCCGGCAGCGCCGCGCGGTAGTAACGCGAGGTCACGAACCGCCCGCGGTCGACCCAATACGCCGCATCCGCCAGCCGTCCGCCCATCAGGATCGCCGAGCGGTCCTTGTTCGCCACCGAGATGACGCGGGAGTTCGCGCCATTCCGTAGCTTCAATTCATCACCGACCGTGGTGGCGTTGAAATTCCGCGGCGACCGGCCCGACTTCGCCTCCAGCACGCCACCCGCCGCCAGGCCCGCGCGATGCTCGGCGCCCACCAGGGGCGCATCGATGTCCTCGACGTTGTTGACCGACAGCCAGGTCGTGCGGTCGGTCCATTCGTTGCCGACGATGCCGCTCACATTGGCGTGCACACCGCTCAACATCAGCGCGTGGCCGGGCGCGGTCTTGGTGATGCCGTGCCGGTAGTGGCAGTCGCGAAAATCAATCCCCTGCTCCCGCAGCCGCCGGAAACCGTCCGGCGCAAACACCGCCGCAAACCGGTCCAGATAATCGTAACGGAACTGATCGATGCTAATGACCACCGCGAGCCGCGGTGGCGTCCTGACCGCGGGCGCAGCGGACTCCGCCAGCAGCCAGACGGGAGAAACCAACGACCACACACACAGCCAGCGCAGGGTTTTTGGCAGCATGCCCGCCACCCTGCGCCGCACCGCCGCGGATGTGAAACCCAATTTCGCGGTCCGACGGTTAAATCGCGGCGGCGAAACGGTGCCAGTCGCATGGCACCGGGCTTTTTAGTTTTTGCCTGCACCCGCCTGTCGCTCCACCGTGAACGCATGACCGACTCCGTGCTCGCCGCCCGCCGCACCCGTCTCGCTGCCGCCCTGCCCCTCGATGACGCCCTCTTGCTCGTCGCCGCCGGTGAACCGGTGCCGCTTCCCGAAAACTCCGACCAAACCTACCCGTTCCGCGCCCACAGCGAGTATTACTACCTCACCGGCCTGGAGTGCCCGCACGGGGTCGTCGTCCACGATCCGCGCGACGGCACGTGGCGGTCGTTTGTCCCGGAAGTCACCGAAGCCGAGCGCATCTGGGAAGGCCGCACGCAACCACCCGGCGAGCCGCTGAGTGATTTCGCCCCGTGGCTCGCCGCCCGCCGCGGGCGGCCCATCGTCCAGCTCGGCGCCCCGCTGCCCGGGATGAGCGCCGATCCCGCCCGTGCGCCGAAAATCCGCGAATACTTCACGCACGCCCGCCGCCCCAAGGACGCCGCCGAACTCGCCCTGCTGCGGCGCGGCGCTGCGGCGACGGCCGCCGGCTACGCCAAACTCCGCACCCTGCTCCAGCCCGGCGTGACCGAGCGGGCGCTGCAGGTTGAACTCGAGGCGGAATTTTTCCGACACGGTGGCACGCGCACCGGCTACGGCACCATCGTCGGTCTCGGCAGCAATTCCGCCGTGCTGCATTTTTCGCCCGGCGAACGCCGCGCGCAGGCCGGTGATTTTGTGCTCGTCGACGCCGGTGCCGAGCTCGACCGCTACGTGACCGATGTCACGCGCACCTACGTCGTCGGCCCGCCCACGGCGTTTCAACGCGACCTTTATCAAATCGTCCTCGGCACGGAGCAAAACGCCGTTGCGCGCTGCCGGCCCGGTGCCGAGTGGCGCGACCTGCATCTCGCCGCCGCCGTTGAGATGGTCGGCGGACTCGTCGCGATGGGCGTGATGCGCGGCCGGCCCGAGTCCCTCGTCGAACAGGAGGCGCACACGCTGTTTTTTCCGCACGGTCTCGGCCACATGGTCGGACTCGGCGTGCGCGACGCCGGCGGCCTCCTGCCCGGTCGCGCCAAGGACCCGCGCCCGTGCCTGCGCACGCTGCGGATGGACCTGCCGCTCGCCGAAGGCTACGTCGTCACGGTCGAGCCCGGCCTGTATTTCATCCCCGAACTGCTCAACGATCCCGTCCGTCGCGAACGTTACCGCGACTGCGTCAACTGGCCGCTCGTCGAGCAACACCTCGCGCTCGGCGGCGTGCGTATCGAGGACAACGTGGTCGTGACCGCCGGTGCGCCCGAAAACCTAACCGCCGCCATTCCCAAAACGCTCTGAGCCGGCGCAGCCGGTGCACTTAGTTTGCCGAACCGTTTTCCGGTTCGCTCCAGAAAAACACCATGAGCGCAATCGCGGCAAACGCGGCGACGACGATCCCCAGCACCAGCATCAGCGCGATCGGCAGTCCCGCCAGGCTCAACAGGAGTCGCGACTGGCTCTGGACCGCGCCCGAAAAGCTGTCCCGGGCCCGGTGGCTTTCGCCTTCGACAAATTTTGCCGCCCGCTCGATCTCGTCGAGATAGGCTTTGATCACGTCCTTGATCTTCTCATTGCGCAACTGCTGCGCCTCCTTCACGCGCTCCTCTTTCATGAGCGCCACAAACTGGGCGCCCAGCGCCTCGTAGTCCGCACCCGTGCGCGCGAGGTCGCGGAGCATCGCCTCTTCGCCGCTGAAAATTGTTCGCCGGATAAGTTCCTCCCGCCCCAGCCGGCCCAGTGCCATCTGCGCTTCCATGTAAACCAGCGAGCGCACCCGGCCTTCGTCATCCACCGCCGCGAGCGAGGCCAGCAGCGCACGTTGCGCGGACAAGGTCTCGCCCGTGAGCACCCGCAGCTCATTGAGCACCGGCACGCTGCGATCGATCAGCGCCGAGTAATCGCGATCCAGCGAACGCAGCAGATAAGCGCTCAACGAACCCAGCAAAATCACCGTCAGCAACAATGCGACGACTGCCGCCCGCAACCGCTTCACCCGGCGGGTGATTATGGCTTGGGGAGAGTCGGATGTTCCAGACATCCGCGGCAATCTCCGGCTTCCGTCCTTAAAGACAATATTTATCAACAATCCGGCCACGTCATCAGCCAGGCATGGAATTTTCGTGGACAAAGCCGGGCTTCTACGTCTCCTTTCGCGCCATGGCCCAGCCTGAACAAAAGCTCGTTACGCCCGTCAGCCTTGTCGTCGATCTCGTGCTCGTCGTCGCGTTCTTCCTTTACCTGTTTTCGATCGTCAAGGCGCACGTCCCTTCGAACGACCCGAAGATGATCACGCTCTGGGGCGCCCTCGCGGCGGCCTGCATGAGCGGGGTGTTCTGGCTCGCGATCCAGATGTTCCGCGTGGTGCTCCGCGCGCAACTCGCCGCCAAGAAAAAGTAAGCGGCGTTTTGGTCATGCCGGCCTGTCCGCCGTAGCCTTGGCGGAGGCGGAACGATTTCATTTTACCGCGCCTCGGCCGCCCGGCGCTTCTCGATCCGCGCGCCCGCGATGATCGCGAGTTCGAACAAGACGTAAAGCGGCGCCGCAAACATGCACTGGGTAAACGGATCCGGCGTGGGCGTGACCACCGCCGCGATGATGAAGATCACCACGATCGCGTGCCGCCGGTATTTCCGCAGGAACGCCGTCGTCATGAGGCCCATGTAAATCAGCAGCACGATCAGCAGCGGAAATTCAAACGACGCCCCGACGCCCATCACCAGCCACGTGAGCAGGCTGTAGTAGCTGCCCGGCGTCCACCGCATCACGAAGCCGAACAGTTCATTCAACTCGACCGATACCCGGAGCGTGCTCGGCACGAGTAGAAAATAGCTGAACGTCGCGCCGCACAGGAACAGCACCAGCGCCGCGAAGCAGAGCGGCAGCACCAGCTTCAGCTCCTTGCGCGTCAGCGCCGGCGACACGAATTGCCCGAGGAAAAACAACAGGAACGGCGCCGACAGCACGAAGCCGCCGAGAAAGCACATCTGGATCATGACATTGAAGCTTTCCATGATCGACGTCGTGCCGAGGTCGATCACGAGCTTCGGGTATTCCTGCTGCAGATTATGCAGCGGCCAGAGCAGCACGTCGTTGAACTCCCGCAGGAAGTAGCCGATCAGGCCCGCGAAGAGGAGAAACGTGAGCACACACTTGATGAGCGTGCCGCGCAACTCGTCGAGGTGCTCGAAAAAGCCCATCGGCTTGCCACGCACCGCCAGCTCCGCCTCGTCGGGCGAAATGGGCTCTTCGGGATATGGATCGTTGTCACTCACGGCACAGCGGAAGGCGCATGCTGGGAAGTTTTTCCCAAAACGGAAGCGCGTTGTGCGGGCTCAAAAAATAAGGCGCGACCGACCGGCCGGCCAACTCCGCCCGTCAGGGTTTCGCCGCCGCCGCCACGCGCGCGAGCTCGTTGTCCAGCATCCGCTCCTTGGCCGTCAGCCGGGCGCCGATCCGGCCGTAGCCGGCGATCCAGGTTTCGCCCGCCGCCAGCCAGTCGAGCGTCGCCTTGTCCGTGCCGCCGGTGGTGCGATAAATCCGCGCCCACGCCAGCGCCTCGACGATGTCATCATTCACCACGATGCTGTCGTCCGCCTCCTTCGGCGCCAGCAGCGCGAGCGGCGTCAGCCGTGAAATCACCTGCACGTAGGTCTCGCGGCCTTTTTGTCCGCCAAACACCGCGACGAGGTGCACCATGCGTTTGAATTGCACCTCCAGCGCTGCGCGCGTGCGCTCATCCAGCGCCGCTTTCGGATTCGTCAGCCGCTCGCCGATGTCCTGCGCCAGCGCGCTCGCCGCGAGCACCGAGCCACGCTCCGCCATCTCGGGCAACATGAGCCGCGCGCGCGCCACATCCTTCGGCACGCCCTGCCCCATCATGAGGCGGACGCCCAGCGCTTCCTTCGCGCGAATGTCGCCCGCCGTCACGCCAGCCTCGAGCAGCCGGCCGAGTTCCGCATCGTCCACGGGTTTCAGTTTTCCGCCGGCATACGCTTCCCAGAGCAGCTTGTTCGCGTTGGTCAAACCCTTCGCCGCCGCCTCGCGCAGCAGCGCAATCCCGCGCGCTTCGTCCACCGCCACGCCCTGGCCCATGAAATACATGAAGCCGAGATAGACTTTCGCCTCCTCGTAATCCGGGGCCGCGCCAAACGCCGCCGCCGCTTTCGCGAGGTCTTTCGTCACCCCGCCGTAGCCGTGAAAATAAATCTCCCCGAGCCGGTAATTCGCCGCCGCATTGCCTTGCGCCGCGGATTTGCCGAGCCATTCCAACGCCAGCGGCACGTTTTGCGCCAGGCCCGGCTGGCCTTGGAAATACGCCGCCGCCAGCTCGTATTGCGCCTGCGCGTCACCCTGCCGGGCCTTGGCGGCATCCGGCGCCGCGCGGCCGGTGGTCGCCAGCGCAAGGAGCACGAAGCCCGATGCCAGCCAGCATGTTAGCCGAACCACTCCCGCGGGGTAATGCTTCCGATCCATGTCCCGAGCGTAGCACGTGCATCCCGCGCCGCAATCTTCGTGTTATCCCGCGGTGCACCCGCCGCTCCCTTCGCGGCAAGCATCGGTTTGTCATAAGCCCCCGCAGCGGCCCTGCCGGAGGGTTGACACCCCTGCACCCAGCCTTTGCGATGGAGGCCATTTCGTTCATTTTTTAAACCCATGGCCAAGAAAAACTCCGCTAAGAAATCCGCAGGCAAAAAGCCCGCTGCCAAGCAATCCGCCGCCAAGGCCCTCAAATACGTTTACACGTGGGGCGCCGGCAAAGCCGACGGCAACGGCTCGATGAAGAACCTCCTCGGCGGCAAGGGCGCCAACCTCGCCGAGATGACGCGCATCGGCCTGCCCGTGCCCCCCGGCTTCACGATCACGACCGAAGTCTGCACCTACTACTACGCCAACAAGCGCACCTATCCGTCCTCGCTGCAGGCGCAGATGGAAGCCGGCGTGAAGAACATGGAGCAGATCATGGGCACGAAGTTCGGCGCCACCTCCGGCACCCCGCTCCTCGTCGCCGTCCGCTCGGGCGCCCGCGACTCGATGCCCGGCATGATGGACACCATTCTCAACCTCGGTCTCAACGACCAGGCCGTCCTCGCCCTCGCCAGCTCCACCAAGAACGAGCGTTTCGCGTGGGATTGCTACCGCCGCTTCATCCAGATGTATGGCGACGTCGTCATGGGCGTCCAAAAGCGCGAAGGTGAAGACCACGAGCCGTTCGAGACGGTCATCGAAGGTTTCAAGCACGAGAAATACCACGGCGACATCGAGGACTCCAAGCTCACCGCCGAAGACCAGCAGGAACTCGTCAAGCGCTTCAAGGCGCTCGTCAAGGAGCGCACCGGCAAAGCCTTCCCGAACAATCCGTGGGACCAGCTCCGTGGCGCCGCCGGCGCCGTGTTCGGTTCCTGGATGAACGACCGTGCCAAGGTTTACCGCGCGAAATACAACATCCCCTCCGAGTGGGGCACCGCCGTCAACGTGCAGGCCATGGTGTTCGGCAACACCGGTGACACTTCCGGCTCCGGCGTTGCGTTCACCCGCAATCCCGCCAATGGCGTCAACGAATTCTACGGCGAGTTCCTCGTCAACGCGCAGGGTGAAGACGTCGTCGCCGGCGTTCGCACGCCTGAGCCCGTCCTCAAGCTGAAGGACGTCATGCCCAAGTCCTACGCCGAACTCCTCCGGGTTCGCGCCACGCTCGAGAAGCACTTCAAGGACGTGCAGGACATCGAATTCACGATCCAGGAAGGCAAGCTGTTCATGCTCCAGACGCGCAACGGCAAGCGCACCGCCGCCGCCGCGCTGAAGTTCTCCGTCGATATGGTGAAGGAGAAGCTCATCGACTGGCAGACCGCCATCCTCCGCAATCCGGCCGACCAGCTCGAGCAGCTCCTCGCCCCGATCTTCGACCTCGCCGCCGTCAAGAAGGCCAAGGTCATCGCCACCGGCCTTCCCGCCGGCCCCGGCGCCGCCGCCGGCAAGATCTACTTCAACGCCGACCGCGCCGTCATCGCCGCCGAGAAGGGTGAGAAGGTTCTTCTCGTCCGCGTCGAAACCTCGCCCGAAGATCTCCGCGGCATGATCGCCGCCGAGGGTATCCTCACCGCTCGCGGTGGTGTCTCCTCGCACGCCGCCCTCGTTGCCCGCCAGATGGGCAAGGTCTGCGTCTGCGGCGCCGCTGGCGTCGTGATCGATTACGACAAGAAGACCACCACGATCGACGGCACGACCTACGGCGAAGGCGACTTCCTCTCCATCGACGGCACGTCCGGCCTCGTTTACGCGGGCCAGATCGCGACCGCCCCTTCCGAGATCATCGCCGGCCTCCTCAACGGCGACAAGGCCGCGCAGACCACCGAGAAGTTCAAGAGCTACGTCCAGCTCATGAAGTGGTGCGCGCAAGCCACCAAGCTCTCCGTCCGCACCAACGCCGATACCCCTGAGCAAACCGCGCAGGCCATCGCGTTCGGCGCCGTCGGCATCGGCCTCACCCGCACCGAGCACATGTTCTTCGAAGGCGACCGCATCGACGCCATGCGCGAGATGATCCTCGCCGACAACCTCGCCGACCGCGAGGCCGCCCTCGGCAAGCTCCTCGGCCACCAGCGCGACGACTTCTACGGCATCTTCAAGGCGCTGAAAGGCTTCCCCGCGACGATCCGTTTCCTCGATCCGCCGCTGCACGAGTTCCTCCCCAACACCAAGGAGGCCCAGCTCGATCTCGCCAAGAAGCTCAAGGTCGACGTGTCCAGGATCGAGCACCGCGTGCACGAGCTGCATGAGTTCAACCCCATGCTCGGCTTCCGCGGCTGCCGCCTCGGCATCAAGTATCCGGAGATCACCCGCATGCAGGCCCGCGCCGTCCTCGAGGCCGCCGCCGATGCGACGAAGGCCGGCTTCAAGGCCAAGCCCGAGATCATGATCCCGCTCGTCGGCTTCAAGAAGGAGCTCGATCTGCAGGTCGCGATCGTCCACGAGGTCGCCGCCGCCGTGCAGAAGGAGAAGAAGGTGAAGATCAACTACTCCGTCGGCACGATGATCGAGATCCCGCGCGGTGCCCTCACCGCCGACGAGATCGCGCAGACCGCCGAGTTCTTCAGTTTCGGCACCAACGACCTCACGCAGACCACGCTCGGCATGTCGCGCGACGACTCCGGTTCCTTCCTCGGCGCCTACCAGGAGTCCGAGATCATGAAGAAGAACCCCTTCGCCTCGATCGACCAGACCGGCGTTGGCCAGCTGATGAAGATCGCCATCGAAAAAGGCCGCTCGACCCGCCCGGACATCAAGCTCGGCATCTGCGGCGAACACGGTGGCGACCCGGATTCGGTGAAGTTCTGCCATAAGATCGGTTTGGCCTACGTCTCGTGCTCGCCTTATCGCGTGCCCGTCGCCCGCCTCGCCGCCGCTCAGGCCGCCGTCGCCGACTTGAAGAAGTAAGAGACGTTCTCGCTCTCCTCCTCCTGATCGTTCTCAAGCCCCGCGCCCTCCCCGGCGCGGGGCTTTTCTTTTTGCCTCCCGGCCTCGCTCACCCAGACATTTCACCATGCGCCTCCCCCCGCTTTTGGCCACCGGCTGTCTGCTATGCACCCCCGCGTTGCTCCACGCCGACAATCCCTACGATTACCGTTACGGCTCCGCCGCCTATGAACGCGCCGCCGCCGGTCGCCGCGCCGATGAACGCCTCAACGCACCGGTCACCAACTCTGGCGGCTACACCCCCGATTTCTCCTCCACGGTTGCAGAAATCCGAAAAACCCTCGGACCCAAACTCACCGCGGAAGAACGTTTCCTTGCCCGCCGCCGCGAGCAGGAAGCCGCCGAAGCCCGCGACCGCGAGGAAAATGAACCCTGGTTGCCGCGCAGCCGCTCCACGCCGCCCGCGCCCGAGCCGCCACGCGAGCCCTCCTATACCGCGCGTCTGCAAACCCTCGCCGCCCAAGGCAACACCGAGGCTCAACGCCTTCTCGGGGAGGCCCAGATCAATTTTCCCGATCTCCCTGACGTCTATGCGCAAGGCCTCCGCTACCTCGAGGCCTCCGCGTCACACGGCAACGCCGACGCCGCCAAAACCCTGATCGCGCATTACAACACCCACCCTCAGCTCAATCAGTTCCCGCGCATCATCACCCTGATTACCGAGCTCGCCGATCGCGGCGACCCTCACTACGTGCGCGAACTCGCCGAAGCCTACCTCGACGGCATTCCCGGCAAAATCACGCCCGATCCCGTCAAAGCCCTGCACTTTCTCAACGAAGGCTTCACCCGCTGGGCCGACGGCACCTGCGGCCTCGCCCTCGCCCGCGCCTATCGTGACGGCCGGCTGTTTCCGCCAGACACCGTCAAGGCCATCGCCACCTACCGCCAGCTCATCGACGCCCAGAGTAAACGCCAGGACCTCACCCCACCGCCCCGCTACAACACCGCCGCCGCTGGTTGGGAATGGTTTCAGCTCGAACAAAAACTCGACCCCGATCTCGGTCGCATCGGCACGTCCGAGCTCAAACTCTGGGCCTACGCGGCCCTCCACGGCGAATTCCACACCCGCGCCGCCGCGCATCACCTCGCCGCCGCGCTCGGCAAAATCTACTACGAAGGCTCCCACGGTCCGGTCGATCGGGCTCAAGCCATTCTGTTTCTCAGCATCGCCACCTCGGGCGACTATCGCGGCGCCACTCCGACCGATGCGGATGAAGTCGTCCTCACCGACGCCGATCAAGCCCGCCATTTCTGCGTCCTCGCCAATCTCCTCCTCGAAGTCTCGCCCGCATGGCCGAGGATTGATCGCGATCACCACCTCGTGGCCTCCACGCCAGCCGACATCGCCCGGCTCTATTCGCGTGCCTGTTATTACGCCAGTCTGCCCGGCGAGGAAAATGCCGCCAATCCGTTCCCCGAACCATTTCTCGAACTCGTCCGCCTCTCCGCCGATCCCGCCTACGGTTTCACACTCACGGACATGCAGCGCCTCGAACTCCTGGACCGTGGCCTCGATCTCGGCGTCGTGCCCAACGATCGCGAACATCCCCAGCACCTCGCCTACGCCGAGGCCAGCTATGAACGCGCCCGCCTGATTCGCGGCCTTGGCAACCTCATGCCCGACACGCAGCACCGCGCCGCCCTCGCCTTCCAAACCGCCTGGGACTACGGCTGGCGACCCGCTGCGCTCCCGCTCGCCGAGATGATCGACGATGGGTTTCTCCCGCCCAAAACTCGCGCCGACGCCAAGGCTATCTGCCGCCTCGCCGCCGCAGACGGCGACGCCTTCTGCGCCGCCCAACTCGGCACCTGGCTCACGGGAGAAATTGTCGACCCAATCAAACCCGATCCCGCCCTCGTCGCCGAAGCCCGCGAGTTCCTGCAACAAGCCGGCACGGCCGACCTTCTGCACGCCCACGAGGATCTCGCCGTGCTCAACGCCGCACTGGGTGACGACGCCGCGGCCGTCGTCGAATTCCAAACGGTCCTCCATCGCGAGCCCACGCCGCGCAGCCAGGCCGGCTACGCCGAACTCCTCGCCACCGGCCGCGGCGGCCTCACCGCCGATCCCGCCGCCGCCCTCGCACTCCTGAAAAAAGCCGCCGAGGAAGATCCCATTCACCTCCTGCGCCTCGCCCAACTTCATTTCCGCGGCGGATGGGGCCTGCCCCAAAATGTCGCGCAAGGCATCGAGCAACTCGACTACGCCCTCCTCGGCCGCGGCGAGTGGCACGCCGGCATCGAACTCGCCCGCATCTACCACCAAGGCCTCGGCGTCCCCATGGACGAAGCCAAAGCCTGCGAATTTTTGGAAGCCGCTGGCGCCCGCGGCAACAACGAGACCGCCCGCATCATCGCCGAAGGCTACGAAACCGGTGAGTTGATCAAACCCGACCCCGAGTCCGCGGCCCACTGGCGCCACATCGCGATCCACGGCCTCAACCTCGACCCCGGCGATCAGCAGGACCATTGAGCCACGCCGCGCAAGCCACCGCGCAGCAGCGCGTGATCGTTCTCGCTCTCCTCCTCCTCGTCGTTCTCAAGCCCCGCGCCCTCACCGGCGCGGGGCTTTTCATTTCATTAGCTTTGCCGGAACACACCGTTTTCCTTCTCCTCCCAGCCTCACGCTCATGAATCCCCGCGCCCTCCTCGCCGTTTTCACGCTCGCCTCGTTTTCCCTCCTGCCGCTCGGCGCCCAGACCGCCGCGAGCGCCCCGCTGCCGGTCGAGTCCGAGTCCGCCCCCACCAGCGATCAGGCGCTTACCGACCTCAAGACCCTCATCGAGAAAATCAAAGCCAAGATGCAGGCCGGTGCCACGACCGCCGCCGCCCTCGCGCCCGAAATCGCCGAGTTCGACACCTTCATCGCCAAGCACGCCGCCAATCGCGAGGCCGCCGCCACCTTCGCCCTCATGCGCGCCTCGCTCTACCTCGAAGTGATCGGCGACAAGGCGAAGGCGCGCGAACTGTTCCTCGCCATCAAAGCCGACTACGCCGGCACCCAGGTCGCCGCCTCCATCGATGCGACCCTGGCCATGATCGACCGCGCCCTCCTAGCCGAAGCCGCCAAGACCAAGCTCATCGGCCAGCCCGCCCCCGAGCTTCACTTCAGCTGGTCTTCGCGCCCAGGCTTCACGACGCTCTCCGCGCTGAAGGGCAAGGTCGTCGTCCTCGACTTCTGGGCCACGTGGTGCGGCCCGTGCCTCCGTTCCTTCCCCCAAGTCCGCGAGGAAGTGGAGCATTTCAAAAAATCCCCCGTGCAATTCCTCGGCGTGACGAGTCTCCAAGGCTTCGTTGCCAACCTGGGCGATCGCATCGATACCAAGAACGACCCCGCCCGCGAGATGGCGCTCATGGCCGATTTCATGAAGGCCAAGAACATGACGTGGGACGTCGTCTTCAGTGAGGAAGAGGTCTTCAACCCCGCCTACGGCATCCAAGGCATCCCCTTCGTCGCGATCATCGCCCCCGACGGCACCGTGCGCCACACCGGCCTCAATCCGCTCGATCCCAACGCCAACATCGCCGCCAAGGTCGAAGCCCTCCTCAAGGAGTTCAACCTCCCCGTCCCCGGCCAACCCTGACCGTCAGGGCGGACCGTGCCCCCGGCGCGCGGCTTAGCATTTAAAACTCCACCGCCATGCGATTCACATCCTCGGTGTCGTTGGGCATCCGGATCGTCGCCTCATGTTTCAAGCCGAGCTTTTCCAGCAGCCGGATCGAACTGGTGTTATAGGGCACCGTATAAGCCTCGACTCGCGTCATGCCCCACCGCTCCCGCGCATGCGCGAGCATCGCCGCCGCGGCCTCAAAGGCGTAACCCTGCCCGCGAAACCGCCCGAGAAACGCGAACCCGATGTCCGCGCCGGGCAGGCCCTCGCGCTTGAAAAGCCCGCAGTTGCCGATCGCCTCGCCCGTGGACTTCAGCTCGACCACATAGGCGCCGAACCCGTGTTGCGCATAGTGCGCCAGCGTCTTGCCGATGTAGGCGCGCGCGTCGTCCAGCGTCCGCACGCCGCGATCACCGATGTAGCGCAGCCACGCGGCGTCGTTCACCAATTCGCGCGCAAACGCCGCGTCCTCCAGCGTGAATTTCCGCAGCCTCAGCCGGTCGGTTTCCAAGATGTAATCGGCGGGCATGCGTTTTAGTTTTTCCAGTTTCCCGCGCCCCGCAACTGCGTGCGATACGCCGATGGCGACAGCCCGGTGCGCCGCTTGAACAATTTCGAAAAATGAAACTCGTCGCAGAACCCCAGCTCCGCCGCGATCTCCTTGAGCGGCGCATCGTCCGCCCGCAATCGCGCCGCCGCCCGGTCGATGCGCTTCGTCAGCCGGTATTGCGCCGGCGGCACGCCCGTCGCCGCGCTGAACTTTTTCCGAAACTGCTCATACGTGAGCCCGCACTCCCGCGCCAGCCGCTCCCAGTCCGGTGCCTCCGCCACTTCCAGCTTCGCGCAAGCCGCCTTCAACCACGGCTCCTGCACGTTCGCGGCAAATCCGCCGGCTCGCGCCGCGCGCAACTCCGCGAGCAATGCCAGCAACCGCGTCACCTCCACGAGCGCCGCCGCGCCGCCACTCCCGCCGGTGAGCACGCCCGCGATCCGTTGCCGCCAAAAATCCACCGGCTCCACGTGCCACACCGGGTCCGCCGGATCGAGCAGCCCCTCGCGTCGCCATTGCTCGAACGCCGGTCCGTTGAACACCAGCCAGATGTCGTCCCATGGCTCGCCTTCGCCCGGGTCGTAGAAATGCGGCACATCGGGGAACAGGAAAAACGCATCCCCCGCCCGCAACGTCTGCCGGAGCCCGCGGCCATCGCCAAATTCACACCGTCCGCCCGTGACATAGACCAGCGCATAGCTCCCCAGAACACGCATGCTCGACCGGTTGATCCCGCGGTTGCCGCGCGACTGTCCCGCCAAAGTCACCGCGCCTAGAGTAGTTGGCGTCCCGGCTACGGCTAGCTGGCAGGTGTTTAATTTCGTCGGCATGACCAAATCGCATTTCCAAAAAGCACATGAATGCGTCCAGAACAACCATTCATTTAGCCCCGCCCGCCTGCTATCCTGTCCGGGCTCAAAGCTTAGTGCTCACCGCTATCGCCCTTTCCCCATGCCCGTCACTTTCCCGATTTCCTCCTGCGGTCACGAACTCGACACCTCCGACGAGGCCTTCGGTTTCGTGCGCAGTTCCGCCGACTATCTCGACCAGCCTGCCGAACTCCGCCGTCGGCTGGAGGACGACGGCTACCTTTACATTCCCGGCTTTTTCGACCCCGCGCTCATCCACGCCGCGCGTGGTTCGGTTTGCGACCGCCTTGCCGCCGACGGCTGGCTCGATCCGGCCTACCCCGCCATCGAAGGCATTGGCCGCGAAGGCAAGGTCACCAACTACCGCGGCGATCTCGCCAAGCAAAACGCCGCCGTCGAGCGCGTCGTTTACGGCCCCGAACTCCTCGGCTTCTACGACAATCTCTTCGGCGAACCCGTCCGCCACTTTGACTACACGTGGTTTCGCGCGCTGAGCCAGGGCCAGGGTTCCGCGCCGCACTGCGATCTCGTTTACATGGGCCGCGGCACACACCAGCTCCTCACCTGCTGGATTCCCTACGGCGATACTCCGCTCGATATGGGCGGCGTCATGCTCCTCGAAGGCTCGCACAAAAAATCCGACCGGCTGCGCAACTACCTCGAGGTTGACGTCGACTCCTACTGCGAAAACCGCCCGAAGGAGGTCGAGAAGGTCATCACCAAGCGCGGCTGGAGCCATCCCGGCTCGCTCACCAAAAATCCCGCCTCGCTGCGCGAGAAACTCGGCGGCCGCTGGCTCACCGCTGCCGACTGGAAAGCCGGTGACTTCATTACCTTTGGCATGACGGTCGTGCACGGTGGCCTCGACAACCAGACCAACCGCATGCGCCTCTCGTCCGACACGCGCTACCAGCGTGCCAGCCAGCCCATCGACGAACGCTGGATCGGCGAAAACCCCATCGCCAATACCCTCGCCGGCAAACGCGGTCGGATCTGCTGATACCGCGCGGCGCATTAAGCCGTAAGCTTTAAGCGATAGGCTTAATACCAGATTCTTTTGCGCCTGCTGCGCCTTTTTGCGGCTAATCCCGGCTCGGCGCTTACCGCTTATCGCTCAGTTCTGCCCTGCCCCTCAGCAGTCCTCATACTCCCAGTTCTGCTTCCGGCCCTCGCTGAGTCGCTTCATCGTCGAGGCGAGTCGTTTCGCCCGGGTCTCGGCGAGTTTGGCGCTGGCGACCCACTCCACGTAATTCTTCCGGTTCGTGTAGCTGAACTCCTCAAACGTCTCCGCCGCTTTTTTGTTTTTCTTAAGCGCCGCCGCGAGATCGTCCGGCACCGTCAGCGTCTTCGGTTGCTTCGACCGCGGCCGGCGCGGCGGCAGGGCCGGCGCCCCGGATTCGTTCAGTTTCACCGCCTGCCGGATATGACCCAGCATCGCGCGGTCGTCCGGCAAATCCGCCAGACTCGTGATCCGCGCCAGGCTGCCCAATGGCTGCTGCCGCGCGCCGACATCGCGGCCGTTCACCGCCGTCATTCCCTGATGCCAGAAACCAAAGGAGCAGTGCGCCTTGAAGGCCGACATCCCGCACAAAATTCCGTGGTGCAGGAAAAATGGCCGACCCCACTTGAAATCCTCGATCACCTCCGGGCAGCCCTTGTGCAAAAGCTCACGCAAATGCGTCAGGATCGGTCGGGCAAACGCGGACGCTTCCGCGATGTAGGCATCGATGCGGGGATCGGGGGTCGTGCTCATCCTGCACCACTACGCCACCGCCCGCCGCCGTCGCCAGTCCAATTTCTCCCCCGCTCCAGCGCTTCGTCTACGCTGCGGCCACCGCGACGCGTCGGCGCCTCCCAATCGGCAGCACGCCCACAGCCGCAATCAGGCACAGCACACCGGCGCCCGTAAACGCCAGCGTGTAGGCCCCCGAGGTCGTGCGCAGCCACCCGGCTGCATACGCCGCAAACGCCGCCCCCACCTGGTGCGCCGCCACCACCCAACCAAATACGATGCTGGCGCGCTCGCGGCCAAAAATCTCCCCGGTCAATCGCACCGTGGGCGGCACGGTGGCGATCCAGTCCAGCCCGTAAAACACCGCAAAGATCATCAGTCCCGCCGATGGACCCACCAGCGCGGCCGGGAGAAACAGCAGCGACAATCCGCGCAGTCCGTAATAACCAAACAGCAGGTAGCGGCAGTTATACCGGTCCGAGAGCCAGCCCGACGCCGTCGTCCCGGCGAGATCGAAGATGCCCATCATCGCCAGCAGCGAGGCCGACTTCACTTCCGGGATGCCGCAGTCAAAAGCCGCCGACACCAAATGCGTGCCGATCAGCCCGTTCGTGCTCGCACCGCACACAAAGAACGACCCCGCCAGCAGCCAGAAATCGCGCACGCGCACCGCTTCGCCGAGCACCGTCAGCGCGCGTCGCGCCGGATTCACCCGCAGTCCTTCCGGCACCGCGCTCTTGCCGGTCACTGCCTCCAGCTTCTTTTCCCCATATGCCACCTCGCCGACATCCTCGGGCCGGTCGCGCATGAAAAACCAGATCACCGGCAACACCGCCACGCACGCGATCGCCACGATCGCCGGCGCGCCGCGCCAGCCCTGCGTCGTCACGACCGACGCCAGCCAGGGCAGAAAAACCAGCTGACCCGTCGCCGTGCTCGCCGTGAGCACGCCCATCACGAGCCCGCGTCGCTCGGTGAACCACCGGTTGGCCACCGCCGCGCCCAGCACCGTGGCCGCCATGCCCGAACCCGCGCCCACGACAAAGCCCCACAGCACCACGAACTGCCAGTAGTGCGTCGCCAGCGTGGACAATCCGTAGCCCGCCGCCACCAGCGACATCGCCAGCAGCATCGACCGCCGCAATCCGAGGCTTTGATAAAGCGCCGCCGCAAACGGCCCGATCAGCCCGTAGAGAAAGATATTGATCGAAACGACGCCCGACACCGTCGCGCGGCTCCATTGAAACTCGTTGCCCACCGGCAGCAGCATCACGCCCGGCGCCGCCCGCCCACCCGCCGCCGCGAGCAGCGTCACAAACGTCACGCCCGCCACCACCCACGCATAATGCACCGGCCAGCGATGCGGCTTCGATTGGGAACTCATAAAAGTGACGCCCAAGATTGCCGGAAACCACCCGCGCGCAAGCCACCGCCACCACGCGTCAGGCCGCGGGCGCGCGCGGCGCGACCCAGCGCAGCACCGTCCAGCCGATCACGCTGCACGCCGCCACGACACCCGCCATGGGGAGCGCATCGCCATTATGCAACAGGCCCACCGCCGTCCCCGCCACTCCGCCCATGCCAAACTGCAGCGTGCCCATCAACGCCGACGCGCTGCCCGCCACCGCGCCAAACGGCGTCATCGCCAGCGCCGCGATGTTGGGGAAAATCAGTCCCGTCGAGGCGATGCAGATGAACAGCAGCACCACCAGCGCCGGAAAGCCGCCCCAGCCGGTCGCCGCCTGCCCGAGGAGCAGCAGCGCCGCGACCGTGTTCACCGAATAAACCACCTGCAGAATTCGCCGCGCGGTCGAGCGGCGCAGCAACCAGCGGTTGAGCTGCGAGGCCGCGATGAGCCCGCCCGCGTTGGCGCCGAAAAACAGCCCGAACGCCTGCGGCGTCACCCCGTGCTGTTCGATGAAAACCGTGGGTGCACCCGAGATGTAACCGAACAATACCCCCGAGGCGCAGCCCACCGCGGTGACATAGCCGATGTAACGCCGGTCCACCAGCAACCGCCCGTAAACCCGCAGCGCCTCACCGATCCCGTGCGCCACGCGTCGTTCGCGCGGCAGCGTGTCCGGCAGCCACCGCGCCACGGCACCGAGACACACCAGGCCAAAGGCCGCGATCACCCAGAAAATCCCGCGCCAGCCCGTCAGCAGCAGCAATTGTCCACCCAACAACGGCGCCAGGATTGGCGCCACGCCCATCACCAGCATCAGCAGCGAATAAATATGCGCCGACTCGGTCTCGTTGAAACTGTCCCGCACCACCGCGCGCGTGATGACCATGCCCGCCGATCCGCCCAACGCCATGCACAGCCGGCTGAGCGTCAATGCGCCGATGGAGTGCGACAGCGCGCAGCCGATGGCCGACGCCGCGAAGAGCGTCATGCCGAACAACAGTGGCGCCCGCCGGCCCCAGCGGTCGGAGAGCGGCCCGTAAAACGCCTGCCCCACCGCCACGCCGATGAGAAACACCGACAGCGTCAGTTGCACCTGCCCGAGTTCGACGCCGAAGTCCTCCGCGATCCGCGGAAACGCCGGCAGATACATGTCGATGCTCAGCGGCGCGAACGCCGAGAGCGAACCGAGCATGAGCACGAGCCAGCCCGTCGCGGGCAGCGGTCGTAAATTGGCGGAAGGAGATGGCATGGCGGGCCAACACGCATTTGCACCGCCGGGCGAAGTGCAAGCGGCATCTGTGCATCAACGCCGCACCACCGGGATAATTTCCCCGCAACCTTCCGCCGCCCGCAGCGTCATAGGACCGTGCCTTCCTCCTACCCTGCCTGCTTTGCGTCCAACTCCGCCTTCTGGCGTGCCCTGCCTTCGCTTCTGTTCGTCCTCAGCCTCAGCGCCTGCGGCGATTCCCGTCCCCCGCCACCTCCGCCCGGCGCCATGGGTGATGCCGGCGAGGCCCCCAAACCTATCGTGAAAATGGAGGCGAGCGCCCTGTTTTTCGCCGGTCAGATCGAGGTCGAGTCGCTCCTCGCGCCCGGCGGCATGCATTGGGGCCATCCGGGCAAAGACGGCAAATCCGGCCGGCGCGGCGGTGGGGGCGGTGGCTTCCACATGGGCGGAGGTGGCGGCGGCATGGGTGGCGGCGGCGGTGGACGTCGCGGCGGACCCGGCGGCATGGGTGGCGATGACTTTGATGGCCCGCGTTCCACGATGCGCGCCAGCAACCTTCCGCCGGTGCAGCTGCGTCTGCGCCTCACCAATCATGGCCCCACGCCCGCCGTGGTCGAGGTGCTCGATTTCAATTCCGATCTCGGCAACTTCGTCGTGCAGCCGGAGAAAATCACCCTGCCAGCCGGTGAATCCTTCGAGGCGGACCCGATGAATTCCCGCCTCGGCATCCCCGGCGATGAAATCCCCATCACGGTCCGCCTATGGCTGGATGGCCGCACCGAGAAGCAAATCCTGACGCTGAAGCTGGCGCCGACTCCGCCCGCGCCGGTCGCACCACCTCCCGCCTCTTAACTGGCCGGAGGGGCGGTCCCTCGCCTACTTCGCCGCTTCCAGCTCTTCCCAGCGCGCAAATGCCGTCGCGTGCTCGGCCTCCAGCGCATCGAGCCGGGCCTTCACTTTGGCGAACTGCGTCGACTCGTTTTTATAGAAATCAGGATCGGCGAGTTTAGCCGTGAGCTCGGCCTGCTCTTTTTCGAGCGCCTCGATCTTCGCCGGCAGCTTTTCCAATTCGCCCTGCTCCTTGTTCGTGAGTTTGCGCGTCTTGCCTTGCTTGGGGGTGGCCGGGGTCGCTGACCCGGGTGCCTTGGTCGTTTCGGCCGCCGCCGCCTTCGCCTTGATCGCGCGCTTCTCCAGCTCGCGTTTCCAGTCGGTGTAACCGCCGATGTATTCGCCGATGCGGCCGTCGCCTTCGAAGACGAGCGTGCTGGTGACAACATTGTCGAGGAAGTCACGGTCGTGGCTCACGACGAGCAACGTGCCCTGGTATTCGACCAGCAAGTCTTCGAGCAGATCGAGCGTCTCGGCGTCGAGGTCGTTGGTCGGTTCGTCGAGCACGAGCACGTTGGCGGGCTTGGTGAAGAGGCGCGCGAGCAACAGGCGGTTGCGCTCGCCGCCCGAGAGCACGCGGGCGGGCGTGCGGGCGCGGGCGGGCTCAAAGAGAAAATCCTGCAGGTAGCTGATCACGTGGCGTGTGCGGCCGTTGATCGTCACGGTCTCGTTGCCGTCGGCGATGTTGTCGGCGACGGTCTTGTTGTCGTCGATCTGCGCGCGCATCTGGTCGAAGTAGGTCACCTCGAGTTTCGTGCCCTGCTTGAGCGTGCCGCCCGTGGGTTCGAGCTGGCCGAGCAAAAGCTTGATGAAGGTCGTCTTGCCGGCGCCGTTGGGGCCGATGAGCCCGACCTTGTCGCCGCGCGTGAGCGTGGTGGTGAAATCGCGCACGAGCACTTTGCCGCCCGGATAGGAAAAGCTGAGATTCTCGGCGTCGATCACCTTGACGCCCGTGCGTTCGGCCTCGGCGAGTTTCATGGTGACGTTACCGGTGCGGTCGCGGCGGGCCGCGCGATCGTCACGCATCGCCTGCAACGCCTTGAGGCGCGCGCCGGAGCGCTTGCGCTGGGCGCCGGGCTTGCGGCGCGACCAGGCTTCTTCCTGGGAAAGTTTTTTGTCGAACGCCGCCTGCTGCACTTCCTCGGCGAGCATGACCTCTTCCTTGCGGACAAGATAGGTGTCGTAATCACAGGCCCAGCTCGCGAGCCGGCCGCGGTCGAGTTCCACGATGCGGGTGGCCAGCCGGCGGAGGAAGGCGCGGTCGTGGGTGACGAAGAAGAGCGAGATTTTTTCCGACAGCAGAAAATCCTCGAGCCACAGGATCGATTCGAGATCGAGATGGTTGGTCGGCTCGTCGAGGAGCAACAGGTCGGGCTGGCCGGCCAGTGCGCGGGCCAGCAGCACGCGGCGCTTGAGTCCGCCGGAGAGCGCCTCGAATTGCGCCGTCGGGTCGAGCGCCACATGGGCGATGAGATCCTCGACGCGCACGTCGCGCTCCCAGTCTTCCTCGTGGTGGTCGTCGTTGTTCCGCAGGCCGCTGTAAACGATGTCGTGCACGCTCCCCTTGAGGTCGGTCGGGATTTCCTGCGTGAGTCGCGTGTAAACCGCGCCGTTGGGGCGGAAAACGTCACCGGTATCAGGCTGCATTTCCCCGGCGATGACACGCATGAGGGTGGTTTTGCCCGCGCCGTTGCGCCCGAGCAGGCAGACGCGTTCGCCCGGATCGACCTGGAAATTCAGGTTCTCCAGGACCGCGGGACCACCGAAGCTAAGGTTGATATCGAGCAGGCTGAGCAACGCCATAAGCGGTCCAACGTGAACCGCCCGGGCGAGGCGTGGCAAGCGGGGAGCCCAAAAATCGTTCCCCTCCGGCGCGCAGCCACGCTAATGACCCATGATTAATGCGTAATATGGGTTGAATCCGCTTATTCCTAGATACCTTTGCCCCGCTTGGGCGTCATTTGCCTGCCTGTCCGTCCGTCCTCGTCCCTTTTCATGAAAATCAATCCGTTGCCCGTGCTGAGATTCATCCTGCTGCCGTTGTGTCTGTGCGCCGCGAGTTGCAAACGCCACCCTGCCCCGACCACCACCACCGTGCCCGTTTACACGGCCCAGGTCATCCAGCGTGCGGTCCCGGTCACGCTCAACGGCGTCGGGCTTGTGCAATCGCTGCACACCGTCGCCCTCCAAAGCCAGGTCGATGGCGTGATTTCGAAAATCCATTTCACCGAGGGCGACGAGGTCAAGGCCGGCGACCTGCTCGTCACGCTCGACCAGCGCGCCTATCGCGCCGCGCTGTTTTCCGCCAAGGCCGAGCTCACCCAGGCCCGCGCCAATGCCGAGAAAACCGAGGGCGACCGCGAGCGCTACGCCAAGCTCTATGACCAGCATGCGGTCTCGGACTCGGATTTCGCGCAGTATGTCACGGCGGCCACGGGGGCCCGCGCCACGGTCGCGGTGCAGGAGGCCGCCCTCGCCACCGCCCAGCTCAACCTCGACTACACCGAAATCCACGCCCCGATCTCCGGCCGCACCGGCCGCCTCGGCCAGCGCGAGGGCGCCCTCGTCAAGGCCAACGACTCCGCCCAGCCGCTGCTGACCCTGAACCAGATGGCCCCCATCGGCGTGGTCTTTTCCCTGCCTGAATCCGAACTCGCCGCCGTCCGCACGGCCCTCGCGACGGGCCCGGTCGCCGTCACGGTCCAGACCAAGGACGCCGGCCGCGTCCCGGTGACGGGCCAGCTCGACTTTCTCGACAACACCGTCGGCCCCACCACCGGCACCATCGCCCTGCGCGCGACATTTGCCAACGCCGACGGCGCCCTCTGGCCCGGCCAGTTCGTCGACGTCGTCGTGCAGGTCGGCACCCTGCCCGCCGCCCTCACCGTCCCCGCCACCGCCATTGTCGCCGGCCAGGCCGGCAACCAGATTTTCATCGTCAAAGCCGATCACACCGTCGAGGTCCGCGTCGTCCACACGGGCGTGACCGCGGGCGACGACATTGTCGTCCTCGATGCCGTCCAGCCCGGTGAAACCGTCGTGACCGACGGCCAGCTCCGGCTCATGCCGGGCACGAAAGTCACCGTCGCCACCAAGGCCCCCGCCGGTCAAACGCCATGAACCTGCCCGAGCTTTGCATCCGCCGGCCGGTGATGACGACGCTGCTCACCGTGTCGCTCCTCGTCTTTGGCGTCATCAGCTACCGCACCCTGCCGGTGAGCGACATGCCCAATGTCGAGTTTCCGACCATCAGTATCTCCGCCTCCCTCCCCGGCGCCTCCCCCGAGACCATGGCCGCCGCCGTCGCCACGCCCATCGAGGGCCAGCTCAGCACCATCGCGGGCATCGACTCGATGAGCTCCGTCAGCTCGCTCGGCAGCACCCGCATCACCTTGCAATTCGCCCTCAACCGCAACATCGACGATGCCGCGCAGGACGTGCAGACGGCCCTCTCCAGCGCCCAGCGTTCGCTGCCCTCCGAGATGAATTCGCCGCCGTCCTTCCGGAAATCCAATCCCGCCGACCGCTCGATCCTTTTCCTCACGCTCAGCTCGCCCACGCTGCCCTTGTCCCAGGTGGACGATTACGCGGAGAACATCCTCGCGCAGCGCATCGCCATGATCTCCGGCGTGGCCGACGTGAACGTCTATGGCTCCCAGAAATACGCCGTGCGCGTGCAGTTCGACCCGCGCCTCCTCGCCGCCCGGGGCGTGACCATCGCCGAGGTGCAGGCCGCCCTCGCCGCGCAGAACGTCAACCAGCCGACCGGCCAGATCGACGGCCATGACAAGACCTTCACCATCACCGCCACCGGCCAGCTGGCCCGCGCCGCGGAGTTCAGCCAGGTCATCGTCGCCTGGCGCGACGGCTCGCCGGTGCGCCTCGGCGAACTCGCCGCCGTCATCGACAGCGTGCAAAACAACCGGGTCGCCAGCACCTACTACAGCGGCACGGAGCGCCGGCCCACCATCATGCTCTCCATCATGAAGCAGGCGGGCGCCAACACCGTCGAGGTGGTCGACCGCATCAAGGCCAGCCTGCCCGCGTTCCGCGCCGAGCTGCCCCCCGCCGTCCAACTCGAAATCATGCGCGACGGCTCCGCCGCCGTGCGCGAATCCGTGCACGACGTGCAGTTCACGCTCATGCTTTCCGTCGCCCTCGTCGTCCTCGTCATCTTCCTTTTCCTCCGCTCGGCCGCCGCGACGATCATCCCCAGCGTGGCCATCCCGCTGGCGCTGCTGGGCACCTTCGTGGTGATGTATTTCTGCGGCTTCACCATCGACAACTTCTCGCTCCTCGCGCTCACGCTCTCGGTCGGCTTCGTGGTCGACGACGCGATCGTGATGCTGGAAAACATCGTCCGCCACCTCGAGCGCGGGCTGCCGGTGCGCGAGGCCGCCCTCCGGGGCTCGCGGGAAATCGGCTTCACCATCCTCTCGATGACCGTCTCGCTCGTCGCCGTCTTCATCCCGCTGATGTTCATGAGCGGCGTCCTCGGTCTCCTGCTCCACGAGTTTGCCATCACCATCACCGCCTCGATCCTGGTCTCGGGCCTCGTCTCGCTGACCCTGACGCCGATGCTGTGCAGCCGTTTCCTGCGCGCGCACGAGCCGAACCACGGCCGGGTCTACCAGGCCAGTGAACGGTTCTTCAACGGCATGCACCGGCTCTACGAACGCACGCTCAACTTCTGCCTGCGCCACCGGCTCGCCACGCTCGGCTCCGCCGCCCTTTCCGTGGTCCTGACGGCCGCGGTCTTCCTGCAGCTCCCGCAAGGTTTCATCCCCACCGACGACCAGGGGCTGATTTCCATCAACATCGAGGCCGCGCAGAGCGCCTCCATCAAGGCCATGCGCGGCTACGTCGACACCGCGGCCCGGATCGTCGCCGCCCACCCTGACGTCGAGGCCGTCGCCGGCTCCATCGGCGGCGGGACGAGTTCCGGCACCAACAGCGGCTCGCTGATCGTCCGCCTCAAGCCGCGCCAGCAACGCGCCTCCGCCTTCGACATCGTCAACCAGTTGCGCGGCCAGCTGGGCAAGGTCGTGGGCATCCGCGCCTACCCGCAGGTGCCCGCCACCGTGCGCATCGGCGGGGTTTCCTCCAAATCACTTTACCAGGTCGCGATCTCCGGCTCCGACCTTCCGCGCCTTTATCAGGCCGCCGCGGACTTTGAGCAACAGCTCCACCACGTGCCGGAGCTCACCGACATCAATTCCGACCTTCAGGTCACCAGCCCGCAGCTCAAGGTCGAGATCCAGCGCGAACGCGCCGCCATGCTCGGCATCTCCCCGGGCGACATCGAGGCGGCGCTCTACAGCGCCTTCGGCACGCGGCAGGTTTCCACCATCTACACCGCGACCGCCCAATACTACGTCATCCTCGAGGTGGCGCCCGAGCATGCCGGCGATCCAGCCGCGCTGAACAGCCTTCACCTGCGCACCTCGGGCGGGGAATTGGTGCCACTCGCCACCGTCGCCACCGTGCGCCACACCGTCGGCCCGCTGAGCGTCGGCCACATCGGCCAGTCGCCGTCCGTCACCTTTTCCTTCAATCTCAAGCCGGGCGCCTCGCTCGGCGACGCCACCGCGGCCGTCGGCCGCGCGGCGGCCAGCCTCCCGCCCGCCATCACCTACACGCTGCTCGGCACGGCGCAGGCCTTCCAGCAATCCCTCGGCAACATCGGCCTCCTGCTGATCCTCGCCATCTTCGTGATCTACGTCGTCCTCGGCATTCTCTATGAGGATTTCATCCATCCGCTGACGATCCTGTCGGGCCTGCCAGCCGCGGGCTTCGGCGCCTTGCTCACGCTCTGGCTCTTCGGCCAGGAACTCAACATCATGGGCTACGTCGGCCTCGTCCTGTTGATCGGCATCGTCAAAAAGAACGCCATCATGATGATCGACTTCGCCCTCGCCATCGAGCGCGACCCCCGCGCCGCTTTCTCCGCGGAGAAAGCCATCCACGAGGCCTGCCTCACCCGGTTCCGCCCGATCATGATGACCACCTTTGCCGCCCTGGCCGGCGCCTTGCCCATCGCCCTCGGCATCGGCGCGGGCGCCGAGTCCCGCCGGCCCCTCGGCCTCGCCGTCGTCGGCGGCCTGATCATCTCGCAACTCCTCACCCTCTATCTCACCCCGGTGCTCTATATTTACATGGAACACTTCAAGGCGTGGATGCGCACCCGGCGTGCCCCGCGTTCGCTGGCGTCCGCGCATCCCGCAGAAACCTGAGATCTCACGCCACCGCCACTGCCCTGTCAGCTCCCGCCGCCGTGCGTTTCACCAACGAAGCTCGCGGCGCGATGACGATGAGGACGCCATTCGGATCGCATACGGCAAAACTTCCCCGCGGCCAGCACGCCGCGGCCGGCAAACTCTGCGCGGGCACGCCCGCCGCCGCCAGTTCCATGCGCGTCGCATCCGCGTCCGGCACTTCCAGCGTGAGCCAGAATCCGCGGCCATTCGCCGCGCTCACCAGTTCCGCCGGCGTGACGCCACTCTCATCCTGCATCAGCATCAGCTGCGCCCCGCACGGGTGCTGCAGGCGCACACTGCCGCCGCCTTCGGCCACGGTGTGGAAACCAAGCTGCTCCGTATAAAAATCCCACGTCGCAAACAGCCGGTGCGTGACCAGCCCGGCAAAAAACGGCGAGGGAAAGACCGGAAAATCGTCAGGGTTCATACGCGTGCTCCATTGCGATCGGACGCTCGTTGTCCGCTCAAACCTGCGCCGGTTTGCGCTGGTGGATCATGAGTCCATTCCCATCGGGATCGAGCACCCCAACCATCCGGCACGAGGGAAAGTCCAGCGGCTCGATGGCGAATTTTGTTCCCGCCGCCCGCAACGTCGCGACCGCCGCATCAAAGTCCGCCACCTCCAGCGCGATATTCGGTCCATCAGCCGAGGGCTTCCACTGCTCGCCGGACATGTTGGAAATCGCGATCGTCCCGGCGCCGATGTCGTATTCGATCCACGCCTTGTCGCCGTGCTCGAACACGACGCCGGTCTTCAGGTTGAGCAGGCCCTCGTAAAAAGCCCGGGCCCGGGCGATGTCGGTGACGGGATAGGCCGTGAAAGCGATCTCAGTGACTCGGATGGCGGAGGTCGGGGTCGTCATAGTGGCACCATCCTAACCGACCGCCCTGACAGCGTTATGTCAGGAGGGTTTGGCCCCTCGGAAAATCATTCTCGTTCTCCTACTCTTTCTCGTTCTCCCCGTATTTTCCGTTCAAATCGCGGCCGTCATCCCGAGAACGATTACGATTAAGAGAACGAGAACGATTATCGCCCTACCCCGTGTGCTTGTCTGCCACTTCCCGCGCCAGCGCGTGCAGTTTTTGCCGCAGCTTCGCCGGCGCCACCGCCTCGGCACTGGGGCCGAACGACAGCAGCCACTGCGCGATCCAGTCGAGCGAGTAGGTGTAGAGCGTAAACTCCGTGCCGCCGTCGCGCACCTTGCCCGCAATGAGCGTCGCATAGCTCTCGCGTTGCGCGCGCTCCTGCACCCGGCGGGCCAGCCACACGCGCACCTCCGTGCTGCGCTCGTGGGTGTCCGACTGCCGCATATGCTCGGCAAGCGAAAATCCATCGCGCGCCGGAAACACCGCCGGCAGCAGCTCCAGCCGCCGGATGCGATCGATGCGGAAATGCCGGAAATCCTGCCGCAACCGGCACCACGCCACGAGATACCACGCGCCACCGTAAAACACCACACCCTGCGGTTCCACGTCGCGCAGCGTCTCTTCCTCGCGGTCGCGACCGCAATAAGTCATCCGCAACACGCGCCGCAGCACCACTCCTTGCTGGACGGTCATCAGCCAGCGCTGGCCCGCCACCTCCGGCGCCGCGCGCCCGCCATGCCCGAAGATCAGCGTGCGGCTCACAAGTTTTTCCACGTGGTCCTGCCGGTCCCGCGGCAGAACCGCGCGCAGCTTGGCCAGCGCCGAACCCATCGGGGCATGCAGTGATGCATCCGTCAGCTGCTTCACCAATTCGCCGCCGACAAATAGCGATGACGCCTCCTCCGCGGTGAACATCACCGGCGGCAGTTGGTAGCCTTTGAGCAAGCTGTAACCGACCCCCGCCTCACCCGAGATCGGCACGCCGGCTTCGCCGAGTGCCGCGATGTCGCGATAGATCGTGCGCTCCGCGACTTCGAAGTGCTCCGCCAGCTCGGACGCGCGCACCACCCGCCTCCCCTGGAGGTGCATCACCATCGCGACTAGCCGGTCGGTGCGATTCATCGCGGCGACGATGCCGCCCCGCCGGCGGCTGCCAATCCGTTTCTAGCGTTCAACCGGTCGCGCCAAGCTTCCGGTCCAGCCCGAAACGCCCGCCGCCCGCCAGCAGGAGCGTCACCGCGCCCGCGAGGTAAATGAGCGCCAGTTCGCCGCTGCCCGGGTTCGCGAGCTTGCCGCCGTGCACCATGAAAAATGCCACGCCCATCGTGATCGCGATGCCCACCGCCGCAAACCGCGTGAACGCCCCGACCGTGAGCAACGCCGCGCAGACCACCTCGCCCAGGACCGCCAGCACGAGGCTGAGCGTGGAGCCGACGCCCAGCGGATCGGGAAACTTCGTCGCCAGCTCGCTGAACCCCGTGAGTTTTGCGAGGCCATGATTGAGCAACAGGGTGAGGCCGAGCCAGACGCGCAGCACCAGCAGGGCGAAATCGGTGCTGCGGGGGATGAAGTTAAGGTGCAGGAATTTCATAGGGTATTTGCCGCGATGCTGTCGCCGTCCGCAGCCATGTCGAGCCACCGGTGCTCCCGCCTGACCCGTTGTCTCCTTAGCGATTTCTTAACGCCCCGACCCCGTCCTTTAATTAGTCCGCGCGGTCGCGCGGCGGTATCCTGTGCCCATGACTGCATCGGACCCTCTCTACCTCGCGCTCTTCCTTGGTTCGCTTCTGGCCGCCACCGTGATCGGCGGTCGCTGGCTCGCCGCCGTCCTGCGGGGTGAGCCTCCCAGCTGGCTCAACTGGCTGCGGCCCGTCGAGCGGACGATCTACCGCCTCGGCGGCATCGACGACCGTGCTGACCTGACTTGGCGCCGCTACGCCGGGGGCCTCATTGCTTTCAACCTGCTTGGTGGAGCGATCATTCTCGTGCTCCAGCTCGCGCAAGCCCACCTGCCGCTCAATCCGCAGGGCTTCGGTCCGGTGCCACTCGGCGTTGCCGTCAACACCGCCGTCTCCTTTCTAACCAACACCAACTGGCAAGCCTACTCGGGCGAGGCTTCCCTCGGTTACCTCACGCAGATGGCCGGGCTCGGCGTGCAAAACTTCCTCAGCGCCGCGACCGGGCTCGCCGTCATGGCCGCGCTCGTCCGCGGTTTCAGCCGCAAGTCCGCCACCGGCCTCGGCAATTTCTGGGCCGATCTCGTCCGTTCCACGCTCTACCTGTTGCTGCCACTGTCGTTCATCCTCGCCGTCGTGCTCGTCTCGCAGGGTGTCGTGCAGTCTTTCGCCGCTTACCCGGTGGCGACCACGCTGGCCGGCGCGGAACAGGTCATCCCGCTGGGCCCGGCCGCTTCACAGATCGCCATCAAGCAACTCGGCACCAACGGCGGCGGCTTCTTCGGCCTGAACTCCGCCCATCCCTTCGAGAACCCGACGCCGCTGTCCAATTTTCTCCAGACGCTCGCCATCCTCGCGCTGCCCGCCGCCTGCGTTTACGCCTTTGGCCGCCTCGTCGGTGCGCGTCGTCATGCCTGGGTGATCTTCGCCGTCATGCTGGCGTTTTTTGTCGGAGCCCTCGGGCTTTCGCTCTGGAGTGAATCCGCCTCGCCCGGCGCCGCGAGCCTCGCGCTGGAGGGTAAGGAGGTGCGCTTCGGCCTCACCCCGTCGCTGCTCTGGGCCAATGCCACGACCGCCGCCTCCAACGGCTCCGTCAACGCCATGCACTCGTCGCTCTCCCCGCTGGCCGGCGGCATCGCGCTCTTCAACATGCTGCTCGGCGAAATCATCTTCGGCGGCATCGGCTCCGGCCTCTACGGCATGGTCATGATCATCGTGCTGGCCGTGTTTCTCGCCGGCCTGATGGTCGGCCGCACCCCGGAATATCTCGGCAAGAAGATCGAGGCTTTCGACGTGCGCATGGCCGCGCTGGCCGTGCTCCTGCCGTGCGCCACCGTGCTCCTGGGCTGCGCGGCCTCATTCGCCAGCGAGGCGGGCCGCGCCGCCGTCGGCCATGCCGGGCCGCACGCCCTGACCGAGATTCTCTACGCCTGGGGCTCGATGACCAACAACAACGGCTCCGCCTTCGGCAGCCTCACCGCCACCGGCGGCCTCTACACTTGGGGCGGTTCGCTCGCCATGCTGCTCGGCCGCTTCGGCGTCATCCTTCCGGTGCTCGCCCTCGCCGGCAGCCTCGCCGCCAAGAAAACCGTCCCGCCATCCAGCGGCACCTTCCCCACCGACGGCCCGCTCTTTGCCGTCCTGCTCAGCGGCGTGATCCTCATCGTCACCGCCCTCACGTATTTCCCGGCCCTCACGCTCGGCCCCGTGCTCGAACACCTGCTGCTCGCCGCCGGCCGCACGTTCTGAACATCCGCGATCCCACTCCCATGAAACCTTCCGCCTCTTCCACCTGGAACTCCGCGCTTCTCCGCCGGGCGACGTTCGATGCGTTCCGCAAACTCAATCCGCGCGAGCTCTGGCGCAACCCCGTCATCTTCGTCACCGCCGTCGGTTCCGTCGCCGTCACGATCACCGCGCTGGTTGATCTGTTCCACGGCCGGCTCACTGGCTTCACCCTGCAAATCACACTCTGGCTGTGGTTCACCGTGCTCTTTGCCAATTTCGCCGAGGCCATCGCTGAAGGCCGCGGCAAGGCCCAGGCCGATGCACTCAAGCGCGCCCGCGCCGACACCTTTGCCCGCCGGCTGCGCGAAGGCGTCGAGGAACGCATCGCCGCGCCCGACCTGCGCAAGGGTGACACGGTCGTCTGCGAGGCACGTGACATTATCCCCGCCGATGGCGAGGTCATCGAGGGCATCGCCAGCGTCGATGAATCCGCCATCACGGGTGAGTCCGCCCCCGTCGTCCGCGAGAGCGGCGGCGACCGCAGCGCCGTCACGGGCGGCACCCGCGTGCTCAGCGACCGGATCGTCGTGCGCGTCACCGTCGAGCCCGGCGCCGGTTTTCTCGATCGCATGATTGGGCTGGTCGAGGGCGCCTCGCGCCAGCGCACGCCCAATGAAATCGCCCTCGGCATCCTCCTCGTGGCCATGACCGCCGTCTTCCTTGCCGTGGTCGCCACCCTCCCGTTCTTCGCCCGCTACAGCGAAACGCTCGCCGGACAAACCCATGCCGTGGACGGGGCGCTGCCCGTGCTCGTGTCGCTCTTCGTCTGCCTGATTCCCACCACCATCGGCGGGCTGCTCAGCGCCATCGGCATCAGCGGCATCGATCGGCTCATCCGTCGCAACGTCATCGCCACCTCCGGCCGCGCCGTCGAGGCCGCGGGCGACATCGACGTGCTGCTGCTCGACAAGACCGGGACCATCACGCTCGGCAACCGTCAGGCGGTCGGGTTTCTCCCCGCACCCGGTGTCACCGCGGAGCGCCTCGCCGCTGCCGCCCAGCTCGCCTCGCTCGCCGACGAAACCCCCGAGGGCCGCAGCATCGTCGTGCTGGCCAAGGAGAAATTCGCCATCCGCGAGCGCGAAGTCGCCGCTCCGCACGCCACCTTCGTGCCCTTCGCCGCGCAGACCCGCATGAGCGGGGTCGACCTCAGCGACCGCTGCATTCGCAAAGGCGCCGCCGACAGCGTCCGCACCTGGATCGTTGACCAGGGCGGAGTTTGGCCCGCCGAGGTTGCCGCCACGGTGGACCGCATCGCCAAGGCCGGCGGCACCCCGCTCGCCGTCGCGGAGAATCGCGCGGTGCTGGGCGTCATTTACCTGAAGGACGTCGTCAAGGGCGGCATCAAGGAGCGCTTCGCCGAACTCCGCCGCATGGGCATCCGCACCGTCATGATCACCGGCGATAACCCGCTGACCGCCGCCGCCATCGCCGCCGAGGCCGGCGTGGATGACTTCCTCGCCCAGGCTACACCCGAGATGAAACTCGCCCGTATCCGCCACGAGCAGGCGGCGGGCCGGCTCGTCGCCATGACCGGCGACGGCACGAATGATGCCCCCGCCCTCGCGCAGGCCGACGTCGGGGTTGCCATGAACACCGGCACCCAGGCCGCCCGTGAGGCCGGCAACATGGTCGACCTCGACTCCAATCCGACGAAACTCATCGAAATTGTCGAAATCGGGAAGCAACTGCTCATGACGCGTGGCGCGCTCACGACGTTCTCCATCGCCAACGACGTCGCGAAATACTTCGCCATCATCCCCGCGATGTTCGCCGGGCTCTACGCCGTGTCCGGCGGCACGGGCCCGCTGGGCGCGCTCAATCTCATGGGTCTGCACTCCCCGCAGAGCGCCATCCTGAGCGCCGTCGTGTTCAACGCCCTCATCATCATCGCACTCGTGCCGCTCGCCCTGCGCGGCGTCGCCTACCGCGCCCTGCCCGCCGCCGGCCTGCTGCGCCGCAACCTGCTCATCTACGGCCTCGGTGGACTCGTCGCGCCGTTCATCGGCATCAAGTTGATCGACCACGTGCTGGTCGCACTGCAACTCGCCTGACCTTCGCCATGAAATCGCTGCGCTCCCTGTCCCGCGAGCAACTCGTCTTCGGCGTTCTGTTCACCCTGCTGGTCGCACTCGGCGCGCTGCTCTTCATGCACGACCTCCGTCACCGTCCCCCGGGCAAATCCCGCATCGCGTGGCCCGAACCCGCGCCCGCCAAACCTTGAATCTTCCACTCATGAAAACCGTTCTTCAATCCCTCCGCCTGCTGGCCGTGCTCACCCTCCTCACCGGTTTGCTTTATCCCCTCGCCGTCTGGGCCGTCGGCCGCGCGTTCTTCCGCGCTGCCGCCGAGGGCTCGCTGCTCCAGCGCGATGGCCGGCTTGTGGGTTCCGCCTTGCTGGCCCAGCAGACCACCGACCCGCGCTATTTCTGGCCGCGCCCGTCCGCCGGTGATTACGCCACGGTCGCCTCCGGCGCGAGCAACCAGGCGTGGAGCAGCGCCAAACTGACCGCCTCGATCGCGGAGCGCCGGGCCGCCCTTGGCGGTGCGGCCGACTTGCCCGCCGACCTACTCACCGCCAGCGGCAGCGGGCTTGATCCGCATCTCACCCCCGCCGCAGTTCGCGTGCAGGCCGCCCGCGTGGCTGGCGCGCGAAAACTGACGCCGCGCCAACGGCATGCGCTCGACGAACTCATTGCGCAGCACATCGAGGGCGGCCAGATTAGCCCCGCCCGCGTGAACATCCTTCAGCTCAACCTCGACCTCGACGTGGCCTTGCCGCCCTCGTGACCGCCGATCTCCAATCCGACCGGCCCGATCCTGATGCGCTGCTCGCCTCGCTGCGGGCCGCCGAGGCCCGTGCCCGTCGCGGCCACCTGAAAATCTTCCTCGGCATGTGTCCCGGCGTGGGCAAAACCTACGCCATGCTCCGCGCGGCCCAGCAGGAACGCGCCGCGGGCACCGACGTCGTCGTGGGCATCGTCGAAACCCACGGGCGCACCGAGACGGAAGCGTTGTTGACCGGTCTCACCCTCCTGCCCCGCAAGGTCATCGAACACCGCGGCACGCAACTCACCGAACTGGACCTTGAGGCCGTCCGCCTCCGCCAACCCCGGCTCGTGCTCGTGGATGAGCTGGCCCACACCAACGCCCCCGGCTCGCGCCACGCCAAACGCTGGCAGGATGTGCTGGAACTCCTCGAGGCGGGCATCGACGTCCTCAGCACCCTCAACATCCAGCACGTCGAATCGCGCGCCGATGCCGTGCACCAGATCACTGGCGCCGTCCAACACGAGACTGTGCCCGATTCGGTTCTCGACCTTGCCGGCGAACTGGAACTCGTGGATCTGACTCCCCAGGCGCTCATCGAGCGTCTGCAGGTGGGCAAGGTTTACCTCGGCGAACGCGCCGCCGCGGCGCGCGGGAATTTCTTTCGCGAATCCCACCTTGCCGCCCTGCGCGAACTGGCCCTGCGCTACACCGCCGAGCGCGTCGACCGCCAGCTCCGCGAACTGCGCGCCGGCACCGTCCGGCAGACCGTCTGGCGCAGCGGCGAACGGCTGCTCGTCGCCGTCGGACCGAGTCCGTTCTCCACCCAGCTCATCCGCTGGACGCGCCGGCTCGCCGCCGCCCAGGGCGCCGCCTGGATTGCCGTCCACGTCGAATCCCTCACTCCGCTGGCGCCCGACCGTCAGAAGCTGCTCGACCGGAATCTCGCCCTCGCGCGCGAACTCGGCGCGGAACTCGTCGTCACCCACGACAACGACATTGCCGCCGCGCTGGTGCGCACCGCGCTCCAGCACAACGCCACGCAGATCGTCGTCGGCAAGCCACGCCGCGCGTGGTGGGTTCGTTTCCTGCCCGGCGGTTCGCTCGTCGACCGCATCCTCCGTCTCGGTGGCAATATCGATGTCTACGTCGTCCCTGCCGAGACCGGTGGCCGCCCTTTTTCCCTCGACGACCTCGACCATGAGCTGCGCAGCGGTGCCTCCGAATACGCCTGGGCGGCCGGCACCGTCGCCGCCCTCACGCTCGCCGCGCTGCTCCTGCCGGCCAACTATTACCTCGCCGCCGGCCTCGTGTATCTTCTCGCGGTCATCTTGCTCAGCCTGCGCGTCGGCCGCGGCCCGGTGCTGGTGGCCGGCGTGCTCAGTGCGCTGACCTGGAATTTCCTCTTTATCCCGCCAAGTTTCACCTTCCGCATCGGCAAGATCGAGGACGGCCTGCTCTTCGGCACTTACTTCGTCGTCGCGCTCACGGCCGGCCAGCTCACCGCCCGCATCCGCGCCCAAGCCTTGGCGGAACGCCGCCGCGAGGGCCGGGCGACCGCACTCTTCAACCTCACCCGCTCACTGGCCGAGGCCCGCACGCTGGACGAAGCCGTATTCGCCGCTCTCCGGCAGGCGGACACCCTCTTTGGCGCCAAAACCGCCCTGCTATTGACCGACGGTGCCGGCCAGCTTGGCCCGCACTTCGCCGGTTCGCTGACCCTCGATGAGAAGGACCGCGGTGTCGCCGACTGGGTGTTTCGCCACCGCCGGCCCGCAGGGCGCTTCACCGACACCCTGCCCGGCAGCGCCGCCTTTCACCTGCCACTGGTGCGCGAGGACCACGCCGTCGGGGTGCTCAGTGTGGCCGTCACCCGCGAAGCCGCGCTCACGCTCGCGCAGCGCGATCTGCTTGAAGCCTTTGCCCGCCAGCTGGCGCTCAGCATCGAACGCGAACACCTGCGCGCAGCGGGCGAACGCGAGAAACTGCTCGCCGAATCGGAGAAACTCCACCGCGTGCTGCTCGACAGTGTGTCGCACGAACTGCGCACACCGCTGGCCGTCATCACCGGCTCGCTGGAAAACCTCGCCGACGCCTCGTCCGAACTCCGGGCGGATCTCATCGAGGAATCGCGCGGCGCGGCGCGCCGGCTGAACCGGCTCGTCGGCAACCTGCTCGACCAGACCCGGCTCGAAAGCGGCGCCCTTCGCCCCCAGCTCGACTGGTGCGATGCCCGCGATCTGGTGAACGCCGCCCTCGCTGGCGTGCGGGACGAGTTGAGCGGACACCCACTCGAGGTTGCCATCCCCGAGGACCTGCCGCCCTTGCGCGCCGATTTCGCGCTCACCGAGCAGGCCCTGGCCAACCTGCTGCTCAACGCCGCCCGCCACACCCCGGCCGGCACCGCCGTGTTTCTGACCGCCGGACTGGAGCACGAGGGTCGGCGCGCCTTCTTCACCGTGGCCGATCGCGGGCCCGGCTTTCCATTGGCCATGCGCGAGCGGCTGTTCAAAAAATTCGAGCGCGGCGACGCCGCCAAGGCTGGCGGACTCGGCCTGGGCCTTTCGCTTGTGCGCGGTTTCATCACCGCCCAAGGCGGCTCGGTTATGGTCGGCGAAAATCCCGGCGGCGGCGCGGTGTTCACCATTTACCTGCCGCACGTCACGCCGCAAACTCCGCCCGCCGAATGAGCTCCTCGCCCGCCGCCCAGCCCGTGCTGCTCGTCATCGACGACGAGCGGCAAATCCGCCGCCTGCTGCGCGTCACCCTGGAATCGGGCGGCTATGCCGTGCGCGAAACGGAGAACGGCCTGCTCGGCCTGCAGGAAGTCGCCCATCAGGCGCCCGACGGCATCATCCTCGATCTCGGCCTGCCCGATCTCGACGGCACCGAAGTCATCCGCCGGTTGCGCGAATGGTCGCGCGTGCCGGTCCTGGTGCTTTCCGTCCGTGAGGGCGAGGACGACAAGATCGCCGCCCTCGATGCCGGTGCCGACGATTATCTCACCAAGCCTTTCGGCGGTCGCGAACTCCTCGCGCGCGTCCGCGCCATCCTGCGTCGCACGCCCGGAACCGGCGAACCGGCCATCGTGAAATTTGGCGACGTCGAGCTCGACCAGGCGGCCCGCATCGTCCGGCGCGCTGGCGAGGAAGTTCGCTTGACCGCCAAGGAATACGCTTTTCTCAAGTTATTGGTCCAGCATCGGGGCAAGGTCGTCACCCACCGGCAAATCCTGCGCGAAGTCTGGGGCCCGGCCGCCGAAGAGCGCAGCGACTATCTCCGCGTGCATATGACCCACCTGCGGCAAAAACTGGAGACCGACCCGCACGCGCCACGCCACCTCAAGACCGACGCCGGCATCGGCTATCGCCTCGTCGAGTAACGGCGTTTTTTGCAATCCGGCCCGATTTGGCCACGGTGTTCACATGTCCGCTACCAAACCCTCCATCCATCCCGGTGTCCGCATCGGCCATGTGCACCTCAAGGTCGCCAACCTCGACCGCGCCCTCGGCTTCTACTGCGGCGTCCTCGGCTTTGAGCTGATGCAAAAATACGGGACGCAGGCGGCGTTCATTTCGGCGGGCGGCTACCACCATCACATCGGTCTCAACACGTGGGAAAGCCTCGGCGGCACCCCGCCCCCGCCCGGCCACACGGGATTGTTTCACACCGCGATTCTCTACCCAACCCGGAGCGCGCTCGCCGATGCCCTGCGCCGGCTCCGCGCCGCCAACATCCCGCTCGATGGCGCTTCCGACCATGGCGTGAGCGAGGCGCTTTACCTGCGTGACCCCGACGAAAACGGCGTCGAGCTTTACTGGGACCGCCCGCAGGAAAAATGGCCGCGCACTCCCACGGGTGGCCTCGCCATGATCACCGCTCCGCTCGATCTCCGCAGCCTCCTCAGCGCGACCGATTAAACGTCGCTCGCGCCGGGCCGCGCCGCACTCGCGTCGGTTTTCCGTTCGACTCACCCGGCCGTGAACGCACGCTGGGCGCATGCTTTCCCGGATTCCCCGCGCCCGTTTCGTCACGGTCCTGGCGCTGCTGATGGTCGGCCTCGTCATCCGCTCGGGCATCGGCGCCCACTATCCGGGTGACTGGCTGCTGGAAAACGTCCTCGTCGCCGTCGCCTTCGTGCTGCTCGCCGTCACCTATCGCCGGCTGCCGTTGTCGCGCCTGAGCTATGCGTTGATTTTCATTTTCCTTTGCCTCCATGAAACCGGCGCGCACTGGACCTACGCCGAGGTGCCTTACAACGACTGGTGGCGCGCCCTCTTCGGCGTGACGCTCAACGACGCCCTCGGCCTCCAGCGCAACCATTTCGACCGGCTCGTGCATTTCGCCTACGGCTTCCTTCTCGCCTACCCGATCCGCGAGGTCTTCCTGCGCGTCGCCGATGTCCGCGGCTTCTGGGGCTACTTTCTCCCGCTCGATCTCACGATGAGCACGTCGATGCTCTTCGAACTTTTCGAATGGGCCGCGGCCGAGCTCTTCGGCGGCGACCTCGGCGAAGCCTACCTCGGCTCGCAGGGCGATGTCTGGGACGCGCACAAGGACATGGCGCTCGCCTCCCTCGGCGCGCTGCTCGCCATGCTCATCACCGCTGCCATCAACGCGCGGCTCCGCCGTGATTTTGCCCGCGAGTTCGCCGACAGCCTGCGCGTAAAACACGCCCCGCTCGGCGAGGAAGCCCTGGCCCAACTCACCGCCGCCAAGGCTTCCGCCTCCACCGGCAAAGTCTCCTGACATGACGTTGTCAGCCCGCGCTGGCATACTGTCCGTCCCATGAAAAAGAAATCCGCCCCCGTCCGCTGCACCTGGGCCCATAGCGAGCCCAACCTCACCTACCACGATACCGAGTGGGGCATGCCGCTGCACGACGACCGCGCGCTGTTTGAGTTGCTCATCCTCGAGGGCGCCCAGGCCGGCCTGAGCTGGACCACGATCCTCAGCAAACGCGAAAACTACCGCCTCGCCTTCGACCAGTTCGACGCGCACCTCATCGCCCAATACGACGCCCGCAAGGTCGCCGCCCTCCTCGCCGACGCCGGCATCGTGCGCAACCGCCTCAAGATCGCCGCCACCATCCGCAACGCCGCCGCCTTTCTCGCCGTGCAAAAGGAGTTCGGCAGCTTCGACCGCTACCTGTGGTCCTTCGTCGGCGGCCGGCCGGTCGTCAACCGTCACCGCACCTCGAAAACCATCCCCGTGCGCAGCCCGGAGAGCGATGCGCTGAGCAAGGATCTGCTCAAGCGCGGCTTCAAATTCGTCGGCTCCACCATCATGTATGCGTTCATGCAGGCCAGCGGCATGGTCAACGACCACCTCCTCGCCTGTCCCCGCCACGCCCAGTGCGCGCGGCTGCGCTGAAGTCCTGACAAGCATCATGCCTAAATTCCTTCGTCTGCTCCCCATCCTGATCGGCGTGGTTTTCGTTGCGCCTTCATCCTCGGAAGCCTCCGCCGCAGCTGCGCTGGAACGCCCTGACTGGGCGCAATACTTTAAACAGTTCAAGGCCGAAGGCACCATTGTGATTTCCGATGAACGAACCGGTTCGAAAGCTGATTGGGTATACGGAATTGATCGCGCCCAAAAACGCTTTCCACCCGCTTCGACCTTTAAGATCCCGCATGCCCTTTTCGCCCTGGATGCCGGCCTGATCCGCGACGAGTTTGAAACCATCGCCTGGGATGGGATTCCGGGAGCTTACTCCGGTTGGGACCAGGATCAGAACCTTCGGTCTTCCATGCGCTATTCCGTCGTTTGGGTCTATCAGAAGTTTGCCCGGGAGCTTGGCGAGAAAGGCGAAAGGAAATACTTGGAAAAAATCCAGTATGGCAACGAGGACCCCACCGGCGCGGATCCGTTTTGGGTGGAAGGCAATCTGCGGATCACCGCAGCCGAGCAGGTCGAATTTCTGCAGAAGCTCTACCGGAACCAACTTCCTTGCAGCATCGCGCATCAACGGCTCGTGAAAGACATCATGATCGTTGAAGCCGGGCGTGAGTGGATCTTGCGTGCGAAGACGGGCTGGAGCGGCAAGATCGGATGGTGGGTGGGTTGGGTCGAGCAACCAACCGGGGCGGTTTTCTTTGCCTTGAATATTGATACCCCAAATCGAATGGACGACCTGCCAAAACGGGAGGCCATTACCCGCGCCATCCTCGCATCCTTGGGCGCGCTAAATCCCGAATAAGCCGAGTCCGCCGAGCTGGGTGGGTTCACCGCTCACCTCTCCCCGGCTTCGCCTCACGCCTTGGGCTTCGCTTCCAGCCGATAACGTTTGGTCACCGTGCGCAGCACTTCGACAAAATTGCTCGCGAGCTGCGATTGCATGCCTTGCCGCCAGACGGCAGAGAGTCGCACGACCAGATCGTCGCCTTCCTCCTTGATCCGGCGGAAAACGATGTTCTCCGGGTTTCTCACCTGCGGCAGCATGATCGAAATTCCCTGATCGCCCGCGATCATCGCGATCAGCGACTCAAAGCCGTTCACGCGCCGCAACGGCCGGTGCTTGATGCCCCGGTTGGCCAGGATCGTCTGGATTCGTTGCCGGTGCAGGTTGTGTCGCTCCGTCTCGCCCACGCAGAGGAACTGCTCCTCCGCGAGGTCCGCGAGCGAGATGCGCGGCGCCTGCGCCCGTGCGTGATCCCGGCCCATGGCCACGGTCACGCGCGATTCCAGGACCTGCACGTGGTCCAATCCCCGCGGCAGCGAAGCCCCGGCCTCGATGGTGAAGCCCACCTGGATCGCCCCCGCCTGCAGCGCCGCCATCTGGTCCGGCAGGCTCATCTCGTTCAAATTCACCTCCACCTGCGGATACTGCGTGCGAAACGTCGACAGCGTGGCCGGCAGAAAGCCTGCGGACATCGCCCCGAGGTTGCCCACGGTCAGCTTGCCCACCCGGCCCGCCGCCGCCTCGCGCGCCGCGCTCGCCCCCATTTCGACCCGCTCCAGGATATCCCTCGCCTCATCGAGGAACACCGCGCCCGCATTCGTCAGCATGACGCCGCTCGTATTGCGGTCGAGCAGGCGCACGCCGACCGTGCCCTCGAGGTCCTTGATCTGCTTGCTCAACGCCGGCTGCGCGACCCGCAGCTGTTCGGCGGCCCGCCGGAAACTCAACGCTTCCGCCACCGCCACAAAATATCGCAAATGCCTTAGTTCCACGCGGGGCCTGATACCTCAAAGTTATCAGTGCGCAAACAACAAAGTAATACCGCTTTCGGCAGGCTGGGTTATCCTGAGACCATGTCCGCCCTACCCAGTCATGATCCCGCTTGCGAAGTCCTGCTCGCGGTCGCCCGGGATGATTCCCGCGCTTCGGAGCGGAAATGTCAGACGCTCTTCGGCTTGATGGACGCCTGTCAGACGCTGGGCCAGTGGTTGCGCCGCGAACTGGCCCGGAGCGATCTCACGGAAAACGGCTTCCGGCTGCTCGCCCAGGTGATCAAGCACGAGGCGGAGGGCATCACGCCCACCGATGTTTCGACCGGCCTGGGCCTGCCCCGCCAGGTCATTTCCACGATTCTTGGCCGCCTCGAGGTCTCCGGCCTGATCACGCGCCAGCGCAACACCCAGGACCGCCGCACCTTCACGTTGAAGGCGACGCCCGAGGGCCACCGCGTGTTTTCCTCGGCCCTGCACCACTGCCTCCAGTCGATCAACCGCCTCATGTCCACCCTCGAGCCGCAGGATGCCGACCGGCTGGATCAAGCCTGCGCCCGGCTGCGCGATCTCTTTTCCGAAAACACTCCTTCCCGCGTCTAATTTCACCTCCATGAATGTCTCCCTCGTTTGCCGCTCCCGCCGGCTCGGAATCCTCGCCACTGCCGTCGCCGCCTCGGCCACGCTGTTTTTCGCCAGCGGCTGCGGCCGCGGCAAGGCCACTGCGCCCGCCGCCCCCGTCGCGCTGGAGGCCAGCGTCCTGATCATCCAGCCCGCCGCCGTCACACTTTCGCAGGAACTGCCCGGCCGCACCTCCGCCTTCCGCGTCGCCGAGGTCCGCGCGCGCATCAATGGCATCGTGCAAAAGCGCCTCTTCACCGAGGGCGCCGACGTCAACGCTGGCGACGTCCTCTTCGAGATCGACCCGGCCCCGTATCAGGCCGCGCTCGACAGCGCCCGGGCCTCCCTCGCCAAGGCCGAGGCCGGTCTCGCCTCCACGCAGGCCCAGGCCGAGCGCTTCAAGGACCTCGTCGCCAACGACGCCATCGCCAAGCAAACCTACGACAACGCCGTCGCCAGCCAGCTTTCATCCGTCGCCGATGTCGCCGCCGCCCGCGCCGCCGTCCAAACCGCCGAGATCAACCTCGGCTACACGCGTGTCGTCTCGCCCATCAATGGTCGCATCGGCCGCGCCGAGGTCACCGAGGGCGCCTACGTGCAGCAGGGCACGGCCACGCTGCTCGCCACCGTCCAGCAGCTCGACCCGCTTTACGTCGATCTCACCCAATCCGCCGACGATGTTCTCCGCCTCAAGGAGGCCCTCGCCTCCGGCCGTTTGCAGCGCACCGGCGATGCCGCCGTGAAACTCTCCGTCATCCTCGGCAACGGCCGGGTCTACCCGCAGGCCGGCTCGCTGGAATTCTCCGACGTCTCCGTCAACCCCACCACGGGCACCGTCACCTTGCGCGGCATCGTGCCGAATCCGTCGCTTGATCTCTTCCCCGGCATGTTCGTGCGCGCCCGCATCGAGGAAGGCACCCAGCCCGATGCGCTCCTCGTGCCGCAGGCCGTCGTCAGCCGCAACGCGCAAGGCCAGGCCACCGTGCTCGTCGTGGGCGCCGACCAGAAGGTCGAGGTGCGCGTGCTCCAAGCGTCCCGCACGGTCGGCGACAAGTGGCTCGTGACCGATGGCTTGAAGCCCGGCGACCAGGTCATCCTCGACAACCGCCAGAAGCTCCGTCCCGGCGCGCCCGTCAAACCCATCGCCACCGCGCCCGCGAAATCCAGCTAAGCGCATCCGCCGCGCCCGCGCCTCAGTCCTTCTTCCTTCTCCCTTCCTCCTTCAGCCTTTCCTCTCATGGCCCGCTTCTTCATCGACCGACCCATCTTTGCCTGGGTCATCGCGATTGTCATCATGGTGGCCGGCGCCATCGCGATCCACCAGCTGCCCATCGCGCAGTATCCGAAGATCGCCCCGCCGCAGATCGCCATCGCCGCCACCTATCCCGGCGCCTCGGCCAAGACCGTGGAGGACTCCGTGACCCAGGTCATCGAGCAGCGCATGAGTGGCATCGACCACCTGCGCTACATGGAATCGCAGAGCGACTCCGCCGGCAACGTCACCATCACGCTCACCTTCGACGCCGAGGCCGATCCCGACATCGCCCAGGTGCAGGTGCAGAACAAACTCGCCCTCGCCAGCCCGCTCCTCCCGCAGGAAGTCCAGCAGCTCGGCGTGCGCGTCACCAAGTCCGTCCGCAATTTCCTCATCGTCGTCGGTTTCATTTCCACCGACGGCAGCATGACCGCCACCGACATCGGCGACTTTGCCGCCAGCCGGATCCAGGACCCGCTCAGCCGCGTGCCCGGCGTCGGCGACATCCAGAGTTTCGCCACGCAATACGCGATGCGCATCTGGCTGAAGCCCGACCAGCTCAACACCTACGGCCTCATGCCCTCCGACGTGAGCGCCGCGATCAAGGCCCAGAATGCACAGGTTTCCGCCGGCCAGCTCGGCGCCGAGCCTTCCGTCGCCGGCCAGATGATCAACGCCACCATCACCGCGCAGACGCGCCTCGAGACCGCCGAGCAATTCGGCGCCATCCTCATCCGCGTCAATGCCGACGGCTCGCAGATCCGCCTGCGCGATGTCGCCCGCGTCGAACTCGGCGCCGAAAGCTACGAGCGCAACTCGCGCTTCAACACCCAACCCGCCACCGGCTTCGCCATTCGTCCCGCGACCGGCGCCAACGCCCTCGACACCGTCGCCGGCATCCGCGCCAAGATTGACGAACTCAAGCCCTTCTTCCCGCCGGGCCTCGAGGTCGTCTACCCGCTCGACACCACGCCCTTCGTGCGGCTCTCCGTCGAGGAGGTCGTCAAGACCCTCGTCGAGGCCGTCGTGCTCGTGTTTCTGGTGATGTATCTGTTCCTCCAGAATTTCCGCGCCACGCTCATTCCGACGATCGCCGTGCCGGTCGTGCTCCTCGGCACCTTCGCCATCATGGCCGCCGCCGGCTTTTCCATTAACACGCTGACGCTCTTTGGCGTCGTGCTCGCCATCGGCCTGCTGGTCGACGACGCCATCGTCGTCGTGGAAAACGTCGAGCGTGTGATGCACGAGGAAGGGCTCTCGCCCAAGGAGGCCACCAAGAAATCCATGACGCAGATCACCGGCGCGCTCGTCGGCATCGCCCTGGTGCTTTCCGCCGTGTTCATTCCCATGGCGTTCTTCGGCGGCTCCACCGGCGTCATCTACCGCCAGTTCTCGATCACCATCGTCTCCGCCATGGCCCTCTCCGTGCTCGTGGCCCTCGTGCTCACGCCCGCGCTTTGCGCGACACTCCTCAAACCTGTCGTCGCCGGCCATCATCACGAAAAGCGCGGCTTCTTCGGCTGGTTCAACCGCCTCTTCGACCGCAGTGCCAAGCGCTACGCCAACGGCGTCACGCGCCTCATCCACCGCGGCGGCCGCACGCTGTTTGTCTACGTGCTCATCCTCGCCGGCCTCGTTTTCCTCTTCCGCCAGATTCCCACCGGCTTCCTGCCGGATGAGGATCAGGGCATCCTCTACGCGCAGGCCCAGCTCCCGCCCGGTGCCACCACCGCGCAGAGCCGCGCCGTGCTGGAAAAGATCGAGCACCACTTCCTCGTCGACGAAAAGGAGAACGTCGAAGGCATGTTCGGCGTCACCGGTTTCAGCTTCTCCGGCTTCGGCCAGAATCAGGTCTTCGCGTTCATCCGCCTGAAAGACTGGGATTCGCGCCACCGCGACGACCAGAAGGTCAAGGCCATCCAGGCCCGCGCCATGGCCAAGTTCGGCAAGTTCAAGGAAGCCTTCGTGTTCGCCTTCGCGCCGCCCGCCGTGCTCGAGCTCGGCACCGCCAACGGCTTCGAGATGCGGCTCACCGACAATGCGTCGCACGGCCACGAGGCGCTCATCGCCGCGCGCAACCAGCTGCTCGGCCTCGCCGCCGCCGACAAGCGCCTGCGCAACGTCCGGCCCAACGGCCTCGATGACAATCCCCAGTTCCGCCTCGATATTGATCAGGAAAAGGCCTCCGCCCTCGGCGTGTCGCTCGCCGACATCAACGCCACCCTCGCCGCCGCGTGGGGCTCTTCCTACGTCAACGACTTCATCGACCGCGGCCGCATCAAGAAAGTCTACCTGCAGGCCGATGCCCCCTACCGCATGGTGCCCGACGACATCAACCGCTGGTATGTGCGCAACCGCACCGGCACCATGGTGCCGTTCTCCAGCTTCAGCAGCGCGCGCTGGACGCTCGGCTCGCCGAAACTCGAGCGCTTCAACGGCGCGCCGTCCGTCGCCATCCAGGGCGAACCCGGCGTCGGCTCCAGTTCCGGCGTCGCCATGCAGGCGATGACCGAGCTCGCCGCCAAACTCCCGCCCGGTTTCGGCATCCAGTGGGCCGGCCTCTCCTACGAGGAACGCCTCTCCGGTTCGCAGGGCCCCGCGCTCTACGCGATCTCGCTGCTCATCGTGTTCCTCTGCCTCGCGGCCCTCTACGAAAGCTGGTCCATCCCGGCCGCCGTCATGCTGATCGTGCCGCTCGGCGTCGTCGGCACGCTGCTCGCCGCGTGGTTCCGCGGCCTGCCCAACGATGTGTATTTCCAGGTCGGCCTGCTCACCATCGTCGGCCTCTCCGCCAAGAACGCCATTCTCATCGTCGAATTCGCCAAGGAGAACTACGACCGCGGCATGAGTCTCATCGAGGCCGCCGCCCACGCCTCCCGGCAGCGTCTGCGCCCGATCCTCATGACCTCGCTCGCGTTCGGCCTCGGCGTGCTCCCGCTCGCCCTCGCCAATGGCGCCGGCTCCGGCAGCCAGAACGCCATCGGCACCGGCGTCTTCGGCGGCACGCTCACGGCCACCATCCTCGGCATCTTCTTCGTCCCCGTCTTCTTCGTCGTCGTGCTCCGCTTCTTCCGCGTCAAGCCGGCCCCGACCAAATAAGTCCCATGCGTCCCATCGGTCCCATTCTGCTCTCCTCGCTCCTCGCCGGCTGCTCCCTCGCTCCCACCTACGAGCGCCCCGCCGCTCCCGTCGCCGCCGCCTACCCACAACCCGCCGCAGGTTCGGCGAAGGAGGGCGCCACGCCCGCCGCCGACCTCCTGTGGACCCAATTCTTCAGCGACGCTCGCCTGCAAGGCGTCATCCGGCTCGCGCTTGAAAACAACCGCGACCTCCGCATCGCCGCGCTCAACGTCGATCGCGTCCGCGCGCTCTACCGCATCCAGCGCGTCGCCCTCATCCCCGCGCTCGACGCCACCGCCGACGGCACGCGCCGCCACACGCCCGGCGATCTCAACGCCAGCGGGCAGCCCGCCACCACCAGCAGCTATCAGGTCGGCGTGGAAATACCCTCCTACGAACTCGATTTCTTCGGCCGCGTCGCGAGCTTGCGCGATGTCGCCCTGCAGCAATACCTCGCCACCGAGGAGGCCCGTCGCAGCGCGCAGATCAGCCTGATCTCCGCCGTCGCCCGCCAGTATCTCACCGTGCTCGCCGGCACGGAACAGCTCGCCCTCGCCCGGCAGACCCTCGCCGCCGCCGATCATTCCTTCGATCTTAACCGCCGGTCCTTCAACGCCGGCGTCACTTCCGAACTCGACCTGCGCACCGCCGAATCCCAGCGCGAATCCGTCCGCGCCAGCGTCGCCGCGCTCGAACAACAACTCGCGCAAGCCCGCAACGCCCTCGCCCTGCTCGTCGGCGCTCCGCTGCCCGACGACCTCGCGCCCGCCGGTTCGCTCATCACGCAAACGCTGATCGACGACCTGCCCGCCGGCCTGCCTTCCGATTTGCTCGCACGCCGGCCCGACATCCTCGCCGCCGAACACGCGTTGCAGGCCGCCAATGCCAACATCGGCATCGCGCGCGCCGCATTTTTCCCGTCGGTGAAACTCACCGCCTTCGGCGGCACCGCCAGCTCCGAGTTGTCCGGCCTCTTCCAGAGCGGCTCCCGCGCCTGGAGTTTCGCCCCTTCGATCACGCTTCCGATCTTCGCCTCCGGCCGGAACAAGGCCCAGCTCGACGTCGCCAAAATTGAAAAGCGGATCGAGATCGCCAGCTACGAGAAGGCCATCCAGTCCGCCTTCCGCGAAGTCGCCGATGCCCTCGCCGTGCGCCAGTCCATCGCCACGCAGATCTCCGCGCAGGAAGCGCGCGCCGCCGCCGCCACCCGCCGCTACGAGCTTTCCGAGGCCCGCTTCAAGGCCGGCGTCGACAGCTTCCTCTCCGTCCTGCTCGCGCAGCAGGATCTTTTCAGTGCGCAACAGCAGCTCATCTCCGCCCGCCTCGCCCGGCTGGGCAACCTCACCGCGCTCTACGCCGCCCTCGGCGGCGGCTGGTCGGAAACACCGGCTGTTGCCCCTACTCCGCGGGACTGAACTTATCCTCCCGCCAGACAGCATCCGTCGGTTCCGCTGGCCGTGGGCGCTTTTGTTGTCAGGATGACGGCATGGCTGCCATCGCTGTTTACGACACCAAGCCCTATGATCGCGACTACTTCACGGCGGCGGGAGCGACCGGTCCTGCGTGGCGCTGGCATGAGTTTCGCCTGACGTCCGACTCCGTCGATACCGCCCGCGGCGCCACGGCCGTGTGTGCCTTCGTGAACGACCGCCTCGACCGGGCCTGCCTGGAAAAATTTGCCGCCGGCGGCGGACGCCATATCGCGCTGCGCTGCGCAGGATTTAACAATATCGACCTGGTCGCCGCCAAAGCGATCGGCCTCGCCGTTACGCGGGTGCCCGCCTATTCGCCCCATGCCGTCGCCGAGCACACGGTCGCGCTGCTGCTGGCCCTCAACCGTGGCATCCACCGCGCTTACAACCGCGTCCGCGAACACAACTTCTCCCTCTCCGGTCTCGTCGGTTTCGATGTCCATGCCAAAACGGTCGGCATCATCGGCACGGGGAAAATCGGCCGGATCACAGCGCAAATTTTCCGTGGCTTCGGCGCCCGCGTGCTCGCCACCGACATGCAGCCTGACCCGGCCTGGGCCGCCGCCCACGGGATCAGTTATGTGCCGCAGGACGAAATCTTCGCCACGGCCGACATCGTTTCGCTCCATGTCCCGCTCACTCCCGCCACCCACCATCTCATCAACGCCCACACGCTCGCGCGGATGAAACCGGGCGCCTTTCTCCTCAACACCAGTCGCGGCCAGCTCGTCGACACCACCGCCCTCATCGCCGCCCTCAAGGACCGGCGGCTCGGCGGCGTTGCCCTCGACGTCTACGAGGAAGAGGCCGGCGTGTTCTTCGAGGATCTCTCCGGCCAGGTGCTGCAAGATGACGAACTGTCCCGCCTGCTCACCTTTCCCAACGTGCTCGTCACCTCCCACCAGGCGTTTCTGACCGCCGAAGCGCTGGCGGAGATTGCCCGTGTCACCGTGGAAAACCTCACGCGAGGCCTCCGCGGCGAACCATTCCTCGCCGGCACCCAACTGGCCTGAACGCGCGGCTCACTGCCGCGTGTGCTTCAGGATAAAATCCACGATCGGCGTCGGGTCGGGCAGGCTGTGCGGTGAATGTCCGCCGCCCGGCTTCACGATCACCTCGATGGTGCCACCCGCCGCCCGGTAACGTTTTTCCAGCACGGCGAGATTGTCCGCAAACGGCACGATCACATCCGCATCGCCACTCACGCCGATGATCGGGATGCCCGCCTTCACCACCGGCGCGATGCGGTCGAGCGGGCTGACTTTCGCAGTCTCCATCTGCTCCACGGTGAGTCCGTAATTCTCTGCGACCTCGGGCCAGCGCTTCGTCTTGTAGCCGGGCCAGCTCCGCAGATCGAGCGCCGGCGCGTCGAGGTAAAGCGCCGCCACCCGGTCGGGATACGTCGCCGCAAAGTTAAACGCATACAACCCGCCGCGGCTGAAACCCTCGAGCACCACCTTCGGCGCGAGTTCCATCTCGGCCAGCAGCTTGCGGTAGAAAATGTCGAAGATCGTCACCGCCTCCGGTGAGCCGTAGCGGTCGCTCGCGTTGATGTAGGCCAGGTGCCAGCCGCGCTTGAGCAGTTCGAGCGACACCTGCGGCGCGTGCCGGTCGCCAAACCACTCGGCCCGCCACACCCACGGTTTTCCCGGCGCCGCCTGCTTCGGCAGGATTAAAATCGCCGGCTGCCCGGCGACGACGAAGTCGAGCCGTTCGTAGCCATGCCATTCCGTCTGGGTGATACCGGGGCCCTGGGCGGCGCTGAGCGGCGGGATCATCATGGTGGAATCGGCCAACAGGCGGGTTGAAATCAACAGGGCAAGGAGGGCGAGAATCGGGCGCATCAGTATTTCATGTGTTCACCAAAGTGTCCGGCGGCGCTGGGCACGTCGTCAAGGAAAGCCCCGGCCGGCGCCGGCGGCACCGCCGCGGGTTTCGCCAGCGTCGCTTCGATGATTTCGCCGGCTTTGACGCTGAACACAAAATCGCCGCCCACCTTCGTCGAGCCGTCGCGATTCCAGCGCGGCGTGCGGCCGTCGAAGTTGTCGCGGATGCGCAGTTCGCCGTCGCGGGCGGCGGTCACGCGCAGCCAGGTCGTGGCATTGTTCTCGCGCTTCGCCGACACCTTGTGCCCGCCCTCGGCCACGAGATCGGTGAACGCCGCCTCATGCCACCGCCAGGGCACCGCCGGGAAAATCCGGATCGGCCCCCACCCGCCCGTGCCGGGCTGGGCGTCCCAGCTTTGCAGGAACATCTCGTGCACCGCTGCGCAGGCGAGGAAGTTGCCCTCCAGCGTGAACGGCCGGTAGTGCATCGTGGAAAACCCGGTCTTCGTCTGGTCGCCGTTCGCGTGAAACCCGTTTCGCAGGATCATCGCGTGCAGATACGATTTCAAATGCCAGAGCGCCGATTCCGCCTCGTGGGTGCGCGCGCGCAGCGCCGCCATCCAGCTGTAACTGTAGCCGCACCACTCGCACACGCCCAGCCGGTCGATGTCCGGCAGCGTTGCCGCAATGATCGCGCGATCCTCCGCGCTGCCCTCGACGTTGAGGAGATTGAACGGATAAATCGCCATCACCGTCGCGTGGTGCCGGTGGCTGAAATACAGTTCCTCGTCCGCGTTCAGCTTCAGGATATTCTGCGCCGTGATGTGATACGCCCCGAGCCCGTCGGACCACTGCCGCCACGCCTTCGCCGCCGCCGCGTCGCCCAAATGGGCCGCCATCTCGGCGTTGCCCAAAAAGAGCATCCGCAGGCACATGATGTCGTAATTGCTGTTCGGCGTGAGCCACGCGCGGATGTCGTTGTTAAACGCCTCGGGCGAAGCCGAGAGCGGCAGCACGAGCACCCCCTGCGCATTCGGCCGCAGCATCGCGCGCAGGCACTCGCCCACCTCGCGGCACCACGGATACGCCACGTCGCGCAAATACGCTTCGTCGCGCGTGTAGCGCCAGTGCAGGTAGAACAAATGGCCCACCCACGCACCGTGCACCGGCGCGAGGCTGTATTGCGCCCAGCCACCGAGCGGGTTGCCCGCCCGGGTCATCACCGCCGGCACCGCCGCGCCCGGCTGCTCCAAAAAATTGCGCGCAAATTTCCGGAACGCCGGCAACAGCCCGTGCATGTAATCCAAAAACACGCGTCCTTCCTCCATGCGTCCCGCCGCCTGATAACCCATGTAGGTCATCTGCGTGTTCAGGTCGTGGTGATAATCGCCCTTCCATGGCGGCAACTCGCCTTCATCCGCCGTCCACACGCCTTGCAGCGGAATCGGCGGTGCCCCCGTGCGCGAGGCCGCGCCGTAGAAATACTGCACGAGCTCATAGTGCAGCTGCACCTGCGCGTCGGGCACGGTCACGGATGACTTCGCCCAGAAACCGCGCCACCACGCCACATGCGCTGCATGGAGCTTCGCAAAACCCGCGGCCAGCGCCGCCGTTGTCCGTTGCCGGCCCACGCCGACGACATCCGCGCCATCCGCCGTCGAATACGTCACGGTCACCGCGATCAGCGTCGCGTCACCGACCCGGCGGTGGGCCACGAAAATACAATAGCTCGTCCCTTCCGCCGCCGGCTGCACAAACCACGACGCCCCGGCGTCCGCGCCCAATTGCGGCGCCGCGTAGCCGAGCTTGTTCTTCACCGACTCCGGCGCCAGCAGGCGCAGTCCCTTGGGGGCCGCACCCGGCAGCCGCAGCAGCGCCACGGGTTCCATCGCGCTGAAAAATGCCTCCACCGCTCCCGCCTGGCCACCCAGCCGCGCGTGTCCCGTGGCCGTCGGCAGATCGAGTTCAAACGACTCCAGGCTTTGCCCCGCCGCGAGGTCGATCTCGAGCCGCCCTGCCGGCAGCTTCGTCGGATGATCCGTGGAGTAAGGCGTATCGACGATCTGGATGATCCCGGCATTGTCGCGCGCCGCCACCAGTTGCTGGATTTTCGCGTAGGTCAGCTTCGACAGGGGATCGCCCGCCGCCGGTCGCTCATCCCACAAGTCACCGCGATCGAGCGAAAAACGGAGCGTGCCGCCTTCGCCCCACAGCAGGGCGCCTTGGAGCCCGTTGCCGAGCGGAATGGCTTCATCCCAAGTGGTGATCGGGGCAGACAGCGTGAGCTTCATGGTCAGGGGAATTAAGGAGGGCGGGTCTTGGACCGCACTGGCGGGCTACACTAAACGCGGGGTTTTCGAAAGCCCGCCGAGCTTGGCCAACCCTGCGCCCGCGCAAAGTCTTTTCTGCGTCTTTATCCCGCGGCGGCGCGGAAAATAAATTGAGCGCCACTCGCCCTGCCCTCAGCTTTCTCGCCTCGCATGGCCAAAGTCTATTTTTACTACTCCGCGATGAACGCCGGCAAATCGACGGTGCTCCTTCAGTCCAGCTACAATTACCAGGAACGCGGCATGCGCAGTCTCATCTTCTCCCCGGCGATCGATAACCGCGCCGGCGTCGGCCGCGTCAAATCCCGCATCGGCCTCGAAGCGCCCTCCGTCGCCCTCGCCGCCACCGACAACCTCCTCGCCTGCGTCCAACGTGAACACGCCGCCGCGCCGGTCGCCTGCGTGCTGGTGGACGAGGCGCAGTTCCTCACGCCCGCCCAGGTCGATCAGGCCACCGACATCGCCGACACGCTGCGCATCCCCGTGTTGTGCTACGGCCTGCGCACGGATTTTCAGGGCCGGCTCTTCCCCGGCAGCGCCGCGCTCCTCGCCGTCGCCGACAACCTCATCGAGCTCAAGACCATCTGCCACTGCGGCCGCAAGGCCACGATGAACCTCCGCACCGGCCCCGACGGCCACGCCCTCCACGAGGGCGCCCAGATTGAGATCGGTGGCAACGAGCGCTACGTCGCCGTATGCCGCCGCCATTTCAAGGAGGCGCTCACACCCTGAACTCATTCTCGTTCTCCTAATCATTCTCGTTCTCTCCCTCCACCCGCGAAAACGAGAACGACTGCGAGAAAGAGAACAATAACCCATGAAGCCTCTTTCCCTTTTCCTGCTTTTAACCCTTCTTCCCTCTCTCATGTCCGCCTCCGAATACCTCATTTACCTCGGCACCTACACGCGCTCGACCAGCAAGGGCATCTACGCCGTGCGCCTCGACGCCCGCACCGGCGCGCTCAGCACCCCGGAACTCGTCGCCGAAACCGCCAACCCGTCCTTCATCGCACTCTCGCCCGACAAGTCCCACCTCTACGCGGTCAGCGAGGCGAGCACGATGGCCGTGCCCTTCGCCACCGATCTCGCCACTGGCAAGCTCACGCCGCTCCAGGCGCAGGACGCCGGCGGCAAGGCTCCCTGCCACCTCGTCGTCGATCGCACCGCCCGCACGCTCGTGCTCGCACACTACCACTCGGGCATCGTCGCCGCCCTGCCGATCGCGCCCGATGGCACGCTCGGTGCTCCCGGTAGCGTCATCCAGCACACCGGCCACAGCGTGAATCCAACGCGACAGGAAGCGCCGCACGTGCACTCCGTCACGCTCTCGCCCGACAACCGTTTCGTCATCGTCTGCGACCTCGGCCTCGATCGCGTCTTCACCTACGCGCTCGACGCCGCCACCGCCCGGCTCACGCCCGCCGCCACGCCGTGGGTCGCCACCGCCCCCGGCGCCGGTCCGCGTCACGCCGCGTTCTCCACTGATGGCCGTCACGTTTTTGTCATCAACGAAATGGGCAACACGCTCATCTCGTATCGTTACGATGCCGCCACGGGCGCGCTGTCGCCCGTCGACACGCAGCCGACACTCCCGGCCGGTTTCAGCGGCGAGAGCACCACCGCCGAGGTGCGCGTGCACCCCAACGGCCGCTTCGTCTACGGCTCCAACCGTGGCCACGACAGCATCACCGTCTTCGCCTTCGACGCCGCGACCGGCCGCCTCACGCTCATCGAGCATGTGCCCACCGGTGGAAAAAATCCCCGCAACTTCGCGCTCTCGCCCGACGGCAACTGGCTCGTCGCCGCCAACAATCTTTCCAATTCGCTCACGGTCTTCCGCGTTGATCCCGCGACCGGCCGCCTCAGCCCCGTCCCCGGTCACACGAGCGTGCCGATGCCGGTGTGCGTGCTCTTCGCCCGCTGAGACAGGTAGGGCGGGACCGCTGGGCCCGCCGCGAATTATTCACGGCCATCGCATCCCGACCGGCGCGCCAAGCCCTGCTGGCCAGCATAGCGCCTGCCTCGCTCGCTCGCTCACAACGTCGGCAGCGCGAGCCCGAGCGCCTCGGCTACCGCGCGATCGAGTTGCTCGCGGTTGAAAGGCTTCGGCAGCAGCACGTGGGCGCCGGCGAGCTGCGCGATCTTGAGATAGCTTTCCTTCGGCGCGTGGCCGCCGCCTGACATTGCGATGATGCGCACCGCGGTGTCCCAATGCTTCAATTCGCTCAGCAGTTCCACGCCGTCCATGTCCGGCATCAGCATGTCGGCGATCAAAACATCGTAGGCATTTTCCGCCAGTTCGCGCAGCGCCGACTGGCCGTCTTCGACGCATTTCACGTGATGACCGGACATTTCAAGCAGCAGCTTGGTGACGTCCCGGACGTCTTCTTCGTCATCGACTACGAGAATATTGCGGACTGCGCGCATGATGTTGAGGCCCAGAAGCTACGCAGGTCCCGCGCCCTTCCAAGCCCCACCTCCGCTAATTTCATGTAAATCTTTCGCCCCCTGGGGAAAGCACACTAGGAAACTTCACCGTAGTTCTCTCACCGCCACTGGACTGGCACGGCATTTGCCCGTGACGCGGCTTGGACTTGCGCACGTCCCGGTGGTTTTTAAGGTCACCGCATCATGGCCGCCCTTTCCCCTGCCCTCGACATTGATTCGCCGTTCGCGCTCGCCCCGGAGCAGATCGTCAGCTTCCGCCGCGATGGTTACGTGAAAATCAAAAACGTCCTCTCGCCCGAGGTCATCGCCCACTACGGCCCCATCATCACGTCCGAGGTCTATCGCCTCAACACGATGCACCTGCCCATCGAGCAGCGTGACACTTACAACAAGGCCTTCCTCCAGGTCGGCAACATTTGGACGAAGAACGATACCGTGAAGGAATTCTGCTGGGGCCAGCGGCTCGCGCGCATGGCCGCCGAACTGCTCGGCGTCCGCGGCGTGCGCATGTATCACGACCAGGCGCTCTACAAGGAGTCCGGCGGCGGCGTCACGCCGTGGCACGCCGACCAGTATTACTGGCCCATGAGCAACGCCAACAGCGTCACCGCGTGGATCCCCCTCCAAGCCGTGCCGATGGACATGGGCCCGCTGGCCTTCGCCCGTGGCAGCCACAAATTCGAGGCCGGCCGCGAGCTCGGCATCAGCGACGAAAGCGAGAAAGAGATCGGCCGCTCCATGAAGGAGCACAACTACCCGCTCGACGACACGCCCTTCGACCTCGGCGAGGTCAGCTTCCACTACGGTTGGACCTTCCACCGCGCCGGCCCCAACGTTTCCAGCAAGCCTCGCGCCGTGATGACGATCATCTACATGGACGAGGACATGCGCCTGCTCGCGCCCAGCACCAAGTCCCGCGAGGGTGACCGCAACGCCTTCGCCGCCGACGTCGAGGTGGGCGCCGTCATGAACGGCAAGATGACGCCGGTGCTCTATTCGCAGCGCTGAGCAGTCGCACCCGCGTTCACCATTGTAGGGCGGGGTTTCCAAACCCCGCCTCAAGTCTTTGGGGATACTTGCATGGCGGGGATCGGAATCCCCTCCCTACATTTCCGATTCCGCTCTTTGTGCCCTTAGTGCTCTTCGTGGTGCAAAATCACCCCGCGTGCTTCTTCCGATACGCCACCGGTGACAAGCCCGTGCGCCGCCGGAACTGTCGGTTGAAATTCGCCAGGTTGTTGTAGCCCGCGGCGAAAGCCACCTCCGCCACCGAGCGATCAGACTCCTCAATCAGCGCACGGCAGATGCGCCCGACGCGCACCTCGTTCACGAACGCCTCGAACGTGTGCCCCATCTTCTTGCGGAAATACCGGCTGAACGCCGCCGGGCTCAGCCCGGCCCGCCGCGCCGCGTCGCGCTGCTGCACACCTTCCGCGGCCATGCGGTTCACGTAGTCAATCACGCGGCCGAGCCGGCTCTCGTCCTCGACGTTGAGCACCGGCGCAAAACCCGCGCTCGCCAGGGGCTGCGCCCCCGCCGCTGACGCGAGTCCATGCAGCGTCTCCAGCAGCAGTTGCAGGCGCGCAAACCCCGTCAGTCCCGTCATCGCGCGCATCCGCGCCGCCGCGGTCGCCGCCGCTTTGCCGCTGAAATGCACGCCGCGACCCGCCCGCGCCAGCAGCCGCTTGATGGCCCCCAGCTCGGATATCTCCAGCCAGTTGGGCCCGAGCAGATCACTGCGAAATTGCACCACGATCGAGCGCGCCGTGCCGCGCCACTCGGGCGGGTTGTTCCAGTGGTGCGGCAGATTCGAGCCGAGCAGCACAAGGTCGCCCGCCTCGAAGCGCTTTAGGCTGTCGCCCACGAAGCGCAGCCCGTGGCTGTGCTCGATCAGCGTGAGTTCGAGCTCCGGGTGAAAATGCCACGGCGAGTTGAAGCGCGGCAGGCGGAACTCGCGGCAGGCGAACGATTCGCCGGGCTGCAATGCTACTCTCTCCAGCAGGGCGCGCATAAGAACATGCAACCATGGTTAATTAAGTATCAGTCTGCGTCAAACCCGGCGTAGTGGCGCGCCCGCTTTTGCCCTAAGGTAGGCGCATTCTTTCCCATGTCCACCGCCACCACCCTCGACATCGACTCGCATCACCCCATCACCGCGGAACACATCGCGCAGTTCCGCCGCGACGGCTTCATCAAGCTGAAGCACGTCCTCTCGCCCGAGGTGCTGGAGCACTACGGCAAGGTCATCACCAGCGAGGTCCACCGCCTCAACACGCTCCATGTGCCGATGGAACAGCGCACCACCTACCAGAAGGCGTTTCTCCAGGTCATGAATCTCTGGACGAAAAACGACACGGTGAAGGAATTCTGCTTCGGCAAGAAACTCGCCCGCATGGCCGCCGAGCTGCTGGGCGTCAAAGGCGTGCGCATCTATCACGACCAGGCGCTCTACAAGGAGCCGGGCGGCGGCATCACGCCGTGGCACGCCGACCAGTATTACTGGCCGCTGAGCAACGCCAACACGGTCACCGCCTGGATTCCGCTCCAGGCCACGCCCATGGAACTCGGCCCGCTCGCCTTCGCCGTCGGCAGCCACAAGTTCGAGGCCGGCCGCGAACTCGGCATCAGCGATGAGAGCGAAAAGGAAATCAGCCGCTCGATGAAGGACCACAACTACCCGCTGAACGACGCCCCCTTCGAGCTGGGCGAGATCAGCTTCCACTACGGCTGGACCTTCCACCGCGCCGGCCCGAACACCTCCGACCGCCCGCGCGCCGTCATGACGATCATTTACATGGAAGACGGCATCCGCCTCATCCAGCCGAAGAACAAGAACCACCAGCTCGACTGGGACACCTGGATGCCCGGCCTCAAGGTCGGCGAAGTCGCCGCCACGCACCTAAACCCGCTGATCTACTCGGCCTGATCGAGACACCGGCCTTTCCTCTTTCAACCGAGGTGTCACGTAATACGGGGCACCTCGGTTTTTCGTTTTCGTGCTGACCGGTCGGCTTGCTCCGGCTTCGGAGCTTAGTGTTCTTCGTGGTTTCCTGTCCGCCCGAAACCTGCGTTCGCAGTTTGACCGGCAACCCGCCGCGGGTATTGCTGTCCGTCCTACCTGAATGGCCGACTCTCCGAACGTATCTCCCCAAATTGATTCCAAACGCTGCGAGCGCGCCTTCCTGGTCGGCGTGCAGACCACCAAGATGGAGCCCGGCGAAGCCGCCGAACTCCTCGCCGAGCTGAAGGAGCTCGTGGAAAATCTCCGCATCGGCGTCGTCGGGCAGGAACTGGTCAACCTCCGCAAGCCCACGCCTGCCACCCTCGTCGGCAGCGGCAAGGCCGAGGAGATCATCGCCACCGCCAAGGCCCTCGACGCCGACCTCATCGTGTTCGACGAGGCGCTCTCGCCCGCCCAGCAGCGCAATTGGGAAAAAGCCTCCGGCATCGCCGTCATCGACCGCGAGGAAGTCATCCTCGATATTTTCGCCGACCGCGCCCAGACCCGCGAGGCCGTGCTTCAGGTCGCCCTCGCGCGCATGGAGTATTCGCTGCCCCGCCTCACCCGCGCGTGGACCCACCTTTCCCGCCAGCGCGCCAAGGGCGGCATGGGCGGCGAAGGCGAAACCCAGCTCGAGCAGGACCGCCGCCAGGTCAACGACCGCATCACCCGCCTCAAGCGCGAACTCATCGAGGTGCAAAAGCAGCGCGGCGTGCAGCGCATCAAGCGTCAGCGCGTCCCCGTCCCCACCGCGTCCATCGTCGGCTACACCAACGCCGGCAAATCCTCCCTTCTCAACAAGCTCACCGGCGCCCACGTCCTCGCCGAGGACAAGCTCTTCGCCACGCTCGATCCGACCACGCGGCAGCTCCACCTGCGCGGCAACCAGAAGCTCCTCGTCACCGACACCGTCGGTTTCATCCGCCGCCTCCCCCACGGCCTCGTCGAGGCGTTCAAGGCCACGCTCGAGGAAACCATCGTCGCCGATTTCCTGATCCACGTCCTCGACGTCACCAACCCCGACGTCGACAAACACCACGCCACCACCCTCAGCGTGCTCGGCGAACTCGGTGCCGCCGACAAAACGATCATCACCGTTTTCAACAAGGTCGACGCCGCCACGCCCACCGACCTCCAGCGTGCCCGCGGCCTTGTCGCCGACGCGCTCTTCCTCAGCGCGCACACCGGCGATGGCCTCGAGCAGCTCGAGACGCGCATGCTCGAGTTGATCGCCGACGCCTTCGGCAGCGCCGAGCTGCTCATTCCCCACGACCGCTACGATGTCGTCGCCCGCCTGCACACGCTGGGGCACATCCAGGAGCAGGAGCACCGCGAAGAAGGCATCTACATCAAAGGCCGCTTTCCGCCCGCCCAGACCGGCTACTTCGCCCCCTTCATCATCGAAGCGAAGTAAGATGGGCCGTGCGCTCCGCACGCGGCCTGAAAAGGTAAATGTGGAAATCAGAAACACAGGAACCAGAACTCCGAATTTCCTGAATCTTCGCTGCCTTACCGCCTGATCCGTTTTTGCGCCTTCTGCGCCTTTTTTGCGGCTAAACTCATCTGGCCAGTTGCCCGCGAAATCCCGAGCCAAGAAAGCGATCTCCGGTTTCCAGCTTTCCTGAGTTCCACATTTAACCCCCCATCCCTTTCGGCCTTCTCATCGGCCCGGCGCTCGTTTTACTCACCCGCGCTTCACCCCATGCCCCTCGCGACCGCCCGCCTCGCCCTGCACCCTGATTTCGTCGTCGGCTCCATCGACCCGCGACTCTACGGCTCCTTCATCGAGCACCTCGGCCGCGCCGTCTACGGCGGCATCTACGAGCCCGGCCACGCCACCGCCGACGCCGACGGCTTTCGCCGCGACGTGCTCGACCTCATCCGCGAACTCAACGTCCCCATCGTGCGCTACCCTGGCGGCAACTTTGTCTCCGGTTACAACTGGGAGGACGGCGTCGGCCCGCGCGCCCAGCGTCCCCGTCGCCTCGACCCGGCGTGGCGCACCATCGAGACCAACGAATTTGGCACCAATGAATTCATGCGCTGGTGCCGCGCCGCCAACACCGAGGCCATGATGGCCGTCAACCTCGGCACCCGTGGCATGGCCGAGGCCCGCGCCCTCCTCGAATATTGCAACCTCCCCGGCGGCACCGCGTGGAGCGACCTCCGCCGTCAGCACGGCGTCGCCGAGCCGCACCGCATCAAGACCTGGTGTCTGGGCAACGAAATGGACGGTCCCTGGCAGATGGGTCACAAAACCGCCGACGAATACGGCCGCCTCGCCGTCGAGACCGGCCGGCTCATGAAGATGATCGATCCCAAGATCGAACTCGTCACCTGCGGCAGTTCCGGCACCGGCATCGCCAGCTTCCCGCAGTGGGACGCCACGGTGCTGGAGCACACCTACGAGGTCTCCGACTACATCTCGCTGCACAACTACCTCCAGAAAACCGCCGCGTGGGGCGACTCCTCCAAGATGCGCACGTGGGGCGAATTCCAAGCCCAGCCCCTGGCCATCGAGCAGCAGATCACGACCATCATCGCCACCTGCGACCACGTGCAGGCCCGCCTGCGCTCGAAGAAAAAAATGATGCTCAGCTTCGATGAATGGAACGTTTGGTGGCACAGCATCATCCCCAGCGCCGCCACCTTCCCCGACTGGTCCATCGCCCCCGCCCAGCTTGAGGACAATTACACCCACGAGGATGCGCTCGTCATGGGCTCGATGATGCTCTCGCTCATCCGCCACGCCGACCGCGTGCGCATGGCCTGCCTCGCCCAGCTCGTGAACGTCATCGCTCCCATCCTCACGCGCAACGGCGGCCCCGCCTGGAAACAATCCATTTTCTGGCCCTACCTCCACGGCTCGCTCCATGGCCGCGGAGAGACGCTGCGCCTGCAGGTCGATTCGCCCACCTACGACACCACGCAGTTCGGTCCCGTGCCCTACCTCGACGCCGTCGCCACACGCGATCCCGCCGCCGGCACGCTCACGCTCTTCGCCGTCAACCGTGCCGAAAAAGACTCACTGCCGCTCGCAGCCGACCTTCGTGCATTCTCTGCGGGCTCCCGCATCATCGAGCACCTCGTATTGGAAAGCGCCGATCCAGCCAACGCGCGCAACACCGAGGCCGCCCCCAACGCCGTCACTCCGCACAATCGCGGCAGCGCCAAGCTCGATGCCGGCCGCCTCACCGCCACCCTCACCCCCGCAAGCTGGAACGTGATCCGCCTGAAGCTGTGACCTGACTCAATATGGAACTCAGGAAATCAGGAATAAGCCGAACGCATCCGTTCCAACCTTCCTGATTTCCACATTCCCTGTTCCTAGCCTCAGTTCGCGTCGTAGATCTGCACCTTCGTCCAGAACGTGCGGAACTGATCCAGGAACGCCTTGTGGATCGGATCGACCTGGTAGATGTCATGCCCGGCGAGGTCTTTGAAGACCACCATGAGCCCAAACGAATACGTCGCATCCACCACCGGCCGCGGCGGGATCGCCGCCGGCGTGCCGACGTAGAGCTTCTCGACGGAACGCACGCCCGCGAGCGAGTCGAGCCCGCGGCGAAAATCAGCGCGTTGCGCGTCAGTCAGTTCAGGTTTCAGCCAGAAATAAACGGAGTGAATCAACATGGGACCGCCACGCTCTTGAGCCCGCGCGCCGAGCGCAAGCTCCGCCTCGGTCATGAAGCGATCAGGAAAACCTGCAGTCGAACTCCCTCGTTCTCATTCTCGTAATCCTTCTCGTTCTCGACCCGGGCGCGACCAACCGGAGAACGATTACGATTACGAGAACGAGAATGACTAAAGAAACGCGCCCCTCACTTCAGCGGTTCGCAGGCCGCGATGAGGTCATCCACATGCCCCGTCGCCAGCGCCACGACGCTGTCCGCCGCACCATAGTAGAGCCGCACCTGCCCGTCGTCTTCCAACAGCAGGCCGCACGGAAAGATCACACTGCCCCGGTAGCCTTCGTTTTCATAGTCAGTCTCCGGCGAAAGCAACGGCGTGCGCATCAACCCTATCACGCGCGAGGGATCTTCCAGATCCAGCAGCGCGAGGCCGGCGTGGTAGCGCTTGAACCAGCCTTTCTTCTCCCAGCCCGCCAGCCGCACGGTCTCGTCCTTCCACACCGCATGGATCGGTGTCAGCCAGCCCGCGCGTGTCCGCACCGGCGGCGCCGCCGGCCCGATCTTGCAGTTGGCAAACGGCACGTCGTCCGCACCCAGCACCGGCCGTGTGCGGCCCCAGTATTTCAAATCCGCCGACTGGCTCAGCCAGATCGGAAACGCTTCCGGCTGCGGCCGCATGTAAACCGGGAATGGCCGCTCCAACCGCACATACTCGCCGCCGATCTTTTCGGGAAACAGCACCATGTTGCGGTTATCCGGCGCCGTGATGCTCAAAAACGTGTAGCGCTCAAAATCCTCCGTCTCCGCGATCACGCCGCAGATGCCGTGCGCCGTGTCGGCCGCGAAGCACAGCAGGACGCGGCCCTCGACGATCGTGATGCGCGGATCGTAGAGCCGGCTGATAAACTTCGGTCCAAACCGTTCCGGATAAAGCCCGCGCAACCCCGCGCGCGCCTGCTCCTCGTCCAGCACCGGTCGCGGATGCACGGTCCACTTCACGCCGTCGGTGCTCGTCGCCAGGCCGATGTTGATGTGGTCGATGCCTTCGCGACCCCACTCGCCGCAATCATTGCGAAAAATCATCACGTAGCGGCCTTGATAGCGGGCGACGCCAGCATTGAAGACCAATGTCGCGGGAAACGGACAATCGGTGCGTTGCAGGACAGGATTGGAGGGGTGCCGCGTGAGCATGAGCGCCTAGCTTTTGTCCGGCGCACCCAAGCGCAAGCCCGGGCTCGTTCCCTCTTTGAGGTAGGGCGGGAGCGCTGGGCCGCCGCAACGCCTCGACCACTCAAACCCGGCGCGCCCAGCGGTCACGTCCTACCCTCATAAATCAAATCCTCTCTGCGAATAGCACTGTCTTCGCCTTCGTGTCCTTCGTGCTCTTCGTGGTTAATTCAGTTCCCAGCCTTCCTGATTTCCACATTCAATCCACCCAACTTCTTTCCGTGTCTTCCGTGTATTCCGTGGGCCACTCTCAGTGCTTCTCATCCGGCTTCGCCGGCTTGATCTCCATGTCGCCGCTCTTCGCATTGCCCATGGCCGTGAAGATGAACTTGTGGTTCTTCTGCCGCGCGACCGGATCCTCCAGCGCCGCGCAGGGCGTGCCGAAACGCGGCTTCGCATACGGCAGGTGCGTGTCGCCGCGCGCGAGGATGTGCGAGCCGTTGCTCTGCAGCGTCACGGGGTCGAATTTATTGTAGCCGAAATCCGTGTGCGCCTCCCAGCCCGCGCCCCACTGCGTGAAGGAACGCGCATTGCAGTAGTGGCTCACGAACGAACGGCGGAACCGGTCCGTGGACACGTTGCGCTTGCTGCGGTGCAGGATGTGCCCGCCAAAGAACACCACGTCGCCCGGTTTCGCCGGCACGAGCAGCTGCGGATATTTGTCCGCCACCTTGCTCAGGTCGTTGCGCTCATCGATAACGTCGCTGACGCCCTCGACACTCGGCAGGTCCGGCAAATGGCGATCGCCGTAGCTGCCGATGCCCGGCGCCTTCGGCGGATACACCGGCTCGACGTTGCTGCCGGCGGCCATCCACATCGCGCCGTTAAATTCGTCCACGTCGTCGATCGCGATCCACGCGCCGCACAACGTGTCGGGATGCGTCGGAATATAAAACGTGTCCTGGTGCCAGCCCTGCCCCTCGGACCCCGGTGGCTTCAGGAAGAGCATCGTCTGCAACGCGAGGATGTCGGGTCCGATCAACGTCTCCAGCGCATCCAGCACGCGCGGATGCAGCAGGTAGCGCTCATGCAGCGGGATCTGGCGGTGCAACATGTGGATGCGGGCAACAAACTGCGCCTTCTCCAGCGGCGAAAGGTGCGCTGGCGGGGCCGGCAACCGGTCCTTCTCCGGCGTGTCCGGACTCTGCTGCGGCAACCGCCCTTGCATCAGGTCCTCGGTGTGCGCGCGCAGTTCGGCGATATCCTCCGGTGGCACGAGTTGCGGGATGACGACATAGCCGTCGCGTCGAAAACGCTTAAACTGTTCGATCGTCACCTTGTATGGCGAATAAGCCGGCGTCTTGGCGCCATTAACACCCGGGGCAGGTAACGTGGCAGATGAAGGGGTCATCGCCCGAACTCTAAAACCACTCCCTGTCCCCGAAGCAAGCGCGCCAACACGCGCCAGCGCCTAGTGTGCCCACCCTACTTCGCCGACATCACCGCCTCCTCGAACGCCACGACCCGCACGTAGTCCGTGCGCGTGGTTTCGAATGACCGGGAGAGTTTTACCAGCAGCACGCGGACACCACCGCCCATTTTCAGCAAAACCGGTTGCGGCGCGAGCACGGGGTCGAACGTCTGGAAACGCATCGCCAGACCCGCATCGGTGACCTTCAGCACGCCGGCAACGCGGAAAGTATCACGCAACTTCACGTTGATCTCCTCGAACGTGCGGGAGGTTTTGTTCACGCGGAACAACGCCTGGACTTTCTCGGCGGGGAATTCCGCATCGTCGCTCCGGCTCGGCAGCTCGAAGACCGTCGCCGCCGCCTCATCCTTGAAAACGCGCAGGTCCCGTAAATCAACAAGGCCCGCCAGCGGGGGAATATCGCCCAGCGGCTTCACCGTGTCGCCGCCGTCCTCGCGCCATTGTTGCACCTCGGCGGGCGTCGGTGCCTGACCGTCGATGCTGAGGAGCACGCGGCGCTCGCCTTCCGGTTTCGAGGGATCGACCCGCGTCACCAGCACGCGTTTGTCCTCCAGCCCGCGCGATGTCTCAGTATAGGCCCATTGCTCGTGGTCCGCCCCGAGCTTGCCGTGGGCCTCGGTGAACAACGCTCGCTCGGCTTCCGTCGCGGGCCGGAGTTTCAAAAACTCCGCGGCCAGCGGGCGCGGGATCTTCGCCGCCGGCTTCCCGTCTTTCGCCGCCAGCACGGCAAAGATCGCATTCGCATCATAGCTTTCCTTCACCTCAAACGGCCAGCGCCCGGTGCCGCGCACGATCTGGTTGGCCCACAGGTCGACCTCGTGTTCGAAACCAGCCCGCGCCTCCTCCGCAGAAAGCTCGAAGGGCTTGCCCCGGCCCCATTGCCACGCCTTGGCCAGCACGCCCGAAGGCGACGTGAGATAGACGCGGTAATCCCGGGCCTTGTTCGCGTGCAGCAGGATCTCCGTGCGGCCGCGGAATTGCGTCACCATCATCTGGTGCGAACCTTCCGACCAGTTACCGACGTGCCACTCATAACCGGTGGGCACTTCGTCCGGCGGGATTTTCCGGCCAAAATAGATCTCAAGGATCCGCGGCGCGACGAGGCCACAGGCGACCATCCCCCAGATCCCGTGATCGATCAGCTCACGGCAACGTTCCGCCAGCGGTCCCGTTTCCTCGACTCGCGCCGGACTCCGCCCCTCGGGCTTCTGCCAGACCGCCGAGCCCCAGTGCGGCGGAGGCGTCGGCACCACCAATTTCACCGTGCGCACGGCCTTCGTCACCGGCGATTCGACCTCCAGCGTCAGGGCAACGTTCTTCTTTCCCGCGGCGACCTCCGCCCATTTTTTCTTCTGGGTCTTGCCCCACTGGCCCAAATTGCCCGTCACAAACAGGCTTCCGACCGTGGAGCGGCCCTCCGCTTTGAGAATCCGTTCCCCCGGCTGGAGCCCGGCCCGGGCGGCGGCAGTGTTGGGGAGCACCGCGCTGATTCTTGGCGCATATGTCGCGAACCACATGGTCGCCAGGTTGGCCTGCTTGCCCGAGTAGGTTTCGCTGTCGATCCGCAGCCCGAAATCCTCGATCCGGTCCGCCTTCACATTGTAAGCCGCGAGCGAAATGATGTCGTCGTCGCGCGGGCGCTCACCCTCTCCAGCCGCTTCCGGCTCCGCCGCAACCAAGGCAGTCATCATCCCCAGCAGCATCGCAAAAATCCATTTCATCCATGCCGTGGGTGGAGCGCCCGGCCCACCTTCAGCTTGCAGTCGCGTTGTCATACAGAAATCGAAAATCCCCCTCACTCCGCGCGCAGCGCGATCATGGGATCGACCTTCGCCGCGCGCCGCGCCGGCAGCCAGCAGGCGAACAGCGCGATCGCCGCGAAGAGCACGGTCACCCCGCCAAAGGCCACCGGGTCGAAGGCTCCTTTAAAGCCGAAGAGGATTTTCTCCAGCAACAGGGCAAACCCGCCGGCACCGAGCAGCCCCAACCCGAGGCCGATGGCCACGAGCCGCATGCTCTGGCGCACAAAGAGACCCACCACCGTCCCCGCCGTCGCGCCGAGCGCGATGCGGACACCAATCTCGCGCACGCGCTGGTTGACCGAAAACGTCATCAGGCCGTAGAGCCCGACCGACGCCATCACCAAGGCCAGCGCCCCGAGTGCACTGCTGAGCACGGCAAAACCAAAGAACGCGATCTCCTGCTGGTCGATCACGGCTGACAGCTGCCGGCCAAATTGCACGCCGACCCCCGCGGCTTTCGCCGCCTGCACGATCTCCCGCCGCGCGCCGGCCGAGTCGAGATACGGCCGGATCAACGTCGCCGCATAAGTCGGCTGATCATAGGGCAAGGGCTGGTAGAACATGAAGCGCTGCGCGCCATCGCCGAATTGCGTCACAACATCCGCCGCCACCCCGATCACCTCGCACTCACGAAAAACGCCTTTCACGTCGGGCCGGTCCCGCCCGCCGCCCCGCAGCAGTTCGGTATTCACGGCGACGGTCTTGCCCACCGCGTTCTGGCCCGGCCACAACTGCCGTGCCAGCGACTCGCTCACGATGATCACGCGCGCCGCCGAATGCTGTTCAATATCCCGAAAAGTCCGGCCGTGCCGCAACGGCGCACCCAGCGTTTCAAAAAAGCCCCCGGTGATAAATGTCGTGTGTATCTCCTGCTCCGTGCCGCCCGTGGCGGTCCCGACCGCCTGGATGCGCGTCTTCACGCCATAGGGATCCTCGAACGGCATGGGTGCCACCATCCCGCAACCCGCCACGCCGGGGATGCTCCGCACCGTCTCCAATGCTTGGCGCAGCGCGACGGCCTTGTCAGCAATCGCGGCGTTCGGCGCCATCCCCACGCCAAACACGGCGCGTGGATCGAAGCCGCGCTCGGTTGTCTTCAGGTTAAAAACACTCCGGGCCAGCACCCCGGCGCATGACAGCAGCATGAGACAGACCGCCACCTGCACGATCAGGAGAATTTGTCGCAGCCGCGCAGGCGTGAGCCGGCGCCCAAAGGCCATCCCTTCGCTGTGCAGTGCCGCGCTGAAACTGGCGCGCGACGCATGCAGCGCCGGCAACAACCCCGCCGCGAGCGTGGCCCCGACCGTCAGCAACGCGGTGAATCCGAATACGCGCAGATCAGGCATCAGGTCGAAATCCGGGAATCCAGGCGGAGCCATCGGAGCCAGCCATTTCGCTACGACCACTTGCAAAGTCCAGATGCCGAGCGCCAATCCAATCACCGCTCCGCCCGCGCAGAGCAGTCCGTTTTCCGTCAGCAATTGCCGGATGATCCGCCCCCGGCTGGCGCCCAGCGCCAGGCGCACTCCGATCTCCTTTTGCCGCGAGACGCCCCGCGCAAACAGGAGGTTGGCGACATTCGTGCAGGCGATCACGAGCACCAGGCCGAAGCCAAAGAACAGGACCACCAACGCCACAAGCCCCTTCGGGTTGGGGTTCACCGTCACAAAGCGCAGGCCGCGCTGCAGGTAGAGGGAAGTCTTCGCGCCCTCCCCGGGAAAATCGGCCGCCCACTTCACCGCAATCGGATCGAGATCGGCGTTCGCCTGCGCCTCGGTGACCCCCGGCTTGAGCCGGCCGATCAGCCCAAACGCCCGCGGCCCGTTCGCCGCGTAATCCGCCGGTCGCGGACTCCACTGCGAATACGGCAGCCACCCCGCCGGCGCCGTCGCGCTCTTGCCCGAAAACCGGAACGGAGCGACACCGATGACCGTATAAAGCCGGCCGTCCAAGCGGAGCGAGGTGCCGATCACGTTCGGGTCAGCTTGGAGCTGCGCCTTCCAAAACGAATGGCTCAACACGATCACCGGCGCGCCGGTGCGAAATTCCTCCGGCCGGAAGCCGCGCCCAAACGACACCACCTCGCCCAGCACCTCGAAATAGTTTTCCGAAACCAGCTCCACGAGCACCGAGTTGAGCCCATCGCCCGTGAGATCGCGCGCGGCCGGTCCCTCACCTTCGCGTTGCCACGTCCACCGCTTTTCGGTGAACGCCATCAATCCCTCCAGCGCATGATTGCCGTCACGGTAAGCGAGATACTCCGCGTAGCCGAAGCCGCCGTTGAGCGCCCCCTTGCTGTTGCGCCCGATGATGCTCACCAACTGATCCGGTTCCTTCACCGGCAGGGATTTCAACGCGACCGAGTTATAGAGCGAAAACAACGCCGCGTTGACGCCGATGCCAAACGCCAGCGTCAGCATCGCGGTGATCGTGAACGACGGCGACCGCGCCAGCGCGCGCACCGCATACCGCAAATCCTGTCCCACCTGCTCCAGCCATCCCCACCGCCGCTCATCCCGCGCCTCCTCCTTGATCTGCTCCACCCCGCCGAACGCCCGTCGCGCCGCATACCGCGCCTCCTCGGGCGCCATGCCGGCCGCGACATTGCGCTCCGCCAATTCATCCAGATGCGCCTGCATCTCCGCCGCCATCTCGCGCTCCAGGCGTTTCCGCGCCAACAACGCACACAGCTTAGTCCAGATTTTCACGAGATTCGAAATATGAGCTTATTACTTTTCCTCACTCGCACCGCAGCGCCACGATCGGATCAACTTTCGCTGCGCGCCGCGCCGGTAGCCAGCAGGCTAAGAGGGCTGTGACCGCCAAAATCATTCCAACGGCACCCAGCGTGACCGGATCGTATTTGCCTACATTAAACAGCAGCGAGGCGATCACTTGAGCCAGACCGAGTGCGGCTCCGAGCCCAAGCAACAGCCCCAGCCCCGTCAGTTTCATGCCGCCGCGCAAAACCAGCCGGAGAATGCTCGCCGGACTCGCCCCCAGCGCCGTGCGGATGCCGATCTCCCGCGTGCGTTGCGCGACCGTGTAAGAAATCACGCCATAGAGTCCCACGCCTGCGAGGAGCAGGGCAGCAGCGGAAAAAATCATCAGGAGCCAGGCGTTGCGCCGCTCCGTCCCCATCGCATTCGTCTTCACCCGGTCGAACGTCACCAGCGTATCCATCACCTGGCTGCCATGGATCTCGTGCAGGGCTTTCTTCATCGGCTGTTCCAACACGAGTGGATTGGATTCCCCTCGCACCACGAGAAACTGCCACGACGTCGGACTCTGTTCCTGCGTGACATACAGGCCAGGGGGATTTTCCTCGCGCAGCCTGGAATTTTTCTCATCGGCCACCACGCCCACGACTTCCCAAGCCACCTCGGCTTCCGGCTTCGCCGCGGCAAAACCGCGTTCCTGCACATAAACGCGGCGGCCGATCGGATCGGTTTCCGGAAAATATTTCCGCGCCATTGATTCGCTGATCACCACGGCGGGCGGTGCGCCCGGCGCATCGCGCTCCGTCAGCCACCGGCCCCGGACCAGCCGCAGTCCCATCGTGCGAAAATACGACGCGGTCACCATCTTGAATCCACAGTAGGGCCGGTGCGCCATGTCGGCAGCCTCTGCGTCGGTGAGGCGAAACTGCACACCCCACCCCCACCCCCAGTTGATCGGCGGCGCCGAGGTCAGCGCCACGTCTCTCACCCCGGGCAGCGCGCCAATGCGCTCGATAATTTGGCGCAGGTAAAGGTTGAGGTCCGACCCGGTGGCGAAGCGTTTTTCCGCCACCGGCAGGTAAGCCGTGCCGAGGTTCGTGGAGTCAAAGCCAGTATCCACCTTCTGCAGTTCGAGAAAACTCCGCATCAGCAACCCAGCCCCGGCGAACAGCACAAAAGCCAGCGCCACCTCGGCGACGATCAGGCCGTCCCGCAGCCACTGGTGGGCGGGGCCGGTCCCGGCCCCGCTGCCGCCGTTCTTCATGGCATGGTTCAATTCCAGCCGCGAAACCCGGAGCGCCGGCACCAGCCCAAAGACCAGCCCCGTCAACAGCGACAACGCCACCGCAAACCCAAGAGCCCGGCCATCCAGCGCGACACTCGCCGTCTCCGGCAGATAACCGCCGGGCGGAGCCAGCTTCAGCGCCGCCATGACGCCGTGGCTTACGGCGATCCCCAGAGCGCCACCGGTTAGGGACAACATCAGGCTCTCGGTCAGAAACTGTCGCACCAGCCGGCCGCGGCTGGCACCGAGCGCCATGCGGATCGCGACTTCGCGCGCACGCGCCACGCCACGAGCCAACGTCAAGTTGGCTAGGTTTGCACACGCGATCAGCAATACCAAGCCAACCGCCGCCATGAGCAGCCAAAGCGATTGCCGCACATCCTTTCCCACCAAAGTCTGTTCATAAGGAATCAGATTTACGCTCCAACCTTTATTCGAAGCGGGATATTCACGAGCCAGCCGCCCGGCAATCACATCGAGCTGCGTGCGGGCCTCGTCGACCGTAACGCCGGGTTTCAGCCGCCCGTAAATTTTGGGCAGCCAGCGGTTGGCTCGCGCCATTTGGTCCGGCGCAAAGGCCATCGGCCGGTAGATCTGCGCCCAGCGCCGGTCGAATATTCCGGGCGGCATCACGCCCACCACGACATGCGGCTTTCCTTCCAGAAGGAGGGTGCGTCCGATAATGCCGGCATCGGCCCCGAATCGGTTCACCCAAAACTTGTGCCTGAGTATGACGACCGCGTTCCGCCCAGGCTCGTCCTCCTCCTCGAGAAAGGCGCGCCCCAAGGCGGGCTTGACGCCCAGGACATCAAAAAAATGCGCGGTCACCTTCTCCTCGTTCAGCCGCTCGGGCGTCTTTCCTTCGGTGAGCGCGGTTTCGGCCCAGCGCGAGGCGGCCATGTGTTCGAAAACGGAATTCTGTCTCGCCCAATCCAGATAGTTCGGCGTGGCCACGGTGCTCCAGCGGCCCTGCGGTGATTTCTCACCAAGATACATAATCCGGTCCGGCTCCGGATATGGCGGCGCCTTGAGTAATACGCCGTCCACAAAGCTGAAAATCGCAGTGTTCGCGCCAATCCCGATGGCGACGATCATCAGCGCGGCGACAGTGAATCCCGGCGTCCGGCACAATCCGCGTAGGCCGAACCGCACATCCTGCGCCAGTTCCTCTGCCCAGCGCCACCGCCGCACCTCCCGCGCCCGCTCCTTGATCTGCTCCACCCCGCCGAAAGCCCGCCGCGCCGCATACCGCGCCTCCTCGGGCGCCATGCCGGCCGCGACATTGCGCTCCGCCAATTCATCCAGATGCGCCTGCATCTCCGCCGCCATCTCGCGCTCGAGTCGCCTCCGCAAAAACAACGCCCGCAGCTTTGCCCAGATCTTCATAGGTTCGAAGGGTTGAACTTATTGCTTAAAGCTTAGTGCTTATCGCTTGATCCCTCTCACTCCGTCCGCAGCGCCACCATCGGATCGACCTTTGCCGCCCGCCGCGCGGGAATCCATGCTGCGGCGAGCCCGATCCCCAGCGTCACCACCGCGACGGCGCCGAACGTCAGCGGGTCCATTGCCGTGACACCAAACAGCAGATGCGTCACGAGCCGCACCGCGGCGACCGACGCGCCGATTCCAAGAATCACGCCCACCAGCACGAGGCGTAGCGAATGGCCCAACACCATCGCTACCACGCGCGCCGGCAGCGCGCCGAGGGCGATGCGGATCCCGATCTCGTTCGTGCGCCGCGCCACCGTGTAAGACATGAGGCCGAACAGCCCAATCGACACCAGCGCCAGCGCGAAGCCGCCGTAAAAGACCGAGAGCCGCGCAAACAGCCGCTCCTGCCGGAACAACCGCGCCATCTGCTCGTCATGGCTGCGGAGATCGGTGGGCGTCAGCTTCGGATCGAGCTCGCCGACCGCCCGGCGCATCGCCGCCGCCGCTTCACCCACGCCGCCGGCCACGCGCACGGCAAATGCCGCCTGACTGAAATTAAACGCTCCGGAGGAATCCTGCGCATACGGCAGAAACATCATCGGCTGCACCGATCCGCGCACATCGAAGTATTTTGCATCGCGCACCACGCCCACGATCTCGATGTCGGCGACGCCCGGCGTTTTTGCAAAGACCGCGCGCCTGGTCGTCAGGTGATGGCCGAGCGGATTCGCGCGACCGTAAAACCTTTCCACAAAGGCCTGGTTGACCACCGCCACCAGCGGCGCGGCCACGTTGTCGCGGAGCGACACCTCGCGGCCCGCCAGCAGTGGAATGCCTAGCGCGGAGAAGAATCCGGCCTCGATATTGTTCACCAACACCGTCGTGTCCTGGTTGGGCGCGAGCACCCGGTCCGCCAGCGTGATTCGCGTGCGGGCCATTGATCCGTTCATCGGTGCAAAATTTGAAAACGTCACACCCGTCACGCCCGGGATCGTCCGCAGGCGCTCGGCCACACGCCGGTGCACCTCGACGCCCTGGCTGGACGCGTAACCGGCCGCGCTCACATCGACGTTGAAGAGGATCAGGCCCTCGCGGTTGTAACCCGGATCCTCTCGCTGGAGGTTAAACAGCGTGCGCGCAAACAGCCCCGCGCCCGTCAGCAGCACGAGCGCCAGCGCGACCTGCGCGACCATCAGCACCTGGCTCAGCGGCCAGCGCCCAACCGGCCGACTCTTCGCACCGGTCTGACCGCCAGTGAAATCGGCCGTCAAATCCACGCGCGTCGCCTGCAACGCCGGCGCCAAGCCAAACAGCGCGCCCGTAACGAGCGTCACCGCCAGCGTGAAGCCAAATACCCGGTGATCGACCGCCACGTTCAGCGAGAACGCGTCACCGCCGATCGGCCGCAGCGCCAAAATCAACCCGCTCCCCCAGTGCGCCACCAGCAGCCCCGCCAGCCCGCCGAGCGCCGTGAGCAGCAGGCTCTCCGCCAAAAGCTGACGCACCAGCCGCGGCCGGCCCGCGCCCAGCGCGAGTCGCACGGCGATTTCGCGCCGGCGCCGCGCGCCGCGGGCGAGCAGCAGGTTCGCGACGTTGAGGCACGCGATCAGCAGCACCAAACCCGTCAGCCCGCTGAGAATTGCCAGCGAGCGCGAATAATTCGCGCGCGCGCCCTGAAGGCCCTGTCCGCCGGGGATGAACTGCAGCCGCAGCCGCTCGGCGCCCGAGGAAAATTGCTGCGGGTCCCACGTCACTCCCTCCGGGATGTCCTCCAGCGTGCTCTGGCGAAACGGCTCGTCGAGCGCCGCCACCACCTGCTCGGCCGCCACCCCGGGCTTCGGCCGCCCCATCACCTGCCAATACCAGATGAACCCGGGGCGCTTCATCATCACTGCCATCACGGGCGACACCTGCGGAAACACACTCATCGGCAGCGAAAAATCCGCCGCCTCGCCCACTTCGAGCGCGCCCACAAAATCCGGCGGACTCACGCCTACAACCGTCACGGCGACATCGTTGATTTTGATCGTTTTTCCCACCGCCGCCGGGTCCGCCGCCAATCTCCGCCGCCAGAACCGGTCGGAAATCACCGCCACCGGCTCCGCCCCCGGCCGGTCGTCCTCCGGCGTAAGCACGCGCCCCAGGGCCGCGTTGACGCGCAGCCCCGCGAAATACCCGCCCGACACGACCTGCGCCACCGCGCTGGCCTCGACCTCGCCGTCGATCCGCACCTTCGCGTCCTCAAGGCTCGCGAACGCAAAAATATTCGCCAGCGCGCCGGCGTTTTCCTGAAACCGCGCGAACGCCAGCGCGGAGAACGCATTGCCCGTCTCCACTTTCGTCACCGGATCGCGCGTAATGCGTCCGCGGGAGGGATGCGGCGCATGCCGCCCCGTCCACTGGAACAGCATCAGCTCGCCCGGCTGCGGCACCGGCAGCGACTTGAGCATGACCGCGTTGACCAAACTGAAAATCGCCGTGTTCGCCCCAATTCCCAGCGCCAGCGAGCCCGCTGCGACCAGTGTGAATCCCGGATGCTTGGCCAGTTGTCTCCAGCCATAGCGCACATCCTGCCCGAAATTCTCCAGCCATCCCCACCGCCGCTCATCCCGCGCCTCCTCCTTGATCTGCTCCACCCCGCCGAACGCCCGTCGCGCCGCATACCGCGCCTCCTCGGGCGCCATGCCGGCCGCGACATTGCGCTCCGCCAATTCATCCAGATGCGCCTGCATCTCCGCCGCCATCTCGCGCTCCAGCCGCTTCCGCAAAAACAGCGCACGAATCTTGGTCCAGAATTTCATTCGCGTTAATTAGCGTTATTCGCGGGCAAAAATCCGTCTTCCTCACTCCGTCCGCAACGCGACCATTGGATCCACCTTCGCCGCCCGCCGTGCCGGCAGCCAGCACGCCAGCAGTGCAACCAGCAGCAGCAACAATGTTACGCCCCCGAATACGAGCGGGTCCGTCGCCTTAACGTCATACAACTGGCTGCCAAGATAGCGGCTCAGGAAAAACGCCCCGGGCAGCCCGATCAGCAGGCCCAGGACGGCTCTAACCAGCCCCTGCCGAAAAATCAGCCCCATGATCTGCTCCCGCGTCGCGCCGATGGCGGCGCGGATACCGATCTCCTTGGTGCGCTGCGTCACATCATAGGCCAGCATGCCGTAGATCCCCACCGCCGAAAGCACGAGCGCGATCCCGGCAAACGCCCCCAGCAGCCACATCACGCCACGCCGGTTGGCGGAGCGATCCTCCAACTGTGACTTGAACGTCTTGGTGCCGTAGATCGGCAGCGCTGGATCCACCTCGCGCAGTTTCGCGCGAATCATCGGCAGAATTTCCTCCATGCGTCGCGGGGTGCGAAATTCCATCGAGAGCCCGCCGCGCGAGGTGTCCATCACCATGTAAATAAAGGGCTCGCCATTCCGGCTCTCCAAGCCGCCCACGCGCGCGACGTCCACCACCCCGATGATCATCGGATCCTTGGCCGCATCTTTCGGATCCCACATCAGACTCCGTCCCACCACGCTGCGTTCCGGCGAGTATCTTTTGGCAAAGGCCTGGTCGACGATGAAGACCGGCCGCGCCCCGGTCGCCTGGTCGGCCGCGGTGAAATTCCGCCCTTCCAGCAGGCGGATGCCCATCGTGTCAAAATACTCCGGCGAAACCCCGAAATAAATCGCCGTCGGGTGCGCCGCCTCCGGCCCCAGCTCCATGCCCCGCAGCACCACCGGCGAAGGCCGCATCGCCACGTCGTGGCCCGGTTGATAGGAAGAGTAGGCCATCGACTCGATGCCGGGGATCTCCCGCATCCGTTCGAGGATGCGACTTTGCAACCCCCGCAAGCGCTCCATGTCATTGTAAGTCTCATCATAGGCCACCCGCACATGAAATACCTGGTTCACATCGAAACCCGGGTTGATCGCCATCACCTTGGCAAAACTGCGAACCAACAGCCCGGCGCCGACCAGGAGCACCAGGGCCAGCGCCACTTGGGCGACCACGAGCAACCCGCTCGCGGTCCGGACACGACCGCCGCGCGAGGCGCCACGACTCCCGTTCTGGATCGTGGCTTGAAGATCACCCGCGCGCCAGAGTTGCACCACCGGCAATAACGCGATCAACAGCGCCACCATCACTGAAGCCAGCAACATGAGCCCCAACACCCCGCCATCGATCACGACGGGCGGCATCCCGTAGGCGATAATATCGATATAGAAATTAATCACCCCCAGGCTCGCCGCGGTCATGGTCAGGCCGAGCACTCCGCCGGCCAGGGCGAGCAAACCGGCCTCGGTCAGCAACTGGCGCGCGAGCACGCCGCGGCTGGCCCCCAGCGCCGATCGCACCGCCAGCTCCGCCTGCCGCGCGTTGCCCCGGGCGAGCATCAGGCTCGCCACATTGACGCAGCCCAGCACCAGCACCAACAGCGCGCCACCCTGCAACAGGAAGAGTCCGTTCTTGATGGGCGCGACGTGCGCGTGGCGATACGGCGCCAAACCCATGCGCTGTCCGCCGCGCTCGATATACTCTTTCCATCCCGGATTCGCGTCCAGAAACCGTTGCTCCAAAGTCTGCAATTGAGCCAGCGCCGCCGCCGGCGTTACGCCCGGTTTGATGCGCGCATCGATCCTGCCCGACTGGGCATAGCGCCAATCCGGCTGCCTTTGTCCAGGTGTCCATGTCAGCGGCTTGATCAACCTCGCCGCGCCGTCGATCCGCTCGTAGCGCCGCGGAGCCACGCCAATGATCGTGTGCGGTTCGCCCGATAGCCGCACTTCCTTGCCGAGAATGTTCGGATCCGCCTGGAAGTTGTTTTCCCAGTAAGACTGGGTCAACACCGCCACCTTGTTACCGCCCGGCTGGCACTCCTCTGCGGTGAAAAAGCGTCCCATGAACATGGGCAACCCCAACGTCGAAAAATAATCGTGCGTCGCCTGTAAGCCGACATACCGCGTCGTGCCGCTCTCCTCCCCGATGTTAAACATCCAGCCGCGCGTCAGCGCCACCCCGGCAAGCAAGTCGGCGTGCTCCCGGTAATCCAGATACTGCGCCACGCTCACCCCTTGCCGCATCTGCCCTTCCTTCGGCCGCATATTGAACACGGTCACCACCTGCCCGGGATCACCCACCGGCAACGACTTCAGCACCATGCCATACAACACGGAAAACACCGTCGTGTTCGCCCCGATGCACAGCGCCAGCGTCGCCACCACCGCCACCGTGAACGCTTTTGCCCGCCCCAGCGAGCGCACCGAAAACCGCACATCCCGCCAGAGGCCGCCCAGCCAGTTCCAGCCGCGCTGCTCCCGCACTTGTTCCTTGATCTGCTCGACGCCGCCGAACGCCCGCCGCGCCGCATACTGCGCCTCGGTCGCCGACATGCCCGTCGCCACATTGCGCTCCGCCAGCTCATCGAGATGCGTCTGCATCTCGACCGTCATGTCACGCTCGTGTTTTTCCCGGTCAAAGAGCGATCCGAGTTTTTTCAGGAATCTCATGGGGTATGAAAAGGAGCTGGGGTTTAGGGGCTGGGATCCGGGGCAATGGAAAGCTGGGCGCTTAAAGCCCATGGCTTGTCGCCCTCATCCGGTTCGGCCGGATGCATCACGTCTTCGCCAGCACGAGATTGATGGCGCTCGTGAGCCGCGCCCAGTGCTCGGTTTCAGCTTCGAGCTGTTTGCGACCGGCCGCCGTCAGCCGGTAGAATCGCGCCTTGCGGTTGGTTTCGGAAACGCCCTCCTCCGCCTTGATCCAGCCCTGCGCCTCCAAACGATAAAGCGCCGGGTAGAGCGAGCCCTGCTCCACGCGCAGGACTTCGTCGGACATCTGGTGAATCCGGTCCGCGATGCCGAGGCCATGCCGCGGTTCGAGCTGGATCGCCTTCAGGATGAGCATGTCGAGGGTGCCGTAAACGAGATCGGATTTTTCCTTGGCCATAAAGTGCGGGGGTTAAGGCCTAGTTTGTCTAGGTGGGACCAGAAAAACTCCATCGCCTAGACTGTCAAGGCGGGAAACGGAGCAGCCACCCAAAGGCACGGAAGACGCCAAAAATGACCTTTTAGTTTTTTGCGCCTTCTGCGCCTTTTTGCGGCCAATCGCTCACACCGCCCGCGACTGGCCGCCGTCGACGTTGAGGGTCTGGCCGGTCACATACGACGCCTCCGCCGAAAGCAAAAATGCCACCACGTCGGCCACCTCGCGATAATGCGCCGGGCGACGCATCGGGACCTCGCGTCGGATGTCCTCGCGCACGTTGGCCGGGTCGAAATCGAAGACGACGTTCGGCGCCACGCAGTTCATGCGGATGTTCTGCTCGGCGAATTTCTGTGCGAAAAGTTTCGTGTAAGCCGACATCGATGCCCGCAGCGTGCTCGCGACCGGCCAACGCAAGTCCGGCTCCAAGCCGTCCGAGCCCGTGATGTTGACGAACGCGCCCCCACCCTGCGCGGCCATGACCGGCGTGACCAACCGGCTCATGCGGATGACGCTCAGCAGATACATTTCGAAAACCTCCTGCCACTGCGCATCCGGAATCGCCAGCAGGTCACCGCCCGCGGGATCGCCGGAATTGTTCACGACGGCGTCGATGCGACCGTAGTGCGCCAGGGTTTGCTGCACCAGCCGTTCCAAATCCGCCTCGACGCTCACGGAGCCCTGGATCGCCAGGGCATCCAGCTCAGCCGCGATCGGATGAATTCCCTCGCTGCGCGCCATCACGCTCAAGCGATAGCCGCGGGCCTTCAGCGCCCTCGCGCAACTGGCGCCAATGCCCCGGCTCGCCGCCGTCACGATCGCTACCTTGGCTTGTGCGGGCTTTGTCTCCATAGGGATGGCGCCAATGAGCCGCGACACCCCTAGACTGTCAAAAGGGAACCCGTCTCGGCCAGTCCCCACCGGGCGCTGGTGATGCCTAGGTTCAATTGACCGGGCCGCGTTTCCGGCCTTGACCGATACGGGCGGCAGCGCAACGTGCTCCTTCCGCACTTTCCTGCCTGATGGTGTAATGGTAGCACAGGCGACTTTGACTCGCCTAGTCATGGTTCGAATCCATGTCGGGCAGCCATTTTACGCGGAGAACAACCCAGGCGTTGGTCTCGCGTAAAACACTATGGCTGAACAACCCGCGAAAGCCCCTTGTGGGTGCTACCTCAAAGGGCGGCCACGACCTCCGGGCGGACGTAGCTTTTCCGCGCCTTGCGCACCCGGGCATGGTTCTCGTCGGCCCACGCGACCAGCGGCTCCACTTTGCGGAGGAGCGATTCGCCGAGGTCGGTCAGCTGGTATTCCACCTTGGGCGGGACCGTCGCATAAACCGTGCGTTGCACATAGCCGTCCTGCTCGAGCACGCGCAAGGTCTGGGCCAGCATCCGCGGAGAGATGTCGCCAATGGCACGCTTGACCTCGGTGAAGCGCAACGTGCCCGGCTTCAGGGCCAGCAGCGCCAGCAGGCTCCAGCGATCGCCGATGCAATCGAGGACGTCGCGCACCGGACAGCGCTCGCCCAGCGGACTGCCGGGAGCTACGGGAGGAAGATTGGTTTTCATGATGAAGGGCAAAAGGCAGTTACCCCGCGGTAACCAAGTAACAAAAAGAACCTCTCTTGCGGGTCTGACGGCCTCGTGGTATTCTTTTGGAACTAAAGGCCCTATCTGAACCAAGGCAAGCCAGCCGCGGCCTTCCACCACCAAATCAAACACCACGTCCCATGATCGCCATCACCGGAGCCACCGGCCAGCTCGGCCGCCTCGTCATCAACCAGCTTCTCGAAAAAACTCCCGCCGCCGCCATCGTCGCGGTCGTGCGCAACACCGCCAAGGCGTCCGACCTCACCGCCCGCGGCGTCACCGTGCGCGTCGCCCCCTATACCGACCCCGCTGCGCTGGCGCAGGCCCTCGCCGGCGTCGATCAGCTGCTCCTGATTTCCTCCAGCGAGATCGGTCAGCGCGCCACCCAGCACCGCAACGTCATCACCGCCGCGAAACAGGCCGGGGTGAAACTGCTTGTATATACCAGCCTGCTCCAAGCCGACCGCTCACCGCTCAGTCTGGCACCGGAACACGTCGCCACCGAGGCGCTCGTCAAGGCCTCGGGCCTGCCCTTCGTCATCCTGCGCAACGGCTGGTATACCGAAAACTACACCGCCTCGATCCCGCCGGCCGTGGCCAACGGGGCCTTCATTGGCAGCGCCGGCACCGGCCGTATTTCGTGGGCGGCACGCGCCGACTACGCTGCGGCTGCAGTCGCCGCCCTCACGGGCAACGCGCAGGTCGGGCAAACTTACGAACTCGCCGGCGACATCCCCGGCACGCTGGCCGATCTGGCCGCGGAAATCTCGCGCCAGACTGGCAAGACCATCCCCTATCAGGATCTGCCCGAAGCGGCCTACCGGGACATTCTCCTCAAAATCGGTCTCCCGGCGCCATTCGCCGCCGGCATCGCCGCCTGGGATGTCGATGCGTCACGCGGCGCGTTGCTCGATGAGAGCCGCACTCTCAGCAAGCTCATCGGCCGGCCGACCACGCCGCTCGCGGAATCGGTCAAGCAAGCCTTGGCCAGCTAACGCACCCACGAGCCGCGAACCCGCCTACGCCAGCGCCGCGTGCAGGATCTCGACCGGGTGCAGCGCGATGCGGCCGGTCGCGTCCTTGATCTGGTGCCGGCAGCTGGTGCCGGGCGCGGCGACGAGGGTCGCTTCCGGCGCGCTGCGCACGGCGGGAAACAGCACCAGTTCGCCGATCTGTTGCGAAACTTGAAAATGCTCCGCCTCGTAGCCGAACGAGCCGGCCATGCCGCAGCAGCCGCTGGGGATCACGCTCACTTTGTAACCGGCGGGCAGCTCGAGCATCTTCACGGTCGGCACCAGCGATGAGAGCGCTTTCTGGTGGCAATGCCCATGGAGCTTGATCGCGCGGGTCTCAGCTTTAAACGCCGCACGGTTGATGCGGCCGGCGTCGGCCTCGCGGGCGATGAACTCGTCGATGAGCAGGGCGTTTTTCGCCAGCTCGCGGGCAGCCGCGAGCAGCGCTTCGGGCACGAGGTCGGGATACTCGTCGCGGAAACCAAGGATCGCCGAGGGCTCGATGCCGATCAGCGGTTCGCGGGCGGTGACGACATCCTTGAGCAGCTCCACATTGCGAATGGCGAACTGCTGCGCGTCGCGCACGAGGCCCTTGGAAAGATGCGCGCGACCGCTCTCGATCTGCGGCGGGAGGACGACTTCGTAGCCAAGCTGGTTGAGGAGCTGGATGGCTTTGATGCCCACGGGCGTGTCGTTGTAATTCGTGAACTCGTCGCAGAACAGGTGCACGCGGCCGTTGGGATACGCGAGCGTCGGCGGGTTGGCGTGGCGTGCGTGCCACGCGGAGAGCGTCGTCGCGTGCAAGGTCGGCAGGCTGCGTTGCGCGGCGAAGCCGGAGAATCGTTTGATCAGGCCCGAGACCGCGGGCGAGCGGACCGCCCAGTTGTAGGCGCCGGGAGCGAGCGACGCCAGGCGCATGGAGCGCGTGAACCCGGCGATGAGCCGTGAGCGCAGCGGCACGCCATTGGCATCGTAGTAGTGCTGCTGCCACTCGGCCTTGAGGCGCGCGACATCGACGTTCGAAGGGCACTCGGATTTGCAGCCCTTGCACGAGAGGCAGAGATCCATGACGCCCTTCACCTGCTCGCTGTCCCACGCGTTCATGCCGTCGCGGGCGTCGGTGAGGACATGGCGGAGCATGTTGGCGCGGGCACGGGTGGTATCCTGCTCGTTGCGCGTCGCCATGAAGCTCGGGCACATCGTGCCGCCCATGAGGTGCGTCTTGCGGCACTCCCCGACCCCGTTGCATTTCTCGGCGGCCCGGAGCACGCCCTGCGCCGCGCTGAAGTTGAAGACGGTTTTGTATTCCGGCGTCGCGTGCTCGGGGCCGTGGCGCAGCGCGGTGTCCATCGGCGGCGTATCGATGATTTTACCCGGGTTGAAACGACCGTGCGGATCGAAGGTTTCCTTCACGCGGCGCATCATCGCGTAGCATTCGGGACCGACCATGAACGGGATGAACTCGCCGCGCAGGCGGCCGTCGCCGTGTTCGCCCGAGAGCGAGCCGCGGTATTTCTTCACAAGTGCGGCGACATCGGTCGCGATGCCGCGGAAGAATTTCAGGCCCTCGGCGGTCTTGAGATCGAAGAGCGGGCGCGTGTGGAGTTCGCCGGCGCCGGCGTGCGCGTAGTAGACGGAACTGACGCCGTATTTATTGCGCAGGAGCGCGTCGAACTCGGCGATGTAGGCCGGCAGGTCCTCGACGGCGACGGCGGTGTCCTCGACGACTTCGCGCGGCTTGGCGTCGCCGGGGACGTTCATCATCAGGCCCTGGCCGGCGCGGCGCAGCTCCCAGACCTTGTTGGCATCGTCACCCCAGAGCACGGGAAACGCATAGCCGAGACCGGCGGCGCGCAACTCGCCTTCGAGCGTGCGCATGACGGCTTCCGTCGCCTCGCGCTTCTCCAGGCGCACCTCGATCACGAGCACGGCGCCCGGATCGCCCTGGACGAAGAAACGGTTCTTCGCCTGCTCGAGATTGGCCTTGGTGCACTCGAGGATGTGGCGGTCGATCAACTCGCAGCCGAACGGCCGGTGACGCATCGCAATGAGCGTCGCATGCAACGAATCCTGCACCGTCGCGAAATGCGCGCACATCAGCGCGCCCGGCGGCGGGAGCGGCTCGACGTTGAGCTCAAACTCGACGCCGAGGAACAACGTGCCCTCGGAGCCGGCGAGAAGTTGACACAGGTTGAACGGCTTGGCCGAGGCGGGATCGAAGACGCCGCACTCCATCAGGCGGTCGAGCGCATAGCCGGTGTTGCGGCGCGTGACGGTGGGCTTCGGATAATTGTCGCGGATGAGCTGACGGTTCTGCGCATCGCCGAGCAGATCGCGCACCGTGCGGTAGATTTTCGTTTCGAGCGTGTCGGGGCCGGCGCACTTGGCGGCGAACTCGGCTGGCGTCAACGGGCCGAAGGTCGCCTCGGAGCCGTCGCTGAGAAATCCGCGCGTGGAGATGAGGTGTTCGCGTGTGGTGCCGTGGACGATGGAGTTGGCACCACAGGAGTTGTTGCCGACCATGCCGCCGATCATCGCCCGGTTGGCGGTGGAGGTTTCCGGGGTGAAAAAGAGCCGGTGCGGCTGGAGGTGGAGATTGAGTTCGTTGCGAACCACCCCGGGCTGCACGCGCACGCGGCGGGCACCGGCATCGGTCGCCACAATGCGGTTCATATGGCGGCCGAGATCGACCACGATGCCGCCGCCGACGACTTGGCCCGCGAGCGAGGTGCCCGCGGTGCGCGGGATGAGCCCGATGCCGTGCCGGTTCGCAAAGGCGAGCAGTTCGCGCACGTCGGCCTCGGTCTTGGGGAGCGCGACCGCGACCGGCATTTCCTGATACTCCGAGGCGTCGGTCGAGTAGATCGCGCGCATCGTGGCATCGAAATGCAGCGCGCCCGTGAGGCGGGCAGCGAGGGCTGTCAGATCACTGGAGGAACAGGGGAACGGCTTCGGGGGGATCATGGGCGCCACGCAGGCTTTCGGGACCACAATCCCGAGACAAGCCGTTTGCACACGTCATCGCCCGTGCCCCTGCGACCGCATTCCCCTGTCCGGACGACTACTTCGCCGCGGCGCGCGAACCGGTCATGCCGCGAAAGGCATTAAACAATGCCGGCCCCAGCGCAGGAGCGGGATCAGCAGCTTCAGACGGGGAAACGCCGTGCGCGCGGCCAGAAACCCCAACGGGGCCGCGGCCATGCGCGCGAGCGGCGAGATCCGCCGCCAGCTGGCCAGCATGCGATCAAGCCATTCCAGGGGCTGCACCACTTGCGCAGCTGCTTCGACACATTCCGCCCGGCGGAGGGCGATGTTGCGTCGCAGGATCGCCTTGTGCGCGGCGAGCCGGTTCAGCTCCCGCTCCGGATACATGCGCGGTCCTCCGAGATTTCCTGCAGCGTGGCGATGAAGGGCCGCGGCTGCCGCGCGAGAAAACCGCGCAGGCCCACGATGATTGCGACCATCATACCGGTATAAACCGTCGTCAGGCAGACGAGCACCGTGAGGCGGGCGCTTTCCCAGAAGAGATAGACCAGCGTGAGGCTGGCGAAGGTGACCGTCATCATCGCCGTAAACACCGCCGCCGTGATCCAGATGAAAGTCCGGATCAGGCGGAATTTTTCCTCCTGCAGCTCGACGGAGAACAGCTCAATGCGATCCTGCAGGCTGCCGATCAGGCTGTCGCCCAAGGTGCGCAGGGTCGTGAGGATCCCCTTCGAGCTGGAGGAAGGTGTGTCCATCGGCGGACCGGCTCAGTCGTGACCGCGGCGGCCGACGAGCACGCCGACCAGCAAGCCGACCCCCGCGGCGATGGCGAGCGACTGATAGGGATTGGCGCGGATGGCCTCGTCGGTGCACTTGGCGCCGGCGATGACGCGCTGCTTCGCACCGGCGTAGATGTCGGAGAAACGTTCCTGGGCGGCGGCGAAGCGCTCGCGCAGGCTGCTCACGGCTTCCTCGGTGTGCTCGGTGAGGTTGTCACCGACCATTTTTTCAGCCTCGGCGACGAGGGCGTGCAGATCGTTGAGGATATCCTTGGGCGACTGGGCGGAGTGGCGATTGGTTTTCATGTTAGCAAGGGCTAAGGGTTGGAGGAGGTGAAGCTGACCGAGCTAGACCCATGAATCTCCCGGTGGTTCGCCAACAGCGCACGGGGAAATCACCTCATGAACCGCCCGCCGATCAAAATGGCCCCGCTCCCAATCCGTCAGCGATCCGCAGGCGACCCACGAAAAAGCCGGCCGGAAATTTTCCGGCCGGCTATCACGACAACACCATTAACTGACCGACTAAGAGGCGTGGCGCCCAAGGGCGCGGCGGCCAACCAGCCACCGCAGGAGCGCCATCAAACCGATGGCGGAAGTGAACCAGCCGCTCACGGCACCGGCGCCACCCTGGCGGCTGCCCCCAGAACTGCCACCGCCGCCGTAGCCGCCCCCGCCAGAGCCGCCCCCGCCACCCGGATTGGGGGCGGGAGCAGCCGTGAAGGCCAGCGTCGTCACAACACCAGCCGAAGTCACCTTGCGGATCGCGGCATTCCCGGTATCCGCCACGTAAAGGTTGCCCGCCGTGTCGATGGTCAGCGTCTTGGGCTGGCTCAGCCAGCCGTTCACGCCCGAGCCGTCCATCAGCCCGGCGATGCCCGCGAGACCGGCCACCGTGCTCACCGCCCCGGCGGGCGTGATCTTGCGGATCACGGAGTTGCCCGTGTCGGCCACATAAACATTGCCCGCACCATCCACGGTGAGGCCGCTGGGATTGTTGAACAAAGCATCCATGCCCGTGCCGTCCGCCGAACCGCTGACGCCCGCCAAACCGGCGAGCGTGCTCACCACGCCTGCCGGTGTGATCTTGCGGATCAGGTTGTTGGTCGCATCGGTCACGTAGAGATTGCCGGCGCCATCCACCGCGACACCGGTGGGCAGATTAAAGCGGGCCGCCGCGCCGGTGCCATCAATCGCGCCCGAGGAGCCCGCGGTGCCGGCCACGGTGGTCACCACCCCACCCGCGGCGATCTTGCGGATGGTGTGATTCATCGAGTCCGCCACGTAAATATTCCCGGCGGTGTCCTGCGCGAGTCCGAGGGGATTGGAGAACGTTGCCGCCGTGCCCGTGCCGTCCGCGTTGCCGCGCGTGCTGGCGGAGCCCGCGAGGGTCGTCACGACTCCCGCCGGCGTGATGCGCCGAATCGTGGCGTTGGCCGTATCGGCGACTGTGACGGTGCCGTCCGAACCGACGACGATGCCGCCCGGCTGGTTGAAACGCGCCGCGGCGCCCGTGCCATCCGTCGTGCCGGCCTGGCCGCTGGTGCCGGCGAGCAACGACACCACCCCGGCGGACGTGGCTTTTTGGATCGTGTTGGCCGACGCATCGCTGACGTAGAGATTGCCCGAGCCATCCACCACGATGCTGGCCGGCATGGGGAAAAACGCCGTGGCCACGTTCAAGGTCGTCACCTCCGTCGTCGTGGCGGTGTTGTCGGCGTTTATGTAGCGGTATTGATAGCCGTTCATCGCCGCCGTGGCGCCGATGATCTCGAGCGTGCGACTGCGCACGCCGCGATAGAAACCGCCCTCGCTCAGGCTCGACCAAGTCGTGCCGCCGTTGGTGGAAACCTGCCACTGCAAGTTGCTGCCCGCACCCGCCGCGGCGGTGATCGCGGCATTATGGCCGGTCGTCGCAATCTGCGAACGGGAGGCACCGACGGTGATCGCACCGGTGACCGTCAACGCCGCCGAGTTACTTGTCGCCGAGCCCTGGCTGTTCGTCGCCGTCGCCGAGTAGGAACCGGCCGCCGAGAGCTGCACGTTGGTCAGCGTCAGGGTGGCGCTCGTGGCGCCCGAGATCGGCGTGCCACCGAAAAGCCACTGGAAGGTCGGCGCCGGATTGCCACTCGCCGCAACCGTGAAGGTCACCGTCGCGCCGGTCGTGGCCGACTGCCCTTGCGGCTGCGTGGTGAAAGCGGGGGCTGCGGGCGCGGCCGATACGGTGAGTGTCGCGCCATTGCTCGTCGCCGAGCCAACGGAATTCGTCGCCACCACCGTGTAGGTGCCGGCATCGCCCGTCTGCACGTTGTTCAACGTCAGGCTGGAGTTGGTCGCACCGCCGATGGCATTGCCGTCCTTGCGCCACTGGTAGGTCGGCGCGGGATTGCCATTCGCCGCCGCAGTGAAAGTCACGCTGCTGCCGGGCGTCGTCGACTGGCTGCTTGGCTGCGTCGTGAAGCTCGGCGCCGCCGTCGCCGCCGACACCGTGAGCGTCGCGCCATTGCTTGTCGCCGAACCGACGGAGTTCGTCGCCACGACCGTGTAAGTGCCAGCGTCGCCCGCCTGCACGTTGTTCAACGTCAGGGTAGCGTTCGTCGCGCCGCCGATCGGATTGCCATCCTTGCGCCACTGGTAGGTCGGCGCCGGATTGCCGCTCGCGGCGGCGGTAAAGGTCACGCTGCCGCCGGGCGTCGCTGACTGGCTGTTGGGCTGCGTCGTGATGCTCGGCGCGGTCGTCGCCGCCGACACCGTGAGAGAGGCACCGTTGCTTGTCGCCGAACCCGCGGAGTTCGTCGCGACCACCGTGTAGGTGCCCGCATCGCCGGCCTGCACGTTGTTCAGGGTCAGGCTCGCATTGGTCGCGCCGCCGATGGGGTTGCCGTCCTTACGCCACTGGTAGGTCGGCGTGGGATTGCCGCTCGCGGCGGCGGTGAAGGTCACGCTGCCACCGGGCGTCGTCGACTGGCTGTTGGGCTGCGTGGTGATGCTCGGTGCGGTCGCTGCCGCCGACACGGTGAGCGTCGCGCCATTGCTCGTCGCCGAGCTCACGGAATTGGTCGCAACCACGGTGTAGGTGCCGGCGTCGCCCGCCTGCACGTTGTTCAAGGTCAAGCTCGCGTTGGTCGCGCCGCCGATCGGATTGCCATCCTTGCGCCACTGGTAAGTCGGCGCCGGGGTGCCGCTCGCCGCGGCCGTAAACGTCACGCTGCCTCCCACCGTCACCGACTGGCTGTTGGGTTGCGTGGTGATCGCGGGCGCGGTGTTGCCTCCGCCGCCACCTCCGGCCGATACATTGACGGTGTAGGCATACGTGATCGTGCTGCCGCCAATGGCATCGCTGGCCTGCACGCCCAGGGAATAACTTCCCACCGTGGTCGGCGTGCCGCTCAGGATCAGCGTCTCGGAGGTCGTCCCGCTAAAAATCAGTCCGGGCACACTTCCGGAAGTTACCCATGAATCGGCGCCGGAGGTGGTGCCGGAAATGGAAAACGCGATGGTGATCGGTGTGCCGACCGTGGCGTTGGCCGGGCTGGGTTGGGACGTGGAGAGCTCCGTGGCACCGGCCAGCGTGTGCACGGCGCCGAGGGAAGCGACGCCCGCAAGCACCGATTTCAACACCGCCCCCAAGGGCGAGGAGATCACCATTTCCCCCGCGACGGGCACGAGGCGGGCGACGGGAGTGCGTTGCAGCAGGGCGATCAAGATGGTCGCGGGCAGATTGAGCCAGGTGATCTGGCGCCGGAGCGATTGGGGGATTTTCATGGGCGGAAAACAGCGGATGAGGATGGCAGGCAGCGGCGGTGCTTCGCCGCTCCGTCCACATCATCCCCGTCGCCGCCCATGAGAAAAGCGGCTGACCGTAACAAGGTTGTTACCCGTCCGCCCTTAGAACCGCGTCGTGAACTGCCCCGAAACCAACTGCCGCGGGTTGTTCTTCAGGCCGGCTTCATGCTGCAGGCTGAATTGCAACTTCACCTGCGTCTGCGGGGAAAACCGATACGCGGGCGCAAGATCCAGCCGCCACGTGTCACGCCCCCAATCCACGCGCTGGCCGGACGTGCGGCGAATGCTGCCGGAATCCTGCTGGTTCCAGCGCACCGCACCCGAGAAGCGCGCCGTGAATTTATACTTCACCTCTACATACGCGGAAAACGTTTCCGCACGCCCAACCTGCGGCACGTTGAACTGCGCCTGGAAGGCCTCGGCCCAAATCTGCCAGTAGCGCCACGCAAAACCCACCTCCTGCCCCACCACCGTTTGCGTGTAATCGCCGAGCGCGTAACCGGCGGGAATCGTCGGTTCCGCGACCGGCAGCAGATAAACCCCCTGGCTGGCCGACAGGCCGAGGTTCCACATCACATTCGGGCGATAACCGAGCCGGGCGCTGAAGGTGGGATGCTGCCACGTCTCGCGGTCGAACGACCACGATTCCGGGCGCGAGGCGAGCGTCGCGCCCTTGGCCTCCGCCGCATAACTGAAGCGACCGATTTCCCCCATGACCGCGATCCCGCTGGCGTAACTCGGCCCCCATATCACCGGCAGGCGCAGGTGCTTGTCCATGAATTCATCGGGCAAAAGTTGCGACGGGATCACATGCGCCCAGCTCAGCAAAATCCCCGGCGAGCGCGCTGCGGCGACATCCCACACGCCGGTGAGATGGTCGTAGGCGAGCGGCGCCGTGATGAAGGGATTTTCCCACGAGCCGTGCCGCCGCACCCAACTGCCCACGACCGTGGCGAAGCGCCCCGCCTGCACACTCAGCCCGCCCGACGCCAAGGGCGTGTAGCGCAGCGCATACTCGTCGAGCCGCAAGCGCAGGCTGCCTTCGCTGGGATCAAAACCCTGGTCGACCCGCGCCTGCGCAAAAAAATAAACCGACCCACCCAACTGCGCATCGAGAAAAAGCGTGAGTCGCGGACTAAACAGCTCGTTGTCCGGCGTGTAGATCAGTCCCGGGGCCGGCGATTCGAAGGCGTAATACTCCAGGTCCATCGTGCCGCTGACCCGACCCGTCACTTTTCCCTGCGGTGAACTGAAGGTGAGCGTGTCGCGCAGCCGGTCGAAGAAAAGCTCGTCCGCGTGCAGGCCCGGCATCGCGCCGAGGCCCAGGCCGAATAGCAGGATGCCGAGACGTTTCATACGGTCGCCTCCGGGCCAGACGGCATCGGCATCTCAGGCAGCCACAGTTCAAATTCCGTCCAGTCGTCGCGCGAGTCAACGAGCCGCAATTCGCCCTGATGCAGCCGGGCGAGTTCGCGCGCGAGATTCAGCCCCAACCCGTAGCCGGGGATATTTTCGCCCATCGCCCCGCGATGAAAGCGTTCAAAAATGTGCTCGCGCGCCGCCGGTGAAATGCTGCCGCCGGTGTTGGCGATGACCAGGCTGATGCGGCCCGCCGCCCGGCTCGCCGTCAACTGGATGCGGCCCTGGGGTCGGTTGTATTTGCGCGCGTTCTCGAGGAGGTTTTGCAGGATCAGGCTCAGGTAGTGCCGGTCGCCAGCCACCCATAACCCGGGCGCAAAGTGACTTTCCACCGCCAGCGCCGTCCCGTCGAGCTGCGCCCCGAGATCATCCAGCGCCGCCTCGATGAGGGCGCTGAAATCCACGGCCGTGAACTTGAGTTTCATCTGCCCCGCATCCATGCGCGAGAGCAGCAGCAGGTCGTCGATCACACTCGAGAGCCGGTAGGTCTGGTGGATGAGCGTGGAAATTTCCTGGCGCATCTCGACCGGCAGACCCTCGCGGGCTTGCAGCACTTCCAGCCCCGCGCGCAGCACCGCCACCGGCGTCTTAAGTTGGTGCGAGGCATCCGCGGAAAAACGCGCCGCCCGCTGCAATTCCCCGCTGGTGACTTCCAGCGCCGCCTCGGCCCGCGCCCGCTCGATGAGATTGTGCTCGGAATCCTCCGCGAGCCGTTCCACCGGCCGCGACAACCGGCCGGAGGCGATGTGGCTGACCACCAGCCCTGCGAGAATGAACGCGAGTCCCGCGCCCGTGACCTGCCAGCGCAGCCGGCGCTGCCGCTCGACCAGGCGACCCAGCGGATAAATGCAGACCTCATAGGCCGCGGGATAAATCGAGCCCGGGTTCAACTGCTTCCAGAAAAGCTGGTGCGGCACGCCTGCCAGTTCGATCACCTGGCCAGGCTCCACGGCATCGCCCGCGGCCACCGCGCGCTCCACCTGCGCAGCGACGCGGACGGCTTCCGCCGGCGCCAGCACCGGCAGGTGCAGTTGTCCCTGCAGCCAGATGCCGCGCCGGATGCCGTTGCCGCCATCGGTCTCATCCAGTCCCACCGGCTTGAAACCCAGCACGAGCGCGGCGATCACCTGCCCCGTCTCCCACGACTGAATCGGCATGGCGATGATTTCAAACAGCGTCGCGCGTCCCGTCGGATCGGTCGCGGTCACATAGCCGAGCTGCTGGCGCTCGGGCGCGGCATCGAGCGTCAATTGACCCGCCACCACCTCGCGCAGGTCGCCGCCATCGCCCGCGGATTCCGGCATGATGACCGTGCCCTGCCGGTCGAGAAACCGGTAAAACTCCGCGTGCAGCGCATAGGTCGCCGCCTCTTGTTCCGGCGCGGACACCGACGTCATGATGTCGCGCAACTCATCGCGCGCACTCGGATACAGCAGCTCCAGCGCGCCGTCCTCCAGTGCCGCGTGGATGCGCGGCTTGCGCACCAGCGCCCGGCACCGCTCCACCAGCGCCGCCTCGCGCAACGCGCGCACGTTGTGCAACGCCGCCAGTTCGCCGCGGAACTGTTGTTGCAGCTCCTGCTCGACTCCCCGCGCCATGCTGCGCTCGGCAAAGTAGAGCCCCAGCCCGGTGATGCCGGCCACGAGCAGCGTCATGGTCACAACCAGCCGGGCCCGAAAGCGGCGGGGTTGAAAACCAGCGGGCTCGGGCACCGGCTTCACGGAAAGTCCACCCGCAGCACCGGCTCCTCGCGCACCTCGACGGGCTGCTCGTGCACGGTGCGGCTGTCCAGCCACGCTTTCAATTTATAGCGCCCCGGCGGGATATGCTCCAAACGAAACCGCCCGTCGCGGTCGGTCACGACAAAGTGCGGCGTGTCCACCACGAGAATCAGCGCCCGCATGTGCTCGTGGATATCGCAGCGCAGCGTCACCAGCCCCGCGGTGTCGAAGATCTGCGCCGGCACCTCGGTCTCGTCGGGACGATAACGCCCAAGGTCGAAGCGCTTGGCGGGCGAGTAGGAAAAAACGTTGTGATACGTTTCGTCGAGGTTGGGAAATTCCACCTTCGTGCCCACCTGCACGGCCAGCAACGCCGGCACGAACAGCAGATCCTTCTGCACCACCCGGGCCACCGCGGGCGTCGTTGGCTTGGGAAAGTCGCCTTCCAGGTAAACCACCGCCACCGGCGGGTTCACGGTGAGCGCCCCGCCCTTGGTGACGATCTCGTAGCGCTTGTTCACGACGGTGACGGTCGGGGTCGTGGGCAACGCGACACGGCCTTCGATGACCGCGGCGCCGGCCGGTGCCAGCCAGCTCGCGACGAGGAGCAGGCTTGGGCCGAGGTATTTTGCCGCGGGGAAGGTCATCGGGATCAGGCGGGAATCTGAATCACGTAGCCCACGCCCCGCAAGGTATGGATCAGCGAGGAGGTGAATCCGGCGTCCACTTTTTTGCGCAGGCGGGCGATGAATATCTCCACGGTGCGGGTATCGTATTCGTGTTCCCGCTGCCAGACGCGCTCGCATAGCTCCGTGCGGGAAAACACCCGGCCCGGCTCTTGCATCAGCACCTGCAGCACATCAAACTCGCGCGGCGAAAGCGCGATCGCCTTGCCGGCCCGCGTCACCCGCCGGTGTTGCACGTCGAGCAGGAGATCGCCGGCCTTGAGCAGATCGGCCGCCGTCGGCGTCGTGCCGCGCCGCCCCATCGCCTCCACCCGCGCCACGAGTTCCTCCAGCGAAAAAGGTTTCGCGAGATAGTCGTCGGCCCCGGCCTTCAGGCCCTTCACGCGGTGCTCCACCTCGCCGCGGGCCGTCAGGATGATCACCCGCGCTGCGCTGGCCGCCGCCCGCAACCCGGCCAGCACGGACAAGCCGTCCATGCCCGGCAGGTTGAGATCGAGCACGATCAAATCCGGCGGTTCGGCGAGGGCCGTGGCCAGGCCTTCGCGGCCATCGTGCCGGGTCGACACCAGGTGGCCGTTGCGCGACAGGGCGCGGGAGATGTGCCGGGCGAGCTCGGATTCATCTTCAATTATGAGAATGCGCATACCAGCGGGAATGATTCCGGTCGGGATCGTGCCCGGCGCCGGGCTGAACTCAATTACAACCACACCCGCCGCCGCCCACGCTGCGCCCGCCGCCGATCGACTCGCGGGAAAAAAACGTGTGCTCGTTCATCGCCACGGCCAGGGGATCGCGGTCCGGCCGCATGCCATACTCCGCGAGGGTGCCGCGTTCCCAGGACTGGACCGCCACGGTGTTGCAGCCGGTAAGCGCGCCCGCGAGGAGCGCCAGGCCGAGGGCCTGAAGAATCAGTCGGATAGGGTTAGGTTTCATGGGTCATTGCTTTTCGTTAAGGAGCGATTCGATTTCATGGCGCAGGGCCGACTCGGTCGTGCGGCCATAAAAGCCGCGGTGGACGGTGCGCAGGCGGCCGTCGCGCCCGAAGAGATAGGACGTCGGCATCACGGGCACCTTGAAGGTTCCGGCCAGTTGCTGCCGCGCATCGTGCAGCGTGGAAAAGGGCGGACTCATCTTTTGCCGAAACTCCGCATAGGCGGCCGCCTTGGCGTCCACGCCCACGGCCATGATGAGCAGCCCGCGCGCCGCGTAGTCCTGGTGCAGCTGCGTCAGCGCCGGAAACGACGCCTTGCACGGCGCGCACCACGACGCCCAGAAATCCACGAGCACCACGCGGCCCTCGACTGCGGGCGCATCCGCCCCGGCCATTTCCCGCATGAGCGGCCACGGCAGCCGGTCGCCGGGCTGGATCTGCGCGCGGCTTTCCAGCGCGAGCAGCAGGATGAGCGGAAGGAAAAGTCTAGTGCGCAGTCGCATAGTTGAAAAATCCCCGGGTTTGGGCGCGTGCGGTCGTCGTGGTGATCAGGCCTTCCGCGCCGGGAAAGCCCTGGATGAACGTGAGCCCCTGCTGCACGCCGAGCGTGAAGGCCGTGGTGGAAAGAATCCCCGCGTGGAGGCAGCTGTTGGCGATGACCGTCGCCTGGCTGCAGCCGTTTGCCACCGGCCAGCCGGTGCGCGGATCCACAATGTGGCCGTAGCGTTTCCCGTTGATCACGAAGCAGCGCAGGTAGTCGCCGGACGAGGCCACGCCTTTGCCGGAGACGCCAATGCTGCCATCCACCGTGCCCGGGCGCTGCGGGTTTTCCAAACCCACGTGCCAGCATCCCCGGCCCGGCGGCCGGCCGAGCGCCCGCAAATCGTGGCCGAAATCGACCAGCACATCCTTGATGCCGTGATTGAGCGCGATCTGCGCCACGATATCGACGGCGTATTCCTTGCCGAAGCCGCCAAAGTCGAGCGCCATGCCGGGCTCGGGCAGGAAGACGCGGCCCGGCGCCCGTTGCACTTTCGGCCAGCCCACGAGCCGCCGCGCCGCCAGGATCTGATGCTCGGTGGGCACCACGGGATGCTCGGCCTTGTAATTCCACAACCGGAGCAACGGCAGCGCCGTCGGATCGAGCAGGCCGTTCGTCAAGCCATGCAAAGTCTGGCAGAGTTTGAGCAGCTGATCCATGTCCTCGTCCACCTCGACCCATTCGCGGCCGGCCGCGTCGTTGATGCGGCTCACGAGACTCGTCGGCCGGAAGCGCGAGTATTTCGCCTCAAACGCCTCCACCCAGCCCACCGCCGCCTGCTCAAAAGCCGCGCCCTGCTCGCGCTCCGCCGCGACGTATTGCACGAGGCATTTCGTCCCCAGCGCCTGGAACGTCAGCCGGCACAAGCCATCTGCGCCGGCAGTGCTCGCCGGGGCCGAAACCAAGGGACAGGTGGCCGTCGCGGACATGGTTCAAAAGGTCCAGCTGGCGCCCACGGTGAAGATCAGCGCATCGGGATACGCGCTGTCCGAGGTGACATCGTCCCGGCCGTGCATGTCGTATTTTTCCACGGCCGCATCGATCTTCCAGTCGCTGTTCACCAGCCACACGCCCTTGAGCCCGTAGGTGAGCGTGTTCAGCGCCGAGAGGCGGTAGTCGGAGGAATAATGCGGCCCCTTGCCCGTGGGCACGGCGGTGGGCGTGATCGTGGTGCCGCTCAGCGTGACATGATAAAAATCCGCCGCGGTCTGCCACAGCGCCCGCACGCTTGGGCGCAGGACGAATTTTTCGCCGATCTTCTGATACCACTCCAGGTTCACCGTGCTCGTGGTGATCCCATAGTCGTCGGTGTGGAAACGGTAGCTGGCATCGAGCGCGCCATTTTGGTCGGGATACGCGCGATTGATCGCGGCGAGCGCGATCCATTTCACCCGGCTGTCCGGCCGGTTCTCGCTGTAAGTGCGGCGCAGAAAGACGCCCGGCACGACCTCGACGCGTTTCTCCACGAGCTTGTAGGGATCGCTCAGGTAGCCCCACGACTCGCTGTAGGTGAGGTTGAACGACACGAGTGTGCGCGCATCGACCACCTGACTCAGGCCCACGATGAAATCCAGGACCTCCTTCCGCTCCCACGGCAGCTGGTAAAACACCCGCACATCGTCGCCGGAGGAACCCACCCCCAGCGAAACCACGGTCTGCTTCTGGTTAAACTCCGCCTGGCCGTTGACCGACCAGCCGTGGGAAACGTAGTCGCTCTCACGGCTGTTCGCCGCACCGAACGTGATTTTGAAATGCTTGATCTGCTTCGAGAAATCGGCGGTCCATCCCTTCCGCTTTTCCTCCAGCTGCGAAAGCGGCACCTGCCCGCCGGGGGTCGTCGCCGGCTCGCCCGTGGGCGTCGCACCCGCGATCGTATCCATGATGCCCGTGACCTTGAGGTTCATCGTCTCGCCGATCGATTTCTCAATCAGGGCGGAATGCACCTGCACGCCGATGCGGCCATCCGCCTCCTGGTAATCCTGATATTTGTAGCTCACCGTGTCCTCCGCGCGGGCGTGGCGCAGCGGCACGAGTCCGGCGAGGGCGATCAGCAGGCAACGTCCGGGATGCAAGGGAGTTTGGTAGGGCAGGCTCATGGGAGGTAGGGAATCCGCTCCGACGATTAACCGGCGCCGGCCGGCGGAATTTCGCACCGCCATCCTCGCTCCCGCGCCCGCATGGTGAAAAGCGGGCGACCGTAACAGAACTGTTACCCGCCCGCGCCAAGCCTGCGGCGGGCAGGCCCGCTGGCGGGATGCGACACCGTGGTCCTCGTGCGTGTCTTTTATCCGCGGCGCTTGCGGCGGGGCATCACCTTGCGAAGGCCTGTCACCAGCCAGCGCAATGGCACCGTGAAGCGCGATAGCAGCAGCAGGCCGCGCGACGGCGGTTTGGCCGACAACGATTCGAGATAACGGACGATTTCCGTGTGACCGAAATACGCCGCGAAATGCACCGCGCGCCGGCCGCCGCCGAGATCAATCGCCGGGTCGGCGCCGCGCTCGATCAGGAGCTTCACGACCTCAAGCTTGCCCTTGAAGGCCACACCGGAGAGCGGGGTCTGGCCGCGGTCGTTGCGCTGGTCGGGCTTGGCGCCGTGGTCGAGGAGGAAGCGCACCATCGCCGCCTCGCCGTAATACGCCGCGAGCATCAGCAGCGTGTTGCCCTTGCTGTCGGCCAGGTCCACCGGGAGGCCGGCATCGAGCATGGGCTTGAGCAGCTCGACGTCCCCTGCCCTCGCCGCATCGAGCGCGATCAGCTGCAGCTCGTGGTAGCGCGCCTTCTCCGCGGGCGTGATGGCGTTGGCCTGGGACGATTCGGACGACATGGCAGGAATAAAAACCTTACAACGACTCGTGGCAATGCCGACAGACGATCGATCCGGTTTAACCACGAAGCACACAAAGGGCACAAAGAGCAGAGTCCTGCCTGGCTTTGTGTTCTTTGAGCTCTTCGTGGTTAAATAATTAAATCAACCGCCTGCCTCAACCGCGCACGAAGCTGAGGTCGAGCGGGGTGACGACCGAGCGGCCGCTGCGCGCAGTGAGCTTCACGCCGCCGGCGTGCGGGACGATGGACTTCACTTCGTCGAAATCGCGCGGGATCGCCGCGAGCGCGAGGATGTGTGCGACGCGCAGCGGCTTCTTCGGACTCAGCGTGAGTGTCGTCGGCGAGCCGGCGCGGCTGATCAAATTCCGTTTGGCCGACTGCGCGAGGCCGAGATGGAAATAAGAAGTCACATCCTCGACGCCCACGATGTTGACGTGCCGCCCATGCCACGGGGCGTAGTAGCGTCCGCCGTTGGAGAGCCAGAAGATCGTCTGCCGCAGCACGCGCGGATCCTTGAGGGTGAAGAACACATAGCCCTCGGTCGGCAGCGACACCGCGCTCCAGGCGAACGGCAGCTTGTCGTCGCAGCTCAGCTCGATCAGCTCCTCGTGGCCGCGGCGCGCCGGAAAGCGGCTCGCGTCGAGGTTACCGCCGGCCTTCGCCGGGACGCGCTTGAGCGAACTGAACGATGCGCCGGTTTTTAGCACCGAGTAGCCTTGCGCTTCCGGCTGCTCCCATGAGGTGACGACATGACCGCGCTTGAAACGGCTGGTCGAGATGTAGCCGGCACCCGGCTGATCGGGAAATTTCACCATCGGATGCGTGCCGAATGACATGGGCCCGCTGAAACCCGACAGCACGTGTTCGCAGTAAACCGCCGTGTGCCCGGCGCGCAGCGTGAGCCGCTTCTCCACCCGGCCGCGCCGCTCAAGCATCTTCATCGAGGCCGCCAGCGTGGTCGCATCGCCTGCCCGCGTGACGCCGTCGAGGGTCCAGTCGCGATTGGCCGTCTCGCCGTGGACGAGGTATTTTTCCTCCGGGTTCACGCCAAACGGCACGCAAAAGAAATCCCCGCGCAACGCCTGCATCATCGGGATCATCGGCGGCTTCAGCGTCGACTTCTCCTCCGCCCAGGGCGCGATGGAAAACGGCTGCACGCTGCGCTTTCCGAGCTTGAACGTGACCGGGGCGAGCTGCCCGCCGGTGCGCGTGACGCAGGCGCTGACGCGATCATTGGCGAATTTCCAGCTCGGCTGGCCGGCGACTTTGGCGAGGGGTGTTTTCATGGGGTAGGTTTTCGGGGTAAACGCAGGCTATTTCGCCGGCTGGTTGATGGGCGCGGCGCGAAAATCACCAGGAGCGCAGAGGTCGCAGTCCTTCGTGCCGTCGGTCAGGCGGGTGTCTTCCATACCGAGCTTGTGGCGCAGCGCGATGAGATCCTTCAGCTTCTCCGCGCCGATGGAGCGCAGGCCGCTGCCGAGGTTCGAGGCAATGCTCACCGTCTGGCAGTAGGCCTCGATGTTTTCCATTTTCCAGTAGGCGTCCTCGGCATCGTTGCCCCAGCAGATCACGCCGTGGTTCTGCATGAGGACGACCTGGTGATCGACGCCCACGGTGCCGACGGCGTTGGCGTTGTCGGCGGTGCCGGGCGTGCGGTATTCGGCGAGGCCGATCTTGCCGACAAACACCTCGGCCTCGGGGATGAGGCACGGCGGCGGCACGACGGAGGCGACGGCGAAGGCGGTCGCGTGCACCGGGTGCGCATGGACGCAGGCGCGGGCCTTGGGCTGGCGGCGCATGATGCCGAGATGCGTGAGCGCCTCGCTGGTGCGCTTCTTCGTGCCGGCGACCTGGCGGCCTTCCATGTCGATGAGGCACATGTCAGCCGGCGTCATGAAGCCCTTCGAGATGAGCGTCGGCGTGCAGAGCACGAGATCGTCGCTCACGCGGACGGTGATGTTGCCGCCGTTGCCGTCGACGTAGTTGCGCGTCCACATGCGGCGGCCGAGGTCGCACATCTTGGCCTTGATCGTCTCGAGTTCGGGCGAGTTGAAAAAGCGCTCGATCGACGCGGGATTCTTCAGGTCGACGCTGTGTGGGCAGCCGCAGTCGGACGTTTTCGCCACGGTCGGCGCAGCAGGCTTCGCGTCACCCGGACGTGCCAGGATGCGCCGGCTGCGCAGGAGATCGCGGGCGGATGGAGTGAGAATGGCGTCGGCCGGCAGGCTGTCGGGGGACGCGCCTGAGCGCAGCAACTGCTCGACGTCGGCGGCGGTGATGACCTTGCGCATGGTATTTTTGGAAAAACGGGAAAAGTTAGCGAGCGGCGAGCGGTTGAAAGAAGACTTCGTCCACGATCGCGGCGCAGTAAGCGTCTACAGGCGTCGCGGTGGCGAAGGGTTTGGCGGCTTCGGAGCCTTCCGTGAATCCGATGATGCTGCCTACCCCGGCGCCGAGTGAATCGTAGACGACGAGATTCGCAGGAGCGCCGGGCGACGGCTTGGCTGCGCGCGCCGACGCGTTGGCGTAGTCGGCAGCCGTCCACGGCTGCACGAGCAGAAAACGGCCGCCGTGGTAGGCGGGGTCCTGCTGGCTGAGGGTGACTTTGCCGATGACGTGGCCGAGGCGCATGGGATCAAATTTTTTAACCACGAATGGACACGAATTCACACGAATGAAATCCACCGGAGACGAGTTGACCTGCGGCGGTGGCGAATCCGGCCTGGAGGACGACGCGTAGTCCCGAGACCTCTCCTGCTTTCATTCCGTATTCGTGTCTATTCGTGTTCATTCGTGGTTTACCTTGTCCGAGTCAGGACTCGTCGAGGATGGCGATGATCGAGTTGCGGAGCGGCGAATGTTGATCGCCTACATGGGCGCGGACGGCCGCACCATCGGTCGAGACCAGCACACGTTGGTGCTGGCCAGCGCCATGGGCATCGAGCGCGAGGACCGGCGCGCCTTCGGGAGCGCCGTGCTCGTTGAGCGGCTGGCAGATGACCGTGCGGCAACCGCGCATGCTGGGGTGGCACACGGTCGAGACGATCACTCCGTCGATGCGGGCGAGCAGCATGGTGAGTGGCGCGGGCGTTTACTTTTTCGCGGCCTTGGCGGGCGCGGGGTAGATCGTCCGGTTCTGCACGTCGACGGCGTCGACGATGCCGGTGACGACGGCGTCAACCGGGAGCGTCGCCATGCCGGCGGCCTGGCGGGCGGAACTGCCCTGACAGAAGAGGACGGTCTCGCCTTCGCCGGCGCCGAGCGTGTCGACGGCGACGATGGTGTTCGCGCCCGGGCGGAGCTGCGTGGGATTGGCGTCGTCCAAGAGAAGCGGGCGCAGGAGCAGGAGCTTTCGTCCCTGCATCGCGGCGTCCTTCTTCGTCGAGACGACGTTGCCGATGACTCGTGCGAGGAGCATGGCGGGATTATTTGGCGGACTTTTTCGTCAGCGTGGCGGCGACATCGTCGTGCGGCCGGGCGATGACGTGGACGCTGACGACTTCGCCGGCGGCGCGAGCGGCCTGGGCGCCGGCGTCGGTCGCGGCTTTGACCGCGGCGACATCACCGGTGACGGTCGCGCTCACGAGGGCGTGGCCAACCTGTTTGACGGGGCCGGCGAGCGTGACGTTGGCGGACTTCAGCATGGCGTCGGTGCCGACGATGAGGGCGGCAAGGCCGCGGGTTTCGAGCAGGCCAATGGCTTTGGACATGGGAGGGAGAGGAGTTGAGAGTTGAGGGATGAGCGTTGAGAGCGGAAGGCGCGTGGGGCCTTTACTTCAACTGCGGGAGGGCGGCGGCGAGATCCTCGTGCGGGCGCGGGATGACCTGCACGCTGATGACTTCGCCGACCTTGGCGGCGGCTTCGGCGCCGGCGTCGAGGGCGGCTTTAACGGCGGCGACGTCGCCGCGGAAGAAGGCCGTGACGTAGCCGGAGCCAATTTGCTCCCAGCCGGTCATGGTGACGCTGGCGGCCTTGAGAGCGGCGTCGGAGGCTTCGAGCAGGGCGCAGAAGCCCTTGGTTTCAATCAGGCCGATGGCGGATTGGGACATGGTAGTTGAGAGATGAGGGTTAAGCGTTGAGAGCGGAGAGCTCAGAGGCCGACCTGCTTGAGCAGTTCGGCATGGGGACGGGCGATGACGTGGGCGCAGACGAGTTCGCCGACGCGCTTGGCGGCGTCGGTGCCGGCATCGACGGCGGCTTTGACGCTGCCGACGTCGCCTTTGACGACGACGGTGATGTAGCCGCCGCCGATCTGGATCTGGCGCGAGAGCGTGACGTTGGCGGCCTTGGCCATGGCGTCGCTGGCTTCGACGCTGCCGACGTAGCCGCGGGTTTCTACCATTCCGATGGATTCATTCATAACGTTGGGGATTTGCTGAGTGGTGGTTGGTTGGTGAAAACGAAAAATCAGAGGCGCGTGAGGATCTGGCCGACGCCGTCGCTGGGTCGCGCGATAACGTGCGCGGAGATAAGCTTGCCCACGGACTCGGCGGCCGCGCGGCCGGCATCGACGGCGGCGGTCACGGCGGCGACGTCGCCCTCGAAGAGCACGGTGATGTAGCCGCCGCCGAGCTTTTCCTTGGCGATGACGCGGATGTTGGCGGCCTTACAGGCGGCGTCGGTCGCGGCGGTGACAGCGGTGAAGCCCTGCGTCTCGATGAGGCCGAGCGCTTCGGGAGTTTTGGATTTGTCAGTCATGGTGGTGGCCCGGCGGGCGGGGATGAAAACGACTTCCTGTTCGAGCAGGGGTTGAAATTCGCGCGGGCTCTCGATCACGCCCCACGCGCCCGGGTCGGGCGAGTCGAGCACCTCGGCCGTGAAGGTCACGTGCATCTCCGTGGTGATCGCACGGGCCGTCTCCGTGGCGATGCGCACCGAGGCGGGATCGCCGGTGAGCTTGAGAAAGAGGCCGTAGTAATCGTTGAGCTCCGCCTGCAACACCTGCACGAGCGCGGATTTTTCCACGCGATCGAGCACAACCAGTGCGGCGCCCAGCGAGTGAACCTCGAACAGGGCGACGGCGGGTTGGCGGAGCGTGGCGGTGGACATGGGGCACAGATTCAGGTGGTGAAACCACGAATGGACACGAATAGACACGAATCGGGATGCACGTGGGCTGCGGCTAAAGTAGCGCAGGTCTCTGACCTGCGCAGCGACCGCCGCACGGTGCGGGTCAAAGACCCCGCACTCCTTGCCGCCCATTCGTGTGCATTCGTGTCCATTCGTGGTTAAATCGAATTGTCGCGTTTACAGCTTGGCGGCGGTGGCGCGAAGGAAGTCGCGCAGCACGAGGGACTCGGAGACGTTGTCGCTCTCGTTGCAGTGCTCCCAGTCCATCCAGATGTATTCGACGCCGATCCAGCCGCGGTAGCTGGCCTTGGCCATCGCGGCGAGCATGCGCGGGTAGTCGATGGTGTTCTGCTTGAAATTGCACTGCAGCCGGCCACGGCAGGCACCGCGCATGTGGAAGTGACTCGCATGGGGCACGAGCAGCTCGATGCTTTTGTCGGCGATGCCGGCGCGCGTGAAATGCGTGTAGTCGAGCGTGAGCGTGAGGCCGGGCACGCGGCGGACGAGGTCGGCGGTTTCTTCGGGCGTCGTGACGATGGAGCCGACGTGCGCCTCGGTGCCAAAGACGAGGCCGGCATCGCGGCTGCGCTCGACGCGCCAGGCGAGTTCGCTGGCGGAACGGGCGAGCGAGGCGTCGCGGCCCTCCTCGGCGAAGACGACGCCGGGCAGCGTGGTGACGTGCTTGCAGCCGACGGCGTCCGCGTAGTCGAGCGTGCGCAGGAACCAGTCGCGGGCCTTGCGGCGACGCGCGGCGTTGGGCTGGTTGATGGCGAACGGGGTGAAGTCCGGCATCATCTGCAGAAACACGTCGGCGGCGACGAGGCCGCGGTCGGCGAGCGCACGCTTGAGCTTCTTCGCACTGGCACGCGGGTTTTTAAATTCCTTCGACGGCCAGAGGTGCGAGCGCTGCTCGAAGAGCCCGATGTCCACGCCGGTGAAGCCGAGGATGGCGATGAGATCGAGGACGTGCGGGTGACTCAGCAGCGGGAAGGTGAAATCGGCGCAGGCGAATTTGGTCTTCATGGGGTTTTCGGGGGTTGCTGAAACGCGGTCGGGCCGGTGCATTGCCACTCGGCGGCGGTGAGGTAACCGCAGTCGATGGTGAGCGAGGTGCCAGTGATGCCGGAGGAATCCTCGCAGCTGAAGTAGAGCGCGGTCTTCGCGATATCGAGGGGCGAGAGCGAGACCCCCATCGCGACACGGTTGAGTCGCTCGTTGAGCGCGGCGCGCGGGTCGGGCCGGACGTTGAGGTGCTCCCAGAGCATCGGCGTCTCGGTGATGCCGGGGCAGATGCAGTTGCAGCGGATGCCGTGCGCCGCGTAGTCGAGTGCGATCGAGCGCGTGAGGCCGAGGATCGCATGCTTCGACGTCGTGTAAACCGGCGTGCGCGCCTGGCCGACGAAGCTGCTGATCGAGCCGAGATTCACGACGTAGCCGCGCGTGGCGGCGCGCAGATGCGGGAAGGCGTATTTGAACGCGAAGAACATCGATTTCACGTTCACCGCCATCACGTGGTCCCACTGCGCCTCGGTGTGCGTGTGCAGGTCGCCGATCTCCACGATGCCGGCGTTGTTGATCACGATGTCGAGGCGGCCGAATTTTTTGACGGTCGCGGCGATGGAGCGGGCGACGGAGCGCTCGTTGGCGACATCGGTGGTGATCGCGAGCGCGGTGCCGCCGGCGGCGGTGATCTTGCGCACCACAGCGCGGGCGGCGGCGGGACGGTTGTCGGCGATGGCCACGCGCGCGCCCTCGCGGGCGAAGAGTTCGGCGACGCCCTCACCGATGCCGGAGGCGCCACCACTGACCCAGGCCACGCGGCCGGCAAGGCGGCCTGCCGTCGCCGAGCCCTTGGATTTCTTTTTGGATGTGGCTTTAGAGCTCATGCGATCAGGCGGCGCCATTTTTCCTGGAAGGAGGGTTTGTCGAAGACGGCGGGGTTGACGACGCCGCGGGGCTTTTTACCGAGCGAGAGATCGATCATGCCCTGGCAGGCGGTGCGGCCGATGTCGCGGAAAAGCTCATCGGTCCACGCGATGCAGTGCGGAGCGAAAAGGACGTTGTCCAACTCGGCCAGCGGCGGCGCGGTGAGGACGGGTTCTTGCGCGAAGCAGTCGAGCGCGGCGCCGGCGAGGCGGTTGGCTTTGAGCGCGGCGTAGAGCGCGGGCTCGTCGACGATGCCGCCGCGGGCGGTGTTGATCAGATATGCCGTGGGACGCATGAGCGCGAGTTGCGGCGCGCCGATGAGGCCGCGCGTCTGCTCAGTGAGCGGACAGTGGATCGACACGAAGTCGGTGCTGCGGAGGAGTTCGTCGAGGGAAACCTTGCGTGCGCCGGCGGCAGCGGCCGTGGCCTCGTCGATGAAGGGATCGAACACCAGCGGCGGATTCATACCCCAGTTGGCAAGGAGCTTGAGAACGTTACGCGCGATGCCGCCGAAACCGATGAGGCCGAGCGTGCGGTCGCGGAGTTCGCGGCCCATGAAGCGCGAGCGGGTGTCCCAGCCGCCGTTGCGCACGAGATTGTCCTTCGTGCGGAAATGATGCGTGAGCGCGATCATCCAGCCGACGGTCGCCTCGGCGACGGGGCGGTCCACGGCGCCGGTCGTGATGCACACGGCGACATCGGCGGCGGTGCAGGCGGCAACATCGACGGAATCGTAACCGACGCCGAAGCGACCGACGCAGAGCAGGTCGCGCGCCTGCGAGACGGACTGCGCGGTGACTTTAGGCGTGAGGACGATCACGCCGTTGGCGCCGGCGAGTTGCTCGGGCGCGATCTCCGGGCGGTGCTCGGCGAAAGCCGCGTGCTGGATGTGCGGTGCCGCGCCGAAGACGGAGAGGCCAATGTCGGCGTATTTCGTGCGCCCGGCGGCGTCGAAGAAATCGGCGGTGAGCTTGACGTGAAAGGGAGCGGGCATGGCGGATTATTTTTTAACCGCGAAGAGCACAAAGAACACGAAGAGGGAAGCAGCCCATCGGCGGCTCGAGCCATACTTCCAGAATTCGTGTCTATTCGTGTGCATTCGTGGTTAACTCCGATCAGGTGGCGCCCCATGCGACCGCGGGGACACTGGCGCAGGCTTCCTCGACGACGATGCGCTCGGGTTTCGGGCCGGCGTAGACCCAGAGCATCGCCATCGGCGCGGGAGTTTCGTTGATGAAATAATGCACGCGGCCGCGCGGCTGGAGCGCAGTCGCCAAGTCCTGCATACTGTAGCGGCGGCCTTCGACGATGCAGGTCGCCTTACCCTCGATGATGCAGATCGACTCGTCGAAATCGTGGAGATGCGCCGGGAGCCGGCCGCCCTGCTGGAACAGGCCGTAGCCTCCGCTCATCTCGAGGCCGGGGATGAGGTCGGCGTTGAAGAAGTCGACGAAGGCCGCGTTGTTGCCGGGCGAGTAGCGCTCGACGGTCTTCGTGTAGGTCACGCGCTCGCCGCCGGGCTGCGTCTGGGTGATGGCCGGCATGCTGCGGCGTGGGAAATATTCCGTGACCAGCTCGCGCGCGGGGGTGTGCGAGGCCAGCGCGATGTTGAACAACGCCGGCGCAGTGCGGGAGAGGTTGGTGACTTTGTGCGCGAGGCCGCGCGGGATGGTGACGTTGTCGAGCGGCCCGATCTCATACTGGCGGCCCTCGACGTCGACGAGTGCGCGGCCCTGCAGGAGTGTGATCGACTCGGCAAAAATGTGGCGATGCCGCGGCAGCACGGCGCCGGGCGCGAAGGTGACGAGACCCGTGGTGAGGTTGCGGGCCTGGTTATGCGCACCGACCATGCAGTCGAATTTCACGCCGGGCGCGACGTCGACCTGCGGACCGCTGCCGCGGGCGTTCATGATCTCGTTGCGGTCGGGCCGCATCTCGGGCGGCGCGCACTTGGCGGCCTTCTCGACGGCGAGCGAGGCGGGATTGTTTTCCTTCGTGATGGAAAAGTCCGCCGTGATCTTGCGATCGCGACCCTGCGAATCGAGGACGCGGTGCAGGCTGCGGATCAACAGGCCGGCATCGAGACCAAGGCCGAGCATGCCGAAACCCTGCTCGCGGCGCTTGGTGAGGTTGGCCTCGTCGGTCGCAATGACGCCGCAGTGTTTGCCGGCGGCGCGCAGGGCGTCCTTGGCCTGAATGATGAGTTCGGCGACACCGGGCCCTTCCCATTTGCCAGGGAAGCCAGCGGTCGAGGAGAGATCGGCCGGGCCGAAGAAAAAACAGTCGGCACCCTTCACCGCGGCGAGCTGCGCGATGTTTTTCACCGCAGTCACGGTCTCGATGATCGGGACGACGAGGACGTTGGCGTCGGCCTCGGCGGTGTGTTCGATGAAACACTGGCCCCAGCAAGTCGCGCGCTCGGCGCCAATGCCGCGAATGCCTTTGGGTGGATAGGTCGCGGCGGCGACGGCGGCTTCGATTTGCGCGGGCGTCTCGACCCACGGGACAACGACGCCATCCGCCCCGACATCGAGAGCGCGCTTGATGAGGGCGGCGTTGTTTTCGGCAACACGCACCAGGACCACGGTGTCGCTGCGCACGGCGGCGCGGACATGCTCGGTGATTTCCTTCCAATCGAGGTGACCGTGCTCGGCGTCGATCGTCACCCAGTCGAGCCCAAGCGCGACCGCCATCTCGCAGATGCTCGGGGATTCGAGCGTGATCCAAAGCCCGTAGACGGGCTGCTTGGACTGCAGTTTGGCGCGCAGGCGCTGGATGGCGGAGACCTTCATGAATGCAAATGGGGTGGCGCGACGGACGCGCGGCGGGGTTGGGGTTGCGTCCACAGTAGCGAATTGCCTCGCCCGCGGACATGGACACTCTGAGCGTTTCCCTGAGTTTTTTGAGCGCCTACCGGTGAAGATCGAGCCGTGAGGAACCACGAAATACACCAAAGACACGAAAACCGCAGGGCCACAAAAAGCACAGAAGGCGCAAAAGGACTAAAGCCAGTTCATGATGCTGCTGGATTTTTGTAGCTACGAGCGTGAGCGAGTGGTCCCTCAAAGCCACTCGCTCACGCTCGTAGCTACTGGTTGACGCAAAATTCAAATCCTTGGGGCGCTACATTAAGCCTGTTTTGCGCGTTCTGTGCCTTTTGCGGCCAAATTTCATCAGCCGATTTAGAATCGCCCCTTTAGTGTATTTCGTGTGTTTCGTGGTCACCCCGTTTCGTGGCCGACGACCCCAAGAGCTTTTACCGCTACCTGCTGGCCGATTCCAAAGATCGGGACTGGGGCATCTATGCGACCTCGGCCGGCTACGTGAACATCGAGCCGGGCGCCTCCTACCCGCCCGCCGGTCACCCGAAAAACTACGCGTTTCGCTGGGAAGACGGCCGCAAACTCGACGAGCTACAGATCCACTTCATCACGCGCGGCGGCGGAGTTTTTGAGTCGGGCACCGGCGCGAAAGACGAAGCAACGGGCAAGCCGCAGCGGATCGCGGCGGGCAACGCGTTCATCTTGTTTCCCGGCGTCTGGCACCGCTACGCGCCGACAAGCGAAACCGGCTGGCTCGAATACTGGATCGGCCTGAAGGGCGACTACGTTGGACGGCTGCTGGAAAAACAACTCTTCACGCCGGCGCACCCGGTCTTCGCACCGTCCGACAGCAGCCCGCTGCTGCGGCTGTTCACCGAGGTCGTCGGTTGCCTACGGCATCACTCCGTCGGCACCTCGCGCGTGCTCGGCTCGCTGGCCGGCTATATTCTTGCCGAGTTACAAACCGGCGCCATCGCCGCCGCGCCGGTTGAAAACCACACCGAGCACGTCATCCGCGAAGCAAAGCTCATGCTCGACCAGCACCTCGAACAAGAGGTCGATCTCGAGCTCATGGCGAAGAAGCTGCGCGTCGGCTACCACTGGCTGCGCCGCGCGTTCAAACAGGAGACCGGTCAGTCGCTCCATCAATACCGCCTGCAAAATCGCCTCAGCCGCGCCAAACTTCTGCTCAAAAGCTCCGACGCCACCGTCGAACAGATCGCGCTGCAGACCGGCTTCACCGACCCGTATTATTTCTCGTCCATCTTTAAGCAGAAAACCGGCAGCACCCCGAGCGGCTGGCGCAAGGGCGAGACGCTGCCGCTGACGTAGCACATTCGTCTATAATCCCGCCGCTACTCGATGAGAGCAAAAAACTCGAACATTCGATCTATACGCTGGCCGTCACTATTCTAGTCATGCCCTCCGTGTTTTCATTTCTATGGGGTGCCAAATTCCGTGGGAAACTCACTAGGATCATTCCTCAACTTTCGGTGAGCCTCTTTATCCTCTTCCTGATTTGCGGCGTCTTTGTGAGCCAAGAAAGAAAGAAGATTGAGAAAATCAACGACGGCACCGCACGACATGATCGCGAACATACATTAACGAAGAAAATTGGCTTCATTGGCATCTCACTCTTTCTAGCGCTTCTCTGTGGTTATCTGATCGGGAAACTCTTCTAAGAGAACCTCAGGGTCTGACGATTTTCACTTATTCGACCGCTTCTTTCATGTCCCATCCCGGCCTCGCTCCCCGTCCCCTCGCCCTGCTCAACCGCCGTCACGACGGCACGAGCCTTCACCGCCTGCTGCTGGATCGCGCCGCGTTCCGCCCCTACCCCACGCTCGCGGATCGCGCGGCTTGGGAAAAGCTCTCTCCTGCCCTGCGCACGGAAATCATCGCCGCTGGCGAGCGCGAGTTGGGGCAGCCTTGGGAATCCCTCCGCGCCTCCGTCCTGCTCGGCTATGTGCGCACGGGCAATCGCACGGACTACGAGGCGCCGCACGCCAAGCGTCGCGCGCGGTTGACAGCGTTCGTCCTCGCCGAATGCGCGGAGAATCGCGGGCGCTTTCTTGATGCCATCGCCGACGGTGCGTGGACCATCTGCGAGGAAACCTACTGGGGCGGCGCCGCGCATCTCTTCATGCAAAAGCGTGGCTCCGGCCTGCCCGATATCGCCGAGCCCATCGTCGATCTCGGCGTGGGTGAAACCGCTGCGTTGCTGGCGTGGACGCACTACCTGCTAGGCGAGAAACTCGACAGCGTGCACCCGATGATCCGCGAGCGCATCGTGCTCGAGATCGACCGCCGTGTGCTCACGCCCTGCCTCGACCGCGATGACTTCTGGTGGATGGGCTGGCACCGCGACGGCCGGCACGTGAACAACTGGAACCCGTGGTGCTGCTCCAACTGGCTCGCTTGCGCGCTGCTCCTCGAGGCCGACGCCGACCGCCGCACGCGCGCCGTGCACAAGGTCATGCGCATCCTCGACACCTTCATCGATTACAACCCGGCCGATGGCGGTTGCGACGAAGGTCCGGCGTATTGGGGCCGCGCCGCCGGCAGTCTCTTCGATTGCCTCGAACTCCTGCACGCGGCCACCGCCGGTCAGGTCAACCTCTACACCGAGCCGCTCATCCGTGACATGGGCCGCTTCGTCATGCTTACGCACGCCAGTGGCCCGTGGTATGTTAACTTTGCCGACGCCCCGGCGCGTCCCGGCGTCGAAGGCATGGTGGTGCATCGCTATGGCCGGCGCATCGCCGATCCTGCGCTCGCGGCTTTCGGCGCCTGGGTGCACCAGCAGCGCCCCGCCACCATCAGCGGCTCGCTGGGTCGCGTGCTGCCCGGACTTTGGCTAGAGGAGGAAGTTCGCCGCACCCCGCTCACCGCGCCCTTGCAGCGTGACGCGTGGCTGCCCGCTCTGCAGGTAATGATCGCCCGCGACGCGGCCGGCAGCGACCGGGGCTTCTTCGTCGCCGCCAAGGGCGGACACAACGACGAGAGTGGCCACAACCAAAACGACTGCGGCGCCTTTCTCGCCTGCCTCGACGGGCAACCGCTGCTGATCGACGTCGGCGTCGAGATCTACACCGCGAAAACCTTCAGCCCGCAGCGCTACGAGATTTGGACGATGCAATCGCAGTGGCACAATCTCCCCACGGTGAACGGTCAGCAGCAAATCCACGGCCGGCAATTCGCTGCCCGCAGCGCGCATCACGCCGCGTCGGATGAATCCGCCTCGCTCCAACTCGACCTCACCGACGCCTGGCCGCAGGCCGCCGGCATCAAGGCCTGGACACGCACCGTCCGGCTCGAGCGCAGCGCGAACGCCAAAGCCTTGCTCGTAACCGACGACTACGCGCTCAGCGGCACCAGCGTGCCCACCGCGTTTAATTTCATGACGACCCGACCCGTGGATTTATCCACGCCCGGACAAGTGCGTCTCGGCGCCTTTCCCGGCGCGGACGCCGCCGCCAGCCGCGGGGCCGTGCTCGCGTATGATGCCGCTGCGCTCGAAGCGGTGGTCGATACGGTCGAAGTGACGGACCCGTGGTTGAAGGCCAACTGGGGCGACCAGATTTTCCGCGTCCGCCTCACGGAACGCGCGGTCACCGCCGCCGCCCGCCGCGAATTCCGCGTCACCGCGCTACAGTAGACTAAAAGTCGCTCTCAACTCTCATCCCTCAACTCTAAACTTACTCCCACCCCATGTCCACGTCCCGCCCGCAGAAGAAACGCCGCGTTCACTACGTCCCGAGCACCCACTGGGATCGCGAGTGGCACACGCCTTTCCAGGGTTTCCGTTTCGCACTCGTGCGCCTGATGGACCGCGTGACCGCCGCACTCGAGGACGGCACCATGCCGGGTCCGTTCCAAACCGACGGCCAGTCGATCCTCACCGAGGATTATCTGGAAATCCGCCCCGACCGCCGCGCGCAGATTGAAAAACTCGCCCGCGAGGGCAGGCTCGCCATCGGGCCATGGTATTCGATGCCCGACGAGTTCACCGTCTCGGGCGAGGCGATCATCCGCAACCTGATCCTCGGTCGCGCGCAGGCCCATGCCCTCGGCGCCGAGCCCGCCAGCGCCGGCTACGTGCCCGACATGTTCGGTCACAACAGCCAGCTCCCGCAGATTTTCGCCGAGTGCGGCGTCACGGCCGTGATCCTCTGGCGCGGCATCAACCACGACACGAAGCGCAACTTCCTGTGGCGCGGCGCTGACGGCACCGAGCTGGCCTGCCACAAATTCGGCAAGCAAGGTTACGGCACATTTCAGGTCCATGTCGGCCGTTCGCACGAATACGAGCGTGTCATCGAGGACGATCCGGCGGAGTTCAAACGCCTGCTCGAAAAATTCCTCGACGAGGAAGCCGCCGCCACCGACGTGGACGACATTCTGCTTCACGACTCCTGCGACCATCAGGAATGGAACCCGCGCCGCTACGCCGCCATCCGCACTGCACTCGCGAAGAGCAAAAAATACGAACTGGTTAACTCTTCGCTCGACGACTACGTGCACGAACTCGTCGCCCAGCGCAGCCACATCACCGAAAAACTCGCCGGCGAAATCCGCGATCCCGGCCGCGCCGTGTGGGGCAAGGATCCGTTTGATTCGTGCATGCAGTGGGTCATCCCGGGCGTGCTCTCCAGCCGCATCGGCCTCAAGCAGGCCAACAGCCGCTGCCAGACGCTGCTCTGCCAGTGGGCCGAGCCGTTCGCGGCGTTCGCGCACTCCGCTCTCGGCCACGCCACCGCGCCCGGTTTCCTCGATCTCGCTTGGCGGCAGCTCCTCCAAAATCACGCCCACGACTCGATCGACGGCTGCAGCGTCGACCAGGTGCACAAGGACATGGAGTATCGCTTCGACCAGTGCCGGAGCATCGCTGAAAAGCTCACGCTCGACGTCACCAGCCGTCTCGCCGCGAGCGTCGCGGGCGAGTTGAAGGACGACGAGCTGCGCGTCACCGTCTTCAATCCCCTGCCCCGCGACTTCGACAGCGTCACTGAGCTCACGCTCGAAATCCCCACGACGTGGCCGGTGTTCAACGAGTTCTTCGGCTTCGAGCCCAAGCCCGGTTTCCTCCTGCACGACGCCGACGGCCGCGAGCTACCCTATCAGCGCCTCGCGCAAACGATGAACCGCACGCGCGCCCGCATCCGCGAGATGAAGTTCCCCGAGGGAGTCAACAGCCACCACATCAAGGTCGCCGTCCACCTCGCCATCCCCGCGCTCGGCTACACCACGCTCACCGCACGCGCCGTCACCGCTGGCCGCCCCACCCGCTACCCGGAGATTCCCGGTTTCGCCACGAGCGAACGCGCCATGGCCAACGAGCACCTCGCCATCCAGATCGAGGCCAACGGCACGCTCACGCTCACCGACCGCGCGACCGGCCGCGTTTATCGCGACCTCCTCACCTTCGAGGATGGCGCCGACATCGGCGACGGCTGGTATCATGGCGTCGCGGTCAACGACCAGGTCTTCGCCTCCACCGCCAGCCGCGCCGATGTCGCCCTCGTCCACAACGGCCCGCTCCTCACCACGTTTCGCATCCGCACCACCATGCACGTGCCGGCGGAGTTCCGCTTCGACAGCATGACGCGCTCGGATCGCTTCGCCGAACTCGTCATCGACAGCCTCATCAGCCTCCGTCCCGGCCAGCGCCACCTCGAAGTCACGACCACCGTGCACAACACCGTCGACGACCACCGCGTGCGCGTCCTCCTCCCCAGCGGCACGACGACGAAAACCTATCTCGCCGACACGCCCTTCGACGTCGTCGAGCGCCCCATCGCGTTGCGCACCGACAATCACGACTACCGCGAACTCGAGGTGGAAACCAAACCGCAGCAAAGCTGGACCGCGGTCCACGACGCCAAGCATGGCCTCGCCGTCGTCGCCGATGGCGCGCAACTCGAGACTGCCGTCCGCGACCTGCCCGGCCGGCCCATCGCGCTCACGCTCTTCCGCGGTTTTCGTCGCACCGTCTTCACCGATGGCGAGCCCGGCGGCCAGGTGCGCGGTCCGCTCACCTTCCGCTACGCCCTCGTGCCGCTCGCCGGCGCACCCGACCGCACCGCGCTGGGCGAACTCGGCCAGCACCTCGCCGCCGGCCTGCGCTCCGTCCAACTGCGCGCCGCCGATGTTGCGATCTTCCGCGTCGCCTCCGCCCGCCCCGTGCCCGCGACCGCCGGTTTTCTGCGCGTCGACGGCCCCGTCATCACCACCAGCCTGCGCCAGGTCGGCGCCGCGTGGGAGCTGCGGCTGTTCAACCCGCACCTCAAAGCCGTCACCGCCAAAGTCGCCCTCACCGGCCCGCTGACGGGAGCCAGCGCCGCGCCCACCCAGGCCGAACGCATCGATTGCGAGGGCAATGCCCGCGAAACCATCCGCATCACCCAAGGTCGCGTCCCACTTTCCCTCAGGGCGAAGGAGATTTTCACCCTGCGACTGACCTAAGTCGCATGCCAAACGCACCTTATTTTCACTCGGAGCGGCGCGGATGACCATCTCGGGAATTGACGCGGATTTTGCCGTCCCGTTTCCTCTCCGTCATGCATGCCAGCACCACGGTCGACCCTCGTGTCAAATACAAGAGCATCGTTCTGAAGCTCAGCGGCGAAGTTCTTCGCGGCGGTAAATCCGGCGATCCCATCGACGCCGCCACGCTCGAAAAAACCTGCACCCAGGTGAAGGAAATCCACGATCTCGGCGTGCAGGTGTGCGTCGTCATCGGCGGCGGCAACATCTTCCGCGGCCTCAACGGCGCCAAGCGCGGCGTCGATCGCACCACCGGCGACTACATGGGCATGCTCGCCACCGTGATCAACGGCCTCGCGATCATGGACTGCCTCGAAAAGATGGGCGTCAGCACCCGCGTGCAATCCGCCATCCCGATGAACCAGATCGCCGAGCCGTTCATCATGCGCCGCGCCATGCGCCACCTCGAGAAGGGTCGCGTCGTCATCTTCGTCGCCGGCACGGGCAACCCGTATTTCTCCACCGACACCACCGCCGCCCTGCGTGCAAGCGAGATGCACGCCGATATCATCATGAAGGCCACCAAGGTCGACGGCATCTACGACAAGGACCCGAAGAAATTCCCCGACGCCGTCAAATACGACCACCTCACGTTCATCGACGCCCTCAAGCAGCGCCTCAACGTCATGGACTCGACCGCGTTCTCGCTCTGCCTCGACAACAACGTGCCGATCCTCGTGTTCGACCTCAACGACGAGCACGCCATCCGCAAGGCCGTCCTCGGCGAAAAGATCGGAACCTTGGTCCACAGCTGAGCCACTACACCTGCGCACCGCCCATCCGCGGACCAAATCGAAAATCAGAATTCCAAAATCGAAAATCCCATGAGCTCCCCCTTCCTCACCGACATGCAGGCCAAGCTGAAAAAGACCGTGGACTACACGCTCCACGAGTTCAGCTCGATCCACACCGGCAAGGCCACGCCCGCGATGGTCGAGACCGTCATGGTCGAGGCCTACGGCTCGATGACGCCCCTCAAGCAGTGCGCCGCCATCTCCACGCCCGACGCCCGCCTCCTCCAGATCCAGCCGTGGGATGCCAGCCTCATCAAATCCATCATCAAGGGCATCCAGGAAGCCAACCTCGGCTTCAACCCCGTCCCGGACGGCAAGCTCATCCGCATCCCGCTCCCCGAGATGAGCCGCGAGCGCCGCCAGGAATTCGTCAAGACCGCCAACCGGCTCGCCGAGGAAGGCCGCGTCCACGTGCGCAACGTCCGCCGCGACATCCTCGAGGCCGTCAAGAAGGCTAAGCTCCCCGAGGACGAAGCCAAGCGTCTCGAAAAGGACATCCAGACCGCGACCGACAAGGCCATCGCCGAGATCGCCACCCACCTCGCCCACAAGGAGAAGGATCTGTTGACGGTCTGAGTTCGCGCTCAGCGATCCGGCCGAAGACACAGAGAAGCATTGCGGTCTCCCACCCTCCGGCTTCGCTGGATTTTCCTGTGTCCTCTTCGCTCAAAAAAACCGTTCCCCGCCGCGTCGTCGTCAAGCTCGGCACCGGCGTGCTCACGTCCGGCATCGGCCAGCTCGACACCGCCCGCATCGCCGCCGTCTGCGCGCAGATCGCCGCGCTCCGCGCGCAGGGCACCGAGGTCATCGTCGTTTCCTCCGGCGCCGTCGGCCTCGGCATGGGCCGCCTCGGCCTGAAAAAACGTCCCGCCGAGGTCGCGAAAAAACAAGCCTGCGCCGCCGTCGGCCAGAGCCTCCTCATGCAGACGTGGCAGGCCGGTTTCACGCCGCACCGCCTCACCGTCGCGCAGATTCTCCTCACGCACGAGGACCTCCGCAGCCGCGACCGCTACCTCAGCGTCGCCAAGACGCTCGAGGAGCTCATCGCCTACGGCACCATCCCCGTCATCAACGAGAACGACACCGTCAGCGCCGCCGAAATCCAGGCCATGCTCAAGTTCGGCGACAACGACACGCTCTCCGCGATGGTCGCCAGCTTCACGCACGCGCAGTATCTTTTCATCCTCTCCACCGCCCCCGGCCTGATCGACCTGAAGGGCACGAAGCAGATCGTGCCCGTCGTGGAGAAAATCACGCCCGAGATCGAGGCCATGGCCGGCGGCACCACGAGCGAGACCGCAACCGGCGGCATGATTTCCAAGATCACCGCCGCCAAGCTCGCTACGCGCGCCGGCTGCGGCGTGTTCATCGCCAGCGGCGCCGAGCCCGACATCCTCCCGCGCCTCCTCGCCGGCGGCGGCCCCGGCACGTTCTTCGTCCCCAGCGGCCTCCCGCTCGAGGCGAAGAAACGCTGGCTCGCCTACTTCCAGCGCCCGACGAGCACGATCTACGTCAACGAATGCGCCGTCCCCGTCCTCCGCGATGAGGGCCGCAGCCTGCTCGCCGTCGGCGTCACGCACGCCTTCGGCGCGTTCACCATCGGCGAGATCGTCAACATCGCCGGCCCCGACGGCGAGGTCATCGCCCGCGGCAAAACCACCTTCGGTCACGACGACATCCCCGCCATCGCCGGCAAAAAAGGCGCCGCGCTGGCCGCGATGTATCCGATGCGCAAGCGCCTCGAAGTCGTCCACCGCAACGATCTCGTGCTGCTGTAGTCATGGCCCACACGCTCCGCGCCCCGACCGATGCCGATCTCGACTGGCTTTGGTCCGTGAAGCGGGCCGGCATGAAAGGCTACGTCGAGAAAACCTGGGGCGCGTGGGACGAGGCCGATCAGCAGGCCCGCTTCGCGAAGAATTTTTCCGCCCAGGAAGTCCAGGTCATCGTCTTCGCCGGCCGCGACGCCGGCTACATTGCGCTCCGCCGCGCACCGGAGGAAATCCAGCTCTTCAACATCATGATTTCCCATGAGTTTCAAAACCGCGGCCTCGGCACCGCCGTGATGAACACCCTGCTCGCCGAGGCGCGCCGCGAAAAACTCCCGCTCCGCCTCCAGGTCCTGAAGGTCAATCCCGCCCGCCGCCTCTACGAGCGCATCGGTTTCGCCGTCGTCGGCGAGACCGACACACATTACCAGATGCGCTGGACGCCCTAGTCGGACTCGAATCGTTGAGAGTTGAGTGCTGAGAGTTGAGAGCAGAATCCAACCGCGAATCCGGCCCGCGTTCGCGTTGGTTGCGCAGGACCGATCTCTCAACCCTCAACTTTCAACTCTCAACTTCCCTGCCGTCCTCACTTCCGCCGCTTCATCATCGTCCCGTCGCGATAAATATAAAGCGGCCGGCCCGCGGCATCCTCATCACTGAACGCGAACACCGTGAACTTCAGCGGCGCCGCGTTGGTCTCCGTCAGCGTGAGCGTGTAGCCATCGAACTCGTAGGTGCCCGCCGCCTCGCCTTGTGAACCGCCCGACACCATGCTGCGGTCGCTCGTCGTCCGGAAACTCGCCACCGATGCCCGGCTGAACGTCCCGTCCTTGCGAAACACAACCGTGTTCGACGACGCGATGGCGCCGCCGCCCAGGGAAGACCCGCCCTCATATTCGCCTTCGAGCCGCCAGCCCTGCTTAAAGCCCTTCACCGGGATCGCACCGATCCCGCCCAGTGCGAGTTCGTCGCCTTTCTTCTCGAAGGTATACTCGGTGGCCTGCGACCCATCGGCCCATTGCAGGACGATTTTTCGCCCTCGATCCAGTAGGTGCCGTCGCTCTTCCGCGGCGCTGCCGTCGCGAACTCCTTGAAGTTAAACCCGCCCACCGGGGCCCGGCTAAAGCGGCCGTCCTTCGTGAAGAACCAGCCCTGATTGTTGAGGCTGAGACTCCCGCTCCAGTAAAAAGTCTCCACCCGCAAAAACGCGCCCTCGAGGCCCGCCTTGGCTCCAGCCGGTTTCACGGGAAACACCATTTTCTCCAGCGGCTGGCCCGCCTGGTCGGTGCCGCCATCGTTCTTCGCGCCGACTGCGCGGATAAAGTCGATCTTGAGCCACTCATCTGACGACGCGCTGTAGCCATCGTAGTGCACCATCCAGCGCGCCTCCTCCGTCTTGATGATTTCGGCCGGATACCACTTGCCATAGGAAAGCGCCTCCACGCGGTCGCCCACCTTCCACGACGCCGTGCGCATCAAGCGGAGCTTTTCCGTCGTCACCCATTCGTCGGAGCCCTCGCCATAACCGTCGTAGTTCACCTTCCACTTGGCGTCGCCGACCTCGATAATCGTCGCGGGATACCACGAGCTGTAGGACAGCGCTTCGACGCGATCACCGAGCTTCCACTTCCCGACCACCACCGGCCCGTTTTGCTTGGGGAATGATATCGCCTGCGTTTCGCCCGGCCGGCGCAGTTTGTCCAAACCCAGCCACTCATCCGACCCCGAGCTATAGCCATCGTAGTTGACCTTCCACTCATTCGCCCGGGTATCGATGATGGTCGCCTTATACCACGCGCCATAGGACTTCGCCTCGACGCGATCACCCTTCGCAAATTCCGCAGCCCGCGCCAGCCCTGCCGCCAGCCACAGTGCCATCACGCAAAACAGCGCTTTTTTCATGCCCGCCTACACTGCCCGGCGGCGCCCCCAAAACAAGCCGCTTCAGGGATGGTTGTAGCCGGGTCACCGCCCCCGGCTACAGCCCAACCTCTGCGCCCTTTTCCGTGCATTCCGTGTTTTCCGTGGGCGCCCCCGCTCCTTATTCGCCAAATTCGGGTGATTCGCGGGCACCTCGGCGTTTGTTTTCCTTTGCTCTTTTTGCGCCTTTTGCGCCTTTTTGCGGCCTTTCATGGACTTCGAACTCGACGCCTCGCGCCCCCCCTCCGGTATCCCGCCGATCGATTTCCGTGCGCTGCTCAACGACGAACAATTCGCCGCCGTCACCGCCCCGGCCGGCCCGCTCCTCGTCCTCGCCGGCGCCGGCTCCGGCAAGACCCGCACGCTCACCTACCGCGTCGCCTACCTGCTCTCGCAAGGCGTCCGCCCCGCCGAAATCCTCCTGCTCACCTTCACCAACAAGGCCGCCAAGGAAATGCTCCACCGCGTGCACGACCTCACCGGCGTCGAGCCCACGCGCTTCTGGGGCGGCACGTTCCACTCCCTCGGCAACCGCGCCCTCCGCATCTACGGCGAGGCCATCGGCCTCCCGCGCAACTTCACCATTCTCGACGCCGACGAGTCCGAGTCGCTGCTCAAACAGGCCGTCGAGTCCGAGGACAAACTTTTCTTCAAGGACAAGACCAACCCGCGCCCCGGTCCGCTCTTCAGCGTCCTCTCCCTCGCGCGCAACACCCAGCTCTCGCTCCCCGACACCGTCAAAAAACACTTCCCGCAATACGAGGAGATCAGCCACCGCCTCCCCGCGTTCGCCGCCGCCTACGCGAAGAAGAAGCGCGAGCAAAACGTCACCGACTACGACGACCTGCTCGAACTCTGGCTCAAGCTCCTCACCGACGCCCCCGAGGTCGCCGCCTATTTCGCCACCCGCTTCCGCCACGTCCTCGTCGACGAGTATCAGGACACCAACACCATCCAGGCCCAGATCGTCGACAAACTCGCCGCCCACCACTGCGTGATGGCCGTCGGCGACGACGCCCAGTGCATCTACTCCTGGCGCGGCGCCGATTTCGAAAACATCATGTCGTTCCCCGAACGGCATCCCGGCACCGTCATCCACCGCATCGAGACCAACTACCGCTCGACCCCCGAGATCCTCGCCTTCGCCAATGGCGTCCTCCTCGCCCAGCCCAAGGGCCGCCACTTTGACAAGGAACTCCGCGCCGCCCGCGCCCACTCGCAAAAACCCTACGTCGTCCAGACCATGGACGACCGCGAGCAGGCCGACTTTCTGCTCAAGCGCATCCGCGCCCTCATCGAGGACGAGGGCGTCTCCGCCAACGAGATCGCCATCCTTTACCGCTCGCACTTCCTCGCCCTCGAGACCCAGCTCGCGCTCTCCCGCGCCGGCGTGCCCTACCAGATCACCAGCGGCGTAAAGTTCTTCGAGCGCCAGCACGTCCGCGACCTCATCGCCCTGCTCCGCTTCGTCTACAACCCCGCCGACGGCCAGGCCTGGCAGCGCATCGCCATCCTTCTCCCCAAGGTCGGCGAAAAGGGCGCGCAAAAAATCTACGAGGCCGCCCGCGACCACGCACGGCTCATGCAGAAAAACATGATCGACGTCCTCGCGAGCGACGACGTGAAGAGCAAGGTCGCCAAGGACGCGCGCCCCGACTGGGACAATTTCTGCGCCTCACTCAAACAGGTCGCCGACGCGATGAGCACCCTCAAGCCAGACATCACCGTCGAGACCGCCATCGACGGCTGGTATGGCGACTACCTCAAGGGCGCCTTCGCCGACTACGTTGACCGCCTCGAGGAATTGAAGGCCCTCGTCGGCTTCGCCGCCCGCTTCGAGGACATGCAGGACCTCCTCGCGCAAATCGTGCTCCTCAACGGCGAGACCAGCGACCGCCAGGTCGATCCCGACGCCGAGGCGATCAAGCTCACCACGATCCACCAAGCCAAGGGCCTTGAATACGACGTCGTGTTCCTGATCGGCGCCGCCGACGGCCAGTTCCCGGGCCGCCGCGCCATCGAGAGTGGCGACGTCGAGGAAGAGCGCCGCCTCTTCTACGTCGCCGTGACGCGCGCGAAGAACGAACTCTACATCAGCTACCCGAAGATCGCCCAGCGCGCCGGCCCCGGCGGCATGATGCTCAACGCCAGCCGCTTTTTGTTAGAGCTCCCCACCGACCTCTACGAAACCCTGAAGATCAAACGCAGCTTCGGGTGGTGAGATGAAACCGGAAGGAGTGCGTCTTCTTCGCTGGCTGGCAATTGCGGCCTTAGCCGCGCTGATCGGCTTTGGCGGAGTCTCCGCTTACTTCGCCATCAAGCTCACCGGTCCGGTGCGCAAGCCCATCGGCAGTTTCACCGCTTACCTGCCGGTCGACACCCAGACGGTGGAATTCAAGGCGCGCGACGGTATCACCCTGCGCGGTTGGTTCGCACCGGTGAAGGGTGCCACCACTGCCGTGGTGTTGTTACACGGCCACGGTTCCACCCGACGCCAGATGCTCGCCCGGGCTAAACTGCTCCACGATCATGGCTACGCCGTGCTGCTCTACGATGCTCGCGGTCACGGGATCAGCGACGGCGATCACGTTTCTATGGGCTACAAGGAGGTCTATGACTTGCTCGGCTCACTCGATTTTCTGCGGATGCATAGGTTGCAGACCTTCGGCCTGATTGGCGTTTCTCAAGGCGGCGCCACGATTGCCTTGGCTGGCGATCAGCTTAAGGGTCAAGACGTGCGCTGGGCCGTGATCGAAAGCACCTACCCCACCCTGCGCGACGCGGTGGATCGGCGCTTTCGCAACACCTTCGACATTCCCGGCTGGCTGGCAGCCTGCCTGATGATACCCATGGCCGAATATCGACTGGGTGTTTCCATCGATGCTATCGCACCTATAAATCGCATCGGCGGATTGCCCTGCCCGCTCTTCGTGCTGCACGGCAGCAAAGATGTGCATACATTGCCTCAAGCGGCCCTCGATCTAGCGAGCCGCTCCTCTCCCACTTCCTCGCTTTGGGTGGTGCCCGGCGCCGCCCACGTCGACCTCTACGGTTTCGCAAAAGATGAATACGCCACGCGCCTGTTGCAGTTTATTCGTTCAGGCCATCCAGCAAATTCTTCGTCGGACTTACTCCCTATCCCTCGTCGCGCTCAGTAATGATACCGCAGTTGCGCGACCCAGAGCTGGTCGCCGACCACCTTGTAAACGATCCGATGCTCTCCGTCGATCCGACGTGACCACCAGCCTTGGAAGGCGTGCTTCAAGGGCTCCGGCTTCCCGATGCCGCTGAACGGCTCGCGCATGATTTCCTTGATGAGCTGGTTGATGCGCCGCACCTGCTTCAGATCGGTCGCCAGCCAGTGCTGGTAATCCTCCCAGGCCTGTTTCGCAAAGACCAGTTCGCGCGACATAACGGCAGGCGCTTCAGACTTCCTTCAGCTTTCGCACCTGTCCCCGGCCCTTCTCCATGGATTGAACCGCGTCCAGCAACCGCCGGGCATTGGCCGGACTGCGTGTGAGATAAGCCGTCTCCTCCAACGCTTGATATTCCGCCATCGAAAGCATCACGACCGCTTGATCCCGATTACGCGTGATAACAACCGCTTCGCTATCCTCGCACACCCGGTCCATGGTGGCGGCGAGATTTTCCCGGGCGGCGGTGTAAGTGATAGCTTTCATATGGACAGGATACTGTCCATATGATCGATCCGGTCAAGTCGGCAGATTCCGCCGCCCCACTTCTCTCTCATTTCACTCTCCCTTCATCATCCCTTCACACAGCTCCGGCATCCTGATTGGCGATGAAAACCAAAGACTATCTCATTGTGGCGCTCGCGCCGTTGGCCGTGCTGCTGATCCCGCTGGTTGGAAACATGACTGTCGAGGGCTGGAACTGGACCTGGTCGGACTTCGTTTTCGGCTGGGTGATTCTCGCCGCCACCACCTTCGTTTACCGGCTGCTGGCCACGCGCCAGACGGCCAACCTCACCTACAAGCTCGGCGCGGGCCTCGCCGTCGCCGCCGGTTTTCTCATCACGTGGATCAGCGCCGCCGTCCAAATCATCGGCGACGAAAATCCCGCCAACATGCTCTACCTCGGCGTGATCCTGACCGGCCTGGTCGGCGTCGGCCTGTCGCGTTTCAAGCCCACCGGCCTGGCCCGGGCCGCGTTTGCCACGGCCCTCGTCACCTTTGCGGTGCCCGTGATCGCAGTCATCTGCTGGCCGTCCGACTTCAGCCCCGGCGTCGAAAAAGTTTTCATCCTCAACGGCGTCTTCGTCGCGATGTTCCTCGTCTCCGGCCTGCTCTTCCTGCACGCCGCCGGCCAGTCCGCCCGCTCCCGCACAGCTGCCACCGCGTAAAACCGCCAGATCTTAACCACGGATTACACTGATCGCACGGATAGAAAGGATTCATCCGGATCCATCGGTGCAATCCGTGATTAGAATGGTATTTTCCGTGGTCTGTTCTTCGTGTCCTTTGCGTTCTTCGCGGTAAAAAAACCCGGGAGGTTTCCCCCATATTCACCCGCCGGTCACCCGCTGGCACTGGGCCTGCTATCCAGAGCGGCCCACATGTTCCACCTGCACCTGCTCCCGGCGATCGATGAAATCCTCAAGGCCATCCGTCGCAAACAGAGCATCGACGACGTCCTTCACCTCATCCTCGAAAAAGCCTGCCACCTCGCACATGCCGCGCACGGCTCTTTCGCCCTCGTCGATCACGAGGCCGGCCGGCTGACGATTTCCAACGTCTGCGGCTCCGACTGGACCACTGAGAAAAAACTCTGCCAGCTCCTCATCGGCCAGGGCCTCACCGGCAAGGCCGCCGCCCACGGCCTGCCGCTCCTCTGCCGCGACACCCTCGAGGATCCCGATTATTTCCCGCTCTTCGGTTACGTCCGCAGCGAACTCGTCGTGCCCGTCGTGGTGAAGGATCGCGTCTGGGGCGTCATCAACATCGACGACGCTGCGCCCAACGCGTTCGACGACGGCACGCTCGAGCTCCTCGTCGTCTTCGCCGAGCTCGCCTCCTCCGCCATCACGCTGCAGCTCGAGATCGCCGACCAGGAGCGGCTCTACCGCAAGCTCGTCCAATCCGAAAAACTCGCGTCGCTCGGCGAGGCACTCGCCGGCATCGCGCACGAGATCAACAACCCGCTCACCTCCATCCTCGGCTTCAGCTCGCTCCTCAGCAACGCGCCCGGGCTCAGCGAACGCGACCAGCGCGCCGCCGATGTCATCGCCAACGAGGCGCAGCGTGCCGCCGGCCTTATCCGCGGCCTCCTCGATTTTTCCCGCAAGAACACCGGCGCCCGCGAGCTCATCGACGTCCACGTCCTCGTCCAAAAAGCCGTCGCCCTGAAGCGCTGCCAGCTCCATCAGGACCGCGCGACGCTGCAGGTCACACCGCCCGGCGGACCCTGCCTCGTCCGGGTGTGTTCGCAGCAGATCACCCAGGTGTTGCATAACCTCATCACCAACGCCGAGCAGGCCCTCGCCAAGGACCGCACCGACGGGCTCATTCGCATCAGCTTCGAGCGCCGGCCCGACACCGTCCTCATCCGCGTCAGCGACAACGGCACGGGCATCCCGCGCGACGCGCAGGAACGCATCTTCGACCCTTTCTTCACCACCAAGGGCCCCGGTGAAGGCACCGGCCTCGGCCTCTCGATCTGCCACACCATCATGGCCGCGCACAACGGCGCGATTCATCTGACCGAGAGCTCGGCCCGCGGCACCACCTTCACGCTGGAACTTCCGCCGCCCGAAGCCGGCGCCATCCAAGTCGAGAGCAACCCGCCCTTCCGCGCACCCAATATCGTGCCCGGCATCCGCGTCCTGATCGTCGACGACGAGTCCTATATCTCCGAGGCGTTTTCCGCCTACCTCTCGCAACGCGAGATCGAGGTGCACACCACCAACAGTGCCGCCGGGGCCCTCACCATGATGGAAAAGGAAAAATACAACCTCGTGCTGAGCGACGTGCGCATGCCCGACATGGACGGCCTCGAATTCCACGAGACCGCCTGCCGCCTGCACCCGCGCTACAACCGCCGTTTTATTTTCATGAGCGGCTACCTCCTCCACGAGCGCATCAAGACCCACCTCGTCGCCACCGGCCTGCCCTACCTGGAGAAACCGTTTTCCTTCGACGAACTCTACCGCACGATCACCCGCCACCCCGCCGTCGCCAGCTCCGCGTCACCGGTGGGCCGGAATTAAGGCCGGAGCGTGTGCGACGTGCGCTAGAAAAAACGCGCCACGCTGTAAGCGGCGGTCGCTTGCGTTGACGTGGGATACGTTCATGAATGCGCCTGCCCATGAAAACCCTCTTCATCGTTCTCGGAGTCATTGCCGCCGTCGTCGTGGCCGGGCTCCTTTACGTCTCCAGCCTCTACAACGGGCTGGTTAACCGTGCCCAGGCCGTCGACGCCCAGTGGGCACAGGTGCAGAATGTCTATCAACGTCGCGCCGACCTCATTCCCAATCTCGTCGGCACAGTCGCTGGCGCCGCCAATTTCGAAAAGTCCACGCTCACCGAGATCACTGAAGCCCGCGCTTCCGTGGGTCGCGTCCAACTCAACGCCGCTACCGCCCCCACTGACGCAGCCCAGTTCGCCGAATTTGAGAAAGCCCAGGGCCAGCTCAGCTCCGCGCTCTCGCGTCTCCTCGTCGTCGTGGAGCGTTACCCGGATCTGAAGGCCACGGCCAATTTCCAGATGCTCCAGTCTCAGCTCGAAGGCACGGAGAACCGCATCGCCGTCGAGCGCGGGCGCTTCAATGAAGTCGCACAGGCTTATAACTCCGCCATCAAGCGCGTGCCGGCCGTCTTTTTCGCCGCCGCCCTCGGTTTCAAGGAAAAGCCCTATTTCACCGCCGCTCCCGGCTCGGACAAAGTCCCCGCGGTGCAATTCGATTTCTCGAAAAAGTAACAACCCCACGCCCACTTTCGCTTTCTTCCACGCGTGAAAATCCTCTCCGGCTGTCTGTGGTTCTTGGCCGTGCTCTTGTGCGCGGCAACCCTGCAGGCGGCCGAACGCATCCCGCCGCCGCCGACCCGGTATTTCAACGACTACACTCGCACGGTCTCGCCCGCCACGGCCGACGCGCTCAATCGCCAGTTGGAGCAATACGAGCGCGAATCATCCAACCAGCTGTTGGTCGCGGTTTTTCCCAAAATGGAGTCCGCTTCCTCCGTCGAGGATTATACCGTCCGGATCGCGCAGGCCTGGCAGGTGGGACAAAAGGACCGCGACAACGGCGCCGTGCTGTTCGTCTTCAAGGACGACCGGCAGCTTTACATTCAGGTTGGCTACGGCCTTGAAGCCACGCTGACCGACGCCGCAGCCCACAGCATCGTCGAGAACATCCTGAAGCCACGTTTTCGCTCCGGCGATTTCGACACCGGCTTTCGTGAAGCGGTCACGGCGATGATCGCGGCCACCAAAGGCGAATACACCGGCACCGGCCGAACCCGGGCCGAAGGCAGACACCGCGGGAGCGCCATGCCAGGTTTCGTCATTTTCGGGTGCGGCATTTTCATCGCGCTGATGTTCACGCTGTTCATTCGCCACGGCCTGCGTCATCCGCAGGTTTTCGACAATCCCACCAGACGCCGGACACGCAACAGTTACGACTGGTGGAGCACCGGGGGCGGCGGCGGCAGCGGCTGGAGTTCCGGGGGTGGTGGCGGTGGCGGCTTCTCCGGCGGCGGCGGCAGTTTTGGCGGCGGCGGCGCAGGAGGAAAATGGTGATATGAAAAATTCCGAATTCATCCGTCAGCTGGATCACCCGGCAATCGAAGCCGCCATTGCCCAAGCGGAACTCCTGACATCGGGCGAAATCCGCGTGGCCGTGACGCATCGCAAGGCGGACGATCCTGTCGCTGAAGCGCAGAAAACCTTTGCCAAGCTGGGCATGACCCAGACCAAGGCGCGCAACGCCGTGCTGATCTTCGTCGCGCCCGCCTCGCAAACTTTCGCAATCATCGGCGATACCGGCGTGCACCAGAAATGCGGCGACGCATTCTGGCAGGAGCTGGCCGCCGCGATGACCGGACATTTTAAGTCCGGCGACTTCAACGCCGGCGTCCTCCACGGCATCGCCCGCGCCGGCACCCTGCTCACGGAGCATTTTCCCCGCGCCGACGACGACCTCAACGAACAGCCCGATCAGGTCACCGAACAGTAGGTCATCACTTCGTGCCCTTCGTGTTCTTTGCGGTTCTTTAAATTCGTCCGCTCCACCCCCCGTTACATCTCGGGAGTTGCACTCCGCCGGCTCTGTGCTCTCGTTGCTCCTTTCATTTCCATGTCTTCCACCGTCGAAAACGTCGTCATCATCGGCACCGGCTGCGCGGGTCTCACCGCCGCCATCTACGCCGGCCGCGCCAACCTCAACCCGCTCGTCCTCGAGGGCCCGCTGCCCGGCGGCCAGCTCACCACGACCAGCGAGGTGGAAAACTTCCCCGGCTTCCCGCACGGCGTGGACGGCTTCCAGCTCACGCAGAACATGCGCGAGCAGGCCACGCGCTTCGGCACCCGCTTCGAGCAGGTTCTCGTCGACAAGGTCGATTTCTCGTCGATGCCGCGCAAGCTCATCTGCGGCGATCGCACCATCCTCGCCAAGACCGTCATCATCGCCACCGGCGCCTCGCCGCGCCTCACCGGCATCCCCGGTGAAAAGGAACTCTACGGCGGCAAGGGCGTGACGACCTGCGCGACCTGCGACGGCGCGTTCTACCGCAAGATGGAAGTGGCCGTCCTCGGCGGCGGCGACAGCGCCGCGGAAGAAGCGTTGTTCCTCACGCGTTTCGCGAGCAAGGTTTACCTCGTCCACCGCCGCGACACGTTGCGCGCCTCCAAGATCATGGCCGACCGCGCCACGTCGCACGAAAAGATCCAGCTCGTCTGGGACACCGTGCCCGTCGAGGTGCTCGGCGTGAAGGAAGGCAGCGTCAGCGGCCTCAAGGTGAAGCACGTCAAGACCGGCGCCGAGAGCGTGCTGCCGGTGAAGGGCATCTTCGTCGCGATCGGCCACATCCCGAACACGGGTCCGTTCGCGCCGCCGCTCGACGTCGACGAGGGCGGCTATTTCAAGCCGCAACCTGGCTCGCAGGTGCTGACCAATATCCCCGGCGTTTACGTCGCGGGCGATTGCTCCGACCACGTTTACCGCCAGGCGATCACCGCCGCCGGCATGGGTTGCCAGGCGGCCATTGAGGCCGAGCGCTGGCTCGCCGAGCACGGCGGTTGAGCCGGGACGCGGCTAGGCCGCGTCACCGAGATCAACCGGCGCGTAAGCCGCCAGATACGTCTGCCAGCATGGCGCCATTTCCGCCGCGGGGCGCAGCCATACCTGCAAATGCAGCCGGTCAACCGACGCGGCATCGGAGAGCAACGCGACTTTTTCGCGCGAGCTGAGGGCGGCCGGGCCCTCGTGCAGCAGCTTTTCCTGCATGCGGAAAAAGTAACGCGTGATCACCGCCGAGCGCTCCGGCCGGGCGCGCAACAGGCAGCGGTGCACGGCATTGACGTAGGGATCGAGCACCACGCGGATCAACCCTTCGTCCCTCCCATGGTCGACCTTCGGCGGCAGGTTGTCGGGCGGATTGCTTTCCGCGGCAGCCAACGCCACGAGTTCAACCGGCGGCGCCAGCTCTTCCGGCGTCGCAAACCAGCCCCGCGCCCGCGCCGCCCGGCCTAGGCTGACGCGGCCCGTCCACACCGCAAAGGGGATGGCGCCCGCCAACCCCACCAGCAGCGGCAACATCCACCACACCAGCGACGGCGCAAAGGCAAGCAACACGCCGAGCCAGATCACGCCGGTGACGGTGTGGCCGAATAACATCGCGCGCGCCTCGCGCCACTCCGTCGGATCTTCCTCGCGCCCGCCGCCACGCCGCTGCGTCACCCAGCTCACGCCCCGCCCCAACACGGTCGCCACCACGAATTGCGCGTGGAAAAGCATCAGCGCCGGCGCCAGCAAAACCGAGAAGAGCGACTCCCACGCGACGCCGGTCAGCACCGCTTTCAACCCACCGAATGGCCGCGCGCCGCCCGGTTGCCGCAGCAGATCGGCGACCGCGAACAGCTTGGGACCGAACAGCAGCACCAAGGTCAGGCCCACCAGCAGCGACGTTTGCATGCCCAGGCCCAGCGTCTCGGCCAACCCGGGCGTCGGCAGCCAGCTCAGGCCGGTCCGGTTGAAGCCGATGATGAGCAGTGAACCCAACACGAGGGAAGCCAGCCACAGCAGGGACGAAGCGTAGGAAAAAATTCCGAGCGACAAATGGATGCGGCTCGCGCCCCGCAACTGGCGCGCGAAGACCAGCCAGAAATGCTGGAGATTACCCTGACACCAGCGTCGGTCGCGCTTGGCGTAATCAACGAGGTTCGCCGGTCCTTCCTCGTAACTGCCGGTCGCGTCCGGCCAGAGCCACACCGCCCAGCCTGCGCGGCGCAGGAGCGCGGCCTCGACAAAATCGTGGCTGAGAATCCGCCCGCCAAACGGCTCGCGGCCCGGCAGCGTGGGCAGCGCACAATGCGCGACAAACGGCGCCACGCGGATGATGGCGTTGTGCCCCCAGTAGTTGCCCTCGCCCTGCTGCCAGTAATTCATCCCGTCGCGAAAGATCGGGCCGTAAACCCGCGCGGCGAATTGCAGCACGCGGGCAAACAAGGTCTCGCCGCGGATCAGCTGCGGCGCCGTCTGGATCAAGCCGACCGCCGGATTTCGCTCCATCATCCGCACCATGCGCACCAGCGTATCGCCCTGCATCACGCTGTCGGCATCGAGCACAACCATGTAGCGGTAACGGCGCCCCCAGCGTCGGCAAAAGTCGGCGATGTTACCCGCCTTCTTATTGGCGTGCACGCGGCGGCGGCGGTAAAAAATCTTCCCGCGCGCCTTCAGCTCGCGGCCGAGGGCCACCCAGCCCATCTCTTCTTCGACCCAGATGTTTGGATCGGTCGAGTCGCTGAGAATGAAAAAATCAAACTGCCCGCCCTGCCCGGTGCGCGCGACCGATTCATAAGTCGCCCGCAGACCCGCATACACACGCCGCACTTCCTCGTTGTAGATCGGCATGATGATCGCCGTCGGCGCCAGCGGCACGATGGCTTCATCCTCCGGCAAGCTCTGGTCAATCGTCTGCCGGCGGTGCGGCCGGCAGCGGATCACAAAACCAAACAGCGCCTGCGCAAAGCCAAACGCGATCTGCGCGAACAGCAGCACAAACAGCACCCAGCTGACCGCGCCCCACCCGGCCAGCGGCATGCCCCAGAGCAGGTCCGCCATCAGCAGCGCCGCGATGCCCGTGACCACGATCACAAAGGTGATCATCCGCACCCGCCGGCGCGTCATCTGCGTGGCGGTCACCGTTTCAGAATGAAAATCAGGCGGCGGCGGCATGGCGGGTCAGTAGTGCATGGCGTAAAGCGCCAGCAGCAGCAGGCCGGTGAACAGCCCCCAGACGACCGCCCCGCGCAGGATCGGCCACTTGTCGAAGGTCTTCCACGTCTCGCCCGCGAGGCTGGAAACCGGGCCGAAATCGATGGGCCGCGGCGTCATCGGGGAAAAATCCAGCTCTGGACCGGCCTCCAGGTAAGTGTCGCGAAACTCCCGGCCGAATTTTTCCGGCGCTGCCTCAGGGCTGAGAAACCCACCGGGCCAGCGATGCGCCAGATCCGCGAGCACGGCCGCCGACCGCGCATGCGCAAATCGCTGGACCGCGGTTTCAGCCGCCGCCGGCTGGATGAAGCGAATCGTCCATTCGTCAACGAGCCGCTGGATTTCCTCCGCCACCAACTCCACGGGCGCCCGCTCCGGCTGCGATTGCTGGGCGTGCCGGGCCGCGCCGAGCACGCGTTCGACCAAACGATGCCGCAACACGGGATCGTTGATCCGGCAGGCGCGCAGGTAAACCGCGACGCGTCCACCCATCTCGCGCCACACTGGCTCCGTCTGCTCCGTTTCAACGGTCACGGTTCCCATGGCATGAGCCAGGTTTCGCTGACCGGTTCGCCGTCCACGATCAGGCGGGCGCGAATTTCCACCGGTGCGCCACCCGGCGCAGCCGCCAGCCGCAGGCTCAAGCGCCACGAGCCGTCGATTTCGTTGCGGATCACTTGCTGCTCCGTGATTTTCACGCCCGCCGGCACCTCGACTTGGGCCTGCGGCGCTTGCCCGGCGCCGAATGCCGCCAGCGATGCCGCCGCGTAGTCGATGATGAAATGTGTCTGCCCCGGCGCTCCGTCCTGCACGGTTTGGCGCGTCGCCCGGACGTAGCCGGACGGGCCGCCAAACGCCGGCGCATTCGTCCAGTGCAACCGCCACGCCAATTCCAATGGCTCGGCGCCCGGCACCACCGGCTGCTCCGGCATCCAGAAGGCGACAACATTGTCCTGATACTCGTGCCCGGCCGGCAGCTCCATCAATCGCACGCGCCCGGCCGGCCATTGTCCCACCGGCTCAACCCACACACTCGGCCGGCGTTCATAGCGCGCCTCGATATCTTCGTAGGACGAAAAATTCCGGTCGCGTTGCAGCAGCCCAAATCCGGCCAGCGTGGCCGCGGGAATATCGGTCAGGCTCATGCCTTGCGGGTTGCGCAGCGGCCGCCAGAGCCGCGTCTTGGCGTCGGTCGCCACCAGCAACCCGTCGGAATCGTGCACCTCGGGTCGGAAATCGCCGAACCGGTGCGCCGAGCCTTCGCCAAACCAGAACATGCTCGTGAGCGGCGCCAACCCCACCGTCGCCACCGCCGTCCGGAAGAAGAGCGTGGCCTTGACCTCCACGAGCGTTTCGACGCCGGGTTGCACCACGAAGGTGTAGGCGCCCGCGACACTCGGACTGTCGAGCAACGCGTGGACGGTGACCGCCTTGGTGTCAGCCTCGGGTTTGCCCAGCCAGAATTCGACGAAGCGCGGAAACTCCTCGGCACCCGGGCCGCCGGCATTCAGCGCCAGACCGCGGGATGAGATGCCGTAAAATTGCCCGGTGGCCAGCGCCCGGAAATAACTGGCGCCGAGAAACGAGATGACCTCGTCCCATTTGCCCGGCTCGTTGAGTTCGTGAAGGATCTTGAAGCCCGCGTAACCGAGTCCCCATTTCCCCCAAAAAGGAAATTTGGAATCCTGATAATCGAAACGCTCGGAATTAAAGGGGATGACCTGCGAGTAGCCAGGCGAGAACTCATGCAGCACCACGGTGCGATCATAGATGTAACCGGGATGAAAAAACTGCACCCGGAACGGCAACCCGCCTTCCTGCCACAGCGCGTGTTCCGGCCGGAAACGGATCCGCCGGTAGTCATCGTAGCTCAGGCTGCGGACGGATTTCGAAACCGCTCCGCGGTCGGCATCGTAAGGCTGGCTCGCCAGCGTGCGGGCCTGCCCGACCACGTAGGCGTGGTCGACATTCAGGTGGTTGACCCCTGCGGCCGTCAGGATCGACGTCAGCAGGCAGAGTATCAGTGGATAAATTCGCATGCGCGCGGAAAACAAGGAGGCCGGTGGTTGAAGGGACTGCGTAGCATCGACTCGGGTTTGCGCAGGCGGTTCCGCATCCGCCACCGGCCCATCCGGGCAAAAAAAAGCGCCGGCCGCAAAAGCGGTCGGCGCTGAAAAAGGCGGACGGTGCTTACTTGAGCACGTCAGCGTGGAATTCCTGCCAGCTGTCGAGGTCGTTGAGGCGCACGGCGTCCTTCGGGGCGTTGGCGTCATCCGGGATGCCGTTGTTGCCGAGCACGCCCTTGCGGGTCGCATCGTCGTGGATGTAGCCGCGGACGCCCGCGTTGTGCTTCTCGATCGAGGCCTTGTCCAGCTTCACGCCGGGCTGGGCCTTGATCCAGGCCTCAAACTGCGGATACGTCGGGCGCTTGTCCTTGATGAAGGCGAGCACGGCATCGGTCTTCAGGCCGAGCGCGTCGATCGTCATCTGGTCGTAGCCTTTGCCACAGCCGGGATAGCGGGAATCGAGCTTGTTGCGCGCCTCAAGCGAGGCCTTGAGCCACAGACGCGGCAGATGGAGAACACCGAGCGGACCGGCGGTGCCGGAGCTGATGAGAGGAATAAACGTAGCCATGTTGATCAGGGGTTGAGGGTTATCCGACAGAGAGTGAACCCGATCAGGGTTCGCCGCGATTAAAGCGCGACCCGCCGCCGAAAAGCAATGGGCGTTTTCGTCATCGCGGCGTCACAATAAAATCTTGGCGGCCCTCGTGCGCCCGCCATCGTCGGCCCTTCTGGCTCTCCGCTTTTTTCACCTTTTTCCCGCATGACCACTCCCTCGACCACTCCCGCCTGGGGCCTCTACGAACGCCTGATGCCCGCCGAGATCGAGGCGATCTTCCAAAAACATCCCGTCGCCTACCTCCCGTGGGGCGCCCTCGAATATCACGGCAAGCACGCCGCCATCGGCCTCGACGGCCTCAAGGCCCATGGGCTCTGCGCCGCACTCGCCAAGGTCGCCGGCGGCCTCGTGCTGCCGCCGGTCTATGTCGCCGCCAACACCATCAAGGGCCTGAAGGCGCTCGGCCACTCGCGCCACTCGCTCGATTTCAGCGAAACTCTCCTCCGCGGGCTCGTGCGCGAACACCTTGACCAGCTGGCCGACGAGAAATTCCGCGTCGTCTTCATCCTCGCCGGCCATGTCGGCCAGCCGCACTACGACATCATCAAGGACGAGGCGGCGCAGTTCAACGCCCGCCAGTCCGGCACCCGCGCCATCGCCACCTCCGAGACCGATCTCATCGACAAGGAAATCGTCGTGGTGAACCACGCCGCGCTCGGCGAAATCTCCTTCCTCATGCACACGGATCCGGACTGCGTGGATCTCAAGCGTCTCCCCGCCGACCGTGTGCCCACCCTCGAGCAGGACGCAGTCTGGGGTCCCGACCCGCGCGAATCCTCCGCTGAAAAAGGCCGCGTCTACACCGCCGCTTTCGTCGCCGGCGCCCAAAAACTCCTCGCCACCGCCCTCGCCCCCTGATCCCAGCCCAAACCAGTTTGTAACCTATTAGGTTACAAATGGCATTTATCCTTTCTTCATCCCTCTTCCTTCCATGCAATACCGTCCCCTTGGCCGCACCGGCATCAAAGTCAGCGAAGTCTCTCTCGGCACCTGGGCCTTTGGCTCGCCCGTCTACGGCAGCGTCGGCGCCAGTGACGCACACCGCGCCATCCGCGGCGCACTCGACGCCGGCATCAATTTCTACGACACGGCCCCGCTTTACGGCACCAAGGACGAAGACGGCATCGCCGAAAAAGTCCTCGGCCAGGCGCTCGGCGCCGACCGCGACAAGGTCAGCATCGCCACGAAGTTCGGCCGCTACCCGACGCGCGGACACCTCAACACCTTTTTCAGCGCCGAAGGCGTCACGCAGTCCGTCGAGGACAGCCTTCGCCGCCTCGGCACCGACCGCATCGATGTGCTGTTCTTCCACTCACCCTTCGGTCCCGACCAGATTCAGGACGATGTCTGGGGCGCACTCGAGAAATTGAAAAAATCCGGCAAGGTCCGCGCCGTCGGCCACTCTATCTCGCTTTTCGATAAAACCCGCGACATGTGCCGCGAGTGGGCGCAGGCCGGCAAGATCGACGTCGTCCAGGTCGTCTACAGCCTCATGAACCGTGAGACCGAGGGCTTCATCGCCGAGCTCGGCAAGATGAACATCGGCATCGTCGCCCGCGAGTCGCTCGCCAACGGTTTCCTCGGCGGCACGTTCACGAAGGACATCGTTTTCCCGGAAGGCTCGCTCAATGCCCGCTACCCGCGCGCCGAGATCATCGAGCGCGTCGAGACCGCCGACCGCTACAAGGCCCTGCTCGTGCGTCGCGACGTGAAATCCCTCGCCGCCGCCGCCATGCGCTGGGTGCTCGCCAACCCGAACATTTCCCTCGTCCTCGCCGGCTCCCGCAAACTCGAGGAGATCCTCGACTGCGCCTCGGCTTCCGACGCCGTGCCCTATTCCGCCGACGAGCTGGCCCAGGCCCGCAAGCTGCACGTGAAGGAATTCTCCCCGGCCTAAACGCCAGACCCGCGCGCGGTGAATCCTCCGGCCGATAACGCTTACGCCGCGCGCATCGCTGCCCTCCACCGCGAACTCGGCCTGCCCGCCGACTACGCCGCGCGTCGCGGCCTCCCGCTCCAACCCGAGGCCGACGAGGCTACACTCATTACTGTCGGTCAAAAGCCCGACGGCACCCCCGTCCGCCTTATCCCGCCGGCTGCCGCTGCCTGGCAGCAAATGTATACCACCGCCAGCGCTGCTGGCCGCGAACTACTGCCGATCTCCGGCTTCCGCAGCGTCGCCCGCCAAGCCGCCATCATCCGCGAAAAACTCGCCGCCGGCCACTCGATCCCCGACATCCTTAGCATCCTCGCCGCGCCCGGTTTCAGCGAACACCACACCGGCCGTGCCCTCGATATTGGCTCCCTCAGTGACCCTCCATTGCTCGATAGCTTTACCCGAACCTACGAATACGGATGGCTCATTTCCCATGCCGCGACCTACGGGTTCCACCTCTCCTATCCTCGCAACAACCGCCACGGCATCGTCTTCGAACCATGGCACTGGTGCTGGCGCCCGTGAGCCAATAACCCGTTGTTTATAAACAACCTGAGATCACCCTCAGATCGTCAAAGACCTTTCTTTGGAATAATTCTAATTCTCACTTGCGATTTAGAACCATTCCAATTGGTTGACCCTCCCAACCCACATGCCTTCTGCCTCAACCGCTACCCCCGAGTCACTCACCCAAACCCTGGCCGACAGCGGCCTGCGGTCCACGCCTCAGCGCGAAGTGGTGTTTAACGTGCTCCTGAAGAAGCGCGACCACCCCACCGCCGACGAGGTTTTTGCCCGCGTCAAGGCGGAGATGCCGACCATCTCGCTGGCCACCGTTTACAACTGCCTCGAAACCCTCGTGCAGTGCCGCGTCGTCCGCGCCGTCAACTTCGAGCGCGGTCCCACCCGCTACTGCCCCAATCAGCGCCCGCACGCGCATTTTCACGATGAGCAGACCGGTTCGACCCACGACATCGACCTGCCCGCCAACCTGCTCGATCAGGTGAAGACCATTCTCCCGCCCGGCTACGACGCCAACTCCGTCGACATCATCTTCCGCGGCAAAGCCCAGCCCAACAGCTAAAGCCCGCCCCGCGCAGCTCCCTTTTAATCACATGTCCCAGCTCGAAATCAAAGACCTCCACGTTTCCATCGGCGAAAAGAAAATCGTCAAGGGCTTCAACCTCACCATCAACAGCGGTGAAGTCCACGCCATCATGGGGCCCAACGGCACCGGCAAATCCACGCTCTCGAAAGCCATCGCCGGCCACCCCGACTACACGATCACCCAGGGTGACGTCCTCCTCGACGGCAAATCCATCCTCACGATGCAGGCCGACGAGCGCGCCCGCGCCGGCCTCTTCCTCGCGTTCCAATACCCGAGCGAGATCCCCGGCGTGACCATCGCCAATTTCCTCCGCGCCGCTGTCCAGGCCCGCATGGCCGAGGGCGAGGAGCTCGATGCCACCGGTTATTACAAGCGTCTCTACGCGAAGATGGATCTGCTCAAGATCGACCGCAAGTTCACCTCCCGCGCCGTCAACGACGGCTTCTCCGGCGGTGAAAAGAAGCGCTGCGAAATCCTCCAGATGGCCATGCTCGAGCCCAAGTTCGCCCTCATGGACGAAACCGACTCCGGCCTCGACATCGACGCGCTCCGCATCGTCTCCGAGGGCGTCAATGCCATGCGTGGCGGCACGCTCGGCATCCTGATGATCACCCACTACCAGCGCCTGCTCGATTACATCGTGCCGGATCACGTCCACGTCATGTGGGACGGCCGCATCATCAAGAGCGGCGACAAATCCCTCGCCCTCGAACTCGAGGCCAAGGGCTACGACTGGGTGAAGAAGGAACTCGCCAAGGCCTAACCCGCGCTCCGCCACGCCGCGCCCAGCACCCACCGCCCATGCCCGATCTCACCGATACTTCCACCCTCCCCGAGTCCGCCGACGTGCTCGAAAATCCCGTCGCGGGCATCGACCAGACCAAGGGCGACTTCCAATACAAGGTCGACTACGAGTTCGACGCCGGCACCGGCCTCTCCGAGGACACCGTTCGCTACATCAGCTCCGTCAAGAAGGAGGCGCCGTGGATTCTCGAGTTCCGCCTCGCCGCGCTGAAGAAATTCCAGTCGATGCCCCTGCCCACGCATTGGGCGACGAAGGATCTCGAGAACATCAATTTCGACAAGATCCGCTATTACCTCTCGCAGGGCCAGAAACCCAAGCGCACGTGGGACGAGGTGCCGGACGACATCAAGCAGACCTTCGAGCGTCTCGGCATCCCCGAGCAGGAGCGCAAATTCCTCGCCGGCGTCGAGGCCCAGTTCGACTCCGAGGCCGCGTATTCCAACATCAAGGACATCGTCGCCAAGCAGGGTGTCATCTTCGCCAACTCCACCGAGGCGCTCCGCGAGCACCCGGAGATCTTCAAGAAATTCTTCGGCAAGGTCATTCCCACCGGCGACAACAAGTTCTCCGCGCTCAACAGCGCCGTGTTTTCCGGCGGCTCCTTCATTTACGTCCCCAAGGGCGTGAAGGTCGCCCAGCCCCTGCAGGCCTACTTCCGCATCAACGCCGAAAACTTCGGACAGTTTGAGCGCACCCTCATCATCTGTGACGAAGGCGCCGAGCTCACCTACATGGAAGGCTGCACCGCGCCGAAGTTCTCCACCTCGACGCTCCACAGCGCCGTCGTCGAACTCGTCGCCCTCAAGGGCGCCAAGATCCAATACATCACCGTCCAGAACTGGGCGAACAACGTCTTCAACCTCGTCACCAAGCGCGCCATTGCGCACGAAAACGCCGAGGTGAAGTGGATCGACTGCAACATCGGTTCGCGCCTCACCATGAAGTACCCGGGCGTCGTCCTGAAGGGCCGCAAGGCCCGCGGCGAGGTCATCTCCATCGCCCTCGCCAACGACGGCCAGCACCAGGACACCGGCGCCAAGATGATCCACGCCGCCGACGAAACGACGTCCAACATCGTCGCCAAGTCCATCAGCGTCGGCCAGGGCCGCAGCACTTACCGCGGCGTCGTCCACATCCCGAAGCACCTCAAGGGTTGCAAAAACAACACCGAGTGCGACGCCCTCCTCATCAACACCAACAGCCGCACCGACACCTACCCGGCCATCACCGTCCGCGGCGATGCCAACAGCGTGCAGCACGAGGCCAGTGTCTCCAAGGTCAGCGAGGACCAGATCTTCTACATGCAGCAACGCGGCCTCACCGAGGGCCAGGCGATGAGCCTGTCCGTAAACGGCTTCGTCAACGACCTCGCGAGCCAGTTCCCGATGGAATATTCCGTCGAACTCAAGCGCCTCATCGACCTCGAAATGGAAGGCAGCGTCGGCTGACGTCGATCATTTTCGATTTCGGCTTTCCGATTTTCTATTCCCTGAAAATTCGGCCGCCAAAATCGAAAATCCAAATTCAAAAAAATCGAAAATTCCAAGATGTCCGCCGTTCCCGATACCACCGCTCCTTCCGCCGATTTTACCGGCGACCGTTTCGCCGCCCACGTTTCGCACCGCCACGACCTGCCCGCCTGGTGGCTCGAAGCCAAGAAGGCCGCGTGGAACCAATATCTCGCCCTCCCGCTCCCCGTCCGCACCGACGAGCGCTGGCGCTTCTCGAACATCGCGGGCATCGAACTCGGCGGCTTCGTGCTGCCCACCAAGCCCTCGACGCACATCCCGAAGCTCCCCGAATTTCCGCGCGCGGCCGAGCTCACCTTTTCCAACCGCCAGATCGTCGACCGCGCCCTGCTCTCCCCGGAACTCGCGGCCAAGGGCGTGATCTTCGCCCCGCTTGACGAGGCGCTGCGCAACCACGGCGACATCGTCCAAAAGTATTTCCAAAAATACCCCGTCGCCCTCGGCAGCGACAAGTTCGTCGCGCTCAACACCGCCTTCACCTCCACCGGCGCGCTCCTCTACGTCCCGCGCGGCGTCGAGATCGCCCTGCCCTTCGTCGTGCAGCACACGCTCTCCGGCGACCACATGGCCACCTTCCCCCACACGCTCGTCGTGCTCGAGGATCAGGCCAAGGCCACGCTCGTTGAGTTCTTCGTCTCGGCCGACACCGACGGCGCCCACTTCGTCTCCGGCGTCAACGACCTCCACGCCGCCGCCGGTTCGCATCTCACCTACGTCGGCGTGCAAAATTGGTCCGACGCCACGCAGGCCTTCCAGAGCAACTCGATCGACGTCCAGCGCGACGCCCGCGTGCTCGCGCTCAACCTCCATCTCGGCGGCCGCCAGGCGCGCCACGAGTCGCACAGCCGCCTGCTCGCCCCCGGCGCGCACAGCGAGATGCTGGCGCTCACCGTCGCCCACGGCACCCAGGAGTTCGACCAGCGCACGCTCCAGACGCACGCCGCCCCGCACACGTCGTCGAACCTCCTCTACAAAAACGTCCTCCTCGACCAGGCCCGCACGATTTTCTCCGGCCTGATCGTCGTCGACGCCGACGCGCAGAAGACCGACGCCTACCAGAGCAACCGCAACCTCATGCTCTCTGACGCCGCCGAGGCCAACAGCCTCCCCGGCCTCGAGATTCAGGCCAACGACGTTCGCTGCACCCACGGCGCCACCACCGCCCGCATCGACCGCGAGCAACAGTTCTACCTTGAGGCCCGCGGCATTTCCCCCGCCCACGCCCACGAATTGCTCGTCTTCGGTTTCTTCGAGGAAATCCTCAACAAACTGACGGACGACCATCTCCACGCCGCCCTCAGCAATTTCATCCAGTCGAAGTTCAAAAAATAAGCCGGTCCCCACGCCGCCGAAAGCCGCCATGTCCCTGACCAAAGACCGCACCCTCTCCCGCGACGTCACCGCCACGCAGATTCCCAGCGGTGACAAGACCCCGCTGCCCGCCGGCACGCGCGTCACGATCCACCAGACGCTCGGTGGCAGCTACACCGTGCAGACCGACTTCGGCCTCTTCCGCATCGACGGCAAGGACGCCGACGCGCTCGGCGAACAGGTCGCCACCGCCGAAGTCAAAGCCGCTACGCTCGCCGACGGCGCTCCCGATCCCGCCGCCGTGTGGGACCAGTTGCGCAAGGTTTTCGACCCTGAAATCCCGGTCAATATCGTCGATCTCGGTCTCGTCTACTCGATGGACGTCGAGAAGCGCGACGCCGCCGAGGGCGGTTACAAGGTCAGCATCGCGATGACGCTCACCGCGCCCGGCTGCGGCATGGGCCCGGCCATCGCCGCCGATGCGAAGGATAAGGTCCTCCTCGTCCCCGGCGTCGCCGACGCCGACGTCCGCATCACGTGGGAACCAGCCTGGAACCAGTCGATGATCAGCGAAGAAGGTAAGATGAAGCTCGGTTTGGTCTGAGCCAGCTTGGACTTTGGGCGCCTGCCGCGCTCTGAGCTTCCCCCCCGCAGCCTTTCTCCTCTCTTTCCATGAGCGACGCCAAGCACGTAGACGCTGTCTTCGACCCCAAATCCGGCGCCGGCCGCTACAAACTCTGGGTGCTCACCAAAACGCCCGCCGGCGAGTCACAGTTCCTCATCCTCTGGCGCCGCGTCGCGTTCGTCTTCGTCGCGCTCGCCATTTTTGCGTGGCTCGGTCTCGCCGGCTCGCTCTGGGCGTTCGTGAAATACAAACGCGGCGTCACCGACGTTCGCTTTGTCGACATCGCTTTCTTTCCGCTCCGCCGTGACGCCTACCGCGAAACCCTCGCCCGCCATCACCTCGCCACCGCCAAGGCCCAGATCGAGAAACAAGCCTGGTCGGATGCGCTGCTCAGCCTCCGCGTCGCCCTCGGCCATGCGCCGCGCAACCTCGAGATCCGCCGCCTGCTCGCCGAGCTCTACCTGCTTTTCAAGCGCCCCGAACTAAGCCGGCAAGTCCTGGAAGACGGCCTCCCCTTCGCCGGCGACGATGCCGCCTACCTCCGCCAGACCTTCGGTTTCCTCCGTTCACAACGCCAGCACGAGCGCATTGTCACCCTCGGCAACCAGCTTCTTTCGTCCACGCCGGACCTCACCTTCCCGCACCGCGTGACCGCCCTGCAAGTCGCGCTGGCCTGCCTCCAACTCAAGCGCTTCGACGACGCCGAGACTCTTATCACCCGCTGGCAACTCGACCGCGCTCCCGAAGGCCAGGCCTTGCTCGCCGATGTCGCGATCGCCCGCGGTTTACCCGAACTCGCCATCGACCGCCTGAAGGACCAGCTCGCCCGCAATCCCAAAAGCGAAGCGTTCGCCGTCCAGCTCACCAAGCTCTACCTCAAGCTCAACCGCCTCGACGAGGCCCGCCGCGTCGCCCTCATGCGCAGCTTTGCCCACCCTGAGAGTCCCGGCGCCCACATCGACCTGCTCAACATGGAGTGGCAGTCGGGCGACCACGCCAGCTTCACCCGCGAGGCCACGCGCTACCTCGGCAATTTTTCCGCCGACGCCAACGCCCTCCTGCTCCTCTCCATCCTCGCCGCCGACAAGGCCCAGCCTGATCTCGCCAACCAAGTGCTCATCACCGCCCGCACCGCCGGTCATGCCCCTGCGCTCTTCCTCTTCGCGGTCATGCAGGCCCAGTGTGCCGCCCTGCGCTACGCCGATGCCCTGCAAACCTCGATTGAGTTGGATAAGGATGAAAAAATCCCGTTCCGCAGCGCTGCCGCCCTGCCCGGACTCAAGGCGTGGGCCTACTTCGGCCTCAACAACGATGCCGAAGGCGAAGTCTGGCTCCAACGCTACCTCACGCAGCGCCAGATCAACCCCTCTGACGCCCTCCGCCTCGCCACCGCTCTCGGCGCCATGGACAAGGGCAAGATTCAGGTCCGTCTCCTCGTCGCGCTCGCCGATCTCCAACCTGCGTCCGACGAAGCCGTGATCGCCCTCGCCAACTATTACGTGCAGCACAACGCGTGGACCGAGGCCGGCGCCCGGCTCACCCAGCTCCGTGCCGTTGCCAATCCACCCGACGAGCTCATCCAAACCATCCAGTGGCACCTCACCGAGGACCCTGCCCTCGCCCCCACCTTGCCATAAGATGCTTCCACTGGACAGCGAGCACCCCGTTCTCGCCCGCGTCCAAATCGCCTCGGCCCTTGCCAAATCACGACTCACCGCCAAAGTTTCCGCCCTATGCATTTTGACAATCTCCAGACCGGACTCTCCGAGCCTCTCCCTCGTGCCGATGAGGACGATGATGACGACGAGCAGGAAAGTCCCGCCGCCAAAAAAGGCAGCGCGCCCGTCGCGATGCTCGTGCAGAAGAAATTCCTCGAGCAGCGGAAAATCTTCCTCTGGGGCGCGGTCACGGACGAAACCGCCAAGGACATCACCGAAAAACTGCTCTACCTCGAGGCCACGGCCCCCGGTAAGGAGATCTTTTTCTACATCAACACTCCCGGTGGCTCCATCACGGCAGGCATGGCGGTTTACGACACCATGCAACTCGTTACCTCGCCGATCACCGTGATCGTCACGGGCATGGCCGCCTCGATGGGTTCCATCCTGCTCAGCGGCGCCAAAAAAGGCCGCCGCCTGCTCTACCCGCACTCGCGCGTGCTCATCCACCAGCCGCTCATCTCCGGCCGCTTCACCGGACCGGCCACGGACATCAACATCCAGGCCCTGGAAATGGAAAAGCTTCGCGTTGAGCTCAACCAGATCCTCGCCACCGCCTCCGGCCAGCCGATGGAGCGCATCAGCCGCGACACCGATCGCGACTTCTACCTCAACGCAGAAGAAGCCATCGCCTACGGCCTCGCCGACCGCATCGTCGACAAAGTCTAACCGGCCTCAGACAGGTTTTCCCAGTAGGGGCGGGTCGTTTGACCCGCCCTTTTTCGTGTTCGCCGGGCGAACACGAACACCCGCCCGCCCATCCGCGACCGCTACCGCGCCGCCCCGGCCGCGGTCAGCTTCGTCACTTCGCGTTCCCACGCCACCGCCTGCTTCATATCCTTGGCCGCATTGGCCGCCTGGATCGCTTCACGCAGCCACGCCGTCCGCACTTCGTCGGGCAGCGCATCCACGTTGAATAAATTCCGGTAAACCTCCACCGCGCGCACCGGTTGCCCGCAAGTGGCCAGCAGCGCCGCCGCTTGCTGCAGCAAACCCCACTCGTCGCTGCGACGCGGTTTCAGCTTGGCGACAAAGCCCAGCGCTTCGGCCGCACCCGCGCGATCGTCGCCGTCCGCGAGTAGTTTCGCCAGGCCAACTCCGACCGCGAGGCTGGGCCGCGCGCGCATTTCCGACCGCGCCAGCGCCACCGCGGCGTCAATCTTCAGCTCCGCCTGCAAGCGATGCATCTCGCGCAGCACCACATACGGCTGCAGCAGCCCCGGCAGCCCGTCGCGCCGCGCCCACTGCTCCCGCAGGCCGACCGCAAAGGGCCGGTAGAGTGGATCGCCCACCATGATGTTCTGCCAGCTGAGACACATCAGGGAATAGTAAGCCGCATCACCCAACGTTTCACCCTTGGCCAGCTGGCGCAGCAACAGATGCGGCTGATGCATCAGGTCGAGATACGGTTCAAAGACCGCGCCAAATGTCGCCGACGCCCCGCGCGCGATCAGCGGCCCCGTCCAGCCCGCCGTGGTCGAACGCAACGTGTGCGCCGAGTAACTGTGGATGTGCAGCGCGATCGCGCCCGGCGGCAGCCGGAAACCCGGCAGCGTGAATGGCCCGTTCATCGCCCCCGCATACCAGCCAAAATAGAGCACCGGCGCATCAAAGCGCACCTGCGCCGGTATCGTCCCGGAATTCCGGTCGACATCATAGTCAAAATTCAGGTCGCTCAATTGCTGCACCACCGATTCCAGCCACACGTCGCCGGTCTTGTAGCCCCCACTCAGTCCAGGTCCGCGAAGATCCACATAACCGCGTCCCAACAGTCCGTTTCTTTCCGCCGACAGTGTGCGGTCAATCATCGCCAGCACGTCATCCACCGCCGGTCCATCGAGCCGTGACACTTTCACCACTTGCGCCGGCTCAAATGAGCCGTCCGGCTGCTCATTGAGAAACAGCGGGTTCCGCACCAGCGCATTGATGTTGTAGTTGCCCATCGCCAGCAGGCTCAACTCCGAGTCCACGGCCCCTTGGTTGGTGCGATACTGCTCCCGCTCCGTAAACGGCAGCGACGGCCCCGCCAGCGCCGGGTCGTGATTGATCCGCAATGGCACCCCCCGGCAAAGCACGAGGTAGGAGATGCGATGTCCCGAGATTGCGTATTTCCGCCGCCCGACCGTATCGATCGCCTTCATCGCGATCGCGTCGATCCATTTGCGCCGCACCAGCTCATCCATCAACGGCTGCCAGATGCTCATCACAAACTCGCGCCACGAAATCGTCTCTCCCAACGGCATCGGCAGCGCGATGATGTTCGCCTCCGGCACCCCCCGGCGCTCCGCATAGTGCCGGGCGATGCGCAGCGAGTCGGGATCGTCGGAGTTCGCCAGCACCACGACCCGGGCCGCCAGGTCATCCCCTGCCGGAGCGGCCCCCACCGCAAGGGCGTGCAACGTGCCGCATAAAAACAATGCCAGGAAAAAACGCACGCGCCCACCGTGACACGCCAGCGCCCTTTTTCGAGGCCCCTTTTGTGCCGCTTGCCAAAAATTCCCGCGGACCCAATCCTGCCCGCCAAGGCCTTCCCATGATTTATCTGCTCATCGCCCTCGGTGGTGCCCTCGGCAGCGTTGCCCGCTACTGGTTCAACGGCCTCGTCACGGCCCGCCTCGGCGAGGCGTTTCCGTGGGGCACGTTTTTGGTCAATGTCAGCGGCTGCATCGTCATCGGCTTCTTCGCTGCACTCGGCGGCTCCGGTTCGCGCTTTTTCGCCAGCCAGGAAGCCCGCGGCCTTTTGCTCGTCGGCCTTTGCGGCGGCTACACGACGTTTTCGGCGTTCAGTCTCCAAACGCTGGACTTGCTCCGTGCGGGCGACTGGCTTCGTGCCGGCGCCTATATTTTCGGCTCCGTCACCCTCTGCCTGCTCGGCGTCTGGCTCGGCCAGCTCATGGCCTCGCCCTTCAATCAACCACAGTAAACCGCGCAGTCCTCGCGTCTCACCCCATGACCAACTCGTGGCTTCTCTGGGCGCTGCTCTCCGCCTTTTTCGCCGGAATCACCGCCATCCTCGCCAAAATCGGCGTGGAGCATGTGAACTCCCACCTCGCCACCGCCATCCGCACCGGGGTGATCCTGATCTTCAGTTGGGCCATCGCCCTCGCCGTCGTGCCTGTCGGCGAACTCGCCGCTGTGCCCCGCCGCACCTGGCTGTTCCTGATTTTTTCCGGCCTCGCCACCGGTCTGTCGTGGTTGTGCTACTTCCGCGCCCTGCAGCTCGGTGAGGTCTCGCGCGTCGCGCCCATCGACAAACTCAGTGTCGTCTTCGCCATCGCGCTGGCCGCCGTCGTGCTGCGCGAACGGCTCACCTGGCAGCACTGGACCGGCGGCACGTTGATCGTCGCCGGCGCCCTCATCCTCGCCTGGAAACCCACCGCTTGATCAGGGTTGCGCCGTCGTCTCGGCCTGTCGCTTCAGGAGCTCGCCCCGCAGGTAAGTGTCCACCGGCGCCGCGCGCCAAGCCGTCAGCCAGATCGCCCCGAGCATCTCCCCGCCTTCGAGCAACTGGCCTTCGATAAAAGCGCGGCCCTTGACGTTGGTCGCCGCCGTCTCGGGCTTGAACTCACCCGCCTTTTCCAAGGCGTAGAGCGGCTCGACCTGCTGGTGCTGCTTCAGGAAATAGCGCACCACGGCGTCGAAGAGCGGATCGCGTCCCTCCGCGCCAGGCATCAGCGAAATCGGCTGCGCCGGCGTCACCCGGCCGATGATGTCGTCCAGTGAAATGCCCGCCTTCGCGATGAAGCCGCCGTCGATCCAGCTGTGGATGCCATACCACGCGGTGTAGCCTTGGGGATTGTCGCCCACCCAACCGTGGTGGTGCTTCGTGGAGTGCAGCGGCTGCGCGCCGTCGCCGACATAATGCCCCATGACGCCCATCACATACACGATGTTGGCCTTCGCGTTGGCGATCTCCTCGGCGGTGCCGCCGGACTCCTCAAAAGTCTTCAGGTAGGAAAACGCCGATTTTAATTTGCCGTAATTTTCCGCAATCGCCCATGGTGCAAAACCCACCGGCCACTCCCGCGTGCGATCCTGGTTCTTCGTCGGATCAAAGGTCGGATAACCTGTCGGGTTGGTCGCACGCCCGGCGGCATACTGGGCCGTAAAGGTCTGGCGCGTCGCCGGGATGGTCAACGGATCGAACCCCGCCTCGGGCAGATGCTCGATGTCGAAATAGTGATCCATGCTGTTCTGGTGCTTGAGCGGCGCATCCTCCGTGTTGCGCCAGCGGTCCGGCTCCCCGGCGAGAAACGCGATGCGCTCCGCATTGGCCGGCTCGCGCACAAACGCCGGGAACTCGGCCGGCAACGCGGCCAGCCCGACTTGGTTGACCATCCGGTGGCCCGCATAATCCCACGCTGCCAAGGGCGTGATTCCGGTCGCGGTAACAGCAGTCAGGAGGAGAAGCGTGCGGATTTTCATAATGGGAAAGGAAAACTCGGTCGAGACAGAGCGGGGTCTCAGACCCGCCCTACTTCAAGCCCATTCCATGGGCATGGTTTTCAGCCAAGCGCGACGTCGTCATTTCTTCGCCTCCGCCGCGCGTTGCCGGCGCACGCCTTCGAGGGCGTTCGCATAAAACCGCACTCCGTCCGCGATCGCATCCGCAATCTTCTGCCGGTAGGCCGGCGTCGCGATCTTTTTGGCCTCGGCGTCGTGCGAAAGATAACCCGACTCGACGAGCACCGCCGGGCAGGGCGCGAGCCGCAGCACGGCAAAGCGCGCGTGCTTCAGCCCGCGATCGGAAGCCTCAAGGTTGCCAAGCAATTCACGATGCAGGCCATAGGCGAGCAGCGAGTTCCAGGCGTCGTGTTTGTTGCCGGGATTGTCCTGCTTCACCTCGTCATCGTCGCGGTCGTCCGTCGTGTCGCCCGTGGAATACTGATACCGCGGCGTCATCGTAAACGTTTCCACACCGGTCACGGTGTCGGCCTTGCTGGCCACGGAGTTGAAATGAATGCTAATGAACAGGTCCGCCCGGGCCCGTTCGGTGAGCTCCGCGCGTTTTTGGAGGTCCTCCTTCTTGTTCTTGGAAAGGTGGCGGTCGTCGCTACGCGTGAGGAGCACCTTGTAGCCTTGCGCTTCGAGCAGTTTTTTCAGCCGGAACGACGTATCGAGGGCGAGGGTCTTTTCGTTCAGCTTCTGCTTCAGATTCTGCATGCCGGGGTCGATGCCGCCGTGACCCGGATCGATCATGATCGTGCGCAGCGGAGGCACGCGAGTTTGACCCAGGCCGGGTAAAATCATCGGACCAATGAACCGCTCGGCGTCGATCCGGCTTAAATAGATCCCGCCTTTATAATCGCGCGCCGCTTCGCCGAGGAAAACGCGCAGGCCGTTGACGGCACATTCACGCGTGTCGGCTTCGAGCGCCAGGGTCGTCCACTTGCTCTTCAGGGTGAGGTTGCGGCCGGCATTGGTCAGTTCGCCCTTCAGCCCCAGGCGCGCGCCCAAAGTCATCGCATCGACATACTCGATGCCACCGATGCGCACCGTCGCCGCAGGCCGCGAAGGATTTGTGCGCGTGGCGGCCACCAGGCTCGGCAACGTCGCGAAATGCAATCCCGCCCCCAGTGCGCCAAGGGCAACAAGCCTCACAAGGAGCTGGCGCACTGAAAAATCCTCAGGTCTCCGCGGCAGGAGCCTCGTTCTCGGTTTCCTCGTTATCGCCGGTGTCTTCGGTCGCTTCGGTGTGGAACTTGGGCTTGCGCTTGTTCGTCGGCAAAGGCGTCAACATGACGTTGATGTTGCGGCCGATCAGCTTCGGATCGGAATCAGGATGGCCCATGCCCTCCAGCTCGCTGACGGCGCGCTTCATCACGGCAAAGCCGATCTCGGTGTGCGCCATTTCGCGGCCGCGGAACTTGAGGCGCATCTTCACCTTGTTGCCGTGCCCCAGGAATTCCTCGGCGTGGCGCAGCTTGGTGAAGAAATCGCCGTCGGCGATACGCGCGGTAAATTCGATTTCCTTGATCTTGCTCGCGGTGGATTTCACGTGCGAGTGCTTCTTCTGCTCCTCGTAAACGTATTTGCCGAAATCCATGATGCGGCACACCGGCGGCGTCGCATTCGGGGCGACCTCGACGAGGTCGAGCCCGACTTCGAGCGCGAGGTTGATGGCCTTGGCGGTGTCGAGGACACCGAGTTGCTTGCCTTCGGGGGAAATCACCCGCACCTGCGGGGTCTTGATGCGGTGATTGCGACGGATGTTCGCGAACGGGTCGTTGTTAACGCGACGCTGGTAATTGCCGGGGCGGCTGCCGCCGGCGGAAGGAAACGAGTTGGCCATCAATAAGGTTGGGACTGGTGACTAGGTCGGGATGTATCTCGGGGCTAACGGCGGGGATGACAATATCTAATTCGCACCCAGCCCGGGGAATCCCTCAGACGCTGAAACTTTCGCCGCACGAGCAGCTGGCTTTGGCGTTCGGGTTGGAAAATTTGAAGCCGCCCGCGATCAGCTTGTCCGAATAGTCCAGTTGCGTGCCTTTCAGGTAGAGCGCCGTCTTGCCGTCCACCAGCACCGGGATCGCCGCCGAACGCACCAGAATGTCACCCCGCCGCGCTTCCGGCGTGAACTTCAGCTTGTAGCTGAGCCCGTTACAGCCGCCGCCCGTGATGGCGATCCGGAGAAAATCGCCCTGCTTCTCGCGCGCAATCAGCGTCATGACCTTGCGCCCCGCCGCCTCGGTCAGGCGCACCAGGTTTTCATTCCCCTCGCGCACCCCCTCGGGCAAGGCGCCGCCCGGGCCGGGAACGGCGGCGGGCGTGGAAACGGTCGGTGCGTGAGCGGACATCGCGTTGACTATTGCCCGGTTCGCGCGCGAAGCAAGCGCCGCGCCACACTCACCGCGTTGGCAAAACTGCGCGGGCTGGCCTTCCCCTGCCCCGCAATCCCGAAGGCTGTGCCATGGTCCGGACTCGTCCGCACAAACGGCAGGCCGAGCGTGACGTTCACCGCCTCGTCAAAATCCACCACCTTCAGCGGCGCGAGCCCTTGGTCATGGTATAGCGCCACCACGACATCAAATTCCCCGCGCAGTGCGCGCGCAAACAGCGTGTCTCCCGGCTCGCACTGCGACAGCCCCGGAAACTCTCCCCGCAGCCGGGTCAGCGCCGGATTGATCAAATCGCGTTCCTCCACGCCGAGAATCCCGCCCTCGCCCGCATGCGGATTCAGCCCGCATACGCCGATCCGCGGTCGCGCCACGCCCTCGGCCCGCGCCAGCGTATCGGCCGCCGCCACCGTGCGGTGCAGCAGCTGCGGCCCCAGCCGCTGCGGCACTTCGACGAGCGGCACATGCCACGTCGCGAGCACGACACGCAACCGTCCCCCGCAAAACGCCATCACCGGCTCGCCGCCCCAGCGCGCCGCAAAAAATTCCGTCTGCCCCGGAAACGCATAACCGATCTTCGCCAGCTCCGCCTTGCTCACCGGTCCGGTGACGACCCCGGCGAACTCACCCGCCTTGCAGCCCTGCGCCGCGCGCTCCATCGCCGCCCACGCCACCAGTGCGCCCTCGCCTGACGGCCGTCCGGGCACCGCTACAAACTCCTCGGTGCCGACCGCAATTTTCTGCGCTGCGGTGTTCAGCGTCTCGAGCCAACGCGCCGGCCCAATCACCGTCACGCCCGCGCTCTCGGCCGGGTGCGCCGCCAACCACGCCGCGATGATCTCCGGCCCGATGCCGGCCGGATCACCACAAGTAAGGGCAAGGTTGGCGCTCATGCCTCAATGGCCGCAAAAAGGCGCAGTAGGCGCAAAAGAAATCCTCCAGCCGGATAGCATCTCATTTAACTGCAAAAAGCACGTAGGCGCAAAAAACACAGACGCGGTCTCCGCGCTCTTGGCGTGCTTTGCGGTTAAATCGGTTCGGGTTATTCCTCTGCTTCCACTTTTCCGCGCCGCGCCCGCGCAAAGCTGCGCTTGCCGCCTGAGAAAAACTCCAGAAACCGCCGCACTTCCGCTTCGGCAAAAGCGCCCGACGCCAATAATCCCGCCGCGACTTCGCGAATGTTGCCCGGGGTAAAATACACTTTCTCGAAGGCCGTCTTCAGCTCACTGATCGCCGCGCGGCTGAAACCACGACGCTTCAATCCCACCACGTTGAACCCAATGACGTCATCGCGCTCCGCCACCATCACGAAGTGCGGCACATCGCGCGTGATCGAAGCGTGACCCGCCACCATCACGCCCTCGCCGATGCGACAAAACTGGTGCACCGCTGACGCTCCGCCGAGGAACGTATGGTCACCCACGCTCACGTGACCCGCGAGCAGCGCCGCATTGGCGAAGACGACGTTGCTGCCGACTTCGCAGTCGTGCGCGACGTGGCTCGCCGCCATCAGAAAACAATTTTCACCCACCACGGTGTTTTTGCCCGCGTGGATCGAACGGTTGATCGTCACATGTTCGCGAATGACCGTGCCCGCACCCACCCGCACGCCCGCCGCGGTCGCGCGATCAAACTTCAGATACTGCGGATCGCCACCGATCACGGCGAACGGGTGCACGACGACGCGGTCGCCGAACACGCAATGCTTCGTGACGACGGCGTAGGCCTGGATCTCGCAATCCGCTCCGAGCTGTGCGCCCGGTTCCACCACTGCCGTCGGATGTATTGTCGTCGCCATGATTTTTTTAAAAATAAACTCAGCCTTTCGCCCGCCGGGTCGCGCCGCCACCCGGTCGTTCGGGAAACATATCGAGCTGCGTTTCCTTCAGCAGGTCGTAATTCTTCATGAGCCGCATCACCTGCAGCGTGTCGCTCTTCGTGTAGTTCTGGTTGACCTCAATCTTGTCGAGCAGGTCGAGCAGCATCGAGCGGAAGGAAATGATCGCATCGACACCGCGCTCCTTGAGCAGCGCCACGCTCTGCGAGCGAAACGGCTCGGCCGTCGGCAGACTCGGCAGCACGAGAATCTTCGTGACATCGCCTTCGCCGGGCGTCGGCGATTGGAAGAGCCGTGTGACGTTCTTCAACACGGTCTCCTCGAGAAACCCGAAGATTTCCGGGCTGCTCTTCAGCATGTTCGGCGTAAACACGCCCGTGTGCCAGCCCTTCACCGCGACCACCGCCTTCTGGATGAACGGCAGCTCGGTCGAGAAGAGAAAGAAATCCGGTTTGCGCGCGCCCGCCTGCCAGGCCGGGTTGAACACGAGCAGGTCCACCTCCTCGGCGCTCGTCTTGCGGCGGGCCTGCACCTGGTATTTGCGCAACTGGCGGACGAGAAATCCGTTTTGCTCGAAATACTCGCGCACAATCCCTTCGTCGATGGCGGCCATGGGTGGATTTTTGATTTTGGATTCTCGAATTTCGATTGGGCGGAGAACCTCGCAGGAATTGATAAACCAAAAACCCCGAATCTAAAATCGAAATCTACGCCGCGCCCACTTCGCGGAAACACGCCTCGGCCAGCGCCGTCGTCACGCCGTCGTGCGTCGCGGCCTCGCCCGTTTGCTTCAGAACCACGAAACGCGGCAATCCGGCGCGCACTTTTTTGTCGCGCGCGACCGCCGCCATCAACGCCGTCAGCGGCAACGGCGCGGCCAGCCGCACCGGCAGCGCATGCGCCTTCAACACCGCCTCGATGCGCACGGTATCGGCGTCGGTGGTAAATCCCAGTTTCCGCGAGAGCCGCGCCGCCGCCGCGAGGCCGATCGCCACCGCCTCGCCGTGCAGATAGTGCCCGTAGCCTGCGACCTGCTCGATCGCATGGCCGAACGTGTGCCCGAGATTCAGCAGTGCGCGGCCGCCTTCCTTCGCGAGTTCGCGTTCATCGGCCTCGACGATGCCAGCCTTGATTGCACAGCAGCGGCGAATGACCTCGGCCAGTTCCGCGCTGCCCAGCGTGAGCGGCTTTTTCTCGAGCTGGGCAAACAGCGCCGCGTCACCGAGCAATCCGTATTTGATCACCTCGGCCATGCCGGCGGCAAATTCCCGGGGCGGCAGTGTGCGCAACAGCCCGGTCGCAATGAATACGCCCTTGGGCTGGTAAAACGCGCCCGCGAGATTTTTTCCCGCCACGAGGTTGATCCCGGTTTTGCCACCGACGGAGCTGTCGACCATCGCGAGCAGCGTCGTCGGCACCTGGTAAAACTCGATGCCCCGCAGGTAAGACGCCGCGGCGAATCCGCCGAGGTCGCCGATCACCCCGCCGCCGACGGCGAAGAGCACGCCGCCGCGATCCACGCGTTGCTCGGCAAGAAACTCCAACACGCGGCCAAAGCTCGCGACCGACTTTGAAGTCTCGCCCGCCTCGACCACACATTGCGGCGCCTCACCAAACATCGCCGCCAGCGCCGCGCCCTGCTGACTGGCAAGGTTACGGTCCGTCAACACGACGACTTTTCGCCCGCTATCGCGCAGCGTCTTCACCGTGACCTGAATCTCCGTAATCAACTCCGCGGCAAACAGGATAGCGTAACTACGCTCACTGAGATTTACGGTTAATGTCGCGGCCATAACCTGAGTTAACACTTTGGCATTCAGCAACGTCAACTGGCATCTTTATTGAGACTGAGTATTTTTCTCAAAAAGAAGTTGACGGAGTCTTTTGTTTTTGAGCTACTGAGACCTGTTCTCACATTAGCCCAGCAATCCTTCCTCTCTCCAATTTCTCTTCCGTGAAAAAGCACCAAGCCAACTCCGCCCCAAAAGACTCATTTCAGCGAGGCATCGCCGCGTTGACTGCCATCATCATGGCCAGCGGAGCCGCCCACACGGCTCATGCCGACAATCTCGCCTTGGACGATGCCGCCGATGCAGGCACGACCAAGCTCCCTGAAGTCGAAGTGACCACGGAAAAGGAAAAGTCCCTCGCCTCCCCGAAGTTCACCCAGCCGCTCCGCGACACGCCGCAGACCATCGTCGTCGTTCCGAGTGAAATTTTTCTCCAACAGGGTGCCACCAACCTGAGCGAGGTGCTGCGCAATACCTCGGGCATCACCTTTGCCGCCGGCGAAGGCGGCGGCGCCAGCGGCACGGCCGGCGACTCATTCTATATCCGTGGCTTCGATTCCACGAATAACATTTTCGTTGATGGCGTGCGCGATGTCGGCGCTTACAGCCGCGACGTGTTCAATCTCGAACAGGTCGAGGTCGCCAAGGGCCCGGCCGGCACCGACATCGGTCGCGGCGGCGCCTCGGGTTATGTCAATGTCGCCACCAAGGTTCCGCGTCTTGAGCAGTTCACCGCCGGCACCGTCAGCTATGGCCTCGACGACGCCACCTCGGGCAGTCGCAAACGCACGACGCTCGATATCAATCAACCCGTCGACAACGCCCCCGTCGCCGGCACCGCCATTCGCGTCAACGCCCTCTGGCAGGACAGCGACGCCGTCGGCCGCAACGACGCGAACAACCAAAGCTGGTCCATCGCGCCGTCGCTTGCGCTTGGCCTTGGCACCCCCACCCGCGCGTTCCTCGCCTATCAGCACACCGAGCAGGAAAATCTCCCCGACTACGGCCTGCCCACCGCGCAGATGCCCGGCTACATTTCCCCCGTGCCGGTGCCGCAGGTGGATTGGAGCACGTTCTACGGCTTCACCGCCGACTCCGATGTCGTGAATGCCGACGCCGCGATGTTCCGCATCGAACACGACTTCAGCCCGGAGGTGAAGATCACCAACCAGACGCGTTACAGCGCCAACCAGCGCAACGCCGTGATCACCGCCCCTGGCACCAGCAGCACGGCCTATGTCCCGGCCACCGGCCTTCTCACGCGCTCCCGCCAGGCCAACAAGCGCGACATGAGCATCATTTCCAATCAAACCAACGTGCAAACCCACCTCGACACGGGTGCGATCAAGCACGACTTGAGCGGCGGAGTGGAGTTCACCCGCGAGACCGCCTTTCAGCCCGGTTTCACCGCCGCCACGTTGACGCCCATCCCGGTGCAGAGCCCGAATCCCGATGCCACACCCAGCGCCTCGCCGACCCGCAGCGGCGCTTACACCGACGCATCGACCAAGACCGCCGCGGTCTATGCTTTCGACACCATCCACTTCAACCCACAGTGGCAGGCACTCGCGAGTCTCCGCGCCGAACGCTACAGCACGCACTACAAGAGCGTCGCCGCCGCCACCGGCATCCCGACCATCGTTGATGCGGATCACAACCTCGTGAGCTGGAAAACCGGTCTCGTCTACAAGCCCGCCCAGGCTGGCTCGATCTACGCCGCCTACGCCATTTCGCTCACGCCCCCCGGCACCGACTTCACGCTCTCCAGTGCCGCCGGCAACCAGAACAACCCCGACACCGACCCGCAGGAAACCTCCAACCTCGAGCTCGGTGTGAAGTGGGACTTCTTCAACGGCCGCCTCTCGACCAATGCCGCCGTCTTCAAGACCGTGAACGACAAGACCGTCTTCACCGACGCGCTCCTCGGCCCGATCCCCGCCGGCAAGCAGACCGTGCAAGGCGTCGAAGTCGGCCTGTCCCGTCGCTTCACCGACAACTGGATCGTCCTCGGCAGCATTTCCTTCCTCGACAGTGAGATCAACGCCGGCACCACCACCGGCGGCAACCCGACCGGCGCCGCGCTCCCGCTCATTCCCAAATGGTCCGGCAATCTCTTCACGAGCTATCGCTTCGCTTCCGGCCTCATCATCGGCGGTGGCGGCCAATACTCCGACCAGATCACCCGCCGCGATAACAACGCGCCCACCGTCCCGCGCCAGACGCCGAGTTACTGGCTGTTCAACGCCCTCGCGAGCTACCCGGTTTCCAAGAACGTCACGATCCGCTTCAACGTGAACAATCTCTTCGACGAGCAGTTCATCCAGAGTTTGAATAACAACGGCGGTCGCTTCAATCCCGGCGCCCCGCGCGCCTACCTCCTCAGCGCCGACTTCCGCTTCTAAACCGTTTCGCCCTCCCGCCCATGCTCCTCGCGATCCCTGATGTCCTGACCGCCACCCAACTGGCCGACGCCCGCCGCATCCTCGGCGCCGCCGACTGGGTGGATGGCAAGGTCACGGCCGGACACCAGGGCGCGCGGGTCAAGGACAACGAACAGATTCCCGCCACGCATCCCGCCGCCCAGCAAATCGGCGCGATGATTCTCAAGTCACTCAGCGCGAGCCCGCTCTTCATGTCGGCCGCGCTCCCGCTCCACATTTTGCCGCCCATGTTCAACCGCTACTCCGGCGGCCAGACGTTCGGCACGCACGTGGACGGCTCCATCCGCACCATCCCCGGCACCGGCCAGCGGCTGCGCACGGATCTTTCCTGCACCCTCTTTCTCAACGAGCCCGCGGACTACGACGGCGGCGAGCTCATCATCGAGGACACCTACGGTTCCAAGAGCGTGAAGCTCCCCGCCGGCCAGCTCATCCTCTACCCGTCCACGAGCCTGCACCGCGTCACGCCCGTCACTCGCGGCACGCGCCTCTGCGCCTTTTTCTGGCTCCAGTCCATGATCCGCGACAACGCCCAGCGTTCGATCCTCTTCGAGATGGACACCGCGATCCAACGTCTCGGCGCCGAAAACGCCACGCACCCGTCCGTCATCCAATTGACCGGCGTCTACCACAATCTCCTCCGCCAATGGGCGGAACTGTGAGTCCCGACGTCCCGCCCTTTCCCACTTTTCACCCGCCGCCGTCTCGTTCCCTGGACTACTCGCACTAAGTTTTCTTCGCGAAAACACAGGTCAAAATCACGAGGCAAGCTTCCAGGCCGGCGGCGGGTGATGACTTTCCCTTCACTCTTTTTCCGACCACACCTTTCCGGATTTAGTATCGCCCGCATCCCCGTATCGCCGTTTTATTTGTCACTTTCGCGCCGCTGCAGCGCCTTCTCCCGTTCCATGTCCCGCTTCCGCTCCACCCTCTTCTGGCTCCACCTCATCGCCGGCTGCATCGCCGGCATTTCCATTGGCATCATGTGCTTCACCGGCGCGGCCATTGGCTTTGAAAAACAGCTCGTGGACTGGTCCGAACGCGACGCGCGCCACGTCACCGTCCCGGCTGATACCACCCGCCTGCCCATCCGCACGCTCCTCGAAAAAGCCCGCGAGGTGAACCCCGATGCCCGCCCCAGCGGCATCACCATCTCCGCCGCTCCCGAGGACGCCGTCGTCCTCGCCCTCGGCCGCGACGGCGCGCTCTACGCCAATCCCTACACCGGCGAGATCCGCACGCCCGCCTCCACCAAGGTCCACGATTTCATGCACGTCATGGAAGACTGGCACCGTGTGCTCGCCCTCTCCGGCGACAACCGCCCCATCGGCAAGGCCATCAACGGCGCCTGCAACCTCGCCTTCTTTGTCCTCGCCGTGAGCGGTCTTTATCTCTGGTGGCCGCGCTCGTGGTCGTGGCGCGGCTTCAAGGCCATCGCCATCCTCAACTTCAAGTTCGCCGGCAAGGCCCGCGATTTCAACTGGCACAACGCCATCGGCCTTTGGACCGCGCCCATCCTCATCGTCCTCACGCTCACCGCCGTGCCGATCTCCTACCGCTGGGGCGGCACCTTGATCTACAAGATCGCCGGCGAAATCCCGCCCGCCCCGCAGCAAGGTCCCGGCGGCGCGCCTGCTGCGCCCGCTTTCGACATCAAGCGCCCGTCGCCCGACGCACGCCCGCTCAGCCAGGACGCGCTCTTCGCCATCGCCCAAAAACAATTTCCCAACTGGGAGCAGATTTCCCTCCGCACCGGCGGCGCCAATCAGCGCGGCGGCGGTGGTGCTCCCGGCGCTGCCCAAGCCGGCGCAGCCCGCCCCGCCACGCCAAGAATCGAAAATCAAAATTCGAAAATCGAAAATCCTCCCGCCACCCCGGACGCCACCGCGCGACCCGCCAATCGCGAAGGCGGCAACGCGACCGCCGGCGGCGAGCGCCGCAGCCCGCAACCCGTCACGCTGACCGTGAAGGTTCCCGGCACCTGGCCGCGCACCGCCACCACCACGCTCACGCTCAACCCCTACACCGGTGAAGCGCTGAAAACCGAAGGCTTCGCCGATCTCACGACCGCCCGCCAGATCCGTTCGTGGACGCGCTTCCTCCACACGGGCGAAGCGCTCGGTTTCGGCGGACAACTCATCGCCACCCTCGCCTGCCTCGGCGGTTGCGTGCTCGTCTACACCGGCTTCGCCCTCGCATGGCGCCGTTTCTTCTTCAAAAAGAACCCCAAGCCCGCCGAGGCTGCGTAAAATCCGCGCGCCTTCCTGTTCGTGTCCGAGCCCGCCGCCACTCCCACCACCGCCGCCGCGTGGCTCGCCCAAGGGCAGCAACACGAGGCCGAAGGTTCGGGCAGTTCCCTCGCCACGGCGATCACTTGCTACGATCGCGCGCTCGCCCTGCTGCGGCTGCTGCCTGATTCCGCCGACCCGCAGCACCGCCGCGACCTCGGTGTCACGTGGATGAATCGCGGCAACGCGCTCCAGAAAATCGGCACGCCCGCCAGTCTCGCCGACGCCGTCGCGGCCTACGACGAGGCCATCGCCCTCCTGCAAAAACTCCCTGTCGCTGAAAACCCCAGCTACGGCAACAGCCTCGGCGCCGCGTGGATGAACCGCGGCCACGCCCTCCAACAACAGGATGCCGCCGCCCTGCCCGCCGCGGTGCTCGCCTACCAGGACGCCATCGCCGTCCTGCAAAAGCTTCCCGTCGCCGAATACCGCAACGCGCGCATCAACCTCGCCGCCGCGTGGATGAATCTCGCCAACGCGTTGCTCCTCCTCACCCCGCCGCGCGCCACCGACGCCCATGCTGCCGCCAAGGCCGCCCTCGCCGTGACCGGCACGCTTGATTCCTCCGACTCCATCATTGCCGACCTCGCGCTCAAGGCTCGCCGCGTCCAATGCGACGCCCTCGGTCACCTGCTCGTCGCCGCCGGCACGGATCGCGCGGCCATCCACCTCCTCGCCGACGAAGCCGGCGAAGCCGCCGACCAGGGCCTCGCCCTCGTGCGGCACTGGGAATTTCACGGCGTCAAAATTTTTCGTCCACTCGCCGCGCGCCTCTACCGCTTCGGCGCCCGGCTTTGCCTCATCCATCAGCCGCACTTCCTCGCCGAGTTCCTGCTCGAATCGCTCGACCCCGCCCGCGCCCCCGGCGCGCTCGCCGGCGATCCCGAGCTGCACGCCTTCGCCGCTGAGTTTATTCCCCACGCCCTCGCCACGCTCCGCGCCACGTCCCTCGTCGGCCTCGCCCCCACTCAAGCCCAGCGCCTTCACGAAGCCGTCCGCGACCTCGAATCCGCCCAAGCCCGCCTCGCCGAACTGCGCCACTAACGAGCCCGGGATCGATGTGGAAAGCAGGCAGACCGGAACGATCCATTCCCTTGGTTTCACGTTCCCGGGTCTTCATTTCATCCCTTCTTGATTTCCGTATTCGCCGGCTCCTTACCCTTCCAGCTTTCCTGATTTCCCCATTTAATTCTGGCGCCCCATAAGCCGCACTTCGTTCTCGTTCTCCCAATCGTTCTCGTTCTCTCTTTTCCCTTTCTTTGTCTTCCCCATGAAAAAGCCCAAAGCCCACTTCCCCAAGATCAAGCCCATCGCTTACGAAGGCCCGCGTTCCGCGAACGCCCTGTCGTTCAAGCACTACAACCCCGACGAGGTCATCGATGGTCGCACGATGTCGTCGCACCTGCGTTTCTCCATCGCCTACTGGCACGCGTTCCGCGGCACCGGCGGCGATCCCTTCGGTCCCGGCACGATCCAGCGCCCGTGGGAAAAAGGCACCAACGCCGTCGCCATCGCCAAGACCCGCATGGATGCCGCGTTTGAGTTTTTCCAAAAGATCCGCGCGCCTTTCTACTGCTTCCACGACCGCGATATCGCGCCCGAGGGCCGCACGCTCGCCGAGTCCAACCGCAACCTCGACCAAGTGGTCGCCCACGCGAAGCAGCTGCAAAAAGCCACCGGCGTTAAACTCCTCTGGGGCACCGCCAACCTCTTCAGCAACCCGCGCTACATGTGCGGCGCCGCCACCAACCCCGACGCCCACGTCTTCGCCTACGCCGCGGCGCAGGTGAAGAAAGCCCTCGATGTCACCAAGGAGCTCGGCGGCGAAAACTACGTTTTCTGGGGCGGCCGCGAGGGCTATGAGACCCTCCTCAACACCAACCTCAAGCGCGAGCAAGACCACCTCGCCGCCTTCCTCCACCTCGCCGTCGACTACGCCAAGAGCATCGGCTTCAAGGGCCAGTTCCTCATCGAGCCCAAGCCCAAGGAGCCGACCAAGCACCAATACGACTTCGACGTCGCCAGCGGCATTGCCTTCCTCCGCACCTACGGCCTCGAAAAGTATTTCAAGTTCAACATCGAGACCAACCACGCCACGCTGGCCGGCCACACCTTCCAGCACGAGATCGAGGTCGCCGCGTCGCAAAAGATGCTCGGCTCGATCGACGCCAACGCCGGCGACGAACTCCTCGGCTGGGACACCGACCAGTTCAACACCAACGTCCGCGAGCTCACCCTCGCCATGACGAGCATCCTCCGCGCCGGCGGTCTCGGCACCGGCGGCTTCAACTTCGACGCCAAGCTCCGCCGTCCCTCGACCGATCTGGAAGACCTCTTCCACGCGCACATCGGCGGCATGGATGCCTACGCCCTCGCGTTCAAGCTCGCCCGCCGGATCCTCGCCGACGGCAAGTTGGACCAGTTCGTCGCCACGCGTTACGCGAGCTACGACTCCGGCTACGGCCGCGACATCGAGAAGCGCCGCACCGACCTGCGCTCGCTCAACAAGCTCGTTCTCGGTAAGCTGGGCGAACCCACGCTCCGCTCCGGCAAGCAGGAATACCTCGAAAACCTCATCGCCCAATACGTCGCCAACGGCGCTTGAGCCGGCCATAACAGCATAGCGTTCCAGCGCGGCTTCATCGCCGCGCTTTTTTGCGTCCAGTCTCCATCCTATGATGCAATGCCTTGACTCCATCCGTCATTCACAAGCGTCTATCACCCGATGAAATTCCGGTCCACCCACCCACTGCCGCTGCTCCTCGGCGCGCTGCTGCTCGCGTTCCTCGCCGGTTGTTCATCGGTCACCGCCCACAAGAACCCGGCCGTCGATCTCGCGAAATTCAAACGCTACTACGTCGAGCACCGGTTGACGGACGACCGCAAGCTCGACGAATTGATCGTCGCCGACCTGCGTCGCCGCGGCCTCGAAGCTTCCTTCGGGCCGATCACCATGATGCCGGAAAACACCGAGGTGCTCATCACCTACGAAGACCGCTGGACCTGGGATTTTCACAATTACCTCATCGAGCTCACCATCAATGCTCGCGACGTCCGCAAGGAAAAACCCATCGCCATGGGCCACACCCGCCACCCGGGCCCCTTCTCCAAAGAGCCCGCCGAAATGATCGGCAAAGTGCTCAACTCGATTTTCGCCAAGTAAGGCGCGCAGGTTTTCAATCCGTCAGAAAACCAGTCCGAAGGCAGGGCGGGATCGCTGGGCCCGCCGCGAATCACCCCGGACTCTCACCACCTGCCGGCGCACCGCATTAAGGTCTCGGATAAAAACGCGGAATAGCGAAATCACGAAAACACCCCTGAAGTCGGGACGGTTATCTCCGCTTTTCCGCCTCTCCGTCCTTCCCGCTTCCGCGATTCGCCTTTCTCTCAGCTCGCTCAGCTCAGCACTTTCCGCAGCGCGGCGTTGGCCACCGCCATCTCCTCCGGCGAGCCGATCGAGATGCGGCACCAGTCCAACAGCGGCGGAAATGGCCTCGCCACCAGCACGCCTTCCGCGCGCATCTTCTCGCGAAATTCCGCGATCGGCACGCCGGTGTGGAAGAAAACAAAATTCCCCTGCGGCTCGGCGTAGCGCCGGCCTTTCTCGTGCAGCACCGCGATCACGCTGTCGCGCCCGGCTTTGATCTTCGCGTGCGTGCGCTCGACGTAGGTCGCATCGGCCAGGTTCGCTCGCGCCGCGGCCACGCCCATGAGATTCATGCCGCCGGTCATGAAGCCGCGCACCGCCTTCGCCAGCTCCGGCCGCATCACGCCGTAGCCGATACGCAGCCCCGCCAGCCCGTGAATCTTAGAAAATGTCCGCGCCACCGTCACGTTGTGCCCGTCACGCACAAGCCCGACCATCGTGTTCGCGGCAAAGTTGTCCGAGCACTCCAGGTAGGCCTCGTCGATGAAGACCGGCACCTTCTTCGCCGCCGCAATCGCAAAGGCGCGCAGCTTTTCCGGCGCCACCACTGTGCCGGTCGGGTTGTTCGGGTTGCAGAGATAGACGCACTTCGTGTCGGGCCCGATCTTCGCCGCCATCGCATCGAGATCGTGCTCGAGCCGCTCGTTGAGCGGCACCTGCACCAGCGTCGCGCCCATGCGTTGCATCGCTCCGGCCAGTTGCAGGTAGCCGGGCAACGCCGCGATCACCTCTCCCTTTTCCCGCGCCATGTAGACGCCATAGGTCTCCAGCACTTCGCCCGAGCCCACGCCCATGACGATGTGGTCCGGCGTGACACCTTCCTTTTCCGCAATGGCTTTCACCAGGTCCGGCGTCTGGTTGAACGGATAACGATACGCCCGCGTCAGCTCCGCCTGCATCGCAGCCACCGCGAGCGGCGACGGACCAAACGGATTTTCGTTCAGCGAAAGCTGCACCGGTCCCTCCGGGCGCACCGCCACCGGGGCCTCCGCGCCTTGCGCCTTCAAATTCACCCGCGACGCCAGCGTGAGCCCTGCCACCGCTGCACCCGTCGATCTTAGCCATTGCCGCCGATTCAGGGTAAGGGATGCGTTCATGGGGATTTGCCTTCCGGGTTCAGGATTCAGGTTAGCTGTTGCAGGATGAAACTGAAAATTCGCGGTGCTTCGCCGCCACGGACGCTTTAATCCGCCGGCTGGTAACTCTTCAACGCCTGCAGCCCCTGCAAGCGCTTGATCTCCACCTCGAGCTGGTTGGCCACCAGCCGGTCAAACTTCGTGCGCGCCAGCGGCGCGGCCTTCTCCCGCTGATACACGCCCGCCAGCACGGAGTCCTTTTGCCGGATGGTCACGAGATGCATCTTTGTCTGCCGCAGGATTTCCTCGCGGTAAGCCTGGCTGTAGAGCGGCGCGGCCTCGGCGATGAAGGCATCCACGTTCGCCTGTTTGCCACTCAACAGGTGCAGGTGCTGCATCAGCAGCTCGTGTGCGCGCGTGGCGTAGCCGCGGATGTTGATCCCGCCGATGTAGCCGTCCGTCAGCGGCCGGAACGCCTCGGCCTCCGGCGGCACCGCCACGCCCTTGATGACGGGCAGCCATTTGGAAATCTGCGCAAACTTTGTGTTACCCTTCCGGCTCGTCAGGTAACGCAGAAAATCGAGCGCCCGTTCGGGATATTTCGAATCGCGCGTGAGGCCAAACGGCATCGCCGCAAACGTGCTCGCCTCCGTCGTCCGGCCAAGCGTCCAGCGCCCGTATTTCGGATCGTCGCGCGAAAACTCCGGCAGCTTGAATGCGCCCGTCGGAAAACCCGCCTGCTGCAGGATCCCGCCCGCGTCCCACGTGCCGGTCACGATCATCGCCGCGCGCCCTTGCAGGAATTGCAGCATCGAGTCCTCGCGGCCGAGCTGCGCCCAGCCCGGCGGCATGTAACGGCCGAAGGCCTCGACCGTGTGCAGGCCCGCGCGCACCGCCGGCGTGTGCAGCGACCACCCGCCGCGCGCGTAGCAGATCAGCGCCTCGTGCACGGTCATTTCCAGGTCGCGATTGTAGTCGAGCTCCAGCGCCACCTTCTGCGTCGCAGCGCTGAACAGCGCGTCGGTCACGCGGGTGATGTTAAAACCCGAGCCCGCGAGTGGCGTGATTGATTCCCCGGTCCGCTTCGCATAGCGGTCCAGCGCCTCGCACAACGCGACGAAGTCATCGAAGGTCTGCGGCACGCGATCCTCGCCCAGCGCCGCCTTGATCAGGTTGCGGTTATAAAACACCCGGACGGTCACCATCGTGCTCGGCGCGCCATAGTATTCGAGCAGGTTGGCGTTGTAATAGTGCACGATGTCGGTCTGCACGAGTTCCGCCGCATAGGTTTTGCGCCACGGCACGTCCTTCAGGTCCGGTTCATCCGCGTTGTAGGGATTGGGCTGCTCGAGTTCCGCCGTGATCGGGATGAAATAGCGCGCGAGCATGTCGTCGGGGTTTTCATACGACGCCAGCTCGATGAGATCCGGCGCCGTGCCGCCAATGAGCCGCGTGCGCAGCCACTGCTTCCACGTGCGGCCGGGGATGTCCATTTGCTCCACGCGCACCTTCGGGTGCAGCTTCATGTAGTCGGCCGCGATGGCGTTGATCGCCTCGCGCACGCCTGGCTCCAGCTGCCAGTGCGCCAGCCGGATCACTTCCGTGCCCGGCGCCACGACCGCCGCGGCCTTGCTGCGAAACAGCCGCACCGCCGAGTAGGTGAATAGTCCCGCCAGCAGCGCCACTGCGAGCAGGGTCATGGGGCGCATGCGCTTCATGGCATTGCCTCCAATTCCACCATCCGCTCCCTGGCCGTCCGGTAACGTCCGTCCGTCGGCAGGATGTTGTCGAGGAACCGCTGGTAATAAGTGAGCGCCACGTCGCGGCGGTCCAGCGCCCGCGCCGTCTCCGCGATCTGGATGCGCAGGCCCGACGCCGCCATCATGTCCACTGTGCCGATCTCGTCCGCGCGCAGCAGCCAGTGCAGCACCTGCGCGTTGAGCACGTTGTAATACAGCGCCGCTCCCGCGATCGCCCGGTAGTAGGCGCAGGCCGCCTCGGGCAGTTGCGCCGCCGTGGCCACCGGCTCGAGGGCCGTGGCCGCCGTCAACCGCTCGGTCACCGTGAGGTCGGGCCGCTGGTAAAGGAATACGAGCGCCAGCTTTCCCGCGGCCACCTGCGCGATCGGGTGCGCCGGGGCCGCCGCAATCACCGCGCGGTAGGCGGTCTCGATTTCCGCCACCTCGGCCGGGCGGTGGTTGTGCGCGATGCGCGCCAGCAAATAGCGCGCGTAGAGCGCCGTGTCGTCCGTCGCACCGTCGGCGACCAGTTGCCGCAACTGCGCCTCGGCCTGCTCGACCTTGCCCGGCGTGACCGGCGGATGGTTCAACAAGCTCGCCGCCTCGCCCAGTGCCCGCTCGCGGTCACCTTTGGCCGGCAGGCGCTCAAACATCTCATACGCGTCGCGAAACAGATAGCCCGCCAGCAGTTCCCAGCCGGCATCGGCCGACAGCGCCGGTTTTTCCGGCGAGGACGCCGCCGGTAACGACACCCCCGCGGCCAGCCCGCCGAACGCGAGCCACCCGCCCAGCAACGTGCCGCGGACCAGGGCCCAGGGACGGATTAATCGGGATTGCGACGGAGGCGGATTCACGCGGGGCCCACTGGTGCCGGTGGGCCGGATCAAAGTCAACGCGTCGGGCGCGTTCCTGGATAAATACTCGTTCATGGGTGACAGTGGGAAGACGAACGAGAGTAACCGATTGGTTACTCCCGTCCGCAGCGCGCTTGCCAAGCAGGACGCGAGCCATGATGCTGCGCGCCCTCCCATGGGTGCCTACGATTTTAACTTCGACCTGCCCGCAGGTGAAACCTACGTCCCTAACTCCGACCGGGTGCGCGCCCTCCAGGCGCTGTTGCCCCAGGACCGCTTCGCCATCGCGCCCACCGCCGATGATCGCGCCGCCTGGAGCCGCTGGCAAAACCACCCGCTCGGCCAGCGCGTGCTGCGTGATGCGCGCGAATTCGCCACCCAGCCTTTCCCCGAATACAACAACGCCACCTACCTCGATTCCCTCGAGCGCGAGGACGTCACCAAGGTCAACCAGGTCATGCCCCTGGTGCGCCGCCGCCAGTGCGCGTTTCTCCTCGCCGAGGCGATCTACAACCAGGGCGAATTCATCCAGCCGATCTGCTCCGACGCCGCCGAGCTCGCCAAGCTCAACAGCTGGATTCACCCCGGCAACGACCTGAAGCGCCTCAACTACGACCTGAAGACCGTCGAGCCCGACCTCGGCGTCGTGCACTTCGCCGAAACCTTTGCGTTCACCGATTTCATTCTCCGCGACCGCCTGCCCGCCGCCACCCGCGCGCTCCTCCGCGAGGAAATCAACCGCCGCGTGCTCGCCCCCACCCGCAAGCGCATCGAGACCGGCCGCGACCTCAACTGGTGGATTCGCGTCAAACACAACTGGAACTCCGTCCTCCTCTCCTGCATCGCCCAGACCGCCTGCGCCATTCTCGACAATGCGACCGAGCGCGCCTGGTGGCTCGCGTTTTGCGAAGCACAGGTGAAGCGTTTCCGCGACGACTACACCGACGAAGGCTTCTGCACCGAGGGCGTGAGCTATTGGAGCTACGGCTTCGTTCACTACATTTCGATCTCCGAGCTGCTCCGCCTCGCGACCCGCGGCGTCATCGATCTGCTCGATGAACCCAAGATGGCGCTCGCCGCCCGTTTCCCGGATCACGCCGAGATCCAGCCCGGCGTTTATCCCACGTTCGCCGACTGCGCGCTCAACGTGAAGCCCACCGATTGGGTCCGCCTCTGGATCGACAACCGTGTCGGCACCGTCACGCAGCCGCTCGAACCCGTGCCCGCCACGATCGATCCCTATGCCGGCATGACGATCCAGATGATACCCGAGCCGCTGCTCTGGATGTTCCGCACGCGCGACCCGTTCCACCCGCAACGCCTCGCCTACACGCCCGGCCTGCGCGAGTGGTTTGAGCAACCCGCGCTCCTCATCTGCCGCCCCGCGCCCGCCACCACGCGCCGCTTCTCCGCGACGTTCCTCGGCGGCCACAACGGCGTGAATCACAATCACAACGATCTCGGCACGTTCACCGTCGTCCTCGACGGTCGCGTCCTCATCCTCGATCCGGGCCCCGAGGTCTACAGCTACCGCACCTTCAGCGAAAAGCGCTACGACAGCCAGCTGCTCAACTCCTACGGCCATCCCGTCCCGCGCGTCGCCGGCCAGTTGCAGCAGCCCGGCGCCGGCTTCCGCGCCCGCGTGCTCACCAAGGAATTCACCGACGACACCGACCGCCTCGTGTTTGACCTGCGCGGCGCCTACGACGTGCCGGTGCTCCGCAAACTCGAGCGCGAGTTCCTCTACGACCGCCGCGGCACCGGTTCGCTCACGATCACCGACCACGTGGAATTCTCCGAGCCCGCCGCGTTCGAGACCGCGCTCATCACCCTCGGCAAGTTCACGGTCAACGGCGCCAGCATCCGCATCCACGACGACCAGGCCGCGCTCACCGCGGCCGTCACGTGCGAAGGTGCCACGCTGGAAACCTTGTCCGATACGATCGACCAGCCGCCGCACCCGCTCCGCCTCGCGTTGCGCTGCAAGGGCGACATCCGCACCGCCACGATCCGCACCGTGATCAAACCCGCCTAAACCTTCAGGGCAGGCCGGCAGATTCCTCTGCCGGCCTTTTTTTCGCCTCAAAACCAGACCCCAACCCCACACCCCATGGGCGCCTACGATTTCAAATTCGACCTGCCCGCCGGCGAAACCTACGCGCCCAATCCCGAACGCGTGCGCGCCCTCCAGGCGCTGCTGCCCCAGCAGCCCTTCACCTTCGCGCCCGATGTGACCCACCGCGCCGCGTGGGACCGCTGGCGCGACGAATCCATCGGTCGCCGCGCCTTGCAGGCCGCCCGCGACCTCGTCTCCCAGCCCGTCCCCGATTACACCGACGCCACCTTCCTCGACAGTCTTGAGCGCAAGGACATGACCCGCATCGGCCAGGCGCTCGGCGGCACGCGCCACCGCCAGGGCGCCTTTTTGCTCGCGGAACTGATCCACGATACCGGCGAATTCATTCCGCACATCGTCGCCGATTTCGAACGCCTCAGCGTCCTGCGCACCTGGCTCCATCCGTATGAAGACGAACGGGAACGCCTGAATTACCAGCGCAAGACCGTCGACGTGGACCTCGGCGTCGTCCACACCGCCGAGAACCTCGCGCTCACCGTCCGCCTGCTCGGCCCGCGCCTGCCCGCGGGCTTCGGCGAACGCGTGCTGCGCGAGTTACAGGCCCGCCTCTTCGGCCCGATGCGCCAGCGCATCGAAACCGGCCGCGATCTCTACTGGTGGTTTGCCATCAAGCACAACTGGCTCGCCGTCTGCCTTTCCGGCACCGCCCAGGCTGCCGTCGCGATTCTGCCCGACGCCGCTGACCGCGCGTGGTGGCTCGCCTTCGTCGACGCCCGCATCCGCGATTTCCGTGAAAGTTTCACCGACGACGGCGCGTGCACCGAAGGCGTCGGTTACTGGGGCTACGGCTTCATGAATTTCATCCAGTTCGCCGAGCTGCTGCGCTTCGCCACCGGCAACACCATCGATCCCCTCGACGAACCCAAGTGGCGCCGCATCGCCCGCTGGCCCGACCACACCGAGATTCAGCCCGGCGTCTTCCCTTGTTTCGCCGACAGCAACCTCGGCGGCCAGCCCAACCCCTGGGTGCGCAGCTGGCTCGACAACCGCGCCGACGCCACACCGCCTGCCGATCCGCTCCCGCTCGGCGCCGACCCGCTCGCGAACATGAGCCTGCACCTCGCCAGCGAGCCGTTGCTCTGGATGTTCCGCACCCGCGATCCCCTCCAGCCGATGCGCCGCGCGTTCACCCCTGGCATCCGCGACTGGTTTCCGCAGGCGCTCACGCTCATCAGCCGACCCGGCCCCGCCACCACGCGGCGTTTCTCCGCCCTGCTGCTCGGCGGCAACAATGGTGTGAACCACAACCACAACGACCTCGGCACCTTCAACGTCATCCTCGACGGTCGCACGCTCATCCTCGATCCCGGTCTCGAGGTTTATACCTTCCGCACGTTCAGCGAAAAACGCTACGACAGCCAGCTGCTCAACTCCTTCGGCCACCCCGTTCCGCGCGTCGCCGGCCGGCTGCAGGAATACGGTGCCGACCGGCGCACCACCGTGCTCGCCAAGGAATTCACCGACGCCACCGACCGCATCGTCTTCGACCTGCGCAGCATCTACGACGTGCCCGGCTTGCGCCGACTCACCCGCGAGTATCTCTACGACCGCCGCGGCGCCGGCTCGCTCACCATCACCGACCACGTGGAATTCTCCGAACCCTCCGCCTTCGAGTCCGCGCTCATCACGACCGGCAAGGTCACGATCGCCGGTCCCTCGATCCGCATCGCCGACGACGTTGCCGCCATCACGGTCGAAACGAGCTGCACCGGCGCCGAACTGGAAACCGCCACCGACACCATCGACCAGCCGCCGCACCCAACCCGCCTCGCGCTGCGCTGCCGCGGCGATGTCCGCACCGCCACCATCCGCGCCGTGATTCGTCCTGCGTGACGCCAGGCTGGCCTGCGGCCATTTGAGCTTTGCCCACGCCTGCCCCGCGCGGCAGTCTCGCCAGCCATGAGTTCCCCTTCCCTCGCCACCGATCCGCTTGAGATCGGCGGCCACCCCCGCGGCCTCACCACGCTCTTTTTCACCGAGATGTGGGAGCGCTTCAGCTACTACGGCATGCGGGCGCTGTTGATTCTCTTCATGGTCGCCACCGCGGCCGAAGGCGGCCTGGGCATGGACACCAAGCAGGCTGCTGCGATCTACGGCACCTACACGATGAGCGTTTACCTGCTCTCGATCCTTGGCGGCTTCATCGCCGACAATTTCATCGGCGCGCGGCGCGCCGTGCTCGTCGGTGGCATCGTCATCGCGTGCGGCCACTTCGCCCTCGCGTTCAACTCGCTGCCCACCTTCTACGGCGGCCTCGTCCTCATCGCCCTCGGCACCGGCCTGCTCAAGCCCAACATCTCCACCATGGTCGGCAGCCTTTACCGACCCGACGACGAACGCCGCGACGCCGGGTTCTCGATTTTCTACATGGGCATCAACCTCGGTGGTTTCCTCGCGCCGCTCGTCACCGGTTTTCTCGCGCAGCACCCGTGGTTCAAGGCCCGCCTCGCCTCCTGGGGCTTCGATCCCGCCCACAGCTGGCACTGGGGCTTCGCCGCCGCTGGCATCGGCATGACGCTCGGCATCGTTCAATACGTCCGTCAGCGCGCCCGCCTCGCCGAGGTCGGCCAGGTCCCCGCGCCCGCCGCCGACGGCTCCCGCCCGTGGGGCAAACTCGCCCTCGTCGCCCTCGGCTCGCTCGCGCTCATCGCCATCCTCAAAGCCAGCGACGAGCACCCCGCGCTCATCTACCTCATCTTCGGAGCGCAAATCGCCGCCATCCTCTTCTTTGCGTTCCGTCCCGATCCCGAGAGCAAACGCATGGCCGCGATCCTCATCTTCTTTTCCGCCGCTGTCATCTTCTGGTCCATCTTCGAACAGGCCGGCTCCACGATCTCCCTCTTCGCCGACCAGCTCACGCGCAACGAGATCCTCGGCTGGGCCTTCCCCTCGTCGTGGTGGCAATCCGTCGGCTCCATCATGATCATGGTGCTCGCGCTCGTGTTTGCGTGGATCTGGACGACGCTCGGCCCGCGCCAGCCCTCCAGTCCGATGAAGTTCGTGATCGGCCTGTTCTTCGTCTCGCTCTCGTTCGCACTCATGGTGCCCGCCGCCAAACTCACGCTCGAAGGCCGCGTCAGCCCCTTGTGGCTGATCGGCCTGTTTTTCCTCCAGACCGTCGGTGAACTCCTGATCAGCCCCGTCGGCCTCTCCATCATGACCAAGCTCGCCCCTGCGCGCCTCGCCGGCCTCGTCATGGGCATCTGGTTCCTCGCCCTCGCCCTCGGCAACAAGCTCGCCGGCGTCCTCGCCGGTTCTTTCAAGAGCGACAACGCCGGGCAGCTCGCCGACTTCTTCTGGAAACAAGCCTGCTTCGTCGGCGCCGCCACGCTTGTGCTCCTCGCGCTCGTGCCGTGGATGCGCAGGCTCATGGGCGGCGTGCGCTGACCAGCAGAAGCGTTTAGGCGTGGTTTGTGTGAACCACAAAGCTCACCAAGGACACAAAGCGCCCTCTGAATTATTCTTCGTGAGCTTCGTGTCCTTCGTGGTTTCATTTTCTCCTCTATGAAAAGCTGGCTCATCCTTCTGGTCGCCGCCGCCCTCGAAATCGTCTGGGCTTCCGGTCTCAAATCCACGCACGGTTTCACCAAACTCTGGCCCTCCGTCGGCGTCATCACGACGATGGCTGCCAGCATGTGGCTCCTCGCCGTCGCCGCGCGCGAACTCCCCATCGGCACCGCCTACGCCGTATGGACCGGTATCGGCGCCGTGGGCACCGCTCTCGTCGGCATCTTCATCCTAAAAGAGCCTGCGACCGCGGCGCGCATCGTGTGCATCCTGCTCATCGTCTCCGGCGTCGTCGGCCTGAAAGTCTACGCAAAGTAAGCGCCGCGCACTTATTTTTCCAGCGTCAGCGCCACCTCCAGCGCCGTCCAGCCGGTCGCGCCCACTTCCACGTCGCGCAGCACCTTCGTCTCATAGCCCGCGGAGGAAATGATCACCCGGTGCCGGCCTGGCTCCAGCAACCGCCAGCGCCGGCCAAACTCCGCATCCGTCACGCGCCGGTCCACGGTCTCGTTGTCGATCTGCGGCAGCCATACCTGCGCCACGAGTGGTTTGCCCGTCGCGGCATCGGTCACCTTCACCGCGAGTCCTGGCCCCGCCGCGTGCCGCAGCAGCGCCCGCACGCCTTCGAGATTCGCCGCGATGATCCCCGGCACTTCCGCCGGTGGAAACACGTGCACGCCTTTTCCCGTCTCAATGATCATATCGATCACGCCCCGCCGGCCATAAAACCAGGGATAGCTCTGACTCGCGGGTCCGCCGGGTGAAATCGCATACGTGCCCGTGCCATCCATCGTCGGAATGTGCGCCGCCACATCCGCCGCGATGCGCTTGATCACCGCGTCGTCCGGCGCCTTCGTGCCGTCCCACGTCCACGGGTAAAAAATCACCTCGCCCTGGCTGTGATACGAAACCGAGAGCAAAAACTGCCGCCGGTCCGCCAGCGTCCGCATCGCGCGGTTCTCCGCTTCCGAAAAAGGATGCGTCCCGCGGTAGCTCACACCTTCCGGTTGGTCCGAGCCACCCAGCGCCCAGTTGAAATCGTAACCGCGGTTGACGTCCACGCCCTCGGGATAAATCCCCACCACGCCGTCGCCGTTCACATCCCGCGCGTTCTTGCGCCAGCGCGGATCCTGACCCGAGGTCACGATGTTGTGCCCGTCCACGTTGACGACCGGCACGAGCCAGATTTCCAGCGTGTCGAGCCACCCGGTCACCTCGGCATCCTGCCCGTAGCCGGCGGTGAGCTTCTCCATGAGCGCGAGCACGATCTCGGCCCCCATCACCTCGTCGGAATGGTGGCAGCCATCGAACATCACGGCCGGCCGCTCCTGCGCGCGCTTCGCGTCGTTCGACAGTCGGTAGGCATAGATCGGCCGCCGATACTGCGTCGTCTCGCCAATCTGGAATCGCGCAATGAGCCGCGGATATTGCCGCGCCAACTCCTCCGCCCGCGCCGTGATCTGCGCGTAGCTATGGTAAATCGGATCGAGCGCCAGCGTCGGCCCGTAAAACGCCCGCTTGATGAGCGTGAGCGGATCCGTGCTCTCCAACAACACCGACGCTTCCAACCCTTCCGCCTTGATCTGCGCCAGCTCCTCCGGCGTCGCCAGCACTTGCACGGTGTCGCGCACGGTGCTGAGCACGCGGTCACGCGCATAGGAATCGAACGAGAACTTCCCCGCCCCCGCCTTCACGCCTTCCGCAACGCGCATCGCGGCCGGCACGTGGCGCACCTCGACCAGCAGCGTGCGCGCCGGCGCCGCTGCCTCCGCTGCACGTGCAGGGAGCGTCAGCGTTACCAGTGCAATCAATCCCGCCAGTGTGCGCGCGTGTTTCATGACGTCTTATTTCGCGACCGCCGCCTTGCGTGCCTGGATGCGTTTCATCGTCTCGATCATCTCGAGCTTGAACTGCGCAAACTCCGGCGTGTCCGCCTGCCCGTGCAACGTCGCCCGGCGGCGGTAAGGCACGTAGCTGCCCAGATGCCAGGCCGTGTTGCGGTAGAGCACGAGATCGCCCGCCTGCAACACCACCTGCACCGCCCCCGGCATGTTCTGGCCATAATCCTGCAACAACAGCTCCTGCGCCGACTCGCTGCGCAGCCTCTGCTTGTTTTCCACGCCCGCACGATCCAGCGCGCGCGCCGCCGCCAGCTCCGCCGGCGTATCGGTCACGCGCGTGTGACTCCCGGGCACAAACCACGTCGAGGAGTCCTCGTAGAGCGCGCAGTTATACTGGTTAAAATTATCAAAAGCCGTCGCCACCTGCGCCCAGTCGCGTCCGCCCATCAGTTCGGTCAGCGTCGCGGTGTCCATGTGATCGCGCAGGTCGCGGTGCCACTCCGTCGCCCAGCAGTGATCCGTCGGCTGAAACAACACCGTGTTGGTCGCCGGGTCCGACATCGAGTGCCGTTCCGTCAGGATCGTGCGAAACGCCGCCAGCAGGTCCGGCAGTGCATTGAACTCCCGCATCGCCGTCACATCGACATGATCGCCCAGCGGCTGCAACCGCTGCGCCTGCGGACCGTGCAGCCGGTGCGCAATCGTCCGCGCCTCCTCGGCCATGGCCCGCAGCCGTTCCATGAGTGCGGCGGGAATAACCCCGCGCAAAATGATGTAGCCGTTTTCCCGATAGAAGGCCGCGTGCGCGGCGGTGACCTTGGTTTTCATGACGTAGCCCTGCACCTAAGCCCCCGCCGACCGCGGCTAGAAGCAAATACGGCCTGATTTTTCACCGTTGCCCGCCGCCCGGCCCCGCAACCATGCTCGCTCCATGCCCGTCCGCGCCTGGTTTCCCACGCAAATTTACTGCGAGCCGCTGCAAAAAACCGGCCTCGATCGCCTCAACGCCGATCTCGCCGACGAGTGTCACCGCCTGCGTGACTACGATGCCGCCGGTCGCCGTTGGTCGGAGAAAAACTATCCCGGCGGCTACACCAGCTACGCGTCGATGAACGAACTGCACCGTTTCTCGAGCACGTTCGCCGCCCTGGAGAAAAAACTCCTGCGCCACGCCCGCGCCTTTGCGCAGACCCTCGATTTCAACCTCCGCGGCCGCACCGTGCGGATGACCGACTGCTGGGTAAACGTCATGCCGCCGACCGCCGCGCACTCGCTGCATCTCCACCCGCTGTCGTTCATCAGCGGCACTTACTACGTGACGACCCCCGCCGGCTGCCCCGGCCTCAAGTTCGAGGACCCGCGGCTCAGCAAATTCATGGCCGCCCCGCCCCGCGCGCCCGGTGCCCGCCGCACCAACCAGACCCACGTCACCTACCCCGCGCACGCCGGCAACGTCATCCTCTTCGAAAGCTGGCTCCGCCACGAAGTCGCCGCCAACCGCGTCGACGCCGAGCGCATCAGTATCAGCTTCAATTTCAACTGGTCGTAAAGGCGTCGCCCTTTCTCTCCGTCACGGGCAAATTCAGCCAACCCGGTTTCACTGTCGCCATGATCGTCATCCGCCGACTCGTCGACCGGCAGCGGGCCTACACCGGGATCTTTCTCAAAGGTGAGCCGCCGAAGATTTTCCCGACCACCGACTATGAGCACGGGCGCATCCTGCAGATCTACAAACAGGACCGTCGCCACGAGGGCATCATCAACGATTTCTCCGAGCTAGACCCGGAGCCCGTCGCCACTACCCCGCCCGCCCCGCGGCCCAAACGCCGGAAGAAGTCCTGAGCCGGCGCGCCCGTCGGCAAACTTCGCGCTTCCGCCCGGCGCATGCTTCGCCTACATCCTCCGGCGTGTCCACGCCGAGCGATACCCTCGAACCCAAGCGCCGCAGCTTCCGGAACTTCTTTTCCTCGGTCCGCTACTCCATCGACGGGTTTTTCGCCGCCCTGAAGCACGAGCCCTCGTTCCGCGAAGACCTCATCTTCGCCATCCTGCTGACCCCGCTCGCCATCATCCTGCCGGTCAACGCCGTCTCGACCGCGCTGATGATCGCATCGCTCATCCTCATCCTGATCGTCGAGCTCCTCAACTCCGCCATCGAGTGGACCATCGACTATGTGCGCCCCGAGCAACACCCGCTCGCCAAGCGCGTAAAGGACATGGCCAGCGCTGCGGTCTTCCTCAGCTACATCAACTGCATCGTCATCTGGGTCATCATGCTCTGGCCGAGCAACGCCGTCTGGCAGCGCATCGAATCGTGGTTCGCCCGCGTCGGCTGAACCACGCCGCAGGGGCGCAGCTTGCTACGCCCATTCCGCCCGTCCGCCCGGCGCCGCGCGCGTCACCTCAACCGCGCAAACAGCCACACGCTGATCGCCGCCATGCCGATGTTCGGCATCCACGCGGCCAGCAACGGATCCATCTGCCCCGCCGTCGCCAGCGACGTCGCGAGGTTCATGAAAATGTAATAGAGAAAAAACAGGCCGATGGATTTCGATACGCCCACGGCCGGGTTCACGCGCACGCCCGACACCGCAAACGGCACCGCCAGCGCGATCACGATCAGCGGCCCCAGCGTGTCGGCGAGCAACCCATAGTAGCGCACCTCGTAGGGGATGGCCTTCGGATTATTGCCCGCCGTGTAGTAGTCGATCAGCCGCCGCAGTTCGTAGATCGAAAGGTCGCCGGCCTTGCGGTCGATGATGAGCATGAGTCGCGGATCCTCGCGGTAGTTGTCCATGAACAGCTCGGTGAACGGCCGTGGCTGGATCATCTCACCCGACTCCGTCTCGAACAACAACTCGCGCCCGTTCTTGAACACCCAGCCCCGACGCGCGGCGTCATACCACCCTTCGGCGGCCACGATGCGGCGCGACTCGCGGCGCTGCACGTCGAGCTCCGACACTGACACGCCGTAGCCCTTCTGCGTAAACTGGCTGTAGCGGTTGAAAAACCACATGCGCCGCGCCGGCCGGTTGTCGAAGCCGACACTGTAAACCGCGCCCACGCGATCCTCCGCCAGTGATTTTGCCTGCTGGAGATATTGGAGGTTGTCGCGCAGCCGGCGCGATTCCTCGACCGACCACGGCACGATGCTGGCGTTGAGATACCACGAGAGCCCGCACGCCAGCAGGCCGATCAGCCACACCGGCGCGGTGATGCGCAGCAGGCTCACCCCGGCCGCCCGCAGCGCGATGAATTCGTTCGCCCGGTGCAGCTTGCCCAGCACGAACAGCAGCGACACCAGCACGGAAAACAACAGCACCAGCGCGAGGAAGCTCGGCAGGGTGACGAAGAAATAAATCCAGAAATCCGCCCCGTGCGCCCCAAGGTCGTTCAGCGTGCGAAAATCATCGTAGAGCACCTGCACGAACAGCAGTCCCACGCAGGCACCCATCACGAGTCCGAGGATTTTCAGCCATTCGCCCAAGAGATGCCGGTCGTAGGTATTCAACGCCGCTGATGAAAACTCCCGTCCCGCCCAACGCAAAGCCCAAACCGCCGCACCTGTCTTTGGCTGAAGCGCGCCTGCCCGCCATAGGCTTGGCGACGGCGGGGCGACGGCGGGCACGACGATTGCTTGAACAGATGGTTTGAAATGCGGTCCCACCTTCCCTTGGCTCCGCCTTTCCCACGCCACCCATTCCGACTTCGGCTCTCATGACGTTTTCCCTTCGTTCCCTTCCGGCTGCCTTGCTCGGCCTCCTGTCCTTCACCGCCGCAGGCTACGCCCAGGAAACCATCCGGATCGGCGAATTCGCCTCCCTCACCGGCAAGGAAGCCGTCTTCGGTCAGAACGCGCACAAGGGCGTCCTCCTCGCCATCGAGGAAACCAACGCCGCCGGCGGCGTCCTCGGCCGCCAGTTGGAACTCATCACCGAGGACGACCAGTCCAAGCCCGGCGAAGCCGCCACCGTCGTTAAAAAACTCATCTCCCGCGACAAGGTCGTCGCTGTCCTCGGCGAAATCACCTCTGGCCGCACGCTCGAGGCCGCGCCCATCGCACAACAGGCCAAAATCCCCCTCGTCTCTCCCGGCGCCACCAACGTCACCGTCACGACCAAGGGCAACTACATCTTCCGCGTCTGCTTCATCGACGACTTTCAGGGCACCGTGATGGCGAAGTTCGCCGCCACAACCCTCAAGCTGAAGCGCGTCGCCATCCTCTCCTCCGTCAGCTCCGCGCAGGCCGTCGGCCTAACGAAGTATTTCCGCGCCGGTTTCACCACCGCCGGTGGCACCATCGCCGCCGACCAGAAATACACCGACGGCGACAAGGATTTCCGCGCGCAACTCACCGCCATCAAGAACGCCGGCGCCGAAGGCATCTTCGTCCCCGGCTACTACGCCGAGGCCGCCCTCATCTGCAAACAGGCCCGCGAGCTTGGTTTCACCGGCGCGCTGCTCGGCGTCGATGGCTGGGAATCACCCGAACTCATCCAGATCGGCGGCGCCGCCGTCGAGGGTTGCTACTTCTCCACGCACTATTCCCCCGAAAACCAGTCGCCCGCCGTCGTCGCCTTCAATCAACGCTTCAAACAACGCTGGTCCCTCGACACCAACGCTCTCTCCGCCCTCGGCTACGACGCCGCCCTTGTGCTGATCGACGCCATCCGTCGCGCCGGCACCACCGAGGGACCGAAGCTGCGCGACGCCCTCGCCGCCACCAAGGATTTCCAAGGCGCCACCGGGCACATCACGTTCGACGCCCAGCGCAATCCCACCAAATCCGCCGTCGTCCTCACCGTGAAGGACGGCCGCTACGCCTTCGTCCAGGACGTCCATCCCTAAAACCGCATTTGCTCTTTAATATGAAACTAACCACCCGCCTCCTCGCCCTGCTTGCCTCGACCGCCCTGGGTTTCGCCGCCCCGGAACCCATCAAGATCGGCGAATACGCTTCGCTCACCGGCAAGGAAGCCGGCTTCGGCCAGACTTCCCACCAGGGCGTCGTCCTCGCCATCGAGGAAATCAACGCCGCCGGCGGCGTCCTCGGTCGCCCGCTCGAACTCGCCTACGAGGACAACCAGACCAAGGCCGGCGAGTCCGCCACCGCCGTCAAGAAACTCATCTCCCGCGACAAGGTCGTCGCCCTCATCGGCGAAGTTTCCTCGGGCCGTTCCCTCGAGGCCGCTCCCGTCGCCCAAGCCGCCAAGATCCCGATGATCGCCCCGGCCGCCACCAATCCCAAGGTCACCCAGACCGGCAGCTACATCTTCCGCGTCTGCTTCATCGATCCCTTCCAAGGCACCGTCATGGCGAAGTTCGCCAAGGAGGACCTGAAGGCCAAGCGCGTCGCCGTCCTCTCCAGCGTCTCCAACGCCTACAGCCTCGGCCTCGCCAAGTTCTTCAAGGAAACCTTCGTCCCCGCTGGTGGCGAAATCGCCGTCGAGAAAAACTACTCCGAGGGCGACAAGGATTTCCGTGCCCAGCTCACCGCCGTCAAGGCCGCCAACGTCGACGCCGTCTTCGTGCCCGGCTACTACACCGAGTCCGCCCTCATCATCCGCCAGGCCCGCGACCTCGGCCTGAACGTCCCGTTCTTCGGTGGCGACGGCTGGGAAGATGAACAGCTCCTCAAGATCGGCGGCGATGCCCTCAACGGCTGCTACTACTCCACCCATTTCTCCGCCGAGAACACCGACGCCTCCGTCGCCGCCTTCGCCGCCCGCTACAAGGCCCGCTGGAACGGCGAGTCCCCCGGCGCCTTCTCCGCCCTCGGCTACGACGCCGTCCGCGTCCTCGCCGATGCCATCACGCGCGCCGGCTCCACCGAAGGCCCGAAGCTGCGCGCCGCCCTCGCCGCCACCAAGGATTTTCCCGGCGTCAGTGGCACTACGACCATCGACAAGGATCGCAACGCCACGAAGGGCGCGACCATCATCGCCCTCAAGGACGGCAAGCCGACCTTCTACAAGACCGTTTCGCCATAACCCATCTGGCTTGGTGCGCCCGCATACGCTCACTCAACCTGATCCGCTTATGAAATCCGGCCTCCTTGTTTCATGGCTTGCGGTCGCTGCACTGGCGACCGCTGCCGAGCCCATCAAGCTCGGCGAAGTCGGTCCCCTCACCGGCAAGGAGGCCGCCTTCGGCCAGCAGGCCCACCGCGGCATCGTGATGGCGATCGATGAGATCAACGCCCGCGGTGGCGTGCTAGGCCGCCCGCTCGCCCTCGCCAGCGAAGACAACCAGTCTAAACCCGGCGACTCCGCCACCGTCGCCAAGAAACTCATCAGCCGCGAAAAGGTTGTCGCCATCGTCGGCACCGGCGGTTCTTCCAACTGCCTCGAAATCGCTCCCATTGCCCAGGCCGCGAAGGTGCCCTTGGTCGCCACCACCTCGACCGCCCCCGAACTCACCGAGAAGCGCAACTACATCTTCCGGTCGTGCTTCATTGATCCTTTCCAAGGCACCGTCCTCGCCAAATTCGCCACGCAATCGCTCAAGGCCAAACGCGTCGCCGTCCTGACTTCCGTCTCCTCGTCCTTCAGCGTCGGCCTGTCGAAGGCCTTCCGCGAGCGCCTGACCGCCCTCGGCGGCGAGGTCGCCCTCGAGCAAAAATACTCCGAAGGCGACAAGGACTTCCGCGCCCAGCTCACCGCCATCAAGGCCGCCAACCCCGATGCGATTGCGGTCACCGGTTACTACACCGAGGCCGCGCTCGTCTGCAAACAGGCCCGCGACCTCGGGCTCGACCTGCCCATCTTTGGCGGCGACGGCTGGGAAGCTCCCGAACTCATCGAGATCGGCGGCAAGGCCGTCGAAGGCACCTACTACGCCAGCCATTATTCCTCCGGCAGCACCGCCCCTGAAGTCCGCGCCTTCGTCGAAAAATACCGCGCGCTCCACGGCGAAACCCCCGACTCCATGGCCCCGCTCGCCTACGACGCCGTCCACATCATCGCCGAGGCCATCACGCGCGCCGGCACCACCGACGGCCCGAAACTCCGCGACGCCCTCGCCGCCACCAAGGATTTCCCGGGCGTCACCGGCCGCACCACCATCGACGCCCAGCGCAACGCCGCCAAATCCGCCGTCATCATCACCATCAAGGACGGCAAACCCACTTACGTCGCCACCATCGATCCATGACCGCTTCCCTCCGCCGCCTCGCGCTTCCCGCTCTCCTCGCGCTCGCCTCCCTCGCCGCCCACGCCGCCGATCCCATTAAGATCGGCCAATACGGCGCCTTTACCGGCAAGGAAGCCGCCTTCGGCAGCGCCGCCCGCAAGGGCGTTATCCTCGCCTTCGACGAAGCCAACGCCGCCGGTGGCGTCCTCGGCCGTCCCGTGGAACTGATCGCCGAGGACAACCAGTCCCGCGCCGGCGAGTCCGCCACCATCGCCAAAAAACTCGTCTCGCGCGACAAGGTCGTCGCCGTCCTCGGCGGCAACCCTTCCGTCAACTCGCTCGAGGCCGCGCCCATCTTGCAGAAAGCCAAAGTCCCGATGATCGCCATCTCGTCGACCAACCCGCGCGTCACCGAGATGGGCAGCTACATCTTCCGCGTCTGTTTCATCGATCCGTTTCAAGGCGCCGTCCTCGCCAAGTTCGCCAGCGCGACCCTGCACGCCCAGCGCGCCGCCATCATCACTTCCGTCAACAACCCCTACAGCGTCGGCATCTCGAAAGTCTTCCGCGAAAAATTCACTGCCGCCGGCGGCGAGATCGTCGTCGAACAGAAACACAGCGAAGGCGACAAGGACTTCCGCGCCCAGCTCACCGCCATCAAGGCCGCCGGCGTCGACTGCATTTTCCATTCCGGCAACTACACCGAGGGCGCGCTCATCTGCATCCAAGCCCGCCAGCTCGGCTTCACCGGTCCGCTCTTCGGTGGCGACGCCTGGGAAGCCCCGCAGCTCATCGAGATCGGCGGCCCGGCCGTCGAGGGGACTTACTACTCCACGCATGCCTCGCCGGAGTCCACCGCACCCGAGATGCAGGACTTCATCAAAAAATTCCGCGCCCGCTGGGATGGCGAGACCCCCGACAGCATCGCCGCCCTCGGCTACGACGCCGCCCGCCTGCTCTTTGCGGCCATCGCCCGCGCCGGCACGACCGACAGCGCCAAACTTCGCGAAGCCATCGCCACCACCCAGGATTTTTCCGGCGCCACCGGCCGCATCACCATCGACGCGCACCGCAACGCCACCAAGTCCGCCGTCATCCTCACGGTCAAGGACGGCAAGTTCGCTTTCGTCGAAACGGTCGATCCCTGAGCGCCACGCGCTCAGGGGGTTGAGAGTTGAGTGTTGAGAGCTGAGAGTTTCACTCAGCGCATGTTCAATTTTGAAAAACTGGAGGTTTGGAAAAAGGCGGGCCTCTTCTCCAGCTTGGTGTATCGAATCACCAAAGCCTTTCCGTCCGATGAACGTTTTGGCCTCACCGCTCAAATCCGACGTGCCGCCGTCTCCGTTCCTTCCAATATCGCTGAAGGTTCAGCCCGCCCGCCAGGGGATTTCGCCAAGTTTATCGGCTATGCTTCCGGTTCGACTTACGAAGTTGTCACGCAAGCAATGATTGCCAGCAATGAAGGCTTTTTAAAACAGAGGACTATGAGCAACTTTACCGTGACGCCGAGGAAATCACCCGCATGCTCAGCGGCCTGAGAAAATCTCTCGAATAACTCGCTCCGACTCTCAACTCTCAACGCTCACCTTTCAACTCCTTGTCCGAGTTCTTACAGCAACTTCTTAACGGCCTGTCCCTTGGCGCTATCTATGCGCTCATTGCGCTCGGCTACACGATGGTCTACGGCGTGCTGCGCTTCATCAATTTCGCGCATTCCGACGTCTTCATGGTCGGTGGCTTCCTCGGCTACTACGTCGGCCAGAAAGTCCCGCAGAATACCGTCTGGGGCGGCTTGGTTGTCCTCGTCATCGCCATGCTCGGCTGCGCCGTGATCGGCATGACGATTGAGCGCCTCGCCTACCGTCCGCTCCGCGGCGCCGCCACGCTCAACGTGCTGATCACCGCCATCGGTGTTTCGCTGCTCCTCGAATACTCCGGCCAGGTCTTCTTCGGCGCCACCCCGCGCACTTTCCCGGCCGTGTTTCCCTCCACCAACTTCACCGTGGGCGGTCTCGTCATCTCTTCCAACCAGCTGATCGTCATCGTCGTCACGGCTCTGCTCATGTTCGGCCTGCAGTTCATCGTTCACCGGACGAAGATCGGCACCGCCATGCGCGCGGTCTCGCTCAATCCCAAGGCCGCCCAGCTCGTCGGCATCAACAACGACGTCGTCATCTCCTTCACCTTCGGCCTCGGCTCGGCTCTCGCCGGCGCCGGCGGCGTCCTCTACGCGCTCAATTACCCGTCGATCGACCCGCTCATGGGCGTCATGCCCGGCCTGAAGGCGTTTGTCGCCGCTGTGCTCGGCGGCATCGGCAACATCCCGGGCGCCGCTCTCGGCGGCCTTTTGCTCGGCACTGTCGAGACCTTCGTCAACGGCAGCCAGTGGTCCACCTACAAGGACGCCATCGCCTTCGCGATTCTCATCATCATCCTGCTCTTCCGTCCCTCCGGTCTCTTGGGCAAGTCGAGTGTCGAAAAGGTCTGACGCCATGCCGCGCCCTCATCTCTACCTCCTGATCGCTGTCGCCGCCGCCTTCGGCGTGTCGCATTTCTCCGACCGGATCGATCCCTACCACCTCGACATCCTGATCGGCATCGGGATCAACATCATCCTCGCCGTCTCGCTCAACCTCGTGAACGGCTACACCGGCCAGTTTTCGCTGGGTCACGCGGGCTTCATGGCCGTCGGCGCCTACATCGCCGCGGCGGTTTCGCTCTTTCTCGGGCCCCAGCTGCTCGGCGAAGAAGGCGGCACCACCATCCAGCAGGGTCTGATGTTTCTCGCCGCGCTCCTCGCCGGTGGCCTCGGCGCCGCGCTCGCCGGCCTCGCCGTGGGCATCCCGTCGCTCCGCCTCAAGGGCGATTACCTCGCCCTCGTCACCCTCGGCTTCGGCGAAATCATCCGCGTCATTTTCCAAAACGTCGAGGTGCTCGGCGGTGCGCTCGGCCTGAACGGCATCCCCGCCTACACCTCCATCTTTTGGGTGATGACCTTCGTCGCCCTCAGCGTTTTCACCGTCACCTGTCTCGTCAACTCGACCTACGGCCGCGGGTTCCTCGCCACGCATGATGACGAGGTCGCCTCCGAGGCCGTCGGCCTCAACACCACGCGTTACAAGATCGTGGCCTTCGTCATCGGCGCCTTTTTCGCCGGTGCCGCCGGCGGCCTCTACGGTCACTTCAAGATGACGATCACGCCCACCGGCTTCGACTTCACCAAGAGCATCGAGATCGTTGTCATGGTCATCCTCGGCGGCATGGGCAACACCCTCGGCGTCATTCTCGCCGCCATCCTGCTCACACTCCTGCCCGAGCTGCTCCGCCCGATCGCGGAATACCGCATGATCATCTACTCGTTGCTGCTGATCATCCTCATGATCATGCGCCCGCAGGGGCTCTTCAACTTCAAGCTCGGCAAATCCAAGTCCTGATGCCCGCGCTGCTCCAACTCGACCAACTCACGATCAAGTTCGGCGGCCTCACCGCGGTGAACGCCGTCGATTTCACCGTCGGCTCCGGCGAACTCTGCGGCCTCATCGGTCCCAACGGCGCGGGCAAGACCACGGTCTTCAACCTCATGACCGGCGTCTATCAGCCGACCTCCGGCGCCGTCCGCTTCGAGGGCCGGCCGCTCGCCGGCCTGCGCGTCAACGATATCGTCGAGCTCGGTATCGCCCGCACGTTTCAGAACATCCGCCTCTTCGGCTCCCTCTCCGTTTTCGACAACGTCCGCGTCGCCTGCAACCTCCACCGCGAGACCGCCGCCATCCAGTCGCTCATCCGCCTCGGGGCCTTCCGCGCCGACGAAGCCGCGATCACTCAGCGCGCCGAGGAGCTGCTCGACATCTTCAACCTCCGCCGTTTCCGCGACGCCCCGGCCAAGAGCCTGCCCTACGGCGAGCAGCGGCGTCTCGAGATCGTCCGTTGCCTCGCGACCAAGCCCAAGCTCCTGCTCCTCGACGAACCCGCCGCCGGCATGAATCCGACCGAGAAGGCCGATCTCATCCGCCTCATCCAGCAGGTCCAGCAACAGTTCAACCTCTCCATCCTGTTGGTCGAACACTCGATGAAGGTCGTCATGGGCGTCTGCCAGCGCATCGCCGTCCTCGACTACGGCGTAAAGATCGCCGAAGGCACCCCGGCCGAGATTCAGTCCAACCCGAAGGTCATCGAAGCCTATCTCGGCGAGGACCACGGCACCTCCCTCTCCCATCACTGAGCCATGTTGACGGTCAAAAATCTCGAGGTCTGCTACGGCGCCATCAGCGCCCTGCGCGATATCTCGTTCACCATCGAGGCCGGCCGCATCGTCACGCTCATCGGGGCCAATGGCGCAGGCAAAACCACCACACTGCGCACCATCTCCGGCCTCCTCCGCGCGAAGCGCGGCAGCATCACTTTCAAGGGCGAGGACATCTCCAGGCTTTCACCACACAAGATCGTTGCCCGCGGCCTCGGTCACGTGCCCGAAGGGCGCATGGTGTTCTCCAACCTTTCCGTCGACGAAAACCTCGCGATGGGCGCCTACCTGAAAACCGACAAGGCCAAGATCGCGCAAAACCGCGACTACGTCTTCAGCGTCTTCCCCCGCCTCAAGGAGCGCCTCGCCCAGGCCGCCGGCACGCTCTCCGGCGGCGAGCAGCAGATGCTCGCCATCGGCCGCGCGCTCATGGGCGAGCCCCAGCTGCTCATGCTCGACGAGCCCTCGCTCGGCATCGCACCCAAGCTCATCAGCACCATCTTCGAAAAGATCGTGGAGATTAACAAAACCCACGGCATCACGATCCTCCTCGTCGAGCAGAACGCCAACCTCGCCCTCGAGGTGTCGCACGACGCCTACGTGCTCGAGACCGGCACCGTTGCCATGCAGGGCCCCTCGGCCCAGCTCCGCGCCAACCCCGAGCTCAAGGCCGCCTACCTCGGCGGTTGAGTTACGAACAAAAGTGCGCAGGGTAGGTCTCAACCTCACCCCACCATGTTGCGCCGTCTCTTTCTCCTTGGCCTCTTCGTGCTCCCGGTCGCGCCCCGGCTCTTCGCCGCCGCTCCCGCCGCCCCCACTGAGGAACAGCTGATCAAGCAGGCCTCCGCCGAAGCCATCGACGAGCTGAAGCTGCACCTCATCCAGGAATACAAGCGCGTCTCGGAATTAACCGCCAAGATCCGCACGGCCGAACGCGTCCCCGGCTGGCGCCGCATCCGCGTGAGTGGCGACGCCGCCTTCGCCAGCTGGAGCAAACACGAGCGCGACTATATCTGGCGCAGCGGCAAATTCGCCGTCGAGTTCGACCTCACGACCGACAACGCCCTCAAGACCACCTCTGTGATGTTCGACGGCATCACCCGCCCGGTGGGGCCTTAAGCCGCCATCGACCGCCGGGAATCCCGCGGCGCCGATTCCTTGCCCTTGTCCTTTTCCTCCGGCTGCAGCCGCTTCAGTTCCGCCTTCGCCGCCGCATATTCGATAAAAGTGGTGAATCCAGTCGCCAGGCACCGGTGCAACCATTGCACCGCCTCGGCCGTGCGCCCTTCCGCCAGCGCCACCTGGGCGATCCAAAAGGCCCCTTCGCACTCGTGCTGAATCACCGCATAGGGCGTGCCTTCCCGCGCCCGCACCATCAGCTCGTCCGCCGTAATCTCGCCCAGCAGATAACTGATTCCCGACTCGGTCCAGGAACCGGGCAGGAGGCGGCCCCGCATCTGGCGCAACAGCTCGGTCTCCCGGCCGCCCCCGCGTCGCGCGGCAACCTCCGCCATGATCGCCCGGTATTCGTCATCCGGAAAATCCTGCACGCACCGCCGGTATTCAATCCGGGCGGCTTCATAGTGCCCCGCCTTGAAGAGACAATCGGCATAGGGCCGGCGCAGCGCCTTGGCGCGGGGATCCTTCAAGGTCTCGAGGAAAATCGCGGCCGCTTCGTCATGCTGTTCCTCCGCCGCCAAAATGAACGCCAGCATCGGTCCGGCCACCTTTTGCCCCACCACCTTTTCTGCCCGCTCGTATTCCCGCCGGGCCGCGGCAGGCGCACCGATACTAAGCAGGGACTCGGCCCGCTGCAGCCGCAGTATCGCCATTTGTCGTGAACCTTCCCTGACGAATGCCATCTGCGCATCGATCGTGGCCAGGGTCCGCTCGAGCTTGATCGCCAAAAGCGGATGCATCCCTTGGTCCCCCGACCAGACTTCATTGCCTTGCTCAAAGGGCACCGGCAGGGAGGCGGTGCCGGCCCTCGGATTGGCCGCCGTCTGTGCGATCAGCCGGTCCGCCGCTTCCGCCCCGAGGAGCGTCCGACTCCACGCCTGCCAGCGTCGTTGCTCTGTTTCATTGGTGACCCCATTCACCACCCGCCAGTGGCGCCAAGTGAGCCATGCGAGATCGTCCCGGCCCGCGGCTTCATAGGCCGCCACCGATTTTTCGATATCCGCCCGTTCCGCCGGATCACTGTCATCCATCCACCGGGTCCATTGCTGGGCCAGCGTTGTTTTGTTGAGCCAGTCTCTGACGGATCCGGGCAAGGCTTCGGCCAGGATGGGGTCCTGCTTGCGGACGAACGCCCCATCATCACTCGTAAGTTTCACCTGCGCATCCAGCCGCTGCTCCAATTCCGCGGGATTCGTCATGAGCAACTTCATGCGCCGCGACTCCAAGTCGAATAATCCATGCAACAACTCCGTTCGCTTGGGCCACGCCGCAATCCGTAGCCGCATGATCGCGGCCGCATTTTCGCACCCCTCCGCCGTTTGAATTTTTTCGGGCCTGGGCAATCCCCACAGCAAAATCTTATCCTGATAGCGCAGCGAGCCCTCCGGCCGGGCATAGATCCGTCGGATTGCGGGCGTGAGTGGCAGTGTCGCCTGCGCCAGGCTCAGCATGCGCGAAGCGGTGATGCGGTCATCGCTCAGCACCGCCAGCATCGCCACCAGGTAAGGCAAACTGGGATCAATCGTCGTGATCTCTCGCTCCGCCCGCCAAAAATCCGGGTTGGTGCTGACCACCCCGTTGAAAGCGAGCGTCCCGTCCACTCCCGTCCGGTCCAAAATCTGATCCAACTGTCGGCCAAATTGACTGATGCCGGGATAGGCCAGTTTATCCGCCCGGGCATAAACCTGCGCCAGGGATTTGGCCTCGGCAAAAGCCAGCCGCCGGATCCCCACCTCGATATTCTTGAATTGGTCTTGAGGAATCTGCGCCAATGGATTCTCCACCGTAGCCATGGCCGGCGCCGCCGGGGCGGTTCGAGGGACCGAGACCGGTGGGGGCGCAGGCGGAGGTATCTGCTTTGGCGATGCGCGCCGGTTCCAGGCCCAACTCAGCCAGATGGCGATAAACACCAACAGGATTTGCGCCACTCTGGGCAGGGGATGACGCGGAGGCACCGCTCTGCCAGGCCGTTCAGGTCGCTCGATTAGGGGTGGCTCGTTCATCACCGGGGAATTCCAGTCTGCCCTCGCTTGATTTTACGGCAAGGCCGCTTTAACTGACCACCCTCTATCTCTATCCATGTCTACCGCCACGCCGCAAAAATTTGAGTTCCAAGCCGAGATCAAGCAGTTGCTCGATATCGTCATCCATTCGCTCTACACGGAGAAGGAAATCTTCGTCCGCGAGCTGGTCTCCAACGCCTCCGACGCCCTCGAAAAACTGCGTCACACCCAGCTGACGGAGAAGGACATCTTCGACGAGTCCGCCAAGCTCGAGGTCAACGTCACCACCGACGACAAGGCCAAGACCATCACGATCCAGGACTACGGCATCGGCATGACCCGTGCCGAACTCGTCAAGAACCTCGGCACCATCGCCCACTCCGGCTCGAAACAGTTCCTGAAAGCCCTCGGCGAGGGCGGCGCCAAGAACAGCAATCTCATCGGCCAGTTCGGCGTCGGTTTCTACTCGGCGTTCATGGTCGCCAAGTCCGTGAAGGTTTACTCGCACTCCTGGAAAAAGGACGAGCCCGGCCACGTCTGGTCCAGCGACGGCTCCGGCAGCTACGAAATCGAGGAGGTCGCCGACCTCAGCCGCGGCACCAAGATCGTCATCGAGCTCAAGGATGACGCCGCCGATTTCGCCACCGACTGGAAGGCCAAGGAAATCCTGGAGCGCTACAGCGCCTTCGTCTCCTTCCCAATCAACCTCAACGGCAAGCACGTCAACACCGTCCAGGCCCTCTGGCTCCGCAGCAAAAGCGAGATCAAGGAGGAGGAATACACCGAGTTCTACAAATTCCAGGCCCACGCCTTCGACGAGCCGCGCCTGCGCCTGCATTTCTCCGCCGACGCCCCGCTCGCCATCAACGCCCTGCTCTTCGTCCCGAAGGAGAACACCGAGAAACTCGGCTTCTCCCGCCTCGAACAGAGTGTCTCCCTCTACTGCCGCAAGGTCCTCATCGACGCCAAGCCCAAGCTGCTCCTCCCCGAGTGGCTGCGCTTCCTCAAGGGCGTCGTCGATAGCGAGGATCTCCCGCTCAACATCTCGCGTGAGACGATGCAGGACAAGGCCCTCATCGAAAAACTGAACAAGGTTATCACGAAGCGCTTCCTCAAGTTCCTCGAGGACGAAGCCAAGAACCGCGTCGACGCCTACAACGAGTTCTACGCCGAGTTCGGCATTTTCCTCAAGGAAGGCGCCGCGATGGACTACGCCCACAAGGAACAGCTCGTAAAGCTGCTCCGCTTCGAGTCCTCGCTCACCGAGAAGGGCAAGACCACCTCGCTCGCCGACTACGTCACCCGCATGGGCAGCGAGCAGAAGGAGATTTACTACCTCGTCGGCCCCAACCGCGCCGCCATCGAGAGCGGCCCGTATCTTGAGGGCTTCAAGGCCCGCAACCTCGAGGTGCTCTTCTGCTACGAGGCCGTCGATGAATACGTGATGAGCAACGTTCGCGAGTTCGACAGCAAGAAACTCACCGGCGCCGACCACGCCGACGTGAAGCTCGCCGACCTCCCGAAACCCGAGGGCGGCCTCACCGAGGATCAGATCAAGGACCTCGCCAAATGGCTCAAGGACACCCTCGGCGAACGCGTCGACGAGGTGAAGGCCAGCGACCGTCTCGTCGATTCGCCCGTGCTCGCCATCAATGCCGACAAATTCATGACGCCCCACATGCGCCGCATGATGAAGGCCATGAAGAAGGACGAACCCGAGGCGGCCTTGAAGGTAAACCTTGAGATCAATCCGCGCCACGCCGTGCTCAAGCGCCTCCACGACCTGCAAACCTCGTCTCCCGACAAGGCCAAGCTCGTCGCCGAACAGCTCCTCGACAACGCCCTCATCAGCGCGGGCTTGCTCGACGATGCCACCGCGATGGTCGCGCGCTTGAACAAGCTGCTCGAAAGCGTCTGACGTCGATTCTCTCCTCCCAGCCGCCCATCGCAAGACGGGCGGCTTTTTTGCGTCCCGACGACAGGCCGAAACTTTGGCCTTGTCAGACGCCGGACGATGCGTTGCCGTCCCCGCCCCTCTTTTCCGGGAATGCGACGGCCAGACCGTCGCTTCGTCCCGTGCGCCATCCTCCTCCCTCATCCGACATGGCGCCCTGCGCCAGCTGTCGGCGCCAGCCAGCCCCCGCCCCCTCCGTCCCCCCATGAGCACGTTCATCTACGGCATTGATTTCGGCACCAGCAATTCCTCCGTCACCATCTGGGACGTGGAGCGTCGCGCGCTCGTGCGCGACCCGCGCATCGCCGGCGTGGAGTCGTCGTTCATGTATTTTCCCTACACGCTGCGCCGCGACCCGCCGCTCATCGGCGACGCCGCCAAGCTTCGCTACGTGCAGGACGAGATGCGCGGCCGTTTCTTCCAAGCCATCAAGACGATCCTGCCCAATCGCACCTTCACCGAGACGATCGTCAACAACCAGCCCTTCCTGCTCGAGGACCTGATCGCCTTCTTCCTGCGCTTCCTGAAAGCCAAGGCCGACGCCGTCACCGGGCAGGATGTGAAACGCGTCGTCATGGGCCGTCCGGCCGTCTTCTCCGCTGATCCCGACGAGGACCGCCTCGCGCAGGAACGTCTCCACCGCGCCGCGCAGCTCGCCGGCTTCACGGAAATCCATTTCCAATACGAGCCCATCGCCGCCGCCTTCGCCTACGAGGCGCGTATCGCCAAACCCGAACGCGTGCTCGTCGGCGATTTCGGTGGCGGCACCTCCGACTTCACCGTCGTGCAACTCGACCCGCGTCGCCAAGGCCTCACCGACCGAGCCGGCGACATCCTCGCCACCGGCGGTCTGCCGGTCGCGGGCAACAAATACGACTCCGCCACCATGTGGCACAAACTCACCCCGCGCTTCGGTCGCGGCGCCACCTACGAAAGCTGGGGCAAGCGCCTCGAAGTCCCCGACACCCTCCACCGCCAAATTTGCCAGTGGGACCAGATCGTCTTCCTCCGCAACGCCACCAAGCTCGACCTCATCTGGCGTCTCGCCCGTCTCTCCAACGATCCCGCCGCCTTCGAACGTCTCCAGTCCCTCGTGAAGGACAATCAGGGCTTCGCGCTCTTCCAAATGATCGAAGGTGCCAAGATCGCCCTCACCTCGCACGACATCGCGCCGCTGCGTTTCAACCACCCGCGCATCCAGCTCAACGAGCAGCTCACGCTCGCCGAGTTCAATCGCAACTCCGCCGACCTCACCGCGCAAATCATCGCCAAGCTCGACGAATTCATGAGCCGCGCGCACATCGACCCCACCAGTGTCGAAACCGTCTTCCTCACCGGCGGCACCTCGCTCATCCGCAGCCTGCGCGGCGAATTCATCACACGCTTCGGCGCCGACAAAATCCGCGACGGCGGGGAATTCACCAGCGTCGGCGACGGCCTCGCCCTCAGCGCCCCGTTGTTTTTCCCGGAGTTGCACCCTCTCGCCACCCACTCGTAAATCGTCATTCCCAACTCGCAGCTCCCCCTTATTCGCCCCTCGTCCCTCCCCTCTTCCTTGAACACCTCCGACGCTTCCTCCGTCCAGCCCGCCGCCCGTCCGCTCAATTTCACGCTGCTCGATTCCCCGGAGCGTCCAGTCATCGGCCTCGATCATCCCGACCTCGCCGGCAATAAATACGGCTTCGAAGGCGGCTGCGTCGTGAAGGAGGCCGGCCAGTATCACCTCATCACCGCCGAGATGGCCGGCGATCCGTTCTGGTCGAAGATGCGCATCGGCCACTGGACGAGTCCCGATGCGCTCAACTGGCGCCGCGTCAGCACACTCTACGAGACCGACGGCAGCATGCGGCCCGACGACAACCGCTTCTCGCTCTGGGGACCCATGGCCATCTTCAACGAAGCCGAGGACCGCTGGAATCTCTTCTATGTCGCCTATCGTCCCGGCTTCGGTCCGCGCGAAGGCCTGCACATGAACGGCCAGCTTTGGCGCGCCATCTCCGCCACGCCCGGCCGCACCGGCATCGGCGGCCCGTATCGGGACGCCGGCATCATCCTCCAACCCGACGCCAACTCGCAGCCGTGGGAAGGCCAGCAAGGCACCGACTCGTTCTTCCCCTGGCAGGTTGGTGATCGCTGGTATGCGTTTTACGGCAGCCACAATCACTGGCCGGTTGGCGCGTGGCCCGTCGGTCTCGCTGAATCACCCACCCTCGCTGGTCCCTGGCGGCGCTGCGACGGCCTCAATCCCTCGCCCATCGAGCCGCTCTTCATCGAAAACCCGCTCGTAAGTCGCGTCGGCCCGCACTACGTCGCCATCTACGACAACTGCGGCCACGCCGAAGCCGGCACCTACGTCCCCGAGCCCCGCCATGTCGGCATCGCCGTTTCCAGCGACGGCATCCACTGGCCCCAAGGCCGCCCGCTCGCCGTGCAACCCGAAGGTCCGCTCAACTGGTCCGAAGACCTCCGCACGCCGCTCTGTCTGATCCCCGAAGCCGACGGCACTTTCACCATGCTCTACACCGGCAAGCTCCGCACCGCCACCTTCTGGCCCCTCGGGCTGGCGCGCTTAAGGTTGAACTAAAGCGAAGCCAGCAAATCGCGCCGCAATTTCTCCAACTCTGCGATGCGCGGGTCGATTTGTTTTCGCAACGCCTGTTGGTTGATTTTCCACGCAAACCAGAAAGCTGCCGCGTTAAAGAGCCAGAATCCCGTTACGAAGATCGGATCATGCGAAATATCCCACGGCGGCCGGCTGTGCGTGATAGTTGCACCCACAATGATCATCGCCGCTAACACCGGCCCGAGATACCACCGCCAGAGCTTCCCGATGAGTTGCCGCTGGTGTTGCAGCTCCGCCAAATCGGCCTCGATCTTGGCCAGCAACGTCGCTTCCGCACTCAACCGGCTGCGCCGGACCCGAAAGCGTTCACGGACAAAAACCGCGCCGACTCTCAGCGTGAGCAAGATAGCCAGCCCGATGGGCCAGCCCGCCCGACCTTGCTGCCACCACATAAAGCAGAAAGCCACCACCACGATTCCCGCCGCCGTCGCTTCCGCATAGTCCCGCACGCGAATAACCGCAGTCATTTTCCGCCGTTTCGTTTCGAACGTATCCCTCAGGTCCTTCACGTCGGCCGCCGCACCCACCGGTGGTTTTTGCCGCTTCCAGACCATTTCATAATCACTCCAGTTCATCGGTGACTCCTTTCATCAGCTCGGTGAGGCGCTTGCGCGCCCGCGTCAGCGCCACCCCGACATGGTTTTCCGTCAGCCCGGTGATCTCGGCGATCTCCCGATACGCCAACCCATCGAGCAAAAGTAGCACCAGCGCGCGTTCCGCCGCCGGCATGGCGTGGATCGCTCCGTAGAGTCGGTCGAGGATTTCCCGGTCACCCGCACTCTCCGCCGGATCGGCGGCCTCCGTGGTCAACTGCGCGAGATCCGCCGCAGGATCGATCCGCCGCTCCCGCCGCTCCGTCCCGCGCCGCCACGTCAGCGCGGTGTTCAGGCAGACCCGATAAATCCACGTCGAAGGTTTCGATTGCCCGGAAAATGCCTTCACAGAAATCCACAGCTGCAACATCAGTTCCTGCTGCAACTCCCCGATGTCCACCGGTGTCTGCGCAAACGAACGCGCCACCTTGGCGACGATGCCCCGATGCTCCTCCAGCCAGGCTTTGAACAGGGTTTCAGGGTCGGCAGATAGACTCATCCACCCAGATTAGTCGCCGCAGCCGGCCAATCCTTACAAGCTTTCCAGCGTATTTCTCCAGCCAATGGCGGCAATAAAGCCGCTGCCGCCATTAAGCGGACAGCGGCTTTATGAATAACCCAAACCAGCTAACTCAGAATTTCAAAGTCACCGACGCCTGCAGGCTGCGGGGTTCACCGTAGCCCCGCGCGCCGTCCATATAAACTTTGTCCGCAAGGTTGTTCACCTTCAGGCTGAACTCCGTGTCCCGGCCATTGAATTTGGTCGCATAACCCAACAGCAGGTCGAGGCGCACAAACTCCGGAGCGATCATGCCCGGATAGTTAGCCCCATACACCTCGGTCGTCGCACGTGAAACCAGACCGCCGCCAATGCTGAAACCTTTCAAGGCGTCGGAGGAAAAGGTGTATTTATTCCAAACCGACCAGCTCCACCGCGGGATATTTCCGACCCGGGTGCCGATCAAGCTGGCATCGCCGTCGTTGACGTAGCGGGCATTGATGGCCGCCGCACTGACCAGCACCTGCCAGTCCGGCGTAACGGCGTAGAACAAATCCATATCGACGCCCTTCGAACGCTGCAAACCCGAGGCCTCCCATTGTTGGGGAATCGTATTGGGGATGCCGCGGGCCAGATTGGTCCGGTCCACGGTGAACCAGCTCAACGTCAGCGACAGCTTCTTGTTCAAATCGAGCTTGGTGCCCACTTCGAGGCCTTCACCTCTTTCCGGCGGCAGATTGGTGCCGTCGGGATTCACGATTTCATTGGCCACGAGTGATTCGCTGTAACTGGCAAAGACGGCGAATCCCGGCTGGCTCTTCACGGGTGAGAACGAAACACCGATCATCGGCGTGGTCGCCGAAGCCTCGCTGTTGGAATAGGAAGGTGCCGTCAGCTTATACGGGTCGCTCGAGGTGTTGTCCTTGTTGTAGAACGTCTGCCGGATTTCGACGTCGTCCTTGCGGACGCCTGCAATCACGCGCAGCCGGCGATCGAGGAAGTAATTATGCAGGAGCACATAGGGTGCGTTGTAGGACTGGGTGCGGTTGTAGCGGCTCTGGATTGACCACTCGCCGGTGCCCACGCCTTGGAGCACGCCTTGCAGCGTATTCGCCCAAGGATGTGAATAGCCTTCCCCCGTGACGAAGTTCACCAAGTTCCAGTAAGGCGAATTTTGCGCATTGTCGCCCTGCTTCAGGTCGAACGTGTAGTATTCCCAACCCGCGATGACCTGCGACTGAAACGCCTCGCGCTCGAGGTTGTAGTTCAAGGTCAAGGTGCCGTTCTGGGAGTAGCGATGCGGGTTGCGGAAAACCGACTGCATCAACATCTCGTTGCGCTTGGGCGTGACCGAGCCGCCCTGAATCCAAGCCTCGGCCGTCGAGATGGAGTAGGCTTCCTCGAGCTTGTTATCGATGTAACTGTAATGCGCGAAGAGATTGAGCTGATCGCTGAATTTGTGGGAGAAATCCAAATCGTAGCGTTTCACCTTGGAATCGTGCCGGTTGTAAGGGCCCGAAAATGCCCCCACCCAGTTGTCCCGCCCTTCTTTGGTTAGCTCGAAGTGATCGTGGAGGGAAATCAGGTTTCCGCCTGCATCCAGCTTGGAACGGCTGATCGGGTAATTGGAAACGCGGATGTTGGTGCGCTCGCCCTCATTGAACTCCGCTCCCGCCATCAGGTAGGTGTTGGGTGAAATGTGCCAGCGCACGCTGCCCGCCACCACGCGCCGGCTGCCGCCGTTGTATTTGCCGAAACTGTCGTCCTCGTCGTAGGCCGCCACTAAACGGTAGTTCACGCCGTTGCCGCTGCCGACGAGCGGCCCGCCAGAGTCGATTTCAGCGCGATGCTTGCCAAACGAACCGGCCACCAGACGGATGCTGTCCTGGCGGTAGGAAAGCGGCTTCTTCGTCTCATAGTTCACCACGCCGCCCGGGCTCGAGCTGCCGTAAAGCAGCGAGGACGGGCCTTTCACGATCTCGATGCGCTCAATCGTCGCGGTATCGGAGATACTTTCGTCACTGCCGTAGTTGCCGAGGCCGTTGCGCTTGGCCGCAGCGTTTTCAAAGCCGCGCACCGCCAGGCGGCCGGAATACTGGCTCGTAAATGACACGGCGGCGGAAAGATAAAGCGCCTCGTTGAGTTCCGTCACTTTGAGGTCATCAATCAAATCCCGCGTCATGATCTGGATACTCTTGGGCAACTCGACGATGGGAGTATTCAGTCGCGTCGCGCTCGAGGTGTTTGTCGCTTGGTAACCGCGCGCCCGGGACTCAGCCACTTCAAAGGATGAGAGCACGACCGGGGTCTCATCCGCCTTGGTCTCAGGGGCCGTGGCATTGGATTTCGGGACTTCAGCGGCATGTGCCGCGCCAACCAACAGCGCACTGCAAGCCAGCGCGCGCAACCTGGCATCAAGCCAATTTCCGACAGTAGGGTTTTTGTGTGGGGTCATAAGCAGCCGGCAGACACCGGCCACTCACAAGACGAACGGTTGGATTCTTTCCGTAATCCCCGCCGCCATTTTTATTTCCGCGCAGACGCGGACGAAAATGCCAGCGATTCACCCGCCCCGCTCATCGCCCTAAAAATGCAGCGTCACTGAAGTCTGCACGCTCCGCGGTTCACCAAACCCCCGCGCGCCATCGAGGTAGAGTTCATCGGTGACGTTATTGAACTTCACACTGAAGTCCCATTCCTGCGCGCCCAGCCGGGCGGTATATCCGATCAACAAATCGAGCCGCTGATATGCCGGGGCCGTCATCTTCGGATAATTTTCACCGTAGACGAAAATCGAGCCGCGCGCGATCACCCCGCCGCCGAAATTGAAGCCTTTGAGCGGTCCGCTCGAAAAGGTGTATTTATTCCAGACCGCCCAGGCCCACCGGGGCACGGCGCCAATTCGCGTGCCGATGAGCGAGGCGTCGCTGTCATTCACGTAGAAGGCGTCGAGGAAGGTCGCGTTGGCCATGATCTGCCATTCGGGCGTGGCGGCGTAGAACACATCCATGTCCACGCCCCGCGAGCGCTGCAGTCCTGAGGCTTCCCATTGCTGCGGCAAGGTATTCGGAATGAGTCGCGCGAGGTTCGTCTTTTCGATGGTGAACCAGCTCAGCGTCCCGGATAAACGATTGTCCAAGTCGAATTTCATGCCCGCTTCGAAGCCTTCGCCGTTTTCCGGCGGCAAGGTCGAGCCGTCGGGATTCACGATCTCATTGGCGACCAGCGATTCGCTGTAGTTCGCATAAACCGCAAACCCCCGCTGCCTGGCCAGCGGTGAATAGGAAACGCCCAGCATGGGCGTCGTCGCCGAGGTATCGGCATCGGTGTAGGTCGGCGGTGCCAGGGCAAACGGATCCGCCGTGGTGCCGGCGCCGAGACGGAAGGCCTGCTTGATCTTGATCGCATCGCGGCGAAACCCCGCGACGACGCGCAGGCGCCGGTCCAAAAAATAGTTATGCAGGAGCACGTAGGGCGCGTCGTAGCGTTGCGTGCGATGGTAGCGGCTCAGGATGTTCCACTGACCATTGGCGACGCCCTGCATCACGCCCGCATAGGTGTTGGCGAAATTCAATGCCTCGTAGCCCGCACCCGTGCGATAGTTCACCAAGGGCCAGAACTCCGGCTTCAATTGATAGTCACCCTGATTCAGCGCAAAGGTGTAGAACTCCCAGCCGGCGATGACCTGCGATTCGAACCAGTCGCGCTTAAAATTGTAGTTGAGCGTAACCGTCCCGTTGTGCGACTTGCGCCGGGGATTGCGAAAAGCGGTCGCGAGCAGCAACTCGCCCGGAGCCGGATAATTGGACACCGTCGGCGCCAGTCCGTGGGCGTAGCCGTCGTTGCCGGAAATGCCGTAGGCCTCGCCGAGGAGGTGATTGTCGATGAAGTTGTAATGCACGAACACGTTCAGGTCGTCCGTAAACTTGTGGGAAAAATCCAGGTCGTAGCGCCAAACCTCGGAATTGTGGCGGTTGCGCGGGGAGGCAAAGACACTGGTCCACTGGCGCGCTTCCTTCGTGATGATGAATCCGACGTCGTTGTAAGTGCGCGTGCCGTCCGGATGAAAGGTCGACAGGCTGATCGGATAAACCACACCGGGACGGATGTTCGAACGGTCGCTGCGGTTGTAATCCACCCCCGCCAGCAGGTAGGTATTGGGGGACAAATGCCAGCGCACCGTGCCCGCGATCAGGCCGCGCTCGGAGGTGTCGTTGGCTCCAAAGCTCCCGGCTTTCTCGTAGGCCGCCACCAGGCGATAATTGACCCGCTGGCCATCGCCGATGAGCGGGCCGCCGGAATCAAGCTCCACGCGGTATTTGTCCCATGAACCGGCGTTCACCCGCACGCTATCCTGCCGGTAGGAAAGTGGCTTCTTCGTCTCATAGTTCACCACGCCGCCCGGGCTCGAGCTGCCGTAAAGCAGCGAGGACGGGCCTTTGACGATCTCGATGCGCTCGATGGTCGCAGTATCCGTGATACTTTCATCGCTGCCGTAGTTGCCGAGGCCGTTGCGTTTCACCGCGGCGTTTTCGAAGCCCCGCACGGCCACGCGGCCGGAATACTGACTCGTGAACTGCACCCCCGAAGTGTAGTAAAGCGTGTCGTTGATCTCCGTGGTTTTCAGGTCGTCGATCATGTCGCGCGTGATCACCTGGATGCTCTTGGGTAATTCGACGATGGGGGTGTTCAATCGCGTCGCACTCGCCGTGTTGGTCGCCTGGTAGCCGCGCGCCCGGTTTTCCATCACCTCAAAGGACGAAAGGACGACGGGATCGTCCTTCACCACCTTGGGGATGGGCCGGGCTTCCGGGCGCACGGCCTTGGGCTCCTTGACTGGGGCCGGCGGAAGTTCGCGCCGCACCGAGATCGCCCCGGTCTGTTCATCCTGTTGCGCACGCAGCCCCGTGCCGGCCAGCATCCGGGTGAGCACCTCCATCGGACTGTATTCTCCGCGCACGGCCTTGGTGCGCACGCCGCGCACCACATCGGCGGCAAAGAGGATGTCCTTGCCGGAAATCGCGGAGAACTCGCGAAACACCGTGGCCGCTTCATCCGCCGGGAGATCGTAGTTGCGTTTTGTTTCCTCCGCGGCCCGGACCGCGGTGAGCAACAGGGCGCTGCACACCAGCACGCGCCACCAGAGACCAAAGTAATGCCTAGGGGGTGATAAGGTTGGATTCATAGGTCGCCGGCCTAAGCCGGCCAGCTCCCACAAGGACGAACGGCCCGCCGTTCTCCGTAACACCGGCGCCGCTTTCTGCACGGATTTAGTGTGCGGCGAGCAACAGGATATCGCCGTTGGCCAGGCGTTCCCCGCGGATATCCATGGTGACTTCCAACATGTGCACAAACCCGGCCAGGTTATCCACGCGGAAGGTGCCGCCGATCCGCACGGTGCCGAGCGCGGTTTGTCCGAGCACCAGCTTGCCTGCGCCCTCACCGCTCGCGTGACGGTTGAAATCGCTTACCGCTTCCGCCAGCGGCGTCTCCTTGAATTGCAGGCGGGGAATTTGCCAGGAAAGCGCCTCGTTGATCTGCGCCTGCGTCAGGTGCGCGATTTGTGGCGCCGCGCTCGCGGCCTCCCGGGAAAGGATCGCGCGTTCACCAGCGGTCAACAAGGGCACAGGCTGGGCCGCATCCATCTCGCCTGTAGCAAGTTTCACTTTACCCTCGGTGACGAGCACTTCCACCGCCGAGACATCGAGCCGGACATTGAAGACCGTGCCCACCGCCTGCACCTTCGTGCCCGCCGCCTCGACGATGAAAGGCCGGGCGGCATCCTTCGCCACCGTGAAATAGGCTTCGCCCCCGGTCAGCCGCACCCGCCGCACAGACGGCGAATAGTCGACGGCGACCCGGCTGCCATCCTTCAGCTCGACCACCGAGCCGTCGGACAACGCCTGGCGTTCATTGACCCGCAGGTAGGATTTTTCCGCCCTCGGCAACACGGGCACCGGGGTCTCGACCACCGGTCGTAGCACCACCATCAGCGCCGCCGCCGCGGCCAGCACTCCCGCCGTCGCCGACCAGAGCGCCCAGCGCCGCCGGCGGCGTGGCGGGGCAAATAAATCGGGATTCGGTTCATCGCGGAGCATCGGCTGCCATTCGCCCAGCCGCTGCATGCGCTCCAACGTCGCTTCCTGCCGGGCGAGCGCCGCGGCATGCCGCGGATCCTCGCACAGCCATTGCAGGTATTCGTCCTGCTCCCGTGGCGTGAGTTCACGATCACGCCGGGCCAGCCACCGCGCGGCGGCGCCATCAATGCTGGTCGTGGATTTGGGTGGAGGCTGGGACATGCGAAAAAGTTCAGGGCAAACCGTGGCGGGCGAAAAATTCGGTGCAGCGGCGTATGCCCTTGCCCATTTGCTTTTCAACCGTGTTTTCCGAAATGCCCAGCCGCTCGGCGATCATCTTCTGGGAAAGCCCGTAAACCGTGCGCAGGGTGAATACCTGCCGGCAGCGCTCAGGCAGGTCCTGGATGGCCTGCCTCAAGAGGGCGAATTCCTGTTGTTTGCTGACGGTCTCGGCGACATCGGTCACATCCCTTAAGACGGATGACTCCCCGTTTTCCGTAATGGGCTCGAAGCTGGCGATTTTCTGCCGGCGGACGAAGTCGAGCGCGAGGTTGCGCGCCGTCGCAAACAAGAGCGCCTTCGGGGAAGTGATGGTTTCCTTCTCGTGCAATTGCCAGACGCGGACCAGCGCCTCCTGCACGATGTTGTCGATGTCGCACTGCGCCGGGAACCGGCTGTGCAGCCAGGCGCGCAGCATCGCTTCGTGCACCTGCAGGTGCTCGGCAAACCACTGAGCTTGCTCTGATCGCTCCGGCGGCATGGATGGGGTTGGGAAAAGCAGCGCAAAAAACGAACGGGGAATTCTCGCGCCGGCGAAACGTGTGCGCGCTTTGTCCGCCTTGTCGAATCGTTTTTTACGTTTCGCTTATTCGCGAAAACAAAAAACGGAGCCCGCGACCGGGCTCCGTTGAAAATCCATCCCGCCTGCGCCGGCGGATAAATACCTCAGGTTATTTCTTGATGCCGACGTATTCGAGGAACGGCGCTTGCGAACGCGGACGACCGAGGAATTTCTCAACCGACTCACCCACGTCGCGCGTGTGACCGACGCCGTAAACCTCGTCGCGCAGGCGGCGGCCCACCGTCTCATCGAGAAAGCCGTTCGGCGCGGCCTTGAAGGCGCTCGCCATGTCGATCGCCATCACCTTGGCCCAGAGGTAGCCGTAGTAGCCGGCATCGTAACCGGCCAGATGACCGATGAACGCCGCCCAGAACGTATCCGCCGGCGGCGCCAGCGTGACGCGCGTCGTCGTGTCGTTGACGATCTTCGTCACATCGGCGAGCCACGCCGCATCCGCCGAGAGCGTGTGCAACGCGAGATCGAGTGAACCGATCGTGAGCTGCCGGCGTGTGAAATAACCTTCCGTCGCCTGCCGCGCCGCCACGAGGGCATCGATGGTCGCCGCGGGAATCTTTTTCGACGGATCGCGGTAGTCGGCGGCAAAGGTATCGAGCACGGCCTTGTCCCAGACCCAGCTCTCCAGCATCTGCGACGGCGCCTCCACGAAGTCCTGCGGCACGGCAAACCCGGTCTGCGCCACGAAGCGCGAGCGGCTGAGCATGCCGTGCATCACGTGGCCGAATTCGTGGAACAGCGTCTCGACATCGGAGTGCTTGAGCAGCGAGGGCTTGTCGGCCGAAGGCGCCGGGAAGTTGCAAAGCAGCGCGGCCACCGGGAGCTCGTAGCGCCCATCGGCCATCACGCCGCCTGTCTTCTGCGGGAAGCAGGCGAAGTGGTTGAACTTCCCCTCGCGCGGAAACATGTCGAGGTAGAAGGCGCCCATCGGCACGCCCGTCGCGGAGTCCTGCACCACGTAGAGCTGCACGCCCGGCGCCCACACGTAGGGCGGCTCGATGGCGGTGAACTTCAGGCCGAAGATCTTCTGATAGATGGCGAACATGCCATCGAGCGTCGCCTGATAAGGGAAAAACACCCGCAGCGCCTCGGCATCGACCGCATAGCGCGTCTTCTTCAGCTTGTTGGTATAATAGGAAATATCGGACAGCTCGAGCGTCGCATCGGCTTTACCCGTGTGCTCGGCTTTCAGTGCGCGGAGCGTCTCCATCTCGGTGTCGAATTTGGACTGCAGGCCCGCCACGAGATCGTTTTCAAATTTCAGGGCGGTTGCACCCGAGCCGGCCATGCGCGTCTCCGTCTGGTAATCGGCCCAGTTGGCGTAGCCGAGGCGATGTGCGATATCGGCGCGCAGCACCACGAGCTTGGCGAGCACCGGGGTGTTCGTATCGCGGGCCAGGCGATAGCGGGCGGTGAGCACGCGGCGACGCACATCGGCGTTGTCGGCACTTTCACCGATGGCCTGCGCGTGCCAGGTAACGTTGGCCATCACGCGATAACGGCCGTCGGGCTGCTTGACGCCAGGACTGTCGAGGAAGCTTTGTGGCACGCCGGCCAGTTCTTCGGCCGTGAAATCGAGCGGCGCGCGCGCTTCGTTGATATTGACGGCAAACTGCGTGTTCAGCGCCGCGAGGTCCTTGCGCAAGCGCTCCACTTCGGAGCGCTCGGCCGCCGGTAACGCCAATCCGGCGCGGCGGTAGTTGCGCATCAGTTCATCGACGAGGCGCTGCTGCTCGCGATCCAGCGCCGGCTTGGTGTCGGCAAAGGCTTTCAACACACCGTAGAGGTCGGCGCGGTAATCGAGACCCACGCTCCACTCCTGGAGTTTAACCGTGGTTTCATTGCCCGTGTCGCGCATCGCCGCCTCGAGACTGGATTCGGCCACGGTGCTGATGATCTGGTAGGCTTCGGCCACTTTTGCCGTGATCGCATCATAGGCGCCGAAAGTATTATCAAAGTTCAACGACGCCGGATCCTGCGCCACCAGACGGGTGAGCGCGGCATCGGCGGTCTTGATCGCCGTATCAGCCTGCGCCTTGATTTCATCCGGGGTGAGCGGATAGGTCGGCAGCACGAGCGAGTGGTTGGATTTTGCCGCCAAGGCTTGGAAGTCGGCCAGCGCAGCCGGTGCCGCGGACAGCGGCGCGGCCAAGCTAGCCGCCAGCAGGCCGGGAAGGAGGATAAGACGAAGTAGTTTCATTTTTTCAGGGGATTTTAGTTTGGTCTTATATGACACACGCCGTGGCACCGAGGCAATCTCTCTTCGCCCGCGCCCGGATTTTAATTTGTGCAATTCCACCGCGCCACTAGACTTCAACCATGTCGCTGATTTCCATCAACCCCGCCACGGGCCAGCGCATTCATATCTATGGCCCCCACTCCTCCATCCACATCGAGGCCGTGCTGAAAAAGGCCAGCGAGGCGTTTCACGCCTGGCGGGAGACCTCGCCCAGCTTTCGCGCCCGGCAACTCCGCGCCCTCGCCCGCGCACTTCGGGCCCAGCGTGACGACCTCGCCGAGCTCATCACCGCCGAGGTCGGCAAGCCCATCACGCAATCCCGCGCCGAGATCGAGAAATGCGCCATGGTCTGCGATTTCTACGCCCGGCACGGCGCCGACTTCATCGCTGACGAACATCCCTCGGGCGCGCCAAAAAACGCCCGCATCACCTACGATCCGCTCGGCACCGTGCTCGCCATCATGCCGTGGAATTTCCCCTTCTGGCAGGTCTTCCGCGCCGCCGTGCCCGCGCTCATGGCCGGCAACACCGTGATACTGAAACACGCGGCCAATGTTTCCGGCTGCGCTCTGGCGATCGAACAAACGTTCACCGACGCCCGGCTCCCCGCCGGCCTGTTTCAAACCCTACTCGTCACCAGCCAGGAAGTCCCCGCCCTTATCGCCGACCCGCGCATCAACGCCGTCACGCTCACCGGCAGCACCGGCGCGGGAAAAAATGTCGCCGCCCTCGCCGGCGCCGCCCTCAAACCCTGCGTCCTCGAACTCGGCGGCAGCGACCCTTACTTGATTTTGGAAGACGCCGATCTCGACCGCGCCGCCGAGATTTGCGCCAGCGCCCGGCTGGTGAACTCCGGCCAGAGTTGCGTCAGCGCCAAGCGTTTCATCGTCGTGGGCAAAATCCGCCGCGAGTTTGAAAAACGTTTCGTTGCCCGCATGGCCACGCGCCACCCCGGCGACCCGCTCGATCCCAAGACCTTGGTCGGCCCGCTCGCGCGGCACGATTTGCGCGATGCGTTGCATGACCAGGTGCAACGGAGCGTGCGCCGTGGCGCCCGCCTTTTGCTCGGCGGCAAGCCCGCCAAGGGTCCCGGCTGGTTTTACCCGCCGACGGTTCTCACCAACGTCGCCGCCGGCATGCCCGCCTACGACGAGGAGCTGTTCGGCCCCGTCGCTGCCATCATCCCCGTGCGCGACGAAGCCGAGGCCATCCGCGTGGCCAACGATTCCGTTTACGGCTTGGGCGCCGCGATTTTCAGCCGCAACCGCCGCCACGCCCGCGAACTCGCCCCGCAGCTCGAGGCCGGTATGGTTTTCATCAACGACTTCGTGCGCTCCGATCCCACCCTGCCCTTCGGCGGCATCAAGCAAAGCGGTTACGGCCGCGAGCTCGGCGTCCTCGGCCTGCGCGCCTTCGTCAACATCAAGACCCTCTGGATCGCGTGAGCGCCATGCCCGTGATCCCTTTGTCGGCCGCGGAAATCGAAACCTATCGGGCGGATGGTTTTATCGTCCGCGAGCAGGTGTTTTCTGCCGGAGAAATCGAAACGCTGCGCGCCGCCGAAGCTTCGCCGGCAATCCAGTCCGCCCTCGTGGAAGCCGGCATCGGACACAAAACCGTGCATCTGCTCGAACTGACGGTGCGGCATCCTGCCTTTCTCGCTCTCGCCCGCGATCCGCGCCTCGTCGGCTGTCTACGCGACTTACTGGGACCCGACGTCCAGTTGCAGCATTCTAAGCTCGCCACCAAGCCCGTCACTCGTGGCGCCGGCGAGTTTGGCTGGCATCAGGACCTCATGTTTTACCCGCACACGAACACGTCATTGCTTTCGGTCTTCGTCTATCTCGACGACGCCACGCCGGAAAACGGTTGCATGTCGATGGTGCGCGGCAGCCACCGGCTCGGGCCGCTCAACCACCTCGACGCCGACGGCCGCTTCGATGGCAAATGCCGCGACTCCCGTCACTGGCTCGACCATCCCGAAAAGGTCGCGCTCATCGCCCCGCGCGCCGGCGCCATCAGCATCCATCATTGTCTCACCTTGCATGGCTCGCCGCCCAACCTTTCCGGCCGTCCGCGTCGCGGCGTCGTTTTCTCCTACCGCGCCGATGACGCCCAGCAATTGGGCGACACGATTTTCCGCGACACCGGCTTGGTCGTCAGTGGTCGTCGCCGCGGTGTCACGCGTTGCGAAGCCGGCACCTGGCTCCTGCCGCGCCGCAGTGATCACCATTACGGCAACGCCCACCATCAGGTCGGCGACTGGGCTCAGTCTCTCAATGAAAAAGCCGGCGTCTGAAAAACTTCCCCACCGCGTCTGGCTCGACACCGACATCGGCGACGACACCGATGACATCTTCGCGCTCGCGCTCCTCTGCGCGAGTCCTGAGCTGAAACTCACCGGTGTCAGCACTGTGTTCGGTGAGACCGGCGAACGCGCCCGGCTCGTGCAGACCGTGTTAAAACTAAACGCTGCCAGCGACATTCCCGCGGTCGCCGGCTGCGGTCATCCCCTCGCCAGCATCAGGATTCCCGAGCTTTGGCCAAACGGTCCGATGGTCCGTGACGCGATCGCCCAATTACCCTGCGCCCACCCCGCGACCCGCCTACCCGCCCCCGCGACTCAACATGCGGTCGACTTGCTCGCCGATCAGTTGCGCCACCATCCCGGCGAAATCACGCCCATCGCCATCGGCCCGCTGACCAACCTCGCCACTCTCCTCCTGCGTGAGCCAGCCCTGCAGGCTGCGATCCCCCGGCTGGTGGTCATGGCCGGTGAGTTTAAGCAAACCGCATGGGAGTGGAACGTGCGCTGCGATCCCCTCGCCGCCGCCTGTGTCGTCGGGAGCAACCTACCCATCGATTTCATCCCTTGGGATATCGGCATGACCTGCACCGTAAGTCAGGCCCAGCTCGACCGGCTCTTCGCCTCACGCACCCCGACCGGTCGCCTCCTCGCCCGCGCTGTCCGATTGTGGCGCAAGGCCAAGGGTGCACCGCTCATGCCGCATCTTTTCGACCCGATGGCCGTCGCCGTCCTTTTGCACCCGGAGTGGTTCGAGTGGCGGCGCGGTCGCGTCACCGTGTCGTTCGCGCCGGAGACCTTTTCGCACACGCTCTTTACTTCCGACCCCAAGGGTCCGCATCGCGTGGCCTGGAACGTCAAGCCCGGTCCCGCCGTCCGCAAGGTGTGGGCCCGCATCCTTTCGCTGTAGCGGAGCAAGTGGCGATTCCAGGGAACCCGGCCGGCTATTCCGGTTCTTCACCCACCGGTCCGATGTTACGTTTGTGCTACGACCCATTAAAAACTGGTTATGTCGATGGCCTGAAATAATCTCGGCGCCTCCCCCATCATGGCCAAACGCCCACGCCAGTCCAAGTCCGCCAAATCCCGCGCCAAACCGGCAGCGGCACCGGCTGCACCGGTCCGCGCCGCGTATTTTAATCGCGAACTCTCCTGGCTGGCCTTCAACCGCCGCGTGCTCGAACAGGCGCAAAGCGACCGCCATCCCCTGCTGGAGCGCGTCAAATTTCTCGCCATCGTCAGCTCCAATCTCGACGAATTTTTCGAGGTGCGCGTCGCCGGCCTCATCCAGCAGGTCGACTCGGGCGTGACTGAGGCCAGCCTTGATGGACTCGGCGCACGCGAGCAATTGCGCCGCATCCACTCGGTCGTCGCCGCGCTCGTCGAAGAGCAATATCGCTGCTGGCATCACCAGCTCGTGCCGGCGCTCGCCACGCAGAACATCTACATCAAATCCGCCCGCGATCTCACTGCGCTGGAACTAAAGTGGGTGCGCACCTATTTCCGCGAGCAGGTTTACCCGGTGCTCACGCCGCTGGCCCTCGACCAGTCGCATCCCTTTCCCCTGCTCGGCAATAAGACGCTCAACGTCGTCGTCTCGCTCGACAATCCCGCGACCCCCGAAGTCGAGAAGCTTGTCGCCATTCTGCCGGTGCCGCGGATTTTGCCGCGCCTCGTGCCCATCGCCCCGTCCAAGACCGGGCCATATCGCACGATTTTCCTCAGTGAAATCATCAAGCTCTGCGCCGGCGAACTCTTCCCCGGTTACCGCCTCACGAGCGCCCATGCCTTCCGCGTCACCCGCAACAGCGATCTCTACATCGACGAGGAAGAGTCCGAAAACCTGCTGAAGAAGATCGAGGAGGAGCTGCGCAACCTGCGCCGTGGCGCCGCCGTGCGCCTCGAAATCGAGGAAGGCGTTGACGACACCATTTTTGAAACCCTCTGCGAGCAGCTCGGGCTTTCACACGAATACGTCTTCCGCCTGAACGGGCAGCTCAACCTGCTCCGCCTCATGAGCCTCGCCGACCTCGATCGGCCTGACCTCAAGTATCCCACTTTCACCCCGGTCAACCTCTCGCCGTTGCGCGACCCCGCACAGATTTTCTCCACGCTGCGCCGGCAGGATGTCCTCCTGCATCATCCCTATGATGCGTTCTCACCTGTGGTGGATTTTGTCGAACAGGCCGCCCGCGATCCGCAAGTGTTCGCCATCAAGCAGACGTTCTACCGCACCAGCGGTGATTCTCCCTTGGTGCGCGCGCTGATTGAGGCGTCGAAGAACGGCAAGCAAGTCACGGCTCTCGTCGAGCTGCGCGCGCGTTTCGACGAAGCGAACAACATCCAATGGGCGAAGCAGCTTGAGGAAGCCGGCGTCCACGTCGTCTACGGCATGGTAGGCTACAAAACCCACTGCAAACTGTGCCTCGTCGTCCGCCAGGAGGGCCGGCGTATGCGCCACTACGCGCACCTGGGCACCGGCAACTACAACCCGCGCACCGCCCGCCTCTATACCGATCTGAGCTACTTCACCACGCGCGCCAGCCTCACGGGCGATGTCGCCAAGCTCTTCAACGCCCTGACCGGCTTTGGCCGCTCGCCGTCGTTCAAGCACATCCTCGTCGCCCCGTTTAATCTTCACCGTCGCATCAACGAACTCATCGACCGCGAACGCAAAAACGCTGCCGCCGGCCGGCCCGCGCGAATTGTCGCCAAGATGAACTCGCTCGTCGACAAAGCCGTCATCGACAGCCTCTACGCCGCCTCGCAAGCCGGCGTGAAGATCGACCTCATCGTGCGCGGCATCTGCTGCCTCGTGCCCGGCGTGAAAGGGCTCAGCGAAAACATTCGCGTGCGCAGCCTCGTCGGACGCTTCCTGGAGCACGCCCGCGTTTTCTATTTCGAAAACCACGGCCGCTCGCCCCTGATCCTCGCCGGCAGCGCCGACTGGATGCCGCGCAATTTCCTGCGCCGCGTCGAAGTCCTCTTCCCGATCCTGGATGCCGAGCTGCGCCGCTGGATCATCGCGGAACTGCTTCCCTCCGAGCTGAAGGACAACGTCAACGCGCGCCTGCTGCACGCCAACGGCAGCTACCTGCCGATTCCACGGCGCAAGGGCGATACGCTCGTTTCCGCCCACGCCCGCTTCATCGCCAGCGCCCACCAGCGCGCCCGGGCACAAGCGGCGAACGACCTCACCGGCCAGCCTGCCACGAATGGCGGAAAGTAACCGGGGCTCGACCGTTTGCTTAAACGGCAGCCTGATGATCGCCCTCCTTCGCCAAGGCTTCAGCGGGCATGTTTCATTCCGGATCGGAATGGAAAATGGCGGAGAGGATAGGATTTGAACCTACGGTGCCCTTGCGGACACTCCTGATTTCGAGTCAGGTGCGATAGACCACTCTGCCACCTCTCCGTTACTCGAACGCAAAAACGTAGGCCCCCTGCTTCAAAACGGAAGCCGAAAGTTAGCTGGCCGCCGCTCGTTTTTCACACGTTTTCATCCTGCCCCGCAGTCGGCACCGTCTTGTTGGCCGGCAGGTGATGCGGCAGGAAAAAATAGTAATTCATCAGAAACCAGCTGCGCGACGAGCGATAGAGCAGCGCCGGCACCAGCAAGGCACCGATGGCGGCCAGCACGATCGCCAGCGTGGTGCCGATGACGTTGAAATACGCCAGCAAACCGATCGGCAGCAGGTAGCAGATGAGCGTCACCCCGTAGTTGAGCGACAGCGAACCGAGGTAAAAACCTTCGTCGCGCTCGATCTTCAACCCGCAATCGGCGCAGGCGCGGTTGAGTTCGAACAACGTGCCCGCCTTAAACAAGGTGCGCCCGCCGCAGTTGGGACAGCGGTTGGCCAGGCCCCGGCCGATAATCTGCACACGTGTCACTTTCATGCCGCCACCTTACTCTCGAACCGGTCGGTTGGCCACGGATAATTTTCCCCGGCGCAGTGTTCGCATCTCCCGTTATCCATCGCATCAGCCCGCGAAATAAAAAAGGCGCCCCGTTGTGAGGGCGCCTTTTCCTAAAAGTTCGTAGCGTAAACTCAGGAACCGAGCTGGAAGCGCACGAAGCGGCGCACCTGGATATTCTCGCCGATCTTGGTGATCTTCTCGGTGAGGATGTCCTTGATGGTCTTTTCGGGCTGCTTCACGAAGGGCTGGTCGAGGAGGCAGACCGTGGAGTAATACTTCTCGATCTTGCCCTCGACGATCTTCTGCACGGCCGCGGGCGGCTTGCCCAGGACTTGCGCAGCGGCGATCTCGCGCTCCTTGGCGAGATCGGCCTCGGGGACTTCCTCGCGGGAAACCACGGCCGGATTGGCCGCGGCGATCTGGAGGCAAAGGTCCTTCACGAAAGCGCGGAAGTCTTCGTTGCGGGCCACGAAGTCGGTCTCGCAGTTGACCTCGATGAGGACGCCCACCTTGCCGCCAACGTGGATGTAGCTCTCGATGAGACCTTCCTTGGTGGCGCGATCGGCCTTCTTCGCCGCGGAAGCCGCACCCTTCTTACGCAGAATGGTGGTGGCTTCCTCGACGTTACCGTTGGCCTCGGTGAGGGCTTTTTTGCAGTCAAGCAGCCCGGCGCCGGTGGCGACGCGCAGGTCGTTGACCATTTGAGCGGTGATAGTGATGCTCATTTAGCAGGTAGTTGGTGAGGGATTACTCGGCTTTGACCGGGGCCTTCTTGGCGCGGGTGGTCTTCTTGGCGACAGCGGGAACAGCCTCCGCTTCACCTTCCACCACGGCGGCGACCCCAGGAGGCAGCTCAACCTTCGAGAGGTCGATCTCTCCCACGGTTTCGGCCCCGGCGGCGTGCACGGCCTTGAGGTCGGCATTGCCACGGGTGGCGCGACGGGAGTCACGCTGGGAAAGACCGCTCTGCACGGCGGCGACGATCGTCTCCACAATGATACGGATGGACTTCACCGCGTCGTCGTTGCCGGGGATCGGGTGCGACAGCGTGCTCGGGTCGGAATTCGTGTCGGTGATGCCGACGCACGGGATACCGCAGCGGCTGGCTTCAGCGACGGCGATCTTCTCGTGGTTGACGTCGACGACGAACATCACGCTGGGCATGCCGCCCATGTCCGCGATGCCGTTGAAATTGCGCTGCATGCGGGTCATCTCGCGCTTGATCGCGGCGACTTCCTTGGAGGGCAGCTTGTCCATCTCGCCGTTGGTCTCCATGGCCTGGTATTTCTTATACTTGGCGATGGATTTCTTGACGGTCTCGTAATTGGTGAGCGAGCCGCCGAGCCAGCGGTCAACGCAGTAAGGCATGTTGGTGGACGTCGCCGCTTCGCGGACGATTTCTTTGGCCTGCTTCTTGGTGCCGACAAAGAGCACGTTGCCGCCGTTGCCGACGGTTTCCTCGATGAAGGTGGACGCCTTCTGGAGGGCCTCGAACGTCTTGCCGAGGTCGATGATGGAGATGCCCTGGCGGTGATCGAAGACGAAAGGCTTCGAGCGCGGGTTCCAACGTTTGGTCTGGTGCCCGAAATGCACGCCGGCATCGAGCAGGTCTTTTGGTGTGATGTTCATTCTGATCTATGTATCGTTCCGAGACACAGGTCGGCCAGTGGGCCGCCTTGCGATCGTTAGGATGGTTTTAGGTTGATGGTTTAACTGACAGAACGGCCAAAAACAGAGAGCGAGGGAGCCGCTGGCAAGCGCGAAGTGGGGAAATGCGGAAAAAGGCGTTGACAGGGCAAAATGTGAAACGCACGTTGCGCCTCCCACTTATTGCAGGGTGGAGCAGCCCGGTAGCTCGTCAGGCTCATAACCTGAAGGTCGTTGGTTCAAATCCAACCCCTGCACCCAATTTCAAAAGCCCTCGGTTCCGCCGAGGGCTTTGTCGTTTAATGACTTGGAAATCAGCAAGATTTCAAATCGGCTGCCCAGAATGCGAGATCTCATGAAATCTCGTGAGCTACCTCTGAAGACCACTACTCCTGGCAGGAGTTTGGCAGGAGTTAAGTTGTTGATAACACTTTTGATTTTTTGGCCAGTCATCGACCGACATCAACACGGGACATTTCAGAACCGCGACGAAGGCCGCCTCTTTAAGGCCGTTTTAAGAGTTCAGCCGTCTCCACCTTCAGGGCCTTCGCCAATTTATCCAAGGTCCTCAGTGTGGGGTTTGATCCTACTCCAGACTCTATTTGCGACGTGATTTCTAGTAACAATTACCGACTTACCTTTATGCTCATGTTCGTCGCGTGAACGAACCCCTACATTCACAGCACTTCCGGGAACATCAATGCCTAGGGCAGCATTGGACTTCACCGCCGTTAGGAAGTTAGGAACCCACCGTAGCACAACACCCCATATTCGCCACAGTTCGTTCAGCGTAAGCTCTGCGCATGATCGCTCCAGCTCATTTCGCGTCCTCCGGCAAACTCAAGCACTCGCAGAATCCCTCCAAACCCAAAGGCAACCCTGACAGCGAAGCCCACCTCTCTGCATCGCGCCAAATGGCGACCCATGATGCCAGTTTGATTCGCAGCTTCCTCGGAGGAGATGAAGCTGCATTTGCAGAGATCATGGCGCGCCATCAGGCCCGGATGTTCTCGGTGGCCTTTTCAATGTTGAGAAACTGGACTGACGCAGAGGAGATTGTGCAGGACACCTTTATCCGCGCCCATCGGGGATTGGCCAAGTTCCGCGGCGACTCCTCACTCGCGACCTGGCTGCACCGCATCACGCGAAATCTGGCTAGCAACCGCTATTGGTATTTTTTTCGCCGCCGTCGGCATGAAACACTTTCTCTGGATTTCACATTTAATGACAATAAACACGGCACCTTTGCGGATCTCGTGGCCACCGATGCTTCGGGCCCAATCCGAGACGTAGTGGCCATAGAGTTTTCTGAGCTAGTAGCCGCGTGCATGGAGCGATTGGGCGCTGCGCAACGCGAAATTCTGACGCTGAGAAATTCCATGGATCGCTCTTATGGCGAGATTGCCCATGAACTCGGGATTAATGTGGGCACGGTAAAAAGCCGCATTGCGCGAGCCCGGGAAACCCTGCGCGCATTGCTCGCCGAAGCCTGCCCCGAGTTCGCCGAGACGGCTTTGCCCTTGGCTTGGTTCGATACGATCCGTCCCGGCGGCAGTGTTCATATTGCCAGTTCCTAATGGGCAAGCGAAGGGATGCTAGTGCTCAATTGAAACCAATCAGGAAGCAGGCTTCCGTCGGCTGGCGATCTGAGCTATTTTCCGCGCGATTTTTTTTCGAGCGAAAGAATGAAATCAACGCACCCGCTATCGATCGCGCTTTGAGGTATATCCGGCTGCCCTGCAGTGTCTAATTTCTGCACAATGGTTATTCCGCCAATTTCTTTGATGCCACATAGTGCGGCAGCCCCGTCTCCATCCCACCAGGGCCCGGCTCCGTATTGGCGCTAGCTCATAGCGCTGCCGAAATCATTCAAGTTCCGCTGGAACGGGCTGCCAGGATTGAAGCCTCACGCTCTTCGTCCGTGCCGGCCTTGAATGGGAAATGACAGACCTTGAGCCAGGTGATGAGCACCTTGGCCAAATGGGCCATGGCCACGGGATCGCCCGGCTTGAGCAGGTAGGCGCTGGCACCCAAAGCGTAGGCGCGGGCAATATCCTCCGCCCGGTTTGATCCACTCAGAACATAGATCCTCAGGGGCAGGAATCGCGGTTGCTGTCTGACCCAAGCGAGGACGGTGAAGCTTGTTGCAGCCGCCGGCTGTAAATGCAGGAGCAGCGCCGTCGGCACGGGAAATCGTGTGCGGTCGGCATGCACCCCATCCCCGCGGAGATACGCGATGGCTTGATCGCCATCGCGCGCAAATCGCAGCGGCTCACCCAAGCCGGCGCGATCAAACGCCGTGCCCAGGAGCAGCGCGTTGTCGTGGCTGTCATCCACGAGCAAGATCGTGGGTTCAGCGATGGTCATCTAGTAGGCCGAGCGCGGTGGCGACACCACTTGACCGACCGTGCGCAACAGGATGCTCAGGTCCAGCCCCAGCGACCAATTAGCCACATAAAGCTCATCGTAGCGCACGCGGTTGGCGAGATCGCTTGGCACCACCAACTCACCGCGAAAACCCTTGCTCTGTGCCAGTCCCGTGATGCCAGGCTTCACAAAGTGCCGCTTGAAGTAGGTGTGCTCAATCCGCGCAAACTTCTCATCATGCTCTAACAAATGCGGACGCGGACCGCTGACGCTCATCGAGCCGAGAATGACATTCAGAAACTGCGGGATCTCATCGAGACTGCTGCGCCGCAGGAATCGTCCGAACGGAAATACACGCGTATCCTGCGACCCGGCTTGCTTGGCCGTGAGCTGCCCGCTACTGGGATGCATCGTGCGGAACTTGAAGATATGGAATCGCTCGCGATTCAACCCGGAGCGCAGCTGTCCATAGAAAATCGGGCCCGGCGACTGACGGCGCTGCATCAGCCATACGACGAACGTAAGCGGTGGCAGCACCAGGACGACGACCGGGAGCGCGACTGTGATGTCGAGCATCCGTTTGAGCACGCGGTTGAAAGGGCTCGCCAATGGCTCGAGCGTCGCCGCCGCGAATGCATAGTGTTCATTGTGCTCGATCTGGTCCGGACTGCCGCCGAAAAAGGAGTGCATATTGACGAAGAACCGCACGCGACAGTGAGCCTGCTCGACCTCTCCCACCGTGGCCGCCAGTTGCGCGCGGGAAAACTCTGCCTGGGAAAATACGACCTGATCGACCGCCTGTTGGGCGATGATAGCCGGCAGGTCCACGAGATGGCCGAGCCACCGGGCATCCCCTTCGGCGCCTTCTGCGTCCGCGGTTACATACCCGATAGCGTCGATCCCGAGGTTGGCCCGCGACGTCAGCCAGGTTTGCAGCAGCCGGGCTTCGCCTCGCGAAGCGACGATCACCGTGCGCAACCGCTGATCGCGAAAAAAGGCGGCGGCCAGCACCGGAGCCACGAGGAAATTAGCCACAAAAAGCAACACGGCGGTAACTGCTAGGAAAGCGACGAGAAACGCCCGCGAGACCTCCACGTCCTTCATAACAAAAGCGAGCGTGAAAAGGACCACCATGAGCCGGACCAGCTGTTGCCCGGTGAGGCGCAGCGCGTCGGACCACGTCAATGCACCCAACCGACCGCCGAGGCCGCGCAGACTGCGCTGGATCCAGCCCATCGCAACGATCACACCCAGCAGATAAAGCCCCCAATTGACTTCGAGATTGAAATGAATCCATCCCTGGCTCTCCACAAGCAATAGCGACCCGACGAAGGTGATGGCCACGAGGACGAGGAGGAAAAGCCCGTGCAGGGCATATAATCCGTGTTGTCTATTTTTGAGCATGGGCGGGCGATCCCTGAAGGAACGGACGGAGCATACGCGATCTCGCGTATGCTTGGAATCGGGCGAACCCTGCGTGCACTCCGCAGATTTCCCCGGCGGCACATCAGGTAAACCCTGAGGGAGGTAAACTCCGTAGTGGAAAAGCTGATTCAAGCCTCTGCGCAGGGTTGCCGCTTGCCATCGTTCACTTCGGGACGGAACGCTGCTAGTTGCCATGTTAGCCGTTCCGTGCCCTTCCCTCACTCCGCTCGCCACTCTGCCCGCGGAAGGGTCCCGCCCGGAGATTTTCCGGCCCCTGCTGGACGCTTGTGGCCTCGGGTGGTTCTGTCTCCGCGCAACCGGTCGTCGCGAACACCTGACCGCCCTCAATCTCACCCGCCGCAACGCGATCGAGTCATTCGCTCCGCGCATTCGCGTCCGTCGTGAGCTTCGCACGGGCGGTGTGCGCACCGCCACCGAGGCGCTGTTTCCCGGCTATCTATTCGCGCGCTTTCAGTATCCTGCGCAGGTCCGCCATGTGGTGAGCACCACCGGCGTCCTCGGTCTTGTTGCCTTCGGCGGTCTGCCGCCACGGCTCGACGACACCACGATTGCCTGCTTGCGCCTGCAGGCCACTCCTTCTCCCGCGCTCGCACCACTCTCACCGGTTTTCGAGGAAGGTGATTGGGTGCGTGTCGCTGCGGGCTGCCTTCGCGGCAGCGAGGGCCGGGTTCGCTCGCCGGCCTCCGTCCGCGATCGCGTGTGCGTTCTCCTTTGTTTGTTGGGTCACGATGTCGAGATCAGCCTGCCGGGTGATCAACTGATCAGCCAGCCAGCGCCCGCTCGTTAAGCCAAACCCGAGCCAGACCGTGACGCTCCTCTACCTCTTCGGAGATGAGGCCAATGGCGGCAGCCCGCCCACCGCTCTCGTCCGAATCATTCGGCAGTGAGTGGCCCTGTTCCGCAAAGCCAGTTTATCATGAAAACCATCATCCTTGCCACGGCCGCCGGCATACTCCTCGGCCTTCCCGCCTGGGCAGGCTTCCCGGTTGGACGCGGTGAAATCTCCGCCAGTGTCACCGCTACGGCGACCCATGACTCCAATGTCTTCGGAACACCGGCGCCCATCGCCGACTGGTCCGGACTGCTCGTCCCGCATGTAAGTTATGTGCGCAAAGCCGGCCGCATCGAGGCCGAGGCGGGCGCCGGCATCTCCTTCATCCGCTACCTGGAGCAGGACCAGTTGGACGCAAACAATCTCGAAGGCAGTGCAACCCTGCGACTCACCGAGGCGGACTTCCGCAACTACTCCGCGATGATCTCCGCCGCCTACCGCGAGTCATCGGAACTCAACACCGATCTCAACGCCCGCATCAACACGCAAACCACGATCTACACCGGTCGGGGCGCGCTCGTCACCGGCGCACGCAGCACCACGGCGGTAAGCGGCTCTTACACCGACAGCAGTCGTTCCGAAGGCAGCGACCAGCAGGTCCTCAACACGGAGGCGCTCTATGACTACCGGGATTTCTTCTACGGGAATTCACTCCGGGTGATCGGTGGCTACGACGAGCTCAAAAGTTCCGGCGATAACGCCCTTGATGTGCCGCTGGATCAGAACTCCTACGTGATTTCCGCCGGCCTTGGTCGCTACCTCTATCACGATACCGTGCGCGGTGGGATCAGCTACGGTTACCGCGTCCTCAACCGCTCCGCCGCCGAGGCTACTGATGGAGTTCGGACCCGCTCGGGCTATGTCCTCGGCGCCAGCCTCGACGGTCCGTTTCTGCCCGCGCGGTATTTCCCCAAGGTCACTTCGCTCTTCTCCGTCAGTTACCAGGATGCCGCCACTCCCGGCATCCAAGACACTGGCAGCAAGGTCCTGACGGGACTCCTGCACCTCGACTGGCAGGCGCGCGAGCTCACCAATGTCAGCTTCGCCGTCGACCGCATTCAGCGTCTCTCAGCGGACGATCTCACCGTGGTGCAGACGACCGTGCGTCTCGGTATCGAACAGACTCTGCGGCTCAACCTCACCGGCACGCTCAGCGCTGCCTATGACTGGTCATCCTACGGCGTGTTTAACCGCGAGGATAAGACCGCCATCTTAAGCGGCGGTCTGCGCTACAAATTCGCCCGGGTGTGGGAAGCGCGATTTGCGAGCAACTTCACCTCCACCAAATCCACCATCCCCCAATCCACCTACGATCGGTGGCTCAACAGCTTCAGCGTGACTCGCGATTTTTGAGCTCTATCCCATGTTGCGACTTCCCCTTCTCCTTTTCGCGGTGCTCTTGCTCGTCCCTGCGGCCCGGGCCGCCGAGCCGTCTCCGGCGGCCAACCCTGGTGTTCCAACCGTGGGCACCGATCCGAACTATCTCCTGAGCACGGGCGACACCATCACGATCACGGTCTACAACGAGCCCGATCTCACCGTCCTGCAGACTATCGCCCGTTCCGGCGAGGTGCGCCTGCCCCTGATCGGTGAGATCATCCTGACGGGGCAAAGCGTGAGGGAAGCCGAGCGCACGCTGGAAAAAACCTACCGCGAGCGGGAATTCCTCCGCAAACCGGTGGTGAATCTCGTGGTCACCACGTATTTTCCGCGCGAAGTCTCCGTGCTCGGCGCCGTTCGCACTCCCGGCACGGTCATTTTTCCGCGGGATGTCACGAGCCTTGATATCGTCGAGGTCATCACCCGCGTCGGAGGTTTTCTTCCGATCTCCAAAGCCGAGGCGGTCACGCTCACCCGGCGCACGCCCGACGGCAAAGAGACCGTTACGACTATAGACCTGGAGAACACCATAACCGGCCGCCATCAGGCGGGGCGTGGTCGCATCGACCTGAAGATATATCCCGGCGACCGCCTCTGGGTGCCCGAGCGGTTGTTCTAAATCCGCCCATTTTTCTGTCCGCATCATGTCCAACTCTGAACCCATTGCTTCCCAACATCCGGCGTCCGCGCGGACCCGCTCCAGCAGCTTTCGCCGCACGCCCCGCGATTTCGCCGAGATGTTTTTTGAAAACTGGTGGATTGGCGCCCTCGCCGGCGTGGCCGTCGCCGCCCTGATTGTGATTTTTCGCCCGAACTTCGAGCCCATCTTCCGCACGGAGGTCTCCCTGCTCTTTGAGGCCCGCAAAGATCGGGTCCTAAACATCCAGGAGGTCGTCGACACCAGCCTGCAGACCGCCAGCGAACTTAACACGCACATGGAACAGCTGCGGAGCAAAACCTTTGCCGACTACGTCCTCGCGTCGTTCAGCGCGGCCGAGACGACCCTGATCCAACAACCTTATCTCGATCCGCTGGCTCCGAACGCCGCGCCGCCGTCGCTTGCCTCCATCATCCGGCCCAACGTCACGGTCTTCTCCCGTCGCAATACCCCCATCCTTGGCATCCAGGTTTCCAACCGCTCCGCCGATGCCGCCGCGCTCATCGCCAACCGCTATGCGCGCAAATACATCGACTACAACCTCGATAGCGCCAACACGCGCACCAACTCCGCCATCGTCTTTCTCCGTAACCAGGCCGAGGAAACCCGCACCCAGGTCGAGGCGGCCGAAAACGCCCTGCAGGCTTATCGCGCCAAGAACAACCTCGCGGCCATCGGCGAGACCCAAAATGTCGTCCTGCAAAAGATGTCCTCCCTCGGCACCGCCGTCGTGAAGGCCACGCTCGACCAGATCGACGCCAAGTCGCTCATCGACAAGATCGAGGAATACCAAGCCGCCGGCCGCGATCTGCTCGAAATCCCCCAGGTCCTCGGTTCCGGCCAGGTCAGCGTCCTGAACAACACCCTGACCGGCCTGCTTTCGCAGCGCACGATGCTCAGTGAGCACTATCTCGCCCAGCATCCCAAGATTAAGCAAAACGCCCTCGAGATTTCCGAGGCCCACCGGCTGCTTGATGACAGCGTCGCCAAGGCCATCGCCGAACTCCGCGCCCGCTATGAGGTCTCCGCGCAATACCTCCAGCGCCTGCAGGTCGAGACGGTCGGCTCCGAGGCGCAGGCCCGCGAACTCGACAAGATTTCCGTCGACTACAAATTCCTCGAACAGGACGCCAACGCCAAGCGCACCACCTACGCTCGCATCATGGATCGGCTCACCGAGGCGAACATCACGAGCCAGATGGCGAACACCAACATCGCGATCTTCGACCCAGCGTGGACGCCCGATGCACCTTCCGACACCGGCGCATTCGACATCGCCATGAAAGCCGGGGGCGCCGGCCTCAGCTTGTTGTTATTTTTGCCGCTGTGTCTCGGCCTGATCGACTCGCGCCTCCGCACTCCCGGGCAGGTCGAGGAATCGCTGCAGGAACCGTTGCTCGGCGTGGTCAAGAAGATGACCGAAATGGGCGAAACCGAGCGCGCGCAAGTCTTCCGCCTGCACAAGAATGCGGACCTCGCCGAAGCCTATCGCGGCATCTTCAGCGAAATTGAGGTGCGCTCACCGCTCGATTTCCCCAAAGCCATGCTCGTCACGAGCAGCGTGCCGCACGAAGGCAAAAGTCTTCTTTGTAGCAATCTCGCCGCCGTCTTCGCCACCCACAAGCGTCGCACGCTCCTCGTCGATTGCGACCTGCGCCGGCCGACCCTCCACCGTTACTTCGGCCTTAAGCCCAGCGAAGGTTGGGTGCACTGGCTCGAAACCGCCGCCAACCAGCGCCCCACCCTGCCGACGGGCATCATCCATGTCGCCGATTGTCTCGATTTGTTGCCCGCCGGCCGCGCCACCGACCGTCCCACGGAGTTGCTGGATCATTTCAGCCGTCGCGAGTCCCTCCAGCCGTTGCTCGCACACTATGATCTGGTCATCTTCGACACGCCGCCCGCGGCCATTTTCCCCGACGCGCTCATGCTCGCGCGCTGCTGCCATGAGATGATTTACGTCTGCCGCTACCGCACGGTGAAGCCGGTCATCATCCGCAAGGTGCTCGATCGCTTCAAGGGCACGGGCATCTCGTTCCTCGGGGTCGTGCTCAATCAACTGCCCACGCGCAAAGCCCGGCACTACGGTTATCACGGATACGGCACGCAGTCGGCCGACTATTACAAGGCTTACGAGGAACAGGCCAACTCGTGATCGTCCAGTCAGAGTTCATCCCCCCGGCCAACTGCATGGGTCGGGGACTGCGGATCGCGGCCGGCCTGGTCTTCACCGGACTGCTCATTTTCGCTCCGCTCAATTTTGGCTCCACGCGAGCCGGCGGCATCGAGGTGATCACCTGGGGATGCGCCGCCGCGACTTTGCTGTGGGCCGCCGGCCGCCTTTGCGGCGGGCCGCGGGCAGTGTTGCCCACCGTCGCCGTCGCCTGCGTCACGCTCCTTACGCTGGCCGCGCTCCCTTGGATCACCGGCCTGACTCAACCCACTCTCGTGTCCGAATTCACCCAAACGCATTTCGCCCGGGTCGCCGCCCGCTGGCCCTACAGCATTGTGTGGCACACTCCGGCGAGCGCTCTCGCCTTCACCCTGGCGCTGGCCGCGGCGGCCCTGCCGTTGATCGACCTCGCCCGCTCACGGGGCTGGGCGCTGACGTTCAGCCTCACCCTCATCCTCACCGCGGTCGCGGTCGCCCTGGTCGCCCTGATGCAGAATTACACTCACGCCACGGGCATCTACTGGCGCAATGACGGGCGCATGCCGGGCAATTTCTCCGGCACGTTCTACCATCACACGGCGGCCGGGGCTTACTATAATACCGCGTGGCCGCTGGCGGCGGCCCTCGCGTGGTTCACTCGCGACCGTCCCGCTCTCGTCGCCACGGCCGGGCTCGCAACCATCGTCCTCCTCGCCGCCCACGGCAGCCATGTCTCTCGGTTCCCGCAGTTCGCCGCATTCCTTGTCGCCCCTTTGCTCTGGTTTAAACTCCGCGTCCGCGGCAACGGTCGCCGGTGGCTTCTGGCCTTGGGCGCTATCGCCACCATTGTTCTCATCGTCGCCGTCGCGGGCCGGGCCGCCACCATCGGCGAACGCTGGCGACAATTGCTGGCCGTCGATCCGTTCGTCTCCGCCACGGTAGTGCCGCTGCCCGAGTCAGCGTGGCCCGCGCTGATGCGAGACGATCTATTCGTTCATCATCCTACTTACAATGGCTGGCTGGGGGACCGCGGCGAAGGCTGGCGCACCGCATGGCGCGCGATTGCGACGCGTCCGCTGACCGGTCATGGGCCGGGCAATTGGATCGGCGCTGCCAGTCACCACACGGACGACCCTTTCGTGCGCACTTTCTTTCAGTTCCTCCAATTCACCCATCAAGATCTGCTTCAGTTCGCCGTGGAATGGGGCGTGCCCGCCACCTTGGGTTGGTGGGGACTCTTGCTCGGTGCCGTGGTGGTCGGCCTGCGCAGCCCCATGCAGTCAAACTCGGTCAACGCCGCGCTCGGCATCGCCGGCGCCTGCGCGCTCACCGCCGTATTACTGCAGGGCCAGCTCGATTTCCCGCTGCAGATGCCCGCCATCGCGTTTAATGTCATCGTCCTCGCCGCACTTGGCTGGGCCGCTGGCAGCCGCCCCGTCCTCGCCGCTTCATGACTACGCCCGCTGCCACTCGCCGGATCGTCATCCGGCCCGACCAATCCTGGCTGACCATCGACTGGTCCGGCTTGTGGCAGTATCGCGACCTGCTGGTGCTGCTCGTGCAGCGCGATTTCACCGCGCGCTATCAGCAAACCATCCTCGGGCCGGCTTGGTTTATCGTCAATCCGCTGCTCAACGCCGCCGTCTTCACAATTTTGTTCTCCCGCATCATCGGTATCCCGACCGACGGCATTCCCCCGATGCTCTTCTACCTCGGCGGCCAGCTCGCCTGGAATTATTTCGCCAACGTCCTCGGCACGACGGGCAACTCCCTGACGGGCAACGCCGGTATCTTCAGCAAGGTTTACTTTCCGCGCCTCATCCCGCCACTGGCCATGTGCGGCTCAGGCCTCATCGCGTTTTTTATCCAGTTAACCGTCTTTCTTGCCTTCTGGCTCTACCATTTCGCCTTCACGCCATTCGGCGCGGCGTTTCATTTCACTTGGTCGCTCGCACTGCTGCCGCTGCTCCTCATCCAGACCGCGGCGCTTGGGCTCGGGGTCGGTCTCATCCTTTCGGCCCTCACCGCCAAATACCGCGATCTCCAGCAGCTCACCGGTTACCTCCTGCAAATCTGGATGTATGCGACGCCCGTCATCTACCCGCTTTCGCGCATCCCCGAGCACTGGCGCTGGGCCGTTAACCTCAACCCGATGACCTCCATCGTCGAACTCACCCGGCGCATTCTGCTCGGCGTCGGTGAAGTCACCCTCGTCGGCCACACCGTCTCGTTGCTCCTCACTGTCAGCCTGCTCACCGCCGGCCTTTTCCTCTACCAGCGCATGGCCCGCACGTTCGTGGACACCGTCTGACCCATGAGCGTCCCCATCATCACCGCCCGCGGCATCTCCAAGCGCTACCAGCTCGGGCAAATCGGTCTGACCAGCCTGCGCGACGAACTCAACCGCCTCTCTTCGCGCTGGCGTCGTCCCAAAAATCCCATGGACGCCCCCCGGGGTGAATTCTGGGCGCTGCAAGACGTCGATTTCGATATCATGCCGGGTGAGATCATCGGCGTGGTCGGCCGCAACGGCGCCGGCAAAAGCACCTTGCTCAAGATTCTCTCACGCACGACCGAGCCGACGGCCGGCGAAATCGTCATGCACGGCCGCGTCGGCAGCCTGTTGGAGGTGGGCACCGGCTTTCACCCCGACCTCAGCGGCCGCCAGAACATTTATCTCAACGGCGCGATCCTCGGCATGTCGCGCGCCGAGGTGACCGCCCGCTTCGATGAGATCGTCGCCTTCGCTGAGATCGATCAGTTTCTCGATACGCCGGTGAAACGTTACTCGAGCGGCATGTATGTGCGTCTGGCCTTTGCCATCGCCGCCCATCTGGAGCCGGAGATCTTGATTCTCGACGAAGTGCTCGCCGTGGGCGATGCCGACTTCCAGCGCAAATGCCTCGATCGTATGTCGGAGATTTCCACCTCCGACGGTCGGACTATTCTCCTCGTCAGCCACAACATGCAGGCGCTGCGCCGCCTGTGCAGTAAATGTCTCTACCTCGAGCGGGGCCGGAGCCTGGGCATCATGCCGGTCGAGGATGCCATTGCGCGCTATGCCCAGCACCTCACGCCTTCTCCACTCGTCGTGCCGCTCAGTGCACGTCCCCGAGGTCCGGGTGAAGGCACGCGTGTCCGACTGCAGTCCATCGGCACCGCCGGCGGTCAGGCCATCCGCTACGCGCATCCCGTCAACTTCCACCTCGACTTCACCCTGAAGGAACCTGTGCACCGGTTCGCCGTCGGCCTCGGCTTCAGCACGCGTGAGAACCAACGCGTCCTCACCCTGGATTCCGATACGATGCAGCCGCCGCTCGACCTCGCGGCGGGCCACTGGCGGATCACACTCGGGCTGGATTTTTGGCCGCTGCCCCCGGGCCAATACCACGTGAGCTGCGCCGCCATCGAGGGCGCCTCCTATCCCGACACTCTGACGGACGTAGCCCTGTGGGACGTCCTCCCCGCCACGGCCGACGAAACCACCCACCGCGGTTCGCCCAATGCCCGGCCCCTCGTCGCCGTGCAGGTCGAACGCTGGCCCGCCTGACGTGACACCCAAAATCCTCCTCGTGACCCGCCACACACCTTTGCCTTGGGAAGACGGTGCCGGCGCCTACTTGCACGATCTCGCGCACTACCTCGCCACGCATGGTTTCCGCGTCGAAGTCCTCTGGCTCGCCCCGCATGAACACTTGCGCTGGCAGAAATCCTGGCGCCTGCCCGATGCGTTCGACCCGTCTGTGCGGCTCGTGATGCCCGGCGCCGTGCGATTCGGTCGCCGTTATTTTTTTCCCGGCACAGTCTGGTATCCCCTGAAGGCGAAGGCCCTTCACCGCGTGCGCCAGCTGCTGACCGCGCTGGGCTTTGCGCCTCCGCCACGTCGGCCCGTCGAGGCGGGCCCTGCGGACCGTCCCTGGATGGCCAGGCCATCACTTGATGAACTCGCCTTGGTGGCAGGTCACGTTCAAGCCCGGCGCCCCGACATCGTCATCGTCAGCTACGCCTGGCTGTGTCCTCTATTCAACCTGCCTTCGTTGCGTCACGTGCGCCACGTCTGCCTCACGCACGATGTCGCGTGGCATCGGGCGCAGTTTGTCGGCGCCACCACGGGAACGCAACCAGCCCTCACCCGCCGGGATGAGGCGGGATGGCTGAAATCAGCGGATATCCTCATCGCCATCACCGAGGCCGATGCCAGCGAGTTCCGCGCGCTCGCTCCCACGGCCCGGGTGCTAGTCGCACCCAAGGCTTGTCCGGCCCGCGCCCTCGCGGCATCCGCCCCGGACCTCGCGCTGCCTCGCCTCCTTTTTGTTGGCAGTGGCAATCTCTTTAACGCTGCGGGCCTCGATTGGTTTCTGCGTGAAGTGTGGCCGCTGGTTTTGGCCGCCGTGCCCGGCACCCAGCTGGACGTGTGCGGCTCGATCGATCGCGTCATGCCGCTCCGGCCCGCCGGCGTCATGTTCCACGGCAACGTCCCGGATCTCGCGCCTTTTTACCGTGCCACCACCGTCGTCGTGGTGCCGCTGCTTCAGGCATCCGGGCTCAATGTCAAACTCGTGGACGCCGCCGCCGCCGGCCGCGCCGTGGTTGCTTCCGCCATCACGCTCACGGGGGCTCCGTTCCTGCGCAACTCCATCTACTCCGCCGCCACCGCCGGGGATTTCGCCGCCGCCATCCGGCTTCTGCTCACCGATCCCGCCGCCAACGCGCGCGCCGCCGCCGCCGGCCTCGCTGCCGTCCGCGCCCACCTCAGTCCGGATGCCTGTTACGGTTCCCTCGTCGCCCTGCTCCGGTTCGCCGCCTGACCATGCCGCTCCTCTCCGTCATCCTGCCAGTGCACAATTGTCGCCGCTACCTCGCTGCGGCCATCGCCAGCATTTCCGCCCAAAGCGGCCGGAATTTCGAATTCATCATCGTGGACGACGGTTCCACCGACGGCTCGGCCGCTGTGATCGACCGTGCTGCGGCCGCGGATTCCCGCATCCGCATCATCCGCCGACCCAACACCGGGATCGTTGGCGCGCTCAATGACGGGCTCGCCGCGGCCACCGGCGAATTTATCGCCCGCATGGACGGCGACGACCTCGCCGAACCCACCCGCTTCGTGGAGCAGTTCGCCTTTCTCACGCTTCATCCCCACTGCGTCGCTGTCGGCTCCGCCGTCTGGTTCATCGATCCCGACAGCGCCGTGCTCGACCGGTATGCCCCGCCCACGACCCATGCGGCGATCGAAGCGGAACTCCTCCGCGGCAATGGCGGCGCCCTCATCCATCCGTCCCTGATGCTGCGACGCGCAGCCGTGACTGCCGTCGGCGGCTATCGCCGCGAATACGACCGCGCGGAAGATCTCGATCTTTTCCTGCGCCTCGCCCGGCACGGCACACTCGCCAATCTGCCCGCACCACTCCTCCGCTATCGTCTCCACATCGGCTCGACCAACTTCGTGCACCGTGAACAACAGCGCGACCTAAGCACGCGCCTCGTGATGCAGGCCCGTGCCGCGCGCGGCCTACCGGCGCTGCCACCGGGCGAGCTCAGCACCGGCGCCGCCGACCTTACACCGGCAGCCCGCCACCGCGGTTGGGTGATCACCGCCCTGCGCTGGGGCCGGCGCCGCACCGCGATCAAACACGCCCTGCTCGCCGTGCGGGCCGAACCCGCCGCCACGGATTCCTGGAAGCACCTGCGTTATGCACTCACCGCGCCCGCTCCAGTCCACCCGTGAAATCACTTTCTTTCCAACTCACCGTGGCAGTTTGCACGCACAATCCGCGTCCGGAATTTCTCGCCCGCACCCTGGCCGCGCTGCGTGCCCAAACCCTCGCCTTCGAACACTGGGAGTTGTTGCTGATCGACAATGCTTCGACGGTGCCACTGGCCCCGCAATGGCCGCTCGACTGGCATCCCTTTGCGCGCCACATCAGCGAACCCGAGCTCGGCGTGACCGCCGCCCGTATCCGCGCCATGCGCGAAGCACGCGCCGGCCTGCTGCTGTTCGTGGACGACGACAATATCCTCGCCCCGGACTACGCCGAGTGCGCCCTCGCCCGTGCGGCTACCGAAACGGGCATCGGCTGTTTTGGCGGCCAGCTCGTGCCGGAATTTGAAATTCCGCCCGAGGCCTGGACGCGCTCGTGGTGGACTTATCTCGCCATCCGTCCGCTCACCTCCGACCGCCGTGCGACCGGACCGCTCGATTACGACGCCTGTCCTCCCACGGCCGGCATGGTCGTCCGGCGCGCCGTGTGGGAACACTACTTGCAACTGTGCGCCCGCGATCCGCGTCACTTGCGGCTCGGAGTCTGGGGCACCCGCCGCGTGGGCGGCGAGGATCTCGATCTTGCGATGTGCGCCTTCGACCTCGGCCTCAGCACGGCCTGTTTCGCCGATCTCACGCTCAAGCACCTCATGCCCGCCGAGCGGCTCACCGAGGATTATCTCGTGCGGCTTGTTGAGGGCATCGCGTTCTCCACGGTGGTCCTCGAAGGACTCCGCCCCGCCCTCTTCGGCCATTCCACCTCACGCCGTCCCGCTTTTTTCGCCGGACTGCGTGAGCGTATCCGCGCCTGGCGACTGCCCGGGCGCACCGGCCGTTTCCACCGGGCCCAGCTCCGCGGCCGGCGCCACGGCTATGCCGCCCTCGCTTCAGGATGACCACCACCGTCCACTTTCTTCCCGGGACCTTCAGCGTGCTCATTCCCGCGCACCGCGCCGCCGGCTACATTATTCCCGCACTCCGCGCCGTCGCGGCGCAAACCCTCCGGCCCGCCGAGGTGCTCATCTATGAGGACGGCCGCTTCGACAACCTGGCCGCCCGCGTGGCCGGTTTCGCTGCGACCGTCCCTTTTCCCATTCATGTCACCACCGTGGAGAAAAACACCGGCGTCTCCACCGCCCGCAACTTCCTCCTTAACGCCGCGCAGGGCGAATTCATCGCCTTCCTCGATGCCGACGATGTATGGGCACCCGATCATCTCGCCGCCGCCGCCGCCTCGTTTGCCGCGGGTGCGGATGTCGCCTTCTCCGGGGTCACTTTCCTGGACGCCGCCGGCGTGGTCATTCCCGGTCGCGCGGAACCCAGCGCCGCGGATCTCGCCAACATCGGACCGGTGATGTTTCGCTACAATTTCGTTCAATGCACCTCCACGCTTTGCCTCCGGCGGAGCTGGATTACCCGCGTGGGCGGTTTTGATCCCGCGCTCTCCCACGGCGAGGATCTCGATCTCTGGTTGCGCCTGCTGGCCGCCGGCGCCGCGTGGCGTTACACCGGCCGCACCAGCTGCGCCTACCGCAAGCATCCCCTCAGCGCCATGGGGCAGACGCGCCTGGCGAGCACCCGGCTCACCGCCTTCTACGAAAAGCAGTTGGGCAACGAGCTCATCCCGCGCCCGCAGCGCCGTGCCGCCTTGATCGACAACCTTTGGGTCAATGCCCGCCTCGCCTGGCGCACCGATCCTGTCGCCGCCGCCGCCGCCTGGCGCCGGCTCGTCCAGCTCCAACCGTGGAACATTGTCGCCCTCGCTGGCTGGCTTTTCTCCGCCGCCCGCGGCCGGTCCGTTGGCAACTCACCCGCATGACCTCTGCTCCTTCCGTCTCCTTCCGGCCACTCGGCTTTTATTTCGCCTCCACCGAACAGGAGCCGCAGCCCTGGGGCTTGGTCGGCAGTGATTGGGCCGGGCAAATGCGGCAGGCCCTCGCCGCCTCACCGCACCCGCTCTACCGGCTGGCGTCCGGGCCCGGCGACGCGGACCTCATCGTGATGTGCGAGCCAACCCAGCTGTCGCAGCAAACCTGGGCGCCACGGCTCCGAGCGCATCCTCTCGTTCTCGCCTATCCCGAAAAAATCTACGTCGCCTCCGAGGAGGACACGCCTCTCGGCTTTTTCCCCGGCGTCTATTGCTCACTCCCCAAGGCGAACTTCGACCCGCGCCTCCACCGCACGTGGGTCTATCGCGGCACCTTAAATCCCTTCATCGCTGAACACCAGTCACAGGGGGCTGATTCGGATCCAGCATTGCTCGCGGCCTTTAGCGGGGCCGCCAGTCACCCGGTGCGCTCTCGCTTGTTGGCCCTCGCCCCGCGATTCGCCACCTCCGGCATCGATATTCGCGAGACTCCGAGTTGCCGATTCAACGCCGATCCCACGGACCCGACGCTCCGGCCCGATCAGATGAACTACATCCACCATATCCTCGGCGCAAAATTTGCGCTCTGCCCCCGCGGCACCGGCACCGGATCATTCCGCCTGCAGGAGGCCATGGCCCTGGGTCGCGCGCCGGTTATCATCAGCGATGACTGGGTTCCCTTCGCGGGTCCGGACCTTACCGCGTGCGCTATTTTCGTCCGCGAGGCGGAGCTCGATCAACTTCCGGAAATCCTGCAGGCGTATGGTCCCCGCTGGTGGGAAATGGGTCAGCAGGCCCAGGCCGTGTGGCGGGATCTTTTTGATCCTAAAAATTACTGCCACCGCGTTCTAGCCCAGTTCGCCGACATCGTCCGTCATCGCCATCCCGGCCGGCCGCTCATCGGGCCCGTCCGCTGCCAACGGCTCATGCAGCGGGAGCAACGCCGCCGCCAAGGCCCGCTGTTTAACCGGATAGTCCGCCGCCTGCGCCGCCTCGTGAAGCCATGACCCCATTTGATGCCAACTGTCCGACTGATGCTTTGCCCGTCGCCTTGATTGGCTGCGGCGCCGTCAGCCGCCTTTTCTACCTGCCCGCCCTGCGCGCGCTCGAGGCCACCGGCGAAGTCCGCGTCGTCGCTTTGGTCGATCCGGTGGAAACCGCACGCAACCAGCTTCAGGTGGAATTTCCCGAGGCGATTATGTCCCACACGCTCAACCAGGCGGTCGGTCCGCGCGGTGCCCTGGCCATCATCGCCTCGCCTCCGCGCTGGCATGCCGAGCAGGCCGTCGCCGCCTTCGCCCGTGGGTGGCACGTGTTGTGTGAAAAGCCCATGGCGGCCACCAGCGCCGAAGCGGGGCACATGATTGCCGCGGCCTCCGCCGCCGATCGCCTGCTCGCCGTCGGGCACTACAAACGCTTCTTCCCCTCGAGCCAGGTTTTGAAATTCCTTTGCGGACCCACTGCTCCGCTCGGCGCCCTGCGCAATTTTAACATCACCGAGGGCGGACCGTTCACCTGGCCGGCGGCTTCCCCGGGGTTTTTCCAACGCCGCGAAACTCCTGGCGGCGTGCTGTTCGACCTCGGCGTGCACGTGCTCGACCTGTTGTTGTGGTGGCTCGGCGAGCCGGATACCTTTGCCTACGCCGACGACGCCATGGGGGGACTCGAAGCCAATGCCGTCGTGTCGCTGCGCTTCGGCGTCATCAACGGTCGCGTCCAGCTCAGTCGCGACTGGGCCACGGCGCAGCACTACCATTTCGAATTCGCCCGCGGCACGGTGGGTTGGACGGTGAATGACGCCAACGGCCTGAGCGTGACCCTCGACGGCCTCCCCGGGGAGCTGCAAGGCACTTTGCGCGACGCCCTCGGCACCAGCGCGGCCACCAATCCGCAGAGCTTCATCGCCCAATTGCAGAATGTGGTCGCCGCGGTTCGCGAACGGCGCCCGCTACTCGTGGATGGACGTGCCGGTGCGCGCTCCATCCAGCTTATCGAGGCCTGCTATGCCCGGCGGGAGATTCTGCCTCAGCCTTGGCTCGGCGGGATCGAACAAACCAACGCCCGTCGCTGGGCCTTTCAGTCATGAAGATCGCTGTCATCGGGGCCAACGGCTTCATCGGCACCCGCCTCGTCGAGATGTTTCACCTCGGTGCACGCCACGAGGTCGTGCCGGTCGTGCGCCGCGCCTCCAGCCTGGCCCTGCCGGCGCGCTTCGGCATCGAATGCCGGATCGGCGACGCGCTCGATGCTGACTCGCTGGCCACCGCGCTCGCCGGTTGCGACGCCGTGGTGCACGCGGCCTTGGGCGATCCACGCCAGATCGTGGCGATGCCCGCCATCCTTTGCACCGCGGCGGTCAGGGCCGGGGTGCCCCGCGTGATCTACCTGAGCAGCGCCGCGGTGCACGGGCAGGCGCCCGCCTCCGGCACCACCGAGGCCACTCCGCTACAGTGCAATCATTCAATCATCTACAACAATGCCAAGGTGCGCGCCGAGGCGGCTTTCCTGCACGGTTGCGCGCAGAGCGGCCTGCACGGCTTCGCCCTGCGGCCGGGCGTCGTCTTCGGTCCGCGTTCCCGGTGGATAGCGGACGCCGCGGCCAGCCTCCGCTTGAAGCGCGCCGCCTGGCTCCACGATGGCCGCGGGATCTGCAACAGCCTCTACGTGGACAATCTCGTCGAGGCCATTCATCTCGCCGCCATCGCCCAGGCTCCCGGCGATGCCTTCCTCATTGGCGATGCCGAGACGGTCACGTGGCGCGATTTCCTCGGGCCGATCGCGCGACACCTCGGCCTCGATGAGGCCGCCTTCGCCTCCCTGCCGGTGCCATCGTTCCGGCCCGAGCGGGAAAGCCCACTGGCCGGCTTCACCCTCTCCCGGACTTATGGCCAGCTCGGTCCACGCATCCCCGCGCGAGCCAAGCGCCTCGTGAAAGCGGTGCTGCACGCTTGGTCGCCGCCGCCACCGGCCGCAGGAGCCTGGACGGTGTATCCCGCCGCGCCGCGCCCCCAACTCACCCACGAACTGGCGCTGCTGCAGCAATGCACCTGGAAACTTCCGCATGACCGCGCCGCGCGCCAGCTCGGTTATCAGCCGACGGTGCCGTTCGCCGAGGGCCTGCGCCGCAGCCTGGCGTGGCTCGACTTCGCCGAGGGCCGCGCCTGCGCGCCCTCCATCACCTCATGAGCATCAGCCAAATATTCCGTCCCCTGAGAAACAAACTGCGTGACCACCTCAAGCGTCACGGCTGGTTTCTTTACTCTCACTCCACGCTGCCGCGCGGCGTCCGGCTCGAGGTCGATCTCGCCCGCTTCCGGCCGCTGGCGGACTTCATTACCGTCGTGGATGTCGGTGCCAATGAGGGTCAAACCGCCGCACGCTTCCTCATTTGGTTTCCCCGTGCGCGCATCGTCTCTTTTGAACCGGTGCCGGCCACGTTTCGTCGCCTGCAAGCGGCTTTCGGTCGCCATCCACGCGTCACCTGTGAGAATCTCGCCGCCAGCGCCGCCAACGCAGACGTGCAGATGTTGGTCGGCGCAGCCGAGGATTCGTTTGTCTCCCGGATCGTGGATGAAACAGCCGCGGAAGATGCCGTCTGGCACCGCGAGACGGTCCGCGCCGTCCGGCTCGACGAATATATGTGCGGGAAAAACAGTCCCCGCATCGATCTGCTGAAGACCGACACGGAAGGCCACGACCTCAGTGTGCTCCAAGGTTGCGGAGATCTGCTCAACGGCCATCGCGTCTCCTTTGTGTTGTGCGAAGTGGGTTTCTCGGCCGCCAACACCGGCAATTCCCATCTCGCCGAGATCGGTGACTACCTGAAGGCGCACGGCTACCACTTCTTCGCGCTTTATCCACCCTCCGGCTGGACGCCTTCGCTGGAGCTGGCCTATGCCGACGCGCTGTTTGTGAGCCGCGACCTCTTAGAGGAGGCCGGACAAAAAACCGGCGGCCACGAGCTGCCCGTCGGTTGACCACCCGTCAGCTGAATTACCCTCCCATGCTGTCCTACTTTATCCGCACGTTCCGCGCGTCGCCCGCCTTAGCCGTGGCTTACTCCTGGTCGCGCGGCACCCGGCTCGAGACCGTTGGGCCCGGCCATCGGGTGGAGCGGCACAATGCCGTTCTGCGGGACACCCGCATCGAGGTTCTCGGCGCAAACTGCCGGCTGGTCATCGGACCGGGGGCGCGGCTCTGGGATTGCTCCCTGACGCTCGCCGGGGAGGGCGCCGAACTTTTCATCGGGGCCGAATGCCGGTTGCAACAAACCCGTCTTTGCGTCGAGGACCGGGCCAGCCGGCTCATGATCGGAGCGCAGACGACCATCATTGGCGGCACGCTGGTTTCCCAGGAAGGCCGTCTGCTCGCAGTCGGCGCGGACTGCATGTTCGCCCGCGGCACGGACGTCCGGAATTCTGACGGTCACGCCATCTACGATCCGACGACCCGCCTCAACCCCGCGAGCGACGTTACAGTGGGCGACCATGTCTGGCTCGGCCTCGGTGCGTGCGTGGGCCGCGGTGCCCGCATCGGCGATGGCGCCGTGATCGGTGCCCTCGCCCTGGTCACCGGTGAGATTCCCTCCTCCTGCGTCGCTTTCGGCGTTCCCGCCAAACCTCGTCGCACGGGGATCCGCTGGGAGCGTAGCCGCGTTGCGCCCACTCCATGACGATTCCCCTCATCACCATCTGCATTCCCGCCTACAACGCCCGACGCTACCTGCCGGCGACCCTTGCCAGCGTGCGCGCACAAACGTTTATGGCTTGGGAACTGATCGTGACCGAAGACGGTTCCACCGACCGGGTCGATGACCTGGTCCACGCCTTTGCCAGCACTGGCCCGCAAAAGGTCAGCTACCAGCGCCACGAAAAGAACTTGGGCCTCCCCGCCACGCGCAACACCGGCATCGCTGTCGCGCGGGGCGAATGGATCGCGCTGCTCGACAGCGATGATGTGTGGACGCCTGATCATCTCGCCACTCTCGTCGCCTGCGCACGCACACACCCCGCGGCCGATCTGGTGCACGCCGGCTCAGTGCTGTTCGACAGCGAGTCGGGCCGGGAGCTGGAAATTCGCGCTCCGGCCCCCGAGGTGGTCCACACTTACCCGCTTTCACTCTACCTCGGCGACTACACGGTGCAGCCCTCCTCGGTGTTGTTACGAAAATCCCTCTGGACGCGGGTCGGTGGATTCAATCCCGCCAGTCGCTACATGGAAGACCGTGAAATGTGGCTGCGTTGCGCTCGCGCTGGCACCGTCTTCGCTTTCACGGGCACAAACACTTGCCTCTACCGCAAACATGCCACGGCCCTGAGCACGCACGCCGGCCCGATGGCGCTGGCCGGCGCCGAAGTGCTGACGCAGCACCTCGATTGGGACGCGATTGAACCCGGCCTGCGCCGCCGTCGCACCGCCGATGCCTGGCTGGCCGCGGGACGCATTCCCCTGCGCACCGCCCCGCGATTGTCCCGCGATTGTTTTTCCCGCGCCTGGCGGATCCATCCCTCGTCCCGTGTCGCCGGTTACTGGATAGCGGCCGCACTCCTTTCCCTCCCGTCCGTGTTTCGTCGCACCACCGCCCCATGAACCCTCCTCCGCTCAAAACTATCGTCGTCACCTTGTTTGAAGGCGACTACCAGCTCGGCGTGGCCGCGTTGATCAACTCGCTCATCGCCGCCGGTTTCGTCGGCACCGTCGTTTGCGGCCATCGCGGGCCCGTGCCGCCGTGGGCCCCAGCGGCGCGCTCGCTCGATCCGGTGCAGGTGGAATTTATCGCCCTCGATACCGTCGCGCACCTGACCAACTACAAGCCGGAGTTTCTTCTCCACGTCTGGAGCAACCTGCATCCCGACGCCGAGCGGCTCTACTATTTTGACCCCGATATCGTCATCAAGGCGCGCTGGTCGTTCTTCGAGGAATGGGTGGGCTATGGCGTCGCCTTGGTCGAGGACGTCAATTCACCGATGCCCGAGTCGCACCCGCGCCGCGGCGCGTGGCGGGCCTGCCTCGCCGCCCGACGCCGGCTGGTGCGGCGCGAGACCTCCGCCTACGTCAATGGCGGCTTCATCGGCCTCGCGGATGGCCAGCAGGGATTCCTTCACGAATGGCTCGAAGCCATGGCGCTCGTCGGCGAAGAGATCGGCGGCCTCGCCCACTCCATGTTCTCGTTCGGCGATGGCCAGCCCGACCGGGCCTCACCCGCCTATCCCTTCAACAAGACCGATCAGGACGCCCTCAACATTGCCATCATGACCGCCTCGCAAAACGTCTCGATCATGGGGGCCGAGGGCATGGATTTTCGCACCGGCGGCTGGACGATGGCGCACGCCCTCGGCGCCGAAAAACCGTGGCGCAAAAAGTTCCTCCGGGCCGCGCTGGCCGGCCGGGCTCCCAGCGCCGCCGACCGCGAATTCTGGCGTCACACCGGCACTCCGCTGCAAATTTTCTCCGCGCACGTCACCCAGTGGCGCCGCGCGACCCTCACGCTCGCCGGTTTGATCGGCCGCCTTTACCGCCGGGCCTGAGGCCATGAAAATCATCTTCTTTTGCGGGTCGCTCGAACCCGGTCGCGACGGCGTGGGCGACTACACGCGCCGCCTGGCGGGCGCCTGCGTCGAGCGTGGCCACACCTGCACCTTGATCGCCCTCCACGATCGCGCCATCGGACGCGTGGTGGATTTGAGCCACGCCGCCGGGCGCCTCATCCGGCTGCCTGCCACCGAACCTTGGGCCGACCGGCTCATGCGCGCCCGTCAACACGTCGAGAGTCTCGCGCCCGATTGGGTGAGCTGGCAAATTGTCGCACAGGGGTTCCATCCGCGCGGGTTCCTGCCTTCCGACCTGCTTCAAGCCGCCGCGGACCTGCGCGGCGTCCGCTGCCATGCCATGCTGCATGAACTCTGGCTCGGGCTCGAGGCGGGCGCCAGCTGGCGCGCGCGCGCCAGCGGCTGGCTCCAGCGTCGCGGGGTGCTCTGCCTGCTCAACCAGCTCGCACCCGACTCGGTTTCCACCTCCAACGCCGCCTATCAGCACGTCCTCGGTCGCGAAGGTTTTCCGGCGCACGTGCTGGAACTCTTCGGCAACATCCCCGTCGCCGCAGGGTTTCCGGGGCGCCCTGGCGTCCTCAATCGCTGGCTGCCTAATCTCGAAACCGCGCCCCTCCTCGCCGTCACATTCGGCACTCTGCATCCGCAATGGCGGCCCACCGCCACCGCCGATTGGTTGCAAGCCACCGCCCGCCGGCTTGGTCGCACGCCCGCTCTGCTGGCCCTCGGCCGCGCCGGCAGCCACGCCACCGGCATCCTCGCTACCTTCAGCCAGCGCGGCGTGCGGGTTGGCGTCACCGGCGAGTTGGAGGAAGCCATCGTTTCTCACGTGCTCCAGGCCGCCGACTTCGGCATCGCGCCGCACCCCTGGGCACTCGTGGGCAAAAGCGGAGCCGCCGCCGCCATGCTTGACCACGGCCTGCCCGTGTTGGTGCCCCGTGACGACTGGCGTTTGCGCGAAAGCCGCGCACTCCTTTTTCCCGCGCCGACTGATTCCAGCCTTACGCGACTCGCGGATCTCAACGAGGCCCGCACCGATCGCTGGCTCGCCATGCGGCGCGCCCCGGTCGCCGTGCTGCCGCGGGTCACCGACGTCTTTCTTGCCGCGCTCAATGATGCGGCTGGCGAATCCTCCCCATGAATCTCCTCTTTTATGCCCCCCAAATGGCGGCTTATGGCGGCATCGAGCGTCACGTCGTCAGCCTTGCCGCCGCCGCCGCCGCCCAAGGTCACGTCGTCCGCCTCCTCACGACCAGCAATTCCCTCGGCCCGGAACTGCACCGCAAACTGAATCATCCCCTGATCACTTTGCGGGAACTCGCCGTTGCGCGCGGTTCCGCCGGTCCGGTCGCCAAGATTGGGTGGCTGCTCCGCGAAGTTGTCCGCGCCCGCGCCGTGCAGTGGGACGTCGTTTACACCAACGGTCAGAGTGGCCTCGCCCGCCTCGTCTGGCTCGCCGCCGGTCCAGCGACGCATGTCGTGCATCACCACCACACCGCCGCCGATCCGGCCGAACAGGCAACGTGGTCCCGGTTCTTCCGCCACGTGCTGCGCCGCGCCCCGTCATTGGTCGGCTGCAGCCGGGCCACCTGCTCGGCCCTCAATGCCGCGACTGGCCGCAATGACACGCATTTCCTCCCTTACCTCACGCCCTGTCTGGTGGATGCCCACTGGATCCACGAGCGCGCGGTCGAATCGCAACTTCGTTTCGGCTTCTGCGGCCGCTTGATTCCCGAAAAGGGCATCGACGCAATCCTCGCACTGGCCCAGACGCCCGCCCTCGCCGACGTCGAGTGGCACATCCACGGTGCCGGCACCGCGTATCCCCCCGAGCGCTTTGCCCGCCATCCGCGGCTGGTCTATCACGGAGCCTATCACACTGTCGCGCAGCAGGCCCAAGCCCTCCTCGGGCTCGATGCGCTTGTCCTTTTTTCCACCCACAACGAGGGCATGCCGCTCAGTCTGATCGAAGGCATGGCGGCCGGGCTGCCTTGGATCGCCACCGACCGCGGCGGCACCCGCGAACTCGCCGGCTCTCCGGCCGACTGCCTCGTCGTCCCTGCGACTCTCGCCCAGTCGGAACTGGCCGGGCCGGTGCGGACGCTGGCCAACCGCATTCTCAGCGGCACGACCTCCCGCCGCCGACAACGCACCTATTACGACGAACATTTCGCCCCCGCGATCGTGGCGGGCCGCTGGCTGGAATTTTTCCAATCCTGACCGTTCACGATTTCCTCATGCTCCTTTTCGCTCATCCCACCGGCAACGCCAACGTCCGTCACGCCGCCCTCGGCCTGTTCCGCGCCGGCCTGCTCACCGAATTCTGGACCTGCCTCAATCTCCAGCCACCCGCCCTGCTCGAGCGGCTGTTGCCCCGGCGCGTCGCCGGCCAGCTTCGGCGCCGCGCCTATTCCCCGGAACTGACGGCGGCCATTCACACGCGACCCTTCCACGAAATAGTTCGGCTCGTCGCGTCCAAGCTTGGCCCGCGCCGGCTGGTCGCGCACGAAACCGGCCGTTTCAGCATCGATGGCGTTTACCAGGCACTCGACCGGACCGTGGCGCGTCGCTTGCGCACGGGGGCATTTCGCGGCGTTTATGCCTATGAGGATGGCGCGGAGTTTTCCTTTCGTGCGGCACGGCAACACGGACTGCGCACACTTTACGACCTGCCGATCGGCTACTGGCGTGCCGCCCACACCCTGTTGCTCGAGGAAGCCGAACGTGAACCGGAGTGGGCCGCCACCCTGAGTGGCAACCGCGACAGCATCGCCAAGAACGAACGCAAGGACGCGGAGCTCGCGCTCGCCGACATCGTCTTCGTCGCCAGCTCCTACACGCGCCGCACCCTGAGCGAGGCCGCCGATTTCAAGGGCACGGTGGTGGTGGTGCCCTACGGCGCGCCGGCTTTTCAATCAGTCTCCACCGCCACGGACACGGCGCCCGGAAAGAAACTGCGCGTGCTGTTTGTCGGTTCGCTCGGACAGCGCAAAGGCCTCAGCTATCTCTTTGCCGCCTGCCGCACTATGCACGCAGCGGTCACCTTGACGGTGATCGGCCGGAAGCCGGCCGAGCCTTGCGCCGTCCTTGACCGGGAACTGAAAAACGTGCGCTGGATCCCCAGTTGCCCGCATCAGGAGATTCTCGCCGAGATGGCAGCGCACGATGTGTTCGTCTTCCCTTCCCTCTTCGAAGGCTTCGGCCTTGTGCTGCTGGAAGCGATGGCCATGGGGCTGCCCATTATCACCACGGCCCACACGGCCGGGCCCGATCTGATTCACGAAGGCGTCGAAGGTTTCATTGTGCCGATCCGCGACAGCGGGGCGATCGCCGCCCGGCTGGAACTCCTGCACCTTGATCCCGACCGGCTGGCCCAAATGTCCCGGGCCGCCCGATTGCGCGCCGGTGAATTCGCCTGGGAGAATTACGAGACCACGCTGGCTGCCTGCGTTCGTCAGGTCGTCTGCGCGCAATGAAGTCCGCCCTCAAGACCCTGATCTGGGCCTACCTGGTCCTGCTGCTCATCGAGGGCGCGTTACGAAAGTGGGTGCTGCCGGGAATGGCCGACGAGCTGCTCATCGTGCGCGATCCCGTCGTTTTGGCGATCTACGCCCTTGCCTTGGGCACGGGGATGTTCCCCACCAACCGTTTCATTCTGGCTATCGCCGTGCTGGCCGGGCTTTCGGTCGTGGCTTCACTGCTTGGCGGTCACGGCAACCTGCTCGTCATCGCCTATGGCCTGCGCATCAATTATCTGCACCTGCCGCTGATCTGGATCATGGGCCGCGCGTTGAACCGGCGCGATGTCGAGCGCCTCGGCGCCTTCCTCCTCGTGATGGCCATACCGATGACGCTGATCATGGTGCGGCAATTCAACGCGCCCATGACGGCGTGGATCAATCGCGGCGTCGGCAACGACGAGGTCGGCCAGCTCTTCGGCGCCGAGGGCCGCATCCGGCCTCCGGGTCTCTTTGCCTTCATCACCGGGCCGCAGCTTTTCTTTCCGCTCTGCGCCGCCTTTTTCTTCGATGAGATCAGCGGGGCGAAGCGCCTGCCTTGGTATCTCCTCATCGGCTGTGGACTCGCCATCGCCCTCGCGCTTCCGCTCTCAATCAGCCGCACCGTGATGCTCGGCACGGGTTTGGTTGCAGCCGCCTTCGTATTTTCACTCCCGTTCACGTCGACGCGGTTCACCGCGCTGTTTCGACCGCTCCTGCTGCTGGCCTTCGTCGGTGCGAGCCTGTCCCAACTGCCCGTCTTCCGCGAAGGCCTCGGCGTGTTCATGTCCCGCTGGAACTCGGTGGCGGACGCCAGCGACGGCGCCGCCTGGACCAACGTAATGGATCGCACGGTGAATGGTTTCACCAATCCCTATTACTTCATCCAGCTGGCACCGCTGCTTGGCCATGGCATCGGCACCGGCTCCAATGTCGGCGCGCGGCTGACTTCCGGCGAGGTCGGTTTCCTGCTCGCCGAGGAGGAATGGGGCAAGGTGCTCCTCGAACTCGGCCCGGTGCTGGGTGCCGCGTTCATCATCCTGCGTCTCATCCTCGCCGGCTGGCTCGGCCTGCTGGCGTGGCGTGCGCTGCGGCAAAACCGCAATGCCCTCCCGCTCCTGATTTTCACCGCCACCGCCATGACCATCCTCCAGGGCCAGTGGGCGCCGCCGACGGTGCTGGGCTTTGCCGTGATCGGTGCGGGCTTGTTGCTCGGCGCGTTGAACCTTCCCGACGACGGCAAAACTCCCGCTCTGCCCCACTCCCATCGCGAATCCGAGCCGGCCTTTTCTCCGCTACCCACGCCTTCCGCGCGACGACCCGCCGCCACCCTCAAATGAAAATCCTATTAATCGGCAATCTACCCGAAGACGAACAGCAGAGCATGCTCCGTTTCACCACTCTGCTTCAGGCCGGCCTCATCGAGCGTGGCCACTCCGTAACCGTGCTCACGCCCACCCTGCGTCTCGCGCGGTTCGGCCCGCGCTATCGCTACGGCGGCCTCCCCAAATATCTCGGCTACTTCGACAAGTTCATCCTCTTCCCTCGCCAACTCCGCCGCCACGTCATGACCACGCGGCCGGACGTGGTTCATTTCACCGATCACGCCAACGCCATCTATGTCCCGGCTGTGCGCGGGCTGCCGGCCCTGGCCACTTGCCACGATCTGCTCCAGATCCGCGCCGCCCGCGGCGAAATTCCGCAACAAACCGTCGGTCGAGTCGGCCGGCGTTATCAGGCTTGGATTCTCGCCAGCCTCGCGCGCCTGCCGCACCTCGCCTGTGTTTCAGACCGGACGCATGAGGACGTGCGCCAGTTGACCGACCTGCCGCCCGACCGCGTCACCGTAATTCCCAATTCGCTCAACTACCCCTATCAGCCAATCGCACCCGCGGTCGCGCGCGCGCGGTTAGCCGACCTCGATCCGCGGCTGCTCGGTCCGGACGGATTCCTTTTCCAGATTGGCGGGGGCCAATGGTATAAAAACCGGTCCGGCATTCTCTCGATCTATCAAGAACTGACCACCCGGCTCACTCCCACCCCGGCCCTCGTTATGGTTGGACCGCCTCTGTCCGTGGAAGATTCCGCCCACGCCGCATCGCTGGGCGTGTGCCCGCGGATCATCCACCTCAACGCCGTCACCAACCTGCAGCTCGAGGCGCTCTACAATCTGGCCGAAGGGCTGCTCTTTCCGTCATGGGAGGAAGGCTTCGGTTGGCCGATCGCCGAGGCGCAGGCCTGCGGTTGTGCGGTCTTCGCCTCGGATCGCGCCCCCATGAATGAAATCGGCGGCCGCTCCACCGTTTATTTCGATCCCGCCGATCCTGCCGGCGCCGCGCATCTTATCGCCGACGCCTGGCCCGGTCGCGCCGCCCGGCGGGAACTGGCGTTGACCGAATCCCGCCGCTGGCACCCCGCCCTCATGTTCGACGCTTACGAGGCGCTCTATCGCCAACTTGCCCTATGAAAATTCTCCACGTCACCAATTCCATGAATCCGGCGTATGGCGGTCTCTCCGCCTGTCTCAGTTCGCTCGTGCCGGCGCTGGCTGCGCTCGGCCATCCCTCGGAGATCGTATCCCTCGACGCGCCGGCCGCACCTTGGCTCAGCGCTCTGCCTTTTCCCATTCATGGACTCGGTCCAGTCCGGCCGGGCTATGGCTATGCGCCGCGACTGGCGTCATGGCTGCACGAGGCGGGTTCCCGCTTCGACGCCGTGATCGTGCACGGGCTCTGGCAGTATCATGGCCGGGCCGTGCAACAGGCACACTTCGCCCGGTATTTCATTTTTCCGCACGGGATGCTCGATCCATGGTTTCAGCGGCAGTTCCCGCTCAAGCATATCAAGAAATGGCTTTACTGGTGGTTCGCCGAGCGCCGCGTGCTGCACTCGGCCGCAGCCGTTTTGTTTACCTGTGAAGTGGAACGACGGTTGGCGCATGACTCCTTTCCCGCCAGTTCCTACCGCGAGCAGGTTGTCGCCTTTGGCATCGCCGCGCCCAAGGACGATGCCGCCGGCCAACGGAGCGCCTTTTTTCAAGCCCACTCTGAACTGCAGGGAGTAGCCTTCTGGCTTTTTCTCGGCCGCATTCACCCGAAGAAAGGCGTCGACCTCCTTATCGAGGCATATGCCCGGCTTGCATCCAGCCAGCCCTCACCGCCGCGGTTAGTCATCGCCGGACCGTGCGCGGACGCGGCCTATCTGCACCAGCTCAAAACTCGTGCCACGGCCATCTGCCCGGCAGGCTCGGTGCTCTGGCCAGGCATGCTGGCGGGCGAGGTGAAATGGGGCGCCTTGCGCGCCGCCGAAGCTTTCGTCCTGCCGTCCCATCAGGAAAACTTTGGCATCGCCGTGGCCGAGGCGCTCGCCTGCGGGACCCCGGTGCTAATTTCCGACCAGGTAAACATCTGGCGCGAAATCGCCAGTGACGGCGTCGGGCTCGTCGAGCCGGATACCGCAGCCGGCACGCTTCAGTTGCTTAGTCGCTGGCAAATCCTGGATGCCGCAAGCCGCCGGCGCATGCGCGCCGCCGCGCAGCTCAGTTTTCAGCAACGCTACGAAATCGGCGCTGCCGCGCGCAGCCTGGTCACCGCCCTGCAAGCCACGCGGCCTCTCGTATGAAAATCACGATCGTTCAAGGCGCCTTTTACCCCGTGCCTACTACGCGCGGCGGCGCCGTGGGGAAAATCTGGTTTGCCCTGGGCGAGGAGTTCGCGCGGCGCGGTCATGACGTCACGCACTATTCCCGACTCTGCGACGGCCTGCCAGAAGATGAGGTTCGCGACGGCGTGCGGCATATCCGTGTCCGGGGTGCTGACACGCCCGCATCCACTCTCGCGCAGAAATGGCAGGACTTGCTCTATACCTGCCGCGTGGCCCGGCGATTGAAGCGCGCCGACGTCGTGATCACCAACACCTTTTGGGCTCCCTTAGTGCTCTCGCCCCGCCGCCACGGGCCCATCTGGGTGCACGTGCAGCGTTATCCCAAGGGGCAAATGCTGCTCTATCGCCGCGCGGCCTGGCTGCAGACCGTCTCTCGTGTCATCGCCGATGCCATGATTCGGCAGACACCTTCCGCAGCCGCACGAGTATGCGTGATTCCCAATCCCCTGCCGCCCCTGGTCACACTAGCCACAATCATCGTGCGCGACCCCAACCTCGTGCTCTTTGTCGGCCGGCTTCATCCAGAGAAAGGCATCGAGCTGCTGCTGCAGGCTGCGGCGATCGCCCGCACCTCGGTGCCTCTGCTGCATTTCCGCATCGTTGGCCCCTGGGAGCCGCGTCTTGGCGGCGGCGGTGAGGCCTTTCAACACCGGCTAGAATCGCTCGCCGCTCCACTCGGAAACGCCGTCGAGTTCACTGGCCCAATCTTCGATGAAGCGGTGCTGGCAACGCATTTCGCCGCCGCCGCCGTGTTCGTCTATCCATCTCTCGCCGCCAAGGGCGAGGCTTCACCCGTCGCGCCGCTGGAAGCGCTCGCTCGCGGATGCCCCGTGGTTACTTCCAACCTCGCTTGCTTCGACGACGCCATCGGCACCGGACTTTTCACACGCCGCTTTGACCACACGGCGCCCGACGCCGCCGCGCGACTCGCCGCGGCCATCGTGAGCATAACCACCACTGAGTTTGCCGACTGGCCGGCCGCCTCGGTCGCAGCGGAAGTGCGTTCGCGTCATTTTTCCGTGACGCGCATCGCCAGCGAATATCTCGCCGGCTTTGCCGCGCTCCCGAGCACTTAAATGAAACCTGTGACGCCTTCGGCGGCGTCCGGGCCTACGCGCTTCCACAGCCGACCTTTGGCACGGGTTGTCTAGTCGGCGCCATGACTATTGTGACGCGAGATATTTCGCCCGGCATGATAGTAACGGGAAATCCGGCACGCCCACGTGGATCAGGTTCACAACCCTGATGGCACCGAGAGAAACCCCGATGCCCGTGTCAGCGGATACTTGGCGCCACGGCTATTGAGTGCCGGAAACAGTGACCCACCTTAATGCAAAGAGGGAATCCGCTACGAGAAGACGCCCTTCAACCAACCAACAAAATGAAACTTAAATTAAAATTCGCAGTCGCGGCGGCCTTCGGGCTCGCCTGTTTCGGGTTCTCGGCCAACGCTCAACTTCTGGTCGTCAACGTTCGCTCCCAGGCCACGTTCGGGCCGTTCGTCGGGGGCGTGAACAACGGTGTGACCAATAACGGCAGCATCGATATGCAGGAGGTCGTCACCACCGGCACGTCGAACAGCCTCTCGCAGTTCTCGGTCACCTACAATCCAATCATCGGACCCAGTGTGCTCGATCTCTCGATGGGCAGTGGCACGCTCAACACCGGCACGTTCACGTTCGCCTCACCCCAGTCGCCCGCGAATTATTTCTCGAGCTTAGGCTTGGTGCGCGCGCTGGACTTCGACAGCGACGGCATTTGGGACGTGACGCAGAACTACACCCTGAATCTTTCCCCCTTCCAGGCCCCCAACGGCCTGACCGGTGTGAATTATTCGATCATCCCCGTGGAGTTCTTCGGCACCACCACGATCAACGGCCAGGACTACAGCTATGCCTCGGTCATCTCGGGCAGCAATGGCACGCTGTTTGACGGTTCAAACAACACGGCCGCGGTGCAGTTCCAATTCATCGCGACCCCAGTTCCGGAACCTTCGACCTATGCTATCGCCGGCGCCTTGGCGCTCGGTGGCATCGTCATGCTTCGCCGCCGTCGTTCCGCCAGCGTGGCAATCTGAGTTGCCCTGACGTCGGTCACCCCGCCGATGTTTTAATGCAAATCAGCGCCCCGTTTGTCGGTCCTGTAAATCAACCCGTCGCCGCACTCCGCCGCGACGGGTTTTTTATGCCCCAACCCCATCCTTTCCCTCCCATGAGCCCGTCAAAAATTCCCGTCTCCGTCCTGATCCCAATCCGCAATGAGGCGGCTAACCTGTCTCGCTGCCTCGCCTCCGTCGCGTGGGCCGATGAAATCATCGTCGTCGATTCGCAGAGCACCGACGGCTCCATCGAAATCGCCACCGCCACCGGTGCCGCGGTGGTTCAATTTCACTTTAACGGCACCTGGCCCAAAAAGAAGAACTGGGCACTCGCCACCTTGCCTTTCCGTCACGCCTGGGTCCTCATCCTCGACGCCGACGAAGTCATGCCGTCCGGCTCGGGCGCCGAGATCGGCACCCTGCTCGCCACTGGCCGGGCCGGTTGCGCGGGCTATTGGATCAACCGCCGCTTCATGTTCATGGGCGACTGGCTGCGCCACTCTTACTATCCAAATTGGAATCTGCGGCTCTTCCAGCATCGCCTCGGTCGCTACGAAAAACTGGTGCACGGTGCCACGCAGAGCGGCGACAATGAAGTGCACGAGCACATCCGGGTGGCGGGCCCTACCGGCCGGCTCCACAGCGAAATGGACCATTATGCCTTTCCCTCGATCGATGTTTTCATCGAAAAGCACAACCGCTACTCCAACTGGGAGGCCCGTCTCGATTTCGAGTCCGGCCTCTCGGCCGCAGGCCAGCCGCTCCTACAATCCTCCGCCGTCGGCCTCCGGCGCCGCCTCAAGCGCTGGTCCCACCACCTGCCTTTCCGCCCCTCACTGCGTTTCCTCTACGTTTACATATTTCAACGCGGATTTCTCGATGGGGCTCGGGGCTATTATTTCGCCCGGCTGCATGCGATGTATGAGTTTATGTCCGTAGCCAAGGCCGCCGAGCTGCGCCGCGCCCAACCCGCCACGCCCAAGTCTGCGCCGCAGGCGGCGGCCTCACGGCACGTCGCGGCTCAATCATAAGCCGGCAGGGTTCAGCCACCCGCCAGCCGCTGTGCCGCCAACTGGCCGGCCAGTCGTTCAGCCAGCGCCACCTCTTCAGGCAGCGCAATCGCTTGGTTGAACAACGCGAGGCTCGCGCGCGCCGCTTCGGTGTCGCCGAGTTGGACGAAGATGGTCGCACGCAGCAGCGGGATTGGCACGACTTCTGAAAATGCACCCGCTTTAACTTCGGTCAGCAATGGCCTAGCCTCGGCCGCGCGTCGCTGCTTCCAGAGTGAAAAGACATAGATCATCCGCCGCGTGTTGTCTGCGGGCGACGCTTCGAACGCGTTGCGGGCGACGACGTGGGCTCGCGCCATATTGGTGTCGAGCAACAGACCGTAATAGGCCGCGACCACGGCCTCGTCGGTCGGATCATTGCTGTCGCCTATGTATAGGCCAAGCACGCGCAACATCTCGGGCGTGCGCCGTGATGCGCGGTAATATTCCAACAGCTCGGCGACCAGGGGGCGGTCGCCCGGCGTGCGGGTTAGGATGAGGTTGAGCGTGTCGATCCGCTCGGCAGTCCATTGCCAGCGCGTCACCAACGCGCGCAGATTCTGCAGTCTGGCTGGATTACGATCCGCCAAGGCCAGCGCTTGTCGCCAGGCCTCTTGTCCCAGGCGCAGGTCATCTTGCTCACGCAGCACGCGCGCCAGCAGTGCCGAGCGCAGGTAATCCTCCGCCCGCCAGTCCGCCGCCCGCAGCAGCTCGTGCAGCCCAGCCCAGTCTGTCGCCGCATAAAGCGAATCGGCCAGTTGCATATCCGTGGTAGCGGCGCGTCGGGTCTCCACTGAGACCAACGTGAGCCAGCCCGATGAGCCCAGGTTTTGCTCCTGCCCCACCCGGGAAGCCAGCAGCCGCGATCGATTGCCCTGCTTGCGCTCCAAGCGCGCAATCTCCAGCTGCCCCAAGTTGGCGAGCCGTTTTTCCTCGGGCAGCATATCTTCCAACACCACCCCGTTCATCTCGTCGGCCGCAGGCCCGGATTGCCCCAAGTCCGCAAGACAAAGAGCGCGCAACAATCGGCGGACTGGTTCGGCCCGTTCACTCGCACTGAGCGCATCTAACCGCGCCAGCGCCTCAGCCGGCTTAGCTTGCTTGTAGAGGGCCAAGGCATGCGTCGTCGCGTAATAGGGATTACTGGGATTTGCCGCGGTCAGATCCGCCGCGAGCAAACCGGCACGCGTGACATTCACGTCGAGGAGCAGACTCGTGTAAGCGAGATTATTTCGCGCCACCTCATCCGCGGGCTGAACTTCCACAATCCGGGTAAAAAGCCGCTGCAAATTCACGGTGCTGCCCTGATGGCGTTCCCAAAGGACCAGGATGTGTTGCACCGACTCGTTCGTCGGCACGAGGGCAAAGAGTTTCCAGACGACTTCATGACGTTCAGGCACCCACCGCCACTCGTCCACTCGCGCGAGCAGGGCGGTGGCTTTACGCAAATCGCCCCCCGCATCCAGCACCGCTAGTTTCCAGGCTTGGGTGAAATCCGCCGCACGGCCCAGGTCCCGATAAGCATGGGCCAGCAAGGCCGCCCGCAAGTATTCGCGTGTGGGCCAATGGGCGCTCCGCAGGTAGGCCTCGAGTCCAGTCGCATCGCGCCGCACGAGCAACGCCTCGGCCACCATGCGCTGCACCTCCTCATGCTGGCGGGTCGCAGCTGGCAGTGTGACGACCCAAGGCTGGACCAGCTCCGTGCGTCCAGTGCGTGTAAAGAACTCGAGCACACGCGCGGCATCCGCCGGGCGATCCGCCACCTCCACCTGCAATTTCGCGAGTCGCTGTTCCGCAGTCCGACGCTCGGACTGAAATAATGCCTCGACCACCAGCAGCCGGCCGGACAAATTCAAATCGGTGGTGAGCTGCAAGCGGTGCGCGAGTTCATCGGTCCCCGCCGTCACCGCACCGGCGAGATTATCACGCAGCAACAGGGTCAATGCGCGGGTGCGTAGCTCAGGCTGATCGGCGAGCCCAAGCACGCGTGCGCGCAGGGTCAGATCACGACGCGCCACATCGGCGGTCAAATCGATCTCCGCGAGATCAAGTTGAGCCTCGTGGTCGTCCGGTTGCAGCCGGGTCAACGCCGCCAAGTGCATGCGTGCTTCCCTGGGCTGGCCAGTGCGGGTATAGACCTGCGCGGCTAAGCGGTGAAACTCCGGATCTTCGCCGGCCGATGTTTCCAAGGCCTTGATGCCGCCGAGCGCGTAGCCGGGCACCTCGAAACGCAGGGCGAGCCGGACGAGTTCGAGTTGATTCTCCTGCGTCGGCTCCTCCCGGCTGAGACTATCCTGATACCACACCGCCTCGGGGCGACCCCGTGCAACGGACGCCGCCACGGCGATACGCCATGCCTCGGGATTGCGCGTCGAGGACTGCAGGCTCTTGCGCGCAATGAGCAATGCGTTGGCCGGATCACCAGCAGCGAGGAATTCTCGGGCGTCGCCATTCATGCGCGTGATGCGCCAGGATTTCAATGCCGGCCAGACTTGGTAGCGCGCGACATAGTAGCCGCCACCGAGCACGACGCAGGCGAGCAGGCTGCCGAGCAGCCAACGTTTCAAACGGGCAGGTTTCTTTTTCATGGAATGTTTGTGGCCAAGACGGCGTCAGGCGCCTCACCCGGTTGAATCACCGTCGAGAGGACGCGGCTGACGATCTCTCGCGCCTCGGTCGAAGATCCCGCCGCAAGCAACGCGATGCCGATCACGTGCTGCCCAAGATTGCGTTCCCCCCGCCACACCGAGCGGAGCCGGTCCATCGAGCCCACCTGTTCGTAGGAGAAGATTTCATCGGCTTTGAGAGGCCGGTCCTCGATGATCGCGTGGAAGACGTAGACGTCATGTCCACCCTGGTTGAAGAGGTAGGTCGCAAACGGAATGCGCAAGCCGTTCACTTCGCACTCCCAACCGCCGAGTTCCGCGACGAGCGTTAGGCCCGTCGCCGGCAGGCAAACGGTCGGATAGTGCGACTGGGCGAGATATTTTGAAACCCGGCCCGGCCACCAATCGAGTGCATACATCTGCCAGGGATAACCGCCTGCCGCCTGCCACGAAGCCGTGGTGCCGGAATTGAACTTGAGCAACGCGAGCGTGCGCTCGGCAAATTCACCGCGCTTAAATTGTGGTGCCGTTTCCGGCCAGGCGACGTGCCAGGCCATCGCGGGCGGCACACGGGCCTCGTGCCAAGCATACCATCGGCCGGTCAGCGTTTCCGCCGTCACGAGCCAGACGACACCTGCCACGGCGAACCAACGCGGAAAGGGCCGGCGGCGAAACTCTACCGAGGGATCCGTCGTGGCGACCGGCAGGCAGGCTGCGCGCCGAGGCCGAAACCACTCGGATAGGCCCCAGAGCGCCAAAAGACAAAGAATCATCGCCACCACTCCGACCGTATCATGCCAGCGTTCGGCCGCACCTTCGGCCCCAGCGGTCAGAGACGTTAGCAGTAGCGTCCGCAGGATATTGATTACAAACGCCAGCGCGAAGGAAGCGGCGACCAATCCGACGCGACGGACCACCGTGAGGCGGTGCAGCTCGCCAAGAAAAAGCGACATCATGAACGCAGTCTGCAGCGAGCGGATGCCACTGCATGCCTCCTCAACATTGACCCAACGGTCGGCGACTTGGATCAAGTTGCCCTGCGCCATCGCTGGCGTGCCCAGCCAAGTGAGTAACTCCGCGCAAATCGCCGCGTTGCCGCGCATCAATTCCTGCAGGAGCCACGTCTCCATCCACACCGGCCAGGGTAACGCGGTGAAGCAAAACAACAGCGCAAAGGAGAAATGCCGCGCATATCGCCAGCCCCCGAGAGTAACGAGTGCGAGGAAAGAAAGCCCCACTCCGAGCGCGGCCAGCGTCCAGTTGACTTTCACCCAGTCGGGATTGGCTTCTTGGATGACGCGCACGGGCAGGAAAGCCACAAGGAGCAACGCCGCTAGGCCCAGTAACCATGGCCGGCTGGAAGGCGCGAACGCCCGCGGCCGCGAACCCCAGCGTTCCCACAAAAGATACAGCGCCAGCACCGGCACCGCCCAGCCGTAGGAATAGACCACGTTGACCGTCCATTCCAACCGCTGCTGGTTGAAAATGAGCAACCATAACAGTCCGAGGAGCGCGGCCGTCGGCGCCCATGCAGCCCATGGCCACCGGCGCATGTGATCCTGCCAGCTGGCGGATGCAGGCAAAGCTGCGACAGGGGTTAATGGTAGCATAAGTGAGTAAGTCTACCCGATGCCGACACATAGCGGGATCAGGGAAACACCTACCGACCGGGCTGGATTTCGCTGATCGCTTAAACCGGCGACACGGTGGAGACCTTCGCCGCCGCGATGGTCCCCGGGCCTCGGGCCAGTGAGTGCAGCATGGCTTCAAAGCGCGGCAAGATGGCTTCACGGGAAAACTGCCGCACCCAATCGGTTCGCCCCGCCCATGCGGCGAGTTGCGGGCGGGCTCGGTTGAGCTGCTGCAAAAGCGCTGCCAACTCCGCGGCTCCTCCCGATGGCACGACCGCGCCGAACCGGCCTACCCAGATGGCGCGCGCCAGTTCGCTACTTTCGTCGGCGACAGCGACCACGGGGAGCCCGGCCGCCAGCACGGAGAGGAGTTTGCTCGGGAAAAAAAACTGTCCTGTGCCAGCGGCCTGCGTGATGAGTGCCACATCGGTGGCGCAAAGTAGCGCCATGTAATCGGCGTCTTTGAGTAGTGGCAGCAGCTGGAGCACCCCATTGTGGGGATGAGCGTGAATCCAGCGTTCCAACTCAGGCCGCGCCGCACCATCGCCCGCGATGATCAGTTGGACCCGATTGTTCACTCCCTCTGGCCCGGTTTTCAGCAGGCTCGCCGCTTCCAGCAGGATTTCGAGGCTCTGTTTCCGGCCCAGATTCCCGGCATAGACTGCCAGCAGAGTGCCGTCGACGATGCCAAAATGGCGACGGGCCTCGATCCGGGCCTCGATTGACGGGGCGGGCGTGGCAGCGTCCCGCACCCAGTTGGGCAGCAGCATACACTTCTCCGGGGGCACGCCTTTTTTCCGGAAAGTCGTCATCATACCCTCCGAGATACCGGAAACCACCGCGGCCTTTGTGTAGGCCAAGCGCTCCAGCGCGTAGAGCGTGCGCACCAACCCGCCTGGCCGGAGCATACCGAGCCCAACGGCGGCGTCCGGCTGGAGATCCTGCACATGAAAGACGAACTGGCTGCGCTTCAAAGTTGCGATGACCCAGGCAAAAAAACCTAAGCCCAGCGGCGGACTGACGACCATATAGACATCCACGCGTGGCGCGAAAAGTAGCCGCAGCGCGGAGACCACCCCGAAACTCAGCTCATGTAGGATACGTCGGAAGTTGCTCACCACCCCCGGCACGTAGCACCAGCATCGAACCACGCGGACCCCTTGCATGGTTTCAGTGCGGAACAGCCGACCGCGATCGGCGACCATTTTTCGCCACGACGGATAATAAGAAAACGACGTAACCGCCATGACCTCGTGACCCTGCCCCGCCAGATACTCACTGAGTTCCCGGTTGAAAGGCGCAATGCCGGTGGGCTCCGGCGCGTAGTTTATTCCCCAGAGGGTGATTTTCATGGAATGATCCTCGACCGCAGATCAGGCCGGCATGCGTTTACTGTCCTCAACCCAGCGCACACAGAACTGCACGAGCTGGGACGCGCTCGTCAGCTCGGCCTTCGATTTGATATGAGCCCGGTGGGTTTCCACTGTTTTGACGCTCACGTTCAGTTGGAGCGCTACCTCACGCGTCGCCAGGCCGGAACCAATCAGAGTAACCACCTCGAGCTCCCGGTCGCTCATGTTGGCGACCGGCGAATCACTCGGGCCAGTCTCGCCGCGCACCAAGTGATTGAGCATCTGGCTACCCACCTCGTCGCTGACATACATCAGGCCCGCACTCACCTGCCGGACTGCGTCGATGACCTTACTGGCCAAATCCTGCTTCATCACGTAGCCCTTGGCTCCGGCCTTCAACACCCGCAAAGCATAGATCGACTCATCGTGCACCGATAGCACCATGATATGAATCCCGGGATCGAATGCTTTGATGTTCTTGATCAGTTCGAGCCCGCTGTTACCGCGCAGGGAAATGTCCACAATCACCACGTGCGGGCGCAGCCGCGCCACTTCGCTGGTAGCGTGGGCACAATCCGCCGCTTCGCCGCACACCTCTAGATCAGGTTCGTCACCGATCAGGGCGGCGAGACCGCGCCGCACCATCGCGTGATCATCCACCACAAAAACCCGCGTCTTCTTGGTGCCAATCCGGCTTCGTGCCAGCGGCTTGCCTGACTCCTGTTCCACCCCCAAGGGAAGAGGCAACACGTAGATGGGCGCAGATTCTTTTGAAGCAGTAACCTTGGCCGCCGGTTTCATCATCAGATTATCCTTATTCGCCCGTGGCGCAGTTAGCGTGCTCTGCATCGGGGCGGGGACGCCTGAAAAACCTTTCGTTTGGGTCGGGTCTTTGCGCCCATTTTTCTCTGGCAGCTTACCCACAGTCGTCAGCGTTTTCACAAATCCTTTGATCATCCCCTCATCCTATCACTCGCCCAAGAGACTCACCATCGGGGCAGCCGGTGCATCGTAACCTGCCGACCCATGAGCGATGGCTCAGGGTAAACCGCGAGATAGACTCAGGGATATCCGAGGAATGTAACTAATGGATTACACTATCCCTAGCCGATCGCCGCATCGCCCACAGGCTGGACTAACTCCGTCGCGTCGCTACCACGCGCCGCGATTTCAGACCTGACGTCGCCGCTGATTTCGGTGTAACCACGATCAGGGGATCGTTACTAGTTTTTGCTGAAACCGGTGTGCTTACCGGAAAACTCAAGGGCGGATTACTGCCCGGAACCAGCGCGAGCCGCTTACTCTCCTCGACCCAACGGACGCAAAATTGCACGAGCTGATTACCAGTGTTGAGATGGATTTTTGTCTTAATGTGTGCTCGGTGAGTTTCCACGGTTTTGACACTTACATGCAGCCGCGCCGCAATCTCCCGCGTGGCCAAGCCAGATCCGATGAGGGTGACGACTTCAAGCTCCCGGTCACTCAGGCCGGCGACAGGAGAATCGCTTTGCTCATCCCGACCCTTGGTCAAGCGGTTGAGCATCTGACTGCCTACCCGCTCGCTGACATATAACTGTCCTTTGCGCACCTTCCGGATCGCATCGATCACTTTACTGGAAATGTCCTGCTTCATCACGTAGCCCTTGGCTCCCGCCTTCAGCGCCCGCAGGGCATAAATTGATTCGTCGTGCACTGACAACACCACGATGCGGATGGCAGGATCGAGCACCTGGATGTTCTTAATGAGTTCCAGCCCGCTGTTACCTCTCAGCGAAATATCAACCACGACCACTTCCGGACGCAGCCGGGCCACCTCACTGGTCGCCACCGCGCAATCATCGGCCTCTCCGCACAGTTCAAGATCCGCCTCTGCGGTGATCATCGCGGCCAGCCCGCGGCGGATCATCGCGTGGTCATCGACAATAAAGACCCGGGCCTTCATCGGCGAAGTCTCCCATTACGCAAACGCGCACAGGCTTGGCCGATCATGACGGGGCGAGAAAGATTCTGAGGGCAATAAAACATAAATTAGGCTCAAGCATGACAGAAGAGATTCCCCGTCTCTATGGGGTGATCCACTACGGCCACCGAGGCATGGGCCTGATCTGACCCCATATGTTCCCAAATAACTGCGCCATCATCGCCGATGACTAAGGTATTCACCTACCGGCAGACACTACACGGGAGTCGAGAGGTCTTCTTCCTGTGAGCCATTGCAATAAGCCCTCGCAACCTCGTGGCGGGGCAAATATCAATAGCGCGCCGCGAGCGGCTATGACCATGAAAAAAAAATCAGCTCCCTCTCGATCCGCACCTCCACCGCAGCCATTTAAAAAAAATCCGCCTCCTGCGGGGCCGCCGTTTTCCATCGTCGGGCTGGGCGCCTCCGCCGGAGGCTTGGAGGCCTTGGAACTGTTTCTCCGTCACGTCCCGAAGAAAAGCGGCCTGGCCTTCGTCATCATTCAACATCTCGATCCGAACCGCGAAGGGATCATGCCCGAACTGCTGCAGCGGGCCACCAGCATGAAGGTTATCCAAGTCAGGGATCACCTGCGCGTGCAGGCGGATTGCGTCTATGTGATCCCGCCCAACCGGGACATGTCGATCCTCCACGGGATTCTCCACCTCTTCGAACCCGCAGAGGCCCGCGGCCTCCGACTGCCCATCGATTTCTTTTTCCGTTCGCTCGCCCAAGACCAACAGGCGCGAAGTATCGGAGTGATCCTATCCGGCATGGGCTCCGATGGCACCCTCGGCCTTCGCGCCATCAAGGAAAAAGCCGGCGTGGGGCTGGTGCAGACCCCGGCCTCCGCTAAATTCGACAGTATGCCGCGCAGCGCCATCGACGCCGGGCTGGCCGACATCGTGGCGCCCGTCGAGGAACTGCCGGATAAGATCATTGCTTACCTGCGCTATCCTCCGGTGCTTGTGCCAACTGAAGCCAACCTCGGGGAAAAATCCCGTAGCGCCTTGGAAAAAGCCGTCATTCTGCTCCGCGCCCAGACCGGCCATGATTTTACCCTCTACAAACGCAATACGCTTTACCGCCGTATCGAGCGCCGCATGGGTATTCACCAGATCAGCAGCACCGCCGCCTACGTCCGCTACCTGCGGGCCAATCCCCAAGAGCTGGATCTGCTCTTCAAAGAACTGCTGATCGGCGTCACTAATTTTTTCCGTGATCCTGCCGTTTGGGAGCAGTGGCGCACCACTGCCATGCCCGCGTTATTCGCCGACCGCACACCCGGCCAGGCACTACGCGCCTGGGTGACCGGTTGCTCTACCGGAGAAGAAGCCTATTCGCTAGCGATCGTCTTTAAAGAGGCTCTCGAGCAATCTAAACTCCGGGTCAACTTCACCCTCCAGATCTTTGCGACCGATCTGGATAGTGACGCCATCAACAAGGCTCGCGCCGGCTTCTTCCCTCTGAACATCGCCGCCGATGTCTCGGAAGCACGCCTGCTCCGTTTTTTTACCAAGGAGGAACGCGGTTACCGGGTGCGCAATGAAATCCGCGAGATGGTCATTTTCGCTCCGCAAAATCTCATCATGGATCCGCCATTCACCAAGCTGGATATCCTGAGCTGCCGCAACCTGCTCATCTATCTCGGTCCTGAGGTGCAGAAAAAACTGATCCCGCTTTTCCACTATAGCCTCGCTCCCGGCGGCCTGCTGTTTCTCGGCAGCGCGGAGACGATCGGCAACGCCACCCACCTATTTACCGCGTTTGACACAAAATCGCGCCTCTTTCGCCGCGCCGAGTCATCCTCTGCTGCCGAGCCGGTCACATTCCCGTCCTCCTTTAATGCGCTACCGCCGGTGGGTGGCTCGCTTCCCTCGGGCTCACCCGCCGCCAAGAACCCCGTCAGTCTCCAAACGGTCGCCGACCAATTGGTATTACAGCGTTACGCGCCAGCGGCGGTGTTGGTAAACGATCACGGCGACATCTGCTATATCAGCGGCCGCACCGGCAAATACCTGGAACCCGCCGCAGGGAAGGCCAACTGGAATCTTTTTGCGATGGCCCGCGAAGAATTGCGCCACGAGCTGTCCGGCGCTTTCCAGCAAGCACTCCGCCAGAAAAACACGATCGAACTCCATCGACTGCGCCTCGCGACCGATACCGGCGTGCAAGGGGTTAACGTCACGCTGCAGCGTCTGGAGCAGCCCGGTCTGCTGCATGGGCTCGTGATGATCGTCTTCACTGATGTTGCTGCTCCGGCCACCGTCAGGATCCCCGTTCGTTCCCGGAAATCTGCGTTCCCTCACTCCCGGCTGGCTGAACTGGAAGCGGAACTCGTCCAGGTTCGCACGGAAGCCCGCGCCGGCAGCGAGGAAATGCAAACCTCCCAGGAGGAACTCCGCTCCGCCAACGAGGAACTCCAATCCACCATTGAGGAACTCCAGTCCACCAATGAGGAGCTCACGACTTCAAAGGAGGAGATGCAATCGCTTAACGAGGAACTCCAGACCCTGAATGCCGAACTGCAGGCCAAGGTCGACGAACTCTCACGCGCCAGCAACGACATCAAAAACCTGCTGAACAGCACCGACATCGCGACTCTCTTTCTGGACAACGATCTCAATGTGCGCCGTTTTACGCCGCAGGCATCGAAGATCATCAAACTTATCCCTGGCGACGTCGGTCGGCCCATTACTGACCTCGTGTCTGACCTCGACTACCCGTCGCTGGCGGAGGATGTCCGCAACGTGCTGCGGAAACTGGAGTCTATCGAAAAGCCGACCGCCGCGCGGGACGGCCGCTGGTTCAGCCTGCGCATCATGCCCTATCGCACGATGGACGACCGGATCGATGGCGTCGTCATTACCTTCGCGAACATCACCGAGGCCAAGACCCTCGAAGTGAAACTGCGCGCCCAGCATGCTACTTTGCAAAAGCTCATGGCGAAACAATCCACCCGGTTAGCCCGGCAGGAGAAGACCCGGTCATGACAAAACCGAGTCAAAACCGCTGCAAGCCGGCTCCGCTCGCTAGCAGCTCCCTCACGGCCGTGACCTTGCGCCAGCAAGCAGAGCAACAGTTATTCCTTCTCCACGTGAAGGCGCGCAAGACCCGCGTTCTCACAGAGGCCCAGCGTCTGGTGCACGAGTTACAGGTCCACCAGATCGAGCTACAAATGCAGAATGCCGAGTTGTTGGAATCCCGTGCGCATACCGAGAACTTGCTGGAGAAATACACCGACCTGTATGACTTCTCGCCGACCGGCTATTTCTCCCTGACCGCGGACGGACGGATCGAACTGGTCAATCTGACGGGCGCCAGCCTGCTTGGCCAGGCGCGCGCGGACTTAAACGGGCGGCTGCTGGGTCGCCACTTGCAAGCTGGCCAGCAACCTGTGCTCCACGCCTTTCTGGCCCGCGTTTTTTCCAGCGTGGATCGCCAGACTTGCGAAGTCACGCTCGGTCCCGACGGAGGGGCCAGCCGCACCGTGCACCTCGAGGCCCAGCACCTGCCGGACCAGTCGACTTGCCGGACGGTCATGCGCGATGTGACCGAACGCAAGCAGGCCGGGGAAAAACTCCGGATGTCGGAAATCCGTTACCGCCGGCTTTTCGAAGCGGCGCATGATGGCGTCCTCCTGCTGGACCCCAAGACACGCAAGATCACCGACGCCAATCCTTTCATGACGGTATTGCTGGGTTATTCCCGCGATCAACTAATCGGCAAAGAGTTGTTCGAAATCGGTCTGTTAAAGGATGCCGCGGTGAGTCAGGCGATGTTCCGACAATTGCTGCAGAGTCACCAAGTCCGCTACGAGAACCTCCCGCTCAAAGCCCGGGATGGCCATCCGCAAGAGGTCGAAGTGGTGGCGAACCTTTATCAGGAAGACGACCACGCCATCATCCAGTGCAACATCCGTGACATCACCCAGCGCAAACAGATGGAAGAGGCGTTGCGTGCGAGCGAGGTGCGTTTCCGCACTCTCTTCACGCTGGGCCCTGTGGCCGTATATTCCTGTGATGCCTCCGGGAAGATCCAGGATTTCAACGACCGCGCGGTGGAGCTATGGGGCCGCAAACCGGCGCACCACACCGGCGGCGAAAAATTTTGTGGCTCGTTCCGGATGTCTCGTCCGGATGGCCGGCGGCTCCTCCACGCCAGATGTCCCATGGCAGAAGTTTTGCAGGGCCGGATTCCGGAGGTGAGGGATACGGAAGTGATCATCGAACGGCCTGATCGTTCCCGGCTGACTTGTATCGTGAACATCAACCCGTTGAAAAATGAGCACGGAGAAATCATCGGGGCGATCAACTGCTTCTACGACATCACGGAACGCCAACGCATTGCGACCGCCGAGCGTCGCACTGCCGTGCTGGCAGCCGCCAACCAAGAGGCGAAGCGTGAAATCGCCCGCTCACGAGTAGTGGAGCTTTCGCTGCGAAAAAGCGAACAGAGCCAACGCGCACTCCTCGCCGAGTCCCAGCTCTTGCATGTCCAGTTGCGCAACCTGACCCGCCAGATCATCACCGCCCAAGAAGAAGAACGAAAAAAGATCAGCCGCGAGTTGCACGACGACGTCATGCAGACACTGGTCGGGATCAATGCCGCCCTCGGAGCCTTGGGCAAACGTGCCAAAGTGAACCCACTGACCTTGCGCCGCAATATCGCCCAGACTCACCGGCTGGTTAAAACCTCCCTGCTCGCCGTGCACCGTTTCGCACGCGACCTGCGTCCAGCCGTGCTCGATGACTTCGGTCTGATTCCCGCCCTCCAAGCCTACTGCAAAAACCTCGAGACGCGCCGGAAATTCAAGGTTCACCTCACGACCCCCAACGACCTCCCTGGTTTGGAAAATGGCAAACAGACGATCCTGTTTCGCGTGGCTCAGGAAGCCCTGTCCAATGTCGCCCGTCACGCCCGGGCCACGGTGGTCGAGCTCCGCATCACCGAGATTCCCGGAGCTGTCCGCATCGAGATCCACGACAATGGCAAATCCTTCCATGTGCGGTCCGTGCTAGCCCCCGGGAAAAGCAAGCGCTTGGGCCTGGTTGGCATGCGAGAACGGGTGGAGATGGTCGGTGGACAGCTCGTCATCCAGTCGAGTCCCCGTCGGGGCACATTGGTCCGCGCGGATATTCCGATGGATCCGAGCAAAACCACATGATCACGTCGAAAATAATCACGGTGCTGATAGCTGAGGATCACGCGATCGTGCGCCAGGGTTTGTGCGTGCTGCTAGAAGCCAGCGGAGGCATGCGGGTGATCGGCCAAGCGCGCAACGGGCATGAGGCTGTGACGTTGGCCCGCACTCTGCAGCCCGACATCATCCTCATGGATATCGCCATGCCTCTGCTCAATGGTTTGGATGCCACCCAACATATCCTCACGGCCAACCCCGCCGCGAAAGTGATCATCCTCTCTGCTCATAATGAGGAAGCCTATGTGAATCGGATGATTGAGCTGGGTGCCGCCGGCTTCGTAGAAAAACGGTTGTCCGCGGATTTCTTAACCAAAGCAATCACCGAGGTCGTGCAAGGCCGGCGCTATTACAGCCCGGCGATTGCCCGGCGCCTACGCGGCACCCCACACCAGCAGCACTCTGCCCATGGCTTGACTCCCGCTACGCCCGCGCACCTGTCCTCTCGTGAAACCGAAGTGTTGCAACTGGTGGCCGGAGGCTCGCGCAATAAACAGATTGGCCTCATCCTTGGCCTCAGCATCAAGACGGTGGAGAAGCACCGTCAGAACGTAATGGATAAACTCAACATCCATGAAACCGCCGGGCTCACCCGCTATGCGTTCGCGACCGGCATCATTGAAAATAGACGCATGCCGCCAGCAGTGTAACGAGCAACCGATTCCTTTGCGTCAAGGGCAGTCACCACGCTCACCCGGCATGGTGCCATTCCCTCATACGTTTAGCGGGCCGAACCCAATAGTGGGGGAAGTCGTTTCCGCTGGTTGCGAAGCGAATGGTTCACTCACACCTAAGAGCAACAAGCGGATCGACTTTAATCGCCCGATAGGCAAGCAGCCAGCAAGCGACAAAGGATATCCCTGAAAGACTGCCCACTGCTACTACGATCGCCGTGGCGTTGAAAACTTCGACCCCAAACAGCAACTTGCCCACAACACCGCTACCGGCGGCATACTTTCCACGAAGCCAACCTCAGCTCCACTACATATTCTTGGTCCTTCATGACGAGAATACGCAGGCTCGATTGCCACCGCTTAATATTCAGTGAAACCCTCATCCCGGCTTCCCCTGCTTACTTTTGAAGTTCCGGAGGACGCGACTGTCCATGTTGATATAGACGGCAGTGAGTTGCGTGGATTCGTCCACCAATGGATACATCACGACCTCCCAATCCATTGAGATGCCCGCTCCCTCGATCTCACTCCAGGTTTTGGCCGTGGGTTGCTCAGTAGGCTTTTCCTGGTAGACTAGGACGTAGCTGGGCAACCCCATGGGCGGCTCTTCGTCTTTCACCGGTTTCTCGGTTTCCTTCGGTTTGGCCTGGGGATCGACAATCTTTACCCAAAAGCACGCTTCGTGGTCTTCGGGACCGCCGAGGATGGCTTTCACCTCGATTTCGTCACCCGAGCGCAATGCCTCGGTGGCGCCGAATCCTATGCGGATGGTGCCGTCCTTCGGACTCGATTTGCGGACGTCAAGTAACCTGCCGGGATCGTCTACTTGCCCCTTATCCGTTCCACCTGTCGTATCGTTGCGACGAAACTGGAGGATGGAGAGCTGGTCCAGCGGCCGCGGGACAGCAACCATGCGGATCAGATCTCCGCGCTTTGTGGCACTCGCTTCTTCGCCCAAGGACAACGCGCGTCGATGTTCCGATTGATTTTCGCACAGTGGCACGAAGATTGTACCATCGGCATCAGCCGGTTCTTGCTTCGAATGCGTAACCAAATCGGCGACCGGGCAATAAACGACTCGGAGAAAGCGAAGGTTGCCCGTTTCGATATAGTGACGACGGGCGACCAACGGCCGTGTGTCCAGGAGACTGGAAATTGCCTTGGCCCAACTTCCAACGTGAGTGATCTCACGTTTTGCTTCTTCGTAACGAGCTTCGATATCGACACTTGAATGAGGCCACAGGCAGTAACCGCGAACCTCACCGCGAAAATAGAGCAGCTTAAGTGTGCACGAAGACCTCATACATTTGCTCCAAAGTCTGTGCCGATGGCGCCCGCTCCCGGTGGACAGTGGCCTTCACGAACGCGTCGCGCACCCTGGAAAGGGAGAGGTAAGGATCCTGCCAGCGGTTCATCAGGAAATCCCAACCGAACAGTGGGGACTCTTTGACGGTCGAGATATTCCAATGAATCAGCCAAAGCGTCTGCAAGTCTTCTAGAAAGGGATCCAAACCGGCGGTCGGCCCCGTGCCCAATAAGAGTTCACGTCCAAAATCCGTTACGCCCGACTTGCCCTGCTTGTCGCTAACGATCACCCGGGCCGCGTCGGCCCAAAACTTCATGGAGCGAACCATGTTTTTGCCGATGCCGAGTTCCACCATCGCATCGTCTTCATTCCGAAAAAGCTCGGGATTCTTATTCACGCCGCGGACAGCCTTAGTCAGCCAGGGATATTCGAAGCTGCGCCGGATGCTCGTCATTGCACTGCATTCTAACAACAACGACGCCTTGTCTAAATTGAACGCAGAACTTGAGCGCGCGGCGATCATCGATACCGACGCGGCCCCACCCGACTTCGTAACGATGGACTCGTCCGTCGAGTTCGAAGATCTCGACACCGGTGCGGTGGAGGAAATCACCCTCGTTTTTCCCGAACACTCGGACGCCGCGATCAAGCGAGTCTCCGTCCTCGCCCCACTCGGCACCGCACTTATCGGGCGTCGCGTGGGCGATATCGTTCGGCACACAACGCCAGGCGGCACGAGACAATTGATGGTCCGCGGCATCGCACCGGCCCTGCGCGACTCGCTTCCAGAATCGTCGCTGTGGGCACCGCCTGCTATCATGGTTGCCGGCTAGTTTTCGGACGATGGCGTAGTGGCTTAAGCGCGGTCACGTCGCGTCCTAATTCCCTGACCACCGGCGTCACGCCTCCCGCGGTTCAGACGTCTTCCCCTCGCCTCGTGCGAAACAACCTAGGGTTACTATCGATAAACCGTTGAATCCAACGCTCGATAAAGGAGGTCATGCCCCGCTTCATATACCAGTAACCAACAAGCGAGAGCACAAAAGCTCCGACCGAATCGACAATGAGGTCCCACATCGTATCGGTCAAACCGGACGGGGCGCCCAAGAACGGCTTCTGCATATTGAGCCCCGCCAAGGTATCCATGGCAAATTCGAAAATCTCCCACAAGGCGCCGACCGCGACCGCAAAGCAAAATGCGAAGAATGCGATAAAACCCGGCCGCAGGTGCATGTCCAGCTGAGGCAGCGCATTTAGCACATACACCAGCAGGAATCCAAGGATACCCAGAAGCACGCCCGACGTCGTGTGCAGAGCAAGATCCCACCACCAAAACCGCCCGTAGAAGTCGCGGGTTTCCCCGAGCCACAGGGCTGCAACCACGAAGCCGATCGTGATGACCTCGAATTCCGGCGGAATGAAGACTTCCAAGCGACGAAGGATCAATACTGGCAGTGCCGTCAAAAGCACGATTCCGCTGAGCACCGCTGCGTTGAGCCACTGTTGTTCATAGATTGAGAACCCGAGGCCAACGAGCATAGTCAGCTGTAGTGCAATCGTGATCTTACGATGGACGCTATTTTCGCAAACTTTGATAACTCCCCTGCTTACCGGTCTCTTCGCTTCTACGGCTACCGCCAGGCCAGCTGGTTCAGCCGTTCCCGGAGTTTTTGGATGTCCCAATTTTTCCGGCAAGCACGACCCGATTTTCACGATACAATTCGTTGACCGATCAAGTGGGCATGACAAGTCCTTACGGCCTGATCTCTAGTTTCGTGATAGGTTCGCAAAGGAAACTCATGCCACTATCTATCTTCGGTCACGTGAAGAAGAGCGCTGGATGTAAGCCACAAAAATGCCGTTTCGATCGCCGGAGTCTGACCAACCGCTAGCCCAATTGCGGCGATCGAACCCTCTTCCTGTCGAAATCGCTGCGGGTGCCCAGCGGTGCCCGAGCCGCGCAACTGGGACAGCGGTCAGATGCTAGCTGCTAGCGCGAGCTTCGTTTGCAATTCAAGCGATCTCGACTATATCAAACGCATCCGACTACAGCCATGAACATCATTTTCAACCCTTCCGTAGAATTCGGAGTCGTGCTGCGTGCGGTCTGTCCCACCCAAACCGGGCTCGGCGGCTGAGCTGGTTTCGGCTCTGATCACGAACGGCCTCCGAGTGCCGGTCAGCAGTTTCACCGAGCGGCATTGCCGCTGGCCCTTGTCTCATGCCGTGCGCTCCTGCGTGCAGGCTCAACAGTCCTTTTACGGACAATCTAGATACCACTCAGACCAAAATCATCATGACCTCTAAGATCACTACTATCGATACCGTCCCTGCTCCCCTCAACATTAAGACCATTCTTGCGAAGGAGGGCTTTACCTGCTCGCTCTTGCGGCTCGCGCCGGGTGGTGAAACACCGATACGCGAAACGAATCAGATTGCAGACCATCTTCTCTTCGTCACCGAGGGCGTGGCCACGGTTCGCCTCGGCGACGTGAACACAATCCTTGCCAAGGATCAGGCCCTGCTAATCCGCCAAGGCCAGGAATACGTCATCACCGCGCATCCGGACGGCTGGGCGAAGGTTCTTCGAGTCGACGTTCCGCCGCGGCAGATCGTAGCGCCGCAAATTATCACGCTTGACCGCTAAGCGACCTTCCGTGCGCAAAGCCCGCCCACGGAAAAAGGCGGGCTTAGTATTTACCGGCTTCTGGGAGGTATGCAGTAATCGCATGGCTGGGCGTCGATCAGCGCACTATGCAGCGCCGGTTCATGCTGTTAAGATTACGTCATGAAACCAAAACCCCATCAAAACCCCGACGCTCACAGTGCGGCTGGTCGATCTCCTCACGAAACCCCCTTATCCGGGGAGGAAAGGACAAACGCCGATCGCCGCCATATTCCGCCACCTATTCCACATCGACGCTACCCTTCGCTTTCGGATGACGGCCAGCCGTGGTTCCCACGCGCTCCCTGGTCCCGGCAACCCGAGAACGAAACCTCTGCGAACCCTTCGCCCGAGGACCGCCACTGGTATTTTCCTTACCTTCGCTTGGTCGCCCTGTTGGGCATTTTGGCGATCATCGCCGCTCTCGTAGGAAACAAATAATCTGAAGTTTTCGAACTCAACAGACGTATAGTACAAGCCATGATAGGGACGCCGCCCGCCCCAAATGCAGCGCGGTGCGCCGCGAAACCATCATGATGCTTGACAATAAATATTCCTGTACCATGAGTGCCGCAATCTTGAAACTAAACACGTCCCAGAAAAATATTTTCTGCGCCCGCCAGCATATGGCGGCGGGCTTGGCGTTGTATATCTTCCCGGACCAGCCCGGGGCCGCGAGCTAAAGGTCGGCGCGAATCAAATCGCGCGAACAGACCGAGAGCGCGGTAACCGGGCAAAACGAAAATTTAAGCGGCTCCGGCGCGCCTGATTTCGGCGCGCTTGCGAATAACCCGATCCTCGCGCTCGCGCGGATCATCCTGATCAACTCCGCCCGAAGGTGTGTCCATACGACCACCAGCGCGGGCACGCCCTGGAATCCACACCATGACCATTCTTCACGTAACTGATTTTCACTTCAACAAGCGCTGGTTCGACTGGCTGCCTGACAATGCTCCCGCTCACGACCTTCTCGTGATGTCGGGCGACATGCTCAACCTCTCTGACGCGGCTCCGCATCAAACGCAGATCGATTGGGTCTCCGACTGGATCAACGACTATCAGCGCCCGATATGCTTGTGCAGCGGTAACCACGATCTTGAGTGGGACGCCGAAGCTGAACTCTGGACGCCCGCGTATTGGCTTCGCCAACTCGCGCGCCCCAACGTGTGGGTGGACGGCCAGCGTATCTCTCTCGACGGCCTTTCGTTGCTCAATATCGGCTGCACCACTCGCCCGAAGGGGGGCCAAGCAGACATTTGGATCGTTCACGCCCCACCGACTGAAACCTTGGTGGGGACCAAAACGAGCGGCCGCGATGCCGGCGACCCGGACCTGGTCAATTCGGTCCGTCGCTATGCTCCACGTGTGGTCCTTTCTGGACATGTCCATGATCCCCTCCACTGGTGCGAACAAAAGGATTCCACGCTCTATCTTAATCCCGGGCGCACTCCGGAGGCTCGTTTCCCCAATCATATCCTCCTGCAGACAGAGGACATGAGTTGCCAACGCGTTACTTCGACGAACCGGGACGAAATGCGCCCCCTTCTCACAGTCGAAGACCCCTACGTCGCTACGGTCGTAGCCTAGTCCAATTCCCCATTCTGCCGCGCATAATCTGGACCACTCCGGTCCGGAAAGCTGCCGCACAAACAACAACAAAAATATCATGAACTACACTCCCATCTATATCACGCGTGACGATAACTCCAAACTGCGACTCCTCCTTGCCACGGCTCTCTACTCGAATGCCAGCCGCTCGTTGAAAAATCTCCGTGAGGAACTCGATCGAGCAGCCATCATCGACCCGGCGGCAATTCCGGCCGGGGTCGTGACGATGGAATCGCGGGTCGAATTCGAAGACCTCGCAACCAGCGAGATCGAGGAATACACGATCACTTTTCCTGATCGCGCAAACGTGGACGAAAAACGTCTCTCCATTCTCGCTCCCATCGGCACCGCGCTCATCGGTTGCCGGGAAGGCGATATCGTCAAGTGGAGCACCCCAGGCGGAACTCGCGAACTGAAGATCCGGCGCGTCACCGCTCCGGTTCCCGTCAACGCCCTGCCTGCGCAGCTCGCGTTCGCCTCCTAGCATTAACCGTTCGACGCCACCGCCACGTGGCGAGCGACACACGAACCCATCTTCATCCACACGGCACCTGCCGCACCAAATTATCATGCAAATCCTCAGCCAATTCAGTGCACATTTTCAGCAGTATTATCTCGGCCCGGCAGCTCTTCTGGTCGCCGCGATCCTGACCACCTATTTACTCGAACGCAAACCGCGCGTCCCCGTCCAACCCCGCCCAATGCGTCCGGTCAAGTCGCGGATTACGGCCGGCGTTGTCCGTTGGATAGTCATTGGAATTGCCGGCTTCGGCGTCCTTCTCGCCATGGGCATCGACCTCCACGGGTTGTGGTCGTTGCTTGGTGCGGTGCTGAGTCTAGTCGCCATCGGCTTCGTCGCGATGTGGAGCATCCTCAGCCATATGCTTGCTTCACTTTTGATCGTCGCATTTCGGCCGTTCGAAATCGACGACCAGATCGAGCTGGTCGGCGACGATCCCATTCTCGGCAAGGTCATCGATCTAAATCTGGTCTACACCACGTTGCGAACCGCGGACGGAGGCACGCTCCGAATCCCGAATAACCTTTTCTTCCAAAAGGTCTCGAAGCGCCACGCACCCAAAATGACCGCTAGCGAGCATCCGGCACTGGCCTAACGACTTCGTGCCGCCATGAAACTACACTGCCACCGATTCAGCCTCACCGGACTCAACCTCCCAACCTTGGGTTTTAGCGACCTCCAACTTCGCACAATATGCGAATCAGGAGCCGTCCTTTGCTATGCCCAATCTGTTTCGCGATGCCGGCAGTAATTGCAGCAGGAATGCTACTCACGGCTAGCGATATCTCGTACTCGGGCGAAGACACCCGCCGAGCACCCCTCACGCACCTGTGCCTTAGTCACTAAAACTACGACAGCCCAATGTTCAGCATGAATATCCAACCCACTCCCTTTAACAATTCTATCCATCCTTTCGAAGCCGCAGCTTTGTTACGTAGGGTGCTCATGAACTTGCGCGGTTTCGCGTATCGGCGCCACCATGACCGGTTGTGGACGATGCAATGGGTGAGCGACGGATTCTTGGGTGTCACCGGATATGATTCCCACCGGATCATCAAAAACCGAAGCCTATCGTTCGCGAACCTGATCGTTGCCGAAGACCTGCCAGGAACGGCGGCGGCAATCGATAGGGCCTTGAAAGGCCGGCACCGCGCCACGGTTACCTACCGGATTAAGGCGGCCCACCAAGCCGCCGTGACCGTCGAAGATCGACTCGTCGGAGTTTACGACGCATTCGGCGCCGTCGTCGCCATCGAGGGCATTATCGATCAAGTGCAAAATTGCGCGCATTCGCCCCTACCGCAGCAAGCCGAGAGCCTATTCGCCTCAAATCACCAATTCACCCAACCCTTCGCTTTACAGTCATGAACAAACGCAAACTCGGACGCACCAATCTACAAGTTTCGGAGCTGTGCCTCAACGCCACCAAGTTCGGCTGGGTTCGTGACGAAGAAGCATCACTGGCGTTGCTAGACGCATACCGTGCCGAAGGCGGAAACTTTATTCAAACCCACGGCTTTTGCCCCAGTTCGGCCTCAGACCAACCCTGGAATTCGGGATCCGAGGAACTCGCGGGACGCTGGCATCAAAGTCGAGCGATCCCTCGGGACAGCCTAGTGCTAGCCACGCGCATCAATTTGTTCAGACCAATGCATGGAGGCAGCATTATGTTCTCAAATCTCATCCGTGAAAGCTGCGAAGGCTCAATCCGGCGGTTGCAGGTCAAGCATCTGGATTTGCTGGTCTGTGAATGGGACGAACAGCTTATTCCCCTTGCAGATGTAATCGAGGCTTTTGACCAGCTCATTCGAGCCGGGCTCGTGCGCTACGTCATCGCCGCAGGATTTCCCGCCTGGCGGGTGAACGATTCGTTACACCGCTCAAGCTTGCGCAATCAAGCCCGTTTCGAGGCTTTGCAAATCGAATACTCCCTCATCACTCGGACGCGTTTCGAAACCGAGGCGCTTGCGATGTGTCGTGAACACCGGCTGGGCTTTATTGCGCGTTCCCCGCTTGCCGGCGGGTTTCTGGCCAAACGGCCGCTATCCATCCGGGAGTTGATCAACATAGACCGAAACTGGTCAAACGAACGTTTTGGAAACCACTACGGTGACGCTATTCTGACGGCCCTAGCGAAGGTCGCCGAAAGGCGAACGGCCACCTCGTCTCAAATCGCACTTGCTTGGGTTCTTCGCGAGCCACTGGTCAGCTCCGCGCTCGTTTCACCTGCCTCAACGAACGAACTCCGGGATTTGATTCAAGCCTCCGACATCATGCTGACTGATGACGAGGCCGGTACGCTGGCAAATGTCACCCGGGGGCAAGACTTCCGGATGGAGCTTAGGCACGCCTGAACCAACCCACCGGACAAGGACAACACACCGCACAACTCAACCATCTCCACTATGAAATCACCGTTCCCAGATCTTTCGATCGCAGCCATCTCCCACCCGGTATCGCAGCCGGTTATGCTATGGCACAAAAACAGCCGCGACTTTGGCTCTGTAGCCGATGTCACTCATGAAAGTAAGCCGATGCTCGCAACGACCGGTTGGTCCCGCGCATCTCGGCAGAATGAGCCTGCGCTGATCATTTCCACCTACCGCGACAACCCCTTCTGCCGTTGGGAAACCGACGGTGGAGCTCTGGCTCCACAGCCCTAACTCAAAACCGCTTTACGATGAAATATAAAAAAACCGAATTTGTCCCGATTATCTCAATGACGGTGCAGCATTCTCCTAGCGGAGAGGCTCCCGCGTTCTCCCGTCTTGTCCTTTCGGCCTACGAAGAAGTTGGTCCGAGCATTGCAGCGGCGTCCGCGGCACATGTTGTATTCGTCACTGAAGGCGAAGTAACCCTGCGGTTTGCTGGGTATGACCGGCATCTCGAGAGCGACACGGCGATGCATATTCCGTCTGACGCCTCCTACTCAATATGGAATCATACGCCGTGGCGTTCGCGGATACTGCGTGCCGATCTGGTTCCATGTTCGACTGCGCCTTCGCGTAGGGCGAAACGCTCTCTATCATCAAACCGCATGTGTCGGACCGCTCGCGAGCGGGCAAAGGGCACTATGGCTCTTCGATTCAATCATTCGCATTTCAGAACGAAGCGAATGTCCGCCTGACGTAATAATTCAGAGTAAAATCAACCCACCATGGAAGGCATCGATCTCATACGGGACTTTTCAGTTCTCCTCCTCGCCGCAGGGGCGGCTGGCCTAGCATCCAAGCGCCTCGGTCTCTCCGTGATCGTCGGCTACCTCGTGGCCGGAATGATCATCGGTCCGCATACGCCACCGTTCTCACTGATTGTCGACGAGAATCGGATCATGGCTTTATCGCAGGTTGGCCTGGTTTTCTTGATGTTTGGAATTGGACTGGGGCTAAGCCTGTCGAAGTTTGCTCGGCTGGGCGCGGGCACCCTCATCGCAACCGGACTCGGCGCAGCCGGTATTCTCGTGATAACCGAAATTGCCGGGTCGTTCATCGGGTGGACGCCCCTGCACGCGATGTTCGTCGCGGCGATGCTCATGGTATCCAGTTCGGCAGTAATTGCGAAGGTGGTGACTGAGCAAAAACGGATGCATGAACGCGCCTCTCAAACCGCCCTTGCCGTAACGGTCCTGGAAGATGTGGTCGCCGTGGCGATGCTCACGATTCTTGCGAGCCAGGCCACCGCCGCACAGTCCAATGCAGATGGACTTGGCCGATTGCTTGGCGGCTTGAGTGCGTTCGTTGTGCTGTTGATCGGTGCTGGATTGCTGCTGGTCCCTAGACTCATGCGTCGCCTCGAATCGCGGGCCGACCCTGAAATGCAGACCGTAATCGTTGCCGGACTTTTATTTGCGCTCGCCTTGGCTGCCGCCAAGGCAGGCTATTCCATTGCGCTCGGTGCATTTCTATTTGGGGCAATCGTGGCCGAGATCCCGCAAAAGCTCGGCGTAGAGTCATCTTTCCGCGGCCTGCGCGACATGTTTAGCAGCGTGTTCTTCGTCTCAATCGGCATGATGATCGATCTACGACTGCTCGCGGACGTATGGCCGACGGTGCTTTTGCTCACCGCGTTCGCACTTGTCGCGCGACCATTGGCGTGCGGTTTCGCTCTCATGCTTGTGGGCACTCCGCCGGCCGAGGCCCGCCGCGCCAGCTTGCTCCTCACCCCGTTGGGCGAGTTCTCGTTCATCATCGCACAACTAGGGGTGACCACCGCGATCCTACCAGCGTCCTATTATCCAGTCGCAGTGGGAGCATCGATTCTGACCATCCTGGCTACACCATTCATGAGTCGGCGTCGCGAGAGGATATTGGGCGCCGTCGCCATAATTGAGCCGCGATGGATTTCCCGATCGTTGGAGGCCTACCATGCGTGGTTCATCCAATTGCGGGATCGCCCGGCAAGCACACCGTGGTGGAAGCTCCTCCGTCCGCGTCTAGGTCAAATTGCGGCCGAACTGCTCTTTGCGAGCGGATTGCTAATCTTTTCCGATATGATGCTGAAAGCGATCATCGAGACCGAAACCATGAAGCGTTTTGATACTTCGGTTGTGGCTTACGCTTTTTGGTCCTGCATTGCTCTGCTTGTTTTGGTGCCACTGGTCGCCATCTGGCGCAACTGCTCGGCTCTCGCGATGCTCATGGGGGAGGTTTGGGAAAGTAATCGCCTGCCTCGAACCGTGATTGAGCGGACCATCAAATCAGCCGTTCTGTTGAGCCTCGCGAGCTGGCTTTACTTACTGCTGCCGAGTGCGCGTTTTGCGTCATGGGGCTGGCTCGTCATCGCTATCGGCGCGACGATCGTGGCCGTCCTATTTTCACGACGTCTCATCTTTTGGCATAGTCAGTGGCATTCATCCGTGCAGGAAGTGCTGGACGACCGGCGAGCCGATCTCGGGGAAATTCGATCCCAGGCCCGCGCGTCACTCGGAGAGAATCTCGACGCATGGAATGTTGCGCTCATCGACGTGATTTTGCCCGAAGGGTCCACCCACACCGGAAAAACTCTCACCGAACTTGCGATTCCGCAGCGCTCTGGCTGTGCCGTTATCGAAATCGAACGAAACGGACACTTGATTCATGCACCCAGCGGAAATCACACCTTACACCCGGGCGACAAGGTACTATTGTTTGGCCCGCGCGATCGACTCGAAGAAGCCCGCGCGCTTCTCGAAGCAGATAATGGCCATTCCGAAGAGGGACCTGGCTTCGCCAGCGTGGTTCTGGATACTTTTAACGTCGGGGATTCGCCGATTGGTGAATCCTTAAAGGAGTTATGTCTCGGCGCGCGTTCGAGCGTTCGGGTCGTCGGCATACAACGTGACGGCCTGCGCATCATCACGCCTGCGGCAAATGAGCACATCCTCCCTCATGACCAATTGCTGGTCATGGGCACCATCCAAGCGATCCGGCGATTTCGACGCTCGCTGACGATACCGGGGGCCAAAGCTAATGATCCAGCCCACCCTACGCATCCCCATCCACATGATGCCTAATTTCCAGCCCGTATCCATAGGACCCATGATCGTGCTGCAACGTATCTTCCTTGGCGCGACCGGTCTCGCATGACCCTTTGACCAACACGCTATTTCCGAGCGGTTAGAATCAAAGAGGCGCGACGACCGGAGTATTTCACAATCATCGGCCGCACTAAACCGTGCGGTGGCAATGCTGCGCGCTCGTCCGAACAAAAGCGTCTGAGCGCCAGTTTTCCAGAAACCTAGAGAAGTTACAAAAACGCCTTACACTATACATGAACCAAGAATCGAAAACGACACTGAGTAATAACAACCTCCGTCGAATGCACGGTTGGGCCCGCGCCATCTATCCCAATGACTGGCAGGACCGCTGCGCTGTGGTTGTAGAATACCTGTCACAGCAAGATGAGGACACCTCTGCCCCCCTGATCAAGAAAGGATGGCCGGAGGTCTTCGCGGTTGCCGAGAAGGAGTGGCCGGAGGCATTCGCCGGCTGGAAAACAGCCGATTCAGAAGGCAACTAAGGTCGAGGGCCCGCCCAAAGAGGGCAGGCCCTTTGTGTGATTGAGAGACACTGATCGGCGAGCGCACCACCCAGCGCGTGGAGCCTTGAATCGCGAGCATCGAATCCCGGGACAATTGAGCGACATAAGCACAGTAGCACGCACAGCCCCAAATTGTGTTCTAGGCGCGCGCGACGTCCGGCATCCCGAGGCAAAGCATGCACAGGAGACCGCCGTTCGCGCGAAGGGCATTTCAACTCAAGCACTCACTGCATCCTCTTTCGTCCAGACGAACAGGACGCCAGGCTTCTTGTCGGTTTCGATCAAAGTGAATACTTGATTCTGGAGCGCCTTAATTTCGTCCCAAGAACCAACCAACGTTTGAAACGCCACTTCGGCGGCATTTGTTCGACAGTCAGGTACAACGGCCTCTATCGATTGCAGGTCTGCTTCAATAATTGAAGCCCGTTGCTCTCGGTATCTGTGTAGAGCGTACGTCATTCAGGCCGCACCGGTGCGGTCTCACTGCACTTTCACCAGTGCGTACTGCTATCGGGCCTAACCACCATCGCTTTCGGACTGGTGATGGGCCTGCAGCAGGGTTGGCCCCTTGTCCTGCTCGCCTCAGTTAGTGCGGCCCTGAAAATAGTCACGCTCTGGCATTTTCGGTGGGTGAGGCTAAGCTCGCTGGCCCAAACCCGCCGCAAGTGCGCGGGCCCCTAATTGCTATTCCGACGAGTTATTGGTCAATGAGGGGAAGCTACAGTAAGCGCCGCTCGTATTAGGCGGCGTCTGGGCGCGGCGCCATGAAGGCAACCCTTTCTTCATTTTTTAAAATAGGCCTTGCGCATGTGAAAAAGCTGGTGATGGGTATCGTTGTTCAATGTCACGTCAGAGGCACGATTGAAATCGTGATTTTTTGAGTCAGGCAGCGAGCGATTACTGTCAGCACTGCGTTAGCGACTTCTACGAGGTAGCAAAGTCAGGCAAACGTCAGGACAGCGTCAGCATATAAAATAAAAGGCAAAGTCGTGCGACCCTGCGGATCCGCACGACCCAAGCTTCAGCCACGATCAATCGTGGAGCGGTCCACTCAGCAACCATCACTGCACGGACGAGACGGATGAAAGCCGCCGGAGTCAGCCTGAGAGAAATTGCAGGCCAGGCGGAGCATTCGGTTTAGCCGTGAACTAAAGAAAAATACTACCATGAACTTCCACCAACTTCTTCTTCAACGCGATGCGCTGCTTCACCAAGCGCGCATGGCCAATCTTGCCTTTGCCTACGACCGGATAGCCGACTTTGACCGCCGGCTGGCGCGCGCTCAGATCCGCGGCGTGCTCACCTTGCGTCTCGCCGACCAGGCAGGAGACCAACCCTGGCCAGTGCTGCTCGCCGTAGACGGGAATCCATCCGTGATCGAGGAGCACTTCACCGAAGAAGCCATCGCCGAGCTGGCCGACATCTTCGCTTATTTTCACGAAGACCAAGGGATGGTGGAATTCACCTTCCGCCCCGCAGACTTGGAAACGAGATTCCTCGCTGGCCTGCGGCGCGACCTCGAAGCGGGCGGAATCAGCCTAGATACGCCACACCCTGCCAGCTCACCCGAAGCGGAGGACTCGAATCGCGACCGCCAGGTGAACTGAAATTTAAGCCCGTATAACACTATCAGGGCCGAGAAACAGCCCGAGGCCCCTTCGCTCTAAAATCGCCGCAACGAGAAAAACTCTGGCCTGTAATTTTCCTTGGTTCGCTATGGCTCACCATAGCCCTGGTCTTCACATTTATTGCCGGCATGACCTCCCCTTCCCCAACTGAACGTTTCCCACAGACTGTTAGGTTTTCGCGAGAGAGGGTAACATAAGGCCACCTGAATACCTCAAATCTTGCGGTATCCGTGGCCTAGCAGCGCGAATGCGGGGCCGAAGCTCACAAACAAAAGGACGAGAGACAGTCGACAAGCGGAGGTAGGCACATGAAGGTCGCCAAGCGAACGATTCCTTACCGGGGATTGCGCACCTGCGTCAGAAAATTTACAAAACCGTGATCGATCGCATACTTGATCAGCCGTGGTGCGCTATCGATACCTAGTTTCCGCATGATGTTGCGCCTATGGGTCTCGATGGTGCTCGCCTTCCGGTTGAGTCGCTCGGCAATTTCGCTATTAGTCATGGCGCAGGCAATAAAACCGATCACTTGCTGCTCTCGACCTGTCAGCAATTTGTAGAAGGTAAGCGGATCGGTATGCAGCTGGCTCAATACAATTTTATAGGTCTGAGCGAAGTATGTTCCGCCCCTCATCACAGTCTGCAGGGCCAGCTTGAACTCAGCTTTCTTGCCGTAATTCTTATCAATAAACCCATGGGCCCTCGCTTGCTCGATCCGCTGCACGGTGACCGCATCACAGTAGGCTGACATAAAAATAATCCGGAGGTCTGAACGTGCTGCGCGAGCTTTCTTGGCCACTTCAAACCCGTCTTCATCAGGCAGTTTTAGATCTGAAATCAGCATATCCGGCTTCGCGCTCTTGACCAGGTTTTCGGCTTCACCTCCACATTCTGCCTCGCCCACTACTTCGTAGCCCAATTCATCCATGCAAATCCCTCGAACGTATTCGCGAATCATTTCGTGATCTTCGACGATAACTACTCTCACTGCCATAAGGGGTAACGTCTATTTGTCCGGAGGAATCTTACTTGCGCAATCAAAACTTGTCCAATCAGGAGAAGCTGTCTCAGGCGTAAAATCACCGTCCGCTCTTTCATCAACCTTCGCCCCACTGCGTGGGTGCTCCAAAGATCGGCCGGCGTCACCACAGGGCGGGTCAATTTTAGACGCTCGCATGTGGGTCAAATCTATGTGCTCGTTTTCACCCGCAACCCCCTACGAGGACAATTTGGCAAATTTTACGACCAGAGAAAGATCGGTAACAACGCATTCGCCATGCCTTACCTCCGCTTCGCTCAACCATCAATCAAGAGTCAAGACGTGAGGTCTTTGTTTGAGGTCTTTGCTTGAGGTCTTTGTTTGGCCCTTTTGGCCATTCGGCTCTCAACTCCCCGACCCAAACTCCGAGTGATTCCTGGAAATAGGGATCTACATAATATCGAACTTGAAATTTGCCTTCACTCAGGTCGCCCTCGGTTGGAAAAGTCTGAATTGGTGCCAAGTCGATCTTCCCGCCCGGTGGAAGCGTGACCAGACGTAAATCGGATAGTGATGGAACTGCTAAAACTGTGCCACTGGCGCTCCTTTTTGGGAGTATGGTGTGCACGTAGCTAAAACGTTTAGATGGCAATTGAATGATAGATGGCGGACCACATAGAACCGTAAGCGGAGCAACTCCTACATTTATCAGTGTCGTTGTAATTAGAAACGATTGCTTCTGCTTGCCGATGATCCGCAACAATCTCGTAAAGACAGTTTCCGGCATGACTTCCATCCGGAGCTCCATCTGAAGCTCCTGAGCCGTCAAAGAGCAGCTGACGAAGGCCAACAGTGCAATGATTCTACAGATTGAATTGATCATGGATTATAGCGGTAAAAATCCTTCAGTTGCGCACGTTTAAAAAAATCTGCTCCGTGAATGTAAGGCCCAAAAGACCACGCATTTAATTTTGTTAATCCACGCGTTGCGATCACTGCATGCCCCGTTGCGACAGCTAGGTCTTTCGCAGGCCAGCCACTTGGGGACGCCATTCCCTTATTGGCATGCATTCCAGTGAGGCAACCATCTAGCCAAATGGTGCCACGCGGTGTCAGGCTATTTGCGAGAGCAGTCATCACTGCAGGTTGATGAACAATATACAAGATACTGGAATCAAAATAGGCCCCATTTTGGTTTGAGTGGTCAGAAAAGAAAACCCGGTCGAATTTGCCACCAGCTGCAGCTTCAGCCTCAACTTGCCGGATACCATCTTCAAAATTAGTCACCTCAAAGATTACGCTATTGGGAGCAGCTTCTAACTGCGCTTCCGCATCTGCTCTCAATCGTTTGTAGGCATCGGTATTTTTATTGATAACTATGGCTTCTCTTGTGCTCCGTTTCCCGTGTTGGCTGTCGTTTAGCAGATACTGAAACGCTCCACTTACAGCCCCGTTGGCGAACTTACCACCGCCAAGTGCTGACGCAGTTCCTCCAACTACTGCTGCACCAATCCAGCGCGCTTGCTTCGGCAACAAACCAATACCCGGCGATGCTCCGGCTGTAGCAAATCCTACATAGAATCCATGTCGGAACTGCCCGCCTTGTAACTCTGCGGCCCCGCCCTGCACCAAGCCATGCGATAGCGCACGTCCTGACCAGCCTTCGAAACCAGTGACACCTTCGAATAGTGTTCCTATGCCATGAGCCAAGCCACCTCCGATACCACCAACTATGCCACCAACGACACCGGCCTTAAACGCATCGCCAATACTCCCGCCATTGAGCAATGATCCCGCAAAACCCGACGCGAATCCCGCTCCTGCACCAGCGGAGACCGCTCCAGCCAACGTAAGAGTCGCCCCATTACCAGCGAGGGCCGCAAATGAGCCTGCAACAGTAGCCCCAGAGCCTGCTCCAACAGCGTAGATCGCGAAACCAGCACCGGCCCACGCAAGCGCAACAACAGCCACGATTTTCACCACATCCTTGAGGCTGAAGAACCCACTCGGATCAGTCCCGCCCAGCGGATTATTCGTCAGATACGAGTAGCGATTGTATTCCTGACTATCCCCTACGTCGCCAACAAACGGATCGGCACTCAGGAACCTCCCCAGCACCGGATCATAGACGCGGCCGTTCATGTGGACGAGCCCGAGGTCATCGAGCTGCTCGTGGTCGGTAAATCCACGGTTAAACCCGGCCGCGGTTGTCCCGGTGATCACGCTGCTGGTGCCCGGATCGATCCGCTTGCCCCAAGCGTCGAAGGCGAAACGTTTCAGCACGGTGCCTAATTCATTTGAGACCGCAGTGATCGAGCCTAGTCCGTCGGTATGGAAGTATCTTAAGTCCTTCGACAGGTCGCTGCGTTCGGCGTAAACCGCGATGCGGCCCGTCGGAGCAAAAATGTAGTGCTTGTGCTCGAAGGCCGCACCGTTGGTCACCTTCTCATAGAGTGAGCCGACATAGATCGTCGTGCCGAGATGCGACACCTGTTTTACCCGCTCATGGTTCGCCCCGAAGCTGAACGTGCTTGAGTAACTCCCCTTCGTGATGCTCGCCACTTGGTTAAACGACTTCCACGTGATCGTCCGCCCACCGCCGCCCGTCATGTTCCCATTGGCGTCGTAGGCGTAGGTCTGGGTGCCCAGCGTGCCGCCGGATACCCCGGACAAGGCATGCGGCCCGGTGCCCGCGTAGGCGTAGGTGCCGACATCCGACTTACTCGTGATATTGCCTTTCGCATCATAGCCTACTGTCACCGCCGTCCCGCTGTTCACCGTTTGGCTCGTCAGCCGGTCCAGCCCGTCATACACAAATACCTCGCTACGGCCCACGCCCGGCGCGGTGTCGTTGCGCCCCGTCACGTTGCCCATCGCATCGCGCGCATAGGTCAGGTATTGCACCGAGTAAGGTGAGGAGGACTCAAAGCCTTTGCCAACCGCGGCGCCGGTCAGTCGACCCGTTTTTACGCTAAACACCCGGTCGTTCACCAAGCCGTTGCCATACACCTCCCCGTCGATCTGGCCGGTCACCGCGTAATGGTCCGCCATCCAGTAAACGTCGGTGCGGCCCGAATCCGCCCGGCGCACTTCTTTCAGGTAGCCGAACGCGTTGTAATAGTTCCGGGTTTGGAACCCCGTCGGATAAACCGTGTTTTGCAGCCGGCTCGCGCTGTCGTAAGTCTGCGAAGTCGAATAGGTGCTGCCGTCGATCACCCGAGCCAGCGCAGACGGACGACCGTAGCTGTCGTAGGTGTAGGTCTCGCTGTAGCTGCCTGGCGCGCTCACGGTATGAAGCTTGCCCACGCCTTTTGTCGCCGAGGTGTCGTAGGTCCAAGTGGTCGTGCCCTCCGTCTCGACCCGGCTCGTCAGCCGACCGAGCGCATCGTAAGCGAGTGTAGAAACCTGGCCCTTGGCATCCTTTTGCCAGATGAGTTCGCCGAAGATATTATAGCGATACAGCCACGTGCCCATGTCAGGATCGACCATGCTGGTCTTCCGGCCGCGCAGATCGTAGGCCAGCGTCGTCGTGACCCCGGCAGCCACTGTCGAAGTAAGGTTGCCCAGCGCATCGTAATCATGAGTGACCACTGCGCGGTCGTTCGCGCCACCCGCATTGTTTCGGACAGCCTCGATCAACCAGCCCTGGGTGTTTACAGTCGAACGAGCGACACGGCCCAAGGGATCGGTCACCGAGGTCTCGCGACCGTTGTAACTGTAACTGGTCGTAACGTAGCTCGACGTATCGTCGGGCGTCTGCACGGAGAGCGGACGGTTGAGCGCATCGTAGCTGGCAGTCTGAGTCCAATAGATGGTGGAACCATCGTTATAGTAGGGATTGGATTTGGCATAGGCTCGGCCCATGCTGTCGTAGGCCGTCTTCTGGTAGACGATCGCGCCATCACCATTGATGCCAAGTCCCCAAAGCGGCCGACCGAAACTGTCGTTGAACACAAGTGACGGTACCGAGCCGGTGGATTCGATTTCGACCTGGGTATGAGAGCCAGCCGGCGCGCCGCTGCCAGCCCAGCGCAACCGGTAGTCGGTCACCGTCGTGTCGGCGCGGGTCTCACGAGTCTTCACTCCGAAGCTGTCGTAAGTCCATGTGGTGGTAAGGCTATTCGCACCGGTCAGCGATTTCAGGACGCCGAGCCCTTGGTCATAATCGTCGTAGGTCTCGGTGTGGCCTAGGGCATTGGTGGACGAAATCGGGAAGCGACCCTTGCTGTCGTAAGCAGTGACCGAGGTGCGCGATACGGATGAGCCGGTGGACACATTGCCGCTGCTGTCCACTGTGATGGCCAGACCCGCAACCGAGACCGAGGTCTTGTTACCAAAGGCGTCGTAGCCGTAGGTCGTGGTGAGTTTCAGGGTGTTGTCGCCGGGTTCAACCGTTTCAGTCTCAAGCAGACCCGTGGTGCCGTGATAGGTGAAACTTGAGGCGCGGGTGAGCGTGCTTTTGCCTGTCGCGGCGGAGGCTACCGAGGAGCCGGTCAACCGACCGAGCAGCCAGAGACTCGTGTTGTCGGCGGTATAGCTATTGGTCGTGGTCTTCGTGTAGCCACCGCCCGTATCGACGACCATTGAGGTGACGTTACCGTAGGTGTCGATCTGGGTGGTCGTCGTGCTTGAGGAGATGGCGGCACCATTCAGGTCGTTGGAAGTCTGGGTGACCACGGAGGCGTATGGCAATCTCACCGCACCCGTCGTGTTCTTGTCGGCGTAGGTGATCGAGGAGGAACTGAGCACCGTGCTCCCCGACTTGGTCTCGGTGGTAGCCACCATGCCGATATAAGGATACTCCTGCTTGTAAGTGGTCTTGCTGACGATGCTCGTGCGGCTGTCGGTGGCCTGCGTCCACTCGAAGCCGAGGCTGCCGCGCAGCCGGTCGGCTCGCAGCCCGCCGTAGCGGTAGTTGACGGCATACTGGCCGCCCGCGCCATCGTCGTTGGACACGGTTTTGACGACATACATGGGGCCGATGACATTCATTGTGCCCGTCGGGCCACCCGTGCCTTTATCGTAAACAGTGAAATTGCCGCTGCCATCGCGCTCCGTGAGCGGAGCATACGCCAGCTGGGCCGCCACGCCAAAGCCGTTGGTGATCTTCTTCAAGCGGTCGGCGGGCTTGGACTTATTAAGCGCGGCACCGTTGGCGGTGACACCCGCTTCTAGCCAACTCCAGATCTGGTCGACGGCACCGTCGGCATCGAGGTCGATCAAGTCGCTACCCGTCGTTGGGTGGCCCGTAGAAGCGGTGTGCCGGGGCAGGTTATATGCCGAGACATTACTGCTCCAGCCTCGCCCCGTGCCCAGCCGCACTTCTTGACTGCCATACCAACCCTTCACGATATCTACCAAGCCGTCGGAATTAATATCCATCAAAGCCACACCCAATGGCGTATTGTTGTCACTCAGGTTAAACGGGGCGTAGAAAGCGCTTTCAGAAGAAGTCCAGCCGGTGCCAGTGCCTAAGCGGGCATCATTGGTGCCATAGTTGTTATTCTGAATCAAATCGATCAGCCCGTCGCCATTAACGTCAGCTGCCTCTGTGCCAAAAGGTGCGTTATCGTTACCGACAGTGCCGGCGTTCAAGGTAAGTGGCGGGATAAAAGGACTGCTGGTTCCTTGAATCGACCACCCTGTGCCGGTGCCGAGATAGGCTTCGCCCGTGATCGTGCTGTTTCCGGACCATTTGCGCACGATATCCAAACGACCATCGGCATTGACGTCCATAAATCGGAAGCCTTGGGCGCGATCAGAAACTCCGCCGTAGTTACTCGCGCGTTCCCATCCGCTGCCGGTATTGCGCCAGCCATCTGCTTCGGTTTTGGAATAGGAAAAGGCCGGATCAGAACTGTGATTCAAAACGTAGGTTCCCATATACCCGACGAAATCGGGGCGACCGTCACCATCCACATCCTGAAAGCTACCCAAGCTGCCGCTATAATAGTAACTGTTGTCGTCGATGGTTACAGTCGTGCCATGAGCCCAGCCCATGTGCTCACGAATCGCTTCCTCAAAATCACTGCGCATTGTGCTGCTGAGCGCTGGACGCGGAAACGCCCATGTCGCACTTTCCACAAAGCCTGTGCCGGGAGTGTTGAGATAGACTTTCTCACCGTTCGTCACATCGACCAAACCGTCGTTGTTGACATCCACAAACCGCACGCTGCTGCTCGTGGAACCATCCTTTGCGAGCGGCACAGGCAAACGATAATCCACGGAGCCACTGGTGCCATCCGCCGCCTGCCAGCCATTGACCGTATTCAGCCAAGCCCCACGTCCCAAATTGGTGCCTGTATTGGACACGCGATACTGCACGAAGTCGGGCCGACCGTCGCCGTTCAAATCGACAAACCCCGTGCCCTTGGCATTGGTCTGCTGATGCTCGCCAATCAAAACTGGCAGGTTCCAAGCTGAACCCAAGGAGGTCCATCCGGTCTCCGCCTCGTCATACTCAAAAGTCATCGGCGGATACTCACGGCTATCGGCCGGCGCCTTTTCGTGCAGGGTTGTCAACAGGCTGCGCCCGGTATTCGTCCGTTCCGTATAGTCTAGGGTATATTCGCGCACCTTGGTTTCACCATAATAGGCCGCGATTGTCTTAATCCGCTGGGAGCGCGCCACCTTGCTGCCCGAGATGTAGCCGTTGAAAGTGTCAGTGCGGTTCTCGTAGGTAAAGCGCACCGAGGCATAGGCTGTCAGCGAGGCGCCGGTATTCCGCGTGTAGTTGATCCGATCAATCCTGTGCTCACCTGTAGTGGTGTTTTCCGTGTAGACGAAGTCCATGGCGTTGCCCTTCGTGTCGGAGATACTATTGACCGCCCAGGTCAGGATGTCGCTCCGACCCTGAGCTTCCGCGGCGGAATCCGTTGTGTTTCCGAATTCAATGAGCAGACCAGCCTTGGTCCAAACCTTGAAGGACGCGGGGCCGGTGCCCGCCGTATTGTAAGAAATAATCCTAGAGATCGAATCTAACTCCGTGCGGTATTCAGTGCCATTGGCTCCATACGTGCCACTGATCGCGATGAGTCGCTGACCATCGAGATAAAACCGGTCGGAAGTCGTAAAACTGATGCCTGTGATATTGTCATCCGTTGCCTTGGTCTGGGGGCCGCGCGTGATCGCCGAGAGCCCAGACAGAGACCAGCCAAAGCCTAGCCAACTTGAGCCCGCTTGACTGGAGTAGTTGAGCGCCAACTGCGGTTGCATACCCGAAGTGCCGGGCACCACCCAGAGCGGAATGCTGTAGTTCGCCGCGCCGTTCTTGTCGACTCCGAGCGACCCCGCGGTCATGCCCACCGCGTAGGTGGAGGAGCCCGCCGTATTCGGCCAGCCCCCGGGAATGGTTCCGCCCAAGGTGCTTGTGCCGGCATTGTAAGACTGGGGATTCTTACCAAGGTTATATTCGGCCACGTTCGTCAGGCCGTCACCATCCGGGTCCAGTTGCCCATCCCCTGCGCTGTTTGGGTTCAGGCCATTAGCCGATTCCCAGACATTGGGTATGCCATCCGCATCATCATCCGCATATGGATCAACATTGGTTGTAACGTTAATACTGTTGCTGGCAGCAGAGTAGTTGCTGGCCGCGTCATAAGCCTTGACCGTGTAACTGTAAGTCGTGTTGGGACTGCGACCGGTGTCTGTGAAAGACGTAGTGGCAGAAGTTCCAATCGGCGAGCCGCCGCCATTACGGTAAATAGCGTAAGTGACCGAACCCGAATTATCCGTGGATGCCGTCCATGACAGATTTACGCTGTTGTGGGTCTTACTAGGCGACTGAAGACTGCTCGGCGTCGTCGGTGCAATCGTATCATTCACCGTCACCGTCACGGCCGTGCTGGAAGCACCAAACAGCCCAAAGCCCTCTTCGATCATCCGCCATTGGAAAGTATAGGCGCCGGGCGTCGTCGGCGCGGTGATATTGAACGTAAAGGCCGCGGTGTCGCCAGATTGAGGCGGCGGATTGATCGTAGAAGTGGGCAACGTCACTCGGTTCAGACTCCAGTTCGTGTTGTCCGTCGGAGTTTGACTGCTAAGTTTATGAGGAGTTGCGTCACCGTTCCACGGTTTTGTGCCCGTATTTTTCATCGTCACGGTCGCCGACACGGTCTGTCCCGTATTCAAAGACAGCGAGGTTGGGTTACTCTGGCCGTTAATCACTTGGCTGACGAAAGTGGAGTTGTTCGTAAGACCATAGACGTAGAGCGTAAACGACGCTCCGCCGGTGCCGAGGTAGCCATCGTGCCCGTTGACATGGAAGTCCCAGCGGCCCGGCGTCAGCATCGTCTGTGTCGTGCTCACCGTGCTGGAAGAGCCGCCCGAGGGAGTTCCACTAGTCAGCGCAATCCAGCTACCAGGATCGGGACTGGCCCCTGTCACCTGTTGGTAATAAATGGTGTGGTTGGCCAAGTTGCCATCCGCATCAGTCATCGTGGAACTGACCGTGATCTGGTTGTTCGGCGGTTCGTTATAGATGTGGTATTGCCCGCCTCCATCGTTCGTGACGCCGGTGCCGGAAGGGGTGATCGATGGGGTGGCCGGAGCACGATTCACCACAGTGACATTGCGATAAATGTAGCCCGAGTTAGCCCCTGCGGAATCTCCTGCCAAAGCCTTGAATGAAATGGTGCCGGGGGTGGTGCCAGTGGCCCCATTTGCATCGGAGTCTCCCTGACTGCCGCTGCCCCCGCCGTTGAAAGCAAACGGTGAATCATTCTTCCAGACCGAGACGGACGACAGATTACCATTCGCATCATTTCCCCGTGCCTGCACGATAAAATACTGATTAACATATACTTCATAATTCCCAGTGGAGGAATTATAAGTCGGGAACGTGAGCCACTGGATCGTCGGGGCGTTGTTGTAGATGCTCACATAATGATATATGTATCCGGAACTCGCCCCGTTGCTGTCTAGCGCCTCCGCTTTGAAAGTAACTGTGCCGGCCGTGCTCTGATTGTAAGTGTTGGACGAATACCCAACCGAGCCCGTGCCTCCACCTGCAAACGCGAAAGGCGACTCATCCCGCCAGATCTTAACGTTCGTCAGGTTGCCATTACTGTCCTCACCCTTGGCCTCGATGGTAAACGTTTGATTCACCTGGGCGCTGGATGGCGCCTGCGTCCAACTGATGGTCGGAGCCGCGTTCGCGGGCGTGATCGAGACTGAGGCATACGCATAGTCGTAATCCATCGTATACCAATCGTAGAGCTCTGCCTGATAGTTCACCGTCTGCACCCCATAGTCCGTGGTGGAGCCACCAATTGGGGAAGAACCACCTCCGGCAAAGTATCCGCCATTTTTGTAGATGGTCAGTGTATAGCTACCTCCACTCGCAGATGCCTCGACGTAATAACCAACGCCGCTCTGCTTGGTACTGGGGATTGAAGAAAACCAGACACTGGCGTGCGCCGTCGCCGCCAAGCCGAAAACTAGGGCGAATGAGATCAGTCTCGTGATCATGGCGGCAGTTCGAAGATTAGCGTGCGGCGTAGCCGAGTTTCGCCGTTAAATCGCCCTTTTGGGCGCTCACGGTCCGAATCACCCCCGACGAATCCGTCACGTAAACCTCGCCATACCGCCGCAACTTGAGGGCCTGTGCGAGCGGTCCGTCAAATCCACGGGAATCATAAAACTGCTGGCCCGGCAGGCTGTCCTTGCTGGCTGCCTCCTTGGCCGCGGTTCCGTCCGCATCCAAATTGACACCGATCAACTGAACGGTCGCAGGCAGGGATTTTGCAAGGTTCTGCGCCGCGGCGATGCTGCCAGGACTTTGCGCAGACCAAGTATAGACTACTACACTACGTCCTTGCACCAGAGCATCGGATGACGCCTTGCCTGTCGCCGCAGCCAACAAAGGAGCGATGGGTTGACCGACCAGCGCATGCTTGGCCAGGACGTCATTGGCGGCCGCTTTGACGCTATCTGGCGCGGGCATGCGTGTAGCGATCTCCGTCGCCAATTTTACGGTGTCAGCCTCCTCCGGCAGATTTTCGGCAAACCGAAGAAAGCTTTCATAAGCCGCAGGTTCCTTGGGGAATTCCATGATCTGATTGCGAATCGACTGCTCGTAGGCGGGCAGGAATTTATCGCGGTCAGGAAACAATGGACGCAACCGCACGAGCTCCGAGAGAGCCACCAACTCCAAGCGCGCTTTCGATGACAATTTTTGGTCAACACGGGCTCGTCCCAAAATTTCTTGTGCACGACCTTCCTGAGACACATCCCCTGCCATCGCCGCTTGGAAAATATTCTTGGCCTCCAGACGGGTTGCTTCCGGCGCGTTGGCGCTATCCGGGAAAACTTCAGCGTATTTTTTGGCTTCTGCTGCCGCGCGCAGGAACCGATCCGCCTGCCACCGCTTTGCCCGCACCCGTGATTCCTCGTCTGTAACCACCGGTTGTTCGCTTGGGACCGGGGGCATAAATAGCGCTTGGAGTTCAGCCCATTTTTGATCGGCCGGACTCAATGCTGGCGGCGGGTTTTTGGTGCCAGCGTCCTTCGCATCCTTTTCCTGAGCAAAGGTCGGTAAGGTGCCGCAAAATAGAGCGGTGACCAACAGAATCATTTTACCAGACGCAGGGGTGCCGAGATTTGAGCAATGCGTAGTCATAGGGGTAGAAATAATCTAAGCCGCAAAACTGATTTGCGGTGGGGGTAGTGAAGGGTCGGAAAGCAGACGAGACGTTCGCAGCAAATGGCCTCAAACGGGTTGATCAAGTTGCCAGACTACCGGAATTCCAGTAGTGAAATTTCAGCGTGTCCGAACCGAACGTTCCCCACCATCTGTGGGATTCGATCGCAGTAGAAAACCCCTCCCGAGCATCTCGGAATAAAAAAGCCCCGATTTACATCGGGGCTTTTTGTTAAGTCCGCGTTTCAGATCCGCGCATATAGAGCGTTGTTTTCACTTTTGAACCCAGCGCCGCATAAAGCTTCTTTCGCCCGACGGCGTAGGCGAAGCGGTTGCCATGCGTTCTGACGGCACTGGTGATTCCCTGCACACTCAGTCTTTCCACCGTGAAGAGGTAATCTCCTCGGATGAGCCAAGACAGGATACGATCCTTCAGAAACTGAAGATAACCTGGATCCGCGAGGACCTGCTGCACCTCTTCAGTGGAAAAGGGATCGAGGCGGAAGGGCTCGAGCCCAAGAGCCTCGGCCACGTTATCCAGGAGCTTATTGGTTTCCAGGCCGCGACTTGGACGGCGATCCCATAGCGGGGTCGTCACCGCCGTTTGAGTTGTGAGGTCCCCGATGAAGGCACCGTCCTTATCAGCTACCCAGCCGTGAAACCGAGAGTTTGGCGTGGTATCGTGGAAGCACTTGAACGCTTCCAAAAAGAGACTGCTCTTGGTCTCGCCCTTCAGTCGACGATTGTCGCGGTCGGTGTCGTAGACGACATCAATGCTGCCATCTGCGCGTAACCACAGCCATGACGACATGGCCGGGTCATTGAGCGGATTTCCGCGAGCGACGAACTTCTGGATTTCGAGCAAGGCTGAGTTCGCGATCAGCAAAGCGAGGTCGTCGAGCGAGTCCTGCGGCTTTGAAACCTGCGGGGTGTCAGCGAACTTTAATTCCGCCCGGCTGGGCAGAGTGGGTAGGGTGCCGGAGTTAACCGACGGATTGGAGGACTGAGTGTCCATGACTTAGTGTATTTTTTCTGCCCGTGCGCATTCGCGCAGTGGAATAGATCAGATGATCGTGAACCGAATTTCGATTCCTACTCCCCTTGGGCAACAATCCGAACCGATGGGCGTGAGTAGCGACGAAAGTAAATGAACGGAGTTCACTGCCGCACTCACGCAGCCTTATAAACTGATTTGGACACTATGACGGAAACCGTCCGCCACCCGCTTCAAGGGTTTGACGCAGATTCACAGTATTCAGTAAACGATCCACCCAGTAGCTGTCGTCGACGGGCGCCTCAGATGCTAGGCACATCAATACCAGCTTGGGTGCCGCAACGACGATCACGTCGAGCATTTGCGGACTAGGACCGAACTCAAGCGACGCTTCCACAGGCTCAATCACCAGGTCGTCCTTCAATTCCACGTCCTTGAACGCATTGAGGGCCAAACGGCACTCCCGCGTGATCATGGAAACGGATTTCACAACAACCGGAGGCCGGAGACTCAGGACTTCGCAATAGGCATGGAGCTTCGCCATCAGAGAGCATGAGTAGACAAACTCACAGTCTTGGTCGCCTATTCGGCCTGGCAGCCTATAACAACTCGCACGGCTAAGATTCCTGGCAAAGCGAACCCATTGAGTCCGTTTACGCCAACGCATCCGGTATCGTGGTTTCATACGTTCCTCAGCAGCTCGCGCTCAAGCTGATGCTTTTTAAGAAGCAAAGTCGTCGAAAGATCTTCCAGCGAGCGCATGCCACCCCGGCTCCAGTCATGGCTTTCAGGACTGAGTTTCTCTCCCATTGATTCGGCGAGTGCCGTGATCCCCGCACGGTCATAGATCCCGGCGGTCTCCGATGGCAGGGGATACCGCAACTGGAGTAGCTGTGGGTTGAATCTCAGGAGCAGTTCATCCGGCACCTGTCCGTCCGCAACGATCCGCTCCTGCAGCGTGGTGCCATGACTGCGGTTAAACCCCATCGTCGCTGGCGACTTTTGGACATGCTGCCACGTCCCTGCCCCCACAATCCAGAGACGCTCTTGCATGAGTGCTTTCCAATCATGCCCCTGCATAGCGCGATCGGAAAAACTGACAGCTCCGGGGCTCCGATCAAGGAGCTGCCACAGATCAGTGGCCACTGAGCGAGACCAGCCTCCGGCATAGTCGACCCGAAATTTGCAAAGCTCATCGAGTAACAGGAGCACACGCGGATGTTCCTCAAGCTGGGTAAATATCAGCTTCATGGTGGGCTGAACCTCGTGCGCCCCGATGGGCACCCAGTCACCGAAGGATACCTTAAGAAAGACGGCGCCCAGCTTCTTGGCGACAGACTCGATGATAAACGTCTTCCCTGCCCCAGTAGGACCGGCAACCAGCGGATTCAAACGAGGCTGCACTTTCAGTGCGTGAACCTTCGGGGAGAAAAACATTTCGCCACGAAGGAGCAGTTCATCGAAGACGACCCGCTGGCTTGCGGGAATAAAACTCCCATCAGGCTCAGATTCGATGCCGTCAGCCGCCGAAAAATTGAAAAGCGTTACCTTGAGTTGCCCAGTGATTTTATCCCGAACCTGACTCGTTTCACAACAAGCGAGGGATAAGGAAAGCAACCCTTGCCGCTCACACGGCTTCCAGTCGCAACCTTTCGCCAGCCGTAAGTAGCTGAGGAGGACACTGGGGTGGCGAGCCATCGCGAGTTCGATTTCATGAACGAGCTGCTCACCGAATCCCACATTCGTAGCCACACAGCCGTCCCAGAGCTTCTCCAGGTAGGCACTCACCTCTTCCTCCGACAGCAGGTGTCCGCGTTCCTTAGCGCGGCGTAAAGCACGCTGGATCACTCCCGGAACATCTTGGAATCCCGCGAAGGAGCCCATGCGCTTCAATTCCTGCCGCACACAGGCACATGCGAGAAGCCACCGCAGTTTAAGCGAGTTGGTCTCCCTTGAGGGAAGGGTTTGAGTCATGCTGCAATGCGTGGCTCATAGTTGATTCCGAATTTCCGCAGGTGTCGGCGCATCGCCCGGCGAATTTCCTGAAATGGCACAAAGATGCACTCGGACGTGTAGCGCCCACCAAAGAGCCCGCGGTTGGCACACTCGTGGACCGGAAACCGTGCCTTCCAGCGAGATTCTTGGTGCCGGAAGCTGGCCGCGAGGGTCTTGAACGGCAGCATAGCCGATGCCCCGTTGCGGTATACCCAGAGCACGTAGTCGGTCTTCATACCACCCTTGAGGAGCATGCCACGGGCTTGTGCTTCCTGACTGGACCAGGTCTCTAGCGCAAAATCGGCTGACTCGATATTGGCGGGAGTCTTTTGCGGCTGCTTGAGTTCGATTCGCAACTGGCTCCCATTTTGAAAATAGACGATCAAGTCTACAGCATGTGACTGATGGTAACGGTCATCTACCCAACGGTAATAACGTAGGCTGGGGCCGAAATGCTTGCGCAGAGCGGCCATAAGACGCCCATGGGGGCATCGACGAAAACGGCGAAGGTCGCCGGGGAAGTATCTTTCTTTCATATTAATCCTTAACGGACCTCTATGCAGTCTTCTTTTGACCTCATATGCAAGAAAATTGTTTTGCTTCCCTTCTCCGCTCCACCTTTTCTGAACTCAATGTCTGCGTTCTCCGGCAAGCTTGCTGCCATCATTGAAGCCTCAGGCGAATCCCAGGATTCATGGGCGCGTAAACTGGGTCTCCAGCGGGATAATTTCAGAAAAATCCTCATCGGGGACCGAGCCGTGGGACCCAAGGCAACAGGGAAACTGCTAAGTGCGCTTCCCAGGGAATACCGCAATCAGCTCTTGGTGGCCTACCTCTTCGACGAACTGGTCGAGATCGCCTCTCACTCGGGTACGGCAGGAAAGCCGTCCTTTAAGATCAAAGCCTCGTCACTGCCCGCTGTCGTGAAGGCCGCGCTGGAAGATACCGACGAAGTGGACTTGTCCGAAGTCCTAGGGCCGCTTGAGCCGAAAATCCGACGGTTGATGGAACTGAAGGACCCTGCGATCGCCAAGGCCCTGCATACGTTTGCAGATGCCCTGCTAGTTCGGAAAAATAAAACTTAGGGTACGGCTGCTACGAGCCGGATTTTCCCCGCAAATAGCCTCGAGCATGGGCTAGTAAATAAAGCGCGCCCCAAAGGGACGCACTTCATCAATGACTTATGCTTTTGGCCGTATTTTTCGGGGTACGGCTGCCAACAGGGCAACATCCAGTAGGCCTGTGGGCACAGCCCGTTTCGGCAGGATCTGCCAGAAAGCTAAAGCCTCGTCCTGAGGTTGCTGACGCATGTATCGACTGCGCTGCACTCCTTCGGAATGACCAGCCTGCAAGGCGGTATCGCCTGGTTTTCTGAACGCTGAGCTATGCATTGAGCAAAACGTATGCCGAAGGGTGTCATGAAACTCCCGGCCACTGATCCCGGCAAGGCGGCGGGCCTCCTGGATCAGGCTATCAGAATTTGTTGGCAATATTGGCAAAGGGTAAGCTCGAAGCCATGTCCCTACGACGGGCTCCAAATGCACATAGCGGGCTTTCTTGTTTTTCGCGATTCTTGCCGGAATGAAAATCTGCTTAAGCGCTTTATCGAGAAAGCCGGTCAGTTCGCGGTCCAAAGCCAGTTTGCCCAATTCGCAGTTCAAACTGGGCCTGATACCACAAAACATGCTCAGAACAAAATACGGCACCAGTATGCCACCTTTGAACTCCTCGATCACCAACATCACCCGTTGCGCCTCCTGCAGGCTCAAGACCCGAGGTTCTGATTGTGCTTCAAGGGTTTTCCGAGCGCTCTTGCGCGGTTTCGGGATCGCGGACACCGGATTTATGGAAATCCATTTCTTGTCCACAGCATAGGCAAAGAATGAGGCCAGCGCATCTCGGTGCCTGGTATTCGTTGAGATTACGGCTATTTTTGGCTGATCTAAGTATTCTCTGATTTGGGCCGACGTAATCATGTTTATCGCCGTCGAGTCCCCAATGCGTGCCCGAAAATGTCGGAGCACATACGCATACTGCTTTCCGGTTGATTCGGGCTTAACGCCCCATCTCACCAGTTCGGGTGGAGTCAGATAGGTCGCAACTGCCACCGACAGGCTGATCAAGGACGGATTACTAGCGTTATGCGCATTCCAAAAGAGCGCCATCTCCACAAAAGTCACGTTCGCCGGCACCATGCGTTTAGCTCGCTCAGCATCGACAATCTGCTCGCGGCTAAACCATGTGATCTGCACGGCCTCCTGGTGTTGCCGGGATGAGATTTCGGCATTCAACCGCAAGCATAGCGCCTTGGCGTCATATTCATTCTTACGATAAAGACGCACGCGCTGACCAAGATCGTTCGTGCCATATATTTCAAAGGTGACGTATACATAGCCCTTTTCTTCCATCTGCACCGGCTTGCACTTGATGAGCGAGTAGTCGCGAACGCCGATCCCAACCGAATCCGGTGGATTCAGCGAAGGTGCGGCACTGTTCGCCTGCTGACTCATGGTTTTATTAGGTGATGCTCGGCACTAGCGTGCACGTGGCTGCGCAGATCGAGTTTTCAGAAAAGTATCCACTACGGCTCGCTTTTCGCTCCGACGGGATTGGTGTTTTAGCCGACAACGTTCAGTTGCTGCAGTAATGCGGCCTGCTGCCGCGTGACTTCCTGCAACTGCTTGCTCAAGGCATTCAGTGTCGCATTCGTGCGCGCTAACATGCCTTCCCATTTCTCCAAGCCAGCGCTCAAATTTGAGACTGTCTTGCTCAAGCTGACGCAGCGCGCGACTGCTTGCTTCGACAATTCCAGCAGTTGCTGACGCTCGGCAGCTTCGGCCTGAATTTGTTCGCTGGGGAGTTTGTTGGCCTGCACGCAGTCGTTCAGCAACGCCTCGATGGAGGCGAGCTGCTCGGTCACTGATTTCTTGATTGAAGCTATCTGCTGCTCGAGCGAGTCGTGCAGCAGCTGTGATTCTGGATCGTTGTTCATGGTATTGGATTTCGAGAATTGGGTCGGGAACCGGAAAAATTCTCCGATTGGATCGTTTTCGGTTTAACTGCCTAGTCCTGATACTGTGGCGGCGTTTCTGGAGGAAGGAGCGGAGCATCCCTGTTAACCGCCGCCGATAATCGGCATCCGTTTCACCGGGTAGTGGCAGATCAAGCTCCCGCAACGGTGGGCGGGAGGCGAAGATTGGGCCACTCAGCCGGATTTTAGCGCTGGCATGCCCTGGGATCGTTATCTGAAGCACGCCAAACTTACTTCCGGATTCTGGTCTCCTCCTTTTTTTCTGCCGTTGGCTCCCCTGCATTTTCGCACTCTTCCCCGACAACAGCCTTATGCCGCTGCGGGCACTAAGCGTTTTCCAAAATTTCGCGGTGAAAAGTAAGTCGGGGCGCTCTTCTGCAAACCGACTGATCGCCCGAACCGCATAATCCATCAGCTGCTTCAACGCTGGTCGCCGTTCGCTATTCCACCAGATCAGTCGCCGCTTGGCCTGGTCGGGCCGGGTAAGCCCGTGCCGCAGATTGGTGAGCGTTACCAGAATCCTAAAAATCGGCTTCGCGAATGCCTGATAGACCGGATTCAGGTATCTGGCACTGGCCAGATCAACGCACGCACCCCAGACGTGACCGTCGGTCAGTTGCGCCCTCCCGGTGATCGAGCTGAAAGCGTGGAAACCGAATGCCCAGAGAAGCTCGATCTTGAGGTCGGGCACGATGGCCACCGTAAGGATCGAACGCAGTCTTCGGTCGGTGACTCCCTTCCGGCGCAACTCATCCAGTTCCTCATTGAAGCCGAAATCGAACCGGAAGGCGGGATGGGAAAACGGCAAGAGTTGAACGAGGTAATCGACCAATTTGGCGTCGCCAACTACCGGCACGACCTCGGTTCCAAGCGCCTTCTGGTAGGGCCCGGTTCCGTCCAAATAGGGACCAAAAGGCACAACTGCGCCGGCTTCGACGCGAACCCGACTGCGTTTACCGATCATGACTTCTCCCCCGTTCCATTCACTACAGCCGCTATTGCTAGGATGACTTTCGCAACGAGGCCGGCCGACTCCCGGCATTTCCTACCGGGCCCACCTTGAAGATGGCTCAGCTCATCCATTCGCGAATAAGCCCGCAGCAAGTCCAAGCTCACAACGGCGGGTAACTTTGCGATATCAACTCCAAGGGGTGCCGCACTCCTCGGAGCGTTCCCTTTATTTTCTGCCGGATGGTCCGATCCACTCGCAGAGGAGCTAGAATCTATCCTGCCAGCCAACATCAAATCCACCGCTTCGCGCAAACGCTCGGCGGCATTCTCTCCGCTCCTTGAAATGGCCTTCAACGCCCGCACTTGATCTGCGCGGAGTCGCATCGGGTATGAGCTCAACGTCTCAGCCAGCCGTAATACATTGCGATTACTTGCAAGTGAGCGCGACTGGTTTGATCCGGAGAGCTTCACTTGGGGCCCTTTTCGCCTGCGATTTGACGGCAGGCGACAAGGGCCGACATCGCCGGGTGCGGGCGGCGAGTCGGCATGGATTGGCGATGGCGTAGGCTCATCGCCAACTGGGCTGTTCGCGACGGGCCGGGGTGTCGCGGCAGCCACGGGCGACGATGAGGCCGTTGAGGCCGCATCGTTCATGGACAGCATAGGCTGTCCTGCCAGGTCCGGGCGGGAGGCAACCGCTCCGGTCTGGCCACCGGCAACGACGAGCGCGGGGGTCGTGCCGGTGCAGGGGTTGCAGCTGCAACCAGCTAGGTCCGATTCGGACCGTGGCCGCCGGGATGCAACCGGCGGGGTGTCGGCACCGGTTATCGATGCCGACTGAGAGGGGCCACCCTTGGGTGAGCCCGCGCGGCCGATAACGGACGCGCCATTCGGAAGTGCGCCATTCTGGCCACCTCTATTGTTGTCGGCGTTGCCCAAAACGCGGCCTGCGATTTGGGATTCACTAGACCCAATTGTCAGATTGGCGGCTGCCCCGGAAGGTTGCGCGGCATTGTATGCCGGTCGGCTGATATCGGAAATATCGCCCAAGCTCTCGTCCTTGATCCCAGTGAGATGGCTGTTCGCAGCTGTGTGGCTGCGCATATCGGAACTGGCGGCATAGTTCGGCTGCCCTTTGTGCAGTGGCAAGTCGGCCGCTGGCTTGAAACCGTCAGCCAGTGCCTGCGCACCCCGGAGCGGACCTTTAAAGCAACTGGCCTCCAGATCTTGCACCGTTGGGCCCAGACTACGTGGACTGTTGATCCCATTCAGCTCGTTTTCACAGTTCATGGTGCGACCTCCACTTTGGATTCCAAGACCTGACGAGAATCCACACCTATGGCCCGGCACGTCTTCTGAAAAAGCGCTTTGGATCCTGCAACCGAGGCTGGAATTACCCTCGCTTGCCAGGTTGTCGCAGCAATTTGTTTAAACCCAGCGGGCAAACCGTTGGCGTGTCCCAACAAAATACTGGGAAGCTCAACCGTGATCAAATCGCCGTCAGCCCTAACCTTGATGTCATGCGCCGTAACAAAGAGGTGCAGCTGGGCTATAGAGGTCCGGGTTTGAGGTAGAAAACTGGCGCGAGTTCTTTTGTGGAACGGTGCCTGAATCGGAAGGGACTTGGCGACAGTTCCATCCAACAAAGACTTCGTTTCAGGAATTTTCGGGTTCTCAAAAAAGACTCGGCGCCCACACCGCTTGATAAGAACCGGGGCCGAACTTTGTTTGGTCCAGCGGCGCAGCGTCGACAGTGCAAGCGGCGGTTCAAAGCAGGCCGCGAATGTAGCCGCACTTACCCACTTTGGTTGGACAGTCGGTTTGGCTATTTCTGATAGGGTGTTGTTTGGCACTCCATAATCATATCAGAAATCCGAACTCTTAACGAAATTCATAACATTGCATTGCAATGACTTGCGATTATCTCTGCGATTTCGTTAAATCGAAACCACAGAAATATTCTAAATATATTGCTGTATAACAGAAGCGTTTCACGCCCGCAGGTTACTTAGCAATTTGTTATTTCTGACGTGATTTGTAGCAACAAACAACGCCTAACCTTTCTGCTCATATTCGTCGCGTGAACGAACCCCTGCATTCACGGCACCTCCAGAAACATCAATCTCAAGGGAGCACTTGGACTTCACCGCCGTAGCCTGAGAAGCAGGCGAATCTGGCGGACGCAGAGTGGGATCGATTAACTCGGAAATCTTAGCTTCCGAAATATTTGTCTAAAATCACCCTAGCTTCGTCGAATGCGTAAGTCTGAAGGCATCGCTCGAAACGCGCAAATTCGGCCGTAGGCAGCAATGATGCAAAGACTGTCCGATACGCGTCGAACGTATCTACCACTGTAGGATCGAAAGCTGCCAGTTGCCGAAGCATCCGTTCCTGCGCGACTTTTATTTCCGCAGAGTTAATTGTGGCCCCAGGAGTTGTCTGAGGTTCAAACTTCGCCAGCGCCGCACGCAATAGCTCTATGAAACTAGCAAGATAGCGGGCCAATTCATCAATTCGTTTCTCGATCTCTATCGGTCTCCCTCGCGCGTGAATCAATTTTTCTAAATCTCCAGCGACCGAATAAACCTTCACGATTCCGAGGGTTCCAGCCACCCCCTTAAGAGAATGCGCAATCCGCTCCGCCGTCGCGTGGTCATCTTGAGCGAGAGCCGCAATAATCTGCGCAGGAGAGGTGACCTGCTCTTTCGCAAACTGGTGCAACAACTTTATATACAGCTTCTCATTGCCTAGCACGCGAGCAAGGCCGTCCAGAGCGTCCAAGCCACGCACGTCCAAGGCAAAGGTAGCGTGGCGAATAGGCGCGGTCTCAATGCGCGACGCCGTAGACCCGCCTTGTCGGTGTAGGCGTGAGAGTGTTTCAAAGAGCACCGTTGGCTCGATCGGCTTGGAAATGTGACCATTCATGCCTTTGGCCAGACAAGCATCACGCTCCTCCACCGTCGCATGCGCGGTCATTGCGATGATTGGAAGCGTAGCGAGGCGTGAGTCGGCGCGAATCCGAGCCGTCGCCTGATGTCCATCCATTACCGGCATCTGCAAATCCATTAGCACGACGTCGAATGGTGGCGGCATGGGGCCAGCGGTGAGCCGGTCGAGCGCCTCGCCGCCGTGGTTATCCACCGTCACAGTGGCACCAACACCTTCTAACAACTCCACTGCGATCTGCTGGTTGATCTCGTTGTCCTCAACGAGAAGTATGCGCATGCCCGTTAGAGTGATGCCCTCTTCTTTGGCCTCGGCTACAGCTGCACCCGATTCGCCCTCCTCAATGAAGGCATTGATCAGCGCGTCTACGACCATAGATCGACTGACAGGTTTGACGAGGAAACCGTCGAGTTGGAGTCTTTCAGCTTCGTCACGCACATCCTCTCGGCCAAAAGCTGTAACCATGATGATGACGGGCGGATGCTTGAGTTTGGTGTCAGATTTTATCGCACGCGCCGCTTGCAGGCCGTCCATGCCGGGCATACGCCAGTCCATGAATACGACATCGTAAGCCGTGCTTGCGTCGTTCTCCCGAATGGCAGAAAGGGCCTCGGGAGCAGAGGCAACTGAATCGATGCGCCGCACGATATCCTGAAGCAGTTCGTCGATGATTTCGCGGGCCGCAGCATTGTCGTCAACGATCAGAGCCCGCAGAGTCCTCAATTTTTCAGGGATTACCTTGCGGGCGCCACTCTGCGTGCCAATGCCGACCCAGGCAGTAAAGATAAAGGTGGTGCCGACGCCGGGCTCACTTTCGAACCAGATCTGACCTCCCATCAGTTCAACCAAACGCCGTGAGATGGTAAGACCCAGGCCGGTGCCGCCATGTTTACGCGTAGTGGACATGTCGGCCTGCATGAACGGCTGAAACAACCTTCCGGACTGCTCGGCAGTCATACCGATGCCTGTGTCGCGGACGGTAAACCGCAATTGGCACTTTTCTCCCGTGCGCTCACCTACCTCGACCGCGAGGCGGACTTCGCCGTGGTCGGTGAACTTGATCGAGTTGTTTATTAGGTTGGTCAGCACCTGACTAAGCCGGAGGGGATCTCCAACGAGTGAAGGAGGTAGGCCGGCGGCAACGTGAGCGAGGAATTCGAGCCCTTTTTCATTGGCCTTATGTGCGGTGATCGTCGTGACGGAATTGAGGACATCATCGAGCTTGAATTCGACGTTCTCCAGATCGAGCCGACCAGCCTCGATCTTCGAAAAGTCGAGGATGTCGTTAATCACTGCGAGAAGTGAAGTGCCCGCGTTATGCACTTTGCCGACATAGTCTCTCTGTTTGGAATTTAGCGGCGTCTTAAGCGCAAGATATGACAGGCCGATGATAGCGTTCATCGGCGTGCGGATTTCATGGCTCATATTCGCCAAGAACATCGATTTCATCTGCGTAGCTTCCTCAGCCTTGGCTCGGGCTGCCCGCAATTCCTCCGCAATCAGCTTCTGATCGGTGATATCGACTAGCAATCCGATGAGGCCGCCGGGCGAACCATCGGCCAGCGTAAAGCCGTCAACCGAATATAGCGTGATGTGGATTTTCCCGTCCGTGTATTTGATAGGCAGTTCGTAGCTTCGCCGATCCGCCTCACGAATAACCGCCATGTCTTCTTCATGAAATTTCTTACGAACGTCCTCTGGGAGATAATCCAAATCGAGCACGGTCTTACCACTTAGAAATTCCGAGGTCGTGCCGAATTCTCGTTCGTAAGCACGGTTGCAGCCGACGAAGCGTGCAGCGGCGTCCTTGAAGAACATCGGATAAGGAATGGTATCGAGCAACGCACGCTGGAGCGCTAGGCGGTTTGCCCGCTCCTCCTCCTCGCGTTTGCGCTCGGTGACATCACGGATGGAAACGGCTGTCTGCGTGCCGGCGCCACCTCGCGCGGGCAGAGGGCTCAGGCCGATATCCACGGGGAAATGCGAGCCATCCTTGCGCTGGGCGAGCAGTTCCTGCTTCGCGCCCATCACGCGGGTCGTGGGCGCATGGTTGTAGCCTTCGCGCAAGCCGGGATGCCGTCCCCGGGCTGCCGCCGGCACCAGCATCTCCACTTTTTGGCCAATGAGTTCATCCCGGCTGTAGCCGAACAGCTTTTCGCATTGGGCATTCACCAGCCGGATCGTGCCGTCGGCGTCCACCACCATCAGGCCATCCGGCGCTTTTTCCAGCACGCTGCGGAAATACTGCTCCGTTTCGCGGAGACGTAGCTCGCTTTCCTTCTGGGCGAGTTCCGCCGTCTTGAACGCGGTGATATCCTGAGCCACGCCGAACATATCGGTTGGCTTGCCGGCGGCATCCTTTACCACATGACCCAAGGCATGGATCCATACGATGCGTCCATCCGCCGGCCGCTTGTAAGGATAGACTGCATCGTAGACGGGAATCTTTCCGGCAATTGCTTGGCCAAAATTATCGAAAGCCACCTTGGCCAAAACCGGATCAGCCGCCTCAACCTGCTTGGCCCAGTCCTCAAGGCGATAGCGATGATTTGGCACGAGTGGATCGCCGTAAATCTGCGCGGCGCGCAGGGACGAATTATACCAACCCGAATTGTCGAGTGGCACGTGCCAATGGCCAGCGAGTGTGAGATCAAGCGCGCTATCGGCCATGAAATTGGTGCGCTGTAATTCAGCTTCCTGCTTCTTGGTCTGGGCCAGCAGCTCTTGCGTCTGCGCCGCGCCTCGTTTGAGCACTTCGACAGAGCGCGCGAGACTGCCCGTCTCGTCACGGCCTTCCACGAACGGCACTGGTTGTCCGTAGTCACCAGCCGCAATTTGTCTGACAGACTCCTCTAGTGACCGGATGGGTGTGACAATACGACGGAAAGTCAGAAACCCGAGCGCTATTGTCACAATGACCGCGACAAAGCCCGCCACCCAGAGTCGCGTCCGCACCGTGGAGATACCGTTAACCATGGCGGCGCTTGCCTCGTCTGCTGCGCGTTCGTTGTGTTCGATCCACTCGTTGGAAGCCCCATGAAGGCGTTCCGCCAGTCCGCGCATAGTGCCCTCGATAAGATCGGAAGCCTCCTTGTTCCGCCCTTCCGCCGTCAAAGCCATTACTTGACGAGCCCCGGTAACCCACTCCGCAGCCAAGCGCCGATAATTTTTTACCAACACCCGGTCATGTTCTTCCACCATCAAGGTGCGGGCATAGTAGTCGAGTTGGCGGTTCATTTCCGCCTCTCTGTCTTGAAAATGTGCCGCCAGTTTGGCGCGCACAGCAGGGTCAGGGATGAGGATGTAGTCGCGAGCGTCTACCCGCATCTCACCGTAGGCCCGCGTGACCTTCCCGATCACTGCGAGAGTCGGGATCTGGATTTGAGCCACATCATTGCCGTGCCTGCCGATTAGGGAGAGCTCAAAGTGGACGAAAACGGCAAGTCCCACGAGAATGACCAGCGGCACGGCCAGCAGGAAGGCGAAGCGTTGGGCGATGTTCATGGGGTAGTCGCTTCGAAGGCTGGGACATCACGCTGGATGGCCCAACGAATGGCGGCAAACGGATTCTCCGTATCAGTGATTTGCCGTGACGCATTGAACCACGCCTGCTTCCCTCAGCGTCGTCTACCCCTCACCGCGATGCCCACCGCCCCGCTAAAACGCCCATGTCTGCTGCTTGTTGACGATACGCCCGCCAATATCCAGATCCTCGTCGGGTTATTGCAAACCGACTATGAGCTCAAGGTTGCCACTCGCGGGGCTCAAGCTCTGAAGATTTGCGAGCAAACACCCCAACTCGATCTGATCCTGCTAGATGTCATGATGCCAGAGATGGATGGATACGAAGTTTGCCGCGCGTTGCGTGCCACCCCTGCGACACATGGCATCCCAATCATTTTCATTACGGCTAAGACCGAGGTAGATGACGTGGTGCGCGGCTTTGAGATTGGCGGCAACGACTATGTAACAAAGCCCTTCCGTCCCCCCGAATTACTCGCCCGTGTTCGCACCCACCTGCTCCTCAGGACTCAGCAGCTTGAGATTGAACAAAAGAACACTGAGATGAAGGAAATGCTCCAGATGGTTTGTCATGACGTGGCGAACCACTTTGCGGTCCTAAATCTGACGCTTGAGCTGGCCCAAACCCGTGAAAATGCCGATCTCGCATGGCTGTTGCCACGTATAACACCCGCGGTTCGGAATGGCATCGGGCTGACGAACCTGATCCGTGACATGCGCACGTCTGAGGACAAGGGCGTCATTTTACAGCCAGTCGCCCTGACGGCCGCGCTCGACGAGTCGCTTAGCCTACTCGATCAACGCATCCGCGACAAGAACCTGACGATCCGCCGAGAAGTGCCGGAGATCCATGTCATCGCCGAGCGTAGCGCGTTAATCAACTCAGTCTTGGGCAACGTCCTATCCAACGCCATCAAGTTCTCCCGGCCGGGCGGCGTGATCGAAGTAGATACACAACGCGACGGCGAAGGGCTTTTGCTCCGTATCCGCGACCACGGCATCGGTATGCCGGCCAAAGTGCTCTCGCAGCTGTTCGACTTCTCAAAGAGCCACAGCCGCAAAGGCACCGCCGGAGAAAAAGGCACCGGTTTCGGTATGCCCCTCATGCGCAAGTTCGTGCTGATGTTCGGCGGTTCCGTCGAAGTGGTTTCTTGGGACATCTCCGCGAATCCGACGGATCACGGCACGGAATTTAGGATCCATTTCAGGGTCGCCGCATGAAATCTGCCGCAACCTTTCGCCGCCACCGGTCGTTCGCATGAAAATCCTCATCGCCGAAGATGATCCCGAACTGCGGGAGTCATTGCGGGAATTGCTCGAAGCCAGCGGCCACCAAGTGCTCGCAGCGGAAGACGGCGTGCAAGGTCTCGCACTTGCCACACAAGCACCCGATTTTATTTTCTGTGATGTGAACATGCCTAACCTCGACGGGCATGGCATGCTGGCCGGGATCCGCCAGATGCCCGCCGTTTGCGATGTTCCCTTCGTCTTCGTAACAGCGCGCTCCGAACGGGAATCATTGCGGACTGGCATGACGTTGGGAGCGGACGACTACATCACCAAGCCCTACAGCCGAGCCGACATCCTCGGTGCCATTGCCGCGCGCACGAAACGCCATCGCGAGTTGCGCGAGAAGCTCCAACTGCTGACGAAGCAACATCAACAAGAGGCCGACGCGCAATGGTCTCATGAACTCCTAACACCGCTGAACGCCGTCCTGAGCAGCCTGGATCTGCTCGAAAGCGAAGCCGACACAATCAGCCGGACAGAGCTAAAAGAATTTCTCGGGTTTATCCGTGTGGGTGCCGAGCGTCAGGAACGCCTCGCCCGGAAACTGATCGGTTACTTCAATCTGCAACAATTGGTAAAGTCACCAACCCCGGCCGCTTCGGATCATTGCAATGTAGCAACAGCAATTACTGCAGGAGCCGAGCGAGCGATTCATCTGCGAAAACGCGAACCCGATCTGACGATTTCTGCCGAAGCCTGCGAAGTGGCGATAGCCAAAGAATGGCTTGAGATTGCCGTCGGTGAAGTAGTGGAAAACGCTGCTACCTTTTCAACCAACGGAAGTGCCATAACCGTGAAAGGTGCCAGACATAATGGCCATTACCGGATAACCATTACCGACCAAGGACGAGGCATGTCTCGCGATCAGATCGATCAGATCGGTGCTTTCATTCAATTCGACCGCAAGACACATGAACAGCAGGGGCTAGGATTGGGACTAGCGATTGCTCGACTGACCACCGATTTAGCGGGCGGGAAACTCCTGCTAATGGCCGGCTCAACCGGAAAAGGTCTCCAAGTCGAGATTCACCTTCCACTAGCTGGTCTGTGACAAAAGCGCGTTCACCCTAACCGCATAATCGCCCCACGGCTCTTTCTCTCCGGTCTCCCACCTCGCCAAGGTCGAAGGGTCGACATTGAGAGCCTCCGCGAGCATCTCCCTTCTCCAACCCCGACTCCCGCGATAGGCGATCAATCTCTCAACCATGGTAAGAGGCTTGGGGCGCGGATCGTAGCCTAAGAAAGCAAGGATGGCAGGGACATATCGCAACACCGGCTCGCTATGCCCCTTTTCCCAATTGATCACGCATGCGACCGTAGCCCCTAGTCGAGGGGCTACTTCCTTTTGCATGAGTCCCAAGTCCATCCGACGTTTTCGGATGTGCTCTCCCAGCGTCTTGGACTCCTTGGGATATCCTAAGCCCTTGGGCTTAGCACATGTTATGGTGAAGTGATAGATTGTATCCGTATCCATGCACCTCTAGGAGTGCGACTAGCAACAATCTGCAGTGCCAACCCTTGTAGTCCGGCCGTCATCAACGCAGCTGTCAGCATCCCTCACGCCCCATAGAATGGTTCCACCACCGCTATCGAAGAATGCACAGCATCCTGTGGATGACGGATGCAGTTATCTGCTCGGTCACTGGGCACCGCTCACCGCGCATCTGCACCACAGTCACACCCGGCTCGACACCAACGCCGTCGAGAACGCCATCCGCCCCAGCAAGCTCGGCGCGAAAAACTGGCTCTTCATCGGCCACCCCGACGCCGGCGACCGCGCCGCCGTCCTCTACTCGCTCGTCGTCACCCTCCAGCGCCGCGGCCTCGATCCTCACGCTTACTTGAAAGACGTCCTCTCCCGCCTGCCGGCGCTGACCACCAAAGACGACCTCACCCCACTGCTGCCGACCCACTGGCAACCGCCCGCGCCGTAGGTCCGGTCAGATTAGTGACTACTACGACATAGTTCTGTATCGTAGCTACGTTGGATTGGTTACCATTACGACGCGTCGATCTGTCAATGAGGCACCCGGCTTTGCCCGGGTCGCCCTGCTAGTGCGCGGAGCTTCGCAGGTGGAAATCGAAACCATTATCGCGCGCCTGAAAAAATTAGCTGGCACCAAGTTCTATGTTTGGAACCAGCCTATGACAGCCAAAACATCCGCTAAAATTGCCTGATACTTTATTTATCCATCAGAGTGCCTCGTGGACATTTCTAAATCTGACATGGAAACTAGACCGAGTTCTACCTAACGCCCTCACCTTTTAGCTTCTTAGAAAGTTCGGGCGCTTCCCTCGAAATGACAGAAATAAGCGCTCTTTCACTGCGGCGACCGCCAATGAATATCAATGGCGAAGTCAAAATCAAAAACACCGTCGACGATAGCGCAAACACACCTAAATGTCCTCCGCGCTTGACAGTCAGTATAGCCCCAATGGCGCTAAGGAGGAGAAAACATGAAAACCAAACCATAGGGAGGATTCTTGCGATTTGACGCTCCCGCAATAGATTATCCCATTCGACAGTAGCCATCTGCCTACTTTGCGTTTTCCCGGATAAACCCTCAACAATCTGATCATTATTTTTCATATTCTAAAATATAGATACAGGACGAAATCAGTCAAATTGGTGCGAACTAAAACTCTATCGCTTGAGAAAGCGCAAATGCTATCCCTACGTTCCTTATAGCCATATCAGCCTTAATAGCCTCATTACAATGATAGGAAACGATATCACTGCTTTGACAATTTGAAGCATTATGCACTGCCGCCAGAAAGTGAGCCATTGCGATAACCTGACTAAGGGTCCATTCAGATTGCCTAGCTAGTGTGAAGTAACAATGCGTTTACCCTCTCCAAATACGGCCCCCATGGCTTCTTTTTTCCTGACTCCCATCGGGCAAGCGTCGACTGATCGACCTGCAACTCACGCGCTAGGCGGAATTGAGTCCATCCCCTGCCTCTACGAAACCAGATAAGCAGCGCACCAATCTCCGAAGGCTTCGATCTCGGGTCATACCCCACAAAGGCTAGAATGGCTGGAATGTAGCGCGCCAAAGGTTCTGCTTTGTCCTGCTCCCATACCTGTAAGCCAGCGGCGGTGATCCCGAGCCTTTCCGCTGCCTCGGTCTGCAAGAGCTTCAAATCCATTCGTTTCTTTCGAATGTGCTCTCCGAGCGTCTTTGGCTCCTTTGGATACCCCAAACCCTTGGGTTTGAGGCACGTTAGCGTGAAGTGATAGATTGTATCCGCATCCATGCGCGTAGGTTCAGGGGAGCAGCATGAAAGAAAAATCCGCCTAAGACCGACACCTCCCTCTGACCGTCTAGCCACTCATTCCTCTTATTTTCCCGCATCCAATTCATTCCCATGGCCAATACTCCTGTTTGTAACGTCGGCGTCGTCGGCGCCGCAGCCCGCGGATCATCTTTTGCCCAAGCTCTGGCGCAAACCGGCTTTTTTCGCTGCCAGGCCGTATGTGACATCGATGAATCCGGGCTTCGCATCATTCAGAATGCCACCGGCGCTCTCGAATCCTTCCTCGATTACGCCGACATGCTGGCGAAGGCCGACATCCAAGCCGTTTTTATCGGCACACCCATGCCTCTTCATGCGACGATGGCCATCGCCGCACTCGAGCGCGGACTTCACGTGCTGTGCGAAGTGACCCCTGCCATCAGCGTAGCCGAATGCCGCCGCCTTGTCTCGGCAGCCACCAGATCCCGGGCTTTCTACATGGTCGCGGAAAACTACACCTTCACCCACGAGAACCAGCTCATCAAGGAACTGGTCGCCAAGGGCCTCTTTGGTGAAACGTATTACGCGGAAGGGGAATACATCCACGAACTGAAAAAGCGCAACGAAGTGACCCCCTGGCGCCGCCGCTGGCAGACTGGAGTCAACGGTATCACCTATGGCACCCATGCCCTCGGACCCATCCTACAATGGATGCCAGGCGACCGCGTCGTGTCTGTTTCCAGTGTCGGCAGCGGACACCACTGGCGCGATCCGCGCGGCGACCATTACGAAAACGAAGATACCTGTGTCATGCTCGCAAAAACCGCCCGGGGAGCACTCATCAAGATCCGTGTCGATATGCTCAGCGACCGTCCCCATGCGATGAACAACTACAGTCTCCAAGGAACACAAGGCGCCTACGAAAGCGGTCGCACCGATGAAGAGCCCCATCGCATCTGGCTGCGCTCCCGCACGGCCACCGCCTTGAAATGGGAGAAACTCTCGGCTCTGGAACCCGAACACACGCCCGAGCTATGGCGCGACCGGAGCTTGCTGGAGGGAGTCGGCCACGGCGGTGGCGACCTCCTTGAACTGCTTTACTGGCGCGATGTCATCCTCGGTCGTCGCGAAAACGAACTCGGCATTCATCAAGCGATGGATTTCACCCTGCCCGGCCTCGTCTCCCAGGATTCTATCCAGCAAGGCGGCGCTTGGCTCCACGTGCCCGATTCACGCGACTGGGCCGCCGAAGAACCTGCTTGATTGGAGCATGGACTGATCGCTCCATTGGGCAACTCCTACCATGATTCTTGGCAGGAGTTGGTCCGTAAAGACCCGCTCTCCTGCAAGATAGCGTATCTGCAATCAGACTCATAACCTGAAGGTCGTTGGTTCAAATCCAACCCCTGCACCCAATTTAATCCCTCGTAGCCGCAAGGTTACGGGGGATTTTTGGTTTTATCGCCGAAGCAGCGAAATGCAGGGAAATGAAGCTGAATGCACGATTTTGGGCCGCGTGATATCGAGACGAAGCTCGCCCGAGCCCTCCTCACCGTCGAAGTCGTCAGGGCAGAACAGCTTGGTTAATGATGCGCATCTTCACCCGCTCAGCCGATCCATGCGCAGCGCGCATGGCGAATCGTCGGTCTGCGCAGTGGCTGGCCCTGCAGGGGACTGCTATGCTGGGAGAATGAAAACCGCCGCAACCGCAGTCCCGAAGCAAAATCTCCATCATCTGACGCGCCCAGTCGCCGCGGGCGTCACAATTGGGCATGTTCACCTCAAAGTTTCGGATCTGGAGCGCGCGATTGGGTTTTACACCAACGCCCTCGGATTCGAAGTCACCCAGCGATTCGGCCGCAGCGCCGCCTTTCTCTCGGTCGACGGATATCATCATCACATCGGGCTGAACACCTGGGAGAGTCAAAATGGCAGCCCCCCACCCCCTGGGACCACGGGCCTTTACCACGCAGCGATCCTATATCCGACGCGCGCCGACCTTGCCGGGGCGCTGCGTCGGCTGCTAGCGCATGGCATCCGGATTGAAGGAGCATCCGATCACGGTGTGAGCGAAGCAATTTACCTCCACGATCCCGATGGCAACGGCCTCGAGCTTTACTGGGACCGTCCCCGTGACCAATGGCCGCGGGACAAGGATGGGGAACTCGCCATGTTCACCAAGCCTCTAAACTTGGAATTACTCCTCGCCGGGGAATGACCATTCGGTAATCCAACGCGCAACATCCACTCGTTGGATGCCCCCCAGCCGGCATGCAACGCATGCACTCGTCTGTTTGTGATGGCTTGCGGTGCTCATTCAGCCTACAGAACGAGGCGTCTGAACCTTGACCTTCTACGCTCCTTTTTCGCGATTTCCGAATTCGGCAGCTTGAGCAAAGCGGCCGAGCAGCTGCATGTTTCGCAGTCGACTCTTACCCGTCAGGTGCAAGCGCTTGAAGCCCAGATCGGGGGCCAGCTCCTGGAACGCGGTCACCGGGGCGCGGCTTTGACGGCCGCCGGCCATGCGTTGCTCGAAGGCATGCGGCCAGTCGTCGCCAAGGCCGATATTGTGATCGCGGAGACGCGGAAACTAGCGCGCGGCCAAAGCACCTCCCTGCGCATCGGCTACATAATGTCCGCAGCCGGCGACTATCTGAATCCCGCACTGGTTGCCCTGCGCCAAGCCCTGCCGGAAATCAAGGTCCGGCTGGTCAACCTGTCACCGGGCGAGCAAATCGCCGCCCTGCGCCGGGGCGAACTCGACGTCGTGGTGCTGGGCAATATTAACGCGGCCATCGCCCGCGAGTTTTTCGTGCGGCGCATCGAGACCCTGCCCGTCGTGGTGGCCCTGCCGGAAAACCACTCACTCGCGAAGCACGACGACCTCGCACTGGTCGATTTGCGCCGGGAGATGTTTGTCGGCGCTGAGCCCGACGACATCCCCGGATTCAACAACTGGATCACCCAGCTTTGCCGCCGCGCGGGCTTTCGACCAAGGTTTGTCGAGCAGGCGGATAGTCTCACCCATACGCTATCGCTCCTGGTCGCGGAGAATGCGGTCACACTGCTGCCGGGCTTGGTTGAAAAGCTCAAAGTGCCGGGAGTTACCTTTCGACCGCTACGCACTCCCGCAGTCACCTGGGACCTTCAAATAGCGTGGCAACGCGGCAGAATAACCGAGCCAGTTCGCCAACTGGTGGATTTCATAACCAAACAATCGAAAAGGTGACCGTAATCGTCGCGCCCGCTCACGCGACGCCGTTCGAGTTGCGCTGGACCTCGCAAGCGCCGGCGAGACGAAACAAGCCATGCGGAGCACGCATGGCCAAAGGCCGGACGGCGCAGTATGCCGTTTCATTTCGGGCTGCTAATATTGCCCCATGAAACCGCAACCTCATCAAAAACCCGGCAACCGGAGTGACGCCGGCCGATCGCCAAATCCAACTCGTCCGGCAGGCGGGCAAGGTTCGCACCCAACCGGTCGCTCCGACGCGCCCGGCATCACCTACCGCCGGTATCCCTCGCTATGCGATGATGACCAACCTTGGTTTCCGCGTGGCACCTGGCCGCGCCGACCCGCGTCAGCCACGCCGCCTCGGCGAAATCATTCGGGAATTCCCTGGGTGCGCGTGCTCGCGCTCCTGGCGATCATCGCCATCATGGGTGCGCTTGCCGCCACATCATAGGCCCGCGGCTTAGCCAAGCCCGCGCACTTCACGAGCGCACGTGCTCTTAGCCTACGGCATGATGCTTGACATAATCTCCCGCGGCCACACAGGTGGCACCACGGTGAAACCCTACACGCACCAGAAATTAAATTTCTGCACCCGCCAGCATGCTGCGGCGGGCCTTGCGTTGTATATCTTCCTGAAGCGGCCCGGCGCCGCGAGCTAAAGGTTGGCGCGCAATTTGCGCAGTCGAACCTGAAGCGCGGACCGGGACAACCCAATCGGCCTTCCAGGCCCCGGCGAGCATAACTGGCGCGCCGGAATTCTTCCTCCCGCTGCGTCCTCGCGCGGCCCTCATCCGACCTCTCCCGACCGCACGGCAGAACCATGCCATCGCCGGGATCCAACCTGGGCACCCCCATGACTATCCTTCACGTTACCGATTTCCATTTCAACAAGCACTGGTTCGACTGGCTGCTCCAGCACTCGCCCGCGCACGACCTAGTCGTCATGTCCGGCGACATGCTCGACCTCACGGCCGCGACGCCTCATCGGCGGCAAATTGAGTGGGTCTCCGGCTGGCTCAATGATTTCCCGCGCCCCATTTCCCTGTGCAGCGGCAATCACGATCTCGAATGGGACGACGCTGCGGAGCGATGGACGCCCGCCTACTGGCTGCGTCACCTCACCAACCCCAACGTGTGGACCGATGGTCAGCGCGTGGAGCTAGACGGGGTGTCCATCCTCAACATCGGTGCGACCACCCTTCCAAAGGGAGGCGCCGCCGACGTGTGGGTGGTGCATGCCCCACCCAGTGGAACCCTGGTCGCAACGCGCGCCACTGGCCTAGATGCGGGCGACCGCGATCTCGTCGCGGCGGCCCGCCGCTACTCGCCGCGTCTGGTGCTCTCAGGTCATGTGCACCATGCGATGCACTGGCACGAACGCCGCAACGGCACCCTCTTCCTCAACCCTGGCTTCGATCAGGAAGCCCGCTTCCCGAATCACATTATTGTGCAAACGGAGCAGCTGCGCAGCCAGTTAATCACCGCGGCGCGTGGCACCGAACGAGCACCTACGCATGGAGCAGCGCCGGTAAACGCGCGACTCGCGGAGGCCATCGCCTGAATCGCGGCAACCTCCCGCCGAATGCCCGCGCCCGTTTAGCTGGCGCACACCACGGCACACCCAAAACAACCCAAACCACAACATCATCATGAATCATACGCCCATCTACATCTCCCGCTACGACTACACAAAGCTGCGCCTTCTGCTCTCCACCACGCTCTATTCCGGTGCCGGCAATCTGGCGCTTCGAAATCTGCGCGAGGAACTCGACCGCGCCGCCGTCATTCATCCTACGGCATTTCCGGCCGACGTCGTGACGATGGATTCGGCCGTGGAATTCGAAGACCTCGCGACTGGCGAAATCGAGGAATACACCATCACGTTTCCCGAACACGCCGACATTGATGCCGGGCACATCTCCATTCTTTCACCCATTGGCACCGCCCTGATCGGCTGCCAGGTTGGCAACATCGTGAAATGGTCGACGCCCGGCGGCATCCGGCAGCTTAAGGTGCGCCGCGTTACCCCTCCCGCCACTCCGGCCGCCACCCCGCCAGCGCTCCAATTCGCCGGCGCTGCCTATTGAATGCCCGAGTTTGTCGCGTGACTTCACGCGCGACTCCCTTCGCCGCCCTGCTCCCAGCCCAACCCTCAAACTGATTCATCATGAATAAACGAAAACTCGGTCGCACCAATCTTCTCGTTTCCGAACTTAGCCTGAATGGCGAAAAATTCGGTTTGGCCAATGACGAGACCACGGCGTTCGCGCTCCTCGACACCTATTACGCCTCCGGCGGCAACTTTCTGCAAAGCGTCGGCTCCACCGTCCGCACGGATGAAAGCCGCTCCGAGGAAATCATCGGCCGCTGGCGCGAGACCCGCCGGATCGACCGCGACCGCTTGGTGTTGGCCTCGCGGATCAACTTCACCCGGCCCTCGCATGGCGGGAGCATCGCGTTCGTCAATTCGATCCGGGAAGCGACTGAACGGTCGCTTCGCCGGTTGCGCACAAACCACCTCGACCTGCTGGTGTGCGCTTGGAACGAACACTTGGCGCCAATCGACGACCTCCTCGAAGCGATGGACATGCTGATCCGTGCCGGTTGTGTGCGCTACACTGCCGCCGGTGGCTTTCCGTCGTGGCGGATGGTGGACTCGATTCATCGCTCCGGCCTGCACAACCAAGCCCGCCTCGAAGCATTGCAGGCCGAATACTCGCTCGCGAGCCGCGCCGGCCGCGAGCCAGAAGCCATCGCGATGTGTCGGGAGCATCGGCTGGGTTTTCTTGCCGATTCGCCCCTCGCAGGCGGATTCCTGGCGCGACGGCCGGTGTCGCTGCGCGAGTTGCTGAACCTCGACCGAAGCTGGCACGAGGCGCGTTTCGGTGGTAACATTGGCGATCCCATGCTCAAGGTATTGGCTGAAATCGCAGACCGGCGGTCCGCGACCCCGGCCCAGATCGCCCTCGCTTGGGTGCTCCAAAACCCGTATATAGCTGCCGCGGTCATCACCCCCCTCGACGTGCGTGAACTGACCGAACTGGTTCGCGCCGCCGCTATCGTTCTCTCGGCCAAAGAAATGACCGCCCTCGCCAAGGCAACCGCCCCGCAAGTTCCCCAATTAGAATACAGTCACATTTAATCCCAGAGCGCCGGACCGTCCTCAGCCGGATTTTCCTGCCTCAACAAGCACCGCATCATGAATCACTATACCCTCGTTCAAGACTTCGTCGTTCTTCTACTCGCCGCTGGATTGGCCGGCATGCTGTGCAAACGCATCGGGCTTTCCGCCATTGTGGGCTATCTCCTGGCAGGCATCGTCATCGGACCCTACTCGCCGCCTTTCTCCCTCATCACGGACACCGAGCATATCGCGCAACTCTCGCACGTCGGACTTGTGTTCCTGATGTTTGCGATCGGGCTCGAGCTGAGCCTGTCGAAGCTGCGACGGATGGGCCTGCCCATCATCATGGCGACGGTTATAGGCGCCCTGTTCATGTTCGGCTTTACCCTGCTGTTGGGCCGCGCGCTGGACTGGACCCCGCTCCAGAGCCTGTTCGTGGCCGCGATGCTTATGGTTTCGAGTTCCGCCGTGATCGCGAAGATTATGAGCGAACTGAAGCTCAATCACGACCGGGCGGCCCAGATGGCGCTGGCCATCACCATTGTCGAGGACGTGGTCGCGGTGATCATGCTTACGGTGCTGGCGACCCAGGGCGTCCACGGCTCGATGGGCATCGGCGAAGTGCTGACGGGCCTGACCACGTTCATCGTTCTCTTCGTCGGCCTCGGCCTGTTGCTCCTGCCCCGCCTGCTGCGCTGGCTTGAGAAACGTGCCGATGCAGAGCTACGCACACTCGTCGTCGCCGGGATCCTCTTCCTGCTGTCCTTGGCGGCGATCAAGGCAGGCTATTCCATCGCGCTAGGTGCGTTCCTATTCGGTGCGCTGATGGCGGAGATGCCGCAGAAGCATGCCATCGAGCAATCTTTCGGCAGCCTCCGGGACCTGTTCGGAAGTATTTTCTTCGTGTCCATTGGCATGATGATCGACCTGAGCCTCCTCGGGGACATCTGGGTGCCGGTCCTCGCGCTGAGTCTCTTCTCGCTCATCGTGCGTCCCATCGCCTGCGGCTTTGCGCTCATGCTCGTCGGCGTGCCCCCGCGCCAGGCCCGGCGGGGCGGCCTCCTCCTCACGCCACTCGGTGAATTCACCTTCATCATCGCCCAGGCCGGCATCGCGGCGGCGATTCTCCCGGCTTCGTTCTATCCGCTGGCGGTGGGGCTGTCGGTCCTCACCGTCCTGGCGACACCGATCATGAACCGCTTTGCGGATCCCATCCTCCGGGGCCTCGAGGCCGTGGAACCGGCGCCCGTTACCCGGTTCATGACCGCCTACCAGACGTGGCTGCGCCAACTGCAGGGTCGCGACCGGTCCCCGTTGGGGTGGAAACTCATCCGCGGCCGGCTGGTGCAGGTTGCGGTCGAAATCCTATTCGTCGGCGGGTTGCTCATCTTTTCGCACCAACTGCTCCTCCGCGTCGAACACAGCATCATCGCGACGTGGCTCAGCACCGACGTGCTGCGCATCGCCTACTGGTCCGGCCTGGGCTTGCTCGTCTTGATTCCGTTGTTCGCAGTGTGGCGCAACCTCAGCGCGCTCGCGGCCATCGCCGCTGAAGCGTGGCAGGTGCCGGCCCTCCCGCCGCGCTTCGTCGAAACCACCCTGAAGACAGCCGGGGCCATCGCGCTCGGTTCCTTCGTCTATTATCTCTTCCCGGTGGAGTTGAGCCGGATCGGCTGGGCCATTCTCGGCCTCGCGGCCGCCACCGTCATCACCATCTTCTCCCGTAAGCTGATCTATTGGCACAGCACATGGCAGCATTCCGTCAACGAAGTGCTGGCCCGCCACGGCTACGCCGCCGGCCCGGAAGGCGGCGCCGACCGCGAGGCGCTGTCGCACCACCTCGAGACTTGGGACCTTCAGCTGCTCGAATGCACCGTGCCCGAGGGCGCCGCCTATGCGGGGAAAACCCTCGCCGCGCTGCAAATTCCATCGCGCTTCGGCTGCTTCGTCGTCGAGGTCGAGCGCAACAGCTTCGCCATCCCGCACCCGTCACCCGAACTGGCCTGTTTCCCTGGCGACAAATTACTGCTCCTCGGACGAACGTCCGAAATCGATGCGGCGTGCGCTTTTCTAGAAAGCGAGCCGGCGGTCAATGAGCACCAGTCCGACTTCGATCGTGCCGTCCTCGAATCCTTCGTCGTCACGGCCGAAGGTCCAACCCACCAGCCCTTGGGCGACCTGCAGATCGCCCGCCGCACCGGCGTCCGCGTTCTCGGTATCACCCGCGAAGGCACCAGGATCCTGATGCCCCAGGCCACCGAGGTGCTGCGGCCCGGTGACCAGCTCTTGGGCTTGGGCACGTTGGACCAATTGCAGGACTTTCGCTCTTTGCTCGCCGCGAACCTACCGCGCACATGAGGCCACTGTTTTCAGCCCAACCTGGTTTCCGTTCCTCCCGGACGGTCGTCCCTACGTGCCGGCTGCCCGCCATCTACCTTGGGATCGGCCGGCGCTAGGCCTCTGAGCCGCGCTGGCCGCAAACCATCACCAACCTTGCAGTCCTGGGACCGCCCCAAAGGCGGCAGAGCTGCAGCATGACCGCGTCCACGCGGTCGCCCTCAACCTCAATGGGCCGATGGCCCCTCTTCATCATGAATCCTGAACAAAAATCCCCGTTAAGTAACAACAACCTTCGCCGCATGCAGGGCTGGGCTGGCGGCATTTACCCTCGCGACGCGCACGACCGCTGTGCCGTCGTCGTCGAATACGTTGCGCAGCTCGAAGCAGACACCGCTTCGGCCCTGATCAAAAAAGGTTGGCCGGATGTCTTCGCTGCGGCTGAGCGCGACTGGCCGGAAGCGTTTGCCGGCTGGAAACAAGCCGCCGCCGAACAGCAGTAATGTCGATGCGTCCTGCTTCCAGTTGGAGGCAGGACAGCTCGCCCGCCGGTCAAGTGTGCTGATGCACTTCAAATAGAAAGCCCACCCCTCGCACGGTCAGTCAGGGCACCCGGCTGCCAGCGCCGCACCGCGACGGGCCGTTGAAAGCCCGGGCGTTCCAACGCTGGGCAAATGTTGGCGGCCTGATTCCACGCAAAAAAGAATCCACCGACACTGCGGAAACCACCCACGACGCAGAATGAATGCAACGACCTGAACGTGAAACCCTCTTGCGCCTCGTCTGCCGGCACGAGGGTCGGGATCACCCCGGGATGTTTCGCGGACACCGATAGCCATCCGAAGGCGCGGCACCGCGCGGCCAATGATCACGTCGGGACACAAGGGGTCGGCGTCGCCCGCTCGCTTGGCGGCAAAATTGCGCCAGCCAGCCATGTCGTCCCGCCTCAAGCCGTCTCGCCGCATCACCAGCCTTGACAGCTTCCCGGTTCGCTTGGCTTCTATTTCCATGAGTGATGCCCCTCCCATTTCCCCTGAACTTCGGGCGACGCTCCGTGGCTTTCCCGAGGAGACAGTGCAGGATTGCGCGCGGTATCAGGCCACCGGCGACCTGGCCGCTTTTGACCGCGCGTTCCTCGGGTTGGTCCACCATCATCTGAGCCCGAAGCCGCCGCGCCCGCTTTCCACCTACCCCGGCACCACCGCTTTGGTGGCCGAGCTGGGACTCGACTCCATCACGATGGTGGAACTGGTGTTCATCTTCGAAGACCTGTTTCGGGTAAAGCTGCCCCAGGAGGAACTCATGAAAATCGTGACGATCGACGATCTCCGCGCCCTGCTCCATCGCTCACTGCCTGCGGCCCGGGCCTGATGCACGCCACCATGGGCGCGCGCCGAGTCGTCATCAGCGGGCTGGGCTTCATCTCCAGCATCGGCAACGAGGCGGCGGAAGTGGCCCGGAGCCTGCGCGAGTTGCGGCACGGGATCATGCCGCATGAGTTCATGCCCGGACAGGACCTTCCGGTCAAAGTCGCGGGCACGATCAAGGGCTTCGACACCCAGTCAACGCACCACGCCGAATGGCGCTGGCCGGAACGCTATACTTTCACACGCGATGTCCTCCGCAGCCTGCCGCCACACGGCCTGCACGCTTTCTGCGCCGTCGAGCAGCTCGTAGCCGATGCCCGGCTGACGCCGGAATTGCTCGCCGGGGGTGAAACCGGCCTGTTCACCGCTTCCGCCGGCTCCCCGGTTCTCCAGCGCCACTACCTCAACCTGCTGTATGCCTCGGACGGCGCCCGCATGCACCCGATGGGGGTGGTCAGCTCCATTCCTGGCACGCTCAATTTCAACCTCGCCCCGCACTACCACATCAAGGGCGCGGTCTGCGGCTTCGTCTCCGCCTGCGCATCCACCGCCCACGCCCTCGGCTATGCCTCCGACGATATCCGGCGCGGCCGGCAGCAGCGCATCCTGGTGGTCGGCGCCGAGGATCTGAACTGCGAGTCCACGTATTCGTTCCATAGCATGCGCGCGCTCTCCCGCAACCCGGACCCTGCCACGGCCTCGCGGCCTTTTGACCGCGACCGCGACGGATTCGTCGGCACCGGCGGCGCCGCCGCGCTGTTGCTCGAGGACGCGGCCAGCGCCCAGGCCCGCGGCGCCCCCATCTACGGCGAGCTGATCGGCTGGGGCCAGGCTTCCGACGGCTACAACATGGCCATCGCCGAGCCAGATGGCCGCGGTCTGGCCGAGGCCATGCGCCGCGCACTGGCGGACGCCGGCATCACGCCGGGCGACGTGAGCTACATCAACGCCCATGGCACCTCGACGCCCAACGGCGACCTCTCGGAGCTTCGCGCCATCAAGGCTGTCTTCACCGCGGCGGGCGCCACCCCGGCGATCAGCAGCACCAAGGCCCTGACCGGCCACGCCCTCTCGATGGCCTCGGCACTGGAAACCGGCTTCTGCGCCCTCGCCCTGCGCGACGGTTTCACGCCCGGCCAGGCGCACCTCATCAATCCCGACCCCGCCTGCGAAGGCCTGCACCTCCCGCGCCACACGCTGCCCAACGCTCCCGAGATCATCCTGAAAAACAGCAGCGGCTTTGGCGGCAGCAATGTTTCCCTCGTGCTGCGGCGCTGGGATCCCGGCCGCACCCACTGACACCCCCATGCGCCGCCTGCCCCAGTCCGATACCTACACCTCAGCCGACCGCTGCCTCGCCTTTGCCCGCAAGCTCCCGCCTCCGTCACCGCAGCCGCGGCCACTCACGCCGGTGCATTTTTTCTGGCAGGGCCGCGCTTTCGGCGCCAAGGCGGCATTGTGCCTCCGATCCTTTCTCGCCACCCAGGACCCGCGGCATTTCCAAGCATGGTTATGGCTGGAAGACGAAACCGCCTTCAACCAGGCCGCGCACAATCCCTGGCTCGCCCCGCTGCTGCCCCACCTGAACGTCCAGCGATATGATTGGGCGGAACTCTCGCGCGGCACGCCGCTCGCGAACCGTCCGTGGACCCGTGACCTGCTCCCGGCCGCGCGTTCCGATCTCGCGCGGCTCGTCTGCCTGGCCCGGTATGGCGGTTGCTACTCCGATCTCGACGCCCTGTTTCTGCGCGACCTTGGCCCGCTCCTGGACTTGGCGGGCGACGCGGAATTTTGCTTTCAATGGGGCGCCGTGCCGCGAGGCACCAACGCCTTCTGCCGCCACCGCGCCGCGGGCGCCCTGATCGAGTCGCTCATGCGCCGGGCCGACTCCGCCCAAACCGCCCATCCCACCAACCTTTTGGACTTCCCGATCGCCCCCGAGGAAATGCTGTTGCTGCCCGTGGGCTTGTTCTCACCGCTCTGGCTGCATGACGACGGGCATGAGCGGTGCCAAGCCGCGCCCTTCCGGCATTTCGCCGGCTTCTTCCGCAAGTTTGGCTGGTTCCACCGGCGGCCCGCGACGGCAGTCACCTTGGACTCGTTTTTTCCCGGTGCCTTTACCTACCATTGGCATGGCCTGTGGGCTGCGCCGGAGCACGCCGACTCCTATGCGGGGTTGCTCGACCAGGATTGCCGCACCCGGCTGGCCTCGCTCGGCCCGCTGCCCGCCTACGGCACCCGGTCGCCCCAGACATGATCACGGCTGCCCGCCATTTTCACGCCACCTTCCTTTCCGGCTGGTGGCGCTGGCCGCGCGAACACTTCCGCGTGCTGGCCGGCCGCGATGCCCGCCGGCTGCATCCGATCCGTGCCCCGTTCGGCCGCTACTACGCCGATCCCTTCCCTTGGGTGCATGAGGGGCAGGTCTGGCTGTTTCTCGAGGAATTCCGCTATTCCGAAAATCGCGGCCGCTTGGTGGCGCTGCCGCTGGACGCCCAACTCCGGCCCGCCGGTCCCGCCCTCCCGCTCAACCTGCCGGGTAAAATCCACCGCTCGTATCCCTTGGTTTTTTCCGTCGCGGGCGAACTTCTGCTCCTGCCCGAGACCGGCATAACCGGCACCGTCGATCTCTACGTTTGCGAGCGGTTTCCCGATCGCTGGCGCCACCGTTGCCGGTTGCTGTCGGGAATGGATGCGGCCGACCCAACCCCTTTGCACCATGCGGGACGCTGGTGGCTGTTTGCCGCCGTGCGCGCGCGGCCCGCGGATGGCGGCCGGCGGGGCCTCGCCATTTATTCCGCCACCGACCTGTTTCAGTCCAAGTGGGAACCACACCCCATCAATGCCCGGCGGCTTTATGCGGCGTCCCCTTTTTCGTTCGGCCGGCCGGCAGGGCCACTCATCCCTGCGCCCGCCGGTGGCTGGCTCCGCCCGATGCAGGCGAACCGGCGCTATTATGGTGAGGCGGTCCAATGGATGGAAATCGAGACGCTCACGCCCACGGAGTTTCGCGAACGCCCCTTCACCGGCGCGCATCCCCTGGTCGATCTGAGTGCGCGGCTCTCGCCCCATCACCTGGCCACAGCCGGCGGGGTGGTCACCTGCGACGTGCGCGACCGGTTCCGGGTCGCGCCGGCAGTCAACGGCATATACGACGGGGGCGAGTAATTGTTTGCTTCGCCGAAGCGGGCTTTCTTCCTTTGGCCGAATGCGTCTCCTGCTTCTGTTGCTCCGCACCTCGCGCTGGGACGCGACAACCGGCATTCTCGCCGGGGTCATTGCGGGCCTCGCCACGAGCGGGTTTGCCTGGACGCTGCAAGCCACCATTGCCGACCAAGGCGCCCACTGGCCGCGTTACGTCGCGGCGTTCATCGCCTGCTGGCTGGCCTATGGCGCCGGCTCCGTGCTGGCCGACAACCGCCTGACCCGGGTGGCGCAACGCGCGGTGCGTGAACTGCGCCTCTCGCTCAGCCGGCGCATCCTCGCGGTGCCGCTGCCGTTGCTGGAACGGGAGCAACAGCGCATCTTTCCCGTGCTGATCGAGGATGTCGCTGCCGTGGCCCGCGCCGCCGAGAACCTGCCCTCCGCCATCACGGGCCTCGTCACGGTGGCCGGTTGCTTTGCCCTGCTGGGGGTGATCTCCCTCCCCTTGGCCGCCGCCTCCCTCGCGCTGATCGCGGTGGCGGTCGGCGGTTATGTGATCCCGCTGCACCGCTTCCAGCGCCATCTCGCGCGCTGGCGCGCGGGTTGGGACGGCATCAGCGCCCTGCTCGACGCCTTGGTCCACGGCCACAAGGAACTGCAACTCGATGATCGCAAGCGCACCGCCTTTCTCGACCGCCACCTGGAGCCGCTCTGCCGCCGCCAGGAAATCGAAATGATTCGCGCCAACACGTGGGAGACTTTGGTCCGGCGCTGGGGCGAACTGCTGCTGCTGCTCGGCATCGGCGCCCTCCTCTTCACCCTGCCGTTGCACGGCTGGGCCACCTACGAGCAGTTCGGCCGGTTCCTCTTCGTCGCGCTCTTCATGCTGGCCCCCCTCGCCACCCTCGTGGGGTTCAGCGCCTACCTGAGCCGCGTGAGTCTCGCAATGGATCGCACCGGTCAGTTGGGCGTCCTGCTCGAGACGGAAGGCCCCGGCAAGGATGTCGCCGGCACGTCGGCGCTGGTTCAGGCGGACGGGTTCAGCTTCGCCCTGCACGAGGTGTCCTACCGCCACCACCGCGATGACGAGGCTCCTTTCGACCTCGGGCCGGTCTCGCTGGCGTTCGACCGCCCCGAGCTGGTTTTCATCTGCGGTGGCAATGGCAGCGGCAAGACCACCCTGCTCAAGCTCCTCTGCGGACTCTACCCGCCGGCGCACGGGCAATTGCTCGCCGCGGGACGGGTGATCGGCGAAGCCGAACTCAGCCAGCACCGTCGGCGCTTCAGCGTCATCTTCGCCGATTTTTTTCTCTTCAGCGGCCTGCTCGGCCATGAGGATGCCCCCGCGGACGAAGCGGCCCGGCTGTTGCGCGAGGTGCATTTGGAAAAACTCGTCGCAATCGACGGCGCCGGGGCGTTTTCGACCACGAAGCTCTCCCAAGGCCAGCGCAAGCGTCTCGCCCTCGTCGCCGCCCTGCTGGAGGACAAGCCGGTGTATATCTTCGACGAATGGGCCGCGGACCAGGACCCGGAATTCCGCCGCTGGTTCTATGAGCGCATCCTCCCCGGCCTGCGCGCCCGCGGCAAACTCGTGCTGGCCATCACGCACGACGAAGCGTTTTACCCGCTGGCCGACCGGATCGTTCGCCTGGCGGATGGCCGCATCGTCTCGGACACCCGCCCGCCCGCGGCTGACCGCCCATGACTGTGCATCTCGTGTGTTACGCGGAGGGCGCCGGCATCCACTTCCACAACCAGGCCGCCCTCGTCGCATCCGCCCGGCGTCATGGCGTATCCAGTATTCTCGCCCTCAACGCCGCCACCCTCGGAGCCGGCTTCGTTGCGGCGCATCCCACCCTGTTCGCCAAACGCGAGGGCGCCGGTTACTGGCTGTGGAAACCGCGGATCATCCTCGACGCCCTGGAGCGCGCCGCCGAGGACGACCTCGTGGTCTACGCCGACTCCGGCTCCGACCTGCGCGCCCCCCTCGGCCCGCTGGCCGCGACGGCGCAGGGCCGCGATGGCGTGCTGTTCTGGAATGATTATCCCAACTGGATGCACGTGAAGCGCGACGCCTTCGTCCTCACCGACACCGACCTGCCGCGCTTCCATCAGGCCCGCCAGCTCGACGCCGCGTTCCTCGTGCTGCGCAACAACCACCGCGTGCGCGCCTTCGTGCGCCTCTGGCTGGAGCATTGCACCGACCCGCGCCAGCTCACCGACCAGCCCAACACCTGCGGCCGGCCCGATCTTCCCGGCTTCATCCAGCACCGGCACGACCAGTCGCTGCTCACGCTGCTTTTCCTGCGCGAGCGCGCCGGGCTCGATTTCCGCACGCTCGCCCGCCGCTTGAAAAACCGCCACTTCCGCCATCATCGCCGCCGCGCCGCCTGGCAACCCATCTGGCTGTGGCACACGTTCCACGACGGGGGCGAAGCCGCGCTCGGCCGCGTCCGCCGCCGCTGGCGGGTAGCCGGCAAACAATTACACCGGTTGATTTCCTGAACCTATGGCCACCTCCTCCGCCAGTCCCGCGCCCTTCCGCCTGCGCTCGCCGCTCCCCGCGCCGCGCGTGCGCGACCGCCTGCTCGTCATCACCCATCGTCGCGACACCCTCGGTGGCTGGCTGAACAAACAGCAGGGGCTTTTTTCGGAATTCTTCTCCGTGCTCGGCGCGCTGCGCTATGCGGAACAGCACGGGGCCGCCGGCGTGCAGGTGGAGTTCACTTCCGATCTCTACCGCGACCCGACCCGCACCGCCAATTGGTGGAGCTACTTCTTCGCGCCCCTGATGTGGCTGGGGCCGCCGCGACCGGACGCACCCGTGGTCCGCGCCGGCAGCTGGACGAAGTTCGGCCCGCACGCGTGGAATGACTCATGGACCACGCAGATTATTCCCCGTAACTCCGGCAACGGCCGCCGGCCCTATCCCATCGATTCGCTCGCCGAGATGCACGCGGCCGCCTCGCTCACCGCCCGCCACATCCGCCTGCAACCGGAGCTGCTCGCCCGGCTCGAGACGCTCTGGACCGCGCACACGGCGCCCGGCGATTTTGTCGTGGGGCTTCACTATCGTGGCACCGACAAGGTCGACGCCTATCCCTACCGCACGCCGGACTACCGGCTCTACGCCGAGCAACTCGAGCGCGTGCTCGACCGGCACCAGCCCAAAGCCTGGCGCGTGTGCGTCGCCACGGATGAAACCGAGTTCATCGGCTGGGCCGTCGGGCGTTACGGCGACCGCGTCTTTTTTCAGCCCGAGGCTCCCCGGCTTTCCTCGGGCGATGCCGCCGCGCGCCGCACCGGCACGCACAAGAACCTCGCAATCCCCGGCTACCTCAAGGGCGAGACCGCCGTCCTCGACTGCCTGCTCCTGTCGCGCTGCCACCACCTGATCAAAAACCGTTCCAGCCTCTCCGACATCTCGCTCGCGTTCAACGCGACCCTGCCGTGGACCTTCATCCTCGACGATGGCCTGATCTATGAAGGCGGCACGACCGGCTGATTCCTCCAGCGCCAGTAGCCGCCAAACACCTTCAGAAATCCCACGACCAGGGCCACGTTGCGTCCCAGCAGGTAGATTGCCACGGCCACCGTCACCCACGGCGAAGACCGGCCGGCGACTGCCGCGATCCCTATGGCCACCGGCGCGACCCAGTCCGGCCGCGGCGCGGGGATTCCCCGCAGGTGCGACGCGATCACCCGCCCGGTGTAGTCGGCACCGTGCAAAGTGAGGAGCAGCGCGACTTCCCACCAAGTCACTTCACGCCACAGGCCCAGGCCGCACCAGACGACCCCGGCGAGCCCGAACCCCGCCAGTGCCGCGGGCACACGTCCGATCCGGCGCACGCAGGATGCCGCCGTCAGCAGGCTGCCCGCCGCGCCGCCGATCATCACCGCCTCGAAAACCGTGCAGCTCCCGACCAATGGCGCGTGCCACCAGCCGGCGGCGGCGGCGCAGCACCAGCTCGCGAAATATGCGATCGTCAGCAGCATTCCCTCCAACGGCCCGATGAAGCCGAAGTAGAGCTGCTTGCGCTCGCGCTCTTCCATCATCGTGGCCGCGCCCGCCAGTGTCACCGCCCACAGCACCGGCCCGAGCAGCGGCGAATCTTCCCGGCCGGCGACCAGAAACATCACCACGACCGCGATCGCGCCGTGAAACACATCCGTGAAATGGTCGAGAAATTCCCCCAGCGGGCTGCTCGTGCCGGTGCGACGCGAATGCATGCCGTCCGCATGGTCGTAGATCACATAACCCGCCATCAGAACCATGCACCACGGTGCCAGCACTGTCGCCTCGGCGGCCGTGGTTGTGAGCCAGAGCATCACCCACATGCAGCCCGACGAGCCCAGGGTCAGCAGGTTCGCCGGCACGACCGGCGGCATCCATTGCACGAACCAGCGCACAAAATACCGGCAGAACGGCCCCACCAAAGGCGAACGGTCCACGCAGCTGTAAGTGTAGACCGGGATTTCGGGACGCATCCCCCTCAGTGGAAAGATTACCCCAGCGCGTGTCGCGGAAAAAATGCCGCGCCGTCCGTCACGCGCTCCCGCCGGACAGACGTTTTTTCCGCCACAAATGGAAACCGGCCGCCGCCGCGCCGAGCACCCCGATCCCGGTGAGCGCGGTCAGCGGGCTGCCGCCCAACACGCCCCGGCCCACGATCACGCCGCCCACCACCCAGGGCACCGTCAGCAGCCACGACACGAGCAGATAGAGGCGGAACGGCATGCCCGCCAACGCGAGCAGGTAGCACTGCAGGCACAGCGGTGGACCCGGCGTGAGTCGCACCACCAGCGCCACCGCCACGGCGTTGTCCCGCGTCAGCTGCGGGATGCGATAACCGCGTCTTTCCAACCACCGGGTCAATGGCGGGCGAAATACCCGTTGAGCCAGCCAGTAGGACAGGGCGATATTCACCGCGACCGCCGTCAGCGCCGCCGCGATCACTCCGGGCAGCGTCAGCTGCGCCGCGAACGCCTCGCCCGCCGGCACCGTGAACCAGAACAACGGCACCGGCAGCACCGCCATCGCCGCGAAAAACGCCACCGGTCCCGCCGCCCGGATCAGTCCGAGCCCCCGCGCCACCGCCTCGCCGGGTGCGAGGTCACTCGCCACCAGCAGCCCGGCGATCCCCAGCACCACGACCGTTGCCAGCAGCGCGACCCAAGGCATTTTTCGCGGGGCTGGCACCGGTTGGGGAGACATTGGCGCAGCCTGTTTGTCCGGGACGCGCACCGTCAAGCCTCGCTCCGCGTGGAGAATACGCTGGAGCGGTGCGGCGATTTCTGCCGCCCTAGCCGTGCCGTCCCCATGCCCACGCCTCTTCCTGAAATCGATGTGGTCTATACCTGGGTGGACGGCACCCGGCCCGATTACCTGGAGCAGCTCGGCCGTTATGCCCAGGGCGCCCGCGACCTCAACCCCGAGCGCTACCGCGATGCCTACGACTGCTTGCGCCACAGCCTGCGCTCGCTTGAGCAGCACGCGCCCTGGGTGCGCCGCGTTTACCTCGTCACCTGCCGGCCGCAGACTCCCGCCTGGCTCCGGCTCGATCACCCGCGCCTGCGCGTCGTGCACCACGACGAGATCATGTCGCCCGCGGTCGCCCAACCCACGTTCAACAGCAATGTCATCGAGTGCTTCCTGCACCGGCTGCCGGGCATCTCCCGGCGCTTTATCTATTTTAACGACGACTATTTTCTCGGCGCGCCCGCCTCGCCGGAGGATTTTCTCACCACCGACGGCCGTATCCGGGTCTTCGGCACGCTCGTCGGCGAACACGCCCGCTGGCTCGTCCGCGAAAAACAGCCGGTTTACTTCGGCCTGGTTGAACACGGCCCGATCCTCATCGACTGCGACGAATGGGCTGCCATGCAACAGCACGTGGCGGCCGAGCTGCCCGCCTTCCTCCAGCATCGCTTCCGCCAGCCCGACGACTTCCGTCCCGAGCGGCTCTACCGCTGGCACCTGCTCTCGCACCGCCGCGCCCGCACGCAGCTCGTGCCGTTCTGGCAATACCTGCGCCACGCGGTTTTCCACAAGATCAAGCCCGGCCCCGCCGCGCGCCAGCGCGCCCGGCTCGACCGCATCGCCCGGCGCCGGCCCCGCTTCCTCTGCCTGAATGACGACCTCGGCTTCCCCGCCGATCCCGCCGTGGTCGCCGAAGTCCGCTCCTTCCTCGCCCGGATGTTTCCTCAGCCTTCGTCGTTCGAGACCGGTGCGCCTTCGTAAAACCGGATCAGCCGCCCGACCCCGCGCTCCCAATCGTAACGCGCGGCCACCTCGCGGGCCCGCCGCGCGCACGCCGCATGACCCGGGCCATCGTCCGCCAGCCGCCGGATCGCCGACGCCAGCGCGGCCGCGTCGCCCGGTGTCGCCAGCGCACCCACGCCTGCCCCGGCAAGCCAGTCTTTGTAACCACGGATGCTCGACGCCACCACCGGCACGCCATGCGCCAGCGCCTCGAGTGCAACCAGGCCGAAACTTTCCCCGCCCAGCGATGGCACCGCGCACACATCCGCCGACGCATAGGCCGCGGACAATTCCGCCGCGCTGACCATGCCACGCGCGGTCGCCGGCCCCACGGCATCGAGGACAAAGGCGCCCGGCGCGGCCGCTTCCAGCCGGTGCATCGCCTCGCGCAACACCGCGAAGCCCTTGCGCGGTTCATCGGCGCGCCCCACGAAAAGCACGCGCACCGGCCGGCCGGCCGGCCGCTCCGCCCGCCCGGCGCCGGCCGGCGGCAGGCGCACGCCATTCGGCACGACCGCAAAGGGCGCCGGGTGCCAGCGTGTGGCGAAGTCCCGCGCGGGCACCGATACCGCCACGCGGATGTCGAGTTGCCGGTTCACCCAGCGGCACCACGGCCAGGCCCAGAGATAACCGCGGCTGGTTTCCGAAAACGTGTGGAAGGTCCCCACCCTGCGCGCCGCCCCCGCATGGCGCAGGACGAAACTGTTCAGCGTCGGCAGAAACGGTTCCTGCAGGTGGATCACCTCCGGCTGGAATTCGCGGATCAACCGCCTCACCTCGCGGCCGATGCCCAAGTCCAGCGTCACCCGGCTGCGCGCCCCGTTGAGCGCCCCCACCCACACCCGGCCAATGCGATGGATCCGTTCATCATGATCCAGCACGACTGCCGACGATGCCGGCCCGGCCAGCCGCGCGTCGAACCCTCGCCGCACCAGCGTGGCCAGCAGGTCCAGCGCGTGGCGGTTCACTCCGCCGGGCACCGCTAGATCGTAAGGGGTCGTAAGGAGGATACGCATGATCGCAGCAACAACCGCGCAGCGTGGGCCAGAATCCCGGCGCAACCAAAGCGGAAAATGCAGATGTCTCCTGTCGGTCATTCATTCTGACATTTTCAGTGCAATCGCATTGACAGCTAAGCCTAGCGAGTTGGACATCTCCTTTTCCTGTAACTTGGTAGCGTCCGCTCCATGGACGTTTTTCGAGATAGCGTTCGCGACTTGGCCATTATCCCCATCCACCGTGCCTTCCTTTCCCCGTTTGCTCCCTGTCGCTGCCTGGCTGTTGATCATTTCCACCTCTGCGGCCATTGAGCCCGCGCCTGCACCCGCGGCGATTCCCCCGGCCATTTCCCTGAACGCCGCCTTGGCCGCCACGCTCGAACGCAGCCCGGCCTTGCGCGTGCAGAAATCCGTCATCGAGCAGAAATCCGGCGTGCTGGAACAGGCCGGCGGCGCCTTCGACTGGACCGGGGTCAGCGCGGTCAGTTTCACCCGCGACCGGACGCCCGTGCCCGGCCTGCCCGGCACCGAACCGGTCGACCGCACGGACAGCACCGCCTATACGGTGGGTCTCGAGCATCTCTTCCGCAACGGCGTCTCCGTGCGGCCGTCGGCCACCGTGGGCGTGGATGAGCACCTTTCTCCGGCCAGCCCGGCCTACGGCGCCTCCCAGCTCAGCCTGGAGATTGTCGTGCCACTGCTGCGCGGGCTCGGGCACGACAGCACCGGGGCGGCCGAGGCCGCGGCCCGCGGTGACGTCGAGGTGGCCCGGCTGCTCTACCAGCATGCCCTCTCGTCGCAGGCCTTCTCCACGGCCGCCAATTACTGGGCCAGCCGTCGCGCCGACGACACCCTCGCCGTGCAGCGCGATGTCGAGCAGGCCGCCGCGCGGCTCGTCGAATCGACCAAGGTGCTGGTGAACAGCGGCGTCTTCCCGCCAGCCTATCTCCTCCAGGCCGAGGCCAATCTCCGCGACAAGCGCACCGTGCGCATCAACGCCGAGCTCGAGGCGCACGACGCCCGCTTCAACCTCGGCCAGTCGCTGGGCCTGCCGCCCCAGGAAATCGCCGGCACCCCCGCACCCGCGGATTCATTTCCGCAGCTGCCGGGTGCCATCGCTCCGTTCAACGCGGAGGTTCGCAGCACCCTCATCGTCCGCGCCCTCCACCAGCGGGCCGATTACCGCGCCTCCCAGCTCAGCCTCGTGCCGCTCAACATCCTGGTCCGGCAAGCCCAGCTCAACCTGAAGCCCGAGGTGAACCTTTCGGCCAGCGCCGGCTACAAGGGCCTCAGTGCCGGCAACGCCCCGCTCGCGCCCCTGAACCGCCGGCTCACCGGCCTCAACACCGAGATCGGCGTCTCCGTCGCGTGGCCCTTCCGCAATAACTACCAGCGCGGACTCCTGCGCGAGCGTCGCGCCAGCCAGGACCAGGCCGAGGCCGAGACCGCGCAACTTGCCCAAGGCGTGGCCGGCGATGTGCTGCTGGCCTTGGAGCAATTGCGCCTGCGGGCTGACACGGTGCGCTCCGCCGTCGAGACCGTCGACATCGCCAAGCGCGCCGTCGCCGCCCAATACGACCAGCTCAAGACCGGCGAAGGCACCATCCTCGACGTGATCACCCTGGAGAACCTCTATTCCTCCGCCCGCATCAGCTCCATCAGCGCCCAAGCCTCGTATGCGATCGCCGTCGCCCAGCTGCGCTACGCCTTGGGCGATATTTTCGACGCCAACGCCGCCACCCTCACCCTGACCGATCTCACCATCGCGCCCACCCTCTGACCTGCTCCAGCCGAACTTTCCGCCCGATGAAATCCCGCCGCCTCCTCCCCTGCCTCGCCCTGCTCGGCACCCTCCTGCTGCCCGCGTCCGCCTCCGCCGCCACCGTGTCGGCCCTCGGCCGCGTGCTGCCCCGCTCGGGCATCGTCGATCTCTACGGTGTCACCGGCGACACCATCCAAGCCATCCACGTCAACGAAGGCGACTGGGTGGAGCCCGGCCAGTCACTGGCCACCCTCAGCTCCGCCACCAGCACTCGCTCGCGCCTGCAGCAGGCCGAGGCCGACCTCGCCACCACCCGCCTCACCACCGCCCGCGACGTTGAGATCGCCCAAGCCCAGGTCGCCACCGGTGAACTGGAGCTGAAATACGCCGTCAACCGGTTTGATCGCATCATGGCCGCCGGCAACAGCGAGTTCATCTCCCCCGACCAGATCGAATCACGCACCCTCGGCAAACAGCAGGCCGAGCTGAAGGTCGCCCAGGCGCAACAGGACTTGGTCCGCGCCCAAACCGAGGCCCGCCACAGCCTCCGCGCGGCCGAGAGCGAAGTGTCCGCCGCCCGCGCCGCGCTCGCCGCCGCCGAAGTGCAGGCCCCGATCGCCGCCCGCGTCCTCAAGATCCGCGGCCGCGTCGGCACCCAGCTCACCGGTCGCAACGAACTCCTGAAACTCGGTGACACCCGGGGCATGGCCGTCGTGGCCGAGGTTTACGAATCGGAAGTCCTCAAGGTGAAGGTCGGCCAGAAAGCCGTGATCGCCTCCCCCGCCCTCCCGGCAAAAATGACCGGCGTGGTCACGGGCGTGAGCCCCATCGCCTTCCGCAACACCATCGAGAGCATGGACCCGAACTCGAGCACCCAAGCCCGCGTGGTGGAGGTGACGATCCTCATGGATGCCGCCGAGCCCCTCGACCGGCTCGTCTTCCTTCAAGTCGATGTAACCATCGAAATCTGAGCGCCACCCCTGTCGTCAGCTGCTCCTGCAATGCGGACTCCCCTGGCATGGTTGAACACCATCCAAAACCGGAAGCGTAGCGCCACCGCGGTGGGCGGCATCTGCTTCGCCATCCTGCTCATCTTCATGCAGGCGGGCTTCCTCGGGGCGGCGAAGCTCAACGCCTCCCTCGCCTACCGCGAGATGCAGTTCGACCTCATGATCGTCTCCCGGGGCTATCTGATGCTCACCCGCAGCGAGACGATCGACATCTACCGCATCCTGCAGGCGCGCAACATCCCCGGCGTCGCCGCCGTGCACGGGCTGCGGTTGGACGGCGGGCGCTGGAGCAACCTCGCGAGCGGCGGCTCCACCAGTTGCTTCGTCTTCGGGCTGGCGCCGGGCGCACCCTATTTCCGCAACGAGACCCTCAACGCCGCCGCCGCGCGGCTGCAGACCCGGCAGACCGTGCTCGTCGATCGGCTCTCACGCTCGAGCTATGGTCCTTGGCAGGTCGGCGGCACCGCCGTCGTCAACGGCCAGGAACTTTCCATCCAGGGCGACTACGCCCTTGGCATGGGGCTCTTGGCGGACGGCAGCGTCATCGTCAGCCATGACACCTATCTGCGCCTGTATCGCATCCCGCGGCTCGACCGCGTGGAATTCGGCCTGGTGCAACTGGTCCCCGGCGCCGATCCCGCGCAGATCGCCGCCGACCTGCGCGCCGCGCTCCCGGGTGACGTCATGGTCCTCACCCGGCAGGAGTTGATTGACCGCGAGGAAAACTACTTCGTGAACGTGAAACCCGTCGGCATCATGTTTCAGGTCGGCATGTTCGTCGCCTTCGTCGTCGGGGCCGTGATCCTGTATCAGATCCTCGCCAGCGAGATCACCAACCGCCTCCGGGAATTCGCCACCCTCAAGGCCATGGGCTACACCGAGCGCTACATCTACGGGATCGGCATCAAGCAGGGCCTGATCTTCTCCCTCCTCGGCTACTTCCCCTCGCTCCTGCTTTCCATCGGGCTCTATCGCCTCTTGCGCGGCCTGTCCTCGTTCCCGGTTTACATGGACTGGTCGCGGGCGATCTTCGTTTTCTGCCTCTCCCTCGGCATGTGCGCCATCGCCGCGGTCTTCGCCCTGGGCAAGATCAAGCGCGCCGACCCGGCCGACCTCTTCTGAACGATGCGCCTTTTCCGCCCTTTGCCCATTGCCTGGCGCATGCTGATCGACAAGCCGTCGCGCTTTGTGCTGTCCGGCCTCGCCGTCGCCTTCTCCGTCGTGATCATGTTCATGGAGCTCGGCTTCTTCAACGGCTCCAACGACAGCGCGGCCAACCTGCCGCCGTATTTTGCCTGCGACCTCATCCTCTCGCATCGCGAAAAAAACCATCTCAAAACCGGCGAGGAGTTTCCCTTCGCCTGGCTCCTCCAGGCCCGCGACGCGCCGGGCGTGGCCGCCGCCGTGCCGCTCTACAGCGGCGCCGACTACTGGTGGAATCCCCAGGACCACTCGCGCAACCGCGTCTTCATCCTCGGGGTCAATCTTCCGGACCCGATGTTCGCCCCCGGGATCATCGCCGCCCACCATCGCGCCCTCGAGCTTCCCGGCACGGTAATCTACGACCGGCTCTCGCGGCATGAGCTCGGCGACATCACCACCGGCACCACCACCACCCTCGGCGCGATGGGCGTCACGGTGGCCGGCTTCTTCGCGCTGGGACCCAACTTCGCCTACGAAGGTCACCTGCTGACCAGTGCCGACAATTTCCGCCTGATCACAGGCCAGCCGACGGACATCGTGGACCTCGGCCTCATCCGCGTGCAACCCGGCGCCGACATCGAGGCCGTGCGCGCCGGCCTGATCAAGCATCTCCCTCCCCAGGCCCTCTTGCTCACCCCCGCGGAGATCCGCCAACGGGAAGTCACCTACACCACGCAACACAGCCCGGCCGGCATCGTCTTCGGCCTGGGATTGATCGTCGGCTTTGTGATCGGCGTCATCATCTGCTACCAGATCCTCTTCAACGAGGTGAACGACAACCTGCCCCAGTTCGCCACCCTGAAGGCCATGGGGCACTCACCGCGCTTCATCTCCGGCATCGTCTTTCACGAGGCGATGCTGATGGCCGTCATCGGCTTCATCCCCGGCGCCTTCCTCGGCGGCGCGATCTATCACCTCCTGGAAAGCACCACCCAGATCCAGATGTTCCTCACGCCCGGCCGGCTGCTCCTCATCTTTGTCCTCACGGCCGGCATGTGCCTGATCGCCGGCCGCCTCGCCATCCGCAAAGTCCACACCACCGACCCCGCCGACCTGTTCTGAAATCGCGCGCCTTTTCCCCACCACCGTCATGAACCTTCCTCCGCCCCGCGAAGTCGCGATCCAAATTTCCGGCCTGAACCACTTCTTCGGCAAGGGCGACGCCCAGAAACAGGCCCTCTACGACAACCACCTCACCGTGCACCGCGGCGAGATCGTCATCATGACCGGTCCCTCCGGCTCCGGCAAAACCACCCTCCTCACCTTGATTGGCGCCCTCCGCTCCGTGCAGCAGGGCCGCATTCAGCTCGCCGGCACCGAACTCGCCGGCCTGAACCCCCGCCAGCAGGTGGAAATGCGCCGCAACCTCGGCTTCATCTTCCAAGCCCACAACCTGCTCGACGGCCTCACCGCCCGCCAGAACGTCCGCATGGCCATTGAGCTCACGGCCACGCCCCGCCGCGACTACGACCAGGTCGCCGACGCCATGCTGGGCGCGGTCGGCCTGTCCGACCGTGTCACCTACAAGCCGCGCAACCTCTCCGGCGGCCAGCGCCAGCGCGTCGCCATCGCCCGCGCCCTCGTCAACAAGCCCCGCCTCATCCTCGCCGATGAACCGACCGCCGCCCTCGACAAGGATTCCGGCGCCAACGTCGTGCACCTGCTCCGCGAACTCGCCACCAACCACGGCACCACGGTCATGATCGTCACCCACGACAGCCGCATCATCAGCGTGGCCGACCGGATCGTGAACATGGTCGATGGCCACATCGTCTCCGACGTGCGCATCAAGGAAACGATGGTGATCTGCTCCATTCTCAGGAAGTGCTCCGTGTTCAAGGAAATGAGCCCCTCGGACCTGACCGACATCGCGCAGAAAATGACCGAGGAGTCCTTTGCCTCCGGCCAGAACATCATCCGCACCGGCGACATCGGCGACAAATTCTACGTGATCGCCCGCGGCTCGACCGACATCATCATCGAGGCGGCCGGCTCCACCCGGGCCGTGGCCAAGCTCGGCGAAGGGGATTTCTTCGGCGAGGTGGCCCTCCTCCGCGACCAGCCCCGCAACGCCACCGTCACCACCCGCGAACCGACGGTCGTCTACTCGCTCTCCAAGGAAAACTTCCTCGCCGCCCTGAAGAACCACAAGAGCTTCGAGGATCAGATGTCGAACATGCTCTTCAGCCGCGGCTGAACGCCTCCGCCGGCCCGCGCCGGGCCCACCACCGGACGCCCAGCCACGCCCCGAGCGCAAAGCCCATCCCCACCAGCCCGTCGACCACGTAATGGTGGTTCAAATAGACGGAGGCGAAGAACACCACCCCCCAGAACCCCGTGGTGAACCCGCGCAGCGAACGGAATTGCCAGGCGTAAAGCACCGCGAGGAACGTCTGCCCCACGTGCAGCGAAGGAATGGCGCCAAAAACATTGGCGTTGCGCCCATAGTAGCCCGCGAACCAGTCCACGCCCAGCAGGGCATCGAACCGGGCCGCGCCCGCCGCCTCCGGCACGGCCGAGAGCACCGCCGGCCCCAAGCCGTAGCGATCCACATACCAGGGCGGCGCCGCCGGATAGATCAAATACGCCGCGTAGCCCGCGAGATTGAGCCAGAGCATCGCCCACATCACCAAGTCGGCATCGCGGAACTTCGCCTTGAACCGCCACCAGCCGGCCACGCCGAAAAAGACCGGGATAAAAAGCAGGTAGGCCGCACCGCAGACCAGGTCCAAGACCGCGTGCGGGCGGGTTTGCAGCCACGCTGCCGGCGTCACGAGAACCCCGTCTGCCCGTAGGCCAAACCAGCGCAGCTCCCAGTGGTGAGGCTCCGCCACCCGCACCGTCGCCCGCAAGCCATCCGCCCAATACCGCTGGGCATCATAGACCGCGCCGACGATGAGGAGCGGCAGCAAAAATAAAAAGGCCGGCCGCACCCGCGGCCCCGCGTAATATCCCGCCAGCACCGCACCCGCCAGCAAGCCGTGGTCCGGCCGCAGGCCGCCGAGCCCGGCGTGCATCGCCAGAAATCCCGCCGCCCCCACCAGCGGCAGCCACCGGGCGGCCGCGCCCAAGCCGCGCCACCAGTCCCGCCACTCCCGCCCGGCCACGGCTCGCGAGATCATCACAGCGCCTTTTCGTAAAGCCGCAGGGTCTGCACGCGCTTCCCTCCGATCCGCCCGATCATCGCGATGGTCTCGTGATTGTCCTCCAGGATCCAGGAGAACTCCATCCGCTGGAAATACGGCGCGGCATGCAGCAGTTGGTGATAACGGCGGATGAACAGCACGGGCAGCCCCAGCCGCCGCGCCTCCTGCCTCACCCCCAGCAGGAAAAGCCGCACGCCGGTCACGCGTTTGCGCTGCGTGAGCAGCGACCACCAGCCCCACGGCCACAGCCGTCCGCCGATGCGCTGGATGATCTCGTTCATGTCGGGGATCGCCACCATCATACCCAGTGGCTCTCCGTCGCGCTCGGCGAACAGGATGAGCTCGGGGTTGATGAACAACCGGTAGGCCTGGGCGTATTTCAGGAATTCCGCCTGCGAGATCGGCTGCGCGCCCCAATTGTCACGCCAGGCCTCCGCGAAGATCCGCGCCATCCGCTCCGCCTCGGCGGGCAGGTCGCGCATGTTCACCGGGCGCACCGTCACCCCCTCAGCCATCCGGTCCGCCACCGCGCACATGCGGTCGAATTGGTCGGTCTTGAAATCGCCGAGCTCGATCCGGTAGACCATCAGGTCCTTGGCCTTCGCGTAATGCGCCGCTTCCAGCAGCGCGCGATAATAGGGCGGCGTGTAGGCCATGCCCGCCATCGGCGCGTGCTCAAAGCCGTCCAGCAGCACCCCGGCCTCGTCCTGGATGCTGAAATTCGCCGGGCCGCGCGCCACCTTCAATCCCTGCCCGCGCAACCAGGCCTCCGCCGCCGCCAGCAGCAAGGCGGCCGTCGCCGGATCATCCTCGCACTCGAAAAAACCGAAGAAGCCCGCCCCGTCCGCGTGGGCGGCAAGGTGCCGCCGGTTGTGCAACGCCGCGATCCGTCCCACCGGTTCGTCCCCGCGGTAGGCCAGGTAGAGCTCGCCGGTGGAGTGCTTGAAAAAATCCCCCTTTTGCGGATCCAGCTGCGGCCGGATATCCTCCAGGAGCGGCGGCACCCACGCGGGCCATGCGCGGTAGAACCGCGCCGGCAGGCGCAAAAAAACCTCCCGCGCCCGCCGGTCCCGCACCGGCACGATCCGCACCGCTCCGCTCATGCGCGTGCCTCCCGCCATTGTGCCCGGACTTCCGCCAGCGCGTCGGCCGTCTCCCGCAACTGCGCCTCCGTGTGACCCGCCGTGATGAAGAACCGCAGGCGCGCCTTCCCCTCCTCCACCGCCGGATAAAAGATGGGTTGCACGTTAATGCCACGCGCACCGAGGGCCTGGCTCATGTGCAGCGCCAGCTCGGACGAACCCGTCAGGCAGGGCACGACGGCCGAGTGCTGGCTCAGGCCGGTGTCGAGCCCGCGCTCCCGGCACAGTGCGCGGAAAAATTCGCTGCGCGCTTGCAGGCGCTGCGGCAGTTCCGGCCGCTGCTCCAGCAGACGCAGCGCCGCCAGCGCCGCCGCCGCGTTGGCCGGCGGCAGGCCCACGCTGTAAACGAAGCCGGGCAGCGTGTAGCGCAGGTAGTCGATCAGCGCCGCCTCGCCCGCAACATAGCCGCCGCAGCTCGCCAGGGCCTTGGAAAGTGTGCCCATCCACAGGTCCACCGCCGCGCGCGGCACGCCAAAATGTTCCCCGGCCCCGCGGCCCGTCGCCCCGAGCACGCCCAGCGAGTGCGCCTCATCCACCAGCAGCAGCGCCTCGTGCCGGCGCTTCAACGCGATCACCTCGTCCAGCGGCGCGAGATCGCCATCCATGCTGTAAACGCCCTCGACGGCGATCAGGGCCCGGCGCGCCTTCGGCCGTTCGACCTCGAGCAGGCGGGCGAGTGCGGCGACATCGTTGTGCGGAAACACCAGCCGGCGCGCGCCCGACAGCCGCGCCCCGCTCACGATGCAGTCGTGCGCCAGGCTGTCATGGATCACGAGGTCCTCCGGCCCGAACAGATGGCTGATCAACGAGACGTTGGTCGCGTGCCCGCTCACCAGCGTGAGCGCGTCGTCGCAACCGAGGAAACCGGCGACCGCACGCTCCAGTTCCCCGTGCAACGGTCGCTCGCCCGAAGCCACCCGGCTCGCCGAGGCCGACGTGCCGTAGCGCTGCACCGCATCGGCGGCCGCCCGGCTGACCGCCGGATCGCCCGCGAGGTCGAGGTAATTATAGGAGGAGAAATTGATGAAGTCCCGGCCGCCGATGCGGGTGGTCGCGCCCGCCACGCCTTCGTGGGCATGGAAATACGGCATCGCGAAGCCAGCCGCCGCGAGCGCTGCCTTGCGGGCCGCGAGTTCCTGCACTTCCGGCCAGGCCGCCACCGCGGACTTGGGTTCGGCGACTGCACCGAGCACCTGTGCCTCCACCCCGCGCCATTGCACCACCAAGGCGCCGTGCGCATCCCGCAAATCGAAATCGCCCAGCAGCCGGCCCGCCGTGGCGCCGACCAACCGGCCCGTGCAACTCAAGTTCCCCACCAAGGGCCAGGGCGCCAGCTGGCGGAATTCGGCAAAGCCCGTCGCGACCGCCGACACCCCGCGGTCCGCCGCCAGCCAGTAAAGCGCCAGTTGCAACATCCCGTCGATCAACCTTACCGGATCAGACTGATTGATGAGCTGGCCGCTCACCTGCGTCCCGCCCACCGCGGGAACCTCCGCCAAGGCCCGGAGCGACGGCCCGTGAAAGCCAAACTCCTCATAGAAGTGCGGCAGCGAAAGTCCGCCGCGCACCAGCGGCTCCGCCGGCAATGCCGTCAGCGGTCCGGCGAGCGCTTCCACCGCGCCGCTGGCGAGCACGGCACCCGCCATCCGCACGACAAACCCACCTGCCGCATCGTCCACCCGCTCCAGCACCACGGCATCGGCCTGCACCTCGCAAGGCATCAGCACCTTGCCGCGCACCAGCCGCACGGGCACGGGTCGTCCCGCCAGGGCCACCGTCACCAGCGCCGCGAGGGGCAACAGGGTCCGGCCGCCCGGACGATGCTCATGGAGCCAGGCCTGCGCGGGCACGGCAAACGTGCAGCGCACGGCCGGAGCCGCCGCCGGGGGCACCGCCTGTTCGAGAAAATCCGCGAGCTCCTGCACCGTGAGGGTCGCGGTAAAAAGTGAGCGCGGCGGGGTAAGCCCCGGCAGCTTGTGCCCGAGCACCGTGATGAGCTCCAAGGTCGTCAGTGAATCGAACGCCAGGTCGCCGACAAATTTCTGCTCCGCGCGGACCTCGTCAGCGCTCCGGGCCGTGACTTCCATGATGGCCGCGATCAACAGGTCCAGGCTGCGCTTGCTCGTGGCGGGTTGGGCCGCCGGCGGCACCGCCGGCAAAGGAGCCATCACGGCGGCTCGCCGCGTCTTGCCCTCGTCAATCAGCCAGAAGCGCCGCGTCGCCAGCGGCGACGGCGGCAGCGTGATGAGCCCGCCGCCCGTGGTTTCGCCACCCGCCGGCACCGGCGGGACTTCCCCACGGCTGAATTGCTGGCGCAAAGCCGCGAGACGGGCGGACAGCTCCTCCGCCGAGGCCGCCAGCACGGCGGCATGCACCGGTTCGCGCCGCCTTTGCGCCAGGGTGAAAGCCACATCCTCGACGCGCGAGGGCGTTTGCCGCAGCGCCTCTTCCAGCTCCCCGCAATAGGCGGCCAGCAAGTCGCGGCTCGGAGCCGAGAGTTCACAGCGCCAGCCACCCGCGGGTGCGGTGGGCCGCCGCCCGGCCGTCGCCGGCGCCTGCTCCAATACCACGTGCACGTTGGTGCCACCGAAACCGAAAGCGCTCACCCCCGCCCGGCGCGGCGTCCCGGCCGGACTGGCCCACGGCTCCGCCTGCGTCGTCACGCGCAGCCACCGTGCCGGACCGGCAAACTCCGGCCGCAGTTCGCCAGCGACCGGCTGCGGCGGGATGAACCCATCCCGCACGGCCAGCACGGCCTTGAGCAGCGAGGCCATGCCCGACGAGGCAAGCCCGTGGCCGATATTGGCCTTGATGGACGTGATCGGCACCGACCCGCGCACATGCGGGGCAAAGGCTTTCGTCAGGGCTTCGATTTCGATGCGGTCGCCCGCCGCCGTCCCGGTGGCGTGCGCTTCGAGCAGGCCGACCGAACCGGGATCAATGCCCGCCGCCTGCCAGGCTTGCGTGATCGCCGCACTCTGTCCGTCGGACTGGGGGGTCAGGGGCCCCGCCCCGCTCCCGTCGTTGTTCATCCCGACGCCACGGATCACCGCCATGATGCGGTCACCGTCACGCTGCGCGTCGGCCAGGCGCTTGAGCACGACTGCCCCGACGCCCTCGCCGAGGACAAATCCATCCGCGCCGGCTTGGAACGGCCGGCAATGGTCGGTGAACGAGAGCGCACCAATCCGGCTGAAGCACACCATCATGCACGGATCGAGCAGGGTGTAGACTCCACCCACGAGCGCGGCGTCCACCGTGCCGGTCCCCAGGTGCAGCACCGCCTCGTGCAAGGCGGCCAGCGCGGAGCTGCACGCCGTGTCGAGGGTGAAGGCCGGGCCCTTGAAATCGAAAGCCTGGCTCACATTCGCCGCGATCATGTTCACCTGCTGCCCAACGATCGTGTAGGCTTGGATTGGCGCCACCGCCGCCGTGAGCGCGGCCAGTTCCTCACCCGTGAGCCGGGGCGCGCTGCCGCTGCGACCCTGGGCATCGAGCAGGATATTCACCGGCCCGGTCGCCAGCGTGCGGTGGTCGGACGAACTCGCCCCCACATACACGCCCACGCGCCCGCCGGCGAGGCGGCGGCTCGCGTAACCGGCGTCCTCCAGCGCCTGCCGCGAAATTTCCAGCATCAGCCGCTGCTGCGGGTCCATCACTTTGGCGCGCTTGGGCGAAATGCCGAAAAACTCCGGCGCAAACTGGTCGATATCCTCCATGAACGCCCCGGCTTGGGCGGGCGTGCGGGTGGTCAGGCGCTGGTTCGGGCTGTGCACCAGCGAGTGGTCCCAACGCTGGCTGGGCACCGGGCGCACATGCACCTCCCCTGCCAGGACCATCCGGCGAAAAGCCAAGGCGTCTGCTGCGCCGGGAAAGCGTGCTCCCATTCCGATAATTGCCACCGCATCGCGCATGAATATTGCCAGTAATAACCGGTCCGAAGAGCGGCTACCGCAAGCGATTTCCCCCGGATTCAGCAAACGCCGTAAGTTGACGCTGCCAGCTTCTTTGTGCCACACTTGCCGGCCAGCCTGCCCCACCGACCAGCCTTTTCATCATGACCTTGCGCAATCAACACGTCTTCATCACCGGTGGCTCCAGCGGCATCGGTCTGGAACTCGGCCGGCAGGCCGCCATCGCCGGGGCCCGCGTGAGTCTGGTCGCCCGCGATCCCGGCAAACTCGCCGCCGCCCGCGACGCCATCCGCGGGGCCGTCCCGGCAGGCGCCGTGGTCGTGACCGTATCAGCCGACGTGGCCGTGGAGGCGGAAATCCTGGCCGCGCTGCAGTCGGCCGAAAAGGTGCACGGCCCCGTCGATGTGCTCATCACCTCCGCCGGGGTCGCCCGTCCCGGCTATTTCGAGGAAGTCCCCGTGTCCGTTTTTGAACGCACGATGGCGGTGAACTATTTCGGCACGCTTTATCCGCTCAAGGCCGTCGTGCCGGCCATGCGCCAGCGCGGCCGCGGCGCCGTGGTGCTCATTTCCTCCGGCGCCGGGCTCGTCGGGCTCTTCGGCTATACGCCCTACGCCCCGAGCAAGTTCGCGCTGCGCGGCCTCGCCGAGGCGTTGCGGGCCGAGTTGAAACCGACCGGCGTGAGCGTGACCATCGTCTACCCGCCCGACACCGACACGCCGCAACTTGCCGAGGAGAACCTCACCAAGCCGGTGGAGACCAAGGCGCTCACCGCCGGCGGCGGTCTCTGGACCGCGGAGGCGGTGGCGCGCGTGACGCTCGACGGCGTGCAACGCGGCCGGTTCGCCATCACGCCAGGCTTCCAACTCACTGTCCTGGCCTGGCTGCACAGCGTGCTCGCACCGGTGCTCAACTGGAGTTTCGACCGCATCGCCCGCAAGGCGCGGCGCGACGCCGCCGCCGGCCCGTCATGACCGCACTCGACGCGTGGCTCGGGCTGGCGCTGCCGGTCGGCGGTGGGCTGCTGGTGCTGGTGGCGGCCCTGCAGGGCCCCGGTGAGCGGCATGCGCGCGTCACCCGGGAAGGTGGCACCGCGTTTCTCAGCGAGAAAATCATGCACTGGGGCTACGCGTGGATCGACCGGCTGGCCCGCGTTGCCCTGCACCTTGGTCTCGGGGCAACCACCGTTTCCTGGCTTTCGCTGCTGCTCGGACTGGCTGCGGGGCTTGGCCTCGCCGGCGGACATTGCGGTGCGGCAGCTTGGCTGATGGCCTTGAGCGGCCTGGGGGACGGCATGGACGGGGCCATGGCGCGTCTCCAGGGCACCGCCTCACGGAGCGGCGCCGTGCTCGACTCGGCGCTGGACCGTTACGTGGAGTTTTTCTGCTTCGCGGGCCTCGTCTGGTTTTTCCGCGGGACGGCCGGGCTGCAATTACTCACGCTCGCCGCCCTCTTTGGCAGTTTCATGATCACCTACTCGACCGCGAAAGCCGAGGCCCTCCAGGTCACCCCGCCCCGCGGGTGGATGAAGCGCGCCGAGCGCATGGTCTGGCTGGCGGGCGGATCGGCCCTCGCCGCGGCACTGCCGCTGGCGGGTTATTCCGGCCGTCCCGTCCTCGTGGCGGTGCTCGCGATCATCGCCGTCTTTGCCAACCTGTCAGCCGTCATCCGGCTGCACGCGTTGAGCCGCGCGGTGTGAGTTCTCCCGTCGCCATGTCGCTCGCCCATCAATGGGATTATTGCCGCCGGCAGGGCCGCCTGCTGGTGCGCCATGTGCGCTACGCCGACGCGGCGTGGAGCGAGTCCGGCCGGCGCGCGCGCGCGGCGGCGCTCGCCACGCTCTTCCGCACCGTCAACGCCTGGCTGCGCGAGAGCGGGGCCGAGCACTGGATCTGTTATGGCACCCTGCTGGGGTGGTGGCGCGAGCAACGGATCCTGCCGCATGACCGGGATGTGGACTTCGCCGCGCCGGCCGGCGCCTACCTCCGGTTGAAAGCTGCCGCCGCGCGGCTGCCGCGCGGCTTCGTGCTGCACGATACTTCGCACCGGCACGGCGGACCCAAGCTCTACATCAGCTATCGCGGCTGGGAGGCGGACATCTATTTCCTCGTCGAGGAGGCCGGGAACCTCCGCACGATCCTAGACAGCCCCAACCCCGGTGACACCGCACCGTTTCCCCGCAGCTGGTTTTATCCGGCGCGCACCGTGGACTTTCTCGGTGTCGCCACGCAGGTGCCGGCCGAACCGGCCTTATATCTGACGCATACTTACGGCTACACCGGGCCGGACGCGGAACTCGATCGCGTCACCCGCTACTACCGGCCGGTCAAGCGCCGCGGATGAAGGCCGTCGTGCGCTCCCGCGCCTCGTGGTCGGTGTATTGGACCGGGGGCGACTTCATAAAATAGCTGGAGGGCGCGTCGAGCTGGCCGGCCAGGCCGCGGTCCAGCGCGAGCTTGATGCAACGCACGGCATCGATCACCACGCCGGCGGAGTTGGGCGAATCCCAGACCTCGAGCTTCATCTCACACTTTAGCGGCACATTGCCGAAGGTCGTCCCTTCCATGTAAATGTGGCACCACTTGCGGTCCTGCAGCCAGGGCACGTAGTCGCTCGGGCCCACGTGCACGTTTTCGGCGGGCATCGGCTCGCCGAGCTGGCTGGTTACGGCGTTGGTCTTGGAGATCTTTTTCGAATCGAGCCGCTCGCGCTCGAGCATGTTGAGGAAGTCGGTGTTGCCGCCGAAGTTGAGCTGGTAGGTCTTGTCGAGGCGCACGCCGCGCTCGCGGAACAGGTTCACCAGCATCCGGTGCGTGATGGTCGCGCCGACCTGGGACTTGATATCGTCGCCGATGATGGGGAGGCCCCGCTCCTTGAAGCGCTGCTGCCATTGCGGCTGCGAGGCGATGAAGACCGGGATGCAGTTGACCATGCCGCAACCGGCCGCGAGCACCTGCTCGACATACCACCGGGTGGCCTGCTCCGAGCCGACCGGGAGATAGGAGACGACGACATCGGTGCGCGTCTCGCGGAGGATGCGCGCCACGTCCACGACCGGGCCGGGCGCTTCGGTGATTCGCTCGCCCACGTATTTCCCGAGTCCGTCGAGCGTGTTGCCGCGGTGCACGATGACTCCGGTCGCGGGCACGCTGGCAAACTGGATCGTGTTGTTCGGGGCGGCGCCAATGGCCTCCGCGAGGTCCTTGCCCACCTTGTTCGAGTCGATGTCGAAGGCCGCGCTGAACTCGATATCGCCGACGTGATAGCCGCCCAGATTGACGTGCATGAGGCCCGGCACCACCTCGTTTTCGGGCGCGCGGCGGTAAAATTCCACGCCCTGCACCAGCGCCGAGGCGCAATTGCCCACACCGACAAGGGCGACCCGAACCTTGCGGCGGGTGGAAGAAGAGGCAGGGGCAAGCAGGTTTTCAGCAGGCATGTCTGGTCGATAAAAGGGTCCATTTGATCGTGGGTGCCCCGCCCGGACCAGCAAGCTCCTAATCGGCCGGGCGACAACTGTCCCGATCCCTGCCCTGGCTTGACCGCTCCGCGCGAATTCCGGCGGGCAGCGCGGCGTTAGCCCGCATTGACAACCGAATCCTTGGACTTGCCGGACTTTATCTGGTCGTAAATCCAGGCGTAGGTTTTCTCCATGCCGGTGCGCAACCCAACGGAAGGTTCCCAGCCCAGTGATTTGCGAATGAGCGTATTCTCGGAATTGCGGCCGTTAACTCCTTTGGGGGCGGAGAGGTTGTAGCTGCGCTTCAGATGGGTGCCGGCGATGGACTCGACGAGGTCGACGAGCTGATTAATGGAGACCTTCTCCTCGCTACCGAGGTTGATCGGAAAGACGATGTGCTCGCTACGCATGATGGCCTGCGTGCCGTGGAGACAGTCGTCGATATACATGAAGCTGCGGGTCTGCTGGCCGTCGCCCCAGATCTCGATCTCAGGTTTACCGCTCATGAGCGCGGTGATGACCTTGCGGCAGACCGCCGCGGGCGCCTTCTCCCGACCCCCATCAAAGGTGCCATGCGGTCCGTAAACATTATGATAACGGGCGACGCGGGTGCTAAGGCCGAAATCCTCAGTGAAATGGCGGCACATGCGCTCGCTGAAAAGTTTCTCCCAACCGTAGCCATCCTCGGGCATGGCGGGATAGGCATCGGACTCAACCAAGCCGGTGACCCCGGGATTTGTCTGCTTGTCGTGGGCATAGACGCATGCGGAAGAAGCGTAGAAAAAACGCTTCACGCCATGCTCGCGCGCGGCCTTGAGCAGATGAGTGTTGATGAGCACCGTGAGCATGCAGAGCGCCTTGTTTTTCTCGATAAAGCCCATGCCGCCCATGTCCGCGGCAAGGTTATAGACCCAGAAGGCATCCTTGGTGGCAGTGCGGCATGCAGGCAGCTCCTGCAAATCAAGGGAGAGGTTTTCCACGCCGTCAAAACGCTGATACCAGCGGTCGAGGGGCTTGCGGTCCACGGCGCGAATGCGCTTATGCCCCTGCTGGAGGAGATCGGCGACCAGATGTCCGCCAATGAAGCCGCCAGCGCCGCAGACTACGATAAGGTCATCCTTCATAAGATTCAGGTGCTCGGAAGTGGGTTCAACTGCAACCCCGGGAAAGATACATTCATTCAACCCCTGGCCAGCGCACGCCTTAACCAGCTTGATGCCGCATGGACTGGTCGCTCCCTGGGCCAACTCTCCGGCGTGATCGCCCATCTCCGACCCGCCACATAACCTGAGTGTGTTGGTCCAAATCCGACCCCGGCACCCAATTTAACGACTTAGAAACCATTCAAGGCGGCGCAGCCGGGGGCCCTTGACTCCATCAACGCCCCCGGCGCGGTGCAGGCTAGGGCCTTTTGTCCGGGATCACCGTTTCACCGGCGCTGGCCACGCAGCGGAAACCAAGATGATTGCTGCCGGTATCGGGCGCGCCCTTGCCCCGCGATCCGAGCATGTAGCGCGTGCAATATTGATCCGTGCACAGAAACGAGCCGCTGCGTTGCACGCGTTTTGGCATGCCCGGTTCCTGGGGATCATAGCTTGCGGCCTGCGCGGGACCGTGCGGGTTGCGGACCACGCCCCCACCCGCCTGCTTCACATCCAGCTCATAGGAATCGGGCCGATACCAGTCGCTGCACCATTCCCAAACGTTGCCCGCCATGTCGAACAACCCGTAAGGATTCGCTTCGTAATGACCGACCGGCGCCGTGCGCGCATAACCGTCGGCCTCCGTGTTGGCATGCGGAAAGGCCCCTTCCCAAATATTCGCCATCCAGCGGCCGTCCGGTTGCAGTTCATTGCCCCACGGGTAGCGCTGCCCTTCCCGGCCGCCCCGCGCCGCAAATTCCCATTCCGCTTCGGTCGGCAGCCGTTTGCCCGCCCACTTGGCATAAGCTTCCGCATCCTCATAGGCGATGTGCACCACGGGATGTTTTTCCCTGCCGGTGAGATCGCTCGCCGGGCCCTCCGGATGACGCCAGTCCGCACCGGGCACATAACTCCACCAACCCAGGACGTGATTGAGCGACACCGGGTGATCCGGCGGAGTAAAGACGACCGAACCGGGCACCAGTTTGTCCAACGGTATGCCGGGATAGTCCTCCGCCCGCGGCTTGCGCTCAACGTAGGTCACATAACCGGTCGCCGCCACAAACCGCGCGAACGCCTCATTGGTCACCTCCGTCGCATCCATCCAGAATCCATCGACGTAAACCCGGTGGATCGGCCGTGCATCGTCCATCGGCTCGGAGCCGCCGCACAATTCCCGCGTCGGATCCGTGGTGCCCATGGAAAACTCGCCGCCGGGGATCCACACCATGCCCGCCGGCGCCGGGCCGGACGGTCGGTCGGGTTGCGCCGACGCGGCGACTCCGACTGATATTGCCAACAAAAGGACGAATCTCATTCCACGCATACACCGATGATAGAAATAAGGCGGGATCACCTTCCGACCAAAGCTTGGTCCAAGTCCACCAGCAAGTCGTCGATATCCTCGATGCCCACGGAAAGGCGAACCAGTCCGTCCACAATTCCTGCCAGGCGTCGGGCTTCCGGTGGCATCCCCCGATGGCTCGACATGGCCGGACGGGTGACAAGGCTTTCCATTCCGCCGAGACTGACCGCGTGAACCACCAGCTGCAGTCGATCAATGAAACGCGAGGCCGCCGCTGCGCCGCCTTTTAACTCAAAGGAAAGCAACCCGCCGCCGTGTTTCATTTGCCGGCGAAACAAAGCGGCCTGCGCGTGACGCGGATCGCCGACATAATGCACCTTCGCCACCGCCGCATGGCGGCCGAGCCAGTCAGCGACCGCCTGGCCATTGCGATTGTGCACGGCCATCCGCAGCGGAAAAGTCCTTAGCCCGCGCAGCACCAGCCACGCCTCCAACGCATTCACGGTTCCACCGAGGTTCTTGTGGATGCGACGGTTTTTAGCCGTCAGCGGTTCCCGTTTGACGACACAGCCACCGATCATGTCGGAGTGGCCGTTCAGGTATTTGGTCGTCGAGTGCACAATCCAATCCACCCCCGCCGTGAAAGGCTGCTGGTTGAAAGGCGTGGCCACCGTGTTGTCCACAATGACGGGCGCACCGCCGGACTTCGCTGCCGTCACGGTTTCCTCCAAGTCAATCAAGCGCATCAGCGGATTGGAGGGTGTTTCCAACAGCACGGCCCCGGCGCCGGCCAGCGCCTCGCGCCACGCCGTGCGGTTCTGCGCGTCAACCGTCAGCACAGGCACCCGGCAGACATTGCCGAGGATCTGCAGCAGCTCGAAGCTGCCGCCGTATATATCCTGATGGGTGACCAGCGGACCGGACCGACCCTCCAAGGCCGCAATCACGGCACACAAGACCGCCGCATTTCCGGAACTGGTGATGAGCGCACCCGACCCGCCCTCCAGGTCTGCAATCGCCTGCGCCAGGAGCTCCACGGTTGGATTGCCAAAGCGCGAGTAGGCAAAGCCTGGACGCGCGCCGGAAAAAATCGCCTCCGCGTCTTCCGAGCTGCCGAGATCGAAGATCGTGCTCTGCGCAATCGCGGGCTGGAAGGGCGCATTCGCCTTTTCACCGCGGAGTCTTGTTCCGGCGTGCGCACACCGGGTGGCCATGCCTGTTGGGGTTGTTTTCACGACGACCGCCCCTCCTTCCGGTTCCAGCCCTGAGTCCATTTAATGCGGTTTCGCTCCGGCACGAAAACCTTGTGGGAGGCAATCATCGTTAGCATGACGCGCCTAGATACGACCCACGCGTCCCTCCAGGCAAGGGCTACGCGTGTAATATCCATCGCTCCACGATAGAAACAGCCGGACATTTTTTCGCTTCGCCGCTTGAAGCGAATCCAGCGTGGTGCCCGCCTGCGAAACCCCGCCCTTACGATGCGGCAGGCAGCCGGGTGTGATCGGGGAAGTTGCCCACAAGCGATTCGCCAGGTTCGCCCTGCGTGATGGCTTGCACGAGGTATTTGCCCCCGACGAAACAACCCTTCCATGACTGCCCAACGCCACCAAAGGGTTCGTCGCGATCGCCGCGCGAACGCACCTGGTTGATGCCGACCTTGAATGCCCGCACTTGGGAGGCGATTTGCTTCGCCGTCTTTTCGTCGTCGCAACCAACGCTCGCGACGAGCGCACCGCCGGAAACGTTCATTTCCGTCACCAGTTCCTCCATGCGGTCGACGACCACGATCGTATCCAGCGGGCCGAAGGCCTCGTTGTGGTAGAGTTCGCAGTTGCGCGGCACATTCAGTAGCGCGGTCGGTGGGTAGTAGGCCGCGTAGTCCTGATGCTCGGGGAAGAGCGCGGGATCGAACGCGCCTTCGTAAAGGCAGATCGCACCCTTGCCCACGGCCTCGCTGAAACGCACGCGCAACTCCTCGACCTTCTTCGCATTGATCAGCGGACCAAAATCAAGCGTCGGCGGCGTGTCGCCGCCGGTGGTGACGGTCGGATTGCCGACGCGCAACGACTTCGCCACGCGCAGGTAGCTGTCGATGAACTTCGGCATAATCTCCCGCTGCACGACGAAGCGGCCGTAGGCTGTGCAGCGCTGCTTGCCGTATTCGAAACCTTTCTTGAGCTGCGCCTCGAGCGCGCCCCACTGCGTGAAGCCCCACAGGCCATAGGTATTCACCCCTTCCATCTCGAGCATGTAGCGCTTGTTCCGGTCGTAGAGGCTGGCCGCAATGGCGCCGCCGTTGGTTTTTCCACCCACAAACGCGAGGCAGGACACCGCGTCGTTGCGCACCAGCGCATCGCTCAACTGTCCGCCAGAGCCACTGACCAGCGAGAGCGGCAGCCCGGCGCGCCGGGCGATGGCAAAGGCCAGGGTCAGCGAAACGAGTCCACCGTCACTCGGCGTCTTGGCGATCACCGTGTTGCCGGCCAACGCCTGCACCAGCGCTGCATGCATCAGCACCGACAGCGGATAATTCCACGAGGCGATGTTGGATACGAGGCCGAGCGGCGTGCGACCCGCCATCATGCCCTCGATCTGCGCGACATACCACTCCACGCCCTCGACACAGCGGTCCACGCTCACCAGCGCCTGCGCGTAAGGCTTGCCGATTTCCCACATGAGCAATTTTGCGAGCAGTTCGCGGTTAGCCTTCAACTCCGCCGTGCAACGCGCCACGCGGGCACGGCGCTCGGCGAGATCAACCTTCGCCCAAGCCGCACTCTCCTTGGCCGCCGCCGTCACCGCATGACGCGCCGTGTCGAGGTCGATCATCGGGAACAGCGCCAGCGGCGAGCCGTCGACGCAGGACAACTGGTGCTTGCCATAACCAGCATGGCTCCACTCGCCCGCGATCAGGTTGAGCGGCCGACCCGGCGCGAGCCACGCCTCGGGAGAAGCCCGCCGGGCCGCCGCTTCGACTGCGCTCCACGCGAGCGTCGCTGGGAGAGTCGGACGGGCTGCAGACGCGGGGTTGGCACTGCCGGCGAACGGGACGGCGCCAACGCGCTCCCGGGGGTAATCGGTGGATTTCGTCATGGCACCAAAACGCAATTAGCTAATTCTAGATAACCTCAAGATTAGATTAATTTATGACAGCTTGCACACCTCTTGAGTTGGAAACTGTGAACCCAAGCTACTTCACGGCACAAAACGCCCGCGATCGCAGTCGGAAGTCAAAGCCAAGCCACAAATAATCATATACTTACATATTTCCATACGCGTTGGCTGAATGCTGCGCCCGAGCCAAAAGCCCCATGTGCATTGGCGCGCCAGCAAATGTGGAAACCAAGCGACTTCAGCGCCGATTGCGCCCAATCCCGCTTACGAGGAACCCGAGAGTTCGTTGCTCAGCGCAGCCTTGGTTTTTAACCAGACCTCGTCGATCCGGGTGAGACTTTGGCGGGCCGATTCCCAAACTTCAGCTGAGCTGTTCGCATTAAGCTCAACCACCGCCTGAGCCAGCTTCCGTGCGCCCGCCGCACTGCAACTGCCAGAGAAAGTATGCGCATGCCATGCGATCCCCTCACTATCGCGATCCCTGACGAGCTGAGCCAGTTTCTCCAGCTCACCGGGAACGGTCTCAAGAAAAAGCCCGATCACCTCAACAAGGAGGGGCCTGCCGTCACTGCTCGATAGCCGGCGCAAATTTCCCAACACGACAGCATCCAGCATATCGCTTTCGATCACCGCCGGACGGCGAAACCAGTCCTGCTCCACCGACGAACCAAATCCGGCTCGCAGGATGGCCGCGTGCAGTTCTTCCGTGCGGATCGGCTTGCTGACAAAATCATCCATCCCCGCCTCGAAGCATTGCATGCGCTCATCAGCCATGGCCGATGCCGTCAGCGCGATAATCCGCACGCCGGCATCAATTCCGGCCACGGCATGGGAACGGATGCGCTTCGTGGTTTCGTAACCATCCAGCCCAGGCATCTGGCAATCCATCAGCACGATGTCGTAGGGTTGCCCGGCGAGCTTGGCCAATGCGCCTTCGCCGCTGCTCGCCACCTCCACCCTGTGCCCCATGGCAACCAGCAGGCGGCTGGCGACGATTTGGTTAATTTCGATATCATCGACCACCAAAATGCGCGAAGCATGTGCCGACACGCCACCGCTGCGTGACGGAGTCGGAATCGGCGAAACCGAGGAACTGCTACTGGGCGCCAGGCTGTTTTTCAGTTTCAGCTTGAACCAAAAATCCGAACCACGACCGGGTTCGCTGGTGAAACCAATTTCGCCGCCCATCAGATTCACCAACTGGCGGCAGATCGACAAACCAAGCCCGGTCCCGCCAAAACGCCTTGAGATTGAACGGTCGGCCTGGGCGAACGGTTGAAACAGGTTCGCCTGCGCCGCCAAGGGAATGCCCGTGCCGGTATCGCGCACACTGACATGGAGCGTGGTATATTCCTTCGTATATTCCTCACGTTTCACGGTCACAGTCACACTGCCCTCCGTCGTGAACTTGATCGCATTGGTGGCCAGATTCATCAGCACCTGCCGGATACGGCCGTCATCACCGATGAGCGGATCCAGCAGCAAGGGCTCAATGTTGCAGCTCAGGGCGATCTTTTTCTTGGCCGCGACCGGCCCCAGCAAAGCGATGGCGGTTTCGATCAGACGGCGCGGCTCAAAGGTCACGGGCGCAATCCTCAGCTGCCCGGCCTCTATTTTGGAAAAATCCAGAATGTCATTAATGATGGTCAGAAGCCCGTCGGAGCTATGCTGGATGATCCGGACGATCTCCGCCTGATCAGCGTTGAGCGGCGTATGCCGCAACAAGCCCGCCATGCCGATGATGCCATTCATCGGCGTGCGGATTTCGTGGCTCATGGTGGCAAGGAAATCGCCTTTGGCCCTGCGGGCACTTTCCGCGGCCTCCTTGGCTTCCTGCAAGGCGGCGGCGGCCCGGCGCTCTTCCGTTATATCCAGGACAACGCCAATAACCCGGCGCGGAACCCCGTCCACGCTGGGGACCACGCGACCGACTGACCGCATATACCGCCATCCGCCCTCTTTCGCGCGGGCGCGATGCGTCAAATCGGTCAATGATATTTTGCCGTTCCGAATGTCGACGCCTGCCTGCAGCACAACGGGCACATCATCCGGATGGAGCAGCGCCAGGAATTCATCGAGGGGCACGACATACCCGCCGGGTTTTTCATCCAGCTGCAATGCGCCGGTCTGCCCGCCGTAAATCTCATGCGTCCGCACATCCCACAAGTGCCGTTGCTTCTCCAGGTCGTAATCCCAGACGCCAATCCCGCCGGCTGATGTTGCCAGCATCAGCCGGTTTCTCTCCTCCAGCAGGGCCTCGATCAGCTCTTTCTCGTTGGTAACGTCCCAATTGACGCCGAGCGTTCGCTTCGGCGATCCATCCGGGTGGCGCAGGATGTGCGCCAAGGATCTCAGATGGCGGATGCCCCCCGCAGGCAATCGAACCCGAAATTCACTTTCGAACATCGAGCTCATGGCCACGGCCTCCTCCCATGCCTTGCTCACCCGCGGCAAATCTTCCGGATGCAGCAACGCCGCCCAGTCCTGCAAAGTCCCGCCAAACGTCCCACTCTCCAAGCCATATAAGGCACCCATTTGTTCGTCCCAAATGTAACGCCCCGTATCCACATCGTGTTCCCAGATGCCCACTCCGCCGGCCTTCACCGCCAGCTGCATGCGTTCGTTCAACGCGATAATGCGATTCTGGGTTTCTTTGCTCTCGGTGATGTCCTTGCGTGTTCCAATAATGCGCAACGCCCGGCCGTCCGGCCCGCGCTCCACCACTTTTCCCCTTCCCTCCATCCACCGCCACGCGCCTTCCTTGGTTCTGATGCGATATTCACCGCAAAAAATCGGGACCTCGTTATTAAGGTGCCGGCGCAGTTCTTCCATGCACCGCGGCAAATCATCCGGATGCACGCGCGTGGACCATTCGGAAAGTCCGTCGGAGATTTCCTCTTCATCATAACCCAACACCGCCTTCCATTGGCGCGAAAAGAAAACCCGGTCGGTCACGATATTCCAGTCCCAGACTCCGTCCCCGGTTCCTTCCATGGCAAATTGCCAGCGCGCTTCGCTGGCCTGCAGGTCCTTGGTGCGATCGATCACCCGTTGCTCCAGGTCCACGTTCAATTGCTTGATCGCTTCCTCCGCTTTCACCCGCTCCGTGATGTCCCGCACCACGGCGAGAAAGAGTTTCTTCGTCCGGGCCGGGTAGGTGTCCAGCGGCACCTTCGAATAGCAGGTCAATCGCACTTCCACCGGGAATTGCGTGCCGTCCTTGCGCCGATGACTATGGCTCGCAACCATCACGCTCTGTCCGGGCTTCATCTCCGCCCATAGTTTCAATAATACACCGGGCTCTATCCCCACCACGAGATGCTCTATCTTCGACGCCATTAACTCGTCCCGGGTATACCCCAGACCCGCCCAGGCCTGCCGGTTCACTTCGGACACGTTGCCTTGATCATCGTGCAGGAAATAAGCGTCGCCCGCATCATCCAGGATCAAGCGGAACCGGTTTTCACTATCCACCAGGCTTTGCTCAACTTTTTTGCGCTCCTGCTCCTTGCGGTTATGCACCCATTCGTGAAGGCGCTGACGATCATGGATCAACCCGGCGATGAAATAGAACGTAACCCAATTCAGCAAAATATAGGCCTGCGCCACCAGATATTCCTCATCCCCCTGCAGACGCGGCGTATCCTCAAACGGACCGCCCTGCCGGACGACCATCCAAAGCGAAATGGCACTCAGGCTCAGGATGGCGAGTGCGAGCCCGGGAATCCCGGTCCGAAAAACAATGATCACCAAAAGCGGAAACAGGGCGAACAACCAAAGGAAGCGCTCTTGCGCCAGGACCAGCACCGCCACCACGGCAAAAATCCCCACCAGGGAAAAAGTCTCCACCAGTTTTCCGCTTTTCGCATAGGCGCGAATCCTGGCCGGCGTCCACCGCAACACGAGCGGCACAATGATGGCGATTCCCAGCACGGATGATACAAACCAGATGCGCAGGGTTCGCACGAAATCCTCACCCGTCCACGCATAAAGCATGGCGGAGCAAACCACCCCGGACACCAGGGGGACGATCAACAATCCCCACAGGGCAAACTTGGCCCATGGCCTGAATCCGTCATCCGATCCCTCGACCCACTCGCTCTCCCGGCCCATAATGCCAACCAACGCCACACTCTGAACCAAGAGCACTGCGCCCAGACACATTTTTAACACCGGCGGCGTGTTGAAAAAATACCACGATGCCACCGAGATAACCGCCGTCCCAGCCAAGGCATATGAAAAAAGCTGGCGCCGTGGCACCAGCAGCAGCAACGCCAGCAGCAAACCGTCCGGCGGCCAAATGATGGAAACGCTGCCGCTGAAATGTCCGAGCTTGGCGGTGCCATAAACGGTCAGCCACATGGTCACGCCAAACCCGGCGTATCTCAAAAACCCTGACCACGGAATCGAAGTCATCTCATGAATGTTAAATTATTAATAACCGAAGTTATCTTTAACATTGATTAGCTGAACGGAGTTTAAACCTCAGGTAACTCAGTATATTTACCCACCCCAAATTACGTTTTCATAAAACGCATAATACCTGCGAATGTCCACGCATTATAAGCAAGGCTGCCTTCAATTTACCGGGCGGCATCTTGTAAGTGATTAGCATCGGTTGATTGAAACAAATCTCCAACCAAGCGGCAACTGTTCGCACTGGTTTCTGCTCGTGTCCGACCAGTCAGGCCCCACGCTCAATTCATGCTTCCTCACCCCACATTGGACACTCATTACGCTACTCCGGAAGCGAAGCCCGAGTTCGTTAATCAGCTGTTTGACAAGGGCGCCAAACACTACGACGCCGTGGTGGACTGGGGGTTCCTCTGCACGGGCGGCGCCTACCGCCGTTGGGCCCTCAAGCAACACGGTTTGCGCCCGGGCCAACAGCTGCTCGACGTGGCCTGCGGCACCGGCTTGGTCGCGATGGAAGCCGCCAAGATCCTCGGCTCGACCGAGGCCATCACCTGCCTCGATCCCAGCGCAGGCATGCTCGGCGTGGCCCGGTCGAAACTGACGGCGAACTTTGTGCTCGGTCGCGCGGAAGCCCTGCCTTTCCCCGACAACACCTTTGATTTTTTGACGATGGGCTATGCCCTTCGCCACGTGACAGGGCTGGAGATCGCGTTCGCGGAATACCTGCGCGTGCTCAAACCCGGCGGCAAAGTGCTGATCCTCGAGGTCACGAAACCCACCGGCCGCATCCGGCGTTTTTTCTTCCGCCTGTATTTTGGCCGCATCTACCCCTGGCTCACGCGACTCTTCACCGGCAGCAAGGATGCCCGCGACATGATGCGCTACTACTGGGAGACCATGGACACGTGCGTGCCGCCGCAAGACGTCTTGCAGGCGCTCACCGCCGTCAGCTTCACCGACGTGAAGCGCAACCTCATCCTCGGCCTCTTCAGCGAATACACCGCCGTGAAGCCTGCGGCTGCCACCAGCGGAATTTCCCGCACCGCCTGAGCCTGCCGCGGTCCTTCCTCTTTCAATCCCCTCATGAACCCACCTGCGACTTCCCCCACCGCCAAGACACCCCTTGCGCAAGCAGAACGGATTAAACACCTGCCGGATGACGCCCGCGCGGCGTTCGCGCGTTTTCAAGCCAGTGGCAACGCCGCCGAACTCGACCTGGTGATTCTCGCCATCCTGGAGGATTACATCCCTCACCGCCCCGCCGCACCCCTCGCCGATTTGCCTGGTTCCACGCGACTCTTCGAAGACCTCGCCTTTGACTCCCTCGCCATCACCGAAGTGATTTTTTACCTGGAGAGCCTGTTTGATATCTCCATTTCCAACGAGGAGATCATGCAGGTGCGCACCCTCGCCGACTTGCGCGGCTTCATCCACGCCAAGATCGGCGCCCGCGCCACGTCCTGAACCCGTCCGCCGGCATGCCGTCCCTGCCCGTCATCACCGGCCTCGGTTTCATCACCAGCATCGGTCACGACCGCGCCACGGTCGTCCGTCACCTGCGGGAGCTGCACCACGGCTTTGAGCCCGTCGAATTCCTCGGCAATCCCAACCTGCCCGTCAAAGTGGCCGGCACCGTCAAGGGCTTCTCCTTCCCCACGGCCAACTGGCGCGACTGGCGCTGGCCGGACCAGTTCACCGTCGACCGCGAACTGATCCGTGGCCTCGCCCCACACGGCGTCTATGCCGTCTGCGCCCTGCAACAGGCCCTGGCCGAAGCCGGCCTCGATCGCGCGCAACTCGGCGACGGCACCACCGGCCTGTTCTGCGCTTCCGCCGGCTCACCCTTCATGCTCGGCCATTTTCTCGAGCAGATGAAGGAAACCCGCGGCGAACGCGGCAACCCGATGGGTATCGTCTCCTCCATCGCTGGCACGCTGAACTTCAACCTCGCCGCGCACTACAAAATCTCCGGCGGCGTCTGCGGTTTCGTCTCCGCTTGCGCGTCCTCCAGCCACGCCCTCGGCTACGCGATGGACGAGATCCGCCTCGGCCGCCAGCAGCGCATGATCGTCATCGGCGCCGAGGACATGACCGCCGAAAGCATCGTCCCCTTCTCCAGCCTGCGCGCGCTTTCCAACAACCCCGATCCCGCCACCGCTTCGCGCCCATTCGACCGGCGGCGCGACGGCTTCGTCGGCACCGGCGGCGCCGTCGCCCTCGTCATCGAGGACGCCTCGCTCGCCCGCCAGCGCGGTGCCCGCATCCAAACCGAGCTGATCGGCTGGGGCCACGCCGGCGATGGCCACAATGTGGCCGCCTCCCATCCCGAAGGCGCCGGCTTGCGCGAGGCGATGCGCCGCACGCTGGCCGACGCCCGCGTCAACGCCGCCGCCATCGGTTATGTCAACGCCCACGCCACGTCGACGCCCGCCGGCGACCGCTCCGAAGCGCTCGCCCTCAAGGCCGTTTTCACCGACCAAGGCGCCCGGCCCCGCGTCAGCAGCACCAAGGCGTTGACCGGCCACGGCCTTTCCCTCGCCGGCGCGATGGAGGCCGCCTTCTGCACGCTGGCGATCGACGAACGTTTCATCCCCGGCGCCGCGCACCTCGTCGAACCCGATCCCGTCTGCGCGGGTCTCGACCTGCCCGGCGCTTCGCTTGACGAGCCCCCGGGCCTCGTGCTCAACAACAGCAGCGGCTTCGGCGGCAGCAACGTCTGCCACATCCTCCGTCGGCCGGATTGACCGCGCTTTAACGGTCCAAATCGTCAACCTATCTTCATGAAGATTCCCCGGCACATCGTTCTCACCCTGCTGTGCACAGCTTTTTTCTTCACGGGCTGCGTGACCCACATCGCCACCGATATCACCCAGAATCCGCCGCCCGAGGAAAGGTTCGCTGCTTTTACTCGCTTCGAGTTGGAAAAAGTCAGCCTCGTTCCGCCCTATGCCGGGCAGTCAGCCAACGAGCGGGCCCTCGCCAAGATCCAGGAAAACATCGCGTTTAAAGCCAACCCGCTGGTCGCCGGCTGGAATACCGCCGGCGCCGGACAGGCGCCGGCCCGCACCTTGGTTTTTACGCCGGTCATCACGGAGATAAAGTTTATCGGCGGCGGTGCGAGGTTTTGGGCCGGTGCGCTGGCCGGAAGCTCCGCCGTCATTCTCAAGGTCACAATCACCGAGAAGGAATCCGGCAAGGTGATCGCCACCCCAATGTTTTATGCCCGGGCCGCCGCCATGGGCGGCGCCTGGACCTTCGGCAGCACCGACAATCTCATGCTCGTGCGCATAGCAGGCCGGTTCACCGACTACCTCGCGGCCAATTATGCCTCCGCGGTTGGCGGACGCACGGGCGCTGAAATTTCCGAATAATCCTGTTCTTCTGTCCTGCCCATGTCCGACCCTCTCGCCCTCCGTCTCAAAAACCTGATCATCGCGACGCTCAAGCTCGATGGCATCCGCCCGGAAGACATTCCGGATGATGAACCGCTGATCGGCTCGCCCCGCTTCGGCCTCGACTCCATCGACGCCCTGGAACTCGTGCTCGCGATCGAGAAGGAATTCGGCGTCAAGATCGGCAGCAGCGAGGAATCGCGCAAGGCCCTCGCCACCGTCAACACCCTCGCCGCCTTTTTGCGCACCCGCGTCCCCGGCGCCTGAGCCCCGCCCGCATGCCCGCCCCGGCTGATCAACTTTCCGCGGGCCTGCTGGCCTGTGATTGCCTCACCCCTTTCGGTGACGCCACCGCCACTGCCACCGCGTTGCGCGCCGGCCGCCGCGCCCTCGAACTTCGCCCCGTCTTGGGCCGCGACGGCGGCGATCTCGTGCCGCTCGCCCTCACCGGGCCGATGGATGAAACCCTCCCGCCACGCTGGCTGCCGGGCCTGCGCCAGTTGGTGGCCGGCATTCCCGCGGCCGCATGGGGCTCGGCCCGGACGCCCGTGATTGTCACGAGCAGCAATTTCGGCGTCGGCAGCCTCTACACCTTTACTCGCGATCACGACCCACGTCACTTCGCACACGGCACACCCTTTGCCACCGTCGCGCTCCTCCGCGCCGAATTCGGCTGGGACGAACACGTCCACGTGTTCTCCCATGCCTGCGTCACTGCGCACCTCGGCCTCGCCCACGCGGCCCGGCTGCTGCACGCCGGCCTCGCCGATCGGGTGCTGGTGTTCTCCTTTGATTACGTGAGCCCGTTTGTCGCCGGCGGCTTTCACAGCCTGAAAATTCTCAACGGCAATTTTCCCGCGCCCTACGCGCAACGCGAGACCGGGTCCATCGGCCTCGGCGACGGCGCCGCTTTCGCCGTCCTGACGCGCGAACCTGCGCCCTTCCAGCTCGCCGCGCACGCGCTGCACAACGAGATGTTTCATTTCACCGGCAATCAGCCGGACGGCGCCGGTTTCGCCGCCTGCGCCGCGGCCATCGCCGCTGCCGCCGGCGGCCGGCGTGTCTGGGTCAAGGGCCACGGCACCGGCACGCTGGAGGCCGGCCGCCTGGAGGCCGAGGTGATCGCGCGGCAATTTCCCGACGCCCCGCTCACTGGCTGGAAAGGCAGCCTCGGCCACACGCTCGGCAGCTGCGGCCTCGTCGAGCTCGCCGTCGCCCTCGCCGCCTTGCGCGACCCCGCCGGAAAAATCCCCGGCACCATCGGCAGCGTCGCGCCCACCTTCAGCGCCCATGTCGCCCTGGAGCCGTTCGCGGCCGCTGCGTTCGACGGCGCCATTCTCACCAGCAACGCCTTCGGCGGTGCCCATGCCGCGATGCTCCTCACCCATGATTGAGCGCTATCTCCATCACGTGCGCGTCGAGCTCCCCGCTCCGGATGAAACCGCGGCCGGGGCCCGGGTGCGGCTGGCGGACAAGTTTCCCCGCACCGCCCTGCGGCGGATGACGCATCTCGGCCTGTTGCTCGGCTCCGCGCTCGAAGGCGCCGCCCTCGGACCCGACGACGCCCTGGTCTATGCCTCGACATTTGCCGAGTCGCGTGCGCTCGAGGATTTCCTGCTCAGCTTTCCGGCCGCCAGTCCGCTGCTCTTCCAGACCTCCATTCATCCCGGCGGTGTGCAACAAGTCCTGATCGGCCGGCAGCAACCCCTCGCCCGGCTCTGGCCGCTCGCTGGCAAAACGCGGCTCGTCGAGCAGGCCCTGTTGACGGCGTTGCTCGAACCCGCCCCGCGCGTCGCGCTCGCCGGCGGCGAGGAACGCGGCACTTGGCTGCTCGAGCCGGGCATGGCCGCCGCCCGGCCCTTCGCCTTTGCTGCAACGTTGTCCCGCGACGCCGGCAACGCGACCGGCCGGGTCGTCTTCACTCCCGGCGCACAGATCGACGAACCTTGTCCCACGCTGGAAAATTTCGCCGAAGCACTCGCCCATCGCCGCACCCTGCATTGGTCAGGCGCCGGTGGCGCGTGGCTCATCGCGTGGTCATGAGCACCTCAGCCAAGCTTCCGCGTAATCCCGGTCCGAGTTGGGGCTACAGCTTCCTGTTGTGGGCGGAACGCTGGTGGCCGCGCTGGTTTTTTCGCCCGATGCTGATGATCGGCACGTGGGTGGGCTTTGCCTTCATGCCGGGGCAGCGCGCCCACTCGCAAGCCTACCTGACCGTCGTGCTCGGCCGGTCGCCGACGTTGTTGGAAACGTGGCGGCACTTTTTCGCCTTCACCGAATCCCTCATGCTCAAGCTCCGCGCCGGTCGCGGCGTGCCCGTGCGCTGCGTGCTGGAACCGGAACACGAGGCCGCCTTCGAAGCGCTGCTGCACTCCGGCCGTCCCGCGCTGTTTGGCACTTTTCATTTCGGCGGCTCGGATCTGCTCGGTTACCTGCTCGGTGAGCGCGGCCGGCGCGTCTCCATCATCCGGCTGCGCGTCGGCAACTCCGGCGACACGGAGCGGCTGGGCCGGCGGTTCGCCGGACAGGTGTCATTCCTGTGGATCAACGATCCCGCCAATCTGCTGTTCGACCTGAAGGCCGCCATCGAGGCCGGCGAATCGCTGGCGCTGAAGTGCGACCGGTTGGAGTTCAGCGCCAAGACCCAACCCTTCCACTTTCTCGGCGCGCGCCGCCTGTTCCCCTTCACGATCTACCACCTTGCCCTGCTCTTCGACCGCCCCGTCGTGTTCTGCCTGGCCGTGCCGGGCGCGGCCCCGGACGAGTTGCGCGTGTTTGCGTCGCCGGTATTCACGCCGGACCCGGCCGCCGGACGGGCGGCCAACACGGCGGCAGCCTGCAACCATTTCCAAGGCGTGCTGGTCCAACTCGAGGCGTTGGTCCGCCAGTATCCTTCGCTCTGGTTCAACTTCCTGCCGCTGAATCCCGCCGTATCCGACATCGCTCCTCCCTCCACTGCCTGATGCTGCGCAACCTCTACGTTTTTCCCGGGTATTATTTCACGCTGATCATGTTTGGCGTCATCGGCTTCGGCCTGAGCGTGTTTTCCCTGCTGGCTGGTTTCCTTCCCGCCACTGATCGCGTCGAGCGCTACTTCCAGCGCTGCATTCACCGGTGCTTCGCTTTGTTTATCTGGTGGACGACCTTCGCGCGGCTGTTCGTCGTCCGCTATCATGGCCTGGAGCGGCTGGGCCCCGGCCCGCGCGGTTGCATCGTCATCGCCAATCACCCCAGTCTGACCGACATCACTGTCCTCCTCGCGCGTCTCCCGGAAGCCATCTGCATTTTCAAACCCGCCATCCGTCGCAACCCCGTGCTCGGTGCCGCCGCCCGCCGCGCCGGTTACATCGCCAGCGACGGTGGTCACGAAGTCGTGCGTCTCGCGGGCGACAAGGTCGGCGGCGGCCACACGCTCATCATTTTTCCCGAGGGCACACGCACGCCGCCCGGCACCGCCCTGCTGCCCTTCAAGCCCGGGTTCATCATCATGGCGCGCCGCGGTGGCGTGCCGATCCAACTCTTCCGCATCACCAACAGCCGTCCCGTGCTCGCGAAAGACCGCGCGTGGTGGAAACTCCCGCCGCTACCCGCCAGCGCCGACGTCACGGTCGGGCCTTGCGTGTGGGTCTCTCCTGAAGCCTCGACGGCGGCAGTCGCGGCGGAAATCGAGGCATGGTTCCGCGCCGACACGGCGACAGCAGCTTGCCACGTCTGGTCACCCGCCATCACTCTGACTGCGCCCGCCGCGTCATGACCGCCTCCACCACCCACCTCGTCCTCCTGCCGACCTACAACACCGGCCCGCGGCTGCTTGAGGTGGTCACCGAAGTGCTGCGCTCCTGGCAGCCCGTCCTCCTCGTGGTCGACGGCAGCACCGATGGCAGTGAACAACCCTTGCTCGAGCTGGCGAAGACCGAACCCGCTCTCACTGTGCTGGTCCTGCCGCGCAATTCCGGCAAAGGAGCCGCCGTCCTCGCCGGCGCGCAAGCCGCCACCGACCGCGGTTTCACGCACGCCCTCGTGATGGACGCCGATGGCCAGCACCCGGCGGCGAGCATTGCCGAATTCATGCACGCCTCGCTGCGCGATCGCGCGAGCCTGATCCTCGGCCGGCCGATTTTTCCCGCGAACATCCCGCCCGAGCGCCTGCACGGCCGCAAGCTGAGCGTCGGGCTCGTTCACTTCGAACTGCTCGGCGCAGGCATCGCCGATCCGTTGTTCGGTTTCCGCGTTTACCCGCTGGCCCCGCTGCTCGCCGCGCTCGGCTCGCGTCACGGCGGCCGGCGCTACGACTTCGACACCGAGGCCGCCGTCCGGCTCGCCTGGGCGGGCGTGCCGCCGCGCAATCTCGCCGCACCCGTGCGCTATTTTTCCCGCACTGAGGGCGGCGTGTCGCACTTCCACTACCTGCGCGACAACGCCACGCTCGTGTGGATGCACACGCGGCTCATCGTTGAGCTGCTCGTCTGGCGCTGGCCCGCCCTGCTCCGGCACCGCCGCCAGTGGCGCGCCGGCGGCGTGGCGCTGGTGCTGCTGTTTTTGTGTGCCGCCCGCGCACCCGCTGCCGAAGCCGACCCTTCGCTCGACGCCGCCCATCGCCTGCCCCCCGGCGCGCCGGCGTGGAGCGATCTGGTTGGCGCCTTTGCACAACGGCCCGACACCACGGCGGATTTCATCGAACGCCGGCGGTTTCCCTTTCGCAAGGAACCGGTCGAACTGCGCGGCGAAGTGCGCATCTCGCCCGCCCGCGGCCTGAGCCTGCATTATACGACGCCCGAGGAACGCACCGTCATCCTCGATGAGCAGGGCATGCTCATGCGTGCCCCCGCCGGTGAAAAGGCCGCTCCCGCCGACCCGCGCGCCACCGCTGCCAACGAGGCGCTGCGCCACATCCTGCGCTTCGAATTCGCCGCGCTGGAGCAGGATTTTGAGCTCTACGGCGAACGCGCCGGCAATGAGTGGCGGCTGACGCTCGTGCCTCGCACCGATACCCTGCGCCGCAGCATCGGCCGCATCACCGTGATCGGCGACACCGCCACGATCACCCGCATCGAACTCCGCCGCACCGCGAAACAGTTCATCGAAATCCTCATCGCCCCGCCCCGCGCGCCCGCGGCCTTCACGCCTGAGGAATTGAAGACTTACTTCCGCTGAGCCGATGACCTTCCGCCGTCGCCAACTCCTGGGCTGGAGTCTCCTCGCCTGCGCCGCGCTACTCGGCGGTGCCTGGTTGCTGCGGCTGGATTTTGCACAAAAGATTTCCACCGACGTCCTCGATCTCATCCCCGCCGATGAACGTGCACCGGAGCTGACTCTCGTGCGCTCCCTCGCCAGCCAGGCCGAGGCCCGCACGATGTTCTTGGAGTTAACGGTCAACGGCCAGCCTGCCCCGGCTGCCGCCGCGACGAGCTTCGCCGCCAAACTCAGCGGTGAACCGACCTTCGATCAAGTCGTCGTCATGCACGACCCCGTCGTCCGCGAGACGCTCGGCCGCGAACTGTTTGAGCAACGCTTCACCCTGCTTTTTCCGCTCTGGCTGCAGGAACGCACCACTGCTTATGCGGCCACCGGCGGCACTCCCGACGGATTCTCCGCCTGGCTGGCGCAAGACACCGCCGCGGCCCTCGGCCGTTTTTTAAACACGCCTGAGGCGCTCGCGTTCGGTGAAGTGATTCCGGCCGACCCGCTGCTCTTGATGCCCGGCGCCGTGGAACGCTTGAAGGACGGTCTCGCCCTCGTGCAACCGGCCTCAACCTCCGCCGTTCCGCCCGCGCTCGTGTGGGCGCGACTCACGGCCTCGCCACTCAGCGAAGCGGGCCAGGCCCCCGCGTTTGCCGCCATCGCGCGTGCGGCTGCAGCCGTGCAAGCCGAGCATCCCGGCTTTGCCGTCGCCTACACGGGCGTAAACCGCTTCGCCGCCGCCAGCCGTGCGCGCATCGAGCACGAAGTCACCTGGCTCAACCTCCTCTCGCTCGCCGCGGTGATGGCGGTCGCACTTACCTTCATCCGCCAGCCGTATCGCGGCCTGCATCTCATTCCGGTCGTGGGCCTGTCGATTCTCGGCGCGTGGGTCGGCGCGACGCTGGCATTCGAACGGCTCCACATCATGGTCTTCGTGATCGGTTCGCTACTCACCGGCGTAGCCATCGACTACGGATTTTATCTTTTCATGCAGGCGCCGTCCCGGCCGGACGAAGACTACTGGGCAAAGGTCCGCCGTCTCGCCAAGCCCCTGCTCGCCAGCTGCCTCACGACGGTGGCCGGGTTTTCACTGCTGCTTTTTTCCGAGCTGCCTTTCATCCGCCAGCTAGGCGTCTTCGTCGGCACGGGATTGATCAGCGCCTTGGTCGCGGCCGTGGTTTATTTCTCCACGGTCAAAAACGGCTTTCTCGAAACCCGCAGCTTCCGCGGCGGCGCCGCGCTGCCGGCCGGCGTGCGCCGCAATCTCCGCCGTCTGCTCATCGCTGCGTGGGTCATCGCCCTCCCCGGCCTCGCGCTGCTCCAATGGAAGGATGACATCCGCGAACTGGAAATCCCCTCGCCGGAACTCAAACAGGAACATGCGCGCATCACCGCCTTGTTCGGCGAACAGGATAACAAAACGGTTTATCTCACCTACGGCGCCAGCGCCGCCGAGGCGCGCGCGTCGCTGGCAAAACTCGAGGCCTGGCTCGCTTCCTCCACCGGCGGCCGCACCGCCACCGTCGGACTGGGCGCAGTCGTGCCCACCGCCGAAGCCCACGCCGCCGCCGTGCATTTCGGCCGCGCGCATCCGGAATTTGCCGACCAGTTGCGCGCCGCGTTCGATGTGAACGGTTTTGATACCGCGGAATTCGCCCCGTTCTTCACAGCCTACGCCGCCCACACGGCCGCCGCCAGCGATGGCGACTACGAGACCACGCTCAACGCGCTGCAAAGCAAGCTCACCGGCCCCGTCGGCCTGCTGTTGCACACCGGCCAGCCACTGAGTTGGTTCGTCACGCTGGCACACCCGGCGCCCGCCCTCGCGCCGCCGGCCGAGACCTACACGGTCAGCACGGGCCAGCTCCAGACGCTCAACCAGATTTTCGCCCGTTACCGCCAGTCCGCACTGTGGCTGAGTCTGACGGGCCTCGCGATTGTCGGCGCCGGCGTGTTTCTCACCTACGGCTGGCGCGATGGCATCCGGATCTTCGCGATTCCCTGCGGCGCGTGCCTCGGCCTCTTCGGTCTCTTCGGCTGGATCGGATATCCGCTGAACCTGTTCCACCTACTCGGTGCCTTCCTCGGCGTCTGCCTCACCCACAACTACTCCATTTTCTCCGCCACCTCGGCCTACCGCAGCGAACCGATTCCGGTTTCGGTGCGACTATCGGCGCTCACCACTGCCTCATCTTTTGGCGTGCTGGCCCTGAGCGGCATTCCCGTCGTGCGCGCCCTCGGTCTGACGGTCGCCCTGATGGTCGTCGTGGCGTTGCTCGTGATCGAGTTCGAGCATCTGGCCGTGCTCGGTAAAAAGCCATGAGCCACGCGCTGCTGCAGGCTTGGAAAAAAACGCTGCGCCGGCGGAACTCCGATCGCGCCGTCGTCCAGGCGGATAACGGGACCGCGCTAACCTTCGGCGAACTCGATGCCCGCGCCAACGCCTGGCTCGCCACCCATGTGCCCGACCCAGCAGCGCTCAAGGGCCGCGCCGTATTGTTCGCCGCACCCAATGGCTTCGGCTGGCTGGAGATTTTCCTCGGCCTCCTCAAGGCCGGCGCCGTCGTCGTGCCGCTCGATGCGACCGAGCCTCCGGCCGCGCAGCACCGGCTCGCCCTCGCCCTTCGGGCCGGCGCTTGGTGGAACGGCACCACGCTCGAACCCCTCGTTCACGCCAAACGCCACCGTGATCCCGCGATCTGCCTCATCAAACTCACCTCCGGCACCACCGGCCAGCCGCGGGGCTTCGTCTTCACCGCCGGCCAGCTCCTTGCGGATGCGCGCCAGATCACGACGACCATGGGCATCCGGCCGCGCGACCTGAACTACGCCCTGATCCCCCTCGGCCATTCCTACGGCCTCGGCAATCTGACCGTGCCTTTGCTCGCGCAAGGCGTGCCGCTCGTCTGCGGCACAGCCCCGCTGCCCCACGCCATCGCCGGGGATTTTACGCGCTGGCGGCCCACGGTTTTTCCCGGTGTGCCCGCGATGTGGCGCGCGTTGGCCGCGTCGGATTTATCGTTGTCCAGCCTGCGTCTCGGCATTTCCGCCGGCGCCCCGCTCCCGCCGGAAGTGGCGAAGGAATTCGCTGCGCGCTTCGGCCGGCGGCTGCACAGTTTCTACGGCTCGAGCGAAACGGGCGGCATCACTTACGATCGCACCGGAGCCGCCGCGCTCGCCGGCGAGGTCGGCCGGGCCTTGCGCGGCGTAAAATTGAAAATCCTGCCCGGGCAGCGATTGCAGGTCGCCAGTCCCGCCGTGCTCACCTGCGGTAACCGTCACCCCGGCAGCTGGATCATGTCGGATCGCGTGCAACGCAATGCCCGCGGTGAGGTGACACTGCTCGGTCGCCGCGGCACGACCGTCAAGATCGCCGGCCGGCGCGTGAATCTCGCCGAAGTCGCCGACCGCCTGCGCCGGCTGCCCGGCGTGCGCGAAGTATGGGTCGGCGCCAGTGCCGGTGCCGATCCCGTGCTCGGCGCCGTGATCGCCGCCGCGCGCACCGCGACCGAGTTGCGCGCCGCCCTGCTCGCCGACACCGCCCCGTCAAAAATTCCCCGGAAATTAATCACGGTCGCCGCCCTGCCGCTGACCGCCCGCGGCAAACCCGATACCCGCGCGCTGCAAGCGCTGGCCTTCGGTGCCACTCCGTGAATCAGCTCAGCGAACGCCCGTGACGCCAAGCAACGTCGCTTCGATTTCCACGAGCAGTTGCGCGCGGCAAATGTCCGATTGGATGTAGGAGATCCGGTCCCCGTCCTGAAAAAGCCGCTCCTCCAGCGCCGCCGCAATCGCCGGCTGGTCGGCCGCGTGGCGGACGTAAACCTTGAAATGCCGCGTGGCCGCCCGGCCGGCCGCGAGTTGGGCCCCCAGGCCGCACGCCGTTGAAATCGCCGCCAGGTTTTCCAGCGCACACTCGGTTTGCAGCCGCGTGCTCTGCGGCGCGACCGTGACATGCCCGCGGATGGCCGCGGTGCCGGAAATGAAAACCGTGGCGTGCTCCGTGCCCGGCACCACCGTCGCCCGCGCAAAGCTCGGCGCACGCGGGCCGTAATCCGCCGGATAATCGTAAGCCGGCATCTGCAGGGGATTTTCCACGTGGCGCACCGGTCCGGTCCACGCGGCAAACGCGACCGTCAGCCCATCCGCCTTGCTGCCGACCGCGGAGGCCGAGGGCAGGAGGACCTTGTAGCCGCTCCCATGGTGCTGTTCAAAAGCCAGCGAGCGGCCACGGCAAAAGGCGCGGTAGTTTTCCAAACCATCCGGGCCGGGTTCGTTGATGGCGGGGACATAGTTCCAGATGCGCGCAAGGTGCCGGCCCTGCGCAGCGGCAAAGATATTCCGATAGATCGCATACGCCTCATTTTCCAATCCATCGGTGAGCGGCACGGTCGCCGCACCGAGCTGCCACTCTCCGGCTTGGAACAGCGTGAGGCTGCCCACCCGGCCGGCGGGCCGGGCCGTGCTGAAAAGATTCTCCACGACGTCGCCAGCCAGCACCGGCAGGCCGGCGTCAAAGCGGCCCAGTTCGTCCGCACCAAAAGTGATGCGTAAAGGCGGGAATTCAGCGGTGGCGGGGGACATCGATGGACCTGCTTGGCAGGAATCGCCCGGCGGGGCAACTCAATCACGGCTGGCCGCGATCATGCGCTGTGCCGCGCGCTGCCGGAGCAGCTGCATCACCGCGATACTGCCTCCGAGGACCCCGATGGCCACGAAAGCCAGCCGGCCATTGCCCTGGAAAATCGCTTCGCCACCAAACACCAGCGCGACGATGAAACCGGTCATCACCATCATGGAGACCGCCAAATACGGCACGAGTGGCACGCGCATCAGGCCGAGCACGTAACTTTGCACCCAAAACGGCGGTCCCGGCGTCACCCGCACGATCAGGGCGACATGCCAGGCCCCGCCCGGCGGGCGCTCCGGCAGGCTGAATTCGAAATACGCCAGCAGCCGGCCCACGAGCGGGCGCAGTGCACGGTTCGAGAGCCAGTAAGTCAGCAGCAGATTGGTCAGCACCGCGGTCAGCGACCAGACCACCACCCAACCAGTCCCGAGGCTCGGCCCAAACACCGGGCCCGCCGCGAAGGTGAATGCGATCAAGGGAAACCCCACCGCCGGCAACAACGCCATCGCCACAAAAAAAACGCCCGGTCCCGCTTCGCGCAAACCATCGACGGTGGCGTTAAGCGTCGCGACCAGCCCGGTTTTCACCACGATGACCGCACCCACCAGCGCCACGAGGCCGAGGCCGGCTGCCAGCATCAGCTGCTTCTTTTTCCAACGCCGGTCGCGGGGTTGCGAGGGTAACGCCATGGCCAGCCACTATGGCGCGGGAAAATTGCCGGCGTCAAAGAAAGATATCCGCCCGTCGCCCCTGCGGTATGCGCATTGACGCGCCGCCTCCGGCACTCACGATTTCCGGCCATTCACTCGCCGGGCCCCCCGTTCCTCCCATGCCACACTTTATCAAGCTCATCCTGTTGAGTTCCGTGTTGAGCCTCGCCGCCTTCGCCGATGAACCCGCCCCGCTCCACCCCTGGGAAGCCAGCGCCTTGAGCCTTGAATCCGGCGTGCTCTGGCAAATCGGCACCGGCACCCCGATCGACTACCGGCTCGTGCCCACGCAACTTTCCTGGCGCTCGAAGGAATTTCTCGGCCGCGCGTTTGCCGATGGTTCCCGGCTCACGGTCCGCCACCGCCTGACGTTGATCGGCACGTGGATTCAATCCGGCCCGGAGTCGCATTACCTCGGCTTCGCCGGTTCGCCCTCCGTGGAATGGTGGGACAAAACCGGCACGTGGTCGCTGTTCACCGGCGCGGGCGGCGGCGCGGGGCTGATCGATTCGCGCGGGGTCAAGGGCGGCCAAGGGCAGGATTTCACGTTGAACTGGTTTATCCGCGGCGGTTTCGAACACATCACCGCCGAGGACCAGCGGTTCAGCGCGGGCATCATGTATCAGCATATGTCCAACGGCGGCCAGACCACGCCCAATCCCGGGATCGACGCGCTGGGCTTCACCCTCGGTTACGCCTGGGCGTTTTAAACAAGGCCGGCACGTGTGGGTTTTGGTCCTCATCAACCTGGCCGGCAAAGCCGCCGCCCTGTCCGTCGGCTGGCACACCCCGGCCGTGGCGCTAACGCTGTGGTTCGGGCCGGATCTATTGCTCGCGTATCATGTGTTCGCGCCCAATGCCCAAGGGCTGCTGCAGCTGCAGCGCCGTTTCGTTACGCCTCGGCGCGAAGTGTGGCTGACCATTGACGACGGCCCCGATCCCGACGACACGCCGCAACTCCTCGCGCTGCTCAAGCGCCACGAGGCGCAGGCGACGTTTTTTGTGATCGGCGAAAAAGCCGCCGCCCATCCTGCACTCATCCAAGCCATCCTCGCCGCCGGTCACGAAGTCGCCCACCACACGCACACCCACCCACTCGCGGGCTTTTGGTGCGCGTCTCCCGCGCGCGTCTCCCGCGAGCTCGACGCCTGCTCCGCGGTGTTGCGCAATTACGGCGTCACGCCGCTACGTTTTCGTCCGCCTGCCGGCATCAAAAATCTCTGGCTGGCTGCAGCCCTGCGCACTCGCGGGCTCACCGGCGTAGGCTGGAGCGCCCGCGGGCTCGAGCAATGGCCCGGCGATGCCGAGGCCGTCGCCACCCGCGTCCTCCGGAACTTGCGCCCGGGGGCCATCCTCCTCCTGCACGAAGGGCCGCGGGTGCGGGCCGCCATCCGCGTGACCGCCATCCGCCACGTGCTCGAACGATTGCAGCACCAGGGCTATCGCTGCGTGGTGCCCGCCCCGGAGCAATTGCGAACCAAATAAGCCAGGCCCGCAGCTAGGCCGGCGTTGGCGCCGGTGGATGACGCAACCAGCGCAGATGCCCCGCGGCCACCAGCGCGCCCAGCGTCGCCCCCGCCACGACATCGAGCCAGACATGCTGGCGCGTCGCCATCGTGGAATACAGGATGCCGAGGCACCACAGCCAGTTGAGCGTGCGCGCCACCCGTCCCGCGCCCATTTGCCGCAACAACCGCGAAAACCACCGCGCACTGAAAACAGCGAACGCCACGTGCAGCGACGGGCAGGCGTTTCCGGCCGCATCCACGGATTTCAACGACGCAAAAGCCGGGCTCTGCGCCCAGTCCAAGGCTGGCGTGGGCACAATCGTCGGCCAGAGCAGAAAAATCCCGAGCCCCACCGCACTCAATACCACCCACGCGATGCCGAACGACACGAGTTCGCGGCGCTCGATCACCAGCGCAGGCGCCAACGACACATAGAACCAAAGCGACAAATACAGCGGCAGCGCCCCCGGCCAGAACCCGATCCACCCATCCACCGCCGTGAGCGGCATGACCGTCACGGGAAATACCGGATGCCGCAGCACCCAGAAATACGCCGGGAAGAAGAGCATCATGCCGCCAATCGTGCCCGCCATCTTGACGGGCCACCATTTGCGCACGCGGGGTGCGACCTGGCTGAGCCAGCCAAGTCCGGCCGGGCGGGTTTGCGACGGATTCATGGGCAACTCGAACACTAAGCGTCCGCCCATTCCGCACGGCAACCTACAACAACCGCATCGTCGCAGAAATCGCACCATTCCGGAGCCCAGTAGGGTTTTACCCTATCGCTATTTGGCTACGGGAGGGGTTTAATGGGATTCAGACGGATGCTCGCCAAGTGACGACACCCTGCTGTGCAACCGAATTGAGACCGGCGGCCGCGTGGACGAACCCGCGATAGGAATGGGATTGGCTAAATGTGCATATGATCAAGAAAGCTCCGGAACTCGCCCAACGCTACCTGCTGGCTCTGCGCGCGCATCTCGATACGCGTCGCCCCAGCGGAGCCGAGGCTGCCCGTGAGCTCGGCCGCGAAATCGTCGCCACCGGCTGCAACACGCTCGATCTCGCCCGCCTGCACGAGCAGGCCCTGATCGCGCTCGCTGGTTCCCATGACTTTGCCAATACCCGCAACGGCTTGATCCGGCGCACCGGCAGTTTTTTCACGGAAGCGCTCGTCCCCGTCGAGAAAGTGCAACGCGCCACCCGCGAATCGTTCCGCCAACTGCAACAACGCACCGCCACCTTGCGCCTCCACACCGCCGCACTGGCCGCCGGCAACCGCCAGCTCAAGCGTGAGGTCCGCCGCCGCAAGGCCGGTGAGGAAACCATCAAGAAGGGCAAGGCGCACTACCAACAGCTCTTCGTCCAGTCGCAGTTCATGCAGAAGAAACTCCGGCACCTAACCCGGCAGATCCTCTCCGCCCAGGAAAACGAGCGGCGCGAAATCAGCCGTGAGCTCCACGACGAGGTCGTGCAGACCCTCGTGGGCATCAATGTCGAGCTGGCCGCACTGGGTCGCGCGGCCTCGATCGGCATCAGCGCGCTCAAGGCCAAAATCGCCAGCACCCAGCGGCTCGTGGAAAAATCCGTCAGCGCGGTGCATCAATTCGCCCGCGAGCTTCGACCCGCGCTCCTGGACGATCTCGGACTGATCCCGGCCATCCACGCTTACATGAAAATTATCGCCGCCCGCAAAAAACTGAAAATCCGGCTGACGGCCTTCGCCGGCGTCGAGGCCATGGACAGCACCAAGCGCACCGTGCTCTACCGCGTCGCACAGGAGGCGCTCACCAACGTTGCCCGGCATGCCCAGGCCAGCCTCGTCCAGATGACCATCAGCAAGACCAACGGGGCCATCCGCATGGAAGTGCACGACAACGGCAAATCCTTCCATGTGCCCCAGATGTTGTCGGCCAAGACCAACAAGCGCCTCGGCCTGCTCGGCATGCGCGAACGCGTCGAAATGGTCGGCGGCGTCCTGTTCATCGAATCGACGCCAGGTCACGGCACCACCGTGCGGGCGGAAATTCCGTTTCTTCCGGGAGGTGCCGCATGAGCGCCGTCAAAAAAATCACCGTCCTGCTGGCCGAGGACCACGCCATTGTGCGGCAGGGCCTCCGGACCTTGCTCGAAACCGACGGACACTTTGACGTAATCGCCCAGGCCCAGACCGGCCGTCAGGCCGTGGAAATGACCGCCAGCCTGCGTCCCGATGTGATCCTCATGGATATTGCCATGCCCGTGCTCAACGGCCTCGAGGCCACGCGACAGATTCTCGCCGCCAATCCCGCAGCCAAGGTGTTGATTCTCTCCGCCCACAGCGATGATGCGTATATCGAGCGCATGTCCGCCGTCGGCGCCGCCGGCTTTTTGGAAAAACAGACCTCCGCTGAGATTCTCACCCGGGCCATCATGGAAGTCGCGAGTGGCAAGCTGTTCTTCAGCCCGGCCATCGCCAAACGCATGCTGGACGGTCGGAATCGCTCGCTGGATCGCGACGGCCAGCCCGCGTCCAACCTCCGGCTCACGTCACGCGAAACTGAGGTTCTCCAACTTGTCGCCGAGGGATCGGCCAATAAGCAGGTCGCTGCCGCCCTCGGCATCAGCATCAAGACCGTGGAAAAACACCGCCAGCACTTGATGGACAAACTCAACATTCACGAGACGGCCGGGCTCACCCGCTATGCGATCTCCGCCGGCGTCATCGAGAGCAGTGTGCAGGTGACGATCACCTGATCCCGCTGGCCCTTGGTTTAGCCAAAGGCGCGGTAAGCGCCCGCCGGGACGCCGATCACCGGACCACCCGTGCATGGGGAGCCGGCGGCTTCCATCCAACCCGGCACGTCTGCCTTCGACGTAGGTATAACCCCCAGCGGGTTAGGCCCCATAGCCCGTCACGACGCGACCGCGTATCCTACGCGTCCAACCTACGCCATGCTCATGAAAATAAAATGTCTGCTTCCTGCATCTGTCCTGGCGTTCACCGCCATCGCTTTCGTCCCGCTCCCCGGGTCTGCCCAAGTCCTGCTCTCTGCAGCTGAATTCGCCCTGCTCGGCGGCACCGCCATCACCGTCGGCGGTCCCGGGCCCAACCCCATCGTCAATGGTAACGTCGGCCTCTCCACCTCCGCCACGTCCAACATCACGGGGTTCCCACCCGCCGTCGTCTCCGGCAACACCGTCAGCGGCGCCCCGGCTGGCATCATCAGCACCGGCGGTGTCACCAGCCAGGCCGGTTTGGATCTCATCACCGCGCGCAACGCCCTCTTCGCCATGCCGCAAGTTCCGGCCAACAACCTGAGCAATCTCGACCTCGGCACCCTCGCGCCCCTGGGCGCCGGCGTTTATTTTTCTTCCTCCGCGACCAACCAGACCGGCGCACTTGTCCTCGACGCCAATTTCCAGAATGGCGTGGCCTGGGTTTTCAATTTTTCCCTCAGCCTCACCACGTCGGCGAATTCGACCGTCACCTTCATCAATCTCGGCACCAATGGTGGCTCGGATAATGGTGTTTATTGGAACGCCGCCACCGCCATCAACGTCGGCGACAACAACACGATCGTCGGCAACTACCTCGCGGGCACCAGCATCTCCTTCACCGGCATCTCGACCACTGCAGGCGGAGGCGGCACCCGCGCGCTCGCCGGCGCGGCCGTCTCGTTCGCCGGCCCCGGCACGCTTAATGTCACCGGCGGCGCCGGCAACGGCGACTTCGACGGCGGCTTGATGTATAATGGCCTAGGCCAGCTCGTCCCGATCTCCGGCGGCGGTGGTGGTGGCGGAGTTCCGCCCCTCCCCGGTGTCTTCACCGGCAATGTTCTTCTCAGCTCAACCGGCGCCTATGTCGCCGGCTCTTCCGGCGTGATCTTGGTGCCCGGCACGAATTATCCCACCACAACGCTCATCCTTGATGGCAATGCCTCCAACGGTTCCGCTCCCGCGTCGCTCACGATCAATACCGCCACCGTCACCTTGACCGGCGTCAACACCTACACCGGCGGCACGGTCGTCAACACCGGCGCTCTGATCGCCAGCACCGCGAGCTTGCCCGCGAATCAGACTGTCGCCCTCAACAGCAGCTCGCTCACCTTCAACGAGCCGGCCACCGGATCGTTCGGCGGCGTGATCTCCGGCACGGGCTCCGTCAACAAGCAGGGCGCCGGCGCCCTCACGCTCACCGCGGCCAGCACCTATTCCGGTGGCACCAACGTCAGTGCCGGCACGCTCGTCGCCAGCACCGCCGTGCTCCCCGCCAATCGCAATGTCTCCGTCACCGGCTCCGGCGTCCTCGTGCTCAACCAAACCGGGGATGGCACGCTCAGCGGCAATCTCACCGGCGGCGGCAAACTTAAGAAGCAAGGCTCCGCTGCGCTGACCATCGCCAACATCACCACGTCCGCCATCGACGTCGAAGCCGGCTCGCTGTTCTTCAACCGCATCGGCTCCACCGTGGTCTCGACCGGCGCCTTGCTCGGCAGCAACGGCACCGTCGCCGGCAATCTCACGAATAACGGCACGCTCAGCCCCGGCTTCTCGCCCGGCATCATCGTCGTCACTGGCAACTACGCGCAGAGCGCCACGGGCACACTCGTCATCGAACTCGCTTCGCCGGTCTCGTATGACCAGCTCGTCATCGGCGGCACCGCCTCCCTCGGCGGCACGTTGCAGGTCAACACGCTCAATGGCTTCAATCCGTCGGGCAACTCCTTCACGTTTCTCACTGCTGCCGGCGGCGTGACTGGCACGTTCAGCGCCATCTCCGGCACCATCGCCAACAGCGCCGCCACCGCCGCCGCGCTGATTTACAGCCCGAACAGCGTGACGCTGACCTTCCTGCAGTTGCCTTTCGCCGGTTTCGCGCAAACGCCCAACCAGGTCGCCGTCGCCAACGCCACGCAGTCCAACCCCACGCTCACCACCGGCCTGAACACCGTGCCGACTGCCGGACTGTTTCCCGCGGCGTTGAATGCGCACTCGCCCCAAGGCTATGAAATCTGGTCCGACATCGCCTTCGCCCACAAGACCGCCCTCTTCAACCGTCTCGCGCGCGATGATCACGCGATCGTCGGCCACAATGAGTATTACTTCGACGCCAGCCAGCGCCGCGGCCGCGCCAAGGGCGACCGTGACGTCGGCCCAAGCACGTTCACCAGCACGGCCGGACTCGTCGGCGGCGATCATGCCCTCGATGCCAACCTTTCTGTCGGCGGATTCTTCGAGCATGGTAAAACCATCTCCGACCTCGGTTCCGCGGGCAGCCGCTCGACCGTGAAGAGCGACACCTTGGGCGTGCGCATTGAGCGGAACCACGGTTCAACGTTCACGCACGGCGTGTTCGCTTACGGATTTGATGATTACAAATCCACGCGGCCCGTTTCATTTGGCGCCACCACCGCCGTCGCGACTTCCTCGACCAAGGGGCGCCAATGGCTCGCCGGCATTTCCGGCGGCCAGCACTTCACCGCCGGCGCCTTCACCGCTTCACCTTTTCTCGGTGTCATCGCCAGCGCCTGGCGCGCCGATGGCTTCACCGAGTCCGATGCGGGTGCATATAATGCCTCCGTCGGCGGCCAGAAGGCCCGTTCGCTGCGCTCGCAGCTCGGCCTCAACGCCCATTTCGACTGGCAGCTCGGCTCGCTGCAGCTAAGCCCGCGTCTCGGTGCTGCCTGGTTGCATGAGTTCTCCAACGACGCGCGTGCCATTAATGCTGCGTTTGGTCCCGCCAGTTACGCCATCTCCACCCGCCAGCCCCAGCGCGACAGCGCTCAACTTAGCGCCGGCGTGGATCTACTCCTCAGCCCCGGCGCTCTGGTCTACGCTGACGTCACGACGGAATCAGGCGGCAACGTCAAGATCCTCAGCGAGTGGCGCGTAGGCTTGGCCGTCCGCTTCTGAAGTCACCTTAGTCTAGGAAAGATACCGTTCCTGCCGGCGGCGGGCGATCATTCGCCCGCCGCCGGCAATTTGTTTTCGGCCATGCACGAGCTGCGATCTGGCTGTCGTTTCCATCAGACCAGTAGCGCTTACGCACGCCCTGCGTGCTTGTAATCATGGTCCATGAAAAGGCCGTGCGCTCCAGGAGCACACGGCCAACGCAAAAACTTCCCCTCACGCTAAGTAAGCGAGCTCTCTCTCACTCAGGCACTGACCGTCTGAATGCCGCCCACGGGACGGATCGAATCAAACCAAGTCAGCGGTGGCGCCTGCTGGTCAAACTCCGGGTAGGCCTCGGCGAGTAACGCCCGCAGATTTTGCCGCGCCCGGGCGATGCGACTCTTCACCGTGCCGACGCTGATACCGAGTTCCATGGCGATCTCGCCGTAGGAGCGATCCAGGGAATTGCGCAGCATCAAAATTTTCCGCGGGGCGGCATTGAGCCGGGCCATACAGGCGGCGACGAGTTCGGAAAATTCGCCGGTCGCGGCTTCCCGCGCGGGGCTGGCTTCCTCGCTGGCGACGAGATCCACGAAAGTGGCTTGGTTGTCCTGACTGAACGCGCAATCGAGCGAAAGCGTTGCGTGCCGGCGGCGGCGGAAAAAATACCAGTAACGGTTGCGCGCCAGATTGAGCGTAATCCGGTGCAGCCAGGTCGCAAGCGACGCATCCCCGCGGAACTTCGCCAGTGCGCGATGGGCCCGGATAAAGCTGTCCTGCACGATCTCCTCGGCATCGGTGCGGTTTTTCAACATCGAGAAGGCCACGGCGAAGAGGCGCCCCTGATGACGCTTCATGATTTCAGCAAAAGCGCCTTCGTCGCCCGCACCTGTGAAGCGCCGCACGAGTCCGGCATCGTGGATCGCGGCCTCACGTGACGACACGAGCCGGATGCCCTCTTCGGCCTTCGCCTTGGCTTTGGTCCGCGCGGTTTGGAGTCGTAAGGCGATAGTGAAGTTGGCTGGAGCGATCATGCATAAAGCTTACGCCGAGTGCCGGGCGCTGAACATGGGGTGTAGTGCTAAGGCAAAAACCTCTACTCGTCATACCCCATACCCGCGACTCGCGGCTACCGGCGCTTCTCCCGTCCGGGAACAACCAGCGCCGCGCGCGTTCCATGTTGGGTATTCTTCCCACGATTCAGGCCGCGTGCCCGAAGCAGGGTTACACCCCATCGCTGAAAATCCCGCGACCCGCTATCTTCCAGTCGCAGTTAAACGTCAGCCAATCCCTAACCCGCAAAACAACCCATATCATGAAAAAAACCCGTGGCGGTCGTATGACCGCAGCCAAGAAGCGTGCCGCTAAATCTCCTGGTGGCAAAGGTCCCATCGCTAAGCGTCCGGCCGGCCGCAATATCATGAAGACCTGACAGCCCCGCGCTGTTCCTGATTGATCCATCATTACTCAAGGCCGTCGCAAGACGGCCTTTTTTATTGTCCGTGCGAACCCTTCTGTCCGTCCGCTCACGAACCACTCGCACGCGCCCCAGGCATCCCTCTCCCCGCCTTCTCCGCCCAGTAGGGTTGTGCCCCATAGCGACACTTCCGCCAACCGCGTATGCTCTGCCTTCAACCCTATGAAAAACAATAAACTGTTCGTTCTGTTAGTCCTCATGGCCAGCCCGCTCGCCCTGTTCGCCTCGTCCGAAACCGACCGCAAGATCGAGGATGCCGCCAAGGCCTCTTACAACTACCGCACGGTCCTCGAAAACAATGTGAAGGTTAAGGCCCACGACGGCGTGGTGACCCTCACCGGCACCGTCCAGGATCGCGACGACGCAGCCCTCGCGGTCGACACCGTGGAAAACCTTCCCGGCGTCATCGCCGTCAAAAACGAGCTCAAGGTTAACTCCGTTTATCCCGAAAAGTCCGATGCGTGGATGGCCGTCAAGATTCGCAGCCGTCTCCTCGTGAAGGCCAATGTCAGCGCCGCCACCACCAAGGTGACCGTCAATGAAGGCCACGTCGTCCTCAGCGGCACCGCCGAGAACGTTGCCCAGAAGGATCTCACCGCACTCTACGCCAAGGAAATCGAAGGCGTTAAGACCGTCCAGAACGAGATCACCATCAAGGATGCCGCCCCGGCCACGTTCAGCGAAAAAATGGACGATGCCTCCATCACCAGCCAGGTGAAATACGCCCTGCTCACGCACAAGGCGACCAGCGCGCTCAAGACCAAGGTCACCACCAACGAGGGCGCCATCGTCATCACTGGCGAAGCCGCCTCCGAGGCGGAGAAGTCCCTCGTCACGAAGCTCGCCACGGACGTCCGCGGCGTGAAGTCGGTCAACAACAGCATGACCGTCAAAAGCTAACTCGGCGGTTCGATCCAAGTATTCCTCCTCGCGCAGCTGCCCTAATCGGCAGCCGCGCTTCATTTCGTCCCCCTCCTGACCCTCAATGTCATGTCCCGGAAAATCAAAAAACATCCTCTCCGCCACCGTGCCACGGTGCGTCCGGTCAAACTGCTGCTGCTGCACGATGTGACCAATCCCGCCCCTTCCGTTTACACCAACCGCCGCCGGCGGTTGGTTTCCGCGGCCACGACGGCGAACCGCACGCGAAATGCCCTGTCTGGCTCTACGTGATCCCGCTGGCATCCAGCCGGCGAACATCGCTCCAACTCCTGACCACTCCTCCCCATCATGAACAAGCCCGTCTCCATCGCCCTTCTCATCATCGGTGTCATTCTCCTCATCTACGGTGTCAGCGCCGCCGACTCCATCGGCTCCAGCTTCTCCCGCGCCTTCACCGGTTCCCCCACCGACAAGACTGTCTGGCTCCTGCTTGGCGGCGTGATTGCGACCGTCGTGGGTGCCGCCGGCGTCTTCCGCGGTTCCAAGTCCTAACCGCACTCCTTCCCTCGCCCCAATTCCCAACCCTCAGCCATTCCCCCTATGAAAAACCACAAAGAGCCCGCCCAATCCCCCAAGGAAATCCTCCATGATCTTCACGCTCTCGTCGCCGAGGCCGAAAAGATGATGGGCGATTCCGTCACCGAGCACACCGAGGATGCCGTCAATTCCCTGCGCGACCGTTTCGACGCCGCCCAGGAGCGCCTCGGTGTCATCTACGAAGGCGCGAGGAAACGTGTCGTCGCCGGCGCCAAATACACCGACGAGGCCATCCGCGCCAATCCCTACCAGTCCATCGCCATCGCCGCCGGCATCGGCCTGCTGGTCGGCGTCCTGGTTGGTCGCCGCAACCGGTAATCGTCGTCCTGCCGCACCCATGGAAAACTCTTCGCCTCCTCCTGCCGGCTTCATGGGCGCGCTCAGCGCGCTGGGCGACGGGCTCATCGCCAGCCTGCAGGACCGGATCGAACTGTTTTCCGTCGAGTTGCAGGAGGAAAAATACCGCCTGATCCAGACCTTCATCTGGATCAGCGCCGCGATTTTCACGGGCATGATCGCGATTACCTTCGCCAGCCTCACCCTCGTTTATCTGTTCTGGGAAAGTGCCCGCCTCGCAGTCCTCGGCGGGCTCACGCTGTTTTATGCCGGCGCCCTCATCGCCATCATTCTCGCGCTGCGCCGCTACCTGTCGCGCCAGCCCAGCCCGTTCAACGCCACGCTGCAGGAAATCAAGGAGGACCGCTCATGTATCCGGAGCGAGAGCTGAACCGTCTCGCGACGCACAAGGCCTGCCTCCGGCGCAATCTCGCCCGCCACCGCGCCGAGTGCGCGCAGGCCGCCCGCCGGGTCGCGCAACCCATCCAGTGGCTCGACCGCGCGCTGGACTTCTGGCGGCGGCTCTCGCCGTTCACGCGCCTCGCCGTCTTGCCGCTCGGCCTGATGGGCGCCCGCCAGGTCATGCCCAGGCTAAAATGGCTCGGCCGGCTTCTCCGCTGGGGCCCGCCGCTCTTCGGTGTCCTGCGCAGCCTCTCCGCCACGCGCGGTCGCGCCGCGCGCGGCTGAACTTCCGGCCGCGCCCTCCAGCGCCGTCCGTCCCATGAAGTTATTTTTGCTTCTGTGTTACTTCGCCAGCTGGGCCTTCATCCCGCACCTGCTGCTGCTCAAGAAACGCCCTGCCGCCACCCTCGCCTGGCTTTGGGCCATCCTCTTCATCCCGCTCCTCGGCTCGGTCGCATATTTTCTCTTTGGCACCGACCGGCTGAAGCGCCGCCGGCTCAAGCGTCGCAATCTCTTTTCCGCCCGCAGTTCGCACCGCACCGCCCCCGAGAGCACCACGGATGACGCCACCGCGGCCCTGCTGCAAAAACTCACCCGCCGCGACCGCCAGTTCCTCCAACTGGTCTCGCGCATCAACCAGCTTCCCGTGAGTTCCGCGGCGAGCCTCCGCCTGCTCTGCAACGCCGAGGAGTTTTATCCCGCCCTCGCGCAGCGGATCAACGAGGCCGTCCATCACATCCATCTCGAGTTCTATATCTGGCAGGGCGATGACACCGGCGCGCGTTTCCTCAATCTCCTCACCGCCGCCGCCCAGCGCGGCGTCATCGTGCGCCTGCTCCTCGATGGTGTGGGCTCACACCGCCTCGCCGAGAGCCGCCTCGCCGAGTTCACCGCCGCCGGCGGCCAGTTTTCCTGGTTCCAGAGCCTCGATCCCAAACGCCTGCGCTTCTTCATGAACCTGCGCAACCATCGCAAGCTGCAGATCATCGACGGCACCATTGCTTTCGTCGGCGGCATGAACATCGGTCGCGAGCACGAGCAACCCGACCCCGAACTCGGCGCCTGGCGCGACGTCCAGCTCGAGGTCAGCGGCTCCGTTGCCTGCGCGCTGCAGGAGGTCTTTGCTGACGATTGGTTTTTCGCCACCGGGCAGAAAATCGCCCACTCCGTCTATTACCCCGTGCACCCCGGTCCACCGCTCCAGCCCGTGCACATCGTGCTGGGCGGACCCGACCGCCGCAACGAACCCATCGCCAAGTCCATCGTCAGCCTCCTCAACGACGCCGAAGACCGCGTCTGGATCGCCACCGGCTATTTTGTGCCCGACGACATCGTGCTCGCCGCGCTCGCCCTCGCCGCCAACCGCGGCGTCGACGTGCGCCTGCTGATTTCCGCCCGCACCGACCATCCCTGGCTCGTGCGCGTCGGCCGCTCTTATTACGGCGAACTGCTCACCGCCGGCGTGCGCATCTTCGAGTATTCCGCCGGCATCCACCACGCCAAGATCGCGCTCGCCGACGATCACTGGTCGATGGTCGGCTCGGCCAACCTCGACTACCGCTCGATGCGCCTGAATTTCGAACTCAACCTGCTCGTGCATTCCAAGGCGGAAAACACCGCCATCGCCCGCATCTTCGACCAGGATTTCAAACTCTGCGAAGAGATTGATCCCAAGGAATTCGCCCGCCGCCCCTTCCGGCAAAAATTCACCGAAGCCGCGCTCCGCCCCCTCTCCCCGCTGCTGTGAGCCGCGGTCGCGATTCAAAATCCGATGCTCGCGCCGCCGTCGACGGTCAGGATCGTGCCGGTGACGAACTTGGCCGCTGGGGAACACAGGTAGGCCACCGCCCAGCCAATATCGGCGGTTTCGCCCATCCGGCCCAGCGGAGTGCGGTTGAGGATCTTTTGCTTGCGCGCCTGATCATGCTCAAAGGCGTGGCGCGTCATCTCGGTCTCAATCCAGCCCGGCGCCACTGCGTTGACGCGGATATTGTATTCGGCGAGTTCGACTCCCAGCGAACGCACGGCTCCGGTCAGCGCGGACTTCGAGATCGCATAAGCCGTCACGCGCGGCAGCCCGATAAGCGCGGCCATCGAGCTGATGAAGACCACCGAACCGGCTCCACTCTCCCGGAGCTGCGGCAGCATCGCGTGCGTGAGGGAATTGGCTCCGACTACATTGGTCTGTAGGATCGAAATCAGCTCGGCGTCGCTCGTCTCTCCAAAGGGTTTCTTGATATTGATGCCGGCGTTGTTGATCAAAATACCAACCGGGCCGTGCTTTTCCCGGATTTTCTGCACCGTCGCGGGAATGACCGCGAGATCGGCCACGTCGAGGATTTGATAAGCGGCATTCGGTCCGAGCGACTGGGCGGCGGCGGCGAGTTCCTTTTCGCGCCGGCCGGCAATGATCACCCGCGCACCCAAGGTCACGAGCGATTTCGCCGCGGCGAGCCCCAGCCCGGTGCCTCCACCGGTGATCAGGGCAGTTTGACCGGTCAGGGAAAATTCAGCGGGTAGATTCATGGTGATAGTAGGGTTTAAAATCCGATTCCGACTGGGCTCGCCCAGATTCGCGAGGTCGTCGCTACGCTTTCCCAAGGTCGCGTAAAATCTCCTGCGCCACATTGTGCCCGGGGATACCGCTGACCTCACCGCCGGGATGCTGGCCCGAGCCACCGAGGTAAAGTCCCTGCACCGGCGTGCGATATTGCGACAGCTCCGGCAGCGGCCGGCCGCCCAGGATCTGTTCGGGCGTATGCTGGAGATGCCAGATGCAACCGTCCGTCAGGCCCAGCTTTTTCTCCAGATCCTCCGGCGTGCGAAATTCATATTTCAAAATCGAGCGGCGGAAATTCGGCGCAAACTGCGTGATGTAATCGATCACCGCCTCGGCCACCGCGGCCTTGCGTTCCGCCCACGTGCCCTCGGCCAGCCGCGTCGGCGCGGGATAAATATAGATGGACGCCGTGTGGTGTCCCGGCGGCGCCAGCGTCGGATCGAGCATCGACGGCACATTGAAGCTCATCATCGGCCGGCGCGGCGGCTGGCCCAGCGCCAGATCGGCGTAGCACTCGCGCACGATTTCCCGGGTCATGTCGAGTTGCATGGACCCGCGCGAAGGCTCGTCCGGGTCCGCCCCGTCCCAGGCCGTCCAGCGTGGAAGTTCCGAAACCGCCGCCAGCAGCTTGTAACAGCTCACGTGCGAAACCAGCCGGTCGACCCGGCGCCGGAGTTGCGGCTCCACATCCGCATCGGTCAGGAGCCGCAGAAAAGTCACCTTGGGATCGGCGCACGACAGCACCATGCCGCAACGGATCTCGGTGCCGTCCTTGAAACGCAAACCCGTCGCGCGACCGTTTTCCACGACGATGCGCTCCACCGGACGGTTGTCGTGCAATTGCACGCCGGCCTCGCGCGCGGCCGCCACGAGTGCATCGGCGAAACGGCCCATCCCACCGCGCACAAAGCCAAATGGCCCGCGCTCCCCCGTCTCGGGATCGGGCGTGTCCATCGCATTATAGGCCAGGGCAAAGCTCAGGGGATTTTCGATCGTCGCCGAGGCCTCGGTCGCGAACGCCTCACGCAATCGTTCCGTCGGCAAAAAATGATCCTGCACCTCCCACAGCTTCATCGTCGTCGCCAGTCGCAGCGCTTCCTCGGCGGGCGTCCCCGCCGCCCGCGCCTGCAATTCCGCCAGCGTCGGCGGCGTGCGCATCAGATAAGGGCGCACCAGCGCCATCAGGTCGCGTTTGAAATTTCCGTAGCGTTCCAACCCCGCGAGTTCGGCCGCGGTCAGCTTTGAGCGTGCGACGCGGTTGTTCGTCCGATCCACCGCGATATTGCCGTGGTAGGTCCCATCCGCGTGCAGATAAAACGCCTCGTCGCGCGGCACCATTTCCACGCCGCGCTCGGCGAGTTTCAGGTCGCGCATGATTTTCGCCGGCACCGCATGCAGCAGGTGTGCGCCCGTGGAAAAGATGTAACCCGGCCACAGCTCCTCCGCCAGGGTCGCTCCGCCAAAACCCTGCCGTCGCTCAAACACCTGCACCGCCAGTCCGGCCCGCGCCAGATACGTCGCCGCCACAAGGCCATTGTGGCCGGCACCGATGATCGCGACGTCGATTTTCATCGGGCCTTGGCCGCGGCCGCCGCCTCGAGCAGCTCAATCTGCAGGATCAGGCTGCGCGGCAGGTGAAACGGATCCTTCACGGGCAGCGCCACCACCGTCGTCATCGGCGTGAGGTCGCGGTTCAATTTCTGCCGCCACTCGCCGTGCTCCCAGTCCACGTAGCGCTCGAGGCAGAGTCGCCAGATTTTTTCATACCAGTCCAAGAACACCGCCTGCCCGGTGTCCTGCCAGCCGCGCAGCGCCGAAATCAGGATCTCGGTGTGCGGCCACCAGAGTTTCGTATCGGCAAAATTCCACGCCACCGGCTCGGAGCCATCGAAGTTCACACCTAACTTCAAGCCCCCGAACTCCCGATCCCAGCCGAGATCGAGGTGCCGCAGCGTCAATCGGTGCATCTCGGCCGCGCTCACTGCCGCACCGCCCGTTTTCGCCAGCACATCAAGTTGAAACCACATGTTCTCAATCACATGGCCGGGCACGACGACCTTGCCCGCCGGTCCGTCGAAACGACCGCCAGCCTGGCGCACAAATTCCAGAATGCAGTCCGCCGATGCATCGTAGTGATCGGTAAAAATCTCATCCGCCAACCGGCGCGCCGCCCGCAGGTATTTTTCCTCACCCAGGATCGCGCCGATCTCCGCAAACTTCAGCGACCACACCATCGGGATGCCCTGCGGCTTTGCTCCCGGCGGGATCGGATACGGAAAATGCGGCAGCCGGTCATAAGGTTGCGCGAGCTTCAGCAACACCGCGTCGAGCGTGCGCACGGTCCAGCGCCGGATCTCCGCATCGCCGGTCGCGCGGTAAAGCTCGCCGAGCCCATATGCCGCGAAACCATCCACGTAAATGCTCTCATAGCCGCGCAGCACGCGGCCATCACGCGCCAGCAGCAGCGCCCAACCCTGCTCCTTTTCGAGCCAGCCGTGGCGGATGCAAAACTCCGCGATGCTTCGCGCCCGCTCGAGCCAGACGGGATTGCGATCCAGGGTGTTGTAGATGCGCGAAAAAACCCATACCGCGCGCCACTGGCTCCAGAGCCATTTCTCATGGTTCACCGGCTCACCCGCGTCGTTGATGCACGTGATCAATCCACCCTGCGGATCGAACGCGTGCTGTTCCCAAAATGGCAGCACATGCTTGAACAGATGGCCGCGCACCCATGCCGCCATCGTCGCGGGATTACCCTCGCGCAGTTCGGCCAAGCCGCGCTGCACCGCACGCTGCGCTTCGGGACAGGTTTCCAGCTTCATGTAAAACTTACTCGAAGGACTCAGCTCACGCCGTCGCCAGCAGGGCGCGATATACTTTCGTCGCGAGCGCGAGTTGATCCTGCGCGACCCATTCATCCTTCGTGTGCGCCTGCGCAAAATGCCCCGGCCCCAGCACAATCGACGGCGCACCCGCCGCCGCATAGTGACTCGCATCCGTCACATAAGGCGCCCCCTGCCCTGCCCCGGCCAGACCGTGCGCCGCCAGCACCGGCTGCAACCGCGCCAGCAGTTTTCGGGAAAGCTCGTCGCCCATCGCGGGCACCACATAGAGCTCGGAGTGCTCGACCGGCAGACCCGCCAATACCGCTTCGCGCTCCGCCAGCACTTGTTCGGCGGTTTCGCCGGGGACCGTGCGGCGGTCGCATTCGATTTCACAGCGCTCGGGAATGATATTCACCTGCGTGCCACCGCGGATCACGTTCACGCTGAATGCCGCGCGGCCCGTCATCGGATGACTGCGCGTGACGCTCGGCACGTAGCGCGACTCCAGGGTCTCGACCACTTTCAACATCGCCGAAATCGCGGAGCGTCCTTTCGACGGCACCGACGAATGCACTGCGACACCGCGCGTGGTCGTTTTCCAGCGAATGACACCGTTGGACGCCGTCACGGGCTGCACCATCGTGGGTTCACCTACGATCACGCCGTCCAATTTCGGCAAAAATTCCTTCAATTCACCCGCCGCAAACGCCTGCGCGCCCGTCATGCGCGCCTCCTCGTCGGCCGCGAATACCATCGCGACATTGTGCTTCCGGTTCGCGCTGCGCGCGTAATCTTGCAACGCCCAGAACATCGCCGCGCCCGAGCCCTTCGTGTCGCAGGTGCCGCGGCCATAGATGCGACCGTTTTCGATCTTCACGTTGAACGGATCGACCGTCATCCCCGCCACGCTCACGGTATCGAGGTGGCTCTCAAACATCAGCCAGCGCGCATCCGTGGCGACTTCGCAGAGGATAAGCAGATTTTCTCCGCCCCCCGCCACCGGGCAACGTCGCGTGCGCAGGCCCCAGGCGTGCGCCAGTTTCTCGAGGTGCGCGATCAGCGCCGCCTCGCCGCCCACGTTGCCACCGAAGAACGGGTTGACCGTGTGGTGTGCCACCATCTGCGCGAGGAGTTCCTCGCAGGATTGCGGCACGGGGAAGTTTTTCGGGGTAGACATCGCTCGCTCAACTCAGCCACTTGTCGCGGTTCGCGGCAATAAAAGCATCATCCGTCAGTTCGGGATACGCGCGACACACGCGGGTGAGATCCTCGGCCTGGCCGGGCGAGAGCACTTCGTGCGGGTTCAGGCAGTTGATCGAGGGCACGAGTCCGTTGCGGCGCAGGATTTCCAAAATACCGGGAATGCACCCCGCAAACTTGTTCGCCGAGTCAAAGAGCGCCGCATTCATGTCGGTCACGGCGATCGCGGTATCGAGCCACTGCACGTCGAGCTGCCGGCTCTGCCGCGCGGCCTTGATGTCGTTGAGCAGCTTCACCGCCGAGCTCGTCCACACGCCCCAATGCCCGAGCAGCCCGCCGACGATGCGGCGCGTCACTTTCTTGCCGCCAACGTCGAACGTGAATGGCGTAAACAGATCGACCACGATGCTGTCGTCGTTGCCCGTGTAGATCGCGATGTCGTCGCGACCGGCTTCGGTCACTGCGCGCACGACGTCGATAGTCTGGTAGCGGTTGAACGGCGCGATCTTGATCGCGACCACGTTCTTGATCTCCGCAAACCGCCGCCAGAACGAGTAGCCGAGCAGCCGTCCGCCCGCCGCGGGTTGCAGGTAAAAGCCGACGACCGGAATCACCTCCGCCACGCGCTGACAGTGCGCGATCATCGCATCCTCGGTGTCGTTCTTAAACGCCGACAGGCTCAGCAAGCCCGCCTGGTAGCCGTAACCGCGCGCGATCTCGGCCTCTTTCAACGCCTGCTCGGTTTTGCCGCAAACGCCGGAAATCTTGATGAACGGACGTGGCGACTTCGCCAGTTCCTCGTCGATCGTCCGCGAAGCCAGCTCGAGCACCGGCTTGAACAGCCCGTGTTGCGGCTCGCGGATCTCGAACTGCGTCGAGTGCACGCCCACGGCGAGGCCGCCGATACCCGATGCCACATAGTAGCGGGTGATCGCGCGCTGGTGGCGCTCGGAAAATTTGCGGTTGGCGTCCAGCGCCAGCGGCTGGGCGGGGATGACGTGGCCGGCGAGTAAGTGGGTGCGGAGGTCCATGGGCAAAAAAGGCTGAGGGATTAAAACTTTCCGTCGCGGGTTTCGAAATGGGTGGGCTTGCCGAGCAACCGGCCGCCGGTGCGCAGGTAGTCGGCGACCATCTGCATCATCGCTTCGAGCGACACCGTGGTCGGCCCGAAGAGCCGGATCGACTCGCTCGCATCGGAGATCCACGCCGCCTCGGCTTCGCGGCCGGTGAACTTCGGCGTCCGGCCCAGCAGCACGCCGAACTGCTCCGCGATCGCGCGGATGGAGAGCCGCTCGGCGCCGGTCACGTTGAGCAGCTTCGGCGGGTTGGCGACGTGCTCGAGGCACTGAATGGCCCGCGCACACGCATCGCCCTGCCAGATGAGATTGAAATAGCCCATCGTGATATCGATCGGCTCACCGGCGAGCACGCGCGTGGCGACATCGACGAGCACACCGTAGCGCAACTCGACCGAATAGTTGAGGCGATACATCAGCTGCTTCGTGCCATGCTTGCGCGCATAGTGCGTGAACACCCGCTCGCGTCCCACGCAGGTGCTCGCATACTCGCCCAGGAACGCCACCGGCGTCGCCTCCGTCGCACCCTTGCTCTCGCCGACCGTGGACGAAAAGGGATACACGCAACCCGTCGAGAAGACGACGATGCGCGAGGCGCGGAATTTCTTCGCCACCAGCGATGGCACGACCGTGTTCTGGATCCACGTCTCGTCGGGCGCGCTGTCGGTGCCGAATTTCTGGCCGGCGAGATACTGCACGTTCGCCACCTCGGGTAGCTTTGCCACCTGCTCCGGGTCGGCGAGATCGCACGACACCGGGATGATGCCAAACTTCTCCAGCTCCGTCTTCGCCTCGGGCCGGCTGAACCGCGATACCCCGTAAACCTTCGCCGCCGGCTTGCCCGCCGCCTCGAGCGCCCGGCGCAACATCACCGCCAGCGACGTGCCCATCTTGCCGCCGACCCCGAGCACCATGTAGTCGCCGTCCAGCGCGCGCACGGTCGCGATGGCGCCGGCGGTGGGTTGCGAAAGCAGGGTCTCAATCTCGTGGTCGTTGGTGGGCGTCTTGGGCATGGGAGGAATTTCGCGGGTTGGACAGCAGGCGTCGGAACAATTTCACCCCGACGGGCCGTCATTCAACGGGGCGCTTTCGCCAAGGTCAAACCGCAAGTAACCTTTTAGTTACTTTTTGACTCGCCCCCGGCTTTCCCCCGCCTCACGGTCCGCCCCGTGGCCGCCCCTTGTTCACGCCTTTATGCCGTCGAGCAGCAGCCGCGTGACGTGCTTGATGCCCGCCTCGCGGACCGCCGGCGACCCCAGGTCAAGGCGCAGCGACTGCGACAGCGTGTAGCGGTTGGAACTGTAGATGAGACACAGGCCGATGAGGCTGATCAGCAGGTAGCGTGCATCCATGTCGGCCCGGATGCGGCCCGCCGCGATGCCATCGTGCAGCAGCCGGCTCAGCGCCGTGAGCATCGGATCCTTGCTCAACCGAAAATCCGCCTTCGCCAGCCCGGCGCCGTCGTTGAGGTTCTCCCACAGCAGCAGGCGCACGAATTCCGGGTGGTCGCGCAGGAAATTGAAATAGGTGCGCACGATCTCCGCCGTCAGCGCATCGATGCCGGCCGTATGCGCCAGGGTGTCGATCTCAACCAGCTCCAGCGAGCGGTAGGCCTCGGCCAGCACGGCGTGGTAGAGTTTCTCCTTGTCGCCAAAGTAGTGGTAAACCATCCGCTTGTTCACCTGCGCCGCGCCGACAATCTCGTCCACCGTCGTGCCGTTATAGCCCGCGCGTGCAAATTCCGCCATCGCTGCGCGCAGCAACCGGTCGCGGGCCGGCACCTTTTGGCGGCGGGATTTTTTGGGCGCTTTCTTCGACATCAAGCCTCCTTCGCTAAATCCAATCCGGGCGCTTGTCACGATGTTCTCCCAATTTTAGCCTGAAACCCACTCCCATCCGTCTTACTTTCATGCGCATCATCGACGTTCATACCCACCCGGTCTTCTTCAAGGCCGGCACCAAGCCTGCCGAGGTCCAGCGCCTCATCGCCCACGGCCGCCGGCACGGCATCGTCCACATGATTTCCCTGGGCGATGTCCTGGTCTTCGGCGACAAACCCAACGCCGCCCAGCTCCGCATCATCAACGACCAGAGCGCGAAGATCGCGAAGGATCACCCCGACTACTTCACCGCGTTCTGCTACCTCAATCCCCTCCTCGGCGAGCGCGCGACCATGGCCGAGGCCGAGCGCTGCGCCGCGCTGCCGGGCTTTCGCGGCATCAAGCTCGAGATCGCCAACAACGCCGCGCACTCCTGCATGCGCCACGTCGCCAAGGCCTCCCTCGCCTTCAATCTCCCCGTGCTCCAGCACAGTTGGAGCACCACCAATATCCATGACCGCAAGCGTCAGAGCGACCCCTCCGACACCTGCCGCTTCGCCCGGCGCAACCCCGACGTGAAGCTCATCATGGCTCATCTCTCCGGCATCGGTTTCCGCGGCGTCCTCGAGGCCAAAGGTCTGCCCAATGTCCACGTCGACACCTCCGGCGGCTTTCCCGAGGAAGGTCTCATCGAATACGCCGTCGAGCATCTCGGCGCCGACAAGGTTCTCTACGGTTCCGATCTCCCGATCCGCGAAAACGCCGTCACCATCGGCCGCATCCTCGGCACGGGCCTTTCCGCCGCGGACAAACAAAAACTGCTCTTCGGCAACACCGCCCGCCTGCTCAATCTCAAACTCAATTAAGCCCGCGCCATGCTCATCGACTCCAACGTCAACCTCGGCCCGTGGCCGTTTTCTCCCATCGCGGTGCGCACCGCCCCGCAGCTTGCCGCCCACCTTGCGGCCCACGGCATCCGCCGCGCGCTCGTGTCGCACCTCGGCGCCGTTTTCCTGCCCGACCCGATGCCGGCCAATCGCGATCTCTTCGCCGCCGTCCGCCGCACGCCGGCCCTCGTGCCGGTGCCGATCATCAATCCCTTGCTGCCCAACTGGCGCGAGCAACTCGCCCTCTGCCAGGCCGCCGTCCCCGGCCTCACCGCCGTCAAGATTCTCCCGAATTACCATAACTACAAACTCCGCGCCAAGCGCCTCACCGACTTCATGGCGGCGCTCGCCGCGGCCAAGCTGAAGCTCGTCCTCAACGTGCGCCTCGAGGACGAACGCCACAAATACTTCGCGCTTCGCATCAAGGGCGTGCCCGTCGCCGACCTCGCCGCATTCCTCAAGCGCTTCCCGCAACACCACGTCCTGCTCACGGGCATCTACAAACCCGAGCTCGAAAAACTCGCACCCGCGCACGCCAATTTCTCCGCCGACATCGCCTTCTGCGAGTGGATCAACACGCTTGAGGCACTCCTGCAAAAAATTCCCGCCCGCCGGCTCCTGCTCGGCACGTGCACGCCGCTCCTCTCGACGCGCGGCGAAGTCGAAAAACTTAACTTCGCCAAAATCCCGGCATCCGCCAAAACCTTGATCGGCTCCACCAACGCGAAGCGCTTCTTCGGCCTTTAAGCTGAGTGCACTTCGCTTTTTCGGCTGAGCCGGAGTGCCCGCCCCATGAACTACACGACCCATCCTCACCAGCGGATCACTGAAGCCCAGTTTCAGCAGTTGGTGACGGATGGTTTCATTATTCTGCCGGGTTTCATTCCTGACGATGAACTGCCCGCGTTGCAGGCGGCGCAGCGCCGCTCGCTCCAGACTTGGGAAGAGGTGAAGCACGCGCCGCCACCGCATCGCTCGGTAATCATTCCCTATCCTTACCCGGATCTGCGCATGTCGCAGCTCTACCTCCATCCGGAATTGATCCGAATCGGAAAGCGTTTCCTCAAAACTCCTGACGTCCACGCCCGGGTGGGCTGTCTGCTGGCCCGCTATCCGGGCTTCGTCGCCAACGATCCGGGCCACATCGACAACGGCAATAATTCGCTGCTGCCGATGTCCACCTCCGCCCGCGAGTTTGGTCAGTTCGGCGTTTGGATCCATCTCGAGGAAGTGAAGGCTGGCAACGCCCCGCTGCGCCTCGTGCGCACGCGCGACGGCAAGGATCTCAGCAAAGCCGTCCCGCTGGTTTGCCCGCCCGGCACCGTCTGCATCTTCAACAATTACACGTGGCACGCGGCCAGCGACTTCACGGCCGACAGCGGCCAGCGCTTCACCTGGGGCTGGGGCCTTGGTCGCGCTGATCACGTTTTCGAGGGTTTCGTGCATTACACCAACATCGGCACCGATCCGATGTTCAAGGCGGTGATCGCCTCGTTCACCGCCGAGCAGCGCTGCCTGTTCCGCTTTCCGCCGCCGCATCATCCCTATTACACCCGCCAGACGCTCGCCGCGCTGGAAGCCTGGTATCCGGGCTGGAACGCCCGCGGGGAATACGCCCCGGCCGATTAATTCCGACTCCCCTCATCCTTACACCACCTTCATCATTTCTCCATGAGCACCTCCGCCGCCACCCCGTCCGCAGTCACCCCCATCGTCGACGAACCCGTCCCGCAACCTGTTCGCTGGGGCGCCGCCGAACTCGCCCGCCTCACCGAAATGGTGAAGCAAAAATCCCTCTTCTACTGGAACGGGCCGCAGACCAACACCCTCCTCGCCGACTTCCGCCAGCATTACCCGCTGAAGCACCTCTTCCCCTGCTCCTCCGGCTCCGCCTCGCTGCACATCGCCGTTGCCGCCCTCCGCCTCAAGCCCGGCGAGGAAATCATCCTCTCGCCCATCACCGACATGGGTTCCGTCATCGGCATCATTTACCAGCAGGGCGTGCCGGTCTTCGCCGACCTCGATCCGCGCACCTACAATCTCGACCCCGCCGCGGTGCGTCGCGCCATCACGCCGAAGACCCGTGCCATCATGGCCGTTCACCTCGCGGGCAACGCCTGCGACATGACCTCCCTCCTCGCCATCGCGCGCGAGCACAACCTCGCCGTCATCGAGGACTGCGCGCAATCCTGGGGCGCCCGCCACCAAGGCACGCGCGTCGGCCTCATGGGTGACTTCGGTTGCTACTCGTTCAACGACTTCAAGCACATCGCCTGCGGCGACGGCGGGGTGGTGGGCACCAACCGCGACACCTACGGCAACGGCCTCTCCAAGTGGGGCGACAAATGCTACGATCGCGTCGCCGGCACCCGCGACCCCGAGGAACTCGCGCCCAACTACCGCATGAGCGAGCCCGAGTCCGCCGTCTGCGTCGCGCAACTCGGCAAACACGACGACATCGTCGCCCGTCGCCACCATGCGGGCGACTTGCTCACGTCACTCATCACCGGCGCGCCCGGCGTGCTCCCGCCGCTCGTGCGTCCCGGCGATTACCACAGTTATTGGTTTTATTTCCTGCGCCTCGACCTCCCGCAGCTGAGCGTCTCCCGCGCCGATTTCGTCGCCGCGCTCAAGGCCCAGGGCGTCGCCGCCAACGCCGGCTACATCCCGATGCCCGTCTATCGCTACAAGGTTTTCCAAAACCACAATTTCTTCGGCGGCGCCTGGCCGGTCCGCGACTTCGGCCTCACCCAGATGGACTACACCAAGGTCAGCTGCCCCGTCGCCGAGGCCATTCTGACCGACGGCGTCACCCTGCCGATCAACGAAGCGATGTCCGATGCCTACATCGGCAAGGTCGCGCGCGCCATCCGCACGGTCGCCGCGCAATTCGCCCGCTAGTTTCTCCATCCGGGGTCTATTCCCCATATCCGCGTTCCCGGCTTGCGCGGCCCCGGGGCACTTTCAGCCTCGCCGGCAATCGCCATGCTGATCCGTCTGCGCCACGCCTTGCTCGTTTCATTGCTTTGCCTCGGCGGCAGTCTGGCTCCGGCGCTCGCTGCGGATCAGCCCAAGCCCGGCAAACCCGTTCCGCCCGAAGTGCGCGGCGCCAGGGTCGGCAACGTTTATCACGGCCACATCGAGATCTGGTCGAACCCCTCGACCAAGCAGGCCGAGGGCGAGTTTCGCAACGGCAAGCCCGACGGCCAGTGGACCTTTTGGGATGACGAAGGCATCAAGATCGTCGAGATCAGCTACAGCAACGGCATGTTCTCCGGCGCCGTCACGATGTGGAACCCCGCCGTCTCCGGCCCGCGCAGCAAAGGAAAACTCAAGTTTCGCGGCGCCTTCATCGACGGCGAGTGGCAGGGCAGTGCGCTGTCCTATTACGCCGACGGCAAGGTCCGCAGCGAACGCATCTACCAAAAAGGCGTCATCGCCGACGCCCAGGTCTTCTCGCCCGTCGGCAAGCCTTTTTCCCCGGCCGATTCCTCCAAGGTCGCCGAGGAGGACGAGCGCATCGACAACGCCTTCGTCGACGCCCTCGACGCCTACATCTGCAAGTGGGTGAAGTGAGGCCGTCGCCCCGTGGCTTGTGGTAGCCGGGATCTCTGCCCCCGGACTTTGCTCTCCCGGCAAGCTCGTCGCTTGCAAGCCAGCGGCATCCGCCTGAACTCATACCCCATGAAATCAACGTCACCCCGCGTCTTGGTTTTCTTCCTGCTCGGCGCCTTGCTCGCCTTCGCCTCGCGGACCACCGCCACCCCCGCCCTGCTCAACCCCCACGGCCAGGCCCTGCTCGCCGCCTCCGTCCGCTACGGCGACTCGCTTTGGGACGATCGCGCCGCGCTGCTCTGGGATTCCGCCACGCCGCCCGCTCCGGATGCCGCCGGTCGCAAACACCGCGTGCGCGAGACCGCATGGTATGCCCTCGGCCTCATGCTGCGCGACGGCCCCGGTGATCGCGCCCGTTCGCTTCGCGCACTCGACACCATCCTCGGCCAGCAAATCGACGACCCGGGCCAGCCGTGGGACGGCACGTTTTTCCGCTCCCCGGAGGAACCGCAGCCCGGACAATTCTCCGCCCGTTGGGAGCACTACGATCCCAACTGGCGCCAGTTCATCGGCGTCACGTTCGCCACGATCCTGCTGGAATATCCCGACCGCCTTCCCGCCGAACTTCAGGCGCGCTTGGAAGACTCCATCCGCCGCGCCGTCGAGGGCGAAATCCACGATCAACGCCTCACGCCCTCCTACACCAATATCGCGCTCATGCATGGTTTCCTGTGGACCTTTGCCGGCCAGCGTCTCCACCGCCCGGATTGGGTCACGGCCGGCGAAGCCTGGGCCACCGCCGTGCACGACGGTTTCAAAACCAACAAGACCTTCGACGAGTATAACTCGCCCACCTACTACGGCGTCGATCTCCACGGCCTTGCCCTCTGGCGCGCCCTTGGTCCGACCGATCATCTTCGCCGCCTCGGCGCCGAGATGGAGGCCGACCTGTGGCGTGACATCGCCGCATTCTACCACGCCGGACTGCGCAACCTCGCCGGCCCCTACGACCGGGCCTACGGCATCGACATGACCCGCTACGCCGCGCTCACCGGCATCTGGCTTGGCCTCGAACTCGACCCCGCCATCGCCCCGCTGCCCGACGTCAACGGCCCGATGGACCACGCCTTCGATTTCGTCGCCACATCGGGCTACGCCATCCTCGGCGCCAAAATCCCCGCCGACGCACTCCCGCATTTCCTGCGCTTCCAAGGCGAGCGCCAGATCACGCGCATCATCACGCCGCAACGCACCGCCACCGCCTGGCTCGGCGAAAACCTCATGCTCGGCGGCGAGCACACCTCGCTCTCACGCTCCGCCGGCGTCACCTCGCGCACGCTGTTTTATCCCGCCACCATCCACTGGAAAACGCCCGGTGCCGCCCTCGGCTGGGTCTGGCTGCGCGACAGCCCGCGCATCGACGCCACCGCCTCGAAAAATACCCTCACCATCACCGCGATCGGCGACTCCATCTTCCGGCTCTCCGCCCCCGGCCTCACCACCGCCGCCGTCACGCGCGACCGCTGGACTCTCCCCGGCCTCACCGTGGACATCACGACCGACGCCAACGCCTTCACCGTCACGCCGGGCGCCGACTACGTCGAAATCCAATACCGCGAAGCCACCCGCTTCGTCCTGCGCACCACCACTCCATAAAACGCAGGCGCGCCGCCCGCCCCGGAACCTTCCGCCATCCCGATGTCTGTCATCAAAATCAGGCCCATCCCATTGCATGATTGACGGCCCGCACGCCACCCCTCACCTCGTTTCCACCCATCCCCGTCCCCCTCTGAGTTTGCCCACCCCATGAGCAGAATCATCAAACCCACGCCCGAGATCATTGAGCAGTTCAACCGCGACGGTTTCCTCGTCCTCCCCGACATCCTGTCGCCCGACGAAATCGCCAGGGTCCGCGCCGGCCTTGAGCGCGCCTTCAGCAAGCACAGCGCTGACGCCGAAATGTATCACATGCAGGAGATCTGGCGCCCCAAGCTCTTCGAGCAAGGCCCGGACTTCGACTTCATGCTCGATCACCCCGGCGTGGCCGAGCTCATGGAAGCCCTCCTCGGCGACAACTACCACCTCATCGCCCTCACGGGCCTGCGCACGCTCCCCGGCAAGACCATCAGTTTCTGGCACCTCGACGACGCCTGCCGTTTTCCCATTCCCGCCGGCAAGAAACTTCCCGCCGACATCCCCGTCCCCACGTTCACGATCAACATGAATTACTACCTGTGTGACGTGGACGACGAACTCGGTCCGACCCAGCTCATCCCCGGCAGCCATCGCGCCGGCCGTTCACCCACCGACGCCGACAAGGACGCCAGCGGCACACCGCTCTACGAAGGTCGCGGCTACGTCAGCTCCGCGGGCAAGGCCGGCACCCTCGTCCTCTGGAACGACCAAGTCTGGCACCAAGGCGGCCCGAACCTCTCCAAAGACCGCGTCCGCTGGGTCCTCCAAACTCCCTTCGCCCGCCGCTGGGTCGCCCAGCGCTTCTACCCCTTCGTCAATTACCAGATGCCCCAGGAAGTCATCGATCGCGTCACGCCGAAGCAAAAACGCATCCTCGGTTTCCACAGCATCGGCGCCTACGGCTGAGCCGCCATCTCGGCCCGCGGTCCAAATTAACCGCCAAGAACGCAAAGAGCGCAGAGACCCAATCCGGTTCTTTGCGCTTTTTTGCGTTCTTGGCGGTTAAATCAAATCCTCACCCACCCGGGTGACTGGATTATTCAGCCCGCTTTTCCCCGCCCAAAGATTGCCAACTCCACGCTCCGCGTCATCCATCACCCCGCTCCCTCTTGTCCGCTTCGCTCATCCCGCCCGTCCCCCTCTCATGACCCCGCTCTTGCAGAATCGCACCGCCCTCATCGTCGGTGGCGGCGCCGGCCTCGGCCGCGCCATCGCCCTCGCCTACGCCAAGGCGGGCGCGCAAATCGCCGTCGCCGATCTTTCCGCCGCCACCGCGCAGGAAACCCTCTCGCTCGCCGGCCACGCCACCGCCGGCCTCGCGCTCGCGATGAATATCGCCAACCCCGCCGAGATCCGCGCCGGCATCGCCGCCACCGTGCAGCGTTTCGGCCAGCTCGACCTCATGGTCAACTGCGCCGCCATCTGCCTCGTTGATCCGCTCACCGAGGTCACGCCCGAGCGCTGGGACCAGGTCTTCGACATCAACGCCCGCGGCGCTTTCTACTGCATGACTGAGGCCGCCAAGGTCATGCTCCCGCGAAAATTCGGCCGCATCATCACGATCTCCACGCCCGCCACGCGTCTCGCCGTCCCCAACTTCGCCACCTACGGCGCGAGCAAGGCCGCCGTCGACAGCTTCACCAAGTCCTGCGCCAGCGCGTGGGCCCCGCACGGCATCACGGTCAACACGCTCGTCCCCGGTCGCATGACCGGCGGCATGGTCGATGCCCTTGACCGCGATCTCGCCAAGCTCACCGGCCAGGATCTCGCCGCCCTCACCGCCGCTCGCACGCAAAGCCTGCCGATGCAGCGCCGCGTCGATCCCGCCGAAGTCGCCCAAGCCGCCGTCTGGCTCGCCAGCGATGCCGCCGCCTATGTCACCGCCGAACGCTTCAACTTCACCGGCGGCATGGAGCTCGGCTAAAATCTCGATCCCTTTTTGCGCCTTCTGCGCCTCTTTGCGGCCATTCTCCGTATTTAAAACATGAGTCTCATCCCCCTCACCCAAGACCTCGCCGCGCTCCGCGCCCGCGCCAAGTCGATGCGCCGCCACGTGCTCCACATGGCCGAGATCGTCGGCCAGGGCTACGTCGGCCAGGGCCTCGGCATCGCCGACCTGCTCGCCGTCGTCTACTTCTCCCAGCTTCGCACACGCCCCGCCGAACCCGCTTGGCCCGACCGCGACCGCTTCGTCCTCTCCATCGGCCACTACGCCATCGGCCTCTACGCCGCGCTCGCCGAGGCCGGCATCCTTTCGGTCGACGAACTCTCCACCTATGGCGCCGACGGCTCCCGCCTCGAAATGTCCGCGCCCGAAACCACGCCAGGCGTCGAAATGACCGGCGGCTCCCTCGGCCACGGTCTCACCCAGTCCGTCGGCATGGCTCTCGGCCTGCGTCTTCAAAATCGCGACGCCCGCGTCTTCAACCTGCTCTCCGACGGCGAGTGCCAGGAAGGCTCCACCTGGGAAGCCGCCCTCGCTGGCGCCCACCACAAGCTCGACCGCCTCATCGCCCTCGTCGATTGCAACAACCAGCAGGCCGACGGTCCGCCGTCGCGCGTCCTTGGCATCGAGCCCATCCACGAAAAATGGGCCGCCTTCGGCTGGCACACGCAGCGCGTCAGCGGTCACGACTTTCCCGCGCTGCTTGCCGCCTTTGCCGCCGCCCGCGCCACCGAGGGCAAACCGCACGCCATCATCGTCGACACGCTCATGGGCCGCGGCGTCCGCGCCTTCGAAGAGCGCGAAAAAAACCATTTCATCCGCGTCGCCCCCGATGAGTGGGCCACCGCCCGCAGCCAACTGGAGGCCTCCACATGAGCACGTCCATCGCTTCTCCCGCCAAACCCGCCGCGCGCGGCGTCACCGGCACCATCCTCGCTTCCGACGCCGCCGGCGCCGCCAAGACCGAAAATGCACCCTTCGGCCACGCCCTCGTGCGCGCCGCCGAACGCGACCCGCGCATCGTCGGCCTCACCGCCGACCTCGGCAAATACACCGACATCCACGTCTTCGCGGATAAATTCCCCGCGCGCTTTTTCCAGATGGGCATGGCTGAGCAAAGCCTCATCGGCGCCGCCTGCGGCCTCGCGCGCACCGGCCTCGTGCCATTCGCCACGACCTACTGCGTCTTCGCCACGCGCCGCGCCTACGACTTCATCGCCATCGGCGCCGCCCTCGGTCGCGCCAACGTGAAGATCATCGCCGGCCTGCCCGGCCTCACCACCGGCTACGGTGGCACGCACCAAGGCATCGAGGATCTCGCCCTCATGCGCAGCATCCCCGGCCTCACGGTCATCGATCCCTGCGACGCCACTGAGACCGCCCAAGCCACCGCCGCCATCGCCGCACACGACGGTCCGGTCTACATGCGCCTGCTCCGCGGCATTGTTCCAGTCACGCTCGATCCCGCTGATTACAAATTCGAACTCGGCCGCGCCAAACTTCTCCGCGATGGCGCCGACGTCGCCTTCATCAGCACCGGCCTCATGACGACCCGCACTCTCGCCGCCGCACAGACGCTCGCCGCCTCAGGCGTCCGCGCCGCCGTCTTGCACGTCAGCACGTTGAAACCCTTCGACCGCGCCACTGTCGCCGCGCTCCTCGCCCGCGTCCCGCGCATCGTCACCGCCGAAAATCACTTCGTCACCGGCGGCCTCGCCAGCGCCGTTGCCGACCTCGCCGTGGACGAAGGTCTTCCCATCCGTCTCAAACGCATCGGCCTCCCCGACACGTTCTGCGAAAGTGGTTCACTCCCCTACCTCGCCGAACGCTACGCCCTCACCCCTGCCCACCTCGTCACCGCCGCTCAAGACGTTCTCCGCTGATCCGCCCATGAAAATCACCCGCATCGAGACCTTCACCGTCGGCGCCGGCTGGAAGAACTACCTCTTCGTCCACGTCCACACCGACACCGGCCTTATCGGCCTCGGCGAAGGCACCCTCAATGGTTTCATCAAGACCACCGAGACCGCCGTGGAGGAACTCGCGCAGTTCGCCGTCGGCCAGGACCCCACGCAGGTCCGCGCCATCGCCCGTCGCATGATGGAAAGCGTCTCGCTCGACGGCGGCCACATCCACCGCACCGCCGTCGCCGCCGTCGAAGTCGCCTGCTGGGACATTCTCGGCCAGCACCTCGGCGTTCCCATCTGGCAACTCCTCGGCGGTCGCGCTCGCGAGTCCATTCTCGCCTACGCCAACGGCTGGTATCGCACCGAGCGCACCCCGAAACACTTTGTCGCCGCCGCCGACAAAGTCGTCGCCCGCGGTTTCCACGCGCTGAAGCTCGACCCGTTCGGCACCGCCCAGGGCTTCATCAGCGACGATGAGCTCCAGCTTTCCTACGACATCCTCGCCGCCATCCGGAAACGTTTCCCGAAGCTCCACATCCTGATCGACGTTCACGCGCGCTTCACCGAAGCCGACGCCGTCCGCGCCGCCGAAAAACTCGCTCCGCTCAACCTCTACTGGTGGGAAGAGCCCACCACGCGCGAACGCGAGGCCCCCGCCAACGCCGTCGGCCATCGCTCGCCCATCCGCGTCGCCACCGGCGAGATGTATGATACGCTCGGCCAGTTCTACACCCTCGCGCACGGCGGCGGCGTAAACATTTTCCAGCCCGAGCCCATGTCGCTCGGCGGCATCCTTCCGACGCTGGCCGTCGCCCACCTCGCCGAGGCCCACGGCTCGTGGATCGCCCCGCACCAAAGCGGCGGCCCCGTCGCCACCGCCGTCTGTCTCCAACTCGCCGCGTGCGTTCCGAATTTTCTCATCCAGGAAAACTTCGACTACTTTAACGACGCCTGGACCCGCGACCTCGTCACGTGGACGCCGCAGCTCAACCCCGCCAACGGCCATTTCTCGCTTCCCGAAGCGCCCGGCCTCGGCCTCAAGCTCAACCTCGACGTCGTTCGCGCCCACCCCTACGACCCGAACGCCTTCCTCAACATCCACACCGAGGGCTGGGAAAAGCGCCTCGGCACCGCCCGCCCCAAACGCAAAGCCAAGTAGTGCGGGTCTCCGACCCGCACTTCGAATCCCCCGACCCCACCCGCCGATGAAAATTTCCCGCATCGAGACCATCCGCTCCCCTGATTTTCCCAACCTGCTTTGGGTGCGCCTCCACACGGACGACGGCCTCATCGGCCTCGGTGAGACTTTCTACATTCCGTCCGCCGTCGAGGGCGTCATCCACGATTTCGCCGCGCCGCTGCTTCTCGGGCAATCCGCCTTCGACCGCGAACGCCACTGGCAGGCGCTGTTCTCTTACGCCAATTTCTTCGGCCACGCCGGCGCTGAGATGCGCGCCATTTCCGCCATCGATCTCGCGCTCTGGGATCTCCTCGGCCAGCACACCGGCCAGCCGGTGCTCAATCTCCTCGGCGGCCAGACGCGCGACTCGATCCGCATCTACAACACCTGCGTCAACACGCCGCTCTACGCCGACCAGACCGGCTTCCTCGGAAATCCCGGCGACCTCGCCCGCTCCCTCCTCGCCCAAGGCATCACCGCCATGAAGGTCTGGCCGTGGGACCGCTTCGCGCCACAGATGAAAGTGTCCGCGATCACCGGTCCCGCCGGTTGGTCCGCCGTCGGCCCGGTCGGCCACGACCTCCTGCCCGAGCAACTCGCGCAGGGCCTCTGGACCGTGCAGGAAATTCGTCGCGCCGTCGGCGACAAGATGCAGATCGCCCTCGAGGGCCACTCGCGTTGGGACGTCAACTGCGCCCTCCGCATCGCCCGCGCCGTGGAGCCCTACGACGTGATGTGGATGGAGGATTTCATCCAACCCGAGAGCGCCGACGACCTCGCCCGCCTCGTCCGTGAGTCTCGCGTGCCGCAGTCCGTGAGCGAACGCCTCTTCACCCGCCACGCCTACCGTCGCATCCTCGATGCCGACGCCGCGCACGTGATCATGCCCGACGTCATCTGGACCGGCGGGCTCAGTGAGGCGCTCAAGATCGCCACGCTCGCCGACACGCATCACCTCTCCATCGCGCCGCACGACTGCACCGGCCCCGTAAACCTCTTCGCCTGTCTCCACCTCTGCGCCGCCGTGCCCAACGCCATGATCATGGAAACCGTCCGCGGTTTTTGTGAGGGCTATTACCGCGAAGTCGCCACGCCCAACGTCCCGCTCCGCGAAGGCCGCGCCTTGCTCGACCAATTCAGCCCCGGCCTCGGCGTAAAACTCCGCGACGACTTCCTCGCCCGCCCCAACCTCATCCGCCGCTTTTCCAAACTCTAACCGCGAATGGACACGAATTCACACGAATGAGTTCGGGACCACGGATTATACTGATCTACACGGATAAATCCATCGGTTCGGAATCCGTGCCATCCGTGAAATCCGTGGTTAAAAAGGCTCGACCCCTAGTCGTGTGAATTCGTGTCCATTCGTGGTTCTCCTCTGATCGTTTCCCTCAATCCCATGTCCACCCTCGCCGCTCGCATCGCCCTGACGAACCCCGCCCCCGGCTCCGTCGCCGCCTGGTGGCTCGGCGGCTCCGGTTTCATCTTCAAGACCTCTTCCGGCCGGCAGATCTGGATCGACCCCTATCTCTCAGACGCCGTCCGCACGCTCTTCGGCATCGCTCGCGCCTTCCCGGCACCACTCACGCCAGCCGAAGCCGAGCCCGACGTCGTCATCAGCACGCATTGGCACGAAGACCACCTCGACCCCGAGGCGGTGCCCGCCATCGCGCGCCGCCGCTCCGCCACGAAGTTCATCATGTCGCACGCTGCGATGTCGCACGCTGCCCCGCTGGGCGTGCCCGTCGCGCAACTCACCCCGCTCACGGTCGGCCAGACCCTCGACCTCGGCGACGGCGTCAAGCTCACCGGCATCGCCGCCCGCCACGAAGCCGGCGTTCCCGGCTGGGAAGTCCCCGACGCCTTCGGCGTGCTCCTCGATTTCAACGGCGTGCGCGTCTACCACACCGGCGACACCGACTACGATCCGCGCATTCATCGCTCGCTCGTCGGCACGTCCCTCGCGCTCGCCACGTTTTGCATGAACGGCTCCGTCGGCAACCTGAACGCCCACGAGGCCGCCCTCCTCGCGTGGCAGCTCGATGCCCGCACCGTCATCCCGCACCATCATCTCCTCTGGGATCGTTCCGCTGACAAAATTCCCAAGTGCGAAACGCTCGACCCGTCACTCTTCGCCAACACCTACCGCAAGCTCGGCGGCACCGCACAGGTCATCCTCCCCGCCGTCGGCGCCGGCTGGCTGCTCACCGCCAACGGCACCCAGCCGTTGTAGGGCGTCCGCGCACTGCAGGCAGTTGCAGCCTGGGTCGCTGGCTCGGCCAGTCCCTCAATTTCAGCTAGTCGCAAAAAAGCGCAAAGGGCGCAAAAAACAGAAGAAGTATCTTTTGCGCCTTCTGCGCCTCTTTGCGGCTAATTCACCTCACCCGCACACTTCCTTCTGCACCGCGAGGATGCAGTCGGCAATGTAGTCGGCGTCTTCGACCGTGTAGAGCGCGCCGATCGGGATCGCGAGGAAGCGCTTGGTCAGGTCCTCCGTGCGCGGGAAATCCTGCGCGCGATAGCCCGGCGCCGGCCATGGCGTCACGTTGCGGAAAGGCGACAGCGCCGGGTGGTGCGTGATCGAGTTCGTCTTGAGATACTCGCGGTTGTATTGCGGATACGTGCCGGTGCGCGCGCCACAATTGACATTACGCGCATCCAGCTTCTCGCGGAACGGTGCCACGTGCGCCGGGTTGTCGAGGATCAGGTAGAGTTCGAAGCCAAATTGCCCGTCCGGATCCGGCGCGTGACGCAGCTTCACGCCTTTCAGCCCGCCGATCTTCGCCGACACGCGCGCGTGCAGCGCGTGGCAATGCTGCCACATGCCCTCAACCTTGCGCAGCTGCGCCAGCGCCATCGCGCCCGCGAGTTCCGACATGCGGTATTGTCCGCCTACGAAGGCCGGCACGTGCGACGGCACGATCGCCGCGTGGTAGGGCCGGTAGGCGCCGAGATCGCTGATGCGCACGGCCCGCTCATAGATGCGCTGGTCGCGCGTCACCACCATGCCGCCCTCGCCGGAAGTCGCGACCTTGTTGTATTGGAAACTATAGCAGGCCACGTCGCTCCACGTGCCGATGCGGCGGCCGCGATAGCGCGTGCCGAGCGATTGCGCGCAATCCTCGATCACGAAGATGCCGCGCTTGTGCGCCTCGAGTTGGATCGGCTCCATGTCGGCGGCCGTGCCTTGGAAATGCACCAGCAGCACCGCGCGCGTGCGCGGCGTGGCCAGGCGCTTAAGTTCGCCCGGCGCCATGTTCAGCGACTCGTCGATCTCGGCGAGCACCGGCGTGCCGCCTACGCGCACGATCGCCGTGAAGCATGCGATCCAGCTCCACGCGGTGAGGATCACCTCATCGCCCGGGCCGATGCCTGCCGCGGCCAGTGCCACCTCGAGCGCACCCGTGCCGCTGCTCACGGCCAGCGCGTAATCGGTGCCGATAAATTCGCGAAACTCCTTTTCCAGCTGCGCCACCACCGGCGGCTGGATGTCAAAGCTTGCGCCGTAATAGCGGAAGGGCTGCTTGCGGCGCAGCACATCGAGAACGAGGGCCTCCTCCTCGGCGCCGATCAGAGCGGCGCCCAGGCCGGGCGTAGGGCGGGGACGAAGGGTGGCGGACATCGGTGGGAGTTTTCATGCAAAACCCCGCCGGGCCGCAAGCGCGCAATGCGGGAAATCACCCGGAATCGCATTGCCGCCCCCGGAGGGAACCATTTGGTTACTTTTTATGCACTTCCGGCTGTTCGCCTGCCGCACCGCTTTCTGGTTGGCGGCGGCGTTACTGGCGGTTGGCGCCGACCCCCTTACCATGCCCACTACCCCGCTTCCCCTTCGCGACCTCGGCATTCCCGTCAAAGGCGTCAGCTGGGCCCGTCTCCACCCCGGCAAAACCGCCGACGGCCGTGCCTCGCTCCTCGCCTCGATGAGCCAGAACCATGGCGGCCTCTTCGTCATCGACATCAACCTCGAGACGGGCCGCTGCACCCAATACGCCGTCTCGGACCGCGTAAACTCCACGTTCAATACCGCTTCCTATCGCTCCCTGCTCACCGGCATCCTCTACATCGGCTCGGCTTGGGATGCCCACCTCCACCGCTTCGACGCCAACCACCCCGAGCACGGCATCGAGGACCTCGGCCCCCTCGACCCCGACCACGCCATTTTTCCCAATGGCATCGCCGAAAGCCCCGATGGCGCGATCTGGATCGGCAGCTGCAACGACGCCCGTCTCGTCAAATTCGATCCCGCGACCGGCCAGTTCACCCGCTTCGGCAAAATGGACCCCGCCGAGCAATACCTCTACCCGCTCGCGGGCGATGACGGTTCGCTCGCCGCGCTCGTCCGCGTCATCCGTCCGCATATCATCGTCATCGATCCCGCCACCGGCGAGCACCGCGAAGTCGGCCCCGCGGTCCTTGATACGACCGACAAATCGCAATTCCTGAAATTCTTCAAGGGCACCGACCGCCGGCTCTATCTCGACTCACACGCCGGCAAGTTCCGCATCGACGGCCTCAACCTCACGCCCGTCGACGAGATGCCCGCGCCGCTTCCCGGCATCCCCGCCACTTACAAGCACGCCTACCAGGCCCCCGCCGAGATGCCCGGCGGCTGGACCGCCCACTTCCTCGACGACAGCATCAATGGCGTCGGCACGCCGCGAAACGTTCTCCTCACCAATCGCGACACGCTCATCCCCAGCCGTCGCCTCCATCTCGACTGGGTCGGCGGTGGTTCGAATCTCCACATCATCGACGTCGGTCCCGGCGGTGATCTCTACGGTTCGAGCTACATGCCCAACCGCCTCTATCGCGCGACGCCCGATGGCACCACGATCGAGGATCTCGGCGAACACACCTTCGCCGGCGGCGAAGCCTACTCGATGGTCACGCTCGACGGTAAACTCTACCTCGCCTCCTACCCCGAAGGCCGCCTCTCCCTCTACGATCCCGCCAAGCCCCTGCGCTTCGGCACCGGTCCCACTGATAATCCCCGCGACCTCGGCCGCCTCGACAACATCAGCTACCGCCCGAGCGTCCTCCTCGCGACGCCCGACCTGCCCGCCGCAGGCTCGGCGAAGGTGGGCGGAAAGCTCTGGATGGGCTCCAGTCCCGACTACGGTCTCTACGGCGGCACCTTCGCGTGGTATGATCCGAAGACCGGCGAGAAAAAATCCCACCGCCCGGTCGTGACCGACATGTCGCCCGTGTCCGGCCTCTACCTCCCGGAGCTAAAACAAATCCTCCTCGGCCTCAGCATCGAACCCGGCACCGGCATGCCGGTGAAAAAAGACCTGCTCAACGGCGCCTTCGCCCTCTGGGATCCGGTGAAGGACGAACTCGTCTGGTCCGGCGATCTCGGTCTCGCCGATCTCGCCGACGTCGTCTCGCTCGCGCCCGCAGGCAACGGCCTCGTCTACGCGTTGCTCGGCCGCGGCGACCAAGTCCTCTCCGCCGGCGCCCCGGAAATCCGCCCGCGCATCGCCCTCATCGATCCCGCCAGGCGCACCGTCGTCGCCAGCGCGTGGCTGCCCGAGGACTTCGGCCCGCTCGCCTGGCACGGTTACTTTTCCTTGCGCGTCGGTCCTGGCGGCGTCGTTTACGGCGCCACCGGCTATTGTGTTTTCCGCATCAAGCCCGGCACCTGCGACGTCGAGCGCATCTGGCAGCTCGACCAGCCGAAAAAACGCGCGGGCACCGTCTGGCTCACCGCCTCCTCGCCCAACGTGATCGACGTCGTCGGCCCCATTGTCGGCAATCAATTCTACTTCGCCACCGGCTGGCGGTTGCGCGTGCTTACGCTGCCCGAGTCATAATGCGTTTCGTGCCCGCCCGTTGTTCCGCTTCGTCCGTCTATTCAGGCGCGCGCCTCTTCCTGGCCGCACCTCCATGCGTTTCCTCCGTCCCTTCCTGCTCCTTAATCTGATTTTTATCTCCATGCCTGCGAAAGCCTCCCCTGCCTCCACTGCCATCACCGTGCGCGACCTCGGCGTGCCGGTCAAAGCCGTGAACTGGATCCGGCTGCATCCCGGCCGCGGTGCCGACGGCCAGCCTTCGCTGCTCGCCACCATGGGCCAGAACAATGGCGGTCTCTTCGTGCTCGATATCGACCTCGCCACCGGCCACTGCCGCCAGTTCAACGCCCCCGCCCCGCTCCAGCAGTATCCCATCTCCGCCATTCGCAGCCCGAGCACCGGCATCCTTTACGTCGGCACGCACACCGACGGCCACCTGCTCCGCTACGATCCCTCGCACCCCGGGCGCGGACTCGAGGATCTCGGCGTCATCGACGGCGACCAGGCCACCTTCCCCACCGGCATCGCCGAGGCCCCCGACGGCAAGCTCTGGATCGGCGGCCATCCCGGCTGCAGCCTCACGCGCTACGATCCCGCCACGGGCGAATTCAAACGCTACGGCTCGCTCGATCCCGAGGATAAATACCTCTACCCGCACGTCGGCAGCGATGGCACCATCGCCGCGCTCACCAAGGTCGTCCACCCGCACCTCGTCGTCTTCGATCCCGTCACCGGCAAACACCAGACCGTCGGCCCCGTCATCAATCCCGAGGACAAATCCCAGCGCATCCTCTTCTTCAAAGGTCTCGACGGCCGGCTCTACCTCGACACCCACGAGGGCAAATTCCGCGTCAGCGGCACGACCCTCGAGCCCGTCACCTTCCTGCCGCCCGAGCTCCCCGGCGTCCACGCCACCTACAAGCACCACTACCAGGAAGTGCTCCCCATGCCCGGCGGCCTCACCGCGTGGTGGGAAGATGGTGACGAAGGCGCCGGTCTCTACCGCAAGATCCGCCTCACCAGCACCAATCCCACCGTCGCCCCGCGCATCATCGAACTCGACTGGCAGGGCGCCGGCACAAACCTCTTCGCCCTCCACCTCGCCGCCGATAACAACATCTACGGCTCCAGTTTCCTCCCCGAACACCTCTTCCGCTACTCGCCCAAGGACGGCAGCACGGTCAATCTCGGCCGTTGTAGCCTCATGATGGGCGAGGCCTACGCCTTCGGTAATTTCAGCGACGGCTCGATGATCATCACGTCGTATCCGAAATCCCACATTTCGTTCTACGACCCGAAAAAACCCTACCGCTTCGGCACCGACGCCACCGCCAACCCGCGCGACATCGGCCGGCTCGACGATATCGGCATCCGCCCCGTCGGCCTCGCCATCGTCCCCGCCCTCACCAAGGCCGACGGCACCATCGTCCCCGAACGCGCCTGGGTCGGCTCGCTCCCCGACTACGGCCTGTGGGGCGGCACGCTCGCCTGGGTCGATCCCAAGACCGGCGCCCACGCCAGCCATCGCAACCTCGTCACCGATTGCTCGCCCGTCGCCATTATCTACCTACCGGGGCAAAAACAGCTCCTCGTCGGCATGAGCACCGAGAGCGGCACCGGTTCCAAGATCCGCGCCAAAAACGGCGCCTTCGTGCTGTGGGACGCCGTCGAGGATCGCCAGCTCTACGTCGGCGACTTCGGCCTCGCCGATCTCGGTAGCATCCAAGCCTTCGCTCCCGCCGCCGACGGCCTCGTCTACGCCCTCATCGCCAACAACCGCTTCGCCGAGGACATCATGGGCGCACCCAAAATCCACCCGCGTCTCGCGCTCATCGACCCCGTCGCCCGCCGCGTCGTCGCCACCACGCCTTTCGCCGCCGACCTCCTGCCCATCGCGTGGCACTCCCAGTTCTGCATTTTTCCCGGCCCCGATGGCGTTTACGGCATGACCGAAAAAGTCCTCTACCGCATCAAGCCCGGCACCTGCGAAACCGAAGTCATCTGGCGCGCCCCCGAAGGCGAGCTGCTGGAGGTCCCCGGCCCCTGGATCGGCCGCACCTTCCACTTCGTCACCGGCTGGCGCCTGCGCAGCCTCACGTTGCCCGAATAATTTCGAAACCAACCTTCACCACGGATCCCACGGATTCCACGGATATGAAAACCAAGTCATCCTGCCTTCCTCTGCGCTCTCCGCGTCCTCCGCGTTAAAAAATTCCGTGTCTTCCGTGTGTTCCGTGGGCCCAACCAAACTATTCCTCTCATGATTCGCGAGCTCGGCATCCCCGTCAAAGCCGTCAACTGGGTCCGGCTGCATCCCGGCCGCACCGCCGATGGCCGGCCGTCCCTGCTCGCCTCCATGGGCCAGAACAACGGCGGCCCCTTCGTGCTCGATATCGATCTGGCCACCGGGCACTGCCAGCAGTTTCAAGCCGGCGCCAGCGAGGCACCCACCGCCGCCATGCGCAGCTTGCGCACCGGTATTCTCTGGCTCGGCTCCGCGTGGCACGGCCACCTGCATCGTTACGACCCGGCTCATCCGGAACGCGGTCTCGAAGACCTCGGCGCCATCGATCCGCAACTGGCGACCTTCCCCACCGGCATCACGGAAACCCCCGACGGCATGATCTGGATCGGCGCCTACCCCGGTTGCAGCCTCACGCGCTTCAATCCCGCCACCGGTGAGTTCACACGCTTTGGGCGCAAGGACGACGTCGACAAATACCTCTACCCACTCGCCGCCGATGACGGCACGCTCTTCGCGCAGGTCAAAATGACGAGCTACCGCATGGTCGCCATTGACCCCAAGACCGGTGAACACCGCCGCGTCGGGCCGACGCTGGAAACGCCCATCGCCAATCCGCAGCGCTACGAATTCTTCAAGGGCGTGGACGGCAAACTCTACCTCGATAGCTACGCCGGCGCCTTTCTGCTCGAAGCCGGCACCGCCACGCCCGTCGCCCAACTGCCCGCCCAGTTGCCCGGCGTCCACGCCACCTACAAGCACGCTTACCAGCACATCCTGCCGCTGCCCGACGGCTCCATCGCGACCTTCGCCGATGAGAAAAGTTTTCAGTTCCGCAAAGTCCGGCTCACCCCGGCCGACGGGCGCGCCCCGCGCGAAATCACCCTCGACTGGCAGGGTTCCGGCACCGGCCTCTGGACGATGCACCTCGGTCCCGATCAAAAAATCTACGGCTCGAGCATGCTGCCGGAGCATTTGTTTTCCTGCGATCTCGACGGCGGCAACATGACCAATCACGGCCAGTGCAGCGTCTCCGGCGGCGAGGGTTACTCGATGTGCAACTACGACGGCAAACTCGCCATCGCCTCGTATCCCGCGTCGCGCCTCTCGCTCTACGACCCCGCCCTGCCCTATCGCTTCGGCACCGGCCCCGGCGCCAACCCGCTCGATGTCGGCCGCGTCGACGACGCCAGCACCCGCCCACACACGATGATCACGACGCCAGACGGCAAACTCTGGGTCGGTTCCGCCGCGGACTACGGTCTGCGCGACGGCACCCTCGCCTGGTTCGATCCCGCCGATGGCCAGCGCGGCAGCGTGCGCGGCATCATTCCCGATTGCACCCCGTTCGTCCTGCTCTGGCTGGGCGACCTCGAGCGTATTCTCATTGGTTTCAACATCGAGCCCGGCACCGGCGCCAACGCCAGCGCCACCCGCGGTGCCTTCGGCCTGTGGGATCCCGTTAAAAAGACCGCCGACTATCTCGGCGATTTCGGCGACGCCGCGCTCGACGACGTGTGCTCGCTCCTTCCTGCGGGCAACGGCCTCGTCTACGCGCTCAGCGGTCGCAATCCCCGGCTCGTCACGCACTACGGCGCCAAGCCCGCCCCTTCGCGCCTCTTGCTCGTCGATCCCGCGCAGAAGAAAGTGCTCGCCGCCGCCCCGCTGCCCGTCGACTTCGGCGCGCTGCCCTTCGAATCCGGCCACATCCTCCGCACCGACACCGATGGCACGATTTACGGCGCCACGACGACCACCGTCTTCCGCATCAAGCCCGGCACCGTCGAAATGACCGTGGCAGGAAAAATCACCGGCCCCATCCTGACCGTCGTCGGCCCCGTGGTCCACGGCACCCTCTACTTCGCCAGCGACTGGCGCGTCCGTTCCCTGCCGCTGACCTGAGCCGCACCCGGGTTCTTGCGCACCCGGATATTTTGTTTTTGCGCCTTGCGGGCCTTTTTGCGGCCATCAGGCACCCCACCCCATGAACGAGCAAATCAAGATCAACTGGTATCGCTGCAAGGTCGACAAAACCGTCATGAGTGAGCTCATGCGCAAGAGCGATGCCCGCGCGTTTCTCCAAGTCATCCCGCAGCTCGGGCTCTTCGCGCTCACCGGCACCCTGGCCTACCTCGTCTTCCGCCACCTCAACGCCACCAACTGGCCGACGCATCTCCCGCTGCTCCTGCTCGTGCTCTTCGTCCACGGCACCAACGCCAGTTTCCTCGGCGGCATCGCCTGTCACGAGTTCTGCCACAAGACGCCTTTCGCCACCCAGTTTTGGAACAGCTTCTTCGTCAAAATCTACGCCTTCCTCGGCTGGTTCGATCCCGTCGGCTACCGCGCCAGCCACATCCGGCACCACCAGGTCACCATCCACCGCGGCCACGACGGCGAGGTCGAGCAGCCCCTCGGCCTCGACATGCACGGCTTCCGCTTCGTCCTCGCCAACTTCACCTTCAACCCGCTGTGGGTCTGGAAACACTTCCGCTTTTTTGCCGCCGCCGCGCGCGGCAACCTCACCCGCGACGGCTTCTTCAAGTCCGCCTGGCTCCAGCGCGTCGTTCCCGAGACCGACGCCAAGGCCCGCCGTGAACTCATCAACTGGGCCCGCGTCGTCTTCTTCGGCCACCTCACCCTCGCCATAATCTTCATCCTCACGGGCCACTGGTTTCTCATCATCGTCGTCAATCTCGCCACGTTTTACTGCGGCTGGCTCGTCACCGTCACCGGCATGCCCCAGCACGTCGGCCTCTCCTCCGATGTGCCCGACTTCCGCCTCAACACCCGGAGCTACACCTGCAGCTGGCTGCCCGCGTTCTTCTACTGGAACATGCAATACCACGTGGAGCACCACATGTTCCCCGCCGTGCCTTTCTACAACCTCCCCAAGCTGCGCGAGGCCATCAAACACGACCTGCCGCCCGTGACGCACGGGCTCTGGGCCACGTGGTGCGACATCCAGTCGATCCTCAAGCGCCAGCGCCAGGAGCCGGGCTACGTCTTTGTCCCCCAGCTCCCCAAGAACGACGGCGACCGCGCCACCGACGCCACCCTCCTCAGCGAAGCCGCCGAGTCGTAAGGCAGGACGGAGACCGCTGATCTTCCCCATCCTCCTCCTTTCCGTTCTTAGCGCGCTTCGCGTTCTTTGCGGTTAAAACAAAGGCCTCGTCTCACCCGCGCTTCGGCAGCGCTTTCACCATCTTCGTGAAATCCTCCAGCCCGAACACGAAGCCCGAGTTGATCGCCGTGCGCCAGAGCGCCTGTTGCTTCTCCCGTTCCTGCCGCGCGGTCTCGGCGTTTTCCACCGCCGTCACCGCCTCGCGAATCGTCGAGCACATCACCCCGTAGCGACCCAGGTCCACCATGCCGCCGGGCGACATCAGGAGGCACCAGTTGATCGCAAAGCCGATGTAGACGAGGTGGTTGATCCCGTGCGCACGGCACAGCGCCGCGAGCTGGTGGCCGTCTTCCGCAATCGGCTCGTCGCCGACCGGCCGCGCCTCGGGCGCAAAGTCCAGAAATTTCCAGCCCGCGTCCACGTCCGGCCGGTTGCGCGCCCCGACGAAAACCTCCTCGCCCCGGAATTTATCCAGCCGCTCCATCACCGGATCCTTCGCCACCTGCGCATACTGCGGCGACGGTCCGGCGAGCTTCACCGTGTTCTTATAGCCCGGCAGGTGCGAATAGTAGTCGCGTCCACCCACCACGTGAAACACGGGCAGCGGCGATTGGCGCACGGCCGAGAGCAGCGGCGGAAACACGTCCGCCAGGATCTTCAGCGCACGCGGGTGATACTCCACGCAGCGCCGCCAGCCCGGCCACTGCTCCATCGTGCCGGCTTCCCATGCATGCATCACGACCAGCGCCGTGTGGTCCGGCGCGAGCTCGATGTCGGAGCATTTCCACCCGGCGTAGCCCTCCGCCGGCACGTCACGCGTGTAATCGGCGTCGAACTGCTGGTAGTAATGGGCGGGAAGCTTGACGGAATTCATGGAGTGCAACCGGGACAAAATTCACCAACTGGGCTGGACGACGGATTTCAGGGATGAACCCGGATAACAAACCTTTTAAGCCTGAAACGGCGTCCGGCTGCCGTCTTCGTTCAATACTTTTTTGATCAGGCCGAGCATCGCGTCGGCTGAGTAAGGCTTGGCCAGAAAATGCTTCACCCCGGCGTTCGCTGCCCGGGCCACATTGGCGTTGGCGTTCAAACCGCTCGCCGCGATGATGCGCACCGTGGGATTGATCCGGCGGATCGCCGCAATGAGCGCGGGGCCGTCCATCACGGGCATCATCATGTCGGTGATCACCACCGCGATCTCGTCGCGGCGCGTCGCATAAACCCCGACCGCATGAGCGCCATCTTCGGCCGTCACCACACGATAGCCGAAGGTCTGCAAGGTCTGCGCGGTAATATCGAGAATGGAGGTCTCGTCATCCACCACCAGGACCAGTTCGCCGTTGCCGCGGGCAAGTTCGTTGGTCGTCGCGCCGGCCGTCTCGGCTTGCATCCCATCCGTCAATGCCGGCAGGTAGACTTTGAAGGTGCTGCCTTTGCCCGGCTCGCTGTAAACATTCACGAAGCCACCGTGGCTGCGCACGATGCCTTGCACGGTAGAGAGCCCCAGCCCCGTGCCTTGGCCGACTCCCTTGGTGGTGAAAAACGGCTCAAAGATGCGGTCGATGATTTCCCGTGGCATACCGTGCCCGTTGTCGACCACCTGCACCACGACATACCGTCCGGGCGTCACGCCGCGGTTCATGATGGCATACTGTTCGTCGATGGTGACATTGCTGGCCGACATTTCCAGCCGTCCGCCGCCGGGCATGGCGTCACGGGCGTTCACGCAGAGGTTCAGCAAAATCTGGTTCAGCTGCGTCGGGTCGGCGAGGACCGGCCACAGGTCGGACGCAACGTGCGTGTGGATGGTGATGTTCTTCGGAAAAGTATTTTCGGCGATGGACTGGACCTCACGGATGATGTGTCCGGCCTGGAGGGTAACCCGCGAACTCTCGACGCCCCGCGCAAAGGACAGGACTTGCTTCACGAGATCAACGCCACGCCGGGCGCTGCGTTCCATGCTTTCGATCACCGGCAGGCTCCGCGGACTGGGTTCGAACTGCCGCAGGAGTTCGACCCCCATGGTGACCGGCGCGAGCAGGTTGTTGAGATCGTGCGCAATACCGCCGGCCAGCGTGCCGATGCTCTCCATGCGCTGGGCCCGCAGGAACTGCTGCTCGATTTTCTTGCGCTCGGTGATGTCGGTGTTGATCGCGAGGACTGAATGCGGGGCGCCGGCATTGTCGCGCAATAGCGTCCACCGCCCTTCCACCGTCACGTTCGTGCCGTCCTTGCGGATCTGCGTCAGTTCGCCGGTCCACTCGCCTTGCGCCATCAGCTTGGCCATCGCGGTGTCGAATATCCCGGGGTCAAAATACAGCAAATCCCGCACGATGCGGCCGAGCGCCTCCTCGGCGCTCCAGCCGTAAAGCCGCTCGGCGCTCTTGTTCCAATAGGTAATGCGGTGATCTAGGCCGCGCACGAGGATCGCATCGCGCGCCTTGTCGAGTAGCGCGGCTTGTTCACGCATCTTGGTCTCGGCACGCCGCCGCTCGGTCACATCGTGCGCCAGCACCAACCGTGCCGGCCGGCCGTTCAGCTCGATCCCGTCGGACCACACTTCCATTTCCATCACCACGCCATCGCATTTACGGTGCAGGCGGCGGCCAAAGTCCTTGCCGTTCCCCGGCATGCGCGCCAGCGCCTCATGGACCGGGGTGGCATCCTCCGGCGGACGGATATCTAGAATCGTCATGGCCAGGAATTCCTCCTCCGTGTAGCCGTAATGCCGGATCGCCGTTTCGTTCACCGCCAGAAACCGCAGCGTCTCGCGGTCAAAAACCCACATCGGGTGCGGATTGTGCGCAAAGAGCAGCCGGTATTGCTGCTCCGAAGCGCGCAATTGCTCCGCCACCCGCCGGCGCTGGATGACCGCCCCGAGCGACTCCACCAAGATTTGCAGATTGGCGGCATCCCGCTGGGAAAACGCGTCCGTCTTGTCGGCCACGACCTTGAGCACGCCGATGATTTGCGGCCCGTCCCGCAGCGGCGCGACCACGATGGAGCGGACGTCATCGCGGTTGCAGGTCAGCAGCCGGTTTTTTTTGGTATTGTCACAGATCAAGGCCTTGCCGCCCTGCAGCGCGCTCTCCGAAAGACTCCCCCGCCGCGGCAGCCGCTGGCCGACCAGCTCCGCTCCAATGCCCGAGCCCGCCCGATAGACCATGTCGTCCCCATCCACCAGCTCGATGACTGCACCTGTGCCCCGAGTCAGCACCTGCGCCCTGGCCGTTATCAGCGTCATCACCGTCTCCGCGGTGCCCTTGATCGTCGCGATTTCCTGCAGGGCATCGACGATCCCCGCCAGCGTTTCGTTGGCCTGGAGCGTGGCCTCGTCCATGCGCTTTCGATCCGTCACGTCCCGGAAATACACCGCCAGCCCCTGCCTCGAGGGAAACACGCGGGCGTCAAACCAGATGCCCAATGGCGGATAAAATGTGTCAAATTGCACCGCCACATTGTCGCGCAACGCCCGCTCGTATTCCTGCTGGGAAATCGTGCCCCGGGCTTGCGGAAACTTGTCCCAGATCTGCTGACCGAGTAATTCCGCCCGCGACATCCGGAATATTTTTTCCGCCTCAGCGTTGACGTAGGTGAACTTCCATTCGCGATCGAGGGTGAAGAATCCATCGGTGAGACTTTCCAGCGTGGTCGTCAGCCGTTCCCCGAGTTCACGCGCCTGCGCCTCCGCCTGCATCCGCTCCAATTCCGTCTGCTTTTGTGCGGTGATATCCCGGCACGTGCCCAACGCACGGCTGGGCCGGCCGGCCGGATCAAAAAACACCTGCCAGCGCTCTTCCACCGTTTTGATGCGCCCGTCCGGCAGACACACCCGGTGCTCGATCACCGCGGGCGATGCCTGCTTCTGCGCCGCGAGAAAGGCGGTATCCACTGCTGCCCGGTCATCGGGATGCACCATCGCCAGAAAAATTTGATGCGTCGGGCGGAAATTCGCCGCATCGGTTTCGAAAATCTTATGGGTCTGCTCCGACCAGGCCACCGCCATCGTCGTCAGGTCCGTTTCCCAGCTGCCCACTTTCGCCACACTTTGAGCCTCCAACAACCGCTGCGCCATCCGCCGTTGTTCGCGATGCTGGCTCCTGAGCTGCATCTGCGTCATCACCTGCCGGCTCAAGATCGCAAGGGCTTGCTGCTGCTCCGCATTCAGCTCGCGCGGCACATGATCCGCCACGCACAAGGTGCCCAGCGCGTGTCCTTCTGGCGTGACCAGCGGCGATCCCGCATAAAACCGGATGCCTCGCTCCTGGGTTACGAGAGGATTGTCCGCAAAGCGCCGATCCTTGGTGGCATCGGGCACAATGAGCATCTCCTGCGGACGAACGAGCACATGCGCACAAAACGCCTGGGCGCGCGGCGTCTCCCCCGCTTCCACTCCCACCTTGGCCTTGAACCATTGGCGCTTTTCGTCGACCAGCGAGATCAGCGCCATCGGTGTGCCACAAATCTGCGCCGCCAATTTCGCGATGTCGTCGAAGTCAGTTTCCGGCGGCGTATCGAGCACCGCAAAATTTCGGAGAGCTTCAAGTCGAGCCAGCTCGTCCGACGGCAGCGGTGCTTCCATGCCGGCAACACTCCAACCGCGATTGCGCAATAGCGAGCATACACCGCCACCGAACCACCTGAAACCATTAGGTTTTCACCTCAGCCCGATCAGGCCTGTATCACTCTGTCCACTTCGCCAGCCGCGGACGCGTCGAAGACAAAGCCCGCGCCCAACTCCCGATCCTGGCCGACCGCGCCAGACGCGATCAAATCGCCGGTCGGTTGCAATCAGGCGCCCCGCTTCGAGCGGGAGACTTTCCAGAGGACGCCGGCGATGATCAGGAGCAGGATGCCCGCCACGACGTTCGACCCAGACGAGGCTGGCGGCGTCGCCGGCAGGAAGCAGCAAACCAGCAGGACGACGCCCAGCAGCACCGACACCCACGCGAGCATCGCATAATCCCGCAGCCCGCCCGGCCCCTGCGGCGGACCGTCCGGCACCGGTGTGCGCAGGTCGCGGTCGAGCCGGATGGCCTCCGCACTCCGCGGGTCGTCCTTCCGATACCAGAACGCCGAGATCGCAAACACCGTCGTCGAGGCGATGACCGCACTGAGCACGTTGCGCGGCATGTCATGCTCGGGCAGCACGCGCAGGGCGAACAGGGTCAGCGACGCGGTGAAGCCGGCCACACAGGCCGCGATGCCCGACCACCACGGTGTTTTTCGGAAAACCAGGCCCAGCAGCACCGGCATCATGAAGCCCGGGCCGACGATCGAGTAGTAACGCAGCGCGAATTCAAACGCCCCGCCGAGCTTCGAGATCACGAACGACAGCGCCACGCCCGATACGCCCACGATCAGCATCGTCATCTGCGCGACGAAGAGCTGGTGCTTGTCCGAGGATTCGCCGAAGCCGAGTTTGCGGCGCGCCGGCACGTAGACGTCCTTCGTCGTCGCCGCCGCCAGCCAGTTGAAGGCATCGTTGGCCTGACCGAGCGTCGCCGAAAGGATCGCCGCCACCACAAAGCCGATCAGCCCGTGCGGCAACAGCAGCATCGCGAGGCTCACGAACGACGCCTCCTCCGGCGCCTTCAGGTGCGGCCAGAGCACCGCCATGTCGGGAAAAATCAGCTTCGATGCCATCACCGGGATCGCCCAGAGCGTCGGTGCCAGCAGCGAGAGCCACGCACAAAGCATCGCCATCTTGCGCGCATCGCGCTCGGTCGGCACGCTGTTGTAGCGCTGCACGAGATGCCACGCGACATTGTAGCCGAGGAAGATGTTGATCATGTAAGCGCCGAGGAACCACGGATTCACCGGTTGCCCGCTCGGCACGAGGTAGTCCCGGGGCAGCTCGTCGAGGAGCCGGCTGAATCCCGCAAAAATCCCGCTGCCCCCGCCCACGTAGTTGAGTGAGATCGGGAAAATCAGCAGCGTCATCACCAGGATGATCACGCCTTGCACCGCGTCGGAAAGCACCGCGGCCCAGAGTCCGCCGATCACGCTGTAGATGATCATCACCGCCCCGACCGCCATCATGCACACCTGCAACCCGGTGAACTCGATGCCCGCCAGCCGGAAACTTTCCTGGTCCAGCCCCAGCGCGGCCGACACGAAAATGCAGAGGATATAGAGCCCCTGCGCGATGCCCAGCACCTGCGGAAAGATCGACATGATCGTATAAAAATAACTCGTCGACGGTGAGTAGCGGCGCGTGAGGAATTCCAGCGGCGCATCGATGCGCGCCCGCCGCCACGCCGGCGCGAAATACCAATAGCCCGCGAGGTAGGCCCAGAACGCCGCCGTGAACAGGATCAGCGCACCCGAGCCGTGCTTGTAGGTGTAGCCCGCCGCCGCCACGAACATGAACGCGGAAAACCCCGACACCCAGTTCGACACGCCCGCCATGAACCACGGCACCTTGCCGCCGGCCTTGAAGTAATCGTCCGTCCCCTTGTTTTTCTTCGCGGAGTAAAATCCGACCCAGATGACGATGCCAAAATACAACGCGATGAGCGCGTAGTCAAAGGCGTTAACGCTGTTAAGCTGAGGCATGAAAAATTAGAGGCTGACCGTCGGCACCGTTTCATCCGCCGCTGCGAGGCGCACGTCGACCGACCGGCCGTTATGCTGGCCCGTCACGCGCCATGCGCCGGCCTGGCCTTCGGCCTTCAGGGTGCCGTGAGCCGCGCCCGTCCGCTGGGCCGTGCAGACCGTAAGCACCGCGTGCTCCAGCTGCGGCGCGCTCTCGACTTCGACGAACGGGAAAAAGCCTTCTTTCGCCGGCAAATCCAGTTCCGCCGTGCGCACCCTCAACGGACTCGAGCCGTAGCTCATCGCCGCCAGCGTCGCATGCGGGCGCACGATGGTGAAAGCGCCCGATCCTGCTTCGGCGCGTCCGTGGCCATCATCGTTGTAAACTTGGAAACGCAGCTGCACCGCTACCGGCTCCAACGCCACGCGCACGCGGTCGAAGACCAGGAGGATGTCCGGCTTCAGGTAAATGAGCGTGCGCTCGACGCGCGTCACCGCCGGATTGATCAGCGCATAGGCCTCCGTCGCGTCGCTCGTCACCGTCATCCAACCTTCCCCCGTGCGATACGCCGTGACGTTCGCCGTGGCCCAGGAGGAATTCGTGCCCTCGCTGCCGTCGTGATACTGGTGACCTTTGCCACCGACCAGCACCGCCGTGTGCGCCTCGGTCAACCGCAGCAGCCAGCGCGGATCCTTCACGGCATAGGCCGCGCGGAACGGATCATGAAACAACCGCTCGCCGTGGGCCTTGAAGATGATGCTGTTGCGGTCCGCATGCTCGTGGTTCGCCGGCCCGCCGCTTCGCAGCGCGAGCACGCCATCCTCGGCGCGCCAGCCGGTGCGCGAGATCACGAGGTCGTTGAGCATCCGCCCATCAAGCAAGTCCGGTCCCGGCGGCTGCACCGGTGCGTCGGCGTGATACCAGATCGCGGCAGGAAACTGTTTCAACCCACCAATCGCGTTCCCCACATGAGCCGACAGCGCATCGCCCGTCGTGGCCGCCACCCAGGGAGCCAGCGACACATCGATACCACGGCTCGCGTCGCCGATGTTCACGATGTCCTGCCCCGGATCCGGCCGGCGCGCCGGCGAAGCGCGCGGTCCATCGGGCATGGGCGCCGGCAACGTCGGCATCGCCATGTGCAGGGCGTAGCGCACCGTGCCGGGATAATTCAATAGGGCGCGATCGTCCGTGCCTGTGCGCCGATACAACGCCTCGGCGAACAAGGCGAGGTGCAGCAGCGTATAGCCCCAGTAGCCAATGCCTTCATCGAACGATCCATCCGCGCCGATCATGCTACCCGCGTAGGTCCGCGCACTCTGGCGCGCGAGATCGAGCCACTTCGCCGCATCGGGATGCCGGCCTTGGAGCGCAATACCCGCATAGCCGAGCCCACAGGCCGGGATGACCTTCAGGTTCGTGCCATTCAGGATCAGCGGCCAGCGGCTCAGGTTGAGCGTGAAACCAAAATTCTCGCGCGGATCGAGCGTCCAGCCCCGCACCCGGTCCGGATGCTTCATCCCGTAAAGCGAGGCATGGCACGCTGGCGCGCCCTTCGTCGCGATATTGTGCTCGGCGCGCTCGCGTTCCGCCGGCGTCAGCTCCTCCCCCAACCAGTCCAGCGCCAGGCAACAGGCGATCGTCGCCTCGGAGGCTCGTTGCAGCCCCACGGTCTGCTTGCCGCCTTCGAGGAAATAATCCCAACGCCCATAGTCGCACAGCCGGCCGAGCGCGCTTTTGGCCAGCGCCAGCTGCCGGACATCGCGGCTTACCACGTAGGCCAACGCTGAACGTTCCAACAACTGGCGCGCCCGGGCCATGTCCTCGACCAGGTTTTCCAATCGGATCTCGTCGCGCAAAAAGCGCTCGTTGGCCGCCATGTCCGCGGGAAAAATCAGCGCGCGCAGCTCAGCAAAGCGCGGCCGCTCCAGATTTTCCCGGATGCGCGGGATATCCTCGGCATCGAACAGCAGGCCCCGCCCCGGGCCGGACTTGAAACCCGGAGCCGCTCCCGCCTCCAGTCCTGCCGCCCGGCCGAGCAGCGGCATGGCTGCCGCCATAAGCCCGGCCGATTTGATAAAACTGCGACGGGTCGGCACGGGCGGAATACGTCAGAGCGTGATCACCGGAGCCGCATCTCCCGTCGCGGTGAGCGTGACCTTGATCTTCTGCGCACCGTGCGTGCCCTGCACGCGCCAGCCGCCGCCTTCGCGGGTGATCGTCAGCTTGCCGTGCGGCTCTTTCTCCGGACGCGCACTGCACACGGTGAGGATTTCGTGCTCGGCCGCCGCCGTCGAATCCACTTCGGCGAATTGCTGCTCACCGTCCTTCGCTTCGAATGGGAGCTGGCTGGCGTGCACGCGCATCGGGCCGGTCGCCGCGACCCGCCCGACCAGCGTGGCGTGCGGCCGCGTGATCGTGAACTCCGATCCGTTCACCGCGAGCTGGCCGCCGAAGTCCTCGTTGTAGAGCTGGAATCGCACCTGCACCGACGCCTTGGCGTCCTTGAGTGCCACGCGGTCAAGGAAGATGACCACGTCGGGCTTGAGGTAGACCAGCGTGCGCTGCACGCGCGTGACCTGCGCATTGACGAGTTGATAGGCGTCCGTCGCGTCGCTCGTCGCGATCATCCAGCCCGGTCCGGTGCGATAATCGGTCAGGTGGGCAAACGCCCAGGAAGCATTCGTGCCCTCGCTGCCGTCGTGGTATTGGTGACCCTTGCCATCGATCAGCACCGCGGTGTGCGCCTCGGTGAGGCGCAGCCGCCAGCGCGGATTTTGCACCATGTAGGCCGCGCGGTAAGGATCGTGCAGCAGGCGCTCGCCATAGGCCTTGAAGATGACGCTGTTGCGGTCCGCGTGCTCATGGTTGCCCGGGCCGCCGCTGCGGAACGCGAGCACGTTGTCGGGCGTCTTCCAGCCGGTGCGGGAGATGACGATGTCATTCGACTGCCGGCGATCGAGTAACTCGGGCTCGGGTGCCGCGGCCTGCCCCTTGGGATCATACCAGATGAGTCCGTAGAGGAATTTCGCCTCGCCGACTTCGCGCGCGACAAACTGCGACAGCGGATCGCCATGCGTGCGCGCCACCCAGGCCGCCACGGAGACATCGACCGCGCCGTTGGAGTCGCCGTGGTTCACGATGTCGAACTCAGGCTTCACCGTCGGCATCGTGTAGCCTTTGACGTGGGTGAAGTCCGCGAGCTTCCGGTGGTCGTTGATCGTCGGCATCGTGTTGCCGAGCGCGTAACGCACCGTGCCCTTGTAGTTGATGAGGTTCCGGTCGTCGATGCCGTGCAGCCGGTAGAGCACCTCGGCGAACAGCGTCAGGTAGAGCGTCGTGTAGCCCCAGTAGCTCACGCCTTCGTCGTAGGAGCCGTCGCTGCCATACATCGTGGAAAACGCCTTCGCACTCGAGCGCGCGAGTTCCAGCCAACCCTCCGCCTGCGGCAACCGGCCGCGGAAATAACACGCCGCGATACCGAGACACGCCGTGGGGATGATCTTGAGATTCGTCGCGTTGAGAATGAGCGGCCAGCGCTTCAGGTCGATGTGGCGGAATTCATCGCAATCGCTGCGCGGGTTCCAACCCCAGCCCTGCACGCGGTCGGGATATTTCATGCCATAGACCGGCGTGTAGCAGGCCGGCACACCCTTCGTGAGAATCGCCTGTTCCACCTCCGCGCGCTCGGCGTCGGAGATTTGGTCGCCGAGGCACTCCATGGCCTGGAGCAACGCCACGGTCCCTTCGGTCGCGCGCTGCAGGCCGATCACCTGCCGGCCGCCTTCCATGAAACTGTCCCACTCCGGGTAATCGAGCATCCGGCGCATCGCGAGCTTCGCCAGGGCGAGCTGGGCGGAGTCGCGGTTGACCAGGTAGATGAACGACGCCCGCTCCAGGATCCGCTGCGCCTTCAACAGATGCACGACGTGATTCGTCAGCCGCAGCTCCTTCGTGAGGAATTCCGTGTCGGCGGCGACATCGGCCTTGAGCTGGGTCTGCCAGAAATCGACGAAACGCGGGTCGGTCGTGTTGGCACGGATGCGGGGCAAATCGGCCTCATCGAAGAAAAGGCCGCGGTGTTTTTGGTTCATGGGGGATGGGCTGGCGCTGGGTTATAAGAGAAAGACGAACGGGAGTAACCGATTGGTTACTCCGCTCTTCAGCCGGTGTCATTCCAAAACCAAGCGCCGCGGCACAAATCCGCGGAATAATCACCTACCGCGACCCGTGATAGCGCGCGATCGCCACCGCCGCGTAGCTGCCAAGCTCGTCACCCAGCACCGCCGGCACCACCTGGCAGTCCCGCGCGCTGTCCGGCAGGCACTCGCGGGCGATGACTTCGTTCATCGCCGGCGCCAGGAACCGCTCGCACCGCTGGTAAATGCTGCCGATCACCACCCGCTCGGGGTTGATCACGTCGATGAAGAGCGCCAGCGCTTCCCCGAGCTTCGTGCCAATTTCCCGCCAGATCGCCAGCGCCAGTGCATCGCCGGCCACCGCCGCCTCGCCCACGACCCGCGCCGTGAGTTTTTCCAGCGGCCCGGCCTTCAGCAGGCTCGCGCCGGCATAGGCCGCCACGCGCTGCTTCGCGATCTGCGCGATGCCGCCACCCGAGCAAAAGCCCTCGAACGAACCCGCCTTGCCGTAGCCCACCGGGCCGTCGGGGGCCATGCGCATATGGCCGACTTCGCCGGCGTTGCCCGTGACGCCCTCGTAGAGCCGGCCGTCGAGGATCAGCCCCGCGCCCATGCCCGTGCCCATCGTCAGGAAAATCATGCTCTGGCAGCCGCGGCCGGCCCCAAACTGCCACTCCGCCAGCGCGCTCGCATTGGCGTCGTTCATCAGAAACGCCCGCCCGCCGAAGCGCTGCACCAGCTCCTCACAGATTGCGATGCGATCCCAGCCCGGCAGGTTTGGCGGCGAGAGGATCAGCCCGCGTTTGGCATCGAGCGGCCCGCCGCATGAAACGCCGAACACCGTGTCGCGCCCCGGCGCGAGCTTCGCGATCTCCGCGTCGAGCCGGTCCCGCGTCTCGCGAAACGTCGTCGTGGCAAAGCGCGCCACTTCCTTCACGCGCTCCGCGCCGTCCGGCACGCTGAGCGCACATTTCGTTCCGCCGATATCAACGCCGATGATGTTCATGGTCAGGCCAGGAGGGGTAGCTTGTCGGGACTAAAGCGCAACCGGGCGGCCAACCGGCGCAGGACCGGCAGCGCCCCGCGGTCGAGCAGCACCACCACCGTGCCGCCACTGCCGCCACCGCTCACCCGCGCGCCGTAAAAACCGCGGACCGGTCCCGCCGCGCGCACGGCGCCGACCATTTCATCCGTCTCCGGGCAACCGAGCCCGATCGACGAGTAGCCGGCATGCGATTGGAAAAGCAGCTCGCCCAGCACGCGCAGCGTAGCCTCGCGATTACGGGTGTTTACGCCGCGTAACAGCGCGACCGCCGTGGCGCTGCGGAAATTTTCCTCAATGGGAAACGCCACCGCCGCGCGCACGGCGTAGCTTTGCCCCGGCACAATCTTCGAGAGCGGATCATCCACGCCGCCGCAGCGCGCGAGAAAGGCGCGGCCCGTGATTTTCTCCGGCAGCACGTCCGTCGAAAGGCTGCGCAGCTCTGCGGGTGTGAGCTCCGTTGCGTGGGCGAGTTTCCGTTTCGTGCCAAGTTCGATGAGCTTTTTGCCCATGAACGCCCCGGCGCGCGCCGTCGCGTAAGGCGAGGCCGACACCGCATGCTTCACACCGCTCGGCCAGCCCACTGCGATCACACCGGCCGGCAGTTTCACCGGCGCAGCAAGCACATCCGGGCGACACAAGATCGGCAGCAACGCGCCGCGCACGCCATTGGCCGAGGCCAGCTGGTCCATCAGGCCGCAGGGCGCGCCCACGATCTCGTTCTCCGCCCGCTGCGCCAGCCGCGCCAGCGCCGTGCCCTTGAATTTCTTGCCCGAGAGTTTTTCCAGCGCCCGCAGCGTCGCCACTTCCAGCGCCGCGCTGCTGCTGACTCCCATCGACACCGGCACGTGCGACTCGATCTGAAACACGAGCCCTCCCGCCGGCCGCCAGCGTTGCGCCGCGCAAAACAACAGGAAGCACCCGTAGGGATAACGCACCCATTTCGGCGCGTCGGCCGCCGGCGTGCCCGCGGGCAGTGAGCAGTAGCCTTCGTCGGGACTGGTAAAAACCAGCTCACTCGCGCGGGTTTCGGAAATATGCACGCGCGTCGTCAGTGCGAGTGGCATCTCCAGCACCAGCGAACCGCTGTAGTCGGCCACTCCGCCGAGAAAATCCAAACGCCCGGGCGCCTCGCCTGTGACAGCCTTCATGGTCAGAGATATTTCTTCGTCAGCTTTTTCAGCACCGGGCGCACCGTTTTCGCCAGCGTGGGGTTCGCATAGCCCATCCACGCAATCGCCGACGTCGTATCCAGTGGCGCGCTGAGCGGCTTGCCGTCCGGCGTTTCCACAATGCCGCCGGCCTCTTCCAAAATCAGCGCCGTGCAGATGTCGTAGGGGTGACAGCAGAGCGAGGCGCTGCCGAGCTTGAGCTTCGCATACGCCAGCGGGCGGATGTCGCCGAGCATGCGGTCGTGGCCAATCACGAGCTCGTAGATTTGTCCGCCGGTCGTGATGTATTGGTCGTCGAAGACGAGCTGCCCGCCGTTTTTACCGAGGATGCCAAGTTCGCGCCACAGCGCCTCCTCCACGGTGCCGAGCAGGCCTTTGCCCTCGGGAAAAAACCGCGCAATCGAGGCAAAGCCGTGCTCGAAATTCCGCGCCTTCGAGGGCCGCACCTTGAGCGGCGCCCAGCGCCGCGTGCGCAGATCAAACGCCCGCGCCACCACCCCGCGTCCGCGCACCGCGCTGAGCTGGTCGCTGCGCCACATCTTGCTCGTCGAAAGTTCCGTCATCGCCGCGACCGTGATGTCGCGCAGATTATTCCTGGCCCCACGCTGCGGGGCCAGCGCCGCCAGCGCCCACGCACTGCGCTTGTCATACATCAGGTTCCGCGTGCCGTCGATGGGGTCGAGAATGCACTTCCAGATGGTTTTGGCCACGGGCGTGCCGCGCGGGAAAGTCACCTCGTCATCGTCCTCGACGCCCTCCATGATCAACTGCACCGGCCATGCTTTCGGCCAGTGGCGCTCGAACCAGGCGAAGATCGCTTCCTCGGTGAGCTTATCGACCTGATAGATCGTGTCCGCCGCCGTGACCGCCGCGATCTTGGCAAACGACGCCGCGCTCTTCTCCCGCGCCGCGACGAGGGTGTCGCGGATGTGGTCCTGCAGTTCACAGAGCAGTTTCCGGGCTGGTTCGAGTTTGTTTTTCACCACGAAGGACACAAAGGACACGAAGTAGAATTACAAGACGAGCCGGCGCAGGCCGTCTTTGAGGAGTTTGACGTTAAAGTTTATCAGCAAACCAATATGATGCCGTGAGAGTTTCAGATAACACAGCATCTGCGCCTCATGAATCGGCTCAAAGCGATCGACTGACTTAAGCTCCACAACGACCGAGTCGCCGACCAAAAGATCGATCCGATAGCCCGCCTCGATCCGCATGCCTTGATAAACAATCGGCAGCTCTTTTTGTCGTTCCACTTTTAACCCTCGTCGCGCCAACTCAAAGGCGAGGCATTGTTCGTAAGCTGATTCCAGCAATCCAGGCCCTAGTTCGCGATGAACCGCAATCGCCGCATCTACAATTTCGCGCGCGACTTCCTCTTCATTCATCTTCGTGCCCTTGGTGCGCTTCGTGGTTAAACTAAACCTTCCCCGCCCGCTGGTAATGCACCGCCGGCACCGCGCGTAACTCGGCGGCCTTCTCGTCGGGGTTGGACTCGTTGGTCATCGAGCCGCCGCCGATTTCCGGACCGGCGAGATACTTCAACGTGTCGGGCTTCCGCAGCGGCGGGTGAAATTCGACGTGAAACGGATGCGCCGCGTGGTCGCCGCCGTCGGTCGGCGCCTGGTGGATCGCCATCACGTAGGGCATCGGCATCTGCCAGAGATTGTCGTAGCGCGTGGCGACTTCGCGGATCATCAACCCGAGCGAAGCCCGCTCGTCCGCCGTCAGCGCGGCCAGCGACGGCACGGCGCGCCGCGGCAGGATGTAGACTTCGTAGGCGTAGCGCGCGAACCACGGCACGCACGCCACCCATGCGCCGTTGCGCGCGATCACGCGCGGCCCGGCCAGCTCGCGCGCCAGGATTTCCTCGCCGAGCAGCCGGCCCGTTTTCTTGAAAAATTTCCGCGCGCTCTCCGCTTCGCGCGCCGTGAACCCGTAGACCATGTTACCCGCGTAGATCTGGCAGTGCGGATGCGGGTTCGATGTGCCGACGAGCGAACCTTTGTTCTCGAAAATCAACACGTGCTCCACCTCGGGGCGCGCACCGAGCTCACGGTAGCGCTCGGTCCACAGGTCAACGACCGACGCGCATTCAGCATCGGTGAGATCCACGAACGTCTTCGCATGGTCCGGGCTATAGCACACCACCTCGGCCGTGCCCTGCGCGGGGCGCGTGCGGTAAAAATCGTCGCCGGGCGAAATTGTCGTCGCAGCGGGATCGAAGCACGGCAGGTCGTTCGTGAAACAATAGACGCCCGTGTAGCGCGGGTTTTCACCCTTCACGCGCTTGTTGCCGGGGCACAGGGCGCAGGTCGGATCGAAGTGCGGCGGCGCCACCTGGGCGGGCTGGTGCGTGTCGCCGATCCACGGCCGGCCACCACGATGCGACGTGTAAAGCACCCACTCCTCGCGAAGCGGGTGCCAGCGTTGTTCCCAGACGACGGGGTTGATTGGGGCGGACGGCTGCACCGACATGCGCGCCCAACGTGCGCCAATCACTTGGCATGGCGAGTCGATTTGCGGCCCATGCACTTACGCAACGTGTCATGCGTCATGCAAAATGCAGGAACCGTCAAAAAACGTCATTCAGATTGCACGGCTAATGCGCGTTTTTTGCCGCCTGAAAAACTCAGAAAAATTTTCTAAACGCTAAATACCATAATCTTACAAACCTCTCTAACCCGGGTGGCACGTATCTAGGTAAGGAGTTGGCATTCACTTCAAACCAATTCCTCAAATGAAAGCATCCCACTCCAGCACCCACCCCACCACCAAGTCCAACGACAGCGCCATCGAAGCCGCCCTCGATGCTCAATTGGTGCAGCGTTTTAACGCCGGCGATGAAGGGGCCTTCGTCACGATGATGGAGCGTTACAAAAGCAAGCTATTCTCCACCGTCCTGAACCTCCTCCACAACCACGCCGACGCCGAGGAGATCGTCCAGGACACCTTCATCCGCGCCCACCGCGGCCTCGCCAAGTTCCGTGGCGACTCCTCCCTCGCCACCTGGCTTTACCGCATCGCGGTCAACCTCGCCCGCAACCGCTACTGGTATTTTTTCCGCCGCCGTCGCCAGGATTCCCTCTCCCTTGATCACGTCTTGGGTGATGAGGGTGACGCCACCTTCGCCGATCTCGTGGCCGCCGAGACCCCGGATCCCGCGCAGGAGACCGCCACCGAGGAATTCTCCACCCTCATCAGCTCCTGCATGGAGAAGCTCGAGCAGCGCCACCGTGAGATCCTCACCATGCGCAACATCCTCAACCTGCCCTACGAGGAAATCGCCAACGTCCTCCACATCAACGTCGGCACTGTGAAGAGCCGCATCGCCCGCGCCCGCGAAAACCTCCGCAGCCTGCTCGCCGCGAGCTGCCCGGAATTCGCGCCCGACACCGATCCGTCGGATTACTTCATCCAGTCGCGCGCTGGTTACGGCCGTCCCACGATCGCTTACGCCTGATTGGCCGTTCGGCCGCTCGTCCACAAAACCCTCCCTGAAGCCGGTTGGCTGTCGCACAAAGCAGCTCAACCCGGTGGGCTCAAAAGACCGCGTCCCTCACCGGACGCGGTCTTGTTTTTTTCGCGCCACTGCGCTGAATCGGCGGCTTGCCGCCCGTCCTTCACGTCACCCCGCTCGTCGCCCGCCGGTTCATGCGGCGCGCCCTGCTCCTCGACGCCCCGGCGCCTGACGTGGGCACCGCCCTCGCCCACCACGGCTACGTGCAGATTGATCCGCTCAATGTCTGCGGACGCATGCACGACCTGATTTTACGCAACCGCGTCACCGGCTATCGCGAGGGCGACCTCATGCGCCACGTGCACGGCGAGCGCGATCCGCTCCCGGCCGCCCGCCGCACGGCCTTCGAGCACCACCTGCCCGCCACTGGCATTCTCGTCGTCTTCACGCCCGATGCCTGGCCGCACCTGCTCGCCGCCATGCGCGCCCGCACCCGCCGCAGCGGCGCCTGGTCCGGCCGGCTCACGCCGCGCGAAAAGGAGCTCGCCCCGCGCATCCTCGACGCCTTGGCCGCGAGCAAAACCCCGCTCGGCCCCGAGGCCATTGACGACGACCGCCGCGCCTATGGTGGCTGGGGTTCCGCCACGCTCGCCAAGTCCACGATGCAGAAGCTGTTTTTCCACGGCCGCCTGCTCATCGCCCAGCGCGCCAACGGCCGCCGCCTCTACGATCTGCCCGAGCGCGCTCTCCCCGCCGCCACACTCGCGTCCCCGGAGCCTTCCTCCGCCGACTCCGCCCGCTGGGAAGCCCTGCTCAAACTCCGCCAGCGCCGTCTCGTCCTGCTCAAGAAAAACGAACTCCCCCACGTCGCCGACCTCGTGCAACCCGTCCAAATCGCCGACGGCCCCCTGCTCCACTGTCTCCGCGAAGACGTCCCCCTCTTCGAATCGGCAGCCGATCTCTCAACTCTCAACCCTCAACTTTCAACTCCAGCAGCCCCGCTGCTCCTCGCCCCGCTCGACCCGCTGATCTACGACCGCCGCGTGACGACGCGCCTGTGGGGTTTCGACTACACGTGGGAAGTTTACACGCCGCCCGCCAAACGCGTGCGCGGCTACTACGCGCTCCCGCTTCTCGCCGGCCACGAACTCATCGGCCACATCGACCCCAAGGCCGACCGCAAGGCGAAGAAACTCACCGTCGTCTCCCGCTCCGTCCGCCGCGGCCACAAAGCCGCCGACGCCGTCCGCCACCTCGCGCGCTTCCTCGGCCTGAAGTAGGCGCGGCGCTCCGCGACCCGCTCTTCTAACCACCAGTGTGCCCACGCGGGTTTCGCCCGCGTTTTTCACCCCGCGTTGCACTTCGGCTTTGCAACCGCTCCGCGCCTTGCTTGCGTGAGCCCTCCCCTGTGCCTGCCCTTCTCCAAACGCTCAAAACCACCTTCGGCTACGGCACTTTCCGCCCGCTGCAGCGCGAGATTTGCGAGGCCACGCTCGCCGGGCAGGACGTATTCGCCCTCCTGCCCACCGGCGGCGGCAAGTCCCTCTGCTTTCAGCTCCCCGCGCTCGTGCGCCCCGGCCTCACCGTCGTCGTCTCGCCGCTCATCGCGTTGATGAAGGACCAGGTCGACCAACTCGTCGCCAGCGGCGTCGCCGCCACCTTTCTCAACTCCACCCTCGGTGCCGCCGAGTCGCGCGCCCGCCTGCGCGGCCTGCACCAGGGCGAATACAAGCTCCTCTACGCCGCTCCCGAGCGCCTCATGCTCGATGGCTGGCAGGAAAACCTGAAGGCGTGGAACGTCGCCTGTCTCGCCATCGACGAGGCCCACTGCGTCTCCGAATGGGGCCACGACTTCCGTCCCGAGTTTCGCCAACTCGCCAAACTCCGCGCGCTGCTGCCCAACGTCCCGCTCATGGCGCTCACCGCCACCGCGACCGAGCGCGTGCGTGTCGACATCATCAACCACCTCAAGCTCCGTGCGCCACAGACCTTCGTCGCCAGCTTCAACCGCCCCAACCTCACCTACCGCGTCATCCCCAAGGACCAGCCGCTGAAGCAGGTCATCGACTTCGTCCGCAAGCGCGAGTCCGAGAGCGGCATCATCTACTGCGCCAGCCGCGCCGCCGCCGAGCGCGTGGCCGAGTCGCTCGCCGGCCGCGGGTTTTCCGCCCGCGCCTATCACGCCGGCCTCACCGCCGAGGAGCGCTCCGTCAACCAGGAGCAGTTTCTCCGCGACGACACGCGCATCATCTGCGCCACGATCGCCTTCGGCATGGGCATCAACAAGCCCAACGTCCGCTGGATCATCCACCACGACCTGCCGAAGAATATCGAGGGTTACTACCAGGAAACCGGCCGGGCCGGTCGCGACGGTCTCCCCGGCGATTGCCTGCTGCTCTTCAGCGCCGGCGACATCGCCAAGCAGACCCACTTCCTCGACGAGATCACCAACGAGCAGGAGCAACAAATCGCCCGCGCCCAGCTCCGCCAGATTGTCCACTACGCCGAGAGCTCCGGTTGCCGCCGCGCCGAGCTGCTCGAGTATTTCGGCGAGAAATTCCCGCTCGATAACTGCGGCGCCTGCGACAACTGCCTCGAGCCCCGCGAGACCTACGACGGCACGCTCGTCGCGCAGAAATTCCTGTCCTGCGTCTACCGCGTCGCCCAGCACGGCCGCTTCAGCGTCGGCCTGAACCACCTCATCGAAATCCTCACCGGCGCCGAAACCGAGAAGATTCAGCGCTGGGGCCACGACCGCCTCAGCACCTACGGCATCGGTCGCGAACTTTCCCGCCCGCAGTGGTCCGCCGTCGGCCGTGAGCTGATGCGTCTCGGCTATGTGGCCGTCGCTTCCGGCGAATACGCCACGCTCGAGCTCACCGAGGAAGGTATGACGCTCCTGCGCACGCGCACCTCGATCACGCTCACGAAGCCCATGGACCTGCCGAAGGCGAAGCGCGTCATCCGCCGCGAGGGCGATGTCGCCTGCGACGAGATCCTCTTCGAACGCCTCCGCACCTTGCGCAAAAAGCTCGCGGACGAGCGCCGCGTCCCCGCCTACGTCATCTTCGGCGACGCCACGCTCCGCGCCATGGCTCGCGAATATCCCGCGCGTCCCGCCGACATGGAAGGCATCTTCGGCATGGGCGAAAAAAAGCGCGCCGAGTTCGCCGATCCCTTCGCCGCCGCCATCGCCGACTATCTGGCGACCAACTCCCGCCAGTCCTTCGACTGAGTTGCTGAGTCCGCCCGCTGCCGAAGGCAGCCCGCCCGCCGCAGGGCGCTATTCGGTTTCTGTAGCGTATTTCCGCCTCATCGCGCCGATATTACGTGCAATACATAGGTATTTTACCCTATCTCATGGCCGGTAACCGACCCATCCATGACTTCCCCCCAACGTCCGTATCCGCGCGCCCTCCATCCACGCTGCTCCGCTGCCGGCCTCACTCGCCTCGTCTGCGCCTTGTTCCTCGCGCACCTCACCCTACCCCACTCCCTCACCGCCCAAACCGTCATCCTCTACGGCGACGGAGAAGCCCGCACCACCGGCGGCACCACCACCGCCGCCAACCCGCTTGAGCTCCAAGTCGCCACCGACGCATCCGAGTCCGGCCTTTTGGACGGCACCGGTTCCATCACCAAAACCGGCGCCGGCACCCTCACGATCTCTTCCTCCAACTACTACAACGGCGGCACCACCCTGCAGGCCGGCACCGTCATCGTTTCCGGTTTTACCGGCCTCGGTTCCGGCGACACCACCGTCAAAAGTGGCGCCACCCTCCAGCTCGATCGTGGCAACGTCCAGGGCACCACTACCCTCGAGTCCGGCGGCCGTCTGACCGGCGGTCGAAATTTCCAAAGCGACGGCAACCTCAACAACGTCATCCTCCAAAACGGCGCCATTCTTTCTCCGGGCGGCGCCATCAATTCGAGCCAGGCCGTCATCGACGTCCTCACCTTCCAGGAACTCACGATCAATGCCGGATCCATCCTCGAAATCGACGTCCGCTACAACGGCGATGGCGGTTACTATTACGACCAGCTCAATGCCACTGCTTTTTACGACCAGCTCAATGGCGCTGCTCCAACGACCCTCACCATCAACGGCGACAATCTCACGCCCATCACCCTCCGGCTCCGCTCCCTCAACGGCTCCGATCAAGCCGGTGCCCTCGCCGGCATGACAGCCGGCCATACCTACGAATTAAATTTCCTCACGTTTCTCAGCGAAACCGGCACCGGCCTGAGCTTCGGTCAAAACCTCGTGCTCGACACCACGAACTTCAACCTCGGCGACTGGACTGCGACCTACGAGTTGACCAACCAGAACGGTATTTACGCCCTCACCTTCACGCCCGTCCCCGAGCCCTCCACCTACGCCCTCCTCGCCCTCGGCCTGGGCGTCGTCGTCTTCACCCTCCGCCGTAAAAAATAATCCGGTCGCGGACCCGTCCTCGCTCGACCATGCAGGGGCGCACCTTGGTGCGCCCGTTCGCGCCACCTTCCCTCAAAGGCGCCGAAAATACCCCCTCATCTCTGCGCCTCAGCGTCTCTGCGTGAGCCCTGTCTTTTCCGAAAAGGCGCTCTCCGGTTTCCGCTGACCGCTATCCAGTATAGTCGTCGCCTCCTCAGCCTAGCCGCAACCACACCGCCATCGGCGCGTTGCCGCGGTTGTTCCACGCGTAATACGGCACCGCCGTAAAGCCTTCCGTCCGCAGCACCGTCACGCCGCCCAGCAGCTCCGGATGCACCACCGGCGTGATCTCTGCGCCGGCCTTCACCACGATTTCTCCCAGCGCCGTTTTGCTGTCCATTCCTTCCACACAGTAAAGCACCGGCCCGCGCTCCAGCGCGACTCCGCCTTGCACCGCCGCGATCTGCGCGCATCCGCGCACGCGCCGCACCGGCATCGGCAAGTCCAGTTCAACCCCCTCGCCGCTCCGCCACTCGCGCGTGATCACGATATAACCCTTCTCCCGGATCACCGTCTCCGCCGTGATTACTTTCCCGCCGACCCGCAGCGTCCATGCCGTCGGCATCGCGTCCTCATACGTATAAATGTCCGACGGCGCCGGATGACCTTCCGCCCATCCCGGCAGTCGCAACCGCAGGGTAAACGTCGCCGGCCGCTCCGGCGACACCGCCAGCCGCACGCGCCCGTTCCACGGATACTCCGTCGTCTGCGCCAGTTTCACCTTCACGCCTTGCACCGTCGCCTCACCTTCGCTCTGTGCATAGAAATTCACATACAGCGACCCGTCACGCACCGCATAGAAATAACCCGTGATCGCCGCCGTCGCCCGCATGAGATTCGGCGGACAGCACGCACACCCAAACCACGGCGCGCGTCCCGCAAATCCGTGGTTCGACTTCGCCTCACCGTCATACACCAGCGGGTTCGGATAGAAAAACCGGTCACCCGACAGCGACGTCCCGCTGATGAACCCGTTGAAACATGTGCGCTCCAGCACATCCATGTAACGCGCCTCGCCGGTCAGCAGGAACATGCGGTGGTTCCACATCATGAACGCGATCGCCGCGCACGTCTCGTTGTAGCCGTCGTTCGGCAGCTCGTAGTCCGCACCGTAGGCCTCACCGTGGCCGATCGCGCCCACGCCGCCGGTCAGATACAGTTTCCGTTCCGCCGCGTTCTCCCAGATTTTCGTGATCGCCGCGATGTAGCGCGCATCGCCCGTCAACGCCGCCACGTCCGCCATGCCGGCATACATGTAGTTCGCGCGCACCGCATGCCCCGCGGCCTCGGTCTGGTCGACCACGAGTTGGTGCTGCTGACTGTAAACCTTTCCACCCGGCCCGCGCGCCTCGAGGAAGATCTGCGCCAGTTCAATCCAGCGCGCATCGCCCGTCACGCGGTAGAGCTTCGCCAGCCCCATCTCGATCACCTGGTGTCCCGGCGCGATCCGCAGCTTCCGGTCGCCAAAATCCTTCCACAGCAACTCCGCACTGCGCAGGCACGCATCAAGCAGCGTGCGTTTCCCTGTCGCCTGCCAGTGCGCCACGCCCGCCTCGTAAAGGTGTCCGAGATTGTAGATCTCGTGACTCAGGATCGGATCAAGCAGCCAGCGCTGCGGGTCGATCCACTCCTGCGCCGGCGAATCCGGATGCATCGTGCGAAACGTGTAAAGATACCCGTCCGGCTCCTGCGCCGCGACGATCCGCGCGATCCAGCCATCGAGCCGCGCGTCCAGCCCGGCATCGGGCCGGACGCTCAGCGCATACGCCACGCCTTCGATGACCTTGTAAACGTCCGAGTCGTCGAACGGATAGAGCGTCACCGGCTTGTTCTGAAACGTCGTCTCGCCCGCCGCCCGGCGTCGCATCGTCTCCGCCGCGAGGTCAAAATTCTTCAACCGCCCCGTCTCCTCGCACTGCGCCAGCGCAAACGGCACCGTCACCACGCGGTTGATCTCCTGCCGCCGCTGCCAGAACTCACCCGTCACCCGCACCGCGGTAAACGGCACCGGCTGCACCGGATAGTCCCCCGCCGGGGAATTGGAACGCGCACCGACAACGTCTGATGAGGCCATGGGATATTGGTCAGAAACAGAAAGGCAGCCGCATGCTCGCGTCCACCCCTGCCGTGTCCACCCGTTTCTGCGTCCTCCTAGCCAATCCCATCTTAACCACAGATGGACACAGATTCAGATCAAACCTGCAGACCGAATCCGTGCCCTCCGTGGAATCCGTGGTCAAAAACCGCAGCCCCTTTCACCGCAGAAACAACCGATACGCCGGATTCTCCGTCTCATCCTGATAACGGTAACCGAGCGTTTTGAAAAATTCCGCCAGCTGGCGATCCTCGCTCGGCGGCACCTGGAGGCCCACGAGCACGCGTCCGTAGTCCGCGCCATGGTTGCGGTAGTGAAACAAACTGATGTTCCAGTTCGGCGACATTGCGTTTAGAAAATTCATCAGCGCCCCCGGCCGCTCGGGAAACTCAAAGCGGAACAGCCGCTCGTGTTCCGCCAACGGCGATCTCCCGCCCACGAGATGGCGGATATGCAGCTTCGCCATCTCATCATTCGTCAGGTCGAGCGTGCGAAACCCGTGCCGGCTGAAATGCGCCGCGATCTTCTCACTCTCGCCGCGTCCCGCCGTCTGGATGCCGACAAAAATATGCGCCGCCTTCGCCTCCGCGATGCGGTAGTTAAACTCCGTCACATTGCGCCGCCCCACCAGCTCGCAGAATTTCTTCAGGCTCCCGTGTTTTTCCGGGATCGTCACCGCGAGGATCGCCTCGCGGTGCTCGCCGAGCTCCGCGCGCTCGGCAATGAAACGCAGCCGGTCAAAATTCAGGTTCGCACCGCACGCCACGGCCGCGAGCGTCTCGCCGCGGATCTTCTCCCGCTCGACGTAAGCCTTCGCCCCGGCCACCGCCAGCGCCCCCGCCGGCTCCAGCACCGCGCGCGTGTCCTCAAACACGTCCTTCGTCGCCGCGCAGATATCGTCCGTGTCCACGAGGATCACCTCGTCCAGATGCTCACGACAGAGCCGGAACGTCTCCACGCCCACCTGCCGCACCGCCACGCCATCCGCAAAGAGCCCCACCTGGTCGAGCCGCACGCGGCGCCCGGCCTTGAGCGAATCGTGCATCGCCGCCGAATCCACCGGCTCGACGCCGATCACCCGGACCTCCGGCCGCACGCGTTTCACGTAGGCCGCGATACCCGCCGCCAGCCCGCCGCCACCGACCGCGACAAAGATCGCATGCAACGGCCCCTGATGTTGCCGCAAAATCTCCAGCCCGATCGTGCCCTGGCCCGCGATCACCTCCGGATCGTCGAAGGGATGCACGAAGGTCAGATGCTCCTTCTTCTCAATCACCAGCGCTTGCGCATAGGCCTCGTCAAACGAGTCGCCGTGCAACACCACCTCGCCGCCGCGGGTTTTCACCGCGTGCACCTTCACCTGCGGCGTCGTCACCGGCATCACGATCACCGCCCGCGTGTGCAGCCGCTTGGCCGCCAGCGCCACGCCCTGCGCATGATTGCCCGCCGAGGCACAAACCACCCCGCGCGCCAGCACCGCCGGCGGGAGCTGCGCCATCTTGTTGTAGGCGCCGCGCAGCTTGAAGGAGAACACGCTCTGCGTGTCCTCGCGCTTCAGCAGCAGCGTGTTATTGAGCCGCGCCGAAAGGTTCGCCGCTTTTTCCAGCGGGCTTTCACGCGCCACGTCATAGACGCGGGCCGTCAGGATTTTTTGCAGGTAGTCGGTCATGGCGCAGGATCGGTATACCCCACCTAGATGGGGTAGCATACCGACCCTGTCCATGCCCAAGTAGTGCGGGTCTTTGACCCGCACCTCAGCGCTCCGCCCTTAGAATCGCCACTCCACTCCCGCATACGCCGCCGCACCCGCCGACGGAAACCCATAGGTCTCCTCATAACGGCGGTTGAGCAGGTTTTCCACCCGCGCCCGCACCGTGAGCCGGTCACTCACCCGCCAGCTCGCATACAACCGCGCCACTGCGTAGTCGCCCGGATTGATCTGCACGCTGGGGAACGCGTTGAAATCCGTCGCCCGCCGGTTCGACGCGCCTTGCACGCCTGCACCGATGAGCCAGCCGGTCACCGGCCGCCACTGCAGGTCCGCAGCAAAGGTATGCTTCGGCCGGTCGTCCAACCGCGCACCGGTGACATCGTCCTCCGCCTCAAGGTAGGTCCACGTCGCCGTCGCCGAAAACTGCTCGGTCAGCATCGCGTTGAGCGCCGTCTCCACGCCCCAGGCCTGCGCGCGACCGATGTTGCGATAGTTGCCCAGCGCCGGGAAAACCGCGCCTTGGTAGGCAATGAGGTTTTTGTAGCGATTGTTAAAGTAGGTCACATCCAGCGTGAGCTTTTTATCGATCAGTGTCTGCTCGATGCCCGCATCCCAGCCCGTCGATTTCTCCGGCTGGATGCCCGGCGAGGCCGCCGTATACGCCGACCCATACCGCTGGCTCAGGCTCGGCGGCAGGAAGCTGGTGCCCGCTGTCGCGTGCAACCGCGAGCCCGCGCCCGCGAGCGACTTGCTGGCCGTCACGCGCCCGGTCACCACGTCGCCAAACGAACTGTAGTCGTCATAGCGCAGGCCCGCCCCCACCCGCAGATCCGCCGCCGCCTGCCACTCGGCCTGGCCGTAGAGGCTTTTCAGTTTGTCGTCGGGATACCCGCCGCCATCGGTGAACTTCGATCGCTCGTAACTCGCACCAACCACCGTCGTGATCGCCTCGGAAGTGTGCACGGTGTTCTGCCAGTCGAGCATCTCCCGCGTCGTGTCCGTGCTGTAAGGACTCGGAAACCCCGAGAAGCTGCCGTCGTTGTCATAGCTCTGCTTCTGCACGCCGGCCGTGATGCGGGCGTTCCAAGTCGTCGACGGTTTCAGCTCGGCAAACAGCGTCGCCAGACTGCCCGTCAGGTCGTTGTTGCTGATCGGCGTCGTGTTAAAAGTGCGGATGTCGTTCGGGTCTTGGTAATGGCTGTCGAGGTAGCGGAACGTCCCGCCCACCGCCGCCGTGTCGCTCACCCGGTAGTCGAGCCGCACCGCGTAGTTCGCCAGTTGCGCCTCGTTATCGGGCCGGTCGTTGTCCGTCTCGAGCGCCGATACACTCAACGCATACGCAAACGCGGAGGCTTCACCTTGTGCCGCCAGTGCGCCGCGCAACGTCCGAAAGCTGCCCGCCTCCGCCGAGATTTCGCCCGACGGCGAACCCGTGCCGCGCGCGAGCCCCACCGACACCACGCCGCCCATCGCCGCGCCGCCGTAGAGCGTGCTCTGCGGCCCGCGCAGCACTTCGATGCGGTCAAACGCCCCCGGCGAAAACCCGCCGAGCCAGCTTGAATACGAGGTGTTCGTGTCGTTGAAGCGCACGCCGTCCACGAGGAACAGCGTCGACGCCGGCTTGCTGCCGCGGATGAAGAGCGACGTCACGCCGCCGGTGCCGCCGGCCTGCAGCACGCTCACGCCGGGCACGGCGCGTAGCGCGTCGCCGAGCGAGGTGATTTGCTTATCCGCCAGTTCGCCGGGCCGGATCACCGTGACGCTGCTCGCCACCTGCCCGCGGGCCTGCGGCGTGCGCGAGGCAGTGACGACATAATCGTCGAGCGTGACCGCGGTTTCGGGCGCCACGGCCTGGCCGTGCGCGAAGCTGTATAAAAACGCGGCAGCCACGGAGGCGGCGCGCGCGAGGAGAGTCCGGCCGTGAAGGACCGGGAATGAATTTTTCATGGATGATCTGCTGGGCTAACGAGCAAGAGCAGACCACCCCGCCGGACGCCGCCGGCCCATTGGCTCGGCGACACGCGGTGGCGTCGTCGCTCTCACGCTTCATTTTGGCGATGAAGTTTTGCAAATCGGCCGGCCGCCGCCGTGAGGCGGCCGCGCAACCGTTCGCGTGAGCCTTCGGGGAGCAGATATTCGGACTCCGCATATGGGCGCGTTGCGCACAAGTGCCAGGGATCAAGTCTTCAAGCAGAAGGAACCGGTCGGCTCCCGCCGCTCCGATGCTGGTTACTTGATCCTTGGTCCTTGTTACTTGCGCGCTCCGCGCGGCCTCGCCCCTCGCCTTCACCGGAACCGGAGTCCCGATTGGCTTTGCACCCGCCTGATGCGGGCTGGGGGTCTGTGATGCGTTACCGCAGCGCGAACTGTGGCCGGTTTTCACGGCCTTCCCTGTTTCCCAAAAGTTAAAAAAGAACGTCAGGCGCCGGCACCCTGCGCGGGCGGCCCGCCTACGACAAGCATAATTCATATCATCAAATACTGATGCGTGGATATGTTACTTGCCAAACCCGTCCAACTCCTTTGTTCTCTCCGCATGCCCCCCCGTCCCTCCACGCTTGATGAGCTCAATGCGATCTTCCGCGCGCGCATTGCCGTCCTCGACGGCGCGATGGGCTCGATGATCCAGACCTATAATCTCACCGAGGCGGATTTTCGCGGCGAACGCTTCCAGGCCCATCCCCACGACCTTCGCGGTAACAACGACCTGCTCGCCCTCACCCGCCCCGCCCTCATCGAGCAAATCCACTTCGACTACTTCGCCGCCGGCGCCGACATCGTCGAGACCAACACCTTTAGCTCCACCACGATCGCGCAGGCCGACTACGCCCTCGAATCCATCATCCCCGAGCTCAACGCCGCCGCCGTCGCCTGCGCCCGCCGCGCCGCCGTCCGCGCCGAGGCTGCCACGCCTGGCCGCCGCTGCTTCGTCGCCGGCGCCATCGGCCCGCTCAACCGCACGCTCTCGCTCTCGCCCGACGTCAACCGCCCCGACTTCCGCGCCGTCACGTGGGACCAGGTCGTCACCGCCTACACCGAACAGGTCCGCGCGCTGGTCGCCGCCGGCGTCGACCTCCTCCTCGTCGAAACCATCTTCGACACCCTCAACGCCAAGGCCGCCCTCTTCGCCATCGAAGCCGTCTTCGACGAGACCGGCACGCGCTTGCCCGTGATGATCTCCGTCACCATCACCGACGCCTCCGGCCGCACCCTTTCCGGCCAGACCATCGGCGCCTTCTATAACAGCATCCGCCACGCCCGCCCCTTTTCCGTCGGCATCAACTGCGCGCTCGGCGGCGCCGCCATGCGTCCCTACGTCGAGGAACTCGCCGGCCTCGCCGACTGCTACGTCACCTGCTACCCCAACGCCGGCCTCCCCAACGCCTTTGGCGGTTACGATGAGACGCCCGCCGACATGGCCGCCATTCTGGGCGAGTTCGCCGCCGCCGGCTTCGTCAACCTCGTCGGCGGCTGCTGCGGCTCCACGCCCCCGCACATCGCCGCCATCGCCGCCGCCGTGAAAGGCCGCCCGCCGCGCCCACCCGCCGCCCCCCGCACCGCCCTCAACCTCAGCGGCCTCGAACCTCTCACCGTGGCCTGACCCCCGCGGCATGCCCGGAATTCAATGACCCATTTCCCATGCAATTTTCCGTCAACCTAGGCCTCCGACCCCCGCCATCGGTCCTTTCCTTGGCCATTTAAGCATGCGCACCTCCGCCTCCAATTTCATCGTCGTCGGCGAACGCACCAACATCACCGGTTCGCCGAAGTTCGCCAAGGCCCTCAAGGCCGGCGACTGGCCCGCGTGCCTCGCCATCGCCCGCCAGCAGGTCGAGTCCGGCGCCAACATTCTCGACATCAACGTCGACGAGGCGCTCATCGACGGCGAGGCGACGATGGTCCGCTTCCTCAACTTCATCGCCGCCGAGCCCGAGATCTGCCGCGTGCCCATCATGCTCGACTCGTCCAAGTGGACGGTCCTCGAGGCCGGCCTCCGCTGCCTCCAAGGCAAGGGCATCGTCAACTCCATCTCCCTCAAGGACGGCGAGGCCGAGTTCCTCCGCCGCGCCAGGCTCCTGCTCCGCTACGGCGCCGCCGCCGTCGTCATGGCCTTCGACGAAAACGGCCAGGCCGCCACCCGCGACGAAAAGGTCCGCATCTGCACGCGCGCCTACCGGCTCCTCACCGAAAAAATCGGTTTCCCGCGCGAGGACATCGTTTTCGACCCCAATATCCTCACCGTCGCCACCGGCATCGAGGAGCACAACAACTACGCCGTCGATTTCTTCGAGGCCACGCGCATCATCAAGGCCACGCTGCCCGGCGCCAAGGTCAGCGGCGGCGTCTCCAACGTCTCCTTCTCCTTCCGCGGCAACAACCCCGTGCGCGAGGCGATGCACACCGCATTCCTCTACCACGCCATCGCCGCCGGCCTCGACATGGCCATCGTCAACGCCGGCATGCTCGGCGTCTACGACGAGATTGAGCCCACCCTGCGCGAACTCGCCGACGACGTCCTCCTCAACCGCCGCCCCGACGCCACCGAGCGCCTCATCAATCACGCCGAGTCCCTCAAGGCCGCCTCCGCCGCCACCTCCGATCCCTCAGCCCTCAACTCTCAACTCTCAACCGCCGCGAACGCCTGGCGCACCCAGCCGGTCGAGGCCCGCCTCGCCCACTCCCTCGTGAAGGGCATCGACGCCTTCATCACCGCCGACACCGAGGAAGCCCGCCAGAAATACCCCAAGCCCCTCGACATCATCGAAGGCCCGCTCATGGACGGCATGCGCGTCGTCGGCGATCTCTTCGGCGCCGGCAAAATGTTTCTGCCGCAGGTCGTCAAAAGCGCCCGCGTCATGAAGAAGGCCGTCGCCTACCTCGAACCCTTCATGGAAGAGGAGAAAAAGCGCCACGTCGCCGCCGGCGGCACCGCGCGCGTCCAGGGCCGCATCGTCATGGCCACCGTCAAGGGCGACGTCCACGACATCGGCAAGAACATCGTCGGCGTCGTCCTCGCCTGTAACAATTACGAGGTCATCGACCTCGGCGTCATGGTCGCCTGTGAAAAGATCCTCGCCACCGCGAAGGAGAAAAACGCCGACGTCATCGGCCTCTCCGGCCTCATCACCCCCTCGCTCGACGAGATGGTCCACGTCGCCAGGGAAATGACGCGCACCGGCTGCACCTTGCCGCTCCTCATCGGCGGCGCCACCACCTCCGCCGCCCACACCGCCGTCAAGGTCGCCCCCGAATACGCCGAGCCCGTCGTCCACGTCCTCGATGCCTCCCGCGTCATCGGCGTCGTCTCGCAACTCCTCAATCCCGCGACCAAGCCCGCCTACGCCACCGAAAACCGCGCCCGGCAGGACCGCCAGCGCACCGAGTTCGCCAACCGCAAAAACACCCGCAAGCTCCTCCCGATCGCCGAAGCCCGCGCCCGCGCCCAGCCCACCGATTGGGCAACCGCCGACATCCCGCAGCCGGAGTTCCTCGGCACGCGCGTGTTCACGAGTGATCAGCGGTCAGCGATCAGCGGTCAGCCCAATGCTGACAAAGCTGAAAGCCGACAGCTGATCGCTGAAAGCTTGGAGCTCGCGGAAATCGCGAGCTACATTGATTGGGGCCCCTTCTTCTCCGCGTGGGAACTCCACGGCCGTTTCCCCGACATCCTCACCGACGACGTCGTCGGCGAGGAAGCCACCAAGCTCTACGCCGAGGCGCAGGCGATGCTTAAACGCATCATCGCCGAAAACCGCTACACCGCCCGCGCCGTCATCGGCTTCTGGCCCGCCAATAGCGTCGGCGACAGCGTCGAAGTCTACGCCGACGCCTCGCGCACCACCGTCCTCAAGACCTTCCACTTCCTCCGCCAGCAGCAGGAAAAGCCCGCCAGCCAGTTCAACCACTGCCTCGCCGACTTCATCGCGCCGAAGGCCAGCGGTCGCATCGACTACCTCGGCGCCTTCGCCGTCACCGCCGGCCACGGCGTCGAGGAATTCGCCGCCGAGTTCCGCAGCAAGCAGGACGACTACAACGCCATCATGGCCCAGGCCCTCGGCGACCGCCTCGCCGAAGCCCTCGCCGAATTGATGCACAAAAAAGCCCGCGACTACTCCGGCTACGGCAAAACCGAAAACCTGGAGATGAAGGACATCATCCGCGAAAAATACCGCGGCGTTCGTCCCGCCCCCGGCTACCCTGCGTGCCCCGATCACACCGAAAAGCCCCCGCTCTTCGATCTGCTCAATGCGACCGCTCTCACCGGCATCACGCTCACCGAGAGCAACGCCATGTTCCCCGCCAGCAGCGTCAGCGGCATGTATTTTAACCACCCCGACTCCAAATACTTCGCCGTCGGCAAACTCGCGCAGGATCAAGTCGCCGACTACGCCACCCGCAAAGCCATCCCCGTCACCGACGCCGAGCGCTGGCTCGCCCCCTATCTCGACTACGACCCGGCATCCTGAGCCAGAACCACGATTTGAGAAACCACGAAACACACGAAATACACTAAAAATGAGAGAGTGATAAGTGGCATTCATCTCCGTTTTCAGAGCCCTCGCCCCTTTCGTGTATTTCGTGTGTTTCGTGGTAAATCCTTTCACCCATGCCCATCGAAATCGGCCACATCGAGGCGATCTTCCGCTACCCCGTGAAGTCCATGGCCGGCGAACGCCTCGAGTCCGCCACGCTGGGCTGGCACGGCCTCGAAGGCGACCGCCGCTTCGCCTTCCGCCGCCTCAATGACCGCGGCGGCTTTCCATGGCTGACCGCCGGCAAACTCCCTGACCTGCTCCGCTTCACGCCGCACCGCACCGAAAACGAAACCGCCGACGACCTACCCACGCACGTCCGCACCCCCGAAGGCCAATCGCTCCCAATCTTCGGCGAAGAACTCGCCGCCGAGATCGAACGCCGCCGCGGCGAACCCGTGCAAATGATGCACCTGAAGCACGGCATCTTCGACGATGCCAGCCTCTCCGTCATCGCCTCCGCGACGGTGGACGAAATCGGCCGCCTCGCCGAACTAAGTCCAGACGTCCGCCGTTTCCGCCCCAATGTGCTGGTGCGTTTGCTCCGTCCCGTTCCCTTCCAGGAAGACGAGTGGCTAGGCGGCACGCTCTCCTTCGGCCAGGAAGCCGACGCTCCCGCCATCGCCGTGACCATGCGCGACCTCCGTTGCGCGATGATCAACCTCGACCCCGACTCCGCGGCTACCGCGCCGGCCGTGATGAAAGCCGCCGTCCGCGCCAACCAAAACAACGCCGGTATCTACGGCACCGTCACCCGCACCGGCCGCCTCACCATCGATCAGCCCATCTTCCTTCACATCGTGACCACAAAATCGGCCGGCCCGCGCTCGTAAAATAGCGGGGACCTCATGTGGACCATCACACGAATTCAGCTCTTCTTTGACGGAACCAAAGCTTCAACTTGTGCTGCTTCCGGCAACTCGTTCGCTCGAAATCTACTGGCTATCGATTCAGCCTCCGCCGGATTCCGCTGAAGTTGCTGCATAAGTGCGTCGAAATAAGCTCGCTCTCCTGACTGCGCGAATAGCGCGGCCGTCGCATGTAACCTCCAGGCCTTATCCTGAGCGACATCCTGTAAAACACCTTTCGCCTCCGGCGTCTTAAAGCAGCTCAAAGCCCAAATGCTGCGCTCGATAAAATAGTTCACTCCGAATCCTCCCATCATCGCGTCCACGGAGCCCCGGACCCTTGCCGCTTGCTGCCTGGCTTCAGCCAGAGCTTGACCCAGCGGAGCGACCGCCTCGGGGCGCCCATAGATCGCCAAAGCCTCGGGTATATTCATGCTAAACATATTCCGATCCGCAGGTAATCGTTCTACGATCAACGGAAAGGCAGCCTCGCTGCGCAGTCGGGCCAATGCCGGTCCACAGCTTCCCATCGTGCAGTAGGAGTTCGCACGCGCGAATAATACCACTAACATCGCTTCGGCTCGTCGCGCCTCCAATTCACGATAAATCGTATCCTCCACGCGACCGTGCCATTCGTGACGCCAGGCGATGGCGCCCAACAGATGAGTGGAATCTTCCGATTTATCGTGAAGCAATGCATCAATAGCCGCCTTGGCGGCTTCCACCCAATCCCGATTCTGCTTCTCGGTCGCTTCTGGATTTCGTGGGATCAGCAATGGCCGCAATCGATCGTAGTTTTCTTGTGTATATGACGCCTCCACGAACGACGGGACAAACGCGTAAAACTGCACCTGCCGCTTCCAAGCCTCAGCTTCCTCAGCCCGTCCGGCTTGGGCCGCGCATTGGGCCAAAACTTGATAAACCTCGGAGTCTGTCCGCCGTAGAGTTAGACATTTCTCGGCTGCCTCTTGCGCCTCCGTCCATTGTTTGAGTTCCACTGCAGCCTTGGCCACCTGCAACCATAAGCCGGCTTCATCAGGATTTTCCTTCAGGTATCCGCGACCTTCCGTGAGAGCTTCTCGGACGTCACCCGCACGCAGCAGCAATTCCACCCGCTTGACTTGATAGGGCTTCACGCGCGGTTTCAGCGCCAAGGCCCGCCGGTATTGCTCGGCCGCAATCCGCTCTTGTCTGGCCTTGAAAGTTGTTTCGTCTTCCCTCGGCCGCTTGGGATCGTTCGGCCTGAATTCCACCATGCCTTCACGACGAACGCCGCCAGGCCCAAGTTGTGCCCGGTCTTCGCTGATCCGCGCAATCAGCAGGAAAAATGGCACATCGCTAGCTTGACCTCGCACACCCTTCTCCAAGGCCGCGACTGCTTTATCGTATTCACCGAGTGTAGCCTCGAGTGACCCTACGATCATCCAAAGCTCGACGTTTTCCGGATGCTTTTTCGTCAGCTTGGTCGCATGCTTCAGCACAATGGCAGGCTCTTGATTCTCCATCTTGGCAATCACCGCTTTCGCATCCGCCGATAGATACTCCAGTCTTTCGCCAGAAATATCCACCGTGGCTGCGAACAGCCGGCACGCCAGCAATAGCCATATCACCATCACGGTCGATAAGAGGGGCATGCCCAACTCCGTCCGATCCCATGAAACACGGCAAGCTCTTCCCTACTTAGAAAACGATCCCAATTAGGACAGAGCGGCGGAAACTCAGAAAGGCCCAAAACGGCGTCATGCCTCGACAATTGACAAACTCAGACTCTCTCAGCCTGGAGGTGCTAGTGCAGTGAACGATCGAGTGTATCGGGCAACCCATGCTTTACGCCCATTCTAGATTGGGCATCATCAGGCTCATCGTCCAATGACTGACACCTCCCCCGACTCCGCCCGCGAGCTCTCTCACGCACTCGACTACAACCTCTATTCCAGCGCGATCTACAATCAGGACTTTAAAGGGCCAGGCTCGCTGACGATCTCCTCGGTCGGGCCCACCTACACGTTCACGGGCAAGCCTCGCGGGTTCTTCGCCGCCAAAACCGGCTCGCTCGTTTTCCGCCCCGAAGACATCACCAACGTCGTCGTCTCGGGCCGCACCGTGCAGTTCAAGACTGCCCTCGGAAAATCCGGCAAATACAAGCACCCGTTCGCGTTTCATCTCAAAGACGCCGCCGAGGCCCAGGCCGTCGCCGGCCTGCTGCCTACGACACTCGACACGGAGTTCGTCGAGGGGGCCGAATTCAGCGCGCGGCTCGATGCGGTCGCGGGGCCCCAGAGCACGTGGACCTCGGCCACCACCCTCATCATCGCGCTCAATCTCGTGGCGTTCGTCATCATGGGCTGTCTCGGCGCCGGCTGGTTCGATGTGGCCAGCATGATGCCCTACATCCTCTACGGCGCCAACAACGGCGCCGCCACGACCGATGGCGAGTGGTGGCGGTTGCTGACGAGCATGTTCACGCACTTCGGCCTCCTGCACCTGGCGCTCAACATGTGGGCGCTGTTCCAAGTCGGGCACTTCGTGGAAAAGCTGCTGGGCCGCTGGCCCTACGTGCTCGCCTACCTCGCGAGCGGCCTGGCGGGCGGCCTCGCCAGCATCGCGTGGCACGGCGACCAGTCGTGGAGCGCCGGCGCCTCGGGCGCGGTCTTCGGCGTCTATGGCATGATCCTCGGCTACATGCTGCGGGAAAAGCAGGCCATGCCGCGGAGCGTTTACCAGCCCATGCTGAAGAGCACGCTGACCTTCGCGGGCTACAACATCCTCTACGGTCTGGCCAAGTCCGGCATCGACAACGCCGCGCACCTCGGCGGCCTCGCGGGCGGTCTCGCCTTCGGCTGGCTGCTCGCCCTGCCGCTCGATGCCGGCATCCGCGCCCGCGACACCGCCCGCCGCCTGCAACTCGGCGCAGCCGTGCTCGCCGTCGTGCTGGTCCTCGGTGTCGTCCTCACGCCGCGCTACGACTACCGCATCAAGGACATCCTCGCGTGGGAGGAGGTTAATAAAGATTTCCTCCGCGACGAACCCGGTCTGCTCAAGCGCCAAGCCGAGCTCTTCGCCACCATCGACGATCCCGCCACGCACGACGAATACGCCCAGTGGCTGGAGACCAAGCTGACACCCTTTTACGAGAGCTGGAGTCAAAAGCTGGCCGCGCTGGATCTGGACCCCGCGAAATCCACCGCCGCGTCACGCCAGGCCTTGGTGAATATTTTCGATCTCCGCGCCAAGAGTCTCCGCTACCTCTCGAACGGTTTGCGCGCCCATGACCAGACCGCCGTCGCCCGCTTTCTCGAAGACGACGCCAAGGTGGACGCCGCGCTCACCGCCCTCGAAAACCACGCCGCCAAGTAAACCGGGTGGCTATATTTTGAACCCATCTCCGTCCGCCCAGTCTATCCCCTTCAACCCATCCCACCTATGCCCCACTACGTCGACGGCTTCGTCATCCCGGTTCCGAAACGCAAAATCGCCACCTATCGCCGCATGGCCGCCCAGGCCGGCAAAGTCTGGAAAGAGCACGGCGCCCTCGCCTACCTCGAATGCGTCGGCGACGACCTGAAGATCAAGGGTATCGTCATGCAATTCTCCAAGCTCGCCAGGGCCAAGCCCAGCGAGACGGTCTTCTTCTCCTACATCCTCTACAAATCCCGCGCGCATCGCGACGCCGTGAACAAAAAGGTCATGGCCGATCCACGCATGGCCACGATGTGCGATCCGAAAAACCCGCCCTTCGATTTCAAGCGCATGGCCTACGGCGGCTTCAAGGCCGTCGTGGACCTCTGATTTTTTCCGCCGTTGGTGGAAAGGCCGCGTCCACCGCCAGCGAGGGCGCGCAGGCTCAAAGTTTCTGCGCCAGCGCCTCGAGTTGGTTGGCCGCGGCGCCCCAGCCTTCGTGAAAGCCCATCTTCTCGTGGGCCTCGCGGTCGGCGACGGTCCAGTGCCGGGCCCGCGCCGTGTAGCGCGTCTTGCCGGGACCGGCGTCCTCAAAGGTGAGAATGCCGGTGAAAAATGGCTTTTCCGACGGCACCCACGCCGACGTGAACGCATCGGTGAAGACGAGTTTCTCATTCGGCACGACTTCCAGGTAGATGCCCGGATTCGGGAACTCCTGGCCCTCGGGCGACTGCATCGTGATGACGCTTGAACCGCCGGCGCGCACATCCACCACGGCCTTCACCGTCTTCCACGGCGCCGGCGTGAACCACTGCACGATCAGCGCCGGCTCGGTCCAGCACCGCCAGAGCTTTTCACGCGGCGCATTCAACACGCGCTGGAGGACGAGTTCACGATCAGCCGGAAAAGCAGCAACAGGTGAGGACATCGGATTGGGCGGGGTTGATAGTTTAATCTCAATCCCATGACACTGTCCCCCTCGGGGCAAGCCGGACGACACACCGCAAAATCCCATCACGCCCCACTAGCCCAAGGAATCCTGTTCACCACGCCGAGTCCAAGCGACGCCGAATCCGTCTTTCACCTTTCAACTTTCCCCCTTCAACTTCCTTCGCTCCTTCTCCCATGCTCCAGCTCCGCCCCACCTGCGAACACTGCAACCGCGTCCTCCCGCCCGCCTCGACCGAAGCCCGCATTTGCTCCTACGAGTGCACCTTCTGCGCCACCTGCGTGGAAACCATCCTCTTCAACGTCTGCCCCAACTGCGGTGGCGGCTTTACGCCGCGCCCCATTCGCCCGGCCAAAAACTGGCGCGGCAACAACTACCTCGGCGCCGACCCAGCCAGCACGACGATGAAACACCGCCCCGTCGATCCCGCCACCCATGCCCGTTGGTGCACCGCCCTCCGCTCCATCCCGCCGGACCAGCGCTGACGAACCCTTGACGGCGCCGGTCCACGGGCTTTGCAGAGTGGCGGTGTTCTGGGCACCTCCAGTTCGCGGAAAAGGCAAAAGCCTACCAGCTTCCACAGCCATCACCCCGCTGTCCTGCGCGAACGGCAGCTCCTCAGGAGCTCTCCCATGAATCAGAAAATCGACGCCCGCATCGCCCCGCGGGCCAGCCTCGAACACCTCAAGCACCAAGCCAAGACCCTGCTCAAGCGCGCCGGCGTCACCGTCGGCGACTCACCGCACTGCCTCGTCAAAAACTGGCAGGGCCGCGACGTCTGGCTCGCCTTCTTCTCCGATCCCTCCGGCAACCAGCTCGCCTTCAAGGTCGACGCCCCCGCCCAGCCGTAACCGTTCACGACCGCGGACGCTTCACGCTTTCCGCCACGCCATCGTGCAAAACAACGGGGCGCGGCGGAAGTCGTTCATCTCGGGTCGCACCTTGAGTGCTTCCGGCTTTGGCTGCGGCTCGTCAAAATGCTCCAGCCGCAGCCCCGTGCCGAGGAACGCCTGCAGGTAGGCCGACTGCGGGCGGTGCCAGTTGACCACCGAGATCCCCGCCCATTCCGCACGGTTCGGCCGCTCGACTGTGTAATTGTCCATCGTCCAGTGCAGCTTGTTGTTCATCTCATCGCGCGCCCAGAACCGCGTCGTCGCCGTGATAAAGCCATTGAGGTTCGCCATCACCACGCGTCCGCCGGGCCGCACCACCCGCGCCATCTCGCGGATCGCACTGCGAAAGTCCGGGATGTCCACGAGCGAAACATAACTCACCACGAGATCCACGCTCGCCTCGCCCAGCGGCAGCGCTTCCGCCCCGGCTTCATGAAAAACGCCCGCCGGCTGCTGCCGCCTCGCCTCGGCGATCAACGCCGTCGTCGGGTCAACCCCCACCGTTTTCGCCCCGCGCGCCGCGAGCATGCGGCAAAACCGGCCCTCGCCGCAGCCGACATCGAGCACGTCGAGTCCGCGCACCTCGCCGCACAGCCCGAGCATCACCTCGTCGAGCAGGAGCACGCGATTCGGATCGCCCTGCTCCATCAACCGCAGCCACGGGCCCGCGGATTTGTCCCAGCCATTGTCCTCCACCTTCGTTTTTTGGGCGCTCATCGGTGAACCCAAAATCGCGGCCCCACCCGGCGCAATCCAATTGAGCGCCACCCAACCCGCCGTCGGCCATCCCATGCCCGGCCCCGCCATCGCGTCCTTTGATTTAGTTATTGCTTAATTAAGTTTATACTTAATTATAGCTGCATGCAAAGCCTCCTCGCCCTCGCCGATCCCACCCGCCGGCGCATCGTGGAACTGCTCGCGCAGCGCGATCGCACCGCCGGCGAAATCGTGGATGAGTTCGACATGAGCGCGCCGGCGATTTCGCAGCACCTTAAGGTCCTGCGCGAGGCCGGCCTCGTCACGGTCCGCGCCGAGGGCCAGTCGCGCATCCAGGCCCTCAACCCGTCCGCGTTCGACGAACTCGACGCCTGGCTCGACAAGACCCGCCGCCAGTGGAGCCAGCGCCTCGATGCCTTGGAGCGCGAGTTGCGCGCCGAGGATGCACGCGAGCGCAGGAAAACCAAATAACCTTCATGAAACCCGACAACCAGGCCCCCGGCCAATTCACCGCCCCCGGCGAAGTGCGCATCATTCGCCTCCTGCCCGGCCCGATCGAACGCGTCTGGGCTTACCTCACCGATCCTGAAAAACGCGCCCGCTGGTTTGCCGGCGGGCCGATGGAGTTGCGCGCCGGCGGCAAGATGCAGCTGGTCTTTCACCACGCCAACATCTCCCCGCACGAGACGCCGCCCCCCGAGCACGAAGAACATCACTGCGGCCACGAAACCATGCCCGGCACCGTGCTCCGCTGCGAGCCGCCCCGCGTGCTCAGCTACACCTTCAGTGAAAACTCCGACGTGACCTTCGAGCTGACCGCACAAGGCAATCAGGTCCAACTCGTCCTCACCCACCGCAGCCGCGGCAACGATGTGCCGCAGCTCGCCGGTTACGGCAGTGGCTGGCACACCCACCTCGCGATCCTGCTCGCGCTACTCGAAGACGTCCCGCTCCCACCTTTCTGGGCCACTCATGCCCGCCTCAAGGCGATCTACGAAAAACAGCTCCCGCGTTCCTGAACCGCACCCACCCGCCCCTTTCCGTTCCTCCCATGCCTGCCTCCACGTTCACCCGACCCAAGACCGCCACGCCCAAGGCCTGGCTCACCGCCCGCCGCGCCCTCCTGAAAAGGGAAAAGGCCTTCACCCGCCTGCAGGACGAACTCAACGCCGCCCGCCGCGCCCTGCCGTGGGTGAAGGTCACCAAGGACTACACCTTCACCGCACCGCGCGGCCGGGTCGCACTCGGCGATCTCTTCGCGGGTCACAGCCAGCTCGTCGTCCAACACTTCATGCTGGGACCTGACTGGGAGGAAGGCTGCAAGAGCTGCTCGTTCATGATGGACCACTTCAACGCCGCCGCCGTGCATCTGCCGGCCCGCGATGTCGCGTTCGCCGCGGTCTCGCGTGCCCCGCTCGCCGAGATCCTGCCCTTCAAAAAACGCATGGGCTGGAAGGTCAACTGGGTCTCCTCCCACGACAGCGATTTCAATTTCGATTTTCACGTGTCGTTCACGACAAAGGAACTCGCGCGCGGCTCGGTTTATTACAACTACGGCCGGCGGCCCTTTCCCCATGAGGAAGCTCCGGGCGTGAGCGTCTTCACCCGCGATACCGCCGGTGACATTTATCATACCTACTCCACCTACGGACGCGGCGTGGAGTTCATCATGGGCACCTACACGATCCTCGACTTGGTCCCGAAAGGCCGCGACGAGGCGAAGCTCGACTACGGCATGGAATGGGTGCGCCACCACGACCGCTATGACTCCGCCCCGGCGAAAGCCTAAAACGCTGCGCCGCTGGCTGCTGTCGGCCGCGCTGCTCGCGCTCGCGCCCAAATGCGCCATGTGCCTCCTGGGCTACCTCGGTTTGGGCGCCGTCCTCGGACTCGGCGGGAACGAACTCTGCGGCGCGCCTTCCGATCCGAATCGTCCCTGGGAGCTGCTGCTGCTCGGGGTGAGCGCCTTGGCCGCAACCATGCTTTTGCTCCGGCGGAAGCGCCTTGAGGCCTGAGCAAGTGCCTTAAAAAGCAGAGGCAGACCACCGGTCCCTCCGGCCCCGCCTGCGGGACTCTCCGCCCTTGCGCCGAGCACCCGCAGGCCTAGAACCTGCTCTGCCTCAATTCATGCCGCCCTCGTCCGACACTATTCCTCCTGGCTCGCTCAGCGCTGAGTTGCAGGCACTCGGACGGCCCGACCAGGTGAGCAATTTCCGCGCGGGCGATCTCATCTTTGCCACCGGCGATCCCGGCAATGGCCTCTACGTCATCGAGACGGGCCGCGTGCGGATCACCGCCGTCGTCGGCAACAACGAACCGCGGGTGCTCGCCAACCTCGGACCGGGGGACTTCCTCGGCGAGATGGCCGTGCTCGACGCCGCGCCGCGCTCCGCCAGCGCCCACGCCGAGACCGACGCCCGCATGCTCTTCCTCAGCCGCGACGAGTTTCTCCAGCTGCTCGACCGCCGGCCGCACCTCGCGCTGAACCTCATCCGCGATTTCAGCCGCCGCATGCGTTCGGCGAACCAGAAATACCTCGACGAAATCATGCAGGCCGAGCTGCTCGCCGCCGTCGGCCGGTTCGCCGGCACCATCGTCCACGATTTCAAGAGCCCGCTCAGCACCATCAGCCTGTCCTGCCAGCTCGCCTGCAGCGAGCGCGCCACCCCCGCCGCCCGCCAAAAGGCATCCGAGCACATCAATAAACAGGTGCAGCGCATGACCAACATGCTCAACGAGCTCATGGAGGTCACGCGCCCCTCCGGCCGCTCGGCCAACCTCACCCCCGTGAGCTTCGCCGCTTTTCTCCATCCGCTCGCCGAGGAAATCCGCGCCGAGATCGCCGGGCGCGACACGACGCTCGAGATCGCCAGCCCCATCCCCGAGCTCACGGTGCAACTCGACGCCCAGCGCCTTTCGCGGGTGTTCTACAATCTCGTCAACAATGCCGTCGATGCGATGGACTGCGGCGGCCAGGTCACCCTGCGCTTCGCCACCGAACCCGGCGCACTCCGCGTCGAGGTGCAGGACACCGGCAAGGGCATCGCGCCGGAGATCGCCGCGAATCTGTTTCAACCTTTCGCCACCCACGGCAAGGCGCACGGCACCGGCCTCGGCCTTTCGATCTGCAAAAAGATCGTCGAGAGCCATGGCGGCAAAATCTGGGCGCGCAGCGACCCCGGCCAGGGCGCGACCTTCTGCTTCACGCTGCCGCTGGGGACGTGAGCGCCCCGGTAGGGCCGGGCGCCTCGCCCGCGGCGAATAGCCAGCGATTCGCCGCCCAACGGCGCGCCCAGTTCCGCCAGTCAGCAGAACGTCCCACCCCATGACGCCACCCCGGTGAGCCCGCTTGCCTTACCCAAACGCGCACTCATGTTAGCCGCATGAAACCTGGACGCACCGTGCTCAATGCCGGCGAAGGCTTGCTCGACCGCATTCTGTGCGTGGTCGGCGCCGTGCTTTTTTCGCAGGCCCCCGAGTTCATGCAGCAATACTACCAGCGCCTCGGCGGCCATCTCGATGAAGCCCGCCGGCAGCTGCAGCAGTTTCAAAACGCGGCGGCTTCCTCCGGCATTTCACTCGACGACCTCATCCACCGCACCGCCACCAACGCCGAACCCGCCGTCGCCAAGCTGGGCGGGGTGATGACCGAGACGGTGGCGCGCGTCGATACCCTCGCCGCCGCGCAAACCGCCCTGCACGACGCGTCGCTCTGGTCGCGGCCGTTTGTTTTTCTACAACACCTCGATGCGGCCATCGCCCGCGCCACGTGGACTGCCTTCCAGCCCGCCGTGCCGACCACGCTCGAAGGCCTCGTCTATGCCCTGATCGGCATCCTCGTGTTGCTCAGCTTTTATTATGGCGGGATCAAATACCCGATCGCCCGCGTCTGCTCCCGTCGCACGGCCGCCAAACTCGCGGCCAGTGCTGATAACCCGGTCCGTAGCGCCTGAAGCTGGCGCCGCCCACCCGGCCGATCCGGCCGGGCGCGAAACGCCCTACAATTTGAAGCTCGCGAACAATCCCGCGGAAATCTGGTTCGCGCTCCCGCGTTGCGTCACAAGCGGTGAATCCGCCGCATCGCCGAGTAATTTTTCGTAATTGAGAAAAGCCACCACGGCCGCGCGCCGGTTCAGCGGCCGCACGACCCGCACCGCCCAACCGCCGGCATTCACGCCGCCGCCCGCCTCGTAGCGGGGCAAACCGCTGGCCAGCGCATCAGCCGCGGTGATCCCAAAGTAGGCGTCGTTGTAATCGGCGTTCACCCAGCGGAGCCAGGGACCGGTGGCGATTAGCCACCGCGGTCCGCGGCCCTCCGGCGCGGCGATCTTGATCGTATAGTCGAGCGACAGCATCATCACGATGCCTTCATGGCCGCCGAGGCCGCGCAGCAACTCAGCCTCCGCCGTCCAGTCGCCTTTGCTGTAAGCCAGAAAAGCGCCGGCCAGCACGGTGGCGTCCACCTCGTGCAATCCTTTCAGCGCCACCGGATCGTCACCCGCGATGCGAAACGGGCTGTCGCCTTCCTCATCCCGCCCAAAATCGATGCGCGCGAGCGGCCCGGCCTGCACCGCGCCATCCTGCCACGCCACATAGCGCACGCCCCGGGCCACCGAGGCGCTGAACACCTCGTTGTAGCTCACGCGCACATCGGGCACGAGCGTGACCTGCTGTTCATCAGCGCCGGGGAATGACGGCGACGTGATCAAACCCGCGCCCAGCTCGGTCGACCAGCCTTGGGGTCCCTCCGCGGGTTGGGCAAACGCACTCGGGGCGAGCGCAAAGGTCAGGGCAGCTAGGGTTAGGATAAGTTTCATGCGATCAAGGGACGATCCGCGTCGTGGACAAAAGTTCACCAGCCACCAAAAAGATCTTCCCAACAATGTGCAATGGCCGGCAATTCCGCCGGCGGCAGCTCCCGCGTGAAGGGCAACGTCCCGGCCCCGGCCAGTTCCTGGGTGAAATCCGCCGTCGCCGTCAGCACCGCCGCCATCAGCTGCACATCCACCCGGCTCAGGTCGTCATCCGGCCGGTGGTGAAAAAACCGTCCGCCCGCGCAGTTCGGCCGCATCAGCGTGAGCCCGGGCACCCCCGCGGCGTTAAACGGAAAATGATCCGCGTAGGGCAGCACCCCGTAATCCCGCCGGAAGTATTGCCCCTGCCGGGCAAAATGCGCCGCCAGCCGCCGGTCGGCCTCCACGGGTGCGCTGCCGGAGATCGTGTTCCAGCCCAGCCACGAACCGAAGCTGTCGAGGTTGAAGATAAATTTCCCTTCGCGCGCGAGTTCCGCCCGGTGCCGCCGCACATACGCGCTGCTGCCGACGGAAAGCTGCTCCTCCGCGCCAAACGAAATCAGCCGGATCGTCCGCCGCCGCGGTTGCGGCGCCAGCACGCGCACGAGTTCGATGAGCCCCGCCGTCGCCGAGCCGTTGTCGTCCGCGCCGACGGAATCCGCCTGCGTGTCATGGTGTCCGCCGAGATAAATCACTCCCGCCGCCGGATCGCTGCCGGGCAGGTCGGCGATCACGTTGGCCGACTCCGCCGGTCGCGGTCCGCCCACGGCGCGGAACCGCGCACGCGTCGCCCCGCGCTCACGCCAGCGCCACGCCTCCAGGTAGGCGACATTGAGCGACGGCACCGCCCCGCAGGTCGCCGCATACACCGGAAAAATCGCGTCCGCCAGCGCCGCCGCACCCGGGTAGCGCACATCCACCATCAGCAGGCCCGCCGGCTGCGCGGCGATGAGCCGCCGGTAGTTTTCCCGCGACTCGATGTGACAGCCGAGGTGCAGCACGACCTTGCCGCGCAACGCCGGCCCGAGGTCCGGCTGCTGATAACCGGTCGGCCCCTCGAAAAACACCAGCGGCGCCTCCACCCACGCGCCGTTCGTGCCGGGCGTGTTGGCAAAGAGCGAACAGGCCGCGTCGTGCCACGTCCCATCGAAGAAAACCTGGAGCTGCTGCTCGCGCACGTCGCGCGCCTGCACGGGGAATTTCTCCAACGTCACCGTCGCGCCGGCTTGCTCGAACTCCCGCGCCACATACGCCGCGGCGGCCGCCTCGCCGGGTTGGCCGGCCAGCCGCACTCCGATCGTTTCGGTCAGATGGCGCAGGTGCCGGGTGAGAGCCTCGGGGTTGATCGGCGACAGGGACATGCGCTGATCAACCATCGTCGGACCGTCGATGACAAGCTCCGGGTAACCGCCGGATATTTCCGAACTGCATCCTCGCCACCGGTCCGGGCAAAATAAAAACTGCGCCGCATGATGGCCCTCACCCCGCCGGTTCTCCGTCGATTCGCCTGCGTCATCCTCTTTGCCGTTCTCGACACTTGCCCGGCCCTCGCCGCCCCGCCCGTCGTCCTCTCCACCGTCGGTTCCGGCCGGGCGACGGCTTACAGCGAGCAGGCAAAGATCATCACGGTTGGCGACCGGACGCACGTCGCCTGGCTCGACGGTGAGGCCGAGGGATTTCGCGTCCGCATTCGCACGCTCGACCGCACCACGGGTGAGTGGTCGCCCGCCACTACGGTCGGCGAGGCCATGGACAATCACGGCGGCCCGGGCCTGACCGTCGACAGCCAGGGTTACCTGCACATCGTCTATTATCCGCATCACGACGTGTTTCGCTACCGTCGTTCCCTGCGGCCCAACGATGCCTCGGCGTGGGGTCCCGAGGAGCAATTCGGTGAGGGCCTCAGCTTCCCGACCATGTTGTGCGCGCCGGATGATACGCTGATCCTCACCGCCCGCCGCGGTTTTCATGACGCGCAGCGCGTGCCACAGGAGCATCTGGCCGTTGAGCAGGAGCTGTGGAAAAAACCTCCCGGCGGCGAGTGGCGCAAGGTCAGCACCCTGCTGCGTTCACGCGAAGCCGGTTACTCGCAGTTTGCCGTCGGCATGGCGTGGGGCCCTGACCACCGCACGATCCACCTCAACACCCGGCTCTACGAGGGTCACCCACCCAAGACGGCGTATCCGCGGCACACCATCGGCTACCTCGTGAGCCACGACGCCGGCGAAACCTGGGCCAAGGCCGACGGCACACCCGTCACGCTGCCCGCCATGGCCGACACCGTGGACGTCGTCGCACCCGACGAAGGTCCCGACGGCCCCAAGTTCCAATCCGGCCCGCTCTCCGTCGACGCCCAAGGCGTGCCGCATCTCGTCTACACCTCGATCCAAGCCGGTATCACCCGCTTGTTCCTCGCCACGCCTGCCGCCAGCGGCGGCTGGACGCGCCGCGAGCTCACCTCGTCGTTACCCGCGGCGTGGCACGGCTGCGCGATCACGCTCAACATGGGCGGCGGCATCTCGTTCAGCGACTCGGGCCGCGTGACGATCGTCGCTGTCGTTTCCAAGCTCACGCCCGAAGAGGCCAGGGATCCCGCCAAGGAATGGGGCCACCCCACCACCGAGGTCGTGCGCCTCTGGTCGGACGATGGTCTCCTCACCTTGCAAAGCGAAATCCTCCAGCCCGAGGACGCTACCCGGGCCCACTGGCTCGCCAACCTCGAGCGTGCCACCGGTCACAACCGCGTGCCCGACGAGCCCGGCATCATCTACACCGCCGGCGACCGCGGTGCCCACGTCGGAGCGCTCGAACTCGCCAACGAAGTTCGCTGGCAGCCGAAAAACTGAACGTCTCCGGAGTGCGGGTCTCTGCCCCGCACCAAGTCGAGCGAACCCGGTAGGCGCAGGTCAAAGACCCGCGCCTACCCTGGCAACCACCAGCCTCCGCCTTGACCGCTCCGGTCATTCCTGCCCCCATCACGCCGCCCCGCCCACCCCACCCGACCGCGCAACGTTACCCGCCGCCGATGCTCACCCCTGACCAAATCCAGTTTTACCGCGACCAAGGTTATCTCGGTATCGAGAATGTTTTCGCTCCCGCCGAAATCGCGGAGCTCCGCCAAGTCACCGACGATTTCGTCGAAAAATCCCGCGCCGTCACCGTCAACGACGCCGTCTTCGACCTCGAGCCGAGCCACACGCCGCAAAACCCGCGCCTGCGCCGGCTCAAGGATCCGATCAAGCAGCACGACGTTTACCGCCGCGCCATCCGCCACCCAAAGCTGCTGCAAATTGTCAGCCAGCTCATCGGCCCCGCGATCACGAGCAACGGCAACAAGCTCAACCTGAAGCTCGCCGATGTCGGCAGCCCCGTGGAGTGGCACCAGGACTGGGCCTTTTATCCGCACACCAACGACGACCTCCTCGCCGTCGGCATCGCGATGGACGATTCCACGCTCGAAAACGGCTGCCTCATGGTGATCCCCGGCAGCCACCGCGGCCCGTTGCTCGATCACCATCAGGACGGTGTCTTCATCGGCGCCGTCAGCGACCCCGCTTTCCGCCCCGACAACGCGGTGCCCATCATCCTCAAGGCCGGCGGCATCTCGATCCACCACACGCGCCTTCTGCACGGCTCCGCGCCCAACCGCTCCCCGCGCACGCGCCGCCTGCTGCTCTACCAATACTGCGCCGCCGACGCCTGGCCGCTGCTGCCCGGCGACAAGCCGTGGGAAACCTACGCCGATTCCGTTTTACAGGGTAAACCCGTCAACGTCCCCCGCCTCACGCCGGTGCCCGTGCGCCTGCCACTGCCCGCCGCCAAATTCGGTGGCTCAATCTACGAAAACCAGCGCGGCCTGAAAAACACGATCTTCGCCGGCAAGATGTAGGGCGGGGTCTCCGAACCCCGCCTCAAGTCTTTGGACCTGCGCAGTCAGGAATCATCTCACGCCAACAGTGGGCCTGCCCGCCCTAGGCTTGGCGACGGCGGGTCACCGCTGCCCCGGCTTCTTCAGCAAGGTCTCGCGATAGGTTTCAAGTTTGGCCCGCTCCTTCGCGGTCAAACTCGACAGCCCGTTGCTCGCGATTTTATCGAGCAGCACGTCGACCTCCGTCCGCGAATCTTCCTTCGCCGCCGTCCTGGCCGCGCCTCGCGACCCCGCCGGTGGCAGATCGGGCAACACGCGGAACTTCGGCTTGCGCCGGAAGGGATTGCCCAGGCGCGGTAGCGCCGGCAACCGGAGCACGCCTTGTTCATAGCGAACGAACGCATAGGCAAAGCCCGTCGTCGCCCAGAGCGAGATCAGCGAGAGCAGATCGCGATTCGACAGCGCGATCAGCGTGTAGAGGCCGACGAGGATGATCGCGACCCACTTGGCCAGCAGATTGAAGAGCATCACCGCATTCGGGTAGAGCGTGGCAAACGCCACGAACAGCGCGAGCGAGCCGGACACGCCCATGAGATTCATCGGTCGCCATACACCGATCACCGTGAAAAGCAGCGGCGTCAGCAGGTAGAGCCCAAGATAGAACCTTAGGAAAATGCGCCGCCCAAAAAATTTCTCCAGTTCACGGCCGAACCACACGATCATGAACATATCGACGACAAACCCCAGGCTCGGCGGATTCACCAGCCCGTAGGTCAGCACGCGCCAGACTTCACCGCGGAGCACGCCGTGGCTCGTGAACGGCAGCCAGTTCCAATGGAAGGCGACGTTGAACGCCATCAGCAGGGTCGTGACGATCATCGACGCCACGAACACCACGACGAGATAGTGCGCCGCGTAGATGGCGTGGCCGTTCAGCCACGTGAGCGGCTGGTGGTCGTCGGAAGGATCGGAAGCGTAACGGCGCATGGAGAAAACAGACGACACGTTGTTGCGCCCGCGGTTCATCCGCAAGCGCAGGCATCGGCTCGTCGCAGCTTACGGCTGCGTCCGCTCCGGCATCTCGCGCGGAGTCACGTTGACCACGATCCGCTCCGTGTGCCGCAACAGCAACAACGACGCCGGCCGGTCGATGTAGTCGGCCGTGAGCAATTGGTGCAGCGCGTTGACGCCCGTGACCGGATGCGTGTCGAGTGCGACGATGAGATCGCCCTCGCGCACGCCGCCCAATGCCGCCGGGCTGCCCGGCGCGAGGTGCGAAACCAGCACGCCACTCTCCACGTTCAGGTGAAAATGCCGCACGAGCGCGCGGAGCAGCGGCACGGTTTGTCCGCCGACGCCGAGATAGCTGCGGCGAATGCGGCCGTCCTTGATGAGCCAGCCCGCCACCCAGCGCGCAAGGTTACTGGCGATGGCAAAGCAGATGCCTTGCGCGGGACGGATGATAGCCGTGTTCACGCCAATCACCTCGGCGCGGCTGTTGATGAGCGGACCGCCAGAGTTGCCGGGATTCAGCGCGGCATCGGTCTGAATGATGTTGTCGATCATCCGGCCCGACTGCGCGCGTAGCGAGCGACCGAGCCCGCTCACAATGCCGGCCGTCACGGTTTGCTGGAAGCCCATCGGGCTGCCGAGCGCGATGGCGATCTGACCCGGCCGCACGCGGTCGGAGTCTCCCAACGTAAGATGCGGCAACGCCTCGCCGCTCACGCGCACGATCGCGAGGTCGGTGTGCGGATCATCGCCCACGAGGTCGGCGCGCAGTTGGCGTCCGTCGGCCAGATGCACGCGCAGGTCGGTGGCCCCGTGCACAACATGGCTGTTGGTCAGCGCATAACCATCAGGTGAAAGAAAGAACCCCGAGCCACTGCCGCCCGCTTCCGCCTCGGCGGTCTTCGTCGTCGAACGCCGCGACCGCACCTCGATGTGCGCCACCGCCGCGCCCGCCTGCTCCACCGCCCGACTGACCGCGCCGGAGTAGGCGTCGAGCAACGTATCATCGTTGGCTGGCGGCGGAGTGCGGGCGGATTCGGGCGAAGTCGGCGGAGCGGAAAGGAGGTCGATCATGGCTGGAGCTTCAGCATTGGCAGAATGCGCCGTTTCGCAAACGGCCGCACTCCCCGCTTGCGCCGCACGCCCGAAGCCGGTGTTCTCGCCGGACCCCGTCGCATGCGTTTCGTTTTCATCACCGAAGGCAGACTTTACCTCAAGGAGGACGGCCGCGACGCCGTCGAGATCGAGAGCCCCTTCGCCCGTGACGCCGTCGAACGCGCCTCCGCCCGCAACGAACGCCATGCGTGGAAAAACGCCGAGCGCGGCGATGCCGGCGGCCCTTTTTCCTCCCAAGTCGTCTGGGGTCGCCAGTCCGCGCAGGCCGCCGATGGCGCGCCCGCGTTCCGCCACGTTGCCCGCGGCACCAAGCCCGGCGAACTGCTCTACACCCTCGCGATGTCGGCCAGCTCGGGACTGTTCCGCTACCGCCTCGATTCGCGCGAGGAGTGGCGGTTGTTTCACCGGCAGGACTTCGACTCCGGCGGTCTCTCCGCCGAGCCGGCCAGCGGCCAGGTCGTCGTCTCTTCGCGCAACCGCGAGGATCTCGGCAAACTCGAGCTGATGGATGAGGCCACGCGCCGGCGCGACGCCGTCACCTCAGGCGACGGGCACGACACGCAGCCGGCCCACCATCCCGCGCAGCCGGGCGTCGTTTACTTCCAATCGTCCGGCGTCGGCCGCGACGAACAGGGCCACATCGTCGCCTTCTCGCCCTCGACCATCTGCCGGCTGACTCTGGCCACCGGCGATCTGCAGACGGTGCTGGAAGACGCACAGTGGGACTACCTCGCCCCGCGCGTCGCTGCCGACGGCGCGCTTTTCTACATCCGCCGGCCCTATCACGAGCGGCACGACGTCTCGTTCGGGAAAAAGCTGAAACACTTCCTCCTCGTGCCCTGGCATCTTGCGACCGCTGTGTTTGGTTTTCTCGATGCCTTCACCCGCATGTTTGGGAAACAGACCCTGAAACCCAGCGGCGGCCCCGACGCCCCGCCCCAGCGCGTCCGCTACGCGACTTTCCAAGGCCTGCCCGTGCAGTTGGAAAAAGTGCTCAACGCGAAAGACCGGAACCACGACAGCGTCCAGCTCGTGCCAAAGTCGTGGGAGCTCATCCGCCAGCCCGCCACCGGCGACGCCGAAGTCATCGCCGAGCACGTCGTCGCCTTCGACCTCGGTCCGAATGGCGAAGTCGTTTACTCCGACGGCCTGCGCGTCTGGGCCGACGGCCACCCGCGCACCCTCCTGCACCAAGGCCACATCGTGCAGTCGGTCGTCGTCGTCTGAGCCGTAGTTGCAGACTGCGGGGAATTTTCCCGCTTGGTCATCCCGAGCGCAGTCCTATCTTACCGCCATGAGGCAATTCCGGTGCGCCGTATTTGCGGCGATGCTAGCGACCAGCGCCTTCGCAGCCTTCAACTCACCCACGGCCGTTGAACGGGCTGAGGCGCTGGGTGATCTTAGCCATGTCCCGCCCGCCCTGCGCGTATTGCTGACGCCCGACGATGATTTCAATCTCATCACCATGCCCCAACGCGGCGACTGGCTCGCCCAACACCCGGAACGCGGGCAGACGTATTCCGCGTTCGCCGCTTCCGAGCCAAACCTCCCGAGCGCTACCCGGCGCATCATCTACCTGCTGCCGATCGGGGATTTTTTAGCCGGCAGCAGTCCCTCGCTCGAAACCCTGCGCCGCTATGCCGCCACGTTCTTTCAAATGGAGGTTAAAATCCTGCCGGCCTACAAACTCGGCGACCTTGAGTTCGACCCGCGCGTTAATCCTCATTCGAAGCAGGTGCAGATTCTTACCCGCAGTGTGCGCCAGTTTCTCGCCACCCGGCTGCCGCCCGACGCCTATTGCCTGCTCGGTATCACGATGCGCGACCTTTACCCGACGCCTTCGTGGAATTTCGTATTCGGTGAGGCGACCCTGCAAAACCGCGTGGGCATATACAGCTTCGCGCGCTTCGATCCCGACTTCTTCAATGAAGAACGACCGGACAACTTTCGCGAACTGATGCTGCTCCGCAGCTGCAAGGTGCTCGTGCACGAGGCCTGCCACATGTTCGGCATGGAGCACTGCATCTATTACGACTGCGTCGTCAACGGCTCGAACCACCTCGAGGAAGCCGACCGGCGCACCGTGCGCCTTTGTCCGGTGTGTCTGCGCAAGCTGCAACACAGCACCGGATTCGACGCCCGCAAACGCTACCGCGAGCTCGCAAAATTCTATCGCCAGCAAAAATGGACGGCCGAAGCCGAGTGGTGCGATGAGCAGGTCGCCAAAACAGGCCAGTCCAAACCGTAAACCCGGGCTGCGTGGAAACATTTGCGCAACATCGGCGTCATAGCTCGCCATGATTGCCTTACCCTCACGTCCGCAGCGTCGCGCCATCGTGCTTTTATTCGCGCTCTCGGTCGTGATGCTCGGCTTCAGCGGCTGCGGTTCGCTGCACGCCAACGCCCAGGGCGGCTCCGGCATGAAGCCCCGCTTCGGCACGAGCGTCAGCGTGCCGCTCGGGAAGTAGCCACCCACTCCTCCGCGTCAGATCACTTGGCCGCCGCGGGCGTTGCGGCCTTCGCCTCCACCGCCGCCAACGCTGGCAGGCCGAGCAAACGGCGCACTTCCTTTTCCAGTTTCGGACCGCGGGCATTCAACGACACGACCATGCCGGTCTGATCGAGCAGGAACATCGCGGGGATGCCGCGGATACCGTATTGCTTGCCGTAGGGATTATCCCAGTAGCTGCCGTCGTAAAATTGCGGCCAGGGCATCCCCTGCTCCTGCGTAAACGCCAGCACCTGCGCCGCCGTGCGCGCGGACTTCCACGGCTTTTCGGCGTTCGGCGCGCGGTCAAACGAGATGCCGACCACCTCGAAGCCTTGCGCGTGATATTTTTCATACACGGCCACAACGTTCGGGATTTCCTCGCGGCACGGACCACACCACACGGCCCAGAAATCGATCAGCACGACCTTGCCGCGCAGCTTCGCCACGTCCACCGCCCGGCCGTCCGCCGCGGTGAAACTCATCTCGATCGGCGCCTTGAGCAGCTCGGCCACCTGCAGCTTTTGCTCAGCGCGGGCCTTGAGCTTGGGGTTCGGGTGATTGGCAAAAGCCTGCCACTCCGCCCTCGCCTCGGCCAGGCCGACCGACTCCGCATAATAAAACAAATTGCCCACGATGCCTTCCGCGGTGCGATCCTCGGGATATTTTTCCAAAAATGCCGCGACCTTCGCATGCAGCGCAGGCACGTCATAGACATCCTTGTCCGCCGCGTCGAAGGCCGCGGTCATCGCCGTATCAAGCTCCATACGGGCCTGCATCTGTGCGAGAGCCGCCGGACCGTCCTCGGTGGCCTTGAGCTCTTTCAGCATCTTCTCCGCGTTTTCATTCTTCGGATCCAGCGCGAGGGATTTTTCGTAATTCGCCATGGCCGTGGCGCGGTCGCCCTTCTTCACCCACGCCTCGCCGAGGCTGTCGTAGGCGTTGCCCGAATCCGGGAAGGCCTCGACCGTCCATTGGAAAACCGCCAGCGCCTCTTCCGTCTTGTCCCGCATGAGGTAGAAATACCCGAGGCTGTTGAGCTGGCCTTCGCTCAGGTAATACGTGCCGGCGTTCCCCTTCAGCTCGGCGAAACGCCGCTTCGCCGCTGCGAGCCCCGCCGTGTCGATCGTCTCGCGCAACACATCGGCCAGCGCGTGCTCCTTGATATCCACCAATTCGACGTCGAACGTCAGCGTGGCGTTGGCCGGGATTTTGCCGCGCGCCTTCTCGCCGTAAGCCAGCTCCGGCGGAATGACCAGCGTGGCGCGGTCGCCCACGTGCAGCAGCGCAAACCCCTCGTCCCAGCCCTTGATGACCTGCTTTTTGCCGAGCGTGAATGCAAACGGCTGATCGCGCTCACGCGAGCTGTCGAATTCCGTCCCGTCGGCCAGGGTGCCCGTATAGTGTGCGATCACCACCTGGCCGGCCTGCGGCGCCGGACCGTTGCCGTGCGTCGTGACCGCATATTTCAAGCCCGAGGCCGTCGTCGTGAATTCTGTGGCGCCATCCGCCGCCAGCACCGAAGTCACCAGCGCCAGCGCCGTGAAGCACCACCGGGAGAGGAATTTCATGCGGCCAATGAAGCCGCTTTCCACCTTGCCCGCAACCGGACAAAATCGCGTCACATCCGCCGCCGGCCATTGCTTTTGCTGGACCCGCGCCGGAACTCTGCCACGCAAGATTGCCTCCCCATCCCCCACCCAATCCCCTCCCTTCGCATGAACCGCACCATCGTCCGTCCTGCCGGCCTTGATCTCGATTCGCCCGGCCGCCGCGATTACCTCGTCGCTCTCGAACACGACAGCATCTGGGGCGATCATCTTCTCCCGCTCACGGTCTGGGTCGGTCCCGAGGCCGCCGCCGGTCGCGGGCTCGTCTCCTTTGGCGCCAATCATGGCAACGAAATCGAAGGCCCCGTGGCACTGAAGCACCTGCTCCGCGAAATCCGCACCGAGGATGTGCGCGGCCGCATCATTTTTGTCCCGGTCCTCAACCCGCCCGCCTTCAAGAGCGACACGCGCGAGGCCGTCACCGAGGACGGCGTGAACCTCAACCGCGCCTTCGTCGACGGCGCCGGAAAAACCCCGGCGCTCAACGGCATCACGCACCGCATCGCGGCGTTCGTGCGCGATTACATCTGGCCGCGTGTCCACGTTGTCATCGACCTGCACTCCGGCGGCGACGTCGCGCGCTTTGCGCTCTGCACCAGTTTCCACCCGCTCGACGATCCCGAGCTGACCCGCCTCACCGAGGAAACCGCCCGCTGGTTCGGCACGCCGCTCGTTATGACTTACCAGAATCTGACGCCCGGCCTGCTCCCGTCCGAAGCCGAGCGCCTCGGCAAGATCACCGTCGGCACCGAGCTCGGCTGGGGCCGCGCCGTCAATCCCGAGGGCGTGCGCTGCGCGCGGCACGGCGTGCTCGCCGCCGCCATCCACCACGGCCAGCTCCGCGGCGAAATCGCTCCGCGCGGTGCCCACCGCGATGGCACGCAGCAACGCGTGGCGATGGTTGATCGCGCTTGTTTTTCCCCTGCACCTTTTGCCGGACACTACGAGCCGCTGCTCGAGTGCGGCGCCACCGTGCGCGCCGGCCAGACGGTCGGCCTGCTGCACGATTTCGACTACGTTGACGCCGACCCGCATGCTGTCGTGGCCGGAGTCGATGGCGTCATCATCGCGCAGGCCTGGTCCGCGCGCGTCCCCCAGGGCCAGCACATCGTGGTCGTCGGCCGCGTGCAGGCGTGGGCTTCAAAATAAATTTAAAGAACATGAAGATCGAATCCGTTGATTTTTTTTACCTGTCGATGCCCGAGGTGCTCGACATCGGCGACGGCAGCCAGGACGCCCTGCTCGTGCGCGTGCGCGCTGGCGGCCTCGAAGGCTGGGGTGAGTGCGAAGCCGCGCCGCTCCCCTCCATCGCCGCGTGGATGTGCCCGCGCTCGCACTCCGCTTGCAAACCGGTGCGTGACTCCGTGCTCGGCCAGACCCTCGATGGCGTCGCCGACATCACCCGCATCGGCAATCTCGTTCGCGAGAACAGCCTCGATCTGCTCCAGGCCGATCACACGCTCTCCGGCGTCGACATCGCGCTCTGGGATTTGCTCGGCAAGAAACTCGGCCAGCCCGTTTACCGCCTCCTCGGGTATAAAAATTCCTTTCCTAAAACGCCCTACGCCTCGGTGCTCTTCGGCGACACGCCGCAGGAAACTTTACAGAAGGGCCGCGCCGCCACCGCCGCCGGTTACCGCGCCGCGAAGTTCGGCTGGGGCCCGTTTGGCCGCACCACCGTCGCCGCCGACCGCGAGCAACTCCACGCCGCCCGCGAGGGCCTCGGCGCTGACGGCCTGCTGCTCGTCGATGCCGGCACCGTCTGGGTCGATAATGTTGAACGCGCCGCACAAGTCCTCCCTGCCCTGCACGAAACCCGCGCGCTCTGGCTCGAGGAGCCGTTCGTCTCCGGCGCCCTCGACGCTTACCGCACGCTCGCCGAAAAAGCCGGATCGCTGAAACTCGCGGGCGGCGAAGGCAGCCACAATATCTGGATGGCCCGCCAGATGATGCAGCACGGCGGCGTCGGCTACATCCAGATCGACTGCGGCCGCATCGGCGGCATCAGCGTCGCCAAGCAGGCCGCCGACGATGCCGTAAAGCTGGGCGTGACCTTCGTTAATCACACCTTCACCTCGCACCTCGCGCTCAGCGCCTCGCTCCAGCCCTTCGCTGGTTTGGAGAAAGACGTGATCTGTGAATATCCCGTCGAGCCCAAGCCACTAGCGATTGAACTCTCGCGCAACCACATCAAACGCGATGCCCAAGGCCAAGTCCGCGCCCCCGACACCCCCGGCCTCGGCATCGCGCCCGATCTCGCCGGGATGAAAAAATACCTCGTCCCCGTCGAAATCAAAGTCCGCAACGAAGTCCTCTACCGCACGCCAGAGCTGTAACCCACCGCGCAGCCGGTTCCCTTTACCCCGCACCCAAACCGGTTTGTCATTCATTAAATGACAAACCCGATTGGCGGATTTCAGGCCATTAGCTCCCGTCCCTGTTGTCTGGCTGCAACCCAACTCAACAGCAACAGGGTCCGTTCGGCATCGAGGCAAGCCTTCCGGCGTTTCAGGCATTCGTGCACCCGTTGACGCGATACGCCCAATAGCCGCGCCAAATGCGCCTGGCTTCCCCGCTTCTGCAATAGCGGCAGTGCCTGCTTAAGCAGTTCATTCCACAACGGGGTCGCAGCGCCCGGCGCCGGAACCAACCCGCGGCCAGGCGACCGCGACCTTCCGCTGCGCGCCGCTTTCCGGGCCGATTGAGCCGCCGCCTCGAACAACGCCAGCAGCAAATCAGCCGACACCTTCATCGAATAAGGCATGGAATCCTGTGACATAAACGACCGGGGGGTTGTCATTCATTAAATGACAAACCCCGGTCAGCTGTCGATGCCTGAAAGCAGCGCCTTCGCCCGGTTCACCAGGAGTTCCCCGGAACGTTTGTCATTTAATGAATGACAAAGCGAATCTCACCGGGCTGCGGCCGCTTCATTTAAAAATTCGGTTCCGCATACACTCTTCGTGCTCACGCCCCGTTGCCCGCAAGCACCTTGGCCACCGCGGCGCGGAATTCGTCGATCTGAAACGGCTTCGACAGACAGGTCTTGCCGTGGCGGTTGAGAAAATCGTCGAACACATCGTTGATAACGTCGCCGCTCATGAAGAGCACACGGCGCGCCGCCGCGGGATCCGAGGTCGCCAGCCGCTCGTAAAGCTGGAGCCCGTTCAGGCCGGGCATTTTCCAATCGGTTACGATCACATCGAAATTCCGGCGCCGCAGCGCCTCAAGCGCGCCTTCGCCACCGCCCACCGCCTCAACCACGTAGCCGTCTTGCTCAAGCAGCGCCTGCGTGAGTTCGCGAATCCACTCCTCGTCGTCCACCACCAACACCGAGCGGCCTGTGCCCGATGCCCGCGCCGCGCGCGGAAAGGGCGCTCCGCTGTCCTGCTGGTGCAGCACGCCCTTGTTCTCCGGTGCGATCGGCAGCTCGATGACGAAGGTCGTGCCGCGGCCCACTTCGCTCTGCGCAGTGATGCGTCCGCCATGTTCCTGGATAATACCGTAGGAAAGACTCAGCCCAAGCCCCGTGCCCTGCCCCACGGGCTTGGTGGTGAAGAACGGATCGAAAATCTTGGATAGGTTTTCCGGCCGGATGCCGGGACCGTTGTCCTCAAACTCGATGCGCACAAAGCCACCGGCGACGCGCGTGCGCACCGTGATCTGGCCTTCCTGCCGAAAGGTCTGCAGCGCCTGCCGCGCGTTGCTGAGAATGTTGACGAAGACCTGCTGCAGTTGATGCCCGTCGGCGAGGATGACCGGCAGCGAGGGTGCAAATTCGGTGACAACCTTGATGTTACTCGTGCGCAGATCGTAGGCCATGATCTCGAGCACCTCGTCGATCACGCCATTGGGTTTCACGAGTTTGCGCTCAGGCGCGTGCTGGCGGGCAAAGCTGAGGAGGCTTTGCACGATCTTGTGACAGCGGTGCGCGCTCTTCGCGATGAGTTCGAGGTGCGGGCGCGTCTTCGTATCAGTCGATACCTGTGTGAGCAGATCGGCAAAACCGATGACGGCGGTGAGCGGGTTATTCAGCTCATGCGCCACGCCCGCCACGAACTGGCCGACCGCAGATAGTTTTTCGCTCTGCACGAGCTGCGCCTGCGTGCCCTTCAGCGTGACGACGGCCTTCTCCAGTTCGGCGCGCGAGCTCTGGAGATTTTCCGTCATGCGGTTGAAGGTCTGCGCCAGGTCACCGCACTCGTCGTCGGAGAAGCGTTCGACGCGTCGAGAAAAATCCCCGCGACCGACCGCCTCGGCCGTGTCGCGCAACTCGCGCAGCGGATGAATGACCCGCCGCACCAGCAACCACACGACGGCGCCACTGAGGAGAATACCGAGCAAGCTCACGCCCACGAGCGTGCGCCGCGTGTCCGCCAGCGAGCGCATGCGTTGCTCGTAAGAGGACAGCAGCACGTAGCGGAACCCAGGCTGGCTCCCGCCGTTGCCGTAGGTGCCCGCCATGGCGAGAAAGTGTTCCGCATTCACCGTGACCGGCAGCACGGCATGCGCGCCGGTGAAAGTCGCTTCGCGGATCACGGCGGCGTCGAGGTCGGGGCTCTGAATCGTCGTCGCGGCGACCTGCTTTGCATCGGAGATGAGCAGGATTTCCGTGTTCGTGAGCGCCTTGAATTCCTGCACGGTGCTCTCGCCGAGCCGGCTGCCCACGACCAGCACGCCCTGCAGCGGGCTGTTTTCCGAGACAAACACCGGCACCGCCACCACGAGATACACTTTGCCATTGAGCGAAACGCTGCCGGAACCCAGCTCGCCAGTGAGCGCCGGCCGCACGAGATTCGTCACCGCGCGCTCAAAATCCTGCGCGGCACTCGTCGTATCCTTGCGTGCCGACGAGAGCAGTTCGCCCTGGCGGTTAAAATACAGCGCCACCTCGTCGCCGCTGAATTTTTCCAGCAAATCGCCGAGGTAGGCGTTGATCGTCGCGCGGGCGTCCTGCTTGAGGGTGAGCGCCCGGAAATTCGGGTTGTTGGCCTCGTTGCGGTAGCGCGCGAGTAGATCGTCGGCGCGGATCTCCAGCGATTTAAGGAAAACCGTATCGGCCGTTGCCAATGTCTGCCGCGAGTCCACCTGCACCTGCTGGGTGATATGGTCGTCGACGATCCAGAGCGTGATCGCCGGCAACAGCACCAGAAACGCCAGCACCGGGATCAAGACCTTGGTCTGGACGCTAAGGCGGGGAATGCGACCGGCGGCGGAGGTGGCCATGGCTCAGGATTTGGGCAAGTCGGCGAGGCCGAGCGTGAAGTCCACCGTCACTTCGCCCTCGGCCGGGACGGTGATTTCCTTCACCGCACTCGGCAGGCGCTCGTGCCACGCGCGCAACTTGTAGGTGCCGGCGGGCACGTTCTTGATCACAAAGCGGCCTTTCGCATCGGCCAGCGCGTAGTGCGGACTCGGCAACACGAGGATGATGCAGTGCATCTTCGAGTGAATGCCGCAAAACACGTCCACGCGCCCCGTGTGATCAAAGAGGATCGACGGCGGCGCTTCCTTCGCGCTGTAGAGGCCGAGGTTGAACTCACGCGTCTCCGACATCGAAAAAACGTTGTGGTAAATATCGTCCTCGTTGGGCCAGCGCACCGTGGTGCCGACGGGGATCGGCAGCACATGCGGCTCAAACGATGCGTCCTTTTGCAACATGGTCGCCACGGGCAGCGGCCCCGGCATCGCGAGCGGCTGGTCGATGTAGACGACGAAGTCTGTCAGCCGATCGTAATCGACGCGTTCGACGAATTTGTAGCGGCGGCTGGCGTATTTGCCGTCGCCTCCACCCGACGCCTCGGGCGCACCCTTCCCGGCCACCGTTCCGATGATCGTGCCGGCCAAGGCCGGCGTCAGGCCGGCGGCCAGCAGGAACAGGGCGGCAAAGGCGGGGTATTTCATGCAGGAAAAGCGGGCTAGAATTTCAGGCCGAGTTCGGTGGAAAACATATCCTCCTGATCGCGGCGCGTTCCGTTCATCATGCGGCCGTCCTCGAAGCTGTATTCAAATTTGAGCAGCAGCGGATCACCGAAGTGGTAGCTCAGGCCGAGGCTCAACCGCGAAAGCCAGTCGGTGAGCGGGGCACCCGGGCGGTAGAAAAAGGCCCCGTCATCACCGAGCCCCGGCAACAGGTAGCCGCGGTCCGTGCGCAGTTCGCTGTAGCGCACCGCGCCGCGAAACCGCTCTGTCAGCCGCTGCTGTGCCTCGACGTAGAAATAATCCAAGCGGCGGGAGTTATCCGCGACCGCGTCGTTGTCGTCGTAGTGCGCGCGACCGATGGCGGCGGCCAGTTGCCCACCGTCCCAGTGCGCGATGGCATCGAGTTCGGCGAGCTTCGCCTCGAAACGCTGCGTCGTCGTCGTGCCACCGATCGACTTGAAAAATCCATTGCCGATCCAGATCTCCGACATCCCGTCGCCCGCCACCGTCAGTTCGCCGGTGTGCATCGCGCTCGCGCTCAGGTGCAGCCACTTCGTCGGATCGGCGCCGAGGCGGGCCGTCAGGGCCTTGCCCGGATGAAAATCGTTCAGCGTCTTGTGTCCGCCGTTTTGCAAGGCGACCACGTAGCTGAAGCCCGCCACGTCGCCGTAAATCTCCACGCCTTCGTCCACGCCCCAGATGTCGGAGAGCGAGTGCGTGATGAGCGGGTTGTCCATCACGCCGCGCACCTGATACTCCTCGCCAAACGGAATTTCGAAGCGGCCCACGCGCACGTTGAGCGCGCGGTCGGGGCCGCCGAGCCGCCCGGAGACATTTTCAAAGTCCACGTAAACTTCCCCCATGTGGAAAAATTCGTCGTTGGCCTCCCGGGTCACGAGGTCGAGCTCGGCGAAAAAATACGTGTCCTTCCAAACCGGGGCTTCGAGGAAAACCTTCACGTCGTCGGCGCGAAATTCCGCATTCGGAAACCCGCTCTGCGGACCACCGTCAAAAAACGCCAGTCCCGCCTCGCCGCTGAGGCGGATCTCCTGGTCGCGCGCGCCGGTCGTCACCGGCACCCGCTCGACTGGCACGGGCTCGGCAACGCGTTCGCTCAGGGCGTGCAGCTCACGATCCTGGCGCGCGCCCGCCGTCGAGATTTCCGCGAGCTTGCTGCGCAATTCGTCGATCTGCACCTGCTGCGCGTTGACCTGTTTTTGCAGCGCGCGGTTCTGTTCGATGAGTTCGCGCAAGTCCGCCGCCGGCACCGCCTCTTGACCCCACACGGATACCAGCCCGAACAACAGACCGGCCCCAAGACCGCGGCAAAGACTGGGTGTGACTTGCTTCACGCGAGAGGTAATGCAGTCAACCTGCGAGCCGCCCCAAGGCGTTGCAAGCCACACACCTGAAACTAGGGTTATATCCCTAACTACACCAGCTGTGCGACAGGCCTAGGCGAGCAGTTTTAAAAACGCCGCCTCGTCGATCACCGGAACCCCGAGCGACTGCGCTTTTTCCAGCTTCGAGCCGGCCTCCGCGCCCGCCAGGACGTAGCTCGTCTTCTTGCTCACGCTGCCACTCACCTTGCCACCCGCGGCGAGGATTTTCTGCTCGGCGTCTTCGCGCTTCATCGTCGGTAGCGTGCCGGTCAGCACGAAGGTTTTTCCGGTAAACACCCCCGCCGTCATCACCGTGCCCTGCGGATCGATGCCGAGCGCCTGCATCTTCGCCCGCAATCGCCGGCCGGGTTCGCTCGCAAAAAAATCCAGCGTGCTCGCCGCCACCGCCGGACCGATGTCCGATGGCACGCCCAGCAGGATGCCGGCGTCGAGGGCGGCGATTTCGGCGTCGAGCTGCGCGCAAAGTTCCTTGCGGCGCGCCTTCTCCTCGTCGGTCTTCGCGGGGTTTTTCCGCGAAGCCGGCGCCTCGAGTTCGCGTTGCTCGACCAGCGCGGCCTTCTTCAACACCGCGCGCAGCAGCGCCGAGTCGGCCAGCTCGGCAAAATTTCGGTGCCGGCGGCCGAGTTCACGCGCGGTGGTCTCGCCCACGTCCGGCACACTGAGCGCATAGAGCCATTTTTCGAGCGGCAGCGTGCGCGCGGCTTCGCGGGCGGCGACGAGCTTCGTGGCGTTCTTCTCCCCGAACACGCGGGGCTCCTCGGCGGTGCCGAGGTTGAGCGTCGCGAGCGTTTCGAGCGACACCTCGTAGAGGTCCGGCGGGTCGCGCACGAGGTCAAGCTCGACAAGTTTGGCGGCGACCGTGTCGCCGAGGCCGTCGATGGCGAGCGCGCGGCGGCTGCAAAAAAAGCCGAGCCGTCCCGTGCGTTGCGCGCGGCAGTCGTAGTTCTGGCATTTCCACGCCGCCCCCACACCGCTCTCCGTGTTGACCTCGACCTTCGCGATCTTGCCCCCGCAGACCGGGCACTTGCCGCCCACCGCCGCCACGAGATCAAACTCCGGCGCACCCGCAGGACGCTCCTCGGGAAACGAACGCAGCACCGCCGGGATCACCTCGCCTGCACGCTCGATCTCCACGAGATCGCCGACGCGGATGTCCTTCACGCGAATTTCGTTTTCGTTGTGCAACGTCGCGCGGGCGATCGTGCTGAGCGAGAGAAACACGGGCTCGAGTTCAGCTACAGGGCTGAGGATGCCGGTCTTGCCGACCTGGATCGTGATCGCCTTGAGCCGGGTGCGCGCGGTGTCGGGCTTGTATTTGTAGGCGATGGCCCAGCGCGGGGATTTGTCGGTCGCGCCGGCGATGCGCTGCTGCGCGATGTCGTTGAGCTTCACGACCGCGCCATCGGTGCCGTAGGCGAAGCTGCGCCGCATGCCATCGAGCTCGCCAATCGCGGCCCACGCCTCGTCGATCCCGCGCACGGACCAGTATTTTTCAACGACGGGCAGGCCCCACGCGCGAAGCTTTTGTTGCAACTCGGTCTGGGAATTTACGGCCATCGGCTCGCAGTAACCGAGGCTGTAGAGGACGATCGAGAGCTTGCGGCGCGCGACTTCGGCGGTGTCGAGCTGCTTGATCGTGCCGGCGGCGGTGTTGCGCGGGTTGGCGTAAAGCTCCTCCCCCGCCGCGGCGCGCTCGGCGTTGATGCGCTCAAACTCGGCCTGCGTGAGATAAATTTCGCCGCGGATCTCCACGATTTTCGGCGCGGCGCCGGTGAGCTGACGGGGCAGCGAAGCGATCGTGAGCACATTGGCCGTGATGTCGTCGCCGCGGTCGCCCTTGCCGCGCGTGACAGCGCGAACGAATTTGCCGTCCTCGTAGGTGAGGCTCACCGCGAGCCCGTCGATTTTCGGTTCGACGGTGTAGCGCACATCGTCGGTCTCGATCAGCTTCATGAGCCGGGCATGAAACGAGCGCAGCTCGGCCTCGTTATAGGTATTGTCGAGGCTCAGCATCTTCTGCCGGTGCGCGACCTCCTTGAAACCTTGCACGCGGTCGTCGCCCACGCGCTGCGTCGGCGAGTCGGCGCTCGCGAATTCCGGAAACTGCGCCTCGAGGTCGGCGAGGCCGCCCTTCAGCTGGTCGTATTCGAAATCGCTGATCTCCGGCGTGGCATTGCGATAGTAAAACTCGTCATGCCGTGCGACCTCGGCGCGGAGCTTGGCGATGCGTTTCTGAGCCTCGGCGGGGGTCATGCCGGGAGATTGGGGACGACCGGCGCGTTTTTTTCAACCCGGGTCTGGCGCCGCCCGAGCGGGCATTCCAGCCATGCCCGATAGCGGGGCCAGTGCACGTAGAGCGTCACCGCCACGATCGCCCCCAGCGTGTCAGCCACCCAGTCGGCGACCTCGACCGAACGTCCCGGCGTGAAGCTCTGGTGCCATTCGTCGGTCAGGCCGAAGAGCGAGACCACCGCCACCGCCACCCACGCGCGGCGCGGCGGAAATCCCGTGCGCACCACCAGCGACGCGAGCAGGCCGAACAGGCTGAAATGCGCGACCTTGTCGAAATCGACCAGCGCCGGCGACGCCACCTGGCCGCGGCCGGAAGCGACGACAATCATCGTCGCGAGGGTTAGCGGCCAGAGCCAGAGCATGAAACGGTTAGATGAGCGCACGGAAAGGAAAGACCTGACGCTTACCACCGGCAGCGCGGCGACAAGCCAATCCGTCGACAGAATTGTCTTCATTCAACCGGAGGCCGCAGAGAGCGCAGAGTGCTCATCGAACGGATTCTTCGTTTGTTCGGTTTCCCACTGTGAAAAAAACCCAGGGCCCAAGCCTCTAAAAAACCACTTGCCACCGCCGCCCGCATCCCGCTTTGTGACCGTTCTCTTGTTCGGGCCGTAGCGTAGTCTGGTAGCGCGCTTGCATGGGGTGCAAGAGGTCGTGAGTTCGAATCTCACCGGCCCGACCATTTTAAATCTGCCATTCCCCTCCATGGCCACGATTTACGTTCCTCAAGGTGAGAAACGTCGCTACGTAGGTATTACCAATGATCTATCCCGGCGGCTACGCGAGTATGCCGCTGTATCCCATTCGGGTAACGAATCGGTGCCTTCACCGTAATCCACACCGAGCAAGCAGCTTCGTATCAAGAAGCGCGCAACCGGAAGAATATCTCAAATCCGGGACATTTGTCGTTAGCGACCAACTCTCGCAACCTGTTCTGCAACTCGTTTCGTGGACAGTGACAGACCCCGTCCGGGCTTGATGCCATCGGACCAACACTCACACTCGCTGTGTGAATCATACCGGCTCAAGCTCACCTCGTCCCGCCGGCTCCATCGCGGCCATGCGCCAGCCGGCCAAGCAGTATTCATTGCATCCACTCGAGCGCACGCTCGCCGGCATCGTCATCATGCTATTGGTGTTTCTCCCGTGGGCGCTCGGCGGCATGAAGCTCTGGGGGCAGTGGACCGCTCTCGCCCTCGCCACACTTGCCTTTGCCGTCGCACTGATTCCGAGAAACTACACCGAGCGTCACCATGCCAATGGCAACCTCCGGCTCTACATGGGCAGAAAGCTGCTGCACTTCCCCATCTTCTGGCTGGGTTTGCTCTATTTCGCGCTGATAATCTGCCAGATTTTCAACCCCGCCTGGAGCTATCGTTCATCGAACGTCGGCTGGTGGATGGAGTCTCGCGAACATATTCAATGGCTCCCCCATGGCATCGAGGGCACGCCTTTCACCGTCATGAGCGGCTGGCGCATCCTGATGATCCACGGCGCCGCGTGGTTGATGCTCTGTGCGCTCTGGGTGGGTATTACACGGCGCAAGACTGCAAAACTGATTCTCACGACCCTGGCGCTCAACGGCGTGTTGGTGGCGATCATCGTGATCTTACAACGACTCACCGAAACAACAAAATTACTTTGGATCTGGGAAGCCCCGTCCAAGTATTTTTCGGCCGGCTTTATCTATAAAAACCACGCCGGGGAATTTCTCTGTCTGATTGTTGCCCTGTGCCTCGGGTTTGCCTGGTGGCATACTGTGCAAGCGGAACGACAAATGAAAAAGTCCCACCCTGGCGCCGTTTGGGCCTTGGGTGCCTTATTGGTGCTAATTGGCCAGATGTTCACCTACGCCCGGGCCGCGACGGCAGTCAGCGCCATGTTTTTTGTCGTCATCCTTCTCGCCTTCGTCGTGCGCCTCCTATTTCGCACCCGAGGTGGCACACCTCCGCTCGTCACGGCAGCCACGGCTTTGCTGGGCATAGGTTTCATGGCGGTCGCCGCCACCCAAATGGATACAGACAAGGTCTGGAAAAAATTCGAACGCCTGCTCAAGGAGGATCAAGCCGTTTCCGTCATCAGCCGGAAAGTCGCCACCCAAGCCACCTTGGAAATGGCACATGACAGCCCGGTCGTCGGCCACGGTGCCGGGAGCTTTCGGTTTCTTTTCCCGCTCTATCAGCAACATCACCCGGAGATATTTATTCAACCCATCTGGATAAAAGTGGGCAAAACCTATAAGCAAGAGCCGCGCCGAATGTATTGGGAATTCGCTCACAACGACTTTGCCCAGTTTCTGGCCGAGTTCGGCTGGCTAGGAGTTACATTGGGGGGGATAGCGCTCGGATGCCTGTTGATCGCTGCCTGGCAAGTCACACTTACCGCCCAATTCGGCTTGTTGATTTTCCTCGGCGGGCCAGCCCTTGCGCTGGCAACGGCGGTCGTGGATTTTCCGTTCCACAATCCGGCGGTGCTTTTCACTGCCTTCGCCCTCCCCGCATTGACCCTGCGCTGGGCACAGGTCGCGAGGCGGTAGATTCTCCCGGCCGCAGGACCTGGGTTTTCCAGGATTTAAGCGACTAGACCCAAGTTGCTGGCTGGCTCTCAGTCCCCAGCCGCTAGCTTTACTATGCGAGCATCCTTCACTTCGTAGATTGCAGGCAATGCTCCCCGGCCGGGCCGAAAGAAAAACACCAGCGCCACCGGGCGGTTGTCACGAAAGCGCCAGGGCAGGTTGGCGCGCCCGTAGAACGCCATCGTATAGTTCTCCTTCACCTCCGTGTAGTCGCTCCACGCGGCCATGGCATACTGGCGCGGCCAAACCTGGTAGAGATTGCCGTTCGCCGTGCGAAAATAAGCATCCATGTATTTCCCATTCGCTAGCGTGCTTCCCGCCGGTTGCACCAACCGGTAGTTGAAGCGCATCATCCCCTCATCCGGAAAGGTGAAACCGTCCGGCAACACCAACTCCGCCATCGCCGGCTTGTTGGGTTCCGTCGGAAAAGCCGTAATATGAAACCGCCAGATCCGGTTCGCCAGCTCCTCCACACGCACCCCGCGCGTAACATTCCAACGACCGGTCGCCTCCAGCCGCGGCTCCTCGACCGCAAGCGGCCGCCGCGCCAGCAGCTTGATATTTTTAAGGACTCGACCTTGCCCGCCGACGGCCGTCGGAGAGGAATGACGTTCTCCACTGGTTTCTGATTCCTGATCACTGATCGCCCGGGAGAAATCATGCAACAAAGTCTCCTGCATGGCGGAGGCTTCCGGGTAGAAGAAGGTGGAGAAGACGGAGGTCAAAGCTCGGAACTGAGAACTGAGGGTTGAGGGTTGCTTGCCGAGGGCTGGAAATGCCGGAGATTCGGAGGTAGTCGCGGAGGCAAAACGTAAAGCGAACTCGCGCCGGGCGAATTCCTGGGCTGGCACCGCAAACGTCACGGGCACGACAACTCGCGCCATTGGCTCCAAGGTCCATTCGCGCTCAACGGTAGCCGCATCCGCCAGTAGTTCGCGCCCACGAATGATCTTCAGCCATCCCTGCACCGGTGAATCCGAGAAATTATAGAGCACGAGTTGCCCAGAACCGGACTTGGTATGCAGGGCGGGATCACCGAGGGCCAGGACCGCAACGTAACCTCCATATCGTTTTTGCTGCACCAACCCATCACCAGAGATGAAATCGATCACGACAGGGAAAGGGGCAGGTGCGCACACGCCCCAGTCCTTCGGACGATACGGTTTGCGCGACCCTTCCTCCAGCAGCCAGGCCCATGCCGGCGTTGCCTCGTTGTCGCCAAAACGTTGACCAATTCGTCCCATCCAAGGCGTGCTACGCGTCAGCCCAAAATCCTGCGGACTGAATTTCAGGGGACCGGCGGTGAATTGTAGGACGGAGTCTCCGGACTTCGCCTTTTCAGAATCATTAGGCGGAGTTCGGAAGCCCCGCCCTACATCGTTACTTTCAGCAGCGCGCTGCGTCGGCGTCGTCAGCCCAAATTCCAATGCCCCCCCCTCCAAATACGGCGGTAAATAAAAAGCCATCGGCCCCGCGATTCGCAGCTTGTGAATCTGACCACCGACCGACTTGAACCACCGCCACTGGCGCACGCGTCCCTCGATCGTATCACGATCTTCTCCGCTAAGAGATCCGTAGCCGTATTCAGTAAGCAGAATCGGCAGGGTCTTTTTAAAAGAGCTATAAAAGGGCAGGGGCCAGATAGAGGTTTGCTGGCGACCGTCTCCTGATCCCAAGCGATTCAGTTTGCGGCCTACCGCTTTCGGCTTAGATCCCAGCTCTTTTACAGCGCTTTCAAACTGCCGATACACCCCGGAAAAATCGTCCGCATAGCCATAGTAGTGGTAGTTGAACGCATCCGTGTAACTGAAGAGCCCGTTGGCCACAAGCTGCTCGAAATACGGGCCGGGCGGCAGCGCGAGCGGGGCCATAACAACGAGCGGAGATTGCGTGCTCCGCGGGACTGCTAGCGATAAGCTGTAAGCGGCAAGCTCTCGACGATTCAAAGGCTCCCACGTCCCGCCACGACGGCTTAAATGTCGGCGATAAACAAGGGAGACAACAGCCGCCTTAAGCCCTATGCGATTGGCGCTAAGCTCTACTTCAGGAGTGTTTAGCGCGCCTCGCTTGCCGCTTACCACTTCGGAATTAAGCGCGCCGCGCTTGATTCCGAGATAAGCCGCCTTCAAGAAGGCCACGTAGGTTTCCGGGTTTTCCTGCACGAAGGAAATGTCGGGTTCGTTCTCGATTTCGAACGCCGCTCCGCTCGCGCCATAGGTCCGTCCGTAGTCAAATCCACGTTGGTAGACCTCGCGCAGGTCCAGTGGCAGACGCCGGCCGCCACCGGACCGGATACCGCCAGCCCACGACTTCTCACTCCAACGCAAAAAGAGAATCGGCTGAAAGCCGTGCACGCAAAGATCATGCAACGCCTCTATCTCACGACCAATCGATTCCTGCTGGTTTGCTGAAAAGGGATGTCCGCGTATCCGCAACCATGGTCGAGGCGCGCTCCATTCGCGCAGCATGGCCTCGTCCCACGCTGCGATATCCTGCGCTTTAGCACCGGCATCGACACTAGCCAGTTGCGCACGCAATGGCCCTGCCCCTGCCCATAGAACAGCGATGCTACTAAAAAATATCCGCCATGCTCGCATAAGTCGGCGACAGGTAGGGCAGGTCTTTGGCCCGCCCACAATCGCGTTTTTAGATTTTCAAAAAGCACACGCAGGAAACGGAGATGAAATACACCTATTTCGACTTCTTCACAAGAGGTGGCCTCGTAATATTCGGCGTAGTGCGGTGCTTCAGCCCATACTCGGGAGCATTTCGCGGACTGAAGCACCACGCTACCCTGGATCCAATCGTTACTTCCTTACTTAAGGCACAATAAGACACGTAAAGCGCTCTACGCGCCGCTTGCATCAAAGCCCGGCGTGTATGTTGTGTATCGGCTACCGATGAACCCGCGGATACTACTATCAGGCACCGCTCTTCTCCTCCTCGCAGCCGTAGCCTTGGTCATTTACGGCAACACCCGACCGTTGGAGCGCACCTTTCATGGCAAACTCAGCAATCTACTCCCCGAAGCTCCTTCAGGCTGGACGCGCACACTGCGCCCCATTGCTGATACGCCGGAAATGCAAAAAGCCATCGGCGAGATTCTCAACTATGACGATGGTGTGTTCGCGGACTATACCCGTGGATCCAATCGTCTCTCTGTTTACATTGCTTATTGGACTCCGGGCAAAATGCAGCATCGACAAGTAGCGAGTCATACGCCCGATGTTTGCTGGGTAAACGCAGGGTGGACATGCAAAGAGTCGGGGGGCACTAGCTATGAGCTCCTAGCTCCTAGCTACCGGTTTCCTCCGGCTGAAGCCCGCACCTTCGTCACCAATGGCACCACGGAATATGTCTGGTTCTGGCACTTGGTTGGCGGCAAATCTAAGTCCTATAGCACAGAGGGTCTGCCACCATGGTATGCAAGTTTCGCTGATGTGTTGGAAACGGGCTTTAATCAGCGTGAAGAACAGTTTTTTATCCGCCTGTCTTCACCGCAGCCGCTGGACAATCCGATACTTGCTACAGCGCTTGAGCCGGTATTACAGACGTTGCCTCTGGGTACTCGACACTAGCCCAATGTGCTAGCAGCCAAGCGTCTTGGCCACGCAAAACTACGCCTGTGCCCATAATCCTTATTTGACACTTCGCCCGCATCTTTGGAAAACTTTATCATGCCTAGAAAACGCTCCTATCCACACACCCAGAGCGCCCTGCTCACCTTGTTACTGTTGGGGGACACCTTGATCTGCTATCTTGGTTTGACCGCCGGCTATATATTGCGGTTCAAGACTTCGCTACGCCAGGTTGGCATTGAGACCATGGCCATCAATTTTGAACTCTATCAGCCATTGCTCTGGGTCGGCACCCTGTTTCTTATCCTCACTTTCGGCTACTTGAAGCTCTACGATCCCCGTCTGCTGCTTCGCCCTCATCGAGTGACCTCGATTGTAATGCGTGGCACCGTCTTCTGGTTCGTTACCTTTCTCATGGTTTCACTGACATTGAAGTTCGAACCATCAGTTTCGCGCATCTTTGTTGCCGCCTCCTGTCTGACCACCTTCGCCGCCATGATGGCTTGGCGTTGGATATTTTTTTGGTGGCTATCCCAAAGCGCATGGCGTCAGCGCATATTACAACGCGTGGTCTATGTAGGTTGGACTGACGAAGCACACAAACTCGCTGAAGCGATCCACGCAGACCGCAACCACCCCTATGAATCTTCCGGCGTAATCGAAACCCAACCGACCTCCACACATGCCGAACAAAACCATCTGGGAATCCCACACCTGGGTCGCGTCGCCGATTTGGATCACATCCTGAATCAGACCCTCATCGATATTATCGTCATTGCCGACCTCGATCTCAGCAAGCAGGAATTAATGCACATTAGCACCCTATGTGAACGACGTTACGTCGCCATCAAGCTCATCCCATCCATGTTTCAAGTCTTCGTCTCCAATCTTAGGATGCAGACGATCTCAGGTGTGCCGATTCTCGGTGTTGAAGAACTACCCTTGCGCAGCCTTTCCAACCGGATCGCCAAACGATCTCTTGATATCGTCGGAGCTCTCGCTGGTTTACTGATTAGTATGCCCGTTATGCTGATTCTAGCGTTAATCATTAAGAAGCAAAGTCCCGGCCCCGCCATCTACAGTCAGGTGCGCACCGGCCGCGACGGGCATCCCTTTACTATCTATAAACTCCGTTCCATGAAACTTAATGCCGAGGCAACCGGCGCTCAATGGGCGGTCGAGGGTGATCTACGTCGCCTGCCCATCGGCGCTTTCATGCGCGAGTGGAACCTTGATGAGCTTCCGCAGTTCTGGAATGTGCTGGCAGGGGATATGAGCCTTGTAGGTCCTCGTCCGGAGCGGCCGGAACTCATCAAGAAATTCGAGCAGGAAATCCCGCACTACAATCCTAGGCATGAAGTGCGCCCAGGCCTGACGGGCTGGGCACAAGTCAACGGACTGCGAGGTAACACCAGTTTGGTCGAGCGTATCCGCTACGACCTCTACTATATCGAAAACTGGTCGTTCTGGTTCGATATCCAAGTCATGATTTTAACATTCTTCCGCAGGAAAAATGCATATTGAGCAACTGAGCCTCAACTCAGCCTTGGGCCATTGTTGTCTGGGCGTGGTTTTCGATAAGATTAATGATGTGATCCCGTCTGTAAGCCAATGAACGCGCTGCACAAGAGTGACTGAGTTTCTCGTAACACTCTGAGCCGCGCAATGCAGACCCGAGGCTTTCACCGAGATTATGCAGTGCATCCCAATCTAGCTGGATACCCAGCCCGTATTCGTTGACTTCGCTTCCTAATGGACCAGAGGCGTTGCAAATCGCAAGGACTGGCGTTCCCGTGCTGATACAGGGAATCAGCTTGCTTGGTATGAAGGATGCCCCCACCTGCGAAGTCTCGGTAATTACGAAATAGTCTGTCAGGTGTAATTCACAGACAAACTCACCTTCAGACAAGAACCCACCAAAACTAAAACGCGCGTCCCGCCGCCGTTCAATCCAAGCCTTCACGGCAGGCGCTTCGGCTCCGTCGCCAAATACCCTGAACTCAAAGTCATGTAAGCTGGCAGCAAGCCGTTCACAGAAGGTGACCAACCCCTGCTTTTTGCCTATGTTCCCGGCATAGACAAGCTTCACTGGGCGAGATTCGGTGCCACCTATCTTGCGCGGCAGAGCTTTTATACAATCTTCCATACTCTTGTTTAGCCAGTTGGGCAGACAGAATGCAGAGCGATCTCCACCAATTATCCCCTCAACCCTGCGGAGCATCACAGGGGATATTGTGCTAACAATGTCTGCTTGCCGAAAGAGAAACATCTGAACGGCTGAAGCGATGTGATCAAAGACACGGCTTTTACTAATTCCACTCGCAGCGGCAGCATCTGCCGGAATGTCCTGAACATTTAACCAAAGACGGTCGCCACGCAGCCATTTCCTCAGCACAGCAAAAAGGACCGAACCGAGCAATGGGCAGTAAACCATGACCAAATCGTATGAGCCACCCTTCCCAACGGATCGAAACAAACTGAGCGGATAAGAAAGTTCATAAACTAGCCTCTGAAAAAGCGAGGAAGGGCGAGAAGGAATATAAAAACCATAACGGCCAATCCGAGCACCACGAATCATTTCATAACGCACCCGCCATAAATTTGCTTCGGCCTTATTCCTCCATTCGGGATAGTAAGGATACCCCGTCAAGACATCCACATGGTGTCCTTTTTCAGCCAAGCCAAAACACAAATCGGAAAACACCGAAGCGCCGCCCCCCCGGTCGGGTTCAAAGAGGTGAGTGATAATCAAGAACTTCATGCGCTACTCTGCCGACGCTGCCAGGCCTCGACGATTTGACGGATGGTCTCCTCGAGTGACTGCGTGATGTCCCACTTGGGATAATGGGCACGCATTTTACGCAAGTCGGAGTAAT
>CAZGJZ010000003.1:0-579612 GCA_964525935.1 uncultured Opitutaceae bacterium | reverse complement strand
CGCGCTTGCCGAGCAAGTTCTGGCGGAAGCGGCCCTGCTTGCCCTTGAGCATGTCCGAGAGGGACTTCAAGGGGCGGTTGCCGGCGCCCGTGACGGGACGACCGTGGCGACCGTTGTCGAAGAGAGCGTCGACCGCCTCTTGCAGCATGCGCTTTTCGTTGTGGATGATGACGTCGGGCGTCTTCAACTGCATCAGGTTCCGCAGACGATTGTTGCGGTTGATGACGCGGCGATAGAGATCGTTGAGATCGGAGGTCGCGAAGCGGCCGCCTTCGAGCGGGACGAGCGGGCGCAGGTCCGGCGGGATGACGGGCAGCACTTCGAGGACCATCCACTCAGGACGGCTCTTGGAGTGAATGAAGCCCTGGATGACCTTGAGACGCTTCGAGAGCTTCTTTTTGATCTGCTTCGATTTCGTCGCGCGCATCTGCTCGTGCAGTTCGGCGACGGTGGCCTCCATGTCGGTCTTGGCGAGCGCATCACGGACGGCTTCAGCGCCCATCTTGGCGACGAAGGAATCGTCACCGTATTCTTCGAGGGCCTGGCGATACTCGGTGTCGGTGAGGAGCTGGTGGGACTCGAGCGGGGTCTTGCCCGGATCGATGACCATGAAGTTCTCGTAGTAGATGACGCGCTCGAGCGAACGGGCGGTCATGTCGAGCAGGAGGCCGAGGCGGCTCGGCATGCTCTTGAGGAACCAGATGTGCGAGACCGGCACGGCGAGTTCGATATGGCCCATGCGCTCGCGACGGACGCGGGCGATGGTCACTTCAACGCCGCAGCGATCACAGACGACATCCTTGTATTTGATGCGTTTGTATTTGCCGCACGCGCACTCGTAATCACGCACCGGGCCGAAGATCTTTTGGCAGAAAAGACCACCCGGCTCGGGCTTGAAGGTGCGGTAGTTGATCGTCTCGGGATTCTTGACCTCGCCCTTGGACCATTTGCGGATGGTCTCGGGCGAAGCGACGGTGATGGAGACGCAGTCGAACGGGCTTTCCACGTCGCCCATGGCGTTGCGAACTTCTTCGCGAACGGCGGAACCGGCGGTTTCAGAGGGTTGGATGCTCATGTGTGCTTTCCTAGATGGTTGTTAAAGGATGCGGACGACTCAGGTGCCGAAGCCCAGGGAGTCGCGCTTGTTGAGCTTGATATCCAAGCCGAGGGATTGGATTTCCTTGATGAGAACGTTGAAGGATTCCGGCGTGCCGGCCTGCAGCGTATTGTCGCCCTTGACGAGCGATTCGTAGATCTTGGTGCGGCCCTGCACATCGTCGGACTTGACGGTGAGCAGTTCCTGCAACGTGTGCGCGGCGCCGTAGGCCTCGAGGGCCCACACTTCCATTTCGCCGAAGCGCTGGCCGCCGTATTGGGCTTTGCCACCCAAGGGCTGCTGCGTGACGAGCGAGTAAGGACCGACTGCACGGGCGTGAATCTTGTGAGAAACCAAGTGATTCAGTTTCATCATGTAGATGTAGCCGACGACGACTTCCTGGTCGATTTTCTCGCCAGTGCGGCCGTCGAGGAGCGGGCTCTTGCCGGACATGGGCAGCTTCGCGTCCTTGAGGTATTCACGGACTTTCTTTTCCGGGATACCGTCGAAGACAGGCGTCGCGACCTTGATGCCGAGCTTTTTGCAGGCCCAACCCAAGTGCGTCTCAAGCACCTGACCCACGTTCATGCGCGAAGGCACGCCGAGGGGGTTGAGGCAGATTTCAACGGGCGTGCCGTCGGGGAGGAAGGGCATGTCTTCCTCGGGGACAATCTTGGCAACGACGCCCTTGTTACCGTGGCGGCCGGCCATCTTGTCACCGACCTCGAGCTTTTGCTTCGTGGCGATGTAGACTTTGACCTGCTTGATGGCACCGGTGCCGTCACCTTCGCCCGCCTCAACGGCGCCGACCTTGCGTTCGCGGTCGCTTTCGAGCTCGTCGAACTTGGTCTGGTAGCTGCCGATGATCTCCATGATCTTGATGCGAACCGGAGACGGGTCGATCTGGACGTGCTTGGAGACGGCGGCGAGCTTGCGCAGGAGGGTCTTCGTGATCTTGCGGTTGGCCGGGATGATGATTTCGCCGGACTCGCCGTTGATGACGTCGAGGGGAATCTTTTCGCCGAGGAGGATGTTGGAGAGGGCCTCGGTGAGGCCTTCGCGCAACTTGTCCATCTGCGTTTTGTATTCTTCTTGGATCTGCTTGATCTGGCGGCGGCGGTCAGACGGCGAGAGCTTCTCGGTCTGATTGTCGATGCGCGAGGAGACCTTGACGTCCATGATGATGCCAGCGGCACCAGAGGGAACGACGAGGGAGGTGTCCTTAACATCAGCGGCTTTTTCACCGAAGATGGCGCGGAGGAGTTTTTCCTCAGGCGCGAGCTCGGTCTCGGACTTCGGAGTGATTTTGCCGACGAGGATGTCGCCGGGCTTCACTTCCGCACCGATGCGGATGACGCCGTTGTGATCGAGGTTCTTGAGGGCCTCTTCACCGACGTTCGGGATATCACGCGTGATTTCTTCCGGCCCGAGCTTGGTGTCGCGCGCGGTGACCTCGAATTCCTGAATGTGGATCGAGGTGAAGATGTCTTCGCGGAGGACCTTCTCCGAGATGAGAATGGCGTCTTCGAAGTTGTAGCCGTTCCAAGGCATGAACGCGACGAGCACGTTGCGGCCGAGGGCCATTTCACCGTGATCGGTCGAAGGACCGTCGGCGATGATCTGCCCGGCCTTGATCTTCTGGCCGTGCTTGACGATGGGCTTCTGGTTGAAGTTCGTGCCCGCATTCGAGCGCATGAACTTGCGCAGCTCGTAGACGTGAACGCCGTTCTTGGCGTCGGTCTTGAGGTTGCGCGGCAGCTCGCCGTCCTTGGTGATGACGATGCGCTTCGCGTCGACGGAAGCGACGACGCCACCTTCATCGGCGACGACAACGATCTTCGAGTCGCGGGCGACGCGCTCTTCGATACCGGTGCCGACGAAGGGCGCCTCGGTCTGGAGCAGCGGCACGCCCTGGCGTTGCATGTTCGCACCCATGAGCGCGCGATTCGCATCGTCGTGCTCGAGGAAGGGAATCATGCCGGCGGCGATCGAGATGACCTGCTTCGGCGAGACGTCCATCAGGTGGACTTCGCCAGCGGGCACTTCGAGGAAGTTGCCGTCCTGACGAACAGTGACCTTGCCGACGAAGTGGTTCTTGTCGTCGATCTCGGCGTTGGCCTGAGCGATAACCTTGGCCTCTTCCTGGTCGGCGGTGAGGTATTCGATCTTGTCGGTGACGCGGCCATCCTTGACGACGCGGTAAGGCGTCTCGATGAAGCCGAACTCGTTCACGCGAGCGTAGGTCGAGAGGGAATTGATGAGACCGATGTTCGGACCTTCGGGGGTCTCGATGGGACAGATGCGGCCGTAGTGCGACGGGTGAACGTCACGGACTTCGAAACCAGCGCGTTCGCGATTGAGACCGCCCGGCCCGAGCGCGGAGAGGCGGCGCTTGTGCGTGACCTCGGCGAGCGGGTTGATCTGGTCCATGAACTGCGAGAGCTGGCTGCGCGCGAAGAAATCGCGGATGACGGTCGTCAGCGCCTTCGGGTTGATCAGCTTCTGCGGCGTGATCGAGTCGACGCTCTGGTCATACATCGTCATGCGCTCGCGGACGAGACGCTCCGTGCGGCTGAGGCCGACGCGGCACTGGTTGGCAAGGAGCTCGCCGACGGTGCGGACGCGGCGGGAACCGAGGTGATCGATATCGTCAACGACGCCTTCGCCCTTCTTGAGGCGGACGAGATACTTCGTGGCGGCGACAACGTCGGCGCTCTCGAGGATGCGTTGCTCGATGTCGGCCTTGAGACCGAGCTTCTGGTTGACCTTGTAGCGGCCGACGCGACCGAGGTCGTAGCGCTTCGGATCGAAGAAGAGACGCTTGAGGAGCGCTTTCGCGTTGGCGGTGGTCGGCGGCTCGCCGGGACGGAGGCGCTTGTAGATTTCCTTGAGCGCTTCCTCCTCGTTGCGAGTCGGGTCCTTCTTGAGAGCGCGGATGAGGGCGCCTTCGTCGAGAGCGGTGTCGATGACACGGATCGTGGTGATGTCGTGCTTCTCGAAGGTGCGGACGATTTGCTTCGTGAGCGGTTCGAAAGCGCGGGCGAGGACAACGCCCTTCTGGGCGTCGATGGCGTCTTCAACCAAGACGAGCGACGAGACGTTCTCGAGGTCGAGAGCCTTGGAAACTTTGAGATCCTTGATCTCGTAGAAGAGATTCAGGAGGTCGATGTCGCTGGAATAACCCACGGCGCGAAGGAGCGTCGTGATGAGGAATTTGCGGCGACGGCGACGGCGGTCGAGGTAGACGTAGAGCAGGTCGTTGTTGTCGAACTGCACTTCGAGCCAGGTGCCGCGGTCCGGGATGATGCGGAAGGAGTGGAGGAGCTTGCCGTTCGGGTGGGGCGTCACTTCGAACGCGATACCGGGGGAACGATGGAGCTGCGAAACGACGACGCGCTCGGCGCCGTTGATGATGAAGGAGCCGCGCTCGGTCACCATCGGGATTTCGCCCATGTAGATTTCCTCGTCCTTAATGAAATCTTCCTCACGGAGGCGGAGCTTCACGTAGAGCGGCACCGAGTAGGTGATGCCGTCGCGGAGGCACTCGATCTCAGCGCTCTTGGGATCGCCGAGGGTGTAGGAAACGTATTCGAGGGTCAGGCGACCGTCGTAAGATTCAATGGGGAACACCTCGCGGAAAACCGCCTCGAGGCCCTGGGGCTTGCGCTGTTTTTCAGGCGTGCCCTTCTGAAGGAAGTCCAGATACGAGGTGATCTGGATTTCGATCAGGTTCGGCGGCTGAATGACTTCGCGGAGTTTGCCGAAGTTAATGCGTTCGGAATGAGTGCGGTCGGCCATGTGAGATTCCCGGTTGGATTAAACGAAAAAGGACGGAGGCACGCGCTCAGGGAGCGGTGCGGGAGACGGAAAAAGAACGATAAAAAGAAAAGGCAAAGGACAGGCCGCGTGGATACACGGCCTGTCCCGAAGTTTTCGGAAGTTGTGCGAGTGAAATCGCCAAGCGGTCTTACTTGAGTTCGACCTTGGCCCCGGCGGCCTCGAGCTTCTTCTTGATGTCCTCGGCCTCGGCCTTGGTGGCGCCTTCCTTGACAGGCTTGGGCGCACCTTCGACGAGATCCTTGGCTTCCTTGAGGCCCAGGCCGGTGATGGCGCGGACTTCCTTGATGACGCCGATCTTGTTCGCGCCGGCCTCGGTGAGGACGACGTTGAACTCGGTCTTCTCCTCGGCAGGGGCGGCGCCAGCGGCGGCGGCACCTGCGGGAGCAGCGGCGACGGCAGCGGCGGCGGAAACGCCCCACTTGCCTTCGAGATCTTTGACGAGGGCAGCGAGTTCGAGAACCGACTGGCCGGACAGCCACTCGATAACTTGGTCTTTGGTGATGGTGCTCATGTTGACTTTCCTTGGGCGAACTAGCGGTTTCGGTGAAGTGAAACGCGTTTAAGGGACGTATCCCCTACTCCGCCCGGTTGGATTTTTTTGCTTCCCCGGCTGACGCCGGAAAAATGGTTAAGTTGGGTTAAACGATACGGGTTAGGCGGCCGGGGCAGCGGGCTGCTCCTTCTTGACCTTGGCGTCGAGCACACGGACGAAGGCCGCGGCGTTTTGCGAGAACAGGCCGAGCAACTGCGAGCGCAGCGCCTCGAACGAGGGCAGGTCCGCAATCTTGGCGAGGTCGGCGGCGGTGATGATCTTCTTGTCCATCACGCCGACCTTGATCTCGAGCTTCTGCTTTTCCTCGAAGAACTTCTTGAGGATCTTGGCGACGCCAGCGGAGTTTTTGCCGCCAACGACAACCGCGGTCGGGCCGGTGAGCGCGCCCTCGAATTCGGGCAGGCCGAGGGCCTTGGCCGCGACGCGGAGCGAACTGTTCTTCACGACGTGGAACTCGGCCTTCTCGGCATCGAGGCGCTTGCGCAGCTCGGCGACGTCGGAGACGGTTACCTTCGAGAAGTTGGCGAGGATGACGTAGTCGGACTTCTTGAGGTGGGTCTCGACTTCGGTGATCAGATAATTTTTTTCAGCTCTCATGGTCGTGGCTCCTTAGTATTTGCTGAACTCGGCCGACGCGATGCGGATGCCGGGGCTCATGCTGGAGGACAGGGCGATGGTCTTGATGAACTGACTGCCCTTGTAGGTGGCGGGTTTGGACTTGCCGACGGCCTCGATGACCGACTGCACGTTCTCAAGGATCTGCGCGCTGGTGAAGGAGCGCTTGCCGACGCCGACCCCGATGTTGGCGGACTTGTCCATCTTGAACTCCACGCGGCCGGCCTTGACGGCCTTGATGCCAGCGGGGATGTCGTCGGTCACGGTGCCGGACTTCGGGTTGGGCATGAGACCCTTGGGACCGAGGACGCGGGCGAGCGTGCGGACTTGCTTCATGGCCTCGGTCGTCGCGATGGCGACGTCGAAGTCGAGCCAGCCTTCATTGATCTTGGTCATGAGGTCCTGGAGACCGGCATGATCGGCACCGGCCGCGATGGCGGCTTCGGGGCTGTCGGTGAAGACGATGACGCGGACCTTCTTGCCGGAGCCGTTAGGCAGGGGCGTGGTGCCGCGGACGTTCTGCTCGCCCGAGGTGGCGTCCACGCCGAGGCGGAAGGACAGCTCGACAGTCTCGTCGAACTTGGCCTTGGAGAACTTGGCGAGAATCTCCACTGCTTCCTGCAGCGGATAATCCTTGGTGAGGTCAGCGGCCTTGAGGGCGCTGGCGTAGCGTTTGCTGTGCTTTTTTGGCATTGATGACTCCTTGCGGTGCGAACGTCCGTGAGGACTCCCGCGGTGAGTTGGGTTTGGTTGCGGACGAAATTAGTCGACGACTTCGATGCCCATGTTGCGGGCGGTGCCAGCGATGATCTTGATGCCGGCAGCCTCATCCTTGGCGTTCATGTCGGCCTTCTTGATCTTCCAAATCTCGGCGCACTGCTTCTTGGTGACCTTGCCGACCTTGTCCTGATTGGGCTTGGCGGAACCGGAGGCGATGTTGGCGGCCTTCTTGAGGAGGACCGACGCCGGCGGAGACTTGAGGATGAAGGTGAAGCTCTTGTCCGAGTAGACCGTGATGACGACCGGCAGAATCATGCCGTTCTGGTCCTTGGTCTTGGCGTTAAATTCTTTGCAGAACGCCATGATGTTGACGCCCTGAGCGCCGAGCGCGGGGCCGACCGGGGGAGCGGGATTCGCAGCGCCGGCGGGCAGTTGGAGGCGGATATAACCTTGGATCTTCTTAGCCATGTGAGTGGGAGTGGCGGGTGTTTAGTATGCGGTTGGGCGAACGTCGGCGGTAGCAAAGAGGGCGTCGGCTCACTCGGTGAGACGTTGCACCTGCCAGTATTCGAGCTCGACCGGGGTGAACCGGCCGAAAATGGAGACGGAAATCTTGAGCTTGCCGCGGTCCGGATCGATCTCGTCGATGCGGCCGGTGAGGTTGGTGAAGGCGCCGTCGGTGATTTTGACCTCTTCGCCGACGGTGTATTGGACCTTCGGGACTTCCTTGCCGTTGGCGGCCTCGATGCGGGAGCGGATCTCGTCGATCTCGGTCTGGCGCAGCGCCGCGGGAGCGTCGCCACCGACGAAACCGATGACGCCGGCGACTTCCTTCACGAAATACCAAGGCTTGTTGATGACCTTCTTGTCCTCGCCGTAGAGGCACATCTGGATGAAAACGTAACCCGGATAGAGCTTGCGGGTCTTCGTGCTCTTCTTGCCGTTCTTGACTTCGGAAACGACCTCCGTGGGCAGGAGCACCTCGAAGATGGCGTCGTCGAGTTCCTCGACCTTTTTAAACTTCTCAATGTAGGCCTTCACCTTGTTCTCCTGGCCGGAGAGGGTGTGCAGGGCGAACCATTGGGCGCTGGTGGGAGCGGTCGTTTGGGTGGACATGTTCGGGCTGCAGTTAGCTGACCAGCTTCGTGAAGAGATCCACGAATTGGTAGAGGGAGAAATCGCTGATGCTGGTGAAAACGCCGAGGATAACCGCCGCGACAATCACCACGATGGTGGAATCACGCAGTTCGGTCTTGGTCGGCCAGGTGGCTTTACCCAACTCGCCAATCATTTCGCCGAAGAAGATACGGGTGCTGCGGAACGGGTTTTTCATGAACGGAAATTTGGCAGGCGCGGAGGGAATCGAACCCCCAACCAACGGTTTTGGAGACCGCTACTCTACCAATTGAGCTACACGCCTGTAGGGTGGTTATTTAGACGACACAGCCGAGGCTCCGTAATCGAAGCCTCGGCGGGTCGGGTTAAACGATTGATTGAGCGGTATTACTCGATGATGTCGGTGATACGACCCGCACCGATGGTGCGACCGCCTTCGCGGATGGCGAATTTTTGGGTCTTCTCCATGGCGATCGGCACAATGAGGTCGATTTCGACCGCAATGTTGTCACCCGGCATGATCATCTCAACGCCCTTGGGGAGGTTGACGATCCCGGTCACGTCCGTCGTGCGGAAGTAGAACTGGGGGCGGTAACCATTGAAGAACGGCGTGTGACGGCCGCCCTCTTCCTTCGAGAGACAGTAGATTTCGGCTTTGGCCTTCTTGTGCGGGGTGATCGACTTCGGAGCCGCGAGCACCTGACCGCGCTCAATGGCTTCCTTTTCGATACCACGGAGGAGGATACCGACGTTGTCACCGGCCTGGCCGCTATCGAGCAGCTTGCGGAACATTTCGATACCGGTCACAACGGAAACGACGGTGTCCTTGAGGCCGACGATCTCGACGTTGTCGTTGACCTTGACCACGCCACGCTCGATACGGCCCGTCGCGACGGTGCCGCGGCCGGTGATCGAGAAGACGTCTTCAACGGACATCAGGAAGGGCTTGTCCATCTCGCGCTGCGGCTCCGGGATATCGGTGTCGATCGCGTTCATGAGGGCCGTGATGGCCGCTTCACCTTCGGGTTTCGCCTCGAGGGCCGCCGTGGCGGAACCGCGGACGATCGTGGCGTTGTCGCCATCGAACTGGTATTTGGAGAGGAGCTCGCGGATTTCCATCTCGACGAGGTCGAGGAGCTCCTTGTCGTCGATGAGGTCGACCTTGTTGAGGAACACCACGATCTTCGGCACGCCAACCTGGCGGGCGAGGAGGATGTGCTCACGGGTCTGCGGCATCGGGCCGTCAGCCGCGGAGACGACGAGGATCGCACCGTCCATCTGGGCGGCGCCGGTGATCATGTTCTTGACGAAGTCGGCGTGGCCGGGGCAGTCGACGTGCGCGTAATGGCGCTTTTCCGTCTGGTATTCCACGTGGGCGACCGAGATCGTGACGATCTTGGAAGCGTCACGCACGGTGCCGCCCTTCGCGATGTCCGCGTAGGTCTTGACCTCGGCGAGGCCCTTGCGCGCCTGCACAGCAAGGATGGCGGTCGTCGTGGTGGTTTTACCGTGGTCAACGTGGCCGATGGTGCCGACGTTTACGTGCGGTTTGTTGCGTTCGAATGTGCCTTTAGCCATGTGGGTTTGGGACTTTGGATGTTTGGATTGAAAAGTGACCTCTGGTTTAACGTCCTGGAAGCCGGATGACGTGGTAATTTGGCAATGGAGCCCAGAACCGGATTTGAACCGGCGACCTCGTCCTTACCAAGGACGTGCTCTGCCAACTGAGCTATCTGGGCAGACCAAGGGAGTGCCAAAAAACGAGAAAGAGGGTTGAAAGTGCAGGGCGCATTTTTCCCCGTCAACTGCAAATTTGCACTTTCGCCGAAAAACTACGGCCCGACACAAATACGATACACTCCTGGGGCCAGACGCTCCCCCACTCTCAGCGTTTTAGCCAGTAGATTTTGAAAATAACTATCCACTTCCTCCACACCCGATTGCTCTGTGAGCACCGGCGGCCCAACCAGCCCCGCAGTATCCACCGCCACCAGAAACTCCAGCGGTCGCCAGTTGCCGACCGGAATGCCCGCCGTATCCACCGTGAGGGTCGGCATCCGCTGGCCACTGCCTGCCGCCGTGATCTCCACCACTGCGCCGCGCCCCGTCAACTCGGCCACGGTGCGCTGGATGCGTCCCATCCCCGCAAACGGTTGCTGCGGTTCCAATACCGCCAATGCATCTGCGGGCTTTGCCGGCACACGCACCGCTGGCGCAAAGGCCAGCGCCAACCCCGCTTCGCCAAAGGTGAGTTTCGGTGCGTAGTCTTGGAAAATCTGACCGGAATCACGCATCAAGCTATCCGGCAATGCGTTCTGAGCCACATTCCACTCGGTTGGCAGAAACAGCGGTGTGGGATCAAAAAACGTCGCCTCTTCCTTTAAGAGCGTGTCCGCCGAAGCCCCGTCCAGGCGCGTCAACCCCACTGTGGGCGTTTTTGGCGCCACCGCCGTCGTAGTCCCAGGCAATGGTTTGACCTCCGTTGCCGCCGGAAACCGGAAAAGTAGCACCAGCCCGCCAATCACCAGCAGGGTCACCACCACCGCTACACCCCAAATCCGGCGCTCCTCTTTATGCATCTTGGACTTCATGACCGCTTTATAGCTGGGACGCCGGCGGCGCACCCGGTGCCGCCGGCTCAAGCGCCCCGAGCACCACGGCAAATCCTTCCGCCCGGGCCGCACTCGCGATATCCGTAAGATCGTTGATCGAAACCTTGGCGCTGTAACGCACCAGCAACGACGGCTGTTTCGTCTTCTTCGCCTGCACCTTGAGCCAGTCGCGCAACTGCTCGAAATTGATCGCCCCGTCGTCGACGAAAATCAGCCCCGGTCGCACCACACTGATCACATGCGTCGTCCGCGCCGCACCAGCCAGCGCACCTGGCATCTCCGGCATCACGAAGTCCACGCCCAGTCCCGGCGCCAGCACGAAACGCGAGCCAAACAGCATGAAGAAAAGCACGATCAGCCCGCCGTTCACGAAAAACAGCGTATCAAAGCTCCGCGGCGCCGGCCGCAGCTTCGAGGCAAGATCGAGCGGACGCGTGATCATGATTTTTTCGCCGGGGTTTCCCCTGCCGCGCCCGACGCTCCGTTGGCGGCCTCGCCACCCGTCCGGTATTCTGTGAGCAGAAATTTCATGATCTCGTTACCCGACCATTCGACGTCGCGCACGATCGCACGCACCCGGCCCCGCAAAAAATGATGCGCCAGATGCGCCGGGATCGCGAGCATCAGGCTCGCCGCCATGCTGAGCAACGCCTGCCACATGCCGTGCGCCAGCGCACTTGCCGGCATGTAGTCTTTTTCAAATGCCAGGAACGTCGTGATCATACCCAGAATCGTGCCGAGCAAACCGACCAGCGGCGCCACCTGGCCGATCGCCGCGATCGATCCGAGCCGGCGTTCCAAAACGGGAATCTCCACCACCGCCGCCTCCTGCACATAATAACGCATTTTTTCGCCATCGTCGTCCGCGTGCAGCAATGCGGCCTTCACCACTGCGGCGACGGGCCCGGGTGTTTCCTCGCACACCGTCAACGCCTCGACGATGCGTCGTTTCGAAAGGATGTTCTTGATGCCGTTGATAAATTCCGTGGACCGGATCTGCCCGCGGTGCAGGTAAAGCGCCCGCTCAACGAAGAGCATGAGCGTGATCACTCCGAGGATGAGCAGCACCCACATCATCGGGCCACCCTTGGCGAATAGGCTGAAATCAAACACGGACATCGTTGGAAAATTGATAAGTTGCTGGGGCTTGGTTAGGCAAACATCCAAAAAACAGTCGCCCGGCTCACGGTTGCGCGGGACCGACATTGAAGCGCGCCAACCGCGCCTTCGCGAGCGTCTCGCCGGGCAGCTTCGCCTTCAAAATCAGGCCCCACGCATCGCGCGCCTGGTCGAGCTTCGCCTGCTGTTCATAGAGCGCACCGAGTTCGAGCAGCGTCTTCGTCATCCAGAAGCGACCCTTCGCACCGAGCTGCGCCGACTGCTTCTCATCGAGCAGAAACGCCGTCACCACATCGCGCCACCACACGGCCTCGGCCCGGCCGGATTCACCGCGCCGCACGAGCAGGTAGCCGAGATTAAAACCCGCCTCGACGCGTGCATCCACCGGCGCATCCACGCGGTCGCGCAAATGTTCAAACAGCGTGATCGCCCGCTCCGCATGGTTGCCGTCGCTCGACGACTGCGCGTTGTGACACTCCGCCAGCGCCAGCTGCGCGAGCACGATGTCCTGGTGCTGGGCAAAATTATTCACCAGCGTCTCGTAGGCCTGCTGCGCCTGCGCGAACTGGTTGAGCTTCCGCAACAGGTCGCCCTGCTTGAGTCGCGCGTAGAACACCAGTTCGCTCCGCGGATACTTCGTCACCATGTCCTCGATGAGTTTGTTGGCCTCTTCGAAATTCGCGTCCTGCCCGCGCCGCTCCGCCTGCAACGCCGCCTGGTAAAGCGCATACGGTGCGTAGGTGTTGCCGGGAAAATCGTCCGCCAGCTTCGTCAGCAGCCGCTGCGCCTCGACCGTCTGGTCCTGCTTCGCGAAATAGTCCGCCTCGACGATGTAGGAATACACCGCGGCATCCGCGCGCGGGAAGTCCTCACGCAGTTTTTTCAGCGCCGCCAGCGCCGCGTCCCGGCGCCCCAGCGCAAAACTCGCCTCCGCCTTCAGCAGCGCGCCCGAACTCGCGATCTCCGTTTTCAAATCCGCCGCCACGCCATCAAGCGATGTCGCCAGTGCGTCCACGAGGCGCAACGTCTGCTCCGCCTGCCCCGCCTCGAATGACAGCCGCGCCTGCAGCCAGGCCATCCGCGCCCGCAATTCGACCGGCAGCCTGCCCGCCTCTCCCGTCGTTCCCGCGGCTCCCGCCAGCAATTTGTTTACCCGCGCATATGCGGCCGCCGTCTGGTCCGCGACCTGCAGCGCACGCGAAAGATTCCACTCCGCCTGCCAGCGGTTGACCGGGTCAAACGCCGCCTCGCGCGCCAGCGCGTCGAGCTGCGTCTGCGCCACGTCGAGTCTTCCGGCGTAAATCTCCGCGAGCACGCGTTGAAACATCAGCGTCCCGGGCGCAACGCCCTCCGGCACCTCGCGCAGCGCCGCCGCATAGGCATCGGCCGCGCTGCGAAAGTCCTTCGCGCGAAACCACGCCTCCGCCACCAGCACGCCGAGTTCGGCGCGCGTCCGCCCCGCGGGCAGTTCCGCCGCAGCCTTCGTGGCCTGGTCGGCGGCATTGCGATAGCGTTTTTGCTCCCACGCTGATTGCGTCAGCACCCCGAGCGCATGTGCCTTGAGTTGCGAACCGGGAAATTTTTCCAGCAACCCGCGCGCATCATCCTCCGCCTGCTGGTAGTTTTTTTCCGCGAGCGCAACTTGCGCGCGGAACAACAGCAAGTCCTCCAAAATCGGGTGCGGCTCGCTCGTGCCGATCAGCAGATCCAGTTCGCGGCGGAACAGCGTGCGCGACGGGTCTCGCGTCGAGGCCGCGGCGAGCACCTGGAGTGCGATCCGCTGCTTGTTCGCATCGGTGCCATTCGCGAGCAGGTTCTCGAGCGCGTTGCGCCCCGCGCCTTCCTCGGCGGTGGCGATCAGGCCGAGCAGCAGGCGGAAATCATCGGCCTCGGTGCGTTCCTCCGAGGGGAGCGTGAGCAACTGGCGTTGCAGCTCCGCCACGGCCTCGCTCTTGCGGCCCAGCGCATCAAGCATCGTGGCATAGGTGCGGGCAAACCCGTAGCCGGCCTTGCGCCCCTGCAACCGCTCCATGTTTTTGCGGGCCTCTTCGGCGAGCGCCGCATCGACCGGTCCGGTCCGCAACCGCACCTGTTCCCGTGCGAGCATGAAGCGCGCCCGGGCCAGATCGGAAACCGCCGCGTTTTCCGCCTGTTCATAGAAGCCGCGTGACTTGTTCAAGTCACCCACCGCATCCGCCAGCATGCCTTGCAGGAAAAAAAACCAGCTGCGGTCCGCCGCCGGCAGATCCTCGGGCTTGAGGCCCGCGATCGCGCTGCGCGCGTCCTCGGTTTTTTTCTGCCGCCCCGCGATAAGCCCCGCGCGCAGTTGCCAGCTCGCATCGCGCAAGCCGACGTGCGTTTGCAACGCCTGCGCCGCTTCGTCCACGCGGCCTTCATCCAACAGCGCCGTGATCAGCGCCAGCGTGAGCCGCGTGCGATCCGCGCCGGGTTGGGCGAGCAGCTGCCGGTAAAGTTCCACCGCCGCCGAGGGAAAGCCCAATTCCTGCGCCCGCTGCGCCGCCGCGAGCGAAATCGCGCCGCTGCCCGGCGACAGCGACGGCCCCGGGGCCATCCCCGGCAGCGTGATCAACGGTGCGGGCGCATTGAGCGATTCCTGCGCGACCAAGACCGCAGGGAAGATCGCCAGGACTGGCAGGATCGGCAAAAAAATCCGGAGCAGGGAATGACGCATACGCACGCCGCCAAGTTGCTTCGAGCTCTGGAAACAATCAACCGCGTTATAAACAGTTCCGTCTCGCGCGCCGCGGTTCCCGCCCTATTGTCCGTTCCGTTTTCCCACCGGTTCCAACTCCATCACCATGACCGCACTCATCGTCCTCGGTATCCTGCTCGCCATCGTCGTTGTCGTCGCCCTCTGGGTCGCCGGCATCTACAATACTCTCGTCGCCCTCCGCAACCGTTTCAAAAACGCCTTCGCGCAGATCGACGTGCAGCTCAAGCGCCGCTACGATCTCATCCCCAATCTCGTCGAGGTCGCCAAGGGCTACATGAAGCACGAGAGTTCCACGCTCGAGGCCGTCATCAAGGCCCGCAATATCGCCGCCGCCGCCGCGCAATCCGCCGCCGCCAATCCCGCCGATGCCAACGCCGTCAAGGGTCTCCTCTCCGCGGAAGCCGGCCTCGGCGGCGCCCTCAGCCGCCTCATGGTCGTCTCCGAGCAATATCCCGACCTCAAGGCCAACCAGAACATGAAGCAGCTCACCGAGGAGCTGACCTCGACCGAGAACAAAGTCTCCTTCGCCCGGCAGGCCTACAACGACAGTGTCATGGCGTATAACACCGCGCGCGAAACGTTCCCCAACGTCGTCTTCGCCGGCATGTTTGGTTTTACGCCCGCCGAGCTTTTCAAGATCGACGACCCCACCGAGCGCAACGCGCCGCAGGTGAAGTTCACCTAAGCATCAGCGATCCGCTTTCAGCCCTCAGTCCAAATCTCGGGCCGCTGACTGCTGATCGCTGAGCGCTGATTGCTCCCATGGATTTCTTCGAGGCTCAGGCCCGCGCCCACCGGCGCACCAAGCGGCTCGTCTTCCTCTTCGCCCTCGCGGTGCTCGGCACCATCCTGGCCGGCTACGCCGCCACCATGTTCGCCCTCGGCTATCGCGAGGACTTCAATGACCGCAACGGTCGCGACTACGGTTACGCCAGCACCGAGTCTTCCGCTCTCGCGCGGTGGTGGGACCCGAAGATTTTTCTCTGGATCACCGGCGGCACCGTCCTCGTCGTCGGCCTCGCGTCGCTCACCAAATGGTCGCAATTGCGCAGCGGCGGCACGGCCGTCGCCGAAATGCTCGGCGGCCGTCGCATCGAACCCGGCCAGGCCACCCCGGACGAACGCCGCTTGCTCAACGTCGTCGAGGAAATGGCTATCGCTTCCGGCGTCCCCATTCCGCCGGTCTACGTCCTCGACGACGAGCCCGCGCTCAACGCCTTCGCCGCCGGCCTGAGTCCTGGCGATGCCGTCGTCGCCGTCACGCGCGGCACGATGGAAAAGCTCAACCGCGACGAACTCCAGGGCGTCGTCGCCCACGAGTTCAGCCATATCCTCAACGGCGACATGCGGCTGAACGTAAAGCTCACCGCCATCGTTTTCGGCATCCTCGTCATCGGTCTCGCCGGTCGCAGCATTCTCTGGTCCATCGGTCGCGGCCGCGTGCGCGTCAGCGGCAACGGCAAGAACAAGGGTGGCGGCATCGCCGTCATCATCGCCATCGGCGTCGCCCTGCTCATCATCGGCTACGTCGGCTATTTTTTCGGCCGGCTCATCCAGGCCGCCGTTTCCCGCCAGCGCGAGTTCCTCGCCGACGCCTCGGCCGTGCAATTCACGCGCAATCCCGCGGGCATCACCGGCGCACTCAAGAAAATCGGCGGCTACGCCCTCGCCGGCAATGTCCTCAACAAGCACGCCGGTGAAATCGGCCACTTCTTCTTCGCGCAGTCGTTCAAGTCCGCCTTCGGTGGCCTCTGGGCCACGCACCCGCCGCTCGGCGAACGCATCCGCGCCATTGACCCGCGCTGGGACGGCACCGTTTTTCAACCCGACCAAGTCGTCGACATCGCCCACGAGAGTTTCCAGACCGCCGGCTTCAGCGGCCGTCAGCGTCTCCCGCAGGACGGGACCGCCCGTCGCGCCTCCGCCGCGCCCGCTGACGTCCCGCCGCCGCTACCGCCCCTCGTCCGCATTCCCTTCGAACCCGCCGCTGCCGTCGCCGACATCGGCACGCTGACCGAGTCGCATTTCCGCGGCGCCCAGCAGCTCCTGCAGTCCATTCCCGACCCTCTCCGTGACGCCGCCACCGATGCCATCCGCGCGCAGTCGCTCATCTACGGCCTGTTGCTCAGCTCCGCTCCCGCCGGTCGCGAAGGCCAGCAGCAACTCGTCACCCGTTATGCCGGCGAAGCCGCCGCCGCCGCGCTCGCCGACCTCCGCCCCGCGCTGAGCCTGCTCGATCCTGCCGCGCGCCTGCCGCTCCTCCTGCTCACTGCCCCCGTGTTGCGCACGCTGGACGCCGCGGCCCTCGACCGCTTCGTCACCACGCTCGACGAATTGGTCCATGCCGACGGCCGCGTCACGGCGTTTGAATTCGTCCTGCAAAAAGTCCTCACCCGCCAGCTCAAGCTCGCCGGCACCCCCGCGCCGCGCCCCGAATTCTTCTCCCTCCCCGCGATGGTCGCCGATCTCTCGATTGTGCTCTCCGCCCTCGCCCGCACCGGCACCACCAGCGAACCCGCCGTCGCCACCGCCTTCCTCCAAGGCGCCGCCCAGCTCAAAGACATCGAGACCCAGCTCTCGCTGCTCCCTGCCGATGAATGCGATTACGAGATGCTCGACACCGCGCTCGAGCGTCTCGCCACCAGCTCGCTGCCGATCAAAAAACGCCTCCTCTCCGCCGCCGCACACGTTATCGGCACCGACGCCACCGTGACCATCGCCGAGGGCGAACTCTTCCGGGCCATCGCCATCGCGATCGACTGCCCCATGCCTCTGATTGCGGCTGCCACCTCAGTTGAATCCGAGGGCCAGTAAGCCTTCTAGTCCGAAGCTCGGAGACGCCCTCTAGGGCGAACCATCCACGCCGCGTTAATCCCGCGCCCGCATCAATTCTACAGCAAGAGTTCATCGCGTAAAAACACCGTTGCCTGCCACCCCATCCAGCGGCCTCCTATTCGCTTTCCGCTCCCTTTCCTCGTCTTCGCTTTCGCGTCTGCCTTCATCCCTCCTCCCATGGCCATCGACCCGTCCACCGTTAAACAATCCCTCCGCGCCTCCCCCGCCGCCCGTGCCTCGCTCGCCCGCTGGCGCGACGCCCGTTTCGGTCTCTTCATTCACTGGGGCCTCTACGCCCTCCCCGCCGGCGTCTGGCAGGGCAAGCGCGTGCCCTACATCGGCGAATGGATGATGTTTCGCGAAAAAATCCCCGTCGCCACCTACTCGAAACTCGCCGCGAAATTTAACCCGACGAAATTCGACGCCGCCGCCATCGTGCGCCTCGCCCGCGAGGCCGGCCAGCGTTACCTCGTCATCACCGCCAAGCACCACGACGGCTTCGCGATGTATGACTCGCCGTCCAATCCCTACAACATCGTCGCCGCCACCCCGTGGGCGCACGACCCGATGAAGGACCTCGCCCGCGAATGCAAAAAACAGGGCGTCACCCTTTGCTTCTACTACTCCCAGGACCTCGACTGGCATCACCCCGACGGCGCGTGGAACGACTGGGACTTCGACAAGGCCCGGAAGAATCCCGACCGCTACCTCCGCGAAAAAGTTTATCCGCAGCTCCGCGAACTGCTCACGCAATACGGCCCCGTCGGCCTGATCTGGTTCGACACGCCGCTCACCATTTCGCCCGCGCAGTCGCTCGCCATCCGCCGCTTCGTCAAAAAAATCCAACCGGGCTGCCTCGTCTCCGGCCGCATCGGCCACGGCCTCGGTGACTACGGCATCCCGCGCGACAACCAGATGCCCCCCGGCCGCCTGAGCGGCGATTGGGAGGTCTGCGCCACGCTCAACCACACGTGGGGCTACAAGCAACACGACCACGAGTGGAAATCCCCCGAGAACCTCATCCGCACGCTCATCGAGTCCGCGAGCAAGAACGCCAACTACCTGCTCAACATCGGTCCCGACGCCACCGGTCGCGTCCCCGCCGCCAGTGCCGCCCGCCTCCGCGCCATCGGCCGCTGGCTCAAGGCCAATGGCAACGGCGCCAGCATCTACGGCACCACGCCCTCGCCTTTTGAACACGATTTCCCCTGGGGCCGCATCACGACCAAGGGCCGCACGCTCTACCTGCACTTCTTCGAAAAACCCGCCCGCCACTTCGAACTCCGCGGCCTCATCACCAAGGTGCTCTCCGCCACCGCCGTCGTCGCCCCTGCGAAAAAATTTCCCGTCACCCAGTCCCGCGACGCCGCCACCGGCATCCCGCGCCTTGCGCTCGACCTCACCGGCCTGCGCTTTGCCGCCCCGGCGACCGTCATCGCCCTGAAGCTCGCCGCCGCGCCCTCCGTCGTCTCCGGCCCGATTCAGGAACCCGACGGCGTCCTCAACCTCCTCACCAGCGAAGCCCGCGCCGGCGCGGACCGCGGGAAAAAGCCCACCCTCCACATCACGCCCATCGGCTTCACCGCCAAATGGTCCGAAACCACCGACTGGCTCGAGTGGACCGGCACCGTGCTCGCCCCCGGCAAATTCGCCGTCGAAGTCATCACCACCCACCAGCACCTCGAGCAATGGAGCGGCGGCCACACCGCCCGCATCGAAGCCGCCGGCCAGACCCTCCGCAAAAAAATCACCCGCGACGCCGAGCTCGACTACACGCAAAAGGCCTATTTCCCGCGCATCATCACCCGCCTCGGCCGTCTCTCCGTCACCGAAGCGGGCGCGTTCCGCCTTCGCCTGCGCCTCGACAAAATCCAACCCCCGACCGCCAAGACCCTCTGGGGCGACCCCCACGCCCTCGTCGTGCAAGTCCGCCTCATTCCCGTTTGACCTCTGTCGTAGCCGGGGTCGCTGACCCCGGTGTCCGGCTCTCGCATACCTAGAAACATGCCCGACACGTTGCTCATCATCGCGGTCTACATCGTCCTCTTCGTCGCCTTTCTGTTTGGCGTCATCCTCTGGCGTGGCCGTCAACGCAAAGACCGCCGCCCCTTTCCTGACCAACTCAAACTCCTTCGCGGTCCCGGCGAATCCCAGCGCCGCGTCCTCGACGCCGAAACCGAAAAGGAATTCCTCTACCTTCTCGCGGCGTTCGTCCTCCCGCTTCTCGTCGCCTACCTGCTGCTCTTCATCACGACGCGTCTCTCCGGCACGTGGCAGTTCGTCAGCCTCGTCGCCTCGATCCTCGGCCTGCTCGGCAGCCTCTACTTCGGCGCCCGCCTGCTCGTCGGCCACTTTGTCGCCAGCGGCAACCGCTACCTCGGCTACTTCGGCGAACGCGTCGTCGCCGAATCCCTCGAGCCGCTCAAGGCCCAGGGCTGCCGCGTTTTTCACGACGTCCCCGCCGGCGATGAATCGCATCCCTTCAACCTCGACCACGTCGTCGTCGCCCCCGCCGGCGTCTTTGCCATCGAGACCAAGACTCGCCGCAAAGGCCGCGCCCGCCACGGCTTCGCCGCCCACGAGATTATCTACGACGGCCAGGTTCTCGCCTACCCGTGGGGCGAAGACCGCCACGGCCTCGCCCAAGCCCAGCGCCAGGCCGACTGGCTCGAAGATTTTCTCCAAAAACTGCTCGGCCGCCCCATCGACGTGCAGCCCATCCTCACTTTTCCCGGCTGGATGATCATGCGCCGCGGCGCCGGCGCCGTCGCCGTGCTCAATCCCAAGGAAATCCCCGCCGCCATCATCCAGCGCGCCGCACCCGCCCCCGTGCTCTCCACCGCCGACATCGACCTCATCGCCCGCCAGCTCGACGCCCGCTGCCGCGACGTCGAATACTGACCCGCATGTCCCTCGCGGAAAAACAACAGCAGCTGACCGACGATCTCCTCCTGATCGAGAATTCCCAGGAGCGTCTCTCCGTCGTCGTCGATCGCGCCCACCGCCTGAAGCCATTGCCCGAAACCGAGCGCACCGACGCCCACCGCGTGCGCGGTTGCGTCTCGCAAGTCTGGCTCGTCGGCGAACTCCGCGCGGGCCGCTGCCACTTCCGCTGCGACGCCGACGGTCCGCTCGTCAAAGGTCTCGTCGCCCTGCTCTGCGAGTATTTCAGCGACGCCCTGCCCGCGGAGATTCTCGCCAGCGATACCGAACCGCTGGCCGCGCTCGGTCTCATGGAAAACCTCAGCCCGACCCGCCAGAACGGCCTCGCCGCCGTCCAAGCCGCGATCCGCGCCTTCGCCGCGGCCCACGCCGAGTAAGTAGGGGCGCAGCTTGCTGCGCCCGCTTCCGCCGACCGTCGGCCCCAGCTCCGACAATGAGGAGTGCGTGGGCCGCCACGTGAGTCACGCTCCCTTTTATTTCACCAGGCAAACCCCGCCGCTTTCTGCCGTGTCTTCCGCCTGCTCCGTGCCAATCTCCACCCATGCTCTCGCTCTACGACGCGCATAACCACCTGCAGGACGAGTGGCTCGCTCCGCACCTCGACCGCATCGCGGCCGATCTGGCCGCCGCCGGTCTCGCCGGTGCCGTCGTCAACGGCACCACTCCCGCCGACTGGCCCGCCGTTTCCGCGCTCGCCGCACGTTTCCCCTGGGTTGTTCCCAGCTACGGCGTCCACCCGTGGGACTGCGGCAACCGCCCCGCCGACTGGCTCGCGCAACTCGAAACCGCCCTAGCCGAGGGCAACCGCATCCTCGCCGCTCGAAAGCCCGCCGTCGGCCTGCCCGCCGCAGGCTCGGCGAAGGTGGGCGAGATCGGCCTCGACCGCTGGATGCTCGACCGCGCCAGCCCCGACGATCCGCGCCTCGCCGGTCTCCGCCGCGCCCCGCTCGACGAGCAGATCGAAGTCTTCGCCGCCCAACTCCGCCTCGCCGCCCAACAAAACTGCGCCGCTTCCATCCATTGCACCGATGCCTGGGGCCCGCTCCTCGACACCCTCCAACACACACCGCTCCCCGCCCGCGGTTTTCTGCTCCATGCCTACTCGGGTCCCGTCGAGATGGTCCCCGCCTTCGCCGATCTCGGTGCGTATTTTTCCTTCAACGGTTCCTTCCTCGATTCCAAGCGCGACCGCCAGCGCGTCACGTTCAAGGCCGTCCCCGCCGACCGCCTCCTCGTCGAGACCGACGCCCCCGCGATGCCGCTGCGCAGTGCGTGGCGCATCTACGATCTCCCCGCGCGTCCCGACACCACGACGGTCAACCACCCCGCCAACATCGCCGCGGTCTACACCGGCCTGGCCACCTATCTCGGCCGGCCCACCGCCGACCTCGCCGCGCAAGTCGCCGCCAACTTCCACCGCCTCTTCCTGTAGTTCGGCTCTCCGCCCCGCACAAAATGTAACCCAATAGGTTACATTCCCGTTCGCGCAGCTTTCTTCGCGCCCTCCGCGTTATTCCGGTTTGCCGCTGCTCTCGCCCAGCGCGATTTGCCGCACCACTTCGCCCGCCAGCGCAAAACCAAAGGCGCCCGTGATAAAAACCGCCGTGCCAAAACCCGTCGCGCAATCCAGCCGCAGATTCGACCCCGCCTCCGGTTCACTCGCACACGTCCCGTCCGCCCACGGAAAAACCGGCTGCTCCTGCGTCGACACACACGGAATCCCGTAGCGATTCCCTTCGCCCTTCGCGAAACCGTAATCCCGCCTCAGTTTCTTTCGCACCTGCCGCAGCAGTTCGTCGCCATGCGAGTCGCCCAGATCGCTCACCTTGATCCGCGTCGCATCCCGCCGTCCACCCGCCGCGCCCACGGTCGCCACGCGCAGCCCACGCCGCGTGCTCTCCGCGATGAGCAGCGACTTGTGCGACATCAAATCGATGCAGTCACAAACCCAGTCGTAGCGCACCGCCAGCAACCGCTCCGCCGATGCCTCCGTGAAAAATTCCGGCACGCACGTCACCCGGCAGTCCGGGTTGATCAGCCGCACGCGCTCCGCGAGTGCATCGATCTTCGGCCGCCCCACGTTGCCGTCGAGTGCGGGCAACTGGCGGTTGACGTTCGTCACGCACACGTCGTCGAGATCGACCAGCGTCAGCGCCCCGATCCCCGAGCGCGCCAGCCCTTCCACCACCCACGACCCCACGCCGCCCACGCCCACGACGCACACGTGCGCGGCCTGCAGCCGCGGCAGCGCCGCCACGCCATACAGTCGCCCGATCCCGCCGAAGCGTTGCAGATAATCCGCCGAAAGTTCGCTCATGCCGTTTGCTCCCGCATCAGGTTTTCGATTGCCGCCACCGCCCGGTGCTCGCGCTCAGCCCAATCGCCTTGGATCAACACATACGGCAGATTCCGCCGGTCGAGCGCACCCCGCCACACGCGCATCGCCTTTTCGCGATCCGCCGGATCAGGGAAACACCGCTGCGGATCAGGCGCGAACGGCACATCCACATCCAGCAGCAGATACAGCGCGTAATTCCGACAGCGCACTTCCGCGCCGCGCCGCAGTTCGTCCGGGCACGCCCCGTAAAGCAGATCACTCCACAGCATCGTCGTCAGCGCATCCGTATCGCAGATCACCAAACCCGGTTTGTAACCCAATAGGTTACATTCTTGCACGGCGTTATCCTCGCGGCGCCATTGCTCGCGCGCCACGGGTAGCATGTCGTCGAGCGTGAGCACGCCGCCTTGGGCGTCCCAGCGCTCGCGCGCGTATTCCTTCACCAGCGGCGCGCGAAAATGCCCCGCCAGCTTTTCCGCGAGCTGCGTCTTGCCCGTGGATTCAGGCCCGTAAACCGCGATGCGTCGCGCTTCCGCCGTCATGCGATCGCCTCCCGCTCGGCCTTGCGCCACTCAAAGTGCCCGCCGACCGCCAGCACGAAAAAGAGCGCATACAGCACCGCAAACCAGTGCAGCTCCGCCAGCCAGTAAACCGCCACGGCCGACGCGTTGACCACCATCCAGGCCGCCCAGTTCTCCAGCTTCTTCCGCGCCTGCAACCATTGCGCCGCGATGCTGAACGACGCAATAAACGCATCCCGGAACGGCATCGCCGCATCCGTGTTTGCACGCAAATACCAGCCCCACAGTCCCGCTCCCGCCAGCGCTGCGCCGATCCATGCCGCGAGCCCCAGCGGTGAAAGCCGCGTCACGCGCAAGGCATTCCGGGATCCATCCACCTTTTCTTTTCCGTCTTCGCCCCGCGCCCAGTGCCACCAGCCATACGCAAGCACGGCGAAGAAAAACACCTGCAGCTTCATGTCGGCGTAAAGTTTCGCCTGATAAAAAACCACGCCCGACAACGTCACCTGCACGAGCCCCACGGGAAAATTCCACAGGCTCTGCCGGATCGTGAGCCAGACGCCCAGCAGGCCGAGCACGGTCGCCGCCTGCTCGATCCACGAGGCGCCCGTCACTCCCGCCCAGATATTGTGCAGAATTTCGCTCACGCGTGCTTCAGAATTTCCGCTCGGCCTGTCCGGCGACAAACGCTTCCATCGCCTCGCGCGTCACCGTGTAGCGCGCCGCGCAGCGCGGGCAGCGCACTTCCAGTTTCGGCTCGGCGCCAAACAGCCCGTCCGGGTCCTGCCGCATCGCCGGCGCCAGCACCTCGCACATGCGCCGGTGATTGCAGCCGCAGTGCCAGCGGAAGAGCCGGGTCTCCATCGTCACCACGGTCTCCGTTTTCGCGAGCTCACGCACCTGGTCGGCCGTCAGCGCGTTGAACCACGCGAGATCGCAGTCCGGATGCTCCGTCACCAGCGCGTATTCTTCTTCACCGAGCTGAAAATAGCGCGCCCCGCGCTGTTCGCTCTGGGCGTAAAGCCGCTCGGCGCCCGCAAACGGATCCGCCCCGGCAAACGTCACGACGCTCCGCCGCTTCGGCTCCACGCCCTTCGGCCCGCTGCGCACCACATCGGCGTAAAACAGGTTCTCCGGCATTTCCTTCACGTTGTCGGAAAAACTCCGGCCCGCCACCGTGCCGGTTTCGTTGTCCCCGGTGAGAAACACGTTCAGCAGCGGCGCCTGAAAATTGATCGTCCACGCCGTGAGTTCGTTCCACGGTCGCGTCGCCTGGTGCAGCACAAACGCCGCGAGCGCCCGCTTGAACATCGCATCGTGTGCCGGCTCCGGCCGCAGCCCGTGCTCCGCCAGGTGCAGGTAGTAGTCCACGAACAGCTCGCCGAAATCCACCTGCGCGATCAACGCATTGCGATTGCGCACAAAGCTCGTGCGCACCTCGAGACCGGAAGCGGCGGGATTGACGGGAGTGAATTCTGGCATGCCTCGTAAGGAGTCACATCTCCGCCCCAGCGCAAGCCGCCGCACGCAGCCCGGCACCGGCGCCCCACCATATTCCCTCCGCTGCGTTCGTCTTTGCCTCCTTCGTTTCCTGCCCGGAACGGTTTTACTGCAAATGTAGCTGGCTCCCGTCCGTCCGACCCGTTCATCGTAACCGCATGTTCGAAATCACCGGCACCGTTAAGAAAATCTTTCCAGAGCAAACGTTCGGCAGCGGCTTCATCAAGCGCGAGTTCGTGCTCACCATTGAGTCGGGGCGCTTCCCGCAGGACATCAAATTTGAGTGCGTCAAAGACAAGATCGCCCTGGTCGCCGCCCTCCAGCCGGGCGCCAAGGCCAAGGTCTTCTTCGACCTGCGCGGCCGCGAATGGAAAGAGAGCTACTTCGTGAACCTCAACGCCTGGAAGATCGAATTGCTCGGCGGCACCGCCGGCGCTCCGGCCGACGATGACGGCGCCCCGCTGCCCGAGGAACCCGGCCAGTCGGTCGACGAAGACGCGCCGTTTTAAGGCGCGGACCGCGCGTTATTTCGCGGTCCCGATCTGCTGCTTCAGCTTCTTTACCTTCGGCGCGATCACCATCTGGCAATAGCCCGCGTGTGGATTCTTCCGGAAATAATCCTGATGATAGTCCTCGGCCGGCCAGAATTTCTTGAGCGGCACGATCTCCGTCACGATGGGATCGCGGAAAATTTTCTGCGCCGCCGGCCGCGACGCTTCCGCCGCGGCGCGCTGCGCCTCGTTTGCATACATGATCGTTGAGCGATACTGCGTGCCTGCATCCGCACCCTGACGGTTCAGCGTCGTCGGGTCGTGGATTTCCCAGAAATACTCCAGCACCTGGGTGAGCGAAATCACCGCCGGGTCGAACTCGATGCGGATCACCTCCGCGTGGCCCGTCTCACCCGTGCAAATGTCCTCATACGACGGCTTGATCGTCTCGCCGCCCGCATAACCGCTGACGACCGACTTCACGCCCGGCAGCAGTTCATACGCGGCCTCGGTGCACCAGAAGCAGCCGCCGCCAAGCACGAGAAATTCAGTCTTGGCGGGAGTGGAGGCAGGAGCGGCATTCATGGGTGCAAAGGAAAAGCCAAACAGCGCGAGAAGCAAAGCGAGACGTTTCATACGGATGAGAGGCACCATGCTGGGAAGTATTCCCACCGCAAATAGCCCCCTTGAGTGTTGTGAACCACGAAGGACACAAAGAGCACAAAGGATTAAGGCCTGGGCTTCGTGTCCTTCGTGCTCTTCGTGGTTAAAGCCAGTCTTCCGCCCGCACCTGCCGCCGACTGCCACAATCGGCTCGAATCCCCTGCGCCTTGGTGTTCCATGAACGCCCCACCCCATGCCCACCGCCGCCGCTGCCGCCGCCTCGCCCGATCTTCGCTTTCTCTGGCTCACCGACGCCCCGCCCACGCCCGCCGACAACGACACCTACGCCGCCTTCCGCACCCACTTCGAACTCTCCGCTCCCGCCACGGTTGAGTTCCAGCTCTTCGGCGCGTCCTGGTTCGTCGGCTGGCTCGACCACGAGTATTTCTGCGAAGGCCCCGCGCGTTTCCCCAAGGCCTTCCCCGAATACCAGACGTTCACCGCCCAGCTCGCCGCCGGTCGCCACACGCTCGCCTTTGCCGTCAACCATCACGGCGTCACCACGCGCATCATCGAAACCATCGCGCCGTTCTTCGCCTGCAACGTCCTCGCCGCCGGCCGCACGTTGCCCCTCGCCTGGCGCTGCGCCCAGCTCCCCGCCTTCACCCCGCACGTCCGCCGCGTCAACCCGCAGGTCGGCTTCATCGAGTGGTGCGACACCCGTCAGCTCCCCGTCGACTGGCAAGCGCCTGCGTTCGACGACACCGCGTGGGCTGCGCCCGTCCCCGTGACGCGCGACCTCGGCCCGCTCCGCCCGCTCTCCTCGGCGAACGCCATCGCCATCCCGCACGCACTCGCGCCACTCGCCTCGGGCACGTTCACCGAAACCTTCGGCTACGATCGCGACGATATCCCGGCGCGTTTTTTTCTCCGTGATCTCGCGCCGCCCATGCTTCCGCCGCAAGGCATCTGGCGCCGCTATGATCTCGGCCGCGTGCGTCTCATGCGCCCGCGCTTCGTCCTCGATCTGCCGGCCGGCACCGTCGTCGAGTTCGCTTACTGTGAAGCGCTCATCAGCGGTCGTGTCTCACCGTGGATCACGCTCTCCGCCGGCGATTCCTGCAACCTCGACCACTACGTCGCCCGCGGCGGCCCGCAGGAATTTTTCCCGCTCGCTCCGCGCGGCGGCCGTTTCCTCGAAGTCCACATTTTCGCTCCCGCGGGGTCGGTTAAATTTCTCCGCGAGTCCGTCGTCGAACGCGCCTACTATGGCGCCGCGGCGGGCGCGCTGCACACCGGCGAGACCTTGCTCGACCAGGCTTGGTCCGTCGGCGTCGAGTCGCACCGCGCCTGCGCCGAGGACGCCATCACCGACAACCCCACGCGCGAACGCGGCCAGTGGGCCGGCGATGTCGTCACCGTCGGCATGGATGTCGCCGCCGCGGCCTTCGCCGATCTCCGTCTCTGCCGCCGCAGCCTCGTGCAATGCGCCCAGTGCGCCCGCGACGACGGCCTCGTCGCCGGTCTCTGTCCCGGTGGGGTTGGCTATCTCACCACTTACGCCGCGCAATGGGTCACCGCCTGCGTCCACTATTGGGAACTCACCGGTGACCGCACGCTCCTCGACGAGATGTGGCCGCACGCCGAGCGCAACCTCGCCGCCTTCGCCGCCAAAACCACCGCCGATGGCCTCAAGGACGACGCCGGCTGGGGCTTCGTCGATTGGGGCTACGTGCGCAACCCCGGCCCGAGCGACATGGGCGTCAATCTCCACGTCCTCACCGCGCTCCACAGCATCAGCCGCTGGGCGACCACGCTCGGCCACGCCGCCCGCGCCGCGCACTACCAACGCCAGGCCGACATCCTCAACGCGATCATCGCCCGCTACTTCGCCGGCGAGTTCGCCGCCGGCGGCGAGGCATGGACGCGCATCGGCTACCACCGCGCCGCGCTCGGCCTGCGCCAGAATTTCTTCAACGCCACGCAAGCCGTGGAAGGCCGCGCCTTCCTCCGCGCGCACATGCTCCGCTGTTTCCCCAATCGCGAGGACGCCCCGCGCCTCAGCGATCCTGCGGCGAACAGCTCGCAATTGATCACGCCCTACTTCGGGCACTTCGCGCTGCCCGAACTCATCGAGCACGGTGACATGGATTTCGTGCTCGGCCAGTATCGCACCTGCTGGGGCTGGTCGCTCGGCGGCGGTCGCACGACATGGCTCGAGGTTTTCGACACGCGCTGGAGTCACTGTCACCAATGGGGCGGCTGCCCCACGTGGCAGCTCTCGCGCTACCTGCTCGGCCTCTCCCCGCGTTTTGACCGCGGTGCCATGCACTTCGACCTCGCCCTCGCCACCGGGTCGCTCACCAGCGCCCGCGGCGCCCGCCCGATCCCCGGCCGCGACGACGCCGTGACCGTCTCATGGAAAAAAGACGCCGCCGGCCTGCACTACGAATTGCGGACGCCAGTGCCACTCACGCTGCATCTCTCGCCCGCCCTCGGCGGCGGCACCGCCAACGTCACCGACACCTTTACCGCGACCTGGCCGTTGGCGGCGTGCCGCTGACCACCCTGCTCCGCCGCCTTACAGCGGGTCCGCCTGCAGCGCTTCCCACGCGATCGCCTGTAACCGCTCGCTGGTCTTGGCCGGCATCCTGAGCCGCACCGCGACCGGATTATCCGCGGGCAGCTTGCGCGGATCCTCCCCATACAGCCGCCCGTAGAACACCAGCGCGGCCAGGTAGGATCCGGTGTCGCTTTGATGTAAGTTGTCCTTGCCCCAAATTTTGACCGAACCTTCCACCGCTTCCGTCATCGGATCATCCGCCAGCCCCTCGCGCACCGCCGCCGCAAAGGCACACCCCACTGGCGCGCGCCCGCTCAACCCAAAATCCTTCACGGCCGCGGTATAAATCCCATGCAAGTCCGCATGCAGGCTTTCCACTGAGGCGTTCGCTTCATTCTTCAGGCGGTCCATCTGCCGCCAAGTCTCATAAACGTAGACCTTCACCCGGGGATTTCGCGCGACGACCACGTCGCGCAGTTTTTCCAAACTGGTCGGGGGTGAGGCGCGCTCTACCTGCGGTGACGTGCTGAAATCCTGCAACACCACCACATCCCACGATTGGTCGATGAGTGTGCGCCGGGATGCATAATGAAACGCGAGGTTCCGGCCCGCTACCGTCTCCATGCTGACCACCGGGGTTTTGCCCCCGGCCACTGCCAGCGCTTCAAACAGGCCCGGGACCCCGCCCCCCGGCCCGCCATTCAACTCCACCGCCTTGCCCACCTTGAGATTCTCCCGCGGCACATAGGTGAGGCTGTTGCCCACGAACAAAACATTCTGCGCCGACAACGAACCGATGCCGGCGCCCAAGCCAATAATCACGCCCCACAGGGCGAAACGGTAACTCATGGTTCGTTGGCCTACCCTTGGGTTGCGTGCAAGGCAACCCTGCATCCGGCTCTTCGCTTCGCGCCCCGGCCGCCCAAAAGATCACCGCGTGAGCTTCCGGTATTTGATCCGGTGCGGCTGCTCCGCGTCCTTGCCCTTCCGCTTCTTGAAATCCTCCAGATACGCCGAGTAGTTGCCCGCATACCAGTGCACGTAGCTGTCGCCTTCGAACGCCATGATGTGCGTCGCCACGCGATCCAGGAACCAGCGGTCGTGCGAGATGATCACCGCGCAGCCGGCGAAAGTCTCCAGCGCCTCCTCCAGCGCGCGGATCGAGTTTACGTCGAGGTCGTTCGTCGGTTCGTCGAGCAGGATCAGGTTCGCGCCGCTCTTGAGCACGCGCGCCAGCAGCACGCGGTTGCGTTCGCCACCGGAGAGCACGCCGACCTTTTTCTGCTGATCCGCGCCCGTGAAACCAAACTGCGCGCAATACGCCCGGCTGTTCACCGAGCGCGTGCCGAGCGTCATTATTTCCTGCTCGTCGCTGATCACCTGCCAGATCGTCTTCTCGTTTTGCAGCGAGTCGCGCGACTGCTCGACGTAGGCCGACTTCACCGATTCGCCGACCTTGAACGTGCCCGCGTCCGGCTTTTCCAGATTCGTGATGAGCTTGAACAGCGTCGTCTTGCCCGCGCCGTTTGGCCCGATGATGCCCACGATGCCGCCGGGCGGCAGCGCGAAGCTGAGTTTGTCGAACAGCAGGTTGTCGCCGTAGGCCTTGGCCACGCCCTGCGCCTCGACCACCAGGTTGCCGAGCCGCGGCCCGGGCGGGATGATGATTTCGAAGAGCTTCTCCTGTTCGGCGACGTCCGCCTTCAGCATCTGCTCATAGGCGTTGATACGCGCCTGTCCCTTCGACTGCCGCGCCTTCGCCGACTGCCGGATCCACGACAGTTCGCGCGCCATCGCCTTCTGCCGCTTGCTCTCGGTGCGCTCCTTGACCGTCGCCACCGCCTGCTTCTGTTCCAGCCATGACGAGTAGTTGCCCTTCCACGGCAGGCCGTGGCCGTGGTCGAGCTCGAGGATCCAGCCCGCAACATTGTCCAAAAAATACCGGTCGTGCGTCACCGCGATCACGGTGCCTTCGTAACGGCTGAGATGCTGCTCGAGCCAGTTGACCGAGTCGGCGTCGAGATGGTTGGTCGGTTCGTCGAGCAGCAGGATCGACGGCTTCTGCAACAGCAACCGCGCGAGCGCGACGCGGCGGCGTTCGCCGCCCGAGAGATGGTCCACAATCGCGTCCGCCGGCGGGCAACGCAGCGCATCCATCGCCTGCTCGACGAGCGGCGCGACATCCCACGCGCCCAGCGCATCGATTTTTTCCTGCAGCTTCGCCTGCTTGTCCGCGATCGCGTCCTTCGCCGCGTCGTCCTCCGCCGCGGAAAGCTCGTCCCAGCTCGCATCGTAGGCCGCCGTGAGGTCGGTCAGGTGCTTCACCCCTTCCTCCACGCACGCCCGCACCGTCGCCCCCGCCGTCAGCGCCGGCTCCTGCGGGAGAAAACCCACCGTGTAGCCCGGCTCGAAGTGCACCCGCCCGTCGATCTCCTTGTCGATGCCGGCGAGGATGCGCATGAGCGACGACTTGCCGGAGCCGTTGAGGCCGAGCACGCCGATCTTCGCGCCGTAGTAAAACGACAGCGAGATGTCGCGGAGGATTTCCTTGCGCTCGATCTTCTTCGAGACGCCGAGCATGGAGAAAATGATCTTGGGAGCTTCGCCAGTTTGGGCCATGGCCGGAACTTGTGGGCGCAGAACCCCGCCCCGGCAAGGCCGCGCTGCATCCGCCCATTCCCGGCTCGACTCAATTGCGCCCCCTCGCGAGCATGCCGCCACTTAGCCCCGCATGAACAACGAGATTCTCTGGCTGGTCCGGCTTGGCCGGGATCAAAAGCTCTTCACGCGCGCGCAAGCCCTCGCCGTGCGCAAAGCCGTCGGCGAAAACGCCGACCTCATGGACTTCGCCCAGAAGCTCATCGACGATGCCATCGTCGAGGATCTCGGCGCCCTCGAAAAACTCGCCAACCTGGCGCAGACCAAGGGCCAGAAAACCGCGCCCGCCGACGATCCTTTCGACGAAGCTGACGCGGAACCCGCCCCCGCCGCCGCGGCTGCTCCAGCCGCCGCTCCCGCCGCTTCCGGCAAGCCCGGCGGCGCTGCCGTCCCCGTCGCCACCGGCCCCGCGCCCACGTTCCCCTTCGATACCATCGGTGCCATGGACGACGCCGCACTCGCCGCCGGCCTGCGCGGCCTGCTCCGCGCCACCGCCAAGTTCGGCGCCAGCGATCTCCACCTTTCCACCGGCGCTCGCCCCTTTATCCGCAAGAACCGCAGCTTCAGTTTTCTCGGCGATTACAAGCTCACCGCCAAGGACTGCCTTCGCCTCAACACCGCGTTGCTCTCCGAAGGCCAGAAGAAGACCTTCCTCGATCGCAAGGACTACGACTACGCCCTGGCCCTCGGCGGTAACGACCGCTACCGCGTCAACCTCATGTTCCACAAGAACGGCGCCGCCGGAGCCTACCGCATGGTGCCCGACAAGGTCCGCACGCTCACCGAGCTCGGCTACTCCGCCCACCTCGATACGCTCAAGAAACTCCTCTCCTACCACAACGGCCTCATCCTCATCACCGGCCCCGTCGGCTCCGGCAAGACCACGACGCTCGCCTCGATGGTCGCCTACCTCAACGAGACCCGCACCGACCACATCATCACCGTCGAGGACCCCATCGAGGTCGTTCAGCCCGCGAAAGGTTGCAACGTCTCCCAGCGCGAGGTCGGCCCGCACACCAAGTCATTTTTCACCGCGCTCAAGGGCGCCCTCCGCGAAGACCCCGACGTCATCGTCATCGGCGAGCTCCGCGACCTCGAGACCATCGAGATGGCGATCAGCGCCTCCGAAACCGGCCACTTGGTGATCGGCACCATGCACACGAGCGACGCCGCCACCACGCTCAACCGCCTCCTCGACGTCTTCCCGCCCGCGCAGCAGACGCAGATCCGCTCCAGCGTCGCCGAGAGTCTCCGCGGCGTTGTCTGCCAGCGCCTCCTCCCCTCGCCCAGCGGCAGCCTCGTGCTCGCCTGCGAGATCCTCATCAACAACACCGCCATCGCCAACCTCATCAAGGAGGGCAAGAGCACCGGTCTCCGCAACACGATGGAAACCGGCGTCAAGGAAGGCATGTGCCTCATGGATAATGTCGTCTTCGGCCTCTACAACGACCGCCAGATCGGCGGCGACGTCGCCCTCGCCAACATCGGCAACCGCGTCCTCCGCGCCAAGATCACCTGAGCCGGGTCAGGCCTCCACTCTCAACTCTCAGCCCTCAACGCTCAACTTCATCCGTGGCCGCCATCGACACTCTCCTCAAAGCCATGCTCGAAAAGGGCGGCTCCGACCTGCACCTCACCGTCGGCCTCCCGCCCAAGATCCGCGCCTCCGGCTCGCTCGTGCCGCTGACCGACCAGGTCATCGACACCAAGACCATGGAGTCGCTCCTCAAGGAAATCTGCCCCGAGAAGCGCTGGGCCGATTTCGTCGAGAAAAAGGACCTCGATCTCGCCCACGAAATCCCCGGCCTCGCCCGCTTTCGTGGCAACTTCCTCTACAACCACTGGGGCCAGGCCGCCGTCTTCCGCCAGATCCCGGCGAAAATCCTCTCCTTCGACGAACTCAAGCTCCCCGAGGCGCTGAAAAAACTCTGCCACCTCAATGAGGGCCTCGTCGTCGTCACCGGCCCCACCGGCTCCGGCAAGTCGACCACGCTCGCGGCGATGATCGACTACATCAACACGAACCTCTGTAAACACATCATCACGATCGAGGACCCGATCGAGTTCGTGCACCCGGTTAAAAAATCCGTCATCGTCCACCGCGAGGTCGGCGAGCACACCGGCTCCTTCGCCGCCGCGCTAAAAGGCGCCATGCGCCACGACCCCGACATCCTCCTCCTCGGCGAAATGCGCGAAATGGAAACCATCAAGCTCGCGCTCGGCTGCGCCTCGATGGGCATGCTCGTCTTCGGCACGCTCCACACCAACAACGCCGCCAAGACCGTCGACCGCATCATCAACACCTTCCCCGCCGAGGAACAGAACCAGGTGCGCGTCATGCTCGCGAGCAGCCTCGCCGGCGTCGTCGCCCAGCTCCTCTGCAAACGCATCCCCAAGGGCCGCTGTGCCGTGCACGAGATTTTGCTCACGCACGAAGCGCTGCCCAACACCATCCGCAGCGGCCAGATCGCCAACATCAAGGCCATCATCGAGAGCGCCGGCAACGATGGCATGATCACGATGGACAACAGCCTCATGGCCCGCGTGAAGGACGGCACGATCGAGCCCAAGGAAGCCTACATGAAGGGCGCCAACAAAGCCCTCTTCGCCCCGCTCTTAAAACCCGGCGACCTTGACGGCGGGCATTGAGTTTAATTAATGAACTTCCCAATCGTAAAGGGAAGCAGCCGCTGGATTCAGGCAGACTTTATGCGTCCCAGAAATCGCGCTCCTGGATAATAAGCACGTCTTGTCCACGTTTCCTCATATCCATAACGCGTTCAATTTTTCTGCCATAAGTAGAAAAAGCCCAACAAGGATTACTGCGACCGCCGATCACCAAGTAGTCTAAATCTACGACAATAGATTCAGCACAATGACCGCCACGCGAATATACCACTGCTTCTAATTCTTTACGCGTTCCCTTCTCAGCAATACCGGTAAAACAAAAACACTTATCCTTAAAGGTCACCATCGGATCTACAGCAAAAAGACCACCGAACGAAGTGGGCAGCTTAGCTGGAACTCGGCGATCTGCAGAATAAATTGAAGACGGTGTCACGAAGCACTCGAAAAAGCACATCAGGCGCTCATGTTCATCGACATCAATAACTCCATCGCGCATCACCTCTACAACCACCGCTTCAATCTCCGTTACTGGATATAAAGAGCGTAGATGAAAATTTTCTTCGACCCAACTGGATATATCATTGAGCTCTTTTTCGTTAATCTTCTGGTTCGCAATCACTCCATGCAAACACCCTTGGAGCCTTTGAATTGCCTGAGTTATTTCGTCGAAATACGCACTGCTGCTTGCGCAGTTTGAGCACACAAACCGGATTTCGTCTACTTCAGTAGGATCAATTTTCCCATCGACCAACGCACGCTCGACAGCATCTAACACTTCCCTGAAAGGAGCGTCCTTGTCCAAACGACGATGGGATACTAACCATTCCCGCAGTTCGGTAATTTCACGCGAATCAACCACTCCGTCCGCACCGATACCGCGCAATAGACCGTCAAGCGTCTGAAACGCTTTATCTCTCTGCTGGCGCACGGCCCGATAGATGTAAGATAAATCGTCAGAGTCTCGCATGTTTTTCGAGGGCATCAGACCTGTGTTTTAGATTGCATACAAGACGTATCCATAGCGAGCCGTATCGGCATATACTCCCGAAACACGACCGAGCTCCATTCTATCACCGGAACCGCCAACTCCTACGGCTTACTCTAGAACGGTCTCTTTTCCGAGATGCCTTCCTCCACCAGCACGCACACGTTTCCGCCGGTCCGCGTCGTTCCTGCGCATAGTCCGCTGGCGTATCCGTGGTGCGGGCAGTTGGACACCCGCATCAAACTGCGGCCCGGCGACACCATTCAGATCAGCGACCTGGAACGGGCACTCGAACTCGCCAAACGCGAGCTGGGCCGCGCCTAGCTTTGCGTCGCCCGTTCAAGTTTGGTCAGGAACGCCAGCGCTTCGGCCCGGCCCGGTCCGCACATTTCCTGCGTCGGCCGCAAACTCGCGCACACCGCCGGCCGCTCGGGTTTGCCAAAAAGCGCACAGCCAAAATCCGCCAGCAATTGCACGCAGGGAATCCCCGCCGGCTTGCCGTGCGGCATCCCGGGGATCGGCGACGAGATCGAAGGCGCGATGCAACACGCGCCACAGTTTGCCCGGCAGTTCATGCGCGCGCTCACTTCAACGCCGCCAGCACAGCCTGCAATTGTCCCGCATGATCCGCCGTATCCACTTTCGGAATCACCGCGAGCACGGTGCCGTCCGGTGCGACCACATAGGCCGCGCGGGCCGGGCCGAAAAACTTCCGGCCATACATGGATTTCTCGATCACCGAGTCGGCCGCCTGCGCAAAACGATCCGCCGGATCGCTCGCAAGCGTGTAGGTGATACCCTTCTTCGCCGCATATTTCCGGTGCGAGCTGATCGTGTCGCGACTCACGGCGACGAGGTTGAATCCCGCCTTGGCGAACGCTTTGGCCTGTTTTGCCAGGCTGTCGTTCTGCCGGTCGCACCCGCCGGTGTTATTGCGCATATAGACCGAGACGATGGTGGGCTTGGTCAGCAGTTCGCCGAACTTAACCTCCTTTTCCTCATCCCCTTGCAATACCTTCAACTTGAACCCGAGCGGGAGTTTTTGGCCGGTGGAAATCATCGCTCCCCATGTGAAACGAAGTGCGGCGCCGGGTCAAATCGCGGGCGTTGCGCGATTGTGCTGCGCGGGCTTTGACGCGTGGGATATTTTCATGCAACGTCCGCGCCGATGAAGTCCGTCAAGATCCCCGCGTTCGAACTGTTCCTTCACGAGATGATCCCGCTCGCGAAGGCGATGGGCGTCGGCGTGGAGGTCAGTGACGAGCGCGCGCTCACTCTCACCGCCCCGAAGGAGCAGAACAAAAATTCGCTCAACACGGCGTTTGGCGGCAGCCTCGTTTCCATCGCCACGCTCGCCGGCTACGGCGTCGTCTGGGAGCTGATGAAGAATGAAAAGGGCGCGGAAAAATCCGAATGGCGCATCGTCGTGAAGGAAAGCCGCGCCGCCTACCGCAAGCCGGTGATCGGCGATCTCCGCGCGATCTGCGAGCGTCCCGCGCAAGCGGCCATCGCCGAGTTCAAGGAAGCACTCGCCCGCTACGGCAAGGCCAAGCTCAAGCTTCGCGCCCGCGTCATCGAGCAGGGCCAGACGGCCGTCGATGTGACCGCCGCCTTCGTCGTCACGCGCTGAAGTCTTTTGGCCGGGCGTGGGTCGCCGGCCCGCCTAATCGTTTTAGCATCGCGGCCGCCCGTTCGCTGACCCGCCGGCGTTGTTCAAGAAACGCCGCCATCTGGGCTTTCACCTGTCCCACCAGTTCCCGGCTGGCCGTGCGCGGCGATCCGCCCGGGAAGGGCGGCATGGGATCATATTCGATGCCGAGCTGGATTTCTCTGGCCGTTTCCTCGCCCTTGATCTGCGCCACCAGGCTCAGTGCGAAATCAATCCCCGCGGTGACGCCACCACCTGTCACCCGATTGCGATCGATCACCACCCGCTCATCCACCGGGATCGCACCGAAAAGCGCCAGCTGGTCGAGCGATGCCCAATGACACGCTGCACGGTAACCGGTCAGCAACCCGGCCGCGGCCAAAACCAGCGAACCCGTGCAAACCGAAGTGACCCATTGCGCCCGCGCCGCCTGCCCACGCAAAAAAAGCAGTGTTTCCTCGTCTTCCATCAACTCCACCTGCCCGGCTCCACCCGGGACGCACAGCACGTCGATCTGCGGACAATCGGCAAACGTGACGGAGGGCTGCACCATCTGCCGGCTGCATGCGACCAACTCCCGGTTTTTCCAAACCCAATGAATCCTCGCCTCGGGCACCCGAAGGAACACTTCATGCGGTCCCACCAAATCCAGCAGCGTCAGCTTGGGATAGAGCAGGAAACCTATGTTCATGAATGCAGCGCTTTGATCGGCGACAAGCGGAGCGCTTCACATCGCGGCGATTGCCAAGCCCGAAGGCTCAAATGTGCTTCGAGTCGGCCTCGTCCTTTTTGACGTAGCCGCTGTCCTGGCGCTGGTGGTTCACCTGGTTCTTCTTGAGGTAGGCCTGGTAAACATCGTCGGCCGTCATGCCGAGCGTCTGCGCGAGCGACACGAGAAAGTGAAACAGGTCCACGACCTCGACCTTGGCGTTTTGCTCGTCGAACTTCTGGTATTTCGCCCACCACTTCCACGGCACGCTGTCGATCAGCTCGGCGGTTTCCTGCTGCATCGCGCGCGTATAGTTGAGGATCCACTTGGCTTTTTCCTCGTCGGTCGGCGGCGGGAGATTCACGCCAATGCGCTGGTTAAGCGCGTTCTGCATGCGGAAAATTTCTTCGAGCTTGTCCATGCGCCCGACGCTGCAAAGCCCGTGCAAGCGTGGCAAGCCCCGCCTTCGCCACCGGCGCCCGCGGCCTTTTTTCGGCCGCTGCGCGGCCCCCGGACCCTGCTTGTGTGCCTCCGCATCAAGGGGTTGCCCGCTTTCCCCGGGCCGCCAGCCGCAGCGCGCCGGAATTTGCAGTTGCCCCTCGGAAGCCTGCGGGCGATGTTGCTTCCTTATGGTCGGCGTCGAGCGCGTTTCCCGCACTCCGCCAGTCATAGCAACCACGGCCGCCTCCCGCCTCGCGGGATGAGCGCCTTATCCAAACAAAAACAAATACAACCATGTCAGATCCAGTAACGTCCGGCGCGACGGCTCCCGTAGCCCCCGCCGAGACGGTCAGCGCGGCACCCAGCGTCGCCGCCCCCGCCGCAACGCAGCCCTTTGGCGCGTTCGGCACCGCCCGCGGCTCCGGTCTCGCCCGCGGCAAAGCCAAGCGCCCCAGCCCCGCTGCCTCCGCGGCCCCCGCCACTGCGAGCGGCTATCAGCCCAGCTCCGTCGAGATCATCACCTCGAAGAGCGAGTATAAGAACCCGTTCACCGGCGAAACGTCGGTGCCGTCCCCGGCTCGCCCTGAGCCCGTCGTCAACGAGCCTGCCCCGCAGGCCGCCCCTGTCAGCACGCCCGCTCCCGTCGCCGCCCAGGAAAGCGCCCCCGCCGCTGTCGTCGACTCGACGCCCGCTCCGGCCGCGCCCGAGCTGTTCCCCTTCAAGGGCGAACGCGCCGAGCGCCCCGCCGACCCCGTCGCCGAGGAAAAGGCTGAGCTCAAGATTCTGCCTCCCGAGGAAATCAAGCGCCCCGCCCAAAGCTGGGAATCCGCCGGCGGCCAGCCGCGCCGCGACGACCGCCCGACCTTCCGCCCCGAGCGCCACGGCGGCCAGCGTCCCGCGCAGCCCCGCGATCCCCGCGAGCAGCGTGAAGCCAACTTCGCCCGCCAGCCGCGCGACCCGCGCGATGTCGAGGCCGAGCAGCAGGCCCGCCACTCCCAGCCGCGCCCGCGCCGCGACGACCGCCCCGCGCAGGCGGCCGCTCCCGCCCAGTCCGGCGGTTTCATCGCCTGGCTGAAAGGTCTCTTCGGCATCAAGCCCGCCGCTCCGGCCGAGTCCGGCCACGGCGAACACCGCCACGGTCACGGTCGCGATCGCGAAGGTGGCGAGCACCACGGACGCCGCCGTCATCGCGGCGGCCGCGGTCGCAACCCGAATTACAACGGCCCGCGCGACGGCCAGTCCCGCGAGGGCGGCTCGTCCGAAGGCGGTCATCACTCGCACGGCGGCGAATCCCGCCACGAGGGTGGCGAGCATCGCGGCGGTGGCGAAGGCCGTCGTCGTCGCGGTGGTCGTGGACGCTTCCGCGACGATCGTGGTGGCGGTGGTGATCGCGGTGGCCGCGATCCGCGCCCCGACGGTCAGCAGGGTGGCGGCGCGATCTGATCGCCGCTCCACTAAAAACTTGTCCGCGTCTGACGCGCGACCCACGTTCAAGGCGTTCGCTCCGGCGAACGCCTTTTTCGTGCTCCGACCGGGGCTCCCAACTCTCAGCCCTCAACTCTCAACTCCTTCAGATGGCCGATCTCATCGTCAACGGCGGCAAGCCCCTCTCCGGCACGATCACTCCGTCCGGCAACAAAAACTCCGCGCTGCCCATCCTCTGCGCCACGTTGCTCACCGACGCCAAGATCACGCTGCTCAATGTCCCCAATATCACCGACGTCGAGAAGCTCGTGACCTTCTTCAGCGAGCAGGGCTCGCACGTCTCGTGGAACCGCGCCACCGGCCGGCTCGACGTTGACCACTCCTCCTTCGACGCCCGCCGCATGAACGGCGAACTCCCCGCCGGCATGCGCTCCGCCGTGCTCCTCTTCGCCCCGCTCCTCCAGCGGATGAAGAAAATCGCCATCCCCACCAACGCCAAGGGTTGCTCCCTCGGCATCCGCGAACTCGACCCGCACCTCGAGATCCTCGAGAAGCTCGGCGCCCGCATCTCGCGCAACGGCGACCTCACCCTCGCGCTCAAGGGTCGCTTCCGCGGCGCCCGTCACTGGCCCGACTACATGTCCGTCACCGCCACGGAAAATTTCGCGATGGCCGCCGCGCTCGCCGACGGCGAGTCCGTCCTCATCAACGCCGCCAGCGAACCGCACGTGCAGGATCTCTGCACCATCCTCGTCGGCATGGGCGCCAAGATCGCCGGCCTCGGCACCAGCCAGCTCACCGTCACCGGCGTGAAATCGCTCAAGGGCGGCACGTTCACGATCAACTCCGACCACCACGAAGTCGTCACCTTCCTGGCCCTCGGCGCCATCACCGGCGGCGAGGTTCGCGTCAAAAACTCCCTGCCCCATCACTTCGACCTGATGGGCCGCGCCTTCAACAAGCTCGGCGTGCAGATCGAGCACAGCGGCGACACCGCCATCGTCCGCAAAAACCAGTCCCTCGTCGTCGAGCAGCCTTTCACGACCAATCTCCTCCCGCGGATCGAGGCCGCGCCCTGGCCGTATTTCCCCGTCGATCTGTTGCCCTGCATGCTCGCGCTCTCCGTCCGCGCCAAGGGCACGATGATGTTTTGGAACAAGGTCTACGAAGGCGGCTTCACCTGGATGCCTGAGCTCGTGAAGTTCGGCGCACACGTCGTCGTGAGCGACCCGCACCGCGTCATCATCTTCGGCGACCGTCCGCTCCGCCCCGCCACCGTCGAGGCGCCCTACATCATCCGCGCCGCCGTCGCGCTCTACATGGTCGCCGCCGCCATCCCCGGCCGCAGCGTCGTGAAGAATGCCGACACCATCAAGCGCGCCCACCCCAACTTCGTCGAAAACCTCCGCAGCCTCGGCGCCGAGGTCGAATGGAAATGAGCGAATTTTCGATTTTGGAATTTCTAATTTCGATTTCGGTCTCACCTTCTCCGTGTTCATCCGTGTAATCTACAGTTAAACCGTTTGCCGCTTTGCCCGTGTCCCAATCGAAAATCGAAAATCAAAAATCGAAAATGCCGGCGTCTTCGCCGGCGAAGGGCACTGACTTCCTCGCCAACACACTCGCGGCACCCGTGTCGCCCGCCGAGGCCGCGTTGCGCCCGCTGTCGTTCGGCGATTTCACCGGCCAGCTCAAGACCGTCGAGCGCCTGCAAGTCATGGTCGGCGCCGCCAAGAAACGCGGCGAGGCGCTCAACCACATCCTCCTCAGCGGCCCGCCCGGCCTCGGCAAGACCACCCTCGCGTTCATCCTCGGCAACGAACTCGGCCGCAACGTCCGCGTCACCTCCGGCCCCGTCATCGAAAAAGCCGGCGACCTCGCCGGTCTCCTCACCAACCTTGAGGAAGGCGACATCCTCTTCATCGACGAGATCCACCGCATCCCGAAGACCGTCGAGGAATACCTCTACAGTGCGATGGAAGACTTCCGCCTCGATATCATGATCGACCAGGGCCCCAACGCGCGCAGCGTCCGGCTCTCGATCCCGCGCTTCACGCTCATCGGCGCCACGACCCGCAGCGGCCTGCTCACCGCCCCGCTCCGCTCCCGCTTCACGCTCCAGACGCGCCTTGATTATTACGATCACCCGACGCTCGAAGGGATCGTCCGCCGCAGCTGCGGTCTGCTCAAAGTCGATATCGACGAAGGCGGCGCCCGCGAAATCGCCACCCGCGCCCGCGGCACGCCGCGTGTCGCCAACAACCTCATCAACTTCGTCCGCGACTACGCGCAGGAACGCGCCAGGGGCAAAATCACGCAACCCGTCGCCGCCGCCGCGCTCGAACTTCTCGAGATCGATGCCGCCGGCCTCGACGAAATGGACAAGCGCATGCTCCGCGTCATGGCCGAAAACTACGGCGGCGGCCCCGTCGGCATGAGCACCATCGCCGTCGCCGTGGGCGAGGAGGCCGAGACGCTCGAGGAGGTGCACGAACCCTTCCTCATCCAGGAAGGCTACCTCCAGCGCACCCCCCAAGGCCGCACCCTCACACCGAAGGGCTACGTCGCCATCGGCCTGAAGTCCCTCGGCAGCACGCAGAGCGATCTATTGTAGGGCGGGGTTTCCAAACCCCGCCTTGTTTTATGCAGCCGCTTCTTCGCCGCTATCGTCTCGTCCTCGGCTGCTTCATCGTCGGCCTGATTCTCAGCGGCGTCACTGCGTTTCCGCTGCTAACCGAACTTCGGCTGCTCGCCGCGTTGCTCGGCATCACCCATCCCGCGGACTACGCATCGCTCACCGGCCTCCATCATTGGATCGCCTACGTGCTCTACGGCCTTGAAGAAACCAATGCGCGGTTCCCGTTCCTAGCTTACGGCACCGACTGGCTCGCGTTCGGCCACCTCTGTATCGCGGTGTTTTTTATCCGGCCTCTCTGGATGCCACTCGAATCCGACTGGGTGCTCCGCTGCGGTCTTGTCTGCTGTGCCGCCGTGATCCCGCTCGCCCTCATCGCCGGCCAAGTGCACGGCATCCCACTCTACTGGCGCCTAATCGATTGTTCCTTCGGCGTGCTCGGCGCGCTACCGCTCCTGTATTGCCTGCACCTGACCCGCCAGATGCGGATAGCCTGAAGTTTCCGCTTTGCCTCACCCTCGCGGCGAATGCACGCTTCGGTCACCCCGCGGTATGAATCCCCCTGAATCGGCTTCTCCTCCACCCCTGCTCCCGCACTACAAAGATCGCCATGGCGGTCTCGTGGTTTTTGGCGTTCTGGAGATCATCGCCGGTGCCTTCTGCCTCATATCCATCCCGACCTCGCTTCTGGGCACTGTCGGGCATGCAAAGCAAAATGGTTCCTGGCCGGACCTGATGTTTATTCTGCCCAGTCTGCTGATGCTTGGTTTGATGGCTGCAGGCCTGATCTGGCTCGGGATTGGCTCGATCAAAGCGCGACGTTGGGCCCGGGCGCTGTCGCTTTGCCTGGGCTGGATTGCCCTCTGTGCAGGAACTCTTTCCTTGGGCGCGATCATCTTTTCCCTGGGCATGATGGATGAGATGATGCGGCAGCAGGGCCAGGAATTACCTCCCGCTGCCATGATGATCATGAAAATCGGCATGGTCGTCTTCGGGGTGATTTTTTATGTGGCCATGCCTGGAGCCGTCATCGGGTTCTACCGCAGTCAAAATGTAAAGCTGACCTGTGAGCATCGCGACCCCGTGGTGCGCTGGACCGACCGTTGTCCCCTTCCCGTGCTCGCGCTTTGCCTGATCGATTTTTTCGGAGCCGTTTACCTCCTGCCCTGCGCTATCACCGGCGTCGCCTTTCCGCTCTTCGGTTATATCATCACGGGCTGGATGGCACAGCTCCTCTGGCTGGGTTTCGGCAGCCTTACGCTCTATATTACTTGCGGACTTTACCACCTGAAGCATCTCGCCTGGCTAGCCAGTATGGGCCTCCTCCTCCTGTTCGGCCTTTCCACCGTCTTCACCTTTACACGCCGTGATTTGATCGAGTTATACCGCGCCAGTGGATTTCCTGAGTGGCAGCTTGAGCAACTGGCTGCCAACCCGATGCTTCAAAGCAACCTGCTCATGTGGACCTCCGCCATCGGGTTAATTTTCTGGGGTGGTTATTTGGTCTATGTGCGTCGTTATTTCGTCGCCGGGAAAAGCTCCACTCCCGTGACCTGACCAACAAGGAAGAGCAATGACCCTGCGGCCATTTTCAGTAGCCGCAGGTTTTTCCAACCTCACGCCCGCGCCTCCTTCCCCGCTTCCTGCGCAAACCAGTCCACGTTGCGCGTGAAGAACATCACCGCCGCCAGCACGACAAAGAGCGCCGTCGTCCCCGCCAGCAGCGCGTAGTCTTCCATCCGCAACACCACGTAGAGCACGCTGTGTTCACCCAGCAGTAGCGCCGCAATCGTGCCCGCTCGCGCATAGCTTCTCAAAATCGACACGCTGTAGAGCACGATGAGCAACGACGAAGCGACGGCCGCACCAACATAGGCCCAACCTGGCGTCAGCACTTCGCCGAGCGCGAGCAACGCGAGGTAAAACAGGCACAGCGCACCGCCCACCAAGCCGTAATGCACCGCGTGCAACCGCAGTCCCGCCAGCGTCTCGAACAAAAAGAAAGCCGCGAACACCAGCGTCAGCACCAGCGCGCCGTGCTTCAGCGATCGCTCCACCATCCGATAGCCCTCCGCCGCCGCCACGGCCGGCGTCACTCGCGCCACCGCCGGACTCTCGCGCCGCGTCTCGCGTTGCTCACTGAGCCGCGCATGCGCCGCCTCGCGGTTGCCCGCCCGTTCCTGCCGCAGCGAATTGATCATGCCCAGCGGCAGATGCAGCAGCAGCACCAGCGCCGCAATGAAGAGCAGTTTTAGCGTCACCGCATTGCGGCGGCTGGCCGACGCGAGTTTGGGATGAATGACCGGAGGTTGAGTGGAGTCCATGCGCCCACTCTGCCCGGCCTGTGTGAAGCCCGTGTGAAGGGCCGATGAATTCGGGCGGAAATGGAGGGCGGGGTCTCCAAACCCCGCCAGCTGAAGACAGCATTCGGAGATGCGCCCTACACCGTCACCCAAAAACTCGCCGTCGCCCCGCCTCCTTCGCGATTCGCCAGTGCCGCCGCACCGCCGTGCAGGTGCGCGATCTCCTGCACCAACGCGAGCCCGAGCCCCGTGCTCTTGCGCGTGCCACCCGGCCGCGGCAGCGAGTAAAACCGTTCAAATACCCGCACCAGCGCGTAGTCCGGCACGCCCGTGCCACGATCCTCGACCTTGAACACGGCGCGGCCCGCCTCGCGGCTCACGCTGAGTGTCACTTCGCTCTCCGCCGGCGAAAAATCCAACGCGTTTTGCAGCAGGTTAACCAGTGCCTCGCGCAGCAACACGCGCTCGCCCTGCAGCGCTACCTCCGTCGTCTCCATCCTCAGCAGCACGCGCCGCGTCGCATAGGCCGGCTGCACCACCGCCGCCGCTTCGCGCACCAACTCCGCGCCGCTCAACTGTTCCGTCTGCCGCAACGCCTTGCGCGCCTCGAGCGACGACAACTCCAACAATCGCTCGATGATCTGTTGGATCCGCGCCGCCTCGCCGCGGATGTTGCCCAAAAATTTGGCGCGCTGCTCCGCCGGCATGGCCTCATCCATCAACTCGGCCGCCCCGCGGATCGCCGCCAGCGGCGCCTTCACCTCGTGCGCCAGCGTCTGCGTGTAACGCTCGACATGCTGCCGGCCATCGAGCGCGTCGCGCATTTCCTCGAAGGCCCGGCTGAGTTCCGCGATTTCTTTCGCCCGCGATTTCGGCAAGGGCGGCACCCGGCCGTCGCGGACCTCCCGGGCATAAACCGTCAGGCGCTCCAGCGAGCGCGTGAGCCGCGACGCGATCCACCATCCGGCCACGACCATCACCATCGCGATGCCTCCGGTCATCCACACCAGCCGCCACCGCGCCTGATTGATGCCTTCAACCACCGTCGCCAGCGGCCGTCCGACTCCCACCCAGCCAACCATGGCGCCCTTGAACCGAACCGGGGCGAAGACCCGCAGTTCATTGTCCACGATCGTGACGTTCGGCACCGAATAGTTTTCGGAGGCGATCTTGCCGCCGCCATACATCACGCGTGCATAAATCCGCCCGACGTCCCGTCCCGCGGCATCGAAAATCACCCGGTCGCCCACGTCGCAGGCAAAGACGCGCAACACCTCGGTGCCGGGGGGCAGCTTCGTCAATTTCCCCACCCAGTCTTCCTCCGCGGTCGTCGGCGCCGCATAGGACGCGAGATAGGCCGCCGTGTCGCCCAGCGTGCGGCGCATCGACTCCACGTAGCGCAAGCGCACATCGCGCAAGACCAGTCCCATCATGACGGAAAACCCGGCCGCCGAGGCGACCACGTAGACCCAAAAGATGGCGGTGCGAATCTTCACGACCGGATGACCCGTTGAAAGGTGAAGGGTGAAAGTTGAAAGTATTTACCCAGGCTGAATCCGGTCTCGGGTCTAAACGCAGTCCGCAGAGTTCGGCTTTCAACTTTCATCTTTCAACCTTCAACTCCCTTCAGACTCTCGTAGCGAATAACCCAGCCCGCGGTGCGTCACGATGGGATCCGCCTCCGGTGCGACCGCCCGGAGTTTCGCGCGCACGGTTTTGATGTGGGCATCCACCGTGCGGTCGAGCGCCGCGCCCGGATCGTCCCAAGCCGCATTCATCAACTGGTCTCGGTTCAACACCCGGCCCGGCGCCGCGAGCAAGGCGCCGAGCAGGCGATACTCGTTGCGCGTCAAATCCAGCGCCCGGCCGCGGTAGCTGATCCGGCAGCGTTCCGCATCGTGCCGCCATTCCTGCACCGCCGCGGTCGCAGGCGTTGGGCTGGCCGCTTGCCTTTGACTGCGCCGCAACACGGCCCGCACGCGCGCGGTGAGTTCGCGCGGACTGAATGGCTTGGCCAGATAATCGTCCGCGCCGAGCTCGAGCCCCACAATCTTGTCCACCTCGCTGCTGCGCGCCGTCAAAAAAATCACCGGCACCGGCGCTTGTTTTTGGACCGCGCGACAGACTTCAAATCCGCTCATGTCGGGCAGGCCCACATCAAGGATGATCAACGCCACGGCTTGTTGCTTCACCACTTCCAGCGCCTCGCGTCCGGTCGTTTTCCAGAGCGGCTCAAACCCCTCCGTCTTCAGCGCATACACAATCGTCTCCGCAATCGGCTCCTCATCCTCGACCACGAGGATCGTCTGGCGGGGGTTCGTCATTCCTGACTCTGTGCCGCCCGCGCGCCGAAGTTCAAGGCTCCACCGGCACGAGCCGCACTACCCGACCCGGGCCTTCCAGGCCGATGTAAATGTAACCGTCGGGTCCGCACGTCACGGCCCGCACGCGGCCGATGCCTTTGAAGAGGATTTCCTGGTGCGTCACTTTTCCGCCAGTAATCACCAGGCGGCGCAGTTCCTCGGCGGCGAGCGCCGTCACGAAAAGATTACCCCGCCAGCGCGGGAATCGCGCGCCGTCGTAAAACGCCATGTCACCCACCGCGATCGACGGCGTCCAGTGCACCACCGACTGCTCCAGGCCGGCTTTGGCGGTCGGCACCGCCATCGGCGTGCCGTTGTAATTCATGCCGTGCGTGATGAGCGGCCAGCCGTAGTTCACGCCGGGCCGGATGAGATTGAGTTCGTCGCCTCCGCGCGGGCCATGCTCGGTCTCCCAGAGCGCGCCGGTCGCCGGCTCGCGGGCGAGGCCCTGCGGATTGCGGTTGCCGTAGGTCCAGAGCGTGGGAAACGCGCCGGGGATTTTCGCAAAGGGGTTGTCCGCCGGCACGCGGCCGTCGTCATGCACACGGTGCACCTTGCCGTTGGGCCGGGTGCGATCCTGCGCGTTGTCCGAGGCCCCGCGCTCACCGATGGTGAAAAACAGATAACCGTCCGCCAGCACGAGGCGGCAGCCGAAGTGCACGCCGCCTTTTTTGTAGAGCGCGACCGGCGCCCGGAAAACATCCTGCTGGTCGACCCATTGTCCGTCGCGCAGGCGTCCGCGGACGATCGCAGTCAGCGCCGTCCCATCCGGACCCGGATCGCTGAATGCCAGGTAAATCCAGCCGTTGTCCTTCGCCGCGTAATCCGGATGCACCGCCACCGCCATCAAGCCGCCCTGCCCCTGCGCCCACACCGCCGGCGTGCCGCGCACAGGCTCCGGCAATAATTTCCCATTCGCCACGATCCGCAGCCGTCCCGCTCGCTCCGTCACAAGCATGCGCCCGTCCGGCAGAAAGGCGATCGACCACGGCACCTCGAGTCCGTCGGCCACCACTTCCGTGCGATACTTATGCTCCTCGCTCGTCACGACCGCGTCGGGCGTGGGTCGCTGAAACACCGTGCCGCGCTCCGCCGCCCGCGCGCCCATCTCACGGATATAGACCACCAGCCCGCGCACGGCCGGGGCTTGGAGCGTCTCGCCGAACGCCGGCATGCCATTCGCGAGCACGCCTTCGCGGATGACGCGCGCAATGCTTTCGTCGTCGGCGCCGTGTTTCCACGTGTCGTCCACGAGATTGCCGCCGAGCCCGCCTTCAAGATTGGCGCCGTGGCAGCTCGCGCAGTTCTCCTGGTAAATCTTGCGCACCTCTTGCGCGAGGAGCGGCGAGGCCAAAACAAAGAGCGGAGCAATATAACGCAACCAGCGGGGGGCACAAATCATCGCAGGCAGCGAACGAATTACGCCTCACTTGGCAAGCAGCGGCGCAACCTTAATTCACCACGAAGAACACTAAGCTCACGAAGTCTGATCATCAGCTTGGTCTTCGTGCCCTTCGTGCTCTTCGTGGTTAAACTTTTCTTCACCCAAGCACAAAAAACTCCCGGCCTTGCGACCGGGAGTGAAACTTACTCAGCCTGCGCTGAACCGGCTCAGTTGCGCGCGAGGTATTCCGCGACGCCGGCGTTGGTGGCCTTCATGCCACGCTTGCCGCGCGACCAGTTGGCCGGACAAACCTCGCCGTGCTTCTCGAAGAACTCCAGCGCGTCGACCATGCGCAGCGCCTCGTCGACATTGCGGCCGAGCGGCAGATCGTTGACGAGCGCGTGGCGGACCTTGCCCTTCTTATCAATGAGGAACAGGCCGCGGTAGGCGATGAGCTCGCCGGAAGCGCTGAGGGCGCCCGTCGCGGCATCGACTTTATATTCGCCGGTCAGCACGCCGTAGGCGGCCGAGATGGTCTTATTCGTATCGGCGACGATCGGATACGTGACGCCCTGGATGCCGCCCTTGTCCTTCGGGACCTGGAGCCAGCCCCAGTGCGACTGCTCGGTGTCGGTCGAGCACGCCACGACGGCGGTGTTGCGCGACTCGAACTCCAGCAGCGCCGCCTGGAAGGCGTGCAGCTCGCTCGGGCACACGAACGTGAAATCCTTCGGGTAGAAGAAGAGCACGACGTAGCTCTTGTCGATATAGCGTGTCAGGGAGAAGTCGCTGACGACCTCCCCGTTGACGACGGCGTTGGCGGTGAATGTGGGGGCGGACTTTCCGACGAGTGTTGGCATAAAAACGGAGAAGAAAAGGGATGCGGGGCAGGTTGCAAGCGAATGACAGTCATAGCTGTCGCGCTCGCCGTAGCAGGAAAAAGGCCAGCGCTGGGCCGCAATCCCGCGGCCCGGCGCACAGCCCGTGGCGTCAACCTTTTACGGCGACTTCGCGGCCTTCCTGCTGCGAGGCGTAGACCGCCTCGAGGATGCCGATGACCTTGATCGTCTCGGTCCACGGCACCGGCGAGGGCTGGCCGGCGACGACCGCGGCATGGAACGCCTTGATCTCGTTCCAGTGCGGATGTTGCACGTGGACCGGATGCGTGAGCGTGCCCTGCGCATGCGTGCCGTTGACGACCGTCGCGAACTCCGCGCTCGGCCACTTGATGCCGCCCTTGGTGCCGAAGAGCTGGCAGTTCATCTCCTCGTTTTCCTGCTGGTGGCACATCCACGCGGACTCGAGCATGAGCGTCGCGCCGTTGTCGAAATGCACATAACCCGTCGCAAAATCCTCGACCGTGTAGCGCGCGCGGTCCCACTCGCCCCACATGTTCGGCATCGTGTGGCCCTTGGCGAACATCGTGCGCGACGAGCCCGACACCCGCACCGGCTTCGGGAAACCCATCAGCCACATGCAGAGGTCGAGCGCGTGCACGCCGATGTCCATGCAGGGGCCGCCGCCGGAAAGTTTCGCATCGATGAAGCCCGGCGCCGTCGGCAGCCACGCCCGGCGCATCGCGCGCACGCGGGCGTGATAGGCATCGCCGAGATTCCCACCGTTGACCCACGCCTTGGCGGCGACGCCTGACTGCGTGAACCGCTGGTGCTGCGCCGTCATGAGGACGAGTTTCTGCTTGTCGGCGAGTTCACCCATCTCACGCACCTCCGCGGTCGAGACGGCGAGCGGCTTTTCGCAGATCACGTGCTTGCCCGCGTTGAGCGCCGCGAGCACCGCCGGCGTATGCACCTTGTTCGGTGTGCAGATGTCGACGGCATCGAGATCGAGCTTCACTAAATCGCGATAGTCGCTGAAGACCTTCGCCCCTCCAATCATCGCCGCGGCCTTGCTCGCCGTGGCTTCGGAGACATCGGCGACGCCGACGATCTCAACTTCCGGCAGATTCTTCCAGCCGGGGATATGGACAGCCTGGGCGATACCGCCGCCACCAATCAGGCCGACACGAAATTTACGGGTGCTCATAGTTGGGGTTAACTCGCGCAACCGTTGCCCGCCCCGCCCCGGCGCGACAATCCCAAAACCGCGTGAAGACACACTGCCCCGACGCCGGCACAATCTTGTTGCCCGCTCCACCCACGCGCCGCGAATCTCCGCGCCGCCCTGCGCGCCCGCATGACTGCTCCCCGCCCCACCCTGCTTTGCTTCGGTGAAATCCTCTGGGATTTCCTGCCCCGCGGCCTCTTCCCCGGCGGCGCGCCCTTCAACGTCGCCTACCATCTCCACCGCCACGGCGCCGACGTGAAAGTCCTCTCCGGCACCGGCCAGGATTTGCTGGGCGCGGAACTGCTGCGGCGACTGACCGACTGGGGTTTGAACACCGACGGCATCACCCGTCATGCCGATCTGCCCACGGGCCACGTGCAGCCCGTGATTTCCGCCAACGGCGACGCCAGCTACGCCTTCGCACCCAATGTGGCTTGGGATCGGATTGTCGTGAACGACGCCATGCACCGCCAGGCCGCCAACGCCCACGGCCTCATCTACGGTTCACTCGCGCAACGCTCGGCCTTCAATTGCTCCAGTCTGGAAAAGCTGTTCGCGACGCTCCCGGCGCACGCGTGGCGAATCTTCGACGTCAACCTGCGCGCGCCGCATGACACCGACTTCGCACTCGTCCGCCACCTCGCCAGTCACGCCAAGCTGATAAAGGTAAACGCCACCGAAGCCGCCCGCCTCGTGGCCGATGCGCCCGAATCGCCCGGCCGCGAGGAGTCCGACGCCCGCACCCTCGCCGCCCAAACCGGCTGCGCCACTCTCTGCATCACCGCCGGCGAACGCGGCGCCGGTCTGTTGCGCAACGGCACGTGGCACTGGGAGCCGGGCCGCCCCGTCGCTGTCGCCGACACCGTCGGCGCCGGCGATGCGTTTCTCGCCGCACTGGTGACCCACCTCATGGCCGGGAAATTATCTCCCGCCGCCAGTCTCGCCCGCGCCTGCCGCGTCGGCGAATGGGTTGCCACGCAACCCGGTGCGACTCCCGACTACGCGAACGCGCCAGTCTGACTGCGCCCGCTCACACGTCGCCCAACTGCGGCCGGAGCACGATTTCCTCGACCACCGTGTTTCGGCTGAGCCGGTAAATATCCAAAAACGCCCGCGCCACATCCTCCGCCGGCATCATGCGTTTGGACGGCACGCCGCTGCCAGCCCACGACGGCGAGACCGTCGCCCCCGGACAAACCAGCGTCACGCGCACGCCCTTGGTCTTGAGTTCCTCCCGCATGACTTTCGTGAGGCCCGTCACGCCAAACTTCGCCGCGCAATACGCCGCGCCACCCGGATACGCCTTGAGCCCCGCGATCGAGCCCATGTTGAAAACATCCCCGCGTCCGCGTTTCACCATCGCCGGGACAAAGGCCTGCGACACGAGCAGCACGCTGCGCAAATTGGCGCCGAGGATCGCGTCAAAGTCCGCCGGTTTCAGCTCCAGCAACGACGCCGGTCGAAACACGCCCGCATTATTAATCAACACGTCAACCGTGCCAAAGCGCTTGGTCACCGCCGCCGCCATCGTCGCCACGGCCGCTTCATCCGACACATCGCAGCCAAAAATCTCCGTGGTCGCGCCTAGCTTCGTGCACGCCTTTGCGACCACCTTCAGATTCTTCTCATTCCGCGCCACGAGCGCGAGCCGCACCCCGCGGATCTCCCGCGCAAAGGTCTTCGCCATCGCCGCCCCAATCCCCTGCGAGGCACCGGTGATAAGAATGACAGGAGCCTTCATGCAGAGGTCACCACGAAATACACCAAATACACGAAAGCAGGTGTATGGTTTTCATTTTCGTGTCTTTCGTGTGTTTCGTGGTGAAAAATTCGGTCAGCACAGCAGCGAGCCGAAGTCCATGAAGTCGGCGCTGAAGCCGCCCTTCACGCCCTTGCAGATCACGCTCACCGCGTCGTGCGAATGCAGCGATTCGAGGTGCGAACAGGCGATGCGGAAATCCTTGATGCGCTTGTCGCCGTCGAATTCCCGGTAAAGCAGCCGCGCCGCATCCTCGACGAATTTGAGGTAGGCGCCGTTGAGCTCGGCGAACGCCTGCTCGTCTTCGCGCTTCACCATCACCTGTGTTTCGGTCTGGAGCGCGCGCAGGCACAGGGCATGCACGTCCTCGATCCAGATTTTCTTGCCCTCGGCCTCCTCGACCGTGACGCGCGCCTTGCTGCGCTGCGAATGCGGGACGCCATACGCGCCGCGCTTTTCGCGCGCATGTTCATTGAGCTCCGCCGAGCACGGGCAGGCCGAGGAATAGACGAAGTCGAAGTGGATGAACCGCCGGTAGCGGCCGTCGCGCGTCATCACGCCCTCGAACGCCACGTTGTAGAACTGGTAGCCGTGCAACCCGCTGCGCAGGCTCTCCCGCACCATCGGGTAGGAGAACGCAATCTTCAGCCGCGCGTCCTTGCTGTCCACGTTGCGCAGGTAGCTCTTGAGGATCTTGCCCATCCACTCGCCGGTGGTGACGCCGCCCTTGTGCTCGTAGAACGTGCGCATGATGCGGCTCATGTTGATGCCCTTCAGCTCGGCCTCGAGCGACACCGTGCCGGTGACGCTGGTCTCGAGCGTGAGCGTCTTGCCCGTCTTCGTGCGGTATTTGAGCGGCAGTTTAAAGTTATGAATACCCACCTGCTGGATCGGCACATTGGCGCCCTGGATGGCGTCGTGCGCGGCCTCCATCATGTCGGGCAGCGTCTGCCGGTAGGCATTCGTCGCGCGGAACTTCGTGTCGTAACCGCGTTTGATTTTCGGGGCGGCTCCATCCGCGGAGCGGTGGAGATACATTGGTTTCTTCTTCATATCGTTTTTTATGTTCGGGGCGGTCAGGCGGTTGTGACGATAACCGTAGGCCCGGTGCGGGATGCACCGGACTTAGCTGACCTCGGGTCCAAAGTATTCGGCGTAGTTGCGCGGGGTTTCGTAAAGCCGCACGCAATGCAGCTCGCCCGCCTTGATGTGCGGGGCGATCTCATTCCAGAAGGCGATCGTGAGGTTTTCGGTCGACGGGATGATGTCGCGCAGGAACGGCACCTCTTCGTTGAGGTTGCGATGGTCGCACTTGTCCACGACGGCCGTGTGCAAAATCCGCTTCAACTCGCTGAGATCGATGATGTAGCCCGTGACCGGATCGGGCCGGCCCTTGAGCGTCACCTCCAGCACGTAGTTGTGGCCATGCCAGTGCGGGTTGGTGCAAAGGCCGTATTGGGCCTGATTCCATTTGAGGCTCTTCGTCGGGTTGTAGAGCCGGTGCGCCGAGTTGAAATGCACCTGCCGCGTGATGAACACGGTCCCGCCCAGCACGCGCGGGGGACGCACAGCGGTTTTGCGACGGGAGGTTTTGGCAGGCATGGAAGGGCAGAAGTAGCACAAAACCTCCCGTGGTCAATTGCGCCCTCATGGTATGACCCGCCGGCCGGCCGGGCCTTTTCGCCCCCGCCGCTCCTTTCAGATTGAACCCGGCCGGCCATCCAATCTCCCTCTGTCACTTCCCCATGCGTATCCGCAAAGCCCTCGTCACCGCGGCCAATCCCCGCCAGCGCACCCTCCCGCTCCAAACGTTGGTCGACCGCGATGGGGAAACGAAACCGGCGCTCCAGATCATCCTCGCCGAAGCCGCCGAGGCCGGCATCGAGGAATTCGGCCTCGTGGTCTGCCCGGACGATGAGGCCAACTACCACGCCGCCTGCGGTCCGTTTCAGTCGCAGGTGCGCTTCATCGTGCAACCCGAGCCGCGCGGCTACGGCGACGCCATCCTGCGCGGCCGCGAATTCTGCGCCGGCGAAGCCTTTCTCCATCTCGTCGGCGATCACCTTCACGTCAGCCAAACTGCCATCGGTTGCGCCCGGCAGTTGATCGAAGTCGCCGCGAGCGTGGGCGGTCCCGTCTCCGCCGTGCAGCCTACGCACGAAAGCCTGCTCACCGCTTACGGCACGGTCGGCGGCAAGCTCACCGGCGGCGACCGACCGCTCTATCACATCGAGACCATCATCGAAAAACCCACGCCCACGCTCGCCGAGCAGCAGCTCATCGTCCCCGGCCTGCGCGCGGGCTATTATCTGTGTTTCTTCGGCCTGCACGTCTTCGACGCGGAGATCTTCACGCTGCTCGCCGAACAACAGGCCGCCGCCCCCGCCCGCCCGCTCGGGCTTTCGCCTGCGCTCCACGCCATGGCCGCGCGGCGCCGTTACCTCGCACTGACCGTCGCCGGTCGTCGCTACGACATCGGCGCGCGCTACGGCCTGCTGCTCGCCCAACTCGCCCTGTCCCTCGCCGGCCGCGACCGCGACATCGTGCTCACCCAGATCGTCGAGCTCCTCGCCCACCCCGCCAACGGCCAGTCATGAGCGGGCGCATCATCGACATCATTACGTCGGACGACCGCGCCCAACGCGACCGGGCCCTCGAACTCTGGTGCGCCGGCCGCCCCGCCGCCGAGTTGCTCGCCGCCTGCGCCGAACTCGACGCCCACCGCCGCAACGAGCCCAACCTCTACCGCCGGGTCCGTGCGCTCTTTTTCCTGAGCGCCATCCACCGCTACCACCTGCCCGCACTGCCCGGTTACGCGCCCCAGGGCCGCGTGCCCTACGCCGGCTTCCGCTTCCTGCTCGAGCGCCGCTTCGAGGAAGCCATCGGACTCTTCCAGCGCGAGGTCGCCACCCACGGACCCAACGCCACGCTTTCCAGCGCCCTCGCCTCCGCTTACTACGCCCTCGGCTTTCAAACTCTCGCCGACCAGGTCCGCCGCACCGTGCGCTCCACGCGCGGCAACGCGTGGATGTTCCGCCTCGGCCACCCACTCGACCAGTCGCTGCGCGTCCGGCCCGAATTGCTCGCGCGCCCCGAGGGCACCGACACGCCTTATCCCGTCCTGCGCGAACTCACCGCCGTGCGCATGGACCTCACGCACTGCGGCTGGAGCGACATTTTTTTCCTCGGCATGGATTTTCCCGAGGGCGCCCGCGTGCTCAACATCTCCGTCGATCTCGGCGTCCATGGTCGCGATGCCGCGCCGCGTCCGCCCGTCGAGGCGTGGCTGCGCGTCATTGATGAACCCGTCATCCGCCTCACCAGCGTCGACCTCGGCGCCAGCGCCGTGCTCACGCAGATCGACGACGTGTTCGACTTTGCCCGCGATTATCTCGGCCTCCTCAAAGCCGCGGTGATCGCCGCCGGCCTTGTGCCGCCCGGGATCGAACGCTCCGGCACGTCGCTCGCCCAGTTGCTCGCGCAAATCTTCGGCCCCGGCCGGGGCTTCGAACTCGTGAGCAACGTCAACGGCATCCCGAAGGGCTCGCGCCTTGCCGTTTCGACCAATCTCCTCGGCGCGCTCATCGGCGCCTGCATGCGCGCCACCGGCCAGATCGCCCGGCTCGACGGTGCCATGACCGAACCCGAGCGTCGCATCGTCGCCGCGCGCGCCATTCTCGGCGAATGGATCGGCGGCTCCGGCGGCGGCTGGCAGGACTCCGGCGGCCTCTGGCCCGGCATCAAACTCATCGAGGGCACCCTCGCCGCGCCCGACGATCCCGAGCACGGCCTCAGCCGCGGCCGCCTGCTCCCGCGCCACACGCTGCTCGGCCCCGACCGTGTGCCCGCTGCCGCCCGCGCCGCGTTGCAGGACTCGCTCGTCCTCGTCCACGGCGGCATGGCGCAAAACGTCGGCCCCATTCTTGAGATGGCCACGGAGAAATATCTCCTGCGCAGCGCCGCCGAGTGGTCGGCCCGCCAACAGGCCGTCGCCACCCTCGACGACATCCTCGGCCTGCTCGCGCGCGGCGACATCCGCGCGCTCGGCCGCGCCCTCACCGCCAATTTCACCGGTCCGCTGCAGACCATGATTCCGTGGGTCAGCAATCTTTACACCGAGCGGCTCATCGCCGGCGTCCGGGAAAAATTCGGCGACGATTTCTGGGGCTTCTGGATGCTCGGCGGCATGTCCGGCGGCGGCATGGGTTTCATCTTCGCCCCGGCCCGCAAGCGCGAGGCCCAGGAGTTTCTCCAGCGCCTCATGCTCGACACCAAGCGCGAGCTTGAGACTGCCCTGCCCTTCGCGATGGACCCCGTGGTTTACGATTTCGCGATCAACGAACACGGCTCCACCGCGACGCTTTTCCACGCCAACGAAGCGCTGCTGCCCGCCGGCTTCTATCAAAGCACGCTGCCCGCCACGCTGCGTCGCGACGCCGCCGAGCTTACCGCCCGCGAGCGCACCGACCTCCACCAGGCCACCGCCGCCGCCCGCACGCGGCCGGAGTTCGGCGCCATTTTCACGCAACTGCTCGACCGGCCGGCCACGGCAAAAAATCAAACCGACGCCCCCGCGCAGCTCCGCCGCCTCCTCGCCGACAACGGCTTCGATCCCGCCCAGCACGAGCAGATCCGCGACGACCTGCGCACCGGCCGCATCGGCCTCGCCCTCAACCGGCTGCCCGCCTCCACCCGCATCGAAGACGTCGCCCCTGCCGATCTTGCCGACACCACGCGCCTCGATCCCGCGCTCCGCGCCGCCGGCGAGGCCGCGCTCCGTCGCGGCGAAGTCGCCATCGTGAGCTACGCCGCGGGTGTCGGCAGCCGCTGGACGCAAGGCGCCGGCGTCGTCAAGGGCCTGCACCCTTTCGCCAAGTTCGCCGGCCATCACCGCAGCTTCATCGAGGTTCATCTCGCCAAAACCCGCCGCATCGGCCGCGAGTTCGGTGTCACGCCGCCGCACATTTTTACCACCAGCCATCTTACGCACGCGCCGATCGAGCGCAGCCTGCAACGTCTCGCCGGCACCGCGGTCGGTCGCGACGTCTGGCTCTCGCCCGGCCGCTCCATTGGCCTGCGTCTCGTGCCCACCACGCGCGATCTGCAATTCGCCTGGGAGGAAACCGCTCAACAGCGTCTCGACGAGCAGAAGCAGAAAATGCGCGACAGTGTCCGCGCCGCGCTCACCAACTGGGCCCGCACCACCGGCGAAGCCGCCGACTACACCGACAACCTCGCCGAGCAATGCCTGCATCCCGTGGGCCATTGGTTCGAGATTCCCAATCTGCTGAAAAACGGCGTGCTCGCGCAGCTCCTCGCCGCCCGACCGCAGTTGCGCACGCTCATGGTGCACAACATCGACACGCTCGGCGCCACCGCCGATCCCGCGCTGGTCGGCTGGTTCCGCTCCACGGGCGCCACACTCGGATGGGAAGTCATCACGCGCCGCATCGAGGACCACGGCGGCGGCCTCGCCCGCGTCAACGGCCAGCTCCGGCTCGTCGAGGGCCTCGCCCTCCCGCGTGAGGCCGACGAGTTCGCGCTCAGCTACTACAACTCCAACACCTGCTGGATCGACATCGACCGGCTGCTCACCCGCTTCGGAATCACCCGCGCCGATCTCGCCGATTCGCAGCGCACCGCCGAAGCCGTCCGCCGCCTCGCGTCGCAGTTGCCCACCTACGTCACGCTCAAGGAGGTCAAGAAGCGCTGGGGCCACGGCCAGGAAGACGTTTATCCCGTGACCCAGTTTGAAAAACTCTGGGGCGACATGACCGCGCTGCCCGACTGCACCAACGCCTTCGCCGTCGTCCCCCGCGCCCGCGGCCAGCAGCTCAAGGACCAGGCCCAACTCGACAGCTGGCAGCGCGACGGCTCCGCCGCCTACATCGCATCCCTCTGCGACTTCGAGTGAGTTCACCAGAATTTAACCACGAAGAGCACGAAGGACACAAAGAGAAGGGCAGAACTGTCACGGTGCGACTCACCGCTCCGTTCTCTCTGTTACCTCCTGTAAAAATCCGGTTTCACTTCGTGTCCTTCGTGCTCTTCGTGGTTAGCTGATTTGCATTGTCCTCCGTCCCCTGCGGTTCTTCCTGAAACCATGGCGACACGGTTTTGCATCCTCGGCAGCGGCAGTTCGGGCAACAGCGCCCTGCTGCACACCGAGGGCGCACGCGTGCTCGTCGACGCCGGTTTTTCCGCGCGCAAACTCGGCGAACTCCTCGCCGCCCACGGCGAGAGCCTCGACCGGATCGACGCGATCTTTCTCACCCACGAGCACGGCGACCACGCCGCCGGCATCAGCGGCCTGAAAAAATACCCGCACATCCGCGTCTTCGCCAACGCCGCCACCTCCCGCACGGTCCAGGCCGGCCTCAATTTCCGTCCCGACTGGCAGCTCTTCGAAACCGGCGCCACGTTCCGCTTCCGCGATCTCGAGGTGCGCAGCTTTTCCGTGCCGCACGATGCGCAGGAGCCCGTGGGCTTTCGTTTCACCACCGGCGTCGAAGGCGATCTGTTTTCCCCGCGGCGCAGCATCGCGTGGGTCACCGATCTCGGCCACGCCCCGCAGCACGTCCACGAACACTTGCGCGAGGCCGATGTCGTCGTCGTTGAGTCGAACTACTGCGCCGAACTGCTCAAGGCCGACACCCGCCGCCCGTGGTCGCTCAAGCAGCGCATCAGCGGCCGCCACGGCCATCTCTCCAACGCCGCCGCGCTCGAACTCCTCGAGGCCACCGCCAGCCCGCGCTGGCAGCACATCTACCTCGCGCACCTCAGTCGCGACTGCAACAGCCTCGACGCCGTGCAGGCCGCCTTTGCGCCCGCCCGCGTCCGCCTCACGTGCCAGTTCTCCATCGTCGCCCCCGGTGAAGGCACCGCCTTTTTCAACCTCAGCTGATTTTTCCACCATGCCCGCCGTCTTCCGCCGCACCAAGATCATCTTCACCCTCGGTCCCGCCACCGAAAGCGAGGCCATGCTTGAGAAACTCATCGGCGGCGGCGCCGATGTCGTGCGCCTCAATATGGCGCACGCCAAGCACGACTGGACCCGCACCGTTATCCGCCGCGTGCGCGCCGTCAGCGCCCGCCTCGGCCGCGAGGTCGCCATCATGATGGACATCAAGGGCCCAGAGATTCGCACCGGCGATCTCGCCGTCCCGATCGAGCTGCGTCCCGGCGAGATTTTCGACTTCACCGTGAAGCCCGGCGCCGAGCGCGAAAACGCCGAGGAAATCCGCTCCGTCGACGTCAACTACCAGGACCTCGTCAACGACATCAAGGTCGGCGACACCGTGCTCGTCGACAACGGCCTCATCCGTCTCGAAGTCCTCGCCAAGGACCAGGCCCACATCCGCTGCCGCGTCCTCATTCCCGGCCCGCTCTCCTCCCGGCGTCACATCAACCTCCCCGGCGTCAAGGTGAACCTCCCCTCGTTCACCGCGAAGGATCGCGCCGATTCCCTCGTCGGCCTCGAGGAGGGCATTGATTTTCTCGCGCTCTCCTTTGTCCGCGAAGCCGCCGACATTGCCCGCCTCCGCGAATTCCTCGTCGAGCAGAAATCCAAGGTCCGCATCATCGCCAAGATCGAGGACCAGTCCGCCATCACCAACCTCGAGGAAATCGTCACCGCCTGCGACGCCCTCATGGTGGCCCGCGGCGACCTCGGCATCGAGTGCCCGTTCGAGGAACTCCCCGTCATCCAGCGCCGCGCCGTGCGCACCTGCCTCAAGCAGGGCCGGCCCGTGATCGTCGCGACGCACATGCTCGAGTCGATGATCTCGCAGCCCGTGCCCACCCGCGCCGAGATCACCGACGTCGCCAACGCCGTCTACGAGCTCTCCGACTGCGTGATGCTCTCGGGCGAGACCACCATCGGCAAATACCCGCTCGAGTGCATCCAGATCCTCGACCAGATCGCCCGCCGCATCGAGACCGAGAAGGACACCGTCGAGGAAGCCCCCGCCTCCCTCACCGGCGAACGCATGAAAGTGCTCCACTCCGCCGTCGTCCTCGCCAACGAGATTCCAGGCTCGAAGATCCTCACCTTCACGCGCCACGGTTTCATGGCCCACGGTCTCGCCGCGCTGCGCCCCGTGCACTCGCCCATCCTTACCTTCACGCCGCATCTCCCGCTCCTGCGCCAGTTGCGTCTCCTCCGCGCCGTCGAGCCGCACCTGATGCCCTTCGCCGCCGAGCCCGACGCCACCATCGAAAACGCCATCGCCCACCTCCGCCGCCTCGGCCGCATCGAGCCCGGCGACAAACTCATCGTCGCCACCGACATCATTTCCCAGGACCGCCTCGTCGACAGCGTCCAGCTCCGCACCGTCCGCTGAGTCTCCCTGATTAGCCACGAAGGCACCGAGACCCGGAGAACCTCTGCTGTATTTGATTACTTTTCGGGTGCGCCGGCTTGAACTCCGTGCCTCCGCGTCTCCGTGGCTGTATTCTCATAATCTCGCTTGCGCCGACGCCTCCCACGCGTATCCGTGCCGTGTCCCTCATGAAACGTCTCGTCTGGCTTTTCCTCGCCGTCTTCTGCACCGCGCTCGCGCAGGTGCAGCCGGTGACGCTGCCCGGCGCCGACACGGACGCGTGCTCGTGCTGCGATGTCCCTGGCAGCTGCGACATGCCGGATTGCGCCCCGCCGGCCTCCGCCCCGTCACTTCCGACCCTAGCCCAGGCCGCGACCACCACCGCCCGGGCTGAATTGCGCCGCGCCGCCAAACCCTCCCGCGCGAGTGTAGAAAAATTTTACTTCACCTTCGTGAAGTCATCGCCTCGTCCGATTGTCCGTTTCACGCCGGACCGGATGGAGCCTCCTGCGAGTGTCCCGCTGTTTGCGACGCACTGCAGTTATTTGATCTAAGAAGCCAGGATTGGTGTGTCCCGTTTCGGCGTATCCCGCCGAATTCACGTCACCGCATCGCGGTGCGTGCGTCCCTCATCCTTTAACCTTCTTTCATCATGTCTTCATTTTTTCGTTCCACCCTGATCCGCATTCTCCTCCTCGCCGGCTGCACCGGTGCGGTCGCCCAAGCCGCCGGCTCCAGCCCGTCCTGTTGCCAGAAATCCACCGCCGCCTGCTGCTCATCCGCCAAGGATTGCTGCCAGCCGGCCGTAGCCGCCGCCTACCCGCTCGATACCTGCGTGGTTTCCGGCGACAAACTCGAGGATGGCGACATGGGACCGCCCATCGACTATATCTATAAGCAGGCCGGCCAGGCCGACCGGCTTGTTCGCTTTTGCTGCGAAAGCTGCATCAAGACCTTCAACAAGGATCCGCAAAAGTATCTCAAGCTGATCGACGCTGCCACGCAGGCTCAGGGCGAAAAACCCGCCGGGGCCGCGTCGGCCGGTCGCTGAGCTACCCGGCTGATCCCTGCGCTGGCTGGCACGATCACGTTCCGGCCAGCGCCTCTCCCTGCTGCGAAACCCGTCGCGTTTCCCTCCCATGAAACTCTCCTTTCCCTTCGCTCGCGCCCGTCCGCTCGTGCTGCGCGTCTCCATCGGCTTGATGCTCTTCACCGCCCACGCCGCCTACGCCTGCAAGGAGTGCGGCGGCTTGGGGAAAGACGCCTGGCTGGCGCGCGAACTCGCCCCCAAGGCATCGCAACTCTATCCCGACGCACCGGTCGTCGAATACACCCTCGATATCACCGCGATGACGCTGTCGCCGGCCGGCCGGCCGGTGCAGGCTCTCGCCATCAACGGTTCCGTGCCCGGGCCCACGCTGCGTTTTCGCGAAGGCGAGATCGCCCGCATCCACGTCAACAACCGCCTCGCCCACGAAGAGACCTCGACGCACTGGCACGGCCTCCTGCTCCCCAACCTCGAGGACGGCGTCCCTTACCTCACCACGCCGCCCATCCGCGCCGGCGAATCCCGCACCTTCGAGTTTCTCCTCAAGCACAGCGGCACTTATTGGTATCACAGTCACACCGGCTTGCAGGAGCAACGCGGCGTATATGGCAGCATTGTGGTCGAGCCGAAGGCCGGCACTCCCGCCCGCACCGACCTCCCGCATATCGATCGCGAAGCCGTGATCGTGCTCTCCGACTGGACCAACGAAAACCCCGACGAGGTCATGCGCACCCTGCTGCGCGGCAGCGATTGGTATGCGATCCGCAAGGGCACGGCGCAGTCCCTGTTGGGTGCGATCCGAGCCGGCCACCTGTCGGATTATCTCAACCGCGAAAAATCGCGCCTCCCGCCGATGGACGTGTCCGACGTGGCCTACGACGCCTTCCTCGTTAACGGCCGGCCCCGCCAGCATCTCGCCGCCCTTCCCGGCGAAACCATCCGCCTGCGCGTGATCAACGCCGCCGCTTCGACTTACTTTTATCTCAGCTCCGCCGCCGGTCCGCTCACCCTCATCGCCGCCGACGGGATCGACGTGGTGCCCATCCACCAGCAGCGGCTCCTCATCGGCATGGCGGAAACTTACGACGTGCTCGTGACCGTGCCGTCGTCCGGCGCCTGGGAAGTGCGCGCCACCGCCCAGGACAATTCCGGCCACGCCTCGCTCTTCGTGGGCGAAGGCGCGGCGCACGCCGCCCCGGCCCCCGGCCCGCTCAACGCCTACAGCATGAACGCCACCCTCGCCGCCGTGCTCGATCAACTCGACGACAGCGGGGAACTCTCCGACGCCGAGGCCCTCGCCGCCGAGGGCGAGCGTCCCCTGCCGCCCTACAAGCGCCTGAAGGCCACTCAGCCCACCACGCTCCCCGCCGGCGCACCCGTGCGCGAAGTCACGCTCAAGCTCACCGGCGACATGATGCGCTACCTGTGGTCGATCAACGGCCGGCCCATCGAGGAACAAAGCACGATCCCGGTAAAAAAAGGCGAAATCCTCCGGCTCGTGCTCGTGAACAACACGATGATGCACCATCCGATGCATCTCCACGGCCACTTCTTCCGTCTCCTCATGCCCGATGCCGTCGATCCGGCCTACGCACCGCTCAAGCACACCGTGGACGTGCCGCCGATGAGTCGCCGCATCATCGAGTTCTACGCCGATGAAGACCGCGACTGGCTCTTCCACTGCCATCTCCTCTACCACATGATGTCCGGTATGGCGCGGGTGTTTAGCTATCCCGCCGGCGATCAGATTCGCGCCGCCGAAAAGTCCGCCCCCGCCAACGACGGTTTAGCTGCGTCCGGGACTTCGTCTCTCAACTCCAAACCTTCAACGCTCAACTCGTCTTCCACTCCCGCCTACCGCCCCAACTTGGGCGAACACGGCATGCCGCACACCTACGCCTGGATCGACGGCAGTGTGCAATCGCACCTGAGCATGGGCATGGGCACGATTCAGCGCGGACGCGACAACCTGAATCTCATGTGGGAGACCGGCTGGAAAAACGTCGACGCCACCGAATACGAAATCGACGCGACCTATTCGCGCTATTTCAACCCGCGTTGGACCGCCTTCGCCGGCTACCGCCTCACGAACATGATGGCGGGCCATGATGCCGTCATCGCCGGCGCCACCTATCGGTTCCCCTACCTGGTCGACTTCACGACCACAGTTCAGAGCAACGGTGATGCCCGCGTCGCGCTCGCCAAAATGCTCCCGCTCACCTCGCGCCTCGGCCTCATGCCCCGCGCCGAATACGACACGGCGGAAAAATTTTCCTGGCAGGTCAGCGCTTCCTACACGCTGACCAAACGCCTCTCGATCATCAGCACCTACGATTCCGACTACGGCCTGGGTGCCGGCGCCGGCTTCCGCTTTTAAGGTGCACACCATACGACCCAGCCCATCTGTAAGATCAAGGCCCAGACTCCGTCTACTCAGTAAATCCCATCATGAACACTGACTCCGTCCCATTCGTTTCGCACATGAAAACCAACCGCCGCTTCCTCGTCATGCTCTTCGCTTTGACCGCGCCGTTCGTCGCAGCGCAGTCGACCGTTCCCGTTACGCTGCCAGCTGCCGCGACAAAACCGATCACCAAGGGCCACCACAAGCCGTATCCCCTGAAAGTCTGCCTCGTGACCGACAGCGACCTGGACTCGATGGGCGACGAGGTCACGTTCGTCTACCAGGGCCAGACCATCAAATTCTGCTGTAAACCCTGCGAAAAGAAATTCCTGAAGAATCCTGAAAAATATCTCGCGAAACTCGCCGCCCAGGAAAGTGCATCGGGTAAATGACCCTTTGCGGGGCGCCAAACCGCCCTTTACGTCCGGCGGAACGCGGCCATATTTCGCCGCATGCCCCGGCACAGCCCGTCCGACGTCGCGTCCGCGCTGCTCGCTCACCGCAGTGCTTTCAAAGCCTTCCTCGTCTCGCGCATCGGCAATCCCGCCGACGCCGAAGATCTTCTCCAAAACGGACTCATCAAGGCGCTCCAGCGCGCCGACGAATTAAAGCACGGCGAGAAAAGCATCGCCTGGTTTTATCAGATTCTCCGCAACGTCATTATCGATCACGCGCGCAGCCGCAACGCCACGCGCCGCCGGGAGGAGGCATGGACCGCTGACGCCAGCACCCTCGCCGACGACGCCGATGCCCAACGCGTGTTGTGCGGCTGTTTCGAACATCTATTGCCATCGCTGAAGCCGGCACATGCCGAATTACTCCGCCGCGTCGATCTCGAGGGCCGGTCGGTAGCCGCCACGGCAAGCGACCTCGGCATGACGGCCAACAACGCCAGCGTCGTTCTGCACCGGGCCCGCAAGGAGCTCCGCGTCAAACTCCAGGCTTTCTGCGGTGCCTGCGCCGACGGCGCCTGCCTCGACTGTAATTGCGACCCCGGGCCAGAAAAATCACGCCGCGTGTAAGATTCCCCCATCGGGGTCCGTCTCCGGGATGAAACCCATTCATTCCATGACCAAAAACCAAAACACCACTCCGGCCTGCGGCTGCAAAAACTGCGCCTGCCGCCGCGGCCTGCGCTGCCGCTGCCACGACTACAACGCCCTTCTGACCCTCACCCTCTGGGACTTTGGCCAGATAATCCGCCGGCGCCAGGCCCGTTGAGCCCTTTTTCCGTTATGCGCACCCTCGAATTAAAAATTCCGCCCGTGGTCATCGTCCTGCTGCTGGGTGCGGTAATGACCGCAATCTCGCGCTTCACCTCCACCTTCGCTTTCTCCCTGCAGTCGAGCCGCATCATCGCGGCTGGTCTGGCCGTGGCCGGCGTTGGGGTCGCCCTCATGGGCGTGGCTTCATTCCGTCGGGCAGGGACCACCGTCAATCCCTTGCAACCCGCGGCCGCTTCCCAGTTGGTCGTCTCCGGCATCTACCACCGGACACGCAACCCGATGTATCTCGGCATGCTGCTCGTGTTGCTGGGCTGGGGTGTGTTCCTCGGCAACGTGCTCACGTTTATCCCTGCCGCCGCGTTTATTCCCCTGATGAACCGCCTCCAGATCGGCCCAGAGGAGAGGGTCCTGGCCGCGACCTTCGGGCCGGCCTTCACTGCTTATCAATCCGCCGTGCGTCGCTGGCTTTGAGCCGCCCGGTCACTTCAACTCCATTTAAATCCCATGGAATATCTCATTGGTTTGGGTCTGGCGCTGGCCGTTTCCCTTTTCGCCCGTTTCATCGGGCTGGACCGGGATCGCGCCTTTTATCCGACCGTGATGCTCGTCATCGCCGCGCTTTACGGTTTGTTTGCAATCTTGGGCGGTTCCCCGGCGGAACTGACCTGGGAGTGGATCGCGATGGGTGGTTTCATGCTCCTCTCGGTCCTCGGCTTCAGACTCAACCTCTGGTTCGTGGTCGCCGCCCTGTTCGTGCATGGGGTGTTTGATTTTTTTCATGGCCACCTCATCCCCAATCCGGGCGTGCCCGTCTGGTATCCGGGTTTCTGCGGGACCTATGATGTCGTGGCGGCCGGCTGGCTGGCCTGGATGATCCAGAGCGGCCGCACTGTCGCCAAAATGTAACCGGATAACCCAGCGGGATGCGACGGGGCGATTGACTGTAAGAATTCCCCCACAACTCCGTCTATTTGGTGGGTAAAGAGCCCAAACCTATGAAACACGACCACCAGCACCACCACGCCGATATTCAGCCAGCGAAAGAAGCGAAATACTACTGCCCGATGTGCGAGGGTGTGGTGTCGGACCAACCCGGGGACTGCCCCAAATGCGGCATGATGCTTGAACGCAACCCCGCCTACGTCGCTCCAGTCGCCGCCAAGCCAATCTACACCTGTCCAATGCACCCGCAGATCGAGCAGGACCACCCCGGCGACTGTCCGATCTGCGGCATGGCCCTGGAGCCGAAAACCGTGACCGCCACTGCAAATGAGGACGACAACGCCGAGCTGCGTGACATGACCCGCCGACTCTGGATCGGTGCCGTCCTGACCGCACCAGTGTTTGCGCTCGCGATGGCCCACTTGGTTCCCACTTACGGCCATGTTGCCAATGGCAGCCTCAGCCGTTGGGTGCAGTTTCTCCTTTCAGCTCCCGTCGTCCTATGGGCCGGCTGGCCGTTCTTCGTGCGCGGAGCTAAGTCCCTGCGTTCCGGCCACTGGAACATGTTCACACTGATCGCACTCGGCGTCGGTGCCGCGTGGCTTTACAGTCTCGTCGCATTTTTTCAGCCGCAGCTTTTCCCGGCCGCCATGCGCCCGCACGGTGTGGTGGACGTTTATTTCGAAGCCGCCGCCGTCATCATCGTGCTGGTGCTCGTCGGTCAGGTGCTGGAACTCCGTGCTCGTGCCCAGACCTCCAGCGCCATCAAGGCCCTCCTCAATCTCGCTCCGCCGACTGCCATTCGCATCGGGGGCACAATCGAAACGGAGATTCCTCTCGCCGCCGTGCAGGCTGGCGACCGACTGCGCGTGCGTCCCGGGGCCAAGATCCCGGTCGATGGCGTCATCGAGGAGGGCGCCTCCTCCATCGATGAATCCATGATCACCGGCGAATCGCTCCCCGTGGAAAAAAATCCCGGCGACCGCGTGACGGGCGGCACCGTCAACACCACTGGCAGCTTCGTCTTCCGTGCGGACAAGGTTGGCGCCGATTCCCTGCTCGCCCGCATCGTGCAAATGGTCGCAGCGGCCCAGCGCAGCCGCGCCCCGATCCAAGGCCTCGTGGACCGCGTCTCCGCCATCTTCGTGCCTACGGTGCTGACGATCGCTGTCGGCACGTTCCTCGTTTGGTTTTTTGTCGGTCCGGAACCGCGGCTAGCCTATGCCATCGTCAACGCCGTCGCCGTCCTCATCATCGCCTGCCCGTGCGCACTCGGGCTCGCCACGCCCATGTCCATCATGGTCGGGGTCGGCCGCGGCGCACAAGCCGGTGTCCTCGTGAAGCATGCCGAAGCCCTCGAACTGCTCGGCCGCGTCGAGTGGCTCGTCGTGGACAAGACCGGCACGCTCACCGAGGGTCGGCCGGCCCTCACCGACGTCATTCCCACCGCTGATCTGGACGAAGCCGCTCTGCTCACGCTCGCTGCCACCGTCGAGCGCGCCTCCGAGCATCCCCTCGCCGCTGCCGTCGTCCGCGGGGCCGAGTCGCGCCAGCTCGCACTGCCGACCATGGCCGATTTCCGCTCCGTTACCGCCGGCGGCGTTGCCGGACGCGTAAACGACCGCGCTGTCCTCGTGGGCAAACCCAAGTTTCTCGCGAGCGAGGGCGTCGTCGTGCCGGCCGCACTCACGGAACGCGCCGCTGGCTTGCAGGCGGAGGGCAAGACGGTCCTCTTCGCTGCCGTAGACGGACACGCCGCCGGCCTGCTCGCCGTGGCTGATCCCATCAAAGCCTCCACCCCGGAGGCCATCACTCTGCTGCACGCCCTCGGCGTGAAGCTGGTCATGGCCACCGGCGACAACCGCCCCACCGCAGCCACTGTCGCCAAAAAACTCGGGCTCGACCAGTTTGAGGCCGAGGTTGAGCCCGCGGACAAGATCAGCCTCGTGCAAAAACTCCAGACTGGCGGAGCCCGCGTCGCCATGGCCGGCGACGGCATCAATGACGCTCCGGCGCTCGCCGCCGCTGACGTCGGCATCGCGATGGGCACCGGCACCGACGTGGCGATGGAGAGCGCAGGTGTCACCCTCGTGCAGGGCGATCTGCGCGGCATCGCCAAAGCGATCCATCTCTCCCGCGCCACGATGGGCAACATCCGGCAAAACCTGTTCTTCGCCTTCGTTTACAACGCCCTCGGCGTTCCGCTCGCCGCCGGCCTGCTCTGGCCGTTTTTCGGTGTGCTGCTCAACCCGATGATTGCTGGTCTCGCCATGGCTTTCAGCAGCGTCTCGGTCATTGCCAATGCCCTCCGTCTCCGCCACGTGCGGCTGTGACCCGTCATCCCGCCGCTTGACACCCCGCCCTCGCCGCCCTGTGTTCCCCGCCGTGACGCGTCTCCGTCAAATCGTCTCGCTGCTCTTGCTGGCCCTCTGGCTGCCGGCGACGCTGCATTGCGATTTGGAAGCCGCCGGTCTCGCCCCCACCGCCATCGCCTGCGCCGATGAAACTCACGCCCCGGCCACTTCCGGGCACGCCGACGACAGCTGCGGCCTCATCGAAAACAGCACCTACAAGTCCGCGCTCACCGTCGTCAAGGCCCCCGCCCCCACGCTGCTCGCGTGCTGCCTCTGCTGTGTCGCGGCGCTCACGCCCGAACCGCTTTTCGTTCCGCTGGTTTCACCGGAACGCTCCGATACGCCCCCGGAACTGACCCGCACGTGGCAGTTCCGCTCCCGCGCCGCGCTCCCCGCGCGCGCCCCTGGACTGAACGCTGTTCGCGCTTAAGCGCGAACACCCTCCATAGCCTCTGGCGAAGGAGGGCTGCCTGATACCCGCACGCCCTGCGTGTGTTCCCGGCCTAAGGCCGCGCCCGCCCGTTCGTTATCCTGCGTTCAGTCATGAAAACCTCCCTTTCGTTTTTTCTCCTTTTCACCCTCGTATCCGCGACCGCCGCACCGTTGTCGCTCGATGAGGCGCTGACGCGCGCCGCGTCCGCCCACCCGCGGCTGCTCGCCCAAGGCGCCCGGACCGACGCCGCGGCCGCCCTCGTCGAACAAGCCGGCTACCGGCCGAATCCCCAGCTCAACGTCACCCTCGAAAACTTCGCCGGCACCGGCGCCACCCGCGGCACCGACGCGCTCGAAAGCACCGTCGAAGTTTCCCAAGTGATCGAGCGCGGCGACAAACGCGCCCGGCGCACCGCCGTCGCCGAGCAAGATCGCGCCCTCGCCACCGCCGAGACCGCGGTCCTGCGCGCCGATATTCTCGGCGCCACCGCGCAGGCCTACGTCGCCGTCGCCGCCGCCGCCCAGCGTGCCGCCCTCGCCGGGGAATTTGTTGCGCTGGCTCGCACGACGCTCACCGAGGCCGAGGCCCGCCACGCCGCCGGCGATGCCTCCGCCGCCGAGCCTGCCCGGGCCCGCGCCGCCCTGATCACCGCCCAGGCCGAGGCCGCGCGCCAGACCGTGGCCTTTCAATTGGCGCTGACCACGTTGTCCAACCACTGGGGCGGCGACGCCGCCGACGCCACTCCGGCCGCCGTTTCGCTGCATCTGTCCGAGACGCTACCCGCCACCGACACCTGGCTCACCCGCCTTGAAACGCACCCGCGGTTTGCCCTGGCCCAGGCGCACATCGCCAGCGGTCGCGCCGCGCTTGGGCTGACGCAGGCCAACGCCACGCAGGACATCAGCATCGCCGGCGGCCTGCGCCACCTTCGCGGCAGCTCCGACACCGCCCTGGTCGCCGGCGTTTCGCTGCCACTGCCCGTCCGCCATCGCAACCAAGGCGCCATCCGCGCCGCGCGGCAGTCGCTCGCCGGCGCCGAATTCGAGTCCACCGCCACCCGGCGCGAACTGCGTTCGGCAATAATCGCCGCCACGCAGGAACTCGCCGCGGCGCACTCCGCCGCGTGGCAACTCCGTCGCGACGCCCTGCCCGCCGTCGAGGAAGCCGCCGCCCTGCTGCGCCGCGCCTACGCCGCCGGGCAGGCCACGCAATCCGAAGTCCTCGAAGCCGAGCGCACCCGCAACGCCGTCCGCCGCGATCTGCTCGACCAGGAAACCGCCTACGCCGCCGCCCTCGTGCGCGCCGAGGCACTCGCCGATCCCACCTTCCCGCTCACCCGCCAGCTCCTCGCCACGCCATGAAATTTCCTCTCCCGCTTTTTCTCGCCCTCCTCGTCGCGCCGGCCGTGCTCGCTGCCGGCCCGGCCGACGCTGACTCCGCCCGTCGCGCCGACCTCATCATCCTCGATCCCACCACGGTGCAAAATCTCGGCCTCACCACCGTCCGGTCCGCTCCCGCCGATTTCGAGGAAACCATCTTCGCACTCGGGCGCATCGACGTCTTTCCCGGCCGCCGCGCCGTGGTCAGCAGTCGCATCGCCGGTCGCGCCGTCGAAGTGCATGCCGTGCACGATCACGCCATCAAGGCCGGTGAAGTCGCCGTCGTCGTCGAGAGCCGCCAGTTCGGCGAACCGCCGCCGCGCATCGCGTTGACGTCGCCGTTGACCGGCACGGTCAGCGCCACGCACGTCGTCACCGGTCAGCCGGTCGCGCCCGACGACATCCTCGTCGAGATTCTCGACCTGACCGAGGTCTATGCCCTCGCGCGCGTGCCCGACCACCTCGCCGGCCGCCTGCAACCCGGCCAGCGCGCCCGCCTCACCACGGCCGCCGCCCCGGGCCGCGACTTCGAGGCCGTGCTCGAACACCTCGGCGTCACCGCCGACACCGCGAACGGCACCATCGAAGCCGCCTTCCGTGTAAAAAATTCCGACCTGCTGCTGCGTCCCGGCATGCGCATCGAATTTTCCATCATCGTCGCCCAGCACCCCGGCGTGACCAGCGTGCCGCGCGCCGCCGTGCAGGGCGAAGGCGGCAACCGCTTCGTTTACGTGAAGGACTTCGAGTTGCCCAACGCCTTCCTCAAAACGCCCGTCGTCACCGGCCGCAGCAACGACCGGCTCATTGAGATCACGAGCGGGCTTTTCCCCGCTGATGAAGTCGTCACGCAAGGCGCCTACTCGCTCGCCTTCGCCGGCAGCGGCGGCGTGTCCCTCAAGGAAGCGCTCGATGCCGCCCACGGCCACGCCCACAACGCCGACGGCTCCGAGGTCACCGCCGACGCAAAATCAGTTTCCGCGACCGACGACCACGACCACGCGCACGGTTCTGATTCCCTCCCATGGAAAATCCTCAGTGCCGTCCTCACCCTCGCACTCCTCATCGTCGCCCTCGCCAAAAAGCGCTCCGCCGCCTCCCCCTGATCCTTGATCCCTGTCACTTGATCCTTTTCCCGCCATGCTCAACCGCCTCATCGCCTGGTCGCTCGCCAACCGCGCCGTCGTGCTCGGCTTGTCGCTGCTGATTCTCGCCTTCGGTCTCCATTCCGGCCTGCGTCTCCCGGTCGAGGTTTTGCCCGATCTGACCAAGCCGACCGTCATCATCCTCACCGAGGCGCCCGGCCTCGCGCCCGAGGAAGTCGAAACCCGCGTCACGCAACCGCTCGAAAGTGCGCTCATGGGCGTCGCCGGGCTCACGCGCCTCCGCTCCAACTCCGACGTCTCCCTCTCCCTCGTTTACGCCGAGTTCGGCTGGGGCACCGACATCCAGCAGGCTCGCGTGCTCGTGCAGGAACGGCTGCAGGCCGCGCGCGATCAACTCCCCGCCGGCGTGCAACCGTTCATGACGCCCGTCGCCTCGCTCATGGGCGAGATTCTCCTCGTCGGCGTCCGTTCCACCGTGAAGGTCGATCAACCTGGCTACCTCCCGCCGAGCGAGGTCCGCGCGCTCGCCGACTGGACCATCAAGCGCCGCCTCCAAAGCATCCCGGGCATCGCCGAAATCCTCAACATGGGCGGCGGCATCAAACGCATCGAGGTGCAGCCCGATCCATTCAAACTGGAAGCGCACGGCGTCACCCTCGCCGAACTCGAAGCCGCCGTCGCCCAGGCCGCCTCCACGACCACGGGTGGATTTCTCACCGCCGGCTCCAAGGAAATCATGGTGCGCCAACTCGCCATGACCACCGATCTCGACGCGCTCGGCCGCACCGTGATCAAGACCGTCGGCCAGCGCTCTATTCTGATCAGCGATGTCGCCACTGTCGTGTGGGGCCTCGAGCCCATGCGCGGTGACGCCACCGTCAGCCGCGCGCCGGAAACCGAGCCGACCTACGGTGTCATCATGTCCATCACCAAGGCGCCGGGCTTCGACACCCGCGCCCTCACCGGACAAATCTCCGCCGCGCTCGCCGGCTTGCAGCCCGCCTTCCCCGCGGGCGTCGAGACCGTCCTGCTCTTCCAGCAGAAAAACTTCATCGATCACGCCATCGGCAACCTGCAGGAGGCGATCCGCGACGGCGCCATCATGGTGACGGTCGTGCTGTTTCTCTTCCTGCTCAATTTCCGCACCACGTTCATCACGCTCATGGCGATGCCGATGAGCTTCGCCATCACGCTGCTCACCTTCCGCTGGCTCGGTATCTCCGTGAATTCCATGACGCTCGGCGGTCTCGCCGTCGCCATCGGCATGGTCGTGGACGATGCGATCGTGGACGTGGAAAACGTCTTCCGCCGTCTGCGCGAAAACGCCGCGCTCCCTTCCCCGCGCCCGCGCCTGCAGGTCATCGCCACGGCCTCCGGCGAGGTGCGCAACTCGATCCTCTACGCCACGGTGATCATCGTGCTCGTGTTTCTCCCGCTGCTCGGCCTGAGCGGCGTCGAGGGCCGGCTCTTCGCCCCCATCGCCATCGCCACCATCCTCAGCATGGCCGCGTCGTTCCTCGTGTCGCTCACGCTCATCCCCGTGCTCTGCTCGTTCCTGCTGCGACCCAAGGAAGGCGCCGCGCACGAGGACGGCCGTTTCCTTCGCGGCCTCAAACACGCCTTGCGCGCCACGTTGATCCGTCCCGGCCTCAACCAGCCGTGGCTCGTGCTCGCCGCCCTCGCTCTCGCGTTTTTCGCCGCGGGCTCGCTTTACCTGAAAATGAGCAAGGACTTCCTGCCCGCCTTCCGCGAGGAGACCGCGCTCATCGCCACGACCGCCGCGCCTGGCACCTCCCTGCCGGAGATGAACCGTCTCGCCGACATCGTCGAACGCCAGATCCTCGCCGTGCCCGGCGTCCACCAAGTCGGCCGGCGCCTCGGTCGCGCCGAGCGTGGCGATCATGTCGTGCCGGTTTCGACCGCCGAGTTTGACGTCGATTTTCAATCCGACACCAGCCGCACGCGCGCCGAGATCCTCGCCGACATCCAAGCCCGCCTGCGCGTGATTCCCGGCATTTTCTCCGCCACCAGCGGTCCGCTCGCCGACCGCATCGGTCACATGCTCAGCGGTGTCGCCGCGCCGGTCGCCGTGAAAATCTTCGGCCCCGACCTCGAAACACTCCGCCGCCTTGGCGAAGAGGTGCAGGCCATCGCGAAAACCGTCCCCGGTTTCGCCGATGCCAAGCTCGACCAGCAGGCCGCCATCCCGCAGCTCCGCATCGAGGCCGACCGCGATCGCGCCGCCGCCTACGCTGTCACCCCGGGCGCACTCAACGAGCAGGTCGCCACGCTCATCGGCGGCAAGGAGGTCGCCGAACTCCGCGAGGGCCAGCGCACGTTCGACCTCGTCTTGCGCTTGCCTGAAACTTGGCGCGAGTCGCCCGCCCAAATCGCCCGCCTGCCCGTCGAGACCGGCGACGGCCGCCGCGTGCCGCTCTCGCTCGTCGCCGACGTGCGCGAGGCCCGCGGTCCCAATGTGATCTTCCGCGAAAACAGCTCGCGGCGTTTCACCATCGCCATCCGGCCCACGGGTCGCGACGTCGGCGCACGCGTCGCTGAGTTGCAGCAAAAGGTCGCCTCCACCGTGAAGCTACCCGAGGGCTACTTCATCGCCTACGAAGGTGAGTTTCAGGCCCGGCAGGAGGCCACCCGGCGCATCGCCCTCGTCAGCGCCGCCGTGCTGCTGGTCATCGTGTTTTTGCTCACGGCCTATTTCCAAAGCGGCTGGCTCGCGTTGCAGGTGCTGTTGAGCATTCCGCTCTCGCTCATCGGCGGCGTCGTTTATACGTGGCTCAAGGTGGACAACATCAGCATCGCCACGCTCGTCGGCTTCATCGCGGTCGGCGGCGTCGCCGCCCGCAACGGCATCATGATGCTCTCGCACTACCTGCACCTGATGCGTCACGAGGGCGAGGGCTTCACCCGTGCGATGGTCGAGCGCGGCACGCTTGAGCGTCTGGCGCCGGTCCTCATGACCGCGCTCGCCGCCGGCATCGCGCTCATCCCGCTCGTGCTTGCCGCCGACCAGCCGGGCAAGGAAATCCTCCATCCCGTCGCCGTCGTCATCGTCGGCGGCCTCGTGTCCTCCACCCTCCTCGAGTTCCTCGTGCGTCCGCTGGTGTTCTTCCACTTCGGCCGTCGCGCCGCCGAGCAGGCCATCGCCCGCGATGCCGCCGCGTCCCGCTGAACTTTCGCTCATTTCACCTTCCTCCCAACCATCACCATGTCCTCCCTGCTTAAATTCCTCCTCGTCCTCGCCGTCACGACGGCCTTCGCCCACGGCGAAGCAAAAGTCGCCGGCCCCAACGGTGGCCGCGTCATCCAGTCCGTGACGCCGCCCGTGGAATTTTTGGTCACCCCGGAACGCAAGGTGCAGCTCACCTTCCTCGACGATCATGGCCAGCCCATCGCTCCCGCCGGGCAGTCCGTGGTCATCACCACCGGCAGTCGTTCCGCCCCGGTCGTCCTGACCTTCACCCGCCACGGCGATGTGTTGCTCTCGGATGCCGCCCTGCCCGCCGCCCGCGCCTTGCCCGTGGTCGTCCAACTCCGACCGGCCCCTGGCGTCGCCGAGGTCGTCGAAAGGTTGGTCGTCAACCTCGCCACCTGCCCCGAATGCCGTCACGCCGAATACGCCTGCACCTGCGACCACTGAGCCATGCTTCGGGCCAATCTTCACCTGACTGACACTCTGGCGGCTAGACGCCGGCCCAGCCGCGGCGTAACCTGACAGCTTCATGCCGTCGTCGCTCACGGAGATCATTTCAGCCTTCCTCAAGTTGGGCTGCATTTCCTTCGGCGGTCCTGTCGCGCATCTCGGTTACCTGCGCCATGAGTTCGTGACCAAACGCCGCTGGCTCGACGATGCCGCCTACACTGATCTCGTCGCACTCTGCCAATTCCTGCCCGGCCCGGCGAGCAGCCAGGTCGTCTTCGCGCTCGGCATGCAACGCCGCGGACTCGCCGGTGCCCTGGCCGCTTCGGTTTGTTTCACGCTCCCGTCGGCCGCGCTGATGGTTCTCTTCGCCTATGGCGTCGCCACCGTCGGCGACCTGCACCACGCCGGCTGGCTGCACGGCCTGAAACTCGCCGCGGTGGCCGTCGTCGCGCAAGCCGTGTGGGGCATGGGCCGTAAACTTTGCCCTGACTTCGCCCGCCTTGTCCTCGCGCTGGCGACCGCCGCATTCGTCCTGTGGCTGCCGGGCGCCACCGCCCAAGTCAGCGCCATCGCCGCGGGCGCCTTGGTCGGCTGGGCCCTTTATCGCCGCACCGTCCCTGCCTCGCCCCACCCAACGGGCGGCGCCCTCGCGCGCGAACATTTCTGGGCTGCCACCGCTCTCGCGGTTTTTGGAGCCTTGCTGATTTTCCTGCCCGTCATGGCCACCGCCACCGGGTGGAAGAGCCTGCAGGTTTTCGACAGCTTCTATCGCGCCGGATCGCTCGTGTTCGGCGGCGGCCATGTGGTGCTGCCTCTGTTGCGCGCCGAACTCGTTCCGCCCCACTGGATCGGCCCCGATGCTTTTCTCGCCGGCTACGGCGCCGCCCAAGCCGTGCCCGGCCCGCTCTTCACCTTCGCCGCCTACCTGGGCACGGTCATCACCGGCGGACCGCACGCCTGGCTCGGCGGCTTGGGATGCCTCTTCGCCATTTTTCTTCCCGCGTGGCTGCTCATCGGCGGCGCCTTGCCTTTCTGGCACCTGCTCCGCGGTCAGGCTTGGGCGCAGGCCGGTTTGCGCGGCGCCAACGCCGCCGTGGTCGGCGTGCTCTTCGCCGCCCTTTGCCATCCCGTGTGGCAGGAAGGCGTGACCGACGCTTACGACATCTTCGCCGTCCTCGCCGCCTTCGCCTTGTTGGAACTGGCGCGCATTCCCCCTTGGCTCGTCGTCCTCCTCGCCGCTGCCGCCGGCCAGTGGCTCCTCTGAATTCACCGGGCGACACCCCATCCGCATTAGCCGTGCTCAACTTCCGCTCCTCCCTTTCGCCGCAACCGCATATGTCCCGGGTTTTTGCATCCCGGGCTGGCGCTCGCCCCGCAACCACCTAACGTCCGCTGCGTTGATGAACACTTTTCTCGGTATCACGCTCGAAACCCTGGTCATCCTCGCGCTCGTCGCGGCCAACGGCTTCTTCGTCGCCGCCGAGTTTGCGCTCGTGAAAGTGCGCGCCAGCCAGCTCCGCCCGCTCGCCAAGACCGGTGGCTGGCGCGTGAAGCTCGCCCTCAAGGCCACCGAGCACCTCGACGCCGCGCTCTCCGCCACACAGCTCGGCATCACGCTCGCCAGTCTCGGCCTCGGCTGGGTCGGCGAGCCCTACCTCGCCCACCGCCTCGCCCCGCTCCTCGCCTCCTGGGGCATCGACGATCCCCGCACGGTCTCATCGGTGTCGTTCGCCATCGCGTTCAGCGTGATCACATTTCTGCACATCGTCTTTGGTGAACTCGCCCCCAAGTCCCTCGCCATCCAGCGCGCCAAGGCCGTCACGCTCTGGGTCGCCGCGCCGTTGCTCGCGTTCTACTATCTCTTCTTCCCGTTTATCTGGGCCCTCAACGGCATCGCCAACCGCTTCCTCCGCTGGGCCGGCCTCGATCCCGTCAGCGAGGGCGATCACGCCTTCAGCAGCGAGGAGCTCGAATACGTCTTCAGCCACGCCCGCCACTCGCATCCCGGCGACGCCCTCGTCAACAAGCTCATGGTGCAGTCGCTCCGCGTGCGCGACACCACCGCGCAGCAGATCATGCTTCCGCGCGACCAGGTCGCCGTCCTCTGGCTCGACCAGCCCATCGCCGACAATCTCCGCATCGCCCAGACCGGCGGCCACAGCCGCTTCCCCGTCTGCGAAGGCAGCCTCGACAACGTGAAGGGTATGCTCCTCGTCCGCGAATGGCTCTGGCAGTTGCAGGTCCTCGGCCCCGAGGCCTCGTTCGCCCCACTCATCCGCCCCGCGCTCGAGTTCGGGTTGCGCACGCCGATCCATCTCATGATCGAGCGCTTTCGCATGGCGCGCAGCCATCTCGCCATCGTCCGCGACGATGAAAAACGCCTCGCCGGCATCGTGACGTTCGAGGACGTGCTCGAGGAAATCGTCGGCGACATCCGCGACGAACTCGACATCGGCCTCGGCCCGATCCACGAGCGCACCGAGCAGGCCATCGTCGTCAGCGGCAGCCTCACCATGCGGGAACTCCAGGCCGAGACCGGCTGGCCCCTCGAATGGCTCCCGCGTGAGACCGTGACCGCGTGGATCCTCCGCCACCGCGGCAGCGCGCCCAAGCGTGACGAATCTTTCCGCCTCAGCGACTACCGCTTCACCGCGCTCGAAGTCCACGGCGACCGCCTCCGCCGTGTCCGCATCGAGCGCGCCGCCGAGGCCGACTCCTCCGCCGCACCTTTCGAGCCATGAGCCGCCGGTTGTCCGCTGCGCTGGGTCTCGTCGCGTTGCTGCTCACAGTCGGCTGCACAAAAAAAGAAGCCCCGACTCATGACCATGGGCACGCGCATCACGAGCACCTCGCCCCCCACGGTGGCACCGCCGTCGTGCTCGGCCGCGAGCTTTATCACCTTGAATTCGTGCGCGACGCCGCCACCGGCCGCCTCACCGCCTACATCCTCGACGGCGAGATGGAGAAATTCATCCGCCTTTCCGCTGCCTCTTTCGAAATCACCGCCACCGTCAACGGCCAGCCCACGCTCCTCGTCCTGAAGCCCGTGGCCAACCCCGCCACCGGCGAAACCGTCGGCGACACCGCCCAATTCGAAACCCAGGCCGACTGGTTGAAAACCACCGCCACCTTCGACGCCGTCATTTCCCGCCTGGAAATCCGCGGCACCGTCTTCACCGCCGTCGCCTTCAACTTCCCCGCCGGCAACGAGCCCTGAACCTTCAGGCATACGCGTAGCACCTGACCACCAAAACGCGGTGCCCACCGTAAAAACAGGAACCTTATTCACTGCGACTTCACCGACCACCTCCAGCGCTCGCGATGCACGCCAAAACCCTCACGCCACTAAATGAGGAGAAAGCACTTCAGTGGCTAACAGAACGATCGCGCTCTAAACGGCAAGAAGCTTGTCTCCTCTTAGCTGGATATATTTTGACGCCACGTGTTGAAGCAGTCCTGCGCGAGGTAGCCGCATCCGATGGGATCGCAGGCATTCGACGGGCTGCTAGAAAAGCCACCTTAAACCATTGGCGGAGAAGCCGAGGACAAGGCCTAAAATCTGACGCTGATCACATAAAAGGACACCTAGCTGCTCATGGTGTCACAGTCCTTTACCATCTGACAGCTAAAGCCAACTTTGCTAGCATTCAGGCAACAGGCGGACTACTTAGCCGAGCCTCGCTCAATAAACGAGGCTTGGAAGTCGCTTACATCGCTGACTGCAACCGGGATAAGGTCTGCGGCACTGACGAGTGGATCCACCTTTGCTTCCATCCTAATCAGCCGATGTTTCATGAGCGGATTCCCAAAAAGCGGCGTCACGAGTTTATCGTTTTAGATGTGAGCATCGAGGTAGCACTGTGGGAATCTACCGTGTTTTCAGACGAGAACTCGATCGCTAGCCGCGCCCAACTTGGACCTGATTTCCCCGACCTTCAGAAGCTTGATTTAGTATGCTTCACACATGGCATGTTCTCAGCCAAAACAAAGTCTGCTTGGCAGGCGGAAGTGCTCATCCATCCCATCATTCCAGTCACTTCCATTATTCGCACACGTTCCTACTCTGAAGTCCTAGAAATGCACCGGTCCAGCGTGCCGATGGGAGCCAAGTTGGAATACTTGGATAAACAGGCCGGCATACTCGACACTTAGTCGGCACTCACCGCCCAATCGCTCGCTCCAGCCTGCGGCGCGATCTTCACCACCGTCTTCTTTTCCTGCCGACAACGAGTAATTTCTATTAGTATCTTTATAGATAGTATAGGTTTATAATTAATTAAACATGTCGGAGCGATATGTATGCGAAATCAGTCATTTCCTTACATTTCACTCGAATATGTTAATAAAATTCCATTTTATTAACATTATGAACACGCCTCCTCCTTTCCTTCCTTTGCCCTCGGCCGTAAGTTTGGAAACGCCCGAGGTGCTACGCCAACTAGCGCGGTCGCATCGGCAACTGGCTGAACTCAAGGGAGCCGCCGGCACGATCCCCAATGAATCGATCCTCATCGATACGTTGGCACTCCAGGAGGCCAAGGATTCGTCCGCAATTGAGAATATCGTCACGACGCAGGATGAGCTGTTTCAAGGCGACGCCACCGCAGCTCAATTCCCCTCGCTGGCCGCCAAGGAGGTCCACAGTTATGCCGCGGCGCTCAAGCTCGGCTTCGCCCGGGTCCGCGAACAGCGCTTCCTGCGTCTCGATGATGTGCTGGCCATTCAAAGCACGTTGCTGGATAGCCGGATTGGCCTGCGCACGCTGCCCGGCACGATCCTCAAGGATCAAACAACTGGAGCGGTCATCTACACCCCGCCACAGGATCCCGAGGAAATTCGCCGGTTGATGGCCAACTTTCTCGACTACTTTCACCAGAGTGACGCAGCCGCCTACCCTGACCCCCTCGTGCGGATGGCAGTGCTACATCATCAGTTCGAGAGCATCCACCCGTTTTACGACGGCAACGGCCGCACTGGGCGCATTCTCAACCTTCTGCACCTCGTGTTACATGGTTTGCTCGACCTGCCCGTGCTCTACCTCAGCCGCTACATCGTGCAGCACAAACCCGACTATTATCACCACCTGCAGGCGGTGCGCGACACGGGCAACTGGGCGGCTTGGGTGCTCTACATTTTGCGCGCCATCGAAGAAACCTCGCGCCAGACCATCGCGCAGGTTCACGGCATCCGCGCACTCATGCAGGCCACGAAACAGCGTCTGCGCACCGAGCGGCCCAAACTCTACAGTCAGGATCTGCTGAACAATCTCTTCCGCCACCCTTACACCAAAATCGACCTGATCCAACGCGATCTCGGCGTCACGCGTCAGACCGCGACCAAATACCTCGACGAGCTGTGTCAGGCCGGTTTTCTGAAAAAGATGAAGCTCGGTCGCACCAATTTTTATATCAACGAATCGTTGTTCAAACTGCTCTCCTCCTGAATCCGCCCGCATCGCAACGTCCATTTGCAATCCGTCCCGCCTTCACCCACTTTCTTCCTTCCTCCTTCTTCTTTCCGCATGTCCATCCCTGTCACCGTCCTCACCGGCTTCCTTGGCGCCGGCAAGACCACCCTCCTCAACCGCATCCTCACCGAGCAGCACGGCAAGAAGATCGCCGTCATCGAGAATGAGTTCGGCGAGGTCGGCGTCGACAACCAGCTCGTCATTTCCTCCGACGAGGAACTCTTCGAGATGAACAACGGCTGCATCTGCTGCACCGTCCGCGGCGATCTCATCCGCATCCTCGGCCGCCTCCTGAAGCGCAAGGACAAGCTCGACGCCATCCTCATCGAGACCACCGGCATGGCCAACCCCGCGCCCGTCGCGCAGACTTTCTTCACCGACGACGAGATGAAGACCAACTTCCGCCTCGACGCCATCGTCACCCTCGTCGACGCGAAGCACATCTCCCAGCACCTCGGCACCGACGACGAAGCCCTCAAGCAGATCGCCTTCGCCGACGTCATCCTCCTCAACAAGACCGACCTCGTCACTCCCGCCGAACTCACCGCGCTCGAGACGCGCATCCGCGGCATCAATGCCGTCGCCAAGCTCCACCGCACGCAGAACGCCGCCATCGGCCTCGACAAGGTCATCGACGTCGGCGGCTTCAATCTCTCCCGCGCCACCGAGCTCGATCCGAAATTCCTCGAGCAGGAATATCCCTTCGAATGGGCCGGCGCCTACCCGCTCCCCGCCGGCACGCACGAGCTCGAGATCGGCCACGGCGACGAGCCGCATGATCACGACCACGATCACAAGCACGAGGGCTGCGATCACGATCATCATCACCACGGCAACGAAAACGAACTCGATGTCGTGATCCTGCCCGTGAAATCCCTCGACGAGAAAGATCTCGTCGCCGCGCGCGAAGCGGCGGTCAACGTCTTCGGCGATTGGGAAACCCGCCTCAAGGCTGGCGACACCTTCCTCCCCGGCGCCACGCTCCACCGCCTCCTCCTCGACAAGGGCAACGGCAAGTTCCCGCTCAAGATCGACGCGCCCGGCCACTACGTCGTCTTCGAGGCCTGCGGCGAACACCCGTTGCACGTCAACGTCGGCACCAATTTCGTGAAGCCCGTCTGGCAGCAGGATTTCCACGCCGCGCACACGCACAACGACGCCGTCACCTCCGTCGGCATCAGCACGCCCGGCGATCTCGACGGCAAGAAACTCAACGACTGGATCAGCGAACTGCTCCGCGTGAAAGGCGGCGACATCTACCGCATGAAGGGCGTGCTCGCCGTGAAAGGCACGCCCAAGCGCCTCGTCTTCCAGGGCGTGCACATGCTCTTCGATGCCAAGTTCGACCGCGAGTGGACAAAGGACGAAGCCCGCCAAAACACCCTCGTCTTCATCGGCAAGAACCTCGACCGCACCGCGCTGACCGAGGCGTTCAAAGCCTGCCTGGCCTGAGCCTGTCGCCCGGCGCAAATCCACGCGCCGCAAAAACCAATGTGGAAATCAGGAAAGCTGGAAAAATCTGTCCACTCGGCCACCGGCCGGGTCTACCTTTCGGTTTCTGTCCCGGCATTATTCCAGCCTTCCTGCGTTCCACATTTAAATCCGTCCGGGCTGAAGGCTGATCGCTGAGAGCTTACCGCTTACCGCCATCCGTTTCCTGCCTTCCTGATTTCCACATTCAAAATCCCCACGTCGCCTTCACGCCCAGCATGCGTGGCGCGGCGGGGATGCTCGTCGGGAGTCCGTAGGCGGCGCCGATATTACCGGCATCGAGCAGGTAGCGTTTATCGAGCACGTTGTTCACATACGCCACGACTTCCCAGCGGCTGTGCGCCGGGCGATAACCAAGCCGCACGTTCAACAGTCCGTAGCCGTCCTGCCGCAGGATGCCGCCGTTCTGCCCATTGTCGTCCTCGAAGAAATATTCCGACCGATACGTGTAGAGGGGCGTCAGGAAAAACGCCCCGCGGCCGGCCAGCGCCCACGTCGCCGTGCCGCCCAGCGAAACCACGTGCCGCGACGTGAGTCGGAACGTGTCGCCCGCAAACAATTGCGGCCGGCCGTTTTCGTCCGTCGCTGAAAACTCCGCGTCCGTAAATCCGTAGGTCGCGAACACCGTCAGCGCGCCCGCCACGTCCGCGTGCACCGCCGCCTCGACGCCCCGCCCGCGCGCGCGGCCCCCGTCGAAGGGCTCGGCCACGCCGAAGGCCGAGACGCGCTGCGTCTGGAAATGCTCGAAGTGATACTGAAAGACCGAGGCCTCGTAGCGGATCCGGCGGTTGGCGCTGGCGCCCTTGAGCCCCACCTCAAAATTCCACACCGTCTCCTCGGCATGCTTGAGCGCCGCCAGGGTGATTCCGTTAAAGTCCAGCACCGGCGTGTGCCGTCCGCGCGAGACCGTGGCATACGTCGTGAGCCGGGGCGTGACGACATAGCGCGCGTCCACTTGCCCGGCCCACGCCCCCAGCTTGGTGGAATTTTCCAGCCAGCCGCTGGTGCTGCGGAAAAAATTATTGCCGTTCCCGGAAGTCGGCACGAGCCCGGCCAGCGTGCCGGGGATCGGCCCCAGATACGACCGGTAACGCGTGGCGACCCGATCGCGCGTGAGCCGCAGCCCGCCGCCGAACGTAAGCCGCTCCGTGACCTGGTAATCGCCGCGCCCAAACACCTCGCCCGTCGTGAAGTGGGTATCACCCGTATTTCTCTCGGAGTAGCGCGGATTAAACGCGAACGGCGGCGGCGTGCCCGTCAGGAACCGCCACAGGACATTTTCATCGGTGCGGATAATCGCACTCTGCGTGTCGTGCGTGCCAAACAGCGCCGCGCCCACCGCCCCCGTGAACTTGCCGCCGTCGTCATAGGCGAAGCGCAGCTCCTGGCTGAACTGCTCGCCGTCAAACCGCTCGCCCACTTCCAGCAGGTAATACGGCGAGCCATCGATATCGAATTCGTTGTCCGCCTCCACCGTGCGCCACGCGCTGGTGGACGTGAGCGTCCACGCCGCGTTCAGTTCGTGGCGCACGAGGCCCGTGAGGCCGACGATCGTGCGGGTCGCGCCCAGCTCGGAACCGCGATTGAGCGTCGTGGCCGTGAACGGATTCGTGTCGAAGGGCGCAAATCCCGGCACGCCCACCATGTTCTTCGCGGCGATGGTCGGCACGTCCTCGCGCTGATAGCTGAAAATCAAATCAGCCGTCGTCGTCGCCGCCGGCTGCCAGTGCAGGCTGGTGCGCGCCGCCAGCGTGCCCTCGCCTTGGAGCTCCTCCCCATCGGCGCGGTTGGTGATGTAACCGTCGCGCTGATTGGCCTGCACGGCGACACGCGCGAAAAGTTTTGCCGGCACCACCACGCGGTTGACCACTGCCCCGACGCCCACGGCCGCATAGTCGCCCACCTCCAGCGTGAGTTCGCCGGAGTTTTCCGCGGTCGCGCGCCGGCTGGTGAACGCAATCGCGCCCCCCTGCACGCCGCGGCCAAACTGTGTCGCCTGCGGGCCCTTGAAGACCGCCACCTCGGCGACATCGAACAGCGCCACGCCATGGCCGTGCGCGTTGCTCAGCAGCACCCCGTCCTGAAAAACCGACACGCGCGGCTGCACGCGCGGATCCCCGGTGTCGGAAGTCAGCCCGCGCAGATTCAAGCTCACGTTGTCCGCCGCCTGCTCCATCACAAACAACCCCGGCACCACGCGCGCCAGTTCGCGGTAGTTGACGATGCCGTTGTCGCCCAGCCAGTCGCCGCTGTAGGCCGTGACCGCCACCGGCAGCCGCCACCGTTCCGCGTCCGTCTTGCGCGCGGTGATCTCCAGCGTCTCCAGCGTGACCGATTCCTCCGCGCGCAACGGCGCGCTCAACGTCGCCACGAGCAGCAAGCACGCGGCGCTGCATCCGAAAGGTAGGGCGCGACCGCTGGGCGCGCCGGTTAGATGTGCGCCCGCCGTTAGCCATTCGCAGCAGGCCCGACCGACCCGGGATAATGCCGAGACAAAATTCATCGGGGAAAAACGGGGCACATTTGGCCGTCATGGAGGCAAACGACCGCCCGCATCGCAAGTGCCGCCAGCCCGATTCACCGCGCGAACGCACAAAACCCGAAATTTTCCGGGGTGAATCCCTCAGGAAAACAAGCCCGCCGGCGTTTTCCGCGGCTCGGGCCGGCGCGCTGCCGCCATTCGGGCCTACTCGAACCCCATCCGCTGCGCGCGGGCGGCCAGTTCGGCCACGTTGTTCACGCCGAGCTTGGTCATGATATTCTTGCGGTGAAAATCCACCGTGCGCTGCGTCAGGCCGATCAGTGCGCCGATTTCCTTGCTCGTCTGGCCGGCCAGCACCCGGGCCAGCACGTCCTGCTCGCGCCGCGACAGCACCTTGCCGACCGCCTCCGCCTTCGCGCCTTCGCGCGCCAGGGTCTCGTTGAATCGCGCCGAATAAAACCGCCGCCCGTCCGTCACCGCGGCCAGCGCCTCCGCCAGCACCTCGGGCTCCGCGTGTTTTTCCACGTAGCCCTCGACGCCGCTCTCGCGCACGCGCGTCAGCGCCAGCGGGTCGACCAGCGACGACAGGATCAGTGCACGCATATGCGGCCGCAGTTGCCGCGCGGCGCGCACAAATTCCAAGCCATCAATGCCCGGCAGCTGCAAATCCACGATGAGCACGTCCGGCTTCGTCTCCAGAATGCACGCGAGCCCCTCCTCGCCCGAGCCCACCGCGCAGGCCAGTTGGTAGCGCGGCAGGCCTTCGAGCCATTTCACCAGCAGCCGCCGGAGCATCGCCATGTCCTCGAGGATCAGCACGCGCACGCGGTGCGAGGCGGCGGTGGTGGATTGGGGTTTCTCGCTCATGAATTTTTCTCCGCAAACGGCGCCTGCGTGTCCACCGCCACCGGCAGCGTGAAGCCAAACTCCGCGCCGGCGCCGGTTTTCACGTCGAGCCGGATGTCCAGCGCGCGGCTGATCTCCAGGCACAGCCGCAGGCCGAGACCGCCTTCGCGCGCCCCGCCGTGCAGCTCCGCCCCGGCGTCCGCCGCGAGCGCCGCGCCGACTTCCGGCGGCAGGCCCGGGCCGTCGTCGCTCACCGTGAGCCGCACGCCCCCGGCCACCGCGACGGCGCCCACCACGACCCGCGTGCGCGCAAACCGCACCGCGTTGGCCACGAGGTTGCGCATCAACGTCTGCGTGAGCACGAGATCGGTCCGCACGCGCAGGGTTTCCGGCACGGACACCACGAGTTCGATGCCGCGTTGCACCGCAAGCGGCTGGTGCAGGGCGACGACCTGCATCGCAATATCCTTCACGAAATGTTTCCCCGGATGCACGCCGCCCGCGCGCAGCCGCGCCCACAGCACGAGATCCTCGATCAGCAGCAGCACCTGCCGCCCGGTGCGTGCGGCTTCATCGGCGAAACCCAGCGCCTCGGCCGGCCGGCCCGCCACTTGCTCCGCGCCCATCGTCAGCGCCGTCAGCGGCCCGCGCAGGTCGTGGCCGATCACCGCGATCATCCGGTCCTTGTCGCGGTTGGCCTCCTGCAGCTCGCGCGTGCGCTCGCCCACCTCGAGCGCGAGTTCGTCGGCGTAGGCTTCCTGCATCGTCTCGCGCTGCGCCATTTCCTCGACGAGCCGCTCCTGCGTGACCGCGCGCTCGCGTTGGATGCGGGCAAAGCGGTCCGCCACGGCCAGCGAGAGCATCAGCATCTCCAGCACCGAGCCCGTGAGGAACGCCATCATCTTCCACTGCTCCGGGCTGATCACGATGAATGACCACACCCCCGGCGCCATGCCCACGAAGAGAAACCCGAACGCCAGCGCAAAATACCGCGCGTGCTCCGCGCCGGCGCGCCAGGCGATCAGCGCCAGCCCGAGCATCGTGCCGTGCGCGACCAGCGTGAGCGCAATCAGGCAGTGCAACCACAGCGTTCCCGCCGCCCACGGCGTGACCAGCGCCAGCGGCAGGGAGCCGAGCAAGGCATTCCGCATCCACCGTGCCAGCCGGTCCGCCCGCGGCGCCCGCCCGCCCAGGTCCAGGAACACGCGGCCAAACTGCGCCACACTCGCCGCGCTCAGCGTGAGCGCCACGCTCATCACGGTTTCCAGCACCGGCGACCCCACGGCCGTGATGAACTGCGGAAATCCGCCGTTCACCGCAAAGAAGAAGACCGCCGAGCCGCCGAGATAGCCGAGGTAGTAACCCGTGTCGGGAAACCTCAGCCGGACCCACAGCACCGCGTTGTAGAAAAACAGCGCGAACAACGCCCCGTAATAAAGGCCTTCCGCCAGCGCGACCCGCTGCTTCACCGCGGCATACACCTCCCGGTCCGGCCACCATGAAAGTCCCAGCCACACCGCAAAATGATCCTCGGCCCGCAGGTAAAACGTGCGGCGGCTTTGTGCCGGCACGTCCACCGCAAACACCGCGCTGCGCCCCCACACCGGCTTCGTCCGCGTCAGCTCGCCCGACTGCTCATGCCGCCACTCCCCTGCTCCCTGGCCCTGGTTACTTGCCGCTTCGTGCCCTTGCTTCCGTTCCCAAAAATCCACGCGGTCCGTGTAAAAACCGTCCTCGCCCATCACGGCGGCCAGCGGTGCCTGCGAATGATTCGGCAGCGTCACGCGCACCCAGACCGCATCCTCGCGGTTGGCGCGGATGTAGCCGTGGCCGGTCCACGCGTGCCACGCCGCATCCGGCTGCACCGCAATTTCATCGATTGAAAACCGTTTCCCCGCATCGGTCAGCGTCTCAACCGTCGCCCCCGCCATCACATTCGGCAGCGGCACGCGGCCGGCATGATTTCCCGCCAGGCCAAACATCACTGCGCCCAACACGCCGCCCGCGAGCATCAGGATTCCGGTCAGCGGCACCCAGCGAGGAAGGGAGGGAAACGTCACCGGCCCACGCTTCGACACCATGGAGCGTCACTCAAGCCCGCTGTTCACCAAAAACCTAGTATAAATGACAGGTGCCGCCTTTGGCTCCGACCCGCTCCAGCCCAAGCCAATGTGGAAATCAGGAAAGCTGGAAAAAATTCGCCAGCCCGACCACCCGGCCGGATCTACCACTCGGTTCCTGTCTCGGTATTTTTCCGGCATTCCTGATTTCCACATGCTGTATTTCTCCGTCTCTCCGCGCCTCGGCGTCTCTGCGTGAGCCCTCGCCGATCCTATCTCTTCCTGCTTATTTAACTTTCCTGAGTTCCAGATTCCTCTCCGCCGCCAATTCTTCGTCAGGAAATTTCCCGCCTTCCTGATTTTCACATCCTGTATTTCTGCGCTTCTCCGCGCCTCCCGCGTAAACGCTCTTCGGCTTCCGTGCCCGCAGCGCGGCCTCGCACTCTTTCGCGCCACTCGAGTCCGCATTTTTTACAAAAAACTAGTATAAATGACAGGTTTTGCCGTTTGGCAGCACGCCGGTTCCGCAACCCTGATCAGCGCGTGACATTTTCCCTCTGTCGCCAGTTGCGCGTCACGAGCGCACCGCCGCGCTTCGGTCAATTTCCGCCTTCATCGATGAAAAAATCGAGGGCGCAGCACCTTCCGCCATTGGGAGCGATTTCACCTGGGCATTATACCCTGTTTTACAGGCTATCGTTACCCGGTCCCGCCGCACCCCTTGCTGGGCCAATTACCTCCACAAACGCTCGGGGTTCCGCGTGTCCATCGCTTCACCTTCCATCCGCGTCTTCGTCGGCGCGGGCGGTGTTATTTTTTGGGTCCGGGGCTGCTGCCTGCCTCCCCTCCGCCCACCGGGGCCTCGCGACGCGTGACCCAAACCAGGACCGCCCACGCCCGCACTTTCACCTCGCGCCTGCTTCAACGCCCCCGGCTTCCCCGGCCCCTTTTCCTCCAGCCTGCAATTTGTTGTCCGCCCTATGAACCCGCTGCCCCGCTTCACTTTGCCCTGCCGTTTTTCCACCCGGTTCATCCGGCTCGCTTGTGCCGCCCTCCTGGCCGCCACCGTCCTCGCCACCGCGGCCGACGCCGCCACGCGCATCATCCGCGTGCGCCAGTGGAACACCTTCGTCAACGGCACCACGGACGGCAGCACGTGGGACAAAGCCTTCCCCGAGTTGTGGCGCGCGCTGGAATATGCGCGGGTTTACGCGCCGCCGACCGCGGAGAATCCGGTGGAATTCTGGGTCTCCACCGGCATCCAAAAACCGGACATCGTCATCGCCGGCGACATCCGCAATGCCACGTTTGCCCTGCAGAACTGGATGACCGTCCGCGGCGGTTTCGCGGGCACGGAAAGTTCCCCCGACCAGCGCGTCGCCACGGCCATGACGGTGCTCAGCGGCGACATTGCCAACCAGCACTTCCAAGTCGGCGCTCCGCCCGCCACGTTGGCCGAGGCGCTGGCGCTCAACCGGCTCGATGAGAATAACACGACCTCCACGGACAACGCCTACAACGTCGTCACCGCCATCAACGCCGTGGGCGTCGTGCTCGAGCGCCTCATCATCGCCCACGGCCACGCCAGCAAGACGTCGCTCAGCGTGCAGGACATCGAGGACATGTATCTGGCCGACCCCACCAAGCTCGAGACCTCCGGCGCCAAGCGCGCGATCGAGCGCGCCGTGGCCGGCGGCGGCCTTTACATCGAAAATTCCACCGCCTCGACCAGCGTCCCCAACGTCACGATCAACCACTGCGTCTTCACGCAGAACTACGCTCGCGGCTTCGGCGGCGGCTTCGCCTCCGTCCGGGCCCGCGTGCTCGTCAACTCCACCCACTTCATCGCCAACCTCAGCCGCCTGAACGGCGGCGCGTATTTCGGCCGCGACCAGCATGGGGTGTTCAACGGCGTCCACTTCATCCGCAACGCCACCCAGCAGACCGGCGGCGCCGTCGCCGTAGAGTCACCCGTGCGCGTGCAGGCCGGGTGGAAGGACAACACGCGGGCCTACTTCCTCGGCCAGGATGAGGAGAGCTACAAACGCATCGTGAGCAACTCGGTCCTGATGGCCAAGTCCACGGTCACCCTGGCCCCGGATAATCTCGCCGACCTCGCCGAAAGCCTGCTCCGCGCGCGCACCGAAGCCAACCGCAAGGAAGCCAGCGCCGATCTCTGGAACCAGGCCATAAATTCCGCCACGACCCAGGATTTCGACGGCATGAGCAATCCCTATGGCCTAATCACCAAGATCATGAAGGCGGCCAAAATCGGCGCCCAGATCGCCAAGGCCGCCGGTTCCGACGACGTCGTCTCCGCCTACATCCTCGACACCATCATGCCGAACTTTGAGACGTATGGCACGCCCAACGGCTGGGCTACGCTCCTCGCGGCCGAGATCAGCAAGGCCATGGGCACCTACGGCCCCTCCGTCGGCATGTATAAGGACACGTTCACCTTTATGACCATCGGCGGCGGTTACGCCGAGTTCAACGACTGCCGCTTCCTCTCCAACCGCGCCGCCCTCGACGGCTCGGCCATCGACGCCGTCCGCGTCGGCGTGGTCGTCAACCGGTCGCAATTCTCCGAAAACAGCGCCGGCAACACCGCCACCGTCAACGCCGCCGCCTTCGCCAAAGTCGATTTCAACAACTCGATCTTTTCCGGCAACACCGCCCGGCGCCACAGCGTGGTCTCCCTCAACCAGCTGGTCCTCTCCCGCCTGACCAACTGCACCATCGTCAACAACAGCTCCACCAACGCCACCGGCTACGCCGTCGCCGTCGAGACCGGCTCCGAGTGCCGCATCATCAACTCCATCCTCTGGGGCAACACCAACGGCAACGGCCTCTTCGCCTCCGGCGGCGCCGACATCTTCACCGCCCGCGCCGACCGGCTCGATGCCGCGTTGCGCGAAGCCTACCTTCAGGCGGACAAGTTCTACTTCCGCTTCGTCGGCCTCACCGAAATCGCCAACTCCGACGTGCAGGGCCTCAGTAGCCTCGGGCAGACCTGGGACCGCAACAACGTGGAATACCTCACCAACCCCGGCTACACCCCCGAGGAAGGCAACCTCCGCGTGCGCATCTACATGACCGACCTCGCCGAGGAGGAAAGCGCGCACGACACCTGGGAAGTCATGGTCGTCGGCCAGGGCGACCGCCTGCTCGGCCGCGGCAATTTCTCCGCCGATCCCCAGCTGCACAGCAGCTTCCTGCCCAAGTTCGGTTCACCCGCGCTCGGCAACGGCAGCTACAAGCGCCTGCACTCGCTCTACTCGACCGCCGGCGGCGAGGACTTCTTCGGCACGCCCTGGCCGCGCTATCCGGCCACCATCGTCGGCATCGGCGCCATCGCCACGCCCTCCCTGCCCAGCGGCACCGGCGGCGAGGTCGCCGGCCGCTACTTCATCCGCCCCACCGCCACCGGCGACGGCTCCGGTCGCAATTGGGCCAACGCGTCTTCCGACCTGAAGGGCAAGATGGCCCTCCCGGATGCGGAGCTCTGGGTCGCCGCCGGCACCTATTACCCGAGCACCACCAACGACCGCGACGCTGCCTTCACCCTCGGTGGCGGCACCCAGGCCTACGGCGGCTTCAACGGCACCGAGACCACCCGCAACGAGCGCGACTACGACGCCAACGTCACCATCCTCAGCGGCCTCACCACCGGCAACGGCTCCTACCACGTCATCAAGCACACGGGCGTCACCGACGCCGCCGTGCTCGACGGCTTTACCATCCAGGGCGGCCGCGCCAACGGCTCGGCCAACACCGACAACGCGCGCGGCGGCGGCATCTTCCACGACAACAGCCAGGTGATCCTCCGCAACCTCGTCATCGCGACCAACACCGCGACCTCCGAGGGCGGCGGCTTCTACTCGCGCAACGGCAACACCTCCCTGCTGACCAACGTCATCTTCCGGCAGAACACCGCCAACAAGGGCGGCGCCCTCTACACCAGTGGCAGCGTCGACGCCGAGCGCTGCCAGTTCGTCGCCAACGAAGCCGTCCAATACGGCGGCGCCGTCCTCGTCGAGCAGTCCGCCCCCAGCAACCCGGCCAAGCTCGCCCTCTTCAGCAACACGGTCTTCCAGGGCAATCGCCTCACCACCGCCGGCACCGGCAGCGCCCTCTACCTCCGCTTCGTCGATCTCGCCCTGGGCAACGTCACCGTTTACGGCAACCGCTCGCCCGAGGATGTCGGCGCCGGTTACCTCGGCTCCGCGGTGTATCTCGACACCGGTTCCAGCGAAGTGCGCAACAGCATCCTCTACGGCAATCGCGACAGCGCGCTCCCCACCCCTTCCTTCCCCATCGAGCAAAGCCAGATCTACGTGCCCTATGAAAACATCAAGGGCACCGCCGTCTACCTCGCCAACCTCATTCAAGGCTACCGCAACACCGGCGGCGGCGGCGGCGCCCAGCGGGTGGCGCCCAACGCCGTCGGCAACTTTGACGCCGCCCCCAACTTCGCCACCAATACCGTCCTGCCCCAGGCCAATTCCCCCTTCATCAACCGCGGCTTTGGCAACGCCGACCCGCAGCGCGGCGCCGACGTCGCCGGCAACCCGCGCAAGGTCGGCCCCGAGATCGATCCCGGCGCCTACGAATACCAGGGCGCCTCCCAAGTCCTCTTCGCCACCGTCTCCATGGTGCGCTCGTTCACGGCCGATGGCCCCAGCTACACGTTTAATTTCCTCGCCACCGCCCCCTCCGGCACCGTCTACACCTGGATGGTGAACAAGAACGACGGCCGCGGCTTCGTCGCCCTCCCCGCCGATTCCCGTATCACCGGCCAGGGCACCACCTCGCTCACGATCGCCCAGCCCACCTTCGACATGGAAGGCTGGTCGTTCCGCATGGATGCCACCGGCGCCGCCTCCGCCTCCGTCTCCGGCACGCTCACCGGCATCGCCCGCAACCGCATCTACGTGAACGGCGCGGTCGCCACCTCCGGCGACGGCAAGTCCTGGGCCACTGCCTACAAGACCCTCCCCGAGGCGACCAATGCCTCGACCGAATCCGGCGTCTCCTACGCCGAAATCTGGGTCGCCCAAGGCACCTACACCACCGCCACCACCGGCAGCGGCCGCACCTTCGCCATCGGGGCGGGCAAGAGCCTCTACGGCGGTTTCAAAGGCGGCGAGACCGCGCGCAGTCAGCGCAATCCCACGCTCTACCCGACGATCCTCTCCGGCTTCCAGCCTGCCGCCCAGCAGGCCAGCCAGCACGCCTCCGCCGTGCTCATGCTGCTGCCGGATTCCGACGCCACCCTCCCGAGCACGGTCGATGGCTTCACGATCCGTGACGCCACGCAGGATGCCCTCTACATCGACACCAACATCGCCCCCACGATCAGCAACTGTATCATCGAAAATCGCTTCGCCACCGGTGTGACCATCCTGCGGGGCGCCACGCTTAAGAACGTCGTCGTCCGCAAGAACATGAAGGGCGGCGTCCGCGTCGGCGGCGGCAACGTCACCCTCGAGAACGTGCTCATCGCGCAGAACGAACGCACCTCCGGCTACGGCGGCGGCCTGTATATCCACAACTCGGCCAACGTCACCGTGAAGGAATCCACGATCGCCGACAATTACAGCGGCGGCCGCGCGGGTGGCATCTACCTCGATAAATCCACACTCAACCTCAGTCGTTCCATTGTCTGGGCCAACCGCGACGCCAGCACCGAACTCGGCGGCGACATCGAGCTCGCCCAGCTCGCGCGCTCGGGTGGCACGCTCACGATCACCAATTCAGTCGTGGAAAAACTCACCGCCTATGCCGGCGGCGGCAACGTCGGCGTCCACCCGCTGTTCAACGATCCCCTCAACTTCAACTACTCGCTCGCCGCCCAATCCCCGGCTATCGCCCTGAATGCCGGCGCCTATCCCTACGCCGGCCTGCCTGCGACCACGCTGAATTTCACCGGCATGTCGCCTTCCAGCGAGGAGCGCACCAGTATCTTCAGCAAGAGCTTCAGCCTTTCCTGGGCGGCCAGCGCCGGCTACTCCGTCACCTGGCAGCTCGACTACGGCCAGGGCTGGGTCGCCGCGAGTTCACCCTTCGCCACGGCCTCCAGTTCCTCCACCGGCAGCACGCTGCTGATCAATAGCAGCAGCATCCTGCCCTCGCTGCGCGTGCGGGCCGTCACCGGCACCGGCGTCGCCCTCCCGGCCATCGCCCTCAAGGTCGTCCCCCCGGTCATCCGCTACGTGCGCAGCGATGCGCCCGCCAATGGCGACGGCCTCTCCTGGGCCACCGCCTACCGCCATCCCAACGAGGCACTCGAGAAGGTTCCTTCCCTCGGCGTCGAGATCTGGATCGCCCGCGGCACCTACGGCAATTCGGGTTTCAGCAACCGGCTCATCGCCGGCGTCACGCTGTTCGGTGGTTTTGTCGGCGATGAGACTTCGCTCGGCCAGCGCACCCTCAGCTCCGCCAATCCCACCCGCATGCTCAGTTCTTTCCGGACCGCGACCCACTACATGGTGATCGCCGGCAAGCAGGTTGATTCCAATATTTTTGGCGGCCGGCAGCTCGCGGTCGACGGCATCCGCTTCGAGAGCGGCAGCCCGATGATCAACACCGAGGGCGGCGGCGGCGTGTTCCGCAATTGCGAATTCGTCTCCCTCGGCTCGCCCTCCAGCGGCTCCACCGGCGTCTCGCTCCGCTCCTCCTACCCCACCTTCGAAAACTGCACCTTCACCGGCGCCACGGAGTCGGCCGTCAAGGTCTTGGGCGGCAGCCCGACCTTCCGTAACTGTGTCTTCAACGGCAATATCAACCGCTATAACGGCGGCGGCGCCATCAATTCGAGCGGTAGCGGTGACAACGAGGTCACGATCGATCGCTGTATCTTCACCAATAACAGCACCACTTACGATGTCGGTGGCGCCATCCTGAGCGGGGGCCTCCTCACCGTGACCAATTCGGTTTTCGTCGGCAACGAGGCCGGCACCCGCGGCGGCGCGATGTATACCACCGGCACCCTCCAGATGGCGAACTGCACGCTCACCGGCAACCGGGCCAAGGACGAAGGCGCGGGTGTCTTTATCCAAGCCGGGGCGACCATCGCCAATTCCATTTTCTGGGGCAATCGCACGCCCCCGGATATCGTGGCCCGGGCGAACGAACTCGAACTCGACCAGATCAGCTACTCCACCTACACCGGCGCGCCCACCGTCCGGAAAACCATCGTCGAAGGCTTGGTGAACTACGCCGGCAACGACAACCTGCCCTACAACCCCCTCTTCTCCGGCGCACTCGGTTCACCCTACACCCTCACTGCCGCTTCGCCCGCCATCGGCCGCGCGGATTTAGCCGCCCTCGACAGCCTTGCCCCGGTCGCCGCCTTCCCCGGCCGGCTCTCGGGCGGCACGCTCGACCTCGGCGCCTACGAATTCTCCGGCACCCCCGCCACCGTCCTGCAGCTCACCAAGGCGCCCCCGGCCTCCACGACCCTCTACTCCGGCAGCAACGCCAGCTTCAGCGTCGCCGGCGAATCCTTCCTCGTCGGCTCCACGGTCACCCGCATCGGCACCGACGTCATCTGGCAGAAGTTCGTCAACAACAGCTGGGTCGCGATCACGTCCGGCGTCTCGCTTTCCAATGGCAACAACGAGTCCACCCTGTCCCTCGCCAGCCTCACCGAATCCGGCAGCTACCGCTACCTGATCCCCTCGCGCAACTTCACCTCCAACACCTTCGCCCTCACCGTCACGCCCCGGCCCGTCATCTACGTCGATCAGACCGCTCCCGCCGGTGGCAACGGGACCAGCTGGGGCACCGCGTTCCGCACCATCGATGAAGCTGTGGCCCTACCCGGCGCGGCCCTCGAAATCCGCGTCGCCGCCGGCAACTACACGCCCACCACCCTCACCCTGCGGCCGGGCCTCTTCTTCCGCGGCGGTTACCCCAACACCGGCACCGCCGCCCAGCGCAACATCCAGAACCCCGCCGTCAACATCTCCCGGCTCAACGGCGGCAATATCTTCTACGCCAACGGCTCGAGCAAAACCTACAACAGCGACACCGGCTTCGAGGGCTTCACCATCACGGCGACCCGCAGCGGCGCCATGTATGTCACCTACGGCGCCAACGTTTTCTTCCGCAACTGCGTCTTCGCCGACGCGGGCTTCTTCGGCAACACGGGCACCGTCGAGGTCGATTTCGGCTCCACCGCCATTTTCGAGGACTGCGCCTTCCGCAACAACAACAGCTACGCGGTCTCCGTGAAGCAAAACTCCTCGGTCCGCATCGTGCGGGCCGAGGTCTTCAACAATACCCGCGGTGTATTCTTCGCCGACTTCCTCGGCAGCCTCACGATCGAGGACTCGCGGTTCTTCGGCAACTCCATCCCCCGCGATTACTTCCTCATCCAGATCCACAACACCGGCACCACCAGCCAGCCCCCGGTATCCGTGCTCACCCGCAACCGCTTCTGGGGCAACTTCGGCGCCGGCCTGCTCCTGCGGCTCTTCGGCCCCGTCGAGCTCAGCGACTCGCTCTTCCACGGCAACAGCATCCCCCTGATGGATGTGGGCTATGGCAGCATCAAAGCCCGGCACCTCACGATCGCCGACAACACCATCGCACCCTGGGTGGACACGAGCGGCTATTCCCGCGCCCAGCCGATGATCACGCACTACTCGAATGAATTCGAGCTGAGCAACTCCATCCTCTGGAACAACCGCTCCGTTGAGTCGCGCGACAGCATCGAGGTCCAGCAGATCAAGCGCTCCGGCGGCACCTTCCTCGTCCGCAACAACCTCATCGAGGGCTTCGCCTCATTCGGCGGCAGCGGCAATTTCGCCACCGCCCCGCTCTTCGCCGGCCAGACTCCCGGCGCGGCCGAGTTCTACCAGCTCCTCCCGCAATCCCCGGCCATCGGCGCGGGTCTCATTGACGGCACCACGCCGCTCGATCTCAAACGCACCGGCCGCACCGGCACGCCCGACCTCGGCGCGCTCGATTTCACCGGCACCGCGGGCACGAAGCTCTACCTCACCTCCACCCCGGTCGCAGCCCCCACCACTTATCTCACGGCGCGCTCCTTCACCGTCACCGGCCCCAGCGCCGGCACCAACGTCCAATGGTGGCGCTGGGACGGCACCCAGCTCGTCGCCCTCGACTTCAATGACTCGCGCCTGAGCGTCTCCACCACGGCGGACACCTCCACCGTGACCCTGCGCAGCGTCAACGCGGGCGACACCACCGGGTTCGTCTACACCGTCAACGGCACCAGCTTCCGCTCGGGCATTCTTTACCTCACGCCGCAGACCCGCCGGAAGGTCTACATCAACTCCAACCGCGTCCGGGCCAATGTCTATGACTACGGCGACGGCTCCAGTTGGGCCAAGGCCTACGTCAATTTCGCCACCGGTTACGAACTCGCCCCCGACGATTGCGACCTTTACGTCATGGCCAGCAGCACCAGCGCCGGATCAACCTATAATCTCAAGGTCCGCTCCGGCATCCGCGCCTACGGCGGGTTCACCTCCACCGAGCAAACCGACATCGCGCAGCGCCCTGCAGTCACCGGTGCCGAGACCGTGCTCGACCGCTACTACCTCACCTCCAGCAACGCCAATGAGGCCACGCTCTTTGACGGCTTCTCCTTCTCCGGCGGCAACGTGACCACCGTCTCGCTCAGCGGCACGGCCAACCCCACCTTCCGGAACTGCATCATCGCCGGCAGCGAGGCCGGCCTGCTCCTCAACAGCTCCACGGCCAGGGTCACGCTCGAGAACTGTGTCTTCCGCGATTTCAGGAACAGCGGTGTGACCGTGCAATCCGGCACCCTCACCGGCGCCAACCTCGCCTTCAGCGGCGGCAATGCGACCCTCACCGTCAAGGCGGGCTTCACCACCATCAACGGCGCGACCTTCCACCAAGTGCAGGCCGGCCGCCTGCCGCTCATTGACGTCTCCGGCAATTCCGTCGTCACCCTCAACCGCGCCAGCGTGCGCGAAAACGTTTCCGGTTCGGCCCTCACCGCCTTCGGCGGCGCGCTCGTCGTGCGCAACTCGCTCCTCACTGGGAACGCCATCAGCAACCAAGGCGTCATCAACGCCGCCGGCGGCGATGTCTCGCTCCTCCAGTCCACCGTCTACGGCAACACCGGCTCCGCCGGCAACGGCGGCCTCTTTGTCTCGGGCGGCACGCTCACCGTGAAAAACTCCATCGTCTGGGGTAATCGCGGCCGCCTCGCCGGCGTGCTCTTCAACGTCGAGCAGCAGCAGGCCCGCGTCACCGGCGGCACGCTGGCCGCCAACCACAATCTCATCGAGGAATTCGCCACGCTCGGCGGGACCGGCAATTTCTCCGCGTTCCCGTTCTTCCTCAATCCCACCGCCGGCGACTTCAACCTCGTCCCCCTCTCCCCGGGCATCAACGTGGGCGACGCCGCGCTGAGCACCGCCGGCTTCACCACCGACCTCGCCAACGCCCCGCGCGTCGTCGGCAGCGCCCCCGACCTCGGGGCCTACGAGTTCCAGGGCACTCCCGCCACGCCCGTCCACATCGTCCGCGCACCCTCCTCCGTCGAGGTGCTGCAAAACGGCACCGCCACCTTCGTCGCCGAGGCCGGCTCGGGCGGCGGCGGCGCCTTCACCTGGGAGCGCGAGATCTCGCCCGGCGTCTGGCAGATGGTCACCAACGACGGCACCTACACCGTCACCGTTTCGGGCAACACCAGCACGCTGACGGTCAGCCCTGTCACCGCGGCCAACCAGAACCAGCGCTTCCGCTGGTATCACGCCGATGGCAACGGCATCTCGCCCCCGCTCACGCTTTCCGTCGTCAACACCCGCATCATCTACGTCGTCAATTACGGCGTAGCCACCCCGGACGGCACCAGTTGGGACCGGGCCTACTACAGCCTGGACCAGGCCTTGGCCAATTGGGACCCCAATGCCGAGATCTGGGTCGCCGGCGGCACCTCCACCGGCCACTCATTTACCTCCGCCCTCACCCTGCAGGAAGGCATGCGCATCTACGGCGGTTTCAAGGGCAACGAGACCAAGCTCGCCGACCGTCCGGCCAACGGCCGCACCCTGCTCTGGCGCACCAACAACGCCACGCTCATCGACCAGACCGGCGCGCCAGTCACTCGCGCCGCGGTCCTCGATGGCTTCATCCTCCGGGGCGGCGGCGCCCGCGTGGTTTATCTTCCCGGCGCCAGCCCCACGATCCGCAACTGCGACTTCCAAGGCAACACGAACGCCGTCTCGCTCGAGACCTACCAGGCCGAGCCGCTCATCGAGAACTGTGTCTTCGCCGGCAACTACTACTCCCTGGCCATCCGCGAGGTCGGCTCGTCCTCCAGCATCGTCGGCAGCATGTTCAACAACAACTACCTCGGGGCGGCCATCCGCATCGAGGGCAACCTGCCCGGCAAGCCAACGAAGATCACCAACACCCTCTTCACCAACTGCCGCGCGGGCAGCGTCGTCATCGCCGCCGGCAACGCCGAGCTCGACCGCATCCAGTGGGTCAACAATCCCTCGATCAACCAGAGCGGCGCTCTCCGCGTCGAGGCCGGTGCCACGGCCGTCGTGCGCAACTCGCTCCTCGCCGGCAACAAGGTGACGGGCTACGCCGCGCCCTTCTTCTCGCTCGTCGATAACTACGGCACCCTGTCCCTGATCAACACCACGATCACGAACAACGTCGTCGAGGCCTTCGCCTATGCCACGGTCAACGTGGGTGCGGTCCGCAACTACGGCACGCTCACCGTCACCAATTCCATCCTCTGGGAAAATCAGGTCAGGACCTACTCCCAGAATCCCCTCAACCTCACCATCGAGCAGCAACAGCTCTACACCGTTTCCGGCACCACGGCGGTCACCTACTCCATCCTGTCCAACCTCACCAATTTCGCCAACAGCCACAACCTCGGCTACCACCCGCTCTTCGATTCCGCCTACCCCGGCGAATATCGCCTCTCGCGCAACTCGCCCGCGCTCAACGCCGGCGACAACGCCGCCGCGGCCGGCACCACCGACCTCCTCGGCGCCGCGCGCCGCGTCGGCACCACCATCGATCTCGGCGCCTGCGAATTTGCCGAGACCACCGGCATCTTCTCGCTCGGCCTCACCGTGGAAACCGACTCGGCCGCCCTCGAGGGCTTCGTGCCCGTCTCGGCCAGCAGCGGCGGCGAGATCGTCGTCAGCGGCACCCCCGCGACCATCCAGTCCCTGCTCTGGGAAATCCTCGTCAACGGTGTCTGGACTCCGCTGGACACCGGCGGCGATTACACCGTGTTCCATGCGCCGACCGGCACCGGATCGTATATCGCCACGCTGCGCATCGCGCGCGCCTCGTCCGACGAACAGCCTGATCGCTCCGTCCGCTTCCGCATCAACGGCACCGGTTACGAGTCGCCCACCTACCTCGTCACCACCTCGCGCCGCAATATCCGCTACGTCAGCGCCAGCGCCGGTCCAAACGGCGACGGCCTCACGTGGTCCAGCGCCTACAACGACCTCGCCACCGCGGTCGCCAACGCCCCGCTGAACACCGAGATCTGGCTCACCGCCGGCACCTATGCCGGCGCCGACATCACCCTGCGGCCGACCTTGCGCCTCTACGGTGCCTTCGCCGGCAACGAGACCGCCCGCGTCAACCGCACCAACCGCGACCTCACCACCATCTCGCACAATATCACCGCGCCCCTCAATCCCAGCTACCCCAACGACGTCGCCGTCTTTGAAGGCCTTCGCTTCCTCGGCAACACCGTCACCCTCAATTATCGCGGTGGCGCTTTCCGCTACGTTAAATTCGAGACCGGCGGCGGCCTCCGCGGCTACACGGCCAGCCTGTTGGTCGAGGACAGCCTGTTCCTCAACAACCCCGTCGCCCTCAACACCGCGACCGACCGCGCCACGATCACCCGCACCACCTTCACCGGCAACGAACGGGCCATCATGAACGCCTCCGGCCTCGTCTGGACGATCCAGGACTGCACCTTCGACGCGTCGGTCAATCGCACCAACGACTTCGGCGCCCACTACCTCAACTCGCAGGTCGAAACGCTCACGGTCCTGCGCTCGAGCTTCCTCAACGGCAACAGCCGCACCCCTGCCCTCTCCCTTGGCGTCGCCAACACGGCCATTTCCTTCACGGACTGTCTCTTCTCGGGCAACAAGACCACGTTCAACGGCGCGGGCGTCTTCGACATCACGGGCAGCACCGTGAACTTCGACCGCTGCACCTTCCTCAACAACCGCGCCGATGCGAACTCCACCTTCGCCAACGGCGGCGTCATGCGTGTCGCGGGCGGCGCCACCGTCTCGCTCCGCAACTCCTATCTCGCGGGCAACGTCACGACCGCGCCGGCGCTATCCTCGCCGTTCGTCCCCCACGGCGCCATCTTCGTCAACGGCTCCACCCTCAACCTCACCGGCGTCACCCTCGTCAACAACACCGCCACCGCCGAGTCCCTCGGCGGCATCATGCTGCAGGACGCCACCGCCACCATCATCAACTCCGTCCTCTTCGGCAACAACGGCGCCAGCGGCACCGTGGAGCAGCGCCAGCTCCAGGTATCCGGCGCCACCACGCTCACGCTGCGCCACACAATGATCGAGGGTCTCGCCACCTACACCGGCGACTCGCTCCTCGCCTACAGCCCGCGCCTCGGCACCGTCAACAACCGCCTCGTCCCCGCCGTCGATTCGCCGCTGCGCGATGCCGGCGACGGCACCGTCCTCCTCGCCGACGAGCAGGACCTGCTCGGCAACGCCCGCACCTTCGGCCCCGGCGTTGACCTCGGCGCCATCGAGCCCCTCACGACCACCATCGCCGCCGCGCTCGACATCGGTCTCGCCCGCCGCGTCGCCGGCGGTTACCTGGAAATCACCTACGACAACGTCCGCGGCTACACCGGGCTCGTCTGGGAAATCAACTCCGGCAGCGGCTGGCAGACCTTCACCGTCCCCCCCGGCGCCGACCTCACCAACGGCAACCTCCGCACCCTGCGCCTGCCGTGGAACACCGGTTACGAGGGCGCCGGTTTCCGCCTCAGCAGCAGCACTTACACCACCGCCAGCTACGTCGCGCGCTTCGGCGAGGCGCCGGCCCAGTTCGGCTCCATCCTCTCGGCCACGCCCGCTTCCGGCAGCACCGCTGCTTCCACCCGGCCCGCCATCAGCTTCACCTACGACCAGGCCGTCGCCGCCAACCAGCTCACGCCCGCCAGCTTCGTGGTGCACGGCTCGATGCACGGCCGCCTGCAGAATTCCACCCGCTGGGGTTCCGTGACCACCGATCCGCTCTCCCCGGTCCTCACCCCCGGCCTCACCTTCAGCGCCGGCGAGAGCATCGACGTCAGCTCCACCCGCGAGGTCTTCAGCAATCTCGGCAGCGCGTTCAAGGCCTACGTCAGCCGCTTCACCATCCCGTGGTCGAGCCGCTACGGCCGCTTCCGCCAGGGCAATGCCCTGCCCACCACCGGCAACGTCAGCGGCGCCGCCGCCGGCGACATCAACGGTGACGGCAAGGGTGACGTCATGTTCACCGGCGACGACGGCGCCTGGATCTACCTCGGCGACGGTGAGGGCAGCTTCACCCGCTTCCAATACGGTGCCACCGGCGCCTGGAACGCCTTTGCCCTCGCCGACTTCAACGGCGATGGCCGCGTCGACTTCATCGGCTCCCGCGGGCGCAGCTCGCTCACCATCGAGACCCTCGACACCGCCACCGCCAGCACGACGAGCCTGCTCACCAGCCCGCTCGCCTACGCCGGCTCGCGCCTCCTCCCGGGCGACTTCAACGGCGACGGTCATCAGGACGTCCTCGTCCTCGGTGCCACCACGACCGACGGCGAAGTGCTCCTCCTCAACCACGGCGACGGCACGTTCTCGCCCGCCGGCAGCCAGCGCCTCGCCCCCGCCGAGGATCCCACCCGCGAGGCCGCGGTCGCCGACCTCAACCACGATGGCGCCCTCGACTTCGTCCAGCTCCGCGCCGTCACCAACGACATCGTCGTCTGGCTCAACGACGGCGCCGGCGTGTTCACCTCGGATAAATCCGTGCGCGTCTCCCACGCCCAAACCTTCGCCCTCACCGATCTCGACCGCGACGGCTGGACCGACCTCATCGTCGCCAGCGACTCGGCGGCCGATTCGATCCACATCTTCCGCAACGACCAGACCGGCCAGCTCGTGCTCCAGCGCGCCTTCGCCGCCGGCCGCGTGAAGCAGCTCGCCGCCGCCGACTTCGATGCCGACGGCGACATCGACCTGCTCACCATCACCAGCACCGCCGCGGACACCTTGTGGACCAACGCCAGCGGCGCCTTCACCGCCACGGCCCTCGCGTGGACAACCTACAACGCCTCCGCCGCCGCGCAGCTCGCCGTCGCCGACTTGAACGCCGACGGCGCGCCCGACGTCGCCATCCCGCAGACCTCGCGCGTCACCTTCTGGACGCCCGGCAATTACTTCACCGGCTTCACCAAGACGCTCGCCGAGGCGACCACGCTGATCTTCGCCGAGGCCGACTTCACCGCCACGACCACGCCCAACGTAAACTCCGCCGCCAACGTCCACGCCGTCGACAGCTACGTCATCCAGAGCCTGCCCACTCGCGGCACCTTGAAGCTCAACGGCGGCGCGCTCTCCGTCGGCCAGAGCATCGTGTTCGGCGCCGGCAAGACCTACACCTACACGCCCACCGGCCAGTATTACGGCCCGGATTCCTTCCGCGTCGCCCCGCACGATTACGGCGGGAATTCCCCCGGCGCCCGTATCCTCCTCGACATCACCCGCGTCGTCGATGCGCCGGTCGTCACGGCCAACACCTCCATCCGCGTCTTCCGCAACCAGGCCCGCGCCCTCTCGCTCCCCGGCACGCACCCGGAAAACGAAGCCATGACCTTCACGGTCGCCGACGAACCCGCCCACGGTTCCGTCAGCATCACCGGCCGCATCGCGACCTACACGCCCGGGAATAATTACACCGGCGCCGACACCTTCACCTTCCATGTCGACGACGCCTATGATAATCGCGTCACCGCCACCGTCACGATCGACGTCTCCGACCAGATCGTGGTGGTAAACAATACCAGCACCAACGCCAACGACGCCGGCTCGCTCGCAAACGCCATCAACACCGTCATCGCGCAGGGCGCCGGTCGCATCACGTTCGATGCCTCGCTCGCAAACGCGACGCTCTCCCTCGCCACCGCGACCGACACGGTGCACGGCCCGACCGCCGCGCTCGTGACCGGCTACCTCGAGCTCGATGCCACCGCCGCCCCCGGCCTCACCATCCAGCGCAGCGGCGGCACCGCCAACCTGCGTCTCTTCCGCGTCGCCACCGCCGGCACGCTCGTGCTGAAAAACCTCACCCTCGCCGAGGGCGCCATCGCCAGCGAGAACGGCAGCACCCCCGCCCGCGGCGCCGCCATCTACAACGAAGGCACCCTGCGTCTCGAAGGCATCACCTTCACCAATCACTACGCCCACGGCACGGCCTCCGCCGGCGCCGAGGGTGGCGCCATCTACAGCGCTGGCGGCCAGCTCGAGTTCGGCGGCAATGTGACCTTCGCCACCAATCGCGCCGAGGATGACAACGCTCACGGCAGCGGCGGCGCTCTCTTCCTCCGCAACGGCACCGCCCTCATCGAGGACGTGACCTTCAATGGCAACGTCGCGCCCACCACCGGCGCCAATGTCCACCTCCTCGGCGATGAGGCCGCCCTCGTCGTCGACTGGGCCGACACCGTCTTCACCGATGTTTCCGCCGCCCGCCTCGGCGCCGGCACCGTGACGGTGCGCGACCACAACCCCGCCACCTACGCCGTCGCGTCGTTCAGCCCGAGCGTCACGCGCGTGGTTTCGTCCACGCAGATTCGCGCCACGACCGAGTTCGAAGTCACCACCTCCTCGGCCACTGCCACGCTCAGCCTCACCGCCGGCGCCTACCGCATCTATGGCGGCAGCGGCAACGTCTCCGCCGAACTCATCGCGGTCGACGGCGCCACGCACACGCTGCGCTTCGCTCCGCCGCAGGCGGGTAACAACGGCCACACTTACGGTGGCTACGTCACGCTTTTCCTCACTGTAGACGAGGATGGCATCAGCTACACCAACGAGTCGGAAGTGCTCTTCTTCGAAGACTACTACGCCGCCCCTGCAGTATCGGACCTCGATGTCTACGTGATCGATGGCGCACCCACGGCGTTCACTCTCACGGCCACGCACAACACGCAGTTGGTCACGCTAGAGCTCCTCGCGACGCCGGAGCACGGCACGCTTGAACTCCTCCCGCCGCCGGAGCCCACGATCGACGACTCCATCCGCAACTACACCTACACCCCCTCGCCCGGCTTCGAAGGTGATGACTACCTCGTCTTCCGCGCCAATACCTCGCAAAATATCCCGGCCTCCGCGCGCATCACGTTCCGCAACGTGCATTCCTCCCGGGTCGTGACCACCGCCGCGGCCACCGGCCCCGGCTCGCTCGCTGATATCCTCGCCCACATTCCCAGCGGATCCTCCTTCAATGGCACACAGTGGCGCATCGAATTCCCGTCGGCTCTCGCCGGCCAGACCATCACGCTGCCGACCACTGCCCTCAATACTCCGGCTGGTCCGTCCGCTATTTACGTAAGCCACAATCTCACGCTCGACGCCTCCGCGGCCGAAGGCCTGCGCCTCGCTCGCGCCGACTACGCTCCCGCCATGCGTCTCATCACCGTCGCGCCTGGGGCTGAGTTGCACCTCATCAACCTCACGCTCGCAAACGGCCTGGCCCTCGGCGCCCCCGGACAGCCGGGTCGCGGCGGCGCCCTCCATCTGGGCAGCGGCGCCTCCGCCTGGTTCGATGGCGTCACTTTCGAAGCCAACACCGCGTCCGGCGGCGCCGGTGCAGACGGCCAGGGTGGGGCGATCTACAATGACGACGGCCACCTCTCGTTCGATGGCGATCCGTCTCTCCTTGCGGACAACTCCGCCATCAGTGGTGCCGGTGGCGCGGGCCGCGGCGGCGCCATCTACAACCGCAATGGCTCCATTGGCTTCTACGCCGGCTACAATGAGCCCTGCACCACTTTCACCGGCAATCTCGCCGGCGCGGACAAGAATCTCGCCCTCATCGCCGACGGCACTCTGCTGTTCGCTGACTTCGATTTCACCAATGTGGACGAGGTCGGCACCAGCGCCTTCAACGGCGGTGTCGTCATCGTCGATGGCGGCTACGCTTCGATCATCAGCGGTCCCGGCCTCCTCACCGTCGCGCCGATCGATGAACTCGCTCTCTTCGCTCCCAGCACCCGCGACGTGCCCCTCACCCTCGTCGGCGGCGTGCCTGAAACCATCGACTCTTCCTCGCCGACCCTGTTCGCCATCGCCGGCACGCTCGCCAATCCGATCCTCCGGATCAGCGGCGACACCTTCCCCTCACCTCACAGCACCGTCGTCAGCCTCGGCACCGCCGGCTACAGCTTCAACCGCCTCTACGCGACCCCTTATCTCAATTACCAGGCTCCGGTCGCCAATATAAACCAAGAGGTTGCCGTCACGATGAACCAGCCGGTGTCGTTCACCCTCGAGGCGGACTTCAATCCCAATCTCACCGCCAGTTATGAGCTGCTGGGAGACCTCACTCGCATTGAAGAAGGCATGCCCGTCGCCGGCACCACCGGCATGCTCAACGGCACTGCGCCGGCCTTCACCTTCACCCCGCCGGCGCAGTTTATCGGCACGATTCAGTTCGCCTACCAGATCACCGACTCGGCCAACAATTCCGCCATCGGCATCGTCCGCTTCCGCATCACCAGCGGCACGCCCACCGCAACGCCCGACTCCGGTGAAGCTCAAAGCGGCGATAACGTCTCCACCCAATTCACAGCCACTGGCGGTCACTCAACCAACGACACGATCACCTACCACGTCGTCAGCCCACCACAGCACGGCACAGTGGACCACATCGATGGCACAGGTCAGTTCACCTACACCACCAACCATACCGGTTACGTGGGCAACGACAGCTTCACCTTCAGGACGATTGACAGCCTCGGCCGTGCAAGCACCCCGGCCACGTTTACCATCAACATCCTCGATATCGCTAGCATTCAAAGACCCGTCGTCACCGGCGTGCCGGCCGCGCCCGGCCCGCTCCTGCCCAATTCCGGCGTGCTCAGCGGTGACACCAATAAGATACTCTCCAACGTCACCGTCACGCACGGTGAAAACGACACGCTCACCGTCTGGATTCCCTGGTTTGATACGGGTAGCGTCTATGAGGATAAGGAGCCGGAGGAGGCGGGCGCATGGACCCACGAATACATGGAAGGTGGTCTCGGCGATTACTGGCAGACCATCGGCACCCCCGAACAGATCACCGAGCGTCTGCGTGACTTGGTAGCCCAATCCTATCGAGATCCGCACACGACGCCCAAGGGCACCATCTGGGATGCCTCTTTCTACATCCTGATCGGGGACGATCGTGGCTTCGTGCGCGTCGATGTGCCGATGCGTGGCTTGGTGGAGTATACCTCCGCGCGAACCAACCCGCGTGACTTGGTGCTCTCCACGCCGCCCGCCACGCCCATCACCTTCCAATTCGCACCTTACCAGCCGGAAGGCTTGGCGATCCGCATGCTCGCACCGGAATTCTACCTCATTACCTACCCGGTGAGCCCCAGCCAGCCGGTCTACACGCTGGTCACCGATCTCAGCCCCTACGGCACGCTGACCGGCGGCCCGCTCACCACCGTCAACGTGACCCCCGGCGAGGCCTTCACCTACACTTTCACCCCTGCACTGGGTTTCGCCGATAAGCTCGTCATCTTCTGGGAGCTTCCTTTCACGTCCGGTCCGGAATTCTTCTCGGGCAGCACGAGCGTCACCATCGCCGTCAACCACGCGCCGGTCGCCAATCACGACACCGTTACGCGCGGTCACAACGTGCAAACAATCTCGGTCGCCAGCTTGCTCGCCAACGATACCGATCCAGACACGAGCAATGGCGACGCGGTAAGCTTCGTTAGCGTGGCTGCGACCAGTGCTAATGGCGTCGTGCTCACTTATGCCGGCGGCAACATCACCTACGCCGCCTCCGCCCTCACGGACGACGACACCTTCACTTACACGATCACGGACTCCCACGGCGCCACCGCCACCGCCACTGTGCTCCTGCGCTTCCAAAACTCGCCGCCCACCCCGGCCAACGATATCTTTGAGCGCAACTACGGCCAGCCACTCACGCTGACCACCGGCATGCTCCTCGCCAACGACACCGATCCGCAGAACGACATCATCACCGTCTCGGCCGTCAATGGCACCAGCGTTGAAGGCGGCATCGTCACCCTGAATGACGGCGTCATCGTCTACACGCCTCCCTCCGGCACGACGCTGGTCGACTCGTTCACCTACACGGCCCTCGATTCACGCGGTGACACCGCCACCGCAACGGTCACCGTCACCATCGCCAACCGCGCCCCGGTCGCGGCCGATCACACGCTCACGCGTTACAACGATCAGCCCGCCACCGTCACGGTCGAGGACCTGAAGGCCTCCTGGGTCGATCCCGATGGTGATAACATGGTGATCACCCAAGTCGACGAAACCAGCCCGCTCGGCGGCGAGATCGACTTCGCGGACGATCAGATCACCTACCAAACGACCACGCCCCAAATCGTGAAGGACGAGGACTACTTCACCTACACGGTCGAGGATTCGCGCGGCGCCGCCGCCACCGGTTACATCACCGTGCAGCTCCTCAACCGCACGCCTGTCGCCGTCGCCAACGCCGTCCACCGCTACAACGACAGTTCCACCAGCACCATCACCTTCACGGCGCTGTTGGCCAACGACACCGACGCCGACGGCGACACGCTCACCATCGACAGTGTCGCGGGCACCAGCGCGCAGGGCGGCACGGTCAGCGTCGCCGACGGCATCGTGACCTACACGCCTCCCGCGCTGCCGTTCAGCGTCGCCGACTCGTTCACCTACACGGTCAAGGATCCGGCCGGCGAAACCGCCACGGGCACCGTGAATGTGATCATCGACAACCGCACGCCCACGCCGGTCGCCGACACCGTGAACCGCTTCAACACCGAGGCCGGCACCGTCACCGTCGTCACGCTCCTCGCCAACGACACCGATCCCGATGGCGACACGCTCACCTTCGTGGGCGCCGACGCCACCAGCACGCAGGGCGCCACAATCACGGTCGACGCCGGCACCGTCACCTACACGGCCGCCTCGCCCACCGCGATCACCGGCGACGACACCTTCACCTACACCGTGAAGGACGCGTCCAACGCGACCGCGACCGCCACCGTCACGGTGCACCTCGTCAACCGCGCACCGACGCCGCAAGGCAACCTCGTCGATCGCTACAACGACGAGCCCGGCACCATCACGGTCGTCACGCTCCTCGCCAACGACACCGATCCCGATGGTGACTCGCTCACCTTCGTCAGTGCCGAGGCGACCAGCACGCAAGGCGCCACGATCACCGTCGACGCCGGCACCGTCACCTACACGGCCGCCTCGCCCACCGCGATCACCGGCGACGACACCTTCAGCTACACGGTCAAGGACTCGCACGACGAAACCGCCACCGCGGTCGTCACCGTGAAGCTCCTCAACCGCGCGCCCGTTGGCGTGGACGACACCGTCGAGCGCAACGCCGGCCAGCCCGCCACGGTCACCACCGCCACGCTGCTCGCCAACGACACCGATCCCGACGGCGACACCCTCGCCTTCGTCAGTGCCGCGGCGACCAGCGCGCAAGGCGTCCCGATCACCGTCTCCGGCGGCACGATCACCTACACGCCGGCCGCGCTCATCACGGGCGACGACACCTTCACCTACACCCTGGAGGATCCGAGCCACGTGCAGACCACCGCGACGGTGACCATCACCACGCGTGCGCCCTCGACCGCGCCCAAGCTGACCGTCACCGCCCGCAGCGGCGGCGGCGTCAACCTCGCGCTCGCCGGTGTCGCCTTCGCGCCCTACGAGATCAGCGTCTCCACCGACCTCGTCACGTGGACCGCGCTCACCACCGTCACCACCAACGCCAGCGGCAACGCCACCGCACAGGACGCCACCGCCCCGGCCGAAGGCGCCGCCCGCTTCTACCGCGCCAAGGCCAACTAAAAAAGGCGCGCGGTGCTGCCGCCCGCGCCCCATCGAAAATCAAAATCCCCCAATCGAAATTCCCATGCGCTCCTTAAGCCTCCGCTCACTGCTCCTCGCACTGCTCGCGCTCCCGCTCGCCGTTCATGCGGTCCTGCCGTCGAGCGATCCGGTCGGCCTGTTCAACCTCCGGCTGCGCGGCAACTCCGACACGCTCGTCTCGCTGCCTCTCCATCGACCTCCGTTGGTAGACGCCGCCATTCAGGTGCGCACCGGCAACCAGCTTGAGCTATCCGACAACGTCCCCGCTCTGCCCGCCGAAGGCGCCTATATTCTCGTCATGTCTGGTGCGTTGGAAGGCGCCATTCTTCCTGCGACCAGCCTCAGTGGCCGCACGTTGACCATTAATACGGGCGCATACGATCTCGCGACGTTGCAGACCGAAGCCGCCAACGGCGTCAGCCAAGGCGATCTCGTGTCCGTCATTCCGTATTGGACGCTGGACACGGTGTTTCCCGCTGGCACCGGGATCAATATCTCCACCAGCGCCAGCACCCGGAACACCGAGGTTCTGCTCTACGACCATACCGTGGCCGGCATCAATCTGTCTCCCTCGGCCACCTTTTTCTACTTTGTCGGGAACAGCACCAAGCCCGCTGGCTGGTATAAAGTCGGCGACACCTCCTCCTTGAAGGGAAATCAGCCGCTCGCACCCGCCAGTCACTTTGTCGTCCGGCACAAGATCGCCACCAGCACTTCGCTGGCTCTGGCAGGTTGCGTCCAGATGGCCGGATACCGGATACCGCTGGCGCAGCGATCCACGACCGTCGACCAGGATAATCTCGTGGGCCTGCCCATTGCGACCGCGGTGACGCTTGGCACTTCCGGGTTGATCACTTCCGGAGCCTTTGCCGCGTCTGCGAGCGCCTCCGAACGCAACGACGAATTGATGGTCTTCGACAACACCGTCGTCGGCCAGAACAAGTCGGCGAGTGCCGTCTATTTCTACTTCAGCGGCAATGAGCATAAACCTGCCGGCTGGTATCAGGTCGGTGCCACCGCGAGTGCCGTCGATTCTGTCGCCTTGAAGCCGGCTGAGGGCTATGTCATCCGCAAACGCAAAACCGCGGTCGCTCACACCGATCTGTGGAACGGCCTGCCGGCTTACCTCCAATAATTTATCCTTCCTCCTCCATGAACAAAGTTCTTCGCCTTCTCCTGTTATTTGTCTGCGGACTGAGCGCTGCCCGCGCCCAGTTCGTGACCATCAATTTCCAAAGCTCCCAGTTGACCGACAGCACCGGCACGCCCCTCGCGAACGGCAGCTTGGTCGTGCTGCTGGCCAATGTCGCTTCGCCGACGACCGCCGGCGCCGGCTTCAGCACCCTTTCCGCCGGTTCACTGAACGTGGGCGACCTGCTGAATAACGGAGCCTATCAGGTTCTCGGTCGCGCCGCGGTTGATGCGTTCTCTTTCGATGGCGAATTCACCGGCAGCACTGGCTCAATCCAGCTTGGCGGCCTCCTTTTTCCGAACCTCAGCACGGGTGATCAGTTGGCTGTCGCCTGGTTTCCTTCCTTGAGCGAAACTACGGATTTCTCCATGGCCACCGCGACCTCCTACGGTCTCTACACGCTTGATTTGAGCTCCGTGTGGCAGACGCCGAGTCCGGCCAGCACCATCGACGTCGAGGTTCCGTTCGCGACCGCCGCCTTGCTCACCGCCGTCCCCGAGCCCGCCACCTACGCCGCCCTCGCCGGCGCTCTCGTGCTCGGCCTCGCGCTCCACCGCAAACGCCGCCGCACGGCGTAATCGTTACAGCGAGTAAGGTGAAAATCAGGATAGCCGGAACTGAACCCAGCACCGCTTAACCGCCGGGTCTGGTTCCAGCCTTCCTGAGTTCCACATTCCACTCCGCTCGAGAGAACGAGAACGATTAAGATCGCGAGAACGAGTCAGCGACATCGGTTCCCCGCGTTCTCCTCATCCTGCTCGCTCTCAGCCTACCCCTGGGTCGTCGGCACCCGGAGCACGAAGGCGAACTCCGTGCCGCCATCCGCGGCGGTGCCGGCCTCGAGCTGCGTCCCGAGTGCGCGGCAAATCTCCCGGCACAGGCGCAACCCGAGCCCGCCCGTGGCGGTCATCGGCTCGTCCACGCCGGCGGCGAAGCGTTGCGCCACGGCGGCCGGGAGCGGCTCGCCGTCGTTGCGCACCGAAAAGCGCACGCCTGCCGCCACCGACTCGGCCCGCAGCACCACGCGGGTGCGCGCAAATTTCAGGGCGTTGGCCAGCAGGTTGCGCACGAGGGTTTGCGCCAGCACGAGGTCGGTCCCCACGTGCAGGTGTTCCGGCACCTCCACCACGAGCGCCGTGCCGCTGCTGTCCGCGAGCGCGCGGTGCAGCGCGACCGCCGGTTGCAGCAACGTGCGCGCCGGATGCGCCGCCAGCTGGCGCGTGCCGACCCGCATGCGGGTCCACAGCACCAGATCCTCGATCATCAAGAGCAGCGCCCGGCTGGTGCGGCCCGTTTCGCGCGCAAAATCCTCCGCCGGCTGGTCGGCCGATTTCATCAATCCCGTGAGCGGCCCGCGCAGGTCGTGGCCGATCACCGCGAGCATGCGGTCCTTGTCCGCGCTGGCCTCCTGCAGTTCGCGCGTCCGTTCGCGCACCTCCAGCTCCAGTTCGTCGGCGTAGGCCTCCTCGATCGCGTGGCGCTGCTCCGTCTCCTCGATGATCCGGCGCTGCGCCTGCGCAAACCGGTCGGCGGTCGCCAGCGACAGCAGCAGCATCTCGAGCCCGGAGCCGATCATCAGGCCCTGCATCGTCGTCTCCTTGAATGTCGCGCCCCAGAGCCACACCGCCATCATCGGGAACGAACCCGCAAACAGGCAGCCAAACGCCGCGATAAAAAACCGCGCCGCCCGCCCCCCGCGCCGCCACGCCGCGATCGCCAGCCCGAGCAGGATCGCATGCGTCGCGCCCCCGAGGCAGACCGCCGAGGCGAGCCAGGTCTGACTGTGCAGCCACGGCGTCGTCAGTGCCCCGGCCGCCACCAGCCATGCGCCCGCTTGGATTGCGCGGGTGATCCGGTGCGACCATGGCGCCTGCGGCGGTGTCAGCTCCAGGAAGACCCGGGCAAATTGCGTCAGAAAAATCACCGAGGCGGCCATCGCGATCACCAGCGCCATTTCCAAGCCCGGCGAACCCAGCGACCAGCCGAACGATCCCGGCAAGGCCCGCGCCAGCACGATGAAGATGGCGACCGCCCCGAGATACAGCACGTAGTAGCCGATGTCCGCGAGCCGCAGCCGCAGCCACAGCAGCACGTTGTAGCCGAGCAGCGCGAGCAGCCCCCCGAGATAGATCCCTTCCGCCAGCAACCGCCGCGTCTGCATCGCCTGGAACGCGCCCCGGTCCGGCCACCACGTCAGCTGCAGCATCCGCGTGAGCCGGTCGGCCGCGCGCAGATAAACCACCGTTTCGCCCCCCGCCGGCACGGTCACGGGAAAAGCCACCTCGCGCCCCGGGATGGGTTTCTCCGCCGCCGGCACCGTTTCGCCCGAGCGCGCGTGCACCCAGTCCGCCCCGTCGCGCCACCAGGCGTCCACGTGATCGAGGAAAAAATCATGGTCGGTCAGCACGCCCTGCAGGTCGCGCGTCCCGGGATTGCGCAGCGTCACGCGCCCCCATCCGACTTCGCTGCTTCGCCACGCGATGCCGCGGGGCGTCTCCCACGGGTGCCACGCACCGGCCGCCTCGTTCGTCACGTCCTCCCGGGTGCGCGTGCCGGTCGGGTCCAACTGCCACTCCACCGTCGATCCCGCCGCATCGGGCAGTGTCCGCCCCCCGTCTCCCTCCCGCGCAAAACCCAGCAGCAGCCAGCCGAGCACGCCGCCCGCCAGCGCCATGACGCATGTCACCAGCAGCCAGGACGGAGCTCGCATCGGGACCATCCACCCAGTTCACCAGCCCATCCGCCCACGGCAAGCCCGCGCTCCGTCACCCGGCGTTGAGCTGTTTCGGCGGACAAGGTCGCCGCCCGTCTCGCCCGTCTTCCCTTCACCGCTCCAGGCTTGGTTCAGGCTTTGCGGATCCTGCCCCCCGGCCACCTGGCTTTGTCATTACCGCCTTTTTCCATGCCTGGGCCGATTGATTCCCCCCCCCGAAAGCACCCTGCGCCTAGGGGGTTCCTCCGCTTGCCAACTTTCGCCGCTGCTTTCCTTCTTGGCGGCGCATGCTTTTTCGCCGACTTCCCCGCGCGCCGATCACCTGCCTGCCCTGCTTCCACCGCCGTGCGCCCGTTTGGGCCGCGAAGCCGTCTGTCCCGCTGCTCCGGATCCTCCTCGCCCTCGTCGCTGCGCCCTGTATCGGCCGGGCCACCACGTTCACCGTCACGAACACCAACGCCAGTGGCACCGGCTCGTTGCGCGCGGCGGTCAACGCCGCCAATGCGGCCGGCGGCGCCACCACGCACACCATCGATCTCAGCGGCGTCAGCGGCACCATCACGCTCGCGGCCGCGCTGCCCATCCTGACCGCGAGCGTGAACATCGTCGGCTCCGGCACGAATAACCTCACCATCAGCGGCAACAATGCCTATCGCGTGTTCTTCGTCGACACCGCCACGCCCGGCGCCGCGGTCAACATCCAGAATCTCACCATCAGCAACGGCTACGCCAAGGGCGGCAACGGCGGCACTTCCGGCGGCGGCGGCCTCGGCGCCGGCGGCGCACTGTTTGTCAACTCCGGCGCGGTCACGCTCTCCGGCGTCGCGTTCAGCAACAACACCGCGGTCGGCGGCAACGGCGGCGACGGCGCGCTGTCCGGCTCGCCCACCCTCGCCGGCGGCGGCGGCGGTCTCGGTGGCAACGGCGGCAACGGCGCCGACTACAGCGGTGGCGGTGGTGGCGGCTACTCCGGCAATGGCGGTAACGCGGCCCCCATGGTCGGCGGCCTGCCCGGCGGTGGCGGCGGTGGTGGCGGACTCGGCGTCAATGGTGGCAACGCCTCCGGCACCACCGGCGGCACGGGTGGCGGTGGTGGCGGCAACGGCGGCACCGCTGAAGTCGACAACGTGGGCTCGCCCGGCGCAAAATTCGGCGGCGGCGGCGGCTCGGCCGATCACCCGTGGTCCGGCAACGGCGGCGATTTTGGCGGCGGCGGTGGCAACAATCACACGGGGACCGATAACGGCCACAGCGGCAATGGGGGTTATGGCGGCGGTGGTGGTGCCGGCGGCAATAGCGTCCGCGATGGGCGCACCGCCCTTGCCGCCTACGGCGGCTTCGGCGGCGGCGGCGGCGGCGGGATGTTCGCCAGCGCGACCAGCGCCGGACTCGGCGGCACCGGCGGTCACTACGGCGGTATCGGGCCCGACGGCAATGTGGGTGGGGGTGGCGGCGGCGCGGCCCTCGGCGGTGCGGTCTTTGTTCGCGGCGCCAATGGCGCTTCCCTCACCATCGCCGATCTCACCGCCGATACCGGCACGGTGACGGCTGGCGCGGGCGGCCTTGCCCCCTCGATCCCCGGTTATCCGAGCGTCATCATCACGCAGGCGACCGACGGCCAGGCCGTCGGCAGCACGCTCTTCCTCGACGGCGGGACGACGACCATCGGCGCCGGCACCCTCAACGGCACGCTCGGCGCGTATCATGCCGCCTCCCTCCTCAAGACCGGCACCGGCACGCTCCTCGTCCTCGGCGGCATCGACCTGCGCGACGGGGCCACGACCATCAGCGCCGGCACCCTCCAAATCGGCAACGGTGGCGCCACCGGCACGCTCGCGGGCAACGTCGTCAACAACGCCGCACTCGTCATCAACCGCACCGGCACCCTCACCTATTCGGGCAACATCAGTGGCACCGGCTCCGTCACCAAATCCGGCTCCGGCACCCTCACCCTGAGCGGCACCAACACCTACTCCGGCGGCACCACCGTCAGCGCCGGCTCGCTCGAGTTCTCCACGCTCGCCGCGGCCGGCAGCAGCATCACCAATAACGCCGCTGTCGCCTTCAACCTCAGCAGCGCCAGCGGCACCTACGGCGGCGCCATCATCGGCACGGGCTCGCTCTCCAAATCCGGCACCGGCACACTCACCCTCAGCGGCGCCAACACTTACACCGGTGCGACCACCCTCACCGGCGGCACCCTCGCGCTCGGCGCCAGCGATGCCTTGTCCGCGTCCACCGCCGTCACGATCAAAAGCCTCGGTGGCACGACCACGCTCAGCCTCGGCACCTTCAACCAGACGCTCGCCAGCCTCACCTTGGGCGGCAGCGGCACCGGGATCAACACCGTCAACAATGTCTCCACCAGCACCGGCACGCTCACGCTCGCCGGCGATGTCCTCTACGACGTCAGCAGCGGCCCTCTCGGTTCGACCATCAGCGGCCTGCTCGCCCTGACCTCGGGCGCGCACCTGTTCACCATCGGCGACTCCAGCCAAACTTCGACCGAATTCACCATTTCCGCCGCGATCTCCGGCAGCGGCGGCATCACCAAGGCCGGCGCCGGCACGATGACGCTCACCGGCAGCAACACCTACACCGGCGCGACCACGCTCAACGCCGGCCTGTTCACCGCTTCGAGTGCGTCCCAGCTCGGCAACACGAGCGGCCTCCGCTTCAACGGCGGCACCTTCCAACTCAACGCCGCGATCACCAGCGCCGTGGGTCTCGTCGCCGACAGCACCGGCACTTTCAACACCAACACGTTCAACGCCACGTTTGGCCCGCTTTCGGGCAGCGGTGCGCTCACTAAATCCGGCACCGGCACCCTCACCCTCACCGGCGCGTCCGTCTACACCGGCGCGTTCACCTTGTCGGCCGGCGGGTTGGAGGTCGGGTCCGGCGCTTCGCTCCAGCTCGGCAACCACACCACGACCGGCTCCCTCTCCGGCAACGTGAAGAATGAAGGCACCCTCACCTTCGCCCGCAGCAACGCCCTCACCTACGCGGGCGTCATCTCTGGCGGCGGCTCCGTCACGCAAGCCGGCGCCGGCACGACCACGCTCAGCGGCAACAACAGCTACAGCGGCGGCACCACGCTGGACGCCGGTGCCCTCGGCCTCGCCCACGCCAACGCCCTCGGTTCCGGCGCCCTCACCGTCAACGGCGGCGCGCTCGTGATGGCCTCCAACACCAATCTCACCGTCGCCAACGCCATCACGCTCGGCGGCGACCTGACTTTCGCCCTGCGCAATCCCGCCCTCAACGGCGCCCTCACGCTCAGTGGCGCGATCACCCTCACCGGCGACCGCACCCTCACCACTCACGACTACCCCCAGTTGACCGGCGTCATCTCCGGCGCCCATCGCCTCACCCTCGCCGGCGACCAGGCCATCATCCTCTCCGGCGCCAACACTTACTCCGGCGGCCTCACCATCAACTCCGGCGTATTCGCCCTCCTCGACCACGACCAGGCGGCCGGCACCGGCACGCTCACGCTCAACGACGCGACCCTCCAGCCTTTCACCCGCGGCCTCACCCTCGCCAACGCCATCGCGTTCAGCGGCGATTCCTCCATCACCAGCTCCATCTACGATACGCTCGGCCATGAGTCCGGCGTTACCCTGAACCTGACCGGCGCCCTCTCCGGCACCGGCCAGCTCCGTCTCTCCGGCATCGGCACCTTTGTGCTCACCGGCAACAGCACCGTCGCCGGCACCACCTACCTTTCCGACGGCACCTTTCAAATCGGCGACGGCGCCAACGCCGGGAGTTTTTCCGGCGACATCGTCAACAGCGCAGCCCTCAGTTTCAACCGCGCCGGCGCGATCACCTTCGACGGTGACCTCTCCGGTTCCGGCACGCTCGCGAAACAAGGCGCGGGCACGCTCACCCTCACGGGCGCCACCACGCTCACCGGCCTCACGACCATTTCCGCCGGCACGCTTCGGATCGGCGACGGCGGCAACACCGGTTCCCTCGCCGGTGACATTGCCAACGGCACCGCCCTCGAATTCAATCGCGCCAACGCCCTCACGCACGCCGGCGTCATTTCCGGCAGCGGCACCTTCACCAAATCCGCCGCCGGCACGCTCGAACTCACCGGCACCAACACCTACACCGGCGCCACCGCCGTCAACGCCGGCACGCTCCTCGTAAACGGCGCCCTCGCCAACACCGCCGTCACCGTCGCCTCCGGCGCCACCCTCGGCGGCAGCGGCACGATCGGCGGCCTCACCACAATTCAATCCGGCGCCGCGCTCGCCCCCGGCAACAGTCCCGGCACGCTCACCTTCACCAATGGCCTCGCCCTCGCCGCCGGTGCCATCCTCGACTTCCAACTCGGCGACCCGCTCAACGCCGCCGCGAGCGACCGCATCGACGTCACCGGCGGCACCTTCAGCGGCCCCACCACCGGCACGATCATGCTCAACCTCACCGACGCCGGCGGCTTCGGCGCCGGCACCTACGACCTCATCCACTACGCCACCGCCAGCTTCAATGCTTCAACCTTCGGTGCCCTCGCCAGCGACAACTTCTCCGTCGGCACCCCCATCGCCGGCTACAGCTTCACCTTCGCTTTCGTCTCCCTCGACGCCACCACCAGCGCGCTCCAGCTCACCGCGACCGCCGTCCCCGAGCCCGCCACCTACGCCGCGCTCTGCGGCGCCCTCGCATTGGGTCTAGCCTTCTATCGCCGCCGCCAAGCAAAGTAATCGCCGCAGCCGTTAATGTGGAAATCAGGAAAGCCGGAAGAAATCCGCCAACCGGGTCTACAACTCAGTCCCGGTATTATTCCAGCGTTCCTGAGTTCCAGATTCCCCTCTGCTTCTCCGCGCCTCCGCGGCCAATCTCTCGCCGCGCGATTCCAGCCTTCCTGATTTCCACATTCAGATTCCGACTCTTCGCGTGCTTCGTGCTCTTCGTGGCTAATTCCCTTCGCCCATCCCGCCCTTAAAACCCCACGCTCGCCCCGCCATCGACCGCGAGTGTCACGCCCGTGACAAACGCCGACGCCGGTGCCGCCAGATAAACCGCCGCCCAGCCGATGTCCTCGGGTTGGCCGAGTTTCGCCATCGGCGTGCGACCGAGGATTTTCGCTTTCCGCGCCGGATCGCCGTCGAGCGCCTTGCGCGACATCGCCGTCTCAATCCAGCCGGGCGCAATGCAGTTCACGCGGATGCCGTGCGGTGAGAGTTCTGTCGCGTAACCTTTCACCATGCCGACCATCGCCGTCTTCGCGGCGGTGTAGGCAATCACGAGCGGGATGCCGAAGATCGAGGCCATCGAGCCGGTGAATAAAATCGTGCCATGCTTCCGCGCGATCATGCCCGGCGTCACCGCCGCCACGAGCGCGTGCGCGCCGACGATATGCGTGTTGAGCACCTTCTGAAATTCCTCGGGACTCGTCTCGGCCGCGGGCTTTTTCAAATGGATGCCCGCGTTGTTCACGAGGCACGTGATCGGACCGACCTCGCGCGTCACGCGCTCGACGAGCGCGCCCGCCGCAGAAAGCTGCGTGATGTCGTGGACGACATGGCTCGCGCCGGCGCCGAGCGCCTGCTCCGCGGCCGTGAGCTCGGCTTCGCGCCGGCCCACGAGCACGACGCGCGCCCCGGCCGCGTGCATCGCAGTAGCGATCGCCAGGCCGATGCCGGTGCCGCCACCGGTGATCAGCGCCGTTTCACCGCGGAGGGAAAATACGTCGTCGAATTTCATTTCCGGTCGAGGGATTGCAGGCCCGCCTTGAGGTAACCCATCGCAAACGCCATGCCGGCGTGCCACGGCGCGGCACAGCTCATCTGCGGCGCGTGGTCGGGGATGACGACGCCGTCGAAACCGTTCTTCTTCAGGATCGCGAGCACGCGCAGCACATCCACTTCGCCGTCGTCGATGAAGGTCTCCTTGTAGTGCGGCACCTTGTCACGGACATTGCGCAGGTGCACGTAGCCGATGCGGTGCTGCCGGCTGTATTGGTCCACGACGTCGTAGATGTCGCCCTCGGTCATCTCGGCGAGCGAGCCCACGCAGAACTCCAGCGCGTTGGCGCGGCTCGGGTTGAGGTCGATGGCCTTCTGGTAAAACTGCGGCTGATAAACCAGGCGCGGCTGGCTGCGGATGAACGGCATCGGCGGATCATCCGGGTGCAGCGCGAGCCGCACACCGGCGGCCTCGGCCACGGGCATGATCTCATCGGCGAAACGCTGGAAGCGCGACCAGAGCTGCTCGTGCGTCGCGCTCGGGATCGTGCCGGTGTCGCGCGTGGGCGCGGTGGGATCGACCACCATGTTCCAGACGAGTCCATTGGGCATCGGCAGATCGTAGGGACCTTCCATGCCGACAGCCGGCGCGTCGCCGCGCGCGTATTTTCCCTTCGTGCGACCGGCGACGCCGGCGATGGAAAAATTATAGCCAAAGATCGGGATGCCCGCCTCGCCCACGCGGCGGATGATCGTCTTCACATTTTCGATGTGCTGCGCGCGGCGCGGACCATCGATCAGGATGTCGCCCCAGTGCGCGGGATCAAAATTCTCGATCGCCTCGAGCGTGAGCCCCGCCGTCTCGACGTTGCGGCGCAGCGTGACGAGTTCGTCGAGCGTCCAGAGTTTGTCGGCATCGCCCGCGAGGCCCCAACCCCAGTCGGTGCCCGTCGGCTGGTCGTCCGGCCCGACGTGGGCGCCGCCGCGGAAATAGTCCACGAGATGGGCGACGATGTGGGTCGCGCCGGCTTGCTTCGCGAAGGCGAAGTTCTCCGGCGTGAGCATGTGGCGGTAGAGGCCGAGACCGAGTTTCATCGGCCAAGTGCGTGAAGCGAAAAACACCCGCGGTCAACCCGCGCCCCTGTCTAACGGTAGCCAGAAAAATCTGGAAATTGGTAAACCCAATCCGTCTTTCCACCCAGGCGATGAACCAAAACCTCACGCGGCGGGATTCAACCATCCCGTCCTCCACCCCTCCCCGAATTCGGATCCACCGGCTCCATTTCCCGCTTTCCTGATTTTCACATTCTCCTCTTCGATTTTACCCACCACCGACGTCGCGGCTGCCGTTACGGGGAAATCCCCCAAATTTCGCCTAGGGTTTCCATCCTGATTCTGCGCCCCGTCTGTAAAATCACGTGTCACTGACCGCCCAAACGCTCCTTTACATTGCGTTGCCACCTTGGGCCGGCAGTTTCTCGCGCGTGGACAGCCCCTCCCGCTCACCTCGCCAACTTTTCTGGCTCCTGCAGATCAGCGGGTGGGTGACGTTGGTCGTGTTCTCCGCCATCGTCGCGGTGCTGCTCTTTGGCGATCTCACCAACGTCGTCATCCTCGGCATCTTCCGGCCCATCGTGGGCTTCTTCCTCTCGCTGGGCCTTTGGCAAATCTACCGCCACTGGCCGGCCTCCGGGTTCAATCTCCCGCAACACGTCCCGCCGATCATCCTCGCCTGCCTCGGCGCCACCGCACTTGACGTCGCGATCACCGAAACCGGCCGCCACCTCTTCGAGGCCCCGTCCATTCCCGAGATGGCCCAGCTCGGCGCCGTGTTCATCCGCCTTGTCATCTACGGCGCGTGGAGCTCGCTCTACTTCGGCATCCGCCAGGAAATCGAGTCGCGCTTCACCGCCGCGCGGCTCACCGACGCCATCGCCGCCAACCGCGAGGTGGAATTGCAACTCCTGCGCGCGCAGTTGAGCCCGGATTTTTTCCTCAACGCCCTCAACACCATCAGCACTGAGGCCAAGGCCGGCCACACCGCGACGGTCGTCGAAACCACGCAGGCCGTCGCCGAATACCTGCGCTACGCCTACAGCCAGGGCACGCGCACCCACTACGCCCGGCTCGGCGGCGAACTCGACGCCATGGCCGGCTACCTGCGCGCCGAACGCGCCCGCCTCGGCGCCGGCCGGTTCGACTGGAACATCGAAGCCACCAAGGAAGCCCGCAACGTCTCCGCCCCGACGACGCTCCTCCAGCCGCTCATCGAAAACGCCATCAAATATGGCCTGCGCACCTCGCCTCCGCCGCTACGCCTCAGCATCGGCGCCCGCGTGCAGGCCGGCGAACTCGTGATCACCGTCGAAAATTCCGGCGCATGGGTCGCCCATCCGCGCGAAGACGAAACCCGCAACGGCGCCGGCTTCGGCCTGCGCAACCTGCGCCGCCGTCTCGCCCTGCTCTACGACCATCACGCCCGCATCGACGCCACTTCGCCGGCCAACGCCGTGCGCATCGAAGTCCGCCTGCCCGTCGCCGGGACCTGATCGCGCTACTTCGGGCCGCCCGTCGGCGCCCTGCGCTCCTCCCACTCTTCCACGGTCTTCGGCCAGTCGCCCTTGAGCAGCCGCGACAGCGAACGATCCGCCAGCAGCTTGCCGCCGGTCTGACAGCGCGGGCAGTAGTTCACCTCGTTCTCCGCGTAACGGATCCGCTGCACCACCGTGCCGCACTGGGGACACGGCTGCCCGAACTTTCCGTGCACCGCCATGGCGGCGTGAAACGCCGTCACCTTCGCCGGAAACTTCCCCGCCGCCTCGCTTCGCAGCCGTTCCGTCCACTGCGTGAGCACCGTTTGCACCGCCGCGTGCAGCCGCGCGATTTCCGCGCCCGTCAATTTCTGCGACAGCGTGACCGGCGATAATTTCGCCGCGTGCAAAATCTCGTCCGAGTAAGCGTTGCCGATGCCGCTGAAGACCTGCGGATCCGTCAGCGTGCGCTTGAGGGTGTGATTCTCCCGCGTGAGCGCCGCCGCAAACTCCGCCACCGTCGCCGTCAGCACCTCGATCCCGCCGCGGTCATGCGCCGCCAGTCCCGCCGCCTCGGCCACCACGTGCAACGATGCGCGGTGCCTCGTGCCCGCCTCGGTGAGCGTCAGCGTGCCGGAGCCAAACTCAAAATGCGCGAGCGCGTTGCGCGCGGCCGGCTTCGCCGCGCCCTCGGTCCACTGCAGCCGCCCCGCGATCATCAAATGCAGCACCAGCCACTGGCCGTTTTCGAAACCAAACCCGATCCGTTTGCCCAGCCGCCGCAGCGCCGTGACGCGCCGGCCCGCGAGCCCGTCGATCGGCGGCACCGCCGTGCGCAGCACAAACATGTCGGTCAGCCGGATCTTCGCCAACACCTGCCCGACGACCCGCCGGTCCAGCGCTTCGAGGTAAACCGTGATGTCTGGCAGTTCCGGCATGAAGATGGGGAATGATCGGGGGCGCAAAAAATCCGCGTCACGCCGACTACCGCGCAAGCCCGCCACGTTGTCGAGCCGTTGCCACGCCGTCGTCAGCGCGGCTTCAGCCTGATGACATGCCGGTCCGTCCAATGGGCGGACAATCCGTGCCCCGGCCTTACTCCGCCTTTCCTGATTTTCACCGCGGAACTCCCACCCTTTGCGCCCTTGGGGTTCCTCGGATTAAACTTCCGAACTGATTACCTCGCTTGGGCTAGGCCGAGCACCCTCCACTTAGAGTTTGTCGCGCCCGGACACACCGGCTTGGCTCCGCCGACCCCATTTTCCAGTCAGCCCCATGCACGCTCCCCGCGACCCCGCTGTCGACCTGTTGCCCCGCACCGTAAACCGCGCCACCGCGCTCTCTACCGGCGCGACGGTCATCTATCCCGCGACTGATCCCGCCTATCGTCGCCTCGCCGAGTCCATCGCCGCCGCGCTCACCGCCCGCGGCGCCGCCGCGCCGGAACTCGCCACGGATCTCGCACTCATGCCCGCGCGCAGCACTCCGCTGCCCGCCGCTTATCGCGCGCGTCCGCTCATTCTGCTCGGCTGCCTCAACACCAACCGCGCGCTGCTCCCGCTCTACGCCGACTATCTCTGCTCGACCGATGCCACCTATCCCGGCGGCGACGGCTACGACCTGCGCACCATCGTCAATCCCTATGGCACCGGCGCCAACGTCATCCTCGCCGGCGGCAGCTCGCTCCGCGGCGTCACCCGCGCTGTCGAAAAATTCCTCGCCACCCTCGCCAAACTTCCTGCCGTCTCCGCCTCTCAACCCTCAGCTCTCAACTCTCAACTCACCATCCCTTTCCTCCTCGAGGTCGAACTCGCCCCCGCGCTCGCCGCCGACCTCGCCGCGTGGCCTTACACGCCGCTCTTCGACTCCGCCGAGATGCAGGCCTCGCGCAACCGCGGCCTCATGTTCTACGCCGAACCCATCCGCGTCATCGGCGCCTACGCGCTCATGTGGTCGTGGACCGGCAACGCCCGCTACGCCGAGATCGCGCGCGACGCCCTCCGCGCCCTCAACGAGCGCATGACCACCGGCTATGGCGACTGGCATTACCTCGCCGAGCGTTTCATGCGCGCCGTCCCGCATCTCGTCGCCGGCGGTTTTCTCAGCGAGGCCGACATCGCGCGCACCGACCACCTGCTCATGCTCACCGCCCTCGGCAACCAGGACGAATGGTGGCGCATGAAAACCGGCACGCCCCCCCTCGGCCATCGCCACCACGGCAAGGGCACCTACGAATTTCTCCTCATCGCCCGCTACCTGCGCGACCACGCCAACCCCACGCCCGCGCTCCGCACGCTTTGCGAAAAATGGATCGCGGAGTGCTGCACCTTCCTCGACGGCCTCGCCGCCGCCCGCATCGAGGACCAGGACGACGAAAGCTCGCTCAACAACATCGCCACGGTCTTCCGCTACGCGCTCGGCATGGAGCGCCACACCTTCTTCACGAGTGGCAACGCCCGTCTCGTCGCCCAGCGCTGCCTCGCTTTGCACGACAATCTTGGCAACGGCGCCGGCCAGGGCGGCTACGGTGAGAGCCAGGGCATGTATCTGCAGCAGGAAGCCACGATCCAAACCGCCGCGAGCGCCTTTTATTATGGCGACGGCCAGCTGAAGTGGATTCTCCACACCCTGCCCAACCTCGCCATTTCGCAGCGCTACTACTTCCTGCACTACGCGCCGGTCTTCCTCCAAAAATTCGACACGGGGCCCGATCTCGCGCCGGTTGCACCCTCGGGCGACCGCGCGATCCACTGCCTGCCGGTCACCGACCACCAGCTCGCCATCAGCAACCACCCGCCCGAGCACATCGAGTTCTCCGGCCACATGGTCAACGCGCCCGAGACGTGGCAACTCCCCGAGGGCGTCGGCCTCAACCGCCTCCCGCAAGCCCGCGGCTTTGACAAGGTCGTGCTCCGCGCCGGCTACGCCCGCGACGATGCCTACCTGATGATCCAGGGATTTCAGGGCGGCTTCCGCTGGCAGGGCCACATGCAGGCGGCCAACTGCTTCGTGCGGTTTTTCCAGGCCGGCCACGTCTGGCTCGTGCAAAACACCTCGCGCCACTCCTACCACGACAAGAACGGCCTCTTCATCAGCGACGGGCGCAACGACACGCTCATGCCGCCCATCGCGGAAAAGCTCGCGGTCGCTGACTTCGCGCGCGTCGGGCTCACGGTCACGCGCCTGCCCGACTATCACCACACGGCCTGGACGCGGCATCTCTTCTGGTCGCGCGCCGGCGCCGGCTGCTTCGTCGTCATCGACCGCGTCGCCTTCGAAACCGACGGCCCCTTCTCACCCACCTGCTCCTGGCGCACGCCCGGCCACGCCACGCTCGACGGCCGTCGCTGGCACACCGACCAAGGCGTCCACCGCTTCACGCTCGTCGCCGGCGACAACGTCTCCGCCACCTGCGAGGAGGATTCCGATCAGGGTGCTTGCGCGCCGTTCGTGCTGCGCCAGCGCCGCGCGGGCTCCCGTCGCGCCGGCAGCGAAACCTCGTTTCAAAATCTTTTCTACGTCCGCCGCCAGGACGACGCCGAGTCGTTCGACCTCCAGCGTCTCGACGACCACAGCGCGCTCGTATTGCGCGAGGGCGCCCCGCATGCATGGTGCGCCGCCGGTGTCACGCCCGAGACCAAGTGGCTGCCCGGCGCCAGCACCCAGGCCTTGAGCGTATGGACCGGCGACCGCGCGCTCGCCCTGGCCGGCACCACCACGCTCAAACTGGAAAACGTCGGCTGGCGGCTGCGCAGCGATGTCGCCCTCAGCGTCCTTCTCGACCTCTCGGCCGGCAAACTCACGCTCCAGCTCGACGAGCCCGGCGCGACCACGGCGACCGTCATCCTCGCGCTGGGCCGCGAGGCCCACGAGATCACCGTCACCGATCCCGTTACCCTCCCGCTCTCCGCCGCCGGTTGCACGACGCTCGCCAGCGATCTCACCGCCTGGCTCGCCTCGCTCAAGCCCGCGCTCAACGCGCCCGCCGATGCCGGCCTCGCCACCACCCGCGGCTGGAACAGCGCCTGGACCTACGCCGGCACCACGCGCCTGCCCGAACGCGTGCGCGAAGTCTGCGTCACCGCCGACCCGCTGCCCGTCGATTCCTCGCCCGACCAGCTCCTCGATCCCGTGATGCCCGACGGCTACTCGCGCGAAATCTGGACCCAATGGCCGAAGGCTGACCACTACTCGCTCACACTCACGTTCCCTCAACCCCGCGCCGTCAACGCACTCAACATCCTCGGCGACTGCATCGACGATCCCTCGCTGCGCACGTTCAACCCGCTGCCCGACGGCATCACGGTCGAAGTCGAAACCGCCGACGGTTCACGCCGCCCGTGCGCCGTCAACGCCGCGCCCGACCGCCGTTACAAGCGTTACCGCGACGCCGAAAACCGCCTCGAAGCCCGCACCGCACCGGTCGGCGAAACCGCGCGCGCGCTCCATCTCCGTCTCCCCGCGCCCGCCGACGGCCGGCCCTTCGTGCTGCATCGCCTCGAAGTGCTGGGCGACGGTTCCGTTGCGCCCGCCGTGCAACACTGGCTCTCCGCCGACCTCAACGGCGACCGCCGCACCGAGATCGTCCTCGTCAACGCCGTCAACGAACTGACCGTGCTCACCGAACAGGGCCGCGTTCTCTGGCAGTGCACGCTGCCCGTGCCCGTCACGCATATTTCCGCGCAACCGCTCGACGCCAAGGGCCCGCCGGTCCTCTGCGTCGGCCTCCTCGGCGGCGATCTTCATCTCTTCAACCCCGATGGCTCACCCCGCCAGGTGCTCCGCCTCGCCGAGGAATTTCGCGCGCGCACCGACTGTCTCTTCGGCTGGTTCAACGCCATCCACAGCCTCGCCATCTGGCATCGCGGCGCCGACGGCCGCGGCTCGCTCATCCTCGGCGGCTACGGCATCATGGTTTTTCTCGACGCCGACGGCCGTATCACCGGCCACAGTTTCGCCGACGGCCCGTGGAACCACGACATCCTCGTCGCCCCGCCGGATCGCGCCGATGCCGGTGACATCTACGTGCGCTGCGGCTGGAACCATGGCATCCAATACTACGAAGGCTTTCCCGGCGCCGGTCCCAGCGGTGAGACGCACAGCTTCGGCGGTTTTGTGCAACCGATGTTTCGCCAGCTCCGCCGCGTGATCCCGTTCCTCAACGGTCGCTCCCTCGCCTGCGAATGGGCCGACATCGACGCCTTCCCCGACGGCGCGATCTTCGCCGCCACCGAGCTCGGCTGCGGCGTGCTTTCCACCGCACACAAGGACTGGGCGTGGAAACTCGAGGGCGGCATGAGTCTCAATACCTGCTGCACCGGCCGGCTCGACGACCAGCCCGTCGCCCTCACCGGCGGCGCCGATGGCTTTGTCGCCGCGATCAGCCTCTCCGACGGTCGCATCCTTCGCCGCTGGCACGCCGGGGCCCCCGTCGTCGGTCTCGCTCCCGGCAAAAACGGCGATCTCACCATCGCCACCCGTGCCGGCGTGCAATCCCTCGACGCCGCCTGGCACCCGCGCGGCGCCCTCGCCCGCCCCCTCCGCCGCGCCCTCGCCCTCGATCGCGCCCGCCTCCTCATCACCCGCGACGACCACACCCTGGAACTCCTCCAACTCACGCCCTAAACCTCAGCCCTGTTCTGATCTCCGTGCCTCCGTGTCTCCGTGGCTAAAAATTCCGTAATTAGATTTCCATGAAACGCCCCATCACCCTCGCCGCCGTGCAACTGCCCTCCGTCGCCCCGGGCAAGACCAACGCCGCCCGCCAGCGCGCCAATTTCGCCCTCGCCGCCCAATGGCTCGACGACGCCGGCCGTCGCGGCGCCGACCTCGCCTGCATCGGCGAGACCTTCAACGTCCTCGGCTGCAAGCTCACGCGCGCCAACACCCCTGCGCTCGTGAAAAATGCCTGGACCGAAACCATCAAGCGCCTCGCGCCCATCGCGAAGCGCCACCGCATGGCGATCATCGCTCCCACGCTCGCCCTCCGCGACGGCATCGTGCGCAACGTCGCCATCGTCATCGACCAGAAGGGACGCGTCCTCGGCGGCTACCAGAAGGTGCACACCATCGAGAACGAGGAGAACTACGGCACCGTGCCCGGCAACGAGTGGCCCGTGTTCGACGTCGCCGGCGCGCGCGTCGGCATCCAGATCTGCCACGACAACTCCTTCGTCGAAAGCGCCCGCTGCCTCACGCTCAACGGCGCCGAGATCATTTTCTGGCCGCACGTCATGAGCGGCTGGGGCGACGAGTTCATGGACATCCTCCTCCGCAGCCCGGCGATCTACAATGGCATCCACCACGTGCCCGTGTGCTTCGGTTGCCCGCCCGATCAAGCGTGGATGCCAGGCAAACTCATCGGCCATAGCAGCATCGTCCGTCCCGACGGCACCATCGCCGCCGACGCCGGCCGCTACCCCGGCATCGCACTGACGACCATCGACCTCGCGGCCCCGCGCATCGCCACGCAGTTCACCCGCCCCGGCGACTGGGTCTGGAAAACCGACATGCACAACGACCGCCGCCCCGACACCTACGCCCCGTTCACGCGTCCCGTCGTCCCGCAAAAACCGGTTCCCGCCGCCAAGGCCCACCTCGCGAAGTAATCACCCATTTGCCGCCAACCAGATCGGCTTTATTTCTGAGGCCCCAGGCCCGAGATGATCGCGATACTCCCGCTCGATGCCGCCTGGCGGTCGCGGGCGATTTCCTGATACGCCGCGGAATCATACCAACGCCGTAACGCCGCTTCATCAGGAAATCGCAGCAGCACCGTGCGCTCGCCCGGCCAATCTCCCTCCAGCACCCGCGGAGCATCATCGACGCCGAGCACTTCGCCGCCGAACTGGACCAGCACGTTCATGAACTGCCGCTCGTAGGTCGCGTAGCGCACGCGGTCCCGGATTTTAATGAGGGCAATGGCGTAGGCACTCATGGCATTAACTCCGCCTATTTCCGTTTCTTCACCCAATAGGTCAGCCCGTCCTCGAAGCACGTCGCCGGCAGGTCCTCGACCTTGGCGCGGAAATAGTTCTCCGCATCCTTCACGCCGCGATTGTAGGCGAAGACCGGCGATTTCCTGCATCAGGTAATCGCCGGCCTCCCGTTTCATCCGCCAAATCACCCCAGCCCGCAGCGCGGAGTTGCCCGCCAGCACGCAACCTGCTCTGAATCCTGTTCACGGATGAGTCTAATTCGCCAACGCTTGCGCGATGTTTTCGCCGCCGCCGGTCAGTCCCGGCTCAGTCTCCTGCTCACCATCCTGACGCTCGTCGCCGGGCTCGCTGTCACGACATGGGCAGCCTCGGTCACCGCGACCCATTACCACACGGAGGCCGAACTCCGCTTTGAGCGGCTCGCCGAGCGGCTCGGCAGCGAAGTGCAGCGCCGGATAAACCAGTCGGTCTACGGCCTCAAGGGCGCCCGCGGCGTTTACGCCGCCAGCAAATCCGTCGAGCGCGCCGAGTTCCGCGCCTACGTCGCCTCGCGCGATCTCGCCACCGAGTTCCCCGGCGCCCTCGGCTTCGGCTACATCGAGCGCGTGGCGCGCGCCGACCTCGCGAAATTCATCGCCACCGAGCGCGCCGACGGGGCCCCGGATTTCTCCGTCCGCACCGCGGGCCAGGACCCCTATCTCTTCATCGTCAAATTCATCGAGCCGATGGCGGCCAACCATGCGGCGCTCGGCTACGACGTGGGCTCCGAGCCCAATCGCCGCGCCGCGATCGAGCACGCGATGCGGACCGGCGAACCCACCCTGACCTCCCGCCTCACCCTCGTGCAGGATCAATCGGGCCGGGCCGGCTTCCATTACCTCGTGCCGATCTATCGCAACGGCTCGCAACCCACCTCCTCCGCCCAGCGCGAGGCCGCCTTGGTCGGCTTGCTCTACGCGCCGATGGTCATCGACGAGGTTTTCGCCAATGTCATGGAAGGCGCCGACGGCATGCTCGATGTCGAGGTGTTCGAAGGCACCGTCCTGACCACCGAAAACCTCCTTTTCGACGCCGACCACATCCCGGTCGCCGCCGTCGATGCCCGCGTGCAAACCGCCTTCGGCGGCCGGCTGCTCAACAAGGAAATGCCCATCTCCATCGGCGGCCGCACCTGGACGCTCGTGATGACGACCACCCCGAAATTCGAAGCCAGCGTGCAGCGCAACATCCCGGTGCTCGTCGCCGCGGCGGGGATCATTTTCAGCCTCCTGCTCGCCGGCATGGTCTTTTCCCTGATCCTCAGCCGGGCCCGCGCCCTCGGGATCGCCCGGGATATGACCGCCACCCTGCGGGCCAACGAGCAGCGCCTGACCGCGCTCACCGCCCAGGTGCCCGGGGTGATCTTCCAGTTCGAGGTCACGCCGGACAACCGCCGCTCCTTCTCCTTCCTCAGCGAAGGCTACCGCGAACTCTTCGGCCGTGATCCGGTCGAGGCCATGCAACGTCCCGCGATTCTGTTCCTGCTGGTGCACGAGGACGACCGCCGGCGCGTGCGCGCGACCCTTGAGGCCGCCATCGCCGCCGGCACGCCGTGGGCCGATTCCTTCCGCATCCGCACTGTCGAAGGAACCCCGCGCTGGATCAACGCCCACTCCACCGCTTCGCTGCAGCCCGACGGCCGCAAGGTCTGGTTCGGGGTCCTCGCCAACATCACCGAGCTGCAGGAGTCCCGCTACGCCGCCGAGCAGGCCACCGCCCGCGCCGAGCAGGCCAATCGCGCCAAGAGCCAGTTCCTCGCGATGATGAGCCACGAAATCCGCACGCCCATGAATGGCGTCATCGGCATGACGTCGCTCCTCCTCGACACGCCGCTCAACGCCCAGCAGCAGGAGTTCGCCAACATCATCCGCTCCAGCGGCGAGAGCCTGCTCACCCTCATCAACGACATCCTCGACTTTTCCAAGATCGAGTCCGGCCGCCTCGATCTGGAAAACGAGATTTTCAGCGTGCGCGAATGCGTCGAGAGCACCCTCGATCTCCTCGCCCACAAGGCCGCGCAGCAAGGCATCGATCTCCTCTACGAAATCGCCGACGGCGTCCCCGCCGAGGCCCGCGGCGACATCACCCGCCTGCGCCAGATCCTCGTCAACCTTGCGGGCAACGCCCTCAAGTTCACCGAAAAAGGCGAGGTTGAGATCACCGTCCACCCCGCCGGTCAGACCGGCTCCCGCACCGAACTCGTCTTCGCGGTGCGCGACACGGGCATCGGCATCCCCGTCGCGGCGCAGGGCCGGCTCTTCAGCTCTTTCACCCAGGTCGACGCCTCCACCACGCGCAAATACGGCGGCACCGGCCTCGGCCTCGTGATCAGCAAGAAACTCGCCGAGATGATGGGTGGGCGCATGTGGCTCGAGAGCGAGCCCGGCAAGGGCTCCACGTTTTTCTTCACTGTCCAGGTCGATTCCGTGCCCGCCGGCTCACGCCATTACATCGCCGCCGTGCGCCCCGCCCTGCGCGGCCGGCGCCTCTTGGTCGTGGACGACAACTCCACCAGCCGCCGCATCCTCGCCACACTCGCGGACAAGTGGGGCCTCACGGCCACCGTGGTTTCCAGCGCGGCTTCCGCCATCGCGTTGATCCAGGCCGGCGAACGCTTCGACATCGGCATCATCGACATGCAGATGCCAGACATGGATGGCATCATGCTCGCCCGCGCGCTGCGCACCCTGCCCGAAGGCGGCACCTTCCCCTTCATTCTGCTCTCCTCCATCGGTGGCCATCATGAAAAGGCCGAGGAAGGCCTCTTCGCCTCCTCGATCGCCAAGCCGGTCAAGCCTTCGAATCTTTTCGATGCCATCAGCCGCGTGTTCGGCACCGCCGCCCCTTTCCCTGAAACCCCCGCGCCCCCCACGCCGGTGGCTGCCGCCGGCGAGGTGCAACCCGAGCACATCCTCCTCGCCGAGGATAATTCCGTTAACCAGAAGGTCGCGCTGCACATGCTCGCCCGCATCGGCTACCGCGCCGACGCCGTGGCCAACGGTTTCGAAGTCCTCTCCGCCCTCCGCCGCCAGGCCTACGACATCGTGCTCATGGATGTGCAGATGCCCGAGATGGACGGCCTCGAAGCGACCCGGCAGGTCCGCGCCGGCGCGGCCGGGGAAAACCGCAAGCCCTGGATCATCGCGCTAACCGCCAATGCCATGGACGGCGACCGCGAAGACTGCCTCGCCGCCGGCATGGACGACTACCTCGGCAAGCCGCTCAAGGGCCCCGAACTCGCCGCCGCCCTCGTCCGTGCCCGCCAGGCCATCCAAGCCGCCAAAGCCGCCGGCGAATAATGCCGCGGCGCACCATCGACCAACGAGGAACTGGCGGAACAGGTGAGGCTGGAAAAGCCCGGGCTGCAGACCATGACAGGCAGGGCATCCTCCCTCGTGGCCGGCGTCTTCGTGTTCCCGATGGCCATGCACGCGCTCCGCGGGGCCGGCCGCCACTCCGTTCCGCTCACGCCTTGCCGTCGGTCTCGTCCTCCAGCGGGTGGCCAAAACCGAGCAGGTTGCCGTCGAGGTCCTTGATCTGAAAATCCCGCATCCCATACGGATGATCGTTGAGGGCCGATGTGACCGCCGCGCCTTTGCGCACGATGCTAGCGTAATAGGCATCCACGTTGTCGCAGAAAAAATAGACCGAACCGAGTCCGCGCCGCGCAGCATTGGCCGGCGCCGAGGCCAGGTGCACCTTGGCCTCGCCCCGCTTGACCGACCCATAGAAGGGCGGCTCGCCGTAAACAAAGTCCTGCTCAAACCCCAGGACCTCACAATAAAAGGCCAGCGCCTTGCCGAGATCAGCCACTTGCAAGACGGGGCAGACACAAAAGGTTTTCATCATTCAGGGGCGGGGAACTTGCCGCCGTTTTAAGGCAAGCGGCCCTTTTCTCCACAAAAAAGGCGGGGTCCCGGAGGACCCCGCCTGATTGAACCTTTTTAAACCACAAACAAAACGGCTTAGAACTGCAGCGTATTCGAGAGAACCCAGTTGCGGGCCGGAGCCAGCACAAAGGAACCTTCGCTATACTGCTGGTCCGTCACGTTGTAGATACCGAGCATGGTGTTGAACTTGAAGCCACCCAGCGTCCACGGGTAGTTGGCCGTGAGGTCAAACACCAGGTAGTCGCCACCCTGCAAGCCACCGGCCAGAGGATTCCAATCCACGCTGCGGCTGATGACCGTCTCGGACGAGTAGCGCATGCCGCCACCGAGGGCGAGACCGCGCGTCGGGCCGTCCGTGAAGGTATACTTGCCGAACACCGTGAACTTATACTCCGGCACGTTTTCGATACGCGCGCCGTAGTAGATGTCCGAGGCGACCTTGGCCGCGGCGCTGGAGGCGTTGTAAGCCGCCGAGCCGGGCTGGTTGCGGGTCTTGTCGTAAACCGTCTTCGCGGTCCACAGCCAGGAGCCGTTGACGACGGCCTGGAAGTTCGAGATCGGCGACCAGATGACTTCACCTTCGGTGCCTTCGATCCGGTTCTTCAGGTCGGTCGTGCGCCAGCGGAAGATACGCGCGCCACGGAAGGGGCTGCCGACCGGGAAGAGCGTCGTGTTGTAGTTGAGCGGCTCCTCCAGATTCGACTGCTTGGCTCCGTCATCGAGCATCTGGTTGGTGCGCTCGCCGCGGAAGAGCGAGATCGTGCCGACGATCTTGCTGTCCGGCGTGCTGATCTTGGCGCCGACTTCCCAGTTCATACCCGTCTCATCCTTGACCGGGTCGTAAGCACCACGGGCCGTCTGGATCTGCACCATCTGGGCCACCGAGGTGACCGTGGTGCCGAGGTAGTTGAAGGAACCGCCGTTGTTGTCGAGGGCGGCTTGGATGGCCGGGATTTCATTGCCGACGAAGACACCGCCAACGTTGCTCACGTTGAACTGGAAGGTCCGCGAGATCGACGCGTAGATATTGATATCCTTGGTGATCGCGAAGGACACGCCGCCCATCCAGGCGTCGCCGTTCTTTTTGTAGACGCGCTGGGTCTTGATGTAGTTGGCACCGTAGCCCCACACATCAGCCGGATACGTCGCGGGATCGCGCCAGGCATCGACCGGCGTGACAAACCACGGATAGTTCGGCACGAGGTTCTGGCCGACTTCTTCAAACGTCTGGCGGCGGAAACCGGCGATGAGGTTGAGGCGGTCATCCAGCAGCGCAGCCTGATAGTTGATGTAGGCCGCGGAGTTGCGGGGTTCATAGCCGTCGAGCCAGTTGCGATCGAGCGGCAGGAGCTTGTCGATCGTCGGATAGATTTCGAAACCGGGGTCGAAGTCGCTGTAAACCGCCTTCACGAGCTTGATCTGGCCGTTACGGTCGCGGACGACCTGGTTGACGGTCGGGACGCCCGTATCGTGACCGCGGCCTTCGCCGACGAGATTGTCGGCCACCTGCGTGCCGCCGGTGGTGCCGTAGCCAGGATTGGCAATCGGGTTCGTCGCGCCGGGGACAAAACCGTAGAAGGGATTAAAGCGGATATCGTTGCCGTAGAAGTTCTGCAACCACTTCGCCTTGGTGTAACCGGTGAGAACCTTGTTTTTGATACCGGCGAGGTCGAACTTGAAGATCAAGTCCAGCTGGTGCAGGTTGGTCTTGCGGTAGTAACCGGAGGTGGCGCTGGCCGGGACGTTCCAGTGGATACCGTCCGCGTAAGGCGTCATGATGCCTTCGATGTTGTTGAAGCGGCTGTTGTCATTCTGCATGACATAGCGGCCCTCGAGCCAGTCGAACGGCGCGAAGTCGACCGTCGTCGTGAAGACGTTGACGTCGTTCGACGTGCGGGCACCGCGGGCGGTGTAGTTGAACGCTTCGTCCTGGATGAAGTTGCCGCCGGCGTTCGTGTAATACGCGCCGCGCTCGACGCTCGTGTAGGCCGGCAGCGAGTAGTTGCCGGTCGAGATACGCTTGTTGTTGATGTAAGTCGCATACGCGAGGCTCGGCGTGCCCTGCTGGGTGTAGTAGGGGTTGATGGAGTTCGCCACCGGGGCGCTGCCAACCGCCGCGGCTTTCCAGCCGGCGAAGTCGCTCCAGATCCAGTCGTAGTCGTTCTGGTTGAAGCTCTCCTTCAGGTATTCGAGATCGAGGTTGATCTTCAGCTTGCCGCTTTCAAAGGGGAGGATCGTCAGGCTGGGCGTGAGATTGATGTTCTTGCGGAACTCAAAGCGACGCTCGCCGGGAGTGTCTTCCCAGGCGCCGACCATGCGGAACGCTGCTTTCTTGCTGAGCACGATGTTGACGTCGGCCACGGCCTTTTCGCCGTTGTCGCTGTTCACCGAGTATTTGAAGGTGTCCGGGATCTTCACAAACGAAGGCTGCTTCGAGATGTAATTGACGACACCGCCGGGGAAGCCCTGGCCGAAGAAGACGGCCGCGGGACCCTTGACGATTTCGATGCGGTCCACGCTGTCCATGTTGTAGGAGATGTAGCGGAAGGTGCCGTTGCGCATGATGGTGTTCATGGCGAAACCACGCATCGTGAAGGCGCCCTGGGCGGTCGCTTCGTTACCGGGGCGGCGCATCGCATAGCGCGTGTCGCCCGAGGCCGAGGCCGTGTAACGCAACACATCCATCAGCGAACGCGCGTTGGTGTCGTCGAGGAAGTCGCGCGAGAGCACGGAGATCGCCATCGGCACTTTCTGAATTTCCATGCCGATACGGGTGGCCGTGGCGGCGTTGGTCTTCAGGTAGCCGAAGTCTTTTTCTTCAGAAACATCGAAGGCCGTGAGCATGACGACGTCGGGATCGGTCTCGACCGCGGTCGTCGAAGCCGTGGACCCCGCGGTGGCGGGAGCCTGGGCGGACGCCGTGCTGGAGGCGGGCGCGGGAGCCGGCGCGGGTTTCGCCGCGAGCCGGGCTTCCATTTCGGCAAAGCGCCGGCGGAGCTCGGCATTCTCCTGACGGAGCGCCTCGTTCTGCTGCTCGAGCGTTTTGGCACTATCTTCCGCGGCCGTTCCGAAGGAAGCGGTCAGCGCAAACAAGACCGCAAAACAGGCGGCCAAGCGGTGCTTGGTCCTGTGCATGAGGTAGGTTGGGTTTGGGTTCATGGTGTTGGTATTTTCTGGCCTGCGTCCGACAGCGGACGCGTCAGCCGAAAGGGATTGGGCTGCCAGGGCAGCGGAGTCGGAGTGGGGTTGGAGTTAAACCGGGGCGGGCAAACGCCATCGGCTCAAGGACTTTGAGGTAGCAACAACGGGGTGGTCAGCAGACGCGGGGATAAACGGGCCGGGGACGACTCGTGGATTTCAGAATTAAGGGCTTGTTGGGCGATGTCGCTCCCCCTGTATTGGAAGCGTTGCAACCCCAGGCCAAAATCACCCTGCGCTCACTCGCCGAACTGTGCGGCGTCTCCTCGGCGACGGCCTCCCGCGCCCTTTCGGGCCACCCCAACGTGCGGCCCGACGTCCGTGAGCGCGTGACCGCCCTCGCGCGCGAACACGGCTACACGCGCAATCAGCTGGTGAGCGCCCTGATGGCTCACGTGCGGGGCGACCGCACCAGCCACTTTATCGGCAATCTCGCCGTCGTGCACGTCCCCTCGCCCAAGCAACCGAAGATCCTGCCGATGCAACAGCGCATCATCGACGGCGCGTCCGGGCGCGCCCGTGAGTTGGGCTTCCAACTCGACACCTTCAGCCTCGGCGCCGGCGGGACCGGCCCGGCCACCCTCGCCCGCGTGCTGCAGGCACGCGGCGTGCTCGGCGTGATTTTCCTCCAGCCCAACTCCAACGACACCACCGCCGGGTTTCCGTGGGAGCATTTCGCCTCCCTGCAGATCGACTACGATTCACCCGACCTGGTGCAACACACGGTGTCGCTCGACCATCACTTCACCCTGGTCAGCGCCCTCGCCCGCCTGCGCACGCTCGGTTACCGCCGCGCCGGCCTCTTCATCGCCCGCCACAAGGATGAGCGCCTCGTATATAAATGGTCCGCCGCCTTTCGCTCCTTTCAAAAAAACCAGGGCGGCATCGGGGCCGTGCCCGTGCTCACCCGCGAGGCCATCACGCGCACGGAATTCATGGCGTGGCAACGCGCCCACCGCCCCGATCTCGTCATCGGTCACGTCGATCAGGCCGTCGCGTGGCTCCGGCGCGCCGGGGCCGCCGTGCCGGCGGATATCGGTTTCTTTAATCTCAATTGGAACGAGCGCACCCTCCCCTGCGCCGGCCTCGACCTGCGCCCTGAATTGCACGGCACCGTGGCCGTCGAGACCCTCGCCGCCCAGATCCACCGCAACGAGCGCGGCCTGCCCGCCGACCCGCGCACCGTCATGATCAGCGGCCGGTGGGTCGATGGTCCCACCCTCCGCGCACCCAATCCGCCCGGTTCTTCTTAGGCCACCCGGCACGACGCCACCCGGCAAACCGCGTGAGTTTGGCCGGGTGCATGGAAAACCTATTACGGCACAATCCCGCCGCGAATCTACCATTCGTTGCGGCGAGGCAAATTTCACGCCTTGCCGGTTATTATGGGTTGCCTCGCCTATCCGCGACGCGCACTTTTTCGCCCCCCGTGAATACCCCCACCCTCAGATTCATCGGCGGACTGTCATGCCTGGCTATTGGGATTTTCTCCCTGCTCACCAGCTGCAGCCGGACGAACTCACAGGCCGACGCCGCCAACGCCCTCCCCACCGTCCGCGTCGAGGCACATGATATCGCGGACACGATCGAGCTCACCGGCGAAGTGGTGCCACTGACGCTGTGGGAAATAAAATCCGAGATTAGCGGCCGTGTCGTGCGCGTGCACAGCCAGCCCGGCGACATGGTGCAGGACGGCCAAGTCCTCGTGGAACTCGACCGCACCAAGCTGGAGAGCGATGTGCACGAGGCCGAGCGCCTGATGGAGGCCGCTGATATTTCCAGCAAGCAGGCGCTGCAGGATCTGCACCGCATCGAAAACCTGCGCAAGGTCGACGTGGTGCCGGAGAAGGAGCTGCTCGACGCACAGGTGAAGCGTGACCTCGCCCTCAACAACCTCGACGTCCAGCGCGCCCGGCTGGTGTCGGCGCGCGAGCTGCTCATCCAGGCGGTCATCAAAGCGCCCCATGCGGGCATGGTGCTCCAGCACACCCTGCGCGAAGGTCAGGTCATCGTGGGCGCGAATTCCTTTTCCCAAGGCACGGTGCTCATGCCCGTGGCCGACGTCAGCCAGATGCTCGTCGAGGCCAACATCAACGAGATCGATTCGCCCCGCATCAAACCGGGCATGCCGGCACAAATCTCCTTCGATACCATCCGCGACAAATTCTTTCCCGGCGTCATCGAGACCGTGGCGCCCTCGGCCACGCTCGTGGAGCAAATCCGCGTGTTTCCCATGCGCATCCGTTTCGAGGGCGAACTGCCCCCGGTCAAGGCCGGCATCAGCGCCAATATCATGCTCACGGTCGAGGAAGTGCGCGGCGTGCCATCCCTGCCTCTCGCCGCTGTCTTTTCCGACGGCCCCCGCCACTTCGTCTTCAAGAAGGACGCCACCGGCTTCGTCCGCATCACCGTGGCCATCGGCGTGAACAACCTTGAACGCGTCGAAATCCGCTCCGGCCTGAAGCTCGGTGACGAGATCGCGCTCGCGCGGCCCACGTCTTCGCGCGAAGGCTGAACTTTCCCGCGCATGCCGACCGCGTCCGCACTCATTGAGCTGCACGACGTCCGCAAGACCTACCGGGTGGGCGGCGAGGACGTGCACGCGCTCGCCGGCGTCAGCCTGCAAATCATGGCCGGCGAATTCGCCGCCGTGATCGGCCCGTCGGGTTCGGGCAAGAGCACGCTGATGCACCTGCTCGGCTTCATGGCCCGGCCGACCTCGGGCCGCATGCTTTTCGAGGGCGAGGATGTTTCCCACCTCAGTCCCTCCGAACAGGCAGGCTACCGCGCCCGCAAGCTGGGCTTCGTTTTCCAGGCGTTCAACCTCCTCCCCCGCCTGACCGTGACGGAAAATGTTCTGCTCCCCGTCACCTACGCGCGTGCCGCGGCGCGCGACGCCCGCCAGCGCGTCGGCGAGGTGCTGGAACGCGTCGGGCTCGCGCACCGGGCGAAGCATCGCCCCTCCCAGTTATCCGGTGGCGAACGCCAGCGCGTCGCCATCGCCCGCGCCTTGATCAACCGTCCGCGCCTGATCCTCGCCGACGAGCCCACCGGCAACCTTGACAGCCAGAATGTCGCGCGCGTGCTCGCGCTGTTTCAGGAACTGCATGCGGAAGGCCAGACCATCATACTCGTGACCCACGATCACGCCGTGGCCGCCACGGCGCGCCGCCAGATTCGCATGGCCAACGGCCAGGTGCTGCCTCCGCCCGTCGGATGAGCCGCCATGAATTTCCTCTACCAAGGGCTGGTCCAGGCCGGCGGCGAGCTCCGCGCCAATCCCTTCCGGGCCATCCTCACCCTGCTGGGCGTGGTCCTCGGCGTCGCGGCGCTGGTCGGCATGATCGGCGTGATCGAGTCGATGATCCGCGGCATGCAGACCATCAACAACGCGAGCGGCGGCCTGAACAAGATCACCGTCGTGCAGCAGGCCGTCCCGGAGAATCAGCAGCACCTGAAAAATCGCTCGCCGGGCCGCACGCTGCGTGATGTCACGGCCCTGCAACGCAGCGCCCGCTTGATAGAACACGTGTCACCCGAAGTGCGCGTCGATTGGAAACCGATGGACCGGCGTGGCAAAAATGACTGGGGCAACGTGCAAGGCGTCACGCCCGCCGCCGTCCGGCTCAACGATTACAAGCTGAAGGAAGGCCGTTTTATCAGTGACGTGGACTCCGATCTCGTGGCCTCGGTCTGCGTGCTGGGCGGTGAACTCGCGGCCCAGTTCTTTGCCCCCGGCGAACCGGCCATCGGGCAACGCCTGCGAATCGGCCAGCATCCATTCGTCGTCGTCGGCGTGCTGCAGCGCGAGGTGGCCCGGCAGGGCGGGCGCAACGCCCTCTGGCGGCGCAACTGGTCGGCCTTCATCCCCGTGACGACGGCCCAGAAACGCTTCACCGCCTCCCGGCGCATCGACCAGTTGGACATGCAGGTCATCAACCTGCCCGATATGACGCAGGCCATGGAGGAGGTGGAAAACATCCTGCGCCCGCTCCATCGCGGAGTGCGCGATTTCCGCGTGGAGAACCAGCTCGACACCATGATGGATTTCTCGCGCCAGCAGCGCCGCCTGCGGATCGCCCTCGCCAGCGTCGCGGGGCTCTCCCTGCTGATCGGTGGCATCGGCATCATGGGCGTCATGTTGGCGGGCGTGAACGAGCGCCTGCGGGAGATCGGGGTGCGCAAGGCCCTCGGCGCGCGTCATGTCGATATTTTCGCGCAATTCGTGTTTGAGGCGACGGTGCTCGGTTTCGTGGGGGGCCTCGGCGGCATCGTCGCCGGCATCGGCCTGGTGCAAGCGCTGGCCTATGTCCTGCCGCAACAGGCGCCCGTCCTCGTGCCGTCCGCCTTCATCCTCGGCGCCGGTGCCAGTGCGCTCACGGGCCTGCTCGCAGGCCTCTACCCGGCACTGCGCGCCGCGGCCCTCGATCCCATCGAGGCTCTGCACTACGAATAAGCCGCGCCATGATTTTCCTGAACGGCATTCGCAACGGGCTGCGTGAGATTATCGGTCATCCGGTGCGCTCGGGCATCACCATGGTCGGGCTCGTTTGCGGCGTGGCCTCGCTCATCGCCATGATCGGCCTCGTCCACGGACTGCTGGCCGACTGGCGTGCCTTTCTCGTCGAGACCGGCGGACTCGAAAAAGTGGGACTGATGGCAGAACGTCCGCCGGCAAACCAACTCCACCTCGCGGCCATCTCCGGCGGACTGCGGGCGCGGGACGCGATCGCCATCCAGCGCAATGTGCCGGCGGTCACCCATATCTCTCCCGAGTATGCCCTCGATGAATATGGGGGCACCGCCGTCGTCCGCGGGGAGCGCCGCTCCTCCGAGCTGCTCGTCTACGGCGTCCTGCCCGACGTGCTCGTCATCAACCGCTACACGCTGGATCGCGGACGCTTCGTCACCCCGCTCGACGGCCAGCGCGCGCGGCGGGTCGCCGTGATCGGTTCGGCCGTTGCGCGCGATTTGTTTGCCCCCACCGAGGATCCGCTCGGCCAGACCATCCAGATCGAGGGCCAACCCTTCCGCGTCATCGGCGTGCTGTCGCATTATGAATTTATACAGGGCGGGCGCAACGCGGTGGAGTTCAAGAATCATGCCGTGATGATCCCGCTCGATACCGCGCTGAAGCGCTTCGGGCACACGCAAAAACTCACGTGGCTGAATTTCCGCGTGGGTGACCTCGATCGGCTGTCGCAGGTGGTCTCCGCCGTGCAAAACACCCTGGAATTCACGCATCGCGGCGTGCGCGACTTTCGTTTCAAGACCCAGGAGGACCGCCTCAACGACTACCTCGCCACCGAGCGGCGGCTCCAGACATCCATCGGCGGGGTCGCCGGCATCTCACTCTTCATCGGCGGCATCGTGATCATGAACATCATGCTGGCCTCCGCCAAGGAGCGCGTGCGTGAGATCGGCGTGCGCAAGGCCATCGGCGCGCGCCGCCGCGACATTTTCATGCAGCTGATGGCCGAGGCGCTCACGCTCAGCGCCCTCGGCGGCCTGCTCGGCGTGGCCGCCGGCGCCGGTCTCGTCGACCTGCTGGGCTGGCTTCTGCCGGATCAACCGCCGCCCGTCCTCCTGCCCTCGGCCATGTTGCTGGGCTTCGTCGCCAGCCTCGTCACCGGCGTGCTTGCCGGGCTCTATCCGGCCATCACCGCCGCCCGGCTCGATCCGATCGACGCCCTGCAATACGAGTGATGCGGCCTGCGCTGCCCGCCGCGCTCAGCCTTTCACGGCGCCGATCTGGATGCCGCGGATCAACTGCCGTTGCAGGAACACGAAGACGATGATGAGCGGCACCACGGACATCGTCACGCCCGCCATGAGCAGGTGCGTCGACTGGCCGCGCTCGGTGTCGAAAAACATCAGGCCCACGGGCAGCGTGAATTTATCCACCGTCTTCATCATCACGAGCGGCCAGAAGAAGCTGTGGTAGTTCCCCATGAAGGTGAAGATCGCGAGCGTGATGAGACCGGGCCGGCTCAGCGGCAGGATCACGTCCCAGAAAATCTGCCACTTGCTCGCCCCATCGATCTCGGCCGCCTCATCGAGCGCCTTGGGAATCCCGAGCATGAATTGCCGCAACAGGAAGGTGCCGAAGGCGTTGAACGCCGCCGGCAGCACCATGCCCGTGTAGGTGTCCACCATGCCCCAGCGCACCATGAGCTGGAAGGTCGGGATCAGCGTCACGAGTCCCGGCAGCATCATCGTGCCGAGATAAAGGAAGAACACGCGGTCGCGTCCCGGCCACTCCAGCCGCGAAAAACTATAGGCCGCCAGCGCGCTCGTCAGCACCTGGATCAGCGTCACCCAGCCCGCCACCACGAAGCTGTTGCACATGAACCGGAGGAACGGGATCACGTTGAACACCTCGGGATAGTTGCCCCACAGGAACGTGCTCGGCATCCATTGCGGATCGGACGACTCGGGCAGCGACTTGAAACTGGTCAGCAGCATCCAGATGAAGGGCGCGACCATCAGCAGGGCGATCGCCACCATCAGCACATGCAGGCCCGGGCCCTTGCGGACCGCCTTGTGGTCGGGATTGGACGCGGGCTTAGTCATTGAGGCTGCGGTTGCCGAAACGGAAGTTCAGCATCGAGAGGATGAACACGAGGGCGAAGAGCACCCAGGCCGCCGCCGAGGCGTAACCCAGCCGGCCCGTCTCAAAACCCTCGATGTAGATAAAGTAACTCAGCGTCGTCGTCGATCCCGCCGGCCCACCCAGCGTCATGACGCGCGCCATTTCAAAGCCGCCCTGCAGGCCGTAGATCACGCCCATCACGCCGATGAAGAACGTCACCGGCGCCAGCTGCGGCCACGTGATGTGCCAGAAGCGCTGCATCGGCGAAGCACCGTCCATGTCCGCCGCCTCGTAGAGCTCGGGCGGGATATTGCTCAGGCCCGCGAGGTAGAGGATCATGTTGTTTGAGCCGATCGCCGCCCAGAGCCCCATGATCATGATTGCCGGCTTGGCCCAGGCATAGTCGCCCAGCCAGTTCGGCGGCTCAAAGCCCGCCGTCGCCAGCGCGGGCAAACTCGAGCCCAACGCGATGCCCGCGGCCAGCAGGACAAACAGCGGCACCAGCGCAAGGGCCAGGGCGAGCTGCGCGCTCAATCCCGCATCCACCGCGCATTTTGGTCCCCAGCGCCGCGGCCGGCGGATGACCACCACGGCGATCACCGCCGCGACCAGTCCGGTCACAGTGACGGCCAGCGCGCCCGACCAACCCAGCCAGCGCAGCAGGAAAATCTGCGGCAGCACCACGGACGCCACCCCCGCCACCACCGCCACCTGCCCCACCGCGCAATCATCCCAATGCTGGCGCAGGCGCCGGAGCTGCCACCAGGCCAGCAGCAGCGCCCCGCCACCGCAGACCACCGGCACGCCGGTGGAAAACAGCGTCGGCGCCGCCTCCACCGCGCGCGCCGCGCCATCGAGGACCGGATCCAGCGCGAAATTGATCGGACCGGTCTGCGGATTATAAAGTTTCTTCCAGAGCACAAACGTCGCCACGCCCGCCGTGAAGTGCGGCAGGTAAAACAGCGTGCGGTAAACCGCGCCGTTCGTCAGCACGCCCGCCACCAGCGTCGAGGCGGCCAGCAGGCCGAAGATGAACAGCACGCCCGACTCCGACATGCCGCCCACGCGCAGCATGAGGCCACTGCCGATCATCACCAGCGCCGCGAGGATAAATGCGCCGCGTCGCGCCACCTGGCCGTGCCCTGCACGTGTGAGCAGCAGCGCGGCCCCCAGGCTGCCCACGATCGAGAACGGCAATCCCAGCATCAGGTAGAAGGTGTTGCCCAGGTAGCGCCAGAATTCCGGGTGCTGGAACAGCCAGACAAAATTCTCAAACCCCACAAACCGCAGCGGCTCGTCGCGGAAAATATTATGGCGGAGCGCATCCCAATCCGTGAAGGCGATCGCGAAGCTCACGATCAGCGGCATCGCCGTGAATGCAAGGAAGCCCAGCAGGTTCGGCAGGAGAAAGCCCAACCCCGTCGCCAGCCGCCAGCCGGTCGTCCTTCGATTGCCGCTCATGGGGTCGCCTCCTTCTCCAGCCAGCCGTGGGCCTGGTAATACGCCTTGTGAAACGCATCCGTCACCCACGCCTCAGGCACGGGACGGCCCGCCGCCCGGTAGGCGTCGATCTTTGCCTGGATCGCCACGCGCTCGTCGTAGAGCCGCTTCAGCTGCGGATCCCGCCCGATGCTGAGCGCAATCTCCGCGTTGATCCGCCGCCCCATCTCCTTCGCGGCTTCCTCCGGGGTAAACCGGTCCGCGATCGCGGCCTCCATCAATTCAAGTTCCGTCCGGTAGATGATCGATTGGATGACAAACGGGCTCTTGCTCACCGTGATGCCCGTCGCCTGCGCCGCCGCGGCGAACGGCCCGTGCACCGGCCATTCGTCCTGCCGTCCCGCGGGATGCAGATACTCTTCCGTCTTCGTCAGGCGCGGTAGCGGCGGCAGCCCGTCCGCGATCCGCACGATCAGTTTGCTGAAGTGTTCGCTGGCGAGGAATTGCAGGAACTCGGTCGACTCCTTCAGGTGCTTCGAGCCCTTGTAAACGCCGACCGTGCCGCACCCCATTTCCGAATTCTGAAACGAATCCACCGGTGGATAAACCACGCGAAGTGAAAAAGTCCCGCGCGGCCGCAGGATGATAAACGCCCACTGCCCCACGTAAATCATGGCATAGCGGCCGGAGGTAAAATGGGAAAACATGCTGCCATCCCCGCTGATGTCAGCCGACATCGCGGCGCTCTCCTCCTTGCTCGGCAGGATCCGGTCCTCCACCACCCACTTCCGGTAACGTTCCACCACCGCAATGTTGCGCGGGTCATCCAGGGTGCAACGCGTGCCGGTCTCGTTGTAGTTCGCCAGCCCCAGCCCGCGGCGCAACACGTCGCGCGAAATCGCATTGGCAAAATACACCCGCTGGCGCGTGCCCGGCGGGTTGGCCGCGTTCACGAATTTTTTGCCCAGCGCCTCAAACTCATCCATGGTCCACTGGTCCGGCGGCTCCGCCACGCCGTATTTCGCAAAGGTCGCGCGGTTGATCCAGAGCAGCGAGACGCCCGCGTTGCGCGGAAACGCATACTGCCGGCCGCGGATCACAAAGTCCTCCTTCAGGTTCGGATACGTCGCCGCCGGCGAGAAACCCATCCGCACCGCATCCTCCGTCACATCGGCCAGCATGCCGGTCGAGGCGAACAGATCCATCTCGTGGCCATACAGGTCAAAAATATCCGCGCCCACGCCCGACAATCCCTGCACCAGTTTCTTGGTCGCATCTTGATTGCCGTTGTCGATGCGCAGATCGACCGGCGGCAGCCCCACGTCGCGCCGCCATTCGCGAAACGTATCCAGCACCGCCCGCTTGTTTGCATCATCCTGGGTGACCCAGTAGATAACCGGCACGTCGTGACGCCGGCCGGGCACCGTCCAGTAAAGCGCCGCGGTCGCCAGCGCCAACCCCGCGACCATGATCGCAAAAAATAGCCTCATGACCGACAGCGCTCCTCAACGCGGGGCGGAAGTGCGGGAAGTGCGAACCAACAGGGTAAAAACAAGGGACGGCAAAGCGGGCAAACCATGCAGGGTAAGGTAACGGGGAAAGGGGAATTCCGACCATGCAGTTGCCCACGGCCTGCGCCACAACAAACTCCCGCACTCGGCTGAATTTTCACGAAAGTATGACGCAGCAGAATCCGGCGGCGGCCACGCCTTCCGCGGTCATTTGAATTCTGCCCTTCCCCCGCCACCTTTTTTTCTCCGTTCTCGGACCATGCAACTCACCAAGCATTGGGCCGCCCCCCTCGACGACTACGTCATCGACCTCGCCTGGTCGCCCGACGGCACCGCTCTCGCCGCCGCCTCCGCCGCCGGTCCCGTCACGCTCTTCGCGGCGACCGATGGCGCCACGCGCCACCTTCTTCCCGGCCACGACAACGGCACCAACTGCCTCGCCTGGTCGCCCGCCCTCAACTCAATCCTCGCCACCGGCGGACAGGACGGTCTCGTAAAATTCTGGGACGCCGCCGCCGGCCAGCACACCGGCTCCGCCAGCCTCGGCAGCACGTGGGTTGAGCACCTCGCCTGGCGTCGTGGCTCCACGGCTTCCCCGCTCCTCTTCGCCGCCGCCGGCCGCAAACTCGCCGCGCTCCGCGCCGACGGCACCGTCGCCCACGCCTTCAAGGACGCCCCGAAATCCATCTCCGCCCTCGCCGCCCAACCCGGCGGCGGTTGCGTCGCCGTTTCCTACTTCGGCGGCGTCTGCCTCTGGGATGCCGACGACTTCGTCGTGCAAAAGGAGTTTCCTTACAACAACGGCATCCAGTCCCTCGTTTGGTCACCCGACAACAAATGGCTCGTCTCCGGCAACCAGGACCCGTCCGTGCATTTGTGGATTCCCGAGACCGACATCGAACTCCAGATGAGCGGCTACGAGGGCAAGGTGAAGCATCTCTCCTTCGACCACACCTCGCGCTGGCTCGCGACGAGCGGCGGTCGCGACGCCTGCATCTGGGATTGCGCCGGTGCCGGACCCGAGGGCCGCGAACCCGGCATGCTCCCGCACGACGCCCCCGTCTGTGCCGTCGCCTTCCAACACACCCACGGCCTGCTCGCCACCGCCTCGGCGGATGGCGTCGTCCAACTCTGGAGCCCCGAGCGCAAGCAACCGCTCCGCGCCACCGTGAAGATGCCCGTCGCCGCCACCAAGCTCGCCTGGTCGCCCGACGACCGCCTCCTCGCCATCGGTTCCGAAAAAGGCGTCGTCTACGTCCTCAAGAGCGAAGCGTGATCGGAAGGAGTGCGGGTCTCTGCCCCGCACTATTTGATCTTCGCCTTCCACCGTCCCTCAGAAATCCAACCCGAGCAGCAGCCGCAGTTTCTCATAATCCGCGCCCTGCAAACTCGGGCGGTTCACGCGGTATTCGTGCCGCAGCGTCAGCGAAAACTGATCGGTCAGTTGCTTGGTGAGTTCCACGCTGTTGTCCCATCCGCGGTCGGATTCCCGGCTGTCGGGATCACGCCGGTAGAAATAAATCTGTCCGCGTTCCCGTAGCTTCCAACCGCGCGGCAGCGTGAGTTCCGCCTCGGCAAACACCGATTCAAACCAAGCCGTGAAATTGCCCTGCACGGGATGCAGCAGCCGCACGCCGATCCAGTTTTCGGCGACACCCGCGCGCAACGACGCCCGCTCCGTATCCATCAAGGTGTAGCCGATGCCGAGTTGCTGCTGCGTCAGCACGTATTCGACGACCGGGATCGTCGGCGCGAAGCCCTTGAACGCCTTGTCCCATTCCACGACCGGGTTGTAGAGGCTGAAGAACCGGCGCGGCAGATCGTGCCGCCAGTAAACCGAGCCGCGCGTGATATCCTCCGTCAAAACATCGCTGCTCACCTTGCGGGTGTAGTGGGTTTCAAACCGCAGCTCGTCGCGCACCCATTTCCGCTCCAGCCGGAAGTCCACGCCCAGGTCCTCGTTGCTCGTCGTATCCTCCAGCCATTGCAACGCCACGCTCAGCCGACCCGTCCACGGATGCCACCACCGCGGCGCCTGCACCGCATCTGCCGCCGCCGGAGTCGAAGCCGTAGAAACGGGAACCGCCGCCACCACCGCGACCGCTGGCGCAGATGCCGGCGTCGGTGCGACCGGCGGAGTCACCGCGACCTCCGTCTGCAACTCGACCTCGGCGGCGTTGACCCGGATTTCACCGAACTTCGGCGACTGAAACACAATCACATCGCCTTCCTGCCTCACCAACCGTCCCTGCACTCTGTCGCCATCGTGATACACCAACACCTCCGCGCCGCGCGCCATCATCCCTAACAGGAAAAACCCCAGCACGCGCAAGAAAGCCATGGTTGAAGTGTGCCCGACCGATAAAGCCTCACCGCGCCCTTGGAGCAATCGCGATTCTGCCGCGCCCCACCTCCCTCCCGACATCCCAACGTCCGCTTACCAACCCGGTTTGTAACCCAATAGGTTACAAACCGAAATGGCGCCGCCCCTTTCCACTCGCTGCGAGCAAATCCCGTCCAAACCCAATTTGTAACCTAATAGGTTACAAATTGGGGCAGTTCACGCGTCGCCCAGACACGCATCCAGTGCCGCTCGCAACGCCGCCTCATCCAGCCCCACGCCGATGAAAACCAATTCCTGCCGCCGGTCGCCGTGCGGCTCCTGCCACTTCGCGCGCGCCGCCGCCGGGATTTCCGCGTCCGTCACGACCCCGCGGTCGCGCAACTCCGCCGCCCACGTTCCGATGGATTCGCACCGCACCTGACCGCCTGCCACCGAGAGAAACCCGATGTCCGCCGGCCGTTCGTTCATCCACAAAAATCCCTTCGCCCGCAGCAGCCCCGCCGGCAGGTGATGCTTCAGCACCTCGGCAAATTTCGCGCCCACGAACGGCCGCCGCGCCTCATACACGAAACTCATGATCCCATATTCCTCCTCGTGGCGCCCGGCCTTCAGGTAAGGCGCGACCGCTGGGCGCGTCGCTCCGTCGTCTCCCGCTCCGCTCAACACCCGCACCCACCGCGCCGAACGCATCGTCTCCAGCGCGTCGAACCGCGGCCGGTCCAGCAACACTTCCGCCGGCAATTGGCCCTGCTCCGTCCGGAAAACTTCCGCGCGCGCATTCAGGCCGCGCAAAATGGTCTCCACCTGCGCCAGCTCCTCCGGCGACGCCGCGTCGCATTTGTTGAGCACCAGCACATCCGCCGTCTCCACCTGCTCCACCATCAGCTCGATGGTTGGCTTGATCCGGCTCCGCTCCGTCGCGTCGCCCTTCGTTTTCGAACGCACCCACTCCCGCAGAAAATGCGGTGTATCCACCACCGTCACGAGCGCGTGCAACCGTGCAAAATCCCCGAGGCTGCGCCCAAACGCGTTCTTCCGCAGAAACAGGTCGGCGATCGCCCGCGGCTCCGCCACGCCCGTCGTCTCCACGATGATATGATCGTAGCGCGCCTGCGCCGCGAGTTCGGCGACGGTTTCCGCCAGCTCGTCGCGCACCGAGCAGCACACGCAGCCGTTGCCCAGTTCGACCGTCCGCGAAGCCCCCGCCTGCGCCACGAGTTGCGCATCGATATTCATCGCCGCCACGTCGTTGACCACCACCGCCCACTTGCGGCCCTCGCCCTGTTTTAACAAATGCCGCAACAGCGTCGTCTTCCCCGCGCCCAGAAACCCGGCCAGCACCGTGACCGGCGGCAGCGATTGAGCGGGGGACGGCGACGACATGCCCCTCATCCAGCCGCAATCCCCCCACCCTGACCAGTCCTGAAACACGCCATCCGGTTGTAGTCTATTAGACTACAACCGGTGTGGCCCGCTCGCTTGCCAGCCCCGGCGTCCCCGTTACGCTCCGCCCGCCCATGGATTCCCCGCTGCTTCAAGCCGCCATCTACCTCGCCGCCGCCGTCATCGCCGTGCCCATCGCCAAGCGCTTTGGCCTCGGCTCCGTGCTCGGCTACCTGCTCGCGGGCATCCTCATCGGGCCGCACGTGCTCGGCCTCATCGGCCGCTCGGGCGACATGATGCACTTCGCCGAATTCGGTGTCGTGATGATGCTCTTCCTCGTCGGCCTCGAACTCCAGCCCTCCCTGCTCTGGCGGATGCGCACGCAACTCCTCGGCCTTGGCGGCCTGCAGGTTTTCGGCACCGCCGCCGTCATCGCCCTGATTGGCGCCGCCTGCGGCCTCGGCTTCCGCCTGCCCTTCGCCGCGGGTCTTATCCTCGCGCTCTCCTCCACCGCCATCGTCCTCCAATCCCTCCAGGAGCGCGGCCAGCTCCACACCCCCGGCGGCGAGGCCAGCTTCGCCGTGCTGCTCTTTCAGGACATCGCCGTCATCCCCATCCTCGCGCTCCTGCCGCTCCTCGCGGTCACCGCTCCCACCCTCGCAACCACCGCCGCCGCCGCCGACACCCACAGCGCCTCGCTCATCGCCGGTCTCGCCGGTTGGACCCAGACGCTCGTCGTTCTCGGGGTCGTCGTCGCCATCATCGCCGCCGGTCGTTATCTCATCAACCCGCTCTTCCGCGTCATCGCACGCACCGGGATCCGTGAACTCTTCACCGCCGCCGCGCTGCTGCTCGTCGTCGGCGTCTCGCTGCTCATGACCCTCGTGGGCCTTTCCGCTGCGCTCGGCACGTTCCTCGCCGGCGTCGTCCTCGCCAACAGCGAATTCCGCCACGAACTCGAGTCCGACATCGAGCCCTTCAAGGGCCTCCTCCTCGGCCTCTTCTTCATCACCGTCGGTGCCGGCATCGACTTCGCCCTCGTCGCCGCCCAACCCGGCCTCATCGCCGGCCTCGTCGGTGCGCTGCTCGTCACGAAATTCCTCTTCCTCATTCTGCTCGCGCGCGTCTTTCGCATGCCCGCGCCCGCCGGCCTGCTCTTCGGCCTGGCCCTCGCGCCCGGCGGCGAGTTCGCCTTCGTCCTGCTCAACTACGTCGTGGACCACGGCGTCTTCACCGGGGCGCAGGCCGCCCCGCTCACTGCCACCGTCGCGCTCTCGATGGCGCTCTCGCCGGTGCTTTTCATTCTCAACGACCGCCTGATCCAGCCCTGCTTCGCTGCGCACGCCCCATCCGCCGCCACGCAGCCCGACGACGCCATCGATCCCGCCACGCACGACAACCCCGTCCTCATCGCCGGCTTCGGTCGCTTCGGCAACATCGTCGGCCGCCTCCTCCGGGCCAACGGCATTGGCACCACCATCCTCGACCTCGACTCCGAGCAGGTCGCGCTCATCCGCCGCCTCGGCATCAAGGTTTTCTACGGCGACGCCACGCGCCTCCAACTGCTCCACGCCGCCGGCGCCGCGCGCGCCCGGCTCATCGTCATCGCCATCGACAGCGAGGAAAAATCCATCGCCCTCGCCGAGACCGTGCAGAAACATTTTCCCAATCTGAAGATTTTCGCGCGCGCCGCCGGCCGCGTTCACGCCCACGAATACCTGAAACGCGGCATTCCCGGTTTCTACCGCGAGACGGTCGGCAGCTCGCTCGACCTCGGTATCGATGTCATGCACGAACTCGGCATGCCGCTCGAGCGCGCTCAACACGCCGCCGCGAAGTTCAAGAAGCACGACGACATCAGCGTCCGCGAACTCGAACAATACTGGGAGGACGACGACGCCTACTTCAGCCACGCCCGCCAGCACATGGCCGCCTTCGAGCAAATGCTCGCCAGCGACGACAAATCCCTCAACGCCGACTCCAAGCAACCCCGCTCACCGTGAATCTTTTTCGCTCCAGCGCTCGTCTCACCTTGCTCCTGATCTCGGTTCTCGCCGCGCCCGCGCTCCGTGCCGCCGAAACCGTCTCCGTCGCCGCCGCCGCCAATCTCATCTACGCCCTCGAGGCGTTGCACGCCGAGTTCCGCCAACAGGAGCCTGACACCACGGTCAACGTCACCATGGGTGCCTCCGGCAGCCTCGTCGCGCAGATCAAAAACGGCGCCCCCTTCGACGTGTTTCTCTCCGCCGACCTCGACTACCCGCAGGCGCTCATCCAGGCCGGCCACGCCGATGCCAGGCACCTTGTCCCTTTCGCCACGGGCAAACTCGTGCTCTGGACGCTTCGTGCCGATCTCCCTTTTAACGACCTCGCCACCGCCGTCGCCGCGCCCGGCATCCGCCACCTCGCCATCGCCAATCCCGCCACCGCCCCCTACGGTCGCGCCGCCCGCGAGATTCTCCAGCAACTCGGCGCCTGGGACGCCGTGCAGCCCAGGCTCGTCACCGGCGAAAACATTTCGCAAACCGCCCAGTTCGTCGAAACCGGCAACGCCGACCTCGGCTTCGTCGCGCTCTCCCTCGTGCGCTCACCCAAACTGAAGGAGAAAGGCCGCTGGCTTGAAGTCCCCGCGCTCCCCGCCAACCCGCTCACGCAGGGCGCCATCCTCACCAGCCGCGGCACCGCCAACCCCGCCGCACAACGCTACCTCGTTTTTCTCCGCAGCCCCGCCGCGCGCAAAATCCTCACCGAGTTCGGCTACGCCGTGCCCGCCGAATAAGATAAGCGCCGCCATGGATTGTTGGCACTGACATCGCTGCCCTCTGCGACCCGAACCGACGCCCAAGCTTATCGTCAAAAATTTGCGCAAGTTCATCTCGCTCCGCTTTTGAGATGGCCAGCCCCAGCGGCATTTCCCACCGTCTTTCGCATGCTTCGCCCCCTGCTTCTCTGGCTTGCCCTCGCGCTCGGCGCCCAGGCCTCCGAAACCGTCACCATTTCCGCCAGCTCCAATTTTTTCTTCGCCCTCGGCGAGGTGAACAAGGCCTTCCGCAAACTCGACCCTGAGGTCGCGCTAAAGCTCACCCTCGATAAATCCGAAAAACTCGTCGCCCAGATCTACCGCGGCACCGCCTGCGATGTTTTCGTCTGCTCCGACCTCGATCACCCGACCGAGCTCGTCCGCACCGGCCATGCCGCGAGCGACAGCCTCACGTCATTCGCCACGGGCCGGCTCGTGCTCTGGGCCACGCGCTCCGATCTCGATCTCGCCAATCTCGCCTCCGCCGCGCGCAATCCACACATCCGCAAGCTCGCCATCACCAATGCCGAGATCGGCCCCTACGCCCGCGCCGCGCGCCAGGCCCTGATCCGCGCCAATGCCTGGACCGCCGCCCTGCCGAAGATCACCGTCGCCGACAGCATGCTGCAGGTCGCGCAATCCGTCGCCGCCGGCGAGGCCGACGCCGGCTTCATCTCCCTCTCCATCGCGCTCTCCCCTGATTTCAAAAACCAGGGCCACTGGCACGAAGTCCCCGGCGATCCTTCCGCACCGCTGACGCAAGCCGCCGTGCTGACCAAATCCGGCCACAAAAACCGCGCCGCAAAACGCTACCTCGCCTTCCTGACCAGCCCGGCCGCGCAAAAGATCCTCCAGGATTGCGGCTACGCTGCACCCGCGCCCGCCGGCCCGCTCCGGTGAGTTGACGCTGGCAACGCCGCCGTGGCCGATCCCGCCTCTACTTTTCTCGGTCTCTCCGCTCCGCTCTGGCAGGCCCTCGGGCTCACCCTCCGACTCGCCGCCATCACGACGCTGCTCCTCGGTCTCCTCGGCCTGCCCCTCGCGCACTGGCTCAACACCACGCGCTGGCGCCTCGCCCCCATCCTCGAAACCATCGTCACGCTCCCGGTCGTCCTGCCGCCGACCGTCATCGGCTTTTACCTGCTCATCGCTTTCTCGCCGCAACATCCGCCCGGCAGCTGGTGGGTCGCGGTGACCGGTGCCCCGCTGTCCTTTTCCTTCACCGGCCTCATCGTCGCGTCCGCCGTTTACTCGCTGCCCTTCGCCGTGCAGCCGTTCCAAGCCGCGCTGCGCAGCGTGCCCCCGGAGATGCTCGACGCCGCCACCACGCTCGGCACGCCGCCGCGCCGCGTCTTCTGGCGCGTGCATGTCCCGCTCGCGCGCCGCGGCATCGCCGCCGGCCTCACCCTCGCCTTCGCGCACACGCTCGGCGAATTCGGCGTCGTCCTCATGATCGGCGGCTCCATCCCCGGCGTCACCAAGGTCGCCAGCATCGCCCTCTACGATGAAGTGCAAAAACTCTCGTATCCCTCCGCCCACGCCTTCGCCGCGATCCTCCTCGCGCTCTCCTTCGTCCTCCTGCTCATCGTGACCCTGCTGCAGCGCCGCGCGCGTTGATTGGGTCATCAATGTGGAAATTAGGAAAACCGGAATTACCCGGTTCAACTCAGCCGCCCGCCAAGGCTCGTTCCTTCCGTTTCCTGATTTCCACATCCACAAATCCGACCGGCTGCAGGGCTTCTCCCCTGCATTTTCCAGCGTTCCAGAGTTCCAGATTACGTCTCTGCCTAGGCCTGCTCCAGCCTTCCCTAGTCCACTTTTCCGCTCATTCGCCGTCCGCGCTTTCCTAATAACCGCCGCGCTGACGCACCCCGCACTTGGCAACCGCGGCACCGCCCGCAAAGTCCCGCTCGTGCGCCGCACGTTGCAAGTCCTCACGCTGTCCCTCGCCTGGCTCTGCGCCAACGGCGCGCTGTGGGACGCCGTGCAGGTTTTCGCCTGGGGCAAGATGGTCAGCGACAACGCCCGCGTGATGCCGCTCGCCCTCGCCATCGAAAAAGCCTTCAACGGTTCCGCGCCCTGCGAGATCTGCTCCGTCGTCGAGGACGTGAAACAAAACCAGCCCACCCCGCAGGTCGAACGCAGCGCCGAGAAAGTCCTGCTCGCCTGTCAGGCTCCCGAAAAATTCCTGGCTACCGTCCCTGAGTTTTCCTGGCCGGGCGTCATCGCTGACGCCGGCCCTGCCCGCACCGATCCGGTGCCCGTGCCCCCGCCCCGCTGCTGAGCGCAGCGACCGTCCCGTCGGACCGCGCCCACCGCTGCTGCAGCGGACCGCGGCCATTCACCCTGACGCCCTTGGTGGCGACCCGTGCCTGCGGCCGCATGTCCGCACCACGTGGCATCTTTCCTACCTGCACGCTCACCATGAATTTTTCCCATCCATTCCGTTCGTTTCGTCTTTTCACCCTCACACTCAGCCTCGCCACCGCGAATCTGATTCTCGCCGACACGCCGGCCGACGCGCCGCCGGCGGTCCAACTCGATAAACTCAACGTCACCGCCGACCGTCCCGCACCACTCACCGTGCCGGCCCTCGACGCCGCGCGTGCCGAACTCGCGCTCACGCCCGGCGGCACCGAGACCATTGACGCCGGCCGCTTCCTCCGCGGCCGCGCCTCCACCGTCGATGACACGTTCGCCCTCTCGCCCGGCGTCATTGCCCTTTCCCGCTTCGGCTCCGACGAGGCGCGCCTCTCCATCCGCGGCTCCGGCCTGCAACGCACCTTCCACGGCCGCGGCATCCGCGTGCTGCAGGACGGTGTGCCGCTCAACCTCGCCGACGGCGGCTTCGACATGCAGGCCCTCGAACCCCTGAGCGCCGCCTACATCAACGTCTGGCGCGGCGGCAACGCCCTCGCCACCGGCGCCTCCACCCTCGGTGGCGCCATCGACTACGTTTCCCGCACCGGTCGCGACGCTCCCGCCGTGCTCGCCCGCGCCGAGGCCGGTTCCTGGGATTACCTCCGCGCCAGCCTCGCCGGCGGCGCCGTGCGCGGTGACCTCGACGCCTACGCCTCGTTTACGCACCAGTCGCAAACCGGTTTCCGCGCCCACGCCGAGCAATCCAACCAGCGGCTCTTCGCCAACACCGGCCTGCGTCTCTCCGCCGACGCCGAGACGCGCCTCTACGTCACCGCCGTGCGCACTGCGTCCGAATTACCCGGCAACCTCACCAAGGCCCAGCTCAACGCCGATCCCACCCAAGCCGCCGCCGGCAATCTCGCGCTCGACCAGCAGCGCAACTTCGATCTCCTCCGCGTCGCGAGCAAGACCACGGTCACCACCGGCGCGACCGCCTGGGATTTCACCGCCGCGTGGACTTACAAGGATCTCGATCACCCGATCTTCCAAGTCATCGACCAGCTCTCCAACGACGTGCTGCTCGGCGCCACCGTCACGCACGCCGCCGATTTTCTCGGCCGCGCCAACCGCCTGCGCGCCGGCGTCCTCTACCAGCGCGGCGTCGTCCAAGCCGCCAACTTCATCAACCTCGCCGGCCGCCGCGGCACCCTCGCCGCCTCCGCCGACCAGACCGCGACCAACCTCGAGGCCTTCGCGGAAGACCAACTCGCCCTCACCCGCAGTCTCACGCTCGTCGTTGGCGCCAGCGCCGCCACCAATCGGCGCGAAAACGACCAGACCTTCGGCGCCACGCCCGACTACGATCTCTCTTATAATCGGGTGATGCCCAAGCTCGGCCTGCGCTGGGACGGCGCCGACGCGCAAATCTTCGCCAACGTCTCCGGCAGCTACGAGCCGCCGTCGTTCAGCGAAACCCTCACGCTCAACACCGCCCGCCTTGCGCAAACCGCCACCACGTGGGAACTCGGCACGCGCGGCCGCCGCGGTCCCGTGCGCTGGGACGCCACGCTCTATCACGCCGCGCTGCGGCACGAGTTGCTCACGCTCGACCACGACAACAACCCCGCCACCGCGGCCGCCACCGTCAACGCCGACGCCACGACGCACTCCGGCTTCGAATTTGCCACCGAACTCGACCTCCTCGGCACCGCCTGGGACGCATCCACCGCGCCCGCCCACCGTCTTGTGCTCCGCACCGCGTGGACCTACGGCCGCTTCCGCTTCGATGACGACGCGCGCTATGGCCGCAACACCCTCGCCGGCCTGCCGCCGCACCTCATCCGCGGCGAACTCACCTGGGAAAACGCCACCGGCTTTTACGCCGGCCCGACCTTCGAGTGGGCGCCGCAAAAAACCTACATCGATTTCCGCAACACCTACGCCGCCGATCCCTACGCCCTCGCTGGCTTCCGCCTCGGCCAGCGCCGCGACCGCGGTCTCTCGTGGTGGGTCGAGCTCCGCAACGCCTTCGACAAAAAATACAGCACGACCACCGGCGTAATCGAGACCGCCGCCGGCCTCGATCAACCCCAATTCCTCCCCGGCGACGGTCGCGGCTTCTACGCCGGCCTCACCTACGCCTATTGAAAAGGAGGAGCGGGTCTCAGACCCGCTCCGACCCTCTCACCCTTGCGATACCGCCCTAGCCCGTTATTAATTAACCGTCCCCCGATGCACTTCCGCCTCCTCTTCACCCTCCTCTGCGCGACCACCTTTCTGCACGCTGCCGCCGAAGACCCCGGCCGCCCGTTGCGCGGCGTCGTCACCCAGGTGCTCACCGAGAAAAAACTCGTCCTCATCAAGCACGAGGAAATCCCCGGCTTCATGCGCGCGATGACGATGGCCTTCAGCGTCCCCGAGGACGTGTGGCCGCAACTCACCCCCGGCACCCACCTCACCGCGATACTGCACGGCAGCCGCGGCCAGTGGCGCCTGACCGGTGTTCAGCTCACCAACGAAAAATACGAACCGCTGCCACCACTTGTCGCGACGCCTAGTCGTTATATGCCTCCGCTCATCCCCGTGCCTGCCGCCGCCGGTAGCCTTGGCTCGACGTTCGCGCGCACCACCGATGGCACCGTTTATCTCAGCTGGCTCGAGGAAAAGCCCGACGACACCACCGCCCTCCGCTTCGCGCGCTTCGATGCCACCGCGGCGAAGTGGAGCGAACCGCGCACCATCGCCTCGGGCCGTGACTGGTTCGTCAGCTCCGCCGACTTTCCCGCCCTCGCCGCACAAAACGAAGGCCGGCTCACCGCCGTCTGGTTCGTCAACCAACCCGCTCCCGCCACCGCCGCCCACTCCGCTGCCTCCGCCCATCAGCATCATCACAACGTTTTCGCCGCCTGGTTCAGCCAGAGCACGGACGACGGCGCGACGTGGACCGCACCGGCCTTACTCACCCGCGAGAGCGAGTCGGTCGAATTCGTCTCACTGCAACCCCTCGCCGATGGCCGCGTGCTCGCCGCCTGGCTCGACGGCCGCGACAAACCTGCCGGCAAGCCCACGCAACTTTATGCCCGGATCGTCGGCACCGATGGTCCCGACCAGTTGATCGACGACTCGGTCTGCGACTGCTGCCACACCGCGCTCACGGCCTTTCCCGACGGCAGCGCCCTCGTCGCCTACCGCGCCCGCCGCGAGGGTGAGGTGCGCGACATTCACACCGCTCGTTTCCAAGCCAACCCCGACCATTGGTCCGCGCCGCACCTCCTGAATGCCGACGAGTGGCACATCAACGGTTGTCCCGTCAACGGCCCGCAACTCGCCAGCGCCGGCGGCCACGTCGCCGTCGCCTGGTTCACCGCCGCCGACAACGACGCGCGTGTCCTCGCCTCCACGTCACCAGACGCCGGCGCCCGGTTCCTGGCGCCGAAGCGCGTCGATCACGGCAATCCGCTCGGCCGCGTCTCAACCGTCCTGTTGCGCAACGGCTCACAGCTAGTCTCCTGGCTCGAAGGTGGTCCCCTACCCGATCACTACATCCGCCTCATTTCTCCTGCGGGCGAACTCGGCGCATTCGCTCTCCTCGGCGCTCGCGTCACCGGTTTTCCGCGCATCACCCTGCTCAAGGACTACGACCCTTCACCCGCGGAGCTTCTCGTCACCTACACCGACGCCGCCAAGCCCTCCGCCGTCAAAACGATCATCGTTACGCTTCCCGACCTTTCCACGCTCGCCGGCCGCGCGCCCTGCACGCCTTGCGACGAAGAGGACCTCAACGCCGTGCGCGGCTACCCGGTCAAAGGCATCGTCACCGCCGCCGATGCGACCGCCGGCACCATCACGGTGAAACACGAGGAAATCCCCGGCATCATGCGTGCCATGACCATGGTCTTCAAAGTCGAGCCTGCCGCTCTCGCCCAGCTCGGTGCCGGACAGTCCCTCCTCGGTCGCATCGAAAAGCGCGGCCGCGACTGGTGGCTGTTTAATCTCAAACTTCTCGGCACCCCGCCGACGCCCCGCGGTCCCAAGGCCCCTTGACAGCTCTGCCATAATCGCGGCCATTTCCTTGCTCGTGTCCTTCTCCCGTCATCCCACCTCTGCGTTCGACGCCTTCCGCCGCCTGCTGGCGACGGGCTGCGCCGCCATGGTGTTCATGCTCGGGCTGCTGGCCGTCAACCCCGCGCTCCACGCCCTGACGCATGCGCACGACCAAGCCGCGACCGCCCACGGCGGCGATGCTGATCACGCGCTACCCGGCGCCACCGATAGCGCCGACACCTGCGCCGTCGTCCTGTTCGCCCAGGGTATTTCACTTGCGACCGACACCGCGCTGCTCGCGACGCAGCCGCTCGTTCACCACGCCTTTCAGTTTCCCGCGGCCGAGGAGCCACTCCTGGCCGCCGCCCGTTACCTGCATCAGCCGGAACGCGGCCCGCCCGCCGTTTAACGAACCTTCGCTGCCAGCCGTCGCCCCTTCACGGGTTCCGGCTGTTCCGACCCCGGTGAGCTCTGCTGTCCAGCAATGCGCCCCGATTCCCTCGGGCGTATTTCGCCCGTCCACGTTCGTTAATTTCTGCCATGCATTTTTTTCGTTCCACTCCTGTTTTCATTTTCACCGCCGCGCTCGCCGCGGCCCAAGTCTCTCCCGCGCCCGATGATCACTCTCACGACGCGCCCCTGACCCTCGAAAGCTTTGTCGTCACCGGCAATCCCGACGCCCGCACCGCATTCGATCTCGCCCAAGGCGCCTCGATTCTCGCCAGCGACGCGCTGCACCGCAGCGCCCAGTCCACGCTCGGCGAAACGCTCTCCGCCCTGCCGGGCGTCAACGCCACCTACTACGGCCCCGGCGCGAGCCGGCCGATCATCCGCGGTCTCGGCGGCGACCGCGTGCGCATGCTCGACAACGGCGTCGGCTCGCTCGACGCCTCCAACGTCAGTCCCGACCACAACGTCGCCGTCGAACCGCTCCTCGTCGATCGTATCGAGGTCCTCCGCGGTCCCGCCACTTTGCTTTACGGCAGCTCCGCCGTCGGCGGCGTGGTCAATGTCATCGACAACCGCATCCCGTCCACCCCGGCAGACAGCCCATTCGGCGGCCGCACCGAATTGCGTTTCGATACCGCCGCGCACGAACGCACCGGCATCGTCGCGCTCACCGGCGGCAACCAGTCCCTCGCCGTTCAAGTCAACGGCCTGCGCACGGAGACCGATGATGTCGCCATCCCCGGTTACGCCGATCCCGCCAATCCCACCGACCGCGGTTCGCTCGCCAACAGCGCCCTCTCCACCAAGAGCGGCTCCGTCGGCGGCACGTGGTTCGGATCCACCGGCAATGCCGGCGTCGCCGTCAGCGAATACGATACGGTTTACGGCGTGCCCGTCGGCGACCCCATCGCCATCGACCTGAAGCAGCGGCGCGCCGATTTCCGCGGCGAGCTCACGCAGCCCTTCGGTATTTTCAAAGCCGCCAAGGCCCGCTTCGGCCTCGCCGACTACACGCACGCCGAGATCGACACCTCCACGGGCCTGCCAAACACGACCTTCACCAACAAGGCTTACGAAGGGCGCATCGAGCTGATCCAGCAGGACATCGGCGCGCTCTCCGGCACCATCGGCCTGCAGGCGGCGCGCAGCGACTTCTCCGCCGTCGGCGAGGAAGTCGTCACGCCACCGACACTGACCACGAGCCAGGCGCTCTTCGTGCTCGAGTCCTATAAGGTCAGCCCCGCGCTGACCTTCCAATTCGGCGGTCGCTACGAACGCCAGCGCATCGCCCTCGGCGAGGTTGACCCGCTGCTCCCGGCCTACCCCGGCTATGCCGCGACGAGCGGGGAAACGCGCATCGATCACGGCTACAGCCTCTCCACCGGCGCGGTTTACTATCCCGCGAAAGATTACTCGCTCGGCCTCTCCGTCGCTTACTCGCAACGCCTGCCCGTCGCCCAGGAGGTGTTTTCCAACGGCCCGCATGGCGGCACCGGCTCCTACGAAATCGGCACTGCCGGTCTCGACCGCGAAACTTCGCTCGGCGTCGATCTCATCCTGCGCAAACGCGCCGGCTTCGTCACCGGCTCGATCGGCGGCTTCGTGAATCAGTTCCAAAACTTCATCTTCGAGCAACGCGACCCGAACACCTACTTCGACGAAGCCAGCGGCAGCTTCCTCCCCTATCCCGTGCCACCGGGTGACGACTACCTTCCGATCTACCAGTTCGTCGCGCGCGACGCCCGGTTTTACGGCGGCGAGGCCGATCTGTCGCTTCACCTCGTGGACAATTCCTCCGAGCACCTGCACCTCGACCTCACGGCCGACTACGTGCACGCGCAGCAAACCACCAACGACCAGCCGCTGCCCCGCATCCCGCCGCTGCGCGCCGGCGCGGCGCTGCGCTACGAGCGCGGCCCCTGGTCGCTCGGCGCCGGCCTGCAGCACGCATTCCAACAGGATCGCGTCGCGCCCGACGAATCGGAGACCGACCGCTACACGCTGCTCCACGCCGATGTTGCGTATCGGTTCACGCTCGCGCGCGACACCGAGTGCGAGCTGTTCCTGCGCGGCACCAACCTCGGTGACGAGGACGCCCGCGTCAGCACCTCCTTCCTCAAAGACATTGCCCCACTCCCCGGCCGAAACTTCACCGCCGGCGTCCGTCTCAGCTTCTGACGCTATCCAGCATCAGAATCCAAATGTGGAAATCAGGAAGTCAGGAACCGAACCACGCGGGCTATCCGCCGGCCGGGGTTCGTTTCCTTCCGCTTCCTGATTTCCACATTCAATTGTCAGCTCCGAAAACCGCCTTCGCGTAATTCTCCGCGTTGAACGGCTGCAAGTCTTCCGGCTGCTCGCCGAGTCCGATGAAATAGATCGGCAGCTTCAGTTCGCGCCAGATGCCCACGATCGCGCCGCCGCGGCTGGTGCCGTCGAGCTTCGTGACAATCAGCCCGGTCAACCCGAAGCTCTTGTGAAACACCTTCGCCTGCTCGATGGAGTTGCTCCCGAGCGATCCGTCCACCACGAGCCAGCGGTGTTGCGGCGCCGTCGCGTCGTTCTTCTGCAGCACGCGACGGATCTTCGCCAGCTCCTCCATGAGATTGGCCTTCGTGTGCAACCGGCCCGCCGTGTCCACGATCAGGTAATCGCTGCCACGCGACTTCGCCGCCTGCCACGCATCAAACGCCACCGCGGCCGAATCCGCACCCGTGTGGCTCGCCACGATATCAAGATTCAACCGCGACGCCCACGACTTGAGCTGCTCGACCGCCGCCGCGCGAAACGTATCGCACGCCGCGACGGTGACCGTCTTGCCGTCCTGCTTAAGCATCCACGCCAGCTTCGCCGTCGTCGTCGTCTTGCCGGAACCATTGACGCCAATCATGGCAATGACGATGGGCTGCTGGGCCGCGCCAGTCCCCCTCGTCTCCAGCCGACCCTCCGAACCGGCGAGCACCCGCTGCAGCACCGCCGCCCCGATGGCGGCCGCCTGCTGCCCCTTGAGCGACGCATCCTTCTTATAGGCGTCTTTGATTTCGCCGAGGATCTCATTCGTCGTCGCGACGCCAAAGTCGGCCGTGATCAACGCCTCCTCCAGCTCGTCGAGCGAGGCGGCATCGATCTTCCGTCCGCCAAACAGCCCGTGCGTCTTCGTCGCGATAGCCGAAACCGTCTTCGCAAACCCGTCTTTGAATTTCTTAAAAAGTCCGAACATGATTTTATCTGGAACTCAGGAACTCTGGAATGCTGCCGAAGATTGCTCCGGAGCAATCCGGCGAATCGTCAACGGCATGGAATGAAAATTGAGCATGATGCCATCGGTGATCCCCGCAGCTTTCATTTGTGATCGACCGATCACGAAGAAAATATCCTCCAGTGCTCTCACGGCCTTGAGTTCGATCAACAGCTTCTTCTCGACCAGAATATCCAGCCGGTGCTCGCCAACTTCCACTTCACGATAGAGCAATTTGATCGATTTTTGGCGTTCGAAACCAATTCCCATCGCCTGCAATTCCAGGCAAAGCGCACTTTCATACACGGATTCCAGAAAGCCTGGTCCCAAGGCCTTGTGCACGGTGATGGCAGCCTCGATCACCCGGCTGCTTAAATCCCTGTTGCCCAGCTCAGCCATTTCCAGAGTTCCTGAGTTCCAGATTACCCGTTCCCAGGTGCTTCACTCCGCCTTGCGTGCGTCGCGGCCGAGCTGGTCCTTCAGGCGGTCCAGGATGCCGTTGATGAAGCGCTTCGCGTCGGCGTTGGAAAACTGCTTCGAGAGATCGATCGCCTCGTTGATCGACACGACCGGCGGGATGTCCTTGCGATGGATCATCTCAAACATCGCCAGCCGCATGATCGCGAGGTCGATGCGCGCAATGCGGTCGAACTCCCAGTTGTGCGCCAGCGCCTTGATGCGCGCGTCGATGTCGGCAACGTGCTCGATCACGCCGTGGATTAGCTCCTCGCCGAACGCGTAGTGCTCGCGCGGCTGTTCCATGTTCTCGAAGAAGGACCGCAGGTCCTCGGCCAGGTTCTTCGGGGAGTTAATGCTCCACGCATAAAGGTATTGCATGGCGGCGGCACGGCCGTCCTTGCGTTGGGCAAACATGGCTTTGCTCATGGGTTCAGCTTTCGTTTTAGCGCCGCCATCTCGAGGGCGGCGCGGGCAAATTCGGCTCCGCGGTTGATTTCACCCGCGCAACGCGCCTCGGCCTGTGCCCGGGTGTTGGCCACGATCACGCCATTGATGACCGGCAGGCCGCGGGTGATCGTAACGGTCTGCAACGCCTGGGAAACACTGTTGCCCACCATCTCGTGGTGATTCGTGTCCCCGCCGATCAGCACGCCGAGCGCGATAAGACAATCGTGCCGGCGGGCATCCGCCAGCGCCGCAATCGCATAGGGAATCTCGTGCGAACCCGGCACGCGCAGCACCTCGATGCGCGAAGGCGCCACGCCGTGCGCCAGCAAGGACGATTCCAGCGCGTGCAACAGCGCGGCGACCAGCCCGGCATTGAAGCGCGCCGCGACCACCCCAAAGGCAAATGGGGAACCGTCGATCAGGCTGGGCGCAGGTGCGTCTAGGCTCATGGAGGGTCTATTGGCGGCAAGTCGCGGGGATACCGCAATCCGAAACCGGCACGGTCAGGGCGCCACCTGCTCGACGATCTCCAGCCCGTAGCCGTCGAGGCCGACGACCTTGCGTGTGCTGTTCGACAAAAGCCGGATCTTGCGCAACCCGAGTGCGGCGAGGATCTGCGCGCCGATCCCGTAATCGCGAAAGCTCATCGGCAGCTCACCGGGCTTGCCCGTGAGGCGGTTGATCAGGTCGGCCCCGCCATTGGCATGCTCCATGTAAAGCACGACGCCGCGGCCGGCGCGCGCCACGGCCTCAAGCGAGGCGGTGAGCGCGTGGTGCCCGCCCGTGCCGCGCATCCGGAAAACATCGCCCAGCAGATTCTCGCTGTGCACCCGCACCAGCGTCGGCTCCGCGGTCAGTGCGCCCATGGCCAGCGCGAGGTGGTGGCGGTTGTCGAGCATGCTGCGGAAAACATGCAGGGTGAAATCGCCAAACTCCGACGCGAACGGCCGCGTGCACACGAGTTCGACCAGGTGGTCGCGCTTGGCGCGGTATTCGATGAGCTGCGCGATGGAGATCATCCGCAGGCCGAATTTCTGCTTAAACTCAATCAGCTGCGGCAGCCGCTGCACGGTGCCGTCGTCGTTGACCAGTTCGCACAATACGCCGCTCGGATGCAGGCCGGCGAGGATCGCGAGGTCGACCGCCGCCTCCGTGTGGCCGGCGCGCTCCAGCACGCCGCCGGGCCGGGCGCGCAGCGGAAACACGTGGCCCGGCTGCACGAGTTGCTCGGGCTTGGCCTCGCCGTTGGCGAGGATGCGGATCGTCTGCGTGCGATCGTAGGCGCTGATGCCCGTGGTGATGCCTTCCGCGGCATCCACCGTCACTGTGAAATCCGTGCGCTGCACCTCGCGGTTTTGCTGCACCATCGGTCCGAGGCCGAGTCGGCGCAGTTGGTGCTCCACCGTCGGCACGCACACGATGCCGCTGCAATAGCGGATCATCATGTTGACGGTTTCCGGCGTGGCCTTGGACGCCGCCATGATGAGGTCGCCCTCGTTTTCGCGGCTCTCGTCGTCGGTGACGATCACGAGCCGGCCCGCCGCGATATCCTGGATCGCGGACTCAACGGAATCGAAGACTGAGCTGCCCGTGGACGACATCCCGACACGCTCGCGCCACGACGTTAGGCTGTCAACGCGGCGAAAGTAACGAACCGTAACGAGTAATCCGCCGTTACTTCCCGGCCGCCAAATTGACCGGATAGGCCTCGGTCACTTCACCCGCGGCGTTCAGCAGCGTGAGGAAAACCATGAAATTGAGCGGCGGGCGCACGAATTTGTTTCCGACCAGTGACGTGCCATCGGACCCGGGATTCAGGACGGCGAGCGCGCTGCCGGTTTTTTGCGGAGGATTCCAACGGGCCGTGCCACGGGCGACATCCGGGGCCACGGGTTTCTTCTTCGTATCGTAGAAGCTCAGTTTAAAATTGCCGTCCACGACCTGCAGACCGAGGAAGCCGCCGGCTTTGCGCGCGATCACATAGCCCTCAATCACGGGCTCCTTTTCCTCCTTGGCCACGGCAGGCGCCGCGCCACCCGCCTTCGGTGCGGCCGGGCCCCGGGTAACCGCCGCTGCGCTGCCGACCGCCAGAGAGAGCAACCAGAGTAACGCGAGTGCGGAAGTCTTCATGCACCTGATAATGCCCGTTGCGGAGTTCACGGCAAGTCCGCTTCCCGGCGAGGTCCCGTTTTACACCGGCTTTGCAAACCCGGCTTAACCCGCGCCGCGCAATTTCGCTTTCAGGTCACGCCAGCGGGCGAGCCGGTCGGCGATCTTCGATTCCCACCCCGCCGTCTTGGGCGTGTAAATCGTGAGTGGCGTGGAAAGATAGTCCTGCCCGGAAATATTTTCCGGGTGATCATGGGAGTAGCGATACCCCTTGCCGTGATTGTTCTGCTTGCTCGCCTTGCCGCTCTTGTCGCGCAACGGCAACGGGACCGGCTGCACGGGCTGCTCCTTGAGCACACGGTGCGCCTCGCCGAGCGCGAGCGTGGCGGAATTGCTCTTCGGCGCGGTCGCGATGTAGAGCGTCGCATGCGCGAGCGTCAGTTCCGCCTCGGGCAGCCCGATGAAATCGCAGGCATGATGGGCCGCGACCGTCAGCGGCAGCGCTTGCGGGTCGGCGAGGCCGACGTCCTCACTCGCCAGGATGACGAGCCGCCGCGCGATGAAGCGCGGGTCCTCGCCGCCGGCCAGCATCTTCGCGAGCCAATACATCGCCGCATCGGGATCGCTGCCACGGCAGCTTTTGATGAAGGCCGAGATCGTGTCGTAGTGCTCGTCTTCGTCGGCATCATAGCGGATGCGCCGCTCGCGGGCAAATACCTCAAGATCCGCCGCGGTGATTTCGCCTTTGAGCGGCAGGCCGTGCACGATCACTTCGAGCGAATTCAGCGCGCGGCGCAGATCGCCGTCGCAGAGCACCGCCAGGTCGTTGAGCAGCTTGTCGTCGGCCGTGATGCCCATCGCACCCAGCCCGCGCTCGTCATCCTCCAGCGCACGGCGCAAGACTCCGGCCACGGCGGTCGTGGCGAGCGGCTCCAACCGGAAAAGATGGCTGCGCGAGAGCAACGGCGGGTTGACGTAAAAACCCGGATTGTGGGTCGTCGCGCCGATGAGCCGCACGTTGCCTTCCTCGACATCCGGCAAGAGCAGGTCCTGCTGGGATTTATTGAAGCGGTGCAGTTCGTCGATGAAGAGCAGCGTGCCCGCCTCGGGCCGGTGCCGCGCGGTCGCGAGGATTTCGCGCAGCTCGGCCACGTTGGACATCACCGCGTTGATCCGCACGAAGCGGCTCTTCGTCTCGCGGGCGATCGCCTCGGCAATGCTCGTCTTGCCACAGCCCGGCGGACCGTAAAACAGCAGCGAGCCAAAACGGTTTTGCGCCACGAGCCGCGGCAGCAGGCTGCCCGCCTTCAGCAAATGCTCCTGTCCCACCACCTCGGCCAGGCTGCGCGGGCGCATGCGGGCCGCGAGCGGTTGCATCGCGCGACCGGATGCCACCGGCCAGTCGCCGCCGGCCGGCGCGGCGGAGTCGCCAAAGAGATTGGGCTGATCGGAATCGGACATGTTTTCGCGGACACTAATGAACACATCCCGGCCTAAATCAAAGGCTACAGAATATTTGTGTTCCGCGGCAGGGATTAGTGGTTTCAATCGCAAGGCATGACCCCCCGCAGCCTCGGACAACGTGCGCCGTTGCTCTGGCTGATTGTGCCCTACATGGCAGGCCTGGCCGCGGCGCATGCCGGCTGGCTGCAATCACCCATCTACCCCGGTCTCGCGCTCGCACTCCTAGCGCTGGCGGTCGCGACCGTGGCAGCCGGACGCTTCCCCGTCCTGTGGGCTCTGACGCTGGGCGCCGCCCTGCTGCTCGCCGGCAACGTGCACGATCAACTGCACCGCGCACGACTCCCAGCGTGGCAGGAGTTGCCCCCGCGCGAGGCCCAACTCGGGCTCCGCGTCGACCGCACCTTCGTGCAAACCGAGATGAAGCGCATTTCCGGCCTCGCCACCGTGACCAAGGCCGAGCCGCACCTGCGCGACTTGGTGGGCCAGCGCCTCTATTTTTCCCTGAACCTGCGCCCGGCGGAGGCGGCACCGTTGCGGTCGGAGGAGCTGGCGGTCATCGGCGTGCTCGACCTGCTGCCCGAAAATCCACCGGACGACACCTTCGAGCGCTACCTGGCCGATGCCGGCATGAATTTCCAACTAAAGCGCGGCCGGGTGCTGGAAACCTTGCGTCCCGCCTCGGCCTATTACCGATTTTGCGCCCGGATGGCGGCGCGGTTCAAGGCGGCGCTCAACCTAGGCATCGACGAAAAGCGCCCGGCCCTCGCCGGCTTGCTGTGTGCAATGATGCTCGGCGAGACGAACGAGCTGAGCGATGAGCAGCACACGCTCTTCATGCAAAGCGGGACCATGCACCTGTTTGCCATCAGCGGGCTGAACATTGGCGTGATCGCGGTCGCGCTACAGGCCTTGCTGCTTCTCCTGCGACTTCCGGCCTCCGTGCGCCTGGCGGTGAGTCTCGCGCTGCTCTGGCTGTTCGTGGACATCACCGGGGCATCGGCGTCGGCCGTGCGGGCTTTCATCATGGCAGCATTTCTGCAGGCGGCGTTTGTTTTGAGAAAGCCGGCCAGCCCGCTCGCAGCGCTAATCGGCTCGGCGTGGCTCGTGCTCCTGCTCGCGCCGCAACAGCTGTTCAGCGCGAGTTTTCAAATGAGCTACGGCATCGTCGCCGCCCTGCTGCTGCTGGGTCTGCCGATGGGCGAAGCGTGGCTGGCGCGCTGGACGCCGTTTCGCGATTTGCCGAAAATCACCTGGTCCTGGTGGCGCCGGTGGCTCGACCACGCGTGGCACGTGACCGCCACGGCCTTGGCCATCGGCCTGGCCACAACTCTCGTCGGCTTCCTCACCGGCGTGAAATTCTTTCAACTGCTCACGCCGGGGGCCCTCGTGGCCAACCTCGTCCTCATCCCCACCGCGATGGTGGTGACGCTGGCGGGATTCGCCTCGTTGCTGTGCGGTCTGGCCGGACTCGACTCACTGGGCGTGCTCTTCAACCACGCGGCCGCGCTGATGCTGTGGGCCATCGAATGGCTGGTGCGCCTGAGCGTGCAGGTGCCGGGCGCACATCTGCCGGCGCATTTTGCCACCCCGTGGATCGGATCGGCGGCGATCACGCTGTTGATGGCCGCGTTGTTCCACGGCTATGGCACACGCTGGGCCTGGCGCCGTGGCGGCTGGTGGCCGCCGTTTGTGATTGTGGCGCTCACCTTGATTTTCGGCGTGAGCTTTGGGTAAGCGTCCGCAGTCTCCGCTTTCATGAAAAGCGCCTACGAACTCGCCATGGAACGCCTCGCAAAGGCTGACCCTTCCGCCGGAAAATCGCTGACGGCCGAACAAAAGACCCGGCTCGCCGAGCTCGACCGCGTCTACAAAGGCAAGGCCGCCGAGCGGGAGATCTTTCTGAAGAAGCAATTAAACGAGGCCCTCGCGGAGGGTAATGCCGATGAGGCCGACAAGGTCCGCCAGCAACTCGCCAGCGAGAAAGCGCGCTTCGAGGAAGAACGCGATGCCGAGAAGGAACGCGTCCGGCGGGAGCAGTGAGGCCGCCCCCCGCTACTCGCTAAACAAACTCAAAATCGGCCACCAGCGCATGGTGGTCGGAGGCGGGCGTGGGGCACACGCGGTGCCCGATGCAGCGCAACGGCGCATTGTAGAAAATGTGGTCAAGGACGTAGGGCCGGCGGCGCCACGTCACCTCGCTGGACTGCACGGTGCGGTAGCCGGCATCGGCGAACTGCTGCACGAGCGACTCGTGCTTGCTCACGTTGAAGTCGCCGGTGAGCACCGTCGGCCCGGTGCTTTTGCGCAGCTCCTGCTCGACGAGATCACGCTGCTGGCGGTGTTCCTCACTGCTGGCCTTGAGCATGAAAAACGCGAGCAGGTGCGTGTTGAGCAACCGCACCTCGCGGCCGGCGATTAGGGTGGTTGCGCCGACGAGCAGGCGGTCGGTCGGGGTTTTTTTCTCGCCGTAAAAATCAAACTCGACCGGCGGCGAAGGCAGATTGACGCACTGCGTCTCGGTCAGCGGCGAACGCGAAAAGATCGCCAGCCCGATGCCAAACGGCAGTTCGCGCGGATCGGAGCGTGGAAAGGAAAACGTGCTGTGGTAGCCGGTGAGCTCGGATTTGAGGCGCGAGTAATTCGGCGGGACCGGCGGGTGCGTGCCGCCCGGCTGGGCGTGCTCCACCTCTTGCAGCATGATGATGTCGGCGTGGTGCGATTGGATCTCGGCCAGGGTCGCATTGAGATTGATCGGAGCGTGCTCGGGGTCGGCCTCGTCCCAGAGCTGGCCAAACTGCATGTTGAACTGGAGGACGCGAAAGCGGCTCATGTCATCGAGGAGTCGATCATGCCGGCACAGGCGCATGCCCCTGCTATTGGTCCATCAACCGTAACAATGACTGCGCGGGCGCGGTTCATTCTGCAAAGCCAGCGTGCGTAGCGCGTTGAGACCGGGCAATGTTTAATTCGCTGCCAGCCAAGATGCGCCAAGTGATCCGGTCCGGCCCGGAATCCCCCCTAGGCGCGCGCCCAGATGGATAACTGCATGCGTGACGGTTTCATCGGGAAATTATTCCGGCTCGGCGGTGCCTTCGACCACCCAGTCGCGCGCCTCGGGCACTTGCTTGAAAAAGGCGTGCAACGCGGCGCTCAGGTGCTCGGCGTAGCGGAAATGCGCGCCCATGCCGGTGCGGAGTTCAGCCTCGTAGATGAACTTGTCGGCATGCGTGCCGTGCTCGAAAGGCGTCTGCGCGCCGAGGAGCAGCGAGTAAACATAAGCCGCCGAACCGCGCTGCATGAGTTCGCGGGTGAGCGCCGCCTGCTCGTCGAGCAGCGGCTGGTGCGCCGCGTGGGCGATCTCAGGCGGTAGGTAGAAACCGGCTTGAATGAGCGGCGTGTGGCGGTGACCGGTGCGGTGACGGTTGAGGTCGCGCAGTTCGGCGAGCGCCATGTTGTTCCACGCAAAGCTCACGCGCATGCGGCGGGTCGCGGTGCCTTGGTAACCGTAGCGATTGTTGCGGTGGCGGAGGGCTTCGGGAACGGGCTGGGATTCGGCCAGCCACGGTGGCGTGGCGCGATCGACGTGGACCCAAATGTCGTCCGCGAGCGGCGCGGTGGAGAGCCGGGCGAGACCGAGCTCGAGCGAGACGGCGAGCTCCTGCGCGGCCTGCGCCTGGTAGGATTTCTCGGCGAAACTGTGGCGCATGAGCCGCGGTGAAATCTTGAGCAGCTCGTCGCGGATGAGTTTCGCGGCAGCCCTCGCTTCGGGATGCGGCAACGAATCGAGGTGCTTCACCGTGGTCGCCCACATGCGCGAGGATTGCACGAGGCCGAGGTTGGTGCGCGTGGCGAGCGGGATGAAGTAGCGCGCGCGATCGAGCGCGTAGTTTTTGCGCAGGCGCGTGACGACGGCGGGCTTTGCGTCGGGCGGGAGACGGACGAGGTTGGGCTGCGCGGTCGCGAGCGCGTCGAGGCGGGCGTATTCGGATTGATAGGCGGCGAAGGATTTCGCCATCAGCGCGGACCAGCGCGGCGCGAGGTCGTCGGGGATGCCGAGCTCGGCGGCGGTCGGGAGGTTGCTCGCGTCCATCGTGATGTAGCGCGTGCTCGATTCCTGGCCGTCGGCCATCTGGGCGATCTCGAAAATTTTATACGCCAGCCACATCGAGATATCGTCGAGCGCGATGGCGAGACCGCCGGTCAGGCCGCCGATGGACGCGTGGCCGTAGTCAACGAAGTTGAGAATGCGATCGATGGAGGCGTCGGGGTTGGCGAGGTCGACCTTGGCGAGGATGGCGCCGATGCCCTGGTTGCTGCGCGAGTAACGGGCGAGCACGGAAGCGAGCAGCTCGGGCGTGACCTTGGGCAGGTCGGCGGCAGTCGGGGGCGGAACGAGGGCGAGGCCGGTGACTTTCATGCGCGCGAAACTCGAAACAGTTTCACCGGCGCACGCGAAGAAAATCTAGGCCAAGAAGCGAATCAGTGCACCGACCGGCTAGCATCCGTAGCGCCGGCTCAGTCCAATCGTAATTTCGTGCGAAATTTCTTCTGTCGGCGCAGCGGCAAATCCTCCTCTTCCGTCGCCTCCTCCGTGCGTGCGGTGCGCAGGCTGGACTGGGTGACCACGACGCCGGGAAAACTGCCTGAACCGGAAGGAGCGACCACCGTAGGATCGACGCCCGTGATCGGGGTGGCGGCGCCACCACCGGATCTGATCTCGGCCTTGCTGCCGCTTTCGCCGCCACAGGCGGACAGGACGAGCGCCGCGAGCGCGGGAATCAAAGGCCGGAGCATACGCCGAAAACAGGAGTCGGGGATGGAATTCATGGGGGGCAGACGCATGAAAACAAGGCGGTCAGGTGCCGCAAGCCGGGAAACACGGAGGGCATTGAATCGTGCCATTCGGCCGGGTTAACCGGCCCGAATGGCTCAGCGATTCAGCAGCCACTCGCCGAGGCAGCCTTGGTAGAAACCAAGGAACACGGTGCTGAGCGCAAGGAGACCGAGGACGAGGCCGACGGGCCAGGTCACCGCCGTGCGGGCCGGGCGGTTGTCGGTCTCGCCTTCAGCCAAGGGGGCGCGCCAGGTCTCGAAGAAGGCGGCGCGGATCCAGCCGAAGTAGTAGTAGATCGAGACCACCACGCCGACGATCGCAAGGGCGAGCAGCGGGTAGAGGCCGGCCTTGAAGGCGGCGATGAAGACGAAGAGCTTGCCCATGAACCCGGCCAGCGGCGGGATGCCGGCGAGCGAGCCGAGACCGACGGCAAGGACGAGGGCAAGGAACGGGTGCTCTTTGCCGAGGCCGGCGTAGTGGTCGAGTTCCTGGTCGGCGTCATTGGCGCCAGCGAGGTGGGTCATCACGCCGAAGACGGCGAAGGTCGCGAGCAGGTAGGCGGCGAGGTAGAAATACACGGCACCGAGTGCGAGCGGCGTGGTCACGGCGGCGACGACCCCGAGGAGCAGGAAGCCAGCATGCGAAACGCCGGAAAGGCCGATGAGGCGCTTCACGTTGTGCTGCGTGAGGGCGGCGATGTTGCCGAAGATGATCGTCGTGGCGGCCATGACGCTGAGGACCGGGACCGTCAGCGAGGCGTAGGGCGCGAAGGCCTTGAGCGTGAGCACGAGCAGGACGGAGAAGCCGGCGGCCTTGGAGGCGACGGCGAGGAAGGCGGTGACAGGCGTCGGGGCGCCTTGATACACGTCAGGAATCCAGATCTGGAACGGGAAGGCGCCGATCTTGAAGGCGACGCCGGCGAGGACGAGGATGATGCCGAGCTTGGCGAGCCAGTTGTCGGGGTTGGCGGCGAGAAAATCGCGCAGCGCACCGAAGTTCATCGAATCAGCCGTGTGGGCGGGCAGCGCGGGATTGCCGGCGACACCGTAGAGCAGCACGATGCCGAAGAGCAGGATCGCGGAGCTGAGCGCGCCCATGATGAGGTATTTGAGGCCGGCCTCGAGCGAGAGCGGGTTGGCCCGGAAATAACTGACGAGGATGTAGAAGCCGACCGTCACGGTCTCAAGCGCCACGAAGAGCAGAACAAAGTGATTGCTCTGCGCGAGGAGCATCATCGCCGCGGTGATGACGAGCACGAGGTGGTAGAACTCGATGCGCGGCATCTTCTGCTTCGCGAGGGCGACGGTGCCGAGGAGGCAGACGAAGATCGACGACAACAGGAAAAACGCGCGCATGAACTGGCCGTCGCGCGAGTGGTGCAGGAGGCCGTTGAAGGTGTCCTGGCCGAGGATGGCGCTGTTGAAATTGAACAGCAGGCCCACGAGCAGGCCAATCTGCCCGACGATGGCGATCGTGGGGATGAGGCCGTGCTGCTTTTTGGGCAGCAGGATTTCAAGCACGAGGAGCAGCAGCGCGAGGCAGCCCAGGGCGAGCTCGGGAAAAATCGCGGCCCACTGGTTGGAATCAGCGGCAGCCTGAAGAAGTTCGGGTGTCATGGCGGCGGTCAGGGCTTACTTGCCGGTGGTCTGCGCGGGCGCGCTGGCGAGCGGCCAGGCGGGAGGCAACGCATCGTTGAGCGGCGTGGAGAGGGATTTCGGCCAGAAGCCGATGAAGAGAAGCGCGGCGAGGAGGATGAGCGCGGGGATTTTTTCGCTCCAGCGGAGGTCGGCCGGCGGATGCGCGGCGGTGACGCGGGCGAGTTCCTCGGTCGGCGAACCGAAGAAAACCCTGGCCGCGGCGCGGAGACCGTAGATCGCGGAGATGATCACGCCGGCGACGGCGCAGGTCGTGAGGACCTTGGAGAAAGTCCACGCGGCGACGAAGATGCTGAGTTCACCCCAGAAGTTGGCAAAGCCCGGGAGACCGATGCTCGCCATCGTGGCGGCCACGAAGAAGGCGGCGAGCACAGGGGTCTTTTGCGCGAGGCCGCCCATCTCATTGAGATCGAAGGTGTGCGTGCGGTGGTGAACGCTGGTCGCAAGGAGGAAGAGGAGCGCGACGGACAGACCGTGGGCGACCATCATGAGGACCACACCGCCGGCGCCGACGGTGGAGAGACAGGCGATGCCGAGGAAGGCGTAGCCCATGTGCATGACCGAGCTGTAACCGATCATCTGCTTCAGGTCGCGCTGGGCGATGGTGATGAAGCCAACGACAAGGATGTTGCCGAACACCGCGAGGCCCGCGAGCACCGTGGTCCACTGGCTGGCGCCGAGCGGCAGCAGCGGGAGGGCGATCTGGATTAGGCCGTAAAGACCGAATTTCTTAAGAACGCCGGCATGCAGCATCGCGGCGGAGCTGGGCGCGGCACCGTAGCCGAGCGGAGCCCAGGTGTGCAGCGGCCAGAGCGAAACGAGGATGCCGAAGCCGAACATCAGCAGACCGAAGATGTGTTTCTGGAGGGTGCCGCCGAGCGGGTTGGCGGTCAGGGCCTCGCGCAGCGCGATGAGATCGAAGCTGGTGGCGCCGCTCTTCACGTAGATCGCGATGAGGCCGATGAGGGACAGCATCGCACCCAGCGTGAGGTAGATCGTCATCTTCATCGCCGCGTAACTGCGGTCGCGTCCGCCCCAGATACCGACCATGATAAAGGTCGGGATGAGCGCGAGTTCGTGGAAGAAGTAGAAGAAGAACACGTCCACCGAGGCGAAGACGCCCATCAGGCCGCCCTGCATGACGAGCAGCAGCATGAGGTAGACCTTGAGGCGCTCGGCGCCGGACTGGATCGCGTAGAGACCGGCAGCGAGACCGACGAGACCGGCGAGCACGTAGAGCGGAAGCGCAATACCGTTAAGGCCGAGGTGCAGGCTGATGCCGAGGGCGTCGAGGCCGGTCGAGTAGCGCGTGTTGAACGCGTAGTCGGCGCCCGCGCCGGCCGGGAAGTGATACCAGCAGTGCAGCGCGAGGAGCGCGGGGACCGCGAAGCCGACGTAGGCGAGCTTGACGGAGAACCGCTTGGGCAGCCCGAGCGCGATGGCGAGCGCCACCGCGAGGGGCGTCACAATCGAGACGAGCAGGGGATCGAAAGGCAGTTGGCTCATTGCAAATTAAAACACTCCCGCGGTGATGGCCCAGAACAGGACGAGCCCGAGCAGGAACCAGTAAACATAGGCGTGCAGGCTGCCGACGTGCAGGGCACGCGCGCCAAGGCCGATGAGGCCGACGAAACCCGCGAAGCCGCGGATAATCAGGCCGGCGAGGAAGATCTGCTCGAGGAAGTTGAGCAGCATGGCGAAGCGCTGCTGGATCTTCGCGACGTAGTAGTTGTAGATCGCGTCGAAGGATTCCTTGAGCGCAGTGAGGCCGTTGAAGAGGCCACGGGACTTGAGCTGCAGCGTGTCGTGCTCGGCGGGTTTATAGAAGAACCACGCGGCGCCACCGCCGACGAGCATGACGGCGAGGCTGACGATGAGGATCGTGGTGTGGTCGGAACCGTGGGCGTGCGGAACGAGTTCAGTGATGGAGCCGGCGAGTTTGCCGTAAATGCCCGAGTAGCCACCGGCGACGGAAAGGATGGCGAGCACGATGAGCGGAAGCGTCATCGAAAAGCCGCTTTCGTGGGCGTGGGCGGCGTTGTCCGAGCGGGTTTCGCCGAAGAAAACGATCTTCCACATGCGGATCATGTAGAAGGCGGTGAGCACGGCGGTGAGGCAAAGGAGGGCGAAGACCGGGGTGCTCTTTACCATCGCGAGGTAGAGAATCGCATCCTTCGAGAAGAAACCGGCGAGACCGGGCATGCCGATGATCGCAAGCACGCCGATGGTGAACGTGATGAATGTGAGCGGCATCTTTTTGCGCAGGCCGCCCATCTTGAAGATATCCTGCTCGTGGTGGCAGCCGTGGATGACGGAGCCGGAGCCGAGGAACATGAGCGCCTTGAAAAAAGCGTGCGTCGTCAGGTGGAACATCGCGGCGCCCACACCAACGGCGAGCAGCGGGCTTTCGCCCGGGGCGACTTCATGGCCATGATTCACATAGAGCGATCCCAGGCCAAATGCTGCGACCATGTAGCCGAGTTGGGAGAGCGTCGAATAAGCGAGGACCTTCTTGATGTCGCTTTGGACGATGGCGCACAACGCAGCGTAAAGCGCGGTGATCGTGCCGATCCACATGATGACGTGCAGCACCTGCGGAACCATGAGGACCTCAATGCGGCAGAGCATGTAGATACCGGCGGCAACCATCGTCGCGGCGTGGATGAGCGCGGAGACGGGCGTCGGGCCCTCCATCGCGTCGGGCAACCACACGTGCAGCGGCATCATGGCGGATTTGCCGACAGCGCCGCAGAAAAGCAGCAGCGGGATGAGGCGGCTGTAGACGATTTCACCGCCGCTGTTCATCGCGGCGAGTTCGGTGAGGTTCACCGTGCCGTGAGTCACGTAGCACAGGATGATGCCGAGGAGGAAACCGAAGTCACCGACGCGGTTCACGATGAAGGCCTTCTTCGAAGCGTCGGCCGCGGACTGCTTGTGGTGATAGTGGTTGATCAGCAGGTAGGAGCTGAAACCGACCAGCTCCCAGAAGATGAACATCATGAAAAGATTGTCGGCAAAGACGATGCCGAGCATCGAGAACATGAAGATCGACAGGCCGCCGAAGTAGCGGGCGCGGGCCGCGTCGTCGTGCATGTAGCCGGTGCTGAAGAGGTGAATGAAGAAGCCGACGAAGCTGACGACGAAGAGCATCAGCGCGGCGAGGTCATCGAACTTGAAGCCGAGCGAGACGGCGAAGGTGCCGAGACGCAGCCACTCGTGCGTGACGGTGAAACGCTCGCCGCCGAAGATGAGGGCGAGCGAAAGCCCGGCGAGCGCAGCGGCGGCGGTCACCGAGACCGCGGTGGCGATGGCGCCCTTGCGCCGCAGGAACAGCGCAATGATCGCGGCCGAGGCCAGCGGCAGGAGGAGGATGAGGAGGGCTTGTTGGACTGGCGTCATGGCGTCAGTTCTTAAGGGCGTTGAGCTCGTCGACCTGCACCGTCTGGCGGGCGCGGAAGAGGGCGACGATGATGGCGAGGCCGACGGCGACTTCGGCCGCGGCGACCGTCAGGATGAAGAACACGAAGACGTTGCCGTCCATGGTGCCGTTGAAATGGGAGAAGGCGACCAGCGCGAGGGTCGAGGCCGTGAGCATGAGCTCAAGGCTCATGTAGATCACGAGGGTGTTCTTGCGGAGCAGGACACCGAAGAAACCGATGGCGAAGAGCAACGCGCTGAGCAGGAGATACGTGTTGAGGTCGGGCTTCATTTGACGTCCTCCATGCCTTCGTGACGCTTACTGAGGACGATGACGCCGAGCATGGCGATCAGCAGCAGGAAGCCGACGATCTGCACGGGCAGGAGATAAGTGGTGAAGAGCTGGTGCGCGTAGCCCTTGAGCGACGAACCCACCGCGGCCCCGACGATGGTCGGCGAGGCGAGCTGGCCGTGCGTGTGGAGCGAGAGCAGGCCGACGGCGAGCAGCGCGGCGGCGGCGGTGCTGGCGATGATCGTGGCCCGCTTGAAGACCGGGCGGTGACCGCCCTGCATATCGAGCAGCATGACGATGAAGAGGAAAAGCGCGACGACGGCGCCGGCGTAAACGAGCACGAGCAGGACGGCGAGGAGGTAGGCCTGCAACAGCACGAAGAGGCCGGCCATGCCGACGAGGCTGAGCAGGAAGAACATCGCGGCGTTGACCGCATTGCGGTTGAACAGCATGCCCAGCGAACACGCGACGGTGAACGCGGAGAAGAGGTAGAACATCAGGTCAGTCATGGCTCAGTGTGCGTTGCCGTGCTCCGCGGCTTCCTTTTTCTTGTCCCACTTGAAATGCTGGTCGGGCAGCGTGCCGCCGATTTCGTAGAGACGGGCCTTGTCGTTGACCATCTCGGCGCGGGTGTAGCCGGTCATCGAAAACTGGTTCTGGAGGAAGATCGCCTCCTCGGGGCAGACTTCCTGGCAGAGGCCGCAATAGATGCAGCGCAGCATGTCGATGTCGAAGGCCTGCGGACCTTTTTCCACGTGCTCGCGACCGCTGCCCTCGGGGAGTTCGCCGGGCGTGATGCGGATGGCCTTGGGCGGGCAGACGAATTCGCAAAGCTGGCAGGAAACGCACTTTTCGCGGCCGTTGGGATCCTTCACGAGCGTGGGGACGCCGCGATAGTTCTTCGGGATCTCCGGCCGCTGCTCGGGATACTCGAGCGTCTCGGCCGGCTTGAGCATGCGCTTGAACGTGGTCTTCAGGCCGCTGAAAATCTGCGGCATGTAGGTGCGCTCGGCGAGCGAGAGCGGTTTGCGTTCAACAGTGATGACAGCCATGGCGGAAAGTTATTGGGAGATAAACGCGATGCCGAGCGTGTAGAAGATGAGATTGGCGATCGCGAGCGGGAGGAGTTTTTTCCAGCCGAGCATCATCACCTGGTCGTAGCGGAAACGCGGCACCGTCCAGCGGACCCACATGAAGACGAAGATGAGCGCGATGATTTTGCCGAGGAAGATGCTGATCGAGATGAGACCGACCACGATCGGATGCGCGAAGAAGGTCGAGAGGTGCGTGAGCCAGCCGATGAGGTCGGCGAGCGAGATCCACGGCAGCGGATTCCAGCCGCCGAGGAAGAGCAGCGCGAAGACCCCGGAGCCGATGATCATGTGCGCGTATTCGGCGACGAAGAAGAGCGACCACTTGAAGGCGCCGTATTCGGTGTGAAAACCACCGACGAGATCGGCCTCGGACTCAGGCATGTCGAAGGGCTGGCGGTTGGTCTCGGCGAAGAGCGCGATGAGGAAGATGAACGCCGACAGCGGCATCGTGAAGAGGAACCACGCACCGCCCCAGAAGCCGGGCTGGCTTTGGAATTCGACGATGCGCACGAGGCTGAGCGAGGCGTCGCGGCCGGGAGCGTTGATCCACAGGAACACCGGGACGACCGCGAGCGTCATCGAAAGCTCATAGGAGATGAGCTGCGCGGAGGCGCGAATTCCGCCGAGGAAGGGATACTTCGAATTGGAGGCCCAACCAGCGAGGATCACCGAATATACGCCGAGCGAGGAAACGGCGAAGACCGCGAGGAGGCCGACGTCGACATTGGCGAGCGCGAGTGGAACGAGGGCACCGAGCTCGTTGTAGTAAGCGCCGAAGGGCACGACGGTGACGGTCGTCAGCGCCGGGATGAGCGCGATGGCCGGTGCCAGCATGTAGTAGAGCTTGTTCACGTGACCGGGCAGCGGCTCTTCCTTGAAGAGGAATTTCGCGCCGTCGGCCATGAGGTGGAACACACCGAGACGTTGGAGGAACTTGCCGAGAAAGGGAATCCACGCGACCCACGGCACGATGGCTCGGTTGGGACCGGGGCGACCCTGCATCCACGCGGAGACCTTGCGCTCGGCGAGCGAACAGGCGCCCGCGAGCGGGAAGATGACCATGATCACCGCAAGGCCCTTGATGAGGCCTTGGACGACCGGGTGAAGATTGGACCAGAACTCACACATGGCGGTGCAACAGGTCATGCGGTCGCGGCGGCCTTGGCCGCGGGTTTGAAGTGGAGTGTCTCACCCTCGACAAAGGGCAGCGCGGCGAAGGGCGTGCTGTCGAGCAGCAGGCCGGTTTCGGGCAGATTCGCGTAAGTGATCGGGCCGAGCGCGGGAACGGCGGCGGCAAGGGCTTTCCAGATCGAGCCGAGGTCGGAGGCGGCGGCCGCGGAGACGGTCGCGGCGTTGACGAGCTTGGCGAGGACGATGAGGTCGTCGGTCGCGCCCGCGACAGCCGGGATGGCCTTGGCGAATTTCTGAAGGCGGAACTGCTGGTTCACGAACGTGCCGTTCTTTTCGAACACGGTCAGCGTCGGGAGCACGACCTTCGCGGCGACGCTGGTGGCGTTGGCGTGCGTGCCGAGATAAACGATGGAAACCTTGGCGAGCTGCGCGGCGGTGAGGCCGGCGGCGGCGAGGTCTTCGTTGATCGCGACGACGACCTTGATCTTGCCGGCGTCGATTTGCGCGGCGAGGTCGGTGAGTTTCGCGGACGGCAGCGCGGCGATGAGGCCGGTGATGAGCGCGCCGCGGACGTTGGGATTGCGGTCGGCGGAGATGAGGAGCTTGTCGCCCTCCCCTGCCCGGCTGACGAGGCTCGTCGAAGCCTTGAGGGCGGCGGCGAGTTGCTTCGTGAGGAACTGTTCCTCGACGCTGCTGCGACCGGAGCCGACGACGGCGATGGCGCCTGCGGCGGAACGGAAGAGTTCGTTCGCGGCGTTAACCGCGATATCGAGGCCGCTCTCGGCACCGTTGACCTTGATGCCGTTGAGACGATCGGCGGCCTGGACCTGCTTGTAGAGCACGCGGCCGGAGTCGGCCATCCACGTGTCGTTGACCTCGTCGTTACGACGGGGCGTGAGGCGGTAGATCGTGCCTTCGCGGGACCAGACGACGGTGTTGGCGCCGACGGAGGACTCGGTGTCGATGCTGTTGGTCTGCTTGAGAAACCAGACGCGCATCTTGAAGCGGAAATCCGTGCTCGTGAGCGCGCCGACGGGACAGATGTCGACGGTGTTGAGCGAGTAATTGTTCTTCAGCTCCTTGCCGGGATAGCAGGTGAGCGTGCTGTAGCTGCCGCGATCGATGAAGCCGAGGACGTCATCCTTGGCGACTTCCTTGGAGAAACGGATGCAGCGCGAGCAGAGGATGCAGCGCTCGTCGTCGAGCGTGACGCGCGGCCCGAGCTGGGTGCGCTTGGGCTTCACGTTTTTCTGCTCGATGAAGCGCGAGTAGCCGCGGCCGTAGCCGGTGGACTGCTCCTGCAGCTTGCACTCACCGGCCTGGTCGCAGATCGGGCAGTCGAGCGGGTGGTTGATGAGGAGGAACTCCATCACGCCTTCGCGGGCGTCCTTCACCATGGGCGAGGTCGTCTTGACGTGGAGGCCGGGGGAAACGTTCGTGCCGCAGCCGATCTGGGGGCGCGGGATCCAGTTGATCTTCTGCTTGCCGGTGGCCGGGTCCATGATCGGCGCCTTGGTGGCGGGATCGACGGCAGGCATGCCCATTTCGATGAGGCACATGCGGCAATTGCCCACAACCGAGAGCTTCGGGTGGTAGCAATAGTGCGGCACGTCGACGTTCACGAGGCGCGCGGCCTCGATGACGTTGGTGCCCTTCGGCACGGCGATCTCCTTGCCGTCAATGTTGACGGTCACGAGGTCGGGTTTGGGAGTGGCAATCATCGGAGCGGGAAAGGTTAGACGAGTTCGTGGGCGGCTTCGGTTTTCGCGGCCTTCTTGGTCTCGGGATACTGCTTAAATTCGTCGCCGAACTTCGCGAGGAAGCTCTGGGTGGGCCACGAGCAGGCTTCACCGAACGCACAGATCGTGCGGCCGGGAATCTGGTCGGCCACGCTCTTCAGCAGCGCGGCGTCCTCGGCGCGGGCCTGGCCGTGCACCATGCGCGTGGTGATCTTCTTCATCCACAGCGAACCTTCGCGGCAGGGCGTGCACTGGCCGCAGCTTTCGTGGGAGTAGAACGCGTTGATGTTGGCGAGCGCCTCGACCATGTTGACCGAGTCGTCCATCACGATGACGCCGCCGGAGCCGCCCATCGTGCCGATCATGCCGAGCGAATCGAAGTCCATCGGCACATCCTCGACGGCCCAATCGTAGTCGACCATATCGGGACCGACCTTGCGCTTGCCCTTGAAGCGTTCGCCGAAGCGGAGAATTTTCGCCGACGAACCGCCGGGGATGACGGCCTTGAATTTGCGACCGGGCAACGGGCCGCCGCAGACCTCGTTAAGGAGCTGACCCAGCGTGATCGTGCCGGCGGGAAATTCGTAGTAACCGGGGCGTTGCACGTGACCCGAAACGCAGAAGACGCGCGTGCCGGTGTTGTTGGGCGTGCCGATCTTGGCGAACTCCACGCCGCCGTGCTCCGCGATATACTTCACGTGGCAGAGCGTCTCGACGTTGTTCACAATCGTCGGGCACTGGTAGAGGCCGAGAACGGCGGGGAAATACGGGGGCTTGATGCGCGGGTTGGCGCGCTTGCCTTCGAGCGACTCGATGAGGCCGGTCTCTTCACCGCAGATGTAAGCGCCGGCGCCGCGGTGGACGAAGATGTCGCAGGAGTAGGTCGAGCCGCAGATGTTCGCGCCGACGAAGCCAGCCGCGCGCGCCTCGGCGAGGGCCTTCTCGAGGATGCGGGCGCCGTGCGGGAATTCGCCGCGGATGTAGATGTAGGCCTGCTTCACGTTGTTCGCGAAGCACGAGATCATCGTGCCCTCGATCAACTGGTGCGGATCCTGATGGATGATGTAGCGATCCTTGAAGGTGCCGGGTTCGGATTCGTCGGCATTGACGATAAGGTAGATCGGCTTGCCGCTCTTGCGGTCAACGAGACCCCACTTCACGCCGCAGGGGAAACCGGCGCCGCCACGGCCGCGCAGGCCGGACTTCTTCACCTCGTCAATGAGCTCCTCGGGCTTGCGGGTGACGGCCTTCTTGAGGACTTCGTAACCGCCGTTGCGCACGTAGCAGCCGATATCGTTCGAGTAGCCGGGCTCGTCGATGTGCTTGAAAATGATGCGGCGTTGTTCGGGAGCGGGCATGTCGGAAAAATCAGCGTTTTTTGGCCTCAGCCTTGATCTGGTCGGCGATCTGTTTCGCCTTGGCGCAGTCGACCTTCTCGTGGAGGTCGTCGTCGATGAGGACGACAGGCGCGGTGCCGCAGCTTGCGAGGCACTCGACGAAATCGATCGTCACTTCGCCATCGGGCGAGATTTCGCCCCGGTGCGTGTTGAATTCCTTCTCGAAGGCTTCGCAGGTTTTGTAGCCACCGCTGAGCGCGCAGGAGAGCGTGCGACAGACCTTGATGTGGCGGCGGCCGATCGGCTGGCGGCGGAACATCGGGTAGAACGTCACGACTTCGTAGACGTTGATCGGCTGCAACTCGAGCTTGGTGGCGATAAACGTGATGGCCTCCTCCGGGATGTAACCGATGTCCTCCTGGATGAGATGCAGCAGCGGGAGCGTGGCACTGCGTTTCACCGGGTAATGGGTGATCACCTCGTCGATCTGGGAAAGGGTGGCGGGCTTGAGATTCATCGAGCTGGGTTCGCGGAAAAACTTAGCGGTCGCACTCGCCCATGACGAAGTCGAGCGAGCCGAGGATGGAGACGACGTCGGACACCATGGTGCCGGCGCAGACTTTCGGGAGGATGGAGAGATTGCAGAACGAGGGGGCGCGGATCTTGAGGCGCCACGGCACACCGCCGCCCTTGCTGACGACGTAGAACCCGAGGGCACCCTTGGGGTTTTCCGCCTCGAAATACACTTCGCCGGCCGGCATCTGCGGACCCTCGGTCACGATCATGAAATTCTGGATCAGCTCCTCCATGCTCGTGAGAACCTTGTCCTTCTGCGGGGCGTAGATGCGGCGCGCGTCCTCGGCATACCATTTGCCGGCGGGGAACTTGGCGATAGCCTGCTTGATGATGCGGACCGACTGGCGCATTTCTTCGCCGCGCACGAGGTAGCGGTCGTAACTGTCGCCCTTCGTGCCAACCGGCACGTCGAATTCATACTGGTCGTAGCCGGAGTAGGGCTTGTCCTTGCGGAGATCGAGCGCGACGCCGGAACCGCGGAGGTTCGGGCCGGTGAGGCCGTAGGCGATCGCGTCCTCCTTCGAGATGACGCCGACGCCGACCGTGCGGTCCATGAAGATTTTATTACGCGTGAGCAGCGCAAGGATGCTCTCGAGGATCGGCAGGAACTGGTCGCAGAACGCGTTGACGCGGTCGTTCCAACCCTCGGGCACGTCGCGGGCGACGCCACCGATGCGGCTGTAGCTCGTGGTGAAACGCGCGCCGGTGAGCTCTTCGAAAAGCTTGTAGAGCTTTTCGCGCTCCGTGAACGAATACATGAACACCGTCCACGCGCCGGTATCGATGCCGAAGGCGCCGAGGCCGAGGAGGTGGGCGGAGATGCGGGCCATCTCGGCGGTGATGACGCGGATGGCCTGGCAGCGGGCGGGCACCTCGAGCTTGGCGAGTTTTTCGACCGCGATGGCGTAAGCCATGTTGTTCGCGAGCGGGGCGAGGTAGTCCAACCGGTCCGTGTAGGGCACGAACTGGTTGTAAGTCATGTTCTCGGCGATCTTCTCGTCGCCGCGGTGCAGGTAGCCGAGCACCGGATCGCACTTCGTCACGACCTCGCCGTCGAGTTCGAGCTGGAGGCGGAGCACGCCGTGGGTGGACGGATGCGACGGGCCCATCGAGAGCGACATCTTCTCGGTCTGGAACTCACCGCCGGCGGAGGAGGACTTCGCAGCGGTGTCGGGAAAGGCAAATTCGGTGGCCATGTCGTCGTTAAATCAGGCTTCGGGTTTCTCGCGGCGCTCGCTCCAGCTCTCGTCCTTGGCGCGCGGTTCGGCCTCGGTCAGATTAATCTCGCCGGGCGAGGCCACGAAGGGTCCGCCGACCATCGGGGCGGCGATCACCTTGGTGCCGGTTTCGGCGGTGATCTCGGCGTCCGGCAGCGCGGTCTCGATACCGGCGAGCGGGAACTCCTTGCGCAACGGGTGGTAGGGATACTCGTCCCACATCAGGATGCGGCGCAGGTCGGGATGGCCGGTGAACTTGATGCCAAACATGTCGTAGCACTCGCGCTCGTGCCAGTTGGCGCCGGCCCAAAGGGCAACGACGCTCGGCGCGGTGGGCTCAAGGTCGTTAACGCAGTCGGCGGCAACACGCAGGTAAACATGCCGCGTAGTCGAAAACAGGTGATACACCACCGTGAAGCGCGGCGAAACGCCCTCGGCCCAATCGACTGCCGTCACATCGGTCAGCAGGTCGAACGCGAACTCATCGCGCAGGAGCTGCAGCGCAGCGGGCACATCGGCGACGGGGAGGTTGACGGCCTCGTGGTCGAGACTCGCGCGCGGCGTGGCTTGCGGGAACTTTTCGCGGAGGGCAGACGTGACGTCGACGGTGGCGGACATGCGCGGGAAAGGGATCGGCGGGGAAAAGGCGGCGTTTAGGCGCTGAGGAGGTTTTTGGCGGAGCGCTCGCGTTTGACCTTGTCCTGGAGCTTGATCAGCGCGTCGAGCAAGGCCTCGGGACGGGGAGGACAGCCACTGACGTAAACGTCGACCGGCACGATCCGATCCACGCCCTGCAGGGTCGCGTAGCTGCGATACATGCCGCCCGAGCTGGCGCAGGCGCCCATGGCGATGACCCACTTCGGGCCGGCCATCTGGTCGTAAATGCGGCGAACGGCGGAGGCCATTTTGTAAGTCACGGTCCCGGCGACGATCATGCAATCGGCCTGACGCGGGGAAAAGCGCATCACCTCGGCGCCAAAGCGGGCGATATCGAAGCGGCTGCCACCCACGCCCATCAGCTCGATGGCGCAGCAGGCGAGGCCCATGGGCATCGGCCACATGGAGTTGGTGCGGATCCAGTTAATCACCGCATCGGCCCGCGTGACGATGACTTCGCCTTCAATTTTGCTGTTGTAGGCCAGTTCGGTGTTGGAGGAAACCATGTGAATAAGTGGTCGCGAGGAAGGACAAAATCAGCTCCAGCGATATGGACCGCCCCCGGGCGTGCAAGTGGCATTTTCCAAAATAATCAGCGTGGTGCACAGGATAAGGATTTGCCATTGACCCGGGAGCATGGGGCGCCCTTTCTTTGCCCCCTTCGCCCGCTGGCGACGGCCGGTTTCGGCCCCGTCAGGCAACACCGGAGAGGTGGCAGAGTGGTCGAATGCGCGCGCTTGGAAAGCGCGTGTAGGTGAAAGCCTACCGGGGGTTCGAATCCCTCCCTCTCCGCCATGCTTCGCCCTGCTGGGCTTCGCATGGCACGGCCAGCTGAACCCGATTTGGGCAAACACCTGCCAGCCAACCGTTCGCGCGAAGCATGCCCTGCGAAGCCTCGGCGAAGCAGGGCCGCCCGTCGGTGATGGGTATTAGCACGGAGCTATTTTGTATTAACGATGGGATTCGCTTCCGAAATTTCGGCCTAGCCCCCCCAAAAAAACCGGTCCCCATGCACTACGTTTACCTGATCGAAAGCGATGCAACCCCGGGCCAGCGCTACCTAGGCTACACTGAGGATCTTCGAAAACGCCTCGCCGACCACAACGCCGGCAAAAATCCCAGCACCGCACCCGACCGGCCATGGCGATTGCGCACCTATCTTTCATTTTCGAACAAGGCGCAGGCTCTGACCTTTGAAACTTACCTGAAATCCGGTTCGGGCCACGCATTTGCCAAGAAGCGGCTTTGGTGATCGTAGCGACGACAGGAAACATCACCGCCCATTTTTCCTGCAACCGTTTCACGGACGCCTTCGCCGCTTGCGCTCGCTGCGCGGCCCTCCCCTACTCGCCGGCTTCACCCATCTACAACCCGCGCCTAACCCTCGCGTCCGTTCTACCCCGTCCCTTCGTTTCCCATGTCCTTTCTCGGCCTGCACTGGATTGATACCCTCATTCTGATCGTTTACATGATCGCCGTCCTCGCGATCGGCAAAATGTTCTCCCACCAGAATAAGGGTGAGAGCGATTTCTTCCTCGGCGGCCGCTCCCTCGGCAAGTGGTTCCAGTTCTTCCTGAGCTTCGGCAACATGACCGATCCGGGTCAGGCCACCACGACTTCGAGTTCGGTCTATCGCCAGGGCGCGGGTGGCGCCTGGCTCGCACTCATCACCCTTTTCCTTACGCCCTACTTCTGGTTTAGCTGCGTCTGGTTCCGCCGCGTGCGCCTGACGACGATGGCCGATCTCTTTCAAGACCGCTTCGGCGGACGTTTCCTCGCCTCGCTCTACGCGGTGAGCACGATTCTCATCGCCGTGGTTGTTATCGCCGCCGGCAACGTCGTCGCCCTGAAGACCCTCCAGCCGATGATGGTGAAGGAAGTCGCTGAATACACTCCCGCCGAAAGCCAGAAGGTCGCCGACTACCACGAGTTCACCCAGCTCCGCTCCGCGCGCACTCAGGCCGCCGGCCTCACTGGTGCCGCCGCCGACCGCTACACCGTGCTCAAGGAATATTACGACCGCGGCCAGTTGCAGCCTTACGTCAGCCACCTCAATCCCGTCCTCTTCTACCTCGTTACCTCGGCACTCGTCGCGCTCTTCGTCATGCTCGGCGGGTTAAAAGCCTCGGCCGTCGTCGATGCGCTGCAGGCGGTGCTCGTGATTGTGATCTCGGTCATGCTGATCCCGTTTGGCCTCGCCAAAATCGGCGGCTTGCAAGGGCTGCACGAAAAACTGCCCGAGTCCTATTTCAACGTCTTCGGTGGCGCCGCCGCGAGTGAATACACCTGGTATTCGATTGGTGCGCTGCTCTTCATCCAACTCGTCGGCATCGTTGGCTCACAGGCCAACATGACCATCGCCGGCTCGGCCAAGAACGAATTCGCCGCCCGCATCGGCGTCGTCAGCGGCGGTTTCTGCAAACGCTTCGTCACCATCGCGTGGTGCTTCTGCGGCCTGATCGCCGTCGCGCTCTTCGGCCCGCATCTCTCCGACCCCGACCAAACCTGGGGCCTGCTCACCAACGCCCTGCTCCCCATCGGCCTGATCGGCGTGATGATCATCGGCATCCTCGGCGGCAAACTCGCCGTGCTCGGCGCGACTTCCGTCGTCCTCTCCGGCCTCATGGTGAAAAACATCTACGAGCCGCTCTTCCCGGGAAAATCCGAACGCCACTACATGGTGATCGCGCGGCTCACCGTCCCGCTCGTGCTCGGCCTCGGCGTGTGCGTCGGTCTTTACCTCAACAGCATCATCGCGCTGCTGAAATTCGCCATCATCCTGCTCGTCGTGTGGGGCGTGCCCATCACGATGATCTTCATCTGGCGGCGCGTCACCGAGACCGCCGTGCGCGTGCAAGTGATCGCCACGCTCATCTTCATCGTCGTTCTCCCATGGGGCGTCTCGTTCGTTCCGGCCCTCGCTCAATCCAAGGCGCTCACGCTCATGACGCGCGAACGCGTCGTCACTGTGGAGACCCGCGCCACCGCCGCCGATGTCACAGCCGGCCGCGCACAAGCCGAGGGTGCCACCATCACGAAAACCCAGCGCGTCGAACCCGTCTCGGTCTACTTTGAAGAAGGCGTGGTGCGCACCAATCCGTCTGACCTGTCGTCTCCGAAGACCGGCCTCGGCCTCTTCCGCGTCGAACTTTACGTCGCCGCGCTGCTCGGCTTCGATGTCGCAGGATTCAATCCCGCCCAGCTCCTCACCACACGCTATCTCGTCGATACGCTGCTGCCTATTTTCATCCTCGTCGTGATGAGCCTGCTCACGCGACCGACCGACGCCACGCGGCTCGACCGTTTCTACGTGCGCATGCAGACGCCCATCGCCGCCACGCTCGACCAAGACGCGATCGACGTCGAAACGAGCTACGCCAACCCGCGCCGCTACGATCACCGCAAACTCCTGCCGGGCACGAACTGGGAATTCACCAAGTGGAACAAGGAGGACACGATCGGCTTCGTGAGCTGCTGCGCCTTCGTCGGCGTGATTCTGCTGTTCTTCAAATTCGTGCTCACGGTGGGCGCGTAACGGGAATGCGGGCGAGCCGCCCGCGTTCCCTGCCCTCACAACTCCGCGGCGAAAACCTGCTTGCCGTCCCGCTGCACGTCGATCCGCGGTGCCCGGCCGTCGCGACCGCTCACGTCGCAGCTCACTTCATCAGTTCCCCACCGACCCGTCGTCGTGAAGCGAAATTCGCAGCCTTCAACGCGGACGCTCACCTGCGGCACGACATCGCCTGCGACCGCATAAGGCACGAGCAACGCCGCCACGGTCATCGCGGGCGCGGGCTCCGTTTGCGTCAGCACGAGATTGTGCGACAAGGTCACGCCTTCGGATTCATAACGGCCGGTCGTCGCCTTGAGCGGACGGTCGCTGCCCAGGGCAAAAACCAATCCACCCTTCGTGCCCTGCAGTCGCACGAGGCCGGTCGCCAGGTCCATGCCCGCCACCGGCACGCCGCTGTGGAAATTCCACTCCAATCCCGGCTCATCCGCCACCACTTCGTCCAAAATCAAAAAATAATGCGGCCGCACAAACAGCACGCGGCGCCGGTATTTGGAAAACGCCTTATAGGAATTCGCCAGATCGGCCACGAGGTAGTCGCACGTCCCGCCGGTGTCCAAGCGCTCGATCACGACCGCGCGCTGGGCATCGCGGTAGTCCTGGTTGCGACCGCGCAGCGTCACTACGTTGTGATACGACGTGTCCTTGTAGAAATAGTGCGCGGGATCCTGATACTTGATCATGCCCGGATCGGTCGCGAGGCGTTCGCCGAAAGCCTCGAGGATAAACTCGCCCTTGTCGCGGTGCGTGTGCTCGAACGTCTGCGGACCGCTCTCGAACAAGAACAGCAGGTCGCCGTGCCGCCCGCCCGTGCGCCAGAGCACCCGGTCGCAGTCGGCGAAGCGCTTGGCCGGCTCCAGCGGCGGCTGGCCGGTCGCGGCGTCGACGTAGAGCAAAAACTCCTTCAACGCCGACGGCGTGGAGGCGCCGGTCATGCGCTTGCCAAAGCCCGCGCTGCCGGGCGGTTTCGGCTGCTGCGCGAAATACTCGTGCCAGAGCCACAGCGCGTTCCGGTCGCCGTAGTGTTTTGCGAAAAACAGGAACGAGCCGTTCAGGTAGGGAAAACCCGAGCTCTCGATGTTGTCGCCCAGCGGCAGGAACGAGAGCCGCTCGCTCGCCAGCGAGCGCATGTGCGCCATGTAGTCCATGGTCTTGCCGAGGTGCGCCGGCGCATAGTCGCGCACGTCCCAGCCCTTGTGCCGCGTGATCGCGATGAGCGCGGAGACCGCGTTTTCCGTGGTGTATTCCCAGTAGCGCGGTCCTTCGTTGGCGGCGCCGTCGGGTTTGTAGTAATTCGCCAGCATCCGCGGAAACCAGCGGATCGTGCGCTCGAGGATTTCGTCCACGTCGGGGTGACTGCGTCGCGCCACCAGCGCGGTGAGCACAAGCCCCGCGGTGTAAACCGCGCCCTGGTTGCTCATCAGCAGGTAGCCCTCGCCATGCAGGCGCATATACATGTCGATCCACGGCAGGGCCTTTTCGTAGAGCGCATCCTCGACCGCCCGGCGCTCTGCCGGCGACAGGAGTGGATAAACGAAATCGTAGCACAATGCGACCGACTCGGCCGCATGCGTCTCGATGAATGGCGCGCGATAACCCGGCAGCCCGCACGGGATGCGGCTTGGCAAACCCGCCTGCCACGCGGTGCACGCCAGCACGGTAAACAGCGCGCGACGCGCCGTCTGCCCGTGTCGGACATCGCCGGTCAGCGCATACGCCACCGCCCCGTAGACCATGCTGCTGTTGACGTGATACATCTGGTCCGCCGGCGACACGCGGCGTTCGCAACCCTGGTTGCCGAGATCCACCGGGAGGTAGCGGCCGGCGTAGCGTTCAGGCCGGTAGTCCGCATGCGACTCCGCCTCGGCGATGATCTCATCGGCCATTTTCTTCAACAGCCCCGGCCGGCGCGACGCCTCGCGCAAGCGCAGAAAATCATCCCGGCTCACGAACAGGCCCACGGGTAGAACCTCCTGCTCCAACACGCCCACGGCCGCGGGCGGCGGCACGGCGGGGATGCCGTGCACTTCACCCACGCTGGCGGGATCGGTGCCTTTGCGTTCCAGCAAAATCCAGCGAATCGACGAAGCAACCTGCACGTCGATCGCGTCGGTGATTTCCGCTTCGGCTTGTTCGAGTTCGATGGTCAGCGCCTCGAGCCGGCGCCCGGAAATCAGGGCACGCATCTCATCGCCGCCGCCGATACCGCGCCGCCGGTCGATGACGCGTTCACTGCGTCCGTCGATTTGCAGCACGAGGCTGAAACATGCGCGCCGGTCCGTCGCGGTAAACAACGACACCGCCTGATATGCCGAAATATCCACATTCATCCGCCGCGTGTAGGCGGTCCGATGGCGACGCCCCGGTTTCTGGAGATAACGGAGATTCGCATACATCCACGCCACATCCAGTGACTGTTCGCCGGCCGGCAGCGCTGCGTCGCCCGTATGCGTCCAGTCGCCGCGGTCCCACATCCGCGCCGCGAGGAAGTTCACCACCATGTCTTCGCCCGGCGTCACGCGCACGAGCGGTGAATCCTCCAGCCACGTCACCTGCCCCAGTTCGAGCACCGTGCCCGCGAAGGTCGCGCTGCCCGCCGTGAACTCGATGCGCTGCACCGCATGCAAGCCCGGCGGTTCGCCCTCCGGCTTTAGCGACGAGGCGGTGAAATGCATCGTGTTCCAGCCCGCCCATTCAACCACAAAACTGGTCCGGTAGCCGCCGGCCGCGCCGCAATCCAGACGCAGGTCGACGATCAGCATCGTCTGACGGCTGGCTTTCACCGGCACGGTCAGCGCCCAGACTTTATCGCCCTCACCCGGCGGGGTGAACGGGACGGAAAACGCGGCGGCGACCGCCGTGTTCCAAGTGTGCCGCGTGCGTTCCGCGGCGGAATCAGGTGTGCGAGTAGCGAAGGCTTCAGTGGGGTTCATACAAGATTGGGATCAAATTGGCGTCGCAGCCGGCGCGGCCTTGGCGCCCACCTCCGGCGGCACGTAGTGCAAATCGCCACCGAGCGTTTTCCACTGCCGGTAGAGCGTGTAGGACGCCAATGCGCCACAGACCGTAAAGAGGCCGCTGATCAGATACAGGTAGCGGTAATCGCGGATCAGCTCGAACAGCGCCCCAATCAGCGGCGGGGCGATGATCAGCCCGCTGACGCCAAAGATCAGGTTCGCACTTACGAACTGGCCGTAACGTTCGCGCGGAAACAGCCGCGGAGCGATGGCCATGAAGGCGCCGAGGTAGATCGCCATGGCGATTTGGTTGAGGCAGGACCACAGCAACAGGCTGCCGGCATCGTGGATAAAATGGAAGCAGCCCCAGTAGGTCAGGCCCGCCAGTAACATGCCTGCAATCGCCACCCGCGTCGGATGAAACCGGTCCACGAAAAATCCGACGATCAGGAACACCGGAATCTGCACGAGGAAGGTCCAGCTCTTCACCTCGCCGAACTCCTGGAGCGAAAGCCCGAGCGTCGCCGCGTAGTTGGCCTGGCCCGACGTGGTGGCGAAAAACACCACGAACGAAAGCGGCGCGAGCGAACCCCAGTTGAAAAACGTCACCGCGTAGAAATTCAGGTAAAACCGGTGGCTGAAGCTCTCCCGCAAATAACCCTTCACCGCCCCGAGCCGTCCGCCCGGGGCCTTGGGCGGCGGCGGCGGATATTCCCCTTCCTTCACGCGCCAGACGATCAGCAGAAACGCCGTCGCATAGAGCGCGCCGATCGAGAGGTAAACCTGCAGCGTATGCGTTTCCACCCACCCGAGTGCCCAGCGGTGAAACGCCAGGCTGCCGAGCGCCCCGACCGCGCGATAAACGCCCGTGAATTTGCCGATGACCCCTGGCGGAATCACATCCGCCACCAGGCAGGCGTAAACCTGCACCACATAGGCGTTGAAAACCAGAAACAGCACCATGCTCAGTCCGATCCACGCCAGCGTGCAGCCCGCCTGCGTGACGGATGCGCCGAAACCCAGCGACGACACCACCTCAAACAGCAGCGCACCCGCCGGCTTGGCCGCCCCCAGCAACACGAGGCTCAGGATAACCGGCGTGATGCACCACAACAGGAACGGCCGCCGCCGGCCCAGCCGCCCGCGATGCCGGTCGCTTTGCGCGCCCACGATCGGATACCAGAGAAACGCGATCACCGACGAGATGCTGCCTTTCAATCCGATCAGCGTGTCGCTCGCGCCTTCCCAGCGGAGTTGCAGCGGGATCACCGCCGCCGGCAGCGACTCCAGCAGTTGGAAGCAAAAGTCCCCCCACAGCATCCAGAACATCACCTGGAGCAGCGCCGCCCGGGTGTAGGTGAGCGTGCCTACCCGATAAAGCTTGGGCGCGGAGGTCGCAGGAGTCGGGGTATCCACAATGAAAAATCGCCGGAACCCGATCAGGCTCGCTGCGCCGGAAACCGTCAAACGCCCGACCCTACTACCCGTAGGAACGCGCCCGCGCGCCTTTCACCCACCCACTCCGTCACGGCGCCGGTGCAGTCGGGGTGCCGGTTTCGGGCGGCGTGTAGCCCGCATCACCGCCGTGTTTCTTCCACTGCAAGTAGAGCGTCCAGGATGCGAGCATCGACAGGGCGGTGCAGAGTCCGCAGAGCAGGTATATATAGCGGTAGTCGCGGATCACCTCGAGCAGTTTGCCCACCAACGGCGGGGCGATGATCAGGCTGGTGATGCCAAAGATGCCGTTGGCGCTGAGAAACTGTCCGTAGCGCTCCCGCGGCAGGATCCGCGGCGCGAGCGCCATGTAGGCCCCGAGGTAAACCGCGATGGCGGCCTGGTTGAGGCACAACCAGAACAGCAGGCTGTTGGCGTCATGGGTAAACCAATAGCAGCACAGGAAAGTCACGCTCTCCAAAAACATGCCGAGGATCGCCACCCGCACCGGGTGAAACCGGTCCACGAACTGGCCGACGATCAGGAACACCGGGATCTGCACCAAAAACGTCCAGCCCTTCACCTTGCCGAATTCGTCGAGCGACAGCCCCAGCGTGGCCGCGTAGCCGGGCTGGCCCGCATCGGTCGCAAAAAACACGAGGTAGCCGATCGGCGCCAGCGAGGCCCAGTTGAAAAAGGTCGCGAGATAGAAATTAAGATAAAGCGGATGGCCGAAGCTTTCGCGCAGGTAGGTTTTGACGGCGCCGAGCTTGCCGCCCTTCGGTTTCGGGGGTGGCGGCGGATAGTCACCTTCCTTCACCTGCCAGACGATGAGGAGAAACGCCGCGGCGTAGAGCAGGCCGACCACGGCATAGACCTCGACAGTGTAGGCCTCGGCCCAGCCCAGCGCCCAGCGGTTGAACGCCAGGCTACCCAACGCCCCGAGCGCGCGGTAGAAACCCGTGAATTTGCCCATCACCTCGGGCGGAATCACATCGGCGACCAGGCAACCGTAACCCTGCACGAGGAGCGCGTTGACCAGCATGAACACCACGAGCGCGACGAAAATCCAGCCGACGGTGCAACTCGCCGCGGTGAGCGTTTCGCCCAAACCGAGTCCCAGGAGCGCGGCATACACCAGCCCGCCGCCGGGCTTCGCCACCGCGAAGAGAAACAGGCAGCCGAGCATGAGCGGAATGCTCCACAAGATAAACGGCCGCCGCCGACCCAGCAGGCCGCGATGCCGGTCGCTCCACGAGCCCACCACCGGAAACCAAAAGAAGACCACCAGTGAAGACAGGCTGCTCTTGAAGCCAATCAGCGTGTCGCTCGCGCCGGCCCACCGCAGTTGCAACGGCACCACCATCGCGGGCAGGCTTTGGAGCAGCTGAAAAAAGAAGACGCCCCACAGCATCCAGAACATGACCTGGATCAGCGCGCCGCGCGTGTAGGCCAGGGTCCCCACCTTGTGCAGTTTGGGCGCTGAGGTATCGGGTGTCGGGGTATCGGGCGTCGGGGTATCCACGGGTAAACCAGCCGGGGGCCGGAGGCCCAAGAACGTCCGCTCGCGGTCCAACCGTCAAATGATTGAGGCTGCTAACAGTAGAAAACTTGCGAGCGGTTTTACGCTTCCTGCAACGTCCAGCGCACTTTCTCCACCTCGTGCTGCCATTTGATCGTGGAGAAATCGCGGCAGAAAATATGCCGTTGCTGGCCGAGACCGTAGACTTCGCGGTTGAGGATTTCGTTCTGCGCCCAGAACGCCTCGGCCGCCTCGCGCCGGGCCGGCGAATTTTCCGGCGCCGCCAGCACCGCGAAGTGGTGCTGCATCATCCGCAGCTTCAATTCCCATTGGCGCAACCGCCACGCCGCCGGGCGGTCGGACACGGTCCCGGGATGCAGCTCCTGGAATTCGCGCAGGGCGCGCGCAATATCCGCATCGAAAGGAAAACCCCAGCGTTTCAGCCAGCCGACCCACGCCTCGGGGTTCGTCGCGTCGGCATCGAGATACTGCCGCACGTAGGTGCGCAACACGTCGTCGGCCGTCGCCTGTTTCCCGGAAGAAAGGCCGGCGAGCAGCATCTTGTTCACATCGTCGTAAAGGCCCTCGGTGTAAGCCATCCAGCCCGTGCAGCCGCGCGCCTTGAGCGCCGCGATGGTGCGCGGGATGCGTTCGGCGGCGATGATCGGGCCGAGGTGGCCGTAGAAATCCCGCGGCTCCGCGCCCTCGGCGTAGCTGATGTGGAAAAACGCCTGGCGCGCACAACCCTTCGGCAGCGGCACGTCCGCCACGTCGCTCTGGCTGTAGGGAATATGTTGCGTGATGCTCTTCACCCAGCCGGGCGCCTCGGCGTCGGCCCATTCAGCGAACAGCCGGTGTTCTTCCGCGGACCACCACCAGCCGATCATGCGCATCTCGACGCCCGGGTGATATTTTTCCGCAATCGCGTAAACCTCCCGGCACAGCTTCGCAAAGGTCAGAATCCACGGGTTGCACTTCTCGCAGGCGCAGCCGCCGAAATCATACGGGCAGGCGGCGATGGCGCGCAGCTTGATGCCGGTGTCGGCGAGATCCTTGAAGTAATTCTCATGGTTGCGCAGGACGATCTCACGTCCGCGCGGCACGGAGGGACACACCAGCTGCCCGAAAATGCGCTCCGTCTTCGTCGCCAATACGTCGGGATCACACTGGTCCTGGAAAACCGTGTTCGGCGTGAGCACCGCCACGCAGGGCAGCCCGAGCGACTGGGCGATGGCAAAGTGCCGCTTCTTCGCGGCACGCAACACCCAGCCGAGGTCGTAGTAGGGCTTCGGGTAGGGGTCGCCGCAGTTAGCCGGATCAAACCAGTCGGCGTATTCGTTAAAGCCCCAGTCGCGCCACTCGGTGAGCCGGGCGCGAAATTCGTTGTCGCCCATTGATTCGTAGCTGTTCCCAAAATGCCCGGGGGCGTAAAGCGTGCGCGTGGCGAAAAGCGGTGCGTTCATGGAAGTGGGCGGAAGTTGCCCGGGCCGCGAAGCCCGGGCGTTGACTGCGTTTGACGAAAAAATCGGTCAGGCCTGCGCCAGCTTGAACTCCACCGCCTCGCGCAGCGCTTCCCAGCTGGCGTCGATGATGTTGTCGCTCACGCCGACCGTGCCCCAGACGCCGCGGCCGTCGCCACTCTCGATCAACACCCGCGTGCGCGAACCGGTGCCGGCGTTGCTCTCGAGGATGCGCACCTTGTAGTCGCGCAGGATCATCTGCCCCAGCTGCGGATAAAACGGCGTGAGCGCGCGGCGGAGCGCCTGGTCCAGCGCGCCGATCGGACCGGTCTCTTCCGCGACGGTGTGGACGATCTCGCCGTTGACGCGGAGCTTCACGGTCGCCTCGGCCCAGAGCTCGGTATCGTGACGCTCGATGATCACGCGGTAGCCCACGACCTCGAAGAAAGTTTTCCGGTCACCGAGATGCTGAGCGGCGAGCAGTTTGAACGACGCATCGGCCGCCTCGTATTCGTAGCCGCGGAATTCGCGCTCCTTGAGCTCATCGATGAGTGCCTTCACCTCGGGTCGCTTCTCGTCGAACGCGAGGCCGAGCTCCTTCGCCTTCAGCGCAAAGCTGCTGCGCCCTGCCATGTCGGAAACGAGCACGCGCGTGCGGTTGCCCACCAGCGCCGGGTCGATGTGCTCGTAGCTGCGCGCGACTTTTTGCGCGGCATTGGCGTGGAGTCCGCCCTTGTGCGCAAACGCCGAGCGACCCACGTAGGGCGCCTTCGGGTCGGGGCGCAGGTTCGCCAGCTCGTCGAAGAAGAGCGAGAGGTCGCGCAGCTCCGCGAGGTTCGGCGCGCAGTGCGCCGTGCGGCCCATCTTCAAAAGCAGGTTCGGCAGGATGGTGACGAGATTGGCGTTACCGACGCGTTCGCCGTAGCCGTTGATCGTGCCCTGCAGGAGCGTCGCCCCCGCCTCGAGCCCGGCCAGCGAGACCGCCACGCCGAGGCCGCTGTCGTTGTGACAATGCACGCCGACTTTGTCGCCGCCGAAGCGGGCGACCGCCGCGCCGACGATGCGGGCGACCTCGGGCACGAGCTTGCCGCCATTGGTTTCGCAAAGCGTGAGGTTGCTCGCCCCGCCGCACAGCGCCGCCTCGAGCGTGCGCAGCGCGTAGTCGGGATTGTCGAGGTAGCCGTCGAAAAAGTGCTCCGCGTCGTAGATCACTTCGCGGCCCTGCGACACAAGGTGGCGCACGCTGTCCTCGATCATCGCGAGATTCTCCTCGGGCGTGGTGCGGAGGATTTCCTCCACGTGCAACCGCCAGGTTTTGCCGACGATCGTGAGCACCGGCACTTCGCTCTCCAGCAGCAGCTTCAGTTGCGCATCCTCCGCGGCCTTGACCCCCGCACGCCGCGTGGCGCCAAACGCGGCCAGCCTGGCATGCTTCAGCTTGAGCTGCTTCGCCTCGGCGAAAAACGCGATGTCGCGCGGGTTGGACCCCGGAAAGCCGCCCTCGATGTAGTCCACCCCGAACTCGTCGAGCCGTTGCGCGATGCGCAGTTTGTCTGCCACAGAAAAGCTGATGCCCTCGCCCTGCGTGCCATCGCGCAGGGTCGTATCGTAGATTTTAACAACGTTGCCCATGGGGGTGGATGGAAAAACTTGCGGGCGACTGCACCGCTGGCAAGGGGGCTTTTCCATCGCGTGCGCCGGGTTGTCATAAAAAATCTCCGTGCGCGGCCGGTTTGCTTTGGGGTGGACTGTGACCGGCACACCACAAAACGTGATCGCGCTTTCCCCTAGCATGCCCCCCGGTCCCCTGATTCTCGAACGTTACGTCGCCATCGACCACGCCTGCGGCTGGCCCAATCTCACTTTGCTGCCCGGCGGTGACCTCGCCGTCCTCGTCTGGCCCGAGCCGTGTCACGGCCATTGGGAAGGCGCCGCCGAATGCTGGGGCAGTGCCGACGGCGGCCGCACCTGGCAAAAACGCGGCGTGCCCGTGCCACACGCTCCCGGCACCAATCGCATCAATTTTGCCGCCGGTCTCGCGCGCGATGAGGCTCTCGTGGCAATTGTCTCCGGCTGGAGCGGTCGGCCGCCACGCGGCACCCGCGCCGGTCACGAAGGACACCACACGCTCAAGCCGATCCCCGCCCGTTCGCAGGATGGCGGACGCACTTGGGAAAATTTCCCGGCGCTCACCGCTCCCGTTGAGGAAATCCAGCCTGCCTCCACCGGCCAGCCGCGTTACCCCACCCCGGATGGCGGACCCCGGCTCACGCCGTTCGGCGACATCCACGTCCTCCCCGACGGCAGTCTCGGCAGCCTGCTGTATTCGGACCGCGTGCATTTTTACACCAGTGCCGATGACGGCCGCACCTGGATCCCGCGCGGGACGCTCGGTCAGGTTGATCGCCACAACGAATCCACCTGGCTCCCCTTGCCTGACGGTCGCCTCCTTGCCGCCGTCCGCACCTACGGTGAACAACGCTTGGAACTGTTCGCCTCCGCGGACCTCGGGCGCACGTGGAATTTTGTGCAGCCATTGACCAGTCGCCACGAGCACCCTGCCTCGCTCCTCCGGCTGCACGACGGCTCCCTGCTCCTCACCTATGGGATCCGCACCGAGGCCCTCTACGGGATCGGCGCCAAGCGCTCCTGTGATGGCGGCGCAACTTGGAGCGATCCGGTTGTCCTTGTTGATCTGGAAGGCTCCAACAACTCCCTCGATTCCTTCCTGCTCCACCCTGACGGCGGCTACCCGGCGACCGTGCAGTTGGAAGATGGCCTGCTCGTGACTGCCTATTACTCAAAAGGCGTCCCCGCCCACCGCCGCTATCACGTCGGCGTCATCCGCTGGAACTGGGCATGATGGGGTCAGGCCGTCACTATTATATTTCATTTCCACTGATCCACCGCCTCTCCACTTCATTCCTTATCTCGCAAAACATTCATTTTAAATTACATAAAACCTACTTCGCACCCGAGCTAAGCTTCATTTCGTCAAATCCTGGCCTCAACTCGCGCACGCGTGCCTCAATTGGATCTTCCCACATCCAGCTCCGCCTTTTCGCCTCCGCCGACGTCTCCTACTCCTTCAATTTCTGCTCGTTATCCCAGCGCCGTTTGATTTGTTTGCCCCCTCCATGGCCTACAAAATCCCTTCCAAACCGCGCATCCTCACCACCACGGTCGGCTCGTATCCCGTGCCCGACTGGTTGGCCGCCCTCCCCAGCGAGCAGGCCGTGATTGATGCCACCCGTGTCGTGTTCGATATCCAGCGTCAGGCCGGCATCGACCTCCCGACCGACGGCGAACTCTACCGCTTCGATGTCAACCACCCCGACACGAACGGCATGATCGAGTATTTCATCCGCCCGATGTCCGGTATCACCGGCGTCGTCGGTCGCTCGGTTACCGAGGAATTTTCGCGCCACCATCCCATGGGCTTCCGGCGCAAGCCCGCCGGTGTCGTCACCGGCAAGCTCGGCGAAGGTTCGCTCAACCTTCTCGCTGATTGCCAGCGCGCCGCGGCCGTCGCCGGCGGTCCCTTCAAATTCACCGTCACGAGCCCCTACATGCTGGCGCGCACACTGCTCGACCACCACTACGGCAGCTTCGACAAGCTCACCATGGCCCTCGCCGAGGTCCTCGCCGCGCAAATGCCCGGCCTCCCTGCCCCCTGCATCCAGGTCGACGAAGCCAACATCCCCGGCAACCCCGAGGACGCCCCGCTCGCCGCCGCCTCCATGAACGTCGTCCTCGACCAGATCGAGGGCGAGCGCGCCGTCCACTTCTGTTTCGGCAACTACGGCGGCCAGACCATCCAGAAGGGCAACTGGCAGAAGCTCGTTGATTTCCTCAACGCCCTGCACTGCGACCACCTCGTCCTCGAGCTGGCCCACCGCCCGAAGAGCGACATCGACGCCCTCAAGCAGATCGACAAGAAGATCACGCTCGGGATCGGCGTCGTCGACATCAAGGTGAACCACATTGAGACCGCCGACGAAATCGCGGCCCGCATCGAAGCCGTCGAGAAAAAGGTCGGCGAAGGCCGCGTCCGCTGGGTGCACCCCGACTGCGGCTTCTGGATGCTCAAGCGTTCCGTCTCCGATCGCAAGATGGAGGCCCTTGTCCGCGGCCGCGACAAATACCTCGGCCTGTAATTCACGCCTCATCCGCAAAACTTCCAGCCGCGCACATTTCGTGCGCGGCTTTTTTGTGCCCACCTTCCGCCTTCTTCGTCTTCCCACCGGTGCGCCACCCGAACCTCCTACAGCTAGCACCAGATCCAGCTTCAAACAGGTTCGCAGTTTCAGCCGTTAGCCCCAAAAAACGCCCCATGAGTCTTCCCCACCGATCCCACAGTGAGGTGTGCAAAACCCTGAATGTCGTGTGGTATCGCTGCCCGATCCCCGCCGACCGCCTCCGCGAACTCAGCCGCCGCAGCGATCTCCAGGGCTTGTTTCAAGCCGTCGGTCACCTGGCCCTCTTCACCGCCACGGGCCTGCTCACGACGCTCTTTTATTTCCAACACCAATGGGTGCTGTTTTTCGTCGCGCTGTTCCTGCACGGCACCGTGACATCATTCCTCGGGCTCGCCGTGCACGATCTCGGCCACGGCACGGTCTTCAAAACCAAGTGGCTCAACCGGTTTTTCCTCCGCGTGTATAGCGTCCTCTCGTGGCACAATTTTCACGAGTATGCCATGAGCCACACCTATCATCACCGCTACACGCTGCACCCCACCGGCGATCGCGAAGTGACGCTGCCCAAGATTCCCTCGCTGCGTGCGCTCTACCTCCTGCAATTGCTCACGTTCAACGTGACCGGCGGCTTCGAATCCATCGGCGTCTATCCCGCCGTCAAAAAAGTCATCCGCTCCGCCCTCGGCATTTTTCCGCGCGCCGCCGCCCCCGATGGCCGGCCCGATCCAACCGCGTCCGGCGAAGAGTGGCTCGCCGCCCTCTACGAAGGCTACCCGGCCGAGCGCCAAAAGGCGGTCAACTGGGACCGCGTGATCGTGCTCTTTCACCTCTCGATGATCGGCCTCGGCTGGTGGCTCAACTTCTGGCTCCTCCCGCTGCTGACCACGTTCTCATATTTCATCGGCAATCTCTGGCGCTACCTCGTGGCCGTCCCCATGCACTGCGGCTTGCGCGACAACGTCCCCGACTTCCGCCTCTGTGTGCGCACCATCACCTTGGATCCGCTTTCCACGTTTCTCTACTGGCGCATGAACTGGCACACCGAGCACCACATGTATGCCGGCGTGCCGTGCTATCGCCTGAAGCAATTGCACCACGAAGTCGCCGCCGACATGCCCCAGCCTCGCACGCTCGTCAGCGCGTGGCGCGAGATGCGTGCCACCTGGCGCAAACAGCAAAGCGATCCCACTTACCAATTCGACACGCCGCTCCCCGCCACCGCCGGCCGCATCGCGCAAACGGATCAGCACGCCCTCGAACAATCGATCGGCGACCTCGCCCCCGAGGCCTTGGCTAAATAGCCCCGGTTGGACGCGTTCAGGCCAGCTCCCGCGCCATCTTCACCAGCTCGCGCGGCACCTCGGCATAGATTTTCGCATACGGCCGCTCGCCCGCGATCGAAGGCACGAGGTCGTCGGTGTAACCTTGCTTCGCGCACGCGCGCGCGTCCGGGGCGTAACCGATGCCGCCCGCGAGGCTCACGAGCCACGTGTGCTGGTGCGGACTGCCCGCCAACACCGGCGCCTGCAGGCTGTGAAAAACCTCCAGCCCCACGCCGAGCAACGCCACCGGCCCGAGCCGCAGGCCCGAGATCATCACCGGGGTGTTCGGCCCGCGTGTGCCTTTGAAATCCGCCAGCACGGTGCGCAGCCCTTGCAGGCGCACCATATTCAGGCCGTTCGTGTTGAGCGGCGGCTGGCCGACCTTCGTATCATCCGTCACTCCCGGCGCGGCAAAAAGTTTCTCCAGCTGCGCGATCCGTTGCTTCATCCACGCGCGCGTCCATGGCTTGCGCGTGAACCGCACCTCGCGTTGCACACTGCGCACCGCGTCAACCGCCAGCGGCTGCGCCACGCGCAATCCGCGCTCGATCACGTTCGCATACTTTTTCGAGAGCACGCGCAGCGCGCGGCCCGTCTCCTTCGGCCCGCGGTGACAGACCGGCGGGTTGATATCGCCGATGGCGCCCGGCAGGAAAATCGCCGTCGCCCCGGGATGCGCGCGCTCGATGTGCTGCGACGCGATGCCGACAAAATCACCGTGCACATCGAAGGTCTGCTCGCTGCCCACGACCGCGTGGCAGCCAAAGTGATGCAGCACGCCCACCAGTTTTCCGCCCGTGTAAGCCGCCAGCACGCGCAGCGTCGGATCGGTATCCTGCGGCCGCGCCGGCCGCCACTTCGCCCCGAGTCGCGTCGCGAGCGGCTCCGCCACCGGTTGCCAGCCGCCGGCATCCGTCTCGCGGTTGATCGCGATGCCTTCGCATGGCACCTCGGCGTAGCGCCACTCGATTTTTTTCTGCGCGGCCACCGCCGCGGCAGCCGCGCCGGCCACGCGGCTCGGCAGCGTCTGCAAATACATGGGGTCCACTTCGCCCCACCCGAGCATTCCGCCGAGCGACGGACCGCTATGCGTGTGGGTGACGGTGATAAAAACATCCTCCGCCCGGCAACCCGTGCGCGCCGCAACGGCTTCGCGTAGCTTCCAAGCCATCGGCCGCGGCGCACCGCAGAGCTCGAGGTTGACGAGCACGACCCGGCGCGTGCCATCCGTCACCGCCATCGCGCGCGCCAGCAGCGGCGCGGTGATTTTGGCCGCGGCCCGGTTGCGATACGGGCCGTAGCCGGCCAGTTGCACGCCGAGACGCGGGGTGATGTCGCTGCTGCCGAAGCCCGCTTTCATCAGCGCTTGGCCGCCGCCACCGCACCGTGCTTGCGCTCGTGATCCCGCAGCGCGTCGATGTTGGCTTCCACTTTCTCGATGATGTTCGCCATGCGGCTGACCATATTTTCCTGCGCGTCGATGAAGTCAAAGCGCGTCTCGATCGAGTTGGCCACGCGGTGGCGGCAGTTCGGGAGCGCCATGTTGCGGTAGTCGATGCCGGACTTCTCCAGCGCCGCCGTCCACGAAACCTTCGGGCCCTGGTAACCCTGCCAGTGCAGGCGCTTCCAGTCCGGGATCGGTGACGGCACGTAGCCAAACGCCAGCATGCCCTCGGCCTTCAGCGCCGCCGCGAAGGTGTTGCGCGACACGCCCGCCGCCGCCGCGTCAAAGTTCATCGTGAGCAAATGATACACCGGCTTCACGCCCGGCGCGTAGTTCGGCATCTTCAGGTAGCGCGAACCCGCGAGCTTCGCGCGGAACAGCTCTGCATGCCGGCGACGCTCGTTGACCCACGAGTCGATCACGCCGAACTGCTCCGTGAGCAGCACGGCGTTGAGCGGCGTCACGCGATACGTGTAGACCAGCGAGTCCACCCAGGGGCGCAGGTCATCCGGGAAATCCTTCTCCGGCGAACGGCCCATGTGCTGGCCGATCATCGCCGCTTTCCAGAAAACATCCTTCTTCGGCGTGACAAGGTAACCGGCCTCGGTCGTCGGCAGCACCTTGCCGCCCATGCAGGAGAAGCCGGCCGCATCGCCGACATTACCCACCTTCACGCCGCCGATTTCCGCGCCGTGCGCCTGGCTGCCGTCCTCGATGAGAAAAATCTTATGCTTGTCCGCGATCGCGCGGAGCTTTTGCAAATTCGCCGGCTGGCCGAAAATATGCACCGCAAGGATCGCCTTTGTGCGCGGCGTGATGGCCGCCTCGATCTTCGCCGGATCGATGACCCCCGTGTCGGCCTCGACATCGACGAACACCGGAATCGCATTCTGGTGGAGGATGCACGAGATCGACGCGCCCCAGGTGTAAGGCGTCGTGATCACTTCATCGCCGCTGGCGATTTCGAGGCCCGCCACCGCACCTTGCAGCGCCGCGTGGCCGGAGCTGCACGCCAGCACTTCGCGGCCGCCGTGGTAGCGCGAGATCGTGAGCTCGGCTTCCTCGATCTCGGGCGAGTGAAACCGCCCGAGGCCGATGGCCTTGCCGGCGCGGAGCACTTCGACGACACGCTCGATGGCGCGCGGCGAGAACTGCGGGAATTTCGAGTAGGTGACTTCGCCGACCGGCGAGCCGCCGAGGAAGGCAAGTTGCGTAGCAGCCGGGGCCAGGGTGTTGCTCATGATGCCCACAGCGTAGCACGCCCGGCGCCCGGCGGGAATGGCCCGCCTTACGAACCCATGTCGAAAATTACGGCCGGGCGGTCTTTCACCGCGCCCGCCAGCACGCATCAATCCAACGTTGCCTTGCCCTGGACGCCCGGCCTTTTTCGGCCATCCCCCACTGCCCCATGCCGAACGCCGATTCCTATTGTGATGGACGCCCTGCCTGTGAACTCCGCTGGCCGGCCAGCGATCATGGTATCGTCCTGAAACACGGCGACGGTCCCGGCCAATGCGACCTGCTGGGCGCGCGCGAGGCGATCGTCTACCTGGAGGATGGAAAATACCACTTGTTCTACGACGGCTCCGGTCCGCGGGGCTGGCTCGCCTGCGTGGCGGTGAGCGATGATTTGCTGCACTGGGAAAAACGCGGGCCGATCTTCGACTTCGGCGCGCCGGGCATGCCCGACTCCGCCACGGCGGCCTCACCCTGGATGATGCACGATGGCGAACGCTGGCACGCCTATTACGTCGCCTCGCCCAACGCGACCCCGGCGCCGGATTTCGTGCCGTTCTTTCCTTACCTGGCGTTGCTGGCCACCGCCCCGAAGCTCACCGGCCCGTGGACGAAGCACTACGACATCCGGCCGTTCCTACCCAAGCCGGGCATGTGGTATTCGTCCACGGCCAGCCCGGGCTACATCATCCGCCACGGCAGCGAATACCTGCAGTTTTTCAGCGCCTCCACCGAGCCGGCCCACCGCATCATCAAGCGCACCCTCGGCATCGCCCGCACGCGCGACCTGCGCGGCACGTGGACGATCGACCCGGAGCCGCTGTTCTCCCCGGAGGAACAGGTCGAAAATTCCGCGCTCTACTACGAACCCGCGAACGGCCTGTGGTTTTTGTTCACGAACCACATCGGCGCGGAGCCGGGGCCGACCGAGGTCCTCGAATACACCGACGCCATCTGGGTGTATTGGTCCGAGGAGCCGACGCGGTGGGACCCGCGGAAGAAAGCCGTCGTCGTCGATGGGCAAACGTCGTCGTGGGCCAAAAAATGCATCGGCATGCCGTCGGTCCTGCCCGTCGGCAACCGCCTCGCGATCTTCTACGATGCCGCCGCCGGCACGAGCTGCTCGCACATGCGGCGCGATATCGGCCTCGCGTGGCTTTCACTGCCGCTCATGCCGCCGAAGGTGTGAGTAGTCCCCTCGGCAGCACCGCTTCACCTGCGCGATCCGTCCGAGACGCACGCAGGTTTGACGCCGCACCCGCGCTTATGGCTTCCGGGTCTTCTTCGGCTGCCACCCATCCGCCAAGGTGAACTTCCGCGGATCAACCGGCTCGGCCAGCGTCCGGTAGCGCGGCGCGCGCGTCCAGTGGGCCTTGCCGAAGAAGAGCGTCTCCAGGTGCGGCGGAATCTGGGCCTTGAATTCCGGGGTCATGTCGCCGCCGTCCCAATAGGGGAACATCCGCGTGCCGTAACCGCAGACGATGATTGCCCGCTCGCGGTCGCTGCGGATCTGACCCGTCGCATGGATCAACGTCTCGGCAAAGAGCAGCGTCGAACCGGCCGGCGCGATCACTTGGTGAATGAGCGAACGGTCCGCGTAGGCGCACGCGATCACGTCGGCCTCGGGCATGTCCATTTTGTGGCTGCCAGCGACGACCACCGTGCCGCCGTCGTCGGGGCCGAGGTCCGTCAGGTTGGTCAGCGTCTTCACGAAGCTGCAGTGCAGCAGCCCGTTTTTCACATGCGTGCCGTAAGGCACGTCGATCCCGAGGTGGAAGCCAAACTTGGGATCCTTCGTGAATTTCTCCTTCGGGTTGCGCGAATTGATGTGCGCGTTGAGTTCCACGATGCGGGCCTCGCCGCCGATCAGCTCCTCGGCCATGCCCACCAGCCGCGGGTGCGAGGCGTAGGCGATATAGATGGGATCGGCCTCGCGAATCGTGCCCATGAAAACGTGATGCGGCAGATCGATGAGGAAAAACGGTTCGCTCGGCTTCGGCGTGTAGTCGGCCGGCCGCGCGCGCAAATCCCGCTTCGTGCGCTGCAACGCATCGGTGATCTGCTTGCACTCCTTGCGGCTGAGCACCCCGGGCACGACGACGTAGCCGTTGACTTCAAAATGATAACGCTGGGCCGGAGTCAGCGCGGGGAAGGGACGCTCAAAGGTCTTTTCCATGGAAGGATCGTTGGGATAAAATGGGTTGGACGAAAGGATCGGACAATAAAGCCGGGCACGTCATATTCCGGCCGGTTTGGCCGCCGCCACACAAATCTGTCAGGCCCCGCCCACCAACCACGCACGCGGCGAACGGCCGGTCACGCGCTTGCACGCGCGGCTGAACGTAAACGGATCCGCAAACCCCAGCTCCAGCGCCACGGCCTTCACACTCGCGCCGGGTCGCGCCAGCTGCCGTTGCGCGCGCGCGATCCGCTCGACGAGGATGAATTTTCCGAGTGGCGTGCCTGTCTCGGCGCGGAAGAGCGCCGTCAGGTAGTTGGGCGACACGTGCACGGCGCGCGCCACATCGGCCAGCGCCAGCGGCCGGTCGGCCTGCGCGCGCACAAACTCCACCGCCCGTCGCACGAGTTGCGCACGCGTGTCGAGTTGCGCCTCGCCGCCATCCAGCACGCGCCGGTAGAGCGCGAGCGCCACCGTGAGCATCGCCTCGCGCAACGCCTCGCAGTCCGGCGGCTTGGGGCCACCCGCGAGCGCACGCAGGCGTTGCAACCGCTCCCGCGCATCCGCCGGCAGCAGCGCGAGGTTCATCGCGTGCTCCATCGCAAAACCGCCGCGCCGCGCATAGCGCGTCGCATGCAGCCGCGGATCGCCCTCGCTCAAATTCCACCACACGAGCCGGTAGCCTTCACCGGGCTGCACGTGTGCCTCCGCATGCGGCGTGCCCGCCGGCAGCACCACCAGATCCCCCGGCGCCAGGATGCAACCCTCGTGGGCAAAACTGAACCGGCACCGCCCTTCCAGCAGCAGGCATAACTCAGCGTGCCCGTGCGCGTGATCCTCGTCGTAAAGCACCGGCGCAAATTTCATCCGCCGCCGCCGTTCCGCCGGCCGTTGCCCACGCCACGGGCCCAGCACGCGCCCGGGTTCCAGTTGCCCGAGGGCGCCGACGAGTTCGCGGCCGATGAATTGTGTGAGTGACACGGAAGTCGCGCCAGCCAAGTCCCCGTCGCCGCGCAAGGCAACCCTGGGCTGTTTCGCCGCCTCCAGCTACAGGTAGAAGCGGCCCGAGGTAGCCATTTTCCCCGAAAACGGTGCACTTTGCACGAACGTCTTTGTCCCGTCGCGACGCCCGAAGTCGCGCTAGACAACGGCCCCAATGCCTGCAAAGCAATCCCCGCCCACTCCCTAAAAATCATGCTCAACCTCGCCATTATCGGTAGCGGCGTCATCGCGCAGTATCACCTGCGGGCTCTCGCTAAAATGACCACCGCCCGCGCCGCCGCGATCTGCGACCTGCGCGCCGATGTCGTCCAAAAGACCGCCGCCGAGTTCAACATCCCGCGCTGGACGACCAACGCCGACGAGCTGCTGAACGACCCCAAGATCGATGGCATCATTCTCGCGCTGCCCGCCTTCGCCCGCCAGCCCATCGCGCTCAAGGCCTTCCAACTCGGCAAGCACGTGCTCACCGAAAAGCCCGTCGCGATGAACGCCGCCGAGGTCCGCGCCCTGATCGCCGTGCAGGGCGACCGCGTTGGCGCCTGCTGTTCCTCGCGCTACCGCTCGTTCGAGTCCTCGCGCGTGGCCACCGAATATTTGCGCAGCGGCGCCCTCGGCAAGATCCGCACCATCACCTGTCACGCCGTCAGCCAGCCCGGGGCCGAACCCAAGAACATCCCGCCCGTCTGGCGCATGCGCCGCGACCTCAACGGCGGCGGCATCTTCGTCAACTGGGGCTGCTACGATCTCGATTACCTGCTCGGCCTGCTCGACTTCAAGCTCACCCCGCAGTTTGCCCTCGCGCGCGTCTGGCAGGTCCCGCCGGCGTTCTCCGCCTACGCCGCCCCCGGCTCCGACGCCGAGGCGCACATCACCGCCCTCATCACCTTCGCCGAGGGTTGCGTGCTCAACTACGAGCGCGCCGAGTCCACCACCCTGCCGCCCGGCAGCACCTGGGTCATCGGCGGCGAACGCGGCTCCCTCAATCTCCAGATGCTCAAGGCCAAGAGCGCCAACATCGTGCTCATCGAGCCCGATCCCGCCACCGGCACCCGCACCCGCGTGCTCTGGGAAGGCGACGAAACCGAGTCCAGCCTCGAACACGACGGCGTGGTCTTCGACTTCGTCGATGCGATTCTCAAAAAGCGCCAGCCGAAGACCTCGTTGAAAGACGCCCTGCTCTTCGCCCGCATCGCCGACGCCGTCTACGCTTCCGCCTACTCCGGCAAGCCCGCCAGCTTCGACTGAGATCGGATCGGCCAGACGGGCCGTGCGCTCCGCGCGCGGCCCATGGGTATAGGACATCGCACACACGCCCCCAACAGGGAATAGGACGGGGCTTTCCCTCCCGTTGCAGCGCTATGCCGCGCAAATCCAAAACCCGGCTTTGCGCTTCGCGAACTTTCCGCTAGCGTCCTTGCCATGTCCGATCTCGCCGATCTCTACCAGCAGGTCATCCTCGATCACAACCGCCGCCCCCGGAACCGCGGCAAATTGCCCACGGCCAACCGCATCGCCCACGGCGACAACCCGACCTGTGGCGACCAGTGCAGCGTTTACCTGCGCCTCGACGGCGACCGCATCGGCGAAATCACCTTCGACGGCTCCGGCTGCGCCATCTCGCAGGCCAGCGCCTCACTCATGACGACCCAGCTCAAGGGCAAGACCGCGGGCGATGCCGAAAAACTTTTCAACGAATTCCACGACATCGTCACCACCGGCCACGCCCCGGAGGAAATTAGCGACCTCGGCGCCTTCGCCGGCGTCCACGCCTTCCCCGCCCGCATCAAGTGCGCCACCCTCGGCTGGCACGCCGCCCTCAACGCCCTCAAGGGCGACCCCGTCCCCGCCACGACGGAAACCCATAAGGACTGATATGCCCGACTGGAAAAACGTCCGCGCCGATTTCCCGATCCTGCACCAGCAGGTCAACGGCAAGCCCCTCGTCTATTTCGACAACGGCGCCACCTCCCAGAAACCGCGCAGCGTGATCGACGCCCTCGTGCACTACTACGAGCGCGACAACAGCAACGTCCACCGCGGCCTCCACGCGCTCTCCATGCGCGCCACCGATGGCTACGAGGGCGCCCGCACCCGCGTCGCCAAGTTCATCAACGCCGCCGATCCCGCCGAGATCATCTTCACCCGCGGCACCACCGAGAGCATCAACGTCGTCGCCCGCAGCTGGGCCCATGCGCACCTCAAGCCCGGCGACGTCGTCCTCACCACCGAGATCGAGCACCATTCCAACCTCGTCCCGTGGCAACAGGCCGCCAAGGCCAGCGGCGCCACACTCAAATACGTCCCCTTCCTCGGCGCCGACGCCGAGGGTGGCCTCGACCTCGCCGCGCTCGACAAACTCCTCACGCCGCAGGTGAAGCTCTTCGCGTTCACCCACATTTCCAACACGCTCGGCACGATCAATCCCGCCGCCGAGTTCTGCCGCCGTGCGCGCGCCGTCGGCGCCATCACCGTGATCGACGCCGCGCAATCCATCGGCCACCTCCCGTTCGACGTGCAGGCGATCGGCGCCGACTTCGTCGCCTTCTCCGGCCACAAGATGTGCGGCCCCACCGGCATCGGCGTCCTCTATGGCCGCCGCGCGCTCCTCGACAAACTCGCGCCCGACGAAACCGGCGGCGGCATGGTCGTCAGCGTCACCTATGAAGGCGCCTCGTGGAAACCCGCGCCCGAGCGCTTCGAGGCCGGCACGCCCAACGTCGCCGACGCCATCGCCCTCGGCGCGGCCTGCGATTACCTCGACGCCCTCGGCCGCGACAAAATCGCCGCGCACGACGACGCACTTGTCCGCATCGCCATGGAAAAACTCTCGGTTCTTCCTGGCATCCGCATCATCGGCCCGCGCGCCGGCGCCGAACGCAGCGGCCTCGTGAGCTTCGCCTTCGAAGGCGTGCACGCCCACGACATCGTCACCTTCGCCGACGAAGACGGCGTCGCCCTCCGCGGCGGCCACCACTGCAACCAGCCGCTGATGCGCAAGCTCGGCCTCACCAGCACCACGCGCGCGAGTTTCTATCTCTACAACACCGAGCAGGAAATCGACGCCCTCGTCGCCTCCCTCCGCCGCACGCTCAAGTTCTTCGTCGGCTGATTCTGCGCCGGAAGCGGAAACCCATGCGCCGCTTACTCCGTCAGTTTCTGCTGACCACCGGCTTGCTCGCTTTCGCCACTTCAGCCGCCAGCGCCAGCGAGCACGTCATTCTCCTGCACGGTCTTTGCCGCAGCAGTTCGTCTATGGCGCGGATGCAGGCCGCCCTCACCGCGGCCGGCTACGTCGTGCACAACATTGACTACCCTTCGCGCACCGCAGCCATCGCCCAACTCGCCGACGCCGCCATCGCTCCCGCACTCGCGGCCTGCCACACGCAAGGCGCGCAAAAAATCCACTTCGTCACCCACTCGCTCGGCGGCATCCTCGTGCGGAGCTACTTCAGCCGCCACACGCCCGACACCGCACTCGGCCGCGTCGTTATGCTCGGCCCGCCCAACCAAGGCAGCGAGGTGGTCGACCGCCTGAAAAACTGGTCGCTCTTCCAAGAGATCAACGGCCCGGCGGGCCAGGAACTCGGGACCGCCGCCACCTCCACGCCCAACCGGCTCGGTCCACCCAATTTTTCAGTCGGCATCATCGCCGGCAACCAGAGCATCAACTGGATCAACAGCGGCATGATCGCCGGTCCGGACGATGGGAAAGTCTCGGTTGAGCGGACCAAACTCACGGGTATGACCGATCATCTCATCCTGCCGGCCACGCATCCGTTTCTGATGAAAAATCCCCGGGCCATCGCCCAGGTCATCACCTTCCTCCGCACCGGAGCCTTTGATCGGGAGTCGTGAGCCTGCCGTCAGATCGAGCACCCGCACCTGCGCCGACAGCGCGTGGCAAATTCCAGAAATGACAGGGTCGAGTCCGCCGGATGCGGCACGGTGGCGCGACCATTGGCGCGGGGCGTCTATCCACTACTCGAAGAATAAACGGCGCTCATCCCACCGCCGTCGTTTTTCGCCGCCGGCGCAGCGCGCCGGTCACTCCGCCATGTCAATCAGCACCAGGACGAGCAGCACCAGCCCGACAATCGTCAGGACACTGGTGCTCGTTTCCAAAAACTTTATCTGCCGGCGCGCCTCGTCTTCCGTGATCTTGCCGTTTTTCATGTGCTCTTCCACTTCCATCCGGTGTCGCGGCACGTAAAGGCGGAGCAGGATGCCTACGATCGTGATGATAACGACCACGGTGAGACCGACTTCATCGAGCATGAGGTTGCCCATCAATCCCAACACGGGAGCGGGCTCAATCATTGCGATCAAGGAGGCAAATTGCATGCGGAGGGAAGCATATCAATCCGTGGGTGAGGTCGGTTGAAATGCAGTTCATCGCGTTTCCCGCTGACTTGTCAAACGCCGTCCCAAAACACCGTGTCATGTCGGCGAGCCACAACACCCTGGCCACAAGGAATATGCGCAAATTCAGCGCCGCGCCATCCACGCCATCGTCTTCGATGCCAAGCGGTCAAATGCCGCCACACTCAACTCGAGATGCTCTTCTTTGGTGTCCTCGATCTTGTTGTGACTGATCCCGTGCAGGCTCTGCACAAACATCATCACGGTGGGCACGCCCGCGCCGCAGGTCTCGGCCGCATCGTGCAGCGGACCCGAGGGCAACCGGTGCGACGCCGGCACCGTTTCACGGATCGCGCCATCGCACAGCTCGATCAACTCCGCATGAAACGGCCGCGGCTCGATCCGCCAAATCCGCTCCCAAGTCGCGCGCACGTTGCCCTCGGCGGCAAAACGTTCGCTCGCCTCCTTCGTCTCGCGCAGCATCTGCGCGAGCTTCGCGGCATCGAGATGCCGTTGATCGAGCGTGATGCGGCATTCCTCCACCACACTCGTCACGATGCCGGGCTTCGTCGTGCAGGAGCCGATGGTGCACACGCCGTTGCCGCTGCGGCGGGCGATTTCGTAGATCTCGGCGCTCATCTTCCCCGCCGCCAGCAGTGCATCCCTGCGCCGGTTCATCGGCGTGCTGCCGGAGTGGGCCGCCTGGCCGTGAAACGTGATCGCGTGTCGCTCCACGCCGAAAGTCCCGAGCACCGCGCCGAGCGGCAAATCCAGATCGAGCAACACCGGCCCCTGCTCGATGTGCAGCTCGAGATACGCCGCGGCGTTTTTCAATTCCACGCCACTGTCCTTCACTTTCTCGAAATCCACGCCCACCGCTTTCAATGCTTCGGGCAGGGCGATCCCCTGCCGGTCCTTCAGCCCGCGCGCCTCGGTCATATCGAGTTTGCCCGAGCACGCCGACGAACCGAACAGGCTCTTGCCAAACCGTGCGCCCTCCTCGTCCGCCCAATCAACAAGCCTCACCGTGACCGGCGGCCGCCCGGCATACTGCTCGTTGATGCGGCGTAAAATCTCCACGCCCGCCATCACATTGAGGCAACCGTCGAGCCAGCCGCCGTTCGGCACGGAGTCGAGGTGCCCGCCGATGAGCAGCGCCCGGTCGCTTTCACCGCGCAGCGTCGCCCAGAAATTTCCCGCCGCGTCCACGTGCGTCTCGACCGGCAGCCCGGCGAGTTTTTCCCGCAGCCAGGCCCGCGCCTTGACCCACGTCGGCGTAAACGCCACGCGCTGTGCCCCGTTGTCATCGCCCGTGAGGGCCCGCAGCTCCTTCAGCTCGGCGACGGTGCGTTTCGGGTTCAAGGGCATGGAATACAGTGATGGAAGGCTCGCGGCCTGAAATCTGCTTGGAAACTACCGCCTGCCCCGCAGGATTCAACCCACCAATCATCCACCAACCATTCCCGCTGGCGGCCCAGTTGCGCCCGCGGGAGTCGCCGGGCAAAGTCCACCGACTTCCCCCTGCCAGGCCGGGTTGCCCGCCGGTTTCCCAACCAACACCCGCCCATGCCCACGCTCGCCACCACCGTTGACGGCCTGAAACTGCCCAACCCGTTCATCATCGGCTCCGGTCCGCCCGGCACCAACCTCAGCGTCATCAACCGCGCCTTCCGCGAAGGCTGGGGCGGCGTCATCGCCAAGACCATCAGCCTCGACGCGTCCAAGGTCACCAACGTCTCCCCGCGCTACGCCAAGCTCCACGCCGCCAGCGGCGAGGTCATCGGCTGGGAAAACATCGAGCTCATCAGCGACCGCCCGTTCAACATCTGGCTCGACGAATTCAAGCGCTGCAAGGACGGCCAGCCCAAGGGCGCCCTCATCGCCTCCATCATGGAGGAATACAACAAGGACGCGTGGTTCGAGATCGTGCAGCGCTGCGAACTCGCCGGCGTCGATGCCTTCGAGCTCAATTTCTCCTGCCCGCACGGCCTGCCCGAGCGCAAGATGGGCGCCGCCATGGGTCAGGACCCCGAAATCCTCGAGGAGGTCTGCGGTTGGGTAAAATCCGCCGCCACGAAACCGTTCTGGGCGAAGATGACGCCCAACATCACGCACATCGAGGAGCCCGGCCGTGCCGCTCTCCGCGGCGGTGCCACCGGCCTCAGCGCCATCAACACCATCCGCAGCGTCATGGGCGTCAACCTCGACACCCTCCGCCCCGACCCGTGTGTCGAAGGCTACACCACGCCCGGCGGCTACTCCTGCCGCGCCGTGAAACCCATCGCGCTCCGCATGGTGATGGAACTCGCCACGATGATCCGCGCCGAATTTTCCCGCCGCTCCCTCTCCGGCATCGGCGGCATCGAGCGTGGCCATGACGCCGCGGAGTTCATCCTCCTCGGCGCCGACACCGTGCAAGTCTGCACCGGCGTCATGAAGTCCGGCTACGAATGCGTTAAACCCATGTGCGACGAACTCCTCGCGTTCATGGCCAGGCACGGCTTCGAAACGCTCGACGATTTCAAAGGCAAGAGCCTCCCGTATTTCACCACGCACGCCGATCTCGTGAAACGCCAGACCGAGCGCAAGGCCGCCCAAAAAGCCGCCGCCACCGCCCCGAGCAAAGCCGTCAAGAGCGACGGCGAATGGAGCGGCGACGATTTCGTGAAGCAATCCGACGCCCTTTCCAAAGGTTGATCCCGATTTGCCGGCCATCCGCGCCTCCCAGCGTTCATCCGTGGCCAAACGACCTTTCCCATGAGCCTTCTGATCAAAAATGGCGAGATAGTGACCGCCGACTCGCGCTACGTCGCCGACATCTACTGCGAAGGCGAGACGATCACCAGGATCGACCGGAACCTCGCCGCACCTGCCGGCACCGAGGTCATCGACGCCACCGGCAAATACGTCTTCCCCGGTTTCATCGATCCGCACGTCCACATTTACCTGCCGTTCATGGGGACGTTTTCGAAGGACACCTACGAGACCGGCTCGAAGGCCGCGCTCGTCGGCGGCACGACCACCCTCATCGAGATGTGCTGCCCATCGCGCGCCGACGACGCGCTCAAGAGCTTCGAGCTCTGGATGAGCCAGGCCGTCGGCAAATCCGCCTGCGATTTCACGTTCCACATGGGCGTGACAAAATTCGACGGTGGCACCGAGGCGCAGCTCCGCGAGATCGTCCGCCGCGGCATCAGCTCCTTCAAAATCTTCCTCGCCTACAAAGGCGCCTTCGGGATCGACGACACCGAACTCTACCGGACCCTCAAGCTCGCCAAGGAACTCGGCATCGTCGTCACCGCCCACTGCGAAAACGAGACGCTCGTCGCCGAGCGCTGCAAGGAACTCCTCGCCGCCGGCAAGACCGACCCTGCGCAACACCACGAGAGCCGCCCGCCCGCCGTCGAGGCCGAGGGCGTGCACCACCTCATGACGTTCGCCGAGCTCACCGGCGCCGCCACCTACATCGTCCACCTCAGTTGCAAGGAAGCCCTCGACGAGGCCATCGCCGCCCGCCAGCGCGGCGTGCGTGTCGGCGTCGAGACGCTCATCCAGTATCTCACGCTCGACAAAACCTACGCCGAGAAACCCAACTTCGAGGGCGCCAAATACGTCATGTCGCCGCCCCTCCGCGACGCCCGCAACCAAGCCGTCCTCTGGCACGGCCTCCGCGACGGCCTCGTCAACACCGTCGCCACCGACCACGCGCCGTTTGATTTCGAAAAGCAAAAGCCGATGGGCCGCGCCGATTTCACCAAGATTCCCAACGGCATCCCGTCACTCGAGGAACGCATCAACCTGCTCTACACCCACGGCGTGCGCACCGGCCGGATCGACCTGCACACCTTCGTCAACGTCGCCAGCACCGCGGTGGCGAAGCAGTTCGATCTCTTCCCCCGCAAAGGCGCCATCCAGCCCGGCGCCGACGCCGACCTCGTCGTCTTCGATCCCGACTATCGCGGCACGATTTCCGCGAAGACCCAAAGCATGAACGTCGACTACAGCGCCTTCGAAGGCTGGCCGCTGGAAGGCCGCACGCGCGACGTCACCGTCCGCGGTCAAATCGCCGTCCGCGACGGCAAATTCTGCGGCACCCTCGGCCGCGGCCAGTTCCTCGAACGGAAACCAAGTCATTTTTGACCACGGATTTCACGGATCGATCCGGATAGAAATCACCCTCTACTCTCCGCCTATCTGCCCTTATCCGTGCCATCCGTGGTTAAATAAAACCTATGCCCTCCTCCGAAGGTTTCGCCGCCAACGCGCCCGATTTCGAAGCCGACATCGCCACCAGCCATCTCTACAACGCCGACCTCGCGCCCGTCCCGCCTAGCGGTCGCAAGTGGGGCGTCCTCAGCTTCGCCGCGCTGTGGATCTCCATGGCGGCGTGTATTCCCACCTACATGCTCGCCTCGTCGCTCATCGGCGGCGGCATGAATTGGTGGCAGGCCGTGCTGACGATCTTCCTCGGCAATCTCATCGTCCTCGTGCCGATGGTGCTCAACGCCCACGCCGGCACGCGCTACGGCATCCCCTTCCCCGTGCTGTGCCGCGCCTCGTTTGGCACCCTCGGCGCCAACATCCCCGCGTTGCTGCGCGCGTTCGTCGCGTGCGGCTGGTTCGGTATCCAGACGTGGATCGGCGGCGAGGCCATCCACAAGATCCTCGCCATCTTCATCCCCGCGCTCTCCGGCGGTGATCCGCTGCCGCTCCTCGGTATCACGTTCACGCAGTTCGCCAGCTTCCTGTTTTTCTGGGCCATCAACATGGCCGTGATCTACAAGGGCATCGATTCGATCCGTCTCCTCCTCAACATCAAGGCCCCCCTGCTCCTCGCCCTCGGGCTGCTCCTCCTATGGTGGGCCGGCCAGAAAGCCGGCGGCTTCGGCCCCATCCTCTCACAACCGTCCGCTTTCGCGCCCGGCCAGCCCAAGGCCGGCCAGTTCTGGACCTTCTTTTTTCCCGCGCTCACCGGCATGATCGGCTTCTGGGCCACGCTCTCGCTCAACATTCCGGATTTTTCCCGCTACGCCAAAACCCAGCGCGACCAAGCCGTCGGCCAGGCCCTCGGCTTGCCGCTCACGATGGCGCTCTACGCGTTCATCGGCGTCGCCGTTACTTCCGCAACCACGCTCATCTACGGCCAGACGCTCTGGGATCCCGTTGATGTCCTTACGCGTTTTCAGAATCCCCTCGTGCTCCTCGTCGCCATGATCGCGCTCTGCATCGCCACGCTCGCGACCAACATCGCCGCCAACGTCGTCAGTCCCGCCAACGACTTCGCCCAGCTCGCCCCGCGCAAAATCTCCTTCCGCCTCGGCGGCCTCATCACTGGGCTCGTCGGCATCGCCATGATGCCGTGGAAACTCGTCGCCGATCCCAGCGGTTACATCTTCACGTGGCTCATCGGCTACAGCGCGCTGCTCGGCCCCATCGGCGGCATCATGATCGCCGACTATTTTGTCTGGCGCAAACGGCAGCTCGACGTCGCCGCGCTCTACTCGCCCCAAGGCCCCTACACTTACTCCGGTGGCTTTAGCTGGGTTGCGATCATCGCCCTCCTCGCCGGCGCTTTGCCGAGCCTGCCCGGTTTCCTCGTCACCGTAAAACTCATGAGCGCCGACGGTGTGCCTGCATTTCTCCTCAACCTCTACCACTACGCGTGGTTCGTCGGTTTCGCCCTCGCCTTCGCCGTCTATCTCGCCCTCCGCAAACTGGCTCCACGCTCTTAAATCAACCCGTGGTCTTAAATTTCTCTCCATGAAATCCATCCCGCTGCCCCCCACCACGTTTAAGCCCGAGCCTTACACCGGCCCGTCTGCCGAGAGCGTGCTCGCCCTGCGCCAGCAGCATCTCAACCCCGGCATCCTCCTCTACTACAAGCAGCCCATCATGATCGTGGAGGGAAAAATGCAGTATGTCTGGGACCACACCGGCAAACGCTACCTCGACGGTCTCGGCGGCATCGTGACGGTCAGCGTCGGCCATTGTCACCCGCACGTTGTCGCCGCAGCCAACCGCCAGAACGAAACCCTCCAGCACGCCACCACGCTCTACCTTCACCCGAACATCGCGCAGTATGCCGCGACGCTCGCCTCGAAATTTCCCGGCGATCTCAAGGTCTGCTATTTCGTCAATTCCGGCTCCGAGGCCAACGACCTCGCGCTGCTCATGGCGCGGCTCTACACGGGCAATTACGACATCATCGCGCTCCGCAACGCTTACCACGGTGGCAACGCCGCCGGCATGGGCGTGACCGCCAACAGCAATTGGAAATTCAACGTCCCCCACAGCTTCGGCGTCCACCACGCCGCCGCGCCCTATCCCTACCGCGGTCCGCACGGTATCGACGATCCCGAGGCCGGCCGCAAATACGCCGACGACGTCAAGCAGGTCATCGACTACACCACGCCCGGCAAAGTCGCCGCCTTCATCGCTGAGTCGATTCAAGGCGTCGGCGGCTTCGTCGAGTTTCCGCAAGGCTATCTCCAGCACGCCTACGCCCACGTCCGCGCCGCCGGCGGCGTTTGCATCGCCGACGAGGTGCAGACCGGCTTCGGCCGCACCGGCACGCATTACTGGGGCTTCGAGACGCAAGGCGTCATTCCCGACATTGTTACCATGGCCAAAGGCATCGGCAACGGCGCTCCGCTCGCCGCCGTCGTCACCACGCCGAAGATCGCCGCGACGCTCGCGCAAAAAACGCATTTCAACACCTTCGGCGGCAACCCCGTCGTCTCCGCCATCGGCCAGGCCGTGCTCGAAGTTATCGACCGCGAAAACCTCCAGGCCAATTCCCTCAAGCTCGGCCAATACATCATGGCCGGCCTCAAACGCCTGAAGGAAAAGCACCCGGTCATCGGCGACGTGCGCGGCAAGGGCCTGATGCTCGGCATCGAGTTCGTGAAGGACCGCGCCACCCGCGAACCCGCCAAGGAAGCCTGCGCCCAAGTCGTGGAAAACGCCCGCGAACTCGGCCTGCTCCTCGGCAAAGGCGGACTCTGGGGCCAGACGATCCGCTTCGCCCCGCCGATGAATATCACGCACGCCGACGCCGACTTCCTCCTCGCCGTCCTCGACGAGTCCATCGGCGCGTTGTAACGCCACGCGCCACACGCTTCCCTCATGCCCATGAAATCGCCACCCGATCCCGCCGCCATCCTCGCCATTGAGCGGCCGCACCGCGATCTCTGGACCTATTACATTCTGGTCTGTCTCGTTTTTCCACCGCTGTTTCCGATTCTGATTCTGCCGGCGTATTTTCGTTATCAGACGATGCGGTATAAATTCACCGACGAAGGCATCTCGATGAGCTGGGGCATTCTCTTCCGCCGCGAGATCATCATCAACTACGCCCGCATCCAGGATATCCATCTCCGCTCCAATCTCGTCGAGCGCTGGCTCGGCCTCGCCAAGATCCTCGTCCAAACCGCCAGCGGCAGTTCCTCCGCGGAGCTCACGCTCGAAGGACTGAAGGAATTCGAGGCCGTGCGCGATTTTCTCTATTTGAAAATGCGCGGCGTAAAAGACCCCGCCCACCAGCCAACCGCGTTCGCTCTCTCAGCAAACCCCTCTTCGGCCAGCGATCCCGAACTCGCCGCCGCCCTTCGCGCCGTCGCTCACGAACTCCGTGAAACCCGTCTCGCCCTCGCCGCCCGGTCATCCGCCGCCACGGCCGCGCCGAAGGAGTCCGGCCATGTTTGACCGCGTCCGTCAGCGCGTGCTGCGTTTCGCCCGCGTTCCCGCCGAACCCGAACCGCCTCTCGGTGCGCCCGGCTCCGTTCGCGTTTTCCGCGCCGGCCATAATTACTATAAGCTGCGCCTGCTGAGCTGGGGCATCGGCCAGATCGGCGCCATCATCGGCCTCTGTTTTTCATTCTGGTTTCTCAATTACCTCCAAGGCTCGGTCGCGGAGTTCCGCACCGCCGCCGCGGCCAAACCCGCCGCCACCGCCCCAGTCACCCCGTCGCCCGCACCCGTAGCTGCCACCGTTTCGGCTCCCTCTGATCCCGTCCCGACCCCAACCGAAGCCGAGGCCAATGGGCTGAAAAAGCTGAAGAAACTGAAAAAGCAACAGCAACACCGCGATCCCGGGCAGATCATCCGCAACTTCGCCATGAGCTGGCCCGATTGGACTTTTCTGGTGCTCCACCTGCTCGAATACGGTGCCGTCGCGCTTTTCATCCTTCAACTTCCCGTCACCTACGCCGCGGTGCGCCTCGAGTTTGAGCAGCATTGGTATATCGTGACCGATCGCAGCCTGCGCATCCGCACCGGCCTGTTTTCCCTCAAGGAAGCGACCATGAGTTTCGCCAACCTCCAGCAAGTCGAGGTCATCCAGGGACCGCTCCAACGCCTGCTCGGTCTCGCCGACGTGCGCGTGCAATCCGCCGGCGGTGGCAGTGGCGGCGGCAGCGATTCGCATAACGGCCACCAGCACGATTCCCTCCACACCGGCGTGTTTCACAGCGTCGAGCACGCCAGCGAAATCCGCGACCTCATCCTCGAGCGCCTCCGTCAATTCCGCGCCGCCGGCCTGGGCGATCCTGACGACTCGCATCACACCCCGGTCACACCGCCCGTTCTCGCTGCCTCGACGTCAACCGACACGCTGGCCGCCGCGCAAGAACTGCTCACCGAAGCCCGCGCATTGCGCAGCGCACTCTCGTCGTAGGGGCGCAGCTGTGCGCCCTTCAGTTACCGCTTCAGCTTCAGCAACCGCTCGCCCGCCGCGTGCAGCGTCGCGGGTTTTTTCGCGAAATTGAGCCGCATGTAGCGGTTCTCGCCGTTCGCAAAGAAACTCGAACCCGGCACCGGCGCGACGCCGATCTCCTTCGCCATCCAGTGCGCAAACTCGATGTCACTCGCGAAGCCAAACGGCGAAATATCGACCATCACAAAGTAGGCGCCTTCGGGCCGCGTGTAGCTGAGACCCGTCTGGTCGAGGTAGCCGAGCAACACGTCGCGTGACTCCGCATACTCGGCCGCCAGCCCGTCGTAGTAACTCGCGGGGAAATTCAGCGCCGTGACCACGGCGTGTTGCAGCGGGGCCGCCGCGCCCACGGTGAGAAAGTCGTGCACCTTCCGCGCCTGCGCGATCACCTCCGGCGCCGCGTGGACATAGCCGAGCCGCCAGCCGGTGATCGAAAACGTCTTCGAGAGCGAAGAGCACATCAGCGTGCGTTTCGCCATGCCCGGCAGTGTCGCAAAATACGTATGCTTATGCGGTGCGTAAACAATGTGCTCATACACCTCGTCGGTTAGCACCCACACATCGAACTCCTCCGCGAGCGCCGCGATCTGCAGCAGCTCCGCGCGCGTAAACACCCGGCCGCAGGGGTTCGAGGGATTGCAGAGCACGAACGCCTTCAGTCCGCTCGCAAATACGCGCCGCAGTTCCGCGGGATCAAAATGGTAATGCGGCGGATGCAACGGCACGTGCACGGCCTGCGCGCCGGTGAGAATCGCGTCGGCATTGTAGTTTTCGTAGAATGGCGAGAATAGCCCCACCTTGTCGCCCGGGTCGCACACCGTCATCATCGCGACCATCATCGCCTCGGTTGCGCCGCAGGTGACGACCAGCTCGCGCTCGGCGTCAACGGGCACGCCCATGCAGCGTGCGATCTTTGCACCCAGCGCCTGGCGGAGTTCCGCCGAGCCCCAAGTGACGGCGTATTGGTGACGGTGCGCGTCCATCGCATCCTTCGCCGCCTGCACGAGGGCCGCCGGCGGATCCCAGTCGGGAAAACCCTGCGAAAGGTTGATCGCGCCATAGCGCGCGGCGACGCGCGACATTTCGCGGATCAGTGACTCGGTGAAGACGGAAGTGCGACGCGATGTGCCCGGCATGGTTCAGGGAATCTTGAGTTCCATGCCCAGCCGCAGCGCGTTTTCGTTCGGGAGCTGGTCACGATTCGCCTCGAAAATGTCGCGCCACTTGGAGCGGTTGCTGTAGTAGCGTTGCGCGAGGCTGAAGAGCGTGTCGCCCTTCGCGACCGTGTGGCGCCGGACGTTTTTGGCCGCAGCCGGCGGCTGGGCTTGCGCCGGTGCCGGATTCGCACTGGCCGCGGAAACCTGTTCGGCCGGCACCGTCGTGCGGGACGGGAGCGGCGCCAGCGTGATGGGCGATTCCTCTTCAGTTGCACCTTCATTGCCCGCGTCGCCGATAATGATCGGGTTCATCGGCGGTTCGGCGGTCGCTGGAGCGGGCGCCGGTCCGGAATCCGTGGGCACCAACAGACGGTTAAGCGGCGCAGGCACGCCGTTGCGGGCCGCGGAAAGCTCCGCGCGCAGTTGCTCGACTTCGCGCTGCAACCGTTCGACATCGTCCAGCATGCCGAGCCGTGGCGCCTGGTTTTCCAGCGGACTGCCGGGCAGCGTGCGGGCAAACTCGCGCTTGGCACTATCCACGAGGCCGCGGACGTTCTGCGCCTGCACGGCGTTGGGCTGCAGCTCAAGGAATTTGCGGAAATGGTAAATCGCCGCGATGTAATCCTTGATGTCGTTCATGTAGATGAGTCCGGCATCAAGGTGCGACTCGGGTGCGGACTCACCGCGTTGCTCGATCACCTTGAGATAAGCCGCCAGCGCCTCTTGCTTGCGGCCCTGCTTCACGAGCTGCTGGCCCCGCCGGTAGTTGGCGTCATCGGTCTCGGCGCCAAAGGCCGGGCCGGTATTCCGCTCGCAAGCGGGGCCCGCGAGCAGCACGCTCAGGGCAATCAAGCCGGCAACTTTCAGACGTTTCAGCATCGCGGTGGGAAAGGGATTGAACGGGAATGGGTTCGTCGTAAATTCCGCAACCTGTTTCCGCGACACAAACTCTAAATGGCCCTTACACCGAAATCCGCCCTCGCCCGTGCTCGCGCCTGCATCCGCATCGAGTCGGACGCCCTGGCGGAAACGGCCCGGAGCCTCGGGGCGGACTTCGTCGCCACAGCCCGCGCGGTCGAGGCCACCGTGGCCGCCGGCGGCAAGCTCATCTTCAGCGGCGTCGGCAAATCAGCCCACATCGCCCAAAAGCTCACCGGCACGTTCAACAGCACCGGCGTTTCCTCCTGCTTCCTCGACGCCACCCAGGCCTTGCACGGCGACCTCGGCCTGTGCGCGGAAGGCGACCTGGCTATTCTCCTCAGCAACAGCGGCCAGACCGAGGAGGTCCTGCGCCTCGTGCCCGTGCTCAAGCGTTTCGACGTAAAGATCGTCGCGTTCACCAGCCAGGCCGACTCCGACCTCGCGCGCAACGCCGACCACCGCCTGCTCTACCGCGTCCCGCGCGAAGCCTGCCCGCTCGAGCTCGCGCCCACCGCCAGCACCACCGCCGCCCTCGCCCTCGGCGACGCCCTCGCGATGGTCCTGCTGGAGTCGCGCGGCCTCACCCGCGATGACTTCGCCCGCTACCACCCCGCCGGCAACCTCGGCCGCGTCCTCCTGCTCCGCGTGAAAGACATCATGCGCACCAGCGAACGCCTGCCCGTTCGCCCGGAAACCTGCACCACGCAGGACGCGATCCTCGCGATGACCAAGGCCAAGAGCGGCAGCATCGCCATCGTCAATCCCAAGAACGGCAAACTCACCGGTATCCTCACCGACGGTGATTTCCGCCGCAGCGCACTCACTGGCCCCGACTTCCTGCTCAAACCCGTCGCCAACTTCATGACTCGCACGCCCAAGACCATCCGCGAAGACGCCCTCGGCGTCGATGCCCTCCGCCTCTTCCAGGCCCACCGCATCGACGATCTCATCGTGGTCAACGCCAGTGGAAAACCTGTCGGCCTCATCGACGGCCAGGATCTGCCCAAACTCAAAATCGTCTGATGAATCCCATCCGAATCGGCATCATCGGGATGGGCGGCTTTGCCGGCTGGCACCACAACGTCGTCGCCCGCCTCGAGGAGCGCGGTCTCGCCAAACTCATCTGCACCTGCGATCCGAACCCCGCGGCCTTCGCGACGGAGCAGCAGTCGTGGAAATTCGCCGCCCGCGGCGTCGGCGTATTCCCGGATTACAAGTCGATGCTCGCCGCCTGTCATCGCGAACTCGACCTGCTCGTCGTCCCAACGCCCATCAATCTCCACGCCGAGATGCACCGCGCCGGCGTCGAGCTCGGCATCCCCGTTTACCTCGAAAAACCGCCGACCCTCGACCACGTCGAGCTTGAGGAAATGATCACACGCGACCGCCAGGCCCGTCATTCGTCGCTGGTCGGTTTCAACTTCATCATCGAAAAGCCGCGTCTCGCCCTGAAGACGCGCATCCTGGCCGGCGAGTTCGGTGCGGTGCGCGGCACCAACCTCATGGCGCTCTGGCCGCGCCCGGCGGACTACTTCCGCCGCAACAACTGGGCCGGCCGCCTCATGATGGATGGCCGCGTCGTCCTCGACAGCTGCATGGGCAACGCCCTCGCCCACTTCGTGCACAACATGGTGTTCTGGGTGGGCGGCCCCGAACTGCTGAGCTGGGCGCAACTCGCCAGCGTGCAGGCCGAACTCTACCGCGCCCATGCAATCGAGGGCGCCGACACGTTCTTTGTGGAAGCCCTCACGTCCACCGGCGTGAAGATGCGTTTCGCCCTCACCCACGCCTGCGCCGGCAGCACGCTCCACTGCGAAACCGTGCTCTGCGAAAACGCCGAAATCCGCTACATCGTCGGCCAATATGCCGAGGTGCGCTGGCGCGACGGCCGCATCGAGCGCATCGAAATCGGAAATTTCGACGGCCTGCACGACAACCACATCGAATACCACCGCTACCTGCGCGACGAGCTTCCCCGGCCCGCCACCACGCTCGTGGATTCGCGCCCTTTTGTGGCGCTCAACAATCTCGCGCACGTCTCCAGCGGCCGCATCACGCCTTTCCCGCCCGCCCTGCTTACCGGCGTGCGCGACGAGAAGGAGCAGAAGGACTACATCAACGTCGCCGGCATGCAGCGCACGATCGACGCGTTTCTCGCCAACGGCGCCTGGCCTGGGGCCAACGGCTGGAATCGCGAAGCCGCCTCCATCACCACGCCGGCCGATCTGGCGCGCTTCCACGATACCATCCGCGCAATGCTCGCGACGCGTTGAGCTTTGGCGGTTTTGCCACACCGTTTCACCATGGCCGTGCCTCCCTTCACCTATCAGGAACCGTTCCCCCTCGGGACCGACGCCATCGACTATCGCCTGCTCTCCCGCGAAGGCGTCAGCCTCGCGACCTTCGAAGGACGTGAAATCCTCAAAGTCGCACCCGAGGCACTCGCCTATCTCGCGCAGCAGGCCTTCCACGATTGCTCATTCATGCTGCGGACCAAACACCTGCAGCAGGTCGCCGACATCCTCGCCGATCCCGAAGCCAGCACGAACGATCGCTACGTCGCGCTCACGCTCCTAAAAAACGCCGAGATCGCCGCGCAAGGTATCCTTCCGTTTTGCCAGGACACCGGCACCGCCATCATCATGGGCAAAAAGGGCCAGCAAGTCTGGACCGGAGCCAACGACGCCGAGTGGCTGAGCAAGGGCGTTTACGAGTGCTACACGAAGGAAAATCTCCGTTATTCGCAGACCGCGCCGCTCGACATGTGGAACGAGGTCAATACCGGCACCAACCTCCCGGCGCAAATCGATCTCTACGCGACCGAAGGCACCAAGTATGAGTTTCTCTTCGTCGCCAAGGGCGGCGGCTCCGCCAACAAGACTTTCCTCTTCCAGGAAACGAAAGCACTGCTCAACCCCAAGAGCCTGGAAAAATTCATCGTCGATAAACTCGGCTACCTCGGCACCGCCGCCTGTCCGCCTTATCACCTGACGTTCGTCATCGGCGGCACCAGCGCCGAGACCTGCCTCAAGACCGTCAAGCTCGCCTCCACCAAGTATCTCGACGCGCTTCCCACCTCCGGCGACAATCACGGTCGCGCCTTCCGCGATGTGGAGCTGGAAAAAAAAGTGCTCCTGCTCGCGCAACAGACCGGCATCGGCGCGCAGTTCGGCGGCAAATATTTCGCGCTCGATGTTCGCATCGTCCGCCTGCCCCGCCACGGCGCCTCGTGCCCCGTCGGCCTCGGTGTCTCGTGCAGCGCCGACCGCAACATCAAGGGCAAGATCACCCAGGACGGTATCTTTCTCGAGCAGCTTGAAACCAATCCCGGCCGCTTCATCCCGGAGAGCGAACGCACGCTCAAGACCGAGCCGGTGGTCCGCATCGACCTCAACCGGCCGATGCCCGAAATCCTCGCCGAGCTTTCCCGTCATCCGGTCACGACCCGCGTGTTGCTCAACGGCCCGATGATCGTCGCCCGTGATATCGCCCACGCCAAGTTGAAGGAGCGCATCGACGCCGGCCAGGGCCTGCCCGACTACCTGCGCAATCATCCGGTTTACTACGCCGGCCCGGCCAAGACGCCGAAAGGCTACGCGTCAGGCAGCTTCGGCCCGACCACGGCCGGCCGCATGGACAGTTACGTCGATCTTTTCCAATCGCTCGGCGGCTCGATGGTGATGCTCGCCAAGGGCAATCGCAGCCCGCAAGTCACCGCCGCGTGCAAGAAACATGGCGGCTTCTACCTCGGCAGCATCGGCGGTCCGGCCGCGATCCTCGCGAAGGAGAACATCAAGAAAGTCGAAGTGCTCGAATACCCCGAACTCGGCATGGAAGCCGTCTGGAAAATCGAAGTGGAAGACTTCCCGGCATTCATCCTCGTCGACGACAAGGGCAACGATTTCTTCGTCAACGGCTGCGGCGCCTGTCTGCCGGCGAAGAAGTAAACAAATTCGCCCGGGTTCACCCACCGCCGCCCGCCAGCGAGCTTTCGCCCGGGCGCGTCATCGCCAGTGGCTCAAGGGCGCGGTCCAAGGTCGCCGCATCGAGCAGACCACGGGCGAGCACGACGTCGCGGAGCGATTTGCCGGTAGCAAAGGCCTCCTTCGCTACACTCGCGGCGGCATCGTAACCAATGTGAGGATTGAGCGCAGTCACGAGCATCAGCGAACGCTCCATGAGTTCGCGGCAACGCGCAGCGTCGGCTTCAATGCCGGCCACACATTTTTCCGCAAACACGCGCGCGCCGTTGGCGAGGCACTGAATCGCTTCGTGCAGACAATGCGCAATGAGCGGCAGCGTGACGTTGAGTTCGAAATGTCCATCGCGTCCGCAAGCAGCAACCGTTTGCGCCAGTCCCTGCACATACAGGCCCACTTGCACGAGCATTTCACTCATCACAGGATTCACTTTCCCCGGCATGATGGAAGAGCCCGGCTGCGTGGCGGGCAGGCGCAGTTCGGCAAAACCGGCGCGCGGGCCTGAGCCGAGCAGGCGGATGTCGTTGGCGATCTTGGTGAGGCTCGCCGCCACGGCGGAGAGCTGGCCGGCGACTTCCACGCAATCGTCGCGCGCGCCCTGGGCCTCGAAGTGGTTGCGTGCCTCGCGAAAAGCGAGACCGGTTTCATCGCTTAGGATGCGGCAGACTCGCGCCGAAAATTCCGGATGCGCATTGAGCCCCGTGCCCACCGCCGTGCCGCCGATGGCCAGTTCGCCCAGCGCCGCGACGGCTCGCTGCACCCGCTCACCGGCCTTGCGCACTTGCATCGCGTAGCCGGAAAATTCCTGACCCAACGTCAGCGGCGTGGCGTCCATCAGGTGCGTGCGGCCGATCTTCACGATGTCGGCAAAGGCCGCGGCCTTTTGCTCCAACGCCACGGCGAGCGTCGCCAGCGCCGGCGTGAGGTCGCGGTGCAGTGCCACCGCCACACTCAAATGCAGCGCGGTGGGGATGACATCGTTCGACGACTGGCCGAGATTGACGTCGTCGTTCGGGTGCACGGATACCGCAGCTCCGCCAACCGCGGCGAGCTGCGCAGCGCGGCGGGCGATCACTTCGTTGGCGTTGATGTTCGTTGAAGTGCCCGAGCCGGTTTGAAAAACATCAACGGGGAAATGCGCCACGTGCTGACCGTTGGCGATCTCACGGGCCGCTTGTTGGATGAACCGGCTTTTCTCCGGCGCAAGCTTGCCCAGCGCGGTGTTAGTCTGGGCGGCGGCAAGTTTGACGAGGCCGAGGCCACGCAGAAAGGCCGGCGGCATGGGCCGGCCGCTGATGGGGAAGTTGAGCACAGCGCGCTGCGTCGAGGCCCCCCAGAGCGCATCGTCCGGCACGACCATTTCACCCATCGAATCTTTTTCAGTGCGCATGAATCAAATTAGGTGGCTCCGCCGGAAAAGCAAAAGCCCCGCGGCTGAGGCGGGGCTTCGGCAGACAATGACACGGCAGCGGGCTCAGAACTTGATCGCCAGCTTGGAGCCTTGGACGCCGAAGCGGCTGATGCTCTCGTAGAGGCGTTCGTCGGTCAGATCGCGGTCAACGCGGGCCGTCGTGCGGCGGTCACTGCTGCTGTAAGTGGAAACCGGCAGCACGCTGGACAGCAGGCGGGCGCGGCGGGAATCGCTGGGGGCCTGCATGTGCGCCAGCGGATCGACCGCGGGAGCGCGGTTCGTGGCGACACTGCGGTTCTCAATGCCGGGCATGCTGTCCATCAGGCGCGCAAGTTCAGGCTCGTTGGCCTTCACGGCGGCGAGATTGGCCTCGATGGAGCGGGCGGAGGCGGAGAATTCGTTGCGGCGCGATTCAATATTTTCCGCACCGAGCGACTGAGAAACGACCTGCGTGATCTGACCCGGCAGGGCATCGAGCGTGCGTGGCTGCTCGGTCACCGCGGATGCATCCGCGGTTTCAGCGACCGCCGCATCAGCCGCGGACTGGTCGTAAACATTGGCGGCGACCGGCGCGGACAAAGCGGGACCAGGCATCGCATCCAAGGTCGTTTGCGCGCCAGCCGGCACGAAGGTCGCCTCGTTTTGCGGCAGGCGGTATTCGCTCACCGTCACGAGCGTGAGCGCGAGAATGGCCGTGGCACCGACGGGAAGCTGGTAACGGGAAACGCGTGAACCCACGCGGATCAGCGGCGCCCACCACGGACGCGGCTCCACGATGGCGGCAAGTTGCTTGACCCGCATGTCGCGGTCGAACTGGGACCAAAATTCCGCAGGCGGGCGCTCAGCTCGTTTGATACGGAGAAGGTCTTCGAGGGTCACCTGGGGTTGGGAGCGACGTTCGTGGTTCATTTGCGGATATAGGGCTGCAGCTCGGATTGGAGCAGTTGCTTGGCGTAGTGCAGGCGTGAGCGCACAGTGCCCACCGAGCAGTTCATGACTTCGGCAATCTCCTGATGACTAAGGCCATCGATTTCAAATAGGGTGACCACGGTTCTGTGCTTGATAGACAATTTTTGCATCGCCTCGTTCAATCTTTCCTGGAGCTCGTGCACTAATGTGTCCCGATCGGCGCCCGTGTTATCTGTCAGGGCTTCAATAACTTCCGCTGATGGACGGTCTTCTTCGTCCACTTTTTCGAGGCTAAAGAAGGTCCGGAGGCGGTTTTTACGCAAATGCGTCAGCGTTGAGTTGATCGCGATGCGGTAGAGCCAGGTAAAGAACGATGACTGGCCTTGGAAGCGATTGATGGACTGGAAAGCCTTGATGAAGGCGTCCTGCGTGAGGTCGGCGGCGTCCTCCCGGTTTGAGGTCATGTTGTAGACCACACCGTAAACCCGGCCACGATACTTAGTGATCAGCTGGTCAAAGGCCGCGACATCGCCCGCCTGCACGGCGCGCACGACCGTGAGGTCGGCATCCGCCTCCTGCTGGCGCTCGGGTGACGCGACGAGCGTCTTACCGAGAACTTTGATCGCGTCCATAACGGGGAGGATTCAAAGCAGGGGTTTGGGAAGCGCAAATGGAAATTAGCCAAGCGCGCTCAGATCGCCGCAGGCGCCTGCAAACCGGCCACTTGCGCACGCAACACGTCACAAAGTTGCAGCAGCAATGGCGTCGGCGGTTCATTTGACCAAGGCGCGAGCGCCTGCGTGGCAGCGGCGATTTCGCCATGCACCGCCTCGGCCACAGTGGGAAACACCGCCAGCTCCGCCATCTGCCGCAGGCGCAAGGCCATCTGGGCCGGACTCCGCCCGCAGATTTCGTCCGTCAGTGCGGTCCGCTCGCCGGCCGGCAGTCGCTCCATCAACACCTGCAACGGGAGGGTGATTTTACCGCTGGCAAGATCGGTGCCGAGCGTCTTGCCGATGCGTTGCTCATCGCCGAAGAAATCAGCGAGGTCATCGTAGATCTGGTAGGCGATGCCGAGGTGCCGGCCGAAGCGCGCGACGTCCGCCACATAAGCGTCGCTGAAACCCGCCAGCCGCGCGCCGAGAAAACAGGAAACCCGGAAAAGCTCCGCCGTCTTCAAGTCGATGATGCGCCAATAATCCGCGCGGGTGACGTTGGTCGAACCGCGGCGCATCGTTTGCACGATCTCACCGGCGCAGACCTTGCGCGTCGACTCGGATACCACGTGACAAACCTCCGTGCTCGGAAACTGCGCGGCGAGGTGCAACGCATGGGAAAAAAGCGCATCGCCGAGCAGGACCGCGGCCGTCGAACCGTATTCGCGCGCCGCGGTGCGCCGGTTGCGGCGCAGGTCGGCGCCGTCCATGATATCGTCGTGCACGAGCGTCGCGAGGTGCACGAGTTCGACCACGGCGGCAGCCTTGATCAGATTTGCCGACGGCGCGCCCTCGCCGCGCCAGCCGCTGAGGAATACGAGCGCCGGCCGGATGCGCTTGCCCGAAGTGTCGATGCAGTAGTCTGCCATCGTGCGAATCTCCGGTTCAAACGCAGCGATCTGCTCGCGCAGGTAGAGGTCGAGGCCAGCCATGTGGGGCTTGAGCCGGGCAAAGACCGAACCAAAGGCATGGGCGGTTTCAGCAGGACGGACAGCGGTCATGTAGAATTCGACAGTAGCCAGTGACCGGAAAATGGCTAACCAATAGTCACAAACATTAGATGACCGACCACCCCCTCCTGCTCATCCTGATGACTGCGGCTGCGGTTTACGTCGCCAAACTCTGGCGCGACGACCTGCGCGCCGCAGCCGCCGGCCACCCGAATCCGCAAGCCCTGCCCGGCGCCACGCCGGCGCGTCCGCGAGCCGTAATCTATGCGTGCCTCGGCGCCCTGGGCCTGCTGGCGCTGGAGACGGCCGGTGAAATCCACCTCGGCATCGCCGGCGAGCAATCACAGATGACCGCGCTCTTCGCGCTCTACACGCTCGCGGCCCCCGTCATCGAGGAACTGATTTTTCGCGGCTACCTCGTAGTCGACAAACGCGGCCCGACCATGCGCTGGGCAGCCATCTTCGGGGCTTCGCTGATTTTTGCCGCGCTGCATCCCTTCCTTTGGAAATGGGAGGCGGGGTTTGTGTGGGTGGGCGGCCTCAAAGGCTGGTTCAGCACGGGCACCGTCTTTCTCGCTTCGCTGTGGTTCTACACAGTGCGCTTCGCGTCGTGGAATCCGCAGCACTCGTTGCTGCCCTGCGTTGCGGCGCACGCGGCGAAGAACCTCGGCGTCATCGCCATCAAGGCCGCGCAAGGGTTTCTGGTCGGCTGGTGGTGATCCTCCCGGGCCTCGCCGGGCGCCATAAAAAAGGGCCGCACCCGTGAGGTGCGGCCCGGGGAAAATTCCGCCGACGGCGGCTTACTTCTTTTTCTTCTCCGTCTCTTCCGGTGCCGCGAAGGGATCAGAACCGTCGCGGTAGCCGGGCAGCTCGTCGCGGCGCAGCTGCATCTGACGGATGCGGCGGGCATCGAAGACTTCCTCGATCGAGGCGCCTTCCGCCGACACGGTCTTGGCGGTGATGAAGATGATCAGATTGCGCATCTGGTCGTCGGTGCTGTCCGAGCGGAAGAGCCGGCCGAGGACCGGGATTGAGCCGAGGATCGGCACCTTGGTCTGGCCGTTCTTGACGGTGTTTTCGATCAGGCCGCCGATACCCATCGTGAAGCCATCCTTGAGTGAGACCTGGGTCTTGGTCTTGCGCGTGGTGACGATCGGGATTTCCGCCGTGCCGAAATTGGCATTCTCGGAGGAACTGCTCACCTCGGGCTCGACACTGAGCTTGATGAAGCCCTGCGAGTTCACCTGGGGCGTTACCTTGAGGATGATACCGATGGGACGGTATTCAAAACCGCTGACCTCGTAGGTGCCACGCTCCGTGTTATAAGTGTAACGCGGGATCGGGAATTCCTTGCCGATGTTGATCTGCGCCTCGGAATTATTCAGCGTTACGACCGTCGGGTTCGAAACCAGCTTGGTGTCATTCTTCGTCTTGAGGGCGGAGATGATCAGGTTGAACTCCGACGCGGAAAACACGGCGGAAGCCAGGCGATTCGTGTCACCCGTGTTGGCGAGGGAAGCCAGATTATTGGCGATATTTTCCGTCACTCCATTGTAGGTGGTCGAGGCGGTGTATTTGCCGTCCGTGCCCGCCATGTAAGTCGTGCTAGAGGTGCTGGGCGGCAAAACGACCGAGCCGTCGGGCAGATTGGTGGTCGATGGGATCGGGTCATCAAAGCCAGTGACATAGGTGACGGTGTTGCCGCCCTTGTTGTTGCTGTCGTTCTTGGTCCCATTCGAAGATTGTTGCCCGCGCTCCTGGCTCCACGTCTGGTTGATCTTGCTGGCGCCGAGGGTCATGCCGTTAAGCGAGGCCCAGTTGACACCGATGTTCTTGATATCGGCATTGGTCACCTCGACGAACTTCGACTCGATCATGACCTGGGCGGTGGCCTTATCGAGCTTCTCCAGGATGGGGCGAATGCGATTCATCTGCGTGGCGCGTTCGGTGATGATGAGCGCATTGCTGCGCGCATCGACCTTGATGCTGGCGCCGGCACTGCTCACCAACGGCGCGAGTGCCGGGGAAAGTTCGGCGGCGGGCGCGTAGTTGATGATGAACACCTCGGTCGTGAGCGGCTCCTGCAGGAGGCTCTCATTGCTCACGATCTTGATGATGTTGCCCTCTTCCACGTAGGTGAAATTGACGGGGCTGAGCACCACGTGGAAAATCTGGCGCCAGGTGACGTCACGCAGCTTGATCGAGGTGCGACCTTGCAGCGTGTCGGGGACCACGAGGTTGAGCTCGAAGAGATCGGCGACATTGCGCAGGATGTTTCGGATGTCCTCGTCGGGGAAGTCCACCGACAGCGTGTCGGCGCCCGAAGAGTCCTTGCCCTTGGTCGCGGCCGGACCGTGAGCAGCCTCATCCTTGATCGTGATGGCGGATTCAGCCGGGGCGACAGGCGCCGGCGACTCGGCCGGGGGCGTTTGACCCCAGGCGCTGCCGCCCATTAGCAGGGTCGACAGCAGTGCGGACGGGATGAGGATGCGTGTTCTCATGGTTTCTTTCCTGGTTTAATTGATGGCTTGATCGGCCGCGTAATTTCCTCGCGGTTGAGGCGGAGGGTGAAGGTGGTGCTCCCGATGGCGACGATATCGAGGTCGTAGTCGGCGCCCTCAAACGTAATCGTGAGGCGGTCTCCGACTTTGAGCTTTTTTTGACCAAAGAGCAGGATCGGCTCGCCGCCAATCACCGCCGTGCCGGAGGGCGCGAGCTTGTCCGCGAGGGATTCGAGCACCCCACGGTCTCCGGCCGCGCGCACCGGCCCGGCGCCAGCCTGCGCCGCCGCGGCTGCAGCGGCCATCTGGGCTTTTATTTCCTCGGGATCCGGCTGATCGAAGCCCGCCGGGCTGAAAGGCACCACAATTTCCGGCGGCAACGGAGCCAGCTCGCGCGGCTTGAGCAGCTTGGCCGCGAGCTCAATCGTCGCGCGCCGCTCCTGCGGGGTGGCGAGGTCGGATTTCTGCGCGAGCACCGGGACCGCGAACAGGAGGCCCAGACCGACACCGCAGAGATGAGTCAAAGGTGATTTCATGGCGCGCCAAGAAGTTCGAGACTGAGCGTCAGGGCGATGACGTCGGAACGCGCCGGGCCGGCCCCACTGCTATTTTCCGCGTTCCCGGAAACCGGCGCGAAGGTCGCAGTCATGATGCGGCAATAGTGCGTGCCGCTTTCCAAGCGCCGCAGGAAATCAAACACCTGCGGATAAGCGCCCTGCACGGAGAGATTGAAGATCACCGGTTGGTAAAGCGGTTTCTCTTTGTCCTTGGGGTTGCGCGGCGCGCCGGCGACCTGCCGCAGGTCGATCAGTTTGACTGCGGTATCAGCCTCGAGCTTGTAAAAATACTGGAGGTTGTTCGCGAGCTGGCCCACCCGCACGAGCCGGGTGTCGATTTCCTTGTTGGCGTCGGTCGCGGCCTTGAGCTGTTCACCGAGCTGGGCCGCATTCTTGATGTTGGCCGCAAGGAGCTGGCCTTCGGCGGATTTCTTCTGCAAGTCAGCCGTCCGGTCGGGGATCTCATCACTGCGCCAGTAGATGCCGCCCGCGACTAAAACGGATAGCGCCACGCAACCCGTGATCATGGGGTTTTTCTTCACCCAGGCGACGACTTGCTCGTTCGTGAGGGCCATGGTTACTTCTTCGCCTCCTTGGTGCCGGGCGGGGCCTTGAGCTTCAGGGCGATTTCGATGGCGAGCCGCCCGGTGGCGACCACGCGGTTCAGGTTCGTCAGGTCGACCGATTCAAACATGGCGACGAACTTGGGGTCGGCGCGCACCTGATCGACGTAAGCCGTGGCATAACCGGTGGCTTGGTCAGCCGAGCCGCGCACCGTGCAGCGCAAGACCAGCTGGCGGTCCTTCAACTCAAATACATCAAGGGCCACGTTCTGCGGCAGCGTCTGACCGAGTTGCAGGATGAGGTCGGATACGACCGGCCGTGAGGCCAGAAACTTGTTCACTTCCTGCAGCCGGGCCTCCTCGGCCTGGAATTTCTTAAACTGGCTCACCGCGAGATCGCTGTTGCGCTTGTCGCGGTCGATTTGCGCATCCCATTCGGCGATTTGCGAATTCAGCGTGTGCAACTGCATTTCGTGCACCCCGAAATATGTCAGCAAAACCAGCGCGACGGCGATGGCCGCGCCGTTGATGAAAAACGCCGTGCGCACGACTTTCGTGTCCGGCAACTTCTCGAAGTTGCGGAAATTCGGATGCCATGCCGGCACCGAGTTGGCGGAAGCCTCAGACTTTTTTTTCAGCAGCGACAGCATTGGCGGCAAGGTTTGAGGTGTCGTAGCGGGCCATCAGGCTGAGCAGCCCGATCCAACGTGTGTCCACCGCACTCCGGGCGGCATCCGCAAAGGTGATCCGGCGCGACTCGAGCCAAGGAATCAGGTCAAGTTGCAGCGAACCCACGCCGAGCGCCGTCGCAATGGTGCCATCGAGCCAGGCCAGCTTGGGCGGCAGCATGGTCGAGAACAGCAGGCCGACGGACTGGCCGGTCTGCACTTCATAGAAGCCGATCGAGGACTGCAGCTCCTTGAGCAGCTTTTTGATCAGCAGCGGGCCCATGCCCGTGAAATCAAAGGTATTCGAGAAGAACAGTTTTCGGGCCGATTCCTCGTCCTTGAGGCCCAACTCTTTCTGCACCACGGGAATCATCGACTCGAGTCCCTGCGGGATCGGGCGCGTCGCCTCGACGCCTGCACTGCTCACAATAAAGGAGTGGGTAGCCTCGGCGCCAATCTCCAGCACCATGGTGGGCGTCTTGGATTTGGTGAACGCCAGGTAGTCCACCACCGCGCCCAGCGTGGAAACCGACCCGAGCTCAATCCGTTCCGGATAAATGGCGTTGGCCAGCAGGGCATCTTGCGCGGCGACAATTTCATCGGCCGGCATGCCTCCGAAAATGGCTTCCTTCTGCGTCGTAACCTTTGTTACGTCGTAATCCGTGCCATCCGGCGCATTCAGCACCATCGTCACGTATTTATCCGGCTCGATGCGGAACTGCTGGGTCAGGAGCTCGCCAAAATAGGCCGGCTCCTTCACGCGCTTCACTTCCAGCGTCACTTTGCGCACAAAGCGCTTCGGGGTGTATACCCCGCAACTGGCATGTAAATATCCCGTGGGGGATTTTTTGGGCTGAATTTTTTTCGCGGCCTCGGCCAGCGCGGCTGCATCACCCACCGGACATTCAATCAACTCCTCCACCACCATCGGAGCGACCGGCGACGATGTGCGCGCCAGCATGACCGCATGGTCATTTTGCTCGACGAAATACCCTTTCGGCTTTGCGGAGAAAAGCATGCGACAGTGAGGAGCCGGCGGATAATTGGGTTAGTTGAAGGAAGCACTAGCACTGGCACTCTGGGGGGCTAGCCGTGCACAAGTGGTAAGACGTAATGGCTGGAGACCGGCGAAAATGCTGAGACTCCTGCCTCATGACAAGATTAAATGCCGACCTTAACCCCTCGGGAGTCGCCATTTACCTTTTCTTTAACCTCTCCGTTCCGCCTTAAAGCCAACGGGAAACAAAAAAACCCGCCGTAAACACGGCGGGTTGCAAAGTGGGCGCCAGCGAGGCGCAAAGCCGGCAGCGCGGCTTATTTCTGCCACGTGCGCTTCTTATGCCGATTGGCCTTAAGGCGCTTGCGGCGCTTGTGCTTCGACATTTTCAGACGACGTTTCTTTTTCAGATTGCCCATGGTGTAAGAGATTGGTGAGGGGTCAACGTGCTGAGCCGTCCCGCCTCTGTAAAGCCCGAATTTACCGGCCTCCCGCGGGCGGAATCGCCACCCGCCGGCGCAACCGCGTCAGCACCAGTTCGCAAACCACCCGCTCCAGAGCGAGCCCCGTGAGCACCGCGGCCACGCGCCGGTAGAGATTGAGCTGCCCTGCATGGCGGACAATGGCCGCCGCCACGTCGGTTTCGGTTTCCGCCCGATCCGTCTTAAAATCCCACACCGTCACCCCCGTCGCCCGGCCCGCCGCATCCCGCGCCACCACCACCCGGTCAAACACCCCCGTGATCCACGCCCCGTCGATCACCACTTCAAACGCCCGCTCCCGCCACACTTCCGCCTTGCCTGCGCCCACCGCGGGACGCGCCCACACTTCCGCCAGCGCCGGCGCTTCAACACACGCCTGGGCAACCGCCAGCGCGTCAGCGCCCAAGCCTGTCTTGGCCCAAGCCGCCACCCAACCCCCGGCCGGGCGCATCTCCGCCCATTCCACCAACGAAAACACTTCGTGCACCTCCGCGCCAAATGAAGCCGCATGTCCGGCCCCCGCCGCAAACAATGCCGCCGCTGGTAACAATCCCGTCTTGCCGTCCGACGGCCGGCGCGCCGCCAAGCGATGCGACGGTTTGACCGCGGCCGGGTCGAGCGGTTGCAAAGTCGCGCCCACCGCCGCCGTCGCCTCGACCTCCGCGATCGAGGCCATCGTGATCTGAGTGTGCCAGTCCGCATCGCCTGCAGCATAGGCTCCGGGTAATTCCAGCTGGCCGATGCGCACGGTCTCATTCGCTTCCCCCAGCGTTTCGCCAAGCAGCTTGGTGAAATTGCGCGAGGTCGATTTACCCGACGGCTTGATCACCAGATACATCGCCCGCTTCGCCCGCGTCATCGCCACATAAAGCAGCGATAGTTTTTCGTAACACGCCGCCGCCTCAGCCTCACGCAGATGCGCCGCCAGCACCGGATCGTTGGTCGCAATGTCCTTCGCCGGCAGGTCGAACACCCACTCCACCTCGCGCGCCGCCGAACGATGCACCGCAATGCCATCGCGCGCCTGCCCCAGTTTCTGCCCTTCCAGGTCAGGCAAAATCACCAGATCGAAGCCAAGGCCCTTCGCCTTGTGCACAGTCATCACGCGCACCACCGCCGCGGAGTCCGCGTCGCGCACCGTGTGCCGCGCCATGAACTCAACGAATTCCGCGACTTCACGGCTGCCTGTCGCATCAAACAAACCCGCCGCGGCCATGAACTGCCTCGCCCGTTGCCGCGTAAATGCGTCCGCCGGATCGAGCTTCGGCTCCAACAACTGCCACCACGCGTCCAGCGCGTGCTCAAAACCCACCGCATGAATCCGCCCGAGCACCACGCGCGTCAGCGCCTCATGCGTCTCGACCCCTGCCGCCCGGAACACCTCGCCCAGCGGCGTCATGCGCACATGCTCCCACGCCAGCGTGTCGCCCGGATGCGCCGCCGCTTTCACCAGCGCGAGTAGCGCCGCTCCACAGGGATTATCCGTGCACACGTGCAAATCCGCCTCCGCCACCGCCGGTAGCCCGCCTTCGCGGCGCAGAAAATCCGCCAGCGCCGCCGCCGTGTCGTTTTTCTGCACCAACACCGCCGCCGTCAGCCCGCGGCCCAACGGATCGATCTCAGTCAACAACTGCAACGTCGTCGCAAACCGACCCGCTTCATCCTCCGCGTGCAGCAGCGCCACGTGGCCACCAAGTTCCGGCTTGGCCGTGGCGTGATCGCGCCATTCGCGATTCCACGCCGCCGACGCTTCGCCCGGAAAAAGTTCGGCCAGCACTGGCGCCGCCTTCGTCCCGAACACATCGTTGACCATGCCGATGATCGGCGGACCCGAACGATACGACTCCACGAGATGCCGCTCCGCAATAAGGCCAGGTTGGGCCGCGTTGTAGTGGTCAAATATCTCGCGGAACAGCCGCGGGTCGCCTTCGCGCCACGCGTAAATCGCCTGCTTCACATCACCGACGTAGAAAAAACTCCGCGCGCCGGTCGGGTCCTGCACCGCTTCATCAACCAGGTTCTTCAACACCGACCATTGCCCGAAACTCGTGTCCTGAAATTCGTCGAGCAGCCAGTGGTCCGTTTCCGCATCGAGCCGGAAATCGATGAAGAGCCGGTTGTCGCCCGCGCCTTCGCCCGAAAGCTCCCGGCCGCCCGTCGCGTCCGGCAGCAGCAGCCGTTGCACATCCGCAAACGTCAGCTTCCCCGCGCGCCGCACCAGGCTGTGGTAAATCGCCTCATACGCCGCGAGCACCGCGTGGATACCTCGCGTCGTCTCCAGCTGCCGCGCCAGTTCCGCCCCAATCACCGCCGCCACAATCGTGCGCAACGCCTCGCCCGCCGCCGGCGAGAGCAACTGCTTCTTCCGTTCCACCACGATCACCTCATAACTGGGCGCGGCCTTGAGCGCGTTGCCCAAAAGATACACCAGCCCCTTTCCCATCGGTGCGCCGGGCTTCCACGTTTCGAGATCGGCAAAAAATGCCACCCAGCGCCCGCGTTGTTCCTCCTTCAACTCCGCCTGCGCAATTTCCGCCTCCAACGCGCGCACCGCCGCGTCGCGCCGCGGCATCGCCGCAAACCAGGCATTGCCCTCCGGCCAGATCAGTTGCGGGTTACCCCACAAGTCACCGTTCGGCGCCGCGAGAAACACTTCCTGATGTTCGTCGATAAACTGGTCGAGCCGCACGCCCAGCCGTTTTTCGTCCGTGCCAAATGTCGCCCGCTTGAAGGCCTCGATAAATTCCTTCTGCTCCTCCGAAAGCTGACCCGTCCGCTCAAACATCCGGCGCAGCACCCGGCCGCGCTCCACCCGCGCCGCATAGTCCTGCAACACCTCGAACTCGCCCGTCAGTCCCAGCTCGAGCGGAAAATTCCGCGCGATGCGTGCAAAAAATCCATCGAACGTCCCGAGGTGCAACCGGTGCATCGCCTCCACCACCATGCGCAACAGGCGGAGAAAATCCGCCGTTCCGAGCGCCGGCACGCCGATCTCGCCCGCCAGTCGCGCCGCCGCCTTGGGTTCGCCCGCCGCTTGCGCCAGTTTCCGCAAAATCTCGTCGAAGAACTCGCCGGCCGCCTTGCGCGTGAATGTCAGCGCCACGATCCGCTCGGGCGCCGCGCCCAGCGCGAGCAGGCGCACGAAACGGTTCGTGAGTTCATAGGTTTTTCCCGAGCCCGCCGACGCGAGGATCATCTCGTGGCCGATCTTCATGCGCTGCCCTCCGTTCGCCGCCGGCTGAATTCCACGCTGTCGGCTGCACCGTGGTGGAACAGCGCGGCAAAATCGTCATATTCCGCCTCGTGGCCCTTGAGCTCGCGCGGTGGCCAGAACTCGCCGGCGCGGATCGCTTCCGCCACGCCTTCCGCGCAACGCCATGCAGCTTCCGCCAGTTCGGGCGAGTAATCCTCCCAGAGCGCGATGTCTGTTTCCGTGACTGCCTTCGGCAGATTAAAATACCCGCAGCGGATCGGCCCAGCCGACGCGGGAAATTCCGCCGCCAGCGCGCGTTCGTAGAGCGGCAGTTGCAGGTCCGTCCACACTTCCTCGCCGCCACCGAAATCGAACAAGGCAAACGCGGGCACGTCTTCGTTTTTCCGCCGCCCGCGCAGGTGCGCCCTCGCCGGATTCACCGGCATATCCGAGGTCTTGTAGTCGAGCACACGGATCGCACCCGTCGCTTCGTGCCGGTCGATGCGGTCAATTTTTCCGCTCACCGTCAGGCCACCCACGGGCACGGCAAATTTCCACTCCACGCGTTCGATCACCCAGCCTTCATTCCGCGTCTCCGCCTGCACTTCCGCCGCGTGCGCGAGCCGTTGCCGCGCCGCCTCCATTTGCACGATGAGCGGCAGCGTGAGTTCGCGGCCATACCGCTGCGTCGCGGCCGTCTCCAGTGCCTCCAGCAAAAACCCGCGCAACACCGTCGCGTCGGTGCAATCGCGCATCGCCGGCGCGTTGCCCATCGCTTCCAAGGCGGCGTGGCAGAGCGTGCCAAAATCCATCGCATCGAGCTCCGTCTTCGCCGGATCCACCGCCTCCATCTGCAACACGCGGCTGAGATAAAATCGGAACGGACACTGCAACCATGCGCGCAGGGCTGTAACCGCCACCCGCTCCGGCGACGCCACCACCGGCGGCCGCAGTTTCCACGCCCGCTCCCAGGGCAAATTCACGCCCCCTGCGGCGACTGGCTTGAACAAAAACGCGATACGCTGCGGCAATCCCTCGTCCGCGCACCGCAGCAACAACCGCGACGGCCGCAGCGGATCGCCCGCGGCCGAGGTTTTGCCCAACAGCACCTCGAATCGCCCGCCCGCCGCGCGCGCCGAGGCCAGCGCCTGCAGCGCATAGGCATCGCACGCAAAACGCATCGCATTGGTCTTGAGCCCGAGCCTGACCCGCAGCGACTCCGGCAAGAACGGATCACCCACAATCGCCTCCGGCACCCGCCCATCGTTCAGGCCCGCTGCGATCAGGTGCGGCGCATCTTCCCAGATCAGTTCGAGCCAGCCCTGCAGTTCAACCGCATCCGCGGATTTTTCGTCAAAGCGCACGGTTTCGCCGTAAAGCCGCAGCGCCAACTCCCACCAGTCCGCTGTCGTGAGCTGCTGAAAACGGCCGGTCGCTTCCGCCACCTCATGCATCACGTCGGTCCAAGCCTCGGCCGAAGCAGCCAGCGCCGCATCGGCTTCCTTCGCGACATCGAGTTGCCGCGCGCGAAAAATTTCCGCCAGCACCTCGGACGCGTTGCCGGGAAAAGCCCCCGTCGTCAGCGCCACGCGCAATTCCTCCACCGCCGCGAGTTCGCGCATCGCCGGTTCGTGCCGCCGCGCCTCGGCCAGGTCAGGCGGCAAATGCCGGGCGCGCAGCCGGTCGAGTTTCGCCAGAAAACCCGCCGCCGAAAAACCGCCGCCCAACCGCGTTTCGAGATACCCCAGAAAATCGGGACAGCGCGCCAGCATTTCAACGGTCGCAAACGCCTCGTCGCGGACGAGCCCGGCCAGCGCCGAAAGCAGTTGATAGAGCGCATCGCCATGTCGGCTGCGGCCCTCGGGGTTAAAACTGCCGAGACCCGCCTGGCGCAGACCCGTCTCCGCCAGCGGCAGGATTTCGGGATCAACGATGCCGACTCCGAGCATGCCCGTGTTCGCACGGTAACTTTGCGCCACCGTGACCACGCGCGCCGCCTGCGCCGCCGGATCCGCCCAGAGTTGCACGCACCGCTCAAAGTCCGCCAGCACCAGCGGGCGCCGCGCCCACGCCTCGGGTTGCGGGCGCCCCCAGTCGTCAAACGTCGCCGCCTCGTTTTCCGGCGCGAAAACCAGCACCTCCACCGGCACCTGCACCGCGTGCTGCGCGAGCACGGTCAGCGCGATCGGCCGCGGATCGGGCGTGGCGATCATCACCACGCGCGTGATGCCCGCCGGCAGGACCGCCGCGCGCGCCTGCCGGATTTTTGCCGCCTGCCCGTCGCGCAAACCAAGCGCGGCCAGTTTCGCCGCCTGCCGTCGCTCCAACACGGCGATCTGCTGCCAGCGCTCCAGTTCGGGAAAAGTCGGCTCCACTTTTTGCGGCACATCGCTGAGCTGCAGTCCGACCTCGGCCAGCGTGTCTTGCAGGCGCACAAATTCCCGCGCGAGGCTCGCCGCCCAGCTGAAGTTTCGCGCCGGCGGGTCGACCGGAAACACCGCCCGAAACTCCTCCGGCTCCGCCGCCTGCAACACCTCGGCCCACGCGAGCAACGATTCCAACCGCGACGCGACCTGGCCCGCATTCGCCGAGGCCTCCGGCACGATCAACGCCGCGAGCGGCAGCACTTTCGGCGGAAACACCGCCTGGTTTTTCTCCGCGGCATAGGCGGCAAGTGCCTCGCGCAGGCGCCGGCCAGACTGCTTCGTCGGCACCAACACGAGCGTCGACGAAAGATCGAGCGGCGCCCCGCCCGCCCAGTCACCCGCGAGCCACGCCACCGCCTGTGGCAGCAACGGACGGTCCCACGGAAGAAAATGGCGGCGCGGCAGCGGCATGGCGATTCGCCGCCGACCATGTCAGCACCGGTTGACGGGCCGCAAGGAGAGTTCCGCCCCTCGCAAAGTAAAAGCCCCGCGGCACCAATCGGCGCGCGGGGCGGAAAAACAGGAAAAGGAAACGAACGAAGCGGGCTTACTTCTTCGCGAACACGTGCTTGGACACCTGGGCCTTGGCGCGGTTGGCGGCGTTCTTGTGGACGACACCCGACTTCACGGCCTTGTCCATCGCAGACGTGTATTCGCCAGCAGCGGTCTTGATCACAGCGGCATCGCCGGCCTTGATGGCAGCGTCGAGCTTCTTGTGGAGCGTCTTCAGACGGGTCTTGGTCGTCTTGTTACGGAGGGTGAAGCGCGTTGCCTTGCGGGCGGCTTTGATGGCAGATTTGGTGTTGGCCATGGTCAGATAAGAGTTTGGAGCCGGTCAAAGACTCAAACGCCCGCCGGGGAGTCAATGGTTTTTTCCAAGGGGTCCCGGTTCGCAGGTTACCCTTTACCCCCCGTCCGAAGCCCGGCTAGCGTCCCAAATGCCGTCTCATGACTGTCAAAACCCGCTTCAGCCTGCTCCTCGGGCTCCTCTGTATGGTATTTTGGGGCAGCCTGCTCAGCCTTTGGCTTTACGAACGTCAGGAAACCGCGGCCATCCTTGATGATGTCAGCCGGCAGCGCAGCGAACTGCTGGACCGGCTGATCACGCTGACCGGCTATTCGCTGGAACAGTTTGCGCAGGATTACTCGCGCTGGACGGAAGCCGTCGAGTTTGTGGACCGGCCGGAGCCAGATCCTGTCTGGGCCGAGGTAAATCTCGGCACCAGTCTGAACACCTTCAATGCGCAGGCCGCCTGGGTCATCAAGCCCGATGGGCGGATTTTCTACCAGGTCGCCCAGCGCAGCGGCCGCCCGGCTCCCGCACCCACGCTTCCGCCCCTTGAGCTGCCGCTGGCCCGGATCCAGCGCGAAAAATCCTGCCACTTCTACTTCGAGGCTGACGGCGAAATCTACGAAATGCGCGGCGCGGCTATCGTGCCTTCCGAGGATCTACCCCGCACGCAACCTCCCCACGGCTACCTGCTGGTGGCCCGTCGGTGGGATGCCGCCCATCTCGCCTCCCTCGCCAAGCTCAGCCAGGCCGAGGTCGAACTCACCTCCCATATCCATCGCTCGCCTTCCCTCGTCATCGGCAAGCACATCCACCTGCACCGCAACCTGCGGGACTGGCGCGACCAGCCGTTGCGTGTCCTGCATGTGGACTACGATTCCCTCGAGCTGCTCCGCATCAGCGAAACCGACAGCTGGGAAGCCGGGATTTTCATCATCTTCGGCGTGACCGCCATTGTGCTCGTGTCCTTCTGCGGCTGGCGCTGGGTGTTGCGGCCCCTCTTCCTCATCAGCGAGAGTCTCGCCACCGGCAGCCTCGAACCGATCCGCCCGCTGTCCCTCCAGCGCTCGGAGCTGGGCCGCATGGCCAAGCTCGTGCAGTCCTGGTTCAATGACCGCGAAGAGCTCCGCCTCACTCTGGAGGAACGCGCGCGGCTCGGCCGCGACCTGCATGACGGCGTCATCCAGACCCTCTATGCCTCCGGCATGAGTCTCTCCAGCGTGCGCGCCATCTTGCGCCGGGACCCGGCCGCGGCCGAGAGCCTGCTCGACCAGTGCCATGCCGAGCTCAACGCCACCATCCGCGACGTCCGCAATTTTTTGGTGCGCCTGGAGCCGGTGGCACTCGGGCAGAAGCAATTCGGGGCGGCCGTGCAATCGCTCGCCGACTTCATGCAGGCGGTCCGACCCTCGCGTTTTACCTTCGAGATCGACGACGCGCTGGCCGCCCGCCTGTCCATGCCGCACCGCGCCCAGCTCCTGCAGATTGTGCGCGAGGCCATCAGCAATGCCCTCCGTCACGGCGAAGCCAGCGCGATCACGATCCGCCTGCAGCGCCGCGGCCAGGACTGCGAACTCTCCGTGCACGACAACGGCCGCGGCTTTGATCCAGCCGCCGCAGCTGCCACAGGCCACGGCCTCGGAAATTTCGCCGAACGCGCGCGCGAACTCGCCGCCTCGCTCGACATCCAGACCGAACCTGGGCATGGAACCAAGATCGTCGTGCTCTTCCCTTTTCCGCCTGCGCCATGACCACCACCACCGCCATCCGTGTCCTCCTGGTTGATGACAGCGCCCTCGTGCGCCGCGGCGTGCGCTCCGTTATCGCCACCCACAGCCAGGATGGCGGCATCGAGGTCGTCGGCGAAGCCGCCGGCGCCGTCACGGCCCTGACCGAAACCCGCCGCCTCCGGCCCGACGTCGTGCTGCTCGACATCCGCCTCCCTGACGGCTCAGGCATCGACGTCTGCCGCGAAATCCTCCGCGAACTGCCCGCCACCCGCGTCCTGATGCTCACCTCTTTTGTCGACGATTCCCTCGTCTACGACGCGGTGATTGCCGGCGCCCATGGCTACTTGATGAAGGAAGTCGACCCGGTCGGCCTGCTTGAGGCCATCACGAACGCCGCGGCCGGCAAATCCGTGCTCACGCCCGACGTGACCAACCGTGTGCTCCGCCTCATTCGCGACGAATCCGCCACCGGTGCCGCCGAGCTCACCTCGCTCTCCGCGCAGGAAACGCGCGTCCTCGCCCTCGTATCCGATGGCCTCACCAACAAGGAGGTCGGGGAAAAACTCTCCCTCAGCGAAAACACCGTGAAGAACTATCTCGTGAATGTTTTCGAAAAGCTGCACGTGAAACGCCGTTCCCAGGCCGCCGCCCTTTACGCCCAAGCCCAGCGCCCCAAAAACTAGGCCCATTCAGGCCTGTTGACTAGGCCTGAATAAAGGCCCCAACGCCTCTACCGCCGATCGGGGCCTCCGCTTATGCTGGAGCGTAAATGCGGCCTAAGATCAATGCAGACGGAACCCTGTCCAGCCGCATCCGGTTGAAACTTCCCCGTGCCGGGTCGCAGCAATGAGCGTCCGGCGGCGATTCGCACTTTTGTTCGGGCTGCTACTGCTGGGGTTCACCGCCGCGCTCGCGGGCCTGCAGTGGCTGGAGGCTCGCGAGCGCCAGCGCAACGCCCTCGCGCTCTGGCAACAACGCGAACAGTTGCTCGACCATTGGCTCTCGGCCACGGTCGCCTCCCTCCGCGACTACGCCGCGGAAACCGCCCGCGACCCTGCCAGCGTCGCCAACCCTGCGCTCGCCGGCCACCGCGACCCGGTCGCCGACGCCCTCTGGCTCGTCCCCGCCGACGACTCCTCGCCGTCCGCCACCCCACCGCCAGTCTCCCCCGACGAAACGGCGCAATGGACGCGCCGCCCGCCGCCGGAACGCTTTTTCAGTGTCGGTCCCGGAGGCCGCGTGCTGGAGATCTGCGTTCAGCCGCTCCGCGCCAGTCCCGCCGCGTCGCCCACCGGCTGGTTGCTCGCCGCCCGTCATTGGGACGGAGATCACCTCAAGCTGCTCTCGGGCCTGACCGAAGGTCAGGCGAGCCTCGCCGCGCACGCCGCACCTGTCGGCGGCGCCATCCACGTGCGGGCGCTGCGCGACTGGCGGGGCCGGCCCGTGCGCTGGCTCCAAGTCGCCTACGCCACGCCCGCCGTCGCCCCTTGGTTCGAAATTCGCGCACCGCAAACCGGCCTGTTTTTCGCCTTCGGCCTGCTGCTCGTCGCGGCGTTTGCGTTGAGCCTGCACCAGTGGGTGCTGCGCCCCATGCAACAGATCGGCGCCAGTCTCGCCCAGGGCGACGCCGGCCCGATCCGGCAACTCCGCACCAAGCCCGACGAACTTGGCGACATTGCCCGGCTGCTTGATTTGTCCCTGGCGCAGCGCCACGCCCTGCGCACCGAGATCGCCGAGCGCCAGCGCGCGCAAACCGCCCTCGTCGCCAGCGAAGCCAGCCTCCGCCACACCCTCGCCGAACGCACCCAGCTCGGCCGCAACCTGCACGACGGCGTGATCCAGTCGCTCTACGCCACGGGCATGGGCCTCGCCGGCATCCGCGCCCTGCTCAAGCCCGAACAGGATGAAGCCTCCGCCCGCCTCGAGCAAAGCCGCGCGGCGCTCAACCAAACCATCACGGATGTGCGCAACTTCATCAATGGCCTCGAACCCGAGTCCCTCCGGCAGCAGGCCTTCACCGAGGCCGTTACCACCCTCCTCAAGTTCATGCAGACCATCCGGCCGGCGCGCCTCACGTGCGCCATCGACGAGGCCGTCGTCCCCCGTCTCACCCTCGCCCAGCGGGCGAATCTCCTGCACATCACGCGCGAGGCCGTGAGCAACGCCCTCCGTCACGGCCAGGCCGATACCGTCCACGTGTCCCTCACCGGCACGCCCGCCGGCGGCGCGCTCTTCACGATCAACGACGACGGCCGGGGCTTTTCCACCCGCAGCAACAGCAGCGGGCTCGGTCTGGGCAATTTCGCCGGCCGCGCCGGCGAAATCGGCGCCACCTATACCGTCGATTCCCAGCCGGGTCACGGCACCCGGCTCAGTTTCAGTTTCAATCCCCCTCATTCCGTATGAACCCCACCGCCCCGATCCGCATCCTCCTCGTCGAAGACAGCCTGCTCGTCCGTCACGGCTTGCGCACGGTGCTCACCGCGCCCGACGAACAGCCGCCGCTGCAAGTCGTCGGCGAGGCCGGTTCCAACGCCGAGGCCCTCGTCGCCTGCGAGCAGCTCAAGCCCGACGTCGTCCTGCTCGATATCCGCCTGCCTGACGGCCACGGCTTCGAGGCCTGCCGGGAGATCCTTGCCCGCCAGCCCGCCACGCGCGTCATCGTGCTGACCTCGCATTCCAACGACAGCTTCGTCTACGAGGCCGTCACCGCCGGCGCCCACGGTTACCTGATGAAGGAAATTGATCCCGCCGGCCTCGTGCAGGCCGTGAAGGATGTCGCCGCCGGCCAGTCCATCCTCGCACCGGACGTCACCGACCGCGTGCTGAAACTCCTCCGCGGCGGCACCGGCGCCAAGTCCGCCGGCGACGAACTGGCAACCCTCTCCAATCAGGAGCGCCGCGTGCTCGCCCTCGTCGCCGAGGGCCTCACCAACAAGCAGGTCGGCGAAGCGCTCACCCTGAGCGAGAACACGGTCAAAAATTACCTCATCAACGTGTTCGAAAAACTCCACGTGCGCCGCCGCTCCCAGGCCGCCGCGCTCTACGTGCAGCACACGCTGCCGGCCGGCGACGGCGCCGCGGCCCCGCGCCCCCCGGAGCGCGCGTTCACCCTGCTCGAAGTCATGCTCGCAACCGCCGTGCTGGCCCTGGGCATCGTCACCGCCATCACCACGCTGCAACGCGGCCTCCAGGCCATCGACACGGCGCGCAACTACACCTACGCGGCGCAGCTCATGCAGAGCGAACTCGAGCAGCTCCGCCTGAAAAACTGGACCCAGCTCGACGCCCTCCAAAGCGCCGGCCCGGCCACGATCGCCACCAACCCCGTCGCGAGCTCCGCCCGCACGGCGTTCCACTGCGTGCGCACCGTCACCAGCCCCAAGACCGACCTGAAGGAAATCCTGCTCATCTCCACCTGGCGCGGCTACGACGGCCAGCCGCACACCGTGCGCCTCCTCACCCGCTACGCCAAAAACGGGCTCTATGACTATTTCTACACCGCGCACTGATTTCCCCGCGCGGCGCCGTCCGCCCGCCGGGTTCACCCTCGTCGAACTCATGGTCGCCGCTGCGCTGGCCACCGTCGTGCTCGCCGGCGTCATGAGCGCCTTCCTCTTCATCGGCCGCACCGGTTTCAATGCCGGCGGCTACAGCGAGATGTCGGCCCAAACGCGCCGCGCCCTCGACGTCTTCGCCAGCGACGCCCGCATGGCCAGCGGCATCCAGTGGAACAACAGCCAGAGCATCACCCTGGTCGTGCCCGGCGCCGGCCGCACCTCCCTCCTCGTCACCTACGCCTACGACCCCGCGGCCACCGGGCCGACCGCCCGCTGTTTTTACCGCCTGCCCGGCGCGGCGGATTCGACCTCCGCCCGTCGTATCCTGGTGCGCCATGTCGGGCCCGGGTTTTCCTTCCGCCGTTTCAAACTCGAGCAGAACGGCGCCACGGACCAAACCGCCGTCAACGATCTCGAAACCAAACTTATCCAGCTCGACCTGCAGGCCACCCGCACCGCGGTGACCACCGTCGCCGCCACGCAAACCGCCCTCTCCGCCCGCTACCTTCTGCGCAACAAGCGCGTCAGCAACTGATGTCTTCCCCCCGTCCATCCTTCCCCCTATCGCACCGCCGTCGCCAACGCGGCTCGGTCCTCATCGTGGCGCTCCTCCTCGCGGCGATCATCGCCCTCATGCTCGGCAGTTACCTCAACCTGAATCTCGGCTCCACGCGGCTGGCCAAGCGTTCCTTCCAAGGCTACGCCGCACTCAACCTCGCCGAGGCCGGCGCCGAGGAAGCCGTGTGGTCCTTCAACCGCGCCACCGCCGATCAGTCCGACGCCTGGGTCGGCTGGCAATCGGCCGACTCGGCGGCCTTCCGCCAGTTCACCGGTTTCGATTTCGGCCAGAACACCACCGGGTCGGTGAAAGTCCACGTCAGCACCACCAATCCGCCAGCCGGCACCAATCCCCGCATCGTGGCCCTCGCCTCCGTGCATCCGCCCGGCGGCAATCCGGTCACGCGCATGATCGAGGTCACGTTGCGCCGCCGTTCGCATTTCGCCAACGGCCTCGTCGCCAAGGACAGCATCGTCTTCAACGGCGCCGTCACCACCGTCGACAGCTGGAACTCCGATCCCGACCACGATCCCGCCACCCCGCCGGTGCCTTACAGCCCCGCGGTGCGGCGCGACGGCGGCACCGTCGCCAGTCTTTCCGTGCTCAATACCGCCACGCTCATCAACCAGGCCAGCATCTGGGGCTACGTGTTCACCGGCGGCGCCCAGCCGCAGGTCGGCACCCAGGGCAGCATCCGCGGCGCGGATACGCCGGTCGAGGTGGCCATCGACCCAAACCGCATCGCCACGGATTTCAACGCCGAGCTCCCGTCCGCCCTCGCGCCGCTCGACGGCACGGTCATCGCCGCCGTGGGCGCCACCCTCGGCACCGCCGGCACCGCCACCCGCTGGCGCTGTCCCGGCATCTCCCTCAGCGGCAAAAAAACGCTCACCATTCTGGGCGATGTCACCCTCATCCTCACCGCCGGACCGGGCGTTGACGCCCTCAGCGTGACCGGCACCGCCTCGATCATCATCCCCGCCGGCTCCACTCTCACCGTTTACACCGAGGGCAACATCCGCATCGCCGGCAACGGCGTGGCCAACGCCAACACCCAACCCGTCACCTTCCAGCTCTGGGGCACCTGCACGAGCGCCGGCGGCCAGGAGTTTCACATCGCCGGCAACGGCGCCCTCAATGGCCTCGTCTACGCCCCCAACGCCGCCGTGAAAATCAACGGCAACGGCGACGTGATGGGCTCGGTCGTCGCCCACACCATCACGCTCACCGGCAACGCCGCCTTCCACTACGACGAGGCGCTGGCCCAGTCCGACCGCAACACTCCCTTCGGCATTGTGCAATGGCGCGAGCTTTCCTCCGCCGCCGACCGCGCCCGCTACGCGCCCCAGTTCCAAGGCTGGTGATTCCCGCGCCCCGCCGCCGCGCCGGGCGGCCCCTCCCGTTGCCTCCCTGACTAGGCCCCCTCGGGCCTATCCCGCCTAAGCCTGAAATCAGGGCCTGTAAGCCTCTAACGCCTCCGCGCATTGCCTGCCATAGTGGCGTCGTCATGCCGACCCCATCGCCCAGGCTCCGCCTTCGCTCCCAGCGCGGGTTCACCATCATCGAAGTCGCCCTGGCCAGCTTCATCATGACCTTCGGCCTGGCCACCTCGATCATCACGATGCAGTCGGGCTACCGCTCCATCGACGTTGCCCGCGGCACGACCCTCGCCTCCCAGATCATCCAGAGTGAAATGGAACGGCTCCGCATGATGAGCTGGACGACGATCAACGCCCTGCCTGCCACCGCCTCCTTCGATGGCGCCACCTATTTCAGCAGCAGCGCCGACGTCGTCGGGAAATACACCATCACCCGCACCGTCACCGCCGACGCCACCCGGCCGACCGAGATGAGAAACATCACCGTCTCCGTGCGCTGGCAGTCCTACGATCTCCGCTGGCACCAGCGCTCCTTCAACGCGCTCTACGCCAAAAATGGTCTTTATGATTACTACTACACCATTGCCCATCCGTAGGCCGCGCGCCCCCCGGGGCGGGTTCACCCTCGTCGAGATGATGGTCGGCGCCAGCCTCTCCTCCTTCATTCTCCTCGGGGTTCTCAGCACCTTCCTCTTCCTCGGCCGCAGCGGCGCCAACCTGCAGAATTATTCCGACATGGAAGCACAGGCCCGCAAAGGCCTCGAGCTCTTCGCCGAGGACACGCGCCAGGCCAGCGCCATCACGTGGAGCAGCGCCACCTCCCTCACCCTGGTCGTCAACGCCGCCAACATCACCTACACCTACAACAGCACGACGCGCATTTTTTCCCGCAATGGCGCCGCGATGATCACCAACATCCGGCCCGGCACCTTCAGCTTCAAATCCTTCAACGTCACCGGGGCCGAGCTGCCCCTGGCCACCGCCGCCAATCTCACGGCCGCCGGCTCCAGCACCAAGCAGCTGCAGATCTCCCTCGAGGCGTCGCGCACCAGCCGCACCGTCGCCGCCGCCACCAACACCGTGCTCTCCGCCCGCTTCATCCTCCGCAACAAAATCGTGACGGCCTGACCGGACTGTCCCCTCCCCATGACCTCGCCTGCCTCTCCCTTTTCCTCCCGCCGAGCCGGCCTGGCCCGGGCCGGCTCGCGCGGCTCCCTGCTCATCGTGGCGATGATCCTCTGCGCGGTCATCGGCGTCTGCCTCGTCAGCTACCTGCGGCTCGGCCGCTCCGGCCTCCAAGTTGCCAACCGCGCGCTCTACAGCAACGCCGCCATGAACCTCGCCGAAAACGGCCTCGAGGAGGCGATGTATGCCATCAATAAAACCATCGCCGACAGCAGCTACAACTGGGGCGCCAACGGCTGGACCACCGCCAGCCCCGTGCCCGCCGGCGACGCCCGGCGCCGGTTGCCGGCCACCGGCAACTACACCTTCGACCAAGGCGTGACGGGCTTTGTCCGCATCTACGCCTATGGCTACACCGGCGCCGCGCCGCGCGTCGTTGCTCGCTCCACCATCACCATCCCCGGCTCCAGCAAACCCATCGAAAAGTGGGTCGAGATCAACCTGCGCAAAACCTCCAAGTTCGCCAACGGCCTCGTCGCCAAGGATTCCATCCGTTTCAGCGGCAACAACGCCTCCGTGGACAGTTTCAACTCCACCAAAAACGACGATGGCTCCCTCCGCGCATCCCCGGTGCCCTACAGCGCCGGCGTCAAACACGACAAGGGCTCCGTCGGCTCCATCTCGGTCGCCGTGGACGCCGTGCTCGTGCAGAACGCCGATATCTGGGGCTACGCCGCGACCGGCGGCGCCGTGCCTTCCGTCGGCAGCAACGGCCTCGTCGGCCCTTGGGGCACCCCCAGCGGCACCATGGACATGAGCCGCGTCTCCACCGATTTTTCCACCAGCTTCGATCCCGTCACGGCCCCGGCCACCGCCGGCTATGCCTTGGGCGCCATCACCGGCGATCTCAGCCTGCCCCGCGCGACCGACGTCGCGATCGGCGGCATCTATTACTACACGGCCAGTGAGATCAGTTTTAACAACAAGACTCTGGCCATTGAGAAGCCGACGGCGGGTTCCCCTGCCCCCAAAGTCAGCATCACGCTGACCAACACGTCATCGAGCATCGACATCGGCGGCGGCAGCGGCGCCCTCAACATCCAGACCGGGGCCAGCCTGCAGATTTACGCTCCCGGCGATATCAAGATTGCCGGCAACGGCGCCATGAACGGCGGCACCACCGCCCTCACCGCCAACCAGGCCTCCAGCCTGCAGATCTGGGGCACCAAGACCTCGGGCACCCAATCCATTCAGATCGCCGGCAACGGCGCGCTCAGCGCCGTGGTCTACGCCCCCCAAGGCTCCGTCAAGATCAACGGCAACGGCGACGTCGTGGGCTCCATCGTCGCCAACGATATCACCGTCGTCGGCAACGCCGCCTTTCACTACGACGAGGCCCTCGGTGATTTCGGCGGCAACAACCCCTTCCGCGTCTCGACCTGGCGCGAGCTCACCAGCGCCGCCGCCCGCAACGCGATCACGACACTGAGCTTTTAAGCGGCAGCGGCGGCACTGGACGAAACCCGATTGCCCAGCCCAGGCGGACGGGCGAAAACCCGTCAGTCCTTCAAAAATCTAGTTTTGGGGCCGGTAAGCCGGATTATGTTCTGCGCCTTGCGGCGTTTTGGTCGTCATTTCTCTCAACGTCCGCCTTGCAGCGAACCTGGCCGGCGTCACTCGCTTGCGCGAACTTCGCCGGCTGCGGCATACCCGTGGCTATTGGACGGGCCGCCCAGCCACCTATTTTGCCTTGCACCGGATGGGGTTTTTCGTGCCGCCGTCATCGCTTTCGGCGCGGTGGGCTCTTACCCCACCTTTTCACCCTTACCTGCCGGTTGCCCGGCAGGCGGTTTGTTCTCTGTGACACTGTCCGTCACCGCGCTTTGAAACGCGGCGCCTGCGCTCGCCTTGCAGCTGGCGCAGCATCCTGCCCTGTGGTGTCCGGACTTTCCTCTCCGAACTTCTAAAACGGGCGCGGCGTTACCCGCGCCTTGGGATCAAAGAACTCGGAGCGACGACCAGGCCCCAAAACTAGGATTCCCAATAAACCAACCGGCCGCATTGGTCGCAAGCCGCGAGTTTGCCGTCGGTGCTTTTGCCGCGCGCCGCCGACTCGACTTCGGAGGAAACTTTCAGGTGGCAGCCGCCGCACTTGCTGTCGTGGAGCGGCACGCACACCGGCAGCCCGCGTCCGGCCAGGCGGTCGTAAACCCGCAGCGTCGGCTCATCGATCGGCGCGCGGCTGGCGTTAAACTCCGCCAGCGCGCCCTCCAGCTCCGTGCGCTGGCTCGCCTCGCGCTCCTTCAGGCTGGCGATGCGCTGCTGGTGACCGGTGATATTCTGCTTCAAGACTGCCTCGGCCGCGGCGAATTTCTTCTTCGCCTCGTCGATGGAATACATGATTTCGAGCTCCTTCCCCTCAAACTCGCCGATCTGGCCCTGGGTGGTCTCGATTTCGTGCCCGAGGGCCTGATATTCGTCGTTTTTGCGCACTTGGGACTGCTGGGTGCGGTATTTGGCGAGCTTGTCCTCCGCCGAGCCGATTTCGGTCTCCAACAGCTTCTTTTTCGTTTCCAGCTCTTTAAGCTCCGTCTTGGCGACATCGATGGCGGCTTTTTCGGCGGCGATCTTCTGCTCCACCAGCCCGATTTCGACCGGAATCGCCTTTAACTGGGCTTCCAGTCCCCGGCGGCGACCATCGCGATTTTGTAAAATCAGCACCTTTTCAAGCACAGGGGTCAGCATGAAAACAGGACCTTGTGGGTATCCCCCCAGCGGTCAAACGAAACTCTCGGCTTAAAGCCAAAAGAAGGCCGTTTCCGACCCGCTTTTTTCTCAAAAAAACCCTCGCGTGTCCGCGCAATCGCGAGCAGTTTTTTCCTTTCATTTTCCACCCTCACGAAACCCTTTCATGGCCGACCAATCCGACTCCGAGCAAACCAACCTAAACCCGGCTAATCCCAACGCCTACAACGCCGATCAGCTCGGCCAGCTCAAGGGTCTGGAAGCCGTGCGCAAGAAGCCCGGCATGTATATCGGAGGCACCGACGAGCGCGCCCTCCACCACTGCGTTTCCGAGGTCCTCGACAACTCCGTCGACGAACATCTCGCCGGCCACTGCTCGCGCATCGACGTCACCATCCACGTCGATGGCTCCATCAGCATCCGCGACAACGGCCGCGGCATCCCGGTCGATATCAACAAGGACTCCGGTCTTCCCGGCGTTGAACTCGTCCTCACGACCCTCCACTCCGGCGGCAAATACGGCCAGGGCGGCTACAAGTTCTCCGGCGGCACCCACGGCGTCGGCGCCAAGTGCGTCAACGCCGTCTCCGAGTGGTTCGAGGTCGAGGTCTCCCGCGGCGGCCAGGTTCACCACATGAAGTTCGAGCGCGGCAAGACGATGAAGAAGCTCGAGGTCATCGGCAAAGCCAAGGGCACCGGCACCTACATCACGTTCAAGCCCGACGCCGAGATTTTCCGCGAGACGACCGTTTTCCAATTCGGCCGCATCAGCCAGCGCCTCCGCGAACTCGCCTTCCTCAACTCCGGCCTCGAGATCGTCTTCACCGACGAGCGTCCCGCCGAAGCCAAGCCCGAGCGCTACTACTACAAGGACGGCGTCGAGGAGTTCGTGAAGCAGATCAACACGGGCAAGACCCCGCTGCACCCGAAGCCCATCCGTTTCACCAAGGAAACCAAGCTCCAGCTCGACGAGAAATCCGCCGAGATCCACTGCGAGGTCGTGCTCCAGTATAACGACACCTACAACGACCAGGTCCTCTGCTACACCAACACGATTCACAACCCCGACGGCGGCACGCATCTCTCCGGCTTCCGCAGCGCCCTCACCCGCGCCATCAACCAGTTCTCCAAGGCCAACAATCTCCTCAAGGACAAGGATCCGCAGATCACCGGCGACGACGTCCGCGAAGGTCTCGCCGCCGTCATCTCGATCAAGCACAGCGACCCGAAGTTCGAGTCCCAGACCAAGGTCAAACTCCTCTCGCCTGAAGTGGAAAGCGTCGTCGGCTCCGTCACCTACGAGGGCCTGATGCAATACTTCGAGATGAACCCGCCCGTCGCGAAGCGCATCGTCGACAAGTCCCTCAACGCCGCCCGCGCCCGCGAAGCCGCCCGCAAGGCCCGTGAAACCGTCCGCAAAGGCGCGCTCTCCGGCGGCGGCCTCCCCGGCAAGCTCGCCGACTGCTCCGAGCGCGATCCCGCGCTCACCGAACTCTACATAGTCGAGGGCGACTCCGCCGGCGGCTCCGCCAAGCAGGGCCGCGACCGCCGCTTCCAGGCGATCCTCCCTCTCCGCGGTAAGCTAATTAACACGGAAAAAGCCCGCCTCGACAAGGTGCTCGCCAACGAGGAAATCCGCACGCTCATCACCGCCTGCGGCACTGGCATCGGCGAGGGCGACGAATCCGTCGGCGGCTTCAATGCCGCCAAGGCCCGTTACCACAAGATCATCATCATGACGGACGCCGACGTCGACGGCTCCCACATCCGCACGCTGCTCCTCACGTTCCTCTATCGCCAGATGAAGGGCCTGATCGAGCGCGGCTACGTCTACATCGCCCAGCCGCCGCTCTACAAAATCAAGCGCAAGAAGCGCGAGCAATACGTCGACAACGACGACCAGCTCAACCGCATCCTCCTCGAGCTCGGCTCCGAGGACATCGTGCTCAAGCGCCTGTCCGACCAGCACGTCTTCGCGCCCGCGCAGATCGAGCAGATCGTCGAAAATCTCGCCGTCCTCGAAAAACTCGGCGGTGGCGTCACGCGCTACGGCGCCTCGCTCTCCGAATACCTCGACCAGCAGGACGTCGCGACCCACGCGCTCCCGCGCTACGTCGCCCGCCTCCGCGAGGGCAACAAGGAGAGCCACCAATTCCTGAAGGACGAACACGCCCGCGCCGCCTTCGTCCAGGCCCACGACCTCGCCGCCGATGCCGAGGAGCAGGCCGACAACGCCGCCGCGGCTGCCGCGACCCCGACTGCGCCCGCCGAGAAAAAATCCTACGCCACGCAGAAGCGCGTCACGCTCCACGAAATCTTCGAGAGCACCGAGATGGCCAAGGTCCTCAACGCCCTCGCCAAGACCGGCCTCGACGTCGCCAAGACCAGCCCCACCGAGCAGTCGCGTTACACCGTCACCGAAAACGCCGGCCAGAAATCGGAAAACCAGACCGAACTCTTCGGCCCGCTCGAAATCGTCACCCAGATCCGCGCTAACGGCCGCAAGGGCCTCAGCATCCAGCGCTACAAGGGTCTCGGTGAAATGAATCCGAAGCAGCTCTTCGAGACGACGATGGATCCGGAAAAACGCCGCCTGCTCAAAGTCTCGATCGAAGACGCCGCCAAGGCCGACGCGTTGTTCACCCTCCTGATGGGCGACGAGGTTCCGCCACGCCGCCAGTTCATCGAGGACAACGCCCTCAACGTCCAATTCCTCGACGTCTGAGCGTTTCCGCTCTGCGCACGCTTCCATGAACCGCCGCGACGCGATCAAGACGATGGGCCTGGCCGGCACCGGCCTGGCGCTCACACCTGCACTCGGCCTGGCGTCATCGGCACCGGCCGCTTCGTCCGCGACGGCGCAACCCGCCCTCCGCGTTGCGCACCTCACCGACATGCACATCTACGAGGGCAAAAACGCCCCGGAGAAGCTCGCGCGCACTTTCCGCCACCTCATGAACCTCGGCACCAAGGCCGACTTCATTCTCAACGGCGGCGACACCATCCTCGACGCCTTCGCCGTGAAGGACCTCGCCCGCAATGAGGCGCAGTGGAAACTCTGGTCCGGCATTTTCAACGCCGAGTGCAACCTCGAGATCCGCCACTGCATCGGCAACCACGACATCTGGGGCCAGGGTCCCGCCGGCCATCCGCTCCACGGCAAGGCCTACGCGATGGAGAAGATGCAGCTCGCGTCGCCCTACTACAGCTTCGATCGCGGCGGCTGGCACTTCATCGTCCTCGACAGCGTCAGCGTCACGCCGACCGACTGCATCGGCCGGCTCGATGAGGCCCAGTTTGCCTGGCTGCAGGCCGATCTCGCCCGCACCCCCGCCACGACGCCCGTCATCGTCACGTCGCATTATCCGTTGCTGAGCGCCACGGTGTTTTATCCGGAGAACGCGAAAGAAACCAAAAACTGGGAAATCCCCGGCTCGTGGATGCACATCGACTTCAATCGCATCAACGACCTCTTCGCGCAGCACCGCAACGTGAAGCTCTGCCTCAGCGGCCACATGCACCAGATCGACCGCATCGACTACGATGGCGTCACGTATTTCTGCAACGGCGCCGTCTGCGGCAGCTGGTGGAGCGACGAGCCTTACTACCGCTCCAAGGCCGGCTACGCGGTCCTCAACCTTTTTGCCGACGGCACCTTCACCCGCGATTTTCACCATCCCGCCTGGGCCTGAACCCGCCACGCTCACTCTCTCCTAGCGACCAGCCATTCACCACTTTCCCGTGTATACCGCCTCTGAAAAACTCTCGTCGGCCAACATCACCGACATCATGCAGACGGCCTACATCGAATACTCGATGTCGGTCATCATCTCGCGCGCCCTGCCCGACGCCCGCGACGGCCTGAAGCCCGTGCAGCGCCGCGTCCTCTACGCGATGCTCCGGGAAGGCCTCGTCCACAACCGCGCCTTCGACAAGTGCGCCGGCGTCGTCGGCGAAGTGCTCAAGAATTACCACCCGCACGGCGACTCGTCGGTTTACGACACGCTCGTCCGCATGGCGCAGCCGTGGGTCATGCGCTACCCGCTCATCGATCCGCAGGGCAACTTCGGCTCCGTGGACGGCGATCCGCCAGCCGCCTACCGTTACACCGAGGCGCGCCTCAAGGACATCGCCGAGGACCTCCTCAAGGACATCGAGGAGGACACCGTCGACTTCGTGCCCAATTACAAGGAGTCGACCACCGAGCCCACCGTGCTTCCGGCCGCTCTGCCGAACCTGTTGATGAACGGCTCGACCGGCATCGCCGTCGGCATGACGACGAACATCCCGCCGCATAATCTCGACGAGATCATCGACGCCACGTTCGCCATCATCGACAACCCGCGCATCTCCGTCGACGCCCTCTGCGACATCATCAAGGGCCCCGACTTCCCCACCGGCGGCGTCATCTCCGGCCGCGAAGGCATCCTCAGCTACCTGAAGACCGGCAAGGGCATCGTCCGCACCCGCGGCAAGGCCCACACCGAGGAACTCAAGGGCGGCATGGAGCAGATCGTGATCACGGAGATCCCGTATAACGTTAACCGCAACACCCTCGTCCTCCGCATCGCCGAGCTCGTCGGCGAAAAGCAGATCGACGGCATCCGCGATCTCCGCGACGAGTCCGACGAAAACACCCGCATCGTCATCGAGCTCAAGCGCGGCGAGCAGGCCAAGGTCGTCATCAACCAGCTCTTCCAGAAGACCGCCCTCGAGTCCTCCTTCGGCGTCACCCTGCTCGCGCTCGACAAGAAGCGCCCGAAGCAGATGAACATCAAGGAGCTCATCGAGTGCTACATCGAGCACCGCCGCGATGTCGTCACCCGCCGCACCAAGTTCCGCCTGAAGCAGGCCGAGGACCGCGCCCACATCCTCGAGGGCTACATCATCGCCCTCGATAACCTCGACGACTTCGTCAAAATCATCCGCGCCTCGCAAAACCGCGAGGAAGCCAAGCAGAAGTTGATGGCCAAGTATCCGCTCTCCGAGCGCCAGACCGACGCCATCCTCGAACTCCGCCTCTACCAGCTCACGGGCCTGGAGCGCGGCAAGATCGAGGCCGAATACCTCGAGCTCATGAAGCTCATCGCGGAACTCCGCGCCATCCTCGAGTCCGAGTCCGTCCTGATGGCCCTCATCAAGAAGGAGCTCGGCGAGATGAAGGAGAAATACACCTCGCCCCGCCGCACCGAAATCATCGGTTCCGCCGGCGAGTTCCGCATGGAGGACGTCATCCCCAACGAGGGCTGCGTCATCACCGTCTCCCACCTCGGCTTCATCAAGCGCACTCCCGTCGCCGAATACCGCTCCCAAAAGCGCGGCGGCAAGGGCGTCATCGGCGCCGAGACCTACGAGGAGGATTTCGTGGAGAACCTCTTCACGGCCTCCACCCACGACTACATCCTCTTCCTCACCAGCATCGGCCAGTGCCATGCGAAGAAGGTTTACGACGTCCCCGAGGGCACCCGCACCGCCAAGGGCAAGTCCGTGACCTCCTTCCTCCGCCTCGCCGAGGGCGAGAAGATTGCCGCCATGATTTGCGTGAAGGACTTCGCCGAGGATCGCTACCTCGTCATGGCCACCAAGCAGGGCGTCATCAAGAAGAGCTCGCTCGCCGATTACGCCAACTGCACCCGCGAGGGCGGTCTCATCGGCATCAACCTCGCCGAGGGCGACCGCGTCATCGGCACCGTGCTCACCACCGGCGACAACGAGCTCATCCTCGTTTCCCACCAGGGCCTCGCCGTCCGCTTCCGCGAACGCGATGCCGAGACCGGCGAGGATCTCTTCCGGCCCACCGGTCGCGCGACCGGCGGTGTCACCGGCATGCGCTTCAAGCTCGAGAGCGATTACCTCGATGTCATCGAGGTCGTCGATCACGAGGCCAAGTTCCTCGTCGCCAGCGAAGCCGGCCTCGGCGTCCGCACGCGCTTCGAGGACTACCGCCTCATCAACCGCGGCGGCAGCGGCGTCTGGGCCATCACCCTCCCCGAGGACGGCTCCGTCAACCTCGCCGGCGCGCTCAGCATCAAGGACACCGATGAAATCATGCTCCTCACGGCCAAGGGCCAGAGCGTGCGTTGCCCGGTGAACACCATTCGCGAAGTCAACCGCGGCGGCAAGGGCGTGAAGCTCCTGACCCTCGCCGAGGGCGACAAGCTCCTGAGCGTCGCCCGCATCGTCGAGACGGCCGAGGAACAGGAAGCCAGCGGCGCCGGCGAGCCGGAGCCGGCGACCTGAGCCCCGGCCATCCTTCGCTCCCGCCGCCGTCAGCCGGGCGTGAGCGGGTATTTTGCAAGGGCGTCCTGCGATCCAGCAGGGCGCCCTTCTCATATCCGCGTCTCTCCTTCGCGGTCACTTGTCTTAAACGACGTTCGCGCTCATACTATTTTCACCGCGCGCCATTCCGCCCTTGCCAACGATTTGGCCGCGAGCCTCCCTAGCCTCCCACCCTTCCTTCCGCTCGTCGTATGCCTGGCCGTCTGTCCCAACTCCTCGATCCTTCCCGCATCAATCTCGCTGTGCAGGGCACCAAGCGCACCGTCGCCCTCAACGAGGTCGCCCGCCTGCTCGCGACGCATCCGGACGTCACCAATTTCGACGGCTTCTACAACGAGCTGCTCGCCCGCGAGCGCCTCGATACCACCTACCTCGGCAACGAGATCGCGCTGCCCCACGCGCGCACCGAACACGTCAAGAGCATCGTCCTCGCCGTCGGCCGCAGCACCGCGGGCATCCATTTCGAGAACTGCAACCAGACCGTGCGCCTCATGTTCGTGCTCGGCACGCCCAAGTCGAACCCCACCGACTACCTCATGGTCGTCAGTTCGCTCTGCAAGATTCTCAAGGAAGCCGCCAACCGCGAGGCCCTCATGACCGCCGCCACGCCCGAGGACTTCGCCCGCGCCCTCATCGCCGCCGAAGCCAAGCTTCTCGCTCCCGCCTGAACGCGGACGCGATCCGCGGTTTTTGGTGGCGCGTTTTCAGCGCTCGATTTTTGGCGCCAGCGCCAGCCGGAATCCGATGAACGGCATGCGGCCATCCGCCGTGTTCCAGCTGCGATAGGATGCGCGGCAATACGCCGCTGCGCTGTGCCAGCTGCCGCCGCGCAACATGTGATCGGAGCCGCTTTCCGGCCCCGTCGGGTCCGTGACGCTGCCACCGGGCAAGGCGGCCGACGAAAAATCCCCGCACCATTGGTAAACGTTGCCGAGCATGTCGCAGAGTCCCCACGCATTGGCCTGCTTCAGCCCCACGCGCCGCACGCCGGCCGTGCCGCCCGGATATTGCTTCTCCGCCCAGCCCTCGGTCGGCCAGCCCTGCCCGCGAAAACCGACGCTGCTGTTGCCGGCATACCACGCAATCTCGTCGAGCACCGGCGCATGATTCCGGCCCCACAGTTGCAAGGGTCCGGCGTAAGTCGCGGCCGTGGTCCCCGCCCGGCAGGCATACTCCCATTGCGCCTCGGTCGGCAGCGTAAACTCATACCCGGCCGGCAGCGTGCCTTCCGCGCGGGCGCGCGCATTCAGCCGCGCGCAAAACTCCATGGCATCGTGCCAGCTCACAAAATGCATCGGCACCTGCCCATCGGACGCCGTGAGAAGTGACCTCGCGTCCGGGGTGTTGGGAAAACCTTTTTTCGCCTGCGCGAGCAGATCCGTCCCCATGATCGCCTGCCACTGCGCATGCGTCACGGGCGTGCGCCCAAGCCAGAACGAACGCGAAAGCGTAACCTTCGTCTGGGGTCCTTCGAGCGAGGTGCGGCCCGGTTCGCCGTAGGGGCTGCCCATTTCAAACGTCCCCGCCGGGATGGGTCGCATCTCCAAATCAAGTTCCGCCAGCGTAAACGCCTGGCCGCTGATCGGCTGCATCGCGAGCAGGCGGACTTGGCCCGGCGCCAGCTTGGTCTGAACCGCCGCCGGCTCACCGCCACAACCCGCCAGCCACAAGCCCACGCCCATGAGCAGCCCGCAGAGGTTAAATTTGAAAGCGTGGGCCATGGGTTTAGTCCGCCACGATGATTTCACCTTGGGCGTTCACGTAAACGCTCGCCGTGTAGTCCCCGACATATTCCTTGCGCCAATACTGGCCCGTCGCCTGCCGGGTCTTGATGTCCGTCATCGCAAACCGATAGTTCGGCGTGCGAATCATCTGCGCCGGCCGGTCCGGAAAGGGATCATCCTCAAAAAGTGCCATCACGGCCGGATCGCGCCGTAGCAACCGCTCGGCCACAGCGAGGTAGAGCGGGCCTTCCGTCGAGGTGACCTTTTGATTTTGGAGGATCGCCTCAAACCGCGGATACCACGGGGCGATAAACGGACTCACCCGGTCGGGCCGCTGGATCTTGTAACGAAAGGGATAGCTGCGCCACGTCTCGCCATCGTCGTTGGACCCGAGGAATTCGACGTCATAGCGGATTTTAGGGAGATTGCCGAAGAGCGCATAGGAATTCGCGCTGCGCAGCCCGGCAAAAAGCACGGTCATCGGGGTATGGATGGCGGGCGGCACGTCTTCGGGCGGAATTCGCGTCGGCGCGATGGCATAAAAATACAACGCGATGACAAACTGCGCGGCCAAGGCCACGCGCAGGCCCCAGAGTGCTTTCCGCCCGATCACCGGCGCCGTCACCGCCTTCACGCGACCAGCCACATAATCGGCGAGGCGCTGCAGCCGGATCCGCTTCAAGGCTCCCGTCAGCATCTGGTCATCGATCAGGATAACGCCCAGTGCGATCGCCGCCACATTGAGCCAGCCGAAATTGCAGGTGACCTGAATGCCCGCTTGCAGCACCAACCAGCTCCAGAAGGCAAACCACCGTCCCCAACGTCCACCCAGCACCGCGAGCAGTGGCGCGATAATCTCCGCCGCAAAAGTGAGCGCGACTTCCAGCACATGGAAGGCATGGGGCAGCTGGTGAAACCAATAACCGAAGATCGTGGGAAACGGCGCCGTCTCATACATCACATCCATCGCCGTAAAATCGCGCCACATCGCGCCGCCGTAGTAAAACTTGGCCAGGCCCGCTTCGAACATCAGCCGGATCAGCATCCAGCGCAGCGCCCAGACCGCGATCCTCCGCGGCGCGGCCTGCGCGGCCAGGCCGGGTCGGATCCCCGCCGGGGCCAGCACGACACACAACAAGGCCACTTCCAGCATCAGCTGGTCCGGCTGGGTCTGGGCAAAGAAATTTTCGAGTGCGACGAACGACAGGAAAAACAGCCAGCAGATGAACAACATCAGCCTCGGCCAGAAATTCAGCAGCACGGCTACCGCCGCAGCCAGTCCACCCCACGCCAGCACGGCCACCATGCCCGGGCTGGCACTCAGCCAAAACAAGCTCGGCGCCCGAAAGTAGGCGAGCAGCCCCTCTGGAAATTGCTGCCTGAAGGCGTCCAGTATCCCCGTCAATGGTGCGATTCCCTCGGGCCCGATCAACGCCTTCCAATCCACGATGATTTCGGCGAAGACCAGAATGTAGACCAACCCAACCGCCCGCAGGACCAGCCACCGCGACCAGAGGTAGGTCGTCGGACCATCCACCGCGTTGAATTCCTTGAATTGGCGCCAAACGGTTTGCAGCCACCGCTTCGGAGTAAGTTGATCCACCATCGGCATTCGCTCCCGTAGTAGGAGTCGCGTCACAGGGTGGCAATTCAATCCTCGCCGTCCGGCCTCCTTGGGCTTGCGACCCCTGGGGAAAGTGGGAATCTCCTTCCGCAGCGCATGATTCACTCCTTCATCTTCAGCGACGGAAAAATGGTCGGCCAGGATCTCGAACTCGAGGCGCTGCGACTCGTCCGCGCCGACAAGGGCCTGCTCCTCTGGGTCGATGTCGAGGATCCCACCCCGGAGGAAATCAAATCCATCCTCGAGGGCGTCTTCCAATTTCACCCGCTCGCCATCGAGGACTGCGTCACACCCAGTTCGCTCCCCAAGGTCGAGGACTACGAGGAGTATCTCTTCCTCGTCACCCACGCGGTGGACTACACGCGCACCGACAAGTTCAACACCACCGAACTCGATCTCTTCATCGGCAAGGACTACCTCGTCACTTTTCACCGCCGCCCGCTCCGCTCCATCCAGACTGCCAAGGATCGCTGCACCAAGAATCTCGGCGGCATCGCCCGCAGCGCCGACCGCCTCGCCCATTACGTGCTCGATCTGCTCACCGACAACTACAAGCCCGTCGTCGATGAGCTCCGCGGTGAGATCGAGGAAATCGAGGAGACCGTCCTCGCCAAGTCTTCCGAGAACCTCATCCCCTCGCTCCTCCAGTTGAAGTCGGAGATTTCCCACCTCCGCCAGATCGTCCGTCCCCAGCGCGACGTCATCAACCGTCTCGCCCACGGCGAATCGAAGATGATCCGCGCCACTTCGCTACCCTACTTGCGCGACTTGCGGGACAACCTCATCCGCATCGACGAGACCGCCGCCGGCTACGCCGACCAGCTGCTCATCTCCTTCGATCTCTACCTCAACAAATCCGCCTTCCAGGCCAACGAAGGCATCAAGATCCTCACCGCCCTCACCGCCATCACGCTGCCCGCCACCATCATTGGCACGTGGTATGGCATGAATTTCGAAAACATGCCCGAGCTGCACACGCGCTACGGGTATTTCGTCTGCGTCGGCGCCACCCTCACCCTTACCGTCCTGATGTGGTTTTGGTGTAAGAAAAAGAAGTGGATCTGAGCGCGCCATGATCACGACCCTTGTTTACCGCGACAGCCGGTTTGTGGCGCACAACCCGCCCGCCGACACCCTCGCCACCCTCCGCGCCGAGCCCAACACGATGCTCTGGGTCGATCTCGCCGCCCCCACCGACGAGGAGATCAAACTCATCCTCGAAACGCTTTTTGCCTTTCACCCGCTCGCCATCGAGGACTGCGTCGCCGACTCGCCTTTCCCCAAACTCGAGGAATTCGACGACTATCTCTATCTCGTGATGCACGCGGTGGACTATTCGCGCGCCGACAAGTTCACCACGACCGAGCTCGATCTCTTCCTCGGCAAAAACTTCCTCGTCACTTTCCACCGCCTGCCCCTGAAGCCCGTGCAGGCCGCCCTTGATCGCTACATCAAGGTCCCGGCCACTCTCGTGCGCGGCCCCGACCGCTTCGCGCACGTCATCCTCGATCTCATGGTCGAGGCTTACAAACCCGCCCTCGACGAACTTCGCCAGGAGCTCGAGCAGATCGAGGCCGGCGTCCTCCACCAAATGGAGGCCGACGAGCTTTTTCCGCGCGTCGTCGCGCTGCGCAAGGAACTCTCCGCCCTCCGCCAGATCGTCCGCCCGCAACGCGAGATCGCCACCGTGCTCACCCAGGGCAAGACCCGCTTCATCCGCGCGCTCATCGTCCCCTACCTCCGCGATCTCAGCGAAGACCTCAGCCGCATCGAGACTCAGGCCGGCGCCTGGGCCGAACAGCTCATCCTCACCTTCCGCGTTTACCTCAACAAATCCGGCCACGAAGCCAACCAAGGCATCCGCGTCCTCACCGGCATCACCGCGCTGACCCTGCCGGTGATCCTGATCGGCGGCTGGTTCGGCATGAACTTCGACCACATGCACGAGCTTTCCAGCGCCCACGGCTACGGTATCGCCTTCGCGCTGACCGTCACCGGCACCGCCGGCATGCTCGTCCTCATGCGCAAGAAAAAGTGGCTGTGAGATTGCAGGCAGGGCGGGGCCTCCGAACCCCGCCTCCAGTCTTTGGATAGTCGCAGGCGGGGATCGGAATCCCCGCCCTACATCCTTCACCGCGCCAGCATCCCTTCGAGCCGCGCCTTCGCCGCCGGCCACTCGGCCGCGACGATTGAAAACATCACCGAGTCGCGCACCCAGCCGTCGGGCATCACCATGTGCTGTCGCAGCACGCCTTCCCGTTGCGCGCCGAGCCGCGCAATCGCCGCCTGCGAACGCAGGTTCCGCGCATCCGTCTTCAACTGCACGCGGTTCAGGCCCAGCACCTCAAATGCATGCGTCAGCAGCAGCAGCTTCGCCTCGGTATTCACCGCCGTGCGCCACGCCGCCTTCGCCAGCCACGTGTAACCAATCTCCACCCGGCGGTGCGCCTCCGAATAATCGAACAGCGACGTGCCGCCCACCGCTTCGCCGCGCGCCAGGTCCACGATGGCGAACGCCACCATCTCACCGCGGGCATGCATCGGCTTCACGATGTCGCACCACACGCGCACCGACTCCCGCGGGTCTGGTCGCAGCACGGGCATCCAGCGCCAGATCTCCAAGTCCGCGCCATTGCGCCCCAGCGCGTCCTCGTGGACGGGCGCGATCGGCTCCAACCGCACATGACGGCCGTTTAGAATGACAGGGGAGAGTGAAGCCATATTGTAGAGCGATACGGCCCAAGGCCGGAGGGAAATCAAGGCCTTCGCGAAAGATTCAAGGCGGGGCGGGATGGGATCACCGGCCCGCCTCACCGCATCGCTTACTTCTGAATCTTCGCCGCTTCCGCCTCCATTTGGGAAACGAGCGCGTCGAGCTGATCCACCACGGCCTGCACCGTCTCGCGTTGCGTCAGGTCAACGCCCGCTTTTTGCAGCTGCTTCATCGGATGGTCGTTGCCGCCGCTCTTCAGCAGCGTGAGATAGCGCGCCGTTGCGGCCTGCTTCGAGGCTTCGTCGCCCGTGGTCATGTCGTTGAACAGTTTGGCCGACGACGCGAAGCACGTCGCATATTGGTAAACGTAGTAGGGCGAGTTGTAGAAATGCGGGATGCGCGTCCACGTGTATTTGTAGAGCTCATCGAGCGTCGCCGCATCGCCGTAGTAGTCCTTGAGCAACCCTTGGTAGATCTTGCTCAACACCTCGGCGGTCACGGGCTGGCCTTGCTCGACGAGGCGGTGCGCCTGGAGCTCGTAGTCCGCAAACAGCACCTGCGTGTAGAAAGTCCCGAGGATCGAATCCACCGCGTGCTGCAGCAGCAGGAAGCGCTCCTTCGGGTCCGTCGTCGTCGCGAGCAGCTTGTTCAGCAGGAAGCGTTCGTTCGTCGTCGAGGCCACCTCCGCCACGAAGATCGTGTAGTCCGCCGTTACGAACGGCTGGTTCGCATACGACAGCACCGTGTGCATCGCATGGCCGGCCTCGTGCGCAAATGTGAACACTGCATCGAGCGTGTCGTTGTAGTTGAGCAACAGATAGGGGCCGACGCCATAGACGCCTGCATTGTAGGCGCCACTGCGCTTGCCGTCGTTCTCATACACGTCGATGCGGCCGCCGGAGACGAATTTCTTGTATTGCTCCACGTAGTCCGCCCCCAGCGGCGCGACCGACGAGATCACGAGTTCCTTCGCATCGTCGTAGGCGTAGGTTTTCTCGCTTTTGAAAATCGGGATCTGCCCGTCGTAAAGGTGATAGCTTTCCAACCCGAGCAGCTTCTTGCGGAGCTTCAGGTAGCGCTGCAGCGGCGCCGTGCCTTTGCGCGCGGTTTCGACCAGCGTCGTCACCACTTCGGGCGGGATCGCGTTGCCGTCCAGCGCCGCATCGAGCGTCGTGGGATAGTTGCGCGCCTGCGCGGTGAACCACCCGCGCTGCATCACGCCGTTGTAGATCGCCGCGTAGGTGTTCTCCGTCGCTGCGTAGGTTTTCAGATAAGCCTCAAACGCCTCCGCGCGGTCCGCCTGGTTGTAGTTCGTCTGCAGCACCGACTGATAGGTGCCGGGCGAGAGGGTGATCTCCTTGCCGTCGGACAACGTGACTTTCGGAAACTTGATGTCCGACGTGCTCAATTCCTGAAACGTCGCCGTCGGCGTTTGGTTGAAGCGTGCCGCAAACGACATCAGCCGCTCGCCTTTCTCGTCGAGCACGTGCTCCTGCTGGCGGTAGTTGTCGAGGATGCCGAATTTGTAGGGCGCCAGCGCCGGCGTCTCCGCGATCCACTTTTCCATCGTCGCCTGCGGGATCGTCAGCAGCTCGGGCGTAAACCACGCCGTCGCCGTGCCGAACTTGGCGAAGATCGCGCCCACGCGCTGGAATTTCCCCGCGATCTCCTGGTTGCGTGTGTCCACGTCGCGCTGGAGCTGCGGGTAACGGTAGACCTTGTATTGCAGCATGCCGATTTCGTCGAACGCCTGATACGCCTTCAGCACGGCCGCCGGCCCGTCCTTCAACGTGCCCTTCATCGCGGCAAACGCGTCCATCTTCTTTTCCATGTCCTGGCTGGCCGCGTCCCACGCCGCCCAGTCCGCGTAGATCGCGGAAAAATCCCAGCGATACTGGGCGGGGATTTCAGCGCGCACGCGCGTTTCGGGTTTGGCAGAGGCGGTATTCATAAGCAGTGGCGACGCAGTCACGAGGAGGGCGGAAATCAAACGGGCGGGGTGAAGGTTGATCATGCCGGCCAATTTGGCCGCAAACCCCGCTTGCGTCGAGCCGGCTTCGCCAAATTCTGGACCCATGCCCGCCGTGCATCCGTCGTCCGCCCTGGCTGCTTTCTCCGCATGAAGGAGCTGCTGCAGGACTCGCGCATCCGTCGCCTCCTCCTCGCCAACATCACCGGTTCGATCGGCTCCGGCATCACGATCATCGCCATCCCGTGGCTGCTGATCCAGCGGGACAACGGCGAACAACTTTACGGCTGGGTCACCATCGCCAGCACCATCGTGCTCTTCGCCCTCGTGCCGCACTACGGTGCCTGGCTCGATCACCACTCGCGCAAGGCCGCCATGCTCGCCGGCGAAATCTTCGGCGCCGTCTGCACGCTCACGATGGCGGCATGGATGCTCGTCACGGGCGAAACCGCCACGTGGCAGCTCATGTTCCTCTTTTTCAGCGGCATGCTCTACTACACCCTCCACTACCCGGCCAAGTTCGCCTTCGTGCAGCAGATTTTCGAGCGCCGGCACTACCAGAAGCTGATGGGCCTGCTCGAAATCCAGGGTCAGACCGCCTCCATGCTCGCCGGCGGCCTCGCCAGCCTGCTGCTCGATCATGTTCCGTTCAGCACCATCCTGCTAATTGATGCCGGCACTTACGTCATCAGCTACGTCGTGCAGCGCGGCATTCCCTACGAGGCCACGCACCTCAAGGACGCCAAGCCCCGCGTCGGCGCCATGGCCGACCTCATGATCGGCCTGCGCTGGCTCGGCGAGCGCCCCAAGTTCACCGTATTCATGCTCTGCACCTTCGCGCCGTTCGTCGCCGTGATGGTCGGCAACTACCTGTTTCCGATTTACGTGCAAAACATCCTCCAGGCCTCCGCCGCTGTCTTCGGTCAGGGTGAGATGGCCTTTGCCCTTGGGGCCATCATTGCCGCGCTCGCCAGTCCGTTTCTGCTCGCCCGCACCTCTTCCGCCACGGCCGCACTCACCATGATGGCTATCTTCACCGGCGGCCTCGCCCTGCTCAGTGGCTTGCACACCGTGGTGTCGTTCTATCTGGCGCTGCTCCTGCTGGGCGTCGGCAACGCCGGGGCTCGCGTCGCCCGCGGCAGCATCCTTTTGCATGAGGTGCCCAATGCCATCATGGGACGCGTCAACGTCGCGCTTCTCGCCGCCGAGCGCATCGTGCGCACGCTCCTGCAATTTGCCGCCATCGCCATCGTCGTCCGCTCCGACGCCGCGCTCGCCTACGGCGGGCTGCTCACCTTCGTCGGCCTCGCCCTCCTCGTCGCCTGGATTACCCGCCACGCGCTCCACCCACCCGCGGCGAACCCTTCCGTCTCACCATGATCCGCGCCCTCATTTTTGATTTCGACGGCCTCATTCTCGATACCGAGTCGGCGCTGATCGCCGCCTATGCTGACGTCCACGTCGCACACCAAGTCACCTTCGACGAGGCCCACTTTCTCCGCTCTGTCGGCCATGCCGACTACACCTTCGACCCGTGGCATGCCTTCGAAAAGCGCGCCGATCGCGTCGCCCTCGAAACCCAGCGCCGCGAGCGCAATCACTTGCGCGACCTCGAACTCACCGTTCTCCCCGGGGTCGTCGCCTTGTTGGACGCCGCCCGTGCGCAGTCCCTCCACGTCGCCCTCGCTTCCAATTCCAACCACGCGCACTGCGAACGCCACCTCGCCCGCCTCGGCCTGCTCGACCGCTTCGGTTTTCTCGCCTGCCGCGACGATGTCGTTTCGCCCAAGCCCGAGCCCGATCTCTACCGGCTCGCGCTCAACCACTTTGGCCTGCGCGGTCACGAGGCCATTGCGTTCGAGGATTCGCACACCGGCTCAACGGCCGCCAAGCGCGCCAATCTCCACACTGTCGTTTGCCCCGGCCCTGCCACCCGGCACCACGATTTCCGCCACGCCGATCTGCTCGTCGCCTCGCTCGCGGATTGCCCGTTGCCCACATTGCTGACCAAGTTTGCGCCATGACCCGGATCCCGCGCTACAACGTGCTCGGCGTCGGCGTATCGGCGCTCACGCTCGATCACGCGCGCGATCTCGTCGTCGGCACCCGCGGACAAAAACACCTCGGCTACATCTGCGCCTGCACGGTGCATATGATCGGCGAAGCCCGCCACGATCCCGCCTACCGCCAAATTCTCAACGCCTCCTGGCTCACGACACCCGACGGCATGCCGCTCGTCTGGATGGCGCACCGTCAAGGCCACCAGGCCGTGACCCGCGTCTACGGCCCCGACCTCATGCTCGCCGTGTGCGACGCCGGCCGCGCCGTGGGCCTGCGGCACTTTTTCTACGGTGGCGCGCCCGGCGTCGCGGAAGAATTACGCCTCCGCCTCACCGCGCGCTTCCCCGGCCTGCAAGTCGTCGGCACGCACGCACCGCCCTATCGGCCGCTCACCGGCGAGGAATTCACCCGGCTCCAAGCCGAAATCGCCTCCGCGCGTCCCGACGTCGTGTGGATCGGCCTCGGCACGCCGAAACAGGACGCCTTCATGGCCGCGCATTGGCAGCAACTCGACGCCGGCGTGCTCATCGGCGTGGGCGCGGCCTTCGATTTTCACTCGGGTCGCGTGCGCCAGGCCCCACGCTGGATACAACGCAGCGGACTCGAGTGGTTTTTTCGCCTCTGCCTCGAACCCCGCCGACTCGCGTCCCGCTATCTCGTCCACAACCCGATGTTCGTATTACGAACATGCGCCCAGCTCACCGGTGTGAAAAAATATCCGGTCGAAATCATGGTAGCACCGAAGGACTGAAGCACAGGAAGATCCTTCCGTTCTCTTCTCCCCGACAGTTCCGTCCTTCCGCTTCTTCGCGCTTCCGCGATTACGCCTCTAGAACCAACTGTCCTGCTGCAACGCATCGCGCTTTTCGCCATCGAGCGTGCTCAGCGCCAGCAGTTGCATCAGCGAAAGGCCCGCCAGCTGCGGCTCGCGTGCGAGCGACGCCAGGAGCAACGCCCCGCCCAACGCATCGTAAAGCGCCGCGTGATATTGCCGGCGATCCGCCGGACAATGCACCGCCGCCTGTGTCTCAAGCTCCGCCTGCAGGCTGCAATCCGTCACCGCATCCGCCAGCCGCAGCGAGGTCAGCTGCGGATAAATCTGCCGGTAAATCGCCCCGGTATCGATCCACGGTCCCCACTCCATCGTGTGCTGCCCGGGCCGCGCGAAATCCGGCGCCCGCCGCGCATAGGGCCACACCGACTTGATCAGCGAATTTTCCGCCCCCGCAAAATGCGCCGCCAGCGGGCCGGTCTCCCGCAGCTGGGCAAAATACTCAAAATCATCTGCGAACGGCGCGTGCCCCACCAATTGCTGCGCGTGCAACCCGTGCACCGCCGCGTCCTTGGACCGGATGCCGCCCGTCGGCCGGCACAACCGCGTGCGCGTCGCCGTCACCCGGCCGCCTTGCAGCGTGACAACGCCATACTCGAGGATGCCGGACGTCAGGCCGCCCTCAAAATCCACGAAATGAATTGGCTGCTCGGTCCACGACATCGATCCGTCACGCTCGTGACCGTCCCGCCTTTTGACAATACACGAATCGCCTCGCGCCGCTTGTCCCCGGTTGCGGTCAACCCATCAACAGCGTCTGGCCGCCGTCGATCAGGATTTCCGCGCCGGTGATGTGGTCCGACAAATCCGACGCAAGGAACCACGCCAGCCGCGCCACCTGTTCCGGCTTGCCCGCGAGTCCGCCGGTGAGCGGCACGCTGCCCTCAGGCAGCTGCATCGTCGGGACCAACCCCGTCGTGTTGCGCCGGTTGGTCTTCATGTTCGTCGTGATCGCCCCCGGGCAGATCAGGTTAACGCGGATCCGGTGCTTCGCCAGTTCCAGCGCCGACGACAGGCCCAAAGCCACCTGCCCGGCCTTCGAGGCCGCGTAGGCCGACCCGCCGCCGATGCTGAAACTGCGCGTGCCGATCACGGAGGAGGTGATGATGATCGAGCCGCCGCCACTGCGCTTCATCAGCGGCACGCCGGCCCGCATCGTCAAAAAAGTCCCCTTCAGGTTTACGCCCAGCGTATCGTCCCACTCCGCCGGCGTGATGTCATCCACCGGTGCCCACACGCCATTCGCCCCCGCGTTGGCGCACAGGATGTCGAGCCGGCCCCAAGCCTGCGCGACCTCGTTCACCGCCGCCTCCATCTGTTCCGGCACACTGACGTCGGCATGCAGGGCGCGTGCCGCGCCGCCTACCGCCACAATCCCTTCAGCCACGCGATTCGCCTGCTCAGTCGCCCGGTCGACCACCGCCACCCGCGCCCCGCACGCCGCCAGCAACCGGGCCATCGCTTCGCCGATACCGGAGCCGGCACCCGTGACTAACGCGACTTTGCCCGACAGGGAATCGACCGGAGGATTCATTTCACGCAAGGGGTGGGAGGTAAAACGACGGCATCCTGTTTTTGCGCGGACAAAAAGCAAGGGGTTCCCCGCGCTTTCGCTTGGACAACCCGCCGGTTTCGCCGCCACGGTAGGCAAGTGGACCTGACACCTTGCCGCGCCTTCCTGACCGAGCTCGCCCATGCGAGCGGCGAGTTTATCCGCCCGCATTTCGGCAACCCCGCCCTCGCCGTCGAGACCAAGTCCGACGCCTCGCCGGTCACCATCGCCGACCGCGGCGCCGAAGAGCTCATGCGCCGGCTCATCGCGAAAAAATTTCCCTCCCACGGCATCATCGGCGAAGAGCTCGGCAGCGACCGCCCCGACGCCGAGTTCGTCTGGGTGCTCGACCCCATCGACGGCACCAAGAGCTTCATCACGGGCGTTCCGCTTTGGGGCACGCTCATCGCGTTGCTCCACCAAGGTCAGCCGGTCCTCGGCTGTATTCACCAACCAATTCTCGGTCAGCTCATGATCGGCGATGGCGCCGCGACCACGCTCAACGGCCGCGCCGTCCGCACGCGCGCCACGACAGCCATCGAGGCCGCGACGCTCCTGACGAGTGATCCTTTCAATCCCGCGAAATACCAGGACGGCGCCCGCTTTCAGGCGCTGGCCCAGCGCGCCAGGCTCGTCCGCACGTGGGGCGATTGCTACGGCTATCTCCTCCTCGCCGCCGGTTATGCCGACATCATGATGGATCCCATCATGAACCCCTGGGACATCGCCGCCCTCGTGCCCGTCATCCGCGGCGCCGGCGGCGTCATCACCGATTGGTCGGGCGGCTCCGCCTATCCCGCCGAGTCCACGCTCGCTGCCGCCACGCCCGCGCTCCACGCCGCGGTGCTGGCCGGCCTGCGTGGATAAATTGCAGGCCGGCCGTTGGCCGGCCACTCGCCTCACGCCGCCGCACGTGGTTCCGGCAGGTCAATCTTCGGACGATATTTCGGGTCTTTCTTCTGCTCCTTCATGACCGCGGCAATCTCGATCCACGCGCCGATGATCCCATGGCACACCGGCATCTCGTGCTTCACCGCCCGGTGCAACCGGCCCAGATTGTAGCACGGCACCGCCGCATACATGTGGTGCTCGGTGTGGTAGTTCATCTGCCAGAAAAGAAAACACACCACCGGATTCGGCACGATCGTCCGGCAGCACAACCGGAAATCCGGCACAAAATCGACGCGGCCGATGTGCTGCGTGTTATTGAGCAGGAGAAACAGCCACCAACCCGAGAACGGCGCCACCGACACAATGATCGGAATGATCCACAGTCCGAAATAAATCGAGACCACCGCGATCAGCAGGTGCCCCGCCAGCATCGCGCGCGCCCACAGGATCGGCACGCGGCGCAGTTGCGGCTGGTCCGCCGGAAAGCAAATCGCCTCCCAGCCGCCCTTGTTGCCGATCCGGTTGAGCGCGATGTGCACCGTGTATTTGATGGTCCACCACCAGCCGCGGGGATTCACAAAGCCCTCGATGAAAAAATTCTTCAGCCCGATCGTCACCGGCAGCACGACCTCCTGGTCGTCCGGCGGATGTAGGGTATAGCGGTGATGGCGTTGGTGGCTCCCGGTGAACATCTCCGGGTGCAGCCACATGAGAAACGACACGACGCGCACAAAAAACGCATTCAGCCACTTCGTCTTAAAAACCGTGCCGTGCCCCAGCTCGTGCATGGCGTTGATGTTAAAGACCGTGACCGTGCCGTGCAAAAACAGGCACAGCAGCGTGGCCCACCACGGCCAGTGGCCCCACGACCAGAACGAGAGCGTGCCCGTCGCGGCCACGATGGCCAGGTAACCGCCCGTCTGCACAAACGCGCGCCAGTCGCTGCGCTGGTGCAATTCCTTGAAAAGCTCCGACGAAATCGGAATGCGATACCAGTCGATGACGGCTACAGGCTTGGGGTTGTCGGCCATAATTTCCCGTCTCACGTAAGGAACCCGCCGCCCCAATACAAGCCCGCCCCGGCGAACATTCATCAATGGAGCACGTCACTTCCGCCTGCGTTCAAGCCCAACCACTATCGTCCAAACCTTAACCACGGATTTCACGGATGCCACGGATAAGAAATCCATCCGTGGCATCCGTGAAATCCGTGGTCAAAAAACCCGGTTCTCTGCGTTAAAAACCTTACTTTTTACGCTTCGCCTTCCACTCCGCCGTGATGCGCGAGCTGAATCCACCGCGCGCCTTCCAATTCGCGATGATCGCCAGGCTGCGCGGCTTGAGCGCGCGGCCGAGGTCGTCACAAATCTTGTTCGTCGCCGCCTCGAAGAAAATCCCCTCGTTGCGGTAGGCGTGGAAATACAGCTTCAGCGACTTGAGTTCGACGCAGGCCTTGTCCGCCACATAGCGCACGGTGATATCGGCGAAATCCGGATGTCCCGTCATCGGGCACACCGACGTGAACTCGTGGTGGGTGTGTTCGATCAGGAAATCGCGGTGCGCCGCGGGATTCGGAAAGGTCTCAAGGATTTTCGGATTGGCCATTTGCCACCACGAAACACACGAAGCCCACGAAAGAAAACTCAAAATCCAGCAACCCAATCAGCGGTCTCGAACCACCCGGCAATCCCGCAGCACATTTTTCGTGTGGTGAGTGTATTTCGTGGTGACTGCTCAGGTCGCCGTTTCGGTGAATCGCTGCTCACGGATCACCGTGATCTTGATCGCGCTCGGATACTGCAGCTCTTTCTCGATCCGCTGGCGCAGCTCCTTCGCGATTTCGCGGGCGCGATCGTCGGTCACAATCTGCGGCGACACGACGACCCGGATCTCGCGGCCCGCCTGGATCGCGAACGCCTGCTGCACACCCTCGAGCGAAAGCGCGAGTTTCTCCAGCCGCTCCAGGCGCTTCACGTAGCTCGTCATCGATTCCGCGCGCGCGCCGGGGCGCACCGCTGAGATCGTATCAGCCAAAATCACCAGCCCGGCGTAAACCGTCTCGGGCTTCACTTCCTCGTGGTGCGCGGCCACCGCATTAACCACGATCGGCGTCTCGCCGTAGCGCTTGATAAACTCCGCGCCGATCTGCGCGTGGCTGCCTTCCATCTCGCCCGACACGGCCTTGCCGATGTCGTGCAACAGGCCCGCGCGCTTCGCCAGATTCGGATCGAGCCCGGCTTCGCTCGCGATCATCGAGGACAGAAACGCCGTCTCCACCGAGTGATCGAGCACGTTCTGATTATAGGAAAAGCGGAACTTCAGCTTGCCGAGCAGCTTGATGATCTCGGGGTGCAGGCCGTTGATGTTGAGCTTGGTGACCGCCTCCTCACCCGCCTGCGTGGCGTTGGCCTCGATCTCCTCCTGCGCGCGCTTCACAAACTCCTCGATCGTCGCCGGGTGGATGCGGCCGTCCTTCACCAAGGCGAGCAGCGCGCTGTGCGCGACCTGCCGGCGAATCGGATCGAAGGACGAGATCAACACGGTCTGCGGCGATTCATCCACCAAGAGCGTAACACCCGTCGCGGACTCGAAGGATTTGATGTTGCGACCTTCGCGGCCGATGATGCGGCCCTTCATTTCCTCGCTCGGCAGCTGCACGATCGTCGCGGTGAAATCGTTGTTCGGCTTGCTCGAGAGCCGCTGCATCGTGGCCATCAGGATGCGTTGCGCGTCGCGCTCCAGCTCGACCTCGGATTTCTCCATCGTCTCGCGGCGCAGCGCGCGGAGTTCGTCCTGACACTCGAGCATCACTTCCTCGCGCAACGCGCGGCGGATTTCCTCGGCGTCCATCTGCGAAACACCCTCGAGCCGCTTGCGCACGCTCTTCGACAGCGTGCGGATCGCATCGCGCGCCTGCTTCACGGCGGCGTTCTCGCGGTTGAGGCGCTCGTGGCGCTGCTCCAGCTGGTAGTCGAGCAGTGCGAGCGATTCCTCGTGCGCGCGGATTTCGCGGAGGCGCACCTCGCTGTCGATTTCACGGCGGTCAAATTCGTGCGTGAGTTCCGCGCGCCGGCGCAGGATTTCTTCCTCCGCCTTTTGCTTCAGTTCCTCCGCGGCCACGGCGGCTTCACGCCGGGCGACTTCGATGAGCTCGGCGCCGTTCTCGCGGGCCAGCCGGCGGGTGTGTCGCGTCACGGCCCAAACTACGAAGAACCCGATGCCGACGCCCAGCACAAGCACCGCCGCGAGCGGCCACTCGTCGAGGGCGCTTACGGCGATCAGGAAGGCGAAGTCGGCTGCGCTTACTGACGTCAAGGGACGCGCAACCTAGAAAGGCCGCCCCAAAGCTCAAGCCTTTCCCATTACTGGCCCGCCGCCAGCGGCTTCTGAAACACCGGCAGCGTTCCGTCCATGACTTCCTGCAGGCGGGCCAGCGCCGCCGCCTCACCGTCCCAGGCATCCGTTTGCACCAACACATAGGCCCAGCGATCGGCCCGGCCGTGCCGCAAACGGTCCCATGCGCCGCGCAACATCCGCTGCCCGTGCGTCGCGACGACGGTGTCGCTGCCCACAAACCAATACGCCATCAGCGAGGGCACCTTGAGCTTGCGATTGGCCGAGACGCGCTCGACCCACAGCACGGTCGCCGGTAACTCCGCCCCGCCCGGCCCCGGCCAGCGGAAGCGGTGCGCAAAACTCCGTTGAATCGTCCAGCCTTGTCCCTCCACGCAAAGCTCCGGCCGGTGAATCGAACTCCGGTCGCGGCCGCTCAACACGATCGACACAAAAACCTGCTGCCCCGGCCGGTGCAGCGCCGTGTAGGTGCGCCGCGAATAACTCGTGTCCGGCGGCAGCACTTCGCGCTCCACCGCGCTCACCTCCGCACGCCGCCCGATCCAGTCCGTGCCAATGAACGCCGGCAAATCCACCGGATTCATCCCATCCGCCGCAAGCCGCACTCCCGTGTCCGTGCGCACGGGCAACGTGTCGAATTTGCGGGCGAGCAACCCGCACGCGCCGGCCGCCACGATCACCAGCAGCGCCATGCGCCCCGGCCTTCCCACCGACGCGGGCGCGACCCACAACGGCAGCTTCCCCGCCGGCGCATCCGGCATCGCCGCGCGCGGAAAAATCTGCCGCAACAGATTCACGCTCGCGAGCACGAGTCCGAGCACGATCACGAAAACCAAAAATCCCGCCCATTCGTGCAGCAGCACGCCGGCCTTTTCGCCAAACCACTCCGCCGCAAACACCACGCCGGAGATACGCGCCACGTTGCCCACATACGCAAACGGCAGGCTCAGCAGCAGCACCAGCGCGCGCAGCCACACCGGCCGGAAATTCAAATAACCCACCAACAGCGACAGCGCCATCAGCGCCATCAGCGAGCGCACGCCCGAGCACGCCGCCGCCACGTCGTATTGATACGATCCATCCGGCGCAAAAAGCTGCGTGCCATTGCGAATCACGTCGATGCCCGCCGCGTGCGCCAGCGTCTGGCTCGCCGCGATCACCCACAACCGCAGCCAGAAACCCACCGAGTCGAGCATGCTCACCGGCACCGCAAAAACCATGAACGCCAGCGGAAACGCCGCCGCCCGCCCCCACCGCCGCCCGCCCGCCAGCGCCAGCGCGCCCCACGCAAATAGCAGCAACCCGACGATTGAAATGCGCGACTGTTGCACCGCGTAGCCGAGCAGGTGCACCGCCAGCCCGCCCAGCATCGCCGCCAGCGCGCGCCCGTCCGCCGGCGCGTTGAGCACCGGCTCGCGGCGCACGTTTTGCCAGAACAGCCAGACGCTCAACCCGAGGATCAGCCAGCCGTGCTCGGTCTCCGACCCGGTGTTGGTCCACTGGAAGCCCCACCAATAAAACAGCGAGTCGCTCGCGATGTAGCCGTGCGTCGCGTTGCCGAAAAACTGAAACACCGCCAGGCCCGCCAGCGCACAGCCCACCGCCGGCCAGAAATACGGGGAGGAGCGGCGCAGGCTGCTTGTCATCGGGTGAAGAGAGAACTTAAGTTCGCGCGCTTGGCAAAACCAACCCGAGCCTCCCGGCCCCGCCACCGCTTGCTCGCCCTCGAACTTTGGGGCCTGGGCGACCTCGCGCTCGCCCTGCCCTTCCTGCAAACGGCATCGCGCCACCTCGCCGTCACGCTCGTCGCCCCGCCCCACGCCGCACCGCTGCTCCGCCGTTTCGCTCCGGATGTAAAGCACCTCCCGTTCACCGCGCCATGGACCGCCTTTGAAGGCAAATACCGCCTGCACCGCTGGCCGTGGCGCGAACTCTGGCGTCTCACGCGCACGCTGCGCGCCACCGATTTCGACGTCGCCGTCTCCGCCCGCCCCGATCCGCGCGATCACTTCCTTCTCCGCCTCAGTGGCGCGCCCACGCGCGTCGGCTTCGCCCGCGCCGGCTCCGCCCCGCTGCTGACCGACGTCCTGCCTCCGCCCGCCAATCCCCACCGCGCCGCCCACTGGCAAGCCCTCGCCACAGCTTTGGGCTGGGATCTCTCAACCCTCAGCACTCAACTCTCAACTCGATCCGGCGCCTCGCGCCGGATCGTCATCCACACTGGCGCCGCTCAACCCACCCGCCTCTGGCCCCGGGAAAATTACGCCGCGCTCACCGCGCAACTCCGCGCCGCCGGCTGGCGTGTGACCGTGCTCGACGCCGATCTCCCCAGTCTCGACGCCCTGCTCGATCTGCTCGCGAGCGCCGACCGTTTTATCGGCAACGACTCCGGCCCCGGCCACCTCGCCGCGCTCCTCGGCGTGCCGACCTTCACGATTTTCGGCCCGCAGTTACCCGAACTCTTCGCCCCGCAACATCCGCAGGCCGCGTGGATCGAAGGCGCGCCGTGCCCGCACAAGCCCTGCTTCGATCACTGCCGCTTCGCCACGCCGCACTGCATCCGCGACCTCACCGTCGAGTCCGTCCACGCCCAGATCACGGCCTGGTTAGCTCGTAGCTGAGCGCCGGCGTGTATTGCTCCAGTCCGACCGGCCGGCGCAGCACCCCGCCGCGCCAAAAAGCGCCCAGACTTTCGCCGAGGGCCCTCAGCGAGTAATGCTGACTCTTCCAATAGCGGAAATGATTTCCCGGCAGATGCCGCAGGATGCGGTGACCGTGCCGCAGCCACACGGCGACATAGGCGCCGTTTTGCAATGACCAGAGATCCTTGGTGCGGCGGCGGCCGGCATCCTCGGGCGGCGGCAGGTGCGGACACACCGCATCCGGCGCGAGCACGCATGTGAAACGCGCCGACAGCCGCAGCGTGTATTCGATGTCGGTGCCCTGATACCACAACCGCGCATCGGGCAACCCCACGGTCTCCACCGCCCGGCGGCTGACCACCAAGCTCGCCCACGTCGCCCAGTTCCAACACAGCGGCGCGTTGCCGCATTGCTGGCGAAATTCCTCCGGCGTCACCGCGCTCCGGATCACATCCCACGCCGGCTGCCGCAGCGGCCCCGGGAACCAGGTCACAATTCCGCGCGCATCCGTGACCATCGCCGAAACCGCCTCCGCCGCCGCGCTCTGCATCGCCGCGAGCATGGCGTCGAGCGCTCCCGGCTTCGCCACCGCATCGTCGTCCAACACCCACGCGTGCGTCGCCGCCGCATCCGCCAGCATCGCCTGCAATCCCGCCGCCACGCCGCCCGCCGTGCCCAGATTGGCCGCCGGCGCGATCAGTTGCACCGGCATCGCCCCCGCGGTCGCAAACTCCGTCACGGCCGCCGTCGTGCCTTCATCGCCGCCATTATTGACCACAACGACACCCGCCAGCGCCGCTCCCTGCCCGCGCAACGACTCCAGCGTCCGCCGCAAAAGCGCCGGCCGTCCATAAGTAGCGATAAGAGCAACCACGCGCGTCGCCATGCCCCGACCATCCAACCCTGCGCTCACCGGTGCAACAGAAAGCGCGGCCAATTCGTCCGCTATCCATCCGGATTTTTAACCACAAAGGACACAAAGAGCACAAAGATCCGGGCCGGTATATAAGCCAGCAGGCGAGGCGATGACCGGACAAAAACTTTGTGCTCTTCGTGTGCTTCGTGGCTAAACTCGGACTGTAGTCACGCGCAGCATTGTCACGCTGCGTCCAATCGCCCACGCTGCCCCGGCTTGCCCATCGCCGACCCTTCCCACCACTCCGTCCGCCGTGACCGCGCCCTCCGGCTCACGGTCGCCGCATCGGTGGCGGCAAAGGTGTTTTCCGTCCTCTGCACACTCGCGCAGGTGCCCATCGCGCTGCACTACCTCGGCGCCGAGGGCTACGGTCTTTGGATCGCGCTGATGAGCGTTTACGGCCTGCTCAACTTCGTCGATTTCGGCCTCGGCGTCGGCATGCAACAGCTGATGGCTCGCGCCTTCGGCCGCGACGACCTGCCGCTGCTGCGCCGGATATTTGCCAGCGGCGTCGCCGCGCTCGGCGTCCTCGGGCTCGCGTGCCTCGTCGTCGGCCTGCCGCTCGCGTTGTGGGGCGACTGGGGTGCGTGGTTTAAAATCGCCGATCCCCAGCTCCGCAGCGAGACGCCGGCCGCGCTCGCCTTGATCGTCGCCGCCTTTGTGCTCGGCCTGCCGGGCAATGCCGTGGTGCGCCTCTCCGCCGCGCTCCAACTCGGCTGGCTGCAGGCCATGTGGAACGCCGCCAGCAACGGCGCCACGCTCCTCGCCGTGTGGCTCGCCGCGCGCGCCGGCTGGAGCTACCTCGCGTTTATCGCCGTCGCCGCGCTGCTGCCAGCCACCCAGAATGTGGGCCTGTGGTTCCAGTTGCGCCACCGGCTCGGCTGGCGCGGACGCGGCCCGGGCTTTCTGCCGCGCGCGGAACAGCGCGAGATGCTGCGCGCCAGTTTTCTTTTTTCCTTCCCGCAACTCGGCCTCGCCACCCTCGGCTGGCTGCCGCCTTTCGCGATCTCGCTCGGCGCGGGCGCCGGCGCGGTGACCGCCTTCAATCTTCTGCAACGCCTGCTGAGTCCGCTCAACCAAGGCCAGGTGATTCTGCTCACCCCGCTCTGGCCCGCCTATGCCGAGGCCTGGACGCGCCAAGACCGTCCGTGGCTCGCGCGCGCCGTGCGCCAGTCGCTGCTCGCCACCTGCGCGCTCACCGCCGGCACCGTGCTCGTCTGCTGGCAGGCCGAACCACTCATCACCTGGTGGGTCGGCCCCGCGGTGGAATTACCTTCCGCCTCGCTCACATGGCTGACGGGCCTGTGGTTCACGCTGCTGATGTTCGGGCGGCACTACCTTTACTACCTCGTCGGCATCGACCGGTTGCCCACGCTCGCCGTGCATTCGGTGCTGGGATTTGCCGGCGCCACCGGCGGATTGCTCCTCGGCAGTTATTACGGCGGCGCGGGCTGGGCGCTCGCCCTCGGCTCGCTGGGCTACGGCGTGCTCGGGCTGCCGGGAATGGTGATTGCGAGCCACCGGCCGTTGCCCGTTACCTCCGCCACGCCATGAAGCTGCGCGATCAAATCCTGGTCTGGTTGATTGAAAAGCACCCGCGCGTTTATCTGCGGTTGAAACGCATGCATTCGCTGCGCCTCCGCGAGCATCCGGACTTTCTCGCGCTCCACGCGCAACTGCTCCGCTCCGGCGATTGCCTGATGACGCTGCCCGAGCGCTACAACCTCTGGTCGCTCACCCGCCGGCTGCAGGGCCGCCCCGGTGCGCTCGCCGAAGTCGGCGTTTATCGCGGCGGCAGCGCGATCCTGCTCGCCGCCGTCAAGGGTGACACCACCCCGCTGCATCTCTTCGACACGTTTGCCGGCATGCCCGCCACCGAGGCCCAACACGACGGCCGCTTCCAGGCGGGACAGCTCGGCGACACCACCCTCGCCACCGTGCAGGCCAAGCTCCGCCCGTGGTCCAACGTGCATTTTCACGCCGGCCTTTTTCCCGCCACCGCGCAGGGCGAGCCGGCGGCGCTGCGCTACAAACTCGTCCACATCGATGTGGACATCCGCAGCTCCAACCTCGCCGCGCTGGAGTTTTTCTACCCGCGCCTGCTGCCCGGCGGCATGATCATCCTCCACGATTACAACGAAACCACCGTGCCCGGCACGCGGGCCGCCGTGGACGAATTCATGCGCGACAAACCCGAGACGCTCATCGAGCTCTGGCACACGCAGGCCCTGATCGTGAAACGCTGACGATGAAGTTGAGAGCTGAGAGCCCAAAGTTGAGAGTCCAAAAAACCGCGTGGAAACGCCGGACCACTGGTCTTTGCGCTCAACTCCCAGCTCTCAACGCTCAACACTCTCCGCCCTCCTGACCGCCCATGCGTGTCGTCCTTTTCAAAGTCAACCACCTCGGCGACAACGTCGTCTTCCTGCCCGTCGTGCAGGCGCTGCGCCGACGTTTTCCAGACTGGCGCCTCACCGTGGTCACCGCCGAGCCCGAGCGCGCGCTCTACGCCGGCGAGCTGCCGCCCGAGCGGATCTGGACCGCGCCTGATCGCGTGAAGTTCAACCACAGCTGGCGCCGCCCATGGCAATTCATGCGCTGGTGGCGGCAGCTCCGCCGCGAGCGACCCGACGCGTGCCTGCTCAGTTACGATCAGGGCAACGCCGCGCATGTGCTCGCATGGTTTTCGGGTGCGCCCCGCCGCATCGGCGCGATCATGCCCTTCAACCATTTTCGCCGCCCGATCACCGACGTCGTCGACCGCACCGCCTCCCGCAAAATCGCCGACTGGAACTGGGCGATGGCCGGCACGCTCGCGCGGTTTGCCGGCGCCACCGACTGGCCCGCCACCCCGCCGGCACCTGATCTCCGCCACCTCACCGGCAGCGCCGCGCGTGAGCCCGGCCTCGTCGTGATCCACGCCGGCGCCCGCGCCGCGCTCCGTCGCTGGGGCATCGACCACATGGCCGCCGTCGGCCGCCGCCTCGCCGCGGCCGGTCACCGCATCGTGTGGGTCGACCGCCCCGACACGCCGCTCGCCGAGTTTCCCGCCGAGTTCACGCGCGCGACCTGCGACACGCTGCCCGCGCTGGCGCAACTGCTCGCCCGCGCCTCGCTGTTTCTCTGCAACAACTCCGGGCCCATGCATCTTGCCAACGCCCTCGGCACGCCGCTCGTCGTCATCAGCGGCGCGAGCAGCTACGACTGGGATCCCTACTGGCACCGCGAGCGCTGCACCGTTTTGCGTCACACCGCGCTGCCGTGCATTGCTTGCGAAGAATCCGGCTCCGGCACCGAGCACTGCGCCAACCTCGCCGTGCCGCTCGCGTGCCTGCATCACTGGACCGTCGAGGCCGTGACCGAGGCGTGCCTGCGTTCGTTGCGCGCCCATGCGGCGAACACCCCGTCCGCATGAACCCGCGCACCCGCCTCATCCTCGTTTCCATCGCCGCGTCGATTGTCGCCGTGTGGCTGGCCTCGGAGATGGCGTCGGGCAACTATTTCTGGCCGGCCCTGGCCGGCATGGCCGCGATCGCCGGCGTGCTGGTTCACCTCCTGAGAATCGAGGGCGACGTCATTCTGCTCGGGCTGGTCATTTTCGGCTACATTGTGGGCAACCGCGGTTTCGCCCAGTTCATGCCCATCCCCGGCATCCCGCTGCTGCCGGCCGAGGCGGCATTGATGGTGGCGCTCGGCTGGCGGCTCGTGCGCTGCGCGTTTGCCCGGCGCCTGCCGGTGGAGCGCGACCGGTTGCACTGGCTCATCCTCGCGTGGCTCGTGGTCGGCGGCGCGCGCTTCAGCTTCGACCTCCCGCGCCACGGCTTGCTCGCAGTGCGCGATTTCGCCGTCGTTTACTACGCCCTGCTTTTTTTCATCGCGCGGCATATGGCGCAGGACTCCGTCGCGCGCCGCTACCTGATCGGCTGCGTGCTCGCGGGCTGCATCGTGCTCGCCATCACCTTTCCGCTCAGCGAGGCGTTTCCGCAGCTGTTCACCACCTGGCTCCGCGTCGGCGCCACGTCCCTCATTCTCTACAAAGCCGATCTCGCGCTCGGTTTCCTCGCCGCCGGCAGCATCCTGATTTTCCAATGGGCCGACGGCCCGCGCCGCTACTGGGCGTGGCCCCTCGCCTCGGCGATGTTCTTCTATGCGCTGGTCGGCGATGTGCGCGCCGTCATGGTCGGCGGCGCGACCGCGCTGCTGCTGCTCGCCGCCGCACGGCGCTGGGCCTTCCCGCTTGTGCAGGGCACGCTCGCCGCCGTCGGACTGCTCGGCCTGATCGCCGCCGCGGTGTTCGCCAATCATTCGTGGGCCGGCGGCAAGCTCGCCGAGCTCGGCGCGCAGGCCGGCTCGCTCGTCAGCATCGCCCGCCCGGGCTCCGATTTTGCGCCCAAGTCCTACAAACTCGACAACAACCGTTTTCGTCTCGTGTGGTGGCAGTCGGTGGCAACGGAGGTCTGGCACGAAAACCCCGTCTTCGGCCTCGGATTCGGCCACGATCTCGCCGCCGGGTTTCTGGCGGAATACGATCAGGACCTCGGCGACGACTTTGTGACGCGCAGCCCGCACTGCATCGCCGTCACCGCGCTCGGTCGCATGGGGCTCATCGGTTTCGCGATCTGGACGGCCTTCTGCGCCGTGCTGTTCGTGCGTTGCTGGCGCGCACTGCGCGATCACGCCACCGACCCGCTCGACGTCGGGCTCTGGTGCTTTCTCTGGGTGACTTTGATCAGCGCCACCTTTGGCGTCGTGCTGGAGGGTCCGATGGGCGCGGTCGTGTTTTGGACCGGCCTCGGCCTCATTGGCACCGCTCCGGCCATCACCCCCGATGCCGGCGATCGCGCCACCGACGCCGGCGATGACGGAGAATCTTCGCCCGCCGCGGCTGCGTCCTTGCGAAGCTGACCCGAAACCGTTTCTGCTGTGACCCAGCCGTAACCCCTTCGTGAAACTCGCCTCGCCCATCGACTATCTCAGCGTCTTTAAAACGACGACGCGCGGCCGTTGGGACCTGTTCACCCCCATTGCCCTGCTCGGGTTGTCGGCCTTCGGCGTCTTCTTTATCTACAGCGCGCAGCTTTCCGTGCAGGGCAACAACTGGATCATCCAGCTCGTCTGGCTCATCGGCGGGTTTGCCCTGTATCTGGCCGTTTCACTGGTCGATTACCGCTTCTGGATGGGTGTAATCCACTGGTTTTACGTCGCCGCGATCATCCCGCTGCTCCTCGTGCTCCTGCCCGGCATCGGCAGCGAGCGTTACGGCGCCACGCGCTGGCTGGACTTCGGGTTCTTTGCTTTCCAACCCTCTGAAACAGCGAAAGTTGCCGTGCTTTTGATGACCGCCAGCCTGCTCGTCCGCTCCAAAGTCGGGACGGTCAGCCAGTCGCTCGGGGTCCTCGGCAAATTGGCCCTTGCGGTGGGTCTGCCGTTGGTGCTTATCCTGCTTCAGCCCGACTTGAAGTCGGCGATCGTGTTGCCCCCGATGGTGTTTTCCATGCTCTACGTGTCCAAGTTGTCCGCCCGGTTCTTCGCCGGTGCGCTCGGCGCGTTCCTACTGCTTGTAAGTGTCGTAGCCTTCGATACTTGGCGCTACATGGACTTCATGGAGTCGCATAACTACTCCTACCTCGCCGACCGCGGCAAATACGAGCCGCACAGCCTCGTCCCGTTGCACGACTACCAGCGCAACCGCATCATCTCTTTCGTAGCGCCCGAAAAGGTCGACCCCAAGGGCGTCGGCGTCGCCTACAACCTCTCGCAGTCCCTCATCTCCGTCGGCAGCGGCGGCCTCATGGGCAAGGGCTGGACCGAGGGCACGCAGGCCCAGCTCGGCTACCTGCCACGCTCGGTCGCGCACAACGATTTTATCTTCTCGGTCATCGCCGAGGAAAAAGGATTTCTGGGAAGCTTAACGGTCCTGGGCCTGTTTGGGATAGTGATGTTCAACGGCATCCGCATCGCCGGTCTCGCAAGGGACCGCCTCGGCACCGTGATCGCCATCGGCGTCACCGTGCTGTTCGCCGTGCATGTGTTTGTGAACATCGCCATGACCATCGGGCTCGTGCCCATCACGGGCATACCACTTCCCTTTATCAGCTACGGTGGCTCCTTCGTGCTCAGTTGCTGCTTGCTGCAAGGACTGGTCCAGAGCGTCTGGCGCTTCAGGAAGGATTTCGCATGAAATCGCTTCTTCGCGCCAACGACCGCTCTGCCGGAATTTCCTGCGCCGCGACCGCCGCACCTTGGGGCTCCGTGAACCCAAACCGCCACCCGCACCATGAGCGATCAATCGCAACCCAACCAACCCGGCATCCCCCAGGATGTCGCCCAAAAGTATGACGAGGAACTCGTCAATCCGCCCCCAGCCTCGGCCCTCCAGCCCGTCAGCGCCTCGGAATTAAAGGCCGGCGCCCAGGAACGCGCCCAGCAGCGCCCGTTGCTCCAGAAAATTCTCTCCATCTTCAAGAAGGAGAAGGGCTCCTACCGCGAGCTCATCATCAACTCCGAGCCCCTCGAGAAACGCGTCGCCCTCCTCGTCGACGGCCGCCTCGAAAAGTTCGAGATCGAGCGCGAGTCCGACGACCGCATGGTCGGCGGCATCTACAAGGGCCGCATCAAGAACCTCGACCCCGGCCTCAAGGCCGCCTTCGTCGACATCGGCTACGCCAAGAACGCGTTCCTCCACTACTGGGACATGCTCCCCGCCGCCGCCGACTCCTCCGTCGAAGTCGTCCGCGTGAACAAAAAGAAAAACGCCCCGGCCCGCACCGCCGAGCCCACCGTCAAGGACATCCCCAACCTTTACCCGCCCGGCAGCGAGATCGTCATCCAGGTCACCAAGGGCCCCATCGGCACCAAGGGTCCGCGCACCACGACCAATCTCTCCCTCCCCGGCCGCTACCTCATCCTCATGCCCTTCAGCGAGGGCTGCGGCATCTCCCGCAAGATCGAGGACCCCGCCGAGCGCAAGCGGCTCAAGCAGATGCTCAACGAGCTCACCATCCCCGAGGGCATGGGCGTCATCGTCCGCACCGCCGGTGAAGGCAAAAAGACCCGCTACTTCGTCCGCGACCTCCACATCCTGCTCAAGAAGTGGGAGGAGATCACCGCCAAGATGAAGAACGACCGCTCCCCGGCCTGCCTCTACCAGGAACCCGACCTCGTCGAGCGCACCGTCCGCGATTTCCTCACCGAGGAGGTCGACCGCGTCCTCATCGACGACAAGCCCAGCCACGAGCGCACGCAGGACCTCGTCGGCCAGATCTCCAAGCGCTCCCGCTCCAAGATCGTCTTCTACAACGACAGCATCCCGATCTTCGAACGCTTCAACATCGAGCGCCAGATCGAGCAGACCGGCCAGCGCAAGGTCCCGCTCCCGTCCGGCGGCGAAATCGTCATCGACGAAACCGAGGCCCTCATCTCCATCGACGTCAACACAGGTTCCCACAAGGCCCGTGGCGGCGACGAGAAGAACGTCATCTACGCCGTCAACCTCGAGGCCGCTGTCGAAGCCGCCCGCCAGATTCGCCTCCGCAACCTCGGCGGCCTGCTCATCATCGATTTCATCGACATGAAGGAGCGCCGCCATCGCAACGCCATCTACGAAAAGATGGTCGAGGAGATGTCGCAGGATAAGGCCAAGAACCACATCCTCCCCATCTCGACGCTCGGCATCCTCCAGATGACCCGCCAGCGCCAGCAGGAGTCGCTCTCGAGCAATCTCTACACCGATTGCCCGTATTGCCGCGGCCGCGGCATCGTGAAGAGCGCGACGACGATGTCCGTCGAGCTCCAGCGCAAACTCAGCTCCGTCGTCCGCCGCCTCCAGCTGCGCAAAGACGGCAAGGAGTATTCGTTGCGCGTCTTGGTGCACCCGAGCATCCTCGAACGCCTCCGCAGCGAAGACGCCGAGCTGTTAGTCCGCATGGAAAAACTCTTCGGCGTGAAGTTGGCCTTCCGCGCCGACCTGAACTACCACGTGGAGAACTTCAAAATCATCAACGCCGTCACCGGCGAAGAGTATCGCTAAACAATCGTTCTCGTTCTCACTATCAAGGCCGCCTTTAACTGGGCGGCCTTGTCTTTTTCCGTAGCGCGAATGGCCTCACGCCGTCTGAACGCACCCACAGGCAGTCCGGTATCGGCGACTTAAAACGTCACGGCTAGCGCTTGTGCGCGAAAAGCAAGCCAACCGGAGACTGCTTCAAGGACTCCATCTCTTGCTTGAGGGCCTTCGCCGTCGGGACGAGCTCCTTCAGCTTCGGCACATCCAGCACTTGATTGGCGAGAAATGCACCGAGGCCGAAAAGCGGGGCACCAGTCGCGGCCGCCGCGACTTCCACCGTCCCGATGGCGACCCATGAACCAACGTCCTTGCCGGCAAATTTCCATTTCTTGGCCCGCAACTTAGCGAGCGCTTCCTCATGGGAGCCGATAGCACGCTGGAGATTCGCTATCACGCCGTTAGCGCCACGCTTGAACGCTGCTTCATCCATGGTGGCCAGGTCGCCGATCCCATCGCGTAGAATTTTTCGGACCTCATCGATGGCTCCCGTCTGCCGCAGCTCGATGAGTGCTGCGGGCGGAATATTGCCGAGCCACTGCATCTCACCGGCCGCCGCCGCCTGTAGTCCAGCCACCACCTGCGTCGCCTGGGAGTTCAGGCCGTGCGCCTTCCGATTGTCGTATTCCAGCTTCCATGTCAGGTAGCGCCATGAGGTCGGCGCATCGACCAGCGGCACGCCACGGAAACGCTGGCAGCGGCAGAGCATATCGTTGGCCTGCGCCATGCGGCTGGCGCATTGCATCGCAACCATCGGGCCAACGGGCACGTTCATACCCACCTTGGCCATCGGGCCGCTGCGGTGCCGCTCGATCTGCTCTGCCAATGTTCCAGTCCACTCGGTATCAAATAGAAGACGTTCCGGTGCTTTGATCGCCGCCACCAGCTCGTCCGTAGACTTCAGCTTCTCCGTGAACTCCACTACCTCTTCATAACGCGTGAATTTCCGGCCGAAGAGCACCGAGGCATGAGCCGCACCATCGGCTTCGCCCAAGCTCATCACCAGCTTGGACTGGTGCTGGTCATAGAACAAGCCGTCGGGGATGACTGCAACGATGGGAGGATCCACGTCTGCCAGCGCCAGCTCCCGATAGTTCAGGAGGTTCATGGCGTGTTTCATGAAATAGTAAGTGCGATCGCGGTCGTTCCAGCGGGGGAACAACGGTCCCATGCGGAGGAACGGATCGGGGAGCAGGATCGTGTCGAGATAAAGCCCGCTGCTGGAGGCGATGTTGTGCGTGTAGGACGGCAGGATGTCGCCGCCGAAAACGCCTTTGAGGCCTGTCAGGTCTTCCAGATGATAGGAGCAGGCGTCGTTGACGTAAGACCATAGCTCTTTGACCGACTCCAAGAACTTCGGCACGACCTTCGTGAAGTGATCGCACGACTCTTGGTTGCTGCTCGCCGCCCGGCCGGCGTCATGCGGAGTGAGGCCGCGCCGCACGGCGACTTCATAATATTCCCCAAAGTTCTTGTAGATATACTCGAAGTAGAGGCGTTGGATTTCCTTCAGAGGATTCTTCTCCTTGATCTCTGCGCGGTCGGTCTGCCACGTCACCATCATTGCGGTGCTGCGGATGCGGCCATCAACGGTGCCGAGATCAACGTCCCCGTTGTCTAGCATCCGCACCTTGCCTAAGCTCTCCGTGAAGCCCTTGGCTAGCGGGGCAACGACATTGAACTTACCCGCCTCGATCGATTCTCTCAGCTTGCGAAAACGTCGCTGCATCTCCCGGTATTCGTCGGAACCGGGCTCAGGGAGTGCTGCATTTTTCTCGGGCGCGGCCTTCTTACTGACCTTGGCGCGCTTGCTCTTCTTGGCGGACATCTTGTTTAGGCATCGTATCGTTCCGCCCTTACAATTCAATGGCCTTGATTGAACGTCAGCGCGCGTCGCTGCCACCACCAAAGATGACTCGTTCGGCGCGCTGTGCGCCAAGTGTCATCGAAACGGCGCACCGGTCCCTGCGGTGGTCCGTCGGACGCGGACGCCGGCTGGCCTATCGGCAAGTTGGTAGACAATAACTTCCGTCACGCTTACAGAGAGGCATCACGCGATCGCCTTCACCAATCCGCCTTCGACGCGGATCGACGACCCGTTCATGCCAGACGCGAGCGGACTGCAGACGAAGGCCACCACACTGGCGATTTCGTCCACGGTCTCGAACCGCTTCAGCAGCGAGGTCGGGCGCACTTTCTCGAAAAACTCCTTTTCAAATTCCGCGAAGGGCTTGCCGCCGCTGAGCTTGCCGACGAATTCCTCCACGCCTTCCGAGCGGGTCGGGCCGGGCAGCACGGAGTTGACGGTCACCGCCGTGCCGGCACTCAGCTCGGCGAGTCCACGGGCGACGGCCAGCTGCGCGGTCTTGGTCATGCCGTAATGAATCATCTCCTCGGGAATATGTAGCGCGCTCTCGCTCGAGATGAACACGATCCGGCCCTGGTTGCGCTTCAACATGCCGTCGAAATAAATCCGGCTCAGGCGCACGCCGCTCAGCACATTGATGTCGAAGAACCGGCGCCACTCCTCATCGGGAATCTCGCTGAACGGCTTCGGGTCAAAGATGCCGAGGTTGTTGACCAAAATATCCACCGCCGGAAACGCCTGCGCGAGCCGCGCCGCGACTTCCGCCGAAGCGAGATCACCGGGAAACTTTTCCAGCTTCGCATCCGGCACATCGACGCGGATGCGCGCCACCGCCTCATCGACCGAAGCGGCCGTGCGACCATTGATGATCACGCGGGCGCCCTCGGCGGCCAAAGCCCGTGCAATGGCGAGACCAATGCCCTTGGTGGAAGCGGAGACGAGTGCAAGTGAGTCGTTAATTTTGAGATTCATGGGAATTGAGCGCAGAAGGTTGGAGTCCCCGAATGAAGCACCCACCGCCCCAGAAGCAAATCGCCGCCTACATCACCCTCATCCCCCCTTCGGTGCGTTCCGTGTATTCAGTGGGCAAAATATCCATGCCTGCCCGCCACACCCGTGGCGGACCGACGGCGAGACCACCCCCGTCCGCCTCTTGGCGGCCAAATTCCGTGGTATTCTCTTCGCGCCCTCCGCGATCTCCGCGTTTAAATTCCGCCCGCGCGCCTCAGCCGTAAGCCCCGCGCGGCAAAAATCCCAGCAGCCGCTTCCTCCGCTCGTCCGCGTCCTTATAGACGTGCTCGGGCATCTGGTAATTCATGAACGGATAATATTTGTGACCGACCAGCCGGCGCGCATAGGACACCTGCGTGATATAGCGCGTGCGGTTGCTCTTGTTCGGCCCGCCGCGATGCCAGACCTGGTTGTTGAACATGATCACGCTGCCGGCCGGCCCGAGGTTGTAGTGAATCTTCGATTCATACTCCGTGCCTTCGATCTGCTCCGGGCACGGCTTGCCAAACAGGTGCGAGCGCGGGATGACCTCCGTGCCGCCGTTTTCCCGCTCGGTCACGTCGGTGAGATAATAGTTCGCCGTAAACAACATCACCGGCAGCCGCACATTGGTCGGCGGTTCGCCGTGCGTGACGAGATAGTGCGGCGGATCATCCTGATGCCAGGCTGTCCCGCCGCCGCTCAGCGTCTTGAAGCTGTTGTTGTGGATCACGTGGGCGTGGCAGTTCGCCCCGATCAACGCCTCGGCAAACGACACGATCGGCTCGAGGTCGAAGAGGCTGAGGTTCGCCGGGCTGTTTTCAAACGCGCGCGCCGTAAACTCCATCGTCGGCGACACGTGCCCCTCCTTCAGCGGATTATCTTTGATAATCCGGTCGAGGTCATCCCGCAACTGAGCGCACAGCGCAGGCGGGAGGACGTTGGGGATGAAGAGAAAGCCGTCGCGGTGGAACTGCTCCACCCAGGCGGCGATCTGTTTTTCGTCAGCAGTGATAAGCGATGGGGTCATGGGGAAAGCGTCGGCAGCCTGTTGGATTGGGGAAAGAGGCCGGGGCCACAACAGGGGATACCGGGAAGCGTTGCAGTCTAGGCGAAAGTCACCGACACAACTTGATTCATTCGGTTATTTTCTTGAACGATTCCGTGCTCAGCGGGCCTTTCCGCAGGTAAAATTCGCGCCCAGCATCGACAAACCCGCGCCGACTCCTACATTGCCGGCGTTCCCCCATGGTCTCCGCCGCCGACCCCCTGCCCCCGACCAACGCCATCCGCAAGACGCTGTTTGTGGATTCGACGCCGCTGCTTGCCGATCCCGCCGCCCTGCGCGCCCGCGCCGCCGAGGATGGTTATTTATTTTTCAAGCAGCGCCTGCCCGCCGCCGAACTGCTTTCGTTGCGCGCCGAGTTGCTCGCCATCGTCGAAAAATACGGCTGGCGCCAGCCCGGCCAGGACGCCCTCGGCGGCCTGATCGACTACGACGCCATCAACCGCGTGACCGAGGAGGAAATGCACCGCGCCGACGTGGGCGTGACCGCCGACGCCTACCACGACGTGCAGCGGCTGGAGAGTTTTCACCGCCTGCCGCACCACCCGCGCCTGCTGGAAATTTACCGCGCGCTCTTCGGCCGCGAGGTGCTCGTGCATCCGCGCAACATCGCGCGCATGATCACGCCGCACACCTGCATGGTGCCCACGCCACCGCACCAGGATTTTCCTTATATCCAAGGCAGCGCCAACACCTGGACCTGCTGGTTTCCCGTCGGCGACTGCCCGCGTCCGCTCGGTGGGCTCACCGTGCTGCAAGGCTCGCACCGCAAGGGTTACCTCAACGTGCAGCCCGCCAAGGGCGCCGGTGGTTTCGCCGTGCCGCTCTGCCCCAACGAGACGCATTGGGTCGAGGGCGACTACGAGATCGGAGACGTGCTTACGTTCTGCAGTCACACGGTCCACAAGGCGCTCCGCTGCCAGTTCAAGGACCGCATCCGCCTCTCGCTCGACGTGCGTTACCAGGCCGTCGACGAACCCGTCGACAACAGTTCGCTGAACCCGCACTGCCCGCTGAAGTGGGAGGAAATCTACGCCAACTGGAAGAGCGACGACCTGAAGTATTACTGGAAGAAACTCCCGCTGAACATCACCCCGTGGGACGACGGTTACCTGAAGCCCCAGCGTCGCATCTGCTGAGGTAGTGCGGGTCTCAGACCCGCACTTTCGCGCTGCAAGGTGCCGGTCAAAGACCGGCACTCCTTCAAACCGCCCGACACCGCTTCGCGTTCGTCTCGTTCGTCTCGTAGCCGGTCAACCGCGGCGGCGTTTACGATACGCCGCCAGACCAAGAGTGAGACAGCCGGCGAACAAAGCGTAGGTGGACGGCTCGGGCACGGCGGACGTCACCGCGAGGGCATAAATTGTATCCGGGGCAGCGACGAGGGAGAACTCGCGTTGGGTGTTGGAATCCAGATTATGCGTTTCCACCCTGCCGGAGTAATCACCCACATAAAGGACGGTGCCGTCGATGGCCAGCGACGAGGGGGAGTTCAAGGCGGTCATGTAACTGGCGTCGATGTCGGCACCGTTGTTGGCCAGGTCGTAAGAGCCGACCTTGCCGGCGCCGCTGTTGCCGCCACCATCGGTGGCGACATAAAGGGTGGCGCCGGAGATGGCCAGGGCCGTGGGACCGCTGAGGCCGGTAATGAACGAAGCATTGATCGCGATGCCGTTGGACAGATTGTAAGAGCCGACCGTCCCGTTGTCATAGTTGGCGACATAGAGGGTGGCGCCCGAGACGGCCAACGCGTAGGGATTGCTGATTCCCGAGATGAAGGAGGCGTTGTAAGTGGACGTGGTCAGATTGAAACTGCCGATGGTGCCGTTGCCATAGTCGGCGACATAGAGGGTCGAGCCGGAGATGGCCAAGGCATTGGTGCTGCCCAAGCCGTCAGAGCTGGAAATGAGCGAGGCGTTGATGGCGTTGCCGTTGGCCAGATTGTAGGAGCCGACCGTGCTGTTGTCATAGTCGGCGACATAGAGGGTCGAGCCGGAAATGGCCAAACTGTGTGGCAAGGATAAACCCGAAATGAATGAGGTGTTGCTGATGATGTTGTTGGGGTCCGTCACATCGTAACGGATAACCGAGCCGGCATAAGTGGCGGCATACACCACCTGGGCCGAGGCCGAACTGGCGGCAAACAGGCCAAGGCCGAGGGCAATGATTGAAATCAGAGCGTTGCGAATAGGCAGTTTCATGCGGGTAAAGAAAGGTGCACTATAGGTGCAAAGAATTAATCAAACAACGGTGCTAAACAGCCCTCTCGCCGGGCTCGCGGCCTCCTGGCGTTCCGACCCGCCGAATGGCGGCGGAAGACGGCATAATCCGCTGGCTTGCCCAGGCCAACCTTGCCTCAACTTCGGCATGACCGCCCTCCAGCGCGAAGAGGTTCATCGGTTATGGGACTCGCTTCCGGATTTCCCTGTCGCCGAGACCGAACCGGCGCTCGTGCATCTCATGGCCGGCATCGCCAACATGATCGCCGCCGGATGATCCGCTCCGCGTTCGTCTCGTAGCCGGTCAACCGCGGCAGCGTTTACGATACGCGGCCAGGCCGAGGGTGAGGAAACCGGCGAGCAGGGCGTAGGTGGCGGGTTCGGGGACGGCGGTGGCTGACGCCGTGAGGACGAGGCTGTTCGTGCCGAAGGCGAGGCTGTAGGTGTAACCGCTGGGGGTAACTCCCAAGGTGAAGTCAGCGAGGTCAAAATCACTGAGCGTGGCGCTGGCGTAGTTGAAGAGCGTGTAGTCGCCGGCGGCAAAGCCGCCGGAATCGGTCAGGTTGAGCGTGACGGTGCCGGTGGCCGGTCCGGTGAGCGCTCCGCCCGAGACGCGGATGAGGTCGCTGGCGGTGCCGAGCTCGAAGTTGAGGATCGCACCGGCGTCGAGCATGAGGCCCGAGGCGAAGGTGATCGTGCCAGGACTGTTACCCGGGGCGAGCATCGAACCGGATTCGAAGGTGACAAGCTTGCTGAAGGTGCCGGTGCCGCCGAGCGTGGCACCGGACTCCACGGTGACGGCGGAAGCAAGCGTGCCATTGTTGACCAAGGTGCCGGCGCTGACGGCGGTCGCACCGGTGTAGGTGTTCGCGCCCGAGAGCACGAGCGTGCCGGTGCCGGCCTTCGCCAAGGACACCACGCTACCGTTGGCCGGCGTGTCGCCGGTGATCGTCCCGCTGAAGGTGTTGGTGGTCGCACCGCCGATTTGCACCGTGAGCGTCGAACTGCTGTCCATGTGCAATGCACCCGCGCCGGGCGTCACGGATTGCAAGCCAAGAACAGTCACGTTGCTGTTGTTGCTGATGGTGCCTCCGGTATCCAACGCCAGCGAGTTGCCGGCCCCAAGCACGTGGGTGCTGATCCCCGAGCTGTTCTTCACCAGGACAGAGGAGTTCGTGATGACGCCAGAAGTGAATGTATACAGTTCACCGCCGTTCAGCGTCAGTGAACTGTTGGTGATCGCCTCACTGACCTCGGCATAAAGTGTCGCGCTACCGTCAAAGCTCAGCGTGGCACCGCTCACCGCTCCGGCGGTCATGGTATACAGCCAAGCATTGTCATGGAAATGCTGCGTGCCACCCGTGATGACGCCGGCGCCGTATTCCCCGAAGCGGGTGTCATCATAAAAATCCTGCGTGCCACCTGAAATGTTGGCCCAGATCTGGGTGGTGTCGTAAAATTTCTGCACGCCGCCCGTGAACCCGCTCGTGGCACCGACGCTCTGGACCTGACTGGCACCGGAAAACCGCTGCTCGCCGCCGCCGATGGAGCCGTCCTGGATGGATCCGTTCCAATAGTGACCCAGCGAGACTTTGCTGTCCTGGATGGTTTGAACGCCACCGGCAATGGCGTTGGGCGCTATGAGGAAAAGATCGCCCAAAATCTCCTGCGTGCCGCCCGTGATGGCGTGGTCGGCAGCCAGGATGGTCTCTTCAATCATTACGCCGGTAAAGCGCTGCCAGCCGCCGGTGACGCCGTTGGCCGCAGTCACCGAGGCCGACGTCAGGTAGGTGGTCCCGCCGGTGATGCCGTTGGCGGTATTGACCTCGAAGTAGGCCTCCGCCTGGTTCGCGCCGGAGGTGATGGAACCGGTCGAGGCCGTGGAGCCGCTGAGGATGATGTCCGGCGCGCCGGTGTAGGTAAGGACGAGGTTGTTGCCGCTCGCGCCAAGGCTGAACGTGCCGTTGTAGCCGTTGCCAAAGCCGGTGAGACTCAAGGCGAGGTCGCCGGCATCGAGGCCGCTGATGCCGCCCGTGGCCGCGACCGTCCAGGAGTAGTTCGCGGTGGAATCAAAAGTGCTCAAGTGGCCGGCCGTGTTCAGCGCGACGGTAAACACATTGCCCGAAGAGGACGCGACGGTGAGCCCGCCGGCGATCGTGAGCGCGTCGTAGCCGGTGCCCGCCGCGGCGGTGGCGTTGGCCATTTCCCAAGAATACTGGCCGCCACCGTTCCACGTCTGCGCGCCCGTGGTGAGCGAGCTGATCGCGCCGACGCTGTTCGCCAAGGCGCCCGAAACTCCGACCGCGCCCGCGATGGTGCCCGTGGCCTGCAGCGACGCCCCGCCAGCGATGGTCACGTTGCCCGAGCCAAGCGCACCGCTGCCCGCCACCAGCGTGCCGTCATTGATGAACGTGCCGCCGGAGTAGCTGCCCGGCCCCGAAAGGGCGAGCGTGCCCGCGCCCGTCTTTGTGACGCCGAGCGCGCCACCCCCGCCATCGGTGATCTCGCCGGAATATGCACCGGAGTAAACCGTGAGCATCGCGGCCCCGCCGCCGGCGTTCGTAATGCGACCGTAGCCGCCCGTGCTGTCGATGCGGCCGACCGTCGTGTCGTAGCCGTTGAGCCGCAGTTCGGCCGGGCCGGTTCCTGCGAAAATATTTCCGCCGCTTCCCTTGAAAACAATCGACGCGCCAGACCCCATCCCATCAGCAACCGCCAAGTTGACGTAGGTGTCGTCATAGAGCGTAATATTCGCGCCACTGAGCGCCCGGGCTCCTCCATTAGGAGCGTAGGAGTTACCCACACTTATATACGCCGGACCATCCCCACTGCCGTAAAAAATTTGCTCTCCACCCGTCACGGCATCGGGGGCAGATGCCTGTAGCTGGCTGCCATAAGTAAACATCAGTGTCCCACCGGACACGCCATCAGACGTGGTCGCATGAAGAGTGCTATACATGAAGATCAGCCAGTCACTGCTGGTGATAGGACCATTATGTTCCAAGGGACCATCAGGATCCGTGTCCCAAGCACCATAACCACTAGAGATCGTCGTCTGTGCCCGACCGAGACTCAGTTGGAGGACGAACCAACAGATGAGGCAACCGGCACGCATAGGAAATTTCATCGGGGGGAGATAAAAGGGGATGATATTCACAATATGATAGCCGAACAACGGTGCTAATCAGCACCCCCGCTACCGGGCGACGCGTGGGGTTGGGGTGACAGCAAAATCCGCTGGCTTGCCCGGGCCGTTCTTGCCTCTACTTCGACATGACCGCCCCCCAGCGCGAAAAGATTCACCAATTGTGGGATTCGCTCCCGGATTTCCCTGTCGCCGAGACCGAACAGGCACTCGTGCATCTCATGGCTGGCATCGCCAACATGATCGACGCCGGAAACGCCTACTGGCTGGGCTACATCCGATTGCAGGCGCCGACCCCGAACGATTCGCTCAAGGGACTGCGTCCCGGCGCCAGCCGCTATCTCCACCCCGCTCCGATGCACGCCGAATCGGCCCGCAACCAAACGGGCCAGTGGAATCGCAAGCAGGTCAACGAAGGCTACATCCGGGCGGCGCGCGATGTGGGTCAGTTTCGCTCCTTTCGACTCCGGAAAGAAATGCGGCCCGCCTATTTCGAGGAACCCTTTTATCAGACCTTTCACGCGTCCCGCGGATTCCACGACCAGTGCATCGTCTTTTTTCCGGTGAACGAAGACTACGAATCCATGTTCAACTTCCAGCGCGTCGGGGTGGCCCGGGATTTCACCGCCAGCGAGGAAGCCATCGCCGCCTATGCCTTGCGCGGCCTCAAATGGTTCCACCGTCAGGTCGCCCTCAGCTACGGCCTCCTCGTGGCGGAGACTCCCCTCACCCCCATCCAGCGCGAGATCACCCGCCTGCTCCTCACCGAGCGCAGCGAAAAGCAGATTGCCGCGGAGGTCGGAAGAACTCCTGGCATGACCCACAAGCACATCACGGAAATCTTCCGCAAATTCGGCGTCAACGGTCGCGCCGGCCTGATGGCCCTCTGGCTCGGGAAGGCCAAGGCGGCGTAGCCGTCACCCTCTCAACCTGCCGCCCGCCGACGACGGGACCAAAGCGCCAAGCCCAAGGCGGCGATGCCACCGCCCAAGGCGTAGGTCGAAGGTTCGGGCACGGCCGAGATCGCAAGATTATCAGAGATGCGCAGTCCGTTGGCCATGTTCGCCAAGTAAACATTGCCAGAGAATGATCCGATCGCATCGGAATCAAAACCGGCCGAAGTGTTCTGAAAGGTGAAGGTAATCGCCTGCATGGTCACGGTCGTGGCCGTGGCATACGAAAAACTCTCATCACTGTTGGTGATTCGAAGATAGGAGTCATTGGCCGTTATATCACCGTAGCTGCCAGAGCCACCCAATCGGTCCGCGAAGATGAAATATCCGCTGGAGGCAGTCACCGGGCTGCTCGCACCTCCATTGATCGACCTCTGCCAAGTGTCCTGGCTGGTGAGCATCTCAGTCTGCGAAGCATCCGGGCCGCCGTTCATCCCTTCAAATACGAGCATATACCCGCTGCTGCCACTGACCGCGGAGGTGATCGTGAAAGTCAGGTCTTGCTGGATGGCGAGCTGGCCGGTGCCAGCCGCAAAATCGCCTGACACGGTGATTTGGCTAAACGCGGTCGAACCGACGACCGCGATGGCCAACAAGAAGGCAAGTTTCAATGATTTCATAGAGTCTGGCTACGGGCGCAGGATGATCGCCCGACAAGTTGAGTTTTAAGGGGTAACCGAAGGCTTGGCCCTGGCAGGAATAACACACCGCCGCGGCGAGACCTCATGGGCTCGGGCAGCATGGCTGGCGGACGATTTCACGCAGGGTTTGATTGGTCTATCCTAAGCACAAAACTCCGACCAAACAACGGTGCTGATCAGCCCCCTCGCGACGCGAGCCGCACCCAGCCGAGCGCAGGCGCATTTACGCCACAACCGTAACATCAGCGATGCGCTGCGCCAACAACGCCACCAAGCGCGGATGCGTGGCCAGCGGCGCGGTGCGCACCAGGCGCAACGGCGGTGACTTCGCCTCGGCCGCGCGACAGATTTGCGCAATGTCACCCTCGTCGCCCGCATGGCGGCCCGGCTGCAGAAACAGCTGCGCCACGATCACCGGACCGGCGTTGAACGGCGCTCGGCCCAGCAGGTTTTCGAGCAACGGCTCGTTGAAATCATATTCCGCCCCCGGGCGACGCTCCATGCTGCACGGCGCCACTGCCACGACCACTTCACCGAGTGCGCCCGCCAGTTGCCCGGCCACTTCGTCGCGCACCGCCGCGACCTCGCGCACCGGGCTGCCGTGATCGACCATCGCCACGCGCACGGGTTCGCCGCGCGCAAAATCTGCCGTCAGCACGTCGCGCACCCGGTCGGCCAGCATCTCCGCCAGCGCCGTTTCGCCCGCGCGATGCAGCACCGGCGCGACGCGCACGCGCAGCCGCGGATCAGTCGTCCGCAGTTTCGCCAGAACGCCCGGCAGATAGCCGCTGATTGCGCGGCTCGGGCCAAAGAAGACCGGCAGGACCACAAAATCCGTTTCACCCGCGGCGAGCTGCGCGCGCAAAAAATCCTCCACGATCACCGCCGGCTCGCCGCCGAGCTGTGCCGCCGGCACCTTGTGCGCATGCTGCAACGACACGGGCCACACGTCGCGGCCGAGACGTTGCGCCAGCCGCCGAGCGAGTTCGCGCAGGCCGAGCGTCGCGGCCGGCTCGAGCGAACCGTTGTCCACCAGCAGAATTTTCACCCCGCGATTTGAAGCGCCGCCATCGTCCGCTGCAACTCTGCCCAGCGCACGACTTCGCCGACGATGATCAACGCCGGCTGCCCACGCAGGGCCGCGCTCCAGTCCGCCGATTCCGCCGCCGCCAGCGTCGCCGTCAGCACGTGCTGCTCCGGTCGCGTGGCGTTGGCGACGACCGCGAGCGGTGTCTCGCCCGCCAAGCCGCCTTCGCGCAGCGCCTGCGCGATTTCCGGCAGCCGGCGCACACCCATATAAATGCATAACGTCGCCCCGGTCTTCGCCAGCGCGCCCCAGTTCACGGCCGTCTCGCCGTCCTTGTTGGCGCATTCATGGCCCGTCACAAAAACCACCGCCGAAGCCGCCCCGCGAATCGTCAGCGGAATCCCCGCCGCCGCCCCTGCCGCGACCGCCGCCGTCACGCCGGGCACGACATCGTAGGCAATGCCCGCCTCGGCCAACACCTGCATTTCCTCGCCGCCGCGGCCAAAAACCAGTGGATCGCCCCCTTTTAAGCGCACGACATGCCGGTTTTGCCGCGCCTCGCGCACCAAAATCTCCCCGATTTCCGTCTGCGCCATGCAGTGCTTGCCCGAGCGCTTGCCCACGTAAATCCGGGGCGCATTTGGCGGGCAAAGCTCCAGTAATTCAGTGTTCACGAGGTCGTCGTAAACCACAACATCCGCCTCTTTAAGAACACGTTGCCCACGCAGCGTCAGCAGGTCGGCCGCACCCGGTCCGGCCCCCACCAGCGTCACGCGCCCGGGGCCCGGCACCCTGTCATAATCTGCCTTTCCTGCTTTACTCATGGCTGGATTCGATACCTTAGTAGATTACTACATTTATCAACTATAAAGATTGTCATGTCTGCTGCCACCGAACCCGCCAAGCTTTCCCATAACGAGATCATCAAGCAGGCCATCCCGACGCTTGCTGGCAACATTGCCGCGACGATCAACAATCCGGCCAACGACCGCTTCTCGGAGGACGACCAGCAGTTCATCAAATTCCACGGCATCTACCAGCAGGACGACCGCGACCTGCGCAAGACCGCCAAGAAGTTCATCATGATGATCCGCAGCCGCATCCCCGGCGGCGTCATGACGTCGAAGCAGTGGATCACCTTCGACGATCTCGCGACGAACTACGGCAACAACACCCTGCGCGCCACCACGCGCCAGTGCATCCAGTTCCACGGCGTCGTCATGTCGGGCCTCGGGCCGCTCGTTAAGAAGATCAACGACTCGCTCCTCTCCACGCTCGCCGCCTGCGGTGACGTCAACCGCAACGTCATTGCCTCGCCCACGCCCGCCTACACCAAGGCCCGCGCGCAAGTCTACGCCGACGCCCACGCCACCGCGATGGCCCTCGCGCCCAAGACCAAGGCCTACAGCTCCATCTGGCTCGAAGGCGTCCAGCTCAACCTCGACGACGCCGAGAACAAGAACTTCAACGATCCCCTCTACGGCCAGACCTACCTCCCGCGCAAATTCAAGGCCGCCTTCGTCATCCCGCCGTCCAACGACATGGACGTCTTCACCAACGACCTCGGCTTCATCGCCATCGTCGATGGCGACAAACTCCTCGGCTACAACGTCGCCGTCGGCGGCGGCATGGGCCGCAGCCATGGCAACGCCCAGACCTTCCCGCGCCTCGCCGACGTCATCGGCTTCGTCACGCCCGACCAGGTCATCCCCGTCGCCAAGGCCGTGCTCACCACCTTCCGCGATTTCGGCGACCGCGCCAACCGCAAGCACGCCCGCTTCAAATACGTGCTCGAGGAAAAGGGCGTCGATTTCGTCCGCAATGAGATCAACCAGCGCGCCGGCTTCACCATGGCGGCTGCGCGTCCTTACGAGTTTACCTCTACGGGCGACCTCTACGGCTGGCACCGCGGCGTCGACGGCAAGCTCTTCCTCACCCTCTTCGTCGAGACCGGCCGCATTAAGGACGTCCCCGGCCACGCCCAGAAGACCGCTCTCCGCCAGGTCGCGGAAAAATTCCCGCACGTTGAGTTCCGCCTCACCGGCAACCAGAACGTCATCATCGCCAACGTCCCCGAGTCCGACCGCGCCGGCATCTCCGCGCTGCTCGCGACCCACGGGGTGAAGGTCGATAACCAGGCCTCCATCCTGCACGCCGCCGCGATGGCCTGCCCGTCGCTGCCCACCTGCGGCCTCGGTCTCGCCGAGTCCGAGCGCGCGCTGCCCGGCCTTCTCGATCGCATTGAAAAACTCGGCACCGAGATCGGTCTCGGCGGCGAGGAAATCATCATCCGCTCCACCGGCTGCCCCAACGGTTGCGCCCGCCCCTACATGGCGGAGATCGCCTTCGTCGGCAAAGCCCCCGGCCGCTACCAACTCTGGTTCGGTGGCAACGCCGCCGGCACGCGCCTCAACCGCATCTTCAAGGACACCATCAAGGAAGCTGAACTCGAAACCGAGCTCCGCCCGGTCCTCACCCGTTGGAAAAACGAGCGCACCGCCGGCGAACGCTTCGGTGATTTCGCCGCCCGCGTCCTCTGGCCCGAAGTCGCCGCTGCGGCAGCGGCCGCGGCGGCCGCCCAACCCGCCGCCGCTCCGGCTCCGGCCCCCGCCAATAACTAACCGGTAGGAGCTGGTCCCTGACCCGCTCCCATCGAAATTCAAAATTCGAGAATCGAAAATCTCAGCATGTCTCCCGAACAACTCTCCGCCGCCAACGCCATGTTGCGCGCGAAGACTCCGCTCGAAATCACCCGCTGGGCCATCGCCCAGGCTCCCGGCCGCGCCCTCGTCTCCACCAATTTCCGTCCCTACGAGGCGGCGATCCTCCACCTCGCCGTGCAGGCGCAGGCCGACATCCCCGTGCTCTGGGTTGACCACGGTTACAACCGTCCCGCCACCTACAAGCACGCCGAGGCCCTGCGCGCCCGTCTCAATCTCAACCTCAAGCCCTACCTGCCGCGCCTCACCGTCGCCCACCGCGACGCCGTCTACGGCCCCATCCCGGACACGACCGACGAAGAGGGCCTGAAAAAATTCAGCGCGCAGATGAAGCTCGAGCCTTTCCAACGCGGCATGCGCGAACTCGCGCCCGTCGTTTGGCTCACCGCGCTGCGCAAGGTGCAGAACCCCAACCGCGCCGGCCTCGACATCGTCTCGCACGACGCGAACTTCGGCGCGCTCAAGGTCAGTCCGTTCTTCTACTGGAGCGACACCGACCTCGAGAGCTACCTCGACACGCACCAGTTGCCCAACGAGTGGGACTATTTTGATCCCGCCAAGGCCGACGAAAAACGCGAGTGCGGCCTCCACGCCTCCTGGGGCGGGAAAGCCGTCGCCAGCTCCTAATTTCAATCTAGCCATCTCGCCCCGCTCCACCCGAGCCACGGCGCCTCCCCCCCATCTCCGATTCTTCAGTGAGCAATTACCATCTCGACCATCTGCAGTATCTCGAAACCGAGGCCATCCACATCATGCGTGAAGTGGCCGGCGAGTTTGAGCGGCCCGCCCTGCTCTTTTCCGGCGGCAAGGATTCCATCTGCCTTCTCCGGCTCGCGGAAAAAGCCTTCCGGCCCGCCGACATCCCGATGCCGTTCCTCAACGTCGACACCGGGCACCACTTCCCGGAGTTGAACGATTTCCGCGACCGCCGCGCCAAGCAGCTCGGCGGCAAGCTCATCGTGCGCAAGGTCGAGGACGCCATCGCGCAAGGCATCGCCACGCCCGCGCCCGGCGAAGTCAGCCGCAACCGCCTGCAAATCCCCACGCTCCTCGCCGCCATCGAGGAATTCCGCTTCGACTGCTGCATCGGCGGCGCCCGCCGCGACGAGGAAAAGGCCCGCGCCAAGGAACGCTTCTTCAGCTTCCGCGACAGCTTCGGCCAGTGGGACCCCAAGAACCAGCGCCCCGAGATTTGGAATCTCTACAACGGCCGCCTCAACCCCGGCGAAAACATGCGCGTGTTTCCGCTGAGCAACTGGACCGAGATGGATGTGTGGGAATACATCCGCCGCGAACAGCTCGAGGTGCCTACGATCTATTTCTCGCATCGTCGCCAGTGTGTTCGCCGTCAGGGCCAGTGGCTCCCGGTCAACACCATCATGCCACCGAAGCCCAACGAGGACGTCCGCGAACTCACCGTCCGCGTCCGCACCATCGGTGACATCATCAGCACCGGCCTCGTCGAGTCGCCCGCCGACAACGTCGACGACATCATCACCGAGATCGCCGCCGCCCGCGTGACCGAGCGCGGCTCCCGCGCCGACGACAAAGCCTCCGAAGCCGCCATGGAAGACCGCAAAAAAGCCGGTTACTTCTAAGCGCCCGCCGCCCTCGCCACATTTTTTTCGTTCCACCGAACGCCATGTCCATTTCCGCCGCTCCCGAATCCCTCGCCCCCGCCCGCCGCGCTTCCCCGGCCGGCCACGCCGCGTCCTCGTCCGTCGACATCCTCCGCTTCAACACCTGCGGCAGCGTCGACGACGGCAAGTCCACGCTCATCGGCCGTCTCCTTTACGACTCCAAGTCGCTCATGGAAGACCAGCTCGAGGCCCTCGAGCGTTCCGCCGACATCACCGGCGGCGGCCAGGTCAACCTCGCCAATCTCACCGACGGCCTCCGCGCCGAGCGCGAGCAGGGCATCACCATCGACGTCGCCTACCGCTACTTCGCCACGCCGCGCCGCAAGTTCATCATCGCCGACACTCCCGGCCACGTCCAATACACGCGCAACATGGTGACGGGCGCCTCCCTCGCCAATCTCTCCATCGTCCTCGTCGATGCGCGCGCCGGCGTCATCGAGCAGAGCCGCCGCCACACCTGTATCGCGTCCCTCCTGCGCATCCCGCACCTTGTCGTCGCCATCAACAAGATGGACCTCGTCGGCTGGAGCGAGGCACGCTTCAACGAAATCCGCGCCGAGTTCGAGCAGTTCCTCCCGCGCCTCGACATCAAGGACGTCAAGTTCATCCCGATCAGCGCGCTCAACGGCGACAACGTCGTCGAGACCTCCACCAACACGCCGTGGTATCCCGGCCCGACCCTGCTCCAGCACCTCGAGACCGTGCACATCGGCAGCGACTGGAATCTCGCCGGCTTCCGCCTCCCCGTGCAGTGGGTCAACCGCCCCAACAATCCCACCGACCACGCGCTCCACGATTTCCGCGGCTTCAGCGGCCAGATCGCCGGCGGCATCGTCCGCACCGGCCAGAAGGTCATGGTGCTCCCGAGCGGCATCACCACCACGGTGAAACAGATCCACACCTACGACGGCCCCGTCGCCGAGGCGTTCTGCCCGCAGTCCGTCACCCTCGTGCTTGAGCACGACGTCGACGTCAGCCGCGGCAACATGATCATCGGCCTCGAGGATCTCCCCGGCGCCAGCGCCGACCTCCACGCCAAGGTCTGCTGGATGCACCCGCGCGCGCTGCAGCCCGGTAAAAAATACTGGCTCAAGCACACCACGCACACCGTGCAGGCTGCCGTCACCGAAATCGTCAGCCGGATCAACATCACCTCGCTCGACTCGGAGCCCGCGCCCGCCGGCCTCGCCCTCAACGACCTCGGCGAAATCCGCCTGCGCACCTCGCGCCCCATCGTGTTCGACGGCTACGCCACCAACCGTCTCACCGGCTCTTTCATCCTCATCGAACAGGGCACCCACGCCACCGTCGCCGCCGGCATGCTGCTTCCGCCCAAGGAAGTCGTCCGCCCCGACGACAACGACTTCGTGATCTGATCGCGCCGTCCTCCCCCGTGAAAATCTCCGTCAAAGTCGACTACGCCTGCCGCGTCCTCGCGGAGATGGCCCGACTGCACGGTTCGGGGGACCTCGCCCAGATCGACCATCTCTCGAAGGCCGAGGCCGTCCCGGCGAATTTCCTCGCGCAGATTCTCGGCCAGCTCCGCGAAGGCGGCCTCATCATCAGCCGCCGCGGCGTGCTCGGCGGCTACGCCCTCGCCCGCCCGCCCGAGCAGATTTCCCTCTACGACATCATGAAGGTCATCGACGGCGAACTCCTCGCCCTCAGTGGCAACCAGGCCGGCCGCTCCGGTCGCCGCATGCGCCAGATCTGGGACGACCTTCGCTCGCTCCTCGATGAAAAGGCCCAGAGCTACACGCTCGACATGATCGCGACCAAGAACCCGTCCGAGATGTATTACATTTAAAATTCACCGAACGCATCCATGAGCCTTTCCGACCAACTTTATCCTGACATCACCGCCACGATTGGTCGCACTCCGCTCATCAAGCTCAACCGGATCGCCGCCGGCCTCCCCGCCAACGTCTACGTCAAGGCCGAGTTCTTCAACCCGCTCGCCAGCGTCAAGGATCGCATCGGTCGCGCCATGATCGAGGCCGGCGAGCGTGACGGCAAAATCAAGGCCGGCACCGTCATCGTTGAGCCCACTTCCGGCAACACCGGCATCGCCCTCGCCTTCGTCTGCGCGTCCCGCGGCTACAAACTCATTCTCACGATGCCCGAGACGATGTCCGTCGAGCGCCGCGTGCTCCTGCGCATGCTCGGCGCCGAGATCGTCCTCACGCCCGGCGCCGAAGGCATGAAGGGCGCCATCGCCCGCGCCAACGACATCGTCGCCCAGCACGGCGATCGCGGTTTCATGCCGCAGCAATTCGACAATCCCGCCAATCCGGAGATCCACCGCCGCACCACCGCCGAGGAAATCTGGACCGCCACGCAGGGCAAAATCGATGCCTTCGTCGCCGGCGTCGGCACCGGCGGCACCATCACCGGCGTCTCCGAGGTCATCAAGTCGCGCCGCACCCTCCGCACCTTCGCCGTCGAACCCACCGCCAGCCCCGTGCTCTCCGGCGGCAAACCCGGCCCGCACAAAATCCAGGGCCTCGCCGCCGGCTTCATCCCGAAGAACTGCAACACCGCCGTCATCGACGAGATCATCCAGGTGACCAATGACGACGCCTTCGAGACCTCGCGCCAGGCCGCGCTCCTCGACGGTATCCTCGGCGGCATTTCCACCGGCGCCAACATCTGGGCCGCCCTGCAGGTCGCCCGCCGCCCCGAGTTCGCCGGGAAAAATATTGTCACCATCGCCCCGAGTTTCGGCGAACGCTACATCTCGACCGCCCTCGCCGAAAAGGCCCGCCAGGAAGTCACCGCGTAGTTTCACGGTCCGGGGTGGACGCGCACACCTCTATCTTGCCACGGAGCCGGGCATTGCGAATTCAGTCCTCCGGGTCTCCGCGTCTCCGTGGCCAATTCATAAACGCGCCGGCCAACCGTCACCCTTATGCCGCGTTTAATCCTCGCCGCTCCGGCTCCGGCGCGTTTCCTAGAAACGCCCGCCGCGCCCCGCCATGAATCTGGATGACATCAAGCAAGCCCTCCTCGCCTCCTACGAGCGCGACGGCGGCATCAATCACCTTGATGGCGTCAATCTGCCCACGCAGGACTCGGTGCAACAACTGGCGTCGGATTACATGCACCTGATTTTCCCCGGTTTCTTCGAAGAGACCGGCCTCACCAAACAGGACGTCCCCACCCTCGTCGGCAAACTTCTCATCCGCGTCGAGCAGCGCCTCAAGACCGAGATCGAAAAAAGTCTCCGCTTCGCCCAGGACCCCGCGCCCGCCCGCCGCGCGCAGGAGCTCACCATTGCCACGCTCGACCAGCTCCCCGCCCTGCGCCAGATCATCCGCACCGACGTCGCCGCCGCGTTCGAAGGCGACCCGGCCGCCCGCAGCGTCGAGGAAATCATCCTCGCCTACCCCTGCGTCCTCTCGATCTCGCTCCAGCGTTTCGCCCACGTGCTCTACCAGCTCGGCGTGCCACTGCTCCCGCGCATGCTCACCGAGTATGGCCACGAGCGCACCGGCTCCGACCTCCACCCTGGCGCCAAGATTGGTTCGCACTTCTTCATCGACCACGGCACCGGCGTCGTCATCGGCGAGACCGCCGAGATCGGCTCGCACGTGAAGCTTTACCAAGGCGTCGCCCTCATCGCCCGCTCGCTCGCCGGCGGCCAGGCGCTTCGCGGCAAAAAGCGCCACCCCACGATCGAGGACCGCGTGACCATCTACGCAAGCACGACGATCATGGGCGGCGACACCGTCATCGGCGCCGGTTCCACGGTCGCGGGCAACGTCTTCGTCACCCACACCGTCCCGCCGCGTTCCCTCGTCGTCATGGAAGAGCAAGGCGTGAAAGTCCTGAACAAGGACGCCCGCCAGACCGCCACGCAGGACGACTGGACGATCTAAAGCCGGGAGCGGTTCCCCGTCCCGCCGCGCCGATGCCCCGCGGCTCAGCGCTTGTCGGGCTTCTTATATTCCCGGTGCCCGCTCTTCTGCAGCGCACCCAACTCGCTCACCAGCTTCAGCGCCGTCGCATTGTCGCCAGCCTTGAACGCCGCCTCGAGATTCCCCAGCGCCGCGATGAGCTTGTTCATCTGCGCGCGATAGCCCTCGGAAAATTTTGCACGATCCGCTTCCGGCACGTCTGCCGCCTTGGCGGGCGTGAGCGCCAGCGCCGCCTCCGCCGCCTGCCGCATCGTAGCCACGTAGCCCAGCGACGATTCATTGCTCGCCGCATCGCCGGCCTGCCGCCGCAGCTTGCGAAACGCCGTGCTCATGCGGTCCATCTGCTCACCCAGTTCCGTGACGACTTCCGCCTGTTCCCCTTTGCGCTCATCTGCCGCGGGGCTGGCGACCGCGATCGCGGCAAGGAGAAGAACCGGCAGGAGGAAACGGATTTTCATAAGGTTTAACGCGTGGATGGCTTCCTCTTAAAACTGAAAATTCCGCTGCCGGGGCAACCGCATTTTCGTAACAACCCTTATGCCGGCCCGCCATCCGCCCTGCCGTTACCCGCCGAACTTGATCCCCTGCGCGAGCGGCAACTCCTTCGAATAATTCACCGTCACCGTCTGCCGGCGCATATACGCCTTCCACGCATCACTCCCGCTCTCGCGACCACCACCCGTTTCCTTCTCACCGCCAAATGCGCCGCCAATCTCCGCGCCGCTGGTGCCGATGTTGACGTTCGCGATGCCGCAATCACTGCCCCGTGCGGCCAGGAACGTCTCCGCCTCACGCAGTTCGTTGGTGAAAATCGCCGAACTCAGCCCTTGCGGCACACCGTTCTGCAACGCCAGTGCCTCATCGAGCGTGCGATAGGTCATCACATAAAGAATCGGTGCAAACGTCTCGTGCTGCACGACCGGCCACTCGTTGCGCGCCTCGATGATGCACGGCGACACATAAAGCCCGCGCCGGCGTCCACCGCCGCAGAGCACCTTGCCGCCCGCCGTCTTCGCCTCCGCCACGGCCCGTTGCATCGCCGCCACCGCCGCCTCGTCAATCAACGGCCCCATCAGCGTGCGCGGTTCCAGCGGATTGCCGATCTTCACCTGCGCGTAACCGGCCAGCAACGCCTTCACCAACTTCGCTTTCACCGATTCGTGCACAATGACCCGCCGTGTGCTCGTGCAACGCTGTCCCGCCGTGCCCACTGCGCCGAACAAAATGCCGCGCGTCGCCAGTTTCAGATCAGCCGACGGCGCGACGATGATCGCATTGTTGCCACCGAGCTCCAGCAGCGAGCGGCCGAAGCGCTTCGCCACGACTTCGCCCACGCGGCGACCCATCCGCGTCGAACCGGTCGCCGACACCAGCGGGATGCGCCGGTCGTTCGTCATGAGTTCGCCGACCGTCGGGCCATCGCCGATCACCAGTGAAAAGATCGCCGGGTCGACGCCATTCGCGCGGCAGACCTTCTCCGCAATCTTGATGCACGCGATCGCAGTGAGCGGCGTCTTCTCCGACGGCTTCCAAATCGTCGCATCGCCACAGACCGCCGCCAGCGCGCTGTTCCACGACCACACCGCCACGGGAAAATTGAACGCCGAGATGATGCCGACCACGCCCAGCGGATGCCATTGCTCCATCATCCGGTGTCCGGCGCGCTCCGTCGCGATGGTCAGGCCGTAAAGCTGCCGCGAGAGTCCGGTCGCAAAATCGCAGATATCGATCATCTCCTGCACCTCGCCCTCGCCTTCGGCCAGGATCTTGCCCGCCTCGAGCGACACGAGCCGGCCGAGCGGCGCCTTCAGTTCGCGCAACGCATTGCCGAGCTGGCGCACCACCTCGCCACGCTTCGGCGCCGGCAGCTCGCGCCATGCGACAAACGCGCGCTGCGCCGCCGCCACCGCCCGGTCGTAATCCGCCGGGGTCGCCTGCGCGACGCGGCCCAGCAGCGCTCCATCAATCGGCGACCGTTTCTCCAGCACGGCACCCGAGCCGCTCCACGTGCCGGCAAAAACACCGCGGTTGACCGATTTTTGCGAGAGCCCGAGCAGGGGAAAGGTCGCCCTGGCAACGGCTGATACAGAATTTTTGGAAGACATGTTTAAATATGGAACTCAGGAAATCAGGTCATACATCGCAGGTTCATGAGTTCCTGATTTCCACATTTTACTCCCCATACACGCGGCCGCCCCATTGCGTGCCGAGGAAATTTTTGAGCGAAACCGACTCCTGCCGCACAAAGCCTTTCGCGAGCTTCCCTTTCGCAAACAGCTCCAACACGCCGGTGACGCCCGCTGCCGTCGTGAGCTGGATGGCATTGAGCTTGCGGCCGTGGATCGTGGCCCCGTGCATTTTTTTGATGAAGCTGCGCTGCTTCAGCCCGCCGCCCTTCTCATTGCCGACCACGCTCACATAAAACACCACGACGTCCGACTCGGTGAGCGGCACCTCCTGGTCAAAGATCTGCGTCACCAGCTCCTGGCGCGGCGCGAGGTTCAGGTCCTGCAGGAGAAACTTCATCAGGTCGCGATGGCCCGGATAGCGCATGGTCTTGTAATTCAGGTCGCCCACCTTGCCGGCAAAAGTCTGGCACATCGTCGCCACGCCGCCCGAGGTGTTGAACGCCTCATACTCCGTGCCATCGATCGTGATGCGCTCCATGCCGTCGAGCGGCATCGTCGCCACGAGCTTGCCGCCATGCAGCGCCTCGCCGACCTGGCAGTATTCGTTGATCAAACCCGCCGTGCTCCAGCTGAGGTAATATTTCATCTGGTTGCTTGCGTTCAGCGGCAGCGCCCCCACGCGCATCTCGCAGTTGCGCACGTAGCTGAGCGACGACGCCAGCGAACCGCCCACGATGTTGATCGCGCCCGGCGCCAGCCCGCATTGCGGCATGAACGTCCCCTTCGCCTTCACTGCGAGCTTTTGAATGAACGCCGTCGTCTCCACATCCTCGGTCAGGTCGAAGTAACTCACGCCCGCTTTCGCGCACGCGCTCGCGATGCCCTTGTTGAGGAAATACGGCGCCGCGCTCACGATGGCGTCAGCGGATTTCACCAAGGCCGCGAGCTGCGCCGCCTTGGTTACATCGACCTGCATGAACTTCGACTTCTTGAGTCCGCGCAGATCGATGTTCGCGCGCACATCCGCCAGCGCGACGCTTTTGCAGAACTTGCAGGACTCCAGCAGCGTGGCGATGGTGCCGCCTACTTTGCCTGCGCCGACAATGCCAATTTTCATGGGATTCCTTTTAGTGTGACGCGCTCGTCTGTTTCCGCGGATCCGTCGCCGCGATGATGGCGCTGACCGCCTTCTGGTTAAATCCTTTGAAGCCGCCCTTGCGCTGGAGATTTTCCAAGTGGCTGCCAATCGCCCCTTCGCGGTGAAACAGCTCCGCCTGCGCCGCCGTGATGAGCCCGGCCGCGCGCAATGCCTCCACGCGCTCCGGCCGCACCATCCAGCGCTCCCCCTCGGTGAAGGCCTGCTTGAGAAACGGAAAATCCGAAAACGGCTTCATCGTGTTCACACCTTCGCCGGCCAGCTGCTTTTGCAGGAGCGCAAAGTCGAACCGCGCCTCAAGGTGGTGCATGCCGGCCTGCAGAAAACTGTCGCCGTGCAGGCCGCACCAGAGGCCGACCGTGCGTAGTTCCTTCATCGGCGCCAGCGGCTCCGCACCGATATCGATGTCGATCTCGCCGGGCAGCAGGTCCACATCGGCAAACACCACGATGCCCACCGCCGGCGCTTCCATCACCTGCGCGCCCCAGCCGGCCTCGTCGCCGGCGTAGAACCGCTCGCGCTTTTCCAATCCGAGCCGCGTGAGAAAAGTCACGAGATCGGCGAAATGCCGGCGCGATGCGCGGAACGTATGGTGATCATGGTTTCCCCAGCCCAGCCCGAGCGCGTCCTGCCGGCGCTTTTGCACGCGCGCGGCACGATTGCGCTTTTCCCAAAAAACCCGCTCCTCGGCGAAAAACAGTTCGCAGGCCACGTCGCGCGGCACGAGCGCGAGCACGGCATCGAGCACCGCGCCCGCGTGGCGCACGCCTTCTGCGTCGTCGGCGAAATGCCGCTGCCGCCGGCGCAGGAGCTCGCGGGCTTTCACCACCGCCGCGGCGAATCCCGCCGCCGGCTCCGCCAGCGCAAAACCCCGGTAGCCCAGCCGCTCGACCGCCTCGAGCCGCTTCCCGTTCTCCTCGCTGATCACCGCGCGCCGCAACCGCGCCCCAAACTCGCCCGTGATCGGGACCGCCAGATCCTGTTGCGCGAGAAAGTCGACGAGCGACTCCGGCTTGATCGCGAGCCTGTGCGGGACCCCGTCACTCCGCGCTTCCGCGCATACCAGCACGCGTGGCATCATCGCCTTCGCGTGATGCCACACCGTCAGTCCGGCCCGCGCCCCGGTGTTTTCTTCCACCGTCAGCCCCGCCGCGCGCAACTCCGCCTCATGGCCGGGCGCGAGCACGAGATGATCCACCCATTCGTAGAAATCCGTGCCCGTCTCGTCGCGCATCCGCCCCGCCAGCCCCGCCGCGCAACGGTTATGCGCCAGAAACGCCGCAATGTAGCGCCCGAGGAGTTGCTCGGCCTCATAGGCCAGCGGCCAGTCGAAGGCGCCGTCAGTTTTGGCCGGGACCGATTCAGTGGGAGTGCGAGACAGGGCCATGGGGCAAGGGAGTGATTTATGACACTAAGCCGGCTTTGCCAGGCCGACTAAAGACTAAACCTCGCTTCTTTTCCGGGAATCCGTCCCGCCCACCGTCAATTCCATCGCCCTGGTCACCTAAATCACCGCCCACCGGTTTTTGCGATTGGACCAACCCTCCAATCTGATTACCGTCCTGCCGTGCACTTCGAAATCCTAGGAAAATGGCTCTGCCCAGTCACCTTGCTGACTGCGACGACCGTATTTTCCGCGGAGCAGCCCACGGTCGCAATTGATGCCCGCTACCCCGCCATGGCCGAATGGGCCAAGGCCGGCGTCACCGGCGGCATCCCGGCCAGTCTTTCCCTCATCGCCACGGTGAAACCCGGGGATGATGTTCAGGCCGCCATTAATGGCGCTTCGCCCAATGGCGGAGTCATCGCCTTTGCTCCCGGCGAATATGTCCTGACGGAACCCTTGCGGCTGCGCTCCGGCATTTTGCTGCGCGGTGCCAATCCTCGCACCACCAAGCTGCACCTGAAAATGCGCGGGACCCGCCCACCCGCCCGTGACCACGCCGGGCTCTCCCGCGGGACCACCGGCGTGCTGCTGCAATCAGTCGAGCGTGCCGGCCTCGCCAACTTCACCATCGTCTTCGACGAATCCCTCCCACCGCCACCCGACCCGCGCACCTCGCGCGTGGCGTATGCCGACGATCCCAACGGCCAGGCCAACCTGCACGTGGTCAGCGTGCGTTTCTTCGCGGCGCGTGACTGCTGGATTCAAAACTGCACGATTCTCAACTCCGGCAGCCACCCGCTGATCATCGAGGCGAGCCGGCACGTCACCGTCGATCAAGTCACCATCAGCGGCGCTTACAACAAGGGTCCGCAGTCAGGTTGCGTGACGCTGGCCGGCAGCGAATTTACCCTGCTCGACGGGCTCACGGTGCGCGATGTCAACTACACCGCGCTGCGGGAGGCGGCTTCCGGCCAGCCCTGCCGCCACAACGTGATGGTCAACGCCCGGATCGAGGGCGACATCCGCTTCCGCGATCCGGGCACCGCCAACAACCTGCTGCAAAACTGCGTGATCGCCGTCCCCGCCTGGCACAATCGCCCCGCGCTCACGCAACGCACCGAGGAAGGTGACGACCGTCCGCCCGGCCCGGGCAATCTGCTCTACCTCTGCACGGTGACCCGCAGCTTCATGGCCGGTGGCCGCAGCTTCAGCTTGGCCGATAATCCGACGCGGGTCTACCGCGTGCTCGAGGTTTTCTCCAACGAAGCCAGCGTCGCCGACGCCGGCCCCGAGCCCGTGACCGGTTCGCTCTGGCTCGCCCGCTGACCAACCGGCGATTCTCCGCTTGCACCCGGCCCGCGCTTCGCGAGAGCTTGGCCCCGCATGCGTCCGCTCTACGATTTTTCCCAGCTGTCCGCCGATCGCACCGTCGCCCCGCTCGACGGCATGGTTTCAGCCGGCCGGGAGGAACAGTATTTTGACCTCGGCCGCCGCGCACTCGAGCTCATCCATTTCTCCAGCGAACTCTGCGACAAGCCGCACTACCCCGATATCCTCGATCTCCCCTGTGGCCATGGTCGCGTGCTCCGCTGGCTGCGCGCCCACTACGGCTACGCCAACATCACCGCCTGCGACCTCGACCGCGACGGGGTCGATTTCTGCGCCAAACAGTTCGGCGCCAAACCGGTCTACTCTGAACCCGACTTGCGCACGCTCCCGTTCGTCGCGCAGTTTGACCTCATCTGGGTCGGCTCGCTGGTCACGCATCTGAATCAGGAACGCTGGCTGCGCACGCTCGACTGTCTCATCAAATGGACGCGCGAGTGCGGCGTCATCGTGTTCACCACCCAGGGCCGCACCGTTTCCAGTCTCTTGGCTCGTGGCCGGCGCGATGTCGCCGAGAACATCGACAAGCCTGCGCTCCTCGAGGAATACGCCCGCACCGGCTTCGCCTATCAACGCTACTTTGAGAGCAACGAGGTTGAGGACTACGGCCTCGCGCTTTCCTCCCCCGAATGGCTCATGCGCGTGCTTCAACGCTACCCGGATGTGATCATGCGCGCCTATCTTGAGGAAGCCTGGGGCATGCAGGACGTCGTCATTCTCTACAAGAAAGCCGGTCACTTCGAACCCATCCTTGGCGTGCCCGAAGGTCCGCTGCCCACGCCACGCGTCGGAACCGGATCGGCCACGGCCAAGCCCGGTTGGTTGAAAAATCTGCTCGGCAAACGCTGAGCGAACTCCCGGATCAGCTTCGCCGGCCGACCAGCTCCCACAGGAGCACCGCGCCGGCGACCGAAACATTCAGTGACTCCACGCCGGCTCCGCCCGGGATCGTGACCAGTCGCGTGCATGCGGCAGCTACCTTCGGGTCCAGTCCGTGCTCCTCGTTGCCGAGGACGACCGCCACCGGCTCACCTTGCTTCACCGCCGCTTCCGGCCGTCCGCCGCGCGTCGCCGCGCCGATCACGGCGTAGCCTGCGCCACGCAGGCCCGTCAAAAAAACCGGCAGCGCCGCCACCGTCCACACCGTGACCTGCTCCAATCCGCCCTCGGCCACGCGGTAGGCCGCGTCATTCGGCCGCGCCGCCACCGGCGAATCGGGAATCACCAGGTGCTTCACGCCAAAAAACGCCGCCGTGCGCGCCAGCGCGCCGAGATTGTGCGCATTACCCACGCGGTCGAGCACCAGCACCGGCGCCCGCTGCGCCGCCCACGTCCGCAAATCCTCTGTCCGCGGTCCGCGCGGCGCCGGCGCGGCCACGACTGCAACGATGCCGCCGTGGTGGATCGAGCCGGCGATCTTTTCGAGCTCCGCCGCCTCGACGCAGCGGTAAACCTTCTTCGCCTGCGCGAGGGTCTTGCACATCGCGCCAATCTGCCGGCTGATGACGCGGTCGAAGAACAGCCGCTGGATCGAGCCGGGCTCGCGCTCAAAGCGCGCCCGCACCGCCGCCAGTCCGCAAAGATTGAGTTCCCGAGGTTTCACGTGCCGCGAGCCGACACGCTTTCCTTCCCGAATGCGAGTCCGCAGCTTGCCGCGGCCCGGCCTTGCAAAAATTTCCCGCCCCGCTGCCATCGATCCGCCCGCGCCTTCCCCATGTCCACACCCGCACGCCAAGGCATCGTCCACCTCATCAATTTCATTCGCGGCGTCGAACCGCGCGATGCCACCATCGACCTGCTTGAGCCGGTCCTCCGTCAGCGCGAACTCGCGCAGCGGCATGGCCTGCCCGTCACCTGGCTCATCCAATACGACGCCCTGCTCGATCCCCGCTTCGTCGACGTCCTCAAGGATCTTCCGCCGGGCGACGAAGTCGGCGTGTGGCTCGAATTCATGCAACCGCTCGTCGAGGCGGCCGGCCTGCGCTGGCGCGGGCGCTTTCCGTGGGACTGGCACGTCAACGTCGGCTTCTCCACCGGCTACGCGCCGGATGAGCGCACCCGCATGATCGATATTTTGCTGGAAAAATTTCGCGCCACCTTCGGCTTCGCGCCCAAGGCCGCGGGCTCGTGGTTCATCGACGCGCACTCGCTCGCCCACCTCGAACAGCGCCACGGCATCGCCGCCTTCTGCAACTGCAAGGACCAGTGGGGCACCGATGGCTACACGCTATGGGGCGGCTACTTCAACCAGGCCTACTATCCCTCGAAGCGGAATGCCTACATCCCCGCGCAGACCGCCGCGGCGCAGATCAACGTGCCGACGTTCCGCATGCTCGGCAGTGATCCGATCCACCAATACGAGATCGACTCCAACGACAACGGGCAGCTCGTCCTCACGCTCGAGCCGGTCTCTCCCGGCGGCGCCGATCCCGCGTGGACCGACCAGTTTCTCAAGAACATGTTCGAGACACCCTGCCTCAGCTTCGGCTACACGCAGGTCGGGCAGGAAAACTCCTTCGGCTGGCCGGCGATGGCCAAGGGCCTGGAGCACCAACACCGCCGCGTCGCGGAGCTGCGCGACCGCGGGCTCGTGCGCGTCGAAACGCTCTCGCAGTCCGGCGCGTGGTTCAAAAAACAGTATCCGCTCACCCCGCCATCGGCCGTGGTCGCGCCCGAGGACCTCAACGCCCCGCAGCGCGGCGCGCTCTGGTATTGCTCCAAAAATTATCGCACGAGCCTGCGCTGGGATGGCGCCGACCTGCGGCTGCGCGACATCCAGCGCTTCGATGAACGTCGCGCCGAGCCGTTCCTTCACGCCGTCTGCACCGAGAAGAGCTGCAAATACGACGCCCTGCCCGTGCTCGACGGTTTCCTCTGGAGCAGCGCCGGACATCAAGCCTCGCTGCGCATCCACGACGCCAAGGGCATGCCGCTCGTGCTGTCCACGCCGCCCCAAGCCGAGGAACGCGATCCGCAAACGCTGCACCTGCGCATCGATGAGCGCTTCGCCTTCACCTTCGAGGAAAGCTCCTTCGTGCTGCGCGGTCCCACCGGCAGCGATTGGACCCTGGCGGCCAACTGGTCGCCCACCGCGCCCACCGCCTTTGTCGGCGCCGAACCACGCGCCCTGCACTACCGTTACGAAGGCTACGCATATGCCGTGCCCGTGCTCGCCGGCACCGCGGAGGCGCGCGACCACGGTTTCGTCCTGCGACCCGATGCCTCCGGCCTGATCCGGCTCGGCTTCGCGAACGCCTGATCGCAGGTGGACCGTGCGCTCCGCGCGCGGTCGCTGATGTCAAAAAAAAGACCGGGCGACGGAGCGCCCGGTCCACCTGAAAAACTGCGCCGACTCGTTACTCCTTCGGGAAACCCTCGAAGTGCTTCGGATCCTCGGGGTCCTGATAACGCGTCGTGTAGGTCTTGTTGCTCGCGGCGAGCTTCAGGAAGACGTCGACGGGCACGATCTCGACCGGGCCTTCGAGCTGCTTCGTCACTTCGACGAGGCTGTTCACGTCGTTCGACTCGCGCACGTGCACGAGCAGGTAATACGGACGCTTGCTGTTGAGCGCGATGAGTTCGTTGAGGTCGGCCGCCACCTCGGCGCGCGGCCGGCGCGGGTCGATGTAGTAGTCGTAGGAGATCATCGCCTGCGAGCCGCGCAGGTCGCGCGTGCGGGCGGGGCCGTAGCCGTTGATGAAACCGATGACGTTCGGGAACTCGCGGTAGTAAGCGTCGACCGTTTCCTTCGTCAGGTCCGCATTGCCCACGTTGCCGTCGGCGGCGGAGTTATCCATGATCTCCATGATGTGCTCGTCGAGCAGGCCCATGAGCCGGCGCGCACGCTCCATCAACACCGGGAAACGATCCGCCGGGATGTGGTTGGGATACATGTAGCCGGGACCGGAGAGGCCGCCGATGAAGTAGTCGTTGGGCGTCGCGCTCTCGTGGAAATACTCCAGCGCGGCCGGCGAAAACTCCGTCCAGTTCATCGTCACCTGCCAGCCGAAGGGCAGCTTGCCGCGGCCGGGCTTGGTCCACACGCCGATGCCGATCGAGTCCGACTGCACGAAGGCGAGGTAGACCTTGGGCTCCGCGGTGAACTTCGCGTCGAGCGACGCGTGGTGGTTGTTGGTGAACTTGAAGCCGGGCGTGAAGGTGAACTGGCTGTTGAAGCTCAGGTTCGGCAGGTTGTGCAGCCCTTCCATGCGCAGGCCATACATCGAGAGCAACGTGGTGTATTGCTCCTCGGTGTCCTTGCCGTAGGAGTGCCAGCCGAAAACGTAGCCACCGGGTGTGATCTCGGAGAGCAGGCGGCGGTTGAGCGCGAGTTCCTTCGTGTGCTTCGGGTTCGCGGAGAGATCGTGGAAGAACATCTTCTCGCGCACGCCCCAGTCCGCCATGCCCGGCATGCGCACGGCACCGACGTGGCCGCCCATGAGCATGATACGGTCCTTCGCGCAGCGCGCCCAGTATTTGTCGTAGGCGTCCTGATAGATGACGTCGTCGGTCTGGCCGGCATAGCGGCCGCGCAGATCGTCGATCTGCTTGAGGCCGTGTTTCTCGACGAGCGGAATCAGTTCCTCGGACACGACCACTGCGTCCTCGAGACCGGCGATGGTGAACGCCACGTTGAGCGAGGCGCCGACGGACTTGTCCCACACGACGTAGCCCTTGGCCGCGGACTTGAATTGTTCGAGCGCCGCGTCGGCGGTCTTCAGCTCGGTGAATTTCACGCCATGCTTGCGCTGGTAAAAATCGAACAGCGGGCCGGTGATCTCCCACTGGTATTCCGGCGGATGCACGATGTAGAGCTGCGGCGCCGCGCGGTTGGCGAGGCCCTGCAGGCTGACGAGCAGTGCCTTCTCGGGGAGGCCGCCAGCGACGTTCCAATCGAGGTTAAAATGCATGACCCACGCCGCACGAACCGCCGGGGCCGCGGGGGCCGGCGCGGGTGCGGAGATTGCCGGACTTTCGGCGAGGACCGCCGGAGCGGCGACCAACGTCGCGATCAAACCAAGGGGGAAAAGAATGCGTTTCATGATGTTATTTCTTCGCCGCCTCCGCCGGCACTTTCTTGAATACGTAGACGAGCGGACGATTCCGCGAGGAATGCAGCTCGATGAGCGTGAGCGTGTCGCCCGTCTCACTGACGCGATACTCGCTCGTGATGCGCATGATCACGTCGCCTTGGGAAACCTCGACCGGCGTGAACACTTCCGTGCGCAGCGTGCGGCCGTCGTCGATCCAGGCGGCGGTCGCCTTGGTGACGGCGTGCTTCGCAGCGTATACCGCCATGTGGCGCTGCTCGACGCGGAAAAAATTCTTCAGCTCCACCGGCTGCGCGGTGTCGACCGTGTTGGTCGCCACGATGTTGCTGGTGCGCCAGAGCATGTCATGCGTGAGGGCCACCTTCGTGCCGTCGAGCGCGACGACGAGGTCCATCTTGTTCCAGCCGTCGAGCGCGGTGCTCAGGGTCGGGTCGAGCCGCCAGCGGCCGGCGATGGCGGAATTCGCGGAGGCCGCGACCGCCAGCCCGAGCGCCGCCAGGCCGCATGCAAGGATGCGTAGGAGTGCAGTGGGTTTCATGGGACGTTGAGTAACCCTCTTTCCCCGCGCGCTGTCCACGCGTTTCCCCCGAAAAACGGGGAAAAATCACCGCGACGGAACAATTTCTCCCACCAGCGTAAACTCCTCGCGGTCGTGATAGAGATGGCGGATGCGCGTTCCGGGGGCATGCGTTTGCAAAACCGAGCCCGGCGCCCGCAACTCCTGCAACAGCGCCACCGCATCCACGCGGCCGAATTTGAGATTCACCACAAACCGCCGGCACCACCCGCGCGCCAGCCACGGCTCGACGATGTGCCGCAACACATGGTGCGGCTCCTCCACCATGTCGCAAAACAGCCAGTCGTAGACCTGTCCGTCGGCCGGCTTGAAATTGAACGCATCCTCCATCCGGTGCTCGATGCGCGGATGGTTCAGCGCGCCGCCCTTGAGCGGACCGTTGTCGATCGCGATGACGTGTGCGCCGCGCTTCGCCGCGCTGTAGCTCCAGCCACCCGGCGCCGCGCCGAGATCGACCACCGTCTCGCCCTCGCCCGGCTCGCGACCGAGCACGACGTAGGCCTCCTCAACTTTCAGGTAGCTTCGCGACGGCGCCAAATCGTCATCCGCCATCCGCCGCTGGCCGTTCATCGCGATCTCGCGCGCCACCACGACCTGCCCAAAATCCGTAAACCACACCAGCAACCCGCGCACCGTCCCGGCCCCGCGCGGCAAATCCGGCACCGCCAGCTTGGCCACGCGCGCAAATCGTTTTTTCAACACCTCGTGAAACGCCTTCTCGACGCCGCTGATGCGCCGCCCGAGGCCCACCAGTTCCGCCGGCCCCGCAAACACACACGGCCAGGCCGCCTCGATGCGCTCGCCCTGCAGGCTCTTCATGAAAAAATCCGCGAGCTGCTGCGCCAGGGCGTTGACCGACTCGCCGCGCAGCTCGCTCTCGCCGCGCGCGATCACATGCGCGAACGCCGGCTCGCCCGTGACGCCGTCGGCCCGCACCCAGCCCGGTCCCTGCGAATGCACGACCGCCCCCTGCGCCGCGAGTTCACCCGCGAGCAGAGCTTCAAAACCGGCCTGACAGATCAACAACATGCCTCAGGTTGCCCGATTGGCTCTGACGCCGACGAGGTAAAAGTGAGGCCAGCCACTTACTGATTGCCGCACAGCCTGGCTTTTATTCCTCTCCTTTCACCCCCTATGTCTGGCGATGAAATCCTTGTCCTCATTTTCTCGCTTATCCTGAGCGTTACCGTGTGGGGCCAGTGGCTTCGGCTTTGTCTCTCACGAGAAGATTTCGGCCGCGCTACACGATTGCGTGTTGTCGGCGGCTTCGCCCCTATTATCGCACTCACGCTCATCTTCTATGTCTTGCGCAGCCATGCCAGCTATGATGTGCGCGATGATGTCGTATACCTGGTGTTTTATCTAGTCTTTGGCTGCGCCTGGCTGGCCTTGGTGACCTACTATCTTGCGGGATTCTGTGGCTTGTCCTTCCGCGATGACTGGCTTGAGCGCGGAAACTCCAGTGCCGCGGCGCTCGGTTTCGGCGTGCTCCTGGGCAGCGCGAGTTGCTTCGCTGGCGCCAATATCGGTGATGGCCCCGGTTGGGGCGTGGTATTGATTTGCGCCCTGCTTGCTACCGGCGCCCTGCTCATCTGCTGGTGGCTCTATAATGCCATGTCGAATGCCATGGAACGCATCTTGATCGAGCGCGATTTTAGCTCCGGCGTAAGACTTGGCAGCCTATTGATTGCCGTTGGCGTCATCGCCGGGCGTTCCGTAGCGGGAGATTGGACGAGCTGGGACACAACCATCATGGATTTTACCCATCACATCTGGCTTGTGATTCCCTACACTATTGCCGCGGGTTTTTTGGACTCAAAACTCAGCCGTCTAACCCGTATCGACGTTTCAATCGCTCAAGCTTCTTTTTGGGTTCTACTGCATTTGAGCATAGCCGCAGTCTATCTTGCTTGGGCCGGTCCGTGGCAATGACCGACGTCATTTCGGTTTCGCCGCCCTTATCGGCTGCGTCAATGGCCGCGGTGAGACGCGAGGCCATTTTCGCTTGCTGCAAATGGGATCCGCAGGCCGAGGACATTTCCGTCCTCTCCAATTTTGTCCTGATCATCACACCAGAATGTTGGCGTCATCTGTCAACCGCCGCCGCAGCCCTCTACCAAGAAACGCTGCAAGCCGAGGCAGAAATCAGTGCTGACGCAAAGTTGATCAAAATGCTGTGTCTGCCTCCTCCACTCGAGGCAACCTTGCTGGCCGAATGCAAATCAGCCATCGGCACCGCCCCCGATCAACCGCGCGTCATGCGTTTCGATTTTCACGCCACCGAGAGCGGATGGCAGATATCGGAAGTGAACAGCGACGTGCCCGGCGGCTATATCGAAGCCGCGGGGTTCACCGCTATCATGGCTCGGCACTACCCCGGCTGCGCGCCGACCGCCCATCCCGTCTCCGCGCTTATCGCCGCTCTCCAAGGGCGTCAGCTCACCACGCGCGGCATTGGACTGGTCCACGCCACCGCTTACGTCGACGACCGCCAAGTCATGATCTATCTCCAACGCGAGTTCGCCCGCGCCGGAATCACCAGCCACTTGCTCAGTCCGGCGGACATCACTTGGTCGGCCGACGGCACTGCCAGCCGTGAAACCGGGCCGCTCTCCGCCTTGCTACGATTTTTTCCCGCTGAGTGGTTGCCCAATCTGTCTGGCAACCAATGGCGCTGCTTTTTCCAAAATACTGCCACCCCACAAATCAACCCCGGTCGTGCGGTCTTGTCGCAAAGCAAACGCTTCCCGCTAACCTGGCCGTATCTACAATCACCGCTGCCTCGCTGGCGAGAATTGCTGCCGGAAACCATCTCGTGGCGGGACAACCTTGGACCCGATTGGGCCACCAAACCGTCTTTCGGCCGCGTCGGCGACGGTATCGGCCTACATGGCACCACAACGCCCAAGGAGTGGAGCGACATCACGAAGGCCATCGCCCGCAAACCGACCGCCTGGGTCGCGCAACGGCGATTCAACGCCCTGCCCTGTCTCACCCACCAAGGTCCTGCTTATCCCTGCTTGGGTGTCTACGTTATTGATGGCCAGGCGGCGGGAATTTATGGACGTATTGCACCCCGCCCGCTCATCGATCATCAGGCTCAGGACATTGCCGTTCTGCTCAGCTCGCCACGCGACTTAGCCTTCCACCCCCGCTCATCCTCATGACCGAACAAGAAATCTACGATCTCTGGTCTCCTCTCTCCGCCCCATGGTCGCCATGGACAAAGCCTGTGCTGTTTACCCAACTCGAACGCGCCATCACTGGCCCGGCGACCACGATGGCAGGACGCATCGCGTGGCCTGGTGCTCCCGATTTGGCTGCTCAACGGCTCGCCCTCATTCTTGATCTTCCGGGCGAACAAGCGGTCGCAGTCGGCCTGCAACTGATTGCGTCCGGTTACCGGCCCGTGCCGCTGTTCAACACTTCGCATGGCTTCAATGCCGTCGTCCCTACCCAGGATATCATCAACGCGCTCAGCCGTGGCGGCGAGGTCCTGGTCGATGCCCGGCTCCCCACGGACGCCCCGCCGGCGTTCCTACTCGATGCCAACCGCATGCGTGAACACGGCGGAGTCCTTCCAGGGAAATACGACAATCGCTGGCTGGTTTTTCCTCAGGATTTCCCCTCCGCCAATTTCCTAAAAAGCCAGCAAATCGCCGGTGCCGTGCTCGTGCAATCCCAGGAATTCCGGCCGCAAACCGACCTCGCTCATGTGCTCCTGCGCTGGCAGGAAGCCGGCCTCCCACTTCTGGCGATCAACTTGCGCGACGGCCTCGTGCCCGAAATCCTTCGCGTTGAAAGGCCCTCCCGCTACCGCGCACTCTGGTATCATTTCCTTGCTGTCGTTGGGTTGCGTCGCAACAGCGCCGGCGGTTTTGGCGCCGTCGTGCCTGAACCATCTCAGGGTAGTGGTTTTGGCTGATTGCGCACACTCTGACTACCTGTGCTCCCCGCACAAAAAAGCCCGGACGAAATCGTCCGGGCCGGAAATGAATCACTATCGTAGGGGCGCTTAGCTCTTGTCCATCGGCGCGCCGGACTTCTTCCAGCCGGCGATGCCGGGAGCGTAGTGCTTGATGTTGGTGTAGCCGAGTTTTTCCGCCGCGTTCGCCGCATTGCGGTAGGCACTGCACTGTTCGTTGCCGCAGTAAGCGACGATCAACGCGCCCTTGTCCGCGGGCAGCAAGGAGGCGAGCTGGTCCTTGTGGGCGACAAAATCGATGGCGCCGGGAATGCGCCCCTCCTTGAACGAATCGGTTCCATTCACGTCGAGCACCACGACTTGCTTGGCCGCGATGGCCGCATGCAGTTCGTCATGCGAGATATCGGCAAACTTCGAGCCCGCCAGTGCCACCGTAGCGGCAAAGAGGGCGACAGCGAGGGTGAGAACTTTTTTCATAGCGCTCCCACCCTGCCCGCGCGGCGGCCATTTTCAAGCGGCCGCCGTAAAAAGACACCGCTTTGTTACAAGCGGTGCAGGTGGAACCCGCCGTCCACATCGAAACACGCGCCGGTCGTGAACGGGAAGCGGTCTTCCGCGATCGCGCGCACCGCCCGGCCAATATCCTCGGGCTTGCCCCAGCGGCGGATCGGCGTGATGCCGCGCTCGTCGGTGATGATGAGCTTGTCGTATTTTTCCTTCACGCCGCCGGTCATGTCGGTCGCGATCACGCCGGGCCGGATCTCGTAGACATTAATGCCGTCGTTCGCGAGCCGGTCGGCAAAGAGCTTCGTCATCATCGCCAGCCCCGCCTTCACCATGCAGTAGTCGCCACGGTTGATCGACGCCGTGTAAACCGAGATCGACGTGATGTTCACGATGCGGCCGCGGAAGCCCTCGCTGTCGGCCGACTGCTTGAGCATCTGCTTCGCTACGAGCTGCGAGAGGAAAAACGGTCCCTTCAAATTGATCGCGAAGAGCCGGTCAAAGCTCTCCTCACCCGCGTCGAGCAGGTCGGCTCGCACCTTCGGCGCGACGCCGGCGTTGTTCACGAGCAGGTCGATGCGGCCGAATTTCGCCATCGTCTCGCTCACGAGCCGCTCGCGGTCCGCCGCCACGGCCACGTCGCCCTGCACGATGAACCCGTCGCCGCCGGCGGCCTTGACGAGCGCCAGTGCCTCGGCGGCCGCCTCGGCGTTGCCGGCATAGTTGATGGCCACGCGGCAGCCCGCGCGGGCGAGTTCGAGGGCGATCCCACGGCCAATGCCGCGCGATGCGCCGGTGACGAGAGCTGATTTCGGTGCCATAAGTGCTGCCCAGCGAAACCATCCGCGCCGCGCGGGCAACGCTTGATTCCATCTCCCCGGCGATTTGGCCCGGCGCCACCGAGCATCGCCGCCCCGCGAACCATGCCGCCGATTCCCGGTCTGTTACGCCGCACCCAGTCCCTACCATGAAACACACCCTGCTGTTCCTCCTCCTCGGCGCTCTGATCGGCGCCGCTTCGTATCATCTTTATCTCCGCCAGGAAGCCGGTCCGGGCTCGACGCGCACCCAGTTGTCCGCCGCCGCCAACCGCACCGAGTCTGCCGCCGCCAGCGCCACCGACGCCATCGGCAATAAGCTCCGCGACTGGAAACTCACGCCCGCCGACATCAAGGCCGACCTCCAAAAAGCCGGCAAAGTCGTCCGCACGCAGGCCAAGGCCGCCGGCGAGGAACTCTCCGACGCCCGCATCATCGCCGTCATCAAGGGCAAGTATGCCCTCGAGTCCGACCTTTCCGCGCTCGCCATCAACATCGACTGCGCCAACGGCCACGTGACCTTGCGCGGCGAAGCCGCCTCCGCCGAACTCATCGGCAAAGCCATCCGCCTCGCCCTCGAAACCAGCGGCGTCATCGAGGTCGAGTCGCTTCTCACCGCTCCCGTCACCGCCGCCGTTTGATTTAAGGCGGACCCAGCGCCCCGTCACCGTAATCGTAGTTATCTTTGGATCGACCCGCTTCTTGTCTTCCGGTCAAGTTCCCGAATTCGGAAATATCCGAGCCAGAATCCCAGCGCCGCCCACATTGGGCCAAAGCTGACCCGTGAGAGAGTCCAACCGGCCAGCCAGAATCCGATTGGAATCAACAGAGTAAAAAAGACGGCAAGGATCAGACAAAATAGCCGAAAGATTTTCATGACGCTTTCTTGGATCTAAATTGGAGATGGGCCGCGCGCGGGCGAGTGGCTAATATGGCAAAGTAGAATTAAGTGACAAATGATCCGATCACCCCGTGCGACGGTAGCGCAGCAGATCCCGCGGCGCGACGCCGTGCACGGCCTTGAAGCAGCGCGAAAAATGATACGGGTCGGCGAACCCCACGCGCTGCGCCGCCTCCTTCACCAGTCCGCCGTTTTCCACCAGATGCTCCGCCGCGAGCGTCATCTTGCGCCGCAACAGGTGCTGATAGGGGCTGCAGTCGTGGTAGCGGCGAAACAGCCGGCACACGCTGGAAACCTCCATGCCCGCCGCCGCCGCGATTTCCTCGAGCGTCGCAAACTGCTCCGCGCGTTCCTCGATCAGCGTCCGGCACCGTAAAAAACGTTCGCGCGCCGGGTCTTCGCCGCGCGGTCCCTGCCCGACGTGCTCCTCGACCTTGAGGAGCAGCAGCTCCAGCCGCGTCGCGCACTGCGCCCGCGCCAGCTGACCCGGCCGCTGGCCTTCGTGGATCAGCTCCTCAAACAATCCGCGCAGCTCCGCATGCGTGGGCAGCACATGCACGCGCCCCGGTGCGACGCCCGCCTGTGCGAGTCGCCGCGCAGCCGCCGTGCCGACGAGGCACACAAAATACTTCACCATCGGCTTCGCGGGATCGGTGCGGATTTCGCAGCGCGTGCCGCGGCCGTAGGCAAACACCGCGCCCGGCGCCAGCGCGTGCTCCACGCCATCCAGCGTCACGCGCCCCGCGCCCTCGGCCACATATTCCAGGCCGTCATACGCATACGCATCGCGGTCCACGCGGTAGTCCGGATTGCACAACTCGCGTCCGCCCAATGCCGGGCCGGGCTTCACGCCGCGGGCCGGCGCGAGGTTGCTGAAAAAATACCGCGCCCCCGTCACCTGCTGGGACAGGAGGAGCTCGCGCTGCCGATTGTGGCCGATTTTATCCATTCCTTTCCACAAACTATCCATTCCGACCGCGCCGCTGCCAGTGCATAATCACCGGTTCCTGCGCCCCGCCCCTCCGGTTCGGCAGCGCCGATTTTATCTAGTAACACCTCAACCCTGTCATCTCATGAAGAAGACCCCGAAGAAAACCATCCTGCTCGTCGCCAACGGCGACTTGCGCCAGTCCGCCAACGAAAAAACCTGGTCCGGCCAGCTCGCGATGGAGCAGCAGCTCACCGCCGCCGTCGCCAAGCTCGGCTACAAGCTCGTCCGCGCGCACCCCTACAAGCCCGCCCTCAAGCACGGCTTCATCGCCTCCCAGAAGGAAGGCATGGAGGTCTTCGCCACGATCGACCCGAAGACGCCGATCATCGTCGCCGAGGCGGTCTGGCAGTATTCGCACCACATCCTCCACGGCCTGATCTCGCACCAGGCGCCGATCCTCACCGTCGCCAACTGGTCCGGCACCGCGCCCGGCCTCGTCGGCATGCTCAACCTCAACGGCTCCCTCACCAAGGCCGGCGTGAAATACTCCACGCTCTGGAGCGCCGATTTCACGGACGAGTTTTTCCTGGGCAACCTCGCTGGCTGGCTCAAGACCGGCGTCGTCAAACACAAGACCGCGCACGTCAAGGCCCTCGCCAAGGGTTCCGTCCCGCCGAAGGCCCGCGCGCTCGCCAAGAAGCTCGCCGACGACCTCCGCCGCAAAAAGTCCATCATGGGCATCTTCGACGAGGGCTGCATGGGCATGTATAACGCCATCATCCCCGACGAGCTGCTCTTCAAGACCGGCGTCTACAAGGAGCGCCTCTCGCAGTCCGCCCTCTACTACGGCGCCACGCAGGTGAGCGACGCCGAGGCGCGCGCCGTGTTCGACTGGCTCAAGGCCAAGGGCATGAAGTTCCACCTCGGAAAAAACCCCGACAGCGATCTCACCGAGGAACAGGTCCTCTGGCAGTGCAAAACCTACGTCGCCGCCCTCCGCATCGCCGATGAGTTCGGCTGCGAGTCCATCGGCATCCAATACCAGCAGGGCCTCAAGGATCTCCTGCCCGCCTCCGACCTCGTCGAGGGCATCCTCAACAACTCCGACCGTCCGCCCGTCGCCAACGCCAAGGGCGAGATCATCCGCGACGGCCAGCCGCTCACGCACTTCAACGAAGTCGACGAGTGCGCCGGCCTCGACGGCCTCTTCACCAACCGCGTGCACACCGCCCTCAGCCAGCCCGTTGAAAACACGCTGCACGATTTGCGCTGGGGTGATTTCGACAAGAGCGGCACCACCGGGGAATACGTCTGGGTCTTCCTCATCTCCGGCAGCGCCCCGCCAGCCCACCACATCGACGGCTACAAGGGCACCGACTCGATGCGCCAGCCGTTCATGTATTTCCGTCTCGGCGGCGGCACCGTCCGCGGCATCGCCAAGCCCGGCGAGATCGTGTGGAGCCGCGTCTTCGTCGAGGGCGGCAAGCTCAAGATGGACCTCGGTCGCGCCAAGGTCATCACGCTCCCCCGCGCCGAAACCCAGCGCCGCTGGGAAGAGACCACCGAGCAATGGCCGATCATGCACGCTGTGACCTACGGCGTGTCGCGCGACCAGATGATGGCCCGCCACAAGGCCAACCACATCCAGGTCGCCTACGCCAACAGCGCCAAGGAAGCCGACCTCGCCATGTATACGAAGGCCGCCCTCGCCGCCGAACTCGGCCTCGAAGTCAGTCTCTGCGGCACCAAGGCCGACGGCTCGAAGTTCTAATCCTCACCGTAGAGGCGCTCTGCTGTCCAGCAGAGCGCCCTTCCTCTCAGCGGAGCCTCCACCGGCTCCGCTTTTTTATTTTACCACGAAACGCACAAAGCTCACGAAGAAGCCCTGATTGCTTCCTGATCACTTCGTGTCCTTCGTGCTCTTCGTGGTGATTATTTCTCCACCCAAAACCCTCTCCGTTCGTCTAACTCCCTGTGAACGAAATTCCCCGTCCCGCCTACCCCGTCGTCAACGACCCCGCCCGCCCCGCGTGGCACTTCGGCCCACCCGCCTGCTGGATGAACGATCCCAACGGCGTGATCTGGCACGACGGTTGGTGTCACGTTTTCTACCAACACAACCCCGGCGGCGATGAGTGGGCCGACATGCATTGGGGGCACGCGCGCAGCCGCGACCTCGTCCACTGGGAACATCTGCCGATCGCCCTGCGCCCCCAACTCGCCGACGGCGAGAAGCACTGTTACTCCGGCTGCCTCGCCCTGACCAACCGCGGCGAGCCGCGCATCCTCTACACCACCGTCCCGCCCCACGAGCTCGAGCACGCCCGAAACGCGCAGGCGCTCGCCACGCCCGGCGACGCCGGCTGGCGCACGTGGACCCAGCACGTCGCCGCACCTTGCCTCACGCTCGACAACCACGGCGGCCCGGCGCTCCGCCGCGACTGGCGCGACCCGTTCGTCTTCCGCACCGAAGGCCGCACGTTCATGGTCCTCGGCTCCATCCTCGGCGCGGAAACGGTCATCCCGCTCTACGAAAACCCTTCTGGCGATCTGGAGCATTGGATTTACCGCGGCATCATCTACCGCGAGCCGCGCACCACGACGCTCTTCCTCGAGTGCCCCAATCTCGTGCGCTTCGGCAACAAGTGGCTGCTGCTCACTTCGCCCTGCCGTCCGGTCGATTGGTTCAGCGGCACGCTCGACCTGAAAAACTACGTTTTCCACGTCGAGCGTCGCGGCCGCCTCGACGAGAGCTTCCATTACTACGCCACGCATCCCGCCATCGATCCGAGCGGTCGCGTCGTGGTCTTCGGCTGGGTGAAAGACTTCCCCAAGGGCCGCGGCTGGAACGGCTGCCTCGGCGTGCCGCGCCGTCTCTGGCTCGATGCCCACGGCGATTGCTGCAGCGCTCCCGTCGCCGAGATCGAGCAACTCCGCGGCGCCGCCACCGACTACGCGCCGCAAGCCCTCGCCGCCACGCCGCTCACCCTCCCGCTCCCCGCCGGCGGCCAGTGCGACGGCGAGCTCACACTCGAGCGCAGCGCGTCGGCGACCATCCAGTTCCAACTCGCCGGCATCAACATCGTCATCGAGACCCACGGCGTGCACTGCAACGGCTCGCCCCTCGTGCCGCTCGCGCCCGCCGATTCCCCGGTGCGCCTGCGCTGGCTGCTCGATCGCTCGGTGCTCGAACTGTTCGTCAACGACCGCGCCACCTACACCCGCGTGGTGCCGTATCCGGTCGAGCCCGCCGCACGCCTTTCCGTCAGCGAAGGCTCGGCCCGCCTCGTCGCCGGTCGCGTCTGGACGCTGCGCGCCGCGCCGTCCACTGTCGCCTGACCATGTCCGATCTGCCTCCGCTTCCCGCCGAGCCGCGCCCCGGCGTCTACCGCCACTACAAGGGCAACGACTACCGCGTGCTCCATCTCGCCCGTCACTCCGAGACCCACGAGCCGATGGCGGTCTATCAAAAACTCTACGACGACCACGGTTTCTGGGTGCGCCCCGCCGCCATGTTCATCGAAACCGTCGAGCTCAACGGCCGCCGCGTGCCGCGCTTCACCCTTATCACCCCCGCCGGTTTGTAACCTAATAGGTTACAAACCGGCCCGTAGCTTCCTCCTTCTTCTCTCTCCCTTCTGCCTTTCCACCGATGCGCGTCCTTCTCGCCTTCGATAAATTCAAGGACTCTCTCACCGCCCCCGAGGCGTGCGCCGCCACCGCGCAAGCCCTCCGCGAGCGACACCCCGACTGGTCGCTCGACCTCTGCCCGCTCGCCGATGGCGGCGAGGGATTTGCGAGCATCCTCACTCGCGCCGCCGGCGGCGTGACCGTCCCGCTCACCGTCGCCGGCCCGCGTAGCCAGCCCCTCGAAGCCGGTCTCGGCCTCGTGCCGTTGCAGGAAATTCCCTCCGCCGCCCGCCAGCTCCTCGCCCTCCCGGTCGACAAAAACGAACCCGCCAACGTCGCCGTCATCGAGATGGCCGCCGCCAGCGGTCTCGCACTGCTCGCCAACGCCGATCGCGACCCGTGGCACACCACCACGCGCGGCACCGGCGAGCTCATCCGCGCCGCCGCCGAGCGCAAGGTCGCCGCCATCCTCGTCGGCGTCGGTGGCAGCGCTACCAACGACCTCGGCCTGGGCGCCCTCAGTGCACTCGGCTACGATTTTCTCGACGCCGCCGGCACCCGCGTCGATCCGCTCGTGCCCGCCAACTGGCCGCGCATCGCCCGCCTCGCCGGCCGGCTCCCAGCTGATTTTCCGCCGATCCGCATCGCCTGCGACGTCACCAATCCCCTGCTCGGCGCCAACGGCGCCGCCGCTATCTACGGTCCGCAAAAAGGCCTGCGCCCCGCCGATCTCCGCCGCATCGAGCACGAGAGCGCCCGCCTCGGCCTGCTGCTTTGCACGCATTGCGCGCAACCCGACACGCTCATGGACGCCCCCGGCGCCGGTGCCGCCGGCGGCATCGCTTTCGGCCTCATGACCGCCGCGGGCGCGAAACTGCTCCCCGGCTTCGATCTCGTCGCCGCGTGGCTCGACCTCGAGGCGCGCATCAATGCCGCCGACCTCGTCATCACCGGCGAAGGCCGCTTCGACGAAAGCTCGCTCAGCGGCAAAGGCCCCGGCGCCGTCGCCGCGCGCGCCCTCGCCAAGGGCAAACCCGTCCACGTCTTCGCCGGCCAGGTCACGACGAGCGCCGCCGCGCCCACCAATCTCCATCTCCGCGCCATCACGCCCCCCGGCCTCCCGCTCGCCGAAGCCCTGCGCGCCGCCTCGACCTTGCTCACCGCCTCAGTCCGCCAACAATTTTCCTGAAGCGGTTGGCCACGGAGGCACGGAGACGCAGCGCCAATCCCATGCAGGGATATGGAATCTTCTCCGTGCCTCCGCGTCTCCGTGGCCAATTGTCTTCCAAAAACATTTCCCCGCGCCCGTGATTACCGCTCGACGGAGCAGGCCTCGCCGCCAAAGTAGCCCGCACATGTTCGGCGAGAAACGCTTTCTGCCCCTGAAAAACCTGCCGGTCTGGTTTGTTTTGCTGCTCGGCTTGTTCGGCTGCAGCGCCAGCGCGCCGACGCGCCCCGCGCAAAAATCCGCCCCGGCCACCGGCGCCGTTGCCGCCCCGGTCATCGCGCGACCCGCCGCCGCCCCGGCCGCGACGCCCGCACCGCCCGCCGTGCCGTTCCCCGTCATGCTCGGCATCGACGTGCTCGAGTCGCAGGGCTTCGCCGCCGTGAAGGGCAAGCGCATCGGTCTCCTCACGCACCCCGCCGGCGTCAACCGCCGCGGCGAAACGACCATCGACGTCCTCCGCCGCGCCCCGGGCGTGAAGCTCGTCGCGCTCTTCGGCCCCGAGCACGGCATCTACGGCGACGAAAAGGCCGAGGTGAAAATCGCCAACCGCGTCGACAAACGCACCGGCCTCCCCGCCTATTCGCTTTACGGCGCCACGCGCAAACCCCTCCCCGCGATGCTCAAGGGCCTCGACGCCGTGGTCGTCGACCTGCAGGACGTCGGCACGCGCAGCTACACCTACGTGAGCGCCATGCTCTACACGATGGCCGCGTGTTTCGAAAACAACGTCGAGGTCATCGTCCTCGACCGCCCCAATCCCCTCGGTGGCCTCAAGGTCGACGGCCCGCCGCTCGATGCGCAGTGGAAAAGCTACGTCGGCGCTTTCCGCGTGCCCTACGTGCACGGCCTCACCATCGGCGAACTCGCCCGCATGGCCAAGGAGTCGCCCGGCGTCCTCCAGGTGCCCAAGGCCATCGACACGCCCGAGGCCGCGCGCGCGAAGGGCAAGCTCACCGTCATCCCCATGCGCGGCTGGCGCCGCAGCATGCGCTGGCCCGAGACCGGCCTGCGCTGGGTGCCCACGTCGCCGATGATCCAGGATTTTCCCTCGGTCGTCGGTTACGCCATGTCCGGGCTCGGCACTTACTTCGACCTCAGCGTCAAATTCGACATCGGCTTCCGCCACGGCGTGGGCACCGACTACGCCTTCCGCGGCCTCTCGCACAAAACCGCCAAGAGCGACGTCGTCGAGCGCGAGCTGCGCGCCATGAAACTCCCCGGCCTCTCCTTCCGCCGCGTCAGCGTCCCCGGCAAATCCGGCCGCCCCGAGACCGGCGTCTTCGTCGAGGTGAGCGATTGGGACGATTGGAATCCCACCGAGATCAGCTTCCACCTCATGCGCCTCGCGTGCCGCATCGATCCGCGCAACCCCAACCCGTTCCGCACCGGCGACGCCAGCGGCTTCCTCCGACACATGGGCTCGACCGCGTTCTACGAAACCCTCAAGCGCGACGGCGCCCGCACCGACGTCGAGGCCTGGTTCCGCCAATGGCAGGCGCAGGCCAAAATCTACCAGCAACAGAGCAAGCGCTTCTGGTTGTATTACTGAGCGCCCGACGGCGCGGTTGAATGTTGAGGGTTGAAAGTTGAAAGACCCAACCGGCCTCCCTCCGGCTCGGGCGCAACCCATGGGTTGATTTGCTCTCAACCCTCAGCTCTCATCTCTCAACTCTTCCGCTCCGCTTCCTCCCATGCCACGCATCGCCTCGCTCCTCGTCGTCGCCTCGCCCTTTGAGCAAAAGCATTTCCTCGGTGGCACCATGGTCGCCGACCTCCGCGCCCTTGCCGATGACTTCCGCCTCATCGACCCGACCGGCCTGACTGCCGCCGATTTCGCCCGCGAACTCGCCGCCACCAACCCCGAGGTGCTCGTCAACGGCTGGTCCAGCCCGTCACTCCCCGCCACGCTTCCGTCGCGCCTGCGCTACATGTGTTACCTCACCGGCTCGGTGCGCCGCCTGATCACGCGCGAACAAATCGAGCGCGGTTTCATCGTCACCAACTGGGGCGGCGCCATCAGCCGCACCGTCGCCGAGTGCGCGCTCTTCCACACGCTTTCCTGCCTGCGCCAAGCCACTTACTGGACGCTCCTCATCCACCGCGACGGCGGCTGGCGCGATGGCTGGGAAAACACCGGCTCGCTCTTCGGCCGCCGCGTCGGCCTCCACGGCTTCGGCTCCGTCGCCCGCGAATTCGTCAAACTGCTCCAGCCCTTCGGTTGCGCGCTCTCCGTCTACGCTCCCGACTTCGATGAGGCCGCGGCGAAGCGCAACAACGCCACCCGCGCCGCCTCGCTCGAAACGCTCTTTGCCGACAACGACGTCATCATGGAGTTCGCCCCGCTGAACCCCGCCACCACCGGCATCGTCACGGAAAAACTCCTGCGCCTCATCCGTCCCGGCGGCGTATTCATCAACACCTCCCGCGCCGCCATCGTCGACGAAGCCGCCCTCATCCGCGTAGCGAAAGAAGGCAAAATCTTCGTCGGCCTCGACGTCTTCGTCGAAGAGCCGCTCCCCGCCGACAGCGGCTTCCGCGGCCTGCCCAACGTCAGCCTCAGCCCGCACATCGCCGGCCCGACGCTCGACCGCTACCCCGACGCCACCGCCTTCGCGTTGCGCAACCTCCAGTCCTACGTGGCCGGCAAACCCCTCGAAGCCGTCGTCACGCCGGTCGTCTACGATCAGTCGACGTAAGCCATGAGCAAGGAGCCCAGCCGCTTCAGACCCAAGCTGATCCCGTTTCTGTGCGGGGCTTGTCTGGCGCTGATTGTTTCCGAGTTGTTTCCGGTTTTCTCCATTGGCTTCTGGCGTGTGGCCTACGCTTCGGAATTCGCGCCCGGATTCGTCGGGCCCGGAGGCTCGGCACCTTCATCCATGTCGGTGCTATGCCAAAGGCTCGGCGCCACGCCAGCCGCAGCGCTCACTTATCGGCTGCTGTATTTCGTCGGCAATCCTCAGGGCAAAGCCTACGCCCTCATGGGACTCAGAGAGATTGATTGGCCCGACTATCAACGATTGAGGGACGATTACGTCCTGAGCTCCGGCAATGTCACCGTGCACACCGGCTGCTTGATCAATGACGAGCCCGTCGAGTCAGCAGTAACCTTGATTGAAATCGTTAGCTATCCGCCCGGGGCGCAACAAACCGAAGCCATGGAAAAGTTGGATGCGCACTTTAAGGCTCTCCGCGCGGCATCAAAACGGTGAAACAAACCTAGGGTATCGCTTCATCCCCTTCTGCGGTCCTTTCCTTCCGTGTCTTCAGCGCCTGCCCGCCATAGCCTTGGCGACGGCGGGTATTCCGTGGGCCAACTCCGATTGCCGCCCTCGTGACGCACAAAGCACTTGCCGCCACCGGCATTTGCGCGAAAAAACTCCCTCCGTCCGTCGCCCCAACCTCAACCCTGTCCCTTCGCTTTTATGCCGAGACCCGTCACCCTGTTCACCGGCCAGTGGGCCGATCTGCCCCTCGAAAAACTCGCCCCGCTCGCCAAGTCCATGGGCTACGACGGCGTCGAGCTCGCCTGCTGGGGCGACCACTTCGATGTGGACGCCGCCGCCAGCTCCAAGAAATACGTCCACGACAAGTGGGCGCTCCTCAAGGCCCACGGCCTGACCTGCTACGCCATCTCCAGCCACCTCGTCGGCCAGGCCGTCTGCGACAATATCGACGAGCGCCACCAGGCCATCCTCCCGCCCGACGTCTGGGGCAACGGCGACCCCGAGGGCGTCCGCAAGCGCGCCGCCCGCAAGCTCATCACCGCCGGCAAGGCCGCCCGCGCCTTCTTCGACGCCAAGCCCGGCCGCAAGTCCGGCGACGATTTTCCCGCCGTCGTCAACGGCTTCACCGGCTCCTCCATCTGGCACTCGATCTACGCCTTCCCGCCGACCACGCAGTCCTACTGGGACAAGGGCTTCGCCGATTTCGCCAAGCGCTTCGGCCCGATCCTCGACGCCTTTGAGCGCGCCAACGTCAACTTCGCCCTCGAGGTCCACCCCACCGAGATCGCGTTCGACATCGCCTCCGCCCAGCGCGCCGTCGAGGCCGTCAAGGGCCACCGCCGCTTCGGCTTCAACTACGATCCCTCGCACCTCGGCTACCAGGGCGTCGATTACGTGAAATTCATCCGCACCTTCGGCAGCCGCCTCTATCACGCCCACATGAAGGACGTCTGGTGGGGCCACGGCGACGGCACCGTCGGCACCTTCGGCGGCCACGTCAGCTTCGGCGACGCCCGCCGCGCCTGGGATTTCCGCTCACTCGGCCACGGCGACATCAAGTTCGAGGACATCATCGTCGCCCTCAACGACGTCGGCTACCGCGGGCCGCTCTCCGTCGAGTGGGAAGACAGCCGCATGGACCGTGTGCACGGCGCCACCGAGGCCGCCGCCTTCGTCCGCAAGATCGACTTCCCTTCCAGCGCGATCGTCTTCGACGCCCAGTTCGACAAAAAGAATCAGTAAAAACTAGTCACCACGAAATACACCAAACACACGAAATCCGGTCTCCGGCCTTTCGTGTATTCCGTGTGTTTCGTGGTTAAAAAAATTCTCCCATGGCTCTCACTCGCAAACTTCGTTACGGCATGATCGGCGGCGGTCGCGGCGCCTTTATCGGCGCAGTGCACCGCATCGCCGCCCACATGGATGGCAAGGCCGAGCTCGTCGCCGGCGCCTTCTCCTCCGACCCCGAGCGCTCCAAGGCCTCCGCCGCCGACCTCTGCGTCCTCCCCGCGCGCGCCTACGGCTCCTACGCGGAAATGGCCAGGGCCGAGGCCAAGCTCCCCGCCAACCAGCGCCTCGACTTCGTCGTCATCGTCACGCCCAACCACCAGCACTTCCCGCCCGCGAAACTCTTCCTTGAGTCCGGCTTCAACGTCGTCCTCGACAAGCCCGCCACCTTCGACCTCGCCGAGGCCAAGAAACTCCGCGCCATCGTCAAGAAGTCCAAGAAGGTCTTCGTCCTCACCCACAACTACACCGGCAACGTCATGGTGAAGCAGGCCCGCGAGCTCGTGGCCAACGGCACCGTCGGCGAGATCCGCAAGGTCGTCGTCGAATATCCGCAAGGCTGGCTCTCCACCTTCCTCGAAGGCGACAACCAGAAGCAGGCCGCCTGGCGCACCGACCCCAAGCGCAGCGGCGCCGCCGGCTGCATGGGTGACATCGGCACGCACGCCGAAAACCTCGCGCGCTACATCACTGGTCTCGACATCGATTCCCTCTGCGCCGACCTCACGACCTTCGTCAAAGGCCGAAAGCTCGACGACGACGGCAACGTCCTCCTCCGCTTCAAGGGCGGCGCCAAGGGCATCCTCCACGCCTCGCAGATCTGCATCGGCGACGAGAACATGCTCAACATCCGCATCTACGGCACCAAGGCCGGCCTCGAATGGCGCCAGGAGTTCCCCAACGAACTCGTCGTCAAATACGCCGACCAGCCCCGCCAGATCTGGCGTCGCGGCAACGGCTACATCTCCGACCACGGCAAAAAGTTCACGCGCGTCCCCTTCGGCCACCCCGAGGGCTACCTCGAAGCCTTCGCCAACATTTACCAGGAAGCCTTCCGCGCCGTGGAGGCCGAAGTCAGCGGCCAGCCGCTGCCCAAGGACCTCGACTACCCCGGCATCGAAGACGGCGTCTACGGCATGGCCTTCATCGAAACCGTCGTGAAGTCCTCCAAGCTCGGCGCCAAGTGGGTCAAATTCCCGAAAGTCTGAAGTAAGGTAGTGCGGGTCTCCGACCCGCACCGGAGCAGGCCCAAACCCTGCTCCTCCCTCCACCCCAGTCGCCACAATCGGGCGCCCCCACCCGATGCCTCACCCGCTCACCACTCGTTTCCACCGCGGCATTCTTCCGCACTGGGAAGTGGAGCGCGGTCGTTATTTCGTCACCGTCCGTCTCGCCGACAGCCTGCCGCGCGAAACCGTCCTGCGCCTGCAAGAAATCCACCGCGCCGTCAGCGCGATCAAACCGCAGTCGCCCCAGTTCGTCACTTTGCAGCGCCGGTATTTCCTCACCCTGGAAAAATACCTCGATGCCAGCTCTGGCTCGTGCGCCCTTCGCGATCCGAACCTCGCCCAATTCATCGTCGACGAATTCCACTCTCTGACCGACTGGCAAATCGAAGTCCCGCATTACACGATCATGCCCAACCACTGGCACGCCCTGATCGTTCCGAGTCCAGACTGCACGCACTCGCTCGCCGCCATCATGAAACGCCTCAAAGGCCGCTCCGCCCTGCGCATCCGCCGCGCCCTCGGCGGCACCGGCTCACTTTGGCAACGCGAGTGGTTCGACCGCTGGATGCGCGACGACGCCGAATTCGAAAAGACCATCCGCTACATCCAGTCGAATCCCGTCAAAGCCGGTCTAGTCACCGATTGGCCCAATCACCCCTGGACTAAATAGGTAGTGCGGTGTCTCCGACCCGCACCAAAGCAGGTCAAAGACCTGCTCCTACCTCAAACACCTCCCCTCGCACGCTCCACTCCAAGACTCAGAGCCTGTAGACAAACTCCTCGACCTTCATGCCACCGGGCAGATCGAAGGCGTCCTCCCCGACCAGCGCGAAGCCGGCTTTCCGCAGGACCCGGATGGAGGCGAGATTGTGCTTCGCGACGCGGGCGGTGAGTGGGCGGGCGGCCTCCTCATGGAGGAATTGCGCCAGTGCCGCGCTCGCGATGCCGCGGCCCCAGAATTCGCGTCCGATCCAGTAGCCCACCAAACGCTCGGCGCCATCGGTCCACGCCCCGATGTCCCCAGCCACGCTCCCGTCCGCCAGAATGACGCGGGTGGCGCAGGCAGGATTGGCCATGATTTTCGCCCAGTGAGCCATGAACGCGTCGCGCTCCCGTGACTTAAACGCGGCCATGCGCGCCCCCTCGGGATCCGCCTGATGCTCAAACAGAATGGGCAGGTCGCCGACGCGAACCTCGCGGAGAGAAACCCTGGGCGGGATGACGGATGTCGTGTTCACCGTTCGAGCAGGTAACGCCCTAAGCCGATCTCACCGCCACCGCCCCAGCCGGCCGGAAAACATTCACAAACACCCCCGCCGATGTGTGCTGCGACGAGACCAGCGTGAACGCCCGCGGCGGCACGCCGTTCTCGAACAATCGCTTCCCTTTCCCGAGCACCACCGGGAAAACCCAGCAGCGATGTTCGTCGATGAGATCGGCCGCGATCAATTGCTGCAGCAAGTTGCTACTGCCCCAGACATGCAGCTCCGGCCCGGCCGAGGCCTTCAACCGGCGGATTTCCTGCACTACATCGCCGCCGATAGCTTGCGAGCGCTCCCAGTCGAGCCCGGTTCTGTGCGTGACGACATATTTCGTCACCCGATTAAAAGCCTTCCCGATCGGGTTGTCGCCATGATGCGGCCAATAGCTGGCCCAGATATCGTAAGTCCGGCGCCCCAACAGCAGGTCATACTCCCCAGCGATGGTGTCGGCGAGGACCTGATCCGCCGCATCGTCCGGAAACGTCATGGCCCAGCCCCCATGAGTAAACCCATTGCTCGGATCCTCCTCCCGCCCACCCGGCCCCTGCATGACTCCATCCAGCGAGACCTGGGTAATGGCGATGATTTTTCTCATATTCTGTCCTCCTGATTTGAACGTTCTGTATCTCAGCGAACGACTCCACCCTCTCCGGACGCGAGAGAGAATTTTCTCCTGACTTGAGATTGGCTCGCGAAATATCATTATAGAACCATCGCCCTTTGGGGCATGCATTATCGCCAAGCCCACATTTCAAAGACTGATTTTGTCTGAACATGGACGATCCTTTTCAAAAAAGTTTAGAAATCTTGCGCCAATATCTTTTTGTTCGAAGTGATGATGGCCAAGGCGAACCGATTGCGTGTCACATGCACGAAGTATTTGGCACGGACAAAGGATCACACCACAATTGCCTCGGCTGCAATTTCGCGGATGCCACTAACGGCATCGACTATGCCCTAACGAAGATAATCGCTCATCGCGGCAGCGATGACTTAGATTATTCTGACTACGTTCTGTGGCTTTACCTGTTTGTCGAACGCGCAAATATCATTTTGGACATATGCCAAGTTCCAGAAGGAATCCGTCACCGCCATTTTGGCGTGTTTGTGACAATCAAGCGATGGGCCAATTTCCTGAAGCATCCTAATTGGTTCATTCTAGTCCATCATCCAACCTATTGCATCGATGGATATCATGATCTCGATCGATCCAAATACTCTGCCGTAATCGACACCGATTTTGTTGAGGAACATTACAATGCAGAAGCCCGTAGCCGGAGTTCTTCAGTGAGAAAAAAACTACAAAACGTGCCAAATGTGCTCGTTGAAATGCCAAATCCAGAAACCCTGACTGAGCAATTTTGTGAAGCCGCGATCAAGCTATTCGAACTTCCAAAGAAAAATGAGGCATACAAAGAGTTACTCGCGGATATTTCTACTTACGAAAACTACTATTCGTTGGAGCGAAGTGGGGATGCCAAAGAATCTAAAATCTAAGGAAGATCGGAACGGTTAATTGCCAGCGGATTCAGGTAGAAAGCCCGAAAGAGCGACGCAACTGCGACACGATGGCCGGATTCGCTACAGCGGCCAGTTAAGTTGTGTCGTCATTTTTAAAGTTCATGAACTGGGCTTGCTCTCTTTGACTTGTTTGATGCCCCCGTCGCCAAACTGAATACTCACCAAACGATGAACGGGAATGACTTGCGGCCCAAAGTCACTCCGCTGCGGTCGTGTGATAATAAGAAACTCGCGCGTCAGACGACCATATGCGTCCGTGTTGTAACGACCGAACCCACTCCCGGGAATGGCCGAGCTGTCGTTGACACGGGTATAACCCCCGATGCTCCCATTCTCCATCTGATACGAAACAGAGAAAATGACTCCTTCTACAATTGTGTCCGAGTTGCTTGATGCTGGTGCGCAACCCGTGAGGACCAAGGTGACGGCGATTATCAGTCCGAATATGTTTCGAGTCATTTTCATAGTGGCGTGGTATTGAGCAGCCCAGACATTGTAGCCCATGGAAACGTAGCGGTAAAAATTAAGTGCTTCTCGCTCGAGCGTGAATTACCCGGTGAAGCGCCGAACCGCAAGAACTGTGAAAAGGCAAAGGGATCAAGCTGCGGATGTTGATATCCATAATCGTGAACCGACTGCTTGTTTAGCTGCCATCAGGGTCACTTAGCAAATCCACTGCGTTCATTGCTGTCGAAAAAAGTCCAAGCCAGGATGCGGCTCTGCTTCTGGCCTTGGGCCATGGCGATGGTCCTCACGTCGGTCGCCTGCGTCGCGCCCAACGCGGCTTCGAGGAGCGGGAGGTGCGCACTCTTGGAGACCAGCGTGGTAAACCATCGGCACTGACGCGCCACCTCGGTGCTTTGGCTGATCATGCGTCGCATGAAGGCCAGTTCGCCCCCGGGGCACCATAGCTCGCCCGCCTGGCCACCAAAGTTGAGCACAGGTTTTGCTGATCGCGGGCCGCCGAGATTCCGCTGCTTGCGCTTCGTGCCCGCCGCCGCTTCCGCCGCGGAGGCATGAAAGGGCGGGTTGCACATTGTCAGGTCAAAGCGCTCTCCGGATTGCCGCACGCCACGAAAGCTGTCCATCGGCGAGGGCTGCGCGCGGCATTCAATCAGGCCGGCCACCGTCGGGTGGGCCGCCACGGTCTTCTGCGCCCAGCGCAGCGCCACCGGATCAATCTCCGTGCCGACAAAACTCCAGCCATACTCACTCGCCCCGATGAGCGGGTAGATGCAGTTGGCGCCGGTGCCGATATCGAGCACGCGGACGGCCGGGCCGCGGGGAATCGTCGCCGCATCGCCGGGCGCGAGCAGGTCGGCCAGATAATGCAGATAATCGCTGCGCCCCGGCACGGGCGGACAAAGATAGCCCGCCGGCAGGTCCCAGTGACGCAGGCCATAAGCGAAACTGAGCAAGGCTTGGTTGAGCGCCTTCACCGCCGCCGGGTTCGCATAATCGATGGACGTATCGCCATAAGCATTGGGCGCGACAAACGCTCTCAGCGGTGGGCTCGCCGCAACGAGCGCCGCAAAGTCGTAGCCCGCCCGAAAGCGGTTGCGCGGATGCAGCCCAGCTTTGATCGGACCCCGGATCATGCGGACGGATGACCCGCCGACGCGCGCAGGTCGGACGAGTTGTTTGAAAGTGAGCGTCGGCGATCCACGGCGCAGAGGCTGAGGAGTAAGCCAAACCCACCGCGAGAATGAATTAAAACCTCCTGAACCGCAGGAGATTGACCACGAATGCTTCGCCTACCGGCTACGCTTGAGCATGCCCTTCGCCTAATCGGCTCCGGTTTGGGTTTCGAGGTGCGGCTAATCGCCGCAGGGAGAAAGAGAGACTCGGTTATCGGTCGGCGATCAGCCGACCCCCGAAGCCACCAGCGGAGCCGATCAGGCGGAACGGACTTCAAAGCGTAGCCGTTAGGCGAAGCATTCGTGGTTCAAACCGGATCGGTGGTTAACTGGCCAGCCCTCACCCCCGCAAAATCTTCTCCATCGCCTTCCCCTTCGCCAGTTCGTCGATCAGCTTGTCCAGGTAGCGGAGTTCCCGCATCAGCGGATCCTCGATCTCCTCGACGCGGATGCCGCAGACGACGCCGGTGATCAGCTTGCGCTTCGGGTTCAGCTTCGGCGCTTTCGCGAAGAAGGTCGCGAAGTCCGTCTGCTGGGTGAGCTGTTTTCCCAACTGCTTCGGCGTGTAGCCCGTCAGCCAGCCGATGATCGCGTCCACCTCCGCCTTCGTCCGTCCCTTCTTCTCCGCCTTCTCAACGTAGTAGGGATACACCTTGGCGACGGGGACGGAGAAGATGCGGTGCTGGGTGGCCATGGGGCTGATAGCTCCGATCCCTAGGTGAAACTCGCGCCTCGCGCCAGCTTGGATCGGACATCAACCGATGCCCGATCCAAGGCTGTCACGTTTTATCGCTTGGCCGGACGCGCCCGCGCCTCAGGCGCCCTTGCGGCTGCTTTTCCGGCGCCGCCAGGCGACGAAGCCCAGGCCGGCAACCGCCATGGCCAGCGCATACGTCGCCGGCTCGGGCACGGCGGTGGCGGTGAGTTGGAGCGTGGAGCCGACGAAATTGAGCTGATAGTTGTAGCCGGCGATCGTCGTGCCGTAGGCGATGTCGCTGAGATCGAAATCGCTGAGCGAGGCGTTGGCGTAATTGATCAGCGTGTAGGTGCGGGAGGTAAATCCGCCGCTGTCCGAGAAATTAAGCGTGATGCCGCCCGTGCCCGCCGGCCCGGTCAACGTGCCGCCGCTCACGCGCAGCAGGTCGCTCGCGGTGCCGAGTTCGAAATCCAGCACGGTGCCGGTCTCGAAGGTGAGGCCATCGGCAAAGGTGAGCGTGCCCGGCGAGTTGCCGGGCGCGAGGGTCGCGCCGGATTCGAGCGTGACGAGCCCGTCGAACTGGCCGCTGCCCGCGAGTGTCGTCCCGGTTTTCATGAACGACGCTCCACCCACGAGGCCGGAGTTGTCGAACCGTCCGCCTTGGATGGTGAGCGGGCCGTCGACCGCAACCGTGCCGCCGAGCGAGAGCGTGCCCGCGCCGAGCTTGGTGAGGCCGCCGGGGCCGGTGATCGTCGCGTTGATGCCGACGTTGAAGCCGTTCGTATCGAGGTAGCCACCGTTGTTGGTGACGGTGATTTCGTCCGCCTCGAAATTTTGCAGGAAATTGGCCTCGTGCTGCGTGGCGCGCAGGATGCCGCCGTCGAATTGAATCCGGCCGCCGCCGTAACCGCTGCCCTCCGCCACCCGGGCGGTCTCAAGCACGCCGCGGGCATTGCTGTCCCCGCGCAGCGTGATCTGGCTCAAATACTGGCTGGTGGAACTGTCCAGCCCGACCTGCGTGGCGACGACCCGGGCGCCATCGGCGATTTCCACGGTGCCGTGGGTATACACGCCGATTTGCAAGGCGCCGGAATTGGTCCAGGTGGTGCCGGTGCCGGTGGCCAGCACGGTGTTGCCGATGGCGTGTTCACTCAAGTTGCCGGCATTCCCGCTCCCGAGCGTGGCCGACGTGTTGCTGAGGCTCGCGCCGTTCGCGAGCGTCACCGTGCCGAGGCCCCCGCGCCCGATCACGAGGGCGCCGATGTTGACCCAGCTTGAGCCGGCCCCGGTCACGGTCACCCGGCCCCGGTGGAAACTGTCCCAGCCAAGCGTGGCGATATTGTCCTGCAGGAACCCGCCATTTTCGACGCTGATCCAGTTGTCCGCGCCGGTGCCCTGGCCGACGATCAGTTCGGTGCCGATTTCCCAGGCGGAACCGTCGCCGGTGATCGTGACGTGGCCTTCGCCCTTCAAGGAAGCGGGCTGGCCCCCGATGTAGGTGGGCGTGCTGGTGCTGCCAAGCGTGCCGGTGCCGGATGCCACGGTCGCGCCGTTTTCGATGCGCAGCGTGCCCTTGCCGGAAAAACCGACCCAGATGGTGCCCGACGAGGCATACATACCGGCCGCCGTCCACCGGCTGCCCTCACCGCTGACAATGACTTCGCCCTGGCCGGTGCCATCCCGGCCGATGTAGTTGGCCGAGCCACTGGTGACCACAGCTTGGTCGCGGATGGTGAGGCTGCCGGTGCCGGCGCCGCCCACGGTGACCGAGCCCGTCAACCGGGAATATTGACCCTCCACCAAGCCGGTGCCGGTGCTGCCCTCCCCTTCGCCAAAGGTGGCCGAGCCCACGACATTGCCCTGGTCGCGGATCAACAGGTCGGCCGTGCCGAGATTGCCGATGATCATGTTCAGGCCGACCGCGGAAGAGAGCGTCGAGTTTTCACCCTCCACCGTCAGGCTGCCATACGCGTCGAACGTCGAGGCGATAAAAATCGAGGAGGTTGAGACCGAGCTGCCGTTGGTGATGGCCAGGCTGCCCAGGCCTGACTCGGCGATCCGGAGATAGCCGGTGAAGGGCGTCCAACTCATGGGCGGAGGCTCCGGTAGGGTCGGATAGAGTCCGAGGCCGGAAATACCGGCGACGAGCGGCTGGGCCGCGAGCATGGCAAAGCAGAACGCAATACAGGCCGCATAGCGGCCAATCGGGGGGTGGCGCATGCGGCAACGGGTGATTGACGATGATTTGCATGTCAAGTTTGCGGTGCCGCGCCCTCGCTGCGTTCTGCGTCATGCGGCGCGCGCGGATTTTATCTGCCGCATGGCTTTTGCCGGGCGGCTGTGCTGCGATGGATTTGAATGACGCTTTTATCGCCAACCACGATCCTCACGCACCCGGGCAGCGCCCACAAAGATGAGTTCCTCGCCTGCTGCGTGCTGCTCGCCTCCTCGCCCGCGCCCATCGTGCGGCGCGAGCCGACCGAGGCCGATCTGGCCGACCCCGCCATCGCCGTGATCGACGTGGGCCACCGCCACGAGCCCGCGCTGAACAATTTCGACCACCATCAACTGCCTGACACCGCGGCGCCGACCTGCGCGCTCTCCCTCGTGTTGCAGCACCTCGGGCTTTACGCCGATGCCCGCGCGTTTTGCGACTGGCTCGAACCCGCCGAGTGGTTCGACTGCCGCGGCCCCAACGCCACCGCGCGCTGGCTCGGCGTCGAGCGCGACATCATCACCAAGCTTCACTCGCCCATCGACGGCACGCTGCTCCGCCGCTTCGCCGGCGCGACCAGCCACCAAGCCGGCGAACCGTTGTGGGAAATGATGCGCCTCGTGGGCGCCGACCTGCTCGACTACCTGCGCAACCTTCGCGCGCGTCTCACGTTCATCGGCCGGCACGCCCAGCTCTGGACGCTCGACGGGCTGAAAACCTCCGCCGACAACGCTGAAGCCCCCGCGGTCCTCTTCCTGCCGCGCACCGAGCCGCTGCCCGAGGATCCCTCGGCCGGCATCGACCGCTACGTGCAGGAGCAAGGCCTGAACGAGCGCGTCGTCGCGATCATCGCCCCCGACCGCCGTAACAGCGGCTACGGATTGTCCAGGCACCGCGATCACCCGCGCCTCGACTTCACGCGCATCAAGGCCGAGCCCGACGTGCACTTCGCGCACCTGCGCGGCTTCGTCGCCAAGACCTCCGCGAGCGATCCCCAGCGTCTCCGCCAGCTCCTGCTACTCGCGGCTATTTAAGCAGGGGCGCGATCTTCTTGTCGCGCCGTAGGCTTAGCGAAGGCGGACGCCCCGCCTCCTTCCGCTTTCTGTCTAATCCGGTTTTATCCGCGTAATCCGTGGTTAAAACCGTTCTCCCGGTTGGCAAAAAGACTGCTGCGCAGTATTCATCCTCGGTCCCTCTTTCCACCACCCGCATTTTCAACGCTTCCTCCCATGTCCAAACCACGCGCCTATTCCGTCAAAGCCTACTCCACTCCCGGTGCCACCGCGCCGCTTGCCGCCGCCACCATTCCGCGACGCGAACCCACGGATCGCGATGTGCAGATCGAGATTCTCTTCTGCGGCGTCTGTCACTCGGACCTCCACTTCGCCCGCAACGAGTGGCACTTCACCCAATACCCCGCCGTGCCCGGCCACGAAATCGTCGGCCGCGTCACCAAGGTCGGCCCCAAGGTCACCAAGTTTAAGCCCGGCGACATCGCGGGCGTCGGCTGTCTCGTCGATGCCGACCTGTCCTGTCCCCAGTGCCGGAAGGGCCTGGAGCAATTCTCGCCGACGTCCGTCATGACTTACGGCTCGACGGACAAGCATCTCAACCTGCCCACCTACGGCGGCTACTCCGAGGGCATCGTGGTCGATGAGCACTTCGTCCTGCGCGTCCCCGCCAACCTCAACCTCGCCGCCGTCGCACCACTGCTCTGCGCCGGCATCACGACCTACTCGCCGCTGCGCCACTGGAAAGTCGGCCCGGGCCAGAAGGTCGGCATCGTCGGCCTGGGCGGACTCGGCCACATGGGCGTAAAATTCGCGCGCGCGTTCGGCGCCCACGTCGTGGTCTTCACCACCTCGGATTCCAAGCGGGCCGACGCCCTGCGCCTCGGCGCGCACGAGGTCGTCGTCTCGCGCAACGCCGACGAGATGGCGAAGCACGCCGGCACCTTTGACTTCATCCTCGATTGCGTCTCCGCCGACCACGACATCAACGCCTACCTCGGCCTGCTCGCCATCGACGGCAATATCACGCTCGTCGGCGCGCCCGAGAAGCCGCTGCCCGTCGCGGCCTTCGGCCTGATCTTCGGCCGCAAGAGTCTCTCCGGTTCGCTCATCGGCGGTCTCGCGGAGACACAGGAGATGCTCGATTTCTGCGGCCAGCACAACATCACCTCCGACATCGAGATGATCCGCATGGACCAGATCAACGAAGCCTACGAACGCATGCTCAAGAGCGACGTGAAATACCGCTTCGTGATCGACATGGCCTCGCTGAAGTAAGCGCCGGCTTCCCCGGATCCCTGCAGCCAAGAAAAAAGCCCCGCCGTGGCGGGGCCTTTTTCGTTAAAATCTTCCGGCCTTTATTTGGTCGTCGCGACCACCGGACGGTTCTTCGCCACCCACGCCTCGTATTCCTTGCGCGGCATGAATTTCAGCGAGGCCGAGTTGATGCAGTAGCGCAGGCCGCCCTTGGCGCCCGGGCCGTCGGGAAACACGTGGCCGAGATGCGCGCCATCGACATTGCAGTGCACTTCCGTGCGCACCATGCCGAGGCTGTCGTCGACCGTCTCGCCGACGAACGATTGCTCGATCGGCTTGGTGAAGCTCGGCCAGCCTGTGCCGCTGTCGAATTTATCGCGGCTGTCGAAGAGCGGCGTCTCGCTGCAGATGGAAAAATAGACGCCGTCCTCGTGATTGTTCCAATACTCGTTGCGGAACGGCGGCTCGGTCCCCTGCTGGCGCGCGACGTCGTATTGGCGCGGCGTGAGCAGCTTCTGCCACTCGGCGTCGGTGCGGCGCACCTTCACCTTGCTCATGTCGATGACGACATTCGACGGCAGGCCGCAGGCGGAGATTTCGCCGGGCTGGCACTCGAGGGCGTCCTTGGCGGGAGATTTTTTATCGGAGGTCATGGTGGCGGAAAAAAGCGTCCCGGCGGTCGCAGCCAGCGCGAGGACAAAGGTGGAAAGACGGAGGTTCATGCTGCCCGTAAGAGTAACCAACCCCGTCAATTATTCCACCCGCACCGGCACGATTCCGTCTTTAAACTGGGTTTGCAGCTTTTGGCCTGCGCGCACCGACGCCTTCTTTTGCACGGGCTTGCCTTGCTCGTCGCGCACGATGGCGAAGCCGCGGTTGAGCACCGACGCCGGGCTCGCCGCCTGCAACCGCTTCCACAACGCCAGCAACCGGTGCGACTCCAACTGCACGCGCGTCTCGGGCGACACGCGTTGCAGCTCCGTGCGCCCGGCGGTGAACCGTTCGCGCTTCAGTTGGAGCGCCGTGCGCAGCGCACTGCCCAACCGGTTCGTGAGATCGTCGAGTCGCAAGTTTCCTTGCTCGATCTGCGCCGCCGGACTCAGCAACCGCAACCGGCTGCGCGCATGGTCGGTCCGCTCGCGGGCGCGCTCCAGCGCACCATCCACCGCGAGCCGCAGGCCGTCCCGCGCCTGTGCTGCGCGTTCCACCGCAGCCACAAAGTGACTCGAGATCAGCTCCGCTGCCGCGCTCGGGGTCTCCGCGCGCACGTCGGCCGCGAAATCGCAGAGCGTAAAATCAATCTCGTGCCCCACCGCGGAAATCACCGGCACCGTGCAAGCCGCCACCGCGCGCACCAGCACCTCCTCGTTAAACGCCCACAGGTCCTCCATGCTGCCGCCGCCACGGCCGATCACGATCAGGTCAAATAGCTCCAGTTCCTGCGCGACCGCGAGCATCGCGGCCATCTCCGCCGCCGCACCCTCGCCCTGCACCTTGGCCGGCAGCACGACCACGCGCCCGCGCCAGCCGCGCCGCGTGAGGATGCGCATGAAATCCTGCACCGCCGCGCCGGTCGGCGACGTCACAAAACCGACGCACGCCGGCAGCTCGGGGATCGCCCGTTTTTTCTCCGGCGCAAACAGTCCTTCCTCGGCGAGGCGCTTTTTCAGCGCCTCAAACTCGCGCTGCAATTTGCCCACGCCGTCCTCGATCACCATCCGCACGATCAGCTGATACTGCCCGCGCGCCTCGTAGACGCTGACCTCGCCAAACACCACGACCTGCAGGCCGTCGCGCAGCTTCACCGTCTGCCGCGCCGCGTCGCCGCGGAACAGCACCGCGCTCAGCTGCGCGCCCGCGTCCTTCAGTGAAAAGTAAACATGCCCGCTGCCCTGCGCGCGCACGTTGGACACCTCGCCGCGCACCCACGTCGGCCGCAGCCCGCTCTCAAGCAGCGTCTTCACGCGGCGCGTGAATTCGCTCACCGACTGGATCCGCTCGTCGGCGTCGCTGGTCAGCGCCTCATCGCGTTTGCTCATGCGTTGGTTTTTTTATTCCGGTAGTGGCGGCGCACCAGTTGCACACCCACGGTCAGCAAAGCGAACAGCATGACCGCCACCAGCACCATCTTGCCCCGCCCGTGCATCAGCGCATCACCGAACAGCACGAACGCTGACGCATACGACGCCGAGATCACCCACGAGATGAAAAAATACGTCCAGAAAGGGATCTGCGCCAGGCCCAGCAGGTAGCTTTGCAACACATACGGCGGCCCCGGCGTCACGCGCACGAGAATGACCAGCCCGCGCTGATCCGCCGCCGCCACTTCCGGCAGTTTGTAGCCGAGCCAGGCACACAGTTTTTCCAGCCACGGACGGAAGGCGTAGCGCGCGAGCCAGTAGGTCAGCGCAAGGTTCACACCAATGCCCAGCCAGACCAGCACCAGCACGAGCGGCATCCCCAGCACCGGCGCGAACACCGAGCCCGCTGGCAGCGTGAAAAACGTCAGCGGGCACCCCAGCGCCGGCAGCACGGCCAGCCCGGCGAAAAACACGGCCGGTCCCAGCTCGCGCAACTTGGTCACGCCCTGTTCCACGGCCGCCTTGGGGTCGATGCCCTGTGAGCGCACGACCCACCATGCAATCGCGAGCCCGACTAGGCCGATCACCGCCAGCACGGCCAGTTTCATCACGCGATTGTTCGAGCCTTCACGGGTCATGCCATGCAGCCTGCGGCCCGCCGCGCCCCACCGTCAAGACTCGCCCGGGCTTGCCCAGCTCGGCCGGGCTGGCATGAACAGAGCGTCCATGAAACCCGCGCGCCCCTGGCTGATCATCCTGCTTGTGGCGTTGCTCTATGGCGCAGGCCACCTCGCTTGGTATGCGACCACGCCGCTGGGCTTGGTGCCCGTCCTCGACGAACAGGAAAACCTCCGGCTCGCGACCCAGCTCGCCGACGGCACGCTGCCGCCCGAACCGTTTTACCGTGCGCTCGGTTATCCGCTGGTCCTCGCCGGCTTGCTCAAGGCCGGCGTCACCGCGGCCCAGCTCCCGCTCGCCGCCCTCGTCCTCGGCGTCGCACTTCACGCCCTCGGCGCCGTGCTCGCGGGCGCACTCGCCCGCCGCTGGTTCGACGATGCGCGCGCCGGCCTCCTCGCCGGCCTGCTCTTCGCGCTGAATCCCGTCTTCGTCCACGACGCGACGCAGCGTCTCGACGGCGTGCTCGCGACCGTCCTCTTTCTCGCCGGCCTGCTCGCCCTGCCCCTCAAATCCAATGAGGAAAAACTCCCCGGCCGCACCCTGCGAAGCTTCAGCGAACTGGCTCTCACCAGCCTCTGCTGGACGCTCGCCACACTCACGCGGCCGCAGTTTCTCACCGTGTGGCTGGCTCTTCCCGTGCTCTGGCTGTGGCGCCACCGCACACGCACCGGCCTCCTCGCCACGCTCGGCGCCGTCGCCGCCGGCGGGCTGCTCTTCCTCGCGCAGGGATTCTGGCAACGCGCCGTCAGCGGTGAATTTCACATCCTGCCGTGGCAGGGCGCTTACAATCTCTGGGCCGCCAACCAACCCGGCACCCATGGCCGCTACTATACGCAGCGCCTCGATCTCAGTCAGTCCGCCGACCGCGACAACCCCGCCAAACTCGAATCCATTCTCCTCTATCAGCGCGAGACCGGCCGCACCGACCACGACATCGCCGCGATGAACGCCCACTGGGACCAAAAACTCCGCGACCGTCTCATCCATCAGCCCATCGACTGGCTGCAACAGCTCGCACGTAAAACCTACGCGCTCCTCAACGACTGGGAGCAATACAACAACAAGACCTACGCGCTGCATAAGGCGCGCTCGCCCTGGCTGCGCCCGAACCCGCTCGGCTGGGGTCTCCTCTTCGTGCTCGGCGTCGCCGGCGCCTGGCGGTTGCACGGTCTCGCCGCACCGCGCCTGCGCGCGATCGGGTTCATCGCCGCGGCCTGCACCGGCGGGATCGTGCTCGGCTACGTGAGCGCGCGTTTCCGCCTGCCGCTCGCCACGCTGCTCTGCGTGCTCGCCGGGGGCGCGCTGGCCCGGCCGCTTTTCTGGCGCCGGCTCGGCCACGGCCAGCGTCTCGCCTTCGCCGTCGCACTCCCGCTGGCGGGCATCGTGACGTTTTCCAATCTCGATGGCGTGCGCGACCGCCGGCCGTTCGTGCAGGATCACCTGCTGATCGCCCGCGCCGCGCAGACCGTCGGCGATGATGCCGAAAGCTGGCGCGCCGCCACCGCGGCGCTCGCGCTCGCCCCGGATCGTCGCGACGCCGACGAACTGGTCGTCACCAGCGGTTTCAACCGTCAACTCTCCAGCGAGCTTTCCAACGTCGACGCAGCCACCTGGCTGGCCAGCGCCCAACACCTGCTCGCCGCACCCTCGGCCGGCGGTCCCGCCGCGCAAATCATCGCCGCTACCGCCACTCGCGACCTGACCGCCTTGCATGCGCTCGCCGCACGCACCGACCCGTCTGCTCCCGATGCGCTGGGTGCGCTCGTGCTACTCGGCGCCGCGAGTCCTTCCGAAACCGCCCGGCTCCGCGCCGCGCCGTGGGATGCCGGCTCCACACTCTTCCTCATGGCGCGGCAGACCGACGACCCCGCTGGCTTTGCCGCCTGGGCGCACCGCCATCATCCGCCCGGCTGGCCCGAAGCCCTCGCCACCGCGCGCACGCGATTGTTTTCTCTTCGCTAAATCCGCGCGGCTACGGCTTCCGCGAATCGCGGAGCGCTCCGAACCCTTCCCGGGCGCGGGCCCAGACAAGCTCCAGCAGCCAGCCCGCCAGCAAAATCATCACCACCCACACCAGCGGCTGCGTTACGCGGTGCCAGATCGTCAGCGCGCGGTCATAGTTCGCCTGCGGCATCGGCGCAAAGCACCACTCCGTCACCGCCGCGAGTCCGGCATCCTGCCACAGCACCAGCGGCAGCAACCAGACCAGGATCATCGCGGCCCGGCTCACTGGTCGACGTTCCCAAATCCACGGAGCCACCCAGAGCGCGAAGATCCAGCGGTAGCCGTAGTTGACCGTCGCGAGAAAACAGAAAAGGAGCAGCACCGCGCCCACGGTCATCATCATGCGCTGCGCGCGCGGGCTGTCTTCCGCCGCCAGTCCGCGGGTCCAGCCGCGGCGCATCGCCACCACGGCCCCGAGACCGAGCAATGCGACGGCCGCCGCTTTCGTCCCCGCCGCCGGCACGCCGAGTCCTTCCAGCCAGATGCGAGCTCCCATCGTGTAGATCTCCGGCACCACCTGAAAGGCACCGCGCGACACCTGGTCGCGCACGGACCACAACGCCGTGCCCGCCACGAGCAACGCCGCCCCGGTCACGAGCCACCTCCGCCCCGCCGGTTGCACCAGCAGAAAAACCAACCCCGCCGCGATCGGATAAAACTTCAGCCCCGTCGCCAGCGCCACCGCGCCGACTGCCACCGCCTGGCCCCACGCCCGCTCCGTGCGCAGCGCCAGCAGCCCTGCCGCGAGCACGGCGAAGATCACCAGGTCGTTGTTCGCGCGCACGAGCGCGAGGATGACGGGCGGACTGCCCGCCAGCAGCGCCAGCCACAGCGCCTCGGTCCGGCTGCGCGGCCGCACCGTGAGAAACAGGGTCGCCAAAAATCCCAACACCCACAATCCGCCGACGAGGAAATTATCCGCGCGGGTCAGGCCGAGTTTGCCCAAGCCCAGCCACCAATCCGAATAGACATGCGGCCGGTTGAAGACATCCAGCGGATTGGGCTTCAGCGGATCGAGGCCCGCGCGCACCGCATCGCCCGCTGCCAGCACCGCCCGTGAATCCAGAAACCAGCGGCCAAAATCCACGATCCCCGCCAGCGCCCGCGCCTGCGGCAAAAGCGTCCAGCCCATCAGCACCAGCAGCGTGCCCGCGATGAAGACCAGTCGCGGAGTGAACGAACCCAGGCGCGGCGATCCTTCGCTCATGGCCGCGCCTCCGCTTCCGCCAGCAGCTCCGCCAGGCGCGCATCGCCGGGCAAATCCGGCGCCACCGCGCGCAGCTCGCCTTGCGCCTCCGTCTTCCGCCCGAGCCGCAACAGCCAGGCGCCGCGCTCGCGCCGCATGACCGGCGTCAGCGTGAAAAAGTGCCCCACGTGCGTGGAGAGCGACAGGGCCTCGGTGTAATCGGCCCGCGCCACCGCCGCCTTGATCGCCGCCTGGTAGCTCGCCAGCGCCGCATTGAATAATTCCACCGCCCGTTCGCGCCGACCCGCCGTGGCCTCGTAATTGCCCCACAACACATAAATGTGTCCCTGCTGCCGCGGGCTCTCCGCGAAATTCGGATGCCGCGCCATTTGCGCAAACAACGCCGGGCTGTCGCGCCAGGTCGACGCCTGCCGCCACGCGGCCACCGCCCACGCCATCCCGATCGCCACCGCGCCCCCGATCACCACCAGTCGGCGCACCCGCTGCCCTCGCGTCCAAGCCGCCAACCCGCCCGCCAATCCGCCGCACAACACCAGATGCACCAGATAACTGTAGCGATCGACCGGCCATGTCGGCCGCTCCGTCCAGCCGAGGCAGGGCAGCGCGAGCCCGGCGAAACCCAAGCCGACCAGCGCCCACGCGGGCCGTTTTTCCCGTCCGCACCAGATCACCGCCAACGCGCCCACGGCGAGCAGCGCGTAAACCGCCACTTGCACCGCCGCGCCACTGTTCGCCGTCAGGGGCGGCAGATTGGGCGTCAGGTTTACCGGCCAGACCAGCACTTGGAAAAAATACCCGAGCGAGGCCAGCGCCATGCTGACGCGCGGCAGCACGCCCACCGCCTCGACATCCGGCGCCACGGTGAAAACCCCGGGCGCGGTAAAACGACTCCACACCGTAAAGCCCAGCGCCAATCCCGCCGGCGCCATGAACGCCGCATGCTTGCCCCACCACGCCCAATCCAGCGGCGCGCGGCCACCCGTGCCTGCTCCCACCGCTGGCGCTCCGTCATTTTTCGCCGCGGGCAGCAGCCACCGATCCACCGCCATGAGCCACAACCCATAAGTCAGCGCCACCGGGTAGCTCGCATACGCCAGCACCGCGCCCACCCACGACGCCACCAGCCAGCGGCCGCCCCGCTCCGGTGTTTCCGCCGCCTTGAGATAACATAAAAACGACGCCAGCAGCCCCACGGCCGTCAGCGAGTAGGGCGACGCCGTGACCCACGCCACGACCTCCGCGCGCAAAGGATGCACCGCCCACAACGCCGCGCCCAGCAGCGCGGCCACTTCCACCCACCCCGGTTCGCTGCGACCCCACGCCGTCAGGGCGAAAACCCGGCGCAGGACAAAATAGAACAACCCCGCCGCCACCGCGTGCAGCGCGAGACCGAAGACATGCCACGCCATCGGCTCGAATCCGAACCCCGCGTGCAACCCGCGAAAACAGAGCCAGTGCAAGGGCTTGAAGCGGAGCGCCTGGTCGCCGTTGAAAAACTGCGCGACCAGCGACCATGACCACGGCGCCGTCAGCAATGGATTTTGGGTGACGTTGATGTCGTCGTCCCAGCGCACGAAATCAAAACCCGGCACGGCGTGAAACACCACGCCCACCAGCAACCACAGCCCCAGCGCACCCGGCCAACCCGAACGGCCGAAAAAAACTGGAGCCCGTGTTTGATCCACCCGCCAGATGTAGCCATCGCAAATGCGATGGCGAGGCTATCAATACCCCGGGGACGGAGGTAGGTAATTTCCTTCATCCCCGCCCGGCGTCGCGTCTTTTTCGACCGCACCGAAATAGGCTTCCTTCCCCGCCCCGCCGAACTAACTTCGCGCTCACGCGTTGCATGAAGCTCTCCATCGTCATCCCCTGCTATAACGAAGCCAAGACCATCCGCGCCATCGTCGACCGCGTGCGCGCCGCCCCGGTGAAGGACAAGGAGATCATCATCGTCGACGACTGCTCGCGCGACGGCACCCGCGATCTCCTGCGCACCCAGATCGCCCCGCTCGTCGACCAGGTGATTTACCACGAGGTCAACCAGGGCAAGGGCGCCGCGCTGCGCACGGGCTTCGCCGCCGCGACCGGTGACGCCGTGATCGTCCAGGACGCCGATCTCGAATACGATCCCAACGAATACCCCAAGCTGCTCAAACCCATCGAGGACGGCCGCGCCGATGCGGTCTTCGGCTCGCGCTTCATGGGCGGCGATGCGCACCGCGTCGTCTATTTCTGGCACATGGTCGGCAACAAGTTCCTGACGCTCCTCTCGAACATGTTCACCAACCTCAATCTCACGGACATGGAGACCTGCTACAAAGTCATCCGCCGCGACGTGCTGAACAAGGTCATCGTCGAGGAAAACCGTTTCGGCTTTGAGCCGGAGATCACGGCCAAGCTGGCTAGGCTGCGCGTGCCCATCTACGAAGTTGGCATCAGCTACTCCGGCCGGACGTATGAAGAAGGTAAAAAAATCGGCTGGCGCGACGGATTCCGTGCACTCTGGGCGATTCTCAAATACAACCTCTTCCGGTAATCGCCCCATGAGCCTCCCCGCCGTCACGCTGGTCATCCCTATTTTCAACGAGGAGGAAGTGCTGCCGGAGTTGTTCGCCCGCCTGACGGCCGTGTTCGACGCCCAGCCCGGGGTCCGCTGGCACGCCCTGCTCGTCAACGACGGCAGCCGCGACCGCTCGGCGGAACTGGTGCGCACGCGCGCCGCGCAGGACCCGCGCTTCGAACTGCTCGAGCTCAGCCGCAATTTCGGCTTCCAGGCCGCCATCGCCGCCGGCCTCGCGCAAGCCACCGGCGACGCCGTCGTGACGATGGATGCCGACCTGCAGGATCCGCCGGAGGTGATCCCCGAGATGGTGGCCAGCTGGCGCGCGGGTGCCGAGGTCGTGCGCGCCGTGCGCCGCACCCGCCAGGAAACCGGCCTGCGCCGCGCGGGCATGGATCTTTTCCACCGCTGCTTTCACCGGCTCGTGGATTACCCGATCGACGCCAACGCCGGCACGTTCGGCCTGATGGACCGCGCGGCCGTCGATGCGCTGAACCGCTTGCCCGAACGCCACCGGTTTTTTCCCGGCCTGCGCACGTGGGTTGGTTTCAGCACCGCGGAGGTGCTCTACGACCGCCACGAACGCGCCGCCGGCCAGCCGCAACAAACCCTGCGCCGCCTTGCGCGCTACGCCTTCGACGGCGTGTTCAGCTTTTCCTACCTGCCCCTGCGCCTGCTCACCTACGCCGGCCTCCTCGTCGGCACATCCGGTTTTCTGCTCGGCACCTATTATGTGATCAAGCGGCTCGTCGACATCGAGCGCGCGCCCACCGGCTTCACGACGCTCGCGGCGCTCATTCTTTTTCTCGGCGGCGTGCAGCTCATCGGCATCGGCGTCCTCGGCGAATACCTTGCGCGCGTATATGACGAGGTGAAACAGCGGCCGCTCTATCTGACCAAGGGCAAAGCCAAGGACCCGGCCGCCGGCCCGCGCTCATGATGCCCTCCTCTCGTCCGGCCCGCACCCGCACCGCCCTCCTGGTTGCCTTGGTGCTGGCGCTCTACTGGCTGATGGCCGTCAGCGTGTCGCCCCGCATCGGCGTCACCGCCGACGAAGTGGTCCATCTCACCGGCGGCTACTCCTACTGGAAATTCAACGACTACCGCCTGCATCCGGAAAACGGCACGCTGCCCATGCGCATCGCCACGCTGCCGTGGCTGGCGATGGACTTGAAATTCCCGCCGCTCGATCATCCGGAATGGGTGGCCTCGCGCGTCAACCGGTTGGGCGACGTCTTCTTCTTCGGCCTGGGCAACCCCGTTGACCGGATGCTGCTCATGTCCCGCATGATGATCGCGCTGCTCGGCGTGTTCACCGTCTGGCTGACGTGGCGCTGGGCGCGCGGACTCTTCGGGGCCTCCGCCGGTTGGGTGGCGCTGATCCTCGCGGCCTTCTGTCCCGCCCTGCTCGCCCACGGCGGACTGGGAACTTCGGACATGGCGCTCACCGCCTGCATCCTCGCCACGCTCTCAGTCTATTGGCAGTTGCTGCACCGGGTCACCTGGTGGCGGCTGCTCGCGGCGGCGCTGGCCTGCGGACTGACCTTTCTCGCCAAAATGTCCGGCGTCTTTGTGGTGCCGTTGATTGGCGCGCTGCTGCTGGTGCGCTGGCTGCGCCCGGCTCCCCTCGTGATTGCCTTGGGCGGATCTGTGCGCTGGTTGCGGCGCCGCGGCGCCATGATGGGCGCGACGCTCGGACTCACGCTTGCCGTCGGCGCCGGCAGCCTCGGCGTGGTCTGGGCGGGCTACGGTTTTCGCTACGAGGGTTTCAATAAAAAGCTGTCCGACGCCAGCGGCTACTACCTGAGCTGGCCCGTCATTCTCGAGCAGAAGGAAATCACCTGGCAGGACGACAGCGCCCTTTCCAAATTCTACCCGCAGCTGCGGCCGGCGCAGCCGACCGCCATGACGCGCCTGGTGGGCGTGCTGCGCGATCATCGCCTGCTGCCCGAGGCCTACCTGTGGGGCTTTGCCCACACCTATAAATTTTCCCGCGAGCGCCCCGCCTTCCTGTTGGGCGAATACCGCAAGACCGGCTGGGTCTCGTTCTTTCCCATCGCGTTTCTGCTCAAGACTCCGCTGCCCGCCCTGGTGCTCTTTGTCGCCGGCGTCAGCGCCCTGCTCGTCGCGTGGCAGCGCGGCACGACACGCGGACCCGGCGCCCCGCGCGGACCGTGGGCAACGATCTATCGCGCGGCCCCGCTGCTGATCTTTTTCGTCGTCTATTGGATCATGGCCTTGCGCATGCATCTCAACATCGGCCATCGCCACATCCTGCCGACCTACCCGGTGTTCTACGTCTTCGCCGCCGCCGCCGCATGCTGGCTGGCCACGAAATGGCGGCGCTGGGCCATCATCGGCCTCATCGCCACCACCGCGCTCCAAGCCACCGATTCGTTGCTGGTGCGCCCGTTTTATCTCTCCTACTTCCAGCCCCTCGTCGGCGGGATCGACCGCGGTTTTCATTACCTCGTGGACAGTTCCTACGACTGGGGCCAGGGCCTGCCGGATCTCGCGACCTGGCTGGAGCAAAAACGACAGCACGGAGACAACGCTCCCGTTTACCTGACCTATTTCGGTGCCGATTCGCCGCGCGCGCGCCATCTCCCCGTGACGCGTTTCGGCGATGAGATCGGCGACATCGGGTCGCGGAGTTTCCCCGCGCAACTCCGCGGCGGCTGGTTTGTCATCAGCGCCACGCATTACCAATTGGTTTATTTGCCCCTGCGCGGCGGCTGGCGGCCGGAGTTCGAAACGCTGTATCAGGAAATCCTCGCCCACCTGCGCACGCTGCCCAGCGACACCCGCAACCTGACTGAGGAACAGCAGGCCAAACTGCTGCGGGATACCATGGACCTCGAAGTGCTCCAGTTTGGCCGGCTCCGCCAGTTCCTCGGCAACCGCGCCCCCGACGAAATCATCGGCGGCTCGATGCTGGCATTCCGGCTGACGGACGACGAGGTGCAGCGCGCGCTCTATGCGCCCTTGACCAGCCGCGCGCCCTGATTCCCGCCATGGCCTCGCCCGCCCGCCTTCCGCTGCCCAGCCCCGGCTGGATTGCCCTCGCGGTCGCCGCCCTGCTTGCCCTGCACGCCACGCTCGCGCTCCGCGCGGTCGCGGGCAAAAGCGTGACGGCCGACGAACTACTGCACGTGACCCACGGCTTTTTCGTGGACCGCTACGGCGACCACCGCATCCAGCCGGAAAACGGCGTGCTGCCCCAACGTCTCCACGGTCTCGCCGCGTGCTGGAGCAATGCTCCGCTGCCTCCCTTGGAGGACAACGAATACTGGCGCACCGCCACGCGCGGCGTGGTGGCGCATCAATTTTTCTACGAAACCGGCCACGATCACTTCCCGATGCTCATGGGCGCCCGGGCGCTCAACCTCTTGTTCTCCCTTGGGACCGGGCTGTTGGCTTTCGTCTGGGCCCGACGCCTGGCCGGGCCGGCCGCGGGCGTCGTCGCACTCGGGTTTTATGCGCTGGATCCCAACCTGCTCGCGCACGCCGCGCTCGCGACCTCCGACCTGGCCGCCACGTTTTTCCTGCTGGCCGCGGTGACCGCATTTTGGTGGCAGCTTGCCGCGCCCTCGCTGCGGCGAATGTTGGCGAGCGCAACCATCTTCGGTCTGGCCTGCACCGCCAAATACTCCGCCGTCCTGTTGCTACCCGTTTTTCTGCTGCTGATCGCCGCCCGGATCTGGCTCGAACCGCCCAGCCGCCGGAGCGCGTGGCTTGGCCGCACTCCTGTTTTGCTCGGCCTGCATGCCGTCGGCGCCGCCGTGATTATCTGGGCCTTTTTTGGTTTTCGCTACTCGGGTTTTTCCCCGGCGTTGCCACCAGCCGATCACTACACCGCGCCGTGGGCCACCGTGCTGCCGTTGCTCGGCTGGCAGGGTCCGCTCATCGGTTTCGCGCGTGACTGGCACCTTTTGCCGGAAGCTTTTTTATATGGCTACGCGTGGGTGGCCCACTCGTTGCAAACCCGCGCCGCGTTCCTCGCGGGCCACTACAGTGTCACGGGCTGGACCGAGTTCTTCCCGCTGGCGTTTCTCTGGAAGACCACGCCGGCGTTGCTCCTTGGTTTGTCGCTGGCCGCGCTCGCGCTCTGGCGGTCTTGGTGGACGAACCGTGAGTTGATTCGCACCAGCCTGATCGAGGCTTCTCCCTTGCTGGTCCTGTTGATCGTCTATGTCGGTTTTTCGCTCACAAGCCACCTCAACATCGGTCATCGCCACCTGCTGCCGATCTACCCCGTTTTATTTGTGCTCGTCGCCTTCGGCCTCGTGACGTGGGCCAGGCCGCGACTCGTCCGCCTCACCCTGCCTCTCGCCTTGCTCGCCGGCCAGGCCATCTCCGCGGCCGCGATCGCGCCGAACTACCTCGCGTATTTCAACGGGTTCGCCGGCGGACCCGACCGTGGCTGGCGGCTATTGACGGACAGCTCACTCGATTGGGGCCAGGACCTGCCCGGCCTGAAAACGTGGCTCGCCCGCGAGAATCCACCGCCCGCGGCGCAACCCGTTTATCTTTCCTACTTCGGTTCAGGTGAACCCGCCTACTACGGCATCACCGCCACGCGGCTGCCGTTCGTCAACGGCTTCAAGTTTGTCCACTCATGGTATGAACCCGGTCCGGGGATTTATTGCGTCAGCGCCACCATGCTCTCGCAGGTTTATAGCCCGGTGCAGGGACCATGGACGCTCGAGCTCGAACGCGAATACCAAACGCTGCGCCAAGCAGCGCCGGCGCTGCGCGAGGCCTGGCGTCAGCAGGAATCGACCTGGCTGCGCTACGATGCCCTGCGCTTCGCCCGGCTCTGTCACTATTTGCGGGCGCGCCGACCCAACGCCGTGATCGGTTATTCGATTTTCATTCATCGCCTGACTCAGGCCGAGGTGGACGCCGTTCTGAACGGCAATTACAGCCGCTGGCTGCAGGCCATCGAAAACCTCCCAGCGTCAGACCGCTGAGCGGCCGCCCGGCTGGCGCGGGCCGAGCCGCTGCCACGCGGCCCGCACAAAGCGCGCGAGCACCATGAGCAAGGCCGCGAAGCACAACCACACGACGGGTTGCACCGCAAGAAACGCCAGTCGCGCCCAATCCTGCACCACCGCAAACGGCGTCGTGACCAAGGCCGACCGCAACGCCGTCAACACCAGCGCATCGCTCCACAACGCGCCCAGGAGCAAGGCCACCAGGCTCACCGAAAAAAATCTCGCGACGCGCGTGCCCTGCTGGTCGGCCGCCCGCCGCCAGATCCATGGCGCCATCCAGACGGCAAAAATCCAGCGATACCCAAAGTTCATGCCCGTCCAAAAACACCCGCACAAAAGCGCGGCGCCCAGCACAAAGCCGAGATATTCCCGCTGCTGCTCCGCGTTGGCCGGTGCCGTCCACGCCGCCAGCCAGTCACTGCGCCAGCCCACCGCAAAAATTCCCGCCCCCAGCAGGCAGGCCGCCAGTCGCATCATCGGTTCACTCCAGTTCAGCGGGGTGAAGATTACCTGGGCGCCAAAACTGTAGAGCCCCTTCGGCGCCGGCAGCGTTCCGCCCAGATTGCTCAGGTCGTCGCGCAGGCTGAAGCCGACCAACAGCAAGGCCACCACCATTAATCCGATGCGCCCGCGCACTTCGCGCGCGTCTTCCCCGGTCAACAGCATGAGTGCCGCCACCGCGGGATAATATTTCAGCCCGGCGGCGAGCGCGATCCAGAGCACCGTAAGCCAGCGCCACGCGCGATGCCGGGCGAGCAAGCCGGGCACGACTCCGGCCAGCAAAATAAAGATGAGCAGGTCGTTGTTCGCCCGATCGATCGCCAGGACGATCGAACCGGAGCAAAGCACGAGCGCGAAGCCAACCACCTCGCGCAGCGAGCGGGGACGCAGCCACGTAAGCGCCAGGGCGAAGAACCCGCCAATCCACATCAGCGCCAGCCAGGTGTTATCCTCGCGCGTCAGCCCGAGATCGCCCAGCCACAGCCACCAGTGCGAATAGACATGGGGCCGGCCGAAGTAATCGAGCGCGTTATAGCCATAGGGATTGATGCCCTGCGCCAGGGCATCGTTGGAGGCCAGAATCGCGTAGGAATCGATAAACCACTGCTCGCAATGCGGCACGGCCATGAGGGCCGAGGGCCAGTAGGCGTAAATGAGATAGAACAGCGCCGTCACCCCGATGAGCAGGGCGCGATACCCCCGCCGCAGGCTCGCTTTCCCGTCCGGCACATTAAGCGGCGTGGGATTGGTCATGGTGTGGATTGCGCGAGGCCCACGCGTTCACCGGCTCGCCGACCCCGTGGCGGCCGGTTCGGCCACCGCGGCCGGTGAAGCTGGCGGTGGCGCTTCATCCACGGCCACCAGGCGGCTGAGCCGGACCAATTTGGTGCCGAAGCGTTTTTGGGCGACCAGCTCGAGGTGAAAATTTTCGGGCAGCGTGTTGTCCGGGATGACTTGATGCTGGCCCTCTGCACTCGCGGGGCGCAGCTCCTGCGTCACGAGAATTTCCCGGTAAGTGCCTTGGGCGAGTTGATAGCGCAGCCGGTCCGGCACGAGTCGCGCGCGTTGGATGAGCAAGGCGGAGGTTTTTTCGAGCAACCAGATCAGCGTGGTCTTGTGCGTGATGATGATCCGTGGTCCCGCGCCCCGCGCCGCGACCGTGCGGACCAGCCAGTTCTGCTCCTCGGTGCCGAGATTCGAATAGCCGTGACGACTCAGGCGGGGCACGGTGCTGCCCAGGGTGAACAAAACCGCGCCCGCCAGCGCGGCGCCAAACAACCAGCGTCGTGCGTGGGCGCCCGCGAGGGCCACCGCGGCCAGCACCGCGAGAAAAACATAAAATGGCAGGGCAAACCGCGACGCCATCGGGTCGTCCAAGCCGGCCCAGTAATACGCCATGACCAGCGCCAGGTTGATGATGATGCCGGCGACAAATGGCGTGACGGCCAGCCAGTCGGACCGCCAGCCGGGCAGTTGCACGCGGCGATGCCGCCACAACTGCGCGCCCAGCCAGAGCAAACCCACCGCACCGAGGGCCGAAAGATACCAGGAGTTGCCCAGATTGGTCTCATTGCTCGCGAAGAAATTGAAGGCGTGCTTCAGGTTGCCCGGCACGTAGTCCAGGCTGAATCGGGTGCTTTTCTCCTCCGTCAGTTCCCAGAGGATGGGGGAATTCGCGAGCACCTTCTGATGCAAGGCGAAGGGCACCAGCAGCAACGGCGCCACGACCGCCGGCCAGGAAAGCACCATGCGCCGCTCCCGCCACCAACCCAGCACCACGATCACGCCGCCCGCCACCACAAACACCGCCGATTCGTAGCGGCACTGGCAGAGCAGCACGAGCGCCAGCACCAAGGCCGAGAGCCTCGTTTCATCGGGCTTTGCCAGGTAAAGCACGGCGAGCGCCGCCGCGGCCAGCAGCATCACGAGATTGACCAGCTCCATGCCCGCTCCGGTCGCGTTTTGACCCATGATCGGCAGGGTGCCGATCAAGATGACGGTGAGCAGGCCGGCGTTGGCCCCAGCCAGCCGCCGCGCGAGCCACCAGGCCAGGCCGAGAAACACGGGATACAGCGCGACATTGACGAGAAATGGAGTCTGCCGGTGATAGCCCGCGAAGTCATGCGCCAGCGAAACTAGAAACGGATAAAAGACCGGTCGCTTGTCGAGGTAGGTGCCCAGCGAAACAAAAACGCCATCGACCTCATAAGCCCGGACCATGGTGCGGGCCTCACGGAAATAGTGCATGCTGAAGGCCGTGGATTGCAGGACAAACTCATCGTTGATCACCTTCGCGCTCAGCGGCTCTGATCCCGCCGCCAGCCAGGAAAAAAGCGCGATCACGCCCACGACGAGCCAGACTTCGGCCCGCGTCATCGGCTGCGTCGCAGCCCGCCGGACCCACCACAGCCGCACCAGGCTGATGACAAAGAGCCCGAAGGTCACAAACATCACGTAATAGATCCACTCCCCCACCACGGTCTCGGCCTGATGAACGGAGAGTCCGATAAAGCCCAACCACACCGCGAGCGGAGCCGTGACCGCCAGCGCGAGCAGGCGGAGTTCCGAGGGCGCCAGCTGCCGGGTGGCGGCGGCTTTGAGGGCGGCGAAGTTCATGCGAGGCACGGCGCGCGACGCCCGCTCACGGGAGGTTTTTGATAAACGTATTCAGATACTCCAATCGCAGCTTCTCCATCTCCGCCGGCGTGCGTTTTTGCAACGGCACCGCCGGAGGCGGCACCGGCACCGGCGTGGCCGGTGTGACCGCAACCACGCGGCTGATGCGCGAAAGCTTCAGCGGGGCGAAGCGTTTCTCGACCACAGTTTCCAATTTATACGCCGGCCCCAAATCGTCCTCCTTGTGGAGCACCATGCGGCCGGTCTCAGCCTCGACGTCGAAGCGCTGGAAAGCATAGATCGCGGCGAAACTGTGGTTGCGCAGGTTGAATTCGATGAGTTCCGGGCGGTTGATGGCCTGGAGCACCGGCGTGGCCGAGACCCGGTGCGTGATCCAGATCACGTTGTCGCTGTCGATCACCAGATAATCGCGCTCCGGATGCGCCGCGATGAACTCCCGCCGCCAGGCCACTTCCAACCCCGGGAAGTAAGCCATGGTGTAGGCATGCCGCGCCATCGCCGGCACCGAGCGGGCCGCCAGCGCCAGCACGAGTCCGCCCAGGACCCAGCGCCAGGATTTTCCGGCCCGGTCGAACTGGGCAATGACGACCACGACGGCGAGCGCCATGAGCAGGTGCAAGGGCAGGCTGAGCCGGCGGATCACGGGATCATCGAACTGACCCCAGAAATAACTGAGCATCACCCCGAGCCAGACGGCGAAACCGAGGCAATACACGGCAAAGACCACGGCCGCGGGCCGTTCGGTCGGGGCGCGGCGCAAGGTTCGCACGACCCAGAGGGCCAGAAAGGGCAACGCCAGCACGCCCAGCGCCGAAAGCACCAGGGAATTTGAAACATCCCCGGTCGTATCGAAGAGAAAATTGAGCGCGTGGGAAATGTTATCGCCGATATATTCCGGCGAAAAAACCTTCGTGAAACCCTGCCGGCTGGCCAATTCCCACGAGGTGTCGCGCACGCTGAACACCCGGTTTTGCAGCGGATAGATCAGCAACAGCAGCGGCACGGCGACCACCGGCCAGCTGAGCACCGCCCGACGCTCCAACCACCAGCCCCAGAGGATCAGCAGCGCCACCGGCAATAAGAAGACCACCGACTCGTAACGAACCTGCGCCAGCAACACGCCGGAAAAGCAAAAGGCGGTCAGCGTCGCCTGGTTGCGCTGCTCGATCCAACGCAATCCCAGCCAGAGGGTGGCCGCCAGCATGGTCAGGTTCAGCAACTCGAAACCCGCGCCGGTCGCATTTTGCGCGAGGAGCGGCAGGCTCGTCAGCAACAGCACCGCCGCGAGGCCCGCTTTCCGCTGCCCGGTGAGTTTGCGCCCCAGGGTATAGACCAAGCCCAGGAAAACAGGCGTGAGCACCGTGTTGAGCACCCAGGGATTTTCCGGCCGGTAGCCAGTGAGATCATGCAGCAGGGAAACAAGGAAAGGGAAAAACAGCGGACGTTTATCGAGCTGCCCGTCGAGCAGCTGCATGTAGCCCATGATGTCATTCGCCCGCATCGGCACCAACGCGGTCTTTTCCATGTGCATGCTCATGGAGGTGCCGAGCAGCATCGCCTCATCCATCAGGATTTTGAAGCCGTAGGCTTCATGCACCAGGAGCAGCAGCGAACAACCCGCCACCACGGCCCACGGCCAGCGATCGCTCGCGGTTCCCCAGCCGGCCACCCATGCCGGCCGCAGGCTGCGCCAGAGCGCCCAGACAAAAATCGCCGTGGTGAGCAGCATGATCCAGTAGCCCCCGTAGATGACCAACCGGAGGCCGGCGTCCGTCGGGATCGCCCAAAAACCCAAGACCACGGCCGTCACCGCCGTGAGCAATGCCAGCTGGAGTTTCCGCTCACGCATCAATTCACGCAAAAATGACATGGGAAATAAGAAGGCTCGGCAGACAAAGACTCTTCCACCTCAGGAAATACAGTGAAAAACCAAAAGACCGGCTAAAAAACAGGCGGACTGATCCACCGGACCGCCCAGCGTAAAGCAAGTGTTTGGACCCACGGCTCGCATTTCAAAAAAAAAGCCGCCCACGGAATGGGCGGCTTGAAGTGAGAACCAACGGGATCCGATTAAGGAGCGTAGGTAACCGTGCGGGAGCCGGCGACACCAGAGATGGTGATCGTGGTGCCCTGCAGGTATTGGGTCGGGTAGGTTTCGCTAGCGACCGTGTTGACGGCCTTCACATACTTGTCGGAGCCGACGAGGTCGGTGAGGTTAACAGCCGACACACCGTTCTCGAGGAAGTATTGATCAGCACCGGCGGACAGCTGGCGGGCGTTGTTGAGCACCGCTTTGTCCTGGGAGGAGATACGAACTTTCTGGAACGCAGGAATCGCCATCGCGGCCAGAAGGCCGATGATGACGACAACGATCATGATTTCGACGAGCGTGAAGCCCTTGGAGTTGTTGTTTTTCATGGAGGATATTACGTATTGGGTATTATTAACGAATGCTCAAAAGCGAGCAGTGGTGCAAATAAACCTCATTAGGAGTTAAAGAACAAGGTCAAAAATGTGCTAATATGGCCAACCTGCTGCAAACCTACCGGAACTAAATCGATCTGGCGGTGACGCAATTTAACCACTTCCCGGTATCCGTCCCTCGCTGTTTACCTATTGCGAGGTTGTTGGCGTTTAATCCGAGGATCTATTTTATAACGTTGAATGATAGGATGATAAAGACAGATATAACGCCTCGAAGATTCGGGAAACTCACCGCCTTCTTGTTCCTAACTTCCTTGGTGGGGATTTTTATCAGTGCTGTCACTGCGTCCGCTGCGGAATTACACTTACATAACGGTGACCGCATCACAGGAGAAGTTAAGCGCCGAACTGATGGAAAAATCTACTTTCTCTCCCCTCTCCTCGGGGAGTTGATCATCGCCGAAGCCGATGCCGTCGTCATTGAGGCTCCGGAAACCCCCGTCGAAAGCCTCGCGGGCCTGCCTCCGTCCATCGAACAGGTTAAACTCCGGGACGCAGATCCGAAGAAACCCGCCCCGCCCAAGCCCCCGGCCGCGCCCAAGTGGAAGGGTAAGCTCGAGTTCGGATATCAAACGCAAAGCGGTCGTAGTAGCGTGCTTAACTACTCTGGCCGTGGCGAGGCTGAGCGCACCAACGGGATCAATAGCTACAAGCTAAGCGCCCGTTACCTTTATGGCGAAAGTTCCGAAGTGGTGACTACAGATCGTCAGGATGCCAGTTTCCGTTGGCGGCACGAGATCTCCGAACGCGTGTTCGGCCAGACCTTGTCCAGCTACACGGGCGACCGGATCACCGGCATCAATCTCAACTTGGAGCAAAATGCCGGTCTTGGTTACAAATTTCTCATGCGCGAACGCCAAAAAGGCTCCGTGGGCGCCGGCTTGACCATGCAATACCGCGATGCCGAGGGTTTCGAAAAGGGCGTGGGCTATCTCGGTGAGTTCTTCCAAGACTATACCTACAAGCTCAACGGCCGTCTCACCTTCCTGCAGGATTTCAACGCGCTCTATTCCCCCGATGGCCGCACCCGCTCCATCACCACCGCGAGCTCCGGCACCGTCCTCGACGATCATGCCGAGAATTTTAAAATCCGCCTCAATGCCACGCTGCAGGGCAAGCTCAGCGAGCGAATCTCACTCAACCTGCGCTACGAATACGAATACGACAACGCGGTCCTCGACAAAAGCGACCGCACCGACAAGCGCGTGACCAGCTCACTCGGCTATTCGTTCTAGCCTGTAACCGCAAAACGCAGGCGGGCCGGGCGCGGAAGCGCCCCGACCCAGGCCTTGCTGATTACTTCGTCTTCTTCGCCGGTTTCGCAGCCTTGGCCGGCTTGGCCGCTTTTTTCACCGCCGGCTTCTTCACGGTCTTTTCGGCTTTTTTCACCGCTTTCTTGACCGTCGCGCGCTTCTTAACCGGTTTCTCAACCGGCGCCGCAATGTTCAGAAGCTTCGGCACGGAGACCTCGACGGCGTCCTTCCAGAGCGACTCCAGCTTGTATTTCTTGCGGTTATCCGGCGTGAAAATGTGCACCATCACGTCAAACGCATCGACGACCATCCAGCCGCTCTCCTGGGCGATATCCATGCCCACGATGCGCGTGCCGGAGGCATCAATCACCTTTTCCAACTCGACGCGCAGGGCGCGCAGGTGCGGCTCCGAGGTGCCGGTGGCGAGGATCAGGTAGTCCGTGATCGACGATTGCTCGTGCACATCCAGCACCCGCAGGTCGCCCGCCTTCTTGTCATCAAGCGCGCGGCAGCAAAGTTTAACCAGTTCAAGAGGCGGGAGGGTGTTGGTGTTCATCCGTTGTTTGCGAGATAGAGGGCCTTTTCCTTGATATACACAATCGCCTTGTGCGGGACGAAGTAATCCAGCGAAAGGTGCCGCCGCACGCGGTCGCGCAGCTCGGTCGAGTTGATCGCCAGCAAGTGCCCGTCGCACCGGTGCAACCGCAGCCCGGGAATCTCGTGCGGCATCCGCGCCGCATGGCCGGGTCGCTCGAGGAAGATGAACTCGATCAGCTTCGCCAGCTCCGCGATGTCTTTCCACAGGTGCAGCTTCGGCAGCTGGTCGCCGCCGATGATCCAGTAAAGCTGGTCGTGGGGATACAACTTCAGGAAATGCCGCACCGAGTCGATCGTGTAGCTGATGCCGCCCCGGCGCAGCTCGTAGTCGGACAGCTCGAACCGGTGGTCCCACTCGATCGCCGCCCGCAGCATCGCGAGCCGGTCATCCGTCGTGGACTGCACGTCGTTGGGCTTGAGCGGCGCCTGGGCCGCGGGCACGAGGATGACCTTGTCGAGCTGGTATTGCTCGAATGCATCCTGCGCCGCCATGAGGTGGCCGAAGTGGACGGGATCAAAGCTCCCGCCGAGAAATCCGATTTTCACAGGGGCGGACCGTTGGCCGCGCGCGCCCCCCCGGCAAGGTTCATTTCCACACCGGGCTGGAGGGCAACTGTTCGTCTGTCATCAACGGCAGCCGCACCGCAAAGGCCTTGCCGCTATGCCGCACCTCGATCTCGCGCCGTGTGACCAGCAGGAAACGCTCGCGGAGATTTCTCAACCCCACCCCCGCGCCCGGCTGCCGCAGCGCCGCCGCACTGTGCCGGCAGGCGTTCACGAAGTTGATGTGATCCCCCGCCAGGCTGACGCCGATCTTCAGCGGATCCTCCGCGCTGCAGGGGTTATGCTTGATGGCGTTTTCCAACAGCAGTTGCAGCGAAGCGGGCGGGATGAACCGCCCCGCCACTTCGTCGAACCCCTCCAGCTCAATCTGCAAACCCTCGATGAACCGCAGTCGCGTGAGCGCCGCATACGCCTCGAAAAACTCCAGCTCATCCGCCAGCGGCACCAAGTCGCGCTTCTGCTGCACCAGCAGATAACGGCAGACCGCGGCCATGTGATGGTTGAACATCCGCGCCTGCGCCGGGCTCTCCTCGATCAACACCCCAAGCGCGTGCAGGCAGTTGAATAAAAAATGCGGCGCGAGCTGGCTCTTGATCGTGTCGAGTTCCGCCTGCAGCCGCGCCCGCTCCAGCTGCTCCAACCGCAGCCGGTCCTCCAGCCGCTCGTTGATCAGAAACGTCGTCTCGTAGACGTGCGTGACAAACAACACCGCGAGCGCGACCACCGCGGTCACCAACGTCGTGCGCGTCCAATCGATCTCCGGAAACGGTGCCACGCTGAACCAGATCACCATCGCCAGCACCGTCACCGTGATCGAGTAAGTCAGCGTCGTGGCGATGAGTGCGACGAGCTTGCGCAACGGACGCGTAAACCAGTCCATCCGCTGTCGCAGGCCGAGGATCAGGTGCCGGTTGCCCTGCCAGATCGCGCACGACAGCAGCAAAAACCACCCCTGCCCCGCCCAATACCACGCCGATTCCCAGGTGAGCCCGCCAAACGTCCCGGTCAGATTGGGGATGGCAATGCCCAGCAACGGAATACCGACCGAGCGAATCGCCCCGTCCCGCACCTCCCGTTCATGCACCAGCCGCCCTTCCAGTGGCGGCCGCCTCTCGCCAAAGATTCCCATGGGTCCGCCCACCTTCAGCGCCGCCCTCGCCCAACCGCCAGCATTCTGCGACGAACCGACGCCGAATCGCGCCCAATGGTCTTTCGTCTGCGAACAAGCCCACGCCGGCGTGGCCGGGATTCATCGCCATTTTCCGGTGCCTCGGCGCAGTTTACCGGGATTGACGCTCAGCGGATGCCACTCGAAAGTCATTCGGCACTGCCCAGGTGGCGGAATGGTATACGCATCGGACTTAAAATCCGTGACCTGTAAAGGTGTGTGGGTTCGAGTCCCACCCTGGGCACCAGTTTTCTTTCCCAATTGGAAAGAAAATTACCCTCCGACTTGTCCGCCACAGCTTTAGCGACGGCGGAAGCCTTGGCGAAGAAGGGGCGCTCACCCGCATCAGAAGCGACTGCGTGAGCCTCACCACGCCACCACAAACCGCCGTTCGCCCGCATTCCCGCGCAGGTAGCTCTCCACTGTCGGATGCGCGGCGTCCGTCGGATCGCGCGGAAAACTCGGCCGGCCGTGGATGTTCGTCTCCGCGCGATACAGCGACTCCGGCAGGCTGCGCACTTCGACTTCGATCGATCGCGCCGAGACCGTCACCACCGCGTAATCATGCGGCAGCGACGCCGTGCCGGCGACGACGCAATGCTTCACGCCGCCGCGATCAATCGCGCCCGTCAGATGCAGATGGCCGGAGAGCACGAGCTTCACGTTGGCCGCCGCGCCCTTCGTATCGAGCAGGTCGAGCAATTCACCTTCCCATGACTGATACGTGAGATGGCCGAAACTCGTGCGCAGCGCGTCACGCTCCCGCACGGGCACCAGCGGGATGTGGCAAACGAGAATCTTCGGCACCTCCGGCCGCGTCTCGATCATCCGGCGCAAAGCCCGGTAACGCGCCTCACGCCGCGGCGCGGTCACATGAAAACTTCCCGCATTGTTTAGCACGATGATATCCACCGCGCCGGCCGGGATCATGTAGTCAAATTTGTCCGCGCCAAACTCGCGCCGATACGGTGCCTCAAACGCTGCGTCGCCCTCCGCTTCGCGGATCTCGTGGTTGCCGCAGCCCGGGTAAAACGGCATCGGCAGTCGCGCCACTCGCGCGCGCAGCGCCGTCATCTCCGCGTCAATCGCCACGAGGTTCTCCCCGTGGATCAAATCGCCTGCCGACAAAACGAAATCCATGTCCGCCAGCGCCCCGCCGGGCGCGAGCTGGGCCAGCAACCACTCGGCACGCTCGTTCGCTCCCGGATAGCCGGGCTCGGTCGCACCGGGCGCAAATTGCGCGTGCCAATCATTGCACAACAGAAATCGCACCGGCTTTTCGCTGGCCGCGCTCATGTCCGCTCAACCCGCGAGTTTACCCAGCGCCTGGTGCTGCGGATCGTGCAGGTGACACGCCGTGAGGCGGCCATCCGCACCGGCCAGCAGCGCGGGTTGCTCGGTGCGGCAGGGCGCGAAACACTCGCCGCAGCGCGGGTGAAACGCACAGCCCGGCGGCAGCCGGCTCGGGTCGGCGATTTCACCGGGCACATCGAACTTCATCTTCACATCGGGATCCGGCCACGGCACCGCCGCGAGCAGCGCCTTCGTGTAAGGATGGCGCGGCGCGGCGAACAGTTGCGCGGTCGGCGCCAGTTCCACGATGCGGCCGGCATACATCACCGCCACGCGGTCACAAAAATGCCGCACAACATCCAGGTTGTGCGCGACGAACAGATACGTGAGCTTGAACTCCGCCTGCAGGTCCTTGAGCAGGTTCAGCACCTGCGCCTGCACCGACACGTCGAGCGCCGACACCGCCTCGTCAGCCACAATGAGCGACGGGCGCATGATCAGTGCGCGCGCGATGCCGATGCGCTGCCGCTGGCCGCCGGAAAACGCGTGCGGGTAGCGCATGCTGTGCTCGGCCTTGAGTCCGACCTTCACCAATATATCCGCCACGCGCGCCTCGAGTTCGCGGCCGCGCGCGAGTCCGTGAATCACCAGCGGCTCGCCGACGATCTGCCCGACGGTCATGCGCGGGTTGAGCGAGGAAAACGGGTCCTGGAAAATCATCTGCAGGTGCGGCCGCAGCATCTTGAGCGCGCCATCCGGCAGGCGTGCGAGATCCACCACCTTGCCGTCGGCCTGGCGGAACTTCACTTCGCCCGAAGTGGGTGCCAGCGCACGCAGGATGCAGCGCGCGGTGGTCGTCTTGCCCGAACCGGATTCACCCACGAGCCCGAGCGTCTCGCCGGGCATCAGGTCGAAGTTCACGTCGTCCACCGCGCGAATGACTGCGGTCACTTTTTTAAACACACCCTTGGACGCGACCGGGAAGTGTTTGCTCAGCCCGCGAACCGAGAGCAGGGGTTCAGCGTTGCTCATCGGGCCAGCTCCTCCGCGCGGACGCACGCCGCTTCGTGCCGCGGCGCCAGTTCACGCAATGCCGGGGGCGTGCCGACATCGCACACGCCGGGTTTGGCATGCGCGCAACGCGGGTGAAACGGACAACCCTCCGGGATCGCCGAGAGCGACGGCACCGTGCCGGGAATCGACGTGAGCCGTCCGCCTTTGTTCAGCGAAGGGATCGAGTTGAGCAGGCCCTGCGTGTAAGGGTGCCGCGGGCTTTTCAAAATCTGCCGCACCGAGCCGTGCTCGACGATCCGGCCGAGATACATCACCGCAACCTCGTCCGCCGTCTGTGCGACGACGCCGAGGTCGTGCGTGATGATGAGCACCGAGCAACCGATCTCGCGCTGCAGTTCCTTGATCAGGCCGAGCACCTGCGCCTGGATCGTCACGTCGAGCGCGGTCGTCGGCTCGTCGGCGATCAGCAACTCGGGTTTGCACACCAGCGCCATCGCGATCACCACGCGCTGCCGCATGCCGCCGGACATCTCATGCGGATACTGGTCGTAGCGCCGCTCGGGCGCCGAGACGCCGACTTTCTTGAGCATTTCGATCCCGAGCCGCCGGGCCTCGGCCTTCGAGACGGCTTGGTGCAGCAAGATCGCCTCGCTGATCTGGTCGCCCACCATGTGCACCGGCGAGAGCGCGGTCATCGGTTCCTGGAAAATCATGCTCACGAGCCCGCCGCGCACGTTATAAAGCTGTGACGAGTCATCCTTCAGGGCCGCGATGTCGATCTCGCCGGCGCGCGCCGAGTGCAGGAGAATTTTTCCGCCCACGATCCGGCCGGGCGGCTGAATGAGGCGCAAGAGTGAGTAGCTCGTAACTGATTTCCCGCAGCCCGACTCACCGACGAGCGCGAGCGTCTTGCCGCGCGGGATCGAAAACGTGACGCCATCCACCGCCGGCAGCACGCCGTCGTCCGTGAAGAAATGGGTCTTCAGGCCGGACACCTCGAGCACAGCATCAGCGGTAGGGGTAATCACACTCGACATCACGACTACCTGAGGGCCGCGCGAAACGGGCGTCAACCCGCCAGTTCGCGCCATCCTTTCTACCGGTAGGGCGCAACCGGCGGCGCAAGCTGGAAATATCTCAATAGACGTCGCGGGCGTAGCGTTTTGCGCCTTCAGTGCCTGCACATACGCGGCGGCTTAAGCGGCGGTTTTGACGCCAGCCGTCTCGATCACGCGGTGCAAGGCTGCATCCGCATCCTTCGTCATCCGCGCAGTATCGCGCTGGCATAGCAACGGGCGCCCGCTGATCGCAGAAGAAGGGCCTGTTCCAGCCCTTGGCTCCCGTGGAGCTCTTCGCGCTCAGTCAGGTCCGCCGGACAAGAAGACTTTCGCACCTGGGCAGAGGATCGCAGTGGTATTTCTCAATAAAATGTTCTGATAGCTCATGGCGAGCTCACCGGCAGGTCTGCTAGGTTAGAGTGTCTGCCCGACCCATTGGCCAAATCCACCCCGTCCATGGACCTGAGCCCAACTTCACCCGTGGAGGATAAATAGCCTGCAGGGCGGTATTCGGTAACCCCCTTCCATGAATATAAAAACATTCCCGCGCCTTGCGGTCCTGCTGGTTTGGTGCGCACACGCCCTGGCACTGACAGTGTTGGCAACGCCAGCGGAACGGGTTCACTGGAAGCCGAACAAGGTGCTGCTTGTGGTCGGATCGCAATGGGCGGACCCCAACGGCGACATCATCGCCGGCCGCCTTGAGCACCCGCATCACGCCGCGGATGACCAATCAACCGGACCGGTGTCCGGCGACACCTTCTGGCGGACGGCCGCTTTTCTGAAGACGTGCAGCATACCCTTCGACATCCTGCGACTCGACCAGATGGAGCTGCGGTTGAATTACTTCCTCGATCACCGTCTGCAGCCAGCGTATGGCGCGGTGATTTGGGACGTCGATGCGGACACGATTCCGGCGCGCAACTTCGAGGTGTTGCAACGCGTGGTAGCCGATTACGGCATCAGCTTGATCGTCCTCACTGATCACCCTCAGCCGCCGGCGATTCAGGCGTTGCTCGGCCTGCAATGGGGCGGATCGCCCGCGGCCGCCGACCCCGCGCCGTGGCATGTTACCGCCGGACACTACATCACGCGGGGTCTCGAGGGCGAACACCAGTCGCTGCAGGGCTTCAACGATTATCACCGACCGGCCGTGAAGGTGCAGGATGCCACCGTGCTGGCGACGGAAGGCGGCCAGCCGGCGTTGACGGTGCGGGAGGTCACCGACCGGGCTTCGGCGATCTGGCTCGGCGGAGACCCGACGCACATGCTTGAGTCCCAGCCGTTTTTGCTCCGTGCCCTGCGCCGGGCCGTGGTGCACGGCATCGGTTACTCGGTGTATCGCACGTTCCCCCACACGGCGGTGTTCCGGATGGACGATCCCACCTGCACGGCGATGTTCAGGACGTGGCATTTCCCGGCGCTGACGGAACAGGAGATCGTCGACTGGATCGTGCAACCGCTGCAGGAGAGAAACGCGGTCATGGAGATCAACATGGTGCCGGGCCGGTTCATGGACACGACCCAGCGGGTCGAGCCGAACTGGACGCAGGATTACACGGACGAGATCGGCGACCGACACGACTTGGTTTCCAACGGACGCGGCTGGCGCCGCGGCATCACGGCCGGAGTGTTTGAGGTGCAGAGCCACGGCTGGACCCACCGCAATCCCCAGTGGGAAAAATACTGGGCCGCCGGCCCCACCGGCCGGTTGGACAACCGCTGGGGAGGCGAATTCTACGAGCGCGTTGGCGGGGCGGAGGTGCCGAACGCCATGCAGCTTTTCTCCATGAAGCGATCCCGGACGGCGCTGGAGGAGACCTGGGGGCAGCGGCCGCTGTATTTTGTGCCCGGGCAGGACGCCGAGTCGTTCTCCTATGCCAACCACACCGCGCGCCTGGCCAGAAAGGCGGGCTTCGCCCTCACCCAGGATTTTTGGCTAGGCCAGGATTTCATCATCAACGTGCAGCCGTATCTGTTCACGGACAAGAAAGGCCAGCCTCGCGAAGTCCCCGGGCTTGAGGGCGAGCGCCCGGTGATCATGCACTCGCACGATTTTGACGTGTATAAGGATCACGATTTCATCCGGAAGCGCTTGGCCGGATTCGGGCCGGAATACCGCTTCACGGGAATCAACGAGCTCGCCGCCTATATGTTCGCCGAAGTGGAGGGCGGACCGGACGGGCGGATCGAATTCCGCTACGCTGCGGAATTCTGCCGGCACTTTGCGACTCACGCCTCCAGCTGGGAACTTCATCTGTCGGATCATTTCCGCAACGAACTGAACCGCCGCGGCCCGGCCAGCATCGCCGTCGACGGGAAACCGGTGGCTCCGCCTTCCGCCGATTTTTTCAAGGAGCAGATGGAAATCTCCCTGCCGGCGGGAACCGGCGCGCATAGTTGGGAGATCAGGCCGTGAGCACGGCTTCCCCCGTTATCCCGCCAGCCGGCATGGCCGCGCCGCCACCTGCGGCACGGCTGCTTTCACTCGATGCCTATCGTGGTTTCATCATGATCTGCCTCGCCTTTGATGGCTTCGGCCTGGCGAAGACGGCGCAATTGCATCTCCAACTCGCGCCCGAATCGGGCTGGTGGGAATTTGTGCTCAACCAGTGGGAGCACGGGGAATGGGTCGGCTGGGGATTCTGGGACCTCGTGATGCCGTCGTTCATGTTTATGGTCGGCATGGCGATGCCCTTCTCGCACGCCCGGCGGTTGCGCGACGGCGAAACCCCGGGGCGGATTTTCCGCCACACCCTCGTGCGCACCGCCATTCTCATTCTGCTCGGCGTTTTCCTGATGAGCCAGAACCGGCCCAACGGGCCGTGGACCCTCAACAACACGCTCACGCAGATCGGCCTGTGCTATCCGCTCGTGTTTTGCTGTCTCGGGCGCGGATTCCGGTTCCAAGCCCTCGCGGCGACGGCGGCACTAGGGGCGACGTGGCTGCTCTTCGGGCTGCATGGCGGCACGGCGGCGCTCGGTCCCGGCGTCACACCGGAGTGGGCGGCGGCCCATCAGGCCGGCCTCGGTGCGGCGTGGTGGAAATGTTCGAACGTCGCGCATGCCTTCGATGTGTGGCTGCTCAATCTTTTGCACCAGTCGCCGCCGTTCGTGGCCGAGGCCGGCGGCTACCAGACGCTCAATTTCCTCCCCGCGCTCGCCACGATGATCGCCGGGGTGATGAGCGGGGAATGGCTGCGCCGAAAGGACACTGATGCCGCCCGCAAACTGCGCGGACTGCTGGTGGCCGGCGTCGTGCTACTGGTGGCCGGCGAATTGATCGGCCACAGCGGACTGTGCCCGATCGTCAAACGCATCTGGACGCCCAGCTTCGGCCTGGTGAGCACCGGCGCCTGCGTTCTCCTGCTCGCGGCATTTTATTGGACGGTGGATGCGCGCGGCTGGAGCCGTTGGACTTTCCCGCTGCTGGTGGCCGGGGCCAATTCCATCGCGCTCTATTGCATGCTCATGCTGCTCCGGCCGTGGATCACCGGGATCTGGTCACACTACCTCGGCCACGATATTTTTCTCGGCGCCGGGCCGCTTTGGGAGCCGGTGCTCAAGAGCTGCGCCGCCGGCTTCAGCCTGTGGTTGGTCACGCTCTGGATGTATCGTAACAAGATTTTCATCCGCATCTGACTGCGCTTGCCCTGGCCTGAACCGCTTCATGCCATGCTTCGCGCGGGGTTCAGCGCCGACGCCAGGAGGATTGCCTTCGATCACTTTGAGGATGATCACCGCAACCCGGTGTGATCGCTGACTGCACGGGACGGGATATTCGCGGCGCCGCGGGCGCGGCTGATTCGATTAGTGCTTTGCGAACATTTTATCCGATCCATGAACCGCGCCTCGACAGCCGCCGGCATTTCATCGAATTGGGCAGCATGGAGGCGATCAAGGAGCTCGTGAAAATCGGCCTCGGCGTCGGCGTGCTGGCGCCATGGATCGTGCGCCACGAACTGGAATCCGGCGCGCTGGTCGCCTTCCCGCTCGGCCGTCAATCGCTCCGGCGCAAATGGGGCGTCGCCCACCTGCGCGGCCGGCGGCCTTCGCTCGGCGAGGAAACGTTTATCGGCCTGTGCCGGTCCGTGACGGAGGATTTTGGCGAGCCGCCGGCTCAATACGCCAGCTCGACCATCTGGTGCGCGGTGAACTCCGGCACCGTGAACTCGATGCCGTCCGCGTGTGCGGTGAACGCCAGCGCCGCGCCATCGGGCACGAGGCGCACGCTCTTCACCTTGCGCGGCAGGCGCAGCCGCACGCGCGTGTCGCGCAGCGGGATGAGGTCTTCGATGATCTCGATGGGGTTGCCGTTGAACTTGCCGCGGTTGCACGTCAGCGCGAACAGCAGGTGCGCCACGTAGCGGCGCTCGGCGCGCTGCTCCATGACGTTGATGCGGCCGCTGGTCGGCAGGCTCGTCTCGACGGGCAGCTTGTTCGCGAGCAGGTGTTTCAACGCCGCCGCGAAGAAATCGCGGTAGAGCGGCTGGCCGCTGCCACGGTAGGCGCTGAAGATATTGTGCGCAAAGTAAGCGATCTGTTTGCCCAGCACGGCGGCGGGCGAAACTTTCTTCGGCGCGTCGGGCGCGTGTTGGTGCGAGCAGTAGTGCTCCCACGTGCGGTTGAAATACGACTCGCTGCGCCCGGCGAGCACCTTGGCGCTCGTCGCCTGGATCTCGTAGGCGCCGCCCGCGATCACGATGGCGGATTTGACGGCGATGTCCGGCGTGAGCGCCGTCGCGAGGAGATAGTCGGGATTATTTGTCGAACGGCCGAGCAGCTTGGCACCAGGGTCGATCGCGAATTTCTCCTGCTTCTCGTCGAGGAGCGCGGAGCCCGCGGCGATGATGCGACCGCCAGCGGCGAGGAATTTTTTGGCCTTCGCGGCGTTGGCCGGCGTCATCACGTAGGTGTCGGGCAACACGACGAGGTCGAAGTCGCCCCAGTCTGCATGCTCATCGAGCATCAGGAAGGGCTGGTGCAGCTCGAGCAGCATGCGGCCGACGCCTTCGTCGGCGACGACCGACTGCGCGTGGCCGCCGCGCCAGCGGTGCTGGTTTTGTTCGCAGCTCACGAGGGCGATGCGGGCGACGGGCTTGACGTAATCGCACCACGGCTCCTTCGCCTCGACCTGGCTGTAGGCCGCGCCAATGAGCCGGTAGGTATCGAGATTCATTTCACCGTTCGGATGGAGCTGATCGCCGACGCTGCACTTCGCACCGTAGGCGAGCATCGCGCCGCACTCGTATTGGAGCGCCGCGGGACGCTTGAAGCCGCCGAACTCGCCCCACGTGTTGTGGAACTTGCCCGTCATGCCGAGGAAGTCCCATTTCTGCGTGATCGCGTAGCGCGCCGAGAGCGGAAAGTGATCGTAGCCCCAGCCGCCGGTGGGCAGCGACTCGAGTTCAAGGTGCGTGTTGTAACCGAGGGCCTTGCGCGCGCCGACCGAGATGTGGCCGGAGTTGTGGAAAACCGGGTTGTCCTTTTTCACGGACTGCGCCGCGGCGGTCGTAGCCTTGAAGTAACGGTAGAGCACGTCCTCGCCGTAGCGCGCGACGTCATCGTCAACCTCGGGGTTGTAGCCGAGCTTCTTCATCTCCTTCAGCGCGTCGTCGCTGTAGTCGCGGTGCGTGCCGATGATGTCGAGGAAGATGCCGTCGTTGTCGGGCCAGCGCTGGCAGACTTCCTCGATCTGCGCGCAGAGGTATTCGAGATAGGGCGAGTTGAAGCGCAGGATGCGCACGAACCACTCCACCTCGAGCGGCTTGTAGGTCGTGCCGTCTTTCTTTTTCACCACCCAGGTCGGGTTCGCAAACGCCGCCAGCTCATCGAGGCCGGCGCTCAAATAGATGGGGCAGCGCACGCCGATCTCGCGGCACGCATCGATCTGCCGGGCCAGCAGATCGAATTTCAGATGCGGGTGCATCTTGCCGATCTTCGTCGGGTGATAGCTGTAGCCGTGGTGGCACTTCGAGAAGACGGTGATCGAGTTGATGTGCCCGACTTTCAGCGCCTCCTGAAATTGCCTTTTATTAAACTCCGACCCGATGCCGGGAATCAGTCCACTGGTGTGGAAATCGAGGTGAATTTGGCGGAAACGCAGGTGATGCATGGAGGGGATAAACCATTAGCGTGCATAAGTGCAGCGCGCCCATGGATAAGCGGCACTTTTCAGCACAGCGCGAGAAAAAATAGGTCTCGCCCGCTTATGACACCACCGTCACAACCACGCCCAGTCAGACCCCTTAACCCCAATATGATATACCCTAAATCGTGGCAAATGGCCGGAGCTGCTGCTTTGGCTGCATCCTTCACCCCGTCACTTCGCGCCAGCGAAGCCGACATCAAAATCCCCGACCTCTCGTCGGTGCAATTCTTCAACGGCGCCCTCAGTGGCCACGCCGTCCTCATGATCGGTCTCATCGTCTGCGCCCTCGGCGTCGTCTACGGCTGGACGCAATACCTCCAGACGAAAAACCTGCAGGTGCACAAGTCCATGGCCGACGTTTCCCAGATCATCTGGGAAACCTGCAAGACCTACCTCTTTCAGCAGGGCAAGTTCCTCGCCGTGCTGTGGCTGCTCATCGCGGTGTGCATGACCTACTACTTTGGCGTGCTCTCGCACAATTCCGCCGGCCACGTCGTCATCATCCTGCTCGCCTCCATCCTCGGCATCCTCGGCAGCTACGGCGTCGCCTGGTTCGGCATCCGCATCAACACCGTCGCCAACAGCCGTGCCGCGTTCTCCGCCCTCAAGGGCAACCCGCTCGCCACGCTGCTCATCCCCCTCAAGTCCGGCATGAGCGTCGGCCTGCTCCTCGTCGCCATCGAGCTGTTCTTCATGATCTGCATTCTGGCGTTCCTGCCCACGAGCCTCGCCGGCCCGTGCTTCATCGGCTTCGCCATCGGTGAATCCCTCGGCGCCTCCGCGCTCCGCATCTGCGGCGGTATCTTCACCAAAATCGCCGACATCGGCGCCGACCTCATGAAGATCGTCTTCAACCTTCCCGAGGACGATCCCCGCAATCCCGGCGTCATCGCCGACTGCACCGGTGACAATGCCGGCGACTCCGTCGGCCCGACCGCCGACGGCTTCGAGACCTACGGCGTCACCGGCGTTGCGCTCATCGCATTCCTCGCCCTCGCGCTCGCCGCCTCCCCCGCCCTTTGCGCCACGCTCATCGTCTGGCTCTTCGCCATGCGCATCCTGATGGTCATCACCTCGCTGATGAGCTACTGGATCAACGACGCCGTTTCCAAATCCGTCTGGGGCCGCGCCAAGGATTTCAACCTTGAGCATCCGCTGACCAACCTCGTGTGGATCACGTCGATCATCTGCATCGTCGTCACCTACGTCGCCAGCTACCTGCTCCTCGCCGAACTCCCCGGCCACGCCGGCCTCTGGTGGGTGCTCTCCACGATCATCTCGCTCGGCACCATCGCCGGCGCGTTGATCCCCGAGTTCACCAAGATCTTCACCTCCACCGAAAGCCGGCACGTCAAGGAAGTCGTCACCTCCTCCCGCCAGGGCGGCGCCTCGCTCAACATCTTGAGCGGCCTCGTCGCGGGTAACTTCTCCGCGTTCTGGACCGGCCTGTGCATCCTCGCCCTGATGTTCGGGGCCTATTACTTCTCCCAACACGCCGCCGTGCAGGCCATGATGCCCGCGCAGTTCGCGTTCGCTGCGCCGATCTTTGCCTTCGGCCTCGTGGCTTTCGGCTTCCTCGGCATGGGCCCCGTCACCATCGCGGTTGATTCCTTTGGCCCGGTCACCGACAACGCCCAGTCCGTCTACGAGCTCTCACAGATCGAGCAAAAGCCCGGCATCGCCGCCGAGATCGAGCGTGACTTCGGCTTCAAGCCCGACTTCGAGGGCGCCAAGCACCAGCTCGAAAAGGGCGACGGCGCTGGCAACACCTTCAAGGCCACCGCCAAACCCGTGCTCATCGGCACCGCCGTCGTCGGCGCGACTACGATGGTCTTCGGCATTATCATGATGCTACAGGCGCACTATCAGGCCATTGATGCATCCTTCAACGTGCTCGAGCGCCTCTCCCTCGTGCACCCCGAGGCGCTCATGGGTCTCCTCATGGGCGGCGCGGTGATCTACTGGTTCACCGGCGCCAGCACGCAGGCCGTCGTCACCGGCGCCTACCGCGCCGTCGTCTACATCAAGGACAACATGAAGCTCGACGCCGCCACCGCGGCGACTGAGGCGTCGAAGGAAGTCGTGAAGATCTGCACGCAGTATGCGCAGAAAGGCATGATCAACATCTTCGTCGTCATCTTCTGCTTCAGCCTCGCGCTCGCGTTCTTCGACCCGTTCTTCTTCATTGGCTACCTCGTCGGCATGGCCTTCTTCGGCCTCTTCCAGGCCATCTTCATGGCCAACGCCGGCGGCGCCTGGGACAACGCCAAGAAAATCGTCGAGGTCGAACTGAAGATGAAGAACACCCCGCTGCACGCCGCGACCGTCGTCGGCGACACCGTGGGCGATCCGTTCAAGGACACCTCATCGGTTTCGCTGAACCCCGTGATCAAGTTCACGACCCTCTTCGGCCTCCTCGCCGTCGAGATCGCGGTCCTGATGCCAGCCGGGCTCAAGCACACCCTCGGCGCCGCGATCTTCATCGTCGCGCTGGTGTTCGTCTATCGCAGCTTCTACGGCATGCGCATCCCGGTGAAGCCCGGCGAATAAACTGCCGCTTCAAGCCAAACCTTCAAGGCCGCGACCTTAGTCGCGGCCTTTTTATTTTCTCTTTTCGCCAGTGCCGCCCCAAGCTTCGCCTATTCATGGCCGCCATCGATCTCGACGCCTACCTAACCCGCATCGGCTACACCGGGCCGCGCACACCCACGCTCGATACGTTGCGCGAGGTCCATCGCTGCCATGTCTGCACGATTCCGTTCGAGAATCTCGACGTCCTTCTCGGCCGGCGCATCGCCATCGATGCCGCTTCCGTTGTGCGCAAACTCGTGCACGACCGCCGCGGCGGCTACTGTTTCGAGCAAAACCTCCTGCTCGGCCTCGCCCTTCGCGCGCTCGGCTTCAAGATCACCACCATCGGCGGACGCATCCGCTGGCAGCTCCCGGCCGAAACGCCATCAGGTATGACGCACATGATCCTGCTCGTCGAAGCCGAGGGCCGCGCCCACATCGCCGACGCCGGCATCGGCAGCATGTCACTCAGCGCCCCGCTCGCGCTCGACACCGAGGCCACGCAACCTACCCCTCATGAACCGCGGCGCCTCTTGCGCCACGGCAACGGCTGGATGCAGCAGGTGCTGCTCACCTCGGGTTGGTCCGACGTCGTGCGCTTCACGACGGAGGAGCTGCATCCCATCGATTACGAAATCGCCAACTGGTTCACGTCCACGCATCCGCAGTCGCGCTTCACGCAAAACCTCGCCATCGCGATCGCCGGCGTCGGCTGTCGCCACACGCTTTTCAACCGCGAGTTTACCACGCGCCACGCCGATGGCCGGGTCGAATCGCGCACGCTCGCCACACCCGACGAACTGCTCGCCGTGCTGGCGCAACCCTTCGGCTTGCCTTTCCCCGCCGGCACCCGCTTCACCGCCCCTGCGCTATCTTGGCCTCAGTAAGTAAACGCCATCGTTCGCGGCGCTGTTACTTACACGGGCGAAACTCCCACCACCAAGCCCACCACTGCACCGAACGCCGCGTGGGCCACCACATGGCTGAGACCGATGGCAAAGTCCGCATCCTTGAATTCTTCCAACGGGTGATGGTCCGAAACCACCCACACCAGCGCGAGGCTCACCATGATCCCGTGCAGCACGCCGGCGCCGAGGCCAAGCATGAGCGAGTTGGGCAACGCCGTGAAACCAATTGCCATCAGGCCCAGCGTGTAGAGGAGTGCGAAGACGATCGCCGAGGTCGCATGGATGATCAGGCCCACGTGAAAGCCGCTGTCCCGCGACTTGGTGAAGAGACTGCCGAGCGCGAGGATCATGTCCGCCTTGGCCCAGCCCAGGCGGCCGATCAGCCAAAAAACCACTTCCATCGCCACCAAACCCAGCACGCCAGCGATCAATGCGGTTAGCAGCGGGGTCACCACAAACATGATTGAGTTCATCGTTATTCTCCGGGGTTGGGTTATTGGAAAAGCGGGCCTCCCGGCATGGGCTGCCCTGGATAGGTTTATGTTATCCCAGACCGGCAAAAAGGCTATCGGTTTCTAACCCCGCCCATTTGCCCTGCCACGCCGCCTCAACTCTTCCCTGTCGCTGGAGGCGGCGGCACGCGGCCTTCACTCACTTCGATGAAATCAAGCGATGTGCCCACCCCGCTCGATTCAAACCCGGCCTCCTTTATGGTATTTTTCAAGTAAACCGTCACGCGGTCGTTCCAGCCCACCTTGCGCGAAAATTCGTTCCAGATGTAAGTCTGCATGCGATTCGGTCGCAGCCCGGTCGCAAAAACCCACTCGGCGATTTCCGCATCCGTCCCGCCCGCCTGCACGCGTGTCTCCACGGCCTCGAACTTCACGCCAAGCATGCCGCAGAGCAGACCATCGAGGCCGAGACCGAGCCCGTAGTTGCGGTGAAAATCTTCCGGCAGCTTGCCCGCCTGCTTCAAACGCATCTTGTCGATCATCCGCCCAAGATGATGCAGGCCGCCGATGGTTTTATCATAGGGTGAACGCAGGCCTTCGATGCGGGACATGCCGGGATGAAAACCCCCGCGCCCTGGTTGGCGAAGCGATTTTAGCGGTGCACTACCGCGACAGCCGTGACAAAAACCCGTCATGAAATTCCGCCCCTTCGGCAAACACGGTTTCAACGGCTCGGAAATCGGCTTCGGCGCCTGGGCCATCGGCGGCAATGGCTGGGGTTCGCAGGCCGACACTGATTCACTCGCTGCGCTGCACCGCGCGCTCGATCTCGGCTGCAACTTCATCGACACCGCCGCCGGCTACGGCAACGGCCGCAGCGAACGCCTGATCGCCCAGGTCCTCCGCGAGCGCCGCGCCGCGGGCAAAAAAGAAAACGTCTTCGTCGCCACCAAGACCGCACCCACCGCCGGCACCTGGCCGCCCTCGCCCTACGACCGCGCCGCCGACCGCTACCCCGAAGCTTACCTCCGTGAAAACCTCGCCGAGCGCCTCGCCTGCCTCGGCACCGAGAAACTCGACCTGCTCCAGCTCCACACGTGGACGCGCGCGTGGAACCGCGACCCATCGCCCTTCAAAATCCTCCGCCAACTCCAACGCGAGGGAAAGATCGGCCTCATCGGCGTCTCCACGCCCGAGCAGGACCAGAATTCCGTCATCGATCTCATGCGTGGCGGCTGGGTCGACAGCGTGCAGGTCATCTACAACCTCTTTGAACAGGAGCCCGCCGCCGAACTCCTCGACGTCGCCCGCGAGTGCGGCGTCGGCATCATCGTGCGCGTCGCTTTCGACGAGGGCGTGCTCACCGGCAAGTTCACCGTCAACACCCGCTTCGCCACCGACGACTTCCGCCACAACTATTTCGCCGGCGACCGTCTCTCCCGCGCCGTCATGCGCACCGAGAAAATCCGCCACGACCTCGAGGGCACCGGTTACACGCTGCCGCAGGCCGCGCTCAAGTGGGTGCTCGCGCATCCCGCCGTCTCCACCGTCATCCCCGGCATCCGCAATATCGCCCAAGCCGAAGCCAACTGCGGCGTCAGCGATCTGCCCGCCATGCCGGCCGCCCTCGTGGAAAAACTTCGCCGCCACAACTGGCGCCGCGCCTTCTGGTATGGCGGAAAATAGCGCTCCGCCGCCTGCCGCAGCCCTCCCCGACGAGGCGTAAACGGTTGCCAATGACGGGCGCTGCGCTTGGTTTTTTGCCATGCGATTCTTGATCCCCTGCCTCGCACTCGCCTGCGCTTCATCCGTGCTGTCAGCCCAGCAGCCCTACGCCACGAAGCCGCTCGCGAGCGACAAATTCCGCCAGCTCGACGACCTCCTTCCCCTGCCTTCCGCCCAGCGCACCGCCTCCGGCACACCCGGCTCTGCCTATTGGCAGCAGCGCGCTGACTATGTGATCGACGCCGAGCTCGACGACACCAACCAATCTCTCACCGGCCGCGCCACGGTCACTTACACCAACAACTCGCCCGATGCCCTCGCGTTTCTCTGGGTGCAGCTCGACCAGAATATCTTCGCACACGATTCCGACAACCGCACCACCGCGCCGTATCCGCGTGCCGTCCCCGGCGGCAATCCCTTCGACAAACTGAGCTACCGCAATCTCGACGCGATGCTCACCCAGGAAGCCTACGACAGCAACCTGCAGGTCGCCGCCGTCACAGACGCCGCCGGCCAGCCGCTGTCGCACACGATCACCGGAACCATGATGCGCATCGATCTCCCCGCGCCGTTGGCCTCCGGCGCGCAGACGACGTTTACCATCGCGTGGTCCTTCAAGATCAACAACGCCAAGCTCCTCTCCGTGCGCAGCGGCTGGGAGTATTTCGAGCAGGACAAAAACTACCTCTACGCCATCGGCCAGTGGTTCCCGCGCATGGCCGCCTACACCGACACCGTTGGCTGGCAACACATCCAGTATCTCGGCCGCGGCGAGTTCACGCTCGAGTTTGGCGACTACCTCGTGCGCCTCACGGTGCCTAACGACCACATCGTGTCCGCCACCGGCCTGTTGCAGAACCCCGATGAGGTCCTCACCGCTACCCAGCGCGAACGCCTCCAGCAGGCCGCCTCCGCCAAAACCCCCGTTTTCATCGTCACTCCCGCCGAAGCCAAGCTCGCCGAACAGGGCAAACCCACCGGCAAGAAAACCTGGGTGTTCCGCGCCGAAAACGTCCGCGACTTTGCCTTCGCCTCGTCGCGCAAATTCATCTGGGACGCGATGGCCGTCGCCGGCTTCACCTCCCCACCCACCCCCGTGCGCGCCGGCGGCATCACCGATCGCATGTATCGCCCGCCCGTCATGGCGATGTCATTTTACCCCAACGAGGCCGAGCCGCTCTGGTCAAAATACTCCACGCAAACCATCGCCCACACCATCGAGTGCTACTCGCGGCTCACGTTTCCCTATCCCTATCCCGTCGCGCAGTCCATCAACGCGCCCATCCTCGGCATGGAATATCCGATGATCTGCTTTAACGAGCCGCGCCCCGAGGCCGACGGCACCTACGCCAAGAAAACCAAATACGCGCTCATCGGTGTCGTCATCCATGAGATCGGTCACAATTACTTTCCGATGATCGTCAACAGTGACGAGCGCCAGTGGGGCTGGCTCGACGAAGGCATTAATTCCTTCCTCGAGTTCACGGCCGAGCAGGCTTGGGAAAAGGATTACCCTTCCCGCCGTGGCGAGCCGCGCGACATCGCCGCCGCCATGAAGAATCCGATCCAGCAGCCCATCATGACCGGCAGCGAATCCGTCAACTCAAACGGCTACTCCAACTACAGCAAACCCGCCGCCGCGCTAAACCTCCTGCGCGAGACCATCCTCGGTCGCGAGCGTTTCGACCACGCCTTCCGCACCTACGCGCAGCGCTGGCAGTTCAAGCGTCCTTACCCCGCGGATTTTTTCCGCACGATGGAGGATGCCGCCGGACAGGATCTCGCCTGGTTCTGGCGCGGCTGGTTTTTCACCACCGATCACGTCGACGTCGCCATCGACGCGGTGCACGCCTACACGCTCGATACGCGCGATCCCGCCATCGAAAAATCCCGCACCCAGCAGGAGAAAAAGGACCGTCCGCAAACCCTCTCCCAGCAGCGCAACGCCGCCGCCCCCAAGCGCGTCGACACCCATCCCGAGCTGAAGGATTTCTACTCTGACTTCGACGAAGCCACCGTCCTTCCCAGCGACAGGAAAAAATACGACGACCTCCTCAAGGAACTCGCCAAGGAAAACATCAAGCCCGAGTTGCTCCGCACCGCGCGCAATTTCTACCTCGTCGATCTCTCCAACCTCGGCGGCCTCGTCACGCCTGTCATCCTGAAAGCCGACTACACCGACGGCACAAGCGAGGAGTTGCGCATCCCGGCCGAGATCTGGCGCGCCAACAACGCCCGGGTCAGCAAGGTCATCATGACCACGAAGGAACTCAAAGCCGTCCAATTTGACCCGCACGAGGAGACCGCCGACGTCGACGTGGAAAACAATTTCTGGCCCCGCCGTCTCATCAAGGAGCGCTTCCAGCTCAATCACGAAAAAAGGGAAAAGAACCCAATCCAGGAGCTGCAAAAGTCCCCCGATCCGAAGTCCCCTGACGCCAAGCCCACTGAATCGGTCGCACGGTAAACCGCGCCGCCTGCCCCACCTCTTCCCGCGTGCTCATCCTGCTCTGCGCTCCGCTCTTCCTGTTGTTCGAGCTTTGGCAGCTCGTCATCAGCGAACGCTACCTCGGCGTCCGGCAAATCGAGCGCAACGGCGACCCACGCACCCTCGGCCTGCGTGAGCTCACCGCGTTTTGCTGGAGCATCACCCTTTTCGTTTATTGGGCCTGGTTGCTCGCTTTACTGTTCCTGCAATACGGGCGGGTGCATGGCCTCTGTCTGCTCGGCGTCACCGTTCTCGGCTACGCCCTGCGCCGCAATTGCGGCCTCAAGTGGGTGCTGGTCATCATGACCCTCGAAGGCGCCATCCGCATTGGCCTGCTGTTCTCACTCTGCGTCTACCTCTGGCGGCGGCTGTGAGATAGTCAGTTTTGCGCCCCACGCGCGAAGGTTGATACGTAGTTTTGCGCACAAAAACCGGCGTATTACTACCGATGCATTAGGCGATTCGGTTTTGGTAGCATAAGGGCCATCAGAACCGCCATGCATCTCCGCCCCATCACCCTTCTCGTCGCCTGCGTTATCACCCTCCTCGGCAGCGGTTGCCAGACTGCTTCGAACTCCAAAACCGCCACCGCGCAAAATCCCAGCGTCGCCGCCGTTGCGCCAGATCAGCCCGAGTCATCGAGCCAGGAACTTTTCGCCGGCGAATTCGGCGAATCCATTGCCGCCAGCCACAGCTCCATGTTCTTCACGACTTCCGAGAAGCCCCTCATCACCGCGGATACCGACCGCCGGTCCTATGACGCTTGGAAACAGACGAAGAAGTCCTGATTCCTGACATGCGCCCGGTCCTTCGGCACACGGTTCTCGTCGTCGCGCTCCTGGTGGGTATCCAGAGCGCCACCGCGCTGCCTACGGCCCGTGACATCCAGTCCACTTTTACCCGACTCGACCCCGATGACAGCAAGACCATCAGCCTGACTGAATGGGAACAGGCTTCCTTCGCCCTGTTTCGCGCCACCGACAAAAACGACAGCAACGCGCTCGATCTGTCTGAAATCCAGCATGAGACGCTCGCGAGCAGCACCTTTGTCTACGCCGACCAGAATGGCGACAAGCGCCTCGATATCGACGAATACATGCGTCTGCGCCGCGCGATTTTCGCCACCGCCGACCTCGATCACGGCGACTACCTCGATTTCGTCGAATTCGAGCTGCTGTCCCTCCTCGGTTTCTCCGGCTGGACGGACGCCAACAAAAATCACCGGGTCGAGTTCTCCGAACTCCGCTCAAGTATCGTCCGCCTGTTCAACAAGGCCGACCTCAATCACGACAATCGTCTGACGGCCAACGAAGCCGCTTTTCTGCAGCCCAAGGAATTCCAGACCATCGCCAAAGACGGTAGCGTGGATCTCGAAACCCTGATCGCCAGATACAAGCAACGGGTCACCAGCCTCTAAGCGGACTGTCTCAGTCCTGTCTATTGGCGCTTCGCCTCTCTGACAGGTTGTGTAATAGCATCCATTTTATGGAGTTAGCCTGAAAAACGTTGCATGGCGCGTCCATCGACGTCGGGAACATATCTGCCACCGTCCTGCCTGCCCATATTGCTGATCCTTGCCGCCGCACGCAATATTGGGTGATTTCCCAACATTATACAGGTATTATTACCTATGTAAAACTAGGGTAATACTACGGATGAATAGCCGGGAGTGAGTTTGATAGCATTGCGGACAAACCATCCCTCATGCGTATCACGCTCCTTACTATTGGCGTCATCAGCCTGCTTTGCAGCGGCTGTCAGACTCGCTCAACCGCAACCTCAACTTCACCGGTTGCGCCGAAAGCCGTTCCCTCGGTCGCAGCCGTCGCGGGGCCGGATATTTTTGGCGGCTATGTCGGCCAAGAGGTGGCCAATGGCATCTCCCATGAGACACAGGAGGAGCTCATCTCCGAATTCGAAAAATTCGAGGAGCAGCGGCTCTACCAATACTGGAAAAAGAAGCGCATGAAGTTCTGACATCCCTCCCATGCGCTCCACTCTCCTTCGATTCACTGTGCTCGTCGCTGCGCTCGCCAGCGGCGCCACCGCCGGTGCCTTTCCTTCGGCAACCAACATCAAGGCCTCCTTCCAGCAACTGGACACCGATAATTCCGAGCAGATCAGCGTGCTGGAATGGGAGCTGGCATCCTACTCCTTCTTCAAGGACCTGGATAAAAACAATGACGGTGACTTGGACCGTTCAGAAATCCAAATGGATCGCACTACCTTCGATCGTCTCGACAGCGACGGCGACGGCATGCTCAGTCTAAGCGAATACATGGCCCTGCGCTATGCGATCTTCCATGCCGCTGATATCGACAGCACCGACCACCTGAATTTCGTCGAATACGAAATACTCCGACTACTGGGCGCCGCCGGCTGGGGCGACACCAATAAAACCAACCGAATCGAAATCCCTGAACTGCGCGTGAGTTTGCGGAAGGTTTTTGCCCTCGCCGACCTCAATGGCGATGGCCAGTTGTCCGCCAGTGAAGCGGCGTTCATGCAGCCCGAGGACTTCGCGGCTCTTGCGGGCAATTCCAGCACCATTGGAGTCGAGACGTTCATCGTGGGCTACAAACGGAAACTGGCCGGCCGCTAAGTGATTGGACGCGGGCCTGTGCCATATCGCCACCCGTCGTGGTAATCGCTCGCCAGGGGAACGGGACTGGACTGACAGTGTCGATGAACAGGTCCTCTCCCTGCCGTGAAACGCTCTCTCCTCCTTCCCCTCGCCTGCGTCGTCCTGCTGTTCGGCGGTTGCGCAACCACGTATCAAGTTGAAGTCAGCGCCCTGGCCAACCCTGCCCTCGCCAACGCCAAGCGCAACTACACCTTTGCCACCACGGGAGCCAAGGGCCGGCAGCCCGGGGATCTCCAGTTCCAGGAAGTGCTGCGCCATGTGCAACGGGCGTTGTCGACCCGTGGGTTTCACGAGACGGGCAAGTCAGACGAAAACGAACTGAACATCTTCGTGGATTTCGGCATCGGTGACCCGGTCTCCCGCACCTACACATTTAGCACGCCCATTTACGCCGAATTCGGCGGCGGCTACTCCACCCGCACCCGGCAGACCACGGACTCCGGTGGCAAAACCACGACCACCACCGAGACCGTGCGCGTGCCAGGCCGCTACGAACGTGTCGGCACCGATATCAGCACCAACACGATCACCACTTACCGCAAGCACCTCCGCCTCTCCGCCCGTTTAAACGAATCCGGCGTGAGCCCCGAGAAAGGCCGCGAGGTCTGGACTGTAACCGCCATTTGCGACGACCAACGCGCTGATCTCCGCGCCGCCTTGCCCCTGCTTGCCGAGGCCATGGCGCCCTACGCCGGCTCCGACACTGGCCGCGCGATTACCGTCAGATTCGAGGAAAAAGACGGCGTGCTCGTGCCGGCCAAAAGCAAATAACCATACGCCGGGCAGCGCGCGTCATCCTCTCTGCTCCATCGCACTCAGCGGGCAAAGCGCCGCGTCTCACCTTTTGCCACCGGCTCGGCAAACGATTGCGTGAAGAAATCCTGCGCCGCGCTCATCAGCTTCGCATACTGCCCGTAGTCGCCCGCCCATGAGTTTGGCAGACGCACACGTTTAATGACCCCACGGCCGATCTTGTCCGGCGCCTCGCGGTCGGGCGCCAGTTCCATCGCAAAAGTCGGCGCCGACGTGTGCACCACATAGTGCCGGGAGCCGCCGTTCTCATCGCGCTCAATGCGCAGGAAAGGGGTGGGATTCATCGCGCATCAGCACGTTGCACGCGGCACCCGCACGGCACAACCCCTGTTTTACCCTTTCTCCTTGAGAAACCAGCGTGTGCATCGCACAAATTTTCGCGCCCGCTGGCCGCGTCGAAGCCGAGGTGCCACGAGCGATGCCCCCATGAGCCTTCCCGAACAAACTCCCAAGCTGCCCAAGTGGTTTTTCCTGATTAGCGATGCCTTGCTGGTCACCGTCGCGGCGTTTATCGCGGCCTACAGTCCGCGCCCGCTTTCGGTCACCGCCATTCTTACGATCGCCGGCTGCGTTGCCCTTGGAGCCATCGTGACCGCAGCTGCGCTCATCGCCGACTACGTGCGCAAAACCGAGGAAGCCATTGATGACCGCCAGCGTTCGCTCGAAGCCCTCTCCCGCACCACCGCAACTTCGGCCGAACAGATCAGCATCGCCGTCAACGGCCTTCACGAAATCGCCGAGCTCGCGCAGAAAAACCTCAAGCAGGCCGAGCAACTCCCGCAAAAACTTCAGGAAAAAATCGAGGGCTTTACCCGCCAGCTTGAAGCCGTCCGCACCGCCGAAACCGCCGCACTCCAGCAGGAACTTACCAGCCTCCGCACCACCGCCGCCGCGGAGCGCACCACGCTGCAACAGGAATTCGCCGCCCTCCGCGTCGCTGAGACCGAGAAATTCACCGCGGCCGGCGCCGGCATTAGCCGCGCGACCGCCGAGTTCGCCAAACTCGAGGCCGCCACCGCCCTTCACCTCACCGCGACCACCAACGCCCTCGCCGCGCTCCCCAACGCCACCAGCGAAGCGCTCGCCCGCCAGCAGGAAATTCTCCTCGGTGCTCGCACGGCCGCCGAAGCCTCGCTCGCGACCGCACTTGCCCACCTCGAGGCTCGGTTCGCCGAGCTCAACCGTGTCCTCGATGAAAAGCTCGCCGTTTTTAACGCTGCCGCCGAACGCGTCGCGGTTGCCCCTGTTTCCACGACCGAGGAAGTCACCGCCGCGCCCTTTAGCATGACCGGCGGCCCGGCTCCGCTCGAGTCCGAGATTCCTGCTTCGGTCTCTGCTCCCGAAGCCTCCGCTCCGGTTCCCGCCGGCGAAGAACCCGCCACGCCGCAGCCACCGCCAGCCGTGGAGGCTGAAGCCAGGGCACCAAAAAAATCGCGCGGACCCCGCAAACCAAAAGTCGAGGAACCTGCCGGCGAACTCTCCCTCGCCGCCCCGGCCGCAGTCGCCGCCATCAGCCCAACTGCCGAAACTGTTTCCGCCACCGATGCGCCACAGGTTACCGACGCCGAATCCTCCCCCGCCGTCACAACAGAACCCGCCCCCGCTGTTGTGGCTGAAACCTCCGCTCCGGCCGAAACGGCCGCTCCCGTCGACGAAAGCCCTGCCCCCGCCGTGGCAGAACCCGCGTCCAGTCACACCCCCGTTGCAGAACCCGCAGCAAGTCCAGAACCCGTCGTCGCGCCTGAACCCGCGCCAGAGCCGGCATCCGCTGCGGCCGAAGAACCGGTCCGCCCCAATACACCGACTGGGCCTGCGCCCGTCATCGTGGAACCGGCTGACGAACCCAGCGCGCCCGCCACGACCACCGACGAATTCACCCAGCTTTCCCCCGATGAAACCGCCCCTATTGAGAGCATCACCTCCGATAGCACCACACGGCTCCTCGTGACCGCCTACATCGGCATCGGTAACCGGCTCTTCATTCGCGGGGATGGCCCCGGTCTAAACTGGGACAAGGGCGTGCCCCTGCAGTTCGTTTCCATCGGCAAGTGGCGCTGGGAAACCGACGAAGCCGCTGCCCCCGTGCGCGCCAAGCTCTTCAAGAACGACGAGATCGAGTGCAGCGCGCTCGGCGAACTGAAGCTCACTCCCGGCCGCCAGAGCGAAGTCACCGCCCGCTTCTAGCGCGCAACGGCTCACTCCCGCACTTTCGCCCCGCCACCGTTCACGGGCGGAAACACCCGGCGCTTGAGTTTCACTTTCGCGACCTCGTTGGCGAGGCCGACCAGTTCGTCAATCAGCAGCGTTGGGTCCTCCTCGTAGCGCAGCGCGAGAAAATCCTCCCGCATCTTTTTCCGCACGGCCGGCTCCGCAATCCAGCGGCCAATGATCGCGGCAAACTGCGCCGCGGTTTCGACTTTCTCCGAGGCCGCGCCATTGCGAAAGAATTTCCACGTCAGCTCCTCCTGCGGCATGATCCCGCCGAAGGCGTTGAAAATGATCGGACACTTGAAGTGCAGCGCCTTCGCGCAGGTCGTCGTGCCGCCGCGCGTCACGATCACATCACTGACCTGCATGAGCAGGTGCACGATTTCCGAATAACCCTCGATGAAGCAGTTGAACTCGGGGTGCTGCGCGCGCCAATGGACGAGATCGTTGTAAGCCTGCTTGTTCTGGCCGCAGATGATCACCGCCTGGCAGCGGTCAGGCTGACGGACCAGTGCCGACAACAAGTCGAAGTGATTATGCGCCCCGTTGGTGCCCGTCGCGAGAAACACCGTGAGCAAGTCGGACCGCAGTCCGAGGCGCTTTTCAAGGAAGGCGCTTCGCTCATCCGGCCCGATCACCTCCAAGTGCGCCCGCGGCAACATCAGGTAACCGCGCACCGGTGCCTTAGCTGCGGGGATCCCTTTCTTCACCGCATAGTCCCGGGCCGTCGGCGTGCGGGAGAAATACAGGTCCACACTCGGCTCGATCCAGTTGCGTGAATAGCCCCAGCCGCCGGAAAATTCGCCGCAGTAGGTCGCGCAGCGGACCTTGTCGGCCCCAAGCAGCTTGCGCGCGCGCTGAAAATACCCGCGATTCAGGCAGTCATGCACGCTGAACACGAGATGCGGCTGATAGTCGCGCAACACCTCGAGGTAGTAGGCTCCGCCGAACGTGACCTTCCGTGAGTTCAGGAAACTCAGGCCCTCGACCACCGTGTAGAAAATTTTGTGCATCCACGGCGCGCCTTTCTGGATGCGGTTGTAGAGATTTACGCCGGTCCGGTTCACGACCGATGATTTTTCGAGCATCTGCTCGATGCGCACGTCCACATCGTGCCGGTAGAGTTGGAAGCACCACTCCGCAAACGCCTCCGCCCGGGCATCGTGACCGCCGCCGGTGCTGGAAGTGAGAACAAGGATGCGAATTTTTGGCATGCGTTAGAATCAGAGGTCGAAATAGCGCGCCTGAATCCGGCGCTTGAATCCGAGTGAACCGAACCGCGTAAGGAGCGGGGCGACCATCGTCTGAAAAAATCGTCCGCACCTCGGCGTCTGCACCGCGTGCGCGAGGCGCACCGTCACGCAGGCCGTGCGGGCATGATCGGAGCGGCGCGGGGCGAACACGTTAGCTGGCCCGTTTGAAAACGAGCGAAACATTGGCGCCGCCAAATCCGCTGCTGTTGTTCAGCACGACGTTCGGCTGCGCGGCCAGCGTGGAGCGGATGATATTGAGCCCTTCACACTCGGGATCGAGCTGCGTGATGTGCGCGGAGCCGGGCATGAAGCCTTCCTTGATGGCGAGGGCGCAAAACGCGCTCTCCATCGCGCCGGCGAGCGAGAGTCCGTGGCCGGTCAGGGCCTTGGTGCTGCTGATCGCCGGCCGGGCCGCCGGGGTCTTGAAAATGCCTTTCAATGCCCGCACTTCGGATACGTCACCGATGGGCGTCGAGGTCGCGTGGGCGTTGATGTAATCGATCTCCTCGATCGCGGTGCCGCTGCTGCGCAGCGCGTGCTCGATGGCGATGCGCAGGCCGTGACCCTCGGGATGCGAAATGGCGACATTGTGTCCGTCGGAGGCCTGGCCCCAGCCGGTGACTTCGCAATAAACCTTCGCCCCGCGGCGGGCGACTTCGTCCTCGGTCTCAAGCACGAGCACTGCCGCGCCGCCGGTGCCGACAAACCCGTCTCGCGCCACGTCAAACGGCCGCGACGCCAGCGCCGGGTCTTTTTGCAGCGACAACGCGCGCATGCCGGCAAAGGGCAGGATGCTGTCCACATTGCCGTCCTCCGCGCCAACCACGAACATCCGCTTCTGCCGGCCGAGCACGAGATCGTCGAAGGCAAAGCCGAGTGCATGCGACGACGAGGCACACGCCGACGAGAACCCGCACGAGGAGCCCTTGATCTTGAAATGCGCAACGAGGTTGAAATTCACCGTGCCCGAGATCGACGCCACGATGCCCAGCGGCGAGCAGCGCATCACGCCCTGCGTGTGCATGCGCTGGAGCATGTAACCCATCAACTGCGGTGAGCCGCCCGATGCTGCGTAGAGGCCGGTGTGTGCGTTGGAATAGTCCGCCTCGGTCAGCTTCGCGTCCTCGATCGCCTGCTGCATCGCACTCCACGCATAGACGCCGTGCGGCGCCATGCCGCGCAGGATCTCACGGCGGATCACGTAGCGGCTCGGAAAGGTCCAGTCCTCGGGGTCGTTCGACGAAGTCTCGAACCCCTTCACGGGCGCGGCGACCTTGACCGGGACTTCCGGTTTTTGAAACGGCGGGTAAAGCTCAAACCCGTGGCGCATTTCGCGCAGGCTGGAGGAAACCGAAGCGGCGTCATTGCCAATGCTCGTAATCAGGCCGATTCCGGTGATAAAAACTCTGGGCATCAGGATGGGGAAATTGGATTCTGCAATCAGACCCTTAAACGGGCCGGCTGTTCTGGGTTCGCGTAATATTTGTGCCCCAAAGCGAAGGCGTTTCAGCGTCCGCGGTCAACGCGGGAGGCACCGATAAAAAAGCGGCGGTCCTTGCGGAACCGCCGCGGAAAAATTGCGCGTCGTTCAGGCGCTGGCAGCGACCCGCAGCGGGGGCGTGGCCTGCGCCGACTCGCCGTTGACCGCTGCGCCAGCGTGCGCGGCACCATTGACTGCACCCGCGGGCTGCACGGCAGCCTCGGAGAAGCCGAATGTCAGGGTGATTTCCTCGGCAATCACGGCCTTTTCCTGGCCCACGCGGATCGTGCCTTCAAACGTGGCCAGCGGCATTTTCATGCGCTTGGGCTTGATCGACATCGTGAGGATGTCGCCCGGCTTGCACACGCGGTGGGCGCGAACGCCCTCGCAGCCGGTGAAGAAAATCATCTGGGGATTAACCACCTTGCCGGGCTCGGGCACGAGGCCTTCCAACAGGAAAAGCACCGCCAGCTGGCCCAGTGCCTCAAGCATGATGGAGGCAGGCATCACCGGGTTGTCCTTGAAGTGGCCCTGCAGGAAAAACTCCTGGCCGGAAATCTTGTATTTGGCATTGGCCGCACTCGAGCTGACCGAGGCCTCGTTCAGGAACAGGAACGGGGGCTGGATCGGCATCGTCGCCGCGATCTGCTCGATCGGCAGGAACTTGGTGGGCTTGGGCAGTGGCAGGCCGCGGACCTTGCAGTCGATGAAAGTCTTTACGTCGCCGACCGTGCGCAGGTTACGCAGCTCGTCGTTGTTGATCGACATCTGCAGCACATCTTCCACGAGGATGACGATTTCCATCATCGTCAGGGAGTCGATGCCGAGGTCCTCGATCAGGCGGAGATCATCATCGGCATCCTTCAATTTGACGCGCAAATCGGGCTCCACAAAGCGCTCGATCACGCCGATCACAACCGCAGGCAAGTGCTCGGGGTTGCCGGTTTTGCGAAATTGGATCGCCGCTTCAAACGTCGAGGGCGAGCACCGTTTCAGGGATTCGCGCAGAGCGGATTCGTCTTCGGGCGCAACCGGCTTGATAACAATCGGAAATGGCTTGTTGCTGCCCTGACTGGAGTGAACTGCTTCTGGCATTGTTCATTTCTTGTATGTTATGGCCCCGTGGGATGTAAACCCATTTCTTGTCTGCAACCCGGCCGCAACGTGCGCAAAGTTGCGTAGTTCGCATCTTGCGACGGCATGCCGCGCTTGCCACTCCAAGTTCACTGTCCCTAACTCTCGCCCCTCAACGCTTTCCCTCATCCGAAAGCCCGCTCCGACCCGCGCATGAGCGCCTCGCCCATCTATATCCTCACCCACGAATTCTACCCGCGCCGCGGTGGGATCGCGACCGTCACCGAGGAAATCGCCCGCGCCAGCGCGCTGCTGGGCTGCGAGGTCGAGGTCTGGGCGCAGGCCCTCCCGCGCGGCGAGGTGGAAAAACCCTGGCCCTTCCGCGTGCGGCGTCTCGCTCTCAAGGGCACGCATAACTTCCTCTGTCTCCTCGAGCTGGCGCGGGAACTCATCCGCCATCGCCGGCAGCTGCGCTACGCCACCGTCTACCTTTCCGAGCCCGGACCGATGCTCACGCTGATGTCCCTGCAGTTCCTCAAGGCTTTTCGGCCGACGCGGCTGATCCTCACGTTTCACGGTTCCGAAATCCTCAAGTTCCACCGCCACCCCCTCAAACGCTGGCTCACCCGCCGCCTCATCCGCAACGCCGCCCGCGTCAGCACGCTCACTCATTACACGCAGGAGTTGCTCTGCACGCACTTTCCCGAGGCCGCGCCGAAAATCTTCCTCACGCCCGGCGCCCTGCGCGCCGATTTCACTGCACCGGCTGCCCCGGCTGCCCGCCGCCCCGCCGCGGTGACGCGGCCCGCCGATAAAATCGTGGTTCTCACGGTCGGCCGCCTCCACCCACGCAAGGGTCAGTTGCAAACGCTGCAAGCGTTACAAGGCCTCCCCGCCGCCCAGCGCGCGCGGCTCGAATACTGGCTCGTCGCCGGCGAGAGCAAAGGCAACTACGAGCAAACCCTCCAGGCCGCCGCCGCCCAGGCAGATTTCCCCGTCAAGTTCCTCGGCAACGTGCCCGACGACCAACTCGAGGCCATCTACGCGCAGGCCGATATCTTTGCCATGACGAGCATCAACCACGGCCTGAGCGTCGAGGGTTTCGGGCTCGTTTACCTGGAGGCTTCCGCTCACGGGTTGCCCATCGTCGCCCACGCAGTGGGCGGCGTCAGCGAGGCCGTCGCGCACAATGTCACCGGACTGCTCGTGCCGCCCGATGCGCCCGTCGAACTCACCGCCGCCTTCGCCCGCCTCATGGACGACGCTGCGCTGCGCCAGCAGCTCGGCGACGCCGGCCGCGAATGGGCGCGCCGCAACTGCTGGGAACAGTCCGCCCGCGTCCTCTTCGACCTGCCTCCGCCCGCCCCTTCGCCATGATCACCTCCCGCACCGAAGTCATCGTCCGCTACGCCGAGACCGACATGATGGGCATCGTCTATCATGCGAACTACCTTCCGTGGTTCGAGATCGGCCGCACCCACCTGCTCAAGGAGCAGGGCATCCCTTATCGCGCGCTCGAGGCCGATGGCTTTCGCCTCCCCGTCCTCGAAGCGGCGGTAAAATACCTGCGCCCCGCCGTCTACGACGACACCGTCGCGATCGTCACGACGCTGCGCGAAAAACCGCTTCTCCGTATCCGCCTCGAATATCAGCTCTACCGCGGCAAAGAATTGCTCGTCACCGGCCACACGTTGCACGCCTTCATCGACCGCACCGGCAAACCCGTGCGTCCGCCCGTCAGCTTCACTGCGCGGATGAACGAAATCTTCTCCCGCTAGGAACAGGCCGCTTCACACCGCGCCTGCGTATTCCGCCAGCACGCTGGCATCCGCCTCATCCGCCCGCGTCGCGGCCAGCAGTTGCGCCGCGTTTTCCCCGGCCAGCTTCCGCACCGCCCACACCGCGTGCGCCCGCACCATCGGCAACGGGTGCGCGGCCAGTCCCACGAGCTGGGGCAGCAGCGTCAGGTCGCCTTCGTTGCCCGCCACCACGCACGCATTTCTCAACAGCCCGCCGAGCTTCACGCGCTTGATCGCCGTCTTGCGAAAGACGGCCGCAAACCGCTCGGGGGTCATCGCCAGCAAATCCGCGAGCGACAGCGCCGGCAGCTCGAACCGCGCCGACAACAGCAACCGCCGCCCCTCGCTCGCAAACCGGTTCCACGGGCAAACCTCCAGGCACACGTCGCAACCGTAGATGTGCCGGCCGATCCCCGCCCGGAGTTCGCGCGGAATGATGCCCTTGTTCTCAATCGTCTGATACGAGATGCACCGGCGCGCATCCACCACGCCCGGCGCCGCAAAGGCCTGCGTGGGGCAAGCGTCGAGACAGCGTGTGCACTTGCCACACAACAGGCCCACATCCGCGAAGCCGCTTTGCTGCACCCGCACCGGCGCGTCCGGCGCGAGCGGCACACGCGTGAGCATGGAGGCCAGGAACAGCCAGTTCCCGTGTCGCCGCGAAATCAGCATCGCGTTCTTCCCCGTAAAGCCGAGCCCGGCCTTCGCCGCCCAACCGCGTTCCAACACCGGTCCGGTATCGACGTAGTAACGGTAGTCCGCCTCCGCCACGCCGTAGATTTCCTCCAGCGCGCGGCCCACCGCGACGAGCGCCGGCTTGATCGTGTCGTGATAATCCTCGTAAAGCGCGTAGCGCGCCCACACCGGTCCCTTTTGCTGCAACGCACCCGTGGCGTAGCTCACGCCGAACATGATCACCGAGCGCGCCCCGGGCAGCACCAGCTCGGGATCGAGCCGCTTCGCCGCCGAGCGTTCCATCCAGGCCATGTCGGCCTGCATGCCCGCGTCCAGCCACGCCTGCAAACGGCCACCCGGCACCGGCGCCACCTGCGCCACGCGCATGTCGTCGAAACCGATCCCGGCCACCCGGCGGCGCAACGCCTCTTGCCGCGCGTCCATGCTCACGCGCTCCCGCCGTGCGCCTTCGCAAAATCCATCGCTTCGCGCCGCCACGTGCGCACCACATGCGCGACGATGTCGTTCAACGGCCGCGAGTCAGTCAGGATCACCGTGCCCGCGCGTTTGTAGATCGCCTCGCGCTCCGCATAGAGCGTGCGGATGCGCTCCGAGGGATCCGCCACATCCAGCAGGGGCCGGTTGCGGTTGCGCTGCGTGCGCTCCAACACCGTCGCCAGCGAGGCGTGCAGGCAGATCACCACGCCGCGACTCCGCAACGCATCGAGCATGCCCGGCTGCACCACGAGCCCGCCGCCACAGGCCACGACCGTCCGCTCGGCCGGATGTCCTCCCTCGATAAACTGCCGTTCATACGTGCGAAACGCCGGCTCGCCCAGCTGCGCAAAAATATCCGGGATCGATTTGCCCTGCTGCCGCTCGATCTCGTGGTCGCTGTCCAGCAGGTGAAAACCCAGCCGCTGCGCCGCCGCCCGGCCGATCGTGCTCTTGCCGGTGCCCATGAACCCAACCAGGTAGAGATTAACGTCGGCGGCTTGCATGCGTGGCGGAAGGCAACGGCCTCATCCCCGGCTTGCCAAACACGAAAACACCTTGGCCCGCGTCGCGCTTTGCTGTTCCACTCTCCCCATGTCCGCCGCACCCCGAGACGATTACACCTTCGCCAGCGACAACACCGCCGGCATTTGCCCCGAGGCACTCGCCGCCCTCAACGCCGCCAACGTCGGCCGCGTCCCCAGCTACGGCGAGGATGCGCTCACCGCGCAGGCCAAGGCGCTCATCCGCGGTGTGTTCGAGACCGACTGCGAGGTCTTCTTCGTTTTCAACGGCACCGCGGCCAACTCCGTCGCCATTTCCGCCCTCGCCCGCACCTACCAGAGCGTCCTCTGCCATCAGGTCTCGCACCTCGAGACCGACGAATGCGGCGCACCGGAATTCTTCTCCGGCGGCGCCAAGCTCCAGCCGCTGCCCGGCGACGGCGCCAAAATTCTCCCCGCCGATGTCGAGGCCGCCATGCACCGCGGCCACGGCGTGCACTACGCCCGCCCCGCGGCGATCTCGATCACGCAATCCACCGAACTCGGCACGCTCTACTCGCTCGCTGAGATTCAGGCACTCACCGCCACCGCCCGGCGCCACGGTCTCGCCGTGCACATGGACGGCGCCCGCTTCGCCAACGCCGCCGCCACCCTCGCCGCCCGCGGATCCGGGCCCGGCCTGAAACCCGCCGACTTCACGTGGCGCGCCGGCGTCGATGTCCTCAGCTTCGGCGGCACCAAGAACGGCATGCACACCACCGAGGCCGTCGTGTTTTTCAACAAAACCCTCGCCCGCGATTTTGATTACCGCGTGAAACAATCCGGCCAGCTCGCCTCCAAGATGCGCTTCGCCGCCGCCCAATGGAGTGGCATGCTCCGCGACGGCGCCTGGCTGCGCCACGCCACGCACGCCAACACCATGGCGCAACGCCTCGCTTCCGGCCTGCGCACGCTGCCCGGCGCGCGCCTGCTCTTTCCCGTCGAGGCCAACGGCGTCTTCGTCGAACTCCCGCCCGCCGTCGCCGCCAAACTCGCCGCCCTCGGCTGGCATTTCTATGCCTTCGTCGGCCCGCACGGCTACCGCCTCATGTGCAGCTGGGATACCCAGCCCGCCGAGGTCGACGCCTTCCTCGCCGACGCCCGGGCCGCTGCAAGCCCGGTCTGAATGACCTAACAAAAAGCCCCGCCATGTTGGCGGGGCTTGGAAAATCTCGCCGGGCGACTCGCCCGGTTTACTGACACCGCGATTACTTGCTCGCAGGCGCAGGAGCCGGAGCCGCTGCGGGAGCAGCCGGGGTGGGCCCGAAATCGATCAGCTCGATGTCGAAGATCAGCGTCGCACCGGGCGGGATTTCGCCCGCACCGCGCTCGCCGTAGCCCAGATCCGCCGGGACGTAGAGTTTGATCTTACCGCCCTTGTTGATCTTCTGCAGGCCCTCGGTCCAGCCGGGGACAACCTCGGTGAGCGCGATCGTCTCGGGCGCACCGCGCTTGATGGAGCTGTCGAAGACATGACCGTCAATGAGCGTGCCGGTGTAGTGCACCGTGACCGTGTCCGTCGCCTTCGGGTTTTCGCCCGTGCCGGGTTGCACGATTTCGTAAGCCAAGCCGCTCGGCAGCGTGACGACGCCAGCCTTGCCCTTGAGCGATGCGAAGAACGCGGCCGAGGCCTCGTCGTTCTTGGCCTTCAGCTTGGCCATCGCGGCCAGCTGGCGCTGCTGGATGAACTGGTCCATCGCCGGACCAATCTTGCCGAGCTCGTAGGGAGCGTCCTTGCCGGACGCGGCCTGGCCGACGCCCTTGACGAAGGAGTTAATCTGCTCCGGCGTGAATTCGAGGCTGTGCACGCCGATGCGCGCCGCGACGAACCAGCCGAAGGACTCCATGATCTGCGCTTCCGTGAAGGTTTGCTCAGGTGCCGCCGGGGCCGCGGTGGGGGCCGGAGCCGGCGCAGCAGGAGCGGCCGGCGCCGGAGCGGCGGTCTGGCCGGGGACGTTGAACTTGACCTCCTGCGCTTGCATCGCGGTGACAGCACCGAGGCTCAGCAGGCCGGTCGTGAGGATGAATTTGAGTTTCATGCGTTGAGGTTGGGACGGTATAAGTAAGCTGGCGGCGAATTTTGTGCCGTGGAGTTTTTGGATGTGCCAGCCGCCTGCAGGGAAGGCAACTCATTACTCCCCGCTTGTGTCTCCGGGCGCCTTGGGCCACTTTCCGACCTCTTTCATCATGACTCCCGACCAATTTTGGACCAGTCAGGACGGCCAGATCCTGACGGTGAAAAATCAGGACGCCCGCAGCGTCGCCCTCAAGCTGGCCTTCTGGCCCCGCAACCCGGCCGAACTCGACTTCCTCAAGGCCCACCTCACCCAACTCAAGTTCACCGAGCGCAGCTCCCTCGCCCGCATCGGCATCGAGATGCTGCTCCACGGCGCCCCCGTCCTCGACGGCAACCGCGTCGTGCTCGACGCCGAGGCCTTCATCTACGACCAGAGTTTCCCCCACGCCGCCTACTGGAAAAAACTCCTCCGCTCCGGCACCCCCGCCGGCCGCCTCTTCTACGCGCCCGCCGCCGCCAAGCTCTCCAGCACCGAAATCTGGGCCGCCATCCAGCAGAACCTGCTCAAGCTCCCCAACACCATTTCCATCGATTCCGGCGGCCGCGTCTTCTTCACGCCGCACGCCGTCAGCTACACGATCAACCCCCGCCTCCAGCGCCTCAACTTCGAGCACATCGTCAGCGGCTACGCCGGCCGCTCCTTCATCGACAAGGTCCAGGTCCGCCACGACGCCGCGCCGCTCAGCATCCCGCCGAGCTCCGGTATCCTCACCAGTTGCTCCATGTATCTTAAGGAGCACTTCGTCGTCCTCAACCCCGGCGAGGGCAACTTCGGCCTCCACACCAGCGCCGTTCTCCTCGATCCGGTGAAAACCTTCGGCACGAACATCATGCTCGAGATCTACAACACCGGCAGCCACCCGGTGGTAAATCCCATGGTTTCCGTCGAGGTGTTCCGCGCGCCGCCGTTCACCGATCCCGAGGCCAAGACCCTCACCAAAAAACGCCAGCGCCTCCTCGGCACCGCCGCCAGCCTCTTCAAGTGCCTCGACCAGTCCCCGGCCCTCGACACCGCCGAAGCCCGGCCCAAGACCAAGATCACCGTCCGCGGCCAGAGCGCCACGATGGAGAACCGCACCATCCTCGTCCGCGCCGCCGACGACGAGCTTCGCAAATTGCTCGCCGGTGAAGCCTGTCCCATCGGCAGCCGCACGCTGATTCAGGCCCTCGACGCCGCGCCCGCCGACGCGGACACGCTCATCGTCGATTATTTTCCCGACCTCCTTGAGCACATGGAGCTCATCACCCGCATCGGCGACGTGAAGCTCAAGCGCATCATCTTCCGCAAGGCCTCGCGCACCCACGGCTATTTTCTCTCCAGTAACGCCCACGCCCGCCTCGACACGTTCCACTCCATCGGCGTGCAGGTGTATTGGTATGACGAGGTGACCAAGGACCTCTACCTCCACACCTACAAGCGCGACCACGGCTTCTTCGTTCGCGAGGAATCCGCCCGCAAATTCCAGGAAAGCACCATCCTCGCGTTCTACGGTTCCGCCGTGGGCCTCGACCAGGCCGACACCGACCGCATCTCCGCGCTCGTCGACAAACTCACCGGCTTCCTCGGCGGCAACCTCGGCGTCCTCACCGGCGGCGGCGGCGGCGTCATGCGCCTCGCGACCGACCAGGCCCGCGGCAAAGGCGCGCTCACCGGCGCCTGCTTCCTCGAACTCGAGGCGCAGCCCCCCGAGCTCGGGGTCGATTTTTTCAACACCTTCCAGGAATCCGCCCGCCACTTCCGCCAAAAATGGTTCGAGGCCGCCGATTTCTGCATCTTCAACGTCGGCGGCGTCGGCACGCTCGAGGAAATCGGCATCGAGCTCTGCAACCTGAAACTCGGCATCCGTCCCCGCGTGCCCTACGTGTTTTTCAACGCCAAATTCTGGGGCGATCTCCGCAAACAGGTGAACACCATGATCCGCGACAAACGCGCCCCCTCATGGATGGCCGACTACATCCTCTTCACCGACGACCCCGACGAGGTCGTGAAGTTCTACCGCAAAAAGCTACAGGTGCTGTAACGTCACCCGGCCTTTCGGATCATTGTAGGCCCGGCCGCCGGCCGGGCGCTGCGCACTGCCCATGGCGGTTTTCCGCGGCAAGATCGTCTTAAACCCGACGGCGACGCGCTATCGCATTGACCCGTCGATTCAACCATCCCCAGCGTTCCGCTCCTCCCCTGCCTCTTTCACACCCCATGAAAACGCTCAGCGAACTCCAAGTCGGCATCGTCGGCTGCGGCGGCATCAGCCGTCTGCACACAGAATCCTATCGCAAGGCGGGCGTGCCCATCGCGCTCGTCTACGACGTCAACCGCGCCTCTGCCGAGGCCCTCGCGAAGGAAACCGGCGCGCAAGTCGCCGACTCGCTCGCCGCCATGGCCAAGCCGGGCACGCTCGACGCCGTCAGCATCTGCACGCCGCCCGCCTTTCACCTCGAGCACTGCCTGCCCTTTGTCCAGGCGCGCATTCCCGTCCTCTGCGAAAAGCCGCTTGAGATCGACGTCCCTCGTTCCCGCCGCCTCGCCGCCGCCGTCAAAAAGCGCCGCAGCCTCTTCATGACGGCCTACTGCCACCGTTTTCATCCGCCGATCATTGAAGCCAAAAAACTCCTCGCCAGCGGCGTGCTCGGCCGGCCGCTCTTTTTCCGCAACATGTTCGCCGGGAAATTCGTGCTCAAGGGCAACCACCGCGCCAATCCCAAGCTCTCCGGCGGCGGCTGCGTCGCCGACAACGCCGCGCATGCCGTCGACATTTTTCGCTTCCTCCTCGGCGATGTCACCGCCGTGCAGGCCCAGGTCGCCAACCTTGAGCAAAAGGCCGCCGTCGAGGATTTCGGCCTGCTCTTTCTCCGCGGCAAGCGCGGCTGCGTCGGCGAAATCGCCTGCTGCTACTCCACGCCGCACGCGATCAACTTTGTCGAGGTTCTCTGCACCAAGGGCACCCTCACCGTGAACTACTGGATCCCCGGCCGTCCCGCCCTCGCCTATCGCATCGAAGGCGAAAACGACGAGCGCACCGTCGACGTGAGCCAGGCGCCCGACCGCTTCACCACCGAGATCCGCACCTTCCTCACCTGCGTGCAAACCGGCTCCCGCCCGACCGTGACCGTGGACGATGGTCTCGCGTCCGCCCGCGTCATCGCCGCCGCCTACGCCTCCGCGAAATCCGGCCGCCTCCAGCGCATCGCCTCACGTTGAACCCTTCCTGCGCACGATGAAACGCATCGGCTACATCGATCATCAGCTCGATAACTTCCACGCCAACGTCTACCTCGACCTCCTGCGCGGCGACCTGAAAGCCCGCGGCTGGGAAGTGGCGAAATGCTGGGCGCAGGACGAAACCGGCGGACGCCAGTGGGCCGCAACGAAAGGCGTGCCCTACGTCACCCGTGTCCGCGAGATGGCCGACTGCGATGCGCTCGTCGTGCTCGCACCGTCAAATCCCGAAGTCCACCTGGAGCTGGCCCGCCAAGCCTTCCAGCTCCGCAAGCCGACCTACATCGACAAAACCTTCGCGCCCGACCTCAAGACCGCGCGTAGGCTCTTTGCCCTCGCCGACCGCCACGGCGTGCCGGTCATCACCAGCTCCGCGCTGCGTTGCGCCGCGAGCCTCAACCGCACCGTGGCCGAACTCGGCCGCGATAACATCCGCCACCTCCGCGTCTGGGGCGGCGGCCGCAGCTTCGAGGAATACGTCATCCACCCGCTCGAGATGCTCGTTGCCGCGATGGGCCCCGCGGTCGAAGCCGTGATGCGCCTTAACGACGGTCCGAATCACAATGAACTGCATGTCCGCTTCACCGGCGGCCGCACCGGCAGTGTGTTCGTTCACACGAATGGCGACTGCGCCTTCCGCGCCGTGGTGACGACCGACGCCAAGACGGTGCACGTCGACACCAGCCCCGACCCCATCTTCCGCGACCTCGCCGGCTTCATCCTCGATTTCTTCGAGTCCGGCCGCGAATCCATCGCGCGCGAGGAAACCCTCGCCCTCTTCAAAATCCGCGACGCCGCCCTCAATCCCAAGGCTGTCGGGAAATTCCTCAAAGTCCGGTAGCGCCAGCGTCGCGGGAGAGCCCATCACTGGGCCCGTCGCCCCGCTCCACTTAAAACATCATCCGCGCCGAGACGCCCACCGACCGTCCTGCATTCGTGCGCGCGTTGCTGGCCAGCAGATCGCGATCGAGCACATTGCGCAGGCTCACGCCCACACTCGCCTGCCGTTCGCCAATCTTCCAGGAGTAGCCCGCGCCCAGGCTCAACAACGTGTAGTCCGGATACGCCAGATACGCGTGCCGGCTGTCCTCGTAGTTCGCCACGTAATCGCCGATGTAGCTCAGCCCCGCGCTCGCGTTAAATCCCGCCGCGCCCTTCGCCGGCCCGTAGCGCATCTGCACCGTCGCCGTCTCGCGCGGCAATCGCGCCACTTGTTGCCCCACCTCGGAGCCCAAGGCCGGGGACTTCGTCGTGATCGCATCCATCCGCACCCCGCGCACCGCGAGATACAGCCGGTCGCTAAACCGGTAGCGTCCATCCGCCCGCCACCCCGCAAACCGCTCCTCGCCAGCCGCCACGAGTTGCGGCTGCGTCTGGTTCACGTCGAGGATCGGATCGTCATAGAGCGGATTGCGCCGCGCGATGTCGCGGTTGTAGAGGAGAAAACCCGACACGGTGTAATCGAGCCGCTTCGCCGCGACCCGGCCGCGGAGTCCCGCTTCGTAGCCGAGCGTCGTTTCGTTTTTCTGAATCTGCCCCGTGCGGCTGTCCACCGGCGTCGTCGGGTCAAATGCCGTGCTCGTCGTCGCAAACAACAGCGCCCGGTTGCGCACCAGCTGGTAATTCACGCCCGCATGGTAGCTCAACTGCGCCGTGCGATCCTCCACCCGCGGAAACACCGCCGCCGGCCGCCCGTCCCGGATGTGAAGATCCACCTCGTCATACCGCAGCCCTGCCGTCACCACCGTGCGGCCCTGGTCCGGCGAAATCCGGTCGCCCAGCTCCAGCGTCGAATACCGCGCCGCCTGCGTGCGCGCCGTGATCACCCGCGAATAGCGTTCCGGATCAAACGCGGGGTAAGTGAAATCCGGTCGAAACGGATCGAAGCTCCGCACCGTCTCCGGCAGCGCGTCGCGCTCCGCCACGCTGAGCGCCCGGTCGTCCCGCCGGTAGTCGCCCCACGTCACCCCGGCAAAGCCCAGCAGCTTGTGGTCGATTTTCCCCGTGCGAAACCGCCCGGTCACCTCCGCATGCGCCGCCACCGCCTCCTGTTCCTGCGTCCCGTGCCGCGGTTCGCGAATACCCGCCATGCGCCCCGTCTCCAGCACGTATTGCGACGCCGTGAACCGCTCTTGCTCGATCGATCGCGTCCAGCCTTCCGCCGCCACCCGCAACGCGATCGCCCGGTTCACCTGCCGGTCAAATTGCAGCGCCACCAGCAAGGTCTCGCGCGTCACCCCCGCCTCCGGCCCGTTCACGTTGAAGTCCGCCAGCGGCCGGTAAGGCGCGATTGTTTTACCCAGCGCCGTCTCCTTGTATTCCGGGATGCCCGCCGTCGGGTGTCCGTCATAGCGCCGGTAGTCCACGCTCACCATGCTGCTCGCCGCCCGGCTGTGCTTCCACGTCAGCGACCCGCTCACCGCCAAATCTTCCTCGCGCATGAATGCCTCGTCGCCCACGCGTCGCTGCCAGTCCACCGCCCAGCGCTGCCAGAGTTTCTTTGGCTGCACCGCGCCCGTCATTTCCCAGCGCAGCCGCGTGCGTCCGTCCGACGCCGTGCTCACGTCCACCCGGTTGCGCGCGCGCGCCGAGGGCCGCGCCGTGAGAAAATTCTGGATCCCACCCGGCGCCGCCCGGCCCAACACCGGCACCAGCGGACCTTGGATGACGATCGTCCGATCCACGTTCAGCGTCTCCAGGATTCCCATTTGGATAAACCCGTTCCGCAGCACGGGCGTCGGAAACCCCCGCAGATTCAACCGCTGCTCCCCCGCCACCGCATCCGCGGGCGAGGGCGTGCCCAGGTTCGTCAGCTCCGCCGCGGTATCGCTCTCCAACGCCTCTTCCAAGTCGTAGTCCACCGCCGTCAGCTCATTCGCAAACACCGGGTCGTTCATCTCCGCGTCGCCCGCGCCCATCCCGGTGGTATCGAAGGTTTCGTCCGCATCGTCATCCGCGTTTACCGAAAACGCCGGCAGCTCCACCGCTTGCTCCGGCAGCGTCTGGGCGCTCAACCCGACCGCCAATGCACTCCAAACCGCGCCCACGCGCACCCAGCCGGCCATGTTACCCAAGGATGTGATCATAGATTAAGTGAATAAAAACAGATACCAGCACTACCTCGCGCCGGCGGCGCGGGGTCAAGTAAGACGCCGGGTTTCCTCGCAGGTTACATGACACATCGCCCGCAACCCCGGCTTTACGCCGCGCTCATCCGCGTTCATCCGTGTTCACTCGTGGCTCTCACCTCTCAACCCTCATCCCTCAACTCCGCGGCGCTGCCGCGGTCCGTTCTCGTCGTCGGCGGCGGCGGTCGCGAGCACACGCTCGTCCGCTCGCTCCTCGCCTCGCCCGCCGCGCCCCGCGTGATCTGCGCGCCCGGCAACGCCGGCATCGCGCAGGACGCGCCCTGCTTCCCGGTCGCGGCCGATGATGTCGCCGGCCTCGTCGGCCTCGCGCAGCGCGAAAAAATCGCCTTTGTCGTCGTCGGTCCGGAAGTGCCGCTCGCCCTCGGTCTCGCCGACCAGCTCATCGCCGCCGGCATTCCGGTCTATGGCCCGAAAGCCGCCGGCGCCCGCCTCGAAGCCTCCAAGATTTTCACGAAGAACATCCTGCTGAAGCACAGGATTCCCACTGCGCCCGCCGGCATCTTCACCGCCGTCGATCCCGCCCTCGCCTACCTGAAAACCCGCGGCGCCCCGATCGTCATCAAGGCCGACGGCCTCGCCGCCGGCAAAGGCGTCGTCGTCGCGCAAACCCTCGCCGAGGCCGAAGCCGCCGTCCGCGATATGCTCGCGGGCAATAAATTCGGCGCCGCCGGCAGCCAGATCCTCATCGAGGACTGCCTCGTCGGCGAGGAGACCTCCATCCTCGTCGTCGTTTCCGGTCGCGACTACGTCATCCTTCCGACCTCGCAGGATCACAAGCGCATCGGTGACGGCGACACCGGCCCCAACACCGGCGGCATGGGCACCTATTCGCCCGCCGAGGTCGTCACCCCCGCCCTCCTCGCCCGCATCGAACACGAAATCGTCCGCCCCTCCGTTAACGCCATCGCCGACGAAGGTCTCGACTACTGCGGCACGCTCTTCATCGGCATCATGCTCACGCCCACCGGCCCGAGCGTGATCGAATACAACGCCCGCTTCGGCGACCCCGAGACGCAAGTCGTCCTCCCCCGCCTCGCCAGCGATCTCCTCGAACTCCTCTGGCTCGCCGCCCAACGCCGTCTCGCCGGCTACGCCCTCCGCGTTAAGGAAAACGTCCACGCCCTCTGCGTCGTCATCGCCGCCCGAGGTTACCCGGACAAATTCTCCAAGGGCGACGTCATCACCTTCCCCGTCACGACGCCCGGCCAGGTCACCATCTACCACGCCGGCACCACGAAAAATTCCGCCGGCCAGGTCGTGACCAATGGCGGCCGCGTCCTCGGCGTGACCGCCCTCGCGCCCACGCTGCGCCAGGCCGCCACCGATGCCTACGCCGCCTGCGACGCCATCCAGTGCAGCTCAAAATATTTCCGCCGCGACATCGGGGCGAAGCAATTGAACCGCCGATGAATAAATCGTTCTTCGTTCTCGTTCTCTTACTCGCTCTCTCGCCCGCTGCCACCGTTCACGCCGCCACTGCACAAGACCTCGGCGCAGGCCTCGCCTACTACCGTCTCACCACGCTTCCGGCTGACTTACCCGCGTCGGCCACCGCCAAGGCCTGCATCCTCGACCTGCGCTACGCCACCGGCGACGACGCGGCCGGCGATGCGCTCACCGCCTGGCTCAAGTTCCACGCTGGGCCGCGCACGCCCGTGCTCCTGCTCGCCAACGCCGCGACCGCACCCGCTCTGCTCCACGCGCTCAGCACCGCCGCGCTCCCCGCCGGCACCCTCACCCTCGGCCAGCCCGCGCCCGGATTCGCGCCCGACGTCCCGATCACCAAAACCACCGCCGACACCGAACGCCGCGCCTACGATGCCTTCGCGCAAGGCACCACGCTCGCCGCTCTCATCGAGGAAAAAGTCACCAAGCCCCGCCACGACGAAGCCGAAATGGTCCGCCGCCGCGCCGCCGGCGAGCCCTGGGAATACGAGCCCGCCGATGAGGATGAAAAAAGCACCCCCGGCACCATCGCGCCCGCCACCCCGGCCCCCGCCATCTCCACCGCCCCGCTGATCGACGCCACGCTCCAACGCGCCGTCCACCTGCACCGCGCCCTGCAGGCCCTCGGCCGCTGACCCGCCCGCCGGTTTTGCCTTTCGCCGCTTTCTGCCTTTAGCTTCCGGCCCAAAGCCCACAGCTTCTGTTCCCATATGCCCGCGCCCGGTCACATCCTTGTCGTTTGCACGGCCAATATCTGCCGCAGCCCCATGGCGGCCGGACTCCTCCAACACGCCCTCGCTGCGCAACCCGAGCCGCTCCGCTCGCTCAAGGTCATCTCCGCCGGCATCGCCGCCCGCAACGGCGAGCCCGTCTCCGAAAACTCCGTCCTGGCCCTGAGAAAAGTCGGGATCAACCTCGCCGGCCACAAGAGCCAGCCCGTCACGCAGGCCTTGCTCGACAACTCCCTCGCCGTGCTCGGCATGACCGAGTCGCACCGCGCCATGATCCAGCTCCAGGCCGAGCCGCCGCCCAAGAATCTCCACCTCTTCCGTGAGTTCATGCCGCAGAAGGGCGACAAGGAGATCCCCGATCCCTACGGCGGCCCGCTCCGCGTCTACGAACTCGCCCGCGATGAGATGGTCGACGCCATCCCGAGTCTGGTGGCGCATCTTAAGACACTCTTGCCGGCTCCGCCGGCGTAATCTTTGATTTTCGATTCTCGATTTCCGATTCCCGAGCCTCCTTCCTTGTCCAATCGAAAATCGAACCTCCCAAATCGAAAATCCCATGTCGCTCAACGCCGCTCCGCTCCCCGCCATCGACCCTGAAGTCTACGCCGCGATCGCCGGCGAATTCGCGCGCCAGCAGAGCCATATCGAGCTCATCGCGTCGGAAAACTTCACCTACCCCGCCGTCCTCGCCGCCCAAGGCAGCGTCCTCACCAACAAATACGCCGAAGGCTACCCGGGTAAACGCTGGTATGGCGGCTGCGAACAGGTCGACAAGATCGAGACCCTCGCCATCGAGCGCGCGAAAAAACTCTTCGGCGCCGACCACGCCAACGTGCAGCCCCACTCCGGCTCGCAGGCCAATTTCGCCGTCTACACCGCCGTCCTCTCGCCCGGTGACAAGATCCTCGGCATGAATCTCAGCCACGGCGGCCACCTCACGCACGGCAATCCCGCCAATTTCTCCGGCAAGCTCTACCAGTTCGTCCAATACGGCGTCCGCGAAGACACCGGCCTCATCGACTACGACGAACTCGCCGCCGTCGCCACCCGCGAAAAGCCGAAGATGATCACCGTCGGCGCCAGCGCCTACTCGCGCGTCATCGACTTCGCCCGCATGGGCGAGATCGCCCGCTCCGTCGGCGCGTTCCTGTTTGCCGACATCGCGCACATCGCCGGCCTCGTTGCTTCCGGCCACCACCCGTCGCCTTTTCCGCACGCTGATTTCGTGACGACCACCACGCACAAGACCCTGCGCGGCCCGCGCGGCGGTCTCACCATGTGCAAGGCCGCGCACGCCAAGGCCATCGATTCCGCCGTTTTCCCCGGCGGCCAGGGCGGCCCCCTCATGCACGTCATCGCCGCCAAGGCCGTGTGCTTCGGCGAGTGCCTCAAGCCCGATTTCAAGGCCTACTCCGCCCAGATCATCGCCAACGCCCGCGCGCTCGCCGCCGCGATGACCGCCCGCGGCTACAAGATCAATTCCGGTGGCACCGACAACCACCTCATGCTCGTCGATCTCCGCGCCAAGTTCCCCGAACTCACCGGCAAGGTCGCGCAGGAGACCCTCGATAAGGCCAACATCACGTGTAACAAAAACACCGTGCCCTTCGAAACCCGCTCGCCCTTCCAGGCCTCGGGCATCCGCCTCGGCACGCCGGCGATGACGACCCGCGGCCTCAAGGAGGCCGAGATGGCCGAGATCGCCGCGCTGATCGACGGCGTGCTCTCCGCCATCGGCACGCCCGACGAAGCCGCCGCGCTCGCCGCCACGAAGCAAAAAGTCGTCGCACTGACCGCCCGCTTCCCGCTGCCCTACCGGTTGTAGTCGCAGGGCGGATCCCCGCGCCCAAGCGGCTCATTTCTCCGCTGCTTGTTGCTTGATGATTGCCGCGCCTCCGCGGCCCGCCATGCTGCCGGGTTCCGATGAGTCCAGCCGTGCGACCTTTTTTCCTGCGCCGCCGTCTCGCGATCGCGTGCATTGCGGTCACTGGAGCCGTGCTGTCGTTCTACAGCTACCGCTGGATGCTCGCCAACGACGAGGCGCGCGTGCGCTCCGAATTCACCCGCCGCGCCGAGATTCGCAACACCATCAACCAGCAGGTCATCGATAATTTCGAGGCCCGCGTCTTCGGCCTGCGCCATCTTTTCACCGGCTCAAAAAACGTCCGCCGCGTTGAATTTGCGGCCGCCGCCCGCGATATCCTCGCCCACTACCCGGGCTTCACCGCCCTGGAGTGGGTGCCCATCGTGCCCGCCGCGCAACGCGCCGCCGTCGAGGCGCAGGCCGCCGCCGAGCTCGACCGGCCGTTTCAATTCACCGCGCTCGGCCCCGATGGCCGCCTCGCCGCCGCCCCCGCGGCCACCGACCACCTGCCGATTCTCTACGTCGAGCCCCTCGCGGGCAACGAGCCCGCCCTCGGCTACGACCTCGCCTTCGGCGCCACCATCGAGGCACTGCGCCGCGCCCGCACCACCGGCCTCATGGCCAGCAGCCGCCGCGTGCAACTCGTGCAGGCCTCCGGCTCCGGCCGTCAGGGCGTCATCTTGATCTGGCCCGTTTACCAATCCGATGCGCTGCCGCACCAAATCATCGGTTTTGTCCAAGGCGTGTTCCGCGTCAGCGATATCCTCGAGGAAGGCTACCGCCTCAATGCCCCGCTCGGCCTCGACGCGCTGTATTTCGACCCCGAGGAAACCGACCCGGCGGAACGCTCCATTTATTACCGCACCCCGCAGGCCGCCTTCACCAACGGGCCCTACCCCACCGAGGCCGAATTCCGCATCGGTCTCCACTGGGAGGCCCGGCTCAACGTCGGCGATCACCAATGGGCCGTCCTCTACCGCCCACACGCCCAATGGGAGCGCAGCGTGCGGCAGAATTATCCCGCCTGGCGCCTCTTCGGCGGTCTCCTCATCACCGGCCTCCTTTGCGCCCTCATCCATGCCATCGGCCGTCGCGCGGAAAATATTGAAAAGGAAGTCGCCGACCGCACCGCCGAGCTCAGCGAAAGCCGCCGTCAGCTCGAGAGCCTCGTGCAGGCCCTGCCCGGCATGGCCTTCCGCAGCCGCTTCGAGGGGCACATGATCCCGCTCTATTTCAGCGAAGGCGCGCTCGCCCTCACCGGCTACCCCGCCGCGGATTTTGTCGAGGGCCGCGTCGGCGTGCGCGACATCGTCCATTCCGCCGATCTGCCCATCGTCCGCGACGCCACGGTCGACGCCCTGGAAAACCACCGGCCCTTCGAACTCGAATACCGCATCCGCACCCGCGAGGGCGGCGAGAAATGGGTGCTCACCCGCGGCCAGGGCGTTTACGACGAGGCCGGCAAGCTGCGCTTCGTCGAGGGCCTCGTCATCGACGTCACCAGCCGCAAGCAGGCCGAGGCCGGCAAGCTCGCCATCGAGCGCCGCCTGCTCGAAAGCCACAAGCTGGAGAGCCTCGGCCAGCTCGCCGGCGGCGTGGCCCACGATTTCAACAACCTGCTCACCAGCATCGTCGGCAACGCCGGGCTCGCGCGCCTCGACGTGCCCGACACGTCCCCCGCCGCCACGCACCTGCGCCAGATCGAGGTCGCCTCGCAACACGCCGCCGAGCTCTGCCAGCAGATGCTCGCCTACGCCGGCAAGGGCCGCCTCACGATGGAGCCGCTCGATCTCAACGAGCTTCTCACCGGCATGCTGCCCCTCGCGCAGCGCTCCGTCGTCCGCTCCGCCAATCTCCGCCTCGAACTCGCCCCCGACCTGCCGCGCGTCACCGCCGACGCCTCGCAGCTGCGTCAGATTACGTTGAACTTCATCCTCAACGCCTCCGACGCCCTCGGCGACAAGCCCGGCGACATCACCGTCACCACCTCCTTCCAAGCCGTGCAGCGCGAAACCTTCGCCGAATGCGCCGCCGGCCGCGAATTGCGCGAGGGCAGCTACGTCGTCCTCGAAGTGCGCGACACCGGCGCCGGCATGACGCCCGCCACCCTCGCGCGCATCTTCGATCCTTTCTTCACCACCAAGTTCGCCGGCCGCGGTCTCGGCCTCGCCGCCGCCCTCGGCATCGTGCGCGGCCATTCCGGCGCCCTGCACGTCACCAGCGAAGCCGGCCGCGGCTCCGTTTTCCGTCTCTTCCTTCCGCCCCTGCCCGCCACCGGCGCCGATGAATCCGCGCCCTCGAGCAAGACCAGCGGCCGCACCTTCCTCATCATCGACGACGATCGTCCCGTCTGCGAGGTCACCGCCGAGGTCCTCCGCTCCTTTGGCCACGACGCCGTCATCGCCCTCAATGGCTCGGATGGCCTTGCCCTCTTCCGCGAAAACCCCGCGCGCTTCGACGCCGTCCTGCTCGACGTCGTCATGCCCGGCCTGAGCGGCGCCGAGACGCTCGAACGCCTGCGCGGCATCAAGCCCACCGTGCGCGTGCTCATGATGAGCGGCCAGGGCGAAGCGGAAGTCATGCGCAAACTCGGTCAGGCCGGCCCGCTCGTCTTCGCCACCAAGCCCTTCAGCCGCGCCATCCTCGAACAGAAGCTCGCCGAGGTCTTCGCCGTATGACCCGGCTCGATTCCCTGCGGGCTTTCGCGCTTGGCCTGCCCGCGACCACCGTCGTGCGCCAGTGGGGCGGCTGCCTCGTGTTCAAGGTCGCCGGCAAGGTCTTCCTCGTCATCGGCCTCGACGGCGAGATCATCGACGGGCTCGCCTTCAAGTGCGCCCCCGCCGAGTTCGATGCACTCACCGACATCGACGGCATCGCGCAGGCGCCGTATTTCGCCAAGCGCCATTGGGTCCGCGTCGCCGACCTCGCGGCGCTGCCGGCCGCGGAACTCACCCGCCGCATCCGTCGCAGCTACGACCTCGTCGTCGCCGGCCTGCCCAAGAAGCTTCAGGCGCAATTGGGCTAAGACCCGCTGGAACCTCCCTTTGCGCCTTGGCGTCCGGCGCGGAACTCCTTTTTCTCGGCAACTCCTACTCGTGTCCACCGCTCCCGCCACCTCGCAGCCCGCCCGCCCGCTCTCGCTCGGCGTGATCTTTCTCACGCTCTACATCGACCTGATCGGCTTCTCGATCATCTTCCCGCTCGGGCCGGACCTGCTGGACTACTACCTCAAGATCGACGGCCACACCGGCGTCCTCGGCTGGCTGCTCGCGCAAACCGGCGCCGTCGCCCACGCCCTCGGCCGCGACAGCAACTTCGCCGCCGTCCTCTTCGGCGGCGTGCTCAGCTCGTTTTTCTCGATCCTGCAGTTTGTCTTCGCGCCGTTCTGGGGCGCCGTCTCCGACCGCCGCGGCCGCCGTGGCGTCCTGCTCATGACCGTCGCCGGCACCGCGCTCGGCTACCTCGTGTGGGTGTGCAGCGGCTCGTTCTGGCTGTTCCTGCTCTCGCGCATCGTCTGCGGCGCCTTCAGCGGCAACATCTCCGTTGCCACCGCCGCCGTCGCCGATGTCACCAGCCGCGCCGAACGCTCGCGCGCGATGGGCGTCGTCGGCGCCGCTTTCGGCCTCGGCCTCGTCACCGGCCCCACGCTCGGCGCCCTCACCGTCCACTTCAACCTGCTCGATTACGCCCCCGCTCTCGCGAAACTCGGCCTCAATCCGTTCTCCGTGCCTGCGCTTATCGCGCTCGGCCTGTGCCTCGTGAACTTCGTGTGGATCTCACTGCGTTTTAAGGAAACGCTCACGCCCGCCGTGCGCGCCGAGTCCCGCGACCCGCGCATCCGCAATCCCCTCACCGCCATCCTCGGCCTCGACAACGCCGCCGTCCGCCAGACCAACGTCGTCGCCTTCATCTACTCGCTCGCGTTTGTCGCGATGGAAACCTCGCTCACCTTCCTCGCCGCCGAGCGCTTCGGCTACACCGCGCGCGAGAACGGCTTCCTCCTCGGTTTCCTCGGCCTCTGCGCCATCGTCACGCAGGGCCTCATTGTCCGCAAGCTGCTGCTCAAGGTGGACGAGATTCGCGTCCTCAGCAGCGGGCTCGTCGTCTCGTGCGCCGGCTTGCTGCTCATCGGCTTCGCCACCGCGCCGTGGATGCTCTACGCCGGCCTCGCGGCGCTCGCGCTCGGCTCCGGTTTCGTGAACCCCGCCTCCACCGGCCTGATCTCGCTCTACTCATCTGAGAGCGAACAGGGCCGCGTGCTCGGGATCTTCCGCTCGCTCGGCGCGCTTTCCCGCGCGATCACGCCCATCATCGCCGGCACGGTATTTTGGATCCTCGGCTCCAAATCCGTCTTCGTCGCCGGCGCCGTGCTCGCCGCTTGCGCAGGCTGGCTCAGCCTGCGCCTGCCCAAGCCGGTCAAATGAACCCCCGCGCCACCTTCGTTCTGCTTTGCGCCTTCGCACTGCTGGCCGGCGGTTGCGCAACCCTGCATCGCGAGTCCCCGCGCCCCGGCCGCACGACCGTCGACACGCCGCTCGTCGTCGTGCCCGCCGCGACCGTCGGCAACTACCTCATCGTCGAAACCAAGTGGGACAAGCACGGCCCCTACCATTTCCTCATCGACACGGGTTCATCCACGACGCTCGTCACGCCTGAGCTCGCCGCCCGTTATCCGGCGAAAAACCAGCCGCCCGAAAGCACCCCCAAGGTCCGCGTCCGCTCCGCCAACGGTGGCAGCGTGTTGCTCGCCCCGGTCACGCTGCGGCGCCTCGACCTCGGCGGCGCGCGCTTCGAGGACGTCCGCGCGCTCATCCACGACTGCCGCGAACTTTCCGATCACCTCGGCATAAAGCTCGACGGCGTCCTCGGCTTTCCCCTCTTCCGTGAAACGGTGCTCACGCTCGACTACCCGCGCTCGCGGCTCCTGCTCACGCCGCGCACGCCCGAGCCGCTGCGCCCCGGCGTCACCATCGAATTCAACAATGAGCGCAAAACCCCGCTCATCCCGCTCAAACTCGGCGACCAGAACATCACCGCACTCATCGACTCCGGCAGCGACGCACCGCTCAGCCTCAATCTCTCCGGCCTCGCCACCGATTTCGCCACGCTCCCGCGCCCCGGCGTCGCCGTCGGCACACTTACTGGCGACCATCTCCAACACATCGGCCGTTGGCGCCAGCCACTCGTGCTTGGCGACTACACGATCAACCAGCCGATCGTCGACGTGACTGACGGCCTCACTGCCATCGGCGCCGAAATCCTGAAGTATTTTACCGTCACCTTCGACCAGGAGCACAACCAGGTGACGTTCTACCGCGAGGCCCGCGGCCCCATTGAGCTCCCGCCGCGGCGCAGCAGCGGCCTGAGTTTCTCAAAGACGCCCGCCTACTGGCGCGTCGTCAGCGTCGTGCCCGACTCCCCGGCCAACGACGCCGGTGTGCAGGGCGGCGATCTCGTCACGCGCATCAACGACGAACCCGTCACGCAGTGGAACTTCCTCCGCTTCGAGGCCCTCGTCGCCAGCGCGAAGGATATCCGCTTCACCTTCCTGAACGGCGCCCAGGAAAGCACGCTCACGATCCCGATCTTCGTGCTGATGCCGTGAGGCCCGGGTCGGCCGGGCCAGTTGAAAGTAATGCGTTGAGGGTTGAGAGCCTGAAATTCGGTTCTCTCAACTCTCAGCTCTCAACCCTCAACTGGTCTTCTTCAGCAAGAACACGCCCGCGCCGTCGTGCCCCGTTACCCACGGCTGGCTCGTGGCCTTCGCCTCGAGCTTGAACGGGCCACCCGCACGGCTGTCGAAGAACGCCTTGATGACGTTCTCGTTCTCCTCGGCATCGATGCTGCACGTCGAATAAACCAGCCGCCCGCCCGGCGCCACGAGTCGCGCCGCCGCGTGTAACAACGCCAGCTGCTGCTGGGCGTGCTTTTGGAAATCGCCCTCCTGCAGCCGCCATTTCACGTCGACGCGATGCCGCATCACGCCGGTATTCGAACACGGCACATCAATCAGCACCGCGGTATACTCCACCGGCAGATTGTGTTCCTTGAGAAATCCCGCCGCGCCTTTTTGCACGTCGCCCAGCACGAGCGCGACCTCGACGCCGTGGGCGCGCGAAAGATTTTCCTTCAACCGCTCGATGCGCGGCGAAGGCCTGCCCGGCACGGCCTTCGCGTTGATGAACTCGTCCGCCACCGGCAGATCCATCGCAACCACGCGGCCGGCGCCCATCGTATCCGCGATCAACAAGCTCTTGCCGCCCGGCGCCGCGCATACATCGAGCACGGTCTCGCCCTTTTGCGGTGCGAGCAGCCCGACCGACAACCGCGTGCCCGGATCCTGCAAATAAATCTGCCCGCTCCGCAGCAACGGCTCGACCTTCGACCAGTGCCCCGAGGCCACTTCATAAAAACCTCCCCACGGCGTCGGCGTCAAAAACGCCGGCACTTCCGGCAACGCTCCATTCGCTCCGGGGCGCAGCCGCGCATAAACCGGCGCCGGCTTTTGATTCCACTCCAACAGTTGCCGCGTCGGCTCGGCGCCGAATTGCAACAACCAGCGTTTCACCAGCCACTCGGGATGTGAAAAGTAAACCGCCAGCGCATCTGCCGTCGCCAGCTTCGAGGGCGGCGGTTCCGCCAACAGGGGCGCCAGTTTGCGCACCACGGCGTTGACCAACCGCGCTTCCGCCGGGCTCGCCAGCACCTTCGCCTGATCCACTGCATGGTGCACGATTTTGGCCACCAAACCGTCCTCGGCTGGCTGATCCGCCGCTTCCAGCAGCTCATAGCCCGCCACAAATAATACCGCCCGCGTCGGAAAACGCGGCGGATGCGACACCAGCCGGCCCAGCGCCGCCTCCAACCGTCCATAATGCCGCACTACGCCAAATACCAGGTGCTGGCAGCGGGCGCGTTCGACCCCGGTCAGGCCGGCAGGCAGCGAATCGAAGAGTTCGTCCACGCGTTCGCGGCGATCCAGCCAGCGGGCCAGGAGACGGGCGGCGGCCAGCCACGCGGAAGGGCGGGTCGATTCAGCGTTGGAGCGCATAAAAGAGGTGGGTGACACACTGTTTGACAAGGTTCGTCATTATACGCTCAACTCTCCCGTTCAGGCCCTCACTCACGCAATCATGAATTCTGAAGCCGTCTCCGCGCTCATCGCCAAAAACCCGTCCCTCAAGACCTCCAAAGCCAAACTTGAGGCCATGGAACCCGGCGCCTACGTGGTCCACCGGAGCTGGGGTTTCGGCCAGATCAAGAGCTACGACGACGCGACCCAGCGCCTGAAAATCGATTTCAAGGATAAGAAGGGTCACCTCATGGACCCGGCCTTCTGCATCAACACGATGGATGTCCTCCCCGCCAAGCACCTGCTCGTGCGCAAGGAGACCGACCCCAAGAAGATCAACGAGCTCATCGCGGAAAATCCCGCCCAGCTCGTCGTCGAGGCCCTCGAAGCCTACCCGAACAACGCCGCCACGGTCATCGAGATGGAGATCGTCCTCGCCCAGGTGATCGGCGAAGACAAATTCAAGAAGTGGTGGTCCGCCGCCAAGAAGGCCGTCGCCAAGGACCCGCGTATCTCCACTCCCGAAAAGAAGACCGAGTGCTACGTCCTGCGCGAGACGCCCGTCTCCGCCGAGGATGAGATCCTCGAGCAGTTCAACACCACCCGCTCCGCCCGCCGCCGCATCGCGCTCGCCGAAGAGCTGCTCGGCTCGTCTTCCAAGAAGGACCTCAAGACCGATCTCAGCGCCATCCTCAACGGGGTCGTCGAAGGCGTCAAAACCAGCAACCAGCTCGACGCTTCCGAGCGCCTCTATGGTGCCGCCATCCGCGATGATCTCGCCGCCCTCCTCAGCGTCGATGCCTCCGGCTTCGAACCCCAGCAGGCCGCCCTCATCGCCAACACCCGCGACCTGCCCGCCATCGCGGAAAAGATCCCGGTCCATTTCCAGGGCCGCTTCCTTGAGCTCGTCCACGCGACGCATCCGATCGAGAGCCGCGACCTCCTCTTCTCGCTCCTGAAAGTCTCGCAGGGCAAGTTCACCACCGAGTGCATCAATTTCCTCGTCGAGCAGGGTCACGCCGACGAACTCGCCGCCGCCCTCAAGCGCTGGCAGACCGAGCAAAACCTCCGCGCTCCCGTCCTCCTCTGGATCGTCAAGAACCGCCACTCGAAGAAATTCGCCAAGCTGCTCAACGACCTCATCACCCCGCGCCTGCTCAGCTCCATCTTCTTCGCCATCGACTACGAGGCGCTCCAGGCCTCCAGCGCCCGCCGCATCCCGCTCGGCGACATCCTTTCCGAGGACACCGATCTCATCTCCGACCTCCTCTCGACCGCCGATCCCGAAACCGCGCGCGATCTCGCGAACACGCTGATGCTGAACCAGGGCTTCGAGGAACTCACCAAGAAGTCGCTCCTCGCCCGCTTCATCAAAATCTTCCCGAAGATCCAGTCCCTCGTGGCCGCCGACGGCGAAAGCAAGGAAGAGCAGCTGCTCGTCTCCAAGCCCTCCTTCGAGCGCAAGCGCGAGGAATATGAGACCATCGTCTCCAAGAAGATCCCGGAAAACTCCAAGGCCATCGCCACCGCCCGCGAGCACGGCGACTTGAAGGAAAACTCCGAATACAAGATGGCCAAGCAGGACCAGCAGGTCCTCATGGCGCAGAAGACCCTCCTCGAAAAGGATCTCGGCCGCGCCCGCATCACCGATTTCAAGGAAGCCTCCAACGACCAGGTCAGCGTCGGCAGCATCGTCGAGGTGAAGAACATCGGCTCCGGCCAGACCAGCCGCTACACGCTCCTCGGCGCGTGGGACGGCGACCCGGACAAGAACATTCTCTCCTACAAGACGCCCTTCGGCGCGGCCCTCCTCGGCAAAAAGACCGGCGATACCGTGACCGTGAAGACCGGCGCCTCCGAGGAAGACTACAAGATCCTCAGCCTCGCCCGCTACGCGGACAAGAACTGAGCCAGGAGTGCGGGCCTCTGACCCGCACTATTTCGGCCTCCCTCTCTCAAACCCAACCGCCCGCGGTTGGGTTTTTTCTTTCCCTAGTGTGCGGCGCCCCGCCGCCCCTACTGCGCCCCCAGCATTGCCATCCCCCGCCCCACCGCTCACGGTGCTGCCTCGTGAACGTTTCCTGGGACAGCCTTAAGATCCTCTCCGACCCCACCCGCCTCCGCCTGCTCGGGCTCGCGATGCGTGAGGAGCTTTCCGTCGCCGAGCTGCAGGAAATCCTCGGCATGGGCCAGTCGCGCATCTCCTCCCAACTCGCGCAGCTCCGCCAGGCCGGCCTCGTTACCGACCGGCGCGAAGGCAAAAACGCCTTCTACTCCCTCCGCGCCAATCTCCCGCCCAAGACGCTCGCGCTCCTCCGCGCCGCCATCGACGCCATTTCCGACCTCCCGGCGTTCACCGAGGACCGCGACAACCTCGACCGCATCCTCCAAAAGCGCCGCAAGACGCAGGAGCAGTATTTCAATCTCATCGCCGGCCGCCTCGGCAAAAACTACTGCCCCGGCCGCTCGTGGGAAGCCATCGGCCACCTCGCCCTCCGCCTCACCCCCGCCATCACCATCGCCGACCTCGGCGCCGGCGAAGGCCTCGTCTCCCAACTGCTCGCCCACCGCGCGAAGCAGGTTTGGTGCATCGACAACTCCGAGCGCATGGTCGAAGTCGGCACCGAGCTCGCGAAGAAAAACGGCCTCGCCAATCTCACCTACAAACTCGGCGACATCGAAAACGTCCCCCTGCCCGACAAATCCGCCGACCTCGCGATCCTCAGTCAGGCGCTCCATCACGCGCAGCATCCGCAGACCGCGGTCAACGAAGCCTTCCGCATTCTGAAACCCGGCGGCCAGGTCCTCATCCTCGATCTCAACGAGCACACCTTTGAAAAAGCCCGCGAGGTTTACGCCGACGTCTGGCTCGGCTTCAAGGAAAGCGCCCTCCACGGCTTCCTGAAAAAAGCCGGCTTCCAAAAAGTCGAAGTCGCCACCGTCGCCCGCGAAGAGCAGGAGCCACATTTCGAAACCCTCCTGGCCAGCGGCGTGAAGTCCGGAAAGTAATCCGGCGACCACGCAGGCGGCGGATCAGGCTGATCCGTCCGCACCGCAACACTCGGTCACAGGGATCTAAGTCTCGCTGTCCGTTTTGCGCCTTCTGCGCCTTTTTTGCGGCCATATCCTGCCTTTCCATAGGGTATTTTTCCGCCCGACATTTTGGTTTTTCGTCCTTTCTCTCTCCCCATGTCCTTTCCCCGCCTCCCCGCCCTCTTTCTCTCCCTCACGCTCGCCGTCTCCGCTTTCGCCGACCAACCGGCTCCCACTCCAGCCCCGGCCACGCCCACCGCCAAGCCCTACAGCGCCGGCATCGTCGTCACGCCGTTGATGAAGACCTCCGTCACCGGCGCCAACCAAGCCATCGTTTATCCGCAGACGGATTCGCCCGAAGTCACGGCCGTCATGGTGGAGATTCCCGCGGGTAAACAAACCGGCTGGCATCGCCATCCCGTGCCCTGCTTCGCCTATGTCGTCCAAGGCGCCATTTCCGTCGAATTGGAAGATGGCAGCATTCACGAATACAAAGCCGGCCAGGCTGTCCCCGAGGTCATCAACCTGCTGCACAACGGCACCAACCGCGGCACCGAGTCCGTGAAAATCGTCATGTTCGCCCTCGGCAGCAAGGGCTCGGCCTTCAGTGTTGTCGCGCCAGCTCCAGCACGCGCCGCCACGCCCGAAATGAAGTGATTGATGTAGTCGGGGTTGCGCCCCCGGCCAATTGACTCTCTCCGCTGCCATGAACGCCCACCCCGTCGTCTGGCTGCCGACCGCCCTCCGCGCGATCGTTATTCTGACTGCCGTCCCTCTCTCCGCTCTGGCCGCAGAGCCCGCCAAGGAAACTCCCCCGCCCGCCCAGCCCTCGCCGCCTCCGGCCAAGGAAGAGCGCCTCGTGACGCTCAACGTCCATCAGGTCCTGGCTGCGCCGCCCAAGCTCTGCTTCGGCCTCGCCCTCGGCGCTTGGAAGGACAACGCCACGGGCAAGATCGTGAATCTCTATGTGACCAAGGTCCGCCCCGGCTCGAGCGCTGACGACGCCGGTCTCAAGCCGCGCACCCGCATCGACCGGATCGACGGCCTGCCCGTGGAGCAACTGACCGCATCTTTCCTGAAGGGCGGCGACCTGAATAAGTTTTTCATCAACCGCAAACTCGGCGACAAGATCGTCCTTGAGGTCCTCCCCGAGGGCAGCACCCGGCCCAAGACCGTCGTCCTCACCGAAAAGCCATGGTTCACGTTTGATGTCCGCCTTCACGGCATCGACCGCGTCGACGAACTCCGGTCCGGGCCACGCCTTCGTCAGTAGTGTGGCGGGCGCTCGTCGTTGGGCGGAGCTTCCCCGTCACCCGCCGCCGCGTCCGGCAGGCGCTCATGCAGCAGCCGCAAAGTTTGCTGCAACCGCTTCAGGCGTTCCGTGATCTCCAGCATCGCCTTGTCCTGCTCGACCACATGGCGTTCGAGGTAGGCGATCTTTTCTTCAAGCCGGAGGATTTTTTGATGCATTGCTGGCGGCGGATTTGAGGGCGTTGATCTGTGGCACCATTACCCGCTCGTAGCAATCCGGACATATCGCATGGCTGAACTCCGTGCCCGTCCGCTCGTTGATGTAGGTTTCGATCTGCTGCCAGTAATTCTGGTCGTCGCGGATCTTTTTGCAGCAGGTGCAGATCGGCAGCATCCCTTCGAGTTGCCGGACTTGGGTCGTGTAGCGCAGGATGCGTTCCGCGACGTGCAATCGTGCCTGCAGTTCGTTCGGGTCGAGCGGTTTCGTCAGGAAATCATCCACGCCCGCATCCATGGCCTCCCGCCGGTTGGCCTCGTTGGCGTCCTTGCCGGTGAGCAAAATGAAATAAATGTAGTCGCCCTGCGTCCGTGAGCGCACGCGCCGGCAAAGCTCCAACCCGCTCAACCGCGGCATCGCCCAATCGCTCACGATCACTCGCACCGGCTGGCTCTCCAAATATTTCCACGCCGCCACCCCATCCGCCACTGTGGCTACATCGTAACCCAGGCCGATCAACGACTGGCGGATGACGGCCAGGTTTATTTTATCATCCTCTGCTACCAGAATTTTCACGCCCACGATTCGGGCGCTGCCAAAAAGTCCCGGCAAGGGGGAAATCTACTTACCGGCCAGTAAGTAGATTTCTTAAATCCGCCGGTGCCGTCACCGGCGCCTGGCAGGTAAAATGTTCGCAGACAAAAGCCGTTGCCCGGCCATTGACCGGCCGCATCTCTGCCAGCCATGGCGCCCGCTCCGCCAGCCAGCGCTGCCCCGCTCCGCCATCGGCCGCCAGCAAGGCCCGGCGCGGTCCCAGTCCCTCGTGCAGCACCGCCGCCAGTGCCCGAAAATCCGCCGCCGCCGGATCACCCGCCAACACCACATGTCGCGGCGGCTCCAGCGCCAGTTCAACCGCGCAGAGCAGCTGCGGCAGCGCCTGGGGCGATTTGCTCCATTGCGCGCGCAACGCCTTGATCGTCAGCAATCCGCGGTCCCGATACGTCATCCCGTCGCCGGCCGGCTCCAGCATCGCCGCCAGCCGGAGCAAGTTCAGCGCCGCGACCGAACTCGGCGTCGGTTCCGCCCCGTCATAGTCTTCCTTCAACCGGAGCACCAGTGACGCATCGCCCGCACGCGAGTTGAAATATCCTCCGCCAGTCGCGTCCCAAAATTCGCGATCCATCGTCGCCTGCAGTTGCACCGCCCATTGCAGCCACCGCACCTCAAACGAGGCCTCGTAAAGATCCAGCAGCCCTTGGACGAGGCACGCGTAGTCCTCGGCAAAGGCCTCCGTCTCGCCCCGGCCATCCAGCCACGACCGGTAAAGCACTCCGCGGGCTTCATCCCACAGTTCGCGTCGCAAAAACTCCGCCGCCCGCACCGCCTGCGTCAGGTAGGGGCGCAGCTCGCCGCGCCCTTCGCCGGCCTCCAGCACCTGATGCGCCTTTGCCAGCGCTGAAATCATCAAGCCGTTGTTCGCCGTCAAAATCTTGTTGTCCAACTGCGGCCGCGGCCGGCGGACCCGCACCGCGCGCAACTGCGCCAGCAAAGCCAGCACCTTCGCATCGGCGACCTCCGGCGTGAGGCCAAACTTCCCTGCGGTCACACCCAACGCCGCCTGTTGGGCGAGGATATTCTTCCCCCGCAGTTCGCCATGCGGATCGAGTGTCGCCGGCACATTGCCCTCGTCCCGCACGCCAAAGTGCGCCGCGAAAAAGGCAAAGTCTGCCCCCAGCACTTCGCGCAGTTCCACCGCGTCCCACACATAGAACGCGCCTTCCAGTTTCTTGGCGTGGCCTTCACCGGCACCGCCGTGTTTGTCACTTGTCCCTTGCCCCTTGTCACTTTGCGCTGCTTCCGGCGGCGCGGAGTCGGCATCTTCCGCCGTATAAAATCCGCCAGCCGGATGCGTGAGATCGCGCGCCACGTAATCCAGGATATCCCGCGCCAGCCAGCCGTAGGTCGCGATGCCCGTCGCCTGCTGCGCCTCGAGGTAGTTCACCGCGATCTGCGCCTGGTCGTAGAGCATCTTTTCGAAGTGCGGCACGAACCATTGCTCATCCACCGAGTAGCGGTGAAACCCGCCGCCCACGTGATCGTGCAACCCGCCCTTCGCCATCGCGCGCAGCGTTTCTGTCGCGAGCTTCACCGCCTCCGCTCCCGTCTCGCTCGTCACGCCCTGCACCGCCGCCGCGCGGAACAGAAAGTTGAGATTCGACGCCCGCGGGAACTTCGGCGCCCCGCCAAAACCGCCATGGGTCGCATCGAACGCCTCGTAGAAATACTGGAAGCATTTTTCAAAGGCCTCGCCGCCGCCCACCGTGAGATCGTTTTCACCGGCCGCTTCAACCGCTTCGCCTTCCGCCGCCGCGCCCGGTCGCTCGTAGTAGTCGCGCAACGAACCCAGCGCTCGCTCGCCCTCGGCCACCAGTTTGTCGCGCTCCGTGTCCCAGCCGCGGGCGATCGCGCGCAGCAACGTGGGAAACCCCGGTCGCCCATGCCGGTCCTCCGGCGGAAAATAGGTGCCGCCGAAAAACGGCTTCAAGTCCGGCGTGAGCCAGGCGCTCAGCGGCCAGCCGCCGTGCCCGGTCATCGCCTGCACATACGCCATGTAAACCTTGTCCACGTCGGGCCGTTCCTCGCGATCGACCTTGATCGCTACAAAATGCGCGTTCAGCAGCGCCGCGATCGTCTCGTCCTCAAACGACTCGTGCGCCATCACGTGACACCAGTGGCACGTGGAATAGCCGATACTCAGGAAAATGGGTTTCTGCTCCGCCCGCGCCTTGGCGAACGCCGCCTCGCCCCAGGGCAGCCACGCCACGGGATTGTCCGCGTGTTGGCGCAGATAGGGCGATTTTTCGACGGCAAGGGCGTTGGGCATGCGAAAACTTTCTTACAAAGCGGGACGGTTGCAAAGCTTTGGACAGGAAAAAGGCCGGCACCTAGCGGCCGGCCTGTAATTCCTACCTGCGGATGGGTGCCTTATTTCCCCAGCACCCAGTTGAAAATCAACGGCGCCACGATGGTTGCATCGCTCTCGACGATGAACTTCGGCGTCGAACCCGCGAGCTTGCCCCAGGTGATTTTTTCGTTCGGCACGGCACCGGAATACGAACCGTAGCTCGTGGTGGAGTCGCTGATCTGCGCAAAGTAACCCCACAGCGGCACACCGGTGCGCTGGAGATCCTGGTGCAGCATCGGCACGACGCAGATCGGAAAGTCACCTGCGATACCGCCGCCGATCTGGAAAAACCCGATCGAGCCTTCGCCGTTTTTGAGTTTCTTCGCCGTCTTCGTATACCACTCGGCGAGCCACGTCATGTATTCGATGCCGGTGCGCACGGTGTGCACGTTCTTGATCTCACCGGTCACGCAGCGACCGGCATACATGTTGCCCAGCGTCGCGTCTTCCCAGCCGGGGACAATGATCGGCAGGTTCTTCTCGCAGGCCGCCAGCATCCACGAATTCTTCGGGTCGATCTGGTAGCTCTTCTTCAGCTTACCGCCGCGCAGAATCTTATACATGAACTCGTGCGGGAAATAGCGTTCGCCGGCCTGGTCAGCCTTGGTCCACTCGTCGGCGACGACCGCCTCGATACGGCGCATGGCCTCCATCTCGGGGATACAGGTATCCGTCACACGGTTCATGTGGCGTTTCACCAGCGCAACTTCGTCTTCGGCCGTGAGATGACGGTAGTGCGGCACGCGCTCGTAATAGTCGTGGGCGACGAGATTAAAAATATCCTCTTCCAGGTTCGCACCGGTGCAAACGATCGCATGGACCTTGTCCTTGCGGATCATCTCCGCCAGCGAGATGCCGAGCTCGGCGGTGGACATCGCGCCCGCGAGCGTGACGAGCATCTTGCCGCCGGCAGCGAGGTGGGTCTCGTAGCCCTTGGCCGCATCCACGAGGGCCGCCGCGTTGAAGTGGCGGTAGTGGTGCGCGATAAATTTCGAGATCGGGCCTTTTTTCGCGGCAAGCGCGGCATTGACGGCCTCGGGTTTCACTTTGGCTTTCTTGGCTTTCATGTGGGTCCGAGAGCTAGCAGCGCCGCGCCCGCCGGCGCCACAAAAAACGTCGCCAGCCATCACCCCGCCCGCTGTTGTCACCGGTTTTTCACGTGCTCGCGGCCTTCCTTTCCACCTTCTGCTTTGCCTTCTCGATCATCTGCGCGAGCCGCAGCGTGCGCGCCAACGGCACCCGCGCCGCCAACATCGGCCGGCTCGTCCTCGCCACCGCGGTGCTCGGACTCTTCGCGCACACGCTCGGCACCGGTTTCGCCAGCGCCAGCACGCCGTGGCTCATTTTGAGCGGCGTCATCGGCATCGGGCTCGGCGATCTCGCGGTCTTTGCCACCCTGCCGCTCATCGGCGCGCGGCTCAGCGTGCTCATCACCCAATGCATTGCCGCCATCTGCGGCGCGTTCGTTGACTGGCTCTGGCTTGGCACCGAACTCACCGGCCGTCAGCTCCTCTGGGACGCCGTCATCCTCGGCGGCGTGGCCCTCGCCCTCATGCCGAGCAAGGCGAACCCGCCCCGCGTGAAAGTGCAGCCCATCGGCTTCCTCATCGCCCTCGCCGCCGGCATTCTGCAGGGCCTCGGTGCGATCATCAGCCGCAAAGGCAACTTCGTCGCCCTCGCTGCCGGCGAACCCGCCATCAACGGCATCACCGCCGCCTACCACCGCATCGGCGCCGGACTCATCGTCATCGCGCTTTATTTTGCCGTCCTCGCCTTGCTGCGCAAACCCGTCGCCCCCGCCATTCAGCCTGAGCGTGGCGGTTGGAAGTGGACCGTCGCCAACGGCCTCGCGGGCCCCGTCGTCGCCATCAGCTTTTATCAATGGGCGCTCGCCCACACCCCCGCCGGCATCGTGCTGCCCATCGTCGCCGCCACGCCCATCGTCGCCATCCCGCTCGCCTACTGGCTCGAGGGCGACCGCCCCTCGAAGCGCTCCGTCGCCGGCGGCCTCATTGCCGTGGGCGGCTGCGTGGCCTTGAGTCTCGCCCGCTGAGGGCGCCTCAACGGGCGCGACGACGCCGCCAGACCGCGAGACCCAGCGCCAGCGCGCCACCGATCGCCGCGTAGGTCGAGGGCTCCGGCACCGCCGTCGCCGACGTCGCCGAGTAAGATTCAAAAATCGAGCGCGTATCCAGCAACTCAATGCCCGGCGTCATCACCTCGACCCACACCCACGCATTCACCACCAGGCTGCTCTCCACCAGGTTGTTTAGCGACCCGGTCGCCGACGCATAACTGGCCAAGTTCACACTGCCCAGCTCAAGCGACTCCCCGCTGTTCAGATTAAATTCCAAATACCCCGCCGTCGCCACCGGTGTGATGTCACTCCCGTTCGACTCGTTTACATTAAAAAAATTGGCGCTGAAATTCTGAACCCCGCGCACGCCAAACCCGGTCCAAATCCGCCCCGTTCCGCTGAAACCCCATTGCAGGTATCCGGACCCGCCGTTTTCCGTGTAGGAATAATTCGAGTCCTGGTTCGCTTCGTATTCGATCTCCCAATGCAGACGCGCCACCCTCGTCTCCGTCGCCGCCGTGAAGATCAGCCGGTCCGTGTTCGCATTCGGCCCGAATTCGAATAGCGCCTCGGCCCGGGCCTCGCTCCCGGACGAAGAACCTGTGGTCACCTGCTGACGCAGATGAAAGTCACCGATGACCGACGAAATCGCCTCCGCCCCGGTCGAGCCCATCAAAACCCGCGACGCCTCCCCCGGCAGCGACGATACCGTGACCACATTGCTATCCTCCGTCGTAAATCCAGCCTGCGCGATCGCCCGGATGGTCGGCATGACCTGCCCAAAACCCACACTCGCGATGGCGGTAAAAGCACCGGCCAGCAAACCGCACCTGCAAAGGGAAATAGTATTCATCTCTTTCCCATCGCAAACGATTGACCGTCTGTTGCGCCGCCTCTGAAATTTTTTCGTGCGGTCCACCCCCCTCCTCTTTCTCGCGCTCCTCTTTCTCGCGCTCACCCCGCCCCCGGCCCCCGCCGCCGTCAACGCCGCCCCGTCCACCCGCGAGACCACCGTCGCCCGCGAGACCCGTCTCCGTGCCACCCTCGCCGCGCTCGCCCCGACCGACTTCTCCCCCGCCGCCGAGGCCGTCCGCACCGAACTCGCCCGGCTCCTCGTCCTAGATGTCGAACGCGACTTCGCCGACGCCATCGCCCTCCTCGAACCCCTCCTCGCCCGCGCCACCACCACCACGCCCGACCCCACCACCGTCGAGTCCCTCCAGTCCACCCTCGGTCTCGCCTGCGCCTACACCGGCCGCGATACCGAGGCGCGCACCCTCCTCGACACCGCCTGCGCCACCGCCACCGCCCGCCTCGGCCCCGACCACCCCCACACGCTCGACCGCCGCGGTGATCGCGCCGTCTTCCTCGGTCGCAGTGGCGACCCCGCCCTCGCCGAGGCCGAGCTCCGCGACATCGCCTCCATCCATCACCGCCGCGCTCCCGACTCCGACGCGGCCCTCCACGCCCGCACCCAGTGGATGATTTCCCTCGGCCGCCTCGGCCGCTGGCCTGCCGCCGAGGTCGAAATCCGCGACATCATCGCCCGCCGCACCCGTCTCCTCGGCCCCGACGATCCGAAACTCGCCCACCAGCTCAATCTACTCTGCTGGGTCCTCTACTCCACCGACCGCTCCGCCGATGCCATCCCCGTCATGGAACAACTCGTCTCCATCCGCACCCGTGAGCTCGGCCCCGACTCCTCCAAAACCCTCACCGTCCGCTACAACCTCGCCGCCGTCTACGCCCGCGCCCAGCGCTACGACGACGCCGAGCAAATCCTCCGCACCGACCTCGCCCGCGCCGAGCTACGCGACGACGAAACGCGCGCCGAAATCCCCGACTACCTCTACAAACTCGGCGAACTCGCCCTCTACCGCGACCGCCCCGCCGAAGCCGTCGCCTACCTCACCCGCACCGAGCAGCTCTACCGCCAACCCCAGCCCGACGCTCTGCGCGATGGCGAGCAACGCGACCTCGAAAAAACCCTCCGGCTCCTCGCCCGCGCCCACCTCGCTCACGCCGACCTCGCCGCCGCTCGCACCGCCACCGCCGAATGGCTCACTCTCCACGAAGCCTTCTTCAACCTCCACCTCACCTACACCAGCGAAGCCGACCGCCTCGCCCTCCTGCAAAATGAACGCCCTTTCGATCTCCCGGGCACTCTCGAAGACCCCGCCCTCCTCGCCCGCGCCAGCTTGCGGTTGAAAGGACTCGTTCTCGATTCGCTGCTGGAAGACCAAGCCCTCGCCCGCGCTTCCGCCGATCCCGCCACGGCCCGCCTGCTCGCCGACTACCGCACCGCCCTCACTGCCGCTCCGGTGTCACCCAGCTCCGCCTCTGCGCTTGAGTTGAGCGAGCTCGAACAACGCGAACGCGAGCTCGCCCGCCGCGACCTCGCGCCCGCGGCCCACCGCCACGCGCTCACCGCCGATCCCGCCGCCGTGCTCGCGCAGCTGGCCCCGGACGCAGCGCTCGTGGATTTCATCAGCTACCGTTTCGAAATCCCCGGCCAACCCGTCGAGCCATGCTACCTCGCCCTGCTCGGCAGCGCCGCCGGCTGGCAAACCATCCCGCTCGGACCCGCCGCGCCCATCGATGCCGCCGTCGCGCGCTACGCGATTCTCGTCTCGCGCGGCGGTCCCATCGACTGGGCCCGGGAGCTGCGCCGCCTCGTGCTCGATCCCGTGCGGGCCGCCCTGCCCGCTGCGATCACCCGGCTCTATCTTTCGCCCGACGGCGTGTTGCACGGGGTCGCCTTCGCCACTCTCCCGGAGGAGGCAGCCGGCCGTTGGGTGGCCGACCAGTTCGAGATCGCCGTGATCGCCTCGCCGCGCGATCTGCTGCCCCGGCCCGAAATCAACCTGCCCGCCGCCAGTCCGTCTCTCGTGCTCGCCGCGCCGACCTGGCCAGGCCCGCTCGCCATCCTCGCGCCACTCCCCGGCGCACACGAAGAAGGCGTCGCCGTCGCCACCTTGCTCGCAGGCTCCCGCCTGCTCACCGGCGAAGCCGCCACACCCGCCGCGCTCGCCGCCGCGGCTTCGCCTCGCGTCCTTCACATCGCGACCCACGCGCTGACCCCCGTCGAGCCCGACCTGCCGGTCAACGACCGCCTGCGCCGCAGCGGCCTCGCCCTCGCCGGTGAATCCGGCCTGCTCGATGCCTTGCAAATCGCCGCCCTCGATCTGCACGCCACCGAGCTGGTCTTCCTCAGCGGCTGCGCCACCGGCAGCGGCCAGGTCGCCCAGGGCGAAGGCGTGCTCGGCCTGCGCCGCGGTTTCGCCCGCGCCGGCACGCGCGCACTCGTCCTCACGCTCTGGCCCGTGGCCGACGCGGACAGCCGCGACCTCACCGCCTATTTTTATGCCGCCTTCACCGCCGGCACCGACCCCGCCGCCGCGCTGCGCAGCGCCCAACGTCGCTTCATCAACGAACTGTCAAAAAGCGGCGCCACTCCGGCCGAAATCTTGCGACGCGCCGGCGCCCACACCATCAGTGTCCGCCCTTGAGTTTTTCCGCTTCACCCTTCGCCGCTGATTTCCACGCCCGCCTGCTCGCGCGGGACGATGCGGCATGGCGCGAGGCCTTCCGCCGCCTGTGGCCGGTCGCGCTGAGCGCCGCCGGACAAATCTTCCACCAACGCAACGAGGCCGAGGATGCCGCCGCCACCGCCCTCGCCGATCTCGCCGCCGGCGCCGCCCTGCCCACGACTTGGTCCGCGCTTGAAGCCCTCACCGCCGTCATCGCCCGCCGCCGCGCCATCTCGCTCCTGCGCGCACGTCACGCCGCCAAGCGCGGCGCCGGCGAAACGCTCTCGCTCGAACAGCTCGAATACGAACCCGCCGCCGCAGCCGTGGCCCAGGCCGCCCTCGACCTCTCCACCCTCCTCGCCGAAGTTGATCCGCTGCGCCGCCGCATCCTCGAAGAACACTTCATCGACGGCCGCACTTCCGAGGAGATCGGCTCGCGTCTGCAGCTCAAGCCCGCCACCGTGCGCAGTCACCTGTTTCGCGCCCTCCAAGAGCTCCGCCACCGCGTCCGCCCACCTTCGCCATGAAACAATCCTGCCGCGCTTTGCGACTCCCCTAGTGTGAACCACGATCTCGACCACTTTCGCGACCTGGCCTGGCGGGCCCTCGAAAACCCCGCCGATGCCGCACTGCGCGCCGAGATCGCGGCCGCCCTGACCGCTCACCCCGACTGGGCCGGCGAGTGGCAGGCGCTGCGCGAGACCCACGCGCTCGCCCGCGAGGCCGTCCCCGCCGCGCTCGCCCGCGAGCAGGCCGACCACACCGCCGTCATTCCCGCCGCCCGCCTTGCCGCCTTGCTGCCCCCGTCCCGCCGCCGCACCGCGCACCCGTGGTGGCTCGCCGCCGCTGCGGCCGTGCTCGTGGTGGCCGGCGCCACGTTCTGGCAACTCCGCACTCCCACCGCGCCCGATCTCGCCAGCTGGGCGCAAAATGCGCCACCCACGCTCGCCCGCGCCCTCACTGCTCCACTCGCCGATGTCTCCGCCACCGCCGTGCTGCCCACCTTGCGCGCCGAGACCGGCGTGCAATTGCAAAGCCCCCTGCTCGCCGCCGCCGCCGGTCCCGTGACCATCGCGTGGCGCGCGCCCGCCGGCACGACGCTGACCCTCACCCTCCGCGAGCAAAACCGCGTCATCTGGACGCAAGCCGTCGCGCAATCACCCGTCGCCACTCCGCCGCTTGCCGCCGACAAAGTCTACGAACTGCTGCTGACGCCCGCCGCCAGTCCCGCCCTGCGCGAAACCTTTGTCACCGTTGCTCCCGCCACGGCATCCGCCGGCGCCGGTCTTGACGCCGTGTTTGCGGCCGCCACCGCCGAGCCCGCGCGGCTCGGCGAAGCCGTCCTCGCCTGGCACGCCCTGCCCGCCGCGACCCGGCAAAGCGAACCCGGCACCCGCCTCGGCCTCTGGCTCGCCCTCGAAGCCCGCCAGCCCGACCTCCTCGCCGAGGCCAAAACCGCCGCAAACATCCTTTTGCCCTGAGCATTGACGCGGGCCGTCCGATGCGGTTCGTTGTCCGGTTCGTATGCTCACCATCGCCGACGTTTCCAAGTCCTACGGCACCCGCGAACTCTTTTCCGACGTCTCGCTCTTCATCGCGCGCACTGATCGCCTCGGCCTCATCGGCCCCAATGGCGCCGGCAAGTCCACGCTCTTCGGCCTCATCCTCGGCGAGGAAAAACCCGACACCGGCACCATTGAATGGGAGCGCGGCGCCGACTTCGGCTACCTCCCGCAGGAAAGCGCTCCTGCCGGCGACGAAACCATTCTCCACATCGCCACCAGCGGCAAGCAGCTCGAGCCCACCGAGGACAACTACGACATCGACTACACCCTCGAGCCCCGCGCCAAAAAAATCCTCGCCGGTCTCGGCTTCAAGGAAGGCGACGCCGAAAAACTCGCCAAGACCTTCTCCGGTGGCTGGGTCATGCGCGCCCACCTCGCCCGTCTCCTCGTCGCCGAGCCTGCGCTGCTCCTCCTCGACGAACCGACCAACCATCTCGATCTCGAGGCCCTGCTCTGGTTTCAGGACTACCTCACGCGCTATCCCGGCGGCCTTGTCGTCATCTCGCACGATCGCGCCTTCCTCAACGCGCTCTGCACCGGCATGCTCGAGCTCCGCGCCAACACGCTCCATTATTACCACGGCAACTACGACAATTTCCTGATCGAGAAGGAAGCCCGCAAGGACCAGCAGGCCGCCGCCTTCAAAAACCAGCAGCGCGAGATTGCCCACCTCCAGAAATTCGTCGACCGCTTCGGCGCCAAGGCCTCCATGGCGTCACGCGCCAAGTCGAAGGAAAAACAAATCGAGCGGCTCAAGGAAGTCGCCGTCGACGAGCCCATGGAGGAGCTCCGCAAGATGAACTTCAAGTTCCCGCAGCCCCCGCGCTCCGGCCTCAAGGTCATCGAGCTCAAGCACGTCCAGCAGGCCTACGGCAGCCACGTCGTTTACCAGGATCTCAACTTCACCGCCGAGCGCGGCCAGCGCATCGTCCTCGTCGGCCCCAACGGCGCCGGCAAGTCCACGCTCCTCAAGATCCTCGCCGACACCATCCCGATCCAGGGCGGCACCCGCGAGCTCGGCAGCAACGTCGTCCCCGGCTACTTCGCCCAGAACCGCCTCGATAACCTCGATGCCGACGCCACCGTTTTTGAAAACGTAATGTCCCTCCGCACGGTGGAGAATCAGCTCACCGAGCAGCAGGCCCGCGCCATCCTCGGCGCCTTCCTCTTCCGCAAGGACGACGTCCACAAGCCCGTCAGCGTCCTCTCCGGCGGCGAAAAATCCCGCCTCGCCCTCGCCCGCCTCCTCGTCAAACCGCCGAATCTCCTCCTCATGGACGAGCCGACGACGCACTTGGACATCCAGTCGATCGACTCCCTTGTCGGCGCGCTGAAGAACTACGAAGGCACGCTCATCTTCATCAGCCACGACGTGCACTTCATCAAGGCGCTCGCCGAGAACGTGCTCCACGTCCACAGCGGCCGTCTCACGCCCTACGCCGGCAACTACGATTATTACCTGGAGAAATCCAAGTCCACCGACGCCCGCGCCGCACTCACCGCCGGCTTCACCGACGCCCGCCCGAAACAAGCCGCGCCCGCTGCGAAAGCCGCCGCGACGCCTGCGGCCCCGGCCGCGAAAAAAGCGACGCCCAACGAAATCCGCAAATTCCGCGAATCCGTCGGCCAGTTGGAAAAGAAAGTCGTCGAACTCGAAACCAAGCAGGCCGAAATCACCGCCGCCCTCGAGGCTCCCGAGACCTACGCCGACAAAGGCAAATTCCATCACCTCAACCTCGAGCTGAGCGTCATCGTAAACCAAATCGCCACCGCGACGACCGAATGGGAAACCGCCGCCACCAAGCTGGCGGAGATGGAAAGCTAAGCGGCTGAGCGGGACGGTTTGCGTTGAGCGCCGGACGGAGCGTTGCTCCGCCGGCCTTTTAGTTCAGACCCAACTACGGTCCCGCTGGCGCAGTCGTCTTCGGTTCTTCCTGCGCTGTCGATTTTTCCGGTGTTGGCTCGGAGGCCGTGGCCTTCGGCACATTTGGGCTTGGCTCGGGCAAATCCTTTTCCTCCCGCAGCTTGGTCCCGCGACTATCGAGTTTTTTCAAAAGCGGCTCCACGAAGGCGTGCTTCACGAGGTTCTTGAACGACTCCCAGCGGCCAACCTGCAAGTCGGAGAATTCACCGGAAAACGGAATACGGGTCGCGACCTCGTCGTTCTGGTGGTTTTTAAAAATCCATGTAAAGCCCCGCACCAGCAGTTCCCAGAACTGCTGCCCCAACGGACGTTTCTCGCCCGGCGGCGTGCTGAAATCCAAGTCCGCGAAAAACGGTTTGAAGTAACCGTTGAAGCTTCCGTTGCGCGCCACCATCTCGACGTAGCCGTTGAAAGTGCCGGCCCGCACATCGACGCCACCGTAGGCCAGCAGGAAATCATTCAACGCCGGCATCGAGACGCCCTCGAGTTCGAGTTTGAGCAGGAAATGCGGCTGGGACGCCAGTGGCTCGACTTGTGTGAGCAGGCTGAGCTTCCCGCCACCGATCGTCTCGCCTGTGGCGGTGATGCGGGCGGGAAACTCCTCCTCCCCGTCAACCGCACGGTTGCGCAGCCCGGTGGCCAGCGCCTCCAAATGCGCGATGCGCACGTCAACCTTCGGATCAAGGCCCGCATTGATGTAACGAATCTGCCCCTCGGAGATTTTCAAAAACGTGATATCGACCGGGAAAATGTCGTTGATCGCATCCTGCCACCGCCGGTCCACCGCCACTTGAGCCCCGGCGGCCGACTCCGCGGCGACGAAGGTGAGCATCGGTTTCTTCAGCGCGATATCGCTGACGAGCTTGCCGCGAAACAACTCCCGCCACGCGATCGAAAAATCGATCTCTTCCGTGCGGAAAAACGGTTCGGTCACGGCTCCATTGCGCTTCAGGACCACCGGACCGTGTAACGTATACGCACCCCGCCATAGGCTCACGTCCACGCGATCCACCCATCCGGTGTATTCCGGGATGGCTTCCAGGCGTTGGTTGATCGCCTTCCGCAACAGATAGGGCAGCGCCAGATAGCTCAGCAGCAACAGGACCGCCAAGGCCGTCACGCCATGGAAAAGTCGCCGCCCCAGACGCCGGTTCGCGGGCAAAGCGATGGGAATTTTTTCCGCCATGGCGCCTTGGACCAGCCGAAACGCACGGCGGTTCGGCCCGGGCGCGCTTTTATCTCACGCCGCCTCGATCACCTCGCACTGCTATCCGGCGGTCTTACCGCCATGACTCGCGCCAGGCTTAGCTATCGGCTCGTTTCCCGGCTGGCCAGGGTGGCGTCGTTTCCGCGACCACCTCGCCGATCAGCGGCTCGATCACCGGCGGTGAATCGCCGACGATGATCGCCTTGCGCAGCATCGCATTTGCCTCGGCCAGGGCGGTGCGGTCATTGGCATGCACAATACAGAGCGCGCCTCCCGCCTCCACGCGTTCGCCGACCTTCACGAGTGCACTGATCCCGACGGCCGGATCCACGCGGTCTTCGGCTTTTGCCCGGCCCGCGCCCAGCCGCAAGGCCGCCAAGGCCACCGCCATGGCATCCACATCCTGCACCAATCCGCCGATTTCCGCCGCCAGCGGCTCCTGCCAACGCGCCTGCGGCAGGCGTTTCGGATCATCCACGACCGCGACGTCGCCGCCCTGCGCCTGCACGATCTCGCGGAATTTCGCCAGCGCCGCGCCGCTCGCGATCGCCTGTTCCAATTGCCGCCGGGCCGCCGCCTCATCCGGTGCGACTCCGCCCATCACCAACATGGCGGCCCCGAGCGTGAGGGTGATTTCCAGTAAATCCGCCGGGCCTTCGCCGCGGAGGCAGGCGATGGATTCCTCGACTTCCAGCGCGTTGCCCACGGTGCGCCCGAGCGGTTGCTCCATCGAGGTGAGCACGGCGCTGATATTTTTTCCGCCGGCGCGCCCCACCCGCACGAGCGCATCCGCCATGCGCCGCGCTTCGCCCTTGGTTTTCATGAACGCCCCGCGGCCAAATTTCACGTCGAGCACGAGCGCATCGATGCCCTCGGCGAGTTTCTTGGCCAAAATGCTGCCACAGATCAGCGGAATGCACTCCACCGTCGCCGTCACGTCGCGCAGCGCGTAGAGTTTTTTATCCGCCGGCGCCAGGTCCTTGGTCTGCCCGATCAGCGCGCAACCGATCCGCGCCACTTGCGCGCTATAGTTGGCGAGGGACAAATCCGTCCGGAAGCCGGGGATCGATTCCAACTTGTCGAGCGTGCCGCCGGAATGGCCGAGCCCGCGTCCGCTGATCATCGGCACCGGCACCCCGCACGCCGCGACCATCGGCGCGAGCGGGATCGAAACTTTGTCGCCGACGCCGCCCGTCGAGTGTTTGTCCACCTTCACGCCCGGCACCGCCGACAAATCCGCCACCACGCCCGAGTGCATCATCGCGTCGGTGTAATGTGCCGTCTCCTCCGGCGTCATCCCGCGCAGATAGATCGCCATGAGCAGCGCGCTCAATTGGTAGTCGGCCCACGAGCCGTCGGTCGCACCGCGCACGAAGGATTGGATCTCCTCGCGCGTGAGCACCTGGCCGTCGCGCTTCCGGGCAATGACATGCTGGGGGAACATGCCCCCCAGCCTGTCGCCGCCACGGTCGGCGGACAACGCTTATCCGTTGTCCGTTTAACGCCGGTTCACGTTATCCGGCGTTAGGCCTTCAGGCCCAACATGGATTTGGCCATCGCAAACGGCGACCGCGACGACCCCGCCGGCTTGACCGCCAACACGGCCTGCTGCCGTTGCTGGTGTTGCTCAAATTCCGCCACCTGCTGTTCACGGGCGGCCAGCGCCGCCTCCCGCTGCTTGAGCAAGGTTTCCTGTTCACGCAGGACCAGCCGGTCGTCCACGAGGTGGCGCTGCTCGGTTTCCAACAGCGCGCGCGCGCGATGCAGCTTGGTCCAGGCATCCTGCAGATTGCCCTCGCCGGCTTGGGGCGTGGGAATCGTAAACCGCGTGAGCGATGACGGCGCGGCAAAGCGCGTGCCCTGCTGCGCCTGATCGAGCTGCGCCTGCCATTCGCGCAGGTGCATTTCGTAAGCGAGGAGGTTTTGCTCCTGCGTGCGGATGTTCTCCAAATCCTGTTCCAGGCGGCGGCGGGTGTCCGCATCCATGGTGGCGGCATTATCGCGACGGGTGTCGGCCAACGACGACTTCGAACGCTTGACGCGCAACTGGGTCGGGCTCGCGGGGAAACTGATATCGGTCTGGTTCATGGGAGTGCGTGGGTGGAACTGAACGCACCTGCTATACACCGCCTTTCAGCCTGTGACTATAGGGCGGACCGGCTTTTACGCCGCGTTTACCGTCGTCCGCCCGGTTTTGGAAAAATTTTACAAACCCGGCCGGCCGGCCCCGCCTCAGGCGCGGAAAATCACATCCTCGCGGTTGAACATCCGCACGCACCACGCGAGCGCGATGCCCGCATACACGCAGGTCGAACCGAAGATGATCGCGATCAAATCCCAGTGCCACACGCCGGAGAGCATTTCCTTGCACACGAGCGAAAGGCTCAGGATCGGCACCAGCGCCAGCCGCACATTGAGTTCGATGCCCGGCAACATGCCGATCATCGCCGGCAGGAGCACGATGAACACCATCGGGCCCACGTAGCTCTGCGCCTCCTTGAAGCTCTTCGCAAACAGCGACACCGTCAGCAGCACCGCCGAGAACAGCACCGCCACGGGCAGCACCATCGCGAGCACGCCGAAGATCCCATACGGATCGATCATCATCATGGCATCGCCGGCGCCCGCGCTCGCTGCCGCGGCCGCCTTTGCCTGGCCGCCGGATAAAAATGAACCGCCGACCGCAAAACTCACCGCCATCGAGGTGAGCGACAGGATCATCGCCGACAACGAACTCGTCAGCACCATGAGGAACTTGCCCAGCACAATGTCCACGCGGGCCACGGGACTGCACAGCAACGTCTCCATCGTGCCGCGTTCCTTCTCGCCGGCCGTCAAGTCCATCGCCGGATACATCGCCCCGGTGAAACAAAGGATGATGATCAAATACGGCACGATCCCACCGAGCTTGTTGCCCCCCACTTTTTCCGGCGGAGCGACATTTTCGCGCGTGGTCTCAAACGGCTGGACCAACGCCGCCGGCAGGCTGCGCGTCACGAGGCGGTCTTTTACCGTCTTTTCCGACAGCGTGGTGAAAAACTTCTCGATCTCCCGGGCGGCGAAACCCGACTTCATCTCGTCCTCGTAATTGTAGATGACCACCGGCGCGACCGCCCTGCCGGCCTGCACATCGGCTTCGAAGTGCGCGGGGATCTGCACGACCGCACGCACCCGCTTGTCGGAAATCTGCTGCTTCCAGTCCGCCGCCAGCGGCACAACGCGCAGCTTCTTTTCCGCCTTGAGCGCCGCCACGACCGCCGGCGAATCCTCGCCGCCACTGATCATGATGGCGGAAACTTCCTGGCGGGCCTTGGAAAAAACCTTCGAGGCGATCGTGCCAAAGCCGAAGGTCAGCACGGGCATCACGATCATCGGGATGATGATCATCGATTTGATCGTGCGCTTATCGCGCAGCATGTCCCTCAGTTCCTTCAGATAAACGGTGCTGATGCTGTTCCAGTTCATGATTTGACCTCCCCGCCCACAGCTTTGACGAACACCTCTTCCATATCCTGCTCGCCATAGCGGGCCCGCAGCGCCGCCAGCGAACCCTCGGCCACGAGCCGGCCGTCATGGATAATCCCGACCGTATCGCAGAGCTTCTCCACCTCGCTCATCACATGGGTGGAGTAGATCACCGTCTTGCCCCGCGCTTTGCAGTCGCGCACAAACCGGACAATCGCCCGCGCGGTCATCACGTCGAGGCCCAGCGTGGGTTCATCGAAGATCATCACCGCCGGGTCGTGCACCAAGGTGCGCGCGATGGAGGTTTTCTGTTTCATGCCGGTGGAGAATTTATCGCAGCGGCGGTCGAGAAACTCATCCATGTCGAGTTCTGCCGCGAGGTGGGCGATCCGGCTCTTGATGGCCGCGTCCGTCATGCCGTTGAGTTGCCCAAAATAGGCAATCATCTCCCGGGCCGTCAGCCGGCCGTAGAGGGCGGTGCTCGCGGCCAGAAATCCGACATGCGCGCGCACCTTCGCCGGCGCCTGCACGATATCAAAGCCCGCGAGCGTCGCCGTCCCGCTCGTCGGCTGGAGCAACGTGGCGAGCATGCGCAGCGTCGTGGTCTTGCCCGCGCCATTGGCGCCGAGCAGGCCGTAGATCTGCCCCGGCTGGCAGGTGAAGGACACATCCGAAACCGCGGAGATAACCCCGCGTTTCTTGTCCTTGAAATTTTTGGTAAGATTACGTGCTTCGATCATGGAAAGGGAACGGAACAAATGGATGTGGAACTCAGGAAATCAGGAAGCAACCGATCGGGTCTGTTCCTGATTTCCTGAGTTCCATATTGGAAAGGAATTGATCAGAGACTCATCTTTTCGCGGAAATCCTGCGCCTGCCGGCGGCTGAGTTCGACCTTGGCGCCGCCCTTGAGCTGGACGAGCAGGCCGCCGCTGAACCAGGGCTCGATCTTGTCGATCCACGCGAGGTTGATGATCTGGCGGCGGTTGGCGCGAAAGAAGTATTTCGGATCAAGCCGCTCCTCCATCGCGTTGAGCGAGCGGAAAAGCTGCGGCTGCGCATCGTCGAAATGCACGCGCGTGTAGTTACCTTCGCTCTCCAGCAACCGGATCTGCCGCACCTCGACAAACCAGCAGCGGTCGCCTTCGCGCACGAACACCTTGTCCTCGGCGGCCAGGCGTGCCGGCCGCTCCGCCGCACCACCCGCCTTGGCCTGCAGCCGCTCCAGCGCGGCGGCCAGGCGCACGGGATCGACCGGCTTGAGCAGGTAGTCGAGCGCGTTGAGCTCGAAAGCCTTCACCGCAAACTCATCGAACGCCGTGGTAAAAATCACCTGCGGCGCCGGGGGCTCGAGCGATTCGAGCAGCGCCATGCCGGTCTCGCCGGGCATCTGCACATCGAGGAAAAGCAGGTCCGGTGCGTGCGTCGCGATCTGCTCGCGCGCCTGCTTCGCGTTGGCCGCCTCGCCGACAATCGCGATCTCCGGAAACGCCGCGAGCATGCGCCGCAGTTCGTTGCGCGCGAGCCGTTCGTCATCGATGAGCAGGGCTTTCATGCGACCAGGGCCGGCGCCGGGAGATGCGGCAGATGTTGCGGCAACGGAATGCGCGCCTCGGCGACCACCATGCCGGGCGACTCCGCGCGTAATTGCAGCACGGCGTTTTCACCAAAGAGCAGGCGCAGCCGTTCGCCGGCGTTGCGCAGACCGACCCCCGTGGAGCCGTTCACCTGGCGAACGGGCAATGTCGCACCGGCGGCTTTAAGCTCACCCGGATTCGTCACCTGCAACCGCAAGAGGCCGCCCTCGCAGCGCGCGATGATCGCGATCTCTCCGCCTTCGGGCCGGGTGGAGATGCCGTATTTGACGGCATTTTCGACGAGCGTCTGCAGCAGCATTGGCGGCACGGGAAGGTGCAGGGTGTCCGGGGCGACATCAAGCCGCAGCCGCAAGCGCTCTTCGTGCCGCACCTGCTCGAGCGCGAGGTAGTCATTCACGATGCGCAGCTCTTCCTCAAACGGCACGGTTTCCAGTTGGCCGCTTTGGAGCGAGTAACGCAGGAGGTTGGCCAGCTGCGTCACCGCGAGGCGCGCCCGGGCCGGGTCTTCCTCGATGAGCGCGCGCAGCGAGTTCAGGGCGTTGAAGATGAAGTGCGGGTTGACCTGCGATTTCAGGGCGCGCAGCTCGGCTTCCTTGACCGTGGCCGCGAGCTGGGCGCGCGCGACCTCGGAGCGGCGGTAGCGGTCGGCGAAGTGATAGCCAAAATACAGCAGCGACCAGATCACGTAGAGCCAGACGAAGTTAAACATCGCATAGACCACCTTGGTGGTGGTGGTGAGATCTTTTTGCGGTTCGTTATTAAGCAGCCAATCGAGCGGCCAAACGACCAGCGTCCAAAGCACCGACAGCACCAACAGCGCGCCGATGACCCGTGGCAGCAGCGCCTGCCAGGTTAGTTGCTTCCAGCCACGCCGGTTGATCCAAACCCGGTAGCCATGCGAGAGGAGCAATCCGATACAGTTACTCGCGGCAAAAAGGCTGACCTGGGCCACCGTCATGCCCTTGTTCAGCTGGGCCAGCGCAACCACCGTGCAGGTGAACACCCCCCAGCCCACGGCCTGCGCGAGGACGTAGAGCTTGTCGTGCTGGCGGGTCGCCAGGTTGGAGGTGGCCATCAGGCGGAGCATGCGTGGGTTTGAGCGCGGAGCGAGCGGAAGTTAGACTCGCTACCGCCTGCGTCGGGCCGAATTGGACAGGCGGTCCACAGGCCACAGGAGCGGCGCGGGATTGCGCTGACGGTGCGTTTACCCCATCCCTTGCCCACCCATGAAAGCAGCCCCTCAGGTCGTGGTCGTCGGCAGTTTTGTGCAGGATCTCACGTTTTTCAGCGCCCAGTTTCCCGCACCGGGCGAGACGATCGTCGGCCGCTTCGTCACCGGCCCGGGCGGCAAGGGCTCCAACCAGGCCGTCGCCGCCGGTCGCACCGGCGTGCCGACGCGCTTCATCGGCGCCGTCGGCCGCGACGCCTTCGCCGGCGAGGCGGAGAAGTTCTACGCCGCCGAGGGCATCGCCGCGCACTTCGTCCCGAAACCCGGTCATGCCACCGCGACCGCCGGCATCCTCGTCAATCAGTCCGGCCAAAACGAAATCGTCGTCGCCCTCGGCGCCAGCGCCGAACTCCGGCCGCGCGATGTTCCGCTCGCGCTGCTCCGTGGCGCCCGCGTCGTCGTCTGCCAGCATGAGGCCAACTTGCCGGTCAACGCCCATGTCTTCCGGCTCGCGCGCCGGGCCGGTGCCACGACGGTGCTCAACCCGGCCCCGATGCGGCCGGACTTCGACCCGCGCATCCTCCCGCTCACCGACGTGCTCATCCCCAACGAAACCGAGTTCGTCGCCCTCGTAAACCGGCTGAAGCTCGCCGGGAAAAAGCCCCTCACCGAAGCGGCGCTCGCGGCGTTATCCCCGGAAAAACTGCACCGCCTCTGTCGCGCTTTCCGCGTGCCCACGGTGATCGTCACGCTCGGCGCACGGGGTTGCTTCGTCTCCCAAGCCACCGGTTTCACCGCACTGCCCGCCTGCACCGGCATCAAGGTCATCGACACCACCGGCGCCGGCGATGCGTTCTGCGGTGGCTTCGCCGCCGGGCTCGTCAAGTTCTCCGGCGATACCGTGGCCGCTGCGCGCTTCGCCAACGCCGTCGCCGCGCTCTCCGTCACCAAGATTGGCACGGCGCCCGCGATGCCCGCCGCTCGTGAAATCAGTCGTTTCCTCCGCCGGCAGCGCCATGCCTGAGCTGCGCGCCAAACTCTACCGCGTGGCCAACATCCGCTGGGTGGATCTGCCGCGGCGCGCGGTCGAAAAACTCGGTCTCACCCCCACCGTGACCAAGTCCGGCGTGAAAGGCCTGAACGCCGTGCTGTGTTTCAACGACGACTATGATCGCGTCACCCTGCTGCCCGGCAAACCCGGCCGCTACAAGCTGGCGTTCAAGGTCGAGCTCCTGAAGGCCGCCGGGATCGATGCCGGCGACGAGGTTTCGTTTTCCCTCTCAGCTGACAACGCCTCGCGCGAACCCGACCTCCCCGTGGAAATGCAAAAATCTTTCCAGGCCCGCCCACACCTGGCCGAGCGCTGGCTTACGCACAGCGTGGCCGGCCGGCGGCAGGTCATCCGCTACATTGAGCAGGCCAAGACCGCCGAAACCCGCGCCAAGCGTTGCTGGATTTTCATCGAGCGCCTCGCCGAAACCGGTTCGCTGAGCCAACCCACCGCCTAGGCACCGCCCGCAGTCGGCCTGGCGCTCAGGATTCGGCCCCGATCCGCTCGAACTGGATTTCCGCCGTGAAAGTCGAACCCTGCCCGGGCGTGCTTTGCACCGTGAGGTCGCCACCCTGCAGCTGGGCGAGTTGGCGAGCGATGCTGAGCCTGAGCCCACTGCCGCCGAAACGGCGCGCGATCGAGGCATCGGCCTGCGCATAGGGCTGAAATATCCGGGCGAGGCGATCCGCCGCGATGCCCACGCCCGTGTCCCGCACCTGAAAACGCAGCGTCGATCCCACCGCTTCGCCGACGATCCGGACCGAGCCCGCGGCCGTGAACTTGATCGCATTCGAAATGAGATTTGCGAGGATTTGCCGCAGGCGCAGCCCATCGGCCAGCACCACGGCCGGGATCCCCGGCTTGATCTCCAGTTGCAACGCCAGGCCCTTGGCCCGCGCGGCCGGCGTGAAAAGCTGGACGAGGTCGTCCAGGAAGGCCGCCACTTCCAGCGGCTGGCGCTCGGCCTTCAGCGAACCGGCCTCCAGTCGCGAGTAGTCGAGCACGTTGTCCACCAGCGCGAGCAGGTTCTGCGTGGAACGATCGAGCAACTGCACCTGCTCATGCTGACCCGGCGTGAGCGGTTCCGTCTTCATCAGGTCGAGCGTGCCGATGAGTCCGTTGAGCGGTGTGCGGATCTCATGCGTCAGAAAAGCCAGGTAACGGCTCTTCGCCTCGTCGGCGGCGCGCAGCCGGCGATTCAACCGAAAGAGCGGCAGCGCCCAGCCCAGCGCCGCAATTGCCAGCACGCCGGTGATCCCAAACGCCCAATAAACCCAGCGCATGTCGGGTCGCGGGTTGGGTTCATAGACGAAACCGGCCAGGGAAAAATCCGCGGGGATCATGCCAAACTCCGCATAGGTCTCCGCGATGTGCCGCCAGCGACCGGGGTTCATGTGGCCGACTTCGATGAGCCCGGGATGCATGAGCAACCGGGTTTGCACAGCCTCGAACTCAAGGTGCTCCCGGCTCTTCCGGCCGCCGTAATGGCGGAGGATCAGGTCCACCATCTCGTGCGGATGCGCCAGCGCATAATCCCAGCCGCGCAGGCTGGCCTCGCGAAACTTCCGCACGCGCTCCGGCTGGTCGTGGATTTGCGCCTCCGTGCAGAAAAGATTGTCGCCATAAAAATCGATGCCGCCGGCCCGCGGCGTGAACGTCAGGTAGTCCAGTCCCTCAGCCTTGAGCAGGAACGGCTCGTCGGTCGCATACGCCGTCATCGCCGCCACGCGGCCGGCGATCAGGTCCGCCACGTCGAAGGTGTGGTGCACCACGTGCAGGCTGTCCGGGTTCACGCCCTCGTATTTGAAATACGCAAAGAGCTCCGCGGACTGCGGCTCCACCATGATGGGCCGCCGGGCCAGGGCTTGCAGGTCCTCCGCCCCCGCCGAGCGCCGCGCAAGCAGGACGAGCGGCGAATGCTGATAGATGGCCGCCAGCACCACCACCGGTTTGCCCTGCGCCCGCAGCAACATCAGCTCCGAGGTGCCGACCCCAAACTCCGCGCGGCCCGCCAGCACTCCCTCCACCGGATCATGGCCCGGTTCGGCTTCCCGCAACTGCACATCGAGCCCCGCCTCGCGATAGTAACCCTGCGCCATGGCCGCATAGTAGCCCGCAAACTGAAACTGATGCCGCCACTTGAGCTGCAACGTGACGCGGTCCAATGGCGCCGTCTTGTGTTGGGCGCTGGCGGGCACAACGGCACTGGCCAAGGCCAGCATGCTGATGATCCAGCCCAACCACGGTAGACCTCGCACAACGGATCGCATGCCCATCATGAATTTTCTGGACCGTCCAGGCGCAAGCCAAACGACCGGCATACCGACATCACAACCGGCCAGCCCATCCACTTGGGGAATTTTTATGCCCCGATGGGGTGCCAGGTGGTTTTAAACTCCACGAAGTCGCGGATATCATAGAGACCCTGCGCTTTTTCGGAGAACCAGTCGGTCGGGGCTTCAGTCGTGTGCAGCTTCACGCGTTTCACGCTGTCGGCGGCGCCGAGCCGGATCGCCTTGCGCTCGTCGGCATTGGCCACGCCGACGATGGCGCGCAAATGCGTGTGCGTCGCAAAGGTCGGCACGATCTCCTTGCGGAAACCGGTCAGCAGGTTGACCACGCCGCCGGGCAGGTCGCTCGTTGCGAGCATCTCGCCGAGCACGATGGCCGGATAAGGCCGCGCCGGCGAAGCGAGGGCGACGACCGTGTTCCCACTCGTGAGGGCGGGCGCAATGAGCGAGATGAGCGCCAGCAGCGGCGCCTCGTCCGGCGCGAGCACACCCACGATGCCCATGGGCTCGGTCACGGTGAAATTGAAGTGCGGCGAGGCGACGGGATTCACGTTGCCGAGCACTTGTTCGTATTTGTCGGCCCAGCCGGCGTAATAAATGAGGCGGTCGATGGTCGCGGTGATTTCCTTCGCGGCGACGGACTTTGAGGCGCCGCCCACCACGAGGGCGTCGGCCATGTCGGCCTTGCGCGCCTCGAGCATCTCGCCGAGCCGGTAGATGATCTGGCCGCGGTTATAGGCCGTGCGTTTCGCCCAGCCGGGACCCGCCTTGGCGGCGGCCTCGACCGCGTTGCGCAGGTCCTTGCGCGTGCATTGCGGGATGTTGGCGAAGAAATTGCCGGTCGCGTCCTTGATCGGGTAGGTGCGCGCGCTCTCCGAGCGGATGAAGGCACCGCCGACATAAACCTTCGGCGTCTTGGTGATGGGGAGTCGGGTCATGGGTGTGGGCGTCTCCGGGTTAGACGAGCTTGCAGTAATCGAGCAGGCCCTGCCGGCCGCCCTCGCGGCCGAAGCCGCTTTCCTTGTAACCGCCGAAGGGCGACGTCGGGTCGAACTTGTTATAGGTGTTGGCCCATACGACGCCCGCCTTGAGCTCGGTGGACAGTTTCAGGATGCGCGAGCCCTTGTCGGTCCAAACGCCGGCGCTGAGGCCATAGGCCGTGTTGTTGGCCTTCTCGACCGCTTCGTCGATGGTGCGAAACGTGAGCACGCTGAGCACCGGGCCGAAGATTTCCTCGCGCGCGATGCGGTGGCTCATCGCGACGCCGGAGAAAACCGTCGGGCGGAAATAATAACCCTTCGCCGGCAGCTTGCACGCAGGCTGGAACAGCGTCGCGCCTTCCTTCACGCCCGCGGCCACGAGGCGCGTGATCGTGGCGAGTTGCTCGGCGGAGTTGATCGCGCCGATGTCGGTGTTCTTGTCGAGCGGATCGCCGACGCGCAGGGTTTTGATCCGGGTCTTGAGCTTGGCGAGAACTTGCGCCGCGACGCTTTCCTGCACGAGCAGGCGCGAACCGGCGCAGCACACGTGACCTTGGTTGAAGAAGATGCCGTTGACGATGCCTTCGACCGCCTGGTCGAGCGGCGCGTCGTCGAAGATGATATTGGCCGCCTTGCCGCCGAGCTCCATCGTCATCTTCTTCTCGGTGCCAGCGAGCGAGCGCATGATGATCTTGCCCACCTCGGTCGAGCCGGTGAAAGCCACCTTCGCCGCGGTCGCGTGGCCCATGACCGCCGCGCCGGTGTCGCCAAAGCCCGTGACGATGTTGACCACGCCCGCGGGCAGCCCCGCGTCCTGGAAAATCTCCGCGAGCTTGAGCGCGGTGATGCTGGTCGTCTCAGCCGGCTTGATGACGACGGTGTTGCCCATCGCCAGCGCGGGCGCGACTTTCCACGCCATCATCAGCAGCGGAAAATTCCACGGGATAACCTGGCCGACGACGCCGAGTGGCGCGACCTTCCGGCCCGGCGCGACGTAGTCGAGTTTGTCGGCCCAACCGGCGTGATAGAAAAAATGCGCCGCGGCCATCGGCACATCGAAGTCGCGCGATTCCTTGATCGGCTTGCCGCCGTCCATCGTCTCGGCGACCGCAAACTCGCGCGCGCGGTCCTGCAGCAGGCGGGCGATGCGGTAGATGTATTTCGCGCGCTCCTTGCCGGGCATTTTGCCCCAAACGGTATCGTAGGCGCGCTTCGCCGCCGCGTAGGCGGCATCGACGTCGGCCGCACTGCCATGCGCGATCTCGGCGAGCTTTGACTCGTTTGCCGGGTTGATGGAGTCGAAGTATTTGCCCGAGGCTGGCGCGACGAACTTGCCGCCGATGAACAGATCGTAGCGCGGCTTGAGCTTCGGGTCGGCCGTCTCGGGCGCGGGATCGTATTCCCAGAGGTCACCGAAGATGAGTTCCGGCGCGGGACGGCCGGCGCTGCGCCCGGCGGATTTTTTGACAGTCAAAGTGGACATGATGATGAGGAGTTAACCACGAATGGACACGAATTCACACGAATGGAATCAAAGCACCACCCTTTCCCATTCCAGTTTCGCCCGTTTGAAGTTGATGATCAGGCCGACACGCAGTCCGGTGATGCGCAGGTAATTCCGCATTTGTCCGCGTTCGTGGTCGGTGATGCGATCAATCACCTTGGCATCAATAATCACCGAGTTATCGGCGATTAAATCCGGGATATATTCTCCGATTCGACGTGCTTTGAAAAGAATCGGGAAGACCACCTGTTGCTGAACGGAGATACCGCCATCCTGAAAAGCCAGCGCCAAGGCGTTTTCGTAAGGTTTCTCGTGCAATCCGTGACCCACCTCCTTGATCACATCAAAGGCACAGCCCACGATTCGGAACACCAAATCACGATGGAGAATACTCTCTTCCGATTCGTGTCTATTCGTGTCCATTCGTGGTTAAAAAATCAGTAACTCTCGGCGGCTTCGCTGAAGTAATATGGTGCCTGGTAAGCGCCGGTTTTTTCCTTCTCCAGCTGGCGGAGCAGGTCGTTGAGCAGCGAACTCGCGCCGAAGCGGTAGCGCGTGTTGTTGAGCCACTCGTCGCCCAGCGTCTCTTTCACAGCGATCAGGAACTGGAGCGCCTGCTTCGCGGTGCGGATACCGCCGGCGGGCTTCATCGCGATCGGCGTGCCGGTCTCAAGGTAGAAGTCGCGGATCGCCTCGAGCATCACCTGGTTGTTGCCCAGCGTGGCGTTGAGCGTGGTCTTGCCGGTGCTCGTCTTGATAAAGTCGTCCGGCCGCAGCACCCGCATCGCCAGAAAGGAGGCCGCGCGGATATTGTCGTAGGTCTCCAACTCGCTGACCTCGAGGATGACCTTGAGCGTCGCTTCGCCACACGCATCGCGCACCGCGGCGATTTCATCCTGCACGAGCTGAAACTCGCCCGCGAGAAACGCCCCGCGGTTGATCACCATGTCGATCTCGTCGGCGCCATCGGCCACCGCGGCCTTCACCTCGGCGAGCCGTGTGCGCAGCGGCGCCTGTCCGCTCGGAAACGCCGTGGCCACCGAGGCAATGCGCACCGCCGTGTCCTCGCCGAGCGCGCGGCGCGCGTATTTCACCATCGCGGGATAAACGCACACCGCGGCGACCTGCGGGCAATCGAGCCCTTCGTGCGGCGCGAGCGCCTTCTGGCAGAGCGAGGCGACCTTGCCCGGCGTGTCCTTGCCCTCGAGCGTCGTGAGGTCGACCATCGAGACGGCGGTTTTCAAGCCCCAGAGTTTCGCGGCTTTCTTGATGCTGCGTGTCGTGTATTTGGCCACGCGCTCCTCGATGCCGACGGCGTCAACCGTCCCGACCTCGTGGAGCAGGCGGCGGAGCTGGGCGGGGGAACCTGCATTCATTAGACCGGGCAACATGCCCCACACCGCCTTCGAAAACAACGGCAAATTCCCGCCCTTCCTCGGCGCCTGGCCCGGGTTTCCCTGATAAATGGCTTGCACTCCACGCTGCGCAGCCGCGGTTTTTTCCCATGCAACGTCCCCGGTTTTACCTGCTCCTCAGCCTGTTGCCTCTCCTCCTGATCGCGAGTTGCTCGACCTCGCCCAAGCCGGACGTGTGGCGCGGCCCCGAAACCATCGGCCGGATCGAGTCGCCCCTCGTCAATGAATCCAGCGGCCTCGCCCTCTCGCATCGCGACTCCACCCTGCTGTGGACGAACAACGACAGCGGCGGCGAACCGGTGCTCTATGCCCTCGGCACCAACGGCCGCACCCGGGGCGCCGTGCGCATCGCCGGCGTGACCAACTACGATTGGGAGGACGTTTCCTCCTTCGAACTCGATGGCCGCACCTACCTGCTCGTGGCCGAGACCGGCGACAACTTCGCCAAGCGTCAGGACTGCGTGCTCTATATCATCGCCGAGCCTGATCCCGCCCTGCTCAGCCCGGACCGCGAACTCACCGCCACCGTCGCGTGGCGCATCCCCGTGCGTTATCCCGGCGGCCCGCGCGACTGCGAGAGCGTCGCCGTCAACATCCGCGAGCGCCTCGTCTATCTCATTTCCAAGCGCACCAGTCCCCCGGTCGTTTACACGCTGCCGCTCGATCCCGCCGACGGCCCCACCCCCGAGGCCAAGCCGATCACCGATCTCGCCGGCATTCCCCAGCCCACCGGCCCCGTGTCACTGGTCGACGCCCCGTGGGGCCGCTACCGCGCCTGGCCCGTCAGCTTCGATATTTCCGCCGACGGGACACGTGCCGTCGTGCTGACCTACGGTGAACCCTACATCTACGAGCGCCATGAGGGCGAAACCTGGGCGCAAGCTTTCGCGCGCGCCCCGCAGCAGCTCGGCGCGCACAAGCTCGCCCAAGCCGAGGCCGTGTGCTTCGCGCCCGGCGCCCGCTCCGTGCTCGTCACCACCGAGGGGAATAATCCGCCCATCCTGCGCTACTTTCTCCAGCCGCAGCCCTGAGCGCCTCCGCGCCAAACTTGCCAGCCCGGGCACCTGCGGCAGACTCCCGTCATGAGCGACCTTCCCTCCACCCCGGGCACTCCGCACGGCGAACTCGTCATCCGCACCATCGCGATGCCGGCCGATGCCAACGGCAACGGCGACATCTTCGGCGGCTGGCTGGTCTCCCAGATGGATCTCGGCGGCGCGATCCTCGCCCGCAACACCGCCCGCAGCCGCGTCACCACCGTCGCGATTGATGGCATGGCCTTTCTCCATCCCGTCGCCATCGGCGACACCGTGAGCTGCTACGCCCGCCTCGAACGCACCGGCCGCACCTCGATGAAAATCGACGTCGAGGTCTGGGTGCAGCGCTTCACCGACGGCGCGCAACTGCGCGTGACCGAGGGCATTTTCACTTACGTCGCCATCAACGACGACGGCAAACCCCACCCCGTCCAACGCTAACCACCATGCGCCGCCTCATTCATTCCCTGCTCCTCGCCTTTCTCGTCCTGCGCGTCTCCGCCGCCCCGCTGGCCGACGACGTGCGCGCGGCCGACACCGCCCGGGTCATGGCTACCATCGCCGGCGATGTCCCCCGCCTCGCTCCGCTGCTCTCTGACGAACTTTCCTACGGCCATGCCGACGGCCGCGTGCAAACCAAGGCGGATTTTCTCGGCGCCGTGCAATCCACGCGCGTGAAATACGAGGCCTACGATTACGAGGAAACCAAGATCACGCGCGTCGATGATGACGTCGCCACCATGACCGGCCGCGCCAAGCTCCGCGCCACCGCCGGCGGTCAGCACGTGGCATTCCGCCTGCGCTTTCTCTCCGTCTGGCGCCGCGAATCCGGCGTGTGGCGCCTCTTCGCCTACCAGTCCGCCCGCCTGCCCGACGAGTCCGCCGCCAAGTAGCTACGAGCGTGAGCGAGTGGCTGCCTCGCAGGAGCGCGGTTCATCCGCGCCCTTAACGCACCGCTTCACTCTTCCGGCGCAAACGTCCCGAACACCGCGGGATTCCCCAACACGATCCGCGTGAGCACCGCCGGATACTCGCAATAACCGCGCGGCCCCGTCGTGCCGACCTTGCGCGATTGCAACGGGTGGTAGCGCTCATGCCAGAAGCCGCCATTGTCCAATCCCGCGCGGCAGATCTTCACGACCGCCTCGCGCAACCGCGCGTGTTCGCCGCGTTTCAGACAGGCCTGCGCCTCAAGGAACCACACGCGACCCATCGCCGCCACGTCATAGAGCGGACCGACCGGTAACTCGAAACCGACATCCTCGTGCGAGCTGAAAAACTCCCACTCCCCATAGCTGAACGGCTTCGACACCGTCAGCGTCGGCATGCCGCCATACCAGAAATCCTTCTCCGCCATCAGGCGCGGCCACAGCGCATCCGCCTGCGCGGGCGTCGCCACGCCATGCGCGATCGCCGCCCAGTTCACATCCGACAGCCCGTGCGCATCCACCACGCCGCGTTCCGGGTGCACGTATTCCGCAAAATGATCGCCGCGCCAAAACACCTCGCGAAACCGCGCCGCGAGCGCGTCCGCCTCAGCCTGCCAGCGCGCCGCGTCCGTCGTCCGGCCCAGCGCGGCGTTGAGTCCGGCGACCTTGCACCACGCGTGCACGATGTAGGATTGCGTGACGCCGTCCCACTGGTGCCGCGGCGGCATCTCCGTATAAAAGCCCGCGCCCGCCATGAGCCCGTTGGCGCTCTTGCGCGAGAGCAAATGCCGCGCCGTGGCCTCCAGCGAACCGAGCTTCGCCTGCAACCAGACCTTGTCGCCCGTCGCCGCAAAAATCTCGTCGCCCAGCAGCAGGTAGCTCACGCCGGCCAGCGTGCTGAGCGGATTGATCCCCGCGATCCAGTGGCTGAAACAGCCGACCCACTTGCGCGCCCGATAGCCTGTGCGATTGGGCTCGTAGCTGAAAACGCCGCCCGGCCAGTCCACGCCTTTCAGATAAGTCGTGAGGTGCTCCGGCGGCGAGTCGGCGGGAAACACCGCGAAGGGAATATTGCCGTCCGCGCGCTGCGTTGCCTGCACGTAGTTGAAATAATCGAGCACGAGCGGCGTGCGCCCGAGCAGCAGGTAAGCACCTGCCATCTGCCACGAGTCGAGCCCGGGCCACGTCGCCTCCTGCCCGAACCAATGCCCATCCGCGACAATCGTGAAATGCCCCGGATACGCTTTCTGCACCGCCGCGGGCAGCAGCGACTGCTTGATCGCCGCCGTGACGCCCTGCCGGATCGTCGTCGCCTCATCGACCGTCGGCGCGGCCGGTGAAGTAGATTCAGCCATGGCGGATCAAGTCACCGCCGCCGCATCGGCAAAACGCAGGATCGCATCGTCCGCCGAGAGCGGGATCGGCACGGGCTTGCCGTGCCCTTTGCCACCGTAAGGCACGTTCGACAGCGCGTTGTAGCAGCAGATATAGGAGCGGCGCGGCTTGTCGGAGCGATTCGCCTCGGAGGAGTGGAAGGTGTTGCCGTGGAAAAACAGCCCGCTGCCCGCCGGCGCCTCGCAATACTTTTCGCCCAGCCGCTCGATCACCGCTTGGACGCGTTCCTGGTCGGCGCCCGCCTGACCGCCCACGCGGCCGTGGTCGAAGCGATCCAGCCGGTGCGAGCCGGGGATGACCTTGAGACAGCCGTTTTCCTTTGTGGCCGGATCGAGCGCGATCATGCACGAGAGCATACGCGGATAAAGACAGCCATCGTTATACCAGTATCCGTAGTCCTGATGCCACTCCCACGCGCCGCCAACGCGCGGTTCCTTCATCATCACCTTGCTGTGCCAGTGATACACTTCCTCGCGCAGCAGCATCTGCACGCCGGTGACCACGCGCGGGCTGGTCGACACCATGCCAAAGGCATCGTTGGGCACATCAGCCCAGAGCGAAAGTTTGCTCTCGAGTCCTGCCGTATCCTTGGCCGCAAACTGGTTGCCGGCGATGCGGGGCGCATTGATGTTTTCGATCAGGATCTCGACCTCTTTCGGGGAGAATAAATCAGGGACGAGCACGTAGCCGTCCCGGTCATAGGCCTGGATCTGTTCAAGCGTGAGCATGGGTAAAGGGGTTCGGCGGGAGGTTGCCCGGCTCGTCCCTGACCGCAAGCCGGTTCACGTCTCTAGGCAAACATCCCCGGCCCCGGCAGTTGACACCCCCAGCGCCCGGACGCCACCTTCGCCGGCCGTGAGGACCCCACCCGCCCCCATTCTCGTGTTGCGCGGCACCCCGCGCGAACTCGGTCGCCAGCAAGGCGTCGCCGTCCGCAGCCAGATCCACGCCAACATCGCCGTGCTCCTCGGCGACTTCCTCACCGGCGCCAAGGCCGCGCAACTGGACAAAATCCGCGCCTGGCAGCAGCGCCTGCGCGCGTTCGCTTTCGATCACTGGCCCTACCTGCAGGAGGAGATCCACGGCCTCGCCGAAGGCGCCGGCATCGAGCTGGAACTCGCCGAGTTGCTCAGTTTCCGAGCGTGGCAATACGAGGTCTACCACGCCGGCGCCTGCTCCAGCTTTGCCCTGCCCGGCGCTGACGGCAGAATCCTCACCGGCGGCACGCTCGATGATCCGCGTTTTCTCTACACCATCGCGCAAGTGCAGCCGAACCGCGGCCTCCGTTACCTGAGTTTCCCCATCGCCGGCACCGTGTGGGCCAACCGCGGCATGAACGAAGCCGGCCTCGCCCTCGGCATCTCCTCGCTCATCTGCCCCGGCGTGAAATTCGACCTCGATCAACTCGTGCCGGTCGACCTCGTGTTCCGCGACATGCTGCAGTTCTGCGCCACCGTCGCCGAAGTCGAGGCGCGCTGCCGCAAATTCAAATTCTTCTGCAACCTCATCGCCGTGGACCATCATGGCGGCGTGTTCAGCAGCTCCAACTACTGCGGTGCCTACACGGCGCATCCCTTGGTCAACGGCACCGCCTGCCTGGCCAACCATCCCGTCGGCGCCGCCGACCCCGCGTTGCGCGCCCGCGGCTACACCGGCCCCGACGCCGGCGCCTACAGCACCGACCGCATCACGCAAATGACCGCATGGATGATGGCGCAAAACGGTCGCGCCACCATTGCCAGTGCCGCCGAATTCATGGGCGAGTTGCCGCGCTTCGGCCGCGTCAACAACCCCAACACGTCCTTCGCCTCCATCGCCGTCCCGCAAGCCGACCCGCACACGCTCTGGCTCGCGCAGCAACCCGTGACGACGGTCGCCTTCCACGCCTTCGACGTCCGCACGGGCGAACTCATTAAATCCTAGGAGTCTCCGATGTCGGACTCGATGCATGCCTACTACAGCGCGCGGGCGCCGCACATGGCGCCGCGCCTCGACGAACCGCCCACCGGCCAGCTCCTCGAAATCGTCGACGCCCTCAAAACCCGCGCCCAAGGTCGCACCGTCCTCGAAGTCGCCTGCGGCACCGCTTACTGGACCCGGTTTGTCGCCCCGTCATCCGCGCACACCGTCGCCGCCGATTTTTCCACCGCGATGCTCGCCTTCGCCCGGCGTCAGCAGATTCCCAATGCGCACTTCGTGCATGACGACGCCTACCAACTCGCCCACACCGGACCGGCACTTTTCGATTTCGGCTACGCGATGCACTGGGTCTCGCACATTCCCCTGAGCCGCTGGCGCGAATTCTTCGCAACCTTTCACGCCCGCCTGAAACCCGGCGCGACTGTCCTCCTCGCCGACGACATCCGCCGCCCCGACGACAGCGATCCTTATTACAGCAAGCTAAGCGACCGAGACTCCTATGAAATCCGCCGCCTCCCAGGCGGCGGCAGTTACGAAATCATTAAAACATATTTCTCGCCCGCCGATCTCCAGCGCCTGCTCGCAGCCTACGCCGAAAACCTCCAAATCCACTTCGAGCGTCCCCGCTGGTGGGTAACCTACACCGTCAAAGCTGCCTGAACTCACGCCTATGAGTCCGATGAAAAAGGTCATCCCCGCCGCCAATCCCGCCGCCTACGTGGCCGCGCTCGACGGCTGGCGCAAAACCCTCGTCACCCGCCTGCGCACCCAGGTGCGCGCTGCCGCGGGCTTCGAGGAAATCATCAAGTGGGGCCATATCGTCTACCGGCTCAACGGCCCCGTCCTCCTCATTCGTGCCGAAGACGATCGCGTGCTTTTCGGTTTCTGGCACGGCCAGCGTCTGCGCGACATCGAGCCCCGCCTCAAACCCGGCGGCAAATACGAGATGGCCACACTCGACCTGCGCGAGGGCGACACCATCTCTCCTGCCATCGCCCGCCGCCTCGCGGTCGAGGCCGCCGCGCTCAATCAAACTCTCGGCGATCCTTCCGACGTCGCCGGCACGCGTTGAGTCCGGACTGGGCCGTTTTCACCGAACGCCGGCGAAGAGCCGGCGCTCGGTGCCCGTTCACTGCTCATTACTTGTTCGCCGCTTTCCGCGCTTCCATGAATTCGACGTAATCGGCGCCTTCCTGCGGCGTGGCAAAATGGGAGAGAATTGCCTCCTCGTTGGGCGGGTTCGCACCGTTGTGAGCCTGACGATAGGCCTCGACCGCCTTCATCAGCGAAGGCTGCACTTTCGCGCCCAACTCCTGCATCCGCAGCACGGCCGGCGGGACTTCGACCTTCGTCGTCATCGTGCCCGCGGGATCGAAAGTCACGCTCACGCCGTCGGGCGTCGTCACGGTCAACGGTTGGCCGGGCATCATCGAAAGCCCCCAATAATCCTCTCCGCCCACCGTGCGCACCGTCTTGATGTATTTCTTAACGCCGACGAGATCCTCGATCGACGCCGCCGGATGACCTTTTTCCAATTGATACTGTTTCCGAGCCGCATCGATCTGTCGGAGGTTATTCAGCATCGCCTGCTGCAACTCGTAACGCTGCCCGCCGATGTTCGGGCTCTTCTTGGCACTCGCCTGAGCCTGTGCCGCGGCCGCCACTTCAGTGGCCTGTTTGGCGCTGGCCGTTTCCTGCTGGAGGGCCGCCACATCGGCAGCCAGTTGCTGGTTATCCTTCCGTAGCGAGGCAATCAGCTGCGACTGGCGCGTGTCGTCCGCTTTCACGGCCGGCACAGCGGTTTCATGCGTGAGCCCGACATAAGTTCCGGCCCCAAACGCGACGAGCGCGCTCAAGACGAGGGTGGTGATGATTTTGGTGGTCATAAGAGTAACAAAAAATCCGACGCCGCCGGCCGCGATCGACTCTGCCGCCAGCGCGGCCGCGAGCCCCGCGGGCGCCGCGACCAATGGCTGGCCGGATACCAGCACGCCGAGTGCAGCCGCCGTGGACGTAATGCCGCGGCGGGCGAGCGCGGCGCGCAATTTTTCCAGCGCCCGCTCCGTGCGCATGCGCGCCGCATCGGCCGAGAGCTGCAACGCCGCGCCGATCTCGGCAAACGGCCGGCGCTCCAGGCAGCGCAACACCACGGCCGCGCGATCAGCTTCCGGCAGCTCATCGATCGCCGCGTCGAGCAGCGGCCGCAGTTTTTCCCAATCGTGCGTCGCATCCGAACCGCCGGCCCCCGTCGTAGCCGTCTCCAGCGCGAGCGCCTCGGTCTCGCGGGTTTTGCGCCGTTGTTCGGAGATCATGAGATTAAGCGCCGCGTTGCGCGTGGCCGTGTGCAACCATGCCGCGAGCACGGTGTGCCGTGAAAGTTTCCGGGCGTTGCGGGCCAGCGTCGTGAAAACCTGCTGGGCGACATCCGCCGCCGCGTGTGCATCGCCGCCGGTGCGACGCAACGCCGCCCCGTAAACGAGATCGATGTGCCGGCGCACCAGTTCGGCGAAGGCCGTTTCGGCGCCTTCCTCGGCGTAGCGTTGGAGCAGTGTCGCGTCATCGTTCATGCGGTTCACTCCCTAAACAGCGCCGCCCGCAAAACCGAACAAAGAATCGCCAAAGCCGCTAAGCCGGCAGGCCGGGCAGGTCGCTGCCCCGCACGTCTGTCTCGCAAGACCGCTGTCGCAACGCTTGCAGCGAATTTGCCTTCGCCATCTCCGCACATCCACACACGTTGGTCACCTAACCCCGTTCCGCGTCTCCGTTGCTCTCCCGCTGATGAAACTCCCGTTCCCCGCCCGCCTTGTCACGCTTGCCGCCGTGTTTATGCTCGCCGTCACACCTATCGCCCGTGCGCAAGGCCTGTATCCCGACGACGCCTCCTACCGCACCGCCTTTCAGGAACGCGCCGCCTATGTTCGCGAGACGATGGCGCACAAGACCTGGTCACCCGGCGAGGACAAGCGCATGCGCATCTACCTCGGCGTCGTGAAAATCGCCACCGGCATCGATGCCGCCACCGGTCTCCGCCTTTTGGAGGACGCTGTCGCCGAACCCCAACCCATGTGGCACAGCTTTGAAGTCTACGCATTCATGGACGCCGTGCTGCGCCTCGGCGACAAGCTGCCCGCGCCGCTCGTGGAAAAAATCCGCGTGCGCCTCGCCGCCAGCTTCAGCGACGACTTCGGCTTCACCGACAACCACATCCTGCAGTTCCGCACCGCGCGCTACCTGTTTGAGCAAAAGTGGCCGGGCGGACCGGCCTTCGCCGACGGCTCAACCCCGGCGCAAGCCCACCGCGAAGCCGGCGAATGGATCGACCGCTGGATCAACCGCACGGTGACGGACGGCATGTATGAATACGACTCACCCAACTACCAGCATCTCTACCTCCTCTGCTTCGCCACGCTGCACGAGTATGCGCAGGACGAGCGCCTGCGGCAGAAATCCGGCATGATCATGCAAGTGCTCCTCGCCGACTGGGCCACGGAGTATTTGCAAGGCACGTGGACCGGTGCGCACAGCCGCGAGAAATACAACCAGGTGCTCCACACCCACGAAAACACCGGCGCCGCGACCCAGTTCGGCCGGCTCTACTTCGGCGGCGCCCCGCTGCGGCTCGATTTGGCCGAGTGCTTTTTTATCAGCCTCGCCAGTCTGCAAAACTTCGAGGCCCTGCCGATGCTGGGCCGCATCGCGACCGACCGCACGCAGCCCTACATCCTGCGCGAGATCAAGGCCCCGCGCCGCGGTCCCGGCATCACCTACGGCGAACCCACCTGGAAATACTCCCGCATCTCGCCCGAGTTCGCTGTCGGCTCTTCCTGGGGCGATCTCACCGACGTCGAGCAGCACCGCTGGGACCTCTCGTGGGTGTCGCCCAAGGACGGCTCCACGTGCTTTTTCATCAACCCTTCCGACTCGGCCAGGCAGCTGCACCGCTACTTTCGCGATCCGCTGGAGGAGATTCGCGGCCGCGTTCTGCGCGAACGCGCCTACTACTCCGATCCCAACAAATGGGTGGAAGGCACGCCGCACGAAGACGTGTTCCAGCACGAAAACGCCGTCATCGACCTCTACGACATCCCGCCGAGCGAGACCCATCAGCACATCAATGGTTTCTTCCCGCACCTCATCGCGGAGAAGCGTGAGCAGGCCGGCTGGATCCTCGCGCGCGCCGACGGTATTTTCTTCGCCGTCTGGACCAGCGTGCCCGGCACCTGGCATCGCGAGAAAGATCACGACCGTCTGACAATCGTGCATCCGAAGACCGCCATCATCCTCGAAGCCGTCGCCGCGAAGGATGAAAAGGATTTCGACTCCTTCTGCGCCCGTGTCGTCGCCAACCGCCCCACCTTCGACGAATCCACGCTGACCGCCACCTACACGACATTACGCGGCCACGCCCTCCGCTTCACCCACCGCGGCCCCCGCCTAGTCGACGGCGTCGCCACCGACCTCGCCACCTGGCCGCTCTTCGAAGGCCCGTGGCTCAACGCCCGCCGCAACACCGGCATCATCACCCTGAACTACGGCAAGGAGCGCGTCGTGTTTGATTTCAATCGCGCGACTATCGACGATAAATCAGCCCAGTGATCGCAAGATTCGCAGACACAACCTTTAGAATAGAGGAAACTAACGCTTCACGCCATTCCGGAGAGCAGACATCGGGATCTGCACGATAATATCTTGCTGAGGATCTTCCTCCTTTATTTCCCAAGTTATCGTATCGTCTTTTTCAATTATCCCAGGAGCTGAAACTCCCGCGCGCTGAAGCATTAAATTTTCACTATAATCCGCTCGCCTGCCCGCGAAACGATGGCGCCCCATCGTAACGACAGCGTCCGGTTCAAAACCAATTCCCGAGTTCTTAGTCGCCCTCAGTAATACAGTTTCGTGCCCGATGGGCCCTTTCCAAGTCGCTCCAGATCGAAGAATGTAATCCAAGAGAAAGGCTTTTTCGTCGGATGCTCCTGCCCACATGAGATCAAAGGGCACGATGTTTCGGCTTTCACCCTTCAACATCGTTTTGGTGTAAGCCAAGGATTGGGCATAAAGCGTCATCTGGTATTTGACCTGCACCAAAGAATTGACCCCAGGGACAAAGGTCTGCTCCCACGCGTAAGCCCTCGAAAGCACGGGGTCTGTTGCGGAAAAATCATCCCTAATCCGATAACCGAACAACTCTCCAAGCCTCGGATCGACCACAAGCATCTTGATCGAGACCGGAGGACCTCCCCAAAAGAGCGTAGACGGATCAACTGGCTCAGAGGACAGCAGATAATCATGCGATTTCATTCCTGATTTTCGCACGCCATCGATGCTCAGTTCGAAATCGGTTACTTTGACCACCTTGTCGTCGTGCATGGTCAGGGGAAACGCCACCAACAGAGTCTGGCCTTCCTTGGGCGCATTCACATCCGTCTCCATTTCAAACACAGCGGTGCACGTCGCCGTAAGCACATCTCCTTTCAGACTCTCGAACTCGATCACAACCTGGGCGTTTTTCATGACCGTGTGCACCGCCTCGTTACCTATCACCCCAATATTTGAAAATGCTGCACCCGATTGCGGTCCCTTTACTCCCAAGGCCAAAACGTCACCACGCGCGACATGCGCTGTGAAGCTGGCGCAAATTGCTATGATAAATAGCAGGCGTGGATGTAAGCATGGTGTCATGGCTATAACATAATAGAGCCGAACTTTAGAGTGCCAAGCAATCGAGTGCGAAGATTCCAAAGGCCGAGGCTTGAAATCCGCCGAAAAGAGAGCGGCGTTCTCATGATATTACTTTGGAGCGGTTCCTCTCCCAGCCAATCCCAAATCAAGCCAGCGCCGATAGCGGATCACTCCGCCGGCACCGAGTAGATCCGGCGCACGCCATCGCAGTCGGAGGTGAACAACACTTCCTTCTGATTCGGCGTCGGCAGCGGATGCGGGTGGTTGTCCTGCGTGTGCCACGAGGTGTTGCTCTCGCACAGCGGCACGACCTCCATCGTTCCGTTTTTCCAATCCATGTTGAGCCGGGAGATGAGGTTGCCCTTGCGCTGCGCGAGACCCTTGGCGTTGGCCACGGCATCCGTGATGACGAAGCTGCCGTCGCGGCTCGGCGTGAAGTGACCGTAAAACGATGGTCGGTCGCGCGGGATGGGAATTTCCTGCAGCGGCGCGTTCGCATCCAACGGCGCGCGGCCGACAAACTGCTCCGGATGTCCCGGCGCATCCCAGCGCACGCCGTGGTAGATCACCGCCTCGCCGTTTTCCTGCCAGACTTCATGCGCCACGTCGTCGAGCCCGAGATCGGGTGAAACGCGAAACTGGATCGCCCGGCCCGGACGCCGCACCTTCACGCTCGGCGAGCCGTCCGCCTTGAGCCAGATGCGCTCGGTGCCCAACGGCCAGGTCCACTCGTGGTTGTAGAGCACGATGTCGCGCCGCGTCGGATGATACTGCACGTGCGTCACCCACGCCGGTTCTTCCCAGCGCACGGTGAGCTTGCCCGTCGCCACTTCCACTTCGGCGAGCTGTGTGGTGAGACCGTATTTCGCGTAGTTCTCTGACATCTCCTGGTTGCCCTTGCGCCGCTCGCCGAAACCGAGGATGCGGCTGTCCATCAGGCTCAGCAGCACGTGCTCGCCCTTTGCGTCGAGGTGCGTGTAACCGACACAGCGCTCGGGCGGGATTTCCAGCAGCGTGCGGCGCCGGCCGTCGTGGAGATTCACGCAATCGAGCACGCCCCAGCCGTTTTCCCGGCCCCACACAAAATACAAATTGCCGGTCTTCGGATCGAGGCACGGGCTGGACTTGTTGAGTCCGTGCGTGGCGACCGTGCCGTTGTAGAGATAATCCTCCGCGGGATTGGCCGACCGCGGCCGTGCAAAATACGGATACGCCTGCATCGCCGGTCCGGGAAAAACCGCCAGCGGCTCCATCTTGCCCGTCGTCCGGTCAATGCGCGCGAGACTCGCGCCCTCGGCGTGCGTTGAGTAGGCGCTGGTGATTGCGGCGAGCGTCTTCGCATCGTCCGTCACGCTGTAGGTCGTGAAATACAGCTGCTGGCAGTTGGCGGTGCGCGGAGATTCGGGGCGGGGCGGGTGCATGGGGTGGATTTGCCGCGTTGCACCTTGGCGCGACGCGCTCATCATGCCAGTCGAAATGCGCCGGTTTACCCCCCTGCTCGCGTGTATTTTCGCCGTCAGCCTGCTATGTGGCCAGGAAGTCCAGCAGCACGGGCTCGTGTTTGAAAAATGGGTGCGCGACACCTTCTTCGCCGGCTACGTGCCGCCCGGCTACACGCAGAAATGGGACATCCCCGCCGCCACCAATCGCGATCACGGCGGTGTGCCCGTGAATCCCAAGGCCACGAAATACCGCACGCCCGTCGATCTCGGTGACGCGCTGCGCCAGTTCGACATCGCCGAGCCGTTCATCCTCGTCATCGGCTACTGGCAGCAGGAAGGAGACGACAAACGCTTCGTGAACATCATCGCACCGACGATCACGCCCGAACAGTGGCGCAAACTCTGGGGCCCGGTCACGCGCGCCGATCTCGAGAAACTCGACGCCCTCATCAAGGACCGCTCGCTCGACTACCGCGTGGTGCGCCAGCGCGCGCACGCGATGAAGAACGCGCCGCCGTTCAATCAAAGCATCATCGTGCTCAACCCGAAGATCGACTCCCGCGGCCAGCGCCGGCTCCAGTGCAGCCTGAGCTTCGCCAAGGTGTTCAAGCACCTCGCCCCCGAGTCCGACCGTCGCGTGCAAGCCGTGCCCCTGCTCTGGGGCGTGCCGTTCGAGTCGGTCGTGGGATCAGCCCCGCGCACCTTCGGCGCCGAGTGATTCGATCAAGATCGTTGGCCCCGTTCGAACATCGGCGGGCGAGCGCGGGACCGCGTTCACGCGATCTGCGTCTTCGTGGCCGCGCCACCGAAGAGTTCGCGCAGCACGCTCCACGCCTTGCGCAGCCCGGCATCCTTGATCCCGCGCAGTCCGTAAACCTGCACGAGTTCCTGTTCATGGCCGCGATAACGCGGCGGGAGCAGGAAATAGGTTTGGTCGCCCTCGGTCAGCACGCTGGAGAAAAAGAGGCCGCGCCCCACCTGCAGGTTGCCCTCGGCCACGACCGCCGTGCGCTCGGGCAGCACGAGCCATGGGCGGTAGACGAACGTCAGCCCGCCGTCCGCCTTGCGCAGGCGGCCGTAGGTGCGCACCGGCACGCCGGGCAGGTTGCCGCCGGCGAAGAGTTTGTTCTCCGTGGGCTTCAGCTTGAAGCGCGTGCGGCGCAGCGTGAAAAAGTCCCAGCAGAAAATGCTGCCGTAGGTCGTGAGCCGGAACGCCCAGCCCGCCACGAAGTAGGCGATGATCAACAGCGCAATCGAGAGCGCCGCGCCGACCCAGGGGTTGAGCGTCGCCGTGAGCGTGAGCACGCCGAGGAGCGCCGTGCGCGCCCCCTTCAGCGCCGCGTCGATCGCGCCCCACGGGCTGAGGAGAATGAGCACGTTGATCGCGTGCGACGCCATCCACACGAGGGCAAACATCGCGATGCCAAACGGCACCGTCAACACGTTGAGCAGCCACGAAAGATCCAGCGCGCCAAAGTGCAGCATCGCCAGCCCGCCGGTCGAGAGGCCGTGCCCCGCCTCCGGCGGGAGCCCGGCGACGATCATCTTGCTCAGCGAACTCATCGTCAGCGGCACGATCGCGCCCGCGGCGACGAGCCCCGTGGCCTTGTTCTCCAGCGTCTCCAGCACATCGAGCGGTTTTTTCCAACCGGGCGGCAACACGGCGCCGAGCGAGTCCTTCGCGGCGCACGCGGCGACCAGCGCCAGTGCGGGCACAAAAAACGACCATTGCGCATACCACGGCAGCTGCGTCCGGGCTGTTTCGTCCTTGGCGGTGAAATACTGGTAGGCGCCATACGCGCCGGTGCCCAGCAGCGGCGAGATCGCCATGCCGGTGACCGCGGAGATCGTCGTCGCGACGGCCGAGCCGGGCGATTTATCCGTCGCGGCGGGCGCCGGCGCCACGGTCGACGCCCACAGGGGCGTCACAATTACAGTCAGGGTCAACGCGAGGAGAAACAGAGGGGGGAGGCGTTTCATGGAGGAAAAGATCGGCCCCGATCCTACCGCGACGCCGCGGAGTGACAACTGGAATTGCGTGGGTGGAAATCAGTCAATCCGGAGCTGGGACCGCAGGACCGCCTCCATCCGGTTTCCTTATTTCCAACCTCCCCGCTTCAATTTCAGGGCCGCTCGCGCTCAAGGTTGAGCCACGCGACTTCGCGCGGCGACAATTCCACGCCGAGACAGGGCAACGAGCTGACCATTTCGCTGATGAGGCGCGGCCCGATGAGCGCAAAGGTCGGGAACGGCTGCGCCAGCACGTAGGCGGCGGCGATGGCGATGGGCGTCACGCCCTTCTTCTTTGCCAGCGTGATGGCCCGTTCGCGGCGCTCGAAATTGTCGTCGCTATACCAGCAGCGCACCAGTTGTTCGTCGTCGCGCTTGTCACGGCCGGCCCGCTCGGTGAAGAAGCCGCGCGCCTGGCTCGACCACGCGAGCACGGGGAACTGGTTTTTCTTCAGCCAGCGGCGCGATTCCGGATCGCTGGCGGCGATGCAGCCGTCCCAGACGGGCTCCACCATGCGCGCGAGGCTGAAATTATTGCTCACCACGCTGAAGCCCTGCAGGCCCTTGCGCTTGGCGTAGCGGTTGGCGGCGGCGATGCGCTCCAGCGTCCAGTTGGAACCGCCAAACGTGCGGATGCGACCGGCGCGCACCTGCTCGTTGAGCAGTTCGACGAACTCACCGATCGGCACCTCGAGATTGTCGCGGTGCAGCATGTAGATATCGGCGTAGTCAAACTGCAGCCGGCCGAGCGACTCGTTGAACTCGCGCAGCAAGTCCTCCGGGTTGCAGTTCGGCGTGTGTGCGCCCTTGACGATGACGCTCACTTCCTCACGCACGCCGCGGTTCTTCACCCACTGGCCCAGCAGCCGCTCCTGGTGGCCGCCGCCATAAACATACGCCGTGTCGAAGGTGAGGCCGCCGCGCTCGTAGTAATCGTCCCACACGGCCGCGCCGTGGGCCATCGTGAGCTGGTTGTCGCAACCGTAGATCAGCCGCGAAACCGGCTTGTTGAGATGCGCGATCTGCGCGTGCGGGATCACCGCGTCGGCGCGGCGGCGCAACGGCCGGCGCGTGTGCGTGTGCAAAAAGTTCTGCGGCTTCTCCTGCTCGTAAACGAGCCCGATCGACGCGCGCCACGCATCGAGCGCAGCCAGGTTGCCCAGCGTGTCGGCGATGGGCATCGCGGTGGTTTCGCGTTTGCCCTCGGCGAGGGCGGCGGCGACCGCGTCGGCTTCGAGGCCATAAAGCGCGCCGGGCGTGACGATGGAAATTTCCTCGGTCTTGCCGTTGGCGCTGAGCGTCATCTTCGCCGTCGCGCCGTCGCTCGGCGGAATCCACGGCGAGGGCACGTGCAGGCTGCCGTTCGTGCCGTAGATGCGCAGCGAGTTGTCCTGCGTGACGCCGACGCTCGTCGAGACTTGCGCGACGAGGCCGTTGGGAAATTTCATCGAAGCCGCCGTGACAACATCGACGCCCGTCTCCGGATGGAGCTGGCCCGCGCCCGTGACGGACACGGGATCGAGGAACGGCTGCCCGCTGATCGCGCCCGCGATAAGCCGCGCCATCGACACCGGGTAACAACCCACGTCGAGGATGCCGCCGCCGCCCGCAGCATTGGCCCAGAGGCGCGACGACGCATTGAAACCCGCATTGAAACCAAACGCCGCCTGCACGAGGCGGATTTCGCCGAGCACGCCGCTGCGAACGATCTCGACGATCTTTGCCGTCTGCGGATGGCAGCGATACATGAACGCCTCCATGAACAACACGCCGTGCGCGCGCACCGCCTCGGCCATGACCATCATCTCGGCGTAGTTCAGGCCGGCCGGTTTTTCGCAGAGGATGTGTTTGCCTGCCTCGGCGGCCTTCACGACCCACTCCGTGTGCTGCGGATGCGGCACCGCGACATAGATCGCCTGCACCGCCGGATCGGCGAGCAGCGCCTCGTAAGAGCCGTGCGCCTTCGGCACGTTGAACTCCTTCGCGAAACGGTCGGCGTTCGCCTGCGTGCGGCTGCCCACGGCGCCGAGCCGGCTGTGGTGCGACCGGGCGACGCCCTGCGCGAAAATTCCGGCGATACGGCCGGTGCCAAGAATGCCCCAGGAAAGGGAAGTGCTCATGTGAGTTGGGTTGGGATCAGGGTGAAAAGAAAGGTGCCGGGAAGGAGACGGGGAAAGGTAACCGCCCCGGTTCTGACAGTTTTCCGCCAAGGAGCACAAGCCGGCCGGCGCATGATTTATTGTATTAATTCATGATTTTTAGCACCTATATCGCCAAAATATGAGTTCTGTTCAATTTTGGCAGCACGCCCCGCAATTGCGCCTGGCGATGATCCAGCGTCGCGTGCGGCCCAGCACGCAACGCTTCCGCGACCACGAACACCCGTTTCACGAACTGGGCTTCGTGCTCGACGGCGAATGCCACTGGGCGCTCGGCCGGCAGCGGCTGCAACTGAACACCGGCGACTTCGTGCTCGTGCCGCCCGGCCGGCGTCACCGTGAGATCATCCCCGCCGGCGGCCACGCGCGGCTCGCGTGGGTGGGCTTCGACTTCGCCCCCGGGATCGACGCCACCCCGCCGTGGAGCCAGCAGGCCCTCGCCGCCGGCGCGTGGGCCGCCGAACTCGACCGCCTGGTCGAGGCCGTCTTTGCCGAGAACCAGTCCACCGAACTGGGTGCCCGCGAACGCGCGCAGCTCGCGTTGCGCGAGATCCTCATTCTTGTCACGCGCGCCGCCCTCACTCCCCGCCGCGCCACCGTGCCGGCGCCCGTCGGCCCCGCGCAGGAAGTCGCCCGCTCGGCCGCGCGCTACCTCACCGACAACCTCGCCCGCCCGCTCAGCGTGCACGCCGTCGCGCGCTACCACTCGCTCGGCGCGGCGCATTTCTCCGTCGTATTCCGCCGACACCACGGCGTGACCCCGCGCGACTTTCTCCAACGCTGCCGGCTCGACCACGCCCGCGAGCTTCTCACCGCGGGCGACATGCGCATCAAGGAAATCGCCGCGACCTGCGGCTACACCGACGCCGCGCATTTCTGCCGCCGCTTCAAAACCGCCGCCGGCCAGACTCCGCGGCAATTCCGCCTGCAGCAACGCGCCGCCGCCTGAGCCGCATTCAGACCGGAATTTTAACCACAAAGAACCACAACCCACGCAGAAGGCCCAATTCCGTTTGTAACCTAATAGGTTACAAACGGGATTGGGCCTTCTTGCGAAATTCGTCGCGTGGTATTTCCGAATCTTTGAGCTCTTCGTGCTCTTTGTGGTCAAATTCGGGCGATCACACCGACTTGACTCACCTGCAGTAAGTTTTGCCAAACGCGCTTTCGCCCTCGACGCTGCCCGCATGCCCGCCAAGGCCGATCTCCAACGCCTCCGCTCCCTGCGCGACAAAAAACATCGCGAAGCGCTCGGCCTCTTCGTCGTCGAAGGCGAAAAAGTCATCGGTGAACTCCGCGCGGCCGGCTTCGCCTTTGAGGAAATTTACGCCACCGCTGCGTGGACGGGTTCGCCCACTCACGTTCTCACGGAAGCCGACATGGCGCGCGCCAGCCATTTCCCCACGCCGTCCAGCGTGCTCGCCGTGGGCAAAATCCACCGCACGCCGCTGCCCGCCGCCGGTCTCGCCCGCGGGCTCACGCTCGCGCTCGACGGCGTGCAGGACCCCGGCAACGTCGGCACGCTCCTGCGCATCGCCGACTGGTTCGCGCTCGACCGCGTCGTGCTCGCGCCCGATTGCGCCGACCTGTTTTCCCAAAAGGTAATCAACGCCAGCATGGGCTCGTTCGCCCGCGTCACCGTGCACACCGCCCCGCTCGCCACCGCCCTCGCCGGTCTGCCCGCGACGACGCCCGTTCTCGGTTGCGATCTCAATGGCACCGACGTTCACACGCTCCCGCCGCTGCGCGACGCCGTGATCGTGATCGGCAGCGAAGGCCGGGGTCTCTCTGCCGCCACCAAGCCGCTCATCACGCAATACGTCACGATCCCGCGCTTCGGTGGCGCCGAGTCCCTCAACGCCGGTGTCGCCGCCGCCATCGTCTGCGACAACGTGCGGCGAACACTGGCGTGATCTTGCAGGGGCGCCGCTTGCGGCGCCCGTAAACGCCTCATTGTCGTCAATCGGGACTCACCAAAGTGCGCCCCGACAACTTACTTCGACGACTTGCTCTTCTTGCCGCCGCTGTCGCCGCCACCCGTGTGGAGCGCCATGCCGGCAAACACGCCAATGGCGAATACGCCGAAGTAAATCAGCGCGGCCGACGCGCGGATGGGCGTCTTATCGGTTGTTCCGATGACCGGAAAATGGAAATCGATCACCTGCGTGTTGTTCATGCCCACGTAGAGCATGACAAAGAGCATCGCGAGGAAGACGATCGTGCGGAGAATGGCTTTGAAATTCATGAATGGAATTGGGTCCGGCGTGATATGAGCGCGGGGTGCACCCGCCGCAAATGGAATCCGGCAACCCCGCCCGGCCAACCCCGTTTGTCATCTAATGGATGACAAACGGGGTTGGCCCCACGCCTGCGCGCGGAGCGTTTTCGGCGCGGTGCCGTAGAGCTGCTTCACCCAGCGCGAAAAATGAAACGGCGTCTGAAACCCGCAGCGATACGCCACCTCGCCCACCGTCAGGCCCGTCTCGCGCAAGAGCTGCGCCCCGCGCCGCGTGCGCGTTTCCCACACGTAGCGGATCGGCGTCGTGCCGAGGTGCCGGCGGAAAAGCTTCACGAGCTGCGCCGGCGACACGCCTGCCGCCCGCGCCAGCGTCGGCAGGTCCGCCGCCTCGTTGCCCTCCTGCCCCAGCCACTCCAGCACGCGGCGCAACGCATCCGGTTCATCCGTCGCGCGCCGCTCCTGCCGCGTGTCGGCAAACAGATACGCCTGTAGCGTCGCGAGTCCCAGCGCCTCGATCAGCCCGTCGCCCTGCGTGCCGGCCGTGAGCGGCATCGACAGGCCGAGTTCCATGAGCTGCTCGAAACGCCGCGACACCGGCAGCACTTGCGCCGCGCTCCCGCACGCCGCCGCCAGCTCCGCCGGCACCAGCGACGGATGCACCGAGCACCACGTGTGGTGGCTCTTGCGGTCGGGCAAAAAGCGAAAGAACTCCAGTTTCCCCGGCACGAACAGGCCCACCTGTCCCGCCTCAAGCGTGCGCGCGTGTCCCTCCACCTCGGCCGTCACCCCGCCCTCCATGAGCACCACCAGCTGGTAATCCTGCTGCACCCGCGGTCCGCACGTGCCGCCCGGCTCATACACCACGTCGCCGAAGAGCACACCGGGCGCCCGCGCCGAGCGTAGACTTTTAGGTATGTTTTTAAGCGCCTTGTGGCTGGTTGAGGCCATTTTTGTATGTTAATAGATATGCGACGCCATGAGCACCGCAACCCCCGAAACGCCCGTCCGCAACCTTGTGACCGAGACGCCCGGCTTTGCCGGCACCCGCCGCAACCAGTTCCCGAAGGTCCGCCCGCCGGGCTACTTTTCGCCCGACGCCGATCCCGCCGCGGTGAAGGCGTTCTTCGACGCCAACGGCTACCTCGTGCTCGAAAACGCCTTCTCCCCCGCCGAGGTCGAGGAGTTGAAGCAGGAGACGACGCTCATCTGCCGCGGCGAGCGCGGCGAGCTCCCCGACCACCCGAAGGCCGATCCCGCCGAACCCGACGCCTCCGTGCTGCGGCGTTTCCTCTGCATCCATTTTCCGCACAAATGCTCCGACGTGATGCTCCGTGCCGTGCACAACCAGCCCACGGTGAAAGCGCTCACGACCGTCGTCGGCCCCAATGTGAAGTTCATGCAGTCGATGCTCTTCATCAAACCCTCCGGCAAACCCGGCCAGGCGTGGCATCAGGATGAGGATTACATCCCCACCCGCGACCGCTCACTCATCGGCTCCTGGATCGCGCTCGACCGCGCCACCACCGAAAACGGCTGCCTCTGGGTCATGCCCGGCTCGCACAAGTCCGGCATCCTTTGGGAACAGCGCTGGCACGGCGACCGCCGCTTCGATTGCGCCGAGCAGTCCATCAACTTCCCCTTCCGCGACGAGGAGTCGGTTCCCGTCGAGGTCGAGGCCGGCTCGGTCGTGTTTTTCAACGGCTACCTCCTCCACCGCTCGTTGCCCAACAAAGCCCCCGAGGGCACCTACCGCCGCTCGCTCGTCAACCACTACATGAGCGCCCAGTCGCACCTCCCGTGGGGCAAGACGCCCGACGGCGATCACAACGCGCACTACGACTACCGCGACATCATCATGGTCGCCGGCCAGGATCCCTACGCCTACAAAGGCTACACCGACATCCAGAAGCCCAGCGTCCGCCCGAGCGGCGAGGGCGGCTGCGACAAATGGGGCGGCGCCGGCAACAAATACAAGGACGAGGCTCCCGCCGCCGCAAAGGCATAAGGCCCATCTCCGCGCTCGAGAGCCGATGCGACTCTGAGTTACAGCCGCAAAGAGGCGCCTTCTGCGCCTTTTTGCGGCCAATTGATCCCGTCTGACCCGCAGCGAATGTTCAACCGCTTCCCGATTGCTTTCCCCGAAAGCGCCGCCCAAGCATCGCGCCCGTTTCCTTCCATTTTCCACCCATGAGCACCCCCACCCTCGCCCAGCAACGCGCTTTCTTCGAAACCTACGGTTTCCTGAAACTCCCCGGCCTCCTCAAACCCGAGATCGCCACCATCATCTCCGAGTTTGAGGCCGTGTTCCCGCAGCTCGGTATCAAGCACGAGGGCACCAAGCGCACCATGATCGTCGGCTTCGTTGACCAGCGCGCCGGCCTCAGCCGCCTGCTCGACCATCCCGGCATCCTCGAGGCCGTCGGCAACCTCATCGGTCCCGATTTCAACTACCTCGGCAGCGACGGCAATTACTACACCGGCGACACCGGCTGGCACCGCGACAGTTGCTACCAGAGCAACGGCTTCATCAAGCTCGCCCTCTACCTCGATCCCGTGCGCCGCGACACCGGCTGCCTCCGCGTCATCCCCGGCTCGCACACCGACCAAGGCCTGCAAATTTGGAACGACGACCGCATGCGCGACTCGCAATCACTCTACAACATGCACGGTCGCGACCTCCCGTGCTACCCGCTCGAAAACGAACCCGGCGACGTCCTCATCTTCAACCACCGCACCCTGCACGCCTCCTTCGGCGGCAGCGCCCAGCGCCGCATGTTCACGATGAACCTCAGCCGCCGCGCCAAGGACTCGATCCAGTTCGACGACCTGATCTCCTACGGCGACTGGCACTTTTACAACCACGGCATCCGCGAACCCTACGGCAAGGCGATGCTCGAAACCGCCAACGCCGCCCGCCTGACCCACCTCACGCAAATGCAGCAGTGTTGGACCGCCAGCGTGGAACACTACAAGCTGCGCACGGGCGGCAACTAAGCGGATTGGCGATCAAGGGATCCCCGTGGACACGCCCTCCAAGCTGCTCGTGCTGACGCTCTCGGCAGCTGCGTTGGTTACACTCGTCATCTGGCTGGACCGCAGGATCAGCCGGATGACCGATGTTCGCTGGCAGTTGCTCGCCCGCTCCTTGCTCTATGCGGTCGCGTTCACGCCCACGGCCTATCACTACGCGCCAAACACGATCGTCGCGCCGCTTCACCTTTCCACCATCGGCGGGCAACTGTTTTATAACCACGACTACACCTTCGGTATGTTCTCCTATGGTGTGGCTATACCGCTCGCCTGCGGCTGGGTGTTGATCGCCTTTGTTCTCCTTTTCCAGCGGCTTCCGCGTCCGGCCTGAATAAAACGGCAACGTCCTTCGACGTTCTGAAACAATTCCCTGCGGCCAAAGTCCCATGACAGCCATGAAGCCCTTCCTCCAGCGTCTCTACCGCGAATGGCTCAAGCCGCTCGCGCTGGTCCTGCTCATCGGCACCCCGCTGCGTTCGGCCGTCGTCGATTGGAACTGGGTGCCCACCGGCTCGATGAAGCCTACCATCGTCGAGGGCGATCTCGTCCTCGTGAACAAGCTCGCCTACGACCTGAAGGTCCCGTTCACCACCCGCCATCTCGCCGAGTGGGGCAATCCCGTCCGCGGCGACATCGTCGTCTGCTTCTCCCCCGAGGACGGCACGCGCCTCGTCAAACGCGTCATCGGCCTGCCCGGCGACACCATCGAGCTGCGCCACGACTCCCTCGTCATCAATGGCACGCCGCAAACCTACACCGCGCAGGACGCCGCCCGCTTCGCCCGCGACATTTTCGAGGACGCGAACCCCATCGTCGCCACCGAACACCTCGGCGACCGCCACCACCTCGTGCTCGCGCTGCCCGGCCGTCCCGCGCTGCGCAACTTCTCACCCTACACCGTGCCGGCCGGCAGCTATTTCCTGATGGGCGATTCGCGCGACAACAGCCGCGACTCCCGTTTCTTCGGCCCCGTCGCCCGCCAACAAATCGTCGGCCGCGCCGAGCGCGTCATCGTCTCCCTCGACACCCAGCGCTATCTCCTGCCGCGCTTCTCGCGCTTCGCCCAGCCGCTGCAGTCCGATGGGAGTTAAGGAAGTTTTAAGGTAGGGCGGGACCGCTGGGCCCGCCGCGCCCGGCGACCAACGCTGCGCTGCTCCTCCGGCGCGCCGCGCCCCTCGCCGTCCGGGAGCGACCGACGAAAACCCTCGTTGAGTCGCCCAAAAGTATAAATACTCCGGGTTCGTGCCCTTGTCTTCCCATCCGGCGATCACTCCGGCGACCCCATGAAAGTGCTGGTGCTATACCACTCCTTTCGGCTGCTGGCGGAGCGCAGTCTCGACTGGCGGCAGACCGCCCCGATCCGCTGCCTGAAACCCCGCGCGCGCAACCGTCCTCGATCCATCGATGCGGTCGGCCCCGCGGATTGATTCTCCTCCCGATTCCGCCTGCTTTATTATCCCCTCTGCTGTGCTCGAAACCCGCTATCACCGCCTGCTCAACCATTCCGCCGTCGCCTCGCTGCTGGCTCGCGAGGGACGTGTTTTCATCGCCGCCGACCGTCGTCCCGTCGATGACATCCTGGCCCTGCATCGTCTCGGCCACCAGCACTTCGCGGTCAAATACGCCCAGCAGACCCTCGCCCTCACACCCCGCCTCGCTCCCGTGCGCGACACGCTCGTGCTCCATCACTACGGCCATGTCCAACGCAACAAGGCCGGCTGTATCATCCGGCATTGCGAGGCCATTGAGAGTCTCGACCGCCCGGAGCTCGCGCATCGCCTCCGGCATCTGCTCGATCACACCCCCGCGCCGCGCCTCCGCCAGGTATTCATTGAAATCAATGTCGGCCGCGAACCGCAGAAAACCGGCGCTTCTCCCGACGAGGCCGATCAGCTCCTCGCGCTCGCGCGCGATCTCGCCCTGCCGGTCATTGGGGTCATGGCCATTCCGCCGCGGCAGGCCGACCCGGTGCCGCACTTCCGCTGGCTTCGCGCCTATGCCGATCGCCACGGACTGCCCGAGGTGCACATGGGCATGAGCGACGACTTCCCTCTCGCCATCGATCACGGGGCGACGGCCATCCGCATCGGCCGGTGGCTCTTCGGCGAACCCGTGCCCCAGCCCGCCTGACATCATGCGCAAACCTCCGCCCGGCTCCCGCCATTGGCGCACGCGCGCGAAGCGGCTCTGCCACGCCGCACTCGCCGGGCTGGCCCGCGTGCCCGGTTTCCTGCGCGCATTCGTCTGCCTCGACCGCAAGGTTCGCAGCGGGCACGCCTCCTACCGGCTGGTGATGAGCCTGGCCGATGCCGGCCGATTGCCGCTGGCGCATGCCGTCGCCGGTCACTCGCTCGACCTTGCCGTGCGCGCACCGCGATTCCCGTCCGCCAACGACACGCCTAAACCCACCGCCGCGCCCCCGGAGTCGCACGCGACCATGCTCACGGCCTGTCTCGATGACGCCGGCGCCGCATTGGCCGCGCTCCCGCACGCGCGTCCTTTCGTCGCGTATGGCACGTTGCTCGGACTCGCCCGCCACGGGAGTTTTCTCCCCGGCGATGCCGATATCGATCTCGGGGTGTTTTATCCTGATGTTTCGCCAGCTGACGTGGAAAACATCCTGAGCGCCGCCGGGTTTCATCTCACGCGCCGGGCCGATCCCGCGTGGCCCGGGGTCACGCAGGCAATCCACCCCGCGGGTGGCGGCCTGGATGTCATTTATTTCAAACGCGCCGATGACGCCTTCCTCACCCACTCGGTGCTCTTCGGGCAGCGCATCGCGCGTCGTCGCCCCAACTTTGACCTCGCGCCCGCCCTGCTGGCTGGCCGCCACGTGTGGGTGCCCGATCCCCCTGAACGTTTTCTCGTCCCCAACTACGGGGATTGGCGCACGCGCCCCGTTTACTACCACAACCTGCTTTCCCCTGACCTTCCGGTGGACGACCCCACGAACCCCGCGCTCGCCATCCTCGCGCGCGCCGAGTGCATCCGGCTGATCGCCGCCGGCCGGCGCGAGCCGCTCGGCGCATTTCTCGAACTGGTCTGTCGTCGCTTTCCTCACGATCCGCTCTGGCCTCGCGTTCACGCCGCGCTCGCTCCGCATCTCTCGCCTTCTGCTCCATGAGAACCATCTACACCAAGGTCGTCGCCGATCTTTTCCATGCCGGTCACGTCGAGTTTTTCCGTCAAGCCCGCGCCCTCGGCGACCGGTTGGTCGTGCAGGTCGTGGGCGACGAACGCGTCGCCGCCGCCAAACGACGCCCGATCATGACCCAGGCCGAGCGGCTCGCCGTCGTCGCCGGCTGCCGGCACGTCGACGAGGTTGCGGCCGATGGCCCGCGGGTGATCACGCGCGCGTTCATGGACGAGCATGGTTACGCCGTCTATGCCTACGCGGCCTACGACAATGCCGAAGCGGTGGCGAAGCGCCGCGATTGCCCCGACCTCCCGGATGATCGCGTGGCGGTTGTCCTCTACACCACGGGCATCTCCACCACCGAGTTGCTCCGCCGCATCGCCCAGCGCCAGTAGCGCGCCGGCGGACATCAGCCGCACTTTCCGGCCACGACCGCGGCCGGGCGGGCGTCCGTTCATGCAATTGAACGCGTCCAACGGAAAATTTGCCTGCATTGTCCGCCGCGCCCGCCTAAATCCCCGTCCGCTCCATGAATGCTTTCAACGGTCTCGGCCTCAACCTCGGCAACCTCAGCAGACTCTCCGCGGCGCGCACCCGCTCCATCAGCCCGGAGAACTTTAACGGCGAGAAGGGCGCCGCCGGCATGGCCACCGAGGGCACCGGCGCCAATTGCGCGCGCGACCTCGGCCGCGGCTGGAAGGTTTCCCCTTCCGTCCGCATCAAGGCCGGCGAGACATTCACCGTCGCCGACATCCGCGACCAGGGCGCCATCCAGCAGATCTGGATGACTCCCACCGGCCCGTGGCGCTTCAGCATCCTGCGCATTTATTGGGACGATCAGGAGCAGCCCTCCGTCGAGTGCCCGGTCGGCGATTTCTTCGGCGCGCCGTGGGGCTCCTACGCCCGGCTCTCCTCGCTGCCCGTCTGCATCAATCCCGGCAGCGCTTTCAACTGCTACTGGGAAATGCCCTTCCGCAAACGCTGCCGCATCACGATGAGCAACATCGGCACCGACGACATGACGCTCTACTATCAGGTCAACTACACGCTGACCGACGTGCCCGCCGACTGCGCGTATTTCCACGCCCAATTCCGCCGCACCAACCCGCTCCCCTACAAGCAGGACTACACGATCCTCGAGGGCGTGAAGGGCCGTGGCCATTACGTCGGCACCGTCATGGGCTGGGGCGTCAACAACACCGGCTGGTGGGGCGAGGGCGAAATCAAGTTCTTCATGGATGGCGACAAGGAGTGGCCGACCATCTGCGGCACCGGCACCGAGGATTATTTCTGCGGCTCCTACAACTTCGAGCACCAGGCGACCAAGCAGTATCAGGAATTCTGCACGCCCTACGCCGGCCTGCACCAAGTCATCCGTCCGGACGGCGTTTACAAGGCGCAGACCCGCTTCGGCCTCTATCGCTGGCACATCATGGATCCCGTGCGCTTCGAAAAGGACCTGCGCATCACGATCCAGGCCCTCGGCTGGCGTTCCGGCGGGCGCTACCTCCCGCTGCAGGACGACCTCTGCTCCACCGCCTTCTGGTATCAGACCCTCCCGACCGCGCCCTTCCCCGCGCTCCCGAACAAGGACTACCTCGAGGTCATTTAAGGCCGGTGTTTAACCACGGATAGCACGGATGGAGCAGGATAAACCCAGCCCTTCGCAGCCGGTTCCTATCCGTGTTAATCCGTGCAATCCGTGGTCAAAACGGTTTGAAGGTCTGACATGAAATTCGTCATCGCCGTGGATTGCGAAGGTCCCGCGTGCGTCGTCGGCGCGCCCGGCGGCAGCCTCAACGACGCCCCCGCGCAGTATGAATTCGCCCGCCGCCAGGCCACGGCCGAGGCCAGCGCCGCCGCCCGCGGACTCTTCAACGCCGGCGCCAAACAGGTCATCGTCTGGGACAACCACGGCGGCGGCATCAACCTCGATTACAATGCGCTCGACGAGCGCTGCGACATCTTCAACGGCGCCAACGCCCGCCGTCATGCCATGCTCGACCGCCGCTTCGCCGGCGTGCTCTACATCGGCTACCACGCGCGCGACAACACCCTCGCCGCCCCCATCGCCCACACCTACAGCAGCGCCCGCTACCAGTGGATCAAGATCAACGGCCGCGAGGTCGGCGAACTCGCCATCGACGCCGCCGTCGCCGGCACCCACGGCGTCCCCCCGCTCTTTGTCGCCAGCGACGACAAGGCCGTCGCCGAGGCGAAAAAACTTTTTCCCGGCATCACGACCGTCACGACCAAGATCGGCTACAGTTGGAATTCCGCGCTCAGCAAACACCCTCGCCGCGTCCTCGCCGAGATCGAGGCCGCCGCGCAAACCGCCGCCACCCACCGCCGGCAGATGAAACCCTTCGCTTTCCGCGGCCCGCTCAAAGTCGAAATCCGCCACAAGCGCATCGACACCGCCGACGAGGCCTGCCTCCCGATCAACGGCTGGCAGCGCGTCGACGCCTACACCGTCAAGCGCACGATCCAAAGGATCACCGACCTCTTTTAAGTCAGAGATTGGCCACGGAGACGCGGCTAATTCACCAGCACGCGCCCATCCGCCGTGCCGAGAATCAGTTTCCTATCGCGTCCACCGCGATGATCCCCCGGCCGCGGCAAACCCGTGAGCGCCACGCCCAGTTCAAATTTCCCGATCACCTCGCCGGCCGTCTCCCCTTGCGTCGCTAAAATCCATCCTGCGCCGCGTTCGGCGATCGCGAGCAACCGGCCGTCTTCCAGCAGCCACAGCAGCTGCGCCGCCTCGCCGAGCCACGCGCACCACTCACGCCGTCCCGTCGTGCCGTCCACCGCCACCACATAGCCCGCATCGGACGCGCAGAAAACCCGCCGCGCCGTCACATCAAACGCCAGCGCGCCCGCCGATCCCGCCACGTCGAGCTCCCACTTCACCGCGCCGTCTGCCGTGTAAGCGACGAGTTGCCGGCAGTTCGTATCGACCGCGGTCACGAGCTCGATCGCCCCGTCGCCATCAATATCCGCCGCCAGCACATCACGCAGGGCCGACGGCATCGACCAGCATGTGAGGTCGGCCCGCTTGAAATGCCCGCGCACCGCCCCGTCGCCCCTAAGCAAAATCGCGTAGCCATGAATCGACGGCCGTGACGTCCCGCCGAACAACGCAAACTCCCCTTCGTGCATCCCCGGCCACATCGCCGTGAACACGCCCCACTCGATCGGGCGCTTCCAGAGCTCGCGGCCCGCGCGATCAAATGCATACACGCGGCGGTCCGCGTTGCTCACCAGAATCTCTTCCACGCCGTCACCGTTGATGTCCGCCGCCGCGATTTCGCGGATGCGGCTGCGCTCTTCACTCCAATACGCCCACGGCAGTGTCACCCACGGGATCTCCACCGTCCAAAGTTTCCGGCCGCCGCCATCAAACCACGACAGCGCCCCGCGCTCTTCGCCCACGACCACCGCATCGCCGGTAATTTCCAGCGAAAGAATCGCCCCCGGCAACTGCGCCCGCCAGCGCTCGTGGCCCGCGGCATCGAGCGAAATCACCGTCCCATCACTCGCGCCCACCACGTAAGCTGATTCTCGCGCCACCACGGCGGAAATCGTTTTTCCGGTAAACCGCAGCTCCTCCAGCGGCGAATTCATCTCCGCCGTGCAAACCAGCGGCAGCGTCCGCAATGCCGCATGATCCGTCCTGAAACTAGCGCGCGCCACCGTCGTATCGCCAAATTCCAACCGTTCGCCACCGCAGCTCGCCGCGATTCCCGACGCGCCCAACTCTACGTCGATCGCTTCCCCCGCTCCGCCGCCAATCCGCCATCCTTTCTCCGTCGCCGTGAGATTCCATGCGCGGGTGTCAGCGTCGGTATTCGTCCACAACAGCCCAACCAGCACCACACTCCCGCCGGCCGGCACCGCCGCGCGCGCCCTCTCTTCGGTCGCTGAGACAAAATTCAACGTCACGGCGTGCGCGTTCCCGCGCCGCTGCCGGCTGACAAACCCATCCGTCCTCCGCGTGCACTCGCCCTGCGGAAACCAGAACCTCTCTGCCAGCAATTCACCCGCCGCCTGCGCCGTCACGCGGTCGAGCACGAGCGTCCACGCCCCACGCTTGCGCAGGATGTGCCGCTCCCAGCTGGTTTCGCCGAGGCCGTCGAGCGATGTGCCCACAGCCGAAAAATCGCCCTGCGTGCCGCGATACCGCAGCCGCGCGTAACGGTGCATGCGACCGGGCCCGCGTCCATCGAGTGCCACGTTCACGCCGTTCTGTCCGCGCGAGCCCAGCGCGTGCATGTAGCCCTTCTGCGGCAGAAACCAGTCCACGCCGCCTTCGCGCAACCACACGAGGCAGTTCGCATCCTGATACGCGTGGTGCCCGCCGGAGATACCGTCGAGCAACAGGTAAAAATCCTCCTCCGCCCAACCGTCGCGCAGCGCGATCTTATCAAACCCCTCCGCGCGCGGCACCGTCACCGCAAAAATTTTATCCGGGTTATACACCGGCGTCTCAATCGTCTCATACCACAGCGCATCCAGCGGCGCCGCCGCCTGCCCCAGCAAATCCTCGCGTCGCACAATCGGCGCATTGCCCGTGAAGGTTCGGAGCAATTCATCCGTAAACGTCACTAACTCCTTCTTGCTCGCCGGCACGAGCCGCAACTCCGCGGCATCGCGCGCCATTTCCTCCAGCCCGCGTTCCAAGCCCAGGTAACCGCTATCGCCCGAGGCCAGCGCACACGCCGCCAGATAGTGCCGCGGCGCCGCGCGGCCGTAGGCGATCAGCGCCCGGTCCGCCGCCGCGCGTCCGACCGGCGAGGTCGCAAACTCCTGCCGGCCCGTCGCGAGCGCATAGACCAGCGTGTTAAACAGCGAGGCCGCCCATTGGTGACCCCACGAGTCGCACGCCGGCTTGGCGCTTTCCAGCTGCGGCGCAAAAAACCGCTCCGCCGTCGCCAGCCAGTCCTGCGCCTCGGGCAGCGCATGGCGGCGCGCAAAATAGCGGCCGAGAAAAAACGCATCGAGACCCGAGCGCGTGTGGTGGTTGTAGCGCACCGCACGCGTTCGCGAGACCTCCGCGATCTGTGCCGTCCCTTCGCCCGACCGCGCCACGTGCAAAAACATTTCCTCCACCTCGCGCCACACTTCGGCCGGGAACAGCGGATGATCGCGCACGAGATCCCACACCGTGAGCAGCATATACATCCGTCCGTGCAGCATCACTGGCGCCTCTTGATTGGGATTGAACACATCGGTGGCGATGAACCGCTGCAGTTCGCGTTGAAACCGCGCCAGGTAGCGTTCATCGCCGGTGCGCAGGTAGCCCGTGCCGCACTTCGCGATATTGTCCATGTAGTCCCAACTGCCCGACTGCCCTACGCGCTCCCACACCGCATCGTCGTCCGCGAGATAGCGCACCGTGTCCAACTGCGCTGCCGTCGTCCACGCGCCTAGCTGCACCTCATTAAAATAGCCACTCACCGGACCGTCGCGGCGCACGCGCTCCATCAGGCGTTGCGCGGCCGCGGCCACGCCGGCCACATCGCTCCCGCCCACCAGCAGCACCGGTGCACCTGTGCCCAGCGGATCGCGAATCGTCCGCAGCACCCAACCGCCCGGCCCCGGAAACGCATAATCCGTAAAATCGTAAGCCTCGAAATACAGCCGCCGCCCCACCGCGCTTTCCATCACGTTGCCGAGCACGATGACCGGCGCCACGCCCGTGACCTCCCGTGCCCCTGCGACCGTTTCCTCCATAACAGCCGCCCCCTGCAACGCCGCCCCGAGCCGTTGCGCCACCGCTGCATAATCCGCGCGCGGCGGGTGCAAAATCCGCAGACCCGGCGCTGCCAAATCGAAGACGAGCGCGGGCAAATCGTTTAGCTGCGCGCGCATCGCATTCGGTTTCGAAGCTTACGCCTTGGCCGGTGCCGCCAACGGATTCGCGCCGCGATGGGCCACGAGTTCCGCCTCGTGCGGACAAAGCTCCCCGCGATAACGGATACCGCCGTGCGAGAGGTTGACGCTTAGCGCGACCTCCGTGCCGGCCTCGACCCAGTGTGGCGTCAGCAACGCATTCCACAGCACGTCGCCGGGGTGCATGTTGTAGCAAAGCGCATCGGCCTCCGTCAGCGTGGCAGGTTTCGCAAAGCCCTCGGGCTGGTAATTCACGCGCACGTCATGCGGCGCCCAGCGGTCGGGCTCCTGCAGGCCGCAGAAGCGTTTCGTCCCGTAGATCTGCCACGCCAGCACATGCGAGAAATCCATGTGGTAGTTCGTCGCGCAGCCTTTGCCGCTGATGAAAATAATCGGGTAGCACCGCTCGAACGTGAAGCCCGCCGCCGCCAGCGCGCGCTGCCAGGGCTCCATCACCCCCGCCGTGAAGCCGTGCAGGAATTTCCCCGGCGCGTCGAACCGCGCGAGCTGGAAGTGCGCCAGCGCAAACGACGATTCCAGGGCGCGCTCCACCGGCAGCGCGCGGAACGCCGCCGCCACATCCGCCAGTTGCAGCCGGTCGCCCCGCGTGCCCGGCGTGATGCGCGCATCCGCATCGGCCCGCATTTCCGCGACGACGCGATCCAGCGGTGGCATCTTAAAATCAAACGGCACGCACTCGCCCGCCATCAGGAAATTATGCGCGCCCGCCCAGCGGCGCTGAAACTCAGCCCAAGTGCGGACCGTGGAGTGAAGCGGATCGGCCATGGAAAAGGCCGCCATTCAACACACCCGGCCCCATCCGCCAAGCCGGAAGCGGTCGCTCCTCCCGGCTCTCCACTCCCCAAACGACGGAAGCGCCGCGTGCAGACGCGCCCTTGGCGCTCTTCGCGGTTAAGCCAAAATCACCCCTGCTTTTCCGTCAGCTCGTCGTAGGCCACGCCGAGGTTGCTGCCGAGCCGGTTGGGGAGCGGTTGGTGGAAATCCTCGAAGCCCGGCAGATTATCGAGCGCGACGATCTGTTCCTTCGGTTTGCCGGCCGCGATTTCCTTTTCCACGTGCGCCAGCACGCCGCTGAGATAATCCCGGAACACCAGCAGGTCACCCTGCGCCGCCGTCACCCCAAACTTCGTATTGCCGTGCCCGCAGATATAAATCGCGTCGGCCGGATAGGTTCGGGCCACCTCTTCCAGCAGCGTGATCCAGTGGCGGATCGAACCGCCGCCCACGCGATCAATGACCGGGTAAAGCCGGTTAAACAGCAGATCGCCCATGTGCACGACATTGGCCCGCTCGAAAAACACGATCACATCGCCCTTCGTGTGGCCGGACCCGTGATACTGCGCCGTCACGATCTCGTCGCCGAGCTCGCGGCGCCACACTTCGGTGAACGTCGTGTCGGCAAACACCTGCTTCTCCACCGTGTTGTTGCGCTCGGCCGCGGCGAGCTGCAGGCCCGGGACGTTCGCGTGCGCGACGATGGTCTTCGACGCGCCCTTGAAAATCCCATTGCCGCTCGTGTGGTCAGCGTGGTGGTGCGTGTTGATCACCGCGTCGAGCGTCCGGCCGGCACGCCCCGGCAGCCCGGCAAGACACTCCGCGGCCGTGTCAGGGAACTGCGTATCCACCGCCAGCACCGCGTCGGCGTTGGCGAGCCAGCCGATGGTGCCGCCCCGCCCGGTGTAGATGCCGACGTTGCGGCGCAGGGGTTTAAACGCCCCCAGCGGACCGGTCGGCCCCGCCGCCGCGCCCGGCGCCGTTTGCGCCCCGAGTGGGGCCCGGGCGAGCACGCCCGCCGAGACCAAGAGTGAAGATCGGACGAGAAAATCGCGACGGTTCATACCCGGCACGATGCACGCTTGGGCTGAATCGCCAAATTTTTTGTAACCATTTCCGCGCCGCCCGGTTTCCCCTGCATACCAGCCTATGCCCGCCCACCACCGTGATCGCCGACCTTTCAGATTTACGAGTTTCCTCCAGCCCTGCCGCCGTTAACCTCGGCCGCCCTCGCCCCGTGGAAACCGCCGTCTCCCAGAACGACCATGACCTGATGCTTGCCGTCCGCGACGGCGAGCTCGACGCGCTCGGCGAACTCTTCGAACGCCACCACGGCCCGCTCTACGGCTTCCTCGCCAAGCTCACCGGTGACCGCACCGCCGCCGAGGACATCACCCAGACCGTCTTCCAGCGCATCCTGAAATACCGCCACACCTACCGCGACGACGGCAGCTTCACCGCCTGGATGTATCACCTCGCCCGCCGCTGCGCCGCCGACCACTTCCGCAAGAGCAACGCCGCCCCCGCCGCCACCGACCCCTCGGACCTGCACGATCACGCCGACGACCGCCCCCACGCCGGCGAAAACGCCTCGCACACCGACGACCACGCCTTCCTCCACCGCGCGCTCAACCGCCTCGACCGCGACGACCGCGAGGTCCTCCTCCTCAGCCGTTTCCAGGAACTCTCTTTCGCCGAAATCGCCTCAATCCTCGAGTGCTCCGTCGGCGCCGCCAAGGTCCGCGCCCACCGCGCGCTCCGCGAGCTGCGCGACGTCTACTTCCAACTCCAAAAGGAGAAACTCTCATGAACTGCGTCCAAGCCCAGGACCGCTTTGCCGAACTTCTCGACCGCCGTCTCGACGGTGCCGCGAGCGGCGATGTCCGCACCCACCTCGCCTCCTGCCCCGACTGCCAGCGTGAATTCGCCGCGCTCCAGCGCACGCTTGGCGCCCTCGATGCCCTCCCCGCCGCCCGGCCGAGTCCGCGGCTTCGCGCCAATTTCTACGCCCTGCTCGAGGAGGAGAAAAACTCCGCCGCCAGCGTCACCGCCGCGGCCACCCGCCGTCACCGCGTCACCGTCTGGCGCTGGATTCTCTCCCCGCTCGCCGCCTGCGCCCTCCTCGCCGTCGGTTTCTTCGCCGGCCAGCGCCACGCCCCCCTCGCCACCGTCGCGCCGGTCGCCACCAACCCGGCCAGCACCGACGCCACCAACCAAAAGATCGCCGATCTCCAAAAGCAGGTCGATTCCATGACCCAGCTCGTCGGCTACTCCCTGCTCAAGCAGCAGCAACAGCCCGCCGGCGAACGCCTCCAGGGCATTCTCGCCACGCAGGACCTCAAGGATCCCAACGACAAGATCATCACCCAGCTCATCAGCGCCCTCGCGCTCGACCCGAGCACCAACGTCCGTCTCTCCGCCCTCGAGGCGCTCTACCAGCACGCCGACAAGGATGTCGTCCGCGCCGGCGTGCTCGCCTCGCTCTCCCGCGAACAGAGCCCGCTCGTCCAGGTTTCGATGATCGATTTCCTCGTCGCCGCCCGCGACCGCGAAGCCGCACCGACCCTGCAGGAACTGTCCCGCACCGAAAAGGTCGACCGCTCCGTCCGCGACGCCGCCAAGCGCGCCCTCGTCCAGCTCTGATTTTCCCGCGTCTTTTCCTCCCTCTCACAACGAACCCAACGCTGCCGCCTGCGAACCCGGCCCCGCCAGTCCACCACCCGCATTAACTCCACCCCCCTGTCCGTCTCCTCCTTAAAATGAAAACCACCCGTCCGTATCCCTCCCTGTTGATCGCCGCCGCGTTCGCCGCGCTGCTGTTGCTCACGGCGATGAGCGCTCCCGCCGCCCGTGCCGACAGCCGCGAAACCTCCACCATCAAGTTTTCCGACGCCACCAAGCCCGGCACACTCAAGGTCTCCCTCGCCATGGGCGACATCAAGATTACCGGCAGCGACACCGCCACCGAGATCACCGTCCTGACCGAGATGCAGTCCGACAATCCCGCCCCGCGGAAAGACGGCATGCGCGTCCTCTCCGAGTCCGCCACGTTCTCCCTCACCGAGAAGAACAACACCGTCACCCTCGACGCCGGCCACGAACTCTCCTTCGGCGGTGGCGAAACCAGTTTCGACATTACCGTCCCCAGCAACACGTGTGTCGTCATCAGCAACTCCTTTGGCGGCGAGATTCGCGTCAGCGAGGTCACCGGTGACATCGAGGTCAAAAGCCTCAACGGCGAGGTCCATCTCGAGAACGTCACCGGCGGCGCCCTCGTCGAAACCATGAACGGCGAGATCGAGGCCAACATCCGTTCCATCCGCGACGGCAAACCCCTCTCCTTCACCTCCATGAACGGCGAGATCGCCCTCCACGTTCCCGTCGACGCCAAGGCCAACGTCCGCCTCCGCACCCAAAACGGCGCCATCCTCACCGACTTCGACGACAAGGCCCTCGTCACCAAGACCGAGTCCGTCCGCTCCAAGCGCGGCAAGTCCTACTCCTACTCCGTCGGCAACGGCGACAACGCCGAGATCCGCCAGGCCGTCCGCGAAGCCGTCCACGCCGGCATGGAAGCCGCCCGCGAGGCCGCCCAAGCCATGCGCGAAGCCGCGCAGGCTGCCCGCGAAGCCGCCGAGGAAGCCCGTGCCGAGGCCGAGGCAGATTCCGCCGCGGCCCACGCCGAAGGCTCCGTCTCGCCAGTGCCTCCGATCCCGCCCATCGCTCCCTTGCCCCCGATGACTGGCGGCAAGCTCGTCTCCGGCACGCTCAACGGCGGTGGCACCGAGATCTACGCCGCCGCGATGAACGGCGACGTCGTCCTCCGCAAGGTCGAGTAAGGTAGGGCGGGACCGCTGGGACCGCCGCAATTTACCAGCGACTCGTCCTCACCTTTTTCAAGCGCCGCGCGATTCATCGCGCGGCGCTTTTCTTTTCCCAAAAACATTGCTCCACTCCGCGCCACCCCATGGACCCCGCCCTGCGTTCGCGCCTCACTGCCTGGCTTCGTCAGCAAAACCTCGCCGCCGCGCTGCTCTCGTCGCCGTTTTCCGTCGATTGGGCCTCGGGCCACGAAGCGCCCATCGAGACCGGCCCCAATCCCTTCGCCGGCGGTCCATCGCTTCTCCTCGTCACCGCCGACCGCGCCACGCTGCTCTACCCCGATTGCGAGGCACCTGATCTCACCGCGCTCAACCTTCACGGCCTCGCCTACGCGAGCTACACCGCCGCCGGTCCGCTCGAGCCCGCCAAGGCTTACACCGAAAAAGCCCGCGAACTCCTCTTCGGTCACGACCCGCGCACGCTCGGCGTCGAGTTCGAACATCTGCCACCCGCCCTCGCCTCGCTGCTCGCCCCCGCCCGTCCCATCGATGGCGCACTCGTCGTGCTGCGGGCGATAAAAACTCCCGCCGAAATCGCCGCCATCCGCGCCGCCCTCGCCCTCTGCGACCACGCCCAAGCCATCCTCCCTTCGCTTGTCCGTCCGGGCCGCACCGAACTCGAAATCTGGGCCGACCTCCGCGCCGCGCTCGAAACCAAGGCCGGCCGCCGCCTCCCGCTGCTCGCCGATTTCGTCTCCGGCCCGCGCACCGGTGACATCGGCGGCCCGCCGACCAGCCGCACCGTCGCTTCCGGCGAATGGGTGCTCGCCGACATCGTGCCGCGCCTTGGCAACTATTGGGGCGATATCTGCGGCGTCATCCCCGCCGGCGCGCCCACCGCGCGTTTTTCCGAGCTGAAGAAAATCGCCGGCGATGCGCTCGACCATGCCATCTCGATCATCCGCCCCGGCGCCATCGCCCACGACATCGATCAGAGCGTCCGCGCTTTCATCACGGCGCGCGGCTACACGCCCTACCCGCATCACACCGGCCACGGCATCGGCGTCTGTTATCACGAAGCCCCGCGCATCGTCGCCGGCGACCACACCGTGCTCGCCGCCAACATGGTCATCGCCCTCGAACCCGGCGTCTATTTTCCCGGCGAGTGCGGCGTGCGCCTTGAGGACGTTGTCCTCGTCACCGCCACCGGTTGCGAAGTGCTCACCCAACACCGCCGTCCTCGCTAAAACCCGCATGAAAATCGTCCGCATCGAAACCTTCCACCTCCGCCACGAGGACCCCGGCATCAGCCTCTTCGACGGCTCCTACGACGACTGCGTCATCCGCCTCACCACCGACACCGGCCTCACCGGCATCGGCGAAGTCGAGTCCTTCCCGCCCGCGATCCAGGCCCTCATCCACGGCCCCGATGCGCACAACCACGCGCGCGGTCTCGCCGGCGTCCTCCTCGGTCGCGACCCGCGCGACCCCTCGCTCTGGGACGAACTCTACCACGCCTGTGATTACGTCGGTCGCCGCGGCCTCACCATGCACGCCCTCGGCGGGCTCGACCTCGCACTCTGGGATCTGCGCGGCCAGGCCGCCGGCCAGCCGATCCATCAACTCCTCGGCGGCGCGAAACGCTCCCGTCTCCGCGCCTACGGCACCATTTATCCGATGGGCCGCACCGAGGCTGAGGTCGCCGCCCAAGTCACCGACCGCCTCACGCGTCTCCACCTCAGCGCCATCAAGTTCGCCGCCGATCCGTGGTGGATGGACGACATCGCGCAAACCACGCGCCTCCTCCAGGCCGCCCGGCGCGTGCTCGGCCCCGACCGCGGTCTCATCGTCGACTGCGCGCTCTCCTACCGCACGCCGGAGGAAGGCCTGAAACTCTATCCCGCCTACCGCGAAGTCGGCCTGCTCTTCCTCGAGGCTCCGCTCCCGCTCGATGACATCGCGGGCCACGCCGCCATGGCCGCGCACGGCATTCCACTCGGCGTCGGCGATCTCGGGCTCACGCACGTCCGCGAGTTCATTGAGGCGATGGATCAGGGCGGCGCCAGCATCTGCCAGCCCGACATCACGATGGTCGGCGGCTTCACCGGCATTCAAAAAATCGCCGCCGCCGCCCGCGCCCGCGGCAAGCGCGTCATCACCCACGGCTACAAGACCAACATCACCATCGCCGCCAACCTCCACTTCCTCGCCGCCCACGCCGACGACGAACTCCTCGAATTCTCCACCAGCAATTCGCCCCTGCGCTGGGAAACCACCAACGAATCCCTCCTCGTCGCGCCCGACGGCTTCGTCACCGTCCCCACCCGCCCCGGCCTCGGCGTCACGTTAAGCGAGGCCGCCCTGAAAAAATTCACCCGCACAGCCCAAGTCACCACACTCTGAACAAAACCTTCGGCACCACGAAATACACGAACCACACGAAATAACCTTCCGCTGCAGCCAAGGTCACCGACCTCGGTTCCGGTCATCCCTTTCGTGTCTTTAGTGTGTTTCGTGGTTCTTTACCTCCGCTCCCTTTCTTTCCTCCCATGCAACTCCAAGATCGCGTCGCCCTCATCACCGGGGCCGCCTCCGGCATCGGCCGGGCCTCCGCCCGCCTTTTCGCCCGCGAAGGCGCCCGTGTGCTCCTCGCCGACCTCGATGTGAAAAACGGCGAGGCCGCCGCCGCCGAGATCAACGCCGCCGGTGGCACCGCCCGCTTCGTTTCCACCGACGTTTCCCAATTCGACCACGCCCAGCGCGCCGTCGCCGCCGCCACCGAGGCTTGGGGCCGCCTCGACATCCTCTACAACAACGCCGCGCCCACCCGCCTCTGCAACGAGAAGGACCGCGCCGTGCACGAACTCGACGAAGCCGTCTGGGACGTAATGATCGATGTCGCCCTCAAAGGCGTCTTCCTCATGGCCAAGGCCGCGCTCCCCGTGATGATGCAGCAAAAACGCGGCGTCATCCTCAACACCTCGACCATCGATGCGCTCCTCGCCGAGCCCGGCATCGACAGCTACACCGCCGCCAAGGGTGGCGTCATCGCCCTCACGCGCTCCATGGCGCTCAACTACGCCGCGCACAATATCCGCGTCAACGCCATCAGCCCCGGCTACGTGATCACCGAGTGCCAGCTCGACTGGTATCAAAATCCTGCCGCGCGCACCGCCGCCGAGGCCACGCACCTCACCCGTCTCGGCACCGCCGAGGACATCGCCGAGCTCGCCCTCTTTCTCGCCAGCGACAAGGCCGCCTTCATGACCGGCAGCAACGTCGTCATCGACGGCGGTTTCACCGCCTTCAAATTCAAGCCGCAGCCCCAAAACTTCTTCCGCACCGAAGGCTGAAAAGGAGTGCCGGCCTCCGACCGGCACCTCCGTGAATTGCGCAGTCGTAGGGGCGCAGCTTGCTGCGCCCGTTCACGTCACCCTGCCGCCAAACCGGGCGCACCAAGGCGCGCCCCACCTCGCCGAAAAACCGCCCGGCGCATCATTAGCCGCGCGACTTTCAGGTTTTTTGTAACTTTTATACGCACGGGTGCGTATTCGATTTGAATTGGAACATGCTACCTTATGTGCGTTTCAGACCGGTCCGACTACAGACTACACACCACCAGACCATGCTCATCGTCATCATCATCCTCGTGCTACTGAGTGCGCTCGTAGCCACCGACCCCGATACCCCGGGAGGAGGCCACCAACAGGATTGATGCGTCTTTTTGGCCAAAAACGGCCACTTTCAGTCTGATTCAGCCCAAATTTACCCGAAAACAGCCTGTTTTCGCGAAATTCAAGATTTGAGGTAGCCACGGGTCTCTGACCCGCGGCCGATGTCCAGCGACCTGCCCGGCCGCTACAAAAGCGAGCGCATGACTCTCAGTGCCCGCGCCCCCCGGGGCTTTTCTTTTAGCACCCTTCCTGCTCTGCTCCGCCGCGTGTCCGATCACGCCACGCACAATTACGACGATCCGGCGCTCCCGCCACGGCTCTGCGAAAATTGCCAGACTCCCTTGCGCGGCCCCTACTGCTCGGCCTGCGGCCAGCACGACTTCGACGTCCACCGCTCTTTCCGCCACGTCTTCCATGAAGCGCTGGAAAGTTTCTTTCATTTCGACGGCAAGTTCTTCAGCGGGGTCGTGGACCTGCTCTTCCATCCCGGCCGCCTGACCGTCAACTTCAACGCCGGCAAACGCGCCAGCCAGGTGCCGCCGCTGCGCTTCTACGTTTTTGTCAGCCTGCTCTTCTTCGTCTGGCTCTCGTTCACCCGCGATGCCGGCAACGCCATCAACCTGGATGAAAGGCCTTCCGCTGCGCCCGGTTTAACCATCGGCCGCTCTGCCGACAAAAACCACCCAGCCGACTCGCCCACCCCTGCCGAACCCGTGGCGCAGTCACCGAATGTATCCGAAGGCTCGTCCACCCCGGCGCCGGCGGAAACTTCAGCGAAGGCAGACCCCGCCGCCCCCGGCTGGGCGCAGCTCCTCGCCGAGGAAACCGCCAAGGCCAAAGCCCGCAAGGAAGCCGGCACGGAAATCATCGCCGACGGCATCGACTACGATCGTGAGCTGGGCAAATGGGTCTGGCGCGAAAAGCCCGGCACCAAGGATAAATCCGAACTCGGCCGCTGGGTCGTCGAAAAGCTCAACCATCGCCGCGAGATCGGTGAGACCTTCGTGCATTTCGTGCCCAAGATGCTGCTGCTCTGCCTGCCGCTTTTTGCACTCTTCACCCGCGTCCTCTTCCGCCGGGCCGGCCTCGTTTACCTGCAGCACCTCATCCTCGCGCTGCACCTGCACACCTTCGTTTACCTCTACTGGATGTTTGCCGATGGCTGGAGCCGCCTCGCCGGCCTCGCATCCACCGGGCTGGGCGAGGCCTTGGCAGCCATCTCGCTGCTTTACGCCTTCATTTATTTCTTCTTTGCCCTGAAACGCGTCTTCCGCGAATCCGGTGCGCGCACCTTCTTCAAGGGCGGCCTACTCTTCTTCGGCTACTGGCTGACTCTCGCCCTCGCCTCCCTCGTCACCATCGGCATCGCGCTCTTCCTCGTCTGAGCCCAGCGACCTCGACGGGTTAGGTTCAACCACGGACACGGATCGCCACAGATAGTCGTTCTCTATCCGTGTGCGTCAGGGCCATCCATGGTTAAGCATAAATTTCGTCCCTCCGCCTTTCCGCGCTAAAACCCAGCCCCGATCCCAATCGAATCACGGAAATGCGAAAGAGCGGGAAATTGCATGAAATACCTGCGCGGCGACCGCCGTCCCGCCAGTCCATATCCGTGTAATCCGTGGTCAAGCCACCCGGCGCAATTTGAGCCCGAGCAGGATGATCAGTCCTGCGAGGAAAAATCCCGCGTTCACCAAAATCGCCGTGCGATAACCCTCGTGCGTCGCGATCCAGCCAAACACCGGCTGCCCGATCACCGCCGCCAGTTTCCCGAAAAATCCCCAGTAGCCAAAAAATTCCCCTGCGCGTCCCTCCGGGGTCAGCCCCGACACCACCGCGCGCGCCGATGATTGCAGCGACCCCATCGCCACCCCCGCCATCACCCCGATGAAATAAAACTCCGTCTTCGTCCCACACTGCCACGCCCCGACGCAGATCACGATCCACAACAGCAGCGAGAGCACCAGCGCGACCTTCGCCCCCACCCGATCCTGCAGCACACCAAACCCAAACGCCCCGCCCACGCCCGCCAGTTGCAGCAACACAAACAGCAGGATGATTTCCTTCTGCTCCATCCCGAGCGTCTCCTTGGCAAACGCCGACGCAAACGCCACCACCGCCGTCAGCCCCGCCATGAAGCAAAGCATCGACGCGAAAAAAACCAGCAGCGTGCGATGCTGCGGGATCTCCCGCACCATCGTCGCCAATTGCCCCCACGCCAGTCGCACATAGCTCTCGCCCGGCGCCAGCTCCCGCGACCGCGCCCGCTCGCGCAACATCAGCGTCGGCAGACTCGCCAGCAGGAAAAACACCCCCGTCATCCAAAACGTCCACGGCACCCGCCCCGGCCCGCTGTTGATAATCAGCAACGCCAGCACGAGGCTGAGCAACCCGCCGAGATAACCAAAACTCCAGCCGTAGCTGGAAATCCGCCCCGCATTCTGCGGCGTGCTGATCTCCGGCAGGAAGCTCGCGCAAAGATTCTCGCTCAGCGCAAACGCCGTGTTTGCCACCACCACGAGCCCCAGCGCCAGCCAGATCTCACCCTTGCCCACCAGCCCCAGCCCCATCGTCGCCAGTGAACAAACCACCGCGCTCGCCATCAGGAAAACCTTCTTTCGCGCCCGCACATCGGCAATCGCCCCGATCAGCGGCGACACAAGAATCACGATGAGCTGCGACCCCGCCAGCGCCGTCCCCCACCAGCCCGGGCCCCGCGCATCGCCCTCCGCCACCACGCCCATGAAATACAGCGAATAAACCACCGTGATGATGACCGTCGTGAACGACGAGTTTGCGAAGTCGAAGCAGCACCAGCCAAAGATTTCGCGCCGCTTCACGGGCAACGGTTCAACCGGCGATACAGGGTGGTCGCTCACGCCCTCACCCAATCGCCGCCCGAACCCCGAGGCAAGCGCGCCTTAGGCCATGCACTTCCGTTCCTGATGCGCCGCCGGCAATCCGCACGCCGGACTTCCGCCTAATTCGCGCGAAAAGGAATCCCCGGCCCAGATTCCAACCTGCAAAACGCCGCTTGCGCATTCGTCATTCGCCCGGTTCGTTCCTAGGCGCATATTTGCCCATTATTCATGTCTGAAGCCAAGCCACACCGCACTCCGTTCCAACGCGCCAAGACCGCCCTCGTCCAATGGATCGATTCCGACTACTGCCCCGGCGGGGCGGAGAAGATGCGCGCCGAGCCCGACCGCGTGGACTGGATGCGTGTGCTGCCCTTCGTCTTCCTCCACGCCGGCTGTCTCGGCGTGATCTGGACCGGCACCAGCGCCTTCGCCGTGTGGACCGCCGTCGCGCTCTACTTCATCCGCATGTTCGCGGTGACCGGCATCCACCACCGCTATTTTTCCCACAAGACCTACAGCACCTCCCGCTTCGGCCAGTTTCTCCTCGCGGTCTTCGCCGGCACCACCGTGCAGCGCGGTTCGCTCTGGTGGGCCTACCACCACCGCCACCATCATCTCCACTCCGATGAGGCCGAGGATGCCCACTCCCCGCACGTTCACGGCTTCTGGTGGTCGCACATCGGCTGGATCACCAGCCGCAAGAATTTTCCCACCGATTACTCCAAGATCAAGGACCTCGCCAAATACCCCGAGCTCGTGTGGTTGAACCGCTTTGACCTCGTCGTGCCGCTGCTCTTTGCCGCGTCGATCTTCGGCCTCGGCAGCCTCCTCGCCACTTACGCGCCCGGCCTCGGCACCAACGGCCCGCAACTCCTCGTCTGGGGCTTCTTCATCAGCACCACCTTCCTCTTTCACGGCACCGGCTGCATCAACTCCATGGCCCATCTCATGGGCCGCCGTCGCTTCAAGACTTCCGATGATTCGCGCAACAGCGCCATCCTCGCCTTCATCACGCTCGGCGAGGGCTGGCACAACAACCACCACCGCTACCAGAGCTCCACGCGCAACGGTTTCTACTGGTGGGAAATCGATCCCACCTACTACGGCCTGAAGCTCCTGTCGTTCACCGGTTTCATCTGGGGCCTCAAAGCCGTGCCGCAATCCGTGCTCAACGAAGGCGCGCACGCCGACCACCACGCCTCCGTCGAGGCCTCGCGCCTCGCCGCGCAGCTGCACCCGGAGATCTCCCACTCGTCGCTGCGCCGCGCGCTTCCCGCCGCCGCCGCCCTCGCCGTCGCCACCGCCAGCGCCGCTCACGCCACGCTGCCGAAAAGGCCCGAAGGCCCCGCCGTCCACAAGGACGTCACCGAGCTCGCCCACGAGTTGAATCAAAAGACTCCGCCCGCCCCGCCGGTGATTTGATTCTCCGCCAGTCGGCGCGGGCCTGCCCGCCGCAGGCCCGGCAGCGGCGGGCGATTCTCGTCGCGCTGTCCGTTTCCACGGGTTTTTCTGGCCGCCGTGGATTCGCCGACGCCAACGCCCACTCCTCCCGCTCTGCCGCGCAATTTCTGGCAGCGCCGTATCGTCGACCCGGTGATCGCCCAGCTCACGCAAGGCATCACCCCGGAAAAAATCGCCCTCACCATCGCCGTGGGCAGTGCCTGCGCCCTCTTCCCGATCCTCGGCACGACCACCCTGCTCTGTTTCCTCGCGGCGCTGCTCCTCCGGCTCAACCAGCCCATCACGCAGCTCATCAACCAGGCGTTCTGGCCCGTGCACGTCCCCGCAATCTTCGGCTGCATCCGTCTCGGCGAATGGATTTTTCACGTGCCGCACGCTTCGTTCAACATCCGCCACATGCGCGAATTGCTCTGGGATCATCCCGCGCAATTTTTGCACGACTACGGCGCCACCGCCGTGCAAGCCGTCGTCGCCTGGGCCGTGCTCGCGCCCATTTACATCACGCTGGTCTATTTTCTGTCGCTGACCCTCATCCGCGAAATCATCCGCCTCAAGGCCGCCGCCAAGCCGGCCGCCTGAAGGTAAACCGTGCACTCCACGCACGACCGTTTGCTGTCGCCGGCGTCACTGACCCAGCTCTGAAAAATTCCGGCCTTCCGCCTTTCCGTGCTTCCGCGATAAAATTTTGCCTCTGTTCCCAACCTAATCGCGGAAACGCGAAGAAGCGAAAACGCGGAAACGTGGAAAAACAGCCGCGAAATCAAACCCGCCCGGAAAGAATGATCCCGACGCTGATTTCGCTCCGCCTCCGTATCCGTGCCCATCCGTGGTTAAAAATCTGAAGGCCTAGTCAATCATTCTTTCCCTTGACGTTCTAGGAGAGACCCGTTTTCCGTCTCCCCTAGAAATTCTAGGAAGCCTCCGTCCCCCGCCCCGCCCCCTCGATTCCCATGCCCAAAGCCAAACCCGACCTCCTCCAGGGCACCCTGGACATGCTGATTCTCAAAGCCCTCCAGCGCGGCCCCATCCATGGCTTCGGCATCGCATTGGAAATCCACCGCATGTCGCGCGACATGCTGCAGGTCGAGCAAGGCTCGCTCTACCCGGCGCTCTACCGCCTCGAGGAGCAGGACTGGATCAAGGCCGAGTGGGGCGTCTCCGACAACAACCGCAAGGCCCGCTTCTACACGCTCACCGCCGCCGGCAAAAAACAGCTCACCGTCGAGACCGCCAACTGGGCCCAGGTCTCCGCCGCCATCAATTTCGTTCTCCAAACCGCGTAGCCGCGCGCTCCGTCGTTCGTTTCCGCTCACTCTCTACCCCAACCCCATGAGCCGGTTCACCCGCCCCTGGCGCCGACTGCGCAATTTCTTTTTCCGCGATCGCATCGACGCCGAAATGTCCGACGAGATGCGCCACCATCTCGATCTCCAAACCGCCGAGCACATCGCCGCCGGCCTGTCGCCCTCTGCCGCCCGCTTCGCCGCCCTGCGCCAGTTCGGTCACGTCGAAGGCATCAAGGAAACCGCCCGCGACCAGCGCGGTCTCCGCTGGCTGGGTAACATTTTCCAGGACCTCCGCTACGGCGCGCGCATGCTGCGCAAAAATCCGGGCTTCACGACCGTCACGGTCCTGACGCTCGCCCTCGGTATCGGCGCCACCGCCGCCATCTTCACCGTCGTCAACAGCGTCGTCCTGCAACCGCTGCCCTACCACAACTCCGGTGAACTGCTCGCCCTCCGTGAGACCTTCAAGTCCCAGCCGCCCCACCGCTTTATCGGCGCGAGTCGCATCACCCTCCGCGAGTGGCTGACCCAGTCCACCTCCTTCGCCAGCATCGCCACGGCCACGAATTGGCCGCGGACCATCACCGACCAGGGCGCACCCGTGCGTTACTACGCCTGGCGCGTCTCCCCTAACTTTTTTTCCACGCTGGGCGTCCAGCCCATCCTCGGCCGGGCCTTCCGCCCCGACGAAAACATTGCGGGTCACAGCGAAGTCCTCGTCATCAGCCATCGCCTCTGGCGCGGTCGCTTCAATGGCCGCTCCGACATCATCGGCCTGCAGGTCCACATCGACGACCAGCCCTACACCATCATCGGCGTGCTGCCGAAGGATTTCCTCCCCGAGCCCGTGGTCGACCCGGCGTTCTTCGCGCCCGATCCCGACCCTGTCGCTTCCACCGACCCCAAGCTCCCGCCGCGCTATGTCGAGGTCAACGCGCGCCTCAAGCCCGGCGTCACCGCCTTCCAGGCCGAGCAGGAACTGATCGCGATCTCCGCTCGCACGGCAAAACTCTTCCCCGAGACCAACGCCGACTGGAGTGCGCGCGTCTCACCTCTCCTCGAGGCGCGGATCGCGGACGCCAAACCGTTCCTCCTGCTGCTGCTCGCCGCCGTCGGCTTTCTCCTCCTCATCGCCTGCGTCAACGTCGCCAACCTTCTGCTCGCCCGGGCCAGCACCCGCACCCGCGAAATCGCCGTGCGCTGCGCCCTCGGCGCCAGCCGCAGCCGTATCATCAGCCAACTGCTCTGTGAGAGCCTGCTCATTTCCCTCCTCGGCAGCGCGTTCGGGATCGCCCTCGCCTATGCCGGCCTCCCGCTCCTCCTCGACTTCGCCCCGCTCTCCCTCCCCCGCGCCCATGAGATTGCCATCGATGGCCGCGTGCTCGGCTTCAGCTGCGCCCTCGCGATATTCACCGGCCTTGGTTTCGGACTCGCCCCCGCACTTCAGGCCTCGCGCGTCGACCCGCAACAAGCACTCAAGGAACAGGGCCGCGGCACCAGTGCCGGCGGCCGCGCCCTCCGTCTGCGCCGCCTCCTCGTCGCCTTCGAGGTCGCCCTCGCCCTCGTCCTCCTCATGGCCGCCGGCCTCGTCATCCGCAGTTTCGCCGCGCTCCAGCAGGTCCCCCTGGGCTTCCAAACCCACACCGCCTACCTCGCGAAAAACACCCTGCCGCCCAAGCACTATCCCACGCCGCAGAGCCAGGATCTCTTCGTGCAGCGCGCCATGGAGAAATTCGCCGCCATTCCCGGCGTCCACTCCGTCGTCTTCTCCAGCCACTACCCCGCCTTCGGCCGCAACGACCGGCTTTACCGCCTCGATCGCCATCCCGAACTCGATCCGCGCAACCTGCCGCCCGCCGCCTGTTTCATCTCCACCCCCAGCCTCTTCCGCGCCCTCGATATTGCCCTCGTGCAAGGCCGCCTGCTCGATACCCGCGACGACGCCCGCGCCGCGCCCGTCGCCGTCGTCAGCCGCAGCTTTGCCGACAAATATTTTCCCGGCGAAAATCCCCTCGGCCAATCCCTCACCGTGGTCGGCCCCGGCGCGGTTTCCCGTGTCATCGTCGGCGTCGTCGGCGATATCCGTGACACCGGCCCGCTCACCGAGCGCCCGTTTCAAATCTACCTGCCCTTCAGTCAGGCGCCGCTTCCCAACCCCAGTCTCCTCCTTCGCGTCGACGGTCCCTCCGCCGGCCTCGAGCCCGCGCTGCGCCGCGCCATGGACAGCGTCGACGCCAATCTCCCCGTCTCGCTCGTGCCGCAACTCGACTACACCGATTTCCTCCACGAGACCTACGCGCCCCAGCGCTTCGCACTCTTTCTCTTCGTCACCTTCGCCAGCGTCGCCCTGCTGCTCAGCGCCCTCGGCATCTACGGAATCGTCGCCTACTCCGTCACCCAGCGCACCCAGGAAATCGGCATCCGCCTCGCCCTCGGCGCCCAGGCCCGCGACATCCTGCGCATGATCTTCTCGCAAACCGGCCGCATGGTCGGCGCCGGCATCTTCGTCGGCCTCATCGCTTCATTCCTGACCACGCGCTTCCTGAAAAACCTCCTCTTCGGCATCGGCGAACACGATCTCGTCGCCTTCCTCGCTGTCCCGCTGTTCCTCGGCCTCATCGCGTGGCTCGCCTGCTGGCTCCCGGCCCGCCGCGCCACCAAGGTCGACCCGCTCGTCGCCCTGCGGACGGAATAACCCACCGACCATCACCCGCACCGCCCAATTCCGAGGGAACCCTCCGCCCGGCCTCGTTTCTACGGACGCTCCCCTTCCCTGTGCGCCTTCTCCCCATGGCTCTGCTGCTCTCGCTCCCTGGCTATGCCGCCGAGGCCGACCCACCAGCGTCGGTCACCGCACGTCGGGGACTTTCCTCTGAAGCGTCCGCCGCCCTCAAAGCCGCCCTGCCAAAATACATCACCCCAAAGCCCACCGCTACCCCGCCGGCTCCGGCCTCCACCGTTACCGATAGCAACGGAACCGAGGAACGACCCGACGGCATCCTCCTTTTACCCGACTATTTCGTGACCGACGACAAAATCCTCCAGCTCGACGAATTCGAAATGCTCACCCCCAAAGGCAAAATCGACCTCGCCATGAAACGCTATCCCGGCCTCAAGGTCGGTCCGTTCGCCAAGCTCAACGGCGGCATCGGCCTCATGATGCTCCAGGAAGAGCGTGCCCTCGACGTCAGCCGGCGCGCCGGCGATCTCTTAAAAACCACCAGCGACTCAAAACTCCGCGACGCTCTCCGCCGCCTCCAGTTGCATCCCAGCCAGTGAGCGCCGTCCCGCCTCTGCTTTTCCAACCGTCCTCCGGCGAATTAATAATAAAATACTAACTGATTTTCCGTGCTGATGCGTCTACGTATTAGCCTCAGCTGTGCGGTGTTCCGCATGCCCATGCTTTCCCAGAAAACCCAACCTATGAAAAAACAACTCCTCCCCCTCGGGGCCGCGCTCGCGGCTGTCCTGCTTGTCGCCGGCTGCGATTCCACTGGCTCGGCTTCACGCATTCAGGAAAAAAATGCCGTCTACTCCACGCTGACTCCCGCTGAGCAGCTGCAAATCCAGAACGGCGGTATCGAACCCGGCTTCACCCAGGACATGGTCTATATGTCCATCGGCAAGCCCACCCGCGTCTCTTCCTCTGCCGACGGCAAGGAGACCACCTGGACCTATACCAATTACTACCCGCCGGCCCGCACGCCGCAGGCCCACGCCCGCTCGGCCGGCCCGCGCATGACCTACACCGCTGGCGGCGCCTCCGCTCGCAACGCTGTCTCCGCCGAAGCGCCCAACGCCGGCCGCGGTAGCAAGAGCCTCTCCGACACCTCCCCTTCCGGCGGTGAGCCCGGTCTGGACATCGCCGACATGCCGAGCGCCACGCTCCATGTCGTGTTCACCGACGGCAAGCTGACGGACATGAGCCTCGAGGAATAAGTCTCGGCTCCGGTCTGGTTTCCCTCCCACCCTGCCAGCTGGCGGGGTGGGATTTTTTGTATTCCGCTCCTGCCTTCGCCGGCCCTCCTGCGCGGCTGCGCAATAATTTTGTAACAGATTTCGTCTTCTGGCGCATCTTAGCCGTATCACCCCAAGTTCCGCCTTCGCCCGTCCACCCCAACCCAGGAAAATGAAATCGAGCCTCCGTCCCCAAATCGCATTCTTACTCGCTGTCACCCTCGCCTTCCTCGCCGGCTGCGAATCCACCGGTCGCTCCGCCCGTATCCAGGAAAAATCCGCCGTCTTTTCCGCCCTGTCTCCCGCCCGCCAGGAACAAATCAAGGAAGGTTCCGTCGATTTCGGTTTCACGCAGGACATGGTCTACATCGCCCTCGGCAAGCCTTCCCGCGTTGAAAATTCGGCCAATGGCCGGGACGTCACCTGGGTGTTTCCCAATTATTATCCGCCGGACTCCATGCGCTCGACCGGTGTCCTCGTGCGGCGCATCGGCAATACCCGGAAGGTCGCTCCCGTGGGCGCCAACTCCAGCACCGCCAGCGGTTTCTCCAGCGCCAGCCAGGAAACCTCCATGGAGCTTCCCGACATGGCCAGTTTCACCCTCTACGTCGTCTTCCGCAAAAACAAGGTCATCGACCTGTTGATCGGCGATGAGCAGTGACCGTCAGTTCGGCGCCCGGCCCGCCGCCTTCGCGTAGCGCATTAATCCGCCCTGCGCCGCCGGAAAACCCGCGCCACTCTGCATCGCGAAGTCCACGTCCTCCGGCGTGGCGACGACGCCCTCCGCCAGACAGCGTTGCGCCTCGTCAATCATCACGCCCATCAGCCGGTCGCGGATCGCCGCCGACTCCAGCCGCGCCCCTGTCGCCGGCAAAAACTGCGCCATCGCCGGATTCACCGCCGCATCCTTGCCGCCGTTCGCATACGTGTAGAACCCGCTGCTCGCGCCGTTTTTCCGTCCTTTCAATCCCCCGCCCGCCGCCAGCATGCGCCGGCAGATCGTGGCCCGCTGAAAACGCCCCGGAAAATAATGCGCCAGCTCGCCGAAGATAAAATCCGTCACATCCACGCCCACTTCGTCGATCAACCGCGCCGGCCCCATCGGCCAGCCGAATTCCCGCAGCGCGGCGTCCAACGCCTCCGTCGGCACGCCTTCCTCCCATAAGCGACACGCTTCGTTCAGGTAAAAGAACAGCACGCGCGTCACCAGAAATCCCGGCGACGAGCGGCACACGACCGGCGACTTGCCCAGCGCCTGCACAAAACCGCGCGCCCGCTCCAGCGCCGCCGCCGAGGTGTCCTTGCTGCGGACCAGTTCGACGAGCGCCATGCGGCTCACGGGATTGAAAAAATGCAGCCCCACCGTGCGCGCCGGGTTCGGCACATGCCCGGCGATTTCCTCGATGGGCAGCGCCGAGGTATTCGAGGCCAGCAACGCGTCCGGCCGCAGCCGCGCCGCGAGCTCGCTGAACAACGCCTGCTTTGCCGCGACGTTTTCCACGATCGCTTCGATCACGAGGTCGCACTCCGCAAAGCCTTCCCAGGCCGTGGTCGTCCGCACGCGCGCCAGGCCGGCCGCCGCCTCGGCCTCGGTCTGTTTGCCGCGTTTCACGCCTTCCGCGAAAAGCCCGGCGATCACGCCGCGGCCGCGCTCCAAAAATTCCGGCTGCACATCCCGCAGGATGACCGAAAAACCCTTCGCCGCGCACCACTGCGCGATGCCCGAGCCCATCACGCCCGCGCCCACCACGCCCACCGTGCGCACCGTCCCCGGGGTTTGCTCCGTCGCGCTCATCCGCGGGCCCTCCCTTGTCCGCCCGCCCCGCGCGGCGAAAATTTTCGCAGATACTTGAGCGCCACTTCGAATTCATGCGGCAGCGGCGAGTGTAGGGTGAACGGCTCGCGCGTGACGGGATGGGAAATCGTCAGCCCGCTCGCATGCAGGGCGAGCCGGGTGATGAGCGGCTTCTCCTCCGCGCGGCCCTTGTAACGGCGTTTCAACTCCGAAAGCAGCAGCACGACCGTGGGATCGCCGTAAAAAGGATCGTTCAAGATCGGCGCTCCCGCCGCCGCCAGATGGACGCGGAGCTGGTGGGTGCGGCCCGTCAGCGGCCGGCACTCGACGAAGGCGTAGCGCCCAAAATTCTCCGCCACGCGAAACTCCGTCGTGCACGCCTTGCCCCCGCGGCCCTTGAATACGCGCATGCGGCCCGGCTGGCGTTCGTCCTCGCCCAGCGCGAGCTCGAGGGTAAAGGCCTCCGGCAGCCCGCCCTCGGGTGCGCGCACCGGCGCAATCACCTTCATCGCCTGCTCCGCCGCCAGCACCACGACGATCGCGTGGTAGGTTTTCGCCACGGTCTTCGACTGAAACTGGCCGCTCAGGTAATCGAGCGCCGGCTTGGTCTTCGCGCACAGCAACAACCCGCTCGTATCGGCATCGAGGCGATGGACGTTGGCGATGTGTTTGCCGTATTTCGCATGCACGAGGCCCATGAGGTTTTCGCGCTGCTTGTCCCAGCGGTCGGGCGCGACCAGCAGGCCGCTCGGCTTGTCAAAGGCCATGAGCGAGTCGTCTTCAAAAATGATCGGCGGCAACGGCATCGCGCGAACATGCCCGCCCGCCCGCCCCGCCGGCAATCAAATGTCGCCGCTCCCGGCTCCGCCAGGCCGCCCGGCAGATTGGCAGGTTTTTTACCACCGCTAAAAATCCGGTAAGTTTCTGGAGCCGTCGTGAATACACTTGCGACCCATCCCGCCGCCGGCCTGCCTGAATCCGCTCACGCAGCGGTCGCCATGCCGGTTCTTCCCAAAAGTTTCCACACGCTCGGCGCCAGCCTTTCCACGGCGCGCATGGCCGCGAAATTACGCCGGAGACAGACCGCCATTCCCGACCAGCAGCGCATGCTGCGCGGCCTGCTCGCCAACCTGGCCGGCACCGAGCAAGGCCGCACGTTCGGCCTCGCTTCCGGTCTCACGCACGCCCAGTTCGCCACCCGCGCCCCGCTGCGGACCTATGAACAACTCGCGCCGCAGATCGAGCGCATGATCCGCGGTGAGGCCAACGTGCTCTGGCCCGGCCGCTGCGCCCTTTACGCCCTTTCCGCCGGCACGACCACGGGCCAGCCCAAGTGCCTGCCCGTCACCGAGGAGTTGCTGCGCCATTTCCGGCACGCCGGCCTCGCCTCGTTGCTCTGCTACACCGCGCGCGCCGGCCACGCCGGGATCTTTCGCGGGCGGCAGCTGCTCCTCGGCGGCTCAACGGTCCTCGTGCCCCTCACCGACTCCGCGAGCGTCCCCGCTTTCGGCGGCGACCTGAGCGGGCTCGCCGCCCTCAATCTCCCTGCGTGGGTGGAACGCCACCTCTATGAACCCGGGGTCGCCATCGCGCAAATGGACGACTGGTCTGCGCGTCTCGATGCCATTGCGGAGCGCACCCACACCCGCGACATCACGTTGCTCGGCGGCCTCCCGGACTGGCTCCTGATGCTGGCGGCCGCCGTGCGCCGCCGCGCCGGCGCCAACAACGGCAAGTCCGTTTACACGCACCTGCAGGCCGTGTGGCCCAATCTCGAATGCCTCGTCCACGGCGGTGCGCCGGCCGCCCCTTTCGCCGACGAGCTGCGGCTCGCGTGCGGCCCGGGCGTCAATTTCCACGAGGTTTATCCCGCCTCGGAAGGCTTCATCGCCGCGCAGGATGGCGCCAGCGGCCAAGGCCTGCGCCTGCTCACCGACGCCGGCCTGTTCTTCGAATTCCTGCCCCTGCGCGATTTCGACGAAAATCACCTCGACCAGCTCGCCACGAAAACCGTGCCGCTGGCCGGCGTGAAGCCCGGTATCGACTACGTGCTTATTGTGACCACGCCCGCGGGCCTCTGCCGCTACGTCCTCGGCGATGTGGTGCGTTTCACCAGCACCGAGCCGCCGCGCCTGATCTACGTCGGCCGCACCCGGCTCCAACTCAACGCGTTTGGCGAGCACGTCATCGAAAAGGAAACCACCGACGCCCTCGTCACCGTCTGCCAGCGCCACGCGTGGACCATCGTCAACTTCCACACGGCACCCCTGTTGTTGCAATCGCTCACCGGCCAGATGCGTGGCTGTCACGAATGGTGGGTCGAACTCCGCCCCGGCACCGTCGCGACGCCCACCGGCCCCGTGCTCGCCGACGACCTGGATGCCGAGTTGCAGAAGCTCAACCCCGACTACCTCGCCCGGCGCAAGGCCGGCACCCTCGGCGCACCCGTCGTCCGGCTCGTGATGCCGGGCATCTTTGAGCAATGGCAGCGCAACCGCGGCCAGTGGGGCGGCCAGCACAAGGTGCCGCGCTGCCGCAGCGACCGGCAGGTCGCCGACGAACTCGCCCAGCTCGCCCGCTTCCGCCCCGACACCCAAGCCCCCTGGCCGGCGAAGTGATCCTTGGAAACGCGGGCCGCTGGCCCGCCCATCGAAAAATCCCCCGCGCTTGGCACGCGTAGTGCTTTTCAAAACTGAGTCGTTCGGTGCCACACCGGACATGGGTTGTATTGAATGACTCCCGGTCCTCGTGACCGTGAAACAAGAAAGTCATGGGGAGTCGGCGTTAGGGGTAATCGCCGGCTCCCCTCCTTTTTTATCGGGTGAACCCGATAAAAAAGCCCTTCGAAGCTTTAGCGAAGGAGGGCCGAAAACTTTCGCCCCGCGCCCCAAAACACCAAGGCAGGGTGCTCCGCTCCCTGCCTTAAAACATCACCAGCCCGATGGCCGCGAGCATCGCTCCCGCTCCCGCCAGCCGCGACAGCAGCACCGCCCGCCCGGCCTGCTGCTCCGCATTGGAAAACCAGTGCCCCACCCACCAAACCACCAGCACGCTGAAAAGTCCGCGCGAGCTGTAGACAATGTTCACCGCCGTCGCGTTGCCCCAGATGCCGAGCGTCAGCGCGATGCCGCCGTTGGTCAGCGCATTGCACGCCGCGCCCCACCCCACCCAACGCCATGCGCCGGGCGTGATCCCGGCCAGGCCGCCGCGGGCAAACGCCAGCAGCACAAACGAGTAAAGTCCCACGACCACGAACATCGGCGGGAAGAAATTCCCCGTGCCCCAGGCTGGCGCCCATTTTTGCACCAGCACGTCGCTCAGCGCATACATCGTCGCACTCATCAACGTCAGCACCACCGTGCTCCCCACGCGGCGGGGCTCCGCGCCGCCACGCAGGTTGAGCAACCCGAGCGCCGCCACGCTCAGCGCCGCGGCGAGCCACCATTTCAGCGGGACCTCGCCGACCCGCAGCAGGCTGCTGAACAACGCCACCAGCAACACCTTCGCGCCCATGACCGGCGTGGCCACCGACACATCGCCGCGCGTGATCGCGAGAAACATCAGGATCTGCCCAAAGAGGAAAAGCACCCCGATCACCGCTGGCTGCCAATAAAGCGTCGCCGGCACCGGCGCCCAGCCCTGCTTCAGCCAGAAGGGCAGGAACACCAGGGCGCAGGCCCAATTGGCGATGAACGTCGTCCGCCACACGCCCACGCCAAAATCTCCCGCCCGTTTAAACGACAGCATGCTGACCACGTAGAAAAACCCACACGCCAGCGGGATGAAAAGATAGGCCGGAAAGTCCATGCGCAAAAAACAGGAAGCCGGACCCGCGGGCCCGGCTTCAATCCTATTCACACTCGCGTCGCCGCGTTAGCAGCCGCGCCCTCAGCGCAGATAAGCCAGCAGGTTCTTTTCGTAGCTCTCGGTGTCCATCGCGCCGGTCTTCCGGTCGCGCACGATCCCGCGCCGGTCGATGATAAAGGTCGTCGGGATCGCATCAAAGCCGCCGAATGCCGCCACCGTGTCCTGGTCGCCCATGACGAGGGTGTAGTTGATCCCGAACTTCTCCGCAAATTGCTTCACCTTCACCGGGCCCGCGCGGTCGAGCGAGACGCCGATGATGACCAGCCCGTCCTTCCCGTATTTCTCCTGCAGCGCGACGTAGCCGGGGATTTCCTCACGGCAGGGCGGGCACCACGTCGCCCAAAAATCCACGACGACGACCTTGCCCCTGAATTGGTCCGAACGGACCGCCTTGCCGTCAAGATCCTGCAGCACCCAAGTCGGCGCCGGAAACGGTGCGATCGGCTCCGCGCGCAGGAGCGCGCCGCCAAAGACGAACAGACCCAACAGACCAAGGATACGGAGTGATTTCATAAAATGAGAGGAAACTGGTTTGGCAGCAGGACGGGTCTTTGACCCGCCCCAACTACCGCTGCATCATAGCTAGGAGACACGAACCCGCCACTTGTTCCCGTAACGGAAGTTTTAAACGCCCGCGCCTCAATTTCCCTTCGCCTCGGGCAGGTCGAGCCCGAGCGTTTCGATGAATTTCTTCATCGCGGGCGTCAGCACACGGCCCTTACGGTGCAGGATCGCGAGCGGCCGGGTGAAATCCTTGCCCTTGAAATGGATCGCTGCGAGCGAGCCCTGCTGGATTTCCTGCAGCACCGTGGCCTGCGGCACGATGGCGATGCCGTGGTCGATCTCGACCGCACGCTTCACCGTCTCGATGTTGTCGAACTCCATCACCGGCTCGATCTCGAGCTTGTGCTCGCGGAAAATCTGGTCGACCGCCTTGCGCGTCGGGATGTCCGGGTCGAAACCGATGAACCGCTGGCCCGCCAGCTCCTTGATGTCGATGTCGCCCTTTTTCGCGAGCGGGTGGTTCGGGTGCGCGATGAGCACGAGGTGGTCGTTGCGGAAGGCCAGCGCCTCGATCTGCCGGTGCTTCACCGGAAACGCCACGAGGCCGAAGTCCACCGCGTTGTGCAAAATGTCCTCGTAGACGAGATTCGACCGGCGGTATTCGACCCGCACGTTGACCGAGGGAAAGTCGTGCAGGAATTTTTTGATAAACGGCGGCAGCTCGTGCAGGCCGATCGAGTAAATCGTCGAAATCCGGATCGTCCCGCTGATCACCTTCTTCATCTCCTGCAACTCGCTCAACAGCTTGTCGTAGGCGTGCAGCACTTCCTTGGCCGATTCATAGACCCGCTGACCCTCGCGCGTGAGCTGAAACTGCTTCTGGCTGCGATCGATCAACAACGTCTTGAAATGCCGCTCCATCGCCCGCGCCTGCTGGCTCACAGCCGACTGCGTGATGCCGTTGAGCTTGGCCGATTTTGAAAAGCTCTTCGTTTCCACCAAGTCCGCGAAGATTTTGAAGTTCTCAATTTGCATGACGAATCGTTATTGTCAGCAGGCATAACGAAGCCTAATCACCTAGCAAACCTATAAGTAATGTTGATTTAATGCAGCTCACCTACGAGGAGTTCAAAAGCCGCGCCGACGCCGTCCGCGCCCAGATCGCCGCCGCCTGTGCCCAGGCCGGACGCGACTCCCGTGAGGTCGAGCTGCTCGCCGTGACCAAGACCCACCCGGCCACCGCCGCCGCCCATGCCGCCCGCTACGGTCTGCGCGCCGTCGGCGAAAACCGCGTCCAGGAAGCCGTCGATAAACGCGCCCAGTGCACCGCCCCCATCGCGTGGGAACTCATCGGCCACCTCCAGTCCAACAAGGCCAGGCTCGCCGCCGCGCACTTTGACCGCATCCAAAGCGTCGACAGCGAAAAGCTCCTCAACCACCTCGACCGCGCCGCCGCCGAGCTCGGCAAGGTCCTGCCCATCCTCCTTCAGATCAACGCCGGCAACGACCCCGCCAAGTTCGGCGCCGAGCCCGAAGACGCCCCGCGCCTCCTCGAACTCGCCCTCACCCGCCCGGCGCTGCGCGTGGATGGCCTCATGACCATCGCCCCGCTCTCCGACGATCCCGCCGTCGCCGAACGCACCTTCGCCAACCTCCGCACGATCCGCGACCGGCTCGCGCCCCAGTTCGGCACCCCGTTGCGCGAACTCTCCATGGGCATGAGTGGCGATCTGGTCGCCGCCGTCGCCGCCGGCAGCACGCTCGTGCGTGTCGGCACCGCGCTTTTCGGCACGCGGTAAAAATTTAAAGATTTCCGTCTGCGCGCTCGGTTACGGATTGCATCACGCGTAAAACCCTTTTCGTTTCGACGCGTGGAAACGGAAAAGCTGAGTGATGGCCAGCGGGAGGCGTTTCTGAGTCTGCTCGACGACTCCAGCGTGAGCGTCCGCAAAGCCCTCCTGTCGCACTTCACCCGCCTCGGCGCCGCCGCGACGCAATTCCTCGAGGAAACCTCCCACGGCCAGCACCGCATCCTCGCCCGCCACGCCGCCTGGTATCTCGACGAGCTGAAGTTCGGCGATCCCGTCGCCGAATTCCGCGGCTTCATCCGCTCACTCAACTACGAGCTCGAGACCGGCGCCATCCTGCTCAGCCGCACCGTCACGCCCGACCTCGACGTCGGCGCCTGCTGCAACGCCCTCGACGAGATCTCCACCCGCTGCCGCGAACTCATCTCCGAACCCGCCACGCCGCGCGAAAAATGCCGCATCATCAACCGCGTGCTCTTTCACGAGTGGGGCTTTCACGGCAACGTCGAGCAATACACCGACCCGCTGAACAGCTTCCTCGACCAGGTGCTCATCCGCCGCAAGGGCATCCCGCTTTCGCTCAGCATCGTTTACCTGCTCGTCGCCGAGCGCCTCGACCTCGAGCTCGAGCCCGTCGGCCTGCCCGGCCATTTCATTGTCGGCTGCTACCTCGAGGCCGCGCCGTTTTTCGTCGATCCCTTTGACAAGGGCGTCTTCCGCGATGCCGACGAGATCCTCGACCTCCTCCGTGCCAACAACATCGCGCCCAAGGTCACCGACCTCGCCCCGACACCCGTGCGCGAAGTCCTCTGCCGCAGCTGCCGCAATCTCGTGAACCACTATAATACGGCCGGCAACGCCGAGTGCTCCCGCCTCTTCGCCAGCTTCGTGGAAGAGTTCGAGGCCACTCACGAACGCAATTCCGCGTAGGATTTTCGGTCCCAGATTTCCGATTTTCGATTTTGCGCCGCGCCCCGGCCGCTGCTCCAATCAAAAATCTGAAATCGAAAATCGAAAACTCCGAGGTTCTGACGCTCGCCGACCTGGACCGCTGGTCCTTTCCCGGCACCGCGCTCGCCGTGCTCGGCCACCCCATCGGCCACTCGCTGAGTCCGCCGATGCACAACGCCGCCCTCGCCGAACTCGCGGCCACCGACCCGGCCTACGCCCACTGGCGCTACTTCCGCTTCGATGTCCCGCCCGCCGAGTTGCCCCGCGCTCTCGCCCTCTTGCACGCCAAGCGCTTCCGCGGCGTCAACCTCACCGTCCCGCACAAAATCCTCGCGCTCGACCACGTCGCCGCGATCGACGAAGCCGCCCGCCCCGTCGGCGCCGTCAACACCCTGCGTTGGACCGAACAGGGCTGGCACGGTTTCAACACCGACGGCTACGGCCTCGCCACCGCCGTCCGCGAAGACCTTCGCGGCGAATTCGCCGGCACGCACATTCTCCTCCTCGGCGCCGGCGGAGCCGCGCGCGGCGCCGCCGTCGAGTGCCTCCAGCGCCGCTGCGCTTCCCTCTGGATCGCCAACCGCACCGCCGCCAATCTCGACGCCCTCTTCGCCACCCTGCGTCCCGTTGCGGCAGCGGGCGGCCAGATTCCCCTGCGCGGTTTCGCACCCGATTCGATTCCCGCCGATTTTCCCGCCGGGGCGCTGGTGATCAACGCCACCTCCGCAGGTCTGCACGCCGACGACCCCATGCCGATTGATTTGCTGCGCGTCGCCCGCCCCGCCATGGTCTTCGACATGATCTACAACCCACCCCGCACCGCGCTGCTGCGACAGGCCGCCACGCTGGGCCTGCCGTGTGCCAATGGCCTCGCGATGCTCGTGCACCAAGGCGCCAAGGCCCTTGAGATCTGGAGCGGCATCCCCGCCGCCCGCACCGCCCCCGCCATGCAAGCCGCCGTGCGCCTTGCTCGCGGCGAAACCTGATTCCGATGTCATCCTACTCCGAGTTCGCCGCGGCCTTTCCTTGGTTCTTTCCCGTCGCCGCCGCCCTCTTCGGCGCCTGCATCGGCAGTTTTCTCAACGTCGTCATCTACCGCGTTCCCGCCGGTAAATCCATCGTCACCCCGGGCTCCCACTGCGGCTGTGGCGCGCCTATCGCGTGGTATGACAACATCCCCGTCTTCAGTTGGTTCATCCTCCGCGGCAAGGCCCGCTGCTGCGGTCGCAGCTATTCGATCCGCTACGCTTTCATCGAACTGCTCACGGCCGCGCTCTTTCTCGCCTGCGCACTGCTCTTCCCGCCCGCCAAGGCGCTTTGCGGCATGATGTTCTTAAGCCTGCTGATCGGCGCCACGTTCATCGATCTCGATCACATGATCATCCCCGACGTGTTTACCGTCGGCGCCGGCATGGTCGGGGTGGTGCTCTCATTGCTGGTTCCCGCCCTGCACGGCCAGCACGAGGGAATTTTCCTCGTCGACAGCCTGCGCTCAGTCACCGCCTCGCTACAGGGCATGCTCATCGGCTCCGGTCTCGTGCTCTGGATCGCGCTCGTCGCCGAGGTCGTGCTGAAAAAAGAGGCCATGGGCTTCGGCGACGTGAAATTCGTCGGCGCCATCGGCGCCTTCTGCGGCTGGCAGGGCGCGGTGTTTGCGATGTTTGGCGGCGCCGTCGTCGGCACCGTGTGGTTCGCCATCGCCCTGCTCTGGCAAAAAATTGCCGGCCGCGCGTCCCCGGTCGCGCCCAAGGCCGAGACCGCCGAGGGCGAGCCCGCCGCCCTCGGTTTCGGCGTCCACGTTCCCTTCGGGCCGATGCTCGCCATCGCCGGCGCGCTCCATTTTCTCTTCTTTCACCAGTGGATGGCCGGCTACTTCGCGCAGCTCGGCGAACTCCTCTGACCCCCCTTCTTCATCATGACCGAATCCAAATACATTGTCGTCGGCAATTCCTCGGACGATCCCTTCGCGATCGACGTCGCCTTCGCCATGGGCCAGCGGGAGGACGTCGCCGACCTGATCAGCATGAAGAAGTTCGCCAACTCGGAGTTCTGCCCGCGGTTCATTTCCGACGAGCAGGACTTTAACGAGATCGGCAACAAGCTCCGCGGCAAAAGCGTCATCATCGTCAGCACGAGCAGCCTCGTCGTAAGCCGCCAGAGCCTCGCCATGCGCACGCTCATGATCGCCCGCGCCGCCAAGGAAAACGGCGCCACCGAGGTCATCCTCGTCGAGCCCGATCTCTACTTCAGCGCCCAGGACCGCGGCCCGCGCGCCGACCTCGGCCAGACCAGCTTCACCCGCGACCAGCACGACCTGAAGAAATTCGACGGCCAGCCCTTCACCGCCAAGCTCTACGCCCAGCTCCTCAAGCTCGCCGGCGTGGACCGCGTGCTCACCGTGCACAACCACTCGCACTCGGTGCAAAGCATGTTCACCGACATCTTCGACGGGAAATTCCACAACATCATCCCCTACGAGATCTACGTCGATTACCTGCTCAACTCGAACATCGTCAACTTCGCCCCCGACGGCGCCGGCCTCGCGCTCTGCGCCCCGGACAAGGGCGCGCGTGAATTCGTGCAGGAGATGTCCAAGCGCCTGAACCTGCCCAAGGCCAAGTTCGTCCTCCTCGACAAGGTCCGCAGCGGCGAGCGCAAGGTGGAGATCAAGATTCACGCCGAGAGCGAATGGCAGCTCGCCGATATCCAGGGCCACGACATCGTGCTCTTCGACGACATGGTGCGCACCGGCTCCACCGTCGTGCAATCCTGCCAGCTCCTGAAGCAGATCAACCCCGGCAAAACCGTTTTTGCCCTCACCCACTTCTACGCCAGCGAGGAAGGCCGCGTGAAGATGGCGCACACCGCCATCGACGAAATCCTCACGCTCAACACGATCCCCACCGTCCTCAACCGCGACATCCAGGGCCGCCTGCGCAAGAAAATGGTCGTCCTGAAAATCGAGCAGTGGCTCGCGCTTAATCTCTGCGGCATCCTCGGCCTGCCCCAGCTGAAGACGAACAACAGCCTCTACGCGATCGACATGTCTTCCAAAAACCTCCGCTGGAAGCACAAGATCTGGCTCAGCGAGCAGCTGAAGACCTTGAATCACCGGTGATCTTGTAGGGCGGGGATTCCGATCCCCGCCTCAAGTCTTTGGACCTTGGAAGGTGGGGTTTGGAAACCCCTCCCTTCACTCAAATCACCGCGGCGCCTTCTCCCGTCTGCGTCCGCAGCACGTCCGGCGCCGCGCCAAATTTCGCCGCATACGCCGCCGCAACCTGCGCCGCGCGCTCCGCCGTAAACGCCGGCGAAGCCAGCGCCATCACGGCGCCGCCAAAGCCGCCGCCCGTCAGTCGCGCGCCAAAAATCTCCGCCCGCGCGCTCAGCGTATCCACGAGGAAATCCAGCTCCACCGTGCTGTTTTCAAACAGCGTCTGCGAACTGCGATGCGACGCCGTCAGATTCCGCCCGACCGTCGCCAAATCACCCGCTCGCAACGCCACGACCGAGGCATCCACGCGCGCGATTTCGTCGATCACATGCTTCGCGCGCTTGTAAGCTTCGGCCGACAATTTCGCGCGGCCCGTCTCGAGCATCGCGGGCGTTGCCTCGACGAGCAGCTTCACGCCCAGGGCCTGCGCCGCCGCCATGCACTCGCGATGCCGCGCCGCATAAAGCCCATCCACCAGCGCGTGCTTCGTATGCGTGTTAAAAATCCAAAACTGCGCCGCTCCCGGCATCGGCACCGTCTCAAACCGCGGACCGCGGCAGTCGATGAACACCAGGTGCTCCTTTTTGCCGAAACCCGACACGCCTTGGTCGAGGATGCCGCACGGCACGCCGACAAAGTTGTTCTCCGCGTGCTTGCCCACCTTGACCACCGTCTCACGGTCCGGCCGCTGACCCGTGATTTCTAAAAACGCCAGGGCCGACGCCAGTTCGATCGCCGCGCTGCTGCTCAGCCCGGCGCCCGACGGCAGATCGGAAGCCGCGAGAAAATCAAAACCCGCCGGCGCGCGCAGCCCGAATTCCGGCAACGCCGCCAGCACCCCGAGCGGATAATTCACCCAGCTCGCCGCTCCGCCGAGCTTCACGAGGGCGTTCGCCGGCTGCGTGACGATGCCCGCCTGCTGTTCGCTCGCAAACCGCCGCACCCCCGTGTCGGTCGGCGCCAGCGCGACCCAGACGCCGCGGTCAATCGCCGCGCCCAGCACCGTGCCGCCGTTGTAGTCGGTGTGGTTGCCAATGAATTCGATTCGCCCCGGCGCACGAGTGATGACGGTCGGGCTGCGACCGTAGGTGGCGTTGAACAAGGCAATGAGGCGTTCGCGCATGGAGGGGAGTGGGCGGTTGGGAGAGGATTCGGACGGAGTTTCGCCATGCCGGCCTTTCACGACGAGTTCCAGCAGATACTGCATCGCCGCCTCGCGCGTGACGCCGCGCTCGCTCGCAAACTGCGTCGCGCGCTTCTGCAATTGCGCCGCCATCACCGCCGCCTGCGCCGGCCCGGCGCCGAGATTGCCACACAACGCGGTGAGTTGCTCGAGTTCGCTCGGCTTCATGCCAACTCCCCCACCGTGATCGTCGCCGCGCCACCCGGTGCGAGGCTCAGCCCCGCGGTCGCGTCCAGATTCATCAACATCAACAACGCGAGCCCGGCGAATCCGTCGCCCGCCGCCACCGCCGAGCGCAATTCGCCCACTTTGCGTTCGCCTTGGTAAAGCAGCGTCCCGCTCGCCGGCACGCTCCCGGTGCCGCGCACGCACCGCAGCCGCCGGCGCACCTGGCCCATGGATTTGAGCCGCGCCATCACTTCCTGCCCGAGGTAACAGCCTTTCGTGTAGGAAATCGCCTCCGCCTCCAGCCCGCCTTCGTTCGGCAGCTCGCCGAGGCCGATATCCGCCGGCACGGCCGGGATGCCCGCCTGCACCCGGCGCAACGCCACCTCAGCTGCCGTCAACTCGCGTCCGCCCGCCAACAACTCCGCCACCTTGGCCGCGGCCGTCTCCGGAAAAATCCACTCGGTCTGCGCCTGCGCTCCACGCTCCCGCCGCCCGGTGAAAACAAAACTCTCTTCCACGGCCGCCGTCAGCGCACCGCGATCCACCTCGCCAAAAATCGTCACCGCCGCCCACTCCGCCGTGCGATCCTCGATCGCCACATCGTCCGCGATGATGAACGCTTCCAGCCGCTCGCGAATCGCCGCCGCCGGCGAAAAATAACTCACCACCCACTGCGCCGTCGCCCCGTCCGCCGGCGCCACAAAACTATCCGCCACGACCTTGCCTTTCTGATTCAGCCACAGTCCGTAAATCGCCACTCCTGCCACTGACTTGCGCAAGTCGTTGGTGAACTGGCCCTGAAGAAAATTTAATGCATCGTCTCCCGTCACCCGCAACAGCGCGGCTGGTTTCCATCGGGAAAAACTGGTTTCGGGCATTAAAAACATAAGATTAAATATCCCTTGTTACGAACAGGTTACAAACAAAAGTGATAGATTTTGATAACTAGGTGTTGACGGTGACTGAAAACCGTCTACTTATCAAAACATCAAATTTACTTCTCCCCGCCTAGCGGGGAGTTTTGGGGTAACTAAGAAAGCAAAGGCGCACCGTATAGGGGTATACGGTGCGCCACTTTTTTGCCCGGACGCCAAGGATTAACCCCTCTCCGCTGAAGCTTCACCGCAAAGATTCACGCCCCGCGGGGCCATTCGGTTCTGTTTCGCTCCCGTGCGGGCATGACCGACACCAGTCTTGCCCCGCCGCCCGGGGCCGTTCCAAGCTGTCCCCTCATGCAGAAGACTTCTGACATCAACGTCGTCGAGACCCGCGCCTTGCCTTCCCCGGCCACCTTGCTCGCCGAACTCCCCAAGACCGATACCCAGGCGGAGTTCGTCACCCGGGCCCGCCGCGAGATCCACCGCCTCATCTTCACCGACGACCGCCGTTTCCTCCTGATCGTCGGCCCCTGCTCGATCCATGACCTCGACGCCGGCCGCGACTACGCCCGCCGCCTCGCCGCCCTCGCTCGTGAGGTCTCCGACCGCGTCATGATCGTGATGCGCGTCTATTTCGAAAAACCCCGCACCACCGTCGGCTGGAAGGGCCTCGTGATGGACCCGCATCTCGACGGCTCGCACGACATCGCCGCCGGCCTGCGCCTCGGCCGCACCTTCCTCCGCGACGTCCTCGACCTCGGCCTGCCGACCGCCACCGAGTTTCTCGACCCGATCACCCCGCAATACGTCGCCGACCTCGTTTGCTGGGGCGCCATCGGCGCCCGCACCACCGAATCCCAGACGCACCGCCAGATGGCCAGCGGCCTCTCGATGCCCCTCGGTTTCAAAAACGGCACCGATGGCACCTTCACCGCCGCCATCAACGCCATCAAGGCCGCCTCGCAGCCCCAGACTTTCCTCGGCATCAACCTCCAAGGCGCCGCCTCCGCCATCGTCACGCGCGGTAATCCCGATTGCCACGTCGTCCTCCGTGGCGGCACCGCCGGTCCGAACTATTCGCCGACGCATATCACCCAGACCGAAGCCCTCCTCGCCAAAGCCGGCCTGCCCAAGTCCATCCTCGTCGACTGCTCGCACGACAACTCCGCCAAAAAACCCGAGCTCCAGCCCGACGTCCTCCGTGCCCTCCTCACGCAGATCGCCGCGGGCAACACCTCGATCATGGGCGCCATGATCGAGAGCAACCTCGGCGCCGGCAACCAGGCCTTCCCCCAGCCCAAGGAAAACCTCAAATACGGCGTCAGCATCACCGACGGCTGCATCGACTGGGCCACGACCGAAAAACTCGTCCGCGACCTCCACGCCGCCCTCGCCCCGCGTTTCGCGTAACAACCGCCGATAAGCCCGCCCACCATCCCGGCCGCCATTTTCTAACACCCGCGTTTTTCCAAATTTCTTCCGTGTGTTCCGCGTGTTCCGTGGGCTAAACCTCTTCCCCTACTCAAAATGAAAACTCCCATTCGCGTCGCTGTCACCGGAGCCGCCGGCCAGATCGGTTACTCCCTCCTCTTTCGCATCGCCTCCGGCGCCATGTTCGGCCCCGACCAGCCCGTGATCCTCCAGCTGATCGAAGCCCCCATCGAGAAAGCCCTCGCCGCCCTCAACGGCGTCGCCATGGAACTCGACGACTGCGCCTTCCCGCTGCTCAAAGGCATCGTCCAAACCTCTGATCCCGCCATCGGTTTCAAAGACGCCAACTGGTGCCTCCTCGTCGGCGCCAAGCCCCGCGGTCCCGGCATGGAACGCGCCGACCTCCTCAAGGACAACGGCACCATCTTCATCGGCCAGGGCCGCATCATCGACGCCGTCGCCGCCGCTGACGCCCGCATCGCCGTCGTCGGCAATCCCGCCAACACGAATTGCATGATCGCCGCCTCGCAGGCCAAGCGCCTCCCCGCCGAGCGCTTCACCGCGATGGTCCGCCTCGACCAAAACCGCGCACAGACCCAGCTCGCGAAGAAAGCCGGCGTCGATCTCACCGCCGTGAAGGACATCTTCATCTACGGCAACCACAGCCCGACCATGTTCCCGGCCTACGCGCACGCGACCATCAACGGCCAGCCCGCCGCCAAGGTCATCAACGACGACGCCTGGCTCCAGGGTCCCTTCTGTGAAACCGTCGGCAAGCGCGGCGCCGCCATCATCGCCGCCCGCGGCCTCTCCTCCGCCGCCTCCGCCGCCAACGCCCTCGTCGATCACGTGCGCAGCCTCGTCACCCCCGGCGCGATCCACTCCATCGCCGTGAAGAGCGAAGGCCGCTACGGCTTCGACGCCAATGTCTGGGCCGGCATGCCCGTCCGCACGACCACCCCGGGCAGCTACGAAGTCATCGAAGGCTACGTGATGGACGACTTCGCCAAGTCCAAGATCGCCGCGACGAACAAGGAGCTCGCTGAAGAGCGCGCCTTCGTCGCCGATATGATCAAGTAACGCGCCGCGTTACATCCCGCCCCGCTCCACGGCGTCCCTCTCCGGGACGCCATTTTTTTGCGCCGGGGCCTGACCCCGCGCTGTCGCCAGCTGATTGCGCGATAAATATTATCGCCTATCCCACCCTTGCTTGCGTCAGTCTGTGTCCCCCCTGCCATGGCTTCCTCTCCCTCGTCAAAATTTGGGCACGTGATTTTTTTCGCCACCCTGGCCGGCCTCGCAGTTCTGCCCCTCGTGCCGGAATTATGCCTGTTCTTTCGCCAGCAAAACGACCTGAAGCAGTTCATTCCCGTTCTCTACTACGAATGCATCGTTTCGTTCCTGCTCCTCAGCCCCGCCTTGTGGCTGCCCGGCCTCTGGTCTCGCGGCTGGGTGCTGATCGTCGGCCTCATCCTCATGGGGTCCACCCTCATTGTCGGCTTTCAGGCTATGAGCATCGGTGCCCAATGGGATCTGACGGCGCACTCGGCCCTGATGCAGACCTATCCGCAACAGGCTTGGGATTTCTCCCGTTTCTTCGGGCTGCGTCGTTTCATGTTTGGCCTGGTCGCACTGCTTCTGGCGTTCGTCGCCTGCATCATTCTGAACCTGCGCTCCACCCGGCCTGCCCCCCGCGCGGCCCTGCTCTGGACCATCGCGGGGCTGCTGCTCAGCAGCTTGGGCCTCTACAACGCCGTGCGCTATGGCCGCCATCTCTTCCGTGATGCGCCCGTCGCCCATGGGGGGAACCTCCGCATCATCACCCCCGGCATCAACAATCACCACCCCGTCACGCGCCTCGCCCTCACGCACCATAACTACCGCGTCACCCACGCCTATTACATCGCCGCGTGGCAGCAAGCCACCCCCCGCCTTGCCGCGCTCAAAGGCGCCCAGCCCGTTCCCGGGGCCGTGCTCCCGCGCATCGTCCTCGTCGTGCTGGGTGAATCCGCCGGCCGGCGCCACTGGTCGCTCTACGGTTACGCGCGTGAAACCACCCCGCAGCTGGCCGCGCTCGGCGCCGAGCTGCTGGTCTACGACGACGCGATTTCCGACTGCGTCGGCACGCAGGCCGCGATGCGCGCGATGTTCGATATCCCCACGCTGTCGCTGCCCGTCTTCCAGTTGTTTTCCAACGCCGGCTACCAGACCCACTGGTTCTCCACCAAGAACGACCAGGGCCATCTCGACGTCGAGATCACCGCCCTCGTGCAATCCTGTGATGAACGCGTTTATCTCAACGGGGCCTACGACGAAAACCTCCTCCCCCTGATCGCCCGCGCCGTGGCCTCGCCCGGCCGGCATATCGTGTTTGTTAATCTTTTTGGCAGCCATGTGCGCTACGAGGACCGTTATCCCGCCGCCTTTGCGACCTACCGCGGCTCCGATTCCAAGAGCCACATCATCGCAACCTACGACAATAGCATCCGCTACACCGACACCGTGCTCCGCCGGATGCTGGACCTGCTCCGCGAACGCCGTGAGTCGAGCTGTCTTCTCTACGTTAGCGACCATGCCGAGGACGTTTACGACTCCACGCCCGACCAGTATCTTTTCCGGAGCGACAGCATCGCGACCAACCCGATGTATGAAGTCCCCCTCGTCACCTGGTTTTCTCCGGAATACCGCCGGGATAATCCGGACCTCGTGCGCACCGCGCTCGCCGCGCGCACGAAAAAAATCCAGACCGTCGGCCTCTACCACAGCCTGATCGACCTGGCCCGGCTCTCGCACCCGATCTACGACGACACCCGGAGCATCTTCTCGCCCACCTATCAGGAGCGCGAGCGACGCGTGGGCTCTCGCGAGCGGATTTACACCAAGTAAACAGCATCAGCGATTGCCAGCCCCCACGGCATCTATCTTCGTCTCGTGGGTCGCCTTGTCCGTCGACACACTAGGCATTTAACCCTATTTTTATGGGATAAAACTAAGCTTTTTGCGCATGACATCGCAGAAACTCATTCAGGGATTCAACCACGCCACGCTGCTCGTTCATTCCTCGCGCTCCCTCGACGAGCTGACCCGCCACCTGCTGCAGGCCCTGCGCGTGCTCATCCCTGGCGATGCCTGCCTCGTCAACTGGTTCGGCCTCCCCACGCAGCCGGTCGCAACGTTTTATGAACCGGCGGTCCTCATCGACTCGGAGATCAACCGCCTCGCCCATCTCTTCCTCCATCAACACCCGTCTTACGGCCGTCGCTATCACGGCACGAGCAGCATCTCCGACCACGTTTCGCGCCGCGAGTGGCAGCGCACCGATATGTATGCCCAAACCTACCGGCGCGTGGGCTTGGAAGACGGCCTCGGTCTCGATTTTGATTTCGGTGGCGGCTGCAGCCTGACTTTTGAGATCGACCGGCGGCGCCGCGGATTCTCCGCCGCCGAACGCCAGCTGGTCGACGCCTTCCGGGATCACGTGCTCCTCGCCTACCGCCGGCTGGCCCCCGCGCGACTGCCAGTAGGCGCCGGCCACGTCCGCACCAGCGCCACACTGCATGTGACGGCCGACGGTGGCATCCGCCAACAAACCCCCGACGCCACTGCCTTGCTGGCCCGCTATTTTTATCCGCTTCCAGCCAGCCGTCTGCCCGAAGGCTTGGCCCAGTGGTTCACCCACACCGCCGCGAGCCTCGTCACGCCCGGCACGCTGCGGCCACCCGCCAATTCCTACCACCTGAGCCGCCCCGGTCGCGTGCTCGCCATCCACTGTGTTCCCCGGCCGGAAAATCCCGACTTCACGCTGATCCTGGAAGAGACTCTCTATCCCCCGGGCCGCGCCGTCCGCAATCCTCTCAGCCCCCGCGAACGCGAAGTGCTCCACTGGCTGGCCCAGGGCAAGTCCAACTCCGAGATCGCCACCATCCTCGCCATCCGCCCCGGCACCGTGAAGCGGCATCTGGAAAATCTCTACCCCAAGCTCGGCGTCGAAAACCGCCACGCCGCGGTCCTGCTGGCTCTGCAAACCAATCTGTCGGTCTGAACGGCCGGCATGTGCCAGTCGGCACATTGTTAGGGTAACTGATTTCCAATAGGATGAGGGCATGCTCCGCCCGCACCTAATCATCCGTCGCCTTGGGGCCAACCTGCTGCGCGCCACCACCGCCACCCTCCGTTGCACCGGTCTCATCGCGACCGGTGCGCTGCTGATTGCCGGCCATCCCGCCGTCTGGGCCAATCCCGGGGCACCCATCGTTGCCGCCGGACAGGCGACCTTCTCCCGGAACGGCACCACCTTCACCATCGATCAGGCAACGCCGCACGCCATCGTCAACTGGGACACCTTCGGCAACCGCGCAGGCGAGACGATTCGCTTCCATCAACCGAACGCCACCGCCGCGATTCTCAACCGCGTCACCGGCGGCGAGTCCACCAGGATCCTCGGCGATCTCACCGCCAACGGCCGCGTCTTTGTGCTCAACCCCAACGGCGTGCTCGTCGGCGCCGGCGCGCGCATCGACACGCACGGTTTTTATGCCTCCACGCACGAGTTGGCCGACGCCGCGTTCCTCGCCGACGGCGACTTGGTTTTCTCCGGCGATTCCCGTGCCTCCGTCGTCAACCTCGGCACCATCACCGCGCACGATGGCGACCTCGCGCTCATCGCCCGCACCGTCGAAAACCATGGCACCCTCCAAGCCCCACGCGGCACCGTCGGTCTCGCAGCCGGCACCGCCGTGCTCCTCAAGGCCGCCGGCAACGACCGCATCTACATCCTCGCCGGCGCCGCCAGCGACACCGCCACGCGCGGCGTCAACAACACCGGCGTCGTCACCGCCGCCCAGGCCGAACTCAAGGCCGCTGGCGGCAACGCCTACGCGCTCGCGGTGAACAACGGCGGCGCCATCACCGCCACGGGCATTGCCACACGCGACGGTCGTGTCGTGCTCACGGCCGACGGCGGCGACGTCGCCGTCTCCGGGCAACTCGCCGCGCGCCGCGCCGACGGCTCCGGCGGCGAAATCCTCGTCGGCGGCGACTATCAGGGTTCCAACGCTGTCCACGTCGCCCGCGCCGCGAATACCACCATTACCTCCACCGCCACCCTCGACGCGTCTGCCACCGACTCCGCACACGACGGTGGCAGGATCGTCGTGTGGTCCGATGGCCACACGCGTTTCGATGGCGCCATCGCTGCCACCGGCGCCCGCGGCGGCGATGCCGAAGTTTCAGGCCGGCAACTCGTGCTCACCGGCCACGCCGATCTCCGCAGCATGCCCGGCGGCACCGACGGCACCTTGCTGCTCGATCCCACCGATCTCACGATCACCAACTCTTCTGCCGCCTACGATCCGGGCGCAACCGGCGCCAGCACCGTCGGCGCCACTTGGATCAATACCCAACTCGCCTCCGCCAGCGTCTCCCTGACCGCAGCCGACACCATCACCGGCAACGCCGACGCACCGATCGCATGGAACACGCCCAACCGGCTCACGCTCACCGCCGGCACCAGCATCACCCTCAATGGCGCCATCACCGGCTCACACGCCGCGAGTGAATTCGCTCTCTTCACCGCCAGCATCGTCAACGCCAACGCCGCCGTCGCCGTCGGCACGTTGCGCTATGGTTCCGGCGGCGGCGCCAAGCAGACTTTCAATTTCAGCCACGCCGCCAACCAGATCGCCCGTCTCATCGTCAACGATGGCGAAGGCAGCGGCCAGGCCCGCTTCAGTTCGCTCTTCAATGTCGTCAGCAACCGCCCGCTCACGCTCGGTCGCGCCGGCTCGCCTTTCGTCGATGCCTTCCATGTCGAAAGCGACGGCGCGCCCATCACGATCCGCGCCAACGGCGACCTCGTGCTCGAGCATGCCTACACCGCGATCTCGGCCAACACCGGCAATCTCACCCTGCGCGCGGTCGGCGGCCAGTTCGTGAACCGCGCCAGCTACAACACGCTCACCACCGGCAACGGCGCCCGCGCACTCGTTTACTCGACCAGCCCCCTCACCTTCAACGGCACCGCCTTCGAAGCCGGCGGCCTCACCGGCTTCACGCAACAGCGCGGTGTGGCCGCCGACACCGTGGCCGCGCCCGGCACGGGCAACCTGTTCTATTTCACAAACCATCTGCTCACGCTCACCCCGCTCGACGCCACCCGCACCTACGGCGCCGCCAATCCCGCCTTCAATTACAACATCACCGCCAATTCCGGCCCCGCCACCCCCACGCTCACCGGCCTCGCCCTCGGCACCACCGCGACCGCCGCCTCCAACGCCGGCACCTACACCATCACCGCCTCCGGCGCGACCGCCCCCGACTACGACATCACCTATGGCACCGGCACGCTCACCGTGAACCGCGCCGCACTCACCGTCACCGCAACGCTGCCCAACCGCACCTATGGCGCGGACAACGGCAGTTTCACCGTCAATTACTCCGGCCTCGTCAATCACGACGCGGGCGCCTCGGTCGTCACGCCCACCGTCACCACCGCCGCCACCGCCCAAACCGCGGCCGGCCCCTCCGCCATCACCGTGAGTGGCCCCGCTCAGACCACCAATTACGACATCACCTACCACGCCGGCTCCTTTGCCATCACGCCCGCGCCACTCACGGTCACGGCGCGCGACGCTTCGCGCAGCTACGGCGACGCCAATCCCGCCTTCACCGCCTTCGGCACCGGCTACGTCAACGGCCAGGACGACTCGCTCCTGCGCGGCGTGACCTTCACCACCGCCGCCACGCTCACCGCCAATGTCGGCACCTACACCATCACGCCCGCCGGTGGCAGCGCGCCCAACTACGCCATCACGCAATACCTGCCCGGCACGCTCACCATCAATCCCGCCAATCTCCTCATCCAGATCCACGGTGCCTCGCGCACCTACGGCGCGGCCAACCCCGCCATCACCGGCACCGTGCTTTCCGGCCTGCGCAACGGCGACGTCTTCAACTTCGCCGCGCTCGGGCTCACCACCGCGGCCACCGCGACCTCCGGCGTCGGCACCTACGCCATCACCGGGGTCGCTGGCCCGGTGGGCAATTACCTGCCGGCGATCTCCGGTTCGCCCTCGCTCACCATCACCCCGGCCCCGCTCACGCTCACGGCCAACAATGCAACCCGCACCTGGAACGACCCCGACCCGGCGTTCACCTACACGCTCACCGGCCTGGTCAATGGCGACGCCGCGCCCGCGCTCACCGGCCTCGGGTTCACCACCCCCGCGCAGCAAAGTTCGAATATCGGCAGCTACGCCATCACCCCCTTCGCCTCCGGCATCGCCAGCGCCAATTACACCATCGGCGCCACCGCGAATGGCACACTCACCATCGTCCCGCTCGCCATCACGCTCACGGCCGACCCGTTCAGCCGGCTTTATGGCGACGCCAATCCGCTCGGCTTCTCCGGCACCTACGCGACGACCAATGCCGCCGCCAACACCAGCGGCGTGCTCACGTTCGGCACCGCCGCCATTGGCAGCGCTCATTTCGCCCTCGGTTCCGCGACCAATGCCACCACCGGCGTCGGCGCGTATGACTTCACGGCCGCCGCCTCCGGCACCGGCGCGGGCAACCTCGTGCTCACCCTCGCGCCCGGCTCCGGCAAACTCACCATCCACCCCGCGCCGCTGACCGTCACGCCCTACCTCACGCTCACGGCCGGCACCGCCGGCCAGCCTGATTACACCGCCAGCAGCCGCAGCGTGCCGGTCACCCAGGTCACCGTGGACTACAAGCCCACGGGCTCCGAATACGTGGTCACGACCTACAAACAGGAGGCCGCCAACACCTCCGGCGGCGTCACCCACGTCAAGGTCGTCTCCACCCCGCTCGGCGCCAACGCCATCACGGGCACCAACCCCGACGGCACCGTCCGCATGCAGGTCCTCAACGTCCGCTACACCAGTGCCGACGGTGTCACCTACACGCGCGACACCACGCCGGGCGTGGACAACAGCGAGGGCACCATCACCTTCAACCCCAACACCGCCCGCGCCATCACCATCGCCGATCCGCTCCCGGGCATCGGTCTGATCACGAGCGGCCTGAAAAACAACGACCGCCTCAGCGTCAGCTACACGCGTCCCGGCATGCCGTCGGCCAACGCCAGTTACTCCCTCACCGACGTCACGGTCGACGCTGGCGCCAACTATTCGGTCGCCGTCAACACCGCCGACCTCTCCTACCGTCTCAATCCGCTGCGCCTGCAACTCGTGCTGCCAGACATCACCATCCCGGCCAATTTCTTCCTGCCGGACGACGCCACGGCCTCCTTCAATATCACCGACGATCTGACGCTCGACGAATACACGCGGATTTATCTGGGCCAGATCCAACTGCTGAACGCCCCGGCCCCCGAGGCCTATGGCCAAGCCGCCAGCGCCCTGCGGGTGACGCGTTCGCTCGGTGCCGGCACCCCCGCCACGCCACCAGTCGTCTCGATGATCGACGACCGCAGAATCATCACGGGCACCAACGTGACCGTCGTCGTCCCCGGCCAGTCCCCCACGCGTCCGGTAGTGCCTGCCACCGGCGCCACCGCCATCGAGCACATCCCCGGGTTCACCCTCGCCCATCGCGATTTCATCGCCGACGAGATCAACCGGATCGCCTCGCTGATCGGACGCGGCGTCTCCGAGCAAACGGGGCACTCGCCGGCCGAGCTGAGAAATTTTTATCCGGTCACACCTTCCATCAGTTTCAACAACCCCTACCTGGCCGCCGGCGCCGATTATCCGCTCACCTACAAGACCATCCTCCCCTCCGGTGCGCTCATCAAGACGCCCAAGACCTGGAGTAACCTTATCGTCAGTCCCGAGCTGCCCCAGCCGCTGCCGCCCGACAGCCAGAACGCCGGCGCCGGCATCGCGGCCGCTCAAGCCGCGTTGGACCAGCTCCGCGCAGAAACCTTCGGCAACCTCGAGGGCCGGATCAAATCGATCGCCGTGGGCTCCATCAACAACGTCGAATACCTGCGCTGGCGCGAATTCCCCGAACTCTACATCCAGATCCCGGATCGCGGCACCAATGTCTTCGGCCTCACCGCGGCGAGCGACGAGTTTCTCGGCCAGGCGCTGTGGCTGTGGGCCGTCTCGCGCGGCCTGCCCGTCAGCCGCGGCGGCGCCACCGCCGGTGACATCGCCCTCTGGTATCAACTCGCCGCCCTCAACCCGCAGTTCAAGGCCGAGGTCGCCGGCTTCCTCGCCCTGCAGATGAGCGACATCCTCGCCCGGGACGCCGCGCACGCATTCGATCCGGCGAAGCATTCCGCCCTTTCGCCGGCCGAGGCCGGCTTCCTCGCCGACTTCAACGCCTACATCGCCGAACAGCAGGCCATCGCCTTCAATCGCGCCGCCGCCGCGCAGGAAAGCTGGATCAACGAACGCTCCGCCGTCGCCGTCAGCAACGTCCAGAGCACCAACGGCTCCCTGCTTTCCCTCTACAACACCGGTCACATCGGCGAAGCGAAACCGCCGCCACCCGAGGCCTTCCGCAAGGCCGCCGCCAACTGGGTGCCCGAGGTTAATCCGACCGACCCCGCTTTCCAGACCGTCCTCGCCACCATCGGCCTGGGCGCCCCGGGCGACAACAACTCCTCCAACCTTACTCAGCGCGGCGGCACCGCCCCGTCGTCCGCGATCCACGGCACGGTCGGCGCGTTCATCGACACTCCCGGCCGCCAGTTCGTGGACGACGCCGTCATCGAAGCCATGCTCAGCGGCCCGCTCACGCAGGGTTACTCCCAAAGCGCCCGCACCGCCTTGAGCTCAGGGCTCTCCACCAGCGCGCGACTGGCCAACCTGAGTGACGACATCGTCAGCAGCCTTTTCCCGCACAGCATCTCCGCCACCATGGGCACCGTGGTGTCCGGCGTGTTGATGGGCGCCAGCCTCGTGACGGAAGCGATCCTCGGCGTGGTCATGGCCGACATCGAGGCCGCGCAATTCACCAAGAAAATGAACGATCTCCGCGAGCAGGTCTCCACCGATCCCAAGACCACCCTCGATATCCTCCGGAACAATCCATTCGTGAACCGCCCCAACAGCGGCACCCAGGGCCGCGCGATGCAAAACCAACTCGAAACCCGTGGCTACAACGACGCCAGCATGGTCGCCCTCATGGGGATGTTCACCGCGATGGTCTGCACCGACGTCGACCCCGCCCAATACGCCGGCGCGGCCAGCACCTCGCAACTCAACCCCAATCTCTGAACCCAAGCCGTCCCGCCATGCGCGCCTCCCTCCGTTTTATTTTCCTCACCACGCTCGGCCCGGCTCTGCTGCTGTCGCTTCGCGCCCAGGACCTGCGGCAGGTCCAACCGGAACCCGCGCCGGCCATGCCCCCCGCGGCGGCTACTCCGTCCACCATCGTTCCCACGCCCGAGGCCGTGAGCCGCGGCCTCGCCGCCGCGGACCGCGTCCGGTTGTCCGGCATCGTGCTCCTCTCCGCTCCGGATCAGGCTACGCGCACCGGCTGGTCGCCGGAGACGTTGACGGGCACCCGCATCGATTCGAGCCGATTGCCCTGGCTCGCGCCCGAGGAAGTCGCCCGGGTGCTTGGTCCCGCCTTGGGCCAGCCGTTTACCGACACCCTCCTGCGCGCGATTCCCGGCGCGGTCGCGCGGCTGGCCCAGGCCGCCGGTCGTCCGTTCGTCAGCATCACGCTCCCGCCGCAAGACCTCACCGCGGGCGTTCTGCAAGTCCTCGTCATCGAAGGCCGCCTCGGCAGAATCACCGTCGAGGGGGAAAAGTATTTCCCGGAAAAATCCTACCTCGCCCTCATGCGGGCTCAGCCCGGCGAATCCATTGACGCCACGCAACTCGACGCCGACCTCGCCGCGATCGCCGCCAACCCCTTCCGCCAGGCCACGGTCGCCGCCAAACCCGGCGCCGTGCTCGGCACCACCGACCTCGTGCTCCAGGCCAACGATCGGTTTCCCTGGCGTTTCTACGCCGGCTACGACGACACCGGCAACCGCACCACGGGTCTCGAACGCGTCAACGCCGGCCTCAACTGGGGCAACGCCTTCGGCCGCGCACACCTCGTGAACTACCAGCTCACCGCCTCGCCCGACTTCGCGCGCTCCGTCTCGCACGCCGCCAATTACACGATTCCGCTGCGCGGCGGCCGTTCGCTCAACGCGAGCTACACCTACGGCAAAATCCAGCCCGACATGCCGGCGCCGTTTGACCAGACCGGCCGTTCCACCAACTCGTCGCTGCGTTTCCGCCAGCCATTGCCGAAGTGGGGCGCGGTCACGCAGGCGCTTTCCCTCGGCGCCGACTACAAACGCTCCGACAACAACCTCCTCTTCGCCGAGATTCCGGTCAGCGGCAATGTCACGCACGTCCACCAGTTCGCCGCGGGCTACGAGGCCTCGTGTCCCGACCGGCTCGGCTCGACGAGTTTCAACGCCACGCTCCTCGCCAGCCCCGGCGGCCTCGACGATAAAAACCAGGCCGCGGCCTTCAACGGCAGCCGCAACGGCGCGAAATCCCAATACGCCTACCTCAACCTCGACCTCAACCGTCGCACGCAGCTTCCGCGAAAATTTACGCTCCAGACTTCGATCAGCGCGCAAGTCGCCACGACCAACCTGCTCGGCAGCGAACAATTCACCCTCGGCGGCGCCTACACGGTCCGGGGCTACGACGACGGCGACACCTACGGCGACTGGGGTCTCCTCGTGCGCAACGAGCTCTATTTTCCTGCCGTGCGCGGACTCTCCCGTTGGTTTAAAACCCTTCCCGCGGATCAATCCACCCCCCTCGTCTTTCTCGATGCCGGCGTCACCGGCCCCACCGATCCACAGCCGGGCGAAACCACCGCCAGCAAACTCGGCTCCATCGGCACGGGCTTCCGCTATTCGCTCAGCCGCTACGGTAGCGTGCGCGCCGACTACGGCTGGCAATTGCGCGACAGCACCCGCGGCCTTCCCGTCACCGGCCGGCTCCACCTCGCCGCTTCCTTCTCCTATTGAATCAGGTCCCGCGCGGGTCGCCTTCAGTCGCCTGGCAACCGTAGCGATTGTTTGCCTGCGCGCAGCGCCCGCTCGCGCCCGGCCCATGCAAACACCCCGCTCACTCCCGCGGGCAACTCCACCACGGCCTCCACGCCGCCGCCGGCAAATTTCGCGCTCACCTTCACCACGCCGCGTGGATGCGGCAGCGAGGTTTCGATCTCCGTCAACGCCCCCGGTTGCGGCGCGATGCGCACCTGGGCAAAGCCCGGCGCCGCCGGCCGCACCCCGGCGATCGTCGCGTGCAAATGAAACACCGGGTGCGCGCCCCAGGCGTGACAATCCGACCGCGCCGGCTCCGGGCTTTCCACGGGCGTCTTGAAGCCCTGCTTCACCAACCCGCGCCACATCTCCAGTCGCTCGAGCACCAGATCCGCGCGCCCCGCCTTGCCGAGCGCCTCAAACAGGTAATGCTGAAAATAAATCGTCGCGGCCGCGATCCCGTTCGCTGCCGCGTCCGCCCATCGCGCGACGTCCGGCACGCGGAGCCCGCCGATCACCGCCAGCGCCTGGACGTGCTGGCTGAACGTCGCGTGCGCTTCGTCGTTCGCCCACAATCCACGGCCCTCGTGCCAGAATTTCCTGGTGATCACCGGCGCGAGCGCCGCCGCCCGCTTCGCCCAGCGCTGCGCCAGCCCCGGCTCGCCCACCCACGCCTCCAAATCCGCCGCGCGCTGCAGCGTGATGAGATATTGCAGGTTCACGAATGCCGAGCGCCGGCCTTCGAGCTGACCGGGCGCCCAGCCCGCTTCCCAACCCGGCACCCAGTCGGCAAACAGCCAGCCCGGCGGTTTCGCGAGCAACCCCTCGGCGTCCTCCTCCGTCTGCAGCGCCTCCATCAGCGCCCGCAGTCCCGGCAGCCGCGCGCGCAGCCACGCCGCATCGTCGCGCCACAGCGCGAAGTCGTGCAGCATCCACGGCCAGATCATCGCAAACGTCGCGCTCTCCTGCCGCTCAAACGACGGATGCCGCATCGTCGGATAACCGCGCCGGCCGCGCGACCAATCAAACAGCTCCATCCCGCGCCGCGGCAGCCGGTCGTCGCCGGCAAACACATACGCCAGCAGCATCTGGATGCGTGTGTCCGCCACATACATCATCTGCTCGTAATACGGACAATCCACGAAGAGGTCGTGCATGCACGAGCGCAGCCCGCGTTCGCTCAACTCGATCACCGGTGCGAGCGTTGCATCGTTCGACACAAATTCCGCCGTGCTCACCAGCGGAAAACCCGTGCGCTCCACCGCGAGCGTGTGCAGCACCGCCGCTTTCGCGCCCACCTTCACGCTTACTTTCAGGTAACGCCCGCTGCGCCACCACGGCGATGTCGCCCAGCGCCGACCCTTGCCGCCAAGCGTCCACGTGTCGCCAAAACCAAAAAAGCGTTTCCCCGCCACCGCGGCGCGGTCGCCTTTGGGTCCCGGCGTGTTGTCGAATTTCTGGTCCGTGGGCTCGAACAGCGACTCCGCCCACTCGAGATGCACGCGCGTCCCCGCCCCGCCGGAAAACTCCACCATCGGGTAACCACACAGGTAATCATCCGTGTCGATCAACAGCGTGGTTTCGCTGCGTGCCGGCAGCGTGAGCGCGGTGCCGCGCTGCAACAGCGCATGCCAGCCCGCCACGTCTTCCGCCGCCACTTCATCACCAAATTTGATGCCCTGCGCCGTCGTCCATTTCGGCAACTGCGCCCGCACGCGTCCGCCGCGCCACAGGTCGTGTCGTTGCTCCGGCAGCGCCGCCGGCTGCAACTGCCAGCCGCGCGCCACGATCCCGCAGGGATGAAATTGCACCGGCGCGCGAACCACCGCCGGCTCCACCCACTTCGCACCACTCGCATCAAATTTCCCCAGGTCCACGTGTGCCGACCCGCCGATCACATGATACGAGCCGTTCAGCTTCGGTCCCCAGGTCACGCCCGCCAGCTGCGCCACGCGCCACGGCGCCGTGCCCGTGGCGAATCGTTTTGCCACCGTCTCCGCGCCGACGCCCGCGCACGCAAACCCGCCGCGCCACGACATGCGGCCCTCCGGTGCCTGCGGCGGTGCCGCCCACCACACGAGCGCCTCGAGCCGGTGCGTGCCCGCCTTTAGTTTGAGTTCATACGTGGCAAACGACCAGTGCGTCACATCGCCCGTGTCCGGGCCGCGCCCGACGAGCGCGCCGTCGAGCCCCAACGCGTAGCACAAATCCGCACTTACCTGCAGGCGCACCGTCTCCGCCCGCGCACACTTGAAGTTCAACCGAAACAGCACGAACCCCGCCTCGCCCGCGGCGAGTTCCGGGTGCCACAACCACGCCGAGCCATCGAGCGCATGTCGCGGCTCCATATTCGGCGTGCCTCGGGGCGCTTCAGCCGCAGCGACGCGGCGACCCACCTTCTCTCCAGCAAACGGGGTAAAAAGCATGCCCTCGCGTTTACCCGACGCCTTCGCTCGCGCGAGCCGAAACCGTCCCCTCCGCTCCCTCAACTCTCATCTCTCAACTCCTGACTCGCCCCACCCCCACATCGCGATTGCCAATTCCCCCAACTCGTCCGAAGTTTCGCGCGCCAACGGTTTCTCCCCACCCCTTTCCCCATGGTCACCGCCCAGCCCCTGCATTCCTGCAAACACGAACTGGATACGTCGCCCGAAGCCTTCGGCATGCTGCGCCCGTCCGCCGATTGCCTCGACCAGCCCGCCGCCCTGCGCCAGCGCCTCGACGAGGACGGCTATCTCTACATCCCCGGCTTCTTCAACCGCGACCTCATCCTCGAGGCCCGCGCGAGCGTCGCCACCCGCCTCGCGGCCGAGGGCACTCTCGATCCCGCCTATCCCGTCGACGAGCTCATCGGCTGCCCCGACAAGGCGATGACCTACCGCGGCGACTTCGCGCTCAACAACCCCGCCGTCGAACGCGTCGTCTTCGGTCCCGAGCTCGATGGCTTTTACGCCAATCTCTTCGGCGAACCCGTCCGTCACTTTGACCACATCTGGTATCGCGCCGTCAGCCACGGCCAGGGCACGCCGCCGCACTGCGATCTCGTTTACATGAGCCGCGGCACGCACGAGCTGCTCACCTGCTGGATTCCCTACGGCGAAGTCCCGCTCGAGGTCGGCGGCCTCATGCTCCTCGAGGATTCGCATAAAAAAGCCGACCGGCTCCGCCAATACCTCGAGGTCGACGTCGATCTCTACTGCGAAAACAACCCCAAGCAGGCCGCCAAGGTCAAAGGCACCAGCGCCTGGAGCCACCCCGGCTGGCTCACCTACAATCCCGTCATGCTCCAAAAGCGTCTCGGCGGCCGCTGGCTCACCGCCGAGTATCAGCCCGGCGATTTTCTCACGTTCAAGATGACCGTGATCCACGGCAGTCTCGACAACCAGACGCATCAAATCCGTCTCTCCTCCGACACGCGTTACCAGCGCGCCAGCCAGCCCGCCGACGAGCGCTGGGTCGGCACCAACCCCGCCGGCCACGGCCCCCGCGCCAAGCGCGGCCGTATCTGCTAAAAAATCGTTCTCGTTCTCCTACTCCTACTCGTTCTCCCGTCTTTCAACCCCTGCTATCTCGAGAACGAGAAAGAGTAGGAGAACGAGAACGAAGCCTATCACGGCCAATCTTCCCATGCCCCCGACCGCGTCCGCCCCAGCCGCCTTCACCGTCACGCCCGAGCAGCGTGAGTTCTACCGCACGCAGGGCTACCTCATCGTCCGCCAGCTCTGGACGCCCGCCGAGATCGCGGAGTTGAAACAGGTCATCGACGGCATCGCCGCCCGCGGCGAACCCATCCCCGGTTACTGGGAACCCAAGCTCAAGGCCGATGGCTCGCTCGATTCCGATCCGCTCAACCGCTACCCGCGGATCCTCCACATCCACCGGCACCAACCCATCGGCCAGCGCATGATGCTCGATCCGCGCATCGGCGCCGTGACCCGCGCGCTCCTCGAAGACGAGCCCATCGCGTGCCAGTCGATGGTGTATTTCAAGCCGCCCGGCAGCCGCGGCCAGGCGCTGCACCAGGACAATTTCTACCTCATGGTCCGCCCCGGCAGCTGCCTCGCCGCGTGGACCGCAATCGACCCCGCGCTCCCTGAAAACGGCGGCCTCAGCGTCGTCCCCGGCACGCACACGCTCGCGCTCCAATGCCCGCAGCCGGCCGACAGCACGCGCAGCTTCGTCAACAACTACGTCCCGCCGCCCGACGGCAAGCAGCCCATCCCCGCCCGCCTCCAGCCCGGCGACGTCCTCTTTTTCAACGGCAGCGTGATCCACGGCTCCGAGCCCAACTCCCATCCCACGCTGTGGCGCCGCAGTTTCATCTGTCACTACATGCCCTCTTCGTCGCAGGAAATCACCAGCTGGTATTTTCCACTGCACGATTTCAACGGCAACGTCATCGAGCGCAAAGCCTCCGCCATGGGCGGTCCGTGCGGCGAAGACTACGACTGGACGAAGCTCGAAAAATTCGCGTAAGCCGCCGTCGTCGCCGTGCGCGCAGCGCGGTCCGTTCGAGATTCAGTGTCCTTTTCCGCGCTCAAACTATCCTCATCCGTATCCCATGCCCCTGCTCAAGGCCATCGTCATCAACGCCGCTGAAGGCATCCTCGATCCGCTCTGGGATCCGAACATCAGCGGACTCAAGCACTGGCAGGTCGAGCCGGGCAAGGCCCACGGGCTGCGCGTCTGGCAAAACTGGTGCTGGAGCGAATTTCAATGGGCCCGGCGCCCCGTCAGCGGCCCCGCGCTGCGGATGACGCGGCAGTTCGAGGCCGACTGCACCGGCTACGATCGCGTGGTCGTCAGCCTGATGGCCCCGATTCATTCGATCTGCAAAATCACCGCCGTCACCGACGCGGGCACGCGCACGTTCACCTCGCCACCAGCGCCGGAGTTAAAAAAGGAACACATCATCGCCCTCGACGGCGCCAAGGTCCTGCACGCGCTCACGCTCGAAATCGATTCTGATGCCGACGGCGTGACCGGCGGTTGGATCAATTGGGTCGGCTTGCAGCACAGCCAGCTCCTCGAACGCGTGAAGTGGACCTGGGACCGTTTCGACGCCGCGTGGACCGGTTATCTTCAGCCCGAATCCTACGAACCCAAATTCGAGCCGACGCACGGCCTGCTGGTCAACACCGCCGAACTCGCCGCGCTCCGCACCAAGCACGACGCCTTTCTCGCCGTGCACCGCGAGTCCGCCTTCACGAAAGCCGCGGCCGCCGCGCAACAACTCGAACCCGAGCGCATGGTGCGCGAGTTTGTGAATTTTTGGAACGACACCCGCTACAACCGCGAGCGCGATCACGACAACTCCCTGCTCGCCACCGCCCCCGTCGGCCACGCCATCAATGCCGTCGTCGCCGGCCTGCTGCTCAAGGACAAGTCGCTGCTCCGCCTCGGCGCCCGTTTCGCCATGGCCCTCGGCATGTGCGGCCGCTGGGACGACGGCGTGATCTGCTACCTGCCCGGCGGCGTCTTCGAGCACCGCAGTTTTGTGCAGTCCCTCTGCGTGCATGAAATCGCGGTCGTGCTCGATCTCGCCGGCGAGATGTTCACCGACGTCGCCCGCGACTACCTCCAGCGCCGCATCGCCGAGGAGGGACTGGGCTCGATCAATTTCAACACGTGGAAACACGAATACATCTTCCACTGCAACCAGCTCGCGTGGTTCACGCCGGGCCGCATGTCCGGCTACACCCTGCTCGAAAAGTCCTGGCCGCGCATCAAGACCTACACCGAGATCGCCTACGCCGAACTCAACGAGAGCCTCGGCTACGCCATCCTGCCCGACGGCGGTTACGTCGAGGGACCAACCTACTTCCGCTGCGTCGCGCGCGACGGCGGGCTTTCGCTTTACTACTATGCCCGAGCCCGCGGCAAGGAGCTCCGCGACATCATCCCCGACTCCGTCCGCCTCACCGGCGACTTCGGCGCCGCGGTGCTTTCGACCGACGAATCCCAGGACGTCATTCCCATCTGCGATGCGCGCAGCACCCTCGAACAGGAAGCCCTCGCGATCATGGCGCTCGCCCTGCCGCAGAGCGCATGGGTCACGATGTTTCGCAAATCCCTCGCCCGCACCCACGGCCTGGCCAACACGCTCCTCGCCTGCAAACTCGAGGCCGACGTCCCCGCCGCCGGTCCCGCGCCCAAGCCTTTCGTGTTCCTGCCTGACATGGGCCTCATGGCTTCCACGCGTTTCAGCAACGGTGCGTGGACCAAAATTCTTCTCAATGGCAACAAGGCCAACGCCGGCCACACCCATGAGGACAAGGGCGGCTTTGTGCTCGAACATCGCGGCGAGACCTACGCGATGGATCCCGGCACCTGCGACTACTCGAGCCCGCTCGCCGGCATCCTCAAAAACTGCGAGCGCCACAACATGCTCGTCCCGACCGGCCTGACGGAGCGGCCCTCACCGGAGTCACCGCTCACCTTTGATGTCCGCCCGACCGGCGCGGGTGACGCCGTGCGATTCTCCGCCCGCATCGACGCCACGCCCGGCTGGAGCAATTACACAAAATGGATTCGCACTTGGGATTCGCCGACGCCCGACCAGCTCACGATCACCGACGACTACGAACTCGCCCCTGACGGCGGCACCGGCGTCGAGTTCTACTGGCAAACCGCCCTGCCCGTTACGATCTCAGGCCGGACGATCACGCTCGCCGGCCGGCACGGCCGCGCTGTCATCCAGGCGCCCGCCGGCACCAGCATCCGGGTTGACGATCTGCCCATGCCGCCGGAGCGCGTGCAAACCCGCATCGCCCTCATCAGCCCGGCGACCAAGGGCAAACTGGTCGTCACCGTGCGCCTGAGCTGAACCAACCCGCTCTGCTAGCAAGCCTATTTCTATCTCAAGAGATAGCCGCAAAGAGACGCGGAATGAGCAAAAAAATACTCTTCTGATTTTTGCGCCTTCTGCGCTTTTTTCGGCCAATCCTTGGTTCTGCCTTAATCCGGATCCATCCGTGTAATCCGTGGTTAAATTCTAGCGCTCAAATCACCCGACCATTCCCGCCAGCTCACGACTCACGCTGAAGGCGCTGCGCACGTCCGCAAACGCCGCCATCAGCTCGCGCGGCGAACCCGCCCGCGGAAAAATAATATCCAGCGTGGCCCCGGTGCAGCGCACCCGTGCGTCCACGTCGGTCACGCTGATCACGCACTCGCTGCAATCGGCCGGATACGTCACCCCCAGCCCGCCTTCGCCGTCGAGACCCTCGATGAGATCGATCATCGCCTCGACGCGCGCGCCTTTTTTCAGGCCAAACGAAATCTCGGTAAACGCCCGCGCAAAAATTGCCGCAAACTCCTCCGTCTGCGCCAGGTCGCCATTGCGCAGGCTGTGCAACGTCTGCGTCACCGCGTAGCGCGCCGGCTCTTCCGCCTCGAGCGCGTAGGCGAGCTCCACCGTAAAATCCTTCGCCGCCAGCACCGCGGTCGGCGACGTCAACGCCAGCGACACATCCTTGCGCTTGTAGCCCAGCCCGGTGCGCACCTTTTGAAACAGCGCCTCCGCCTGCGCGCCGAGTTCCGTGGCGCAGATTTTTCCGAGAAACGCATTCGTCACCGCATTGGCCGCATCGGGCAGCGTGTGATGGCTTTTCTTAAAGCCAGCCAGCGCCTTCACCGCGCCGCCGGTGCGACCGGTGAAGCTGATGCCCGCAATAATCTCGGAGGGAAGTGCGCTCGCCATGCGCCACCGAGCAAACCCGCCCCACCCGCCACCGCCAGCCTCTTTGTTATCGCCGGATTTCAGTAGCTACGAGCGTGAGCGAGTGGACCTCAAGCCAGCTTCGGCGGCGACCGGCGGCACAGCGCGATGATACCCATCACCGCCAGCACCGGGATCCACAGCGGCGACAACACCGTCAGGAGGGCCAGCACAGCCGCGATCACCACGGCGGCTCCGCCCGCCAGGGCGGCCATCGCGACGATCGCCGCCCCCAGCGCAATGACCACCGGGATCATGAGCAGCGGAAAAAGTTCGATCACGACCAGCGCCACCAGCGTAAGGACCAGAATCTTAAGGAAGGTTTTCATACCGATAAAACCCGGCACCTTTCGAAAAGTTTCAAAATCCCTCCGCCATTTCCCTGCGGTGGGCCGGACAGGTCCCGTCACCGGCTAGAACGCCCATACTCAGCTTCCCTCCGTGTCTCCGCGCCTCCGTGGCCAAAATCATTCACCACCCGCCAACCCCAGCATTGAGCCCGACCCTTTCGTGTATTGTGTGGGTTTCGTGGTTCCTCCTTCTCCTTCCTCCCCGGTGCCCATTCCCGTCGTCTGCGCCGTGATCGAACACGAGGGCCGCGTCCTCCTCGCCCAGCGTCCCGCGCACAAACACCTGCCGTTCCAATGGGAGTTTCCCGGCGGCAAGGTCGAGCCCGGTGAAACCCCCGAGGCCGCCATCGTCCGCGAAATCCGCGAGGAGCTCGGCTGCTCCATTATCGTCACCCGCGCCCTTCCTCGCTTCACGCACGCCTACGCCGTGACCATCGAGATGATTCCCTTCGTCGCCCAGCTCGCCCCCGGCAGTCCCGCCCCCCGCGCGCTCGAACACCTCGCCCTCCGCTGGCTCGCGTCCGCCGATCTCGCCAAAACGTCCGACCTCGCGCCCGCCGATCTGCCCGTGATCTCCGCTTATGCCATCTGAGCCCGCCGCCGAATTCCGCCACCTGCTCCGCCGCCACCTCATTGCGCGCGGCCAAGCCGGTCTAGCCACCGGCCGGTCTCGCTTCCCCGCCATGTCGGATCGCGCCGCCGCTCTCGCCGCGGGCGCCCAGGTGCGCGAACTTTTCGCCGGTTACTATGGCGACTTGAAAGCCACGCTGGCCGCCACGCCGCTCAACGCCCGGCAGGTCGGCAGCGGCCGCGGCGAAGGTTTTCGTTTCGAGAACTGGCTCTTCGAATCGCATCCCGGCTGGGAGGTAAACGCCACGCTCTACCTGCCCGCGGACCTGCCGCCGCCCTACCTGCCGCTCGTCGTCTCCGTTGGCCACTCCGGCAAGCAGTTCGCGCCCTACCAGCGGCCGTGCCAGTATTTCGCGCGCGCCGGGTTCGCCGCCCTCGTGTTCGATCCGCCGGGTGTCGCCGGCGAAAAGCAACCGGGCAATGACCACTTCGACGACGGCGTGCGCTGCTACCTCACGGGCGACACCTCCAGCCGCTACTTTATCGGCGACGTGCTGCGCGCGATGGATTTTCTCCAGGCGCGACCCGACATCGACCATAGCCACGGCTTTACGCTCACCGGTGTCTCGGGCGGCGGCCACTCATCCGTCTATGCCGCGCTGCTCGACGACCGCGCCACCCTCATCGCTCCCTCGTGCTGCCTCACACCGCAGGACCGGCTCGTGCTGGAACTCTGCTACAGCTCGTGCCCCGAGACGCTCATGCCCGGTCGCCTGCGCGACGGCCTCGACGACGGCGACCTGCTCCGCGCCCTCGCCCCGCGCCCCGCCCTGCTCATGGCCGGCGAAGGCGACGAGGTCTACCGCATCGCCGACACCCGCCTCATCGCCGCGCAAGCCCGCACCCACTACGCCGCGGTCGGCGCGGCCGGCTGCTTCCAATTTTTCGAGGACACCGGCGGTCACGATTACTCGCTGCGCCAGGCCCGCACCTTGGTGGAATTCATCCGCCACCACTGGGGCGTGACGCTCCGCGTCCCTTTACCCGCCACCGACGAAGCCTCCTTTCCGCTGTTCGACGTCGCACAACTCGCCTGTCGCCCCAACCCGGCTGTCAACATGCTCAGCCTCACCCGCCGGCGCGCCGAGGCCCTGCGGCCGGCCCATCAGCCGCCAACTCCTGAAAAACTCCGCGCCCTGCTGGGCTTCGGATCGTTGCCACGCGTGCCAAAGCCCGTTTCACGCGGCCCGGCTCTGACGACATGGTTTCACGCGTGGGAAGAATTTCTTCTCGAAACCGAACCCGGCATCACCGTGCCCTTCGTCACGCTCGATCCCGGCGCATCTGCTCCAGCCTTGTGGCATCTCGACGACGGCGGCTGCCAGCGGCTGCTCGCCCGCGGCGGGCCGTTGACGCAGATGATCGGGCACCCCAACCGCAACAGCCCGCACGCCTTCCTCCTCGCCGCGGACCTGCGCGGCTGGGGCGAGACCGCCATGGCGCCGCATCCTTACGAATCCGTTTCGTGGGGCGGACCCGACCGCTTCGCGGCCTACATTGGCGCCGGTCTCGGCGACGCTCCCGCGGCGATGCGCGTGCGCGACGCCTGGCAACTCGCCCACGCCATCCCGCCGCGCCCGCGCACCGTGCTCAGCGCGTGCGGCGCCGCCGGCCCTGTCGCACTCCACCTCGCCGCCCTGCGGCCGGGAGTATTCGCCGCCGTTGTGCTGCGCGATGCGCCCGCCAGCTACGCCGCCCTGCTCGCGACCGAAGCCTTCGCCTGGCCGCACGACCTCGTTCTCCCCGGCGTGCTCCGCCACTACGATCTTCCGCAACTCGCCACCGCTGCCGGCTGCCCGGTCCACTGGCTCAACCCGCTCGACGGCGCCCGCCAGCCGGTCACGCCCGGCTTGCCCAACGTGCAGCATGGCGCCGGCGACCCCGAGCACATCGCCCTCGTGCGCCAGCTGCTCTACCGCTGAAGCGCGCCGCTCGCTCACACCTGCCGCCGCATCTGCCGGCGATACACCGACGGCGCCAGCCCGGTCCGCTGCTTGAACAGTTTTGAAAAGTGAAACTCGTCGCAAAACCCCAGTTCGCCGGCGATTTCCTTGAGCGACGTTTCCCCGCCGGCCAGCCGCACACACGCACGGTCGATCAACCGCAGCATCCGGTAGCGCGCCGGCGGCACGCCTTTCAACTCGGCAAACCGTTTCCTAAACCGCTCGTAGGACAGCCCCGCCTGCGCGGCGAGCGCCGACCAGTCCGGCACCACCTCGGCCCGGTCGAGCTGGTGGCAAACGCGCTCCAGCCATTCGGGCGCGGCCGACTCGCCGCCCGCCAGCACCGGCCGTGAGGCCATGCGGAAATCCGCGAGCACGCCTTGCAAGCGCGCCAGCTCCAGCAGCGCCGCGCCCGCCCCGCCCTCCGGCCCGGCGCAGATCGCATTGCACCGCTGATGCCACACCGCCACCGGCTCCGCGTGCCACACGGGCTCGCGCGGATCCAGCAGCCCGGTCGCCCGCCACTGGTCGAAGACCGGTCCTTGAAAAACGAAATAGATCTCGTCCCACGTCTCCCCGCTCCGCGGCCCGTAGAAATGCGGCACGTCCGGAAACAACAGCAACAGGTCGCCCGCGCGCACCTCGCGGCGCAGCCCCAGCGCATCGCCAAACTCCCCGCCGCCGCCCAACAAATAGACCACCGCATAACTGCCCAAGACACGCATGGCTGTGTGTCCGATGCCGGCACTCGCCCGCAATTGACCCGCAAGGGTAATTCCCCCCATAGGAGATACAGCCCCGGCGACGGGAATCACCCGGGCTTCGGTCTTCAATGCGGTTGGCATGGTTACGTGACCATTTTGCACATGCCAGCGGCCAGAACAACCATTCCTTTTTCTGTCCCCAGCCGGTATCTTGCACCGCGTTACCCCTTTTTCGATGAGCACCCTCACCTCGTTCCCCACCCTCACTTCCGTCGGTCACGTCATCGACACCAGCGAATCGGCCTTCGGCTGGCTGCGCTCGTCCGAAGATCTGCTCGGCGACGCCGCGGCGCTCCACGCCCGCCTCGCCGAGGACGGCTACCTCTATATCCGCAATTTCTTTCCGCGCGAAATCGTCGACGCCGCCCGCATGTCGATGCTGCGCCGGCTCGCCGCCGCCAATCACCTCGACCTCACCCACCCGCTCGAGGCCGGCATCGCGACCAAGGAGAAAAACATCCCGTTCACGCCCCAGCTCGCGAAGGACAATCCCGAGGTGCAACGCGTCGTGTTCGGCCCGGAGATCACCGGCTTCTACGAGAATTTCTTCAGCGGCCCGATCCGGCACTTCGACTACATCTGGGTGCGCTCGCTCAGCCGCGGCAACGGCACCTGCCCGCATTGCGACATGGTTTACATGGGCCGCGGCACGCACCGGTTGATGACGTGCTGGATCCCCTACGGCGAGGTGCCCATCGAGCAGAGCCCGCTCATGGTGCTGGAGGACTCCCATAAGAAATCGGACCGCATCAAGACCTACCTTGAATCCGACGTGGACTCCTACTGCGAAAACCGGCCCGAGCAGGTGAAGAAGGTGAAGGAGGAAGGCGGCTGGGTTCACCCCGGCAACCTCAGCAACAATCCCGTCTCGCTCCGCGAGAAATTCGGCGACCGCTGGCTGACCGCGCATTTCCAGCCCGGTGATTTCCTCACCTTCCCGATGAACATGATCCATGCCTCGCTCGACAATGCGACCGACCGCGTGCGCCTCTCCACCGACACCCGCTACCAAGCCGCCAACGAGCCCATCGACGAGCGCTGGGTCGGCCCCAACCCCGCCCTCCACGGCAAAGCCGGCAAGCGCGGCCGCATCTGCTAAGCGTTTAGGTGTAGGACGGGATCGCCGAATTCCGCCAATTAGCTTCACAGCGATGAGCCATCGCGCTCAAAAACTTGCACCGTTGCCAAGCCCTAGCTCTTGAGCTTGTGTGTCCCTCATAGTTTTGCCGCAAAACCGGCAATGCCGACTAACACTGCTGGGCTAATAAAGACATGAACCGACTTTTTTCTACAACGATCAAAGAGGATCTCCGATGAGTAGTAATAGAGATCCAAGCAATGTTTGGTCTGGCCTTGCTCCAGACTACGAAAAGGCCAGAGCGAAGGAGGACTCGTTAGATCGGCTTCTCGAATGGCCAGCACAGCGGTCCATTCTAGGCGATGTCACCGGACGGTCGGTGCTTGATCTCGGTTGCGGCAACGGCGCCAAACTCGCTGAGCTTGTAGAAGACGGTGCAATCACGTCTGTCGGTGTCGATATCAGTAATAATTTCCTTAAAACCCAGACGCCTAATTTGGAATTCATTTGTGGCGACCTCTCCGAACTGGATGCGATGCCAAAGCTCACGGGTCGCACTTTCGATCGAATCTTGTTTCTGCAATCGTTCGGATATGCGAAAGATCCAGTCCGCACTCTAAAGTCCGCGCGCTCGATGCTGGCCGAAGGTGGATATATCCTGCTGACTAGGACTCAACCGTTGCGATACGCTTTAGAACGAGCCGAAAAAAATGGAACCACGTTAGGTGAAGAGTATTTCTCCACCAATCAGTTCTCTTACGTCAGTAACTGGAACGATCAGATTACTCTAACCAAGAGACCCTATACCATCTCGGACCTGATCAATGTCTTCAGTGCAGCGGGACTATGGATTGAGACTGCCATCGAGCCTCAACTATCCGATGAAGCACGCCGACAGTATCCACATAAGCAGGCATGGATGAACAAATACCTTGGAATCTTGATCTTCAAGTTACGGGCTCATCTCACCCAGTAGGACTCTAAAAACGGATCAGTTTGCGGATGTTAATATTCTGGTGCACCTGTTGCTTTGGTTTGAACCACGAAGGCACAAAGCCGGTGAGCTAAGGCTGGGGTTCTCCGTGTCTTCGTGCCTCTGTGGTTCATTCAAATCCATCGACAGGCATGGCGGCTAACCGTGGTCAGGCTGCGATGGTGATCTTTGAAAGTCGGCCACCGCCATCCGATCAAACCTGAATCGCCACAGCCCATGTCGCGAAGGCCGTCCGGTTGCGGAGCGGATTGTCCGGCCGTCGGCCGGGCCTGCCAAAACTTCGCTTTAGCGGCTTCTGCGCTTTTCGGCCCCCTCATCGCGGCGAGGTCAACGATCCCGCCTCACACAAATCACTGCCTCCGATCCAGCTGCACCTTCATCTGCAACGCGAGGCCCTCGGACATGGTTTGGCCGGCTTCGGTTTCGCTCTGGCGGACGCGGGCGCGCTGGCCGGCCTCCGAGTCATCCTTGAGCGCGGCGTAGCCCATCACCTGGGCGTCCTGCGGTTTCACGAGCAGGAGCGTGTTGCGCATCTCGTTGCGCAAATCCTCGCGGATCGCCGCCGGCATCACTTCATCGAGCGCGGCGGCAAACTTGTCCACGCCACCCTGTTCGCCGGCAAGTTGGTAGAAATGCCGGTCCCACATCATCGTGACTTCGGAGCCGATCATGTCGTAGGGCGCCTGGCTGCTCGCGTAGCCTTCGAAGTAGCTGCGGAAATTTTTGATCGGCTCAGGCACGTTCACCCCGTTGATCGCCGGGAGCCACAGGCTCTGGTCGGTGAAGAGCTGGTTGCCCGGCACGCTCGTGATGAACTTGAGGAAATCGAGCGCCTCTTTCTTGTGCGGGCTGGCCTTGTTGAGATACATCGCCATCGAGGTCTCGCCCTGGCCCTCGCCGCCCGGGCCCATGATAAATTTGCCGACCTCGGGATCGTCCATGCCCACCTGTGGCAACCGCATCGGCACGATTTCAAACGGCGCCATCTGCCGCAGGCTCGTCGCGTCCCAGGTGCCGGTGTAGAGAAACAGCGCGTCGCCGGTGAAAAACTCGAGCATCGCATCCTCGCGCTTCAACTGCAGGTAGCCCGGCTTCATCGCCTGCGAAATCTCACGCACGAGGGTCAGCCCCGCCTTCACATTGGGATGCCGGTAATTCCATCGCCCTTCGAGGTAAGCCGCCAGCACCTGCCGGTTGTAAAGATACATGTAACCACTGTCGTCGAACGAGTGGTTCAATCCCATCAGCGGATGGCTGAAGATGGCCTGCGAAACCCAGAGGCCGTTGTCCCGGCTGCCGGCGAGCGCCTGCACGGGCCGGCCGGTGCGCTTGGCGTAGGCGCGCACTTCGGCGATGATCTTGCGCAGGTCGTCGTAAGTCTGCGGCACGACCTCACGGCCGAGCACTTCGCGCATCAACGCGATGTTGCAAAAGAGCCGCGTCGAAACCTCCGTGAGCGTCGCGGCGTAAACCTGCCCGGGATCGGGCGAGTCGCGGCGCGCGCCGATGAGATTGTCGTGAAACGTTTTTTCCCACGGGATGCCTTCCTGCGAAGTGCCTTTGTTATAGGGATTCGGCTTCGCGAGCTCGGCGGTCAGCGGTTCGAAGTAGCGCGCCGGCACATCCTTCTGGCCTGCGAGCCACACACCCCATTCGATGATATCGGCGCCCGTGCCGCCCACCAGATTTGTGCGCAGCCATTGCTTGAAGACGGCGCCGGGGATCTGCAGCTGCTCGACCTTCACGCGCGGGTTCAGCTCCATGTAGCGCTTGATCGCCGCGTCGATGCCGGCCGGCGGGCCGCGCTCAATCTGCCAGTGCGCGATGCGGATCGTGATCGGTCGCGCCTCAATGAGGGGCGTGGATCGCGTGAACACCCAGTAAAGCGAGACCGCGTAGGCGATGAGAAACAGCCCCAGGCCGAGATGGCTTTTCTTGAATTTGCGCGGCTTCATTTGGCGCCCTCCCCGGCCGCCGCGGCCAGCTGGCGGTCGATATCCTTGAGCCGCTCTTTGGCGGAGTAGGCGCGGACGTTGGTCGGATACTCGCGCAGGTAGAGTTCAAAAAACTCCTTCGCCTGCGCCAGAAACCCGGCGCGCCGCGAGAGTTCGCCGACCTGCACAATGAGGTCCTCCCGCGCCGTGCCCGTGATCCCGCCGATCCGCGCCGCCGTCGCAAGATGCGGCACGAAGCGCGGCAGCGGTTGTTTCAGGATCACGCCGGCCTGCCCGATCTGCAGGTGCAGGTCGCGTTGCAACAGCGGCTCGTGGATTTGCGGGAGCAACGCCTCCGCGGGCGCGAGCCGGTCGGCGCCGGCCGCCGCGGAGTCGGGCAGCACGTAAAGCTTCAACAACGCGAGCTTCACGAGGCCGAGTTGCGCCCAGTGGCTTTGCGGCCGGCGCGCGGCGAGCGCGGTGTAGAGTTCCGCGGCCTTGGCATAGTCGGGTTGCTGCAGATGGATTTGGTAAATCCGCGCCTGCAGGTAGGCGGCTTGGTCGGCGATCTCGTCGGTGCCATCGCTGAGGGGCAGCAATTTTTGCTCGGCCTCGTGCATGTTACCATCGGTCGCCGGCTGCCGGGCAATCAACGTCACCGCTTCGGCCAATGTGGTCGAACGATCCTGCGGCGCCTTCTTCAGGTCGCGCTGCGCATCCGTGATGCGCAGGTCGGCGATCGCCTGCCAGACGTCGCGATCGGTCACGGCCTCAGCTGAAAATGCCAATGGCGTAACGAACCAGCAGGTTATGAAGAGAAAAGGGGGAAGTGCGCGCGCGGAGCGCATCACCGGGGCGGGGGAAAGCACGCCGTCATGGTGGAAGTTTGCCCCTCTCCGACAAGAATTACCTGTGTGCACCCGCGATTTTTCCGGCACCCGGAAAAAGACGTGTCGCGCGTCTTATTCTATCGGGCATCGGGAGCGCGGGCCGCCCGTGCGGCCATTACGGTGCCGCCGGAGTCTGCGCCAGCACACTCACGCCTTGGTAGATGCCGACTTCGGAAAGCGTCTGGTTGGTTTCAAGCGCAGCTCGGCGCCGGGTGTCGGCCGGCGTCGGCGGGGCGAGCCGCCCGAGGGCGCCAAGCGCCATGACTTCCGCGTCCTGCGGCCGCAGGACATTGGTCTGGTTGCGCAGTTCGGTCTCCAGATCCGCGCGTTGTGCGGCGGGCATCTCCTGCTCCAGCGCATCGGCAAATTTATCGACGCTGCCTTGCGGACCGACGAGCCGGTAGAGATTGCTGACGAAGGCCTGCGTCGTCGCCGAGCCGGTGCGCATGTAGCTGCCGCCGGTGATGTAGCCGTCCTGCACGCCGAGCGCGGGGACCAGCGCGTCGGGGATCTTCGTGTCGCGCACGGAGGAAATCCAGCCGCTGTGCTCCATGAAAATCTGGCCGCCTTCGATGCTCGTCATGAAGCGCAGGAAATCCAACGCCTCCTTCGGGTGCGGACTGCGGTTGTTCAGATAGAACGACACCGCGGTCAGCCCGTTGCCGTCGGCCATGTGGCCGAAGAAATATTTGCCCGTCACGGGATCGTTCGCATCGGGCTGCGGCACCGGTTGCATGCCCACGGGGAATTTGGCGAGGCGGCTCAGGCTCGTCGCATCCCAGGTGCCGGACATCACGAAGAGCGCATCCCCGTGCAAAAATTCCTGCACGGCCGCATCGCGGCCGAGCTGGATGAAGCCGGGCCGCATCTGTGCCGTCAGTTCGCGCACGAGTCCCAGCGCGGCGCGCACGTCTTCGCGGCGGTAGCTCCAGCGGCCGCGCAGGTAGTCGATCTGCACATTGCGGGCCAGCCGCATCATCGTGCCGTCCTCGTCGAGTGCCATGCTCGTGCGCAGCAGGGCGTAGCCCAGCATGCTGTCCAGGATCCACTCGGTGTTGAGCCGCGCCCCGGCGATGGCGTGGATGGGGCGGCCGGTGCGCTTCGCGTAGGCCTGGGTGAGGGCGAAGAGCTGGCGGAGGTCGTTGAAATTCTCCGGCCGCCGGAAATCCGACACGCCGGCGGTGATTTCGCGCAACAGGTCTTCGTTGTAGAACAGCCGCATCGCGAGCTGCGTCATCGTGACGGAATAGATCTGGCCGATCTCGGGCGCATTGAGCTGTTCGTTGAACAAGCCGTCCACGAACGTCTCGCGCCAGGGCACTCCCGCGAGCGGCGTGCCGGCGTTGTAGGGATTCGGTTGCTCAAGCTCGGTCGTGAGCGGTTGGAAAAACCGCATCGGCAGGTCCTGCATGCCGGGCTGGAAGGTGCCGAACTCGATGATGTCCGTGGCCGTGCCGCCCACGAGATTGGTGCGCAGCCATTGCAGGTAAACCGGGCCGGGCACCTGCACCTGCTCGACATCCACGTGCGGATTCAACGCCTCGTAGCGCTTGATCACCGCCTCGAAGCCGTCGGGCGGCCCTTTCTCGATCTGCCAGTGCGCGAAACGGATCTTTATGCGCCCGTCCGACGGGCGGTCGCCGCCCCGCGTCGAGACCCACACCATCGCCGCCACATAGGACAGCGCGAGCAGGACCAGCGCGAGGTGACTGGTTTTCCAGCGGCGCTTCATGGCGTGCCTTTCACCGGGCCGGGCTCCCCGAGCCGGGCCGCGATTTCCTCAAGGCGGCGCTGCACGGCAAACACGCGCGGGTCGATCGCATTGCTTTTGAGAAACCGCTGGTAAACCGCGCGCGCCTCCCGCCACTCGCCGGCGCGGAACGAAAGCTCGGCGAGCTGCATGAGGAAATTGCCTTCGACGAGGCCATTCAGTCCGCCGATCGCATCCGCCGCGCGGAGATCGGCCAGCACCGCCGGCAGCGGCTGGCCGTAAAACAGTCGCGTGCGCCCGAGCGCGATCAACAGGTCGCGGCGCAAATCCGGTTCGTGCACGCCGGCGAGCAACCCTTCGGCCGCAACAAACCGGTCCGCCGTCGCGGCCGGTTCCGGCAACACGTAGAGCGTGAGCACCGCGAGTTTCACCAGGCCGAGTTGCGCCCAATGGCTCGCCGGCTGTCGCGCCGCGAGCGTGCGATAGAGCTTCGCCGCCGCCACCGGGTCCGGCTGCGCAAAATGCACCTGCCGCAACCGGCCCGCAAAATACAGCGCCGCCGCGGCGATATCGTCCGTCCCCTCCCCCAGGGCGAGCAACTGGCGCTCGGCCGCCGCCAGTTTTTCGTCGGACGTCGGCGGTTGCACCGCCCGCACGACCGCTTGGGCCAGCTCGCGATTGCGCGGATCCGCGGTGTTCGCCCGTTGCAAAATCGCCCCGGCCTCGCCGGACAGGTGCGCGGCGATTTTTCGCCAGGCGTCGGCCAGCGGCTCTTCCGCGCGCAACGGCAACACGCCCGTTAGCATGAGAAGCCCCGCACCCAGCAGCCACGAGCGTGAGCGAGTGGATCGAACCTTCACTCGCTCACGCTCGTGGCTCCACCATGCCTGCCGCCAGGCCTGCTGCAGAAATTCGGATCCATTCGCATCCATTCGCGTTTTCCTTCTCCGTCTAGCGCACAATCTGCCGGCCGGTCTCGCGCTGGAGGACGGCCGTCGCTTCGTAAACGTTGATCTCATTCGCCGTCTGGTGGCTTTGCACCAGCGGAACGCGGCGCACATAATCCGCTTCCGCCGGCTTGAGTCGCGTGAGCGTGCGCAGCGCGGCGACCTCCAGGTCCTGGCTGCGCTGATTGGTGGCGAGCGTGCGAATCTCCGCCTGCATGTCCTGCACGATCACGTCGCGAAAGCCGGGCGTGATCGCGGCGATATAGGCTTCGACGTCACCTTGGGCGCCGATGAGTTTGTGCAGGTTGCGGTTGTAGACCGCCATCGACCCGGGGCCGAACTGGTCGTATTTCGAGCCCGGGCTGTAGCCGTCGGCCGGCGAACGGTAGATCTCCAATTCCGGCGGCGCCTGCACGCCCACGATGCCCGGCACCGCGCCCACCACCTCCATGAAAATCCGGCCGCCTTCCATGCTCGTCATGAAATGCAGGAAATCGATGGCCTGGGCGCGATGTGGCGTGGCGCGGTTCAGGCAGATGTCGGGGCCCGTCGTCGCCGCGCCATCGGCCACGCGGCCTTGGATATAGGGTCCATAGCGCGAGTCCGTGGCCGACGGCTGCGGGAAACGCATCACCTCCACTGGAAACGGGGAGAGCTCCATCACGGTGCCCTTGTCCCAGGTGCCGGTGAAAATAAACACCGCCTCGCCGCGCGCGAATTCCTGCACCGCATCATCCCGGCCCAGTTGCAGGAAACCCGGCCGCATCTCGGACGTCAGTTCCTTGGCGAGCGCGAGGGTCGCCCGGATCTCCGGCTGGTTGTAATCCCAGCGGCCCGCGAGGTAGTCGGCCATGGCCTGGCGGTTGTTGCGGTTCAAAAAGCCCTCGTGGTCCAGCCGGTGGTTCAACCCGACAACAGGGGTCTGCATCAGGATGCCGAGAAGCCACAGCGCATTGTCGCGCGAGCCCGCGAGCGGGCGCAGCACGCGGCCCGTGCGGCGCGAGTAGTCGTGGATCTGCGCGCAGATCGCGCGGAAGTCGTCGAGGTTCTGCGGCGCGGCGTCGCTTCCCGTGATCTTGCGCAACAGGTCGCGGTTGCAGAACAGCCGCATGCTGCCCTGCGAGAGCGTCACCGCATAGAGCTGGCCCGGGTCGGGGTTGGCGATGCGCGAGCCCCACAGGCCGTCGGTGAAGGTCAGCCGCCACGGGACGTGCTCGATCGGCGTGCCCTTGTTGTAGGGATTCGGCTCGGTCAGCAGCTCGGTGATCGGCTCGAAGTAGCGCACCGGCACGTCATTGATGTTGCCCAGGAACGCGCCGTATTCGATCAGGTCGGCCCCGGTGCCGCCGGTCAGGTTGGAGCGTAGCCACTGGCGGTAAATCGTGCTCGGCACGATCACTTGCTCCACATCGACGTTCGGGTGCAGTTCCTCGTAGCGCTTGATGATCGCCTCGTAACCGGCCGGGATGCCGCGCTCGAGCTGCCAGTGCGCCAGCCGGAGCTTGATCGGCCGGTCCGAGCCGAGGGGATCGGCGCGGTTGAAAATGATCCACGTCGCCGCGCAGTAGCTCAGCAACAACAGGGCGATTGCGATCGGGGTCTTGATGCGGCGCCGTTTCATCGGGCGGCCTCCGCTGGCGCTGCCCCGCGTTTCTGCGCGATCTCCGCGAGCTTGCTGCGCGCGTCGAAGACGCGCGGATCCACATTGTTCCGCTCGATGAACCGCTCGAAATACTTTTGCGCCAGTTCGAGCTGCCCGCTGCGCAACGCCAGCTCGCCAATCTGCACGTGCAATTCCGACCGCCACAACTCATCGCCCGGCTGGTCGCCATCCGCCGCCACGAGATGCGCGAGCACCTCCGGCAACGGCCGCCGGTAAAAGTGACTCGCCCGCCCGATCACGAGATGCAGGTCGCGTTGCAGATGCGGCTCCGTCACCCGCGGCAACAAGGCCTCCGCACCCGCGATCCGCGCCGTGGGACCGCCCGGCTGCGGCAGCACGTAGAGTTGCAACATCGCCAGCTTCACCAGCCCGAGTTGTGACCAGGTGCTCGCCGGCTGGCGGGCCGCGAGCGCGAGAAACTGCTGCGCCGCCTTCGCCGGGTCCGGCTGCAGGAGATGCACCTGGTAATACCGCCCGAGCATATAGCCCGCCGCCGCCGCGATGTCGTCATCGCCCTGCGCGAGTTCAGTCAAGCTGCGGGCCGCCGCCGCCAGCCGGCTTTCCGTCAGGGGCATCTGCTCCAGCCGCGCCGTCGCATCGGCGAGCAACCATTCGCGATTGCCGGCCACGGGAGCCTTCTGCAAACCCGCCGCCGCCTCGCTCGAGAGATGCCCGCCGATGAGCTGCCAGGTTTGCGCCACCTCGGCCGCCGGCAACCTCGCCGGACCGGCACAGCAAAGCATCGCCAAGGCAAATTTTATGGGTGGGGTAACCCGAAGCACCCCGGCATCGTGAAAGTTTATCCCGATGCCACAAGCCCCGCGTGCGTCAGGGCGAAGATTTTATTTTAGTGTGTTTCACGCCGCCGCGCGTCACGCCGGCGGCAGCTTGCGCGCGAGCGTCGCGAGATACATCGGGCCGTAGCGATTCAGCGGCGTCGCCTCATCGCTCCAGTCATCCTCGTAGAGGCCGGTGATAACCAGGCCGGCTTTCAACTGGCCGCCGAGCTGGTCGTCGAGACTGTGGCCAAATTCGAGCGTCTGCTTCTGCGCGATACGCGCCGCCCGCTCCGCCGGTGACGGACTCGTGAGATCGGAGTAAGGCAGCCGGTATTTGACGATCAGCTGCCCGGTCTTCTCCGCGGCGTCGTGGTCGAACCAGAAGTGCGCGGGATTCATGACACCCGAGAGCAACCGGCCGCCGGGCTTGAGCACCCGGGTGCACTCGCGCCACACCGGGTTCACGTCGGGCACAAAGCAATTGGAGACCGGGTGAAAAATGAGATCGAAACTCGCGTCGGGGAAAACGGACAAATCCGCCATGTCTCCCTGCACGAGGCGCACGGCGAGTCCCTCCCGCTCCGCCACCTGACGGTCGAGTGCGAGCTGCGCATCGGAATTATCGAAGCTCGTCACGTGCGCGCCCGCCGCCGCGAGGATCGGCACCTGTTGGCCGCCACCCGACGCCAGACCAAGCACCGCCCGGCCGCGAAGTTCGCCAAACCAATCCGCGGGCACGGCGCGATTCGGCGTGAGGATGACGCGCCAGTCGCCCGCGCGCGCCCGGGCGATTTCGTCCGGCGTCACCGGAATCGACCACGGATTGCCCCGCTTGACCGCCTCATTCCACGACCCGCGATTATGCTCTGTCACATCCATGGTTTCACGTGCTCGGTTTCCACAGTTTGTCGAGGTTCTCGATTTCGTAGATACGCAGTTTAGCGGGAACGGGATTCGGACAATCCACCGGCCTGATATTTTCCAAATGCCAGCCCAACCAACCTGCTTCCCAGTATGGCGCCGTGGCAGCCGCTAATTCGTATTCTTTCCATTCACTCACCGAAACCACATCGACCAGTGCCACCACCCTTCCGTTCGGATCCTCGCGCACGCCGCTGCTACTCAAGCGCACCTTGTTTTCGACGATTAGCAGGTCACGCAGTGGCAGCATGTCTGGCCGCCATTGTCTTACTTCAATGGTCTTACGCCCGGCTCGGATTTTAGCCCCTGCGGGAGCGACTACGGAAAGCGCGCGATAGGTTTTCAATCGTGGTTATCTTTTCTCACTTAGGCCAAAGCACATCTCAGGGCCAGCTCATCACACCCATGTCGGGGAATTTTTCAGTATCATCAAGTTGAGGAAATTTACCCTCTGGATCACTGCGCTTCACACCCCAATTCATAGCGCGGACGCAACGCAGCATCGGCCATTGTCCCGGGTCAACCGGCACTGCCGCCAAAGGGATGACTGGTTTCTCCGAATACCACTGCAATTCCACATACTCCGGCGTAAATGTCTCACGCGGCAGGATGTAAATGAGTCCAGGCCGAAACGGGCGGTGAGGAAAAGCTTCGTGGGAAAAATGGAAAAAATGACGATGACCTTTGACCATCGTCTGCGGATGCACAGGCGCAAAGGCCATGCCGAATTTCACTGCGCCGCAGATCCGTTTTAATTTCTCCCGATCCACAATCGCATACCAGTAGGACAACATGCAGGAGCTCGAAGCATAAACCAACGGTCGTTGCCCATCTTTGAATTGATTGCCGGCAACCCGGGGCTCGAATGCGGCGATTCCCGGATTTTGTGAGCCATGCAACAGCACGTTTTGGTGATCGACCAAATATTGCAGAAAGACCCAATTCTCACAGCTGAAGTCGTCCTTTCCGTCGCGAAGTCGTGACCATCGTCTTTTACATGTTTGCAGCAACTCGTCGGTCCACTTCACCTCCGGAGCGAGATCGAGCCGTTCATAATCGAGGGTCTGTAAAAAGCTTTCGTAGTCCATGACATGTAATTTCGCCTCTCTCAGTGCTCAACCGTAGCAAAATATAGGCTTCATTTTTGCCCGAATCCATCGCCATCGCGGATGAACTCGATGCGATTGCCAAAAGGATCGGCCGTGTAGAAACGCCGCCGGTCAGGCAGCGCTTCGTCCCATGTCACCGGATAGCCCGCCGCGGCCAGGCGTTGCGCCAGTTCGGCAAGGTCGCCCACGCAGAACGCCGGATGCGCTTTCTTCTGTGGGGTGAAATCCTTCTCCACGCCGAGGTGAATGATGATGTCTCCCATCCGAAACCAGCAGCCGCCCCGGCTGGCCAGCGGTTCAGGTTTCACCTCTTCCGCCATGCCGAGCAGCCCGCCCCAAAAAATCCGCGCCTGATCTTCGCCGCCGGCCGGCATCGCCAACTGGATGTGATCAAGTCGGGTGATCATGGCTTCAAAGCTGTTTTCGAATCAAAACCTGCCGCACCGTCGCGTCCCAGCGCAGGGCACAGGTTTCGTCGGTGAGGACAAAGCCCGCTTTGCGGTAAAATCCAAGTGCACGCTCGTTGTGCGCCGTGACCCAGGCTTCCATGATCGGTAGATTCGATTCACGCGCCCACCTGAGAAGCGGCTCGATCAATTGTTGGGTCACGCCTTTTCCCCGCCAGTCAGGTGCTGTCCAAACCGAATAAAGATGCGCTACCCCGGACTTGTTCTTGTCGCGATAAGCTCCAGCCATCGCCACTGGCATCCCGTTTTCGAATCCGAGTATAAAACAGGTGCCGGCGTCTTCCTGATAGAACCGCGCGCGTCCCTGCCACTGTTCGTCGGTCACCGCATAGGTGGCGCCAAAGGCCTGCGGACTTTCCTGCAAAGCCTGTAACCGCACCGTCCTAAACTGAACCCAATCGTCTGCTTGGATCTCGCGGATGCTCACTGCCGGTGAATCCACCGGACCAGGCGTGGCTCGGACATAGTAATTATCCCACTCGCCTTCGCTGGTTTTGACGAACCCATGCCGCAGATAAAACCGATTGGAGCCGCTTTCTTTCAACGCACCGACATGAACCGGCTGGTTTTGCCGGTCGGCCTCTTTCAGCAAGCGGCGCATGACTGCTGAGCCCAGACCACGGCCCTGAAATTCCGGAAGCACATACAAGTGATCGAGGTGAAACCCATCCGCCGCCGGCCGAAGGGCGCAAAACCCGACGCGCTCACCGGCCAACAGAATCCATTGCGTGTGCTCCGCGGCGAAGTTTTGCCGCAAACGTTCCCGCGCCCGGCCCGCGTCGTAGCGCCCTACCCGCTCCAGACTTTCCCGCATGGCCGCCACGCGGATCTGCGCGAGCGCCTCAAAATCGTCAGGCGCCACCGGCTGCAGCGAAACTTTTTCGGCGCCGGCCATGGTTTCACTCATTCAAAGCCGTCGGATGCCAGGCGGCTTTGCTGCATTTCGGCGGAGATCAAGGGGTGGATCAGGCCGCCGTCGATGGTCAGGCACTGGCCGCTAATGCCAGCGCCGGCGTCGCTCAGCAGGAGACAAAGCGGCCCGAGCAAATCCGCGGGAGTCAGGCGGCGGCCGACGGATTGCCACGCGATGAGCTGCTGGTCGCCCACCATGCTGCCGGCTTCCTTCTCCACCTGGATGGCGCCGGGGACGAGGCAGTTCACGGTGATGCCCGAACCTTTGAGCTCGTGCGCGAGCGAACGCGTGAGGCCGCCGACCGCAGCCTTCGCCGTCGCATAGGCGGTCAGATAAACGCCGCCGAGATCCGATACGACGGAACCGGTGAATATGATGCGCCCGTGGCCATGCTGGCGCAACGCGGGCAGAAGGTGCTGCGTGAGCGTGACGGCAGCGCGCACGTTGATCTGCCACACATCGTCCCACGGAGCGCCGGCGGTTTGGGTTTTTCCGAAACGATGGCGCGGGTCGATGGCGGCGTTGTGGAGGACGCCGTCGATGCGCAGGCCGGCCGCAGTGATGGCGCGCCCGGTGGCGTCCACAGCCGCAGGATCGGCGAGATCACAGTCGAAGAGCCGCAGGCGCGATTCATCGACCCCGAGTTCGGCGCGCACCGCCTGCATCTGCGCGAGCCCGAGGCTGACGGCGACGAGGTTGAGTCCCTGATTCAGCAGGCCGGGTAAGAGGGCGCGACCGATGCCGCGGGTGATGCCGGTGATGAGCAGCGTTTTGCCGCTGAGGTCGTTGAAGCGGAAACCGGGGGCGGAGTTCGAAGGCGTTGCCGTCATGGGTGCAAAAGAGAGTCGGAGTTTTTAACCTCGGATCACACGGATCGACACAGATGAAACGAAGGCGGGGTTCGGAGACCCCGCCCTACATCCGGGTGTTATCTGTGCAATCTGTGGCAAAAGGATTGGGGCGTGGGAATGCGGGTCGGAGACCCGCCCTACTTGCTGACGCGGACGTCGTTGGGTTTTTGGAAGAGCGAGTCGTGCCAGTCGGCGCCGAGGCCCGCGCCGGTTGGCGTAGCCATGCGGCCGTTTTTTACGGCGGGAATATTGGTCACCAGCTCGGGATAAGTGATTCGCAGTAGCATGCGGACGGTCTCCTGCCACGCGACGTTGGCGCGAGCCACGCCGACGTGCACGCCCGCGAGCAGGGTGAGCGGGCCGGTGCAGTCGTGCATGATCACGGGGAGATTGTAGCTCTGGGCCTGGTCCGTGAGCTTGAGCGTCTGCGAAATGCCACCGACCCATGTGGGATCGATCATGACATAGTCGGCGGCGCGCTTTTCAAGAACGTGGCGGTAGTCCTCGGGACTCGTGAGCATCTCGCTCACGGCGAGCGGCAGGCCACAGAGCGCGCGGAAGTCGCGGATCGTGTCCACGCAGTCGGGGCGGATAACATCTTCGAGACAGAGCGGTTTGAACTCCTTCATCGCCTCGGCGATGCGCAGCGCCATCGGGAGTTGGAAGAAACCGTGGCCGTCGATGATGAGCTCGAGTTTGTTGCCGACCGCCTCGCGGATGGCGCGGAACGGCTTCATGCCCTCGGCGATGTCGGCGGGACTGACGTAGAGACTGCCGTTGAGTTTGTGCGCGGCGAAATCGAGCGGCCAGAGCTTCACGCACTCGATGCCCTCGGCGACCATCTCGCGCGCGTAGGCGGCGGGTTCGTGGATCGCGTTGTGATAATCGTTAAGCGGCTCAGGCACGCCCATGCGGCCGTAGCCGGGCCACATGCCGCCCGCCGCCGGCTTCTGGTTACGACCATAGCCCGTGCTGTTGTAAATGCGCACGCCGTCCTGCGTGCGACCGCCGAGGAGTTGCCACACCGGCTGGCCGCAGACCTTGCCCTTGATGTCCCAGAGCGCGAGGTCGATGGCGGAGAGAGCGCGCAGCTCGGCGCCGCGGCCGCCAAAGTTCATGGCGCGTTCGTAGAGGAAGCGCCAGTGACCCTCGGTCTCAAGCGCGTCGGCGCCGATGAGGCGCTGCGCCATCCACTCGTGGATGACGGCGGCAACTGCGCCAGGCAGATAGTAGCTCTCGCCGCAACCGACGATGCCCTCGGCCGTGTGAATCCGGCAAAGCAGGAGACCGCCCTGGGCGGTGGTTTCAATCCGGGTGATTTTCATGCGGTCGCGGGGTGGGATTCACCGGCAGCATGAAGGGAAAGCAGCGTTGGGGGCCAGTGCAGATAATTTGAAACGCGGAGTGCGCAAAGGACGCGGAGTTTTTAACCACGAATAGACACGAATCCTGTAAATCGACCAAGGCAGGCGCGCCCGGCGATTCCCCGCCATGCATCATGCCTCTTTCGTGTGCTTCGTGTTTTTCGTGGTTATAATCAGCGTTTCAGGAGGACCACGTTCGCTGACCACTCGCCGGCCGGGGTCCAGCGGAGTTCGTTTTTGGCGAGGGCGGAGCCTTTCTTATCGGTGTGGAATTCCTCGGCGATGCGCCATTTGCCGGCGGGCAGCGGGATACGGATGGTTTTGGTGCCGGTCTTGGCGAAGGAGTGGCCGACGACGAGAGCTTGTTTGCCGTCCGTGCTCACGCGGACCACGGCCTGCCAGCCTTCGGCATGGCGGTAGGCGACGACGTCGGGGCCGTGACGGTAGGAGCGACCACGGCGGATGATCGGGGCAGCCTTGGCGTAGAGCGCGATGGCGCGGTCAACCAATGCGCGCTGCGCGGCGGCGAGTTCCACAAACTTACCGGAGATGCAGAGGCGGCCGAGGAAACCGCCGGCGAGCAGATAAACGATGCGGCGCGCATCGGCCTCGGGACGGAGCACGGCCCAGATCTGGCTCTGGCGCGGCAGCATCACGCGGTGCAGGTTGGCGGCGACGATCGGGATTTCACGGCACTCGTGCGCGTCGGAGAAGCTGCACATCGCGGTGAGGCCGGTGAACGACGGCTCGATACGGTGGCCGCCGGACGAGCAGTTTTCCATGACGAGGTCGGGGAGCTCGGCGCGAATCTTGCGGAAGAATGCCTGCACGCCGGCGAGATGCTGGCGGAGAGCCTCGCCGAGCGACTCGGCGCCATCGGCACCGATGCCGATGTTCTCGTTATAATCGACCTTCATGTAGCCAAAATTATTCGCGCGGAGCAGGCCGATGACGCGCTCGGTGAGGTGGGCGACAACGGCGGGCTGGCGCAGGTCGAGGAAGCGGCGGGTGCCGGCGGTGATCGGCCGGCCGTCGCGCCGGAGCAGCCACTCGGTGCGGTCCCAGAGCGGCGAAGTTTTGCCGATGACTTCCATCTCGAACCAGAGACCGGGGATCAGGCCGGCGGCACGGATGGCGTCGGCGGTGGCGCGGAGGCCGTGCGGATACATGGCGGCGCTGGGGATCCACTCGCCCTGCGCGTCGCCCCACGAACCGCCGGCGGGCTTATACCAGCCGGCATCCATCACGAGATACTTCACGCCGGTGCCTTTGAGCGCGCCGGCGAGCGCGACCATGTTGGCGTGGCTCGGGTCGCCCCAGCTCGTGGCCCACTCGTTAAAGATGACGGGGAGCGCGGCTTCGCTCTTCGGGAGCTTGGCCAGCGGAACTTCCTGCGCGGCGGTGAGTGCGGCGGTGAGGTCCTCGAGATTGCCGGAGACACAGGCGAGCGTGGCGGTGGGCGACGTGAAGCTCTCGCCCGCGGCGATGGTTTTCATCCAGTGGCCGATCTCGCGGTCGGCGAGGCCGCCGGAAATCGCGCCGAGGTCGTCGCGGCGGTAAACTTCCATCTGCCACGAGCCGGGATGCGCGAGCTGGGCGCCCCAAACGACACCGGCGCCGGTATCCTCGACGGCGAGGAACGGGAAAAATGCGTTGGCGGGCAGGCCACCGATGCAGCCGAAGCGCTCGGCGCGCACGCCGTAGCCGGACCAGGCTGGCTCAAGCTGGATGTCTTCGAACGGACGCGTTTCGAGACGGCCTTCCATGCTCCACACGGTGCGGAGACGGTGCAGGCGGAGCCGACCGGGAGCGTCGTCACGCGCGAAGGCCCCGAGACCGCCGAGCGAGAAGCTGGCGAGAAATTCCAAGGTCACAGGCGTCGCGGTGTTGTTCTCGACGGTGACGCTGCTCTCGAGCCAAGTCGCGCCGCGGGGCGAGACGAGATCGTGATGCGCGCGCCAGCCGGCTTGGTCATGGGTGAACGTGGTGCGCACGCGGGTCGCGCCGCCGGCACGCGTGACGGTTTGCGCGGTGAACTTGAGGCGGTCGACAGTGACGCTGTTACGCAGCGTGCGGCTTTGGGAAAAGCCGGCCGGATAATCGTCGGTGATCGCCTTGACCTGCAAAAGGGATTCGACGGTCCAGGCGCGGAGTTCGCCGCCCGTGGTGGCGAGCATGCCGTCGATCTCGATGCCTTGGAGCAGCGAACGGCGCGCGGTCACAACGGCGCGGCGGCGGCTGGTGGGGACAAGCCAGAGACCGAGCGCGTTGGTTTTCGGATCGGTGACGTAGAGCGCGGTGGTCTCACCGAGGCGGATCTCGCGGTGGATTTTGGGGAAGGAGGCGGATGCGGTAGGCATGGGGAATTATTTTTAACCACGGATGGACACGAATTCACACGAATGGGAACACGGGGATGGAGTGCGGTTATTCCGTGGGCTGGCGCACGAAACTCAATCCAAACACGGACGGAGTTTGTCTTCCTGTAGATAAACGCCGCGCGAGGCGGCCGGCCGACCTCAAGCGAGGACTAAACCGTCGGCGGTTTCGCGGACGGGAAGGAGACGGGTGCGCTCATGCATCGGGCGGTTCGGCGTGTGGAGCGTCATCAGCAGGCGGCCGTCGAAGGTGCGGAAGAGCATCGGGTGCCCGCCATCGTTGGTATAGATTGGCGCGGGGGCTTGTTCCCAAGGGCCGGTGATTTCACCGCTGGTGCTGCGCGCGACACCGGTGATGTAGCCGCCTTTGCCGAATGTGGACCACAACAGGAGCAACACGCCGGCGGCCGTGCGATGCAGCCACGGGCCGTCGGTCACACGATAGCCTTCACCGAGATCGCTTTTTTGCGCGAGACTCCACGAGGCCTGGCTCGCGCGGAAGAGCAGTTGGGGCGGACCGGCGGGCCGGCGGAGGTCGGCGCTGAGCGGTGCGGCATGCATTTCGCCGTCGTGAATCTGCGTCCACTCGCGGACGTAAATGAGCCAGGGGCGGCCCTGGCTGTCGAGGTGCAGGGTGCCGTCGATGCTGCGCCAGCCGAGCGGCGTCACCGGACCATCGGAATGCGGGGCGAAGGGACCGTCGGGGGAATTGGAGACGTAGATCGCGGTGTAGCGCGAACGCGGCTTGAGGATGTTCATCCCGGCGCTGAAGGACGCGAAGAGATACCAGCGACCCTGGTAAAAATGAACCTCGGGCGCCCAGTAAAAATCCACGTCGTTCGGACCGGCGGTGCGGGTGAGCACGGAACGCGGTTCGCTCCACGTGCGCAGGTCACGGCTGGTGCGGACGCTGAAACCATCGGGCGCCTCCATCGGGCCGCCGAGGGCGGTCGTGCCGTAGAGGCGGTAAAGCCCACCCACGGGATCGGCGAGGATGAAGGGATCGCGCAGCTGGATCTCGCCGAGACTAGCCATGGTTGGTCACCAAGGAAGTGAGCTCCGGAATCTCGCCGACCGGAAGCTCGCGGCGGGTGGAACCTTGATAGAGCACACCCAGACCGTTGAGCAGTTCGACGCGACCGGCATGGAGGCGGGCCAGCGCACCGTTACCGAGGCCGAGCACGGTCTCGGTGGGATTGTAGCGCAGGTAGGTGCGGATTTTGCTCAGGCGGCCGCCGTATTCGCGTTCGTCGGCGGCGGGGTGGTGAGGGTTGATGACCGCGGGGAAAACCCCGAGCGAGGTGCGCGTCGGCACATCGACGATGGGAAAATCGTTGGTGCAACCGATGACGGGGCCCGCGACGTTGGCGCCGGCGCTGGTGCCGTGCACCGGGATGCCGCCGAGGATGGTTTCGCGAAGGGTCTTGAGCTGGCGCGTCTCGATGAGCGTGCGCAGCAACAGGAAGGTTTCACCGCCGCCGATGAAGATGGCTTCCGCGCCTTCGATGCGCCGGCGGCCATCGATGCCGTCCCAGTGATGGAGCGACTCGGCTTCGTAGCCATCGGCCGCGAACATGGCCTGGAGCCGGTGCTCCATCGCATCGCGATCCGCGGGCAGGGAAGCGTGCAAAATCAGCAGGACGCGGCGCTTGGGCCCGAAATGTTTGCGGTGCGCCTCGGTGACGGCCTCGGGAAAATGGCCCTGCTGGATGATGCTGCCGCCGCTCACGATAACGGCGGCGCCGGGGGATTTGTAGAAATCGGCCTGAACCGGGAAAGTGCCGTCAGCCTTGACGGCCTGCGCGTGCGCCGCAGGCAATGCGGCGGCGACGCCGGCGGCGGCGACCGTTTTCAGGAAAGTGCGACGGGAGGAAGGTGTGGTCATTTCGCTGCGGGAGCGGGAGAGGAATCAGAGACAGGATCAGGGCCAAACGGCCAGAGGCCGACGCCGCGCATACGGTTCTGGAGGTCGAATTTACGAAAATTCGCCTCAACCTCCGCCGGTGCCACGCGACTAGTCGTGAGTTCCGACTCGTTGGCAAGGCGGTAAACCAGCGCGGCGATGATCGCGGTGGATTCGCTGATGAGCTTGGGCTCCACCTTGTCGATCGTGTCGGCCATGTCGTGGTAGTAACGGACGGACTCCGGCGGAATGAGCGCGCCGAAGGTGATCGAGCGGATGCCGGCGAGCTGGAAGGGTGTGTGATCGCTGCCGAACCAGTTGATGTTGCCGACGCCCTGCTTGAGTTTGTGGGCACCGAGGGAGGCGTCGAAGCGCTCCAGTTCGGGCACGAGATCGTCGGAACCGAGGGCGTTCACCGAGAGCGGGTAGCCGACCATGTCGAGGTTGATCATCGCGGCGACGGGGCGGCCGGCGAGCGTTGGGGCGTGGACGCGCGAGCCCCAGAGGCCCTGCTCCTCGCCGTTGAACCAGACGAGTTCGATCGTGCGCTGGTTTTGCGGGGCGCGGGTCTTGAGAACCTTGGCGAGCGCATAGAGCTGCGCGGTGCCGATGCCGTTGTCCATCGCGCCCTGGCCGAGGTCCCACGAGTCAAAGTGCGCGCCCACGACGATGGTGTCGGCGGTGCGGCCGGGGAAAGTGGCGACGATGTTGGCGGTCTCGATTTCCTCGCAATAGGACTTGGTCTCCATGCTGACGCGCACGGTCTGGCCGCGCTGGACGAGACGGAGCAGCCAGTTGCCCTCCTCCTGCGTGATGCAATAGATCGGAAAGCGCAGCGGCTGGCCGGCGAAGGAGCCGGTGCGGGCGAGAAGCTGGCCGCCGGCGACGCGGTTGATGAACAGGATGGCGCGCATGCCGTGCTTCACGGCGGCGGCCTCGTATTGGCCGCGCGGCACGGTGGTGTTCGGCGCAAGGAGGCCGATCTTGCCGCGGGCGTCGAGTTTGGCGAAGTCCTCCTCGCGACCCTGGCCGATGTCGATGACCTCGGCCTCGAATTTTTCGTGCGGCTGGGTGTAGCTCAACGCGGCGACGCGCAGCGGGCGCTGGAGCGGCGCGAGGAGCATGACCTCGTCCTGACCGCGAACCCAACCGGGCATCTTGAAGGTTTCAAGGCGCGCGGCGACCCCAAGGGCCTTGAGTTCGGCGACGGTGCGGTCGAGGGCGCGGCGGTTATTCTCACTGCCCGTGAGGCGGCCGCCAAAGTCGTCGCAGAGGCGCGTGAGGAATTCGTGGCCGGCAGGATCGGCGAGCGCATCGGCGACGATGGCGTCCTGCACGGACTGAATCGGCTCGGCGCGCAGCGGCGCAAGCGACAGGACGGCGAGAAGGCAAAGAGCGGTAGTGATGGTGGTTTTCATGATTCGCGGAGCCAGATACGCATTTCGCCTTCGCCACGATTGGCCCAGAGACCGTAGGGGATCGCGCGGAGCGGGACGGCGGCGGGAGTCGAGGGATCGGCGGAGTAAAGGGTGGCGGCAAACGCATCGCGGGTGCCGGTGGTTTCGATGGCGACGCAGCCGCCGAGAAAATCGGCCGCATGACGCGCGGTGAGCGCGGCGCTGCGGGGCAGCGCGAGCGCGGAGAGATGGGCGCCGTTGTCGGGCTCCTCGAAGCAGTAAACGACGGGGCCGCGCTGGAGCGCGACCTTGCCGGCGACGTTGGAGAGGCGCGGGTCGGCGTGGATGCGCTCGACGGGCATCGGCAGCGTGAGCGTGACGGTATCGCCGGACGACCACGTGCGGCGGATCGGGGCGTAGCCGTTGACGGGTGCAAGCGCGTGCGACTGGCCGTTGATGGCGAGCGTGGCGGCGCGGCACCAACCGGGGATGCGGAGATTGAGCGTGAACTCGGTGGGCGCGGGAGCATTGACGGTAATCGTGACGGTCTCGGTCCACGGATAATCGGTGGCGACGGCGAGACGGATGTCACGGCCACCGGCGGTGAAGCGGAGTTCGCTCGCGGTGTAGAGATGAAGCGCGAGGCCGTCGGGGCGCTGGCTGGCGACGTATTCGCCGAGCGAAGCGAAGAGCCGGGCGACGTTGGGCGGGCAGCAGGCGCAGCCAAACCAGCCGACGCGCTGGGTCTTGAAGAGGTGGCACTCGTAGCGGCGCTTGGCGACGGAGGGGATGAGCTCGAGCGGGTTGACGTAGAAAAACTTCGTGCCGTCGAGCGACATGCCGCTCTGGACGTTGTTGTAGAGCGCGCGCTCCATGACGTCGGCGTATTCACCGCGGAGCTCGATATCGAGCATCCGGCGCGCGAAGAAAATCACACCGATGGCGGCGCAGGTCTCGGAGTAAGCGCGGTCGGGCGGGAGATCGTGGGGGGCGGTGAACTTTTCGCCGTAGGGTTCGGAGCCGACGCCACCCGTGAGGTAAAGGTGGCCGCGGACAATGGCGGCCCAGAGCGTGCGGCAGGATTCGAGGAGCGAGGCGTCCTTCACCTCAACGGCGAGGTCGACCATCGCGGCGAGCATATACATCTGGCGGACGGCGTGGCCGACGGGTTCCTTCAACTCGCGGACCGGCTGCGCGGCCTGGAGTGTCGCGAGACCGTCGTGATACATGTGCCACGGGAGCTTGTCCTCCCCGCGGCGCTTCGTTTCCGCCATGAGGTAGTTGGGCTCCTGGCCGCGCTGGTTGATGAAGTAGGCGGCGAGTTTCGCGTAACGGGGCTCTTGGGTGGCGCGGGCGAGTTTGACGAGGGCGAGTTCAATTTCCTGATGGCCGCAGTAGCCGGGGATCTGGCCTTCGCCGAGGCCGAAGGTGCGGTCGATGAGGTCGGCGAGCTTGCAGACGACGGCGAGGAGCGTGCGCTTGCCCGTGGCGCGGAAGTGCGCGACGCCAGCCTCAATCATGTGGCCGGCGACGTAGAGTTCGTGGCAGTCGCGAAGGTTGGCCCAGCGGTTCTGCGGTTCGACGAGCTGGAAGAAGGTGTTGAGATAACCATCGGGGCCCTGGGCCTTGGCGATGGTGGCGATGAGGCGGTCGAGCTCGGCGTCGAGCGCGGAATCCGGGTGCGTGCCGAGGCGGTAGGCGGCGGCCTCGATCCACTTGGCGAGATCGGAGTCCTGCCAGAAAAGGCCGTAGAATTTTCCGGGCTTCTCGCCGGCGGCGACCTGGAAATTATGGACGCAGCCGCTGGCTTCGGCGCCGGGGATGCGGTCGTTGAGCGCTTCCCACTGGTAGGGAATGACGACGTCGCGGACGAGGCGGGCGCGCTCAGCGAGGAAACCGCGGGTGAAGCGGACGTTGGCGAGCGGGAGGGCGGTGAGGTAGTTCACGGCAGGAGAAAGGAGCTTATTTAAACTGGAGGGCGGCGACGGCGCCGGGCGGGAGCGTGAAGGCCGCGGTGCCGGCGGCGACTTTGACCGTGAGCGGACGCGTGGTCACGGCGCGGGGGGCTTCAAAGGTGTTGGCGGTGTTGAGGTCGGCGCTCGCGAGGATGTGCGCCGAGACGAGCGTGGGCGTGCGGCCGGTGAGCGTGAGCGCGATCTCGGTGGGGTTCGCGGGATCAGTGTTGCAGAGCGTGAGGTTGACGCTGCCCTCGGCGGCGAGGGACGCGGTCGCGGAGACGTTCGGATACGAGAGACCCTCGTGCGTGCTGTGGGCGGCGTCGCTGTGCACGGGAAGGCGGCGGGCGTCGTGGTGCGCGGCGTAGAGCGCGAGGACGTCCCACGTGGGCGTGAGGACGAGGCGGCCGGCGCCGGGCTCGGTGAGCGCGACGGCCTGCAGGACGTTGACGACCTGCGCGAGGTTGGCGACGCGGACGCGTTCGCAGTGGTTGATGAAAACGTTGAGCGTGAGCGCGGCGAGGACGCCGTCGCGGATGGTCTGCTGCTGGAAGAAGAAATGGGGATTGGTGCCGGGCTCGGGCGCATACCAGGAACCCCATTCGTCAACGACGAGCGCGGACTTCGCCTCGGGATCGTAGCGGTCCATGACGGCGCGGTGGCCGCGGACGATGGCGTCCATCTTCCAGCCGAGGGCCATGACGGACTTCCAATCGGCGTGATTGAAACCCGTGGCCGGATGCGACGGCGGCCAGGTCGGGGCGCCGGGGACCGTGTAGTAATGCAGCGAGAGGCCTTGGAACATCTGCGCGCCGAGCGGGGCCTTGAAGGCCTCGCGCATGAGGACGTCGGTCCAATGGAAGTCGTCGTTGCGCGCACCGCTGGCGACGCGGTAGAGCGGCGCGTCGGGGAAGTCGCGCGCGTAGGTGGCGAAGCGGCGGTATTCGGGCGCGTATTGCTCGGGCGTCATGTTGCCGCCGCAGCCCCAGGTCTCGTTGCCGATGCCCCAGAGGCGGACTTTCCACGGCTCACGGCGGCCGTTGGCGGCGCGTTCGTCGGCGAGCGTGCCGGCGGGCGCGTTGCAGTATTCGATCCACTCGCGCAGTTCGCGCGGGGAACCGCTGCCGACATTGCCGGCGAGGTAGGCTTCGCAGCCGAGCTGTTCGCAGAGATCGAGAAACTCGTGGGTGCCGACGGCGTTGTCGTCGATCACGCCACCCCAGTGGGCGTTGATGCGGCGCGGGCGTTTTTCACGCGGGCCGATGCCTTCGCGCCAGTGGTAATCGTCGGCAAAGCAACCGCCCGGCCAGCGGAGATTGGGGATGCGGATTTGCTTCAGCGCGGCGACGAGGTCGGAGCGCCAGCCGCGGACGTTGGGGACGGGGGATTTTTCGCCGACCCAGAGGCCGTCGTAAACGCAACGGCCGAGGTGCTCGGCGAAATGGCCGAAGAGGTGTTTGTCGATCACCGGACCGGGCTCGGCGGCGTGAAGCGTGAGGTGGACGGCAGGCATGGCGGGGTGCAGAAAGCTGAAGGGATGGGCAGGGACCAATGAAGTGCGGGTCAGAGACCCGCACTCCCTTATTTCACACGGTCGGAGATCGTGAGGGTGTTGAAGTCGAGGACGCGCTCTAGATTACCGTGGGTGATCGTGAGGCGGCGGCCGTCCACCTCGGCGTTGAGATACGGACCTTGGAAGAGCTTCCACTTCGAGTAGTCCACCGGCGTGCCGTCGACGACCGGAGTCTGGTCGTAGGTGAACGCGATTTTCTTCCCGCGCAGCGTGGTGAACTTGACGGCGGGCACGGGCTCGAGCGTGAACGTGAGCGGCAGCGCGTTGATCGCGGCCTTGAACTCGTCGAAGCTCTTGAACTCCGAGGCGGCGGCGGCCTGCACGATCGTGCCGTTCTTCATGTGCGGGCTGGTGAGCACCCGGCCGCCGAGGTCGTCACGGGTCTTCGCCCAGCCGCCGTTGCGGTGGAGGTATTTGATCCAGTGGTAGGGCGCGAGCGGCCGGTAGGCGAGATAGGCCTGGCCGCCCTGCGCGAAGATCCAGCCGGATTTGTCCTCGGTGACGTTGACGAGGTCCTTCGAGAAGAAGCCGTTGATGTGCGGGAAGCGGTCGCTGGCCGGGATGTCGTAGAGGGCGATGACGGTGTCGAGGTCCTGGAAGACGCGCTCATAATATGAGACGCCGACGATCTTGTCGGGCGAGTCGAAGGAGGGTTTTCCCTCGAAGGTAACGCCATTGATCATCGGCTCGGGATACGTGACGAACTGCGACTGCATCGCGCGCTCGGAGGCCATCGGGTGCAGCGAGAACATCGTGGCGTGCTTCCCGCGCGGATCGGGCTCGTTCCAGGTGACGTCCCAGGCGTGGCCCTGAATGGCGTCGTTCATGATGCCCTGCGTGGAGCCGACCGCGTAATCGCGGCGGAGGTAATTGGTCTTGTAGACCGGCGGCGAGAGCACGTCGCTGTAGCGCCAGAAGCGGCGGGTGCGCGCGCGGTCGTGTTGGACGTAGTCGCCGGCGCGGTCGGTGGCGATGCGGTAGATGACTTCGGGCAGATCGTAGTTTTTCGCGACGGGCGCGAAGTAGAGGCCCCAGCCACCGTAGCCGGAGACCGGCGGGGTGTTGCCGAACATCAGCCAGCTGAAGTAGGAGGCGAGCGAGTTCCAGCGTTCGATGGCCGAACCTTCGTCGGTGCGGGAAGCGGGACCGCGCAGCACGCCGTCGAGCGTGTTGGCCGCGAGCTCGGCAAAGAGCCAGTCGAGCATCATGTGACCGCGCTGTTTCATGGCGGGATCCTTCGCCCAGGTGGCGAGGTAGAGCATCGGGATGGCGTATTCGCCGATGTAGTGCGTGGGATTGTATTCGCCCTGCCCTTGCGACGTCGAGAGGTCGATCCAGTGAATGAGGTAGTCGCGCGCCTCGGCGAGGTTCTCCGCGGAACTGCGGCCGTTGAACCACGTCTCGGCGGGCTCATTCGGGTAAAGCTCGGCCATCAGGTAGAGCGAGCTGTAATACATCGCCCAGTGGTTCTCGGTGTCGCCGCGGACCTGACGGGTGGTGCGCCAGGCTTCACGGATGGAGGCGCGGGCCTCGGGCGTGAGCAAATCGCGGCCAACGTAGGCGACGCACACGGCGGGGAACATCCAGAACGGACCGGTGCCCGGCTCTTTCATCATTTCGATCACCCGCTGCGAGCAAAGGTCGAGGTCCTCGCCGAGGGAGAGTTTGATGGCAATGGCCGCCATATCCATGGTGGCGGGATCGGGGCGGCCGACATTGTCGGCGCGCCAGCGGAGGACCTCGGCGATGCGCTGCTCATAGGCCGCGCGACGGAGCGTGGGATCCAGCACGGGCGTGCGGTCGGGCACCGGGCCGGTTGCTGAAGGTTGGGCCGTGACGACAGTCGCAGCAGTGAGCAGGGTGAGCGTGAGAGCGAGAAAATGGGATTTCATGACGGGTATCCGCGAGGGGATCAGTTGGCGGCTTTGGGCAGGAGGAGGAACTGGTTCACGAGGGAACCGGCGAGCGCATCGGGCTTCCACGTGCGACCGAAGTCGTCGGAAGCGAAGAGGGTTTCGCCGAAGACACTGGCATAGAGCCGGCCGGCGGGGTCGATGCCGACGCGCCAGACGCGGTGCGGCTCAGGCAGGCCGGCGTTGCGGGAGGCCCAGGTGACACCGCCGTCCTCGGAGGTGAGGACGCCGTGACCCCAGCTGCCGATTGCGAGGCGCTTGGGATCAGCGACATCGAAGGTGATGTTGTAGAGGGCATGGTTCTTGGGCACGCCGTCGAACGCGGTCCACGTGAGGCCGCCATCGCGCGAGATGAGCGCGCCGGCGCTTTGCGTGGCGGCGAGCCAGACCTGCGGATCGTGCGGCGACTGTTGCAGGTCATTGACCTGGTCGGTCGTGGCGAAAACGCGGCGCCAGTTTTGCGCGCCGTCCTCGGTGAGGTAGATGCCAACCTCGCAACCGGCGAACACGCGGCCGGCACGGGTGCGATCGACCTCGATGGCCTGCGTGTATTTGCCGCGGGCGGGCAGGCCGTTTTCGCGGCGCACGAGCGTCTGCGCGCGGTCGGTCGAGGCGACGACGCCGTCGGTGACCCCGAGATACACGTGGTCGGGCGCGTTGGGATCGACCGCGACGTCGCGGGCCTCGGTCAGCGACCAGTCGTTGCTGATGCGCCAGGACTTGCCGCCGTCGAGGCTGCGCCAGAGGCCGTTGAGCGCGGAAGTGTAGATGACGTTGCGGTCGCGCGGGTCGAAGGCGACAGCGCTGAGCGACGTGTCGTTGTAGCCGAAATGCTGCCACGCCCCGGCGGCGTCACGCTGATAGAGACCGTTCAACGTCACGATCTTCGAGCCGACGACGTAGTTGCGGTTAATATTGGCGATGATGATGAAGTCATAGGCCGGCGCGGCGGCGGCGGCCGAACTGATGCCGGCCAGCAGGCCGAGGAAGAGGGAACGTAATTTCATGGGGTGACGTGATCGGTGATGGTGAGGGTGTTGAAGTCGAGCACGCGTTCGAGGCGGCCGTGGGTGATGGTGAGTTTGCCCGAGTCTTTCTCGGCGTTGAGGTGGGCGCCTTCGTAGAGTTTCCACTTGGAATAGTCCACCGGCGTGCCGTTGAGCACCGGGGCTTCGCCGTAGGTGAACGCGACGCGCTGGCCGCGCAGCGTGATAAGTTTGACGGTCGGCCGGGGTTCAAGCGTGAACTCCAGCGGGAGGGCCTTGATCGCGGCCTGGAACGCGGCGAAGTCCTTGAACTCGTGCGCGCTCGCCGCCTGCACGATGGTGCCGTTGCGGCGATGCGGGCTGAAGAGGAGCTTGTCGCCCTGGGCACCGTGATCGACGCGTTCCCAGCGGTAGCCGGCGCCGAGCGAGGGCAGCTGGCGGTAGCCAAGCAGGTGCTGCCACTCGTAGCCGGCGAGCGGGCGGTAGGCGAGGTAGGCATCGCCGCCGCGGGCGAAGATCCAGCCGGATTCATCCTCGGTGACATCGCGGAGGTCGCGGGAGAAATAACCGTTGATGTGCGGGAAGCGCACGCCCTCCGGGATGTCGTAGAGCGCGATGACCGTGTCGAGGTTCTGGAACACCTGCTCATAGGGCGAGCAGCCGAGGATTTTGTCCGGCACGTCGAAGGAAGGTTTTCCCTGGCTTGAGAGACTGTCGATCATGGAGTCCGGCAGCTCGGTGAAGTAGGTCTGCATCACTTGCGCCGAGGACAGCGGGTGCACCGAGAAAATCGTATTATGAACGCCCCGCGGGTCCGGCACCGCCCAGGTCACATCCCACACGTGGGTCTGGATGGGATCGGCCAGGCCGCCCTGGTAGGACCCGACGGCGTAGTCGCGGCGCAGGTAATTCGTTTTGTAGATCGGCGCCATCTGCACGTCGCTGTAGCGCCAGCGGCGGCGGGAGCGCTTGAGGTCGTGTTGTTCAAAATCGCCGCCGCGATCCACGGCGATGCGGCGGATGACCTCGGGCAGCTCGTAGCTCGCGCCCGCGAGGCTGAAGTAGATGCCCCAGCCGCCGTAGCCGGAGGGCGACGGGGTGTTGCCGAACATCGTCCAGCTGAAATAGGACGCGAGGGCGTTCCAGCGCTCGATGACCGAGGTGTCGTCGGTGCGGGCGTTGGGGCCGCGCAGCACGCCGTTGAGCGTGTTGGCCGCGAGATCGGCGAAGAGCCAGTCGAGCTTCATGCGGCCGCGCTGGCGCATCGCGGGGTCCTTGGCCCAGGCTGCGAGGTAAACCATCGGGATGGCATATTCGCCGATGTAGTGCGTGGGATTGAACTCCCCCTGCCCGATCGTCGTGGCGAGGCCCATCCAGTGGATGAGATACTCGCGCGACTCGGCGAGGTTTTCCTCCGAGCTCTTGCCCGTGAACCAAGTTTCGCCGGGTTCGTTCGGATAAAGTTCCGACATCAGGTAGAGCGAGGTGTAATACATCGCCCAATGATTCTCCGTGTCGCCGCGCATCGGGAAATAGGTGCGCCAGGCGTCGCGGATCGCGGCGCGGGCCTCGGGTGTGAGCTGATCACGGCCGAGGTGGGCGATCGCCGCCCACGGAAACATCCAGAACATGTCGCCGGACTGGGGTTCGCTCATCAGCTCAATCACACGCTGCGAAACGAGCGCGGCGTCCTGACGGCGCAGCAGCTTGACCGCCACCTGCTCGCGCGTGAGCGGCGTGCCGGGCTTGATGCTGGCAAGATAGTAATCGAGCGGCTCGTTGACGCGGGCGAGGTAGTCGCGGCGGATGATATCGCCGCGGGCGTCGGCGGGCGGCACGGGCACCGGGCCGGTGAACGCAGGCTGGGCCGTCGCGAGCGGCAGGGCCGCGGTGGCAAGGAGGGCAAAAATCAGAAGAAAGTTTTTCATGGCGAATGAGACGGGTGGTTTATTCCTGTGCGCGCGGCACGAACACGAAGCTCTGGATGCGCGAGCCCTCCATGCCGCCGTTTTTCCACGTGCGGCCAAAATCATCGGAAATGTAGAGCGCCTTGCCGTCCACGGCAGCGTAGAGCCGGCCGGTGTCGGGATCGACGGCGGTGCGCCACACGCGGTGCGGCTCGGGCAGGCCGGCGTTGCGATCCACCCATGTTGCGCCGCCGTCCTCGCTCGTCAGCAAACCGTAGGTCCAGCCGCCGATGGCGATGCGCTGGGCGTTGGTGGGATCGAAGGCCACGTTGTAATGTGCCTTGGCGGCGGGCACGCCGGGGATGGCCGTCCACGTGAGTCCGCCATCCCGTGAGACCTGCACGCCCGCGCTCTGCGTCGCAGCGAGCCAGAATTTCGGATCATGCGGCGATTGCTGGATGTCGTTCACCGTCTCCTTGGTCGCAAGCACCTGCCGCCAGGACTGGCCGGCGTCGGCCGTGAGATAAATGCCGCTTTCGCAGCCGGCGAGCACGCGGCCCGCGGCGGTGCGATCAACGGTCACGACCTGCGTGTATTTGCCGCGGTCAGGCAGGCCGTTTTCGCGGCGCGTCCAGGTGAGGCCGCGGTCCGACGAAAAGCCGATGCCATCCGGCAGCGCGGCGTAAACCGTGTCGGGGGCGCAGGGGTCGACGGCCACGCCCTTTGGCTCGGTCATGTCCCAGCTGGTGCCGATGCGCCAGTGCTGCCCGCCGTCGCGCGTGACCAGCACGCCATTGATGCCGGCGACGTAAAACACCCGGGCGTCGCGCGGATCAAAGGCGCCGGCGAGCATCGCGGGGTAATTCAAACCGAAGTGGGTGTAATCACCGCCGGCGGTGCGGCGGTAAACGCCGTTCATGGCATTATCGCGGGAGCCGACCACCCGGCCGGTGCCGTTGATCGAACCGAAAAGATAGAGGTCGTGCTGCGGCGCCGCGCTCAGGGTCGCGCTCCCGAGGAGGGCGGCGAGGATCAAAAGGACTGGGGTTTTATTCATGACTGATAGTGGTGATCCGAAGTTGCAGCGCCGGCCTATCTTTGGCACGACACCGGGCTGATGAAAACGATTCTAAGCTGGACACTGATTTTGGGCATGCTGGCCGGCGCGGCCCGGGCGACGGATGCCACGACGCCCGAGCAACGACTCGAGACGCTGGGCATCACCCTGCCGGCAGTGCCGGCGGCGGTCGCCAACTACGTGCCGGCCGTGCGCAGCGGGAACCTGGTTTTTCTCGCCGGACAAATCCCCAAGGGCGCGGATGGAAAATATCTGACCGGCAAAGTCGGCGCCGGGCTCACGGAAGAGGAAGGCGCGGCGGCCGCGAAGCAGTGCGCGATCCAGCTCATCGCCGTGCTGAAGGCGGAGGTCGGCGATCTTTCCAAGGTGAAGCGCATCGTGCGCGTGGGCGGCTTTGTCGCCTGCCCCGCCGAGTTCACCGCGCAGTCGAAGGTGATCAACGGCGCCTCGGACTTGCTCGTCGCGGTGTTTGGCGACCGGGGCCGCCATGCGCGAGCCGCCGTCGGCGTCGGCTCGCTGCCCGCCGGCGCACCGGTGGAAGTCGAGCTGATCGCGGAAGTGGCGGATTGAGCGCAGCCGCATCACTCAGAGGGCGCTGACCGACGCCCGCACGCCCGCGATGACGCGTTCGCACTCGGCGGGGGAATTGAAGACGTGCGTGGAGATGCGCACCGCCTGGAGATTCTGCTCGGTCACCGGCCGGCAGCGCAGGCTGTGGTCGGTCATGAGGTAGTTGAACAGCTTGCTGGCCTCGGCGCGCGGGTGGCGGATCGAGGTGATGGCGCCGCGCATATCGGCGCGCGCCGGAGTGAGCACTTCGATGCCGGGAATCTTGGCGAGCTCGGTGCAGAGGTGCGTGGCCATCGCGCTGCCGTGGGCGAAAATGCGGTCACGACCGATCTGCTCCTGCAGGCGGACGGCCTCGGCGAGACCGGAGATGAGGCCGATGTTGCGCGTGCCGTATTCGTGGCGCGAGGTGGCGTCGGCGTAGACGATCTGGCCGGGCAGCCGGGGCAGCTCGCCGGTGTAGGAACCGGCACTGATGCAGGCGACTTCCTCCAGGCGCGAATGGCGGATGTAGAACACACCGGTCTCGTGGGGACCGCCGAGCCATTTGTGACCGCTGAAGGCGTAGGAGTCGCAGCCGATCTCGTTGAAATTGACGGGGAACATGCCGACGGACTGCGCGCCATCGATGTGAAACCAGATGTTTTTCGAACGGCAAAATTCCGCGATCTCGCGCACCGGGAACAGGAGGCCCGTGGTGCAGGTGACGTGGCTCACCTGGATCACCTTCGTGCGCGGCGTGACGAGCGCGCGGATGCGGGCGAGGTTGCCCTCGGGGCTCGCGGCGTCGGGCTCGAAGAGACGGACTTTGATGCCGCGGTTCTTTTCCTGGTTATACCACGGGAAGGAACCGCCGGGATGCGCGTGCGACTCGAAGATGACTTCGTCGCCGGCCTTGAGCGCGAGGCCGCCGGCAATGATGGAGTTACCCTCGGTGGCGTTGCGCGTGAAGGAGACTTCGCGGGCCTCGACGCCGAGGAATTCCGCCATCGTCTCGCGCGCGGCCTCGCTGTTGTCGTGGCCATGCTCGGAGTGCTCCTGCGAGCGGTTGATCATCGCGAACATCTGGTCGAGCACGGGCTGCGACACGGGACCGAGGCCGCCGGTGTTGAGATAAACCGGTTTGTCGAGCAGCGGGTATTGGGCGCGGACGGCGCGCCAGAACGCGTCGGGCGCAGCGTCATTGTAAACGGGCAGCGGCGGGACCGGCACGCGCGGCCACGGCGCGGGCGGCGCGGCGGGCAACACGATGTCGTTGGACGCGACGGCGGAGTTGCAGCCGACGAACGCGCCGATGGCGCCGAGACTAAGACCTTGGAGAAAACTGCGGCGATCGAGACTCATGAGAGCGAAGTAAAGGTGAGGGTGTGGTCGAGGTTGAGTCCGCCGCCGACGGCGATCTCGTGGTTTTGGTCGAACTGCACGGGCAGCGCGGCGAGCGGGTAGTTGCGACGCACGAACCAGTGGAGCGGACCGGAGTTGTTTTCGAAACGAATGATAACGCGATGGAGCGTTTCATCAAGCTGACCATGCCATTCCATCCAGCGGGCGCGGGCGCCGTGCACGGCGGGGATGCCCTCGAGGCCGCCCTCGGCCGTGATCTTGATCGTGGGATCGAGATGGTCGTCGAGCAGCTCGCGCGCACCGCGGAACTGGAGGCCCGTGTAGTGCGAGCCGGCGAGGCCGCCGTTGGAGGCGGGGTTGCCAAGCGAAAGCACGCGGCCGCTCACGTTGGTGAGCTGGCTGCGCCAATGCAGGGACCAGGAGCGGGCGGCGAAATTCACGTCGATCTGCAGCGACCGCTCTTCGCGGAAGATTGTTTCATGCAATCTCCGCCATTCGAGCGAATGCGCGAGGGTCGCGGTCGAGCCGGCGGCCTCGAGCTTCGTCCACGCGAGGTGCTGCTGCACGCCGTGATCGTCGCGCCACTTGTAGCCATCGGGCTTGAGACACGTCGGGCCGCCCCAGAAATTGGCGCCGGAAACGTTGTTCAGCGTGAAGCTGAGCGCGTGGTGCCACGGGTGATCGTTGGGGCGGAAGTTCGTGAGCGTGTCGCCGGCGAGCGAGTTGACCGGATGAAAATACGGTTTCGGCGACTCGTTGGCGGCGGTCTCGGGCGCGTAGACGTAGCGCGTGAGCAAGCCGTCGGAATGGAAGAGGGAAACGGCGCGGCCGGTTTCGTGTTGGAGGCGGAGGGAACTCATGCGCGGGAAATGGAAGAGGGTGACGGGAAGGTTTTCTCGAAGCGGGCGGCGGTGAACTCGCACGTCGTGCCGTCGGGCGCACGCACGGTGGCGGCGATGGCGGCGGGCTTGGTGACGGTGAGGTGGAATTTTCCATCGGCGACACGCCAGGCGACCTCGATCATGCCGTGCGGCGTGCAGACACTGCCGGAGGCGTGCGTGAGGCCGCAGAGGTTCGGAGCGATGGCGATGCGGGCGAAGCCGGGCTCGGTGGCGGTAACGCCGAGGATGCGCTGCTGGAACTCGAGCACGGGATGCGCGGACCACGCGTGGCAGAGCGAGCGCCAGTAGCTGTTTTCCTCGACGAACGTCGAGAGACCGTAGCCGACCGACTCGTGCCACGGACCGAGATGTTGCGGCATGTCGTCGTAGCGGCCGGATTTCGCGAGGGCGGTGAAGCCGGTGTGCATCCAGAAGAACGAGCCGGGCGCGAGTTTCGGGTCGTTGGGGAACCGGCGCATGATGATGGCGCGTTCGCGTTCGCCGGCAAAACCGGCGACGATGGCCCAGGCGTTGCCGTATTGGCTGACCTCGGGACCGCCGGGGCGGTCGAAGTAAAGACCTTCGCTCTCGGACCAGAAAAGCGCGTGGGCCTTGGCGCGGAGATCGGCGGCCTCGAGCGTGAGCGCATCGGCCTCGGCGGCGCGGTCGAAGTGGCGGAGCAGCAGCGCAGCCTCATCGAGGGCGTTGATGTATTGCGCAGCGTGAATGCAGGTCGCGCCGGTGTCGGCGCCGGGGACAACGCCGCGCGGCCACCACGGGCACCAGTCGGTGATGTTCCAGAACGGCATCTTGGCGGGCAGGCCGGCGTCGTTCGTGTGGCGGCGATACCAGTCGAGCACAGCGCGGATACCGGGCAACAAATCCTGCACGGTGGCGCGGTCGTTGGTGCAGAAGAAGTAGTCCTTGATGTTGGTGATCCAGTGGATGCTCCACGCGGGAATAATCTGCACGAGGCGCGACGGGAAGCGGGCCTGCGTGAGGCCGTCGGAGAGGCGCGACCAGTCGAAATGATAGAGCGCCTGGCGGCTGAGGCGGTAATCTCCGGTGGTATACATCGCCAGCTTCGACGTGATCATCGTGTCGCCGGCATACTGCATCTGTTCGTAGTGCGGACAGTCCTCGAACGTCTCGTGCGAACACATGCGCATCGTGTGCAGGCCGACGGTCCAGATCTTGTCGAGCGCGGCGTCGGAGGACTTGAACTTCGCCTTCACCTTGTAGGGATACGCGGTGAAACGCTGCGCAACGGTGCGAAGCGTGAGCGGCTTTTTGCCGACGGTGATTTGCAGGCCGACGTAACGGAACGCGCGCCAGTGGAGCGGCTCGAAGATTTCGTCGCCAGTGCCGCCGGCGGGTTCCCAGATGTCGCACCAGCCGGTGACCTGGCCGCGGCGGTCGAAGGTCCAGCCGCGGCTCTCGTCGGCGAAGTGCGAGGCGAGATTGGCGAGCGACTGCTGCTTGCCGAGGAGCTTGGCGCCGGGCGTGTCCCAGCGGAGGCGCAGGGCCTCGGCGTAAGTGAGACGCACGGTGCTGCCCGCGCCGCCGCGGACGACGAGGTGCGGAAACGCGGTCGTGAGCACCCCCATATCGAGGACGAGATCGACCTTCGTGCCGGGCTTGAGCGTGAGCGCAGTGTCTTGCGCGAGGAGTTTTTTCCACGCCGGGGAAACCTCGCCGCCACCGCTGACGTAGGCGTCGGGGAACGACTCGGGCTCACCTTCCTCCAGCATCGGAATCATGCGCGGGATGAGGCCGTAGGGGCTCGCGGGATCGCGGCGGTTTTCGAGGAGCTCGGCCTTGAAGAGCAGGTGCGCGGGCTGCCACGCGGAGTCGTCGAACTTGACGGTGTTCCAGCCGGCGGGGATGAGCGACGAGAGGCGGTGCTCGAAGTAACCGAGGTAACCTTCAAAGGTGGTGTTCTCGTTTTGGAAACGGTGGGCCTTGTCGACCGCGACGCGCCACGTGGCGTCGGTGCGCAGGTCCTCGATGATCTTGCCGGACTTGGTGGTCAGCGCGCCTTCGAGGACGAAGCCGCCGGTGTAAGTGATAACCGAGCATGGCGGACCGAGCAGCGCGGGGCGATGGGCGACGCGCGACATGTCGAGGACGATCGCGGCGAGGACATTGCGGCCCTTGCGCAGGTGCGGCGTGAGCTTGAACGTGTCGAAGAAGTGATGGTTGACGTCGCCCTTCGCCGGGCCGCGGCCGATGAAAACGCCGTTGCAGAAAAACAGGTAGCGACTGTCGGCAGAGAGATCGACGGTGAGCGCGGCCTTCGCAGGATCGGCGACCGTGAACGTGCGGCGGAAGTAGCGCACCTGGTAGTGCGAAGGCGTCGCGTCTTTGGGCGCGGGCGCACTATGGGAACCCTCGGCGGACCAGATCCACGAGGCGGAATTGACGAATGATTGGGCAGACACGGCGGTGAAGAGTTAAACTAAGAGCGAAAGCAAAAACGAAACGGAGAGAGACGCGAAACGGGAACGAACAATCACTCAGCGCGGAGCGGTCGCGGCCGAGGCCGGCACCGGCAGAAAGGCATAGTCGGAACCGTAGCCGCCGTAGAGTCCGCCGTCCTGCCAGGTCAGGCCAAGGTCGTCGGAATAATAAGTGCCTTCCTCGAAGGTCGACGCCCAGAGACGGCCCTGGGTGTCGGGATCGAAGGCGAGGACGAAAACGTTTTTCACCGGCAGGCCGGCGGTGCGGTCGGTCCACGTTTTGCCGCCGTCAGCGGAAACGCGCACGCCCACGCCCCAGCCGCCGAGCGCGAGGCGCTGGGCGTCGCGACGATCGATGGCGGTCGCGTAGAGATTGGCCTTGGCCGTGGCGGGATCGACCGCCGTCCACGTTTCGCCGCTGTCGCGCGAGAGCCAGGCGCCGCGGCCTTGCGTGCCGGCGAGCAACACGCGCGGATCGGCGGGGCTTTGTGCGATGCGGAGAACCGAAACGAGCGGGAAATCCGTGCGCGCCCAGGTCTTCGCTCCGTCGGTGGAAAGATAGATGCCGTCTTCGGTGCCGAGGAGCACGCGGCCGGGGCGGGCCACGTCGGCGACGACGGCTTGGCAGTAGAGATGATTGAGGCCGGCTTGCGCGAGACTCCACGTGGCGCCGCCGTCCGTGGAGCGGAGCGGGCCCCAGCAGGTGGTGGCATAGACTTCGTCGGCGTTGGCGGGATTGAAGGCAAAGCCGCGCACATCAGCGACGTCCCAGCCGGTGGTGCGGCGCCAGCTCTTGCCGCCATCGGTGCTGCGCAAGACGCCGTCGGCGGCGGCGAGGAGAATGACGCGGCCATCCGTGCCGGGCTGCATCGTGATGCCGGCGATGCCGAGGACGCGCGGGCCGAAAATGGCCCACTGGCCTTTTTCATCGCGGACGTAAATGCCGGAGTCGGTCGGCGTGGAGCTGTTTTTCTGCGCCTTGGTCATCGCCACGGCGGCGTAGAGCCGGTGGGCGGGCGCCGCCGGAACCGAAGGGGCCGCCGCACCAGCGGTGATACCACCCAAGGCGGCGAGGGAAACGAAGAGGGCAATCCGGGCGTTCATGGCTGGGCGCCGGAGCCGGCGGTCGCGGTTTCCTGAATGAGCGGTTTCGTGAAATCGAGGAAGTAGCGTTCGCCACCGTAGCGGAGGTCGAGGCGCTGGCTGCCGCGTTCCTCGCGGGCAAACGGGCCGTCGAAGAGCGGCCAGTTGGCGTAGTCCACCTCGGTGCCATTGACGGAAGGGGTGTCGCCGTAACGGGCGCGGAGCACGCTGCCATCGAGTGCGGTGAACGTAGCCTCGGGCGCGGCGGTGGTGGAGAATTTCAACGGGAGCGCGCGCACGGCGGTCTTGAAGGCCTCGAAGGAAGCGTAGTCGCGGACGGGCGCGACTTGGACGACGTAGCCGTTGCGCAGGGAATCGCTCACGTAGCAGCGGCTGCCGGCGCCCCATTTGTCGAAGCCGGCGCCGATGAAGCCCTTCACATCGCGGGCGAGCAGGCCGGTCCAGTCGTTACTTTTCCAAACGCCGGGGGCGAAGGGCCGGTAGGCGATGTAGACGGGGCCGCCTTGCGCGAAGATCCAGCCGGACGCATCCTCGGCGGTGTTGACGAGGTCGCGCGAGAAAAAGGTCGTGACGTGCGGGAAGCGGTTGCCGGCCGGCATGTCGTAGAGCGCGATGAGCGCGGTGCCGTGTTGGAAAATCTGCTCGTAGGGCGAGCCGCTGGGGAGCTTGTCCTCGGAATCGTAGTCGGCCTTGGAACGCGCGATGAGATCGGTGATCGTATCCCAGTCGCCGCCAAAGAACATCGTGCCTTCGAAGGGCGACGAGTAAGGCTGCGTGGCAAAGAACGTGTTGGCGGCGGTCGGGACGGGTTGGTCGTCACCGCGGCGCCAGTCGAGACTCCAAGTCAGCTGCTGGATGGGTTGGAGCAGGCCGCCTTGCGAGGAGCCAAGGACGAAGTCGCGGTCAACGTAGCTGTATTTGTAGACGGGGATCGTGCGCTTGTCGCCGATGACGAAGGATTGCGGCCCGGCGTTGCGCATGCGCCAGCGCGTGCGCTTGAGTTCGCGCTCGACGTAGGGCCGGTGCGCGTCGTCGCGGGCGATGCGTTCAAGGATGGGCGGCGGGGTGTAGCCGCTGAGCGCCAGCACGGTGTTGGCGGGATCGGCGATCTGCTGGCCAAAACCAAAGAGCAGCCAGCCGATGGCGGCGACGGGCGTGTTGCCGGGCGCGATGATTTGCTTCGGATAAACGCGGCTGTGCGCACCGCCGTAGGTGCCGTTAACATTCTCCACGGCGTAATCGTAGATAACATAGTCGAGCATCATCCGCGCCTTCTGGCGGAAGACCGGATCCTTCGACCAACCGGCAAGCAGGGCCATCGGGATGATGTATTCCTGAATGTAGCTCGGAGAGTCGTATTCGCCCTGACCGTAGCTGGTCGTAACCCACATCCAATGCTCCAGGTAGGCACGGGCCTCGGCCATGAGTTCAGCGGAGGATTTGCCGTTGAACCAGTGCTCCGGACCGGCGCCGGGATACGCCTGCGCCGCCAGATACATGCTGGCGTAATACATCGCCCAGTGGTTCTCGGTGTCGCCGCGGTTGGGCCAGTAGATTTTCCAAAGCTCGGCGATGCGCGCGCGGCTGGCGTCGTCGAGGCCGCGTTCACCCGCCATCATGACCGTCGCCATCGGGTAGGTCCAAAACATGTTGGCCGTGGGCATGGGCTCGTTGAGCTTGGCGAGGCGGGCCAGGGCGGTTTCGCGGTGTTCGCCACGATACAGCGCGACGGCGACCGCCAGAAAATCACCCTTGGCGAGATCGGCTGGATCGAGGGTCGCGGCCGAGGCCGACAACACGGCTTCGCGGCGCTCCTGGAAGCGATGGGCGATCTCGGCATCGGTCAACGTTACGGAGCCCGCCGCAGCGCTCACCTCGCCCGCCGTCACGGCAAAAACCGCAACCATGGCGACGCGAATGAATACCTGCCTAAATGACATAAATAAGGGGCTGATTAAGCGGAAGGGTGCAGCATGAGCTGGCTTTTTTTCGTATTTCAACCAGCATTTTTCCTGAATTTTCAATTTTATGACCACACCCCGTAAGTCATCCCCTCCGCGTCTCGTTCAATGCGCCAGTCCCTGGTCCCAAATCGGCTATCCGAGCGCCAAGCGCGAATGGTCGCTTGCTCGTAAAATGCAGGCCATGAAGGAAGGCGGTTTCGACGGCATCGCCGCCATCGTAAATCCGGAAATCAAGACGCTGGCGGATCGCCTTGGCCTGCGCATCATGGGCGGTTTTGACGGGTCGAATCTCAAACAGGCGCGCGCCTCGATCCTCGCGCAGCGCGCGCTCGGGGTGCATTACATGAACGTGCAGCTGCTCGACCACGACACGCCGCCGGCCGTCGCCGCCGCGCTCGCCGTGAAGGTGATCGCGCTCTCCGACGAGCTCGGCGTGGGCGCCCACATCGAGACGCACCGCGACACCGCGACCGAAACGCCGGAAAAATACACCGAGATCGCGCGCCTCTTCAAAAAGGCCACCGGCCGCTTTCTCCCCACGACGTGGGATCACTCGCATCTCGCGGTGAACAAGCACGTGCAGCCGAAGGATTATTCCTCGCGCCTGCTCGTCTGGCCAAAGCTCATCCAGCACTCGCACATCTTCCATCTGCGCCCGTTCAACGGCCAGCATTGCCAGGTGCCCGTGACCAACGGCCGCGGCCAGCTTACGCCTGAGTTCAAGGACTACCTGCCTTTCGTGGAGGATCTCTTCACGCTCTGGCTCGAAGCTCCCGGCCCGCGCGGCGAACTCTGGGTCTGCCCCGAACTCGGCATCAGCCACGGCTACCAGCTCAGCACCTGCCCGCCCGCCTGGCCGGACACCATTCGCGCCCGCGAGGAATACGACGGCGCGTGGAAACGAGCCTTGCGCCGCGCCAAGCGCTAAACGCCCGTCCCGCGGCGACAAGTCACGCAGGCTGGGGATCTCTGACTGCCGCAGGATGGTCGGGACTCAATCCTGCCGGCCACTTATGGAACCGTTGGGCAGGCTCTGCAGCGGGGTTTTCCTGAAAACCCTTGACGGCAATCAGGTGATTTTCAGAGTTTATTTCTGAAATAATCACGGCACACCCCCGCCCATGCTCATTGCCGATATCGCCCGCAAGGCCAAGGTCTCCCCCGCCACCGTCTCTCGCGTCATCAACCAGCCGCATCTCGTCGCGCCCGACCGGCTCGCCCGGGTGCAGGCCGTGATGACCGCCGTCAACTACGCCCCCACCCCTCTTCACCGGCGCCGCGGGCCAAAGTCCCGTTTGGCCGTGCCCAAGAAGATCGGTGTTTGGTTCGTCGGTGCACGTAAGAACCCAAACCTCAACTGGTTCCAAGATCAGCTACTCCAAGTCCAGCCTTCCAACGATCGCCAGCGCATCGATCTTTCGGTGCTCTATTCCGAGTCGCCGGATGAATTGCCCCGCGCCCTCACCGAGCGGCAGTTGGACGGCGTTATCATCCAAGGCATGGAGCCTTCCGCGGCCTGCATGCATAAGCTGGCCGACGTGCCCCATGCTTGGTTCATGACCCGCCGCACCGCGGGCTACCCCGGCGACTACGTGGAGCCGGACAACACCATCAACGGCCGCATGGCCGCGGATTTCCTGCATAGCCGCGGCCACAAGACCGTCGCCGCCATCTCGACGGATCCTTCCTACAGCGCTGTCGCCTGGCGGGTCGACGCCTTTGGCGAACGCGCCAAAGAACTCGGGCTGACCGTCCTCAACATCCTCGGCAAGGCCAAGCCCGGCATCAGTTATTTGGAGCACGCTCCGACGCACGACGAAAGCGACCAGCTGGCGCGCCGGCTTTTTCAAACCACACCCCGGCCCACCGGACTTTATATCCCCGTGGACCACTTCTGCGGCGCCTTTTTCCGCGCCATGCGCGGAGCAGGGCTACGGGCCGAACGGGACTTCGAGGTCATCTTGGGCAACTACAATCCCATCATTTATCACAACCTCGACCACCTGCCGGCAGCCCTCGACATCAACCTCCCCACGCTTGTCCGCAAAGTCGTCGACCACCTCATTTGGCGCTGTGAAAACCCCCAGGCTAGCGGCCGCATCGGAATTACGATCTCCCCTTCCTTGATTGCGACCTCGACTCAGTCGCGCCAAATCATCGCCTGAATATACATAACTACAAGGCTTGCAATCAGTCAGCCTATGTTTTCTCGTCCATCCGGAAAAGATGGACACGGGTTCGTCTAGTCGCCGCTAACCGTAAAACCACCCCCTCCCCCCGCCTAATGAAATCAACCGCTTTATCTACCGGACATCGGAATGGATTGAATCCATTCGTGCCTAGCCGTGTTTCATATCTATTGTAACTAGCTTTTTAAAAGCTAGTTAAATACGTAATCTACCAACGCAAGCAGACTCACGGTGCTTCTTTGCATGTGTCTCTTCCCGAGCGAAAGCATGCCCAAAAGCAAAACGGATACAGGGTTTTAACCCTAACAACTTCGAGCCTTTTGACCCGATTAACCTTGGGTCAGAAACCGGCTTCAAGCCGGTAACTACAAACCACCCCCCACAAACAAATGAAATCAGAAACCTGCTACCCAGCACCAGGCGCCAAGAAGATCTTGGCCGTCTGTTTGGCT
>CAZGJZ010000002.1:0-579961 GCA_964525935.1 uncultured Opitutaceae bacterium | reverse complement strand
TGTCTTAACCACGCCGCCAGCGTTCATTCTGAGCCAGGATCAAACTCTCCGAAAAGAGTTCTGAACCTAGTGATTCATGAACTACTATTAAACTTGCGCACTGACCGTGAGGCCAATGCGACTTTTGAATTTTGATTGGGGGTCCCAATCAATCGCACAAAGTAAATTTCAAAGAGCTTCCCGATGAGGGAAAGAGTTCTAGCAAGAATTTTTTGAAACCGTTCGTCAACACCTTTTCGAAACTATTTTCGAAAAAACTGACGCTCGACCCAAACCTTTCTGCCGCCCTTCTCATTCCGTCGTTACTGTTTTTGTAACGTCGTCAATCGAAGGGAGGGCGGAACATGTAAACGTCTGAACATGGTTCAAGTTCTTTTTTGATAAAAGAATCAGCTCATTCGTAATTAACTTATTACAAACGTTTTAAAATTCAATCAGCGTGTCATTGTCGCACAAATTCCTATCGCCCCACAAGCCCACACTCCCGTTTTCTAACATGCGAAGCTTCGCGGTATCGAATTTTAAAATACACCTGAAATCTTCCGCCCACGATTGGCCAAATCAGAAATCGGCACCCCGGCCACACCGACCATAAATGCGGCCTAGCTCAGCGCAAATTCACCCCGCACCGTGCCCGCTTGGAGTCTTCCCAACTGCTATTCAACCCACGCCGGACACGCTTGGGATCACTTGCGGTATCTCTTTGGCTGATTCCACCAAGTGCAGTCCTCAATCAGCTACACCTACTCCTATAGGAATGACGCATGTGCCGTTCATTGAACAACAACGATATATACGTGCTGCTTCCATTCGTGCACCACTAGGCGCCGAAAGCCCAAGAGGGCAAAAGACTTCCCCATCTCCAGCCCCCTCCTCTTTAAGCGCACCCCTCCTACCTCTGATCACGCCCGCCGAACAAGTCCTAGCTGGGAAGACCAATCCTCATTCTAGGATCGATGCCCTTGCGCTAGGTAACGACTTGGTAACGAACGTGTATCGTTTCACCTCAGAGCCACCGGTATGGCCATCCGGTAACTCCACCCTCTTATTCACTGCCTTTGTCCCGCCGTCCTCCTTTGCAGATCATCACAGCTAGAACCTTCTAAAAGCACCCAGCCCTCCCACTAGCGTCGTCACCAAAAGGAGCGCCTCTTGCTTGATTCGCGTCCCTCAAACCAGTCCGAACCTAGCAAACCCATCATACTAATTAATCCGGTTTGTTACCATACACACCTGCCGCCAGGCGGCCTCGCAAATCTAGCAACGATATCCTCGATAATCTTCCAGCTTCAGATTCTAGCACTTTCAGCACCGCAATCTAGTAACCTTGGATTAACCCAGAAACCCAAACGCTAGCCCTCGGAACCCCCAGCCCATGGCATCGCCAACTTACGGACCTAGATTCCAAGCTTGGGCATAACTTGCCGCCCGCCCTCCGATGCGGCCAATCCGCCGATCCGGTCACTTCATCGCCATAGCTAATGTCAGGCCAGCCCTAACGGCCTATCGTTTGATGGCATTTCCGCGACAATCGCTAAGCTCTCCGCTCGTCGGAGAACTCAAAGCCTGGTCGCTTATCCGCATGGATTATTACCCTTCCTGCCTTCTTTCCATCAACGCCTGCACGGCAAAATCCGCGGCCCAATAGCCATTTTCCGCTAAAATCCTCACGAATCCGTCAATTTCCCCCAATTTGGGCTCAATATTTGTAAAAGCATAAGGCATTCCTTGCAGTGACACGCTTCGTATCAATAACCCTTGATCCGCCCTAATTGCGAATACGCATAAATATCGTAGTTTTTCGCTGAAATCCGCCGATTTTCACGCGTTTTCCTCAAAAGTGCGCCTTTTCTTCAAAAATTCCGTGATTGCTATCGGGCCGGTTTTTTTGAACGATCTTCCCTTTAACGCCACTAACAACGGACCAACCAGCACCGTAACTCAACCAAGGCATCGCTTGGACTTAAAACAAATTAAGCAGATTATCGATTTGATGAAACGCTCCGAATTGACCGAATTTGCGGTCGAGGAGGAGGGTTTTAAGCTCAAAATCCGTCGAGGCGCGAACGGATTGCCCATCGTCTCCACTGGGCGCTCATCCAATCCTCCTTTCCCGATTTCTTCGGAAACAGCCGCTCCTGCCCAGCCGCAAGCGTCCTCCGCCCAGCCTTCCCCTTCCGCTAGCTCCTCTCCCGCCCCCGCCGCTGAGGCCGCTGACATCGTTTACATCAAATCTCCCATGGTCGGCACATTCTACCGTGCCGCCTCCCCTGAGAGCAAAGCCTTCGCCGACACCGGCCTCAAGGTCACCGAAACTTCCGTCGTCTGCATTATCGAGGCGATGAAGATCATGAATGAGATCCAGGCTGAGGCCAAAGGCACCATCCTCGAAGTTCTCGTGGAAAACGGCCAGCCCGTCGAATACGGCCAGCGCCTATTCAAGGTTAAACAGGGTTGATCAACCCGGCCGCCTCATCCCTGCGCACTGATTCACTAAATCAGTGCGCGCGATACATTAGCGCCACACTCCCCCAATCATGATTCAAAAAATCCTCATCGCCAACCGCGGTGAAATCGCCCTCCGTATTATTCGCGCCTGCCGTGAATTGGGAATCAAGACGCTCGCTGTTTACTCCGAAGCCGATGTCCAATCGCTCCATGTGCAGCTCGCCGACGAAGCCATCTGTATCGGCGGTCCTCGCAGCGCTGACAGCTATCTTCGCGCCGATCGCATCATCAGCGCCGCCGAAATCGCCGACGTCGATGCGATCCACCCTGGCTACGGTTTTCTCTCCGAAAACGCCAAATTCGCCGAGCAATGCGAGTCCTGTAATATCAAATTTATCGGACCTAAGTCTAAATCCATCAAAATGATGGGCGATAAGGCCATTGCCAAGGATACCGTTCGCAAAGCCGGCGTCCCCACCGTCCCCGGCTCTGATGGTCCCGTCGAGACCGAAGCCGAAGCCGTCAAATGGGCCCGCAAGATCGGCTATCCCGTCATCATTAAGGCCGTCGCTGGCGGCGGCGGTCGCGGCATGCGCATTGCGCACAACGACGTCTCTTTCGCCAAGGAATACCATGTCGCCCGCAACGAAGCCGAAAAAGCCTTCGGCAACGGCGCCGTCTACATCGAGCGCTACATCGAAAAGCCCCGTCACATCGAGTTCCAGATCCTCGGCGACAGCCACGGCAAGCTCGTCCACCTCGGTGAACGCGACTGCTCCGTCCAGCGCCGTCACCAGAAGCTCATCGAAGAGTCCCCTTCCCCTTTTCTGACGCCTGATTTGCGGAAAAGGATGGGAAAACACGCCATCAAGGCCGCTGAAGCCGCCGAATACGAAAACGCCGGCACCATCGAGTTCCTCGTCGATGCCAAGGGTAATTACTACTTCATCGAGATGAACACCCGTGTGCAAGTTGAGCACCCCGTGACTGAGGAAGTCACCGGCATCGATCTCATCAAGCAGCAGATCCTCGTCGCCAACGGCGAGAAACTCTCCTTCGACCAGAGCGATATCAAGTTCGAGAAGCACGCCATCGAGTGCCGTATCAACGCCGAGGATCCCGCCCGCAACTTCATCCCCTCCCCTGGCACGATCACGCTTTACTACGCCCCCGGCGGCCACGGCGTCCGCGTGGATTCCCATGCCTATTCCGGCTACACAATCCCGCCTTACTACGATTCCATGATCGGCAAGCTGATCTGCTACGGGCGCGACCGCAAAACCGCCTTGGAGCGCACCTACCGCGCCCTCAGCGAGTATCTCGTGCGCGGCATCAAGACCACCATCCCGCTCCACAAGGCCATCATGTCCGACCCCGTCTTTATCGAGGGCAAGGCCACGACCGCCTACATGGAGGAATTCATGAACCGCACTCCGACCGATTTATTCTCCTAAATCATTGCACATCAATTTCTCTAGCCGTCCAACGGCTCCCATCTCGGGAGCCGTTTTTTTGCGCCCAATTCGCAGCTCTAAGCGCCCGTGCGCTCACCCACCTCGCACCATCGCCAGATCGCTCCACTCGCCCATCACACGCGTTTGCACCGACCAACCCGGCGCCGCGGCGCTAAACACGTCGCGCACCTTCTCCAGTTCGATCGCCAAAATCCCGCTCAGCACCAGCGAGCCACCCGGCGCCACCGCCGCGAGCAACTCCGGCGCAAACCGCATCAGCACATCGGCCTGGATGTTCGCCATCAGCAAATCCGCCGGCTCTCCCGCCAGCCCACTCACGAGATCACCCGTGAAAAACCGCACCGCGCCTGCCATATCGTTGAGCGCCGCGTTTTCTTCGCTCACGCGCACCGCCTCAGCGTCGTTGTCGAAGCCCGCCACGCCGCGAAACCCGAGTTTCGCCGCCGACAGCGCCAAAATCCCTGAGCCGCAACCCGCATCGATCACCCGTCCGCTCGTGCCGCGTTTCTCGGCAAACGCCACCAGCCGCTCGCAGCACAGGCGCGTCGTCTCGTGGTTGCCCGTGCCAAACGCCAGCCCCGGATCGAGCCAAATCACGACGGCGCCCGCCGGCAGCGGATAAGTCGCCCGTTCCCACACCGGCACCCAGTGCAGCCGGCCAAATTGCCACGGCTTGAAATGCGCCTTGTAGCTGTCGCGCCAGTCTTGATCCGCCAGCACGCGCACGCCCGGCTCGGTCGTCTCGCCCAGCAAGGGCCGCAGCTCCGTCCACCGTGTCCGCGCCTCGTCCTCCGAGGCAAAAATGCCGACGATCCACGCCCGTTTGGCGATCGCATCCTCTAGCAGACCCCAGCCCTCGACCTGCAGTTCGAGCAACACCGTATCGGTCGCCTCGACGTTCGCCGCCGGAATCTCCGCCTTGATTTCAATCAAACTCATAGCCGCCAGCGTCCCCACCACCGCCGCTCGCCGCAACGCCAATTCTGGCTCCCATCGTAACCCTGGTTTTCACGCCAAATTCATCCTCCCTTCTCTTTCCGCGCACATTAAGCCCGTAGGGTTACCCCATGAAAGTTGCCCTCCCGGCCCATCCTGCCCGCCGGCCGCTCATGCCCCTGCCACGCTCTATCGCTCTGCGTCCGCTACTGGCCGCACTCGCCGCCGCCGCCATGGGCGCTTCCGCCTTACACTTGGCCTCTGCGCCAGCCTCCGCGTTGTTCATCAGCAGTGCCGCGCGACTGGCGGGCCTGCTCGCAGGAGTGCCAGCCACGCCCTTGGCCAACGGCTGGGCTCTGGGTTTTGCTCATCCACCCTTGCTCGTAACCACCCTGTGTAGTGCCACGGATTTCTTCCTGCTCACCGCGACGTTGCTCGGCTGGCATTTCGGCCGCCGGACAAGGCATGCAACCCAACTACTCTTCGCCATCCCGGCCGCACTCGCTGCCGCCCTGCCTCTGGCGATTTTTATCAACGCGCTTCGCCTGATCGCTGTGGCGCAGGGGCATCGCTGGGCCAGCCCTCATCTGCCGCCGGCCTACGACGGTTTCCTGCACCTATTGACCGGGATCGCCGTTTTTCTGCCCGCGCTCATCGCCCTCAACCTCCTCCTCGAAATTTATGGCCGTCCCCGTCCCCACACCACCGCCTGAGCTTGAAGTAAAACCTTCCGCCCCGCTCCTGCCGCCCGTCCTGCTGGGCCCGGCTGCGCTGCTGTGGTTGTGGATCATACCCATCACGATCCTGCTGCTGCTCAATCTCCAGGGCTACAACCTCATTGAAGGAAACATGGACGCCACCGAGAGCGCTCACGCTCACGCCTTGGGCCTAGCGGGGGTGCTCAACCTCGTCATCGCGCTCGGTCTCTATTTCGCCGGCCGCCGACTCATCTCACGGAATTCCTCGGCCGCCGGGCATATCTCCGCTTGGTGGGGCGTGCCTGCCGTGGCCGTGCAAATCGCTTACCTCGGGCTTTGCCTGTATTGGGGTGAGAGCGAACTGCTCCCGCGCTCGGTGACTGCGTGGATTTACCCTGAGCAGCGGTTTTTCTACAATCAGTTCGCCTTTGCCATGCTGCCGCTTTTTTGGGGCCTGCTCCGGCTCGCCTGCGCGCAACCCTCAAAGCAACAGGGCCGCACCATCGCCTTTAATCTCAGCATCGCCATCGCTGCGCCGGTGCTGCTTTACACCTTTTTCCAACTGCTTGTCCGCGTGGATAAATTTTTGCAGGGCGGCATCGTTTTCATTGGGATTCTGATCTCCCTGCTCGGTGTGGCCATGTTTGTAGCGCTCATCCGCGGGCTCGCCCATCTCCTGCGTCACACCAGCACCTGGAGCGTTACCCGCGAACGTCTCGCCATCCTCTGCTTCGCCTTCGTCCTTCCCCTCGCGGGCCTCTGGCTTAACTCCAGCATCCCATTTCCTAACGATTTCCAAGCTTGGGAAGTTTATGCTCTCACCACGCTCAACGCCGCGATTCTGCTCCTGGCCTCCTGCTGGCACACTCGCCGCCCGCTGCTGAGCTTTAGCCTGCTCTGCGTCACCCTGCCGTTCACGCTGTATTTCTTCGTAGTGTTTTTGCCCTTCCTGCCGCTTTCGATCGTGGCGGTCATCGCCTTCGGCGCGGGATTTCTGGTGCTAACTCCCACCGTCCTGCTCGTCCTGCATCTCAGCCTGCTCGCCAAAACCCGCCACGGCCCCACCGGTCGCTGGCTGCTCGTCGGCGGCTTAAGTTTCCTACTGCTCCCGGCCTTTTTCACCGGCCGCGCGCTCGCCGACAAAGCTGCGCTCAACGCCGCCCTCAATTACGTCTACACGCCCGCCATCCGCGGCAGCGCGATCACCTGCGACGACAGCCTCATCAATCTGCGCCGCGCCCTGGCTAATCACCACAGCTACAAAAACGGCATCTATTATCCGCTCCTTTCGGATTACTATTCGTGGCTCGTCTTCGACCATCTCGTCCTGCCTGACAACAAACTCGCCCGGCTTGAACAAGTGTTTTTCGGGACTTCATCCGATTCGGAAAACGACAACGCAACTCGCCGTGACGGCGGCCGATCCCGCGCCAGCGTGCGTGATCGCGACCGCATGCCCCGCGCGGCGCCAGCACCACGCACCGTCGCCTTGGATTCGCTGGTCGTAACCCAGACTCCCACGGAAGGCAAAGCGACCGTCGTCACGCTTCAGTTGACGCTGACTAACACCGGTTCACAGCCCGCCGAATACGTCAAAACCTTGCCCCTTCCCGCCGGGATTTATGTGACCGGCTTCCGTCTCCATATCAACGGCACCGCCGTGCCGGGCCGCATCACCGAGAAAAAGACCGCGCTGTGGGTCTACACCATGATCCGCGATAGCGAACGTCGCGATCCCGGGCTGCTTTTCTACAACCGGCCCGACGAACTCGAACTGCGCGCTTTCCCCGTCGTCGCCGGCACCCCGAGCATCGTCGCCATTGATTTCCTCGTGCCGGCCGCGCTGGCCGATAAAATTCCGCTCCCGATGGATAACGATCCCGCCACGGTGTTGTCGGAACTCGGGCAAAAGCTATCCCCGCGCATCGTCCGACTCGACAACGGCCAGTCGGTCGTCGTCGGTCTGGAGCGCCTCGCATTGCCCATCGTGAAACGCGAACCCTACCTCCACGTCATCGTGGACCGTTCAGCCGACCAGGGCTTCGACGGTGATCTCTCCACCGCGATCGCCGCGCTACGTCGTCGCTTCCCGTCTTCCACGACCCCGGAAATCACGCTGACCAACTACGAAACCCGCGTCCTGACCTCGCCGCAAGATTCCCTCTCCGCATTGCCCCTGCGTGGCGGCTTTTCCCCTGATCTCGCCATCTCGCAGGCGTTGCAACGGCATCGCGACTTGGATCTCGACGCTGGCTCCTCCGACGAACCGCCGCCACGACCGGTATTCGTGATTCTCAGCCGGCAACTACCCTCCACCCCGCTCACGCTCGAGATCAGCCCCGCGTGGCGCGACTTGGTTGCTGGACTCGAAATCCATGCCACCGACACTGCGGGAGGTTTTATCACCTTGTTCCCTGCCGAACCTGCTGCGGATGCGCCTCTGCTCCGCTTGGGGCATTCGCTGCGTCCATGGGTGCGCAACCTGCCCGCTTATTTCACGTCTGGTCCCGGCACAGATGTGCTCTCGTATTGGTCTCCCGAAGAATCCGCGTGGCAGCCGCTAACGGAAGTGAACGAAGAGCCCGCCAACACCCAATGGGGCCGCGCTGTTGGCTTGCAGGTGTTGCAACAGAATTACGCCCGCACCCCCGGAAACTCCGGCGTGGATCTGAAAACATTGGTGCAGACCAGCCGCGCCAGCGGCGTGATGCTCGCCTGCACGAGCTACATCGTCGTCGAAAACACCGCCCAGTGGCGGATGCTCGACATCAGCGAACGTCAGAAGCTCGATCAAAACTCGGCCTTGGACTTTAAGGAAGCTCCCGCGCCCACCGCGCTTTGGCTCGTCGCCGGCTTTGCTGCATGGATTTTCCTCCGCCAATGGCTGCGGCGGCAAAAGCCGCTGACGCCACTGCCTCAGTAAGGCCAATTCTCACTCTCCTTCGTGCTGTCCGCGATACTCCCGCGGACTCTTCCCGCACGCGCCGCGAATCGTCTTGTTGAAAAAATGCAGGTCGGGCAGCCCCACTTCGGCCGCGATTGATTTCACCGCCATCGTCGTGTGCCGGAGCAGGTGCAGCGCCCGGCCGATCCGCCGGCTCCGAATATAACCTTCCGCCGTCAGGCCAAACTGCGCGCGAAACAACCGCGTCAAATGGTTGTGCGAAATCTCCGCCCGCCGCGCGATGTCGGGGATCGACAGCGGCTGCGACAGATGCAGCTCGATCTCGCGCACGGCTCGGCTCAACGCCGGGTGCAGACGCACATTCGGCGCGTGCTCCGTCATCGGTTGACCCGCGAGTTGCCAGAGCACATCCCACAACCGCACCGACGCCCGCCGCGGCTGCGATGGCAGCCAGCCCACGGCTTCTTCCAGCGCCCGGCTGACCGACCCAAACAAATCGCCCACATCCTGCATCGCCTGCATCGGCACCGGATCGCCGCCCAGTGGCAGCCGGAAATGCGCATACACATGCTGCGACTCGCCGCGAAACCGATAAACGATCCGCGCATTCGGCGGCGTGACACTCGCCCGCCCCGGCGCGATCTCAAACTCCCGGCCATCGACCGACAGCACGCCATCGTAGTGATACAGATGCAGGCTCCACAATTCCGGCAGTTGAAACGCCTCCTCGCGGATGCGCCCGTGCACCGCCCGCCCGCCCAGCACGAGCTGCGGCGGATTTTTCAGCGGCATCTGCCAGACAACCGGATCCATGCCGCGCGCGTCCCGGTTTTCTCAGCGCTCGCTCAACCGCGCCACCACCGCCGGCAGCAGCGCATGTTCCGCCACATGCACCTTCGCCGCGAGCGTCTCGAGCGTGTCGCCCGGCTCCACGCGCACCGTCGCCTGATCGATGATCGGCCCGCCATCCACTTCCGGCGTCACGTAGTGCACGGTGCACCCCGTCACCTTCACGCCGCGGCGCCACGCCTGACCGATGCCGTCCAACCCGGGAAAACTCGGCAACAAACTCGGGTGCAGGTTGATGACCTTCCCCGCAAATGCCTCAAGAAACCCCGGTTTGATCACTCGCATGAACCCCGCCAGCACCACCAGATCAGCCTGCGCCGCGCGGATCGCCGCGATGTAGCGCGCCTCGCCTTCGCCCTCGAGCTTCGTCTTGAACGGCGCCGGATCGAGGTAAGCCGCCGGCACGCCGTGCTTCGCCCCCAGCGCGAGGATGCCCGCGTCCGGTTTGTCGGCGAAAATCTGCACCACACGCGCGCGGCCCAGCCGCCCCGCCTGCTGGGCTTCCAAAATCGCCGCCGCATTGCTGCCGCGACCTGAACCAAGGATGACAACGCGCATAAATTTCAGATTTCCCCGGCGGCCCGGATTTTCGCAATGAGGTTCGTCGTGCTGAACCCCGCCAGAAACGGCAGAAACTCGATCTTCGCCCCCACTTCCTCCAACTCGGTGCGTTCCTCGGGGTTCAATTTATCCAACGTGTAGTCCCCGGCTTTGCAGTAGACGTCCGGGCGCAGCACACGAATTTCCGGCACCAGCCGCTTTTCGCGAAAAATCACGATCCCACTCACAAACCACAACGCTCCGAGCGCGTAGGCCCGTTGCTCCTCGTTCATCACCGGCCGCGCCGGCCCCTTCAGGGCCTTCACACTCGCATCGCTGTTGATCGCCACATAGAGCGCATCGCCGAGCTTCCGCGCTTCCTTCAGGTAATAAAGATGCCCCGTGTGGAGCAGGTCGAAGACCCCGTTCGTCAGCACCAGTTTCTTGCCCGCCGCGCGCAGCTTGGCGCGCTCGGCCATGGCTTCATCCAGCGTCAGGAGTTTGGGATTTTCCAATTTCACGTCTGCGGCACGCTCCCATGCCAGTCTGCCATTGTAAATTACGTTTCCCTCCCTTTGCTCAATTCCCCCCCCGATGAAATCCCGCATCGCCCTTGTTGTCCTATCCCTTGTTCTCTCGCTGCTGATCGGCCTGACCCTCCATCGCGGCGCCGGCGGCAACCCCGCCACCTCTGACGGCCCGCGCCGCCCGCTCATCGGCCTCTCGATGGATACGCTTGAGGTCGAGCGTTGGACTCACGACCGCGACATGTTCGTCGCCCGCGCCAAGGAACTCGGCGCCGACGTCCTCGTCGTCTCCGCCAACAGCAACGACACCCGCCAGGTCCGCGATTGCGAGGCGCTCATCAGCAACAAAATCGACGCCCTCGTCATCATTCCCCACGACGGCGCCGCGATGGCCAAGGGCGTCAGTCTTGCCCACGAGGCCGGCATCCCCGTGCTCGCCTACGACCGCCTCATCCTCAACAGCGACCTCGATCTCTACCTCACCTTCGACAACGTCCGCGTCGGCGAACTCCAGGCCGGTTACCTCGTCGACCGGCTCAAGGGCCGCAAGGCGCGCATCGTCCGCCTGCTCGGCTCCAAAACCGACAACAACGCCTTCCTCTTCAAGCAGGGTCAGGACAATATCCTAAACCCCGCCATCGCCCGCGGTGACATTGAGCTCGTCCACGAAGACTGGTGCGACGGCTGGCGCCCCGAAAACGCCAAGAAGGTCCTCAACGCCGCCATCACCAAGGGCGGACGCAACATCGACGCCGTCCTCTGCTCCGCCGACATCCTCGCCGGCGGCGCGATCCAGGTCCTCCTCGAGGAAGGTCTCGCCGGCAAGGTCCTCGTCACCGGCCAGGATGCCGACCTCACCTCCTGCCAGCGCATCGTCGAGGGCACGCAGTCGATGACCATCTACAAGCCGATCAAAAATCTCGCCAACACCGCCGCCGAACTCGCCGTCCGCCTCGCGCGGCGCCAAGTCATCGTCGCCAAGGAAGAGCTCAACAACGGCAAGATCAACGTGCCCGCCATCTTCCTGCCCGTCCACGTCGTCGACAAGGATTCGATCGACGCCACCGTCATCGCCGACGGTTTCCACCCGCGAGAGGCCGTTTACCAAAAATAATCCCATGGCCGCCCTCCTCGAGGCCCGCGCCATCACCAAGCGCTTCCCCGGCGTCACTGCCCTGCGCGAGGTCAGCTTCGACCTCCGCCCCGGCGAAGTGCACGCCCTCTGCGGCGAAAACGGCGCCGGCAAATCCACGCTCATCAAGCTCCTCTCCGGCCTGCACCCGCACGGCAGCTACGAAGGCGAGCTTTGTGTCGAGGGCCGCCCCGCGCAGTTCCACTCAATCAGCGACGCCCAGCGCGACGGCATCGCCGTCATCTATCAGGAACTCGCCCTCGTGCCCGAGCTCACCATCGCCGAGAATATTTTCCTCGGCTGCGAACCCCGCCGCGGTCCGCTCCTCGATTGGGAAAAGCTCCACACCGCCGCCCGCGCCGCGCTCGCCCAGGTCGGTCTTACACTTTCCACCGACACCCCGGTCTCCCGCCTCGGTGTCGGCCAGCAGCAACTCGTCGAAATCGCCAAGGCCCTCAGCAAACGCACGCGCATCCTCATCCTCGACGAACCCACCGCCGCCCTCGCCGAGCGCGAAGTCGACACCCTGCTCGCCCTCATCCGCGACCTCCGCGCCCGCGGCATCGCCTGCATCTACATCTCCCACAAGCTCGACGAGGTCTTCGCCGTCGCCGACCGCATCACCGTCCTGCGCGACGGCGCCACGATTTCAACGCACGCCACCGCCGCCATTTCCAAGCACCGCGTCATCCACGACATGGTCGGCCGCGAAATCCAGGACCTCTTCCCCCGCGTCGCCCCCGCTCCCGGCGAAATCCTGCTCCAAGTGGAAAACCTCAGCGCCGCGCCCGCCGCCGGCCAGCCCGCGCAGCTGCACGACATCAGCTTCGCCGTGCGCGCCGGCGAAGTCCTCGGCATCGGCGGCCTCATGGGCGCCGGCCGCACCGAGCTCCTCATGCACCTCTTCGGCGCCTGGGGCGCCCGGCTCGGCGGCCAGGTTACTCTCGCCGGTCGGCCGCTGCCTTTTTCCTCTCCCGTCGAAACCCTTGCCCGCGGTCTCGCGCTCGTGAGCGAGGACCGCAAACGCTACGGCCTCGTGCTCGCGCGCGACATCGGCTTCAACCTCTCGCTCTCCTCCATCACCCGCCTGCGCCGCGGCCTGTTCGTCGACGAGGAGACCGAAGTCCGCACCAATCAGAAATTTTTCGCCTCCCTCCGCGTCAAGGCCCCGTCCCTCGAAACGCCCGTCGGCACGCTTTCCGGCGGCAACCAGCAGAAGGTCGTCATTGGCAAGGCGCTCATGACCGAGCCCCGCGTCATCTTCCTCGACGAACCCACGCGCGGCATTGACGTCGGCGCCAAGCTCGAAGTCTACGAACTCATCAACCGCCTGACCGCCGCCGGCCAGGCCGTCGTGCTGGTCTCCAGCGAATTGCCCGAGCTGATGGGCATGAGCGACCGCATCCTCATGCTCCACGCCGGCCGCGTCGGCGGCACCTTCACCCGCCACGCAGCCACCCCCGCCAACCTCCTCGCCGCCGCCATGGGCCGGTCCCTCTCTGTCGCCTAGTCATGAAAACCAAACTCTCTCTCCGCGACTTCTCGCTGCTCTTCAGCCTCGTGGCCATCTGGGCGTTCTTCGCCCTCGCGTCGCCGCAATATCTTTCCGCGCGCAACCTCTCCGCCCTCTCCGTCGAGCTCGCCATCACCGCCACGCTCGCGCTCGGCATGTTGCTCGTGATCCTGCCCGGCCATATCGATCTCTCGGTCGGCAGCGGCGTCGGCCTCATCGGCGGCGTCGCCTCGGTGCTCATCATCAAGCACGACTGGGCCGCGCTGCCTGCCTTCGCGCCGGCCATCGCCCTCGCCCTGTTGATTTGGTATGCCCAGGGCACGCTCATCGTGCGGCAACGCATCCCCGCCTTCATCGTCACCCTCGGCGGCCTGCTCATCCTCAAGGGTATCTTCTGGCTGGTGATCGGCACGCAAACCGTCCCCGTCGCCCCCGGCGGCCGTCCCAACCTCTACTCGCTCCTCACCACGTATTACCTCCCGCCCATCGCGAGCTACACCTTGATCGCGCTCGTGGTCATCGCGCTCGTCGCCATCCACCTGCGCGGCCGGAAACGTCGCGCCGCCATGGGCTTCGAGGTCGACGATGCCGAGCTCACCTTCCTCAAGCTTCTGCTGACCGCGCAGGGCCTCCTGCTGTTTGTGCTCACGGTGAACCAGTTTCGCGGCATTCCCCTGCCCGTGGTGATTTTGGGCGTGATCGCTTTCGTCATCCATCTCATCACCCGCCACACGCCCTTTGGCCGGCACCTCTACGCCATCGGCGGCAATGAAGAGGCCGCCTTCGTCTCCGGCGTGCCGGTGCAACGCGTCGTCATCATCGCCTTCACACTTCTGGGCGGCATCGTCGCCATTACCGGCCTGATGCAAACCGCCTACTCCGGCGCCTCGACCACCACCGTCGGCGATCTCATGGAACTTGATGCCATCGCCGCGTGCGTGATCGGCGGCACGAGCCTGCGGGGCGGTCGCGGCAGCGTGCCTGGCGTGATCTTCGGCGCGCTGATCATGGCCAGCCTGCTCAACGGCATGACGCTGCTCGCCGTGCCGCCGGAACTGAAATTCATCGCCCGCGGCGCCGTGCTAACGCTCGCGGTGTGGATGGATGTGAAGCTCGCCAAGCGCTAAGGCGCGACATCGCGCGCGCCCGCGCTCAGAAGAACTTCTTCGCCTTCTCGAAGAAGGTTTTCGACGTCGGCTCGTTGGCGTCGCCGCTCACGCGGGCGAATTCTTCCAACAGCTTGCGCTGTTCACTCGTGAGCGAACCCGGCACTTCCACCTGCACGCGCACGAGCTGGTCGCCCTGGCGGCCGCCGCGCAGCGAGGGCATGCCCTTTTCGCGCAAGCGGAAGGTCGTGCCGCTTTGTGTGCCTGACGGAATTTTGAGCGAGGCTTTGCCGAACAGGGTCGGGATCTCGATCGTGCCGCCCAGCGTCGCGAGCGTGAACTTGATCGGAATCTCGCAGAACAGATTGTCGTCCTGACGCTCGAACAGTTCGTGCTCCTTGACGTTGAGCACGATGTAGAGGTCGCCCGACTGGCCGCCCGCAAGACCGGCTTCGCCATTGCCCGCGGAACGCAGGCGCGAGCCGTTGTCCACGCCGGCCGGGATCCGCACATTGAGCTTCGTCGTCTTCGGCGCGCGACCCTCGCCGCGGCATGCGGTGCAGGGCTTCTCGATTTTAATCCCCGAGCCATGACAGCCAGGGCAAACGCTGCGGACCTTGAAAAAGCCTTGGGACGAAATCACCTGGCCATGGCCTTTGCAGGTCGGACAGGTGACTTTTTTCGAGCCGGGCTCCGCGCCGCTGCCGTCGCAGCGTTCGCAGGTGACGTTCTTGCGGAACGAAATCTCCTTCTCCGCGCCGCGCGCCGCTTCCTCGAGTGTGATCTCAAGGTCGTAACGCAGGTCGGAGCCGTCGCGGCCGCCATCGCGCCCACCGCCTCCGCCGCCGAACATCTCTTCGAAAATCCCGCCACCACCACCGCCGCCCTGTTGGTTGAAGACTTCGCGGAAAATATCGAACGGGTCGTGAAACCCGCCGCCGCCCCCGCCACCACCGCCGCGCGGCGCGCCGCCGCCATTCTGAAACGCCGCATGGCCGTAGCGGTCATACGCGGCGCGCTTCTCGGCGTCGTTGAGCACCTCGTAGGCTTCCGAGACTTTCTTGAAAGTCTCCTCCGCCTCCTTGTTGCCCGGGTTTTTGTCGGGATGATACTGCACCGCCTTCTTGCGGTAGGCCTTCTTCAGTTCCTCGGGCGTGACGGTTTTCGAAACGCCCAACAGCTCGTAATAGTCTTCTTTGGCCATGGGAGGTCAGCTCAAGCTTTGGCCGGACCGCTGGAAACGATCACGGAGGCCGGCCGCAGCAGACGGCCGTTTAAGGAATAGCCCGTGCGCACCACCGTGACAACATTCCCCTCGGGCACGTCCGCGCTCGGCACTTGCGAGATCGCTTCGTGCTGGTGGGCGTCGAAGGCCGCGCCCGCCGGGTTGATTTCCGTCAACCCGTGGCCGGAGAGCGCGCTCTTCAATTGCGTGAGCACCATCTCGACGCCACCGGTCATGCTTTTAAGGTCAGCGTTCGGCTGCTTCGCCGCCGCCAGGCCGAGGCCGAGATTGTCGATCACGGGCAGCAAATCTTCCAGCACGCGCGACGCGGCATACTGGCGCAGCTCGTCCTTCTCGCGGGTCACGCGCTTGCGGAAGTTTTCCTGGTCCGCCGCGGCGCGCATGAAGCGGTCATAGTGCGCCGCCGACTCGGCTTTCGCCGCGGCCAGTTGCTCTTCCAGGGTCGGCTTCGTCGGCTGGGCATCAACGGCCGGGGATGCGGCAGCATCCGCCGCGGGCTGGGCTTGGGCCGCGTGGTCGGTATCAGTGGATTCGGGACTGGTCATAGTAAACGGTCACTCAACTACGGCTTCTTGCTTTCTTCAAGTGCATCGGTGAATCCGGGCAAAATAGTCGGATTGCGCCGGGTGAGCTCGCGAACCACATCGGTCCCGGAACGCATCGCGCTGTCCAGCGCCTGCGCCAGGTCTTCCGGCAACAGCGTGCCCACCGCCCCCGTAAGCGCAAAAAGCTGGTCCAGCGAACCCGGCAGCAGCAATTGTCGCGAATCCGTGACGTTGCTGAACGTGCGGTTGAGCCCGAGCGGATACTCGCGCACCACCGGGTCGCGGCGCGTGTAGTCGGCGGTCAAGAAACGGTCGAAACGCACCTCAAGCTGACGAATCAGAAAAGGTTGGCGCTCCTCCCCTGGCTTCGTCCGTCGGACCGGACCGGCCGCCGGGGCGTCCTCCAGCAGGTAACTTTGAAACACGTTCGCATTGGTGCGGCCGTCGGCCCGTTTGACCAGCGCCACCAGCGCGACGTCCAGCGTCACGCGCGTAAACACCGGCTTGGCCGTCAAGAGCGTAAGCACCTCCGCGTCGGCCTCGAAGCTGCGCACCTGCAGGAATTCCGCGCGCGGAAACGTCGGCGGATTGTTGAGCACAAAGCCGCGCGCCACCACACGCCCGGTGAACGGGTTCACCATCAGGCTGGCGACACTGGCGTCAAATCCCGTGCGCTGCCGCAGCCGCGAGGTCACGAAGCCGGGCAGCAGCAACATCCACGCGAGCGACGCCACCGCCCCGAACAGGACGAGCAGCAGCAGCAGCTTGAACATGATGCCGCCGCGCAGCGCGGCTGGGCGGACGGCAGTCATGACACGCTCAGACAAATTTTTCCGTGATGAGCAAAATCCCCGGCTCATTCGCCACGCCGGTGAATTCGCCCGCATACGGGAGCAGCGCATTGTCGCCGCGTCCCAGCGTCACGCCGCCAAAGTGCAGGCTGCCGCTGACGACGCTCAGCAAGCGCGGCTCCTGGCCGGCGGCAAACGTGAGTTTTTCACCGGGGCTGAGCACCACGCGACGAATCCGAAACTCGTCGCAATCCGCGATCACCGCCGAAGTTGGCGCACCGCGCACCGGCGAGGGCTCGAAGTCATCCCACTGGATGCACTTGAGCGAATCCGCCACGTGCAACTGGCGCGGCTTGCCGTCGAGCCCGGCGCGGCCCCAGTCGTAAACGCGATAGGTCGTGTCGGAGTTTTGCTGGATCTCGAGGATGAGATTGCCCGCATCAATCGCATGCACCTGGCCGCTGTGCACGAGGATGGAGTCGCCCTCGGCCACGCGGAACTTGTGCACGCAGCTTTCCACCGTCTGCTCGATGATGGCCTTCTCGAAGCTCGCCCGCGTCACGCCTTTCTTGAGGCCCACGATCAGCTGCGCGCCGGGCGCCGTGTCGGCGATATACCAGTTTTCCGTCTTCGGTTCGCCGTTGAGCTGGCCCGCAATCGCCGCCGGCGGGTGCACCTGGAGACTGAGCCGTTCGCGGCAGTCGAGCCACTTGATCAGAATCGGGAACGGCTTATCCGCCGGCCACGCCGGCCCCATGATGTCGGCCGCGTGCTTTTTCAACAGCGCCCGCAACGTCACGCCCTCATGCGCTCCGCCGCTCACCCGGGACTGCGCCTCGGCGCGGTCCACGATTTCCCAGCTTTCGCCGATGGTCCGGTCGGCCGGCAGCGCACGACCCAACGCCGCCTCAAAGGCGCGGCCACCCCAGACACGGTCTTGGTAAATCGGTTCAAAACGGAGGATTTCTCGCATGGTTTTTATATGAGTTTTCTGTGAAACGCCGGACGGGGGGTTTACATTTGACCGCCCTGTCGTTTAGCGTGGAATCCGCACAAGATAAGACGGCCCACACAAATGCCCAAGCCAGAGACTTCAAACCCAAATAACGGGCCTTCCTTCCAAGGCCCGCGCTACCGCCCAAACTGGGTCGCCGCCTTGGTCTGCTTCCTCTTCGCCTCACTGATCATTGTGGCGTGGGTGGACTATACGCCGACGCAAAGCAGTTTCTCGAGCTCCCATCCGACCAGCACCAATCTCGTGGGTCTCTGGGGTGCCAATGGCGTGTGGATTCTGCTCTTCACCATCGGTTTGAGCATCGTCCTCGTGCCGATTTTTCTGCTGTGGCTGCTCTATGTTTCTCTGCGCAACGCCCGTCGCCTCGCCGGCACGCGCCTGATCGCCATGATCATCGCGATCGCCGCCCTCTCGGCCCTCGGCGCGATGTTTGAGAGCTTCAAGGTCAGCGACTACTTTCCCCACGGCATCGGCGGCTGGTTGGGGAGCGTGATTTTCCAAAGCGGCCTGAAGGACTCGCTCGGGGTCTTCGGTGCCGGACTTTTGCTGGGCACCGTCTACCTGTTCAGCCTGATGTTCATCTTCACGAAGGACATCGGCGCCGAATTCGAGCGCTACATCGCGATGTTCCACGCCTGGCGCGAGGAGCGCGCCGAGCAAAAAGCCCTGCTCGCCGCCGCCCGCCAGAAGGACGCCGAACTCCGCGCCAAGCAACAAAAGGCCGAGCCCGCCAAACCCGCCGCCGCCCCCGCCCCGCTCTCCGCTTCGATCGGCCCTGTCAGCAGCAAGAAAATCGTCGTGCCGCAGACCAAGGACGACCCGCTGGCCAAGCCCATCGCCGCCCGACCGCCCGGCGCCGAGGATCAGCCCGCGCTCAAAATCCCTTCGCCCGCCGTGCCGAAGCCGCCGGCCCCGCCTGCTCCGGAAAAAGTCCAGACCGCCACCGACACCAAGTCGCTCGCCGTCGCTGCCGGGAAAATCGAACTCAACATCGTCAAGCCCGAGGAGCCCAAGAAAGCCAAGGTTATCATTCCTCAGAGCGCGGACGACAAATATGAGTTCCCTCCGCTGAAACTGCTCAAGGAGCAGGTCACCGGCGTCGCCGGCAACAGTGAGGAAGAGCACCGCCAGAACGCCGAAAATCTCCTGCGCATCCTCGGTGAGTTCGGCGTCGAGGTTACCCTTGGCGAGATTCACGTCGGCCCCGTCATCACCCGCTACGAGGTCGTTCCCGCCGCCGGCGTCCGCGTCGAAAAGATCGCCGGCCTCGACAAGAACATCGCGCTCGGCATGCGCGCGCAGTCCGTCCGCATCCTCGCCCCTATCCCCGGCAAGGCCGCCGTCGGCGTCGAGGTGCCCAACCAGCATCCGACCCCCGTTGGCATGCGTGAGATCGTCGAGAGCGAAGACTGGGCCAACGCCAAGGCCGAGATTCCGATCGCCCTCGGCAAGGACGTCTCCGGCAAGCCCCTCATTTCCGACCTCTCCAAGATGCCCCACTTGCTCATCGCCGGCGCCACCGGCTCGGGCAAATCCGTCTGCATCAATTCCATCGTCGCCTCGATCCTCTACTCAAAGAGCCCGAAGGACCTCCGCCTCATCATGGTCGACCCGAAGGTCGTTGAACTTAAAATCTTCAACACCCTCCCGCACATGCTCATCCCGGTCGTCACGGAGGCGAAGAAAGTCCCCGGCGCCCTCAAGTGGCTCCTCGGCGAGATGGAGCAGCGCTACCAGATGTTCGCCAAGGTCAACGTCCGCAACATCGTCGGTTTCAACACCCGCAAGAAAAACCCCGAGCCCGCCGACGACGCTCAAACCCGCCTCGCCGGCGTCGATCCCGCCGCGACCGACGACGGTCTCGAGCCCATTCCGGATCGTCTGCCCTACATCGTCGCCATCATCGACGAGCTCGCCGACCTCATGATGGTCGCGCCCGCCGAGATCGAAAACTCCATCGCCCGCCTCGCCCAGCTCGCCCGCGCCGCCGGCATCCACCTCATCATCGCCACCCAGCGCCCGTCCGTGAACGTCATCACCGGCGTCATCAAGGCCAACCTGCCCTCGCGCATCGCGTTCCAAGTCGCCTCGCAGGTTGATTCCCGCACCATCCTCGATGGCAAGGGCGCCGACACCCTCATCGGCCGCGGCGACATGCTCTTTTCCCCGCCCGGCTCTTCCCGCCTCGTTCGCGCCCAAGGCGCTTTCGTTGCCGATGAGGAAGTCCACGAGATCGTCGAGTTCCTCAAGCGCAACGGCCCGCCGCAATACGCGCAGTCCGTCCAGCAGCAGATCGACCGCGCGGCCGCGGAAGACGATGAAGATGGCGAGGACGGCGAAGGCGACGATGGCGATCTCGGCGACGACGAGGAGCTGTTCCAACAGGCCCTCGACGTGCTCAGATCCACCAAGCGCGCTTCCACTTCGATGATTCAGCGCCGCCTCCGGATCGGCTACAACCGCGCCGCCCGCATCATGGATGTCATGGAGGACAAAGGCATCGTCGGCCCGGAAAACGGTTCCTCGCCCCGCGAGATCCTGGTCGACCTCGACACCTACGAATCCGGCGGCAAATCCTGAGCCCGCGCCCGATATCGCGCCTTTTCGGTATTTCACTCTTTCCCTGTCCGCGCAAAACCCCTAACTGACCTCCCATGCAGAACATCGGCGAACGGCTTGAGGAAGCCCGCAAACGCAAAGGCGTCTCCATCCGTGAAGCGGCGGAAGCCACCAAGATTCGCAGCGACTACCTGCACAAGTTCGAGAGCAACCAGTTCGACCTCAACCTCGCCGACATCTATGTCCGCGGTTTCCTGCGCAACTACGCCCACTTTCTGAAACTGCCGGCGGACAAGATTCTCAACGATTTCTCCGCCCTGGGCCGCGGTGAGGCCCGCCCCCGCCAGCCCAACCGTGAAGTTTACGGCCGCATGGAAGTCTCCATCGCCTCCGCCGACGAACGCGCGGCCGAAAAAAATTCCGCCCCCGTCGCCGAGGAAAACTCCGCGCCCGCCGACTCCGGTCGCCGCGCCGCCGGCCTCAGCCGCAGCGGCAGCAGCCTCCCGCAGGGCCCCGCGATTTCCCCGCAACTCATCTTCAAGGGCGGCATCGCGGTCGGTGGCATTCTCGTCCTCCTGCTCATCGTCTGGGCCATCAAGGCCATCGTCAGCGACAATGCTCCCGCGCCCGGCAACCGCCCCGCGCAAGCCGCCGTCAGCCCACTCCAGCCCGCGGCCGATAACACGGTCACCCTTATCGCCCTCGACACGCTCCGCGTCAAAGTGATGACCGTCGAAGGCGGCCGCGTCCTCCTCGCTGACACGACCCTCGTCCGCGGCCAGACCGAAGTCGTGACCAAGACCGAGCCGATCTACATCTACGCCAGTGCCGGCAAAAACCTGCAGATCGAGATCAAGGGCAAGCGCTACCCAATGCCCTTCGAAGGCTACGACCGCGCCAAGATCAACTAAGAGCAGCGTCAGTCAAAAATTGCAGGGCGGGGTTTCCAAACCCCGCCTTTTTCACGCCCCAAGTCAGCGATCCGCAGGTGGGAATTAACCGCGAAGCACGCCAAGAACGCAGAGAGCCCACCTTCGGCTCCTTTGTGTTCTCTGCGTTCTTTGCGGTTACAATAAATTCTCCCCGAAAACCTTCAGCGCAACGCCACCGGCGGACCAAGCACTTCGCGCAGGACCATCGCGCGCCGCAGGTTCCGCGCGCCGCGCAGATCCGCCAGCAAATCCCCGCGCGCCGGCGACGCATATGCCGCCGCCTGCTCCGTCGCGGCGATGGCCGCCGCCTTGCGCTGCGCGACCCGCTTGGCCTCGGCGAGCGCACTCATCTGCTCATCCAACTCGCGCTGCCGTTCGAGCGCCGCGTTTTCCGCCGCCGTAAAGGTGTGCGGTTGCTCCTCCCGGCGTTTCTCGCGCTCAAACTCACGCTCCCGCTGTTGCGGCAGCGGCGAAGCCACCGGCCGCGGCGCCATTGTATCCCGCTGGAAGATCGGCGGCGGTTCCGGCGCGGGCGGCGGCACATTGATCGGGCCACCACTGGCGCGCTCGGCGATTTTCCGGCGGATCTCGTCCTGAATCCGGCGCGTGCGCTCGGCCTCCTCGAGATCGACGTGCGCCGGCGGGGCAAAGTCCCCGCGGTTGTCCGCGCGCGTTTCGCCTTCCTCGGCCTTCTCCTGCTTGCGCTGGTTCAGCCAGTAGGCAAACGCCGCGCCGACCGCGACGAGGATCTGCAGATGTTCAAGAATCCAATCCATGATCACGCGGTGCCGCGATTACTTCTTCGCGTCCGGATCAGCGATGGCTTTGCGCATGCCGGTGTCGGATTGGATGTTTTCCATCTTGTAATAATCCATCACGCCCAACCGGCCGCTGCGGAACGCCTCGGCCATGGCCTTGGGCACTTCGGATTGCGCACGCACCACCTCCGCCTGCATCTCCTGCACGCGCGCCTTCATCTCCTGCTCCACGGCGACCGCCGCCGCCCGGCGGATTTCCGCCTGCGCCTGCGCGATGCTCTTGTTGGCCTCAGCCTGTGCTTCCTGCAGTTTGGCACCGACGTTCTCACCGACATCCACGTCGGCGATATCGATCGAAAGGATTTCAAACGCCGAACCCACATCGAGGCCGCGCGCGAGCACGGTCTTGGAAATATTATCCGGCGATTCGAGCACGGCCTTGTAGCTCTCGGAGGAACCGATGGTCGAAACAATGCCTTCACCCACGCGGGCGATGATCGTGTCTTCCTTCGCGCCACCGACGAACCGGCCGAGATTGGTGCGCACGGTTACGCGCGCCTTCACCTTCACCTGGATACCGTCCTTCGCCACGCCATCAATCGTCGTGCGACCGCCCTCGGGATTCGGGCAGTCAATGACCTTCGGGTCCACCGAGGTGCGCACCGCTTCGATGACGGATTTGCCGGAGCCCTTCGTGGCGAGGTCGATCGCGCACGCGCGGTCCCAACCAAGTTCGATGCCGGCCTTCTGCGCGGCGATGATCGCCTGCACCGTCGGGACGACATTACCGCCCGCGAGGTAGTGCGCGGAGATCTTGTCGGTCGTCAGCTCGATACCCGCCTTCACGGCGGTGATGCGCGCCTCCACGACCAGATTGTAAGGCACGCCGCCGAGGCGCATGCCGAGAAGATTGAGCATGCTCACGGGTGCGCCGTTGAGCATCGCCTTCAGCCACGTGCTGAAAAATGAGAAAATAATGAAAGCCACAATCAGCGCGGGAACGCCGATGAGCACCAGGGTAATGAGGGATGTGTTGTTCATGGTAAATTTTTGACGACGATGAGCCGGAAATTATCGAGCCCCGCAACCTGCAGGACTTCATCCTTGGCCGCGTGGCCCGTGCGGCAGAACGCCTCGTAGCGCCGGCCGGCAACTTCCACGTAACCGCTCGGCGACAGAGGCGTGAGCGCCACCGCGCGCTGACCCACGACCGCCTCGGCACTGGCCAGCGCCGGTTGGCTGGTGCCTTCCACGACCGAGCGCACGAGCATTTTTTTGCCGAACCGGGTTTTCGGCAGCAGCACGAGTTCGACGTAAAGCGTGAGCCCCAGGATCGCGAGCGCGATGACCGTCGCCAGCAGTCCGCCGGCGGAGCCAAACACGTTAAAGGCGACGATGCAGCCGACCAGCATCGCCAGTCCGCCAAGGATGCCGAGCACCGCGCCGGGCACGATCACTTCAAAGCCCAACAGCACGATGCCCGTGAGAAAAAGCAGGATGATCGCGTTCATGCGTCGCCTTTTCGCACAATCAGCCCGAAGTCCGTGCGCTCGACGACCACGATCGCTTCGCCCGCCGCAAGGCTGCCGATTTCGACTTTCGCTTCGTAGCGCCGGCCGTCGATTTCCACCTGGCCGCTCGGCATCAGGGCCGTCGCCGCCACGCCCCGCGCGCCGACCACACCATCGGCCTTGCCCAGGCCCGGCTCGAACATCTGCGCGTCACTGGTCACCGCTTCGTTGAGCACGAGCCGGTCCCAGAACCAGCCCTTGGGCATGAAGCGCAGCAGCAGCAGGCCCAACCCCGCCGCCAGCCCGAGGCCGAGTCCGACATTGGCCAGCGGGCGCACAAAGACCTCGCCCGAAAACGTGAAGGGCTCGTTCGGCCACAGATCGGCCATCGCCCACACCAGCGACCCGAGCATCAGCACGAGTCCCGCCAGCGCCATGAATACGACGCCGGGAAAAAAGAAAATCTCCACCGCCAGCAGTGTGAGCCCGATGGCAAAGACCAGCATCGGCTCATGGCCGGAGAAACCCGCCACGAAATTGCTTAGGAAAACCACCGCAAGAAACACGATGCCTGCGATGCCAAAAATACCGAAGCCGGGCGTCTTGAATTCGATGAACAGCGCCAGCAACCCAAGCCCGAGCAGCACGGGCGCAATCGCGTTGAGCAGCACCGCCAGCCGTTCCGACCATGTGACTTCGAGCTTCTTCACGACGTAGCCGTCATGGCCAAATTTCGCCGTGAGCAGCGCATCGAGATCCTTCGCCACGCCCGCCGCCAGCAACGGCTGCGCGGGGTCGCCGTAGGTCTTGCTCGCCTCGGTCGCGGTGAGCGAGAGCAGTTCGCCCTTCGCCTTGATTACGGTGTCGCCGATTTTCAGCTCATAATCCTCGTCGATCATCGCGGAAATCACCTGACCGCGGTAGGCCTTGTCCTCGGAAATCGCGCGCACGCGGGCCTTCAGGTAGCTGACGACTTTCAGCTTCATCGTCTTGTCCACGTCCTGTCCGCTCGAGGTCACCGGCGCCGCTGCCCCGATCACGCCATCGGGCGTAAAATAAATCTCATCCGTCACCGCCGAGATGAACGCGCCGGCCGAGATCGCCTCCGTGTTCACAAAGGTGATGGTCTCGCCGGGAAACTTGGCCAGCGCCTCCATGATTTCGAAGGTCACGTCGAGGGCGCCGCCCGGCGTCTTCATGTCGAGCACCACCACGTCGGCCTTCTGTTCGATCGCCTCCTTGAGGCCGCGGCGCAAAATATAGAGCACCGGCTTGGCAATTTGGTCGCGCACCGGGATCACCACCACCTGCTGCCGGCGCGCGGGCATCGCCGTTTTTTCCGCGGCCCCGGCGGCTTCCGCGGTCGCCGCCGCCGCCACCGGAGCCTTGGCCGGTTCCACGGCCGCCGCCGCCACTGGTTCACCCGGCGCCGGTGTGGACTCGGCCGCAAACAGGACCGGAGCCAAAACCGCCAGCAGACACAGCATAAAGGGGCGTAGCATGGGCCGACCCTAGAAACCTCTTCCGCCCCGTGCAAGCGCCGCGGCGCTGGAAATCGCTCTTCTTTTTCCAGAAACCCGTTGCGCGCCGCCCGCGGGGGTGATTTCACGGCACGCATGGAAAAAATCTCCTACCTCGGGCAGACCCTCACGCGCTGGCGCGTCGGCAAGTCTACTTTCCTCGCGCGCCCTGAACTCGGCGCCCGCCTGATGAACTGGAGCCTCACGCTCGGCGACGGCTCGGAGCGCGATGTGCTCTACTGGCCGGAAATCACCTCGCTCGATGATTTTCCCCGCGTGCGCGGTGGCAACCCGATCCTCTTCCCCTTCAACGGCCGCACCTTCGACCAGGGCGACATCCACTTCTGGCGCGCGGCCGACGGCGTGCGTCGCGTCATGCCCATGCACGGGCTGGCACGGCAGGGCGATTTCCGCGTCACGCACTGCGATGCGGGCGGTTTCACGGCGCTGTTTATCCCCGGTGCGGAGGCCCGCGCCTGTTATCCCTACGACTACGAGTTCACGGTGCGCTATCGCTTTGAGTCGCTCGGCCTCGTCTGCGAACTCGCCCTCCACAATCTCGGCGCCGTTCCGCTGCCGTGGAGCGCCGGCCACCATTTTTACTTCGCGGTTCCGTGGACGGATGGTTTGACGCGCGACGACTACGCGATCCGCATCCCCGCCTCCCGCCGCCTGAAGCACGATCCGAACGGCACGCTCACCCCCGGCCCGGTGCTCAAGGAAACCGAGAACCTGGCCAATCCCGACCTGATTGACACGATGCATCTCAGTCTCGCCCAAAACACCGTCGTCTTCAGCGAACGCGGCCACGCCGGTGATGTCATCGTCAAACTCGGCACCGACAAGGTCCCTGCGCCCGACGCTACTTTTGTGACGTGGAGCGAATCCGCCACCGCACCGTATTATTGCGTCGAGCCCTGGATGGGACCGCCCAACGCCCCCGAAAACAAAGTCGGCCTGCACTGGGTCGAACCGGGCAAGACCCAAACCTTCACCGTCACCATCGCGATCAAGTAACCCCTCACCCTCAGTCTTTCTTTTCCACCATGCCCCAACGTCACCCTGTCACCACCCTCGAAGCATTTCCGCCCGGCTCGAAGCGGGCCTTTAACGTCGGGGGCCGCCGCGTCGCCCTCTGTAACGTCGACGGCAAGCTCCACGCCATCGACGACATCTGCCCGCACGCCGGCGCCTCGATGGCCGCCGGCCCGCTGCGCGGCACGACGCTCACCTGCCCGCTGCACGGCATCGCTTTCGATGTCTCCAACGGCGCCGCCGTCTGCCCGAAGGACATGGATCCCATGCAGTCCTTCCCGGTTTTCGTAAACGGGAACCAGATCGAAGTGGAGATCTGAGCGCAAAAAAGCCGGCGGTGTTCCGCCGGCTTTTTGTCAGATTGCCTGGTGTTCGCTACTCAGCTCAGTGCAGCGAACCCTTCCAGCCCGTGCCGCAGGGGCCGCCGGAAGTCTGCGCCTGCACGTCGTATTCCGTGCCGTCCATGCGGGTCAGCGGACGATAGCCGCCGGAGATTTTCTCCACGTTGCCCGACGCATAGTGGGAGATGAACGAGCGGCGGAAACGCGTCTTGGAGCGGTTCGGCCCCGAGCCGTGGATGATGCTGCCGTTAAAGAAAAGCGTATCGCCCGCCTTCATCGGCACGAGCTGCGCCTTGTGGCCTTTCGGCACCGGCACGAAATGTGAGGTGTAGCTCTCGCCCTTGTTGGCCACGTCGGGACACCAGATCGGCGCCTCGTTGGTCTTCGGCACGACGTAGATCGCACCGTTCTCCGCATCGCAATCATCGATCGCCGTCCACGCCGCGATACAGGTGCCCGGCTCGACCAGCAGGTAAAACTGGTCCTGGTGCAACGCCTGGCCGCGCGCGCCCGGCGGCTTGAAATAAAACATGCTCTGCGTCGCCACCGGATCCTGGCCGAAAAACTGCCGCAGCAGCTTCACCACGCCCGGATGCAGCATGAAATGCTTCGCGCGGGCGTTGAACCGGTGCGGCATCATCACGCGCGGATACTGGTAGAGCGGGTCGTCCGGGTTATCCACGCCGTCGTGCACCTTCGTGCGCTCATAAAAACCGGGGACGCCCTCCTCGTGCATCTTGCCGAAAAGCGTGCGCACTTCCTCGACCTCCGTCGGGGAAAAGAGCCCGGGGGCCACAACGTAGCCATCGCGCGCAAACTGCGCAGCGAGATTGGTGTCAGCGACTGGGGACGTATCGATAACCATGCAAATAACCTAGCATCTGCCGGCCCGTTTGACCATAAACCCTGCCGCCGAATACCTATAATATCCTCCTGCCGTGCGTTCCCGCCCCGATACCCCTTCCCCGCCTCCCGGCCCGCTCGTCGCCGGCCATTTCCACAAGGGACCGCGCTATCTCACTTACCGTGCTCACGGCACGCGTGACTGGCTGCTTGTTTACACCCTCAGCGGGCACGGTCGCTACGGCCATGCCGCCGGCGAATTTATCACCCGCCCAGGCGATATGATCCTGCTAAAACCCGGCACCCTCCACGACTACGGCACGGCCCGCGGCCACCGCCATTGGGAGCCGCTCTGGGCGCACTTCATTCCGCGCCCCGGCTGGATGGAATTGCTCGAATGGCCCGAAATCGCCCCGGGCCTTCTCCATTTGCCACTGGCCGGGCATGAATGGCAGGCCCGCATCGTCCGGCGCTTTCGGGAAGTTCTCCCCCTCAACGCCGGCCCGAGCCGCCTGCGCGAGCCACTGGCGATGAACGCCCTCGAGGAAATCCTGCTCTGGTGCGATCTCGCCAACCCGCGCCACGCCACCGCCGGGCTCGACCACCGCATCAGCCGGTCGCTCGACTTTATCTGCGCGCGTTTCTCAGAGCCGCTCACCGTCGCCGCCATCGCCGCGCATAGCGGACTTTCGCCTTCGCGCTTCGCGCACTTGTTTCGCGCCCAGACCGGCGAGACCCCGCAACGCTACCTGGAATTGCAACGCCTCAACCGCGCCCGGCAGTTGCTCGAGTTCACCCAGGAACCCGTCGCCGCCATCGCCCGGCAGGTGGGCTTTGAGAACCCCTTCTATTTCACCCTGCGCTTCAAGCGCCACAGCGGCGCCAGTCCGCGCCACTGGCGCACCCAACACGCCACCCGCCGCTAAACGCCGCATTTTTCTCCGTTACTTTTCCGCCCGGAAGCCGTCAGAGTCCCCACCATGAGTAGCGCCTGTTTCCAGAACCTTGCCTTCATCGAGGGCATCGGCGGCCCCGAACTGATGATGATCATGTTCGTCATCCTCCTCCTGTTCGGCGGCAAAAAACTGCCCGAGCTGGCGAAAGGCCTCGGCAAATCCGTCCGCGAATTCAAGAAGGCCGCCAGCGGCGTCGAGGAGGAGTTCAAACGCGCGATCGAAGAGGCGCCCGAAACCTCCACACCTGCGCCAGTCACCCCCGCCAAGCCCAAGCTTCCTGCCACCCTCCCCGCGGCTGACGACAAACCCGCCGCTCCGCCCGCGGCCTGACGCAGCGCCCGCCACCCCATCGTCGTCACGCGTCCCGTGAATCCGCCCGACGACGACGAAGCCCCGGTCCCGCTGCCGATCACCGGCGAGTTGGATCTGCATACGTTTCGTCCGCAGGACCTCGGCGAACTTATCCCCGCCTATCTCGCGGAGTGCACCGCGCGCGGGCTCCACGAGATTCGCATTGTCCACGGCAAAGGCACCGGCACGCTCCGCACCACCGTGCACACGCTCCTGCAACGCTCGCCTCTCGTCCGCTCCTACCGGCTCGGCGATGAGCGCACCGGCGGCTGGGGCGCGACGCTCGTCACGCTTCGCGCATGAAAAAATCCGCCCGACCCTTCCTTGCTTGCTGGCCCCTGCTCGCACTCGCCTGCGCGCTGCTGCTCCAAGCCTCCTGCTCCACCCGCCCGCCCGCCCCCGCCGCTGACGCTCCCCGTCCGCCATTGCTTCTCATCTCGCTGGACGGCTTCCGCTGGGATTATTGCGCCAAATATCCGGCCGAAACGCCCAATCTCCGCCGTCTCATCCAGACCGGCGTCACCGCCCGCCGCCTCACGCCGGTGTTCCCGTCCAACACCTTTCCCAACCACTACTCGATCGTCACGGGGCTCTACCCCGCGCACCACGGCATGATCAACAACGAGATGTTCGATGCCGCGACCGGGGAGAAATTCTACTACAAAAGCCCGCAATCCGTGCTGAACCCACGCTGGTGGGGCGGCCAGCCCATCTGGACCACCGCCGTCCTCCAAGGCCGCAAGAGCGCCGCGTATTTCTGGCCCGGCTCCGAGAATGAAAACCACGGCGTGCGCCCCACCTTCGCGAAAACCTACGACTACAGCATCCCCTTCGCACAACGCCTCGACACCCTTGTCGGCTGGCTCTCGCTCCCCGCCGCCGAACGCCCCGCCGTCGTCGCCTTCTACTTTGAGGAAAGCAATTCCTTCGGGCACAACTTCGGCCCCGACTCGCCCGAACTCGCCGCCGCCATCAAACTCCTCGACGCGCGCATCGGCGAAATCCTCGCCCGCTTCGCCGCCGCACACATCGCCGCCAACCTCGTCATCGTCTCCGACCACGGCATGACGAACGTCAGCCCGGATCGCGTGCTGATCCTCGACGACTACGTGGCCGACGACGAAGTGCAGGTGGATTTCTCCGGCGCCGCCACCGGCCTGCGCCCGCTCAAAGGCGATGCCGCGGCGCTCGTCGCCAGGTTCGCCCAACTCCCGCACGCGAAAGCCTACCTCACCGCCGACCTTCCCGCCCATCTCCACATGAGCGACTCGCCGCGCACGCCGCCCGTCTGGCTGGTGGCCGACGAAGGCTGGCTCGTCGTGCGCCGCAGTGCCTTCGAGAAATGGCGCGGCAAATTCCTCAAGGGCGAGCACGGCTACGACCCCGCGTTCACCTCGATGGGCGCCACGTTCATTGCGCAGGGCCCGTCCTTCAAATCCGGCGTCACCCTCGACGCCGTGGAAAACATCCACATCTACAATCTGCTCTGCGCCGCCCTCGGCCTCACCCCCGCGCCCAATGACGGTGACGATCGCCTCGTCCGCGCCGCCCTGCGCCCCTGATCCGCGCCGCACCGTCTGTCACGTTTCACCACCGTTCCTCACTGGGGAACGGTTTTTTTGTAACTTTCACCCGGTGTCCTGCGTTATAGGCGCAACTAACATCACCATGAATAAGTCCACTTCCGCTCTCAAACTCATCAGCTGCCTGGCCGGGATCTCCCTGGCTGGCCTCGGGATCTTCGCCCTCGACCTCACGTTCGGCCATGAATCCCTCACCGCCTTCGCCGTGACCGCCAGCGCCCTCCTACTCCTCGGCGTCATCCGCGACTACTCGCCGCGCCGCGCCCGTTGGGAACCCGCCCGCCGCACTCCGGCCACGCGCTTCCCGACCCGCCACCACGTCGTCCGCCGCCGCGCTTCCGCGCTGGTGACCGCCGCCTGAGTTCAAAATTCAACCGTCGTGCGGGTCTCTCACCCGCACGCCTTCTCCCCATTTTTCCGCCATGAATCCCATGCACGTGATTGATTACCATATCCACGGCGACGACATGCAGTTCGTCGAAATCGAACTCGATCCCGGCGAGGCCACCGTGGCCGAGGCCGGCGGCATGATGTATATGGACGAGGGCATCGCGATGGAGACCATCTTCGGCGACGGCTCGCAGGCCAACTCCGGTTTCCTCGGCTCGCTCCTCGGCGCCGGCAAACGCCTCCTCACCGGTGAGTCACTCTTCATGACCGTGTTTAAAAACCAGGGCACCGGCAAACGCCGTGTCGCCTTCGGGGCGCCTTATCCCGGCAAGATCATTCCTGTGCGCCTCGGCGAACTCGGTGGTGAACTCATCGCCCAGAAGGATTCGTTCCTCTGCGCCGCCAAGGGCGTCAGCATCAGCATCGCCTTCCAGCGCCGTCTCGGCGCCGGGCTCTTCGGCGGTGAGGGCTTTATCATGCAGCGCCTCACGGGCGACGGCCTCGCCTTCGTGCATGCCGGCGGCACGCTTTACGAACGCACCCTCGCCCCCGGCGAAGTTCTCCGCGTCGATACCGGCTGCATCGTCGCCTTCCAGCCTTCCGTGGACTACGATATCCAGCTCGTCGGCGGCGTGAAGACCGCCCTCTTCGGCGGCGAAGGTCTCTTCTTCGCCACCCTCCGTGGCCCGGGCAAAATCTGGCTGCAATCGCTGCCCTTCTCCCGTCTCGCCGGCCGCATCGTGGCTGCCGCGCCGCAAACCGGCCGCGGCGGACGCGAGGAAGGCTCCGTCCTCGGTGGCCTCGGCCGCCTGGTGGACGGCGATAACTCCTGATCCGCTTTTTCCGCCGCTTCTCCCACCCGGCCCGCCGCCGGTCACTGCGGCATTGTTTCCGACGCCGTTCTCCTTCACGGTGCCGGCGCATGAAAACCTCGCTCACCTACGGATTCATCATCGCCCTGTGTGGCGCCCTGATCAGCATGGGCTCCTATTTCGCGGGCTGGCACGATACCCCGGACAAGCTCGATCTCGCCCACAACCTTGGCACGGTGCTCGGACTCATTGTCGCCATCGTCGGCATCGTTTTGGGCATAAAGGAAAAGCGCTCCCTCCTTCCCGCCGATGCGAGTTGGGGCTACGGTTCCGCCCTCGGCACCGGCATTCTCATCGGCCTTTTCGCCGCCATCCTCGGCAGCATCTACAGCTACTGCTACTTCGCCTTCATCAATCCCCACATCACCGACGTGATCTACCAGGCCCAGGTCGCCAAGATGGAAGCCAAGGGCATGTCCGCCGAGCAGATCGAACGCGCCGAGCCCATGATGCGCAAATTCATGGGTCCGGTCTTCATCACCATTTCCAGCTTCGTCATCGGCTTTGTCGTCAACACCGTCCTGTCGCTCATTATCGCGGCCTTCCTCAAGAACCGCCCGGCGCAACAGCCGCCGGTTGCCGGCTGATTTCATCAGCTGCGAATTTATCCCTGCGAAAAAACGCGGAGCTTCCCGGCTCCGCGTTTTTTATTCGTCTCAAGATTCAACAACAACTGCCACGCGCGCACTCAGAACGCCGTCGCGCGCGGCACAAACCGGATCACCGGCGCCTCGCGCAGCGAAATGCCGCGGCCCAGCGGGCGCACGACCTTCACCTCGCCACCCTCGAAATCGCCGTCCGTCTTGAAGGAAAAACCCTGCATGCTCTCGATCTTTTCGAGACGCTCGGCGACTTCCGGCGGCAGGCCCTTGCGCTCCTCCGGGGTGTTGATCGGACCCGAGAAGAGCACTTCGCCCTTGGGATTCTTGGCGGTGAGCTCCTTCTTGCCTTCCTTGATCTTCAACTCGAGCGAACCTTTTTCGTCGCTGAAGTTCATGTTGCTGTCGCCCGTATCGACCGTGACCGAGAGCACCCGGTCGCCGCCAAACTGATTGTGACGCACCACGTGCGGCGGCCCGTCCTTGCCGAGGTCGATCATCCCGAGCAACTGGTCGACATCGGCACGGCCACCGGGACCGGGTCCAGGGACGGTGCCGAACCACTGCATGCTGCCGGCTTCGCCGCCGGGCGCGGGGAAAGCCCGGTGAAACATCGCGATCTTCGGCACATCGTGCTTCGCCAGCTTCACCTTCGCCGTGGTCTGTTTACCTCCGCGGATGAAGGTGAGCGTGACCTCATCGCCTTCCTTCTGGTTGCGCACGAGCACGCCGAGCTGGGGTTGGTTGATCAGAATCTGATCGTTGAGTTTCAGCAAAATGTCATGGCGCTTGAGCACCGCGGCGGCGGGGCTCTCTTCCGAAACGTCCGCGACCACAAGCCCGGTGTCGTTGGGCAGGCCGAACTGCTCCGCCAGCGTTTCGTCGAGCGGTTTGGCCATCACCCCGAGGTAGGTGACGGTTTCCATTTCACGCAGTCCGGCTCCGGCTTCGGGGCCGACCATGCGCAACTTGCGTTCCACTTTGGCGCCGGGCGCAGCTTCGCCGGCCGGGACTGCCATAACGCGCACTTCCTTGCGCACTTGCTTGTCGGTATCGGTGGCATGAAGCGCCAACGGCAGGCTCAGGGCCAGTCCGGCAGCGGGGAGGATGTAGCGGAGGGTGTTTTTCATTTTTCGGGATGATTCCGGGTTGGAGGGTTTCGTTTACTGGAAAGAGACCGGGACGACGCGGACTTCGTTGCGCGGCACCGACCAGCGCAGCGAGGCGTTGGTCTGCGGATTGCGCCACGTGATCGTGTCGACATAAGAGCTGCGCACGCGCCGGGCCTGATTGCCGTTGGCCAAGGTGATGATCCCGTCGTCTTGCGAATCGTAGAGCGCGTTCTCGACCGCCACGGGCTTGTAGGCGGGAACCGGTTCCGCTTGCGCGAGTGGCTCGGTGGGCGCGGGAGTCGTTGCCACGGTTTCCGATGAAGTCGCGACCGGCGGCGCAGCTTCTGTTTTTACCGGTGGCGCATTGCGAAATTGCACGGCGAACAGCAGCGTCAGCGCCGCCGCGATCGGCAGCGCGCTCCACACCCAGTTCGCCCGGCGGCGCGGCGCAAGTTCCCCGGCGACGCGCGCCTGCAGCTCTGCGGACAGCGCGCGCGGACGGAGGCGCTTCAATTCAGCTTCGAGGTTTTGCAGTTCGTCATCCATGGCAGTCGGCGGCGGTCAGTTCCTTGCGCAGCGCGGTGAGCGCGTAACGGTAGCGGGAAGCGGCGGTGTTGAGCGGGATGTCCAGTTGGCGGGCGATTTCGTCGAAGGTGAGTTCGCCCCAAATTTTGAGCGTGAGCACCTCACGCTGCTCGGCGGGCAGGCGGCGGAGTGCGGCCTCGATGGCGACGCGCCGGTCATCCGCCTCGGCCAGCGGTTCAAAGACAGGTTCGGTTTCCTCCAAGCCGCCATCCGCCCGCGCTTCGCGGCCGGTGCGGCGCTGGTCACGACGGGCCAGGTCAAACGCCGCGCGGCGAATCGACGTGAAGAGCAAGGCCTGCGGCTCACCGCCGAGCGCGCGCTGGTGCCGCCAGAAACGGACGAAGGCTTCCTGCACCACATCCTCGGCATCGGCCAGCGAACGGGTCCACTGCCGCGCGCAAAGCAGGAGTTTCGGGCCGTGCCGCTGAAACCAGTCTTTCCAGGATTCATCATTCAGGTGTTCCTCCATGCTCGGGGTTGGGGGCGTTTTCCTGAAAAGCGTCATGGGACCGCCTTTTTGTCTATCGCCGGCCACATATGTTTCCCAGCCCCGTTGGATGAGCGGTCGCCGGCCACAAAAAAGGCCCGGAAGTCACAGGGACCTCCGAGCCTCGTCTTTTACAACAACGGGTAACCGGTGTGCTTACTTGCTCAGCGCGCGCTTGCGGAACAGTCCGTATTCGAGGGTGGCGATTGCCACGACCGCCGCCACCGTCAGATAGCCGATGACGCCGTCGATGCTCACGGACGCGCTCACTTGGAAAAGCAACACTGCGGCCGCGGCGATGGAGCCGACGATGGCCGATGTAAGGATAATTTTAGTATTCATAGTTTTAAACCGCCAGTGACTGACGGCCCGGAGATCATACACTCGCTTTACAATAATAAAAATAGTGATTCCCTATTCCAATCATAGGATTCCCTTATGGAACTGTATCAACTCCGCTACCTCGTCGCCGTCGCTGAAACGGAGAATTTCACCCGTGCCGCCGAAAAGCTATTTGTCACTCAACCAACTCTAAGCCAGCAAATTATAAATTTGGAGCGCGAGCTTGGCCACAAGCTCTTCCATCGTCTCGGCCGCAAGGCCGTGCTCACCGAGGCCGGCACCATCTTCATGGAACGCGCCCGCCGCATCCTCTTCGAAGCCGATAATGCCGCCAAAGAGCTCCAAGACGACCCGTCACTCGAACGCCGGATCCACGTCGGCGCCATCCCCACCGTTGCCCCTTACCTCTTGCCAGCGTTGATCGCGCTGTGCCGCGAGAAGCACCCAAACCTCCAAATCAATGTGCGCGAGGATTTTAGACCGCAACTGGTGCGTGGCGTGCTCGAAGGCGAACTCGACCTGGCCATCGCGGCTCATCCCGTGAAAAACAAACAGGTCGCCCTCGACTCACTCATGACGGAGCCGCTCCTTCTGGTAGTCGGCCGCGACCATCCCTTGGCTCAGCGCAAACAGGTGTTTTCCAAGGATTTGGCCGATGAAACATTCGTCATCCTCGGCAACTCGAGTTCGCTCGCCGAGCAGGTCCAGAACTTCTGCGGCGACCACAAAATCGAACCGCGCGTCGGCTTTCGCTGCGCGCAAGTCGCCACGGTTAAGTCGCTGGTCGCCATCGGTTCGGGTATTTCAATTCTGCCCCGCGTGACCCGCGCCAAGGAAGACGCCGCTTCACTGGTCTACCTTGACCTCGCCGACGCCTCCCCCACGCGCGAACTCGTGATCATCCGCCACTTGCAGCGCTACCAAAGCCGCGGGGTCGCCCAATTTCTAAAACTACTTCACGAGAGCGTCCAAGAACACCTGCTGTCCTGACGCGCCACCTCTCTTGCCCTTTTCCCACATCTGATCGAATCTGACCGTTTATGTCCCTGCCTGCCGAAGCCACTTCCCACCGACCGGCTTTCAACGAGCGCACGTTGCTGCTGACGCTCGCGGCCATCCAGTTCACACACATCATGGATTTTATGATCATGATGCCGCTCGGGGCCGGCCTCATGCGCGTGTTCAACATCACGCCCGGGCAGTTCAGCGTGCTCGTGGCGTCCTACGGCCTTTCCGCTGCGGTCTTCGGCTTCGTCGCCGGTTTCGTGCTCGACCGCTTTGACCGTAAAAACGCCCTGCTCACGCTTTACGCCGGCTTCGCGCTGGCAACCCTCGCCTGTGCACTCGCGCCGTCGTATTGGTTTCTGATGGCCGCGCGCATCGCCGCCGGCGCGTTCGGTGGCGTGGCCGGTTCCGTGGTCACCGCGATGGTCGGCGACGCCATTCCGCCCGAGCGCCGCGGGCGCGCGATGGGCACGGTGATGACCGCGTTCCCCCTCGCCTCCGTCCTCGGCGTGCCCGCCGGCCTGATGCTCGCCACGTGGTTTGAATGGCACGCGCCCTTCTTTCTGCTCGCCGGCACGAGCGCCGTGGTCGGCTTCGTCGCCTTCAAGGTGCTGCCGCATGTTCACAGCCACCGCACCGACGCGCATCCCGTGCGCCAGATGTTCGAGATCCTCACGCATCCGATCCACGTGCGCGGCTTCCTGCTCAGCAGTGTGCTCGTGTTCGGCGGCGGCTCATTGATTCCATTCCTTGCTCCATCGATGGTCGCCAACGCCGGGCTCACCGAGAAACAACTGCCGCTCATGTATCTCTGCGGCGGCGCGCTGACGTTTTTCACCATGCCCTGGTTCGGCCGGCTCTCCGACCGCCACGACAAGCTGCACGTCCTCTTCTGGATCAGCCTCGTTGCCATCGCGGTCGCGCTCGTCGTCACCCGCCTCGGCGTCACGCCGCTGCCAATCGTGCTCGTGATCACGACGCTGTTTTTCATCGCCATGTCCGGCCGCTATTCGCCCGCGATGGCCCTCATCACCAACGCCGTCGAGGCACGCTACCGCGGCGGCTTCATGAGCGTGAACTCCGCCGTGCAACAGGCCGCCAGCGGACTCGCGAGCATCATCGCGGGCTGCTTCGTTTACAGCGACAGCTCGGGCCATCTCCTCGGCTTCGGCCGCGTGGGTATCCTGGCGAGCGTCGCCTTCATCCTGACCGTCGTATTTGCCGCGTGGCTCCGCGCCGCGGCGCCGCACGCCGCGAAAAACCCCACCACCGCCACCCAGGCGCCGTTCGCCAAGCCGGCGGTGTAAGCGTGTTGCACGCTCCCGTCCGCCCGCCAGTCTGACCGCATGTCCGCTCCCGCTCCCACGCCCGCCGTCGCCCCCGCCGTGACCGGCCCGCTGCGCCGCCCCGAGTTGCTCGCCCCGGCCGGCGATTGGGAGTGCGCCCGCGCCGCCGTCGAGAACGGCGCCGATGCGATCTACTTTGGACTCGAGCGCTTCAATGCGCGCATGCGGGCAAAAAACTTCACGCAGGCCGACCTGCCCGCGCTGATGGCTTTTCTCCACCAGCGTGGCGTGCGCGGCTACGTGACGTTCAACACCCTCGTCTTCACCAACGAACTCGCCGACGCCGCCGACTACCTGCGCACCATCATCGCTAGCGGCGTCGATGCCGCCATCGTGCAGGACATCGGCATCTGCCGCCTCATCCGCTCGCTCTCGCCCGACTTCCCCATCCACGGCTCGACGCAGATGACGGTCACGAGCGCGGCCGGCGTTGAATTCGTCCGCGATCTGGGCGCGCAACTCATCGTCCTCGCGCGCGAAAACTCGCTCGACGACATCGCCAGGATCAACGCCGCCCAAAAAGCCGCCGCCGTCGCTCCCCTGCCCCTCGAAGTTTTTGTCCATGGCGCGCTCTGTGTCGCCTACTCCGGCCAGTGTCTCACCAGCGAGTCGCTCGGCGGCCGTTCCGCCAACCGCGGCGAATGCGCCCAGGCCTGTCGCCTGCCCTACGATCTCATTTCCGATGGCGAGCAAGTCGACCTCGGCGACCGCCGTTACCTGCTCAGTCCGCAGGATCTCTCCGGCCTCGACGTGTTGCCCGACCTTGTGCGCGCCGGCGTCTCCTCGCTCAAGATCGAAGGCCGGCTCAAGTCGCCCGAATACGTCGCCAGCATCACTCGGGTTTATCGCAGCGCGCTCGACAAGGTCATGGCCGAACTCACCGGCGTGCCCACGCCGAAGTTTGAGCCGAAGACCGCGCGCTATGAACTTGAGATGAGTTTCTCCCGCGGCCTCTACACCGGCTGGTTCCGCGGCATCAACAACCAGGAACTCGCCCACGGCCGCTTCGGCACGAAACGCGGCGTTTTTCTCGGCGAAGTCACCCGGCTCTCCGGCGCCGCCCCCGGCTCCAACCGCGGCGCCGGCGTTCACCTCCGCCTCGTTGCGCCCATCAAACCCGGCGACGGCGTGGTCTTCGACGCCGGCACGCCCGACGCCGGCGAACAGGGCGGCCGCGTCTACCAAGTCGAAACGAGCGGTGCCGAGACCGTCCTGCGCTTCGGCGAGGGCGATATCCAGTTTCGCAAACTACACGTCGGCGACCGCGTCTGGAAAACCAACGACCCCGCACTCGACCGCGAGGTCCGCAGCACCTTCGACGGCGACAAGATCCGCTTTCAACGACCCATCACGCTCGAAGTCTACGGTCGCGCCGGCACGCCGCTCACGCTGATCGCCGACGATGGCGCCGGCCACGTTGTGCGCCTCGACTCCGCCGCGCCCCTCGCTGCCGCCGAGAAGCAGCCGCTCACCACCGACCGCCTGCGCGAGCAACTCGGCCGGCTCGGCGGCACGCCGTTCAAGCTCGGCGAATTAAAATCCCACCTCGAAGGCGACGTCATTCTTCCCGTCAGCGAACTCAATCGCCTCCGCCGCGAATTCACCCCGGCCCTTGAGGCCCTCCGGGCGCAGCCCAAGCGCTGGCAGCTCACAGGCGAATACCGGAAACCCGAGACCGGAAACCGGCCGGAAACCGCACGCGCCCCTGAGCTCATCGCGGTGATTCGCGAACTCGCCCAGCTCGACGCCGCCTGGTCTGCCGGCGTCCGCACGATTTACTGCGAATTCGAAAATCCGAAGCACTACCGCGACGCCGTCGCCCGCTTCCGCGCCCTTCAGGCAATCGAAAATCAAAAATCGAAAGTCGAAAATTCCACCATCTGGGTCGCCCCGCCGCGCGTCTTCAAACCCGGCGAGGAATGGATCCTGAAGCAGGTGCGCTCCTGCGATGCCGACGGTTACCTCGTGCGCAACTACGAGCACCTCGCCTTCTTCGCCGGCGACCGCAAGCGCGGCGACTTCTCCCTCAACGTCGCCAATCCGCTCACTGCCGCGCATTTTCTCGAGCGCTACGGCCTCGAGCGCGTCACTGCCAGTTACGATCTCAACATCACCCAGCTGGAGGCCCTGCTACAGGGCGCACCCGGCACGTGGTTCGACATCACGATCCACCAGCACATGCCGATGTTTCACATGGAGCACTGTGTGTTCTGCGCGTTCCTCTCCTCGGGCAAGGACTACCACGACTGCGGCCGGCCCTGTGACAAGCACCGCGTCGCCCTGCGCGACCGCGTCGGCGCCGAACTCCCGCTCAAGGCCGACGCCGGCTGCCGCAACACGGTTTTCAATAATCGCGCCCAAACCGGCGCCGAATACGCCGCGCGACTCCTCGAGCTCGGCGCGCGCAGCTTCCGCGTGGAGTTCGTCACCGAGACCGCCGACGAGGTCACCCGCACGCTCACCCGTTATGGCCAGCTCCTGCGCGGCGAAATCTCCGGCGCGGAACTCTGGCGCGAATTGAAGCTGCTCAACCAGCTCGGCGTCACCCGCGGCCAGATGGAAACCGCGCCGCAGACGATCCTGCGCAAGAGCTGAGCGGGCCGCGCCGTTTAGCTTTTCCGCAGGCCGATCACGACGCCGGCGAGAATCAGGGCGCCGCCACCCACGTAATACCACATGTGATCGGGCTGGCGGGCCTTGCCATCCCAGGCGTTGGCGATGCTGGTGCCGACTTTGTCGGACACCCCGGCCACGGAATCTTCCCGGCGGTGACCGTGCACAACGATCACGATACCGAGGACGATAAGAGCGAGAGCGAGGATTGATTTCTTCATAGGATCAGGAGTTTGGGGGTGGTTGATTGACAGGCAGGACAAAGTGAAAATCGCTGCCCACGGCAAGCGTGCTTATGCAGGCAATGCTGCCGCCATGCGCCACGACGATCTCGCGACAGATCGCCAGGCCGAGGCCGGCCCCCTTCTTCGTCTGGCCGGGCACGCGGTAGAATTTCTCAAACACGCGCGGCAGGTTTTCCGCCGCGATACCCTGGCCTTGGTCGCGCACCCCGAAGCGCACAAACCCGTCGTCCGCCGGCTCGGCGTAGAGTTCGATCGCCGTGCCGGGCGGCGAGTATTTCGAGGCGTTGGTCAGCAGGTTGATGAACACATGGCGGATGCTCTCGCGGTCCACCGGCACCGTCGCGGGCGCCGTGGTCATGCGCAGCGTGACGCGCTGCTCTGCCGCATCCGTGATGGGTTTGATTTCCTGCGCCATCTCGCCGAGCAGCTCATCGATCCGCACCGCATCAAGATTTGGCGCGGCCACCCCGCTCTCGATCCGGCTCAGGTCGAGCAGGTCGTTGAGAATCCGCAGCAGCCGGTCGGAATCATCGCGCGCGGTCTCAAGCAGGTCGCGCTGGGCCGCGGTGAGCTCGCCGATTTTCGGCTCCAACAGCAGGTAAAGCGACAGGCGCAGGCTGGTCAGCGGCGTCTTCAACTCATGGCTCACGGTGCCGACAAGGTTGCTCTTCGCATCGTCGAGCAGGCGAAACTTGGTCACATCTTGCAGGACGATGGCCGCGCCGCGGAAATCCGTGAGCTTGTCGCCGATGGCGAGGATGCGCGGCAGGTAGTGCCGGTCGCGCACCGTGATGACGCGGTTGTAATCGGTCGGCAGATAGTGGCCGCCCGTCGCCAGCACCTCCGCGACGGACTTTGCCAGCTCGGCGGGAAAGCCCTGCGCAAACTCCGGCGTCGCCGCGAGTGCTTCCGCCGCGGGATTACGCACCTCGTTCACGCCGTCGCGGGAAACCACGAAGAGCGGATCCGGCGCCGAGGTGAGCGTCGCCTCCATCGTGCGCTGCGCCCGCTGGGCCTTTTGCGCCATCGCATCGCGGTAGGAGCGAAGTTTGGCCGCCATGGTGTTGAAGGTGAGCGCCAGCTCCCCGAGCTCGTCGTGCGAAGTCACCGGCACATCCCGGTCCAACCGGCCTTCGCCCAGCGCGGCGGCCGAGGCGGTCAGTTGTTTGATGGGACGAAGCAACGCCCCACCCAGCGCCCAGCCGAAGAAAACCGCCAGCAGCACGACGACGCCGACGCCCGCAGCAAAGACCGTCGTCGTGCGCGAAGTCAGCGCGCGGGCGTTTTCCTCCGCGGCACGCAGGAAGCCGGCGTCATGCTCCATCAACCGGTCGATGCTCCACAGCAGGGCGTAGAGCGCGGCCTCGTCGGCTTTCATCAATTCCAGCGGCCGCAGCGAAGCGGCACTCGCCGAGGTCGCGCGGTCGGTGAGCCGTTGCAGCGCGATCGAAATGTCTTCCAGCCGCGCCGTGCGCTCCACGCCGCCCGCCGGCAGGGCCAGTTGCGCCCGCAGCAAGGCCTGCGCGGTGTCGCGCGCGTCTTCCAAATCGGCCCGGCTCTCCAGCGAATCACCGATGCGCAACTGGCGCAGCGCGGTGCCGAGCCGGTTGGCCTGATCCTTGAGCTGTTGCGCGACAATCAAGCCGCGGGCATTGGCGACCACCGTGGCCGCCACCGACCGGCCCAGTTGGTGGGTGGTCCACACCGCATAGGCGCCCACCGCGGACAACAGCACGAGCAAGAGGGAAAAACCAAAAAGCAGGCGCGTGCGCAGCATGACGTAGGCTCAGAGCAGGCCGAGTTTTTGCCGCTTGCGGTAGAGTGTGGCAGGATCGATGCCGAGGATTTTGGCGGCTTCGTCGAGGTTGCGGGAAAAACCAAGCACCCGGCGCAGGTGTTCCGTTTCGAGCTCGTCGATGGTCACGCGCCCGCCCACGGCGATGTTGGGATTTTGCTGCGCGCCGAATTCCTCCGGCAGGTCGCAGAGTTCGATCGCCTCGCCGGAAGAAAGGATGACGGCGCGTTCGATGACATTGCGCAGCTCGCGCAGGTTGCCCGGCCACGGGTAGCCGGCAAACGCCGCCAGCACCGCCGGGGAAAAGGCCTTCACCGGCTTGCCCAGGCGCGCCGCGAAAAATTTCCGGCTGCCCTCCGCCAGCCGCGGCAGGTCCGCCGGGCGGTCGCGCAGGCCAGGCAGCGTGACGCCGATCACATTGAGGCGGTAAAACAGATCCTCGCGGAAACGCCCGGCCTTCACCTCTTCCGCAAGGTTGCGGTTGGTGGCGGCGATCACGCGCACGTTGGCACGGCGGGACTTGGCTTCGCCGACGCGGTCATATTCGCGCTCCTGCAGGAGCCGGAGGAGCTTGGGCTGGATGGCCAGCGGCATCTCGCCGATTTCGTCGAGAAACAGCGTGCCATCTTCCGCCGCGGCGACTTTGCCCATCGTGTCGGCCGTCGCGCCGGTGAACGAGCCCTTCACATGGCCGAACAATTCACTCTCCAATAATTCCCGCGAAAGGCTCGGGCAGTTCACCGTGACAAACGCCGCGTCGCGTTGCGCGCTGCGCTTGTGGACTTCGCGGGCCAGCACGCTCTTGCCGGTGCCGCTCGGGCCGAGGATGAGCATCGTGGCGGACGTTTCGGCGGCTTTGAACGCGATCGTCAGCGCGCGCTGGATCGAGGGCTCGGTGGACTCGTGGTCCACGGCGGGCGACTCGTCGGCGAGTTGGGTTTCCAAGGCGCGCACCCGGTGCTGCAGCGAGCTGGCCTTCTCCACCTTGGCCAGCACGCCGCGGATCTGGTCGGGCGTGAAGGGCTTCGGGATAAAATCAAACGCGCCCCGCCGCATTGCCTCCACGGCGGTCGCGATATTGGCGTAGGCGGTGAACATCACGACCGCGAGGGAGGCCTGGGCCTTGAGCAATTTTGCCAGCACCTCGAGCCCATCGTCGGCGCCGAGTTTCAGGTCGAGAAAACACGCATCGAACGTCTCTTCGGCCACCAGCGCCAGCGCGCGCGCGCCGTTGGGCGCCTCGACGCCGGTATGCCCGGTCGTTTCCACGGCGATGCGGGTCGTTTTCCGGATACTCGGTTCGTCATCTACAATCAGGACGCGCATATTTGGATGGATTAACGAGATACTCCGGGCCGGCCCATGGGCCAACCTCAAAAGCCAAGGCGGGGCCGCTTGCGCGACCCCGCCAGGTCCAGCTTCAACTAACAATCCCGCAGGGTTCGCCAGCAGGAACTGTTATCGTCCCTCTCTGACCGGTGGCGCGCACGCAGGTTCCGCACGAGAAAAGGGTTCGGACAATCTCCCCCGGGGACCGTGCAGTCGATTTGCCAATCGTCGCAGATTTCTGTTGTCGAATCCCCCCGTAACGCCCGTCATCGGCCCGTAATCAACATGCCCACCGACGCTGCCTCCATGCCCCAGGCTGCCGCCCCCGGCGCACCCGTGGCCAAAATCACCGACCTTGAGATCAAGGACGCCCACCTGATCTTCACGTCGGCGTGGCAGGATTTGGAGGCGGACTTCGGCCGCGAAAACCTGCGCTTCCCCAAGGAGATCATTCTCCTCGGCGGCGCGCCCGGTTCCGGCAAGGGCACTAACACCGCCTTCATCGCCAAGACCCGTGGCCTCACCTGCCCCCCCATCGTCATGAGCGCCCTCCTCGATTCCCCCGAGGCCAAGCGCCTGAAGGACGCCGGCAGCATGGTCGGCGACCGCGAGGTCATGGGCCTCCTCCTGCGCGAGTTGATGAAACCCGCCTACCGCGATGGCGTGGTGCTCGACGGTTTTCCCCGCACCCAGGTGCAGGTCGAGTGCCTGAAGCTGCTTGTCGATCGCATGAACCAGCTGCGCCGCGAATTCTACAGCACGCCGCTCAGCATCCATTTCCGCCAGCCCACGATCCACATCATGGTGCTCTTCGTGGACGAAAAGGAATCCGTCGCCCGCCAGCTCAAGCGCGGCACCGAAACCATTGCCCACAACGAAGAGGTCCAGCGCACGGGTGTCGGCCAGATCTGGGAAGACCGCGCCACCGATCACGACACGGCCCTCGCCCGGCGCCGTTACCGCGTGTTCAAGGAGCAAACGTGGGACGCCCTGCAGTCGCTGAAGGAAATCTTCCACTATCACTTCATCGACGCCCAGGGCGCCATTGAGGAGGTCGAGCAAAACATCCTCAAGGAACTCGAATACCAAAGCACGCTGGAGCTGGACCCCAGCACGGTGGACCGCCTGCGCAACATCCCGGTCGCCAGCGAGATCATCATCCACTCACGCCAGGAGCTGGTGAAGCGGCTCGATGGCTACGAATTCGGCCAGCCCGAGTTGTTCGCCAAGGTCGTGTGCTTTGTCTCCAAGAAGATCATGCCGATCATCCTGCGGCATTCGATCTCCGGCGTCGCCCTCATCAACACTGAGGACCCATTGCTTGAGGACCCGATTGCCCTGGCGATGCTCATCGACGTATTTTCCGAGCGCGGTTACCACGCCGTGGTGGACATCCACCGCATCGAGGTGCCCGAAAAATTCGACCTGCAGACCGGCGCCATCACCTGCCGCGTGAAGAAAGTCTTCCGCATCCAGATCCGCTTCCAGGGCTCGGAAATCCGCCGCGGCTAGCTGATTTTCGATTTTGGATTTCTGATTTTCGATCTCCCCCCATGAACGAAAACGAAATGAAATCCCGCACGAGGCTGTTTGCCATTCGTGTCCTCAAGCTAATCGAAGCGCTGCCCGAAACCCGGTCAGGCCGTATTATAGCAAACCAACTCGGTCGTTCCGGCACCTCTGTCGGCGCCAACTACCGGGCAGCCTGCCGCGCCAAATCGCCGGCCGATATGGCGGCTAAATTCTCCGTGGTGGAAGAGGAAGCCGACGAAAGTGCTTTCTGGCTAGAGCTGCTTCCCGAGACGAAGCTGATGACCGCAGCAAAGACCTCGGCTTTGCTCAAGGAAGCAGGCGAACTGACCGCCATCATGGTCGCCTCTCGCCAAACGCTCCTCCGGAACAATCGAAAATCGAGATTCTAAACTCGAAAATTCAATCCCGGCAGCCCGTCGATGCTCTCGCGGTTCTTGCGGCCGCGGTATTCGGCCAGTCCGTCCGGGCCGAGTTTTTCGCCCAGCTTGTCGAGCACGTCGCGCGGCTTCACGAAATCATAAAACGGCACCGCGTAGCCACAGGAGTCCGCGATCCGCGTCACCGTGATGCGAATGATCGTGCGCAATCCGATGAGCGCCGGAAATTTAGCCTGCAATTCGGCAAACCCCGCCGCCCCCGGCTCCAATACCTCGCCGCGGCCGTGCAGGCGGACGATCTTCGGCGCACCTTCGTAGGCGCAGAACATGACGACGATCCGCCCGTTCTCGCGCAGGTGTGCGACGGTCTCAATGCCGCTGCCGGTCAGGTCGGCATAGGCCACCTCGCGCGGGCCCAGGACACGGAACGTATCGCCGCCCTTCGGCGAACAATTGACGTGCCCGTCCGCCGCCAGCGGTGCGGTGCCGACCACGAACATCCGTTGCGCTTCGAGCCACGTCCGCAACTCCGGGGTAATTTCCTCAAAAACCTTGCCCATGGCGCCAGCGTGCACCGGCCAACGCAGACTTGTCGAGCCCCGTGCCTCCCTTTAAGGATCTCGGTGCAGGGCAAAGAAGGTCTTTGCCCAATCAAACCAAATCCATCCCCCCATATGTCTGTTATCGTCCTGCTCTTCCAACTGGCTATCCTCGTCCTGATCTTCGCCGGGTTCTGGAAAGTCTTCGTCAAAGCCGGCCAGCCCGGCTGGGCCGCGCTCATCCCGATCTACAACGCCTACATCCTGCTGAAAATCGTCGGCCGGCCGGCGTGGTGGCTGCTCCTGCTGTTGATTCCCATCGTCAACCTCATCGTCGCCATCATCGTGTCCCTCGATGTCGCCAAAGCCTTCGGCCAGACCGTGCTCTTTGGCCTCGGGCTCGCGTTCCTCGGATTCATCTTTTATCCGATCCTCGGTTTCGGCGCGGCCACGTATAGCAAGCCGGGCAACTGATTACCCTGCCTCGTTCGCGAGCCGTGCATCCCTGGTGCACGGCTTTTTTATTCGTAACGCAGCGCCTCGATCGGATCGAGCGACGCAGCCTTCCACGCCGGATAAAACCCGAAGCCGATGCCGATGGCCGAGCACACCATCAGGCCGATGCCGGCCCACAACCAGGGAAAGATGATCGGCACATTCATCATCACGGCCAGCACGTTGCCGGCGATGACGCCGACGAGAATGCCGGCAATGCCCCCCGCGAGCGAGATGGCCACCGACTCGATGAGAAACTGCGACAAAATGCTGACCTTGCGCGCGCCGATGGATTTGCGGATGCCGATCTCCTTCGTGCGCTCCGTCACGCTCACGAGCATGATGTTCATGATGCCGACGCCTGCCGCCAGCAACGCGATGCCACTGATGACAAACGAACCCGCGCCCACCGCATCCGCCACCTTGGCGAAAGAGGTGATGAGCGACTCATTGGAAAACAGCTCGAAGTCATTTTCATCCTCCGGTTTCAACCCGCGGGCGACGCGCATCGCGGTGATCGCCTTGTCGATCGTCTCGTTGTAAAGCTCCTGGGAGTGGGCCTGCGTCGCGATGTTCAGCGACTGGCGGTCGTTGCCAAACTCCATGTCAAAGCGCGTGATCGGCACGATCACCCACGCGTCCTGGCTCTGACCAAACGAAGAACCGCGCTCCGCCATAAGGCCGATCACCGTGTAGGTGCGCCCGCGCACCTTGATGATCTTACCCAGCGCGGACTCCGCCGGGAAGAGCTTCTTGTTCACGTCCTGCCCGAGGATACAAACGGGCCGGGCCAGATCGATGTCGTCCTGGGTGAAATTGCGGCCGGTCTCGATCGTGTAGGAATTGGCTGCGAAAAAATACTGGTTGCCGCCGCAGAAATTGAGGTCGGGCGTGGTCTTCCGGTTGAGGTAGGTCGCCTGCGCCGTGCTGTTGAAGTCATACAGCTCCAAACTGACCACCTCGGCGATATCCGTCATCAACTGCTGGTAACGCTGTCCCTGCTCGACCGTGATATTGCGGCGCAGCTGGTATTTGCGGTTGTTACCGCCGCCGAACCCCGCGGGGTATTTCTGAAACTGAAACGCATTCGAGCCGAGTTGCGACAGGCCGTTTTCGATCGAGCTGCGCAACGCCGAGACCGTCGTCATGACGCCGATGACCGAGAACACGCCGATGGTGATGCCCGACATCGTGAGGAACGAGCGGAGCTTGTTCACCCCGAGCGAACCGAAGGCCATGCGAAGGATTTCGATGAATTTCATGGCGATGGCGTCATTCGTAGCGCAGCGCGACGACCGGATCGAGTCGCGAGGCGCCCCACGCCGGGGCGAAGCCGGAGATAATCCCCGTGGCGATGGACACCACCATGCTGATGATGACGAGGGTCACCGAGAACACCACCGGCAGGTTGGGCATGGCCTGTTGGATGAGAAAACACAGCCCAAAGGTGAGCGTGAGTCCGATCACCCCGCCCACCATGCAGATCGCGACGGCCTCGATGAGGAACTGCAGTAAAATCGTGCGCCGGCGGGCGCCCAGCGCCTTGCGCGTGCCGATCTCCTTCGTGCGTTCCTTCACGGACACGAACGTGATGTTCATGATGCCGATCGCGCCGACAAAAAGCGCGAGGCCGGTGATGAAAAGCCCCGCGATCGCGATCCCCTGCTTGATCGGCCCGAGCTGGTCGCGAAACACCTGCTGCTGGTTGATGGAAAAATTGTCGCGTTCACCCGGCAATTGGCTGCGCACCCGGCGCATCGCGCCGACGAGTTCTTCCTGCGCCTGCTCCATGCGGTTCTTATCCTTTACCTTCACGCGCAGCTGGGCGCTGTTGGAGTTGAGGCCGAAATATTTCCGGTAGGCGTTGAGCGGCACGAGCGCCTGCGAATCAAAGCTGAACAGGCCGAGAAAGGAGCCCTGCTTGGCGAGCACCCCGATCACGATGAAAGGCTGCCCTTTGATCAGCACCTTCTCGTCGAGCGCCGAGCGATTGGGAAACAAGGCCTCGGCGATGTCGTAGCCCAGCACGCAGACCTGGCGGCCACCCGCGCTCTCGGTCTCATTAAACAAACGGCCTTCCTTGAAGTCAGCCGACATCATCTGCGAGTAGCCGGCGGTCGTGCCCGCGATCTGCACCCCATTCACCTGGTTGCCGCCGGCCTTGATCGCCGAGCGCCCGCCCAGCAGCGGGACCGCAGTCAGCAATTCCGAATTGGGCGTGTCCTCGATCACGCGGTTCAGGCGCTCGGCCATTTCCGGACGGATGGTGGGGCGGTTGATGTAGTTCCACCAGTCCTCGACATTGTGCCACGGCCATTTTTGCACGTAGAGCTGGTCGTCGCCCAGCATCGCGAGGCTGTTCTGGAAACCACGGTCGATACCGTTGATCGCCGTGCCCATGAGCGTGACCGCCACGATGCCGATGATGACGCCCAGCGCGGTGAGCATCGAGCGCATCTTGTTCGCCAGGATCTGCGCGAACGCGATCCGGAACGACTCGGTGAACTCGTAAATCAGGCGTCTCATGCCGTGGTCGGGTTGGGCGTAAAAATCAGACGACCGGTGCGTCGCTCTCGATCAGGCCGTCGCGCAAGCGGACGATGCGGCGGGCGTGCTGGGCGATGTCCTCTTCGTGCGTGACAACGATGATGGTGTTACCCTGCTCGTAGAGATCTTCAAACAGCGCCATGATTTCGACGCCCGTCTTCGAATCGAGGTTGCCCGTCGGTTCGTCGGCGAGGATGATCGAGGGCCGGTTCACGAGCGCGCGGGCGATGGCCACGCGCTGGCGCTGGCCGCCGGAGAGCTCATTCGGCTTGTGGTGCATGCGGTTGCCGAGGCCGACGTTTGTCAGCACTTCGGTCGCGCGGTCGCGACGTTCGGACGCGGAGGCACCGGCATAGATCAGCGGCAGTTCGACGTTGCTGAGTGCCGTGGAGCGCGGAAGCAGGTTGAAGGTCTGGAAGACGAAACCGATCTCGCGGTTGCGAATCTCGGCGAGTTCGTCGTCCACCATCGTGGCGACATTGATGCGGTTGAACTCGTAGTGACCGGCCGTGGGCGTATCGAGGCAGCCCAGCATGTTCATGAGGGTGGACTTGCCGGAACCCGACGGACCCATGATCGCAAGGTATTCGTTGCGGTGAATCTTCAGGTTCACGCCCCGGAGCGCATGGATGGTTTCCGCACCCATGGTGTAGAGCTTGGTGACGCCCTCGATTTCGATGACGAGGGCGCCCGGGGGGCGGGTGGTCCGCGCCGCGAGGGTGGCGGAGGCAGGAGGAGGAGGCGTCATGGCGGAGGTGGCAGCCGGGCGGGGCGCGCGGTTACTTCTTCTCGCTGTCGCCGCCACCGGTCTTGGGCTTCTCAACCTCGATCTCGGCGCCGTCCTTAAGGTTGCGACTGATCGCGGCGTAGCTGCCGGAGACCACTTCGTCGCCGGCCTTCACGCCGCTCTTCACCTCGATGTGCGAGTTGTCGGCGATGCCGGTCTCGACCTTTTGCAGGCGGACCTTGTTGCCATCACGGATAAAGACGACGCGTTGCAGCTGGTCACGGGTGCGGCGGGCGAGGTCTTTCTCCTCGGCGACTTCGAGATCGTTGCCGGACTTTTCGCGGGCTTCCTTGGCCTTCTGCTGCTGGAGCTCCTCGGTCGTCTTGCCGCCATCGGCACGGACGGTGACGCTCTGGATCGGCACCGCGATGACGTTCTCGACCGTCTGGGTCTGGATGTCAGCGGTGGCGCTCATGCCGGGGCGCAGGATGATATCGGCATCGGAAATGCGGATTTTAACGAGGAAGTTGGCCACCTCGTCGGAAGCGGAGGCCTGCGACTGGGAATTGATGCCGGCGGCGTTGGCCTGGCCTTGGGCGGAAGAGCTGATCTCCTTGACGGTGCCGGTGAGCTTGCGGCCAGGGAAGGCGTCGATGGCGACGACGGCGCGATCGCCGAGCTTCACATTGACGATGTCGTTTTCGTTCACCTTCACGCGGACTTCCATCTTGCTGAGGTCGGCCACGCGCATGACTTCGGCGCCGCCGTATTGGCCGGTGCCGGCCACGCGTTCGCCGACTTCGCTGGAGAGGGAACTGATCGCGCCGTCCATGGGGGCGTAAATCGTGGTCTTGCTGAGCTGGTCGGAGGCTTGATTGACGAGACCCTCGTTGCGGCGGATTTGCGCGAGCGAGGAGTCGTAGTCGGCCTTGGCGACCTCGAAATTGGTTTTCGCGTTCAGGATGTCGGCGTCGGAAATGAGTTTCTTGGCGTAGAGATCCTGCGCCTGCTTGTGATCCTGGTCGGCCTTGTTGAGGTGCGCCTTGCTCAGCACACTCGCCGCCTTGGCGGAGAGGAGCGACGCTTCCTGCTGCTCGAGCTGGGCCTGGTAGAAGTCGGGTTTGATCTTGAGGAGCAGGTCGCCCTTTTTGACGACGTTGCCTTCCTTGAAGGGCAGTTCGGTGATTTCGCCGGCGACCTCAGGGGAGATTTTCACCTCGGTCTCGGGCTGGACCTTGCCCGTGGCGGTGACCGTCTGCGTGATGGTCTTAACGAAGGCCTTCTCGGTGGTGACCTTGGTGCCGGTCTGTTTCTTGCGCTTGGAAGCGACACCCGCGCCGATGAGGACGACGAGCAGGACGACACCGCCGATGATGATCCATTTTTTCTTGGACTTGCGGCGCGGCGCGGCGGCCGGGGTGGAGGAAGCGGAGGGGGCTGGGTTCATAGGACTCGGGTTGCGTGTTAAAGGGACAGGCTCAAAAATCGCGGCTAGCTTGGCAAGCAGCCACCCCCGGTTCGTGAAAAGAAAGTGGAGGGGCCCACAACGACCCCTCCACAACACAACAACTGATTACTACGAACGAGGCTGACTACTAACGATGCCGGCGGGACTGGAAACGCGTTTGCGACCAACCGGCCACTTTTTGCGACGAATCGCAGGATGGTGGCGGTCAACCGACAGATACGAATACAGCTCGCTGGCATGCATCCACAACACGGGTTTGCGGGAAAAGTTACACGAAACTTTGATGAACGGCCCCCGCGGTGGATGGGCGGACCCCGGCCAGCCGGTGGCTCCATCCGTCTTGCCGGAGTAAAAATCCGGTGTCCTCCCCTTCCCCATTTCCCGCCCTGCGACCTCTCTCAGCCTGCATCTGGGCCCGGTTTGGCCGCCGCCTCGGCATAAGCCGGCGCCAGCCGCGTGGCCGGTAAACCCGCATGCACCCAGCGCGCCCGGACGATGCTCTCCGCCAGAAAATTGCCCTGCACCGCATGGGCCGTCACCAACGCAACCCGGCCCGCCCCATCCACGGTCAGTGCACGCGGCTTCCGGCTGCGGCTGCGATCGATCACGAAAACACCCACGTCGGTGGTGTAGATCAGGACCGTGTGGCCCAGCCTGCGTCCATTGATTTCCATGTAGTAGGTGAGCAGCGAGGCCTCGGTGATCGGCACGCCGGCATCAAACGCCGTGCGCAAGGCCGCCACGCTGTCGATGAAACACCCGTTAAGCAGCCGGCGCGGGGCACCGATGAACCGCACGCCCTCCTCCGGCAACGCCTCGTAGGCGACAAACCCGGGATCAATCCGCTGCAACAGCGGCAGCAGGTCGACCTTGTCTTCCTCCAGCCGGCCCAATTGGCGCGACAGGCTCTGCGTGCCGTCCGTCTCGGTGTAAAACCACAACAGGCTGTCGAACTCAAATACCGTGGCATACACCACCGCCGGATACAGGCTGCGCGAATTCGTGTTCTCGATCCGCAGCGTGCGCGCCCAGATTTCTGGCCCGAGCATCTGCCGGGCCTGCCGCGCGCTCCGCATCGACGCCTCCGCCACCGGCAGGCCCGGCAGGACGAAACTGAGCAGCAGGAGAAAAAACCAATGCTTCACGCCTGCGGTAAACCCGCCTCGACGTGCAATCGTCGCACAAATGCGACGAACCCGCGCCACTTCGCGCCCAATCGCACCCGCCCCGGGATGAGCCGCGCCCGCTGCGCCCTACCTCAACCCGATTTCCGCTTTCCGCTCAAAGCTTGTGCCGCAACAGCGCCGCGATGCGCTCGTGATAACCGCGGCTCAACTTCAACTTCGTGCCGTCGTGCAAAATCACGGTATATTCGCCCGCAAATGACGGGCTCAGTTTCCGCAGCCGGTCGATGTTCACGATCGTCGAGCGGTGGATGCGGATAAATTTCTGCGCGTCGAGCCGCGCCTCCAGCCGCGCCATCGTCTCGCGCATCAGGTGCGAACGCCCGCCGACGTGGAACTTCATGTAGTCGCCCTCCGCCTCGATCCAGTCGATCTCATCGGCCTTCAGGAAAAAGATCTCGCCGGACGATTTGATCAAAATGCGCTCGCTGGCGCTCGGCTCGGGTTCGCCGGCGGACTTCAGGCCCATGCGCGACTGCAGATAATCGAGCAACTGGCTGAGCCGAGAGTTAACCACTTCCACCTCGCGCCGGCGCACCTCGTCCTTCGCCCGCGCCAGCGCCGAATTGAAGCGATCGTCGTCGTAGGGTTTTAGCAGGTAGTCGATGGCGTTGACCTCAAACGCCTGCAACGCGTGCTCGTTGTAGGCCGTCACAAACACCACCGCCGGCGCGTGCGTGCCGCCGGCCCGCGCGAGCGCCTCGAAGCCGTTGCAGCCCGGCATCTGCACATCGAGGAACACGAGGTCGGGTCGCTCGCGGCGCATCAGTTCGACCGCGGAAAGCCCATCGGCCGCCTCACCCACAACCTCCACGTTGCGATCCTTTTCCAACAACAGGCGCACCCCGCGCCGGGCGGCGGGCTCATCGTCCACGATCAGGGTGCGGATGCGTTTTTCGACCGGGAGCGGTGATGGGGTATTCATACGCGGTGGGGCATGACGATTTGAACGGTGACGCCGTGGCCGGGCACGCTCTTCAGCGAGAGGTGGCTGTGGACGCCATAAAGTCGGACGAGTCGCTCGCGAGTGTTCGAGAGGCCGATGCCTTCGCTCGTGCGGTTGCGATCATCGCGCACAATGCCGGCGCCATCGTCGCGCACCTCGAGCATCAGCTTGTCGGATTCGACCCGGCCCGAGATATCCACCCGGCCGGGGCCGGCCTTGGGCGCCACGCCGTGCAGGATCGCGTTCTCCACGATGGGTTGCAGCAGCAGGTTCGGGATGAGCGCGCTGCGCGCCTCGGGCGTGATGTCGATGTTCACTTTCAAGCGGTCGGAAAACCGCGCCTGCTGGATCTCGATGTAGCGCTCGAGGAAATCCATCTCCTGCTGCACCGTAACCTCCGGCGGACGATTCCGGTCGAGCGACATGCGCAACAGGGCGCCGAGCCGGGCGAGCAACGTCACGGCCTCGGCGTTTTTGTTTTCCCGCACGAGCACCGCGACGGTGTTCATCGTGTTGAAGAGAAAGTGCGGGTGCATCTGCTGCCGCAGGGCCTTCAACTCGGTCTCGATCAGCCGCGCCTCAAGTCGCGCGGCCTTTAGCTCCTCGTTCTTGTATTTCTGGTAAATCTCCAGGCTGTAGCCAAACGCCAGCACGCCCCAGTAATAGGCCATGTCGATGATGTTGCGGCCGTAAAAATTCTGCACCACCGACGTCCAGAACTCCTCCTTCGGCCAGCCCCAGAGCAGCGCGATGCTCGCCATCCGGCCCACATAATAGATCGCCATGATGACGAAGCTGAACGCCAGGTGAAACCCGATGCCGCCCGCCCAGCGGCCGGAGTTGAGCGGCACCTTGGCGCGCAGTTTCAGAATCAGCGGAGCCATGAGCGCCCACATGAGCGCCCGGCCAAACTGCGGGATCGCCGCCTCCCACGCGTCCACGTCCATGCCGCCCATTTCGCGGCTGTGGACCTGCATATTGAAATACACTTCCAACGTGAGGATCAGGCCAACGAACGCCCACCCGCCGACAATTGCTGCGACTTTGAGCCAGCGCGTTTCCATGAGAGTAAGGCGGGTTGTCCGCCTGTCCCACCGTCACTTCAAGCGGATAAGTGCGGATTTGCGACGAACGGCCGTTTTCCTGCGACGAACGGTGATTTCCACGCGCCCAGACCTGCGACGAAATGCAGCCTCAACAGTCTCAAAGCCTACCCACCGCCACCGTCGGATCGAACGCCGCACCATCGGTGAGATGCGCCGCCCACTGCTGCGCGAGCCACGGCGCGTAGAGGACGCCCTTAGCCCCAAGCGCGCCACACACACCCAAGCGTGGGTTAGTCGGATGCCGGCCAGCCACCGGATGTTTATCCGGCGCAGCGAGCCGCAGACCGGCGAGTTGGTCACGCGGCGTCACCCTGCGACCAGCCAGCGCCGCCGCCGCGGCCAACAGCGTCTCACGCGCCGTCGCGGTGGATTCGACGCTTTCCACGCCGGGTTCATGCGTCGCACCGACCCAGCCGGTCTCCGCATCGATCGGCAGCAGCCAGTGGCCGTCGTTTAAAATTACGTCCGGCACCAGACCGGCCACGCCAACCTGCAACGTCTCGCCTTTGCTGATCGCAAACTTCCCGCCCGCAAACGGTCCGTGCCGCAGCGCCGCGCCCGTGCAATCAATCACGAGTTCGTATTTCCCATCCGATCCCAGTTGCGACCAATCCATCTTCTCTTCCCGCAGCTTCCCTGCCGCGAGCCAGCGTTGCCGCGCTGCGGCCAGCAGCGCCGGCACATCCACTCGCGCCGCCGGCGCGATCCAGAATCCGTGGTCGTCGGCCTCACTCGCAAACGGCGCCAACTCGCCGCGGGTCGTCTTCTCTGCAAACACCCCGCGCTCGCGATCATCGCGGAAATGCCGCCGCACCCGCATCTCCCGCCAGAGCGGCACACCAAGTTCGGTTTCGAGTTCACGATAGGCGTCGCGCGCCAGGGGCAACAACTCGTCGATGCGCCAGCTCTTCACCAGACGCCGGCCGGTGATGGGATTGATGATGCCCGCCGCCGCCCGCGAAGCCGCCGCCGCATGTCCGGCGTCCGCGATCGCAAAGCGCAACCCCGCGCGTTCCAGCGCCCACGCCAGCAGCGTCCCCGCCAATCCTTGCCCGACGATAAGGATATCGGCGCTCATGCTGGCGAAATCACTTCCCGGTATTTCCGTCCTTTCGCGCTTTCGCGATTAAGTCCGTTTTGACTGCGCCGCGTGCAACGCCGCGCCGACGATGCCGGCCTCGTTGAAAAACTGCGCCGGCACCAGCTTGGCCCGCGTTTCCAGGTATTTGAAAAACCGCTTGTGGTCCGCGCTGACGCCGCCGCCGATGATGATCAGCTCGGGCCAGAACAGGCTCTCCAACGTGCGCACATATTTGCCCAGCCGGCCGCCCCATTTTTTCCAAGAAAGATCCTTCTGCTCCTTCACCGAGGCCGCGACGGTCTTCTCCGCCGACTTTCCCTTCCACGGAAAATGTCCCAGCTCGCACGGCACCACGACGCCTTGCTGCGCCAGCGCCGAGCCCACGCCCGTGCCGAGCGTCAGCAACAGCGTCTTGCCTTCGAAACCGCGGCCCGCGCCAAACTTCATTTCCGCCAGCGCCGCCGCCGCCGCATCGTTGGTCAGCGCCACCGGGCAACCCGTGATCCTGGCGAAAAGCTTCACGGCGTCGCAATCGATGAACTTCGGGTGCAGGTTCGCCGACGTCCGGATATACGTGCCCTGGATGACGCCGGGGAAACCCACGCCGATGGGGCCGTCCCACTTGAAATGCCGGGCGATTTCCTTGATCGCGTGCGCCATTTGCAGCGGCGTCAGCGCCTGGGGCGTCGCGATACGGTGCCGGGCGCCGAGCAGGCGTCCCGTGGCAATATCCACGGGCGCACCCTTGACCGCCGAGCCGCCGATATCGATGCCGAGAATCTTTGTCATGGCTGGCACCCAAACATTTTTCCCCGGCGATTACACGGAATTTTAAAATGCCTGCCGCACGACCTAAAATCGCTGAAACGCGAAGGAGCGGAATCGCGGAATCAATTCATTCAGTTTCCGTGCTTCAGTCCTTTCGCACTTCCGCGATTCCTTCCCGCCAAACTCACCCGCAATGCCCGTCCGGTCCGTGCGCGTGGCCGTGGCTTAACTCCTCCGCCGTCGCCGGGCGCACCGTCACGACCTCGACGTCAAAAGTCAGGTCGACTCCTGCGAGGGCATGGTTCGCATCGAGCGTCACCGCGTCGCCTTCGATGGCCACCACCGTCACAATCGGCGCAAAGCGATCGGCTCCGGTCTGAAACTGGTCGCCCACCTTGAGTTCGCCGTCCACGGGCAGTTGCGTGCGGCTCACCTGCTGCACCTGCGTGGCGTCGTGTTCGCCATACGCGCGGGCGGCGGGCACCTGCACGCGCGTCTTCGTGCCGGCGGCCACGCCGCGCAGTTGCGCATCGAGCCCTTCGATGATCTGGCCCGCCCCTTCGAGGTAGGTAATCGGCTCGGCGCCCGACGAGGTATCGATCACGCGACCCGACGGGTCGCGCAACGTGTAGTGAAAGGTGACGATGTTTTTGCTCATGTTTCCTGGCGTAAAACTTCCAGCGGCGGATGGTCGGTCACGCCACGGTTGGAAAGCAAGCCCGTGAGCAGCGTCACCGCGGTCACGGCCAGCACCGCGAGGGCCAGCGTGCCCGGCGCCGCCACGACGGACGTCTTGAAAACATACTTCGCCAGCAGGGCGTTGCCCGCCACCGCCAGCATGCAGCCGACAAACGCCGCCAGCACACCGAGGATCGCGTATTCCACGAGCATGATCTGCGTCAGCTGCCGGCGCGTCGCACCGAGCGTGCGCAGCAACACCGTCTCGCGGACACGTTGGTAGCGGCCGGTAAGCACCGCGCCCACGAGCACAATCACGCCCGTCGCCACCGTAAACAGCGCCATGAACTGCACCACGTAGGCGACCTTCGAGAAAATCGCGTCAAACGTCTCCAGCAGCAGCGTGAGGTCGATGGCCGAGACGTTCGGAAAGTCGCGCACCACCGCCTGCTGCAACCGCGCCGAGTCAGCCGGCGTGGGCGCACGCGTGGCGACGACGTAGAATTTCGGCGCCGCTTCCAGCACGCCGGCGGGAAACACGATGAAGAAGTTCGGCTGCAGCCGCTGCCAGTCCACCTTGCGCACGCTGCCGACGCGGGCCTTCACCGGCACGCCCTGCACATCGAACTCCAGTTCGTCGCCAACCTTCAGGTTCATGTCGCGCGCCAGCCCTTCCTCCAGCGAGACCGGCACGACCGCCATGTCCGGCGGGACGCTGCCCGTAAACTCGCCGCTCACCACCTTCTCGGTGTCGCTGAGCACGCTGCGGAAGGTCGAGCGATATTCACGGCGCAGCGTCCATGCCGGGATGCGCGATTGCTTGTCGGTGAGCAGTTCCTCGACGCCGCGGCCTTTCAGCGCCCGCAGGCGCATCGTCACGATGGGCGCCTGCTGCCGCGCGGGCAGGTTTTCGCGCACGAGGAGTTTTTCCAGCGGCTCGATCTGGTCATCCTGAATATCGAAGAACAGCAGGTTCGGCCGGCCGCCGCCACCCGTGCCCTGAATCTGGCTGAGCAGCGTCGAGCGCGTGAGAAAAAGCGTCAGCATCAGAAACGTCCCCAACCCCAGCGCGAGCAGCAGCAACACGGTGCGATTGTTCGGCCGGTGGAGATTCGCCACGCCCTGCCGCACGACATAAGGCAGCCGCCGCGGAATCCCGCGTCGCGCCACCCAGGCCACGCCCTGCGCCACCCCGGCCAGCACGGCAAACCCCACGGCCAGCGCTCCCGTGAAACCCAACCCCAACGACAGGCTGCGCGTCTGCCAGATCGCAAAACCCGCCACCGCGCCGACGATGAGCACACCCAGGGTCACGCGCCACGGATCCGCTCCCGCCGTCCGTTCGGCAAACGCCGAGCGCAGTGCCACGAGCGGCGAAACCTTCCGCACCGCGAGCAGCGGCAGCAGCGTAAATAGCACGCAAATCACCAGCCCCGACATCATGCCCCGCGCTACCGCCGGCCAGGCGATGGCAAAGTTCACCTCGAAGGGCAGCAGCCCCGCGAGCGCATGCGGCAAGGCGAGTTGCACCGCCACGCCCAGCGCCGCACCCAGCAGCGAACCGAGCACGCCCAGCGCCACGCCCTGCACGAGATAGACCGCAAAACTTTGTCCCGCGCTTGCCCCGAGGCAGCGCAGCACGGCGACGGTCGTGATCTTCTGCCGCACGTAAACGTGGATCGCACTCGCCACGCCGATCGCACCGAGAAACAGCGCGACAAACCCGACCAGGCTCAAAAACGACTGCACATTTTCGAGCACCTTGCCGAGGTCGCGCTTCCGCTCCGCGACCGTGTCGAACGACAGCCGCTGCGTTACAAATTTGTCCTTCATCGCGCGCACGATCGCCTCCGCATCGCGGCCCACCGGCAGTTTCAACGCCGTGCGATAGCGCAACAGGCTGCCCGGCCCCGCCAGGCCCGTGGCCGGCAGTTGCTCCAACGGCAAAAACGCGCGCGGCGCCAGTTGCGTGATCGCCGATGTCTCGCCGGGCACCTTGAGCACCGCGCCCAGCACGGCGGGCCGCAGCTTGCCGAGCTTCACGGTGTCACCCGTCTTCACGCCGAATTGATTGAGCAGCGTATCCTCCAGCAGCACCACCGCGCCGCCCGCGCGCAGCTGCGTGACCGCCACCGCCGGCTGCGTGAGGAATTCCCCGTAGAACGGAAACTTGCCCTCGACCGCCCGCACCTGCACCAGCCGCGTGCGGTCGCCCTCCGGCGTGGTGAACACCATCATCGACGAAAACGAAATTTCCTGCGCCTGCTCGCCGCCCAGTGCGTCCAGATAAGCCCGCACCTCCGGCGTCAATGGTTGCCGCGAGGTGACGACCAGGTCCGCCCCGAGCAACCCCTTGGCCTGTGACTCGACGGCTTCGCGCAGATTCACGGTGAACGAGCCGATGGCGACGAGCGCCGCGATGCCGAGCACGACACTGAGCGAAAACAGCACCAACCGCCGCCGCGAAGCCCGCGAATCCCGCCAGGCCATTTTAAGGATGAATTTCATCTGAATGGAGAAACCACGAAACACAAAAACACACGAAAACTGAGCCCAGGCAGGTCATAGGGCAATGCGCTCCGACTCGACTTTCGGATAGTGCCCAAAATTAACCAACAGCCCCAGCCGGTGTCCCGTTGCCCGCAGATAATTATGCACCTGTGCCCGGTGCTCATCGGTCAGTGCCGATACCGCTTTGATCTCAACGACGATTTTCCCAAAGCAGATAAAATCCGGCGAGTAAGTCTGTCGCAATGGCCTTCCTTTGTAACTGAGCGCCAGCCGAGGCTGCACCTCGAACGGGATGGCTTGGTCGCCAAATTCCAGCTCAAGACATTCCTGAAAAACCGCCTCCAGAAATCCGCAGCCTTTCTCTTTATAAACCTCAAAGCATGCACCCATGATCCGATAGGATTCCTGCGCATAGATTAGCTCACTCATGTTTTCACCTTTCGTGTATTTGGTGTATTTCGTGGTTACATGAGAATCACTGCGCTGTGTCACTCACCACGGCGCCGCTTTTCAGGCGGATCACCCGGCCGCAGCGCTTCGCCAGTTCGAGGTCGTGGGTCACCAGCACCAAGGTCGTGCCGCGTTCGCGGTTGAGGCCGAAGACCAGCTCGACCATCGCCGCCGCCGTGTCGCCGTCGAGGTTGCCCGTCGGCTCGTCGCAAAACAAAATCTTCGGCCGGTTCATGAACGCCCGCGCCAGCGCCACCCGCTGCTGTTCGCCCCCCGAGAGCTGCACGGGATAGTGCCCGCAACGCTCGCCCAGCCCCACGCGGGCCAACAACTCGCGCGCCTCGGCCTCGCGGCCGCTTTCGCCGCGCAGCTCCACCGGCACGAGCACGTTCTCCAGCGCCGTCAGCGTCGGGATGAGCTGGAAATTCTGAAACACAAAGCCGACGTGCGCATTGCGCACGCGCGCCCGCGCATCCTCGCCCAGCGCGCTCAAACTCTCTCCCGCCAGCCACACGTCGCCGCCGGTGGCAACGTCGAGTCCGGCGCAGAGGCCGAGCAGCGTGGTCTTGCCACTGCCACTGGGGCCGACGATCGCGAGACTCGCCCCGGCCGGGATCGCAAAGCTCACCTCTTTCAGGACCGTCAGCGGCTCGGCGCCTCCGGCGGTCGCATAGGTTTTGGTGAGTCGCTCGACTTTTAGCATGATGTCATCACTCATGGGCGTAGCTGCTTACACAAATCGTGAAAACGCACGAAAGCTAGTTTAAGCGGTCGAATTCGCCCATGAGTGTCCGTCTGCGCCGGTTTTTCATCCTCTCCCTCCTCTTCGGCGGCATCGCCGGTCTTCGCGCCGCGGAGCCGCGCACCATCGTCTTTCTCGGCGATAGCATCACCGCGGGCTATGGTCTGGAAAATCCCGGCGCCGAGGCCTACCCCGCGCTGGTCAGCCAGAAACTCGGCGACGCCTGGCGCGTGATCAACGCCGGTATCAGTGGCGACACGACCGCCGGCGGCTTGCGCCGCACCGACTGGATCCTGCGCCAGCCGGTCGATGTGCTCGTCATTGCCCTCGGCGGCAACGACGGCCTGCGCGGCGTCGCCCCCGCCGTCACCCGCGAAAACCTGCAGGCCATCATCGACCGCGCGCGGAAAAAATATCCCGCCATCCAGCTCGTCCTCGCCGGCATGCAGATGCCCGCCAACATGAACGAGGATTTCGTGCGCGAGTATCGGGAGCTCTACCCCGCCCTCGCCGCGCGGAACCGGATCGCGCTCGTGCCCTTTCTCCTCGAAGGCGTCGGCGGCATCCCGGAGCTCAACCAAGCCGATCTGATCCATCCGACCGCCGAAGGGCAGAAGAAGGTTGCTGCAAATGTCTGGAGAACCTTACAACCGCTCCTATGATTCTTCGCCTGCGCTTCCTTGCCGTGTCCGCCGGCCTTTTTTGCGCCGCGCCCGGCTACGCCGCCGAATCGGTTGAGTTTCTGCAAAACCTGCGCGCGCAGGCCACCGTCACCTGGGCCGAGAACCTCAGCCGCACCTCCGCGCTGCCGAATCAGAAATCCGCCCGCGTCCTCGCCGTCACCGTCAACGCCGGCCACGCCCGCCAGCTCAACTCCGACTGGCTGCTGCAAAGCGACGCCGAGCTCGGCGGCACGTGGGTGCCGCAATACGATGCGCTCGACACCTTCAACGCCGGCGCCCACGCGACCCTCCGCCGCAAATTCGGCCTCGGCGCGCTCGCGCCCGTGCTGGAGTTCAACGCCGGCCTCACCGGCGCCGCGTCGCACGAGCGCGGCCGCAGCGGCTGGAAACTCGACGGCGGCGTGCGCCTCGCCAAGCGCTTCACCGAAAACTGGCGCGTGGCCGCCGGCATGGACTGGGAGGAGTTTTTCGCCCGCCGCCAACCCTTCGATGTCACCAACCATCGCGCCGTGGTCGAGACGACGTGGGACATCACCGATCGCTGGCAGGTCAATCTCGGCGGTGCCCGGCTCTGGGGCCAGTTGACGGCCAACGCTGCACCCGGCGTCTGGGCGCAGGCCATCGGCGGCGGCCTCGGGCCGGTGATCTTCAACACTTACAACCGCCTCGCGTGGGAAGTCACCGATACCTACGGTCCCGGCTGGGTCGCCTACCGCATCAACTGCCACGCCGACATGTGGTGGCTCGAGCTCGCGCCCGCGCTCACCGAAAAAACCTCGCTCTCGCTGCGCTATGAATTCGTGAAGGTGATCAACGAGATCGATATCCGCTACGATTCCGCGTTCTGGTCGCTCAGCGTCGTCCACCAATTCTGACCTCCGTCATGCAACGCGTGCTGCTTCTCTTGCTGCTGTCGGGTTTCTCCACCCTCGCCAGCCACGGCGCAAGTAGCTCGCTCGCCGTCACGGTCAAAGGCCCGAAGGGTGAACCGATCCCCGACACCGTCGTGTCACTCGTTCGGCTCGACGCCCCCACTGTCGCGAGCGCCTCCGACGTCTCGGTCGTCATCGCGCAGGAGGACAAGGAATACGATCCCTATGTCACGCCGATCCTCGTCGGCACGGAGGTCGTGTTTCCCAATCGCGACAACATCCAGCACCACCTCTATTCGCTTTCGAAGCCGAAGCGTTTTGAAAAACCGCTCTACGCCAGCGGAGCCGAGGAATCCATCGTGTTCGATGTGCCCGGCGTCGTCACGCTCGGCTGCAACATTCACGATTGGATGGTCGCCTACGTCGTCGTGCTGACCACGCCGTGGTTCGCCAAGACCGGCCCCGAAGGCACGGCGCAACTCACCGATTTCCCGCCCGGCCGCTACCGGCTCGAAGCGTGGCATCCCCGCCTCGCCAAATCCGCCACCGAGGAAATCACCGTCACCGAGGGCGCCAACGCCGCGCGCGAATTCAGCCTCACGTTGAAGCCCGACCGCCGCCTCCGCCGCGCGCCCGCCAGCAAGTCCGGCGGCTACTAGCCCATGAGCGGCCTGTTTCGCATCCGCCGTTTCCGGACCCGGCTCCTCCTGCTGATCCTCGGCCTGCTCGCCGCGGCCCTCGGCGTCTCTTATTTTCTCGTCACCCGCGCCAATCGCGCCGGCGCCATCGCGCACATTGAGGAAAACCTCGCCGGCGCCGTGCGCGTGTTCTGGTCCTCCGTCGAGCTGCGCCGTCAAAGTCTCGCGCAAAGCGCGCGGGTGCTCAGCGCCGACTGGCCCTTGCGCACGCTCTATCTGCAAGACCAGCTCGATCGCGCCACCCTCCGCTCGCTGCTCGAGAGTTATGCCGACCGTCTCAGCGTTCCCGTCGTCGCGGCCTTTGATCCCGACGCGCAGTTGCTCGAAGCCTACGGCCTCGCCACCGATACCGGCACCGCCTTTGCCCGCCTCATCGCCCAGGCCGACCATGAAAATATCGAGCTGGTCAGCGACTTTGCTTACCTCGACGGTCATCTGCACGGGCTCATCGTCGTGCCGCTCTATGCTCCGCGCCCAAATATCATCGGCTGGATTGGCGCCGCCTTTCGCATCGACGATGCCTTCGCCCAAGACCTCAAACAGACGACCCGGGCCGAAGTCACCTTTGTCAGCGGCCTGACGGAAACCCACCGGCGCGCGCTCGCCACCACGCTCCCGCCCGATTGGGCCGCCGCGGTCGCCGCCCAAATTCCGGTTGCTGCAGCGGGCGCCGCGCCGACCAGCATTGTGCTGCTCGATGGCCAGCCCTATGTCACGCTCTTCGGCCCGCTCGGCCGACTCGGCGAAGATCCCGCGCGCATCGCCCTGCAACGTTCACTCGCCGCCGAACTCGCCCCCGCCCGCGAGCTCGAGAATGTCATCCTCCTCATCTCCGCCGCCGCGCTGCTCGTCGCGACCATCGTCGCCCTCGGTGCCGCCCGCGGCGTCAGCCAGCCCGTGCAGGCCCTCGCCGCGCACACCGCAGTCATCGCGCGCGGCGACTACGCCGCACGCCTCCACCTCGATCGCCATGACGAACTCGGCCAGCTCGCCGAGAGCTTCAACCGCATGAGCACCGGCCTCGCCGAGCGCGATCGCGTGCGCGATCTCCTCGACAAGAACGTCTCACCCGAGGTCGCCGCCCAGCTCATGCGCGACGGCGCCGCGCTGGGTGGCGAGGAACGCGAGGTCACCATCCTCTTTGTCGACCTGCGCGGCTTCACCCCGCTCAGCGAAAAACTCCCGCCGCGCGAACTCATCGCGCTGCTCAACCGCTACCTCGACGCCATGAGCCTCGCCATCGAGGCGCAGGGCGGGGTCATCGACAAATTCATCGGCGATGCGATCATGGCGCTCTTCGGCGCGCCCGTGAATCAAAGCGACGCCGCCGACCGCGCCCTCGCCGCCGCGCTCGGCATGCGCACCGCCCTCGCCGCGCTCAACCGCGAACTCGCCGCCGAAGGTCGCCTGCCTGGCGCCGGCGAACTTGCCTTCGGCGTCGGCATCAACACCGCGCGCGTCGTCGCCGGCAACATCGGCTCCCACCGCCGGCTCAACTACTCCGTCATCGGCGACGGCGTGAACATCGCGTCGCGTCTCCAGGCGCTCACGCGCACCGCCGAATACCGCACCGACATTCTGCTCAGCGAGGCCACGCTGCGCGCCGCGCGTGCGCGCTATGCCACGCGCGCGCTCGGCCGGATTCCCGTGAAGGGCCGGGCGGAACCGGTCGCGGTCCACGCGCTGGATGGCGTCGCGTAGTGCGTTTCCCACGTCACCACCCGCCCTGCGGGCGATAGGGTTTTCAACCTATATATCCGCCGGCGTTTCACCCAATTTTTGGCCGGTGTAGTTATATTTACGATTCCAGCCGCCATTTTTCGGCAATAGCCTTGAGCCGCCGCGCCATTCCCGGCTTGCTGTCGCCCCATGAGCCGCCGTGTTTTTCTCCCTGTCTTGATCGTCGCGCTGGCCCTCCTGACCGCACCCATCGGGCTGCACGCGCAAACCTACATCTGGACCGGTGAATCGGAGTCCAACAGCGTCGGTTCCGGCGACAACTGGCAGGACGGCACCAGCCCGTATTACAACACTGAGACCTACACCTATGGCGGTCCCACGGTCGTGTTGGGATTTTTCGGGGCGGAAAATACGCGCGTGAGCTACTACGGCAGTCTCTCCGTCCTGGGCCTCTGTTTCGACGACTTCGTCAAAGGCTACCGCATCCAGGGCAGCTTCAATGATAACGGCAACGGCTCGCTCTACATCGGCGCAGGCGGCATCGACTACAAGCCCACCGGCGCAGTCGTGACGAAGATCTACGACAGCGTGCGACCCACCGCCAACCAGACTTGGTATATCGGCGGCGAAGGCCGGCTCGAGCTTTACGGCCCGCTCATGGAATCGAGCTCCCATGGCGCCTTCGACCTGACGAAGTCCGGCTCTGGCACCCTCGCGCTCTACGGCCCGACCAACTACAGTTTCTTCCTCAGTTCCAGCAGCACGCTGCACCTCAACAGCGGCCAGTTGGAGCTCCGCTCCTCCGCCACGACCGCCTTGGGCGATGCGCAGCTTAATTTCGCCGGCGGCACGCTGGTCGCCCGCTCCAACGGCAATTACGAGTCTTCCGAGGAAGACGCCCTCTACCTGAATAACCCCATCGTCAGCCAAGGACTGATTTCGATGGTCAACGAAGTGCCGGTTTATTTTACGGGCGGCAAAATGGAAGTCATCCCACCGCCCGGCACCGAAAATAACGAAATGCCGGCCAGCGGCCTGATTCTCGCGGCCGACACCACCATCCATTCGCAAGGCGATCCGCTCTACATCGAATCCGACATCACCGAGACCGGCGGCGCCCGGAAGCTCACCATCGACTCGACTGGCGCCGTCATCCTCACCGGCGAGAACAGTTACACTGGCGGCACCCACGTGGAAAAAGGCGTGCTTATTTTCGGCAGCATTCTTTCCATCCCGGAGATCAAGCTCGATAGCAGCTCCGCCGGCAAACTCTCGGCCAGCAGCACGGGCTACATCGGCCTCGGCGATGACGGGGAAACCGCCACTTACGACCCGCAGAGCTACTTCATCGACACTTTCGACAAGGCGAACACCCACGGCACGATCGGCTTCGATTCCGATCCCGACGGCGACTACGTTAACTATTTTCACGGCGCCATCGACCTGACCGGCTTTGCCAGCGACGCCCGCCTCGGCTCCGCCACCCAGGCCGTCCTCACCGGCCAGATCACGCCGCAGGGCACCGACTACCGCTTCGGCGGCGGCGGCGGCACGCTCATCATCACCGCTCCGCTCGTCGATGTCGGTGGCAACAGCGCGCTCGTCGCCGAATCACCGGCGCAAACGCCGCTCACCCTCCGCATCGCCACCCTCACGATGATGCCCACCGAGACCGAGGGCGGCGGTGGCGGCGAATATGGCAACACTTTCAGCGGCGGCGTGTATGCCACGCATTCCGCCATTATCTTTTCCCACGGCAGCCTGCCTACGCAGATCGTCGCCAACAACTGGTCCCTCGGCGCCGGCGGCTACATCGGCTACGAAGGCATCAATCACGACGCCGACACCGGCTCGTCCTCGCAGACGCTGGCGATCGCGGACTTCGTTGCCCGCTTCAACCCGGGTGCCACGGGTGGCATCATCGGCTTCGACGCCAACCCCGACGAGTGGGAGTGGGGCAGCGGTCATATCTCCGGCGACATCGACCTCGGCGGGTTTTCCCAGGGCGGCATCTACATTGGCACCTCGACTCCCGGTTCTCAGGACGGCAGCTGGTATCCCGCCGTCGTTCTCACCGGCCAGATCACCACGGCGAACGGCGGCACCGACGCCTACCGCTTCGCCGGCTACAAGGGCGGCATGCTTGAAGTGCACAGCACGCTGCACGGTAACAGCGGCGTGGTCATCGGCGATCCCAATGCGCCGGAGACCTTCGGCGATTTCATCGCAAAGGAATACTCCACGGTCGCCCTCACCGGTGACAACAGCTCCCTCACTGGCAACGTCACTTTCTACGGCGGTCGTCTCCTCGTTGGTCATACCAATGGCGAGCCCGGCAGCGATCCCACCACGGCGCTCGGCACCGGCACCCTCATCGTGGAGCCCAATTCCTTTCCGTCCGATCTGCCGATTTCTGGTGACGATGTGCCGTCTGCCCTCCTCGCGCCCTTCAGCTCCTACGACGACCTCACCATCGCCAACAACATCCAACTCAACACCAACCTCGGGATCGGCGGTTATGGCTACAACTATGGTGGTTATGGCGGTCCCGTCCTGGCGCTGACCGGCGTCATTTCCGGCACCGGCTCCCTCGACGTCGGCCAGGACGGCAGCACCCAGCTCGAGCTTCATGCGGCCAACCCCTTCAGCGGCGGCATTTATGTCCGTAACAACAGCGTGCTCGATCTCTACGACGATCACGCCAGCGGCACCGGCATGATTTCCTTCGGCACCGACGGCGGCGGTGCGGGCGAGCTTTACTTCAACACGGCCAATCCTGTCATCGGCGGCCTCGCCAGCACGGAAATGGTCAACGTCACCTTGCGGGAAGACTTCACCACCCTGACGATCGATCAGGCAACGGACTCGGTTTTTCGCGGCAGTTTCTGGGCCGCCAGTGAATCCGGCTCCGCCCGGATCGTTAAAACCGGCGCCGGCACCCTGCGCTTCGACGATGGTGACTTGGATTTCTCGGGCATCATTGACGGCGCTGGTTCATATGATGCCTTAACGCCACCCGGCACCGAAGCCTCGCCTCTCGCCGGCCCTGAGATCGGGCTCGAGGTCCGCCAAGGCACGCTCGTCATCGGCAACAATTTCGACCTCGGCGAAAATAGTTTCGCCATCCGCGTCACCGGCCACGTCGACCAAAGCCCCACCAACTCCTACGCCGGCACGTTGCAGGTCGATGACGGCAAATACATCTCCAATCAGATCATCCTCGAAAATGGCGGCCGCCTCGCCGGCAACGGCAATTTTTCATCGAGCATCTCCATTAGCGATGGCGCCATTCTTTCGCCCGGCGGCACCGGCGCGCAGGCGATCAGCGTGCTGCAGTTCAACCACCTCGAACTCGGCGGTCATGGCATCTACGAGTGGCAGGTGCAGGCCCTGCCCGGCGGCGACGGCACCACCAACGACCTCATCGAGGTTTACGGCGCCGGCACGCTCGTCATCAACGCCACCGCCGAATCGCCCTTCACCATCCGCGTCATCTCCCTCAATAGCGGCGGCGACGGCGGCATCCTCACCGGCATCGACCAGAGCCACGGCATGTATGTGTGGACGCTGTTCAACTACACCACCCTTGATAGCGAGGTGTTCGACCCGAACGCGTTCGTAATCGATGCCTCGGCTTTCAGCTCGGATGCCGCGCTCGGTGGCAGCTTCACGATTTTCCAGGAGAACAATCAGATCCTGCTCGGCTTCACGCCCGTGCCCGAGCCTTCCACCTACGCGCTCATGGCGCTCGGCCTGGGCTTCGTCGTCTGGTCCCTCCGCCGCCGCCGGGCGTGATTGAATACCGGATCGGCGAGACCGGAAACCGGAAGCCTGCGGCTTCCTCTTTCCGGTCTCCGGTATTCGCTTTCCGGTATCTCTCGTTACTGCACCACCTGCCCGGCCTTGCCGATCAGCCCGAGGAACTCGCTGCGGTAACCGCCTGCGTCGTCCATCAGCCCGGCTTGCGCCCATTCCGTCACGGTCGCGAAGGTCGCCGTGCCCTTGTGCGGTGAATCGCGCAGGATCATCCCGAAGCCCGCCACCGCCGCCGCGAATTTGAAATCCGCGCTCGCCTCGGCAAACGCCGCGCCCCGGTCCGTCAGCGGAAACTCCAGTTTGCTGCTCACGTCGCCGGTCGGCTCCTTGTAACGCACCTTCAGCGTCAGCAGTTCGGCGGAGAACGCCGTCTTGCCTGCGCTGGCCGCTGACCGCTGATCGCTGACCGCTTTGTATTTAAGCTCATCCACCGCACCCGGCTGCGCCCCCCCCAGCTCTCCGCCGACCGGCACAACTTCATAAAGCGCCGTCACCGTGTGGCCCGCGCCGATCTCGCCGGCGTCGATCTTGTCGTTGTTGAAATCCTCCTTCTTCAGCATCCGGTTTTCGTAGCCGATCAGGCGGTAGGCGGCGACCTGCGCGGGGTTGAACTCCACCTGCAGCTTCACGTCCTTCGCGATGGTCACGAGCGTGCCGTTGACCTGCTCGACGAGCAGCTTCTCCGCCTCGCGGCGCGAGTCGATGTAGCCGTAGTTGCCGTTACCCTTGTCGGCGAGTTTCTCGAGCGTCGCGTCCTTGTAGTTGCCCATGCCGAAACCGAGCACGGTGAGAAAAACCTTCGACTGCGCCTTCTCCTCGATGAGCCGCGTGAGGTCGCCCTCGCTCGTCACGCCGACATTGAAGTCGCCGTCCGTGCAGAGGATCACGCGGTTGATGCCGTCGGCCACGAAGTTCGCCTTGGCGATGTCGTAGGCGAGTTGGATGCCCATCGCGCCGTTCGTCGAGCCGCCGGGTGTGAGTTCATCGATCGCGCCCAGGATCTCCGCGGCGCGGCGCACCGGCGTCGAGGGCAGCGCAAGCCCCGAGTTGCCGGCATAGGTGACAATCGCCACGCGGTCATCCGCCCGCAGTTTGCCCGTGAGCAACCGCAGCGACTCCTTCACCAGGGGCAGCTTGTTGGGCTGGTTCATCGAACCCGACACATCGAGCAGGAACACCAGGTTCGCCGCCGGCCGTGCGGCCTGCGAAACTTCGCGCCCCTTGAGTCCGATGCGCACCAACCGGTGCTCCGGCGCCCACGGCGCCTCGGCGACTTCCATCGAGGCCGCAAACGGCACCTGCGAGTCAGCCTTCGGCGCCGCGTAGTGATAGGGGAAGTAATTCACCAGCTCCTCGATGCGCACCGCATCCACCGACGGACGCACGCCCATGTTAAGCAGGCGCCGCACATTCGCGTAGCTGGCCGTATCGACATCGATGGAGAACGTGGACAGCGGATTCTGCCCCGCCGTCAGAAATGAATTCTCCACCTGGTGCGCATAGGCCTCGGTGCTGAACTCAGCCCCAAACGGCCGCGGCGCGGGCGGCTCGGCATCAAACCAGCCGCCGGCCAATTTCATGGCTGCCTTTTTCTTGCGTGACTGCGCTGCGGCCCTGGCCTTGTCCGCCTCCGCGGCGAGTGCCTGATAGCGCACGGCTTCAGCCCGGGCGTCTTTGGCGACCGCAACGGCCGCACGCGCGGGAGCCGATAGCGGCTGAATCCCGCTCCCGGTCCGCGTGGCCGTGGACGAATGGGTGCTCATGTAACCGTAATCTTTTTCTTCCTTCACCTCAAAGGGTTCCAGCCGGACGACGCCGTCCTCGATGGACATGATCGGGGCCACCGCGGCAGGCGCTGGTTGCAACGCCCCGGATTGCACCGTCATGGCAAAATCCGTTTTCGCCCGTGCTTCCGCCTCCGCGGGTGCACTGGCCTCGTCCTTGGATTCGGTCGCCGCCGTCTGCTCCGCGGCCGCCACCGGCAGCTCCAGCAGGGTATATTGTTTTTCCAACATCGGCTTTGGCGCTGGCTGATGCAGCACCACCAACACGGTGAAACACGCCGCCGCCAGCGTGCCCGCCACAAAGTAGAATCGCGGGAAATTCAGGATCTTCGCCTTTGGCCGGCGATAGGGATCCTCGGCCGCAGCCTGCGGCGGTTTCACCTCCGGCAACGGCTCCTGGGTCAGGGCGCCTTCAATCCACTGGGTGGTAGCGCGGATGGACTCCACCGCGGCGCGGGCCTCGGGGTCGTCGCGCAGCCGCGCCTCGACCTCGGCCTGCTCGGCCGCGTCGAGTTCGCCCAGCACGTAGGCGGTGAGTTTCGGGTCTTCCGGGGAAAATTTCGATGCGTTCATGGTGTCGTGTCCTTAGGGCCGCTGCGCGGCATACTCCGTGCGCAGGCGCGCCACGGCGGTGTGGATGAGAAAGCCGACATTGGTCACCGACAGCGCGGTGATGCGGCTGATTTCCTTGTAGCTGAATCCGTTTTGAAACTTGAGCCGGACGACTTCCTGCTGGTTCGGCGGCAGCCGCCCGATCAGCGCCAGGATCGAGGCCTGCGTCTCCGCCGCCTCGACGGCGCGGCCCGGCCGCGGTTCGTCTGCGGTCACGCGTTCGACTTCACCTTCCTCGAAGCGTTTCATGCGGCCCTCCTTGCGCAGCACATCAAGCGCGCGGTGGCGGCAGACCGTGAAAAGCCATTCGGTGGCGTGCCCGTCGATCGCCGCGCGCGGCTGGGCCATGAGTTTGACAAACGTGTCCTGCACCACGTCGCGCGCGCGGTCGGGGTCGTTGAGCAGTTTGGTCGCGTAGCGGGTGAGCGGAGCCTGTTGCTCCGCGAAAGTGCGTTCCAGGAATTTGGCGTCTTCATCGTGTGGCTCCCGTCGTATCGGGTGGTCGGTGGACATGGGGTTCTGCTGGATTAGACGGACCTCAGGACGCTTTATTAGAAGAAATCTCACCTCGTTTCCCGCCAAGGGCAACTCCCCCATCGGCAGTTGGTTTTATACCCCTGATTTGAAACGCGGAGTTCATGGAGCGAACGGAGGAGGAATCGCCCAATTTGGCCATACCCAATGCTTCGCCCGGCAAGTGAAGCATAGGCCCCGCTCCCACTTTCTATTTTTGTGCTTTTTGTGGCCACCCCTTCTGCGGAATTCAGGCCTGCTCTTCTTCGCGCCCTCCGCGTCCTCCGCGTTTCAAAAACCGCCTCCTAACGGCCCAACTCCACCCATCCGCAAGGCCCTGCAATTTTTTGCCACTCCCGGCTTGCCTCGCCCCGGTCCCCGTCCTTTCCTCCGCATCGCTTCTCATCCAACCCCTCCTCCCTATGATCACCCGCGCATTTCCCAGCTACATTCTCGTCGCGCGCGCGGGCTCCCCGGTCAACTGACCGGCTTCGGGCCCGCCGCCAAGAGCGGGCCCCGGAAGCAAAAACGTTCTCCGCGCCCGCTCTTTCGAGCGGGTTTTTTGTCTGTCCCGTTTTTTAAACGTTTTCCGTCTCTCCTCCTTTTCGCCCGTCGCTTGCCGCGCCCCAGGCTCGGTGACAACAGGCAGCCCTTCCCATGTTTTCCCAAGTCAAAGTTTTCTGGTCCATCATGCGCGGCTACCGCCTGCGCTACGGCTTCGCGCTGCTCTGCCTCGTCTTCGCCACCGTCATCAATTTCGGCATCCCGCTCATCGGCAGCGCCACGATTGACTACGCCGTCGCGGGCAAAACGCCCGCCACCGACACCCCCGCGCTCATTGCGGTCATCCTCCGCGCCCTCGGCGGCGCGGAACACCTGCGCGAACACCTCTGGCTCGCTCCCGTCGCGATGGTGCTCCTCGCCGCGCTCAGCGGCCTCTTCAGCTACCTGAAGGGCTGGCAGGCCGCGCTCGCGAGCGACGGCATCGCCCGCCGCCTCAAAGACGATCTCTACGATCACCTCAACCACCTCCCGGCCCGCCATCACGACCGCTCCGACACCGGTGACCTCGTGCAGCGTTGCACCAGCGACGTCGAGACGGCCCGCCAGTTCCTCGCCTCGCAGGTGATGGAAATCGGCAACGCCATCTTCCTCGCCGGCGTCGCGCTCCCGCTGCTGCTCTCGCTCAACGTGCCGATGACGCTCGTCTCCTTCTCCCTCATCGGCCCGATCTTCGCCTACGGCTACATTTACTTCCGCAACGTCTCGCACGTCTTCAAGGAAGTCGCCGAGGCCGAGGGCGCGCTCACCGCCGTCATCCAGGAAAACCTCACCGGCATCCGCGTCGTGCGCGCCTTTGCCCGGCAGGACTTCGAGCGCGCCAAGTTCGCCGAGCCCAACGCCCGCTACCGCGACCGCGCGCTGCACATGCTGCGGCTCATGTCGTGGTATTGGTCGATCAGCGACATCGTCGCACTCAGCCAGCTCGGCCTGATCCTGATCGTCGGCGCCCACTGGGTTGCCGCAGGCACGTTCACCGTTGGCATGCTCTTCGCCTTCCTCTCCTACCTGGGCATCATGCTCTGGCCGGTGCGCCAGATGGGCCGCATTCTCACCGACCTCGGCAAAACCTCCGTCGCGCTCACACGTATCCGCGAAATCCTCGCCGTCGCCCGCGAGTCTGAGCCACCCGTCGCACCGCAGCTCACCGCCGCACCGATCACCGGCCGCATCACCGTGCGCGACCTGCATTTCCATCACGCCGCCACCGACCTGCCACCCGACGGCCGCGGCGCCCTCAACGGCGTCTCCTTTGAAATCCGTCCCGGCGAGACCCTCGCCATCCTCGGGCCGTCCGGCTCGGGCAAGAGCACGCTCATGCACCTCCTCCTGCGCCTCTACGACTACACGCAGGGCTCGGTGCAATTCGACGGCCGCGAACTCACCGCCCTCCCGCGCAAATGGGTCCGCTCCCAGATTGGCGTCGTCATGCAGGAACCGTTCCTCTTCTCCAAATCCCTCCGCGACAATCTCCGGCTCGGGCGCGGCGACGCTCCCGACCACGAGATCGAGGCCGCCGCCCGCGCCGCGTCCATTCACGACACCATCCTCACCTTCGAGCACGGCTATAACACACTCATCGGCGAGCGCGGCATCACGCTCTCCGGCGGCCAGCGCCAGCGCGTCGCCATCGCCCGCGCCGTCCTCAAGCGCCCGCCGCTCCTCATCCTCGACGACGCCATGAGCGCCATCGATGCCGAGACCGAGTCACTGATCCTCAACGCCCTCCGCGAACGCCGCGGCCACGCCACCACACTCGTCATCGCCCACCGCCTCTCGACCCTCGTGCACGCCGACCGCGTGATCGTGCTCGACCACGGCCGCATCATCCAGACCGGCACCCACGCCGAACTCTCCACGCAGGACGGCCTCTACCGCCGTCTCTGGCAGATCCAGACCAACGTCGAGACCGACCTAAAATCCGAGCTCAAGCCCCAGTCCTAAAAGTCATTCTCGTTCTCCCCGCCTCACTCTCCGCCATCCGGTTTCCGCCATCCGCAATTTAAAATGTCCGCCCAATTTCAGCAGGAAGACGAATTCAAGTCCAAGCTCGACACCGGCCTGTGGTGGAAAATTTTCCGCCGCGCGCTGCTGTTCAAGCGCTACCTCATCCCGCTCGCCATCTCCGCCGTGATCATCGCGATGTGCGACGCCGGCTTCGCCCTCGTCACGCGCTGGGTCATTGATGGCGTCGTGCGCGACGGCGCCGCCGCGCCGTTCACTCATTATATCCTCGTCTACGCCGCGCTCACGCTCGGCCTTTGCTCCGGCGTCTGGGTTTTCATCGAGATGGCCGGCAACCTCTCCAACCGGCTCGCCCACGACATCCGCCGCGACTGCTTCGACCGTCTGCAGCAGCTCGAGTTTGCCTTCTTCGACACGCGCCCCGTCGGCTGGCTCATCACGCGCCTCACCAGCGACTGCGACCGGCTCGCCCGCATCATCGCCTGGGGCTTTCTCGATATCGTGTGGGGGCTCTGCTTCGTCACCATGATCGCCATCAGCCTGCTGGTCATGCACTGGAAGCTCGGCCTCATCGTCATCGGCATCGTCCCGCCGCTCGCCCTCATCTCGAAGTTCTTCCAGAAGAAGATGCTCCTCAGCGCCCGGGAAATCCGGAAGTTCAACTCCCAGATCACCGCCAGCTACAACGAATCCATCCAGGGCGTGCGCACGACCAAGACCCTCGTCCGCGAACAGGAAAATCTCGCCGAGTTCCGCCAGCTCTCCGCGCAGATGCTCGACGCCTCCGTGCTCAACGCCCGGCAGAACGCCATCTACTTCCCGATCGTCACGACCCTCGGCAGCCTCGCCGCCGGCCTCGCGCTCTGGCGCGGCGGTTACCTCACGCTCGGCGACTCCATGAGCCTCGGCACACTCGTCGCGTTCGTGAATTTCGCCGGCATGTTCTTCAATCCCATCAACCAGCTCGCGCAAAAACTCACCGAAATGCAGGGCGCCCAGGCCGCCGGCGAGCGCGTGATGGGCCTCCTCGCCACCGAGCCCACCATCAAGGACAGCCCCGCCGTCCTCGAGCGCCTGCTCACGCAATCGAAAGTCGAAAATGGAAACTCGAAAATAGCCGCGGACGGCGGTCCGCAGCACATCGACACCATCGAATTCCGCAACGTCACCTTCCGCTACGAAACCGGTCCGGTGGTCCTCCATGACTTCAACCTCACCGTGCGCGCCGGCGAGACCATCGCCCTTGTCGGTCCCTCCGGCGGCGGCAAGAGCACCATCGTGTCGCTCGTCTGCCGTTTCTACGAGCCGAGTTCCGGCCAGATTCTCATCAACGGCGTCGACTACCGCGAACGCTCGCTCGCCTGGCTTCAGGCCCAGCTCGGCATCGTCCTGCAGACGCCGCACCTCTTCAAGGGCACCGTCCGTGAAAACATCCGCTACGGCCGCCTCAACGCCACCGACGCCGAGGTCGAGGCCGCCGCGCAAATGGTCAACGCACACGAGTTCATCATGCAGATGGAAAACGGCTACGACACCTCCGTCGGCGAGGGCGGCAACCGCCTGTCCACCGGCCAGCGCCAGCTCCTCTCGTTCGCCCGCGCCCTGCTGGCCGATCCGCAACTCTTCGTCATGGATGAAGCGACTTCCTCCATCGACACCGAGACCGAGCAGCTCATCCAGCACGGTCTCGAGACGATCTTCGAGGGCCGCATCAGCTTCGTGATTGCGCATCGGCTCAGCACCATTCGTCGCGCCGACCGCATCCTCGTCATCACGAAGGGTCGCATCGAGGAATGCGGCACGCACGAGGAACTCCTCCAGCGCCGCGGTCACTACTACGAACTCTACACGAGCCAGTTCCGCCGCGAACGCGAGGAAGCCGTCCTCGAAGCCAAGGCCTAAAGTAGGAGCGGGTCTCCGACCCGCTCTTTACAACTCTTCGCTTCGCGACCGTTTCCCCGTCTTGGCACCGGCGCCGACCCGTGCATATTCTCCGCTATGCGTCGGCCACTCTCTCTTATCATTTTCGCCGCTTCCGTAGTCTTCGCGCTGTTGCCCGCCTGCTCCAAGCGCGAAACTCCCGTCCAAGCCGGCATCCGCACGCAGACGCTCCACCTCGGCAACGGCGCCGAGCCCCAGACCCTCGACCCGCATCTCGTCGCCGCCTACACCGACCAGAACATCCTGCTCGCCCTCTTCGAAGGCCTCTGCGCCCTCGACGAACGCACCTCACAACCCGTCCCCGCCGCCGCGGCCACGTGGGAAGTTTCCGCCGACGGCCTCGTCTACACCTTCCATCTCCGGCCCGATCTCAAGTGGTCCGACGGCTCACCGCTCACCGCCGGTGATTTCGTTTTCGCGTGGCGCCGCGCCCTCGCCCCGGCTCTCGCCGCCGAATACGCCTACCTGCTCTATCCGCTGAAAAACGCCGCCGCCTTCAACGCCGGCACGCTCACCGATCCCGCGCAACTTGGCGTCGTCGCCCCCGACGATCTCACGCTTCGCGTCACCCTCGAGCGCCCCACGCCCTACCTGCCCGCGCTTACCGCCAACCCGGTCTGGTTCCCCGTCAACGCCCGCGCTCTCGCCGCCCACGGCGGCGCCACCGACCGCACCAACGCCTGGGCCCGCCCTGGCACACTCGTCGGCAACGGCCCGTTCACCCTCGCCGAGTGGGTCCCCAACGCCCACGTCAAGGTCACGCGCAACACGCACTACCGTGACGCCGCCACGGTCCGTCTCGCCGCGATCTATTTTTATCCCACCGAAAGCCCCGATACCGAGGAACGCAGTTTCCGCGCCGGTCAGCTCCACATCACCAGCGCCGTCCCGGCCACCAAGCTCGCCACCTATCGCACCGAGAATCCCGCCGCCCTGCGGGTCGATCCGTTTCTCCAGACGATTTTCCTGCGCTTCAACACCACCCGCGCGCCCTTCGATTCGCCCGCCGTCCGTCGCGCCTTCGCGCTCGCCATCGACCGTCCCGCCATCGCCCGCAGCGTCCTCCGCGACGCCAACCCGCCCGCGCCACACTTCACGCCGCCCAACTGCGCCGGCTACACCGCCCGCGCCAGCGTGCCCACCGACTTCGCCGCCGCCCGCGCCCTCCTCACCGAGGCCGGTTACCCCGGCGGCAAGGGCCTGCCCGTCATCAAGCTTCAGGTCCGCAACGACGCCAAACAACCCGGCATGGCCGAGGTCCTTCAGGCGCTCTGGGCGCGCGAACTCGGCGTGCGCCTTGAGATCACCACGCTCGAGCAAAAGACCTGGGTGCAAAACCAGCAGACGCTCGACTACATGATTTCCGGCGCCGGCTGGATCGGCGACTTCGCCGACCCCGTCACCTTCCTCGATCTCTTTGTCGGCAACGGCGGCAACAACTGGACCGGCTGGCACGACGCCGCCTACGACGACCTCATCGCCCGCGCCGCCGCGACCGCCGCCCCCACCGCGCGCCTCGAGCTCTTCCAGCAGGCCGAGGCCCGCCTCCTCGAACAGGCGCCCATCACCCCGGTTTTCTTCGGCACCGCCGCCTACTTGATTCATCCGTCCGTCCGCGGCTGGGAACCCGCCCTCCTCGGTTTCCACCAATACAAAAAAATCTCCCTCGAATAACTGGCCGCGCCCAGCCGACCCAACCCTTGCCAGTCGCGTCTCAGCCGCCTCAACCCTCCGCATCCCTGCCATCTGTGTAATCCGTGGTCGGTTCGAATTCCGAGCTTTCGTGTATTTAGTGTATTTCGTGGTGACTCCTCCGTCCATTCGTCCAAAGACTCTCGCCGTGCTCACCCGCGTTATCCGTGCCAGTCTCCTCGGCCTTCTACTCACTGCCTTCGCGGCTGCTCCACTAGCCGCGTCCGAGATCGAATTCGTCCGCATCTGGCCCTCGTGGCGGGAAGCCGAATCGTTCATCCGCATCTCGGAATATTTCGGCGGCGTCGAAAACACCGGCCATCAGAGCGTGCTTCGCACCCAGACCGCCGAACGCAGCGGCTTCTACTTCCTCACGCGCACCGCCAATCCCGGCGCCGTGCAGGCCGGGGCCAAACTCGAACTCCAGGTCATTTTCCCCGACTCGCCTTTCCCCAGGACCTTCGCCTTTCCGGTCGATGTCCCGGCTGGCGGCCACGTTTTCAATCTCGGCCTCACCGGCACCGACTGGCCCGGCAAAAAGATCCAGCCCGTCGCCTGGCGCCTTCGCCTCCTCGCCGCCGATGGCCGCGAACTCGCCGTCGGCAAAAGCTTTCTCTGGGAAAAACCCGACGGCAAGTAACGCGGCATGAGCAGTTCCGCCTGGTCCCCGTGGCAGCCGCTGGCGTCGCTCCCGGCTTTCACGCCTGCCGTCCTCGCCGAGACCCTCGATGGCGGGCAGTCTTTCAGATGGAGCCGTGAAACGGATCCCTCTGTCCTGCGAAGCCTTGGCGAAGCAGGACCGGCCACCGTTTGGCAAGGCATCTGGGCCGACCACCTCGTGCGCCTCCGCCTCACCCCTGCAGGCCGCCTCGAATGGTCCGCGCCTTCCGCGCTAAAAACCCGCGTCGCCGCCGCCCTCCCGCGCTACCTCACCGGTGGCCACGACTTCGCCGCGCTCGCCGACACGCTGCCATGGCGCAGCGATCCACATCTCGCGCGCTGCCTCGCCGCCTTCCCCGGCCTCACGCTCCCGCGCCAGCCCTTCGGCGAAACCCTCCTCTGCTTCCTCTGCAGCGCCACGAAACAGATCGTGCAGATCAAGCAAATGGTCGCCCTCCTCGCCGAGCGCCACGGCGAACTGCTCCACGGCGACCACCGCGGCCTCCCCACTTGGGCCGCGCTCGCCGAAATCCCCGAGCCCACGCTCCGCGCCTGTCTCCTCGGTTTTCGCGCCCGCTACATCAAAAACACCGCGCTCTACCTCGCCGACCGACCCGGCTGGCTCGATGAAACGGAAAACCTCCCCTACGCCGCCGCCAAGGCCCGCCTCCTCGAACTCCCCGGCGTCGGTGAAAAAGTCGCCGACTGCGTCCTCCTCTTCGGCGCCGGCAAACTCGAAGCCTTTCCCGTCGACACGTGGATCATCAAGGCGATGAGCCGCCGCTACGGCCTCGACGGGTGGACCCCGGCGCAGATCGCCCATTTCGGCCGCACGCACTTCGGGCCCCTCGCCGGCCTCGCCCAGCAATACCTCTTCGCCTACGAGCGCGCCCAAGCCCGTTTGTAACCTAATGGGTTACATTCTCCTCCGGCGCACCGCGGGCGAATGTCATCCATGATGTGACATTCGTCGCGATCCTCCCCTGCGGTGCTTACCGCTTATAGCTCACGGCTTATCGCTTCGCAGCAGCGACCACGGGAAAAAATACACGGCATACACAACCGCGTAGACCCAGAAGCTCTCGATCTTCGTGAAACTCGCGAACGCGAAGAAGAAAATCAGCAGGTGCAAGCGGACCACGTTTTTATAGGGTGCCATCATCCCCGTCATGCCGCCGGCCCGCGCGTTGCGCTGCTTCCGCGCCGCAATGTCCGCCGCCTGCACTGACGTGTCGGCCGCCTCGGCCTTGTTTTCCGCCGGCCCCCAGCGAAACGCCTTTCGTTCCGCCACCGCCGCCACCAGCACAAACGGCCAGTAGGTCGCAAACACCGTCCAGTAGAGCGAAAAGCTCGGCCCCGTTTTCATCTCGGGCCGCACCGGGAAGAACGCATTCAGAAACACCGAATGCACGAAATGAAACATCCCGAAATGGAAGGTGAAGAACGCCAGCAGGAAGAGCCCACCGACCAGATAGGCCGCGCCCCCCACCGCCAGCGGCCCGTTCGCCGAGCCCGCCGACATCGCACGATCACCCCACGCCTGGCTACCCACAAGCGCCGGCCCGAAAATCGTCCACACGATCATCGCGTAGCCGACCATCAGGCTCGATAGCCACAGACTCCACACGAGGTCCTTCGTCTCCCACTGGCCGAGCCACGCCAGCGCCAACCCCGCCACAAACGCCAGCATGTCAGGCCAAGCCTGAGCCCAGCGTGAGACTGGCGACCCGACCCTCACTTTGACCGCTGGATCAGCTCGATCTCGTAGCCTTCGGGCGCGTCGATGAACGCGATCACCGAGCCGCTGCCGGTCTTCGTCGGACCATCGCTCAGCTCGTAGCCCTTCGCCTTGATCGCCACGGCAAACGCGTCGAGATCATCCACCTCGAAAGCGAGATGCATGAGATCCGGCTGCACCTGCACCGCCGGCGCGCCCGCCGGCATCTGGCAGATTTCGATTTCTTCGTCGCTGTTCGGCGTCTGGAGAAACGCGAGCTGCGCCCCGCGCGGCGAAGTATGTTGCCGGCTCAGCTTCAGCCCGAGCGCGTCTTGATAAAATTTCACGGTGCGCGCGAGATCGTTCACCCGCATGCGCGTATGGAGGAGCTTTTTGACCATGCCGCGAGTTTGCATCCCGTGGCCCGCGCCGCAAGCTGCCCGTAACCGGATTTCACTCTCTCAACTCTCCCCCTCAACCCTCAACTCCGGCCATGTCGCTCGACCTCGCCTTCATCCGCGCCGCCCACGACCGCATTCGTTCCCATGTCGTCCGCACTCCCGTGCGCACCAGCGCCGCTCTCGACTCCGCCACCGGCGGCACGCTCTTCTTCAAGTGCGAGAACCTCCAGGCCGTCGGCGCCTTCAAGGCTCGCGGCGCCACCAACGCCATCCTCTCGCTCACCGACACCGAGGCCGCCCATGGCGTCGCCACGCACTCCTCCGGTAACCACGCCGCCGCCGTCGCCCGCGCTGCCGGCATCCGCGGCATCCCCGCTTACATCGTGATGCCATCCAACTCGGCGAAATCAAAGATCCGCAACGTCGAGAACTTCGGCGGCCGCATCACGTTCTGCGAACCCACCAACGCCGCCCGCGAAGCCGCCTGCGCCCGCCTCATGGCCGAAACCGGCGCGACGCTCATCCACCCGTTCAACGATTACCGCGTCATGGCCGGCCAGGGCACCGCCGCCCTCGAACTCCTCGCCGACCATCCCGATCTCGACCAGATCCTCTGTCCCGTCGGTGGTGGCGGACTCCTCTGCGGCACCGCCGTCGCCGCCAAGTCGCTGCATCCCGCGATCCGCGTCATCGCCACCGAGCCCGCCGGCGCCGACGACGCCGCTCGCTCCCTCCGCGCCGGCCGCATCATCCCGGCCGACAACGTCAACACCCTCGCCGACGGCCTGCGCACCACGATCGGCGAAGCCAACTTCCCCATCATCCAGCGCTACGTCGACGACATCGTCACCGTGTCCGAGGCATCCATCGTCACCGCCATGCGCGAGCTGCGCGATGCCCTGGGCTTCCCCGTCGAGCCATCTTCCGCCGTTCCCTACGCCGCGATCCGTGAAGGCAAAGTCCCCGTCACTGGCCGCCGCACCGGCATCATCCTCACCGGCGGCAACGTGGATATCTGACAAGAAATGCCCGGGACAGGACTCGAACCTGCACGCCTTGCGGCACGGGCTTCTAAGACCCGCATGTCTGCCATTCCATCACCCGGGCGTGGATGATTTCAGCCGCAGCTTGCCGATTTCGCCTCGCCTCACGCAAGCGTTGAGTGGCGGCTTCAACCCGCCGTGCCCAGCCGGTCGCCCATCCGCGCGTAGGTCTCCACGCACTGCGCACTCTGCGCGACGAGGTCGGCGTCGAACGCGATGCGCCCGCGCTGGAACAGCGTGATCACGCACGAACCGCCAAACTTAAAGAGCCCCTTCTCCTCGCCCTTCCGCGCCACGCGGCCCGGCACGTGCGTCTGCTTGATGGTGCCGACGTTCGTCGCACCGACCTCGAGCATCGCCACGGTGCCGAAAACCGGCGACTCCACGAGGGTCAGCACGCGCTTGTTCTGGACGAGGTAGCGGATGTTGCGGCGCAGCGCGATCGGGCTCACGGAGAAGAGCGAGCCGTTGATCAATTTCTGGTCACCCGGCATGCCTTCCACCGGAAAATGAAACCGGTGGTAATCCACCGGGCACAACCGGGAGATGAGCATCGCGCCGCCGGCAAATTTCTCCGCGAGCGCGGCCTCGCCCAGCAGCTCGGCGAGCGTGAACTTCGCGCCCTTCACGTAAAAACCCCCGGCCGTGTCCACGTTGGGAAACACGAGGTGCCGTCCGTCGGCCGGCAGCACCGCCACGCGCTCGCCCTCCGCGATGGGCCGCGCGCCGGGCTTCAGCGCCCGGCAGAAAAACTCGTTGAAACTGCGGTAGTCGAACGGCGACTTCGCGAACTCCTGCACATCGAGGTTATACTTCACGATGAACGGCAGCACCTGGTTGGCGCTGACGCGCTTGTTCATCTGCCAGCCGTAGGCCCAGGAAAAAAACTTCCGCCGGATGAGCAGCGCCGTGAAACCGCGGCCGAGGGGATTCTCATACGCGAAGCGCAGCCAGCCCTCCCCATAGATTTCCTCGGTCAGGACGGTCTTTTTATAACGATCGTAATAGCAGATGGGCGCGGCGGGCATGTGCCCCACCCTCGCCGCAAACCCGCCCACGCGCAAAGGAGAAAAACGCCGGGACGGCCAATCCGTCCCGGCGGAGTGATTTACCCGAGCACCAGCATGCCCGGGGTCATGGCGCGCTCACTGTAGCCGCCCTGCAGCCGGTCCGAGATGCGGCGGGCCTCGCCGGTCTCGCCATTCAACAGGATGTGATTGGGGAAACGGCCGTGCGGGTTGGCGCCGGGATTCAACACCCACGTCGCCCCCACCGTATCGTGCCATTTTTCCGCATCATGCACCTGCCCGCTGAACACATAGGCCGGCGCCCGCCGCGCCACGGTGGCGTTCAGGGCGCTGTCCCCGCGGTCCACCCCCGCACTGGTGCGCGCGGTGGCGGTGCCCGCCGGCGGCGTGTGCACCACCCAGCAATCCGCCGTCGCGTTGCGCGGCCGCTGGGTGCACGCAATCGGGGCGAAGCTCAGGCCGTTGCGCTCCAGCACGGCGCCGTCGGGATAGACCGGCGGTGCCGCCAGTTCGCGCAGCCAGTAAGCCGGCCGCCAGCAACCCGGCACGGGATCCCATTGCAGGTCATGGCTGCCACTGCAGGCCACCACGGGCACCGGGCTCGCGCGCAACCAGTCGCTCACCCATTTGATCTGGCCGGCGACATCCGACATGCGCTGATCCAGCAAATCACCGCTGATCACGAGCACGTCGTGCGGCGGCGCCTGGTTGCGCAACCAGTGATACCAAGGCTGGCGAAAGTGAAGATCGGAAACATGGAGTATATTCATAACAGACGGAATTTGAAGGGGGTGTTGCATGGCGGCCGCTTCGTGGGAAACAGACGCGCGGTTGCCCGTCGCACCGATGGGTGGGACGGGTGAGGCTTCAACCCGGGGTCGCGGAACACAGCGGAGCTGCGCCCTTCCGCTGACGCCGGACTTCAATTCCGGCCGCGAGGCGCAACCCTGCCCGTCCCGGAATGACTCCGGGTTGCTTCATCATCGAAGATCAATGCAGCTGGCATGGGTGGGATGGGAAAAAATGAGACGAAATCGGACGGGCCGCTCAGCGGGCCACCGGCGCCTCGACCTTGCGGATCAGCAACTGCCGCGTGCCGCCCGGCGTGCGCCACGAAAAAGTATCGCCCTCGGCAAATCCGAGGATCGCCATGCCGATCGGCGCGAGGATGGAGAGTCGTCCCGCGGCGCCGTCGGCATGCTCGGGATAAACCAGCGTGTAGGTGTCCACCTCGCCGCTTTCCAGGTCCGCGATTTCCACCTTCGAGCCCATGCCCACGACGGTGCGTGGCATGATCTCCGGTGGCAGCACATCGGCCCGTGCCAGCTCCGTGCGCAGGGGCTGCAAGGTATCACGCAGGCGCGGCTGTGATTTGATCATCAGGTCCACGAGCATGCGCAGGCGTTCGTGATCGGCCGCGGAAATGCGGAGCGTGGGAAGGGTGGTTCCAGTCGTGGTCTTCATGATGAGTTTAGGATTTTGGCTTTAGGATCTGGGGTTTCGGGGTTCGGAGTTTGGACGGACAAAGTCCGCCAAAAGGGACAGGGGAATTAGGGGAAATCCGGTTCAATCGCCGGTTGGGTCAGGCGTGACCGGTGAATCGGGTCCACGCACACACCACCGCGCGGTCGCCGATGATTTCAGGCGACCGCGTCAGGTGAGCACTTGCGAGCTCGGCAGCACTAGGTGCAGCGGTTTCACGCTGGGCACCGTGCGCACAAAAACCAGAAGCACAAGCCCGAAGGCGCAAAAAATGCATGGAATGCAACCCGCGCCGGCGCCATCACCCATCGTTGCAGCCAAGGGTTTTCCCTTTGCCTCCTTCCGTTGCCCGCTTAGTCGTTTTCCCCCTACTCCCATGATCGTCCCCCCGCGATTTGTGCTCTGCGTTTTCTTCCTGACCGCGATCCTGCTGCCGTCCCGCGGTGCGGCCCAAGGCCTCGACCTCGGTGGATCCGCCCCACCGAGCCGCGGTGCCGCGTCCGCTGGCCTCGGGATCGCAGCCGGCGGCGGCGCGGGCCTTGGCGCCGGCACGGCCGCGACGGTTGCACCGAAGCTGAGTCCCGAGTCGCGGGAATTTGCCGAACAGATCTACCGCACCCTCGCGCCCGAGTATTCACCCGCGGCCATCGGCAACACCGCCGTCGGCCTCTGGATGGTCGGCCGCCTGCAGGTCGCCCTTCATCTGATGGGCAAGGCCGTCGCCGCCGACCCCACCAACCTCGATAACCAGTGCAACTACGCGGCCATGCTCACCATGAGCGGCGGCGCCGAGCTGGCCGTCTCCGCGCTTGAGCTGCTCGCGCGGAAATATCCCGACAACAGCACCGTCCTGAACAATCTCGGCCAAGCCTATTACCTCGCCGATGATGAAGAGAAGGCCGAACAAACCCTCACGCGCGCCCTCGCCGTCGCTCCCTCCCACCCGCAGGCCGCCGCCACCGCGGCCCAAATCGCCGAGGGCAAAGGCAACAAGACTATGGCCGCCTCGCTCGCCAAGCAGGCCGTGCAGCGCAGCCTCTCCCGCGACAAGCTCAACGACCTCCGCAAGCTCCGCATCAAGCTCACGCTCGACGACCTCAAGTCCTACCGCCCGGCCGATCCCGATCCGCTCGGCCTGAAAAATTTTATCCACCCCGAGTTTCCCCGCAACGCCGTCGAGGAAGCCCGCACGCGACCCGAGTGGAAAGCGTTCTACGACGACATCGAATCACGCGTCAAAGCCATCATGCAGGAACGCCACGCCGTCGCCGCCCCGCAGCAAGCCGCCGCCATGGCACAAGCCCAGGCCGTGCTCGCCCAACTCCAGGCCGGCCAGATGCCCACGACCCCACAAAAATCATCCGCCAACACGACGAACATCGGCGGTGTCTCGATTTCAACCAGCAACCCTGACTCGACCAAAACCATTCGCCCGCGTGCGCAACGCGCCGAAGTCATGTTGCGACTGCTACGCGAGGACAACGGCGCGAAATTCCGCCTGCAGCAGGCGAAGCAGGCGCTCGAAGCCCTCAACACTCAAACCCGCCAGTTGATCCGCACCGAATACGGTCCCGCCTTCGAAAAGCTCGATCGAAAGCAGGCCAATCAAATGGGCGAAGGCCTCGCCAACGAGAGTTTCTGCGACCAGTTCACCGCCCTCGCCGACAAGTATCTCGCCGTGTGGAGCGATCAGCGCGCGGAACTCTTCGACGCCTACCTCCACCAGCTCCGCCTGAAGCTCAGCGAGGAGATTTACTGGAAACAGTTCGTCCAACCCCCGGCCCAGTTCCGCCTGACCGTGCTCGACGCCCAGATCGAGTGGCTCGCCGCCTACCGCGCCTCCGGCGTCCATGCCGACGGCACCATCCGCGACGACCGCGGCATGATTCCTCTTCAGGTCGATGAGGAGTGCCTCCGTGAAAAGAAAACCCCGCGCAAGTTCCGCCTCGCCAATTTCAACGACACGCATTGCCAGTATCACTCCGAGCTCAATCTGCCCCTCGGCAGCATCATCTCCGATTGCGACAAGATGGTCTCCACGCTCGGCGTCGGCCCCGTGAAACTCGGTCTGAGCCAGGACATGGCGCAAGGCACGGACTTCGTCGACAGCTTCGTCAGCTGTAACGTCGAGATCAGCGCCGGCAAGAGCGCCGGCGTCGAAGTCGGCCCCATCAGTGTCGAGGTCGGGGTTGAGGGCGGCCTCGGCGTCGAGATCGGCCGCGACGGCATCCAGGACGTCTACGTCACCGGTAAGGTCGAGGCCTCCGCGGGCCCCCTGAGCAGCGGCGCCGAGGGTCGGGTCAGCGTCATGGATGGCACCGCCAGCGCCAGCACCGAGGTCGGCGTGTCCGCCTCCGGCAGCCAGGAAGTCGCCGCCGGCCCGGTCAAGGTCGAGGTCGGCGCGGAAGTCGGCGTGGGCGCCAAGAGCAGCAGTGACGGCTCCCACGAGGTCAGCGCCACCGCCAAGGTCAGCGCTTCCGCCTCCGATGTCGCCAGCGCCGGCGCCGAGGGCAGCATCGTCAACGAGACCGGTTCCGACGGCAGCAGCCAGAGTTCCGCCACCGGCAAGGTGTCCGGCTCCGCCATGGACACGGTCGACGTCAACGCCGAAAGCCGCATGAGCCTCATGAGCGGTTCCAGCAGCGCGGGCATCCTTTGACCGCGCCTTCTTTCCGTGGGCGCCGCGGCATCGCTAGTCAGCGCACGCGCTGGCGTTGTTTTCCGGCAGCTCACTTCATCGCGAGCGCGTCGTCCTTCACGGTGAACTTCACCTCGGCGCCGTCGGCGACTTCGCCGGCGATGAGGGCGCGGGCGAGCTTCGTCTCGATGTTGCGCTGGAGGAAACGCTTCAGCGGCCGCGCACCGAAGACCGGGTCGTAACCCTTCTCCGCCGCCCATTCCTTCGCCTTCTTGTCGAGCACCACGGTCACGCGGCGGTCGGCGAGGCGCTTGTTCAGGTCGGCGAGCAACAGATCCACGATGGTGGTGATTTCCTCGAGCGTCAGCGGCTTGAAGAGGATCGTCTCGTCGATGCGGTTGAGAAACTCCGGCCGGAACGCTGCGCGCAGCTCCGCCTGCACGCTTTCGCGCACATTTTCGGGAATCGTGTCACCCGTCACGCCTTCCAGCAGGAAGCGCGAGCCGAGGTTCGAGGTCATGATGATGATGGTGTTCTTGAAATCCACCGTGCGGCCCTGCGAGTCGGTGATGCGGCCGTCGTCGAGCACTTGCAGCAGGACGTTGAACACGTCCGGGTGCGCCTTCTCGATTTCGTCGAACAGGATCACCGCGTAGGGCTTGCGCCGCACGGCCTCGGTGAGCTGCCCGCCCTCGTCGTAGCCGACGTAGCCCGGAGGCGCGCCAATGAGGCGCGAGACGCTGTGCTTCTCCATGTATTCCGACATGTCGATGCGCACGAGCGCGGCCTCGGTGTCGAACAAAGTCTCGGCAAGCGTCTTCGCGAGCTCGGTCTTGCCGACGCCCGTCGGCCCGAGGAACAGAAAGCTGCCCACCGGCCGGCGCGGGTCCTTGATGCCGCTGCGCGCGCGCAAAATCGCCTCGGTCACGAGCGTGACCGCTTCGCTTTGGCCGACGACGCGCTGGTGCAGCACCTCTTCGAGGCGCAGGAGTTTTTCCTTCTCGCCCTCGACGAGCCGGGTGACGGGCACGCCGCTCCACTTCGCGACGACCTCGGCGATTTCCTCCTCGGAAACCTCCTCCTTGAAGAGCGTGGTCTGCTCGCGCCCTTTCTTTTCCTGGCGCTTCAGCTCCTCCTCCAGTTGCGGGAGTTTGCCGTGGCGGAGCTCGGCGACCTTGTTGAGGTCGTAGGCGCGCTCGGCCTTTTCCATTTCGAGGCGGGTCGCTTCAATTTCTTCGCGCAGCGTGCGGGTTTTCTGCACGGCGGCCTTTTCCTTTTCCCAGTGCAGTCGGATGCCCTTGGCCTGTTCGCGGGCCTCGGCCAGCTCCTTGCGCAAGGCTTCGAGGCGGCGCTTGCTGGCGTCGTCCTTCTCCTTGGCAAGGGCGGTTTCCTCGATCTCGAGGCGGAGCACGCGGCGCGTGAGCTCGTCGAGCTCCTGCGGCATCGAGTCCATCTCGGTGCGGATCATGGCACAGGCCTCGTCCACGAGGTCGATGGCCTTGTCCGGCAGGAAGCGGTCGCTGATGTAGCGGTTGGAAAGCATGACGGCGCTCACGAGCGCGTTGTCCTGGATGCGCACGCCGTGGTGCAGCTCGAAGCGTTCGCGCAGGCCGCGCAGGATCGAGATCGCGTCCTCCACGGTCGGCTGGTCCACGAGCACAGGTTGGAAACGGCGCTCCAGCGCGGCGTCCTTCTCAATGTGCTGGCGGTATTCGTCGAGCGTCGTCGCACCGATACAGTGCAACTCGCCACGGGCCAGCATGGGCTTGAGCAGGTTGCCCGCGTCCATCGCGCCGTCGGTCTTGCCGGCGCCGACGATGGTGTGGAGCTCGTCGATGAACAGAATGATGCGCCCTTCGGCGGTCTTCACTTCGTTGAGCACAGCCTTGAGCCGCTCTTCAAATTCGCCGCGATACTTCGCGCCCGCGACGAGCGCGCCCATATCGAGCGAGAAAATCGTCTTATCCTTCAGCCCCTCGGGCACGTCACCGCGCAGGATACGCTGCGCGAGGCCTTCGACGATGGCGGTCTTACCCACACCGGGTTCGCCGATGAGCACGGGGTTGTTCTTCGTCTTGCGCGAAAGGATGCGGATGGTGCGGCGAATCTCTTCGTCGCGGCCGATGACGGGGTCCATTTTCCCTTTCCGCGCCTGCGCCACGAGATCGACGCCGTATTTCTCGAGCGCCGCGTAGGTCGCCTCGGGATTGTCGGTCGTCACGCGCTGGCTGCCGCGCATTTCCTTGAGCGCCTTCAACAGCGTGCCGCGGTCGAGGCCGAAGCTTTTGAACAGCTTCTTCAGCGCGTCCGGCTTGCCGACCTCGACGAGCCCGAGGAACAGGTGCTCGACGGACACATACTCGTCCTTGAGCGACTTCGCTTCGTCCTCGGCCTTGGTGAAGGCCTCGTTGACCGCCTGGGTCACATAAATCTTCGACGTATCCACGCTGCCGGAAACCTTCGGCAGGCGTTCCAGTTCGCGTTCGACGGCCAGTTGCATGGCGCCGGGGCCGCTGCCCATTTTCTCCAGCAGGCCGGGCACGATGCCGTTTTCCTGGCCGAGCAAGGCCGACAGCAGGTGCCACGTGTCCACCTCGTTGTGCTGCAGGCGGCGCGCGATGTTCTGCGCGTCGGTGACGGCCTGACGCGACATTTGGGTGAGTTTATTGAAATCCATGTGACGCTTACTCTGCATACGCCGGACCAATTTTCACCTCGCCAGTTCCCCTCGGGGGAGCCTGCCGTCACGCCCCGCCACTGCGCCAAACCGTCCACTGTCCTGTCACACCGCGTGTCACTCCGCCCAGCCGGTCTTCAGTCCAGATGAAAGGTCTCGGCCAGATCCCGCGCCACCGGGCTGCGATCGGCATTGGTCGGCATGATGTCGCCCATGAATTTCCACCAGCGCTGGCAGGCCGAGGTTTGCGCAATGGCCGCCCAGCGCGCTTCGCTCTCGATCTCGGCGTAGCCAAAGAGCTGGTCCGTAGCCGCGTCGTGGAAGATCGAGTAATTATGCACGCCGTGACTCTTCAGCACGGCAGCCAGGTCGGCCGCGATCGGCTGGTGCCGCGCGGCGTATTCCTGCACCCGGCCGGGATGCACGCTCATCAGAAAGGCTTTGCGAATCATGGGGAAGGTTGAGGGGAATTTCTGGAAACCGCATCACCTTCGCCGCGCCGCTCGCCGCCGTCAAACTCCGCGCCACCACCGCCGCCTCCTGCGCAAACCGGATTGCCCCGCGCCTTCCCATCCCCACTCTCCGCTCACCCCAATGGCCGTCGCCATCACTCCCGCCGCCCTCGTCTATACGCCGCACGCACCCCGCGCCATCGCGCGCGCGACTGGCGTGATCAACCCCGAGGCCTGCCTCCGCGGCAACGGCAACCTCCTCACCACCCTCTCCGGCGGCGCGAGCCTCGTGCTCGATTTCGGCGAGGAGCTCGTCGGCGTGCTCACGCTCACCGCCGACATCACGCTTTCTCCTGCCGATCCCACCGCCGCCACCAAACTCGAAGTCATCTACGGTGAAGACCTCGAGGAGGCCCTGCTCCTCACCGATCCGTTTCCGGCCGACCACTGGTATCACCAACCGCGCGACATCCACGAACTCTCGCCGGGCCCCCAAACCATCCGCCAGCCCGGTCGCCGCGCCTTCCGCTTCGTCAATCTCCTCGTGCACGGCCCCGGCACGCTCCGCCTCCACCGCGCGGAGATGATGCTTGAGCACGCCCCCGTCACCGACCGCGGTTCGTTCCGCTGCTCCGACGATCTCCTCAACGCCGCGTGGGCCATCAGCCGCCGCACCACGCGCCTTTGCATGCAAGGTTACTACGAGGACGGCATCAAACGCGACGGCATGCTCTGGATCGGCGATTACCGCGTGGAGTTTCTGTGCGCGCATTATCTTTTCGCCGACGCCGCGCTCGCCCGGCGCAGCCTGGAAATGTTCGCCCAATGCCGCCATGCCAACGGCAGCCTCTCCGCCGTCGCCCTCCACGCCGGCGGCCACATGTTTCCGCGCATTCCCTGGCCGCCCAACCTCGACCAGCCCGGCGGGCTCCACGACTGGGTGCTCGACAATTACTGCGCCGACTTCGTCTCCGGCATCTGGGAATACGTCCTGCACACCGGCGACACCGCGCTCGCCACCGAACTCGCCCCGGTCGTGCGCGGCGTGATCGATTTTCTCGCCCAGGTCGATCTCGCGCAAACCACGCCCGGCCGCACCTTCATCACCGACAACCAACCCGACGACAAAGACTGGTGGGGCAGCCGTCCCGCGCTCGCTTACCAACTCGCCGCCACGTTCAACGACGCCGCGAAACTCGCCGCGCTCCTCAACGACCCCGCGCTCGCCACCCGTTGTCGCGCTCTCGCTGCGGCCCGCATCCGCGAAGCCGCCGGGAAATTCGGCGATCCCGCCCGCGCCGCGGCCCGCGACGATTTTCCCAAGGAAGCCAAAGCCGCCACGCGCAGCTGGCACGCGCACACCGCCGCCTTCCTCGCCGGCGCCCTCACGCCGGCCGAGCTCCGCGCCATTTATCCGCAACTCCAGTCCGATCCCGGCGTCCGCCGCCCGATGGCCGGCTTCATGGAATTTTATCTCCTCCAGGCCTGGCTCGGCGCCGGCCTCGTTCGTGAGGCGCTCGATGAAATGCGCTCCTACTACGGCCAGATGCTCCGCAACGGCGCGACCACCACGTGGGAAATCGTCGATCGCCGCGAATCCGGCATCGACCACATCCAGCCCGCCGGCCGGAGTCATTGCCACGGCTGGTCCGCCGGTCCGGCCCATCTCCTGCCCGCGCACCTCCTCGGCGTCACGCCCGCTTCCCCGGGCTATCGCACCGTGGACATTCGCCCCGCCCTCGGCGATCTCGCGTGGGCTGAGGGTGTTGTGCCGACGCCGCACGGCGACATCCACGTGTCACTCACCGACGCCAGCACCGGCACCGTCACGCTCCCTGACGGCATCACCGGCACCCTGCATCTGCCCGGCCGCGCTCCACAGCCGCTGCCCAGCGGCCCGACCGTATTCTAAGCAAGTAACAAGCATTCGGAATGGCGACGCCGAGCCTCGCCTTCCCACAGTCTGCGGTCCCGCCCGTGCCCGAGTGGCCGCATCCCATCCGACGCCTCGGTCCCATCAGTCCCATTCCTTTCGCGCCCGTCCGCGCCACGGAATCGGGAACCGATCACCGATCCCGGCTACTATTGCCCCATCGGCGCAGTTTCCCCCCGCCTGCACTGTCTCAACAGTAACAACCCTCAATCCCCTCCCAATGAAAAACTCATACATCCGCGCCCTCGCGTTGCTCCCGGCCATCGCCGTGGTCCTCGCGCTCCCTGCCCGTTCGCTCGCCAGTGAAACCACCGCCAAAGTCGAAGCCAACATCGCCGAAATCCGCGGCGATGCAGCCAAGGCCGCCCTCGAGGATCTCGATGCCGAGATCGATCGTGTGGACGCCTACCTCGACAACGCGCCCACGCCCGCCGACCGCGCCGCCGCCAAGGCCCGCATCGACGTGCTCAAGGAACGCCGCAGCGAGCTGCGCAAGACCTACGCCAAGGCCCGTTACGACGAGCTCAAGGCCGACATCCGCGCCGAAGCCAACCGCCTCGGCGCCTGGACCAAGCGCACCTTCACCAAGGACCCGGCTGAAAAGGCCGCGGACGAAGTGAAGGACGCCGCCGAAGACGCGCGTGACGCCGCCCGCAAGGCCGGCAACACCGCCTACGCTAACGTCAACTCCATCGGCGCCTCCGTCGACATCGCCGCCTACAAGGCCCGCCCCACCGACACCAACAAGGAAGAGGCCAAGGCCGCCCTCAAGGCGCTCGAACAGAGCATCGACGAACTCGATGACCGCATCGACAACATGCCCAAGGGTGACAACCGCGACGCGGCGAAGCTCCGCCTGAAGGCCCTCGAGGATCGCAAGGACCAGCTCGAGCACGAGTTCAACAAGGCGCGCTTCAACGCCCTCGTCGACGACGTGCAGAACGAGTGGCACGACTTCGTGAACTAAATCACCGCCGTTTTTCTTACTTATCCCAAGGCGGAGCCTCACGGCTCCGCCTTTTTTGCGTCCCGCCACAAGCGCACAATCCCACACATTCATCCGCATAAAATCATTCTCGTTCTCCTAATCCTAATCGTTCTCCACCTCCGGCCTCCCTCCCCTCTGCCGCGCCACCACAAATTCGCTTCGCCTTCCCTCCACGCTTCGCCGTGAATGCCGCCCCATGTCCGACTCACTCTGGATTCTCGGCGTGCGCGTGGCGGGTGCCCTGCACTTTGTCACGCTGGCGATGGCCTGCTTCACGCCCATCCCGCCGGACTGGGAGGCCAACCTCGCCAAACTCCCGCCGCTCCACCGGCGCTTCGCCCTCGCACAGAATTTTTCCATCGGCGCCACCATCGCCACGCTCGGCCTCCTCTCGCTCCTGCTCGCGCCCGACCTCGTTTCCGGCACACCGCTCGCCCGCGCCGTGTGCGGCATCACCGCGCTGTTCTGGGGCGGTCGCGCGCTGATCCTCCCGTGGATCGGCGTCCGCCCCGCGCTTCCTACCCCGCTCCTTCGCGCCGGTTTCACGCTGCTCACCGCCGAGTGTGTGATCTACGCCGCCGCCTACGGCTGGCTCGCCCTGCGTCCGGCCTGACAAACGCCGTCCCGCCATGGCTCGCGTTCATCCCTCGAAAAAGAAAGCCCCTGCCACGGCCAAACCCGCCCGCGCGGCGAATCGCGATTCCAGCCTGCTCCGTCTCCATTCCAAGGCCCGCCAGCTCGCCGAATACCTGCGCGCCAGCATTCGCGACGGCCGGCTCACCACCCCGCTGCCCGGCATGCGCCTGTGGAGCCAGCAACTCGGCGTGAGCCGGCGCACCTTGCAGGACGCGCTCGCGGAATTGCGTCACGAAGGCTGGCTCAGCGTGCATCCCCGCGGCATCCGCCTCAACCCCGCGCCCGCCGCATCCGTTTCCCGCGCCACCGCCCCACGCCGCGTGCGCTGGCTGTTGGAGAGCACCTACCGCCGCCAGCGTTACAACTACCACCTCGCGTTCGGCCTGCTGCAGCAGCGTCTCAGCCTCCAGCAAATCGAGATCAGTTGGGAAACCTGCTCACCCGCGCGGCTTCGCCAAATCGCCCGCCAACCCGCCGCTGCCAACGAACTCCTCCTGCTCGCGTCGCTCCCGCCCGCGTTGCAACGACTCTTCGCCGCCAGCGGCAAACCCGCACTCATCCTCGGCGAGGCCGCACCGGGCGTGACGCTGCCGTTCATCAACGCCGACCTCGCCGGTATCGTGCGGCACGCGACCTTCCGCCTCCTGCGCGAGGGTCGCACGCATTTGGCCATGGTGCATCTCAACTCCGCCGCCGCCGGCATCCGCAGCGCCGAGACCGCATTTCAGGACGCCTGCCGCGGATGGACCCGCGCCGCGGTCACGGCTCACATCCTCACCACCGCGCTCGACCAGCCTTCGCTCAAAACGGCCATGCCGCGTCTCGCCCGTAGCGTGAAAGGCCGCACCGGCATCCTCGTGCTCGCGCCCGTGCCGGTCGGCATGGTCGTGACCGCGCTGCTGCAACACGGCATCGCCGTGCCCGCGCAAGCCGCCGTCGCCGCGCTCATGCACACCGACGATGCCATCCAGCTTTATCCCCCGCCGATCCATTATCCCTGGCCGATGACCGCGCTCGTGCGCCAGATCGGCTCCGCCGCCGAACGTTTTTTCACCACGGGCGCGCTGCCCGCCGGCGGCAAGACCGTCGCCATCGAAGCGGCGCGGTAAGCGAATCAAATCTTCGTCGTCGGCTCGATCCCGCGCTTTTGGAGCTGCGCCGCGAGGCTCGCCTTGTAGCGGCCGAACGCCTCCTCGTCGCGCACCGTCGAGGCGCCGAAGCAAAACGTCGCGATTGCCCGGCGGTGCCGCGCGGTCCTGTTCGTCTCCGTCCAATGAATCGTCGCGCTTGAGTGCGCCACCGCATCGCCCGGCTGCAGCTCGATCGGCACGCCGTCCACTTTGCTCCGGTCAAACCCCAGCAGCCCCTGGCTGAAACCCAGCACGCCGCTCGCCCCGTGCGGTTGCACGCCCATTTTATGCGAGCCGCGCGCATACCACAGACAGCCGTTGTCGAGGTCCACCGGATCAAGCGCGATCCAGATGCCGCACGCCACATTCGGCTTCCGGCACCAGTAGAATCCATCCTGGTGCGCCGGCGTCGCGTTCGTGTCGTAGGGCAATTTATCGAACCACTCCAACCCCTGCGGCAGGCAGCCGTCGCGCATCAGGTGCGCCTGCACCGCCACATGCGGCCCCTCGTTCATGAACTTGCTGAACCACGCGTCGTGTTTGTTCAGCGACTGCATCTTCCGCAGGGTCTCGGGTTTCGCGTAGTCGTCAAAAAACGCCTGGTCCTTCGGCAGCGTCGGCACGACTTCCTTCACGTAGCGGGCGAGATTGCCCTGCAGGTCGGCGAATTCACCGGGTGAAAACAAGCCGCGGATGACCACAAAACCGTCGTCGTCATAGCTTTTCCGCAGGGCATCCAGGTCGAGTTGCTTGGTCATGAGGGGAAATAAACCGAAGGTTGGCGTTGGGCACAAAGCTGTGCGTTGCCCCCAGCCTGCCGTCGACCCCGCTTCGCTCAAGCCGCGGCGCTTGGCCTCATTTTGGAGCCAAACACCCGCACCTCACACGGCCAGCGCCTTCAGCGCCGCCGGCTTGAAACTGAAACCCCAGCCCGGCCGCTCCGACGGATAAGCGAAACCGTTTTCGATCCGCAGCGGCCGGTCGATGATGCCGTCCACCCAGTCGAACGACTCCACGCCATACGCATCGGGGATCGTGCAGCACAGCGGTGCGTCGTATTCCTTGTAATAATGCGGCAACACCGGCAGCCCGCACTCCCGCGCCAGTGCCGCCGAGTCGAGCCAGCCTTCGACGCCGCCGAGCCGGAGGATGTCCGGCTGCCAGAGGTCGATCGCCTTGCGCCGCGCCAGTTCGCGCAACGGCACGAGGTCAAACTCCCGCTCGCCCATCGCGAGTTGGATGCCGGCCTTCGCCTTCAACGCCGCATAGCCGTCAAAATCCGTATGCACCAGCGGCTCCTCAAACCAGTGGATGCCATGCGCCCGCGCCCGTTCCGCCAGCGCGAGCGCCCGCGGGTAATCGAGCCCTTGGTTCGCATCGATCATGATGCGCACGTCCGGGCCGACCGCCGCGCGCACCTTGGCGATACGCTCCAGGTCGCGCTCGATCCCGAGCGGCGAACCGACCTTGAGCTTCACCGCCGTGAACCCGCGTTTCACATAGCCGGTCGCTTCCGCCAGCAATTCCTCGTCCGAATAGGAAATCCACCCGCCGCTGCCGTAGACCGGCACGCGCTGCGCCTTGGCGCCATCGCCGATCAGCCGCCACACCGGCTGGCCCAGCTGACGTCCTCGCGCATCCCACATCGCCAGGTTCACGATGCCGCGTGCCCAGCGCAGCAGGCCCACGGCCCCGAAATACTCGAATTCCTTGTCGCACGCCGCGTCGAACCCGCGCGTATCCGCCACCTCGCGCCCGACCGCCAGCGCCCGCACATCCGCCAGCGCCCCGCGGATCGCTGCGGGATTGAAGTGAAACGCGAGCAAGTAGCCCTCGCCAGTCGTGCCATCCTCGAGCGTCACGCGTCCGATGATGAAATTGATCGCCGGAATCCGGTGCGTCGCGTCCGCGATCGGCTGCGATATCGGCGATTGGGCCTCGAAAAAATCCACGGCAGTGATGCGGCTTCGGCTCATATGGGGTGCGCGATTAGCAGCAGGCCGTCCGCCACCTCGCGAGTTGAAATTTCCGCCCCAGCCTCCCGCCACCACTCCGGAAAATCGTTCTCATTCTCGTAATTCTACTCGTTCTCTCATCCGAAACGCAGAGCCCGGGAGAATGAGAACGAGTAAGATTACGAGAACGAGTTCCAGCCCCGCCTCGCCGCCCTCCCGCTGCACGCGCGTGTCCCGATCTTCCCCCATTTGTCCCAGCCCGAAGATTGCTACCTGCCGGCCTGTCGGCTCGACTCACCACATCCACCGACACCCCATGCCCAAGGTCCTCACCTCCGCCCAAGTCGAGCAGTTCCGTCGCGATGGCTACGTGCACCCCATCCGCATCATGTCGGAAGACGAGGCCCTGGCCTTGCGCGCCCGGCTCGAAGCCTTCGAAGCCACCACCGGCGGCCCGCTGAAAGGCGATCTCCGTCACAAGACACACCTTCTCTTCGCGTGGCTAGCCGACCTCGTGCACCACCGCACCGTCGTCGACGCCGTGGAGGATCTCTACGGCCCCGATCTCTTTTGCTGGTCGTCGAGTTTCTTCATCAAGGAGCCGCGTAACCCCGCCTACGTTTCCTGGCATCAGGATTCGACCTACTGGGGTCTCAACCGCACCGACGTCGTCACCGCGTGGATCGCCCTCTCGCCCTCGACCAAGGCCAACGGCGCCATGGAAGTCATCCCCGGCACGCACCTCCTCCAGCAAATCCCGCACCGTGACACCTTCGCCAAGGACAACCTCCTCACCCGCGGCCAGGAAGTCGCCGTCGAGGTCGATCCCGCCAAGGCCGTGACCATCGAGCTCCGTCCCGGCGAAATCTCGCTCCACCACGTCCTGCTCGTGCACGGCTCCGCGCCCAATCCCTCCGACATCCGCCGCGTCGGCTTCGCCGCCCGCTACATCCCGACCTCGGTGAAACAAATCTCCGGCGAACGCGACTCCGCCACCCTCGTCCGCGGCACCGACGCCTATGGTAACTTTGAGCACGAACCCCGCGCCACGTGCGATCTCGCCCCGGCCTTCGTCGCCCTCCACCGCGAAATCGCCGAGCGCAACGCCCGCATCCTCTACCGCGGCACCGCCGTCAAAGATTTCAACACCCCAAAGGCCTGAGCGAGGTCCGAAAGGTAGGGCGTGACCGCTGGGCGCGCCGGTTCGAGCTTAGTGTAGGGGCGCACCTTGGTGCGCCCTATCTAAGTTGTAGCCCTAGTGACCTTGTCGCGCCGCAGGCTTGGCGAAGGCGGACGCCCCCGGTATTCGTGCAATCATTCGCCCAGTCAGCTTCCCGAATGAAATTTTAGTGGATTTTCCCGCGCCCTTGTGGCTTAAACCACCCTCCACGCCGGACGCTTAGCTCAGTTGGTTAGAGCACGTGCATCACACGCACGGGGTCACAGGTTCGAATCCTGTAGCGTCCACCATCCCTCTGAAGAGGGCGCTTTTCCGGTCCAAAATGGGCCGAGCAATAACGGAAGTAATAACATGCGCCCCGATGTCTCCCGATGTTGGGCATGTTTTGGGCGTGGTGCGGCCCATTTTGGCCAATTACGAGGCATCCCTGCGCCACCCGCCCAAACGTGCGCTACATTTGCTCGGAGAGTCGCCGCCTTGTAATCCTGACTGCAATCACTGCTCTCGTGGTTAGTGCGCCATATATACCAATCCCTAAGCCATTTCCCTCCCTGTTGGTGAGGGATAGATGTGGGCGAGAAATTAAGAGCATGTTAAAGTGAACGGAGGTCGAGTGCAGCTATTTTCACTCATCATTCAGTGAGTTTATTTTAAACGGATTTGCCGGACGCGTGCCTTGATTGCGGCCTTGGTGCTGCCGTATTTATCAATGGACTCAAACCACCCGCATTCAAGTTTTGGCAGGGCTTGCCGCAAAGCTAGAAAATCTTCGTCTGGAAAATATGCGGCAACCTCAAGGTAACGCAGGCCTTCTGCCTTGTGCAATGGAGATAGGCCTTCTGCCTGTGCTCGAAGATTGGTTAGAAAAAGAGCCTCCAGATTCGGCAATCGAGCCGCAGGTCGTAGATTTTCTATCCTTTGCGTTGCCCACATCGACCCCTCAAATCCAAATGCCGTTAGACTTGGTAAACATTCAATCGCGGAAATATCAGAGATTAACTTGAAATGCTCTAAGAGGAGGGATTCCAGCGGAGGCAACGATGCCATCCATGCAAGAGACTTAAATTTCGTTCCTCCTTTTATTATCAGGTGCCGAAGGCGTCGACATTTTGAAAGACAATCCGCGCTGCTCGCGGTTGTCTCAGGAATATGCAGCGTGGTTAGATTAGGAAGTTCGGCGATTTCTTCTAAACATTCTTGATTCACGCAAAACGCCACAAGCGTATGCAGCTTTGTCAGTCGAGAGATGCCACGATGTGAGTTCCCTTCACGCCTAAACCGCAATACTTCAACATCAGCAGATACACCATCAAGCGTATTGGTGTGCGGCAACTCAGTGTAATCGACTTCAACCTTGTATTGAATTCGCCTGTTCATTTTCGACGAACTTTACGATGAGCCATCTTGCAGAGCGAGATTGTTCATGTCGCGCGACTCAACATCTCCTTCACGCCGTCACTCGTCGTCCCAGCGCCACCAATCCTTGCCTGCCTCGTCCCATCAATCGCCCGCTGCGGTCAAAGGTGATGCGGTGTAGCCCCCTTGCCACAATGCGGTCCTTTCTGGATCAGAAAGAATCAGGCCCGCCGAAGCCTCGGCGAAGATCGGGCTCACTTCCCGCCCTGCTGCCACCCCCGCGGTGTCACGTTAAACGCCCGGCGGAACTGTGTGCTGAAGTGCTGCGATGAGCTGAAACCGTATTGCTGCGCCGCCATGGTCACGTCAATCGCCGGCTGGCGCAGCGCTTCGCGGGCTGCATTGAGCCGGAGCTGCAGGTGATATGCCGCCGGCGTGAGCCCGACTTCTCTACGAAACTGCGTGCAGAAATGCGGCACGCTCCGCGCCGTCGCCACCGCCGCGAGATCGGCCAGCGGCAGCCGCCGCTCCAGGTTCTGCTGCAGAAAGTCCATGGCCTTCTGCACCGCGTGCGAATACGGCAACCGCCGCGGCGCCGCCTCGGTCTCACCCGTCGGGGTCACGCCTGCATCGAGCCGCTGTTCCAGCAGGGTGAAAAACATCCGCAGCGCGCCGAGGATCGCCTCCGTGCGTCGCGGGCGGTGTGCCACGACCTGTCGCATCAGCCCGCGCATCACCGGCTCGACCTCGTCGCAGCCCGTCACCAGCCGCGGCCGCTCCGCCCGCAACCGCGCCGCCAGCCGCACGCCATCGCGGCCGATCTTTTCCAAATCCACGCCCATCCAGAGGTGATGGTTCTCCGGATTGCGCTTCGGCCCCGTCGCGTGCTTTTCGCCGGGATAGGCGATGTAGAGGTCGCCCATGTTCTGCACCGCCGTCTCGCCCTGCGCCCGCCAGGTCGCCTGCCCGCGCGAGAGGTAGAGAAATTCAAACACCGGGTGCGCGTGCGGACCGCGATAATGTCCCTCACAGCACAGCGCTTCACCGCAATGCGTCAGCTCCGGCAGGTCGTCCACCGGCTGCTCAAACACAAATCCGCTGATGATCTGGGGATCGCGCAGGACCTTCATGAGAAAACTATTTTTGAACCACGAATGGACACAAATTCACACGAATCGAGGACAGCCAAACGGAACAATGGATTGGTCGAAGTTCTAGACTTACTCGGCTCGCCGCTGGGTCTGCGCGCCGGTCCCGCCCGACCTCGATCCGGAAGTCCGTATTCGTGTTCATTCGTGTCCATTCGTGGTTAACCCGCCTTGGAATCTGCCTGTGCGCTTTCTTAACGCCAGCGTAATTTCCTATACAAACTCACTAAAGATGCTGAACGCCAATTTCCGTGCCCTGGGCTATCGTCAACGTTCCTCTTTCGTTTCCCCTTCGCATGACCCCCGCCCCCACGTCCACGCACCGGCTCACCGCCGCCCAGCGCCAAGCCTATCTCGACCAAGGCTACCTGCTCGGCCTCCCGCCGATCTACACCGCCGCTGAGATGGCCCGCATCAACGCCGAGCTGCCCAACCTCCTCGCGTTGCTCAAGCCCGGCGAGACCTCCGGCGACATCCGTGAGTGGCACCACTCCAGCACCTACCTTTACGAGATCGTGATGAACCCGAAGATCCTCGACCTCGTCGAAGGCATCCTCGGGCCCAATTTCTACGTCTGGGGCAGCCATTTCTTCATCAAGGAACCGCGCACTCCCGGCACCGTGCCGTGGCACCAGGACGCCTATTACTGGCCGCTCTCGCCGTGCAACACCGTCACCGCGTGGATCGCGTTCGACGACGTCGATGAAGGCAACGGCGGCATGAAACTCATCCCCGGCTCCCACAAGGGCGGCCTCATGAAGCACGGCCAGACCTCCGACGCCAACGCCACGCTCTCCCTCGGCCTCGCCGACGGCTCCGCCTTCTCGCCCGACACCGCCGTGCAATTCCGCCTCAAGGCCGGCGAGCTCTCGCTCCACGACGACCGCGCCATCCACGGTTCGCAGGCCAACCCCTCCAACCGCCGCCGCGCCGGCCTCACCATCCGCTACTCCGGCACCAACGTGAAGGCCGACCTCGCCATCAGCCCCGATTTCGTCGCCCACCTCTGTCGCGGCACCGACACCTACGGCCACACGCCCTACGCCGCCGCGCCCACGCTGCGCTACGCCCGCAAGGACTACCGCCGTAACGAAGCCCCCACCGACGGCTACAAACTCAATCCCACCGCCTCCTGATTTGTCATTCTTCGCTCTGCTCAGAATGACAGCCCTGATTACTTTTCCTTTAAACCCTAAACTCATCCCTCCCATGGCCACCGCGACCGCTCCCAATCCCTTCAAACTCTCCGCCGCGCAGCAGAAGTTCTATCACGAGAACGGCTACCTGCTCGGCCTCCCCGCGATCTACACGCGCGCGGAGATGGCGCAGATCAACGCCGAGCTGCCCAACCTCCTCGAGCTCCTCGCTCCCGGCGAGTCCACCAAGGACATCCGCGAGTGGCACGAGACCAGCACCTACCTCTACGACATCGCGATGAACCCGAAAATCCTCGACCTCGTCGAAGGCATCCTCGGGCCCAACTTCTACTGCTGGGCGAGCAACTTCTTCATCAAGGAGCCGCACAGCATGTCCACCGTCGGCTGGCACCAGGATTCCTACTACTGGCCCATGGCGCCCAACAACTCGGTCACCGTCTGGCTCGCCTTCGACGATGTCGACGAGGTCAACGGCGGCATGAAACTCATCCCCGGCTCGCACCTCGGCGGCGTCATCAAGCACCGCAAGTCCGTTGAAACCAGCTCCGTGCTCACGCTCGAACTCGCCGACGGTTCCGACTTCAAGGCCGACAGCGCCGTGCAATTCCGCCTCAAGGCCGGCGAGTGCTCCCTGCACGACGACCGCGCCATCCACGGCTCGCAGGCCAACCCCTCCAACCGCCGCCGCGCCGGCCTCACGATCCGTTACTCGGGCACCAACGTGAAAAACGACCTGAGCGTGAACCCGAATTTCAAAGCCTACCTCTGCCGCGGCGTGGACGAATTCAAACACAACCCCGTCGGCATCCCGCCCACGCAGCGCTACGGCCGCCCGAACTTCAAACCCGTCAGCAACGAAGAAGCCGGCAAGGTCTGAGCAACGAATTTCTGATTAGATGTGGAAATCAGGAAGGCTGGAAACCAAGCCTGCGCCTGAGGAAACTCAACCTGTCTCAGTTTCCTGTTTTCCTGAGTTCCACATTTAAATCCGTTTCTCCGCGTCTCCGTGCCTCCGTGGCCAATTATTTTTTGGTCTTAACCGCCCGCTTCCTGCCCGGCACCACGGTGCGGCAGATTTCGCAGGTCGTGCCATCGCAGCTCCACGCCGTGCAGTGCTCGCGGCCGTAGAAAATGATCCGCAGGTGCAGTTGATTCCAGTGCTCGCGCGGAAACAGCTTCTTCAGATCCGCCTCCGTCTGCTCCACGTTTTTCCCCGCCGTCAGCTTCCAGCGCTGCGCCAGCCGGTGAATGTGCGTGTCGACCGGAAACGACGGCTCGCCGAACGCCTGCGCCATCACGACCGACGCCGTCTTGTGGCCCACGCCCGGCAGCGCCTCCAGTTCCTCGAACGTCCGCGGCACCTGTCCGCCATGCTGCTCGATGAGCAGTTGCGACAGCCTTGAAATCGCCTTCGCCTTCTGCGGCGAGAGCCCGCACGGCCGGATGATCTCCTGGATTTTCTCCACCGGCACCTGCGCCATCGCCTGCGGATTGTCCGCCAGCGCCCAGAGCCGCGGCGTCACTTCGTTGACGCGCTTGTCGGTGCACTGCGCCGACAACAGCACCGCCACCAGCAGCGAATAGGCGTCCTTGTGATCCAACGGCACCGGCGTCTCCGGATAAAGTTCCGCCAGCCGCCGGTCGATGAAGGCGGCCCGGTCGCTCTTGGTGTTGAATGGTTTCTGACTTTCCACGGCAGTCGCCAAAACAGGGAGCCTTTCGCCCGGAAAACAAACCCTTAATTGCCCGCCGGAGTCCAAATCGCGATTGCGCGGTCCCTGTCCGCGCCTAGCGTCCGCGCATGGCTTTGCATCGCGACCTTCTCCCCCCCCTCGATACCTTTGAACGCCGCCACACCGGCTCGCCCGCCGCCGACGTCACCGCCATGCTCGCTACCGTCGGGTATGCATCCGTCTCGGCACTCGCCGATGCCGCCGTCCCCGCCCACATCCGCCTGTCGCGTCCGCTCAATCTTCCCGCCGCCGCCAGCGAGACCACCGCGCTCGCCGAGCTCCGCGATATCGCCACGCAGAACCAGATTTTCCGCAGCTTCATCGGCATGGGTTACTACGACACCGCCGTGCCCGGCGTCATCCAGCGCAACATCCTGGAAAACCCCGGCTGGTATACCGCCTACACGCCCTACCAGGCTGAGATCTCACAGGGCCGCCTCGAAGCCCTGCTAAACTTCCAAACCGTCGTCACCGACCTCACCGGCCTCGAGATCGCCAACGCCTCCATGCTCGACGAGGGCACCGCCGCCGCCGAGGCCATGATGATGTGCCACCGCGTGAAACTCGGCGAGAGCGCCGGCGCCAGCACCTTCTTCGTCTCGGAAAAATGCCACCCGCAGACGATCGACATCGTCCGCACCCGCGCCAAGCCGCTCGCCATCGACGTCGTCACCGGCGACCACCGCACCTTCGCCTTTGCCGGCAATGTCTTCGGCGTGCTCGTGCAATACCCCGACACCACGGGCAGCATCCACGACTTCGCGGCGTTTTTCGAAAAAGCCCACGCCGCCGGCGCGCTCACTGTCGTCGCCACCGATCTGCTCGCGCTCACGCTCCTCCGCGCCCCCGGCGAATTCGGCGCCGATGTCGCCGTCGGCTCCGCCCAGCGCTTCGGTGTGCCCATGGGTTTCGGCGGACCGCACGCCGGCTTTCTTGCCACCAAGGACGCCTACAAGCGCCAGATGCCCGGCCGCCTCGTCGGCGTTTCCAAGGACGCCCAGGGCAACCCCGCCATGCGCCTCGCCCTCGGCACGCGTGAGCAACACATCCGCCGCGACAAGGCCACGTCCAACATCTGCACCGCCCAGGTCCTCCTCGGCGTCATGGCCTCGATGTATGCGGTCTATCACGGGCCTGCCGGCCTGAAACGCATCGCCCAACGCACCCGCCTCCTCACCCAACTCCTCGCGCAGGGCCTCACTGCCCTCGGCGCCAAGGTCAATGCCGAGCCGGTCTTCGATACGCTCACCATCGGCAACGTCGCCGCCGAACGCGTCCACGCCGCCGCCGCCGCGAAGAAATTCAATCTCCGCCGCGTCGACACCTACACCGTCGGCCTCTCCCTCGACGAAACCACGACCGTGGATGACGTTAAATCGCTGCTCATCTTGTTCAGCGAATCCGCCGGCGCGGCCTTCGACTCTCAACTTTCAACCTTCAACGTTCAACTCGCCGCCTTCTCCGCGCCCCACGCCCGCACCAGCGAGTTTCTCAAGGCGTCCGTCTTCAACCGCTACCACACCGAGCACGAGATGCTGCGCTACATCCGGCGGCTCGAGGCGAAGGACCTCTCGCTCTGCCATTCGATGATCTCGCTCGGCTCCTGCACGATGAAGCTCAACGCCACCAGCGAGATGTTTCCCGTCTCATGGCCCGAGTTCGGGAAGCTGCACCCGTTCGCGCCCACCGAGCAGACCCGCGGTTATGCGAGGCTTTTCAAAGACCTTGAGACGTGGCTGTCCGAAATCACCGGCTTCGCCGCCGTCTCCCTCCAGCCCAACGCCGGCTCGCAGGGCGAATACGCCGGCCTCCTCGTCATCCGCGCCTACCACGAGGCCCGCGGCGAAGGCCACCGCCACGTGTGCCTCATCCCCACCAGCGCGCACGGCACCAATCCCGCCAGCGCCGCGATGTGCGGCATGAAGGTCGTCCCCGTCGCCTGCGACACCAACGGCAACATCGATGTCGCCGACCTCAAGGCCAAGGCCGCGCAGCACGCCACCGATCTCTCGTGCCTGATGGTCACCTATCCGTCCACGCACGGCGTGTTCGAGACTTCCATCAAGGACATCTGCGCCACGATCCACGGCCACGGCGGCCAGGTTTACATGGACGGCGCCAACATGAACGCACAGGTCGGCCTCACTTCGCCCGGCCACATCGGTGCCGACGTCTGCCACCTCAATCTCCACAAGACCTTCTGCATCCCGCACGGCGGCGGTGGTCCCGGCATGGGACCCATCGGTGTGGCAAAGCACCTCGCGCCCTTCCTGCCGGGTCATGTCTTTCAACTTTCAACCCTCAACTCTCAACTCGGCGGCGCCGTTTCGGCGGCGCCGTTCGGCTCCGCCAGCATCCTTGTCATCTCGTGGATGTATATCCGCATGATGGGCCCCGACGGCCTGAAGCGCGCCACCGAGTTCGCGATCCTCAACGCCAATTACATCGCCAAGCGCCTCGAACAGTTTTTCCCCGTGCTCTACAAAGGCGGCAGCGGTCTCGTCGCGCACGAGTGCATCCTCGAGTTTCGCCCGTGGAAGAAGCACGGCCTCGAGGTCGAGGACGTCGCCAAGCGTCTCATGGACTACGGCTATCACGCGCCGACGATGTCCTTCCCCGTCCCCGGCACGCTCATGATCGAGCCCACCGAGAGCGAAACGAAGACCGAGCTCGACCGTTTCTGCGACGCCCTCATCGCCATCCACGGCGAAATGGCGGCCGTCGCCAGCGGCGAGAGCGACAAGGCCAACAACCCACTCAAGCACGCCCCGCACACCGCCGCCGTCGTTACCGCGACGGAGTGGGATCGTCCTTACGCCCGCGAGACCGCGGCCTTCCCCGACAAGCACACGCGCGCCTCAAAATTCTGGCCCAGCGTCGGCCGCGTCGACAACGTCTACGGCGACCGCAACCTCGTCTGCTCCTGCATCGGCATGGAAGCCTATGCCGAATCTAAGCCCTGAAGTTTCACCACGAAGAACACAAAGCACACGAAGGCCGAACCTTTGTGCCCTTCGTGCTCTTTGTGGTTAAACCAACCCACCAAAGACGGCCATGGCTCAGATCAAAATCTACGGGCACGCCGCGCATCTTAGCGTCCACCGGGCCGCGATCTCCGATGCGATCCACGCCTGCGCCACCTCCGCCCTCGGCCTGCCGGCGGACAAGCGCTTCCACCGCTTCATCGCGCTCGAAGCCGCTGATTTCATTCATCCGGCCGACCGCACCGCACGCTACACGATCATCGAGGTGAGCCTGTTCGAAGGTCGCACGGTCGAGACGAAGAAAGCCTTCATCCGCGCGCTGTTCGCCAAATTCAATGAACGCGGCCTGTCCACGCCGCAGGATCTCGAAATCACGCTCACCGAGACACCGCGCCACAACTGGGGCATCCGCGGCCTGCCCGCCGACGAACTCACGCTGAACTACAAGGTCGAAAAGTAGAGACCGTCGGTGAGTCGAAGCGTTGATTATTGAACCACGAAGAGCACGAAGGCCACAAAGACTGAGCCTTCGTGCTCTTCGTGTCCTTCGTGGTAATCAACCCAGCCAATCCGTTACTCCTCGTCGTCCTCGATCTCGGGCGGCTTGATGACAGAGAGCAGGCGGTCGAGTTCAGCTTGGGTGGGATTGCGAATCGAGAGCACCGCAATGATGGCTTCGCCGGCGGGAAGTTTGACCTGCGTCTGCGTGCCCGCCGCGAGACCCAGCATGACGGCGGCCAGCGGGGAATTGTGCGGCAGGCATTCGATCCCCGCTTCCTCATCGACGGCCGTCTCGCCATAGGTCGTCACGAGAAACGTAAAGCGGTGCGTGCGCTTCGTCGCCACGTCGCGCTTCTCGATGCGCGCCACATGCCCGAGCAACAGCGTATCGGTCGGCTTGGTGAGCCACTCGGCGGGATCAACCTCGATGAATGTGTTGCGGGCGACAAAACGGTCGAGTGCGGTCATCTTGCGGTCCACGGCGCGGATTGCTTCCTTGGCCGCCTTGAAGCCGAAGTTCTCCCGCAAGTCGCCCTGACTGTGCGCCTCGACCTTGTCCTTCACCAACTCGACGCGCTTGCGCTTCAGCGCCTCGAATTCCTCGGCGAGCACGCGATTGTAGCCCGGCCGCACGTAGATGGCCGTGGGCGCAGGCGGCGGTGTGAAGAAAATCCGTTTGCGGCGGAGCGGCATGGAGTGGCCGACAGCAAGCCGGCGAACCCGGCGCATGGCAATCCGCCGGTGTGCCGCTCACCCATAACCCATGCCCGATAAAAATAAAAAGGGCCCAAAGCTCACCAAGGTTTCCCCTTCGTGCTCTTTGTGCCCTTGGTGGTGAATAATTCCGATGCTTTGCGTCCTGGGCGATCTTCGCGGTGAATCAACCTCAGCTCGAAAACAGGATCGTCTTGTTCCCGTTCACGAGCACGCGGTCTTCGAGGTGGTAGCGCAGGCCGCGTGACAGCACCGCGTTTTCCACGTCCTTGCCCAGGCGCATCATGTCCTTGATCGTGTCGCTGTGCCGGATGCGGGCCACGTCCTGCTCAATGATCGGGCCCTCATCGAGGTCCTCGGTCACATAATGGCAGGTCGCGCCGATCAGCTTCACGCCGCGCTCTTCCGCCTGATGGTAGGGCTTGGCCCCGACAAAGGACGGCAGGAAGCTGTGGTGGATGTTGATCACACGATGCCGGTAGCGCTCGCACAGCCACGGCGGGAAGATCTGCATGTAGCGCGCGAGCACGATGGTGTCGGGCTGCGCCTCGCCGATGAGCTGCGCCGTTTTCTCCAGCGCGGCCTGCTTGGCGGCGGGCTCGGTCGGCACGGGGACGTGATGATACGGAATCCCATACCACTCGACCAGCGAGCGCAGGTCGTCGTGGTTGGAAATCACGCACGGCACATCGAAGGCCATGTCGCCGACTTTCCGGCGGTGCAGCAGGTAGGCCAGACAGTGATCGAATTTGCTCACCAGCAGCACCACCCGCTGGCGACGGTTGGCATCGACCATCCGCCAGGTCATTTTCAGTTCCTGCGCGATGGGACGGAATTCGTTCTCGAGCCGGGGCAGGACTTCGGGTCCGCCGGCGATGACGAATTCCGACCGCATGAAAAAGGTCTGGCTGCTGGCCGCATCGTATTGGTTGGCCTCCGTGATGGAGGCACCGCGCTCGGCCAGGAACGTGGCCACGCGGGCCACGATCCCGATCCGGTCCGGACAACTGGCGATGAGCCGCAGGCGGGCGGGTTCGACCTTATTCATTGAGGCGGTTGTAGGAGACTTTCGCGCGCACTTCGGTCTGGACGTGGCGTTCGACCGTGGGCCGCTTGGAGCCGCCGTTTTCCTCGCCCCAGATGAGCGAGACGTCGGCGCCGTCGGCGATGGTTTCATCCACCATGGCGAGCGAGAACCAGCCCTTCACGTTGACCGTGTAGACCGTGTAGGTGGAAAGGCCGGCGAACTTGCCCCCGGCGAGCACCTTGTCGAAGGGCAGGATCGCGTAGTAGGCGTTGGGCATCTCCATGTATTTGAAGCGGGCGCCTTCGCCGTGCTGGCTGGCGAAGATCTTGACCGAGTCCTCCTTGTTCCAGCGCAGCCAGACCTTGCGGCGGTGCGGCTGCTTCTCGAGTTTCTCGAGCGCGGCGCGACCGATGAATTCGTGGTCGAACTTCACGTGGCGGCCGTAGCCGAGATCCCACGGGGTCTGGTAGTAGTCCGCGATATTGGGCGAGCTGAAGCTGCCGCCGAGCGAGGCATTGGCCTCGAAGCCGTCGGCCGGGAGCCACTCGCGGTAGGCCTTGAGCTTTTCCGTCCAGATCGCCGGCATCGGCGAGGGAATCCAACCGCTCTCCGGCGAAACGGTCGAGTAGGAGCGGGCGCCGCCCTGCACGAGACCGAATTGGACGCCGGCCTTCATGAGCGCTTCGCGCACGGCCTCGCCGTCTTCGGCCGGGCCGTGGATCTCGAGTCCGCCCATGCGCGACATGCTGTGGTTGAGTGCGCGCACCTTGCGGCCGGCGATCTTGAGGTCACCGAGGTTGAAGAAGGGAATCTCCGGGAACGGACCCTCGTGCACGGCCTTGATGAGATCGAGGGCGTTCGGTCCCTGGATCTGGAAACGATAAATGAGGCGGCGGCCGGCGTTGGCCACCGAGCGTTCGTCGCGCGTGACCTTCACGTCGTATTTGCCCTGGATGGCGTTGAACTCGATCCAGTTCGGGACGGAGGGACGGCCGACGACGCTGACCTTGGTGTCGCTGTGGCCGAAGAGGATGGCATCGCCGATGACATGACCGTCATGGTTGCAGGCCACGATCTGCTTGGCCTTGTTGGCGCCGAAATTCTTGAAGGTATTGACCGCGACATCGGAGAGCAGGCGCTTCACGTCCGGGCCCTCGAAGTAGATGTCCTTCATGTGGAAGGACTGGTCGAAGAGGACGACCGTGTTCTGCCAGGCCGCCTGCTCGTCGCGCCAGTTGGAGTATTCGGGCTTGTCGGGAAATTGATAACCGCCGACAGGGGCGGCGCGCAACAGTTCTACAGGACTACCGTATTGCTGGAGTTTGGCTTCGAGGTTGGTGGGTTTTTGCGTGCTCATTGGTGTAGGAATAAAATCAGTTGGGATGCTGGGGGGAATGCTTTTTCGCGAGGTGGTCGCGGCCAAGCCAGGTATTCGCCCAGCTGGAGGTGCCGCGCAGGTTCTGGTCCTGCAACACCGGCACATGGTCCAGCAGCTGCCCGGCGCGGCCCTCGTATTTCATGCGGTCATAGGCGCGCGACCAGATGCACTCAAAGTCATCCACCTCGCACTTGCCGTCGCGCGTGCCGCCACAGGGGCCGTTGCGCTGGTTCTTCGCACACGACGACTCGGGACACAGAAACGCGATCTCGGGCAGCGAGCAGTCGCCGCAATCCTTGCAGCCAAACATCACGCTCTTGCTCGCGTGCTCGAGGGCGCGGAGCACCGCGGGACCCTGCATCGGGTCCTTCGCGCTGGCGCAGAGCTTGGCGCCGAGCTTCGCGAGGCCTTTGCCGGGCGTGAACATCAGGTCGTGCGTGAATTTCGAAAAACGATAGCTGTAGGTGATATTGCGCGCATTCGGCAGCTCGGGCTCGGTCGGGCGCGCGGCGTCGGCCAGCCCGGTCGCCTGATCCTCGCCATAGACAAAATATTCGCCGGGCCGCGAGTAGCGGATCTCGCGCGCAAACTGCTTCCAGTCGTCACGGGCAAAGCTGCGCTCAATCTCCAGCACGCGCTGGATCTCCGCCACCGTGTGAATTCCGCCGAGATAGGCGCCGCGATAGCCCAGTCCGCGATAAACCGCGACCTGCTTGGCCGCGAGCTCGAGGAAGAAGGCCTTGCCCTTGTCCGGACCCGCCCCGTGCTTTTCGCAGATTTCCGCCAGCTCGTCCGAAATCACGACGCCGGGAATACGCTGGGTGCGGAAAACCCGCGCGACACCGGCATTGAGCATGTAAACATTGCCGACGAGCGGCACGTGGCCATGCCCGCGCTGCTGCATCCAGACCATCAATTCGTGGATTTTGCGGGAATCGTAGCCGATCTGGTTGATGAGAAACCGCGCGCCCGCCGCGATTTTCTTCTCCATTTTCAGGAGCTGCGGGATGATCTCGTTTTCGTAGAGCTTGAAATTGGTGACGACCGCCCCGGGATAAAACTTCGTCGGGTCGAGTCGCGTCGGCTTCTTGGCCGAGGCGCGCGTGATATCGAGCCCTGCGTTCATCTGGCCCAGCAGCGTGAGCAGCCCGATGGAATCGATGTCGAAAACCGGTTTCCCGCCGCCGCCAATGCCCGTGCCCGAATAGTCGCCGCTGAGCACGAGGAGATTGTGAAACCCCTCGCTGGCGAGATGCCACGCCTCGCTCTCGAGCGCGTTGCGGTTAAAATCCTTGCACGAAAGATGGATCACCACTTCGCGCCCCGAGTCGCGGAACGGGCCGCCCAGCGCCGGCGCCGCGAGCATGGGATTGCCGCCGGCGTTGTCCGTGATCGAAACCCAGTCAATACCCGGCGCCGTCGCCAGGTCGTTGGAAAACTGCACGGTCTTCGCCGCGCGCGTCTCCGTGACCGTCCCGCGGGTCGAAACGAGCTCCACGCCGATCAGGAAATCCTGCGAGCGTTCGAACTTTTCGGGCAAAGTGGACATGGCAAATAAGGCGGAAGCGGAGCAGGGTTGGATCAACGGTAACTAAAAGCGGGTCGCAGCGTAGCGGAACCGCGCGCGGGCGTCTTGGGGTTTCGGGCTTGGCGACGGTTGGCAAATCGGGCACTTTTCCACCCTCATGCCCGTCTCCCGGCCCATCGCTGTCACCCTGCCCGCCCATGGCGTCGCCTTCGCCGAGAGCGTGCATGGCCCCCGCTTCCGCATGGCGGAACGGGCGGACGCCTTCCACAAGCTCATCTACGTGCTGCAGGGCAAAATCGCCTTCGCCGCCACCGCCTCGGCGAAGCCCCTGCACGCCGCCACCGGCGCCACCCTCTGCGTCAACGCCGGCGTGTCGCACCGCATCGCCGACACCGAGCCCCCCACCCTGCTGCTGCTGTGTTTCAACCGCGAATTTCTCACGCGCGACCCGGAACGCGAGCGATTGTGGACCAAGCTCACCTCCGGCCAGGACGTGGCACTGCGACCCGGCGGACTCGGGGGCCCGCGCTTCGAGGGCCTGTGGCGCGCCGGCATCGCCGAACAGGCCGGCAACCAGCCCGGTCGCGAAGTCGCCCTGCGGGCCGCCGCGGAAAACATCCTCGTCGCGCTCGCCCGCGTGCCAGCCGACAGCCCCGCCGACCAGACCAACCAGCGCGTCGCCGCCGTCGCCCGCGAATTGACCGAGACTTTCTACGAACCGTGGAGCCTGGAGCGCGCCTGCGCCCGCGCCGGCATGTCGCGCCGTCATTTCAGCAAACTTTTCCGCGAGCTGACCGGCCGCACCTTCCTCGAACAGTTGACCGAGCTGCGCCTCACCCATGCCGCCGCCCTGCTGCAAGCCAACCGCCACTCGATCATCGGCGCGGCGTTTTCCAGCGGCTACGGCGATCTCTCGCATTTCTACCGTCTCTTCCGCGCGCGCTTCGGCCACCCGCCCCGGGCGTGGCTGGAAAAAAGACACGGCACGGCCTTGCGCCCTCCCCGCTAAACCTGCTTTCTTAAAAAATCCTCCCATGAAGATTATCCGCCACCTCACCCCCGAAGGCCCCGCCTATGCGGCGCTGCAATCCGATGGTTCCGCCCGCGAGATCGCCGGCGACATCTATGGCGACCACCGCCTCACCGGCCGCACGGTCACCATCGGCAAGCTGCTCGCACCCATCGTGCCCGCCCAGATTCTTTGCATCGGCCTCAATTACCGCCAGCACGCCGCCGAATCCAACGCCAAGGTCCCCGAGCGCCCCGTGCTCTTCGTCAAGGGCATCAACACGCTCCACAACCCCGGCGACCCGATCCTCATCCCGCAGCACCTGCGCTCCGACGAGGTCGACTACGAGTGCGAGCTCGCCGTCGTCATCGGCAAGGCCTGCAAGAACGTGAAGAAAGCCGACGCCCTCAACTACGTGCTCGGCTACACCTGCGCCAACGATGTCTCCGCCCGCGACCACCAGATCCGCCTCGGCGGCGGCCAGTGGTGCCGCGGTAAGTTCTTCGATACCTTCGCCCCGCTCGGGCCGTGCCTCGTCACGCGCGAAGATATCCCGAATCCCAACGCGCTCAAAATCGCCACGATCCTCAACGGCCAGCGCGTGCAGGATTGGACGACGAGCGACATGATCTTCGATGTGCCCACGATCATCGAGTATCTCAGCGGCAGCACGACGCTCGTGCCCGGCACCGTCATCCTCACCGGCACGCCGCAGGGCGTCGGCATGGCCGCCAAGCCGCAGCCGCGCTGGCTGAAGCCCGGCGACAGCGTGAGCATCGAGATCGAGAAGATCGGCACGCTCACCAACCCGGTCGAGAACGAGAAAATCTGACGCCGCCCCGCGGCCCGGCTTCCCTGCGTCATGAAACGCGTGCACCTCGACGCCATCCCCTGGCTCGAGTGGTCTTCACCGACCGGCAAGTTTCATGGCGCCGGCCAGCAGATCTCCGAAGCCCTCGGCGCCGCGTATAACGCCTCGCTCGCCCACGGCGGGCATCCGTTCGACCTTGAGCTGGGCAAGCTGCTGCCCGGCAAGTCCGGCTGCCCTTTTCACAACCACTCCGCGCAGTGGGAGTGCTATTATATTCTCAGCGGCACCGGCGTGATGCGTCACGGCAACGAACGCCGCGCCGTGCGCGCCGGCGACCTGCTGCTGCATCCGCCGGGGAGCGCCCACCAACTCATCAACACGGGCGACACCGAACTGCGCTACTACCTCGTCGCCGATAATCCGCTGACGGAGTTCTGCTACTACCCCGACTCCAACAAATGGGGCCACAAGCCCGGCGGCGCCGTTTTCCGCCGGCAGGATGCCGACTACAATCTGGGCGAGGACGACACGCCCGAAAACCAACTCCCGCCCCCACCGCGCCCGGCTCCGCCGGAGACGCCCGCGCATTTTGCCCGCGTCGACGATGTGCCGTGGGAGCATAAGCGCTCCCCGCAAGGCCGCTACGAGAGCCGCTGCCGCGATCTCTCCCTCGCGCTGGGCGGCATCCGCAACGCCAACGCACAGGCCGGCGGCCACCCGTTCGATTTGCAAATCCGCCGCGTGCCGGCGGGCGCCGCGATCTGCCCGTATCACAGCCACGCCACACAATGGGAGCTGTTCGTTTTCACCGCCGGACGCGGGATCATCCGCACGCCGGACGGCCGCCACGAAGTCGGTCCCGGCGACATCGTGCTGCATCCGCCCGGCGCCCCGCACCAGACGATCGCCGCGGCCGACACCGAGCTCGAGTGCCTCATCATCACCGACAATCCGGCCGCCGATATGTTTTATTACCCCGACAGCGACAAGTGGGGCCTGCGCCCGCAGGGGAAATACTTCCGCATCATCGAGACGGGCTACTTCGACGGCGAAGAGTAATCGGGCTCCATGCAAGGGCGCACCCAGGTGCGCCCCTACGCAGAACTCAAACCCTCACGCCGTCCGGCACGTGCCGCGAGCGGAACGGTAGAGCATCGCGATGATGCCGACGAACAGCACGACGCCGATGATGATGCCGGCTTTTTCGAAGTTATGGCCCACTACCGCGAGCGGCGAATCGGTGCCCGCCCATGCCACGATGCCGGCAAAGGCCACGCCGAAGAGACTCTCGCCCACGATCAAACCGGTTGCCGCCAGCACGCCCATGCGCTTGGCAAACTCGGGGTTGGCCTGCCGACCCGCCCACTCCTCATAAAAATGCCCAAGCGCCGCACCGATCGGGATGAGCAGCGTCAACGCCATCGGCAGATAAATGCCCATGCCGATGCACAAGGGCGGCAGACGCATCTTGCCGGATTTGCGCAGCACCTCGTCGAGCACGATGGCGCCGACCCCGAGTAATGCGCCCCAGCCGATCAGGCTCCAGTTGATGTCGCCGCCGAGCACGCCCTTGGCCAGCGCGGAAATGAGCGCGGCTTGCGGTGCCGCGAGGGCATTCTCGCCTGCGCCGGGCGCGCCGGCGAAACCGAAGGCCTTGTTCAAGAGATCAAGCACCGGCGGGATGACCAGTGAGCCGAAGATCACGCCGTAGATAAGCGCGAGTTGCTGCCGCCACGGCGTCGCGCCGACGAGTTGCCCGGTCTTCAGATCCTGGAGATTGTCATTCGCAATCGTCGCGATCGAAAAAACAATCGCGGTCGTGAACAGCGCGTAAGCGACCAGCGCGCTCGTCTGCGCCGCGTCGCCGCCATGCCCGTAAACCAGCACGAGGAGCAGCGAGGCGGCGATCACCGCGAGGATACCCACGCCCGACACCGGACTGTTCGACGCACCGATCAGGCCGGCCATGTAGCCGCAGACGCACGCGATAATGGCGCCGATCACCAGCACGAAGACCAGCGACCCGACGATGACCGGCCCAATGCCGCTCGCGATCGCCGTGCCCGAGCTGAAATACCACAACAGCCCCGCGATCGGCAGGAGCATCGCCACGATGGTGCCGGCCACGATGCCGATCGGCAGGTCGCGCTCCGTCAGCGGCAGCTGAGCGCCGGCCGACCGCGCCTTCGAGGCCGCCATCGCCGCGCGAATGCCTTTCGCAATCGGCCCGATGATGCGCAACAAGCTCCACAACGCCGCCACGCCGATCGTGCCCGCGCCGATGAAGCGCACCTCGGAGCGGAAGGTCGTGTTGACGAGGCCGGAAACATTGTCGCCGACGCCGTGCAGCGCCGTGAGAAACGGCACCAGCCCGCCCCACGCGATCAACATACCCACCAGCATCGCGAGGCCGACGGACACGCCGACCAGATGGCCGACACCGATCAGCGCCAGCGACAGACTCGTCGAGACCGCCGTGGCACCCGACCCGAGGCGAAACGCATGCGCCACCTCGCCGGCTGCGAGTCGCATCGCCGCGAGCAGCGCGTAACCCGCCGAAGCCACCGAACCAAAGATAATCATGCGCAGGCCCTTCGCGTTCTCCGCCTTGCCGTCGTCCGAGCCGAAACCGACTTTCAACACCTCGCCAGCGGCAACGCCCTCGGGATAAGGCAGGTCGGAGCCGGTCACGAGTGCGCGCCGCAGCGGCACGGAAAACATCACGCCGAGAATACCGCCGATGGCGCACACCGCCACCGTGGTCCAATACGGAAACCCCTGCCACCAGCCGACCATGATGAGACCCGGCAGCACGAAGATGATTGCCGCCAGCGTGCCCGCCGCCGAAGCGATGGTCTGGACGATGTTGTTCTCAAGGATGTTCGAGTTGCCGAGCATGCGCAGCAGCGCCATCGAGATGACCGCCGCCGGAATCGACGTGGCGAAGGTCAGGCCGACCTTCAGACCGAGATAAACATTGGCCGCGGTGAACAACAGGGTGATGACGCCGCCGAGGATGACGCTCCGAACCGTAAGTTCGCGCAGCGCGCTTGGGGAATTTTGCATGGCGCACTCTGCGAGAGCGTGCCCGGGGCATCAAGCCTCAGCTAAGTAGGGGCAGGGCCTTGACCCTGCCTCCAATGTCAGCTCTTCCGTCGTGGCTTCAGCAGTTTCTCCCGCGCCACGAAGTAGAGGAAACCGCACAGCGCGCCGAAGGGGATCAGCGATAGCAGGTCGGCCTTGCCGCCGCCGTAGAATGGATTGTGGGCGACGGACCAGCCAGTCACCGCCGCGTCGAAGTCCACCGTCAACCCCTGCACGATGGCGATGACGATGCCCGCGATGGCCCCGCCCGCGATGTAACCGGAGGCGAGCAGCACGCCGGGGCTCTTGTCGCTCTCGGCTTCAAACTCCTCCTTCGAGAGGCTAGCGCACTCCGGTTTTTTCCGCAGTTTGCGATCCACCAACCAGCGGATCATGCCACCAACGAGGATCGGCGTCGTCGATGAGAGCGGCAGGTAAACACCCACCGCAAACGCCAGCGCCGGCACGAATGACATCTGCAGCGTCACCGTGATCATCACGCCGAGCAGCACCAGCGCCCACGGCAGCTTGTGGTCGAGGATGCCCTTGATGATATAGGAAACGAGCACGGCTTTCGGAGCATGGAATTTCTCAACGCTGGTGCCGTCAGGGCGCTTCGAGTGCGTGCCGTTGATCCCGGGATCAACGAGCCACACGGCCTCGCCCTGGTCGTTGACAAGATATTTTCCGGGCGGCGCACCTGCCTCGTCGGTTTTGTGCCACGAGTGATAGGTGTTCGCGTCTTGCTTCGCCTGCGGGCCCTGTAGTTTTTCCGCTTTGCCCCACTGACTGGCATCGGCGTGCAAACCCGCAGGGGCGACTTCGTGCACCGGAACGTAGACCGTGGCGGCGTCGTTGAGGCGCAGCAAAAGCGGACCGAGAATCACCGCTGAGCACAACGCGCCCGCGAGGATCGCGTATTGCTGGAGCCGCGGTGTCGCACCGAGGAGAAAACCGGTCTTGAGATCCTGCGAAGTCGTGCCGCCGTTGGCCGCCGCGATGCAGACGATGGCGCCGACCGAGAGCGCGGTCACGTAGTAGGCGTTGCCCGTCCAGCCAACCAAGAGGAAGATGAGGCAGGTGAACAGCAGCGTGGCCACCGTCATACCCGAAGTTGGGTTGGACGTGGAGCCGATCTCACCAGTGAGACGCGACGACACCGCCACGAAGATAAAGCCAAACACCACGATCAGCAGCGCGCCGAGCAGGTTCATGTGCAGCGCCTGCTGCGCCAGCATGATGGCCGCGAGCAACACCACCACGCCGATAGCGACAAACTTCATCGGAATATCGCGATCCGTGCGCGGCTCAGGCCCGCCGGTGGCTGCCGACGCACCACCGCTGTTTTTCACGTCACGGAAACTTGCCTTCAAGCTCCGCCAAATTGCCGGCATCGCCTGGGCGAGACTGATGAGTCCGCCCGCCGCTACCGCTCCGGCACCAATGTAGAGAATATAGGCGCTGCGCACATCGTCGGGCGTCATCTCGACGATCGGGACGCGACCCGGCGCCAGCGGCTCGGGCACGCCGTCGCCGAAAAACTTGATCATCGGAATGAGCAGCCAATACGACAGCGCGCCACCCGCGCACATGATGCCGGCGATGTAGGGTCCGATGATGTAGCCCACGCCGAGCAGCTCCGGCGAAATTTCCGCGCTCACCGAGCCGCCTTTGAACGGCGCGCCGAACACGCGCTCTGGAATATCTTTCCAGCCCTTGAATGCCGTGTTGACCGTCTTGTAGAGCAAACCGATGCCGAACCCGACGAAGATTTGTTTCGCGCCCGGCGACTTGCCGAGTCCCGCCGCCTCCGCCGCCGCCATCTCGGCCTTGGCCGAAGGCGAAGCCGCCGCGCGATCCTCGGTGTTTGCGCCCGCCTTGAGCACCGCGGCGCAAGCCGTGCCTTCGGGAAACTTCAATACGCCGTGATCCTCGACGATGTGCGTCCGACGCAGCGGAATCATCATCAGGATGCCCAGCAGGCCACCGAGCACCGCGACGAGCAGCACACGCGTGAGCTCGAGGTCGAACCCAAGGATCAAAATCGCCGGCATCGTGATGCCGACGCCAAACGCGATCGACTCGCCCGCCGAGCCGGCCGTCTGCGTGATATTGTGTTCGAGGATCGTCGCATCGCGCCCGCCGGCCTTCGACCACGCGCGAAACATCGCCAGCGAGATCACCGCCACCGGGATCGATGCGCTCACCGTCAGGCCGACCTTGAGCACGAGATAGAGCGACGACGCACCGAATACCATGCCGAGCACCATGCCGGTCAGCACGGAGCGCACGGTGAATTCGGTCAGCGTTGTGGCGGCGGGGATGAACGGCTCGAACTTGGGCGAGGAAGGGGAAGCCATGTGGTGTGCGGCGACTATTATGACACGCGGTCCTGACTCAATGCGCGAATCGTCCCGGAACCGTGCCGCCGCCTGCTTGACGCCTCCCGTCCATCCTTGGCAAATTCGCCCCTTCATGAAGCACGCCACGCACGTCGAAAACCCGGATGTCATCCTCATCGGCAGCGGGGTGATGTCCGCCAACCTCGGCGCCCTGCTCAAGCGCCTCGAGCCCGCACTCGCCATCCAAGTTTACGAGGTCACCGACGACCTCGCGCAGGAAGCCTCGCACGGCTGGAACAACGCCGGCACCGGTCACGCCGGCATCTGCGAGCTCAGCTACACGCCGCACCAGGCGGCCGACGGCACCGTCGACGTTTCCAACGCGATCAAGATTTTCGAACAGTTCGAGCGCTCGCGCCAGTTCTGGGCCTATGCCGTCGCCGAGGGCATGGTCAGCCAGCCGAAGGAGTTTATCAACCCCGTGCAGCACCTCAGCTTCGTGCACGGCGCCAAGTGGGTCGATTACCTCCGCGCCCGCCACGCCGGGATGGCCGCGCACCATTTCTTCGCCGGCATGGAATTCTCCACCGCGCGCGAAACCATCGGGGCCTGGGCCCCGCTCCTCACCGCCGGTCGCGCCGATGTGCCCATCGCCGCCACGAAAATGAATTCCGGCACCGATGTGAATTTCGGCGAGATCTCGCGCAAGCTCCTCACTTGGCTCGGTGCCCAGCCGCGCTGCGGGATCGCCAGCGGCCATCGCGTCACCGATCTCAGAAAAACCGCCAGCGGCTGGGAAGTCACCGTCCGCGATCTCGCCACGGGCACCACGCGCCGCAACACCGCCAAGTTCGTCTTCGTCGGCGCGGGCGGCGGCAGTCTTCAGCTCCTCCAGAAGTCCGGCATCCCCGAGAGCAAGGGCATCGGCGGTTTCCCCATCGGCGGCCAGTGGCTCGTCTGCGACAACCCCGCCATCGTCGCACAGCACCAGGCCAAGGTTTACGGCCAGCCCCTCGACGCCGCGCCCACCATGGCCGTGCCGCATCTCGACACGCGCATCCTCGACGGCAAGAAGACGCTCCTCTTCGGCCCTTTCGCGGCGTGGACCACGAAGTTTCTCCACAAGAAAGGCAGCTTCCTCGATCTGCCTGGTTCGGTGAAACCGCACAACCTCGCCACCCTGCTCAAGATCGGCGCCACCAACATCCCGCTCGTGCGCTATCTCGTGCAACAGGGCACACAGTCGATGGAAGACCGCCTCGAGGTTCTTCACGTGTTTTATCCGTCCGCAAAGAAGGAAGACTGGAAACTCATCGACGGCGGCATCCGCGTGCAGGCTATCAAGAAAACCGACGGCCAGGCCGGCATCGTCCACTATGGCACCGAGGTCATCACCAACGAGGACCGCACCATCTCCGCGCTCCTCGGCGCTTCTCCCGGCGCGTCGGTCTCCGTGCACATCGTGCTCGAGGTGATCCAAAAATGTTTCCCGCACCTCCTCGCCACGCCCGAGGGCGCCGCCCGCATGAAGGCCATGATCCCCACCTACGACGTGGACATCAAAAAGCCCGAGCACGCCGCCTTCTACCGCGCCCAAGCCCAACGCGCCTCCGAACTCCTGCAACTCGCCTGATTCCTATATAGGTCCCATAGGACCCATAAGACCTATCTCCCCATGCCCAAAACCCTCTACACCGCCGCCGTCGATCTCGGCGCCACCAGTGGCCGCGTCATCCTCGGCGCCTGGTCGAACAACCGCCTCACGCTCACCGAGGCCCACCGCTTTCCCAACGCCTACCGCGAACTCGGCGCCAACGCCTATTGGGAACTCGGCACCTTCTGGGCCGAGGTGCAGACCGGCCTCCGCAAAGCCGTCGCCCTCCTCCCCAAGGGCGCGAAGCTCGCTTCCGTCGGCGTCGACACCTGGGGCTGCGACCACGTCCTCCTCAACGACGCCGGCCGCCTCGTCTTCCCCTCGCACGCCTACCGCGACAGCCGCACGCAGGCCGGTTTGAAAAACCTCGCCGCCAACGGCGCCGACCGCATCTACGCCGCCACCGGTATCCCCAACGTTTTCTATAATACCAGCCTCCAGCTCGCCGAAACCGTCGCCAACTGCCCCGCCGTCACCGACCTCGCGACGCGCTGCCTCTTCCTCTCCGACTATTTCAATTTCCTCCTCAGTGGCCGGATGGAGAACGAGCTCACCGTCGCCAGCACCTCGCAGCTGATCGACGTGCACGCCAAGTGCGACTGGTCCGGCGCCGCGTTCGCCCACTTCAAGATTCCGCCGCAGTGGTTCAACGCGCCCATCCGCGCCGGCGCCAAGCTCGGCCGCGTGATCAATTTCCCCGAACTCGCGGGCACCCAGGTCATCGCCGGCCCCGGCCATGACACCGCCTGCGCCTACGACGCCATGCCCGCCGCCGAGGACGGCAACGATCTCTTCCTCAGCTCCGGCACGTGGTCGCTCGTCGGTTTCGAAAGCGCCACGCCCGTGCTCGGCCCCGAGGCGGAAAAAGCCCGCGTCGCCAACGAACGCACCGGCGACGGCGGCTTCCGCCCGCTCACCAACGTGGTCGGGCTCTTTTTGCTCGAGCAGATCATGAAGGACTTCAAGGCGCGCCCGACCAACGACCGCGAATGGGCCGCGCTCATCACCGCCGCCGAGAAACAAAAAGCCCCTGCCACGCTCCTCGATCTGACCGACGCCGCGTTCACAAGCCCGGACTCGATGAAGGCCGCCATCGACGCGCAGTTGAAGAAGCGGAAGCTCCCCATCCCGAAGGATCTCGCCGGCTACACCCGCCTCATCTGCGACTCCATCGGCCGCGGCCACGCCAACGCCGTGCAAGCGTTCGAGCGGATGACCGGCAAAAAATTCAAGCGCATCCTCATGGTCGGCGGCGGCTCGAAGAATCGTCTCCTCTGCCAGGCCACGGCCGACGCCGCCGGTATTCCCGTGCTATCGTTCAGCCTCGAAGGCACCGCCGTCGGCAACATCGCCCGCCAGCTCATCGCGTTGAAAGCCGTGAAGGACCTCAAAACCTTCCGCCGCCACCTCAGCGCAAACCTCGTGCAGAAGGTCTACTCGCCTCGCTAACTTGGCAGTGCGGGTCAAAGACCCGCTCCTGCTTCAGACCAGCGGCCGGACGAACTTCAGCCCTTCGCGCACAAACGCATCGCCGTCCGGGCACTGGTTTTGGAACAGGCCGCGCTGGAAACCGAAGTCGCCGAGTGACGTGTTGTAGCTCTCGAACTCGACGAACTCCGCCGGCGTCTCACGCACCGCCGCGAAGATTTCCCGCCACGGTATGAGGCCACCGCCGGGGACACCGCGGTCGTTTTCACAAGCGTGCAGCGCCATCAGCCGCGGACCGACTTTGCGAATTTCCGCCGGGATGTCGCGCACCTCGGTCACGAGGTGATACGTATCAACTGCGATCTTGAGATGCGGATGCGCCGCCAGCTCCACCAACCGCAGCGCCTGCGACGGCGTGTTCACCAAATGCGTGCGAAACCGGCTCATCGGCTCGATGCCCAGACCGACGCCCGCTTTCTGCGCATAGTCGGCCAGCCCGTGCAGGCCTTCGGCGGTGCGTTTGAATTCATCCGCGGGCGGACGACGGCGCAGCACCTTGCCGGGGCGGCCGTAAAGCGCGCCTGAGTAGGCTCGCGCACCCATCGCCACCGCGAGGTCGATTTGCTTGCGATGCCAGTCAAAGGCGACGCGCCGGTTGCCTGCATCGTCGTCGGACAAGTCCGCGCCATCGGGCCATTTTCCACCCGGACCGATCACGCTGGTCATCCCGGCGTCGGCCGCGGCGCGTTTCGTCAGCGCGGGATCGAAGTGCACGTCGTCGCCAATGGAGATTTCCAACAGATCGAGCCCGAGCACGCGGCCACGCTGGAACAGCCCCACCTCACGGTCTGACCACAGTTCAGTCCAGAGGTAGATGTGTCCGGCGTAATGCATTTTCCGCAGATTATTTTTAACCACGGATTACGCTGATGGCACGGATGGAGAAACCAATCCGTGTTATCCGTGCCATCCGTGGTTAAATTTCCTTACCGCAGGAACGCCTCGTGCAGGCCGCCGTCGACCGTCACGATTTGACCCGTGGTCTTGCTCAGGCGCTGGCTCACGAGGAGAAAATACGCCTCGGCCTGGTCGGCCGGCGTGATCGGGGCCTTCGTCAGCGTGCGGTTGGCGTAGAACTGCGCGAGCTTCGACACGAGCGACTCGGTGGCCTCGTCGTCGGTGTAGGGAATCTTGTATTTCGCGAGCGAGCCGATCACGCGGTCGCGCGGGAACATCGCCGAGCCCTGCACCACGGTCGCGGGCGCCACGCCGTTGACGCGCACGAGGGGCGAAAGCTCCATCGCGAGTTCACGCACGAGGTGGTTCGCGGCGGCCTTCGAAGTGTCGTAGGCGATCGAGCCGGGCTTCGCGACGGCGGCGTTGGCCGAGGTCGTGAGGACGAGCTGGCCCTTGAGGCCCTGCTCTTTCCAGGTCTTGTGCGCCTCGTCGCCGACGATGTAGCTGCCGGTGACATTGACGCCGAAGGTGAACGCCCACTTGTCGTCGGGGATGTGGCCGGTCGTGTCGCTGGGCCAGAAGACGCCCGCGGTGACGATGATCGAGTCGAAGCCGCCATAGGCGAGCGCGACCTGGTCGAGCATCGCGCGCACGCTGGCGCGGTCGGTGATGTTGGCCGCGAGGCCGATCGCCGGGCCGCAGCCGGAGAGGCCGGTGCCCGCAACGCCGATGCCTTGGCCGAGCTTGTCAGTGATTTCCTTGGCGGTGGCCGCTGCGGTCTCGATCTTCATGTCGACGCACACGATGTGCGCGCCTTCCTTGGAGATGCGGTGCGCGGTTTCCTTGCCGATGCCGGAACCGGCACCGACGACGATGATCGTCTGGCGGGCGAGTTCCTTCTCGGCGGGCATGCGCTTCAATTTCGCTTCCTCGAGGAGCCAGTATTCGATGTCGAACGCTTCCTGCTGCGGGAGCGCGATGTATTTGTCGATCGCCTCGGCGCCACGCATGACCTCGACAGCGCAGTTGTAGAACTCGGCGGTGACGCGGCTTTCGGACTTGTCCTTACCCCAGGCGATCATGCCGAGGCCGGGGATGAGCACGACGGTCGGGTTGGCATCGCGCTGCGCGGGCGAGTTGGCGTGTTTGCACTTCGCGTAATAGGCCGCGTAGTCCTTGCGGTAGGCGGCGAGGCCATCGGCGAGCTTCTTCTTGAGCGTCGCGAGATCCTCGGCCTGCGGATTCCAGTCCACGTAGAGCGGCTTGATCTTGGTGCGGAGGAAATGGTCGGGGCAGCTCGTGCCGAGTTCGGCGAGGCGGGCGGCGTCCTTCGAGTTCACGAAGCGCAGGATCTTGTCGTCGTCCTGCACGGTGCCGATGAAACGCTTCTGCTGCGAAACCTGGCCGCGCAGCCAGGGGAGGATCCCGGCGAAGATCTCGTTGCGCTTTTCCTGGGCGAGCGTGGTGTATTTCGCCCCGCCGAAGGCCGCGGCGTCACCGCCCTTGGCGGCGTATTTCGCCTCGATGTAGGCGGCGGCTTTCTCGATGCAGTCGAGCGTGTAGGTGTAACAGACCTTCTCGTTGTTGTCCCACGAGATGAAGCCGTGCTGGCCCATCATGATGGACTTCACCTTCGGGTTCTTGCGGCAGATTTCCTGCATCGCGAGGCCGAGTTCGAAGCCGGGGCGCATCCACTTCACGTAGGCCATTTCGCCGCCGAAGATTTCCTGCGTGAGCTTTTCGCAATTGGCCGAGGCGGCGATGGAGATGATCGCGTTCGGGTGCATGTGGTCGACGAACTTCGCCGGGATGAAGCTGTGCAGCGGCGTGTCGATGGACGAGGCGCGCGGGTTCAGGTTGAACGTCGCGTGGCTGGCCATGCCGACCATCTCGTCCTCAGCGGCGGACTTCAGGCCCTTGTCGGCGCGGCTCAGGTAGAGCGCCTGCATGCCGATGAGCTTCGACTGGTAAAGGGAGGAAAAATTCTCGCGCGTGCTGGTGCGCAGGTCGCCGCCGGAGCCCTTGACCCAAAGCACCTCGGTGTCGGCGCCCGTGAGCGGATCCTTTTCCACGAGCTTCGACGACGTGTTGCCGCCGCCGGTGTTCGTGATGCGCTGGTCGCTGCCAAGGATGTTGGAGCGATAGACGAGACGGCCGACCGGATCGAGCGCAGCGGCCTTGGCATCGTCCCAGAGGTAGTTGACGTATTTGTAGGAGGGCATGGGTGGATTCGTTGAGTTGAGAGTTGAGGGATGAGAGTTGAGCGCGGGTTCAGCCAAGGCCGAGGGCCTTCTGGCGGTAGTGCTCGTCGGGGCGGCCGGCGATGCGCTCGACTTGCGCAGCGGTCAGGTAACGCGGACGACCGAGGAGGTTGGCGCCGATGAAAACCTCGGCGGCCTTTGCGGCCATGAGCGAGGTCGCGAGCACAGATTCGGGCGTAGCACCGAGGGCGATAAGGCCGTGGTTCTCGAGCAACACGACACGCGGCGGACGCGACGTGCGCTTGATGTAGGCGAGCACGCCCTTGCGGATCGCCTGCGCGAGTTTCAGGCCGGGATCAGTGTAGGGCACGAGCACGGACTCGGCGCCGCAGCACACGATCTCGTCGGGGCAGGCCCGGCGCTGCGCGTAGGTCTTCGCGAGCGGCGTGCAGAGAATCTTGTTCACCTCGATCGGGTGCGTGTGCCCCACGAAATTCACGCCGGGCAGCGTCAGCAGCCACGCGTGAAACATTGCCTCGACCGACGGTTTCTTGGCGGCCGAATCGACGCGCGACGCCAGCAACTGCTCATCCACCGCGGCATCGGCCATGCTCCGCGCGTCGAGTGCGGGCAGCAGGTCGGCGAAGCGGCACTCCGTCAGGCCTGCGGCCGTGAGACCGCCGAGGTTGGAGCCGCTGGCTTTGACGAGAAATGTTTTATCCGAAACGCGCGCCGACGTGTTGCCCTCGCCGAGGATCGCGAGCCGGCGGTCTTCGCGGCCGAGCTGGTGCGAAAGGTCGATGAGGCGGGAAAGCAGCGAAGGGGTTTCGGGCATAAACCATCAGTCAGTGATAGATTTTGGTAGATTTCCACCACAAACTAGCACGTCGCTTAAACCGCTTCAGAGCACTGCGTTATCGATCAGCCGGGCCTCATCCACCCACGCGGCGATAGCCAGCATGGCACGACCGGGGATGACTTCGCGCACCGCCTCCATCGTCCCGATATCGACGATGGAAATATAAATGATCCGCACACGGCGGTGCTGACTAAGGATGTGCGTGGCCTCGGCGATGATGCGGTCGGGACTGCGCACGCCGCTGTCGGCCATCTCCTTCGCCTTGCGTAGCGCCTTGCTCAGCGCGAGCGCTTCGAGCCGCTGACTCGTGGTGAAATCACGATTGCGCACGCCGGCCGCGAGTCCGTCGGCGTCGCGCGCCGACGGCACGACCACGACCTCGACGTCGAAGTGCAGGTCCGCCGCGATCTTGCGCACGACCGCGGCGCGTTGGGCGGTCTTTTGCCCAAAGAACGCGAAGTGCGGGTGCATCACGTTGAGAAACTTCGCCATCAGCGTTGCCACACCACGGAAATGCGTCGGCCGCGACGGCCCGCAGAGCGGCTTGGCCAGGTAATCCTCGCTCACCAGCGTCGAATAACCGCGCGGATAAATCTCCTCTGCGGTCGGCACAAACACGACCGCCGCGCCACAGCGTTCGCACAGCGCGACGTCCTCGTCGAGGCTGCGCGGGTAGTTGGCCACCAGCTCGTTGGGCGCGAACTGCAGCGGGTTCACAAAGATCGATACCACCACCGCATCGGCGCGCGCCACGGCCGCGCGGATCAGCGCCTCCTGGCCGGCGTGCAGGGCGCCCTGCGTGGCGACCAGCGCGATGGTTTTGCCCGCCGCGCGCAGCTGGTCGGCGACCGCCCTCATTTCCGCTACCGTGGTGATCTTTTGCATGCGTGTCCGGGGTGATGACGCCGTTTGGCCAACGTCGGGCTTGAACAAACGCGAGCCGGCGGGTTTGTTCAAGTTTTTCGCCCAGCTATTTCCGTCACCTCCTTACCCACCATGATCCGCATCAACGAGAATTACACCAAGCTCAAGGCCTCCTACCTCTTCAGCGACATCGCCAAGCGCGTGAACGCCTACGCCGCCGCGAATCCCTCGAAGCCCGTCATCCGTCTCGGCATCGGCGACGTCACCGAGCCCCTCCCGGCCGTGTGCCTCGAGGCCTTCCACGCCGGTGTGGATGAGATGGCCAATCGCGCCACCTTCAAGGGCTACGGTCCCGAGCAGGGCTACGCGTTCCTCCGCGAAGCCATCGCGCAGCACGACTACGCCGCCCGCGGCTGCAAGATCGAGGCCGACGAGGTCTTCGTCTCCGACGGCTCCAAGTGCGACTGCGGCAACATCCAGGAAATCTTCGGCACCGACATCCGCCTCGCGATCCCTGATCCCGTTTATCCCGTCTACGTCGACACCAACGTCATGGCCGGCCGCACCGGCGCCAACGTCAACGGCCGCTACGAAGGCATCACCTACCTCGAGAGCACCCCCGCCAACGGCTACGTGCCCGCCATCCCCGACGTCGCCACCGACCTCATCTACCTCTGCTTCCCCAACAACCCGACCGGCGCCGTCGCCACGAAGGCGCAGCTCGCCGCCTGGGTCGCCTACGCGAAGAAGCACAAGGCCATCATCCTCTTCGACTCCGCCTACGAGGCCTACATCCGCGACCCGCAGATCCCCCACTCCATCTACGAGATCGAGGGTGCGCGCGACGTCGCCATGGAGTTCCGCAGCTACTCGAAGACCGCCGGCTTCACCGGCACCCGCTGCGCCTACCTCGTCGTCCCGAAGTCCCTCCAGGCCTACGACGCCGCGGGCAACGCCCACTCCGTCCACGCCCTCTGGAACCGCCGCCACACGACCAAGTTCAACGGCGTCTCCTACCCCGTGCAAAAGGCCGCCGCCGCGATCTACACCGACGCCGGCAAGCAGCAGGTGCGCGCGATGACCGACTTCTACCTCGGCAACGCCAAGCTCATCCGCGAAGCCATGGCCAAGCTCGGCCTCAAGTGCGTCGGCGGCGACAATGCCCCCTACATCTGGATCAACACCGGCCGCGACTCCTGGGAGTTCTTCGACCAGTTGCTGAATAACGCACAGGTCGTCTGCACGCCCGGCGCCGGCTTCGGCAAGTGCGGCGAAGGCCACGTGCGCATCAGCGCCTTCAACTCCCGCGCCAACGTCGAGCAAGCCCTCGAGCGCATCGCGAAGGCGCTGAAGTAAGACGGCGCATACTCCGGATTTCGCTCTCAAGTGAGCAACGGCCGCTTACGGCTGTTGCTCTGTCGATTTGCCCACAGTTTCCTTCTTCAACCCTCGAATAAATTCCTCGGAGGTGAAGTGAGGTTCTACTCGCTGAATACGCCAAATCGTCCCCTTCGAATCACCCTTTCGGTAGTGGAATTTCCCTTCAAGGAGAACATAGCGGTCACTTAGGTTCTGCATGTCCTTTTTCATCTCCGCTCGTGAAACTCCAATACTTAGGCTGTTGATTTCCAGCCATTGCTCGCAGTCCTCCTTGCGAAGGAAGATGGCATCCCGTTCAAATTCCATATGAAGGTAGCCAAAGACGCGGACAAACCGGCCATCGAATTCTTGGGGATTGGCGATTAGTCGTATAAGCGAGACCTCTTCTGGCCATTTGGCTTCCTTAGGATCAGGTGCTTCTACCTGACGAATCCAATACTCGGGCGACGGCGTAGCGAGATTACGACAGCCAATAAAAGCTAAGGAGCACGCAAGAACGAGTATTGAGGCATCGTGCAGCTTCATCACTAGAAAGTGAAACGCTCACTTCAGACGCCGGCTACTTCTTCTCCGGCAACGACGCCACCAGGTCCTCGCACAGCGCCCCGACGCTCGCACTGAGCGCCTCGGCCAGCGCGCTGTAGTCTTTGCCGTCCCACGGCACCTCAGGGGCGCGGAATACTTTGCGGGCCACCAACTGCCCACCGCCCTCGCCTGCGGTCGTGATTTCCACCACGGCGGCAAAGCGGGCCACCGCGCCGCTACCGTTCTTCACGCCTTCGCAGCGGATCACGTTGAGCGCGACGTCGTAGTGCCGCTCCTGGTCAAAGGGGAATGGATACACAAACACGCGGTCCACCGCCGGACTCGCCATCAATTGCGCGCGCACGGCCCGGCTGATGCCGGCCTCCAGCGTTTCCGCCCAGCGCGCGTAGTCATTGTAGACGAGTTCGTTGCTGCCCTTGCGCACGACCATCGTGCCTTTGCGCAGGTAGGGCGAAATTTCCACCGCCTTCAGCCCAAGCCGCAGCGTCCCGCGCACGCGCGTCGCGCCATCCTCGGCGTGGCCGGGACCGGTCAGCACGTAGTAGCGGGTCGGGTCCGACGCAGCCTCCGGCACGATCGAGCAGCCGGTGCCGCCGAGCAGGGCGCCCAAAAGCAGCCAGCCGGTGAGGCGCAAAACAGTTCCAAGGGTGCGAGCTTTCATGGTCGGAGAATCAGAGGATCAGGATCGTCAGAAGGTCGTTGGTAAAAATCACTCCGGCCGTTTGCGGCCCGAGAGGAGCGCCTGCGGGTTGCGCTCGATAAAGTCCGCCAGCCGTTGCACGGCCTCCGCGGCCTCCGCGAGCCGGGCAAACGCCTGGTTGGCGCCGTCGCCGAGATTTTGCTGCGCGTTGATGAACTGGTGCAGTGTGCCCACGGTGGTGTTGAACTCCGCCAGCGCCTTCTGCGCCTCGGCCATCGTCGCGCCAAACTGCGCGCCCGCCGGATCGATCTGGCCATCGAGCTTCGTCAACACGCTGCGCAGGTCGGTCACGGCCGCATTCATGTTGGCGAGCGTGGTCTTGAGTTCGGGCGATGTGACGAGCGCGTTCACCGACTCACCGGCCTGCGTCCACTCTGCGATCAGCGCCTTCACATCGAGCGTGTTCACCTGCTTGCGCGTGTCGGCGAGCAGGCCTTTCAACTCCTTCGAGATGCCGGCGAAATCGACCTTCTGCACGCTGGCGAGAATTTCGGTGAGGCTGCTCTGAAACTCCGAAATCGCCGAAGGCACCGCGGGCACCACGATATACTTGGCGTCCTTCTCGTGCGGCAGGTTGGGATACTCCTTCGGGTCGAAGAAATTGAGCTCCACGTAAAGCAGGCCCGTGGCGAGACCGCTCACGTTCAACTGCGCCCGCAGGCCCTGGTCCACCAGCGCCTGCAGCACGTCGCGGCTGGTCACATCCACCACGCCGCCCTGCCCGTCGGTGATCATGTTGCGGCTGAACTCGCAGATCACCTTCACGACGGATTTTTTCTCCGCCTTGTTGAACTGCACGTTCAAATCCACGACGCGTCCGATGCGCACGCCGCGCAGCTTGACCGGCGAGCCGAGATCGAGACCGCTGATCGATTCGTCGAAATACACGGTGAAGCGCTGCGGCTTCGAAAACAGGCTCATGCCGCCAAAGGACAGCAGGGCGATGACGATGAGCGCGAACGCGCCAATCACAAATGCGCCGACAAAAGCGGGGCTTACCTTGGTTTTCATCGTTCTCCGGTCCTCAGTTTTGGTTCGCTCACAGGGTTAACGCAACTCCGGTGCGTGAAAATTCTGGAAGGTTTCATGGCGTGCCTCCCTTGGGCGCATCCGGCAGGTCGCCGCGATGCAGGAACTCCGTCACGCGCGGATCGCGACTCGTCGCCGCCAGCGTGCGCGGCGCGCCCTCGGCGATGATGCCCTTGCGCACCTTGTCGAGCATGATGACGCGGTCCGCGATGCTGAAGATCGACGCCAGCTCGTGCGACACGACCACGAGCGTCGTCCCGAGCATCTCGCGGATTTGCAGCACGAGATCGTCGAGCTTGCGCGACGTGATCGGGTCGAGGCCGGCCGAGGGCTCGTCGAGAAATACGATCGCCGGGTCGAGCGCCAGCGCACGCGCGAGGCCGGCGCGCTTCTTCATGCCGCCGCTGATCTCCGCCGGATAATAATCCTCGAAACCCGTCAGCCCGACCTGCGCGAGCTTGAGCGTGGCGATTTCCTCGATCTCACGCTTGTTGAGCGCCGTGTATTCCTCGAGCGGGAGCGACACGTTTTCGCGCAGCGTGAGCGAACTCCACAACGCCGAACTCTGGTAAAGCACGCCGAACGTTTTCAGCAGCTCGCGCCGCGCCGTCACGTCGCCTTGGTTGAACGGTTCACCAAAAAATTTCACCACACCCGCCGTCGGCTGGTTCAGCCCGATCAGGTGCCGCAGCAACGTGCTCTTACCGCAACCCGAGCCGCCGATGATGAAAAAAATCTCCCCGCGGCCCACGGTGAACGTCACGTCTTTGAGCACGTCTTTGCCCTCGTAGCCACAAGTCACGTGGGTGACCTCGATGGCCGGCACTGCGTTGGACTCGGTGGGCGTCGACATGGCTTCGTCAGATTCCGATCGCGTCAAACAGGACCGCGTAGATCGCGTCCGCCACGATGATAAAGAGAATCGCCGTCACCACCGCCGACGTCGCCGCCCGACCCACGCCCGCCGCGCTGCGATCCGCCTGCAGGCCGCGCAAGCAGCCGGAAAGTCCCACGATGACGCCAAACGTGCACGCCTTGATCACACCGGACAGCGCATCCGAGAGATCGACGATCGTGAGCATCTCGATCCAGTAGGCAGTCGGCGGGATATCGAGCACGAACTTGCCCACCGCCATGCCGCCGATGATGCCCACGCCGCAAGCATACATCGAGAGCAGCGGCATCATCAGGCCGAGCGCGAGAAGTCGCGGGGTCACCAGAAAATCCACCGGCGAAATGCCCAGTGTCGCGAGCGCGTCGATTTCCTCGTTCGCCTTCATGTTGCCCAGATGCGCCGCATAGGCCGCGCCCGTCCGGCCGGCGAGGACGATGGCGGTCATGAGCGCGCCCATTTCGCGCACCATCGACATGCCCACAAGGTCCGCCACCCAGATGTCGGCGCCAAACTGCCGCAGGATCAGCGCGCCTGTGTAGGCGAGCGTCATGCCAACGAGGAAACTGATGAGGCTCACAATCGGCAGCGCCATGGCACCGCACTGCTGCATCTCGTAAAGACAGTCGCGCCAGCGAAACTTCACCGGGTTCTTCGCCAGCTTCACCGCGCTCAAGGTGCACTCGCCCACAAAATGAGCGATCTCCCGGCCCTTCGCCCACACGTCCTGCGTCGCGATGCCCACCGTCGTGAAAAAACTCTCCGAGCGGTCAAACGGCACGCTCGTCTCGTGCGAGCGCGAGAGTTGCCCCAGCATGTCGCGGAGCTTTTCCGGCAGCGCATCAACGTCGCAATAGGCTCCGGCCACCCGACACCACTGTTGCACCTCAAAGAGGAAGAGCAGCAGCGAGCTGTCCCACTTTTCCACCTGCTCCACGCTCAGGCGCACGCGTTGCGGTTCGCGGCCCGCGCGCACCTCCTCCCAGCCCGGGCGCGATTCCGTGATCCGCCAGCGGCCCGTCAGCGCCACCACCAGCAAATCACCCTCCGCCTGGGTCGAGACACGGGCATTGAGGGTTTCGGTCGGGACGGACATGCGGCCACGGTTGTAAGACCGGCCCTGGAAAGCAAAACCCTAAAAATGTTCGTATCTATGCGTAGGCCCGCTCCAACGTGGATGCGTATGTCCTTTCGCACCGTTCTCCTCGACCTCGACGGCACCCTCGTGGATGCGTTCACCACGATCCACCGCGGCTACGTGCACACCCTGCCGCAGTTCGGCCGCCCGGCGCCGACCCTCGCCGAGGTCCGCGCCGCGGTCGGCGGCGGTCTGGCCAACGCCATGGCGCGCTTCCTCCCGCCCGAACTCATCGCCGACGCCATCAAGGTCCACACCGCCTACACGCAAAAAATCCTGCTCGAAGACGTCACGCTCATGCCCGGTGCGCTCGACCTCGTGCGCACGTTGCACACCCGCGGCGTGACCCTGGCGGTTTACACCAACAAAAACGCCGACGCCTCGCGCCGGATCTGCGCGCACCTCGGGCTCGCGCCGTTTCTCACCGGCAACTTTGGCGCCGGCGATACGCCGTGGCTGAAACCACAACCCGAGTTCAGCACCCACGTGCTCGGCCGGCTCGGCGCCACGCCCGCCACGACCGTGCTCATCGGCGACTCCCCTTTCGATGTGCAAGCCGCGCACAACGGCGGTTTCGCTTGCTGGGCCGTGACCACCGGCACGCACAACGCCGCCGAGCTCACCGCCGCGAAAGCCGACCGCGTGTTTCCGCATCTGCCGGCGGTGCTCGCAGCCCTCGCGGTCTAAACGCAGGAGCGGCCCGCCCGCGCCGGAAAAAATCAACGGCTCGTGCCCAGCGTCCTCGCCTCAGCCACGGACTTGCGCTGCCGCCAGAGCCGATGTCCCGCGAGCCCGAGCACAAAAAGCGCAGCCAACCCGGCCGCCGCCGTCTTGGGTTCAGGCACCGGTGACAAATTTGCCTGTGTGCCGGTGACGCTCATCTGCCATGCGAGGGTTGAAGAGACCGGCTGAGCGTTGCTCACCGTCTCCATGAAGCTCTCCAGTTGGCCCACCGAGCCGCCCTCATTGGCCAGGGTCCGAAAAAACGCCGCATGCACGCCCGTGGCAAAAAAATCCGCGGCCGGCGCACCCGGCTTTGATCCCGCCCACATGTAGATGTGTGCGCCGCCCGTGACGGCGGTGAAAACCAAGGCATAGGTCAGGCTTGGGTCCGGCGCCGTCCAATTGCCACTAAACACCAGGTTCGTGGTCGCATAGGTCGTGGTGAACGACACGCTCGCGGGACCGCCAAACTGGGTGAGGCCACCGATGATGACATGATTGGCCGCGTCCCACTGGGCGATGTAGGTTTGGAATGTGCCCGAAGCCGCATTAGTCTGGTTCCACTCCCAATTCGTCACCGCCCAAGAGACGGCGGTGATGTCGCTGAACCCGGAAAATGTCTGGATGGACGATTGGTCCCCGAGATTTTGGCTGCTCAAATAGGTCGCACCCTGACTCGTGTAGGTCATTTGCGCACGCCCCACCCATGGCCAAACACCCATGGTTAACAGCAGGAGCAAAAGTCGGGGGAGAGCTTTCATAACTGAGGCTAGACAGCTATGCGCAATCGGAACCGTGTCTATAAAAAATAGGTAAATAACCCTACTATTCACAGGGTTATGCCTCATCGCCTGATAGCGCGCCTGAAGCTCGACCTCTCCTGCGCCTAAAAGTGCGCGTGAAAATCCGCTACATTCTATAAACAAATAGTTTACGAATAAATCATTCCGCCATCTTCAGGAGAGGGCAGGCCCTCACCACCGGCAAATTCCTCCCCTCGTAAACGAGGCTCGCACGTAAAGATTAGGGGGCCTCCTGCCCGCGTAGAACAGGCCGGCTTCGTTGCACATTCGGACGAGCGAGCCGCTCGTCCCCACCCATCAAGCCGCCCCCGGTTCCTTCGCCAGCATCGCGCGCAACGCCGCAAAAATCCGCTCCTCCGTCCCCGACTCAAACGGCCCCGTCCGGCCCATGAACATCTGGCTGCCAATCACTTCGTAGCCGCCCTCTGGGATCTGCCGCTCGCTCGGCACGTAGCCGAGGATTTCGTTGGCGTAGGCCACCGGCCACACGCGCCCATAGTGTCCGCCCCATTCGCGCACCAGGCGAAGGCCGTATTCCACGCTCATCTCGGCCGCCATCGTCACGAGCACCAGCGACCGGCCAAACTCCACCGTCTGCAGTTCGAAGGGCAATTCCACCGGCGGACGTTCGCCACGGTCGAGATACGCGAGGTTGATCTCCGCCCAACGGCGAAAAAACGGCTGCTCCGCATCGAGCATCGCCGCATAGTCGCCGCGCGGCAGCACCGCCGTGCACAATCGCAAGCGGCGGCTTTGCACGCGCAGCGCGCCCGTCACCCGCACGCCTGCGTCCGCGCTGATCGCACGCCCCACCGACGCCGCCAGTTGCCGGCCAAATTCCCGCAACGCCTCGACCGAATACGTCGGAAACGCCGGGCTCGCTGGATCCGGTGCGTATGGTTTTTGGTCACCCGCACACCCGAGCAGAAACCCCGCCGTGCACCCGAGCGCCTTTTCCAATTCCACCATCGCAAAGCCCGCGTAGTCGCCGCCCGCCTCCAGCTTGCCGCCGCCTCCGGTCGGATGACACGCGTAGCTGAAAAGCACGTGCTTCAATTTTCCATCCGCCCGCTCAAACAACAGCGCCGGCACCGAGTGGTCATGCGGCGCATTGAGCGTGGGCATCCATTCCACGCCGCCGCGTCCATCCGGCCGGCGCCGCGAATACGCAAAGCCGCAAACCCCCGCCACGCTGCGCAGCGCCACCGGCTCCTGGTTGGCGAACGCCGCTTGCGCCGCCGCCGCGAGTTTCGCGAAGGTCGCGGTCAGGAAAACTTCGTCCGGTGGCTCCCAGCAATCGCCCGCCACATGCGTGTGCACCGCCGGACCGCCGTGCGTATGCGTCCCGCAGAGCAAAATGTGATCCGTCGCCACACCCGTGGCCGCGCTGATAAGCGCACGCACGCGATCCGTCCGGTCGTAAAATCCGAGCCATTCGAGGCTCACAATCACCGCCCGTCCGCCCGACTCGCGATCCGTCAGCGCCGTGACGACTCCACGCAGCGGCAGATAAAATCCCGTGGAAGGCGCCGTGCGCGCGACAAATCCCGTAAGCCGTGACCCTGCCGGCGGCGTCGCGTCGATGACCGCGACCCCAGCGAGATAAGGACAAAGTTGCGCCATGTCCCACCGCTAGCGCTTCGTCCGCACATGGCGAGGCTGGAGAGAACCGCCCCTCCGATGCAGACCGAATGTGGAAATCAGGGAAACGGGAACGATCCTACATCGCCGATTCCGGCTTTCCTGATTTCCACATTCAATCCCGGCCTCACGCCGCCGACACGAGCACCTTGCGCGCCGGGAAATCCAAATCAAACGGCTCGTCGGCCGCCGGCGCGTGGTAGGTGTTGATCAGTGCGTAACGGTCCTTGCCCGCGACGTTGCGCGTCGAACCGTGCACGAGCCGGTCGGAGAAAATAATGGCCGTGCCGCGCTTGATCGCGCACGTCACGACGTCGCCTTCCTTCCAGTTGCCGCCGTCGATCTCATATTGGAAATCGCCGCTCGGCAGGCCCATCTTGACCATGCGCCAGTCCTTCTTGTGGCTGCCGGGCACCACGGTGAGCGTGCCGTTTTCGGCCGTCGCATCGTCGAGCGGGATCCACACGGAGAGCTTCGGCCGCGTGTTGCGCCAGTAGAAACAGTCGATGTGCCACGGCGTCGGGAAGGTCTTGTCGGGCGATTTGTAGACGATCTTGTCACTGAGAAACGCCACGCCCTGCGGCATGACCGGCTTGAGGATCTCCACGATGCGCTGGTCGACCGCCAGCGTGCGGAAGGGCTCGCTCACGACCGACACGTGCACGTAAACCGACGAACCCGGCTTCGCGTGCGTATCGAGCACGTTGCGCGCCTCGGTCTTCAGCTTTTCGCATTCCTCGGCACTGAGCAGGTCGGGGATGACGACAAAACCATCGCGGTCATAGCGGGCGGCGAGATCGGCAGGGGAGAGTTTTTTCATGGGTAATATGGTCATATGCTAACACACGGTGACACTTTGGTCTTTAGCTGGCGCGCAGCATTATTTAGCAATTATCGCCATGCCTGCCCTCCCCGCCGCTGGACCCTCGCCCGTGGAAAGTATCCGGCTCGTCGAGCGTTTCGAGCGGCCCGAGCGCGACTTCGCGTTCACCGCGACCTCACTGCCCGGTCACCTCATCCACCTCGTCGTCGCCGGCAGCGTCGAACAGACCTGCAACGGCCGCCGCCAGCAACTCGCCCCCGGCACCGTGGTCTGGTATCACGAGGACGAGTGGGTCGAGGGCCGTGTGCTCCGCGCGCCGTGGATTTATTACTCGGTGAACTTCGCCGCGCCGACGTTGAGTCCGCCGGATTTCGAGCAGCGCCTCACCCCCGGCCGCGCCGTCCTCGAAAAAACCTTCACCGCCCTCCTCGCCGCATGGCGCGGCGAGCCCTCGTGGCAACGCGACTGCCTCTGCCAGGCGCACCTGCTCGCGCTCATCGCCGGCATCGATGCGCACGGCGGCAATCGCCCGCCCGCCACCCCCGCCGGCAAACTCTGGTGGGAAGTCGAGTCGTGGGCCCGCCAGCACATCGACCGCGCGCTCACGCTCGACGAGTTGTGCGCGCACTCCGGCCGCAGTCCCAACACGCTCGCCCGCGCCTGCCGCGAAGCCGTGGACATGGCGCCGATGAAGCGCCTCAAGCAAATCCGCCTCAGCCTCGCGCGCGGCCTCGTGCGCTCCTCCGAATTGAACATGACCGAGATCGCCCTGCGCGTCGGCTACAGCCGGGTGCACGAGTTCTCCCGCGACTACCGCAAGACCTACGGCGTCCCGCCCACGGCGGACCGCGTCGCGTAGGCGCCGTGTCCTCGGGGCTCAGCGCCCTCCTGCCAGCGCATCCCCGTCCAGAATCCGCTTTAACCCCAACCGTAATCCGGCAGAGTCCCGCGACGGCCGCCCCGCCGCTCCCCGTATGAAGCTTCTGCCCCTCGACTGGATCATCGTCCTCGCGACGCTCCTGATTTGTTTTCTGCCGGCCTTTTTCCTCGGCAAAAAATCCTCCTCCAATACGACGGAGTTTTTCGCCTCCGGCCGTTCCGTGCCGTGGTGGCTGGCGGGATTGTCCATGGTCGCCACGACCTTCAGCAGCGACACGCCCAACTGGGTCACGCAACAGGTCCGCCAATACGGCGTGGCGGGCAACTGGCAGTGGTGGGCGTTTGCGCTGACAGGATTGGCGACGGTGTTTTTCTTCGCGCGGTTGTGGCGACGCTCCGGCGTGATGACCGACCTGGAGTTCTACGAACTGCGCTATTCCGGCCGCGCGGCGGCGATCGTGCGCGGGTTTCGCGCCGTCTACCTCGGACTGTTTTTCAACTGCTTCATCATGGGCATGGTGACGCTCGCCGCCTGCAAGATCGCCAACATCCTCTTCGGCCTGCCGGCGTGGCAGACCATCGTGGTCTGCGGCCTGCTCAACGTCGCCTTCGCCGCGCACTCCGGCCTGTGGGGCGTGCTGGTCATCGATATGATCCAGTTCTTCATCAAGATGACTGCCGTCATCGCCGCGGCGTATTTCAGTCTGGTCGCGGTGAGCGAACACTACGGCCTCGGCCGCGATGCTTCGATCGGCCTCACCAAACTCGTCGAGGTCCTCGGTAGCCAACAAGTGACATTCGCCGCCGGCGCCCAGCCGGTGGTCTCCGCCAATGACGGCACCGGCCAGCCGTTGCTGTCCTTCCTGCCCAACTTCGCGCTAAGCGATCTCGCGTTGATGATCTTCATCATGCCGCTGGCCATCGGCTGGTGGGCCAACTGGTATCCGGGTTCGGAACCGGGCGGCGGCAGTTACATCGCCCAACGCATGCTGGCCTCCAAGTCCGAGCGCGACTCCCTGGGCGGCACGCTCTTCTTCAATCTCGCGCACTACGTCCTCCGTCCCTGGCCGTGGATCATCACCGCGCTGTGCTCGATCATCATCTTCCCTGATCTCGCCTCCATCCAGCGGGCGTTTCCTGCCGCCGATCCCAACCTGATCGGTCACGACAGCGCGTTTCCCGCCATGTTGAAGTTCCTGCCGGTCGGCTTCGTGGGCCTGATGGTCGGCGGACTCATCGCCGCCAACTCCTCGACGATCCTCACGCATCTCAACTGGGGCGCGTCCTACCTTGTGCACGATTTCTATCGCCGCTTCATCAAGCACGACGCCAGCGAGTCCCACTACGTGATGGCCGGTCGCGTCTGCACCGTGCTGCTCTACGCCATCGCGGCGGGGTTGAGCCTGATGCTCGAGTCGGCCCAGAACGCCTTCGAAATCCTGATCTCCATCGGCGCCGGCACCGGCCTGTTGTATCTCGTCCGCTGGTTCTGGTGGCGCGTCAACGCCTGGTGCGAAATCGTCGCGATGGTGAGTTCGCTGGCGGTGACGATTTTCTTCCTCGTGCTGCGCAAGCTCGGCCATCCCGTGCCCTTCGCCGAGACGGTGATTTACTCGGTGGGCTTCACCACCGTGACGTGGGTCTCCGCCGCCTTCCTCGCACCGCAAACGGACCGGGCCACGCTGCTCGCCTTTTTCCGCAAGGTGCAGCCCGCCGGTCCCGGTTGGGGTGAGATCCGGCAAGCGGCCCACATCCCGCCCGCGGAAGCGCTGCCGTCCGATGCCCTGCTCGCCGGGCTCGGTTGGATTTCCGGCTGCGTGCTGATCTGGTGCTCGTTGTTCACCACCGGAAAAATGCTCTACGGCGATTGGATCGCAGCCGTGTGGCTCGGCCTGGTCACGATCATCTCCGGTGTGACCGTTCTCTTCGTCGTGCGCCGGCTCTGGCGGTAATTTCAGCGGTTGCGATGAACGATCGTCCTTCGCCTTCGCTCGCGGCGACCTTCCTGCGCGCCGCCGGCCTCGCCCTCGCGCTCTACCTCGCCGCCCTGCCGCTGCTGCACCTGCCCTGCCTCGGCGGCCAGTGCGCCGGCGTGCTCGGCAGCTCTTACGGCAAACTGCTCGGCGTCCCCGTCGGCGCGTATGGCGCGCTGCTCTGGCTGTTGACGCTGCTCCCCGCCGGCCGCGTCCCGGCGTTGGCGCACCACGCGCTGGCGCTCGGCTCGATCGGCTTCGTTTTGCTCCAAGCCGTCGCGCTCCGCCAATTCTGTCCGTGGTGTCTCGTGCACGCCGCGCTCTGCTGGGTCGCCTGGCCGCTGCGTCATCGCGCCAATGCGCGCACCGTGCCCTTCGCCTTCACCGCGCTCACCGTTGCCGTGCTCGGACTTTTTGCCCAGCGCCACTTTCATCGGCCGCCTCCACCGACAGCCGCGGTCTCCACGCTGGTCGCCACACTTCGCCGGGAAAGTTTCGCATGGCTCGGCCCCGTCGACGCCTCGGCTCCCGTGCTCGTCCTCAGCCCTTCGTGCCCGACTTGCCTCGACGCCCTTGACCGCATCGTCGCCCACGGCTGGCCGGCGGCGCAGCCGCGCCCCGCGCTCGTGTGGCGCACCGATGACACGAACCGCCGCGCCGTCGCCCTCTTCGCCGCCGCGGTCGAAGCGCACGGCGACGACACGTCCGCCGCCTTCGCCGCGCAGTTGCCCGCCTTCCTCACCGAACGCGACCTCCTGCTCAACAACCCCGCCGGCGCCGCCGAAGTGTTCGCGCTCACTTGGGAACCCGCGCCCGCCGCCATCACCGCGATGGAAGCCCGCCTCGCCCGGCAGCAAGCCGCGCTCGACGCCGCACACGTCTCCGGCACTCCCGCGTGGATCGCGCCCGACGGCACCGTGACTCACGCAATGCCGGAGTAGCCCGCAGTCGCACAAAACCCATCCGGCTTGGCCCTCCTGCCACCGAAATCTCGCATTATCCCCTGCGAAGCGCTCCCTCTCCTTCCTCCTCTTCTCCCATGCTCGACGCCGATATTTTCGCCAACGCCCTCGATCTCCCGGCCGCCGAGCGCCCCGCCTACCTCGACCGCGCCTGCGCCGGCGACCCTACTCAGCGCACTCGCATCGAACAGCTCCTCACCGCGCACGCCGCAGCGGGTTCCGATCGTTTTCTCGAAGCGTCCACCGTCAAATCCCGCCCGCTACTCCAGGATGATACCCCCGGCACCGTCCTCGGCGAACGCTACACGCTCATCCGCAAAATCGGCGAGGGCGGCTGCGGCACCGTCTATCTCGCCGAACAAACCATCCCCGTCCGCCGTCAGGTCGCGCTCAAGGTCATCAAGCTCGGCATGGACACCCGCGACGTCATCGCCCGCTTCGAAGCCGAGCGCCAGGCGCTCGCGCTCATGGACCACCCTGATATCGCGCGCGTCTTCGACGCCGGCGCCACCGCCACCGGCCGGCCGTTCTTCGTCATGGAGTTTGTCGACGGCATCCCGATCACGAAATTCTGCGACGCGCACAACCTCACCATGGCCGCGCGCCTCGCGCTCTTCGCCCGCGTCTGTCTCGCCCTCCAACACGCGCACCAGAAGGGCGTCATCCATCGCGATCTCAAACCGTCCAACATCCTCGTCACGCTCCGCGACGGCGTCCCCGCCCCGCGCATCATCGACTTCGGCATCGCCAAGGCCACTTCCGGCCGCCTGAGCGAACACACCCTCGTCACCGCCCTCGACCAGTTCATCGGCACGCCCGCCTACATGAGCCCCGAGCAGGCCGAGCATCGCGAACTCGATCTCGATACACGCTCCGACATTTATTCCCTCGGCGTCCTCCTCTACGAACTCCTCTCCGGCCGCCCGCCCTACGACCCGAAATCCCTTGCCGAAGCCGGCCTCGCCGAGATCCGCCGCATCATTCGCGAGATCGATCCGCCCCGCCCGTCCGCACGCGTTTCCACCCTCACCTCCGCCGACCGCGCCACCGTCGCCCGCCTCCGCGGTGCCGCCCCGCAACACCTCGCCGCCGCGCTCAAGGGCGACCTCGACTGGATCGTCATGCGCTGCCTCGAAAAAGACCGCGCCCGCCGTTACGACACCGCCAGCGCCCTCGCCGACGATCTCAACCGCTACCTCGCCCACGAGCCCGTCACCGCTCGCCCCGCCTCCAATCTCTACCGTCTCCGTAAACTCGCCCGCCGCCATCGTCTCGCGTTCGCCGCCGTCACCGCCGTCTCGCTCGCTGTGCTCGTCGGTCTCGCCGTCAGCACCACGCAATACCTCCGCGCCACCCGCGCCGAACGCGCCGCCCGCGCCGCCGAAAAATCCGCCCGCGACCAGGCCGCCGCCACCCAGGCCGTCAACGACTTCCTCACCGAGGATCTGCTCGGCCAGGCCGGCAGCCTGAACCAAGCCGACCAGGGCCATGCGCCCGATCCCGATCTCAAGGTCCGCGACGCCCTCGACCGCGCCGCCGAAAAAGTCGGCGACCGCTTCGCCACCCAGCCCCGCACCGAGGCCGCCGTTCGTCTCACCCTCGGCAACGCCTACCTCGGCGTCGGCCTCCCCGACAAAGCCATCGCTCATCTCACCCGTTCCATCGCGCTCCGGCCGCCCCACTCCGACGCTCCTGGCGATCTCTTCGTCCAACAGGAACTGGCCCGCGCCTACGACGCCGCCAACCGCCTCCCCGAGTCCATCGAACTCAGCACCCGCCTCCTCGCCCAGACGGAAAAAGCCCTCGGCCCCGATGCCGAAACGACCATCCACCAACTCGACCTGCTCGCCGTTTCCTACGGCAAGCTCGGCAAATACGACGAAGCTCTCCCGCTCCTGACCCAGGCGCTCGAACGCTCCCGCCGCGTCCGCGGTCCCGAGCACATCGGCACCCTCCACGTCACTTCCCATCTCGCCAATCTCTACCTCAACCGCGGCGACAACGCCGCCTCCATCCCGCTCTTCCGCGAAGCCCTCGCCCTCCAACGCCGCCTCCTCGTCGCCGATCACCCCAACACGCTTGAGACGATGAACAACCTCGCCGTCGCCTACCAGCGCACCGGCGACCTCCCCGGCGCCATCGCGATGATGGAGGAAACGCTGCAGGCTTTCGTGCGCATCAACGGCCCCGACCATCCCGACACCTTTCAAGTCACCGACAATCTCGTGGATCTCTACCGCATCCACGGTGACTACGCCACCGCCCTCACCCGCAGTGCCGCCAACCTCGAAGCCGCCCGGCGCGTCCTCGGCCCGGAGCATCCGCTCACCCTCAGCGTCATGGGCACCCTCGGCGCCGCCCAGTTCGACGCCGGCCAAAATGCCGAAGCCATCGCGCTCCTCACCACCGCGCTCGACCTCCAGCGTCGCGTCGTCGGCCCCGAGCACTTTCTCACGCTCTTTTCCCTCGTCACCCGCGGCAACGCCTACCTCGCCGCCGGTGACCTCACTCCCGCGCTCGCCGACCTGACCCTCAACCTCGAGATCCGCCGCCGCAATAACGGCCCCAAGCACGCCCGCACCCTCATCGCCCTCAACGACCTCGCTGCCGCCCAACTTGTCGCCAAAGAATTTCCCGCCGCCGAAGCCCTCCTCCGCGAACTCCTCCCCCTGCGCGAACAACTGACGCCCGACGACTGGACCACCAGCCAGACCCGCAGCGCCCTGGGCGCCGCGCTCCTCGGCCGGAAAAATTACGCCGCCGCCGAGCCCCTCCTCCTCGCTGGCTACTCCGGCCTCGCCGCGCACGAAACCGCCCTCCCGCAAAGCGCCCGCCACCATCTTCCCGCTACCCGCGCCCGCCTCGCCGAACTTTACACCGCCCTCGGCCGCCCCGCCGAAGCCGCAAAGTGGTCCGCTCCCGTCAGTCCATAATTATTCCGACTCAGGTTCCGCTCCGCCGGGCCTGCCCGCCTTAGGCTTGGCGGCGGCGGGCTTTCGCCACTTCCAACTGCAGCGCGTGCAGTGACACATAGATGTCGCGCAGAAACGCCCCGAGCGCCGCCACCAGCAACAGGATGCTCGCCGCAAAGAAAGTCATCGCCACCGCCGCAAACTCGCGCCCCAGCACCGCCGCCGCGAAGATCACGATGATCAGTCCGCACGCGATCAGCATGCTCAGCCCCGCAAACGTCACCGCCATGCGGATCAGTTTCGCCCGCTGCCACATGATCTCCAGCTGCGACTCCAGGTGCCCGCGATCTTCGGTTGGCGCCACCCGCACCTGACCCGCGAGACTGCGCGTGCGATCCACGATGCGCGCCATCCGGTTCGTCAGCGTCAGCATCAACGCGCCCATGCCGGAGATCAAAATCACCGGCGTGATGGCGAGCTGGATGATCGGCAGCAGCGAACTGGTGTGCAGTGAGTCCATATCCCCCATCCTAACCCACCACCCCCACGCTGCAACCCTCGCCTCACCCCTGCCCATTTGTCATTTAATTCTACTTTGTCAGATTACCTCACTCTCAATTGCGTAAGAGACCTGTTTTAATCATCTAAATAAACAAAGGTAAACGGGATCACTTTTACACTCTCAAGCCATTCATACGTCAGGAGAGTAATTGGAGTATTCCGAATAACCTCTTCGAGAGCATTTCGCACATATTTCTGCGCATTTTCTGTCCCTCCAATAAGCTCCTTTATAACAAGATTTCCTTTCTCTGGGGCCAGAATGACGACAACTTTTTCCCCGGCTGGATAATCTGGGGCTGCGTCGTCTAGTTGATACGACCATCGCCTCTGAACCCTTGCCAGATACTTACGCCATTCCATGGCGGCAAAAGCATCAGGCGGCTTCACTCCTCCGTAGATAAGGTATTCCGGTTCAGCGTTGGGAGGTAACGCTGAGACCTCGGGCGTTGTTTTATGTGCGCATCCCGCAGAAAATATAAGAGCTAGGAGTATGGTTGTGACTCTCATTCGCTTGGGTATAAGGATAAAATTCAGGAAATCGGGCCTTGGGCCAAAGGTCCCCAAATAACCTAAAGAATTTGGGATTCTAGGGATAGAAGCGGTTTGGTCGCCGCGTCCGGGTGGGCGAATGTGACAAAGTAGAATTAATGAATGACAAACGAGTCCGTCTCCGTGTGCTTCGCGATCTCCGCGTTTCAATGGTTTCAGCCCATTTTCGCCGGTTACCGCGCCGCACACACCGCCGCCAGCGCGATGGCCGCCGGCACGGCCTGCACCCACAAAATCTTCCGGCTCGCCGTCGCCGCGCCGAAAATCCCCGCGACGATGACACACGCCAGAAAGAAAACCTTGAGCGCGTAACCATCCGCCCCCGCGCCCAGCCCCCAGACGAGTCCCGCCGCAAGGAAGCCGTTATACAGCCCCTGATTCGCCGCGAGCGACTTGGTCATTTCGGCCTTTTCCGGCGTCAGTCCAAACACGCGCCGCCCATACGGCTTCGTCCACAGAAACATTTCCAGCACGAGAAAGTAGCCGTGCAGCACCGCCACGAGCCCAACCATCACATCCGCGAAGGTTTTCATGTCCGCCACCCTGCCTGCCTCCGCCCGCCTCCGCAACGCCGCAATCCGCACCCCGCTTCGTCGCAGTTGCCACGCCGCCCATCTGTGCTTTTGTCGCGCCATCCGTGGCCGCTTCCCCCTCCAACTCCGCTCCCAGCACGCTCACCGGCGTCCTTGAGCGCATCATTTTTTTCAACGAGGAGAACCACTACACCATCGCCGAATTTCGCCCCGAGATCGCCGCGCCCGCCGATGCCGCCGAGGCCAAGGTCACCATCGTCGGCGCCCTGCCCGGCGTCGAATGTGGCGAGACCCTTCACCTCACCGGCGAGTGGACGCGCCACGCGCAGCACGGCGCCCAGTTCAAGGTCGCCGCGTTCAAATCCGAACTGCCCGCCTCCGTTTACGGCATCCGCAAATACCTCGGCAGCGGCCTCGTCCCCGGCATCGGCAAAGTTTACGCCAACAAGATCGTCGACGCTTTCGGCACCGATACGTTCCGCATCCTCAGCGAGGAATCCGCCAAGCTTCGCGACGTCGAGGGCATCGGCAAAAAACGCGCCGCCGCCATCAAGGAAGCCTGGGACTCCAAGCGCACCGAGCGCGAGCTCTACATTTTCCTCCAGACCTACGGCGTCACGCCCTCGCAGTGCGTGAAGCTCGTCACCCGCTACGGCCCGCAGGCGAAGCAAATCCTCACCAGCGAACCCTACCGCGTCGCCCGCGAGATCGACGGCATCGGCTTCAAGACCGCCGACCGCATCGCCATCAACCTCGGCTTCGCCAACGACGCCCCGCCCCGCCTCGACGGCGGCCTCATCTACGCCCTCGAGACGTTGCAGGAGGAAGGCCACACCGCCTGTCAGGAGGCCGAGCTCACGATCTACTCCGCCACGCAGCTCGAAACCGATTCCAAGCTCGTCGCCGCGCGCATCGCCGCCCTCGTCGAAAACAAAACCCTCATCCGCCATATCGCCGGCGCTGCTGCGTCGGCGAAGTTGAATGGTGAAAGTCCCAAGTTGAAAGACCCAGCCACGACCACTGGCACCGCCTCCGACTTTCAACCTTCAATTTTCAACTCTCAACTCAGCGCGCAGAGCGCGCTGATCCAGCTTCCGCACAACGACCGCTTCGAACAAAAGATCGCCGATGTCGTCACCCGCCTCGGCCGCGTCGGCAGCGGCCTGCCCGCCATCAAGGTCGATGCCGCCATCAAGTGGGCGCAGGACAAAGCCGGTTTCGAATTCGCCGCGCTCCAGCGCACCGCCCTCCAGCACGCCCTCACCGCCAAGGTCTCCATCCTCACCGGCGGACCCGGCACGGGCAAAACCACGATTCTCCGCGCCCTCGTCGAAATCCTGAAGGCCAAGAAAGTCCGCGTGCACCTCGCCGCGCCCACCGGTCGCGCCGCACAGCGGCTCTCCGAAACCACCGGTGGCTTCGCGTCCACGATCCATCGTCTGCTCAAATACGATGCCGCCCGCGGCGGCTTCGTCGCCAACGAGTCCGCGCCGCTCGCCACGGATTTTCTCATCGTCGACGAGGCCTCCATGCTCGACACGCGCCTGGCCTCGTCGTTGCTCCAGGCGGTCCCGGCTCGCGCGCATCTTCTCCTCGTCGGCGACACCGACCAGCTCCCCAGCGTCGGCGCCGGCAATGTCCTCAAAGACCTGATCGCCGTCGCCACCTCCGGCTCCGACTCTCAGCCCTCAACCCCCAACTCTCAACTCGCCGGATCCCCGGCTCTGCCGGTGACCCGGCTGAGCGTCATTTACCGCCAGCAGGGCCAGAGCCAGATCGTCACCACCGCGCACGCCATCAACAGCGGCGATCCCACACTCGGCGCGATTCTCCCGGATGTCGCCAGCGCGCAGGTCTGGGCTGATCTCAACTTCATCGCCGCGACCGACACCGAGGACTGCGTGCGCAAAGTCATCCAGCTCTGCACCGAGTTCATCCCGCAGAAACTGAAGTGGCCGCACCCCGTCAACGACGTGCAGGTGCTCGCCCCGATGCACAAGGGCGTCGCCGGCGTCGCCAATTTCAACGCCCAGCTCCAGGCCGCGCTCAACCCGCGTCACCAGGGCATCCGCACGCCCGGCGGCGAATTCCGGCCCGGCGACAAGCTCATCCAGCTCCGCAACAACTACGACAAGAACCTCTTCAACGGCGACATCGGCACCGTCACCACCATCGACGGCGTGCACGGCACCCTGACCGCCACGTTCGACGGCGACACGCATACATTCGACCGCGCGGAATTCGGCGATCTCGCCCTCGCCTACACGATCAGCATCCACAAGTCGCAGGGCTCCGAATATCCCGTCGTCATCATCCCGCTGCTGAAGGCGCATTTCATGATGCTCCAGCGCAACCTCATCTACACGGCGATCACGCGCGGCCGCAAAAAAGTCTTCCTCGTTGGCGAGCCCGCCGCCTACGCCATGGCCGTGCGCAACGCCGAGTCCAAGACCCGCTGCACGCACCTGCGGGAAAAAATCCAGGCCGTGCGCCCGTAGCACCGGCGCGCCAACATCCGCTTTACCTCCCCTCAGATTCGACGCACCCTGCGCTCTCTTCCCCCCTATGGAGTCCCTGCAAATCCTGGATCTCGAAGACAACCCGAACGATGCCCTCTTGATTCGATCCGTCCTGGAGCAAAGCGGTCTCCCGGTCGCCCTCACCGTGGTCAGCACCGCGGAAGCCTATCGCGCCGCGCTCGCCAGCCAGAAATTCGATCTCGTGCTGTCCGACAGCAGTGTGCCCGGGTTGAGTGCCGTTGCCGCTTTCCACCAGGCCACCACCCCGCTCGGCCCGATCCCCTTCATCTGTGTCACCGGCGCCGCCGACCGGGCCACGTCGCGAGCCCTGCTGGCCGCCGGCGCGTCAGATTATGTGCTCAAGGAACAGCTCGATCAGCTGCCCGGCGCCGTCATCCGGGCCATCGAGCGCGGCCGCGTGCGTCCGGCCGAGCCCCGCAACGGCACCCTCGTCCTGGCCTCCGCCGCCCAAGCCCTCTCGCTCGCCCGCGACATCGACACCGTGCGCGCCATCGTCCGGCGCGCCGCCCGCGAACTCACCGGCGCCGATGGCGCCACCTTCGTGCTGCGCGAGGGCGAATTCTGCCACTACGTCGACGAGGACGCGATCAGCCCGCTCTGGAAAGGAAAGCGCTTCCCGCTCACCACCTGCATCAGTGGCTGGGCCATGCTCAACGCCCAGTCCGCCGCCATCGAGGACATCTACGCCGATGCCCGCATCCCGGCCGATGCCTACCGCCCGACCTTCGTCAAAAGCCTCGTCATGGTGCCGATCCGCAGCTCCGCGCCGATCGGCGCCATCGGCAACTATTGGGCGGCCCACCACCGCGCCTCCCCGGAAGAGGTCGAGCTGCTCCAGGCACTCGCCAACACCACCTCGGTCGCGATGGAAAACATCCAGGTCTACCGTGAGCTCGAGCAACGCGTGCAGGATCGCACGCTGCAACTGAGCCTGGCCAACGAAGAGTTGGAGGCCTTCGCCTATTCCGTCTCCCATGACCTGCGCGCACCGCTGCGCGCCATCCGCGGCTTCACGGCCATGATTCAGCAAAAGCATGCGGCCAGCCTCACCCCGGAAAGCGGCCGCCTCTTCGACCACATCGCCGGCCAGGCCGCGCACATGACTGATTTGATCGAGGATCTGCTGCGCCTCTCGCAATTAAGCCGTCGCGCGCTCCATGTCGCACCGGTGAGCCTCAGTGAAACCGCCACCCGCGTCTGCCTGGAAGTCGCCGCCACCGATCCCGCCCGCGTCGTCGCCTTCACCGTTGCCCCGGACCTGCACGTGCAGGCCGATCCCGGCCTGTTGCACGCCGCGCTGACCAATCTGCTGGCCAACGCCTTCAAATACACCGGCCGCTCCACCGCACCCGCCCGCGTCGAAGTCGGCGCCACGGTGCAGGCGGACGGCACCCGCGCCTTCTTCGTGCGCGACAACGGCGCCGGGTTCGACATGGCGCACGCCACGCGGCTCTTCACGCCCTTCCAGCGACTGCATTCGCCGACGGAGTTTGCCGGCACCGGCGTCGGCCTGGCCACCGTGCAACGCATCATCCGCCGCCATGGCGGCAACATCTGGGCCGAAGCCGCCCCCGATCAGGGCGCCACCTTCTACTTCACGCTGCCGGACCAAGCGGCCTAACGCGGCTCCGTCGGCGCGTTACTCCCCCGTCACCTCGCGCGGCAGGATTTCGCCCGCGACCAGCGAGAATTTCAGGGGCAGCGTGATCTGGACAATGCCGTTCGTGTTGTAGCGATCCACCCGCAGCCAGAACGGGTGTTTGCTGAAATAGAGGGCGATGTAATAACGCCGCACGCGCTTGCCCAGGTCGCGCGTCGCCACGATTTCCGTGCTGAGAATATCGCCGAGCCCTTTCGTGGCGTTATCCAATTGGAGCTGCAATTTATCGGCCTGCACCGGGTCATGCGCATACCAGGTGCGGATGCAGGTGCGCAGGTCATTGACATTGCACGCCTGCAAGCCGGTCTGGATGACGGCATCACTTTCCGCCGCGGTCGCGACCGCGGGAGCCATCAGGGCTATAATCAGGGCGAATAAAAACCAAGCGCGGCGGGCGAAGTTCATAGGGGAGGATGAATTGATCTGAGTTTGCCGACCCTCTGACCGGTGGCAACGGCGGTTTGTGCCCGCCGTCCGCCTCCGCTCATCCCGCGTATAAGCCAGACAGCCCACTTTAAGGCTGCTCGTCGCTAACCGCTTGGCGCGGCTCCATCCGCCTGCCAGTTTCCGGCCATGCGTTCCCTGAAGTTCCCCTTGCTGCTTCTGGCCCTGTGCGCCGGTGCCGCTCCTGTCATCGCCTCCGTCGAGATCCCGGCGCTCCCGCCGCGCATCATCGCCCCCACGGACTCCGCCGTGTTCCGCCGTTTCGTCCTCGATAACGGCCTGCGCGTCCTCCTCGTCTCCGACCCCAAGTTCAACAAATCCGGCGCCGCGCTCGCCGTGCAAACCGGCCAGATGGACGACCCCGCCGACCGCGAGGGCCTCGCGCACTTCCTCGAGCACATGCTCTTCCTCGGCACGGAAAAATACCCCGAGGTCGCCGACTACAGCAATTTCATCAAGTCCAACGGCGGCTACAACAACGCCTACACCACCAGCGACCACACCAACTACCAGCTCGAGATCCGTCACGAGGCGTTCGCCGACGCCCTCGACCGCTTCGCCCAGTTCTTCATCGCGCCGAAATTCAACCCCGAATACACCGGCCGCGAGGTCAACGCCGTCCACAACGAGGCCATGCGCCACGTGCAAAACGACCAGCGTCGCCTCATCGGCGTCTCGCGCGAGCTCTACACGCCCGGCAGCGGCGAGAGCAAATTCTCCACCGGCACCAAGGAGACCCTCGCCGGCGCCACGCCCGAGGCCGTCCGCGCGTTCTACGAATCCCACTACTCCGCCGACCGCATGGTTCTCGTCCTCGCCGGCAAGGCCCCGCTCGACGAACTCGAGAAACTCGCCCGCACGCTCTTCTCGCCCATCCCGCGCCGCGCCGTCGCCCATGTCGTGCGCGAACCCGTTTTCCTCCCGCACAAGCCCACGCTCCGCCTCGCCCTCGCCGAGCCGATCAAGGAACTGCGCCAGCTCAACCTTGAGTTCGTCATCCCCGGCACGCGCGCCGACTTCGCCAGCAAGCCCGACGAGCTCGTCACGCAACTCATCTCGTATCCCGGCCCCGGCGGCCTCGTCGAACTCCTCAAGCGCGAAGGCCTCGCCAATGCCCTCGCCTCCTACACCTGGGACCGCGCCAACGAATACAGCTCGCTCATGATCCAGGCCGACCTTACGCCTGCCGGCCAGGAACAGCAGCAACGCGTGCTCCAGTTGGTCTTCAGTTACCTCGCCCATCTGCGCGCCGCGCCGTTCCCCGCCGATTTCTACCGCGACCGCGCCCGCATCGCCGCGCTCAACGAAACCTACAAGGACCGCGGCGAAGGCGCCGAACTCGCCACCCGCCTCGCCCAACAGGCGCTCGCCTATCCGCTCGAGGTCGCCGAACGCGCCACCGATGTCTGGGGCGCACCCGACGAAGCCGCCTACCGCCGCGTGCTCAACACCCTCACGCCCGACAACCTCCTCGCCTCCCTCATGGCCAAGGGCGTGCCCACCGACCGCAAGGAGCGCATCTACGGCACCGCCTACTCGTATAAGGAAGACGCCGGCGCCGCCTACGTCGCCCTCGTCAACCCGCCTCAGGTCGCGTTCGCCTTGCCCGGCGCCAACCCGTTCATGCCCGGCGCCACCGCGCTCCTCGCCGAGCGCCCGCTCCCGCTCATCAACGAACCCGGCGTCGCGCTCTACTACGCGCCCGACACCGAGTTTCAGCGCCCGCAAACCACGCTCGTCCTCCGCTTCGTGCCGGTGCGCGAACTCGCCTCCGTCGACACGGCCGCGCTCCTTCGCCTCTACGACCTCTGCCTGCGCGACGCGCTTGAGCCCGCCCTCGCCGACGCCGCCCTCGCCGGCATCGACTACAACGCCTCCTCCTCGCTCGAAGGCGTCGGTCTCACGATCACCGGCTTTGGCGATTCCCCCGTGCGCTTCGCCACCTACGTCGCCGGCCAGTTGCGGAATTTCTCCGTCACGCCCGAGCGCTTCGAAGCGCTCAAGGAAGTCGCGCTCCGCGGCCTGCGCAGCTACGCGCAGACCGAAGCCTACCTGCTCGCCCGCGACCGCCGCGATGCCTTCTCGCGCGAGTTCCAATTTCTGCCCGACGAACTCACCGCCCGCGTTGCCACCGCCACGTGGCCCGACGTGCAGGCCTTCGCCACGCGCTTCTTCGCCCGCGGCAAACTCGAGGCCGTCGTCCACGGTCATCTCGCGCCCGACGATGCCGTCGCCGCCGTGCGCACCGTCGCCGAACGCATCGGCGCCACCTCCGCGCCCGACACCGAGCTCCTGCGCCGCCGTCACCTCGTGATCGCTCCCGGCGAAAACGTCGTCGACGCCGGCCTCATCAATGGCGTTAACGCCGCCTTCGTCCGCGACTACCTGCTCAACGACGATTCGCCCGCCACGCGCGCCGCCGCCGTCGTCGTCGCGAACTTCTTTGGCGAGCCCTTTTACACCGAGCTGCGCACCAAGCAGCAGCTCGGCTACATCGTGGGTTCCTCCGGCACGTCCTCGCTGCGCCAGCGTTACTTCAGCTTCGTCGTGCAATCCAGCGCCTACGCGCCCGACGAACTCCAGCGCCGCGCCGAGGCCTTCATCGCCACGCTGCCCGCCGCGCTCGCCGCCGTCACCGACGCGCAGTGGGCCACGCTCATCGCCGGCGCCCGATCCACGTTCGAGGAAAAGCCCAAGAGCATCGAGGAGAAGGCCGGCCTCTTCTTCGCCAATGCCTTCTCCTACGACGGCGAATGGGATCGCCGCCAGGCCGCGCTGGCCGCGCTTGATTCGCTGACCAAGGAGCAGGCCGTCGCGCTCCTCACCGCCGCGCTCGATCCTCAAAACTCCCGCCGCCGCACCCTTTTGCTCCACAGCGAAAAGCACCTGCCCGCCGAAACGGTTGCGCCCGCCTTTACGGACCGCAATGCTTGGAAAAAAACCCGCCAGTTTAACTGAACCGACCCGAACCTGTTTTGTTCATCCCCATGAAATACGTCACCGCACTCCTCCTGTCCGCCGCCCTCGGGGCCACCGCGGCCCTCCACGGCGCCGAGCCCGCCAAGGTCGCCGGCTACACCCACGTCAAAACCGTGGGCGCCATCGACGAATACACCCTCGATAGCAACGGCCTCTCCGTCCTCCTCCTCTCCAACCGCACGGTCCCGGTCGTCACCTTCATGGTCACCTACCGTGTCGGCTCGCGCAACGAGGTCACCGGCACCACGGGCGCCACCCACCTCCTCGAGCATCTCATGTTCAAGGGCTCGCCCAAATACAACCGCGCCAATGGCAACAACGTCGACCAGTTCCTCGAGACCATCGGCGGCAATTACAACGCCACCACCTGGCTCGACCGCACCAACTACTACGCCGAGATCGGCAGCGAACACCTCGAGGGCTACATCGCCATCGAGGCCGACCGCATGCGCAACCTCTGGCTCCACGAGGAGGACCGCCGCCCCGAGATGACCGTCGTCCGCAACGAATTCGAAATCGGTGAAAACGATCCCACCGAGGCGCTCGACAAGGAGATCAACGCCGCCGCCTACATGGCGCATCCCTATCACCACAGCACCATCGGCTGGCGCTCCGACATCGAGAAGGTCTCCATCGAAAAACTGAAGGAGTTCTACGACACCTTCTACTGGCCCGACAACGCCACCGTCACCGTCATCGGCGACTTCGATCCCGCCACGGCCCTCGGCCTCGTGCAGAAATACTACGGCGCCTACCCGCGCGCCCCGAAGCCCATCCCGCAGGTTTACACCGAGGAGCCCGTGCAGACCGGCCCGCGCCGCGTCACCGTCAAGCGCGCCGCCCAGCTCGGCGTCGTCGGCGTCGCCTTCAAGTCCCCCGCCGCCACGCACGCCGACACGCCCGCGGTGCGCATCCTCGCCGCCATCCTCGCCTCCGGCAAAAACAGCCGCCTCTACCGCGCCCTCACCGACCAGACCCTCACGACCAGCGTGACCGCCGGCGCCGGCTTCTTCCACGATCCCTCGCTCCTCAACATCTACGCCGACCTCGCGCCCGGCGCCACGCACGAACAGGTTGAAAAAATCATCCTCGCCGAGATCGAGCGCATCAAAACCGAGGGCGTCACCGCGGCGGAAGTCTCCGCCGCCGTCAACCAGCAGGTCGCCAAGATCGCCTACTCCCGCGACGGCTCCTTCGCCATCGCCAGCAGCATCAACGAATTCATCGCCGCCGGCGACTGGACGCTCTTCTACACCCTCGAGGACGCCTACAAAAAAGTCACCCCCGACGACGTGAAGCGCATCGCCAACCACTACCTCGTCGAGGACCAGAGCACCAACGGCTGGTTCATCCCGCTCGTCGCCGCCGCGCCCGCCACCCACTAAAGCCTCCACTCTCACCTCCCCATGAAAAAGCTCATCCGCTCCTGCCTCCTCCTTGGCGCTTGCTCGTTGTTCCTGGCCGTTTCCTCCCTCACCGCCAAGATCGCCGACAACGTCGCGCGCGCCAAGGTCGGCCCCATCGACGTCGTCACCCTCACCACGGGCGTGAAGGACGTCGTCACCTTCCGCGGCACCCTGCCCGTCGGCAACGTCGCCGCCCCCGAGTCCAATCCCGCCCTCGCCCGCCTCACCGGCAGCATGTTGGACAAGGGCACCGTCGCCCACGACAAGTTCGCCATCGCGCAAAAGCTCGAGAACGTCGGCGCCTCCCTCAACTTCGGCGTCGGCAACGAAACGCTCACGATCTCCGGCAAGTGCCTCAAGCAGGACGTCCCGCTGGTCCTCAGCCTCATCGCCGAGCAACTGCGCAGCCCCGCCTTCTCCGCCGAGGAATTTGCCAAGGTGAAGAAACAATCCATCGGCGCCCTGAAACGTGCGCTCGACGACACCGACGATCGCGCCGCCGACGCCTTCACCCGCGCCATCTACCCGCTCGGCCATCCCAACCGCCAGCCGCCCACCGAGGAACTCATCGCCGCCATCGAGCGCACCACGCTCGACGAAGTGAAGGCTTTCCACGCCGAATACTACGGCCCCGCTTTCCTCACGCTCATCCTCGTCGGCGATGTTGATACCGCCAGCGTCCGCACCGAGGTCGCCCAGTCCTTCGCCGGCTGGACGGGCGGCAAGCAACCCACGCCCCCCGCCGCCATCGGCGGCAACCTCGACGCCGCGCGCGATCAGACCGTTTTCATGGCCGACAAGACCAACGTCAGCGTCGTCTGGGGCATGGCGACCGGCCTGCGTTACCGTGACCCCGACACGCTCGCGCTCCGCGTCGGCACCGACGTCCTCGGCGGCGGTTTCAGCGCCCGCCTCATGGGCAACGTCCGCGACAAGGAAGGTCTCACCTACGGCATCTACGCCGGCCTCACGAACGACAGCGTCCGCGACGGCGACTGGCGCATCGGCGCCAATTTCGCGCCCGACCTGCTCGACAAGGGCATCGCTTCCACAAAGCGTCAGCTCGACCACTGGTATGCCGACGGCATCACCGCCGACGAACTCGCCAAGCGCAAAACCGACCTCACCGGTTCCTACAAGGTCGGCCTCTCGACCACCACCGGCATGGCCACCGCGCTCATGAACAGCCTGCTGCGCGGCTACGATGTCACCTGGCTCGACGAGTATCCTGAAAAAATCCAGGCGCTCTCCCTCGAGCAGGTAAACGGTGCGATGAAGAAGCACCTCAAGCCCGAGAACCTCGTCCTCATCAAGGCCGGCACCGTCACCGAGGTCGCCAAGTAAACCACACGCCGTGTCCCTCTCAAAATCCCGCCGGCTCCCCGGCGGGATTTTTTTGCGCACCGTTCGCTCAGACTTGCCACCGGCCAAGCGCCCTGTGTCATAACCCAATGCACAACACGCTACGTCGGCTCGGCGCCCTGCTGGGTCTTGGGTTTATCGTTTCCAGTGTCGCCATTCACGCCAGCGAGGCCGTCGATCCGCTGCGTCTCACCCAGGAGGTCGTGCCCGTCGCGCAAAGCGTCGAGCTCACCCTCGACCCCGCCAAGGACGACTACACCGGCCGCGCCATCATCGACCTGCTCGCCAACGCGCCCTTCACCGCCTTCCGGCTCAACGCCGAGGGTCCCGCGTTCACCACCGCCACGCTCGTCTCCGCCGACGGCACGGTCACCCCGCTCACCGCCGCCGTTACCGACGCGAAGCACGCCATCGTCACGCTCACCGCTCCCGCCGAACTCGGCCTCGGCAACTACAAGCTCACGATCGATTTCACCGCCCCTTTCACGCGCGATGGTCTCGGCCTCTACAAAACCATCAGCCGCGGTGAGACCTACCTCTTCACGCAGTTTGAGGACAAACACGCCCGCAAGGCCTTCCCCTGCTGGGACGAGCCTTCCTTCAAGATCAACTGGCAGCTCACGCTGAAAGTCCCGGCCGCCCTCGAAGCCGTCACCAACGCCGCCGTCGCCATCGAGACCCGCGCAGGCGGTTGGAAGACCATCGCCTTCGGCCGCACGCCGCCGATGCCGAGCTACATCGTCGCCATCGCGGTCGGGCCGCTCGAATACGTCACCGTCCCCGGTCTCTCCGTCCCCGGCCGCATCATCACGCCGAAGGGCCAGACCGCCCTCGCCGCCGAGGCCGTCCGCCTCGCGCCGCCGCTCCTCTCGCGCCTCGAGGAGTATTTCGGCATTCCGTATCCCTACGCCAAACTCGATCAGATCGCCGTCCCCGAATACGTCTACGGCGCGATGGAGAACGCCGGGCTCGTCACCTACACCGACCGCCTCCTCCTGATGGATCCGGAGAAGCCCTCCTTCGCCGCCCGCCGCCGCCTCGCCAACGTCATGGCCCACGAAATGGCCCACATGTGGTTCGGCGATCTCGTCACGATGAAGTGGTGGGACGATCTCTGGCTCAACGAATCCTTCGCCGACTGGATGTGCGGCCGCATCGTCGAGCACCAGTTCCCCGAGTTCCGCATGCAGCTCACCGAGAGCCGCGAGATCAAGGGCGCCATGCGCAGCGACGCGCTGCCCTCCATCACCGCCATCCGCCGCCCCGTCACCGGCGACTCCGACCTCGCCCAACTCGTCGACGAACTCACCTACAACAAGGGCAAGGGCATCCTCAACATGATCGAAAACTGGATCGGGCCCGCCCGCTTCCGCGCCACCATGCGCACCTATTTCGTGAAACACAGCTGGGGCAACACCGTCAGCGACGATCTCTGGGCCGCCTTCGGCCACTCCTCCGGCGACGACATCCCCGGCATGCTCTCCGCCTTTATCAACAAGCCCGGCGTTCCCCTCGTCACGCTTGCCCTCGAAGCCGACGGCCAGCTCCGCCTCACCCAGCGCCGCTTCAACAACCTCGGCGATCCCCAGCTCCCCGGCCAGTGGCAGGTCCCCGTCGTCCTCTCCTGGAGCAAAGGCGGCGAAATTCACCGCGAACGCATCCTCCTCAAGGACGAAACCCAACTCGCCACCATCCCCGGCCTCGCCACCGCCGACTGGATTTATCCCAACGCCGACGAAGCCGGCTACTACCGCTGGAATCTCTCCCCCGAGCTCAACGCCCGCCTCGCCCGCCAGTCCGCCGCGCTCAAGCCCATTGAGCGCGTTGGCCTCCTCGACAACACCAGCGCCCTCTTCAGCGCAGGCCTCATCGACGGCCTCGACTATCTCGCCTACGTGACCGCCTTCGGCCGCGACCTCGACCCCGACGTCAACGCCAACGTCGCCACGAGTATCAACGGTCTCGCCGACACCTTCATCACTTCCGCCACGCGCCCGGCCTACAACGCCTACCGCGCCGCGATTCTCCGCCCCATCCTCGACCGCATCGGCCTCCTCCCGCAACCCGGCGAGCCCGATCACCTCAGTCCTCTGCGCACGACGCTCTACGGTGCGCTCGGCTACGAAGCCGCTGACGCTGCCGTCATCGCCGAGTCCCGCCGCCTCGCGGCGCTTTATCTGACGGATCCCAAAGCCGTGGCGCCCAGCCTCGTGTCCATCACGCTCGCCGTCGCCGCCTACCACGGCGATGCCACGCTCTTCGCAAGCTACCAGACCGCGCTCGAAAACTCCAAATCTCCCGCCGGCCGCTCCGCGCTCATCACCGCGCTCAGCCGCTTTCGCGACCCGCTCCTCGCCGAACGCGCCCTCGACTATTCACTGACCCCCGCGCTCAACTCCACCGAGTTTCTCAGCGTCCTCATCGGCGTGCGCGGCAGCGGCGGCATGGTCGACAACGACGATCTCCGCGACCTCGCCGCCGACTGGATGATGAAAAACTACAACGCCATCGCCGCGAAAGCCCCGGCCGAATACCTCGCCGACCTCATCTCGGTGGCCGGTTCCAACCCCGAACGCTTCGAGCGCGTGAAAACATTTCTCCAAGCCGAAGGCCGCCGCACCGAGCACGCCGACGTGAACATCGCCAAAGCCGCCGACCGCCTCGCCTCCCGCCAGCGCCTGAAGGCGAAAGAACAAGCCAACGTCGAAAAATTCCTCGCCACCTTCCCCGGCAACACGCCGAAGGATTAGGCCGAGCCAGCACAGTTTTCAGTTGTAGGGCGGGATCGCTGATCCCGCCTTTATTTAAAGTTCGATATAGCCGGGTCGCCTACCCTGGTGCTTTGGGCTACCGCCATTCCTCATGCTCGTGGCGATGATCCGAATTCTCGATATCATCCGCATAGCAGCAGGCTGGTCGGTAATATCCCGTTAACGGCTTCCGCGTGCCAATCGTCTCCGCTCGTGTCGAAAAACTAATCCACGTTAACAAGCTGCGATCAATACTCGCGTATAACTCCACGACATCGCCATAGCGGGCTAGGTCCGTCGCAGAAATCAGAAGGTTCCGGATTCTCTCCTTTTTTAGCAGCGTCTCTATCGCCGCTTTGGCGAAGCGTCGCTCGATCCGCTGCGTGCCGAGGTAAACCCCATCCTGATCCACAACCACATACAACACGCGCCCCCGAGGAACCCTGATCATCATCTCGGTGACCGGCTCGCCACTTGATTCCGCGACCGCGTCTTTCACGACAGGCTCCATTGTTCCGGCCCACCACATGACGCCGAATACGACCACGCAACAGACGACTGTGAGACCTTTATTCATCTGAAACTCCATTCTGCCACTCCCTGAACCACGGGACCAGACCATTCTATTATTATACTCCTACTCTAAAACTCTCGCCCTTCCGCCCACAAAAAAACCGGGGCGAAGGATTTCTCCTCCGCCCCGGTGTTGGTTTCTTTGTTTAGGCTGCGTTGCCGAGCTTTTGCACCCGGCGACTCAGCGGTTGCCAGACCGTGCGACGGAACGCCTCGGGAAGGCGAACAGCCACCTGGGTCCAGTTGCGGGTTTCATTCGTTTGCTTTGCGACCGCTGGCACCACCTCAGCAGGCGGCGGCAGGTCGTCATCGTGCTTGGAGTTGTTGTCGAACTCGTAAGCCGAGAAAATCATACCACCAGCGCCGAAGCAGCCCGGTTGCATCACAAACATGGTCTTGGTCTTTTTATTCATGATCAGATGGAGGATTCTGGCTTTGACGCTGAATCCTCCTGGCCGACCACAAACTGTGAAATAACAGAGCCCGTAACGTGCGTTGATAGTCCCGGCCGTCAAGTGCTTGTTCCCCACCTTATTCTTTACCCATTGGCTTATAGTCAGTTAACCCAATAACTGTCACCGTCCCGACACTCATTTCCGGGCATAAAAAGGGCGGAGGGATCGCTCCCTCCGCCCGGTTGTTTTCTATTTAACTGCAAGCCATCGGGTTAACCGGTCATTACAGGGATTGGCGAGCGAGACGCTGCCAAACCCCCGACAACCAGTTATCCGCCTGACTGCGGTTCTCTTTCGACACGACCCACGGCTGCGTCTGCGACTGACTCCAGAGCGTAAGACCGATCGTCTCATAGGCCGGCGGTTGTCCCGCAAGCCACGATTCGAAAGGCACTTCTGGATCCAGCCGCAGCCTGTCGGCAGCGGGCGTTTTTGTCCTGTGGTTCATGGTCAAATGGAGGCGCCGCTGCCGTGATGGCAGGGAACCTCCAGCTCGACCACGATTGGTCACAGATCGGCCACAAAAAGAGGCAAAGAACGCGGCCAAGCTGCACGCCGCATGCCAGCTGTCAACCGGTGCTCCCGGCATCGCGTGCAACGTTTGCGTGCCGCCCCCCCTCCATCCCTTCCTCCTCCGCGCCCTTCGCGTCCTTCGTGGTTTAATCACCTTACCACACACGGCCGGCCTGCTGGGCCTCAACCTGTTGCTCGGCGGTATCGTCCAGCTCGCTCAGAAAATCCAATCCTGTGCGCCGCTGGATCGCCTCGATGGTCGTCAGGAATCGCGCCGGGTCACTCTCCGGGGGCGCGTCTTGCGGGATGATCAGGGCCTGCGTGCGCAGCTTCCCCTCGGTCTCATCGATCACGATCAGGAAAAACGCCTCCGGCACCGCCACCCCGCCGCGGAGCTTCTGCGGGCGCGGCCCGAACACCGGCCCGACCAGCACCCAGACTTCGCCGTAGCGCGCGGGGTAGCTCGTCGCGATTTTCATCTCCAGTTCCTTCCACAGCCCGGCGTTGAGTGCGTGCAACTGCGGCGTGATGTTGGACATCAAAAACGTTTCACGCTGCGCCGCCTCGCCGTAGCGCGTGGCGATCGCGTAGTTCGGCGCCAGGTGGCCGCGATCGTAGCCGCTGCCGGTGTAGTAGTCGGTCGAGACGCGCGCGATCGTGCGCACATCGACTTCAAATTTGTCGGGCCGCGGCGCCGGTTTCGGTAGCGGCGCGATGTCGCGCACATGATACGCCGCCCAGATCGGACCGCCCAGTTCATCGGCGTAACCAACGGCGTAGCCGCGATTGGTCAGCACCCGGAATGACGGCACGCCCAGCCAGCTCCCGGCACGCGGCGCTCCGCCGTAAACGATGGTCTTGTCGCCGGCCGCGATCCGGCCGGTCGCGCTGTTCGCGTAGTAGAGCTGCCAAATATCCCAGCCCACATCGAGGGCCGAGACGCGCTTGTTCCGCTCAAAATAATTGCCCACCAGCTCCCGCACCTCGCGCTGCCGCGCCACCGGTTGCGCCAGATACCAGCCGCCGATCACGACGGCGACCGTCAGGTTCACCCAGAGGAAAAACTTCCTGCCGCGCGACAGGCGCTTGGTCCCACGGGATTTTTTAGCGGAACGGGCCATGCGAGTAAGTGATCGCGAGCGCGGCTTATTTGCCGAGCTTGCGGAGCGCCTTGTTGATCTTCACGAGGTCGCAGGCGTCGGGATTGTAGTCGGGGCCGAGCCACTCGAGCCATTCGCGGCCGAGCTCGGTGTCAGGTTCCTTGATGCACGCCAGCATGTCGTGAAACGCCTCCAGCCCGCCGCAATCCTCGGGCGGCCCCGCATGCGCACCGGCCACACACACCGGATAGGTCGTGCCCTTTTCGGCTGCGAGGGTCTTCTCGATCTTGATATCCACCTGCCAGCTCTCGCCGAAGTGGTAATGATAGACGAAACCGTGGCGCTCGCTGAGATCGAGGTCGGCAAGCGTCACGTCACGGTCGTCCTCGACGATCACCTCGTCGCGCTTGAGCGGGTTGCCCAGTCGCAACTCGTCGAGCGCGAACACATGCGTCTGATAATCGAACCAGTCGAAGAGCACCTGAATGCTGTCATGCACCCGGGAGAGCCACATCGTTTCGCGCACGAGCAGGCGCCGCCAGACGCGCGGCGTGGTGCCTGCGACCTCCAGTCGCAAGGAAAACACCTTCTCGGGCGCCTTTTTCTTCGGCGTCCCCTGGCCATCAAGCAGCGAAATCATGCCGCCATTCAACCAATGCCCTCCGGGGGTGCAAGTGCGCGCCGGCCGGGCGGATTAAGGCAGGGCGGCACGCCAACCGCCCTGCCATCAACCAAACCGCTGCTTCAGAAGCGCCACGCCGCCGTCACGCCGATCTGGCGCGGGTCGGCCCGGCTTTCGTAGCGGGTCTCGATGTAGTCGGGATCGGCGTTGCCGAAGAAGAACACGCGCTTGTCGTAGGTTTCGTCGAGCAGGTTGCGCGCCCAGAGCGTGAACGTCCATTCGCGCCACGCGTAGCCAAGACTCGCGTTGACCACCTGGAAGGCGCGGCGGGCTTCGTTCTGGTTGTTCGAGTCAAACTGCTCCGCACGGCCCACCAGCTCGGCGCTGCCAAAGAAACCCGTCGCCGCCTGATAACGCGTGCCCACGGTGTAGCCATAGCGCGGCGTGTTCGCGAGTTCGCGGCCACCGCCACTGTTGCCGTTGCTCAGCGTAAAGGGATCGAGCGTCGAATCCATCAGCGCGAGCGACCCGCGCAGCGACCACGCGCGCGTGAGCGCGTAGGCCGCGGAACTCTCGAGCCCCTGCACGTGCGCGCCATTGCCGTTGGCGGTGAAAAACCGGTAACTGCCGCCGAAGCCCGCCGAGTCGCGCACCTGCGTGTCGCGGCGATCCAAGTAGAACGCCGTGAGTTCGCCCGTGAGGCGCTGGTCGAGCCAGTTGCCGCGCAGGCCCACTTCATAGTTCCAGAGGTATTCCGTCGCATAGGTGAGCGGGTCGGACGCGGGGTTGATGCGCGCATCGACGTTGACGCCGCCGGCCTTGTAGCCGCGCGTGATGGAAGCGAAGACCAGCTGCGTTTTGCTGAGGTCGTGCTCGAGCGTGATCTTGCCACCGAAAAGCGTGTCATCGAAACGCGGCGCCAGGTTGACCACGGCGTCGAACGTGCCCGGGCCTTTGCGAAACCGCGTGCGCGTGCCATCCCCATCGATGTCGATGCTTTCGACGCGCAGGCCGACGACGATGCGCGTGCGATCCGTGAAGTCGTGCGCGACCTGGCCAAAGAGCGCCTGGTTTCGCGCCGCGTAATTCGTGCGCAGACCGCGCACGTTGCCCGGGTCTTCGTTGGTGTAGATGCTGTCCTCATCCGTGCGGGAGAAAAACGCGCCGAGCGTCCAGCGATCGATCCAGCCGAGCGCGTCGCGCGTCGCCTCGGAGTCGAAGCGCAACTCCTGGTTAAAGCCCGTGCGGTCGCGACGCAGGTCACTAAAGCCTTCATAGGAGGCCGCGGTCCAGTCGTCGTCGTAACTGTAAACGGAATCCACCCACGAGGCGCCGGTCACCGTCGTGAAGCGCACGCCCGACCAGCCGGTGTATGTGCCGCGCAAGCTCGCCGCGACGGAGTCTTGTTCGTCGCGACCCGGCTGGTCGCTGTAGGTGTAGTAACCGTTGTTATCGAGGGCGAAGTCGTCGAAGCCGTTGTTCACGTCGGAGAACAACACCGCGCCATCCCAACGCCAGTCCGTGGAAGGATTCCAGGTAAGGCGCAGCCGCGCCGTGAATTCGTCGCGCGCATTCGTCGCGCGGTTGAGCGTGGCGTTGTGGCGGAAACCGTCGCTGGTGCTTTGCTCCACTGCGAGGCGCATCATGAGCTGTTCCGGTTGGCTCGCGATCAGCGGGCCACCCACCGCAAATCCACCGCTGCGCAAATCGTCGCCACCCGCGCTGCCCTCGACGGAGCCGGCCCACGTGGGCGTGGGCGCGTTGGTCACGAGCCGCACGACGCCGCCGGCCGCGTTGGCGCCAAACGCACCCGCCTGCGGGCCGCGCAGCACCTCGACCTGTTGCACATCAAACGTGCTGCCGAGTGAGCCAAGGCCGGTGAAATCGAGATCATCGACCAGGAATCGCACGGCCGAGTCGGGCGTCTCGCCTTCGTATTGGGAGTTTTCGCCAATGCCGCGGATTTGAATGTATCGCGGCCGCGACGTGCCGCCGGTCCACGTGAGATTTGGGATCTGGTCCACAAGATCGCCAAAGTGGCGGACGGCACCGGCGCGCAACGCGGCCTCGTCGTAAACACTGACGCTCGCGGCCATGCGTTCCAGCGGCGAGGCCCAGAGATCGGCCGTGACGCGGAGCGGCTCAAGCGTGACCGGTTGGTCGGCCGCGGTCGGAGCCGTTGCGGCGGAGTTTTGCGCCTGGGCCAGTGAGGCCGCGGCGGCACATGCGAGTGCAGTGAGGAGGATTCGGATCGTGTTTTGCATTTTTGAAATGCCTGACCGACCCCAAACAAATAATCCCGCAGAAGGGGCGCCACGTGCACCCCAATGGCGCGCTAAGCGGCGCCTGCTGTTTCCTTCGTCGGCATGATCCGTTCAGGTTCGAAGGGTCGAGCGGCCGAATCGCGCCGCAATCTCAGCCTTCCGCGGAAGGCACCCCTACAGGCAAGGCGCACACAAGTCCTTTGGGCGGGCGGCGCAAGAAAAACCTTCGCGCGGCGTTGTCATACCCTGGAAAACACAAGAGCCGCCTCTTTCGAGGCGGCCCGAGTGACCTAACACCAAGCAAACCGTAAGAACTACAAACATTCACTGTTTTACCAGAACAGTGCTGACTACACGGAGAAAGACGCGGCCGAATGCAAAACGCTCAAAATTTCAGAAAGTTTTTCGCAAAGAATATTAAATAATGTTAATCACTTTAAACCAGTGTTTTACGTATTGTTAATTACTTAGATTGGACAGGTGTGACTCGTGCAGCGCATGGCTTTTGCACCACATTTATGGATTCCCCCCGCCCCCACCTCTTCGGCCTCCTCGCCGGTCTGTTTCTCGCCGCCGGCATCGCTTTTGCCGCCCTCGTCGTCGCCGGCGCCTGGACTCGCATCTCCGAGTCGCAGGTCATCAACGTCACGGGCTCCGCGCGCAAAAACGTCCGCTCCGACCTCGTGATCTGGCGCGTCGGCTTCTCCGTCTCCGCGCCCACGCTCCTCGAAGCGCAACAGCAGTTGCAGGCCAGCCTCGGCCAGGTCGGAGCGTTTCTCCAGGCGCGCGGCCTCACCGACTTCAATGCGCAGCCGGTGCAAATCAGCGAGATCACGGCCAAGCAGCGCAACGATGATGACGACACTCAGGTTACTGTGCGCGTCGGCTACCGGCTCAGCCAGCAACTCGTCATCCGCTCGGCCGACGTCGAGCGGGTGCCGAAGCTCGCGAGCGACACCGGTGAACTGCTGCGCGAAAACATCGCGCTCGTCTCCGAGGGTTTCGAGTTCATCTACACAAAAGCCAACGAGGCGAAGATTGAAATGATGGCCGAGGCGACACGCGACGCCCGCGCCCGCGCCGACCAGATCGCCGCGCAGGGCGGCCGCAAGATCAAGGAGCTGCGCAACGCCCGCATGGGCGTCGTGCAGATCAACCCGCTCTACGGCACCGAGACGAGCTGGGAGGGCAACAACGACACCTCCTCGCTGGAAAAAACGATCACCTCGACGGTCGGCGCAACGTTCTCGCTGAAGTGATTCATGGTAGGGCGCGGTCTCCGACCCGCCCTAATCACGAGCAGCTTGGCCGGACGCAGGGTGCAGCTTGCTGCGCCCCCGCTCAAACCGACGCTCTCAGTGGACCACGATCTTTTCGACCGGGTTCGCCAAGTCAGCCGGAGTCTTGCCTTCGACCGGCGTGCTCTTCAGCGGATACACGAAACGTTCGCCCTCGTAGTTGCGGAAGATCACTTCGTCATCGGTGATTTTTTCGACGTAATCGGGATTCACCGGCACCTTGCCGCCGCCGCCAGGCGCATCGATCACGTATTGCGGCACAGCGTAACCGGTCGTGTGACCGCGCAGCGCCTTGATGATCTCGATGCCTTTGCGGACATCGACCTTGAAGTGGGCCCCACCCGTGATGAGGTCCATCTGGTAGAGATAATACGGCCGCACACGCATGCGGAGCAGGCGGTGCATCAGCGCCTTCATGACGTCAGGGTCGTCGTTTACGCCCTTGAGCAAGACGCTCTGGTTGCCGAGCGGCACACCGGCGAACGACAGGCGTTCGCACGCGTCCTTCAGCTCCTGGGTCGCTTCCTTCGGATGATTCAGGTGCACGCTCATCCAGATCGGGCCGTGCTTCTTGAGAATCTCACACAGCTCAGGCGTGATGCGCTGCGGCAGAAAAACCGGGATGCGCGAGCCGATGCGGATGAACTCCACGTGCTTGATCGCGCGCAGCCGACTCAGCAGGTGTTCCAGTTTCTTGTCGGAGAGCAGCAGCGGATCGCCGCCGGAGAGCAGCACGTCGCGGACCTCGGGGTGGGCCTCGATGTAGCGTAGCGCCTGCTCGTATTCCGGGTGGAAATTGTAGTCCTGTGCGTTGGAAACCAGCCGGCTGCGGGTGCAATACCGGCAATACGACGCGCAGCGGTCCGTCACGAGGAAGAGCACGCGGTCCGGGTAGCGGTGCACCAGGCCCGGCACCGGCGAGTGCGCGTCCTCGCCCAGCGAATCGAGCATCTCATCGGAGGAGAGCTGCATCTCGCCCGAACGCGGGATCACCTGCTTGCGAATCGGGCAGTTCGGGTCGTTGCGGTCGATGAGGTTGAAAAAATACGGCGTGATCGCCAGCGAGAGCTTCTTGTCCGCAAAATAACAGCCGGCCTTCTCCTCGGGCGTGAGCGTCATGAACTGCTCCAGCTGCGCCACACTCGTGATGCGGTTTTTCAGCTGCCATACCCAGTCTTGCCAGTCGCTGGCGGGGATATGCTGCCACAGGCCCTGGCCCTCGAACCAGGTGGCGCGGTCTTCAGTGTAGGGCATGGATTTGTGCTCAAACTGGTAAGGAGCCTTACCATCCCTGTCAAACGGGCGGGCAAGAATTTATGCCGCGCGGGAAATGTTTCCCCTTGGCAGGCGGGAAACGAAACCTTTTCGTCAGACTTTAATGTCCACGGTTAAATCAGGAGTCCTCGCCCTCGAAGATGGCAGTGTGTTTCACGGTCGCGCGTTTGGCGCCGATGCCACCATTGCCGGCGAATGCGTCTTCAACACGTCCATGACCGGCTATCAGGAGATCGTCACCGATCCCTCCTACTTCGGCCAGATCGTGACGATGACCGCCCCACAGATCGGCAATTACGGCGTCAACGACGAGGACACCGAGGCCAGCGTGCCAAAGTGCTCCGGCCTCATCGTCCGCGAGATTTCGCCCGTCGTGAGCAACTGGCGCGCGAAACTTTCCCTGCCCGACTATCTCCGCAAATACGGCATCCCCGGCCTCAGCGAAATCGACACCCGCGCGCTCACCAAGAAGCTCCGCGTCGATGGCGCGATGAAGTGCTGCCTCAGCACCCTGCCGATCAGCGATGCCGATGCCGTGGCCCGCGCCCGCAACTGGCGCGACATGGCCGGCAGCGATTACGTCAAGGATGTCTCCTGCAAGGAGCCCTACCTCTGGCGCGCCGATGACCCGAAGAATTTCAACGCCCCCTACCTGCCGGTCGGCACGACGATGAACGCGCCCGGCATCCCGGCAAAAAAATTCCGCGTGGCCGCCTTCGACTACGGCGCCAAGCACACCATCTACCGCAAGCTCGTGAACCACGGCTTCGAGGTGCAGGTATTTCCCGCCACCGCCACCGCCGCCCAAGTGCGCGAGCACAATCCCGACGCGGTCTTCCTCTCCAACGGTCCCGGCGATCCGTCCGCGCTCGATTACGTCCACAAGACCGTCACCGGCCTCGTGCCCCACTACCCGATCTTCGGCATCTGTCTCGGCCACCAGATGCTCACGCACGCGCTCGGCGGCACGACTTTCAAGCTCAAGTTCGGCCACCGCGGCGGCAACCAGCCCGTGAAAAACCTCGAGACCGGCAAAGTCTCCATCACGGCACAGAACCACGGTTTCGCCACCGACCCGAAGTCGTTGGAGAAAGGCGGCGCCAAAGTCACCGAGATCAATCTCAACGACAACACCGTCGAAGGCCTGCGCCACAAGGAGCTCCCGATTTTCTCGGTGCAATACCACCCCGAAGCCGCGCCCGGCCCGAATGATGCCGACCCGCTCTTCGTCGACTTCTACAAGATGGTCGAGCGGCGCAAAGCCGGTAAGATCTAAGCCCGGTTCAGGCTCGGCAACCGCGCCGCGATCAGCAAACTGGAGCTCATCATGAGCGAGCCCGAAATCGTTTACGACAGTCGGGACATCGAGGCCAACAAGGTCATGGCGATCCTCGCCTATATCTGGATTCTCTTCCTCGTCCCGCTGCTCGCCGCCAAGGATTCCAGGTTCGCGCGTTTCCACGCCTACCAGGGCGTGTCGCTTTTCATCGCTTGGATCGCCGTCAATGCGCTTCAGTGGATTCTGCCCTACAATCTAAGCGGGATCGCCTGGCTCCTCTCACTCGGCCTGCTTGCTCTCGCGGTGATCGGCATCATGAACGCCTACAACGGCAAAGCCAAGCCGCTGCCGGTCATCGGCGGTTTCCTGACCCCGAAGGATTGAACGCCAGGCCCGCGCGCATCACTCCAACGCGTTTGCCGCCTTGGGATCATCGCTAGGTTCAGCCACGGCCGGGTCCGGTTTCACCAAATGGCCATCAAGCCACGCGACGACATCCGTGGCGATCGGATCAAGCCGGACCGAAAGTGTAATGTGATCCTCCTTCGGCAGGATGACCAGGCGGCTGCCCTTGGGGGCACCGGCGATTAGCTCCCGACTGTGCCGCGGTGAGAGCCAGTCATCCCGTTCGCCATGATAAAGCAGCATGGCCGCCTGGCTGCGACCGATCACCGGCCGCAAGTCGGTATCTTCCCATGAAAATGCCGCCAGTCGTTGGGCGCGGTCCAAGGCCGTGGAAAAATCCCCGTCCGATAATTTTTTGGCCATCGTCCCAAGGCTGGTCCGCACGAATTCCGGGATGGCCTCCCGTGCGGTGCAAAATGGCGCCAGGGCGACCACCGTGCCCACCCGCTCATCCCGCGCCGCGAGCAGCAGGCCGACACTCGCGCCATACGACAGGCCCAGGACGCCCACGCGGTCGCCGGCAAGCCCGCGGCGTTGGAGTTCATCGATCAACTGCGACATATCCCGCGCCTCGACGGCGCCGTAGGTGATCCATTTTCCCGTGGATTGGCCGTGACCGCGCTGGTCCAATAACACGCAACGATACCCCGCTTGCGCCAGATACAAGGCCCAGTGCAGCATCGCCTCCTTCGACACGTAGATGCCGTGCAGCACGATCACCGTGCCCTTGACCGCGGGTCGGGCGGCCCCGCGCTTATCCCACTCCATCGTCACGCTCATCTTCTCGCGCCGCGTCACCGGATTGGACTGGGTGGTCAGCTGGTGCTTCAACCGATAATCGCCGGGCTCCAGCACGCAGACCTGCAGTTCGGCCTGCGGGGGACCGACCCTCAGTCCCCAGCTATCCGTCCACGGCACCCGCTCGGTCTTTCTCAAGTCCTCCGCGGTAAAACCTTCCTGTCTCAAACCCGACCGGTTTGGCGCCTGCACGATCTTCTTCGCGAGAATGCGGGAGGCGCAGCCCGTCACCAGCATGCAAACCATCGCGAGCAATCCCAACCGGAACAGGCGTTGCCGGCCCGCCGGCTTCATCCCAGCAACTGTTCAAATTTCACCGCGTCTTCCGGCGTATCGACCCCGATGGTCGGATCGTTCGTGAGGTCACAGGCGATTTCGTAACCATTCTCGAGCACGCGCAGTTGCTCCAGTTTCTCGATCTGCTCCAGCCGGCCCGGCGGCAGCTTCGCAAATTTTTCCAACAGCTCCGCGTGATAAGCGTAGAGCCCGAGGTGGCGGTAGCAGGGATTGGCCGCGACCCAGGCATCGTCCACGGCGCCCTGGCGGTCGCGCGCGTAGGGCAATGGCGAACGCGAGAAAAACAGCGCCCGCCGCTTCGCCTGGGCGATGACGACTTTGACTTGGTTGGGGTTGTTGAAATCCGCCGCCGTTTTGAACGACGTCGCGAGCGTCGCCATCGGTGCACCGCCCGCCAGCAAGCCCGCCAGCGCCCGGATTTGCGCGGCACTCACCAGCGGTTCATCGGCCTGCACGTTGATGATGTGCTCCGCCCGCACGGTGCGATTGGCCTCGGCGATGCGGTCGGTGCCGCTCTGGTGGGCCGCATCGGTCATGATGGCGCGAAAGCCGCGCGATTCCACACACTGCCGTAAAAGCTCATGATCCACCGCGAAATACAGCGGGAACTCCGGTGTTTCCTTTTTTATCCGTTCGGCCACCCACAGCAGCAACGGCTGACCCTTGATCTTATGTAAGAGCTTGCGCGGAAAGCGGGTAGATTCGAGCCGGCAGGGGACAATGATTGCGACTTGGGCCATCGGTTGGCATGCTGGTCGCTGGATTTTAAGTTGCAAGCCGGGCACTCATACCAAACTTTGCGACTCACTTTTCATATTCATGGACAAAAGTAATACCGCGGGCAGCCCCCAGCTCGTCAAAGAGCTGTTGGTGCAGAACAAGATGGGCATCCACGCTCGTCCCGCCGCGATGATCGTGCGGATCACCAACAAGTTTAAAGCCGACGTGTTTGTCGAAAAGGATGAGGAGCAGGTGAACGGCAAGAGTATCATGGGGCTCATGATGTTGGCCGCGGGCAAGGGCTCGAAGGTCAAGTTTCTGGCCACCGGCGCCGACGCCTCCCAGATGCTCGACGAACTCGAGGCCCTCTTCGCCAAGAAATTCGACGAGGCGTAAATCAGAGCATATCGCGGAAACGCGAAAAACCAGAAACCCCAGAAGCCGGCTACCCGCCGGCTTTTTGCTTTTCCGCCACTCCGCCTTTCCTGCCTCGCCGATTAAATCCCGTAGAACCTTCTCGCATTCGCCGTCGTCACCGCCGCCAGCTCTGCGACACTCACCTCGAACAGCCCGGCGCAATATTCCGCCGTGTGCTTCAGGTAAGCCGGCTCGTTCGGTTTACCGCGATGCGGCACCGGAGTCAGATAAGGCGCGTCAGTCTCAATCATCAACCGCGCCAGCCCCTGCGCCTTCGCCGCCACGCGGATATTTTCCGCGCTCTTGTAGGTAATGATGCCGGTGAATGACCCGTAACCGCGGCGACCGACAAGCTCCGCCATCTGCGCCTCGCCTTCAGTGAAACAGTGAAACACCACCTTCGCCCAATCGACCCCGCTCGCATCGATCAGCTCGACGCATTCCTGAAACGCCCCGCGCGAATGCACGACCACGGGACAGCCCAATCCCTTCGCCAGCGCCAGTCCCGCGGCAAACGCCGCGCGTTGCCAGGCAAAGATCCGCTCCGCCGCAGCCGGGTCGTCCTTGGGCAAATGAAAGCGATCGAGCCCGATTTCGCCAAGGGCAACCGGCCGCACGTCGCCCGCCCAAAACGCCGGCAGTTGCGCCAGTTCACGTTCCCAGCCGCCATCCACCGAGCACGGATGCAGCCCCGCCGAGTAATGCACCAAGCCGGGGTTGTCCCGCGCGATATCGCGGTAGGCCGCCCAGTCCTCCGAGGAAGTTCCGATCGTGATCATCGCATCCAGGCCCGCCTCGCGCGCCCGGGCCAGCGTCGCAGGCAACTCGCCCTTGGCGGCAAACGATTCCAGATGCGTATGCGTATCGATCAATCCCATGGCGGCAAAACCAAGCGCCCGGCTCTCAAACGCCAGCCAAATCCCGCCGCGCCAAACCTGCCTCGGCTCAAAGCTGAAACAGCGGCTCGCCTGGCTCGATCAACACATTGCCGCCACTCGCCTTCAAATTGATCAGCGCCCCGCCGCCATTGTGTTGGTCGGTGAATTTGCTGCGGCTGTTACGCGGACCTTTTCCATCTGTCGCCAACTTCGAGGTGACTTTGCCCCAAGTGGAGGAAGCCTGCACGGAAAACGCCTGCGACGGATTCACCCGTGCGCGAATATTGCCGACCGCGGTCTTGATCTTCGAGTCGGCCGGCATTTCCGCAAACCCGGCGCTCACGTCGCCATCTTCCGTTTCGGCCATCACTGCGGCATAGGCCGACATCACTTCGATGTCGCCGTTGACCGTCTCCAACACGGCCCGGCCGCCCACGGTGCCAAGGCGGATGCTGCCCTGCACGGACCGGAGATCCACCGCGCCGGTGCAGCGCGAGACGATCACATCGCCCTGGTTCGTGCGCGCATCAATATCACCTTCGATGCGGCGGAAGAAAATCGTCCCCGTGTCGGCCCGCGCGCGGATCGAGCCGCGCAGGTTGCCCACGGTCAGGCTCCCATCGCTCGTCAGCAGGTCGAGATTGCAGGCTTCCGGCACATGGAGTGTGATTTCAATGCTGGGCCGCGGCAGCTTGCTCCATTCAAAACGCAGGCTGCTATCGCGCGGGTTGCGGGCCACGAGGTGCAGTTCGTTGCCCACGGTGGTCGCCTTCAGATCAAAGCCGTCGAGGATGCTTTGGGCCCACTCCGTCTTGTCCGATGCGAGTTCCATGGCGACCGTGATCCGCACCTCGCTACCACCGTCCGGCACGACATTGATCAGGCCGCGGTAAGTGTCGATTTTGACCGTGCCGCCCGACTGAACCGGGAAGCTCCGCTGCTCCACGCGTTGCAGCGCACGCAAAGCCGGGCTCGCCAGCGCCATGATCAGCATGCCGACAAATAAGATACGGGCTTTCATCACACCGCATAATCGCGGCGGGACCGACCTCCGCACAACGGCCGGACCTTGAGTATGAATACGCCTGACTACGTAGATTTACGTGAAGCGCAGAATCCCCGTAATTAGGGTTAAACACCCACTATTTAGCGGCCGTGGTGATATCGATATCGCCACCGGAAGTGCGAAGCTTAAGCAAAGGTCCGCCGCCGTTGACCTTGCCCGCCAGCCGGCTTTTGCCGAACCCGCCGCGCTCGATCGTGATGGTCAGCCCCTCGGCATCCACACCGCCACCGCTCGTCGACGCGTTCAATTGAAAGCCCGCCGCCGCATCCACGGTTGCCTCAACATCGCCACCACTCGTGCTGAGCACGCAATCGCCTTTGAGCGCGCCGATAAATTTGGCCGAGACATCGCCACCGCTCGTCGATGCATTGAGCGTGTTCACCACCGCGCCAACGGTGATGTTGCCGCCCGAAGTATGCAGTTCGGTCGCCCCGGTGGCCTGCGCGAGATGGACATCGCCACCACTGGTGTTCGCGCGAACCTCGCCCTCGATCCGGCCCAGCGTGATGTCACCGCCCGAAGTGCGCACGGCCACCGTGCCCGTCAGGTTGCCCACCGCGACGTCACCCCCCGAGGTTTTGAGCTCGGTGTTGAACCGCGCCGGCACGGTGATTTCGAAATCGACCTGCACCGGCGGCCAGGAGCCAAAATTAAAGCCCGCCGTCTTCTTCGCATACTTGGCGCTCGCCGTCACATCGCTGCCTTGTTGCTCAATCGTGAGCTCCAGTTTCTTGAGGATTTCGTCGGCTTCAGCCTCGGAGTTGGTGCGGAACTTCTGCAAGGCCGTCACATGCACCTGGCCATCAGTGCCGGCCTTGACCCGGATGTCGCCGCCCTGGGTTTCGACTTTCAGCGTCGCGCCGGGCTGAACCGTGAAGGTTTTCTGCACCTGGCGCTCGATCTTGGCGTGGGCGGACAACGGCAAAACCGCCAGCAGGCCGGCCGCAACGAGTTGGGTAACAATTTTCATGGGAGTAGTTGCAGGCAATAACCCGCCGGCCCGCCAAAAGTTACAGCCAATCCACCAGCAACTCCGGTCCGATAGCCGAAAGCGGGCATCCCCCTCGCAAACCTTCGGGACCAACGCCCAAGCTCAAACCTTGGCGCTATTGTCGCACTTGTAGTGCACCCGCGAGCGCCGCTGCTCGTGTGCGCGCAACGCCGACGTCTGCGCGCCCATGCGCCGCTCGAAAAGTTTCGGTCCCGTCGCCGCCGTCGTTTCCTCGGCCGCCGCCACCGCCGCCACGCACAACAGCAACTCAGCCTGCGCCGGCAGCCGTCGGGCCGGAAAGCCCGCGTGCGCGGAGAGCCAAAGGGAAGTTTGTTGCAAGGGATTCATGGAATTCAGACGGCCCATCATCGCGCCCGACCCTCCGTATGCCAAGCGCCGATATCAGCCGTCGCGCGCTTACTTTTTCGCCAGCGCCGTCGCCCAGGCCAGCTCGTCAAACCCGACCAACGCCGCATCGGCTCCGAGCAAAAACGGCCGCTTCACGAGATTACCGTTCTTCGCCAGGAGCCCGAGCGCCGCGCTCTCGGACATCGCGGGCAGTTTTTCGCCCAGCTGCTGCTCGCGGTAGTCCTTGCCCGAGGTGTTGAACAGTTTGCGCATCACTCCGCCCTGCGCGGCCAGCATGACGCGCAATTCGGCCGGGGTCGGCGGCGTTTCGCGGATGGCGCGCTCATCAAAGGCGAGGCCACGGGCCTGCAGCCATTTCACGGCGCGGCGACAGGTGTCGCAGTTGGCGTAGGTGTAAACGGTGAGTTTGTTCATTTTATCCAAGTTTCGTCGCGGATGATAAACTGCCAGCGGCCTTTGTATTGGCTGAGCTCACCATAGAACTTGATGGCCTCATCCGCTTGGTAGGCCGCCCGCAGCTTGTCGCGCAGAGCCTTGTCGAACGACCACACGTCGTAGCTGTCGCCGCGCACTTCCACGGTGAGGCCGCCCTTGCCCCGCCCCACCTTGCCTTCGACGCGCATGATTTTTCCCGTGTAATGACCGTCGCGCAATGTCGCGGTCGCGGGCAGTTGCGCGATATCCACCGCCACTTTCGCCAGGTCAATTTTGCTGAAATCCACCTTGTTGACCGAGGCGAGGCCGTTATCGGCCGAGGCGTTGTGCAGCGCGAGGTAACGATCGGGGCGGTTGTCCGTCACGGTCAGAAACTTGGCGTAAACCGGGAAATGATCCGAAAAACCCGAACCCGCCGGGCCGTCAAACGACCACCGGATCGGCAGGCCCTTGTCGTCCATGTTGAGGCCCGCGACCTTCGCGATACCGAACGAGTTATCGACATACTGCACGCCACGGAAGTCGTAGAGCCCGCGCGTGATCATCATCTGCATCAGCGTGCCCCACTCGCCATTATAGGTGTCGCTGCCGCGGGCTTCCGCCGGCAGCTCGAACCAGAGGTTGTAGAGGTCGCGCTGCTTGCTGCGCACCGCGAGTTCGTTGCCCTGCGAGCCGAGCACATCGTTGACGCCAGTCGTCTTCATGCTCGGGTAACGCGCCCGCTGGTTGTATTGCGAGTTGAAATCCCCGCCGAGAATGATGTCCGCGTTCGGATCGGCCTGCAAAATCTCGTCCAGGCGTGCGCGCACCGTCGCCGCGTTCGCCCGGCGCACCGCTTCCGTCACCGGATCGCTGGCGCCCGATTTCCAGTGGTTGTCGAACAGATAGAGCGGCGCGCCGTCGACCTCGACCTGCACCTCAAGGATCGCCCGCGCATCCAGCGTCGGGTGCGAACGGACCTGCTTCACCGAAAACCGCGTGAACACCACGCACCGCTGCGACAGCGGGTGCTGGCTCTCGGCCGTCTTGATATTCTCCGCCCGCACCACCGTGTAGCCCGTGAGCCCGGCGTCGCTCATCGCCTTGAGTAGCAGCGCCTCCGACGGCAGGTCTGCGATTTCGTCGGAAAATTTTGCCCCCAGCATATCCGCGATTTTCACGTGCGCATAACGCTTGAGGATCGCCGCATAATCCGGCGCCGCCGCGTCGTTGGTCATGTCCACCTCGATCTCTTGAAACAAAATAATGTCCGGCCCCCGGCCGTCTTCGAACTGGCTGACAACGCGGGTGACGTTCTGCAGCTTCGTCAGCACATGCTGGCGGCTGTAGCGCGACGGCTGGTAGTCCTCGAACCCGGCCTGGCCGTCGGCGTCGAAGAGATTTTCGACATTGTAAACGAGGACGATGAATGGTTTCGCGCCAACCGGCAGGGCGGCCAGCAAACCCAGGAACAGAAAAAAGACGGCTCTGCGCATGTCTCCTTCTGTGAGCCACGCGCCGGAGGTAAAACAAAAATTCCGCCCGCCCGCCGCACTTGACCGGGATTCACCCGCTGCCGCAGCATGGCGCGAATGCCCTCCCCTGCCCGCCCACCTGTTCTCCACGTCGAAGGACTCACGATCCGCCGCGACCGCACGGTGATACTCGATCACGTCAACTGGCAGGTCGGCCGTGGCGAACATTGGGCGATCCTCGGCGCCAACGGCTCCGGCAAGACCTCCCTCCTGCGCGCGCTCACCGGCTATCTCGCGCCCACCACCGGCGACATCCACCTGCTCGGCGAGCGGTTCGGCGAAAGCGACTGGCGCGAACTGCGCCTGCACATCGGCATGGTCACGAGTGGATTCGCCATGCTCATTCCGGTTTGTGAAACCGCCCTCGACACCGTGGTGAGCGGCAAATTCGCCCAACTCGATCTCTGGGCGCGCGTCACCGCCGCCGACCGCGCCGCCGGCCGGAAGCTCCTGCGTCTCGTGCGCGCTTCACATCTGGAAAAACGCGAATGGCACCACCTCTCGCAAGGCGAACGCCAGCGCGTGCTCATCGCCCGCGCCCTCATGGCCAAGCCGCGCCTGCTGATCCTCGACGAACCTTGCGCCGGCCTCGATCCCGTCGCCCGCGATGATTTCCTCAAAATCATCGACGCGCTCGCCCGGCGTCGCGGCGCCCCGGCCCTCGTCCTCGTAACCCACCACGTCGAGGAAATCACTCCGGCCTTCACGCACACGCTCTTGCTCAAATCCGGCCGCGTGCTCGCCGCCGGCGCGCGCCAGACCGTGCTGACTTCGCGCAACCTGAGCCAGGTGTTCTCCGCCGGCGTCAGCCTCGCCCGCAGCCCGCAAGGCCTCCGCCTCGTCGTCCGCCGGCGCCGCTAATCGGCGATGCTTCCTGCGAGTCGCACGACGTCACCCGACTCCAGTTTCGGGCCCGCGTCCGCCTGCCGCGTCGCCTGGTAAACCACTTTGCCGCGCCGCACCAAGTCCACCGCCCGCCGCGCCACGACCACCTCGGCCTGTGTCCCGCCCGTGTAGAGGTTCATCCCTTCCTGCCACGGCACGCGCACGATCACGCCCGTTGTCACATCGACAAATGTCACCATCCCCACCTGCGCCAGCGTCGCCAGCGACTCGATGCCGGTAGCCGTCAGCGAACCGGTGCTCGTGATCGCACTGACCGCCACTTTTCCCGTGGTCTTGACCACGGCGCCGGCAGTTTTTCCCGCGACAATCACGGTAGTCGCCGCCAGTTCACCCGTGGTTTTGGCCGCCTTATAAACCATACAGCCGCCCAGCGGTAAAACTCCCGCGATTGCCACCACACCGCAAATCAGACGTCGGTCGCAGTGGTTTTGGTTCATACGGCTATTTTTTGAAGAACACGTCCAGCGACCCGAGATTCTTGAGCGGAGTCGTCTTCTGCGTCCGCACCGGCGCAGATACGATGGGCCGAACCATCACCGGCGCCTCAATTGCCGCCGCAACACCCGTCGTGCCCAAGGTCGCCAGCAAGCGGTCCAGCTTCGTCGCCGAAACCGGCTCGGCCGTGCCGAGCTCTTGCGCAAACAAACTCACGCGATATTCCTCCACCAGCCAGCGCAACGCCTCGCGCCCTTCGCTCGCCGGCAGCCCGGCCAGCGCCTTGACGTAAGGCGCCAACTGCCGCGCGCGCTCCGCATCCTTCGTCGGATTCTGCCGCCAGCGATCGGCGCGGAGTTTCATCGCCTTCAGGTAGCGCGGCATATGCGCCAACTGCGCATAAGGCGTCGTCCGCAAAAAATCCGGTGGAATCAACACCGCGAGGTCCCGTTCCAATCCTTCGTAAGGCTGCGGATGCACCAGCAAGGCCTGTCGCAGCGTCGTGATTTCACGCAACTGGTCCACAAAGCGCGGCACCAGTCCGCGCAAGTCGTCTTTCGCCCGATCCAGCACGGTCGCAAACGTCGCCGCGTGCAGCGGCGCGACGTTGCGCCGGCACACCCAGCGCCGGATCGCGTGCAATGCCTGGGCCTGCAACTCCGCCAGCGGCGCCAGCGTAGCGATGCGCGGCCCGAGTTCGCGCAACGCCTTCAGGTCGCGCTCCAGCCAGCCAAGTTCGTAGCGCAGTTGTTGCTCGAACAGCGCCGCCAGTCCGCCGCGCGTCGCCGTCTGCGCCTCCTCGGCCGACTTGAACAACCGCAAACTCACCCCGGCCGCACTCGTCGCGCCCGCCTGCAGCCCGGGAAAAGCAAACACCGGCACGCCCGCCTGCTCGGTCACGAGCACCTGCGGCGGAATATCACCAAACGTCCAACCCGTCTGTTCCGGTTTCTCCCACTTCTGCCGCGCCTGGCGCCACGCCGCTGGCTCCGCGCGCGCCACCGCCACGCTCGCCTCCCGCTGACGCTTCCCGAGCAACGTTTGAATCTCCACGAGATCGCGGCTCGCACACAGCTCCCGACCTGCATCGTCCAGCACGCGCACGCGCACGCGCAAATGCTCCGGCAACGGTTTGTCCACCCACAGAGCCGGATCGATCGCGACGCGAAACCTTTCACGCAACTGCTCCGCGAGCGCCGCCGTCAGCGTTTCCCGCCGACCGGTGAGCCGGTCGCGCTCGGCCACTTGTGCCGCGACGCTCTTCGCCGTTTCCGCCAGCGGCACAAACGCGCGCCGCAACTCCTTCGGCAACGCACGCAGGTAGTGTTCGATCTTCGGTTCGAGGTGACCCGGCACCGCCCAATCCAGCGCCATCGGCGTGAGCGCCTCGGCTTCGCGCACGTTGACCTCCAGCGTCACGCCGTCGTCCACCTGCCCGGGCTTGTAAGCGTAGTTGAGCGGCAGGGCGCTGTTCACCAGCGGCAGCTCCTCGGGAAACGCCTCGGCATCGTGCGTGATCGTCTCCGGGTCGCGCAAGTCGTCCGGCGCCATCATCAGAAACCGTGGCTCCGCACCGCGTCGCTCGCGCACCAGATCCACCAGTTCGCCCACCGCCGACACCGGCGTCGCCGCCAGCCGCGCCGCGTAAAACCGATAGGCCGCTTCATCCAAATTCAGAAACCCGCTGTCTCTCGCCCGCGTAAGCGCGTCGGCGAGCTTCTCGCGCACGCCCCGGTTGTGGGTGATAAAATCGAGCGGAAACGTGATCGTGTCGTTCACGAGCCCTTCGCGAATAAATATCTCCAGCGCCTGCGGCGCGTCGATTTTGCCAAAGCCCACCGCGCGGGTTTCCAGTTCCAAGCCGTAAAGCCGCGTGCGCTGCTTCGCCATCACCCGGCCTTTGTCGCCATCCCAGAACGGCTCGCTGTGGCTCACCCGCACGAGGTGCGACCCGAGATCCAACGCCCATAACGGATCGAGCCGCGCACAGGTCCGCGCAAACAGCCGTGAGGTCTCCATGATCTCGGCCGAGATGATCCAGCGCGGCGTCTTCGGTGGCGTGCCTTTCTGCGCAGCACGCTGCCCGCCCTCCGACGTCCGCTTTTTCGGCTCTTCCCGCCGGAACAGCACCGAGCCCGGAAACAACGCCACGCGTCGGTCATGCGTCGCCTTGTAGCCGCCGTTCTCCTCGTCGAGGTGCGCGATGTTGCCGAGCAAGCCCGCCAGAATACTCCGATGGATCGCCCGATACGACGGCGTGCCGAATGCCGTCGTCTTCTGATCAACTTCCTTCAGCCCGTGATAGGCCGAGGTCAGCTTGAAATCATCCCGCTGCTCCAGCGTGTCGATGAGCTGCGTGTGAATGTCGCGCCACTCACGCATGCGCGTGTAACTCAGAAAATGATCCCGACAAAACCGCCGGAGCTTCGACTGCGCCATCGTCTCAAACTCGCCGTGATACGATTCCCAGATGTTGAGCAGCGTGAGAAAATCCGAGTCCGGGTGCACGAAGCGCCGGTGCGCCGCATCCGCCTGCTGTTGCTTGTCCATCGGCCGCTCGCGCGGATCCTGGATACTCAGCCCCGCTGCAATGATGACAACCTCGCGCAACGCCTTCTCCGTGCGCGCCTGCAAAATCATGCGCCCGACCGTCGGATCCACCGGCAGTCGCGCCAGTTCACGCCCAATGGGCGTCAGCACGCGCACGGCATCCGCGATATTGTCGCCGGCATCCAGCGCCCCAAGCTCCTCGAGCAACGCATAACCCGCGCGAATGGATTTCGCCGCCGGCATGTTGATGAACGGAAACCGCTCAATGTCGCCGAGGCCAAACGCCTTCATGCGCAGGATTACGTCCGCCAGATTCGCGCGCTGGATTTCCGGCTGCGTGAATTTCGGCCGCTCCAGGAAATCCTTCTCGGAGTAAAGCCGCACGCACACGCCATCCGCCACGCGTCCACTGCGGCCTTTGCGCTGGTCGGCGCTCGACTGCGACACCGGCTCGATCGGCAGTCGCCGCGTGCGTGCCGTCGGCGAGTAGCGACTCAGCCGCGCCAGCCCCGTATCCACCACGAAACGGATGCCGGGAATCGTGAGCGAGGTTTCCGCGATGTTGGTCGCGACGATGATTTTTCGCGCCTGCGTCGGTGCAAACACGCGTTGCTGCTCGGCATTCGAGAGCCGGCCAAACAGCGGCACCAACTCGCAGCCACGCAGCCGGCGACCGTCGAGCAGATCGCCGACCTCACGGATGTCACGTTCGCTGGGCAGAAAGACCAGGATGTCACCCGTGTGACTCTCGCGCACGATGCGCTCCACGGCTTCGACTGCGCCGTCGATGTAGTGCAACGCCTCGGCCTTCGATTCGCGTTCGTCGCCCTCGGCGGCATCGCTGCCCAGTCCATCGAGCGGCGCGTAGATGACTTCCACCGGAAAAGTGCGGCCCGAAACCTGCACGACTGGCGCACCATCAAACGCCTGGCTGAACATCTCCGTGTCGATCGTCGCCGACGTGATGATGATCTTCAGCTCCGGCCGTTTATAGCGAAGCGTGCGCAGATGCCCGAGGAGGAAGTCGATGTTCAGCGAACGCTCGTGCGCCTCGTCGATGATGACGGTGTCATACTCGCGGAGCATCGGATCGCCCTGCACTTCGGCGAGCAGCATGCCGTCCGTGAGAAACTTGATCGTCGTAGCCTTTGTCGTCTGGTCGTTGAACCGGATCTTGCAGCCCACCTCACGGCCCCACGTGACGCCCAACTCCTCCGCCACGCGGCGCGACACCGACAACGCCGCCACGCGTCGCGGTTGGGTGCAGGCGATCCGGCCTTGCACGCCGCGTCCGGCAGCGAGGCACATTTTCGGAATCTGCGTGGTTTTGCCTGAACCGGTCTCGCCCGCGAGAATGACCACATCGTTGGCCTGAATCGTCGCGACAATCTCTTCCGCGCGCACGCTGATCGGCAGCTCGGGTGGAAACTCGAGGCGAAAGTTAAAGGGCGTTGGATTGGGCGTGGCCACGGAAGAGGCTTGAGATTCCCCGTCCACGCGGGAATGACAACTCTTCCATGCAACCGCCCCGCCTCCCCGCCGAAATCCTCGCCCGCGTCCTGCGGCTCGCGAAACTCGACGGCACCGGTTTACTGGTGATTTCCGGCGCATTTGCCCTCGGCTCCGCCATGCTCGGCGACAAATTCGGCGCCGGCATCGGCCTGCTCATCGCCGGCGCCGGTGCCGTCGAATTGCACGGCGTCGGGCTCCTGCGCTACGGCGAATACCGCGGCATCCGCTGGCTGATGGCGAGCCAGGCATTGTTGCTTGGTCTCATTCTGGGCTATTGCTGGCTGAAGCTGGCCAATATGGATCTGGCCGCCTTGCACGTGGCCTTTCAGCGAGGCATGGAATACCCGTTTTTCCGCGACGCGTGGGCGATGCAACAGGAACTCGGGGTCACCGAAACCGATTTCCTGATCTATCATTATCGCCTGACCTACCGGCTCGTCGCGTTTGTGACCTGTCTTTATCAAGGCGGCATGATTCTGTATTATCTGCGTCGGCGCGACAGCGTGCGGCAGGCACTCGCGACGGAATAGGGAATCTTGCGCCCGGTAACGCCGCAGCTAATCTGGGGCCATGTCGAAAGCCCGTTACATCGAGGCCAAACAAAAGTGGGCCGAAAAGCAAAAGGCCAGGGGCGTCACCGCGCGCGCCCTGGCTTCGACCGACCGCCTGCCGCCGGGACAAAAGCTCACCACCGGATTTCCCGTGCTCGATCTCGGCGTCCAGCCCGACATCCCGCTTACCGAGTGGACCCTCGCGCTCGATGGCGCCGTCGAAAAACCCACCATACTTGCGTGGGCGGACTTCAACGCCCTGCCGCAAGTCGAGGATGTCAGCGACTTTCACTGCGTGACGACTTGGAGCAAGTTCGACTGCCGTTGGGGCGGCGTCGCGTTCACAACTCTCTACGAACTCGCCCAGCCCAAGCCCGAGGCGCGCTTCGTCTATTTTACCAGCAACGACGGCTACTCGACCAACCTCCCGCTCGAACAGTGCCTCGACGACGACGTGCTGGTCGCCACGTCGTTTGACGGCGCGCCTGTTTCGCTCGAACACGGCGGCCCGGCCCGCGTCATCGTGCCGAAGCTCTACGCGTGGAAAGGTGCGAAATTCGTGAAAGGTATTACCTTTCTCACCGAGGACAAACTCGGCTTCTGGGAAGTGCGCGGCTACTCCAATACCGCCGACCCCTGGACCGAGGATCGCTACGCTTAACGAGTTGCTGCGGCATCGTCCGGCGAGTTCCAGTTGGCAAACCAAGCCTGCTCGCCAGCGGTGATTTTGCGGTCCTGCACCACTCCAGCCGCCACGGCGGCTATGATCAGGCGCTGCAGCGAATACTCTCCTCGCGCCAGCGCCGCATTCGCCAGCGGCAACAACTCGCGCGGGTAAATCGCCGCGAGTGGCTCGAAAAACTTCTCCCCCTGACCGACCGCGCCAGCGCCCGGCCTACACTGCGACGCCAGTCGTTGAAACCACGCCACTTCCATCCGCGGCAAGTCCACGGCCAAGACGATCAGATGCGAATGACGGCATCGCGCCAGCGCCGCAGCGATGCCAGCCAGCGGTCCGGCGTTTTCAGTCTCATCGCGCACGACCAACGCATCAGGTGGCACCCACGTTTGCTCCGGACGCACCGACAGGAAAATCTCCGCCGCGCCAGCCTGTTGCAGCACCTCCCGCTGCCGGCGCCACAACGGCTGACCGTCCCACGGCAGCAAGGCCTTGTCCGTTCCCATGCGAGAAGACCGACCCGCCGCCAGCAGCACCGCACTGAAAGAAAGCGTTGGCATGGTGCCGCGGCCCGACCGTTAGTCCGTGCTCGGATTCGTTTCCGGTTCGCCCTTGGCCACCAGCACCGCCAGCACGAGGTCGCCCGTGACGTTCAGCGCCGTCCGGCACATGTCGAGCAGCCGGTCGATACCCAGAATGATCGCAATCGCTTCGCCGGGCACGCCGATGGTCACCAACACCCCGACGACGAGCGGTAGCGAACCGCCGGGCACTCCCGCCGTGCCGAGGCCGGCCATGATGCACATCAGCGCGACCACGAATTGTTGGCCGAGGGAAAGATCCACACCGAACACTTGCGCAAGGAACAACACCGTCACGCCTTCGTAGAGGGCGGTGCCGTTCTGGTTGGCGCTCGCACCCACCGTCAGCACAAAGCGGCTGATCCGCGCCGGGAGCTTCAGGTTTTCCTCCGCCACGCGCATCGATACCGGCAGTGTCGCGTTGCTGGATGACGTGCTGAAGGCCGTGACCATCGCCTCCTGCGTTTGCCGGAAAAACTGCACTGGCGATTTACCTCCAACCAATTTCAAAAACAGCGAATAGGTCCCGAATTGGTGCAGCGCGAGGCCGAGCACCACGACACCGGCGTAAAAACCCAGACTGCGCACGACATCCAAACCAAGCGTCGCCGTCAGGCTGAACCCGAGGCACGCCACCCCGAGCGGCGCGAGCTTCATCGCAAACCCGATGATCCGCATGCACACTTCAAACGTGCCCTGCAAAACCGCCAGCAACCCGGCGACTTTTTCCGGGGGCGCCATGGCCATCGCCACGCCGAAGAACAGACTGAACACCATGACGGCGATCAAGCCGCCGCCGGTGTAGTTGGGCGCAAAGGCATTGACCGCCTCCGCCAGCGGGTTTTGCGGGATCAACCCGAGCAAGGTGTCGGCCAGCGGGGCTTTCTTCGTCCCCTGCTCCACCTTGGCCGCGACCGCACCGCCGTATTTCGCCGTCAGCTCGGTTTTCGTTTCCGCCGAGAGTTGCTTGCCCGGAGCCAGCACGTTCACGAGCACGATACCCAACACCACGCTGGTGCCGGAAAGCAGGAGCGTGAAGAAAACCGCCTTGAGGCCGACGCGACCGAGTTTGCGCACATCGCCCATCTCCGCCACGCCCAGCACGATCGCCGAGAAGATGAGCGGGATCACGATCATGAAAATGATCCGGATGAAAAGCTTGCCGACCGGCTGGATCACATTGACCAGCCACCAGTCGAGCGATTGCAGCGCAACCGGGTCGGTTACCGTGTGTTCGACCCACAAGCCAAGCAGCATACCCAGCGCGAGGCCGGCCATGATTTGGTTGGCCAGCGGCCATCTCCAGAATTTGAACGTCACGCGCGCGAGCCTGCCCGCTTGGGTTTGCCCCTCGCAATGCATTTCTGGCCCGTCGCCGGTCAACAGCTGAGACGTTTGCCACGCGGGACTTGTATGCGACCCAAGGCCAAGCGTAGGCTTCAGCTTATCCCGCCCACTCCACTCCAAGGCGGGATTCTACCCCTGATGAAAACGATGAAGGCCGCCGTGTTGCACAAGGTAAACGACCTCCGTGTCGAAGAAGTCCCGCGGCCCGAGCCGCGTGCCTCTGACGAAGTCGTCGTGCGCATCCACTCCTGCGGCATCTGCGCCACCGACTACAAGGCCATCCGCGGCATCCGGAAAAACGTAAACTTTCCCTTCATTCCCGGCCACGAACCTTCCGGCGTGGTCACCGCCGTCGGCGCCGGCGTGCGGCACTTCAAGGAAGGCGACGAAGTCATCTGCCAGCCTTCCGGCTACTGCGGCTATTGTGCGCATTGCCGTGTCGGCAACACCCACTACTGCGACACCGCCTTCACCACCGGCGGCGACGGACCCGAGGATGTCTGGGCCGGCGCCTTCGCCGAATACATGCGCACGAAGGAGCAGTGCCTGTTTCACAAACCGAAGGAAATCTCCTTCGACGCTGCGGCCCTGACCGAGCCGTTGAGCGGTGCGTGGAAAGGCCTCGTCCAATACAGCGAAATGAAAGTCGGCGATGATGTCGTCATCATCGGCGTCGGCAGCATCGGCCTGCTCTGCCTCATGGTCGCCAAAGCCGCCGGCGCCGGCCGGCTCATCGCGATCGACAATAGCGCCCACGCCCGCGCCACCGCCCTGCGCTTCGGCGCCACCCATGTGGTCGACAACAGCGACAGCCAGGCGAAATCGCGCGTCTACGAAATCATCCCTGGCGGACCCGATCTCGTCGTCGAGGCCGCCGGTCCGATCGGCGCCGTGCGGCTCATGGTCGATCTGCGCCGGCGCGGCACCAAGTGGAACCTCTTCGGCATCACCACTCACGAAAAATTCGAGCTCGATGGCGGCCTGACGCATTTCCTCGAAGGCCGCATGGACGCCAGTTTCGGCACCACCCCGCTCGCCATGCAAAGCGCGATTCGCCTCATGGAGCGTCAACTCGTCGATCCCGGCAAAATCGTGACGCACCGCTTTAAACTCGACCAGATCAACGACGCACTCGCGGTCATGGATGGCGCCGTCCGCAACAAAATCATCATCAACCCATGAAGCGCGCACGCCCCGCCGCGGGTAAACGCCCTGCTGTCCGCACTCCGCGCACGCCGCCCTTGCCGCCAGCGACGGAATTCGCCGGCCGCGTCGTCGTCGTGACCGGTGGTTCCGACGGACTCGGTCGCGATCTGGTGCGAGCTCTCGTGGGCTTGGGCGCGGACGTCTTCTTTTGCGGCTTAACCAAAGCAAAAGGCGAAACCGTCGCCGCTACACTGGGACCACGGGCGCATTTTATCCAAGCCGACCTCAGCGATCCTGCCGCCGCCCGCGCCTTCGTGAAACAGGCCGCCGCCTTCAACGGGCGCATCGACCATCTGGTGAACAACGCGGCAATTGACCCGCGCATCGAGTTCGAACGCGCCACGGTGAAGGATTTCGACCGGCTAATCGCCACCAACCTCCGGCCGTATTTTATCGTCACGCAAGCCGCCCTCCCCGCGCTGCGCCGCGGCACCGGCCGGTCGATCGTCAACGTCGCCACGACCAATTACCTGCTCGGGCTCGCCCCATTCTCGCTCTATAACGCCGGCAAGTCCGGCATCATTGGGTTCACCCGCTCACTGGCCCGCGAACTCGGCCTGGAAGGCATCCGCGTCAACACCGTGTCGCCCGGCTGGATCATGACGGAAAAGCAACTGCGCGAACACGCCACCGCCCGGGACCGCCGCGAACTGCTCGAAGCCCAAGCCCTGAAGTTTCTGCTGACCGAGGAGCACGTCACGCCCCTGACCCTCTTCCTCCTTTCGCAAAGCGCCGGCGGCATCACGGGTCAAAACTTGGTCGTCGACGGCGGTAAGTTCATGCAATGACGCCCGGCACCGCCAAAACGAAAAACCCCTCTCGATAAACGAAAGGGGTTAAATGGTGCCCGAGGGGGGACTCGAACCCCCATGCTGTTAAGGCACAGGCTTCTGAGACCTGCGTGTCTACCAATTCCACCACCCGGGCGTGACGGGAGGGGCAAAAGACACTCGCAACGCTCCGGGAGCAAGAAAATTGATTTCCCTTGCCCGGCCGGAATCCCACACTGCTTTCCCCACTATGAAGAAGGAAGCCATTCTCTCCAAAATTCGCTCGGAAAAAGTCGTCGCACTGATCCGGGCCGACAATTCCGACGGTCTGCTTGACTGCGCCAAGGCCCTCGCCGACGGCGGGCTTACGAGCATCGAGCTTACGATGACCACGCCCGGCGCCATCCGCATGCTGGAGAAGGCCACCGCAGAACTGCCAGATTTTCTCTTCGGCCTCGGCACGGTGCTCGACGCCGAGACCGCCCGCGCCGGCATTCTGGCTGGCGCTAAGTTTATCGTCACTCCGGCGCTGCGCCCCGACGTCATCACTCTCTGCCGCCGCTACAGTGTGCCGGTTTTCAGCGGCGCCTTTACGCCCACGGAAATCGTCAACGCTTGGGAAGCCGGCGCCGATGCGGCCAAGGTTTTCCCCGCTGAATTTTTCGGCCCCGCCTACATCAAGTCCATCAAGGGCCCGCTGCCGCAAATTGAGCTGGTCCCGACAGGCGGCGTGAACGCGGAAAATGTGGGCGAATTCCTCAAGGCCGGCGCCATGGCCACGGCCGCGGGCAGCTCACTCGTCGACGCCAAGGCGCTGAAGGAAAAGAACTGGGCCGCGATCACCGCCAAGGCCAAGGCCTTTGTCGCCGCGGTCGCTGCTACAAAGTAACCGGCCAACCGCTCAGGTTGAGCCGAGGTATTTGGCGACGTTGGGCAACTCCTTGACCCGGCGTCCGCCAGATAACCGCGCGAAATAAGGATCTTCCTCGGGCGACACCTCGACGTCTTCGTCGTCGCCGTCCGAGCCTTCCTCCTCATCATCGGCATCCGTGTCGGTGCCGGTGATGACCCAATTCACGTCTTCATCAAAATAATGCGACATCCGGCGGGCCTGCGGCTCGAGGATGAGGGCCGGATTTTTGACGCGCCCGTTTTTGACCAGTTCCATCAGGAATGGATAGAACTGGTCCTTAAACTTCCCCTGGAAATCCGAGAGCCATTTGTTGGCCACACCCTCGCGCTTGTTGAGGAGCACGACATCGGAAAAATGCGCGCACGCCTCATACCAGGCGAATAACGCGGGGTGTTTTTCCGCGAGCTGGCAATTGACCACGCAAATCACCCGCGCGAGCTCGCCGCCCGACGACTCCAGCCAGCCTTTGAATACTTCAACTTGATCAACGGGATTGCTGCGCCCGTCCGTGACCACGAAAACATGCGTCACATCACCCACCTCAGGCAAAAGCATGAACCCATCCGTCCACTTCCAAGGGGCAATATTCGCCAAGCGCGCATCCGAGGCGGCCGGCGGTTCCTGCTCGGAAAGCAGCACGAGCGGCCGGTCACTCACATCGAGGCCGCTGGTGATCAAATCCTCCAGCACCTCGCGTCGGCCCGAACCAGTCACGCCGAGCACGAGGTAAATGAGCGGTTTATCGGCGGGCATCAGAATTTGAAGAGGCGGTTTTGCGCAAAGTGCCGCATCCAATGATCGAGCAGCACGAGCGCTGCCATCGCCTCAACAATCGGCACCGCCCGCGGCACCACACAGGGATCGTGCCGCCCACGGCCCATCAACTCAGTGTCGTGGCCGTGCACGTCGACCGTCTGCTGTAGTTGGAGGATCGTCGCCGTCGGCTTGAATGCCACGCGGAATACGAGCTCTTCGCCGTTGCTGATGCCGCCTTGCACGCCGCCAGAGCGGTTGCTCGTGGTGTGCACGACACCGTCGCGCATGACAAAAGGATCGTTGTGCTCCGACCCCTTGAGCAGCGTGCCGGCAAAGCCACTGCCCACCTCGAAGCCCTTGGTCGCGGGCAGCGAGAGCATGGCCTTGGCGAGGTCAGCCTCCAACCGGTCGAAGACGGGCTCGCCCAAACCGGCCGGGAGTCCGCGCACGCGGCACTCGATGACGCCGCCCACGGAGTCACCGTTGCTGCGCACGGCCTTGATCCGCTCAACCATCCGCTGGGCCGTCTCCGGATGCGGACATCGCACTGGTGAGGCTTCCACTTCGGCCAGCGTGGGAAACGCATCGCTGGCCGGCATGACGATGTCGTGCACGCGGGTGAGAAACGCACGAATCTCCACGGCGCCGGACATAGTAAGGATCTTTTTGGCAATCGCCCCGGCCGCCACGCGACCGATGGTCTCGCGGGCCGAACTACGGCCGCCGCCGCGATGATCGCGGATACCGAACTTGGCCTGATAAGTGTAATCCGCGTGCGACGGACGGAATTTCTCCTTCATCTCGTCATAGGCCGAAGAGCGGGCGTCGGCATTGCGCACGAGCAGCGAAATCGGCGTGCCGGTAGTTTTCCCTTCGTGCAGGCCCGACAGAATCTCAACGCGATCCTCCTCTTTCCGGGGCGTAACAATGTCGCTCTGACCAGGGCGGCGACGGTCGAGCTCGACTTGGATTTCTTCCACCGTGAGGGGCAAATTGGGAGGGCAACCGTCAATAACCACGCCCACGCCCGCCCCATGGCTTTCGCCCCAGGTGGTGATGGTGAAGAGAGTTCCGAAGCTATTGGGCATGACGGGCAAAACGTGGGTGGCGGCTTTCGGCCGGGCAAGCGGCAAATCCGGCACTGGTGCCCCCGCCCGGAATTGAACCGGGATCCAGCGTTTAGGAAACGCTTGCTCTATCCATTTGAGCTACGGGGACCCAAAAGCCTTTCGGTGAGGTAATTAAAACAGGTATCAGGGCCACTGCACGATCGAAGAAATGCCAGTTGACATCCCGACCCTCAAACGCACTGTCAACCCTCCATTTCAGTCATGACCACCACCGAACAAAAGACACAGACCCTCACCCCCGCGGAAATTCCTTTTACCGCTCCCCAGCTGATGGTCCGCTACGTTACCGACACGGGCAAGATCCTGCCCCGCAAATACACCGGTTTTTCCGCAAAGCACCAGCGCGCTGTTACTCGCACGATCAAGCACTCGCGCAACATGCTCCTGTCCCAGTAATTGGGACACGGTTTCGCAGCCTAATTTAATCAGCCGGAGTGCATACTCCGGCTTTTTTGTGCCATGACCGCCAAACCCCGCGCCCGGATTTATCGCGGCACCGCGCGCAACCTAGCCCTGCTCGCCCGCCAATTGCAGCAGGGTAAACTCGTCGCAGTGCCTTCGGAAACCGTTTATGGACTGGCCGCCAACGCCCTGGACTCCAAGGCATGCCGGCGGATCTTTACCGCAAAAGGGCGCCCCGCCAGCGACCCGCTGATCGTGCACATCCACTCCTTGGAGCAGCTTGAGCAGATTGCCGTGCCCAATGAAGCCGCGTTAAAGCTCGCCAAGGCATTCTGGCCGGGCCCGCTGACGCTGATCCTCCCAAAACGCGATATTGTGCCCACCGAAGTCACGGCTGGCCTGTCCAGCGTCGCCGTGCGCATGCCCAGCCACCCGCTTTTCTGCCGGCTACTCAGGCTCTGCCAGTTACCGCTCGCTGCGCCTAGCGCGAATCCATTTGGCTATGTGAGTCCGACTACGGCCAAGCACGTGATGCAGGGCTTGGGTGGGCGCATCGATTCCATCTTAGACGGAGGCGCCGCGACCATCGGCCTCGAGTCTACCATCGCGGATCTCCGCCACCCAGCCCGGCCGCGCATCCTGCGCCCGGGTGCCATAACGCGAGCAGCGCTGCAGCGCACGCTTAGCCGCGCCGTGTCGGGCAAAGTATCAAAAGCGGGTTCAGCTCAAACGCCTCAGCTCGCCCCAGGGTTGTTGAAGCGGCACTACAGCCCCAAGACGCGGGTCGTGTTGCACCAGAAATTATCCCTCAAACAAGCGCTACGCAGTCAACCGGACGAGGCCTGGCTCTTCCTGAAAAAGCCGATGCGAACCTCAGCCCGCAACATCCTCTGGTTGGATGCTCATGGAGACCTGCGGCAAGTTGCCCGTCGGCTCTTCGCCAAGCTTCGCAAGTTGGACACGGCTGGGTTTTCTGTAATTCACGTCGAACGTGCCAGTGGCTCTGGCATGGCCGAAGCTATCAACGATCGATTGCTTCGCGCTGCGGCAAAATAAAAGCCGCGAAAAATTCGCGGCTCGAATTGGAAAGCTTGCCGGAGTCTTACTCCTTATCTTCGGCCGATTTCACGACGTAGTAATCCTTATAGGACTTGTCGTAATACTGCGCATAGTAGTAACCCGAAACCGCCAGGTTAAGACCATTGAGCACAGCGCCGAAATTAGGCACATTGGCATTCAACAACCGGCCGGCAGCAAACTGGGCAGCTTTGCGTCTCACCTTGTTAAAGAAAATAGTGAAGATGGAACCATCCACCAAGGGCAGGATGATCAACGCGTCACTCACTGCAGCCAAAGGAGGCGTATCGACAAATACACGATCATAACGCTTGCGCAGCTCTATGAGCATCATCTCAAAATTTTTGCTGTTAAGAATGTGCGTAGGATTCTTCGCCCGGCCACCGGCTACCATGACATCAAGGTTAGGATGCACGCCACGATTGACGACCTCATCAATCGTGAGACTGCCAGAACATACATCAATCACACCTTTGGTGTTTTCCAATTTGAGACCCTTATGGATACTGGGTTTGCGCAAGTCGCAATCGACGATGATGACTTTTTCGCCATGAGCCGCAAAGGTGAGTGCGATATTCGTGGTGGTGAATGACTTGCCTTCGCCGGGAATGGTGCTGGTGATCAGCATGCATTTGGCATTCTTACTCTCATCCTTGAGCCGCAAGCCAGAGTGCAACGTAAGGAATGCTTCAGAAACCTGACGATCAGCGTTATTAGCCACGATCTGGGCTTTTTCCGACTGCTCTAGCTTTTTGATCTGCGGAATTACGCCAATGAGCTGGAGGCCAATGACTGACTCGATATCAAATGAACTTTTGACCCGGTCATCGATCATCGCGACAAAAAACGCGAACGCCAGACCAAGTCCGATACCACCCACAAACCCCAAAGCCAGATTCAGAATAACTCTGGGCGAACTCGGCTGTAAGGCCGGCACGGCCTTATCCACGACGCGTGCATTTTGCGTTTCGATAGTGCTAGTCATCGATGTCTCGCGGGAACGAGATAAGATGCTCTCTAAAATTTGTTCATTAATCTTAAAATCACGCTCAAGATTGGAATATTCGACTTGATAGCGATCCAGCTCAAGCGACTCGGCCTCTTGATTGGCTAAAGAAATACGAGCCTCTTTCTCATTGCGTAGCGCTGTCTGATATTCCGATTCGATCGATGCCGCCGCCGAATCAATCGCTCGCTTCATCTCCAACTCAGTTTGCGCGAGACTGTTCACCGCCTCAGTCATCGACGGGTGTTTGGCCCGGTAACGATCCTTGAGTTGCGAAATCACAATCTTCTGCGACGACAGCTGCTGCAAAAGCGGCCCGATCTGAGATTGCGCCGCAATAAACGGTAATTCAGTTAAATCGCCGCCGCTGGCTTGCCGTTCCTGCACCTGGTTCCAACGAATCTCAGAGTCCTTCAGCTTGGCCGTGCACTGGGTCAGATAAAGACTGAGCGCCTTTAATTTCTCGGTTACGATGTCCTTGCGCTGGTCGAGTGACACCAGATTGTTCTTCTCGCGGTAAGCTTGGAGTTTGACCGAGAGTTCATCGACTTTCTTGCGTTGATCATCTGCCCGGGATTTTAGATCCTCCACCGCTTTCATTGATTCATCGATGCGCACACGCGCGTTGTAGGTGATGAATTCATCGACAAACAGATTGGTTACTTTGGCCGCAATCAGCCGATCTGGATGTCGATACTGAACTTGAATCAGAAGCGAAAGACGCTGCGGAATGATCTTACGATTTTCAGCCAAAATCTCAATCGGCAGCACCGGATCACTGGCATTCTCCTTTTCATAAGGCGCCATGAATCGGCGCAGGTCATCACCGGTCAAACGTTCGGCAACTTTCTGAATGATCGCCGCACTTTCCAAAATCTTGACCTGTGTGTTCAAATCCTCGGCTGAGCGGATTTCATTGTCCATGACCGCCTGCACCTGCATAATAGTCGGATCGCGGCGGAAAATCTGCACAGACGCTACGGAATCATAAAGTTTCGTCTGACTGAGCGTGTAAAGAATGGCCGATGAAAAAACGACAAGGAACGCCACAACGATATACCAGATGCGCTCACGTAAAATGAGCAGGTAGTCTTTTACCGTGCGATGCGCAGCAGTATTCGGATCTTCATTGCCGCCATAACCCACGGCCGAGTAACCAGCATAACCGCCGGCATATCCATAACTGCTGCTACTTTGAGTTTTTTGTGGGTCAGAATCCATTGAAAATGAGTTACAGCACGCGCTCGGGCACAAAAATCACATCATCACGCAGCAGCATCCATGTCTGGGTATTGCCACTTTGAATGAGTTCATCCGCATTAATGATGTTGTTTTCCGTTTTTCCCTCGGCCGTGGTGCGTGAGAGCTTTACGCGTTTACGATCAGCCAAGCGATTGAATCCACCTGCACGAGATATGGCATCAAGCAGGGTCAACGGCTCTTCCTGAGGGAAAAGGACCGCGCCGGGAGTATTCACAGAACCGAGGACGTTCACCGTGCGTTTGGCATATTCCAACACGATGATATTAACCTGGGGATTAACCAAATAATCTCGATCGTATAACTCGCGGATACTGTCTTCAGCCTGTCGAAGAGATTTACCTCGCAGATCAACTGTGCCAATTAATGGCAAAGTGATGGTGTATTCCTGCGATATGCGCACCTCGCGCATGAGTCCATCTTCTTGAAAGACTTGCACCCGGAGCAGATCCGAAGCTTGTAGCACATAATCAGCCTTGGCCGGATTCCCCTCGCCCCCATAAGCCTGCGCGAATGATAATAAGCCTAAACTTAGTGCCAGAAAACGGACTGCCATCGATAAAATCGTCATGAGGAAAAAAAGCGGAAGAAGACCCAAAGGTCATTCTTCCGCAAAATAAAACCCGTCAATCTCAACGCCTTTTAGTAGCGGAAATTGGCCGAGAGACTAAACACGTTGTTCTTAAAACCAGCACCGCCCAAATCTGACTCGTAATTACGGTAGGCATAAGCTCCGGTAATCGTCACGTTGGCATTGACGATGTAATCTGCGCCCAACTGCCCTTCGATAAAATCATCGGTCCGTGTGTAGTAATCCAGAGCACGGTAAGAAAGACCGGCACGGACATACCATTCATCGCTCGCCTTGTTGATGATATTTCCACCCAAAGAAAAGGTCTTTTGATCAGCACCAGAAGAAGAGGTGCCAAAATCATTGCTCGCCGTAACTTGGAAAGTTGTCTTTTCCGAGAGCAAAAAGTTCACCGCAGCATCGACATCCAAGATATCTTTATCTTGACCATTAGACAATTCGCGATTGCCAAAACCAACCTGCACGCTGCCAATTACCTTAGGGGTAAACTCACCGCGGAAACCAACTCGATAAGCATAGTCCTTGGAGTCAAGTCCCAGCTGAACATTCGAGTCGCGATAGCGGAAACCTAAGCTCAGATCGAGCTTGGGATTGAGTTCGTAGTAGTAGTTAACCGGAACAGTGAATTCCGTCAAGTCGCTCAGCGTGTTGCGCTTATAATCCGTATCGCTGTAAGTGCCACCGAACCCGATGCTAGATTTTTCCGTAACCGAAACCTCAGCGATCAGACTGGCCGTAGCGATATCGCGGCGCGAAAGGCCCTGAACATCGAAGGTATTCTGATTGACCTGATTATATCCAGCTTTCGCATCAAGTTTAGATTTTCCGTCATCGTAATTGCTGGAAAAATTCACCGCCGAAAGAGAGGTGTTCAGCCGGTCATTGTCAGAGTAATTCAAAAAGCTTTCGACGTAACTAAAATGCCCCTTGGTGGCAGCGTTTTTTCCAAAAACCAAATCGAAGCCCGGATTGATATCTAAGATGACGTCGTCAACCTCAGCCGCAGTGAGGAAGATATTGTCATCTGCACGCACACCAACGGTGCCCGTGAGAAAGAGCTCGGCACCATCGCCCACGGCGAGAAAGGGAGCAGAATACGCCGCCGTGCTAATGGCGACTGAGGCAACTAGGATACTAATGCGCTTGTTCATAAATGAGATGGGTTCGTGCTTGGTTGGTAAGTGAAGAAACGTGAAGTAGTGAATCAGTGTCGTAAATATTTTTCTTAAAAACTTATCGTTTGTCTAGGATAAAAACCCTATATTTATCGCAAAAATATATCCAAACCCAATTAATTAATGACCGGCAAGCATTATTTTGGGATTTAGCTCGGTAATACACCCCTAAATGCAATCCCAAAAAGGAAACCACATAAAACACTAAACAAACGATGAACGTTTTCCTTTAGATAAGCAAAAGCTGAGCCAACTGGCTGCCCTATAGATAGTCTCAATCAGTTTTCACACGTTTCATCATAAACTATAAAAATCATGATCCAATTTATGAACAACTATTTATGATTTCATCCAAGAAAAAGAATTCCGCAATTCTGATTTCGTTAATTTTCATTCTGGGATCGGCCTCAATCTACCTAATTTCCAGTGCAACCATATTTTGCTTCATCAAATTTCGTGGAGGACCGCGTAACGTAACTATTCAAGAGATTTTACTCCTCCCGCTTCCTCATCGCTGGGCGCAATATGAGGTCAAACAGGGTCGAGCCCTGATCAAAGAGGCCCTAAACTTATTGCATGCCGGTGACTTTAAAGCAGGCACTCATGCGCTAAGGGTGGGTTTAGCCAAAGCCCCCGATGACCAAGAAGGCCTGTTATTATTTGCTCAACTACAAATCGATTTACGTCGCCCGGATCTCGCCGAAAAAACCTTACTCACTGGCCTCAAGTATCACCGCCGTGATCCCGCTTACTTCAAGACCGTTCTATCATTTTTGTTTGTAAACCAAAAAGACCAACAGGCCTTCTCCTTGTGCGATGACCTTCTACGTCAACAATCCAAATCCACTTCACCAGCACCGCCAGAAATAACGCAAATCGCTAGCCTCGGTGCCGCCACCGCGTGTTATTATCGAGGTAACTACGACCAAGCGGAAAGCTACCTGCTTAACCGCAATTTACTTAATAACCCACGCGAAAGCGGCCTACTCACCGCAAAAATCCAATGGGAACGCGGTTACCGCGAACTCGCTCTCCACCAACTACGCACCCTCACGCAAGATTTTCCCGCCGATGAAGAAATCTACGCGCAACTCATTAACTACCTCCGCGAGGACTCTCGGGACGATGAAGCCCGGCAGTTTAGTCTCGTCTTTCAACTAGCCCGCCCTGAAGCCGCTCGCCCCCGTATCGAACTTCTGCGTGACTCCTTGCGCGCACACGATCACGCCGCTTTCCAAGCCGAGGCTGATGCCACTCTCCAGTATTTTTCCCACAATGCGGACGCACTCCTCGCCTTGGCCGAATTCGCTGCGACCACCGGCAACCCTGCTCTCGTTCGTCAAGTCCAGGCCCAGTTACCGTCCACCCAAGGTCAGTCCGAAGCCGTCGCTCTTCTAGTCATCGAAGCGCTGGTTGTCGCGAAAGACTACCCCAGCGCCCTCGCCGCCGCCGCAGAATTCGCCAGGCAAACTCCCTCGCCCCCGCCGCACTATCTAAACATCAGCAACGGCCTCCAAGCGATCGCTCACTATGGCAACCATGACCCCGAAGCCGGTTTGCTTTGTCTAAACAACTATCTCGCCGCGGAAAATCTGCGTGCGGGCAACCTCGTGGCGATCGCCAATCGCCTCAAGGAAATCGGCGCCCGCCAACCTTCTCGCGCCACTCTTTCGCGCGCAGTCGCGGCCGATCCCCTCAACCAAGCCGCTCTCACCAGCCTGATCGAATCAGACATCGAAGACGAAAACACCGACGCCCTCCCCACCCATGTGCGTCAACTCCTCACCACGCGAAAGCCTTCCCGCCAAATCCTCGCGCAGGCGCAAGAACTCCTGGGCAGCGATCGCTTGCTCTTCTCCCGCGAACGCACCGTCGCTCTCGAAGCTATCCGTGCGCAGTTGGCTATCGCAAAACTTCCCGCGCAGCCCTCGTTACTGTAAGCGACCACTCATTGGCGCAGCACCGCGGCAAGCTCCGTGAGCAGCCGTTTATTTTGCGCCTGCGTCCCCACCGTCACGCGCACCCAGTGCGGCATCCCGTAGGACCGCACCGGCCGCACAATCAGCCCGCGCCGTTGCAACGCGTCAAAAACCGCGGCTCCATCGCCCACGCGCACGAGCACAAAATTCGCCACGCTTGCCACTGTCTCGAGTCCCTGCGCCCGAAAACCTTCAACCAACTGCGCCATGCCGCGCCGATTCTCCGTCCGGCACTTGGTCGTGAACTCCCTATCGTCCAACGCTGCGACCGCCGCCGCCTGTCCGATCGCGTTCACATTAAACGGTTGCCGCACCCGATTCAGCAGCGCCGCCAGTTCAGCGCTCGCATAACCATAACCGACGCGCAGCGCGGCCAGTCCGTATATTTTTGAAAACGTCCGCAGGCAAATAACCTTCCGTCCTTCACGAATCAGCGGACGCAAGTCCGGCGGCGCATCCAGATATTCCGCATACGCCTCGTCAAACACACAGATCACGTGCTCCGGGAGCGCACGCGCAAATGCCAGCAGCTCCGCCTCCGGATTAGCCGTGCCCGTCGGGTTGTTCGGACTCGGCACAAACACCATTTTCGTCCGCGGCGTAATCGCCGCCGCCAGATCCGCCAGCACATGGCAGTGGTTGACCAGCGGCACTTCCACCGGCTTCGCACCGAAGAGTAACGCCACCAGTTTATAGACCACGAACGACGGATTACCCATCACCACCTCGTCGCCTGGCTTCAAGAACACATGCCCCAGCAACTCGATGATTTCATTCGAGCCATTGCCGATGATAAACTGCTCCGGCGCCAGTTGCGTCACTTCCGCCAGCTTCCGCCGCAGCGCAAAACAGCCGCCATCGGGATAAAGTTCGCCCTGCTCCAGCGCCAGTCGCGCCGCCGCCAACGCCTTGGGCGAAGGGCCAAAGGGATTCTCGTTCGAAGCCAGCTTGATGATGCTGTCGCGTTCCAAGCCAAGTTCACGCGCCACATCCTCGATCGGTTTTCCCGGCTCGTAAATCGGCTGCGACCGCACTTCTGCTTTGGCCAAATCCTCAAGTTTCATCGTGCGACTGGAACACAGTTCAACGCGCCCGCCCAAGCCTTAAATCGCCGCGTTCACCGCCGGCTCGGCACGCGCACCACCTGCATGCCCGCCGCGAGCGCGCCCTTGATGCCCGGTTCCGCGTCTTCAAACACCAGGCACCGTTCCGGCGCCACGCCCAGCTGTTGCGCCGCCAGCAAAAACATATCCGGCGACGGCTTGCCGTGCACCACATCGTCCGCCGTCACCACCGCGCGAAACAGTGGCGTCAGTCCCGTGACTTCCAACGACCGCTGCACAATCACCCGCGGCCCGCCCGACGCGATCGCCAGCGGATGCGTCGCCGTCTTCTGCCGCGCAAACGCCACCACCGGCTCAATGAGTCGCGCCTCCGTCTGTAGCTCAGTGAAAAGCTTCTCCTTGATGTGAAACACGTGGTCGGGGTCGAGCTTCAGCCCGTAGCGTTCGCCAAACAGTTCCGCCACCCGCCGCGTCGGCACTCCCCCCAGCGCGTAAAAGTAATCCTCGTCCAGTGCATGCGGCAGACCCACCGCCCGCATCGCCGCATCCCAAGCCCGGTAGTGCAGCGGCATCGTGTCGATGAGCGTGCCATCAAGATCAAAAATATAACCCGCAAAGTCTCCGGCCGGAATATCAAGTTTCATGCGAACCCTCACCCCATGCGCCAGCACCGCGCTTGGCAACCGCCGTTTGTGACTTACCCTCACTCGCCGCCGGCATTTTTCAATCCCATCGCCGTGCGCAATTTTTCCGGATGCGCCGCCGCTCGCGGCAGACCGAGCGCGGCCAACGCCGCCAGCACCGCGAAGCCAAATGCGCCCCACAAGCAGCCCGCGAGTCCCGCCAGCTGATAAAACACGCCTGAGAATAGACAGCCCACCAATCGCCCTGCCGCGTTGGCCATGTAATAGAAACCCACGTTCAGCGCGACTTTGTCCCTATCCGTGTAATCAAGGATCAGGTAGGAGTGCACCGCCGAGTTCAGCGCAAACACCGCGCCAAAAAGCGCCAGTCCACCCACGATCACCCAGTTCGCCGGCCAGCCCGCCATAAGCGCCAGCGGCACCGCCGCCGCGACCAGCGCGAGCGCGGCGGCAAGACCTACAGCCGTGCCGCCCGCTGGCGCCCGACCGCGTAGCACCAACGGCGCCGCGCCCTGCACGATCCCGTAGCCGATTACCCAGCACGCCATAAACGCGCCCACTTGTTCAAAACTCCAGCCCAGCACTCCGCGCAGAAAAACCGGCACGCCCACCACGAACCAGATGTCGCGCGCGCCAAAGAGAAAAAATCGCCCGGTGCACAGCACGTTGATCTCACGGCTCTTTGAAAAAATCTCCCGCCACCCCGTCTTCGCCTTCGTCCGTCCCAACTCCCGCGGCAACATCGTCCACGCGGCCAGCCACATCACCGCCAGCGCGCCAGCCATGATTCCGAGCGCGCCCGCAAAGCCCGCCGTCGCCAGCAACCACCCACCGAGGAAAAATCCCACGCCTTTCAGTGCGTTCTTCGAACCAGTGAGCAGCGCCACCCACCGAAACAGCGTCCCTTTCGCATCCGCTGGCACGAGCACCTTGATGGCACTCTTCGCGCTCATCTTCGTCAGGTCCTTCGCGATTCCCGAGAGCGCCTGCGACCCCATAACCCAGGCCACCGCGTAAAATTCCGGCCACACCGGATTCAGGAGCGCGAGCAGCCCGAGTGCCGCTACTTGCAGCGCCAGTCCCGCCACCAGTGTCACGCGCAGCCCCATCCGCGCCGCGATCCAACCGCCGAGCAGATTGGTCACAATCCCGCAGAATTCGTAGAGCAGAAACAGGAACGCCAGCGTCACCGGGCTAAAGCCCAGGTGAAAAAAATGCAGCAGCACCAACATCCGCAGCGCCCCATCCGTGAGCGTAAAAGCCCAGTAGGCGCCAGTCACGAGGCTATAGTTGCGCAAGTTCATCAACGGCAGCCCACAGCTCAAAGCGATCCCGCCACCTTCCGCGCGAGCTCCGCCATGCGGTTGGCGTAGCCCCATTCGTTATCATACCACGCATAGATTTTCACCAGCGTGCCATCGACGACCATCGTGGAGAGCGCGTCCACAATCGCCGAGCGCGGATCACCTTTGTAATCCACCGACACTAGCGGGCGCTCCTCGTAGCCGAGGATGCCGGCCAGCGGTCCTTGCGTGGCCGCAGCGCGGAGCAACCCATTTACTTCCTCCACGGTTGTGGAACGTTTCACATGGAAAACGCAGTCCGTCAGCGACGCATTGAGCAACGGCACGCGGATCGCGTGACCATTGAGTTTTCCGCGCAGCTCAGGATAAATCAGACTAATCGCTGTCGCCGAACCCGTCGTCGTCGGGATCAGCGAGAGCCCGGCCGCCCGCGCACGGCGCAGGTCCTTGTCGGGACGGTCCACGATGCTCTGCGTGTTCGTGGCATCGTGCACCGTCGTGATGGCGCCACGCTCGATGCCGATACCTTCGTGAATCACCTTCACAATCGGCGCGAGACAGTTGGTCGTGCACGACGCGTTGGTGATGAGCCGGTGCTGCGTCGGATCGTAACAGTGGTCGTTCACGCCTAGCACGATGTTCAATGCCTCACCTTTGACCGGCGCCGCAACAATGACTTTTGTTACCCCCTGTCCAAAAAACGGCTCCAGCTCCGCCGGCGTGCGCAACTTGCCACTGCATTCCAGCACCACGTCCACACCATGGTCACGCCACGGCACATCGCCAAGTTTGGCGTGCTCGGTGAAAGCAATCGTGTGCGCTCCCACACGAAAGCCGCCCGCCTCTGCCACCGCTTCCTGCGCCCAGCGACCTTGCACCGAGTCAAAATTGAGCAGATGCGCCGCACATGCCGCGCCGCCTTTCACTTCGTTGACGAGGACCCAGTCGAACTCCGGCCAGTTCCAAGCGGCCCGATACACGAGGTGTCCGATGCGGCCGAAACCATTGATGGCGATGCGGGTTTTCTTCATGGCAATAAATTTAGGTGCAACCACAGCCGGGCCCGCTGGCCGCGAGCATCGGTGCGAGTTTTTTCAACCGGATCAGGTCCCGGCGAAAGACCGGCTGCTCCGCGGCGCAGTCCTGCAAGCACGCGAGATTGGCGCGTAGTTCACGCGTCGGCTTGGCTGGCAGCGCATAGATCATCCAGTTGCCCTGGCGCTCTGCCTCCACCAGCCCGCGCGTCCGCAGGTAGGCCAGATGCTTCGAGATTTTTGCCTGCGGCTCACGCAGCACCGACTGGAAATGGCACACGCACAGCGGGCCTTGCGCCAGGACGTGCAGCAGCCGTAACCGCGTCTGATCGCACAGGCATTCGTAGATTTGCACGAGTTTCATGCCCGAAACTATATTCCTTTAAAGGAATATGGTTCAATATCATTCCACTCCGTCACCTAAATGTGACCCGCGGCCTCGCCGTCATGCCTGCGTTGTCGGCAGCCACCCAGCCTCAATCCAAGGAAAACCTCGGCACTAGGCAGGGTGTCGTTTGCATGGATGTATAACCAACCTATGCAAACGCTGCACCCTGCCGCTGGACGCAGGATTCTTAGTGCCCCGCGCGCGGGTTCTGTTTTTCGAGACGTTTCAACTCGGCCATCGAGCGCGTCTTCAGGCGCGCCGCACCGCGATATTTCTTGGTCTTGATGAGCGGGCCCTTGGTGAGCCGCGTCTTGGCCTTCGCCGACGCGCGACGGTATTGCGGCAACCACTCCGCGTGTGCGACGAGGAACTCGTCCACCATCTGCCAGACTTCAGGCGGATTGCACACCGCACCGACGAGCGGATCCATCAACATGGCCTGGCGCAGCAGTTCGTCATTGCCATTGACGGCGGCTTCGACCCCGAGGCGTTGCACGGAAATACTCGCGTTACACACCGCCGCACAGCCAAGCGGCAGATCCCCGACGCTAGGCGTGTTGAAACCGTGCCGGTCCACATAGCCGGGCGCCTCGACGATGGCGTCGGGCGGCAGGTTCGTAATGGTGCCGTCGTTCACGAGATTGAAATGCCCGCGGTAAATCCGGCCGGTTTCGAAACCTTCCAGGATATAACTACCGTGCTCCTCGCTACGCTCCGCCGCTCCGTAAACGAGCGGCTTGGGCCGCACCCCGCGGCCAAACTCGGCGCGGAACCAGTTGCGGCCTTCGGTGACCACGCGCAAATAGCCGCCGGTCTCGCCGCCGATCCACACACTCATGTCGATCCAGCGCTTGATCTCGTCGGGGCGCTTGCGATACCACGGCACGTATTCGCTCAGATGGCCGTTGGACTCAGTCGAATAGTAGCCAAAGCGACGCAGCATATCGATGCGCACCTTCTCGGTCTTGTGATATTCCTTGTGCTTCTCAAACGCCGCCAGCAAATCGCCCGTGCGGTCGCGGCCCTCGGCCTGCACCGAAACATACCAAGTCTGGTGGTTGATACCGGCACAGATGATGTCCACGTCCTTCTTCTTCAGGCCCAGCACTTCGGCGATTTGGAAATGCCCGTGCTGCACCCCGTGGCAAAGGCCGACACAGCGCACGCCACCGTATTGGTTGGCAGCCCAGGTGAGCATCGCCATCGGGTTCGCGTAATTGAGCAACAGACAGTCAGGCGCGGCGACCTCGCGAATATCACGGCAGAAGTCCAACATCGCCGCGATCCCACGCTGCGCATACATGATCCCGCCGGCGCACAACGTGTCGCCCACGCACTGGTCGATGCCGTATTTCAGCGGAATCTCGATATCGTGCACGAACGCTTCGAGGCCGCCGATGCGCACAACCACGAAGACATACTTCGCATCCTTCAGCGCCGCACGGCGGTTCGTCGTCGCGGTGATCTTCGTCTTCAGTTTGTTAGCCGCGATGTCGGTGCGGCAGAGCTCCGCGACCATGTTAAGATTGCGGGCGTTGATATCGGTGAAGGCGAATTCGATATCAGCAAACTCTGGCACGGCCAGTAAGTCGGCCACGAGCCGACGCGTAAAGCCGATCGAGCCGGCACCAATGAAAGCAACTTTGAAGGACATAGGGTTTAGAGGTTTTGGTCTTCAGGGAAACTATAGGTAATATCGTGCGCAGCATACGGAATCATTTCTCCTCTTGCTATGGTCAGCTTGTGCTAATTTCTGTCTTTTCGTGCTTAGCACTCTCCAAGCCCTGCCACGCCGGGAAACCTCGCGCCTTTTTCCCGAACGCGCCCTGCCCCTGCGCGCGATGCTCGGCAGCATCGGACACAGCCGCGTGACCGCCGCCAGCTACGACTGGCACGGGCTGCGCCGCGGTCGCGCGGAGTTCACACTTTTTCAATACACCCTCGCCGGCATCGGCCGGTTGCGGGTCGGCAACCGCGAACATGAGGTCGGTCCGGGCCAGGCAATGCTGCTACATTTTCCCGACGACAACCGCTACTGGCTGCCCGAAGCCAGCCCCGTGTGGGAGTTCATCTATGTTTGCCTTTACGGCCGGGAAATCCTGCGGCTCTGGCCGCAGATCGAAGCCAATCTCGGCGCGCTGGCGTCACTCGCACCCGACTCCGCCGCCGTGAACTGCGCCGCCAGGATCGTCGACACCGCGCTACGCGGCGGCATCACCCACGCGTTTGCCGCCTCCGCGCTCGCCTACGAACTGACGATGGCGCTGGGCGCCGAGGCTCGCCGCACGGATCCGGCGCGAGCCACACGCCCGGCCATCGAGAAAGCGCGCCGGTTTGCCGAGGCGCATCTCGCACAGCCGCTCACGGTGAACGATCTCGCACGTGAAGCGGGACTTTCGCGCTTTCATTTCAGCCGGCTCTTCACCGAACACACCGGCCTCGCGCCCGCCGCGTGGCTCGTTGAGCAGCGCGTGAAGGAAGTCGCCCGCCTGCTCCGCAGCACAAAGCTGCCACTCAAGGCCATCGCCACGCAATGCGGCTTCCCCAATCCCAATTATCTCGGGCGCGTCTTCCGCCAGCACACCGGCATTCCGCCGGCCGCCTACCGGCGCAGCGGCGCTTAAAACAGGCCCGCCCGCTGGCGTGAGCCAACGGGCGGGCAAAACAATAAACCCCCAAGCAAATCGGGCTCAACGCAGCTTCTTGAGCAGTGCCGGATCAATCCCCAGCGCCTTGGCCACTCCAGCACCATAGGCCGGATCGGCCTTCAGAAAATGGCCGATTTGCCGCAACTGAATCTCGCGCGGCACGCTGCCCATGTGGCGGGCGATGTTGCCGAACAGCAATTGCTGCTTTTCAGGCGTCATCAGCCGGAAGAGATTGCCCGGCTGCGTATAGTCGTCGTTGCCGATGCGATGATTGTGACGGTCCAGATCGCCGGTGATTTTCAGCGGTGGCTCCGCAAACGCCGCATCCTCTTTCGGACCGCCAAAGCTGCTGGGTTCGTAGTTAACCGCACCGCCGCCATTGCCATCGAAACGCATCGCGCCATCGCGATGGTAATTGGCCACCGGCACTTTCGGCGCATTGATCGGCAGCGCCTGGTAGTTCACGCCCATGCGGGCACGATGCGCATCGGTGTAAGAAAGGATGCGCGCCTGCAGCATCTTGTCCGGCGAATGGCCGACCCCGGGAATCACGTTGGCCGGTGCAAAAGCCGACTGCTCCACCTCGGCGTGATAATTCTCGGGATTGCGGTTGAGTTCGAGGATGCCGACCTCGACCAGCGGGTAGTCCTTGTGCGGCCAGACCTTCGTCAGGTCGAAAGGGTTCACATGGTAGGTCGCCGCGTCTTTTTCCGGCATGAGCTGCACGCAAAAGCGCCAGCGCGGGAAATTACCCTTCTCGATGTTTTCAAAAAGGTCGCGCTGCGAACTCTCGCGGTCACGGCCCACCACCTCCGCACCCTGGGCATCCGTGTAATTGGCGATGCCCTGCAGGCTCTTGAAGTGAAACTTCACCCAATGGCGTTCGCCCTTCTTGTTGTAGAAGCTGTAGGTGTGCGAACCAAAGCCGTGCATCTGGCGGAGATTCTGCGGCAGGCCGCGGTCGCTCATCAGGATCGTGACCTGGTGCAGCGACTCAGGCGACAGTGACCAGAAATCCCACGCCGCGGTGTTGTTACGGAGGTTCGTCCGCGGATCGCGTTTCTGCGTGTGGATGAAGTCGGAGAATTTCAACGGGTCGCGAACGAAGAACACCGGCGTGTTGTTGCCCACGATGTCCCAATTGCCTTCTTCCGTGTAAATCTTGAGCGCAAAGCCGCGCACATCGCGCTCGGCATCGGCCGCGCCGCGCTCACCGGCCACCGTGGAAAAGCGCAGGAAGGTCGGCACCTGCTTGCCGACCTTCGCGAAAATCTTCGCACTCGAATAACGGCTGATGTCCTTGGTGATCGTGAGCGTGCCATGGGCCGCGCTGCCCTTGGCGTGAACGACCCGCTCCGGGATGCGCTCACGGTTAAAATGGGCCATCTTTTCAATGAGCCAGAAGTCCTGCATGGCCAATGGGCCGCGCGGACCGGCGGTGAGCGAATTTTGATTGTCGGCTACGGGCGCGCCGGATTCCAGCGTGAGGGTCGGGGATTTTGTTTTGGCCATAATGTTTCTGGGTTCACCCTGATCCTATCACAGCCGGGAAAGAGGTTGAAATACTTAGACCCTATCCGACGATAGGCAAAACCTATGGAGCTGCACCAACTGCGCTATTTTTCCGCCGTGGCCCGCACCGGCAACTTCACCCGCGCCGCCGCCGCGTGCAACGTTTCCCAACCCTCGCTCAGCCAGCAGATCATCAAACTGGAGGACGAAGTGGGCGCCCCGCTCTTCGAACGCCGCCGCGACCGCGCCACCCTCACGCTCGCCGGCGAGCTCCTCCTGCACCACGCCGCCCGCGTCCTCAACGAGATCGACGAGGTCGGCACGCGCATGCACGAAATCCGCCACCTGACCCGCGGCCGCCTGCGGCTCGGCGCCATCCCTACCATCGCGCCCTTCCTGTTGCCTAGCGCCTTGGCGCGACTGAAACGCGCGCACCCGGGCATGGAAATCACGCTCCACGAAAATGTCACCGCCGGCCTCGTCGCCTCGCTGCTCGCCCACGAGCTGGATCTCGTCATCGCCTCCGTCATTCCGAAAAACGACGCCCTCGCCTCACGCGTGCTGTTTCAGGAATCCCTTTATCTCGCCCTGCCATTGGGTCATGCGCTGGAACGGGCCCGCACGGTCAAAATGGACGATCTGCGCAACGAGCGCTTCATCGTCCTGCGCGACGAGCATTGCCTCAGTGCCGTAGTGAGCGGTTTCTGCCAGCAAAACGATCTCTCCCCCAACGTCGTGTGCGCCGGCGCCCAGGTGCATACCATCCTGACGATGGTCGCCGCGGGGCTTGGCATCTCACTCGTCCCCGCGATGGCCTGCCGCCAGGGGCTGCCATCGGGCATTACGTTGCGCAGCCTGACGACCACCGCGCCACGCCGCGAAATCATCGCCTACTGGCCGAAAGCCACGAAGGAAACGCCTTTTGCGAGCAAGCTGCTTAAACTGCTGCGCGACGATCACGCCGCCGCACAGGTCGCTTAACGCCGCGCGCCGCGGTGTAAACGGCTCACCGGCTTGACCGCCTCGGCCGCGGTTTCCGCCAGCGCCTTCTCGTCAAACAGCGCCGAATAAATGTAGGGGAAACCTTCGAGCTTCTTCCGCTCCACCGTCACGCCCATGTAACGTTCGATGCTGCGCGCGTCGCGGACGTCTTCCTCGGTCACCAGCGTAAACGCATCGCCCGTGTTCTGCGCGCGGCCGGTGCGGCCGATCCGGTGGACGTAGTCCTCGGCGTTTTCCGGCACGTCGTAGTTCACCACGTGCGAGACACCGGCGATGTCGAGGCCGCGGGCGGCGATATCCGTCGCCACCAACACCTCATACCGGCCGTTCTTGAAACCATCCAGCGCCTCGATGCGCTCGCGCTGGCTGCGATCGGAGTGCATCACAGCCACGGTGTGGCCCTTGCTTTCCAGGCGGCGCGCGATGCGGTCGGAGCCCATGCGGGTGCGGGAGAAAATGATCACGCTCTTGAATTCCGTGCGCTCCAGCAGGAGCTGCAGCAGGTCGAACTTCTGCGACGCCACCACCGGATAAAACGCATGCGCCACCGTCTCTGCGGGCGAACGCTGGCGGCCGATTTCAATCTTCACCGGATCGCGCAGCGCCCAGCTCGCGAGTTGCGCGATCTCCGGTGGCAACGTGGCGGTGAAGAACAGCGTCTGGCGCGTCTTCGGCGTCTGCGAAACGATGCGGCGCACATCAGGCAGGAAACCCATGTCGAGCATGCGGTCCACCTCGTCGAGCACGAGGATGTCCACGTCCTTCAGCGAACAGTTGCCCTGCTCCAGATGGTCGAGCAAGCGGCCGGGCGTCGCCGCCAGGATGTCCATGCCGCGGCGCAGGTCTTCGACCTGTTTGCCGTAACCCACGCCGCCGTAAACGATCGTCACGTTCAGGTCGGTGAACTTGGCAAATTTTTGAAACGCTTCCTCGACCTGCAACGCGAGTTCGCGCGTCGGCTCAAGGATGAGGCAGCGCAGTTTGCCGTGGCCGCCGAGTCGCTGGATGATCGGCAGCGCAAAAGCCGCCGTCTTGCCCGTGCCCGTCTGGGCCGAGCCGATGACATCGCCGCCCTTGAGCACGACCGGGATCGCCTGCGCCTGGATCGGCGTCGGGGAAACGTAGCCCATCTCCTGCACGCCGAACGCCAGGGCGTCGCACAAACCGAGCTTGGAAAATTCCGTGTCCATCTTCGGCACATTGACGGGCACCGCCGGTTTGATGCTGGCCGTGCGCGGATGGTCAAAAGTCTTGTCGATCACCGGCCGCTCGCGTTCGCCACCATGGCCGCCTGCACCGTGCCCGCCGGAGCCGCCTCGACCGCCGCGTCCACCGGAGCGCGATTGAAACCCACCGCCGCCACTGCGGCCACCTGAAGTGCCGTGCTCCTCACGCCGGGGTCCGCGTTCGTCACGGCGCGGGCCGTGATCGTCGCGCCGCGGACGGGCGTCCTGGGGCTTGCCCGGGCCTTGCGCGTGGGACTTGGGCCCGTGACTGCGCTCGGGACGCGGCTCGTGGTGGTGAGGCTTGGAAACGGATTTGGCCGCGGGTGCCGCCGGCTTTTTTTCAGACGAAGGGGACAGTTTGCCGCGCAGCTTCGCGATGAGCTTTCTTAACATGAGTATAGGGAGAAAGGGTGAGCGTCGCCGATTTACCCTGCATTGCAACCCCGGAACTCGGCGACACCGTCCCTCCCGCCAAGCAAAGGCGGCCTCACGAAGTCGCCTGCCAGCATTCCCGTCCTGCTGCGCCGATTCGGCTCACAGGTTAGCTTTGATCTTTTCGAGGATCGTCAGCGACATCGCTTCGTCACCAAAGACGCCGATGCGGATCTGCACACGGGTGAGTTCGTTACCAACCCTGGTCACCTCGATTTCGATCTTTTTATCCCGAGCCGTGCGGGCGGTCAGGTTGGCGGAAAGCGCATCCTTGCGGGTGCCGATCGTGGCAAATTCGAGTTGGTTGAGCGCGCGGCCCGTGGCGCTGACGACGGACTCGTAGGAATTGCCCAACGAGGCATCGAGCTCACCGCGGATATAGGCGACGGCACCCGCGCCTGCTGCGCCCGCAGCCACGGCGATACAACCGGAGTGCAAGGCAACGGTGGCAGCCAGCGCCAAGGCAGCGAACATACGGAGGAAAAACTTGGGAGTTTTCTGTTTCATAAGCTGCATGGACCACGGATCGGGCGTTAGGTTCGCGCTCCGGGATTTCCGACGCTGACAGGATTGACTTAACCTCCCCGTCCGCCGTGCTAGCGCTGCCAAAAAATCCCATGAGCAAAATCCCCGTCTCCCTCCAACTTTACTCCGTCCGCGAAGCCACCGCCAAGGACTTCGCCGCCACTGTGCGCGAGGTCGCCGCCATTGGCTACACCGGCGTGGAACTCGCCGGCTACGGCAACCTCGATGCGACCGGCGCCCGCGCCGCGCTCAACGCCGCCGGGCTGCGCGTCTCCGGCATGCACATGCCCATCGAGGCCTTGCGCAACGAACTCCCGCGCGTCATCGCCGAGGCCCGCCTCATGGGCACGACGCAAGTGATCCTGCCGTGGCTGCCGCCCGCCCTTTTCGCCACCGCCGCCAGCTGCACGGAAATTGCCACCGAACTCGACCGCATCGGCGCCGACCTGCGCGCCGCGGGCCTTCGCCTGAGCTACCACAATCACGCGGCTGAATTCGCCCTCGTCGAAGGCCGGCCCGTGCTGGACTGGCTGCTCGACGCCAGCTCACCGCGCAATCTCGGCTGCGAACTCGATGTCTATTGGTCCCATGTCGGCGGCAAAAATCCCGGCGCCTACATCCGCGAACAAGGCCGCCGCATCGGGCTGCTGCACCTCAAGGACGAAAAGGAACTCGGCCTCGGGCCGGTCAACTTCACCGAAGTGTTCACCGCCGCCGAGGCCATCGGTGCCGTCGCGTGGTATGTGGTCGAGCAGGAGCAATACAACCACGCCCCGCTCCACTCCGTGCGTCTCTGCTTCGAGCAGCTGCGCCGCTGGGGACGCGCCTGATTCAACTGGCCGGCGGATCGGCCAGCACCGTGCGCAGCGCCTGCGCGAGATCGGTAATCCGGTAAGGCTTTGCCACCATGCCGCGGAAACCGTGCTCGCGGAAATTCGCCATCACCGGATCACTCGAGTAGCCGCTGGATACGATCGCACGCACCTGCGGGTCGATAACGAGCATCTGTTGCATCGCCTGCAGGCCGCCGACGCCACCGGGCACGGTGAGGTCCATCACGACCACGTCGAAAGGCCGGCCTTCGCTGCGCGCTTGCTGGAACAACCGCACCGCCTCCCCCCCGTCCTCCGCGGTGACCGCTTCGAGTCCAAGTCGCGCCAACAGCACCGAGGCCATGTGGCGGATGGGTTCCTCGTCGTCCATGAACAAGGCGCGACCCTTCATTTCACCAAACGGCGACTGACTGGCCGTGCGCGGCGGCACAGGCGCCGCCGAGGCCGGTAGCCAGAGGTGAAAGGTCGAGCCGACGCCCACTTGCGACTCCACGGTCACGAGTCCGTGGTGCTTTTTGAGAATCGAATACACCGTCGCGAGCCCCAGCCCCACGCCCTCGTTTTTCGTGGTGAAATACGGCTCGAAGAGTCGCGGCAGATATTCCGGCCGGATGCCGGTGCCGCGGTCGGCGACCGAAAGCTTCAGATAATTTCCCGCCGGCAGTGGCGGCCGCACCCCCGCGGCGAGCGTCTCGTTCGCCAACGCGATCCGCAGGATGCCGCCATTCGGCATCGCCTGCACGGCGTTGATCACGAGATTTTGCATCACCTGCCCGATCTGGCCTTTGTCCACCTCGGCGGGCCAAAGCCCATCGCTGATCGCAAACTCGCAACGCACCGCCGAACCGTGAAGGGCAAACTCCGCCGCTTCGCGCACCACGTCGGGCAGTTGCACAATCGCGCGCACCGGCTCCCCGCCCTTGGCAAACGTCAGCAGCTGCTGCGTGAGATCGCGCGCCCGCGCCGCCCCGCGCTCCGCGTCGCGCAGCCAGCGACCCGCCGGGCTGTCGCGCAACCGTTCGTCGAGCAACGCGAGCGTCAGGTTGCCCATGATGATCGCGAGGATGTTGTTGAAATCGTGGGCGATACCGCCGGCCAGCACGCCAACCGACTCGAGTTTCGAGGCGCGTTGCAACTCGAGCTCCATGCGCAACTGGTCCGTCACATCGTGCAACACCAACACCGCACCGATCATGCGGCCCCCGAGGTCTTGCAGCGGCGCGCAGCGGCCTTCCACCAGACGCAGACTGCCATCGGGCTGGGCGAGCACCGTTTGCGGCGCCAGCTCCACCACGCGGCCTTCAACGCGTGCTGCAATCTCCGGCCCGGGTAGCGCCATGCCGGTCTTCTCATGGCGCAACAGGCAGACCTCGGCCAGCGGCCGGCCCACCGCATCGGCCCCGGCCCGGCCGGTGATCCGGCAGGCGGAGTCGTTGATGAACCGCACCACTCCCGCGTTGTCCACCGTCACCACGCCCTCGGCCATGGCTTGGAGCGTGACCTTGAGGCGTTCGCGTTCGGTCGAGAGTGCCTGCTCCGCCGATTTCATCTGTGTGAGATCCAGCAGCGCGAGTTGGGTGCAATTGTATTGGGGTTTCCCTTCCACCATCGGGATCCACCACTGGCAGTGCACGCGACGCAGGGTGCCGTCGATTGCCGCGATCGTCATCTCGCCCTCGACTTCGTTACGCCCCTGCCACAACGCCACAAAGGTCTGCAACCGAAACTCGCCCGCCTCCGGGGTGAGAATGCGCGGCAGCTGCTCCCCCAACTCAGTCATGCTCGATGCGCCCACCAGCCGCAGCGCCGCGGCATTGGCGCCCACCAGCCGCCGGATGCCCATGCTCTCGCGCAGATGATCGCGGAGGTAACCAATCAAGTCCGTCACGCCACTGGCGCGTAGGCCGTTCAACCATTCGATCGCCAGACTGTCGTCAAACTCCACCATCGCGATCGGCGAGTGTTCAAACAGCGTGCGGTAACGCGTCTCACTCGCGCGCAGCTCATGCTCCGCAAGCTTGCGCACGTCGATATCGACGTGCGTCCCCACGACCCGCAGCAGGCGTTTTTGTCCATCCACGATCGCCTGGCCGTGCGACAGAATCCACTTGTATGAGCCATCCTTGCAGCGGAAACGGTGCTCCACCTGGTAATAGGGTTTCAGGCCGGCCACATGCTCCTTCATCGCCTGGACGCCCAACGGCGCGTCGTCCGGATGGATCCGCGAAACCCAGTCCTGCACGCGATTGGAAATCTCGTGGGGCGCAAACCCCAGCATCTCCTTGCTGCGATCCGAGTAAAACGTCGCGCCCGTCTCCACGTTGTTTTCCCAAAGACCCGCCGCGCTGCCCTGCACCGCCAGCCGCCAGCGTTCCTCGCTCTCCCGCAGGGCCACTTCCGCCTGCCGGCGCGCCGTGATATCGGTGACGAAGCCCTGAAAATATTGCACGAGCCCCGCCTTGTCGCGCACCACGCGCGCGCTTTCCGCGATCCACACGCTGGCGCCATCGCCCCGGCGGATCTCCGATTCAAAATCCTTCAAATAATCCGCCGCCGTCAGCGCGGCAAAAAACTCCTGCCGGCGGCCGGGCGCCGCATACAGCCGCTCCATGGCCTCTGCGCCCTGGGCGACGAGTTCCTGCGGCGAGTCGAAACCCAGCATGCGGGCCAACGCAGGGTTGGCGCTGCGCAGCGTGCCATTGGGCAACGTTTCATAAACGCCCTCCGCCGCTCCCTCAAACAACTGCTGGTAGCGCTCCTCCGAGGCCCGCAACGCCGTGAGATCGGTGAACACCACATGCACCCGCGCGAAATCGAGCACTCCGTTTTCCCGTCGCAGCGTCCATTGCAAAATCCCGCGGTGCCACAGCCCGTCGCCGGTGCGGAAAGAAGTCTCCAGCGTCACCGCATCCCGCCCTTCCCACAACGCCACCAGCTCTTCGCGAAAGACCGCCGGCGGCGCCTTCTCGGTATTTTGTCGCATGCGCGCGACGAAATCCGGCAGGTCAATGGCATCCATCAACGCCAGCGCCCGCCGATTCGCCGCCCGGAAACCCACCGCCCGGAATAATTCGCCGCCCAGCGCCGGATTGACCGCCAGATGGGTTCGAAAATCCTTCACCCCGCTGGCGCGCAGCTGCTCCAGCCGTTGCTGCACCTCGCTGAGATCCTCTTCGATGATCGCCACCGTGGCCTCCTCGAAAAACCGCCGGAACCGCTCCTCCGCCCGCCGCAATTCCTGGCGCCGCAAACTCGCCAGCCGCCATTGCCGATAGCCGAAATAAGCCAGACCCAGCACCAAAACCGCCACCGCCACCGTCAGTCCCGACCTGAAACCCGCCGGCCATTCAGCCGGGAAAAGGGTCGGGATTGGGAGCAGTTCCAGCGGCAACGTCATGGGGACACCCGGGCAAAAGAACTTTGCCCGCCCCTTTTTGTCGAGGGACAAACCCCGCCGCGCCCGTTCGCCCGCCAGCCGCGGCCCCTCCCCCGACTGCGTATTCACTCCCCGACTGCGTATTCATACTCATGCTCCTCGCGGCTTTTTCCCTATCCAACCCGGCAGGCTTGGTGTTCGCTTACCCTCGTAAATCTCCCCCCATGGATAAATCCACTCCGCCCAATCGAGCCATCGCCGACCTCGTCGAAATCCTCGGCGTGATCGACGCCCGTGAACTCGTGCGCACCTACCTGAAGGAGTTCGATACCATCATTCGCGCCCTCGCCACGGGCGACCGCGAGAGCCAGCACCGCATGGCCCATGCCCTGAAAAGCAGCGCCCGGCACATGGGCGCGAACCACCTGGCGCAACGCATGGCCACGCTTGAGGCCCGTTTGCGGCAACCCGATGGCACCCTCACCCCGGACGATCTGCGCGCCGTCACCGAGGAGTTCGAGCGCTCCGCCGGCGCCTTGCGCGACTTCGCTTTCAGCAAGTGATTAGCACTCCGCCGGCCCCGGTTTGAGCTTTAAAGATTTCGGGCGTTTGATTGTGCTTGGCCTACCAGCATGCCCGACCAGCCCACGGATTCAGCAGGAATCAAATCCCCTAACGCAGCCGTCGCCATGCTGGTGGACGAACTCGGTGTGGAGAGCACCCGGGAACTCGTGCAGATTTACCTCCGGGAATTTGAGCGCCTGAGCACCGAGCTCGCCAGCGGCGACCGCTCCCGTCAGCACTTCGCCGCGCACAGCCTCAAAAGCAGCGCCTACCACATGGGCGCGACCGGCCTGGGCGACCTTATGGCCGGCCTCGAAGACCGCCTCGCTGGCGCGGATTGTCCCCCACTCAATCAAAGCGAAGTTGATCGCGTCACCGCCGAGTTCGCCGTCACCTCCGGCGCACTCCGGGCCTTTGCCACGGGTTGAGTCGGTCCGGCCGGCGCAGGCAACTACGCCTTCACGATCCCGGCCTGCACACAGTAACGCACGAGACTCGCGACTTCGCGCACACCCAGCTTGTCCATGATGTTGGCGCGGTGTTTCTCCACCGTGCGCACGCTCAAATTCAGCCGTGACGCGATTTCCTTGGACGAAAGCCCCTCTGTCACGAGCCGGGCCACTTCGACCTCACGCGGCGAAAGCGTATTGCCCGCCGCCAGTGACGGCGAAGCCGGCGGCGGCTGGTCCGTGGGCGCAGGCCGCGCCACCGCGCGGTGGTCGAGCCCATTGCTGGCTCCGGCCTTAGGCGGCACGTTGGCCGCGAAAAACATCCCGCCCTTCATCACCGACTCCACTGCCTGCAGCACGTAGTTCAGCGGAGCGGTCTTATCCACAAACCCGTGCACACCCTGCGCGATCAGCCGCGCCGGCAGATCGCCGTCGGGGTGGCTCGTGAGCACGAGGATGCGGGTCGAGGGCAGCTTGGCGCGGACCTCTTTGATGACCTCCAAGCCGTGCATGCCCGGCAGATAAAGATCCACCACCAGCAAGTCGGGCTTGTTCGCCAGGCAGAAATCCAGCCCGGTTTGGCCATTGTCGAACTCACCCGCCAGGGCAATGCCCCGCACCCGGCTTAACGCCATGCTTAGCATCTGGCGAAAGACGGTCTCATCTTCAATAATGACGGTTTTAACGGGCACGCAGGCGCAAGCTGTAGTGTCTATCCCTCATCTTCAAGACCTATTGCAAACAGCCTGCTCACGGACAAAACGCCGCAGCGCGCGAAAATCCTCCGGCAAATACATCGTCTGATCCGCCGTGAACACCGCCGGATCCCCGTGCCATTCACGGGCGAGGAATTTGGCATGCGGCGCCGGCTCGAGCCCGGTCCAGTAAGGACAATCGACACAGTGCGACCCGCTGATGCGCTCCCGCACGCGCTTCAGCTCCTGCCGGCGACAGCTGCCATCCGGCGACACCTCGCGAAACGAATCGCGACAGACCTTAAAGTCCCCGTGGAAACACGCCTTCACCAACTGCCGCGCCGGTGTCGCCAGTGCCTCGCGTTCCGCCGCGCCCAGCCCGGCCAGCAGTCGCTCAATCAACGGCGCCACCTCATCCTTCGTCATCTCCTGCGGATCGCCGCACTCGCCCGGCGCCAGCGGCGGGGGCAACCCGCGCTCCGCAACCAATCGCCAAAGCCGGTCCCCAAACGTCGCACAAACCTCCTCCGACGGCGCCGGCCCTCCCGTTTGCTGGAAAAACCGCCGCAACACCGGGCGCAGGATTTCGGCAAAGGTTTCCGCAGGTGACGGCATCGCCCACCCAGCCCAAACCAAGGCCCGCCAGAGTCAACGCCAGCCGTCGCGCGCCCGCTGTTGCACAAAAGCCCGCGCAGCTTTCACTGGCCGGCTGTGAGTTCCGCCGCGCCCGCTTCCCGCTCCGCCCTGGTCCTTGCCTTTGCCACGATCTACCTCGTGTGGGGCAGCACCTACCTCGCCATCCGCGTGGCCGTCGAGACCATGCCGCCCTTCCTCATGGCCGGCCTGCGTTTCATCGCCGCCGGGTCGATGCTCTACATCTGGCTCTGGCTCACCAAAAAAATCCGCCCCACCCCGCGCCAGTGGTTCGACAACGCCATTGTCGGCGGGCTGCTGCTGCTCGGCGGCAACGGCCTCGTCGCCTGGGCTGAGCAGAAAATCCCCTCCGGCATCGCCACGCTCATCATCTCCGTCGGCCCGCTGTTCATCGTGGCGGCCGACTGGCTCGTGCTCGCTGTCGGCAAGGATGCCACGCGTGGTTCGCGCCCGACCGCCGCCACGCTGGTCGGCATCGTCCTCGGCTGTCTCGGCCTCGCTTGGCTCGTCGGACCGGACCTGGGCTCCGCCGCCGCCACCGCGCTCGATCCGTGGCGCGTGGGCGGACTGCTCATCGCCTGCGTCGCGTGGTCCGCTGGTTCAATCTACACGCGCTATGCGCGGACACCTGCCGAACCGCTCACCGCCTCCGCCATCCAAATGTTGCTGGGCGGCGGCTGGCTGCTGCTGACCAGCACCGCGCTCGGCGAACCCGTGCACTTTGATCCGGCAGCCGTTTCGCTGCACTCGATCGCCGCGTGGCTCTACCTCGTATTCGTCGGCTCGCTGATTGGATTCACCACGTTTGTCTGGCTGATGAAACACAGTTCGCCAGCGCTCGTCTCCACCTACGCCTACGTCAACCCCATCGTCGCCGTCTTCCTTGGCTGGCTGCTGCTGGGTGAGGCCATTGGTCCGCGCATGCTGCTCGCCTCCTCGATCATCATTGCCGGCGTCGCCATCATCACCGCGCAAAAGAACCGCAAGCAACTCGCCGTGCCCCCGCGCCAGGCCGTCGCCGCCAGCGCCCCTGCCGGCCGCAATGCGCCATGATCGCGCTCATCGGCGACTACGATCCCGCCGTCACGGCGCACCAAGCCATCCCACGCGCCTTGGAACTCGCCGGCACCGCCGCGGGCACACCCGTGCGCTGGCAGTGGATCGGCACCGCGGACATCGCCGACGCCCCGCGACAGCTCGCATCGTTTTCCGGCCTGTGGGTGGTGCCGAAGAGCCCCTACCGCAACATGGCCGGGGCCCTCGAGGCCATCCGTTTTGCCCGTGAAACCGGCCGGCCGCTACTTGGCACCTGCGGCGGATTCCAACACATGCTGATCGAGTTTGCGCGCAACGTGCTCGGGATCACCGACGCCGACCATGCGGAAACCGCCACCGCCGGCACGCTCGTCGTCACGCGATTGAGCTGCTCCCTCGTCGAACAAACCGGCGCCCTGCGCTTCGTCTCCGGCAGCCGGATCCAGGCCGCCTACGGCACCGACACCGCGACCGAAGGCTACCGCTGCAACTACGGCCCGGCGGGGACGCACCGCACCCAATTCGAAGCAGCCGGGCTGCGCTTTACCGCGTTCGACGAAAGTGGCGAAATCCGCACCGCCGAATTGCCGGTCCATCCATTCTTCCTCGGCACGCTGTTTCAGCCCGAACGCGCGGCGCTGCACGGTGTAACTCCGCCGCTCGCCACCGCCTTCGTGCACGCCGTGCTCAAACACGCCCGGCGCTAAGCGCGACCCACCCGTCTACTTGCCCGCCAGCCACGTCTTGAGCGTCGCGGCGTCGCGCAGGAAACTCTCCGGCGCATCGCCCTCGACAAACTCCAGCATGGCGTAGCGTTCGCCCGCGAATGAGGGGGCCGCAGAGGGCAGCCGCAGAAACTCCGCCCAACGCGCCGTGCCCTCGACCAGCGCCAGGCGCTGCAGTTTTTGCTCCACGAGCTTCCACTGGTAGACGTGCAGGTGCGCGAGCCGCGGCAGGATCGCCGTCAAGCCCTCGGCGCATTCCGCATCCGTCATCTCCACCAGCGGCTGCCAGTAGGAGTAGAAATTGGGATGATCCACCTCCAGCAACAGCTGGTTCGACGAAGCGTTGGTGTCGTTAAGGGTGCCACCGTGAAACTCCGCGGCGATGCGCACGCCCGCCTTGGCCGCAGTCTCCGCGATACGGCGCAGATCCGCCACGACCCGCCAGCGTGCCTCTTCCTCGGTCGTCGCCGAACCCGCCGCACCCGCCCACACGCGGATGACCGGCGCGCGCAACTCAAGCGCGGTTTCCAGCACAGGTTCGAAGCGCAGCCCGGCGGATTCGCTATGGCCGGCCTTGTAATAGCTGCCGTAAGCCGCGACCGCGAGAGCCGCCTCCGCCGTGAGTTCGCCCACCTCGCGCGCGCGGGCGAGGTCGCCGTGGGGCACATGGATATCGCCGCCCCACTCGATGCCGCGCAGCCCGGCCTTGCGCACCAGCGCGACGATCTCCGCCGGGGAGAGTTTGCGGAAGGTAACCGAGACGAGGCCGGATTGAAGCATGCCGCGAACTTTGCCCGCAACCCGACTTGCCGCCAAGCCGGGATTTGCTCATATTGGGGAACCACGGCAGGTTTTCGCCGTCCCCCAACCTATGAATCTACGTCTCCTCCTCCCCATCCTCCTGCTGGCGTTGCTCGCCGGCTGCAGCACGATCGACAAGCGCATCGAGGAAAAATCCTCCGTCTTCGCCGGCCTCGATGCTGCCACCCAGGAGAAATTGCGCAAAGGCATCGTCGAAATCGGTTACACCCCGGAAATGGTTTACATCGCCTTGGGCCGCCCTGACGAGAAGCGCGAACGCGTCTCGGCTGAGGGCCGCGAACTCACCTGGATTTACAGCACCTACCGCCAGGAATACGCCGGCACCGGCGTGGCCGGCCACCGCCGCACGGTGATTTACGACCCGGCCAGCAAGCGCAGCTACATCATGTGGGAGCCCATCGTCACCGATTTCTACCGCAACGAAATCGAGGACCGCATCCGCGTGAGCTTTCGCGACGGCAAAGTCTCCGTCATCGAGCAGGTCAAGGAGTAGGCCAGGCGGTCAACGCATCGCCTCGACCCGCGCCGCAATTTCGGGGTCGAGCATGAGCCGGAGCATTTCCTGCAAGTGTGGGTCCATGCATGCGTAGTCGTCAGGAATATCCAGCACCTCGATCGGTGGCAGCTCGAGTCCCTTGAACCGCATCCGAATCCAAGCCTTGTGTTCACGCTCCATCGCAAAAACAACATCCGCCCACCGGAGATCGTCCTCGCTGATGCGGCGATTCGCCTCGGAACGCACGCCAGCCGAGCGCACTTCGAGTCGCGCATCCCGGCGATAGAGTTGCTCGGCTGTCACGCTGCGCTGCTTGTTCATCGCGCACACGAAGAGAATACGGAGGCGCCGGTTCATACGCGTTGACTGCCCAACCGGCTCGCCGCGGCCTTACGCGCCGAGCGTCAGCACGAATTTGAAGAACAGCAAAATGCCGCCCACCAGCGCGCAGCAGCCGATGAAGCCGAGGACGTCCTGGGTATTCCACTTGGTGAATTCCCAGTTCGATTTCGGAAAGAGCTTCAAGTGATCGTAGCGCGTGGGGTTGGCATAGCCCGCCTCCACCGCCACGGCGTCGTCCTCCAACGTCGGGCCAACCGGCGTCTTCAAACGCACGTAGAAACGGCGCACGCGCACGGGATCGGTCGGTTGCGTGAGCAAGCTGACCACAATCAGCATCAAGATCGGCAGCAACGCATCGACCACATAGCGCGTCGTCATCAATTGCGCCGGGGAGAAATTGCGCACATCAAAGCCGAGCAGCGACACGAGATAAACCTCGGAGCGGAACAATCCCTTGCCGGTCTTGGGGGAATTCAGGTCCTTCAGGTCGGTGCGGACCACGCCCTCTTCAAAGAAGACTGAAACGGGATCAATGATCTGGGTCCGCGTGATGGTATCGCCCACCGCTTGGGCACGTCCCGCCGCCACATCCGCCGCATGGGCCTTGGTTTCAACCGTCACCGTCCGCTCCTTGGTCATGACCGTAAGCGCGTCAGACCGGGCCAGCGCCGGCACGAAGGAAACGCCCCACGGAATGACCGCGATGAGAATCAGCGTGGCGATCACCTGCACGCGCACCGCAATCTCCGTCAGCCGGCGCCAGATGAAAATCATCGTGATCGGCACGCCCCAGACCACGAGCAGCACGATGGCGAACTTCAGGAGGACCACCACGTCGTTGAGATAAAGACCGAGACAAACGCCCAGCGTGAGCACGATCGGCACGGTCAACCGCGCGACGACCATGTAGTGCTTCTCCGGTTTGCCGGGGAAAAGCGGCTCATAAAGGTTTTTAACCACGAGCCCGGCCAGCACCACCGAACCCGCACCCAGCGTCGCCAGCTTACCGCCGAGGATGCCAATGATCATCACGCCGATGAGGCCGACGGGCAGCAACGCACTCGTCAGCAAGCCCCATGTCTGATCGGGGTCGGAGAGATTCGGTCCAAACAGGGCAATCGCGATCAGTCCGCAAAAGGCCCACGCGATCGTGACGAAGCGTTTGCTGAAGCCGCCCGTCACCGCGCCGAGGCGCGCCGCGAGCTCGTTCTTCGCGGAGCCGGCGACCGTCATGTTGGCCTGCGAGCCAACGATGCCGACGAACTGCACGAGCAGCAGCGCACCGATGGAATACCAGGTGTATTCACTGGAGAGCCCGCCGCCGAAGAGGTTGAACATGGCCTCCGGCACCTTTTCGTGCAGCCCCTGCAGCCCACCGATCCTATGCAGGCCAAACGGAATCAGCATCACTGAAATCACGATAACCAGCACCGCTTGCAGCGCGTCCACCACCGCCGAGGCCTTCAGGCCGCCGAGCATGACAAACACCGCCACGAGGACCGACGACACGATGTAGAACTGCACCGGCTTGAGATACGTCACATACGGGTAGAGCTGGCCGCGGTCGTAGTAGCCCTTGAGCACTTCGTAACGCGTCGCCGCTGTCTCCACCAGCGGAGCCGCCTGGCGTTGTTTCCGCAACGCGGAGAATTCGTGGAAGTCCGCCACCATCTGCTTTTCCGACGCCGACCAGACGGCTTCCTCTTTCACCATCATCGGCTGCAGGGTTTTCAGCGCGACGACGTTGCCGCCGGCAATGCCGACAACCGCCATGAGAATCGTCGTCACCGCATAAAGCGTGGCGAGGAAGCGCCGGCCAAAACGATCCTGAAACAAATCCGCCATCGTCGTCAGGCGCACGCGGCGGAACCAGACATTGGTGAACCAGTAATAAGGCGTGAGGAACAGCGTGATGAGTGCGAGCCACGAGCCGCCGGCCCCCTGCTTATAAACCGAACTCGAAGTGGTGGTCGCCTGACCGGGATCGGTCATGTTGCCGAAGCTCAGGAAAAACTGCAGCCACTTGCCCAGCGAACGCCCGCCGAGGAAGAAGTCGCTCTCGCCCTTTACGCCATGCGAGAAGATTTTACCGATGGCCAGAACCGCGATAATGTAAGCCGCCAGAATGGCGGCATCGATCCAGTGGAGTCCGAAGAAATGCATGGGGTGAAAAGGTGAGGGTTTAGCAACGCACACCCGCAAAGCCGCAGGCAAGCCGGTAAACGGCGCCACCCCTTCCAATCGGCCCCGTGACTGCTGGATTACTTGTTTATGTCATAGTCCTTGGTCTCGGGTAGCACGATCAACCCGATGATGAAGGACATCGCCGCGATCGCGATGGGATACCACAGACCGGCGTAGATATCGCCGGTGAAGACCACGATCGACGCCGCAATCAGCGGCAGAAAACCACCGAACCAGCCGTTGCCGATATGATACGGCAGCGACATCGACGTGTAGCGGATCCGCGTCGGGAACAGCTCGACGAGGAACGCCGCGATCGGGCCGTAAACCATTGCAACGTAGATCATCAGCACCGTAAGCAGGCCGACAATCGCGGGCCGGTTCATCGCCGCGATATCGGCCGACTTCGGGTAGCCGACCGGCGCGAGCGCCGCCTCGTAGGCTTTTGGTTCAAACCCGGGGATCGTAGTCTCGCCCACTGTGAGCACCAGCGGCGCGTCGCGGTGAGCCGGCGCGAGCGTGAAAGGAATGCCACGCGCATTGAGAAAGTTGCGCGCCTCGTCAGTCGAGGAGCCGGCTTTTTTCACGCCGACAATTTTGCCCGCCGCGTCGACCACGGCCTCAAGCGTCACCGCCACCGCGCCACGATACTCGGTCGTGTGCAAGACCACCGGCGACTGCGTCATGGCGTCGGCCAGCGCGGGATTGGCGTAACGCGTGATGGCCTTGAAGATCGGCTGATAGGTGAGCACCGCGAGCGCACAGCCCGCGAGCATGATGCCCTTGCGGCCGATGCGGTCGGAGAGCCGGCCAAATACGACGAAGAACGGGGTGCCGATCAGCAGTGCGATGGCGACCAGCACGTAGGCGCTGACGTAGTCGACCTTGAGCGTGCCGGTCAGAAAATAGAGCACGTAAAACTGGCCGGTATACCACACCACGCCCTGACCCGCCGCGGCGCCGAAGAGCGCCTTCAGCACGATCTTGCCGTTGGCCCAGTTGCCGAAGCTCTCGGTGAGTGGAGCCTTCGAGGTTTTGCCCTGCGCCTTCATCTCGGCGAATACCGGCGACTCGTGCAGTTTCAGGCGGATGTAGATCGAGACGCCGAGCAGGACGATCGAGACCAGGAACGGCAGACGCCAGCCCCAGGCCGCAAAACTCTCCGGCGTCATGAGCTGCCGCACACCAAGGATGACCGCCAGCGAAAGGAAAAACCCAAGCGTCGCCGTGGTCTGGATCCAGCTGGTGTAGCCGCCGCGTTTGCCCGCCGGCGCATGTTCGGCCACGTAGGTCGCCGCGCCACCGTATTCGCCACCGAGCGCGAGACCCTGCGCCAGCCGTAACAGCACGAGGATCACCGGCGCCCAAAAACCGATCTGCGCATACGTGGGCAACACGCCCACCAGCGCCGTCGAGATGCCCATCACCACGATGGTCACGAGAAACGTGTATTTGCGCCCCACGAGGTCACCCAGCCGCCCAAACACGAGTGCGCCAAACGGCCGCACCGAAAAACCCACGCCGAACAGCGCAAGGCTCGAGAGAAACGCCGCCGTCTCGTTGCTTGGCGGAAAAAAGAGCTTTCCGAAAAACACGGCCAGCGTGCCGTAAATGTAGAAGTCATACCACTCGAACACCGTGCCGAGCGACGAGGCGAAGATGACCAGTTTGTGTTTCTTATCCAACGCGGCGGAAGCAGGGGAAGTAGCCATGGGGTGACAGGGATAAACGCACGCCCACGGGCAGCTTCAAGCCGCAATCCCGTCATCCCCGGGCCGATCCGCCCATTCAAGCCACGGCCACAGGCGGACGGGTTTCGCTCTTCAGTCCGCGCGTCATCAACGCCGCCAACGCCTGCGCCGGTGGTTTGCCTTCAAACAAGATGGCGTGCATCTGCCCCAAGATCGGCGCGTCGATGCCACGTTCCGCACAAAGCCCGGCAAAAGCCTGCGTCGTCTTGTAACCTTCGACCACGGTCTTGCGTTGCGCGATGAGCTCGACGGCCCCCGCGCCTTCGCCGATGCGCTGGCCGAATTCGCGGTTGCGACTCCACTCGCCGTGACAAGTCGCCACAAGGTCGCCAAAGCCGCTGAGGCCATAAAATGTCTCCGCCTTGGCGCCGAGCGCGGTGCCGACGCGCACCATCTCCGCCAACGCGCGCGTGAGGAGGGCCGCCTTGCTGTTGTCGCCGAGCTTAAGCCCGTCGCAGCAGCCAGCCGCGATCGCGTAAATATTCTTCAGGCAGCCGCCGAACTCGACCCCGGCCAGATCCGGGCTCGTGTAAACGCGCAGGGTCGGACCGCTCAGCGCCGCCTGCACCTCCGACACGCACGCGCTGTCGCGGTCCGCCGCGAGCACCATCGCGGCGGGCAACCCGCGCGCAACTTCTCCCGCATTGGTCGGGCCGGTGATCGATCCCACGAGTAATCCGGGCAGCACTTCGGCCATGACTTGGGCCGGACGCAGATGCGTGCCCAGTTCCAAGCCTTTGGCAAGGCTGACCACGATGCGCACGCGCGACGACGCCGGGAGCGCAGCCTTCACCCGCACGCATGTTTCCCGCAACGCCTGCGAGGGACAGGCCAGGAGCACGACCTCGGCCCCGGGCAACGCTTGGCCTAGATCGGCCGTGATGCGTAGGCTCGGCGGCAGCGCAACTCCGGGCAGGTATTCGGCATTTTCACGGGCAGTGGTGAGCGCGCTCGCCTGCTCGGCACGGCGCGGCACCAAGGTCACCTCGCGCCCAAGGCGCGCCAAATGCACCGCGAAAGCAGTGCCCCAAGCGCCGGCGCCAATGACCAGAAAATTCATGGCGGCGAATTAACCACGGATTTGCCGGTTGGGCACGGTAATTTTTTGCCTCAAGCAGACCAAAGTCTGCGCAGTGAAAATCAGCCATTCCAGGAGTGAACCTCCCTTTGCCACCCGACCGAGGGCCACTTCCGTCACATGAGGGAAACGCCCCAAGGTTCGAGAAAACGTCGTCAAAATTCAGCGCCACCTTAATTTCCCCTTGAAACTGTCTCCGCTAATTTGCGATATCGCAGCTCCGTGCTTCGCGCCCTGCTCAACCTCTTTCACCGCCCCACCATCCGTTCCGGCATGGTCCGCGGTGCGCGCGGGCCGGTGCGGAACCCGCGGTTCGTGAGTTTCATCGTGCAGAATAACCGCCGGACGCTCGACACGAATTTCCACGATACGGTGCTGCGCGGACGCAAACTCGCCCGGCAGGCATTGTATGTCCTCGCGGCCGCCGCCGGCACTTGGGTCCTGGTCGAAAGCGCGAAGGCGCTGTCGACGTTCTGATTTTGCTGCACCCGGCGTTGCGCCGTGTCGCGGTTTCCGTCCATCTTCCCGGGCATGACCAAGCCCGCGGCCGCTGTTCGCCCGACGCTCTTCCAACGTTTTCTGGCCGGCATTGAGCGCGTCGGCAACGCCCTGCCCCATCCGGCGACACTATTCCTGATGCTCGCGGGCCTCGTCGTGCTGCTGTCGTGGGGCCTCCACGCCGCCAATGTGCAGGTCGTCCATCCGGGCACCGGCAAAGTGGTCGGCGTCGTCAACCTGCTCACGCTCGACGGCCTGCATCGCATGATCATGGGCGCGCTGCCGAATTTCGTGAACTTCGCTCCGCTCGGCACTGTGATCATGTGTCTGCTCGGTCTCGCGGTGGCGGAGTCGAGCGGGCTCATCGGCGCCGTGCTGCGTGTGACCGTGTTGGGAACCAACCCTCGCCTGCTGACGCTGGTCGTCGTGTTTTGCGGCACGATGTCGCACACCGGCAGCGATGTGGGCTACGTGCTCTTCATCCCGCTCAGCGCCGCCTTGTTTCACGCGGTCGGACGCAACCCGCTCGTGGGACTCGCGGCCGCCTTCGCTGGGGTCTCGGGCGGTTTTGCCGCCAACGTTTTGCTCAGCACCAGTGACGTTCTTCTCAGCGGGATCAGTCAGGAAGCCGCGCGGCTCATTCGCCCGGACTACGTGGTGAACCCGATGTCGAACTACTATTTCATGGCGGTATCGGTCTTCCTCATCGTGGCTGCCGCCACATGGGTGACTGAGCGCATCGTCGAACCCCGGCTCGGCCGCTATGTTGGCCCCGCCAAGGCGGAAGCATTGGTGCCGCTAAATGCCGCCGAAAAGCGCGGCCTCTGGTGGGCCGGCGCCACCGCCGTCGTTCTTACGCTCGTCGTCTTGATCGGGTTGCTGCTGCCCGGCGGATTTTTGCAGGACCCAAAACATCCGGGATTCCTGCAGTCGTATTTTCTGCGTGGGCTCGTCTTCTTCATTTTCCTCTACGGCGCCATCACGGGTTTGGCCTATGGCGTAGTCGCTGGCACTATTCGGCGCGACAGCGATGTCATCCGCGGCATGACCAAGTCCATCGAGGGCATCGCGAGCTATGTGGTGCTGGTTTTCTTTATCGCCCAGTTTGTGAGTTTCTTTGCGTGGACCAACCTGGCCGTGGTGCTCGCAGTCGAGGGCGCGGAGTTTCTGCGCTGGCTGGACCTCGGGCCGATTCCCCTGATGGTGGCGTTTGTGCTGCTGGCGGCGGTGATCGACCTCGTGCTCGGCAGCGCCTCCGCCAAGTGGGCCGTCATGGCGCCGATCTTTGTGCCGATGTTCATGCTGCTCGGCTATTCGCCGGAGATGGCGCAGGCCGCCTACCGCATCGGTGACAGCGTGGTGAACGTCGTGACGCCGTTGATGACCTACTTCCCGCTGATCCTGACCTTTGCGCAAAAATATGAGCCCAAGGCCGGCATCGGCACCCTCGTCGCCATGATGCTGCCCTACTCGCTCTGGTTCATGATCGGATGGGTTTTGCTGCTCGTCGCCTGGATCGCCCTCGGCTGGCCGCTGGGCCCCGGCGCACCGCTCTTTCTCGAAAAATGAGCCGCCGCAGCCTTGCGGTTTGGCGTCACCCCTTTTTGCTGGAGCCATGAATCTCTCACGGTTGATTACCCTCCTGCTCGTTGCCTGCGGCCTCGTCTTCACCGGCTGCCAATCCGCAGGTTCAAAGCTCGGTGAAATCAGTGTCAGCCTCGTGGACATCAAGCCCGTCGGCGGCACGCTGTTCGAAGCCCGCGCCGTGCTGACCCTGCGCTTCGTCAACGAGAACGTCGTGCCTTTCGGCATCTCCGGCTCCTCGCACAAGGTTTACCTGAATGGCAGCTACGTCGGCAAAGCCGTGAGCAACGAACCGCTCGGACTGCAGCCGCTCACCAGCGCCACGCGGGACGTGACCGTGCTTTTGGAAAACACCGCCTTGCTCAAGGAGATCCTCGCACTGGGCCGCAGCAGCACCGTCAGCTACCGGCTGGATAACATCATTTTCACCACCGACGGCGAGGACAAGGTGCAGATCCGTTCCGAGACCAAGGGCAGCCTTGACCTCCAGAACGTCGTGGACCACGTCCAATAAAAAAGCGGCCCCCGTCTTGCGACGAGGACCGCTCTTTCCAGTGCAGGTTGGCGGAGATCAAGCCGCCAGCCCTGAAACGGCAGCGCGGCGCGGCGCGTAATCATTCACCGCAATGGTGAGCACGCCGACGGCGGTCAAAATGGCCCCGGCCATTTCGGCGTTAATAAGGATCGCGACGGCCGTGGCGGAGAGTGCGAGACCGGTGATGAGGAGGGAGGAAGTTTTCATGGTGATGAAGGATTGGATGCCATGAAAACACCCCGGGGCGGTAAAAGTTACAGCGACTGCACAAAAAAGGCGTGCCGGTTAGGGCACGCCTGGAAAGAGTCCCGGCTTGGGGCCAAACTCAGCCCGCGCCGCCACCAGCGCTGCTGGAAACCGGCTTGAAAGCGGCCTTCACACTCGCCGCGAGGTAATCGCGATTCATACGCGCAATGAAGTCGTGGCTGATGAGCTTCGGACACGCGGCGCTGCACTCGTATTGGTTGGTGCAGTTGCCGAAGCCGGCCTCGTCCATCGTCTGCACCATCGCCAGCACGCGCTTGTCGCGCTCAGGCTGGCCCTGCGGCATGAGGCCGAGGTGCGAGACCTTGGCGGCGACGAAAAGCATCGCGCTGGAATTTTTGCACGCCGCCACGCAGGCGCCGCAGCCGATGCAGGTCGCCGCGTCCATCGCGAGATCGGCGTCGGCCTTCGGCACGGGAATGGAATTGGCATCCGGTGCCGCACCTGTGCGCACCGAGATAAAGCCACCGGCCTGCTGGATTTTATCGAACGCGCTGCGATCGACCACGAGATCCTTCACCAGCGGAAACGCCCGGGCGCGGAACGGCTCGACGAGGATGACGTCGCCGTCCTTGAAGCTGCGCATGTAAAGCTGGCAGGTCGCGATGCCATGACCCGGGCCGTGCGGCTTGCCGTTGATCGTGCACGAACACGTGCCGCAGATGCCCTCGCGGCAGTCGTGCGCAAACGCGATTGGCTCCTCGCCCTTGGCGGTGAGGTCATCATTCACCACGTCGAGCATCTCCAGAAACGACATGTTCGGGTTGAGATCCTTCGCGGCGTAGTCGGCAAACTTGCCCGGCGCCTGCGGCCCGGCCTGACGCCAGACGCGGAGGGTGATGGAAATGGGCTGGGTGGAATTGGAGGCGACCATGGCTTATTTGTAATTTCGCACCGACATCTTCGTGAACTCGTAGTTGAGCGGCTCGGTATTGCGCAGCGGGGTTTTGCCCGCGCCTTGGTATTCCCAAGCGGCGGCGTGGGAGAACAGCTCGTCGTTGCGCTTGCACTCGCCGTCGGGGTGCTGGTGCTCTTCACGGAAATGGCCGCCGCAAGATTCCTCGCGGGTGAGTGCATCGCGGCAGAGCAGTTCGCCGAGTTCGATGAAGTCGCCCACGCGGCCGGCCTGCTCGAGCGATTGGTTAAGCGTGTCGGCTGAACCGGGCACTTTCACGTTGGCGTGGAATTCTTCGCGGAGCGCGGGGATTTTCTCGAGCGCGGTGGTGAGGCCTTCCTTCGTGCGCGCCATGCCGCAGTATTCCCACATGAGCTTGCCGAGACGCTTGTGGAAGTGGCTGACCGGCTCCTTGCCTTTGTTATCGAGCAGGCGGCGGTTCGCCCCGGTGACGCTGGCTTCGGCGTCCTTGAACTCGGCGCGATCCTTGGCGGAACTTGAGGCGGGCTTCTGGCCAGCGAGGTAGTCGCCGATCGTGTAAGGGATGACGAAGTAGCCGTCGGCCAGACCCTGCATGAGCGCGGAGGCACCGAGGCGGTTGGCGCCGTGGTCGGAGAAATTCGCTTCGCCGAGCACGAACAGACCCGGGATATTCGACATGAGGTTATAATCCACCCACAGGCCGCCCATCGTGTAGTGGACGGCGGGATAGATACGCATCGGGGCCTTGTAGGCGCTCTCGGCGGTGATCTCGTGATAGATGTCGAAGAGGTTGCCGTAACGCTCGCGCACACCGGCCTCGCCGAGGCGCTTGATGGCATCGGCGAAATCCAGATACACGCCGAGACCGGTTTCGCCAACGCCGCGGCCTTCGTCGCACATGCGCTTGGCGGCGCGGGAGGCGACATCGCGCGGGCAGAGGTTGCCGAAGCTCGGATAGAGGCGCTCAAGGAAGTAATCGCGATCGGCCTCCGGGATGTCGGCGGGAGCCTTGCGGCGGTCCTCGGCTTTTTTCGGCGCCCAGATGCGACCGTCGTTACGCAACGACTCCGACATGAGCGTAAGCTTCGACTGGTAATCGCCGCTCACCGGAATGCAGGTCGGATGGATCTGCGTGTAGCAAGGGTTGGCGAGACAGGCGCCGCGCTTGTAGGCACGCCAGATGGCCGTGGCGTTGGAGCCGCGCGCGTAGGTGGAGAGATTGAAGACGTTGCCGTAACCACCGGTCGCGAGGATCACCGCATCGGCCGAATGGCGCGTGATCGCGCCGGTGATCAGATCGCGGACAATGATACCCTTCGCGTGGCCGTCCACGAGGACGAGGTCGAGCATCTCGGAGTTGGTGTGCAGCTGGATGCCGCCGTCACCGACCTTGCGCGACAGCGCGCTGTAAGCGCCGAGAAGAAGCTGCTGACCGGTCTGGCCGCGCGCATAGAACGTGCGCGACACCTGTGCGCCGCCGAAGGAACGGTTGGCGAGGAGGCCGCCGTATTCGCGGGCGAAGGGCACGCCCTGCGCGGCGCACTGGTCGATGATATTGACGGACACCTCGGCGAGACGATGGACGTTGGCTTCGCGGGAGCGGTAGTCACCGCCCTTGAGCGTGTCGTAGAAAAGACGGTGCACCGAATCACCATCGTTCTGGTAATTCTTCGCGGCGTTGATACCGCCCTGCGCCGCGATGGAGTGCGCGCGGCGGGGACTGTCGTGAAACACGAAGCTCTTCACCCGGTAGCCGAGTTCGGCGAGCGTGGCGGCGGCGGACGAACCCGCGAGACCGGCGCCGACAACGATGACCTCGTATTTCCGCTTGTTGGCCGGGTTGACGAGCTTGATCTCCGTCTTGTGCTTGCGCCACTTGTCGGCGAGCGGACCGGAGGGAACCTTGGATTCGAGTTTGGCCATGGCGGAGAATTATTTTTGCGCAGCAACCGGCCCGTGCACGTTGGCCGCCGCATGGGGCTTCAAGGCGCCCGATAGAATCGCGGCGGGAATGGCGGCGTTGCCCAGGAAATACGCGAGACACAGCAGCGCCACGACTTTGCGCAGCGGGCCGGCCCACTGCGCCGAGCGCAGGCCGAACGTCTGAAACAAGCTGTCGAGGCCGTGCAGCAGGTGGAACGACAGCAGGCCAACCGCGATGATGTAGAAGATCGCCACCGGTGCGCTTTCGAAGCCGCGGTAAACCATCAGGTAGACGTTCGGCACCTCGGTGCCCGCCTTCACCGCCGTGAGGCCCAACACGCTGTAATCGTGCGCCATGACGTAAGTGTGCTTGGCCTTGAAGTCCGCGGCGTCGGTCACGCCAAAGGTAAAATGCGCCAGATGATAGACGATGAACGCCAGCACCACATAGCCGGTCCAGCGGACATAACGCGACGACAGGGTCGCGCGCAGCCAGTGTTTCGTCGCGTAGTTTTCGGCGCCACGCGCGCGCTTGTTTTCCAGCGTGAGCACCGTCGCCGCCCAGATGTGCAAAGCCACCGCCACGATCAAGCCGATGCGTGCAACCCAGAGCAGCGCGCCCGTCTGGTGCAGAAATTCAGCGTAGCCGTTGATTTTATCCGGGTGGGAAAAAATCTGGAGGTTGCCCACGAGGTGCCCAACGACGAACCCGATCAGAATCACGCCGGTGACGGCCATGATGATTTTCCGGCCGATGGATGAGCGGAACAAATTGGCAATGAGACTCATTGTGTCAGGGTGAACAGGTCAAAAGGGGGAAACAGCCCCGTCCTTTGATAAGCCAAATCACCCCGAGAATGTAAAGACTCGCGCTACAGCAGCATCTGGGGTCATAGCTATATTAGGGAGCCTTACCTCCGGGAGAAGGAGCGCCCGCAACCACCGGAAGGTCCTCGTGCGCTCCGCGCGCGGCGGTTCAGCGCGCGAGCGGCTTGAGCAGGGCGAACTTCCCGCTCGCCGCCGGCGTCAAAAACTTGCGGCGGAAGGCATTCACGCGAACCCCCTCACCCAGCAAGCTGGCCAGCGCTTCACTGACTCCGGGCACGGCCACATGGTCGGCGACGTAGTGGAAGTCCCACCGGTTCTCGGCCGTTTGCACGAGGCTGTAGTGCCAGCAGGCAAAATCCGCCGGCAGCGCCGCATCGACATCCGTTGTCGAGACGATCGAGCCATCGGGCCGGAAGTAGAGGTTGCCCTCGCGACCGAGCAGGCGGAAGCCGGTGGAGAATTTCTGCACGATGTCGCCCGTGTGGTAGCGGAGCAGCGGCATCGCCTCGCGATCGCGCGTGGTGACAAAGATCTGAAACACGTTTTCCTGCGTGGCCGGGCCGGCGACCGGCGGGGTCCACGGTGCAAGCTCAATGAAGGCATTGGCGTCGATCACCTGCGAATCATCCTTGAACGCCTCGCCGACGAACAGGTAGCCCGCCTCGGTCGAGCCATAGAGATCGACCTGCGGCGCCGGGAAAACTTCCGCGATCCGCCGGCTGTGCTGCAAGCTCGCCTTGCCGTAGGTGAGGATCACGGCCTTGATACTCGGCACCCGCACGCCGCGCTTTTGCGCCGCGCGCGCCAGGAGGGAAAGATACACCGGCTCGCCTTCGATCACCTCCGGTTTCGTGGCCTGCAACTCCAGCACGATGCGATCCCACTCGGCCTCGGGAAAGGCGAACGGATCGCTCGAAAGATTCAGGTAAACCGTGCCGTCAAAGTAGCGGTGCGGAAACGGGTGATCCTCGTAAGGACACAGGTTGCTCGAGCAGCCGACCGGCGCGAGGACACACTTGCGATAGGGACGCCCGACAAACTGGCGGAGAATCGGCGATGCAAGATACGCGCGCTCGGTCTGCGCGTTCCACCAGCCCTCCTCCATGATGACCGTCATCGGTCCCGAGGTCGTGCCGGAGGTGGATTCGTATTCGAAGCGCTTGTCCTGCATGCCGCGTTCGATTTCGCGGAAGTCCGCAAAAAAAGCCTGATGGCCGTGCTCGACGATGTCCTTTTTTGAAAGCGCCGGGATCTCGCGGTAACACGACCATTGCAGCGGGTCGTTGTGGAGCGGGAAACGCTTCCCATACAGCGGGCTGCGCGCGTAGATGCGGCGGATTTCCTGCTCAAGGGGCGGCGGCACCAAGTCGGGCGCCAACGGGCCGAGCACGGCGGGGCTGTTGGCAAATATGGGGGCGGACATGGTGGGTTGGGAAGGCAGGAAAGCGCGCTTCGGGGCGAAGTCAAACGCCGCCGGCCTGCAATTCGCGCCAGCGTGGCTCGAAAAGAAGCAAGGCGCTTAGCACCAGGCTGTGCGTGATGCCGCCGCTGCGCGCGAGGGCCAGCACTTCGTCGACCGGCAGTGTTAGCAACTCGATCTCCTCGTCGTGGTCCCATGCCACCGGCGCGGTCGCCATGGCCTGTTCCACAAGCACAATGTGGCAGCGGTTGCCCTGGATCGCGGGATTCGGCTGCACGCAGCCGAGCACGCGCGCCGTGCCGCCGCCAAAGCCGGTTTCCTCGCGCAATTCACGTAATCCGGCGGTGAGCGGATCTTCGCCGGGGTCCATCACGCCGCCCGGGATCTCGAGCGAGAAATCATCCGCACCGTAACGAAACTGCCGCACGAGCACGAGGTGACGATCCGGCGTCAGCGCGAGCACGTTGACCCAATCGGGCGCATTGATGACGAAAAAATCACGTTCGGTCCCGCGCACGGGATGCCGGTAACGCACGCTCTGCACGGTAAACACGCGCGTGGTGGCAAGCGCGGACTGGCCGAGTTTTTCCCAACGGGCGGGGCCGCCGGCAGAGGAGTTCATGTCGTCAAAAACACGGTCAAAAAAAATGCCTCCTGACTTTTACGTCGAGGAGGCATCGGAGATTTTTTGGCGCCGGATTACTTCTTCGGCATCTTGATCTTCTGGCCGATCTTCAGCTTGCTCGAGTCCACACCGGGATTGACGGTCTGGAGGTCGGCGATCGACGTGCCATGGGCACGGGCGATCTTGGCGAACGTATCGCCACTCTTAATGATGTATTCATCGGGACCAGCGACCGCGGGTGTGCCGCCAGCCTTGCCGGCTTTGGGCGCGGCTTTTTGGGATTCTTCGAGCTTGGTGATCTTCGCGTTGGCGTCACCGATCATGGTGGCCATCTGGTTGAAAGCGTCCTGCGTCGAGCGCGTGAGGGATACGATATCGCGACCCGCTTTGTCAGCAGTGGCGGCGGTCGAGCTGACCTGCGACTCGATGGCGTCGAGCTTCGCGAGCTTCTCTTCGTGCGCGGCAAGCGTCTTACCCACGCTCGAGAGCTTGATAGCCGAGTAGCCACCCAGCAGCAACCCGATGACGCCGACAATGATGCCGCCAACCGGAAGCATGCTGTTATTTTCGCGAGAAATGGTATCCATGTTTAAAAATTAAGGGAGCTGACGACTAGTGAAACCGCCCTTTGACGCAAGCAGAGATTATTAACAACCTATGCAGAGCGAATTAGCGCGGGAATTACGGTGATTTTATGCCACGGCCCAACGCATTCGGGGCGAGACACCAGAACAAGCGTTGACAGGCCCCGGAAAGGGCCATGCCCTTCGACTTTGCTCACGGGGTGTAGCTTAGTCTGGTAGAGCGCCTGGTTTGGGACCAGGAGGTCGTAGGTTCGAATCCTATCGCCCCGACCAGCTTTCGGACGAGCCGCCGCACAGGCTCCGCGGGACCGGGTCGTGGCCCGCAATCGCGCCGAAAGAATCCTTCCCTCGCCAATCACATTCGGGTCTTCTGCCCCAGAATGAACGCAGAGAAACAGCCCCCGGCCCCGGCAGGCGCAGCCTCACGGCGGACGGCATGGCTTACCGGCAGCCTGCTCGTGCTCGCCACCGTTTTCGCCTACTGCAACTCGTTCATCGGACCGTTCATTTTCGACGACAAGCCGGCCATTACGGAAAACGCCACCATCCGCCAGCTGTGGCCGTTGACGGAGGCGCTCTCGCCACCCGCAATCGGCAGCGGCGTCACCGGCCGGCCGGTGGTCAATCTTTCGCTCGCGCTCAATTACGCGATCAGCCGCGAAGCGCCGTGGAGCTATCACGCCGTAAACCTGCTCGTCCACGTGCTCGCAGGCCTGGCGCTTTTCGGAATCGTGCGCCGGACACTGCATCAGCCCCGCATGCCTGAACGCCTGCGCCGCGATGCCGTGCCGCTCGGCGCCGCAGTCGCGGCCCTTTGGTTGCTGCATCCGCTGCAAACCGAGTCGGTGACTTCAATCATCCAGCGCACCGAGTCGTTGATGAGTTTGTTTTACCTGCTCACGCTCTACGGGTTCATCCGCGGCGTGCAGGCCGCGCGGGCAACGCGGGCTGCAGGCTGGTTGGTTTTCTCCATCGCGAGTTGCCTGCTCGGAATGGGCGCCAAGGAGGTAATGGTCTCAGCCCCGCTGCTCGTGTTGCTCTATGACCGCACGTTTGTCGCGGGAACGTTTCGCGCGGCGTGGCAACAGCGGTGGCGTTACTATCTCGGACTCGCGGGCACGTGGCTGCTGCTCGGCTGGCTCGTCCTTCACGCCGGGGGCAGCCGCGGTGAAGCCGCCGGCTTCGGCCTCGGGGTCACGCCGTGGACTTACTTGCTGACCCAGTGCCAGGCCATCGCGCTCTACCTCAAACTCTCGCTCTGGCCGAGGCCGCTGGTGTTCGATTACGGCACCGATGTCGTGCCCAGCCTCACCGTGGTTTGGCCGCAGGCTTTGCTCCTGATTGCACTCGCCGCCGGCACCGTCGTGGCGTTGTGGCGACGGCCGGCAGTCGGATTCTTGGGCGCGGCTTTTTTTGCGATTTTGGCACCCAGCTCCAGCGTCGTGCCGCTCGTCAGCCAGACCATCGCGGAGCATCGCATGTATCTGCCACTCGCGGCTGTGCTGACGCTCATGGTTACGGCGGCAGGCGCGCGTTTCGGGCGTGTGACGGTTTTTATTGGAACGGCCATCGCGCTCGTGTTCGCCGTGCTCACTTTGCAGCGCAACCGCGACTACCGTAGTGAGGTCGCGATCTGGACCGACACTGTGACCAAGTTGCCCGACAACCCTCGCGCCCGCGTCAACCTCGCCGAGATCCTCCTCAACACGGGTCAACCTGCCGCGGCGCTTGAGCATGCTGCCGAGGCCGTGCGACTGAAACCCGGCTATCCCGAGGCGCAGACCAACCTCGGCATCGCCCTCGCCCAAACCGGGCGCCCTGCCGACGCCCTCCTGCCTTGCCGCACCGCGATTGAGCTAAATCCCCGCTACGCCCGAGGCCATAGCAACTTAGCCGTCGTTTTAGCCCAATTGGGCCAGCTTCCCGAGGCCATCATGCATCTTGAAGAGGCCTTGCGGCTAGCACCCGATTCCCCGGACGCGGTTCCCCTGCGCAACAACTTGGCCAACGCCCTGCTCAAGTCTGGACGCCTACCTGAAGCGATTTCCCAATATCGTGCCTTGCTGGAACTTGCGCCCATGTTGGTCGACGCGCGCTTCCATCTCGGTGTCGCGTTAGGGTTGAGCGATCGACTTGCCGAGGCCGAAGTCCAGTTTGAGGCGGTCCTGCAACTCAAGCCCGACCATGCTGGTGCCCTCGGGGCCCTCGAAGGCATCCGCGCCACCCGGCCGTGATTGTAGGCGCCGGAGCTGCGCCAGAAGGCTTGCAGCGAAGATTTCTGTAAAAACCGGCAAAAAGAGATCGGCTCCAACGGGGAAACTATTCATAGGGTATTACGCCCAGATAGCCCCCCCCGGTTGTATTCGTATCCCCTATGAAATCTCTACGGAACAGTCTGTTGGTATTTGTAGTTCTCGCGGCGTGCATCGCCGCTCGTGCGCAAGTCACGCTGATCAGTTATAACTTCACCGATCAATCAAGCCAAGCAGCCACCCTGACAGCATCGTTTGTGGCCTCGAACCTGACGGCCGGTAGCTTTTCGGTATCGGACGGCGCTTTCACATCCACCAATTTCACGACTGGTTCCCCGCCCAACACTCCCGCCATTGGCGAATCCGGCGGTTGGACTGATACCAGCCCCACAAAGTTTTTTTCGTTCACTGTTACACCGGCTTCCGGCTTTCAGGTCACGATCACCAATATTTCCTTCGAATACCGCCAAACTGCTGCTGGCGCTGCAAACTACCGCGTTGATATTGGCTCCAACGCCAATCTCGCCAGCGGCGGTTTAATCCAGGACTCCGCCTGGCACTCTGTTTCCAGCAGCATCACCATGTCGGCCATCAATTCCGCGCAAACCGTGAAAATCTTCGGTTACAATGGCGGCCTCGGCAGTTTTGCCATCGATACCGTTACCCTGACCGGCGTCGTCAGTGCCGTTCCCGAGCCTTCCACTTACGCAGCGATTTTCGGCGCACTCACTTTGATTGGCGTTGCGCTGCACAAACGGCGTTTGAAGCGCTCCACCTGAATCAAGCGCACTAACCAAAAACCAAAAAGCCCGCCTATTGGCGGGCTTTTTGTTGGTTCTAAAACGAAGCCTTTAGCGCGGCAGATTACTTCCCGCTGGCAGGCACGTTCAGCTTGATCGCCGGCTCGGCAACCGTTGGCGCGGGTGCAGCCGCCGGGGCCGCGGGAGTCGTGGCGGGAGCGGCGGTTGCCGACGGCACTGCGAGGCTGGCCTGCAGGGTCATGACGCGCTGCGCCCACGGGCTGGCGGCATCGATCTGGATGATCTGGTCGGAATATTTCTTCACGTCGTCAGGCCGGCCGGCCCCCAGCGCGAGGCTGGCGAGTTGGTAGGCGGCCTCGAGACGCACGCCCTTGGCTTCTGACGCGCGGTCGGCGATTTGTTTCAACGCCGCTTCGCCATCGGCCGTTTGACCGGCCTGCAACTTGGCCATCGCGAGCCCGAGCTGGGCGCGACTGAGGAGCGCACTGCCGGCGAGATTTTTCACCGCGGCATCGTAATTGGTGACCGCCTCGGCGCCTTTGCCGGCAGCATAAGCTTCGTCGGCGAGCCGCAGGTAGGCGACACCCGCCAAGGTGTGACCCGCATTTGCGGCGGCGTAGGCCTTCAGCTTTTCAGAAGTCGTGGCCGCTCCGTATTCCTGGGCGAGGCCGGCTTCTTTCTGGGCCGCCATATATTCCCAACCACCCTTCGCCAGGATGGCGAGGAGGATGACAACACAGAGCGCGATCACAGCCTTGCTGTTTTTCTCCCAGAAGAGGCGCAACTTCTCGTCAAACGAGGGCACCACAGGGGTCTGGGTTTCATCGGCGGCCGCAAGGTTGCGGGCGTTGCCGACAGACTGGGATTTGGAAGGGTTTTCGGGCGTGCTCATGAAGGGTGCAGATTTCGGAACGGTGACCGAAACACATCCCCGTCGGGGCGTAAAGGCAGGAGTTGAACCGGACGTGGCCGGGTTCGCCCCGGCCTTAAACCAATTCGCGCGCAGCCACCAACTGGCGTTGACGCAGGCGCCAGGCAAAAAAGGCCACCGCCAGACCGGAAAAAATCAACCCATAGGTGCCAGGCTCCGGGACCACCGGCCCGGGCGTAATGCTGCCATCGATCGGATCCCAAGAGGAACTTCCGCTGCCTTCAAAGATCACCTGGCCGAGACTCGACGAACCGGGGTCCACATGGGCGGTAAAAACATCCACGGCATTGGACCAGTTGATGATGGTGAGCACAGCGTCGTCGGTCAGCAGCAACGAGCCGATGTTCAGCGTCGAACCACCGCCGGTGAAATCGAGGATGGTCTCGCCCGTGATGGTCAACGTCGCCAAGGTCTGGGCCGTGTCGTTGAGTTCGAGCACCGCGCCATCGCCCATGGTCAGGTTGGCCCATCCGGTCGTCTGATTGTCGCCGCCAAACGCCAGCGTGCCGGCGGTGACCGTGATATTGCCCGTCAGCGCCGTGCCCGAATCCTTATCCAACATCAGGGTGCCGCCGTTCACCGTGGTCGTGCTGATGCTATTGTTGCCGTTGCCTCCCAGTGTCGTCGTGCCGGAGCCCGACAAAGTAAGACTGCTCGCGTTGACCACCGACAGAAAATCCGTGTCGCCAGATCCGCTGACCACGATGTTGCCGACATTCACCTGTGCGCCGGTGATCGTGGTCCCGCCCGAATTGCTGATCGTCAGATTACCTCCGCCAAGATTCAGCGTGCTGGCCATGCTCACGTTGGCCGCGCCGCCCACCGTCACGCCGCCGCGCGCGTTGATCTGAGCGCCGTTGAAATTCACCGTGCCGCTGGTCGAGTTAACCGTAAGCGTGCCGGAGCCCGCATTGACGTTGGCATTGAAATTAGTGGTGCCCGTGGCGCTGACCGAAACTCCCGTGCTGACATTCACCGCCTGGTTGAAAGTGCGCGTGCCACTGCCCTGCACGGCGAGTCCGCCGGAGTTGGAAATATCGCTGTTAAACACCATGCCCCCCGCGCCGTCCAAGGTCAGCGTGTAGCCGTTGAGCTGGGTCTGCTTGGCGAGCGTAAGGGTGTCGGCCGCGCTCACGATGGTGGCGTTGGCGCTGAGCTTGATCTGCGTGTTGAAGGTATTGTTGCCGGAAACATTGCGGAGTGCACCCGTGCCGGCACCCTTGCCCGAACCCGCGATGGAGAACTCGTCTTCGGTCACCGTGATACCGCCCTGCAAATGCAAGCCGGCGCCCGAGGCCACCGTGTTACCCGAAGTGCTGGAGCCGAGCGCGCCGCTGTTGCTCAGCACCACCGTGCCCGCGTTGATGTTCATCGCGCCGCGCAAGGCCGTGTTGTTGCCCGACAGCGTGAGCGTGCCATTGCCGTTCTTCGTGAACGCCGACCAATTGTCCGTGCCCCTGATCGCGCCCGAGATCGTGGTGTTCGCCGCACCGGTCACCGTGAGTGCGCTGTAGTTCGAATCAATGTTGCCGGAAACGACCAAATTGCCGCTCGCCGCATTCCAAGTCTGGCCGGCCGTGAGTTTTAGCGCATTACTGATCGTCTGGGTATTGGTGCTGTTGTTGGTGATGCCGCCGGAATCCACCGACAAAACAAAACCGCCCGTGCTCCCCAGCGTGAAAGCCCCAGCGCCCGAGGCGAAGGCCAGGGACTTGACCTGCCAGTTGGCGGTCTGGTTGGGCGCAAATCGCGTGCTGCCAGCAAAAATAAGATCCGTGCTTAATCCGCTCGGCGGCGTGCTACCCGTGCTCCAGTTCGCCGTCTGCGACCAGTTATTGTCGGCCGCACCACCCGTCCACGTCACCGTTTGCGCGACCGCCTCCTTGCCCACTCCCATAAGGATAACCACGCATGCCATGCGGCAGAGGTAATTATGGATGCGGTTGCTAATCATATGGCACGGAAAAGAAAGGAACTTAACCAGACGCAATCGCGCACCTTTAGTTTCTAGGGTATAGTGCTCATATTCCGCGAAAAATATCGCCTCCTGGTCCAAACCCGGCGGGCGTATATCAGACCGCGTGATCGCGTGGGAAAAAAGGCGACCAGCACAGATCACCTGTGTGCAGAAACCACCCACAAGCAAAGAGGCCGGGCGCTAATCGCACCCGGCCTCAAGCAGACTAATTCAATTCGCGCGCGAAGCGCGGGACTCAGCCGATGACGTTGACGTTGCCCTTGTAGGCTTGGATCGGGCGGACACCAATGCGTTCGCGCTGGAGGGCCTTGATGCCGCTCAACGCCGCGTAGGCACCGGTGATCGTCGTCATGATGCACACGTTGTGGGCGTAGGCCGCGGCGCGGATCTGGTTCTCATCGCGGCGCGGGATCATGCCGCCGGGAGTGTTGATCACCATCGCGATCTTGCCGTTCTTGATCAGGTCGACCGCCGTCGGACGGCCTTCGTCGATCTTGGCGAGGCGGGTGACCGGCACGCCGTTTTCCACGAGGTGCTTGGCCGTGCCGCTGGTGGAGTGAATCGCAAACCCCAGCGCCGCGAGTTGGCGGGCGAGGTCCACGGCACGGGCTTTGTCGCCGTCCTTCACCGAGAGGAAAACATTGCCGCTGATCGGCAGGCCGGGCTTGGCGGCCGCCTGGGCCTTGGCGAAGGCGACGCCGAGGTCGGCATCGAGACCCATGACTTCGCCAGTGGAGCGCATTTCGGGACCGAGCGCGATCGTGGCACCGGGAAAGCGGACGAAGGGGAAAACCGCTTCCTTCACGCACCAGTGCTTCGGGGTCTGCTCCTTGGTGAAGCCGAGATCCTTGAGCTTCAGGCCGGTCATGACCTTGGCGGCGAGTTTTGCGAGCGGCACACCGATGGCCTTGGCGACAAACGGCACGGTGCGCGAGGCCCGCGGATTCACTTCGAGCACGTAGAGCTGGTTGTCCTTGATGGCGAACTGGACGTTCATCAAGCCGACCACCTTGAGCTCCTTGGCGAGCGCGTGGGTCGCCGTGCGCACGGTATTGAGCATGTCCTTCGAGAGCGTGTGCGGCGGCATCACCATCGAAGCGTCGCCGGAGTGCACGCCGGCAAATTCGATATGCTCGAGCATGCCGCCGATGATGGAAGTCTCGCCGTCGCTGATGCAGTCAACGTCGAGCTCGATCGCGTCCTCCAGGAACTTGTCGATGAGCACGGGCTTGTCGGGCATCACGTCGAACGCCTGGCGGACGACCGCCTTGAACTCGGTCTCGCTGTAAACGATGAACATGCCGCGGCCGCCGAGCACGAAGGACGGGCGGAGCAACACCGGGAAGCCGACTTCCTTGGCGAACGTGAGCGCGTCGGTCTCGTTCATCGCGGTGCGGTTGGCAGGCGATTTGAGGCCGACCTTGTCGAGGATGGCGGAAAAGAGCTTGCGGTCCTCGGCGGCCTCGATGCTTTCCGGCGAGGTGCCGATGATGTTGACGCCGTTTTTCTTCAGTGCGGTCGCGAGATTGAGCGGCGTCTGGCCGCCAAACTGCACAATGACGCCAGAGCATTTTTCCTGCTGATAAATCTCCAGCACGTCTTCGAGCGTGAGCGGCTCGAAATACAAGCGGTCGCTGGTGTCGTAGTCGGTCGAGACGGTCTCGGGGTTGGAGTTGACCATCACGGTCTCGTAGCCGGCCTCGCGGAGCGCGAAGCTCGCGTGCACACAGCAGTAGTCGAACTCGATGCCCTGGCCGATGCGGTTGGGGCCGCCGCCGAGGATCATGATCTTCTTCTTTCCGTCCTTCGACGGCATAATCTCGTTCTCGTCGCCGTAACTGGAGTAATAGTAAGGTGTGAACGCCTCGAATTCAGCCGCACAGGTATCAACGAGCCGGTAAGTGGTGTGAACGCCGGCCGCCTTGCGGTGCGCGCGGACGGTGGCAAGGTCGCTGTTGAAAATATGGGCGAGCTGCGCGTCGGCGAAGCCGAACTGCTTGGCGCGGCGGAGCGTGTTGACGTCGACGGTCGCGAGCGTGTGGCGTTTGAGTGCACCTTCCATCTCCCAAATCTCGCGCAGCTGCTCTAGGAACCACGGATCGATCTTCGAGAGGTCAAAGATATCGCCGACCGTGAGGCCGATCATGAAGGCGTAGCGGATGTAGAAAATGCGCTCGAAGTTGGGCGTCGCGAGCTTGGCGCGGATGGTTTTCTCGTCGGGTGCCTCGTCGAGACCGAGCTTGCCGCCGCCGCCGAAGCCGCGGGCGCCGATTTCCAGCGAGCGCAGGCACTTCTGCATCGATTCCTTGAAGGTGCGGCCGATCGCCATCGCCTCGCCCACCGACTTCATCGCCGAGGTCAGCGTGCTGTCGGAGCCGGGAAATTTTTCGAACGTGAAGCGCGGGATCTTCGTGACGACGTAGTCGATCGTGGGCTCGAAGCTCGCGGGCGTGAGGCGCGTGATGTCGTTGCGCAACTCGTCGAGCGTGTAGCCGATGGCGAGCTTGGCGGCGATCTTGGCGATGGGGAAACCGGTGGCCTTTGACGCGAGCGCCGAGGAGCGCGAAACGCGCGGGTTCATCTCGATGACAACCTGGCGGCCGGTCACGGGATCGACGGAAAACTGGATGTTGGAACCGCCCGTCTCGACGCCGATCTCGCGAATCACCGCGAAGGACGCATCGCGCATGGTCTGATATTCCTTGTCCGTCAGCGTCATCGCCGGAGCGACGGTGATCGAGTCACCGGTGTGGACGCCCATCGGGTCGAAATTCTCGATGGAGCAGATGACGACACACTGATCCTTGTGGTCGCGCATGACCTCCATCTCGTATTCCTTCCAACCGAGGAGACACTCCTCGACGAGCACCTCGTGCACGGGCGAGAGGTCGAGACCGTTGGCGCAAATGCGTTCAAACTCCTCCTTGTTGTAAGCGATGCCGCCACCGGAGCCACCGAGGGTAAACGAGGGGCGGATGATGAGCGGGAAGGTCCCGAGAAAATCGGCGGCCGCACGCGCTTCCTCCATCGATTTAACGGTGCGCGACTTCGCAACATCGAGACCGATCTTGAGCATGCACTGCTTGAAGATTTCGCGGTCCTCGCCCTTCGTGATCGCCTCCGGCTTGGCGCCGATCATCTCAACGCCGTATTTGGCGAGGACGCCGGCCTTGTTGAGTTCCATCGAGAGATTGAGCGCAGTCTGCCCGCCCAGCGTGGGCAGCAGCGCGGAGGGACGCTCGGCGGCGATGATTTTTTCCAAAAACTCGAGCGTGAGCGGCTCGATGTAGGTCACGTCGGCGAACTCCGGGTCCGTCATGATCGTGGCGGGATTGGAATTCACTAGGATCACGCGATAGCCCTCTTCCTTGAGCGCTTTGCAGGCTTGGGTGCCGGAGTAATCAAACTCGCAGGCTTGGCCGATGACGATAGGGCCGGCGCCGATGATCAGGATGGACTTGAGGTCAGAGCGTTTGGGCATGGACGTGGATTTCGCCGAGAGTTGCGAGCGCCTAAACCCGCCGCAAGCGGGAAGTCAGGCATGGGCGTATTTTCACGCGCCCAGCCGGCAGCCTTGTCTACTCAACCGAGGCGCCCGGGCTCGATGCCCAGCACTTCCGCCGCCTTGGCCTTGTCGCCCCGGCACGCGTGCAAAACCATGTCGATATACTGCTTTTCCTGCCCAACGAGATATTCCGCGAGCTTGGGCCAGTGCATGAGCTCGCGCAAACGGAGCGGCAACTGCTGGGATGTGACCACGCGGGTTTCCGTCGTGGCGGCGATCTTGGAGATGACCTGGAAAAACTCCGTGAGGTTACCCGGCCAGTGATAAGCGGCCAGCATGGCCATGGCGTCGTCCGTAAACTCCACGAGACTGGCGTCGAAGTGCGGGTTCGCCGCCTTGGCGGCGTAGTGCTTGGCGAGGAGCGGGACATCCTCGGCCCGGTCGCGCAAGGGCGGCATCATCACCGGCAGGGAAGCCACGCGGTAGAAGAGTTCCTCGTAAAACCGGCCTTCGTCGGCGAGTTTTTCGAGATCCTCCGTCGTCGTGCAGATGAGGCGCATCGTATGCACGGTATTGCGCAGGACGCTCACCAGATCCTTCTGAATCTCCAGCGGCAGACATTGCAGATGCTGGAGAAAGAGCGTGCCACCCTTCGCCTGATGCACCCAGGCACCGCCGGAACCGTTCTGCCCGATCAGGCCTTCCCGGAAATTCGCCTCGGAGCTTAACGAACAGTCGATGCGCACCAGTTGGGCATCGGTCCCGCCCAAGGCCGCGTGCAACACCTCCGCGACGGCGGTTTTGCCCGTGCCGTTCTCGCCCTGCAGGAGCACCGGGGAGCGCACCGTCGCGAGCTTGCGGATTTGCTGAATCAGTTTTTTCACCGCCGGACTCGTGCCGATGATGCGACTCTCAACGTCGCCCGACTTGACCCCGGGCGCGAGGCCCGTCGCCGCGCGCTCCGCCTGGAATTTCTTGAACTCGATGCCGCGCTTGAGCGTGGCGATGAGTTCATTCACGCGAAACGGTTTTTGCAGGTAATCGAACGCGCCGAATTTCAACGCCTGGATCGCGCTCTCCGTGCTCGCATAGGCCGTCATGATGACGATGACCGCGCTGGGGTCGTATTGCTTCAGCTGCTTGAGCAACGTGATGCCGTCCATCGGCTTCATGTCGATATCCGCCAGCACCAGGTCGAACTTCTCCGTCTTGTAACGGGCAAGCGCCTTCTCGCCATCGGTCGCGAAGGCCGTGTTGAAGCCGGTGGGCTGGATGACGGCCTCCAGCATCTCGTGGATGGAGAGGAGGTCGTCGACGATGAGAACAGATGACATGCGAAGCCCTACCCTTTTGGGCGAGCCGGCTTTAGTCAATCAAGCGCGCGGGGCGCTTTATTGCATACCGCCAGCGACCGCACCGAGTTGGAAGATGGGCAGGAACATCGCCATGACGATGCCACCCACGACCACGCCGAGGAAAACGATCAGCAGCGGTTCGATGAGGGAAGTGAGCGAAGCGACCGTCGCCTCGCACTCGACGTCGTAGAAGTCGGCGATCTTGGTCATCATGCCATCGACATTACCGGTGGACTCACCGGCCTTGACCATGTGCTTCATCATCGGCGGGAAAAAAGTGTTGGCCGCGAGCACCTCGGAAACCTGGCCACCCTGGCTGACGTGCTTGGCGATTTCATCGCAAGCGTCCTCGATCTGCACGGTGTTGCTCGCCGCCGCGACGATTTCCAGCGTGCGCAGGATGGGCACGCCCGAACGAATCAGCGTGGCGTAAGTGCGGCAGAAACGCGACAGCGCGATCTTGTGGATGAGGTTGCCAAAAATCGGCGCCCGCACCAGAAACTGGTCCTTCACGCGCCGGCCCTTCGGCGTCGAGACGAACTTGCTCACGCCCCAGTAAATACCGTAGCACGCGATACCCAGGTAGATGATATTGTGCTTCAGGAAATCGCTCAGATCGATGAGGAACTGCGTCGGCGCCGGCAGCTTGGCGCCGAAGTCCGCGAACATCGCCGCGAACACCGGAATAACAAAAATGAGCAGCACGTTGACCAGCGCCACGGCGAGACTGACGACCGCGATCGGGTAGGTCATGGCGGACTTGACCTTCTTGGTCAGCTTCACCGACGCCTCGAAATAACCGGCCACCTTGCCGAGAATTTCCGCCAGGCCACCGCTCGCTTCACCGGCCTCGACCATCGAGACGAAGAGCGTGTTGAAGGAGTTGGGGAATTTTTTGACCGCCGACGAAAACGAATTACCCGAGGAAATATCCGTGCGCACATCGCGGATCACGATGCGGAAACACTGGTCCTCCGTCTGGTCCTGCAGGGCTTCCAGACACTGCACCAGCGGCAGACCGGCGATCAACAGCGACGCCAGCTGCTGGGTGAAAATCGCGAGCTCACCCATCGGCAACTTGTATTTCTTCGCCTTCTTTTCGAGCGACTTCTGCTTCGCCAGTGCCTGGGCGGCATTCACATTGGGCCGCCCTTTTTGGGCCGCTTCCTGTCGCAAGCCCGAAGCCTGTCCGGACGATGCGGAAGAAATAATAGCCATGCGTGAAGGCAAACACCCGGCATTCACATCCGCAATCCGATTCGCGGGCCCTTCGGGTAAAAAAACCGCGATAATAAAATCCCAGGCAAAACCCCTAGGCCGAACACAGGCTTGACCGCTTCGATCACCCCGCGAAGCTACGCCCACACGGCGCGCGGGCGTAGTTTAATGGTAAAACTCCAGTTTTCCAAACTGGCCTCGGGGGTTCGATTCCCCCCGCCCGCTCCACCGCCGATCCGGTCGCAATACTTTGCGTTACTTCGCCACCGAATTGCCCCGGTCGCCCGGCCCGGACTTCGCGTAAAATCGCGCCAGCACAAAATTGATTGCCAACAACACCGCGAGACCGGGCAGCGTGCGCACGACTGATTCCAGAAAATAACCGGCATCCGCGTGCCTGGCGGAGCCTAGCAGCACTTGCAGCAGCGTGTAGCCGATCCGCGCGACCACCCACGCCAGCGGCGCGACTACCCACCACGCCGGGACCCGCCGCACGCCCAGCCACGCAATCAGCGTGAAAAGCGTCAGCTCAAAGCTCACCAGCGACAATCGCTCCAGCGCGGGCAGGCCCGTGATCGCCAGGTTCACCGCCGGCGCAAACAGCGCCACCACCAACCCCACGCGCAGCCCGTAAAAATACACCGCGACAAATGCTGTCCAAAACATCGGCACCAAATACACGCCGATCGCACGCTCCCCGCTCCATGGCACCAGATGCAGCGCGAAAGGCACGGCCCACGCCAGCGCCAGCAACACCGCCGTGTCGCGCACTTTCGGGCGTTGAAAAAGACCGGCAGCCGGGGTCGCGGGAACGCTCGTGCTCATGGCCGGCGAAAATACGGCGCGACTCCGCCCGCGCAATCCACAATCTCATCCCACGCGTGAACCTCATCCTCTTCAGTCCGCAGGAAATCACCCGGCCGCTGCCGCTCACCGACGCACGCGCCCAGCACCTCACGGCGGTCCTGCAGCGCCACCCTGGCGATACGTTTGACGCCGGCCTGGTCAACGGCCCGCGCGGCAAGGGCACGCTCGTCGCAGTCACGGCCGACGGCGTGAAACTCAGCTTCGCTTGGGGCGCCGAACCGCCGCCGCTCGACCCGATTACGCTCCTCATCGGCCTGCCCCGTCCACAGACCGCGCGGAAAATCCTGCGCGAAGCAACCGCGCTCGGCGTAGCCGCACTGCATTTTGTGCTGACCGAAAAAGGTGACACCGCCTACGCCAACAGCACGCTGTGGAGCAGCGGTGAATGGGAACGACACGTCGTGGCCGGCGCCGAACAGGCGTTTTGCACCCGCCTGCCAGCCGTCACTCACGGCCGGCCGCTCGCAGAAATCATCCCCGCGCTGCCCGCCGGTGCCGCGCGCATCGCCCTCGACAACTACGAATCGCCCGGCGCGTTTTCCGCCTGCACCGTGCCGTCCGATGGCGCTGCCGTTGTCGCCCTCGGGCCGGAGCGCGGCTGGTCGGCCGCGGATCGCGCGATGTTGCGCGAAAACCAATTCACTCTCGCCCACCTCGGTCCACGCGTGCTGCGCGTCGAGACCGCCGCCGTCGCCGCGATCGTCCTGCTCAAGGCGAAGCGGGGAGCGATGTAGTGCGGCGAAAGAAACTCACCGTCGGCTGCCCCGTGCCCTTGCCGAGGCGTTTCACACAAGTCCAGCCCGGCGCCTCGAGCGCGAGTTCGCCCGGCGCCTCAAACACGATCACCGGGTCCGCATGCGTCGCGAGCAGCTCGGTCAGCCGCGCAAACAACTTTGGCGCCAGCTCCGGAATCAGCGCGTAGGGCGGGTCGATAAAAACGAGGTCGGGCGGTGTGGCGTCCGTCCATGGCGCCTGCACCGCATCGCCGGTCGTCACTCGCAGCGTATCCGGCGCAGCCTTCATGCTCTTCGCCACGGCGAGGATGTTTTGCTTCACGCACGCGACGGCCTTGGCGTTTTTTTCCACAAACACGCCGCCCGCCGCCCCGCGGCTGAACGCTTCCAACCCGTAGCCGCCGCTGCCGGCGAACAGGTCGAGAAAACGCGCCCCCGCGAGCCGGGTGACGAGGCTGGAAAAAACCGCCTGCCGCATCCCGTCGGTCGCCGGCCGCACCGCATCGCCCTTGGGCACGAGCAAGGGAATGCCGCGCGCTGTTCCTCCACTGATTCGCATCTGCGCACACAAAAGCGGCGCGCGCCGTTGGCAAATGCGAAACCTTCTGCACACTGTCGGTTTCGCCCGCACCATGCCGCCCGCCATGCGCTTCCCCGTGTCCGACCACTGCGACGGCCGACGCTTTTTCAATCCTCGCGGCCATGTGAACCGTTCCTGGCTCGAAGTTTTAAAATGGCGCCGCACCAGCCAGCCCAGCGCCTGGCCCGCCAGCGTGGCCCTCGGCGCGCAACCTGTCCCGCCCACACCCGTGAACGGCGAAATTGTCGCGACGTGGATCAACCACGCGACGTTTCTGCTCCAAACCGCCGCGGGCAACATTCTCACCGACCCGGTCTATGGCGAACGCGCCAGCCCCTTCGAGTGGGCCGGCCCGCAGCGGGTGCATCAGCCGGGCGTGTCATTCGAAAACCTCCCGCGCATCGACGTGGTTCTGTTAAGCCACGATCACTACGACCACTGCCACCTGCCCACCTTGCGCCGGCTCGCCGCGGCCAGCCAGCCGCTGGTCATCACGCCGCTCGGCAATGCCGCACTCGCGCGGCGCGCCGGACTGCAGCGCGTCGTCGAGCTCGATTGGTGGCAGTCGCACCCCATCACATCCGCCACCGGACCGGAGTTAGCCGTGACGCTCACGCCCGCCCGGCATTGGAGCAACCGGCTGAGCGGCGCGCGCAACGGCCGGCTCTGGGGTGGCTTTTATCTGCGCACAGGCGGGCACCGGGTCTATTTTTCCGGCGACACCGGTTACGATGCGGAATTCTTCCGCGCCATCGGCCGCGACTTGGGGCCGCCTGATCTGGCGATGATTCCCATCGGCGCCTACGAGCCGCGCTGGTTCATGGCCGCCCAGCACTGCAATCCTGCCGAGGCCGTGGAAATCCACCGCGACGTCCGCGCGCGTCTGAGCCTCGCCATGCACTGGGGCACGTTTCAGCTCACCGACGAAGCCCGCGAAGCGCCCGTAGAAGCCTTGGTCGCTGCATTGCAAAACGCCGGCCTACGCGCAGACGAATTTCGCGCCTTGGCACCCGGCGAAAGCGTGCGCGTCTGACAAAAACGGCCCGAAATCGGCCTGAAACCTCGGTAAGTCCAATTCCTGCGGGAACCTACGGGGCATCTGAGGTTCAACATTCCATTTGCACATTCCCACCAAAACTATTTAGTTAGGCTCCTAATCAGTTACGGGCCGACAAATGCCGACTATTTGTCGTCCTCCGTAGCCCGATTCGTCGTGCCTGATTTCTCCACTACAAACCATGTTTCCTCGCCTGCCCATCGCCGTCACGGTCTTCGCCCTCCTTTGGGGCGCAGGCTCGGCCTTGGCTGCTGAGAACACCGAAAGTAACGTCTGGCCGGCGTGGGTTTCTCGATCCGACGAGACGGACAAAGTGCAAGCGTGGCAGGCCGCCGGTCCGCTGTTTTTCAAAAACCCGGCGCCCGAGGGCGGCACCTATCGCGGCTTCCGTCCGCTCTATCTGCGACGCGACAATGCCGAGGGCGCGTTCGCGGAATCGACGTTTCTCTATCCGCTGTTCATCACGCGGCAGTCGGGCAACTACCGCACCTGGAGCGTATTCAACCTCATCAATCACTCCGGCCCCTCCACCCCGGAAGCAGGCGACATTGAACCCAAGTCATTTGATGTCTGGCCGTTTTATTTTTCCCGCAACACCGGCTCGCCCGAATCCTCGTATCACGGGCTCTTTCCCATCGGCGGCCAGATCCGCGGTCGCTTTGGCTACGATCGCCTGAGCTGGGTCATTTTTCCGCTCTACTGGAAATCGGAACGCGCCGGCGTCACCACCGTCTCGACCCCGTGGCCCATCCTCAAGCGCAGCGAGGGTAACGGCCACCACGGTTTCGCGCTCTGGCCGCTCTTCGGCTATGCCGAAAAACCCGGCGCCTACCGCAACCGTTACTACCTCTGGCCGCTCATCTACAAAAACGAATCCCGCCTCAGCGACGCCCAGCCCAAGGTGCAGAAAGGGTTTCTGCCCTTTTATACTCAGGATCGAAGCGCGGACCTCATCAGCGAAAACTATGTCTGGCCGTTCTTCGGCTACACCGACCGCGTGGCGCCGAAGCGTTATCACGAAGTCCGCTACTTCTGGCCCCTGCTCGTGCAAGGCCGCGGCGAGGACCGCTACGTGAATCGTTGGGGACCGTTTTATACGCACTCGGTTATCAAGGGCATCGACAAGCAGTGGTTCGTCTGGCCGCTCGTCCGTCAGCAAAACTGGGCCGACGATGACGTGCAGCGCACGCGCCATCAGTTTCTGTATTTTGTCTACTGGTCCGAGAAGCAACGGAGCCTCTCAAATTCCAGCGCGGCGGCCGCCGAGAAAACCCATTACTGGCCCCTGCTCAGCGTCTGGGACAACGGCGCCGGCCGCCGCCAGACGCAATTCCCCAGCCCGCTGGAGGTTTTCTTCCCGACCAACGATAAGATCCACCAACTCTACTCGCCGCTCTTCGCCCTGTATCGCTTTGACCAGCGCGCACCCGGCACCACTCGCACCTCCCTGCTCTGGAACGCCGTCACCTGGCAGCGCAGCCCCCAGCAACGCGAGTTTCACCTCGGCCCGCTGTTCAGCACGCACTCCGGCGTCACCACCGGCCGGCGCATCGCGCTCGGCAACGGCGTGATCGGCCTCCGCCGCGGCGCCGGCGAGCAGGGCCGCTGGCGGATGTTCCTGTTCGATTTTCCCGGCAAACAGAATAAGCCTACTGCGTCGCTGTCCCACTGATATGAAACAAATCACCGCCATCCTGGAAGGTATCGGCAGCGCCGTGCAGCTCCTGTTCCGCTCCCTCTGGTTCGCGCCCACGCTGCCCCGGCAGCTGCCGCGTTTCATGGAACAGTGCTACCTGATCGGCTACACCACGCTGCCCATTGTCGCCATCCTCAGCTTTTTCATCGGCGGCGTGCTCGCACTGCAGGCGGGTTACAGCATGGAGAGTTTCGGGGCGAAGGAGTTCATCGGCTCGCTCGTCGGCCTCTCGATGGCGCGCGAACTCGGCCCGATGATGGTCGCGATCCTGCTCGCCGGCCGCGTCGGCTCGGCCATCGCCGCCGAACTCGCCAGTATGAAGGTTTATCAGGAAATCGACGCGCTGGTAACCATGAACATCCCGCCGGAGCGCATGCTCGTGATGCCGCGCCTCGCCGCGACGCTCGTGATGATGCCCATCCTCGCGATCATCGCCAATCTCGTCGGCTGGTTCGGCGGCGCCATCGTCGCCCACTCGGTCGACTTCATCGCCCTGGAACCGGAAAAGTATTTCGAGACGCTCCGCCGCTTTACGAAGTTCGAGGACGTAGCCAACGGCCTTATCAAGGCCGAGGCCTTCGGCTTCGTCGTCGTGCTGGTCTGCTGCAGCATCGGCCTCCGCACCCGCGGCGGCCCGCGTGAGATCGGCGCCTCCGTGACCAAGGCTGTCGTCGCCTCGCTGATCCTCATCCTGGTCCTCGATTATTTCCTCACCAAAGTCCTCCTCTAACGCGCCATGGACCTCTGCCATCAAACCCGCAACCCGTTCAGCACCGCCGAGACCCCGGCGGTGGGCGTGACCATCGAAAATCTCACCAAGAATTTCGGCTCTCTCTCTGTCCTCAAGGACATCAGCCTCACCGTCGAACCCGGTGAAATCTTCGTGCTCATGGGGCCCAGCGGCTCCGGCAAGAGCGTTTTGTTGAAACACATCGTCGGTCTCGAACTCCCCACCAGCGGCAAGGTCACCGTCGGCGGCCTCGACGCGGCCGATCCCGAGACCCGCGCAAAGATCCGCATGGCCCTCGTTTTTCAGGCCGGCGCGCTCTTCAACTCCCTCACCGTCTACGACAACCTCGCCCTCTACCCGCGCGAGCATCGCATCGCCAATGAGGCCGGCATCCGCGAAAAAGTCATGCGCGCGCTGCAAATCCTCTCGCTGGACCGCAGCGCGAAAAAATTCCCCTCTGAACTTTCCGGCGGCATGCGCAAGCGTGTCGCGATTGCCCGCGCCCTCGTGCAGGAGCCGCAGCTCATGCTCTACGACGAACCCACGAGCGAACTCGACCCGGTGATGTCCGCCACGATCAGCGAGATCATCGCCACGCTGAAGGATGAGTATCACGTCACCACCATCGTCGTGTCGCATGATCGCGACCTCGCGCTCAACATCGGCGACCGCGTCGGCATTCTGATGGGCGGCCGGCTGGCCGTCGTCGCCAAGCCGTCCGAGCTGCGCGATCCCAAGGACCCCAAGATCGCCGATTTTCTTAATCCGAAAATCGACCTCAAGAACCCGCGCTTCAAGCACCTCGAAACCTGATTTTCCACCACTATTAACCCTCCCAACCGGAGCACCACGCCATGACCACCACGCAAAACACCGCCCGCGTCGGGCTTTTCTTCCTGCTCGGCATCGCCCTCATCTGGGTCTCCTACGAGACGCTCAGCGACGGCAAGGCTCTCAAGAGCCGCGGCTACAACCTGGTCGCCGGCTTCGAAAACCTTAAAGAACTCAAGCAGGGCGACGACGTCCGCATGGCCGGCGTGAAGATCGGCGCCGTCGCCGAGACGCGCCTCACCGGCCGTCGCGCCGAAGCCGTCCTGCGCATCGACCCCACCGTCCACATCGCCAGCGACGCCTTTGCCACCATCGGCTCCGCCGGCCTGCTCGGCACCAATTACATCGCCGTCGATCTCGGCACCCCGGGCGTCAAGCACCTCGAGCCGGGTGGCGAAATCGCCACCAAGCCTTCCGCCGATCTCAACACGATCATGACCCAGATCGGCGAACTCGGTAACAAGCTCGAGGGCGCCCTCGGTTCCATGGGCGATGTTCTAAAAGGCAAGGATGGCCAGCCCAGCCTGTTCCAGAAGCTCGACACGCTGCTCACCGAGAACAGCGAGAAGGTGAACAAGACCATGGCCAACCTGCAGGAAATCACCGACAAGGTGAACCGCGGCGAAGGCACGTTCGGCAAACTCGTCAACGACCCCCAGCTCCACGACGAGCTGCTCGCCACCGTGGGCGAACTCAAGGCCGCCGCCGGCGACGCCCGCACTTTCATGACCAACGCGCAGACCATCGTCGACCAGGTCAAATCCGGTCATGGCACGCTCGGCGCGCTGATCTACGACGAAAAGACCGGCAACGAAATCCGCGCCGTCACCAGCAACCTGAAGGAAGTCTCCGACAAACTCGCCAAGGGCGAAGGCACGCTCGGCAAGCTTATCAACGATGACAGCCTCTTCCGCGAAGCCCAGAGCACCATCCGCAAGGCCGACCGCGCGCTCGACGGCATGGGCGACTCCGGACCGATCACCGCTGTCGGCGTTGTCGCCGGCGCGCTGTTCTGATCAGCGGACGAGGTTCGCCTTGATGTAATCGAAACTCTGGCGGAGCGAGTCAAAGGGATCGCCCGGGCAGGTATCCTGCTCGACGATGAACCACTCGCATCCGCCGGCTTCCGCCTCGGCGATGATCCGCGCAAAGGGCAGCGTGCCCGCGCCGATCTCGCAGTAGGCGTGTTTATTTTCCTTCGTGAAGCCGTAGTCCTTGAGATGAATGAACGGCTGGCGGCCGCGGAGCTTTTTTACCCACTCCACGACATCGCCGCCGCCGTAGTGGATCCAAAACGTGTCGATCTCGCCGACCAAATTACGCGGATCGGTCTGTGCATAGATGTATTCGAGCACCGGTGCTCCCTGGAATTTCACGAACTCAATCGCGTGGTTGTGATAGCCAAGCTGCAGACCCGCCGCGCGAAACTGTGCGCCGGCGGCATCGAGCTTGCGCACAAGCGTGTTCACGTGCGTCGCGTCGGTGAAATCAACCCCCGCCGGATACGGGTAAGCCGTGAGCTTGCAGCCCAGCCGGTGCAACCGGTCGATCGCCTTCGCCGGCTCGTCGAGGATCACCTGCGACGGCTCATGCGTCGCGCAAATCGTCAGTCCCTCGCCTTTCATGACCGCAACGATCTCCGCCTCAGGGATCGGCCCCACCGCGCTGATCTGCACCGCCGTGTAGCCAATCTGGCGGAGTTTAGTCGCCGTCGCTGCCAGTGCGGGCGCAGTCTGACAAAAATCGCGGACGGTGTAGAGCTGGGCGGCAACTTGGGAAAGCTTCATGGGGATGCGTGAACTCGCCATGGTCGCGACCGCGCGTCAAGCGCGGCGCACCGAACACAAAAAAGGCGCACCTTGTGGTGCGCCTTGAAAATAAGCCCGCGTAAGTTCCGGTGGCTTAGACCTTCGGGCCGCCCTGCGAGAGGTTGCGGGCGCGGAGGCGCAGGCCGTTCAAGCGGATGAAGCCGGTCGCGTCGCTCTGGTTATACCAGCTCTTCACGCCTTCCATCGACGCGATCTTGTCGTCGTAGAGCGAGTATTTCGATTTCCGGCCACAGGTGATGATATTGCCCTTGTAGAGCTTGAGGCGGACGGTGCCGGTCACGAACCGCTGGCTCTCGTCGACCATGGCTTGCAGCATCTCGCGCTCGGGCGCGAACCAGAAGCCGTTGTAAACGAGCTCAGCATACTTCGGGATGAAGCTGTCGCGGAGGTGCAGCACTTCGCGGTCGAGCGTGAGCGACTCCACCTGACGGTGGGCCTGCATGAGGATCGTGCCGCCCGGGGTCTCATACACGCCGCGGCTCTTCATGCCGACGAAACGGTTTTCCACGAGGTCAACACGGCCGATGCCGTGCTTGCCGCCCAGCTTGTTGAGCGCCTTGAGCACGCCGCCAGGGGTGAGCTTCTTACCGTTAACCGCAACGGCGTCGCCCTTCACGAAATCGATTTCGACATACTCCGGCTTGTTCGGCGCATCTTCGGGGGCGACGGAGAGTTTGAACATCGCCTTGTTCTCCTTCGTTGTCGGGTCGAACCACGGATCTTCGAGAATGCCGGCTTCGTAGGAGATGTGGAGCAGGTTGCGATCCATCGAATACGGCTTCTTGAGCGAAGCCTCGACCGGGATCTTGTGCGCGGCGCAGTAGGCGATCATCTCGGCGCGGCCCGGGAATTCGGCGCGATAGTTCTCCAGCTTCCACGGCGCGATGATGTTCAGGTGCGGCGCGAGCGCCATGTAGGTCAGCTCGAAGCGGCACTGGTCGTTGCCCTTGCCCGTGGCGCCGTGCGCGACGGTGTCGGCCTTTTCCTTCTTGGCGATGTCGACCTGCGCTTTGGCGATGAGCGGGCGCGCGATCGAGGTGCCGAGGTAATACTGGCCTTCGTAAATCGCGTTGGCGCGGATCATCGGGTAGATGAAGTCGCTGGCGAACTCCTCCACGAGATCGAGCGTGTAGTGCTTCGAGGCGCCGGTGGCCTTGGCCTTCTTGTCGAGGCCCTTCAGCTCCTCTTCCTGGCCGACGTCGGCGGCGAAGGTCACGATCTCAGCGTCGTAAGTTTCCTTGAGCCATTTAACGATGACGGAGGTGTCGAGGCCTCCAGAGTAGGCGAGAACGATTTTCATGGGCAAAGTGGGTGGGATTTTTAGGCGCGGGCCGATTTGGCCAGCACGGTCATGATGGCTTTCTGCATGTGCAGGCGGTTTTCGGCTTCGTCGAAAATAATGGAGCGCGGGTTGTCGAGCACGGCCTGCTCGACTTCCTCGCCTGCATGGGCCGGCAGGCAGTGCATGAAGAGCGCGTCGCGCTTGGCGGCGGCGAAAAGCTTGGTCGTCACCGCGTAGGGCGTCATCTTGGCGATGCGGGCCTGCGACTCGTCTTCCTGGCCCATGCTGGCCCAGACGTCGGTGTAAACGATATCGGCATCTTTCACCGCCTCGTAGGGATCGGTCGTAAACTGGTAATCAGCCGCACGGCCCTCGGCCTTCAGCAGCGCCTTGATCTCGGCCGTTGGCGCGTATTCCGCGGGACCAGCCAACGCCACCTTCATGCCGAAAAGGCTGCCGCCGAGGATCCATGAATTGGCCATGTTGAAGCAACAGTCGCCGAGATAGGCGATCTTGCGGCCCTTCAACGACGCAACCAGATCGCCACCCGGCGGCGTCCAGCGCTCAGCCGCCGTAAACGCGTCCGTGTATATCTGGCAGGGATGCAGGAAATCCGTGAGCGCGTTGATCACTGGCACCGAACCATGCTTCGCCAGCTCGACGACGTCGTTGTGATCAAACGTGCGCACCACCAACCCGTGCACGAAGCGCGAAAGCACGCGCGCCGTGTCAGCGATGCTTTCGCCGCGGCCGATCTGGATGTCGTTCTTGTTCAGGAAAAGCGGATTGCCGCCCAGCTCATGAATACCGACCTCGAAGGAAACCCGTGTGCGGGTGCTCGACTTGGAAAAAATCATCGCCCACGTCTGCTTCGCCAGCACCGGCTCCGTCCCCTGCTTGCGAGCCGCCTTCAGGCTGCGCGCGAGATTGAAAATCTCGGGCAGCGCATCGGCCGTGAAGTCGGTCTCCTTGAGGAAGTGTTTCATGAAAGGTCGCAAGCTGTAAGCCGCCGCGGCTCGCGCCACGAGTGAAAAGTTGCGAAAAAATCAGGCCTTGGCCGTCAGAACGTCGCGGAAAATCTCCACGGATTTAACCAATTCCTCCGGAGTCGCCGTCAACGGCGGCAATATGCGGATAACGTTGTTGCCCGAACTCACGACCAGCAGGCCGCGCTCGCGCAGCGCCGCGATGTGCGCTGAGGGGTCCATGGTGAGTTGAATACCCACGAGGTAGCCGAGTCCGCGCACCGCCGCCACCTGCGCGGGAAAATCCGCAGCGAGCTGGCGTAGCGCCTGGTGCCAGGGACCGCTCTGCGTGGTGACCTTGGCCAGCAATTGCTCACGCTCGATGACGTCGAGCACGGCGAGACCCGCCGCGCACGCGAGCGGTGTGCCGCCAAAGGTCGTGCCGTGCATGCCCGGCTGAAAAAGCTCCGCCACACCGTCACGGATCCAGACCGAGCCAATGGGGAATCCGCCACCGAGACCCTTGGCCATCGCAATGGCGTCGGGCCGCACACCGGTGTGTTCGAAGGCGTAAAATTTTCCCGTGCGCCCGATGCCGCACTGCACTTCATCGAGGAGGAGCAGCAGGTTGTGCTGGTCGCAGAGCTTGCGCAGCCCGAGCAGGAATTCCTGCGTGCAGGGATTGATACCGCTCTCGCCCTGAATCGTTTCCACGAGGATCGCCGCCGTCTGGTCGTCGATCAACGCGGCAAAGCTCGCGACGTTGTTGAGCTCACCAAATGAGAAGCCCGGCACGAGCGGACGAAAACCCTTCTGGATTTTTTCCTGCGGCGTGGCGCTCATGCCACCAAACATGCGGCCGTGGAAAGCGTTCTTCGCCGCGATGACTTTGTAGCAACGCCCTTCCTCGCCACCGGCTTTTTTCATGCCGTGGAGGCGAGCGAGCTTGAGCAGCGCCTCATCCGCCTCAGCACCGCTGTTGCAGAAGAAAACGCGACCCGGGCCCGCATAGCCAACAATGCGGCGGGCGAGTTCGCCCTGATTGGGATGGCGGAAAAGATTGCTCGTGTGGATGAGCTCCCCGGCCTGCCGCTGGATGGCGGCGACCCAATGCGGGTGACAGTGCCCGAGCGCGCTCACGGCGATGCCCGAGGTAAAATCGAGGTAGCTGTTACCGGCGTCATCCCACACCCGGGCGCCGAGTCCGCGGACGAGCGTCAGGGGCGCGCGGGCGTAATTTTTAAGCACGTGCGCATCATAAAGCTCGGCCGTGCTGGTGCGAATAATGGAGGGACGGTTCATGGAATTTTCGATTTTGGATTCTCGATTTTCAACTCGACCGCGGCGCGGCGTTGGAAAATCGCGAATCGAAAATCAAAAACGCGCTCAGCCGTGGACAATCTCGGTGCCAATGCCCTTGTCGGTGAAAATTTCCAAGAGCAACGAATGCGGCAGACGGCCGTCGATGAAATGGACGCGCTGCACGCCTTCTTCCAGTGCGCGAATGGCGCTTTGGACCTTGGGCCGCATGCCCTTGTCGATGACGCCCTTCTTTTTCAGATCATCCACCTGGCTGATCTTGAGGGTGGAGATGAGCGACTCAGGATTCTTCGGATCCGAGAGCAGACCGGGCACATCGCTCATGTAAACCAAGCGACGCGCACGCAGGGCGCTGGCCACGCGACCGGCGACGAGGTCGGCGTTCACGTTGTAAGGTTTGCCATCGTAGCCTTCGGCCACCGGTGAGATGACCGGGATGAAGCCTTCGCCGATTTCCTTTTTGATGAGCTTCACTTTCACCTCGGTGACTTCGCCGACATAGCCGAGATCGATCGTCTTGCCGTCGTCATCGGTGGTGAGTTTTTGACAGACGAGCACGGAATCACCGGCGAGGCCCTTGGGTTTACCCTTGGCGGTGCTGATGGCGTCGCAGACGTCCTTGTTGACGATCTCGTCGAGCGTCTTTTTCACGACGGCAACGGTCGCCTCGTCGGTGACGCGCAGGCCGTTGATGAAATTAGCCTTCAGGCCCGAGGCCTCCATCGCGCGGGTAATCGCCTTGCCGCCGCCGTGCACGACGACGACGTTGATGCCGACGGCCGCGAAGAACGCGATGTCGTAGGCGATCCGCGTGCGGATGACGGGGTCGGGATCATCCATGAAACTGCCACCGTATTTGACGACGAACGTCGAACCACGGAAATCCTGGATGTAGGGAAGCGCCTCGAGGAGCACCTTCGCCTTGGCGGTAACTTCAGCAACGTTCATTCGAAATCAGAGCGCGCAGCCGATGGCCGCGGAAAAAGTGGAAGGGCAGAAATGGTCGCTCACAGGTGGTGAATGAAGGTCAGCAAGGGATAATGCACTCCCGCCGGGGATTTCCACAAAATAATCATGCTCGCATGCGACGAATCGCGCCCTGCGAAAATCAGCTTCACTCCGCGACGCGTCATCCCCAGTTCTCAAATCGTGCCCAGCACCGCCCTCACCTTCTCCTCCCGCGCTGAACATCGCGCCTGGCTCGCCAGCCAGGCCGCCCTGCCCGCCGGTTTTCGGATCGGCACCGCACGCTTCGAGTTCATTCCGCGCGAGGCACCCAAGCCCGCCAAGATGACGCTCACGCTCATCGCCCTGGACCGGCCGACCGCGGATTTCGCGGCCGTCTTCACACGCAACGCTTTTCCCGGCGCACCCGTCATCGTCGGCCGCAAACGCCTGCAGGCCGCGCGGCTCGGCGCTGTCATCATCAACAACAAGATCTCCAATGTCTGTGCCCCTGGCGGCGAAGCTGCCTCGGAGCGCATCTGCGCGGAAACCGCCCGGCTCCTGAACCTGCAGCCGGATGAAATCCTCCCTTCATCGACCGGCGTCATCGGCTGGGGACTGCCCGTTGATGCGATGCTGGGAGCGTTACCCGCCGCCACGGGCAAATTTGAGCAGGTTTCGATTATGCCCGCCGCCGAAGGGATCGTAACCACCGACCTCTATCCCAAGGTGCGTCGAGGCGCCGTGGGCGCGGGCAGCATCGTGGGCATCGCCAAAGGCGCCGGCATGATCGAGCCCAACCTCGCCACGATGCTCGTCTATATTCTCACCGATGTGGCCGTGCCGCGCGACACGCTGCGCGCGATGCTGACCCGCGTGGTCGGACCGAGTTTCAACAGCATCAGCGTGGACAGCGACACGAGCACGTCGGATACCGTGGCCATTCTCTCCTCGGGCCGTGTCCCTTGCGGCGATCTCGCCGCATTTGAAGCCGCCCTGCTCACGGTCTGCCGCGATCTCGCCGAAGACGTCGTGCGCAATGGCGAAGGCGTGCGCCACGTCATCCGCGTGCAAGTCACGCAAGCTCCCGATGCGGTCGCGGCGCGTGGACTCGGGCGCGCGATCGTCAACGCCCCGCTCTTCAAATGCGCCGTCGCGGGCAACGACCCGAACGTCGGCCGCCTCGTGCAGGCCATCGGCAAGCACGTGGGCGCGCATGCCCCGGGGCTGGACGTTTCCCGCCTGCGCCTGCGGCTGGGCGGTATCGAGATTTTTTCCGGCGGGGTGTTCCGGCTCGATCCCGCAAAGGAAACCGCCCTCGTCGCGCACCTGCGCGGTGCCGAACTTTACGCGAGTGCCGCGCCAAAGGACGGCGTTTTCACGGCGCCAATCGATTTTCCGCCGCACGAGCGATGCGTGGAAATCGAAGTCGAACTCGGCAGCGGGACCGCGGGCGCGACCGTGTTCGGCGGCGATCTCACCCACGAATACGTGAGTGAGAATGCCGATTACCGCAGCTGAGCCGAAACCGGATCAGACCAAACCTGCGGTCTCGGGAAACCCGAACCACAGGTTCATGATCTGCACCGCCTGGCCGCTGGCACCTTTCACCAGGTTATCCTCAGCCGAGGTGATGACGAAATTGCCCGTGCGCGCATCAAGCACCGCCGATATGTCCACGCGATTGGTGCCGACGACATGAGCGGTGTCGGGGGTCTCACCCGACGGCAACAGGCTCACGAACGGTGAATTCGCATACTGCGCGCGCCAAACGTCGTAGAGCGCCTCAATGGTGGAACCCTTAGCCGCGGGCACCGTGATGGTGGTCGCGATGCCGCGCCGCATCGGTGCGAGATGCGGGTTAAACTGGATGATCGTCTTGCCGCCGGTATGCAGCGCGAGCTGCTCCTCGATTTCCGCGAGATGCCGGTGCTTCGTCAGCCCATAGGCCTTGGTGCTCTCGGCGCGTTCAACGTAGAGGTAGGTTTCCTCAACCTTCTTCCCTGCGCCGCTGACACCGCTGTAGGAATTAACGACAATGTGTTCGCGGCTCACGAGACCGGCCTTGAGCAACGGCACGAGCGGCACGAGCACGCTGGTCGGGTAGCAACCGGGCGCCGCGACGAGGGCGGCTTCCGTTTTCCACGCGGGCGGCGTGAGCTCGGGCAGCACAAAACGGGCGGATTTGAGCAACTCGGGTGCGTGGTGTTCGCCGTAGTATTTTTGGTAGGTCGCGAGATCGGCGATGCGGAAGTCGGCGCTCAGATCGATGACCCGCTTGCCGGCCGCCACGAGTGCCTTGGCGTAAGTCGCCGCGGCGCCGTGGGGCAGCGCGAGAAAGAAGAGCCCGATATCACTGGCGGCGAGCGCGGCAGCGTCGGAATCAACGAAGCGCAGGCCCCGATCCATACCGCGCAGGGAAGGAATCACCGCCGAGAGCGGCTTGCCCGCATGGGTGCGCGAGGTCACAGCCGCGAGGGCAACCTTCGGGTGACCGAGGAGCAGTTTGACGAGCACTTCGCCGGAATATCCAGCGGCACCGATAACGCCGACTTTCATGGTGGAAGAGGATTCAAGATTCATGGAGGGAGGGTTCTAGCAAGAATTTGGACACAAAAAAAGCGGGCCGGAAGTCCGGCCCGCTTTGAAAAGCTTGTGGCGTCTCGCTTAGCGCTTGGAGAACTGGAAGCGCTTGCGGGCACCGGGCTGACCGGGCTTCTTACGCTCTTTCTCACGGGGATCGCGGGTCAGGTGACCGGCCTTCTTCAAGGTCGTGCGGAGCTCGGGATTGAGCTTCTGGAGAGCGCGGGCGATGCCATGGGCAACCGCACCGGCCTGGCCGGTGACGCCGCCGCCAGCCACATTGGCCGACACATCGATCTTATCCTTCAGATCGGCGGTCACGAGCGGCGCGTAGGCGAGCTTCGCGAAATTCTCGTGGGAGAAATAGACGTCAAACGTGCGACCATTGACGGTCAGCTTGCCGCTGCCTTCCGTGAGACGGATGCGGGCGGTGGAGGTCTTGCGGCGGCCGGTGCCGAGGAAAACGTTGGTGGCGGTGCTCATGGGGCAAATCAGACGGAGATTTTAACGGGATTCTGGGCTTCGTGTGAGTGCTTCGAGCCGGCAAAAACGCGGAGCTTCGTGAGCATCTTGGCCGCAATACGATTCTTCGGCAGCATGCCTTTGACGGCGTGCTCGATGATGAACTCGGGATGCTTCTCGCGCATAAGGGAGAGCTTGCGGTAGCTTTCGCCGCCGACGAAGCCGGAGAAGAACATATACTCGTTCTGCACCTCTTTCTTGCCGGTCAGGACGATCTTCTCCGCGTTAATGATGACCACATGGTCACCGGTGTCGACGTGCGGAGTATAGGTGGCCTTGTGACGGCCGCGGATGATGTTAGCGGCTTTCACGGCGAGACGGCCAAGCACTTGCCCTTCGGCATCGATAAGATACCACTTGGGTTGCACCGTCTCCTTTTTGGCGAGGAACGTTTTCATGGGAAAAGAGGCCAATAGCTAGGGTTTCGCGAGGTTCTGTCAATGGTTTTGATGGCAAAAAACCCGCCCCGGTTTCCCGAGGCGGGCCAATTACTTACAAACCCAGTGGTTTGATTAGAAACCGATCGTGATGCCAGCCGTGCCGTAAACGTGACCGTTTTTGCCGTAGCTGTCGCCGCCATCGATGTTGTTGTGAGCGTAATTCACCCCGAGCGTGAACGTGCCCTTTTCCGAGATCTTGAACGGCACGCTCGCACCAATGCTGTAGTAGGTGTAGCCGCTACCGGTATCGGGTTCAACCCGACCGAGGTTGGCGCTGAAATCCAGCGAAGCGCCGGCAGGTGCCAGCGGGATGCTGTAGCCCAACTGCCCTTGATACGTGAAAGCCTTGAGCGTCGCATCGTAGTAGACATAGGCGCCGGGCGAGAACCCGCTCACCGAGCCCACGATGCCGACGTATGGCTCCCACGTCTTGGAATCAGCTCCGCCACTCGTGTTGAGTTCCGGATAGTAATAGAACGTAACACCCGTATCGAGCTTCCACGTGTCGTTCAGCGCCAAGCCGTAGCCCGCGTAGAAATCGAACTCGTTGTCGGCGTTGTCGACGATCGGCTGGTTGCTCCAGATGCCGGCCGTGAAACCGCCGGAGGCAACTTCAACGGAAGGCTGGATCGACTGCTTCGCGTATTGCTGGCCGCGGAACACGTATTTCGTCGCATAGGGGAAATCGAGCGTGACGCTGTAGGAGGACTGGGCTTCCTGGGCGCGCATGCTCAAAGCCGCCGCGAACGCAGCGAGAATTAGGACTGTCTTCTTCATAGTATGGTAGTTTTCTTGGTTAATGAACTGACTATTCGGTGCACTGGTGAAGTCGGATTTGGCAAAGACTGGCTTTGCCAACCCCAACCTCACCGGTCTGAATGACCGGATAATCGTCCGCATGTTCAGCAAACCATGGGCCAGTTTTTGATTTTTTTGATGTCATACCGCGTTCCCACTCTCTTGGCAGGTTTTTTCGGCCTCACCGGCGTCGCGCTGGGCGCATTTGGCGCGCACGGGCTGCGCGAGGTGCTCGCCCAGCACGGATCCCAACACACTTGGGAACTCGCTGTTCAATACCATCTTGTTCATGCGCTCGCCCTGCTCGGCGCCGCAATCTGGCTAAAATTTCCTGCGAGTGCCGCGAGCAGTCGCATTCTCTGGGCCGCTCGCGCTTGGTCCGCAGGAATTTTGCTTTTTTCCGGCTCGCTCTACGGTTTGGCCCTCGGCGGACCGCGTTTTCTGGGCCCCATCACTCCGCTGGGCGGCGTCGCATTTTTACTCGGCTGGGGCTGCGTAATTGCCGCCGCGCTCAAGCGTGAGCCCGCCACGCGAAACTGACTTCGGCCATGCAACTGCCTGACGCGCTGCGACGCATCCTCGAAGCCGTGCGCCGCGTGGGCCGGCCGCGCCTTGTCGGCGGTGGCGTGCGCGACTGGCTGCTGGGTTTGAATAGCACCGATTTCGATATCGAGGTCGCGAGCGCAAGCTTTGAGGAATTACACCGTGTGCTCGCGCCGTTTGGCGCAACGGACGTGGTCGGCCGGAGCTTTGGCGTCATCAAGCTCCGCCATGACGGCACCGAATACGATTTCAGCCTCCCGCGACGCGAATCCAAGACCGGCGCCGGCCACCGCGGCTTCGTCATCGCGCCCGACCCCGCACTCAGCGACGCCGATGCAGCTGCGCGACGCGATTTCACGATCAACGCCATCGCTTACGATCCATTTAGCCGGGAGATCATCGATCCGCACGCTGGTCGCGCCGATTTGGCGGCGCGCATTCTGCGCCACACCAGCGCCGCATTTACCGAAGACCCGCTACGGGTGTTGCGCGCTTTCCAACTCGCCGCGCGTTTCGATCTGACCCTCGCCCCTGAAACTGCGGCGCTCTGCCGCAGCATCGCCGGGGCGTTTACCGAGCTGCCAGTCGAGCGCGTTTGGGCGGAATGGGAAAAATGGGCCACCAAATCCACGCGCCCTTCCCGCGGACTGACCGTGCTCGAGGAAACCGGCTGGCTAAGACACTTCCCGGAAATCGCCGCGCTGCGCGGCTGTCAGCAGGAACCCGAATGGCATCCCGAGGGCGATGTGTTCACGCACACCCAATGCTGCCTCAATGCCCTCGTCGCCCTGCCCGACTGGCAAGAAGCCGACCCACGCACCCGGCGCACCCTCATGTTCGCGGTGCTCGCACACGACTTCGGTAAACCCGCCACAACCCAGCATACGGAAAAGCGTGGCCAGCTTCGCTGGATCAGCCCCGGCCACGAAGCCGCCGGCGGTCCGCTCGCCGACCGCTTCCTTCGCCGCATCGGCGCGCCGCTCGAACTCGACGCACCCGTGCGCGCCCTCGTCGTCAACCACCTTGTGCATCATCACGGCCAAACGGAGTTCAGCGACACCAGTGTGCGCCGGCTCGCACGCCGGCTGACCCCAGCGACCATCGACGAACTCGCCGCCGTCATGCGCGCCGACAGCAACGGCCGGCCTCCGCTCGTTTCGATGGAAACCCATGCGCGCATCAACGAACTCGCCGCGAAAGCCCGCGCGCTCGCGTTGCAATCCGCCGCGCCGCGCCCGCTCGTGCTCGGTCGCCACCTCATGGCGCTCGGCCGCCAACCCGACCCGAGCTTCAAGGTCATTCTCGACGCCGCGTTTGAAGCTCAACTCGACGGCGCCTTCGTCGACGAGACCGGCGGCATCACATGGCTGCAAAATTATTTGCAGAAACAACCTCCCGCTTTAACCTGAATTTCCTCCCCCCACACATCATGCCTTCCACCCAACTCGACCAGCTCAAGCAATTCACCAAGGTTGTCGCCGATACCGGCGATTTTGTGAGCATGAAAGAATATGCTCCCCAGGATGCGACGACCAATCCCAGCCTCATCCTGAAAGCCGCCGGCATGCCCGCCTACGCTGCGCTCGTCGCGCAGGCGATCAAGGACGCCGGTGCCACCGCGAGCCTGCCGCACGTGATCGACCGCCTGCTCGTCGTCTTCGGTCTCGAAATCCTGAAAATCGTCCCCGGACGCGTTTCCAGCGAAGTCGATGCCCGCCTCTCTTTTGATACCGCTGGCACGCTGACCAAGGCTCGCGAAATCATCGCGCTCTACGAAAAAGCCGGCATCGATCGCCAGCGCGTCCTCATCAAGATCGCTTCGACGTGGGAAGGCATCAAGGCCGCCGAAGTTCTCCAGAAAGAAGGCATCAATTGTAACCTCACGCTGCTGTTCTCGTTCGCCCAGGCCGTCGCCTGCGCCGACGCCAACATCAAGCTCATCTCGCCTTTCGTCGGCCGCATCCTCGACTGGCACAAGAAAAACACCGGCAAGGATTTTGTCGGCGCCGAGGATCCCGGCGTGAAGTCCGTCACCGAGATCTACACCTACTACAAGAAATTCGGCTACAAAACCGAGGTCATGGGCGCCAGCTTCCGCAATAAGGGCGAAATTCTCGAACTCGCCGGCTGCGATCTCCTCACCATCGCGCCCGCCCTGCTCGGCGAACTCAAAGCCTCCAGCGACCCCATTGTGCGCAAGCTCGATCCCGCCAAGTCCGCTGCGGCCAATCTCAAGAAAGTCAGCTTTGACGAAAAAACCTTCCGCTTCGCGCTGAACGAAGACGCCATGGCCACCGAGAAGACCGCCGAGGGCATCCGGCTCTTCTCCGCCGATATCGTCAAACTCGAGCAGCTGATTAAGACGCAGCGGGGCTGAGCTCCGGCAGCAGGGCAAATTCCGCTGCGCCGACCGCCAGCGGACCATCGCTGAGAATTTTGGCGCGCAGGCCACCGTTGCCCTGCAGCCAAGTCTCGGCGCCCGGCGCCACAGCCTGGTTCATCCAATAGCACGGCTTCGCCTCGCCGGTGCCCTCGAAGAGCACCCCGCCGAGGCGAAACTGCCGGCCGATCAAATCCGGCAGCGCCAAACCGGCGACCAACACATTGCGCCGGAATGCCGCGGGCGATAGCGCCGGCACCGCGAGTTCGCGTTTGACCTGCTCGTAGATTTCCCAGGCAAAAAAAGTCACCTGCCCTTTGTAGTCGGCTTTGAAGTCCAAAAAACGATCACCCTCCAACCCGCGACCAGCACGGCAAATCACGCTTTCAACCGCGACAGCCGGCGAGTCGCCGGCCGGTTGCCCATGATGACCGAAAAAATTGTGCCCGGGCGAAATGAAGATCTGGTGGATGACGGCTTGCACGCATCCAAGATAGCGCCGGCTTTACCTGCGACTCAAGTCGGAGATAGCTTTTCCCCATGCCTGCTCCGCACCAACCCATCCGCGCCTTTCAGTGGGATCTTGCGCGGCAGGTGGAACGCCTCGACTGGTTGCTCGCCCAACTCCCGCGCTACGCCGACTGGGGTTATCAGGAGCTTTATCTCCACCTCGAAGATGCCGTGGAATACCCCTGTCTCCCCGGCGTCGCACGCGCCGACGCCTACACCTACCGGCAAATGGAAAAACTCGTCGCCGCCGCCACACGAGTCGGCCTCGGCGTCGTCCCCATCGTCAACCTGCTCGGCCATACTCAGTATCTCGTCAAAGTTCCGGAGCTGCGCGATCTCAACGAACTACGCGCCCCCGATGGCTCGCCGCTCGAACGCGGCCAAATTTGTCCGCTGCACCCGCGCACATTGGAAATCGCCGAAAAGCTTCTGCGCGACATGGCGCCGTTTTGCACCACGGGCAAAGTCCACGTCGGCCTCGACGAATCGTTTCACCTGGGTATACACCCGCTCAGCCGCGCCGAGGTCGCGCGCATCGGATTGCCCGCCCATTTCGCCAACTACGTGAAGCGCTTGCAGACGCTCAATCAATCGCTCGGCCTGCGCACGGGGATGTGGGCCGACATGCTGTATTTTCTGCCCGAGGCCATCCCACTGCTCCCTCGCGGACTGATCGCCTACGACTGGTATTACTACCCTTTCAAGCGCCACCCCCGGGTCGAGATGTTCAATTTCGTCGAGCGCGACCTCGCGAAACCACTGCAAAAGCAAGGGATCGAATACTGGGGTTGCCCCATGAACGGTGCCTTTCGTTTCGAGCCGATGCCGATCTTCGGCGACCGCCTCGCCAACATCCGCTCATGGTGGGACCGCTGCCAACGCGTGAAGGCGCAGGGCTTTCTCATCACTTCCTGGGAGCCAAACCGGCTCGCCATGGAAACGACCACCGTCGTCGATGCCGCCGCCGCCAGCTTGTGGCTCGATCCGAAACCGGCCCGCGCGAGCGCAGCCGTCCAACTCGCGCAAGGCGTGCGCCGGACGTTCCCGCAGCAAACCCCCGCCTCGGCCGCAGCGCTCGCCCGCGCCGCACTGCGCACCGACGCCCATGCCTTCGCCGGCTACGCCCGCTGGGAAATCAACAAGCGCTGGGATCTCGCGTCCGGCGAAGCGACCCCCACGCACTACCGTCGGGAGCTCCGGCACTGTGAACGACTGCTGGCCATGGCGCAGCGCAAGTCCTGGCCCAGATCTTTCGTCGCATCATGGAAGCTGCGCCATTACCTCGCCCAACGGGATCTCTTCGTCGCTGAAAACCTTGCTACCGTCCTCCGCTTACGCCGGCTGGTTCACCAGCAGCAACCAATTCGGGCACTAACCAGGATCATTACCTTGCAACGCAAGGCTCGCGAATTTCGCGGCATGCTGCGTTACGGCCGCCTAGCCGCCAAGGCCATGTGGCGGAGTAGCCGCTCGTTCAGCGGCCCATCGCCCAACGAGCAGATTCTCCAAATTGATCTTACCCAACTCACGCGTTGGCAGAAATGGCTGGCCGTATGCACTCGCGACCTTGACGCCATCTGGGCGGCGAACGCAGTTTGCGGCCGCTGGCAGCTTTTCTACCAAGTCTGGAATCATGCGCCAGCGGTGCAGTTGGTCGCGCTTGAGCAGCTGGAGGACAGCCGGTGGATTCCCTTGAAATCGTCTCACACGATCGAGTTCCAAGCAAAGGCCGCCAGCTCACGCAGTCGGATAATCCGTCAGCAGACCGCTCCCGTTGATTGGGCAGATGCAGCCGAAGTTGTCCCCCACCTTCGCCTCACCGTGCGTGGCACCGGGACGGTGAAAATTGGCGGAGTTTACCTCACAAATGGAGCAACATACTTTGGTATGCGCACGAACCGTCATCGGTGGCACAAAGCCGGACAACCGGCCTTGCAAAAGGGCCTGCCAAAATTGGATCAATTCACGACACTGGAGCTGCCACTGACCCCCCTTGGCTCAGACAAGCCGGCTTGAAAAGCACTCAGCTTCACCTGCAAGGCGGGTAAAATCCGAAAAGAAAAAGGCGACCGGGTTTTCCCGGTCGCCTTTGCAATTTGTAAACTAAACGAAGTGCTTAGTAGGAGAACTCAGCGCTAAGACGAACGTAGCGCGGGGTCTGGTAAGCCGTGGGCGAAAGGAACTGGGTGCGCAGCGAACCGTCGCTGAGCTCGGCAATTTCATCCACTTCGATTTCGTTGTGTGCGTTGAAGACGTTGAACACATCCAAACCGAACTTCAGCTTATCCTTGCCCCACTTCGGTTTATACGTGAACGAGAGATCCACCTTGTAGGTCCAAGGCGTGCGACCCCAAGAACCACGAGGCCTGAGCACACCTTGGTAGTAGAAGGATTCCGCGCCGTAATCGGCGGCGAATGCATCCGTGGGATGCACGCCGAAGCTGTTGATGGCACGGCCAGACTGGATCAGAACATTGCTACCGACTTGGAACTCCTTGGTCAGCTGATAAGCGCCGAAGAGCTTGATCTTGTGGCGTTTATCATTTGGGAGGAAGCCATAAGCACCATCCAACAAACCGGGTTGGTCGAACAACGTGGTGATACCGGCGTCGTCCTGATCGTTGTCGGAACGAACCCAACCTTCGTAGTTACCATAGCTCTGGGACCAAGTGTATTGCAGGTTGGCATACCACTTGTTATCCCACATGCGCTCGAGCAGGAGTTCGATGGCGTAATACTTACGCACCGCCTCGGGATAGCCGAGGTCGGCGGCAGCGAGGGTAACCGATTCCAGCGTGCCAGAGCCGAAGTCCACAAACATGGTCAACGGCTTCCCAGGATTAGTTAGCACGTAGTAGTCGAAGCCATGGGCATCGAAACCATAGAGGGTATCATAACCCTTGGCCTGCGCATATTTATTGAGGGCGGCATCCACGGCCACGTCTTCCATCGTGCTACCGAGATTACGATAGGTGCCACGGATGGTAGCCGACCAGTGTTTGCCGAGCGCCATCTGATAACCGGCAATGAACTCTTCCTGATACATCGGCTCGAGGTCCTGATTCACGATCGTGCGGGCGTCCTTGATCGTGCCATTGGAGAATACGACGGTGGGCCCAAGCTTGGCGCCTTTGATCGGCGTGGAATCAGCATTCACACCGTTGAGCAGGTAGTAATCTTCCGTGAAGAGCTCCGAGCCCGCCATACGAATATTGGTATTGGCCGCAATCGGCAGGTAATAATTACCGAAGTTGGCGAAAACCTTGGAGCGACCGTCGCCCTTGACGTCAAACGAAGCCGCCACACGCGGAGCCAACTGATCATCAATCTTGGCGAAGCTCACACCATTGGCGTTCTTATTATCAAACGACTCATTACGAAGACCGACCGTAATCAGCAGGCGGTCATCAACGAACTTGACCGTATCTTCGATGTAGTAGGCCTTCGAGATGGTATCAAAGCTGCCGCCGTTTTCGTAGTGACGCTCACGGACATACTGTGTGTCGGCCGGCATCGCCGCACCGTTGATGGAGCCGGACGCAGGACGATTGTTGTAACGGTAGTAGACGTGACCGGAATAGAAGAGATTATCTTCCGAATTGTTGTTCTCGACGTCGTAGCCGAACCGAATGCGGTTATTCCACAGGTTCAATTCACCATCGATACGGGTCGCTTCGCGCTGGTCCATGCTGGTGCCGGGCTGAAGCGTCGTCGCCTGACCCAGAATGACATTGGGCGTCACGCGTTGATCGAGGATGTAGGGGGAAGCATCACCTTGGCCGGCATTGGTAAGATTGGACTTACCCTTACCGTAAAGGGCCTTGATCATGAGCACATCATCGAAGAAGTGACCCGTGTAGCGGTAGATGTAGTTTTTACCACCACGCTCAAACGTAGTCTTGCCGACATAGGAAGTGCGCTGTTCGAGGGTGGAATCGTAGTTCCACTGGTTGCGCGAGACATCACCTTCATCCGAGAAGGCGGTGATTTCCAGCAGGTGATCGTTCGTGATCTGCCAGTCGATCTTACCACCCCAGAACGGATCCTCTCGGGAGTCCTTGTAGTAAGAACCGGAGCTGACGAAGTGCCGCTGGATATTGCGCTGATTATAAAGCGCGTAGTAAAATAGGTGGTTTTTGATGATCGGGCCACTCACCGCGATGTTGCTCGTGAGGCTGTCTTCGTAATCCTGACGGTTGTTGATCAAACGCGTGCCTTTCCAGACCACGTCGTCTTGACCCGAATAGAATTTGTTCGGCTCATAATAGACGTTCGCATCCGCATGGAAGGTGTTGGAACCGCGTTTCGTGATAGTGCTGATCACGCCGCCGGTGGAACGGCCGAACTCGGCACCGTATCCGCCCGTGTTCACTTGGAATTCCTTGTAGAATTCGAAGGGCACCGTGCTGTTACCCACACCGGTGCGGAAGTCGGTCACGTTGAAACCGTTGATGTAAACCGCGTTCTCAGCCACCGAGGAGCCGCCGAACGAGACCTGATCACCGAAACCCGTATCACCCTGCGTCGTGCCGGGAGCCAGCAAAGCGACGGCTTGAAGATTGCGGGCCACAGGCAGGGCATCGATGATCTCCTCGTTAAGGATGGTCACAGAAGCCGTCTGCGAAACGTCGATCGGGGAAACACTCGCGCCACTGACTTCGTATGCTTCGAGTTCAATGACGTCAGAATCCTTGATCGCAGGATTGAAACGCACCGCCGTGCCGGAACCTAGGTTGACCGAGACGTTTTCACGAACCTGATCAGCGACGCCGGCCTTGGAGGCCGTGACGCGATACCTGCCGACCGGGAGGGCAGAAATGCGATAGTTGCCACGACTGTCGGGTTTAACATCGCGCTTCAAGCCGGTTTCCGTATTCACCGCCGTGACCGTTACATCGCCGCCGTCTTCGACTTGGCCGAAGATGTAACCGTCAGTATTGCTTTGCGCGTAACCCGTTGCAGTGAGGCCCAATGCGAGGGCTATTACCGCGATGGATTTGACGAGCGCACCGTATAAAGCAGTCGAAGAGTTAGCGACCTTCGCGATGAAGGTGTAAGCTCCCGCTGCAACTTTCCTTTCGGAACGTTTCATGGGTATGTAGTTCAGTTGTTTGTTGTGTTGTGAGACAAGAGAGCGGGCTAGCCCGCATGTTCTCTTGGTTATGACAAATGCAATTTCCATGCCGGGAATCAACCATTTTTATGACGTTACGGTGACACCTAACCCAAGCCTAGTTGCAAACTTGTAACACGGAATGCCTCGGTAAACCGCGCGGATGCCTGCGCATCGCATCCATTTTTAAGACCCGCATTCCAGCGCCTTTTAACTAAGCGCGATCAGAGCTTCGTCTTTAATTCCCGCGCCCGCAATAAAGCGGCGTCAGCGGTATCGCCCCGCACCGTAAAGTGGCCCATCTTACGCCCGATTCGCGGCTCACTCTTGCCATAGAGATGGAGCTTGGCCTGCGGATCGGAGAGCAATGCGGCCCAATTAGGCTCACTGGTCACCCGGCCGTTTTCCCAGTGCCAGGCATCACCCAGAATGTTCACCATCACGACCGGCGTGGTCAGCCGCGGACTACCCAGCGGCAGGCCGCAAACCGCACGCACATGCTGCTCAAACTGCGAAGTCACCGTGGCATCCAGCGTGTAATGCCCCGAATTATGCGGGCGTGGCGCCAGCTCGTTAACGAGCAATTCGCCGGCATCCGTCATGAATAACTCGACGGCGATCAAACCCACCACGTTGAGCTTGGCTGCGATCGCCAGGCCCAGCTGTTCGGCCTGCTGCGTTACCGCCGCCGGCACCCGTGCCGGCACGATGGAGAAGTCCAAAATGTGCCGCGTATGAATGTTCTCCGAGACCGGAAAAGTGCTGGCCGTGCCATCCGCACTACGGGCGACAACCACGGACAACTCGCACTTAAAATCAATGTAGCGCTCGACCACCGCACGTTGCTTCGCAAACGCCGTGACTGCCTGCGCCAGCGTCGCGTCATCTGTCACCTTGAGCTGGCCTTTGCCGTCGTAGCCGAAATCCGCCGTCTTAACGACGCACGGCCGGCCCACGGCCTTGACCGCCGCCGCGAGATCGCCGCCGACCGCGACCTCGGCAAACGCCACGTGTGGAAACCCGTTTTTACGCAGCCAGTTTTTTTCGCGCAGGCGGTTCTGGCAGATCTCCAACACCTCCCAGTGCGGATGCAGCTTGGTCAGGCCTTCGATCTTCCAGAGCGGCTCGACCGGGATGTTTTCAAACTCATACGTCACCACCGCGCAGCTGCGGGCAAACTCCGTCAGCGCCGCCACATCGGTGTAGGGCGCATTGAATTCCCGGTTCGCCACCGCCCCGGCGGGGCAGTTTTCCTGCGGCTCGTAAACGTGCACCCGGTAGCCGAGACTCTGCGCGGCCTGCGCAAACATGCGGCCGAGTTGTCCGCCGCCGAGCACGCCGATGGTATTGCCGGGAGAAATCATGAAAGTGAGACGCGAAGAGCGCGGCGAACGCGAAGCCGAGGCAAGCCGGAAATCTGCCGCAGGTGCCGTATCCGCTGTATCATCCGGGGTCAGAGCCGGCTCTTGAGGACCTTCTTGGTCTGGGTGGTGCGGAAATTTTGCCACACCCGCTTTGTCTTCGCATCGCTTTGCGCGAGCAGTGAGGCGGCAAACAATGCCGCGTTGATCGCCCCGGGTTTGCCGATGGCAAACGTCGCGACGGGCACGCCACCGGGCATCTGGGCAATTGAGAGCAACGAATCGAGGCCCTTCAGCGCCTTCGACTCCACCGGCACGCCGAGCACAGGCAGCGTGGTGAGCGAAGCCGTCATGCCTGGCAGATGGGCCGCGCCGCCGGCCCCGGCAATAATGAGCTTTAGCCCGCGCTTTTCAGCCGACTCGGCGTAGCTGACCATGAGCTTCGGCGTGCGATGGGCGCTGACGACGCGCTTCTCATAAGGCACGCCAAGGGCGTCGAGCTGGGCGGCGGCGTGTTGCATGGTTTCCCAATCTGACGTGCTGCCCATGATGATGCCGACGAGTGGTGAAGAGGCCATAAGCTTTGAGCGCTAAGCTGTAAGCTCAACCGCTCATGTCCAGCAAACGAAAAGGCCGGGCACTCGCCCGGCCTTTGAAGTCTCTCGCTAAAGCTCAGCGCTTATTGCCGATCGCTTCCAGTCGCCTCACAGCAGCGCCATTCCGCGTGGCACCTGCACGATGGTCGTGCCGGCGATCTTATCGTGCCACGACTGCTTCTGATCGTCGAACGCCACCCAGATAAAGCCCAGGCCAGCGACCGCCAGCGAAAGGAAGCCGCCCAGCGACCGCACCAGCGCCACCGACCAATCCACCGGCCGGTCGTCGAGGCGCACCACCTTGAGTCCGCAGACGATGCCACCGATGGTCGTGCCCTTGAGCGCCCAGAGCACAACACAGTAGGCCGCGAAGAAGAGCGGCGTGCTGCCACCCAAGCCCAGGACACCACAAGTCGCGCCGATGATGATCAGATCGAGGAACGATGCCGCGATGCGGATCCAAAAACCCGCCCGGGGCAGCGTCGACGCCGAGATCGCGGGGGGCACCGGCACCGCAGCCGCGGCGGGAGTCGCCGCCGTGGCCCCGGCGAATTCATTGCCCGCAGCCACGCCGGCCGTGGCACCCGGCACCACGGGAGGAACAACCCCTGCCGCAGCCGGGATCCCCGCCGCCGCAGCCACCGGCTTTTCCCGGCGCATGCTGAGGATGAGGGTGTAAACGACCACGCCGAGGCCAACGATATCCAGCACCTTCCACAGGACAAAACCCAGGACCGGCACCGTGTAGAGCAGCAGGATCACGAGGCTGCCCACCAGCGTCGCCATCGCCACGTGCGACAGCGGACCATCACCGAAATACCTCGTGATGCGGCGACCCAGCCAGGCGTGCATAACCGCCTTGCCAAACAGGCCGCCAAGGAAAAGTCCCGCGCCGATAAACGGCAGCAACAGAATGCCCACGCCGGTAGCCACCAGCAGCACGATCAGGATGGGCGTGATGAGCACGGTCAGCAGCACCGCCAGCAGCGAATAGCCCGGGCGCTGTTCCAGCGTGTCGAGACACTTCTCGAAAGCGCGCGGGAACATCAGGGCGAGCAACACATAGAGGGCGAAAACCGCGCCAGCGATCAGCCACACCCAGCCGAGGTCGGCACCAAACGCCAGCGGCCGGCCCATGAGCAGGCAGCGATGAAACCATGCCTTCAACCCGGCATATCCGTTGGCGCCGAACGGGGTAAACTCATGCACACTGCCATGCACCACGGCCTCGGGATCGCGGATGAGCTTGCCGCCGATGACCACCACATCGTTCTGCACGACTGCCTTGGGCCCGAGCTCAACATCGCCGAGCACCGCGACGACTTCGCCGCCGACCGAGCCGGTCACCTTGACGCTACCCAGCACGGCGACGGCCTCGGAACCGGTGGAACCGTTGACCGTCGTGTCGCCACCAATCGAAACCGCCTCGCCATCGACCTCACCGTTGACCGTCGTGGAACCAAAAATGGAGACGGCCTCGCGAACCGTGGTGCCGACGGGGACCGTGTGATTCCCCATCGGGAATTCGTTCTTATGGCGATATTGGCGGCGGACCTTCTGTCTGACCTCGACCTTCGTGTCGTCGGAGTCCCTGTCCTCGGTGGCTTCCGCAGCCACCGCAGCGTCGGCTTCAGGCGCGTCGAGCCGGCGCAAGTCCTCGTCATCGGACTTGGCCGCATGCTCCGCGGCTTCGGGCGCCACCGGCGCGGCGGGCGCAGTCGGAGCCGCTGGCGCGGCGGGCGCGATTACGGCCGTCTCAGCCGCGGGCGGAGCTTCCTGCGCGATGACCGCCAGCGTCAGGGTGAAAGCCAGCGCGATAAACACACTGGCGAAAAGATTGCGGGTAATGGAATTCATGGTCGGAAAATTTAAGCGTTTTAGCGTTGGACGAAGAGCGAGCGGTAGGCGGCGGCGCCGAGGCCGAAGAGCGCGGCATACATGATGCCGACGAAGGCGAGGCCACCGTAAAGCCACAGCGAGGGGATGCTGCGCAGCACCACGCCGAAGAAGTTGCCCACGCCGCCAACAATCGCCGTCACGTTGCCCCACAACGCGAGCGGACCCGCCATCAGCGACGCGGCCTGCACCTCGCCCGAGGTGCGGAAGCAAATGAGGATGACCGCCGCGGCCAGCACCGCGGTGACAACGAAGAATGCGCCCCGCGCCGCCAGCGGCCAGTGCACAAACGACTGGCGCCACCACGGCAGGGCTTCCTGCTGCGCGATGGCCGCCATGACGCGCGCCTCGAGCGAACGCGGCGCGCGGCGCGCTGGCAGCGTGCGCAACACTTGGTGGATGGGCTTTTCGAGGTCGGGCAATCCGCGCAGAGCCTCATCGGTCAGCTTCGCCGGATCAGGCAGATCCCGGAGGGCCTCGTTGATGAGCTTGTCGAATTCGTCAGGAGTTTGGCGTGACATGGGGGGAGGAGTCAGGTGTTGAACGTTTCGTGAGTGGTGCCGCTGCGGGCGAGGACCTGGGCCAGGGCCGTGCGGGCGCGGAGGATGTCGGTTTTTACCTTGGCGAGGGAGACGCCGAGCTTTTTGGCGATCTCGTCGTAAGGCATGTCTTCGAAATGAAAAAGGACCAGCGGCACGCGCTGGTGTTCGGGGAGTTTTTCGAGCGCGCGCTCGACCCAGACGCGACGTTCACCGGCATCGACCCCGGTCATGAAATTTTCCGGCGAGGCAAACTCGACTTCGGGTTGGTCGGCTTCGTCGGCGCCATCATGGCGCGTGAATTCCGAGAAGAACCGCCAGCGGTTCCGGTAGCGCGAAAGATGGTTGAGCGAGAGATTCGTCGTGACGGTTTTCAGCCAGCCGCCCGCCGTCGGGCTCGACTGGAGCGAGTCATAGTGCTGATACGCCTTCAGGAACACCTCTTGGGAAATGTCCTCCGCCTGCGCCTCGTTATTCACGAGCCGCACCGCGGTGCTGAAGACCATATCCTGATAGTTGCGCATGAAAGTGGTGAAGTCGGTCGGGGTGATCATCCCCGCGGGTTTGGTTTGCACTGGAGGGTCATCTTTCATGCTCAAAACACGGCCCGCGCCGCAAAGTCGCAAAAAAGTGCATGACAGCCCAGCCGCCCTCCCTGCGAGGGCTAAAAGCACCCGCCACTTGCTCCCGGGCCAAGCCCCGAACCGTTTGTAGTTTAATAGACTACAAATGACCCGGTGAGTGGGCCTCTGTGTGCTCCGGGCATAACCCACTTTAAACCGCCCTAATAGCCGTTGCCCGCCACCTCGCCCGGCGCTCCGATCCTTGCTAATTTATGACACAACGGGAAACTCCCGGAAAAACGCTCCCATGTCCGCTTTCCTGACCCCCGACCCCCAAATCGAAACCGCCATCCGCGCCAAAGGCGAAAAACTCTTCGCCCTCATGGACCAGCAGCCGCCGCCGGCCCTGTTTTCCAAGAAAGGCGCCTACGCCCGCCTCATGGAGTGGTCGATGAAAGACCCGGCGTTCAAGACGCAGCTCTTCCGCTTCGTCGACGTCCTTCCCTCGCTCAACTCTTCCGGCGAAATTGTCCGCCACCTCCAGGAATACCTCGGCGACCAAGCCGTCGCGCTCAACCCCGCCCTCAAGGCCGGCCTCGCCGCGTCCTCCTTTGCCCCCGGTCTCGTCGCCACGCCCGTCAAAGCGCAGATCGTCGACATGGCCGGGCAATTTGTCGCCGGCGAAACCGGCGAGGATCTGATCAAGCAGATCAAGAAAAACGCCAAGCTCGGCCTCGCCACCACGATCGACCTCCTCGGCGAGACCGTGCTCAACGACGCCGAGGCCGACGTCTTTCTCCAACGCAACCTCGAGATCCTCGACTCCGTCTCGAAATTCTACGCCAAGGAGCCCGAGCCGTGTTTCTCCGACCTCGGCTCGAAAGGCACCCTTCCCCGCCTCAACCTCTCCGTCAAAATTTCCGCGCTCACGCCCGACGTGCACCCCGCCGATCCGGAGAACTCCATCGCCGCGTTGAAAAAACGCTTCCGTCCCATCCTCCGTCGTGCGGCCGAGGTCGGCGCGCTGATCAACTTCGACATGGAGAGCTACAAGCTGAAGGACCTCACGCTCGCGCTCTTCAAATCCATTTTCGAAGAACCCGAGTTCGCGCAAAAACCCGCCATCGGCATCGCCATCCAGGCTTACCTCCGCGACTGCGAGGCCGACCTCCGCGACCTCGTCGCCTGGGCGCGCAAAAACAATCGCCCACTCAGCGTCCGCCTCGTCAAAGGCGCCTACTGGGACTACGAAACCATCCTCGCCCAGCAACGCGACTGGCCGGTCCCGGTCTGGCAGAAAAAGCCCGAGTCCGACGCCAATTACGAAAAGCTCTCGGTCTTCCTTCTGGAGAACATCGACATCGTCACCCCCAACTTCGCCTCGCACAACGTCCGCTCCGTCGCGCACGCCATCGCACAGGCCGAGCGCCTCGACATCGATCCGCGTGCCTACGAATTTCAAGCGCTCTACGGCATGGCTGATGAGTTGAAGGCCTCGCTCGTCCAGCTTGGCCACCGTGTCCGCGAGTATTGCCCCGTCGGCGAGCTGCTGCCGGGCATGGCCTACCTCGTCCGGCGCCTCCTCGAAAACACGTCGAACGAAGGTTTCCTTAAAATCAAAAACATGGGCGAAGCCACGAAGGACCAGCTCCTCGGCAACCCCGTCAACGCCATCGCCGCGGCGCCCGAACCCCTCGCCCGCCGCGCTCCGGCGCCCGGCAGCTTCGTGAATGCCGCCAACACCGATTTCTCCCACGCCGCCGCCCGCGACCGGCAGCGCACCGCCCTCGCTGCCTGCACCGCGCAGCTCGGCAAAAAATGGCCGCTCATCATCAACGGCAAAAAAATCTCCGACCGCGAATACGTCACCTCCGTCAATCCCGCCAAGCCTTCGCAGCTCATCGGTTCGTGGGCCCGCGCCACGGTCGCCGACGCCGAGGCCGCCGTCGCCGCCTCGGTCGCCGCATTTCCGAGATGGCGCGCCACTCCGGCCGACGATCGCGCGAAGATGCTTGAGCGTGCCGCCGACCTCATGGAGTCGCGCCGCTTGGAATTGAACGCGCTGCTCATCCTCGAGGCCGGCAAGCCGTGGCTCGAAGCCGATGGCGACACCTCCGAGGCCATCGATTTCTGTCGGTTCTACGCCGTCGAGATGCGCAAGCTCGCCAAGCCCGTCGTCACGCAAGCCGTCCCCGGCGAGCGTTGCGTGCAGACGTGGACGCCCCGCGGGGTCGGCGTCGCCATCGCTCCGTGGAATTTCCCGCTGGCCATCCTCACGGGTCTCGTCGTCGCCCCGCTCGTCGCCGGCAACTGCGTCATCATGAAGCCCGCCGAGCAGACCACCGTCATCGGCGCCGCGTTGATGGATATTCTCATCGAAGCCGGCGTCCCGGCAGGCGTGCTGCACTTCGTTCCCGGCTTCGGCGAGGATGTCGGTGCACACCTCGTCGGCCACAAGCAGGTCGATTTCATCGCCTTCACCGGCTCGCGCGCCGTCGGCACCAAAATCTGGGAGACCGCCGGCCGCACGCACCCCGGCCAGCAAAACCTGAAGAAAGTCGTCTGCGAAATGGGCGGCAAAAACGCCCTCGTTATCGACAACGACGCCGACCTCGACGAAGCCATCCCCGCGGCGCTCTACAGCGCGTTCGGTTTCAGCGGCCAAAAATGCTCCGCCCTCTCACGGCTCATCGTGCTCGACGAGGTCTACGACCACTTCATCGAACGCTTCCTTTCCGCGTGCGCCGCGTATCCGATCGGCGATCCCGCGCTCCCCAGCACCATCCTCGGGCCGGTGATCGACGCCGACGCCCAGAAAAAAATCCTCGGCCTCATCGAACAGGGGAAAAAGGAGGCGAAGCTCGCGTTCCAAGGCAAAATGCCCGCCGAAGGCTATTTCGTTCCCGCGACCGTCTTCGTCAACGTGAGGCCCGAGCACAGCATCGCGCGCGAAGAAATCTTCGGCCCCGTCGTCGCCATCCTTCGCGCCAAAAATCTCGATGAGGCCTTCGCGCTGGTGAATGGCACCGACTACGCGCTCACCGGCGGACTCTTCTCACGGAGTCCGAAAGCCCTCGAGCGCGCGCAAACCGAAATGCTCGTCGGCAACCTTTACCTCAACCGCGCCTGCACCGGCGCCATCGTCGAACGCCATCCGTTTGGCGGCTTCAAGATGAGCGGCGGCGGCACGAAGGCCGGCGGCAAAGGTTATCTCGAGAACTTCCTCTTCCCGCGCAGCGTCGCCGAAAATGTGATGCGCCGCGGCTTCACCCCGCCGGAAAGCTAAGCGAAGCCCGGCGACCGCTTACGACGCGGACTGGACGTTCGCCCGCGACTTCCAGCGGCGGTAGCCGAAGAACGCCAGGCCGGCGCCCATCAGGATCGCGCCGTAGGTCGAAGGCTCCGGCACGGGCGTGATGCGCGAATACGTCGAGTCATACGACTCCCAATACGCCGTGTCGCCGTAGCCTTCAAATTTGATCTGGCTGAAAACCGCACTCAGGTTCGCCGTGTTTTTCACCAGGAGAAAATCGGTGAAGTCCACCCAGTTGCGGATGTAGAGCATGCTATCCGGCGAGGCCATCAGCAGATCATCAAGGAAAAGGAAGTTGGCGTCGCAGACATTGCCGCCGGCGAAGTCGATCACCGCCGTGCCCTCGATCGTCAGCGTGCCGAGCGTCTCGCTGATGCCCGCACTGCTTCCCCCGTTGAACTGCAGGACCGTCTCACCCGTGCCGTAGGCGCTGCCGACCAGCTTAAGATTGGAGGTATTCGCGATCTGCTCATCCGCATCAAGCCGCAGAATGTCGGTGCCGCGGCCGTCGCCGACCACGATGTTCCCGGCGATCGCGTTGACGCCCGCCGTCTTGTTCAGCGCGAGCGTGCCCGCGTTCACGTAGGTCGTGCCGGTGTAGGTATTCGCCATGGTGCCGCCCAGCACCAGCGTGCCGTCGCCAGACTTCACCAGTGCGTTGCCCGAGGTGTTCGCGATCTGCGCATTGATCTGCAGGGTGTTGTTGGCTCCCTGCGTGTGAACCACCAGGTCGGTCGTGCCTGCGGCGCGGAGAATGGAGCCGGCATTGTCCGCCTTGATGATGTTCGTGTTGCTGCCAACCGAGAGGATGCCGCCCGAGTTGATGGTGAACGTCCGACTCGTGGTGTTGTTATCCAAGTCGAGTGTGCGGGCAGCGGAACTGCCGTCGATCTTCAGGCTGTTGACTGCGCGGTCGGCCGACAGCGTGCGGTTGGCCGACATCGCCACGTTGGCGCCCGTCCAGCTGGTGCCTTGATCGCCGGTTTGGTAGTTGGTGAGGCCGGCGATGCCGGTCGTGGCATTGTAAGTCGCCCAGTTGTTTCCCACCGTAGCCCAGCCGCCAACGATGGTGCCGGTCGTGCTGGTTTGGGCGGTGGTGGCGGACAGGTCGCCGATCAGCACCCGCGGATTCGAGTCGGCGCTGCCCAGCGTGCCGCCGCCCAAGGCGTTCGTGAAGTCCACGGTCGCGCCGCCCGTGCGGCTCTCCAGGGACGCAAAGGTCAGCTGCGAGAAGTTGTTGCCATTGCGCTGCACATTGATCGTGTTCGCGCCGCCGGACAGGGTCAGCGCGCCCACCAACTCGCTGGAGGCCGCCGACGCGCCCAGGAAGCTGAACGTGCCGCCGTTCAGGGTCACCGTCGCGGTGCTGAAAAGGCGATCGGTGTTGTTCGTGCTGCTGTTGTCCAGGGTGAAGGTGCCGCCTTCGCGCACGACAACGTTGTCGAGCGTCGTCGCCGTGCCGGTGCCGAGGAGGCGGAACTCCGCGCCCTTGACCGTCAACGTGGCGTTATCCGACGCGCCGAGGGTGTTGATCCCCGTGCTGTCCAGGCGGCCCGCGCCCACGACCGTCAGGCTGCCGTTGCTCAGGATCCCGGAGAGCACCGCATCGGTTGTCGCCGAGCCGTTTTGCACCAGCACCGTGCGATCGCCGCCGTTCAGGTTGATCGCGTTCGTGAGTGTTACGGTGCGATTCGCGCTGGTGGAACCCAGGATCAGCTTTTTGCCATCCAGGACAAAGCCGTTGTTTCCCCAGGTCACCGCGTTGCTGTTGCCATTCAGGCTAACGCTGCGGTTGTTGCCATAGGCGGCGAATCCGCCGTCACCGGTCCACTGCACATTCGTGCCGCCGGTCCCGAGGCTGCGCGTAAAGTCCGCCGTGATTTCGAGCACGCCGCCGTTGAGCGTCACGTTGCTGCTGGCGTTGATCGTGCCGCGCAGCGCACCGCCGCGGATCTCGGTCGCACCCGTGTAGGTGTTCGCCCCGGAAATATTGAGCGTGCCGTCGCCGGTCTTGATCAGGCCACCGTTGGAAAGCACGCCGGACAGGGTCGCGTCGATCGCCGCGGAGCCGTTCGCCACGCGCACTTCGCGGCTGGCCCCGCCGAAATTAATCGCATTGGTCAGCGTCACCATCGCGTTGGCGTAGTCGGAACTCAGCAGCAGCGCGTTGCCCGTCGGCACGAAGCTGCCGGCGTTCCAGGTCAGCGTGCCGTTGGTCGTGTTGCCGGAGTTCGTGAGCGTGACCGTGCGGTTCGCACCGTAGGCGGAAAAACCGCCGTCTCCGGTCCACTGCACCTGGTCGGCGCCCACGCCGAGCCGGCGGGAGAACGTCGTCGAGACATTGCTCTCCAGCACGCCGCCCGCCAGTTGGAGGTTGCCGCCCGTGTAGCTGTTGGTGGTAAAGCCACCCGCCAGCGCGTCGCTGCCGCCGCTAATGCGCAGGGCGCCGCCGGCGATGATCGTCGCGCCGTTGTAGTTGTTGCCCGTGTTGGAGAGTTCCACCACGCCCTCGCCCAGTTTCGTCAGGTTGTAGGTGCCGGCCCCGTCGGAAACCACGCCGCTGAGCGTGAGCACACCATCACGCGAACCGACGCCGCTGGCGGCCGCCAGCGTGATGTTGCCCGCAAAACTGTTGTTGCCGCCGTCGTTGTAGATCGCACCGGTCTGGCCTTCGGATCCGCGGGAGACGCCATGGCCTTTGATCGTCACGGATTCGGCCAGGCTGTAAGCGACGTTGCCCGTCGCCGCGCGGAACGCCAGCACGCCGCCGTCGTTCACCGTCGTCGTGCCGCCCGTCGTGCCCAGCGCGCCGTTCTTCGTCACCACCACCATGCCGCCGTTGATCGTGACGTTGCCCGACCAGGCGGTGAGCGCACCATCGGGATCGTTGGAATTGTCGTTGTTGATTGTGGTGATGCCACCGCCGCTCTTGATGAGGTTGCCGGAGCCGGAAATGTCGGCGTTGAAGTTCACCGCGCCGTTGCCATTCACCTTGATATCGTTGCCGCCGGTCTCGACCGTGCCATTCAAGCACAGCGTGCTGAAGGAGTAATTATTGATCTTCAATTCCTCGGCGATCGTGATCGGCACGTTGATGTGGTGCTGCGCCTGCGCACCGTTGTAATCGTTTACATTGATCGACGGGAGGCCGGCCACCGCGGTGTCGCCCAGCAGGAGCGAACCGGAACCGTTGAGCGTGTAGTTGAAGCCGGAGTCGAAGGTGATCGAGTTCACCTTCTTGTTCGCATCGTTCATGGTCACCGTCTGGTTCATCCCGGTGGTCGGCATGTTGCCGAAGAGGATGTCGGCGTTAACCCCGGGCACGGCGTTGGTCACCCAGTTGCTGGCCGTGGACCAGGTCTTCGTGGCGCCGGCGCTGTTGTCCCACTCAAACGCATCGGGCTGCCACGGCGTCATCGTCACCTCCAGGTTGCGGATTTCGTGGATTTCGTTGGCGCCGCCCGTGCCCGCCGTGAAGCCAAGCTTGAAATAGTCCGGGCGGTCGTAGGTCGACAGGTCGGCGGTGAAGACCGTGATGTAGTTGGCGGTCTGGCCGAACTTCATCTCCACCGTCAGCTGGTTGTTCGCATCCAGCGTCAGCCGGAAGGAGCGATAGTCCGCGCCCGATTGATCCGGCCGGGTAACGGACGTGGGGAAATCCATCTGGCCGCCACCGGACAGCGTGTTCAAGGCACTGCTCGCCGCGATGAAATCCCAACCCGTGGCATTGTTGCCATCGCCATCATCAGGGCCGCGCACCGCGAGCCGGTTGGCGTAGCCGAGGTTGGCGCCGTTCGCCAGCGTGGTGCCGATGCCGCCGACGCGGCCTTCCGTGTTGCCCGCGTAGTTGCCCCAATTATCAAAACCGAAGCCAAGGTAGCCGCCTGGCATGCCGGACTTGTCCACGGAACCGTTGGCATCCGAGTCGATCTGGGCGTAGCCGAGCGATCCACCGTAGGCGCCGGGCTGGAATGTCCCCGAGGTCTTGCTCGCATCGACCAGGAAGAAGGTCATGCCGTCGCCCGCGCGGCCGTTCTGCGCGCCACCGATGTCGTGGCCGTTGTAGAAAGTGTATTCCATCTCGATCTGGATCTGGGCGTTGACCGAAAAGATCGAATTATCCCAGAGGGCATACGTCGCCTGATTGTTGACGCTCTCGGTCAGGCGCAGCCAGCCGGTGCCGTCCGTGTCCACGGTGTTGGCCGTGAGGTAGGGCGCCGTCGAGCCTGAGGCGGCCCCGAAAGTCCAGCCGGCCGCGGTCGTGCCCATGAAAGATTCCGATGAGATGGTCTGCGCGCCGGCCGTGGTCCCCAACAGGCAAAATCCCGCCAAAAAACTGGCCACAAACGCGGCACGGCGAAGAAAAAGTTTCTGTAGTCGATTCATGGGGACGCATGCATCCTTTACGCGCCTGCCCGTCGCTCAAGGAATGGGACGTCAGCACTATTACCTCCCTGCCTAATGTGTCCCTGCGCCGAACCTGCCCCATCGCATGCCTAAGTGATTGCGGAGGAATACAAGGTTGGGGTTTTAACCCTAGTTACACTAAGGCAAAAGTCCCACGCACATCCACGTAGGGCTTTCACCCTTGGAAACCAAAATCTTACGCCGTGCGCCGACGGCTTTGCCGCCAGCGCTTAAAGCCAAAGGCGCCAAGTGCCGCCACCATGAAGAGCGCGCCATACGTCGAGGGCTCGGGCACGGGCGTGATGCGCGAATACGTCGAGTCATACGACTCCCAATACGCCGTGTCGCCGTAGCCTTCAAATTTGATCTGGCTGAAAACCGCACTCAGGTTCGCCGTGTTTTTCACCAGGAGAAAATCGGTGAAGTCCACCCAGTTGCGGATGTAGAGCATGCTATCCGGCGAGGCCATCAGCAGATCATCAAGGAAAAGGAAGTTGGCGTCGCAGACATTGCCGCCGGCGAAGTCGATCACCGCCGTGCCCTCGATCGTCAGCGTGCCGAGCGTCTCGCTGATGCCCGCACTGCTTCCCCCGTTGAACTGCAGGACCGTCTCACCCGTGCCGTAGGCGCTGCCGACCAGCTTAAGATTGGAGGTATTCGCGATCTGCTCATCCGCATCAAGCCGCAGAATGTCGGTGCCGCGGCCGTCGCCGACCACGATGTTCCCGGCGATCGCGTTGACGCCCGCCGTCTTGTTCAGCGCGAGCGTGCCCGCGTTCACGTAGGTCGTGCCGGTGTAGGTATTCGCCATGGTGCCGCCCAGCACCAGCGTGCCGTCGCCGGTCTTCACCAATGCGTTGGTGTTGCCGGTCGCATTGGCAATCTGCGCGTTGATCTGGAGGGTGTTGTTCGCGTCGTAGGTGTTAACGAAAAGCTCGTTGGTGCCCGACGAACGCAGGGAGGAACCCGCGTTGTCGGCCTTGATGATATTGGTGGCATTGCCCAAGCTCATGATGCCACCGGTCGTAACGGTGAAGGTCCGCGAGGTGCCGTCGTTGTCCAGATCCAGCGTGCGGGCGGCCGAGGCGCCATCCAGGCGGAAACTGTTCACCGTGCGGTTGGCGGCGTTGGTCGCATTAGCCGCAATCGAGATGTTCTCGGTCGTGGCCCAATCGGTGGCCGTCGCGCTGGTTTCGTAGGTGGTTTGGGCCGCAATGCCCGTCGCGGCGTTGTAAGTCGCCCAGTTATTTCCGACCGTCGCCCAGCCGCCGACCATGCCGTTGGTGGCGGTGAGGCCCGTGATCAGCGCGCGGGGATTGTCTCCGGAAGAACCAATCGTGCCCGCTTCGGTGGTGAAATCGACCGTCGCCCCGTTGGTGCGGGCCGCGAGAGAGCTGAAGGTCAACTGCCCGGAGGCGTCGCTTTGGGTGCGGACGACTTGAATGGTGTTCGCGCCGCCGGACAAGGTCAGCGCGCCCACCGATTCGCTGCTGTCGACGTTGTTGCCGCGGCCGCGGAATGCGAACGTGCCGCCGTTGAGCGTCACCGTCGCGGTGTTCAAGATGCGGTCGTTGTTGCTCGTGCTGCTGTTGTCCAGGGTGAAGGTGCCGCCTTCGCGCACCACAATGTTGTCGAGCGTCGTCGCCGTGCCGGTGCCGAGGAGGCGGAACTCCGCGCCCTTGACCGTCAACGTGGCGTTATCCGACGCGCCGAGGGTGTTGATCCCCGTGCTGTCCAGGCGGCCCGCGCCCACGACCGTCAGGCTGCCGTTGCTCAGGATCCCGGAGAGCACCGCATCGGTTGTCGCCGAGCCGTTTTGCACCAGCACCGTGCGATCGCCGCCGTTCAGGTTGATCGCGTTCGTGAGTGTTACGGTGCGATTCGCGCTGGTGGAACCCAGGATCAGCTTGCTGTTCGCGCCGACGAAGTGGGTGGTCGAGCCCCAAGTCACGCCGGCATTGGCGCCACCGAGATTCACCGTGCGATTGCTGCCCAGGGCCGCAAAACCGCCGTCGCCCTCCCAGCGCACCTGGCCGGCGCCCGTGCCCAAGGCGGCGGTATAGTCCCCCGCGATTTCCATCACGCCACCGTTGAGGACGAGATTGGAATCGGCGCTCAGGTTGCCGCGCAGCGCGCCCCCGCGGATCTCCGTGGCGCCGTTGTAATCGTTGCTGCCGGTCAGCGCCAGGGTGCCTGCGCCGGTCTTGATCAGGCCGCCGCTGCCATCGCTGTTGCCACTGCCACCGCGCAGGTTGCCGGAAAGCGTCGCGTCCACCGCAGCCGAGCCGTTGGCCACGCGCACTTCGCGCTGGGCGCCGTTGAGGCTGATGTTGTTGTCGAAGGTGGTGTTGCCGTCCGAGTAAGCGGAGCTGAGCATCAGCGCGTAGCCGTTGCCCACGAAGCCGCCGGTCGAGGCCCAGGTCAGGCGGGCATCGCCGCTCAGGTTGATCGTGCGGTTCCCGCCCGAGGCGGAGAAGCCACCGTCACCCGCCCAGGCGATCTGCTCTTCGCCGGTGCCGAGGTTGCGGGTGAAGTTGGTCGCCGTGGCCAGTTCCAAAACTCCGCCGGAGAGAATGACCGCCCCATAGTTGCTGCCGGTGTCGGTCGTGTCGTAGCCGCCGGTCAGACTGGTATCGGTGACGCGCAGGACGCCGTCCTCGATCACCGTGTTGCCGCGGTAGGTGTTGGTGCCGGTCAGGCTCACCACCCCATCCCCCAGTTTCGTCAGCGAACGCGTGCCACCGGACTGGCCGATTGCGCCGCTCAACGTGAGCACCCCGTCGCGCGAGCCGACCGCGGCGTCGGCCGTCATCGTGATGTTGCCCGAAAAGCTGTTGTTGCCACCATCGTTGTAGACCGCACCGGTGTCGCCCTCGCCGCCGCGCGAAACGCCGCGGCCCGCGATGGAAACCGACTCCGCCGTCGTGTAGCCGACGTTGCCCGTCGCCGCGCGGAACGCCAGCACGCCGCCGCTGTTCACCGTCGTCGTGCCGCCCGTCGTGCCCAGCGCGCCGTTCTTCGTCACCACGACCATGCCTTCGTTGATCGTCACGTTGCCGGTCCAGGGTGTGGCCCCATTCGAATTGTCGCTGTTGATCGTGACGATGCCCGCGCCGTTCTTGATCAGGTTGCCGGAGCCGTTGATGTCGGCATTGAAATTGGTCGCGCCCCACCCGTTGACCTTGATGTCGTTGCCGTTGGTCGTGATGGCGCCGTTGAGGCAGAGCGTGCTGAACGAGTAATTATTGACGGTCAGCGTCTCGGCCACGCTGATGGGCAGGTTGAGGTGATGCTGGCCCTGCTCCCCGTTGTAGTCGTTCACATTGATGCTGGGCAGGCCCACGACCCCCGTGTCGCCCATGATCAGTGAACCGGTGCCGTTGACCGTGTAATTGACGCCGGAGTCAAACGTGATCGAGTTCACCTTCCGGTTCGCCGAGTCGAGCGTCACCGTCTGGTCGACCGACGGCTTGTTGCCAAACAGGATGTCGGCATTCGCCGTCGGCGTCTCGTTGTTGGACCCCGATTCGGCGTGATACCAATTGTTGTTGGCCGCGCCCGGGGTCGCGCCCCAGGTCGTGGTGTTGGCGCCGTTGTCCCACTCAAACGCGGATGGCTGCCACGGCGTCATCGTGACCGCGACATTGCGGATTTCGTGAATTTCGGTGGATCCGCCGGTCGCAGCCGTGAAGCCGATCTTGAAAGTCTCCGGGCGGTCGTAGATTGAAAGGTCGGAGGTGAACACCGTGACGTAGCTGGAACTGGCGCCGAATTTCATTTCCACCGTCAGCTGGTTGTTCGCATCCAGCGTCATCCGGAACGAGCGGAAATCGGCGCCCGACTGGTCCGGCCGGGTCGTGCTGGAGGGAAAATCCATCTGGCCGTAGGCATCCAAGGTCGCGCCCCCAATGTAAGCGAAGTTGCTGGACTCCGGACCACGCACCGCCACGGAGTTCGGCCGGGAACCGGGCCCGCCGATGCGGCCCTCCGTCGGGTTGCTGTAGTTGCCGAAATTATCCAAACCAAAACCCAGATAGCCGCCGTCCATGCCCGCCACGCCGCTGGGTGGTGCGGCGCCGGCATCTTTTTGGGCGTAACCCAGCGAACCGCCGAACGCACCAGGCTGAAAGGTCGAGGCATTGATCGATCCATCCACCAAAAAGAACGTCAGGCCGTCCGCGCCGGAGCCATTATAGAAGGCATACTCCAGCTCGATTTGAATCTGGGCGTTGACCGAAAAGATCGCGTTGTCCCACAGCGCAAACGTGGACTGGTTGTTCAAATTTTCGGTCATGCGCAGCCAGCCATTACCAGCCGTATCACCCGGAACCACGCCGGCGGTCAGGTAAGGATCCGTCGACGTCGCCGAGCCACCAAATACCCAGCCGCTCGCGGACGTGCCTTTGAAATTTTCCGAGACCGTCACCTGCGCCACCGCCGTGCCAACCATCAACCCAGCCACCAAGCCAACCACCGCGCGCCGGAAACTGGTCACGGTTTTGGCAAAAGGGGAATGTGACACGTCGCTCACTGCCAAAACAGGTAATCATAGGGGGCTCATATGTGCAATAATCTTGCATTAGGGAATAAACCCTAGCCTATCCCAAAAACACCCTAGACCAATTATCTGCGAGTCGCTGGCGCCTTGCTTTTACTTAAATACCTATCCAACAGAGCATAGTTTAACTCCAAAGAGAGAGAATTCTGCTGAAGCAAAATCGACCCTATCCGTATTTCACCCTGTTTTGCGGCCATAAAGAAGTATTCCAACTTGTTCAATCCCCCTAAGCTCACAGGCAGCGTATCGCTGATTTGTTTTTTGATCGCCGTGAGTCGCGCGCGATCCGCCTGCACGCCCGCCGCACAAAAAACGGCGAGGCACACCTCGAGTCGTTGCTCCAACGGCTCCGCTGGCACGCGGACCAAGGCATCGGCGACTTTGGCGAGCAGGACCTCGTCGGGATGGTTCACCAGATGGATCGCCATCAAGCTCAACTCGCCAGCGCTCAACGCACGGTCGGGTGCCAGCAGTCCGTCGAATTCCCGCGCCAGTTTTTCGCGGTCCCCTTGCTGCGCGTAGATGGCAAAGGCCATCCGGGCCACATCGCGACCGGCCAATTGCGCCCGCGACTGCCGGAGCACACTGAGCGCTTCGTCCGGATAGCCCAACTGCGTGAGCGTCTCGATGCGGTAAACCCGATCGTAGGGAAAATTTGCGGCCAGCGGCGTCGTGAGCAGCAGCCCTCTGGCCTGCTCCGCCGACAAAGTCAGCACCTGCGCCGCCAGCGCCAGCGTGGATCGGGCGGGCAGCGGCACCTCCGGGGAGGCCGCGGCTTTTTCCAGCAATTCCGGCTGCCGCAGGTGTCGGGCGGCAAAAACGAGCGCATGCGTCCAGGCCGGCGCTTGCGCGGGCTCAGCCTCCAACTGCCGGCGGGCCACCTCGGCCACGTCCGTCAGCCGCCCGCGCGCGAGCAGGCTGCGAAACCAGACCCGCGCGGTCTCCACCCGGTGCTGCGGCGCATCCCGCAACAACCGCGCATAGAGATCGTCCGCCAGTCCCGGGTTTCCCGCCTGATAAAACTGCGCGAGCATCATCGCCACGCGGTAGTTCTCCATATCCAGCGAATACGCCACCGACAGCGCGCTCAGCGCCTCGCGCACTTCGCCCTTGGCGTAGTGTTCCCGGGCCTGGCTGATGAAAAGTTTCGCGCGCACTTCGTTCAATTCCGACCACGCCGGCGGCCACACGATCTGGCGCAACGAAACCTCGTAGCCGATCCCGCGGGCCAGCCCGAACACACTCAACACCGTCAAAATGACCATCGCCGCCGCCGTCCCGCCCACGTAGCCCAACACCCGGCCCCAAAACGGGCGCACCTCGGTGGCCCGCACGCTGCAAACCCAATAGCCGGCGTCATTCTGCCGGAGCAGCGGGCAAACGCGCTGGAAACGCACCGGCTTGTTCCAAGCCACCACGGCATCGCAGCCGGTTTTGAGCGGTTCACCGGAGTCGCTCGGGTTCTGACACGGGCAATGGCCACGCCCCCGGCGCCAGCGATAAATCGTTTTGCGGGTGTTCCAGTAAAACAGCGCCCACACGAAGCGCCCGAGGTCTTCAATCCAGCCTTTCACCCGGCGTAGGTAGCTGGGAAAGCCAAGGTAGCGCAAGTTATCTCACTGTCACGTCGCGGTCCGCCGCCGCCCGTGCGCTCAGAACTCCAGCACCTTCAACTCGCCGGTCTCCACCACGAAGCGGTCGTCGTAGGGCGTCACGCGTTTGTAGTCCGTGCGGGTCCGCCGATAAGTCCCGTCCACCGGGATAAAGAAGGCCGAAGCGCCGAAGTTGCCCGTGAAGGTCGTGATGACCGGGCCATACTTCGGATCGATCACCGCGAAGTCCATGCGAAGCTCGCCCGCTTTCACCTTGGCGACGAGCTTCACGCGGAACGGTTCGCGCACCCGCATCGTGACGTATTCGACCTGCCGGGATGTTTTGCCGACCACGATCCGCAGTTCGAGCTTATCGACCGGCACCCCTTTTCTGCTCCCGACCAGCGGAACCGCAAAGACGAGCCGGCCGTCCTCGTCTCCCGCCACTTGCGGATGCTCCAGATCCACCGCCGACTGGCTGCCATTGATCCGCACCCGGCTCACCGGCGGCGCTGCGATGGCGCCCGCAGGATCGGCCGCTGCAACCGCCGCCTTGGCGAGCCGTTCACCGCGTTTCTCCCCGCGCTGGCGGTATTGTTTGAAATCCTTTTCCGACGGCGCCCGGCCTTCCACTTTCACGGGTGTAAACTGCTCCGCGTAAGGTTTCGAGGGATCAAACTCCACGACCGTTTCGCCGCGCCCCCGTCCCTTGCTCAACTGCAGGAACGTCGTCTCGGTGTAGGCCCAGTGCTCCGTGTCCTGCTTATTATTCCGCATCGCCTCCTTCAACAAGGCGGTCTCATCCGCCGCCGCCGGCCGCAGCTTGAAGTCAGCCCGCAGGCCACCCGCCACTCCCGACAGCATCCACGCAAGCAACAGCCAGCGCATAACGTAAAAAAGGGGCGTGCTCACATCCGGCAGATGAGCAACTCGCGCTCGAACAGGAGTTCCTTCGGCAGATGCGCGTGCACGTCGAGGAAGAGTTCCTCGTGACCGAGCACCTCGGCGCGCCACGCCACACGGTCGAACTCCTGCAGCTCTTCAAATTTCTCGCGCGGGAAATCCAGCCCTTCCCACTCCATGTCCTTGTAGCGCGGCATCCAGCCGATCGGCGTTTCCTTGGCGCGACCGCCGGCCCGCACGCGGTCGACGATCCACTTGAGCACGCGCATGTTTTCCGAAAAGCCGGGCCACATGAACCTGCCGTCCTTGTCCTTGCGAAACCAGTTCACGTGAAAGATGCGGGGCGTCTCGCTGAGCGTGCGCTGCATGTTGATCCAGTGGCGGAAGTAATCGCCCATGTTGTAGCCGCAGAACGGCAGCATCGCCATCGGGTCGCGCCGCACCTTGCCGATCGTCCCCGCCGCCGCCGCCGTCATCTCGGAGCCCATCGTGGCCCCCACGTATACGCCGCTGCTCCAGTTAAACGCCTGGTAAACGAGCGGCATCGTGCCGGCGCGGCGGCCGCCGAAAACGATCGCATGGATCGGCACGCCGTTGGGGTTTTCCCACTCGCTGTCCATCGTGGGACATTGCTTCGCGGGCGCGGTGAAACGTGCGTTCGGATGCGCTGCCTTCACGCCTTTTTCCTTCGCCAGCGCGGGCGTCCAATCCTGGCCCTGCCAGTCGATCGCATGCGCGGGCGGCGTGTCGGTCATGCCTTCCCACCAGACGCCGCCGTCATCGGTCAGCGCGACATTGGTGAAGATCGTGTTCTTCGCGAGCGCCGCCATCGCGTTGGGATTCGTGTGGTGGCCCGTGCCCGGCGCGACGCCGAAGAAGCCCGCCTCGGGGTTGATCGCGCGGAGCCGGCCGTTGGCATCGGGTTTGATCCACGCGATGTCGTCGCCGACGGTCCACACCTTCCAGCCTTTCTTCGCAAACGCGGGCGGCGGGATGAGCATCGCAAAGTTGGTCTTGCCGCACGCGCTCGGGAACGCCGCCGCGACATAGGTTTTTTTACCCTGCGGATTTTCGACGCCGAGGATGAGCATGTGCTCGGCCATCCAGCCCTCGTCGCGCGCCATGGCGGAGGCGATGCGGAGCGCGAAACATTTTTTGCCAAGCAACGCATTGCCGCCATAGCCGGAGCCGTAGGACCAGATCTCGCGCGTCTCGGGAAAGTGCACGATGTATTTCTCCTTGTTGCACGGCCACGGCACGTCGGCCTGGCCTTTCTTCAGCGGGGCGCCGACCGAATGCACACAGGGGACCACGCGTTTGAAATCCTCGTCGATCAGCTTGAACACCTTTTGCCCGATGCGCGCCATGATGCGCATGTTGACGACCGCGTAGGGCGAGTCGGTGAGTTGCACGCCGATCTGCGACATCGGCGAACCGAGCGGGCCCATGCTGAACGGCAGCACATACATCGTGCGGCCTTTCATGCAGCCGGCGAAGAGTCCGCGCAGGGTCTTCTTCATTTCATAGGGATTGACCCAGTTGTTGGTCGGCCCGGCGGCAGCCTTCGACTGGCTGCAGATAAACGTGCGGTCCTCGACGCGCGCCACATCACTGGCATCGGAGCGCGCGAGGTAGCAACCGGGCCACTTCTTCTGGTTGAGTTTGATGAACGTGCCGCCTCGCACCATCTGCGCGCAGAGCGCGTCGGATTCCGACTGCGAACCGTCGATCCAGTGAATCGCGGCGGGCTGGCACAGCGCGGCCATTTTTTTCACCCACTGGATCAGATGCGGATTTTTGGTCAGGGGCTTGCCGGGGTTGCGCTTTTTCATGGCGCCACCCTACGCCCACCGGCCCGAACCGTAAACCGCAAACGTCACCCGCCCCGCCGGGGAAAAAGCGCACAGTCCGTCGGCCTAAGCGGCGCACTTCGCACCATCGACATTCGCACCATCACGGCCCATTCCTCAACCGCACCCGCGAATACCGCCACCAAGCCATGAACAAGCTCTGCATTTTTGCCGGCACCACGATCCTCGGCTATGTTGGCTGGTATCTCGGCGACGGGCTCGGGCTGGGCTTCGGCTGGTCTTTTGTGCTGAGCAGCATCGGCAGCCTCGTGGGCGTCTGGGTCGGCTGGAAGCTTGCAAAAAAACTCGCGGAATAAGCACCCGCCCACACCGCCTCCTTTCCGCGCGCAATCCAAAGGTCACGCGATACGCGGCCCTTTTCCGGCGCCCGGCGCGGCTTACTTCATCGGCTCCACGTGCACTGAGACATCCGTGATGCTGTGCGCGCGTGAGGCGAGCAGCGTGTCCTTCACGGCGTGCGCGATATCGTGGCCCTCGCGCACCGTGAGCTCGCCGTTCACCCGCACCTGGATGTCCACCAAGTGACTGAGCCCGCTCTTGCGCACCCGGCACTTGTCGAGGGCCTCCACGCCCGGCACCGCGCCCGCCAGCGCCCGCACCTCTTTTTCAATTTCCGGCGAGACCGCCACATCCATCACCTCGCCAATCGCGCGGTTGCACATGCGCACGCCATTCATGGTGATGACCACGCACGCCAGCAACGCCGCCCAATCATCGGCCGCCTCGTAGCCCGGCCCGCCGATGAGCGCGATGGCAATGCCCACAAACGCCGCGCCTGAGGTCAGCGCATCGGAATAATGGTGCAGCGCCTCACCCCCGAGCGCGGTGCTGCCCGCCGCCACCCCGGCCTGCGCCACCCGGCGCGAAAACCATAGTTTCACGCCCACCACCACCGCCAGCAGCGGCAGCGTGAACCAGTGCGGCGAGCGGTGCGGGGTGATGATCTCGTGCACCGCGTGCCACCCGATCCAACCCGCCGCGCCCAGCACAAAAATCGCGACAGCCAGCGCCGCCAGCGCCTCCGCCTTGCCGTGACCATAGGGATGATTCTCGTCCGGCGGCTCGGCCGCCACGCGAAAACCCGCCCACACCAGCGCCGACGAGAGGATGTCGATCAGCGACTCAACGCCATCGGCGATGAGCGCGTAGGTGTGGCCGAAAATTCCGCCCGCAAACTTCACCGCGGCGAGCCCGGCGTTGAGCGCGATGCCGCGCAGCACCAAGCGCGCCCCGGCTTGGGCGCGCTGTTGGGCGAGTGAGTAATGCGGGGGCAGTTCCGGTGGCACGCAGGTTCCGTAGGGTGTGGCCCGCGGTGGCGCGAGGCCGTAATTGACCCGCCCAGCGCGCCGGCCCAGCATGCAGTCCTTCCCATGGCCGAGACCAGCACCTCCATCGCGACCGACCCCGTGAAACAGTTTTCGATCTTTGCCGAAAACCGCGTGGGCCGCCTGCACGAGCTCACCGCGCTGCTCAAAAACAACAACGTCCACGTCATGGCCCTCACCGTGCTCGACACCACCGACAGCGCCATCGTGCGCCTCGTCGTGGACGACCCCGACCGCGCCCGCGAGCTGATGGTGAACAACGATTTTCCCTACGCCGAATGCATGGTGCTCGCCGTCGAGATCTCGGACGAAGCCGACCTCAAGGGCGTGCTCGCCGCCCTCGTCGAGGCCGAGATCAACATCCACTACATCTACAGCTTCATCAAACGCCCCGAGGGCAAATCCGCCCTCGCGATCAACGCCGAGGACATCGACATCGCCGCGCAGGCGTTGAACCGCCGCGGCTATCGCGTGCTCACCCAGCGCGACATCTCGCGCTGACGCGCCGCGTCAAGCGAAGTAAGAAGGTCCAGGTTTCAAGTATCAGGACCAGCCACCACGACGCCCCTCAGCAGGCGCCCTGTCACTTGCCACTTGATCCTTAACCCTTGCGGCGCTCCGCGCCGCATCAGCCTTGGACGGCCCCCATCTTCTCGCCTTCGAGGCGGTAGATGCCGGTCATGTAGCCGTTCTCGAACATCGCGCCGATCTTCAGCTCGCCGTAAAATTCGATCGGCACGTCCATCAGCGGGCGCACGCCCTTGGCCATGCGCACCACGACCCATTCGTTCATGTTCGGCACCACGCCGTAGCAGCACATCATCGGGTCCTTCACCAAAAGGAATTCCGTCACGAGCCCGCCGTCCATTTTCACCGGCAGCATGAACCCCGTCACGATCGCCTTCTTGCCATTCCAGGCTTTCACCGCCGCGGGAATCTGCTCTTCGCCGGTCGGCTGCGGCTTGCTGCCATCGGCCGCCGGGTCAAACGGCGGGGGCGTAAATTTATACGTCGCCAGCCGGTCGAAGCCCAGCCGCAGGTAGCCGTTCTCCACGGCCACCGGCAGTTCGTCCTTGGCGGCATCCGCGGCGACCGCCACAGCCGCGCCGGCCCCGCTGCCGAGGAGCAGGGATGAAATCAAAAGAGCGCGAGCGAAGCCTTTCATAGTCGCCGGCAACCATGCATGACTCCGCGCGCGCGTCAAAAGCTTTGCCCTGTCCGCCGGCGCGGCCCACGTTCGCGCGTTCCCGGCCCTGCCGGAACCCCACGCCACATGCCACGGTTGTTCAAGCTACTCGCCTGCCTCGCGGTCCCCGCGGCGGCGTTTCTCACCTTTCTGCTGCAACCCGTCGTCGGCAAATTGCTCATGCCGCGCTACGGCGGTTCCGCCGGCACCTGGCTTACGATCTCCGTGTTTTTCCAGGCCGCGCTCCTCGGCGGCTACGCCCTCGCCTTCTGGCTCCTGCGTCAGCCGCGCCGGCGCACGTTGCTCGTCACCGCCGCGCTCGCCCTCGCCGGCCCTCTCCTGCTCCGCCTGCCGCCACCCGCGTTTGCCGGCTGGCCCGAGTGGCTCGCCGTGCTCGTCGGACTCGCCCTTTCGTTGCTGCCCGCGGTGCTGTTGACGACCGGTCTCGGCCTCATCCTCCAAGGCTGGCTGCGCGAACGCGAGGGCCGCGTGCCGTGGCACCTCTACGGAATTTCCAATCTCGGCAGCCTGCTCGCGCTGGGGCTTTACCCGTTTGTCATCGAACCCGCCCTCGGCCTCGCCGCGCAGGTCAACGCGCTTCACGGCCTGCTCTGGCTGCTCGGCGCCGTCACGCTGGGCCTCGTCTGGCTCGAACGCGCCCGGCCCGACCAGGCGACGGACGCCGCGGTCCCCGCACCGCCGGCCGAAAAAATTCCCACGGGCACCATCGTGCTCTGGTTCTCCGCCGCGTTCCTCGCCTGCACGGTGATGCTTGGCGCCGTGCGCATCCTGAGTGCCGAAATCGGTTCCAACCCCCTCGCCTGGCTCGTGCCGCTCGGCCTCTACCTGTTGAGCTTCACGATCACTTTTTCCGGCTGGTGGGACGTGCGCGCCAGCCGGTTCGTCGTCGCCGGCTTCGCCGTGATGCTGTTCGCCTACATGCGCACCAAGGGGATCGTCGACACCGTGCTTAGCCCGCGCGGGGTTTTCTACCTCGCGGCGATCACCGGTCTCGGCGCCATCGCCGCCCACGGGTTAGCCTACCAGCTGCGACCGGAGCGGCGGTTCGCGCTATTCTACCTGGTCCTCGCCACTGCCGGCCTGGCCGCGGGGATTTTCGTCACCGCCCTCGCCCCGCTGGTTTTTTCGCACCACTACGAATTCGCCGGCGCCGCCGTGGCGCTGCTGGTGCTCTGCGCCGTGCGCTGGTTGTCGCCGCCCGCGTGGAGCGCGCGGCTCGCCCTCGCCGCCGCCCTCGCCGGCCCGCTGGTCTGGTTTGCGCACGACCAGTTGCTCCTCGATCATGGCCGGCAGCATTTCCGCAACTACTACGGTCACTTCATCCTCAACCGCAGCCTCGCGACGATCACCGCCTCGAGCGAGACGACCGTCCACGGCCGGCAGTTCCTCGACGCGGCGCGCCGCCGGATTCCCACGAGCTACTACACCCGCGGCTCCGGCGTGGCGCTCGCCCTCGCCGGCCTGCAGGCCGAAAAGCCCGCCATCCGCATCGGCGCCATCGGCCTCGGCACGGGCACGCTCGCGGCTTTTGCCCGCCCCGCCGACCAGATCGTTTTCTGGGACATCAATCCGCTCAGCCTCAAAATCGCGCGCGATGATTTCACTTTTCTCGCCGACTCGCCCGGCCGCACCGAGGTGCGCCTGCGCGACGGCCGCCTCGGCGTGCGCGAGGACACCGGCCGCTTCGATGTGATCCTGCTCGACGCCTTCTCGGGCGACTCGATTCCCATTCACCTGGTTACCCGCGAGGCCATCCGCGACTACCAGGCCAAGCTCACCCCCGACGGCCTGCTCGTCGCGCACATTTCCAACCGCCACATCAACCTCCTGCCCGTTTTCGAAACCCACGCCCGGAAGACCGGCTGGGAACTCGTGCAGCTCATCGCCACCCCTCACCCCAGCCTCGTCCAATCCGCCCTCGCCGAGAAAACCAACTACGTCCTCCTCTACCCGCCGTCGCGCGCTCCCGCCGTGGAGTGCTGGATCGACGCGGCCCTGCAAGATCCCGATTACGACTACACCGTCACCTACGCCGGGGCGGGTGGCGTCGTCGATTGGACCGACGATCGCCATGCGATCATCGAGGCCTTGGTCTACTGAACTTTGGCGCGATTTCCATCGGCACCACCCCGCCTCGGATCACAGCCGTATCCATGCCTGACGTAGCCGGGTTCCCCTTTCCATCCGTCTTCATCTTGTCGCGCTCCTATCGCGGTCAGCCTTCCTTCCTATGAAATTCTTCCGCTCGTCCGGCCCGTTGCTGAAAACGCTCTCCGTCGCGCTGCTCTCGCTGGGTTGCGCCACGCTCCACGCCCGCGACCCGTGGTTCCCCGACGGCCCCGTGCAACCGCAGATCCCGCACGGCGTCCTGCTTCCGCAAAAAGTCCGCACACCGCAATTCCCGCTCAAGACCGCGCGCACCCTCCACTCCGACGCCGACATCGCCCAGGCCCGCGCCAACGTCGCCCGCTCGCCCGCCGCGCGCGCCATCGCCGACCGGATCCTTGCCGACGCCGCCTACTGGGTCGACTGGACCGATGAAGCTCTCCGTGATCTCCCGACCACCGCCGAGGTTCCGCGCGCCGTCGAGCTCTGCAACGCCGGCTGCCCCGTCCATGGCCGCAAAATCTACGAGGGGATCAACGGCTCCTCCTACCCGTGGATCGTCGACCCGAAAAAACCCTTCAAGGTCACCTGCCCCGTCGGTGGCGAAACCTATCCCGACAACGACTACGGCGCCTACTACCGCAGCGGCTTCAAGGACAAATCCACGCTCGACCTGCCGCCCGGCAAGATCGTCGACGACGGCTGGGGCTGGGTCGGCCCCGATGGCAACCGCTACTGGTTCGTCGCCCACGCCAACCACATGGTCTGGCAGCGCCTCGAAATCGATCCGCAGCCCACCATCAACTCCGGCATCCTCGCCCTCAGCCGCGCCTACCTCCTCACCGGGGAAAAACGCTACGCCCACAAGGCCGCCGTGCTCCTCCATCGCGTCGCCGCGGTTTACCCGACGATGAACCACGAGCAGCAGTCGCGCTTCGGCCAGCTCATGGGAGAGCAGGGCACGCGCTACACCGGCAAGATCGTCAACCTCATCTGGGAATCCTACCAGGTCGCACCCTGGCTCTCCGAGGCCTACGACAACATCTGGGAAACGCTCGACGCCGACACCGCGCTCCAAAAATTCTACGGCCAGACCGGCGAACAAATCCGCGCCCATATCGAGGCCAACTACCTTGAGGACGCCATCGACGCTTACTTCGACCTGAAGATGCGCGGCAACTACGGCACCCACCAGCGCGCCCTGCTCCAACTCGCCGTCGTCCGTCAGCACGGCGACAACCGTCGTTACGTCGACGAAGTCCTCCACCGCTCCGAAGGCCACCTCCTCAATGCCGGTTTCGACTACGCCCTCTACAACCTCGTGTTCCGCGACGGCGCCGCCCACGAGTCGCCCGGTTATAATTTCGTCTGGCCCCGCGTCCTCGCCGCCTCCGCCGAGCTGCTGAAAAAACTCGGCCACGATCTCTCCACGCTGCCGCGCCTGAAGCGCATGTTCGATCAGCCGCTCGACAATATCACCCTCGGCAAATTCACCCCCGCCCTCGGCGACAGCGGCACCATCGCCGCCCCCGTCATCGGCGACGATCCCATCGTCTACCAGCGCGGCCTCCGCCTCTATGGCGATCCGCGCTACGCCGCGTTCCTCGCCAATCTCGGCGCCACCGGTGAAAACAGTTTCGTCAACTACGACACGCTTTTCTCCCCCGCCCTCCCGGCCGCGCCCGCCGCGCCGAACGGCCGCCTCGTGCCTCCGCCGCCCTCCCGCATCGTCAGCGGTTACGGCTATGCCTTTCTCAACAACCCCGCCGACACCCGCTCGCTCGGCCTCTACTACGGTCTCCACGTCGCGCACTATCACCACGACCGCCTGCACTTCGATCTCTTCGCCAACGGCCGCGCGATGACGCCCGACCTCGGCTACCCCGACGGCGCCAATGAATTCAATTCCAGCATCTTCACCTGGTCGAAGACTTCCATCGCGCACAACACCGTCACCGTCGACGCCCACCGCCAGCCCGCCAACCCCGCCGGCCGTCTCCTGCTCTTCGCCGATGGCGGCTTCGCCCGCGCTCTCTCGGCCGATGCGTCCGGCACCTACCCGCAAACCACCACCTACCGCCGCACCCTCGTCATGGTCGATGTGCCCGACGCCCCCGCTTCTGGTCAATCCGACCGCGGCTACACCGTCGATTTCTTCGACGTCTCCGGCGGCCGCCAGCACGATTACAGTCTCCACGGCCCGCCCGGCCAGTTCTCCACGCTTAATAGCACATGGACCGCCCCCGCCCCTGGCACGCTCGCCGGCCCCGATGTCGCGGTCGGCGCGCTTTACGACGACCCCGAACGCGGCACCAAGGATTTCAAAGGCAGCTACCTCAACTACGCCGGCTCCGGTTTCCAACACCTCGTCAACGTGCAGCGCCTCACCGCCGGCGCCGATACCTTTGCCGCCGAATACTCTCACCTCGACGATCCCGCTGCGCACCTTCGCCTCCACATCCTTCCGCAACCCGGCCAGGAACTCATTCTCGCCGACGCGCGCATCTCGCCCATCAAGTTTCCGCAGCTCATCAAATTCGTCATCGCCCGCCGCACCGCTGCGCCCGGTGAGCCCGACCTCACCAGCACCTTCACCTCCGTGCTTGAGCCATTCACGAGCGACGCGTCTTTCATCGCCCGCGCGCACCGCAGCGACTTTGCCACCGGCACTTGGATCACCGTCACGCGCACTGACGGCGGCCGCGACCTCATCCTCCACCATTTCGCCGACGACACTGCCGTCCTCGCCCGCGACGACCTCCCGCCCCTCGCCACCGACGCCACCGTCGCCACAATCACCTTTGACGCCCAAGGTCAGCCGCTCCGCGCCTTCTTCGCCGGCGGCACCTTTCTTCAAATCGGCGATCGCCGCCTCACCGCCGCGCCCTTCACCGGCACCATCACCGCCGTCGACGCCAACCTCAGCCAACTCCGCGTTCGCCCCGCCGCGGGCACCGTGATCCCCGATCTCGCCACGCTCCCCGGTCGCGTGCTGCACCTGAGCAATGCCCTCCGTGAGACCGTGCAAACCATCACCGCCGCCCACCGCGACGGCGACGAACTCGTCCTCACGCTCAAGGACGATCTCCGCGTCGGCCTCATCCGCGTCGCCACCGCCAGCGGCGCCTCGCTCACCACCAACACCGCCATGCACCTCGCGGCTATCTACCGCGGCACGACCCTCACCAACCGCGCCGACGAACCCCTCGCCACCGTCACCGAAGCCAAGCCCGGCCTCATCACGTTCACCGCCGCGCCTCGCACCCCGATCACCGCTGGCGAAGACGTCTGGCTCGTCGACGCCGCCATCGGCGAAACCGTCCGCCTGCCCGCCCTGCTCAGCTGGGAAAAATAACCTGGCGCAGGTTTCCCACCTGCCTTCATCGGATTGGCCTGCTCACCCGCGCCCAATCCGCCATCCGCCCGGCAACTCCGAGCGTGATCGAGTGGCGGCTTGCGTGCCCGCCGTCCTCTTCATGACGTTTGGCGGCGATCAACCCGCTCCCACCAACGTTCCATGAAGAAAACCCACCTGGTCCAGACCTACTTCATCCTCCCGGTCTGCTTGCTGCTGCTCAATCTCGTGAACACGATCATCTCCTACAAAGCCGAGATGATCTACGACCAGATGCTCCGCGTGCTGACCATCATGCTCCTGGTTTTATTCGGCAGCTCGGTCGTGGCCTTTCTGATTGCTCCCGCCCTCGCCTCCGCCGTGCAAAGCCTGCACCGCTCCAGCAAACAAGGCGGTGGCTCGCTTGGTGAAATCATCTTCATGGCCCTGCTCGCCGTGGTCGTGTTCTGGCTCTACTATCAAGTCTACATCCACGGCCCCGCCTCAATCCTCCCCGCCGAATGGGCCAACCCCGGCCGATAAACGGTCATCGCGCCCCTTCGCCTCCCAGCTTTCAAATTTCCCCATGCCCCGCACCCGTCTCCCGCTCTCGTGGGAACTCGCCCGTCAGGAAACTCCCGCCAGCGAACCGAGCCCGTGGATGCCCGCCACCGTGCCCGGCGCCGTGCAGCTCGACTGGGCCAAGGCGCACCAGCTGCCCGATTATTGGATCGGTGATAATTTCCGCGCGCTCCAAGGGCTCGATGAATCGCACTGGATCTACCGCACGCACCTCACCGCGTGGCCCGGGCTCGCCGCCGGCCAATCGCTCTTCCTCGTGCTGGCCGGCGTCGACTACGCCTGCGAAGTCGCCCTCGATGGCGTGCCGGTCCTCCGCCACGAAGGCATGCAAACGCCGGTCGAGCTCGATCTCACCGCGCGCGCCGGCACCGCCACCTGGCTCACGGTCAAACTCTTCCCTGCGCCGAAATCAAAACCCTCACCGCTCGATCGCCGACAGGCCGACCACACCTGCAAACCGGCCGTGGCCTACACGTGGGATTTTCACCCGCGGCTCATCCCGCTCGGTTTCTGGCGGGAAACCTACCTTGAGGTCCGTAGCCGGGTGCATTTCGCCCAAAAGCCGTCCGTGAGCTACGCGCTCAACGAAAGCTGCGACCGCGCCGAAGGAAAATTGTCCGTCACCCTGAGCGCTCCCGCGACTGATGATCTCGTGGTGCGCTGGCAACTCACCGCACCCGACAACCGCACCGTGCTGGCGACGGAACAGCGGATTTCCGCCGGCCACACCACCTGCCTCGTGCCTTTTTCGCTCGCGCTCGACGCCACGCAGCTCTGGTGGCCGCAAGGCCAGGGTGCGCAGGCGCTGCATGTGAGCGAGGTGACTTTGGTTTCGACCAACGCTCCGGCCGCCGGGCCGCTTGACCGCGACGTCGAGCGCATCGGCTTTCGTCGCACGCGGCTCGTGATGGCGCCGAAGCAGTGGGATCATCCGGCCACGTTTCCAAAATCGCGCAGCCACCCGCCCGTCACCCTCGAGATCAACGGCCGGCCAATTTTCGCCAAGGGCTCGAACTGGGTGTGTCCCGACATTTTCCCCGGCACGCTGACCCCGGAGCGCTACGACGCGCAGCTCGCCTTGGTGCAAGCGAGTCATCTCAACATCCTCCGGCTCTGGGGCGGCGCCACGACTCCGCACGATCACTTCTACGAGCGCTGCGACGAACTCGGCATCATGGTGTGGCAGGAGTTTCCGCTCTCGTGCAACCCCTACCCCGACGAGGCCGACTACCTCGCGCTGCTCGATCAGGAATCCCGCCGCATGATCGCCCGCCTCGGCCGTCACGCGTGCGTCATCCTGTGGTCAGGCGGCAACGAATTGTTCAACGAGTGGTCGCGCATGACCGACCAGTCGCTCCCGCTGCGCCTGCTCAACCGCAACACCTACGACCTCGACCCGACGCGCCCGTTTCTGCCGACCGCCCCGGTCGATGGCATGGGCCACGGTCCTTACGTGTTTCGCGATCTCGACACCGGTGAGGAGGCTTGGGCCAATTTTCAACGCTCCGCTTGCACCGCCTACTCCGAGTTTGGCTGCCCCGGCCCCGCGCCACTCGCCACGCTCAACACCATCCTGCCCGAAGCCGAACGCTGGCCGCCTCGTCCCGATACCGCGTGGCAGACGCACCACGGCCTCAACGCCCAATGGACCGACAGCTGGCTGCACCTGCCGCACATCGAGCACTACTTCGGCCCGATGACCTCGCTGCCGCAACTGGTCGAGTGCGGCCAGCTCCTGCAAGGCGCCGGTTTTCAAGGTCTCTTCGAGGAAGCCCGCCGCCAAAAACCCGTCGCCAGCATCGCGATGAATTGGTGCTTCAACGAACCCTGGCCCTGCGCCGCCAACAACAGCCTCGTGACGTGGCCCTGCGAGCCCAAGGCCGCGCTCGCCAAAGTCGCCCAAGCCTGCCGCCCGACGCTCGCCAGCGCGCGCATCCGCAAGTTTTCCTGGCTCCCGGGCGAGAGCTTCGATCCCGAACTCTGGCTGCTCCACGATGCGCCCGTGGACGACGTTCCCGTCACCGTGACCGCATGGCTCGAACTCGACGGCCAACGCCACGACCTCGGCATGTGGACCACCGCGCGGATCGCCGCCAACATCAATCAGCCCGGCCCGCGACTGACGTTCACCCTGCCGGCCTTCTCGCGCGACCGCCTCACGCTGCACGTCGACGTCGCCGAGCAACCCCATTGGAGCTCAACCTACCTGCTGGTCCGCGCGCGACCGCCGTCGGTGCCACTTACTTAACTCGCTTTCCGCGCGCGCAGCATCCGCCCAATCCCAGCCAGCGCGAGCGCGGCGATAAAATACCAGCTCGGCGCACCGCCGCCACCGCCCCCGCCGCCACCACCGCCTCCTCCTGTGCTCGGCGGGGGCGACGACCCTGTGATGGTAAGTGTGGCAGGATTACTGGTGACTGAGCCGTAATCATTCGACAATTTCACCGTATACGAACCGGCATTGGCCGCTTGCGTGTTGTTCAGCGTCAGCGTTGCGACTCGATATTGCCCGTTTAACAGGGTGGCCCCTGGCGCAGAACCTGTTCCGCCGGAGATCGGCGCATTGTTCAGATACCACTGAAAACTCGTGAAGTAAGGCACCACCGTCGCCGTAAATGTCGCGATGCCGCCCGACAGCGACACCTGGTTTACCGGGTGCTCCGAGATCACTGGGGGCTGGCCGCGCGAATCGATCGTGAAATTCAATCTGATGGCGCCGAAGCGCCCTTGCCAGCCATCGACCGCTATTCGATAGGTCGTGCCCTGCACCGCGTTGAACGTCACCTTGCTCGTGCGCACCATTCCACGTTCCACGTCGTCATTCGACGCCACCAAGTTGAGCGCATTCACCGTCGTGCCAGTGTAAACTGCCAACAAGGTGTCAAAATTACTACCTTCGGTCGACAAGGTCACCACGCTGGTAATCCCAGCCGTCCAATGCCACCAGACCGAGCGCCCCCCCGCCTGCTCCGGCGCATGGCTGGGCTCATTAAGCTCCTTCGTCGCTCCCACATTACTCCCATCTTCGGAAAATTGATTCCCACCCCAGTCGGTGATTGGCCGGCTCTGCGCGAATGCATCATTGGCCACTATGCCACCCGCCGCGCCATAGAGTTTCTGCGCCCCCGCGATATCGTCAGCCTGGAGCCCGGCTACGCTGCTCGTGCGGCTGTTCATGATGGCCGTCACCGTCTGGCTAGCCTCGTCCGGGTGGCCGAGGCCGAGGACATGGCCGAGCTCGTGCAGCGCAACCCGCTGGATGTCCGGGCTCGAGCGGTGCGCCCCCCGGTAGGAATCGAAGGCGTAGGCGGTGTTGAAAATGATATCCGACTCGGTGCGCACATCGCCCAAGGTGTAGGACACCGTGATCGCCAGCGTATTGGCCGGGAACGCCTCGCCGTTGACCTTGCTGTCCATGACGATCTCGCTGACGCGGTTGCCCGACGTATTCACGCCCGCCGGCTGCACCTGCGCCGAAAACTGCACCACGCGCACCACCTGGTTCCACGCCTCCATCGCGGTCTGCACGCTCGCGTTGTAGGAAGCGCTGCCATCGCTCAACGGCGTGGCCGGCGCCGGGAGTTTCAACTGCATCGGGATGGGGCCCTGCTCCCACGTGATCACATACGGCGAGTTGTCGCTCGTGATGAGATCATACGCCAGCGCGGCAGGCCCGGCGAGGGCGAGCGCCAGCAGCCCGGCAAGAACGCATCGCCACTTAAGGCAACTACCGGAGGCGGGGGGATTCGGGTTGGCGGGCATTTTTGATGGCCTTGATGAAATCGGCCGGACTGAGCGCGGCGGAAGGATCGCGCATCCGGCGCAGGCGCTCCGCCGAGCTGCCCTGCTCCATCGGCTGCGCAACCTCGTCGGTGCTCAGGAGCGGCACGAGGTTGCTCCGGTTCACGTAGGTGCGCTTGCCGGGTTTCTCTTCCTGCAAAAGCGGGTAATCGCCGTGCATCATCGCATAGAGCGGGTAGACCGACTTGCCGTTGTCGCGGATGAACAGGATGTCCTCGTTGCCTACCGCGAAGTGCGGCGCGCCCGAGACGGTCATGCCCTTTTCGCCGACCTTGCCGCCGAGCATGGTCAACACGAGCGGCGTGGGCGGCGTCCCGGCGATGACCTCGCTCACCTCCAGCTCGACCTTGGAGTAAATAAGTTCGCGTCCATTGCGCAGGCGGATCTCGGAAGTCACCGCCTTCACCTTCGCGCGCACGATGTAGTCGGAGCCGTTGACGAGTTCCTTGAAGGTCGGCGGCACCACCGACGTGGCCTGCAACGCAGGTCCGGCAAGGAGCAGGGCGGCCAGCAGCGAAAGCGGTTTGAGAAAACGCATCAGAAAGCAGGGGATGGGAGCAAGGAACACGCTGGGCGGCTTTTGTTCCCCGATCAACCTTCCGTCATCTTGCCCGGCGGAAAAACTCACACCCGGTAAAACGCCTCGGCGTTGCGGACGTAGAGCTGGTGCAATTCATCGGCCGACGCGCCTTTTAAGGCGTCGTCCACGGTCTGCACCCAGCGCGGATAATCCGTCGCCAGCGTCGCCACCGGCCAGTCACCGCCGAAAATCGTGCGTTCGAAACCGAAACAATCGATGACGTGGTCGATGTAGGGCCGCAGGTCCGCCGCAGTCCATTTCTGCATGTCCGCCTCGTTCGCCAGACCGGAGAGCTTGCACCAGACGTTGGGAAATTTCGCGAGTTCGCGCATCTCGGCGCGCCACGGATCGAGCAGCCCGGCCTTGATGTCGGGCTTCGCAATGTGATCCATGATGAACTTCACGTTCGGGCACTGCTTCACGAGCTTCAGCGTGTTGCCGAGCTGCTTGTGGTTGATGCAGAGATCAAACGAGAGCCCATGCCGCGCCAGCAGTTGCACGCCGCGCACGAAACCGGGCTTCAGGCAAAACTCCTGGTCGGCCTCAAACTGAATGATCCGGCGGATGCCCTTGATGAGCGGGTTCGACGCCAGGCGCGCGAGCTCGGCCTCGGCCGCATCACCTTTCTCCAGCGGCGCCCACGGCACGATGCCGCGGATGCGCGGATCGATGACCGCGACTTCCGTCACCCAGTCCGCCTCTTCCTGAAAGAGCGCGAAATCCGCCTCGCACTGGAGAAAAACCATCTTCGCCACCTGCACAGGGCCGCAGGCCTTGCGGTATTCCTCGATGAGGTGATCGCGATTCAGCGACGGCACGCTCGCGAGCCACGGGTAACGCAGGCGCTTGAGATCCCAGATGTGCAGGTGCGTATCAACGATGGGGAAGTTGGGCATGGGGATGGGGCTTAAGGGAGAAATTCCTGAGAATTATCGAAATATGAATGTGGAAATCAGGAAAACGGGAAAACAATCCGATGAACTGAATTTTCCTGAGTTCCTGATTTCCACATTTGGATTGTTCTGAGCTCAAGGCTCACTTGTTCACGCGGTTCTTCAGCGGTTCGCCGCGCAGGCCGCGGACGACTTCCTCGGCGGCGAGGTGCTGCAGGCGCGGCACGCTGCTTTCGCTATACCACGCGACGTGCGAGGTGATGATCGCGCGCGGCGCCGTGCGCAGCACGTGGTCCACCGGGAGTGGCTCCTGCTCGAACACATCGAGGCCCGCTCCGGCAATCGTGCCGGCTTGCAACGCGGCGGTGAGCGCCACGGTGTCGATCAGCGGACCGCGGGCGGTGTTCACGATGATCGCGGTCTTCTTCATCTCGGCCAGACGCGCGGCACTGACAAAGTGCTTCGTCTCGGGCGTGAGCGGCAGGTGGAGCGAGAGGATGTCGGCGCGGGTGAAAAGATCCTCGAGCTCCACTTTTTCAACGCCTTCCATCGCCATCACATCCTTCGGCACGAACGGATCGTAGGCGATGCGCTTGCTGTCGAAGCCGCGCATCATGACGTGCGCGTTGCGCGCGATGCGGCCAAAGCCCGCCGTGGCAAACGTCATCTCGCGCAGCGAAGGCATGGGGCGGTCGGGCACGATCTTCCATGTGCCGGCGCGCAGGCGCGCATCGATCTGCGGCAGCTGGCGCGCGAGCGTGATGGCCAGCGAGACCGCATGCTCGGCGACTTCATGCACGCCGTAGTCCGGCACGTTGCACACCGCGATGCCCTTCGCCTTGGCGGCGGCGAGGTCCACGTTGTCCACCCCGATGCCATAGCGCACGATGACCTTGCACTGCTTGAGTCCGGCGATGACCGCGGCGTTGATTGGCGCCCACTGCACGAGCAGGGCGTCGGCGTCGCTCGCGGCGGCGATAACGGCTTCCGGGGTCTTCGCCTGGGCGACGATCAGCTCGACGCCAGCGGCGGCGAGGATGGCCTCTTCGTGGCGAAGATTGGCGAAACCGTGGTCGGTGATCACTGCGCGGAGTTTGGTCATAAATATAAAACGGGTTGGTTGTAGCTGGGTCTGCGACCCCGGACCGGGCTCAACGAGCCCGGCTACATTATAAATTATTTCGAGCCGGCGATCTTGCTGGTCTGGCCCAAACCTTCGGGACCGATGCCATTGTAGCCACCGTCCACCGGCAATTCGGTGCCGGTGATAAAGGAGGCGTCGTTGCTCAACAAAAACAGCGCGGGCCCGGCCATCTCTACCGGGTGGCCCATGCGCGCGAGCATGTGATACTGACCCCAGACCGGATCCCATTTCTCACGGTCACCGCCCGCAGCCTTGTCCACCTCGCGCGTCCAGATCCAGCCAGGGCTGATGCTGTTGACGCGGATGTTGAACGGCGCGAGGTCGAGCGCAGCACAGCGCGTGAGCTGCGTGACCGCACCCTTGGCGGTGTTGTAGGTCCAGCGATTCGGCTGGGCGACCCAGGACGAAATGCTGGAGACATTCACCACGGCGCCGCCGCCGGTCTTCTTCATCTGCTCCGCCGCGAGTTGGATCATCAGCGCAAAGCCAAACGGACCAACCTTGAACGAATACAGGAAATCCTCGCGCGTGGCGTCGAGCCCCTTGGCGATGAACGAAAACGCATTGTTCACCAGGAAATCCAGCCGGCCGTATTTCGCGACCGTCGCGTCGACGAGCTGGCGGCAGAACGCCTCCTCGCTCATGTCACCCGCCACGATCAACGGCGCAAAACCCGCCGCCGCAAAAGTCGCGCGGCCGTCCTCCGCGTCCTTCGGCAGGCCGCTGACGGCGACCTGCGCGCCCTCGCGCAGCAATTCGAGCGCAATGGCGTGACCGATGCCGTTGGTGCCACCGGTCACGAGGGCAACCTTGCCCTTGAAACGTCCGGCGATGGGAGTGCGAGTGGGGTTTTTGACCATGACGATGCGGGGTAAATTTTACGGACAGACGACGGCTTTGATGTCCGCGCCTTTCGCGGCGAGCATGCGCTTGAAGGCCGTGACGCCGTCCTCGAGCGAGAAGCGCTGCACCCAGCTGAGGGCGTCAACCTTACCCGACGACATGAGCTCGAGCGCCTGTTGCAGCTCCTCGATGGTCGCCGCGTAGGTGCCGAGCACCTGCTTTTCCGGCAGCGTGATGCCGTAGGTGTCGAGCGTGACGGTGTTCTCATGCAAACCGATCCACACCGAGGCGCCGCCGGGGCGCAGCGCATCGAGCGAAGTCTTCTTGGTGATTGTGCCGCCCACGGCATCGACCGTGAGGTCCGCGCCTTCGCCGCCGGTCTCGGCCAGCATGACTTTCGCGACGTCTTCCTCGCGCGGGTTGATGACGCGCACGGCGCCCAGTTTCTTCGCTACCGCGAGACGCTCCGGGCTGAGGTCGGCGACATAAACCTTCGAGCCGCGCAGCACCTGCAGCGCCTGCTGGCAGAAAAGCCCGATCGGGCCCGCGCCAATCACGAGCGCGGTCGCAGCCGGCAGGTGCCGGCTCACGCGCACGACGTGGATGCCATTGGCCATCGGCTCGGCGAGCGACGCCGCCTCGGCGGGAAGATTTTCCGGCCAGGGAATGAGGCAGCGCGCCGGCACGTTGACGAACTCCGCAAACGCCCCCGGCCGGTGCATGCCAAAAATCTGCCGCTGCGCGCACAGGTGGGTGTCGCCACGGCCGCAGCGCACGCACTTGCCGCAGGGCACGAGCGAGTTGCTCACCACGCGGGCGCCGGGTTTCCAGTCGCGCACCGCGCTGCCCACCTCGGCGATCGTGCCGCAAAACTCGTGGCCCATCACGATTGGCGGGGGCCGGCGCGGGCTGTGGTTCTTGAACGACTCCAGTTCGCTCCCGCAGATGCCGCACGCGGCCACGCGCAGGCGAACCTCGTCGGGTTGCGGCGGGACGACATCGACGTCGCGAATTTCAAGCTGATCAAATGCCGGGTAGTGCAGGGCGCGCATGAGAGTCTGTTTCCGTGCCCTCCGCCGCGCCCAAAAGCAAGGGCGAACGCGCTGAAAATTCGGCCATCCATCGATCATTCAAGCCGCCCACCCCATCCACCGCCCCACTCCCCAGCCCTACGACCCCGAGTCCGTTTGTAGTCTATTAAACTACAAACTTCCTGGGCGAAAAAAGCTCCCCGGTGACACGAGGCATGCTTGCGTTCCCGCCCAGCCCGTTTCGCCATGGTCTTCACCATGAGCCAAAACCTTGCTGTGAGGCGTATCACGTATCCTGCCAAGTTTCTGCCGGTGGAAAAAACCGCCGCCACCGAACTCGCCCGCCTCACCGGCGGCACCGCGGTCCCCGCCACGCGCGCCGGCCGCGGTTTCAACGTCGCCCTCGCCTCGCGCGGCTGGGCGCCCGCCGCCACCAAGGCCGCCCGCGCCGCCGACACCGCCCACTGGATGTGGCTGCGTCTCGACGACACCGGCGCCGGCGAAGTCATCGCCAGCGAAGGCGCCGGACTCTTCGCCGCCGTGCGCCTGCTCGCCCTCGGCCTCACCGGCGCCTCGCGCGAAAAGCTCGCCCGCGGCCTGCTCCTGCCGCGCAGCTTCACCATGAACCGTCCGATCTGGGACGGCTCCTTCGCCCAATACTGGCGCTCCAACCGCAAATTCTCCCCCGAGCACTATGTCGCCACGCTCGCCGAGGCCGGTTTTACGCACCTCGAAGTCAACAGCCTCCACACACATTTCCCCTACGAGGACTCCGTGCCGGGTGAATACTACTCGCAGTTCTACACCTACTGCCCGGGCTTCAACCACTTCATCGACACGCCGCTCACCCGCGGCGTCTGGCCCGCGCAATACATCGACGCCAACCTCGCCCGCCTTCAGGACCTCGCCGCCCTCGGTCGCAAATACGGCCTCAAGCCCGGCGTCTGCCTCTACGAGCCGCGCTCCCTGCCCGAACGCTTCTTCCAAAAATACCCGACGCTCCGCGGCGCGCGTATCGACCATCCCTTCCGCTCCCGTCTCCCGCGCTACACGATGGCACAGGACCACCCGGTCACGCAGCAACACTACCGCCTCGCCACGCAGGCACTCATGAAGGCCGTGCCCGATCTCGACGCCATGTCGATCTGGACCAACGACAGCGGCGGCGGCTTCGAACACACCGCTTCACTCTACATCGGCCGCAACGGCGGTCCCTACATGATCCGCGAGTGGCGCTCCCACGACAAGATCGCCGAGGCCGCCGGCAAGAGCATCGGCGCATTTCTCCGCAACCTCCGCGAGGCCGCCGCCGCGATCAACCCCGCCTTCAAGCTCAGCCTGCGCATCGAGCCCTTCAAGGTGGAGCACGATCACCTCAAGGCCGAGCTCGGCCGCGGTGTTCATTGGGAAGGCCCCTCGATGCTCGCCCGCGGTTACACGCTGCCCTACAGCCACCCGCACTACGCCGACCAGCAGAGCGTCGCCGGCGGCATGTTTCACTGCCAGATGGACGAGCGCGAAAAACCCGAGCTCGCCAAGGAGCGCGCGCAGGGCATCGAGCCGATCCTCACCTACTCGCCCGGCCCGGTGTGGAACCAGGAGCCGCTCATCGGCATCCCGTGGCCGCGCATGATCCACGCGCGCCTCACGCAGTTGAAAGCCATCGGCGCCGACATGGTCAGCGCCATGGGCGGCCTCGCCAACACCGCCGCCTCGCCCTACTGGCCCAACCCCGCCGCCATCCGCGCCGCGCAATTCACGCCCGACCGTCCCATCGCCGACGTCCTCGCTGACGAAGCCGTGCGCTTCGCCGGTGCGACCCACGGCCCCGCGCTCGCGAAAGCGTGGGAGCTCTTTGAGGAAGCCGTCACGTGGCAGCCCATCGTCCCGCTTTTCTGCGGTTTCGGCTTCTGCTGGCAGCGCACCTGGGACCGCCCGCTCGTGCCCGACATCGAAGCCATCCCGGCCGCTGAGCGCTTCTATTATGAGCGCCAGGGCTGCTTCCAACACAACAACCCCGGCATTAATGATCTCGGCCGCGACGTGCTCTTCCAGCTCATCTCCCGCGAGTCCGCCGACAAAATGGTCCCGCGCTTCGACCGCGAACTCCTCCCACGCATCGCCAAGGCCGAGAAACACGTCGCCGCCGCCCTCGCCAAATCCGCCGGCGACGCTCAGGCCGCCGCCGTTTTCGCCGATCTCCGCGACCGCCTCCGCGGCTACCGCCACTGGGCCACGACGCTCCGCAGCGTCGCCGCGTGGTGCTCGGGTGTTTACGGTTACCTTGAGAGTAAAACCGCCGCGCAGAAAAAGAAGCACGAGAAATTCCTGCAGGCCGCCATCGATCTCGAATTGGCCAACGCCCGCGGCTTCCTCGAGCACTTCGAGAATTCGCCCACCGAGTTCATGGTCGTGTCGGAAACCGGCGAGAGCACCTTCATCTACGGCAAAAACCTCGGCGACCACGTGCGCGCGAAGATCCGCCTGATGGAAAAATACCGGCACAAAAAGCCGCGCATCGACAAAAACATCCTCTGGCGCCCCGCCATCGGCCAGCCCTGGCCCGAAGGTTTCTGAGGCATTAGCGGTCACCCGTCGTGGCGCGCGCACTGCTCCGGCCAGTCGCTTGGCTTTTCAACGCGCGCCTAGTCTCGTCATGCCCGGCACCTGCGCGCAAGCCACTGAACCAGATAATTATTGACGCTCCTGCGCCGGCTTAATCTTGCTTCCAGCTTCACGCGTGGCGCCCCCCCCTGTTTACCGCGCCACCGTGCCAAATACCTATGAAATCAAAATTCCTCATGCTCGTGCTCGCCCTCGGTTTTGCCGTCTCGGCGCGCGCGGTTTATACCGGTGCCAACGTCGGTTATCTGATCGACGACCAGAAGGCCTACCTCACCGCACGTTTGGGTCACACGTTCAGCCAATCAGCCCAAAGTGCACACAGCGCCGAAGTCGAATTCGGCGGCAGCGACCTCGGCGAGGGCGGACTTGGACTCAAAATGTTCACCGCCTCCATTAACTACCGCGGTGAAATGAAGACCGCTGGTTCGTGGTCGCCTTACTACGGGGGCGGCCTCGGCCTCGGAAATTTCAAGATCAAGCATTGGTCGGTCAATTCCTCCAACTCCACCCTGAGCGCCAACGCCTTCGCGGGTGCGGCCTACCGCCTCAAGGAAAACAGCGCCCTCACCCTGGGCCTTCGCTACCTGTGGTTTGACGACCTCGAGCTGAACGGCTCCTCCATCAAGCTCGGCGGCCAGCTGAGCATCGAGGGCGGTTTCCAACTCCGCTTCTAAACCAATTCTGCCGGACGGGCGGGACATCCCGCTCATCCCCGCACCACGCAACCGCCCCGCCAAATCGCGCGGCGGTTTTTTTGTGCCCCGGTTGAAGCGTCACCCGCTGACACGCCGCACGCTTGCGCTCCCGCCCAATCCTCGCTTCCGCTTACGCCTTCCCCATGAGCGACACCTCCGCCTCCTCGCCCCTCGCCGCCCTTGCCGTGCGCGCGATCACTTATCCCGCCAAGTTCCAGCCGGTCGAAAAAACCGCCGCCGAGGAACTGGCCCGCCTCACCGGCACCACCGCCCGACCGTCCTCGCGCCCCGGCGCCGGCGTCAACGTCGCCCTCGCCCCGCGCGATTGGGCCAAGTCCCTCCCGAAATCCAAGGCCGCCCAACCCGGCTGGATGTGGCTCAAGCTCGCCGAGGACGGCACCGGCGAAATCATCGCCGACCAGGGCGCCCTCCTCTACGCCGCCGTCCGCCTCCTCGCCAACGGCCTGCCCGACGCCGCGCGCGCCAAGCTCGACCGCGGTCTGTTTCTCCCCGCGACTTTTCCTTGGCACCGCCCGCACTGGGATGCCTGCCTCACGCAATACTGGCGCAGTCAGCGCGGCTTCGAGCCCGAGCGCTACGTCGCTTCGCTCGCCGAGGCCGGTTTCACCCACGTCGAGGTCAACGGCCTGCAGGCCCACATGCCGATGGAGGACACCGTCGCCCACGAATATTACCCGCAGTTCTACACCTACTGCGCCGGCTTCAATCACTTCGTCGACACGCCGCTGACCAAGGGCCTCTGGCCCGCGCACTACCTCGAGGCCAACCTCACCAACCTGAAAAAACTCGCGACCCTCGGCGGCCGTTACGGCCTCAAGCCCGGCTTGTGCATGTTCGAGCCCCGCTCGATGCCCGAGCGCTTGTTCCAGAAAAACCCCACGCTGCGCGGCGCCCGCGTCGATCATCCCTTTCGCTCCCGTCTCCCGCGTTACTGCCTCGCGCAGGACCACCCGGTCACAAAGCAACACTACCGCGCCGCGATCCAGGCCCTCGTCAAGGCCGCGCCCGAGCTCAACTACATGAGCGTGTGGACCAACGACAGCGGCGCCGGTTTTGAACACACCGGCTCGCTCTACGTCGGCCGCAACGGTGGTCCCTACATGATCCGCGAGTGGCGCAACCACGACAAGATCGCCCAGGCCGCCGGTGAAAGCATCGTCCGCTACCTCCACAATCTCCAAAAATCCGCCGCCGAGCTGAATCCCGACTTCGACGTCATCCTCCGCATCGAGCCCTTCAAGCTCGAGCAGGACCACATCAAGGCCGGCATGGGCGGCCACGTCACATGGGAGGCGCCCACGCTCCTCGTCCGCGGTTACAACCTGCCCTACAGCCACCCGCGCTATCCCGAGCTCGGCGGTGGCGCCGCCGGCAGCCCGCTGCAAACCACGATCGATCCCAGCGAACGCCAGGTGCTCAAGGATTCCCTCGCGAAGAATACAGATCCGATCCTGCAATACACCGCCGCCACCACCGCGGCCTTCGAGCCTTTGCTCGGCATTCCTTACCCGCGCCTTTTGCACAAAAAACTCCTCGCCATGCGCGACCTCGGCGTCCGCCGCATCAGCGCGCTCGGCGGTTTGGGCAGCACATCGCAGACCCCTTACTGGCCCAACCCCGCCGTGCTCCGCGCCGCACAGTTCACGCCCGACGAACCGATCGACGCCGTGCTACTCGCCGAGGCCCGCCGCTTCGCTGGCGCAAAACACGCACCCGCGCTCGTCGCCGCGTGGGATGCCTTCGACGATGCCATCAGTTGGCAGCCGCCCGTGATGCTCTTCACCGGTTTCGCCTTCACCTGGCAGCGCACCTTCGACCGCCCCTACGTGCCCGACATCGAGGCCATCCCCGCCCAGGAGCGCGCCTATTACGAGCGCCACGGCTGCTTCCAGCACAATAATCCCGGCCTCAACGATCTCGGCAAAGACGTGCTCTTCGACATCGTCACCCGCGAGCACGGCACCAAGGCCGCCGGCTTTTTCGACAAGAATGTTTTCCCGCGCCTCGAAAAGCTCATCGCGCGCCTCGAAAAGCTCGCAGCCCAAACCGCCGGCGAACCTGCCACGCAGGCCGTATTCGTCGACCTGCTCGATCGCGCCCGCGCCTATCGCGCGTGGTGCGGCTCGATCCGCATGGTCTGCGCCTGGTGCGCCCACGTCTACGGCTACCTCGAGGCCAAGACCGCCACGGAAAAGAAAAAACACGAGAAGCTGCTTCAAGCCGCCATCGATGAAGAGCTCGCCAACACCGCGAACCTCATCGCGCTGCTCGACGCCAACCGCACTCAAGTCATGACGCTCTCATCCGCGGGCAACAATACCTTCATCTACGGCGAAGACCTCCCGGACCTCCTCCGCGAGAAAATCCGCCTGATGAAAAAATACCGCCACGCGAAGCCGCGCATCGACAAGGACATCCTCTGGCGCCCCACCCCCGACGGCAAATGGCCGGTGTTCGAGTGATCTGAGTATACCACGAAGGACACAAAGAGCACGAAGGCCGATCCGATGCCTTGGCTTCGTGTCCTTCGTGATCTTCGTGGTTAATTCTTGTCCGACGAAACCTTACCCGCCGTGCGCCTTCCGGCGGAATTCCGACGGTGTCACGCCCATCACCTGCTTGAAGGTTTTGGAAAAGTGAAACTCGTCGCAGAACTCCAGTTCCGCCGCCAACTCCTTGAACCCGTGGCTGCCCTGGTAAATCGCCGCGCACGCGCGGTCGATCCGCTTGCGTTTCTGAAACTGCCCCGGTGACACCCCGGCGCGCAGCGTGAACTGTTTCCGAAAGTTGTCGTAGTTGAGCCCGACCTGCCGCGCCACCGCCTGCGCCGCGAGCCAGCCGCGTTCGCCGGGATTGCCCAGCAGCCGCTGACTTTCCTCATACCACGCGTCGCGCTCCGGTCGCAGCCGCGCCTCCCGATCGGCCGCCACCATGTCGTTCACAAGGTGCAAAAACCGTCCCATCGCCCGCAACGCCGCCGCCTCAGTGTGCCGCGCCTCACCCGCCACCACTTCCTCCAGCCGCCGGCTCCAGTAATCCACCGGTTCCAGGTGCCACACCGGTCGCGCCGGATCGAACACGCCCCGGCTGCGCAGGAAGTCGAACTGCGCCCCGTTAAACACAAAGTAGATCTGATTCCACGGCCGCCCCGCCTTCGGCCCATAGGCGTGCGCCAGTTCGGGAAAAATCACCACAAGGTCGCCCGTGCGCAGGTCCGCCTTGTAGCCGTTGCCGTCGCAATAGTAGCCGTCCACATCCACCATGTAGATCAGCGAGTAGCTTCCCAAAACACGCATCGTCTTCGGATCGAGCCCTTGCACGTTTTTCAACGCGCCCGCCAGTTGCAGTTCGCCTGTGTCACTGCGCAGCGGGCTCTCCAGCCAGGCTTGGCTGCGGAAAGGCTTGGCGGCTGGAAGCGTGGTCATACTTAGGCCCAAAATCTACATGCCAAATCTCATTTCAACCATTTTACACCGCGCCTGCCGGGTGTATGGTATCCCATTCAAATCCTAGAGCCTAAGTCCCAGACCCTGGACCCCATTTAAAAATGAGCACCGCCACCACGCCCCAGATCATTTCCTACGGCCACGCCCTCGACATGAGCGAGGACAAGTTCGGCCAGTTGCGCGACTCCGCCGACGCCGCCGACAACATGCCCGAGCTGCGCCGCCGCTTCGAGCAGGACGGCTACATCCACATCAAGGGTTACCTCGACCGCGACCTCGTGCTCGAGGCCCGCGCCGCGCTCACCGACCGCCTCGCCGAAGTAGGCGCGCTCGATCCCGCCTACCCGACCTTCGAGGGCGTCGCCAAGCCCAACGCCGGCTACATCTTCAAGCCCGAGATCGCCAACGGCTGCGCGCCCGTGCAGAAGCTGCTCTACGCTCCCGACGGCCGCCTCACCAATTTTTACCGCAAGTTCTACGGCGAAGAGATCCGCCACTACGATTACACGTGGCTGCGCGCGATCGGTCCCGGCAAGGGCACCAACCCGCACTGCGATCTCCCCTACATGGGCCGCGGCACGCACAAGCACATGACCTGCTGGATGCCCTACGGTGACATTTCCTACGAGCTCGGTGGCCTCATGATCCTCGAGGGCTCGCACAAGCGCATGGATCTCCTCGAAAACTACGTCTACCGCGACGTCGACGGCTTCTGCGAAAACAAGCCCAAGGAGGTCGAGAAGGTCAAAGAGGGCAAATGGTCCTTCACCGGCACGCTCTCCCACAACCCGCCCGCCGTGGTCAACAAATTCGGCGGCCGCTGGCTCACCACCGAGTTCCAGGCCGGCGACTTGCTCACGTTCGGCATGTTCACCGTGCACGCCTCGCTCGACAACCGCAGCGAGAACCGCCTGCGCATCTCCAGCGACAGCCGCTATCAGCGCGCCTCCGAGCCGATCGACGAACGCTGGATCGGCGTCAACCCGCCCGCCCACGGCCCCAACGGCAAACGCGGCCTGATCTGCTGACCAATCGTTCTCATTCTCGTTCTCCTCAGCGTTCTCTCGTCGAAATCTAAAACCCGGGAGAACGATTACGAGAAAGAGAACGAACCGAGTCCCTCCCTCTTTCTTACTTCCTCCCTCATCCTTCTTCCTTTTCCGCTATGGCCACCACCACTTCCTCCGCCCCGACCGCCACTCCCGCCGCCTCCGGCCGCATGGCTGCGGTCAATGAGATGACCCGCCTCCTGCGCCTCCTCTTCGAGGTCGAGCGCGAGTTCCTCCGCACCGTCACCACGCTCGTTTACCGCGTCGGCGAGCCCGAGCTGAAATACCTCGTCTGCCAGCACGCGTGGGAAGCCGCCGGCCATGCCCGCTTCCTCCGCGAGCGCGGCCGCGAGCTCACCGGCTTCGGCACCACCGACACCGTGCGCGACTCGGTCCGCCGCGTTTTCGTCGAGGCCATCGGCCACGCCAAGTCCGACCCGCTCGTCATCACCGCCGGTTTCTACCGCGTGCTGAAACCCGCGCTGCTCGCCGCCTACAAACACTATCTCAAAGTCACCGACCACCTCGCCGACTGGCCCTCGAAGAAACTCGTCGAGGAATTCGTCGCCGACGAAGAGCGCCACCTCCGCGAGATCGCGCCGCACCTCCAAAACGTCGATGCCCGCGAGTGGACGCTCCACCTCACGCAAGCCCTCGACGATCTCGGTGGCTGGCTCGGTCAGGAAACCCGCCTCCCGCTCGCCACCAACTACGTCTGGCAGCAGGAAAAAACGCCTTACACGCATCCCGCCACCTGCAATCGCGGCAAGTATCCGGTTTGCTCGAGCATCTTCGGCTTCGATCCCACCGAGGATCCCATCGTGCGCCCCTGGCTCACCGATCCGAAGACCGACGCCCGTGTCATCCGCATGATGGTTTACGTCTGGCTGATGATGGAAATGGACGCGATCGACTACCTCGCCACCGCGTTCATCGACACGCCCAATGCGCCTTTCGATCTCCACCACGATCTCACCCGTCATCTCTGGGACGAGTCCCGTCACAGCCAGTTCGGCTTCCGTCAGCTCCCGAAGCTCGGCGTCGACCTGATGACCGTCGAGCAGTCGCTCGAACTCTACAACATTCTCATCCAGATGCCCGCGCACGAGCGCTACGCCATGATGACGATGGAATTCGAGGCCGGCAGTTTCCCGACGAAGGCCCACGTCATGGACCGCGTGCGCGAACTCAGCGACTTCGAGGCCGACACGCTCCTCGCCTTCGACCGCAACGACGAACAGAACCACGTCCGCTTCGGCCACCGCTGGCTGCCTGAGATGATGGCGCAATTCGGCGAGACGCGCACCGTCGAGGAATTCGTGACCGCCACGCGCGAGAAATTCAAAAAGTTCGCCGTCACCTACGGCAACCTCACGCCGCACAGCCTGCCGAAGGAAAAGCGCCTCACCGGCGAAAAGATCCTGAAGCTCACCGGCGCGAACTGACGCCGCGTTCTCAAGGAGTGCAGGTCTCCGACCCGCATTTTCCATCGATTCAATCCCGCGCCGGTCAAAGACCGGCGCTACGATCGTCACCGCGCAATACGACCGCACCGCGCTGACAGGCGCGGGCGGCCGCGGCGGCCCTCAGCAACCTCGCCATGCTGCCACTGCCAGCCGCCGGCGGCGGCGCTGTTGCAACGCTTGCAAATTTCCCAAACGCATCCGGCCAACCCCGGATTCCGCCTCTGTCGAGGGAACGCACGCCTCGCCGTATCCATCTTCCGAATAATCATGAAATAGACCTTGAACCGCCCGCACGCGTAAACTGAATCTGCCCGCGATGCCCAAAACCCTCCGGCGCATAGGCGCAGTCTTGCTTCTCATCATGACGATGAGCCTGGCCGCGCAAGCGGAGAGCCTGACTTCGCTCAGCATCGCCCCGATTTCCGCCGCCGCCGCCACCGAGGCCGCGCTCGCGCAACCGGCCATCAAGCTCCCTGCGTTCACCGGTGCCGACGCCGAGGACGCTCCGCTCGCCACCATCCTCCACGACGGCGCCGCCTGGGCCCTCGCCCGCAGCCCCGCCGGCGAACTCGTCTGGCTGCGCCACACCGCCGAGACCGGCTGGCAACGCAAAGCCACCCCGCCCGCCGCGCTCCGCCCCGTGCTCAATCCCGGCGGTCAAGCCCACCTGTTGGCCGTGGCCTTTGCGACCCCGGAAACCGCCACCGTCTACACGTATCACACGATCACCGATACGTGGGCCGACCTCGGTTCGATCGCGGTGCCCGGCCCCGTTGCCCAAGTGCAACCCGCCCATCATGGCTTCATTTTCACCACGCGCGACGCCGCGGACGCCGTCCAGCACACCCAGCTCACCCTCGCTCTCGCCAAGCGCCTGCTCGGCTGGATCGATTGGACCATCATCATCCTCTACCTCGTCGGCACCGCCGGCATCGGCCTGTATTTTTACCTGAAGGAAAAAAAGCAGAGCAACGCCGACTTCTTCCTCGGCGGCCGCAACATCCCGTGGTGGGCCGCCGGTTTCAGTCTCTACGCGACCGGCACCAGCGCGGTCAGCTACATCGCCATCCCCGCCAAATCCTTCGCGACCAACTGGCTCTATCTCGCCGCCAACGTCATCGGCCTCGTCGGCACCATTTTCGTCGCCATCTGGGTCGTGCCCCTCATCCGCCGGCTCAACCTGATGTCGGTTTATCAGTATCTGGAGATGCGTTTTCACCCGAATATCCGGGTGCTCTCCAGCGCCATCGCCATCCTGCTCCAGCTCGGCGGCCGCATGAGCATCGTGCTCTTTCTGCCTTCGCTCGCCATGGCCGCCGTCACCGGCCTCGATGTCGTCCAAAGCATCCTGATCATGGGCGTCGTCACCATCCTCTACACCGTGATGGGCGGCATGAAGGCCGTGATCTGGACCGACTTCATCCAGGTCTTCGTCATGCTCGGCGGCGCCTTCTTCGCCATCGGTTACGTCATCGCCAACATCGACGGCGGGTTCGGCGCCTTCTTCGCGACGGCCGCCGCGGATGACAAGTTCCGCACCTTCGATTGGAGCTTCGACCTCACCAAGGCCACCGTGTGGGGCTTCCTCATCGTCAACATCATCGGCATCCTCACCTATCCGCAGGATCAGGTGATGATGCAGCGCATCCTCTCCACGAAATCCGACAAGGAAGCCGGCTGGTCCGTCTGGACGCTCGCCGCCATCATCATCCCCGGCAGCCTCACCTTCTTCGCCATCGGCACCGCGCTCTACGTTTTCTACAAGGGCCATCCCGATCGCCTCAACCCGCTGCTCAGCACCGACTCGACCTTCCCGCAATTCATCGCCGCCGAGCTCCCCGTGGGCGTCACCGGCCTCGTGATCGCCGGCATTTTCGCCGCGTCGATGTCCACGCTCTCCAGCTGCATCAACAGCGTGGCCACCCTCGTCTCCGTCGATTTCTACGAGCGCTACGCCAAAAACCCCACGCCCGCCAAGAGCGTGAAACTCGCCGAGTGGATGACCTTCATCGCCGGCGCCATCGGCATCGGCACCGCCGTCATCCTCGCCAAGATCGATATCCAGTCCGCCCTCGATAAGTCCTTCGAGCTCGCCTACCTGCTCGGCGGCGGCTTCGCCGGCTGCTACGGCCTCGGCCTCTTCACCAAGCGCACCAACTGGCAGGGCGCCGCCATCGGCGTGGTCGCCAGCCTCATCCTCACCTTCGCCGCGTGGAGCGTGAAACTCGTCCACCCCTACTTCTATTCCATCATCGCGATTTCCAGTTGCATGGGCGTCGGCTACCTCGCGAGCTACCTCTTCCCCCCTCCCGCCCAATCACTCGCCGGGCTGACCGTGTTCACCCCGCGCTCCTCTCCCACTTCTTCCTAAAAAACAGCATGAAAACCTATCGCGCCGTTCTCGTCGGCACCGGAGGCATCGGTGATGCCCACGTCAATGCCGTCAACGCCACCGCTGGTCGCGTCCAACTCGTCGCCGCGTGCGACATCGATGCCACTCGCGCCCGCAGTTTCTGCGACCGCCATAAAATCGCCACCGCCCACACGGACTACGCGACGATGCTCTCGGCCGAGAAGCCCGACATCGTGCTCATCGCCGCGCCCCCAGGGCTGCATGCCGACATGAGCATCGCCGCCATGGAGAGCGGCGCCTGGGTTCTCTGCGAAAAACCCCTCTGCGCCTCGCTCGCCGAGTTCGACCGCATCGAGGCCGCGGAAAAACGCACCGGCCGCCGCACCGCGTGCGTCTTCCAGATGCGCTTCGCCTCCTCCAACGTCCACGTGCGCTCCCTCCTGGCCGCCGGCCAGTTCGGCCGCCCGCTCGTCGCCGTGTGCAACACCCTTTGGTATCGCGACGCCGCCTACTACGCCGTGCCGTGGCGCGGCAAGTGGTCCACCGAACTCGGCGGGCCCACCATGAGCCAGGGCATCCACTCCATGGATCACCTGCTCCACCTGCTCGGCGACTGGACCGAAGTCCGCGCCATCGCCGACACGCTCTACCACCAGATCGAGGTCGAGGACGTTTCCATGGCGCTCGTGAAGTTCGCCAGCGGCGCCCGGGCCTCCATCATCAACAGCACCCTCTGCCCCCGCCAGGAAACCTACATCCGCCTCGACTGCGAGCGCGCCACCCTCGAGCTCACCCACCTCTACGCCTACCAGCGGGAAAACTGGAAGCTCACGCCCGCCGATCCGGCCACCAGCGACGACCTTCAGGCCGCCTGGGTCGCCTTCCCGCCCGACGTCGGCTCCACCCACGGCGCCCAGCTCAATGCCCTCGTCGCCGACATGGACGCCAACCGGATCCCGCTCACCAGCGGTGACGAGGCGCGTCGCACCCTCGAGTTCCTCACCGCCCTTTACAAGTCGGCCTACACCGGCACGACGGTGACGCGCGGCTCGATCAAGCCGGGTGACTCCTTCTACACCGCCCTCCACGGCGGCTTGGCCCCGAAACGGGTTAAAAAGTAAAAGTAAAAGGCTTGCCTGTCGGCGGCTCGTTGCGTGCTTGGTCCTTGGCGCACCACCATGTCCACACCCTCCACCCCCCTTGATCAGAAGAGCCTCATCGGCTACCTCTGGGCCGCGCGGCGGCGCTACCGGTTCGGGCTCACGCTCGTCCTCCTGCGCAGTCTCGCCGCGGCCCCGATCACGCTGCTCATCCAGCGGATCGTGGACAAACCGTTGCAGGACAAAAACATCGATGGCGTTCTCCACTACAGCCTGTGGTTCGTCCTCTGCCTCGTGCTGCACTACGGCTTCTCGGTCTGGGGCGCCAAGTCCCTCGCCAAGACCACCACCGAGCTCATGGTCGAGCTCCGCAGCCGCATCTTCTTCCGCCTGCAGTTCCTGAACTTCAGCTACCTCGACGGACAGAAGACCGGCCGCCTCCTTTCGAAATACGCCTTCGACACCCAAAAGGTCGAGGGCCTGCTCTACACCGTCCTCAACCAGCTCCTGCCCAACCTTCTCATGGGCGTGTGCATCCTGGTGATCCTCGCCTGGATGAACTGGTTCCTCCTCCTCGTGCTCCTGCTGGCCATCCCGGTTTACGCCACGGCGAAATTCCTCTTCTTCCGCCACATCAAGCGCGCCAACAACGAAAACCGTCTCGCGCAGGAAAGACTCACCGGCACCGCCTCCGAATACATCTCCGCCCTGCGCCTCGTGCGCAGCTTCGGCGAGGAGGCCCAGGTCGAGCGCGAACTCGACCGCAGCAGCGAATCCTTCGCCCGCAGCCGCGTCTCGCAGTCCTACGTCAACGCCCTCTTCGGCACCTACGTTTACGTCGGCATGCAGCTGCTCTCGCTCATCGTCATCGCCGGCGGCTCGATCCTCGCCATCCGCGGGCAGCTCTCCATCGGCACGCTCTTCGCCTTCATGGCCGGCTTCGGCTACATCCTCACGCCGGTCCACATGTTCATCGGCATGAGCGAACCCTACTTCGCCGCCCAGGAGGGCTACGACAGCATCAAGGAGCTCATCGACTCGAAATACGTCGAGACCTGGCACGGCAAGCGCCGCGAAGACCGCATCCGCGGCGACATCGTCTACGAAAACGTCTCCTTCTTCTACCCGTCCGCGCCCGACAAGATCGTCATCAAGAACCTCAACCTCACCATCCGCCCCGGTGAGCACGTCGCGTTCGTCGGCCCCTCCGGCTCCGGCAAGAGCACCCTGGCCAACCTGCTCCTCGGCCTCTACGCGCCCACCTCCGGCCGCATCCTCATCGACGGCGTGCCGCAATCCGAGTGGGACATGCGCTGGATCCGCCGCCAGCTCGCCGTCGTCATGCAGGAAAGCATCCTGCTCTCCGGCTCCGTCGGCGAAAACATCCGCTTCGCCAAGCCCGACGCCACCGACGCCCAGATCCGCCAGGCCGCCAAGCTCGCCAATGCCGAGGAGTTCATCCTCAAGATGCCCGAGAATTTCAAAACTCCCGTCGGCGAACGCGGCGTCGCCCTCTCCGGCGGCCAGCGCCAGCGCATCGCCATCGCCCGCTCCGTCCTCCGCAATCCACCCGTCCTCATCCTCGACGAAGCCACCTCCGCCCTCGACTACGAGAGCGAGCGGCTCATCCAGGACGCCCTCGACCGGCTCTCCGAGGGCCGCACGGTCATCACCATCGCGCACCGGCTCAGCACCATCCAGAATGCCGACCGCATCATTGTCCTGCGCGACGGCGTCATCGTCGAGGAAGGCAACTTTAAGGAACTTGATGCGAAAAAAGGCGTCTTCGCCCAGTTGATCGCCGCCCAGACCGCCGGCTCCGAGTTTCTCAAGACTTGAACCGGCGCGTCGCCGCGGAAATGTTTCCCCACCTACCGATCGTTTACCCTCAACCTGTCCCTCATGAAACGCCTCCTCCTCGCCCTTGTGCTCACCGGCACGCTCGCCCAAGCCGAAACCCATTTTCCCGGCATCAAAGGTCTCATGACGCCCGAAGAGCAGCGCCGCGCCGGCCTCGACCTGCTCACGGCCGACCAGCTCAGCATGATTGATACGGCGATCCTCAAGTATTACACCGGCACCCTCAAGACCGAGGTCACCTACCAGGCCGGCCAGCTGGCCCAGCAGATGCACAAGGATGACCAGGAGCGGTCCTTCATCAGCCGGATCGGCCTCCCTGATTTCAGCGGCGACTGGCGCAACGAACCCGTCCTCAAGGCCCGCGTCACCGGTTGGGTTGGCGGCAACAGCTTCAAACTCGACAACGGTCAGGTCTGGGAAGGCATCGAGCCCATCCCCTTCGAGCTCGTGAATCGCGAGATCTCCATCGAACCCCGCCCAGGCGGGCACTTCGCGCTCAGCGTCGAAGGCAAGAACACCACCGTCCGCATCGTCCGGAAAAAGTAAGGCGCCCTCGCCCGCTTTTCCCATTAGTCCCATAGGACCTATCCGTCCTATTGGTCCCATCGCCTCGCGCCCATGCTGACTCTCGCGCACGACACCCTCTCCGTCGAAATCCTCGATCCCGTCGACGCCGCCAACCGCGCCCGTCTCGGCACCCGCTACTGCTGGGGCGGCTACATCTGGCAGGTCAGCGATCCACGCGTCGGCACTCTGACCACCGGCCCGGAATGGCCCGAAGCCGCGCCCAGCGCCTTCAATGGCCAGGGCCTCCCTGAATCCTTCCGCCACGCCGAATTCGGCACCGGCCATCCGCTGATCCTGGAAAACAGCCGCGGCTTCATCATCGGCATCGGCGACGTCGGCCTCAGCCCCGCCGGCGAACTCATCGTGACCCAGCCCTGCCCGTGGCTCATCGAACGCAGTGCCGGCGCGATCAGCTTCCGCACCGCGCAGGCCGGCAACGGCTACGCCTGCCAGCTCACGCGCCACCTCGCCCTTGCCGGCCGCACGCTCACTTCGGCGACCACCATCGTGAACACCGGCACGCGTCCGCTGCCGTTGCACTGGTTCGCACATCCCTTCTTCGCCCTCACCGACCGCCTGCTCACCTGCGATCTCCCCGCCACCTGGGGCATGGCCGAAAACGCCGGCTACGCCCTCGACGCCAAAAACCGCCTCAGCTTCAAGCGCCGCTTCCAGCACAAGGACGACGGTCATTTCGAAAAACTCCAGGTCGGCGCCACGACCCCGATGCACGTCGCCGTTTCCCACCCGAAGTTGAGCGGCCTCGTTTTCTCCTGCGATTTCGTGCCCGACATGTGCCCCGTCTGGGGCAACAGCAACACCTGGTCCATCGAGCCCTACATTCAATCCGAACTCGCCCCCGGCGAGACCCGCAACTGGACCCTAAGTTACGAATTCGGCGCCGTAGCCAAGTAGGTTAGGCCGTGCGGGTCTCCGCTCCGCGTCTTCGTGGCTCCGCGGCTAAAACCAGCCGACCCTCACAAGCTCCGCAGGCAATCCGCCGGATTAATCCGCCTCAACCGCCACAAACTCGGCACGCACGCCAGCACTGCGACCACGAGAATCGCCGCCGCCACGCCTGCATACGTCGCCACGCTGTAGGGATCGACCCCGTAGAGCAGCGACCCGAGCACGCGCACCACCTGGCTCGCCCCGGCCAGTCCGAGCGCCACGCCGACGAGCGCCGTCAACAAATGCCCGCGCGTAAATCCCACCCACAGCCGCCCCGGCTCCGCGCCGAGCGCCATCCGGATGCCAAACTCCCGCGACGACTGCAGCACCTGCGCGACCGTCAGGCTGTAAACGCCGATTGCGCACAACAACACCGCCGCCGCCGCAAACAAGGTAGTCAGGTGCGCCGTGAGCCGCACCGAACTGAGGCCAATGTCGATTTGCGTTCCAATCGTGGATGGAAAATAAAGCGACACCCGCGGTTCAGCCCGGTGCACCACGTCGTTCAGTGCTCGAAAACTCGCTAAACCCGCCCGGTCGCGCACGAAAATAAAGAGCGCACTACCTGTCCCGACTTTCGCCCGGTAGGGCGTAAAGATGAAATCGTTGTTCTTCGCGAGCGGGCCGCTCGCTTGAAAATCCCGCGCCACCCCCTGCACGATGACGCGCCGCGGCTGCGCATCTTCCTTCATCCAGGGATCACGGCTGCGGATGTAGAGTGTCCGCTGCAAGGGATCCTGGCCGGGCCAGAGTTTTCGGGCCAGCGATTCGTTGATCACGGCGTAGTCCGGCGCGTCATCAGCCATTTCCCGCGGGAAAGTCTCCCCGGCCACCAACGGCACCCCGAGCGTTTCGAAATAGCCTTCCGTCACGCGTGAGCTGGTCGCCTCGCCGAGTTCCGCCTTGTCGCCAAAGGCCGCGGGATTCAGCGCATAGGCGCAATTGGGCGGGCGGCTGTAGCCGGGCGCTTCATCCGCGATGGCCGCCGCGACGGTCTCCGGGCGCTGTTTCACCTGCTCCAGCACCTTGAGATGCGTCACGAGCCGGCCCTGCGACCATGAGCTCTTGCCGTAGTCGATCGCCTGCGCGCTGATTTTTCCGAGAAAAACGCGCCCCGCATCGTAGCCCCAGTGCGTCTCGCCGACTTGATAACTTGAGCGCACCAGCAAGCCTGAGCTGACGCCCAGCACGGTGAGCAGGGCGATCTGGCCGGTCAGCAGGATCCGCCGCCAAAGTCCACGACCGGTCCCGCGACTGGCGTAGGCATGATCACGGATCACGCGGTCCGGATCGACCCACAGCAAATAAGCGATGGGCGCGATCAGCGTCACCAGTGCGGAAACCGCGGCCAAGGCCAGCGCGATACCCACATCGTGCCATTCAAAGGTATACCGGATCCAGTAGGGACCGTTGTTGATCTGGATGCCGCGATAGAGCAACGGTCCGGCAATCGGCAGCCAGGCGATGCTCAGCACCGCCGCGCCCGCCGCGATCACGCTCGTCTGGAAAACCACGCCGCGCACCGCGGCCCCGCGCGGCACGCCCAGCGCCATGGCCGCGGCGACTTCCGCCCGGCGGCCGAGAAAATCGACCAGCATGAGGTTGGCTGCATTGGCGCAGCTCACCGCCACGAACAGCAGGGAAAGGCCGAACAAAATCAGCGCACTGACCTTGATGTCCGCTTGCAGGTAAACATCGCGGAAGGGCTGCAGCACGGGGCGCAGTTCATTTTTATTCACGGGCGATTCCGGCCCGAGTCCGGTCAGAATGACTTGCAGGTCGCGTTCCGCCCGGTCGCGGGTGACGCCCGGTTTCAGTTTCACCAACGCATCACGCACCGGCCACTTCTGTTGATTTCCATCTCCGGTGGCTCCGATCGAGAGCCAAAGGTCCTGATCGTTGGGAAATTTATACTCCTTCGGCAGCACGCCCACGATGGTGAAGGGATCGCCGGTCACCTCCACGGTCTTGCCCACAATGTCGGGGTCGCTGCCATAGCTGTTCTCCCACATCCGCTGACTCAACAGCGCAGCGGGCGCCGAGCGGTATTTGTCCTCCTCTAGGGTGAATAGCCGGCCGAGCAAGGGCTTGGCCTCCGTCAGCTGCAACGCCCGCGACGACATATAGGCCGTCAACGACCGCTCCGCCCCATCCGGCGTCCGGATAAAAACCGACGAATAAAATCCCACCTCCGCAAAATCCGCGAAAACCTTTTGCCCTTCCTTGACCGCCGCCATCTCCGCCACCGTGAAATGCTTCATCACGCCGGCCTTGCCGCCCGCGCAGGTCATGACCAGATACTCACCCTGAGGGTCGAAGTCCGGGTTACTCAGGAAAACATTCCGAAACAGCGACCAGCTCAGCAACGACAGCGCCACCGATACCGTGAAGGTAACCAGCATGAGCCCATTCTGCGTCCGCCGCCGCGCGAGCCGCTTCAGGGCGAGGAGAAACTCAAACCAAAGGACGCGCATGGGGTTCGGCGGGAAAAGGGATGGGTGGGGCGACGCACTTCAGCTAACGGCACATTTTCCGGACTCCGCAAGGAGTGGAGTCCGCGGATCCAATCGCGCGCTTCTCTGTAGACGCGTTAGACCCGAAAATGAGTTACATCCTTTTGGCCATGCGCTCGCGCCCAAGCCATACCTTAATTAAGGTAGATCCCGGCGAAGAGCCACCCGGCTTGCCCTCTGCGCGCTTCGCGTCCTCCGCGTTTAAAAACTGCCGTCCACTTTCGGCCCGGGCCTACTTCAGCTCCCGCGCCGCCGCTTCGATCGCCGCGCGCATGTCGGCCACGTTGCGGATCACGTTGGCGTCGTCGCCGAGATTTTTCGGATCACGGAACCGCTCCAGCCGCGTCGCGACCGCCGGCGGCAGCTCTCCGCCGTGCGCCGCACGCAGCACGGCAAGCTTTTCCCACTCCTCGATGCCGTCGCGCAGCATTTCCCAGTGCACCGAACTGCGCGGGCCGGGATAGACCAGAAACTCGTCGCCCGGTGGCAGGTCGCGGCGCCATGGATGGCAGGAGTAGCGCGTCTCGTGAAATGGATTCTCCGGCCACGTCGTAAACGCCCAGCGCGCCATGCCATCGTAGCCGTTCACCGCCGTATAGTAGCCGATCCACACCGCCTCGGCGGGCGGGCTCTTCACAAACGTATTCGGCCGCTTCGGGTCGAGGCACACGTAGAAGGTCGTGATGCGCCCCTCGGCCTTGCGCTTGGCGATGTCCCGCACGAGGTCGTCGCTCGCGTGGTCGAGGATGATCGTGAAGTCCGCCAGATCGAGCCCCACGTAATGCGAGGGCGCTTGATTGCCCGCGAGCGCAGCCTTGATGCGCGGCGCGCTGCCGCGAACCACTTCCATCATCGCCTTCATCATCGCCGCCGGCGCCTCGTCCACGCAGATCCGCGAACGCTCCAGCCAGCCCTTGGCTTCGAGGTGCTTTTCAAAGTCCCGCAAAAACGGCTGCCAGTAGTCGGCATACTCCGGCGAGCCCGGCTCGCACATCGCCGAGCGGGTGTCGCCGGTCGCTGCATCGGTGTAATCCATGCGGCCGGACCACGTCAGCATCGAGATGCAGTTGATCTGTCCCGTGATCCCGCAGCTCATCGCCAGCTCCACGTAGCGGTCAAACAGCGTGTAATCGAATTTCCACGAACCGTCCGGTTGCTTCACGTGTTCAACCATTGAGCCGTAGTCGTCGTAATCACGACTGCCCCAGGGTCGCGGCGTGATCGTCGTCGTGATGACCTTCTGCCCGGCCTGCGCCAGCTCGCGCAGATACGGCCGCATGATGTCAAAGTGCTCCTGGCTCCACGGTTTCACGCCATGCCAGCGCGCGATCGACCAGGGATGCTGCCAGATATCGAGGTGAAATTTCCAATCCACCGGCGCCGGCAGCGTTGTGGACAGCACCTCGACCGTGAGCGGAAACACCTTCGGCTCCGTGCCGTCGGCCCGCACCGTGAGCGTGCCGGTGTAGGTGCCCGGCGCCGCATCGCGCGGGGTCTCGACCGTCAACCACAGTGCGCGATACGAGCCGGCCAGCATGTCCACGCGCGCGGCATCGTCCAATACGTCGCCCACCGGTTGGCCGTCAGCGAGCACGTGACGCACAAAACGCGTCGTCACTTGTAGGGCGGGGTCTCCGAACCCCGCCTTCTCCCCGTCATTTCGTTTCAGCTCCGACACGCTCGCGCGCAACCCCGTCCGCGGCGCATTCGTCCACACGACAAACTGGCCGTGCACTTTTTCGCCGCGCCACGCCGTGGCCCGCCACGCTTGGGCCGCCGCCGCGCCCGGATTGAGGGGCACATTCGTCGCGTCGTATTGGTGGTCGAGATCGCCCACCGCGCCTTCGAGCGCACGCCCGGTCGGCCGTGCGAAGGCCGCCAGCTCGATCACATAGAGTCCGTCGCCCGACGGCGCCGCGCTCCAGCCGGTGATCCTTAACCGCAGCAGGCGCACGCGCACCGGCGCCGGCAGCACGACTTCCAGCCGACCCGAGGAAACAATCACCCCGCCCGCGAGCTGGTCGTAAAGCATCTGCCAGCTGGCTCCATCCGCGGAGCCTTCGATGGCAAAATGATACGTGCGCGTGCCCGGCGCGCGCACATGGAGGTTCACCTGCGCGATCTCGCGCACCTCCGGCAACTCCAGTTGCACCCACGCCGGCGCGACCTTCGACGTCCAGAACATCACCGTGTCGTCGACGATGCCGTCGTGCACAAACCCCGGCCGCTGCTCGTCATCGTGACCCGAGGCCGTGACTTTCGCGCCCCGCAGCACATCGGCGTAAGCCGCATCCGTGAGCAACGGCGCCTGCGGTTCGTAGGGGAAATGGCGCGCTTGAAACGCTGTCTCCGGCGAAGCCGCGAACGATGTCACCATGCCCAAGATCAGCAACACCCCGCCGCAAAGTCGAAGTTTCATGCGCGCAGCCGAACTCATTTTTCCGCGGGACGCAATCGCGCCCCGCCATCGCCACCCGCGCACCACGCGTCCATCGCCATTAAACTTGGCCCGCGGGAAGATTTCCGCGAAAGCTTTCCCCGTCATGCCCACCGCACCCCTCTTCCTTGGAATCGACGTCGGCACCGGCAGCGCCCGCGCCGGCCTTTTCACCGCCACCGGCCGCATGCTCGGCTCCGCCAGCCAGCCGATCAAAATGTGGAAGCCCGCCCCGGAGCACGTTGAACAATCCTCCGACGACATCTGGGCCGCCTGCGGCCGCGCCGTGCGCCTCGCGCTCAAAAAAGCCCGCGCCACTCCCGCGCAGGTCGCCGGCATCGGTTTCGACGCCACGTGCTCCCTCGTCTGTCTCGATGCCCAGGACCGCCCCGTCACGGTCTCGCCCACCGGACGCTCCGCCCAAAACGTCATCGTCTGGATGGACCACCGTGCCATCCCGCAAGCCGAGCGCATCAACCGCACCAAGCACGCCGTCCTCCGCTACGTTGGCGGCGTCATCTCGCCCGAGATGGAGACGCCGAAGCTGCTCTGGTTGAAAGAAAACCTGCCCGCGACGTGGAAGCGCACCGCGCGCTTCCTCGATCTGCCCGACTTCCTCACCTACCGCGCCACCGGCGACGACACCCGCTCGCTCTGCACCACCGTCTGCAAGTGGACTTACCTCGGCCACAAGGGCACCGCGGGCGACGGCTGGGACGAAAGCTATTTCCGCCAGATCGGTCTGGGCGATCTCGCCACGGAAAAATTTGCCCGCATCGGCCAGAAAATCCGCCCGATGGGCGAGCCGATCGGCCGCGGCCTCGCCGCCGCCGCCGCGCGCGAACTCGGCCTGCGACCCGGCATCCCTGTCGGCGTCTCCATCATCGACGCTCACGCCGGTGGTCTCGGCCTCCTCGGCGCACCCGTCGCTGGCAAAAAGCCCACGCCCGCGTCGCTCGAACACCGCCTCGCCCTCATCGGCGGCACCTCCTCCTGCCACATGGCGGTCTCGGCCAAGCCGCGTTTCATTCCCGGCATCTGGGGCCCGTATTTCTCTGCGATGATTCCCGGTCTCTGGCTCACCGAGGGCGGCCAGTCGGCCACCGGCGCGCTCATCGATCATGTCATTTTTTTCCACGCCGCCGCCGCGCCGCTGCAGGCCGAAGCCAAGCAAACCGGCCGCACCATCTACGAACTGCTCAACGCCCGCCTCGACACCCTCGCGCGCAACCGCGGCGTGCGTTTCCCGGGCGAGCTCACGCGTGACCTGCACGTGCAGCCCGATTTCCACGGCAACCGCTCACCCCGCGCCAACCCCACGCTCAAGGGCACGGTGACCGGCCTCAGCCTCTCCGCCACCGCCGACGATCTCGCGCTCCAGTATCTCGCCGCCGTGCAAGCCGTCGCCTACGGCACGCGCCACATCCTCGAGGAGATGAATAAAAAAGGTTACCGCATCGACACGCTCCTCGCCTGCGGTGGCGGCACCAAAAATCCGGTCTTCCTGCGCGAACACGCCGACATCACCGGTTGCCGCGTCGTGCTGCCGAAGGAACCCGAGGCCGTCCTCCTTGGCTCCGCCGTGCTCGGTGCCGTTGCCGCCAAAAAATACGCCGGTGTCCTCCCCGCGATGTCCGCGATGAACGCCGCCGACCGCATCATCACTCCCACGCGCGGGCCCGTCGCCCGCTACCACGCCGCGAAATACAAAATTTTCCACCGCCTCCACGCCGACTTCCTGGCGTATCGGAAGCTGATGGCTGACGCCTGAAACCCATGCTGCTCCACCGCTCGGCCACACCCATCCTGCAACCCGATCGTCCTTGGGAGGCCGGCGCTTCCCTCATGGCGGTCGCTGCCCTGATCGACGCCACGCAAGGCGACCTGCTCCTCTATTATCTCGCCCGCGGCCCCGGCCTGCCGCACGGCAATGTGCTTTGTCTCGCCCGCTCCGCCGACGCCCAAACCTGGACCAAACCCGACCTCGGCGACGGCACCAACATCGTGATGCGCAACTCGGGCCATGCGATGAACTGGGGCGAATTTATGCCGACGACCATCATCCGCGAGCCGGCGGAGCCGGACGCGTCGCGGCGCTGGAAAATGATTTATTGGGACCGGCCTGATCCCGCGTCGTCAGCGGGCATCTGCCTCGCCACCAGCTCCGATGGACTGAAGTGGCGCCCCCTCCATCCGCGCCCGGTCATCACCAACGCCAACGATGCGATGTCGCTCGTCGTCGCACGCCCCGATGTCACCACGCCGCTGGGCGCAGCCACCCACTTCCTCTATCAACAGACCTGGGCCTACAATCCCGCCCTGCCGACCGCCCGCGATAATCTCAAGGGCATGCACCGTCGCATCTCGATCTGGAAGTGCGAGGATTTCGCCGGCCGTTGGGTCGGCCCCATCACAATCCTTGAACCCGATGCGCAGGATGCGCCCGATCTTCAGTTTTACTGGCTCACGCCCTTCACCACCGCCACCGGCTATGGCGCTTTGCTCAACTGCCACCACACCGGCGACCAGACCATGGATGTGCAACTGGCGACCAGCACCGATGGCTGGACCTGGCAACGTGCACACGACCGCCAACCGGTAATTCCGCTCGGTCCGCGCGGCGCATTCGACTGCGGCCTGACCATCGTCGCCGCACCGCCCGTGCGCTGGCGCGACCGCGTGCTGGTCTTCTACCACGGTCGGGCCACGGTCCACGACGGCAAGCCACACTATCCCGCAGATGCCCTGCCGGTTCCCGTCAGCGGCATCGGCCTGGCGGTATTCCCACCATCATTGCTGGCCTAGGCGCGAGGCGCGTTTCAGCACTTCATCGCCGCCGCATACGGCGGCGCGGTAAGATCGATGGCGCGGCCTGTCTTGATCGACTCGACTGCTGCCAGCACCACAGCCGACGTGCGCCGCGCCGACTGCACCGACACCGGCGAAGCCCCGCCCGTCGCGACCGCCGCGATGAAGGGCGCATCGATCACCGCCGCACCTTCTTCCGGCCACGCCGGATGCTCGGTCACCTTCTTGTCCTCGCGCGTCATGATCGAGTTGAGCCGGTTGTAGAGGCTGAAACTCTTCGTGCCGCCCGATTGCTGCAGCGCAAACTTCGACGAGTGCGGCGGCACGCCGCAGTCGCCCACCGCCACGCTCGCCACCGCGCCATCGGCGAACGTCAGGGAAATCGCCGCCGTGTCCACGATGTCGCGCGTCGGATGGTGCTTGTTGCCGCCCGCCGCATAGACGCGCACCGGTGGCGCGGGATGCAGGTGCAGCACCGTGTCGACCATATGGCAGCCCTGTGAAAGCACGTTGCCGCCGCCCTGCACGGGATCGTTGGCCCAAAACTCCGACGGCCAGTGGTCGTCGATCACCTGCGCCACCGTCAGCGTCGGCGTCGGCAGGAATTGCTTCGCCGCCACCACACCCGGAAAGAACCGCAACTTGAAACCCGACGCCGCGATCACGCCGCTGCGTTCCACCGCCGCCACGATGCGGTCACAGTCCGCGAGCGTCAGTGCCAGCGGTTTCTCGAGGAAGAAATTCTTGCCGGCCTTCGCCGCCGCCTCGCCCAGCGGCGCGTGCGTGTCATGCTGCGTGCAGATCCACACCGCGTCGATTTCCTTGTCCGCCCAGATGCGTCCGACGTCGGCGGTGGCGTAACCGGCGCCGTATTTTTTCGCAAAATCCTCGGCGCGCGCCAATGCGATGTCGGCGACGGCGTGCAGCTTCACGCCGGCGTAAGTGGAGAGAAACTTGGCGTGTTCGGCGCCATAACTGCCGCAACCAATGATCGCGGCACGGACGATGCGGGGTGTGCTCATGGGGTAAGCCGGGAGCAAACGCCGCGCCTGCGCGCCGAACAAGCTTTTTGCCCGTCATCGCACCCCGTGGCGTCACCGCGATTGCCGCGAACCCCGGGAACCACCGCCCGCTTTATGGAACTAGCCTTTCATCCAGTCATGAAAGCACTTCCATCTCTCGCCCTGATCGTCCTCAGCGTCGCCGCCTTCGCGACCCAACCCCTGCGCGCGCAGGAAAAAATTCCCGCGGAGTCGGCCCGCCATGCCGGGGTTTTCACCTTCTATCTGGAGAACGACTACTTCGGCGGCCAAGACCGGCACTACACCAACGGCCTGAAACTTTCGTGGCTCACCTCCGACCTCGGCGCGTGGGGTCCGTTCGGCTGGCACCAGAAACTCGCCAACACCCTGCCGTTCATGGATCGCCCCGGCGCACAGCGAAACTTCGGCTTCGCCTTCGGCCAGAACATCTACACGCCGCAGGACACCGATCGCACCATCCCCGATCCGACGGACCGGCCCTACGCCGGCTGGAGTTATCTTGAATTCAGCGTCATCACCAAGACGGCTGCGGTCATGGACACGCTGGCGTTGCAGGTCGGCATGGTGGGCCGGCATTCTTACGCGCAGGACACGCAGCGCCTTGTGCACGAGTGGATCAATGACGAGCGCCCGATGGGCTGGGACTACCAGCTTCACGATGAAGTGGGCGTTAACCTCGTCTTCGAGCGCAAGTGGCGCCTCTACGGCCGCAGCTTCGGCCACCTCCTCGGCGTCGATCTGACGCCGCACGCCGGCGCGTCGCTCGGCAACGTGCAGACTTTCGCCAACGTCGGCTTCACCACGCGCTTCGGGTTCAACCTGCCCAGCGATTTCGGCGTGAGCCTCATCGGTGCCACGTCGGCGACCAACTCTCCGCTCGACGACCGCGATCCGCGCGTCGCCACCGACCGCGCCTGGAGTGTCTTCTTCTTTGGCGGTGTAAATGGCAAGGCGGTCGCCCGGGACATTTTTCTCGATGGCAATACGTTTCGTGACAGCGCGAGCGTCGATCGCGAAACCTTCGTCGGCGACGGTTTCTACGGTATCGGCATCGTAAAGGGCCGGTGGCAGCTCACCTACACCGAGGCCGTGCGCACTCGCGAATTCAGGGGTCAGCTCAATAAAAACTACTACGGTTCGGTGGCGCTCTCGCGGACGTTCTGAGGATCAGGCCCGGAGCGAACGGGCCAACGTGTGCGGCGGGGCGGGGTTATTGGGTTATTAACGTCACATCGCCATTTCCGGCTTTCGCCCGCGGGCCGAACCTGAAACATGCGACCACCTTCGTCGCTTGAAAACCTCTACCCCTGCCCTCGATCTCGCCCCGCGTTACTACACGTTCTGGTCCATCAACGGCCCGCTCGACCAGCCGCGTCTCCAGCACCAGCTCGCCCTCTTCAAGGCCGCCGGTCTCCACGGCGTGGTTTTCCACCCGCGCTTTTATCCCGGCATCCCGCCCTATCTCAGCGACACCTACCTCGCCGAGGTCAACGCCTGCATCCTGCACGCTAAAAAACTCGGCCTGCGTTTCTGGCTCTACGACGAGAACGGCTGGCCCAGCGGCACCGGCGATGGCAAGGTTCTCGCCCAATACCCCGACAGCGGCGCCATGCGGCTCGACCTCACGCGCGAGCCCGCCGCCGGCTCGATTGGCAGCTTTTCCACCGACGCCGCCAACCGCATCGTCCCCGCCGGCACGCCCGGCGCGCAGACCTGGCATCTCACACCGCGCAAGGTGAACTACGTCGACTCGCTCGACCCGCGCGTGCTCGGCCACTTCCTCGAACTCATCCACGAACGCTACCGCGCCGGCCTCAGCCCCGAGGCCTGGGATTACATCGAGGCCATCTTCTTCGACGAACCCGAGTCCGGCAGCATCAAGGATCCGTTTCCCGAGACCGCCGGCATCCCGTGGTCGCGCATCATGCCGGACAAACTCCGCGCCGCCTTCGGCGACAATTACGTCGCGCAAATCCCGCTCCTCTTCGCCCGCGGTGAAGGTTATCAGGCCGCTCGCACCAAGTTCTGGGAGCTCGTCACCGACACGCTCATCGGCGGCTTCTTCACGCCCTACTTCGATTGGTGCAAAAAACACAAGAAGCAGTTCATCGGCCACGTGAAGGGTGAGGAAAATCCACTCTTCCAACTCCCGATGGTCGGCTCCTGCCACCGCATCTACCGCCACCTGACGATGCCCGGCATCGACTCGCTCGAGCGTTACCCCGCACTCGATTTTTATCCGCGCCAGGCCGGCGCCGCCGCGCGCCAGTTCGCCGAAGGCCGCAGCATGGTCGAATGCTTCGGCGGCGCCGGTTGGGGCGCGTCGCCCGAGGACGTCGAGCGCTACATCCTCTGGCTCGGCCGCAACGGGCTCACCGACTTCGTCTTTCACCTCAGCCAATACCGCCTCGACACGCCCGCCCTCACCGACTGGCCGCCGTCCGAGCCGCTGCACCTGAGCTGGAAGGATGCGTTCCCTGAAATGCTCGCGCGCATCAGTCGCGAACTCACCGCCCGCCCGCCCGTCGTGTCCGACACGCTCGTCGTCGCGCCCTACCGCGGTCTCATGGCCGAATATGAACCGTGGGAGCTCATGCAGACCAACGGCCACAACGCGTCGACTTTCCCTGACACGCCCGCGAGCCGGATGAACACCGCTTTCCTTGCCTCGCTGGAAAAACTCAAGGCCGCCGGCATTGCCTACGACATCACCGACGAACGCACCCTCGAGGAGGACGGCGAACGCCTGAGCGACGGCCGTATCCGCCTCGGCAAGGCAACTTACACTCATCTCATCATCGACCCCGCCGCCCTCCTGCGCGGTCCCGCCGCCACCTGGCGCACGGCCGCGGCCAAGAGCGATGGCGCCAAGGCGAGCAGCGCCACCACCGCGCAGCTAACGAAAGCAACCGCCATCCCGCTCACCTGGCAAATTCCCGCGCTCCCGGAAAACGCCTGGCTCATCGAGCCCACCAAGACCGCTCCGAAGATTTTCACCGCCACATTTGCCACCACCTTCACGCCAGCGAACGAACCCGCGCTGCACCTGCACTTCGCCGACGACCTCGTCGAAGTCACCCTCGACGGCCGCCCACTCACGTTGACTCCCGGTTACGACGGCCCCACCGCCGCCCTGTCCGCCCTCGGCACCGGCGAGCACACGCTGCGTTTCCGCACCGTGCACGAATTCCCCACCAAGCCCTACCTGTGGCTCAAAGGCGCGTTCACGCTCGCCAGCCGCACGCCCTACACGCCCGGCCCCAACCACACGCTGCGCACCGCCGGCCCCTTCGCCGCCACCGTTGCGAAAGTCTCACCGACCAGCGAACTCGCCGCTGCCGGCTTCCCTTTCCTCAATACTCCGCTCGTCGCCGAGACCGCCATCACGCTCACCGCACCGACGGCTGCACTTCAATTCACCGGCAGCCAAGGCGACGCCCTGCGCATCACAATCGACGGCCGGTCCGTCGGCTGGGCCTGGGGCCCGGACTGGAAGCTCGCCCTGTCCACGCCGCTCGCCGCCGGCACCCACCGCCTGCGCGTCGAACTCGTGCCGAGCACCTTCAACCACTTCGGTCCGCACCACTATTACAACGGCGACTGGCACGTCGTGAGCCCCGGCCAGATCCTCGGTGACAAAAACTTCGCCGACCTCCCCGACGCCCCCAACTTCACCCACGTCCCCGAGTGGCACTTCAAGCCCTTCCGCCTGCCGACGCACGTCTCCGCGTGATCAGCTCGGAGCAATCGCACAACAAAAAAGCCGCTCCTTATGGAGCGGCTTAAATGGTGGAGGTGGCGGGAATTGAACCCGCGTGTCCCTGGCCTTTGCACACCGCGCCTACCGTCATAGCGTGAGATTAATCTCGCCGGGGTTACGCGTTCACGCGCGCTTAAGCCCCGGCCAACTCCCGGATGAAGATACAGTGAAAAGACCGCGAGTCGCTCAATTCACTATGCCTGCTGTCGACGTCAGTTCCGGCTAGCAGGTGTCGCCGGGCCAACGTAACCGCACTTAGGCGGCTAGAAGCATTTCTTCGTTGTTGCCTATTATTGTTTTGCAGGGGGATTTACGAGAGACCTAACACTCTCGAACGGCAGCGGCGCACTCCAACCAAGGATCGAATCCGGAACACCCCCAAAAACGGGAAGCAGTCGGATGATTGGAAATGAACCAATCAAAGAACAGGTCGGCTAACCTGCGCACCCCGCCGCAAAGCGCAAGCCCGGCGTCGCCTCCTTCCTTTTGCCTCATCGGCGATCTCTCCACGCGCCTGTATCGCTTCCAACAATCCGCCGTTGCGCCAGCGTGAGGCTCCGTGAATTTTCCACCCCGGCGCACCCCTCGCCCTACCCCAATGAAAACCTCCCGTGACCTAGCCTCGGCGGCGTGGACCCTCGCCGGCTTCATTCCCGATACCTGGCGCACCTACGCCAGCATGGAGACCGGCATCGTCATCATCAGCGAAACCGTCCCGGTCCCCGCGCGCGTGCCGGCCTCGGTGCAGCAACTGCTGCGCGATCAAAAGGTCATCCCTGACTGGCACGCCAACCTCGACAGCCGTGCCGTCGAGTGGATCGAAAACCGCGTCTGGGTCTACGCCACCACCTTGCCGCGCGCGTGGCTGGAGGGCGGAGCCACCCGCCGATTGCGTTGCGCCGGGCTCGATCACGCGGGCTGGGTATGCTGCAACGGTCAGATGATCGGCCGCTTCGAAAACGGCTTTGTCGAACACATCTTCGACCTCTCCGCTGTCCCGCTCGCCGACGAAAACACGCTGCAGATCGTCTTCGATCTCCCGCCGCGCTGGCTCGGCCAGATCGGCTACACCTCGCAGATCAAGGACTGGAAGGCGCGCTTCAATTACACGTGGGACTGGCAGCCGCGGCTCGTGCAGACCGGGATCTGGGACCGCGTCACGCTGGAGATTTCCGACGGCGCCGAACTCGCCGACATGCGCTGTCAGGTCGCGCCGCGTGGTTTCACCCTCTTCGGCATTGCACCCGGTCACGTCGAAGTGCGCCTCGACGACGGCAATCGCTGCCTGCTCCGCAAATCCGTCAATCCCGCGCAACTCGCCGCCGGCGCCGCGTTCGCCGACCTGCCCGTCGAGCCGTGGTGGCCCAACCGCGAGGGCCCGCAGAAAACCTATCGCCTCACCTGTCGCCTAACCGACGCGCATGGTGGCACGGCCGACGAGTGGTCGCGCACCATCGGCTTCAAACACATCGCCTGGCAGCAATGCGCCGATGCTCCTGCCGGCGCCGATCCGTGGCTCTGCATCGTCAACAGCCGCGCGATTTTTCTCCAAGGCATCAACTGGACGCCGATCCGCCCCAACTACGCCGACCTCACGCCCGCCGACTACGAAGTGCGCATTCGCGCCTACGCCGAACTCGGCCTCAACGTCCTGCGCGTCTGGGGCGGCGCGTTTTTGGAGACCGAGGTTTTCTATGATCTCTGCGATCGCTACGGCCTGCTCGTCTGGCAGGAATTTCCCTTTTCCTCGTCGGGCGTGGACAACTGGCCGCCCGAGGATGCGACGGTCATCGCCGAGGCGCAGCCCATCGTGCGCAGCTACATCACGCGCCGCCAGCATCACGCCTCACTGCTCTGCTGGTGCGGCGGCAACGAACTGCAGGGCGCACTGGACGGCAACAAGGTCGGCTGCGGCCTCCCCGTCACGACGGCGCATCCGCTGATCGGCATGATGGCGCGCGAAGTCGCCGCGCTCGATCCCGACCGGCGCTTCCTGCCCACCTCCGCCAGCGGCCCGCGTTTCATGGCCGACGAAAAAGAGTTTGGCCTCGGCCTGCACTGGGACGTCCACGGCCCGTGGCAACCCGCGCCCGACTCCTACTGGCAGAAGGACGACGCGCTCTTCCGCTCCGAGGTCGGCGCGCCCGGCGCCAGCCCGCTCGACATTATCGAGCGCTACTACGCGCCCGAATCGCTGCTGCCGCTCAATGCCAGCAACCCGCTCTGGCGGCGCTTCGGTTTCTGGATTCAGGACGAGGCGTTTCAAAAGGACCACGGCCGCCAGCCGCGCGATGTCGCGGAATTCGTCGCGTGGAGCCAGCACGTGCAGACCGAGGCGCTGCTGCGACCGGTCCTCGCGTGCAAGCGCCGCTTCCCACGCTGCGGTGGCATCATCATCTGGATGGGCCACGATACCTTTCCCTGTCCGGTGAACACCGCGCTCCTCGATTTCGACGGCCGTCCCAAACCCGCCGCCGAGGCCCTGCGCAAAGTTTTCCTCGCCGCACCTGCCCAATTGTAGACCCGGCCGCTGGTCGGGTCGCCCGCCCAGCGGGCGGGCCTACAATCAATCCATGCGCGGATCAGCCGGCCACCATTCCGGCGACGGCGGCGCGAAAAGTTTTTGCTCGATGGCGATGCCGTAGAGTGCGCCAAAGCTCAGCACAAAGGTGCCCTCGTAGCCGGAGGCCATGCCGTCCCAGCAGCGAAACTCCACGCCGCTGCCGGCGCCGCCACACCAGCGCCCGGCCGCGTAACCGCGGTCGAGTTCGCGCGCGAGTCGGCGAGCCTCCTCTTTCAATCCGCAGATCGCCAGCGCGCGCAGATAGTAGGTCGCCGCGGAGGCGGCCTTTGCGCCGTCGGTAAACATTTCAAACGACGACGATCTCAGCCCGAGCGCTTTCGGCAACATGTGGTCGCGAGCATCGATCGGCAGGAGATTGAACGGAATGCTGCACTCCCCTGACCCCGCGCCGACCTTGGCCCGTAAGCGCTCCAGCCCTGCAAGCGCCCGACGTGCGACCGCCGGCTCAAGCAGGCCGAAGGCGCACGCGGGCCCGTTGGTCCAGGTAAACGCGTAGTCGTGCAATTGCCCGTCGCGGCTGCGCCAGCCTGCGACCCAGCCGGTGTCGGGGTTCAGCAAATATTCCGGGAACGCCCGCTTGAGCGCGGCGGCGGCGGCCCGGCATTTTTGCGCCAGGGTGCGCCGGTCCAGCGCGGCGAGCAGCGGCACCGCGTTGCGCAGCGCCCGGTAGGTCCACGCGTTCACGTAGGCGTCCATGTGACCGTAGCCGACCACATCCATCGCGTTGGAACTCCAGCGGAACGAGCCCGAGTTCCCCGTCAGCGTGGCGCAGATCGCGAGACCTTCCGGCCCGATGGTCGCGAGCATGCGCGTCACCGCGCCCACCAACCCCGGCTCGATGCGCCGCAGCCAGCGCACGTCAGGCTCAGCCTGGTGAATGCGACCCGCCGCGCTCACCAACACCGGATCGCTGTCGAGATAAAGCTCCCGCCAATAACCATAGCCCCCGCCGTCGAGCAGCGCCCGCTCAATCGTGAAACGAAACAGCGCAAGCGGCCGGGGTCCGTGCTGGGGTGGCTTGGTAAACGCCACGAGCTCCGCCGGCCCGTGTTGGTTTTGGTGGCAATTGCAGGAGGCGGCCTGATTGGAAAACCCACCCAGCTCCGGACGGAAGCAGGCGAAGACCGCGCCCCAGTTGCTCGCGAGACCAAAGCTGGAACGCGCCCGGGATTTGGTGTCTGGTTCCAAACTTGTCATCGCCCACTCGATCGTCGTGCGTGTCGACCCTTTCGGAATGACCGCGCCCCGATCATGGCCCGGACGCGGCGCCATGGGAAAACCACCCTCGACACTGTTGCGGCGGTTAAAGCTCTCGACCTGCAGGCCGCGGTTTTCGCCGCGCACCACGCGACACGATAGACAGCCGATGCCATCGCCGGCCCACAGCATGGGCAGTTGCACGTCACCATTGCGCCCCGGCCCCAAAGTCGGCGCAGCCATCGCTCCAGTGATGCCCTTGGTCAGATCCCACGCGAGCACCCACGAAAACGCCTCGAGCACGTCGATGGCGCGGTCGCTGCTTTGCACCAGCTGCAGGGCAACGCGGTCGGGCTCCACCGTGAAAATGGCGTCCAACCGCAGCCCTTCGACGCTGCAATGGAGCCCTTCGTAGCGGACTTGGTTACCGTGCACCGAGACCGTGCCGCTCCAATGGTGCGGCAGGCAATCTTCGCTCAACGTGCGCAGCAGTGGACCGCTCGTCATGGGATGGCGGAAGTTGGCCTTGTGATCGACGAGCCGGTTCAACGGCGCGCGGCCCTTCGCAAACGCATCCCAACCGAGGTGAAGCATCATCGGTCGTTGCAGCGAGAATCCGATCGATAGCTTTTTGCCCACGAAACGGATCCGATCCGACTCCCGCTCCACGCTCATCCCGCGCGGTGCCGTGGGTTGAATCAGCCCGCGCGTGAGTCCCGCAAGATACGTCGGCGCGGCAACCTCGATCGCCGCCGGCACTGGACGTCCATAGGCTTTCAGCGTGTTGAGCAGGCCGAAGGGGACGTTGAATTCGCCGCCGTTCACCTCGCCGTGACTTGGCGCCGTGGCGTGTTCGCGGTCGCATTCGACGCGGAGGTGATCGGTCTCAATCCCGCCCAGCCGGATCACATGCTTCGATCGCTGAAGCGCCTTCGCCATGAGTGCGTCCATTTGTTCCGCGCTCATCTTCTGCGCCAGCCCGCGCCCGGCGATGCGCGGATCAAGCGGGAGCGCGACTTCGCAAATCACCCGCCAGCGGCGACTGCGGGGATCGAGCACGGAAATCAAAAGCCGCGCCGGATGCAGCGGCACGTTCGGCGTCCAGCGCCCGTAAACCGCCGGCGCCAGTTCGAGCCGGTCAACGCGGACTTTTTGCGCAAACCGGAGATAGCGCACCGCCGTCTGGCCGTTGACGACGGTCCGGAGCCGCGGATGCCGGAAGGGTTTCAGGTGGCCGTGGCAGATCGGATCGTCTCGCAACAACCCGCTCATGACTCAGCCCTTCACGCCCGTCGCCGCCACGCCCTCGACAAAGCGGCGTTGCACGAGGGCAAACACCACGATCACGGGCAGCACCATCACCGTCGCCAGCGTCATCACGAGGTGCCACGGCGACTGGCCGATGCTGCCACCCGTCAGTTGATCCGCGCGCGCGATAAAATACAGCAGCCCCACCGGCAGTGTGGCCAACTCCTCGTTTTGCAAATAGACGAGCGGGTTGAAGAGGTCGTTCCAGCTCCAGAGAAAGGTGAACATGCCCACCGTCAGCACGGCCGGCAGACTCATCGGCACGACCAGCCGCCAGAGGATCGTCCACTCCGAGGCGCCGTCGAGCCGCGCCGCCTCAATGAAACTCCTCGGCACCGTCCGGAAAAACTGCCGCAGCATAAAAATCCCAAAGACATTTCCACCCAGCCACGCCGGCACGATCAGCGGCAGGTAGGTGTTCACCCAGCCGAGCCCGGTGAAAAGCTTGAACAGCGGGATCATCGTCACCTGCGCCGGCAGCATCAGCGTCGAGATCAGCAACCCGAAGATCAGCTCCTTGTGCTTCACCTCGTAGTAGGCGAAAGCGTAGGCCGCCGGGCAGCAGGTCAGGATCGTGCCGGCGATCACCATCACCGCGACGAAACAGGAGTTCAGGAAAAACCGGTAATACGCAAAACCCTCCCACACTTTCTGGTAGTTGCCCCACTGCGGCTCGGCCGGCAGCCAGACCGGCGGGTTCCGCAAAATCTCCGGGAAGGTTTTCAGGCTCGTGAGCACCATCCACGCAAGTGGCAGCAGCATGATCAGCGCGCCGAACGCGAGTGCCGCATAGAGGCAGAGAGTGGCGAGGGGATGGCGGCGGTGCATGTCAGTTTTCGTAGTGCACCCAGCGGCGTCCGAACCGGAAGTTGATCACCGTGACCATAATGATGAACGCGAAGAGCACCCACGCCATCGCGCTCGCGAGCCCCATGTGAAAATAACCGAACGCCTGCTGGTAGAGATTCAGCCCGTAGAACAGCGTGGCGCGTGCCGGCCCGCCGGCCGTGGTCGTCCCGTTGGCCACGCCAAACGCATATGCGAGATCAAAGACCTTGAGCGCGGCGATCCCGCTGATGACCACGTTGAAGAACAACACCGGTGAAATCAGCGGCAGCGTGATATGCCGGAACCGCGCCCACGCGCCCGCGCCGTCGATGTGCGCCGCCTCGTAAAGTTCGCGCGGCACGTTTTGCAGGCCGCCGAGAAAGATCACCATCGGGTAGCCAAAACCCCACAGGCTCATCGCGATCAGCACCGGCAGCACCCACGTCGGCGACGTGGTCCAGGCCGGCCCCTGGATGCCGCCGATCGCGAGCAACCGGTTGAGCAACCCGCCGTCGGCTTGGAAAATGTAGCCGAAGATCACCGCGTAGGCCGCCTGCGGCAAAATCGCCGGCAGGAAATACACCGCGCGCCAAAACCCGCGGCCGCGCACGGGCTCGTTCAGCAGCAGCGCGAACGCGAGCGCCGCGATCACCGCGAGCGGCACCTGCACCACGGAGAACACCAGCGTAACCTTCACCGACGGCCAGAACGACGGGTCATGCAGGAAAAGATAAATGTAGTTTTGCACCCCGATGAAGTGCGGCGCGCTGATCACCTCGTATTGGCAAAAACTCAGCCACAGCGAATCGAGCATCGGCCACAAGTTGAAGCCCACGAAGCCCACCACCGCGGGGCCGGTGAACAGCCAGAACCAGAAAGTCTCGGCGCGACGGGCGTTCATGGGACGGCGGCGGGGTCGAAGGTTTCGAGGAAGGCGTTCACCACCGCCGTCGCGCGCCGGCCGGTTTCCTCGGGGGTGAATTCGCCCAGCAGCATCCGGTCGATCTCGGGTTGGATCAGCTGGCTCATGATCTCGATAAAATAGGCATGCCGCGGGATCAGCTCGCCATACGCAAACTGCCGGTAGGCCGCCTCCAGGTTGTGCGGATGTCCCCGCGGGCCGGGCTGCCGCATCTGCGCTTCCGCGACCGAACGGCGCACGGAGATCGCGCCCCGGGCCACGATCGGCGCGATCGCCTCCGGCCGGGTGAGGAATTTCGCCAGCGCCCAGGCCTCCTCCGGATGCCGGCTCAGGCGATTGATGCTGTTGCCCGCCATCGCCAGTTCGCCCCCCTTGCGGGTAACCGGTCCGGTCGGCAGCACCTGCACGTCCCACTCCAGCCCGGGCACCTGGTTATAATAGAGCCAGAAGCTCGAATGTCCGCCGTAGACCATCGCCACCCGTTCGTTGACAAACCCGTTGATCGGCTCGAAGCCCGCCGGCGCGCTGATGCCGTATCGGCTCGATTTCTCGAGGTAAAACCTGAGGCCTTCGATCGTCGCGGGCGAATCCATCACGCAGCGCCCGCCATCCTCCGAAAAGACCTTCCCGCCCGCCTGCCGCACGTAGGTGATCCACTCGCCCCACCACCCCTCGAATCGCGAGGAACCCCACACCCCTGGCCGGCCCGGCGTGCCCGGCCGCGTGAGCGCCTGGCCCGCCCGGATATAGTCGTCCCACGTCCACTGGTCGGTCGGCTCCGGCACTCCCGCCTCGCGGAACAACCGCCGGTTGTAATAGAGCATCGAGAGGTTCATCTGCTCCGTCAGGATATAATACCGGCCCTTGAGCTGCATCGCCTGCTGGATCTCCGGAAAAAAATCGTCGAGCTGCATCTCCACCGCGTCGCGTTGCACGAAATCCGTGATGTCCCGCGTAAACGGCAGCAGATAGCTCATCCAAATGTCGCCATTGTAAAACAGGTCCGGCAACTGGCCCGCCGCGGCGAGCGTCTTGAGCTTCACGTTGTATTCACTGCCCGGCACCCAGAAAATATTCACCTTGATGTGCGGATGCAGCCGCTCGAACTCCGCCACCTGCTTCTCGTAGTGGTCGCGAAACGGCGTGATGATGATATACCACGAGATCTCCGTGCGCCCGTCCGTCCGCACCACTTCGCGGCTATGACCCGCCCACCAAAAGCCAAGCGCCGCCAATGCAATGGCGACAAGCCACAATAGGACGTCACGGACACGGGAAAAAAGCATACGGGGTAACGAAAGCGGCCATCGGGCGGCCGGAACTGTCAGGGGTGCTCCAATATCACGCCAGGTTAACCCACGACGCAACCCCGCATAACTGGAACGGTTGCAGGGCCCGCCTTAGGGTGGAATCTGCGCGTCCACCTCACCTTGCCGTCTCACGCCAGCCAGCGCCCAAACCAGTCAAACGCCTCGGTCTGCATCGCACGGTTGAACTGATGATGCCCCGGATACCATGAGCAGCGGTAGGCCTCGGGCCGGCCGCTCGACGCATACACGGCGCCCAGCATGCGGTCGGCGCGCTCCATCTCACTCTTGCTGAAAAACGGATCGGCGCGCGTATTCAGCACCAGCGTCGGCAACGGCGCGCGCAGGCCCAGGATTTCCGGATAGTCGAGATCGCGCGGCAGGAGCGGCACGTAGCACATCCAGGTGTGCGTCCAGCTCTTGCTTAAAAGATAGTCGCGCCACGTCGTCATCATGCCCACGCACACTGCGCATTTGATGCGCTCGTCGAGCCCGGCGAGAAACACCGTGCGTAATCCGCCGCCCGAAAGTCCGCCGCAGCCGACCCGCGCCGGATCCACGTCGGGCCGCGCACACAATACATCGAGCGCCACGCGGTCCTCGGTCGCAAACACGCCCGGCCACGTCGTCCCCGCGCTGAACAGCGACTTCGCCATCAGATGCTCGTGGTCCGCCGCCCAGTCGTTGTAGGCGGCGACGCCAGCCGGCGAATCATCGGCGTCGTCCTTCAGTGCGCCGTGGATTTCCTGCGGCACATCCGCCAGCCGCACGCGGCGGCTGTTGAACGCAAACGCATCGTGCACCAGCACCACGTAGCCGCGGTGCGCCAGCTCGTTGGCCCAGGCGAGTCCCTCGTAGGCATCGACGCGGTGCTGCACGACGAGCGGATGCACCGCCGCCGTGGTCTGCGCGATCTTCTCCTTGCCGTAAAACTTGAACCGCCCGTGGTCGTGCAACGCCAGCACGCCCGGCAGCCGCCCGGTGGCCCCGGCAGGCTTGAGCACCCACCCCTGGGTCGGCGCGCCACTCGGCATCTGCCACGATAGCTCCTCGATCGCCAAGCCGTCGTGTTCCCAGCGACGGAGCACCCTGGCCGTGACGCCCTCGGGCTTCGGCGGCGGCGCCATGCACGCGAGCGTGTGTGCGCGGGCCGCCGTGCGGCGGGCGGCGAATTCGTTCGCCGGGCATTGCTGCATCGACAGCGGACCCGGCTTGTCCGGCAGCAGTGAGGCCGCCCATTCTCCGTATGCACCGATCATCGTTTTCATAGGTGTAGGGCGGGGTCTCCGAACCCCGCCTTCGAGAGCGCGTTCATGGCGGGGTTTGGCAACCCCGCCCTGTCACCACTCAGATCATCCGTGTTCATCCGTGTAATCCGTGGTTAAAAACTTCCGCGGCGGCTTGGCTCACTTCGTCCACACAACTTCGCGCACCGGTTCACCGACAAAACAAAGCTCCACGCGCGTGCCCGCCGCCGTCTCGTGCAACAAACAATAATCCGCCGGCGCACCGGCCACCAGCGCTGGCGGCAAGCCCATGAACTTTTCCAGCTGCGTGGAAAAACCATCCCACACCGCCGCCGGCGGACGCCGCAGCATCGCCGCGGCGCGGCGGATGCCCTCGATCGGCGCGAGGCTCGAGCCCGCGAAGTTCGTCTTGCCCGGCTGGCGCACGACGCCGTCGGCGCCGACCTCGACCTTCATGCCTGCAAGGTCAAACACGCCCGGTCCCGCGCCCGCGGCCGACATTGCATCGGTCGTGTAGCAGATGCGCGCATCGCCGAGCACCTGGTGCATGATGCGAAACACCGGCGCCGACACGTGAATGCGGTCGGGGATGATGCTCGCGCGCAACCGCGGCTCATCGAGCGTGCGGAAAATGATGTTGTCGTGCCGGTGCATTTCACCGGGGCAGCCATTGCCCAAATGCGTCATCCCCTCCGCCCCCGCCTCGATCGCCGCGGACAATTGTTCCGCCGTCGCATCGGTGTGCCCCAGCCAAACGCGGAACCCCAGCGTGCGCGCCACCCGGATCGCCGCCGGCGCTTCGGGCCACTCCGGCGCCATCGTCAGCAGCGTGGGATCGTCACCCACCAGCGCCTTGAGTTCGTGCAATTTTTCCGCCGACGGCGGCTCCATGCACTCCGGCGGATGCGCGCCGTGGAAGCCCGGCTTCGGACTCATGAACGGTCCCTCGAGATGCCAGCCCGCCATGCGGCGTTGCAGTTGCGGCGACTGCGCGCGCAGCGTCCGGAAATGGCGCACGCGCGCCAGCATCCGCGGCCAGCGGTTCGTAATGAAAGTGGCGAAAAACCGTCCGCATCCGCCCACCGCCAGGCCGGTCGCCGCCTGTTCGAGTTCGGCCAGCGTGCAATCGTCGCGCTGAAAATCCACGCTCGCGTAGCCGTTGATCTGGATATCGATCAACGGCGGCAGCAACCGCGGCAGGCCGGTCGGAGCCGCGCCGGCCAGCGGCTCGATGGACTGGATTTTTCCGTCGACGCACGTCAGCCGCACGGCGCGTCCCGTGCGGTGGTCAACTGCCTCGCGGACGACGGGTTTCATATGAAAGTGACCGGTAGCTACGAGCGTGAGCGAGTGGATCAGCGTTTCAGCAACGACGACGAATCCGCATCGAGGTAGAGCACCGCGTGCGCTTGCTGGCGCAGGAAACTTCCCGGGCAAGCCGTCGCGATGGGGCCTTCGAGCGAATCCCGCACCGCCACCGCTTTCCGCTTCTCCGGCACGACCGCGATCATGCGGCCAACTTTGCAGAGCGTGGGAATCGTGAGAGTGATCGCATACGACGGCACGGCGTCGAGGTTCGGGAAGTGTCCTTCGCCGACCTGCTGCAGGCGGCATTTCTCGTCGAGTTTCACGATCTTGATCGCCTCGGCGTCGGCGAAATCGGCGACTGGCGGATCGTTGAATGCGAGGTGACCGTTTTCGCCGATGCCGAGGCAGCACAGGTCGATCGGCGCCGAGGCCAGCGCGGCCGCGTAGGCGCGGATGGCCTTGAGCGGCTCCATCGCGTCGCCTTCGAGGTAGTTCGCGCCGGCAGGGCGCACGCGGTCGAAGACGCGCTCCTTGAGATATTTTCGGAACGACGCCCGGTGCGTGATCGCCATACCGAGGTATTCGTCCATGTGGAACAGCTCGACCTTCGACCAGTTGATGCCGGCGCGCTGCGTGAGCTTTTCCAGAAAGAGGTCCTGCGAGTTGCCCGTCGCGATGATGGCGCGCGCCCGGCCGTTTTTGGCGATCGCCGCGATCAGCACCTGGGCCGCGTCTTCGGCCGCCGCCGCCGCCATGTCGGCCAGCGAGGCAAAACTCCGGACCGGCAGGCGGTCCACTTGATAGGATTTCACAGGAGAAGGGATCATGGGAAAAAGCGTCGGGTTGACGAAGGCTCACGACAGCAGGCAACCGCCGGAAGTGACAACGGAAAACCACCGCATCCGCGTCCTACGTGTAGCCTGGCGCCGCAAATCCCGAGAAAATCCCGCACTCAAAACTTCCCGTGCCGCAGGTAGGCCTCCTGCGGATCGACGCCGTTGAGGATCGCGGTGCGCACCTTGTTTTCGGTCGCGAGCACCGCTTCGGTCCGCGCCACCACGTCAGCGGCGAGCTCGCCCGGCACAATCACCACGCCGTCGCGGTCCGCCAGCACGTAGTCGCCCGTGCGGATCGTCACGCCGCCAATCACGATCGGTTCGCCAAATCCATCCGCCACCCAGCGACCCACCACATCGCGCGGCGTAAAATACCGGCACCACACTCGAAAGCCGATTTTCAGGATGAACCCCGAGTCGCGGCAGCCGCCGTCCACGATGTAGCCGCGCACGCCACGCAGCGTGAGCGTCTCGGCGGAGAGCTCGCCCATGTGGGCAAGCTGGTCGTCGTTGGGTTGGCAGATCACGACGCTGTCGCGCGGCGCCTTCGAGAGCAGGCCGGTCCATTCGAGCAGGGTCTTGTGCGCATCGAGCGTCGCATCGTTATGCCCGCTTACCGTGTAGATTTTTCCCGCCAGCACCCGCGCCGGATCCAGCGGGCGGATCGTCGTGGGCAGCACCTGGTTCGGATAACCCATCGCGCGCAACACGTCGTAAACCGCTCCGGAATAGCAGGCCTCAAGCCGGCGGGCGAGGTCATCAGTCTGCGCAGGCGAATTCATCCTGGTTTCACTTCGGTTGCGGCACCGGCGTCGCGCCACGTTGCGAGGCCGTATACGCCGCCTCCACCACCGCCATCGTGCGCAGCGCATCGTCCACCGCCGTCGGCAGCTCGATCGTTTCACCGGCGGCGAATCGCATCAGCGATGCCATCGTGCCGATAAACGCGTGCGGATACCAACTCCCCGTGATCGGCACGCTGCGCCACTCGCGCTTATTCCCGTCGTGCAGGCAGTATTCAAACGCGTCCGGCTCGCCCTTCGGGTAATTCATGAGCAGCCCGAGCTTCACCTTGATCGCACCCTTCGTGCCCTCCCATTTCACGTAGCTTTCCTGATGCTGGAGCCCGAAGTCATGGCCGTGATTCGTCGTGATGTTGGCGCGCAGCACATCGCCGTAGTCGAGGATGAGATTCGAGCGCGTCGAAGCCAGCTTGAGCGTCTGTGGATGCTTGAGTGTCTTCGCGTGGACACCCGCCGGCTCGCCAAGGAACGAGCGCACGAGGTCAACGTAGTGCACACTGTGATAGAGAATCTCCACGCGCGGGATGCCTTCCATGAACGTCCACAGGTGCCACGGCGTGTAAACCGTCACGCGCACCTCCATGTCGTGCACTTCGCCGATCAGCCCGCGCCCGATCAGGTCGCGCGCCGCGAGGATGTAGGGCGCGAACCGCAGCTGGAAATTCACCGCGGCGCGCAGGCCCTTGCGCCGGCACAGCTCACAAATCGCCTGCGCACTCGCAAAATCCTCCCCCAGCGGTTTCTGGATCAGCACCGCCGCGCCGTCGGGCAGTTGCGCCAAAATCCCGGGGATCGCCGGCGCCGGCACCGCGCAGTCGTAAACCGCCCCGGCCGGCGCAGTCGCCACAAGTTCCGCCACGGTGGCGCACACCCGCGGAATCCCAAAATCCTTCGCCACCGCCGCCGCGCGCGCGCCGTCGAGATCGAAGATCGCGGCGACCGGAAATCCCGCGAGTTTATAGGCGGGCAGATGCGCATCGCGCACAATGCCGCCCGCGCCAATCACGACAATCGGCCGCGGCGCCTGAGGGAGTTGGGGTGTCTGGCGGAGCTGCAAGTCCAAGCCCGTGCAGCAACGATTCTTTGCCGCCCGATAACAAGCCGAAACTGGGTCAGCGTCCCTTGTGTCTTAAGACCGGGCGCTCTGCCGGCCAGCAGAGCTGGGCGCGCCGTTACGCCAAACCAGAATGTAACCTATTAGGTTACATCGGCGTTTGGCCGCGCACGCCACGGAAGCTGAGTAATCCACCCTCTCCTTTTGTTTTTGCGCCACCGCGTGCACCCGGCACGCTCCCTCGCGTCATGCCCGCCCCTACCCGCCTCGTTGACTCACACCAACATGTCCGCTGGCACCATCGCGACGAACACGGCCTCATCGCCGATATGGACGCGCACGGCATCAGCTACGCCTGGCTCCTCTCGTGGCTGCTGCACCAGGACGAGCAGGCACCCGAATACACCAGCGCGCTGAATCCCGCGCACTTTGCGCCCGACGGCTCGCACCCGGGCATTCCGCTTTCCGATCTCATCGACACGCAAAAACAGTATCCCTCGCGCTTCATCCTCGGCTTCTGCCCCAATCCGCGCTGGATCAACGCGCCGGCGATGCTCGAGGCCGCCTATCACATGCACGGCGCCCGCGTCTGCGGCGAATGGAAGTTCCGCGTGCCGTTCGACGACCCGCGCTGCATCGCGATTTTCCAAAAGGCCGGGCAATTGAAGATGCCGGTTGTCCTCCACCTCGATGTGCCGTGGCTGCCCGATCCGAAAACCGGCGTGCCCGTTTTCCAACCGCTCTGGTATGGCGGCACTGTCGCCGCGCTCGAACGCGCCCTCGAAGCCTGCCCGGAAACCATCTTCATCGGTCACGCACCCGGCTTCTGGCGCGAGATCAGCGGCGACGCCGACGCGAGTCCTTCACCCTACCCCAACACGCCCGTCACCCCCGGCGGCCGCCTCTACACCCTCTTCGACCGCCACCCGAATCTCTGGGCCGATCTCTCCGCCGGCTCCGGCCGCCAGGCGCTCTCGCGCGATCCCGCGCACGCCACGCAATTTCTCACCCGCTACGCCGACCGCCTCGTCTTCGGTCGCGATTACTACGGCACCGAGCTGCACACCTTCCTGCAAACGCTCCCGCTCAGCGCTGCCGTCGTGGAGAAAATCTACTGGCAAAACGCCGAGCGGCTCGTCGCGCCGCCGAAGGCCTGATTTTCGCCACGGATTTCACGGATGACACGGATTCAGTTCCTCTAATCCGGTTTGATCCGTGTAATCCGTGGTCAACCCCGTCCGTTCAAGTCCAGTCGCCCTTTGCTTTCCCACCCCATGAAAAAGTTCGTCGTCCACATCATCCCCAACGCCCACCTCGATCCCGTCTGGCTCTGGGATTATCGCGAGGGCCTCAACGAAGGCGTCGCCACCTGCCGCACCATCCTCGACCTGATGGACGTAAACCCCGACCTCACGTTCATCCGCGGTGAGGCCGCGATCTACGAACACATCCGCCGCACCGACCCCGCAACCTTCGCTCGCATCCTCAAAAAAATCCGCAGCGGCCACTGGGACGCCGTGGGTGGTTCCTGGATCCAGCCCGACACCAACCTCCTCGATAGCGAGACGCTCTGCCGGCACTACGAGGTCGGTCTGCGTTACTTCCGCGAAAAACTCGGCGTGCAGGTGAAGTGCGGCTGGCAGGCCGACTCGTTCGGCCACACCGCCGGCTTGCCCGACGTCTTCGCCGCCGGCGGCATCGAAAACTTCGCCTTCACGCGTCCGCCCATCGAACACTTCCCGCTGAAGACACCGGCGTTCTGGTGGCACGGCCGCGGCGACGCCAAGACGCTCTGCTACCGTTCGCCCGTCGGCTGGTATGGCTGTGAACGCACCGAGATGCTGCCCCGCCTCGAGCAGCTCCTCCCGTGGTCAAAGAAGACCAACCTGCGCAACGTCGGCGTCTTCATGGGCCTCGGCAACCATGGCGGCGGCCCGAGCCAGGGACTCATCAACGACGTCCGCGCGTGGGCCGCCAAGCACCCGGAATTCGACGTGCGCTTCGCCGGCCTGCACTCGTTCTTCACCGCGCTGCGCAAGGAACTCGGCGCGCCCGGCGCACCGAAAATCGACGCCGTCCACGGCGAACTGAACTTCAGCATGCGTGGCTGCTACGCCTCGGTCGCCCGCTTCAAGCACCCCTACCGCCGCGCCGAGCACGAACTCCAGCGCGCCGAGCGCACCACCGCCCTGCTCCAGCGCGCCGGCGTCGCACCCGCACCCGACCTCGCGCCCGCGTGGGAATCGGTCCTCTTCAATTCCTTCCACGACATTCTACCCGGCTCCAGCATCGAGCGCGCGTTCGACGAGCAGATCGACGAAGTCGGCCAGGTGCGCCAGACCGCGCGCGACGCCGCGTTCCGCTCGCTCAACGCCCTCATCGGCCGCGTGCGCATCACCGTGCCCGCCGTCGGCGCCGACCACCCGCGTGCCGTGCCCTTCCTGCTCTGGAACCCGCTGCCGCGTCCGCTGCAGACCTTCGGGGAATTCGAGACGATGGCCGACTACCGCCCCGTGTGGAAATACCGGCACCGCGCCCACGAGCTCCCGCTCGAAGCCCGCCTTGGCGGCAAACGCGTTCCCTTCCAGGTCCTCGCCACCGATCACGAATCCTTCCCCGACCTCCCCTGGCGCTACCGCGTGATCCTCCCCGTCACGCTTCCCGCCGCCGGCTGGCATGTCGCCACCGTCGGCTGGGTCGAAGGCGCCACCGCTCCCGTTCATCCCACCGCCGCCACCGGCCGCGGCACCGCGATCCGCAACGAATTTTATCAAATCACCGCCCGCCCCGGCGCCCGCGGCATCGACATCCGCCACCGCGGCAAAAAAATCTTCGGCGCCCGCGGCCTGCAACTCGTCACGCTCGCCGACAACTGGGGCTCCTGGGGCGCCATGAACGAGGAAAAAGACGGCGTCCGCCTCACCGAGGCCATCGGCCAGTGGAAAATCGCCCGCGTCGCCGTCACCGAATCCGGCCCGCTCCGCGCTTCGCTCGTCGTCCGCCTCACCACCGCCAAGGCCCACGTCGACCTCACGCTGCGCCTCACCGCCGGCACCGAGGAAGTCGGCATCGAAGCCCGCGTGTTCACCGACCTCGAATCCGCGCGCATCAAGCTCGTCCTCCCCGGCGCCCGCTCCGTCGAATGCGAAGTCCCCGGCGAACGCGTCCGCCGCACCGCCGAGGGCGAGATTCCCGTCCTGCGCTGGCTGCGCGCCCGCGATGGCCGCAATGGCTTCGCCCTCGCGAGCGACGTGCTCGCCGCCTATGACCTCGAGGCCGGCGACCTCCGCGTCACCCTCGCCCGTGCCACGCGTTACGCCCGCGCCGAAAATCTCGATCAAGGCACGGAATGGTGGCGCCCCACCATCGACCGCGGCGAACTCCGCGAACGCCTCGTGCTGCTCCCGCTCAACGCCAACGTCGAACACGCCGCCGAGCTCCTCACGCAGCCGCCGATTGTCACCCTGGCGTGGGTCAACCCCACCGGCACACTGCCCGCCACCGGCTCACTCGCCACGCTGACGCCCGACGCCGTCCAACTCCTCGCACTGAAGAGCGATCCCGGCGACCGCACCGTGGACTTGCGCGTAAAGAATCCCACTGACGCCACGCTGCGCCCCGTGCTCACGCTCGCCGGCAAGCGTTACGCGCTCGGCGCCGTCGCTTCGGGCGAAGTCGCCACCTTCCGCATCGGCCAAGGCGGGAAACCCAAGCGCATTCCCCTCGGCCGGTAAGCCGGGACCGCCGGGCCCGCCGCGAACCACCCGCGACTCGCGCACGCCCTGCCGTTTGTAACCTAATAGGTTACAAACGGCGCACGGCTCACGCCTGCGTCGGAGCCGTCGTCGACGCCTTTCTCACACCCCATCGCGCGCCAATCAGCGCGCCGACGAGCACCACCACGATGTTGCCCACGATGAACCACAGCGGGTGCGGGACTTCCTTCAAATTCATCACGCTGGCGACCAGCAGCAGCAGGCCGATGAGATAACCCTGCCGCAGCGGCGCCTCGGCCGAAAGTCTCGCCGCCACCCACGAGCCGATAAACGTGCCGACAAAATAGGAAAGCAGCACGATGAACAACGCGCCGGCCGGCGCCTGCATCATCACGGTTTTCCGCACTTCCGGATTGGTGTAGTCGAGCCCGGGCGGCGGCGGATAGACCGAGTGCGCCACCGACTGGAGCAGCACAATCAGCACCATGGCCACGATCACACCGGCGAGCATCGCGATAACATTACGGATGAGAGCATTGATCATGCCGTCCCTCATGCCGGAGCCCTCTGCACAAGTAAAGCGCCGCATCGGGAAACCACGGCACCGTAGCTGAACTAGAAAACAAACCAGCCGTGAATGTGGAATGTGGAAATCAGGAAAGCAGGAATGAGGCAGAATGCATGGCTCCTGTTTTCCTGATTTCCACATTCCACATTCGGCATTGATCCCGTTATTCCTGCAGCGCCTTCAGTTTTTGCTGCACCATGTAGTGCCGTTGGTCGCGGGGAAACTCGGCAAGGAGCTTGGCGTAAAACACCTTCGCCTGCGCCTTGTCACCCGCGAGGACCGACACCTCGGCGATCTGCACCAGCACGTCGGCGCGTGTGACCGCATCGACTTGCTTCAACCGCTCGATCACGAGCAGGTGCGGCAGGGCGCGACCCGCCGGCAGGTGGTAATAAAAAATCGCCTCGGCCAGCGCGCAGCGCAGGTCGCTCTCGCCTCTCGGATCGCGTGCCCGGGCGAGAAGTTTCTCGGCCTCCGCCACGCGGTCGGCGGGCGGCGCAGTGCGGTTAAGCGCATAGATTTCCAGCAGCGCCAGCCGACTGAGCGCCGCCTGCGCCCACGTGGAGCCGGGATATTCGGCAATCAGTTGCCGGAAATGCTTCGCGGCCAGCGCCTCGTCGGGCTGCGGCTGGTGATGCTGGGCCATACGGGCGAGGAAGAAACGCGCGCCCTGCGCGGGCTCGTCGCTCCCACTGCCGGCCAGTTCCTCGAAAATCCCGCGCGCCTCCGTGAGTTGGGCGGCGTCCACTGGTTGCTTCGCCAAGAGCGTGATCCCGCGGCCGAAGCGCGCCGCGCGCGTCGTGGCCGGATCCGCCGCGGCCGCGTCGAAAATCTGCAGTGCCTGCTCCGGCCGGTATTCCGCCAGCGCCTGCCAGCCCGCCGCGAGATCGGCGGCCCGCACCGGCAGCGCCCAACCCAACAAGAGCAAAGGAAGGAGGAGCTTGCTCATTGGGTGCGATCCGTCGCGAGCACGTCGCGAATTTGATAGACCTTCGCCTCGTTGGGCACGGTCGCGAGCGGCGGCACCGCCCGGGCGCCCGGTGCCAGCTGCTGCCGCGCGGCCGCCATGATGTCCTCGTTGCACACGTTCAGTCGCGAGGCGCGTTCCTCGCGGCCGTAGTCGTCCCGCAGTCGCGCGGACAGACCCGGGCGGATGGCAGCCTTGTAGGCCTCCGGGCTGCCGCCGATATTCCACAGCGCCCCGAGTTCGCTGCGCATGAACATCCCCGCATCGTTGCCGCTGAGGTTGATGAAGCTCGGGCCCCACGCGTTGCCCTCGGTCACCTGCGTGAACTGCGCCGCGAAGTGCGATGGCTTCGCGCCCACCGTGGCCGGCTGCCAGTGACTGATGTCGGTGAACATCTGGCTGCCTTGCTGGCTCGTAAGAAACTGCAGGAAGTCGATCACCTGCGCGCGATGCTTCGTCTGCTGGTTGACGTAAAAGGCCATGCCGGTTTGCACCGGCCCCTCGCTAAACGGCCCGCGCGTGAACCGTCCATAGACCGGATCGTCCTCGCGGGGGAACGGATACCGGAAGGCGCCGAGCTCGAATTTGCAGAGCATAAGCAGGCTGCTCGCGTCCCAACTCGGCACGACGGCCATGAGCGCGCGGCCGTTCACAAAATCCGTCAGCGCCGCATCGCGTGAGCGCTGCAAAAAACCCGGCGTGCTCACTTCGCCAAACTCGCGCAGTTGCTGCAGCGCCGCGTCCACGTCCGGCTCGTCGTAACTCCACTCGCCCTGCAGGTAGCGGTAGCCCGCCTCGGCATCGGTCACCCAGAGCCGGTGGCGGTAGTCGAGCCGCTCGGCGAGATTGGTCAGCGCGTTGCCCGTGATGGAAAACAGGATCAGCGGGTAGCTGTCCTTCGACGTGGCCAGCGGCACGAGATGGGGAAGATGGTTCGCCTGCGCGTAGCGTTTCACGTCGGCGCAGAGCTGCATGAATTCCCGATACGTCTGCGGCACTTCGTCGCGCCCGGTGATTTTCACCAGCAACGCGCGGTTGTAGACGATCCGCGGGATGTGCGACGTCATCGTGATACCGTAGTAACGGTTGAGTGCGCGCACGAAGCTGTCGGGGTTGATCATGCCATCGACGTTCGTGTCGCGCCACGGCACGCCCTCGAGCGAGGTGCCGCGGTTGTAGGGGTTCGGCTGCACCACCGCATCGTCGATCGGCTGGAAATAGCGCCCGATGTGCGGCCAGATCCAGACGTATTCCACGATGTCCGGCCCGGTGCCACCCACCATCTGCGTCTGCACCCACGGCAAATAAACGGTATCGGGCACCGCCATGTGCTCCACCTTCACGTGCGGATTGAGCTGCTCATAGCGTGCGATGATCGCATCGATGGCCGCGCGCACCGTGCCTTCGAGCTGCCACTGCGACAGGCGGATAACGATCCGGTCGCTGCGCACCTCCTCCGTTTTGCGCCAAAACACCAGCCCAGCCGCAACCAGATAGCCGGCAGCGAGCAGCAGGAAGCCAGTGTGCTTGAGTTTCATGGGGACGCGGGGGGTAAGACGATCCCCAGCATCAAACTCCCCCACACCGCATGGCAATGCGCAGGTTTGACATGTTCACCCGGCGATTGCCCCTCGACTGAACTCCGCCTGCACGCCTTATTGGCCATCGTCCCATTCCTCCCGCTGCCAGCCACCCCGCCAGCATGAAGACCTACCTCACCATCTTTCGCCGCGTCGCCCGCCAGGTGAGACCAGAACTCGCCGCCCACCAGCTCAAACCTTGCGCCGGCAGCTGGCTCGGTTCCGCAGCGCTGAAGGTGCAAAAGCCGTCGTGGACCGAAGCCCGCCCGCCATCGAGCGTTAGCGAGGCCGGAATTTTCTTCTCCGTTTGGATCGAGCCCAAGGGCCTCAAACAGAACCGCGTCTTCTACAACATCCACGCCCTGAACCTACGCGGCTTCACGCGCTACACGCTGCTGAGCCGCGAATTCGCCACCGCCTTCCGCACCGAGTTCGCGCGCACGAGCAAAAGCTGGCCCAACGTCTCCACGGACTACGGCCCGCAAACCCTCATGCAAGGCTGGTTCCCTCTCGATCCAGTCACCCTCGCCGACGACACCGCCGCCCTGGTCCGCCGCTTCATTCCGCTCAACGCCACGATCGATATGCTGCTGAAGCAGCGGAGTAAGGAATGAAGCTCGCCCACCCCGCGCTCGTCGATTCCCTGCGCAAAGCCTACTCGGCTGAACGCGCCGCGTCCTATGCCTACATCGGCCACGCGGGTTCGTTGCGCGATCCTGCCGAACGCGCCGCCGTGCGCCAGATCGAGCAGGATGAGTGGGATCACCGCCGGAACATCCTCGCGATCATGCGGCAATACGACGTGCCCGTCTCGCGCTACTACGAAATCAAATTCCTGCTCATCGGCCGCGTCATCGGCGCGAGCTGTTACGTGATCGGCCGCTTCATGCCCTATTTTTTCGCGGGCAAACTAGAAAGCGGCAACGTCTGCGAATACTTTGTGATGATCCACCACTTCCACGCTCTCGGCATCACCGAACACGACCGCGTGCTCTATGAGATGGGCCTCAAGGAAAAGGAGCACGAGGTTCACTTCCTCAACGTCATCAAAGACGCCGCCCGGCTCCCGCTCTTCGAGCGCGTCTTCGCGTGGGGCGCCAAAGCCAGCCTCAACGACGTCAATCTCAACGACAAACGCCCCGTCGAAACCGCGGCCACCTATTGCCGGAATTACAAGCAACGCCCATCGTCCTAGGAGCCTGTCCGCCTTATAATCCCCGCATGCCCCTCTACGAAACCCACCTCCCCGTCAGCAATCTCGCGACTAGTGTGGCGTTCTATCGCGACGTGGTCGGATTGAGCCCGGCGTTTTCCCAGCCCGAACGCGGTGTGGCATTTCTCTGGGTTGAAAAATCCACCGTCGGCATGCTCGGCCTCTGGGCACCCGGCTCGCTTTGGGGCTGGAAAGCTGGCGAATCTCATCGCTGCCACTTCGCCATCTCGGTTCCGCTCGACGGCCTGTTTGCCCGGATCAAGCAACTGCAGTCCTTGGGCGTCGCCACCACCGGTTTCGGCGGGCAGCCCACCACCGAGCCCTCCGTGATCGGGTGGATGCCGTCCGCGCAAATTTACTTCAACGATCCCGACGGCCACACCGCCGAGTTCATCAGCATCTTGGATGACACCCCTGATCCGGCCTTCTTCGGCACCTGGGCCGCGTGGCAGAAAAAATTGGGTCACGCCTGAATCCACACACATGCCCACTGTCCATATCCTCCACGGCCTGCCCGGAACCGGGAAAACAACTTTCGCCCGCAAACTTGAGACGGAAACCGGAGCAGTGTGCCTGAGTCACGATGAGTGGATGACCGCGCTCTACGGAAACAATCCCCCCTTCCGATCGTTTCGCGGAATATTACGACCGCATTCTGGCGCAAATATGGAAAATGACCGCCGAATTTATTCGGCACGACATCGACGTAATCCTCGACCACGGTTTTTGGACTCGAAAATCGCGCGACGTCGCACGCGAACAAGCCCGAGCCATTGGTGCGACCCCTAAACTTTACCACATGGTTTGCCCCGACATGGTCGCCGACGCCCGCGTGCTAGCGCGCAGCGGAAATCCAAATTCCGATACACTTCAAATCGACGCACACGCGCTGCAACTCTTCCGCAGTCGCTACGAACCACTCGGTGGCGACGAGCCACATGCCATCATACAAAGCGGCTAATAAGACTATTTCTTCCGTGTATTCTGCGTATTCCGTGGGCTAACCCCATCACCCATGTCCTCCCACCGCGGCCTGCTGCACCATCTCATCATCACGGTTTCGAATGTGAACCGGGCCTCGCCGTTCTACGGCGCCATGTTCCGCTATCTCGGCTATGATCTCGCCGGCCATTCGCACGAAGGCGACCACCGCTACGAGGATTGGAAACGCTGGGACACCGACAACCCTCACGAGATCAGCATTGTCCAAGCCGATCCCGCCCTCGCCAGCGCCAAGCATGTGAAAGGCGCCGTCGGCCATCACCACCACCTTGCCTTCTGCGCTGCCGACTGCGCTGATGTAGACCGCTTTTACGTCGAAGTCCTCGCCCCGCTCGCCGCGCAAGGTCACTGCACGGTCGAGGATCCGCCCTGCGACTGCCCCGAATACGGCGATGGCTACTATGCCACGTTCTTTTGCGACCCCGACGGCTTGAAATACGAATTCGTCATCAACCCCAACCACCTTCGCAAGGCGCAGCTCCGGCGAAAGCGGGTATAGCCACGGAGGCGCGGAGACGCCGAGGAAGCATCTCTTCACACCCCAGCCTGGCTCCGTGTCTCCGCGCCACCGTGGCCAATTTCTTCCTGAACAATTTTCAGGATTGCGCGCCCTTCCGCCAACGTTGCACTCAGCGCCTCTTTCATGTCCTCCCCCCTCACTTTGCCCAATCCCGACCACGTGCTCGCCCTCGCCGCCGAGCTTAATCTCAAGGTCCACCAAGTCGCCGCCACCGCCCAGCTCTTCGCCGAAGGCGCGACCGTGCCGTTCATCGCCCGTTACCGCAAAGAGGTCACCGGCGAACTCGACGAAGTCCAGGTCCTCGCCATCCGCGACCGCCTCGAACAGATGAAGGCCATCGACGAGCGCCGCGCCGCCATCCTTTCGTCGCTCAAGGAGCGCAACCTCCTCACGCCCGCGCTCGAAAAATCCATCAACGCCGCCGACACCCTCGCCGCGCTCGAGGATATCTATCTTCCTTTCCGGCCGAAAAAGCGCACCCGCGCGACCATCGCGAAGGAAAAAGGCCTCGAACCCCTCGCCGAACTCCTCTGGGCGCAGGACCCCGCGACCGACGCCCTCGCCGCCGCGCAGGCCTACGTCGGCAAGGAATACACCGCCGATGACGGCAAGAACGTCGTCTCCAAAATCGCTTCCACCGACGAGGCCCTCGCCGGCGCCCGTGACATCCTCGCCGAGCGTGTCAGCGACGACAAGGACGCCCGCGCCAAGCTCCGCGCCGTTTATCACAAGGACGCGATCATCTCCTCGAAAGTCCTCACCGGCAAAGACAGCTCGGTCGAAGCCTCCAAGTTCAAGGACTACTTCGAGTGGAGCGAACCGCTCGCGAAAGCCCCCAGCCACCGCGTCCTCGCGATGCGCCGCGGCGAAAAGGAAATGTTCCTCATGATGCGCGTGCAGCTTCCCGACGAGGCCACCGCGTTCGCCGAGGTGCAGCAGCTCTTCGTCAAATCATCTCTCAACTCTCAGCCCTCAACGCTCAACTCCTGCGCCGCGCAGGTAGTCCTCGCCGTCCAGGATTCCTGCAAACGCCTCCTCTGCCCCGCGATGGAAACCGAGATGCGCCTTGAGTCCAAAAAGCGCGCCGACGAAGCCGGCATCAAGGTCTTCGCCGACAATCTCCGCGAACTCCTCCTCGCCGCCCCGCTCGGCCAGAAAGCCGTCATGGCCATCGATCCCGGCATCCGCACGGGCTGCAAGGTCGTCCTCCTCGACCGCCAGGGAAAGCTCCTGCACAACGACGTCGTTTTCCCCGACCGCATGGAAGTCGACGCCAAGGACAAGCTCCTCGGCTTTGTGAAATTCTTCAACGTCGAGGCCATCGCCATCGGCAACGGCACCGCCGGCCGCGAGACCGAGGCCTTCGTCCGCACGCTCGGCCTCTCGCCCGCGATTCCCATCGTGATGGTCAACGAATCCGGCGCTTCCATCTACTCCGCGAGCGATGTCGCCCGCGAAGAGTTTCCCGATCACGACCTCACCGTCCGCGGCGCCGTCTCCATCGGTCGACGGCTCATGGACCCGCTCGCCGAGCTCGTGAAGCTCGACCCGAAGTCCATCGGCGTCGGTCAGTATCAACACGACGTCGACCAGTCCGCCCTCAAGCGCTCGCTCGACGACACCGTCGTCAGCTCCGTGAACGGCGTCGGCGTCGAACTCAACACCGCCTCGAAGCAGCTCCTCAGTTACGTCTCCGGCCTCAACACCACCATCGCCGCCGCCATCGTCGCGCGTCGCAACGAGAAGGGCCCGTTCACTTCGCGCGCCGACCTCAAGGACGTGCCGCGCCTCGGCCCGAAAGCCTTCGAGCAAGCCGCCGGCTTCCTTCGCATCCGCGACGCCGTGCATCCGCTTGATGCCAGCGCCGTCCATCCCGAGCGCTATCCGGTCGTGGAAAAAATGGCCGCCGACCTTGGCGCCACCGTTTCCGCCCTGATGAGCGACGCCAAGCTCCGCGCCAAAATCAAACTCGAGAACTACGTCACCCCCGAAGTCGGTCTCCCCACGCTCACCGACATTCTCGCCGAGCTCGCGAAGCCCGGCCGCGACCCGCGCCAAAAATTCGAGGTCTTCGCCTTCTCCGCCGACGTCCACCAGCCCAGCGATCTCAAGCCCGGCATGAAACTCCCCGGCATCGTGACCAACGTCACCGCCTTCGGCGCCTTCGTTGACATCGGCGTCCACCAGGACGGCCTCGTGCACGTGAGCCAGCTCGCCGACTCCTTCGTGAAAGAACCCTCCGCCATCGTGAAGCCCGGCCAGAAAGTTCAGGTCACGGTCACGGAAATCGATCTCCCGCGCAACCGCATCGCCCTCTCGATGCGCAGCAATCCCGTGATCGGCCCGAAGTCAGCCAGCGGTGGACCCGGCGGCCCGCGCACGGGCCCGGGCCAGCGCCCCGGCGGCGGGATGCAAGCCACCCGCCCTGGCGCTTCGGCCCCCGCCCCGCGCCCGCCTCAAGCCGTGAACAACGACTGGTTCAGCGCCGCGCTGAACAAGAAGCGCTGAGGATTGACGTAGGGCGGGATTTCAAAATCCCGCCTCATGTCCTTGATCGTTCGCAGGCGGGAATCGGAATCCCCGCCCTACAATTTCACCTCACCGATACGGCTGATTGAGCTGCACCGGGTCGCCTTTTTTCCGCAGCCGCAGGTTCAACATTTCCACGCCGAACGAGAACGCCATGGCGAAGTAAACGTAACCCTTGGAGATGTGCGCCCCGGTGCCCTCGGCCACGAGCGTGACACCGATCAAAATCAGGAACGACAGCGCGAGAATCTTCAGCGTCGGATGCTTGTTCACGAAGTCGCTGATCGAGCCCGCCGCCAGCAACATCACACCCATCGCGAGGATGACCGCGATGATCATGACCGGCAGGTGCTGTGCCATGCCGACCGCGGTGATGACCGAGTCGAGCGAGAACACGATATCGAGCAGCATGATCTGCACGAGCACGTGGGCGAATTTCGCCGCCGCCTTCGTGGGGTTGGCCCCGCCGTCATGGCCTTCGAGCTTCTCGTGGATTTCCATCGTGCTCTTCACGAGCAGGAACAGGCCGCCCAGGATCAGGATCAGGTCCCGCCCCGAGACGCCGTGGCCGATCACCGTGAACAGCGGTGTCGTGAGCTTCGCCATCCAGGCGATGCCGCACAGCAGCAAAATGCGCGTGACGAGCGCCAGCATGAGACCCAGCTGCCGCGCCTTCGCCTGCTGCTCCTTCGGCAGCTTGCTGGCGAGAATCGAGATGAAGATGATGTTATCGATGCCGAGCACGATTTCGAGCCCGGTGAGCGTGAGCAGGCTGATCCAAGCCTGCGGGTCAGAAAGCCATTCCATAGTGCGGGCGAGTCAGGCCATTTGCCGTCCCGGCGTCAATGCGGTGCCGACTGGAAGCAAACAGACCCTTTCCAATCGGGTAGCGAAGGCGACCACCGCCAGTTCTTTGTAGGGCGGGGTCTCCGAACCCCGCCTCACGTCTTTGTGCCCCTCGCTGGCGGGGTTCGGAGACCCCGCCCTACACCCGCACACTCAATCCCAGATCGGCCGCCAGTCGCGCGGGTAGTCGGTCAGCTTGTTGAGCGCATCCACTTCCTCGGCATTCAGCCGGTAGCCGACGACGCCAAAGGACTCGCGCAATTGCTCCACCGTGTTCGCGCCGATGATCGGCGAGGTCATCGTCGGCTGCGTGAGCAGCCACGCGAGCGCGGTCTGCGCCACGGTCTTGCCATGCGCGCGGCCGATCTCGTCGAGCTTGTCGATCGTCGCGTAGCCCCGTTCGTTGAGAAAATTCTGCGCGATGTGATCCGCGCGCACACTGTCCACCTTTGTGCCGCGACGGTATTTGCCGGTGAGAAAACCCGCCGCGAGCGGCGAATACGGGATGACGCCGAGCCCGTAGTGTTTGCAGAACGGCCGGGCCTCCATCTCAAACAGCGGCCGCTCCATCAGCGAATACCCGGGCTGGTAGCTCACAAACTTCGGATACCCGTGCTGCTCGCTGCGCCAGGTCGCCTCCATCAGGCGCCACGCCGGATAATTCGACGCGCCGATGTAGCGCACCTTGCCCGCGCGCACCAGCGCATCGAGCGCACCGAGCGTCTCCTCGATGGGCGTGTTCAGGTCGGACCAGTGCAATTGATAGAGATCGATGCAGTCCACCTGCAGGCGGCGCAGCGAATCTTCACAGCAACGGACCACGCGCGTGCGCTTGAGACCCTCGCCCTCCGCGCCCTCGGCCATTTTGCCGCGCACCTTCGTCGCAACCACGATGCGGTCGCGGTTGCCCCGGGCCTTCATCCAGCGGCCAATGATTTCCTCCGAGCCGCCGCCGCCCGCGAGGCCTTTCGGTCCCCACGTCGTGTAAATATCCGCCGTGTCGATGAAGTTGCCGCCGGCTGCGGCAAACGCATCCATCATCGCAAACGACGCGGCCTCGTCGGCCGTCCAGCCAAACTGCATGGTGCCGAGGCACAGTTCCGAAACTTTAAGTGAAGAAGCGCCCAGAGGTCGGAGTTGCATGCCGCCAGTGAAACGCGGAATACCGGTATTACAACCCTGCGAACCACTTCTCACTCGCCCACCCACGCCAGCCCGAGGCGCAGCCACAACGGCATGAGCAGCACGCTCGCCACCACCGTCGCCAGCACCACGCGCATCGCCGTGAGCATGTGGCCGCCGTAGTGCTTCACGATCACCAGCGGCAAAAACCCCGCCGGCATCGCCGCCTGCACAATGATCACATGCTTCAGGTCCGCGGAAAACGGTCCGAACTTCGCCAGCAGCAGAAACGCGACGGTCAGCACCCCGAGCCGCAGTGCCACCGCCGCCAGCGAGGTGCGCAGGTCAAAGAGTCCCGCCGGCTTCGTGAACAAATGCTCCGCAATCGTCGCGCCACTCAGGATCAGTCCCAGCGGAATCGCACACGCCGCCAGCGCGTGCACGACCTCGAGCACCAAACCCGGCAGGTGCGCGCCGAGCCCGGTGAGATTGACGCCCACCGCCAGCACGAGCGCCAGCACCGGCGCACTGAGCAGCTTGCGCCAGCCCTGGCGCAACGACTGTCCCGCCAGCACGAGCACGCCCACGATCCAGATCGCCGCCTCGACACCGACATTATGCACGAACAGCACGCCGAGGCTCTCGCGCCCGAACAGCGCCGCCATCAACGGCACCGTCATGTAGCTGTAATTATAAATCCCCGTCGAAAACGCGAACGTCCGCAGCCCCGTGCCCACCGTGAAGCCCAGCGCGCGCGCCACGTAGAAGCACACGCCAATGCCCGCCGCGACCGTGCCGAAACCCACCAACGGCGCCCAACCGAGGTTGCCCGCGTCGCGCAGCGCGGGATTGGCGTGCACGTTTTCGAAAATCAGCGCCGGGTAGAGCACGTTTACCACCACCTTCAGCAAACTCTCGTCCGCCTCGGCCGTGAGCCATTGCGCGCGCCGCAGCGCCACGCCGACGCCCATCACGCCAAACACCGGCAAAATCAGCAGGAGCAGTCCCCAGTAACTCGTCGCGATCATGCGTCACCGCCCGCCATCGCCTGGCCCGCGAGCCAGCCGGTTGTCCACGCCGCCTGGAAATTAAACCCGCCCGTGATGCCATCGACATCGAGCACCTCGCCGGCGAAATGCAGCCCGGGACTCAGCTTGCTCTCCATCGTCTTGAAATCGACCTCGCTCAACCGCACGCCGCCGCAGGTCACAAATTCCTCCTTGTTCATGCTCTTGCCCACGACGGTGAACTCCGCGCCCGTGAGCTGCGCCGCGAGCGTGCCGAGCGCGGCGTTGGCCACGCCCGCCCACTGCGTGGTCGGGGCGATGCCCGTCACCGCCAGCAACCGCTCCCAAAAACGCGCCGGCAACCCGAGTGGATTCCACGTGCCGAGCTGCTTGCGCGGATGCTGCGTGCGCACGGCGTTGAACTCGCGCACCAGCGACTCGCGCGTCTGCGGCGGCACAAAATTGACCAGCAGTTTGAATTCGTAATTGCACCCCGCGAGCTCGCGCGCGCCCCACGCCGACAATTTCAAGATCGCCGGCCCGCTCAGCCCCCAATGCGTGATGAGCAGCGGCCCGCCTTCCTTCAGCTTCGTGCCGGGCACGCTCGTCGTCACGTTCTCCACGGAGATTCCCGAAAGGCCCTCGAGCCGCTTGTCGTCGATGTGAAACGTGAAGAGCGACGGCGCGAGCGGCTCGATCGCGTGGCCAAACGCCGCCGCCATCATCAGCCCCGCCGAGGCGCGGTTGCCGCCGGTGGCGATCAATAGGCGGTCGCAGCGCAGCTCGGTATTGTCGGTGAGCGTCACCCAGAAGGCCGGCGCTTCCGGTGTGCCGACAGCCTCGGCCTTGCGCACGCCCAGGCTGGTCCGCACCTCAACGCCGGCCTTTTCGGCCGCCTGCATGAGGCAGTCCACGATGGTCGCCGAGTCGTCGGTGATCGGAAACATCCGCCCGTCAGCCTCGGTTTTCAGCTCTACGCCGCGCGCCGCGAACCACGCAACCGTATCGCGCGGCTGCCAGCGGTGAAACGCCCCGAGCAGCTCGCGCCCGCCGCGCGGGTAGCGTTTCACCAACTCGCGCGGCTCGAAGCACGCGTGGGTGGTGTTGCAGCGTCCGCCACCGGAAACGCGCACCTTGGCCAGCGGATGCGCCGTGGCCTCGTAAAGCGTGACCGCCGCGGAAGGATTTTTCTCCGCGCAGGCGATGGCGGCGAAAAATCCCGCCGCGCCGCCACCAACGACGACCACTCGGGGATTGCTCATCCCGCCAGCGTGCGGTTCACCGGCCACGCGTCAACCGGGAGCGCGGACAGCAAGCAGGTCTTTGCCTTGAGATAGGGCGTGACCGCCGGGCGCGCCGTGGGGGAGGCTTTCGCCGCCGGTTTATCGCAGCGGGCCCAGCGGTCCCGGCCTACCCCCAAAAGCTCGCGAAAACAAAAAGGGCGGGTCAGCGACCCGCCCTGGTTTGAACTATCCAAGCGTTTCGGCGCTCCTAAGCGCGCGCTCAGGGCTCGCCGCCACCGTGTTCGGGACGGCCACCGCCACCACCAGGACCGCCGCCGGGGCCACGCTTCGGCAGCGTGTCGAAGATTTTCTGCTGCTCCGGCGTCAGGATCGCGCGGATTTTCACGCGGCCATCCTCGCGGATTTCCCGCATCTGCTTCATTTTCGCCTGACGATCCTGCGATTCATCCTCACGCAGCGCCGCGAGCTTGGCGCCCTCGGCTTTCAGGATTTCGGCCGCCTGGGCCTTCTGGGCGTCGGTGAGACTGAGTTTTTCCGCCAGCATTTTCAACTGGCCGCCGGCTTGGTCGCGGCGGGATTTTTCACCGTGGGCGGGTTTTTCATGGGTGGCGGCTTCGGCCGCCCGGGCCGACACTTGGGTAAACGCCAGGCCGGCGGTAAGGAAGGATAAGGCAACGATCGTGGATTTTTTCATAACAGGCAGGGAGGGAATATGGGTTTAAACTGACCTCAGGCTAGACGCCTGCCCCGCGTTGCGGTTACACCCGGCCTGCATGAGCGACTCCGCCCGCATCCTCCTCGCCGAAAAAACCGTCACCGCCACCCAGCGGCGGCTGCCGGCTGAGATTCGCGACCTGGCGCTGGCCGTGCCGGTGCATTACGAGGAGTTGCCGGCCGCCGATGTGCTCGCCGAGGGTTTCGAGCCCGACATCCTCGGGCTGTTCACGGGCAACCCCCACGGCACCGAACTGGCGCACGACCACCCCGCCCCGCCGCAAATCCTGCTCTACCTCGAAAACCTCTGGGATTTCGCCGAGGGCGACGAAACCGCCTTCCGCGACGAGGTGCGCCTCACCTACCTCCACGAACTCGGCCACTTCCTCGGCTGGGACGAAGACGAACTCGCCGCCCGCGGCCTCGATTGAAGGGGAACCGCCTGCAATCCGCGCTTTCCAAGTCGCCGCGGCCTTGTTTAGAGTCCGCACTTAATCCCTCCGTCCTCTCCATGAAGAAATTTCTCCTCCTGTCCCTTCTCGCCTCGTTCTGCGCGGCTGTCTCGGCTCACGCCGTCTCGCGTGGCGAAGCCATTGAGCGGATCGAGTCCTGCGAAGCCATCCTCCAGGAGTTCCAGGCGGATCCCGCCTATGCGATCCCGGCCGAGATCCTGCGCCGCGCCCGCGGCATCGTCATCGTCAACCAGGCCCGCGCCGGCTTCGTGCTCGGTATCAAGGACGGCTACGCGACCATGATGGTGCGCCGCTCTGACAACACCTGGAGCCTGCCCGTCCTCCTCGCCGCCGGCGAAGGCAGCATCGGTTTCCAGATCGGTTGGACCAGGATTGAAACCATTTACATCATCACGGATGACGCGACCCCGCGCATGTTCTTCAAGGATCGCTTCAACGTCGGCGTCGACGCCAAGGCCGTCGCCGGCCCGCGCTTCGCCGAGCGCGAGCACCTCGACGACCACGTGCTCCTCGCCCCCGTGCTCGCCTACACGAAGAACAAGGGCCTCTTCGCCGGCGTCTCCGTCAAGGGCGGCTACCTCGCCCGCAACGACGAGGCCACCCGCGAGCTCTACAACACCAATTACACGCTGCCCGAGATCCTCTACAGCGACTGGGTGAAGCCCAACGATGACGTCATCCACCTGATGAACCTCGTGCGCTCGATCGCGCCCTAAGGCGCGCCACAAAGTTGCGGGCAAATTTTAGGCCCGGCCGCTGGCCGGGCTTAATTGCGCTCAACTCTCAACCGTCAGCGCTCAACTAGCTTCCCATTCCCCATGCCCACCAACCCCATCCTCGGCGGCGGCGGTTTCCATCACGTGTGCATGAAGACACGCGACTGGGCCGCCACCATGCGTTTCTACAAAGAAGGCCTCGGCTGCACCGAAAAGATCACGTGGAGCGAAGCCCCCAAGCGCGCCGTCATGCTCGACGCCGGCGACGGCAACTACATCGAGATTTTTGAAGATCTCGACTGGACCACCTCCGCCGTCGGCCCCGTCAACCACTTTGCCCTCCGCACCACGCGCATCGACGCCGTCGTCGCGCACCTGCGCACCATGGGCGTGAAAATCACCGTCGAGCCGAAGGACGTCACCATCAAGACGACGAACGGTTACGGCGACGTCCCCGTGCGCCTCGCGTTCTGCGACGGCCCCAACGGCGAGAGCATCGAGTTTCTGCAAAATACGCGGACGTGAGCGCGGCACCGGCCAGTCCTCCGCCGTCGGATAAAATGCCGCCCGCACGGCCCGTGCTCTACACGTTGGTCGGCCTGCTCGCGCTCGTCGGCACGATCCTTGTCCTCACCGGCGTGATCGCCGGCCTGCGGGCCGAGGGTTCTCCGCGCCACGCCATCGTGCTCGGCTTCGCTGCCTGGCAGGTCGCCACGGCCGGCGTCCTCTGCACCCTCGCCGCCGGCCTCTGGCTGCAGCGGTTGGTGAAATAACCGGGCGGAGCTGCGCCGCGTTTACCGCCGCAGCTCGCGCATCCAACTCACCAGCTCGTCCACCGCTGCCTCCGCGACGGCCGACTGCATCTCGACGCGACTCAAACCCGCCCGCTCAACGCGCCCGCTGCGAATCGTCACCGCGCTGCCAGCCTGCCGCCGCGCCAGCGCCCACCATGCAAACGGCACTTCCACGCCCTGGGTCGGTGCGGCCTCGGCATAGCCCGTCGTCCCCATCCCAAAATCACTGCCAAACAGCGCGCAGACCCCGGCGGCCATTTGTTCCGCCACCGCCGCCGACACGCAGTTCACCGCCGCGGCCGCGGACCGGTTCACCCCGAGGTGCTTCACTTTTTGGTCCAGCGTATAGGCCGTGATTCCGCCGAGAAAAAATTCCGACGCTCCCGAAACCGACGCAATGCGCGCCTGCACCCGCCCGGCGGTCAGGCTCTCCGCCGCCGCCAGCGTGAACCGTGGCGACCGCAGCATCAGTTCCTTCAGCTCATTCATGCGCGCCCATAGTGGGGATGCGGCGCAGGCGTGCGACGGCAAAATCGCTCAGGTGGCTTTCGCCTTCCGCCGCTCCCGCCGCAGCGCCCGCTTGACCCGCCAGCGCTGGCTCTTGTCCACGATGTAGCCGACGCAGGCCTTCGTGCCGCAGCGACACGGATGCAGGCGCCAGTCTTCGTAATCAAAGCCGTAATCGTAACCCAGCTCCTCGTCCGCCGCGATGTCGCGCCGTGCGACGATCCAGATGCGTCCGCGGATGACCTGCGGCTCGCAATTCGCCGCGCACGAGTGGTTGATCAACCGCGCCGGATTCCACGGCACGTCGCCGTCGATGTCGTGCCGTTTGTTCAGCTCAAAGACATACACGCAGCCGTCGCCGCCCGCTTCCCGCGCGGCGATCCGCACCGCCTCGCGGCGGTCGGCCTCGGCCTTCGTGATGCGTTCGCCCACGTATTCGATGATGCGGGTGCCGGCCGGAATCGCCCGCGCCGCATAAAGCCCGGAGCCATGGATCGCCGAACGCCGACGTTTCGCCCACGTCAGCACCGGCGCGGTTTTCCCGGTCGCGGCCCGCGTGGTGCGGGCGGCTGCACCGGAACTCATTTCAGCTCCAAACCCACCGGACAGTGGTCGCTGCCCATCACCTCGGGCGAGATCCAGGCGCGCTTCAGCGCGGGCCGGAGTTTTTCACTGGCGACAAAATAATCGACGCGCCACCCGATGTTCCGCGCGCGGCAGTTCATCATCTGGCTCCACCATGTGTAGTGGCCGGGGCCTTTTTCAAATTCGCGGAAAGTGTCGACAAAACCCTTCTCCAGCACCGTGGAAAAATTCGTGCGCTCCTCGTCGGTAAACCCTGCGTTGCGCCGGTTCGTCTTCGGGTTCGTCAGGTCGATCTCCGTGTGCGCCACGTTGAGGTCGCCGCAGAAAATCACCGGCTTGCCCTTCTTCTCGAGTTTCTTGAGGAACGCCAGGAACGCCGGATCCCACTCCTTCGTGCGGTAGTCGAGCCGCGTCAGTCCGCGCTGCGAGTTCGGCTGGTAAACATTGACCAGATAAAAGTCGGCATACTCCGCCGTGATCACGCGGCCCTCGTCATCATGCCCCGGCAGGCCGATACCGCAGGTCACGCTCTTCGGCGTCACGCGCGTGAAAATCACCGTGCCCGAGTAGCCCTTCTTCAGCGCCGAATACCAATGCGGCGTATAGCCTGCCACCCAGGCCACGTGCTGGACATCGCCCGGATGCGCCTTCGTTTCCTGCAGACAGATGACGTCGGCATCCACCTTCGCCATGTAATCCAGAAAACCTTTTTTGAGGCCGGCCCGGATGCCGTTAACGTTCCACGAGACGAGTTTCATGCGCCGCCAGTTTTCGGACCGGCGGCGCGGGGGCGACTATTTTCTACCCGCGAAATTCCCTACGATTCCACCCCCGCCATTTGTCATCTAATGAATGACAAATGGTTCGGCACCGCCCTGGGCGTGGGGCGGAAGTATGACAGCTTCACCCCGACCTTCGGGTTGCCTCCGGGACGGCCCTCACCGAGTATGGGCGGCCTTTCCCATGTCCGCCTTCGTCCATCTCCCTCTCGGTCGTCCGATCCCTGACAGCCCGCATGCTGTCTCGTGCAGTCTGCCGACCATGCGCTCCGTGCGCGGCTACGAGGAGAAGGACCCCGAGATCGTCCGCCAGCTCACCTCGGGCTACCCGCGCTTCGTCGTGCATCCCTTTGCGCGCCAGCTCGTGCAACATTTCACGACCACCGTCCCCGCGCTGCACCACCGCACGCTGTGGCTGACCTCTTCCGCCGCAATGGCCCATGCGCTCAACGCGCACCTCGCCGCCCACGCTGTCACCGGCGCGGCGCTTTTCGCCCAGGACGGTCTCTTCGGCGTGTCGCATCCCACCGCGCCCGCGACTTACTCCGCCGCGAAAGTTTACCTTCAAAACATCGGCGGCTTCCTCTCCTCGCGCGAAGCCGAGGATCATCTCGTGCGCCTCGGCCTCGCGACGGCCACTCACCCCGAGCAAACTTTCGCCGGCGACGCGTCCGCGGAAATCCGCCGCCAGCTCCGCACCGTGCTGCCCGGCGCCACCGACGCCGACCTCATCCTCGCCAACTGCGGCATGAGCGCCGTCAACGCCGCCTTCCGCACGGTCAGCGCGCTCCAGACTCCGCGTGGTCGCACCGTCTGGCTCCAGCTCGGTTGGCTCTACCTGGACACCATCGCGATCCTCAAGAAGTTCACCGCCACGGCCGACGACTACGTTTACATCCGTGACGTGTCCGACCTCGCCGCGCTCACGCGCATCTTCACGGCGCACGGCACGCGCATCGCCGGCGTCATCGCCGAAGTGCCCACCAACCCGCTCGTCCAGACGCCCGACCTGCCCGCCATCGCCGCGCTCTGCCGCCGCCACGGCGCGCACCTGCTCGTCGATCCCTCGATGAGCTCGATCTACAGCCTCGACGTGCTCCCTCACTGCGATCTCATCGTCTGCAGCCTCACCAAATACACCGCCAGCGAAGGCGACCTCACCGCCGGCTTCATCGCCGTCAATCCCGCTTCGCCCGACGCCGCCGCCCTCCGCACTGGCGCCACCGCTGCCGTCGAGCCGCTCTACCGTCGCGACGCCGCGCGCCTCGCCTGGCAAATCGGCCAGACGCCCGCCGTGCTCGCCCAGATCCAGGCCACCACGCCGCAAGTCGTCGCCTTCCTCGAAAAACACCCGGCGGTGCAGGACGTTTACTGGGCGCTGCAGCCCGGCAGCCGCGAGCACTACCTGAAACTCGCCCGCTCGCCCGCCGCCACCGGTGGCATGATCACGTTCACGCTGCGCCAGCCCGGCGCGCTGGAAAAATTCTACGACCGCCTGCGCTTCGCCAAGGGCCCGAGCTTCGGCATGAAGACCACGCTCATCTGCCCCTTCATGTATCTCGCGCACTATGATCTCGTGACGACCCCCGCCGGCCTCGCCGAACTCGCCGCGAGCAAACTCGACGCCGATCTCCTCCGCCTCTGCGTCGGCACCGAGCCCGCCGCCGACATCATCGCCACCCTCGCCGAAGCCCTCGGCTGAGCGATGGCCACCGCGCCGCACTGCATCCTCGAGATCAAGGCCGTCCCCAACGCGCCGCGCAGTGAGATCGTCGGCTGGCTCGGCGACGCGTTAAAAATCAAACTCAAGGCTCCGCCGGTCGAAGGCCGCGCCAACGCCGCGCTCTGCGCCTTCCTCGCGGAGCAGCTCCAGCTGCCGAAGCGCGCCGTCACCGTCCTCACCGGCGAAACCTCGCGCCAGAAACGCGTCCGCCTCGACGGCCTCACCGCCGCCGAACTCCGCCAGCGCCTCGCCCATTTGTAACCTATTAGGTTACAAAATTGCAGCGAACACTGTCGCTTAGTTCTCCTCCGAGAACCCGTTTGTCACCTAATGGGTGACAAACTTTCCGGCGCGGTTTTGTGATAAAAACGCCACGCGAGCAGCACGGCGGCAAACGCCAGCCCCAGGGCCAGTCCCGCCCAGATGCCTTCCGGGCCGAACGGTCCGCGCACCCCCAGCAGATAGCCGCCCGGCAGCGCGAGGCCCCAATACGCCACGAATGTGATCAGGGTCGGGATCTTCACGTCCGTCAGTCCGCGCAGCGCGCCCGCGCCGATGACCTGCGCGCCATCGAAGAGCTGGAAAAACGCCGCCACCACCAGCAGTCGCGCCGTCAGCTCGATCACCGCCGCATCCGGCGTGAACCCCGTCGCGAGCCACCGCCCGCCCAACGCAAACAGCAGTGCAAATCCGCCCATCATCACCACGCCCGCACCGAGCGATCCAAAGCCGATCACCCGCACCGCCTCGCGCCGCCCCTCGCCCACCGCGCGGCTGACCCGCATGCTCGTCGCAATCGACAGCCCGAGCGGAAACATGAACGCCGAACTCGCACAGCTCAGTGATACCTGATGCGCCGCCAGCGACACGGTGCCGACCCAACCCATCATGATCGCCGCCGCCGAAAACGCCCCGGCCTCAAACAGCCACTGTCCCGCCGCCGGCACGCCCACGCCCAGCATCTCGCGAAACCGCTGCACCGAAAACGGCGCAAACCACGCCGGATTCCCCGCCTGCGTGCGAGCCATGCCTACCGCCACAGATGACCCACCCGCCGCAGCCTCGGAGAGGGCCGTGCCCTCTGAAGCCTTGGCGAAGGAGGGCCACTCGCACCGCACCTCTTTCCTCCGGCTGAGCCACCACCACAGCAGCAGCACCGACACCGTGCGCGCCGTGAGCGTCGCCAACGCCGAGCCCGCCAGCCCGAGCTCAGGCAAGCCCCAGTGGCCGTAGATGAGCAGCCAGTTCAGCAACGCGTTCAACCCCACGCAGCCGAGGAGGATCATCATCGGCACCCACGGATGCCCGACCGCCTCGCTGAATTGCTTGAACACCTGAAACAAAAACGCCGGCACCAGCGACACGCCGATGATCACGAAAAACGGATTCACCACCGCCAGCACTTCCGCCGGCTGGCCGAAACGGTGCAGTTGCGTCGCCAGCCCGCCGATCACCACCAACGACACCGCACTCAACCCCAGCGCCAGCACGAGACCGTGGCGCAGATACTCGGCACACTCGCGCGACTGCCGCGCCCCGTGCGCCCGCGCGACCAGCACCGACACCGCCAGCAGCAACCCGAGCCCGCAAATGAAGATCAGGTTGAACAAGCCGTGCGCAAACGCCGACGCCGCGAGCGGCACCTTGCCGATCCGGCCGATCATCACGCTGTCGGTGATGCCCATCAAAATCTGGCTCACCTGTCCGACGACGATCGGGAAAGCCAGCGCCAGCGTCTGGCGAACTTCACTCAGGTAAGCGGGGCGCATCGGGAGAAAAAGCACCGCAGAGAACACTTAACGTTTGAAGCCAAATCCCGCGGCCTGTGCTGTGGCGGACCCGCATGACGACCCTCGCGCTGATTCTCGTGCTCGCCGCCGCAGTGCTGCACGCGACGTGGAATTACTGCGCCAAGCGCGCCGGCGGCGGACTGCCCTTCGTCTACCTCACCGGCCTCGTCATCTGCTCGCTCTATGTGCCCGTGATCGCGGTTTATTGGACGGTGAAGTCGCCGTCGCTGCCTTGGGCGGCGTGGCTGTGGATTTTTGGCAGCGGCGTGCTCAAGACCGCGTATTCACTCTTCCTGCAGCGCGGATATCGCACGGGAGATTTTTCCCTGATTTACCCGCTCGCACGCGGCACCGGCCCGCTGCTTTCCACCCTCGCCGCCATCATTGTGCTTGGCGAACGCCCGTCGTGGCTCGCGCTGGCCGGAGGGCTGATCATCATCGCCGCCATCTTTCTTCTCACCGGTGGCCTGCGGCTGCTGCACCAGGACCACGTGCATCTTCGCAGCGCCGTGAACTACGGGCTCATGTCCGGCGTGCTGATCGCGAGCTACACGATCTGGGATCGGCATGGCGTGGCCGGGCTGGCGATCGCCCCGCTGCTTTACGATGCCGGCACCGCTTTTACCCAGCTCGGGTTGCTCACGCCCTTCGCCGCGCGCCGGTGGCCGGAGGTCAAGGCCTGCTGGCGCAACCAGCGGCGTTACGCCTTTGGCGTCGCGCTGCTCTCGCCCATCGCCTACCTCCTCGTGCTCACCGCCATGACCTTCACCCCCGTGAGCTACGTCGCGCCCGCCCGTGAAGTCAGCATCGTGATCGGCACCTTCATCGGCGCCAAAGTGTTGAAGGAAACCGACGGCCACCGGCGGCTTTGGGCCGCCGCCGCCATGGCGGTCGGCGTCATCGCCCTCGCGCTGGGCTGAAAGCAAAATCATGCAACGAAAACTCCTGCTCCTCCTGGTCGGATTTATCCTCGGGCTGACCGCGGCCTATTTTTACCTGCGGCACCGGGCGCCGGTTCCGCCGCGGCCATCCGCCACGCCGCCGCCGGCAACCGCGCCCGCGGAAGTCCCGATCCAAGACGGCAAGACGATCAATTTCTCCAGCGGCCAGCCCCAGGTGCAGGATACCGCGGAAGACCGCGCCGCGTTGGAAAAAGCCAAACACGAAATGGACGAAGCCTCCAAGGACGTGACCTTCGCTCCGACCAAGCCGGCCGAGCCCGCCGCCGCCAAACCCTAACGGGCGACAACGCCCGGCGGTCGCAGTCTCACGACGCCATGCTCGCCGGTTTCGACAGCATATCGACGACCGCGCCGCCTCCATCCTCCATGAGAATGGAGAACACCGTGCCCTTGGAGGTCGTGCCGCAAACCAGCCGGCCGCCCATGCGCTCCGTGCAGCTTTGCGCAATGTAGAGCCCGAGCCCCATGCCACCGGACGCGCTCTTTTTGCCCGGCTCAAAAAGTTTCGCCAACACCTCGGCCGGGATTTTCGGGCCGTGGTTGAGCACATGGATCCAATGCCGGTGACCGCGGCCGCCAATAACCACCGAAACCGGCGACGCCGGCGTGCTGTAGCGCAGCGCATTGCGGAGCATGTTGCCCAGCGCGTGCCGCATCAGCCCGGGCGAAATCCGCCAGCGCGGCACCGCGTGGCCCGCATACAGGTGGATGCGATGCTGCATCCCGTCGCCGAGTTGCAACGGATCGCCCACGAGGCCGCGGACAAAACCCACGATGTCCGTGCTCTCGATCGCGGGGGCCGCCCCGGTGCTGTCGATCAGTTCGCGCAGCCCGTTGAGCAACTGCCGCAGCGTGCCGGAGCCGCTTTGCAGCCGCTGCATGCCGGCCGCGAAGCCGGCCGAGTCCGGCGGGGAGACATTGAGCAGGTCGGCGCTGCCGCTGACCACCGTCACCGCATTCGACAATTCGTGCAGGATGATTCCGCTCACCCAGTCCCGTTGCTGGAGCAGGATCCGTTCGCGCTGCAAGGCCTCCAACAGCGCCAGTTCCGTCTTGGTGAGCGCATCGTTCATCCCCGACTAAAAGGAAAGCGCGAGCCGCCCGGCGCGCGGGCGCTGAGACTTTCGAAAAACTTGCCCGAGCGGGCCCGCAGCGCGAGGAACACCTCGGGCACGTCGAGCGCGTCGATGCGGCCGGCCTCGAAGGCGGCGCGCGTCTCGGCCACCGCATCGGCGGGGCCGGAGAGGTCGAGGACATGGCGGATGTGGAGGAGCGATTCAGCGCGAGCAGTCATGGGTGTGGGGGGTTACCAGAAGAAAAAGTTGGTGCCGGGATTGAGATACTCATCGGTGGGCATCGCCACGGCATGGCGCCAGACGGTCGCCCAGCGGGACCACGGTCCGGGGATTTCGCCGTCGAACGCCGACTCCCAGCGCGGGGCGGCCTTGTCGGGCCGCGTCTGCAGCCGGCGGCGGAAATCCTCGTAGCCCTCCTCGGTCGAGAAATACAGCGCGCGGCGCTCGAGAAAGTTGGCCGCCTGCACCAGCGCGCCCTTGGCCCGGTGCGCCGCGATCACGAAGTCCGAGCGCGCCAGCTCGACGGCCGCTTTGCACGCGGCCGACCGCACGGTGCGACCGGCCGCGTGCCCGTAAGCTACCCCAGCCCTGGAACGCTGAACCAAGATGACCACTTCGCCCTCGCCGGCGTTGTGGTGGATGCGCACGAGGTCGACCCCGGGATACGGGGAACCCATTTTCTGGGCCGGCAAACGGCCGTCCCACCACGCGATGAGCGCGAAGCGCTCCAGCGCCTCCATGCGCGCCCGGCGGGCGGCCTGGGAGCGGAACATGCCGGGGAATGCGGCCATGCCATTGGAGCTGCGATCCACATCGAAACCGTAGTTCCGGCCCTCGGGACGGTTGTGCGTCGCGAGGAAGGCCCAGCGCTCCAATGCCTCGGAGATCGCCATATGGCAGGCGACCGAGGAGGACACCGCCGAGCCGGTGCCGTCAGCCTGGCCGTAAATCGCGTAGGTCGATTTGCCGGCCGTCAGTTCGGGTTTGAGAAAGGCGTTCGCCTGCTTTTGCGGCTGGCCGAGGATGTTAAAGTCCCCGGTTAGGACGCGATCAATCGGCCCGCCATCGCTGGCGAAAACATCCCGATAGCGTAATGACGCAAGCGAAAGCATGGGCGCGAATTAGGCGACAATATCAACGGTGCCTTCCAAGGCCGGAGCCTCGCAGGCAACACAGGGCAAAGCCGCGACATCGCCCGTTTGCATCGTCGAGATGGTCAGGGATTTCTGCGCAACGGGATCAAGCTTTTGGGCCATTTCCGTCATGCCAACCGCCATCAGAACGGTAGCCAGGGCGCTGCTGAACAGGATCGTGAGAGAAGTAAGTTTTTTCATACCCCCGGAGTATCGCGTTGCGCAGATCCATTTACCCTGCGAAAAATCCCCCTCTTTCAGATGGGCCGACTCATCCCAAATAGGGTGGTTTTTTTGCTTGCGGTCGGATTTTTATCCCTCCGGGCGGCTGCCTTTGAACCCTTGGTTTCCCCGATCAAGCTGCCCGATGCCCTCTTCGGAAAACCCATTTGGTTGGTGCAACCCCTTGACGATGGGCGTCTAGCCGTCGGCTTCGAAGGCGGTTTGGCATTAGGCACTCCACTGGGCAACTGGGATATTACTGCAACGCCCAATGGCCAGGCCGTGCGGGCGGTGAACGCCGCGCATGGAAAACTGCTGGTGGTGGGTCAGGGCTTCGCGGCTTTCCACACGCAAGGCGAATCCCTCCTCCGCCCCATCCCTGCCTTAAAAGGCGAAAACCAATGCGCTGAATCCATCCCGGAAGGTTGGCTCATGTCGGGCACCGATGGAGTGTGGAAAATAAACAAGGATGGCTCAACCCTTCGGCTGATAGTTCCCGCAACCACTGCCAAGGGCCCCTCCCGTTTGCTCCGCCTGAACGGAAATTTGATCGTTAGCGTGCCGGATAGAGCGCCCCTCATGTGGACCGCGCAAGGCTTGGTCGACGCCGCCGATTTCCCCGCTACCCAAAAACAAGTGCTCTACTGGGAAGACGGAAATTACCGGATAAGCGACAAGGGCCTGCAAGATAGCCGCCGCGACGCCTCTGCGTTCTACGAGTTAAATAAGTTCCTGCGTAAAGGCGGTATCGTTGGAGTCGTTGATACGGGCGCTTGGATTCTCGTCCCGACTTTTGGCGCCGGCGTGCATGTCATCGATAAGCAAAACAGTCTCCTGCTCACGACTTGGAATAGCTATGGGGAAATTTACTATTTCAACCGCGTGGGATCCAGTTTCTTCATGGGCACCGCCCATGGCGCAAACATGGTGAGCGATCCATGGAAAGTATCCTACACGAACCTAAAAAGTAATGTTGTCTTGGATTTGCAGACCAACGGCGGGCAGGCGCTGGTGGTTACACCCACCGAAACCTACAATCTGGAAGAAAACGGCCCTGTAAAATCTGCCGTGCATTGGCCATCACCACACGGCGCGGGCATGGACCGGTCTACATTGACCTTCCAAGGACAAAGCACGCCTCTGCACGATCCCTACGTCTATGGATTGAGTGTCGGCGCTGACGTCGCCGCGGCCTCGCAAGATGCCGGGATCACTCTCCTTTCTGCCACGGGCCAGTCCAGCTTCGTGCCGGTTTCGGGCGTCCCCGGCACCCTCGCCTCCGACGGCCGGAACTTCCTCGTCGGCACGGCCAGCGAAGGCGTGCAGGTCGTTTCACCGGAGGGAAAAATCCTCAACCAGCTCGGCTCCGGCCGCGCGGCGGTCCGCGAAGTCCGCCCCGGCAAGGTCGTCCTGCTTTTTTGGGACGGCACGATCCTCGACTCCGATGCGAACAGCCTCGGCCAGATCACCTGGGGCAACCCGCGGGACGCCGCGATGGTGCAGAATCGCCTCGCCGTGCTCGTGACGCGGCCGGATCGCGATCCCGTCGTCGGCCTGTTGGAAGGCAAGTTCTGGCGGCCGCTGGAAATTCCCGGCCTCGCCGATATCGGCGCGGAAAAAATCGCCGCCACCGACGAGTTCTTCTTCGCCGCCGGACCGCGCGGGGTCATCCGCGTGCGCCTCCCCCTCGCCACCTCCGCCCCGCCCTCGGCCGCCTGGTCATGGACCGACGCCGCAGGTGCTGGCGAGGTGCGCCTGAAGAGCTCGACGCAGGATCACGCGGGCGTCTCCTACCGCGCTTTCGACCTCGCCCCCGCGCCCGCCACCTTCACGCGTTTGCGCGCCGGCGAGGGCAATTGGGAAACCCTCCGGCCCGGTGCCGGTTTCCAACTGCCCGTCGCCTGGGGCGAGACGTCCGTCACCCTGCAAGCCGAGCGCAACGGACTCGTCACCGAAAGAACCATCACCGTCTTCCGCCCGTGGCCGCTGTGGCTGCGCTGGTGGGCCTGGCCGCTCCACGCCGCCGCGCTGGCGGGCCTCATCCTCGCGCTCGTCCGCTGGCGCACGCGCGCGCTCAAGCGCCGCAACCTCGAGCTCGAGGCCCACGTCAGCGAACGCACCGAGCAACTGCGCAAGGCCAGCGCCGTGAAGGAAGAGTTCCTCGCCAGCATCAGCCACGAAATCCGCAACCCGCTCAACGGCGTCGTCGGCATCTGCGCGATGCTCGCCGACCGCGAGGTCGGCCCGCGGGAAAAAATCCTCGTCCGCACCCTCGGCGGTTGCGCCGACCAGCTGCGCTCGATGCTCGACGACATCCTCGACTTCTCCCGCATCGAGCGCGGCCAGGTCACGCTCACCAACGTCGATTTCGAAATCCGCTCCCTGGTCGAGGAGGCCGCGCGCGCGATGGATCCCGAGCTCACGTCCTGCATCTTGCCGCCCGTGGAGCAGCCGGCGTGGCTCCACGGCGATTCGGGCAAGATCCGCCAGATCGTGTGCAACCTGATTTCCAACGCGCTCAAATACGGCGTGCCCCGCGAGGCCGGCGTTGACGTGCGTCTCGTCTCCGCGGGCGCCGGGCGCACCCGCCTCCGCCTCGCCGTGCGCAACAGCGGACCCACCATCCCGCCCGAGGAACTTTCCCGGCTGTTCGAGTCATTCCAGCGCGGCACCAACACCGGCAGCATCCCGGGTTCGGGTCTCGGCCTTGCGGTCTGCCGCCGGCTCGCGCACGCGATGGGCGGCCGCATCACCGCGGCGAGCCGCGAAGGCATCACCGAGTTCGCGCTCGAGCTCACGCTCGTCAACGCGCAGCCGCCCGCCGTGGCGCCCGGCCTGCCCGACACCGTCTCGCGCGCCCTCGCCATCGAGGACGAGGATTACAACCGCCTCGCCCTCGGCCACGTGCTGCGCGCGCTCGGTTACACGGTCGACTGGGCGGCCGACGGCGCCAGCGCGCTCAAGCTCGCCGGCTCCCAGCAATACGACCTCGTGCTGACCGACTGGCGCCTGCCCGACACCGACGGCGGCACGCTCTGCCGCCAGCTCGTCAAACTCCTCCCGCTCCCCACGCCGCCCATCGTCGCCGTCACCGCCTACTCCACCAAGGAAAAGCTCGATGAGGCGCGCGCCGCCGGCATGACCGGTTTTGTCACCAAGCCCGTGACCAAGGAAAAACTCGAGCGCGTGATCCGCGGCCTCTCCGAGGGCCTGCGGCCGAAACGCTCGCTCGATACGCACACCTACGCCGGCGCCGCCAATCCGCTGGCCTCGCTCGGCGACATCGCCCCTTCCGCCGAACAGCTGGCCGCCGACATCGCCCGCAAGTGGCAGGGCGTCGCCACCATGGCGCGCCTCCACGACCCGCGCACCGCCACCGAGGCGCACGCCCTGCGCGGCCTGCTGCTCCAGGCCGGCGAGGAAACCGCCGCCGAACAGGCCGGCCTCCTCGAGGAAGCCTCCGACCGCGCCGACTGGGGCGCGGTCACCCGCCTGCTGATTTTCGCCGCCGAGGAAATCAGCGCCACGCAGTCGCGCCTCAAGGCTTGAGCGAGGCCTTCGCCGCCGCCGCCTTCGAATCGAAGACGACGCCATGGCGGATCGCAAAATCGATCAGCCCCTCGATGTTGTGCAAGTCGAGCTTGCGCATGATGCGCTTGCGGTGATCGGCCACGGTGTTGGGCGCGCTGCCGAGGATCTCCGCGATCTCGTCGTTGGACAGCCGCTGCCCCAGCAACCCGAGGATCTGCTGCTCCTTCGGCCCGAGTAATTTGAGCGGCGACTGCGGGTCGCGCGCGCCCGCGGACATGACCTCCATCACGCGTTTCGAAATCACCGTCCCACCGCTCAGCGTCCGCTGGATGATGTCGACGATTTCCTTCTCGCTGTCGTTTTTGTGCGCGAGGCTGATCCCGGCGCTCTGGATTTTCTTAAAGGGAAACTGCGCGCCGATCGAACTGATCGCCACCATCGCGCCGGTCTCGCCGCGCGCCGCGCGCTCCAGCACCCAGTCGAGCGTCGTGCCGTCCCCGAGGTCGATGTCGAGCAGGATGAGCCCGACCCCGCGCAGCGCCGCCTCCTGCGCCGCCAGTTCCTTCATCGAGCCGATGCCCACGATCTCCGTCGCGCCGACGTGCTTGCGCAGCAGCGCGATGAGGTAGTCGCGCATAAGCGTTTGATCTTCGATGACCGCCGCCCGCATGTATCGAGCCGTAGGCCCGCCCCGCAAGCAGTTCAAGTTTTGCGCCGTGGGTAATGAACCTCAACTCACCCGCGCAAACCTCCCCATGCGCCGGCTCGCTTCAACCGGCAAACCCTTCCCGGTCCGCGCCGGCTCCGCGCCCGGGCCGCCGCGTTTCACCGCGCCTGTCGCACACGGATCGTGTAATTTTTCGCCTCGCGGTTCGCCGCGGTGAAGCGCACCGCCTCGGTGGAATTTTCCGCCAGCGTCAGGTTCTGAAAAGCCGTCTCGTCGCCGGTCGTGAAGCCCTGCCCGTCCTTGAACACGCAGTTGACCTGCACGCGCAGCGGCGCCGCGCTGCTGTTGCGCACGCTGGCGACCACCTCCATCCGCCCATCGGGCAGCAGCCGCTCCTGCAGGCCGGTGCAACTCACGGCCGCCTGCGTGGCCTTGTCGAGGCGCGCAAATTTCTCGGTGCTCTCGATCGTGTATTTCGTCGAGTCCTGCGTCACCGTGGAGCCCGGGTCGGTGGCGCAGCCGCCGAGCAGCAGGGCGGCCGCCAATGCGGTGAAAGTCAGGTGGTGTTTGGTGGTGGTGTTCATGGCAGTAGTCAGTTGGCGCTCAGACTCGGGGTTTTCCTAAAAGTTCACCCGAAATGCCCCGCCGCAGCCTGCGCTGGCACCACCCCGCATGCTGACGACTGCCGCCGCCGAGCCAAGCCTTGTCGCGCCGCCGGCCTGGCGAAGGCGGCCCCAACCGCCGCACCGCCCCCACACCGCCCAGCCCGTTTGTAACCTATTAGGTTACAAACCCATTTCGCCCGAACCCGCCTGCGCTTGCCCGCGCCGGTGCGTCGGCCCACGCTGCCGCCATGCCCCGCTACGTCCTCGCGCTCGACCAAGGCACCACGTCGTCGCGCGCCATCGTGTTTGACCACCGCGGCCGGGCGCGCGCCACCGCGCAGCAGGAGTTTCCCCAGCACTACCCGCAGCCCGGTTGGGTCGAGCACGACCCGCACGATCTGTGGGAAAGCACCCGGCTCACCGCCCTCGGCGCGCTCGCCAAGGCCAATCTTACCGGCCGCGACGTCGCCGCCCTCGGCCTCACCAACCAGCGCGAAACCACCTTGCTCTGGGATCGCCGCACCGGCCGGCCGCTTTACCCCGCCATCGTCTGGCAGGACCGTCGCACCGCCGCCGCCTGCGCCGCGTTGAAACGCCGCGGCCTCGAGCCCACCTTTCGCCAGCGCACCGGGCTGCTGCTCGACCCGTATTTCTCCGGCACCAAGCTCGCCTGGCTCCTCGATCGCATCCCCGGCGCCCGCCGTCGCGCCGGCCGCGGCGAACTCGCCTTCGGCACCGTCGACACCTGGCTGCTCTGGCAACTCACCGGCGGCCGCGTCCACGCCACCGACATTTCCAACGCCTCGCGCACGCTCCTCCTCAATCTTCGCACCGGCGACTGGGACGACGAATTGCTCCGACTCCTGCGCATCCCGCGCGAAGTGTTGCCCGGCGTCCGCGGCAACAGCGAGGTCTTCGGCGAAGTCTCCGCCGTCCCCGCGCTCCGCGGCGTGCCCATCGCCGGCATGGCGGGCGATCAACAGGCCGCGCTCTTCGGCCAGGCGTGTTGGTCTCCCGGCATGGCCAAGAACACCTACGGCACCGGCTGTTTCCTGCTGCTCCACACCGGCGAAAAACCCGTCGTCTCCCGGCACAATCTTCTCACGACCGTCGCCTGGCGCCTCGGCGGCAAAACCGAATACGCGCTCGAAGGCTCCGTCTTCATCGGCGGCGCCGTCGTCCAATGGCTGCGCGACGGCCTCGGGCTCATCGCTTGCAGCGCCGACGTTGAAAAGCTCGCCGCCACCGTCCCCGACAACGGCGGCGTCTACCTCGTCCCCGCGTTCGCCGGCCTCGGCGCGCCGCACTGGGATCCCGCCGCGCGCGGCACGCTCTCCGGCCTCACCCGCGGCAGCACCGCCGGCCACCTCGCCCGCGCCGCGCTCGAAAGCATCGCCTGCCAGAGCGCTGACCTCATCCACGCCATGCAGGCCGACGCGAAAATAAAACTCCGCGAGCTTCGCGTCGACGGCGGCGCCACGGCCAACGCCACGCTCATGCAGTTTCAAGCCGACCTCCTGCGCGTGCCCGTCGTCCGCCCCCGCACCACCGAGACCACCGCCCTCGGCGCCGCCTACCTCGCCGGCCTCGCCGTGGGTTTCTGGAAAAACCGCGCCGAAATTTCCCGCCAGTGGACTGCCGACCGCGTTTTCCGCCCCACCGCCCCCGCCGCCGCCATGCGCGCCCTTCAAGCCGGCTGGCACCGCGCCGTCGAGCGCACCAAGAGCCCCGGCCGCCGCTAAATCCTTCGCAGTCAAACTCCCGTCAAAACCGGTTCCGCTCATGGTTCAGGTTGAGTTGGCGACCGCTTTCATCCACGCTCTCCCTGATGTCCGCCCCTTTCCGCCGCCGCGCCCTTCTGCTCGCATTGTCCTGCACCTTTTTCGCTCCCGCGATGTCCGCGGCCGACGCGCCTGAGAACTCCTCCCTGCGCGCCAAGGCCGAGCGCGGCAACTCCATCGCCCAATACAATCTCGGCCTCGCCTACGTAAACAGCCGCGACCTGCCCCAGGCCTACGTCTGGCTCACGCTCGCCGAGGAAAACGGCATGACCGGCAAGGCCCTCCGCCAGCTCCTCGCCGAGATTTCCCCCGCCCAGCTCGCCGAGGGCAAACAGCTCCTCGAAGAGCGCCGCAGCAAATCCGTCAACACGCCCACCGGCCTCCTCCGGAAAAAAGACCAGCCCGACAACCGCCAGGAATCGGACAAAACCAGCCCCGCCGCCGACCTCGCCGCTGCCACCGAAGCCACCCCGGCTCCACTTCCCGTTCGCGGCGCCCCCCCATCCGCGCCCGTCAGCGAGGCCCGCGACACCGCGCCCGCCGCCGATCCCGCCCTCGTCGCCCAAAATCAGCAGCTCCTCGATCTTGTCGCCCAGCGTGACCAAGCCCTCGCCACCTCCCGGCACGCTCTAGCGCAAGCCCAGGCCCAACTCGCCGAACTCTCCACCGCCCGCGCCCTCGCCGAGCAATCCCGCCGCGAATCCGCCACACTGAGCGAACAGCTCGCACAACTCACCGCCGCCAAGACCGCACTCGAGCAGCAACTCGCCGCCGCCCAAGCCACCGCCGGCACCACCGCCGCCAACGCCACCACCCTCGCCGCGTCCCAAGCCCACGCCATCGAACGCCTCACCGCCGAACGCGACGTCATCGCCGCCCGCGTCGCCCAAGCCCTCGGCCGCGAAACCGAACTCACCCAGCGCGCGGCTGCGGCCGAACAGGCGCTCGCCGCCGCCAACACCCAAAAAACCGATCTCGCCGCCCTCGAGGCCGACAAAAGGCAGCTGAGTGCCGAAGTCGCCGCCGCGTGGCAGGAAAACGAAAAGCTCAAGGCCGACCTCGCCCACGCGCAAGCCGCCGCCACCTCGGGCCACACCACCAACCTCGCCGCCGTTGCGGCCGCGCAAGCCGCGGCCGACTCCGCCAACCAGAAACTCACCGCCCAAGCTCAGGCCCTCGCCCAGCTCACCACCGAACGCGACGCCCTCGCGGCCCAAGTCACGCAGGCCAACGCCGGCAAACCCGCCCTCACCTCCCTCCAGCAGGAACTCGCGCAGGCCAACGCCAAGCTCGCCGCCGCCCTCACCGCCTCCTCCGCCCTCACCCAGGAAAACGCCCAGCTGAAATCCGCTGCCGAAAAATCCGCCGCGGCCCAAACCGCACAAATCGCCCAGCTCACCGCCGAGCGCGACGCCCTCGCCGCCAAGTCCACGGAGGCCGCCGGCACCAAAACCGCCCTCACTTCCCTTCGCCAGGAACTCGCGCAAGCGACCGAAAAACTTTCCGCCGCCCAAGCCTCGGCTTCCACCCTCGCGCAGGAAAACGCCCAGCTGAAATCCGGCGCGGAAAAATCCGCCGCAGCCCAAGCCGCGCAAATCGCCAAACTCACCGCCAGCCAGACTGCCCTCGAGAAACAGCTCGCCGCTTCGCGCGTGACGCTGTCCCAAAACGAATCCGCCCTCGCCGCGGCAAAAGCCGACGCCGAGTCCGCCACTAAAAAACTCGCCGCCCAAACCCAGGCCCTTGCCCAGCTCACCACCGAGCGTGACACCCTCGCCGTTCAGGCCACGAAAGCTTCCGCCGACAAACCTGCCCTTGCCTCTCTCCGTCAGGAACTGGCCCAGGCCAACGAGAAACTCGCCGCCGCGCTCACCGCGTCCACGGCCGTCACGCAGGAAAACGCCCAGCTGAAGGCCGCGGCCGAAAAATCCACGGCTGAAAAATCCGCCATTATCGCGCAAGCCACTCAGTTGGCCTTCGATAAAACGGCTCTCGAGAAACAGCTCGCCGCGTCACGCGCAACGCAGTCCCAGGACGAATCCGCCCTCGCCGCAGCGAAGACGAACGCCGACTCCGCCAGCAAAAAACTCGCCGCGCAAACGCAGGCCCTCGCCCAGCTCACCGCCGAACGCGACACACTCTCCGCTCAGGTCGCGAAGACCTCTGCCGACAAGTCCGCGCTCGCCTCTGCCCGCCAGGAACTCGGCCAAAGCAGCGAAAAGCTCGCCGCCGCCCTCGCCGCCTCCCAGGCGCTCACGCAGGAAAACGCCGGCCTGAAAGCCGACCTCGAAAAACTTTCCGCCGAAAAATCCACACTCACCGCCAGCCTCGCCGCCACCGCGCAAAAGCAGCGGGACGCCGCCGCGCTCACCGTCCAGGTCGCCCAGCTCACCACCGAACGCGACACCCTCGCCGCGCAAGCCACCGAGGCCGCCGCGCGCACCACGGAACTTACCCGGCGCCTGACTGCCGCCGAATCCTCCGTCGTCACCAAAAATCAGGAGCTGAAGGACACCGTCGCCAAAGCCGAGTCCCGCGTCGCCCAACTCACCGCCGAGCAAACCCGCCTGCAAGCCGCCCTCGCCGCCGCCAGCGACCAAGCCGGCGGCTCGGCCAAAATCTCCGCCGAGCTCGCTGCCACGCGCAAGGAACTCGCGCAGCTCCAAGCCGACCACACCGCCGCCACCGAAGCCAGCGCCGAGGCCGGCCGCGCCCTCGCCGCCCGCAACCGCGAACTCGAAGCCGCCGCCACCGGACACGCCCAGGCGCTCACCGCCGCCCAATCTGCCGCCGACCTCGCCGCCAAGCAGTCCACGACGCAGCTCCAGGCACTGGAGCGTCTCACCGCCGAGCGCGACTCGCTCGCCGCCAAGGTGACCGCCGCCACCAAGCACGAGGCCGATCTTTCCAAGAAAGCTTTCCTCGCCGAGCAGGCGCTCGCCGCGTCACGCGCCACGAAGTCGCAGGACGAATCCGCCGCCGCCGCCGCGAAGGCGGACATCGAATCCGCCAATCAAAAGATCGCCGCCCTCACGGCCGCTCAACAGCAGCTCACCACCGAACTCGCCACCGCCACCGCCGCGAAGGACGAAGCCGCCAAGGCCCTCGCCGACAGTTCCGCCGAGCTCGCCACGCTGCGCGTCGCCGCCAGCCGTTTCTCCGCCGACGATTACCGCAAGCTCCAGCAGCAGGTGCAGGACGCGACGACCGAAGGCCGCGCCCTCGCCGCCAAAAACCAGGAGCTCGAGGATATCGCCTCGCAGCGCGGCCGCGCCCTCACCGAGGCCCAGCAGGCCCTCGCCCAGGTCCGCGTCCAGATGGACGAACTCTCCCTCGAGCAAAAGCGCCTCAACGCTTCCCTCTCCAGCGAATCAGCGAACCACAGCGACGCCGCCAAACTCGCCGCCGAGCTTTCCGCCGCCCGCGCCGATGCCGATCAAGTGCGCCGCCAGGCCGGCTCCCTCACCACCCAGATCGCCGAACTCAACACCGCCAAGACTTCCCTCGAGCAACAGCTCGCCGCCGCCAAATCCGCTTCGGGCGCCAGCGCCGCCGCCGCCCGCGAACTCGCCGCCGCGCAAGCCGCCGTGGAAACCGCGAACCGCCAGTCCGCCGCACAGGCGCAGATCATCGCCAAGCTCAACGCCGACCGCGACCGCCTCACGGGTCAGGCCACGGAAGCCGCCGCCCGCGTCACCGAACTTTCGCAACGCCTCGCCGCCACCGAACAATCCCTCGCCGCCAGCCAGGCTGCCGCCCGGCAAGCGGCCGCGGCCAACGCCACGCCCCCCGCCGCCCTCACCTCCCTCCGGCAGGAACTCGCCGCCACCGAGGAGAAACTCGCCACCGCGCTCAACAGTTTCAGCCTGCTCCAGCGCGACAACGAGCAGCTGAAGGCCGGCCTTGAAAAATCCGCCGCCACGCTCGCCACCGCCGAACAGAACGCCCGCGAACTTGACAGCGAACGCGCCACGCTTCGCCAGCAGCTGACCGAACTCTCCACCCGCCCGGCTCCCGCCGTCCAAACCCCGGACCCTGCCCTCGCTGACACCGAGGCCAAACTCGCCACCGCCCTCCGCAGCTACTCCCTGCTGCAGGAGGAAAACGACCGCCTCAAGGCCGGCGCCGACAAACTCGCCGCCGACAAATCCGCGCTCGAGACCCAGCTCGCCGGCACCACCAGCCAGGCCGCCGGCCTCTCCGAGCAGCTCACCACCACCTCGGCCACGGCCGCGCAGGCCGAGATCCTCCGCACCCAGCTGCGCCAGTTGCAGGACCAGCACAACGCGACCCTCGCCGAAAATTCCCAGCTGCGCACCCGCCTCGCCATCGCCGCGCCGTCCCCCGGCAGCGTGCTCGCCGTGCCCACGCGCCCCGGCACCCCCGCCGCGGTTGCCTCCGCCACGCCCGCAGCGGCTCCCGCACCTGTCGCACCGGCCCCGCGCACCCACACGGTCGCCGCCGGCGAAACACTTTCCGGCATTGCCCGCCAGTATTATGGCAGCGGCTCGCGCTGGCCCGAGATTCTCGAGGCCAACCGCGCCGTCCTCGCCAACGAGCGCAGCCTCAGCATCGGCATGCAGCTCCGCATCCCGTAAGCCGGTCCCATCCGGGCCAAATGCCCCGGCCACCGCAGGATTGCCACCGCCCCGTTTATTTGCCTCTGTCTGCGCCGTGAGTCTTTTCCGCCCATCCGCCGTCCTGTCTGCTGCCCTGCTCACCTTGATGCTTTCGGGTTGCGGCTACGTCCACATCGGCAAGCTGCCCAACCAGTCCGCGGAAAACGCCGCCCTCGCCGCCGAAAACACCGCCCTGCGCCAACAGGTCGCCGAGCTCTCGGCCGCCCGCTCCGCCGCCGCCGAGGCTGCGGCCGCCTCCCTCACCGCCCCGGCCGAGACTCCGCTCGCCGCGACCGACGCGCTCGATCCCCAGCAGGTCGCGGACATCGAGTCCAAGCTCTCCACCGCCCTGCGCAGCTACTCCCTGCTCCAAACCGAGAACGACCAGCTCAAGGTCACCGCGGAAAAACTCGCCGCCGAAAAACTCTCCCTCGAAAACCAGCTCGCCGCCAGCAACGGCCAGGCCAGCGCGCTCAGCGACCAGCTCACCACCGCCACGGCCACCGCGCGGCTCGTCGACTCGCTCCGCACCCAGCTGCGCCAGACGCAGGACCAGCTCAACGCCGTCATCGCCGAATACTCCGCGCTCCGCACCCGCACCGCCGCCGGCGCCGCTTCGCCCAGCAGCACCCTCGCCGTTCCCACCCGTCCCGGCACCGCCCTCTTCGTCGCCTCCCCGCCGGTCGATCTCAAGACGCCTTCCGCGCCCGAGCTGCGCACGCACACCGTCGTCTCCGGCGACACCCTCTCCGGCATTGCCCGCCAGTATCTGGGCAACGGCAACCGCTGGCCCGAAATCCTCGCCGCCAACCGCGCCAAGCTCCCCAACGATCGCAGCCTGACCATCGGGATGACGCTCGTTATCCCGTAATAAAAGTCCGCGCGCAGGGTTGCCTGTAGGGTCTTTTACCGGTCTGTTGCGCAGGTATGTTTACTGCCCGTCCCACCGTCTTGCTGCCCGCGCTCACCGCGCTGCTGCTTTCCGGTTGTGGCTACGTCCATCTCGGCCGCCTCGACCCCGCGCCGGCAGCCAGCGAATCGGGCGCCATCGCGGAAAATGCCGACCTGCGCTCGGAGAAAAAAATCCTGCAGGCGGAACTCGCCCTCGCGCGCAAGGAAGGCGCCGCCCTCCGCGCCGCGCTGGAAAACCGCTACACTGCGACCGCCGCCGATCCCGCGCAGCCCGAACTCGTCGCCCGCCTCCAGGAGACCACCCGCGAGCTCGCCACCCTCCGCGCCAGCTACGCCAAACTCGACGCCGACCGCCAGCGTCTCCAGTCCACGCCACCGGCCGCGTCCGGCGAAGCCGCCGCCACCGCTGAACTCGCCGGCGTGCAATCCCAGCTCGGCACCACCGAGGAAAAACTCGCCGCCGCCATGCGCACCTACACCGAACTGCAGGACGAGACCAACCAGCTCCGCTCCGAGGTCGCCCGCGTGCGCGCCGAAAACTCCCGCCTCACTCGCAAGGTCAGCGAACTCACCGTGAAAAATGAGCAGGCCCTCGTCGCACTCGCCCAGCTCAACTCCGAACTCCTCACGCAGAAGGACGCCCGCAACCGCGCCGAGCTCGATGCGCAATCCGTGCGCACGCAGCTGCAAGTCGCCAACCGTGACCGCACCGCCGCGACCACGCTCGCCGACGCCCGCACGACCTCCGCCAGCGGCGCCGACGATCTCCAGGCCACGCTGCGCCTGGAAAACGCCCCCGCCAGCGAGACCCCGCCCACCGCCGTGCTGCGCACCAATCCCGAGCGCCTCCGCGCCGCCGCCGCGCGCCTCGCCGAGGAACGCGGCGTCCGCTACCACACCGTCCTCGAAGGCGAAACCCTCGAGCGCATCGCGCTGAAATATTACGGCAAACCCGAGCGCTGGCGCGTGATCTACGCCGCCAACAACGACCAGCTCCGCGGCAACCGCCCCCTCATCCCCGGCATGCGCCTGGAAATCCCGGCGGAGTAGCGATCACCAGTTCACCGTGAAAGACTACCATTCTCGCATGGCGAATAACACTGCTCGGCACAAATGAATGGCCGCACCATTTCGCTCATCCCACTGTCGCTCGACCATGTGAGCGACTTTCTACGCTACTCTGGCGACCTATCGCTATGGACTTGGTGGCTACGTAAGCCTCCACCCGATGCCGACGGAATGCGACGTGAGGTGGAGTCCGCACTCGCTCAACAGAAGAGGGGACATCGGATACCGTTTTCAATATTCCACAGGGAACGAAAAGAACACATAGGCAGCACGTCATTGTGGCACGTTGATCTTATCCATCGGTCGGTTGAGATTGGATCGACTTGGCTGGCGCTGCCGTTTCATCGCGGAGGAGTTAATCGCGAGTGCAAGGATCTGCTTCTGAATTATGCATTCGAAGAGCTGCGCCTGAATCGTGTCGTCTTGCAGACAGACGAGTTAAACCTGCGATCGCGTCGAGCCATCGAAAAACTTGGCGCGAAGCTCGATGGTGTGATGCGAGAAGACAAAGTCGTGTGGGACGGGCGCGTAAGATCTTCAGCTATCTATAGTATATTACGGAACGAATGGAAACAGGCTGAACAAGACAGGGCCCGTAGCTTGTAGTGTCCCGTTCTCAAAAAACTCCACGATCAGAGAGCAGAAAAGAAGGCAGGCTGCGCATAGTGATATAAGCATCACTCCATAATCCATTTTCTCTGTTTTCGTCTCCGCGGCCTTCGCGCCCTCCGCGTTTCAATTCCTAACGCGACTTCGATCCCGCGACCCTTTGCCACACCCCCACGCCTCACCTCGTCGTTTTATCCGCTGCCCCGGGATTCTTCATCCCTTTTGCACCCGGGGATTGCGCTCGCGGCCGCACCGCGTCTGATGACCCGCTATGTCTCTTGGTTTTGTCGGCCAACGCTGCCTCAGTGAACGCGAACCCGAACTCGGTCTCGGCCTGGTCGCGGAGCTCGATCCCACCCGCATCACGATCGAATTTCCCGCCACCCGCGAAAAACGCATCTACGCCCGCGGCACTCCCGTCCTGAAGCGCGTCCAGTTCGCCGTCGGCGAAACCGTCGCCCCCCGCGCCGGCGACAAGTTCACCGTCGCCTCCGTCGAGGAGACCGCCGGCCTGCTCACCTACGTCGGTTCCGCCGGCCAGCGCGTGCGCGAAGACGTCATCTCCGATCTCACCAGCGTCAGCTCCCCCGCCGAGCGCCTCATGGCGGGCCAGGCCGATCCTTCCGCCGTCTTCGACCTGCGGCTGCGCGCGCTCCAGGCCCGCCACCGCTTCCGCCAGTCCGACGTCCGCGGTTTTCTCGGCGGCCGCATCGACCTCATCCCTCACCAGTTTTATATCCTCAACGAAGTCTCCAGCCGCCAGCAGCCTCGCGTGCTCCTCGCCGACGAGGTCGGCTTGGGCAAAACCATCGAGGCCTGCCTCATCCTCCAGCGCCTCCTCGCCACCGGCCGCGCCAAACGCGCCCTCATCCTCGTCCCCGAATCCCTCACCCACCAGTGGTTCGTCGAGCTCCTCCGCCGCTTTAACTTGTGGTTCACCATCTTCGACGAACCCCGCTGCCTCGCCGTCGAAGCCTCCGAACCCGGCAAGAATCCTTTCCTCTCCAGCCAGCTCGGCCTCGCCAGCATCGCCTACCTCGCCGGCCCCGACTCCGCCACCCGCCGCACCCAAGTCATCGAGGCCGGCTGGGATCTCGTCATCGTCGACGAAGCCCACCACCTCGGCTGGACTCCTGAAGCCGCCAGCCCCGACTACCAATTCGTCGAGCAACTCGCCCGCAAAACCCCCGGCCTCCTCCTCCTCACCGCCACGCCCACCCAGCTCGGCCTCGCCGGACACTTCGCCCGTCTCCGTCTCCTCGACCCGCACCGCTACAACGACTACGAGACGTTCCTCGACGAGACCGCCGACTTCGGAAAAATCGCCGGGATCGCCGAAAAAATCGTCGATAGCAAAGTCCTCTCCGCAAAGGACCAGGCCGCCCTCCGCCAGATCTTCGACCGCGACCCCGCAACCCTCGCCACCCATCTCGCCGCGCTCGACGTCGGCAAACCCGGCGCCCGCGAAGCCCTTCTCCGCACCTTGCTCGACCAACACGGCACCGGCCGCGTCGTCTTCCGCAACACCCGCGCCGCCATGGCCGGCTTTCCTACGCGACAATACTGTCCCGTCGCCCTCCCCGACGCCACGCCCGCCCTGCTCGCCCGCGTCGCCCGCGAACTCCAAGCCGAGGAAGCCGCCACCGACGCCAACGCCCACAACGCCAGCCGCATCCAAGGCGCCGCCGCGCCCATCGACCACGCCCCCATCTCGATCGATTTCTCCGCAGAAGCCGAAGCCGCCCTCGCCTCCCCATCCCCCGAAGACTCCGACGACGACTCCGAAGTAGCCACGAGCGTTAGCGAGTGGTCCGAAGCATCCCCCGACCCCACCGACGAATCCGACGACGCCCTGAATGCAGCTCTCAACGACGACGAGCCACCCGCCAAACCCACGCGCAAACCCAAGTCCGCCAAAAAGCCCAAAGCCAAATCCGCCGCGCCCCTCGTCTCCATCACCGCCCCGCTCACCACGATCCCCGGCGCCAAGTCCAAATCCGCCGCCCCCTCCGATCCCTCAACTCTCAACCCTCAACTCTCAGCTTCCCCGTCCGGCCTCCGCTACACCTACAAGGACGACCCGCGCCTCGACTGGCTCGTCGCCTTCCTCAAAAAAACCGCGCCCGCCAAAGTCCTCCTCATCTGCCGCTCCGCGCGCAAGGTCCTCGCCCTCGAAGCCGCCATCAAGGAAAGGCACAACCTCAACCTCGGTCTCTTCCACGAAGGCCTCCCGCTCATCCAGCGCGACCGCCAGGCCGCCTGGTTCGCCGAAAAAGACGGCGCGCAACTCCTCCTCTGCTCCGAGATCGGCAGCGAAGGCCGCAACTTTCAGTTCGCCCACCACCTCGTCCTCTTCGACCTCCCGCTCAACCCCAGCCTCGTCGAACAACGCATCGGCCGCCTCGATCGGATCGGGCAAACCGAGACCATCAAAATCCACGTGCCCTGCCTCGCGGGCGGAGCCGACGCCGCCGTCGCCGAGTGGTATCACCGCGGCCTCAACGCCTTCGAGGCCCCGCTCCACGGCGGCAACGACTACGCCGAGACCTTCCGCGACCGCCTCCTCGCCCTCGCCACCGCCTGCGGCGAAGGCCGGCCCAAGCCAACCGTCCGCGCCCAACTCGACGCCCTCATCGCCGAGACCGAAACTTTCCGTGCCGCGCTTCAACTCAAGCTGAAGCAGGGCCGCGACCGCCTCCTCGAGCTCAACTCCTTCAACCCCGCCATCGCCCGGTCCGTGATCGACCGCGTGCGCGCCGCCGACGCCGACCCGCTCCTCCCAAAGATCCTCACCGACCTCCTCGACCACTTCGGGGTGCGCGTCAGCGAACACGAGGCCGGCGACCTCCACCTCGACGCCGCCCACGCCTACGTCGAAGGCTTTCCCTCGATCCCGCGCGACGGCATGCTCGCCACCTACAGCCGCACGCGCGCCATCGCCCGGGAAGACATCCGCTTCCTCTCCGCCGACCACCCGCTCGTCACCGATGCGCTGGATCTCCTCGTCGATTCCCCTGCCGGCACCACGTCCTTCTGCGTGCTCGAAGCCGACAAACCCAACCTCCTCCTTGAGGCGGTCTTCGTCCTCGAAACCGTCGCCGATGCCCGGTGGCACGTGGACCAGTTTCTTGCGCCGACGCCCATCCGCGTGCTCGTGGACATCCACGGCCACGATCTCACCGAGGACGCGCTTTATTCGCGCCTCGCCGCCGACGTCGAAGACGCCCCGCTCACGCGCTTTCTCGAACGCCCCGGCTTCAACGCCACGCTGTTAAAAAACCTGATCGAAGGCGCCAGCACCCGCGCCACCGCCCTGACGTTGACCCTGAAAAAGACCGCCCGCGAACGCGCCGCCACCGTCCTCACGGCGGATCTCCAGCGCCTGGTCGATCTCTCCAAGCTCAACGACAATATCCGTCCGGAGGAAATCGACCTGGCAAAAAACCAAGTCCTGCAAGTCCGCACCGCGATCGAGCAATCCCGCCTCCGCCTCGACAGCCTCCGCCTCATCCTCGAAGGCCTGGCGCTCGATTGAAGCCAGCAGGACCAGCATTCCGCTGCCCGCCGGTAGTGACCGCTCTCCGCGCCGTCCGCTTCGATTCTGCCCGCAACCACCCGACGCCCATCATCGCCCATCGAGTGGGTCCGGGCTCTTTCACGTCAAGCCCGCCGGCGCGCCGCCGTCCACCGGCGCAACCGGTCAAAAACTTCCGTCAACGTCGCCTCCTTCACCCGAGCGGCCTCCCGGCCATTCACGCGAATACGAAACCGACGTTCCCCCCACAAACCGGGCGCATCCACAAGCTCGACTTTCAAGGCCTCGCCCGTCAGATTATCCTTAATGGAAATGCGAAATCGCGCCCTCGCTCGCGGCATGCCTCAAAGCAAAAATTTACCCCTGAAATTTGGCAATCAATTCCCTCCGGCCAACTTACCTCGCCGGGCAATTAATCGCACTTAAGCCGAATAACACTGTTAGCCATCAAGCCGTGAGCGCATCTGTTGCCCCAATTCAGGAGTATGCCATCGAGCTCGAAGTTCAGCTCGATATGATCTGCCGCGAGTGCGATGCGCGCCTAAACGCAACCGACGACATAAGAAAGGAAGACGAAGGCGAAGCGCCATGGGGCAAGTGGGCGATCCGGCATGCTATCGCGTCCAAAGAAGCCGGATGGTTCTTGCGCGCTTCGGGCCCGGATAGCAGCGGCCCGTATTGCCTTTGCCCACGCTGCGCTAGCAAGCGTGGTATTTCTGTCCGAATCGAAGAAGAAGAAAGAAGGCTAACCAGCTACTAGAGCCAACGCTCACCATCTCACCTTCTTCGCACATGACATCCCCCGCTCTCGACTCCGTCCTCAATCCGGGTGAGCGTGGCTCACCTTGAACGATAGCCAAGAAATATGAAAATTCGCGACGTTATCTTGGAGTTCCTGAAAGAAGAACTTTTGCTCTTCCGCGACACTGATCGTTACAGGGCAATCGCGGCCACGCGCTTAATCGCATTCGTCATCGTCACGGTCATCGGAGTCGGCATTTGGCAGATTCAATTGGGGAAGGTTCAGTTCGACATTAGTTTCGTGCTGTCCGTCTTCGCGATTTTCATTTCGTGGCTCTTCTTCTGGGCCGCCGATCGTAGTGCCGAGCGTCAAAGTCGAGAGTTGAAGAGTTTTATCGAGGAGTTTCGGAAAGCCACTGACCGACGCTTCGATTCACTGGAGCAGAAGTATGAACTGACTTCGGTGACCAAAGATGAATCAAAGCCGCTGATGTCGGTTCCGACTACGAATCCGCCATCCAATTTTGCGAAGCTTGTATCGGCATCGCTCAAGGTAGAGGCGAAGCAGCTCATGATCGCACTGGCACAGTATGCTAAGGGTTACAGCGAATACGCCCGCATCGACTACGGATTTGAAACCCCAGAAACCAAGTCGAGAGGTTTCACCGCAATGAGCGCACTTAGAAGGCAGCTTGCTCAGTTGGGTCTCGTCGAATTCGACCCGAAGAACGATATGATCACCATTTCACCGACAGGGATGGAATTTGTGCGATGGCTGGAAGAAAACGGTGAGAAAGCTACCTTCTTCGAAAGTTCGCAGTTGGGCGGCTGGGGCACACCGTCCGAAGCATACTTGAAGTTTCGAGATGAAAGCAAAAAGGTGGGCTAACCAGATCACTACAGACAACTCCAGGGCTTCGCCCATCCGTGTCTGACTGATGACGTTAGCCCAAAGCCCCGACCTTATGTCACTAGTTCTCTCAGTCTATGTTCGCGAAGGCATCGTGATGGCTAGCGATAGCCGGCTGACGCTGAATACGACGATCCAAGGTCCGCTAGCTCCGACGCCCCTTACTTTTCCCCAAAGCGACTCGAACTATAAGACCTTCCTAAGTCCGACTGGAATTGGCATCTCTACTTGTGGAGCAGCGGATGTTCAGGGAAGCCCGATCGGCGGCTACCTAGAGTCGTTTATTCAAGAGCAGCTTTCTGGCGCAGGGATCACGGTCGAAGAAGCCGTCAAGAAGCTATTGGCTTATTTCCGAGCATTGCCCGGCCCGCCGGCTTCCGCTTTCCTTGTTGCAGGCTACGACACGGTTGATGGTAAACGACAGCAGCGTGTGTTTTCCGTCGCGGTCGCGGCCAATTTTTACGGCAGAGTAAATCAGGATGGGGTCTTCGGTGTTCAGTGGAACGGCGAGATAGACGTGCTCGACAGAATCATAAATCCCATCGGGAAAAAGGATGCTCAGGGGCAATATGTCGATCAGCCTACGCACACGATCCACTGGAATTACTTTACCCTTCAGGACGGGATTGATTTCTGCGTCTTCGCTATTCGCGCGACCATCGACTCCCTTCGCTTTCAAGCTAGAGCAAAGACCGTCGGTGGCCCTGTCGACGTTTTGGTGATCAAGCCGGATGGCGCGTTCTGGGTGCAAAAGAAAGCCCTAGAAGTAAAAAATGGCTAACCAGTAGGAGCCTGAAAAGAGGTCGGGCTGCGGAAATTGATATTTAGGGGGCTGAAAAGGGGTCAGGCTGCGGAAGTTGATATTTAGCGGCGATCTCGCCCAACCTTGATCAAGCCAACGACCCATCGCCAGCTGCCTGCCACGATGGCCTTACCTTTGAGTCAAAGGCTTGCAGCTATTGCTTTTCTCCACGCCGCAAGACCTGCGCTCCTACCGCGAAAACCATGTGGGTGCTTGGACCATAAACGCGGCTTTCAAAACACTCCCACGATCAGCGCCAGCGTCGCGAGCGAGCAGACCACGCTGGCCACGATCGTCGTCGAGGCCATCGCCTCGTCGCCCTTCATCGCCAGCACCATCGTGTAGGAGACAATCGCCGTCGGGCACGCCATCAGGATCATCGCCACCTGCAGCGCCGCCGGCTCCAGCCCCCACCAGCGGCCGAGCAACCAACCAATCGCCGGCGACACCGCCGTCTTGATGAGCGCCGAAACTCCCGGCACCCGCCAGCCCGCCGCGAGGTTGATCGTCGCCAGCGAGCCGCCCACGCCGAGCAGGCCGAGCGGCAGCGCCATTTCACCGAGCGCGAACAGGGTGCGGTCCACCGCCAGCGGCAGTTTCCACCCCAGCGCCGCAAACCCGATGCCCGCCACCGTCGCCAGCAACGGCGGCGTCACCAGCAGTTGCTTCAAAAACGGTTTCACCATCGCGAGCCCCAGCCGGTGCTGGCTCAGCAGGAGCACGACCACGCCAAAGATATTGTAGAGCACCATCGCCGGCGCGACCGCGATGATCGCCGCACTCCGCACCGTCAGCCCCCCCGCGATCGCCGTATCCGGCAGCGCGAAAATCACCGGCAATCCCACGAACGCCAGGTTCCCGCGAAACGCCCCCTGCACAAACGTCCCCATCGCCGCGCCCGGCACCCGCCACACCACCGCCACGCCGTAGCTGAAAATAATCACCGCCACGGTGCCCACGCACACCGTCAGCAGCAGCGGCCCGGCTGCGTGCAACGACGGCAACGCGCTCGCGAGCTGGCTGAACAACAGTGCCGGCAGTCCCAGCCAGTAGGTCACGCGGTTCGATTCCTTCAAAAAACCCTCCGACACGAATCCGCTCCGCTGCATCCATGCGCCCAGCGCCACCATCAGGAAAACCGGTGCCAGCGTATTGAGGATTAACACCCGTTCACCCTTTCAATTCCCGCCGCGGCGTCCAATCGGAAAAAATCCATGATTTCAAGGTAGGGCGGGACCGCTGGGCCCGACGCGATTACCCACCGCGACCGCCATTCCCACGGCGTGCCCAGCGGTCACGCCCTACCCCACCTCACGTCTTCTTCCCCGTCACCTGCCGGCGATAGTCGCGCAGAATTTTCCACGTCTCATCGAGCACCAGGTCGGGTCCGACGTAATCACCGCGGCGAAACGAATCCGACAGCACCTTGCCATCGGCGTCCACCAGCACGAGGCACGGGATGCCGCTGCCCGCGTAGCGCGTGATGTCGCGGCTCCCGCGGATCGCATCGTAGCGCACCGCCGGCCACGCCATGCGGTCGTCACGCATGTAGCTCATCATGTCGCCCGCGGAGCGGTCGTTGCTCACAAACACGAGTTCGAACTCCGGATACTGCGCGCGGATCTTGCCGTAGGCATCGACCAGCTCGGGCGTAAACTGCCGGCACGGCCCGCACCAGCTGGCCGAGTAATAAATCGCAAAAAACTTCACGCCCGCCAGCCGCGCCTGGGCGTGCGGCTTCAGCGTCCCGTTTTCCAGGCGCACGAGCTTGCTGCCGAGCGTCCGCGCAAACGGCGCCAGCGGGCCCGCCGCGACGGGCTCCGCAACCGCCCGCGGCGCAGCCGGCGTCGCCGTCTTCACCACCGGTGCGGCCGCGGCCGCAGCCGGGACCGGGGCGGCGGCTTCCGGTTTGGCCACCGCCTGCGTCGCCGCGAACGCCGCCAGTTCCGTGTCCGCCGCCGCCACGCGGCCCGCCAGCGAGCGGTAGCGCACGATCAAGTAACCTTCCGCCAAATCGAACACCTCCAGCGTCGCGCCGGGCGAAAGCTTCACCGTGCCGCTCACGCGGTTGTCGCGCACGATTTCAAATTTCGTCACCTTCGTCACGGTCGTCTCCGCCGGCAGCCCCGCGGCTTGTGCCGCGACCGCCCACCCCGCCAGCAGGATACACGCGGCCCGCCCGATGATGCGGCAGATTTTCATGCCGGTTTGCTAGCACCACCGGCCGCATTCCGGCGATCCATTATTTTCCGCCGCGCCCCGGTATCCCGCACGGCCGCCCCGCGCATGGGTAAGACACCTCGTTGCAAAGCCGTTTTGAAAACTGCTAAGCTGAGCCCTTCGTGCATTTTCCGCCTGTCTTCCATTCTTCCGTCACTGCACCCCTCCGCCCTCCGTCGCCGGCTTGATGCACGCCTCCGTTCCTCCTGATTCCAGTCCGGTCGCTCGGCCGGGGTTGTATGCCCAGCTGAAGGCGGCGCTGTTTTACCAACTGCCCGAGACGGAGCGCGACGCGTTCGCGCGCGAGGCCACCTTCACCAATTATCCGCGCGTCGGCATCTTCGCCATCGGCGTGGCCATCGTAAACCTGGTGCTGGGCATTTTCCCCGATATCCTCGCCTGGCGCCTGCAAGGCTGGTGGGCCCAAAACCCCGCCTACGTCTGGTGGTTTGGCATGCACGTCTTCCTCGTGCTCTTCCCCGTCGTTTTCGTGCCGCTGATGCAATACGTCCGGCCCGCGCAGCCGGCCGGCGTCACGCGCCGGCACCACGCCCTGGTGCTGGTCTATTCCTGGATCTCCGTGTTCGGCATGATGGCGATCTCGCTCATTCACCAGCGGTTCAGCGGCACCATCTCGGTTTACATGCTGGGCCTCGCCGCCTTCGCCACGGGCTTTTATATCAGTGCGCGCGCCAGCTTTTGGCTGATGCTGACGAGCGCCGTCGTCTTCATCCTCGCGCTCCCGCTGTTCCAGCCCACCCGCATCATCGTTTTCAGCCACAGCGTCATCGCGATCGATTCCGTCATCTTTTTCTGGGCCCTGTCGCGCGTCACCTATTCGCTCAAGGCCCGCGAGTTCATGCAGCTGAAGACCATCGCCCGCCAGGCCGAGGAACTCGCCGCCACCAATCGCGAACTCGCCGCCACCAACACCGCCCTCGCCCGCGCCGGCGAGATCAAGACGGAGCTCATCGAGCTCGCCGCGCATGATCTCCGCGATCCGCTCAACACCATCGCCCTCAGCGCCCAGACCCTCAGCGCCGAGCTGCCCCCCGGCGCCGTCGATCCCACCCTCGTCAACGGCATCACCGAGTCCGCCCAGCGCATGTCCCAGCTGGTGGAAAACCTGCTCATCGAGACCGAGCACGAGATCCACGAGATCGCCCTCACCCGGCGTAACATCGATCTCCCCCGGCTCATCGCCGAAGTCGTCAACCTCTACCGCGCCACCGCCAGCGCCAAGCAGCTCACCCTGCATTTCACCGCCGACGACACCGCCCTGCGCTCGCCCACTGCGCTGGTTGACGAATTCCGCTACCGGCAGATCGTCGAAAATCTCGTCAGCAACGCCGTCAAATATTCCCCGCCCGGCCGCCGCATCTGGATCACCGTGACCCGGCCCGCGCCCGGTGGCCACCGCCTCACCGTGCGCGACGAAGGCCCGGGCCTGGTCGCCGGTGAACAGGACCGGCTCTTCGGCAAATACCAGCGGCTCTCCGCGCGGCCGACCGGCGGCGAAACCTCCACCGGCCTCGGCCTCTCCATCGTGAAACACCTTGTCACCCTGCACGACGGCACCGTGCGCGCCGAAAGCGACGGCCCGGGCCGCGGTGCAAGTTTCATTGTGACGCTGCCATAATTGCCTCAGCGTCGCGGCATGAAACTCCTGCCCACCCTGCTGGCGCTGCTCTTTCCCATCCTCGCGTGCCACGGAGGCGAAACCCTTTCACCCGCCACGAAACCGCCGGGCCTGCCCGCCGCAGGCTTGGCGCAGGAGGGAATCTACGCCGAATTCGTCACGCCGCGCGGCACGATCACGTGCGAGCTCTTCTTCGCCAAAACGCCGCTCACCGTCGCGAGTTTTGTCGGCCTCGCCGAGGGCACGCTCGGCCCCAAGCCCGGCACCCCGTTTTTTGACGGCCTGAAATTCCACCGCGTCGTCCCCGGTTTCGTCGTGCAGGGCGGCGACCCGCTCGGCACCGGCGAAGGCGGTCCCGGCTACGAATTCGCCGACGAACTCGTCCCCGGCCTGCGCCACGACGACGCCGGCATTCTCTCCATGGCCAACGCCGGCCCCGATACCAACGGTTCGCAATTCTTCCTCACGCTCGCCCCCGTCAACCGCCTCAACTACCTCCACACCGTCTTCGGCCGCACCGTGCGCGGCCGCGAAATCCTCCCGCTCATCCAGCAGGACGACGTCATCACCGCCGTGCGGATCCACCGCATCGGCGCCGCCGCCACCGCTTTCCGCGCCGACCCCGTCGCCTTCGCCGCGCTCGCCGCCGATGCGAAAAAGTTCCCCCACCCGCCCTTCGACGATCCCGAAAACATCCTGCCGCTCGATCCGCCGCGCGCCCGGCTCTTCAATTTCAAGCTCATCAATTTCGAGCGCGTCACCGGCGTGAAGATCGCCGCCCGTCTTTTCGCCAAGTCCCCCACCGCCGCCGAGGACGCCGTGCCCGGCGCCTTCATGCGGGCGCTCGCCACCCGCCTCGGCACGATCCATCGCGGCGCCGTCGCCGCCTACTTTGCCGACGAGGATGACTGGCGCGTGTGGATCGGCGACGAATCCACCGCCGCGTTTTTCGGCCGCGCCACCTCGCCCGCCGATCTGTCCGACGGCGCCGCGTTTCACGACACCAAGGAAGCCTTCCTCGCCGCCGCGTGCGCGCAGGGTGATGCCGACTTCGCCAAGCAGCAGGCCGCCGCGCCCGCCGACAAACCCGTCGCGCCGTCGCAGCGCGTCAAGCTCCAGGCCGACGCCATCCTCGACGGTCTCATCCTCAAACTCGAACCCCGATGACCCCCGCCATCTCTTCGTTTCACTTCTCACGCTGGGCCTGTTCGTGCCCGGGATCAGCGCCGTCGACACCGCCTTCGTTGCATCCGTGGCTGCCGCTCCCGCTTCACCCGCCGCAAACGCGGAAGTTTCCGCGAAGCCGGGCGCGCTCTTTAGCGATCCCGACCGTCTCCTGCCGCTCGAGTCCCCCGCCGCCAAGGAACTCGAAGCCCGGCTCATCGCCTTCGCCGAAACCTCCGGCATAAAAATCCACGTCCGCCTCATCGCCAAGTTCGCGCCGCAAACCCCGTCCCAGCGACCGGGCAACGTGGCCGCCGGTATCAGTCGCCAGCTCAAACTCACCGCCAACGAAATCCTCGCCGTCTATTTCGCCGACATCGAAAAATGGGGCCTCTGGATCGGCGAGCATCACGTGAATCACTTCGTCGGGCGCCCCGGCACCGTGCGCGAGTTGACCAAGGATGGCTCCTTCCATCACGCGAAACTGGTTTTCATCGCCGCCGCCCAAGCCCAGGGCGTGGCGCAGGCCACCGCCGCCGCCCAGAGCGGCCCAGTCAGTGACGTGCAAAAAATTCAATTCCAAGGCAGCGCCATGGCCGACGCCTTCATCGCCAAATTCTCCCCCGCTCCTCCGCCTCCGGCCGCCCCTGCCCCATGAAACGCCTCTTGCTGCTCTCGCTGCTCGCCTCCGCTTCGTTCGCTGCGCCAGCCGCATTGCAAACCCGCGTCGCCGAGCTCATCGACGCCAACGCCGCTTCCCTCGAGGCCCTTTACCGGGATCTCCACGCCAACCCCGAACTTTCCTTGATGGAGGAACGCACCGCCGCCGTCATCGCCCGCGAGCTGCGCGCCGTCGGTTGCGAGGTCACGGAAAAATTCGGCGGCCACGGCATCGTCGGCGTGTTGCGCAACGGCCCCGGCCCCACCGTCCTCATCCGCACCGATCTCGACGCGCTGCCCGTCGCCGAGGAGACCGGCCTGCCCTACGCCAGCACCGCGCGCGTGCCCGACGCCACCGGCCGCGAATTTCCCGCCATGCACGCCTGCGGCCACGACGTGCACATGACCGTCTTCACCGGCACCGCCCGGCTGCTCGCCGCCCTGGCCGACCGCTGGGCCGGCACCGTGGTTTTCATCGGCCAGCCCGCCGAGGAAATCGGCGCCGGTGCGCGCGCCATGCTCGCCGCCGGGCTCTACCGGAAATTTCCGCGCCCCGACTTCGCCCTCGCGCTGCATGACAGCGCCACGCTCGCCGCCGGCACCGTCGGCACCATCGAGGGCTTCATGATGGCCAACGTCGACACCGCCGAGATCACCGTGCGCGGCGTCGGCGGCCACGGCGCCTACCCGCACCTCACCAAGGACCCCGTCGTCCTCGCCGCGCGCATCGTCGTCGCGTTGCAGACCATCGTCAGCCGCGAGACCAATCCCCTCTCGCCCGCCGTCGTCACCGTCGGTTCGATCCACGGCGGCACGAAGAGCAACATCATCCCCGACGAGGTGAAGCTCCAGCTCACGCTCCGTTCCTACTCCGACGCCGTGCGCCAGAATATCGTCGATTCGCTCCGCCGCATCTGCCGCGGCGAGGCGATCGCCGCCGGCATCCCCGAGGACCGCCTGCCCATCGTCACCGTCTCCACCACCGAGGGCACGCCCTCCGCCTACAACGACCCCACGCTCACCCGCCGCGTCCGCGGCACCCTCGCCACGTGGCTCGGCGCGGAAAATGTGTTCAACGTCGAGGCCGAGATGATCGGCGAGGATTTCGGCCGCTACTCGCGCACCCCGGAAAAAGTTCCCGCCTGCATGTTCCGCCTCGGGGCCGTCGATCCCGCCCAACTCGCCGCCAGCCAGCGCACCGGCGAGGTCCTGCCCTCGCTTCATTCCGGCAAATTCGCCCCGGCGGTCACGCCCACGATCCGCACCGGCGTCACCGCCCTCACGGCCGCCACGCTCGACCTGCTCGGTAAGTAGCTCCGCGCGCCAGCGCGTGGCGGCGCTTGCGCCCGTCCGTTCCGCAACCCACCCTGATTCTCCCATGCGCAACTTCGTCGTCCTCGTTCTCATCGGCTGCGGCCTCCTGACCCTCGCCCTCGTGGTGCGCTCCGGCATCTTCGCGCGCAAGAATCCCGGCCGCCCCATCAACAGCGTCATGCGGCTCGCGATGGAGAACCAGGGCATCCCCGAGTTCAGCAGCGAGGATGCGATGATCCTCGCCAAGCAATACGCCACCGCCTCCCGCCTGCCTTCCGGCCTGCACTTTATCCGCCGCACCGGCGGCACCGGCGAACTCCCGCACCTCGGCCAGGAAGTCGTCGTCCACTACGAAGGCCGCTTCATGGACGGCCAGCCCTTCGACAGTTCTTACAAGACCGGCGTGCCTTTCACCTTCCGCCTCGGGGCCGGCTCCGTCATTCCGGGCTGGGAAGAGGCCTTCCTCCTGATGCGCAAGGGCGAGAAGCGCACCCTCATCGTGCCCTACTGGCTCGCCTACGGCGTCAACGGCCGTCCGCCCAACATCCCCCCGCGCGCGACCCTCGTCTTCGACGTCGAGGTGATCGACATCCGCTAAACCCGCCGCCGGCCCGCTCCGTCCCCCCGGCCGCCTTCCGGCTTCCGCCCGGCACCCTTCCGATGCCCGTCGCCCCGACCATTTACAACCGCCTCCTGCTGCTGGCCCTCGCCGCCACGCTGCCGCTCGTCGCCCTCACCGGCTACGGCCTCTACCACCAGTTCCAGTCCGACCGCGCCCACGCCGAACACGACCTGCTCCTCCTGCGCCAGTTAAACGAGGGCAATCTCCGCAACTATCTCGACCGCACACGGGAAAAACTCACCGCCATCGCCCGCAGCGGCGCCGTCCAGTCCGGCGACCGCGCGACCATCGAGACGCGCTTCCGCGAATTCATCGCGGTGCACCCGCAGTTCGCCAATCTCGCGCTGCTCGACCCCGCCGGCTACGTCATCGCCGCCGCCAACCTCCGCCCGCTGAATCCCACCACCACGCTCGCCGCGGCCGAGCATTTCCGCGAAGCCCTCGCCGCCGATTCCCTCTACGTCAGCCGTCCCTTCATCCGTTCCATCGTCAACGAGTGGACCTGCCTGGTCAGCCTGCCCGTCCTCGACCCCGCCGGCCGTCGCACGGGCACCCTCGTCCTGCCCCTGAAGCTGCCCGAGTTCACCCGCGAACTCGCGCTGCCCGACACCGCCGACAACTACGTCACCGGGGTCGTCGACTCGAGTGGCGTCACCATGCTCCGCCTGCCTGAGCCCGAGCGCTACATCGGCCACCCGATCGGCGCCGTTACCACCATCAGCGCCCAGCTCGCCGACACCAAGGCCCTCCTCCTCACCCAGGCCGGCCTCGACGGCCTGCCCCGCACCATCTCCGCCGCCCGGCTGCCCGGCACCACGTGGATCGTCTACGCCTCGCTGCCCACCGCCGAGATCCTCCGCGATGCCTGGACCAACTTCTGGCGCACCCTGCTCGGCGTCATCGCCATCTTCGCCGCCGTCGCCCTCCTCGTTTCCCGCTCCGCCCGCGCCATTGGCCGGCCCATCGCCGCCCTCGCCACCGCCGCCCGCGCCCGCACCGTAGCCTCGCCCGCACCCGCCGGTTGCCCGGCGGAAATCGCCGAGACCGTCGATGCCTACAACGCCATGATCGCCGCCCGCCAGCAGGCCTACGCCACCCTGCAGGACCACAAGACCTGGCTCCAGTCCCTCATCAACACCATCGACGGCATCGTCTGGGAGGCCGACGCCGTCACGCTCCAGTTCACCTTCGTCAGCCCGCAGGCCCTGCGCATCCTCGGCTACCCCGTCGCCCGCTGGCTCGAGGAAAAGGATTTCTGGCTCCACCACATGCATCCCGAGGACCGCGCGTGGGCGCCCGCCTATTGCCAGAATGCCACCGCGCAGCTTCGCGATCACAATTTCGAATACCGCATGCACGCCGCCGACGGCCGCGAGGTCTGGCTGCACGACATCGTCTCCCTCGTCGTCGAGGACGGCCGCACCGCGCGGCTCCGCGGCGTGATGGTTGACATCACCGACCGCAAGCGCGCCGAGGCCACCCGCCGCCAGATGGAGCAAAAACTCCTCGAGACCCAGAAGCTCGAAAGCCTCGGCGTGCTCGCCGGCGGCATCGCCCACGATTTCAACAACCTCCTCACCGGCATCCTCGGCAACGCCAGCCTCGCCCGGCTCGACCTCGCCGGCCACACCCGCGGCATCGAGGCCCTCGGCCAGATCGAAAAAACCGCCCTGCGCGCCGCCGATCTCTGCAAGCAGATGCTCGCCTACTCCGGCAAGGGCCGCTTCGTCGTCCAGCACCTCGACCTCAACGAGCTCATTAACGACACCCTCCAGCTCCTGCAGGCTTCCATCAGCAAGAAAGCCGTCCTTCACCCCCAGCTCACGCGCCCGTTGCCCGCCATCAGCGCCGACGCCACCCAGCTCCGCCAGGTCGTGATGAACCTCGTGATCAACGCCTCCGAGGCGCTCGAGGAGCGCGCCGGCACCCTCACGCTCATCACCGGCACGGTGCACGTCGACGCCGCCTACCTGGCCAAGGCCCACTTCTCCGTCCCGCTCACTCCGGGCCCCTACGTCAGCCTCGAGGTCACCGACACCGGCTGCGGCATGTCCCGCGAAACCCTCGCCCGGATTTTCGATCCGTTCTTCACCACCAAGTTCTCCGGGCGCGGCCTCGGCCTCGCCGCCGTGCACGGCATCGTGCGCGGCCATCGGGGCGCCATCTCCGTCCATAGCGAACCCGGCCGCGGCACCACCTTCCGCATCCTCCTCCCCGTGAGCGGCCAGCCCGCCGAGGATCTCCCGCGCTCCGGCTCCGCCCCGGCGCACTGGCGCGGCCAGGGCACCATCCTCATCATCGACGACGAACCCTCCGTGCGCCAGGTGCTCGAAAGCATGCTGCAGTTTTTCGGCTTCACCGCCGAGGCCGCCGCCAACGGCCAGGAAGGCGTCGCGCTATTCGCCCGCGACCCCGCGCGCTACGCCGCCGTGCTCCTCGACCTCACCATGCCGCACATGGACGGCGAGGAAACCTTCCGCCAGCTGCGCCAGCTCAACCCCGCCGTGAAGGTTCTGCTCATGAGCGGCTTCAACAAACAGGAGGCCACCAGCCGCTTCATCGGCCGCGGCCTCGCCGGCTTCCTGCAAAAACCGTTCGAAGTCCCCACCTTCGTCGCCGAACTCCGCACCGTCCTCGGCCAGTAACCCCCCCGCCCCCCCCCCAACCCGTTTGTCATCTAATGAATGACAAACGACTGGGCGGTTCGCCGCGCGAAAAACTCACTCGCCCGGCCGTGGCCGGCGGTAGTTCACGTTCAAGCGGTCGAGCCGCGCCAGCAGCCACGGGAGCCGCGCGCGGAAATCCGCATAGTCGCGCTTCGCCTGTGGCGACCACACGACCTCCGCCAGCGCCGTGAGCCGCGGAAACGCCCGGCGCTCCACCACCGCAAAGCTCGGCATGCGCTCGCGCCAGAGCTGGCCCTGCGCGCCCAGCACGCGGGCGTGATACTGCGGCTCAAGCTCCGGCGGGATTGGTTCGAAGGAGTAAACTTTGCTCAACGTATTCTGCGCGCCGATCGGGATGCCCTCCTCCTCGCCGCTGCCCTCGGTGTAGTCCAGATACGTGTGCGACGTCGGCGCCATCACCACATCGTGCCCGAGCCGCGCCGCCTCGATCGCCCACTTCACATCGCGCCACGCCATCATCGTCGCGCCCGGCGCGAGGCCGCCTTCCTGGATTTCGTCCCAGCCCACGAGCCGGCGTCCGCGCGCCGCGAGGTAGTTTTCCGTGCGGCGGATAAACCAGCTCTGCATCTCGTGGCCGTCCTTGATGCCGTTGGCCTTCATGAAGGCCAGGGTTGAGGGCGACGTTTCCCAGTGGACCTTCGGCGCCTCGTCGCCGCCGACGTGGATGAAGGTGCTCGGAAAAATCGCCAGCACCTCGTCGAAAATATCGTCGAGGAAGCGCAGCGTCTCCGGTTTCGGCGCCAGGGTCTCGGGGAAGATCGACCAGAACGCCTGCACCTGCGGATTGTAGCCGGGCGAGTCGGTGTTGCCGAACTGCGGATAGGCCGCGAGCGCCGCCGAGCTGTGACCGGGCACCTCGATCTCCGGCATCACCGCCATGAACCGGTCCGCCGCATACGCCACGACCTCGCGCAATTCGTCCTGCGTGTAGTAGCCGCCGTGCGGGATGCCATCGAATTCCCCTTCCACGAGCTGCTTCGTCGTCGTGCTGCGCCACGCGCCGATCTCCGTGAGCTTCGGGTATTTTTTGATCTCCACGCGCCAGCCCTGGTCGTCCACGAGGTGCCAGTGAAAGACGTTCAGTTTGTGCAGCGCGAGCAGGTCGATGTATTTTTTGACCTCGTCCACTGGCGAAAAATGCCGGCTCACATCCAGGTGCGCGCCACGCCAGCTGAACCGCGGCCTGTCCTCGATCTCCACCGCCGGCACGGTCACGCGCCCGCCGTCGGCCTTCCAGCCGAAGCGCTCGATATCCGGCGGCAAAATCTGTCGCAGCGTCTGCAACCCGTAGAAAACTCCCGCCGGTCCGCCGCCGCGGATCGCGATCTCGTTCGCCGTCACCGTCAGCCGGTAGCCTTCCAAGCCAAGTGTCGGGGTGAGCGCCGCATCCACCGCGAGCGTCACTGCATTACCGCCCGCCGGAGCCGCACCGGCCTGCGGCACCGCGAGTAACCGTGCGGCTTCGGCCGCGGTGAATTTCAGCGCCGCGTCCTTCGGCGTCACGACGATGGTCCTGGCCGTCAGCGCAAAAGGCGCACCGCCCGTCAGGCGACACGAAACAGGCTGTGGAATGATGGAGAGCGAGGCAGGGGTAGGCATGGGGAAATGAATCGGGCGAAAACCAGAACCGGAATGAAGTTAACCACGAAACCCTCTATAAAACACGGAAGACCAAACACTCAGCATCCGGGCCATCCCCCGGATCCGTTTCGTGTATTTTGTGTATTTCGTGGTTCCACACCTCACAGCCCGAGCAAACTCCCGTTGCGCTTCAGCCAGTGCTCGGCGTCACGCCAGCCGGGGCAGACTTCCTCGACCCGCGCCCAGAAGCGCGCCGAGTGGTTCATCTCCCGCAGGTGCATCAGCTCGTGGTAAATGATGTAGTCGCGCACAAAATCCGGCGTCTGCACGAGCCGCCAGTTGAGCGAGATCGTGCCGTTCGCCGAACACGAGCCCCAGCGCGAACGCTGGTCGCGCACGGTGACGAGCTTCACCTCGACGCCGGTCAGCGCCGACAATTCCCACGTGCGCGCGGGCAGCTCGACCTTGCCGCGCCGCACAAAATGCGCCTCGAGCGTCGGCCGCAGGTCCCCGTCAAACGACGGCACGCGAAAAATATCCGCCGCAAGGCATACCTGCGGGCGCTCCCCGGCTGCCGCGATGCGGATCTCCGTCATTTCACCGCGCCACAGCACGTGCGTGCCGATCACCCACACCTCGGCGCCGCGCGGCTTGCGCGCCTGCCGCGCCCGGGCGCGTTCGAGCCACTCCTGGTGTTGCTCGACGAAGCGCAACGCCTCGCGCTCCGAGCCAAACCGCGGGATCGTCGCCACCGCGCTGCCGTCCCGCTTCAGTGTGAGCCGGTAGTTGCTCGCCTTCGCGCTGCGTTGAAAAACAATCCCGTCGTGCGTCGCCGCACCCCCGGCCGGCGGAGCCTTATGGACTCCCGCTCCCGGACGAAACAGCCCGAACAAATCCTGTTGTGCCTCCTCGCTCAATTGGGGCGCCAGTAAACGGATTCAGCGCGCGGGCGCCAGCGTCTTGTAGTAAATCGCGTTCTGCGCCGGCGTCCCGTCGGGATCGAGCGCGTAACCCGGGATGCCGCCGACATACGTGTAGCCCAGCGTTTCATAAAACGCCTTCGCGCCCCCGCGCCCCTCGCTCGTGTCGAGGAACAGCAGCCGCACCCAGCGGTCGCGCGCCGCCGTCTCGACCGCCGTCATCAGGTCCGTGGCAATCCCGCGCCGGCGGTGCGCCGAAAGCACCAGCACCTTCTGCACCTCGGCGCGGTGCACGCCGTTGGGCCGCGTTTCCAGCCCGAGTTGCGCGCTGCCAATAATCGCCCCACCCGGCGTCTCACGCGCGGCAAAGATCACCCGCTGTCCCGCATGCGCCTCGGCCAGCACCTTGCGCCAGTAAGCCTCCGCCTCCTTCTCGGCCAGCGGCGCCAGAAAACCGATCGACGCCCCCTGGTTCACGCAGTCCGTGAGCAACGTTTTCAAGTCCCGCAAATCCGCCGCCGAGAGAGTGCCGCCGAGGAGTTCGAGGTGCATGGCGTTATGATAATGCTACAGCCAGTTATCGTGATGGGTTCAAATCCACTCTCGCCGCGTTTCCCGCGCGCTCCGCGTGGTATTGACGCCGCAGTTTCAACGCGTGCCACAGCGTCGCCACCTGGCCGCGGTGCTCCGGGATCAGCAGCACGATCAACATCTCCTCCACGCCGCCGAGGATCTGCAACGTGATCGCCGCGTGAAACGGCCACGCCGCCCACCCCGCCAGCAGCGGGATCAGCGACAGCGCACATGCCACCGCAAACGTCTTCGCGCCCCAGGTGTGGTAGCACGGCGCACGCCCGAGGCGCACGAGTCCGTAAACGATGACCGCAAAAAACGCCACGAGCGCCGCGATCACCCACGGCAGCTCGCGCCGCATGATCTCCGGCCAGAGCAACGCGATGCCCGCGATGCCGATCAGCATCGTCACGTAGTCGGCAGCGCTGTCGAGTTTGCGCCCGAAATCCGTCTCCGCGTGCAACCGCCGCGCGATAAACCCGTCCATCGCATCCGTCAGCAGCCCCGCCGCCAGCAACCCGATGAACCACGGCTTCGATCCCGCCAGCGCCGCCGTCAGCGCCGCCGGCGCGAGGAGGATGCGCAGCGTGCTGAGCCAGTTCGGCAGGGGCGATTTGCTCATGGCTAAATTGGAGGCCTTAAACCCGCATCAGTTCCCAGCGGATGATCTGCCCGTCCTTCACCTCCAGCCACGCAAAGCTCGGCGGCAGCCCGCGCGGCCGCGAGACGCAGCCCGGGTTGAGCCAGCGCACGCCGCCCAGGACCTGGTCGCGCGGCACATGCGTGTGCCCGTGCAGCACCGCGTGAAATCCCGCCGGCACGCGGCTCGGCGGGATGTGGGTCAGGTAAAATTTCACGCCTTCGCGCTCCAGTTCCAGCGCCAGCGGCCAGGCCAGATGGCCGTCGCAATTGCCCAGGACCACCTGCAACGGCGGCCCGAGTTGCTCAAACTCCACGAGCACGGACGGCTCGCACACATCGCCCAAATGCCAGATCTCGTCCGCGTCCTTCAACCGGCCCGGCAGCGAAGCCGGAAACTCGTCGTGCGTGTCGGAAAGGACGGCGATGCGCATGAGGGAAAACCACCACGACTGGGGCCGTAATGCCACGCAAAACTCGGGCGGACCAAGCCAACCTCAAAGGGATTCCAACCCTGCGGCTCTGCGGCACCGGACGGAAATTGTGCCGCTTGTAGCTACTGTGGGCGACCCGCACGTCTCCTTCCTTGTGGCCCGTATCTCTGCACCCCGTTCCCTCATGTCATTCCGCTGCCTTCCCCCCCAACTTCGCCATGCGATTGGTCGGGTGATTTTTTTCCTGCTGAGCGGGCTGACGGGCGCCTTCGCCGCGGAAGCCAGCCTGGAACCCGCGCCGCAATCCTTCAACGTGCCCGCGGGCTCGGCGGAGCACACGCTGGGGCTCTTTTCACGGCAATCCCTGCAGGCCGCGGTTTTTTCCACCGATTTGATCGAGGGCGTGCGCACACAGGCGGTGCACGGCGAGCATACTCCGCTCGAGGCGCTCGGTCTGATGTTGGCGGGCACAAAATTGCAGCCCGTCTTCGATGCGACCACCCAGGTATTGGTCATTCAGCCTGCCCGGGGAAATGCCGAAGCGGTGATCGAGCTGCCGCCTTACGTGGTCGAGACCAAGGCCGCCGAGGCGCGGTGGTCTTACACGGCGGCGCCGGGCGTCGAGGTGATTTCCCGCTGTTCCGACGCCACGGTGAAGATTTTGCTCACGCACCATTTCCGCCTGCAGGAGATGCTCGATGTCTTCCTGCCCCCGGAATTCCGCGTCAAACTCGATACGCCGACCACTTACGTGCTCTTTGACCAGGCCACGCAACCCGGCATCACCCGCGAAATCATCAACGAACTGCTCCAGCGCCAGGACGGCGCCAGCCTGAATGTCGGCGGTCTCTCCAACTACCGCTTCCGCGACCGCGATGCCGTCACGCTGTTTTTCATCATCAGCGAGGGCGAGTTCCGTTCGGGCCGGCTCCGGCTGACTCCCGATTACGTGCGTTTCATGATGGAAAACCGCGCGCCCTCGCTGCCGCTCTGGTTCATCGAGGGCCTGATGGAAGTCTATCGCAGCACGCTCATGGAAAGCGCGGCGCCGATGGTTGAGGGCGCACCCGTCGTCAATGCCTTGCCGCCGCCCCCGAACACCTCCGCCGCGGTGGGCCAGCTGCCCGAAGGAGTGATGGAGATCCGTCCGGCGCTCTGGATCTCGGAGGCCGAAACCCAGGCGGTCAAAAAGACTCCCCGGCGAAAGCACGCCTTGCTGCCGTTAAGCGAACTTTTCGCCACGCTGCCGCCCGCGTTGGACGACGTGGACCGTGCGGCCCTCTGGCGTTCGCAGGCCGCGCTCTGGGTGCGCTGGGCGCTGCACGGCAAGGACGGGAATGCCCGCCGCGAGGCGCTGTGGGAATTCGTCCGCCGCGCGAGCCGCCAGCCGGCCAATGAAACGATGTTCCGCGAATGCTTCGGGCTCGATTACGCCGCCGCGGAAAAACAGCTGCGCGACTACCTGCCGGTCGCCGTGAAATCCAACTTCTATCTCAGCACGCAGGATCGCTTCGTCCCGCCGCCGGTCGAGCCGCGTGACGCCACTGCAGGCGAGATCAGCCGCATCAAGGGCGGACTCGACCGGCTCGAAATCACCTACGTCAAACATACGTATCCCGCGCTCACCGCCCGCTATGTCGAGCAGGCGCGGCGCACACTGGGCCGGGCCTACGACCAGGGCGACCGCGATCCGCGGTTGCTCGCCGAGCTGGGACTTTGCGAGTGCGATGCCGGCGATGATGCCGCGGCGCGACCGTTCCTCGAGGCCGCCACGCGACAAAAAGTCGTGCGCCCCCGGGCCTATTACGAACTCGCCCGCATTGATTACGCGGACCTGCTGCGCCGGACCCCGGAGGGTCGTTTCACCGCCGCCGAGGCCGGCGCCGTGCTGCGCCCGCTGGCCACCGCCCTCAAGCAATCGCCGCAGTTGCCCGAAATCTACGAACTGGTGGCCGAGGTGTGGTTGCGCACCGAGGCGCAGCTCAGTCCGGCGCAGTTCACGCTGCTCGACGAAGGCGTGCGCAATTTTCAATGGCGCACGCCTCTGATCTATTCCGCGGCCCTGCTTAACTCCCTCCACGGCCGCACCCGTGAAGCGCGCGCGTTGGTCGCGCAGGGCCTGGCCATCGCCGTGCGGCCGAAGGACCGCGAACGTTTTGCCAAGCTCGATGCCGCCCTCGCCGCCGCGGCCGCCGCTCCCACCCCATGAATCCACGTCACGTTCATTTCCTGTTGGCCCTGCTCGCCGGCGGCCTCGCTGGATGCGAGACCACATCAGTATCGGTATCGGATCCGGCCCGTCAGGCTCGCATCACCGAATATGCGGCCGACTACGCCGCGTTGCCGCCCGCCCCGCAAAAGGAAGTCGGCGAGGCCAACCTCAACCGCGGCGCGACCTTTGCGATGACCTACATGATCCTCGGCACGCCTGACCGCGTGGAAACGTCCGCCGATGGCCGCGAGACGCAATGGACCTACACGAAGTTCTACCAGGAAGTGAAAATCCTGAACACGCCGCTCTTTCCCGCGCGCACGAAACGCGATGCCACGAAGCTGCAGGCCGATCGCATGGATCATCTGCTCCTTCATGGGTCCGGACAAACTCGCGAGGAATTCGCCCGCGCCAATACGCCCGGCGGCTACGACACGCCCAAATCACCGCGCGAATTCCGCGATCGCGATCCCGCCCCGCCGCTGCCGGGAGCCGAACTCGAATTGTTTTTTCAGGACGGCAGGATGATCGACGTGAAAGTGCAGCGGGACTACCCGCTGCCCCCGTTCGTTCCCGGGGCCGCTTCGTGATTTCCCAGCCCACCCGGAACTTTATGCGCTCCCTGTTCAAAGCCACCTGCCTCGCGCTTGCCTGCGGCGTCTTCGCGGCCTTGGCCGCCGATCCCATCGCGCCCGGCCGCTCCGTCCAAGCCGACGAGGTGATCAAACTCGATCCTTACACGGTCAGCGCCGTCTTCCCGGCCATCCGCGTCCGTTTTGTCCTCAGCCGGGAAAATCTGCGCGATCCGCTGGGCGATCCCATTGCCGAGGCGCGCGTCGTCTGGGTTGAGCCAACGGCAGACACGAGCGACACCGCCGGCATCCAGCGCGATGACCAGTTGCTTGCGGTCAACGGCACCGAACTGCGCGGCCTGACGCTGCGCCAGATTGCCGGCCTCGTTTCCGAAGCGCGACAGTCCGAACTCGTCATCTGGGAAGTCCGCCGTGGTCTTTCGAGACTGACGCTCCGTCACAACGGCAAGTGGCAACCTGCCCTGCCGGACTTGGAACGTTAACCGAATTCAAACCTCGGGGCGCAGCTCGCTGCGCACTGGCGGCACCGCCAAGCCGCCGCGTCGCGCCGCCGGCGCACCGCTTGTCAGCGGTTTTTCTTGCCTGCTCTCACCGGCTCAACGAGTGCGCGACCGGATACTGAATGTCGCCACCCGCCCAGCGATTCCACGGATTCCTCAACGAGAGCACCGGCGCGACGTTCTTTTCGGGGCTTTTCGCCGGCACCACCGCGCCCGCCTTCAACGCCCCGTCGCGCGAGGGCTCATCCGTCCACGGACTCGTGCTGTCCGATACCGCCACGAGCAAAAGGGAAACATAGCCATCACCCTGCTGAACTCCGGGTGTGTTTTCCTGACTGGAGCCGGCGTTATACGAACCGCCGCCGCCGCCCGCCGGACCAGCCTGCGTGCCACCGCCTCCTCCGCTGTAGCCGCCACCACCTCCGGAACCATGGCCGAGAAACGAACCGCCACCGCCTCCGCCAAATCCGCCGGTGCCACCGACATTGCAGCAATAGTCCGCGCCCGCGCCGCCGTTCCAACATTTGCCGCCGCCACAGTAGGTCGGGGCCGAGCCCGTCGCTCCGCCGCTCGACCAGCCGCCACCGCCACCGCCGCTGTAGTGGTAATTTCGCGCATCGGTTCCGCCGCCTTCGCCGTCGCGACCACCCGGCGCCGCGCCCTTGGCCCCGTGCATCGTGATGACGCCGTCGCCGCCATCCCCACCTTCGCCGCCACCCCCGCCCCCGCCTCCACCCGCCGCGAGCAACGGCTGCGACGGCTGATAAAAATTCACCATGCTCCGCCACACAAACGTGCCGCCGCCACCACCACCCGCCGCATGATGCGGCGTCGTGCCGGACGTGCCCTGGCAGCCCACGACAATCCAGAGCAGTTCGCCAGCTTGCAGGCGGAAGTTGCCGCGCACCCGCGCGCCCTTGCCACCGGGACCACCGCCCGCGCCGCCTTGGGCGCCCGCCGCTTCGATGACATAGGTGCCGGTGGCCGGCACGACGTAGCTCTGGATGGTGCCGGTCGCGGAAAGCGTGATCAGGTCTGAATTCATGGGCAGGCTGGGAACAATCAGGCAGGGAGTGCGCGGCGCTAGTGCCGCTCATCGTCTCATGCGCAATTTCCCGCCAAAAAGGGCCATCCAGGCCGAAAAAAACAAAACCCACCCGCAGGGAGAACTTACGCCCTCTCCTCCTGCTCTGTTGCGATCTCAGTCCCGCAGGCGTTTGACCTCGTTGAAGAGCCAGGCCTGCGCGTAAGCCCAATCGCGCTTGGCCGTGCGCAGGGAAATACCGAGCACCTCGGCCGCCTCTTCCAGCGTGAGCCCGACGAAATACTTCTGCTTCACGAGCTCGGCCTTGCGCGGATCGTGCGCCGCGAGCGCGTTGAGCGCCTCGTTCACCAGGAGCAACTCGGCGTCATCGGCGACCGGCGCCGCGACGTCGAACCCGGTGGCGTCGGCGCTGACTTTCTCGAGTTCGCCGCCGTGCCGTGCCGCGCGCTTGCGGCGGGCGTTGTCGATCAGGATCCGGCGCATGCTCTCGGCGGCGGCGGAAAAAAAGTGCGCGCGGTTGGCCCATTGCGGCTGCTGGTCGCCCCCGAGGCGCAGCCAGACTTCGTGCACGAGCGCGGTCGGTTGCAGCGTCTGGCCCGGCGATTCGCGGGCCATCTTCGCGGCGGCGAGCCGGCGCAGTTCCCCGTAGATCAGCGGCAGCAATTCCTCCGACGCCCGCGCCTCGCCTTTTTCGATCCGCTGCAGGATGAGGGTGATATCGCCGTCGGGCATCTCCCGCAGACTGCCTTTTCGACCGGGAAAATAAAACCCAAACCCTGTCATGCCTGCCAACCATCCCGGCCAAACCCCACTTCGCCGCCCGGCCCGATGTTCGTAATACGAACATCGGAAATGCTCCGGCGATCGTTACGACGCGGCCTGGATATCGCTCGCCCGGCGGTTTGTCCCTTCCGCCGTTTGACAGCGGTTTTTTCGCGGCGAGAATCCACCCGTGCTGCGGGCCCTCGCCATCGACTTCAATTCCTACTTCGCCTCCGTCGAGCAACAGGAGCGGCCGGAACTCCGTGGCCAGCCGCTGATCGTCGTGCCCGTCCTCGCCGAGACCACCGGCTCCATCGCCGTCAGCCTCGAGGCCAAAAAACTCGGCCTGCAGCGCAATGTCCGCGTCGCCGAGGCCCGCCAGCAATGTCCCGGCATCATCGTCGTCGAGGCGCGGCCCGAGGTTTACATCCGCTATCACCGCCAGCTGAAGGCGATCGTCGACCGCTACGCGCCGGTGAAAAAGGTCCAGTCCATCGACGAGATCGAGTGCGAATTGTCCGGCGACCTCGCGCAACCCACCCGCGCCCTGGCGGTTGCCGAGGAAATCCGCCAGGCCATCTACCGCGAGGCCGGCCGCTGTCTGCGCTGCTCCATCGGCATCGGTCCCAACTGGTTTATCGCCAAGCTCGCCTCCGACCTGCAGAAGCCCGACGGCCTCGTGCTCTTCGACGACGGCGACCTCCCGTCAAAACTGATCGAGCGCAACGTGCAGCTCGGCGACTTCACCGGCATCGGCCCCAACATGGTCAAGCGCCTCCAGGCCGCCGGCATCCCCGATGTCGCCACACTCTACGCCGCGACCAGCGCAAAACTCCGCAGCGTGTGGGGCAGCATCGAGGGCGAGCGTTTCTACGCCTGGCTGCATGGCGACGTCTCGGAACGCGCCGAGCCCAGGCACAGCACCATCGGCCACAGCCACGTGCTCCCGCCCGAGAAACGCAACCCCACCGAGGCCCTCGCCGTCCTCCACCGCCTCCTGCAAAAAGCGGCCATGCGCCTGCGTCACGAGGGCTTTTATGCCGGCGGGCTCCAGGTCTCCGTGAGCTACCGCGACGACACCGACTGGAGCACCGACATCCAGTTCAACGAAACGCAGGACACGATCCACTTCACGCACGTGCTCAACGAACTCTGGACGCGGCGTCCGCCAGCGCACCAGCGCAAGGCTCCGAAACACGTCGGCATCATCCTGCACCGCCTCCTCGCCGCCAATCTCCACATCGCCGATCTGTTCGAAGCCAAAAAAGAAGAGGCGCGCACCAAACTTTTCACCGCCGTCGACACGCTCAACAAGGCGCTCGGCAAAAATTCCGTCTACCTCGGCGGCGCGCACGGCGCCACCGGCTACGCTCCGATGCGTATCGCGTTCACCCGCATCCCCGAACCCGAGATCGAGGAGATCGACCCCGCCTTCGAACGCCGCGTGCGCCCCAAGAAAAAATCCGCCCCGCCCCCGCCTACCGAAGGCGTCGACGAATTCCCACCCGACGACCCGCAGTAGGTTTACTGCCGCCAATTCACTTTTCACCTCTCAGTCTTCACCTTTCTTATTTTCGCCCATGCCCACCGCCAAAAACCCCCGCCGCAAAGGTCTGCCCGTTTCCACGCTCGTGCCGCAGCGCGACGGGTTTCTCATCGACGGCCAGCCGTTTCAGATCCGCTCGGGCGAAATGCACTTTGCGCGCATCCCGCGACCCTACTGGCGCCACCGGTTGCAAATGGCGCGTGCGATGGGGCTCAACACTGTCAGCGCCTATCTGTTTTGGAATTTCCACGAGCCGCGCCCCGGCGAATTCGTTTTCACCGGCCAGGCCGATGTCGCCGAATACGTGCGGCTCGCCGCCGCCGAGGGACTAAAGGTCATTCTGCGTCCCGGTCCCTATGCGTGCGCCGAGTGGGATTTCGGCGGCCTGCCGTCGTGGCTCCTCGCCACGCCCGACATCCGCGTGCGTTGCATGGACGAACGCTTCACCGCCGCCGCGCGCCGCTACCTGCTCGCCGTCGGCAAGGAGCTCGCGAAATTCCAGCTCTCGCGCGGCGGCCCGATCCTGCTCGTGCAGGTGGAAAACGAATACGGCAGCTACGGCGACGACCACGCCTACATGGCATTCATCCGCGACACGCTCATCGCGGCCGGTTTCGACGTGCCGCTCTTCACCTGCGACGGTCCCGGCGCTTTCCGCCGCGGCTCGGTCGCAAAAACCTTTCCCGTCGCCAACTTTCCCGAGGGTCCCGAGGAAAATTTAAAGGAGCTGCGCACCTTCAGTCCCGACACGCCGCTTGCGTGCGGCGAATTTTATCCCGGCTGGTTCGACCATTGGGGCGAGCGCAACGCCGCCATCAGCGCCGAGCGCTCCGTGCGCGTGCTCGGTTGGATGCACGAGCGGAAAATCTCCTTCAGCATCTACATGTTTCACGGCGGCACGTCGTTTGGCTACAGCGCCGGCGCCAACACCGGCCCCGCCGACGAATACCAGCCCACCACGAGCAGCTACGACTACGGCTCGCCGCTCACCGAGGCCGGCTGGCCCAATGAAAAATTCGCCGCGCTCCGCGAAATTTTCGCCAAAAACGCCACGGCGCCGCTCCCACCCGTCCCCGCCACGCTGCCGGTGATCGCGCTGCCGCGTTTCACGCTCACCGCATCCGCCGCGCTCTTCGATCACCTGCCGAAACCCGTGCGCGATGTGCAACCGCGCTCGATGGAAGCCTACGGCCAGGATTACGGCCTCATCCTCTATCGCTCGAAACTCGATGCCGGCGCCGCCGCCAAGCTCACCATTCGCGAACTCCACGACTACGGTCACGTCTACCTCGACGGCCAACGCCACGCCATCCTCGACCGCCGCCTCGGCCAGAACGCCACCGAGATCCCCGCGCGTCCCGCCGACGTCGCGCTCGACATCCTCGTCGAGGCGATGGGCCGCGTGAACTACGGCCCCTTCATCCTCGATCGCAAGGGCATCACCGATCACGTCGCCTTTCCCGTGCCTTATCCGGCCGGTGTCGTCATGGGCTGGCAGGTTTACAACCTCCCCTGCGACGCCGCGTATCTCAAAAAACTGAAGTTCGGCAAAAAGCCCCGGCGCGGCCCGGCGTTTCACCGCGGCTTTTTCACCGTCAAGGAGCCCGGCGACACCTTCCTCGACCTGCGTGGCTGGCAAAAAGGCCTCGTGTGGGTCAACGGCCACCACCTCGGCCGCTACTGGCACATCGGCCCGCAGCAGACGCTCTTCCTGCCCGGTTGCTGGCTGAAGAAAGGACGCAACGAAGTCATCCTCCTCGACCTCGAAAGCACCGGCCGCGGCTCGCTCGCCGGCCTGAAGGCCCCGGTCCACCAAGCTGCGCCGGCAAAGTCGTGACGCCCAGACCCGGACAACCTGTGCCGGAGCTTATCGCGACCGGGAGTGCCCTGATTTGAAAACGGCCCCAAATCCCGCACCCTGCCAGTAGTAGAGGAGGGTGCGTATATCTACTATCCTAGTAAATCTACGGCTGGGATTCCGGCGGACAAACCGGAGTCCCAGCCAAGAGTCGGGCTTAAATGCAATCCGACTCAAGCAAGCCCAAGCGCACCGTGGGTGCTCAAATCCGAGCGATTTTGAGGGCCCATCTTACCCCCAAGGAACTGGAACAGATAACCGTGCAGGACGATGGCGCCATCGTCGGCGCCCCCAAGGTTGTAAAAAAGGCCATCAAGCTGATTGCTGGTTCGGGCAGAAAATAAGGGGAAATGCGTCGGGTTTTATCTCATCGTTACCCAAGCAGGTGATAGCGGATCTGATCGGGGAAAAGGGCGGGATAGAAATTAGGCCACCACCCCCGGAAACCCACCCTTGACACTCCCCACCCCGTCCGGCACTTCTGACCCTCTTTTTCGTCAAAAGTCATGAAGCCTACATTCCGCCCACACCGCAAAAAGCGCGCCCGCAAGATCGGTTATCGCGCCCGCAAGGCCACCGTTGGTGGCCGTAAAGTCCTCAGCAACCGCCGTCGCAAGGGTCGCAAGCGCCTGACCGTCGTCTGAGTTCCGCTGTTCGCGCCGCCGGCCGCCCCATGCGTTTCCGTCCTGAGCAGCACCTGCGCCGCCCGGGCGATTTTCGCACCATCCGGGAGCAGGGCCGCCGGATCGATTGCGGCGCCTTTACCCTGTGGTGGCTCGCCCACCCTGCGTCCGCGCCTGCCCGCATCGGCTTCGTCGCCTCGTCCGCGCAGGTCGGTTCCGCGGTCGCCCGCGCCCGCGCCAAGCGCCGGCTCCGCGAGGTTTTCCGCCGCCACCAGGCCCTCGTTCCCGCCGGTTGCGACCTCATGCTGGTCGCCCGCGCCGCGGTTAACCGCTGGGAATTCGCCGAACTGGAGCAGAAATTTGCGGACGCGTGCCGTCGTCTTCCTGTTGTTCCCCATGCCTGAGCCCACTCCTCTCGTCTCCGCCGCCGGCGTCCGCGTCATGCAGTTGCCCGCGGCCGCGTTGCTCGGGCTCGTCTGGCTCTACCAGCGCACGGTTTCACCGGTGCTGCCGGCCGTCTTCGGCCCGGGCTGCGGTTGCCGTTTCGCGCCGACCTGCTCGCACTACGCCGCCGAGGCCGTCCGCACGCACGGCGCGCTCACCGGCACCTGGCTCGCGTTTCGCCGCCTCCTCCGCTGCACGCCGCTGCATCCCGGCGGGCTCGATCCCGTGCCGCCTTCACGCAAGCCGGTCTGCACGGCTTCCACTCCGTCCCTCTCCGCTCCCGCCAACCGACCCTTTCCTAATGGATAAAAAGAACCTCACCATCGGCATTGTGCTGATGCTCGCCGCTTTCGGCAGCGTCTACCTGCTCCCGCGCCTCGTCCCGTCACTCGCGCCCACCCCGGGCGCCGCGCCCGGCAGCCCGGCTCCCGCCGTCACTTCGCCCGCCGCCACCGGCACCGCACCGGCCGCGACCACACCGACGGCGACCCCCGCGGTCAATCCGCAGCAGGCCACCTTCGCCGCCATCGCCAAGGATGCCGCCGGCGCCAGTGTTTCCACGCTCGCCAACGAATTCGTCGAGGTGCGCCTCACCAATTTCGGCGGCGCCATCCGTGACGTCGCCTTCCGCAAGCGCGACGCCAAGGACCGCCTCGTTTATCCCGAGGTCCTCGGCGGTAAAACCCCGTTCGTCTTCAACCAGGTCCATGCCGACCCGATGCTCGCGTTCGTCGACTTCGCCGGCCTCGACCGCCATACCGGCTTCGAGCTCGTCTCCGCCAGCGCCACCGAGGTCGTTTACCGCGCCGTGTTTGAAAACCGCATCGAGGTCACGCGCCGCTACACGCTGCCCGACGGCTCCGACAAGAAGACCGATCCTTACCAGCTCCGCCACGAGACCACCTTCCGCAACCTCACCGACCAGACCGTCGCCTTCCCCAAGGTCGCGCTCAGCCTCGGCACGACTTCGCCCGTCAGCTCCCTCGACCACGGCCAGCAACTCGCCACGGGTTACTCCGACGGCAAGGACCGTCATTTCTTCGAGCGCTCCAAGCTCGAGGGCGGCGGCTTCCTCAGCTCTTTCGGCATCGGCAATCGCGCCGATCTCCCGCTCATCGCTTCGTCCGGCCCCGTCGCCTGGGCCTCGGTGAGCAATCAGTTTTTCACCGGCCTCCTCACGCCCGACAAACCCGCCGCCGGCCTCCTCACGCGCCGCGTCGAGCTCTCGCCGTTCGCCGACGCCCCGACCCGGCCTAACTTCGGTCTCACCGGCGCCGCCCAATTCGACGTGCCCGCCCTCGCGCCCAACGGCTCGGCCGCGCTCGCGATGAATTTTTACGTCGGTCCCAAGGAATACCGCCGCCTCGCCAACTCCGACGTCTTCACCGCCGATCAGGACAAGGTGATGAACTTCGGCATGTTCCGCTTCTTCAGCCAACTGCTTCTCACCATCATGACCTGGGTGCATGGCTGGGTAGAAAACATCGCCCCGCTCTGGGCCTGGGGTTGGGCCATCGTCATCACCACACTCATCCTCAAGATCGTTTTCCTCTGGCCCACGCTCGCCGCCTCCAAGACCGGCAAGCGCATGGCCAAGCTCCAGCCCGAGATGCAGGCGCTCCGCGAAAAATTTAAGGACAACCCGCAAAAGCTGCAGGCCGCCACGATGGAGCTCTTCAAGAAGCACCGCGTGAATCCAATGGGCGGCTGTCTCCCCATCCTGATCACGATGCCGTTTTTCTTCGGCTTCTTCCAGATGCTGAGCAGCACCGCCGAACTCCGCTTCGCGCCGTTCCTCTGGGCGCATGACCTCTCGGCGCCCGACACCGTCTGGCACATTCCCGGCATCAATTTTCCCGTTAACATCATGCCGCTCCTCATGGGCGCGACCATGATCATCCAGATGCGCCTCACGCCCACGCCCACCGTGGACAACATGCAGGCCAAGATCTTCAAGTTCATGCCGTGGATGTTCACGGTGTTCTGCTACACCTTCCCGTGCGGCCTCGCGCTCTACTCGACCGTCAACGGCCTCTTCACGATCTTCCAGCAGCTCGCCGTCAACCGCATGAAGGACGAGCCCCTCGCCGAAATCCCCGCGCCCGCCGCGGTCGGCAAGAGCGGCAAGCCCGTCAAGAACGTCACGCCGAAGAAAAAGTAACCCCCCCGGCGGTCAGCGCTCAGCCCCAAGCGAACGCCGGCCGCCTTCACCTCCATCCGCTGGGCTCCCGGCACCGCCGCGAGTCCAGCCACGCCGCCACCGCCGGCTGATTTCAGTCTCGTTTGGATCGGAAAACGCGGACGCCCATCCGCCGTCATACGCCCCTGTATGACCCGCCCCCCACTTGCCTCCGCCCCCCGCCAGTCATCCCATCCCCCCATGCCAGACGTAGATGACCTTTCCGCGCCCGTCCGCCCCGTTGCCGATTCCGGCAGCGTCGGCATCGTCGTGCCGCGCGACTTTGTCTACACCCAGCCATTCACCTTCAAAAGCGGCCAGACGCTGCCCGGTTTCACGCTCCGCTACGAAACCTACGGCCGCCTCAACGCCGCCCGCGACAACGCCATCTTCATCTGCCACGCCCTCAGCGGTGACCACCACTGCGCCGGCCGCCACTCCGCCGACGACCGCAAGTCCGGCTGGTGGGACAACCTCATCGGCCCCGGCAAGGCCGTGGACACCAACCGCTTTTTCGTCGTCTGCGCCAATTGTCTCGGCGGCTGCGTCGGCTCCTCCGGCCCGTCCTCGATCAACCCCGTCACCGGCCACCCCTACGGCATCAATTTCCCCTTCGTCACCATCCGCGACATGGTGCGCGCGCAGAAGCTCCTCCTCGACGAGCTCGGCGTCACCGCCCTCCACGCCGTCATCGGCGGCTCGATGGGCGGCATGCAGGTGCTGCAGTGGGGCATCGAGTTTCCCTCGTTCACCCGCCGCCTCCTCGCCATGGCCACCACGTCGCGCGAAGGCGCGCAGGCCATCGCCTTCAACGAGGTCGGCCGCCAGGCCATCATGCAGGATCCGGCCTGGAACAACGGCGACTACCCCAAGGACGGCGGCCCGCGCGTCGGCCTCGCGATCGCGCGCATGATGGCGCACATCACCTACGTCTCCGACGCGTCGATGGACCGCAAATTCGGCCGCAAGAAAAAGGGCACCGCCAACGGCGAGGCCTACACCTTCGACGTGCAGTTCGAGGTCGAGAGCTACCTGCGCCACCAGGGCCAGAGCTTCATCAACCGTTTCGACGCCAACTCGTATCTCTACATCACCCGCGCGCTCGACCAGTTCGACCTCGCGCAGGCCTACGGCTCGCTGGAGGCCGCGTTCGCGCCCGTGCAGGCCGAGACGCTCGTCGTCGGTTTCACCAGCGACTGGCTCTTCCCACCCGGCCAGAACCGCGCCATCGCCCTCGCCCTCCTTCGCGCCGGCAAGCGCGCCAACTACGCCGAACTCGACACCGACCTCGGCCACGACTCCTTCCTCCTCGAGTCCGAGGAACTCTACGCGCTCATCCGCGGCTTCCTCGAGCGCGACCAGGTCGCCCTCGACTTCAGCATTTAACCCGCGCGCCATGACCAAACTCGTCGAAAAACGCACGGTGGACATGCAGATCATCGGTGACTGGGTCGAACCGCTCACCCGCGTGCTCGATCTCGGCTGCGGCCGCGGCGTGCTGCTCAGCTACCTCATGCAGGGCAAGCAGGTCACCGCCGTCGGCGTCGACCTCGACTTCGCCCGCATCAGTGCCTGCGTGCAACGCGGCGTCACCGCCTACCAGGGCGACATGCTCGGCTTCATGCGCGAGTTTCCCGATCGCTATTTCGATCGCGTCATCTGTTCCCGCACCGTGCAGGAGCTCGACAATCCCAGCGAAGTCATCCTCGAGGCCCTGCGCGTCGGCCGCACCGTCACGGTTGGTTTCGTGAATCACGGCTTCTGGAAAAACCGCGTCGACGCCCTCCTCCGCGGCCGCAAGGTGCGCAACGAGGTTTACACCACCGAGTGGTTCGAGAGCCGTCCCGCCAATCCGCTCACGATCGCCGACTTCGAGCATTTCTGCGCGACCAAGGGCATCCGCATCGCCCGCCGCGCACACCTCGCCGGCAACTGGCGCAGCCCCCGCACTTTTTTGCCCAACCTTCTCGCCGGCTACGCCCTCTACGATCTGACCCGGTAGGAGCGCTACACTCGAAACCCGCGTAATGAAGAATTTTAGCGACTGAATTCCCCGTCAGTCCTATTCGTTCTCTCCGTCCCATTCCCCACCCGCCTACCCCTGCGCCCCCCCAATACCCCGTATGAAAATCATCGTGATCCTCCTCGCCGCCGCGCTGGTGCTTTTCGCCACCACCCGCCTGCTCGCCGCTGATTTCCTCCCGCCCGCCGAGGCCGCCGAGCGCGTGGCTGCCGGCACTGCCATCCTCATCGACGTCCGCGAACCTTCCGAATGGGCCGACACCGGCGTCGCCGCGCCCGCGGTCCTGCTCCCGTTGAGCGATCTGCGCGGCGCCCGCGCCCAATGGAAACCTTTCCTCGAAAAGGCCGCCGGCAAGGAACTCATCGTCTATTGTCGCTCCGGCCAGCGCTCCGCCGCTGCCGCCAAAATCCTCCAAGCCGAGGGCCGCACCGTCGCCAACGCCGGCGGTTTCAAACACTGGCAAGCCGCCGGCCTCCCCGTCCGCCCGGTCAAGGCACCCTGACCAGCCAGCCCCGTTTGTCATTCATTAGATGACAAACCCCTCCGCCAGGCTCCGCCCTTCACCAGGCTGAATGTAACGCATTGCGTTACATTCGCCGGGTTTATCCGCGCCAGTTTTTTAGTCGCGCGGCGTGGATCACGCACACGCAGTCGCTGCCGTCGGCGGTGTGCAGCCAGTGTAGATCGAGCGCCGCAAACTCACGGTCCATCGCCGCACGCAATCCGCCCACTTCGATCAGCACGATGCCGTGCGGCTTGAGGCGCGTCCGCGCCTGTCGCAACAGCTTGCGAATGATGTCCAACCCGTCGGTGCCGCCATCGAGCGCGAGCCGCGGCTCGCGGTGAAACTCCTCCGGCAATGCGTCGCAGTGCGCACTCGGTTCATAGGGCGGATTGCTGAGGATCACGTCGTATTTCACGGCGGGCACGCGGTCGAACACATCGCTGCGGTGCAACGTCACGCGACGCGCCAGCTTGAAGGCATCGACATTGATCTTCGCCACTTCGAGCGCCGCCGGGGACAGATCGACCGCATCCACCTTCGCCTGTGGAAAATGCTGTGCGAGCAGGATCGCGAGGCACGCCGACCCGGTGCACACATCCACGACATTGGTGACTTTCGCCGGATCAGGCAGCCAGCCGTCGAGCTGCTCGGGGATGATTTCCAAAAAATAGCTGCGCGGAATCAGCACGCGCTCATCGACATAGAACCGCTGGTCGCCGAGCCACGCCTCCTTCGTCAGGTAAGCCGCCGGCGTGTGCTCGAGCACGCGGCGACGCAGCACCGTCTCGAGCTTGGCGCGGTCGCCGGCCGTCAGTTTTTTCGCCAGCACGCCCGCGTCGCTGTCGAGCGGCAGCTCCAGCGTGCGCAGCAACAGGTAGAGCGCCTCATCATGCGCCGTCGTCGCGATCTGGCCCAACGCGAGCCCCTGTTTCTCGTAGAGCCCGACGGCAAACTTCAGCCACGCGCCGAACGTCGCCAGCCGCGCGATCCCGGCGAAGGGATCGGCTGCACTTTTTTTCCAGGATGATTTCGCCGCCATGACCGGGATGTCCGCCGCTTACCGCGCGAACAGTTGGAAAATCATGAAGTAGGGCGTCGAGACCAGCGCGATGAGCACGCCGAGCACGTAGCGCACCGGCGGTAGTTGGATCGCCACGAGCAGCACGAGCCAGCTCCACTGCGCGATGCGGAAGTAGGTTTCCTCGCTCATGCCGCTGCCGTATTTCAGCAGCGTGCCGCCGTCCAGCGGCGGGATCGGCAGGAGGTTGAACACCGCCAGCACCACGTTGAGCGAAATCAGCATCACAAAAATCTCCGCCGAACGCGGCACCGACCCGACGAGTAGTCCGCCCACCACTGCCGCGATCAGCGCGAGCATGAGGTTGGAAAACGGCCCGGCCATCGTCGTAAGGATTTCGTCGCGCTTCCGATTCTTGAAATTGCCGATGTTGATCAGCACCGGCTTGCCCCAGCCAAAAAGGATGCCGCCGGGAAACATGAAGATACACACCAGCGGAAAAATCACCGTGCCAAACAGGTCCATGTGCACGAGCGGGTTGAGCGTCACGCGGCCCTGCGAGGCCGGGGTGTCGTCGCCGAGCTTGTCCGCGGTGAAGGCGTGCGCCCATTCGTGGATGCAGATGCTTACCACGAAAACCAGATAGAAGATGAGTCCTTGGCGCAGTTGCGCCGGATCGAGGCCGAAGTCCATCGCCTACTTTGCGCCGGCCGCGGGAAGCTGCGCAATCAGCTTTTGTTTCTGCCCCAGCAGGCTCGGTTCGCTGACCGTGGAAAGCACAAGCCGCGCATGGTCGGTCTTGCCCTGCTTCAGCAGCACATTCGCCGCGTGCAGCCGCATCGTCTCGCGCTCGACGGGCGACGCCGCCTTCTCCTCGAGCGCCGTCCACGCCTTGAGCGCGCCGTCCCAGTCGGGCTTGTCCAGATCGTAAAACGACTCGGCGTAACGGTAGGTAAACTCAATGCGATCAGGCGCCAGCTCGGCGGCCTTTCGAAACGCTTCATGCATCGCCCGGTCGAGGCTCTCGCGCGTCCACTCACCGGATTTCAGAAAATCGTCGCGCGCCTCGGTCAGCAGCGTGCCCAGTTGATAGTGGTAAAGCGGCTCGGTCGGCGCGAGCTGGATGGCGGCCAGGTAATACGCCACCGCCTCCAGCGGCTTGCCCACCTCGGCGAGATAATTGCCGATCTGGTTCTTCACGAGCGGCTGGTTGGCATTGAGCTGGTTCGACTGCATCAGCATCGCGATGGACTGCTTGCGCATGTCCACCTTGCCGAGCAGGTAGCCGTAGGCCGCAAAGCCGGTCGCGTTGGTCGGGTTGTCCCGCAGGAACATCTCGTAGTCGTGGCACAGCGACTGCATCTGCGTCTGGAACGCGCTTTGGTCGAGCGGCACGTCCTTGTTCGACGCCGCCGCGAACAATTCCTGCTGGCGTTCCAACAGGCGCCGGAGGCCGCGCTCGCTCATCGTCTCGCTCTCGGGCACGGCGCCGGCCAGCGACATGATGGCGGCGAAAAACAGGCAGGTTAAAATTCTCATGCGGACAGGATGCGACACCATCAGCCGGCCAAGGTGCCCGCGTAAACATTCATCCGCTCGCCGCGTAAAAACCCCACCAGCACCTGCCCGCTGGCGTGCGCAAACTCCACCGCCGCACTGGTCGGCGCCGAGATCGCCGCCACCGCCGGGATGCCCGCCGCCAGCGCCTTTTGCATGATCTCAAACGACACGCGCCCGCTCACCAGCAGGATGCTGCCCGCCAGCGGGAGACCGTCCGCGAAAAATGCATGGCCCACCACCTTGTCGAGCGCGTTGTGCCGGCCCACGTCTTCGCGCACCACCCGCAACGTCCCCTTCGCATCGAACAACGCACTCGCATGCAGTCCGCCCGTCCGGTCAAACGCCGCCTGTGCCGCCCGCAACTGGTCGGGCAATCCCGCCAGCACCGCCGGCGACGGCGCCAGCGGCGTGGCGATCGCCGGAAACTGCGCGCGCACCGCGTCGATGCTCGCCTTGCTGCAAATCCCGCAGCTCGACGACGTGAACACATGCCGCGTCAGCCGCGCGAGGTCCACGTCCGTCCCCGGCGCCAGCAGCACGTCGAGGATGTTCTCCTCCGGCGCCCCGCCATCCGCGCGGCAGTAAATCATGTCGAGCACTTCCTCGCGGCGGTGCAAAATCCCCTCGGTCACCAGAAATCCCGCCGCCAGCTCGCGATCATGACCCGGCGTGCGCATGACCACCGCCACGCTATGGCCGCCGACACGGATCTCGAGCGGCTCCTCCGCCGCGACCACATCGTCGCGCAGCTCCGCCGGCCGCGCCCCGTCGAGGCGCGTGATCGAAACCGGCCGGGTAGCCTTGGCGAGTGACATGGGCGCGAAACATGCACGATGATCCACGAATGGACACCAATAAACACGAATTTCAGAACCGGATCCGTCCTGATTTCAATTCGTGTTCATTGGTGTCCATTCGTGGTTGGAAAACCCGTCTTCATTTTTCTCACGCATCCCCCTCCACTGTCCGCACATCCCACAGCACCACAGACAAGATTTGCATCCGAGATTCCGCAGCGGACATTCCGCGCATGGATCCCTCGCACCTCTCCGCTCCCATTCCCGGACGCGGTGCGCACACCAATCCACCCAACCGCTTCGAGCGCCTGCACGTCGAACCCGATCCCGAGTGCCCGCCCGAGGAGCGGCCGCATCCGCAGACTCAGTTTTACTTCGACGCCAGCGAGTCCCTCCTCACGCGCAACGACAGTCCCGACCTGCCCTTCACTGTCGGCCTCAATCCCTACCGCGGCTGCGAACACGGCTGCGCCTACTGCTTTGCCCGCCCCACGCACGAATACCTCGGCTTCAGCAGCGGCCTCGAATTTGAGACCCGGATCATGGTGAAAATGCGGGCGCCTGCGCTGCTGCGCGACGAACTCTCCGCCCGGCGCTGGAAAGCCGAGCCCATCTCGATGAGCGGCATCACCGACTGCTACCAGCCCTGCGAACGCCAGTTTCGCCTCACGCGCGCCTGCCTCGAGGTCTGCGCCGAGTTCCGCCAGCCCATCTCGATCATCACCAAAAACGCCCTCGTCACGCGCGATCTCGATGTGCTGCGCGACCTCGCGCGTTTCTCCGCCACCGCCGTCTACATTTCCGTCACGACGCTCGACACCGAACTCGCCGGCAAACTCGAGCCCCGCGCCTCGCGTCCCGCCGCCCGGCTCCGCGCCATTCGCGAACTCTCCGCCGCCGGTATCCCCGTCGGCGTGATGGTCGCCCCGATCATCCCCGGGCTCACCGACCATGAGATGCCCGCCATCCTCCAGGCCGCGGCCGACGCCGGCGCGAAGTTCGGCAGCTACGTCGTCCTGCGCCTGCCCCACGCCGTGAAGGATATTTTCAGCCAGTGGCTCGACGACCACGCCGCGACGAAAAAAGCCCGCGTCATCGACCGCGTGCGCGACCTGCGCGGCGGCAAACTCTACCAAAGCGAGTGGGGCTCGCGTCTCAAAGGCGAAGGCATCTTCGCCGATCAGCTCCGCGAACTCTTCCATGTCACCGCCCGCCGCGCCGGCCTGAACCAGGAGCGCTGCGTCCTCTCCTCCGCCCACTTCCGTCGCCCCGGCAGCGAACAACTCTCGTTGTTCTGAGGTCGCCCGTTCCCTTCGCGCACCGTCTACCCAATCTCATTTGTCATTTAATGAATGACAAAATCCACGGAGCCGCTTCGAGCCGTTTGTAACCTAATAGGTTACAAACTGACCCAGCGCGGCCGGTTGGCCGCGGGCTTGCCTCCCAGCCGCCGCTACCCGTTAGCTCCCGCCATGCAATCCGTCCGCACCATCGGTTTCGACGCCGACGACACGCTCTGGCACAACGAAAACATCTTCGAGCATGTGCACGTGCGCTACCGCGAGCTGCTGTCGCACTACCACGATGCGGCCACCGTCGATCGCACGCTCTTCGCCACCGAGATGCGCAACCTCGAACTCTATGGCTACGGCGTGAAGGGCTTCACCCTGTCCGCCATCGAGACCGCCATCAGCCTCACGTCCGGCAAAATCAGCGCCGAGGAAATCCGCACGCTCCTCGCCCTCGGCCGCGACATGTTGGAGCACCCGGTCGAGCTCCTCGACGGCGTCGCCGAAACCCTCACCGCTCTCGCCGGTTCGCACCGCCTGCTCATCATCACGAAGGGCGACCTCCGCGATCAGGAACGCAAGCTGGCCAAATCCGGCCTCGCCGCACATTTCCGCCACGTGGAAATCCTCTCCGAAAAGGACGAAGGCACCTACGCCCGCCTGCTTCGCCGCCACGCCATCGCCCCGACCGAATTTCTGATGGTGGGCAACTCGCTCAAGTCCGACATCCTCCCCGTCCTCGCCCTCGGCGGCAGCGGCGTGCACGTGCCCTATCACCTCACGTGGGCACATGAACGCACCGCCCAAACTCCCGACGCCCCCGGCCGCTTCGCCCAGGTGCGCACGGTCCGTGAATTGCCCGCCCTCCTCGGCCGCTGAGCCATGTGCACCCGCTTCCTGCTGCTGCAGCAACACTACCGGGACATTATGCAACGGCTCGGCATCAGCGCGCCGAGTGAGTTTCTCTCGCGCTACAACATCGCGCCCGGCTCCGCTCTCCCCGCCGTGCGCACACGACGCAAGTCCGGCGCGCGCGAGGCCACCGCGCTGCGCTGGGGCCTCGTCCCCGCGTGGGCGCAGGCCGACACCGCCACCAAGCTCACCAACGCCCGCGCCGAGACGCTCCCCGACAAACCCTCTTTCCGCGACGCCTACCGCGCACGCCGCTGCGTCATTCCCGCCAGCGGTTTCTATGAGTGGGAAATCATCGGCCGCGCCCGCAAGCCCTGGCTCTTCCGCCGACCCGACGAACGCCCGTTCTGCCTCGCCGGCCTCTGGGAAAGCTGGCGCGCACCCGACGGCACCGTCCTTGAAACCTGCGCCGTCGTCACCACCGAGCCGAACGCAGTGATGCGCCCCATCCACCACCGCATGCCGGTCATGCTCGATCTCGCCCGCAGCCGCCAGTGGCTCGACCCGCAGCTCACCGAGCCCGCCGACCTCGCCGCTCTCCTGCAGCCCGCTGCGGATAACAAGGTGACCGCCACGCCCATCAGCACCCGCGTGAACAGCGTCCGCCACGACGATCCCGCCTGCCTCGCCCCGGCATCCGCCGACCGCAGCGACGAACTCCCGCTCGACCAGTAGTGCGGGTCTCCGACCCGCACCCTCGAATGGCGTTACCCTCCCGCATGCGGGTCAAAGACCCGCACTACTCCCGACCACCGCCCCAAAACCGAACCGCCGCGGATGGGCATTGTCAGCGGACGATTCGTGTGCCGGAGTAAATCCCGCCCTGCGTGAACCTGCTCGATCGTTACATCTTTAAAAGCGTGCTCGGGTCCTGCCTCGCGGCGGTGGGCCTGTTTTCGTTCGTGCTCATGCTGGGCAACGCCATCCGCGACCTGCTCGGCTACGTGATCGCCGGCCAGCTTACACCCGGCACTTTCGCCTGGCTGATCGTCCTACTCATCCCGTTCACCGTCTCCTACGCGCTGCCCATGGGCATGCTCACCGGCGTGTTGCTCACCCTCGGCCGGCTTTCCGCCGACAGCGAGATCACCGCCATGCGCGCCGCTGGCGTCAGCCTCGGTCGCATCGCCCGGCCCGTCATTCTCCTCGGCGTGCTCGGCATGGCCCTTGGCCTTTACGTCAACTTCAGCGCCATGCCGCAGGCGCGCTTGCAATACCAGCGCCAGCTCGCCGACGCCGTGCGTATCAACCCACTACGTTTCATTGTCCCGCGCACTTTCATCCGCGAATTTCCGGACCGCGTTGTCTACGTTGGCGAAAAACAAGGTCCTGTCCTCAAGGACATATGGCTTTGGCTGCTCGACGACAATCAGCGTGTAAAACAGCTTATTCGAGCTGAGGCCGGCCAGATTACTTACGACGTAGAAAATAACGACCTGCTTGTCACATTTCTCCACACTCAGGTCGAATCGCGCAACGAGAAGCAGCCAGAAGATTTTAACCAAGCTCCGCTCGTCGCCACGTTCGAGAAGACCGAGAACATCCGCCTATCCCTCGACAGGCTCTTCGGCCGTTCCGGCATTCAACAAAAACTCAAGTGGATGACCTACGACCAGCTCATGGCCGAGGAAGCGCGCCTCGCCGCCCTCCCCGTGCCGCCGGAAAAACTGAAGGAGCACCGCCGCAACGAAATGAAGGTGCAGCTCATCCTGCAGGAGAAATTCCAGAACGCCCTCGCGATGCTCACCTTCGCGCTCATCGGCGTCCCGCTCGGCATCAAGGTCTCGCGTCGCGAAACCTCCGCCAACCTCGGCGTCGCCGTGATGCTCGCCCTCGGTTATTATTTCCTGACCGTGATGGTCAACTGGCTCGACCGGCACCCCGAATACCGGCCCGACCTGCTCTTCTGGATTCCCAACCTGATCTTCCTCGCGCTCGCCCTCTGGCTGTTCCGCCGCGTCGATCAGAAATAAGGCCGCGCTTTACGCGACCTCCCGGCGCGCCCGCAAAATCCGCCGCCAGAGCAAAAAGAAAATCCACGCCACCAGCATCGTGACGAGCGAGTGACTCAGGTAATGCGCGCCCTTCAGCGTCTGGTAGACGCCCATCGTGCCGCCAACCCCGAGCCCGATCGCGATTCCGATCCGCCGCCCGCGCCGCGTCGTCGCCAGTTGCGCCAGCGCCATCAGCGCAAACCCGCCGCTCGCGTGACCCGCCGGGAAACAGCGGCCGCGCCGCGCCGGCTTGTCGCCCTCGGGATACGGCTCGCACAACCGGATGTAGGGCACGTCGCCGCCGTAGCGGCGGATTTCCGAAGGACAGAAGATATTCGTCACCGCTTTGCCCGCCCCGATAAAGGCCGGCACGGTCGCGAGCACGGCGATCACCACACTCAGGTCGCGGCGATACAGGTGCCGGCGCGTAAACCAGCCGCGCCAGCGCGCCGGCCCGCAGGCCAGCGCAATCAGACCCACCCCGAGGAGGATGATGCCCAGCTTGGGCGCGTCGTAGAAAAAGAACCGCGGCACCGGGGAGTTGCCATCCACCACCCACGCCTGGCGCGAGAAATTGAAGCAGTAATCCTGCACCCACAGGTCGAGCTCCGTGATTTCGAATAGCAACACGACCGCCGCGAGGAGCGCGATGGCGGGCCACAGCGAACGATCCAGCCAGGGACGGGGCGAGGCGCCCGCTTGCGGTGCGCCCGTCATTTGGAGGACTTGCCGCCGCCGAATTTCGAGCGCCACCAGCTCTTGAAGTCAAAGCTCACGCGCAGTTTCGCGCTCACGCCGATGTCCGCGCCATCGGGGCCGTAGCTCACGCGCGGCGCGAGGCCCGCCAGCCACTGGCCCTTGGAGTTGAACGTCAGCTTCCGTGGCAACGGCCACACGATGCCGGGCCGGAACGTGATCACGTCGCGCTCGTTGTCGCCGGTGATGCGCGTCGTCGCATACGTGGTCTCAAACGTGTAAACCACCTTGCCGCGCGTCCACACGATGCCGCCGTTCAGGCTGATGGAGTCGTCGCCGAGTTCGTTGTCATCGAGCGTCACCGGTAGGCCGGTGTTCGAAATATTATCCGTGCTCACGCCCCAGAAGATGCGGATGTCCTTCCGCTTTTCGAGGTAGCGCGAGAACGTCACGAAATACGAAAAATGCCGCAGCCCGTCGGTCACATCCGCCGGCGGGTTGCCGTTCGGCGTGATGTAGTCGAGGCCGACACCAGTGTCCCAGCCCGGCCAGAAATCCGTGCCGATGCGGTATTTGGTGCCGAAGTGATAGCTCGCAAGCCCGCGGCGCTCGAAAAAGTCCTCATGGCCGAAGCCGTGCGAAAAATACGTCTCCACCTCGCCGGTGATTTCCCAGCTTTCCGTCAGGCCATAGCGCAGGCCGACCGGCGTGCGCACATAGTCCTTGCGGTGAAAGTCGCCGAAATGCGGGTGCACGATCAGCTTCAGCCGGTTCTTTTTTTCCACGCCGGGCAGCGCGCTGTTGAAGACGCCCTGGATGCGCAGTTCGTCGTCGGAGACCTTGCCTTCACCCGACTTGGCCGCGGCCGCATCAGCCGCGGCGATCGTGGCCTTGGTGTCGGGCACCTTGGGCTCGACCGCCCGGAGCGCCACCGCCGCCCCCAAGCCGAGCGCGGCACAAAACAATCCCTTCAACCCCGAGCGAACCCGGGCGGACACGAATGAAAGTGATCCCGCCGCCCGTAATCCTTCTCCGTTACGAAATGATGATCTGACCGCATGCAAGGGAACCCCAGTTCGCATCTCCGCAAATTCGTGTCCGTTCATGTCCATTCGTGGTTCTATTTCTGGGCTAGGCCTGACCGAATCAAGGCTGCGTGGCGGTCGCGGCGGCTTTTTCCGCCGCCTGCTCCTCGGCGTTGAGCGCGCGGTAGCCGCCGATTTTGTAAAGGTAGCTCGCCGTCTGGTAGTAGGCGATCGAGTCGCCCCGGAAATCTTCATCCGTCGCCTGCGGCGTGAGTGCAAACGTCGCCGGGTCGTAGGCATACTGCGCCGAGTGCCGCACGGGTTTCAGCACGGTGAGCTGGTTGTCGCGAAAATGCCCGAGCCGCTGGTAATTGCCGATGAGCACGCGGCCGGGCACGGTGGTCTTGCGCACATCCCAGCCGTAGAAACGGCTCGCGTAGCTCCAGTTGAGCAGGCCGAGGAGCGTCGGCGCGTAGTCCACCTGGCTCATCAGCGCGTCGACGCGGCCGGGCGCGATCTGGCCGCCGGGCGAATAAATCATGAGCGGGATGTGGTAGTTCTGCACGGGCAGCTCGCTCTTGCCGGCGACCGACGCGCAGTGGTCGGCCACGATCACGAAGATGGTGTTCTTGAACCACGGTTTCGTGGATGCGTCGCGGATCAGCTGGCCGATCGCGAAGTCGGTGTATTTCACCGCGCCGGCGCGGCCGGCGATCTTCGAGGGCAGGTCGATCTTGCCCTCGGGATAGGTGAACGGCCGGTGGTTCGACGTCGTCATCACGAAATAGTGGAACGGCTTGCCGGACGCCGCGGACTTGTCGGCCTCACGCAGCGTCCAGCGGAAGAGATCCTCGTCACAGGCGCCCCAGGCATTGGCGAAGGTGATGTCGCTCTTGTCCACGAGCGCGCGGTCGATCACGCGGTAGCCGTTGTTGCCGAAATAGGCGTTCATGTTGTCGAAGTAGCCGAAGCCACCGTAGATGAACGCCGTGTCGTAGCCGCGGCTGCGGAAGACACTGCCGAGTGTGAACATGTTGTCGTTACGCGGACGCTTCACGATGGAACGGCCGGGCGTCGGCGGCAGCGCGAGCGTCAGCGCCTCCATGCCGCGGTCCGTGCGGGTGCCGGTGGCGTAGAAATTCGTGAACAGGAGGCTCTTGCCGGCGAGCTCCTCGAGATTCGGCGTGAGGCGCGAGGCGCGGTTGAAGATGCTGAGGAAATCCGCGCTCAGGCTCTCGACCGTGATCTGGATGACATTCGGCCGCAGCTCGGGGCCGGCATTACGGATATAGCGCAGCGTGTCGTGCGGGTCCGTGCCCATCCGTGGCGCCCCGTCGCGCGCCTGCTCGGCGTGCAGCCGGCGGAAGGACTCGTCGATCTGCAGCGTCGGGTAGAACTTGTCGAAATCGAGTTCGTTGTTGCGAAACGCCGCGATGAACGACCACGGGCCGTTCTTCGCGAGCTCGCGGTTGTAGTCGTTGCGGAAGGCCGGCAGGTGGTTCGAGTCGAGCAGCAGGCCGAACGCCAGCGGCACGAGGAACCATTTCAGCCCCGCCACGATCCGCGGCTTGGCCGGGGTGCGCGCCGCATCCAGCCATTGCGTGACCAGCCCCGAACGCGCCACCAGCGCGTAAACCACGAGCGAACCCACCGCCAGCCCACCGAGGATCGCCGGCATGTTGTAGGATTCGCGGATGTTGCCGATGACCTCCGTCGTGTAGACGAGGTAGTCCACGGCGATGAAGTTGAAGCGCACCCCGAACTCGTCCCAGAACGTCCACTCCGACACCGCGGTGAACAACAGCCCCGCCGTGATCATCACGCCCGCCACATGCGTCAGCGCGCGCGCCCAGCGTTTTTCAAAAAAGCCCGCCGGCAGCAGCGTCAGCAGCAGCGTGATCGGCAGCGACCACAGGCCCGCCGCAGCGAGATCGTAGACGAAGCCGCACGCAAACGAACCCAGCAGGCTCAGGTTCCACGACACGTCGCCGGCTGATTTTATGAGCAGGGCCACGCGCGTCAGCAGTGCGATCGTGAGAAACAGCAGGTAAAACAGCACCGTGCCGCCGTGGCGGGTTTTTACGAGGCGCTGAAGGAACAGGGGTAATTGCATGCGGATCTGGGTGAAGCTCCCGGGCGGCGGAAACAGTAGGAAACTACGCAAACGTCCCCGGTGCCCGCCCGCGAGTTTTTTTGGCGTGCGCCCGGCCATTTTGGAAGCTGTCATGAAATTTCCACTCGCCCACACCCATGCCCGCCAAAACGTTCACCTTCATCTGCGGCCCCGACGACTTCCTCGTCGACCGGCTCGCCAAGGAACGTTTCGCCGCCCTGGCGCAGGACACCGCCGACGAGTTTTCCCGTGAGGTCCTCAGCGGCTTCGCCAACAACGTCGGCGAGGTCGAGACCGCCATCAACCGCTTCCGCGAGAGCGTCCAGACCGTCTCCATGTTCGGCGGCAAGCGCGTCATCTGGTTCAAGGACGTCAACTTCCTCGCCGACAGCGTGACCGGCCGTGCCGAAAGCACGCTCAAGCTCACCGAGGACCTGCAGGAACTGCTCGCCAAGTTGAACCCCGACGAGACCACGGTGATCCTCAGCGCCGCACCCGTGGACCGCCGCCGGGCGTTCCCCAAGTGGTGCGAAAAAAACTCCGACTTCGCCCTTGTCGGCGGCGGTGATGAAGGCGACGGCTCCGCGCTCGAAGGCGTCATCCTCGCCGAGGCCAAGGCCCTCGGCGTCACCATCGCGCCCGACGCCGCCCGCCTTCTCCTCGCCAAGGTCGGCCCCAACACGCGCCTCATCGTCGAGGAAATGCGCAAGCTCGCCGCTTACGCGGGCGACGAAGCCGTGATCGCGGAAACCCACGTGGCCGAACTCACGCCCAATGTGGCGCAGGGCGATTTCTTCGAGACGGCCGAGGCGTTTTTCAGCGGCGACCTGCGCTGGGTGCTCGCCGCACTGCAGCGGCATTTTTTCAGCGGCGGCGACGCCCGTCCCGTCATCAGTGCGCTGCAGAATCGCAACCGCATCCTCATCCAGGTCCGCGCGCTCCTCGATTCCGGCGACGCCCGTCTCGGCCCCCGCGGCCTCGACGGCCTGCCCCGCGCCGCCGAGGCGCATGGCGCCAAGTTCGCCGGCATTTCGGAAAAAAGCTCCTACAACCTCTTCACGCAAAACGCGTGGTATGTCGGCAAACTCGCCGGCACCGGCAAGCTCCCCGCGCTACGCCGCCTGATCGACAACCAGCAGGAGTTCATCGCCGCCTTCGAGGCCATCGTGCAGCGCCCGCACGAGCAGGAGGAAGTCCTCCGCGAAATGTCCGTCCGCTGCCTGACCGCCTGAACCCGGCACCCGTGTGCGCCGCCCGCCCATCCATGTTTGTAACCTATTAGGTTACAAACGCCGCCCGGCCCAATGTAACGCATTGCGTGACATTCGCGTTGCGGGTCACGGAACTTGGCCGGTGATCGCGCGCACGTCCGCCGCATGACAATCCGCCGGCTTGCCCACTCGCCGCTTCTTTCCTTCTTTCAACCTTCAACTTTCAGCCCTCAACTTTCCAACATGTCCACGCTTCCCACCCAGTTCGCCGGCGTCACCGCCGTCACCAAGGCCAACGTGTATTTCGACGGCAAGGTCGTCAGCCACACCATCTTGATGCCCGGCGGCGCCAAGAAGACGCTCGGGCTCATCTATCCCGGCAGCTACCATTTCGGCACTGGCGCGCCTGAGCGCATGGAAATCGTCGCCGGCGCCTGCCGCGTCACGCTCGACGGCTCGACCGCGGTGAAGGATTACGCCGCCGGCACGTTCTTCGATGTCGCCGGCAACAGCGGCTTCACCATCGAGGTGAAGTCCGGCATCTGCGAATACATCTGCTCGTTTCTCTGAACTAGCCCCAAGGCTAGTTCAGAGCCCTCCGTAGCCTTGGCGAAGGAGGGTCCAAAACCATCCGCTATCGCGAATACGGTAGCTGCCGCTCCTTCCCGGCCTTTGCCATTGGCAATCGCCGCCCCGCCTGCTTACTAGGTTCTTCCGCCGTGAACGACTCTACCGCCACTTCTTCCGCTCTCATTCCCAACGTCCTCGCCGAACGCTACGCCTCGGCCGCCATCAAGGATATCTGGTCGCAATCCGGCCGCATCGCCCTCGAGCGCGATTTCTGGATCGCCGTGATGAAGGCGCAGCGCGACCTCGGCGTGCCGATCCCCGCCGAGGCGATCAAGGACTACGAGAAGGTGAAGGACCAGATCGACCTCGCCGCCATCGCCAAGCGCGAGCGCATCACACTTCACGACGTGAAGGCCCGCATCGAGGAATTCTCCGATCTCGCCAAGCGCCAGTTCATCCACCTCGGCCTCACCAGCCGCGACCTCACGGAAAACGTCGAGCAGCTCCAGGTTTTCCGCTCGCTGAAGGTTGTGCAATTCAAGGCCGCCGCCGCGCTCCTCGCGCTCGCCAAGCAGGCCGAGGCGCACCGCGACCTGATGATCACGGGCCGCACGCACAACGTCCCCGCCCAGCCCACCACGCTCGGCAAGCGTCTCGCGATGTTCGGCGAGGAACTGCAATCCGCTTTCACACGGCTCACCGAGCTCATCGCGCGTTATCCCGTGCGCGGCCTCAAGGGCGCCGTCGGCACGCAGCTCGACCAGCTCACGCTCCTCGGCGGCGACACCGCCAAGGTCGACCAGCTCGAGGCGCGCATCATCCGCCACCTCGGTTTCCACGCCAAGCTCAGCGCGGTCGGCCAGGTTTACCCGCGCAGCCTCGACTTCGAGGCCGTCTCCGCGCTGCACCAGGTCGGCACCGCCGCCGCCAGCTTTGCCACCACGATGCGCCTCATGGCCGGCTACGGCCTGCTCACCGAAGGTTTCCAAGACGGCCAGGTCGGCTCTTCCGCGATGCCGCACAAGGTCAACGCCCGCAACTGCGAGCGCATCTGCGGCTTCTCCACGATCATCTCCGGCTACGTCACGATGACCGGCGCGCTCGCCGGCCACCAGTGGAACGAGGGCGACGTTTCCTGCTCCGTCGTGCGCCGCGTCGCGCTGCCCGATGCGTTTTACGCGATCGACGGCCTGCTCGAGACCTTCCTCACCGTGCTCCGCCAGATGGAGGTTTTCCCCGCCGCCATCGCCGCGGAGAACGAGCGCAACCTGCCCTTCCTCGCCACGACCACGATCCTCATGGAAGCCGTCAAGCACGGCGCCGGCCGCGAGACCGCACACGAAGCCATCAAGGAACATGCCCTCGCCGCCGCCAAGGCGCTGCGCACCGGCGGCGATGTCGATCTCCTCGGCCGCCTCGCCGGCGATCGCCGCGTCGGCCTCGGCAAGAAAGCGCTCACTGCCATCCTCGCCGAGAGTCACCGCTTTGTCGGCGCCGCGCCGCACCAGGTCGATGCCTTCGTCGCCGAAGTGAAGCCCCTCGACAAGCGCCACAAGGGCGCCGCCGACTACAAGCCCGGCCGGTTGCTGTGAGGCAGGTGTCAGCGGTCAGCTGTCAGCCGTCAGCTCAGCCCCGGCTGTTCACTGCCGCCTCGTCGAGCTGAGCGCTGACCGCTGAAAGCTGGCAGCTTTGTAAAATAGGGTTTGCGTCCCGCCGTCGCGACCCGCTTTCCTGTCCCCTCACGTTCTCTGTTAAACCTTTACCAATACTGTCATGGCTGAACTCGTAGGAAATGTTCTGGTGGGCCAATCCGGTGGCCCCACCTCCGTCATCAACGCCAGCGTCGCGGGAATCATCGCGGAGGCGCTGAACCATGAGTGCATTGAGGAAATCTACGGCACCCTCAACGGTGTCCTCGGCATCCTGCACGAAGACCTCATCGACCTCGCCGCCGAGTCCCAGCAGCAGATCCGCGCCCTCAAGCACACGCCCGGCGCCGCCCTCGGCACCTGCCGCTACAAGCTCAAGAAACAGGCCGATTTCGAGCGCGTCCTCGAGGTCTTCAAGGCCCACAACATCCGCTACTTTTTCTACATCGGCGGCAACGACTCCCAGGACACCGCGGACAAGATCTCCAAGCTCGCCCAACAACAGGGCTACGAGCTCCGCGTCGTCGGCGTGCCAAAGACGATCGACAACGATCTCGCCGTCACCGACCACTGCCCCGGCTACGGCAGCGTGATCAAGTATCTCGCCACCACCGTCCGTGAAATCGCCTGCGACAGCGAGGCCATGGGCCAGGGCGATCTCGTTTCCATCATCGAGGTCATGGGCCGCAGCGCCGGCTGGATTGCCGCCGGTGCCGCCCTCGCCAAGCGCAAGGATCACCCGCACGATCCGCCGCACCTCATCCTCCTCCCCGAGGTCGCCTTCGACCAGGCCAAGGTCCTCGAAGACGTCCGCCGCGTCCTGAAGCGCGAGAAGTTCTGCTCCATCGTCGTCGCCGAAGGCCTCGTCGATGCCGACGGCAACTACGTCGCCGCTGACGGCAAGACCGACGCGTTCGGCCACGCCCAGCTCGGCGGTGCCGGTGACGCCCTCGCCGAAATCATCGAAGCCAACCTGCCCGGCGTGAAAGTGCGCGTCGCCAAGCCCGGCCTCGTGCAGCGCGCCGCCGCCCATGCCGCTTCCAAGACCGACGTCGACGAGGCCGCCCTCGCCGGCAAGGCCGCCGTCGAAGCCGCCATCGCTGGCGAGACCGACAAGATGGTCACCCTCATCCGCGGCGACGACGACCACTACACCGTCGAGACCGGCCTCGCCCCGCTGAGCGACATCGCCAATGGCGTGAAGAAGCTCCCCCGCGAGTGGATCAACGAGGACAACGTCTCGATGAACTTCCAGTTCCTCCGCTACGCGCAGCCGCTGATCCAGGGTGAAGTCGTTCTCCCGCACGACAACGGCCTCCCGGTCTACGCCCGTCTCGACAAGGTCCGCATCGACAAGGTGCTCCCCGCCTACGGCGTCGGCGAGTAAGTCACGCGCCGCCTAAAAACTTCCAAGGCCGGTCGAGCAATCGACCGGCCTTTTTCGTGCTATAAAGACATAGGTCGCGCGGCCGGCACGACGGCGAATACCGCTACATTCAATTAATATTAAAATATAACGGCATCTGCACTCGACGCACGTTCACCGGTTTCCCCTTCACCGTTGCTGGATAGAAAGTCCAATGCCGCGCCGCTTCCAACGCCGCTTCGCTGAACAAAGTCCGATCCGATCTCATTATCATTAAATTCGTCGTAGTGCCGGTTTTGGTGACGTCAAATTGCACAACGACACTCCCTGTAATTCCCGCAACTTTTAGTTCTATGGGATATTTCGGCGGCGTTACATGACGCACTTTCACTCGAACATCGGTCAAATTCGATTCGATCCATGCATCTGGATTCTCCGCCAAAATTCGATCAACTTCCGTTGCCTTGTCGACTTTCGGCACCGTCTCACAGCCCACGACACCAATCAGCCAGACAGATATTAAAAGCAGTCTGATAGTTTTCATGGCGAGACAACCGAGCTATGATCCGGCCCTGTTAATTTTCAAGCCCGTCCATCCCGCCGTTCCCCATTCACCAAAAACGGCTCGGCAAACGCCGCGAGCTTCCCGTCCGGCCGCAGCAGCGGCTCGGCGGAATACTGCGGCAGGTAGACGCGCCGCCAATTCGGCGAGGTATTAAAGCCGCTCCGGTGCAACACCGTGCTCGAGAAGCACGCGATGCTGCCCGCCGGCACGATCACCGGGATGCCCGGGTCATCACCGAAATAGCCCTGCAAGTCCTGCGTCACCGGATCGTGCTTGTGCGGAAACACCTCGCGCGAACCCGCCCGCGAATACGGCAGCAAATACACCGTGCCGTTGGCCTCGCTCACATCGTCGAGCGTCACCCAGCAGGTCAGATAGGGCCGGTGCGGCGTGCCGACATAGGCCGAGTCCTGGTGCCAGCTGAACTTCGTGCCCTTCTCCGGCCCCTTGATGACAAACTGCTCCCAAAACAGGTAGGCGTTTTCGCCGAGAGTCGCGCGGCAGACCTCCGCCATCAGGTCGCTGTAAATGAATTCCGGCAGGCGCGTGCCCTTGTGGCGGTTGTGGATGAAATACCGGCTGCCCTTGATGTTGAGTCCCTGCTGCGTTTCGCCGGCCGCATCCATCTCGGCGTCGTAGGTCTTGATGAAATCGGCGCACACCTCGCGCATCATCGCCACGTGCGCCGGCGGCACGACGCGCTCGAGGATGAAGTAGCCTTCATCGCGAAATTGCTGGCGCTGCTGTTCGGAAATCAGGGCGGAGGTCGCGGTAGTCGTCATGGGGTGGAAGCGGACCGCATCTTACTCCGGCCCAGCACCAGAGTCTTCTCGCCCTGCACGGAAGAGTGCTCATTTTGTCCTGCCATGCTGGAGAAGCTCTATTTGCCGCCCGCCCACGACGGCGCCGTCTGGGGTCACTCCATGCCCACGGGTGATCACCCGCGGCATCATCACGCCGAGCTCGAACTCAACCTCGTGCTCGCCGGCACGGGCCGCTACCTCGTCGACGACCGCGTGCACGCCCTCACCCCTGGCGCGCTCATCTGGCTCTTCCCCAAGCAAAGCCACATTCTCGTCGACCGGTCGCCCGACTACCGGATGTGGATCGTTGTTTTCCGTCCGCGGCTCTTGCGCCGCGTCTGCACCGACGCGTCCCGACGCGTGCTGCGCGCCTTCGCCCCGGCGGGCGATTTTTGCCGGCAGCTCCCGCCGGCCGCCTTGCGCCTGCTCGACCGGCAGTTCGGGGAAATGGCCGGCCGCGCCGGCGATCCGCCGCGTTTCAACGCCGCGCTCACCGCGCTCCTGCTCGATGCGTGGGCCGCCTTCCTCGCCGCCGACAGACCCGCGGCGAGTGCCGATCTTCATCCCGCCGTGCAACGCGCCGCCCAGCTTCTGCGGGCCGCGCCCGAAAACGCCGATCTCGCGGACCTCGCCCGTCGCTCCGGCCTCAGCCGCACCCGGCTCAGCGAACTCTTCCGCCGCCAGGCCGGCGTGTCGCTGGTCGATTTCCGCAACCGCACGCGCTTGGAACGCTTCATGGACCTGCAGGCCCGTGCCGCGCCGGCCAACCGCAAGCTGCTCCCGCTCGCACTCGAGGCCGGTTTCGGTAGCTACCAGCAATTCTACCGCGTCTACCGCCGCCACCACGGTCGCGGTCCCGCGGAGCGCTCGGCCAGCTGAGCTTCACCACGAAACGCACAAAGATCACCAAGGCTCAGACCTTTGTGCCCTTCGTGTTCTTCGTGGTTAAAATCGCTCAACCCTGGCGCTGCATCGCCGGGACCGACACGTAGGGCTCTTCGCGCAGATCCGGCGCGCGGCGACCCGTCAGCAGCTGCCACCACACCCGCACGCACGTCACCACGACGAGCGCCACGAGCACAAGGAAAGTGCCGGTCACAAACGCGTTCACCTGGTTGTTGAACAGGAGTTGGCCCCACTGCTTGAGCTGCGCCGGTGTGCCACCCGCGTCGATCTTCGCCGAGAAGTCGCGCGCTGCGCTCAGGAAACCGAGGCGCGGATCCGCACTGAAAATTTTCATCCAACCCGCCGTCATCGTCACGGCCAGCAGCCACAGCAGCGGCGCGACCGTCGCCCAGATGTAGCGCGTGCGGCCCATCTTGATGAGCACGGTCGTGCCCAGCGAAAGCGCGATGACCGCCAGCAGTTGGTTCGCCACGCCGAAGATCGGCCAGAGCGAATTGATGCCGCCGAGCGGATCGATCACGCCTTGGTAAAGGAACCAGCCCCACGCCGCCACGAAGAGGAAGGTCGCGAGGTAGTTGCCCACCCACGAACGCGTGTCGCCCAGCGGTTTGTGGATTACCCCCAGCATATCCTGCACGATGAACCTCCCTACGCGCGTGCCCGCGTCGATCGTCGTCAAAATAAACAGCGCCTCGAACATGATCGCGAAGTGATACCACAGCGCCAGCGCCGCCTTGCTGCCGAGCACGCCGGCAAACATGTGCGCCATGCCCACGGCAAACGTCGGCGCGCCACCCGTGCGGCCGATCATCGTCTTTTCACCGACATCGGAGGCCAGCGTCGCCATCTGTGTCTCCGTCACCGGAAACCCGAGCGCCGTGACCTTGGCGACCACCGCCGCCGGCTCGCCCTTCATGTTGATCGCGAAATATTCGCCGGGCTCCATCGCGCAGGCCGCGATCAGTGCCATGATGCCCACCAGCATCTCCGTGACCATCGCGCCGTAGCCGATGATGCGGATGTCTTTTTCACTGCTTATCAACTTCGGGGTCGTGCCCGACGAGATCAGTGAGTGAAACCCCGAGACCGCCGCACACGCGATCGTGATGAAGCAGAACGGGAAAATCGGCCCCGCAAACACCGGCCCCGTGCCGTCGATGAACTTCGTGATCGCGGGCATTTTCAACTCCGGCATCAGCACCACAATCGCAATGCCCAGCGCTGCGACCGTGCCGATTTTCATGAACGTGCTCAGGTAGTCGCGCGGGGCCAGCACCAGCCACACCGGCAAAATCGAGGCCACCACCCCGTAGCCCATAATCCACCATGCCAGCGTCGTGCCCTTGAGCGTCAGCAAGGTTTCGAGCCGCGTGCCATGCACAAATTGTCCGCCCCACACCGCCGCGAGCAGCGCCAGCACGCCGAGCACGCTGACCCACACGAGACTTTTGCTGCCGCCAAACCGCATGCCGCAACCCATCGCCACGGCGATCGGCATCGTCATCGCGATGGTGAACAAGCCCCACGGACTCTCCGCAAGCGCGTTGACCACCACGAGCGCCAGCACCGCGAGCAGGATGATCATGATCGAGATGATACTGATCAGCGCCACGCCGCCCGCAAACGGGCCAACCTCGTCGCTCACCATCTGGCCGAGCGATTTGCCGCGCCGGCGCACCGAGCAGAAAAGGATCACGCAATCATGCACCGCGCCGCCGAGCGTCGCACCGACCAGCATCCACAACAGGCCCGGCAGGAAACCGAACTGCGCCGCCAACACCGGCCCGACCAGCGGTCCCGGTCCTGCGATCGCCGCGAAGTGATGCCCGAAGACGATCCACTTGTTGGTCTTCACAAAATCCTTCCCATCCTCGTTCACCACGGCCGGCGTCGCCCGCATTTCGTCGAGCGTCAGCACCTTGGCCATCAGCCACGCCGAGTGGAACCGGTAGGCGATCGCAAACACGCACACCGAGGCGACCACGACCCAGAGGGCGTTGACCGTCTCCCCGCGCGACCAAGCGAGGGATGCCAGCGAGACCGTCGCGACCGTAATCACCGCGGACCAGCCGATCACGCGCAACCAGAGAGGAATCTTTTTCATGGGGTTTCAGGCAAAAAAGCCGCCCCAACACCTGCGGCCCCTCCTCCGGTGCCGCAACCGAAAACATCCGCCATGACGCGACGCCTTGCCTTGCCATGGCTCAGGCAAAGCCGTCGCTTGCGGCGGCCCTACGCCATCAATTCAACCGGTAGATCCGGTTCGCATTCCCCGACGCGATGGCCACCTGCTCGTGCTCCTGCAGCGGCGCCAACAACTCGGCGGTCGTGTCGAGCCATGCCCCGAGATCGAAGCCCAGGTTGCACACCGGCCAGTCGCTGCCCCACACCAGCCGCTCGGGATAGAAACTCTCCAAGCAATGCTCGAAATACGGCCGCACTTGCTCCGTCAGGGGCTTTTTCGAATCCGCGCACGTTGGCAAGCCGGAGACCTTGCACGCCACGTTCGGAAAAGCCGCGATGGCTTTGATGTAATCGCGCCACGGATCGAGCCCACCGCCGGCGATGTCGGGCACGCCGCAGTGATCGAGCACGAACTGCGTGCCCGGGCAGCGCTCGATGAGCTTCGCGACATTCGTCAGCTGATGCGGCCGCGCACACAGGTCGAACGTCAGCTCGTATTGCGGCAGCAGCCGGATGTTTTCCGCAAACAGTTCCGACAGGCAAAGGTCGTCCGGCATCGTGTGCAGCACGCGGCGCAGGCCGCGGATGCGCACGTCGCTCGCCAGCCGCTTGAGTTGCGCCGGAAAATCCGCCGACTCCGGTCGCGCCGAGGCGATGACTCCGATCAGCGGCGGCGCCCCGCGGTCGCGATCCGCCATGCGCGCAAAGAAATCCGCTTCCGCGTCCTGCTGCGCCGCCGGCACGTCCACCTCCATGAAGATCGCCGCCTGAATCCGCGCCCCGCTCTTCGCTTTGGCGCCCGCCGCGCGATAAGCGTCGATCGGGAACGCCCCCTGCAACGCCGGGATACCCGCGCACCACTCGTAATTAAAAGTATTCGGATATAGCAGGTGGACGTGAGTATCGATGAGTTCGAGGGCCATGGGAGTGCTGGTGTTCAGAAAATGAAATTAACCACGGATGGCACGGATATACACTGATAAAACCAAATCATCGCCGCAAAGAGCCACAGAAGGCGCAAAAACCCAGAAGTTCGGTTTTTTCGCCTTCTGCGCCTTTTTGCGGCCATGCAGCTCCGTATCCGTGCCATCCGTGAAATCCGTGGTTAAAACAACTCAGTGCGCCGCCGCCATCGCGCCGAGATAGTTGCCCCGCGTGAGCGTAAACACCGCGACGAGCAGCACCGTGAGCGCCACGGCCAGCATCAGTTTCGTGGCCGGCCGGCACGCGCGCCACTCGCGTAAAATCAACCCAACCAGCGCGCTGATCATCACCAACATCGTCATGTGGATCGCCCACGATGAAAACGCAAAGCTCCCCATCCGCGTGTGGCCGAGCCCGTAGAAGAAAAACTGCCCATACCACAACGCCCCCGTAAGGATCGCCATCGACCAGTTGAGGCCGAGGCTCGCCGCCGGTGCTCCCGCCTCACCCGCCGCCGGTCGCAACGCTTCGCCGCCGGTCCCGTGCTTCCGGTGCAACCACACGCAATAAAGCATCGTCGTGAGAAACGCGCCCGTATTGGAAAAAATGTAAATGACGTTTCCCTGAAATTCCCCGGCGCCGTGCCGCGCCGCGACATCCGCGATCGGCTGGCCCGCGGTCAGCGAAAACCCATAGACCGCCGACAGCACGCCCGCCAGCAGGCACAGCGCCAGCCCCTTCGCGAATTGAAACTCCCCCGCCGCCGGCCCGCCCGCCGCGAGATCCTTTTCCTTCATGCGCCCCGCCAGCCCGACGAGAAAAATTCCCCCCGCGCCCACCGCCACGCCCGCCAGCACAATCCCGCCACCCGGTTTCGCGAGGATTGCCCCGATCTCACCCGCCACCAGCGGACCCGCCAGCGTGCCGACCACGCACGAGATACCGATCGCCAGCGCATACGTGATCGAAAAACCGATGTAGCGGATCGCCAGCCCGAACGCCGTGCCGCCCACGCCATAAAGCGCGCCCAGCAAAAACGCCTTCACCATCGCCTCGCGCGGCGCCTCGGCGAGCACCGCCCCGAGTTCGGGGATCGTCCACCACGCGCCGAGCACCGGCAGGATCAGCCAGCAAAACGACGCCTGCACCAGCCAGTAGGTCTGCCACGACCAGCCCCGCACTTTTTTCTGCGGCGTATAACACAGCGCTGCCGATGAAGCGCCGATCGCGTGCAACACCACACCGAGCAGGGGATTTAGGGTAACAATCATGGGGTATGGGGAAAATCAGCTTGGCCGCAAAAAGTCGCAGAAGGCGCAAAGAATACCGAACTCCGATTTTTGCGCCTTCTGCGCTTCTTTGCGGCCATTCATGCGTCGGGTTTTCTATCCGGATTCATCCGTGCAATCCGTGGTTAAAAATTCCGTCATTCCACTCACCGCGCCGGATATTCGCGATAAAGCGCATTCAGCCGGTCGAGTGCCACCTGCGGCGTGATTTCGCCCTTCAGCGCCGCCACCACATGCGGCGGCGCCTTCACTTGAAAGTCGATGTAACCGTCAAACCGCGGCCGCAAATACGCCGCCTCGAGCGTCGGCAGCGTCGCGCGGAAATAATCCTGCGTCTGCCGGTTGTTCTCCGCATCGAGCCACGCCCGACGGTGCCCCGGCTGGCCACCGCCTGCCGTGTAAATTCCCGCCTGCGTCGCGCCGTCAGCCACAAACTGCGCATACGCCACGGCCGCCGCCGCGTGTTTCGTCTGCGCCGACACCGCCAGCCCCGTGCCGCCGAGCGTCGACGTCAGCGGTTTGCCCTTGCGCGATACGAGTCCGCCAAACTTCAGGCGATTCGCCGCGTAACCCGCGCGCGCATAATTCGAGTATCCATAGGCAAACGGACAATACGCCGCGCGATCCTGCGCGGCCAGCCACTCCCACGTGCGGATCGGATTGCGCGTAAATCCATCTGCCGGACACGCGTCCGCCAGCTCCTTGATCGCCAGCAGCGCGGACGCGCCGACCTTATCCGAAACGATCCGCGTCTTGTCCGCCCCGAAGGGCACTTCGCCCTCGTTCACACAGAACACATAAAAATACATCAGGCAGTCGATCGGCCATCCGCAGAACGCCACCCGGCCGCGCCGCGCCAGTGCCAGCAACTCGTCCCACGTCTGCGGCACCCGCTCACCCGCCGCCGCCAACAAATCCTCCCGCCAGCCCGCAATCGGCGTCGCCGCATCGATCGCCAGCGCCCACTGCGCGCCGTTGAACGTGTAGGACGCATGCGACCCGCCGACGCTGTTCGCCGCCTGGTCGCGCAAAAAATCCGCCGGCAAGTGCCGGTCCAGCGGCAGGAAAATCCCGTGCGCCGCCGCCTCCCCCGTCGAGGGATGGTCCACCACCAGCAGGTCGAATTTCTTCGCCAGGTCGGCGATCGATTCGTCCGCGAACGACTGCAGCGAACGCTTCTCCCACGCGATCTCCACCTCCGGATGCAGTTCCTGCCAGCGCTGGGCCGTCGCCTGCATGGGGCTGAGCCCGCGGGTATGGTTCCAAGTGATGCCGCGCAGAACGATGCTCATAAGTGGGGTTGAGCCTATTTTTAGTAATCAAAAGACTTTTGACTAGTAAAAACCATCGCGCCACCCTGACTGCCTCCCCATCATGCCGCCCCGCCGTCAGAAATCCGCGCCTTCCTACGCCGTCCCCGCGCTCGACCGCGGGCTCGATGTGATCGAGGCCCTCGCCGCCGCGCGCCGGCCCTTGTCGCTCTCCGAGCTCGCGGCCGCGCTGAAAACCTCGCCCGGCATCCTCTTTCGCTTCCTCGCCCGCCTCGAGCAGCGCGGCTACCTCTCACGCGACGAGGCCACCTCGAAATACAGCCTCTCCGTCCGGCTCTACGCCCTCGCGCTCGCCGAGGACCCGATCAACCACCTCCTGCGCAAGGCCCGCCTGCCCATGGAAACCCTCGCCGAGGAAATCCATGAGTCCTGCCATCTCTCCATTTTGCTCGGCCGGCGCCTCGTCGTCATGCTCCAAGCCCAGGCGCAGTCACCCGTCCGCCTCACGGTCGACACCGGCTCCACCCATGAAGCCGCGCTCACGACCTCGGGCCAATTGCTCATGGCGCTGCGCCCCGAAAGCGAATGGCCCGATCTCGCGCCAAAAACTCCCGCCAAACGCCTCCGCGCCATCGCCGCCGACGGCTATTTCGGCGGACCGAGCGAACGGCTCCTCGGCGTCCGCGATCTCGCCGTCCCCGTGGCATTGCCCGACGGCCACGCCGCCCTCGCGATTTCCTATCTTTGCCCGCCCGGCGGCAAAGCCGATCGCGTCGCCGAACTCCTTCCCGCCCTCCGTCGCACTGCCGCGCAGATTTCCACCGCCCTCGGCCTCAACGCCCCCACCCCATGACCCACGAGCAATTCTTCGAAGACTACGCCCTCAATGCCGCGCGCGGCACCACCGGCCGCACGATCACCGAGGCCGATATCGTCACGCACGCCGGCCAGACCGGTGACTTCTACCCGCATCACATGGACGCCGAGTGGTGCCGCACCCAGCCCTTCGGCCAGCGCATCGCCCACGGCACGCTCATCTTCGCCGTCGCTGTCGGCATGGGCGCCGGCGCCATCAACCCCCGCGCGATGACCTACGGCTACGACCGTCTGCGGTTTCCGAAGCCCGTCTTCATCGGCGATACGCTCACCGTCCGCATCACGATCAAGGAAAAGCGCGACCACAAGCGCCCCACCCACGGCATCGTTGTCGAGCAGCTCGAAGCCCTCAACCAGCGCGGCGAAACCGTCTGCGCCGTCGAACACCTCCTCCTCGTCGAACGCCGCACCCCGGCCACCTCGGCTTAAAGCTTACCGCTTACAGCTCCTCTCCCCATGCGCCCCCTCGAAGGTCTCCTCGTCCTCGATTTTTCCCAGTTCCTCGCCGGCCCGATGGCGTCGCTCAAGCTCGCCGACCTAGGCGCGCGGGTCGTCAAAATCGAACGTCCCGTCGGCGGTGATCTCTGCCGCCAGCTCTACATTTCCAATCTCGAGCTCGATGGCGACAGCACGCTCTTCCACTCCATCAATCGCAACAAGGAGAGCTACGCCGCCGACCTGAAGAACCCCGAACACCTCGCTGCCATCCGCCGGCTCATCGCGCGCGCCGATGTGATGATGGAAAATTTCCGCCCCGGCATCATGCAGAAGCTTGGCCTCGGCTGGGAGCCGATGCGCGAACTCAACCCGCGCCTCGTCTACGGCTCCGTCAGCGGCTACGGCAACACCGGCCCGTGGGTTGAGAAACCCGGCCAGGATCTTCTCGCCCAATCCCTCTCCGGTCTCACCTGGCTCAGCGGCGACGCCACGCAGGGCCCTGTTCCCATGGGCCTCGCCATCGCCGATATGATGGCCGGCAACCATCTCGTGCAGGGCATCCTCGCCTGCCTCGTGCGTCGCGGCATCACCGGCAAGGGCGGTCGCGTCGAGGTCAGCCTCCTCGAGTCCACGCTCGATTTCCAATTCGAGGTGCTCACCACGCACCTCAACGACGGCGGCCGCCTCCCCACGCGCAGCGCCGTCAACAACGCCCACGCCTACCTCGGCGCGCCCTACGGCATCTACGCCACGACCGACGGCTTTCTCGCCATCGCCATGGGCTCCGTCCCGCGGCTCGGCGAACTCCTCGGTTGCGCCCCGCTCCTCGCCTACGAGGACAAAAAAACCTGGTTCACCGCCCGCGACACGATCAAGGCCGCGCTCGCCGCGCACCTCCGCACGCAAAGCACCGCGCACTGGCTCGCCATCCTCGAGCCCGCCGACGTCTGGTGCGCCGACGTCCTCACGTGGGACCGCCTCCTCGCCCACGAAGGCTTCCGCGTCATTGACATGGTGCAGGACGTCGCCCGCAGCAACGGTGCGAAGCTCCGCACCACCCGCTGCCCCATCCGCATCGACGGCCAGATTCTCAAATCGCCGAAAGGCGCCCCCAAGATCGGCGAACACAACCCCACCCTCACCGCCGAGTTTTTATCTTAAAAAGCCTGCCACGGAGACGCCAAGACACGGAGCCCAAGCCATTTCTCGCCCACTCATTCTCCGCGTCTCCGTGCCTCCGTGGCCAACTCGCTTCCCATGAAAAATCCCAACCCCGATCCCGCGAAACACGCCGAGATTCCGATCTGGAATGCCGAGAACTGGTTCTACGAGGACATCGTGATCGGCCGTCGCATCCGCTCGATCCGCCGCACGTTGAGCGAGGGTGAGAGCATGCAGTTCAACGCCCTCGTCCTCGACATGCACCCTTACGTCGCCGACGAAATTTTCGCCAAGAAGGACGGCGTCTTTGGCCGCCGCCTCGTCGCTGGCGCCTTCGTGTTTTCCGCCGGACTCGGCCTCGTCGCCACCAACTGCATCAACGCCTTCAGCTACGGCTACGACAAGCTTCGCTTCATCAAGCCCGTCTTCATCGGCGACACGATCTACACGATCAAGACCGACCTCGAGAAAACGCCGAAATACCCCGACATGGGCCTCAGCCGCGCTTCCTACGAAATCTTCAAAAACGACGGCGAACTCGTCCTCTACTGCGAACACCTGCAGACCGTGAAGTATCGCACGCCGCCGAAAACGGCCTGAGTTTGTTTTCACCGAAGGGGAACAGGCCCGGCATTCAAGGGGCCCGCTCACCTTGGCCGGCACTACGACTTCTTCCGGAACAGGCCCACGATAAAGAGCAGCACGATCGCGCCGATCGTGGCCGTGACGAGCGGGCCCACCCATTTTCCACCGATGGAAATGCCGAGCACGCCAAACAGCCAGCCGCCGAGGAACGCACCGAGAATTCCGACGATTATATTCCCGATAATGCCGAATCCACCTCCCTTGAGGATGATTCCCGCCAGCCATCCCGCGATGGCGCCAATTAATAGAAACACCAGCAGTTGTTCTCCATTCATTATGTATCCTTTGGTTTTATTTTTACCGAGCAACGATCGCGCCGCATAATACGTCGCGAATAAATTCCGTGCTTGGCCTTGGGACACAGGTGGGATGGCGCAGCGCGCAGCTGCCGCAGAGTGACCGGATGGGGGGAGACCAGCACATGCCGAAAGGTAAAAGCTCTCCCCTTTTCCAAGTCCATCGAATACCGCTGCGCCCTCCACCGCACTGAAACCAAACCTGCCTTGGCCAGGGTGGACAATCCCGCGCCGGCAGCCAACCTCGCCGCCTGCCGATGAAGCCGTCGCCCGCCGCACCCGCCACGCCGCCCGCCAAGCTCCCGCCCGATTTCAGCCTGCCGGCCAATCTCGCGCAGCTCCGCGATTACTACCTCGGCGACATCGACCTGCTCCGCGACTACCGCCCCGGCAAGGTGAGCTACGTCGAAAGTCCCGAGCGTCGCCTCGGCTGCTTCGACCAACCCGGTTTCCGTTTCACCCTGCTCGATCTCGCCGGCGCCGGCAGCATCCGCCATCTCTGGTGCACGTTCCAGCCGGGCAAGGGCGATCATCGCATGGATTTCTACCTCGATGGCGCCACGACCCCCACGCTCTCCGGCACGATGTCCGAGCTCATCGCGCACGCGCAAAACGATCCCATTGTCCCCGCGCCCGGCTTCATCGGCCGCAACTACGCCTATAATCTTTTCACTCCGCTCAACTTTACCCGCGGCGCGCGCATCGTGATCGAGACGATCGATCCCGTCTGGATTCTCTTTTACCAAATCGACTACCGCACCGAGATCGTCAGCGCGCCGCCGGATAAAAAGCCTTCCACCAACCTCGCGCCCGCCCCGCGGCGCCGCGAAACCGCCCGCGTCACGATTCCCGCCGGCGAAGCCGCCACCGTCTTCGCCGCCACCGGTCCCGCGGTGCTCCACCGTTGGACGCTGCGCCCCGGCGCGCCGCTCACCGAACACCGCAAACTCGACCTCGCTCTCCGCTACGACAACCGGTCCGACGACGCCGTCGCCGCCACGCTCGGCGATTTCTTCGGCCCATTCCGCAGTGCAGCGCTCGACACCGATCCCGCCAACGGAACGCACACCTGTCACCTGCCCGCGCCTTTCGCCAAATCCGTCCAGATCCGTCTGCACAATCGCACCGGCGCCGCCATCACGGTCGACGCCGAGGCCGAACTCGAGCCGCTCGCCACATGGGGCGGCTCGCGCGGCTACTTCCACGCCCGCGGCCAGACCACCTCGCCGACCTCCGGTTACCGTCAGCACCAAGTGCTCTACCTCCGCGGTCGCGGTCACTGGCTCGGCCAGGCACTCTACAACACCGGCCATGACCACGGCGGCGGCGACTTCGCCGTCATCGACGCCGAGGGCGCGCGGCCAGCGTTTCTGCACGGCATCAACGGCGAGGATTACTTCACCTTCGCGTGGTTCGGCCAGGGCGCCAATCACCCCTACGCCGTCGCGCACACCAACGTCGAGGGCCGCGTCCGCTTTCATTTCGAAAATCCCTACCCGTTTCGCGAGAGCTTCAGCCTCTACTGGGGCGTGTATCCCAATTTCACCACGCGCAGTGTCGCCTACTGGTATCAGGACACGCCCGCCGACACGACCATCCCCGACGCCGACAACCCGCTCAATGTCGAGTGGGACTGCTTCGGCCCCATCCGCCTCCCGCTCGATGCGAAACACGAAGTCGCCACCGATTGGTTCCACGCGCTCCCGTCTGTCGCCGATCTCGATGCCGGCAAAACCTTCCGCTGCGAAATGATCGAAGAGTCATTCACCCGCGGCTGGGCGAGGCAGCTCAGTATCGGCCCGGTGGTCGAGCTCACCTACCTCGGCCGCCACGGCACGCGCGTGAAGGTTGAGTCCGAACTCGGCGGCATGGGCCACGCCATGCTCGCACGGCGCAAGGTCGACTCGTCCGCCGCCCGCACCGCCCGCATCCAGTTCAGCCACGACGATCCCATCCGCGTCCTCGTCAACGGCCGTGAGGTTTATCACGGCGGCACGCACGCCGGCTTCGTCACCGTGGAATTCCCCGTCGAGTTCGCCGCCGGGAAAAACGAGATCACCGTCCAGCTCCTCAACCGCTACAACGTAAACTTCAACTGGGCCGCCTTCGCCTGGCGCGAATTGCCGTAAAATCGCGATCGCCGCGCCACGCGGAAGCGGGTGATTGCCTGAATCGGACGGTTATTCACCGGCGGCCGTGGCCACACGGACAATCGCCGTCTCGCTTTTACGCAGTGACAAATACAACACGCCGGTCACAAAAGCGATGGCCGCCAGCACTCCCAAGGATACGTTCCACCCAAATCTCTCCGTGAGAAACGGCATGACGAGGTTCGCGCCCATCTCTCCAACAATGTAGCCAAAAAGTCCGACAAAGCCGATCGCCACGCCGGCCGTTTTCAGCGGCACAAAATTCAGGGTCAGGATATTAACGATGAGCTGCGGGCCGTAAATCAAGGTGCCCATGAGTCCGGAACAGATGAGCAACAGCGAGTAGTTGGTATTGCCCATATAAAACAAGATCAACACCGCGAGCACCATGAGCCCGCCACAGCCGACCAAGGACTGTTTGTTGGGCAGGTTGACCGAAAGCCACGCAAAGAAAAACGAACCGGGAATCGCAATCCATTCCAAGACACTGAAGGCCATGGAATATTGCGCCCGGCTAAATCCCATTTCAGTGCCAAGGAAGGCCGGCATCCAATTGAGCACCCCGAAACGGAGACAATACAGCATGGCATTGATGAGACCCACCATCAGCACCGCCGGATTGGTGAACACATCGGTCTTCACAATCGACCAGTAGGAGATTGTCTGCTCGTGCGGCACCTGCGGCGTTCCCGCCTCTCCGTATATTTCGTCGAGCGTGGCCAGATTTTCCACCTCAGGGCGATCTCCTCCGATCCGCCAAAATAGAAAACTGACCATCAGCACAATCACCCCGGGAACCCAAAAGGCCGCAGCCAAGTGGCCCGGTCCGGTCCAGGAAAAAAGTGCGGTAATAATCAGCGGCAGGCCCGCGCCGCCCAAGTTCTGGGAGGTATTCCAGATAGCGATGCCGGAACCGCGGGTCTGGTTGGGATACCAATTTGCGATCATGGTCATGGAAGCCGGCGCCAGAGCACCCTGCACCAGGCCCAGGAGCAACATCGCCCCGAAAAGCAGCGGCAGACTCTTGATAAAGCCGAGGGCGATGCAAATCACGGCGCTGACTCCGAGGGCCAGCGCGAAGGTTTTTCGCAAACTGGTGCGATCAACCACCATTCCCATGAAGAATTTTCCAAAACCGTAGGTGATGGTAAAAGCCGTCAGGATCAGCCCGACCTGCGTCAGCGACCAGTGGTTGGCCAGCCGCAGCTCTTCGCTCGTCAGCTTGAAATTATTGCGCACGAGGTAGGCGCAAACATAGCCGACATAGGCGACGGCAAAGACCACCTTTCGTCTCGCCAGATACCGCGCGAAGGTCTCGGGGTGGCTGCGCCGGAACGCCGCGGAGACATCGCGGTCACCGGGATTTCCGGATGCGGCTGCGGTGCTCATCTTGTCCAGACGGTCACGGTTGAGGCGACGCCGCCGACGGAGTTCTGCTCACTCGGCCGGAGATGACCTCACGGGTCCGCTTAAGCACAAGGTGGATGCCGCCGCGCTCGACGGGATCCCAAGCAAACGACTGCCCTTCCGCACTCATCGGCACCGTGGCAATCCAATTGAGAGTCGAACCCGAAACAGGAAACTCCAGCACCAACAGTTCCTGCTCATCGTGACCTGTCACAAACAGATAGCCGTCCGGACCAATGGCCCCGCCTGACACACCGAAACCACGCGAACCGAGGTGCGCAATGAGTGCCGGCGGAAACACCCAGCCGCGGCCCGTCGACCGCCAGTCGTCATCGAATTCCACCAACCGCGTCCATTCCGACCCTTTGCCCGGTTCCCCGCCCGCTCGGCTGTAATGCACAAAACACGCAAGCCAGCGGCCGTTGCGCCGGTCCATCCACGTCAACGAGCCATCGGTGCGACCGAAGCTGATCGTGGACACCGGTTGCAGGGTCGCAGGATCCCAAATTTCCACCGAGCTGACATGAGGCACCCCGGGAAAGTTGGAATGCGCACAGTAAAGCCGACCCTCATGGATCAGACCGGCGTTGATATGCGTGAATGGCTCGCCTTTCGGACAACCCCAGGCGGCCACTTTTTTCCCCGTGGCTTTGCGGTATTTGCCGATGTCGTGGTTGGAAATGACATACAGATAATTCGCATCGGCGGCGACGCCCTGCCGCGCTTCCACCGCACTGAAGCGGCGTTGCTCGGTAAACCGCCACCCTTGCGCCGCCAAGTGCGCCGCGGGAGTTTCCGTCGCGTTGGCGATCTGCAGGCCCAAGCACAGAATGAGGAACGTAAGGCTGGTTTTCATAAGAGGCGGCAGGCTGCCGGATCGCCGGATCCGACGCGGGAATTTTTACGGCTGGGGTTCATGATTCAATCCGTTGCAGGTGAGCGGAACCGGCGGAGACCCGGAAAGAGGCCCGCGTCTGCACCGGGGCTCCGGGACGGCTCACGTAAGGCACCGTCCGATAATCCGTGCGCCACTCTTTCGCTGTGAGTTCACAGCGCACGTAACCCCGCTCACCATTGTGAAACTTGACCGCGGGATTTTCCCGCAAGAGCTCATTCAGATACGGCGGGATCGCCGCCCCGTCGCCGCCGGAACTGATCGAAGTGCCCACGAACTCCACCGCCACCGGGCGGGACGCGCAGGCATCAAAGTCATGCTGCAATTCGATCGCCCAGTTACTGTGGATGTCTCCCGTCAGCACCACGGGATTGGGGATTTTGTGTTCAACCAGGTATCGCAACAATCGCCGGCGTTCAAATTCGTAACCCGCCCACTTGTCGACATCCACCACAACCTCCGGCCCGGGCACCCGATCCACGGCGGCCATCAAAACCTGTTGCGCCATCACATTCCACGTGGCCGTGGATCCTGCCAACCCGTTGAACAACCAATCCCGTTGGGCCTGACCCAGCATGGTGGCCGCCGGATTCAGCAGGGCCGGCCCGGAGTGCTGCCGCCGCTCACCCGCCGGTTGGTCGGTGCGATACTGCCGCGTATCGAGCACATGGAAAAGTGCCAGCCGCCCGTATTCGAGGCGCCGGTAAAGCGACAGATCAGGACCGGAAGGGCGCGCCGCCAAGCGTAACGGCATATGCTCATAATAGGCCTGATAGGCCGCGGCCCGACGGGAGAGAAATTCATCACGCGGTTGAAGCTCGGGATGCTCCGCCACATCGCCCGCGTAGTCATTGCTCACTTCATGATCATCCCAAGTCACGATCCAAGGCGCATGCGCGTGCGCGGCCTGCAACGCCCGGTCCGTCTTATAAACCGCATACCGCGAGCGATAGGTATCCAGCGTGCTCGCTTCCGGCAGGCCGTGCAGCCGCACGCCATCGGCGCTATCGACCTTTTCGTAAATATAGTCTCCCAGGTGGAAGATGAGATCAATGTCCTCGCGCGCCAGATGTTCAAAGGCGGTGTAGTAACCCGTTTCGTATTTCTGGCAGGAGGCGAAGGCAAAGCGCAGCCGGTCCGGCGTGCTTCCAGCGGTCGGCAGCGAACGAGCCCGCCCGATGGGGCTCACCGCCTTCCCGGCCTTGAACCGATACCAATACCAGCGGTCGGGGCGCAGGCCGGTAACTTCCACGTGCACGGAATGCGCCCAAGCCGGCGTCGCGACCGTCGTGCCGGCGCGGATCACCCGCGTCATCGCCTCGTCCTCCGCCACTTCCCAGCCGACTTCGGCCACGAGGGGGGGCATGCCGCCCCCAGGTTCGCGCGGCCTCGGTGCCAGACGGGTCCAAATAACGAAACCATCCGCCACCGGATCGCCCGACGCGACACCCAGGGCAAACAGGTAGCCGTCCAACCCAGCCATCGGATCTGCGCCCCGGACCGGCAGCAGCAGGCTCACGGCCAAGGCGGCGCCACCCATAAGAAAATCCCTCCGCGTGACGGCAAACAAAGAGCTGCGGTGAATCTCGGCGCTTGGTCGCATGGCTGTTCGTCAATGCTTTGGCGGCGCTAAGGCCGGGCGGCCGGTTGCGGCGAGCACTTGCGGGCCAACCCGAGTCCGAGCAGACCGCCGAGCACGAGCGCACCTCCGACTAGGAGCAGGCCGTGGTTGTAGCTGCCCGTCTGATCCTTGATGTAGCCCATCATGGGTGGCAGGCCGACCCCGGCGAGATTCGCAACCGCGTTGATCAGGGCAATGGCTCCCGCCGCCGCCGCGCCACCGGCCAGATACTCCGTGGTCACCGCCCAGAACACCGGCGTGACCGCCCAATTCAAACCCACCGCCAGGGCCAACAGCATGTAAGTCGCCGCCAGATGGCCCGCATAAATGCTGGCCACCAACAGCACGCCGGAAGCGAGCAACGGCAGACCCAAGTGGAGGCGGCGTTCCCGCCGCGCATCAGAATGCTGGCTGTTCAAATACATCAGCACGCACGCCAGCAGGAAAGGCAGCGCCGACAACAAGCTGGCCGTGAAATTGGAAACCCCGGAAAGTGTTTTCAATATCTGGGGCAGGAATAGCGTCACCCCAATCGTGCCAAAGGCCTGTAGCAACCAGAACAGGCTGAGCAGCCAGACCTTGCCGTCGCCAAACGCCCGGCTCCAGCCGGCAGCGTGGTTGCCCGGCGCCCGGGCCGTTTCCTCCGTGATGGTGCGATCGAGCCACTCGCCCTGCGCCGCAGACAGCCACCGGGCTTCGCGCACGGTGTCGGGCAGATACTTGAGCACGACCAGCCCGAGCACGACGGCCGGCACACCCTCGACAAAATACAACCAGCGCCAGCCGGCGTGGCCGAATACCCCGTCCATCTTCAACAATGCCCCCGACAACGGCAGACCGATGACCGAGGCGAGTGCCGCCGCGATATAGAAAAACGACATCGCCCGCGCCCGGTTGCTCCGGGGAAACCAGCGGCTCAGATAATAAATGATGCCCGGCGTGAATCCCGCCTCTGCCGCCCCGAGCAACAAGCGCATGCCATAGAGCTGCCCGGCCGTCTGGATGAACGCCATGCCGCAGGCGATTATGCCCCAGGTAACCATGATACGCGCGATCCAGCGCCGTGCTCCCACCCGCGCGAGGATCACATTGCTCGGCACCTCGAAGAGGATATAGGTCACGTAAAACAAACCGGCGCCGAAACCATACATACGGGCGGAAAGCCCCAAGTCCGCGTTCATCTGGAGGGCGGCGACCGAGATGTTGGATCGATCAAGATAAGCGATCAGATACAACAGCATCAGAAACGGGATCAGCCGTCTGGTTACGAGACGGATGGTCTCGGCTTGAAGGGCCGGGGTTATGTTCATGAGATTTTCCCGGGCGCCACATCTGCTGGACGCAAAGCCGCCAGCCCCTCGGTGCAAGCGGTGGCAAGCAGCGTGATATCGAGGCTGTAGCCGATGAAACGGTAACCTTCCTCGGCCCGCGCCCGGACCTGCGCAGGTGCCGGCGGGACCACATGGATACCCGGCACTACGCGATGCCGGCGGCAGGCGGCGAGAATCGTCTCCCGTGCCGCGAGGTAGTCCGGGTGCTCAAACTGGCCGGTAATTCCCATTGAGGCCGTCAGGTCATACGGTCCGATAAAAACGGCATCAATGCCCGGGACCCCGAGGATGGCGTCGATGTTTTTCACGGCCTCGATGTGCTCGATCTGCACGGCCACCAGGATTTCCTCGTTCGCCCGCGCATATTCGTCCGCTAGGCGCAGGCCGTAGTCATTTGCCCGGCAAAAGCCTACCCCGCGCAGCCCCATGGGCGGATACTTGGTCGCTTGGACCAGCAGCATGGCCTCGTCCCGCGTCCGCACCAATGGCGCCACGACGCCGCGGGCGCCCGCATCCAGGTAACGTTTCACGAAAGCGTAATCCACGCCGTGCAGCCGCACGATCGCCGCGCACGCGGGCCGGCCGGAACGGATAGCTTGAAAAAGCTGCTGAGCCTGGGGCAGATCCACCGCGGAGTGCTCGGCGTCCACGCAGAGGAAATCGAAACCGCAGGCCGCCATCAATTCCGCCACGATCGGACTCCCGCTGTTGATCCAGCTGCCGACGAGTGTTTCGCCCGCCAGCAATCGCCGGCGAAATGAAAGGGAAACCGGTGAATCCACACTCATGCGGCGAAACGGTGGACTGGGATTTTCACCACGAGCTTAAAAACCTCGGCAAACCCCGCGACGCGGATTTTCGGGCGATGCGCATCCAGCGGGGTGTGGATGGAAAAATAGCCGGCGCTTTTGACCAAGCTGCCTAGGACCGGGCCCGGGTGGTGAAAAAGCAGATCCGTCGCCACATCATAGTCGCCGTCATTGACCAGGGACCCGCGCGGCGCCCAATCGATGGTCTCGGCACCGGCCAGCGTGTATTGCAGGTCGACATACTGCCGATGAGTCTCGAAGCGGGATTCCGCCGCCTCGCCGGTCGCATAGCGCAGCACCAACGCGTAGCCGTTTTCGTCGCCGAAGGCATATCGGCCTTCTGCGGGTGCCGCGGGGAGTTTTCGAATCCAGTCCACCGCGTGCCGCGCGGTTGGCCCCAGCGCGGTCAGTCCCATGGCCTCAAAATCTTCCAGTCTTCCGTAGATCATAAAATTTAACACGTGTGGCTGGGCTTTCCGGAAAGATTCACGATCCCGGGATGATCCAGTCATAACCGTAAAGAAATCCGCGCTTAAGCACGAAGCGGGTTTTGACCGCGGCCGCCGGCGCCGTCTCGCCACCCTGCCAGCGAAAAGCCACGCGGGCCTGGTCGCCGGCCAGCGGTTCGCAGTCCGCGGCGGTGAAACCTGGAATGGGCCGGCCCGCCGCATCCAGAAGTTCTGCGCGGATGGCGCCGCCAGCCTTGACGTGCACATTCACCCACAGCCTGGCTCCCGCCTGTTGCCCGGGGCGGGTCACGGCCTCGCCCATCGTGGCGCCACCGGCTGAGGGCACGAGCGCCCAGAGCCGATCAAACCGCCAGCTCGCGCGACAGAGTGCGGTGTTGAACGGCAGTGTGGGTTTTTGGATGCCGCTGACGCGCTCGTTGCCCACTTCGACTTGGGGCTGGAGCCGGCTGTCAAAGATGTCGCCGTGAATGCCTTCGGAACCGGCGTAGTAGAGATACATGGCGCCTTGCTCCACAATCGGATGATGCATCTGCCAGATCATGCCACCGCCATAGTCCCCCAAGGGCGCATTGGCCAGGGCCGGCCGGCGGTCGGGCCGCCACCAGTGGATGCCGTCACGTGAAGCCGCCATTTGCAATGACATGGTCTGGATGGAAGCATCATAGCAGGTGACGAGCGCGACGTAGCCGCCGTTGGTTTTTACAGGGCAGAGTTCCAGGAACTGCGCGATGTCGGGATCGCGCCAGTCGCGGATCAGGACGAGCGCGTCGTCGCCCCAGTCGGTGCCGTTGAGACTGGTCCGGCGCGAGATGCTGCGCAGCCCACCGCGAGGGTTGTTGTCGTAACGCACGATGCGGTCGCCTTCGCGCAGTTTCGGGTAGCTTTTGAAATACGAGACATAGGAGCCGTCCGGCTCGCGATGGACGTAGGAAACATCCGCGCCGCCGCCTACGGAGGGATGAATCGGTCCTTCGACGAGTTCCCAAGCCTTGCCGTCTTTCGCCCGATAACGGTAGGTGCCGAGTTTTTCCTCAGGCCCGGGCAGGTGCCCGACCTTGTTTTCCACGCCACCCAACTTGGGGGAACGCAACACGAACATTTCGTAGGGCCAATCGTGGTTGGCTGGATCAACGAAGACGGAAGCGTAAACCGCGGTGCCGCCCGAAGCGAGATCAAGCAGGATGTTGGTGTGTTCATATCCCGGCCAGCGGACAAGAGACAGCATCGGCCGATACCAAGTGACTCCGTCCTTGCTTTCCAGATAAGTGAGGCGGCGCTGGGTTTCATGTTTGGCGTTTAATCCCTCTAAGCGCTCCTCCGCCGGAGTGGAAACCTGCCAGGCTTTCCACAAGCCGTCGATCGGGTCATGCAATACCGTGCCATGGGCCATGATGCCGCCCGAATCCCAAGGCATCGCTGGTTCCAAGAGTGGATTTTTCGGATCGGGCGTGCCGGGCTCCACCCGCCAGGCCACCAGTTGCATCGATTCGAAATTGTCCGGCATCAGCAGCGGCAATCGATCCCCCTCGGCGTAGGCTCCACCGGGGACGACGCACGCCAGCCAGAGCAGGCCGGCCCAACCAGCTGCACCTCGTGGCCAGCAGCCGCGCAGGCGTGCAGTGGTTCGGTCTGTTTTCATGGGGATAAGCGGTCCGAGAAATTGCTGTCCCGGGCGGTGAGTTGGGCGGTGGGGCAGAGGGAGATGGCCGGCATGCGCTTCAGAAGCGGCGTTCGACATAGCATGAAATTCGGCGGGGCATGGTGCCGCTGTTTGCGGTGCCGGTGGTGATGCGCTGATCGAGGATATTTTGCACCCGCAATTGCGCCTCCCATTGCCCTGGAGTCGCTCGGCGCACCACGCGCATGCCCACGTCCCAGCGGAGGCTGCCACTTTGCAGCACGATGTTATCGGGATTCAGAACCACGTCATCCGTGTAGCCGAAGGCATTTTGGAAATAGTAGGCCCAGTTCGCGTTTTTATACACGAGATAGTTGCCCACGAAATTAAGCCGCACCGGGGTATCACCACGGCGCTTGCGTTCGAGCACCGATTGATCCGCCTGGACGGCAAACAACGCCGTGTGCGCAAAAGCCGCCGAGGCGTAAAACGAGAGCCGGTCGGTGGGCGCGCCAGACATTTCGATTTCGACGCCTTCGGCAGTCGCGCTTGGATCGATGACGTTTTCCCGCCAATTATAGAGCGGACTGAGTTCGTCATTACGATTGGTGCGGAAGTTCACCGAACGAATATCACTGCCTTCCAGAATCTTATAATACGACACATTGAACGTCAGGCGGCCTTCGAACAGCTCCGACTTCAGGCCGACTTCATTCAGTTCCACGGTGCGCGCGGCGGAGACCCGATCTGCAGCGTTGCGCGAGGCCACCCCATTGGTGCCATCGGGATAGCGCAGCACATTGCGGGTCGGATCCTGTTGCTCGGCATGGACGGCAAAGAGCGTGACCGCCGGAATTACCCGGTAGGAAGCGCCGACGCGCCACGTCTTATCCGTGGGGTCCGGGCGGGAAAGGGTCACCACACCGGTCTGGCGGTTGGTGATATCCTCCTCGATTTTGTCGTAACGCCAGCCCCCGGTGACCTGCAGGCGATCCTGAAAAAGCTTGGCGGTGTGCTGGAGATAATAGGAGTTCTCCCAGACCTTGCGGCTTTCGTGAGTGATCACGCTCTGCGCCGGCAGGTCGCTGCGTTTCAGGTTGAGGAACGCCGTATTGTCGAGGATGCGAAAAATGCCGCCGGTGTTGGCACGGCTGAACCGGTCAAAGATGTCGCGGGTGGTAAACTCATAGCCGAGCAGCGTCTGATGGTTCATCCGGGCAAATTCATATTCAAACAGGAGGTCGCCTTGATAGGAAACAAACTCCGTATCCCGCTCCTGCGTGTCATGCCGCAGCGCCATGGTCCAGTCGATGGGCATGCCGTTCGGATTTGCGGGATCAAAAATATAATTACCGAAGCCCCGCAGGCGCGTCAGCTCGCGGTCCACCTCCGCCTTGACCCAGAGCAGACCTTGGCGGGTCGAGAACCAGTCGTTGAACTTATGGTTCAGCACATTCATCACCTCGTAGGCTTGGGCGTCGGGCTTGACCCACGAAGCCGTTTGCGGCGTGTCGAGCGGCATCATCTTGATCTTTGCCAGTGCGCCGTCCGCGGGGAAGGTGCGCACCACGGCGCCATTCGGCGCCCGCGAGAAAAACTGCAGCTCGTCCTGAATCTCAAAGAACTCCGCCGAGGGCGTGCGGCCGGACTGGAGGCTGCCTTCAATCAGCAGATTGGTCCGTTCATTGAAGCGGAACTCCACCGAGGGATAGAAGCTGATTGTATCATAGCGCTCGTTGGGCAGGTATATCTCGCCGCCGGTGTAGGCGGCGATCACCCGGTAGAGGACGGAGCCGTCCTTCGTCAGCGGCCCGGTCGTATCCGCCTCGGCCTTGTGATAACCCCAGCTGCCGGCGGTAAACCGGACGGATGACGCTTTCTTCTCCTGCGGCTTTTTGGTGATGAGGTTCACTACGCCGCCCGCTTCGCCGCGGCCCGTCGTGGCTGAACCGAGGCCCTTGATGACCTCGACGCGGGAGATGTTGGTCATGTCCTTCTGGTAGTGCAGCGACGAGTCGGTCGTGTAGCGAAAGCTGTTGCGAAACTGGCTGAAGACGTCGATCGAGCGCACCTGATACTGGTCCTGCCCGCCCCCGCGCGGCGTGACACTGGGCAAAAAGGCAATTGCCTCACCCAGGGTAGGCGCCGCCAGCTCCTTGATCATGCGCTCGCTCACGATGTTCACTGTCTGGGGGACATCCCGCAACGCCGTGTTCAGGCGCGTCAAGGAAGTCGTGGAAGTAACGCCGTAGCCGCTGACATCTTCCTGCACTTCGACGGAGAACGGCTCCAAGGTGATCACTTCATCCTTCTTCGCTGATTCATCGGCCGGCACAGGGGATGAAGCCGCCGCTTGGGCCAGCACAGCGGCGGGAGTCAGGCAAAGCAGCGTCGCAGCAAGACAGGAACGACCGAGGCGTGGCAGCTCCCGCAGGAGCACCACACCGAACTGGGACTGAGTAATCACGGGGTTCATAAGGTTTGGCGGATACAGTTGGCTGGGGTTGGGATGAGCAGGGGTAAAACCATTCGGCGAAAACCGGGGTAACGGCGGGGTGAGTGGCTTGATTGCGACCTAAATTCCGTCCCAATTGACAAGCAACGTGGGTTTCATGTTATAGTAACTTTATGGCGGCTACCCCCACTCCCAAAAACCTCCGGGCGATCGCCCAAGCCGCCGGAGTATCCGCCATGACCGTATCCCGCGTGCTGCGCAATTTCCCCAGTGTGGCGCCCGCCACGCGGCAGCGCGTGCTACAGGTCGCGCGCAAATTGGGCTACTCGCCCGATCCCCACATGGCCCGGCTCATGGCCCGCGTCCGCAGCTACCGGCGGCGCCGCGCCGAGGCCGTCATTGCTTTGGTGCGCGACGACATCCCTGGCGACAAGTTGCTGGACCACGCCTACCATTATGTCGCCCTGCACGACATCCGCACCCAGGCAGCCCGCCACGGCTATCGGGCCGAGGAATTCCGTCTCGACCGCAATCAAATGTCCGCGGCCCGCCTCGCCCAGATCCTGGAGACGCGCGGCATTGAAGGCCTCATCATTTCCCCCCAGTCATCCCATAGCATCGGCGCGGAGCTGGACTACACCCGCTTCGCCGCTGTCACCCTCGGCTATGGCCTGACCCAACCCGCCCTGCATCGCGCCAGCACCAACATGACCCGCGGGATCTTACAAGCCACGGCAGAACTGGCGGCCCGCGGCTACCGCCGGATCGGCCTTGCTGTCACGGAGTGGATCGACACGCGTTCCGACTACACCTACTCCGGCGCCATGCTGACCTATCAGCAGCAGATCCCCCTGCGCGACCGCGTGCCCCTCCTGTTTTTTCCGGCCAATAATGTAGTCAACGAATTCGAAACCTTCCGCTCTTGGCTCAAGCGACACCAACCCGATGTCATTATCTCTTTCGACTCCTACGTGCCGGACTGGCTGACACAAAAACTCCATCTCAGCATCCCCGGCCAGATCGGACTGGTGGTGCATGATTGGGTGGAACACCATCGCAACTTCGCCGGCATCCACCATCGCCGCGGCCACGTGGCTGCTGCCGCCGTTGATATGCTCGCCACCCAGCTCCTGCACAACGAACGGGGCGTGCCCGACTTTCCCCGGCAAACGCTCACACTGCCCGCCTGGGTTGATGGCCCCAGTATCCTCGCGCGCTGACGAGTCACACCTCTCCATCGGGACTCAGTTTCCTTCCGATATTTTGTTACAATAACATATTTGGCCGCGTTACACATCCCCCGCTCCCTGCGACAAAGTCCGCCGCCGCATCGTCAGCCCTCGTCACGATCCGGCACCGCCGAATTGTCGCGGCCATCATGCCATCCCCTTCACTTCCTCGCGTCCTGATCACCAATGCCGTTCCGGCAAGCGCCCTGACGCCATTGGCTGGCGTTGCCCAAATCATCCAAGGCCCCGCCAACGGCGACCTAATGTCCCGCAGCGAGGTGCTTCGCCTCGCCCCGGAACTCGCCGGCATCATCAATCAAGCTGAGCTGCGCGTGGATGAGGAGTTGCTCGCCCGCGCTCCCCGGCTCCGGATCGTCGCCAACCTTTCCATCGGGGTCGACAACCTCGACCTCGCGCGCATGCGCCTCGCCGGGGTCGCAGCCACCAACAGCCCCGTGGCCTTTGTCGAGTCCACCGCGGATTTCACCCTCGGCATGATTCTGGCCGCCGCCCGCCGCATCCACGAGGCGGACCGCTATGTGCGCGCGGGTTCATGGCAGGGCTTTCAACCCGGCCGGTGGGATGGCGTGCTGCTCAACGGCCGGACCATTGGTATCATCGGTTACGGTGCGATTGGCCGGGCCGTGGCGCAACGCGCCCGGGCCTTCGGTCTTCAGGTGCTCCATTACCGCCGTAATCCCAGCGCGGACCCCGGTTATACTCCCCTCGACCAATTGCTCGCCGAATCTGATTTCGTCACCCTCCATCTTCCACTCAACCAAGACTCGCTGCAGCTCATCAACGCTCCACGTTTGGCCCGGATGAAGGCCGGCGCCTATCTCATCAACGCCTCACGCGGCCGGGTCGTTGACGAATCAGCTCTCGTCGCCGCCCTGCAAACTGGACATCTCGCCGGCGCAGCCCTCGATGTCTTTGAAAACGAGCCCAAAGTGCACCCCATCCTGCCGACTCTCGCCAATGTCGTCTTAACCCCGCACATGGGTGGGGGCACCGTCGCCAGTCGTCAGCAGGCACGGCTGGCTTGCGCCACGGACGTCGCCCGCGTGCTGACCGGACAGCGCCCCCTATACCCCGTCAACGAACCCCGGCAGACATGAAAATCACGCGCCTCGAAACCATCCATGTGCGCCCGCGCTGGCTGATTGTCCGCGTTCATACCGACACCGGCTTGGCTGGACTGGGCGAAGCCACCTTGGAAGGCCGCTCCCTCACCGTCGAAGCCATGATCCACGAAATGAGCCGTTGGCTCATCGGTCAGGATCCGCGTCGCATCGAACACATCTGGCAACACCTCCACCGCGGCGGCTTCTACCGCGGCGGGCCCGTGCATGGCTCCGCCCTCTCCGGGATCGACATGGCCCTGTGGGATATCCTCGGCCAGTTCCTCAATGCCCCCGTTTACCAATTGCTCGGCGGCCGCGTGCGCGACCGTCTCCGCATGTATGCCTGGACCGATGCCGGGACGGCCGACGATTACGTCAATTCGGTGCGTGACCTGCGTCAAAATCGCGGTCTCACCGCCTTCAAATACAATGCCACCGGTCGGATGCGCCCGCTCTCCACGCCCGCCGCGCTCCAAGCCGCGGCCGACCGGCTGGGCGCCCTGCGTGCACTTGCGGGACCGCAGGTGGATATCGCCGTGGATTTTCACGGCCGCCTGACCTTGGCCGATGCCAAGCGCCTCATCCCACTGCTCGAGCCCCATCAGCCGCTCTTCATTGAGGAACCGATTCTTCCCGGCGATGCCGACAGCCTGCGTGAGATCGCCGCATTCACCAGCATCCCCATCGCCACCGGCGAACGCCTCTGCACGCGTTGGGAGTTTCAGGAGCTGATCGAAAAGCGCGCCGTGCGCATCGTGCAACCCGACATCGCCCACGCCGGCGGTATCTCCGAAGTGCGACGCATTGCCGCCATGGCCGAATCGCGCGACATCTTGATCGCGCCCCATTGTCCTCTCGGCCCCATCGCGCTCGCCGCCTGCCTGCACCTCGACGCCACCTGCCCCAATTTCCTGACCCAGGAACATGTGACATTGGGCGAGAGCCTGTTGCAGGAACCTTTCGTCATCGACGCCGGCTATATCACGGTCACCGATCGGCCTGGCCTCGGCATTGTCCTCGATGAACGCAAGCTCAGTGCCGGACAATTCGACGGCACGTGGGACAACCCCCGTTTCACTGCGGAAGACGGAAGCTTTGCCGAATGGTAAACCTCGCGACATCGGCCCAGTTTATTTCCTGCGACTGGGGCACCTCGCGCTTCCGCCTGCGACTGGTCGACCGGCCGCAAAACCGCGTCGTCACCGAATACATCACTGATCAAGGCATCCTAACCTTCGCTTCCATCCACCCGGCCGGGGCCGCCCGGGCCGCTGCCCTCAGTGAAGTCTTGGCGCAGGGTATCGCCGCCTTGGGGGCCCGTGCCCCGGACTGTCCCGTCGTCATGTCAGGTATGGCCTCCTCGACGCTTGGCTGGCAGCTCATCCCCTATGCCCCGCTGCCTTCCCCTATCGATGGAAACACCCTGCGCTTTGTGGACGTCATCACCTCTGGCCGCACGGTGCGGATCATTTCCGGATTGCAGGCCGCCAACGATGTGATGCGCGGGGAGGAAACCGAGTTGGTCGGGCTTTTCGCTTCTCCCGACCGACGCCCGCTCGCTGAAGACTGTCTCGTCATCCTGCCCGGCACTCATTCCAAGCATGTGCGATTGCAGGCCGGCCAGATCACGGAGTTCACCACCCATTTGACCGGTGAACTCTACGGCCGGCTCGCCCGGGACAGCACGCTCGCAACGCAAGGCGATACGGTTTTCGATGACGCCGCGTTCCTCGCCGGCATACATGCCAGCCGGCAGCAGGGCATGAGTGCGGCATTATTCCAAACGCGTGCGCGCGTCCTTCTCGGCCGCCTCGCCGCCAAATATTCGCCGGCCTTCCTGAGCGGAATCCTGATTGGCGCGGAAATCTCCACCCTCGTCGGAACCTCTGTCCCCTTGGTGGTGCTCGCGGCGGGCGAAACGCTGGCCCATCCGTATGCCTTGGCCCTGAACGAGCTCATGCCGCTCACCATCCAAGTAAGGATTCCTCCCATCGAACTGGCCCACGCTCTCGTCCAAGGTCACGCCAAATTACTTGGTCTTTCCTGACCATGGCATCACCGCTCAATCCCGCGCAATTTGCGACCCTGCCCTTGATCGCGATCCTGCGCGGTCAGCCCACCCGCGTTATTGCGCCCGTGACAGAGATTTTGGCCGGCAGCGGATTCGCCGCCTTGGAAGTAACCATGAACACCCCGGATGCCACGGATCAAATCCGGGTCGCTTCCGCCGCCGCTCCGGCCGGATTGGCTATTGGGGCCGGCACGGTCACCAGTCTGCCTGAACTCGACGCCGCCCAAGCCGCGGGAGCCAGCTTCATCGTCACCCCGGCGGTGGTGCCGGAAGTGATCCTCGAATGCGTGCGGCGTAGCCTGCCCGTTTTCCCCGGCGCGTTCACTCCCACCGAGATTCTTCAAGCCCACCGTCTCGGCGCCACCATGGTGAAACTTTTTCCCGCCCACCGGCTGGGCCCCGGTTACGTGCGCGATTTGAAAGCCCCTCTCTCTTCGGTCCGCTTACTCGCCACCGGCGGCATTACCCCCGAAAATCTTCCGGAGTATGTGCAGGCCGGCGTTGAAGGTTTCGGTCTCGGCAGCCCGCTGTTGAATTCCGCGCGCCTCGCCGCCGGCGATTGGGACTGGCTCCGCGATCGGGCCGCCAGGTTCCGCTCTGCGTGGCAAACCTCCCGCCTCTGACTTGTCCGCTGTCGATGCTTCCTGCGTCGGCCGGTGCCACTGCGTAGGATGACGCAGCATCCACCCCGGAAGTCTCCTTCACTTCAACGGCTTCGTCAGGAAAATCGCTTCGCCCGCGCCGGGTTGCAGGCTGTAGCGCACGAAACCCGCCGCTTGATACGTGCGCAGTGCGCGGTGATTTTGATCGAGCACCTCGAGCGTCACCTTGCAGCATCCGAGCGAGCGCGCCTTGGCCTCGACGGCGGCGAGCAGACCCCGACCCACGCCTTGTCCGCGCACTTCGGACCGGACCGCGCAGTCGTGGATGTTGATCAGCGGCTTCGCCGCAAAGGTGGAAAAACCGACGAAACACACCGCGATGCCAACCGGCCGTTCTCCGTCGAATGCCAGAAAGATGACCGTCGTCGGATGCTGGCGCAGCCCCGGGATAAGTTTCGCCTTCACCGCCGGATCGAGCGGCTGGCCGTCGCCCATCGGGTCACGCGAGTAAACGTCCACCATCGTGAGCACGGCTTCCTGGTGCGCGGGATTGGCCAGGTCGGCTTCGACAATGCGCACGCCCGCCGGCGTGGAGGCTGGAGACGACGAATTCATGCGCGCCATTCCAGCACGCCCTTGCCCGCGGCGCACGCTGTTTCTCGGCCACTGACTCCGCGCTCAACTCTCATCCCTCAGCTCTCAACTTCCCGCCCCCGTCTGCTTTATCCTACAGTTATCACCCCGCTGACACGCAGCGCGCTTGGCAGGCAGGCTCCGGCGCGCCACCTTGCCTGCTCCGCCCATGAGTCTCACCCCTGCCCGCCTCGCCACCCTGCGCGCGACCTACCGCGACGGTCTGCTCGGCAGCACCATTCCGTTTTGGCTCAAGCACGGGCTCGATCACGAATACGGCGGTCTGCGCAACGGCCTCGGCGAGGACGGCAGCGTGATCGACACCGACAAGGCCGTCTGGCTGCAGGGCCGCGCCGCGTGGACCTTTGCCACGCTCTATAACACGATCGAGGCGAAGCCCGAGTGGCTCGCCGCCTCGAAACACTGCCTCGATTTCATCCGCGCCCACTGCCGCGGACCGGGCGGAAAACTCTACTTCACCGTCACGCGCGAGGGCCGTCCGCTACGGATGCGGCGCTATGTTTACAGCGAATGCTTCGCCGCCATCGGCAGCGCCGCCTACGCGAAAGCCACCGGCGACACCGCCGTCGCCGCCGAGGCCGCCCAGTATCTCGAAACCTACCTGCACCACAGCTTCACGCCCGGCGTGATGCCGCCGAAGACCGATCCCGCCACCCGCCCCATGAAAGGCGTGGCGCCGCACATGATCGCGATCGTCACTGCCCAGGAAGTGCGCGCGCTGCTCGGCGACATCACGGTTCTCGGCCGCACGTGCACGCAGTGGATCGACCGCTCGCTAGCGGAGATCGAGCGCGATTTCTACAAGCCCGACCTCGGCGCCCTCATGGAAGTCGTCGGTGCCGACGGCGCGGTGCTCGATCACTTCGACGGCCGCACGCTCAATCCCGGCCACGCCCTTGAGTGCGCGTGGTTCATCCTCCACGAGGCCAAGCTCCGCAACCGCGACCCGCGACTCCTGCGCCTCGGCCTCGGCATCCTCGACTGCATGTGGACGCGCGGCTGGGACACCACGCACGGCGGCCTGCTCTACTTCACCGATCTTCGCGGCCTGCCCGTGCAGGAATACTGGGCCGAGATGAAATTCTGGTGGCCGCAAAACGAAGCCGAGATCGCCACGCTCCTCGCCTACCAGCTGACCGGCGATGCCAAATACGCCGCGTGGCACACGCTCGTGCACGACTGGTCGCACCGCGTGTTCGCCGATCCCGTGCATGGCGAGTGGTTCGGCTACGCGCACCGCGACGGCCGCATCTCCACGCGCCTCAAGGGCAACACCTGGAAAGGTCCCTTCCACCTGCCACGCATGCAGTGGTATTGCGGCCGCCTCGTGGATGAATTGATTTAATTTCAAACCGATGAGTCTCCCCGTCGCTCCGAAACTCCGGCCCGTGCTGGATCCTGAATTCCTCCCCGCGGTCCTCTGGAACCGCGCCTACCGCGACCTCGTCGCCCGCGACCCCGCCGCGCGGCCCTTCGCCTTCGCGCTCATCCGCGCCGATGGCCGCGCCGCCGTGCACCGCGATCGCGTGCTCTCCGCGGCACATCCCGCCGCCGCGCTCACGCTGCGCTACACCGAGCGGCTCCTGAAATTCCTCCTCTGGCAAAAGGGTGGCTGCCGCATCCTCGTCGCCGGCGCCGACGAGATCGCCGCCGGCCTCGCGTCGATCTACAGCCCCACGGGTGCGCGCGCGTTCGATCACCTCTTCATGGGTGAAAAAGTCCAGGGTCCCACGTTCTCGCTCACCGCCTGCACTCTCGACGCGCTGCCAGCCGACGATGATTCCTCGCTCGCCATGGGCCGCCACCTCGACGGCTGCCGCATCGGCTTCGACCTCGGTGGCAGCGACCGCAAGGCCGCCGCACTCATCGACGGCAAGGTCGTCTACTCCGAAGAGATCGCGTGGGACCCGTATTTCCAAAAAGACCCGGCCTACCACATTGCCGGGGTGCACGACACGCTCACCCGCGCCGCCGCCCACCTCCCCCGCGTCGACGCCATCGGCGGCAGCTCGGCGGGCGTTTATGTGAACAACGAGGTCCGCGTCGCCTCGCTCTTCCGCGGCGTGTCGCCCGAGCTTTTCGAAAAACACATCCGCCGGATGTTTCTCACGCTGCAGGAGCGCTGGGGCGGCGTGCCCTTCGAGGTCGCCAACGACGGCGAAGTCACCGCGCTCGCCGGCGCGATGTCGATGAACGACAATGCCGTGCTCGGCGTCTCGCTCGGCACCAGCCAGGCCGGCGGCTACGTCACGCCCGCGGGCAACATCACGCCTTGGCTCAACGAACTCGCCTTCGCACCCGTCGACTACCGCGACAATGCGCCGCGCGACGAGTGGTCCGGCGACGCCGGCTGCGGCGTGCAGTATTTTTCGCAACAAGGTGTCGGCCGCCTCGCCGCCGTGGCGGGTTTCGGCTTCCCCGCGACGCAACCCCTGCCCGAGCAACTGATCGCCGTGCAGACCGCGATGAAGGCCGGCGACAAACGTGCCCGCGCGATCTACGAGACCATCGGCGTCTGCTTCGGCTACGCCATCGCGCACTACGCGGATTTTTACGACGTGCGCAACCTGCTCATCCTCGGCCGCGTAACCTCCGGCGAAGGCGGCGAGATCATCCTCGCCCAAGCCGCCGCCGTTCTGAAAACCGAGTTCCCCGCTCTCGCCGAAAAAATCCGCCTCCGCACGCCCGACGAGCAGGACAAGCGCCACGGCCAGGCCGTCGCCGCCGCCAGCCTGCCTGCGCTGAAGAAAAAATAAGCGCACGCCTGGTCGGCGCCTTTATGTTTTGCGCAGCCAAAATTCCATCGCGCCTTCGCCTTCCTTCAAGATGTCACGTCGTTCCTTTTCGACGGTGAAATCCGAAAAATAAGCCGTCAACTCATCGCGCCGATAGAAGGCATAGAAACGACTCCCTCCCAGCTTCTCCTTGGCCGTGTCCCCGCCCGGATACCCCTCACGCGGAATGTCGATGAATTGCTCGCCGGTGCCCAGCTTGAGATTGAGGAACAACACGCCGCGCGGGTGCAGCATTTGATGGAAAGTTTTCAGGCAGGCTTGAAACTCCGTCTTCGTGAGATGGTAGAGGCAGGCGCAAGCCCAGATGCCGTCGAAACTGGCGCCCACCGACCGGGCGTCGCGCAGATCCGCGCACAAATACGTGCCTGCCGGATCGGCTGCGCGCGCCAGCGCTAGCATACCCTCCGACAGGTCAAACGACATGACCCGGGCACCCAGATCCCGGAGATAGCGCGAATCGCGACCTTCGCCGCAACCAGCCACGAGCACGGCAGGCCCGGGCAGTCGGGCGAAAAATTCGCGCATGGAATCTTCCAGCCAAGCCCGATGCTCCGGCGTCGCGATCACGTGATAAGCCGCCGCAATCTGGTCGTAAGTCTCAATCGTGCGCTTGGTGTGATCCATTTTAAGGGGTTGGCTATGCGTGGTGCCAGCGGATGGTCGCACCCTTCACTTCGTCTGGTAGCTCAGGATCCAAAAATAATCGGTGAGCCCGACTTCAGGAGATGAACCGATGGCGGAGACTTCGTGCCGCAACTCTTCCTGTGACGGGAAATTTTTTAGCACCTCGTGGCTGCTGCCGTCGTCCAGACGACGGGTTTGAAAGCAATCCCCCGCTTCATCCACCCGTGAGATGGGCGTGCTGCTGCCGTCGACATACCGATTGTCGATGAACATCACCCGTGCTCCCGGTTCCAGTCGCTCGTGCAACTGGGTCAGGAATCCACGGATTCTGCGCCTAGGGATATGCGACCACCAAAAGCCGGAGAAAACCGCGGAATAGCTGCGATCGAAGTTCGGCAACGCATATGAATCAGCCTGCAAAAACTCGACTGAGGCAGAGCCCCAATTCTTGCCGCGCGCGATCTCCAAGACCTCTGGGCTGATATCGCAGGCTACGACGGAACGCGCCACAGGCGCGAAAACCTCCGTCCAATAACCCGTGCCGCACGACACCTCCAACACATGGTGGCCTCGAAATGCCTCACCGACGAGGCCGCGCAGGCGCTTAAGATCGGCCTGACGTTCCGGCTTTGCATAAATGCGCTCATACTCACTGGCCCGTTGACGGTAATAGCTAATCATGTCGGTGCGCATGGTTCGCATTGAAGCGGAACGATGGGACCGGGATTTCCCGGAGGTTGCGAGTCCGCAATCCAAGGACCTTCACTGATCGGGAATCTCCCTGCCCATCTTGGGCAAAGCCGAGTTCTCCGTCCTCGCCGAAAAAATAGCCCGGGAAGACAGAGACTCATAAGCGAAAGGCGCCGCGTCTCGCCGCCATCATCCGGATTTCTTGCGGCAAAAGCCGGCAAGCCGGGCGCGCTTCAATTGCAACGCTTCCCACGCAAAAAGCGGATCGAGCATTGATTCGCCAATTTCGCATGCCGACCGTTTCGCCGTATGAATACCCCTGCCCCATCCCTGCTTCGGCGCGCCCTGATTTTGACCGCTGCGTTGGTTTTGCCTGCATCCAACGGGCTGGTGGCCGCGCCGGAAGGCGAGGCCGTGCTGACTTCGCTGGTGGCCGCCAATGACGGGCTGGTGCGCGACGCCTTGACGAAACCATTTGCCGACCGCGGGCCGCGCGGGATCGGCGAGCAGATCATGACGTTCGCCGCGGCGTATGCCCATCCCGGCTCACAGCTACATCACGATGCATCACTCGTCGGGGCATTAGACGCGCGGATCGACGGACTGGCGCAATTGCAACGTGCCGACGGGCTGTTCGACATGGGGAATTTCGACTCGCCGCCCGACTCGGCGTTTGTGCTTAAGACCCTCGCACGGGCACAGTGGTTTCTCACCCAGGATGCGGCCCCGGCGACCGACGCGGTCCGGGCCAAACTCAAATCACTGATCCTCGCGACCACCGAAGGCGTGCGGACCGGCGGCGTGCACACGCCGAATCACCGCTGGGCCGTTTGCTCGGCGCTTGCGCAGGTGCAGCAACTTTACCCCAACCCGGCTTGCATCGCCCGCATTGACGAATGGCTGGCCGAGGGCCTCGACATCAACGCCGAGGGCGAGTGGAGCGAGCGCAGCCCCAACTACACGGCCCACGTCAACAATCCCAGCATCCTCGAGGTCAGCGTGCTGCTCCAGCGTCCCGCTTTGTTGGACGCCGTCCGGCGCAGCCTCGAATCGAGCCTGTATTACGTCGAGCCCAACGGCGAATTCGAGACCGTCGCCTCCCGCCGCCAGGACCAGGATCCCGGCGCGCGCAAATATTTGTGGGAATACTACGTGCCCTATCGCTACCTCGCCGCGCTCGACCAGAACCCGCGCTTCGCGGCCGCGGCGCGCCGCATCGAGCGGGATTTCATCGCCGAGCTCGGTGCCGATGCCGGCAACATGAGCTCGGCCTTGGTCTCGATGCTGGAGTTTCCCGCGATGCGGGGCGCGATGCCGGCGGATGCCTCCCTGTCGGTGGATTACGCCAAGGTGTTCGAGCTGGCCGGCGTGGCGCGCATTCGCCGCGGCGATGTGACGGCCACCGTTTTCGGCGGCAACGACTGGCATCTCGGCTTGGGCGCAGGTTCGGGGCTCTCGACCAATCCATCGTTTTTCAAATTCCGCAAAGGCGCGGCGATCCTCGATTCCGTGCGCCTCACCCCGGTATTTTTCAACGTCGGGTTCTTTTATCCGCAGGGCCTGAAAGTCACCGGCCCGAACCAATACGAACTGACCCAGACGATCGCCGTGCCTTACCACCAGCCCCTGCCGCCTGAAGCCCGGCGCGCCGACGGCGATTATCCACTCAAGCCGGACGGCCGCATTTTCTTCCGGCTCGATTACCCCTCGCGCAAACAGGACCTCAAGACGCTCACCACGAAAGTTACCGTGCGCGAAGTCGCCGGGGCGTTCGAACTCGATTTCGACATCCAAGGCCTCTCCGGTGTGCCGGTGGCACTGGAGCTTTGCTTCCGCAAGGATGGCACCCTCGTCGGCGCGATACCCGCCACCGGGCCTGAGTTCGGCGGCGGCCGCAACCCGGGCGCCGCAGCCAAAGACGACGCGAAGGATAATTTTTTCCTGAAGGACGGCATGGGCGCTTACACCGCGGGTAAAGACACGATCACCTTCGGTCCCGGCAGCTACGCCCCGATGCGCATCCGCATGGAGGGTTTGGAATATGCCAACTACAAGGGCCAGAACCGCGTGGAAGGCTACCGCGTCTACATCACCGGCACCACCCCCTTCCGGCATACGCTGACGATCAAGTAATTTGCCGCGCCGGCACCGGGCGGGGGCGGACCAAGGGCAAGCCTCACCGGGTATCAAATCGGGCCAAAGGCCAAAAACAGTCAGCATATTACATCATCGGAGCGCTTCGGCTGGGGAAAGCGGGTTGAGAGTTGTGCGCGGCGTGGCGTGATTGAGCCTGCGACTTACCCTGTATCGGGGTGGGCGTTAAACCTAGGCTCAAAACGTGAAATCACCTGAAAATCCCCCCACTCAACGCCGCGTTGCACGCGGATTATTTGGCATCCTGGCGGGCTGCGTAACGCTCGCCATCGTCCCGACGGTCGCGCTCGCGAAGGACGCCACCCTCGCCAAGGACGCCGCCACGGCGATGAAAAAAGCCGCGACGTATTTCCACGACCACGTCGCGACGCACGGCGGCTACGGGTATTATGTCACGCCCGACCTGAAACAGCATTGGGGCGAGGGCGTGGCGACGGCGGACCAGATCTTCACCGAGCCGCCCAGCACGCCGTCGGTGGGCCGGGCGTATTTGCAGGCGTTCGCCGCAACGGGCGATTGTTATTATCTGCAGGCGGCCACGGACACCGGCCGCGCCCTCATTTTCGGCCAGCTTGAGTCGGGCGGCTGGACGCAGCGCATCGATTTTAACCCGCAGGGCACGCACGTCTCGCGCTATCGCAACGGCAAGGGCAAGGCGGACGGGTTCAACCATTCGTCGCTCGATGACAACCAGAGCCAGTCCTGCATCCAGTTCATGGCACGCCTCGACGCGGCACTGAATTTCAAGGACGCGGAAATCCACGAGGCCACCCTCTACGCCCTGGACTCCCTGTTGAAGGCGCAATTTCCCAATGGCGCTTTCCCCCAGGGCTGGAATGAGCCCGTCAAACCCCATCCCGTGATGAAAGCCAGTTACCCGGACGAATGGCTGCGCCTCTGGCCGCACGAGGGGTATTCCAAATACTACACGCTCAATGACGGCCTGGTTGGCACCGTTTCCGACACGCTGCTGACGGCGCACGAAGTCTACGGCGGCACGCGTTACCGCGAGGCCCTGCAGAAACTCGGCGACTTTTTGATCCTGGCCCAAATGCCCGCGCCGCAGCCCGCGTGGTGCCAGCAATACACGTTCGAAATGCAGCCCACCTGGGCCCGCAAATTCGAACCCCCGGCCATCTGCGGCCTGGAATCCGAGGACGCCATCAAGACGCTGATGAAAATCTACCGCCTGACGGGCGATAAGAAATACCTCGGGCCGATCCCCTCCGCGCTCGCCTATCTCCGCACCTGCGTGCTGCCCGACGGCCTGATGCCGCGTTATCGCGAGCTCAAGACCAACAAGCCCCTCTACATGCGCAAGCCGCCGGGCGTGGGCGGCAACTCCAACGCCCCGGGCTACTATGAATTCACCGACAACGTCAACGAAGCCGCCAAGCACTACGGTTGGAAACAGCCGACCCGGCTCAATGAAATCTCGGAGGAATTCTCCGAACTGCAGAGCGGACAAACCCACGCCGCCAAGGTGAAGCAACGCGCCACCGTGGACGGCAAGCTCGTCGCCGTGGAGCCCTCGGAACGCACCGCCGCTTCGGATCTCAAGCAATTGGAAGCCCAGGTGCGGGGCATTCTGAAGGATCTCGACGCACAGGGCCGCTGGGTGACGGAACACGATGGCAAGTCGCATCTGGTCGGCCAGCCGAAGTTCGCCAAGGGCTTCCGCTATATCGCGAGCAACACGTTTAATTATAACGTGGAACTGCTCAGCACCTACATCGAGGCCACGCGCGCCAAGTGATCACGTCAGGCGCGTGGAAAACTCCCCGGGCGCGCACCCGCCGGTTTTGGTGCGCGCTCGCCTTGGCGGCGCAACTTGCCTGGGCGGGGTCGGTGATGGCCGACACCGCGACCAAGGACGGCGCGCCGTTGCGGAATGCGCTGCTGCAGGAAGCGACCTTGCCCGTGAAGGAATCGTGGCGGCCGATGCTGCGCTACCTCGCGGAGTTGCATGGTCGCAGCGTGCTGCCGGCGGTGGCACATTTCCCCTATCCCTACGAAACCATCGGTCCCGGCTATCAGGACGGCCGCATCTTCGGCCACATCGACCTCACGCATGTGCGACTCGATACCGTGCGGGCGTCGCCGGAGCATGTGCGGAACCAGTTGCGCAACGAATTCGCCGGGCAACAGGCGGACGGCCTGATCCCGGGCATCATCTGGTTTGAGGCCAACGACAAAGCCACGTGGAAAAACTTCAAAGGCTTCCCGCCCATCTGGGTCGTGTCAGCCGAAGCCTACGTTGATCTCACGGGCGACACCGCCTTCCTGCGCGAATCACTCGGCGTGCTCGCCCGCCAGATCGGCTGGTTTGAGGCGAAGCGCGCGATCCCATCCGGTGGATTCTACTATCTCGATCAGGTCGAGGACACGTGGGAGAGCGGCATGGATGAAGGCATCCGCTACGACGTGCGGCCTGCGACGCGACAGGCGGCGGTGGATGCGTGTTCACACCTCTACCTGCTTTATGATTCGGCCGCCCGCTGGAGCCGCCGCCTCGGTGAGCCCGCGGCCAAATGGCAGGACAAGGCCGACACCCTGCGCACCTTCATCCAGGAAAAACTGTGGGACGAAAAAACCGGATTCTTTTACGACGCCTGGCTGATCGGTGACCCGGCCAGCCGGCATCTCGCCTTCGAAGGCCTCTGGCCGGTCATCGTCGGCGCCGCCACCCCGGAGCAAGCCCGCCGCGTGATCGACGCACACCTGCTCAACCCGGCGGAATTTTACACCCCGCATCCGATTGCCACCGTCGCCCGCTGCGATCCGAAATTCGAGCTGCGCATGTGGCGCGGCCCGGCCTGGAATTGCATGACCTACTGGGCGGCGCGCGGACTCGTGCGTTACGGCCGCACGGCAGCGGCCCACCGGCTGGTCGAACAGGCCATGGACGCGACGGCCGCGCAGTTTGAAAAAACCGGGTCGATCTGGGAATTTTACCATCCGCTGGGAGGCGATCAGGGTGAGTTGCGCCGGAAGCCGGCGCGGAACTACCCGAATCGTGAATACCTCGGCCACAACCCGTTGTTCGCGCTGGCAGACTTGTGGCGCAGCACCGCGGTTAAAAAATAGCCGCCCGCACCGCACTCTGCCTCGGCAGAATATTTTTGTCCGCCACCGGCAACCGCCGGCACCTCGCGCGCGTCATGATCCGCTCCACCCCCCGCATGAAAAATCTATTCTGTGCCGCACTCGCGGCGGTCCTGAGCCTGCCCTATTTCTCCCTTTCCGCCGCCGAGGAGCCCGAGGTCGAGCTGACGGTGGCCGCGGGCGAACTCCAGGTCGTGCCGAGTTTTGAGGCCTGCAGCTATTATTTCCGGCCAGCCGCGCACGACGCCGCCAGCGCACCCTATGAAGTCGAGTATCGGCCGGCGGGCGCGACGGCGTGGCAGCGCGGATTTTCTCCGGTGTCGGATCAACCGCCGGGGATCTGGAAGGGCAGTATTTTCAACCTGACGGAAGATCGCGCGTGGCAGCTTCGTCTCGTCAATGCCCAGGGGCGCGAAATCGCCGCACCCGTCGTCTTCCGCACGTGGACCAGCCAGCCTAAAATCGCCAAGGTGATCGACCTGAGTCAAATCCCCGGCGCAGCCAACGGCCTCACCATCACCGATCAGGGCGCGCCGGACGGCTGGATCAAATACACCGCGCCCCGCGGCTGGAAACTTGCCCGTGCCAACGATCCCGCCGATCCCCAGGCCGGCGCGGTCACCGTGCGCCATGCGCGCTACATCATCCTGGAGAATCTCACGGTGGTCGGCGGGGCGCGCCATGGCATTGCCATCGAGGAATCCGAGTCCGTCCGCGTGCTGAACTGCGACATTTCCGGCTGGGGTCGCATCGGCACCCAGCAATACACCAACGACGAAAGGCGGGGCAAATACGCGGACGCCACGGGTGAACTCATCAATCTCGATGGCGGGGTCGCGATCATCCGCAGCCGCAACACGGTCGTGGAGCGCAACTACATCCACGACCCGCGCGGGCGCGCGAATTCCTGGCAATACTCCCATCCGACGGGCCCGGCCGCGATCTTCGTCAATTTTTCGCGTGGCGGCTCAGTCATCCGCTGGAATGATTGCATCGGCAGCGACGAACACCGCTGGAACGACGTGATCGAAAGCGCCAGCAACCGTTCGCCCGCGGGCGGCTTTTACCGCGACAGCGACATCACCGGCAATTTCCTGGCGTTCGGCAACGACGATGGCGTGGAACTCGAGGGCGGCGGCATGAACGTGCGCTTCTACCGCAACAAGGTGGAAGGCACCACCTGCGGCGTGAGCACCGGGGCATCGCTGCTCGGCCCGCAGTATATTTTCGAAAATCTCCTCGTGAATCCCGGCGACGAAACCGGCCTCGCCTTGATGGCGTTTAAGAACAGCCACGGCCTGCCCCAGAGCGGCAAACGCCATCAGATCAACAATACCATCTACGGGCCGACGGTCAGCGCCTATGGCAGTTACGGAAAACCCGCCGGCCGCGAGCGGCTCGGTTTCATGCGGAACAATCTCTTCGTCGTAAATTCCGCGCGACTCCCCGGCGAGATGATGCGCCGCGACGATTTCGACGGCGACCAGTTCTGGGTCGACGGCAAGGCGGACGCCTCAACGACGTTCCTCGCCGGCTTGCGGCAGATCGGTCAGGAAAAACAGGGCGTGGCGGCCGATCCGCGCTTGGTTGCACCCGCGGCCGGCGATTTTCACCTCGCGCCCGACAGCGTGGCACGCGGCACCGCGCTCGCCGTGGCCAACATCGTCAGCGCGGGCGCCAACCGCGGCGCCCTGGCCGATGATGCCACCGAAGTGCCGTTTCGCCCCCTCGCGTTGCGCGCGGTCCCCCGGCAACTCACGTTCGCGACGCCCGCAAGCGAGGCGCAAATGCAGGTGGCGGTCTCGCTACCGACCTCCGCTCCCGCCGCGGTGCCGTTTGAGATCCGGCAGAACAACGTTTTTGACTGGTTCCGGGTGAAACCCGCGAGCGGCACGGTGCAACCCGGCGAGACGGTCACGCTCACCATCACGGTCGATCCGGCGGCGCTGCAAGGGCGGCCGGACTTCAAGGGTGCATTCCTCGTCCGCAACCCGGACGGCTTGTCGCGGCCGGTGACCGTTTACGCCGCGGGGAAATTCACGGAAGATCTCCGCCCCGCATCGGCGCCAAACACCGCCTACATCGAGGCCGCCACCGTGCCCGCGCTGGCATCACTCGTGCGCCCCACGGCGGCGCCGGGCGTGTTCGGGGGAAAATACGTGGCGTTCTCCGGCGCGAACGACGAACCCGGCTTGCAGGCAAGCTTCGTGCTGCCACGTCCGGGCCGCTACTCGGTGATGCTGCGCGCCAGCATCGCCGGCAACGGGACGAAGCTCCGCCCGTTCGAACTCTCGATCGATGGCCGCAAACTGGAAAACGTCGACCTCGAGACGGGCTACCATTGGAACACCGGGGCCACCCAGTTTCGTGCGGTGTATCTGCATGCTCTCGGCGAGTTACCCGCCGGCCGCCATGAATTGCAACTGGCGGTAAAGGGCGCGCTCAACCTCAACGAGGTCATCATCACGGAAACTCCGGCGCCGTTCCTCGCCGAGGGCCGGCACGCCGCACCCCGCCCCCTAACCGCCGCTCTGCGGGAGTAACCTTTGTTTCAATCGTCCTGTCATAATCCACGGCTTCATTTATTTTGTTTGACGAAACAGGAAGCTCGCATTGTGAAACGTGTGGCTCGGTTTTTCCCAGCCATCCCCCCACCTCCCCCCGCGTTATGTCGTCCGTATGTCTAGGAAAAATCATGGGCTCTTCGTTCAAGGCCTTGGCCTCGGAGAGTCCGCTCCTTTACCTGGCTTGGGGTGTTCGCGGAGAGGATGGCGCGGCAGCGCCATGGCGGGGCGGATGGAACTATCTCGTGATCGAGGCCGGGGCCGCGACCTTGACCTCCGCCTCGCGCCAAATCCGCCTCACCGCACCCGCACTCGTCCTCGTGGGCCCGGATTGTGAGCTCACTTGGGAGGATACATCAACGGAGCCCGGCAAACATCTCGCCTGGGCTTGGGCGCGCCCGGCCCACTCGACACTGGGCCAGCTCCGGCGCGATGCATTTTCCCATTATACACTGACTGTCATTGACTTAGCGGAGTTTCGCCAACTGCATGTCTCCAGCCGCAATGAGGTCCATCGCGGTGATATTCATTCGGGCACAGCCCTGACCGGCCTGCAATTCCTGCTCGAAGCCCGCATCGCGCGCATCGTCGAGAGCGGCAGCGGCGACCGGAACAACGAAGTCGTCGACCGGGCGCTCGGCTGGATCCAGACGCATGTCGCCACCCGGCAGCCGCTGGCGCGGCTGGCGGATTTCCTCGGCGTGTCGCCGGCCACGGTGCAGCGCCTTTTTCGGCAGCAGCTCGGGACCACCGTGATGAAAAGCGTCGCCGAAACCCGCTTGCGCGAGGCGGAGCGGATGCTCGGCCACGACGGGGTGAGCATCAAGGAAATCGCCTATCACCTCGGCTACCGCCACCCGCACGATTTCAGCCGGGCCTTTCGGAATTACACGGGGCAATTGCCTTCGCGCTGGGAAGCCTCCGCGGCCCATTCCTCGCCTGCGCCGAGATCCCGTGCCGCACGCGTGGCCATGCTGGCGGGCCACTCATGATGCCGCGGCGATCCCCCAACGTCGGGTTGCTTGGTTCCGTTGCGGGCCTGCTGTCCTGAGTCCCCGGGCGCGACCCGGTCGATCTGATATTTATGGTCATGAAATCACTACTGCGTCTTCCCTTCCTGCTGCTCACGCTCGCGCTCACGGCGTGTGCGTCCGATTCCAGCTATGACTTCGGTCCCTGGCCGGCCGGCGCCGCGCCGGAGCAGGTCGGCAAACGCGTCGCGGAACGCTTCCTCGAGAAGGACTACCGGCTGCTGCGCGCGGGCGTGATCCACTACGTCGAAACCTGCACGTGGTATGGCGCGCTGTCGTTCGCCCGCCTGACCAAGGATGAGGCGTTGAACCAGCGCCTGATCGCGCGCTTCCAGCCGCTCTTTGGCGAACGCGCCAAAAACATCCCGTCGCCCGAGAACGTTGACTTCGCCGTTTTCGGCTCCCTGCCCCTCGAGCTCTACATGCGCACGAAGGACGAACGCTACCTGCAGCTCGGCCTGAAAATCGCCGACGCGCAATGGACCACGCCCGTCGATCAAGGCAAACTCGACGCCGAGGCCCGGGAAGCCGTCACGAAAGGCCTGAGCTGGCACACCCGTTTCTGGATCGATGACATGTATATGATCACGATGCTGCAGACGCAGGCCTATCGTGCGACCGGCGAGGCGAAATACCTCGACCGCGCCGCCAACGAAGCCGTCGCGTATCTGGAAAAACTGCAGCAACCCAACGGGCTGTTTTACCACGCGCCCGACGTCCCTTTCTTCTGGGGCCGCGGTGACGGTTGGTTCGCCGCCGGCATGTCCGAACTGCTCCGCGCCATGCCGGAGAACCACCCGCAGCGCGCGCGCATCCTCGCCGGTTACCGGAAGATGATGGCGACGCTGCTCCAGCACCAGGATGAGAACGGCATGTGGCGCCAGTTGATCGACGACCCGCAAGCCTGGCCCGAGACGTCGGGCACCGGCATGTTCACCTTCGCCTTCATCACCGGCGTCAAATACGGCTGGCTCGATGCGAAGACCTACGGGCCGGCCGCGCGCAAAGGCTGGCTGGCCCTGGTGAAATACCTCGAGCCCAACGGCGACCTCCGCGAGGTCTGCGAAGGCACGAACAAATTCAACAGCCACCAATATTACCTCGATCGCGGCCGCTACACCGGCGATCTCCACGGCCAGGCGCCGGTGCTCTGGTGTGCTTCCGCCCTGCTCGGCCTGTAACGGCCTCCCCCCCCCGCCCAATCCCAATGCGCCCCCCGTCATTGTTGGTCTCACGTTTCATCCTGATCGCCGGACTGGGCTGCCTGGGACTGGTGCAGGCCGCCGCCGGCGCGGGCCTGGCGCTCGTCGAAAGGCCGGCGGAATTTCGTTTCGCCAACGCCGGCGCGACGCTCGTGATCGAGCGGGCCGTGTGGAAGCTGCGCGTCACCGACCCCGCGGAAACCGTGCGCTTTGCCGAGGCGGCGGCCCCGGCATTCCAAGTGAACGGCCAGTGGTCCGCCGTGGCGAAAATCACCGCCGCGCAGGCGGCCGCGGGCGGGGCGCAACTCCAGGTCACGCTGGCCGACGGCACGGCCGCCGAAGGGCGCGTGGAACCGTTCGGCGAATACGGCTTCAAGCTGACGTTGCGCGCACCCGCCGCAGCGGTCACCGCGGTGCGCGGCGCCACGACGTTGCAGCCGGTGGAGGAAATCTACGGCTTCGGCGAAATGTGGAACGGCCGCGTCGCACAGCGCGGGGCGGCGTTTGAGCTGTGGGATCGCGGCGGCACGCCCGATGAATGCGCCTACATGCCGTATTACGTGTCGACGCAGAACTACGCCTTCTTCCTCAACTACGGCGGACGCGTGCGTTTCGACGCCGGCCAGCGCCGGGCCGACCAGCTCACTTTCGAGGCGCCCGCGCACGAGCTGGACATGACGATTGTGCTCGGCGCGAGCATCCCGTCGACGGTGCAGCATTTCCTCCAGCAGGTCGGCCTGCCGCAGCGTCCGCCGCGCTGGGCGTTCAAACCGTGGTTCTGGCTGATGGGTGATCCCGACCAGCCCGGCGCAAAAATCACCACGCTACAGGGTGCGCATTTCCCCGCCATGGTCCGCCGCCTGCACCAGTTGAACATCCCCATCGGCGTCACCTGGTTCGAGCCGCCGTGGCAGACCGCGCGCAATTCGTTCATCCCGAACCCCGCCTTCCATCCCGACCTGAAGGGCCTCGTGCAGGAATTGCGCGACCTCGGCGTGCGCACGCTGGCGTGGAGCGTGCCCTACACGACCCCGGAGGCGGAGAACTGGCGCGAAGCCGTCGAGCGCGGCTACCTGGTGCGCAAACCCGGCACCGAGACCGACGCGGCCATGGTCAGGATTTCCTCCACCGGTGAACTCACGGGCAAATACTACAATGCCATCGACTACTTCAACCCCGCGGCGTTCGCGTGGTGGCGCCAGCAGATCGAGCAGTCGCTCGCGACCGGCATCGTGGGTTTCAAACCCGACGCCGGGCAGGATCTGCCGGAAGACGCCATCGTGCACGGCGGCCGCGTGGGCCGCGATGTGCACAATTCCTATGCCCGCGAATACAACCGCGTGTTCTTCGAGGCGCTGAAAAACCGCCTCGGCGACGACTTTCTCATGATCCCGCGCGCCGCCTGGGTCGGCTCGTCGGCCGTGACCAATTTCAAATGGCCGGGCGACCTCGCCGGCACGTTTGGCGACAACGGCCTGTCCTCGTCGGTTTACTCCTCGCTCTCGCTCGCGTTTTGCGGGCTGCCGTTCGTGTCCACCGACATCGGTGGCTTCGACGACCAGCCGGCGCCGGAACACGTGTGGATCCGGTGGGCGCAGTTCGGCGCGATGCTGCCCGGCATGCAGACGCTGCACATGCCGTGGTGGTATTCGGAAAAGTCACTGGAGCATTTCCGCTACCTCGCGTGGCTGCACACCGACCTCGCGCCGCTGTGGAACACGCTCGCGCACGAAGCCGCCGCCACCGGCGCACCGGTGATCCGCCCGCTCGTATGGACGGCGCAGGACGATATCGAAGGCTGGCGCGTCAACGACCAGTTCACCGTGGGCCGCGACCTGATGGTCGCGCCGTTCATCAATTCGAATTACGAACGCCAGGTCTACCTGCCGCCCGGGCTGTGGTATGATTTTTGGGACCACAACGCGGAAACCTTCCGCGGTCCGACGCGTTTCTTCTGGACGAAGGGCTGGTTTCGCAACGACCGCTTCCCGCTCTTCATTCGCGAAGGCGCGATCATTCCCCTCGAAGTCACCAACACCGAGAGCGGCTTCGGCTGGCCCGAGTCGGCCGGCTACCTGACCCTGGCCATGTGGCCGAAAGTGCGCGGCACGAGTGAATTCACCCTCGAGGATCTCGCCGGCCCCGTGCGCATAACGGCCGCGTGGAACGCCGCCGACCAGCTGACGTTTTCGTGGACCGCGACCGCCCAGCATCACCTGCTCCGCGTTCACCTGAACACCCCGCTGACTCCGGCAACGGTGACGGCGGGCGGCACTCCCCTGGCGCGCTTCAGCATGCTCGATGAGTTCCGCACCGGCGGCGACGGCTGGTGCTATGACGCCGCCACCACGAAACTTTGGGTAAGAAAGCACAACTCCGGTGCCGCCGGCTCCGTCGAAGTTCAACTCGCCCCCTGAGGCCGCCTTCCCTTTCAACGCCATTTTTATGACCACCCCCCCTGCATTCCTTCTTCGGCTGGCCTGTTTCCTGGCCGGCACCGCCCTGGCGTCCGCCGCCGGAATCGACGTGGTGCGCGACGGTCGCGCCCACGCCGTCATCGTCACCGCCGCCCAGCCGACCCGCGTCGCGGCCTATGCGGCGGAAGAGCTCGCCTATCACGTGGAGAAAGCCACCGGCACCAAGCTGCCGGTCGTGACCGAGGACGCCGTGCCCGCGGACACGCAGGCCTTGATCTACGTCGGCGACACGCAGGCGGCGCGCGCGGCCGGGATCGTGGGCAAAAAACTCCCGCCCGAAACCTTCGTGCTCCGCACCGTGAAAAACAGCCTGATCATCGCAGGCCATGACGGCGCCGGCGACCCGCTCGACAACAATACCTCGGCCGGCACGATGTTCGGCGTCTACGAATGGCTCGAGCGCGACCTCGGCGTGCGCTGGGCGTGGCCGGGCGAGCTCGGCACCTTCATCCCGAAAAAGCAGACCCTGACCGTGTCCTGCTTCGACGAAACCACCGCGCCACGATTCATCCAGCGCAACGTGCGTCCCGGACTCTCCTTCGAGAGTGCCCATCCCGCGCTGGGCTTCACCCCGGCCGCCGCCAAGGCCTACGCGCACGCGCAGACCGTTTTCCTGCGTCGCAACCGCATGGGACGGAGCTATCCGATGAGCTACCGGCATGCATTCACGGACTGGTGGGAAAAATACGGGCAGGCCCACCCGGAGTGGTTTCAGCTGGTCAACGGCAAGCGCGGCCCGACCAACCCGAAGGCGCGTTTCTCGATGTGCGTTTCGAATCCCGGCTTGCACCAAAAAATCGTGGATCTCTGGCTCGAGCAGGGCGGCGCCAAGGTCAAGGGACGGCCGAACCTGATCAACATCGTCGAAAACGACTTCCTCGGTTCGTGCGAGTGCGAGGCGTGCCGCGCGTGGGATGGCGAGCAGCCGCCGGATCGCGACAAGTTCTACTCGCCGAACTTCAAGGTCTACGGCGCGCGCTACATGTCGAACCGCTACGCCCGTTTCGCGGCCGCGGTGTATCAGCTCGCGAAGACGCACAACGACAACGTGGTGGTCGTCGGTTATTCCTACTTCAACTATTTCCAGGCGCCAAACGAGGCCGTGCAGCTCGGCTCGAATGTCTGGATCGGATTCTGCCCCTCGGCCGGCTGGTATCCGCGCGGCGCGGAGGAAAACCAGTGGTATCACGACCAATGGCTCGGCTGGGAAAAAACCGGGGCGCGGCAGTTTGTCCGCACCAACTACTTCCTCGATGGCTACAGCATGCCGTTCATTTTCGCCCGGCAGTTCGCGGAGGATTTCCAGTTCGAGGCGCGGCATGGCATGCTCGGCACGGACTTTGACTCGCTGACCGGCCAGTGGAGCACGCAGGGACCGAGCCTCTACCTGCTGATGCGCCTGCATGTGCGCCCGGATGCTCCCATCGACACCTTGCTGGCGGAATATTACTCGGCGTTCGGTCCCGCGGCCGCGCAGGTGAAGGCCTATTTCGACTACTGGGAAAATTACACGATGGGCAATCGCGGGATGATCAACGCCGTCTTCGAGGACCGCGTGGCCATCCGCTGGCGCACCTGGGCCAAGGCCGCCCACCGGGTCTTCCCGCCGGCGGTATTCGTCGAGGGCGAGGCCTTGCTCGCCAAGGCGCTCGCGGCCGCGCAAGGCGACCCGGACGCAACCGCCCGCGTGAACTTCCTGATCACCGGCCTCACGCATGCGAAACTGTGCGGCCGGGCGGCCGCGCTGCTCACCACCGCCGACCCGGCCTCCACCCCCGAGCGTGGCAACGCCGCCCTCGTGGAGCTGCTCCGCTTCCGCCGCGCGCACGAAAAGGAATGGTTCGCCAACCTGAACCACAACGCCTGGGTCGAGGACCCGAGCTGGCAGCTCTCCGCTGAAACCAAGCAGGAGCCGGAATATTATCCCTGAGCCCCTTCTCCTTCGTGCCGGAAATTTCGCCTAGGCGTCATTGCCACGCCCGTTGACCTGGGAGTTCCCGCCGCATCGACCGCGGCAGGTCAACGGGAGCGGGCAGGCAACCGCCGGCGGTTGCCTCATGCGGCGCAAAAACGCGTGACCTCGGCCCTTAACCCCCACCCGTGTTATGATTTTCCCTCTCGGTCAGACTGTGCGCCGTGCAATATTATCCCGACGGCACTGCCTGGCGGCGTGCGCGCTGGCCGCCGGGCTTGCGTTCCTGCCGGCCCGGACCGCGGCGGCGGATCTGGCCGTCGTCGCCGAGGGCCGCCCCATGGCCGTTGTCGTGCTCGCGGAGCAACCGACCGCGGTGGCGCGTTATGCCGCCGCGGAGCTGGTCGCTCACGTCGAGCAGGCCACGGGCGCGAAACTCCCCATCGTCAGCGAAGGCGCGGCGCTGCCGCCTGCGGCCACACAGATTTATCTGGGCAACACCCGCGCGGCGCAGGCCGCCGGCCTCGCGGTGACCGCACTTCAGCCCGAGGTTTTCGTGCAGCATGCCACCGGCACCGCGCTCTTCATCGCCGGGAACGACGCGGCAGGCGACCCGCTCGATCCGGCGACTTTTGCCGGCACCCTGTTCGGCGTGTATGAGTGGCTCGAACACGAGCTCAGCGTGCGCTGGCTGTGGCCGGGCGAGCTGGGCACGTTCGTCCCGAAACGCCATTCGCTCACGGTGCACGGAAGCGAGGCGACGGTCGCGCCACATTTTTTCCAACGTAACGTGCGCGGCGGGCTCACCTTCAAGGGCGGAAACGCCGCGCTCGGCTTTTCCCCGGAAGCCGCCGCGGACTACGCCCGCGCGCAGACGGTTTTCCTGCGCCGGCATCGCATGGGCCGCTCGGAACGGCTCTCCTACCGGCACGCGTTCACCGACTGGTGGGCCAAATACGGCCAGACACATCCCGAGTGGTTCCAGCTCGTGAAGGGCAAGCGCGGGCCGGCGAAACCCGGAGACCACTACTCGATGTGCGTTTCCAATCCGGAGTTTCACCGCGAGATCGTCGCGCAATGGCAGCGCCGTCGCGCCGCGGACCCGCAGAATGCCACGCACTACCTCAACATCGCCGAAAACGGCATCATCGGCCTGTGCGAATGCGACCAGTGCCGCGCCTGGGACGGACCCACGCCGCCGGACTTCCTCGATTTCTACCCGGCAAAATCAAAAATGATGACCGCAGGAAGGCGCTTCGTCACAGATCGCTACGCGCGCTTCTGGCTGGCCGTGCAAAAGGAGGCCGAAAAAATCGATCCGCAGGTGACGATCGTCGCCTACAACTACTTCAATTATTTTTACCATCCGTCGCCGGAGATAAAACTCAACGACCGCATCCTCATCGGCGCGTATCCGTCGTCGGGTTGGTATCCGCGTTCCCCGGAGGAAAACGCCTGGTTTCGCCGGCAATGGGCGGGCTGGCAGGCCACGGGCGCCAGATTGTTTTCGCGCGGAAATTACTGTCTCGACGGCTATACGATGCCCCACCTCTACGCGCACCAGTTCGCCGACGAGTTCCACCACCAGGCGCAGCACGGGATGGTCGCCACCGATTACGATGCGCTCACGGGCCAATGGGCGGCCCAGGGACCGAACCTCTACCTGCTGATGCGGCTGCACACGCGGCCGGAAGCGCCGGCCGACGAATTGCTGGCGGAATATTACAGCGCCTTCGGCGTGGCCGCCCCGCAGGTGCAGGCGTATTTTGATTACTGGGAACGCTACGCCGTCGCGCAGATTCCACTCATGCAGGACCTGTTCGCCGACAACACGACCCGCTGGCGCGCGCCAGCCAAGGTCGCGCACCTCATTTACCCGGAAGCGGCGTTCGCCTCCGCGGAGAAACTCCTCGCGCAAGCCGCCGCCGCGGTCACCGGCGACGCCGAGGCGCGGGCCCGGGTGCAGTTCCTGCAGGACGGACTGACGCACGCGAAACTCTGCGCCCACGTCGCGAGCCTGCTATCGGTGTCAGCCCCCGCCGCCGATCCGGTGCAAAGCGACCGGGCGCTGCGTGAACTGGTTGCCTTCCGCCGCGCGCATGAACGCGAGTGGATCGCCAACTTCAACCACAGCGCGTGGACGGAGGAGGCGAGCTGGCGCCTGCCGGCCGCCGCCGCGCAACCCGCCGACCAATTCCTATCCACCCCATGAGGTCCCGACGCCTTTTCTTCCTGGCCGCCCTCGCCCTCGGGCAGGGCGCCATGGCCGCGACCCCCGTGGTCCGGCCCAACATTGTGTTAATCGTGTCCGACGACCACGGCCGCGATGCGCTGGGATGCTACGGCAATCCCGTGGTGCAGACGCCCAACCTCGACGCGCTCGCCGCCGCGGGGACCCGTTTCACCAACGCGTTCTGCACGACGTCGAGCTGCAGTCCCTCGCGGGCCGTCTTGCTTTCCGGCCAGCAGGGTCATCGCAACGGCATGTATGGCCTGCAACACGCCGAGCATCATTTCCAGTCCTTCGACCGGGTGAAAAGCCTGCCCGTGCGGCTCGCCGCGGCGGGTTATCGCACCGCGCGCATTGGCAAATACCATCTCGCGCCGGAGTCGGTCTACGCGTTTCAAACCGTGTTGTCCGCCGGCGCGGCCAACGATCCCGAGACGATCGGACGCAGCCCGGTGGAAATGGCGGAGCACACGCGCCCCGTGGTCGAAGCCGCGGACGACCGCCCGTTTTTCCTGTTTTTCGCCACCGATGACCCCCACCGCTCAAACGGATTTACGCCGGAGGGAGTGCCGACGTTCGACACCTACCCGCGGCCCAATCCATTCGGAAATCGCGAGGCGGGTTATCCCGGCATCACCCCCCGGCGATTTCAGCCGCAGGACGTTATCGTGCCGCCGTATCTGCCGGACACGCCGGCGACCCGCGCGGAGTTGGCGGAATACTATCAGTCGATTGCCCGGCTCGACCAAGGCATCGGTCGACTCATCGAAATTCTGAAGGCCGCGGGCAAATACGAGAACACCCTCATCCTTTACCTTTCGGACAACGGCGCGGCGTTTCCGGGCGCCAAAACCACGCTCTACGAGCCAGGCATCCGCCTGCCGTTCATCGTCAAGCTGCCCGGCCCCGCCCACCCGGGCGCGGTGCAAGCGGCGATGATTTCGTGGGCGGACATCACGCCCACTCTCCTCGAGGCGGCGGGGATGAAAGCGGAAACAGCGCAGTTCGATGGGCGCTCATTTTTCGCCGGGCTCGACGGGCGTGAACTGCCCGGACGCGACGAGGTGTATGCCTCGCACACGTTCCACGAGATCACCATGTATTATCCCATGCGCATGGTGCGGACCACGCGCTACAAACTCATCCACAACCTGGCGCATGAGCTGCCGTTTCCTGCGTCGCGCGATCTCGGCCAGTCGCCGGCGTGGCGCAGCGTGGTCGCGATGGGCGGCGAGACCTTCGGCCGCCGGACGATCGAGGCCTACCTGCACCGCCCCGAGTTCGAACTCTACGACCTTGAGCAGGACCCCGATGAGATCGTGAATCTTGCCGGTGATCCCGCCAGCCGTGCGGTGCTGGATGAATTGAAAATCAAGCTCGCGGCCTTCCAGCAAGCGACGCAGGACCCGTTCACCAAGGGCGAGTCCTACGCGGCCAACGCAATCGCGCCGCAAGCCGTGTCCGTGTTCATGGCCGACGGCACGAAGGCCGGGGAAATCACGCAAGACTCCGCGATCGTCTGGACGCGGCTGACCCGCCACCCCGAACGCAACACCGCCGGCATCCCCTTCCCCGCAGTGAAAGGAAAGCTGCCACCCGAGATCGAAAATGACCCGCAGCTGACGCCGTATGAATTAAACGCCTTGCGCGTCAGCGCGCCCGTATCGGCGGATCGGCAACTGGCGGGCCACGCGCTCGACGACATGGAAGGCGCCGTGCCCGGCGCGACCGGCACTGTGCAGGTCACGTATTGGCCGGAAGCGGCCGGACCCAGTGCGGCGGCGACCCGGACCACGGAACGCGTGGCGGTTTCCGCCGCGACGGATTTCGCCCACCAATTCAGGTTACAGGGCTTGCAGCCGGGCACGCGCTACCAGTTTCGCGCCGAAGGTTTCGCCCCGGGCGCGTCCGCGGTGGCGACGATAGCGACCGGCAGCTTCACGACCGCCCCAATGGCCAGCGCTCCATCCCGCGTGACCTTCGCCGTGGCCAATTGCCAGGACTACCGCCGGCGCGACGATGCGGAAAACGGACACCGGATTTATCCGCTCATGGGCGCGCTGCGGCCGGATTTTTTCGTGCACACCGGCGATCTCGAATACCTCGACAAGCCCTCGCCACTGGCGACGAACCTTGCGCTGGCGCGATTCAAATATAACCGGATTTTCGCCCTGCCCTTCCAGCGGGCGTTCCACAGCCAGGTCGCGAACTACTTCATGAAGGACGACCATGATACGCTGAAGGACGATGCGTGGGCCGGCCAAACCTACGGCGACCTCACGTGGGCGCAGGGGCTGGCGCTCTTCCGCGAGCAAGTGCCCATGGGCGCGAAGACCTATCGCACGATCCGCTGGGGCCGCGACCTGCAGGTATGGTTGGCCGAGGGCCGCGATTTCCGTTCGCCCAACACCGATCCTGACGGCCCGGCGAAAACGATCTGGGGCGCGGAGCAAAAGCAGTGGTTTTTCGACACGGTGCAGGCCTCGGACGCGACGTTCCGCATCCTGATCAGTCCGACTCCACTGCTCGGCCCGGACCGCGCCGCCAAATCCGACAACCACGCCAACGAGACCTTTACCCACGAAGGCGACGAGTTGCGCGCGTTTCTGGCCCGCCAGAAAAACATGGTCGTGATCTGCGGCGACCGGCACTGGCAATATGTGTCCGTGGATCCGGCGACCGGTTTGCGCGAATACAGCATCGGCCCGAGTTCGGACAGTCACGCGGGCGGCTTCACGGATGCGGACCGTTCGCCGGCGCATCGCTTCCTGCGCATCAAGGGCGGCTTCATCGGCGCGACGGTCGAGCGCACCGCGGAAGGACCGCGGCTGACCATCCGGCATTACGGCACCGACGGAATTATTTATCACGAAGACCGGTTGAACCTGAACGCCGCCGGCCTGCTGACCGCCACCTCCCCCAATTAACCAACTCATGCCACCAACCGCCTCCCGACAACGGATCATTTTATTATTCACCTGCCTGGCTGCGACGCTGCGTGCGGTAGCCGCCGGCGCGGCCGACGATGCCCAGAAGGTGGGCGTCGTCGACAACCTGCCGGTGTTCCAGGCGCAGGCGATGGCCCGCGTGACGTATCCGCTGGCGTGGACGCCCGGCCGCCAGGAAGATTTCTCCGCGTGGCGCAGCCGCGTGCGGGCCCACGTGAAGACACGGCTGCTCGCGCCGCCGCCGGACGCGCCTTGGGCCGCGGTGGTGGTGGCCGAGGAAGACCGCGGAAACTACGTGGCGCGAAAAATCGTGTTCAACCTCACCGGCGACAGCCGCGTGCTCGCCTATTTCCTCGTGCCCAAGCATGCAGGACGCAGCCCCGCCGTGTTGATCCAGCATTCGCACAGCGGCCGGATGGAGGTCGGCAAGGAAAAGGTGGTGCGGCCGTTCGGCGTGCCGCCCGAAAAGCTCGCGGCGGCGGAAGCGCTGGTGGCCCGCGAATACGAGGGCCGCTTCTACGGCGATGAGCTCGCGAAGCGCGGCTATGCGTGCCTCGTCATCGATGCGTTGAATTTCTCCGACCGCGGCGGCGCCGGCAGCAGTGGACAGGCCGCGCTGGCGGGCAACCTGATGCACGCGGGCATGTCGCTCGCCGGCCTCATGGTTTGGGAAGACCTGCGCGCCGCGGAATTCCTCGCCCAGCAACCCGAGGTCGATCCCGCGCGCATTGGCGCGATCGGCATGTCGATGGGTTCCCTCCGGACATGGCAGCTCACGGCGTTGAGCGACCGCATCCGCGCGGGCGCGGCGATTTGCTGGATGACCACGGCCAAGAGCCTGATGCAGCCCGGCAACAACCAGACCGTCACCCAATCGGCCTACACGACCCTGCATCCGGGATTGCTCGGCGAGCTGGACTACGCCGATTTCGCGAGCCTCGCGTGCCCCAAGCCGATGCTGTTCTTCAACGGCCGGGAAGACCCCTTGTTTCCCCAGGCCGGCGTCGAGGATGCTTACGTGAAACTGCGGGCGGTATGGGTATCGCAAGGCGCCGGCACGCAACTGGTGACACGCTCGTGGCCCGGGCCGCATGTGTTCACCGTGGCCATGCAGGAGGCGGCGTTTGCGTGGCTGGACCAGGTGCTGGCGGCGCCCACGGCCCCGGCCCTGCCGGCCAAAGGAGATGAAAAATGAGATCCCCCCGACTGCTCGGCGTGCTGGCTGCGGTGTTGCTCACGGTGGCCGCAGTGGCGAAAGATCCACGGCCCAACATCGTCTTCATCCTCGCCGATGACCTGGGCTGCGGCCCGGTGGCCGTTTACGGCAATCCCTATTACCAGACTCCGCATCTCGACCGGCTGGCACGCGAAGGCCTGCGCTTCACCACCGCTTACGCCGCGGCCCCGGTGTGTTCGCCGAGCCGCGCCGCCTTGATGACGGGGCAGGCGCCGGCGCGGATCGGGCTGACCGATTTCATCCCGGGCAACCCCTATCCGTATGCCCGGCTCGAACAGCCCGCCTGGCAGAAATATCTTCCACTCACTGCGACCACCCTCGCCGAACGCCTCACCGCGGGCGGCTATCACACGGCGCTCATTGGCAAATGGCACCTCGCCAAGGCCTACCTGCCACCCGAAAGCGTGGCCGAGGGCCCGGACCGTCAGGGCTTCGCGGAAACCTGGATCAGCCACAAGCCGGAGCCAACCCATGACCCGGAAGCCGATGCGCATAACGTCGAGGCGATCACGCGGCACGCGCTCGAGTTTCTCGACCAGCCGCATGACCGGCCGTTTTTCCTCTACCTGACGCACAATACCATCCACGCGCCCATCATGGCCCCGCGCGCCTTGGTGGAAAAATACCGCGCCCGCGCCGGCAGCGAACGGCCCGAAAACAACCCGGTCGTGGCCGCCATGATGGAGCAATTCGACGCCGGGGTCGGCCGGGTGCTGGCCAAGCTGGATGCGATGGGATTGCGGGAAAACACCCTCGTCATTTTTTATTCGGACAACGGCGGCCTGCTGGCCGACACCGCGCAACGGCCGTTTCGCGGCGGCAAGGCCCAGCTCTACGAAGGCGGCATCCGCGTGCCGCTGGTCATGCGCTGGCCGGGAGTCATCGCTGCGGGGACGACGTGCGACGTTCCGGTGATCACGATGGATTTCCTGCCGACCTTGACCGAAGTGGCCGGGATTCCGCCGGCCGCCGGCGAGGTGCGGGACGGCTTGAGCCTGCTGCCGCTCATGCGCGGTGAAGGCCGGCTGGCGCGCGACACGCTTTACTGGCACTATCCGCATTATCATACGGCGGGCAGCGGCGGGCCGGCCGGTGCGATCCGTGAAGGCACGTGGAAGATGATCGAGTATTTCGAAACCAGCCTGACGGGCACGGGGCATGAAACGGAGTTATTCGACCTCCAGCACGATCCCGGCGAAACCCTCAACCTCGCAAAAACCCAGCCGGCCCGCGTGGCGGAACTGCACGCCAAGCTCGCGGCGTGGCAGCGGGCGGTCGGCGCGCAACTGCCCGGCATCAATCCCCGCCATGATGCCGCCCGGGCCGATGAGAAAGACGACGGTCAGACCAACCTGCACTGAACACATGAAGCTACGAACCACATTCCTGGCCGCCGCCTTGCTGGCCGCGCTGGCGGCGACCGCCCAGGAACGCCGGCCCAACATCGTCTTCATCCTCGCGGACGATCTCGGTTATGGGGAGTTGTCCTGCTACGGGCAGCGCCGTTTTGAGACGCCGCAGATCGACCGCATGGCGCGCGAGGGTCTGCGCTTTACCGACCACTACGCCGGCGCGCCGGTGTGCGCGCCCTCAAGAAATGCCCTGATGACCGGCCAGCATACGGGGCACCTCACGGTGCGCAACAACCTCGCATTCGGGCGCGACGATGGCGGCCGGGTGCCGTTGAAGCCGGCCGACGTGACCATCGCGCAGCATTTGCACGCGGCGGGTTATGCCACGGCCTTGATCGGCAAATGGGGACTCGGCGAGGAAGGGAGCGGCGCCGAGCCGTGGCGAAAGGGCTGGGACGAGTTTTACGGCTTCATCAACCAGCAGCATGCGCACAACCAGTTCCCTGAGTTTCTTTACCGCAATGCGGAGAAGGAGGCGCTCGTGCCGAACTACGGGCACGCGGAAGGCGTGTTTGCGAACGACCGGTTCACCGCCGAGGCGCTGCAATACCTGGAGCGCCATGCCGGCGGAGATCGGCCGTTTTTCCTCTATCTCGCCTACACCACGCCGCATGCGATGCTGAAGTGCCCGCCCGATTCGATCGCGGAGGCGCAACGCCGCTGGCCCGAGCTGGCTGCGCCGGGTGCGCCGGCCAAGGCGCTGGCGTTCGCCGCCATGGTCCTGCGGCTGGATCGCGACGTGGGCCGCGTGTTGGAAAAACTGCGGGCGCTCGGTCTCGAGGAAAACACCCTCGTGCTCTTCGCCAGCGACAACGGGGCGCACGTCGAGGACGGGAAGCCGCAGGAGTATTTCCAAGGCAGCGGCCCGCTGCGCGGGGCCAAGCGCGACGTCTACGAAGGCGGCGTGCGCGTGCCGCTCATCGCCCGCTGGCCGGGAAAAATCGCCGCGGGCCGCACCACGGCACAGGTGTCGGCGTTCTGGGATTTTCCCGCGACCGCGCTGGACATCGCGGGGGTGAAATCCCCCGCCCTGCCCGCGGAAGGGATTTCCTATGCCCCCACGCTTTTCGGACGCGACGGCGAGCAGCCGCAGCACGAGGCGCTATACTGGGAATTTCTGCTCGCCGGGAAAACCCGCCAGGCCGTCCGCCTCGGCCACTGGAAGGGCGTCCGCCTGGCGCCCGCGCAACCGCTGGAGCTCTATGATTTGGCGACCGATGAGGGCGAACAGCACGATGTGGCGGCCACCCAGCCGGCGGTCGTGGCCAGGCTGACGGAGTTGTTGCGCACCCTGCGCACGGACGATCCGAATTTTCCGCTGCAATAAGCCGGCCGCCGGTCAACCCGGCTGCGCCGCGACCGCGAGGTGGTGAATCCACGGGTAGTGCGCGCCGAGTTTTTGGATGCGCACGGTGAGGATGCCTCCGGGGGCCGCGCCGGCGGGTGGCAGGTATTCGTAAAGGCCGTCTGCGTTAAAGCAGGCTTCGAGGCGATGGCCGTTGACGGTGAGCAGAAAACCGGGGGATTGCGTGCGGTTGCCGCTGACCACGAGGCGGAAGTTGCCGCGGGTGGGCACGACAAGATGGCATTCGACAAAGCCATTGGGAAAGACGCGGTTGCCGGCGGCACGGGCGAGGCGACCGTCCGCCATGAAAGCGTGGCTGGCGTGCATGTAACGATACACGCGGTGATCGTGGGCGATGCCGGCGCAGACGATGAAATCGGTGATCCCCGGCAAAGCCGCGCACGCGAGGAATTCGGCGGCTTCCGCGTCGTATTCAGGGACGAGCGACGTGATGATTTTCCAGAGCGGACGCGCGTAGGCGCTTTCGATGGAATCTTCGCTCTCGGTGTCGTGATCGTATTCGTGGCCCGCGACGGGAGCGCCCGTGGCGCGCAGGGAGGCGTCGAGCGGCAGCGACGTTTTGAGCAAGCCTTCGAAAACGGGTTGAGCGACGCGGATGGCTGCGGTCAGCGACGGGTGGCCGGGACGTGCGGCTTCCATGTCGGTGAAGTAGGCGCAGACGCAACGGCACCATTCACGAATCAGGCGGCTCACGACCGTGGCGTTTTTCCAGGCGGTCTCGGCGATGGCAAATTCCGCGGCGGAGAGCCGGGGCTTGAGTGCGACGAGCCGCTGGAGGGATTCGTCGGCGAGGCGCACGGCGGCGTCTTTTTCCTCCAGAATGAAGGCGCGCGACGGCGTATCCTTCGCCGGGAGGATGCCCCACATGCCCTGATGGCGGGCGAGGCTGATCCCGGGTTGGAAGAGCGAGAGGATGCCGCTGGCCTTGATCCATTTCTGCGACGCATCGAGTGGGAAGGCATGGAAAATCACGTGCCCGTCGATGAAGTGCGTCTTCTTCACCACCTCGATGCCGCGTTGCATGATCGCAGTCATCTCCGGCGCGCATTGCGGCCAGTGCGCCGCGGCCCACTCGCTCCAGATCGATTCCGCGGTGACGTGCGGGTTTTGAATGGCGCGGTCATACGCGAGCAGATTGATCGCCTGCGTGGAGGCGAAGGTCGGATGACCGATGCGATCCACGCGGATGGCGTGGCGGTCAACCCCGGCACGGGTGGCATAGGCGACGCATTGGATCACCCGCGCCGGATCGGGCGCCGGCAGATAACCGGCGCCGAGGAATTCGCCGATGGAATCGTGCTCCGCCGAGAGCGTGGCGGCGCCGGTTCTGCGGAGGAATGGATTCAGCTCCAGAAAAGGGCTGAAGTCATAGGGCGTGATTTTGGTTTCGATTTCGAAATCGAATTCCCGTTTCACGCGCGCCGCGCCGGCGAGGATGTCCTCGTAATCCTGTGCGATGGAGCCGAAGCTGCGCAGGATAAAACGTTTCCCGCGGGCCTTGAGTTCCTCGGCAAAGGTCGCGATGACGCGCTCCATGACCAACGCCGGGGGATAGCGCTCGGGATTGGAGTTATGGATGACGGAATAATCGGACTCGGTGACCGTGAGCACGAGGCCATCCATGCCGGAAATCCGGGTGAAAAACTCGCGCAGCTTCGCGCGGATGAGGTCGTGGTAGGCGGCGCCGAGGAGATTGAACTCGCCGTTTTCATCCAGCAGCCCCGGCACGGTTTCAACGACCGCCCGCGGCACCATGACCTCGCGATGCCAGTAATAAACCGGGCGGCGGGACTCGTGCGCGAGGGCGACGACCTCGTTGAGCGTGGCGATCGTGGCTACGACCGCGGGGCGGTTGATGCGAGCCGCGGCCGCGGGGTAATCCTGGAAAAAAATCGCGCCGTCCAGGCTGCCCGTGGAAGAATGGACGTCCCCGCAGATTTCGAAGCTGTCGACCTGATAGGTCCGGGCGGCCGCGAGGACCGCCTGCATATAAACCTTGGTCGGCTTCACCGGGTGCATGATCGACCACGTGATTTCGGATCGGGAACGCTTGGAACTCATGGAGGAAAGGGCGTGGGAAAACAGAAAACGCAGCAGGGACGAAAGCGCGGCGGACTTAAGGCGCCACGGCGCGCAACAAAACCCAAAGCAGCCCGATGATCCCGAGCGTCACGATGCAGCTGATAAAGAAGCCAATCGTGTCCACCCGGTCCCACCGGGTGAACTCCCACGACGAGGATGACCCCAGCAATTTTTGGTGATCGAACCGACCGGGATTGCGCATCGTTTCCTGCATTGCCGCGGCCTCAAATTCGGGCGTCTCGCCGACCGGCGTCTTCATTTTTCCGAAGAACTGGTTGACCTGCCCGGGAGCGGGTGCGCGGGTCACCAAGCTCACCGCGAGGATCAGCGCCAAGGGAAACAGCGCATCGACAAAGAATCGTCCGGCAAAGCGGCCGCTGGAGGAAAGCGCCACCGTGTCGACGCCGATCGCCTGGAGCAGGAGCAATTCCGTGTGCAGCCGGCCCCGGCCTTCAAGCGGGCTGGTGCTGTCCTCGGGATTGGCCCGGACCACGGATTCGAAGAACACCGCGGTGGGCCGGCCAATGGGATCCACGGTGCGCGTGAGGAGATAAGGATGATTGGCGAGCGCAGGGATCTTCTCCGCCACAAGGGGAAAGAGGATGTTCACCAACGCCGAACCCAGCACCGCGGTCCATACGGCGGCGACGGTGACCTTGCGCCAGATGAACATGAGCAACAGCGAGGCGCCAAAGGGCACGTTGATCGTCATCGCGAACTGAAGGACGGTGTAGACGTTCGTCATCTGCGTGGAGACCGCCACGCCGACGAGCAGCACCACCACGAGTGTCCAGCGACCGGCACGCACAAGGTCACGGTCCGTGGCCTGCGGGCGGAAACCGCGGTAGATATTATGCGCAAACAGGGCGGACACCGACATGGCCTTCGCCGCGATCGTGGACATGTTGGAGGCGATCACGCCGGCGAACATCAAACCGAGGAGCCCGGGCCCCAGCAGCTGGCGGGACATGGTGCCCCACACCATATCGGCATCGGCGAGGGCGCTCGTGCCGGAATAGAGGGCGATGGCGATGAGGCCGCAGAAGGCCCACGTGATCGTGACGAGGCGTTTCCCAAAGGTGCCGGACACGGCGCCGAAGCGCGCGGCGAATTCGTTCTTCGCGGAGCTGGCGATCGACATGTTGCCGGGCATCGCGTGCGCCTGCATGAGCGTCGCGAGGAACATCGCGCTGATCGTCCACACGGTGAATTGGGACGTGCCATGGCCGGAGCCGAAAAGTTGAAACGATTCGGGGGGCAGCACCGCGCCCAACTGGTCCCAGCCACCGACGGCAGCGACGCCCGCGGGAATCAGGATAACCGAGAACACCACGATGAGGATGCCTTGGAAGGCCTCGTTCAGCGCGGTCGCGGCCATGCCTCCCATCACGATGTAGGCGCCGATGGTGATCGTGTAGATAATGTAGAACGACCACGGCTCGAGCGCGGTGATGAAGTTGCGCAACTCACCGCGCGCCTGGCGTTCGCGCAGGACGCTGAGGCGCTCGCGGTCTTCCGCCGGCAGTTCGTTTTTCAAGGACTGCGCCTCCATCGTCATGAGCTCGCGGTAGCCAGCGACGGATTGCCGTTCAGCCGGGCTCCAGGCGCTTTCGGCCTTGGTGACGAGGGCGGAGGAGATTTTATACGAGACCAGGTTGCCAAAAGCCATCGTCACGGCCACGGCGGAGATGATCGTAAACGTGGCGTAGAACACCGAGAGGCCGCTGCTGCCGAGCCGGTCCTTGAAAATGTCCGCCGTGGTGGTGAGCCGCACACGGCGATACCACGGATACATAAACCAATAATAGGGATTCAGGAAAATCATCTGGAAGCCCAGCCAGATGCCCGAGATGCCCTGCTGGTAAACCACGCTGGCGGTGCTCACCGCGTCGCTGGCGGCGGCGGAATTACCGAAGTTCAGGAAAAACTGGTAAACCTTGCCCAGCTTGCGGCCCGCGAGGAAAAACCCTTCGCCAGTCGTCGCGCCCTTGGCGGCAATTTTACCGAGCGAGATGACGACGATGAAGTAAGCGGCGATGACCGCAAAATCCAAAAAATGCAGACCGGACATGATGATTTCAGGGGGGACGGGGGGAGGGGGAATCCGGTGGCGGGCCTTGCAGGAGCGATCTCTCACAGCCCTGAAAACACAACCGAACAGGCGGGAGGCATAGATCGTTTGGCGTATTCAGGTCAATAAAAGTATTTTTATTGACGAAATGATCAGTTCGTATTGTGAAATTGAAATCGGGCGTTTGAGGCCGTGAAATCAAGCTATGCTTGGTCTGTCACGACCGTGCCCGTCGGTTTCAGCAACTTCACCCCCCCGCTCTGTTGTCCTGCATGAACTCCTGTATATACCATCCCCTGCGCTGGCGCCTCGTTGTGCCAGTTTGTCTCATTGCCGTTATTCCGCTCGTTGCCCAGGCATCGGCTTCCTCAGAGGAAGCGGCCGCACTTGCGAAATACGACCAAAACAAGAACGGTCGGCTTGATCCTGATGAGCTTGCCGTGATGCAAGCGAAGGAGAAAGCCGCCATCCCCACGGAACGCGAAGTCAGTTCCTCCGAGGACAACGTGGTTGAGCTTTCCCCGTTTGAAGTGAACTACGATCCAGACGGCTACTATGCGCCGAACACGATGTCCGGCACGCGCCTTAACTCGAAGGTCGAGGACATCGCCGCCTCCATCTCGGTGGTGACGAAGGAGCAGATGGCCGATTTCGCCATGTTGGATATCAACGATATCTTCATGTATGAAGCCGGCACGGAAGGTGCGGCCACTTACACCGATTTCGCCTTCAACCAAAGCGCGCAGCCCAATGACAACCTCTCGGCCAGTCCGAACACGGCCAATCGCGTCCGCGGTCTGAACAGCGCCAATATCGCCTATGCCGGTTTTGAGACCAGCCGGCGGGCTCCCGTGGATCCCATCACGGTTGACTCCGTCGAGGTCAGCCGCGGGCCCAACTCCACGCTATTCGGCCTGGGCAACGCCTCCGGCACGGTGAACTCCGTTCCCGCCTCGGCGAATCTCCGTCGCAACCGGACCCGCCTGCAGTTCCGGGCGGATATGTTCGATGACCATATCGGCGATGCCGGACACCGCGTGAGCCTGGACACGAACCAAGTCCTCCTGAAGGACAAGCTGGCCGTGCGTTTCAGCACCGTGCACCAGAACACCGAATACAATCTGCAACCCGCCGGCGTGGAGATGGAACGTTATAACGGCATGATCAAATACCGGCCGTTCAAGAACACCACGATCAGCGGCAGTTATCAATATTTCCACCAATACGGCAACCGGCCCAACAGCATTACGCCTCGCGATGCCATCGGGCCGTGGAAAGCGGCGGGCTCGCCCACCTGGGACCCGAAAACCAACACGGCTTACATCAACGGTTCGCCGGTGAACCGGTTCGGCAACCCCACGAGCGCGCTCGGCGGCGGTATCCCGACCATCAACGGTGCACCGGTCTTTGCCAGTGGTTACCAGACGACCGGCCGCGGTTCCTCGCTGCTTTTCATCGATGAGGATGGCGTGGATTTCTGGACGGCACCGCGCGGCACGACCACGCAGGACGCCCTGTTGACCACCACCGCCTCGAACAACCAGACCGGGTTTAACTACATGTATCTGAACCCCCGGACGCTGCGCGCGACGCAACCGCTGTGGGCTTCCGATGGCGCCGTAAACGCCAAGTCGATCTACGACTGGAGCGCGCTCAATATCGCCGCCATGAACCGGCTGGATGAAGTGGTGAAAACCAGCCTCATTTCGGTCGATCAGGTCCTGATCAACAGTGAAAGCCAAAACCTCACCGCTCAGGTCGCCTGGTTCCGCGAAGACTCCCCGACCTACGTTCAGGATTTTCCCACAGGCAGCTCGGGTTCCACGACGTTGACGCTCGATCCCAACATGCGCCGCCTCGATGGCACCCCGAATCCCAACTTCCTGCGCCCGATGGTCGGCATCACGGAAGTAAACATCATCAAGCGTCCGTTGACGAACGACACCTATCGCGCCCAGTTGGCCTACCAGGTTGATTTTACCCACAAAAAAGGCCTCCTGCGCTGGCTCGGCAGCCACTCGATGGCGGGATTCAACGAGTATAAGCACAACGAGCAGCGCTCGTATTTCTACCAGCTCGCGATGAAGGATAATCACTCCTGGCTGACCGCCGGCACACCCCGCGCCACCACCAACCGCATCGCCGGCAGCACGTCCGTGCAGGATGGCGCTTCGCCCACCGGTTCGCGCAGCTACCGGTTTTATTATGTGGGTGATAACTACGGCTCCAATGTCGACTACGCTCCTTACAGCGGCTCGCTCGAAGGCATTTTTCCCTACACGTGGGGCAATTTCGCCGCCGGCCAGGCCAACAATGAGATGACCGAGCTGGGGCTCCTCGCTTCCGGCGGCGGCACCGCCGGCACCGGCAACTCCCTGAAGATCCAGAAGACCCAGGGCGTCGTGCTGCAAAGCCATCTTCTGGCGGACCGGCTCGTCACCACCTTCGGTTGGCGCAAAGACCGGCTCTATACGAAGCAGGGCGTCCTCCCCCGCATGCTCCCCGATGGCATGAGTCACGACGTGGGCTGGGACACGCAGTGGGCCGATGGCGACTACACCACCAACGAGGGCGTGACGCGCACCTCAGGCGCCGTGTTGAAAGTCACGAACTGGCTCAGCCTTCACGCCAACAAATCCGACAGCTTCATCCCCGCCGATCAGGCGATCAACCTGCATGGCCAGTTGCTCCCCAACCCGAAAGGCACGGGCGAAGATTACGGTTTCTCGCTCAAGCTTCTCAAAAACAAGCTGTTCATCCGCGCGAACCAGTTCACCACCCGCACGCAGGGTGACCGCAGCGGCACTTCGACCACCCTGGCCACCCGGGCGGTGAAAATGGACGTGTATGACGGACAGCCGGCGCGGCCCTTCTCGCTCGATAACCGCGCCCGCATTTGGTTGCAAGCGACGCAACCCGGCCTCGTCGGCGCCGCGCTTGATGCCGCGGTCGCCAAGGAAATGGGGATGGATCTCGCCACCCTCAACATGCTGCAGGATAGCGTTAACTTCGGCGGCGTTCCCATTGCCCAGGGCCAGGATATGCTGAGCAAGGGCAAGGAAGTCGAAATCAACTACAACCCGACGTCCTTCTGGACGCTGCGCGCGAACGTTACCGAGACCCAGACCATCCAGTCCGCCATCGCGCAGGACCTGCTCGATTACCTCGCCGAGCGCGGCAAGGTTTGGGAAACCATCCGGGATAAACAGACCAACCAGTTGTGGTATACGAGCATCTACGATGGCGGTCAGACCCCGCAAAACTACATGCCCAGCCAGGTCACCACCGCGCTGGACATCGCGCAGCAAACCGTCGGCAAGAGCCTGCCCCAGGTCCGTCGCTACAAGGCCAGCTTCAGCACCAAGTTCGGCCTGCGCGGCATCACCGACAATCGGGTTCTCAGCAAGTTCGATGTGGGCGGCGCCGTGCGCTGGGAAGACAAGGGCGCGATCGGTTACTACGGCGTGCAGCAACTGCCGGACATCATCACCGCCCTGGATAAGGACAAGCCGGTCTACGACAAGGGCCACACTTACGTGGATGCGTTCGTAAGCTACCGCACCAAGCTGATGCGCGACAAATACGGCATGACCGTGCAGCTGAACGTTCGCAACATCGCCGAAAACGGACGCCTGCAACCGATTGCCGCGTTTCCGAGCGGCGAACCGAGCGCCTACCGCATCGTCGATCCGCGTCAGTTTATCCTCACGGTCAGTTTCGACCTGTAAGATCGAACGACCCGCGATTCGAAAGTTACAGAATCACAATGCAAAGGGGCGCCTACGGGCGCCCCTTTTTTTTGCTCATAATCATGGCTCCAGATCGGCGCATCCCTTCGCTACTCTCGCTGCGTCCACCTTGAGTTCAGACGCATGAACCGGCTTTAAGCGCCGGCGGATTGCGGGCCTCGTTTCCGTTCGGAGCTGGTGGCGCGAAACTCCAAGAGCGCCTGCCGCAAGCTTTCCCGGCGCGCCGCCGGAAAACGATGCACCGGCACCGACATCGAAATCGCCGCGAGCGGCTCGCCGAGTTCGATCAACGGAATCGCCATGCAGGTGACACCGGAAACCGTTTCCTCCTCCTCCAGCGCCCAGCCCCGCGCCCGCGTGGCGGCGAGCTCGGTTTCCAAGCGCTCCTTCAGCGTGCGGCGCTTCGCCGCAGGCTCGATCGCGACCGCCTTGGCCACCAGGCGCGCCTGTTGCATTTCCGGAAGATAAGCCGCCACCGCGCGGCCGAGTGCCGTGGTATGAAACGCATCGCGCGCGCCCGGTTTCACGATCGACCGCAGTGCCTGCGTGGTCTCCAGCACGTGCGCATAGCGGACATACAGGCCTTCGAGCACACCCAGGTTGATCGTTTCGTCGAACTTCTCCCGCAACAACTCCATCAGCGGCAGCGCTTTCACGCGCAACACCTCGTCCCGGCCATATTCGCGCAGGGATTTCAAACGCTCGGAAAGACTGTAGGTGCCGCGTTCTTCCGTCTGATCCACGTAACCGAGATCGCGCAGGCTGCGGAGAATGCGAAATGTGCTGGGTTTAGGCTGGCGGGTTTCCTCGGAAAGTTCCGCGAGACTCAGCGGACGCCCCGTGCGGGCAAGCACCTCCAAAATCGAAAACGCCTTGTCCAAAACAGCGATGGCCATGGAAGTTTTTCGTTGGGAAACAAACGTTTCGTCAAATGAAATGTCGGGCGACCGCCGCGTCGGCCGCAAACCCCCGCCCTTCAGCAGGGCTTCTACTTCGGCGGTGAGGCTGCCGCAGGGACCGGCTTCAAGCAATGCGCGAGCGCCGGACCGAGGCACCCGGATGACAGGACCGAGGCGCAAAGGCGCATGAACACGCGTTGGCGGCCAAGTCGCCCCAACTCATCCGGACTACACCATGCTTCCGGAACCGATAAACCCAGCAAAACAGGCGCTTCCATCGTGAAAACCGGCCACCACCGCTTCCGCCGTGAGGCTATTTCAGTCTGATCGTATCATCACAATCATGTCTACATATCCCATGATTGCTGACGCTATATCATCTAAAGAAATAGAAATATGTAATAGATTTAGCCGGGCGCTGCGTCTTATCGCTTATTCCGCCTTTCGTGCATCCGGAAAACCATACACCCCTCCTCTCCGCGGTAGCGCCAAGGCCGGGCGAAAAAAACGCGGGGAAGTCCGCCAGCCCCCGCATCGCCATTGTCCATCAAAACCGCGTGCAGGCCGACGCGCTCCGGCTTGCCTGCGCCGAGGTTTTTCCGACCGCGGAAATGAACCTGCACCCGCGCGGCAATCCCGCCCTCCTCGCGTTGCGCCAGCAGCCGGCTGATATCCTCCTCGTCGGGCTCACTTTTGAGGACATCGACGGCATCGAGCTTCTGAAGCAGGTTTGCGACGCCCCGCTGGCCTCACGCATCCTGATCGTCTCCGAGCACTGGGACGAGCACGTGCTGCTTTCCCTGCGCACCGTGTTATTCACCGGCGCTGTTGACCTGACCACGGAGTGCATCGACACCATCAAGCAAATCCTGCGACATGTCGCCCACGGCCACGGCTACATCAGTCCGACCCTGCGGCGCTACCTGATCGATGAGCTGCCCAGCGGACTTTCCACCAATGAACTGACGGTGACCGAGCTGCGCGTGTTGCGCGTGATTGGCGACGGCAGCGACAACCATGAAGCTGCCCTCCAACTCGGCATCACAAAGGCCACGGTGCAGACGCATCGCCGCAACATCATGCGCAAGCTTGGCGTCGCCACGAGCGCGAAGCTCGTCCGGGAGGCGGTGCGACTGGGCGTCGTGCGCATCCCTCTGCTCATGCTGTTCAAGCGCCCGCACCTGGAGGTATTCCCACGAGATAATCAGCGGGCGGGTGCAGGAAAAAACCGCGGTCGCTGAGGCATTTTCAATCTACCTTAGATTGGGTATTATAGTCCTGTAGTTAAGGTAAACGCATCATATAGTCAGGGTATTAGGTTCGTTAAAGGTTGGTATATATTGTCTATATCATTTCCCGGGGTCTTCGCCTAAACTATCGGCCTTCCCCGCCCCTTTGGAACCCAACCTCTCTCTGCGCTCGCCCTGCCGCTCATTTCAGAACGCGTCCGTCCGGCTATTGATTTCGCCGGCCGGATACCACCGGGGGGTGGTTTGTTCCGGAAATAGCGTGAGGCGGGCGCAGAGCCTTTTTGCCTCTCCGTCTTTTGGCCCGGCCTGATGCCGGGTCAGATCAGAAACGATACATACCCAAACCCAATGAACCAAGAAACCTGCTACCCAGCACCAGGCGCCAAGAAGATCTTGGCCGTCTGTTTGGCTGCCATGGTCGGTGTCTCCGCTCCCCTGTGGGCGCAGACCGCTGCACCGGCTGCCACCGCGACCGCGACGGAAGAAGAAGGCGTTACGACGCTGACTCCTTTCGAAGCCACCGCTGACAAAGACTACGGCTACCTGAAGACCAACTCCGCCACCGCCACGAAGATCGGCATGGAAATCCAAAAGGTTCCCATGGCCATCTCCGTCATCTCGCGCGAGTTCCTCGATGACACCAACGCCCGCTCGATCACGGACTTGTTCCGCTATACGGCTTCGGCGTCCGGTGACACGCGCTTCGCCATGCGCGTGCCTGCCAACGAAGCCACCCCTCAGGGCGGCTTCACGTTGCGCGGCTTCCAGGTCAACACCCTCATGCGTAACGGTGTGTTCCGCTACATCTCCCACAATCTCGACAACGTCGAGCGCGTGGAAGTTGTGAAGGGCCCCGCTTCCGTGTTCTTCGGTCAGGGTTACCCTGGCGGCGTTATCAACTACGTCACCAAGCGCCCTTCCTTCACCAAGATCCCGAGCACCATCAGCGTGCGTTTGGATGACAACAGCGGTCAGAAGGTCACCATCGATAACAACACCGTGCTTTCCAAGAAGGCCGCGATGCGCGTGGTCGGTGCCTGGGAAGATACCCAGGGCGAGCGCCGTTTTGAATACCGCAAGAACTTCAACATCACGCCCTCGCTGACGTTGAAGCCCCTCGACAGCGGCAAACTCACGGTCACCGCTGAATTCGAATACATCAAGGCACGTTACAATGCCAACGACTACGACTGGATCTACAGCGACTTCGCTGGCTGGAAAAACGCCGCCACCACGGGTGCCTACGGCTCCTCCACCGCCACGCTTGCGCACACGATCGCGGCCAACGCCGGCAATGGTCTCACGGCCAATGTCGTGCAGAACACGGCCACGCCGTCACTCGTCTACTCGACCTACATTAACAATAAACGCACCGCCACGGGCGACCTCTGGCTCGCGGCTTACACCAGCCTCGAACGCGGCGCCTACATCACGGATGCCAGCGGCAACTTCATCCACGATGAGGCATTCAACTATACCAATCGCGGTGCGTATTCGGATGATGAAGATGAAGTCTTCACCGTCACCACCGACATTGCCGCGACCGAGTGGCTCGATCTGCGTTACGTCTACACCAACGACCATGCCGTTAACAACTCGGTCGGCCAAGGCGGCGGCTACATGACACCCTACGCCGACGGCGTGCATTGGGACATCGGGCGGCTGGGACAACCTGGCAGCGCCGCCCGCTCGGGTTACTGGCGCACGACCGAGGTGCACAACCTCGACTTGGTCTTCAAGTTCGACCTCTTCGGCGTGAAGAGCAAAATCCTGACGGGCTTCCAGCGCTCTGCGTGGCTTCAGCAGTATATGGGCAACGCCGCGCTGAGCGACATCAACCTGGCTTTCCTGCCCGGGGCTCGCAACACCGTCTCCAACCCTGACTACGCTCTCACCAATGGCGCCAAGTATGAGTGGGGCGGGGTGCCGGTGAACCAGGTTATCCGCCAGCGCGACGGTTCCATCAAGCCCGTCCGCCAGATCTTCAACAACTGGGACCCGGGCACCGAGCTGCAGCCTGACCTGAACCAATACTTCAAGGGCGTCGATCGCAACGCGGTGGACGGCTACAAGCCGACCCTCGAAGGCCAATACATCAACTACCAGGGTTCGCTGCTCGATGACCGCCTGACGGTCCTCGCCGGCTACCGGGAGGAAAAGCGCTGGGAACGCATGCAGACCCAGGTAAATAATTTCCCTTGGTATATCTATGCCGATGGGATGTGGCTCGATCCCGTCGCCTATCCTGAGTCCCAGTGGGGTCATTCGATCAACTACCAGAAGACCGTGCCGCTTGATCAGAAAGGCGACTCTTGGATGGGCGGCGTTTCCTTCGCTGTCACCAAGAACATCAACGTCTACGCTTCGGTGTCGAAGATCTTCAAGTTCAACGCCGGCCCGGTCGGCGGCCACTTCCCCGGCGACGAAAAGTTGATCGCGCAAGGCATCATCGACGAATACGCCGCTCGCCGCGCCGCCGATCCGGCCTTCACCGACTATTGGGTCTACCGCGGTCAGACGATCAGCAACATCGCCCAGTTCAATGCCATCATCGAAGGACTCGGTTACAACATGACCGTGCCAAACGAAGAGGGTAAAAATTACGAAGTGGGCGTGAAATACACCAGTGACGACAATAAGCTCGTCGGCACGTTCTCGATCTTCAGCGCCGACCGCATCAATCGTCGTGAAGACGACGGTGTGGCCCAGTCGACTGCGAACGAGCCCCTGAACAACAACACCAACCCGATCTGGGTCGCCGGTGCCAAGCGCGCCACCACCCTCGTCGGCCCCGCCGCTACGAGCACGGGCCGCGTCTTTCGCGTCCGTTCCTATGGCAACAAGGTGGAGATCGCGGGCGGCGAAGCGGAAGTCATCTGGACCCCGATCCGTAACTTCCAGGCCCTCATCAACGGTTCATGGATGCCCACGGCTGAGACGGTCGCGGATGCGCGCCCGATCTACGCGAAGCCGGGTTCGGACTACTATAACAACGTCCTGAACGCGGCCCAGAAGCGCGACGCCTACATCCTGTGGAATGCCCGTGTGGAAAACGTGCCGGAATACCGCTTCAACGTGTTCGCCAAATACACCTTCACCGATGGTCCGGTCCGCGGTCTGTCGGTGGGCGGTGGTATGCGCTACTCCTCCGAGACCGTGGTCAGCCGTTCGGTTGACTGGAACCCCCTGGGCAACGGCTATCAGGCTGGCGACTACATTGTGTTCGATCTGACCCTCGGCTATCCTTGGGAAGCGTTCGGCTACAAAGTGCACAGCAACTTCGGCCTGTATAACGTCACCGACGTGAAATACAGCGAAGGTTCCTACGCCATGTCCCCGGCCCGCAACTGGATCTTCTCCAACACGCTTACTTTCTAAGCCGGTTGGTTGATCCATTCAGCGTCTGATTAACCAGGGCGGCCTCCACGCGGAGGCCGCCTTTTTCATTTAAACCATCGCCACCAGCGCTGCCCTGGACGCTGAAGAGCGAGCCTCCATGCCGCCTGCGGCATCCGGGCCAGTTTGGGAGGACGGAAATGACAGGAGCCCTCCCTGCAACGCCCGCAGTTGTCTGAAACCCGGCCATAACTCACCCGGCAACATGCAGCGGACGATTACACAAGATCACCAGCTATCGCGCAGGAGTTTGATGCGTCCATTCAAGCGACCGCTAGGTGCTACTGCCAAGAAACCCCAGTCACTTGCGGTCTCGTGATGTGGCGCACCGACGGCCCGCCTTGGACCTTTGTGCCCCTTTCATGAAAAATCCTTGGTTACCAACGCCACCGGCGCACAAGGAATCCGTCATTATCCACGGTAACGCCACCTCTCGGACAAAAGCGGTGAGTCTCGACCATGCGAAGAATCGGTTTGGCCCAATTAAACAATCAGCCTCCACAACCGCATGCTGGTTCGGAAATGCGGCGCTTGGAGGACACCGCGATGTCGTGCGGATTGGGCAGGCGGTGCGACTAGGCTCATCCGGCGTTCTTACGCTTCTCTCTGTAAAGGTCCGAAGGTTCAAAGTTAATGCTTCGTCCGGAATTTTCATTCAGGTCGTCAATGACCGAGTGCCTCATTCAAAACTGCACGGGACAAACTCCGTCCAATTCCCCTAGGGCCTCATCCCCACGGCGCCTGCTCAATAAAACACCCTCTGTGAAATAGTATCGAGGGTGTTTGCTCGAGCCCGCACGGAGAATTGGCTGCCCGGCCGAATCGGGCAGGTGCCCTCGCATTCCCGCGAGGGCGTCAATAAACACAAAAGCCCGTAACTCCTGCGAGTTACGGGCTTTTAAAGTTGGCGTCCCCACGGGGATTCGAACCCCGATCGGAAAATCAGGAAGACATTAAAATTGAAGCTACATGCAAAAGCACACTCGCGTCATCTTCCTCAATAGCTTCCCCAAATAACGACCAACTGAGCCCAGAATTGGCGGCGATAGTCACAGCTTGGCCAAAGCTACCTCACGAAATACGCAGCGCGATTTTGCTTCTGGTCAAGGCTGTGCAATAGCGGCTGCGTATGTCGCCTCAATTCTGCCTTAAGGCGAATCACCCGCCCCGCCCGGATTGCAACATCCATGCAGAAACTGCCGGAGTTTATTCAGCTATCCTGACGTTGCTGCGTTCGGATTAGAATTCCCCTATTGTACGCGTCCGAACAGACTCCGGACTTACTCTTACATTCGGCGCTGAGGCGATCCACCATCGCATGACGTTGCACGCGCTTATTCCAGACGCTCAAGTCGCGACTTAATCTTAGGCCAGTCGGGGACGAGCTGATCGAGTAGACAGAAAAATGCGCGATTGTGGTGCGGGTGCTTCAAATGGCAGACTTCATGGGCGATCACGTAATCGACGCACACCGACGGAGCCTTCACCAAATCGGGATTGAGGTATATCCGGCCATCACGATGCGCACTTCCCCAACGTTTTGGCATTCGCACAAGACGCAGTCGAGGCGACGATAAGCGTCGCGCCAAGCACCAAGAGGACCACTTCGCGAGGCGAGCAGAGAATTGCTCCTGCGCTTTTTTCCTCAACCAAGCGCTGAGCGCACCTTCCACCTCCGCCGCCGTGCCATCTTTAGTCTGAATATGGATGTAGCCACCGATCAGGCGGGCACCGGTAGATTCGCCTCTCCGCACCTTGAGTCGATACTGGCGCCCCAAATAACGGTGCGTGGCACCTGATTCATACCGCAGCGGTATGCGGTTCCGGTTCATCGCCACAAAGGCGGTCCGCTGGCGCACGATCCAGCCGAGCCGTTTGCCAACTTTGATCGCAATTTCCGGCTCCGGTGCATCGAGTGGAGCAATAAGTTCAAGCGAACCGTTTGGAAGAACACTGATCGCGAGCGTTCCGCGATTCGAACGGCGCAGTCGAGCAGCGCCCGCGGGCGTCGAGATGGTCGTGACGTCAGACATCCGACCGATTTCGGGCGATACGAAGAACAGATTCAATGATCGCGTCCATTTGCTCGAAGGTAAGTATGACGCCCCTGTCGCGCTGCAGAGTAAAAAGGAGATCATCCAAATCATTCCGCATGTGGTTTTGCGCATCGGCGTTTTCGCGCCAGCGCACGATGGCATGTTTGCGGACGATGCCCTCAATATCACAAGCCACCTCGCCGAGCAGCTCGGTAAGCGAGGGCACTCCGCCCGATTCCATGGGCTGCCCATTGTAGGGAGCCTGCTCCTCGTGGACAGACGACCCCGTGTCTCCCGCGCCGCCAAGTTTGCTTTTCAATTCACCAAAGAACGCTTTTGCCAGGTCGCTGTTGCGCACCGCCGCTGGAACGTCCTCATGCTGGCCTGCCCGCACTTTTTCCATGATGTCCGTGACACGGTTGAGTAGCTCCGCCTCGCTGATCCGCTGCGCCTTATAGTCGTCGATCGCCTGCTGAAGGAGCATGGAGAATTTCCGATAGAAGAATGGGTCTTCCTCCATTTTCTCGGTAATCGTTCGCTTCGTTCGATTGACGATGATGTCCGCTTTCGCACGTGAGGAACGCGCCTTGTCCACTTCCGCCTGAAACGCATCGCGTTCGAAAATGTTTACCGGTTGGACAATCTGAATGACCTCGTCGGCCTGCACATAAGTGGAAAGCATTTTTTGGATCTGCTTCTCGTAATCGCGGTAGTCGATTCCCTCTGCATAACGGATTTTCGCCGAGGCACGGATTTTCTGGAAAAGCAGTGCGTCGCGCTTGTAACGCTCAACCTTTACCGGATCGGTGGTGTTAAGCCAGGTGAGCGTGGAAAGACCGATCTTGAGGAGGCGACTGAACCGCGAGACGCGAGTGTAGAACTCCTCGCGCTTGAGAGCCTCCTCGAGGGCCAGCACGTAGGCCTCGTCGTCGAGCTTGTTGGGAAGGTGGCGGAACATGTCCCACACGCCATCGTGCGCCGGCGGGAGCTGTTTCAGTTCTTCACGGACATCGGTGAGCGCGCCTTCCAAATCCTCCGGGTCGAAGAGCTGTCCGGCCAACTTGCTGTAGAGTTCAAGCGCGTCGTGCAGTTCGCCGATGACGCCATGATAGTCGATGATGTAGCCGTAATCCTTACCGGGATGCAGGCGGTTCACCCGAGCTATCGCTTGAAGAAGCGTGTGCTCCTTAAGGCTTCGCGCGATGTAGAGGATAACGTTGCGCGGCGCATCGAACCCCGTGAGCAACTTGTCCACCACGATTACCACGTCGAGGTCATCGCCTTTTTTGAACGCTTCGATGACGTTCTTGTTGTAGTCCTTCTCGTTGCCGTGCTTCGCCATCTTGGCTTTCCAGAATTTCAGCACGCTTTCGTCGGTGGTAGTGTCAGCCTCTCCTTCGCCTTCACGGTCATCGGGCGCAGAAATCAAAACTTCGGAGGTCACCTTGCCCATTTGGTCGAGGTGCCGCTTGATAAGGATCGCCTCACGCTTTCCCGGCGCAGTGAGTTGGCCCTTAAAACCGGTGCCTTTCCACGTTTGCTCAAAGTGCCGCGAAACATTCCAAGCGATCAGATAGAGCCGGCTGTCGATGCGGGTGAGTTCGTCGCGCGAGGCGAATTTTCTTTTTAGGTCCGCCTTCTGCTCCGTCGTTAGCCCCTCGCATAATTCCTCGAACATCCGATCCACCGCCTTCCGATTCACTTCCTGTAGGATGTGGCGGCCCTCGTAGAGCAACGGGACGACGGCCTTGTCGGCGACGGCGTCGCGAATGGTGTAGGCCGGCTCGATAATGCCCCCAAATTTTTGCGCGGTGTTCTTTTCCTTCTTCATCAGCGGCGTGCCGGTGAAGCCTATGAAACAGGCGTTGGGTAGCGCCGCCATCATGCGGAGATTGGCCTCGCCGTATTGGGAGCGGTGACTCTCGTCCACAAGGACAAAGAGATCGGCGTTGGGGTTCTGGAAGGTATCGTTCGCCTTGGCCGCCGCGCCGAATTTATCGAGCACCGTGGTGATGACGGCGACGCGGTCATCCTCCAGCAATTCGACGAGATGCTTACCGGTCTTGGCCTGCTGGGGCTCCTTGCCGCATTGGTGGAACGTTTTCCAGATTTGCTCGTCGAGGTCGATGCGGTCCGTAACGAGCACGATTCTTGGATTCGGAATATCGGTGTCGAGCGCGAGCGCCTTCGCGAGCATGACCATGGTGAGCGATTTTCCGGAGCCCTGCGTGTGCCAGATCACACCGCCTCGGCGTTTGCCATGGGCATCCTTGAGACGAATTCGCTCCATCGTCCTGCGGATGGCGAAATATTGCTGATAGCGGGCGATCTTCCGCTCCGTGCCGCCTTCATCGAAAAGCGTGAACTGACGAGCCAGCTCGATGAGGCGCTCCGGGCGACAGATACCATGCAGGATTTTATCCTGCCCTGTGATTTCGCGTGGACCGCCGGCAGCAAGATCCTCGAACCACGCACGGGCGTAAGCAAATTCCCCCGTGAACAGCTTGTCGTGCTCCTCACGACGTGGGGACAAAGCGAGCAGGGCTTTGATTTCCGTCGCGGGGTTGTGAAGTTCTTTCCATTCCGCCCAGAATTTCTCCGCCGTGCCGGTCGTGCCGTAGCGACCATCCTCTTTGTTGAGCGCCACAACAACCGGGGTGTATGTGTAGAGCTGGGGAATCTCCGCCTCCTCCTGATTGCGGAGGTGCTGCTTGATGCCAGCGAGGAGTGAGTCTTTTTCGTCGCGGCGCTTGCACTCGATGACGACAAACGGGATGCCGTTAACGAAGCACACGATGTCGGGGCGGCGGGTCTCGTGGCTCGCAGTGCGAGCGACTCGGAACTCGGCGGTGACGTGAAACGCGTTGTTGCGCGGATGCTCCCAGTCGATGAAGCGCAGGCTGCGTCCTTTGGTTTCTCCCTCAACGGTTTGATCGATGCTCACGCCAAGCGTGAGCAGGTCGTAGCGTTTTTCGCTGGTGCGGCACAAACCGTCGAACGGGACGGAGCGCAGCTTTTCGATAGCTTGGACCACCGCCTCGTCGGTGAACGGCAGGTCGCGTCCCTTGGTGCGCACGCGATTGATGCGGTGGAGCTGCGCCGCAAGCACACCCTCCAGCAAAACATTACCCAGCTTACCGCGCCGCTCGACCGCCACGTCTTCCGGGCTCAGGTAGGCGAAGCCAAGTTGCTGGAGAAACTGGATCGCCGGAATCTGGCTGACGTGCGACTCGAGGAAATTGGGGACATCGCTCATCGCGAATTCGCCTCCTCGCGGGCAACAAAAAGCCCGCAGGTCGGAACCTGCGGGGGGCCGACATGGCACGGCAACGAAGTCCGGCACACGTTCGGGGAGGATGCATCACTCGAACCCAAGCAGGCAGCGCCTGTCAACCCAGCGAATCCTTTGCATTTCTCGGGGTAATTCCCGCCAAAACGCCCACCCATTAACCTTGATTTTTTCCCGCGATCGCCGATGTTTAAACGCATCGCCCTGTCTGACCGAATGCTGACGCTTTGCGTCAGAGACTGATGTAGGTCCAGACGGGGCGGTGTTTTTTTCATGGCTTGATGGCTGACGGATCGATGGCGTGCTCTCGCGGAGTAAAGCACCAGTGCAAGTAAGGATCTGACCAACGCGCATCGGGTGCAGCCGAGGTGCCCGTGCTGATTCCGATATTAAATGCCTGCTTGCCGGTCACCTGCTTGATTTGAGCCAGGATAAATTTGTAGAGCCGCTCTTTCGCTATCGTTCGTTTGCCACGTTTACCGTCAGGAAGCTTTTCCTGATGCTTATTGTTAAGGCGAAAGGTAATCGAGCCGAGCACTACATCGAGTGCCTGCATGATGACGTGGTCGTGGGAACGAACCTCGGTAATGGCAGATTCATCCATGATCAAACCACCGGCCGCCCGAATCGTCTTGGTGTCAGGAAGCCCGCGAATGAAGCCCTTGAATTTCGCGACCTGTTCTCGCGTGTCGCCGATTTCGTCGAGATAGACACGCAGCCGTGGAGATGCGGCGTGCACCGGGAGATGCGCCAGACCGAAACCATGCTTTAGAAACTGATAGTAGAGCAGGTAGTAGCTTTCACCGGCCTGCTCAGGCGTCAGCCCAGTTGGCACATGCACATTGTGTGTGAACATGACGCGCATGAACGCCCGACGCGCCCCCAACTGTGCGAAGAAAAGAGCAATGAATTGTTCATAGCGCTCGACAACGCCCGGCCCCACTTTCTCCCATTTGATTTCACTGGTCAGCCCAAGCCGCTGTTTCTCGGCGAGCAACGCGAGTTCGACCGGGCGCAATTGGGAGGCAGGTACCCGCACGCCGCCGTAGAAATTGGAATAGAAGCGCCCGCGACGATCGGATTCGTCGCTGAAGATTACATATTCTTTTTCCGATAGCGGTGGCATGGGGACATCAGACGCGGACGCGTTTCTGGCCAGTGAGCAGGATCTGCATTAGGCCACATTTTTGCTGGTCGAGGGCAGCGCGTTGCTGACGGAGAAGACGGAGTTCGTCAGACGCGGTGGAGAGAAGTTTACCGATCTGCTTCTGATCGTCTATGTGTGGATATGGCAGCTTGATGAAACCGAAATCGGTAAAACTGATCTGCTTTCCGTCACGGATGCCAATAACGGCAACTGCCAAGCGGCTCACGAAGTCAGTTGATTTGAAGTAATATCGGTAGAACTCACGGTCGATTTCCTTGTGCGGATAGATGACATGGTAGGCGGGGCTGACTGCTCCCCTGATCTCGGAATATTCCAGCCCGCCCTGGAATGAACGCAGGCTGATAATGTAATCCCCAACGTGAACGAGCTTGTAGCTGCCGGAAGTATCGGCGTCGTGACTGATTTTTCGTTCGAGATCGGCACGGGCGACCACGCCTTGGTCTTGGGTCACGGACAGGATACGCGCCCCTTCTCCATTACGCTCGGAGCGACTATTGAAAATTTCGGACGCGCGGATGAATCGCACCGGTGAATGCGAACCCCGTAGGCGGCGTTTGCCGGTAAGGAGTTGCTGCATCAGTGCCTGCTTGTATCGGTCTTTGGCAACGATAAGCGCGTCGAGTTTCTCTAGCGCCTCGCTCCAGGGCTTAAGCAAACGAGCAATCGCGCCTTGTTCTTCGAGCTTAGGCATTGGGAGAAGAAATTCTTCAACGTCCGCAATGTTCAACCCGGGTTGTGCCCCGCCCTTGATATTTTCGTAAACTGATCGTTTGCCGATATGCGACTCCAACACCAAGCGAACGTATTCTGAGGACGCCACCGCCTCATTTATCGCAATTCTAGCGGTAGTCTGAGTGATATTTGCCCCCTCAAGATATTGGGGGACGACCGCTATGTTGCCCGTTCCCGCACCCACAATCGTCATAACGATGTCTCCAGCTTTTAGTTTAGAGCGCCGATACGGTTGATCGATGGCAGGTGAAACACGAAACATGGTTTCTGTGCCGTTCCAACCGAACGAATAATCTTGGCCCCGGACCAGCAGCACTCCGTTCGGCTCAAACTCACCCGGTTGAACGATGCCGTATGAGATCTTTCGCTCAGGATGCACCAGAGACGCCAACGTCTTCCAAGCCCATCCTTTGGGGAGCTTATAGTTTCTCATTTTTCACCCTTCGGTTTCCGACGGCAATCGTTCACAGACCCAACTCCTTGAGGTAGCCATCCATCTTCTTGCGGACACTGGCGAGTTCGTTTTCGAGAGATGCGATCTCCTTTTTCACGGTGCTGAGATTGATCGCGGCCTCCTCCTCGAACGTATCGACGTAACGCGGGATGTTGAGATTGTAGTCGTTGTCGGCGATCTCCTGTGCGGTGGCGCGGTAAGAGTATTTTTCGACGGTTTGGAACGCCTCGTAAGTGGCGACGATTTTGTCGAGATGCGCGTCGGTGAGGAGATTTTGGTTCTTGGAGTCGGCGAACTCGCGGGCCGCATCGATGAAGAGAACGTCGCCGTTGGTCTTCCCTTTATTGAAAAGCAGAATCGCGGCAGGAATGCCGGTGCCGAAGAAGAGATTCGCAGGCAGCCCGATGACGGCTTCGAGTAGATTATCCTCAATGAGTTTTTGGCGAATGCGGCCTTCGGCGGCACCTCGGAAGAGCACGCCATGTGGCACCACGACGCCGACGCGGCCGGTGCGCGCGCGCGCGGTTTCAATCATGTGCGTGATGAAGGCATAATCGCCCTTGCCCTTCGGCGGCAGGCCGCGGTGGTAGCGGCGGAACGGGTCGGCCGCGGCCTCGTCAATGCCCCACTGGTCGAGCGAAAACGGCGGATTGGCTGCGACGATGTCGAATTGCATGAGTCGATCACCTTCCACGAGCCGTGGATTACGGAGAGTATCGCCCCACTCGATGCGAAAGTTGTCCATGCCGTGCAGAAACATGTTCATGCGGCAGAGCGCGTGCGTGGTGCCGTTGCTTTCCTGACCGAAGAGAGCGAAGTCGCGCTTGTCGGCCTGGCGACCGACTTTGATCAGGAGCGAGCCAGAGCCGCAGGCGGGATCGCAAATGGTGTCGCCTTTCTTGGGCTTGAGCAGGCGCGCAAGCAGCGTGGACACCTGACCGGGGGTGTAAAACTCGCCGGCTTTCTTGCCGGCGTCGGAGGCGAAACGTTCCAACAGGTATTCGTAAACGTTGCCGATCACGTCCTCGTCGCCGACTTTGGAAGGGCGGAGGTCGAGACGCGGATCGGCAAAAACCTCAAGCAGACCTTTGATCCGCGTGTTCCGCTCCTTGGTCTGGCCGAGCTTGCCCTCGGAGTTGAAATCAACCTCGCGGAAGACGCCTTCAAGCTTGGTCTTGTTGGCTTCCTCAATCTTTTCGAGAGCGAGGTTGATACGCTCCCCGATGTCGGCCTCGTTGCGCTGGGCGTAAAGGCTATCGAAGTCGGCTCCGTCTGGCAGAAGGAAACGCTCGCGGGCGAGGCGGCGCGCGACGCGAGCCTGGTCGCCCTTGTATTCGGCGAGGTAGGCGGCGCGGTGATCCTTGATCACGTCGCTGATGTATTTGAGGAAGAGGGTGACAAGAATGTAGTTCTTGTAGTCCGACGGATCGAGCGTGCCGCGGAAGGTGTCGCAGGCTCTCCACGCGACATTGTTGATTTCGGATTGATTGACGGACGGCATATCGAAAATGGGTTTGGGGCTTACGATTCGAGAGACTGAAAAAGGGTGTGATCGATGAGGACTGCGCGGCGTTCGGCGAGCTGGCTCATCAAGTGCTTTTCGCGCAATCGGAGTTCGTGGATTTTCGCAATGGCACGCTGACGTGCGATTGACGGGATACGAATTTCAAGATCGGCCAAGGCACTGGAAGGAAGGGAACGGACATAGGAACCGCGTGCATGGGAGAGCAAGTTTTCCTGCGTAGTGGGAAGATTAAGAAACCAGCGCAGATAGTCCGGCAGCAGTCGGTCGGCATCCGGCCGCACGATGCAGAATTGGCTTCCAACAACCGCGGCAAACGAACCGTCGAAAACAGCTGCCGTCATCCGTGTGCCGCGAGCGGCTACCAGCACGTCACCCTCGCGAAGCTCGCCACGGGCTACACTCGCCTCGTCGATCCGCACGAGATTGGGTTCGTCGGAGCGAATTTCGCCATCCTCCGAAACATCCCCGATACGGATGAGCTGATGAGTGCCGTTCGGATCGTGCCGCGCAGCGTCGGCACCACGAAACGTGATGCCGAGCTGCACGGTGGCGACCTCGCCCAGTTTGACCTGCGCTGGTTTCACCGTGAAACGAGCTTAATGCTCGGTGTCGCGAACGGACGACTCGTGACCGGGCGCAATGGTATCCTTGGAGCGGATTTTACCATCTTCACCCATGGTCGTGACTTCTCCGCCACCTTGGTTGCGGAGGTTTTCGCGGGCGGCCTGGTCTGCCTCCCGTTGCGTGTCGTGCAGGCTCGATGCCTTGTCGGCATCGTTCCGTTGATTCACCCACTGCCCGTCAGGGCGGCGGTATACGGTCCTATCTTGCGGCTTACTCATATGCGGTATCGCTGACTTAAACAGAGGCGGGCACATTCCCCTTGAATCCACCGCCAGTTGAGCCAAGCTGTATGCCTACGACAGCGTGAGCCCGCTCAAAAGGCGGCCCGCGTTGAAAGCTCTGGCTACTAGCGTGGCCAGAGCTTTTTCGCGGGGTGCAGGGGAAAAGAAGTGGATCGGGCGATGTAACGCAAGCACAAATCCGTGTTGTGCGTTATATATCTCTGATATTCCCTCGAAGATCATCATCACAACATATGCTTGTGCGGTTTCGACTGGATGGCTTGGTAACTGATTTTCATAGGTTACCAAGTGTGTTTTAGGGGCGGCCAAGCAGGCTCGTCGCAGGTACGCGGCGATGCCCGAAAGTGAAAGCCGTTACCGCCATCCGCCAATCGCCGACAGCTTCGCAAGCGCCTCGGTTTGTTTATCGTTCGGACTTTCGGCGTAGAACGTTCGAACTTTGTCCAATAGCCACCGCTATGCCGGATGCAGCTCGCCCTTCACCTCATTCGGAATCAGGTGGTGGCTAACGCGGCACCCAGGAAAGCCGGGAAATGTTAATTTCTCCCCGGAAAAATTCTGGTTTCCGAATTAGCTCCCGAAATTGCATTGGGAAATCAACCCGGGAAAACGGGCGAATCATGTAATTAAATCGCCCGGAAATTGGATCGCATTTTTTTTGGGGGGGGGGATGTTTTCCTCGGATTAAAGCTCAATTTCCGCGGTAGTTTCTCGAAGGAAACGCTCAAGTTCCCAGATTGGGTAAAGGGGTCTGCGGGTGACCCGTGATGGCCGTAAAAGTCCACGTTTGGCCAAACGGTCGATAGTAATAGCGGTTACGCCGAGAGCTATACCTGCTTCGATTCGCGTAAGGGAAAGTTTTGGAATCGCCGGGGCGGAAATGGGGCCTTGGTTTTCGTTTTTCATTTTAGATCTATTGTTTTATTGTTGTATTTAGTTTTGTTTTTTTGTTCGTTTTGAACATGCCTAAGAAACTAAATAAAGCCAAAAGCCCCTCCGCGCCCAATTTCCCGCCCCACCATCCGGAGGCACTCGCAAATTTGGCAGAAGGGATGCCGTGGAAGAAAAAGGTCCGCCTCTTCGAAGTTAGCGAATACACCGCTGCCATCTGCAAACTCCAGGACCGGGGTTATAGCTACGAGGAAATCGCCCAATGGCTTAACGAGCGCCTCAAAGACAAACTCGGGGAGAAAATAATTAAGCGCGGCCAAGTTTACCGAGTTTATCAGCAATGGTTGGTTTCGCAGGACCCGTTAAATGAAAGTCTAAGCGTGCCGCATATTAGTGATGAAGAAGCGGAGACGAAAGCCGCCAAATCTGACCAAAAGCCCCGGGAAATGGAAAAGGAGAAAACGCCATGAACGATTTTCCAAAAATGCCAGACGGGGAACGGATGCTCAGAATTGGCGAAGTGGCAGAACTTTTGCGCATGTCCGACAAAACCGTTCGTAGGATGATCGATTCCAACCAGCTGTTTTCGCGAAAAATTCGCGGCATTCACCTCATCCGATGGAGTGACGTGCAAAATCTAATTAAACGCCCCGCTTAGCGCAGGACTTTCCCGGGGGTAATAAAATCAAATCGGAAATCCCATGTATAAACGCATTTTCAAACAAAAAGGCAGTCGAGTTTACCGGGTCCGCTTTCGACTCAGCAATGGGCCGAAAATTTACGATGAACCATTACACACGCACCTAAAGGAAATCGCCGAAGATACTGCACGAAAGCGAATCGAGGAAAGGGAAAGGGAATTAGCGGGGATTTTGGATTCGAAACCCCTTCGAGATGCCGCCCAAAAGCCTTTGACGGCCCACCATGCTGATTTCGTCGCCAACCTCGTCGCCCGGGGAAGAAACAAAGACCACGTCATCCATGCCCGGAATCGCATTATCAGGCTTTTTAAGGAATGCGGGTGGAAGCAATTGCGGGATATGTCGGCGGACAGTGTAGAAAAATGGCTTTCTGCCCAAACGGCATTTTCCCCGAAAACATTAAACGAATACATCGCCCATGCGAAAACGTTCGCGAACTGGCTGGAAAATCAGGGGCGTATTACAACAAATCCTTTAAGGCGCATTGGCAAAGTGCCCACGGAAGGACGCGAAACATTTAAACGCCGTGCGCTAAAGCTCGAAGAGTTTTTGCGGCTGCTTTCCCACAGCGGTCCCCGCCAATTTGCGTATGCGTTGGCTGCTTTGACCGGGTTAAGACGGGGAGAATTAAAGCGCCTCCTTTGGGCTGACGTGCATTTGGACGATGTAAGGCCGTGGATAGAAGTCCGGGCTTCCACGACCAAAAACAAACGGCCTGCCACGATGTTCCTAGTTCCCCAATTAGTGGTCCTATTGGAAAGGAACCGGGGAAAAGGCGTCGGCCTAGTTCTCCCGAAAGGCGTCCCCGGCGTTGATATGCTGACCAAGGATTTGATTGCAGCCGGAATCCCACCTCAGGACGAACGCGGCTTTCGCGTAGACTTCCATGCACTGCGCCACACCTATGCTAGTCTTTTGAGCGCAGCGGGTGTTTCCGAAGGCGCGAGAGTGAAGATGGCCCGGCATAGCGAATGGCGGCAAACGGACCATTACACCGATCCTAGCAGCGTTCCGATCCAAGCAGGGATGGAAAAGCTTTCGCTGCTCTTACCTTCCTCAATAGCTTCCCCAAATTCTGGGAAATCGGGTCAAAAGGCGGGAAACCTTGTCCAAACCGCCTCGCCGAAAACTTCGGCGGAAATCGTCGCAATCGACGATGGTAGAGGAACTTTGGCCGCTGTTGGCCAAAGTTGGGAAAATAATCCGCTGGCGTCCCCACGGGGATTCGAACCCCGGTTCTTACCGTGAAAGGGTAGTGTCCTAACCGGGCTAGACGATGGGGACTAACCGCGGAACGCCGGAAGCTACGTTCCCTCCCGCTTCGCGCAAGGTAAATTTTCCGGCCATATCCGCGACAGAATTGGCTTCGCTCCCCCGCCGATTTGCCTGCAAATCAGCGCGCATGAATTTCGCCGCGATTGCCGCCGCCCTCCCACCCCAGGCCCGCACCTCCTTCACCGGGCTCCCGTTCCCGCTCCTCGCCTCCGGCAAGGTGCGCGAAATCTTCGATCTCGGCGACGCCCTCCTCCTCGTGGCCAGCGACCGGCTCTCGGCCTTCGACGTCATCTTGCCCGACGGCATCCCGGGCAAGGGCATCATCCTCACGCAAATGAGCCTGTGGTGGTTCGCCCAGACGCAGCCGCTCATCCAAAACCACCTGCTGCCCGATCAGGCCGGCGAATTCACCCGCCGCGGCATCCATGACCGCGACCTCCAGCTGCGCAGCATGATCGTGCGCAAGCTCAAGCCCCTGGCCATCGAGTGCGTCGCGCGCGGCTACCTCATCGGCAGCGGCTGGAGCTCGTATCAAAAGACCGGCGAGGTCTGTGGCATCAAACTCCCTGCCGGCCTCCCGCAGGCGGGCAAACTCCCCGAGCCCATCTTCACGCCGACCACCAAGGCCCCGAAAGGCCAGCACGACGAGCCCATCAACGACACGCAGGCCGCCGCCATCGTCGGCGCCGCGCTCCACGCCCAGGTCAAGGCCACCAGCCTCGCGCTCTACCGCTCCGGTCACGACCGCGCCAAGCAGGCCGGCATGATCCTCGCCGACACGAAGTTCGAGTTCGGCACCGATGCCGCGGGCAACCTGTTCCTCATCGACGAGGTGCTCACGCCCGACTCCTCCCGCTATTGGCCGGCCGACGAATACCGCACCGGCATTTCGCCGCCGAGCTACGACAAGCAGTTCGTGCGCGACCACCTGCTCGCCATCAAGTGGGACCAGCGCCCGCCCGCGCCGCGCCTTCCGGCCGACGTCATCACGCGCACGCAGGAGAAATACCTCGCCGCGCTGAAGAATCTCCTCGGTTAAATTCCACCGTCACGCTGACTGGGCTGCCCATGCAAAAGCGCGTCACGCTCCGCGACATCGCCAAGGCCACCGGGGTGCACTTCACCACCGTCGGCCTGGTCATGCGCAACAATCCACGCGTCAAGCCCTCCACGGCCGCGAAGGTCCGCCGCGCCGCGCGCCAGCTCGGCTACACGCAGGATGCGATGCTTTCCGCGCTCTCGACCTACCGTCACGCCTCCGCGCGGAAGTTCGCCGGCACCATCGGCTTCATCGTCACGTATCCGCCCGAGCACCTGCAGCAGGCCAATTTCACCGACCGCATCGTGCTCGAGGGCGCCACCGCCTACGCCAAGTCGCAGGGTTTCGGGCTCGAGCCGTTCCAGATCAATGCGCCCGGGATGACCGCCACGCGCATGAACCAGATCCTGCGCGCCCGCAATGTCCAGGGCCTCATTCTCGCCACGCGTCTCCCCGAGCCCGGCCCGATGCCCGAACTCGACTGGCAGCATTTTTCCACGGTCGCGATCGGCTACTCCATCACCAACCTCACGCTTCACCGCGCCTGCCCGCACCACGCCCGCAACATGCGGCTCCTGCTCGCCGAGCTGCGCAGCCGCGGCTACCGGCGCATCGGCCTCGTGCTCCAGCGCAACATCTACGAGCGCAACATGGGCATCGTGCTCGGCGCCTTCCTCGCCGAGCAATACCTCCACCCCGCCGACCAGCCCATCCCGCCGCTCTTCGCCGAGCAAATCACCCGGCCTGCGCTCAAGGACTGGCTGCACACGCATCGCATCGATTGCGTGATCCTGACCGGCCAGCCGCTGGAAATCCGCGACTGGATCACCGGCCTCGGCTACCGCGTGCCGGACGACATGGGCATCGCGCTCATCAGCCGTTACGGGGAAAACGGCGCCATCGCCGGCATCGACGAGCGGCCCGAACTCTTCGGCGATGCCGCCGCCAACTTCGCCGTCTCGCTGATCCAGCACAACGAGCGCGGCCTGGCCGAATCCCCGCGCTACCTGCTCGTGCAGGGCCGCTGGGTCGAGCGTCCCACCGTCCGCGCGCGCACCGCCTGATTTTTTTCCCATGGAGATCGAACAGCGCGTCACCCTGCGCGACATTGCCAAGGTCGCCGGCCTCCACTTCACGACGGTCGGGCTCGCCCTGCGCAACGATCCGCGCATCAACCGCGCCACCACCGCCCGCATCCAGCAAGTCGCCCGCCAGCTCGGCTACTCGCACGATGCGATGCTCTCCGCGCTCTCCACCTACCGGCACCGCAAGTCGCAGCGCCTCGCGGGGGTCATCGCCTACCTCATCACCTACGACCCGGCCGAGACGCTCAAGGTCAACACCCGGGAGCGCGCCACCGTCGAGGCTGCCACCGCCTATGCCCAGTCGCAGGGCTTTGCCCTGGAATCGTTTCGCATCAATACCCCGGGCATGACCGCGCCGCGCCTGAGCCGCATGCTCCGCGCCCGCGGCATCCAGGGCCTGATCTTCGCCCCGCGCCTGCCCATGCCGGGGCCTGTCCCGGAACTGGAGTGGCAGTATTTTTCCCCCGTCGCCATCGGCTACTCCATCACCGGCCTCGGGGTGCATCGCGCTTGCCCGCATCAGGCGCACAACATGCAGCTCTGCCTGCGCGAGCTGCGCCGCCGCGGCTACCGGCGCACCGGCCTCATCATCCCGCCCCACGTCAACGAGCGCACCCGCGGCAATGTCCTCGGCGCCTACCTCGCGCATCAGTTGCAGCAAGTCCCGGCGGAGCGCACGGCCCCGCTTTTTGAGGAGGATGTCACCAAGGCCCGGCTCGGCGCCTGGCTGCGCACGGAACGCATCGACAGCGTGATCCTGACCGCTTTTCCCACGCAACACGACGCCTGGATCCGCGCGCTCGGCTACGATGATACCGCCACCATGGGCATCACGGTGTTGAGCCGCGCTGGCGATACCGATCACCTCGCCGGCATCGACGAACAAATGTCCCTGCTCGGCGAAGCGGCCGCCAATTTCGCCACCTCCCTGCTCCGCCACAATGAGCGCGGTCTGCCCGAATACCCACGCTACTCCCTCGTCGAAGGTCGCTGGGTGGATCGCCCGAGCGTGCGCGCCGTGCCCACACCCATCACGATTACGACAGCTCCGGCCGCCGCCGAAATTTTCCCCGCCCCTGCGATCCCGGCCAAAAAGAAATCTCGCGCCGCCATCCGGCGACGGTGATCGGAAAAAACCCGGCGTCCGCCCCACGCTGCTCATGGATAAACGCGTCACATTGCGCGATCTGGCCCGGGCCACCGGCGTGCACTTCACGACCGTCGGTCTCGCCTTGCGCCACGATCCGCGCGTCCGCCCCGACACCATCGCCAAGGTCGAGGCCGCCGCGCGCCAGCTCGGCTACACCCAGGACGCGATGCTCTCCGCGCTCTCCGTCTACCGGCACCGCAATTCACACCGGTTCGCCGGCGTCATTGCCTACCTCATCACCTATGAGCCCGGCGACATGTTGAAAACCAACGTCACCGAGCGCCGGCTCGTCGAGTCCACCACGGCCCACGCCCGCTCACGCAACTTCAATCTCGAGTCGTTCCAGATCAACGCCCCCGAGATGACCGCCGCCCGTATGACCCGGTTGCTGCACGCCCGCGGCATCCAGGGGATAATCGTGCCGCCGCGCCTGCCGATGCCCGGCCCGATGGAGGACTTGGATTGGAGCGAGTTTTCCACCATCGCCGTGGGTTATTCCGTGACCAGCCCGAGCCTGCACCGCGTGTGCGCCAACCAATCGCACAACACCCGCCTCTGCCTCGCCAAGCTGCGCGAGCGCGGCTACCGCCGCATCGGGCTCGTCCTGCCGAGCGAACTCTACGAACGCAGCCGCGGTCACGTGCTCGGCTCCTACCTGGCCGAGCAATGCCTGCAACCGCCCGCCGACCGCGTGGCGCCGCTCTTCGTGCCGCAGGTCGAGATCACCAAGGCGCGTCTCCACCAGTGGCTCCGCGCCGAGCGCGTCGAGGCCATCGCGCTCACCGGACTGCCGTTGGAAATTCACGCCTGGGTGCAGGAGCTCGGCTATGAAATGCCCCACAAACTCGGCCTGGCTCTGGTCAGCCGCTTCGGCAAAACCGACCACATCGCCGGTGTCGACGAACGCATGGAAGCCATCGGCGAGGCCGCGGTCGATGCCGTCATCGCCATGATCAGCCACAACGAGCGCGGCCTCCCGGAGTATCCGCGCTACCTGCTCGTCGAGGGCCGCTGGATCGAACGTCCCACCGTGCGCCCTCAATCCGGTTTGTAACCCAATAGGTTACAAACGGGCGGCAGCCTTTTGCGTAAGAGTGCACAATCTGCTTGGGTAAATTCGCCAGAAAACCAGTCCTTATCACATGGAGAAGCATGTCAGCCTGCGGGATATCGCCAAGCGCGCCAAGGTGCACTTCACCACCGTGGGCCTCGCCCTGCGCCGCGACCCGCGCGTCACGGCCGACACCGCCGAGCGCATCCGCGCCATCGCGGCCGAGCTGGGCTACACGCACGATGCGATGTTGTCGGCGCTGTCCTCCTACCGGCACCGCAACGCCAAGCGCTACGCTGGCGTCATCGGCTGCATCGTCACGTATTCCCCGGAGCAGGCGCGCCACAACGTCACCGAACGCCAGCTTATCGACGGCGCCACGCGTTGCGCGCGCGAACAGGGTTTCGAGCTCGAATCGTTCCAGATCAATGCGCCCGGCATGACTGCCGCGCGACTGAGCCGGATGCTGCGCGCCCGCGGCATCCAGGGCCTGATTCTTTCGCCCAAGCTCCCGCTGCCGGGCCCGATGCCGGACTTGGACTGGCAGCATTTTTCCACCGTCGCAGTCGGCTACTCGATCACCCAGCTGCGCATCCACCGCGTCTGCGTGCACCACGCCTTCAACATCCGGCTCGCGATGCAGCAACTGCGCGGCCGTGGTTACCGGCGCATCGGCCTCGTGCTGCCGTATGAAATCTTCGAACGCAGCCTCGGCATCGTGCCCGGCACTTTTCTCGCTGAACAATGCCTGCTGCCCGAGTCCGACCGCGTCACGCCGCTGATCGAACACAAAACGACCAAGGCGTCGTTTGACCGCTGGCTGCGCCAGGAGCGCATCGATTGCGTGATCCTCACCGCCTACTGGCAGGAGATGCTCGACTGGATCAAGGAGCTGGGCCACCGCGTGCCGGAGGATCTCGGCGTCTGCCTCGGCCAGCTTTTTGGCAACAGCTCCGATCTCGCCGGCGTGGCGGGCATCGACAACCAGACGGACCTGATCGGCGAGGCCTCCGCCAGCTTTGTCATTTCCATGCTGAAGCAAAACGAGCGCGGCCTGCCGGTGTATCCGCGCTCGATCGCGGTCGAAGGCCGCTGGGTCGAGCAGGGCACGGTGCGTCCACCGTTGGCTGCACCCGTTCACGCCACCATATAGGCGCAAAAAAGAGCCGCACATTTTCACGTGCGGCTCTCGTTTTCAGTTAGCGCCCCCAGCAGGCGCTGGCTGGATCAGATCAGAAGCGGAAACCGGTGCTCAGGCGCAGTTCGAGACCATTGCTGCGGGTGACATCGTTGATCTCATCCGTGGCGTTGATCACGTTGAACTGGAGGTCCGTGGGGACGCCCGCGAGCTTCGTCGTGTAGGTCGCGAACAGATCGACGATGACCTCGGAGGGCGCGTGAATGTTTAACGAGACGTTGTTGTTCACGAGGTAATCGTCCGAGTAGCGCACGGCGCCACCGACGCTGAAGTTCTTCAACGGGCCGCTGGTGAAGTTATACTTCGTGATGAAGTTGGCGCGGTGCTCGGGCGATTTTTGCAGGCGGCGGCGGGCATGCTGGTTGGCCAGCGCGCCGGGCGTCGCCGGGTTGAGCGTCTTGTCGCTCACCGTCTTCGCCGTGTATTGCCAGGCGTAGTTGACGATGACCTGCAGGTTCCGGTTCGGGGTCCAGGCAACGTCGGCCTCGACACCCTCGGCGCGGACGACACCACCGTTGGTGAAGAACTGCACCTGGTCGGCGGCGCTGCCGCTCAAGTTGCGGGGATCGGCGATGATCTTGGCGAAGTCCGCCTGCACGATGCCGTCGCGTTCGTCGCGATACATCGAGAGCGTGCCGGACCATTCGCCGTCGTTGAGGTCGGTCTTGACGCCCCACTCCATGCCTTTCTCGGTCACGTTATCGAGGAGGACGGGGTTGTCGGAGGGTTTAACGCCGCCACCCTGCGCGCTGAGGTTATTGGTGAAACTCACCATCTCGCTCGCGGAGGCGAAGACGTGGAAGCCCTTGGTCACGCTGAAGATCGCACCGTAGGTCGGGCTGTAGTCCGAGCGGCCGGTGTTGATGAGCTTCGAGTGGCGCACGCCAGCGAGGAGGTTGAGGCGGTTGTCGAACGCCGAACCGCGGTAGCTGAACGTCGCGGCTTCAAAGTTCGTGACCGAGTAGTTGGTCTGGCGCGGGCCGGAAGCGACCACCTGGTAGATACCCTGGTAGTTGGTGTCGGCGCCACTGGCGAACGGATCGAAGTGCTGGTAAACCGAGGCGCCGGTGAGGGCGTAGCCGCCGGCGCTCACGCTGCCGGGCGCGGCCTTGCTGAGGTCGATGGTGACGTTGTCGATCGAACCGACGGTGCGGTCGCGCTCGTAACCGAGCGTGATGGAGTGCTTCATGTTGAAAGCCTCTTTCTCGAAGGACGCGTCGAGCTGCTGGGCGTCGGAGGAAGCCCAGCGGTGCGGGGTCCAGGAGATGGCCGCCGCGGCGTTCATCGCGTTGACGCGACCGTCGGGACGAAGACCGGCGACGGGCTGGAACAACTGGCGGGTGAAGGCCGTGTTGTTGACCATGTGCAGCCAGTGATAGCGAACCGACAGGGCTTCGAAGGGCGTGAAGTCCATGGAGACATCGGCCATGTGCGAGTTGCCATCGTAGTTGGAGTCGCGGCCCTTGGACTGATACTTGTCGCCGCGGGTAGAGAAGCGCCACCAGTCGATGGTGTCGCCCGTGAAGTAATACGGCGCCGTGCCGGTCATGCCGAGCATGTCGTTCGACCAGTTGGTCATGTAGCTGTTCTGCACGATGCCCTGCGTCGAGCCGTTCGGATTGCCCTGCACATAGCCCCAGCGCTCATTGATCTTGGCGCGGGCCGAAGCGTCATCCGGCAGGCTGTAAGCCGTCTTCATGTAGTTCAGCACGGCCTGTGAGGGATTCGTGACGTCGGACCAATACTGCGGGTTCATCGCGAGATTCCATTCAAAGGTCGCGTAAGGCGTGTTCTGCTTCGTGCCCGCGAATTCCGCGGTGATCGAGAACTTGTCATTCGGACGCCACGTGAAGGACGGATCGGCGAAGAGCAGTGTGTTGTGGTCCTGGCCGTCGACGCGACCGCCCATCGACTGGTAGGAGGTGATGAAACGCATCGCGAGGCCGTGCTCCTTGCTGATGACGTATTGGGTGTCCATCATCGCCTTCATGTAATCATAGCTGCCGGCCGTGAAACGGACCTCGGTGGCGTTGATGAACTGGGGCTTCTTCGTCACGTAGTTCGCCACGCCGTTGGGCGTCGAATTCGTGTAATACAGCGCCACGGGACCCTTCGCGATTTCGACACGCTCGATGTTGTCCACCGGGATGATCGGCGTGAGCGAGAACGAACTGGCGAGGCCGAGACCGTTGTAGAAGATCGGCAGCTGGAAGCTGCGCAGCGTGTAGAGACCGGCCTGGCCGATTTCGGCTTCACCCACCATGACGGTGCTGGTGTAGCGGAAAACCTGGCTCGGCAGCGCGACCTGCATGTCCTTCAGCAGTTCACCCGAAAGAATTTCGACGGACTGCGGGTTCTCCACGACCTTCAGGGCCGTGCGGGACGTGGTGACGGAACTGCTCTTGCGGTAGCCGTAATCCCGTTCGGCCGAGACCTCGAAGGCCGACAGCTTGACCGGGGCGTCCTTGTCCGAGGATGCGGATTCAGCGGGGATGGTAGTGGGGGCGGTTTGCCCAAGCGCGACAGCGGCGCCGACGGTCAGGAACAGGAAAACACGGCTGGCGCCGTGGATTGCTGGCATGATGGTTTTGATGCTCATGGTATTGGGGTCGTGGAACTGGTTAGTTCGGGTGAATGCAGACTTGCCTAACAACTAACAAAGTGGGGTCGCGGTGGGTTGGACCGGAGTCAGCGAGCGGAGTGTAGAAATAATCCGGCCCGGACGCCACGTCGCGTTTGATAAATACCGATACTTAATTAACAGGATTCTATGATTTCTTGGATCTGTGGGATTTTAAAAGCACAATGATGGCTGGCGCAGACGCGCCGGAGCTCCGGCCGGGGCGGCCGGGGCGGACTGGTTCGTGGTGGGGATGGATGGGCGGCGGCAATATTTCCGGAAAAGGAAAAGCTCGGGGTAAGCGAAAGCGAAAGACTACGGTCGCAAGTAGTGCCCGAAAATCCGCCCCTACAACGCACGCGATATCCTACCCGTAGAAATCCTGTGTTGCCGGTCGCTTGCAGGAATTAGGGGAATTTCCCGGTTTTCTGATGTCCGCCCTCGCGCCCGCACAGCCCCGCAACTCGGTGCGACCGCAATCCGGTCGCGTTTTCGCTCGCGCCACCGGGTTAAAAATCGCTCCTTTGATCCCATGGTTGCATCGCTTCCGCCGTCAGGGTTTCCGGCTCGCTGAGCCGCGCCGGACTATCCGCCCCGGTCATGGAAAAACGCGTCACGCTCCGGGATATCGCCAAGGCCACCGGCGTGCATTTCACCACCGTGGGCCTCGCCCTGCGGCACGATGCGCGCGTCGAACCCGGCACTGCCGCCCGCGTGCAGGCGGCCGCCCGCGACCTCGGCTACACGCACAACGCGATGCTCTCCGCGCTCTCCGCCTACCGGCGCAACCAGCAGCACCGCTTCGCCGGCACGCTGGCCTACGTGCTGAACTACCGGCCGGAGTCCTACGAGGGCAACCTCGCCGAGCAGACGCTGCGTAACTCCATCATCGCCTACGCCAAGTCCCAGGGTTTCGCGCTGGAAACCTTCCAGATCACTGAGCGCGGCATGACCGGTCTGCAGGTCAGCCGCATTCTCCAGGCCCGCGGCATCCAAGGCGTGTTGCTTCCACCGCGGTTGCCCAAGCCCGGGCCGATCTCCGATCTGGAATGGGAGCATTTTTCCACCGTGGCCGTGGGTTACTCGATCACCAACGTCGCCGCGCACCGCGTGTGCATTCACCACGCCTACAACATGCGGCTCTGCCTCCGCAAACTGCGCGAACGCGGCTACCGGCGTATCGGCCTCGTTGTGCAGCAGGATTTTTCCCACCGCAGCCTCGGCATCATGCTCGGCTCCTTCCTCGCGGAGCAGTATGCGCTCCCGGCCAGCCAGCAGGTCACGCCGTGGGTCCCGCAGGAGGTGACCAAGGCGGCCCTCGGCAAATGGCTGAAAAACCAGCGCATCGATTGCATCGTCCTGCCGGGCTACCAGCTCGAGGTGTGCGACTGGATCAAGAAACTCGGCTATGACGTGCCCAACGAAATGGGCGTCTGCCTCATCTCGCGCTTTGGCCAGTCCGATCACATCGCCGGCATCGACGAGCAAAACGACCTGCTCGGCGTCGCCGCGGGCAAGAGCGTCGTCTCGCTCCTCCAGCACAACGAGCGCGGGCTCCCGGCGTATCCACTCTACACGATGGTCGAAGGTCGCTGGCTCGACGGCCCCACCGTGCGTCCCCTGCCCGCCCACGCGGTGAAGATTCCCGTCACGCCGGGCTGAGCCGCGCGCTAGCCGCGCAGATGCGTGTCGAGAAACGCCTCGGCCGCCGCCCGCGCCTCGGGCGAATAACGATGACCCGCGCGGTGATTGAGCCAGCCGAGCCTGTCGCCGGCTCCGAGCAAATCATAGACCGGTTGCACTGCGTCGATAAACGGCCGGCTCCGTTCGCCATCCTCGGCTTCGCCGGCGAGAAACAAAAACGCGCGCGGCGCGACCAGCGCCAGCATCTCATGATGCTCGTGCGCAAATTCCGGCGCAGCCACTTGCGGACCGAGATACCACACCGCCTTCCAGTTGTTGAAATTCAGCCCGATGCCGCCGTCGTTGTAGACCGCCGCACGGTAACGCGGATCAAAGGCCGCGGCATAGAGGGCCTCCTTCGCTCCCAGCGAGTGACCGATGCAGCCGATGCGGTCGCGATCCACACCGGGGAGTGATTCCAGAAAATCCGCGGCGCGCACCGCGTCCCAGGTCATGCGCGCCATCCCGGTCCACTCCGGGTGCCGTTCCTGCATGCGGGCGGTGTTGCGCGCAAACCCCACGGCCTCGAACGCGTCGTGCTCGAATATAAAACACTGCGGACACAGCGCGATGTAGCCGCGCCGCACGAACTGCAACCCCTGCATCAGTTCAGGAATCGATGCATCCAGCCCGGCGGCCTGGCGGAAATTCGTCCGCGTCGTCTGGTGAAACACCACGACGGCGGGGCGTTTTTTCGCCGGCGCGGCCGCCGCGGCGCGCGGCGTCAGCAAATACGCCTCGGCCGTCACGCCGGCCTCAATCTGGTAGCGCACATGTTGCCGGATAAAGTCCGGCTGCTCCTCCGTCGCGAGGATCTCGGTCTGCAGCGGCGCCTTGGCCGCGGGAAAAGGCCCGAGGCAGGCCAGCCATTGCGAGCGAAGCTGTTCCCGTCGCTCGGCCCACGCCACCGGCCGGCCGGCTTCATCGGTCAGCAGCGGCGAGAGTGTCGGGCCGGCACTCATCAGTCCGCCACGACCCAAAGCGAGTGTTGCGCGGCGACCCGGCGCACGCCGCTGAAATGGTGCACGGCCACGGGCAGACCCGCGAGCGGCGTCGGCTGGCTGATCAGAAACTCCGCCCAGTCGCCGCCGAGGTGCGCGAGGTAGGCCAGATGGAAATTCTCGATCAGATTCGGTCCGGTCGGCTCGCCAAAAAACAACACCGGCCCCGTGTCCACTTGGTAGTAACGGTGGCGTTCGCTGAAATTCACCGTCTTCACCGGATACTCGATGGTCACTTCACCGCCAGGGATGGCCCACGTCGTCCGCGCCGTCACTTCCTGATCGCCGGCAAGCGCCCCGATGGTCTCGTCGATCGAGACCAGCTGACGGGCCGCGCGGCGGCGCACCGCGAGCGACTGCGTCAGGAACGCCGCCACCGGATCGATGCATTGCCGCTCGGGTTGGAAGCCGAGCGTCGGCGGATGCAACCGCACGCCCTTGTCCGTGCGGTCCCAGCGCTTGATGATGAGAAATTGCCCCGCGCCCGTGACGGCGCACATGTCGGCGTTGGGGTCCATCCACACATCGCGTTCGACGAAGACCTGCTCCGTCTTGCACGAGGCGCCGAGGGCGAATTCCTGTGCCGTCCCGTCGCGCGTGACGGTCGCCACGCATTCAAGCGGCACGCGCACGTTGTTCTGCGTGGTGGGCGGCTGCCGCGAGACGGTGAGCAGCGGCTTTTTGGTCGTATCGATCCCCCAGCGGATGAAGGAACGGGCGAAATCACAAATTGAGGAAGTCGGAGTAGGCATGGGTTTGCCGGACGGAGCAGGTTTCCTGCCGGCCGGCCGGGGATCAAACCTCAAAGCGCGCGCTGTAGCAGACGAGGTCTTTGCCCGCGACTTTGAGCCGGATGTATTTGTCTTTCAGCTCGTCGAGGCTGGCACCAGTTCTCCAAGTGATCTCGGCCCGCTGCTGGTCGCCCGTGACCGGGTTGCTGTCGGCCTGCTTGAAACGCACATAATCATCGCCGTAACCCGGACGCTTGATCGAGACCGTGACCGGCCCCGTGCAGATGAAATTCAAAAACAACCGGCCGCCGGGGCACTTGAACGGCAGCGTCACGAAAAAGCCCTCGTGCTCCGTCTGCTGGCCGACGAGGCGGTTCTTTTTGAAGGTCGCGAAGGCGAGCGAGGAACGCATCGCGGGATTTCCGCCGACGGTGGCCTCGTCGTGCCGGTCGGCGGAGGCGTAGTAGTAGTAGCGGTATTCGTCACCGACGAGGATCGGCTCGGCCAACCCGACGTAGGCGCCGCCGCAGTCGTAGGTGCCGGGCACGCCGGGCGCGAGGAGATGCGGGCGCGAGGGCATGCGCCGCCAGTTGAGATTATCCCCGCTCTCGATCAGCTCGATCCAAGTCGTCTGCGTGGTGAGGTCGTAGAGATTGAGAAAACCCAGCGTGCGGCCGCACAGGGTGAAAGAAGACTGGTTATAGAAATTAGTGCCAATGTGGTCCCCGTGATCTGGCGTGAAAATCCACTGCGGCTCGCTCCAGTTTTTAAAATCCGCGCTGTGCATCAGCATCCGGCTGCGATTGCCGGCGAGGCGGTCCTTGAGATACGCGTAGTAGTGGCCGGTGCGCTGGTCCTGCCAGATCGCCGACGCGTCCTGTGAGGGCAGCACGGTGCCGGTGAAGGTCCAGTGCAGGCCGTCGGGCGAGACGAAGAGACAAACGCCGGTGAGATCCTGATCCTTCGTGTCGTTGTGAAACATCGACATCTTGTAGCGCCGCGCCGGATCGGGGTCGTGGCGATCCTCGATGACCGTGCTGGCGTCGTTGTAATAGGAAGGCCAGGCGAAGATGATGTTGTTGCCCGGAAATTTATCCGTGAAATACAGGTCGAGCGCCGGCCGGCGCCACGTGATGCCGTCGTCGGACTCGGCGTAGCAGAGGACGCAGTGGTTTTTCCCCTGCATGGAATTGTCGATGAGGATCGCGCCTTCCTGCGCCCCGGGAAAATCGGTGTTGTAGAAAAACTTAAATTTCCCGTCCTGCCCGCGCAGCACGCTGCCCCAATTGACGCCACCCGCGCCCTCCCACGGCATCTGCGCCGTCATAACCGGGTTCAGCGGCGATTTTTTCAGCACCTCGAAACGGTCGTAGGCGTTTTTCTTTTCGGTCACGTTGCCCGGGCTGAAGAGCACCTCATGCAACACCCCCGTGGCCGGCGCCGGCTTCGCCGCGGAGTCGGCCGCATCCGCCGCGGCAAGCTTCAGGTTGGCCAGCGGCAGCGCGGCGGCGAGGAGCGAGGTGTTTTGCAGGAAGGTGCGGCGGGTGTAGGGCATGGGGTGGCGGGATTAAAGATACTTGGCGCGGTGTTGCACATAGCCGTCATACAACGCGTCCGTGCCGGGCGCGCCGATGTTCACCAGCGGCGAACGTTTGCTCATCAGGCCCTGGTATTGATAGGTGATGATCTTATCGGCGACCGGCGCGGCGACGCGCAACTGGCGCTCCAGGCGTTCGAACTGGCAGGGCGTGCAAACGCGGCGGCCGTCGGCCCGCTTCTCGGTGTATTCGAAGATCTCGCAATTCACCCACATCTGCTGGCCGAGTTTTTCGTGGAGCGGCTTGATGAGTTCGTAGCCTTCGCCCGCGACGTAGAAATTGAGGCTCGGGTAAAGTTTTTCGAAGCCGGCGTGATCCTGATACGCGAAGATGTCCACGTTGAGCTGGTCGAGCTGGCGGAGCAGCGTATCGAGTTGCTCGGGGCGCGGTTTTTTCAGGTTGGCGGGCGACATCATGAGCTTCGCGTCGCCCACGCGCTCGCGGATTTTTTTCACGAAGCGCGCGGTCTTGTCGCAGTCGTCCTGCGCAAAGAGTCCGCCTTCCTTGATCCCGTGCGCCTCGGCGGTGATGTAGAAACCCTGCAGCGCGCGGAGGTGGCCGTATTTCTCGCGCAGATCCACCGCCATGTTGCCCAGCCAGTCATCGTGCTCGGGCGATAGATCCGGATTGGCGTTGAGCGAGTAGCGACCGAACGCGCCGAGCCCGAGGAAAACGCCCATGCCGCGCTGCTCCGCCGCCCGCATGATGGCACCGACCGGATCGGCGCAGGGCATTGGCAACTGGCGGCCCACGGTTTTCACATTTGCCGGATAAAGCGGGCGACCCCAGATCGCACAGCCGGTGAGAATCACGGTGTCGAGGCCGATCCCGTGCATGTCGCCGACGATGGCATCCCAGTTTTCGTCGCGCCAGTCGCGGCATTCGTCGACCCAGTATTGGGCGTCCCAGTTGTTGACATGCTGGATGTCGATAAAGCTGCCGGTGATAAGGGGTTTTTTCATACGGTAAAATCAGGTCAGGCGCCGGGCTGGGCCCGCGGCTTGATGAAAAGCAGCATCACCGCACACACCACGATGCCCGCCGCGCCCGCCTCGAAGAGCCGGGCGACGTCGATCTGCATATCGCGCATCAGGCCGCCGGCATAGGTGGTCGCGCCGCCGACGGCACAGGCAAAGAGGTTCAGCACGCCAAAGCCCGTGGCGATGTAGCGGCGGTCGAGGATGAGACAGAGGATCGGCATCATCTCCGCGCTCGTGAAGGCAATCGTCAGGCCGTAGATCACGAGTGCGCCAATCGCGAGCGGGAGCAGGCTGGTGTTTGACACAACGAGAATGGCGGGCACCGCGATGAACAGGCCGATCGAGGTGACGTAGATGCAGGCGCGGCGATTCGTGCGGCTCCACCGATCAGCCCACGCACCGCCGATGATCAGGCCGAATAGCGACGCGATGTTGACATAGAGGGTGGCGATGAGGCCGGCCTTGCCCTGCGGGAGGTGGAAGTGCTCCTGAACATAAGTCGGCATCCAGCCGATCACCATCCAGCCCGCCACGCCGAGCAGGCCCCAGTAAATGAACGCGATGACGAACGATCCGCTGCTGAACAGGCTTTTGATGGCGGCACCCAGCCGGGGGTTCCCAGGCATCGCCGAACTCGCGGTCTCCGTCGCCTCGCGCGGGGCGTCGCGCAAGAAGAGCACCAGCAGGAAAGCAAACGCGACGCCAATCAGGCCGAAGAGGTTGAACGCAAAGCCCCAGTGGTGATGCTCCGCGAGCTTGCCGCCGAGCCCGCCCATCGCCGCACCGACCATCACGCCCCCGAGCACCAGGCCGGTCGCCAGCGACCGCGTCGTGCCCCGGTGATAGTCCGCCACCAGCGCGAGCCCCGCCGGCAGAAAGCACGCCTCGCTGAGGCCCATCAGCACCCGCGTGATGAACAGCTGCTCATAAGTGGTCACATGCGCGGTCGCCCACGTGACGAGGGACCACACGAACAGGCTGCCCATGATGACCCGCGACCGGCCCACGCGATCGGCGAGATAGCCGGCGAACGGGCTCAAGCCCGCATAAACCCAAAGAAACGCGGAGGTGAGCAAGCCGAACTGCGCGTCGGTCATCGGGATCGCCTCCACCAGCGAACCGCGCATGGTGGTGATCATATTCCGGTCGAGGTAGTTGAGGCAGCCGACGACCCAGAGCAGGGCGACGACCAACCAGGCACGGGCGGGGAGCTTGGCGTCAGTCGTCATGGAATTTCGAAGGGAAGAAGGAAAGCTGGGGGACGCCTCGACTGGTGCGCGATGACTAGAACCGTTCACCCGACAGCCGGCCACACAATTGACCCGCAAGCTGACCGGACCGGGCGATCACGGGAATCATGCGTTTATTCTAGCAGTAGGCTTCGCGGCCACCGCCGGGCGAAAAGCGGCCGCGCCTGCCCGGCGCGGCCGCTGCACATCATGAGTCGATTCGGGCGGCACGACTTACAGCTTGAAGCTCACCGACAGCCGCGCCTCGAAGCCATCGCCGCGCGTGAGATCGTTGTAGGTGTCGGTGAGGTTGATCAGGTTCAGGCTCAGGTCCGTCGGGGTGTTCGCGAATTTCGTGCGGTAGGTGACGAACGCATCGATGATCGTCTCCGCCGGCACGATGAGATCCATCGTGGGGCTGTCCGTCATGTTGTATTCGTCGGCATACCGGACGGCGCCACCGACGCTGAAGTTCGCCAGTGGACCGGACGTGAAATTATACTTCGCGATCACGTTGGACTGCCAGATCGGGTTCTTCTGCGGCCGGCGCAGGAACGCTTTGATGTAAGTGGTCAGATACGGCTTGGTCAGGTCGATGGACGGATCGCTCACCACCTTGGCTTCATATTCGTAGTTGAAGTTGAACATGACCTGGAGATTCCGGTTCGGCGTCCAGGCGATGTCGCCGTCGATGCCCTTCACCTGCACGACGCCGCCGTTTTGGCGCCAGGTGACGCGGTTGTTCGGGTTGGGATCGTTGAGGCGGGGCTCGGCGATGTTCCTGGCGTAGTCGCTGCGGATGATGCCGTCGCGCTGGTCGAAGAAGTGCGAGATGCTGCCCGAGAGTGTGCTGTTGTTCCAATCCGTCTTGATGCCGAACTCGGTGCCGTTGCCCTTTTCGTAGTTGAGCAGTTTGCGGCTCGCGAGTTCCGCCGGGGTGACGCCCGGGCCCTCGATGGTGTAGTTGTTACCGAAGACGAAGTTCTGCCCCTTCGAGGCGAACACCCGGAAACCGGGGACGAATTCATAGACCGCACCGACCGTCCACGTGTCGTGATCGAAGCCCGTCTGCTTCTGGTGCACCCGGCGGCCGCCCGCGACGAAATCGAGTTTGTCGTTCAGGGCGGAGGCCCGGTAGGTCAGGTAGTAATCCTTGAAATCGGAGTTGGCGCGCGACGTGACGCGGGGGCGGACATTGATGAGCGGCACGAAGTCCGGCACCGGCTTGCCGCCAAACGGATCATACCACTGGTAAACCGCCAGCCCGGTCAGCGGGTTGCCCAGCTCGTCCACGCTGGCCGTCGCTCGCGTGTAATCGAGGGTCACGTTGCCGTTGGTGGAGAAGGAGCGGCGGATTTCCATGCCCACCAGCACCTGATGTTTGATGTTCGCAAGTTCGGTGTCGAAAACCGCGTCCAGCGTCTGGATATCCGAATAGGCCGCCCGCACGCCGTCGGAGGCCGCGTCGATATACTGCACGTTGAGCGTGGGCACGCGGCCGTCGGCGCGCAGGCCGCCGTTGGGGAGGATCAGGTGGCGGACAAAATTCGCCTGCGTGTCCATGCGCGTCCAGTGGTATTTGAACGAGAGGTGCTCGACCGGCGTGAAGGTCGTCGCCGCATCGTAGACCATCGTATCGCCGTCCTGGTTGCCCTTCGAGACGTGAAGCCTGTCGCCATCGGGCGAGTAACGCAGCCAGTTGACGGTGTCGCCGGTAAACTGGAACGGCTGCAGGCCCGTGCGCTCGAGCGTGTCGGCCTGCCAGTTAACAAGGAAGGTGTTCCACTGCTGGTTGCGACCGTAGCGCTCCTCCACCTTGGCCTTGGCGGCCGTGTCGTCGGCGAGGCCATACTTCGTCTTCATGAAGGCAAGGATCGCCGCGCTGGGACTGGCGAGATCGGTGTAGAATTGCGGGTTGATCGCAAAATCGCGGGCAAACGTGCCGTAGGGGATCTTCTGCTGGCTGTAGTTCAGCTCGGCTTCGAACTGGAACTTGGCGTTGGGCCGGTAGACGAAGGACGGCGCGGCAAAGACCGTCGAGCGGTGCTGCTCGTTCACGCGGCCGTCGCGTTCGTAGTAGGAGGTGATCAGGCGCCAGGCCATGTTGTGATCCCTGAACACGCCCTGCATATCGACCACCGCCTTGTTGAAGTTGTAGCTGCCGTAAGTCAGCTGCACCGAGTTCGCCGTGGTGAACTGCGGCTTCTTCGTGATGTAGTTCGCCACGCCGTTCGGCGTCGAGTTGCCGAAGAACAAACCCTGCGCGCCCTTCGCGATCTCCACGCGGTCGATGTTGTCCATGACCAGGTAGGGATTGAGGCCGCCGGCGCTGGAGAAACCCACGCCGTTGAAATAGCGCGGCATTTGAAAGCCGCGCATCGTCACGATGCCGCTCTGGCCGACTTCGTTCTCACCGACGGTGACGCTGGCCGAGTAACGGAAGACATGGTAGGCGTCCGTCACCGAGAAGTCCTTGAGCAACTCGCCGGAAATGACCTGCACCGCCAGCGGCTCGCGGAGGATCGGCACGGCCGCGCGCGACGTGGTCACCGTGCTGAGCCGGCGGTAACCCAAGTCATTCTCCGCGGAGACCTGGAACGGGGTGAGCACGACGGTATCGTTGTTGTCATCGGTCGCAGCCGCCGGCTTGGACGTGCCGGCAGCGGTCTGAGCGCACAAGGCCGCGGACAGGCCCAGCCAAAGGCTGGCACCGGCGGCGAAGTGCAGGATGGTGTGTGTTTTCATGGTGGCAGGAAGGGGTGGAGTTGGACTCGGCAGCGGCACTCGCTCTGGCAAAATCCCATGGGGGCACACGGGATGAAACTTCGCGCAACGGAATGACGAACGCGTCGCCTCTCCCGCAACGGAGCTGACTTCCTAATTGTAGGAAATGGCCGGCGCGCACTTGACCGTTGCGCGGCGGCACGGTGATGGTTTTGCAGCGGCGAACCGCTTCGCCCTTCCGCCCCACTCGCCCGACGTCCCTTCTCCATGTCCACCCAACCGGCCCGCCTCGACGACGCAGACCTGACCCTGGAACTGCTCCCCTACCCGCTCGTGCCCGCGGCGCAGGCCGAGCTCATCCAGCTCTTGCGCACCGAGTGGACGCGCACCGATTACGACTGGCTCGAGGCCATGAGCGGTGACTACGGCGAGGCGCTCGCGATCACCACGGTGCTCGCCCGCCACCACGGCGAACCGCTCGCCACGGCCACGTTTCACTACACCCGTGCGCACCCCGAAATCGCCGTGATCGGCAGCGTGCTCACGCACCGCAGCCATCGCGACCGCGGTCTCGCCGGCCGCGTGATCAAATACACCCTCGAGCAGATTAAGGCCACGGGTTGTGCCGTGTGCCTGCTCGGCACCGCGCGCAAACCGCACAACGTTTACACGCAGCACGGCTTCGCCTGGCAGAACGGTCGCGTGATGCGGCGTGCGCTCGGCGCCGCCGACTTCGAGCAAAAGTATTTCGCCCCCGGCCAGGCGGTGAAAGTCCGCGCCGCCACCTGGGCCGACCTGCCCGGCCTCACGCTGCTCGCGACCCAGCCGCTCGCCACCGTGTGCCTCGATTATCCGCGCGGCCTGCTCTCGGCGCGGCATTTATTGCTGGAACGGTGCCTCTCGAATTTCCCCGTGCTGTGGTATGACACCGTCGCCCGCGGCGGTTTGCTCGCCGTGCTCACCGCGCCGAAGACCGGCCGCGTCCTCGGGTTCGGCAGCATCACCCGCGCGCCCGGCCCGGGCCGCGGCCACACCGCCACCGTCGATTTCGTCACACACGATCATTACGAGTCGCATCTGTCCGAGCTACTCACATCCCTGCTCGCCGGAGCGCGTGAACTCGGCATCCGCCAGGTGCAGGCCCACATCGCCGCCGGCGATGCGGCGAAACTGCGCGCGTTGCGCGCCGCGGGCTTCACCGAAATCGCCCGCCTCTCCGCCGCGCTGAAACTCACGCGCGAAATGCAGGACGTCATCCTGCTCGGCACGCTCTGAACGCGCCGGTCAGGCCACTCCTGCCTCCGCGCTCAGCGCCGGATCCAGTTTCCGTCCGGACGCATCTTGGTCTCGGGCGGACGCGGCCACGCAAACATGCCGAGATCCACGTCGGTGCTCCGGCCCGCGATGCGCGCCGCAATGTGCCCGCCCACCGCCGCCGCGCTGGCAAAGCCGTTGCCGCTCCAGCCGCAGTTGCACCAAAAGCCGCCGACTCCGCCGATGTTGCCGATGATCGGATGCGCATCGGGCGTCATGTCGTAGATCGCGGAAAATCCGCCCGCATACACGCTGCGCTGCATCGAGCGGAAACGGTTTTTCAAATCATCGCGCACCGATTTCAGCTGGTCGGTCGTCACCGTCTCGTCGTAGTGGTCGGGATCGACCGGATGATTCGTCCAGCCGAAATGCGCCGCGCGCAGCACGTGGTCGCTCACCTCGCGGAAATAAACCTGGTTCACGCCATCGGACAAAATCGGGCTGCCCACCGGGATCGACTCCGGCCGTTGAAACAAGCTCGTGCCGCCGCGGTGCGTTTCGATTGGCAGTTGCACGCCGATGCCGGCCGCGAGCCGCGCCGACCACGGACCCGCGCAGTTCACCACCGTGCGCGTCTGGATCAGACCTTGGTCCGTCTGCACGCCTTCGACGCGGCCGCCGCTCGCGTGGATCGCGGTGACTTGCACGCCTTCGAGAATTTTAACACCCAGCCGCTCCGCCGCCCGCGCCAGCGTGCGCGTCGTGCGCACCGGGTCCGCATAACCCGCCCGCGGAATCCACAACCCTTGCTCGTCGCCGCGGAACTCCGCATCCGGCACGCGGGCCCGCAAGTCGTCGGTGCTGAGAATATCAAACTTCACGCCGAGCTTCGTCATCAGCTCCAGATTTCCTCCGAGATCGGCCTCGGTAAAATTCCGCGTAAAGCGCAGGAAACCGCGCTCCACAAAACCCGGGTCGCCGCCGACGACATCGTCCCAATGCTCCATCATCTCGGTCGCCTGCATGACGAGCTGGATATAAGGCGCCTCGACAAAAATCGGCCGCATCATCGCACCGCTCTTCGCGGTGGGTCCCGACGCGACACCGGATTTGTCCACCACGACGACGCGCCCCGCCCCGGCCTTGGCCAGGTGAAACGCCGTCGAGGCCCCGTGCACGCCGGCGCCGATCACCACCACATCCGCCGTCTGGGTCGGGGAGAGGGAAGAGTTTTTCATTTGGGGTAAAAAGCTGACCGCAATCGCCGCGGCCCAGCAACCGAGCCAAACTCCTAATTGTAGAAAATGCCACGCAAAGCAGGGCAGGTCAGAGACCGCGCCCTGCCTTTACTGCATCGCCGAGGTGCGGCGCGTGGGCGTGCTGACGCCGCCGCCGGCGCGCACGAGTTCGCGGCGCAGCCAGTCGAGCGCGGCGTTGACCGTCCGCACTTTCACCGTGGCGCGCGGGCCGGGATAGCTGAGTTTCTTCGCCCACACGCCATGGGGCGCATGCAACGCGATGAAGATCGTGCCGACCGGGTTTTCATTCGGTCCGCCACACGGTCCGGCAAAACCCGTCACCGCCATCGCGTAATCCGCGCCCAACCGCTCCGCCGCGCCGGTCGCCATCGCCACCGCGCACTCCGCGCTGGCGGCGCCGTGCTGCGAGATCAGACACTCAGGACAATCCAGCAGCGTCATCTTCGCGTCGTTTGAATAACAGACCACGCCGCCGGCAAAAAACTTCGATGCCCCGCAGATGTCGGTGAACGCGTTGGCCAGCAACCCGCCGGTCGCCGTCTCCGCCACCGCCATTTTTTTATCCTGCGCGCGCAGCAGGTCGGCGCAGACCTTGGCGAGCGGGTCGTAGCCGTAGCACATGAAATCTTCCCCGAGCAGCCGCGCGCACTCGGCGGCCACCTCGTCGAGCTGGGCGAAGGAGAGCTTGCCGCTCGGCGAACTCAACCGGCAGTCCACCTGTCCCTGGTGCGCACAGAACGCGATGCTCAGCGCCTCGCCATGGCGGTCGAAGACCGGCTGGAGCTTCATCTCCAGCGCCGATTCGCCGATGCCCGCACTGCGGATCTGCACGTAGGCCTCGCGGTCGAGGATGAGCCCGAGCTTCGCCAGTCGCGGCAGCACCTGTTCGGTAAACATCGGCTGCAGCTCATTCGGCGGCCCGGGCAGCATGCAAAGCACCTTGCCATCCTGCTCGACCCAGAGGCCCGGCGCGGTGCCGTTGGCGTTGGGAATCACTTCGGCGCGCTCGAAACGGTAGGCCTGCTTGAGGTTGTTCGGCGTCATCTTCCGGCCGAATTTATTAAAGCGGTCCAAAATCGCCGCCTCGATCGCCGGATCGAACACCAGCTTCTGCCCCAACACCTCGGCGATCACTTCGCGGGTGCGGTCGTCGCAGGTCGGCCCGAGCCCGCCGGTCGTGATGATTACGTCGGCCTGCGCCCAGCTCTCGCGGAACTGCCGCGCGATGTCGTCGGCCTCGTCGGTGATGGTGACGTTGCGGGCGAGCAGCACGCCCCGCCGGCCCAGTTGCGCGCCGATGAAGGTCAGGTGGCCGTTGGCCGTCAGCCCGAGCAGCAGCTCGTCGCCGAGCGTGAGAAGTTCGTAGCGTTTGGTCAGGCGCGGGGCGCCGGGTTGTGGTGAACTGGATGAAACCATACTTGCGGGAATCACAATTAGGCCGATTTTGGCAAAATGCCAGCGGCGACATTTCAACCCACCAAAACCGGCCTCCCCTCGGCCGGAGGCCAGGGACGAGCCCGGCGTAGCTTCAAAGGAGCCGGGCCATGAGCACCACCGACAACCTCAAGGCCAAGGTGCGCGCCCTCCCCGACAAGCCCGGCGTCTACCTGATGAAGGACCGCCTCGGCCGCATCATTTACGTCGGCAAGGCCAACAGCCTGCGCAAGCGCGTCTCCTCCTATTTCCAACAGGGCCGCGCCCGCACCATTTCGCAGCCCAAGATCCGCGCGCTCATCGAGATGATCGTCGATCTCGACACCATTGAGGTCAAATCCGAGCCGGAGGCGCTCCTCCTCGAGGGCAAGCTCATCAAGCAGTGGCGCCCGCGCTACAACACCGACTTCACCGACGACAAGCGCTTCCTCCTCGTCCGCGTCGACCTCGCGCCCGAGCTCCCGCGCTTCGCTCTCACGCGCATCCGCAAGGACACCCGCTCGCGCTACTTCGGCCCCTTCGCCCACTCCGGCCTCCTGCGCAAAACCCTCACGCAGATGCGTCGCCAGTTTGGCATTCTCCTCGGCGACGCCACGCCGAAGAAACTCCCCGACGGCACGTGGCAGCTCTACGACGACCTGCGTCAGGAACTCTACGCGCAGGGCAACATCGTCACCGTCGCCGACTACCGCCAGCGCGTCGACGCCGCCTGCGCCTTCCTCGACGGCAAGTCCCGCGAGTGGCTCGAGTCGCTCCGCGCCGAGATGACCGCCGCCGCCGCGCGCCAGGCCTACGAAAAAGCCGCCGAGTTGCGCGACCTCATCGTCGCCCTCGAAGGCACGCTCGCCCGCACGCGCAAGTTCGAGCGCGACCACCCGCAGCTCCTCCGCCCCGATCGCGAGGCGCTCGATTCGCTTCAGGCCGCGCTCAGCCTCAGCGCCCCGCCGATGCACATGGAGTGCTTCGACATCTCCCACATCTCCGGCACCTACGTCGTCGCCTCGATGGTGCACTTCACCGACGGCCGCCCCGACAAGGACCACTACCGCCGCTTCCAGATCAAGAGCTTCATCGGCAACGACGATTTCAAGGCGATGGAGGAAGTCGTCGGCCGCCGCTACCGCCGCCTCGCCGACGAGGGCAAACTCCTCCCCGACCTGGTCGTCATTGACGGCGGCCGCGGGCAGATCGCCGCCGCGCTCAAGGCCTTCGTCGCCATCGGCGTCGAGCCGCCCGCGCTCATCGGCCTCGCGAAGAAACACGAGACGATCATCTTCCCCGACCAGCGCGCGCCACTCAACCTCCCCATCAGCCACCCCGGCCTGAATCTCCTGCAGCGCATGCGCGACGAGGCGCACCGTTTCGCCAACACCTACAACGCCGACCTCCGCTCCAAGCGCCTGCGCGAGTCCGTCCTCGACGATTTCGCCGGCCTCGGCCCCGTGCGCCGCGCCGCGCTGCTCGCGCACTTCGGCAGCATCGAGCGCCTCCGGACCGCGACGCCCGAAAAACTCCAGGCCGTCGACGGCATCGGCCCCCGCCTCGCCGCCGAGTTGCACGCCTACCTGCACGCGCCCGATACCGAACCATCAACCACGATCTCAGAGCTGCCGTAGTCGCGTCTTTCCATAAGACCTAGAGGTCCTATACGACCTATAAGTCCTATCTCCCTTTCACCCCATACGTCCCATCAGTCCCATGCGTCCCATTCTCATCGCCCTCACGCTCGCCCTCCTCGCCACGTCCGCCCTCGCCGACGTCACGCTCGCCCCGCTCTTCCAGGACCATGCCGTCCTGCAGCGCGACAAACCCCTCCCCGTCTGGGGCCGTGCCGAGCCCGGCGAGCGCGTGACCGTCGCCTTCCAAGGCCAGCAGATCAGCGCCACCGCCGGCACCGACGGTCGCTGGATCGTTTACCTCGAACCCGTGCCCGCGTCCGCCGTGCCGCAGGAACTCACCGTCACCGGCAAAAATACCCTCACGCTCCGCGACCTGCTCGTCGGTGAAGTCTGGCTCGCCTCCGGCCAGTCCAACATGGAATGGCCCGTCGCCAAGTCCGCCGACGCCGAACGCGAAATCGCCGCCGCCAACTTCCCGCTCATCCGCCAGTTCGACGCGCGTAACACCTCCGCCCAGCAGCCCGCCGACACCGTCGTCGGCGATTGGAAAATCTGTTCGCCCGCCACCGTCGGCACCTTCAGCGGTGTCGCGTATTTCTTTGCCCGCGACCTCCACCGCAAACTCGGCGTGCCCGTCGGCATCGTCAACAGCACCTGGGGCGGCACCGCCGTCGAGGCGTGGACCGACACCGTCACGCTCCAGTCCACGACCGCGTGGACCGCGATCGACGCGCGCTGGCAGGAGGGCCTCGCCAACTTCGCCGAGCGCACCGCCAACCATCCCGCCGAAATGGCCGCGTGGAAGGAAGCCGAGGCCCACGCCAAGGCCACCAAGACCAAAAATCCCCTGCGCTGGCCCGTCGCCCCCGTCGGCCCCGGCACGCCCTACGGTCCCGCCTGCCTCTTCAACGGCATGATCGCCCCGCTCCAACCCTACGCGCTGCGCGGTGCCATTTGGTATCAGGGCGAGTCCAACTGGGCGCGCCCCGCTGAATACGCCGAGATTTTTCCCGCCATGATCCGCGCCTGGCGCGGGCAGTGGAACCAGGGCGACTTCCCTTTCTTTTTCGTGCAACTCGCCAACTTCGTTCAACCCGGCGATGACACCCAGCGCGGCTGGGCCTACCTCCGCGAGACGCAGGCCAAGGCCCTCGCCCTGCCCAACACCGGCCAGGCCGTGATCATCGACATCGGCGACCCCAAGGACATCCATCCGACCAACAAACAGGAAGTCGGCCGCCGCCTCGCCCTCCTCGCCAAGGCCCAGGTTTACGGCATCCATGTTGATTGGAGCGGCCCCGTCTTCGCCAGCGCCACGCGCGAAGGCGCCGCCCTCCGCGTGCGCTTCACCCACGCCGGCAGCGGCCTCATCGCCGACCGCAAACCCCTGCAGTCCCTCGAAATCGCCGGCGCCGACCGCCGGTTTTATGCCGCCACCGCCAGCATCGCCGGCGAAACCCTCCTCGTCTCCGCCCCCGAGGTGAAGGAACCCGTCGCCGTCCGCTACGCCTGGTCCAACTCCCCCGACGCCAATCTCTACAACGGTTCCGGTCTCCCCGCCTCCCCGTTCCGCAGCGACAGTTGGTAAAGAATTCAGCCCGACCGATTGGCCGCGGAGACGCGGAGCCACAGAGCTAGGTTGCGCAGCTTGATTCACTCAAAGCCCGCACATGCTTTGAGCATGGGTTGCTGGTTTTTCTCCGTGCCTCCGCGTCTCCGTGGCCCTATTTTCGGCCCACTTCCCTAATATTTCTTAACTGGGAACGTTTACCCCCAGCACCCATCCAACTCCGTTCACTCTGTTCCCATGAAGAAATATCTCCTCCTCGCCCTCGGCGCGCTCCTGGCCGCCACCCTCGCGACCGCCGCGCCCAAGCCCGTCGAATCCGCCATCAGCGCCGTCACCGTTTACACCGACCGCGCCGTCGTCACCCGCACTGCCGCCACCGACCTCGCCGGTGGCACGACCGAACTCGTCTTCGCCAATCTCCCCGAGTCCCTCGACGATCGCTCCCTCCAAGTCAGTGGTCGCGGCACCGCGCAGGCCCTCATCCTCGATGTCAGCGCGAAGCAAACCTACGTCGATTTCACCCCCAACGCCCGCGTGAAGGATCTCGAGGACCAGCTCAAGGCCCTCGGCAAACAGGTCCGTAGCGTCGACGACCGCGGCAACGTCCTCTCCGCCCAAACCACCATGCTCGACCGCATGGAAGCCGCGCTCTTCGCGCCGCCCACCAAGGACGTTCCCCGCCCCGACCTCGGCCAGTTCACCACCTCGCTCACCTACCTCACCGAGCAGAAAACCAAGCTCACCACCGAACGCACCGCGCTCGATGAACAGCGCGAGGAGCTGCAGAACAAGATCAACACCGTGCAGGCCCAGCTCAACGAACTGCGCGGCGCCGGTGGCCGCGGCTACAAGACCGTGACCGTCCGCGTCTCCGCCCCCCAGCCCGGCAGCCTCGACGTCTCCCTCTCCTACACGCTGCCCGGCGCAAGCTGGTCGCCCAGCTACGACGCCCGCGTCCTCAGCGGCGAACGCATCGTTAATCTCGGCTATTTCGGCATCGTCCGCCAAAGCACCGGCGAAGACTGGAAAGACGTCGCCCTCACCCTCTCCACCGCCCGCCCCGGCCTCGGCGGCGCCGCGCCGCAGATCTCACCGTGGAACCTGGATGTGTTCGAACCCCGTTTGTATGCGGGGGAGATCCGGCAGCAAAAGGCCATGCGCGCCGAAGCGGCTGCTCCGAGCGCAATCAACATGCAGACTCTCACCAGCAACATCGCAACTGGTGGCAGAGCCGACGCCTACGATGCCGAGCTTGCCACCGCCACCATCGAAGCCGGCGCCACCAGCGCCTCCTTCAAGATCGCCACCACCGCCAGCGTCCCGAGCGACAACTCGCCGCAGAAAGTCCCGATCACGTCCGCCAAGCTCAACGCTCAGCCCGAATACCTGACGGTCCCGAAGCTGCAGACGACCGCCTTCCTCACCTCGAAGGTTTTCAACAACACCGAATTCCCGCTGCTCGCCGGCGCGATGAATGTCTTCCTCGACGGCACGTTCGTCGCCACCAGCCAGCTCCGCACCGTGATGGCCGGCGAAAAATTCGACCTCGCCCTCGGCGCCGACGAAGGCATCAGCGTGAAACACAAGCGCGTCCAGAAGTTCACCGAGGACACCGGCTTCACCAGCAAGAGCAAGCGCATCACCTACGAGTATCTGATCACGATCCAGAACAACAAGAAGACCGCCGAGCGCGTCATCGTCGCCGACCAGGTCCCGCTCTCGCGCAACGAGAAAATCATCGTGAAGCAGCTCACTCCCGACGTGAAGGACCTCAAGCCGACCGACGAAGGCGTCTTGAAGTGGACCCTCGATCTGAAGCCCGCCGAAAAGCGCGAGCTCACCGTCAAGTTCTCCATCGAATATTCCGCCGACCTCAACGTGACCGGCCTGGAATAAGCGCCCCGCAACAAGCTTCCCAATCCACTCACTTCAGAGGCGGCTTCGGCCGCCTCTTTTTATTTCACAGCTTCAGGTTCGCCCTCGCTGCCACTTTACTTCGCCCTGAGATCAAACCGGATTAGCCGCAAAAAAGCGCAAAAGTCCGCCCGCGAAAGAAGCGTCCGAGGCGTCTATAGACGCGCGTTCGAGCCCAGCAACAAGTCCGACCCTTTTGCGCCTTTTTGCGGCCAAATATTCCAGCGTATTGAAATAATGGGAAACTGATCGCCCTACAGCTTCATGCTCACCGATGACACGGCCTCCGACCGCCAGTTGAACCGGATCGTCAGCACGCGGAACACAAACGTCAGCACGATCGCCGCCCACGCCGCGCGCGTCGGGCCCAGCTCGAATTGCACCGTGAGAAACACAAACGTCACCGCGCCCGCCAGCGCCGTGAGCACGTAAAACTGCCCCGGCTTGAACACGAGCGGCTCCTCCCGTGTGAGCAGGTCGCGCAGCACGCCACCGCCCACCGCGTTGACCACGCCCACCAGCACGGCCGCCGACGCGCCCAGGCCGGCCTGCAGCGATTTTTGCACGCCGAAGCACGCATACGCCCCGAGGCCCACCGCATCCACCACCGCGATCAGCCGGTGAAACCGCCGCACGCGATTGCCCAGCACCACGCTCGTCGCCACCGCCGCACCGATCACGTAGAGGTAGTTCGGATTCGTGAGCAGCGGCGTGATGTCGCCTTGTTGCAGGAAAATCCCGTCGCGGATCAACCCGCCGCCGATGCCCGACACGATCGCGAGCGAAACCAGCCCCACGATGTCGTAGCCGCGCTTCACCGCCGCAAGCGCTCCCGTCAGCGCAAAGGCAAACGTGGCCCCAAGGTCGAACCAGACCGGCAATTGAAACGTAGCGTTATGCATAAATGGTCTGAGGTAGGGCGGGACCGCTGGGCCCGCCGCGCATAACCTGCCCGCAAAACCAACTCATTCCACCTTCCGGCATCTCTGCCCATCTGGGTTGATCTGGGTTCATTTGTGGTTTCACGGCCGGTCCGCCTCAGTAGGCGTAAAACAATTCCTGCAACGCCTTCGGCTCCCGCGTCCGCGTGAGCCCGAGCATCAGCAGCACGCGCGCTTTCTGTGGATTCAACTCATCCGCCGCGATCAACCCGAGGCCGTCGTCATCCGTCTCGATCCCGCGCTCGACCACGCCGCCGCCCGTGCGCGAGCTGCGCACCACGGCCACACCCGCGCGCACCGCCTCCGCGCACGCCGCGAGCGCCGGCGACGACATGTTGCCATCGCCCACGCCGGCCATCACGAGCCCGCGCACGCCGGACTGCACCGCGGCGTCGATCAACTCACGGCCCATCCCTGCATGTGCGTAAAGAATCGCCACGCGCGGCAACGTCGCCGCCCCGAGCGGCGCAAACTCGCTGCCGTCGGTGTGCCGGCGCACACCCGGTCCGAAAAAGTGCAGCCGGCCATTATTAATCAACCCGGCGAGCCCGCGGTTGGGCGACTTGAAGGTGCCGACCTGCGTCGTGTTCGTCTTCGCCACTTCGCGCGCAAAATGGATCTCATCGTTCGCCACGACGAGCACGCCGCGCCCCGCCGACGCCGGCTGCGCCGCCACGGCGACGGCGTTGAAAAGATTCATCGGCCCATCGGCACTCATCGCCGTCGCCGGCCGCATCGCGCCGACGAGCACCACCGGCTTGGCGGTTTTCACCACGAGGTTCAGAAAATAACCGGTCTCCTCCATCGTGTCGGTCCCGTGCGTGATCACGACGCCGGCGATGCCGGGTTCATCCACGGCCGCCTGGGCGCGCGCCGCGAGTGAGCGCCAGACCGCCTCGTCCATGTCCTGGCTGCCGATGCGCGCCACCTGCTCGACTTCGATCTGCGCCAGCGCCGCCAGCTGTGGCACGGCCGCGATCAGCGCCGCGATGGAAAACGACCCCGCCGTGTAGCCGCGTCCGTCGCCGCTGGTCTGCGCGCCTGCGATGGTCCCGCCCGTGGCCAGCAGGCGGATGCGCGGAAGGACGTGGGGGTTGCTCATGCTCTCCAGCATCATCCTCCCGCACCCCGCGGCGCGACAAAATTTGGTCATGCGGGGCTCCGACCCGCGCTTCGCGCCACCCGCCAATCACCCTCCATTCTACGGGTAGGGAGGTCCCCGCCTTGTTGCCTCCCCGCCCCGCGCTCAGTTTCCCGAGGACACACTGCGGAGTTGCCCGCCGCGTTCCCGCGCGTTGAGCTGCCCCGCCATCACCCCGCCCCCTTTCGGTTCGAACCCCTTTAACCTTCCCCATGAACAAAGAACTCAAGCTCGGCATCATCGGCCTCGATACCTCTCACGTGATCGTTTTCAGCGATACGTTTAACAACCCCGCGGCCAAGGCGCCCATCGCCGGCGCCAAGGTCGTCGCCGCCTATCCCGGCGGCTCGCACGACCTCGAGTCCAGCATCGGCCGCGTCCCCGGCTACACCAAGGACCTGCAGGAAAAATTCGGCGTCAAGATTTACGATTCCATCGAGGCCGTCGTCGAGGCCAGCGACGCCATCCTCCACACCTCCCTCGACGGCCGCGTGCACTTCGAGCAGTTCCAGCGCATCGCCGCCGCCGCCAAGGGCAAGCCGGTGTTCGTCGACAAGCCGTTCGCGCTGCGGACCATCGACGCCCGCGCGATCTTCAACGTCGCGAAGAAACTTAACGTCCCGATCTTCACCTCGTCGTCGCTGCGCTTCACCGGCGCGCTCACCCGCGTCGTCACGCCCGAGACCAAGTCGCTCGTGAAGGGCGCCCAGTTCCACGGTCCCGCCGCGCTCGAGGTCACCAACCCCGGCTTCTTCTGGTATGGCATCCACCCGATCGAGATGCTCTACACCACCATGGGCCGCGGCTGCCAGAGCGTGCGCGTCGTCACCAACGACAGCTTCGATCTCATTACCGGTGTCTGGGCCGACGGCCGCATCGGCACCGTCCACTGCAACCGCACCGCCAATTACGAATACCACGGCCTCGTGCACTTCGAGAAGACCAGCTCCCACGTCAACGTGCAGACCGAGACGAAGGGTTTCTTCACCTGTCTCGCCGAGGCCATCCTCGAGTTCTTCCGCACGGGCAAGCCGCCGGTCGAGGCCGAGGAGACCATCGAGCTCATCCGCTTCATCGAAGCCGCCAACGAAAGCCGCGCCAACGCCGGCCGCGAAGTGCTGCTCTGAGTTCGCTCCTGTCCGCGTCACCCCAACCCCGTTTGTAACCTAATAGGTTACAAACGGGCCGTCCGCCCCGCCCCATGAAAATCTCCTTCCGCGCCGGGAAACTCACCCTGGCCGCCGGGCCGTTCACGCTGGGGCCGGGCGCACCCGCCCTGCAGCTCGGCGGAGAAAACGGAAAAAAACACCCGCTGCGCGCCGGCGCGCAGAATAAAAACCGCGCCATCTGGCGCAGCGCGCGCGTCGAGCTTGTCCAGACTTTCGCCGCGGAATCCAAGTCGCGGCTGCGCATCACGAGCACGCTGCGCAACACGAGCCGGCAGCCGCTCACCCTGCGCGAGGTCGTGCTCTTCGCCACCGCGCACCTCGGCCTCGGGCCGCAATCCGATGCCGTGCGCATCCTCGAGCAAGCTTCCTATCACGGCCGCATCCGCACGCCGCGCCAGATTTTCACCGGCAGCGACCAGCTCAAGGCCCTCGATGGCACCACCGGCGCGTTCACGAGCCAGACGCACACGCTCTTCTACAACCCCGCCGCGCGCCAAGGCCTGCTCATCGGCTTCGAAACCATCGATCGCTGGCTGCCCAATCTCACAGGCCGCCTGCTGCTCGACCAGGCCAGCGCCAGCCGCCTCGCCGCCGGCGCCGACAACGTTGACGCCGGAAACACCACCAACGCGTCCGGCGCTTCGGCCGCCTCCGCCGGCGCCACCGCCGCGCGCCCGCAAAAAATCCCCGGCTTCCGCAGCTTCTCGATCGATTTTGACGGCGGCGACCTGCTCGTGGCGCCCGGCGAGACGGTTGCGCTCGGCGAACTCGTTATCGCGCTCGGCGCCGACCCGCTCGCACTGCTCGACGCCCACGGCGCGCGCATCGCCAGGCGCAACCGCTTCGGCCCGCCGCCCGGCCCGCTCGTCAACTGGTGCAGCTGGTATCCCTATCGCCTGCGTGTCACCGAAGACAACGTCCTCGCCACCGCCCGCGCCGCCCGCGCGCGCAATCTCCACGACCTCGGCCTGCGCATCATCCAGGTCGATCTCGGTTGGGAGAAAGATAACATCCCCTCATTCTTCGAGGAGAACGAACGTTTCTCCCGCGGCCTTGGCTGGCTCAGCGCCGAACTGCGCAAGGAGGAGTTCGACCTCGGCATCTGGGTCGGCGTGATGTGCATCGCCGCGACGCACCCGGTCGCCCAGGCGCACCCCGAGTGGCTGCTGCGCGGCGCCGACGGCAAGCCGCACAATTGCTACAACTGGTTCTGGGCGCCGTTCTGTCCGATCTACGCGCTCGATGTCTCGCATCCCGGCGCGCAGGAGTGGTTGCGCGAAAACTTCACCCGCCTCGCCGAGAAAGGCGTGCGCTACGTGAAATGGGATTTCGCCGGCGTCGGCACCAACCAGGAACTCCGCGGCCGCCACGACCCGCGCCTCATCAACACCCGCGCGCGCGAAGCCGTCCGCCGCGCCTTCCGCATCGCCCAGGACGCGCTCGAAACCCAGCACCCCAAGGATGCGCTCATGATGGATTGCTCCGGCACCGATGCCGCCGCGGCGGGCATCGCCGGTCTCGGCTACTCCAACATGGACACCGGCAACACCGGTCTCGGCTGGCGCCACTTGCGCGAGGTTTACACCGCCTACGCGTGCCATCTTTTCAAAAGCCACTGGGCGCTCCAGCAACCGTCGTGCCTCGTCGTCGGCCTGCCCGGCACGCTCGAGGAGGCACGCCTCCGCGCCACCATCACCTTCATGGGCGCCGGCCACGTCGATATCGGCGACGACCTCACCACGCTGCCCGAGGACCGCTGGTCCGTGCTCCTCGCCACGCTCCCGCCAAACGACACACCCGCGCGCACCGTCGATCTTTTCGAGCCGATCGCCACCGGCACGCTGCCGTATCTCCCGCTCGTGAAGGGCCAGCCCATCGCGCCGCCGGTCATCAACCCCGATCCGCAGGGCGCCTGTGTGTGGTCGCTGCCGGTGCAGGCCGACTGGGACGAGTGGACGCTCGTCGCGATCTTCAACTGGACCGAGCCGCCCGTCGAGGAAGGCTCCAAGGTCAACCTCAGCCGCCGCTACCAAGTCGCCTTCGAGCGCCTCGGCCTGCCGAAAAGCGCCCGCCTCTGGGCCTATGAATTCTGGTCGGGCCAGTTCCTCGGCGAAATTCCGCGCGTGCCGCAGGCCCCCGACGCCTACCGTCACCCCGGCGATTTCTCGCACCCGATCCTCGAGTCCGAGGCCGGGCTGCTCGACATCGGCTTCCACGGCCCCGCCGTGAAACTGCTCGTGCTGCGCAAGCCGCGCCCGCACCCGTGGCCGGTCGGCACAAGTTTCCACCAAAGCGGCGGCCGCGAACTCTCCGCCGTGCGCTGGGACGCCAGGACCCGCACCCTCTCCGGCCAACTTCACCGCCCGAAAGGCGAAAGCGGCTACATCCTGATCGCGGGCGCTCCCGGCGACGCCGGCACGTTCAAGTTCCCGCTCATCGCCACCGCCGCCGTCACGCAGTGGTCGGTCCGTTTGTAACCTAATAGGTTACAAACGGGTCGAGCGAGCGACGTGTTTCAGGCCTTCGGGCGGCCGCGTTTGACGGCAGCGAGCCAGTCAAGGAACAATAGCATGCGTTCGGCATCGGGCATGCGCCCGCGGCCAACGAGGTAATCGTTGATCCGCTGGCGCGGCACGCCGATCAAACGTGCCAGTTGGATCTTGGTGCCCCGGCGCTGCAACCATGGTCGGGCTTCTTTGACGAAGGCATTCCAGAGCGGAGTATGTGGCCCGGGCCGCAAGGTATCACCATAACGCGGCCGAAGTCTTTCCGTGAGGTAGCGGTTGAGCTGCAGGGCCGACTCGCGGGCCGCAGCGCTTAATCCGTCGATCATTGACCATCGATAGTCGGGCAAACCAGTAGGGGGTGGCATGCATCCCATCATGCCACTCCCAAGCCCACTTGTCATCCATTGCGTTGCCCCCTTTTCGCCTTCTCCTCGCTGAATCAGCCAGTCCGTTTGTAACCTATTAGGTTACAAATGGGCCGGGCTCGCCCGCGGGCCGGCGCCAGCGGCCGGGCGTCACGCCGGCGACGGCTTTGAACTGGCGGTGAAAAAAATACACGTCGGTGTAGCCGAGCGTCTCCGCGATCTGCTTCAGGCTCATCGACGATTCCTCCATCAACCGGCGCGCTCGCTCGATGCGCGCGCGGATCACAAACTCCCGCGGGCTCAGCCCCGTCAGCTCGCGGATGCGCCGCGCCGTCTGCGAAACCGACAGGCCGGCGCGTTCCGCGATCTCCGGCACCGACCACGCCATGCCGGGATTTTCGTTCACCGCCAGCAACACCGCCGCGAGCTTCGTGCTGTCGCTGCGCGTGGGATGCGACTGGGCCGCCTCGTGGATTTGCAGAAACACCAGCCGCAGCGCCAGGTCGCGCTTCAGCCGGCCGGGGTCCGTGCCCGCGCCGTGGCCCTCGACCACCTGGCGCGTGAGCGGCTCGAAAATGGAGAGATCTTTCACGACCACGGGCAGCGGCGGCAGCGCGACCGCCGCCGCCGGCAGCGGCTGGTTTTGTTCGTCCAGAAAATCGGCGTGCAGATAAAACACCCGCAACCGGCGCTTCGGGTCCTGCACCGCCGTGAGCGCCGAGCCCGGCTCCAGCATCAGGCAGGTGCCTGGCGCCAGCGGCATCTCGCGACCCTTGATCCACGCCGTGCCCACGCCATCCAGCACGCACCAGACCAGAAAATCCATGAGCCGGTAGGGCTTCAGCTCCCACGCCGGTTCGCAGCGCACGATGCCCAGCGGCGTCGTGGGCCGCCACCGGCACGCCGTCGCGAGATCGAGCAAGGAAAAGGCTCCCATGCGCCAAAAGTATAAAAATAGGCGCAATACGTCCATTTAAAACGCCCTTCGCCCCTGTTAGTATGTGCGCGATGAACACAAAGGTGCCCCGCCTCCCCAACATCTACCCCACGCTGCCGGACAAGCCTGACGCCGCGATGATCGCCCGCTATCGCGAGGACGGTTATCTCGCCTTCAACAACGTGCTGACACCGCAGGAAGTGAAGGAAGCCTCCGACGGCATCAACCAGCTCGTCCGCAAATACGCCTTCAACGAAGCGCTCACTGAGCACGTCGGCGGCGCCGGCACCTACGGCAAGCAAATCAAGAACGGCCGCGGCACGCTCTTCAAAAGCCGCACCAGCGAATTTCACTTTCAAGTCGAGGGCACCTACGAGCCGCATCCCGACAAGCTCGACGAACTCGCCGACAACATCCGCAAGTTCCAGTCCTACGACATGGAGCTGCCGATCTACGACTACATCGCCCACAAGCACCCGAAGCTGCGCGCGCTGCTCGGCGCGGTGCTCGGTGAGGATTATGTGCCCTACTCCAGCATGGCGCTCTGCAAGCCCGCTGGCGGCGGCGCGGAGAAACCCTGGCACCAGGATCTCGCTTATTTTGCAGTCAATCGGTTCGACGGCGTCTGCGGCGTTTGGATCGCGCTCGATCACGCCATCGTGGCCAACGGTTGCATGCACGTGATCCCCGGCGGTCACCTCAAGGGCCCGCGTCGCCACGAGTGGACGCGTGTCGATTGCGAGCTCACGACCGACGAGGTCGATCCCGCGGACGCCGTGGCGATCGAGCTGCCGCCCGGCGGCCTCATGATTTTCGACGGCCTCATCCCGCACGAGACCCCCGCCAACCAGTCCAATCTCCGCCGCCGCGCCCTACAGTTCCACTATCGCAGCGCCGGCACGCAGGTCGTCCCGCGCGAAGAGTATCAGAAGAAATTCGCCGGCGAAGACGGCATCTTCCTCGGCTGCGATTACACCAAGCTGAACAAGGCCAAGCAGGAAGCCGACACCGCAGCCGCGACGTCCTGAGCAGGGGTTTTTGGTAAGGCGGGATCGTTGATCCCGCCTTACGCTTCTTTACCGGCTACTATACGGATCCGCGGCGTCGCGCATCGCGTCGCCCATGAAATTGAAGGCGAGGATCGTCAGGACGATGAATAGCACAGGCGCCATCAGCCACGGGTAGTGGCCGACGGTCTGCAGATTTTGGCAGTCCTGCAGCATCACGCCCCAGCTCACGATCGGCTGGCGCAAACCAAGGCCGAGGAAGCTCAGCACCGTCTCGCCGAGAATCATGCCCGGCACGCTCAGCGTGAGTGTCACGATGATATGGCTCGTGAAACCCGGCACGAGATGACGGAACAACACACGCGCATGACTCGCGCCGAGCAAGCGCGCGGCGACCGCGTAGTCCTCCTCGCGCAGCGAGAGAATCTTGCCGCGCACGACGCGCGCGAGGCCGGTCCAGCCGATGAGGCTGAGCGCCACCGTCACGCAGAAATACACCGCGAGCGGCGACCACTCGGGTGGAAACACCGCGCCGAACGCCAGCCAGATGGGCAGCTGCGGCAGCGCGTTGATGATCTCGATCACGCGCTGGATGAGATTGTCCCACCGGCCGCCGACGTAGCCGGAGATGCCGCCGAGCGTCACGCCGAGCACGAAGGTGATCACGATGGAAATCAGGCCGACCGAGAGACTGATGCGCGCGCCGTAGATGAGGCGGCTGAACACGTCGCGGCCGAATTTGTCGGCCCCGAGCAGATAAAACACCGCGCCGGTCTCGCCCGCGCGCCCCTGCGCGGCGAGTTCCGCGCGATCGATGCCGAGGAAATGCCGCTCCATCGGGATCACGCCGCAGAGCAGGTAGGGCTCGCCGCGCACGAAAAAGCCAAGCGGGATCTTCACCGCGGGGTTTTCCACGTAGCTGCGGGCAAACGTCACGGGATTGTCCAGGCGGCGCAGCGCGGTGACATGCAGGCCGTCGGCCCACGTCCAGCGGATCGGCTGCGGCGGGCAATACGAGTAACTCAGCTCGCGCCACGCGCGGGTCGTCGGCGCGAAGAACTCGCAGCCCAGCGCCATCGTGTAGAGCAGCACGAGCAGGAAGAACGACGCCATGCCGAGCTTGTGCCGCGCAAAGCGGCGCAGCGTGAGTTCCCACGGGGAGCGGACGGCATCGCCGCGATTTTTGGGGGCGGCGCTCATTTGCTGCCTCCCCCGAAACGGATGCGCGGGTCGAGCCACAGCAGCAGCAGGTCGCTCACCAGCGTGCCGAGCACGCCGAGCACGCTCAGGATCATGAGCATCGAGGCGGCGAAATAGGTGTCTTCATTGAGTAGCGCCATCATCAGCATCGGGCCGATCGTCGGCAGGCTCAGCACGAGGGCGACAATGGCGCCGCCCGAGACGAGTTGCGGAAACAAACCCGCGAGACCGGACACGAAGGGGTTGAGCGCCATGCGCACGGGATATTTAAGCAGCAGGCGGAGCGGACGCACGCCCTTCGCGCGCGCGGCGACGACGTAGGGTTTTTTCAGCTCGTCGAGGAGGTTGGCCCGCATCACCCGGATCATCACCGCCGTGCTGCCCGTGCCAAGCACGACCACCGCCACCCACACGTGCTGCAGCAGGTCGACAACCTTGCCCCACGACCAGGCCGGGTCGGCCGCATAGCGCACGCTGAACAGGCCCGACACGCTGATGCCGAAGTATTCCGAGCTCGCATACATCAGCACCAGCGCGAGCAGGAACGGCGGCACCGACATGCCGACAAAGCCCACCAGTGTGAGCCCATAGTCGCCCAGGGTGTAGGGCCGCACCGCGGAATAGATGCCGATCGGCAGCGCCAGCGTCCACGTGAACAGGATGGTGAAGAGCGAGATCACAAAGGTGAGCACGATGCTGTCGCCGAGGATGTTGTTCACCGACTGGTTGCGCTCCATGGAGCGGCCAAGGTTGCCCTGCAACAGCCCGGTGTCCTCCGCCTTGAAGGAGGTGAACCACATGAAACCCATCCAGCGCGTGTATTGCCGCCAGGGCGGATCCTCGAAATAGAAGTTCTTCTTGATGTCTTCCAGCTGAGCCCCGCCGCTGGGATCGCCACTGAGCGTGAGCTCGACCGCCTTCGAGGTGATGAAGTCGCCCGGGGGCAGCTGCACGAGCGTGAAAACGATCACCGAGATCACCAGCATCGTGGGCACGAGCGTGACCAGCCGGCGGCTCACAAAGGGATGTCGCAGCACCAGCATCACCCCCATGACGCCGGCGGCGAGCCACAGGCCCCAGGCCAGGAGCCGGCCACCCAGGCTGGCGGCCGGCGCCCCCGCGGCGATCGGGGCGCCGCTGCGCGGCAGCTGCGACTCGTGGGTCAGCACGTATTTGATCTGCGCCACCGCGGACGGCGGGTCGTTGGGCGTATCCCAGAAATACGTCTCCATGCCCAGATTGCCCGGGGTCATGAAAAAATAGCCCGACACGGCCTTCTCCGGGACGTTGCGGAACCCGTCCTTCACCACCGCGAGCATGGGCGGCGCTGTGGAAAGGTTGATCGTCCAGACATTATCGGCCGCGATGTCGAGGATGCGGTTGAAGTGCTCGTGCCGCTCGGCGTCGGTCGGCGCGACCATCGCGCGGTTCAGCTCCTCCATCGCCGCGTAGGCCGGGTGGTCGTGGGGCGGCGGGTAGAGGCCGGGTTTGTCGGCCTCGGGATCGTGCTCCATGCCGCCGCGTTGATACCAGCGGCCCCAGGCCGGCGCAAAGAACGACGCGCCGTTGATCGGCACGTAATAACGCGGGTCCAGGATCGGCAGGAATTCCTCCAGGCCCGTGGCCCAGACGGTGAAGTCGTGCTCCATGGCGGACTGCTCCACCGCCCACAGCGTGCGAACCCGGACCTGCGGGATGACGCGCACGCCGACCCGGCCCCAATCCTCGGCGACCATGTTGAGCGCGTCGGGCTGGAACTCCTCGGCGAGGTTCAGGAGCCAGGTCATCCGCGTGCCGTCGGGAAAAGTGCGGTAGCCCTCGCCGTCCCGTTGCGTGAGACCGACCTCATCGAGCAGGCGGTTGGCCTCGGCGGGGTCGTATTGGGTGAAGCTGTAAAAGTGCCGGTCATGCCGGTAGCGGGAATAGGGTCCGGGCGAGTTCTGCGCCGGCGTGCCCACGCCGTTGAGCACGGCGGCGATGATCGCCTGGCGGTTGATCGCCACCGACAGCGCCTGACGGAATTTTTTCTCGTTCAGGAACTGTCGTTTCCACTGCGTCTCGGGCCGCGCCGGATCGACCGCGCGGTTGAGGTTGGGGCAGATCTGGAAGACCGAGCCGGTGGTGGCAAACCAGTGGAACAGCCGGTAGCCGCGGCGCGGCGCTTCGCTGGCGAGCAGGGTGTAGGAATCGAAGTCCAGGTGCCGGTCCTGCATCGAAAGTTCGCCGCTCGCGGCGGCGCCCGTGATCATCGGCCGGTTCTTGATGTCGATCAGCACACGGTCCAGGTAGGGCAGCTGGTTGCCCCGCGGGTCGACCGCATAGTAATACGGGTTGCGCACGAAGGACTGCGGGGCGGAGGCGCGGTATTCCGCATAAATCCACGGCCACATGCGCGGGCAGGCGGGATTGAGCGGATTGCGCATGCGCGTGTAGACCGAGTAGGGACTGGGCAACCCCATCGCCCGCATCGTCTCCGCGATCAGCGCGGGGTCACCAACCGCCGGGTGGTATTTTTTAAGGTAGTGCGCCGGGCGGAAATAATCGAAGGCGCTCGCGATCTTTTCCAGAAACACGCCGTTGGGCTCATCGAAGATGAAGCGGAGCGTGAGCGCATCGACCTGCTCGATCCGGCCGAGCTTCCCGGCATGGCGCATGAAGCTGAACTCCGAGCCCGGGCCGCCGGGCGACTCGGACTTGAAATACTGCACCTCCTGCTGCCAGCAGAACATGATGTCATCGGTGGTGAACGGATGCCCGTCCGACCAGCGCAGCCCCTGGCGCAGGGTGAACGTCCACACGCGCTGGTCCGGCGAGGCCGACCACGACTTCGCCAGGTGCGGCACGATCGGGTAGCCCTGCGGCGACCAGCGCACGAGCGAGATATAGGACATGCGGTTGCCGATGATGCCCTCGATATCCTGCGGCGTGCTGCCGAGGCGGTGCCAGGTGCCGCCGTAATGCCCGTCACCCTCCACCCCTTCCAGCACGAGCGGCTCGGGCCCGGTGCGCTCGGCGACCGGGGGCAGCTTGCCCTCGCGCACGAGGTCGGCGAGCAGCGGGGCCTCGCCCTTGGGCCACCACGCGGCCTTGGCCCCTTCGCGGTAATCCACGTCGCGCCACAACACCGGCGGATGCTCGAGGTCGATCCGCGGCGCGCGGGCGGCGCGGGCGGCCGCCACCTCGGGGGCCGGCGGCATCTCCGGCGCCTTGGTCACATCCGGCCGGAAAAACGCCGCCGTGGCCCAAATGAGCACCGTCAATCCCAGCGCCGCGCCAATGCAGCCGGCGGCAAATTTCAGGGCGAAAAAGAGTTTACGGAGACCAGGGCGGGACATTCAGCGCAGGGTAAAGGGTCATCCAAGTTTTGCGACCGTGCGCATGCAAGCCGCCGCGCGGGCGTCGGGCACCGCTCCGAGGCCGGGGGCGGTCGGCAGGGCGAGCTGGTCGGCCATGGGCGCGAGCACGCCGCCGAGCAGGCTGTCGCCGAGGAACTGCGGGCCGTTGAGCGCGCAGGGCCGGACGATCCCGCTCCACGCAAACAAGTGCGCCGCACCCGCGAGGGAAAAATCCGGGTCGCTCAATCCCGAGCCGAGCACGGTGAGGCCGCGCGCGCGGAGCTGGTTCACGATTTGCACCGAGGGCCAGAGGCCGGCATTGCGCGCCGGTTTCATCGCGATGCCGTCCATCATGTTGAGCGCGATGAACTCTTCCGAAACATCCGGCCCGACGATGCCCTCGTCCATCAGCACCGGCAGCGCGCCTTGTTTTTTCAGCGCCTGATAACCGCGGATTTGCGTCGGAGCCAGGGGCGACTCGAGCACGTCGACGCCGGCATCGCGGAGTTTCGGGGCAATCGCGAGCGCCTGCTCCGGCGTGTAACCGGTGTTGGCATCGGCCCACAGAAAACCTTCCGGCGCGAAGGCGCGGACTTTGCGCGCGAGTTCGAGATCGTAGTCCGCCGACTGCGGGTAGCCGACCTTGATGTTGAAATTGCGGTAACCGCGCGCGCGGCCCTCGGCGAGCTGGCGCTCGGCGGTCTCCATCTTGGGCGAAGCCACGGTCCAGCTGAGCGTGAGGGCGGCCCGCGCCTCGGTGGGAGCGCCGAAGAGTTTCCACGCGGGCACGCCGCGCTGTTTGCCGGCGAGATCGTGGCACGCGAGGTCGAACGCCGCCTTGCAGAGCGGCTGGCCGACGGAAAACGCGGGACGAATCACCGTGTTCATCGCCGCGTGCAGACCGGCGAAATCCGCGGGATCGCGGCCGAGCACGACCTCGGCGAGGTAAAACTCCAGCGTCGTCAGCACGCTCTCGACCGTCTCGTAGGTCCACGACGGCACGGGCACGGACTGGCCCCAGCCTTCGACGCCGTTCTCATCGGTCAACCGCACGAGCACGGAAGGCCGCGTCACCCGGCCGTCGGGGCCGGGCTTGAAGAACTTGAACTCGCCGACGACGGCGTAGTCGAAGCGACCGATTTCGATTTTAACGATGCGACTCATAACTTGTTGAGATTAGCCGCGGAGGCACGGAGACGCTGAGGGAAAACTCCATGCCTCCGCGGCTCCGTGGCTGGCTTCATTCCAGTTAAGCCGAATGCGGATTCAGCGCCGGGTTGCGCTCGAAGCGCGCGTGGACGTCGCGGATGTAATCGATCGAGCGCTTGGCCGTGAGCCAGGCGTCGCCGCCGAGATCGTAGGCCTGCGAAACGATCGGGCCGGTGTAGCCGTATTTCCAGACGAGGCCGAGCGCGGCGGCGATGTCGATGTTGCCATCGTCCAGCGGACGCGTGCGGAACGGCTCGGCGGGTTTCGGCCAGCCGTTGAGCACGGCGAAGTAGCCGAGTTGATCCATGCCGGGCTGTGCCATCACTTCGACGAGGTCGGGCACGCCGAGGTGGAAGTGGGCGTGAAACAGCGCGATGCCGGGCTTGATCGTCTTCGCGCCGCTTTCCTTGATCGCGCGCTGGCCCGCGGCCGGCGTGTCGATCATGAACCAGACGTGGTTGTAGAGATTGCCGGTGAGCCCGAGCTTCGTCACGTGGGCGTCGACCTCGCGCAGCATGAGCGCGGTGCGCTCCCAGTGCCGCGGCTCGGCCTTGGCGGAACCGGCCTCGCGGTAGTCCGGCGTGGATTTGCCGCCGGGATTGCTGAGGATGGTGAAATTGACGAAAGCCTGCGGATCGATCGCGGCGAGGCGGTCGATCATCTTCTTCGCGCGGGCAACCTCGGCGTCGAACTTGGCGTGCTCGTCGTCGTTGATGCCCTTCGACACGATATACATGCCGGCGCGCTTGAGGCCGCTGGCCTTGAAGGCCGCGGCGGCCTCGTTCCAGGTCTTGTCATCCTCGGGCTCGATCGGGTGAAACTCGTAGCCGTCGTAGCCCGTGTCGGCCGCGATCGCGAGACGCGTCCGGAACGGATACTGCCGCCGGTGCATCATGAAGTGATTGTTGAAGAGGATGAGCTGGTTCTTGAGCGGCATGCGCGGAGACGTTGAAGGTTGACCTGGGTTTACTGCGCGACGGGCACGGCCTGGCGCGTGCGGGCGGAGGCGAGCAGCGCGTCGAACACGCCGTGGATGCGGAGATTGTGCGCGGGAGTGTTGGTGAGCGGCACGCCGTCGCGGATCGCGGCGGTGAGTTCGCGGATGGGATTGATGATGGAGTCATCCCAGTTCGGCGGCGCGTCGGGGAGCACGGTGGTCTTGAGGTCGTCGGTGCCGACGTAGGCGTGGTGCTGCAGGCCCGGCTTTTCCGGCATCGGCATGAAGTAGGTATCGAGGCCGCCCTTCGTGCCGCGCAGCTCGATGGTGTGGCGCGCGGGACCGTGTTCGCAGGAGCGGCGCTCCCAGAGAATCGTGAGGCCGCTCTCGCAGATGATCTGCGTGGTGTGGCGGCCGTCGACGCCGAGGCAGGGCGGCACGCGCTCCGGCGTGAGCGGGAAATAATTGCCGAGCGTGCTGAACACGGTTTGCGGGCGGAACAGGTCGCCGAGCACGAAGCTCAGCCAGTCGAGATCGTATGGACCCCAGTCGAAGGAAATGCCGCCACCGTTGCGGGCGGGATCGTTGCGCCAGTCGGGCAGCGTTGCGCCCGGTTTGCTGGCGCCGTTCACCTGCGTGTAGGAAATGTGGTAGAGATTGCCGAGCGAACCATCGGCGATCATCTGCTTCGCCTTTTTGGCGGTGCCGGCGCAGTTGTAGCGCGAGGACGCGCAGTTCACGTGGAGCCCGGCGGATTTTTGCTGCGCGGCGAGCACCGCGCGCACCTCGGCCTGCGTCAGCATGAAGGGTTTTTCGCAACACACGTGCTTGCCGGCGGCCAGCGCCTCGAGCGTCATCGGCCGGTGCAGGAACGGCGGCGTGGCGAGATAGACCGCATCGACCTCCGGGTCGGCGAGCACCGACTTATAGTCGGCGGTGATCCTCGGGTTGCCTGATTTTTCGGCGAGTTTCTTCGCGGCTTCCTGGTTGAGGTCGGCGATGACCGTGGCGACGGAACCGCGGCCTTCGGTGAAGGCGCGCGCCATGTGGTTGGCAATGACACCGGCACCGATGATGCCGTAGCGGACAGGTTTCATAATTGGCTGTTTTTGGGAGGGGTGGACGCACCGTCGGCGAATTTATACCGATAGGATAACAGGCCGCTTGCGGCCTGTCGGGGCGCTGGCAGCAAGGAGCTGTTAGGCAACCCCGCACCCGTCACGAGTGAAAAGTAATGAATATTACCGCATCTTCATTCTACCTGTATGAAAACCACCCCGATCAACGCCGCTGAAGCCATCTTCGAAGCTTTCTTCGACGAGACCCTGAGCGGGTTGCCCGCGTGGAAAATTTCCGCCGGCGGCGCCGAGGGCCTCACCGTCATCCAAAAATGGGCGTGGGTTCAATACGACTGGCAGCGCGCCCCCGCCGCTCCCGCCACGCCCGCGCTCCGCATGAGCCGCGACTTCGCGGTGGACTGCGCGGACTACGACGCGCTGATGTTTTCGCTCGTCACCCCACCCGGCGCCCGCGTCGCGCTCATCGCCGGCACCGACGCCGGCGAGCGTCGCAACCTCAGCGCGCCCGGCCAGGCCCACAAGCGCGAGCTGCTCCTCCCGCTCGACGGCGCGCGCCGCCTGCAAAGTCTCACCATCGAAATCTACGCCGACCTCGCCCGCACGCCGGGCGGTGCGTGCGGCTGGTTCAACTGGATCGGTCTCCAACACGGCGCGACGCTTGAGCGCTACCTGCGCCAGCTTGAGCGCTTCGACGAACGCTGGGATGACTACCTCAAGCCCGATACCTACGAGCCGAACTTCGAGCCCGTTTACGGCCTGGTTCTGACCGGCACCGAACTCGCCGAGGCCCGCACCGCGCTCGCCAAGACCGGCGGCCCGCAATCGTCGCCGCTTTGGGAGCTCGCCGAGGACGCGCGCAAACTCGTGCCGGAAAAGATGACGACGGAATACGTCAATTTCTGGAACGACACGCGCTTCAACCGCGTGCGCGACACCGGCAACCTGCTCCTCACGCACGGCGCCAACGCCGCGCAGGCCGCCGTGCTCTTCCGCGACAAGGCCCTCAGCCGCCTCGCCGCGCGCTACGCGATGTGCATGGCGCACAGCACGCGCTGGGACCCGTCGTTCCTCAGCTGGATGACCGGTTGCAAGTGGGAACACCGCGCCTTCGTGCCCAGCCTCGTGATGTATGACTGCTCGCTGATCCTCGACCTCTGCGGCGAGTGGTTCACGCCCTACGGTCGCGAGGTGATTCTGCGCCGCCTCGCCGAGGAAGGCCAGGGCACCAATAACTACAACGCCTGGTGGTATACCTACATTTTTTGGTGCAACCAGACCGCTTGGTTCATGCCCGGCCGCATGCTCGCGTATCTCGTGCTGGAAAAAACGCTGCCCACGCGCTGGGAGCCCTATCCCAGGCCCGACCAGTCCCGCGTCGTCCCCTACACCGACCTCGCGCTCGCCGACCTGCAGGACAATCTCTCAAAAATCCTCCTGCCCGACGGCGGCTACACCGAGGGCCCGGGCTACTTTGTTTTCACGGCGCGGCAGGCGCTGATCACGTTCTACTACTACGCCCGCGCCCGCGGGATCGACGCCCGCACGCTCGTGCCCAAAGCGCTCTACGCCACCGCCATCATGGCCGAGACGCTCGCCAGCACCGCGGACGATTCCCAGATGATCCTCATCTGCGACGCGCAGTGCATCCCGCAGGAAGGCGCCGCGTTCCTCGCGTGGCTCATGCCGGATTCACATTGGACAACCATCTTCCGCAAATCCGTCGGGCGCACCGGCGGCCAGCCGATGTCGCTCCTCGCGCAAAATCTCGCGCGCCACATTCCCGCCGCCGGCCCGGTGTTCCGCCCGCTCGTGGACATGCCGAAGATCGGCCAGATGGCCTCGCACCGCCGCCACGGCGCCGAGTGGGTAAAACTTTTCCTCATGGGCAACCAGTCGGGCGCCTCGCACACGCACGAGGACAAGGGCTCCTTCGTGCTCGAATTCGCCGGCGACACCTTCGCGAAGGATTTCGCCATCTGCGACTACAGCAATCCGCTCGCCGACATGATGAAGCACGCGCAGCGCCACAACATGCTCGTGCCGCTCACCGCCGGCGGCGCCCGTCCGCGTCCGCAGAATCCGATCTTCGCCGACATCACGCCGCGCGGCCGCGGCGACGAAAAATCCTTCCACGCCACCATGGACCTCGCCGCCGGTTGGGAAGGCTGGTTCACGCAATGGACCCGCACCTGGGATGCACCGACGCCCGACACGCTCACGATCACCGATGTCTGGGCCGTGGAGAAAGGCGACGGCGCCGTCTTCCACTGGACCACGCCGCTCCCGATCACGCTCGATGCCGCCAACCGCCGTGCCGTCATCGAGGGCCGCCGCGGTCGCGCGATCCTCACGTGGGACACCGGCATCGACGCCGTCGCCGAACAACTTCCGCTCGAGGAACCCGTCTGGAAGGACGTGCTCCGCGAGCGCAAAGACGCCTACCTGGTCACGACGCTGCTGCCCGAAACGCAGCCGCGCCTCTCGCTCACGCAGCGCGGCCGCAGCGGCCAGTTCGTGGTGCAGGTGAAACTGGAGCTGAAGTAATTTTCCCCTGCCGTTGGCGCGTGCGACCGCCGTTTTGTGACGGGCGCGTGACCGCGGCGTGATAAATCGGTGACGGCCCGTGGTGCACCTTGACGCCCGCTTGCGGGGCTGGGCACGGTCGGATTTGAGGCGCGAAAGGCGCCGCACAAATCCGACCCATCCCAGACCAATGACCACGAAGAAGCTGTTCCCGGCTCCATTCCTCCTCGCCCTCCTCCTCGCGCTGCTGGCTCCGCTCGCGGCGCAGGCCCAGTCCACCGGCCACGTCGCCGGCCGCGTGTCCGACGATGCGACCCGGCTCGCCCTCGGCGGCGCCCGCGTGTCCGTCACCGGCACGGCGCTCGAAACCTACACCGCCGACGATGGCACCTACGTGCTCACCAACGTCCCCGCCGGCGCGCGCACGCTGACTTTCAACTACGTCGGCTATCCCGAGGCCAGCCGCGGCACCGACGTCATCGCCGGCCAGACCACGACGCTCAACGTCACCTTCGGCAGCGAAGTCGTCCAGCTCGACCCGTTCGTGATCGAGGGTTCGCTCGTCGGCTCCGCCCGCGCGATCAACCAGCAGCGCGCCGCCAACTCGCTGACGAACATCGTGGCCGCCGACGAGATCGGCCGCTTCCCTGACGAAAACGCCGCCGAGTCGCTCCAACGCCTGCCCGGCGTCTCGCTCTACCGCGACCAGGGCGAGGGCCGCTACATCGATCTGCGCGGGCTCAACTACATCTACACCTCCGTCACGCTCAACGGCGCCAAGGTCGCCAGCCCCGAAAACGGCGCCCGCGCCATCGCGCTCGACGTCGTGCCGGCCGATTCCCTCTCGGCGCTCGAGGTCGTCAAGGTTTCCACGCCCGACATGGACGGCGAAGGTCTGGGCGGCGTCGTGAACATCAAAACCAAGAGCCCGTTCGACAGCGACGGCCGCACCGCCTCGTTCTCGGCGCAGAGCATCTACAGCGCGCTCACCAGCCAATACGGTTCCAAGTTCAACGCCGCGGCCTCGGCCCTCAGCCAGGACGGCAGGTTCGGCGCGCTCGCCGCGGTCACGTGGCAGGAGCGCAAGTTCGGCTCCCACAACTACGAGATCGACGACGGCTGGGATCTGCGCACCGCACCCGGCGGCGGCCAGGCGTATTTCCTCCAGGATATCGCGTTTCGCGACTACGAGATCACCCGCCAGCGTTACGGCGCGAGCACCGCGCTCGAATTCAAGCCCGACACACTCACCCGCCTCGCCTTCAAGGCGACCTACAACCGCTTCACCGACGACGAAAACCGCTACGTCTCCTACATCCCGTTCACGCGCGGCACCGTCACCGCCCTCGACGCCGACTCCGCCAGCATCACCGGCGTCTCCCGCACGCGCCGCGACCTGCGCAACCGCTCGAAGAACCAGGACCTCTCCGCCTTCTCCCTCGAGGGCGAAAAGCAAACCGGCAACTGGACGCTCGACGGTCGCATCGCGACTTCGCGCGGCCATGAGACCAAGCCTTCCGAAATCGTCGCGCGGTTCCGGCACAATGCCAGCAACACCAATTACGACTACGCCTTCTCGGATACCTTCACGATTGCCGTCACCCAGACCGGCGGCCCCGGCACCCCGGACGATCCCGCGTTCTACGACCGCCTCGACCGCGTGAGCGAGGAAAGCTCCACCGGCACCGAGACCGAGGACAACCTCGCGCTCAACACCCGCCACGATTTCACCGGCGCCGGCAACGTCTTCATCAAATTCGGCGGCAGCTACCGCACCAAGGACAAGGAAACCGACAGCAACTACTCCGAGTATTCCGCCGGTCCCGCCGCCTTCACCTTCGCCTCGCTCGCGATCCCGCAGGGCGACTATCCCTACTTCCGCGCGCCACGCATCGACTCCGCGGCGTTCCGCGCCTTCCTCAACGCCAACCGCAGCGCCTTCACCGGCGGCCTCGTGCCGGAGGACAGCCTGCTCGACGACTTCGTGACCGGCGAGGATGTGCTTGCCGGCTACCTCATGGGCGGCACGACCTTCGGCTCGACCAGCGTCACCGCCGGCGCGCGCCTGGAGCACACCGACTTCGAGACGACGGGCAACGAACTCACCGACGGCGCCGGCCTGCGCAGCGTGACGACCAGCCGCAGCTACGACCACGTGCTGCCGAGCCTCATCATCCGCCACGACGCCACCAAGAGCCTCGTGTTTCGCACCTCTTATTCGATGACGCTGATGCGCCCGGAATTTTCCGAGGCGTCCACGCGCCGCAACATCAACACCGATGACGACGAGGTCGAGGCCGGCAACCCGCAGCTCGACGCCCTCGAGTCCCACAACCTCGACGCCTCCGTCGAATACTACCTGCCCTCGCTCGGCATGGTCTCGGCCGCGGTTTTCCAAAAACGCATCGACCACTTCAGCTATGCGCTGACCATCCCCGGCGGCGATCCGCTCTACCCGACGTTTGACCTCATCACCTTCCGCAACGGCAGCGACGGCAAGGTCAACGGCCTCGAACTCGCCTACCAACAGCAGCTCCGCATGCTGCCCGCGCCGTTCGACGGCCTCGGCTTCATGGCCAACGCCACCTTCTCCGACAGCTCGGCCACTTACCCCACGCGCCCCGGCGAAAAGCTGCCGTTCATCGGCCAGTCCGACCGCACGGGCAATGTCGCGCTCACCTATGAGAAATACGGTTTCTTCGCCCGCCTCGCGATGAACTTCCGCGGCGCCCACCTCCGCGAGGATGAGCCCATCGGCGGCGACGCCACGCAGGACCGCTGGATCGACGACTACTCCCGTCTCGACCTCTCGCTCAGCTACCGTTTCGCCAAAAACTGGGAAGTGTTCACCGAAATGACCAACCTCACCAACGAACCCTTCCGCGTTTACCAGCAGGGCGGCGGCACGCCCGCCAAACGGCTCGTGCAGGTTGAGGAATACGACTGGACCGCCAACTTTGGCGTGCGTTGGAAACTCTAACGCTAGCTGAACCGCTCCACCGCCCATGCATCGCCTGCCCTTCTCCCTCGTCTGCGTCAGCGCGCTCAGCCTCGCCGCCGTCACCGCCTGCTCGCGCGTGGCGCCGGACACTGATGCGCAAGACACCCCGATCGCACCGCGTGTGGTCACCCAGGCCCTGCCGCACGACACCGACGATCCCGCGATTTGGATCAACCGCGCCAACCCCGCCGCGTCACTGGTCCTCGGCACCGACAAGGACACCGCGGGCGGACTCTACGCCTTCGATCTCGCGGGCAAAATCGTGGGCTCGGTCACCGGCCTCAAGCGTCCGAACAACGTCGATCTCGCCTACGGCCTCACGCTCGGCGGCCAGCCCGTTGACATCGCGGTCGTCACCGAGCGCGAGGAACGCCGCCTGCGCGTGTTCCGCCTGCCGGACCTCGCGCCGCTGGATAACGGCGACTTGATCGTGTTCGACGGCGACGCCGCCCGCGCCCCGATGGGCATCGCGCTTTACACCCGGCCCGCGGACCACGCCATCTTCGCCATCGTCGGTGGCAAGTCCGGCCCCGCCGACGGTTACCTCTGGCAATACCGCCTCGAGGACGACGGCCACGGCAAGGTGAAGATCACCAAGGTCCGCGCCTTCGGCCGCTATAGCGGCAAAAAGGAAATCGAGGCCATCGCCGTCGATAACGAGCTCGGCTACGTTTACTACTCCGACGAGCAATACGGCGTGCACAAATACGCCGCCGACCCCGCGGCCCCCGACGCCGGCACCGAGCTCGCGCTGTTCGGCACCACCGGATTCGCCTCCGATCTCGAGGGCATTTCGATCTACAAGGTCGCCGATGGCACGGGCTACCTCATCGTTTCCAACCAGCAGGCGGACACCTTCCGCCTCTTCCGCCGCGAGGGTGAACCCGGCCGGCCGCACGACCACCGCCTCGTGACCGCGGTGCGGCTCTCGACCCGCGAAAGCGACGGCAGCGAAGTGACCAACGTGGCGCTCCCGGGATTTCCCGACGGGCTTTTCGTGGCCATGTCCACCGACCGCACGTTTCACTATTACGCGTGGCAGGACATCGCGGGTGGCAAACTCGTGCGCGCTCCCGGCGGCAAACTGGCCCAATAACCGTCCCTTCCGATGACGATAAAAAATCTCCGCCTCCTGCTGGCGTTTGGGGCGCTCCCGTCCATCACGCCGGCAAACCTGGCGCTGCTCGCCTACGCCGCGCCGGTTGACGAGGCTTACGTCCCCTTCCAAGCCGACCTGCCCGCGGGCTCCGCCTATGCGATCGAGGCCGGACGGCTGCATCCCACGCAGTTTGCGCTCGGCTGGCGCGAGGTCGCCTTCAAGACCAAACTCATCGACACCAAAACGCCGGCCGAACTTGCCGCCTATCTGAAAAAGAAGGACGTGCCGGTCGTCATCGGCCCCGGCGGCGTTCCCTACATGACGGACGGGCATCACACGCTCAGCGCGCTGCTCGCCTCCACCCAACCCGACAAAACGGCCTACGGCCACATCATCGCCAACTGGTCCGATCTCGCGCCTGCGGTTTTCTGGGCCCGGATGAACGCGGCAAAAAACACGCGGCTCAACGACGCCACCGGCCGCGGGCCGCTGGAGCCCGCGCACCTTCCCGCCACGCTCTCCGCCATGCAGAGCGATCCCTACCGCAGTCTCGCGTGGGCCGTCATGACCGCGGGCGGGTTTGCGGAGCGCAAGGACGTCTTCTTCCAGGAATTTTTCTGGGCGGATTTTTTCCGCAATAAAATCGCCTGGAACGACGGCAACGACGCCGACTTCGCGCGCGCCACGCAGGAGGCGGTGGCGCTGGCCCACACGCCCGCCGCCGCCGCGCTGCCCGGTTACACACCGGCCGTCACTCCGTGACCGTCACGACGATTTCGTCAGCCGCAGGCTGATGATTTCGTAGGGCGCGAAGGCCAGGGTTTTCCCGCGCAGCGGCGCACCGAGGGCTTCGCCGAGCAGGTTGATTTTTTGCGCGCGCCAGCCGGGCGCGAGGTTGAGCTGCGTCGTGCCGCGCTGGCCCATCGTCTCGTGCAGGCGCAGCACCCAACGGTCCCGGCCTTCCGGCTTCGCCCAATGCGGCACGAGCGTCTCGCCGCCTTCGAGGCCGCCAAACGCCGTCGTCACCGGCTGGCCGCGATAGGCGACCGGCGGCGTGAACAGGTTTTCCGCCTGCACCACCGGTTGCTCGGCGCGCGGGGCGGCGAGATCATAAAAACCCGCCGCCAGCTCGATCGTGTGCCGGCCGAGGTCGGTGAACTTCGTCGCCGGTTTCGGCAGGCGGCTGAGGTGCTCGGGATAGGCGCGCGCGTGGTCCTCGTAACCCACGTGCTTCTGCGTGCGGATGAGCGTCACGCCGAGATTTCCGTCGCGCACGCTCACGCCGTATTTCGCCTCAGTCACGACGAACAGCCCGGCGCGCTCGGCCTCGCTGCTCACCGTGGCCCAGCGGCTCATCGGCCATTCCCACATCGCCTCGGCCTCGCGCGTCGTCGCCAGCTGCGGACGCAGCACACTGCCAAACGGCGTGCCGCAGCGCACCTCGCGACCGCGGTGGTGCGTCGGGAAATGCAGCTTCACCATCGTGTCCGGCTCCTGCCAGTCGAGCTCGACCGTGATGCGCAACACGCTCGCGCCCGGCTCCAGCGCGTAACGGATCGCCGCCGTGCTCGCCGCGCCGAATCTGCGCGCAACGGTGAGGCTGTTTTTATCGGCGGTGATTTTAACCGGCCCGCGCAACGGCTGGCCGAGCGAGAGCGAGTGACGGTCGATGTCCCACGGACCGAAGTTCGCCGGCTGCTCGGGATAGACCACGAGTTCGCCGGCGTGCGCCGCGAGTTCCACCGCGCGGCCATCCACGCTGAGTGCGGCGAGATTGCCCCGCGCGTCGAGCCGTGCGGTCACGCGGCCGTTCGTGAGCGTGCGGCCTTTGACCGTGACCGGTGCCACGCCGCGCACCACGGCATCCGCCGCGCGCACGCCCGCGAGCGGCGGCAGGTCGACCACGCGCCCGCCCACGACGGCACGGCGCGCGATGGGCAGCGGGTTGAAGAGACAGGCTTCGCTATTTTTGCCTGATCCACCGAGGGCTTTCGTCGCCGCAGCGCTTTGTTCGCGCGTGAGCTGCGCCAGCTCGGGGAGACCCTGGACATAAACCTCCGGGATCGAGCTGCCCGGGATGTAGTCGTGAAACTGCGCAAACACCATGCGCCGCCACGCGTGCGCGAGATCCGCCCCGGCTGTGCCGCGCAGGACGACGAGCGCCGCTTCGCGCAATTGCAGCGCGCGCTCGAGCGCGCGGAAGTGCGTCTTCACGCGGCTGTGCGTCGTGAAGGTGCCGCGGTGGTATTCGAGGTAGATTTCGCCATCGAGCGCCGGGAGCTGCGCACGCTTGGTCGCGAGGCGGTCGAAGAAGGCCTCGGGCTGGTCCCACTTGAGCGCGGGCAGGCCGCGCAGCGCATCGAGCCGGCGGGCGCGTTCGCACATTTCCTCGCTCGGGCCGCCGCCGCCGTCACCCCAGCCGTTGGGCATGAGGAACTCGTTGTGCACATCGTTCTGCTGGTGCTGGTGCGAGGCCGCGCGGAGCTGCTCGACCGCGACCGTGTTGTTGAACTGCACGCCCTGCGTCACATGGCTCACGACCGCATGGCCGCCGGCGCCGCGCCACACGAAGCTCGAGTGCGGGAAGCGGTTGACGGTGTTCCAGGTCGTCTTGGTCGTGAAAAAATAGTCCACGCCGCTGAGGTGCATGAGCTGCGGCAGGCACGCGCTGAAACCGAAGAGGTCGGGCAGCCAGAGCGAGCGCGAGCGGCGGCCGGTGAGTTTTTTGAATGACTCCTGCCCGAGCACGAATGCGCGCGCGAGGCCCTCGCCGCACGCGACATGCGAATCACTCTCCACATACATGCCGCCCGTCGCCTCCCATTGACCCGAGCGCAACCGCGCCTGCACGGCGCGCAGCAGCTCGGGCGAGCGCCGGCCCACCGCCTCGTAGCTCGCGGGTTGCGAGTAGGCGAAGCGGAATTCCGGGTAGAGCGCCATGAGGCGGTTCGCATTCGCAAACGTGTGCACGGCCTTGCCTTCGCCAGCCTGCTCGGTCCAAAGCCACACGAGGTCGAGGTGCGAGTGCCCGGTGAGCGCGGCGCGGCTGAACGGTTTGTCGTCCCGCATCGCCCGGTAGATTTTTGCCAGCTCACGGCGCAACGCGCCGACGCCCGCGGTGTCGAAGGCGTCGAGCGCCGTGTCGAGGCCGCGCAACAACTGCCGGTAGAGCGGCGACACATCGGTGAGCGGCGGTTGTTGCGTCTGGCTGAACGGCTCGCGCGGCACCCCCGGATGTTCCTTCACCCGCAGGTCGAGCATCCATTCGTAGAGGCAGTTGAGATCGTGGTAGGCGTGCCAGGCCTCGTCGTCGCGCCGCAGGAGTTGCGCACCGCGGAAAATATTGCCCTCGGCCCCGAGCCCCTTCGCATCGGGATGCCAGATCGCGGCCTGCACGCACAGGCTCTCGACCCAAACCTCGCGGGTGCCGGCCGGCAGCTCGCAATACCGGTGCGCCACATCGAAGCCATAGAACGGCACCCCCTTCACAAACAGCGTGGCCTCGCCCTGTTCGTCCCAGCGCAGCCAGCGCGACCCGCCCGCGGGGATCGCGACGCGGCTCCACCGTTGGTCATAGAGCCGGCCCCAGCCCTCGCCGTCGCGCACGGCGCGGCGCGGGGATTTTTTCGCGACCGCCAGCGCGACGTGATCGGGCCGCGAGGCCGTGGCCTCGACCCGCAGCGACCGCGGCTCGCGCCAGATCATTTCCGCGAGCCGGAGCACGCCGCGCTGCGTGCGCAAGGGAGTGAGTTGGAGAAGGGGATTAAGCGGCAACATGGGAACCCGAATGTCGGGTGGTTGCCGGCCGCGGGCAATCACTTCCCGAGGCGGCCCCAAGTCCGCTGCGCCGCGCACGAATGTTCCTACCCTATATTGGGTAGGAAAAGACCTAATCCTTTTGGGTAAAGCCGGCATCCCATGCGCATCTTCCATCCACCGAAACCGTCGCAATCCCGCTCTCTCCCGCTCCATGCCTGGGTTAATTTCTGAAACAAAAATCGCCGGACCGGCCGCTGGCCTCCATATTGTCATCGCGCACCAAAACCGCATGCAGGCGGATGCGTTGCGGCTGGCCTGCGGGGAAAGCTTTCCCCGCGCGCAGGTGCTGATGCATTTTCGCGGCAGCGCCGCCCTGCTCGCCCTGCGCCGGCAGCCGGCCGATGTGCTGCTGATGGGCCTGACTTTCGAGGACGTCGACAGCATCGACCTGCTGAACCAGCTCTACCAAGCGTCGCTGGCCACGCGCATCCTCATCGTCACCGAACGCTGGGATGAACACATCCTGCTGTCATTGCGCACCGCCCGCTTCGACGGCGCCGTCGATCTGGCCACCGAGTCCATCGATACCATCGGGCACGCCTTGGAACAGGTCGCCCGGGGCCAGGGCTACATCAGCTCCACGTTGCGCCGCTACCTGATTGACGAATTGCCCAGCCAGCTCGCGGCCGACGATCTGACGGCCACCGAGTTGCGCGTGCTGCGCGTGATCGGCGATGGCACCGATAATCAGGAAGCCGCGCAACAACTCGGCATTTCCGAGGCCACGGTGCAAACGCATCGCCGCAACATCATGCGCAAGCTGCGCGTATCCACGAGCGCCAAGCTGGTGCGCGAGGCCGTCCGGCTGGGCGTCGTGCGCATCATGCCCGTCACGGCCTTGCAGCGGCCGCAGCTCGCGCTGTTTCCCCGCGACGGAAATCCGCGGAAAAACAAGGCCGGCGGATCCCACTCACCCCTACCCAAAGCTGGGTAAGTTCTGCCCGTATCATTGGCCGGGGGGTTTCGCCTAAACTGCGCGCAATCCCCCGCCCCCGTGGCATCCAACCCTTTCTCTGCGCTCGCCCTGCTGCTCATTTCAGAACGCGTCCGTCCGGCTATTGATTTCGCCGGCCGGATACCACCGGGGGGTGGTTTGTTCCGGAAATAGCGTGAGGCGGGCGCAGAGCCTTTTTGCCTCTCCGTCTTTTGGCCCGGCCTGATGCCGGGTCAGATCAGAAACGATACATACCCAAACCCA
>CAZGJZ010000001.1:0-765673 GCA_964525935.1 uncultured Opitutaceae bacterium | reverse complement strand
CGCCGCGGACAGTTCCCTCATTTTTTTCGCTTGTATCTACGCAGCTAGATCAACGTTTTAGATGAGCCGCGACCGTGGCTGGCGCGGCAGGTGCGAAGCAGCTGCCGTGACAGCCATGGTCGTTGGCTCTAGCGACTTGTTCGGCTCCGTCTTCATGGTGTATGTATTTGGACCTTAAAATTACAGGATTCTAAAAACAGCTTTGTGCGCGAGAATGCGATATCATATCTTTCTTCCCTGGGTATTCCGACTGGATGGTGCTCTAAAGTAACCCAATCATTTCCGTTTTCTGAGCTATCGAGGGTGAAATAAACAATCCCTTTGGCATCTCGATATTCGACTACGCGTGCGACTTCTCGGCTAAAGCATACGGAGAATCCTTCTTTTTTGGATTGTGCATCAAACTTCTCTTTGGGTGAGGAATCCACAGTCTTTTATTTGCCGAACAGTGTTATTCGCCCACACTCAGTGTGGCTTTGCGCGGGTTTGAAGTGAATTTTGAATGATCCGGCATGGATATTTGCGGAATTTGTTAATCTTTAATTATAAAATGATAAGGAATCGAATGGGTAATTATACCGGCCATTTATAGGGTTATTCATATTGCTGAAGGCGCGGGCAATCCCATACTGCGAGTATGGCTTTAGCCGGTGATGCAGCCCATGGGAATTCAGACGAAATCGTGTCGTTTCCAAACTGGCGCGAAGCGTTGAACGGGGTGTCGTCACTTTCGGGGGTGGTGAAGCGGGCGTATGTGAACGATATTTTGGGGCTGTTGCGAGCCTGCAAATGGGAGCAGCGTCCGCTTTCGGCTGGGTTTATCCGGTGGTTTTTGGCGCGGCCCGGGTTGCGGGCGGAAGAACGGCTGGCGGAGCGGGCGGCGTTTCAATGGCTGTTCAAGGCCGCGCGAGCAGGAGGTGCCACGCGGATCACGGATCAGGCGTTTGTGGCACCGGAAGCGATGGCGCAGGCGGCGCTGGCGACGGGCCAGCAGCGGCGGGCGCAGGCGCCGGGGGGCGGGGTGTTGCCGCCGCTGGCGGCGATGGATCAGGGCGGAGCCGATTGGGAACGAGCGCTCATCGTGGCAGTGCGGCGGAAAGGTTTTTTATGGCGCACAGAGCAAACCTATCGCGGATGGGCGGCGCGGTTTGCCCGGTTCCTGGCGCCGCGTTCGCCCTATGCGGCGGCAGGAGCGGAGGTCGAGGCGTTTTTGTCCATGCTGGCGATCGAGCAGCGGGCGGCGGCGTCCACCCAAAAGCAGGCGTTGAACGCGTTGGTGTTCCTGATGCAGGAGGCGTTGAGAGTGGACTTGGGCGAGATGGATTTCCACCGGGCACGGGCCCGCCAGCGGGTGCCGACGGTGCTGAGTGGTGAGGAAGTGCGGCGGTTGCTGGAGCAGTTGCCTCGGGGCTACCGGCTGATGGGTGAGGTGATGTATGGGAGCGGCTTGCGGCTGATGGAATTGCTCCGGTTGCGGGTGCATCATCTCGATCTCGCGCGGGGTCAGCTCAAGGTTTACGGGGGCAAGGGTGACAAGGATCGCGTGACCGTTTTGGCGGACTCGCTCGGCACGAAGCTGGAAGCCCATCTGGTGCGGCTGCGCGAGCTCCATGCCGAGGATCGGGCCGCCGGTGCCCCGGGAATTTGGTTGCCGGAAGGACTGGCCCGGAAATACCCGAAGGCTGGCGAGCAGTGGGAGTGGCAGTGGCTGTGGCCATCCCGGGAGTTCATGAATGATCCCGCGACGGGCCTGCGGCGGCGGCATCATATTTTAGAGGGCACGTTTCAAAATGCGGTGCGCAAGGCGGGTGGCAAAGCTGGCATCAACAAACGGGTGACGCCGCATGTGCTGCGGCATAGTTTCGCGACGCATCTGCTGGAGAGCGGGACGGATATCCGCACGTTGCAGGAGCTGCTGGGGCACGCGAGCGTCGAGACGACGCAGATCTACACGCATGTGATGCAGAAGCCGGGTTTGGGTGTGAGGAGTCCGCTGGATGCGTGAGGGGGCGGGAAGAAAAGGCGGACCGGAATTTTTAACCCCGGATGGCGCGGATCGCACGGAGGCAAGGCCGGGCGGATGGCGCGGCAAACGCAACGGAGGAGCCGGGGACCCGCCCGGCGGACGGGCCTACCATTTCGCCAGCAGGGTCGTGGCGGTTTGCTGGACTTCGGCAAATGTGAGGGCGGAGAGGTCGGGGCCGCGGTGGAGGACGCGCACGTGGGGATGCGGCGGGGCCCAAATTTCCGGGTTGGTGGGGCCGAAGAGGAGGAGGCTCGGCGTGCCGACGGCGGCGGCGAGGTGGCTGATCCCGGTGTCGTGGCCGAGGTAGAGGCGACATGACGCGAGGCGAGTGGCGAGTTCGGTGAGTGGGAGATTGTGCCAGTGCTGGCCGGGGAGATGGAGGATGGCGGCGGGCTCGGCTTCGCCGCTGATGATGCAGATCTCGGCGCGAGTTTGCTGCGCGAGGGTGTCGGCGAGAGTGGTCCAGTGAGCGAGGGGCCAGTTTTTGGTGGAAGAACCGCTGCCGGGGTGGAGGGCGATGCGGGGCGAAGTTGAGAGCTGAGGGTTGAGCGTTGAGAGACTCGAGCCTTGGGGGAGCCGGTAGGAAAAATCGGTGGGGTTGAGGCCGAGGGCGGCGAGCGGGGCGCAGTAGTGGGCGGCGGCGGGGGCGGCGGGTTGAGTGGGCGGGTGGGCGCTGGTGGCGAGGAAGACTTGCGCGGGGTGGATTGGGAAATGACGCGCAAGGGCGCCGTCGGGGTCGGGCCAGTAGTTCACGACGAGGTCGTAGCTGGCGAGGCGGGACGCGAGTGCGGCGGGCAGCGGGGCGTGATCGTAAAGTGCGCTCCAGCGGCGGTCGTGCTGGGATTCGGCGTGGGTGAGCAGGCCGGCTTGGGTGCCGAGGACGGCGGCGGTGGCGTGGCCGACGAGATCAATCGTGGCGGTGGGCCAGCGGTCGCGGAGCAGCGCGAGCGCGGGGAGGGTGACGATGAAATCGCCGAGGGCGCCGCCTCTAAGGACGAGGATTCTTTGCATTCGCCGCAGTCGCCGGCGTGTAGTCGACGAGCGTGGCGACGCCCGCGCCGAACTTGAACTCCACCTCAAAGCGCACGGGCAGGTGCCGCTCGTCCTGGGAAATCCACACGCTGACCGTCGAGCCGCGCTTGAACATGCCTTTCGGCGGGGTCTTCTCCATGCGCGGGACGAGTTTCAGGGTCTTGAACTTGCCGAGCGGCGTGCGGAGGTCTTCGTAAGCGACGGCGTAGATGGTGAGCTCGTAGAAGTCGTCGTCGAAGATCACGAGGGCGTCTTGTTTCTCGCCGGGCTTGAGGTCCCAGGTGCGCGTCTGGATGAGGCTCGTGATGAGGTCCATCGGGTTGCCCTCGGGCAGGGTGAGCTCGGCGGTGCGGTCGGGGCGGACGGAATTGACGTAGGCGGCCTTGCGGTGGTCGTAGTCGAAGACGAGGGATTGCTGCGTCTGCTTCTTCTTGGAGGTGCTGCTCTCGTTGGACATGAGCAGGCGGCCATCGGCCTCGCGGTAGGTGGCCTCGGCGCGGGCGTCGAAGGGGTAGAAGTTGCGGAGAAATCCGCCGCTGCTGGTGGTCGTGGTGACCTTCAGGCGGGCATCGTCGCCGAGCGGCTCGGCCTTGGCGCTGACCTTGATTTCACCGGCGCCGGTGAAGATGCCCCAGCCGACGCGGAAGGTGAGAACTTCGCCGTCGCCCAAGGGCAGTGGCGAGGCGGCCAAGGCGGAGAGGCTGGTGAGCAGGGCGAGGGAGGAAAAAGTGACGAGACGCAGGAGCATGAGGGGAAGACCGTGAAAATTGGGATTAGTGCTGGGCGAGCGAGTTTATTGTATGCGCGGGTAAGACGAGCCCGATGGTCGCGCCTTACCTTGGAGCGGCGAGGGGGAGCTCGAGCTGGTTGTCGCGGCCGAGCGCGTAGGCCTCGATGCCGCGGGTGCGGAGGGTGCTGGCAAACTCGCGGGCGAAGCCGTGGACGGTGTAAACGCGCCGGGGCCGGACGAGTTCCACAAAGCTGAGCAGGTCCGGGTAGTCGGCGTGATCGGAGAGCGGAAAGGCGGCGTCGCAGCGATTGCGGTAGGTGGCGCCGGGATCGAGCGCCCAGCCGGTGATGACGGCGGTGCGCCGGGCGGGCAGATGCTTGAGGAGGCCGCCGCCGTTGTGGGGCGGCGGGCAGATGACGATGTGGCCGTTGACCTCGCGGGGATCGAATTCGCGGTAGGTGGGAAAGGTGAGGCCGAGTTCCTCGTGGACGCGCGTGAGGTGAAACGTCGCGGAGTGCAGCATCACCGGGACGCCGGCGGGCGCGAGGGCGCGGAGGATTTCCTGGCTCTTGCCCAAGCTGTAACAGTAGAGGACGGGCACGGCGCCGTCGGAGAGCGTGTCGTGGCAGAACTTGATCAGGCGGGCGATGACCTCGTCCTGCGGCGGGAAGACGTAGCGCGGCAGGCCGAAGGTGGTCTCCATGATGAGCACGTCGCTGCGCGGCGGGGCGCAGGGTTCGGCGGCGAGGCTGGGCTTCAGCTTGAAGTCGCCCGTGTAGAGCAGCGAGCCGCGCTCGCCGGTGAGTTGGACAAGACTGGAGCCGAGAATGTGGCCGGCGGGATGGAGCGTGACCGCGGTGTCAGCCGTGAGCTGCTCGGTGTGGCCGAAGGGCAGGACGTGTTCGATGCGACGGCCGGGCAGGCGGGCGCGGAGGATACGCGCGGTGCCGGGGGAGCAGACGAGTTCCTTGTGCCGCGCGACGTGGTCGGAGTGCGCGTGCGAGACGATGGCACGCGGGACGGCGGAGTGGGCGTCAAGGCGCCAGTCGATCTGTGGCAGCCAAATGCCGTTGGCCGAGCGGACATCCCACGACATGGGCGCGTCAGGCCTTGAGGCGATCCCCGAGGTATTTGTGGCGGAGGAGCCGCCAGAGGGTCACGAAAAACGCCGTGAGCGGAATGGCGAAGAGCATGCCGAGCACGCCCTCGAAGGCGGTGCCCCAAAAGAAAACGGCGACGATAATGGTGACGGGATGGAGGCCGGTGCGGTCGCCCATGATCTTTGGCGTGAGGACCCAGCCCTCGATGGTTTGGACGATGATGTAAACGAGCAGCACGAGGCCGATGAGCTGCCAGCCGCCCCCGGGTTGAAAAAACGCGAGCGGCAAAGTGACGGCGAGGCCGATGATGGTGCCGAGGTAGGGGATGATGTTGAGCACCCCGAGGGCGAGGCCGATGACGAGGCCGAATTTCAGGCCGACCACCGAAAAGCCGATGGCCAGCAGCACGCCCATGATGAGGCCGATGACGAGCTGGCCGCGGAAGAACGAAACGACGATGCCGATGAATTCACGGACGAGAAAGACGATATCGTCGCGCACCCCGGCGCCGAGGAAGTCCAGGTGTTTGCCGAACGATTGCGTGGGCTCGCCGCGCGAGAGCAGGAAGAAAAACAGGTAAACCGGAATGATCGCGAGGTGGGCGCCGAAGCTGAAGACGCCGAGCAGGCCGATGCCGGCGGCGCGAAGGGACGGCAGCGTTTGCGAGAGGAGATCGTTAAATTCGCCGGAGAGCCCCTCGACGACGCGACGCACGGCGGGATTGGCCATCTGCCGGTGAACGAGAGCGATCCAGTCGGGATAGTTGACCTCGACGTAGTGGCTGGCGCTGGCCCAGAAGACGGGCAGATAGGCGATGAAGGCGATGAGCTGATCCACGAGCGGCGGGACGATGAGGACGAGCGCGCCCGTGGCGGCGAGCAGCACGAGGCCGTAAAGCAGGATGACGGCCGCAAGCCGGCGGCCCTTGAGGCGCGTTTCGAGCAGTTCGACCAGGGGCCGAAGGATGAGCGCGATCACACCGGCGCAGGCGAGCGGCCAGATGACGCCGGAGAAAAACGCGATGAGCCGGCCGAGGGCGACGAAGGCGAGAATGAAGAGCGTCGCGGTGGCGAGCACGGCGAGGAGGGTGAGCGCAAACCCGATCACGCGCCGCTGGCGGTCAGAGAGGAAGCGGGGGGTGGGCGTGGCGGACATGGAAGAAAAAGACTGCGGCAGGTGGAGATTGACCAGACCAAATTAACCAACCGCAAAGAACGCGGAGAACGCAAAGATCGGACCGTTTCACGCAAGACAAGGAATACGGTGCGGCAGCGTGCGCTTGCGCTGGAAAGTGCGGGTCGGAGACCCGCACTACTGGCCGGCCTTCAGGCGGTCGATGTGGCGACGGAGGGAGGTGAGGTCGGGGCGGAGACGGAGGGCGGTCTCGTAGTGGGCGAGGGCCTCGGCGCGGCGGGCGGGATTGCGCGCGAGCAAGTGGGCGAGGTTGACGTGGGCTTCGGCAAAGGCGGGGCGGAGCGCGAGGGCGGCTTCGTAGTGTGGAATCGCTTGGGCGGGCTGGTCAGCCTTGGCCCAGAGGTTGGCGAGGTTGAAATGAGCGTCTGCGAGATCGGGGCGCAGGCGGAGGGCGGTCTCGTAATGCGCGACGGCCTCGGCGCGACGTGCCGGCAACCCGGAGAGAGCGTTGGCGAGATTGACGTGGGCGGCGGCAAAACCGGGGTCGATGCGCACGGCGGCCTCGAAGCGCGCGATGGCGTCGGCGAGGCGGCCGGGCTGTTGCACGAGGAGATTGCCGAGGTGGTTGGAGGCCTCGGCGAAGCCGGGCTTGAGGCGGAGGGCGGCTTCGTAGGCGGCGATGGCGTCGGTGGTGCGGCCGGGGATTTTGGCGAGTGTGTTGGCGAGGTTGAAGTGGGCGTCGGCGAAACCGGGGCGCAAGGCGATGACGGTCTCGTAGTGGGTGACGGCTTCCGGCAGGCGCGCGGGATCCTTGGCGGCGATGATGCCGAGGTTGTTGTGGGCGAGCCAGCAGGCGGGATTGCGGGCGAGGACATCGGCGTAAAGCGTCTCGGCATCGCGGTAGAGCCGGCACTGCCGCCACGTGAGCGTGGCCAGAACGAGCAGGAGCGCGACGGGGAGAATGCGGGCGCCGGGGAGCGTGCGGGCGAAGACGGCGGCCGTGGGGATGATCACCGCGAGGCTGGCGAGATATTGGAAATGGTCGGCGACGTAGGAGAAGATGAACGGGTAGACGTTGAGGAAACCCAGTGCCGGGAACAGCGTGCCGCCGTAGAGCAGAAACGCGGCGAGCGGGCCGCGTTGACGGCGGGCGCGAAAGATCAAGGCGACTCCGACGCCGATCACGGCGAGTAGAAAGAGCCATTGCGTCCAAACCGAAGCGTCGATCGTCCAGCGCGGGTAGATGAAAATCAGGTCGGCGGGCCAGAGGAGCTTGCCGAAATAAAAGCAGACCACGCGGCCGGCGAGCAGGGCGCGTTCAAGGAAGGTGAGCGTGAAGTCGGCGCCCTCAGCGCCGATGAAGGTGCGTTCCATCCACGCGGTGAACAGGCCGGCCCCGACGCTCAGGGCGAACCAAGGGGCGAGCGGAAGCACATCGCGTTTCCAGGCGAGCCGGCCTCGTTGCCACCAGAAGATGACCAGGAGCGCGGCGGGGAGCGTGGCGGTGACGGTCTTGGTGAGCAGCGCGAGGACGAAGCAGGCGAGCGCGGCGAAATAGAAAATGCGACGACGCTCGGTATCGAAGCGCAGGTAGAGCAGTGCGGCCCCGAGGTAGAAAATGGCGGAGAGGGTGTTCTTCTGTTCGCTGATCCACGCGACGGATTCGACGCAGACCGGATGCAGGGCGAAGAGCGCGCCGCCGAACAGCGCGCCGGGCAGGGCGAGCCGGCGCATGAGCGCGACGACGAGAAAAGCAGCGAGGGCGTGCTGGAGGAGGTTGACGAGGTGGTAGCCGGTGGGCGCGTCGCCCCACAACCGGTGCTCCAGCCAAAAGGCGCTGTGCAGGAGCGGATAATACTGCTGCGTGGCGCCGACCTCGGTCCAGATGCGCCCGAGACCGGCGGCGTCGCGCAGTTCGGGCTTGGTCACGTGGGCGTCATCGTCCCAGAGCAGGCCGCCGCGCAGGGCTGGCCAATAGGCGGCGAGGACGAGGACGCAGAGTGCGACCCAAGTCAGGAGCGCACGCGGCGCGGCGGGCTTGGCGGGGGCAGCGGTCACGTCGACTTGTTGGTCCGCATGGGAAACGGCGCCGCGGTGCGGCCGGTGTGATGGCGCCAGAACCAGCGGGCCATCGCGGGCAGGAGCACGATGGCGGCGAGCATGTTGACCAAAAACATGAAGGTGAGCAGCGCGCCCATGTCGGCCTGAAACTTGATGGCGGAGAAGAGCCACGTGCTCACGCCGATGGCGAGGGTGAGGCCGGTGAAGACAATGGCCGAGCCGGTGTCACGGAAAGCGGCGGCCATGGCCTCTTCAAAATACTCGCCGGCCTCAAGCGAGGCGTGGAGGCGGGCGAAGAGGTAGATGCCGTAGTCCACGCCGATGCCGACGCCGAGGGCGACCATGGGGAGCGTGGAGGTTTTCAGGCCGATGTCGCACCAGACCATGAGCACGTAGGCGAGTTCGCTGACGATGGCGAGGGGCACCACGATGCAAAGCGTGGCGGCAAAGGAGCGGAAGGTAATCAGGCAAAGGACGATGACGGCGCCGAAGACCCACAGGACGATGGGCGTCTGCGCGGCTTTGACGACTTCGTTGGTCGCGGCCATGACGCCGGCGTTGCCGCTGGCGAGGAGGAATTTCGCCTTGGGGGTCGGATGCGCGGCAGCAAAGGCCTTCACGGCATCGGTCACGGCACGGAGCGTCCCGGCCTTGTGGTCGGTGAGAAAAATGAGGACAGGCATCACGCTGGCGTCGGCGTTGAGGAGGCCGGTGGCGGTCTCGATGGGCGAGACGGCCTGGGCGAGCGCGGACTGATCGCGCGGGAGAATGCGCCACTTGAGGGAGCCTTCGTTCCAACCGGCGTTGACCATCTTGGCGACGGTGGGCAGCGAGATGACGGATTGCACGCCGGGAATGGTGCGCAGGTGGCCTTCAAACTGATCCATGAGCGTGACGACGTCGTGGTCCACGCAGCCATTGGGCGCGGTCTCGACGATGACGGAGAGCATGTCGACGCCGATGGAGAACTTGGAGGTGATGAGCCGCGTATCGGTGTTGTAGCGGGAGCCCTGGCGCAGTTCGGGCACGCCGGCCTGCGTGTCGCCGATATGGACGCGCTTGCCCTGCCACCAAGCCCACGCGCCGATGAGGAGACAGACCACAATGATGACGCGGGAGGGCTTGGGGCGCATGCCCTTGGCGAGACGATCCCAAAAGGCGTTGGTGCTCTCGCGGCGGACGGCGACCCACTGGGCGTAGCTGGGCGGCAGGTGCAGGTAGGAGAGCAGGATCGGGAGCAGGAAGAAATTGGTGATGATGATGACGCCGACGCCGAGGGAGGCGGTGATGGCGAGTTCGTGGATGGCGGGAATCTTGATCACCATCATCGTGATGAAGCCCACGGTATCGGTCAGCAGGGCGACAACGCCGGGCACGATGAGCAGCATGAAGGCGCGCCGCGCGGCGGTGGGGCCGTCGTAGCCGTTGAAGACCTCGTTGCGGAACATGCTGATCTTTTGCACGCCGTGGCTGACGCCGATGGCGAAGACGAGGAACGGGACGAGAATCGAAAACGGGTCGATGCCATAGCCCAGCGCGGTGAGCGCGCCGAGCTGCCAGATGACGGCCACGAGCGAACAAAGCACGGGCGCCGCGGCGAGTTTCCAGCGGCCGGCATAGGACCAGACCAGCAGCCCGGTGACGAAGATGGAGATGCCGAAGAGCCCGAGCACGCCGCGCGCGCCGTGACTGATGTCGCCGATGACCTGGGCGAAGCCGATGACATGCACGGTAACGGCGCCGCCGCTGTCCCGCGCGACGCGGTCGCGGATGGCTTCGAGGCCGGCGGCGACGCGGAGGTAGTCGAGTTTTTTGCCCGTGCCGGGATCGACCTCGAGCAGCTGCACACTGACGATGGCGCCAGTGAAATCGTTGGCGACGAGCTGGCCGAGTTTACCGGACTTGATGATGTTTTCCCGGACCTTGGTGAAGCTGGCGGCGGTCGGCGTGAAGTCGGCCGGGATGACGTTGCCGCCCGCAAACCCATCCTCGATGACCTCGATGTAGCGGACGTTGGGCGTGAAGAGCGACTGGACTTGGGCGCGATCAACGCCGGGGAGGAATGTAGCTTCGTCGGTGACGGCCTTGAGCTGGCGGAAAAACTCCGGCGTGAAGATGTCGCCGTCCTTGGCGAGCAGCGCGATGATGACGCGATTGGCACCGCCGAACTCGCTCTGATACTTGGTGAAGGTCTGGATGTAAGGGTGATCGGAAGGCAGCGATTTATTGAAGCTCGCGTCGACCCGGATGTGTGCGGCAAACCACGCCATGACCCCGGTGAGCAGCGCCAGCCCGACGACGAGCGGCGTGCGGTAGCGGAACATCCAGGTGGTGAATTTCTCGAGCATGCGCGGGGATCGTTCAGGGATTGGGCAGGCGCGTGGCACCGGACTCACCGAGGGCAAGCAAGGTGCCGTCGGGGGTGACGAGGAGTTCGGCGACGGCGGTTTTCAATTCCGGAGCCCACGCGGCGACGGTTTGCGCCTGATCGCGGCTGACAAAAAACGAGCGGGCCTGGCCGGCGATGACCACGGTGCCGGAGTTGGGGCGCACGGCGGTGGCGAGGAGGACGCGTTGGTCGTTGGCGATGGCCTGCCAGGTTTCACCGTCGTCGGTGGACCGGTAGAGCCGGCCGCGCAAGCCGTGGGCGAGGAGGGTGTGATCGTCGAGCGGAAGGATGCCGTAAAACGAGCCGTCGTAGGGCGAATCGATAGGCGTCCAAGTTGCGCCACGGTCGCTGGAACGCAGGAGCGTGCCGTGTTCGCCAGCGAGATAAAGCGTGCCAGTGGGACCACGGCTGAGACGGTTCAAATGATAATCGTCGTCGAGCAGGCGGCGCTGCGTCCAGGTGTGGCCGCCGTCAGTGGTGGCGAGATAAAGACCGAAGGCGCCGATGGCGATGACGTGATCGGCGTCGAGCACGAGAACATCGAGGAAGGAGTCGGAGAGGTTTTTCCCCTGCCATTGTTTTTGCCAGGTCAGGCCGCCGTCCGCGGTGGTGAGAATGAGGGCGTCGTGACCGACGGCCCAACCGTGTTTGCCGTCAGCGGCGAAACTCACGCCGGTGAGCGTGGCGGTGGCCGGGACGCTGACTGTCTGCCACGTTTTCGCCGAATCGGTGGAGCGCAGGATCGTGCCGCGTTCGCCGACGGCGATGATCTCACGGCCGACAGTCACACCATCGAGGAGTAGCATCCGCGGCACGATCTCAGCGGTGTGGCCGGCCAGAGCCGCGAGGAGTGGCGGGATGAGCAGCAGGCGGCGGAGGTGGAGGCGGTGGAACATGTGGCGGGGTGGATATGAGGAAGGCGGGTTTGGTGGACCCGCCTTCGTGTGATGCCACTAGCGGGTGCGGTTAGCGCACACCGTCGCGGCGCAAGGCGTCAGGGCTGTAGTCGCCGGGCGTGCGCTTGATGTCGAAGTCATACATGCGGTTCTCGTTGTCGAGACCGAGGGCGAGGTAGCGGCCCGCCTGGAGATCGGTGATCACCTCCAGCGTGCTCCAGAATGTGAGCGCGTCGTAGTAATTGATGCAATGGGCCTCGGAGACGCGCCACATTTCGCCGCGCGCGTCGTATTGGTCGACGGCGAGGATCTGCCAGCTGTCCTCGTCGACGTAGAACGTGCGACGCGGATAGAGGTGCGAGGTGCCGCTCTTGACGGTGGCCTCGACGACCCAGACGCGGTGCAGTTCGTAGCGGGCGAGGTCCTGGTTGATGTGCAACGGGGTGAGAATCTGCTTATACTTCACCTGGTCGCTGTGGAGCTTGTAGGAGTTGTAAGGGACGATGAACTCCTCGCGGCCGACGAGCTTCCAGTCGTAGCGGTCGGGGGCGCCGTTATACATGTCGAACTGATCGCTGGTGCGCATGCCATCGGCGGCGGTGCCGGGATTGTCGTAGGCGACGTTCGGGGCGCGGCGGACGCGGCGCTGGCCGGCGTTGTAAACCCAGGCGCGGCGGGGCTCCTTCACCTGGTCGAGCGTCTCGTGCGCGATGAGGATGGTGCCGGCGAGACGGGCGGGAGCGACGACGGCCTGCTTGAAATAGATCAGGACGTTTTCGAGTTCGGCCGTGGTGATGCCTTCGCGGACGTAGTTGAAGAGGAAGTCGTCGTTGAAATCGACCAGCGTGTAACTGCCACCGCGCGTGGGCGCAGCCTGGCTGATGTAACGGGCGGCGGCGACACCGCGGTAGCGCGTGAGGTGATTCCAGATCACCTCGAGGCCGTTTTGCGGGATGGGGAACGGCACGCCCACCGTGGCGCCCTCGAAGCCGGAGCCGTTGTTGACGAGCTTGGCGGTGGTGGCGTTGGCCTTGGTGGCGGCGTAAATGCGCTCGGGATTGGCGGCGCTGCGATGGCTGGGATAGACGATGAGCTTGTAGTCGGCGTAGGCCTTGAGCAGCGCGGCGTGGCCGGCGGTCACCTTGGCGGCGTGCTCGGAAAGGTTTTGCGCCGTGATCGTATAAAGCGGCTGATCGGCAGCGAAGGGATCGGGGTGGTGGTCGCCGCGCTTGTAGCCGGCGGGCGGCGTGGTGATGCCGCCATCCCACGCGGGGATGGAACCGTCGGCGTTGCCGGCGCGGATAGCGCCGAGCGGCGTGAGATCCTGGCCGAGACGGGCGGCCTCGCTTTCGCTGACCTCGGCGAAGGTGGCGAGGGGGCAAAGCACGACCGCGAGCAAAACGGAGGGGGCAAGGTGTTTCATGGCGGGGAGGCGAGGGTTAGAAGGAGTATTTGAGGGTGGTGGAGACGTAATCGCGGTCGCTCACGAGATTGTAGTGGCCGGCACCGAAGAAGTTCACGTAGCGGAGTTCGAACGACCAGCTGTTCTGGAAGAGGAACTCGGCGGCGAGCGTGATGCTCTTGCGGCCCTTGACGAAGTTGCCGAGCGGCAACGGGGTGTTGCCGACGACGTCCTGCGTGAAGGCGAACGACGGGGAGAAGTTCACGCCCGCGAAGGCGTTGTTGTAGTCGAGCTTGGCGTAAACCTGATAGCCGGCGGAGAAATCATCGGCAAACGCGCTGGCGGGCGCGGCGGGCAGCGTGCCGTTACCGCTGCTCACCATGTAGGCGGCGCTGCCGCTGGTGAAGGTGCCGGGGCTCTCGTAGCGGAGGACGTCCTTCGAGGGCAGATTGGCCCAGACGCCGCCGGCTTCACCGACGACGGTCAGCTGACTGGCGCCGAGCATGGGGCCGAAGACCTTCGTCATCGTGGTCTGCGCGGTCCAGACATCGTGGCGCCGGAAACCGGAGACCTCGGTGTTGTATTGGCCGAGGTAGTTGCCGATCTGGTTGCTGGCACCGTAGGCGGGATTGAGCGAGGAGAGGGCGGCGAAGAGCAGTTCGACATCGTCCACCTGCAGCGGGACGTCCTTTTTCATGGAAATTTCCCCCTGCCAGGAGATGCCGGTGCTGCCGAGGTCGGTGTTGAAGCTGGCGCCGAGCATCTGGATGGAGGTCGGATATTCGATGAAGTAGCGACCGGTCTGCGCGGCGCTGAGGAAGCCGAGCGTGCGGGCGCCGGAGGCGATGGATTGCGCGCCGGGATAGAAGGCGGCGTAAGGCACGAGGCCGGCGGGCAGCGAGCCGGCCGGGACGCCGAGGAGGGCGGCACCGATGAGCTGGGGCAGCACGACGCCCACCGTGGCGGGTCCGATGCCGGCGTTGATCATGGCGGGGGCGAGTTGGGCGTTGGCGAGCGAACCGGCCGTGGCCTGCACATAGGCCGAGCTCACCGGGCCGGTGGGCGTGCGGGCGCTGATGATCGGCGAGCGGCTGTGGTAGCGGGCAAAATAGAAACCGAACTCCGTGCCGCTTTCCGCGAAGACGCGGGTGGCCAGGCCGAACTGGTTGAAGTTGTTGCCCTCGCGATCGAGATCGCGCTCGATGCCGCCGAGGCCGGTGCCGCTCGCGCCAGTCTGGTCGGAGATGGAGCCGAAGCCGAGCCAGACGGTCTTGCCGCCGCGGCTGGCAAAATCGTTGGTCGAGAAATACGTGCCGGCGGGCTCGAGCTCGTTGCGACGGAACTCCAGCAGCCAGAACGGCTCGACCGTGATGTTCTTCGTCACGGCGATCGAGGCCTTGAGCATGTTGACCGGGAGGAAGGCTTCCTTCAGCTCGGCGCCAGGGACGCGGAGCTTGGAGAGATCAACCGGGTTCACGACGTTGACGCCGTTCGGGATGAACGTGCTTTCACCGAGACTGAGCACCTGGCGACCGAAGCGCACATCGACGGGGATCGTGCCGGCCTCGAACTTGGCCGAGACATACAGATCCATCATCTCAAAGTTTCGCACGACCCGGTCTTCCGCCTGCTCGCTGAGCGACGTGCGCTTGGTCTCGTCGGCGGTGGTATCCACGAAGTAGTAGCCGCGGGCAAACAGGCCGAAGTCATGCCAGCCGAGCTGAAGATCGTGCGAGGCCTTGAACAACGTGGAAGCGAGGCCCTTTTCGTAGTTCAGATTGCCGTCGTCGGTGTTGACGGAGGTTTGGAGACCGCCGTTGGCGATGCCGTAGCGATTGCGATCGGGATCGTTGAGCCGGTAGAGGGCACCGGCGGAGAGTGTCGTATCAAAGCTGCCACGGAGATCGCCATTGCTAAACTGGAAGGCACACAGGGGGGTGGCGGCAAAACTCAAGCCAGCGCAAACCGCCAGCAGGGTGACCCGGGTGCGATGGATAGGATGGGGCAAGGACATGGGTTTCGGGGGTTTTAGGAGGGGGATTAAAACTATAAAACCTCCCGGCAGGAGGTTTTCGTAGGATTTGGAGTGTCGGGGTAAGCTAAAACACAGTCGGGGTGGCTGAGGAAACGTCCCAAGCCCGCACGCATCAAGGACGAATTTGTCATATGGACGGCGCGAAAGGCGCGAACGACGTTGACCTTGGGCGGATTTAGGTAAGTTGCGTGTTTTCCGCTTTCTCTCCGCCACACCATGCAGGCCGCAACCCACATCCACGTCAAAGGCGCCCGTGAGCACAACCTGAGGAACCTCGAGTTGCGCATCCCGCGCGGCAAACTCGTGGTCATCACCGGGCCGAGCGGCTCGGGCAAATCGTCGCTGGCCTTCGACACGATCTACGCGGAGGGCTACCGCAAATACATGGAGTCGCTCTCGACGCAGGCGCGACAGGTGCTCGACCAGTTGAAGCGGCCTGATGTCGATTTCATCCACGGCCTCTCGCCGGTCCTCGCCATCGAGCAACGCACGGGCGGCGCTTCGCCGCGCAGCACGATCGCGACGGTGACGGAAATCGCCGACTACGCGCAGCTCCTCTGGGCGCTGGCGGGCGAACAACGCTGCCCGAAGGACGGCGGCCGCGTGCTGCGGCGCTCGCTCGACGACAATGTGCAGCACGTGCTCACCACCTGTGCCGGCGAACGCATCATGCTCCTCGCGCTGTTCATGAAGGCGAAGCCGAGCGTCTTGATCGACGAACTGCCGCGGCTGCGCCAGCGGGGGTTTCAGCGCGTGCGCCTCGATGGCGAGATCAGGAATCTCGACGAACCCAATCTCGTGCCGCGCGGCGCGAAGGAAATCACGGTTGAACTCGTGGTCGACCGCCTGGTGGCGACGGCCGACCAACGCTCGCGGCTGGCGGATTCGCTCGAGCTGGCATTTCGCGAAGGCAAGGACCGCGCGCTGGTGCTGGCGCAAAAGAACGCCGACGCCCCGTGGCGCGAAGTGGCGCTGAGCCAGCATCTCGCCTGCGAGAACTGCGGCGACGTCTTCGAGAAGCTCACGCCGCGGCATTTTTCATTCAATAACAACGACGGCGCGTGCCAGACCTGCGGCGGCCTCGGCCGCCAGATGCGTTTCGTGCCGGAGTTGCTCGTGCCCGATCCGACGAAGAGCGTGCGCGAAGGCGCGCTGAAGCCGTGGCGCATCGGCGGAAAAAACCTCATCATCAAGCACAACGCGTTGCTCAAGCAGCTGGCCGAGCAGCTGCCGTTTGATGCCGACAAGCCGTGGAAAGACCTGCCGGCGGCGACGCGCGAGGCGATCCTGCGCGGGGCGGGGGAGCGGCAGTTCGCGTTCAAGCTGCGCCGCATGCGCGAACCGAAGACGATGCCGTTTGCCGGCGTGATCGCGGATTTGGAAGAGAGTTTTCGCGAGACGGACAGCGAAGGGTTTCAAGCGCGGCTCGCGACCTTCATGATCAGTGGCACGTGCACCGAGTGCAAAGGCGGGCGGTTGAACGCCCGCAGCAGCGCGGTGCGGGTGGAGAACCTCACGTTTCCGGAGTTTCTGGCGTTTGACGTGGGCGCCGCCCATGCCATCGCGCAACAGCTCGTGGCCGCGCATGGCGGTGATGCGGCGCTGAACGAAGTGGTCAACGGCATCGAGCAGCGGCTGCATTTTCTCCTGCAGACCGGATTGAGCTACCTCACGTTGAACCGCGATTACGTGACGCTCTCGGGTGGTGAGTCGCAGCGCGTGCGGCTCGCGACCCAGCTGGGCATGGGCTTGATGGGCGTCATCTACGTGCTCGATGAGCCAAGCATCGGCCTGCACCCGGCGGACAACGAGCGGCTGCTCGGCCAGCTCCGTGAATTGCGCGATCGCGGCAACACCGTGCTCGTGGTCGAGCACGACGAGGACACGATGCGGATCGCCGATGAGTTGATCGAACTCGGGCCCGACGCGGGCACTGAAGGCGGGCAATTGCTGTTTCAAGGCACGGCGGAGGCCTGCGCGGCGTTGCCGATGAGGCTCTCCCGCACCGGTCCGTATTTGTCGCGCAAGATGACCGTCACCCGCGATGCCAAGCTGAAGCAGCCCGACGGCGCGTGGCTGACCGTGCGCGAGGCGCGCGAAAACAACCTGCGCGGCATCGATGCGAAATTTCCCGTCGGCCTGCTGACCTGCGTGACTGGCGTGTCGGGCTCCGGGAAGAGCACTCTGGTCAACGATATCCTCGCCGCCGCGGCCGCTCGAAAACTCAACGGCGCGAAGGCGCTGCCGGGCAAACACCGGCACATCGAGAATCTTGATTTCTTCGAAAAACTCGTGCTCGTCGACCAGGAGCCGATTGGCCGCAGTCCGCGGTCGAATCCGGCGACGTTCGTGGGCTTGCTTGATTTGCTGCGCGATCTGTTTGCCTCGGTGCCGCTGGCGAAGGTGCGCGGCTACAAGGCCGGGCGCTTTTCCTTCAACGTGCGCGGCGGCCGCTGCGAGCGCTGCCAGGGCGACGGTGTCATCAAGCTCGACATGCAATTCATGGCCGACGCCTATGCGCCGTGCCCGAGCTGCGCCGGACGCCGCTTCAACCGCGAGACCCTCGAGGTGTTGTTCCACGGCCGCTCGATTGCAGACGTGCTCGACATGACGGTGCGCGAGGCGATCACGCTTTTTCGCAATATCCCGCGCATCATCGACAAGCTCGCGACCCTCGACGCCGTGGGGCTCGGCTACCTCAAGCTCGGCCAGCCTGCGCCAACGCTTTCCGGCGGCGAGGCGCAGCGACTCAAGCTCTCGCTCGAACTCAGCAAGCGTCAGCAAGGCCAGACGCTCTACATCCTCGACGAGCCGACAACCGGCCTGCACTGGACGGACATCCAGCGACTCATGGACCTGCTCTTCAAGCTGCGCGACGCCGGTAACACGATGATCATCATCGAGCACAATCTCGATGTCATCAACCTGGCGGACTGGCTCATCGATCTCGGACCTGGCGGCGGCAAAAACGGCGGCGAGCTGGTCTTCGCCGGTCCGCGGGCCGAGATCGAGGCGGCGCCGCGTTCGCTCACGGGACAGGCATTGGCGAAGTGGCGGCAGGGCGGCGGAAAAACCGGCTAGAGGAAGGCGGATACCGAATAGTCAGTCGGACGCTGCCACTTTCACGTGTGGCCTATGCGCCCGAGGGCAGCGGCGACGATGAACTGGATGCGTGTGTCGCGGCTCGGCCGGTGGGGTGGCATTCGCGGGCGTGACTTCTGCTGGCCGCCGGCTTTAGCTGGACCAATGGCTTCCGTTACCCCAACCCCGGCCACGCGTGACTCTATTTCCGGACCTGAGTTTCGACTCACGGGCTGGATCGCCGGCTACCTCGCCGGCGTTTCGGAAAACTGGTTGAAGGTCGCCCCGGCGAACAATCCGGCGATGCTCGAGATGTTTCGCGACCGCGACCGCAAGCCCTACCGCGACCTGCTGCCGTGGTCGGGGGAGTTTGCCGGCAAGCATCTCGTGAGCGCGGTGCAAGTCTACCGACTGAAGCCGGACCCCGAGTTGCGGACTGCGATCGCGAAATTTGTCGTGGAACTGATTTCGCTGCAAATGCCGGATGGGTATCTCGGGCCCTGGCCGGAGGGGCATCGTCTGACCGGCACGGCGGTGAATGCAGCCCATGGCGGCAGCACCTGGGATACGTGGGGTCACTATCACATCATGATGGGGTTGATGCTGTGGAATGAGACGAGCGGCGACCCGGCGGCGCTGGATTGTGCGCGTCGCATCGCGGATCTGCTGTGCCAGACTTTTGCGACGAAGCGGGTGGTGGACATCCACAGCACGGAGATGAATCTCGCGCCGATCCATGCGCTGGCCCGGCTGTATGGGCGCACGGGTGAGGCGCGTTACCTGCGCCTGGCGGAACAGATCCGGGATGAATTTTCCGCCGTGGATGCGGCGGGAAAGATCATGGCAGGAAACTATTATCTCGGGCCACTGGCGGGACTGGATTTTTACCAACTCCCAAAGCCACGCTGGGAAAGCCTGCACTCGATCATGGGGCTCGCCGAACTACACCGCCACACCGGCGATCCAAAGGCGCGGGAGGCATTCGAGAAAATCTGGTGGAGCATCGCGCAGTGGGACCGGCACAACAACGGCGGGTTTTCGTCGGTCGAGCAGGGCTGTGGCAATCCCTACAACCCGGGCGCGATCGAGACCTGCTGCACGATCGCCTGGTGCGCGCTGAGCGTGGAGATGCTGAAACTCACGGAAAACTCCCTCGTCGCGGACGAGCTGGAGCTGTCGCTGTTCAACTCCATCGTGGGCATGCACTCGCCGACGGGACGATGGTCGACCTACAACACGCCGATGGATGGGTTGCGCAAGGCGAGTGCGCACGAGATCAACTTTCAATGCCGCGAAGGCAGCCATGAGCTCAATTGTTGCAGCGTGAACAGTGCGCGCGGCTTCGGCCTCATCAGCGATTGGGCGGTGCTGCAGACGCCGGGCGCGGTCACGCTCAATTGGTATGGCCCCGGAGCGATCACGGTGCCCCTGGGCGGCGCCGCGGGTTCGCTGACACTGGAGCAGGAAACGGAATATCCGCGTGAAAACCGGGTGCGGCTCAAGGTCGGGCTTAAGGCGCCGGCGAAGTTCGCGCTGCGGTTGCGGATTCCGCATTGGTCGAAGCAAACGCGCCTCCAGCTCAACGGCATGACGGCTTCCGGCGTGGATGGCGGCCGCTACCTTATGTTGGAGCGGACGTGGACGCCGGGCGACACGATCACGCTGGAATTTGATTTCGCGCTGCAGTTTTGGGCGGGTGAGCGGGAATATGCGGGCAAGGTATCCGTCTATCGTGGACCGCTGCTGCTCACCTACGACCGGCGCTATAATGCCTGCGATCCCGACGCGGTGCCGGCGCTGACTGCGCGCGGGCTGGGCGCGGCGGGAAAGATCGTGGCGTTTGACCGGGCGTTGCCGCCCTTCCTGTTGATGGAGTTTCCGGCCAACGACGGGAGCGTTTTGCGACTGTGCGATTTTGGCAGCGCAGGGTTTGGGGGCAGTCCTTATCGCTCGTGGCTGGAGATTACAGGGTGTGCGCAGACGGAGTTTTCAAAGCAGAACCCACGACGCAGCGCAGCGGTCAGCTAACTCGGCGTTGCCCTCGGGCAGGCTTGTGGTAGCGGTGCGGGGTGCCCGCGCTGCCTACCATTGTCCACCTCGATGCCGACGCGTTCTTCGTGTCGTGCGAACAGGCGCTGCGGCCGGAGCTCCGTGGGATCAAGTGCGCGGTGGGCGGCCGGGAGCGCGGGATCATCTCGTCGGCGAGCTATGAAGCGCGGGCGTGTGGGGTCTATACGCCGATGCCCACGGCGCGGGCGCTGAAGGTTTGCCCGGACCTCTACATGATTCCGCATACCTCCGGGCTTTACGGAAAAATGTCCCGGCAGATGTTTGACCTGTGCGAGCAACTGACCCCGATCGTGCAGCGCAATTCGGTCGATGAAGGTTACTTGGAACTGGCGCCGTGCGGTTTCAAATCGCTGGAGGAAATCATCGCGGCGGTGCGCAGGCTTCAGGCCCGGCTGTGGAGCGAGCTGCAGATTCCCGTTTCAATGGGTATCGCGAGCAACCGGCTCGTGTCACAGATCGCATCGAAGCTGCGCAAGCCGCGTGGCTTCGTGGTGGTGCCGGTGGGCGAAGAGGCGGCCTTTCTTGCGCCGCTATCGATTGGAAAACTGCCCGGTGTGGGCACAAAGACCGAGGCCGCGCTCAAGGCGCGTGGCGTGGAATTGATACGTGATATCTTTGGGCGCAGCGACAGCGAGCTGGCTGCGATTTTTGGTTCGGGCTGGCGCGAGATGGTCGCGATGGCGGAAGGAAAGGACGACCGGCCGGTGGAGACGGAACACGAGGACGCGAAGAGCTATTCGCAGCAGGAGACTTTTGGCGCGGATATTTCCGATTTTGCGAAGATCGAGCAGGTGGCCAAGCGGATGATCGATGAACTGCTGCCCAAGATCAGAGAGGACGGAAAAAAGGTGCACACGATGACGGTGAAAGTGCGCTACCCGGATTTCAGCCACGCGTCTCATGCGAAGACGCTGGCGGTCGCGACGGATTTGGAGGCGCCCTTTTACCCGCTGGTGATACCGCTGCTGCGCGCCGCGTGGACGAAGCGACGGCCGTTACGGCTCGTGAGCGTAAAATTCTCCGGCGTCGACGCAGGCATGGATCAGTTGGAAATGTTTGCAGAGACGGATGAAAAGCGGCGCCGGCTGGCCGCGGTGCTCGACAAACTCAACAATCGCGGGCGCGATGCGGTGGTGCAGCACGGTCACCAGCTTGCCAAAAAGCCGCGTGGCACGTAATTTTTCTCCGATGGCTAGCATCCGGAAATCCAAGAAAGCCTGCACGGCGAAGTCGCCGGGTGAGCCGCGTGGCGGTGAGCGGCCGTGCAGCATGGAGGATCCTTACGAGGAGCAGCCAAAGGCAGAGAAACCAGCGAAGAAGGCCGTCAGACCGGGGTCGGTGAACCCGGCTGCAACCAAACCTTAAAACCGGCGCGTGAGGTTCAGCCGGTATTGGGCGTCGGGAGCCTTGGTGATGATCGTGTTGGCGGAGAACACGGGTTCGGAGCCGTAGAAGTAATCTTCGTTAAACGCGTTCTCCACCGAGAGCAGGACGCTCCACGGGCCGTGGTTCCACGATGCATTGAAATTCCAGATGACGGCTGCGGGCAGTCGCAGGGTGTGGTCGAAGTTGTGCCAGTAAGCGGCGTTGATGATCGGCCCGCCGGCCACGGCCCAGCCGCCGGGAAGTTCCCAGCGGGTGAAAAATTTGACCTGCGTCTCGGGTGAGCCCGGGAGGATCAAGTCGGGATTCGCGGCCGGGCGATCGCCGTTGGCAGAGTCGAAGTAGGCGGGACCGAACTGGGAATTGAAGACGCCGCCGTAGAGGGCCCATTGCTGCTCGGTGAGCGGCATGCTGCGATAGCCAAGGGGATCCATGCGGCGGACGCGCTGCCAGCCGGCGGAAGCCACGAACGTGAGCGTGTCGGTGGGAGCGTAGGTGACCTCAAACTCCACGCCCCGACCGCGGAGCTGGTTGGCCCGGGCGGACCGGGTATCGAATTGCGATTGCTTCCAGCCGTATACCGCGAGGCTCGCGAAGAGCCGGGTGTTGGGCGGCGCGAACTTCAGGCCGGTCTCGGTGAGTTCGTTGATGGTGAAGTTATCCTTGCCGAAAATCGCGCCGCCTTGCGTGGGTGCGAGCGAGGTGCCGTGCTGGGCCGTGGCGTAGAGGTTGAGCCCCGGCGTGAGCGTGAGGACCGGGCTGAAGCTGGCGTTGTAGTAATTGCGGTGATCGCTGACGTTGAGGGCGGCGCGTTGCGCGGCGGAAGCGCGGTCGACTTCGTCGGGGTAGCTCGTGCGATAGGGCGCATGGGCGATGAGAAATGAGGTGTGTGTGGTGAGCGCGGCGGTGAGACGATTCTCGGCGTAGGCGAAGAGACTGAACTGCCAGAGCCGGGAGTGCACATTGGCGCCGCCTTGCGCGGTGGGCGACCAGAGGTTAAGGCCGTCGGCCCCGAGCTCGGCGCCGGCGCGAAGCACGGTGGAGGCAGGCACATCGCTGCTGCTGATGTCGCGCCGGCCGAAGGGTTCGTCGAAATAATCCTGCAGGATCTGGGCGTCGGTGTAGCGTGCGGACGTTCCGTAGGTGAGCGTCATGCCGCGGCCGACGTCGAACTCGCGCGCGAAAGTGATCTTCTCCTCGAGCACGAGCTGGTCGGTCGCCATGGCATAACCGTAAGTGGAGCGCTTGTCGGTGCTGATCGCGTCGAGGATGAACTGGCTTTTCCACGTCTGGGCTGCGTTGGCGTTGCCAGCGAGATCGAGGAAATAGAGCAGGTTGCGGGAGCGCGCAAAATCGGCCTCGGCGGCAAGGACCGTGCCGGCGTCAATGGTGGTGGTGAAGACCTTGCCGCCGGCGGCGAAGTAAGCGGGGGTGTATTGGTAACCGTCGTTGGGATTGTTGAGATAGGGCGAGCTGGCGCCATACGCAGCGATGCGGCCGGCGGGCGTGGAGAGATCAGTCATCGCGCTGCGCTGGGCGGCGGTGATGAAACCAGCCGCGACCCCGGCATCGACCGTCGCACGGGAGACGACGAGCGCAGGATTGTTGTAGAGAGCATTGCGATCCGCGGTGCCACCCCAGGCAGGACTGGCGATGTTGAGCGGCGAACCGACGACGTAACGGCCCGAGGTGAGAAGTTCGGGGGTGGGGCGGTTCCAGCCGGCGTTTTCGTTGGAGTTGTAGTCGAAATATTCCGCGCCGGTGAAGACCGTGACGCTGGGCGTGAGGGCGGCCTTCACGGCGGCGTAGAGCGAGATGAAGTCGTTGCCGACGGTGTGATAGGGAGAGCCGGCGGACTGGCCCGTGAGGGAAAACCGATAGGCTGCCGGCACGTTGCCGAGGAGGACGGGACCGCCGACATCGAGTTGGGTATTGTAGAAATCATGGCTCGCCGCGGTGAACTGCACCGAGCCACGCGTGCGGTCGAAGTAGGGCGACTTGGGAATGAGATTGGTGAAGCCGCCGGCGAGGGCCGGGCCGAAGTGCGCGGGCGCGGGACCCTTGACGATGTCGATGGCCTCGAGGGAGCCGAACGAGAGCGGCATTTCGTTGAGCTGGTAGGCGCGCTGCATGCCGTTGAAGAAGACGGCGCCCTTGGCTCCGCGGAGGATGGGGGTGCCGGGCACACCGAAATAATTGACCTGCTGCGTGCCGGCGCCGACGCGACCCAGGTCGGCAAACGACGTAATATTGAACTGGCGGAGGACCTCGGCGGTCAGCGCGGTGACGGCACGGGGCGCATTGGCGAGGGCGGTGTTGTCGCCGTAAAGACTGGAAAGCGGGCGGGAAGTGGGCAACAGGTCGCCGGTGCGATCCACGGCGGTTTCACGCACGATAAATTGTTCGAGCGTCGTGACCGACGGGTCGGAATCGGCGGCGGGCGCGAGGCCGGGACAAGCGGCAAGGAGGCCGGCGATAAGTGTGAGGCGAAATTGAAAAACGAAGCGCATGCGAACGGGAGGGCAGACTACGGCACGCGCTTCGGGGCCGCGCAACCGCGAAGCGTGTCAGAATAGAGTTGGCGGCAGGGGCCGCAGGTTGTTTGCGTGAGGCATGGCTATTTCCGAGGAACTTTCCCGCCGCGCCCAGGCGGCTGACCGGGCGGTGCGGGCGCAGACCGACCTGCTGCACCGTGAACTGGGCCGGGCGGCGAGCCAGTGGAAGAGTGACGGCACGCGGGTGACTGCGGTGGACGTGGCGATCTCGGAGAATATTTTTCGCGAGCTGGCGGCACAGTTTCCCGCCGATCAGTATTTCAGCGAGGAATCGACGCATGAAGGTGCGCCGCAGCCGGTGACGGCGCGGTTTTCCTGGGTATTGGACCCTATCGATGGCACGAATAATTTTGCGCTCGGCATCCCGCATTGTGCGATCGGGCTCGCGCTGTTGGAGCACGGCCAACCGGTTTACGGCGTCGTGTATGATCTCGCAGGACGGCAACTGATCCACGGCGGGCCGGGCTTCGGGGTGTTTTGCGATGCGCGCGCGCGGCAGATGAAACCGGGGGCGTTGGACGGAAAAAGCATCATCGGGTTTCACAGTCCCTACGACAAACGGTTCGCGCCGCATGCGGCGCTGCTGGTCGAGAATTTCAAGCTCCGCGGACTCGGCAGCAGCACACTGCATCTCGCCTATGTTGCGGCGGGGCTCATCGATGCCGTGGTGGACCACAACGTGAAGGTGTGGGACATCGCCGCCGCGGTGCCGCTGGTGCTCGCAGCGGGCGGGCAGGTGGAGTATGTGACCCCGGCGCCGTTTCCGCTCCGGGAATTCGACCTGAAGATGGGGCGGATTTTCTACGTGGCGGGCAGCCCGGAAGCATGCGCGCAGTTGCGCGCGATGCTGAAGTGAGACGGCGATATGCGGGCGAGCTGCCCGCGTTTCGGCTTAGAGCAGGTATTCTTTGCCGGGGACCGGATCGACGACCTTGGTCTTCGGCGCGGCTTTGGCCAATTCGGCGGAGAACCAATCGCGGGCCGGTTGATCGCCGTGCGTCAGCACGATGCAACGCGGAGTGGCTTGCACGGCGAACTCAAGCAGGTCCTCGCGATCGGCGTGGCCGCTGAGCTCGAAGCGCTCGACGCGAGCCTTCACCTTGGTTTTCACGTTGGCCTTCTTGAAAAGGAAGGTTTCGCCGGGCTTGGTTGCGAGAAGCTGGCCGCCGGGAGTGTCAGGATCGCAATAGCCGACGAAGCCGATGGTGTTGCGGGCGTTGCCGAGGAGGCCGGAAGCGAGCGCGTAGCTCGGGGTGTTTTCCACCATCATGCCGGAGCTGATGATGTAGAGGCCGTTTTGCTCCGGGTCGACGCCCGGCGGGATCTTGCGCGGAGTGGGCTTGATCTTGAGGTCCTTGATGATCGAGCGCTGAAACTGGATGTGCTTCGTCTTGCGGGTGATTTCGTCGAAATAATCGGCGATATCCATGCCGAGGCCGGCGGAGAAAATGGGACACTCCTTGAGGCGGCCGAACTTGCGTGCGTCGTGGAGAATGGTGAGAACCTCCTGCATGCGGCCAAGGGCGAAGACGGGGATGAGAAACGAACCGCCGCGCGCGATGGTGTCGTTGATGGAGGCGACGAGGCGGGCCATCTCCTCACCGCGGCTGCGGCCGGGCTGGCGCTCGGTGGTGCCACGCGTGGTCTCCATGATGAGCGTGTCGAAGTGGCCGGCGGGGAACTTGGCGCCCGGGAGGATGCGCTGGTCTTCAAAGAGGACGTCGCCCGTGATGAAAATATGACGGTGCTTGTGGCGCAGCTCGACGCCCGCGGCGCCAGCGACGTGACCGGCGGGATGGAAGGTGATTTCGATCTCGTCCTTGTTGCCCCGGAATTTCTTGGCGTGGCGGAAGGGAATGCCGGACATGCGGCCGGCGACGCGATCGACCTCTTCGTGCGTGAAGAGGGGCAGGTCGGGGTGATTTTCCTCGGCCTTCTGCCGCATCATGACGCTGGCGGAATTGTGCAGCATGCGCTCGATGAGCATGCGACTCGAGGTCGTCATCAGCACCGGGGTATTCGGGTGCGCGCGCATGGCGAGGGGCAGGCTGCCGATATGATCGAGATGGCAGTGCGTGATGATGATCAGGTCGAGCGACACACCTTTCAGGCGGGCGAGATCAGGTGTGCCGCGGAGGCCGGGCACCTTGGGGTGCAGGCCACAGTCCACGAGAATGGATAGGTCGCCGAGGCGGAGAAAATGGGAGTTGGCGCCAATGCCGCCGTCGCGATTCAAATCAATGAGCTTCATCTACAAAGGCGAAAGGAACAGGTGGGCGGGATAACGGAAGCTCTTTTTTCACCCGGTCGGAATCTCAAGTGCGAAGGGCGCGAGCAGGACGTGAATTTTGCGCCCAAGGTCATCGACGCCATGGAAGCTGCCGTTGACGACGGCATCCTCGCCGGTGACATGGTAGCTGTTGTAGGAAAATTGCTCGCCCGGCGCGAGGCGCGGGGTCTCGCCGACGATTTTGTCACCTTCAATGACGAGGTGCCCGCCGCCGGCGTGGGCGATGACCCATTTGCGACCGAGCAGCGTGACGGTGCGGTCGGAGCCATTGTGAATCGTGACGAAATACACGAAGGCGTGAGGCTTGTCCGCGGGCAGGCTGCTGCCGCCATGGTGATGGCAAAGCTTATCAAGCTGGGCGGTGAGGCCGGGAAGTTCGGTCGAACAGGTCACGCGGCAGACAGTGCGGAGAATTGCGCGGGCCGCAAGCTGCGCGATGTTGTTGGTTTCGGACTTGCCGCGCCCCGGCCGCCCACCCACAAAACGCCCATCTTATATGGCAAAACTGGCTCTCCTCTCCGTCAGCGACAAAAGCGGCCTGGCAGACTTCGCCACCGCGCTCGTTAAACAGCATGGCTACACGCTGCTCTCCACTGGCGGCACCGCCAAGTTGCTGGCCGAAAAAGGCCTGCCGGTCACCGAGGTGAGCCAGCACACGGGCTTTCCCGAGATGATGGAAGGCCGCGTGAAGACGCTGCATCCGAAAATCCACGGCGGCCTGCTTTGCCGTCGGGACAAGGAGGACCACCTCGCCGCGGCCAAGCAACACGGCATCGACCTGATCGATCTCGTGGTCGTGAACCTTTACCCGTTTGAACAGACCGTGGCGAAACCCCACGTCGAGTTTGAGGATGCGATTGAGAATATCGATATCGGCGGTCCCTCGATGCTGCGCAGCGCGGCCAAGAATCACGAGAGTGTGACCGTGGTGTGCGACCCGACCGACTACAACGCGGTGCTCGCGGCGCTGGCGGCACCGGCGGAACTCACCGCGCTCCGCCGCAAGCTCGCGCTCAAGGTCTTCCAGCGCACAGGCAGCTACGACACCGCGATCGCGGCTTATTTGGAAAAACAGGCCGAGGCACCGGACCTCGCCGCGCTCAGTGGGTTTCCGGAGAAACTTACGATGGGTTACAAGAAGGCGCAGTCATTGCGCTATGGCGAAAATCCACACCAGCAGGCGGCGCTTTACGGCACGTTTCACGAGCACTTCGAGCAACTGCAGGGTAAGGAGCTCTCGTTTAACAACATTCTCGATATCACCTCGGCGACCTACCTGATCGGCGAATTTGAAAAGCCCACCGTCGCGATCCTGAAGCACACGAATCCGTGTGGGGTCGCGAGTGCCGATACGCTCGAGGAAGCTTGGGAAAAAGCCTATGCGACCGACCGGCAGGCGCCGTTTGGCGGCATCATCATCGTCAACCACACGCTCGGCGGCGGGCTGGCGAAAGTGATCGCGGAGATTTTTACCGAAGTGATCATCGCGCCGCGTTTCAGCGACGAAGCGCTGGCGATTTTTGCGAAAAAGAAGAACCTGCGGCTGATGATCGCGAAGAGCGGGATCGGCGCGGATTCGTTGAAGGAAGTGCGCTCCGTGATCGGCGGCGTGCTGCTCCAGGATCGCAACAAGACGCTGGGCAATCGCGCTGATTTCAAAGTCGTCACCAAGCGGCAGCCGACCGCGGAAGAGTGGGACGCCATGCTGTTTGGCTGGAAGGTGTGCAAGCACGTCAAGTCGAACGCCATCGTCTATGTGCGCGGCGAACAGACGCTCGGCGTCGGCGCCGGTCAGATGGCGCGCGTCGATAGCTCCCGCATTGCCGTGTGGAAAGCCGGTGAGGCCAAGCTGGATTTGAAGGGTTCGGTCGTCGCGAGCGAGGCGCTGTTTCCCTTTGCCGACGGCTTGATCGCTGCGGCCGAGGCAGGAGCGACCTCGGCGATTCAACCGGGCGGCTCGATGCGCGACGAGGAAGTCATCAAAGCCGCCGACGAGCGCGGCATGGCGATGGTCTTCACGGGCATCCGGCATTTTAAGCACTGAGTTGAAGGTAGCGGCGCGCGTGTGTGCTGCGCTACGTAATTTTGCGCCCGACCGAGCCGCAGGTTTGCCTTGGCGCGGCGGGCGGACCGCCTATGTTAGGCCCATGATGAAACGCTATACGGTCCAAGGTCTGCTGGTGCTCCTGATGCTCGGGATTGCGGGTTGTTACACGGTCCCGGAAACGGGCCGGAGTTCGTTCATCATCCCGATGGGCGACGATGTGAGCTTGGGTGCGACGGCATTTGCCGACATCAAGGCCAAGGAAAAGGTCTCGCAAGATCCGGCCGTCAACGCGCGCATTCAGCGCATCGGAAAACGCATCGCCCAATCGGTCGGCAACGCGCTACCGGGCGCGGTGTGGGAGTTTGTGGTGTTTGATGCGCCCGACACGGTGAATGCTTTTGCGCTGCCCGGTGGCAAGGTGGGCGTTTACACGGGGTTGATCAACCTCGCGGGCTCGGACGACGAAATCGCGATCGTCATGGGCCACGAGATCGCGCACGTCACCGCACGGCACGGCGCGGAGCGCATGACGCAGGATGCCGCCGTCGCGGTAGGCGGGGTGCTGCTCGATACGACGACCAAGGATAAGAAAAGCCACGACCTGCTCATGGCCAGCTATGGCCTGGCGAGCGCGGGAGGCTTGCTGGCGTTTTCGCGCTCGCATGAAAGCGAGGCCGACTACATCGGCATCCGCTACGCAGCGAAGGCGGGCTATGACCCGCGCGCGGCGGTGACTTTCTGGCAGAAAATGGCCAAGGCGAGCGGTGGCGCGAAGGTGCCGGTGTTTCTTTCGACGCATCCGACCAACGAACGCCGCATCTCGGACTTGGAAAAATGGATGCCGGAAGTGTTGCCACTCTACAACGCTGCGCGGCAGCCGTAAGCGCTGACATCGCACGGTGCACTTCGGGCTAGCACCGCGGAGCGAGTTTGGGCAGACATGAGGCATGTTTGACCCTGTTGAAAAATTAAAGGAATACCTCCGGCACGCCAGCGTCTCAGCCGATCCTGCGTATGCCGCGGGCATGGTTGGCGCCCGGGAATGCGTTGGCGGGCTGCTTGGCTCAATGGGCTTTGCCGTGGAGTATGTGCCGACGGCGGGCCATCCCGTCATCGTGGCGAAGCGTGGCGGCGATGCGAGCTGGCCACAGGTGATCATTTACGGGCACTACGACGTGCAACCGCCCGATCCGCTCGAGCTGTGGAAGACCCCGCCGTTCGATCCGGTCGAGCGCAACGGCCGACTATTCGCCCGCGGTGCAGCGGACAACAAAGGCCCGCTCATGGCGCACTTGGCCGGGGTAGGGCGCCTGCTGGAGAGCGATCCGAAACTGCCGCTGCGCATCACCTTTGTGATCGAGGGTGAGGAAGAAATCGGCAGCAAGCACTTCAAGGATTTTTTGCAGGAGCATAAAGCGAAGCTCGCAGGCGCGGATTTTATTTTTCTCTCGGACACGGGTATTCCAAGCCCGGAGCAGATGGTGATTACCGTCGGCTTGCGTGGCATGCTCGCGTTCGAAATTGAACTGACGGGGCCGAATTCCGACCTGCACTCGGGCATGAACGGCGGCGTATTGATGAACCCGCTGCAAGGCCTCGCCGAGTTGTGCGCGTCACTGCACACGGCAGACGGACGCGTAAACATTCCCGGGTTCTACGATGCAGTGGTCGAGCCGGAGCCGTGGGAGCGTGAGCAACTGAAGAAGGCCGGCTTCGATGCCAAGGCTTATCAGGCGTTTCTGGGCATCAAGGAATTCCACACCCCGCCGGGCTACACGCCGTTCGAGGCGTTGCGCTTTCTGCCTACGCTGGAATTCAACGGTTTCAGTGGCGGTTACCAAGGCGAAGGAACGAAGACGGTCATCCCTGCCAAGGCTCGCGCGAAGATCACTTGCCGCCTGGTGCCGAATCAGACGCCGGCTGGCGTGAAGGATATCATTTTCGACGCGATCCGTGCCCGTTGTCCGAAGGGTGTGATGATGACGATCAAGGAGCAGCATCACGCGACGCCGTATGTCGTGATTCCGCCGGATCGCTCCAACACACCGAAGAATCAGTCGCCCGTGCTGGCGAAGTGCTTCCGCGCAGTGGATCAGGCTGCGCTCGAAGTCTGGGGCAAGCCCGCGATCTACCTGCGCGAAGGCGGCAGCGTGGGCCTGCTCGCCGATCTGAAAGAAGTCCTGGGACTTGATGCCGTGATGATGGGGCTCTTCCTGCCGGAGGATAATTTGCACGCGCCAAACGAGAGCTTTAATCTCGCGGTGATGCACAAGGGCATCGAGACAGTGCAGCGCGTGTTGCGTGCAGTGGCGCGCGGGTGAGATTTGATTGTAGGGCGGGGTCTCCGAACCCCGCCTTCGATTCGCAAAAGCGCGAGGCGGGGTTCGGAGATCCCGCCCTACATCAACAAAAAAGCCCCGGATTTCTCCGGGGCTTTGATTTCCGTGAGGGAAAGGGATTACGGCTGCTTGACGACGACGAGCTCAACGCGGCGATCTTTCGCAGCGGTGGTGTCATCGGCATTCTTGACGGAGTCGAGGCTGCCCTTGGAGAGGGTTTCGAGCTTCGAACCATCAACCGAGAGTTTGCTGAGGAATTGCTTGGCGGCGTTCGCACGGCGATCGCCGAGGCCGAGATTGTATTCCTCGGTGCCGCGCCAGTCGCAGTGACCTTCGAGAAGCACGCGGTGATCGGGATGATCCTTCAGGTATTGGACTGCAGCTTCGAGCTTGGGACGCTCCGAAGCCTTGATGTCGAAACGGTCGAAATCGAAATACACCGGCTGCAAGAGCGTGCGGTTTTGGTTGGCGGCATCCCAGCCGGCGTCGCGTTGGTCGAGGCCGGTGTTCAGATCGCCAAAGGTGCCGGCATCGGTCGGGGTGAGGTTGCCACCGGTCGAGGGACCGAGGACCGTCGAGCTCGGGTCGGGCCGTTTCGGCTTTTTGGCGCAGCCGGCGAAAAGGACGGTGGCGCTGAGGAGGACAAAAAGAAGTTTCCGGGAAACAATATTCATGAGAGGGGGAGCGGTAATGTGGTCGCGGGGAAAATCTATTGGGCGAGGTTGCCGGACACGGCAAGGTTTTACTCAGACCGTTTTCTTGGGCTCGATCAGACCGATTTCCAGCGCGTAACGCGTGAGGCTCGCGACGTCGTGGAGGTTGAGTTTGCGCATCAAATTCGTGCGGTGGTTGTCCACCGTCTTGATGCTGATCCCGAGCTTGGCGGCAATTTCCTTGGTGCTGTAACTCTCGGCCACGAGTTGGAGGATTTCGCGCTCACGGTCGGTGAGGAAATCGGCGGCGCTGCTAGCGGCGGGATTGGCGACGACGTTGCGGAGCAGGGAAGCGACCGCGGGGCCGAAGTAGGTGCCGCCATTGGCGACGGTCTCAAGGCCCTTCTTGAATTCAAACAATCCGGCGGTCTTCTCGACGAAGCCGTGGGCGCCGGCCTCGAGCATCTCGCGCACGAGCACGGGGTTTTCGTGGCCGGAGAAAACCAACACGCGCACCGACGGGTGCTTTTTTACGAGGCGACGGAGAATGTCCACGCCGTTGAGGCCGGGGAGCTTGGCGTCGAGGACGATGAGGTCGGGCTTGAGCTCGAGGCAGAGGTTGAGCGCGTTCTGGCCGTCGCCACTTTCGCCAACCAGCTGGTAGTTGCTGTCCAATCGAAGAATCTCGACGAGCATTTCACGGATCGCGGTTTGATCTTCGATGATGACGAGGCGTTTCATAAGTGGGATATCTGGCGGGACTTTAAAGTTTCAGAACTGGTGGGCTGGCTGGGATTCGAACCCAGAACCAATTGCTTAAAAGGCAACTGCTCTACCATTGAGCTACCAACCCTCAAGTTCTGGAAACGTGCGAAATAGGTTTCGCAAGATGAGATTGGCAAGTAATTTCTAAGAGGTAAAGCAGGCGTTTCCGTTGACCGGAGGCATTTAGGGACACTAGCTAGCAGGACACTTTCAAAATCGTGGGAACAATTCAAAAATACACCCATCAGAGCGAGGCAGAACGTATGTCGACCAAAGCTCAGGAAGTTGCCATGGATCGGGTGCTCGTGGATCGTTTCAAAAGCGGTGACCAAGCCGCCTTTGACGAAATGGTCACGCGTTACTGGGACCGCATCTATGCCATGGTGAATCAATTGTTGCGTAACACTCAAGACGCCGAGGAAGTTACGCAAGACGCATTTATTCGCGCCCACCGGGGGTTGGTCAATTTTCGCGGCGAGTCGGCCTTTTCCACCTGGCTTTACCAGATCGCCACCAATCTGGCGCGGAACCGTTACTGGTATTGGTGGCGCCGTAAACGTGACAAGACGGTCTCCTTTGATCAACCCGTCGGGCCGGACAGCACGACGACGCTTGCAGAAATTTTTCCAGCAGAAGTCGAAACCCCCGATGACATCACCGTCACCCAGGAATTCGTCGACCGTATCGCGCAGGGCATGGAGAAACTCGGGGCCAAGCACCGCGAAATCCTGATCCTGCGCAACATCAAGAACCAAACCTACGAGGAGATCGCCGAAATCCTGGGCATCTCCGTCGGCACCGTAAAAAGCCGCATCGCCCGGGCCCGTGAGAGCCTGCGCACCAAACTGGGAGAAGATTTCAAATGAAAGACGCCAAGTTTACCGAACTGCTGAACCTCTACCTTGACCACGAGATCAGCCCCGCCGACGCCGCTCTGCTGGAAACCGAAATTCAGCGCGACCCCGCGCGCCGCCGCCTCTACCGCCAATACTGCCAGATGCAGAAGGCGTGCACCGTGCTGGCGGAAGATTTCCGCACCGAGGCTCCGGAGGCTGGCAGCGTCGCCCAATTCCCTGTGCGCGGCCGCAATACTGCGGCGCGCGCCATTTACGCGGTCGGCGCCATCGCGGCGGCGGCGTGTGTTGCCTTTGTGGTGATGAATCGGCAACCGGCCGGCACGATGAATACGGGCGCGCAGCTGGCGGCTTCACCGTCGGTCGCGACTCAAACCCAACTCGCGCAGACGGAGCCCTCGGCGCGTCCGATGCTCACGATGCCGGCGGCGGAACGCCGCAGCGGCGAACTCCAGACGGTGTTCACCACGCAGGCACTCGCCCAGCTGAATCAAATCCCTGTGAATGATGCACTCGCGGCAGAAGCCAACCGGCTGCGCTATGAGTGGATGAACCAGGTGCAACTGAGCCCCGTGCAGCTTGAGCAGGCGTTTTTCGAAACCATGCCGGCGAACGCGGCTGACGGACGGGCGTTTGGCAGCAAGCGGCCGTTCGATGCGCAGGTCGAGATGACCGCGTATCGTTTCCAGCGCTGACCTGCTAGTTCAGTGCTTTTTTGATGAGCGCCTCGGTCGTCGCCGTGGCGTCCAAGGCCAGCGCTGCGCGGCGCACCGCTTGGTCGGCGTCCGCGGCCTTGTAGCCGAGAGCCGTGAGGGCGAGCACCGCATCGTGGTGCCGGGTGTCGCCGCTAGATTCTGCCGCGCCGGAAGCAACGTTGGCCGCATCAGCCGCCGAGAGGCCGGAGCCGCCGACTTTGTTTTTCAATTCCACGACCAGGCGCTCCGCGGTCTTTTTGCCGATGCCGGGGCATTTCGCGAGCGTGCCGACATCGCCCGCGCGAATCGAACTTTCGAGCACCGCCAGCGAGAGCTTGCTCATGATCGTAAGCGCGCTCTTCGGGCCGATGCCCGTGACGTGCTCAATCATCAGACGGAAGAAATCGCGATCCGCGGTCGTTGCAAAGCCGTAGAGCGTCTGTGCATCCTCGCGGTAGATCACGAGCGTGTGCAGCTTCACCGATGCGCCGGGCTGGGGGAGTTTTTCCGCGGTGGTGACCGGGATGTTCACCTCGTAGCCAAAGCCATTGAGCTCGATCACGGCGTGCAACGGTGTCGCCGAGACGAGCGTGCCCTGAATGGAGGTGATCATGCGCTCAGGCGTCGATCGCTCAGGCTTTCAGGCCGAGCACATCCTGCATGTCGTAAACACCGGCGGGACGGCCGCCGAGCCATTGCGCGGCGCGGAGGCAGCCACGTGCGTAAATGGCCCGGTCGCTGGCCTTGTGGGTGAGTTCCACGCGCTCGCCGAGACCGGCAAACATGACCGTGTGGTCGCCGACGACGTCACCGCCACGGATCGCATGGATGCCGACTTCGGAATTCGTGCGCTCGCCCGTGATGCCTTCGCGACCGTGGCGGAGCGCCTCGGCGGTGAGTTTGCGTTCTTCGAGGATGATTTCGAGGAGACGTGCCGCGGTGCCGCTCGGTGCGTCTTTTTTGAAGCGGTGGTGCATCTCGACGACTTCAGCGTCGTAGTCGGCGTTGAGCACTCGGGCAGCGCGCTGGGTGAGCGCGAAGAGGACATTGACGCCGACCGAATAATTGCCCGACCAGACGCACGGAATCTGGGCCGCGAGCTGGCGAAGTTTGGCTTTTTCCTCGGCACTGTGGCCGGTGGTGCCGATCACGAGCGGCTTTTTCAGCACAATGGCGCGCTGCACGATTTGCGCGGTGATCTTGTGCGAGCTGAAGTCGATGATGACATCGCCCTTGGCGAGGCCGGCATTGAGGTCGTCGCCGGCATTAAGTGCGGCGGCGACGGTGATGCCGGATTCCTGCGCGAGCTTGATGATCGTTTGGCCCATGCGCCCGAGCGCACCGACCATGGTGATGCTAATGGCCATGGGAATTAGTAGCCGAGAGCGGCGAGGGTCTTGACCAGGAGCTGGCGGTTGGCCGTGCCCATCTCGCAGAGCGGGGCGCGGACTTCGTCGGAGCTGATGATGCCAGCCCGCGCAAGGGCGGTTTTGATCGGCACGGGATTTGGCTCGCAGAAGAGCACCTTGGAGAGCGGGTAGAGTTTGCGGTGCAGCTTGGTCGCCTTGGCGTAGTCGTTGGCGAGCGCGTGCTTCACCATCTGGCAGACTTCCTTCACGACGAGATTGGAGGCGACGCTGATGACGCCCTCGGCGCCGACCGCCATGAAGGGCAGGGTGAGCGAGTCGTCGCCGCTGAGCACCGTGATATCCGAGCCCATGGCCTGCTTGAGTTGATCAACACGATCGACGCTGCCGCCGGCTTCCTTGATGTGGCGGACGTGGTCATACTTGGCGCGAAGGCGTTCGACAACATTGACGCCAATCTCGATACCGCAGCGGCCTGGGACCGAGTAGAGCACGATGTTGCGATCCGTAGCGTCAGCGATGGCGCAAAAATGGCGGAAGAGGCCCTCGGCGTTGGGCTTGTTGTAATACGGTGCAACCACGAGCATCGCGTCGGCGCCGGCTTCGTGGGCGAGTTGCGTGAGTTCGACGGCTTCGTGGGTCGAGTTTGAACCCGTGCCAGCGATGACCGGGACGCGGCCACGAGCGACCGCGATGGCCGCGCGCACGACATCCATGTGCTCCTCATGGCTGAGCGTGGGGGATTCGCCCGTGGTGCCGACCGGGACAATGCCGTTGATGCCACCTTTGATCTGAAACTCAATGAGCTTACGGAAGTCGTCGTAGGCGACTTGCTGCTTCTTAAAGGGCGTGACGAGCGCCGTGATGGTGCCGGTGAGCGGTCTGAGTTTCATGACAGTTGAGATCGTTTGGGCAAAGTTGCCTTGCTGAACAGAGCAGGGCGATTTAAAGAATCCGCAACGCTTTTTTACCCATCCGCCAACCATGACTCCACATACCGAAATTATCAACGACCTGCTCAAACTGGCGGTGGACAGCGGCGCGAGCGATATCGTCGTCAAATCGAACAAGCCCGGCTACGTCCGTCTCTCCGGGCGCCTCAAGCCGGTCGACATGGACCCGATCACCAGCCCCGAGGCGCAGGCCTTCATCGAAGAGCATTGCCCCAAGGTTTTTCTGCCGATCTGGGAGCAAAACGGCCAGGTCGACTATGCCTACGCGGCCGACGGTATCGGGCGCTTTCGCGTCAATGGCTTTCACCAGCGCGGACTCGTCAGTATCGTCATGCGTCATATCAAAAGCCGCGTGCCGACCTTTGAGGAACTCGGCATCCAGGCAGATCCGCTGCTAAATCTCTCTAAAGCCAAGGACGGCATCCTGCTCGTCTGCGGCGCGACCGGCTCGGGTAAAAGCTCCACGATGGCCGCCATGCTCAACTGGATTAACCAGAACATGGACAAGCATATCGTCACCATCGAGGACCCGATCGAGTATACGTTTCAGGATGACAAGTCGCTCTTCCAGCAACGCGAAATCGGGCTCGACGTGCCGAGCTTCGAACTGGCGATCAAGTCCGTGCTGCGCCAGAATCCCGACATCATTCTCATCGGCGAAATGCGCGACAAGGAAACCTTCGAAACCGCGATCTCCGCGGCCGAAACCGGTCACTTGGTGTTCTCGACCATGCACGCCGCCACGGTGGGACAGGCGCTCACGCGTCTCTTCGAATTCTTTCCGCCCGAGCAGCAGATTCAGGCGCGGCGGCAAATCGCCGGATCACTTCGTGGCTTCATCTGCCAGAAGCTCATTCCGGCACTCGAGGGCGGCGGCCGCGTGCCGACCAACGAAATCCTCAACGCCGATGCCGTCGTGAAAAATCTCATCCTTGAAGGGCAGTTCGACAAGCTGCAGGGCATCATGGAAGGCAGCGGCGACTCGACGAGTTTCTCCTTCAACAAGGACATCCTGCGGCTCATCAAGGCCGGCAAAATCAGCAAGGCCGACGGACTCCGGTTCTCGCCGAATCCGCAGGCACTCGACATGAATCTGAAGGGTATCTTCATCAAAACCTGAGCCGGCCATGGCGCACCGCATCCGACTCCTGCTCGTGTTGGCCGCGGTAGGCGCTGGCAGCGGATTCGCGCAGGAAAAATCCGCGGCAACGGACGCTCCCGCCATCGATGAGGCCAAGCGCGAATTCCAAGTGCTCAAGGCCACGCGGACCGCCGCCGAACAGGCCAAAATCGAGTTGCCGAATGTCAGCCTGCCCAATCTGCCGACGGGCACGGTGGCGCCGACGGCGGTTTCCAAAAACGGAAAAAAGGAGAAAAGCGCGCAGGAGAAATCGAAGAACTGGCTGCTCGATGCGATGGAGCAGACCGAAAAAAACGCCACCACGACCTCGGAACGAAAACGTGGCAGCAGCAAGGGCGACGCCCGGGATGGCGTGTCCGACGATTTGCTGGCAATCACGGACTCGGATGACTTGGAAACCCCCGTCCGCTTCTTGAACGAGCTCCGCGATCGAGCCGGCAAGACCTCGCTCAAGGAAAAACCCGAGGCGACGCTCCAGGAAGTCGCGCCGAAGGATAATCCGCTCGCGCCTTACATGACCGGTTGGATCAGCCCGCGCGATCACGCCGTGCTGCTCCCCCAAACCTCTGAGACGCCCATGCTGGATGCGTCCCTTTCGCAGCTAGTCAGTGGGCCGGGCACATCGCCATCCGGGGCCTCGCCAATCGCGGCCATGCCTGCCGGCGCTGGGTTATCCGGGGTGTTCGCACCCGCAGCAGGAGTTGCTGGCGGAGCCACGGAAAATCCCTACCTGCAGTTGAGCCTGCCGTCACCGCCCGCGGCCGTTCCAGGCCTCTCACTGCCATCGCCGGGTGGACTGCTCTCCGGACCGGCGGTGACCGAACTAAAAGCACCGCTAGCCGAGCCGCCACCGCCCGCCAAGGCTCCCGTGGCGCCGGTCGATTTGGGCAAGTCGCCGCAAGACGCAAAATACTTCCCGCAGCTGAAGCGTTTTTAGGGCTTGGTTTTTAGGCCGGCGGGCGATTTTCTAACCGGTTCACACCATGGCATTGGCATTAATTTTCTCAGGACAAGGAGCCCAAAAGGTTGGGATGGGACGGTCGCTTTACGACCAGTCGGCGGCAGCGCGCGCGGTTTTCGACGAAGCCAACGCCGTGCTCGGCTGGGAGCTGACCAAGCTGTGCTTCGAAGGCCCGGAAGCCGAGCTCACGCAAACCAAAGTCTGCCAGCCCGCGCTCTTTGTGCACGGTCTGGCGTTGCTGGCGGCGTTGCGCGAGCAGGGTAAATTGCCCGAAGTGAAATTTGCCCTCGGCCTGAGCCTCGGCGAAGTGACCGCCTGCACCGCGGCCGGCGTGTTTGATTTTGCCACCGGCCTGAAAGTCGTCGCCGAGCGCGGTCGTCTGATGCAGCTCGCGTGCGAGCAGACATCCGGCGGCATGGCCGCCATCATGGGCGAGGAGCGTGCCAAGGTCGCCGAGCTTTGCGCCGAGTTCGATATCGAGGCCGCGAATTTTAACGCCCCTGGCCAGATTATCGTGTCGGGCGAAAAGACCAAGATCGCCGCGGCCGTTGCCGCCGCGAAAGACCGCGGCATCAAAAAAGTCATCCCGCTCAATGTCGCCGGCGCCTACCACAGCCGCCTCATGGAGCCGGCGCGGGCCGCGTTTGCCGCGTATCTCGACACGGTCGCGTTTGCGGCGCCGCGTTTTACCCTTTTCACCAACACCACCGGCCAGACCGTCGCCACGCCCGCCGACATTAAGGCCGCGCTCGTGAAGCAGGTCGTGTCGTCCGTGCTGTGGGAAGATTGCATGCGCAACGCTGCAGCCGCTGGCGCCACGGAGTTCTGGGAACTCGGGCCGGGCGGCGTGCTGGCCGGGCTCGCCCGCCGCACCGAGAAGACCTGGATTGTGAAAAGTTTTTCTGAATTCGCTGACGTGACCGCCTGAGCCAATGCCCGCCAAAAAAACCCGTAATTTCTGCATCATCGCGCACGTCGACCACGGCAAGACCACGCTTTCCGACCGCATCCTCGAGCACACGAACACCATCGCGCTCCGCGTGATGACCGACCAGCACCTCGACTCGATGGATCTCGAGAAGGAGCGCGGCATCACCATCAAGTCGCACCCGGTCACGATGACCTACCGCGCGAAGGACGGGCAGGACTACAAGCTCAACCTCATGGACACGCCCGGTCACGTGGACTTCTCCTACGAAGTCTCGCGCAGCCTCGCCGCGTGTGAGGGCGCCGTGCTGCTCATCGATGCCGCGCAAGGCGTCGAGGCCCAGACGGTCGCCAATGCGCACCTCGCATTCAGCCAGAAGCTCAAGGTCATCCCGGTCATCAACAAGATCGACCTGCCCAGCGCCAACCTCGACCTCTGCCTGAAGCAGCTCGAAGACATTCTCACGATCCCCGCCGAGGAAGCCATTCTCGCCAGCGGCAAGGCGGGCATTGGCATCGAGGACATTCTCGAAGCCGTCGTGCAACGCGTGCCACCGCCGCGCTGGACGGATTATCCGCAGGTGCGGGCGCTGGTGTTCGATTCGCTCTACGATGCCTACCGTGGTGTCATCGCCTATGTCCGCGTGTTTTCCGGCACGATCAAGGCCGGCGACATGATGCTGCTGATGAGCAACGGCCAGAAATCCGAAGTGAAGGAAGTCGGCGTGTTCATGCCCAAGATGGAGAAAATCGCCGCCCTCAGCGCCGGCGACGTCGGCTACATTGTTTCCACCGTCAAGGACACCGCCGACATCAAGACCGGCGACACGATCACGCTCTCGTCCAAGCCCGCCGCCGAAATGCTGCCCGGCTACAAGGAGGTCCGCCCGATGGTGTTTTGCGGTCTCTATCCCGTCGACACGTCCGACTACGAAAAGCTCAAGGCCGCCGTCGGTCGCCTGCGCCTCAACGACGCGGCGTTTGTCTATTCGTCCGAAAGCTCCATCGCGCTCGGCTTCGGTTTCCGCTGCGGCTTCCTCGGCCTGCTCCACATGGAAATCATCCAGGAGCGCATCAAGCGCGAGCACGACGTGGACATCATCTCCACGTATCCGAGCGTCATTTACCACATCCTGAAGCAGGGCGGTGAACTCGTGGAGGTGGACAATCCCGTCAACATGCCCGACCCGGGCACGATCCTCGAAATCCGCGAACCCACGATCAAGGCGTCCATCCACATCCCGAACGATTCGATGGGCGACATCCTTGCGCTCATCATGGAAAAACGCGGTGTCGTCGATCACACCGACACGCTCGACGCCACGCGCGTCATGCTGACCTGCAACCTCCCGCTCAACGAAATCCTCGTCGATTTCAACGACCGTCTGAAGAGCGTCACGCACGGCTACGGTTCGATGGATTACGAACTCGGCGACTATCGCGCCTCGGACCTCGTGAAGATGGAAATCCTCATCAACAACGATCCGATCGACGCCTTCGCCAGCATCGTCCACCGCGACAAGGCCGAGGCCAAAGGCCGCGATCTCTGCGAAAAACTCGCCGACATCATCCCGCCGCAGATGTTTAAGGTCGCGATCCAGGCCGCCATCGGCGGCAAGATCATCGCCCGCGATAACGTGAAGGAAATGCGCAAGGACGTCACCGCGAAGTGCTACGGCGGCGACATCAGCCGCAAGCGCAAGCTCCTCGACAAACAGAAAGAGGGCAAAAAGAAGCTCAAGCAGTTTGGCCGCGTTTCCATCCCGTCGGACGCCTTCATCAAGGTCCTCAAAACCAACTAAGGAGCACCAGCCCCCCGTGTTCGGCATCTTTTCCTCACCTGCGCGCAAGATGCGCGAGAACGCCAGTAACTGGCTGGAGCTCGCCGACAAGGTTTATCACTACCGGCGCGACGTGCTCCCGGCCGCCGATCTCGCCGAACTCCAGGCGCAGACCGCCGGGCTGCGCCGCCTCGTGAAGGAACGGGCCGATACGATGAAATTGAAGCTCGGCATCGAGTCGCTCGAGCACGTCCTTCGCCGCACGGGTGGCTCGCATTACCCGAAGCGCTCGATCACGGAAAACGTCGAATTCTTCCTCGTGGCCGCGATCGTGATCCTGGGCTTTCGCACGTATTTCCTGCAGCCCTTCAAGATTCCGACGAACTCGATGTGGCCGTCGTATTACGGCATGACGGCGGAGAATCTGCCGCCCGGCACGGAAGCGCCCGGCGCTGCCGAACGCATTTTCCGGCTGGCCGCTTTCGGCGCCCAACGCCGCGAGGCGATTGCTCCGCAGGCCGGTGAAGTGAGTGCGGATTTCTTCGAGAGTGGCGCGATGGCTTATCAGACTCGCGCGGGCCGGAACTGGCTGATTTTCCCGGCGATCGTGCGGGACTACACGTTCTATGTCGGTGGCCAGACGGTCACGATCAGCGTGCCGGAGGATTTTCACGATTTTGACCGGGTCTTGCAGGAAACCTATTTCCAAGACCGCAAAGGCTTCGCCACGTATCTGAACCAGCTCGGTCGCAGCGGCCGCCTTAACGAACGCTCGGTCCTTCGCATCAATAACGCCGGCGAGTCCGCCCGCGTGGTGCGTATTCCGCTCAATCGCACCGTCAAAGCCGGCGAGTCCGTGCTGCGCTTCGATATCCTGACGGGCGACCAGCTCTTCGTTGATCGTATGAGCTATCACTTTGTGCGGCCGTCAGTCGGGCAGGGGTTTGTCTTCCGGACTGGCGAAATCCACAGCCCATACATGACGGACCGCCAGGGCCGCCAACTTGAGCAGTATTACATCAAGCGCCTGGTCGGCGTGCCCGGCGATACGCTCGAAATCAAGGATTACACGCTTTACCGCAACGGCGCGCCGATTACCGGCGCCGCGGCTTTCGACAAGAACGCCAACCGCACCGACAACTACGTCGGCTACCGCAATGAACTCAGTCTGGCCAAGGGCCAAACGATGAGCGTGCCGCCGGAGAGTTTTCTAGCTTTGGGCGACAATTCCGCCAACAGCCAGGACGGGCGCTATTGGGGCTATGTGCCAGCCAAGGAAGCCATCGGCCGGCCATTGTTCATTTATTATCCATTTACAAAGCGTTGGGGCCCATCTCGATAGATAGATTAAAATCGCACAATGTTAATTATGTTTAATCCATATTGTGCATGAAAACAGGTCTTTTTAACTGGCTGGATTCGCGTTCGTCCGGGCTGCTGTTGCACCCCACCTGTCTGCCTAACCGTCAAGGCATCGGCGTGCTCGATGACTCCGTCGACGCCCTGCTGCGATTTCTGAAAGACAGCGGTCTTCACTATTGGCAGGTCTGCCCGCTCGGGCCGACGGGCTATGGCGATTCGCCCTACCAATGTTTCTCGGCCTTCGCCGGCAATCCCTACCTGATCGACCTTGAGGCGCTGAAACGCGCCGGATTGCTCAGCGGCGCCGATCTCGCGCCATTGCAAGCCCTGCCCGCGACTGGCGTCGATTACGGCTGGCTTTACGTCACCAAATGGCCGGCGCTTTTCGCGGCCTATGAGAATTTCAAACAAAAGCCCGTCGCGCTGCCCTATGGCGATTTTGCTCAATTCTGCGCCGACCAAAAATCCTGGCTGGAACCGTTCGCGCAGTTTCTGGCGCTGAAGGATCATTTCAAGGGCCAGCCGTGGTGGGAATGGCCCGCCGAAGTGCGCTTCCACGCCAAAGCCCGCACCTCGCCGCTGCTCAAGACCCTCGCCGCCCGGGCCGAGGCTCACGCGTTTTTTCAATATCTGTTTTTCGGCCAGTGGCGGCAGGTCCGCGCCAAGGCCAAGGCGCTCGGCATCGAAATCATCGGCGATGCCCCGATTTTCGTCGCCCGCGACAGCGCCGACGTCTGGTCGCATCCCGAGCTGTTCCAAATCAACCAGACCACCGGCCACCCGCTCGCCGTCGCTGGCGTGCCGCCGGATTATTTCTCCGCCGATGGCCAGCTCTGGGGTAATCCACTCTACGCTTGGGAGCGTCATGCGGCCGATGGCTATGCCTGGTGGCTCGATCGCCTGCGCGCCAATTTCGCACTCTGCGATGTCGTGCGCATCGATCACTTCCGCGCCTTCGATACCTATTGGTCCATTCCCGCCGACGCTGCCTCCGCCAAAACCGGTCGCTGGCAATCCGGCCCGGGCGTCGCGTTTTTCTCCTCGGTCCAGCGGGTGCTGCCCGATTGTCGGCTCATCGCCGAGGATCTCGGCGATCTCACGCCTTCCGTGCATGCACTGCGTGCCGCGACCGGCCTGCCCGGCATGGCGATCCTGCAATTTGCCTTCGGCGGCGATAGCGCGAACACCTACTTGCCGCACAACCACCACGCCAATTGCGTCGTTTATCCCGGCACACACGACAATGACACGACGGCCGGCTGGTATCAGACCGCAAATGAGAAAACGCGCGACCACGTCCGTCGCTACCTGCGCGTCAGTGGCCAGGACATCGCGTGGGATTTCGTCCGCGCCGGCTATGCCGCCGTGCCCAATCTCGCGGTCTTCGCGCTGCAGGATCTGTTGAATCTCGGCTCCGCCGCGCGTTTCAACACCCCGGGCGTCGCCGCGGGCAACTGGCAATGGCGCTATTCCGCCGTGCAGCTCGAGTCCCTGCACCGCGCCAGCGCACCCTACCTGCGCGAACTCGGCGAGCTCTACGGCCGCGAGTGATCGATGATTGGTTGCTTTAACCACAAAGCACACGAAGCGCACAAAGATATGACTCCGTGCTTTGTGCCCTTTGTGTTCTTCGTGGTGAAGTAAATCAGCGACCCGCAGTCAAAAAAGCCGCGATTCTTGGCACGACCTCGGTATTCGCATCCGCCAGCACGTAGTGGCCGGCATCGGGCAGATAGACCATTTGCGCCTGCGGCATGCGGCGCTGCCATTCCGCGTAGAAATGGTCGTTAAAGCAGAAATCCCGTCCGCCCCATACGACGAGCGCCGGGTTCTTTTGAAATTGCTTCAGCCCTTCGGCCGTGGCGCTGAGTGCTGCCCAAGTCGGATGGGCTTCATTCATCGGAATGTCCTTCACAAAAGCGTCCACCGCCACGCGGTTCGCCCAGGAACCATAGGGCAGCAACAGCGCCCGCTTCTCCAGCACGCTGAGCTTGCGCCGGTGCATCGACATCCACGTCGCCGGCAACGCAAAGCCATTCAACCCGCGCACCAGCGCGGTGCCGAAGCCGCGCAGCTTGCACAGCGCGATTCGCGACGGGAGGTGTGGCGACGGAAACGCCGCCGTATTCAAGATCACCAGCCGCCCGATCAGCTCCGGGTGCCGCGCCGCAAAGCCAAACCCGATCGCTCCGCCCCAATCGTGCACGACGAGGTGAATTTTAGTCAGGCCAAGCGATTTCACCAACGCCGCCACATCATCGATCCGCGTCGCGAGCGTGTAAGGATAGTTCTGCGGTTTATCCGAGAGCCCCATGCCGATATGATCCGGCACGATGCAGCGCAGCTTCGGCGATACTGCCTGCACGAGTTCGCGATAATAAAATGACCAAGTCGGATTACCGTGCAGCATGAGCACGGCCTCGGCGCCCGGTCCGCCTTCGTCGAGATAGCTCATCTGCGCCCCGCGCGGCGTGGTGAACCGCTGCGGCGAAAACGGATAAAGCGGCCGCAGCCAGTCTGGAATCGGCGGGCTCATGCTCACCACTCCAGCGCCAGCATGAGGCAGTTCAGTCCGCTGCCGATACCCAGCAAACCCACCTTGCTGCCTTCGCGCACAGCGCCCGCTTCCACGGCGGCGGCGAGCGTGGCCGGCAGCGCAACCGAGCCGGTGTTGCCCAGTTTTTCAAACGTCGAAAAGTCCTTCGCGAGATCGAGCCCGAGCGCTTCGTAAAGCTTGCGCCGATGCGTGCTGCCGACCTGGTGGCAGATAAAGCGATCCGTCGTCGCCGCATCCCAGCCGGTTTCGGCGATAAACGAGCGCCACGTGTCTTGCGCGAGTGCGAGCCCCGCCACGAGGAGCGCCTCGGAGTCCGTTTGCATGGCCAGCGACTCGCTGCCGTGCGTATCGCCCTGGCAAAGCTCGCTGTGAACCGTTGCCGCGCGCGCCATGCCGCCGACGAGCCGGTGCGGCCGGCCCTTGATCAAATCGCGATGACACACGACGGCGCCCACTGCGCCGGAGCCAATAGTCAGGTTGGCGAAATAGGGTTTGATGCCGTTGCGGTCCAGCGGCTGCTCCAGCAGCATCTTCAACGTCTGGTCCACGAGCGGCCGGCTGTTTTCGCCAGCAACGACCAAGGCGCAACGGATCTGGCCCGACTCGATCAGTCCTGCCGCCACGGTCAGCGAATTCAGGAAACCGAGGCACGCGTTCGACACATCAAAAATCTGCGCCGTCGCCGGCAGCCCGATCTTGCGGTGTGCAAACGAAGCCGTCGCCGGCTCCAGCATATCGCGGCTCACCGCGCTGTGGATGAACAGCTCCACTTGCTCCGCCTTCAGGCCGGATTTGGCCAGCACGGCTTTGCCGGCGGCTGCGCTGGCATCCGACGGTCGCGTGCCCACCGGCCAGACGCGCCGCTCCTTGATGCCGGTCATCAACTCCAGGCGGCCCTCAGGCAATTTCAGGCGCTCATAGAGCGGGCGCAGTCGGGTTTCGATTTCGACCGAAGTGAGAATCTCATCTGGCAGCGCGACGGCCAGCGATTCGATGCAGGTGTGCTGAAAACGCATGGCTTATCTCTCGGGCCGCATCGCCAGTCGCACGATATCCTTGTCGTAGAAATTGCTGCCGAGCCCCGCATCGACCGTGAGGGTCGTGCCATTGAGTCCACTGCTGCGCTCGCTGAGCAGAAACAGCGCAGCGCTCGCCACTTCATCGGTCGAGAGGTTGCGCTTACGGAACGTGAGCTTCTCGGTAAAAAGGTAGCTTTCCAGGTAGCCGGGAATACCGGCCGACGCGCTGGTCTTGAGTGGACCGGCACCGACAACATTGAAGCGCACTTCGCTGTCGGCGCTGAACGACTTGGCGAGAAACCGGCTCGCTGACTCGAGCGCCGCCTTGATCGGCCCCATGTAGCCGTAGTTATCCGGTGTCACGAGCAGGGATGAAATGCCGATGGTTACCACCGACGCGTTCTTCGCCAGCAGTGGTTTGAAGGCGCGGGCCACCTCGATGAGGGAAAACGCCGAGACCGACGTCGCCTGCAAAAAGTCGGCACGTTTCGTTTCGTGGAACGGCTTGAAGCCCTCGCTGTAATTCGCAAACGCGATGGAGTGCACCAACCCGTGCAACACTCCGTGGCCTGCGGCGGCGATCTCCGCGGCAAGTCGCTCGGCGGCGCCCTCCTGCTCGACGTCGCAGAGAAAGACCGGTCTGCCCGCCAGTTGCGCTTCGAGCGATTTCTTGCGCGCTTCCGAACGCACACTGTAGAGCACTTTGGCCCCCTGCTCTTCCAACGCCTTTGCGATGAACCATGCGACGCTCTTCTTGTTGGCGACGCCGAGCACGACAAAAGTCTTGCCGGTAAGTTGGAGGAAATCGGGCATGAGGCGGATTAAACCACGAAATACATCAAATACACGAGAAGAAGACCGTCAGTTGGTCTGCTGCCCTTCCGGCGTTTTCCACGCCACGGTGAAATCCACGCTCAGCACCCGGGTGCCGTCGGCTTTCTTGATGGAGCCGCTCATCATCGTGAATCCGCCCAGCGCTTCCTTCTTCTTCACCTCGATCAAGGTCACGTCGCCCGGATAAACCGGATTGCGAAACCGCACGTCGCTGATCTTGGCCATCAGCGGCACACCCTCGCCCGGTTTCGCGCCGGCGGCCAGCGCCTGCTTCGCCAGGTAAAATGCACCGGTCTGGAACACGGATTCGCACAGCAGCACGCCCGGGGTGATCGGCGCGCCCGGATAATGCCCCTTGTAGAAATCCTCGTCCGCCCGCCACGTGCGTTGCGCAACCAGCCCTTCCGCCGATTCGCTCACGATCGAGTCGACAAACAAAAACGGCGGCCGGTGCGGGATGAGATCGGTGACAGTAGGCATGCAGGAAAGTAAGAGTGATGAAGGAAGAGGAGGAAGTTAAGACAGGCCAGATTCGAATTCATGTCGTCCGACGCGCGTTCTTGATGATGGTCACAAATATTGCAGTGAGCTCGTCGCTTTCCGTGCGCAATGCAGCCAATTTTGCGGCAGGAACGATTTCGCCAGCCACCAATAACTCCAGCCAGTAATTGGTTTCCTCGATTTCCTTCAAGCAGTCGCCGCACTTGGCGATAAACTCTGCTTTGCTTCGGGCTCGATGTGCTTCGCGGTAATTTGCGCCCACCGACGTGCCGGAGCGCAATACCTGCCGGCCCAGCACTTGGGCCTCGGTCGACTTCGGCAACGCAGCGAACATTCGAATCACCCGCAGCGCAAAGTCCTTCGTCCTCACGCGCAGATCTGGAGCCTCATCCGCCATACATTACTCCTTCCCGGGATGCCCGGTCTCCTTCTTCCCTCCTCCTTCTGCCTTCTTCATTTCATAGAGCATTTTGTCGATCTTGTTGGCGGTGATCACGCCATAGTTGATCGTGCCGAGCCAGCCCGACATGATGATGCCCACGCTGCCGGCGTGATAGAGGCCCGGGAGTTTTTCCGGCAAATCCATCGAGACCTTGAGCCCTTCGAACTTCGTGCCAAAGGACGTGCCGTGGTGGTGCGTCGTGTAGCGCTCGATGGTGCGCGGCGTGGCGGCCTCCAGCCAGTCGAGCTTGGCGCGCACATCCGGAATGTATTTCTCCAGCGCGACGATGGACTCCTCGATCAAGCGCTGCTTGTGCTTTTCGTAGTCCTCGTCGGAAAGATTCTTCCAATCCGGGTAGCGCCCGTTGAGCGAGGCGACCACCGTGTAGCGATCGGAGCCGGGGCGCGTGTCCGGGTAATACACCGAAAAGGTCCGGCTCGTCGTATGAAAATCCACCAGCTCCTGGCTGCAGTAAACCGGCGCCTCCGAGGTGAACACCAAGTCGCCGATATGCGGGATGCTCTCGCCCTTGCGAATGCCGAGATACACCTGGCATGAGCTCGTGTTGATCCGCACGGCCCGGGCCGCTGCGGCGTAGTCCGCGGGCAGGTTTTCCTCACCCGCCATGCGGAACACCGTGTTCATGATGTTGGCATTGGAGAGGATCGCCTTCGCGCGGATGGTCCGGCCGCTGGCGCTGACGATACCGGCGGCGACTTTGCGACCGTTGCGTTCCTCGATCAGGATTTTCTCAACGAGCACCTTCTTGCGGATCTCAACGCCGTTCTTTTTCAGCTCCTCGACCATCTTCTCGATCAGCACATCGGAACCGCCGCGGAAGGTGTAGACGCCCGCGCCCATGAAATTCGAAAACACGATGCCATACGTGATCGCCGGGTCCTCCGGCGTGGAGCCGTTGGCATACGTGATCGGTTCCATCAACAGCCGGTGCACATCGGGCCGGCCCGGGAAGAATCGCTCAAACATCTGGCCGGTCGTCTCCGGGTTGTTGTCGTAAAAATTCATCGCCCGCAGGTGGTCGTAGAATTTCTCCACGACGGCGGGCTCCAGCTTGAACTGCTCGACCAGCACGCGCGTGTAGTCCTCCCGCGTGAACGTCGTCCATACGTCCATCTGCGGATTGACGAAGCGGATGTCCTTCAGCTGCACGATCGAGTCGGCGATTTCCTTCGTCCAATACTTGCGGCAGCTCTTGATCATGCCGCTGGGAAACCCGTGCAGCGAAATGTCGAAAATGTGTCCGCCTTTGCGCGTGAACCACGTCGCGAGCCCGCCGAACTGGTAATGGTGCTCGAGGAGCAGGACCTTGTGACCGGCTTTCGCGAGGTAGTTGGCCCCGGTCAATCCGCCCAAGCCGCTGCCAATGACGATAACGTCATACTCATCCGCCACGCCTTTGAGCCAATCGTAAGCCATGTGAAGGGAAGAGCGAAGCAAACGACGGCACCCACTGGCAAGGGGCTTTTACGGCGTGCCCCTCAGACGGCCGCAGGCGTTTCGGTGACGATCTTGTCGGCGACGTAGATCGTGTAAGTCGCGCGCTTGGCCGTGGCGTAAAGTTTCGCTGAAACCGCCTCGACCGTCAGTCCGGCCGAGGTCAGCCGGTCGGCAAACGATGGGTCGGGCTTCGCCGACCAGATCGCGGCGCGACCGCCGGGTTTGAGCGCGCTGGCGATTCGCAGGATCCCTTTCTTGTCGTAGAGCCGCGCATTGCCGGCCTGCACCATCGCCGAGGGACCGTTGTCGATATCGAGCAGGATGACGTCGTAGGGCGCTGCCGTGGCCCGGCCGAGAGTCGCGTTTACGTTTTCAGTCAGAATCTTCACCCGCGGGTCGGCCAGTAATGCGCCGTTCAGCCCGGCGAGATGCGTGCGGTTCCACTCCACCACCTCGGGAATCAGCTCGGCCACGCACACCTTTACGTTCGGTCCGGCGCCATCCAGCACGCTCTTCAACGTGAAGCCCAAACCAAGGCCGCCGATGAGCACGCTGGCCTTTTTGTGTCCGGAAATGCGTTCCGCGGCGAGCTGGCCGAGTTGCATTTCCGAGGCGCTCGCGGCCGAGTGCATCAGCTCCTTGCTGTTCACACGCAGGCTGAAATTGCCATCGTGCACGTGGAGCGTGAGCCGTCCGCCATCGGGCGTGGTGGTTTCAGCGAGTTTGATATGCGGCTTCATGGCTTCAGGAGCGTGCGATTATGGCGCATAAGCAAGGGGCTTCTGCTTTGCACCACGAAGGACCCAAAGATCACGAAGACTGGCATGATGCCGATGCGAACATTCCTATGGCTTGCGCTTCGTGAGCTTCGCGCACTTCGTGGGAGGAAATTCCGCGCCGATCTCATGCCCGATTTCGTCAACCTCTCCGTCTACAAATTCACGCCACTCGCCGACCTTCCGGCACTGCGTGAGAGACTGCTGGCGTTGACGACGGCCGCGGGGCTCAAAGGCACGATTTTACTCAGCCCCGAGGGCATCAATCTCTTCGTCGCCGGCACTCGCGCCGCCGCCGACTCGTTGCTCGCCGCGCTCCAGGCGGTTTCCGGACTCGAGGGCCTCACGCCGAAGGAAAGTCTCAGCGCGGAGCAACCGTTCAACCGGATGCTGGTGAAAATCAAAAAGGAGATCATCGCCTTTGGCGTCGAGGGCATCGATCCCGCCCGCAAGCCCACCGCCAAGCTCCCTGCCCGCACCCTCCGGCAGTGGCTCGATGAAGGCCGCCCGATCACGCTGCTCGATACCCGCAACGATTACGAAGTGCGCATGGGCACATTCCGTGGCGCGGTGCCGGCGGGCATCGAAAACTTCCGTGACTTCCCTGACGCCGTGGCCCGTCTGCCCGAAACCCTGAAAACCCAGCCGGTCGTCATGTTCTGCACGGGTGGCATTCGTTGTGAAAAGGCCGGACCGTTCATGGAGCGAGCCGGATTTCAAAATGTGCTCCAGTTGGAAGGCGGCATCCTGAAGTATTTCGAGGAGTGCGGCGGTGCCCACTACGACGGCGAGTGCTTTGTCTTCGACAAACGCGTCGGCGTCGATCCGGCCCTGCGCGAAACCGAGTCCGTGATGTGTTTCGCCTGCCAGATGCCGCTCAAGCTCGAGGAGCAGCAGGACCCGCGCTACGTGCCGGACAAATCATGCCCGCATTGCCACGACCGGGTCGCGGCCGAAGCAGCGCCAGAGGGTAAATTGTAGGCCCGGCCGCTGGCCGGGCAACCCGCTTACTGCTTCGCCTGCAGAATGTGGTAATTCGCCATCGAGATGCCGCTCAACATGGCGCCGACGATGCCGAGAAAACCCTGGTCCGTGCCGCAAATGTAGAGGTTGGCCAGCGGCGTGCGGCCATCGCGGATCTTGTCCGGCGCGCCGTAAATCGCGCCGTTCACGTGCCCGGTGAATTTCGTGATCGTGCGCGGCGTGAACATATCCGTCGCCACGATCGCGGTGGCCAGGTCGTTGTCAGCCACCGCGGGTAAAAACCGCCGTGCGCTGCGCTGCACGTCGGCGAACCAACGCTGCTTGTCCGCTTGGTAGACCTCTTCCGGCAGGCCGGTCCACTTCTGCGGATTCGCCAGGCAAGTGACACGGAAGAATCCCTCGGCCAGCGCCTGCCCTGCCCCATAGTTGAAATTATTGGGAATGCAGATCACGCCGCTGCGCGGATCCACCTGCGCCGCCGGGCACGCATACTCAAAGACGGGCGAGTCATTGAAAAACACGATCGTGTCGTCGCCCCACCCCAGTTCCGCCGGCTGGCGATTGAGCACGGTGATCGTTTCGATGAAGGAATGTCCGCCGGGCCGGTGTTTCGGCGCCGCTACCTGCGCGCCCGTGTGCTCCGACTGGCATAGCGCAAAAGTCTCCGGCGCACCGATCGATGAGAGCACGTGTGTGGCGGTGATTTCCTCCCCGTTGTCGAGCACCAGTGTGTCCGCCCGGCCCTGCCGGCAGACCACGCGTTGCACGCCGCACTTCATCCGTCGCTCGCCGCCGGCCTGCCGGTATTTTTCCTGCAGCACGCGGAGGATCACCCGCACGCCGTCGAGCGGACGGGCAAAGCCTTCGAGGAAGAGCGCCTTGAACATGATCACAAACTGCCCGAACTCCATGTCCCGCTCCTGCGCGCTGCCGTAATACATCACGGGACAAAACAGCATGTCCTCCAGCAGCGGATCGGTGATGTGCCGCCGCAGCACGGCGCGCGCCGACTCCGGTTTTGCGCCAAGCGACACGTCGTCATACGCGCGGATCACCTGCACCAGCGCGCGAAAGCCATCCGCCTGCGCCGGAAACTTCGCTGCCACTTCGCTCTCAAAAACCGCAAAATCATTCGTGAACCGCAGGCTCGTCTCGCCGCGCGGACCAAAGGCGATGCGGCTCTGCTTCTGTTCGCACAGCGCAAACTCCTCGCGGTCGATCCGCAGCTGGCGCAGCAGCTTGGTGAGCGGCGTGCCTTTCACGCCGGGCCGCACGTAGTTGGTCATCGCGTGGAGCCCCACGTCGTATTTCCGCCCGGCGAGGCTGTAAAAACTGTTCAATCCGCCGACGGCGTTGTGCCGTTCAAAAATGCAGACCTTCTTCCCGAAATGCGCCAGCCGGATGCCGGCTGCGAGGCCCGACATGCCCGCGCCAATGATGGCGACGTCGTAGTGGGAGGAGGAATTCACGGCGGCTAAATGTGGAAATCAGGAAAACCGGGACGATCCAGAATCCGCCATCGGTTCGCCAGCTCGGATTCCTGCTTTCCCGGGTTCCACCTTAATTCCGAATCGCATGCGGGCGGGCCACCCGCGCTTCCCGGCCTAATCACTTCCCCAGCGCGTTGAACTTCGGCACCAGGTATTCGGCGCTGCTATCCAGCGAGGCGAGCTGCATGTAGTCGGCTTCCGGCACCTCGATGTTGTGGCGTTTGCGGAGCTCCATGACGATGTCGAGGAAGTCCATGCTATCGAGCTGAAGCTGGTCGCGCAGGCGCACGTCGGCTTTGACGTTGCTCAAGTCCTCATCGGGCGCGATGTCCGCGATGATATCGAGCACCACCTGTTTGCATTCGTCTTTGGTCATATTCGGTAAAGCGCGGTAATCAGGAGACAAAACGCTTAACAATCAATGTGGAATTTATCCCCAACATACCGAACGAGTTATTGAGGATTGTATCCACTTTCGCCACCCGCTTCGGCTGGTTCAATACCAGCCCGGGCAGCGCGCACTGCGGGTCGAGGTCGTCGACGTTGATCGTCGGGTGCACGGTCAGGTCGTCGAACGACGGCAGGTTGCCCGCCAGCTCCAATGCGCCCGCCGCGCCCATCGCGTGACCGATGAAGCTCTTCGTGTTGTTGATCGACGTCTCGGGACAGCCTTCGCCAAACACTGCGCGGATCGCCTCGCACTCCTGGATGTCACCCAACGGCGTCGCCGTCGCGTGCGTGTTCACGATATGGATGTCCGCCGCCTTCAACTCCGCCCGCGCTAGCGCCGAGCGGATGCACTCGGCCTGACGCGTGGGGTTGGGCAGCACGTAGTCACTGGCATCGCTGTTCACGTGATAGCCGGCGATCTCGGCGTAAATTTTCGCTCCGCGCGCCTGCGCGTCCTCGAGCCGCTCGAGCGTGTAGAGCGCGCCGCCTTCGGAGATCACGATGCCGTTGCGCGCCTTGTCGAACGGCCGGCTCGCCTTCAGCGGATCGGCATGGGTCGCGAGCGCGTTCTGGCTCTTGAAACCCGCGAAAATGCCAAAGGTGTGGATGCTTTCGCTGACGCCGCCGCAGATCGCAAAATCCACTTCGCCCAGCCGCAGCATCTGCGTGGCGTGGATGAGCCCCATGTTGCCCGCCGCACAGGCCGCGCCGATCGTGTAGGCCGGTCCGGTCACGCCGAGGTTCAGCGAGGCCTCGCCCGCCGGGTTGTTGGCGACGGTGCGGGGATTGTGGTAATGCGACCAGAACTTCGTGTCGTAGTTAAATTTCGAGATGTTATAAATCTCGTTCTCGGTCTCGACGTTGCCGTGCTCCGTGCAGCCGATGTAGATGCCCACACGATCCTTCGGCATCGCGTCCCACGCCACGCCGCTGTCGGCCACCGCCTCACGCGCGCAATAGATCGAGATCGACCCGGCCCGCGTGCCGACGCGCACTTCCTTCTTTTTCTGGTATTTCAGCGGGTCGTAGTGGCAGACGCCGGCCAGTTGCTGGCCCATGTAGCGGATCTCCATCCGCTCGACGCCGCCGACGCCCGCCAGCAGGTTGGCGCGGAATTCCGCCAGCGTATTGCCGTTGGGGGCCGTCAAACCGACTCCAGTGATCACAATGCGGGAAGGCTTCATCAAAGTATAAGGTGAAAATCGCTAGCCATCCCCCGCTCGAAAGCAATACAACGTCTCACAATGAACGTTCTCGTCGTCGGAGGTGCCGGTTACATCGGCAGTCACTGCGTCCGCCAACTGCTTGCCGCCGGCCATAACCCGGTCGTGCTCGACAACCTGGTCTTCGGCCACCGTGCGGCCGTGCCCGAGGAGGTCCCTTTCTACCCGGTCAACTTGGGCAACGAGAAGGAAGTCGGCAAAATCCTCCGCAAGGAGTCGATCGAGCTCGTCATGCACTTCGCCGCCTACGCCTACGTGGGCGAGAGCGTCACCGACCCGCTCAAGTATTACTTCAACAACGTCGCCGCCCCGCTGCACCTCCTGCGCTGCATGCTCGGCTCCGGGGTGAAGAAGTTCGTCTTCTCCTCCACCTGCGCGACCTACGGCATTCCGGAAAAAATGCCGCTCGTTGAAACCATGCCGCAGGCGCCGATCAACCCCTACGGCCAAACCAAGCTCGACGTGGAAAACGCGCTCAAGTCCTTCGCCCGCGCCTACGGCCTCAGCTTCGCCGCCTTCCGCTACTTCAACGCCGCCGGCGCCGCGGCCGATGGCTCCATTGGCGAACACCACGACCCCGAGACGCACCTCATCCCCCTCGCAATCGACGCCGCGACCGGCGCCCGCCCGCCGCTCCAGGTCTTCGGCACCGACTATCCGACGCCCGACGGCACCTGCCTGCGCGACTACGTCCACGTCGACGACCTCAGCCGCGCCCACATCGCGGCCTTCGACAAACTCGCCGTTCCCGGCACCCAGCTCTTCTACAACCTCGGCACCGGCAAGCCCACATCCGTCCTCGAAGTCATCCGCGCCGTGGAAAAAGTGACCGGCAAGAAAGTCCCCTACACCACCGCGCCCCGCCGCGCCGGCGATCCGCCCGCGCTCTATGCCGACTCGACCAAGGCTCAGACCGAGCTCGACTGGAAAATCGAATTCAACGACATCGAGTCCATCGTCGCCACCGCGTGGAAATGGCACGAAGCAAACCCGAAGGGGTTTTCGAAATAGCACGCAGCGACCAGCATTCAGCTGTCAGCGCTAAGGGGGCTACTGGTGCGGCCTCAGCTCCAGAGCATAGCCGCAAAGAGGCACAAAAGGCGCAAAAGTCGGAGGGTGGCTACGGGCATTTTTTGCGCCTTCTGCGCTTTCTTGCGGCCAATGACTCAATTTCCGAGCTGAAAGCTGACCGCTGATGTCTGACAGCTTACCACGTAAAGCTTATGGCTTCCCGCTCGGTTCGCCGATCAGTCCCGCCACCGCCGGCTCGCCGAGATTCTCCGCCGTCGCCACGACTACGCCCGTATCGACGAGCGCCGGCACTTTTTCGCCGCGCAGCACCTGCACGACGGTCTTCACACCGAGGTAGCCCATCTTCACCGGGTCCTGCAGCACGAGTCCTTGCAACTCCCCGGCCTTGAGCGCCTCGACGAACACCTGGCTGTTCGCAAAACCCACGAGCTTCACCTTGCCGCCGCCGAGCCCCGCGTCTTTCAGCGCCAGCATCATGCCGGCGGTCGTCGACTCGTTGGGCGCAAAGATTCCGTCCACCTCGCGGCCGAAGCGCATTAGCAAATTCTGCGATGCTGCCATCGCCGTGTTGCGCGTCGCTCCGCCGTGTTGGTTCGACGAGATCACCTTGATGCCGGGAAACTTCTCCGCGATCTCCTCCAGAAAGCCGCGCTCGCGTTCCTCCGAACTCGCCGCGCCCACCTGCACGCGCAGCAAAATCACCTTGCCCTGGCCGCCGAGCAATTCGCCCAGCCGCCGTCCCGCGAGCCGGCCGCCCACGTAGTTGTCCGTCGCGATCGTGCTCACCGGCGCCTTCGACAGCAGCGGCGAGTCCACGATCACCACCGGGATGCCCGCCGCCACGGCCTGCTCGACCGGCCGCGCCAGCGCCCGCGCGTCCAACGGCGCGAGCACGATGCCGCTCACGCGCCGCGTCATGAAATTCTCCACCACCTGCACCTGCTGGTCGCGGTCGTCCTCGCGCAGCGGCCCCTTCCAGATGATCTCCACCGGCGTCCCGGCCGCCTGCAACTCCGCCTGCGCCTTCAGCGCCCCGGCGTGGATCAGTTTCCAGTATTGGTGCGTCGTCCCCATCGGCACGACCGCGACCGTGTAGCTCTCGGCCGCTTGGGCCGCGACGCCAGTGATCAACGCAACAACACACAGGGCAAAACAACGCACGGGGTTCATGTGCGCACCGAAGTGCCCGACAATTTCACCCGCGCCAACTCGAAATTATTCGACCCGCGCTTGCTGCGGGCTTGCCGGTTCCGCGCGCCTCTTCTGAACTGTCGCCATGGCTGACAAGCGCCGCATCTTCATCAGCAGTGTGCAGAAGGAGCTCGAGCTGGAGCGCGCCGCCGTCGCCAGTCTCATCACGACCGATCCTTTTTTGCTCCAGCATTGCGAGCCGGTGCTCTTCGAGAAAGAGCCGCCCGCCCCGCACCCCGCCCGCCAGCCCTATCTCACCACCCTGCGCAACTGCCACGTCTACGTGCTCGTGCTCGCCAATGAATACGGCCAGCCCGATGGCGACATCTCGGCCACCCACCACGAATACCGCCTCGCCCAGCAGCTCAAGCTGCCGACCCTCATCTTCATCAAAGGCATGGCCGATGCCGACCACACCCGCACCGAACAGGTCCGTGCTCTCATCGCCGAGACGAAACGCGACGGCTACACCTACAAGCGCTTTCACGACCGCGAGGACCTGAAGCCCGAGGTGCTCCGCGCCCTCGCCGGCACCCTCGCCCAGGAGTTCAACATCAAGGCCACCACCGCCGAGCTCAACGAAGGCGAGCACCTCATCGACGCCGCCTCGCCGTTCGAGACCGCCGTCCTCGCCGATGTCCCCGAGGATCACCTCGATGCCGGGCTGATTGCCGACTTCAACCGCCAGACGCCCGACGCCGGCCAAAAGCGCTCCGATTGGGACGCGTTGCACTCCCGAGGCCTCGCCGTGCGCGACCCCGCTTCCAACGCCTATCGCGTCACCGCCGCCGCCTACCTCCTGTTCGCCCCGCAACCGGCCAACCGTTATCCCCAGTGCGAGATTCTGGTCGACGCCTACGACGATGCGCGAATCAGCGGCCGCCCCAAAGGCCAGCTCACCATTAACGCCGCACTGCCCCACGCGCTCGCCGAGGTCCTGCAGTTCATCGACAGCCACACCTTCCACCCTCGCCGCGTCGTCGGCCTGAACAACCTCCGCCTCGACGAATATCCCTCCGCCGCGCTCCGCGAGGCTCTCGTCAACGCCGTGGCCCACCGCCGCTACGACGATGCCGCGCGCAAGATTTTCGTCCGCGTGTTCAGCGATCGCGTCGAGATCTCCAGCCCCGGCTATCCGCCGCAGCCCCTCACCCTGGCCAAGTTGCGCAAAGGCGGCTACCGGCCCTGCTCCCGCAACCCTCTTATCGCACAGGCTCTGGCGACCCTCGGTCTCATGGAACAGCGTGGCAGCGGTTTTGCCCGCATGCAGGACGCCATGCTCAACCACGGCCTTGAGCTGCCCAAGTTCACACAGGAAGACGGCTTCTTCGTCGTCACCCTCCCCGGCCCCGCCGGCAACTACGACCGCCTCAAAGTCCCCGCTGGCACCACCGGCCCGATCACCCCGGCCATCGAGGCGCAGCTCAATGAGCGGCAGAAACAAATGGTCGTGCTCTTGGCTGCCGGTGAAGAGCTAACTAGCCGGCGCAGTGAATTGGAGTTTGGCGTCACTCGGCCCATTGCAGGCAAAGACTTTGCCGGGCTGGTTCGTCTGGGATTGGCCGAAAAGATCGGCTCAGGGCGTTCCACCCGCTACCGGGCGCTAATCGTTAAGTAATCGTCAACCGATTTCCCGTAATCGTAAACCCTAGCCCGACCAATTCGTCGGGCCTGCCTCGACAAGAGGCGGTTCGAATCGACCGATAATCTTCCGACAAATGGAGGAAATCTTCCGATCTGCCTGCGCAGCGTGAGCGGGCACTGGCACGCTCGACATGATCGCCCTCTCCCGTGAAGCCGGCCTCAAAGCCCCGGCTTCCGCCAGGATGGTGGCAGTTTCGTCCAAACCCTCTGGCGTCCGATCTCGGCGGAGACCGGACAAGCTGCCGGACAAGCTGCCCCGGCTATTTTGGCTTACTTTGTAGAGCCTAGGAACTCGAAGGAAATACAAGACGTCCTCGGCCTTCGCCACCGCGAGACTTTCCTCGATAACTACCTCACGCCGATGCTGGAAGCGGGCCTCCTCGACCGAACCATTCCGGACAAGCCCACCAGCCCTAATCAACAATACCGCCTTACGGGCAAGGGGCGGGCTTGGCTGGAGCAGGCTTCGAGCGCCTGACGAAGGAAGCTCTCAGCGATCAGCATTCAGCGGTCAGGCAATGCTCAGGTTCCCACGCGAGCCGTCGCCAGGATTCACAGCTGACACCTGATCGCTGACAGCTGACGCCTTCCGCCGCGCCTCCTACGCATCCATGCGTAGGAGCGCGGCGGAGCCATTGACGCGCGTTTCCCGAGGCCGCCATCGTCCGCGCACCGCACCATGAAAAACGCCCTTCGCTCCCTGCTCGCCTGCAGCCTTCTTTCGCTCGCCTCCGCCACTCTCGCCCACGCCGCCGAGACCACCGCCGACTTCACGATCCCGGCCAAGCAACTCGACATCACCGGCGCCAAGCACTTCGCGAAAACCACCAAGCGCGTGCTCATCCTCGGTGTGAACCTCGAGGTGATGAACTGGGGCAAGATCAGCAGCGTCACGCAGACCTCCGCGTTGCAGACCCTCGGCGGCGCCAGCAACAGCTCGACCCGCTCCACGCTCGAGATCGCCGTGCCCTCCGACGTCGCCGCGCTCCGCTCCGTCGCCGATGCCCTCTACGCCGACCTCACCGCCAAGCTCACCGCGGCCGGCTACGAAGTCGTCCTCTTCGAGAAAGTCGCCGGCACCGCGGCGATCCTCGGCGCCTCGACCGAGTCCGTTGATCCGAAACTCGGCGCCGCCACCCGCAAGGTGACCCTCGGCAAACAAAAGATGTCCTACACCATCGCCACGCCCGCCGGCATGCCCACCTTCACCTGGGGCATGACGATGCCGCTCTTTAGCCTCCGCTCGGTGCTCAAGGAACAGGACGCCAACGCGCTGGAGCTGACCTACCGCTTCGACCCCGTGGCCCTGCAAGGCAAGAGCCGCCACGGCATTACGAGCAACAGTGCCTCGACCAGTGCGGAGGCCAACCTCGTCTTCGCCTTCGGCCAGGCCAGTCTCCTGACCCCCAAGATCATGCCTGGCTGGGTCCGTTTGAAGTCACCCGTGCCCGTCCTCGGCGGCGTGGGCGAGATCAAGAAAATTGAGGACGCCTCCCCAGCTCTCGCCAACGGCATCTCCTCAGCCCTCAGCCTCATCGCCGGCGGGGCGATCAATTCGAAGAAAGGCATCTACCTCTGCGAACTGGACCAGCCCGCCCTGAACGCGAGCCTCCTCCTCGCCGGCAAAGCCTTCAACGACGAGGTGGTCCGGGGCATCGCCGGGGCAAAATGATGCCCCGGAGTTGAAAGGTGAAAGTTGAAGGTTGAGAGACCGAGCCTCCGGATGAAATCCGGCTGCGCACAGCAATAAGCAGCGAAAGGTAGTGCGGCGTCTTCGACCCGCAGATTCAGCACAGCGCAAAAGCGGAAAGCATTAAGCACTCAGCCTTCAGCTATCAGCCGTCAGCGTTTGAAAGCGTCAGTCGTCGAAAGCATTTGTAGCTGAAAGCTGACCGCTGACACCTGACCGCTCCTTCCGCCCTTGGTCCGCCCGCGCCTGCCGCCTCGACTGGCGGCGCGAGAATCAGCGACTCAGTAAAAACCATGAACCATAGCCTAGGGTTAATCACTTAGCTACCAACGCAATTGGCCGCTACAAGCTTGCTGCCACCGGCGCTTTAGGATGCTTTGCATTCTGCATGATCTGGATTGCCCCCTCGGAGAAAGACACCGCCTCCGCCACCCTTGAAAAACAGCTCTGGGCCGCCGCCGACCAGCTCCGCGCCAACTCCGGCTTGAAGGCCGCCGAATACTCCGCCCCCGTCCTCGGCCTCATTTTCCTGCGCTTCGCCGAGGCCCGTTTTGCCCTCCAGCGCGCCAAGCTTGAGACCGCGTCGACCTCCTCCCGTCACGGCTCACGCGTGGACGATCCCGCCGCCTACCACGCCGAGGGCATGCTCTATCTGCCCGCCGAGGCCCGCTTCGACCACCTGCTCCACCTGCCCGAGGCCACCAACGTCGGTGCCAAGGTCAACGACGCCATGCGGGCCATCGAGCAGCAGAACCCCCAACTCGCCGGGGTCCTCCCCAAGACCTACACGATCTTCGGCGGCACGCTCCTCAAGCAGCTCCTCAAAAAGATGTCCGAGATCCCCATCTCAGCCGACTACGACACCTTTGGGCGCGTCTATGAATACTTCCTCGCCGAGTTCGCGATGACCGAGGGCCAGGGCGGCGGCGAGTTCTACACCCCGTTCAGCATCGTCCGCCTACTCACCGAAGTCATCGAGCCCTACCACGGACGCATCCTCGATCCAGCCTGCGGCTCCGGCGGCATGTTTGTGCAGTCGGCGCGCTTCGTCTCCGAGCACCAGAAAAACCCGGCCAAGGAACTCGCCATCTACGGACAGGAAAAAGAACGCGCCACCGGCGACCTCTGCCGCATGAATCTCGCGGTCCACGGGCTGGAGGGCGACATCAAGCAGGCCATCAGCTACTACGACGACCCGCACGCCGCCACCGGCCGCTTCGACTTCGTCCTAGCCAACCCGCCCTTCAACGTCAACGCGGTGGACAAAGAGCGCCTCGCCGACGCCGTCGGCCCCGGTCGCCGCTTCCCCCACGGCCTGCCCCGCACCGACAACGCCAACTACCTCTGGATTCAGCTCTTCGCCTCCGCGCTCAACGCCACCGGCCGCGCCGGTTTCGTGATGGCCAACTCCGCCTCCGACGCCCGCTCCTCGGAGCAGGAGATCCGGCAAAAACTCATCGAGAGCCGCATCGTGGATGTGATGGTGGCCGTCGGCCCAAACATGTTCTACACCGTCACGCTCCCCTGCACCCTCTGGTTCTTCGATAAGGGCAAAGCCAATTCTCCGCGTGCCGACACTGTGCTCTTCATCGACGCCCGCCATATCTACCGGCAGGTGGACCGCGCCCACCGCGAGTGGACACCTGCGCAGATCGGCTTCATCGCCAACCTCGTCCGCCTCTATCGCGGCGAAGCCCCCGACACCACCCTCGGCGGCGATGAAACCGGTGCGAAGCTCGAAGAAGTATTCGGCAAGAAACCGAAATTCGCCGACGTGCCCGGCCTGTGCCGCGCCGCCACGCTCAAGGAAATCGAGGCCCAAGGCTGGTCGCTCAACCCAGGCCGCTACGTCGGCGTGGCCCCCGGCGAAGCGGTGAGCGACGAGGATTTTAAGACCCATCTCGAAACCCTGAACGAGGAACTCGAAACCCTGAACAAACAGGCCCGCGCCCTCGAACAAACCATCGCCGCCAACGTGGCGGAAATTCTGGAGGCGTGATGATGGAATCGTGGCCCACAGTTCCGATTGGTGAGCTTTTCAAGCTCAAGCAAGGAACGTATCTCAAACCGCAAGATATGGCGGAAACTCGGAGTGAGGAGTTCCCCTTTCCCGTTTACGGTGCGAACGGAATCATCGGTTACTCAAATCGGAAGATGTATGGGGAGCGCACCACCCTCATTTCCTGCCGTGGGGCAAACTGTGGTGTTGTGCATTACACCGTTCCGAACGTTTGGATAAGCAACAACTCCATTGCTTGTGTTCCCAGGGGAGAAATCGACCCGACGTTTTATTACTACGTCTGCAAGAACACTGACTTTGGTGACGTTATTACAGGTTCTGCACAGCCGCAGATCACAATCACCAATCTCTCGAGCAAGGCGTTCATTCGCCCGCCGTTGCCTGTGCAACGCCGGATCGCGGGCATCCTGTCGGCCTACGACGAGCTGATGGAGAACAGTCAGCGGCGCATCCGCATTTTGGAGTCGATGGCCCGCGCCCTCTACCGCGAGTGGTTCGTCCACTTCCGCTACCCTGGCCACGAATCCGTCCCCCGCGTCGATCCCCCCCTAGGCCCCATCCCCCACGGCTGGGAGGTAGTTCCGTTCGAGACGTTGCTGGCTTCAATGACTGGCGGCGATTGGGGTTCAGACCAGACGACGGAAACGGAATCGGCCGAAGTCACCATCGTTCGCGGGACGGACTTCGATGAAGTCGCCTACGGCGGCCAGCTTCGCGCTCCTGTCCGCTACATCAAACCATCGAGCTTGAAATCGCGCGGACTACGTCCCGGCGACGTGATTGTCGAAAACTCCATCAACGCCAAGAGCCGGTGCATCGGCACGACCCTGCTTGTAGATTCCAGAGTTCTCGCTCGCATCGGGCGCGATGCAGTGGCCGCGAGCTTCTGCAAAGTTTTCCGCCTGCACGATCCGCGCCTCGCACCGCTCGTCCATCTCCACTTCCGCCGCCTGCGGGAAGACGCACGGATGGAGTATTACCAGAACGTCGCCGCCAACGGCATCGGCAACTTCCAAGCACAGAAATTTGCCAAGGAGGAACACATGATCCTCCCGAAGGACGAAGCTCTCCGCTCGAAGTTGATTGGGGGAATTGCGGCGATGTTCGAGAATATCAGCGTCCTCTCTTCCAAACTGTCCAACCTCCGCCAAGCCCGCGACCTGCTGCTCCCGCGTCTGCTATCGGGAAAGGTCAGCCTCAAAGTAAACTAAAAACATTATGAGCACACCAGCCGGACCTGACCAGACGCCGCGCGAACTTGCATCACCGGCAGGAGTGGCTGCAGCACCTACGTTAGCACAAAAATGTTTATTTCAAAATGAGAGCGACTGGCGACCGCTGAAACCAGACGACAGCGACGAATCTAAGAAGGCCGCCGACCTGGCGAACCAGATGCTCAAAGAGCGCTTGGGCAGTTTGTTGCTCTCACAAAATCTGCTACTGCTATTCGGTTCAGGCGCATCTGTGGCGGTGGGCGGTCCATCAATGCAGGCGTTGTGGGACGAAGCAGCCGACTTACAGAAGTCGGTCTTTGCGGAAGTATGCAATGCCGTCGGACACCCCAAAGACAAAAAGGACATTGAGGCATTACTCAGCCGCTGCCAAGGCGCGCTCGCATTTGCTCCAGCGAAAGCGCCTATCATCAAGGCTTTCATTGAAGCGGTCGAAGGAATCATCCGAGACAGGTGCCGGAAGATTGAGACGTGGGAAGCGGTTAAGGGGGAGAAGCAGACAACGCTAGAGGTCATCGCACCCCACTCGACGCTTTTGTCACGGGTTGTTCCGCGCCGGCAGGATCTTCCGCGGACTCGTGTTTTCACCACTAACTATGACCTGTGCCTCGAAATTGCCGCCAAGGAAAAGAGGATGCCCATCTTGGATGGGTTCGACCTGGTAACACCGCGGACTTTCGATGGTCGCTGGTTTGATTACGATTTTGTGCGTCGAAGCACGCGAGAGGGTGCACCTGACTACCTCGAATCCGTCTTTCATCTTTATAAGCTGCACGGCTCGGTGGACTGGCATCGCTCGATAGACGGTATCGTTCGTGAACCAGAAACAAAGACGCCTTACCTAATTTATCCGCGCGACGAGAAATTCGCGCAGTCTTTTGAGCAGCCATTCTTGGAGATGATGTCACGCTTCCAAACGGCACTGCGAGAAAAGGATACGGCCTTGATTTTGGTTGGCTTCGGTTTCAACGACCATCACCTCAACCAGCCCATTTATCACGCGCTAGCCACCAATCCGAATTTCAAGCTTTTAGTGGTGGATTACTCTCCTGAATCCAAGCTCGCGCCCGGCCAGTCATGGGACATTCTTTGGCGGCTGCAAAAATCGGGTGCTCCGCTCGACGTGATACAAATGGACTTCCGGGAGTTTCCTTCGTTACTGCCGACCTATTCCCAGGCGCGGGCAAGCAACACGCAGGAACGGGCAGCACAGCTCCTGAAAGTCCTTTCGGCAAAGCCATAGCGACACCATGAAAATCACGCCATTCGATCCAGAGCGACGCATCGGCACGGTGACACAGGTCTTGCCGGATGCGGTGTTCGTCAATCTGGACGCTGTCACACAGCGAACTGGCAGGCTTTTGTCAGGAAAGCCACTTCGCGGCGGTCAGGTCGGCGATTTCGTGGTGTTGGATTGTGACAGTCACGCATTACTGGCGCGTATTCTCGAAGTAAAACTGCCGGAAAAGGAGCGTTTGGACATCGAACAGCAGTTGGGTCACACACCCGACCCACATCCTCTCGCGAAGCTGCATCTGCTAGGCGCTCTTCAGACGGGAATAGGCAAGGTTATCAGCGGCATCCCCAATTATCCGGCTTTGGGTGCTTCCGTGTTTGCCGCCAGCGCGGATCTTGTGAGCCATTTTGCTTCTTCATTTAGCATAAAGAATGAGGACGGAGAGGTGCCTGTAACGTTGCGGCTTGGACACGTGCGCGACGGTGTTGGAACGCCGGTTGTAATAAGAGCGGACCATCTGTTCGGGCGACATTGTGCCATTCTCGGTGCGACTGGTGGTGGGAAAAGCACGACGGTAACGCGCATCCTTGAGCAGTGCCTAATACCCGACCTTCATCCCAAGATCATTCTTATTGATCCAACAGGCGAGTATGCGCCGATTTCGACCGGTCACTCTTCGCTTTTTCTTGGTTCATCCAAAGCACCGACAGGCGAATCATTGGTGCGGATTCCATGTGAGCTTTTGCAGGACGGTGACTACATGTCCATATTGTCTCCTTCGCCAGCTCAACGTCCGAAGCTCATTGAGGCAATTCAGAGTCTACGACTAGTTAGAACTCTGAGCCGTCCCGAGTTTGCGACAGAGCGGGCTGAACTCAGCGGCTTTATCACGGCAAATGGCCTCTTAACAAAGTTTGGAAAGAACCGCACTACGTTCTACAACGTGCGCTCTAAGGCTACGGTAGCTAAGTTTGTGGAAGACCCTCGAACACCCTTCGACTTTTCTTTGCTAGGAGCACAGATAATGAATGAATGCGTTGAGGAGAGTAACGACATTTGGAAGGCCACACCCCACGCATTCGCTCAGGGTTGGTGCCAATCACTTCTGTCCAAGATCAATGTTCTACGTGTTTCGGCAGCATGGGCTCCCGTTTTTGGTCCAACCGAGCCAGATTCCGTCTTTTCTAGGTTAGAGACTTTCCTTCGAGGCGATAGTCGGCTACTCAGAATAAATCTCAGTGACTTGAGCTTCGACTTTTATTTGCGAGAGATCGCAGTGAATCTCATTGGTCGATGGCTTCGTGAACACGTTCGAGATTACAAGCTAAAGGCGGACAGGCCGGTCATTGTCGTGCTCGATGAAGCGCACAATTTTCTAAACAGGCATCTCGGTGAAGAAGATTTCAAACAGCCACTCGATGCGTTTGAGAAGATTGCAAAAGAAGGTCGAAAGTTTTGGGTAAATCTGGTGCTAGCGACACAGCAACCGCGAGACATTCCACCTGGCATCTTGAGTCAGATGGGGACGTTGGTTGTTCACCGGCTAATCAACGAGGCTGACCGGAAAGTCGTAGAGATGGCCTGCGGTCAATTGGACGCGGCAGCAGCCAAGTTCCTGCCTAATCTTGGGCCTGGCGAGGCTGCAATCATTGGCGTGGATTTTCCGATTCCACTTACCGTTCAAATCGCACAGCCGGCAAAGAACCTCCGACCTACGTCAGCAGGCCCGCAGTATACAAGGTGGTTGGCTCCGAAAGCGGCGGTCGCGCCTCAACCTGTCATTTTAGCAACCACGGTCACCGCACCGAGTCTGAAACCTGCCGAAGCTCTGCCACCTGCTAAATCAATCGCGCCGCCAACGACCGACGACGACATCCCGTTCTGATTCCATTACGCGCACGTTATGCCTCACGCCTACACCGAAGATCAACTTGTCGAGCAACCCGCCATTGGGTTGTTCGCGGAGCTTGGTTGGACCACGGTGTCGGCATCGGAGGAAACCTTCGGAGGGACCGGCACGCTCTGTCGTGAAACCAAGGGCGAAGTCGTGCTGGTAGCACGACTGAGGGCGGCGCTGGCGCGGCTCAACCCGACGTTGCCGCCCGAGGCCATCGCGGCGGCGGTGGACGAACTCACCCGGGACCGTTCGACCATGCTGCTGGAGCAGGCCAACCGCGAGGTGTATGGTCTGCTCAAAGACGGCATCAAAGTATCGGTGCCGGATCGCGACAACGGCGGACAAAAGACCGAGCGCCTGCGCGTGGTGGATTGGGAAAACCCGGCCAACAACGATTTTCTCCTCGTCAGCCAGTTCAGCGTCACCGGCCAGCTCTACACCTGCCGCCCCGACCTCGTCGGCTTCATCAACGGCCTGCCGCTGGTCGTCATCGAACTCAAAAAGCCCGGCGTCCCTGCCCGCGCCGCCTTCGACGACAACCTCACCCACTACAAACAGCAGATCCCCGCGCTGTTTTGGACCAACGCCCTGCTCATCGCCTCCAACGGCACCGACAGCCGCGTCGGTTCGCTCACCGCCGACTGGGAGCGTTTTTTCGAATGGAAGCGGATCGAGCGTGAGGACGAGCCGCGCCGCGTGTCGCTGGAGGTCATGCTGCGCGGCACCTGCGACAAGTCCCGTCTGCTCGACCTGGTGGAGAACTTCACCCTCTACTCCGAGCACAAAGCCGGTCTCGTCAAAATCCTTGGGCAGAACCACCAGTTCATCGGCGTGAACAATGCCATCACCGCCTCGCTGGAGGCGCGGGGTCAGGGCCACGGACGCGGCGGCGTCTTCTGGCAGACCCAAGGCAGTGGCAAGAGTTTCTCGATGGTCTTCTACGCGCAGAAGATGCTGCGCAAGGTGCCGGGTAATTGGACCTTCGTCGTCGTCACCGACCGCGTAGAGCTGGACGACCAGATTGCCAAGACCTTCAAAACCGTTGGTGCGGTCGGCGACGCCGAGGGCGACCTCTGCCACGCCACCAGCGGCGCAAACCTGCGCGAACTCCTGCGCGGCAATCACCGCTACGTCTTTACCCTCGTCCACAAGTTCCAGTCTCCCGAGCTGCTGTGCGACCGGTCCGACGTGATCGTGCTGACCGACGAAGCGCACCGCAGCCAATACGACACTTTCGCGCTCAACATGCGCGCCGCCCTGCCCAAGGCGCTCTTCCTCGCCTTCACCGGCACTCCGCTCATCGCCGGTGAGGAACGCACCCGCGACGTGTTCGGCGACTACGTCTCGATCTACGATTTCCAGCAATCGGTGGAGGACGGCGCGACCGTGCCGCTGTTTTACGAGAACCGCACTCCCGAGCTGCAACTTGCAAACCCCAATCTCAACGACGACATCTACGACCTTATCGAACAGGCCGCGCTCGACCCCGAGCAGGAGGCGAAGCTGGAGCGGGAGCTGAGCAAGCAATACCACATCCTCACCCGCGACGACCGGCTGGAGACCGTGGCGCAGGACATCGTGCGGCATTTCCTCGGTCGCGGCTTCGTCGGCAAGGCGATGGTCGTCTCCATCGACAAAGCCACCGCGCTCAAGATGCACGACAAGGTGCGCGCTCATTGGGCGAAGGAGCAGGCGCGGGTTACCAAAGCCATCGCCAAGCTCGACGCCATCAAAGGCAACCGCACCGACGAGCAACTCGCCCAGCTCGCCGAACTCAAGGCGCGGCTCGACGTGCTCACGACCACGGACATGGCCCTGATCGTCTCGCCCGGCCAAAACGAGATCGAGCACATGAAAAAGCTCGGTCTCGACATCACGCCGCACCGCTTGCGGATGAACGACTCGCAGCCGCCGCTGGCGGAAAAATTCAAGGACACCAAAGACCCGCTGCGCCTGGTCTTCGTCTGCGCCATGTGGCTGACCGGCTTCGACGCGCCGAGCTGCTCCACGGTGTATTTGGACAAGCCGATGCGGAACCATACGCTCATGCAGACCATCGCGCGGGCCAATCGCGTGTTCCCCGGCAAACACAGCGGCGTGATCGTGGACTACGCCAACGTCTTCGCCTCGCTGGAGAAAGCCCTCGCCATCTACGGCGCTGGCAGAGGCGGGGCCAATCCGGTGAAGGATAAGCAGGAACTGGTGGCTGAGCTACGCCGGGCAATCGAAGCCGCCACGGTCTTCTGCGCGGGCCACGGCGTCGCGCTGGCCGCCATCGAAAAACTCCCCACCGGAGGCTTTGACCGGCTCCAGTTGGTGAGAGACGCGGTCAATGCCCTGATCGCCCCTGATACGCTGCGCCGCGAGTTCTTCGTCCACGAGCGCTACGTCACCACGCTCTACAACGCGGTGAAGCCCGACCCGGCGGCGGTGGAGTTCACTGGTCGTGTTTCCTGCCTCTCGGCCATAGCCGAGGCCATCCGCGCCAAGCTCAACCCCAACCCGGCCGACATCACCCACGTCATGGGCGAAATCGCCGAGCTGTTGGACGCGTCGATCACCGGCATGCAGATCGCTACCGAAGGTCCGCCACCGCTCGACCTGTCACGTATCGACTTCGAGGCCCTGTCGCAGCGCTTCAAAAAATCGAAGACCAAGAACACCGATCTAGAGGTGTTGAAAGCCGCAATCCGCGCCCAGCTCGACAAGCTCATCCGCTTAAATCGCACACGGGCCGACTTTGCCGAGAAATTCGAGGAACTGATCGAGAGCTATAATGCCGGCAGCAGGAATATCGAGGACTTGTTCAACGAACTGCTCGCCCTCAGCCGGACCCTGAATGAGGAGCAGCAGCGTCATGTCCGCGAGAACGTCACCGAGGAGGAATTGGTAATTTTCGACATCCTGACGCGACCAGCACCGGAATTGAGCCCGGAGGAAAGAGCCGAGGTGAAGAAAGCCGCCCGCGAGCTGCTGGTCCGGCTACAGGACCTATTGGTGCTCAACTGGCGCCAAAAATCCTCCGCGCGGTCGCAGCTCAAGCTCGCGATTGAGGATGTGCTCGATACCGGTTTGCCGCGCGCCTTCGACAAGGAACTCTACCGGCAAAAATGCGGCGCGCTCTTTGAGCATGTCTACGATTCCTATCCGGAAAGAAATGCCGGGGTTTATACCGAGACCGGCTAAAAAACATTTCCCACACGCGAACGGCGGAAAAATCTCTTTGTCAGACACAATCTCCCCATGAAGAAATCCATCCCGAAGAACACGATCTGCCTGTGGTATAACAAGGACGCGCTGGCGGCGGCGCGGTTTTATGCGAAGACGTTTCCGAAGAGCAAGGTGACCGCCGTCCACAAGGCCCCGAGCGATTTCCCGTCGGGCAAGAAGGGCCAGATCCTGACCGTCGAATTCACCGTCATGGGCATCCCGTGCATCGGCCTCAACGGCGGGGATGCCTTCAAGGCGAGCGAAGCGTTTTCATTTCAGGTGGCCACCGACTCCCAGGCGGAGACGGACCGCTACTGGAACGCGATCATCGGCAATGGCGGCAAGGCCAGCTACTGCGGCTGGTGCAAAGACAAGTGGGGCATCTCGTGGCAGATCACGCCGCGCACGCTCACCGAGGCGATGGCGGCCGGCGGCGCCGAAGCCAAACGCGCATTTGAAGCCATGATGGAGATGGACAAGATTGACGTCGCCAAGATCAACGCCGCGCGGCGGGGGACGACGAAGACAGGGAGCCGTAAGCGGTAAGCGATAGGATTTTAAGCCAAACTTGTCTCACGCAGAGACGCTGAGGCCGCTGAGCAGGAAGCTCTCAGCGATCAGCATTCAGCGGTCAGGCAATGCTCAGGTTCCCCCGCGAACCGTCACAAGATTTAGATTCACGGCTGAAAGTTGATCGCTGACAGCTGACGCCTTCCGCCTCGCTCCTAACTCAGCGGGCTCCGCGACTCTGCGTGAAACCGGATTGCTGAGGTAGTGCGGGTCAGAGACACCGCACTCCTTTAAATCCAGCGCTCCACCTTGATCGGTCTCTCATCTCTCATCTCTCAACTGCCTAGGGCGAAGCGCAGGCCCAACCCTTCAACTTTCAACCGATTGATTGCGGCCTACTGCCGCAATCAATCCGTCACCCACCCCATCAGCTGCAGCCAGTAGGCGCCGTCGCCGTCGGACTCGAGCGGGACTTTGCCCTTGGTGACGTATTTCGGGTAGTCACCGCGACCCTGAAAGAGGATCGGGCGCGTGCTGCCGTTGGGCAGTTTGGCGATGCCGGTGATCTCGTAGTTCGCGGGCGGGAAATCGTTGAGGTTGTCGTTGGGATACGTGGCCTTGGGTTTCCACTCCCGCTCGATCACGAAGGGCTGCAGGTCGCGGCCGTCGATGCTCCGGCTCAGCGGCGTCAGCGTGAAGAGCAGTTTGGTGCCGGAGGGAAGCTTCGCGGCGGCCTGGTTGGTGTCGGAGCGCCAGCCTTGGAACGTCATGCCGAGGCTCATGCCATACCAGTGCGTGTGGTCATTGGGATTGGGTCTCTCGCCGTGGGTGTTGGCCTGGCCGGTCGGCTTCCACACGAAATCCTGCACGATGCCATCATCGGCTTTCTGGACCTTGTTCCAAAGTTTGCCGACCGCGAGGAGCGGCAGCGTGAAGACAGTTTCGCCGAGGCGCACCTTGATCTTGGCTGGATTGAAGGCGTAGAGCCCGGGCACGAGATTCTGCTTGTAAGTGCCGTCCTTCACCACCGCCGAAAGACTCAACTTCTCGCCGGCCGCGGACACCCCGTAGAGGTTGATCTGGTAGTCAGCGATGTCGCCGGTGATCGGCTTGCCATCCGCGAAGGTCACGCGTCCGGCGGCGATGTTCTTCTGGGGTTTGATATCCGCGGCGGAAGCCACCGACACCAAGGACACGAGCAGCAGGCCGAGCAGGGTCTTCATAAGATAAGTGGGGAAAATGATGCGGCGGATAGGCGGAGACTGTCGAGGGGGAAGGCGGTGGATTCGGGGTAGCCGCAGGTCTTCGACCTGCGGCAAACGGTGCGGGTCATAGACCCGCACTACTCTATTACTTTTGGCTTTCCTCTCGGGACGGTCCCCTTCCCTCTCGCGGGCATCTAACGTGATCCAATCCGCCGACAGCTTTCGTTCGCTCGTCACCGCCGCGTATCCCCAAGGCGGCAACGCGCTCTGCTGGCGGCGCACGCTGGCGGGAGATTTTGCGGAAGTGGCCGCGAAGCTCGGGCCGGGCGAAGGCATCGTGAGCCTGAACGAGGAGCGGTTGCTCGCCCTGCCCGGCTTAAGCGAAGCCGGCCGCACGGCGGTCGCGGTGATGCTGGAGGACATGCGCCTGCTGCGCGCCGAGGAGTTGGCGCCGGAGTTGAATGCGATCTACGCCTACCCGCGGGATGAGGCGGCGGGCGCCGTGGCGACGGATGTCTTGTCGTGGCACGTCGACAGTGCGACCGAGCGGGCGGATACCTGGTTGTGCACGTATCACGGCGCCCCGAGCGAGGGACTACGCAACGATCAGGCGATCCAGCGCGTGAAGGATCCGGCCACGCGGGCCGCGCTGCTGCGCGAGTTTGCCGGCGCAGATGACGCGGACTTCGCCGAGTGGCTGCGGGACAATTGCTACGACCTCCACTACTCCGCCCTGCCTGGCGCTCAGCCGTGGTCATTTGGGGTCGGTCATCTCTGGCGCGTCGCCACGGAGTATCCGGACTCACCGGTGCTGCCGTGCATCCACCGCGCGCCGACGACGATGCGAGGGCAGCCTCCGCGGTTACTCCTGATTGCGTAATCGCGATACCGGACCGGAAGGCTCACGCAGAGCCCTGCCGTCGCCGAGCCTATGGCGGGCACGCACCAAGGCGCAGAGGAGATGAGATACAAATGCTCCGACTCCGCGCACTCTGCGACTCTGCGTGAGCCCAATCAGGGACTAAGACTAAAGTAGTGCGGCGTCTTCGACCCGCACTTGCACAGATCGGAAACCCATAACCCCCAAAGGGCGGGTCAGAGACACCGCCCCTGCTTTCAGCTATTCATCCCTGGCCGCTGACAGCTGATCGCTGAAAGCTCTTCTCACGCCGAATGCGGCCGCGACCACAGGGGTTTACCGGAGGGCGCGGGTTTTGGCCGGAAACCGCTGGTCGCCGCAAACTGCGGGGCACGGGCAATCCTCTTCTGCTGCTCACGAATGATCTCGTCGTGCGACGGCATCGGCGGCTGCGGCGCGTGGACGGCCGGTGCGGGCTGCTTCGGTTCGACCGGTTTGGGCGTCTTAAGGCGCGGCGCGCGACGAATCGGTTTCTTGGTTTTCGCGACAGATTTCACCTTCGCTTTGGCTTTCACGCTGCGGCGTTGAGCTGAAGCGGAACGGCGCGCTGACTTCGCCTTTTGCTTGGTCTTGGTTTTCGGCGTCGTCTGCTTTTTGGGGTTGGCGAGGATTGTGAGCTTCACGGCCACATTGCCCTTGGTTGCACGCGAGTAGGCGCAGAGCGCGTGAGCCTTTTGGACGATGACCTTGGCCTGGCGCTCATCGAGATCGGGAATGCGCACGATCAACTCGACGGCGAAGGGCTGGCTCCCTTTCTGGCGCTGCTGCACCTTGGCGGTGACCATGATACCGGCGTCGGAGTGGCCGGACTCCTTCGCCACATACATGACGGCGCCGCAGAAGCACGCGGCCCATGCGCCGCCAAAGAGATGCTCGGGGGTGAGGCCTTGGGGATTGGCACGGGTCGTTGGCTTGAAGGTGAGATTAAAGCCTTTCCTCGACGTTTTGACGGACCCTTTGCGGCCGCCGTGGGCAATCGTTTCAGTGACAGGAGGGGTGGGAGATTTCATGGGAAAAGTGATGACTTGAGGTGGGCCGCCTTAGCTCAGCGCTTCGGCGAGGGGGTTTTGTTGAACTGCATCTGCGGGGCTTTGGCCGGAGGGCGTTGGAGCTCCACGGCTTCTTCGATGGCCGCCTGCTGGGAGACGGCGGGTGAGATGAGGTATTCGACGGCGCTCTCGGCGGCGGTCTCGGCTTTGACGCGTTCGACGAATGAAGGAGTGGCGGCCGGTGCGGGCTCCGCGGTGATGCGGAGCTGACGTTCGGCTTCGAGCCAGATCTCTTCGTCGCGTCCCTCGGGGCAGGCCCGCTCCCGCCAAATTGCCTGGGCACGCTCGGTGATTTGTTCGTGGGTGGGATTCATAGTGATCACCGACCCAGCGATGCCGAGCCGGTTCCGAAGTGAGGGGAGCTGTCAGCGATCAGCTATCAGCATTCAGCGAGACCAAATCTGACGATGCATATACGAAGCGACAATCCCTGCACTGTATCGCGCGTGCGCTTAATTCTGGTTCTGAGCTGATCGCTGACCGCTGAATGCTGACACCTCTAAATTTCCCGATACCCCGGGTAGGTAAACGCCCCATGGGGCGGCGCGACACCGAGGTGCGACTTACGTGACTATCGTGGGATGAACCTCCTCTTACTTATCATCATACTCCTGCTCTTGTTCGGCGGCGGCGGCTTCTACATCGGCGGCCCCATGGTCGGCGGTAGCGGCATCGGCCTGATTCTTCTGATCGTGCTGATCGTCTACCTCATGGGCGGCTTCCGTCCGCGGAAGTAACCCTGCTTCGCCAAGGCTTTGCAGGGCACGGCCCTAAGCACCAAAAGCTTTAAGCGATCAGCTGTCAGCGTTCAGTCTGAACACATTCTCAAATCCGCGGGAGCGTTTTCGTTCTACGCGGATTTTCCGTTCGTAGCTACGAGCGTGAGCGAGTGGATGCCTGCGGGATCATCGCTTACTCCACTCACTCACGCTCGTGGCTACTATTCCCGGCAGCTATCGGAGCTTAGCGCTGCTTACTGCTTGCCGCTAACCTCTGTCGCCACGACGTCGATGGCGTCGCCGGCATGGCGCGGCCGGTGCGGTTGAGTGGCGTTGCGGGGAGCGCGGGCGGCTGATTTGGGACGGAAAAGTTGCAGCACGTAGCCAACGAAACCGGTAAACACGACAATGGCGGCGGCGAAAAGCGTGGCACAGATGGCCACGAAGGCTACGAGGGCACCCAGCATGAGACGTAAGACAGGCATGTCCGTAGGACTCGGCAGTCGGCGAAAAGTTTCAAGGCTTTGCGGCCGTTGTGGAAACTGAAGCGCAAGTTGGAAGCTCGCGCTCCCCTCACTTCTGCACAAACCCCAGCGCGGCGAGCTCGTTCAGGTGAAACGGCGCGCTGGCGAGGACTTCCTGGAGCTTGGCCAAGGCATCGGCGAGCGCGGGGGTGCTGAAGAGCGACGCGCCGTCGTCGGAATCGTGGACGTGGACCACCCACGCGCCGGTCTTCTCGTCCGGGCCAATATGAAAGACCGCGCCGTGGAGATAGTTGCCCGGCAGCCCGGGATTGGGGCCGGCGCCAGGGACGAGGAACAGCGTATGCAGCGGGTCGTGAACGGCGGTGCCGTCGTGACCGTGCTTGGCCCGGTGATGGGCGGGTTTGCCGATGACGGTGACGCGGAGGGCCTCGGCCCGGGCGCGGCGGTCGGGCGTGAGCGACTGCACGTAGCGGTCGTAGATACTGGCGTTGGACTCGAGGGCGTCATCCGTGATCTGGCCGGCAATGAAGAGATCGAGGTTGTGGGCGTGGAAAAACGGGAGCCGGGCGAGCGAGCGCGCCGTGACATGGCCGTGATGGTGGTCGGCGTCGGCGTAAACCTGTTGCGCAGCGTAGAGGCGCTTCAATGCGTCCTGATACGCGGGCGTGCCGGGCACGGCGCCGATGGGGCTGGCTTCGATTTTATCAAGGACGGCGTGGTCAAACTCGGCGTTGGGGTCTTGGGACATGGCTTGGGGGTTGGGGTGGCTAGCGGTGATTGGGATTAACCACGAAGAGCACAAAGAGCACTAAGGGACAGAAATCAGGCGGACACCATAAACTTAATCGGGCCTCTCACCAATCGAAGAACACGCGAATATCGCAAATGCCGTTTCGGCCTTTGCGCCCTTGGCGTTCTGTGCGGTTAAATAACCCATTCTTAGTCGCCGGTGTAGCCGGGGATTTTTTTCACATCGACCTCGTCGATCTGCCGGCGGTCCATGAACTGCTCGGCGTAGCGGAGGTAGACGCGCTCGCGCACGAAGATGTCGAAGAGATCGGGGTCGATGTGGCCGTTGAGGCGCATCTGGCCGAGGATCTGCAGCGACTCGGTGAGGGTCTTGCCCTCCTTGTAGGGCCGGTCGCGCGCGGTGAGCGCCTCGAAGATATCGGCGATGCCCATGATACGGGCGGGCACGGACATCTGGTCGCGGGTGAGTCCGCGCGGATAGCCCTTGCCGTCCATGCGCTCGTGGTGGCCGCCGGCGTATTCGGGGACGCGCTGGAGATGGCGCGGCCAGGGCAACGCTTCGAGCATCTCGATGGTGACGTCGATGTGGTGATTGATGACCTGGCGCTCGGAGGCCGTGAGCGTGCCGGCGTGGACGGTGAGATTCTGGAGTTCGTTGGGCGTGAGGAAATCGCTCTCCTCGCCCTGCGGGTTGCGCCAGCGGTATTTTTTCGCGATGGCGCCGATGCGCTCGCGCTCGCCGGGCTTCATGGCCTCGCTGCCGATGTTGCAGATGCGAAGGAACCGGCGGTCGTCGTCGATCTCGCGGAGGCGGTTGCGGAACTCGAGTTGCAGGGCGCTGGGATTGGCGCCGGGGTCGGCGAGCTGGCGGAGCAGTGCGAGCTCGGCGTCGCGTTTGACCACCTCGAAGCGGGTCTCGATCACCTCGATGCGGTCGTAGATGGTCTGGAGCTTGGTGGCCTTGTCGACGATGTGGACGGGCGTGGTGACCTTGCCGCAGTCGTGCAGGAGACCGGCGATCTTGAGTTCGTAGCGGTCGGAATCCGTCATGCTCCAGGCGGCGAGCGGGCCGGCGGACGTCGAATGCACGGCCTCGGCCAGGAGCATCGTGAGGATCGGCACGCGATGGCAGTGGCCCGCGGTGTAAGGCGATTTTTCGTCGATCGCCTTGTTGAGGATGCTGATGAACGACTCGAAAAGCGTTTCCAACTGCAGCACGAGCATGCGGTTGGTGAGCGCCATGGCGGCCTGCGAGGCGAGTGATTCGGCGAGGCGAAGGTCGGTCTCACTGAACGGCACCGTGGCGCCGGTCTCGCGGTCGCGGGCGTTGATGAGCTGGAGAACGCCGATGATCTCGTCCTCGTGATTCTTCATCGGGACCGTGAGGAATGACGTGGAGCGGTAGCCCGTCTGGCGGTCGAAGGCCTTGGTGCCGGAGAAGTCGAAACCCTTTTCCTCGTAGGCATCGGCGATGGCGATCGTGCGATCCTTGAGCACGGCGTAGGCGGCCACCATCGCGGTGTTTTCCCGGCCGGCGTGATCACGGAGCGGGATGGGCGCGAAGGGAATCTTCGCGCCGGTGGTGCCGCCCATCGCGATGCCGAGCGAATCGGTGCGGATGATCTCGAAATGCAGCGCGTCGGGCGTGGCCGGATGCCGCCGGTAGAGCGTGCCCCCGTCGGCGTGCGTGATTTTTTTCGCGGCGACGAGGATGGCCTCGAGCAGGCGGTCGAGGTTCTTCTCCTGCGACAGGGCGATGCCGATCGCGTTGAGCTCCGCGAGGCGGCGGATGAGGGCCTCAGCCGGGGGCTCGGAAATGGTGGGGCGGTCCATCGAACGAGCTTGGTGAGGCGCGGCGGCGATTCAACTGGGGAATAAAACGGGCCGCGGATTTCAGCGCTTGTCCTTGGGCGGCGATGACTTCCAGCGACGGAGGCCGAGCCAGATCAGGACCAGACCGAGGATGACCGGGCCGATATACCAGCCGATGATCTCGTTGCGCGTAATGCCGAGCGAGGCCTCGTCGGAAGGCTCGATGAGTTTCACGGCGGCGATGATGTTGACCACCGCCGAGGCGATCGTGAGCGCGCCGAAGCCAACGGCAGCGAGGCGCAACAGGCGGAGCACGAAGGGCGGCATGGATTACGACGATTTGAGGTGGAGCTGCGCGAGGATCACCGGCGTGAGCAGATCGGCGACCAGCGTGTGGCCGGTGTCGGCGGGGTGGATTTGGTCGGGCAGCAAAAGCGCGGCGGGCTCGGCGTGCGCTGCGTAGGCGGCGTTGATGTCCACGAGCGGGACCTGCTCGGCGGCCGCGGCCTCACGGATGAGTTGGTTGTAGGCGTCGAGGTGCGGCCGGTTGAAACCTTCGGGGTCCGCAGCGTCGTAGGGCGGGCGACCGTAGAGATCGCACAGCATCGGGCTCCAGAAGACGCGGTTGGTCGTCATGAGCACGACGGCGACGCCGCGGGCGCGGAGGGTGCGCACCAGCTGGCGCAGATTGGCGCTGAACTCGGCCGGCGGCACCCGCGGGCCGGTCGCGGGCGGTTGTTGCCACACGTCGACGGCCGAGTCGTTGATGCCGAATTGCAGCACGACCAGGCGCGGGGCGAAGGCGAGGACATCGGCCTCGAAGCGTGCGAGCGCATCGCGCGTGGTGTTGCCCCCGACCCCTTGGTTGGCGACGGCGATGGCGAGGCCGGCGGCTTCGAGGCGCTTTTGCACGCGGACGGCGAAGGGCTCTTTCACTTCGCCGGGCCGGCGCGCCGTGGTCGAATCGCCGAACATCACGACCAGCGGCGGCAGCGGAATCGCTGCACGGGCGATGGCATTTTGGGCGATGCGCAGGCGCACATCGCCCTGCATGGTGGTGATCCACAATTCACCGGGCCGGCGTTCGTAGAGGTAGGGATAGGAAACGCGCCACCACTGGTCCCCTACCCTCGGCTGCGGATAATCGGCGGCCACGACGTGCGGGGCGAACCAGGTGCGGGCGTCATCGGTGGAGAATGCGATGGCGAGCTCGTCGCGCTTGGTGCGATCGCGCGGATCGTAACGCGGCGGTGGATTCCAGAGCAACGCGACGGTGCCGTCGGCGAGACGGTAGAGCTGGGCGCAACAGGTGACGGAGGGAATCGCCGTGAGCTGCGATTGGCTCCACGTGAGGCCTCCATCGGTGGAGAGGGTTTCGTGGAGAAAGCCGGTCTCGGTGCGCAGGAGTTGATAGAGCGAGCCGTCGCGACGTTCGATGACGGTGCCCTCGCAGGAACCGGCGTGGTCGTGTTGTGCGCCGCCAATGTCGAGGACGTTGCTGCGCCGCCACGTGAGGCCGTCGTCATCGCTCACAAACACGACCGTCGCATGGCGCCACTCCGGGATGATTTCCTGCGCAACCAGCACGAGGCGACCGGTGCGGGTCTCGATGAACGAGTGAATGCAACCGCACCACGGGCGATTAAGCAGGATCGGATCGTCCCACGTGCGGCCGTCATCACGGCTGCGGCAGACGTAGGTCGGCAGGATCCATTGGGCGAATTCCTCCGGCGGGCCAGACCAGCGGAAGTTGGGCGCATGGGATTTTTCGGCGAGGTTGATCCACGCGGCGATGACCGTGCCGCGCGATGTCCGCAACAGCGCACGCTCGATGCTCGGATCGAAGCGGCCCGGCTCGCGGAAAAGCGGAAACGACTGCCACGTGCGGCCTTCGTCGTGACTGAGGTGCGACTGCCGCGCGTCAAAGGTCAGGACGTCGCCATCACCCGTGGTGACGAAGGGTCCTTGGTGCTCAAAGGGCAGTCGCTCGCCGGCAGGGTGGATTTGGAGCGCCGGCATAAAGGCAGAGGCGCGCTAGAGCAGCTTCTTCAGCGCGGGTTTGGTGAGGCCGAGTTTCTTGGCGGCAGCGGTTTCATCGCCGTTGCTCGCAGCAAGCGTGCGGCGGGCGAGTTCACGTTGCACCCGGGTGAGCAGCGGCTCGTCGGCATTGCTCAGCTCGGCGTGAATGAAATCGAGGGCGGATTCGAGCGTAAGCGCGGGCGCAGCAGGTGCCGCGGCGGCGATGCCGGCAGGTTCGTCGATGGGTTCGACGGAGCCGCCGAGTTCGGCGGGCAGATCCTTCACGAGGATGGCGTCGCCCTGCGCGATGACGGCGCTGCGGTAGATGGCGTTTTCGAGTTCGCGGACGTTGCCCGGCCAGGTGTGGCGCGTGAGCAGCGTCATCGCCTCCGGCGAGACTTTGCTGACCCGGGCCTTGCGCTGCTTGACGAGATTCTGGAGGCAGAAATCGACGATCTGCGGGATGTCGCCGGCGCGCTCGCGGAGCGGCGGCATCTTGATGCGGACGACGTTGAGGCGGTAGTAGAGATCCTCGCGAAAGGTCTTGGCCTTCACCATCGCCTCGAGGTCCTTGTTGGTCGCGGCGATGATGCGGACGTCGACCTTGATGGTCTCGGTGCCGCCGACGCGCTGGATTTCGCCCTGCTGGAGGACGCGGAGAATCTTGGTCTGCGTCGCGAGTGCCATGTCGCCGATCTCGTCGAGGAAGATGGTGCCGCCGTCGCAGAGCTCGAATTTGCCCAGGCGCTGGCCGGTCGCGCCGGTGAACGAGCCCTTCTCGTGGCCGAAGAGTTCGCTCTCGATGAGATTATCCGGGATGGCGGCGCAGTTGACGGCGATGAAGGGCTTGGCGGCGCGGTGGGAGTGCTTCCAGATGGAGCGGGCGACGAGCTCCTTGCCCGTGCCGCTCTCGCCGGTGATCATCACGGTGACATCGCTGGCGGTGACCTGGCCGATGATCTTGAAGACCTCCTGCATGACCGGCGAGGCCCCGACGATGCCCTCGCGGTAGTCATCGGCGTTGATGGTGGGCTTGTAGTCGCCCACGGCGCGGAGGTCGGCGTGGGTCTTGAGCGCCTTTTCGGCGAGCGAAAGCACCTTCGAAGGATCGAAGGGTTTCATGATGTAATCGAAGGCACCGTATTTCATCGCCTCGATCGCGGTCTGCGCGGTGCCGAAGGCGGTCATCAGGACGACGAGCTGCTTTGGGTTGATGGAACGGATGTGCTGGAGCGCCTCGATGCCGCCCATGCCGGTCATGCGGATATCGAGAAACACCAGGTCGGGCGCCGGGCCCTTGCGGATGGAGGCCACGCCGAGTTCGCCGCTGGCGGCCTCGGTGATGGCGTAGCCGCGCGAGCTGAGCACGCGGGAGAGCGAGTAACGCACCTCGGCGTCGTCGTCGATGAGGAGGATGGTGGCGGGCTTGGAATCGGGCATGCGAGGGGCGCGGGACAAATTGAACTTGGCACTGGCGGAACCGCGCTACGCGGCTTTGTTAAGGCCCATGCTCGGATGGTCAATCAGCTTGTTCCGCATTCGCGGGATCCAGCTCGCGGTGCACGCGAGCTTTTTCCTGCTGCTCGCCTATGTCGGCATCGAAGGCTGGCAGGATGCGCGCTGGGTGGGACTGGCGTGGAGCCTCGTCACGCTGGTGGCATTTTTCGGGTGCGTGGTGCTGCATGAGCTGGGCCATTGCTTCGTGGCGATGCACTACGGTGTGAACGTGCCGCGCATCTTGCTGATGCCCATCGGCGGCATGGCGGAGATGGACCACATCCCCCGCCAGCCCGGCCGGGAATTGCTCATCACGCTCGCGGGGCCGGCGGTGAATTTCGTGCTGGCGGCGGGGCTGTGGTTCGTGGTGCGCGGCGACAGCGGACACGTGGCGCTTTATTCGGCCAAGGGACTGCTCTGGCAGCTGTTCATCGCGAACCTGGTGATGGGCTGCTTCAACCTCGTGCCGGTTTTCCCCATGGACGGCGGGCGCATTTTCCGGGCGCTGCTCGCGACGCGCCTGCCCTACCTGCGGGCGACGTTCTGGGCGGCGACCGTCGGCAAGGTGCTGGCGGTGGCCGGCATGGCGGTGATGCTGTTCTGGTTTGAAACACCGCACTACCTTGGGGCGGTGCTCTTCCTGTTCATTCTCCTCGCCGGCGATGCTGAATACAAAGCCGTGCGACGGCGCGAACTGGAGGACGCGCACTGGCGGGCGGTGTTTGCGCGACTCACGAGCACGCAGACGGCAGAGCCACCGTTATTGAATCGGTGAGGCTCGCAGCAAATCCGCCAACGGTCCCTGCCCTGCTCTGGTTTCAGCGAGCGAGGCCAAATCACGGGGCCAGCGCGGCCTGCAGGCGTTGGAGTCGGTCGAGATCCGCCGGTGCCGTGGCAATGGTGAGGCCATGGGCAACGAGGGCCCGGGCCCGTTCGCGGTTGCCGTGCATGTCCTGCAAAATCGCGGCCGAGGAAACGAGGCGGATGGAATGCGGGAAAAGTCTCACGCCGGTATCGATCACCGCCAGTTGCGCCGCGTTGAGCCGGCCTTCGGTCCGCAGCCAGACCTCGGCGATGAGCTCATACACCTCGGGCAGCGCGGGAACCTGCCGGAGTGCGGTCGTGAGTGGTTGCAACACTTCACCGGCCTCGGCCGTGGTCAGCTTGTCCGCCTGGCCCGCCGCGCGGATCGCCGTGTAACGGATACGGGCCAGTTCGTAGTAAACGCGCGGACGCACCACCTTGGCCACGGCGGCGGCTTCGAGAAACGGCCGGGCCGCGGCGTCGGCGCCTGCATCACATTCACCGAGCCCAATCTCAGCCAGGAGCGCGGGGTCGCGGTCGCCCTGGTCGTAGGCGCGGCGCAGGGTGCGGCGCGCTTGCGCCATGTATTTCCCGACGAGTTCGGGATAGTCGGCGTAAAGCTCCCGCACGTAGGCGATCTCGAGGCGATCCAGCCGGCCCTTGATCCGGCTGACCTCCCCGGCCGTGGCGTCGCGCAACTCAAAAGCCGGCGGTGCAACCGGTGCCGGGAGCGTCAACTGATAGCCGCCCTGCAAGCCATCGGGGCGGGTTGATGGCATGGCGGCGAGCGGCAGGTAACGCAGCAGGCGACCATCGGCCTCCTCATAGCCGAAGCCGAAACACTCCTTGAACACGGCCTCGGTGACCGGACCGGCGCTGGCGCGGGCCAGAAATTTCCAGAACGCCTGCGGGCCGTTGAATTTGGGGTCGTCCACCGGATCGGAGCCATCGGCGGCCGGCAGGAGGTGACGCGAGGGATTGAGCGCCCAGTTGATAAAGAGGGCCGACTCATAACGCCAAAGGGTGCGGGCGGACTCGTCGCCCAACGCGGGCCGAGAGCCAAAGAGCGTCGCCAGCGGCAGGAAGGGAAATCCTTCCGGCAATGCGGCGTGACCGCGCTCCGCCTGCGCGGAGTAAGTGCGGATCATCGCCTCGGTTTCCTGCGTGCTGATCCACACGAAGGGCTTGAAAGTCGCGACGTTCAGTTTGTCGGGGCGATATTTCAGATTGTAGGCCGCGTCGGACATCGTCGGCCGGGCGAGCGGTGAAATCACCGGCGCGACCGGCAGGCGGATGCCGTCATAGAGCGTGATGAGGCCCTCGGTGAACCAACCCGGCAACGGCGGCGTGCGTGCGCCAGCCAGCGAGCGGAGATAGCCGGGCGTAATCGTGATGCTGGCGGGATCATAGGCCGCCTCGTTCATGACGAAGAAAATCGCCCGTGAATCCTGATCCCAAAAACGGAAGTTCGGCAGAAAGCGCACGCTCACCCCCTGGTCACCGGTCGGCGAACTCGTGTTGGGCAGTCCTTCGATTTCGACGGGAACCGATGAACCGCGGGATTTGCCATCGCGCGAAGCGAGGCGGGCTTCCTGGGCCTGGATCGCGCTGACGATTTCGCGCGTCGCCTCGGAGGCGAGGTCGGCGCTGAAAAGCACATAGTTGGTCGGCACATCCGATTTGCCCTGAAACTCCCGCGGCAGAATCAGCGTAAGCAACTCGTGCAACTGGTGCTGCCGGTCGATCCACTGGCGCGTCACATCGTCGGAACAGCGCGAAAGCACCTCGAGGCCGGCGACGCGGGCGTAGCGCCAGACCGGCTGGCGGTCGGCTTTCTCCTCCACGAAGTAAGGCGGAAGCTCAATCACCCCGTCGGCGCGGCCGCTGCTGTTGCGCAGCGCGAGGGTGTTGTTGGCCGCATCGAGCACCGGACGCAGCGCCGTGCCGGCCAGCATGCGGGAGAGCGCTTCAAGCGGTGTGAATTCGCCCTGCACCGCGAGCGTTTTTATCCCCTGCACCATGTCCGTCGGAAACAAGGTGCCTTGCGCCGATTGCCGGGCAAATATCGCGAGGGTGCGCTCGGCGCGGCCGGCGGGCACATCGAAGGCTTGGGGCGTAGCGGCCGGCGGCGGGGCAACTTCGGCGCGCGTGGAAGTGAGCGCGGTCGCAGCCAGAAGCAGGAAAGCAAAAATGGAAACGCAGCGTGGCATCAGGGTGCGGGGACAGGCTTTTCGGCCGCGATGACCGCTTGCAGCTTGAGAAAAAGCTCCCGCTCCTTCGGCGGCGTGGCAATCGCGAGACCTTGGTCGATATAGGCGCGTGCCTCGGTGGGGCGGCCATTCAGCGAGTTCAAAAGCGCGGTGGAATAGATGAGCCGCGTGCGCCACTGAAAATTGCGCACACCTTCATCGAGGACCTGCAACTGGGCCGCGCTGAGGCGCGCCGCGGTGCGCAGCCAAACATCGGAGAGCAATTCGTAGATTTCCGGCAGCTGCGGCGATTGCTGGAGTGCCGTGTTGAGCGGCCGCAGGACGATACCGGCCTCGTCGATGGTGAATTTTCCCCCGGGCACCCGGGTGAGCAGTTCCTCGTAATCAATCCGGGCGAGTTCGTAATACGCCCGCGGGCGCACGACTTTCCGGCGCGTGGCGGCATCGAGGAAAGGCCGCGCGGCGACATCGTCGCCGGCATCGCATTCGCAGAGCCCCAGCTCGGCGAGCAGACGCGGATCGCGGTCGCCCTTGTCGTAGGCCTTGCGGAGCGTGCGCCGGGCCTGCTGGAGGTAGCGGCCGGTGAGTTCAGGATAGACGCCCTTCACGTAGGTAACTTCCAGGCGGTCCAGTCCACCCTTGATGCGGCTGACCTCACCGTCCGTGGCCTCGCGGGTTTCTATCCCGGGCAACTCGAACAGTTTTCCCGTCTTGAGGTAGATCGTGGATTTCACCGCGACGGGCAGGTAGTCGAGCAGCTGATTCTCCGCCGTGGCATAATCCAGGCCGAAGCATTCCCGGAACATCGCCTCGGTCACCGGCTGCCGGCTGGCGCGACTGACAAACGTCCACAGCGCCGCCCGGCGCGAATCCGGGCCCGACTCATGCAAGGCCCAGCGGATAAAAAGGGCGGATTCGGAGCGGCCGAGGGCGGCACGGGCGGGTTCGCGGGCCGCCGGCGACGCGGTGAAAAGTTCGCCGAGTGGCAGGAATTCGCGCTTCTGGCGCACGTTGCGTTTGACCGCATGGGTCTCGGTTTCCGAAACCCACTGCAAGGGTCTGATGGTGAACGAGCCTTCCGGCACCCGGTCCATGATCGTCGCGGAGGTCGCAAATAGCGGCGCGGCGCTTTCCAGCAAGGTGCTGCGATACACTTCCATCATGCCGTCAATGAACCACAGCGGCAGCGATGGCGTCCGGGATTCCAGCATATAGCGCACATAGTCGGCCGTGAGACTCAGCCGCCCCTGGCTGAATTCGTGCTCGTTGATGATAAAGAAAATCGTGACCGCATCGCGGTCGTGGAAGCGATAATTGGCGAGGCCGCCGATGTTCACCGCCGCCCTGCCCTGACGCTTGCGCACCTCCTCGAGCACCTCGCGGGCCATGCCCGGCTGGGTCGCCTCATTGAACAACACGTAGGCAGTGGGCACATCGAGCTTCACGCGCAACTCCTCGGGCAGCATGATCGCGAGCATTTCGTGCAGCCGGAAATGATGGCTCAGCAGCAATTCGGTCGTGACCTCGGAGCAGCGGGAAATCACCTCAACCCCCGGGGCCCGCATATAAGTCCATGGCATGACATCGAGGTTGGTCTCGACCACATACGGGGGCAGCTCCACGACGGGACCCGCACCCGCCACGCTGCGGACCACGAGCGCCCCTGTGGTGGCATCATAGCTGGGCTGCAGGGTCGTGCCCGCGAGCATGAGACTGAGCGCCTTGAGCGGGGTGAATTCGCCGCGCACGGCATGGGTGCGGACGCCCTCCAACAGATCCGTCGGAAAAATCGCGGCTTGCAGCGATTGCCGGGAAAAAATCCCGAGCGTGCGGTCCGCCTCGCCCGCCGGCACACTGAATAATTGCGGAGCGGGATCACTGTTCGACGGAGCGATGGCATCCGCGGCCCTCACGAATCCCCCGCAGGCCGGCACGGCCATCAGTCCGGCAATGAGCCGAAGAGGAGCAAGCCCCCGCCGCATTCTGATGAAATCGAAAATCATGAAAGCTTCGCCGGTTCAGCCTCACCCCATCCGTAGCAAAGTGACAGCGCCGCTGGCGAACAGAGGACGTAAAAACCGAAAACGGCGAAATAGGGCGATCTCATGGTCCATAGGGTAGACGCGTCACAGGGAAACAATAGTTACATCCGGCGCGATTTCCGGTCGCCCGGCACCCAGCTGAAGGAACGTGGCCCCTTCCCTCACCGGCTCCGTAAAACAAAACCTCCGTCGGCCCGCTGCGTGACCTTCACGCCGTAGTGGGCTTCGAGCACCTGCACGAAACCGCGGGCGTTATCCAATGGGAAGAACCCCGTCAGTCGCAAGCGGCCCAGTTCGGGATCGGCAATCTCCACCTGCATCAGGTTTTCCCGGTTCAGGAGCGAAACGGCGTCTTGCAACGACGTGCCGGCGAGCTGCAACCGCGGTTGGCGCCAGGCGAGCCGGCGGTTGATTTCCGCCGGAGAAAGCACGCGCGATTGGGCGGATTCCTGATTCACCGCCTCAGCCGGGAGCACCAGCTGGCCGCCCGCATCGACGAAGACCGGTTCGGCCGTCGCCGCAACCGGCTCACCCGCGACTGGCGCTGGAGCCGGCTGGGCCACCACGACCCGGCCTTCCGTGACGAGCACATCGACGGCCTTGGCGCCAAACTGCACGGCAAACACGGTCCCCACGGCGCGCACCTCGACATTGCCCGACACGACGACAAACGGACGCGCGGGATTCTTCATCACCGTGAAAACGGCCTCGCCGCGCAGCAGGCTGACTTCGCGCCGCGCGGTCGTGTAATTCACCGCAATCTCGGCGCCGTCGTTTAATTCCACGCGCGAGCCATCCTCGAGCACGCGCTGCGCAGCCCGGATGATGACGGGCGCCTCGCCTGCGACGACGGCCGTTGCCGCGCGGTCAACCGGCCGATTGACGAAGAAAAGCACGGCGACCGCCGCCGCGGCGGCCAGGACTCCGCCCGTCAGCAGCCGCCAGCGGCGCTGACGGCGACGGGTGTTGAGCTGCGCGATGAAATCATCCGCCTGCCCTTGCGCCCGCACGCACTCGAACGCGAACAAGGCGGCGTTCACATCCCGCCACGCCTCGGCATGCCGGGGACTGGCGGCGAGCCACGCCTCGAATTCCGCGTATTGTTGCGCCGAAAGGCCCGCCTCGTGGCACACGCGCCAGTCGGCGGCAGATTTGACGGCGTCGGCATCGCCGGCGGCAGAAGGTGAGGAATCGGCGTTCATGACGGATTGTTTCCAACGACTCCGTGCTGACGGAGAAACACGGTGCATTTCTGGATGCCGCGCGATACCTGGACGTGCACGGTTTGCACCGACAGGCCAAGGCGGTCGGCCACTTCCTGATGCGAGAGGCCCTTGAGCTTGGTCAGGACGAAGATCTCGCGACAGCGACCTGGCAGCGTTTCCACGGCGCGAAGCAGGATGGCGACTTCCTGCCGGGCGGTGACGAGGTCGACGACATTACTGTGCTCCTCGGGCACGGATTCCGCGGCAAAATCGCTCAGGGGCTTGTCCGAAAAAATCCGCGGCCGGCGCGCCAGGTTGATCGCGCCGTTGCGCGCGATGGCGAAAAGGTAGGCCTTCGCGCTGGCGATGGGCTGCTTGCGCCGGGCCTCAAGGAGCCGTGCGTAGCTTTCCTGCACCAGATCATCCACGTCGGTGACGTCGGGAAACCGCTGCCGCAGGTAGGCGCGCAACGCCGGTTCATGCGGCTGCACTTCCTCAATAAACCAGCGGTCTTGTTCTGGCTCGGACGGATTCACTCGTAGGGTTAGGGTGCCTGGCATCACTGGGATGGTTTTATGCCGCAGGCAAGCCATGGGTGGGCAAGGCGGGCGACAAGGGCGGAGCGGGCGACTGACTGGGCCATGGAGCTTAGACACGCCACGTGCCGTTGATAGCTACAACCAAACGGCGCGCATGCCCGCTTGCTGGCTGCGCAAGTCCCGCCCGGGGACTATTACACAGAATGCGCTGTCCCCACCGGGCGAAGTCGCTACATTGGCCGCCGTCGCGCCCCTTTCCCACCCCATGTTACGCACCGGCATCCTCAATCCCCATGTGCTCGATCTGCTCGCGCGCATCCGCCACACCAACACGCTCGTGATCGCCGACCGCGGCTTCCCTTTCTGGCCGCAGCTCGAGACGGTCGATCTCTCGCTCGTGGACGATGTGCCCACGGTGTTGCAGGTCTACGATGCCATCGCCGCGAATTTCGTGATCGGCCGCGTCTTTGCGGCCAAAGAGTTCAAGGTGCACAACTCCGCCGCGACACTGGCGGCGCTGCAAAAGCGCACGGGGTCGCGGCTCCAGTTCGAGCCGCACCTCGCGTTCAAGCGCCGGGTGCCGCAGGCGATCGGGCTTATCCGCACGGGCGACACGATTCCTTACGCGAATCTCATCCTCGAATCCGCCTGAGCGCCGCCAATGCAATCGCGCTTCCTCGGCCGCACCGGTCTCAAGGTTCCCGTCCTCAGTTTCGGTGGCTCCTCGCTCGGGGGCGCGTTCGGTCCGACCGATGACGCCGAGTCGGTCCGCACCGTGCACACCGCGCTCGGGCTCGGCATGAATTTCCTCGATGTGTCGCCGGCCTACGGCCACGCCGAGACGGTGCTGGGCCGGGCCCTGCTCGGCGTGCCGCGTGAGAGCTACGTGCTGGCCACCAAGGTCGGCCAGTATGCCGGCGAACGCACCGACTTCTCGGCGGCACGGGTGGCACGCGGCTTCGAAGACAGCTGCCGCAAACTGGGCACCGACTACATCGACGTGTTGCATTGCCACGACATCGAGTTCGTCGATCTCAACCAAGTCGTGGACGAAACCCTGCCCCTGCTCCTGAAATTAAAGCAGGCCGGCCGGATCGGCCACATCGGCATCACGGGCCTGCCCCTGAAGGTGTTCCCGGCGATTCTTGATCGCGTGGCGCCCGGCACGGTCGAACTGATCCTCTCCTTCTGCCACTATGCGTTGAACGACACTTCGCTTGAGTCGTTGCTGCCCTACTGTGAAACGCGCGGCGTCGGGGTGATCAACGCGGCGCCCACCGGCATGGGACTGTTGACCGACCAAGGCCCGCCCTCCTGGCACCCGGCCCCGGCGCCAATCATCGCTGGCTGCCGCCTCGCCGCGGACTACTGCCGCGCGCAGGGCGTGGACATCGTGCACGTCGCGGTGCAATTCGCGATCAGCCATCCCGGCATTGCCACCACGCTCATCGGCACCGCGAGTCCGGACCTCGTGCGCAAGAACATCGCCTACGCGAACACGCCAGTTGATCCCGCCGTCCTCGCCCGCGTCCGTGAGATCCTCCGTCCGATCCATAATCACAATTTCACGCGCGGTCGGCCCGAGAATCGGGATCCCATCCTCGCCTGACCCCGCCTATTTTCATGCAAACGCTGATCCTCGAAACCCCCGGCAAGATCATCATGGGCGATACGCCTGATCCCGGCGCGCCCGGTGCCGGCGAGGCCCTCATCCGCGTGCATCGCGTGGGCGTTTGCGGCACGGACCTGCATGCGTTCATCGGCAACCAGCCGTTTTTTAACTATCCCCGCATTCTGGGCCATGAGCTCGGCGTCGAGGTATTGGCCGTCGGGGCCGGCGTAACGGGTGTCCGCGTTGGCGATCGCTGCGCACTCGAACCGTATCTCAATTGTGGCCGTTGCATTGCCTGCACGCGTGGCAAATCGAACTGCTGCCGCACGCTGCAAGTCCTCGGCGTGCACACTGACGGCGGCCATCGGGCGCGACTCATTGTGCCGGCGCACAAGCTTCACCGTTCCGACAAACTCAGCCTCGATCAGCTCGCGCTCGTCGAAACCCTTGGCATCGGCGCCCATGCCGTCGCGCGCGCCCAGGTCGCCGAGGGTGAAACCGTCGCCGTCATCGGCGCCGGCCCCATTGGGCTGGCCGTGATGCAATTCGCCCAGGTCGCCGGCGCGCGCGTAATCGCGATCGACGTCAGCGAAAGCCGCCTCGCGTTCTGCCGGGATCGTCTCGGCGTGACGGAGCAGATCGACGCCCGCAGTGGCGACACCGTCGCGAAACTGGAGCAGTTAACCGGCGGCGATTTGCCCACCGCGGTGTTCGACGCGACGGGCAACGTGAAGTCCATGAACGCGGCGTTCAACTACCCGGCGCAGGGCGGCCGGCTGGTTTTCGTGGGACTGGTGCAAGGCGACGTGACGTTCAGCGACCCCAACCTGCATCGCCGGGAGCTCACCATTTTTGCCAGCCGCAACGGCCTGCCGGCGGAGTTCAAGCGGATCATCGAGCTCATCGAGTCCGGCCGGATCGACACGACGCCATGGATCACCCATCGCGCCACGCTGGCGGATGTGCCCGCGGTCTTCGCCTCCTGGACCAAGCCGGAGACCGGCGTGATCAAGGCGATGATCGAAGTGCCCGACCGCTGAGCGCGGCCCCTAGAACGCGCGGGCGAGTTCGAAGCCGACGACGAAGCCGTCGCGAAACCTGATCTGGAGATCCTGCCCCACGTCGCCGGCGATCATGTCGCTAGCGGTCGCCTCGCGAATCCGGCCATCCGGAGCGCGCACGCGGCCGTTGTAGAGATCGGTTTCGCCGGCCACACCGCGATACGGCTGGGAATCGTTCACGACATCGATCGCCGGCGGCGCCATATGGCGCCGGGGGACGCCCTGAAACCTTCGCGAGGGCATCAGACCGACCACCGCCGGTGAGCTGAGCGAGATCGTGCCCTCCGAGGTGTTGTAGTGAATGTAGGTCCACGTGGTCTCCATGCCATCGGCCGACGTGTTGATCTTACTGGGCTTGCCGAGGGCCATGTAAACCATGACCGGCGTGAACCCAAGGCTGACATGCCCGTCGCGGATGGTTTGCTTCGCCTCGGGCGAAAGCGGCGCGAAGGCGTCGGGGTTTTCCGCGATGCGTTTCTGGATACTGCTGCAGCCGGCCAGCAGGGCCACGAGCAGCAGGCCCGGCCAGAAGCGCAGTGGGAAAGGCAGGTTCATGTAAATGCGACCCATGATTCATGGATTACGGGTCACAACTATCGCAAGCGTAGCTTTGCAAGGTGCCCCGCCGGGGGGCATCGCCGCCCGGGCCGCCCGGGAGACCAGGCGCTCAATGGCCCACCACTGGCAGCGGAATCTCCCACTTGCCCTTGTGCCGCAGGGTCAGCGTGGTCAGGCCGCGACGAATTTCCCAGATCATGTCGCCCTGCTTGCGCGCAGCTTCGACGAGTCCCGCGACCTGCCGGATCGTCTGGCCTTTCAAGCCGGTGCCGTTCAACGCCAGCAGCACGTCGCCGACCTGGATGCCCATCCGCGCGCCGAGTCCGTCGCTTTTCACATAGGTGACGCGCGCATCCACGATGGGATCGTCGAGGCTGCTGAAAAGATTCTCCCCGCTGAGGTTGAAGCGCACGTTGATGGGCGGGAAAACTTCGCTGACCTTGAATTCCTTCAACTGCACCACCGGCTCCTCTTTCTCATTCGGCAGGCGCGGCACGATTTCCGGTTTCAGCTTGGGGCTTCGCAAGCGGACGGTCGGTTTGGCGGCTGGCGCCTGGGCCACGGTGCCGGACTCCGACCAGTCCTCATGGATCGCGGTCCACAGCTTCAGAAAGCGGGACTTCTCCACCTCGTCGGCGCTATTGGCCAAGCCCAGCTCGACCAGTTCCTGGGCGCGCTCATTCAGCCCGGTAAACCCATAGAGCAGCGCTGTGGAATAAATCAGGCGCAGGCGGCGGGGAAAATAGCGGATGCCTTCGTCCAATACGCCCAACTGCTGACGGGTAAGCCGGCCGGCGCAGCGCAGCCAGACTTCCGCGATGAGCTCGTAGGATTCCGGCAGGGGTTGGGCGAGTTTGCGGCCGGCACCGAGGATTTCTAGCACCCCGGCGACTTGGGCGGGTGATAACCGGGCCTCAGGATCGGCCGGCCGTATCGCTTCGAATTTCAGCCGGGCAAGTTCGTAATAGACCCGGGACCGTGGCACCCGGGCTCTTACCGCCGCCTCCAAATAAGGCAGAGCCCCGGCATCGTTGCGTGAGTCGCTTTCGCAAAGCCCCGCCACCGCCAGCAAGCGGGGATCGCGGTCGCCTTGATCAAGGCTCCGATTCATCACCCGGCGGGCCTGATCGATGTAGTTTCCCGTCAGCTGGGGATAGAGTTCCTTGACGAATTCGATTTCGAGCCGGGCCAGATCGCCTTTCAGCCGGCTGACTTCCGCCACGGTCGCGTCACGCAGATCGAAGTCCAAGGGTTGAATGGGTGCCGGCGGATGCAGCTGAAACGAGTTTTTCACCGCGAACGGCAGATAGTCGCGCAAGCGGGTTTCGGCCTCGGCGTAGGTTTGGCCGAAACATTCCTGAAACAACGCCTCGTTCACCGGCTCAAGGCAGGAGCGGTCGACAAACTCCCACAGCGCCTGCGGCTCGAGGTAGCGGGGTTCCAGGCGATCAAGATCATCGGGTGGCTGGCCTTTTTTTGATTCACGCTTGGTGTGGTCCAGCGCCCAGCGAATCAACAGCGCCGCCTCGGTTCGTCGGAGCCTGAGGTCCGCTTCCTTATCCACGCCAAGGCGCGGGCTGCCGAAGAGCGTCGCCAGCGGCATGAGCGCCGGCACGTGTTTCGGGTTCTTTCTGAGCACCTGGGTCTCGGTTTCGGACAGCCAAAGTGCAGGGCGAAACGTGACGACGCCCTCCTCCCCGCTTCCGCCGCCAAACGCGACCGCACCCAGCGATGAACGAGTCGAAAAAGGCTTGGCGCTGCTGTGGGATGAAAAGCCGCCGAGCGGCGCAGTCAGCGGTGCCGCCGGGAGTCGCACCGTGCCGTAGAGTTCGACCATGCCCTCGATAAACCAGGTCGGCAGCGACGGCGTGCGGGCTTCCAACAAGTAACGGAGATACCCGGGCGTCAGCGTGATGCTCGTGCTTTGGACGCCGATTTCATCGAGGACAAAGAAGATCGCCAGCGAGTCCGCGTCCCAGAAGCGGTAGTTGGGCATGAAGCGCACGTTCAGCTTGGCCTCGGCCTGGGCCTGGGCGGCTTGCGCGGCAGCGGGATCCATGGCCGCCAATTCGTCCGCATCGGCCTCGCTCACGTATCGCTTGATGCGCGCGGCGATTTGTTGCGCCACGGCCGGCTGCATCGCGTCGTTGTAGAGCACATAAACCGCCGGAATGGCGCGTTGCACTTGCAGGGGCTTGGGCAGAAACAGGGCCAGCTCCTCGTGCATGAGATGCTGGCGGTCGATCAACTGCCGCGTGAGATCATCGGAACAGCGCGAGAGCACCTCGATGCCTGGAACACTGACATATCGCCACGGCGGCGTGAGCGACTCCTCGACCACGTAGGGGGGCAGCTCGATCACCCGCTCAACCGGCGCAGACACTGCCGTATTCTCCTGCGCGGTCACATCCGGCGCGCTTTCGGCGGCACCCAGCGACGGCAGCACGCACACCGCGAGGCCGACCGCCCACCCATGGCTGCCGTGGCGCGCCCGGAAGGCGGTGAGAAGAGAGCGCAGCGATTGGGTCACAGTGGGGAAAGCAACGAGTGGGCCGATGCGTCACCGAGACGCTCTTGCATAGACGCGTCGGGCGGGAAAATCAGTTATGCCTTTGTGTGAGATGAACATGAGATTCTTTTGGCCGGGAGCGCCAAGGCTGCGGAGTTACAGGCGGATGAGACGGAAATCGACCACCCGGGCATCTTGAAAGGCGATCTCCAAGTCCTGGCGCGACTCCTCCTCCAACATTTCCTGCGCCGTTTTGCGGCGAATCTTGTTCTCCGGCAGGGCCACGGTCGCCTCATCAAGGTCGGCCTTGCCGGCGACGCCATGCCACGTGCCGTTTTGAAAGAGCAGTTCCTGCGAATTCATCGCCGTGTTGTGCGTGATATGCTTGGGCTGGAGCATGAAATCACCGTCCGGCGTGTTGAAATTCATGTAGCTCCAAACGACGTATTTTCCATCCGCGCTGGACGTGATGCTGTTCGGCCGGCCAAGCGCCATGTAAACCATCTCCAGCGTGTAACCGACTTTCACCTGCCCGCGCTGGATATTCTCCTGCACCTCGGGCCCGAGCTGATTGAAGATCTCCGCTTTCTCCTCAATGCGCTGCGCGATTGTATCGCAACCGGTGAGCAACGCGCCCGCGGCGAGAGCGGCACCCAACAAGAGCGAAGCCTTGAATCCCATGGCCCTACGCATGACGGAAATTTTCGCCGGATGCAGAGCCTATTTTTTCTCACCCTGCAGGGCGGCCTGCAGTTTTTCGAAACGCTCCCGTTCCGCCGGCTCCACCGCGAGGGCCAGTCCCCGCTTGGTGAGCGCGAGCGCACTCTCGCCGAAGCCATGCGTGGCGCGGAGGAGCGCGGCCGAATAAATCAGCCGGGTGCGCCGGGGAAAAAACCTGATGCCCTCGTCGAGCACGGCCAGTTGCTTCTGCGTCAAGTGGCCGTCGCTGCGCAGCCAGACCTCGGCGATGAGTTCGTAGGCCTCGACCAGCCGGGGGGATTGGCGGCGGGCGGCGGCGAGCGGTTTGAGCACCTGCCCGGCTTCCGCCGCGGTGAGGTTGTCCGTGGATTTTTTTGCGAGCAATTCCGCAAAGGTAATGCGCGCGAGCTCGTAGTAAGCCCGGGGTCGAATCACTCCCTGCCCGACCGCCGCCTCTAAAAAGGGCCGGGCGCCGGCATCGTTGCCGGCTTCGCATTCGCAGAGACCAAGCAGAGCGAGCAGCCGCGGATCGCGGTCCCCTTTGTCGTAGGCCACATGGAGCGTGCGGCGGGCCTGATCGGTATACAGCCCGGCGAGAGCGGGATACTGCGTCCTGACATAAGGAATCTCGAGGCGTTTCAGATCGCCCTTGATGCGGCTGACCTCGCCCTCGGTGGCATCGCGCAGCACCACGTCCGGCAGCGCCGTTTTTCGGTCCAGCGGCAGTTTGAAACTGTCTTTCACGGCAACCGGCAAATAGTCCGTGAGCTGCCGGCTGACTTCGGCGTAACCCTCCCCGAAGCAGTCGCGAAACAGCGCCTCCGTCACCGGTTGCTCACTGGCGAGCGCGGTTAGCTTCCACAAGGCCTGCTGACGGATTCCCTTGGCATCGTCGAGCGCCCAGCGGATGAGCAACGCAGCTTGGGCACGCCAGAGCACGCGGTCGGCCGGGTTCATTGCCGCGTCGGGATTTCCGGCGAACAAGCCGGCCAGCGGTGGCAGCGGCCGTTGCTGTCGTGGATTTTTGCGGACGGCCTGCGTTTCGGCTTCGGAAACCCACGTGATCGGCCAGAAAATGGCGGCGCTTTCGTCCGCTGCATCGTCAGCGGAGGACAGATCGGTCACGCCGGGCTCCAGGGTCACGCTGTGGTAGAGTTCCAAAAGCCCTTCCACGAACCACGTCGGTAACGACGGTGTGCGGGATTCCAGCCGGTAGCGAACGTAGCTCGGGGTGAGCGTGAGCCGGCCCTTGTTGAAATCCGATTCATTCAGGATGAAAAAAATGGCGAGCGAGTCCTGATCCCAGAAGCGGTAGTTGGGCAATACCCGCACACTCCAGTCAGCCTCGGTCGCATTTTTCTTTTCGCCGGATGCCGGCGGGTTTTGTTTTTCAAGCTCCGCCATGATTTCGCGGGCAATCAATGGCTGCGACTGCGCACCATACAGAACGTAAGTAGTCGGCACATCCGAGCTGACCTGGAACCTGGCCGGGACGATCAATTCGAGGAGCTGGAGCAACCGGTGATTTTGCGTGAGCAGCATGCGGGTCGCCTCGTCCGGACAGCGGGCGATCACTTCGAGTCCGGGCAATTGCGCATAGCGCCAGTTCGGCGCCGCCGTCTCCTTCACGATATAAACCGGCAGCTCGATGATCCGGTTTGGCACCGTGAGCCGGGCCACGGCAATCGCCCCGGTGGCTTCGTCGTCCATGGCAAACAGCGAGGTTCCCGCGAGCATGCGATCGAGGGCCTCGCGCATCGTGTAGCGGCCTTTGACCTCGTTCGTCTGCACACCCGCAACGACATCGGTGGGAAACAACACCTGCTGGCCGGACTGCACGGCAAAGCGCTTCAGCGCCACCTCGGCTTCACCCGCCGGCAGGTTGAAACTGTATTTGCGGACACTCCCGGCGGCATCGGCCTGCAGCCACGGCAGCAGCAGCGCGCTGGCCAGCAACAGCGCCTTAACGGCTGCGCAGCACAATCGCATCGGGGCGGCGCTCCACCACCACGTCGAATTTGGTGAGCAAGCTGACAAAACCTTCGGCATTCTCAGCGTGAAAGATACCGCTCAGGCGCATCTTCGCCAAGGCTGGATCTGCGATGGTGATGTGCACCTTGCTTTCGCGGTTCAGCACGGCGACCAGTTCCTCAAGCCGCGTGTCGGAAAATTCCAGGCGCAGCCCACGCCAAGCCAGCCGATGCGCGATTTCATCAATGGAAAGCGTTTCGACATTGAGTTCCTCATCCGGATTGACCGCATTAGGCACAATGAGCCGGCCGCCGGCGGAGACAAAAACCGGCGAAGCGGTCGGCGTAGTCGCCGCCGCGGTCTCCGGCGAGACGGCGGACGCAGGGCGATCCACGGCCACGCGACCTTCAGTGACGAGCACGTCCACGGCGTCGTCACCCAGTTGAACGGCGAAGGCGGTGCCGACAGCACGCACCTCCACGTTGCCACCGGTCACCACGAAAGGCCGGGCGGGATTCTTCGTCACCGTGAAAAGCGCCTCGCCGTGGACAAGGCGCACGTCGCGGCGCGCAGCCGTGTAGTTGACGGCGATTTCCGCGCCGCGGTTCAGTTCCACGACCGAGCCATCTTCAAGCACGCGACGCTCCGGACGCGACAAGACGGCTTGCGAAGCCTCGGGCAACGGCTCCGTCGTCGAGCGACTGGGCGACTGCACAAAAAATAGCACTGCGACCGCCGCGGCGGCGGCCAGTCCACCGGCCCAGCCGAGCTGCACCTTCCAACGCCGGCGGTGTTGGCGGGCCTCGAGTTCCCGAATCATGCCGTCAGCGAGGCCCTGGCTTCGCGTCGTATCCAAGGCGAGCCAGACGGTCTTAGCTTCCAGCCAGGCCGCTTCATGCCGGGCATCGGCGGCCAGCCAGTCGGCGAAGGCTTTTTCTTCCGCTGGGGTCAGACCAAGGTCCCGTCGCGCCAGCCAGTCGGCGGCAGCTTGTTCGGGATCGGTGGAAAGATTGGGTTTCATGACACAGGAAAATTGGCAGGCAGGTTCGTCAGCGGCTCAGGCCCTGCTGGCGCAGGTAGTCGGCGCATTTTTTGATGCCGCGAGAAACCTGCACCTGCACCGTTTGATCGGAGATGCCAAGTCGGGCGGCGATTTCCTTTTGGGAAACGCCTTTGAGTTTACGGAGGATGAAAATTTCACGGCAGCGACCGGGTAGTGAATCGATGGCATCTGTCAGAAGAGCGACCTCCTGATTGATGCTGGCCCTTTCGGCCACATCCATACCCTCCTCCATGACGCACAGTGCGGGGAAATCAGTTACCGTCTTATCCGAAAAGATGTGCGGCCGCCGGAGGATGGTCAGGGCGGCATTGCGCGCGGTGGCAAACAAGTAGGCCTTCACCGAGCTGATGCGGCCGTGTTTGCGGGCTTCGAGCACGCGCAGGTAGCTCTCCTGCACGAGATCATCGATATCATGCACATCGGAAAAACGACTCTTGAGGTAGGCCCGCAGCGCCGGCTCATGTGGTTTCACTTCCTCTTCGAACCAGCGGGCTTGGTCTGATTGGGGGTTATCCACGGTCAACAATGCGGACGTCGCAGGCATGGGAGTGTCACGTTTTCGATGACATGCAAGCGCCATGCACGCCGTTCCGGCGTGGTTTTCTGACCTCGGGAAAAACCAGGGGTGACATGGACAAGCGGGAGGCCCCGAGCCGCAAACCGCGACTCGAGAACGCCAAGCCCAAGACGCGGCAGCCGGCAGAATCTGTTACATGCGATGGCTTTAAATCGCCTGCGCCACGATCGCGGCCCTTGCCGGCGCCAGAAAAAGCAGAAGGCCGCCATTGCTGGCGGCCTTCCGAAGTGGTGGACCCTAGGAGGCTCGAACTCCTGACCTCCTCAATGCCATTGAGGCGCTCTACCAACTGAGCTAAGAGCCCATAAACGACTGACAAGAGGTCTGGAAAATCAAAGTTCCGCGGCCGAAGGCAAGGACTTTTTCATTCCTCCTCGCGCATCTTGAAAGTCACGATCCAGGTGTCGCTTTTGCCGTTGGGTGTTTTGCCGATGGAGCGCACCCGCGCAAAAGCCTCCAACACCGACTGGTCATACTCGCTGCTGCCCGAGGAACCGACAATCTTGACCCCTGAAATCGTCCCGTCCGCCGCGATGCGGAATTGCACCCTCGCCTCCAACAGATCGCTCAGCCCCGGCGGCTTCTCGTGCGCCGCACGCAGGCGCTGGATGAGTTGTGAGATGTAACTATCAAGCTGCCGGCTGCCGTCATTTTCAGAAGCGGGACCCGCATTCGTGAGTCCAGTGATAATCTCGTTCACCGCGATTCTACTGGGTTTACCTACTGCCGCCGATGACGTTTGCCGGACCGGCCGCTGCGCTACTGCAGGCTTTCCGTAGAGCTGATCGAACTCAGGCTTAGTCAACACTCGAGGTGGCTTGGCTCCGGCACCTTGTTGTTGTGGTCGAGGCAGAGCCGCAGACTGGACTGGCCGTGCAATCGCCGTTGTGCGTGTTTCAGTTGGACGAAGCGTCGAGGATGTAGGCTTGGATACAACCGACTGTGGCACGTGGAATTTAATTACATGCGATTGGTGTTCGCTGATGATAGCGGTCGCCGACGCGGTTTCTGCGAGATCATCAACCAAAACGAATGGTTGAGATGGCAGCTTTGGTGCATCGCCCTGTCGCGCATACAACAAAACCAGCACCGCAGCTGCGATTAACAAATGGATGCCCACCGAAGCGACTGCAGCTGCGAAATCCTGACGGGGCGCATACATGGTCACTCCTCCTCGCGCATCTTGAAAGTCACGATCCAGGTGTCGCTTTTGCCGTTGGGTGTTTTGCCGATGGAGCGCACCCGCGCAAAAGCCTCCAACACCGACTGGTCATACTCGCTGCTGCCCGAGGAACCGACAATCTTGACCCCTGAAATCGTCCCGTCCGCCGCGATGCGGAATTGCACCCTCGCCTCCAACAGATCGCTCAGCCCCGGCGGCTTCTCGTGCGCCGCACGCAGGCGCTGGATGAGCAAGGCGATGTAGCTGTCGAGAAGGTTTTGCTCCTCGCGGGTGAGTGCTTTGCCGCCGGCGCCGCCGGTTTTATTATTGGTCGATCCGCCAATCACGCCCTTGGCAATGCCTTCGCCATCGATCTTCGCCACCTTCGTGGCGGTGCCGCCCTTGGCGCCTGAATTGGTCTTTCCCTTGTTCAATTTATCAAACTCAGCCTTGGACATTTTCGCCTGTTTGGCGGCAGCGGCTTTTTCGGCGGCTTCGCGCTTCTTGCGATCAGCGGCGACCAGGCGCTTTTCCCGCTTGTCGGCGATGCGCATGAGATCCTTTTTAAACGCGGGCGCCTTCTCCACGGGTTTAGCGGCCGCTTTCTCAACCACCTTCTCCACCGGCTTGGGCACTGGCGCGTGTTCAACGATCGGTTCGGGCTGCGGTTGGGGCGGCTCCGGGGTTGGATCGGCCTGCACGGGCGTCGGCACGGTCGAGAGCGGCGTGGGCATCGTGAACTTGACGCCACCTGGGATGCCGAGCGCCGGCGCCTCGGTCGCGGCGTAATTGTCGCCCTCGCCTGCCACCAATTCAAAAATCTTCGGTGACTCCTTCACCTGCTGGTGCATCGCGTAGGCGAAGAAAAACAGCAGCGCCGCCAAGCCCCCGTGCATCGCCAGGGAGAGCATAAACGCATTGGAGGTATTCGCGCGCATGCGGGCGTCTTGGTCTTACTCGGCGGACTGCGTGTCGAAGGTGATCTTGCTCAGGTTGTGCCTCTTAATCTCGTCCACGAGTGTGATCACTTTCTGATACTGCAGGTTCCAGTCGGCGCGGATGCGGATGACGGCCGGCTTTTCTTTGGCGCCCTCGGCCTCGAGCAACGCGGGAAGTTCGTCAAAATCCACCTGGCGCGTGCCCCAGTAATAGTCGCCCGCCTTGTTGATGCCGACGGTTTGGAACTTGAGGTCCGGGTCGGGCTTGTCCTGCGGGCGCTTCGACTCGGTTGGCAGCGTGACCTGGATCGCCTGCTCCTGCTGGATGAGCGGCGTGGCGATCATGAAAATGATCAGCAACGTGAAGGCCACGTCGATGAGGTTGGTGACGTTCAGCTCCGAGAGCGGATGCTGCACGTGCCGGCGGCGGAAGGTTCTGGCCATGGCTTGGCTCCGTTACTTGCTCTCGAGTTCGAGGCGGTCGGCGAGCGCGCTCGCGTAGTTTTCCAGCTCGGTGATCAGGCTCTTCGTCGTGCCGAGCAAAAAGTTGTAGCCGAACAGCGACGGGATGGCGACCACGAGACCGGCGATGGTCGTGAGCAACGCGGCCGAGACGCCGGGCGCAAGCGCCGCGATCGAGGCCGACTGCTGCTGCGAGACCGCGCCGAACGCTTCCATGACGCCCCATACCGTGCCGAGCAGGCCGAGGAACGGCGCGCCAGTGACAATCGTCGCGAGAAAAATCATGCTCGCTTCGTAGCGCAGCGTCTGGCGGGCGAGCGCGCGCTGCAACGCGTTCTCGGCGTGTTCGAGCTTCGCGCGGGAGTTTTCCTCGCCGCGCTCCTTGCCGATGGCGGCGGCGCGCCAGTAACTTTCAACGGCATCCGCAAAGAGATCGGCGTAAGGAATCGCGCGGCGGTTGCGGAACGACTCGGGCAGGTCGAGCAGGGTGCGCTGGTCGCGCAGGTGCGACTCAAACGCGTGGTTGAGATCGCGCAGACGCTTCAGTTCAAAATGCTTTCCAAACATGATCGTCCACGCGATCAGGCTGAAAACCGCGAGGCCGACCGTGATGGCCTGACCGACGACGTCGCATTGCAGGAAGACCTGGATGATGTTGACTGTGGCAAAAATGGGTGAGGTGGCGGGCAGCGCAAACATGGCGGAGAGACAGTTGGAGGGTTTGACCGGCGCATTCAACGGCAAATCCCAGCAAATCGCACGCGATTCTGTTTGCGGCGCGCGCCGGGAGTTTTTTCGCTGACCACCCTCTCCCACCCATGGATTTCAAGACCCGCACTTTGCAGGAACTGCGCGACCGCCGCGCGACCTTGTCCGCCAAAACCGCCCTCGTTGGCTTCGACGGCTTCGTCGATACCATCGTGACGCCGGTCGCCCTGCGCGCCGGCCAGGGGGAAAACTTCACGCCCATCGGCACGATCGCCGAGTTTGGCCAGCGTATCTCCGCCGCCGCCGGCAAGAGCACCAACCTCGAGTTCTACCCGCGCATGGACAAACTCGGCGGCAACGGCCCGATCATGGCCAATGCCCTCCTCGCCCAGGGCGCGGGCGTCACCTACGTCGGCGCCCTCGGCAAAAGCGCCATCAATCCCGTCTTCGCCGATATGGCCGCCAAGGCCAGGGTCGTCTCGCTCTGTGATCCCGCTGCGACCACCGCCGTCGAGTTTACCGACGGCAAGCTCATGCTCGGCATGATGCGCAGCCTCGACGAGATCACCCCGGAGAAAATCGCCGCCGTCATGGGCGCCGCCAACTACCGCGCCGCCCTTGGCGCCGCCGATCTCGTGGCCCTCGTCAACTGGACCATGATCCCCAACATGACCGCGGTCTTTACCGACCTCGTGCAGACCGTGCTGCCGCAGGTGCCCGTGAAGCCCGGCCGGACTTTCTTCTTCGACCTTGCGGATCCGGAAAAACGTTCCGGCTCCGACCTCGCCTACGCCCTCGATACGATCGCCAAGTTCGAGCAGTTCGGCCGCGTCACCCTCGGGCTCAACCTCAAGGAAGCCCAGCAAGTCTTCTCCGTCCTCGGCTTCGGCGTCGAAACCGAGACCGAAAACGGCCTGCGCGCCATGGCGGAAAAAATCCGCGCACGCCTCGACCTCACGACCGTCGTCGTGCACCCGAAGGAGTCCGCCGCCTGCGCCACGCGCGACGGCACGTTCTGGATTCCCGGACCCTACGTCGCGAAGCCGCTCATCACCACCGGCGCGGGCGACCACTTCAACGCCGGCTTCTCCGCCGCGCAGCTCATGGGCCTTTCGCCGCAGTCCTGTCTCGGGGCCGGCGTCTGCACCAGCGGCCACTACGTGCGCACCGGCCGCAGCCCCACCCTCGGCGATCTGGAAACGTTCCTCGCCAACTGGAAATAACCCCTCACACTGCCCGCCATGCCTCTCAAGCAGAAGCCCACCGGCAAACTCATCTCGTTCGAAGGTTCGGAAGGCAGCGGCAAATCAACCCAGATTTCCCTCCTCGCCGCCCACCTTCAGCGCACCGGGAAGGAAGTCGTCACCACGCGCGAGCCCGGCGGCACCGAGATCGGCGAACAGATCCGCAATATCATCGTCCATAATTCCAAGGGCGACGAGATGTGCCCCGAGACCGAGCTACTCCTCTTCACTGCCGCCCGCGCGCAGGTCGTGCGCGAGGTCATCGTCCCCGCGCTGATCGCCGGCAAATATGTATTGAGCGACCGTTACCTCGATTCCTCCACGGTTTACCAAGGCATCGCCCGCAAGCTCGCCGCCGATCCCGTCGCACAGGTCAACCGCTTCGCCGTCGGCAACGTCATGCCCGACATCACCGTCATCATTGACGTGCCCACGGAAGTCAGCCTCGCCCGCCTCAAGCAGCGCACGACCGATCTCCCCGACCGCATGGAGCGCGAGAACATCGATTTCTACAACAAGGTCCGCGAAGGCTACCTGCTTCTCGCCAAAAACATGCCCGAGCGCGTCATCCTCGTCGATGGCACACACACCGTCGCGCAGGTCGCGCAGGCCATCTGGGAGCACGTGCAGGTCCGCCTCGGCTGATCCCGCTCGTTGGCTGTCGCTGTCATGACCCACGTCCGCCTTGAATGGCCGAGTGCCCTCGCCGGCTCGCCCGCGGTCGCAGTCATCGAAAACGCCATCCAACGCCAGCGCCTCTCGCACAGCCTGCTGCTTCAAGGCGACGATCTCGGCACGCTCGTCGGTGTCGCCCACGCCATCGCCGACCGCCTGCTCAACCCGCCGAAGCTCCCTGCGCAATACTCCGTCAAGGAGCACCCCGACTACCTCGCCCTCCGCCCGAAGGGCAAGATGCGCATCATCCCCATCGGCAAGGCCGACTCGCCCGAACCCGGCTCGATGCGCGAGTTCCTGCCCAAGCTCTACAAGACGCCCGCGATGGCCCCGCAGAAAGTCGCCATCATTTACGAGGCGGACCGGATGAACATCGAGTCGTCCAACGCGTTTCTCAAAACCCTCGAGGAGCCGCCGGCCAACACCACGCTGCTCCTGCTCACGACGCGGCCCTACGCCCTGCTGCCCACGATCCGCAGCCGCGTGCTCAACTTCCGCTTCCCGTCCACGGCGACCCCGCTCGCCGCCGGCGGCTGGCAACCCTGGCTCGAGGATTACCAGGCCTGGCTCGCGCGCCTCGTCGACGCTGCGACCGACAAGCGCGCCGTCGCCGACCACATTTTCACTGTTTACGGACTCGTCGCCCGCTTCACCGCCGTGCTCGATGCCGCGACCGACGAAATCTGGAAGCAGCAAAAGGAAAAGCTGCCCGAGGATATTTCCGACGAGGAAAAGGCCGCCATCGAAACCGGCATCGCCAACGGCCTCCGCTCGCGTCTCTTCGCCGAGATCGAGCAAGTCACACGCGCCTTCGCCGTTCCTCGCCTCAACGCGACCGAGGTCGCGCCGCGCACCGCTTTCGTGACCGCCATTGAGAAACTGGAACACAACGTCGGCCTGCTCCGCCTGAACCTCAACGAAGCCGCCGCCCTTGAGGATTTTCTGCTCAGTTCCATGCGCCTGTGGGTTCGGCGCTAAGCTCCACTTACTAGGGTGAATTATCGGGTGGCCCGAATTTTTCTTTTCGGACGGCCTTCGATCGTGAATTAGGCCATATATTTGCAATAGAGGGATTTCGCGAATTCAGTGCGGCCGGTTTCCAACGAACTGTCGGGCGCTATGAAAGCAGGTGGTTGACTAGGGTATTACACCTATATCTCTAGGCGCCCTCCAGTATGTCCAAACCACCTTTCCGCCACCCGCGCTCCACACCGCTGCGCACCCAGAAAGCGCCTCCGCTCAGGCGTGCCCGGTCAACATTCAAGCAGGTCGCGTTCCTGGGCTTCGTTATTCTCATCATCCTCGGTGCCGATTGGTTCTTCCTGCAGGATCGCAACACCCTGCCTTGGCCGCTGTCACGCGCGAGCAACTCCTTCGCCCAAGCCCCCGCGGCGGTTCCGGCGGGCCATGTGGCGGATGCCCACGAGACCAACGCGATCAATCTCCAAAATCTAGTCACGTTGCGCCAGACCGCCCTCGCGCAGGAGCAAGCCGGCTCGCCCGCCGCGGTGGAGCAATGGGAGATCATCGCCATGACCAGCGACTATCTCGCCGATCGCATCTCCCTGTTGCGGGCCGCACTGCATTTCACCGACCTGCCCGTGGCCGAACGCGTCTTTGCCGGCTTCTCCGCCGAGGAAAAGACTGAAGCCCGCGTCATTCGCCTGGGTGCCCGGCTCGCTCTCGCCCAAGGCGAGCCGCCTCTGGCGCGCGCCACCCTGGTCCAGTCGCTGGCACAAAATCCCGACGACGATCAGTGCAAGCTTGCCCTCGCTGAGTTCGACCTCCGCAGCGCCAACGAAGCCGACTATGCCGCGGCCAAAACCCAGTTGGAAGTCTTCGTCCTGAACGGGTTTTTTCGCCAGGCTGCGCTTCGGGCGCTCCTCGCCGACGCTTTCCTCCGTCACCAAACCGCCGACGCCGTGCGCTGGGCCGATCTGCTGGCGGGTGATCGTGAGGCCACTTTCGAGGACCATATTCAATTGCTCAACGCCCGCCGTATTCACCTCGGCACCGTCCCCGTGGCCGACGTGGAAGCCATCGCCGCCCGCGCCAAAACGACCGACGATTACGCCCAGCTTGCGCAATGGTTCATCCTCACCCGCCAGCCTCAGGCTGCGCTCGATTTGATCGCCACGCTTGATCCCGCTCGCCGACAGGCCGCGGCCATCCGTGGCGCAGAGGCCGATGCCTTCGCCGACCTGCAACGCTGGCCGGAGCTGCTTAACGCCATCACCGAGGGTGCCTGGGGCGCTTTGCCGCCAAAACTCATACCCTACATTCACGCCGCACAAACCGTGCGCGAACATCACCCCCTGACCACGGGCGATGCCAACCTCTGGAACGAAGCCCTTGCGCTCGCCTCCGACCATCCCGCCGCACTCCGGGTTTTACTGCGCCTCGCCGCGCTCTGGGATTGGCCGGAGGAAAAAAACGCCGCCCTGCGCGCACTCGCCGCCACCTCGCCCGACGGCAACTGGGCCCTCGCTCAACTCGTCGCCACTGCCCGTGTGCAAGGTGACACCGCCGGCGTCCGCGACGCCCATGCCCTGGGGATGAAGCTCCACCCCGAAAATCGCCATATCGTGAATGACTGGGCCTACGCGTCACTCCTGCTCTCGCCCGCCGCCGTGCCCGAGGACGTCCAGCATCGACTCGATGAACTCGTCATCATCGATCCAACCAATCCCCGCATCACCGCGACGCGTTCCCTCGCCTTGTGGCGCGCAGGTTCCCCCGAAGCCGCCCTGGCGCTGTTGGTAACCCTTCCACCCGAGCAACGCCAGCAACCCACCGCAGCCTTGCTGCTGGGAGCCTTGTTCCGCGCGACCGGTCGCGCCCAGGAAGCCGCCCCTTATCTTAGCCTCGTGACCCCGGAGACTTTGTTGCCCGAGGAAGCGGCCCTGCTCCACTCGCCGGTTAACCCGCCCAGCGGCTCCCCTTCCTCCCTCGTAAGCCACGCCACAGTTCAAGCCGCCAACGCCACGCTCTGAAATCAGCGCGGCGTTGGCCGGACGGTTGCGCGGAAACTCACCCGACTCGCGGCGCCGTCGCGATGGTGAAATTGAGCCGATACTTGCCCGCCGGGATGCGATACTGCGGCAGCGCATCCGGACCGCAGCTCGCCGTGCCGAGGCCGCGCTGCGCGTAGTCGAGATTGACGTGCACGTCGGGCCGGGGTGTCAGATCGATCGTGTGCTTGGCCGCGTAGAGATCGGCGGCCGTGAAATGACTGGCCGATGCGTTCAACAGCCCATCCTGCGCCACAAATCGCACACTTTGCTTCGCGCCATTGTGCAACGCCATCCAGCGCACGTCGGTCTTGTTGCCGTGTTCCTGGGGCAACACGTAAGGCACGTATTGGTCCGTCACCGTGCTCCGGTAGCATGCGACCAGGGCGCTGCGCTTGCGATCCGAGTAATTTTCCAGCGGCCCGTTGCCGAACCACTCCAACTGTTCCAGCGCCGCCGGCAGCACCAGCGACACGCCCAGGCGCGGCACCTCGGGCAGCTTTTTATCGAGGTCAAAACGGTTTTCCACCGTCACCGATCCATCCGGTTGCACCCGATAAGTGTGTTGGTGGACGATAAAACGCTTCGCGCCGGGGCAGAGCCAGCGCTGACGGATATCAATCACGGCGCTGCCCCGCACCACACGCGCCGTGACCTTGGTCTCGGCGAGTTCGATGCGGTCATAGCCGGTCTTGAGCGCATCGGTGAGAAACCGGGCGCCACCCCAATTAACGACGTCGAAAAGCTTGAGCCCGTCGTTGTCCGTCGGTGCCCGCCAAACTGCCAGCTGCGGTCCGCGCGCGATGAGCAATTGCCCGTCACGCGACAGATTTTCGATCACGCCGCGGTCACGGTTGACGGAAAGCTCGAGCGTCCCAGCCCGAACGTTCCACCCGGTCGCAGTCGACACGAGATCCACCGATGCCGCCGATGAGGCTTGCACTGCCGGTCGCGCCGCCCGCGCGAAAACCGCGGCTGGCACCGCATACTGGTTCCACGCCACTTCATGCCCGGCTTCGCTCCAGGCCGTGGCTTGTTTCGTGAAAAAGCGGAACGTCACATGGATTTCCGCTCCGGCGGGGATCGTAAGCGCCGGGTATTTGAGGACCACGGTTTGCGTCGCGCGTGGCGCCGCCGTCAACGCCGGCAGCGAGCCGCGGGCGGCGCTCTCGCCGTTCACCAACAGTTCCCACGTGCCGCGTAAATCGCCCAACGAAGTGAACCAGCGCCGGTTTTCCAGGCGGAATTTTCCCCGGCGCACATCCGACGCGACCACTTTCACCGGCTGTGCCAGGTGCTTGTATTCGAAAAGCCCGGGATGCGGCTGGCGGTCGGGCCACACGAGGCCGTCGCAGACAAAGTTCTTGTCGCTCGGCTCGTCGCCGAAATCTCCGCCATAGGCCCAGTATTCCCGTCCCTTCGCGTCGCGTTGGCGGATGCCGTGATCCACCCACTCCCAGATGAATCCACCTTGCAGACCCGGATAGCGATCGAAGGCGTCGAAGTAATCCGCGAGGCTGCCGTTGCTGTTGCCCATCGCATGGGAAAACTCGCACATGATCAGCGGCCGCCGTTGATCCGGCGCTTTCTTGTCCTTCGCCCAGGCGATCATCTTGCTGATTTCGCAATACATCGGCGCGATGATGTCCGTCGCCGGAATCCCCGTCTGCCAGTTCCAACTGATCGCGCCTTCGTAGTGGATCACGCGACTCGGGTCGCGGTGCCGGATCCAACCGGCCATGGCGTCGTGATGCGGCCCATAGCCGCTCTCGTTGCCGAGTGACCACGCAATGATCGAGGGATGATTCTTGTCGCGCTCAACCATGCGCAGCCCGCGCTCGAGAAAGGCTGCGGCGTAGCGGTTGTCGTGACACAATTCGTGATAGTAGGCGTGCGACTCGACGTCGGCCTCGTCGAACACATACAGGCCGTGCTCGTCGCACAGATCATACCAGTAGGCATCGTTCGGGTAGTGCGAGGTGCGCACCGCGTTCACGTTGAACTGCTTCATCACCCGGACATCCTGCAACATGCCTTCGCGCGTGACCGCCTTGCCGTGGACATCGTCGTGCTCGTGGCGGTTGACGCCAGTGATGCGCACCGGGGCGTTATTGATCAGCAACTGACGGTCGCGAATCTCGATCCGCCGGAAACCGACGCGGCACGCCGTGTGTTCGACCGCTTCATTCTTCGGGCCAACCAGGCTGACGACCGCCGTGTAGAGCGCCGGTGACTCCGCCGACCACAGTTGCGGCCGCGGCACGGCGACCTCGAGCCGGATGCGCTTGTGCGGGTTGCGCCAGAAATCCGATTCAAACACGCCCAACTCGGCCGGCTTGCGCAGCACCGCGCGACCTTTCGCATCGTGCAATTGCACGCGCACGCGCCAGCCAATCGCCTCGAGATCGGGCGCGCCGACCTTGACATCCACGCGGAGGTGTCCGGTGCGCAGGTCGGCATCGAGATCACCACGCACAAACACGTCTTCAAAATAGTGCTCGGCCTGCGAATACAGGTAAACTTCCCGGTGGATGCCACCCATCCACCACTGGTCCTGATCCTCGACGAAGCTGGAGTCGGACCACTTGATGACCACGGCCGCCAGCGTATGCGTCGCCCCGGCCTTCACGAAGGGCGTAAGGTCAAATTCCGACGGCAGTCGCGTATCCTTCGCCATGCCGACTTGCACGCCATCCACCCAAACGTAGAGCACGCTTTCCGCGCCGCCGACATGAAGGATCGTCCGCCGCCCCGCCCAGTCAGCCGGAATGCTGAATTGCGTGCGGTAAAGCCCCGTCGGATTGGCATCCGGCACGCGCGGCGGCTGGTCGTTAAACGGCATGCGCACATTGGTGTAGTGCGGCCGGTCATAGCCATGCATCGTCCAGTTGCTCGGCACGGGCAGCTTGGCCCAATGCGCATCGGGCGAGAAAGCCGGTTCGATGAAATCTGCCGGCACATTCTCCGGCCGGTCCACGAGGCGGAAATCCCACTGCCCGCTCAGCGAACGCCACCACGGCGAGTCTTCCCGCTGATTGGCGAGCGCGGCCTTGGCCGTCGGATAGGGGAAAAGCGTCGCGCGCGCCGAGAGGCGGTTGTGCGCAAGCGTTTCCGGATTTTGCCAGGTCTTCAGGGCGCCGTTCGGGAAGAGTTCCATGGGGAGTTGCCAGCGAAGTGATTCGCCGCCCGGTGTGAATCAAATTCAGCCGGTATTATCCCCTACCGCCGCACGCACCAGTCCGACAAACGCCTCCCGCGTCTCCATGTGCGGGTTATGGCCCGACCCCGCCAGGATCTCAATCCGCGCCGCCGGGAAATGCGTGCGAACCCCCGCGTGGTCCGCTGCTTCGACGTAGCGGGACTTGCCGCCCGCGATAAACAGGCTCGGCCCGGCGAAGCGGTCGTCGGGGCCCAGCGGATTGCGTTCCAACACCGGCAACGCCGCCGTCAGCACCGGCAAGTTTACCACCCAGCGCCAGCCGCCCGTGTCATTGCGCTCGAGATTGGTCGCGAGAAATTTCCGCATCGCCCAGTCGGTGACACGTCCTTCAAACCGCATCTCGGCTTCGGCTCTCGATCCGAGATTGGCCACATCGAGCTCGGTCATCGCTGCAAACTCGGCGCGATGGGCCGCCCACGCATAGTTTTTCGGCGCAATATCCACGACGATCAGGCGCTCCACTCGTTCCGGATGCCGGCAGGCCAGCTGCATCGCGGTTTTCCCGCCCATGCTGTGTCCCATCAATGTCACGCGATTCAATCCCTGTGCATCCAGCCAGTCGATGACATCGCCCACCATCGCCGGATAGTCCATCGGCTCCGCATGGGGCGAAGCGCCGTGGTTGCGCGCATCCAGGGCCTGCACATGGAAAAGCTCCGCCAGGTCACGACCCGCCGTCTGCCAGTTGCGCGAAGAGCCCAGCAGGCCGTGCAAAATCACCAGCGGCGGCTTCCCGGCGCCGCCCAGATCACGATGAAACAGTGTCAGACCCATGCCCCACGCAATGCCGCCACACCGTCAAGGCAAGCCTCCGCCGCGCGCGATATTTTTCCTTTGCGCCGTCGGCGCTTTGCGCGAGCGTTTCAGCCCCGATGAGCACCGAGTCGAAACTGACCCCGATGATGCAGCAGTATTTCGAGGTGAAGCGCGGCCTCCCGCGCGACACGCTCCTGCTCTTCCGCCTCGGCGACTTCTTCGAGATGTTTTTCGACGACGCCATCGTCGCCTCCCGCCTGTGCGGGCTCACGCTCACCAAGCGCCAGGACCATCCGATGGCCGGCATCCCCGCGCACTCGGCCGATACCTACGTCAACAAGCTCCTCGCCTTCGGCAAGAAAGTCGCGATCTGCGACCAGACCGAACCCGCCAAGGCCGGCAAGCTCGTGAAGCGCACGCTCACCCGCATCCTCTCGCCCGGCACGACCCTCGCCGCCAACCAGCTCGACGCCAACCGCAACCACTACCTCGCCGCCGTCGCCCTCGACAAAGCCGGCCTGCATGCGGCGTGGCTCGATCTGTCCACGGGTGAATTCCGCCTGGCGTCTGATACCCGCGTCGAAAATCTCCTGCCCGTCCTCACCGCACTCGATCCGGCCGAGCTGATTATCGCCGAGGGCGCTCTATCCATCTGGCAAACCGCCCCGCACGAGCAGCCCGCCGTCCATGCGCTCCACGCCTTCTGTGCCGCGCGCCTGTGCAGCGAGATGCCGGCGTATAATTTCGAGACCGCGACCGGGGCCAAGACGGTCATGGACACGCTCGGTGTGCTCAATCTGCAGGGCTTCGGTCTCGCGCTCAACCATCCGGCCCTCGGTCCCGCTGGTGCCCTCGTTTATTACGCCACGGAAAATCTCTGCGCCAAACCCGAGAACCTCCGAAGCCTCCAGGAATACCGCAGCGCCCGCACCTTGCTTCTCGATCCGGCCACGCTGCGCAATCTTGAGATTTTCACTTCCAGCCGTGGCGCCCGCGAGGGCTCGCTGCTGAGCGCGATCAACCGCACCGTGACCTCCGCCGGCGCGCGCCTCCTCGAACGCTGGCTCGCCGCTCCCACGCTCGATCTCCCTGAGATCAACCGCCGACAGGCCCTCGTCGGCGAACTACTCGCGCAGCCCACCCCGCTCGGTGCGCTGCGCGACTTGCTCGTCAACGTCCGCGACATCCCCCGTATCCTCGGCCGTCTGCAAAACCGCCTGCGCAATCCGCGCGAACTCGGCGGCGTCCGCGACACCCTCGCCCAGCTCCCCGAGCTTCGCGCCTCCCTTTCCGCCTTCGGCCCCAACTCCCAACTCTCCACCCTCAGCGCTCAGCTCCAGGAGCTGCCGGCCTTGCGCCAGCTTCTCGCCGCCGGCCTCGCCGACGAACTCCCCGCCGATCTCGCCGACGGCAATTACATCCGCGCCGGGCACGACACCGAGCTCGACCGTCTGCGCTCGCTCACCAGTGACAACAAAACGTGGCTCTCCGAACTCGAGCGCGCCGAGCAGGAACGCACCGGCATTCGCAGCCTGAAGGTCCGGTTCACGAATAATTTCGGCTATTACATCGAGATCACCAAAGCCAACCTCCACCTCGTCCCCGCCGACTACATCCGCCGGCAGACCACCGTCGGCGGCGAGCGCTACGTCACCCAGGCACTCAAGGAGAAGGAAAAGGAAATCTTCCACGCCGAGGAAAACGCCCTCGCCCGCGAGCTTGAGCTGTTCAACGCCCTCGTCGCCGCCGTCCTCGACGAGTCACTCGCGCTCGCCCGCACCGCCGATGCGCTCGCGGAACTCGATGTGCTCTCCGGCTGGGCCCTGCTTGCCCGCGAGTGGGATTACTGCCGCCCGACCCTCGACGAAGGCGACACGCTCGAAATCACCGAAGGCCGCCATCCCGTCGTCGAACAGATGCTGAAGCAACCCGACGCCACCCTTGCGCGCGGCGCCAACCAGGCTTTCGTCCCCAACGACACGCTCCTCGCCGGCGATGACGCACAACTCGTCCTCCTCACCGGGCCCAACATGGCGGGCAAATCCACTTACATCCGCCAGATCGCGCTCATCACATTGCTCGCCCAAGTCGGCTCGTGGGTGCCGGCGAAGTCCTGCCGCCTCGGGCTCGTGGACCGCATTTTCTCCCGCGTCGGCGCGAGCGATGACCTCGCGCGTGGCAACTCGACCTTCATGGTCGAGATGAACGAGACCGCCAACATCCTCAACAACGCCACCGACCGTTCGCTCATCATTCTCGACGAAATCGGCCGCGGCACTTCGACCTACGACGGTCTCAGCATCGCATGGGCCGTCGTCGAGCACTTGCATCGCGATCCGGCACGCGGCCCGCGCACACTCTTCGCCACACACTATCAGGAGCTCACGCAGCTCGAAAAACACCTCCCGCGGCTGCGCAATTTCTCCGTCGCCGTGAAGGAGTGGAACGACGACATCGTCTTTGTCCGTCGTGTCGTCCCCGGCGCCGCCGACCGCAGCTACGGCATCCAGGTCGCCCGCCTCGCCGGCCTGCCCCTCACTGTCATCGACCGCGCCAAGACCATCCTCTCTCAACTCGAATCCGAAGACGTCTCGGTCACCCTGCCCGCCCCGCAGGCCAAGCCAAAGAAGAAGATCAGCGTCACCCCGCCCGACGACTCACAGCTCAGCCTGCTTTGATGCTGAGCGGCTACCCCGCCAGGGGCAGGCCTAATTTCCGCGCCGCATCCAGCATCCGTCGATCACGTGTAAACAGCGGTCCGGCATCCACACTCATGTATGTCGCCAAGTGGATCGCATCGAGCGTGCGGAGTGGGATCGGATAAACCTGTCGCATCAGTGCCACCGCTTCACGCACAGTCATGCTATCCAGCTTCACCAAGGTGATTTCGCTTTCGGTGATGGCGTTTTCGAAATCGTCAGCAATTCGCTGGCGATCCAGCGGGCGCAATCGCCCTTCACGCTCCTTGGCCAGCAGTGCGCCCTGCATTTCAGCGTAAAGCAATTCAGAGGATACGATTTTATCGCCCGCAATGATGCGTTCGCATTCCTCGGAATCCGGTTCCGTGACAAACAGTTTAACCAGCACCGAAGTGTCCAGATACATCAGTATTTCTCCGCGCGGAGTTCATCGATGATCGCCGCGGAATCGGGCGTCATGGGAATGCTCTCACGTAAAGCGCGCCGCGATTGCCACGGCTTGCCACTCACCACCGGCCGGTAGCGCACAATCATCGCCCGCGGCTCACCATCGCTCGTGATCACAATCTGCTCTCCACGTGCCGCGCGCTGGAGCAGCCCCGAGAGCTGATCCTTCGCCTCGCGCACACTGACCACATCGCGCTTCAGCCCGTAGGCCGCCGCCGCCTCTTTGATCATCGCGGGAGTTTCCGACTCTTTGGGCAGGGGATAAACGTAGGATTTGGGCTTAACTGGCTTCATGTGGCCACTATGGGCCACATAGAGCCTCACTCAAGATTCTTCCTGCGATTCTCACTCTACCCGCTGCAATTTCCACAGTGCTTTCGCCTGCCGGATCGTCTTCGCCAGCACCTCGGGCGTGAGAGCCTGCTTCGGATCGTCGCCGATACCTTTGGCCGGTTCGACGTGCGCTTCGATGCAAAGGCCGTCCGCACCATAAGCGACCGCCGCCAGCGCAGCCGCCGGCACATAGGCCGCCTTGCCGACCGAGTGCGAAGGATCAACGACGACGGGCGCCCAGGTTTTTTCCTTTAGCAGTGGCGTGACGCTTTCGTCGGGATGATTCCGGTAGCCGTCGAGTGTGGGCGTCGTGCCGCGCGGACAGAGAATCACATTCGGATTGCCGAACGCCGCGATGTATTCCGCTGCCGAGATGAACTCGCTCAGCGGTCCCATGTGGATGCTGCGCTTGAGCAGCACCGCGTTGTCCCGCTCGGCGATGGCCTTGCCGATCGCGCGAAGCAGCGAGTAATTGAGCGCGTTGCGCGCCCCGACCTGCAGCGTGTGCACCCCCGCATCGAGCGCGAGTTTGATGTGCGCCTCCTCCATCACCTCGGTGTCCACCGGCAACCCTGTGCGGCGCGAGGCTTCCATCAGGATATCGAGCGACTTCACGTCGCCTTGGAACGAGTAAGGATTGGTGCGTGGCTTCCATACGCCGCCGCGCAACGCGTTCGCCCCGGCGGCCTTCACCGCCGCCGCCGTCTCGTAGAAATAATTCGGATTCTTCGGATCAATCGTGCACGCACCTGCGATCACCAGGAGCTCCTCGCCGAGGGTCACCCCGCCCACCTTGATGCGATGGCTCGCGAGGTCGGAGCGCTTGTCCATCAGCTTGAACGGCGACTGGATCCGGTCGATGCGCTCGATGTAGTCCAGCCCTTCAAGCCGGTTGATCATCAGGTCGTCGCGCTCATCGCCCACAATCGCGTAGATGGTGCGCATCGCGCCGATGATGGGCTGAATGGTGCAGCCAAACTCGGCCACGATGGCGGTGACCGTGGCGGCTTGCTCGGGCGTGAGGCGATTGGATTTGGGGAGGATCATGACGTGGCTGGATTGAAGGATGAAATGAGGATGGTTTGGGAAAGTGTCCAAAAACGAAAAAGCCGCCTTGGTCGGGCGGCTTTTTGCGAATTTCCTTTTGCAGGAAGTCTTAGTTTTCGCAGGCGCCGCCAGTGGCTTTCCGGGTAAAATAACCCCAGAAGGCGAAACGGCTAAAATAGACGGCGGTGCGGTTCACGTCGTTGGAGGTGCCCGCCACCCTGCGATTTGTCAATCTCGCGGACGCCTCAGAGTCCCGCGACAAACTCCGCGGGCAGCGGCGCCTTGGCGGAAAAGTGCCAGCGCTTGCCCTGGTATTCGTAGTCGAACTGCGTCTCCAGCGAATGCAGGAACAGCCGCTTTTCACCCGTCGCCTTGGCGAATTCCCGATTGCGCGAAAAATCCCCGTAAGTCTGGTCCCCGATGATCGGCAGGTTCCGTTTGGCGCATTGCACGCGCAGTTGGTGACTCCGCCCCGTCAACGGCTCGAGCCGGATGAGCGTGCGTGGCGGATTCGCCGTGCGACTTGGGCGTTGCACGCTCATGCGGCACTCGGCCGGGATATGCCCCGTCGTCGCCGTGCGGATTTGCCCGGCCCGCTTTTCCACTGCGAGCCGGTCGCGCCAGACCTGCGCCGCCACGCTCGGCCGGCCGAACACGAGCGCATTGTAAACCTTGTGCACCCGCTTCTGCCGGAAATGCAATCGCACCGCCGTCGCGAGGGCTTCGCTGGCGCTCACCAAGATTACCCCCGAAGTCGCCGAATCGAGCCGGTTGAGCAACCAGAGCTTCACGCTACGGCCGTCCTGCTCCCAATGATAGAATTCGCCTTCGATTTCATAGCGGACCGTGAGCAATGATTTTGCTTCTTCGCCCCGCGTATTCGGATGCGAGAGCAATCCGGCGGGTTTGGCCAGGGCCGCCAGCCCGTTGCCATCATGCGTGAGCACCTCGACTTCGCGTCCCAACGGAAGCCCGGCCCAGAAACTCGCGCCCACCGCTTTCACTGGTAGTAAAACGAGAACGTCAGCTCCTGCGAATCGCCCAGCACGCCAACCATGTCGTCCGTCCAGTCGCCATAAGGGGCGCGGGCCGTGATGGCGCTCACGCAGGATTGCGCCGCTTGCTCCGGCGCCGCCTCGGGGCCGACGTCGACGATGCGGGCGACTTCGCCTTTCTTGTTCAGGATAAACTTAACCACGACCATGGTGCCGGACGTCGGGTAAACCCGGCTCTGCGTGAGGATGCGTTCCCACTGGACCTGCACCGTCTCGATCAGCTGCTGCAGATACTGGCCGTAATTGCTCCACTTGGCGTCAAACGCGACTGGCCCGATGTTCTTCGTGCCAATCTTGTTCTCCGCGAAAATCGCCGGACGCGCATTCTTCTCCAGCTTGGGCTGCGGGCGCGGACGCTTCGGATCGATCCGTGGCGTCATGCTGGTCGCACCTTCGATCAGCGGCGCGTCCTTCACGCCTTCAACCTTTTCCCTCGCCGGCGTAGTGTGGTCGGCGAACTTTGCGACATTGGTCCCGTAGCTGTCCTGGTCCTCGCCTTCGGCCTTTTCAAAACCGGCGAGCGGGTTTTGCTCCGCGCGCATCTGCTCCACGGAAGGAGTCGCAAGGGTTTCCGGCGTCGGCGGTGCGCTCGCCGCGGGCGGCCTTTGCTGCGACAGCCGGCCGGTTATAATCTGGTTCGATTCAAAATCCTTCCGGCCTTCCATCGCCGGCCGATCGGAACCGATCTGATCCGACGGCTTCTCCTGCGCGACTTGCTGGTTCTGCGCGCCAAAGTTGTCCGTCTTGTCGGGCACGTTGTCGGGCGCGTCGGGGTTGGTCTCGACAAACTTGAACGGCGCCGGCGGCTTCGGCGGGGGCGGTTCAGGCATTTGAAACTCCTCCTGCGCGAGCTCGATATCGAACTGCTGGTCCGCCGGCGGCGGCGTGAATTTGCGCTCCGGCTGGAATTTCAGGAAAAAAGGCACCGCCAAAAACAACAGCACGTGCACGACAATCGTGCCGATCACGCCGATCTTCACGGACCGCATCGCCGACTCGTCGGCCAAGGGCGACACCTTGCGGCGGCGGGCGGGTGCGACGGGCGTGGAAATGGGCGATTGGGTCATGGACGAACGACGTTGAGTCAGCCGAGGAGACCGGCATTCGTCAAAATTTGTTTCGTCGCTTCGAGCGGAAGCCCGATAATATTCGTAAACGACCCCGTTTGCCCGGCCACGATCAGGTCGCCGTGCTCCTGAATCCCATAGCCGCCGGCCTTGTCGAGCGTGTGCACCTTGCCGAGATAATCGGCGATCGTCGCATCCGTCAGGTCGCGAAAAGTCACTTCGCTCGCCACGCCGTCGTCGGCCTTATAGCCGCTCGCCGCCTGCCGTAACGCGAGACCCGTAAAGACCGTGTGCGTGCGCCCACTCAGCCGCCGAAGCATCGCCCGTGCTTCCGCCGCGTCCCGCGGCTTGTTCAGCACCGTTCCGTCGATAAATACCGTCGTATCCGCCCCCAGCACCCATGCGGTCGGATAGCGCGCGGCGACCTCGTCGGCCTTGAGCGCGGCATTGTGCGACACCATCGTCCGCGGATCGGTCGTGGGATCCTCGTGCTCGGTCACCTGGGCAACCACGACGTCAAACGGCAGACCCAATTGCGCGAGCAGCTCGCGCCGCCGCGGCGAGGCTGACGCCAGAATCAGTCGGACCGGCGCGCTCATTTCTCCTGTTCAGCCAGGATCCCGCTGACGGCACCCTGCGCCCGGGCCAGTTCCAGCCGGCTCAGGTTATAAAAATGGGTCGCCTCGACGAAATTATCGCTCGCCGCCGCCAGCCGGGATTGAGCCTCAACCAGTTCGCGATTGTCCGCGACCCCCTGCTCGAAACGCCGCCGCGCCAGCGCCAGCTCCTGTTCACCCAGGTTGTAGCCTTTTTCGGCGACCTTGATCTGCGCCAGGCGCGACGCCGCATCCTGCCGCGCAAACCGGAGCTCGGCCGAAACCTGCGACTGCAAATCTTGCACGCGCAATTGCTGCGCCCGGCGGCGCGAGAGCGCGTAGTTGGTCAGCGAACTGATCCGCTTGCTGTCAAAGACCGGCACGCTCATCGCGAGGCTGCCCGACCACACGCGCGTTTCATTGCCGTCGAACGCTTCACTCGACGCCAGGCCGTAGCTACCGAGGATCGCGAACGCCGGCAGCCGGCCGTAGCGCACCGCACGCACCTCGAGGTCGTTTTGCTCCAGCAATTTTTGTGCGCCCAGCACATCGGCGCGATGCGTGTTGGCCGCCGCTTCCATGCTCGCGAGGTAAGCGGCGGGCTCGGTGCGGCGCACCTCAAATGGTGCCAGTTCCAGCGGCTGCGCCATGTCGAGCGCGAGCAGTTGTTTGAGCAGAAGTTCACTCGCCTGCAGCACGGTGTCCTGTTGCAAGCGCTCCTGTTCATCGATCGCGAGCTGCGCCTCGGCGCGCGTTACGTCGATCTGCGTCGCCACGCCGGCATCGAGCCGGTTCTGCGTCAACTGCAGGAGACTGTGCGAACGCGCGATATTGGCCTGTAGCACATCGATCCGCCTCAAATTGCGTTGATGCGCAAAATACGCCCGGCCCACCGCCGCCAGCACCACCTCACGCACTTGCGCCTGTCCGAGCTTGGCCACGGCGATCGCGAAATCGGCCGCCTTATAGGTCGCGATCCGCTCCGGATCGAGCAGGTCGATCCGGCCATTGAGCTGCGCGTCGAAACGGTTATTAATTCCGCTATTCACGAGCGCTCCACCCACCGAGGCGGTCCGGCTGCGACGTTGCGCGGCATCGAGCGTCACCTGCGGCATCAGATTGCTGCGTTGCTGCACCGCCACCTCGATCGCCTGCGCCACTGATTCGCGGCTGATGAGCACGCTGATGCTGGTTTGCTCCGCCGTCGCGAGTGCCTGCGCCAGCGTGAGCCGGAGCGGTTCAGCCGCCGTCGCCGTCAGCGTCGCTGCCAAGCCCAAACCTGTGATCCAAAGATACCGTAACTTCCGCATGATAATGGTGCAGCAAATCTTACCCAGCCGAGCCAGAGTGCAAGCCTTGCGAGTTGTCAGGTCGCGGAAATCACTCCACGTTGAACCTTTCACACATCATGCGCCTCGGTCTCGCCCAGCTCAATCCCATCGTCGGTGACCTTGCCGGCAATCGCCGCAAAATCATCGACGCCTACGCCGCCCTCGTGGCGCAAGGCGCAGAACTCGTTGTCTTCCCCGAACTCGCCGTCTGCGGCTATCCGCCGCGCGACCTGTTGCTGAAACGCCGCTTCGTGCCCGACATCGGCGACTCCCTCGCGCAAATCGCCGCCGCCGTTGGCGACGTTCCCGCCCTCATCGGCACGGTCGAGGCCAACACCAGCGGACAAGGCCGGCCCTTCTACAATTCCGCCGCCTTCTGCCACCGCGGCCAGATCGTCACCACCGCCCGCAAGTGCCTGCTCCCGACCTACGACGTGTTTGACGAAGACCGCTATTTCGAACCCGCCCCGCAGCCCACCGTGATCACGCATGCCGGCAAGCGCATCGGCGTCACGATCTGCGAAGATATCTGGACACATCCCACGATCAGCACGCGCCGTCTTTACAGCGGTCTCGATCCCGTCCGCCAGCTCGCCGCGCAACGCTGCGATGTGATGGTCAACCTCTCCGCGAGCCCGTGGTATCACGCCAAGGGAATCACGCGCGAAACCCTCGTCACCGACGCCGCCCGTGCGCTCGGCTGCCCGGTCGCCTACGTCAACGCCGTCGGCGGCAACGACGAACTCGTCTTCGACGGCCGCAGTCTCGTCGCCGACGCTCGCGGCACCATCACCGCCGGCCTCGCCGCCTTCTCCGAGGATCTTCGCGTGGTTGATACCGGCTTGTCCGCCTCTCAACTCGCATCGCTCAACTCTCAACTTCTCCACCCCACCTTCGCCCAGCCCGAGATGAAGGACATCTACGACGCGCTCGTCCTTGGCCTTCGCGACTACGCGCACAAGAGCGGCTTTAAGCGCGCCCTCATCGCGCTCTCCGGTGGCATCGATTCCGCCCTCGTCGCCGTGCTCGCCGTCGAGGCTTTCGGCCCCGCCAACGTCATCGGCGTTTCCCTGCCGTCCGCGATTTCCTCCGGCCACTCGAAGGACGACGCCCGCATCCTCGCCCAAAACCTCGGCATCCGCTTCGAGACCATCGCCATCGCCGATGCCGTGGCCGCCTGCGAAACCGCACTCGGCCCCATCTTCACCGGCCTGAAACCCGACGTGACCGAGGAAAATATCCAGGCCCGCATCCGCGGCGTCCTGATGATGGCGCTCTCCAACAAATTCGGTTCCCTCCTCCTCACCACCGGCAACAAGAGCGAAGTCGCCGTCGGTTACTGCACGCTCTACGGCGACATGGCCGGCGGCCTCGCCGTGATCTCCGACGTCTTCAAGACCCAGGTCTACGCCCTCTCCCGCTGGATTAATCGCGACCGCGAGATCATCCCGCTCAACACCATCGAGAAGCCGCCGAGTGCCGAACTCCGCCCCGACCAGACCGACCAGGACAGCCTTCCACCCTACGACCAACTCGACGCCATCCTCAAAGGCTACGTCGAGGAAGGCCTCTCGCGCCGCGACCTCGTCGCGCAGGGCTTCCCCGAAGCCGTCGTCAACGACATCGCCCGCAAGGTCGACCTCAACGAATACAAGCGCAAGCAAGCCGCCCCCGGTCTGAAAATCACGTCCCTCGCCTTCGGCGTCGGCCGGCGCATCCCGATCGTCCAAAAATACGTGAGCTAAGATTTTTCATCACAGGTCGTATAGGTCCTATACGACCTATAAGACCTAATCTAACCAATGCCGTCTTCCTCCGCCTCCGACAACCTTTTCGCCCGCGCCCTCCAACTCATCCCCGGCGGCGTCAACTCCCCCGTCCGTGCTTTCCGCTCCGTCGGTGGCACCCCGTTCTTCACCCGCTCCGCGCAGGGCGCTACGCTGACCACAGCTGACGGTCGCGAGCTGATCGACTTCGTCTGCACTTGGGGCCCGGCGATCCACGGTCACAATCATCCGCGCATCAAGGCCGCCATCGCCGCCGCCCTCGACAGCGGCACCTCCTTCGGCACGCCCAATCCCTACGAGGTCGAGATGGCCGAGCTCATCGTGCGTTTCGTGCCTTCGATTAAAAAAGTCCGCATGTGCAACAGCGGCACCGAAGCCACGATGTCCGCCATCCGGCTCGCCCGCGGTTTCACCAAGCGCGACAAGATCATCAAGTTCTCCGGCTGCTACCACGGCCACTCCGACTCGCTGCTCATCAAGGCCGGCTCCGGCGCGCTCACCCACGGCAATCCCGACAGCGCCGGCGTGCCCGCTTCATTCGCCCGCGAGACCGTCGTCTTGCCCTACAACGATCGCGCCGCCCTCGCCGCCGCCTTCGCCGCCAACCCGGGCCAGATCGCCGGCGTCATCATCGAACCTTACTGCGGTAATGTCGGCTTCATCATGCCCGATGCCGGCTACCTCGCCTACCTGCGCGAGATCACGGCGCAGCATGGCACTGTCCTCATTTTCGACGAGGTCATGACCGGCTTCCGCATCGCCCGCGGCGGCGTGCAGGAGCGCGAACACATCGTCCCTGACCTCACCTGTCTCGGCAAAATTATCGGCGGCGGCCTCCCGGTCGGCGCTTTCGGTGGTCGCGCCGATATCATGGACCACCTCGCGCCGCTCGGCCCGGTTTATCAAGCCGGCACTCTCAGCGGCAACCCGCTCGCCATGGCCGCCGGTATCGCCGGCCTGAAACTGCTCGAAGAGCAAAACCCCTACGCGCGCCTCGACGCCCTCGGCCGCCAGCTCCGCGACGCCGTGCTCGCCGCCACGCGCGCCAAGGGCATCGCCGCCCAAGTTCCCCAGTGTGGGTCAATGTTCAGCATCTTCTTCACGGCCACGCCTGTGCGCGACTACGCCACCGCCCTGACTGGCGACGCCAAGCTTTTTGCGCGCTTTTTTCATGCCTGTCTGGACAATGGCGTCTATCTTGCTCCCAGTGCCTACGAAGCTGGTTTCATCAGCACCGCCCACGATGGTCCCGCCATCGCCCGCGCCTGCGAAGTCATGAGCCAGGCCATTCGCGACCTATGATCTTTTCCGCCGCCACGACCTCCACCTTTTCGCGACTCCGGTCCGTCTCGCTTGTCGTCGTCGGTTTGCTCGCTTGTGCGGCCCACGCTTCCGCCCAACCCGTCAACGCCCCCGCGCTCGCGCTCGATGACCTCAAGCCCGGTATGAAGGGCGAGGTCTGGACCGTTTTCCAAGGCACGCAGCCCGAGCCGTTCAACGTCGAGGTCACCGGCGTCGTGCGCAACGCCCTCGGCCCCGGCAAATCCCTCATCCTCTGCCAGCTCACCGACGAGCGCGTGCAAAAGATGGGCGCCGTCGCCGGCATGAGCGGCAGTCCGCTCTACATCGACGGCAAGATCGCCGGCGCGCTTTCCTATCAAGTGCAACGGTTCGAAACCGTGCGCTACGCCGGCTTCACGCCGATCTCCGACTTGCTTGAGGTCAGCAAAAAGTCCGACGTCACCGCCGCCAACGCCGCGACGCACAAAAACCGCCAGACCCAGCCCGCGCGCACGCCCGGCGGCGACGCCTTGCAACCGCTTTCCCCCGTCTTCGCTTTCGGCGGCCTCGCGCCACAGGTCATCGACTGGCTCGCGCCGCAATTCGCCGCGCTCGGCCTACGGGTCAGCGGTCTCGGCGGCCAGATGAGCGCCGCCTCCATCGCCCAATCCGAGTCGCATCCGCTGCAGCCCGGCGACGCTGTTGCCGTCGCCGTCACGACTGGCGACATCACCCTCGCCGCCACCGGCACCGTTTCCTACGTCAACGGCGACCGCGTCGTCGCCTTTGGCCATCCGATGATGGGCCTTGGCGATGTGGCTCTGCCCATGGCGCGCTCCGAGATCGTCACGATTCTCCCTTCCAATCTCAGCTCCCTCAAGGTCGCCAACACCGGCGAAATCATCGGCACCGTAAACCAGGACCGCCTCTCCGCCATCTCCGGCGAACTCGGCGCCGCCCCCGATTTGCTGCCCGTTGACATCACCGTCGAGCGTCCGGGCGAGGAGCCGAAGCACCTCCGCTTTTCCGCCGCCCGCCACCAGCAGCTCACGCCTCTCGTCATCGGCGCCGGCGCCGCTCAATCCGTCATGGGCTCCAACGACGCCGGCTTCACGCACGGCGTTCGCATGCAGGCCGAATTTACCTTCGCCAATGGCGACCGCGTGCCCACGGCCACCCTCCTCAGCGGACCGCAGGGCATCACGCAGGGGCTGGCCGAATTCGTCCGCGACATCTCCGCCGTTCTTCAAAATCCCTACGAGTCCACTTTCCCGACGGGCATCTCGGTTCGCGTCACACCCTTGGCCGAAAATCCGCAGACCACGCTCGAATACGTCCAGCTCTCCCGCGCCGTCCTCGCTCCCGGCGAACAGCTCGATGTCACCCTCGGCTGGCGCGATTACCAGGGCGAACCTTCGCAGGAAATCGTCCACATCCCCGTGCCGGCCGACTGGCAGGGTCGCGCACTCGAACTCGTCGTGACCAATGGCCCTTCGCTCGACCAACTCACCGGCCGCGCCAACGCGATCACCGCCGCGCAGATCCGTGGTTTCGCCGCGTTGCTCGAACTCGTGCGCAACTCCCGCGAACCCGATGGGCTCTACCTCGCCGTCGTCGAAAGCGCTCGGCTCTTCATCGACCAGGCCTCCGCGACCCGCGACCTCCCCGCGTCCTTCGAGCGCATCGCCACCAAGTCCGATGAGGCCCGCTACTACAGCCGGCCGGCCATCGTCCCGCTCTGGGAAACGCATGAACTGCCCGGCCGCCTCATCCCCGGCACCATCCGCCGCCCTTTCCGCGTCGCCGACTAAATCTTACGCATGTCTTCCCTCACCTTTTTTCGCGCCGGCCTTTTCACGGCACTCGCGGGCCTCGCCGTTGCCGCGCCTCTTTCCAAAACCCAGGACGTCGATTTCTTCCGCGATGTGCCGAGCCGCAATCTCCGCGGCGCGGCCACCCGCTCCGACGGCCGCCTGCTCGCGGGCCCGGCGGTGACCGAGATCAAACTCCCCTCCACGGAAGCCCTCCTCTGGTCGCTCACGCCCGATGGCAACCAACTCCTCGTCGGCACCGGTCCCGAGGGTCGCTTGCTTCGCATCAATCCCGACGTCCGCGGCGAGGCCAAGGTCGAGACCTTGCTCGATCTTCCGGAAACCCACCTCTTCGCCGCCGCCCGTCTCGCCAACGGCGACCTGCTCGTCGGCACCTCACCGCAAGGCACCCTCGTCCTCGCTCGCGAGGGCCAGGTCCTCGCCCGCGTCGCGCTGCCGGTTGATTCCATCTTCGATCTCACCGTCCTGCCCGCTTCCAGCTCTCAACTCTCAACGCTCAACCCTCAACTCACGGTCCTCGTCGCCACCGGCAATCCCGGCCGCATCTACCGCGTCGATCTCGCGGCTTTCGCCAAAGGCGGCGATCACGCGGAGAAAATCACGAGTCCCGAAGCCCTCGCCGCCCGCGGCATCACGCTCTTCGGCGAAATCCGCGACCGCAACGTCCGCCGCCTTCTGCGTCTCGCCGATGGTCGCGTGATCGCCGGCTCTGCGCCCAAGGGCAATGTTTACGAATTCGCCGCCGCCGGCGGTGCGCCGCGCATCCTCTCCGAAAACCGTGGCGCCGAAGTCTGCGACCTCCTGCCGTGGGATGGCGGTTTCTATGCAGCGTTAACCTTTGCTTCCGGCACGCGCGAAGCCCGGCTCAACCGCCCCAAACCCGCTGCCAAGTCCACCGACGAAAACGCCGACTCGGGCAGCGCCGCCGCTTCCGACTCCGACACCCCGCCGCCGCCCACCCCGCCCGAGCCCGTGCAACCCGAACGCTTCGCCGGTCGCAGCCAGCTCCTGTGGTTTCCCGACGGTGGCTTTCCCGAAGTCGCCGCCGCCCGCGCCAATATCGCCTTCTACCGTCTCGTCCGTCGCGAAAACCAGGTGCTCATCGCCGGCGGTGAGCAGGGCGAACTCCTCGGCTACGATCCCGCAAACCAGCGTGGCCTCACCTACGCCGGTGCCGTGCCGTCGCAGCTCAACGGCCTTGTTCCCGCTGCGCAGATTCCCGGCGCCTTTTACGCCATCGGCAACAACCCCACCGGCCTGACCCTCATCAATTTTCCCGGCGCCACGGCCAGTTCCGCCGAGACTCGCCGCATCGATCTCGGCGTCCTCGCCACGATCGGCCAGCTTCAATTGGGCGCCGCGTCCAACACACAGGCCGGCAATCTCGGCATCGAGCTGCGCGCCAGCTACGGCAGCGATGAAACCGAAGGCTGGACCGCCTGGCAGTCCGCCACCCCGCAGGACGGCGGCTGGCTCGTCGCCGGCCTCCGCGGTCGTTACGTGCAGGTCCGCCTGACCCCGCGCACCGCCGGCTTCGTCATCGACAAGGCCGAACTCAACTACCTGCCCCAAAATCGCCGCCCGCAGTTGCAGGATTTCCATGTGATCTCCCCCAATTACGCGCTCGTTCCCGCCGCCGAGCCCAATCAGCCCGTCTCGACCACGCTCGGCCAGCTGCTATCAGGCACCGGTCGCGACGATGACAAGCGCCGCAATCCGCTCTATTCCAGCTCGGTCGTGCCCCAAACCGGCGCGCAACTCGTCGTGTGGAACGTCAACGACGCCGATGGCGACGAACTCCTGAACACGTTTTCGATCCGGCGTTCCGGCGACGAAAAATGGACCGACCTCGCCATCGCCACCCGGGAAACCTACGTGCAGTTCGACATTTCCCATCTCCCCGAAGGTGTGTATCAAACCTGTCTCGTCACCACCGAAGCCGCGCCCCGTCCCGCGGCCGACCGACTCTCCGCCAGGTTTGAGACCGACGACCTCCTCGTCGACCGCACCCCGCCCGCCATCATCAGCGCCACCGTGCAACGCGCCAACGGGCTGGTGACCGTCACCGTGCACGCCAAGGACGCGCTCTCCCAACTTGCCGGCGTCGAATTTACGCTGAACAACGGCCTCAAGGAAACCATTGAGCACCCTGTCGACGGCATTCTCGACGGTCGCGACGAAACTTTCGTTCTCGAGCTGCCCGCCGACAAAGCTGCCGGTGCCACCTCGATCGAAGTGGTCGTCTACGATCACGCCGATAACAGCGCTGCCCAGCGTCTATCGCTGACGCCGTAAGCCTCTCGCGCGTCGCCGCGGACCTCAGAGCCCCGGCTGCTTCGCGTCGTCGGATTCGTTACCCGCATCTTTCGAGAACGGCTCGATTGTGCCTTTCTCGTTATCCTGCACCGGCACCTTGGCATGCCGGAGAACCTCCTTGGCCAGCACCCGCATTTTTTCCGTGGAAATCCGCACCCGCAGCACGCTGCGCAAAAACCCTCGGTTCTCCGGATGGTGGCTGAAATCGAGTCCCGAGCCGATGAAATCGTGATACGCGCGCAAGCGGCCGACGTCCTCCACGAAGTCGCGGTCCGGCGCGAAATACTCGCGATGCACCAAATTGATCAGCCAGGCCAGCAGCCGGGCATGGGCATACAGCGTGCGGTTAAAAACACTGCTCCCGTATCGTTCCATGGGTATCCCATGTTTCTCGCAATAAAGTTCCGCGAAGGTGCGCCGAGTCATCACGATAAATCCGTTAGCATAAAGCAGTCCTGCCAAGGCGAAATTATTTCCCGGCAAGAAATTCACCTCTCGTCGCAAAGTGCGGGCAAAATAAATAAGGGCTCGAACCTATTCCGAGCCGGGCCCGCCCCCAGCTTTTCGGCCGTCTATGCCCGCGGATGCGCCTTGGCGTAGATCTCCTGCAGCCGGGCGATGCTCACATGCGTGTAGATTTGGGTCGTCGCCAGCTGCGCATGCCCGAGCAGTTCCTGCACAAGCCGTAGATCGGCGCCGGCGTTCAGGAGGTGCGTCGCATAACTGTGCCGCAGTTTGTGGGGCGTTAATTCCAGCGGCAGCTCGGCCAGCGCGAGGTAGCGTTTCAACAGCAGTTGCACTTCCCGCACCGCCAGCCGGCCATGTTGCCGGTTAATGACCACGGGCGCCTCCGGCCCGGTGTCGCGTGCCTGTTCGTCGCGAAATTTCACCAGCACCGCCATCGCCACGCGCCCCAGCGGACACAGCCGCTCCTTGCGGCCCTTGCCGAGCACGCGTGCGACGCCGTCCGTAAAATCAATCGCCCCGTAGTCGAGGCCGACCAGTTCGCTCACGCGCAGGCCGCCACCGTAAAGCAACTCCATCACCAGCCGGTCACGCCACGCCGTAAACGCATCCGCGCTGCCGTTCTCCAGCAGGCGCTGCGGCCCCGCGAGCAGGCGCCGCATCTGTTCCTCGGTGAGAAATTGCGGCAGCCGTTTCTCCAGCTTCGGCAGCGGCACACCGATGAACGGATTGCGCTTCAGCCGCCCGCGCTTCACCCAGAATTTCCCAAAGGCCCGCAGCGCCGAGACGTGGTTATGCAGCGTCCGCCGGCCGAAGCGATGCGTCGACTCGATGACGAAGTCGCGCATCACCCGCAGTTCCAGCTGATCGAGCCCCTTCGTCCAAGCGCCACTCTCCGCCAGCCAGCGATAGAAGTCGTCGAACGCCTGCCGGTAGTTGCGGAGCGTGTAGGGCGAATAGCGCCGCTCCTTCGCGAGGTAATCCGCGAAAGGCTGCCACCATTCAGCGAGCACCGCGTCAGGTGGCGGCGCGAGCGGTTCCGGCTTGGAGGTTTTTTTCGACATCGCTCATTACCTTTTCCGCATGGCGTCGCAGTGCACCTTCGGGATCAAGTCCCTGCGCGCGGCTGGCGGCGGCGATTTCAAACAGCATCCGCCCGAGCGCGGCGTCGTCCAGCTGCCGACCCAGCGCCTGCACTTGCGCCGTGTCCACGCTCGGCCCGGCCGGAAGCTGCTTCTTTTCGATCTGCTTCCACACCGCCTCGGCAAACATCAACGCCGGCAACCGCGGCGGCAGGTCTTTGAAAACGCGCGTCACCACCGGGGCGTTTTTCCGCTCCTGCGCCTTGATCTGCTCCCACTGCACCAGCACCTGCTCGGAGGTGCCGAGCTTGTGGTCGCCAAAGACGTGGGGATGCCGGCGAATGAGCTTCTCGTTTACCTCCCGCGCCACGTCCTCGAGATTGAAATGTCCCGCCTCCTCCGCGAGCTGCGCATGGAAAATCACCTGGATGAGCACGTCCCCCAGCTCCTCGCGCATGTGCGGCAGGTCGAGTTGGTCGATCGTCTCGATCAACTCGCTCACTTCGTCGATCAGGCAGCGCACGAGCGTGCCGTGCGTTTGCTCCTGGTCCCAGGGACAGCCGCCCGGTGCGCGCAGCGCAGCGATGGTTTTGCGAAGGTCTTCAACGGCACTCATTCACAGAGGAGAAACCACGAAACACCCCAAACACACTAAAATTCCTGAATAATTCAGGTTTGGTTTTCGTGTCTTTCGTGTGTTTCGTGGTTCCTTACTGACTATGTCCGACAAACTCACCGAGATCATGGCTTGGAAGCGGCAGGAGATCGCGGCGCTCATCCGCCCGGTGCCTCTCGCCGAGCTCTCCGCCCTGCACGCCGCCCGGCCGGCACCGCCTTCCTTCGCCGCCGCCCTGCGCCGCCCCGATGGCCGTCTCGCCGTCATCGCCGAGATCAAGCGTCGCTCGCCTTCCGCCGGCGCCATCGCCACCGGCATCGCCGCCCCCGACCAGGCCGTGAAATACCGCGCCGCCGGCGCCAGCGCGCTTTCGGTGCTTACCGATGAGAAATTCTTCGGCGGCACCCTCGCCGACCTCACCGCCGTCACCACCTTGTTCCGGCGCGAACCGCCTGCCGTTCCCTGCCTGCGCAAGGATTTCATGGTGCATCCCGTCCAGGTGCTCCAGGCCCGCGAAGCCGGCGCCAGTGCCATCCTCATCATCGTCCGCGCCCTCACTGATCCGGAGATCGCCGCACTCTACGCCGCGGCGCAGGCCGCCGGCCTCGATGCACTCTTCGAGATTCATAACGAAGCCGAGCTCGCCCGCGCCCTCGCCCACGATGCCCGCATCATCGGCGTGAACAACCGCGACCTCGCCATCTTCAAGACCGACCTCGGCCTCAGCGAACGCCTCATCCCGCAATTCCCCAAAAACGTCATCGCCGTGAGCGAGAGCGGGATCTTCACCGCCGCCGACTCCGCCCGCGCCCGCGCCGCCGGCGCCCACGCCGTGCTCGTCGGCGAAGCGCTGATGAAAGCCCCCGACACCGCCGCCCTGCTCGCTTCCCTCGCCAACGCCGGTCGCTAAAAACTTATGCCCCTCGTGCTCACCTCCATGTCCTCGGCCGATTATACGGACTGGATGAATATCATCGTGCCCGAGTATGCCGCGGAAAAGGTCGCCAGCGGTGCATGGACGCAACGCGAGTCCCTGGAGCAGTCGCGCTCCGCCATCACCAACCTGCTGCCCCGCGGCCGCAACACGCAGGATCACCACCTCCACACGCTCACCGAGACGGCCACCCGCTCGCGAATCGGTTTCCTGTGGTTTGGCCGCCGTGAGTCCCACGCCTTTCTCTACGATCTCTACGTTTATCCCGAAAGCCGGCGTCAGGGTTACGGGCGCCAGGCCCTGAAGCTCCTCGAGGCCGCTGCCACTGCCCGGGGCTACGCCACGATCGGGCTTCACGTGTTTGCCCAAAATACCGGTGCCGCCGCGCTCTACCGCGCCGCGGGTTATGCGGTCACCGATCTCGTCATGCGCAAGAGCCTCACGGACACCGCCTGATCATGCCGCTTTCGCCGACCGCCACTCGCGAACTGCTGGCCCGCCTCGGTCACCAGCCGAAGCGCTTTCTCGGCCAGAATTTTCTCGTCGACGGCAATATCGTTCGCAAATCCCTCGAGCTGGCCGAAGTCCGTGCCAGCGACACGGTGGTCGAAGTCGGCCCCGGCCTCGGCACGCTCACCTCGGCCCTGCTCGAAACCGGCGCAACCGTCTGGGCCGTGGAGAAGGACGCGACGCTCGCCGCGCATCTGCGTGAAACCCTGAGCCCGCGTTTCCCCGCTACGCTTCACTTGCTCGAGGGCGATGCGGTCGAGCAGCCTCTCGCCGCGCTGCCTTCCGCTGCGACCACCGACTTCAAGATCGTCGCCAATCTGCCCTACGCCATCTCCACGCCATGGATGGATGCCGTGCTGGGCGGCCCGTTGCCGTCGCGTCTCGTGCTGATGCTCCAGCTCGAAGCCGCCGAGCGCTATGCCGCCGCGCCCGGCTCCAAGACTTTCGGTGCCATCTCGATTTTTCTCCAGGCCGCCTACGATGTGGCGCCCGGGCACCGGGTTTCCGGCGCGTGTTTCCATCCGCGGCCTGACGTGGATTCCTGTTTGCTCCATCTCGTGCGCAAGCCCGCGCCCTTCGTTTTCCCCGTGGCCGCGAAAGCCCTCATCCGCGCCTGTTTTCAACAACGCCGCAAGCAGCTCGGCGCCCTCCTGCGTGACCGGCTGCCCGACGGCGGTCGCGCCTGGTTTGTCGAACTGGAGCGCGCCGGTCTCTCCGCCCAAACTCGCGCCGAGGCCGTGCCCGTCGACCTCTGGAAACAACTGCGTGTGCCGCAAGCGTCAGCTTGAAAGCCAGCCGCGCAGCCCTACAGTTATCTACAATGATCCGTCTCCTCATTTCCTGCCTTTTCGCCCTCACCCTCTCTGCCACCGCTTTCGCCCAGGGCACCGGCGGTCTTGTCGGCCGCGTCGAGAGCGGGGTTTATCTCTCACCCACCAAGGCCTATCGGATTCCGCTGCCCGTCCTGCAGGAACTCGGCGGCAGCATTTCCGACACCGAGAATGTCGTCGTTTTTCAAGACCAGTTCAACGTGCACCTCACCATCGGCTGCTTTCAGCAGGATGCGACCCAGCGCTGGGAACTCTCGACGCGCGGCCTGAAGGATTACCTCACGGCGTTCTTCACGTCGTTCGCGATGCCGGATTTTGAGCAATCCTTTCCCGGGGCCCGCGTGGAAAGCACCGCGTTCGATGCCAAGTTCATGGACGGCTCCCTCTACGTCAGCGTCCTCCTGCCGGGCGGCACGATGTTTGGCCACCGTCTCGCCAGCCTCGAAGCCGATGCGCCCGTGCCCGTCGCCAAACGCGGCAACCTGCTCTTCGTGCGCCACGGCTTTGTCTACGTGATCAGCATCGAACTCGCCGAGCGCGTGCTCGAAGGCACGGCCTACAAGCTGAACACGGCCGAGGAAGACGCCCTGCTCCGCCGCCGGATCGAGACCATCATTGAAACGATGGAATTCGCCCGCCCCGCCGCCGCGAAATAAGTCCCGCCGCCGGCCATGAGCTTCCAGCAATTTGTCATCTTCCTGATCGTCGGCGGCCTCGCCGGCTGGATCAGCGGGCTCATCACCAAGGGCAGTGGCTTCGGTTTTTTGGGCAACATCATCGTCGGCATCATCGGCGCGTTTCTCGGTGGCTTTCTCTTCCGTCTCGTCGGCATCAGCGCCCATCAGTTTATCGGGCAGCTCATCTTCGCCGTCGTCGGCGCCCTGATCTTTGTCTGGCTGCTGCGGTTCATCAAAAAATAGCATGCAATTGCGGACGGCCACCGAGGCAGACCTGCCGGCCATCACGGCGATCTACAACGCCACGATCCCCGGCCGCATGGTCACCGCCGATGTCGCGCCCGTGACCGTCGAAAGCCGCCGCGTCTGGTTCAACGCCCACCGCGAAGCCCGCCGCCCGATCTGGGTGCTCGACGACGCCGGCACCATCGCCGCCTGGCTGAGCTTCGATCCTTTTTACCCGCGCGCTGCCTACGATGGCACGGCGATGATTGCCGTCTACGTCGCGGAAACCCATCGCCGCCGCGGACTCGGCAAGCACCTCGTCAACGAAGCAATCCGGCAGGCGCCTGCCAGTGGCGTGCACACGCTGCTCGGCTACATTTTCGCCCACAACATCCCGAGCCTCACTTTGTTCGAGTCGCTCGGCTTCGCCCGCTGGGCGCATCTGCCGCGCGTCGCCCAACTCGACGGCGTCGCCCGCGATCTCGTGATCGTCGGCCGCCGCGTGGATGGCGAGTAATTCACCCCGGCGCTGTGACACAAAAAAGGACCGGTCGGATGACCGGTCCTTTTCTTATGCCGCATTAACTGCGGCTCACTTGTAGCCGGGCAGGAATTTCTTCTCCGCCTTGAACATCTCGAGCGTCATTTGCTTGATCTCGGACGGGCTGCACACCGCGGCCGTCAACGGATCGAGCATCAGCGCGTAGATCGCTTTCTCAATCGAGCGCTCGATGCAGGCCTGGGCGCCGAGGTCGAACATCCGCATGTTCGAGTCGCACAACGCCGCCATCTGGCGCGGGAGCGCACCGTAGCGCGTCGGGTTGATGCCGTTGCGATCGATCATGCACGAAACTTCCACGCAGCCGTCGGCCGGGAGGTTGGTGATGAGCTGACCCGCGCCGGCCACGTTGTTCATCACGTTGCCGTGAATGCGGAAGGGCGAATCCTTCTCGCGCGCCTCGATGATCCAGCTGGCGTATTCCCAGCTGCGCTCCCAATCCATTGGCTCCTTGCCGGCGAGCATCGCCGCGCGCTGCTTGTCGGCCATCTTGCGCCAGGTCGGCCAGTTGTCGGCGTAAAAGCTCGTGCCGCCATCGTAGCCTTCGCGGCTGTAGCGCTGGATGAGGTCGGGCCGCTTGCGGTAGTAAGGCAGGTATTCGGAGAGGTGACCGCTCGACTCAGTGATAAACGCACCGAAGTTCAGCATCATATCCTTGCGGACGATATCCTTGTGCCACTCTTCCGCGTGCCACGCGTGGCGGTTGAGACGCTTCGGGTTCTTCGGCCGGCCTTCCTTGAAGGCACGGGCGAGATCAGCGGCGGCCTTGCGCTTGAGCAGCGGATAAAGGTCACGGCCGTTGTGCTCGAGCTTCGTGAACCACGCCATGTGGTTGATGCCGGCGCATTCCCAATCCATCTCGCTCACGGGCACGCCGGCGCGGCCTGCCAGCAAATGACTCGTGCCCTGCACCGAGTGGCAGAGGCCGACGAGCTGCATCGACGACGAACGGCCCGCCGCGAGACACATCATCGCCATCGGGTTCGTGTAATTGAGCACGATCGCATCAGGGCAAAGCTCCTCGGCGTCCTTCAGGACGGCGAGAAACACTGGGATGGTGCGCATCGACTTGAACAGGCCGCCCGGCCCGATCGTGTCGCCAATGCACTGGTCGATGCCATATTTGGCGGGAATGTCGTTGTCGAAGCGCACGCAGGCCGTGCCACTCACTTCGATGCAATTCACAATGTAGTTGGACTTCGCCATGACCGAGCGGCGGTCCGTGGAGCCAACCACCGTCCAGTTGGTCTTGCCGAGATTCTGGGCCAGGCGGGTGATGAGCTTCGTCATCGTCGCGAGGCGTTCACGGTCGATGTCCACGAGCGCAATCGTGCCACCCTGGTCGCCCGGGATGCGCAGGATGTCGTTCATCAGGCGGGGCGTAAACGCACTGCCGGCGCCGAGCATCGTGATTTTGATCGGCCGCAGCAACTTGCCCGGCAGTCCGCGCGCGGCGGAGTCCTGCGTGTGGGCGGTATGGCCGATGGCCTTGGGCTTCTTCGATTCACTCATGGGATTATTGTGACTGGGATCGGGGTTGGATAAAACAGAGCGTCCCAGCATTAGCCAACGGGCGCGAGTTCACGCGATAGCAAAAGATTGATTCATCATGTGCAGAATGTGACATTCCCGGAATGTCCGCCCCCGACCCTTTCCCTGTCGTCAATGTCGGCGCCGAGGAAATCCAGATCTCGCCCGCCTACCAGTTTGAGAACGCCCTGCGCGACGGCCGCACGGCACTGGTCATCCAGCGCACACAGTCGGGCGCCGCTTGGTTTCGTGATCCCGCCGGCCGCCGGCTCGTCCCACCCGGGCACGCCATGCTCTTCACGCACGAAGAACCCACCGCCTACGGTTATCCCCCCGAGGCGACCGAGCCCTACCGGCTGCGCTTCATTTCCTTCTCGCCGACTGGCACCCGTGCGTTGTTCGATCGCCTGCGCGCCGACTTCGGCCCGATCGTCCGCATGCCCGATGCCGCCGAGGCCACCGCCCTCTTTGACGAGATCATCCAGCGCTACCGCCAGCGGCAGTTTCGCGACCGCCTGCATGAAGCCGAACTGATCTACCGGCTGCTGATCGCGCTTTATCGCGAACAGGTGCAGGGCACGCGCACGAGCGATCCCATCGAATTCGGCTATCACTATGTGCGAAACCATTTCCGCTCGCCGGTGAACCTGAAAGGCGTCGCCCAGAAATGCGGCATCAGCCGCGAACATTTTATCCGTGGCTTCAGCGCCCGCTACGCCGAATCGCCCGGTGCCATGCTGCGGCGCCTGCGCCTGGAGCACGCCCGCACTATGCTCGTCGCCACCGGCTTCAACGTTCAGGACGTCGCCCTCGCCAGCGGTTTTACCAGCAGCAACACGTTCTGCCGTGCCTACCGCGGCAAATTCGGCAAAAGCCCCGGCGCTACGCGTTAACACCCCGAAGCGTCAGAACATCTTCCGAAACGCATACTGCGCCTTCGCATTCGTGTAACCAATCCGCTCGTAAAAGGCATGTGCCGCTGTGCGCTTCACGTTGGAACGCAGAATCACTTTCGTGCATTTCCGGTCACGCGCCCACCCTTCTGCCGCCGCCATCAGTGCCCGGCCCACCCCGTGCCGCCGCACGCTTTCATCCACGACCAACCCTAAAATTTGTCCCGAGAGATCGGCATCAAGCGACATCAGCCGCGCAATGTGCACCGCCCCGATCACCACGCCTCCCGGATCCGTCGCCATCAGCACCCGATGGCCGTCATCCGTGAGCACCCGACCCAGACGCACCTGCATTTCCGCCAGGGTGCTCGGATAGCCAAGCTCTGCAAACAACGACGCCAACGGTTCCGCATCCGCCATCACCGCGCTTCGAATCGCGAAACTCATTTGGCTCTCTCCCGTTCTTCGTGCCCTTTGTGCTCTTCGTGGTGAAACCTCACTCCGCCAGCTTGCGTTGCGCCGGAAACACCTCGCGCAGGCTAAGACTCAGCTTGTCCTGCAATGCCTGGAGTTCGCGATAGCGGGCGACATTGGCCTTGTTCGGCACGCAACGCGTCGCGGTATTCACCGCCACGATTCCTTCCGTAAATTGCGTGATCGCCACTTTCGGCTGCGACTGCCGCGTGAGCGCCCAGGCCGCCTGAATCGCGCCACCGAGTGCCGCACCTTCGTCCTCGATCATCGCGACGACCGGCACGCCAAACACATCGGCCATGATCTGCCGCCAGCCGGCGGACTTCGCGCCGCCGCCCGTCACGCGGATTTCCTTCGCCTTGACGCCGAGCGTCGCCAGCCGGCGCAGTCCGTAGTTCATGCCCATCGTCACGCCCTCCATCGCCGCGCGGGCGATGTGGCCGGAATCGAAGGTTTTCTGATTCAAGCCCAGCATCACGCCGGAACCGGCCGGCACGTTCGGTGTGCGCTCTCCCGCGAGATACGGCAGCAGCACCAACCCGCCCGCTCCCGGCGGCACCGCGGCAATCGCCGCATCGAGCGCGGCATGATCCTGGCCGAAAAGCGTGCGCACCTGCTCCGTCACGGTCGTGACGTTCATCGTGCACAGCAGCGGGAGCCAGCCGCCCGTCGATGAGCAGAAAGCCGCGATCTCGCCGTGCGGATCCACCACGGGATTTTTCGCAAACGCGTAGATCGTCCCGCTCGTGCCAAAGCTCGCCGTCACCACGCCGGGCGCGACGTTGCCTGTGCCGATGGCGCCCATCATGTTGTCGCCGCCACCGGCCGATACGATTACGTCCGTGGAAAATCCATAGTCCTTCGCCCGCGCCGCACTGAGCGTGCCCGCGATGCCACCCGAGTCCCCGAGCGCCGGCAGCCAGTCGGCGAGATTCTTGTCCACCGCGGCGATCGCCGCCTTCGACCACACGCGCTTGCGCACATCGAGCAGCGCCGTGCCCGACGCGTCGCCCGGCTCCATGACGTAGTTTCCCGTCAGGTGAAAATTGAGATAGTCGTGCGGCAGCAGCACGTGGCGCAGTTTCTTGTAGTTCGCCGGCTCATGGCGCTTCAGCCAGAGGATTTTTGGCGCGGTGAATCCCGGCAGAAACGCCAGCCCCGCCTGGCGGATCGCCGCCTTCTCGCCGCCGAGCTTCCTTGTGAGAATCGCGCACTCGGCTGTCGTCGAAGTGTCGCACCACAGCTTCGCCGGACGAATCACTTTGCCGTGCGCGTCCAGCGGCACGAAGCCGTGTTGCTGTCCGGAAACGCCCATGCCGCGCACTCGCGACCGGTCGATCTTCGCCGCCACTTCCCGGATCACCCGATCCATCGCCGCGGTCCACTCCTGCGGATGTTGCTCCATGTGGCCGACCGGCAGCCCGCTAATCAGCGTGTGCGGCGCGCGCGCCTCCGCCACGACTTGCTTGGTTTCGAGGTCGAGGACGACCGCTTTGACGCTCTGGGTGCCGGAATCGATGCCAATGAAAAGACTCATGGGAGGGTTGGGTAACGTGCCGTCAGTGCCGCAAGATTGCCGCGCGTTCGCAAGCCGGACTTCGGTCTTATTCACGCGCCGGCGAGTTCGCGATGGCATCGGTTCCGAAAGCTGTCTTCGTCTGATCCCTCGCTGCCCGCCATGCCGCTCATCGATCATCTCTTTTCCATCGGGCCCATCCGCAAGGCGGTCTGGAAACTCTGGTATCCCTTTCTCACCCGGCGCCTGCGCGGCGAGGAAGTCCTGTTCCTTAACTACGCCTTCGAAACCGATCCGCCGCTCGCGCTTCCGCTCTCGCCGGCCGACGAACCCAACCGCGCCTGCATCCAGCTCTATCACCACGTCGCGACCCAGGTCGACTTGCGCGGCAAAAACGTCCTCGAGGTCAGCTGCGGCCATGGCGGCGGCGCCTCCTACCTCGCGCGCACGTTGCAGCCGGCCCGCTACACCGGCCTCGATCTTAACCCCACCGGCATCCGTTTTTGCCGGCAGCGCCATGAGGTCCCCGGTCTCAACTTCGTCGAGGGCGATGCCGGCCGGCTGCCGTTTGCCGACGCCAGTTTCGACGCCGTCGTCAACGTCGAGGCTTCCCATTGTTATCCGGATTTTCCCCGCTTTCTCGTCGAGGTCGCCCGCGTGCTTCGGCCCGGCGGACATTTTCTCTACGCCGATTTCCGCTTCAGCGACGGTGTCATCAACAGCGATTTCGCCGCTTGGGAGCAGGCGCTGGCCGCCGCGCCACTCCGGCTCGTGCAGTCCCGCATGATCAACGCCGAGGTGCTGCGCGGCATGACCTTGAACTCCGCGCGCTCGCAAGCGTTGATCGCGCGCCACCTGCCAAAATTTCTCCACCGTCTCGGCCGGGATTTCGCCGGCGTCGAGGGTTCACGCGTCTATACCGCCCTCCAGCGCGGCGAACTCTCTTATCGCTCGTATCACTTCACAAAGTCCTGAGCGAAAATTGTCGCACGTTTATAACCCACTCGGGCTCGACAAGCCGCCCTCCGCCCGTTTCATCGCCGCCCAATCTCCCTTTCCGACCCTTCCATGTCCGTCTCCTCCGCTTCCACGACCAGCGTCCGCTCCCTGTCCCGCCTGATCTTTTTCAGCCGCTGGCTGCAAGCCCCGCTCTACTTCGGCCTCATCGTCGCCCAGGGCGTCTACGTTTACCGCTTCCTCCTCGAACTCTGGCATCTGATCGGCTTCGCGCTGTTTCACCACGCGGCGCCCGATTCGATCCCCAGGGGCGTCACCGACACCGAGACGACCGTCATGCTGATCGTGCTCGGCCTGATCGATGTCGTCATGATCGCCAACCTGCTCATCATGGTGATCGTCGGCGGCTACGAGACCTTCGTCTCGCGCCTCAACCTGCAAAACCATCCCGACCAGCCCGAGTGGCTCTCGCACGTCAACGCCGGCATCCTCAAGGTGAAGCTCGCGATGGCCCTCATCGGCATCTCTTCGATTCACCTGCTGAAAACCTTCATCAACGCTGACAAGATGACCGACAGCACCATGAAATGGCAGGTCATCATTCACGTCACCTTCGTCGCCTCCGCCGTCGCCCTCGCCTGGATCGATCGTCTCACCAATCCCCGCGACGACGCGCACTGAGCCGGCGTCCGCCCGCCGGGTATTTATCAGCTTGCCTCTCGCCGCCCGCGATTGGTTGCTGCTCGCATGAAGATCAGCCCCGTCTTCGCGTTATCGCTTCTGCTCACGCTGGCGGCCACGGCCGGTGAACCGCTCACCCCTGCGGCGCGCCGGCAACTGGAATCCCAAGCCCTTGCCGGATCCGCCGACGCCGCGTTGGAACTCGCCCTCGACGCCGATGAGTTCAGCAAAACATCCGCCGACCGCGCCACCGCAGCCAAGTGGTATCAACTCGCCGCCGACCGCCAAATCGGAGTCGCCCACCTGCGCCTGGGCAAGCTCCACGAAACCGGCGACGGCGTGCCACAGGACTTCGCCGAGGCGCGCACGCACTACGAGCAGGCCGCCGCCGCCGGACAGCCCGCCGCCTATCTTCAACTCGGCATTCTTTTTCTCGAAGGCTGGGGCGTGCCGGCCGATCGCGCGCGAGCCGTGACCGAGATCGAGCGTGCGGCCACCGCCGGCTACCATCCCGCCCAGCTCATCCTCTCGGAAATGTATGCCAGCGGCGTCGGGCCCAAGGCGGACATGGCCAAGGCGCTCCAGTGGGCCAAGACCGCCGCCGCCGCAAAGGACGCCGAGGGCCAGCACCTGCTCGGCCGTTATGCGCACTCCCGGGGCGTAAACCTGATGCAGGACATGCGACTCGCCCGGGAATGGTATCAACTCTCCGCCGAGCAGGATTACGGCAACTCCATGATCGGCATGGCCGCCACCTACCTGCGGCCCGGCGCCACCGAGGCCGAGGTGAATCTCGCCCGGCAATGGCTCGAACTGGCTTCGGACGGCGGCAACAAGGACGCCACGTTTATTCTCGCCGCCTTATACGGCTGCCAGTCCGCGCAAAATCCCGCCCACGAGGCCAAGGCCCGCGAACTGCTGAAACTCGCCTCCGATCGGAAATCATCCGCGGCCGATGAATTGCTCGATATCATCGCGAAAGGAAAGAGCGTCCCCGAGGCGTTCGCCTACGTCCTCGCGACCCCTTACACGACGCGCTACGTCGAACGCTATTTTGGCCGCCACAGTTCCACGGCCCTCACGCGTCCACCCCAACCCGTCAAAATTGCGCGCGCGCTTTATCCATCGGCATTGCGCATGCAAAACATCGAGGGCCAGGCCGTCATCGAATTTGTCGTGGACAGCACCGGCCGCGTCCGAAATGCGAAGGTGGTCAGCGCCACGCATCCGGCCTTTGGCGAATGCGCCCTTCAATCCGTCTCCGAATGGCGGTTCGATCCCGCTTTGAAAAACGGCCGTCGCGTGAACACCGCCCGCGTGCAGGTTCCCGTTGCCTTTGAAATCTCGCTCGCGGCCTCGCCGATCGATAAAGTCGAGGGCACGGTGCAGCCGTAACGTTGGCCGGCCACCCGCCTTAGACGCGTCCGGTCAGTCGCCATGCGCCGGCCACCAGCGCCGCCCACCCCACGAACGCCAGAGCGAACTTGAATTGAAACGAGGTTTTCGCCGACTTGTGGCGGAATAGCAGGAGCCCAAGCAGTCCGCCCGGCCAGCCGCCCAGCGCGCTGATTACGCACAGGCTCCACTCGGAAACTCGCCGCGCGCCCGTCCGTCCCGCCATGGCCTTGTCGTAGCCAAACAGGCCGAACGCCCAGAGGCTCGTCAGCGTCAGCCAACCCACGATCAGCGCCTCGGATGTCGGCAGTGTCACTTGATCGCGATCAGCTCGACTTCAAAGACGAGCGCAGCGCCCGGCGGAATGAGCCCGGAGCCGTGCTGACCGTAGCCGAGCGCCGGCGGAATCGTGAGCTTCCACTTGTCGCCGACCGACATCAGTTGCAGCGCTTCGACCCAACCCGCGATCACGCCCGTCACCGGGAACGTGGCCGGCTCGCCGCGCTTGACCGAACTGTCGAACACCGTGCCATCGGGCAGCGTGCCGTGATAATGCACCACCACGGTGTCGGTTTTCTTCGGCTTCGCACCGGTGCCGGACTTCAGCACCTCATACTGCAAGCCCGAAGCTGTGACGGTGACGCCGGGCTTCTTCTGGTTCGCCTCCAGGTAAGCCTTGGCCGCCGCCTCGTTGGCCGCGCTGGCCTTCGCGCTTTCCGCCTTCAGGCGCTCCTGCAATTGGCCGAAAGCCGCCTGCAAATCGGCCTCACTGATCCGCGTGCCTTTGCCAGCCAGCGCATCCTCGATACCAGCCGTGAGGGCCGTCACATCCGCCGTCAGGCCACCCTGACGCTTGATGTTCATCCCAATATTGTAGCCGAGACCGTAGCTCACCTGCTGGTCGGTCGACTCCAGTTTCACCGCACTGGCTGAGCTGCCCGCGACTGGCGCGGCTGCCGATTTGGCCGGCTCTTTGCCGCAACCGCCGAGCAGCAGCAGCGCGGTAGCCAGCACACCAGCCGACAAATAAGAACGCAGGGTGAAACGGAGGGATGAATTCATGATGGAGCGAAACCCAAAAACGTGGGCGGTTCCCTCCCGCCTGACAAGACCGCGTTCCCGGCCGCCGCGCCTCAGGCCATCGCAAACGTCCGGCTGCACTTCGGGTAGCTGCGGCAGCCCCAGAAATAAACGCCCGCCTGCGGCCCGGTCACCATCACGCGCCGGATCATCTTGATGCTGCACGCGGGACACGTGGGCGTCGTGTATTCGCCATCCGTCGCCAGATCGAGCAGTTCGTTCTGCGTGTTCAGCGGCAGTTGCCCAAGGCGGTTCAAAAATTCCGCGCCGCTCACGAGGTCGATGTCATTCGCGCCCGCAAACGCCACCGCCGCCGGCGTGAATCCATCCGTGTTGAAAAACGCCGCCTGCTCGGCCTGCGCCGTGCGCATCGCCGCATGCATCGTTCGCACCGTCTGGTCGTCCACGCGCCCGCGGTTCCACGCCTTGCATTGGATCAGGATCGTCGGCCGCGTCGCTCCCGCCTCAAACGCGTGCATCTCCAGCACACCGTCTTCGGTGACACTCACGGTTTTCGGCTCGAAGCCGAGATGCCGGATGTAGCCGGCCATGACATCCTCGTGTCGTTTCCACTCCATCATATCCAACAGCCGTTGCGACCAGTGTTGGGCAAACGGATCGGAAGTCGGCCCGCTCACCGCGGGGATCGGCGCGTCGCGCACTTCCGGCGTCCGCTCGCCTCGCAGCCGCCGCGCGAGCAACCACCCCAGCGCAACAAGCGCCAGCGTGACGCCCGCACCGATTGCGACGAAAAAGATCGGACCTTGCATGTTGGGGATTGGGCGGGTGGTGGAGGTGCGGCCAGTGGCCCGCGTCGGAGTTGGGGTTATTCCCCCAGCCATACATTGACGCAAGCCGTAAGCGTTAACGCCCGCACATTCGCCAGCAGTAGCTGCGCTCACAGTAAAAATTGAAATTAATTCAGACTGCTTTCACCTGCGGCCACGCCCTTAAAACCCTTTGACCGTGCCACGTCCGGCCGTTTTCGTGTCCGTTCCTTTAACTCAATTCTTCCCGCCCCATCCTTTCCCGTGAAACCCACCATCATCTACACCAAGACCGACGAGGCCCCGGCCCTCGCCACCTACTCTCTCCTGCCCATCGTGCAGGCCTTTACCAAGCACGCGGGGATCAACATCGAGACGCGTGACATCTCCGTCGCCGCCCGCATCCTGGCCGCCTTCGCCGACCAGCTTCCGGCCAATCAGAAAGTTGCCGACCATCTCGCCGAGCTCGGCGCCCTGACGCTCAAGCCCGAGGCCAACATCATCAAGCTGCCCAACATCTCCGCCTCCGTCCCGCAGCTCAAGGAAGCCATCGCCGAGCTCCAGGCCCACGGTTACGCCGTGCCGGATTTTCCCGAGGTCCCGAAGACCGACGCCGAGAAAGACGCCAAGGCCCGCTACGCCAAGGTCATGGGCTCCGCCGTCAATCCCGTCCTCCGCGAGGGCAACTCCGACCGCCGCGCGCCCAAGGCCGTCAAGGACTACGCCAAGGCCCACCCGCACTCCATGGGCAAGTGGTCGCCTGAATCCAAGACCTCCGTCGCCACCATGGGCCACGACGATTTTTTCTCGAACGAAAAGTCCGTCACCGTTCCCGCCGCGACCACCGTTAAAATCGAGTTCATCCCCGCGCCTGTGACCGACGCCGGCATCACCACGCAGCCGGCCACCGTCGTCCTCAAGGAAAAGACCCCGCTGAAAGCCGGTGAAATCCTCGACGCCACGTTCATGAACAAGAAGGCCCTCGGCGCCTTCTACGCCCAGCAGATCATGCAGGCCAAGAAGGACGGCGTGCTCTTCTCGCTCCACCTCAAGGCCACCATGATGAAGGTCTCCGACCCCATCCTCTTCGGCCTCGCCGTCCGCGTCTTCTTCAAGGACCTCTTCACCAAGCACGCCGCCACCCTCGCCAAGCTCGGCGTCGACCTGAACAACGGCTTCGGTGACCTCGTCGAAAAAATCGCCACGCTCCCCGCCGCCGAAAAGGCCGCGATCGAGGCCGACATCGCCGCCGTCTTCGCCGCCCGCCCCGGCGTCGCCATGGTCAACTCCGACAAGGGCATCACCAATCTCCACGTCCCGAGCGACGTCATCGTCGACGCCTCGATGCCCGCGATGATCCGCACCTCCGGCCAGATGTGGAATGCGCAGGGCAAGGGTCAGGACACGCTCTGCGTCATCCCCGACAGCAGTTACGCCGGCGTCTACGCCGCCGTCATCGCCTTCTGCAAAAAGCACGGCGCCTTCGACCCAAAGACCATGGGCTCCGTCCCCAACGTCGGCCTCATGGCCCAGGCCGCCGAGGAATACGGTTCACACAACAAGACCTTCAAGATCGCCGGCAAAGGCACCGTCCGCGTCACCGATGACACCGGCAAGGTCCTCTTCGAACACCTCGTCGACGAGGGCGACATCTGGCGCGCCTGCCAGACGAAGGATGCGCCGATCCAGGATTGGGTGAAACTCGCCGTCAACCGCGCCCGCCTCTCCAACACGCCCGCCATCTTCTGGCTCGACGAGAAACGCCCGCACGACGCCCAGATCATCGCCAAGGTCAAAACCTACCTCGCGCAACACGACACCGCCGGCCTCGATATCAAGATCCTCGCCCCCGCCGCCGCCTGCGAAGCCACCCTCGTCCGTCTCAAGGCCGGCCAGGACACGATCAGCGTCACGGGCAACGTCCTCCGCGACTACCTCACCGACCTCTTCCCGATCCTCGAGGTCGGCACCAGCGCCAAGATGCTCTCCATCGTTCCCCTCATGAACGGCGGCGGCCTCTTTGAAACCGGCGCCGGCGGTTCCGCCCCGAAGCACGTCGAGCAGTTCCAGCAGGAAAACTATCTGCGCTGGGACAGCCTCGGCGAATTCTTCGCCCTCGCCGCCAGCTTCGAGCACCTCGCCATCACGCAAAAACACGCACAGGCCAAGGTCCTCGCCGACACGCTCGACGCCGCCAACGGCAAATTCCTCGAGCACGACAAGTCCCCCGGCCGCAAGCTCGGCACCATCGACAACCGCGGCAGCCATTTCTACCTCTGCCTTTACTGGGCGCAGGCGCTGGCCACGCAGACGCAGGACGCGTCTCTCGCCGCGATCTTCAAGCCGGTTGCCGAAAAGCTCACCGCGAGCGAAAAGCAGATCGTCGCCGAACTCCTCGCCGTGCAAGGCAAGCCCGCCGATGTCGGTGGTTACTACCAGCCCGACGACGCCAAGGCCTCCGCCGCCCTCCGCCCGAGCCAGACGCTCAACACGATCCTCGCGGCGGTGTAAACGCCCGGTTCTCGGCCCGCACCTCCCGTCACTCTCGCCGTCATGGATCATTCCGCGCCGCCGCCCCATGAGTCGCCGGCGCGGGTGATGCCGCCACGCGGCGAGTTTGACGAGGACGGCTACCTGCAACTCTACCCTGACATCGCGCAAGGCGTCGCCTCCGGCGCCATCGAGTCCGGCTGGAGTCATTTTTCAACCTGCGGTTTCGCCGAGGGCCGCGCTTGGCTGTCGCGCCCGGATCCACTTCTCGGCGTGTCGCGCGAAATCGCGCCGGACGACGAGATGTTCGGCGGCAACCCGACGCACTACTTCGAGGTCGGCGAATCCGCGCTCCACTGCATCGAGACCGCCCTGCAAGCCGCGCGCCGCCCGCGCTCGACAATCAAGCGCATCCTCGATCTGCCCTGCGGCCACGGTCGCGCGCTGCGCTTCATCAAAAAAGCATTTCCCGACGCCGAACTCGTCGCCTGCGACCTCAACCGCTCCGGGGTCGATTTCTGCGCCCGTGCCTTTGGCGCCGTGCCCGAGTATTCGCACGAAGACGTCGATCTCATCCCCCATCAAGGTGAAGTCGACCTGATCTGGTGCGGCTCGCTGCTCACGCATCTTTCCGAGGAAAAGTGCCGCGCCTTCCTCCGCTTCTTCCTCCGTATCCTCGGCCACCGCGGCATCCTCGTTTTCACCTCACAGGGGCGCTACTGCGTCCGCGAATTCGAGTCCGGCCGCAACCGCCATAATTTGCAGCCGCCACAGATTGCCCAACTGCTCCGCGATTACCATCAACACGGTTTCGCCTATGTCCCCTACGACGCGCAGAGCAACTATGGTTTCAGCCTGGCGCAGCCCGGTTTTATTATCGATCGGTGGATCAACCCCGCCGACTGGCGCCTGCTCACCTATCACGAGACCGGCTGGGACAAACGCCAGGACGTCATCGCCGTCCAAAAAAGCCTCGGCGGCATCGCGCTGGGTATTTGATTCCTCATGAAGACGAGCGCGCGAGTCCCTTTACGCGTCGAACGTATCACGACAGCAGAGAGACCTGCCGTCCGGCCTCGGACATTCCAGATCAGGCCAAACCAATAACCCTGGATCGCGACATGTGCCGTCAGCTGGTTATATTCCCTCTCGTTGCGCTACTCCTCGTTCCCGCCGCGGCGCTTCGCGCCACCGCGCTTCCAGACGATTCTACGGCACTCACTGGCGACCTCCGTCATTGGACCGTTGAGCAGATGCCGGGCGGCACCGTCAGCGTCCGTGATGGCGCCCTCCATATCGAAGATACCAACGGAGTGACCGTCTGGCTCCGCCAAAAACTCACCGCTCCCGTCGAAATCACCTACGACGCCTCGGTCGTGACCGCCGGCGGCCCGCACGACCGTCTCTCCGACCTCAACTGCTTCTGGATGGCTTGCGATCCGCGAATTCCCGACACGCTCCCCGGCGGACGCAGCGGGAAATTTTCCGACTACGATTCGCTTCTCACCTACTACGTCGGCTATGGTGCCAACGACAACTCAACCACCCGCTTTCGACGCTACGATGGCACCGCCGCGCGTCCGCTCCTCCCGCAGCATGACCTCCGCGCCCAGCCCTTTCTCCTCGTGCCTAATCACACCTACCGCATCCGCCTCGTCGCGCGCGAAGGGATCGCGGAATACTGGCGCGACGGGGAACTGATTTTCTCTTTCCGCGACCCAACTCCACTCATTCAGGGCTGGTTCGCGATCCGCACCGTGCGAAGCCACCTCATCATTCGCAACCTCCGCATCACCGCGCCAACAATCCCTTCGTCACAGCATTGAGGCTACTCGCGACGGCCAATGCGTCACTCATCCCGCAACGCCACAAGCGGGTCGATCTTCGCCGCGCGGCGGGCTGGGAGATAACTCGCCAATAGTGCCACGGCGATCAGCACGGCTGAGACCACGGCGTAAACCAGCGGGTCGGTTGGGGTCACGCCGAACAGCAGGCTTGTCATGTAGCGGCTGAGTAGAAACGCGCCGACCAATCCAATCACAACGCCGAGGCCGGCTTTCCACAGGCCCTGCTTGAGGATCATGCCGACGATTTGATCACCTGAAGCGCCGATCGCGCCGCGAATGCCGATCTCCCGGGTGCGCTGCGAAACGTCGTAGGCCAGCACGCCATAGATTCCCAGCGATGAGAGAAACAGCGCCAGTGCGGCGAAGGCTGCGAGCAGCAGCATGACGGCGCGCCGGTTGTCGAACGAAGAGCCGACGGCCTGCGTCAGCGTCCCGGTGTCGTAGAGGAAAATCGTGGGATCGAGCGTCCGCAGTTTCGCACGCAGCGCCGGAATCAGTTCTTCGGCGGACCTGTTGGTCCGGAGGAAAATCGTCAGTCCCGCGGGCCGGCCGTCTTTTCTCAAAATTTGGTAGATGAACGGATTTCCGCTCTTCTCCTCCACCCCGTTGTGCGGGATGTCACGCACGACCCCGATGATGGTGGGCCAGTCCTCAGGCTTTTCTGGACGCTGGCCAAAGCTAAAGCGTCCACCGATTGCCGAGCGGTTCGGGAAAAATTTCCGCGCAAAGCTTTCGTCGACGACAAAGAAATTCCGTTTGGGATCGCTGTCCGCCTCTTCATAAAAGCGGCCTTCCATCAATTTCAGTCCCAGTGTCTCCCGATAGCCGGGCGAAACCACCACCCGGTAGGCCCCCGGTTGTGATGATCCAGGCGGCAACGTGTCTTCCTCCAAGGTGAAGGCATTAATCGGCAGATTACCCTGGAATGGTGTGGCAAACGACAATGCCGAGGAACTCACCCCTGGCAGCTCATGCAGCGCCAGCCGCAGCCGCTCCTGAAATTTCACCGAGGACTCCGCATCGGCACGGTGCGCGACCGGAACAACGATGCGAGCGGTCACTACACCGTTCGGATTGAATCCAGGGTCGACCTTGAGTGCCTTGGCAAAACTGTGGATCAACAAGCCTGCGCCCGTGAGCAGCATGAGCGCCACTGCCACCTGCACCACGATGAGGATGTTGCTGAGTGTCCGCACTCCGCGCCCCGAGGACGCGCTGCGCGAGCTGCTTTGAATGATCTCCGCGAGATTCGTGCGGAGCACGTGATACACCGGGATCAGTCCGATCAGCACGCCGATCACGACCGTCAACCCCACCGCAAAGCCCAGCACGCGCAGATCCAGGGTCGCCGGTAGCGCCTGCGGGAGCATTTTTGCCAGATAGAAATTACTCACGTGCAGCGCGCCCCACGCCAGCGCGAGGCCGAGCACCGCGCCGAGACAGGTGAGCATGAGGCTCTCCAAAATAAGCTGCCGCGCAATGACCCCGCGGCCCGCGCCCAGCGCCGAGCGGATGGCGAGTTCCGCCTGCCGTGCGTTGGCGCGCACGAGCTGCAGATTGGCCACGTTGACGCAACCGATGAGCAGCACGAAAGCGACGCCGCCCTGCAACATCAGCAAGGTGGAGCGGACCGGCTCAATGCGCTGCGCCTGCACGCCGCCCACATTCATCGTCATGCCCGAACGCTCCGTGAAACTCTTCACCTGTGGCGGAGCCGCCTCCACGTAGCGTTTCTCCAATGTCTTCGCCTCGGCGTCAGCCTGTCCGGCTTCCACTCCCGGCTTGAGGCGACCAAACAACTGGATGCCCACGCCGTAACGCCGCCGGGGATCTTCCTGTTCCGGCTTCCAGGACAACGGGACGACATACTTTACCCGTGCATCCCACGCCTCGAACAGGCGCGGCGCCACGCCGATGACCTTGTAGCTCTCGCCGCCGATCCGGACTGTCTTACCCACGATGGCCGTATCCTCGGAAAATTGGCTCTGCCAGAAGGACTGCGTCAGCACGACGACCTTGTCGGCGCCGGGCACGTTTTGCTCCTTGGTGAAAAACTCACCCAGCAGCGGCTGCACCCGCAAAATCCGAAAAATATCCGCTGTCGCGCTGGCCATCGCCAGCCGCACCGGCGCATCGTCCTCACCGAACATCTGTTGGCCAAAGGACCACAGTGCGATGGTCTCGTAGGACGTCGCGTTCTTCGCGTAGTCGACGTAGATTGGGACGTTGGCCGGCATCTGGTGAAGGCCGGACTTCGCGGCGGAGGTGTAGAGTTCGACGATGCGCGCCGGCTCAGGGAACGGCAGCGGCTTGAGCATCAGCGAATACACCGTCGAGAAAATCGCCGTCGTAGCGCCGATGCAGAGCGCGAGCGTCAGCAGCGTGGTGGCCGAAAGGCCCTTGCCTTTCCAGAGCAGGCGGAGCGAGTGACGCAAATCGCCGAAAATGCCGGACAGCATGCCAGCCGAACCGGACGCGGAATCAGTGGAGGAAGCCATGGATGGGATGATAACACGCCGACCCGTCGAAAGGTTACAACCGTTCGCTCACCCGGCAATCAGCGATTGTCCATCGACCGGCGGGCAAAGGCCCGGATTTCCGGCTTTCGCCCTCGCCGTGTTTGTGCGAACGATCCGGAGCCCCGTTTAGCATCAACCCCAATACTTAGCCCCATGAATGCTCTCCTTGCCCTCTGGTTGCCGATCCTGCTCAGCGCAGTGGTCGTGTTCATTATCAGCTCCATCCTCCACATGGTCCTCAAGGGCTGGCACACGTCCGACTACAAGGGCTTTGCCAACGAGGACGACGTGCGTGCCGCCATCAATGCGGGCAAACCCCAGCCCGGTCGTTATGTTGTCCCCTATTGCACCGATTCGAAGGATTGGGGCAGTGAAGCCATGAAGCAGAAATACCGCGAAGGTCCGGTCGGCCACGTCACCATCGGACCATCCGGTATGCCTGTCCTCGGGAAATTTCTCGGCCAGTGGTTTGTCTGGGCGCTGATCGTCTCAGCAATCGCCGCCTACATTGCCGCTCGCATCTACGGCCTCGACGCCCGCCATGCGTGCAGCGCCGCCAAACTGGTTGGCGTGATCACCTTCATCGGCCTCGGTTTCGGCACAATCACCGAGTCGATCTGGACGATGCGCCCGTGGTCCACGAGTGTGAAGTATCTCATCGACGCCGCGCTCTACGGACTAGCCTCCGGCGCCGTGTTCTGCTGGCTCTGGCCCTGAGCCAGCGTAACGCTCCCCACCCTCATCAAAGCCTTCGCGAGCATGCGAAGGCTTTTTTATTCATGCCATGGCGTTGTCCCCGCAGCCCGGGTTGCATCGTGCGCTATCTTGCACAGATTCCAGCCGATGAACTCGCCTTCAGACTCAGCGAACACACTCTACTCGCGCATTGGCGGCGATGCGGGACTGGCCTTGCTCCTGCGCCATTTCTACGCCGACGTGCGACAACACAACGAGATCGGCCCCATCTTCGCCGCGCACATCGAGGATTGGCCGACGCATCTCGATAAAATCCGCACCTTCTGGGCCGGACTCACTGGCGGCCCAGCGCTCTACAGCGGCGGCATGGGAGCGCGGCACATTCCACTGCAGCTTGAGGAAAAGCATTTCGAAGCCTGGCTCGGCCTCTGGCACCGCCACTGCCGCGCCCATCTGCCGCCCACTGAAGCCGAGGAGATGATCGCGCTCGCCGAAACCATCGGCCAGCGCCTCCGCACCATCACCGCAGCGAACCGCCGCTGAGATTGTCCGCGACCTTGAGCGTAAAGCTTGAAGCTTACCGCTGTCTTGCTTCCTACCGCCCAATCTCGTTCTGGCCGGTCGTGCGGCGGCGCAAGTTCTGCTTTTCCGCATCGGTCAGATACATGGTGAGCGGCATGTCAGTCCGGCCTTGGGCGCGGCGCTTGAGTATTTCCTTCTCCTCGGCGTTCAACATCGCGAAGTAATCATCGCTGTTGTAACCGTAGCTGTCACGCGGGAGCGCTTGATAAGCTTTGTTGTCCTTGTTGCGCCCATAGGCGCCACCAGCCAAGGCACCCACTCCGGCACCAATGGCCGCACCGGCCCCGGCTTCACCGGATTGATTGCCAATAATGCCGCCAACGACTGCGCCCGCCAGGGCGCCACCAGCTGCGCCGCGACCGGTATTTTGGTTCTGCGTGCTGCAGGCTGAAAGCGAAGCGATGAGGCCGAGGGAGAGTAAGGCAGAGAATTTGTTTTTCATGGTAACAATGGGTTTCCCTGTCACTGACCCATTTTCCGTCTTTCGGTTCGTCGCCCACTTGCTGGCGCGTTCGCCTTCGGCAAATCCGCCCCGGGAATTTCCCTACCCTTGCTTTGCCGGAAAAATTCTTCGCCGCTTCGGACCGGCCGGGGTTGCGGGCGGTGGATTTTCACGCGGCGGCTTGGGGGCATGGCGGCGGATGCCGAGACGCCGGTTCTCGGCGGTGCGGCGAATCTGGAAATCCTGCATGCGCTGGAAGAGATCGAGCAGTTGCGCCGGGAGCGGATAACGGTCGAGTCCGGAGCGATCCAAGGCCAGCAGGAGTTCGTGCGTGGCCTCGAGCGTCGAGAGACAACCGGGCTCCGGCTGTCGCTTGATCACATACCGGCTGGGTGCGGCGTTCGAGAACATGATCCTCGGCAACCGCTGGAGATTGGCACTCGTGCGCAGCATCGGGCGCACCAGCCGCCAGGTGGCATCGAGCAGAAACACGACCAGCCGGCGGCCTTCGAAATCCGTCGCGTGCAGTTCACCTTTCGAAAGGTCCCTCGCCTCTTTGCCGGGATAAAGCAGCACGGGAAAATTTTTCGGATCATCGATCAGCGCCTGCACCGCTTCATGGCCGTCAAACGTCTCGGCAATATGCAGCTCGCTGTCGGCGAGGCAGAGGTGCGTAAGCCGGCCAGTGTTCGCCTTGATCCGCTTGAATTCATACGGGTGCATGAGGATCACGAACTTCGTGCGCGTCGGCATGGGCGTAATCGACCCGCACCAGCAATGCTGGGCCGGCCAGTAGCAACGGTAACACATCACGCGACTCATGGCCTCGACGATTGTCCCGCCATGGGACCATGACCAGAGTCAAAATTGGCAACCACCAACGCTTGGTTGGCAGCTTTGATTCTCGCCAGAAAAAGAAATCCTAACTCAATAATCCCATGCCCCCCTCCAATCGTTTTGTGCCGTCCAAGCCCCGTGATGTTAAGACCCAGACCGTCAAGGCTGCGCCAAACTGGCGAAAGGATTCCGCCGGCCGCCATCACATCTTTCTTTTCGATGGCACCTGCAACGATGAGACGGGCGCCGATCCGCAGGATTTTTCATGGGATCAAGCGCGGCAGGCCTGGGTCAGCCTCCGCGATTCTTCCCGGTTTTTCCCGCCGATCATCACCAATGTCGCCAAGACCATGCATGCGCTGGCGCGGGACAGCGAAACGCAGCTGACGCATTATTTTCGCGGCATCGGCAACGACGATGAAAACGACATCCTCAACTCGACCCTCGAGGGCGCCTTCGCGCACGCGGATCAATTTATCCGCAACCGGGCCTACCTGGAATTTCTCCAGAGCTACCAAGTCGGCGACCGCATTTCGATCCTGGGCTTCAGTCGCGGAGCGGCGGCGGCCCGGCTCTTCGCCAACGACCTGAGAAAACACGGCTTGCTCGACAAAGTCCTCGCCGACATCCGGCTGCGGCGTTCGCGCAACAGCGGCGAGAGCTGGCTGGAGACGTGGGCGCTCTACACCCATTTATCGAAAAGGCTGGTCGCCGGGGCCGACCTCGATATCGCCTTCGTCGGGCTGTGGGACACCGTGGCCAGCTTCATGGGCGCTAGCGACGATCAGTTGGAGCCCCAAGGGGTCGACTACATGGTGCACTGCGTGGCCTTGGATGAGGAGCGCGATCTCTTTGCGCCGACACTGCTCAAAACCCCGCGTGCACCCAACGTGAAGGAAGTGTGGTTCCCGGGTTGTCACAGCGACATCGGCGGTGGTTATTTCAATGATGCCCTCGGTCGCGTGACGCTGAAATTCATGTGGGACAATTGGAACTCGGCCCTCAGCAAATCGCCGGCTCCCACGCTCGCCTGGAAAGCAGACGCCGTGACCCGCTACACCGATAGCACGGGCTTGCCCTGGCTGCGTCATAGCGAAGACGGGATCACCACCAGTGGCGGACTCAGCCCACGGCAGTGCATCGAGCTCGGTGGCAAACGACCGCGCGTGCATCCGTCCGCCGAAGAATTTGTCCAGCAAGGCGGACTCCGTTTTTGCCAGAAGGAGACCGGCTTTCCGCCGCAATTCGTCATCAGCGGCTCCGTCTACACCCCGCTCGCCTATCCCGGTGCAGCGAAGGTTGAGTTATACGATAGCGTGGTCTGGCCGTAACCGCCTTTCGGCAAGGGCCCTCAAGCGACCGTCTCGGCCCGACACTGCAGGTGCGGTTGCCCGTCTTGCGGCCAGCCGACGCCGGTTGAAAACGTGCTCTCTGTCACAAAACGGAACCGTGTTTCGTCTGGATTGGTGATGAACACAAAATCCACCCAAACCCTGAAAATCGTCGTGATCGGCGGCACCGGCCTCATCGGGAGCAAGCTGGTCGCCAATCTCCGTCAACTCGGCCACGAAGTCGTCGCCGCTTCTCCGTCCTCGGGCGTCAATACGCTCACGGGCGAAGGCCTCGCCACTGCGCTCACCGGCGCTCAAGTCGTCGTCGACGTCGCCAACTCACCCTCTTTCGAGGACAAACCCGTCATGGAATTCTTCGAGCGCTCCGGCCGGAATCTGCTCGCCGCCGAGGTCGCCGCGGGTGTGCGGCACCACATCGCGCTGTCGGTGGTCGGCACCGAGCGACTCCTCGCGAGCGGCTACTTCCGCGCCAAGCTGGTGCAGGAAAATCTGATCAAGGCTTCGCCGATTCCCTACACCATCGTCCGCGCCACACAGTTTTTTGAGTTCGTGAAGAGCATCGCGCAATTCGCGACCCAGGGCCAGACCGTGAATCTCTCCTCCGTGCTTATGCAGCCCATCGCTTCCGATGACGTCGCCGCGGCGCTGACGGCCATTGCCGTGGCCGCTCCGGTCAACGGCATGGTGGAAATCGCCGGCCCCGACCCGATTCGGATCGATGAACTGGTCCGCCGTTTTCTCGTCGCGGCCAAGGATCCGCGCACCGTCGCGACCAATCCGGCCTTGGGCTATTTCGGCAGCCCGGTGGACGACCGGAGCCTGACGCCTGCAGCCGGTGCTCGCCTCGGGAGCATACGTTTCGGAGATTGGCTCAGCCGCACCGTCGTTCAGAAGTAAGCCTGCTTCGCCAGCCTTCCATCGGCCATGATAGATGTGTTCACCACCCACCGCCCGCTGCTGTTCGGCATCGCCTACCGCATGCTGGGCCGCGTGTCGGAGGCCGAGGACATGGTGCAGGAAGTCTGGCTGCGCTGGCAAAAGCAGGCCGCCGCAGACATCCAGTCGCCGAAAGCCTGGCTCGTGTCCGCAACGACCCGCCTATGCATCGACCAGCTCCGCTCCGCCCGGCGCCAGCGCGAGGATTATTACGGCATCTGGCTGCCGGAGCCGTTGATGCCCCGGACGGAGACCGACGCCGGAGACACCGCCGAGCTCGCCGACTCGCTGACGATGGCATTCATGCTGATGCTGGAGTCGCTCGGCGCCACTGAGCGTGCAGTCTTTCTGCTGCGCGAAGTCTTCGATTACGACTACGCCGACATTGCGGGCATCGTGGATAAAAGTGAGGCCAACTGCCGCCAGATCGTGCGCCGGGCGAAGACGCAGTTGCAGGCCACGCCCGCAAAGTCGCCCACCCCACCCACCGATCAGGCGCGCCGCCTCGTCGAGCAATTCCTCGCCGCCACCGCGACCGGCGAAGTGAAGGGCATCCTGGCCCTGCTCGCCGATGAAAGCATTGTTTACAGCGACGGCGGCGGTCAGGTGAAAGCCGCCGGCCGGCCGATCATCGGCGCCGATCACGTCAGCCGGTTCCTGCTCGGCATCTGGCCTCGCTTCGTCACCGAGATGGAACGTCGGTTCGTGGACATTAATGGCAGTCCGGGTCTGCTCATGTGTCTGAACGGCCAAGTGCACTACGCGTTTTCCTTCGAAGTGGCCGAGGGACGCGTGCAGGCCATCTACATTTTCTGCAATCCGGACAAACTCCGGCATCTCGCACGCGTGGAGTAAATCCAGCCGAAGCAGCTCCGCCCGAAATTCGCTGGCCAGGCCTCTCGCCATGAGCGTGCGTGGTCATTTATTTTATAGGTGTTTATCCCTATATTTTACTCGACCACGCCAGCCGTCCCCGGCACTTCACTTTCCGCTCAGTTAACGCCTGTTGCCACGTCTGGTGCAGGCACAACCCTTACTCTCAGTGGAACGGACTATGAAAAAATACGGTGCGGAATTCTTTGGAACGTTTTGGCTCGTCCTCGGCGGCTGTGGCAGCGCGGTGCTGGCGGCGGCTTTTCCCGGCGTGGGCATCGGCCTGCTCGGCGTGTCGCTGGCCTTCGGCCTCACGGTGCTCACCATGGCCTACGCCATCGGTCACATTTCCGGCTGCCACCTCAACCCGGCGGTCTCGATCGGCCTCTGGGCTGGCGGCCGGTTTCCGCGTAACCAACTCGTGCCTTACATCCTCGCCCAGGTCCTCGGCGGGCTGGCTGCGGGTGGCGTCCTCTATCTCATCGCCAGTGGCAAAGCCGGTTTTGACCTCTCGGCCGGTTTCGCGGCCAACGGCTATGGCGCCCACTCGCCCGGCGGCTACTCGCTCGTCGCCGCGTTTGTCTGCGAAGTCGTCATGACGATGATGTTCCTCCTGATCATCCTCGGCGCCACCGACGACCGTGCCCCCAAGGGCTTCGCCCCGCTCGCCATTGGGCTCGGCCTGACGCTGATCCATCTCATCAGCATTCCCGTCACCAATACCTCGGTGAATCCCGCCCGCAGCTTGGGCGTGGCGCTGTTTGTCGGCGACTGGGCCGTGAGTCAGCTCTGGCTCTTTTGGGTCGCGCCCATCGTCGGCGCCCTGCTCGGTGCGGTCGTCTATTGCTTTATTGGCTGCAAGGACGAGTAAGCCCCATCGGCAACTCTTGCCGAGACTGGAGCGAGGCCGCCAAGTCCGGTTCTCGCAAACAATCGCCGCTCCTTGGCAACGAGCGAAAATAGCATCGCCCTGACACTGCGGCCGGGCATCATTCGGCCGCAGTTGTCCCCCGGCAGCTCAGACGTGTCATCCAAACCCCAGGAGCATCATGATCGGGTCGCCTTTTCTGCCGCCGGCACGCCAAGACTCGCGCGCGCATTCACGCCCCTTGCGGCGGCGATGCGGGAGTCCACGGCTGGGTGTGCCCAGGGTCGCACGGCTGGACCGACAAAACCCATGATGCCCACCGCCAGCGCTAACCCATGAACGCCTTCGTCAACTGGATCGAAGTCACGTTCTCCGCCATCCCACTGCCCCTCCTGGAAGTCTGGGGTCGCTTCGCCTACTTTCTCGGGTTCGCGGTGATGATCGTTGCCTTTGGCGGCTTCACCCTGCGGCCCGGCGGGCGCTGGGGTTTGGGCCGCGAACAACAGGCCTGGGATCGGAAGGCGTTTCTCAGTATCCCCCTGACTTTCATCCTGATCGTCGGCGCCGGTTACCTCGGATCATTCATCGTCCTCGTGCCGGGCGCACAGACGTTCGAGTCCTTGAAGGACCTCGCGGTTTTTCTCTGCGTCGTGCTGTTCGGCTACCCCGCCCTGATCACAGTGCCATTTGCTTATGGACTTTCCGATCTGATCGAAGGCACGCCGCCGGAGTTCATCGTGGACTGGCTGCCCGGCTATTTCATCAATCCCGCCTGCTTCTGGCTGGCCTACCAGTTCTTCGGCAAAAACCCCGACTTTCGCCGCGCGCAAACCTGGTTCGCCTACGCTGGGTTCGTGCTGATCTTCATGGGTATCGAACCGGTGCTCTGGGGCTACATCTGCTCGGGCAAATTCACGCCCGAGATTTCTTTTCACACCATCTCGCCCGCCCTGTTTTTCACCACGGGTGTGACTTGGCTGCTGGCACCTTTCGCGATGCTCGGGGCACTGCCGCTGGCCCGCAAACTCGGGCTTTTCTGGGCCGAGATCAACGGCCACGTGAAGGAGCGCTCCCTGTGGCGTCGGGAATGGCTCTGGGTCTCAGGCCCTGCCGGGATGTCGCCAGCCACCGGCATCGTGGAGTCAAACGTGCCCATCCGCATGCTGATTCTTGTCCCCTTCATGGTCCTCATGCTGCTGATGGTCGGCGCGACGGCCTACGTCACGCTGCGCAGCGCCGAGGGTGAGGCCAACCGTCTCGCGACGCGGCTCCACCAGGAGATCACGCGCAACATCACGCTCTACCTCGACGACCAACTCACCCGGACGGGACAGGCCACCCCGGAAGCCACCGCCGACCTGTTGCGCCATCTGCCGGTCGCCAAGGACGGGGGCCGGGCGTTCATCATTGATGGCACCGGCCGCGTGATCGCGTCCTCCGCCGGCGCCACGGATCCGGTGACGATGAAAGCCATCGCCACCCTGCGGAAAAATTCGGCTGACTTCGGACACTTTCACGAAGAGCAGGAATTTCGTTTCATCCACATCACGGCCAAACCCCTGTCGCGCGAAACCTGGCTCGCCCGCGCCGCGATTTACCCGAATCAAGTCATCGGCCACGGCCGCTGGATTGTCATCAGCACCCTCCCGGAAAGCTACTACCTTGCCGGTGTGCGCACCGGCAACAGCCGCTCCGCCATGGTCTTTGTCCTCGCGCTGTTTCTCTCGCTGGGGGTGGCCGCAATGCTCGCCTCCATGGTAACCGCCCCGCTGCGCCGGCTCGCCAAGGCCACGCGCGCGCTGGCGCAGGGCGACCTCGCGCAACAATTGCCCGACAGCAATCTCGAAGAACTGAATGTGGTCACCCGTTCGTTCAACGATATGGCCGGGCGGTTGAAGCAAAACTTCGACAGCGTGCGCGGCGAAGTCGAGATGCGCAAAGGCGCCGAGCTGCAGGTGCGCCGCCTCAACCGCACCTATGCGATGCTCAGCGAGGTCAACCGCCTGCTCGTCCGCAAATACGAGCAACGCGAAATCCTCGCCCGCGCCTGCCAGATCGCCGTCGAGCGCGGCGGCTTCCGCCTCGCCTGGATCGGCCTGCTCCACCCGGCCACCGGCAAGCTGCGCATCGTCGCCCAAGGCAGCGCCTCCCCCGACACCCTTGAAGCGCTCCAGCAGACTCTGGACGACCCCGCGCTCGGCTGCGACTTCACCGCCCAGGCACTTCGCACCGGTTCGCCCGCCGTTTGCGACGATATCGAACACGATCCGCGCTCCACCGCCTGGCGGCCGCTGGCGATGGCCCGCGGCTACCGGTCACTCGTCGCACTACCGCTCATCGAGGGCGGCAAACCCGCCGGCACTTTCAATCTTTACGCGGGCGAACGCGGTTTCTTCGACCAATCCGAGCTCCAACTGCTCAACGAGCTCGCCGCCAATATCGCCTTCGCACGCGAGATGGCCCAACGGGAAACGGAACGCCTGGCCAGCGAAGCCCGCAACTCCCGCCAGCGCGACGCGCTGATCAACCAAACCGGCAGCCAGGGCCTCGACGATGATGACCTCCCTACCGCCTTGCGGCGCATCACCGAAAGCAGTGCCCGCACCCTGATCGTCGCGCGGGTCAGCGTCTGGCGCTACAGTCCCAACCACGATGCGATCGAGTGCCGGAACCTGTTCGAGTTGGGCGCCCAGCGGCACTCCTCAGGCTCGCGCCTGACCGCCGCGGACTATCCGACCTATTTTCGCGCCTTGGAGCACGGCGAAGTGCTGGCCATCGACGACGCGTGCGCCGATCCGCGCACCCAGGAGTTGTGCCGGGACTATTTCATGCCGCTGCAGATCGGCGCCCTCATGGACATCCCCATCTACATGGGTGGAACCGTGGTCGGCGTCCTCTGCCACGAGCACCTGGGCAATGCCCGGACGTGGACCGCGGACGAAAAAACCTTTGCCCTCGCAATGGCCAACCTGGTTTCGCTCAGCATCGAAGGCTGGGAACGCCGGCAGGCAGAATCTGCCCTCCGCACCAGTGAGGAGCGTTTCCGCGAACTCGCGGAAACCATCGACGAAGTTTTCTGGATCAACGATCCGGCGAAAAACCAAATCCTCTACGTCAGTCCCGCCTACGAACGGATCTGGGGCCGCAGTTGCCAGAGCCTGTATGACTCCTATCGCTCGTGGTTGGACGCGATCCATCCTGACGACCGTGAACGCATGCTGAACGCCGCCATGATCCAACGGCAGCTGGCCGGCACCTACGACGAGGAGTTCCGCATCGTCCGCCCCGACGGCAGCAGCCGCTGGATCCGTGCCCGCGCCTTTCCCGTGCGGGACAGTGCCGGCAATCCCGCCCGCATCGTCGGAGTCGCCCGGGATATCACCGAGCGGCGCACGCTTGAGGAACAGTTGCACCAGGCGCAGAAAATGGAAGCCATCGGCCAGCTCGCCGGCGGCGTGGCTCATGATTTCAACAATATCCTCGCAGCCATCCTGATGCAGACGGAGTTGCTGCTCCGGCACGATGCCGTGTCCGACAAGGTCAAGCGGGGCCTCGATATGATCCGGCTCTGCTCGGAGCGCGCCACCAACCTCACACGCCAGTTGCTGCTCTTCAGCCGGAAGCAGGTCATGCAGCCCCGCGTCATCGACCTCAACGAAAGCGTCACCCGCCTCTCCCGCATGCTCAATCGCATCATCGGTGCGGACATTAAGCTGCAACTCAAGCTAAGCCCCGACCCGCTCATGACCCACGCGGACGACGGCATGATTGACCAGGTATTGATGAACCTCGTCGTCAATTCCCGTGACGCCATGCCCCAGGGTGGATCGCTCATTATCGAAACCGCCACCAAGACCATCGACGAACAAATCGCCCGGATCCACCCCGACGCCAAGCCGGGCCGTTACGTCTGGTTGTGCGTGAGCGACACCGGCACCGGCATCAAGCCCGAGGTGCTCGCGCGCATCTTCGAACCCTTCTTCACCACCAAGCGGCCCGGCAAAGGCACGGGCCTCGGCCTCGCCACCGTCTTCGGCATCGTGAAACAACACCAAGGCTGGATCCGCGTCTACAGCGAGCCCGGCCGCGGCGCGAGTTTCCAGGTGTTTTTGCCCGCGAGCAATGCCTCCGCCGTGGAGGTGGATCCCATCCAGCCCCAAACCGGCTCGTTGCGTGGCACCGAGACCATCCTGCTCGCCGAGGACGATCCCAGCGTGCGCCAGATGACTCACGATATCCTCACGCTGTATGGCTACCACGTCATCGAGACCTGCGACGGGATCAAGGCCCTCGAAGCCTGGCATCGCCATCGCGAAACAATCTCACTCTTGCTGACCGACATCGTCATGCCCGGTGGCCTCGGCGGCAAGGAACTGGCGGCCCAATTGCTGGCCGACAATCCGAAGCTAAAAATTATCTACACCAGCGGCTACAGTGCAGAAATGGCGGGCACGCAACTCGAACTGCGTGATGGCGAGAATTACCTGCAAAAACCCTGCGCCACCGACCAGATGCTGCGGTGCGTGCGCGCTACACTCGATGCCTGAGCGCACATCGGCCTGCGAATTTACCGGCGCAGCAGCTACCGCGTTACAGATGCCGCGGCGGCCTTCAATTCCCGCACCGCGGCGACCGCCGCGATGCGTTCCACGAGCGCCACGCGGGCATCCGGCGTCGTTTCGCGCAGACAGGGCTTGATGGTGAGTTCGAGGGTCGTCCCGCGCCGCACCAACAGGCCCCAACCCTCCGGCACCTCAAACGGCGCAAAGAGACCTTCCTCCGCCACGAGATAAAGCAGGCTCGCCGAACGCCAGCGCGCAAGTTTCGCAAACTTGGTGCCTTCATGAAACTTCCTCTGCGCGCAGCGCAGCTCCGCTTCGAGCTCCGCATGCGTCTCATGCTTCAGCCCGCGCAGATCAAACGCATCGAACTCCGCGAACAGCTCCTCGCCACGTCGCAAGTCCGGCCGATGTCCGCCAATCAGGGTGCGGAGCGTCGTCAGGCGTTTGTGCAGTTCACGGATCTTTTCCACCGCGCCCACCTCGGGTGCGCTGTCCCGCAGGAAATCCGCCCGCGACACCTTGCATTCAAAAACCGCCGTGAACGCATTCGCCGCCAGCGCCCGCGGCGTGGCCGCAGCAACATCCGCGCGATAACCCGAGCGCGGCAGGCGAACCTCCGTGGCGGCCAAAACCATCCGCCGTCCGGTCGCCCACGCCAGCGCCAGTCGCTTCAATTCGCGATGCGCCGCCGTCTCCGACCGGCCAACGGGTGGGGTTTCCTTCATGGTCACGGCATCCGAACTCAAGCCCATCCCCGGCACAAGCAGCCGATGCATCCGGTTGCTCTATTTTGAAGCTGGCCTCGCCGGCGCATATGGCACTTCTCACTCCATGCCTAATCCCGTCTGCCCTGCTTGCACCCTCGATGATGTGCTCAACCACTCCGATAAATGGGAGTGCGCCACTTGCGGTCACGAATGGCCCAAGGAGACCGCGCCGGAGGCTGCACGCGTCGTCAAAGACGCGCATGGCAACGTGCTCGTCGATGGCGATACCGTTGCACTGGTCAAAGACCTGAAGCTTGGCAGCGGCGCGCAAGTCCTTAAGGCCGGCACCAAGGCCAAAGGCATCCGCCTGCAGGAAGGCGACCATGAGGTCTCCTGCAAAATCGAAGGCATGCCCGTCGCCTTGAAAGCCGTGTTCGTAAAGAAGGTTTAGTCCACGCCTTCAGCCACCCGCCAAGCAACCGCCTCAGGGCCTCGCGTTGGCTTTGAAAAATGCCACGATCAACGCCGTCGCCTTCGTCGGATAACGGTGACCGCCGGCGTGCACGTAAACCTCCACCGGCGCGCCGACCGGTGAATCGTAGCGCATCAGGCCCTCGCCTGTAGCATGGCCCGGACCGCACTCGTTCGTGCGACAAAGGACCTTGATCATTAGCTTCTGCCACGGAAAGCGCACGAGTTGGTCGTTCTCTCCGGCAATGTGAATCACGGGCGCGGGCTCGAGCCGCCCAAAGTCGCGCCCAGCCACCGCCGCCGACGGACCGAAGGCTGCAAACACTGCCCGACGCTGTGCCCAGAGGAGATAAGTGAACGCGCCACCATTCGAGTGTCCGGTTGCATAAACCCTTCTGGCATCGACCGGAAAGTCCGCACGCAAACCGGCCAGCGCCGTGTCGAAAAACTTCAAATCGCGATCACCGTCCACGCCCGGCCCCGCCTGCCAACCCGGTTCCTCGCCCACCGCATCGGTCAACCGACCCGCCGCCGGCAGGCCTTGCATGAACACCACCAACGCTTCCGGCCAGACTTCGTGGACGCGTTGATTCCATGAGGCCTCCCGCATTCCGCCACCGTGGCCGTGAAACACAAACACCACCGGCCACGGTTTTGGCGCATTGGCGGCGGGCAGATGCAGCAACGCCTCGCGCTTTATGCCGTCGACCGTCCACTCACGCTTCAACAATTCACCCGCGGCATTCACCGGGTTGACCAACGCGAGGCCGGCCAGCGCGGGCAGCAATCGGTGAATCGATTTAAGGAAAAATATCATCGTGCGTGCTGAGACCAACAGATTGGCCCGATAGTTGCACCCTCGAACCTATCGGGGAGTTAGGGCTCGCCGCATCCGCAACGACCGCCACAGTTTCCACCATCATGTCCAATCCGCCCAACCTGCGCACCACTGCCGAATTTTATATCCGTGGCCTCACCGAAGGCTTCGTCACCGCCGCCGAGGTGATCAAATGGGCCGACGAAGTCATTGTCGCTGCCGCCAAGACCGAGGACTGGATGCTGGATATTTCCACGGCCAGCGAGGACGACCGGATGGGCGTGTTGCATCACCTCCATGCCGTGCAAGGCCAGGTGGACGAAGCCGCCCTCGCGGCCTTGCTCGCCGCCCGCAAGTAGCCCTCCGCCGCCGCCCAGGCGGTGATCGGTTTACTTTTTCCCCGGCTTCGGTGTTTGGACCGGCTGCTTCGTCTTGGCCTGCGGCAACGGCTTCAACTTCTGATGAAACCGCTGCGCAGCCTTCAGGTCCCGGATGTTCGGAATATACTTGGCGCCCATGATGCCCCAAGGCCGCCGGCAATTGCCCCGGCCCGCAATCAGAATCGCCGCCCGGCAGATGTGCCTGTCCTCGCGTCTTCGGCTTAAGCCACTTTAGCGTCGCTGGACAGCCAAGCCACTTAAGGGCATCGTAGCCCACTCAGCAAATCCGGGCGTTTTATGATGCTATCAGGCACCTCAAGCTCCCGCATCCGGCCATGCCCAAAGCGAACCCGAAGATGGCCGGCTCGTAACGAATGCCGGGAACCACTCGCCGCTTCATCCGTCTGTGTTTGCTGTGAAACCAACCCCAACGAGCCCCTTCGATCCATACACCGCAACTTGCAGTGTGGTCGGTTTGATCGCCTTGATTGCACTCAGTAGCGGCTGCGGTGAACAGAACCCTTCGCCCAAGGTAGCCGTGCAATCACCTCCTCCCGCTACGGCTACGACGACGCTATCGCCCGCGGCGGCGCCTGCGCCGGTTATAACCATCCCTGCTCCTGCGGCCGCAAATCAGCCGGAGCGAGTGACCCAATCTCCGACAACCACCCTCAGTCACGCAGTGCGGGACTTGAATCCTCCCGCCGCGGATATCGTGATCGATGTCGAACACTCCTCCGCTCAATGGGTGGCCATTAAAACCTCGTCCTACGATCAGCGTGCCCAGGTTTTCCCCGTCGTCGCCGAACTGGAAGCGCGGGTTGATGAGCAAATCGCCGCCTTGAACGCCAAGCGCGCGACGATGACGGGCACCACGCAGACCAATGCCTGGGACTTCGCCATGACCGAGATGACCGACGCCCGCGCCTACTTGCGGAGCATGGGGCAGGAACTACGCGACGCGAGATCCGAGAACTGGGACCAGACCAAGGACAAGGTCGACCGCGCCTGGGTGCGGACGCAGGACGCCTTCAGCAAGGTCAAGGCCAGCACCACTACGTGATCCCCCAATTAAACCATTCAACCCAACTCAACGGACTTCCCCATGGCTAAAAAAAATATCTCCACTTCGGCACCGATCACCCGCCAGCGCATGATCGAGCTTCTGAACGACGACCTCGCCGGTGAATACCAGGCCATCATTGCCTACACCGTTTACAGCCAGGTCATCAAGGGCGCCAAATACACCGCCATTGCCAAGGAACTGGAAGTGCATGCGGTCGAGGAATTGCAGCACGCCCTCAAGATTTCCAAGCAGATCGACTATTTTGGCGGCATGCCCGTCGTGACGCCCAAGCCGGTCAAAACCTCCGATGATCCCCTCGTGATGCTACGTGCCGATCTTGATAACGAAATCGCCACGATCACGCGCTACCGCGAGCGTATCCGGCAAGCCGAGGCCATGGGCGAATTCGCCCTGAGCGAAACGTTGCGCGGGATTATCGTGCAAGAACAGGAACACGCAATCGACCTGAGCTCCGCACTCGGCATCGACGTGCCGCCGATAAAGTGAGGCGCCGCGTTTGTCCGGTGCCCGTGGCTCCGGCGAACATCCTGCTCCCGGCGATCCGTTTTTACAGGATAACGGCATCCCGTATCCGCTTTAAATTTTCGGCACGCGGATCGTGCTGATCATCGCGCTGCCACTGATCGCGTAAACCAAGGTGAGCGGATGCAGCACCCAATCGCCAAGCGACCAGGCGCCCAGCCAGAGATTGGCGCCCAATTGATCGGTAGCGTGCAGCACCGCCAGCAGGATCACGATCGACACGCTGGTGGGGATCGGGGTGCCTTCAAAATATTTCACCTTCCCGCTGTCATCGGACAAGGCGTCTGCCGTGGCATTGAACCGCGCAAGCCGGCTGATGCCGCATGCCACGAAATAGAGCAGAATCGCGACATCAAGCGCACCGCGCAGACCCACGGCAAAGCCAAGCGCGGCCGGTGCCAGGCCGAAGGAAATCACATCCGCCAGCGAATCGAGATCGGCGCCCAGCATGGATGATTTGCGGCGCCAACGCGCGACGCGACCGTCTGCGAAATCAAAACCCAGTGCGACCGGCAGCAAAGCCATCGCGAGCACCAGCCAGCGATCCACGCCAGTCACCAAATATTGCATCGCCGCCAACACCGCACCACTGCCGCAGAAACCGTTACCCAGCGTCAGCACATCCGCGAATACGAAGGAACGGATCATCGAAAAACGGCGAGGCCTTGCCGGGGTTGGTGCCATGGGCGTGAGGGGCGGGTTCATCGCCCCATAGTAAGCCACCGCACAGGACCGTTCCGTTCCCGCAAGAGCGGGCGGGGATTGATGCCTGGCTTTGGCTCCGAACAGCGGTGCCGCTATCCGGTTACTTTTTCAGCGTGGCGCAGAACTTCGCCAGTCGGCTCACGCCCTTGGCGATGATTTCATCGCTCGTGGCGTAGCTGAGGCGAAGGTAGCCCTCGGCACCGAATGCGCTGCCGGGGACGGCGGCGACTTTTTCGGTATCAAGCAGGCGGCTGCAGAACTCGGTGTCCTTGAGGCCGAAGCTCGAGATGTTCGGAAAAAGATAAAATGCGCCCTGCGCAAGCAGGCAGCTGACGCCGGGAATTTTATTCAGTTCCGCATGGAGATTCTTCCGGCGACGATCGAAAGCCGTGAGCATCGTGGCCAGCGCGGCGCGGGTTTTTTCCTTTTCCTTCAGCGCGGCGAGTGCGCCGAACTGGGCGAAGGTCGTGACGTTGGACGACATCTGGCTCTGCAGTTCGCTGATCGCCTTGGCGATCGGCAGCGGCGCGAGCGTGGTGCCGATGCGCCAGCCGGTCATCGCGTAAGTCTTCGAAAAACCCGCCACCGTGATCGTGCGGGCCTCAGCCTCTGGCGAAAGCGTGGCGATGCAGGTGGGCGTGGCACCGTCGTAGATGAGATGCTCATACATCTCGTCGGAGAGGATGTAGAGGTTGTGCTGCACGGCGACGGCCACAAGCGCCGCGAGTTCGGCGCGCGTGTAGACGGCACCGGTGGGATTCGACGGCGAGTTGAGGACGAGGAGCTTCGTCTTCGACGTGATGGCCGCGGTGAGTTGTGCGGGCGTAAGCTTGAAGCCCGTGCGATCGTCGCAAAGGACGAACTTCGGCGTGGCGCCCGCCAGCTTCACCATCTCGGGATAGCTCACCCAGAACGGCGCCGGGATAATGACCTCGTCGCCAGGCGAGCATGTCGCGAGGATGCCTAGATAGCAGTTAAACTTGCCGCCGGGAGAGACAATGACCTGCCCGGGCACGGCCTTGAGGCCGTATTCGGCGGCGTAACGCTCGACGATGGCCTGCCGCAGCGGCTCAATGCCGGGCGTGGGCGCGTATTTGGTTTTGCCACCCTTGAGCGCGACGATGCACGCCTCCTTGATATGTTCGGGGGTGTCGAAGTCGGGTTCGCCGGCAGCGAAACTGCAGACATCTTCACCAGCGGCCTGTAGGGCCTTGGCCTTGGCGTCGACCGCGAGCGTCGGCGAAGGCGATATATTGCGGGCCCAGATGGAGAGAGGCGGAAGCGTGCTCATGTGATGCAACGGCCACTAAAGAGAACCGCCCGCGACGTTGGCAAGCTCCCGCTCCGTCAGCTGCACGCACCCCGCCGCGGTCGGCTGGGGCTTACTTTTTCTTGGGCTTGCCCGCTTTGGGCGACTTTGCCTGCAAACCCTCGATGGCGAGGCGCAACAGTTCGCCGACACTGACGTCCTTAAGCCGGGCCTGCCGCTTCAGCGTGGCGCGTTGTTCGCCCGAGAGGCGCACGGAAATCTGCCGGTGCACGACGCGGACGGGCTTGCATTTCGAAAAATCAAACCGGGTGATCGCCGTGCGGATCACTTCGCTTGCCGTGGAAAACCCGAGTGTCTTCCGGCAGGCTTCGATTTTGTCCATCAGGTCAACCGGCAGGTCGAAGGTAAGCGGAGCCGCAGGTTTTTTCGGAGAGGAAGAGCGCGTTGTCATGGGGGGAGAGACCGGAGTTGTGTATCCGGAAAGGACGGCGGCAGAGCCGCATCGTCGCAACGCAAAAATAAGCCGCGGTCTGGCATTGACTCGTGTTTGGATTACCCGATTTTCGCGAGGTCTCCTTACCCCAGTAACACCTCTATCATGGCGCGCGTTGTAATCGAAAACCTGGTCAAGACGTATCCCGAAAAAAGCGGCCCCGGAGTAACGGCGGTCAAAGGCATCAATCTCACCATCGAGGACCGCGAGTTCATGGTCCTCGTCGGCCCTTCCGGCTGCGGCAAGTCCACCACCCTGCGCATGATCGCCGGCCTGGAGGAGATCTCCGGCGGCACCATCAGCATCGATGGCAAGGTCGTGAACAACGTCCTCCCCAAGGACCGCGACATCGCGATGGTTTTCCAGAATTACGCGCTCTACCCGCACATGTCGGTCTACGACAACATGGCCTTCGGCCTGAAATTGCGCAAATTCCCCAAGGCTGACATCGACAAGCGCGTGCATGAAGCCGCCGCCATCCTCGGCCTCGAACCTTATTTGGAGCGCAAGCCCAAGGCCCTTTCGGGCGGTCAGCGCCAGCGCGTGGCCGTCGGTCGCGCCATCGTCCGCCAGCCCAAGGTCTTCCTCTTCGACGAACCGCTCTCCAATCTCGATGCCAAGATGCGCGTCTCGACGCGCACCGACATTTCGAAGCTTCACGCCCGCCTCGGCGCGACGATGATCTACGTCACGCACGACCAGGTCGAGGCCATGACGATGGGCGACCGCATCTGCGTGATGAAGGACGGCCACATCATGCAGGTCGCCGCGCCGCTTGAACTCTACAACAACCCGGACAACATGTATGTCGCCGGTTTCATTGGCTCGCCGCCCATGAACTTCTTCAAGGGCCGCCTGAAACGCGCAGGCAACAACCTCGTCTTCGTTGAGACCAACACCCGCAGCACGCCCTTCCAAGTGCAGCTCACCGACGATCTCGCGCAGAAGGCCTCGGCCTACGCCGACAAGGATATCGTGCTGGGCGTGCGTCCCGAGGACGCGCAGGACTCCCTCACCCTCGCGACCCCGAACCCGGCCCACACCATCGACGTCACCGTCGAGGTCTCCGAGCCCATGGGCGCGGAAACCTATCTCTACCTAGACACCGGCGCCCATTCCTTCATCGCCCGGGTGCGCGCGTCCGACCGGTTCGATGTCGGCCAGAAGGTCAAGATCACCTACAAAATGGACAAGGCCAAGTTGTTCGACCCGGCCACGGAACACGTCCTGAAGTAATTTTCTCTCCAGCGAAAAAGCAAAGGCCACCGCAACCGGTGGCCTTTTTGCTGTCCGACTGAATCCAGCGCAGCGTTAGACTGGTTCGCCCCCGCGGGCTTGAGCCAGCACCTCATCGATCGCCTTCAACAGTTCATCGATCGTGAAGGGTTTCGCCAGGGTGCGCTGCGCCCCGAGCCGGGCCGCGATGCCAAGATATACCGGGGAGTGCTCGACGCCGCCCGAAATGGCGATGATCGGCAGTTTCGGCCGCTCTTTGCGCAGCGCGACGATCGTCTCAATACCTTCCTGGCCCGGCATGATGAGATCAGTGATCACGACATCCGCCGGCTCACGACGAAAGAGCATCACCGCTTCCCGCCCTTCCTTCGCCTGCCGGACCACGTGCCCTGCCTCCACCAGCGTCATCGTGAGGATTTCGCGAAGGTCCTTGTCATCATCGATGAGGAGCAGGTTGGCCATGAGTGACAGCGTTACGGAATAATCTGCAGGAGTCGGCCCGCGACAATCGCGGAATTTGCCTCAAGGTCAATTGCCACATGCACCCAAGGGGCGAATCCCCATTATCCGATCCCCGCGGCCAACCGCACCGCCGCGTAGGCTTCGGCCGGGGTTTCGACCACTTGCCACGCCTTGGCCAGCACCTCAGACCCCACGACGCGTCCGTGCCGGATGAGTAATGTGCGCACGCCCAGTGCCGACCCTGCCAACACGTCGACATCCGCATCACCCACAAACAACACCTCCTCCCGCACTAGTTCGAGCCGGCCGAGGATAACCTCCAAACCGCCTGGATGCGGCTTGTGGGTCGGCAAGTCGTCGCCACACACCATGGTCTCCCATTTTTTCGCCAGCTGTTGTTCCCGGATGATGCAGGCAGTGGACTCACGATCACGCCCCGTCCAAAGCGCGAGCGAAAGTTCGGCCACCTGCAAATCGTCCAGCAAGGCATGCATCCCGCCGAATGGCTGGATTAGCTGCCAATTGGCGCTGCTAAATTGAATCCACCGCCGCATGGCCTCAGCCGCCTGCCGCTCATCACCATCGAGCAAGTCCATGAATGTGCGGGTCGGCGGGCCGCCGAGCCGGGCGAATAAATCAGCCTGGGACAGTGGCGCCCGAAACGGGGCCAGCGCATGCGCAAACGCCTGCAGCACCATCGGCATGCTGTCCACCAGCGTGCCGTCCAAATCGAAGACCACTCCACGAACCCCCGGCGCTTCGCTCATGGTGCGATGGCCGTGATCTGATCGGGCGGCGCGACCGGCTCCGCCAGCGCCGCGGCATCGAAAATAACCGGCGCCAATTCGAGATTGAGCGCCGCCCCGGTAACCTGAAAACGGGTCTTGTCGCGCGATCGTTCGTCACGCAGATCGATGGTTTTAACCATCCACTGCTCGTCGATTTTTTTCAGGTCGAGCACCGAAAGCGATTTGTAGGGCTGGCCTTTTTCATCGAGCAGTTCGGTCTGAACGAGGGCGTTGAATTGGGTATCGAGATGAACCCGCACCGCGGAAAGTCCTGGATAGCCGGCGGCAAATTCAGGCGTGGGATAAAGCAGAAAGGTATGGGCCGGCCGGCCCCGGATCTTGCTGACCCCCTCGAACACGAAATCCTCCCAGTAAAGATACGGCATCTGCAGATCGAAGACCGTCAGCTGTGTCCCGGGGATGATCGGTGCAAACAGCGAACTGATCTCCAAGGGCTCGACCCGGGCTGTCGCCGCGGTCCAATCCCAGACCGAGGGAGCTGGGCCGTTTTGCAACAACAACCGGCGCTCCGCCCCACCCTCGGCCGACAGGCTGATGCGCGACAACGGGCCTTGTTCGCCACGGCTGCCCCAAAGGCGGCCCTTAAACTCCTGCTCGGCCCCACGCCGGGGCATCACCCGCAGTTTGAATTCCAGAAAATAGTCGCCCGCGATCCCCATGCTGCGGAAGCCGCGGAGAATGCGGGCACCTTCGGCTTGGTCCGGCTTGCCGAACTGAACATAGCTTGGCGCCGGACGCACCGTCCGGCCGGCCGGCGCCGCCAGCAGCACGCTCGCAGTGCCCAGGGCCAGAAACAAAAACGCCCGCCATGGACCGGCGGGCGAAATTTTTAAACCTGACGCCACGAGGGAAATCAGGGGGCCTTGGGCGCCGTGTCCGCCGCCGTCGTCGGAGCTGGGACCGCAACCGGAGCCGGCGTCGCCGACACGGGAGCCGCCGGAGCCGCGATGGTCGGCAGCACATCCTGCGCAACCGCACCATGCTTGCGCTGATAGATATGGCCGAGATAGAGGCCAAAACTCAGCACAAAGAAAGCCACCGCCGCCTTGATCGTGAGCCCGCTGAGGACGTTGCCGGTGTCGGCACCGAAAGCGGCTTCCGTCATGCCACCGCCGAGCGCGGCACCCACACCGCCATCGGATTTGGCCTTCTGGGCCAACACGATGAGGATGAGAAATACGGAGATGAGGATGAGGACGAAGGTAAGAATACCGAGGACAATGCTCATATGAAAGGTTGAGAGCATCCCATCGGACGGCGGTTTGTCAATGCGCTGTTCACGGGTCAGAATGGCGCGGTTTTCGCTCCCAATTTGCCATTAGGATAGGCGAATCCAAGGTCGCGCGACGCACCTGCATCGACCTTGAAAGGAGACGTTAGAGCGTAATGCCGAGCTTCTCGAGCACGCGCTGCAAATCATCGTTGCCGCGATACTCGATCACGATGCGGCCCTTCTTGGGCGTGTGCAGGACGGCCACGCGGGCGCCGAGGTGCGAGGTGAGCTTTTTCTCAATGCTCGCAACCGCCTCGGATTCCTTCGCGGGGAGCTTGCGGGCCTTGTGCGTAGGCGCGGCACTGGGCGTGGATTTGCCGGCCTGCACGAGCTTCTCGGTCGAACGCACGCTGAGACCTTCCTCAATGATGCGGCGGGAGAGCACGGTGCGCTGGGCGGCATCGGTGACACCCAGCAGCACTTTGGCGTGGCCGACGCTGAGTAAGTTCTTGCCGACATAGCCCTGAATCTCGGCGTCGAGCGAAAGGAGACGCAGCGTATTAGCGACCGTCGCCCGGCCCTTGCCGACGCGGTCGGAAGCCGATTCCTGCGTGAGGTCAAAGTCGCGAATGAGGCTGGCGTAGCCATGCGCCTCTTCGATGGGGTTCAGGCCTTCGCGCTGCAGATTTTCGATCAAGCCGAGCGCGGCCGACGACGCATTGCCCGCCTCGACGATGCGGGCGGGGATGGTCTTGAGCTTGAGCTGTTGAAACGCGCGCCAGCGACGCTCACCCGCGATCAGCTGGTATTTGTCGCCGGCCTTGCGCACGACGATGGGCTGGAGCAATCCCTCGGAACTGATGCTCGCCGCCAGTTCGCTCAATTGCTCGGGCGGGATTTCCCGTCGCGCTTGATACGGACTCGGCTCGATCATATGCACGGCGATTTCCAGGTAACCGGGCGCCCCTGCCGGGGCCGGCGCGGCGGCCGGAGTGGATGCCACCGGTGTGCTGGCAGGAGCCGCCGCTGGAGCCGGCGTCGCTTTGGCGATCAGACTGCCGAGGCCACGGCCAAGGCGGGATTTGGGAGCAGCAGACATGTTATTTGGGAGCGGGAATGAAGAGCGTCTGCCCAACATTGATGCGGGTGGGATCGGAAATCTTGTTGGCGTTGATGATATCCGCCATGCGCGCGCCGTTCTTCTGCGCGATCGACGAAAGCGTATCGCCCTTCTGCACCGTGTAGCTGACACCTTCCTTGGCGTAGTCCTCGGTGAACACCGTCTGCACGGCCGCCCGGGTGGCCTGCCCCTTGGCGAGCGAATCGATGGCCGCATTGGTCTGCTGCGCGAGCACCTTGATCTGCCCGGAAACCTGCTGCAGCGTCTCGCTCTTCGTGCTGGCGGCGCTGGCCTTGATTGTGCGGTTAAGCTCGGCGATCGCATCGTTCAACTGCTCGACCGTGACACTGCTCGACACCGCGGCGCTGGTCTTGCCGCGCAGGTCGTTGTTTTCGCGTTCGAGTTGCTCGATCCGCAGCGAAAGTTCGCCCACGCGTTGCGTGAGGCCGCGCACATCCTCGCGGAGGCTGGCCACTTCATATTGCATGCCCTGCTGGGCCTGGACCACCGTGCCCGCCACAGCCGCCCAAAAGAGTCCAAAAATCACACGTTTCAACATGTCCGGCATCTTGCGGAAACCGCGCGGCAAAAACAAGACCTACCGCCGGAAAGGCTCACGCGCGACCAACCCGGGCAATGGCTGCGACGGCAACGCGGTGCCCGGCGCCAGCGGAAACCCGCGGAGAAATTCGCCCGCCGCGAGCATGCGTCCACCCGGCCGCTGCAACCGGTGCACGCGCAAGATGCCATCGCCAGTGCCGATGAGCAGGCCTGAAGCATCGGTTCCGAGGATTTCGCCGGGAGCGCGGGCCGCCCGCCCGCTGTCGGATCCGGGCGAGTCGCCCGCAGTTCCGACGTCAGCCAAACCAAATTTCACGGATTGGCCGTTGATCTCAACACTGCAAGCCGGCCAGGGGAAAAGCCCATTGATCCGCGCAGCGAGAACCGCCGCGGGTTGGGTAAAATCCAGCCGTCCATCCTCCTTCGCGAGCTTGCGGCAAAACGTCGCCGCACCGTGGTCTTGCCCGGCAAATATCAACGTCCCCGCCGCCAGCTGCGGCAGGGCACGCGTCAGCAGCGGCACGCAGGCCGCGGCGAGCTTGGCCTCCACCTCAAGGGCGGTATCGAGTGGCGCTATCGCCACGCGCGCGGCATCTGCAACCGGGCCGGCGTCGAGTTCGCGCACAATGCGCATGAGCGTGACGGCGGTTTCTTTTTCGCCGCTGGCAATGGCCGTCTGGATCGGCGAGGCGCCGCGATACTTTGGTAGCAGCGAAGTGTGCAGGTTCAGCGTGCCGAGGCGCGGCGTGTCGATAAACTCCTGACGCAGGATATGCCCGTAGGCCATCACCAGCGAAACGTCGGCGCGCAACGCCGCGAGTTGGGCGCGCACGTCGTCGGTGAGCTTTTCCGGCTGAAACACCGGCAGGCCGCGATCGAGCGCCCATTGCTTGATGGCGTTGGGCACCACTTTTTGGCCGCGCCCGGTCGCGCGATCAGGTTGCGTGAACACACCCACCACTTCCGCGGTGCCCTTCCCTGCTCCCGCCAGCCAGTGCAGCAGCGGGAGTGCAATCGGATCGGAACCGAGGAAGACCAGTCTCAGGACGCTCACCTCAGGGTTTTCAGCCATGACTTCACGGCCGCGGACAGTTTGGCAAAGGTCGCCGTCGTGTTCGGCTTGTCGAAGCCGTCGAGGACGGTCCAGTGCTCGATGTGCGTGACGCTTTTACCGGGGATGATTTCGCCGAGCGGCCCGAGGGTCTCGAGCTCGATCATCTCGCCATTGGTAAACGTCTCAAAGCAACTGCCGATGTCGGGATAAGTCGCTCCCGCGATCGGGGCCGCGTATTTCACGAACACGGTGCCATCCACCCAATAGGCCGACCAGCCCGGATAGTTGGTGATGCCGAGTTTCTGCGCGCCCTTGCCCTTTGGCACATTGATGCCGATGAAATCGCGTTTCAGCTCCCACACGGGCAGCGAAAGATCGGTGTAAGTCCAAGGCACCAACGCATAGCCAGGCAGCAAATTGCCCGAGTGCGTGCCCTTTTCGAACAGCGGTAACACGCCGTAGCCGCCAGCACGCAACATCGTAAGCGCCCAGGGTGCGCAAGTCACGGCCCAGAGACCGCGGTTCGTCAGCGTATGCATAACGCGAATGGTGCGCGCGCCCTTGAGCTCAATCTTGATCGCTTTTTGCAGGCCGGTCTTCACTTCGACCGGCTGTGTGACTGCGACCCCGTTCGGCAATTCGCGAACCGCGAGCGGATCGTTATCCGGCTGGTAGGTGCGCACGCGGTCTTCGGGCGAATGCCAGAGGCGATGGCCGCCGCACAGCCGGTAATCGCCATAGCTCTCTTTTTTGAGCGGGATTTCGAGAAACAGGTTGCCCGCCTTGCCGCGCAGGCTGCGCAGCGTGATCACGCGTGGACCGATATCGGTCGTGACCGCGAGTTCGAGGGCCGGCGTCCGCAGCACAGTGGCCGCGCCGCCGCGATAATCAGTCTTCGAGCGTTTCATGGGATGAGTCGTCGTCACCGTCCCCTTCGGCGGATTTCCACTTGGGGGTATGCGGCCGGTTGCGCGCTTTCTCCTGCGCTTCGCGGATCGCCGAGAACGACATGCCGGGATCGTTCTTCTGTTTGCCCACGAGATCGAAATAGATCGGGCAGCCCGCGAGATCGAACTCCTTCACGAGGCCGGCTTCGAGGTAGCGGCGATATTGCTCCGTGAGCTTTTCCTCGCGGTTGCAAAACAGCTTGATGCGGAAAGGCCGGTTGCCCGTCTGCGTGGCGTAGTAGACGCGGAAGCGTTTGCCGCCCACGGCCGGCGGCGGGGTGCGCTCGGCAAGGTAGCCGATGACCTTGTTCAGCTTCGCGGTCGGCAGCTTAGTATCGAGCATGCGGTGCAGCTTCACAGCCGCATTGAGCATGCGGTCCACCTCGTAGCCGCTCATGGCCGAGACGAAAATGAGCGGTGCGCCCGGCGTGAAGTAAAGCCGCTCAAAGAGCGCGTGCTCATATTTCGCGCGAAAGTCGCGCTCGTTCTCATAGGGCTCGAAGCCACCGTCCGCTTTGAACGCCTTGCGCACGAGGTCCCACTTGTTGACGACGACGATGATCGGCTTGCGCTCCTTGATCGCCTCGCCGGCGATCGCCTTGTCCTGCTGGGTGACGCCATCGATCGCGTCGAGCACCAGGAAAACCACGTCCGTGTTCTTGATCGCATCGAGCGAGCGCAGGCGCGAAAAATATTCGACGGGCGAAGCGAGCTTCGTCGCGGCCTTGATGCCGGCGGTGTCGATGAGGCGGAAGGGATACAGTTTGCCGTCGCGCCCCTTGAACTCGAACGGCAGCTCGATCGCATCGCGCGTCGTGCCGGGCACGTCGCTGACGATGAGGCGATCGCTTTGCAGGAGACGGTTGCTGAGCGAGGATTTGCCCACATTGGGGCGGCCGATGAAGCACACGCCAAGCGCCGCAGCCTCGTCGCGACCGCGGTCAGGATCCTCAACCGGGCCGAGCACTTCCATGATCGCATCGCGCAACTCGCCCTCGCCGCGCCCATGCTCGGCAGAGACGCGCAGCGGTTCGCCAAAGCCGAGGCGGTAGGCCTCGGCAAGGTCGACCTTGTCGTCGTCGAAGTCGGCCTTGTTCACCACGAGGCGCACCTTCTTTTTGCTGCGGCGCAGCATGGTCGCGATCTTCTCGTCGAGGGCGGTGAGGCCCTCCAGGCCGTCGATCACAAAGAGGATGAGCGTGGCCGCCGCCATGGCGAACTCCACCTGCGCTTCGGATGCCGCCGTGAGCGCAGCCGGCGTGTCCTTGCCCTTGTAGCCGAGACCACCGGTGTCAAAGAGCGTGAAGTTGCCGTCGGCCACCTCGGCCGTGATCACGTCGCGCGTCACGCCCGGCTGGTCGTGGACGATGGAGATACGCTTCCGCGCCAGCCGGTTGAATAACCGGCTCTTGCCGACGTTGGGTCGGCCGACAATGGCGACGGTGCGGTTGATGCTCATGATTTTTTGGATTGGACGAAACGCTCGATGCGTTCGCACGCGACGGTGAGCTGATCGTAACTGGTGGCAAAGCACGCGCGCACATGGCCCGTGCCGAGCGCGCCAAACGCCGTGCCCGGCACGACCGCGACCTTCTCTTGCTTGAGCAAGCCGACGGCAAAATCACCTTCGCTGAGCCCCGTGGAGCTGACGTTGGGGAACGCGTAAAACGAACCGCGCGGCGAGTGACAGGTGAGCCCGATTTCGTTAAACCGGCGCACGATCAAATCACGCCGGCGATGGTATTGCTCACGCATCTTCAGCATCTCATCCCAGCCGTTGGTGAGCGCCTCGAGCGCAGCGTCCTGCGCCATGATCGAGGCACACATCATTGAGTATTGATGCACCTTCATCATCGCATCGATGAGCGCCGCCGGGCCGCACGCATAACCGATGCGCCAGCCGGTCATCGCAAAAGCCTTCGAGAAGCCGTGCAGGAAGATCGTGCGCTCCGCCATGCCGGGCAGGCTCGCGATGCTCGTGTGCGTGCCATCGAAAGTGAGCTCCGAATAGATTTCGTCGCTCAGCACGAGCAGGTCCTTCTCGCGACAGAACGCGGCGATCTCCTCCAGCTGCGCGCGATCACACGTGCCACCCGTGGGATTGCACGGCAGGTTGAGCATGAGGATCTTTGCGCCCGGCTGCCACGCGGCGCGGAGGGCGGCGGCGGTCAGGGCAAAGTTGTCCTTCGCGTAGGTCGGCACGCCGATACCCTGCGCATGCACGAGCGAAATGCTCGGGTGATAGGAAACATAACACGGCTGGTGAAACATCACCTTGTCGCCGATGTTACAGAAAGCGCGGAACGCGAGATCGAGCGCCTCCGACACGCCGACGGTCACGATGACCTGGTCTTCGGGCCGGTAGCTGACGTTGAAGTGCTTCTCGACGTAAACCGAGATCGCGCGCCGCAACTCGATCATGCCGAGGTTCGACGTGTAATTGGTGCGCCCGTTGTTCAGCGCGTTGATGGCGGCGGTGCGGATGTGCTGGGGCGTGACGAAGTCGGGTTCGCCGACGCCGAGCGAGATGACGTCCTGGCCCTTCATTTTGGAGACCAGTTCGAAAAAATCGCGAATACCACTTTTAGGCAGCGCGGCCACGTGGCCCGCCACCCAGCGTTTGGGATCGGTGCTCATGATGGGATCCTCCGGGTTAGGCCGCGACGCGGTGACGCAGGCTTTGGTTCCCAGACTCGATCCCGCCGGCGGCTGCTGCGGCTGCCTCGAACGAAAGATCGAGCACCGAATGCCAGCCGAGGAAGTTGTTAACTTTTTTCAGCTGTTCCAGGTGCTGTTCGACGAAGCGCGCGGACGACCGGACCACGGACGCAGTGAGCGCCGGGGACTGGCTGCCGCTATCGAGCAGGTGGTTGGGAACAGAGTTCATGACCCGGCCATAGTGACCAAGAGTTAAACCACTAATCCACACTAATGTTTGTCCGCCTGAAAATTAGCGTGGATTAGCGCCTGCCGTCGGTTTCAACTGTCCTTTTCCATGTTCGAATCTCTCACTGACAAACTGGGCAGCGCGCTCCGCAACCTCCGCGGCGTTGGCAAACTGTCCGAGGAGAACATGGCGGACGCCCTCAAGGAAGTGCGCACCGCCCTGCTCGCCGCCGATGTGCATTTCAAGGTCGCCCGCGACTTCGTCGAGCGCGTCCAGACCCAGTGCGTCGGCCAGGAAGTCCTCAAGGGCGTCGCGCCCGGCCAGCAGATCGTCAAGATCATCAACGACGAGTTGGTGAAACTCCTCGGCGAAGGCGAAACCGCCCTTTCTTCCGCCCGACCGCTCAAAATCCTCATGGTCGGCCTCCATGGCTCGGGTAAAACCACCTCGACCGCCAAGCTCGGCAAGCTCCTCAAGAAGCGCGGCTACCGCCCCTTCGTCGTCGCCTGCGACATTTACCGTCCCGCGGCTATCGATCAGCTCGAAATCCTCGCGAAGCAGGAAGAGCTCGGCTTCTACGCCGACCGCAACTCGAAGGACGTCCCCGCCATCGGCCTCGCCGCCCTTGAGGCCGCCAAGGCCGCGAACGCCGACTGCATCATCTTCGACACCGCCGGTCGCCTGCAGATCGATCACGACCTGATCGAAGAGGTCAAAAAACTCCGCGCCAAAGTGCAGCCCGACGAAGTGTTCCTCGTCGCCGACGGCGCACTCGGCCAGGAAGCCGTCAACGTCGCCAAGGCGTTCCACGATGCGCTCCAGCTTACCGGCCTCATCCTCACCAAGCTCGACGGCGACGCGCGCGGCGGCGCGGCACTCTCGATCAAGTCGATCACCGGCGTGCCAATCAAGTTCGTCGGCACCGGTGAAAAGACCGCGGACTTCGACACCTTTTATCCGGACCGCCTCGCCTCGCGCATCCTCGGCATGGGCGACGTCGTCTCGCTCGTCGAAAAGGCGCAGGAGAACATCGACCAGAAGGCCGCCGAGAAAATGGCGGAGACGATCCGCAAGGGTGACTTCAACCTCGAAGACTTCCTCGCGCAGATGCAGCAGATCAAGAAAATGGGCTCGATGCAGAGCATCATGGGCATGATGCCCGGCATGAGCGGCATGCAGCTACCTGATGATTCCGAGAAGCAACTCGCCCGCACGGAAGCCATCATCTACTCGATGACCATCCAGGAGCGCCGCAAGCCCGAGCTCCTCAACGGCAGCCGGCGCAAGCGCATCGCCGACGGTGCCGGTGTGAAGATCGTCGAGGTCAACCAGCTCATGAAGCAGTTCCAGCAAATGCAGCAGATGATGCGCATGATGAAGGGCGGCGGCGCCAAAAAGATGATGCGCCAGATGGAAGCCATGCGCGGCAAAGGCGGCGGCTTTCCGGGAATGTAAAGGGCAACGTAGGGCGGGGTCTCCGAACTCCGCCTCATATTGGCTCGCGAAAGGCGGGGATTGGAATCCCCGCCCTACACCGCTCGCACCGCGACCAGTCTCACGACGGCACGGTTTTGTTCACGCGAGTCCGCCAGTGATACGGCGAAGAGCGCCTCCCAATCATTCAGCCCTTCGTCGTCGACGAGCATCTGGGCGACCGACCACTCCCCTGCTCCGGGCGGCGTTTCCAACCAATGCGTGTGCCTCGCCGCGCGACCCTCGGGATCGAGTCGCAACCGTCCGCGCGTCTCGAAATACGGCACAAACAACTCGCCGCACCGCCGCGCCTCGGCTGTCGCCGCCGCATCCACTTCCTCGCCTCCCGCAGTCAGCCGTCCGCCATCGACATACCACCGCACGGCCGCCTGCAAAACCGTCAACACCTCCGTGCGCACGAGTCGCTTGAACCCGGCTTCATCACGTGTGATGTCGTAGCTCGCCGGACGCGCCGGCTTTTCCCCTGCGATTTCCGCTGCCACCCAATCGGGATTCTTCAACCGCTCCCATTCCTCAAGCAGGCTGGAATCGATGCCGCGAATCAGTTCACGAAAATACAGCTCCATCTCCACGACTTCCTCGGTCTTCGCGCTGTCGGGCACGGTTTGCGCGAGCACTTTCCACACCTGCGAGAGATGGCGCAGCAACAAGCCCTCCGCTCGCTCCAACCCGTAGTTGCGGATGTAGTCGGCAAACGACAGATACCGCTCAAACATCTCCCGAGCGATCGACTTCGGCCGCACGTTCTCGTTGCCGATCCACGGATGCGCCGCCGCGAATTCATTAAACGTCGCATACACAAACTCTCGCAGCGGCTTTGGGTGTTCCACTTCCTCCAGTTTCGCGATGCGTTCGTCATACTCAACGCCCGCCGCCTTCATCTCCGCCATCTTGGCGGTCTTCAGCTTGTCCACCTGCTTGCGCAAAATCGTGTCAGGATCCTCCACGATCGACTCACACAGCGTCAGGACGTCGAAGGGATAGTCCGGCGACTCGCGGTTCAGTTTCGGCAGGGTATCGAGCAGGTAAAGCGACAGCGCCTGGTGCAGCGAAAAATCTTCCTGCAGTTCCACGTTCACCCGCAATTTCCGTCCAGGCGATGTCCGCTGCGCCCGGGGAATGATCTCCACGATCCCGCGCTCAACCAGCGCGCGAAACAACTGCCACGCCCGTTTGCGCAGCGCCGCCTTCTTCGTCGGCGTCTCGTGACAATCCGCAATCAGTTGCCGCAACGCCGCACACCCATCGCCTTCGCGGCTGAGCACGAGCAACAACATGCCGTGGGAAACGACAAATTTCGACGTGAGCGCCTCCGGCGGCGCGCTCTGCAACCGCTCATAGGTGCGCGCATCCCAGCCCACGGCACCTTCCGGCGCGCGCGACTTTACGAGTTTGCGCAGCTTCTGCGGGTTGCCCGCCGCTTTCTCCTCGGCGCGCTTGTTTTCGATCACATGCTCCGGCGCCTGCGCGATCACGTAGCCCTTGTCGTCAAAACCTTTCCGTCCAGCGCGACCCGAGACCTGCCGGAAATCCCGCACCGCCAGCACCGCTGCTTTCTGGCCGTCGTATTTCCAGAGCTGCGTAAAGATCACCGTGCGGATCGGCACATTGATGCCCACGCCGAGCGTATCGGTGCCGCAGATGAGCTTGAGCAGACCTTTCTGGGCGAGCTGCTCGACGAGGATCCGGTATTTCGGCAACAGGCCCGCGTGGTGCACGCCGATGCCGTGACGCAGCCAGCGCTTCACATCCTTGCCGTGCGGGCTGTTGAACTTCACCGCTTCGAGCGCCGTCGCCAACACCGCCTTTTCTTCGCGTGAGCAGATTTCGAGGCTCATCAACGCCTGCGCCGACTCCGCGGCTTCGCGCTGCGTGAAATGCACCAGATACGCCGGTGCCCGCCGCTCCTGCAGCACTTGCGCGACGCGCTCCGCCAACGGCGTCTCAGAATACTCAAACGCGAGCGGGACGGGCCGTCGGTCGCTCCGCACGGTCACACTTGGCGCTCCAGTCACGCGTGTCATCTCACGCTCAAAAAACTCCGTCGCTCCCAGCGTGGCCGACATCAGCAAAAACCGCGTGCCCGGCATCGTCAGCAGCGGCACCTGCCATGCGGTGCCGCGCTCGGCGTCGGAGTAGTAGTGAAACTCGTCCATGATGACCGCCTTCACCGCCGCCGACCGCGCGCCGCCCACGAGCGCGATATTGGCCAATATCTCCGCCGTGCAGCACAGCACCGGCGCATCAGGGTTCACGCTCGCATCACCCGTCATCATGCCAACGTGCTCCGGTCCGAAGTCGCGGCACAGCGCTAGGAATTTTTCGTTTACCAGCGCCTTGATCGGGCACGTGTAAACCGACCGCTCACCAGCGCACAGCGCCTTAAAATGCAGCGCCGCCGCCACGAGTGATTTTCCCGAACCCGTCGGCGTGGCGAGAATGACGTTCTTTCCGGCAAACAGCTCCAGAATCGCCTCCTCCTGCTCCGCGTAGAGTTCCAGTCCCCGCTCTGCGGCCACCGCGAGGAAGCGATCCAGCACGGCATCCGCTGAGGGACGACCGGACAAAGGGGCGAGTGGCGCAGGCTGCATCACCGCAGCAGAGTGCAACCAGCGCGTGCAATCCATGCCAAATCCGACTTTCTATTTCCCGGTCCGAAGCGCTACTGTGCAACGATGAGCAAAGCTTTCACCAAGGAAGACGATCTCGACGACGCCAGCCCGCCGCCGCGCCCCGTCAACCTACTCCCACCCGGTGCGCGCAACTACCTCACTGCCCGTGGTGCCGAACAGCTGCGCGCCGAACTCACGCGTCTCATCGAACACGAGCGCCCACCGCACCTCGCCCATCCCACCGATTCCGACGCCAAGCGCGCCCTCCAGGCGATTGATCAACGTATCCAGCACCTGCAAGCCAGCCTGCGCACCGCCGAGATCGTCTCTGCTCCACCTCCGCCGCATGACATCGTGCGCTTCAGCGCCACGGTCACCGTCCGTGACCAGCGCGGCGAGGAATCCACTTACCAACTCGTCGGCGTGGACGAGGCAGATTTCGAACACGGCAAGGTGAGCTGGCTGTCACCCATCGCCCGCGCCCTGCTCAATGCCCGGCTCGGCCAGCAAGTGACGCATCAAACCCCACGCGGTCCGATGCAGTTGGAAGTCCTTCGCATCTCCTACGAATAACGAGTGGGCAGAAATCAACGACTCTTCCATCATTCCGATTCCTGCCTTCCTGATTTCCACATTAAATCAGGTTGCTCGGCGAAACCCACTTACACGCGCTCCAGCTTGATCGGGTAAGTCCCCTTTGAACTCGCCTGCGCCACGTAGAGGCTGTCGTCCAACGCATCGACGACCACGTCGTGCGGGTGAATGAAGAACTCTTCCTGATGCTTCATCGGCTGGAGCTGTCCACCCGCATCATAAACCGGAGGCGTTCCGCCGACATTGGCCACCACGCGCAGGCTCTTTTCATCCAAGACCGAGACATAGCCACGGCTGCCAAAATCCGCCGGCCAGTTGTCACCAATGTGCGGGCAGAACAAATGCCCCTTGTGGCGGTGGAACATCCGCGGATTGCCGCCGGGCATCTCCACGCGTTGCAGTTTTTTGCCCGTCACCGATAGCCGCAGCAGATGCTGTTGGTCGCACATCGCAATGAGCAGCGTCGGCTGACCCGCCGCGTCCAAATCCATGATCCCACCGTGCGGCCCCCAGTGACCGATCCCGCCCTCGGCCCCACCGAAGATCGCCTTGAAACTCCCGTCCGCCCCGTAGTGCAAAATGTAATCCTTGCCGTAGCCATCGAGCACGAAGAAATCACCGTTCGGGTGGTGCAACGTCCACGCCGGCATATAATCGGCCGCCTTCGCGTATTTGCCTGTGTGCTCCGGCCAGCCCCACTCGGCCAGCACCTTGCCATCGAGCGTGGTCTTGCGCACCCGGCTCGTGACCGTGCACGTCATATAGAGCACTTCACAGCCGCCTTCGGTCAGGATCGTGAGTCCGTGCGCGCCCGGCAGATCAGTGCCCCATTTGTGCACGAGCTTTCCCGCTCGGTCGTAAACAATGACATTGTTCGCCGTGTGATCGGTGAGAAAAATGACGTGTCCCTCGCGGTCCTGCACAATCGCGTTGCCGTTCTTCACTGGCGTCGCCGCATCCAGCACGCCCCAGCCAGGCACCGGCCGGTAGCGAAACTCTCCCTGCCCCATCACCATCGCGGCGTCGCTCATGGACTCACGGCAGCTTGGCCTGCACGAGCTTGCTGACCGCGCCGAAATCAATGAGCCCGGCCTCGGGCAGTTTCTTCAGCGCGCCGATCACCTTGCCCATGTCTTTCTTGCTCTGCGCGCCAGTTTCCTGAATCGCGGCGGCGATGAGAGCGTCAAGCTTTGCGCCATCGATCCCCTGCGGCAGGTATTTCTCTAAAATTTTAATCTCGGTCTCGTTGGCCGTGATGAGGTCCGTGCGACCGCCGCGGGCGAACTCCGTGTTCGCATCCTTCAGATTTTTAACCGCCTTGCGCAGCGTCGTGATGACGAGTGCTTCCTCGATCGGCAGGTTCTGATCCATCGCCGAGCGCTGGATCGCAGCATCCGCCGTGCGGAGGCTGGTCGCCGTCACGCTGTCGCGGGCTTTCATGGCGGTGATGATGTCGGCGCGGAGTTTTTCGTAGGTCGTAGCCATGCCGCCAGCGTGACCACACTTCGCGCCGTGTCGAGCGGCGGCTTATCAGGCCTACCGGGATTGCACCGAAATTATGCGGACGACAGCACCGCCAAGCCGTGCTATCGTGCCACCATGCGAATGAGCGCTCCCCAAATGTATGCCCGGCTGCTGGCCGGTGACGCCTCCTACAACGGGCGATTCTTCACCGGCGTGCTTACCACCGGCATTTATTGCCTGCCCTCCTGCAAGGCACGCAAACCCAAGGCCGAAAACGTTCGCTTCTTCCCCACCGTCGAAGCCGCCCGTGAATTCGGGCTGCGCGCCTGCAAAAAATGCCACCCCGATGACTACGCCCGCGGTGCTGATCCCGTCCTAGAAACCATCGAGACCGTCGTCGCCGAAGTGCGTGCCCGTCCCGCCGATTTTGCCGATGCTCGCGCCGTGGTGCGCCGCTCCGGCTTTGGTGTCACCCGCGCTTTCGAACTCTTCCGCCAGCATTATCACACAACGCCCGCCGATCTACTCCAGCGTGCTCGCCTCACGCATGCCAAAGCCCAGCTCCTAGCCAGCCACACACCGCTCGCCGAGATCGCCTTCGCCGCCGGCTTCGAGAGCCTGTCCGCCTTTCACGAAAATTTCAGCAGCCACAATGGCCTCACGCCTGCCGCCTACCGGGATCTGCGTGACGCCAAGGAGTTCACCATCACGCTCCCCCAAGGCTATCTGCTGCCCTATCTGCGCCGCGCCCTCAGCCGCGACGTCCATAGCATCAACGAACGTCTCGTCGGCGATACCTACACCGCCGCGGTGCAACTGAGCGACGGCCCAGCACTCCTGACATTGCAACTCTCGCCCGAGTCGGTGCACGCCGCCCTCTCGCGTGGCTCTGCCGTCGAAACCCACGCCATCGTCATCGGCTTGCTCGGTCTCGATCAGGATGCCGCCGCCTTCGCGCGGCTCGCCAAAAAGCTCGGCCTCGCCCGCCTCGTCGCCAGCCGCACCGAACTGCGCATCAGCCAGACGCCGTCCATCTTCGACGGCTTGCTCTGGGCCATCATCGGACAGCAGATCAATCTGCCCTTCGCCTGCCAGCTGAAGCGCCGGCTCATCGAACTCACCGGCACACCCATGCCCGGCGGACTTATCGCTCCGCCCACACCCACCGCCGTCGCCGCTCTCGAGCCTGCCGCGCTGCTTCCGCTCCAGTTTTCCCGGCAGAAAGCCGACTATGTTATCGCCACGGCCCGGCTCATCGCCAGCGGTCAGCTTAATCTCGATGCCCTCCGCACCATGTCCGCCACCCGCGCCGAGCGCACGCTCCTCGCCGTCCGCGGCCTCGGCCCGTGGTCGGTCAACTACCTGTTGATGCGCGCGCTCAGCTTTGCCGACTGCCTCCCACTCGGCGACACCGGCGTGACCAGTGGCCTGCAAGCGCTCCTCAAACTCGACCCGCGCCCCGACAACGACGCCACGCGCCGGCACATGGCCGTCTTTTCCCCTTATCGCAGCCTCGCTACGGCTCACCTCTGGCAGTTTAACCAACCCATCCCTTCATGAGACAATTCTACGACACCTTTCCCACTCCCGTTGGCGACTTCTCCGTCGCCCTCAATGCCGATGGCGCCGTCATCGCCACCGCGTTCGGCGGTGTGGTCGAACTGCGCGAACGCTTCGCCGCCGATGAACTCATTCATGACGTCAAACGCGCCGACGCCGCCCGCCGCGAAGTCACCGAGTATTTCGCCGGCAAACGCCAGCAGTTCACCGTCCAGCTCGCGCCTAGTGGCACGCCGTTTCAGCAAAGCGTCTGGACCGCGCTGCAAGCGATCCCTCAAGGCCAAACCCGCAGCTACGGCGACCTCGCCGAGGCGCTCGGCAATCCCGGCGCCGCCCGCGCTGTCGGTCGCGCCAACGGCACGAACCCGATCTGCCTCTTCATTCCCTGCCACCGGGTCATCGGCACCGACGGCTCGCTCACCGGCTATGCCTTCGGTGAAGACACCAAGCGTGAACTCCTCGCCCACGAAGGTGTGAAGCAATGATGGGATACAAACGTTCGCCTCTCACTCACAACGCTGCCCAATTCGATCACTTCAGCGTCGAGCGGTCGTATCCCACCATGGCGAAAAGTTCGTATGCGGCCAACATAGCTACCGCGCCAAAGGCATGCCAGACGGCGTGACCTTGAATCAGACCATCTGGACAAGCCCAAAAGCCACCGAATCTGTCGCCTACGCCACCGGAAAATGAAATGATGGCCGATACGGTCAACACGGCTGCGGCCCAGTAATACCGTCGCCGGTCAGGTGCCCGCCAATACGTAAGCGCTGCAAGCGTGCAGCCTATGGTCACCGCAAAGATAAAAACATAGGTGGAGTCAAAAACCTTGAAGCCATACAACCGGACATCGTTGCGATGCACTCCGGTATAAATAGCCATGGCCCAAGTGAGCAGGATAAGCCCCACCGCCATCGATCCCCGGCTCAGCTTTGAGTATCTGGCCGAAACTCCAACCAACACCAATCCATAGAGCACTGCGTAAACGCCGAGGATGTCGATCATGCGCCATTCCGGAAGCAATGATGCGTGATACATCCCGCTGCCAAAACCCAGGAATATCCCAGCCAATCCCAAGTTGCGTGAGGCCGCCCGTTTGCCCGCTAGCAAGATAGCCAGGCCCACAATTACGTAAGCGAAGTTGGAAAAAGTATTTTGCGGCTCGCGAATCATCTGATCCAGCTTCCGCTGATCATAAATTTTAGACGTGAGCGTCGCGCTGGTCTTCAAACGGCTGACGTCGTAAGCCTCACACTGTGCTTTCGGTGGCTCGACTGTAAGCCAGTAATTTTCCGCTGGATTCAGCCAACAAGCAACCAGGAGAATCGCCACAAAAGGCAGCGAAAAGATAACCGCTCGGCGCAATGAGCCGCTCATCAAGATCACTGTTCGCTTTAGCCGATAGCCTTGTGCACAGCCACGACAAAGCGCTTCAGCTTTTCTTCGCTCTTCACGCCCGGGGCGGTTTCAACGCCACTGTTCACATCCAGAAATTTGGCGCCGCTGGCAAGCAACGCTTCGCCGGCGTTTTCCGGGTTCAAGCCGCCGGCGAGAATCCAGGTTTTCTCCGGATGCGCTTTCTGGTGCCGGGCGAACTTGCTCCAGTCTCCAGTCTTCCCTGAACCGCCGAAGCCGCCGGCATGAAAGGTATCGAACAGGAAAAACTTCGCGAGCGGCAGCAGTTCCGCCGCCACGTCAGCCTCAGGCGGCAGTTTCGGTGCAAGCCAGAGATTCTCCGCACCGACCAAGGCTGACCATGCCGCCACTGTCTCCACTGCCAGATCGTGCGGGAAGTGGATCTGGAAGAAATCAAAACCTGCGTCCTTCATTGCGGTCAGCTCCGCCAGCGTCGGTTGAACGGTAACCGCGACCTTCCGTCGGTCCGGCAAGCGCGGGGCCATCGCCTTGTAATTCGTCAGCGAAATATAGCGCGGCGACTTGGGGTAGAGATTGAACCCAAGGTAATCCATGCCGCAGCGGTCCGCGAACTCCGCATCCACGAGCGAAGTCAGTCCACAAACCTTGAGGCGAATACCGTCAATCATGATGCGATTAAACCACGAAGGGCACAAAGGACACGAAGGACATTAGCGCGGGAATCACTTGGTGATCTTTGTGCTCTTCGTGGTTAAAATGAATTGATCGACGCGATCACGTGCTCGACCTGCGCATCCGTGAGCTCGGGGAAAATCGGCAGGCTCACACAGTTCGCCGCCGCCTTTTCCGCCACCGGCAGCGAGCCAGCAGCCTGGCCGAGATTGGCGTAGCATTTCTGCAAGTGCAGCGGCACGGGATAGATCAAGTCCGTGCCGACCTCGTGCTTCGTCAGATGCTCGCGCAGGGCGTCACGCCGCGGATGACGGATCGTGAATTGGTGGAACACCGACTTTCCGTAGCCCGGCTGATCCGGCAGGCGGACGTCAGTCAGCTTGATGCCCGCGAGGTAGCGCGCGGCAATGGCCTGGCGGCGGGCGGTCCAGCCAGCGAGGTGCGGCAGCTTCACGTTGAGCAGTGCGCCCTGAAACCCATCCATACGGAAATTGCCGCCGATGATGTCGTGATAGTAGCGGCGATCGGAGCCGTGCACGCGAATGTGGCGGGCCGTCGTATGGAGTTCCTCGCGCCGCGACACGAGGGCGCCGCCTTCGCCGCAGCCGCCGAGATTCTTCGTCGGGTAAAAACTAAACGTGCCCACATCGCCGATCGTGCCGACTGGCGTGCCTTTGTAGCTCGCACCCACCGCCTGCGCACAGTCCTCGATCACAAAAAGCTTATGTTTCTTCGCGCTAGCCATGACCTCGTCCATGCGGGCGGGTTGACCAAAGAGATGCACCACGATGATGCCCTTGGTCTTCGGCTTAATGGCGGCCTCGATCTTCGCCGGATCGAGATTGAAAGTGCCTTCCTCAACGTCCACAAAGCGCGGCGTCGCGCCCACGTAACTCACGCCCCAGACCGTCGAGATAAACGTGAACGGCGGCGCGATCACCTCGTCGCCCGGACCGAAACCCGCCAGCATGCACGCCACGTGCAGGGGCGCGGTGCCGCTGTTCATCGCCAGCGCACGCGGGTAGCCAAGGGTTGCGGCAAAAGCTTTCTCGAAATCCTCCACGTCCTTGCCGAGACAAAACCGGGTTGCGTCATAGGTCGCCGTGAGCGCCGCAAGGGCGGATTCACGGATCGCCTTGTGCTGCAGGCTGAGATCAAGGAATGGGACTTTCATGGCTGAGTTTTAACCACAGATGACACGGATGGGCACGGATATAAATGCCAAGCCAAGGTTACGAGGATCAGGTGTTCTTCAGTTTCTTCACCAAGGCCTCCACCAATGCATCCAGACTCGGCGTCTTGGCGGTGAAATCGATCGGGATGCCCACTTTCTTCATCGTCTCGCTCGTCTGCGAGCCGATGCTTCCGGCCAGCGGGCGGGTCGCGGCTTTGGCGAGCTTCAAGGCCGCGGCTTGATCCGCGAAAGACTGCGCCGCCGAAGAGCTCGCGAACAAAATGGCGTCGGCACCACGAGCGCGAAAATCCGCTGCCGCCGGATCGGCGGTCAGGTCAGTCCGCTCGGTCTTGTAGACTTGCAGGCAATCCACGATCGCGAAGGCCGCTTCGAGTTTCGTCACGAGGATATCGCGGTTTAGATTGCCGGTGATGACCAGCACCTTGGCGTTATCCAGGCTGCCCGTGGCCGCGAGCGCCGCCGCCAGCGCCTCCGCAGTGGCTTCGTCAGGCTGACACTCGATCTTGAGGTGATGTTCGCCAATGACCCTGGCCGTGCCTTCGCCGACCGCGGCGAAACGCAGCAGACCCAAGGCGCGAATGTCGTCGAACAACTGGAAGAATTGATCGAAAAAGAAACGCACCCCATTGGGGCTGGTGAAAACGATCCAGTCGTAGCTCCCGAGCTCGAGCATCGTGTCGGCAAGATTGTCCTTGGAAATTTCCTTCGAGATCTTGATCAGCGGCAGCTCGATGACCTCGGCACCGAGCGCGGTGAGTTTGGCGGCCAGTTCGGACGCCTGTTCGCGGGCGCGGGTGACGGCCACACGGCGGCCGGAAAGTGAAGCGGTGGTGGTCATGTGAGTCCGAGGGATTTGAGGACACGAGCGGCCGTCGCATCGGGCGCGGCGTAATCAGCCTCGCTCAGCGGTAAACTGCTCAGGCCGGTCTGCTCGTGAAAAAAATAAAGCGTGCCGTTCGTCGCATGCGCGCCAAACGCCGTGTGGCAACCACCGCCGAGCGCAGCCTGAAACGCTCGCTCCACCGCCACGGCACGCGCCGTGGGTGCGTCGCAAATGGCCGCAAACTTCGCCGCCTCGGCCGCGCGGCATTGCACGGCAATCGCGCCCTGCCCGACCGCCGGCACCATCTGCGTGGGCGCCAGCGGACGAAACTCCAAACCCGGCCAGCCCGCGATGCCGAGGCGCTTTAGCCCGGCGGCGGCGAGCACGGTGCCGTCGGCGAGGTGTTGCTCGGCAATTTTCTTCAGCCGCGTGTCCACGTTGCCACGGATCTCGCAAAACTCTACGCCGGGATGCAGCGCGGCGACCTGCAGGCGGCGGCGCGGGCTGCCGGTCGCGATTTTCGCGGGCGATTTCACGCCGGCGCGCACGACGAGCACGTCGCGCGTATCCTCGCGCGGCAGGTAGCCGGCGATGGCGAGTCCAGCGGACATTTCGCCGGGTAAATCCTTTGAGCTGTGCACGGCGAGATCGGCCTCGCCGCGGAGGAGAGCCTGCTCGAGTTCGCCGGTGAAGAGCCCCTTGCCGCCTTTTTGCTCGAGCGACCATGCGGTTTGCTTGTCGCCGGTCGTCACAATTTTCAGCAGCTCAACCTCGGCACCGATTGCGTCGCGCAGCCGCGCGGCAACCAGCTCGCTCTGGACGAGCGCGAGCGGGCTTTTACGGGTGGCAATGATAAGCTTGGTGGCAGGCACGGGAGAGACGTTACGGAGACAGGGGCCAAAAACAAGAATCGGCACCAACGGGCTTTCACCCATTAGTGCCGATTCGCGGTAGTCAGCGCTAATTGATTAAGCGTAGGAGGCCTGGACGCCCTTGATGTTCTTCTTGGTCATCCAAGGCATCATGCTGCGGAGGTAGGCACCGGTCTTTTCGATCTGGTGCTTCTCACCCTTGGCGAGGAGGGCCTTGTAGTTCTTGAGGCCGCCCTTGTGCTCCTTGACCCATTCCTTGGTGAACTGGCCGGACTGGATCTCTTTGAGGATCTTCTTCATCTCGACCTTGGTCGCCTTGTTCACGACGCGCGGGCCGCGGGTGATGTCGCCATACTTCGCGGTCTCGGAGATCGAGAAGCGCATGCCGGCGATACCGGACTCATACATGAGGTCGCAGATGAGCTTCAGCTCATGGAGACACTCGAAGTAAGCCATCTCGGGCTGGTAGCCAGCCTCGACGAGGGTTTCGAAACCGGCCTGCACGAGCGCCGAGGCGCCGCCGCAAAGCACGGCCTGTTCGCCGAAGAGATCGGTTTCGCACTCTTCCTTGAAGGTGGTCTGGAGCACGCCGGCCTTGGTCGAGCCGATGCCCTTGGCCCAGGCGAGCGCGGCTTTCTTCGCGCCCTTCGAGCTGCCGGGGGCGACCGCGATGAGGGCGGGCATGCCCTTGCCTTCAACATAGAGGCGGCGGACCATGTGGCCCGGGCCCTTCGGGGCGACCATGATCACGTCGACGCCCTTCGGCGCCTTGATCAGGCCGAAGTGGATCGCGAGGCCGTGGGAGAAGAGCAGGGTCTTGCCCTTGGCGAGATTGGGCAGGATGTCCTGCTCGTAGACATCGGCCTGGCGCATGTCGGGCAGGCCGACCATGATGTAATCGGCGCGGCGGACGGCCTCGGCGGTGTCATAGACTTCGAGGCCGTGCTGGGTCGCGACGGCGCGGGACTTGCTGCCCGGATAAAGGCCGATGATGACCTTGCAGCCGCTCTCCTTGAGGTTCAACGCGTGCGCGTGACCTTGGGAACCGTAGCCAAGAATGGCCAAGGTTTTGTTTTTGAACACGCCGAGATCGGCGTCTTTGTCGGTGTATACTTTGGCAGGCATGGTAAGCGGGTTTTGAGGTTAGCGTTTGAGAGCGAGACGGCCCGAGCGGGCGAGTTCCAGGATACCGAAAGGTTCGAGCAGGCCGAGGAAGGCGTTCACCTTGTCGTCCTCACCGGTGCACTCGATCACAAGGTAGTCGGCGGCGAGATGCACGATCTTGGCACGGAAAATATCCTTGATCTGGAGAATCTCCGGACGCGACCGCGAATCAGCCTTCACCTTGACGAGCAGGAGCTCGCGGGCGACGGCGGAACCGTCGGCAAAATCGATGACCTCGACGACGTTGATGAGCTTGCGCAGCTGCTTGATGCAGAGATCGAGCGAGTGATCGTCGCCTTTCAAGACCGCGGTGATGCGGGAGAGGCTGGCGTCGTGGGTCGGGGCGACATTGAGCGAGTCGATATTGAAGCCGCGGCCGGAAAACATCCCGGCCACGCGCGCCAAAACGCCAAACTTGTTTTCAACGAGGACAGAGATCGTGTGTCGCATGGGAAAGTGGATGGTATGGAATAAAATGGTGGACGCTGAGGGACTCGAACCCCCGACCCTCTCGGTGTAAACGAGATGCTCTAACCAACTGAGCTAAGCGTCCGAGCCGAGGGTCAAGATAAGCGTTCACCGCGAGGGGCTGACAAGAACTTATTCCGTCAGCCCGCACGCGTTATGACACGGCCGCCACGGCGCTTTTTGGCTGCAGCCAGCCTTCGCGCGCCATGAGTTCCGCGTTCTGCAGCGCATTGAGTGCGGCGCCCTTCCAGAGGTTGTCACCGGACACCCAGAACGAGAGACCGTTGTCAAAGGCCGTGTCGATGCGCAGGCGGCCCACGCCGCACTTCACCTTCTCAGCGAAGTCGAGCGGCGTCGGATAACGCTTGTTCGCGGGATCATCGACGAGCTCGGCGCCGGGGAACGCCGCGATCGCCGCGCGTGCCTCGGCGAGATTCACGGGCTTGTCGAACTCCGCACAGACCGAGATCGAGTGAGCGCGCACCACCGGCACGCGCACCGTCGTGGCCGAGACCTTGAGGTTGGGCAGACCCATGATCTTGCGCGTCTCCTGCGCCATCTTCGTTTCCTCACCGGTGTAGCCGTCGGCGCCAAACGAGTCGATGTGCGGGATGCAGTTGAACGCGATCTGGTAGGGATAAACTTTCTTGGCGATCGGCCGGCCGGCGACGTGCGACTGGATCTGGTCCTCGAGTTCGCGCACCGCTTCCGCGCCCGTGCCGGACACAGATTGATACGTCGAGATGACGACGCGCTTGAGACCGAACTTCTGGTGCAGCGGCCACAGGCCCATGAGCATGACCGCCGTCGAACAATTCGGGTTGGCGATCAGGCCTTGGTGCGTGCGCAGCTTCTCCGGGTTGATTTCGGGAATGACCAGCGGAACGTTGGGTTCCAGGCGCAGCGCCGAGCTCTTGTCGATCACGACGCAGCCTGCCTTGACCGCATCAGGCGCGAGGGCTCGTGTGACCGAGCCGCCCGCCGCGAAAAATGCAATGTCGATGTCGCCGAACACGCCGGCCTTCGCCTCTTCCACGGTGAATTTTTTGCCGGCCTTCGTGATGACCTTGCCCGCCGACCGCGCCGAGGCGAAGAGCCGCAGCGAAGCCATGGGGAAATTCCGCTCGAGCAAAAGCCGGAGCAGCTCTTGACCGACGGCGCCCGTTGCGCCGACGATACCAACCGTGAAGGATGATGTATTAGCCATGGAGAGTTCTAACGAACTGATTACTAAAAGCTGCGCCCGACTGGGTATCAAGCCCGCAGACCGGATTTTGCTCGTTCGCATCGGCCGGCAGACAATGCAATTTATTCGAGGCGGGCAGCTTGTGAAAAGCTACGTCATATCCACCTCGCGCCGGCCACCGTCCAACCTCAAGGACTCGCTCGGCACCCCGCGCGGCCTGCACGCCATCGCCGAACGCATCGGCGCCGGCCAGCCGCCCGGGATGGTTTTCAAGGCCCGCGTGCCCACCGGCCGGCATTTTAACGAACTCCCCTCCGCCGACACCGAGCCCAACCTTATCACCAGCCGCATCCTCTGGCTGCGCGGTCTAGAGCCCGGCATCAATGCGGGTAACAATGCCGCCGGCGAAGTCGTCGACACCCACGCGCGCTACATCTACCTCCATGGCACCAATCACGAGGACAAGATCGGCACGCCGCTCAGCGCCGGCTGCGTGCTCATGCGCAACATCGAGATCGTCGAACTCTACGAGGAAGTCCGCACCGGTGACATGGTGCTGATCGTAGACTAGCTCGCCGCCAGCTGGCGATTTCCACCGAACAACAGCCGCAGCGAATTTAGGCACACCACGACGGTGCTGCCTTCGTGGGCCGCAACGCCGACGGCGAGCGGCACGGCACCGATCGCGGTGGCCACGATCATCACGACTACCACCCCCAGCGAAATCGCCAGGTTCTGCCGGATGATGGCGCGCGCCCGCCGGCTCAGTCGCTCGGCCGCGAGAAAGTTCTCGATGCGATCGTGCATCAAAATCACCTCCGCCTGCTCCAGCGCCGCGTCGCTCCCGCGTGCGCCCATCGCCACGCTCACATCGGCCGCCGCCAGACAGGGCGCATCGTTGACCCCATCACCAACCATCGCGATCAGCCCGCCCGCAGACGTCTGCTTCAGTTCCTGAATCGCGGCGACCTTCTGTTCCGGCGTCAGGTGCGCCCGCACTTCATCAAGGCCGAGCTCCCGGGCCACGGCTTCAGCCGCCTGGCGGCGGTCACCCGTGAGCATCACGGTGCGGATGCCCATGGCCTTGAGTGCGGCAAGCACCGCCTTCGACTCCGTGCGAATCTGGTCGCGCAACAACACCCGGCCCAGCACATCGCGTCCCACGACCCACACTTCCGCCAAATCTGCCGGCGCTGGCGGCAGTTTCCCCGCCCAATCAGCCAGCGGACCCGCCTGGAGTAGTTCGCGGCGACCCAGCAACGCCTGCGCTCCGCCGGCCTGCCCGGTCACACCCTGCCCCACGAGATTGCGAAATTCCTTCAACTCGATGAGCCGCGCACCACGCGCCTTCGCATCACGCACGATGGCCCGCGCGAGCGGATGCTCCGACTTCGCCTCCAACGCATACGCCAGTTCGATGATCTCTGTCTCCCGCCCCGGCGGATAGCTTTCGTAGCCGACCACGGTCAGTTCGCCTGTCGTCAACGTGCCCGTCTTATCCAGCGCCACAGTCGTCACCTCGGCCAGCTTCTCAATGGCCGCGCCACCGCGAAACAGCACGCCATGGCGCGCGCCCCACGCGATCGCCGCCAGGATCGCCGACGGAATCGACAGCACGAGCGCACACGGACTCGCCACCACCATCAGCGTCATCGCTCTGTAAAATGCCGACCGGACCTCTGGCGTATTCGTAAAGGCCGGCAGCCCGAAGCCGAGCCACCAGACTAAAAACATCACGAGCGATCCACCGATCACGATATACGTGTAACGCGGCCCGAACTTGTCCGTGAACCGCTCGCTCGGCGCCCGCAGCTTCTGCGCCGTCTGAATCAACCGGATGATCTTCTGCAACGTGCTTTCCGCCGGGAGCCGTGCCACCTTGAAATCAACTGCACCCCACAGGTTCAGCGTGCCGCTGAAAACCGCGTCGCCCACATTCTTCTCCACCGGCACGGCCTCACCGCTCAGCGTGGACTCGTCGCTCGCACTGCGTCCCTTGACTACATCACCATCCGCCGGAAACGCCCCGCCGGGCTTCACGCGCACGAGATGGCCAAGTTGCAGCTCCGCCACATCAACTTCATGTTCACTGCCATCATCGAGCACGCGCGTCGCCCGCTTGGGCGACGATTTCAGCAGCGCGCTGACCTCACGATGCGTGCGGTCCAGGGCAAACGCCTCCATCGCGCCCGACGCGGAAAATAAAAACAACAGCAACACCGCCTCACCCCATGCACCGATTGCCATCGCACCCGCAGCGACCGCGAGCATGAGAAAATGAATGTCGAGCTTGAGCGTGCGCAGATTGCCCCACGAGTCCTTCGCCGCATCCCAACCGCCGGCCACGACGCCCGCGAAGTAAAGGCCGCGGCTCAACCACGGCAGCCCGGGCAATGTTACCCCGGCCAGATAACCCGCCAAGCCGGCCGCACCGCAAATCGCGGCAAACAAGGTGAGTTCCTTCCACTCCGATTCCTCCTCCTCGGTCTCGTGGATGATCGTCGGCCACTCCACTTCCCGCCAATGCCAGAATTTCTCCGCGGTGACGCATGTCTCGCGGCCCAGCTCAAACGCCCCGTCGCCCGTCCGCCGCAGTGTAAACCCCGGCGGTGCCTTGCTCTGCCCTTGTCCGCTCAGTTGCTCCTCAACCGCGGCGATCGTTTCGGCCAGCCGCGTCTGCAACTCCGTCAGGTCCGCTGCGCCCAGCGTGGCGATTTCCACGCGATGCGCCGCGGGATCGATGCGCACCGCACCCACGCCCGGCTGCGCGCGCAAAAACGCCGCCAGCTCCCCCACCCAGTCATGTGTGCCGGCGGTATCGTTGCTCATTTCGGCTCAAACGTGTCCCGGCCGCGCTGGCGTGCAAATTCATTTGCGCCGGCCCGCAGCAAACCCTTCCGTGTCGCTCGCGTTTCGGAGCAATCCCGCATGAAGAAAAAACTGACCGCCATCATCGTCGGCGCCGGCCACCGCGCGCTGGTTTACGCCTCCTACGCCCAGCATCATCCCGACGAGCTCGAGATTGTCGGCGTCGCCGATCCCACCGACCTGCGCCGCGAACAAGCCCGCCAGCGTTTCGGGCTCACGCCCGCGCAATGCTGGCAATCCGCCGACGAACTCGCCGCGCTGCCCAAACGCGCCGACTTCATCATCAATGGCACCATGGATAACCAGCACGTGCGCACCTCCGTGCCGCTGCTCAAGGCCGGATACGACCTGCTCCTCGAAAAACCCTTCGCCACCTCCGAGGCCGAACTCTGGGAATTGGTGCAAGTCGCGCGAAAACACGGCCGCAAGGTCAGCATCTGTCACGTGCTGCGCTACGCCCCGTTCTACGCCGCCATCCGCCAGGAAGTCATCAACGGCACCATCGGCACGATTCTCAACGTGCAGGCCGTCGAACACGTTTCCTACCATCATATGGGCGTGGGTTTTGTGCGCGGCAAATGGGCCCGCAAGGACGGCTGCGGCTCCTCCATGCTGATGTCGAAGTCCTGCCACGACCTCGACCTGATCGCGTGGATGAAAAGCGGCGTCGCGCCTGTGCAGGTTTCGAGCGTCGGCGGCAATTTTCAGTTTCGCCCTGACAAGGCCCCGCCCGGCGCCGGCACCCGCTGCCTCGTGGACTGCCCGATCGAGCCCACCTGTCTTTACTCCGCGAAGAAGCACTACATCGATCACCCGGAGCGCTGGGGTTTCTACGTCTGGCATCCGCTTGAGCACATCGCCCAGCCCACGCTCGAGGACAAAATTGCCTCGCTCAAAGGCGACAATCCTTACGGCCGCTGCGTTTGGAAATGCGACAACGACGTCGTCGACCACCAATCCGTCGCCATCGGGTTTTCCGACGGCTGCACCGCCACGCTCAACATGATCGGCGGCGCCGCCCGGCCCACGCGTTCACTGCACCTCGTCGGCACGCTCGGCGAAATTCAGGGCGTCATGGAAGACTCCAAATTTGTCATCCGCCACATCGACCCGCGCCCGGGCCACGAATACTCCGAAAAAGTCGTCGACCTGAATATCGGCGGCGACATGACCGGCGCGCAAGGCGGCCACGGCGGCGGCGACCTGCGTCTCGTCGCCGACTTCGTGCGCACCCTGCGCGGCGAAACGCCCTCCATCTCCGCCACCACGCTCGACGACTCCATTAGCGGCCATCTCATCGGTTTCTGCGCTGACCGCTCGATGGCCACCCAGACCGTGGTGCCGATCGATATCACGTCGGCGTAAACCCTGCTTTCGGCGGCATTTTGCGCGGCGCCGGCCGCGCCCACCTATTTCGTTTGCGCGTGGCAGCGGCAGGGCCTTCCGTGTCGGCCCGCATCACTCATGATTGGCATTCGCGACGACAACGACTCCCTGCCTCCCGCTCCTCCGCCGAGCCGGGCGCCGGAACTCGCCGCCAAGCTTTTCGCCGAAGGCGGCTGGCTGCAGAGCGCCCTCGAACTCGAACACCGCCCGCAACAGGAGCAGATGGCCCGCACCACCGCGCACGCCTTCGATGCTGACGAAGCCCTGCTTTTCGAGGCCGGCACCGGCGTCGGCAAATCCCTCGCCTACCTGCTGCCCGGCATCATCCACGCCACCGACCAGTCGCGGCAGCTGATCGTTTCGACCCACACGATCTCGCTGCAAGAGCAGCTCGAAACCAAAGACCTCCCGCTCTGCCGCCGTGTCTTCCGCTCCACTCCGGAGCTCCAGCCCTACGCCGATTTCAAGAGCGCCGTCCTCGTCGGCAAGGCCAACTACCTCTGCACCACCCGCCTCGCCACCGCGCTACGCGATAAACAGGAACTCTTCGCCAGCATCGAGCACACGGAACTCCAGCGCATCGCCGCCTGGGCCACGGTCAGCAGCGACGGCCTGCGCCACGAACTCTCCCCGCCGCCTTCGCCCGAAGTCTGGGAGTGGATCAACGCCGACTCCTCCGCCTGTTCGCGCAAGCACTGCAATGGCGACCACTGCTTCTACCAGCGCGCCCGGGCGCGCATCCGCCTCGCTCAAGTCATCATCGTCAACCACTCGCTGCTTTTCGCCCACATCAACGCCGGCGGTGCCAAGGAAAAAGGCGGCGCCCGCGGCGTGCTTTTCCCGGATGATTTCGTCGTGCTCGACGAGGCGCACACCGTGCCCGAGGTCGCCACGGATCATTTTGGCCTGCGACTCAGCAGCTACGGCACCGACCGGATGCTGAAGTATCTCTACAACCCAAAGACGCGCCGCGGCCTGCTCGCCAAGCACGGCGGTCCGCTCGATCAACAGCTCGTCGTCGATGCCCTCGATGCCGCCGAACAGTTCTTCAGCTTTCTCCGCGACAAGCTCCTCACCACCCAACCGGTCGTGCGCGTGCGGGCCGAGGGCGCATGTGAACCCTATCTCGACGAGCCGTTGCAGAAACTCATCAAAGCCGTCGGCACCATCGCTGACAAACTCGACGAGGGCCAACCCCGCGACGAACTCCTTGAGCAGCGTGGTCGGCTCAAGACTTACCAAACCAGCCTCCGGCAATGGCTCTCCGTCGCCGATGAAGGTTCGGTTTACTGGCTGGAGCGCTCCGGTCGCCGGCAGACCATCGTCACCTTGCGCACGGCGCCCCTCGACATCGCGCCCTACCTGCGCGAGGAACTGCTCCAGCGCGGCACCTCGGTCGTTTTCACGAGTGCCACGCTCGCGATGGGTGGCAGCATCGAACCGTTTCAAGTGCGGGTCGGCGCCGAAGCCGCGCGCACGGTCGTCGTGCAGTCGCCCTTCGATTTTGAACGCCACATGCGCGTCTTCGTCGCCGGCGACGTCCCGCTGCCCTCGCCCGGCGAAGCCAAACTCGCCATCGCCACGCTCATCGACTACATCCGCTTTTGCACCCTCCGCGTGACTGGCGGCTCGCTCGTGCTGTTCACCAGCTACCACGACATGCGCCAGGTGGCCGACGCGTTGCAGGGCGACTTCGCCAAGGCCGGCCGCCCGTTTTTCATGCAGGGCGAGGATTTTTCGCGCACCGAACTCGCCCAACGCCTGCAAGCCGCGGGCAACGGGATTCTGTTTGGCACCGACAGCTTCTGGGCCGGCGTCGATGTGCCCGGCCCATCGCTCTCCCAAGTCATTATCACCCGTCTGCCTTTCGACCCGCCGTCGCATCCCGTCGCCGAGGCGCGCAGCGAGTGGATCCGCGACCGCGGCGGCAATCCCTTCAACGAACTCACCCTGCCCGACGCCCTGATCAAGTTCCGTCAGGGCATCGGCCGGCTCATTCGGACGGCCACGGACCGCGGTTTGATCACGATTTTGGACTCCCGGGTCCTAGCCAAGACCTACGGACGGCTATTCCTCGGCTGCCTGCCTATTGCAAAACATTCTCGACTGACGGCAGATAATCGCGACAAAGTCTTCCTGCCGTTTACGTAATCCAGCCTTTTGACGGCACTTTTACCAAAATATGATTAAATTCCGCGCCGCCGCACTCACCGACATTGGCCGTGTCCGGCGTGAGAACGAAGACCGCTACCTCCTCGACGAAGGAGCCATGTATTTTGGCGTCGCCGACGGCGTAGGCGGCCTGCCCGGCGGTGGCGAAGCAGCCCAGCTCACGCTCGACGAGATCCGCGCCGGCCTCGCCGCGCATACCGGCGATAGCGCCCCCGATCTGATCGAAATCGTCCACCGCGCCAACGAAGCCGTCCAATCCTTGGGCCAGGTCATGAGCCCCGAGACCGGCATCGGCTCGACCCTCACGTTTGGCCATATCCGGGGCGATCATCTCCATCTGGCGCATGTCGGCGATTCCCGCGCCTATGGCTGGCGCGCCGGCACCTTTACCGCGTTGACCAGCGATCATTCGGTCGAAAACGAAGCCCGCGTGCGCCGGGCTCGCGGCGAGAAGATTTACTACCACGAGATCAACCGCAACGCGCTCACCCGCTGCATTGGCCAGCCCACGCCGCCGGAAGTGGATCTCGTTTCCCAATCGCTGCGCGCCGGCGACCGCTACTTATTTTGCACCGATGGCGTCACCCGCCTCGTCCGCGACACCGAGCTCGCCGCCATGATAGCCCCGCCGGAAGAGCCTGCCGCCGTGCTGCGCGAAATCATCGCCCTCGCCATCCGTCGCGGTGGACCCGACAACGCCACGGGCGTTCTCGTCTTTATCGATTCGGTGGAGTGAGATGCCATCGCGCGTAGAGCAGTTTCAGGCCTTGGTCGACCGTCAGCCGGAAAACGACCTGTTCCGCTTTAGCCTCGCCCAGGCGCTCAGCGCCGAAAATCGCGGCACCGAAGCCGAGCCGCACTACGCCGCCTGCATCGCCAAAAAGCCCGACTGGATGCTCCCGCGAATCTTACTCGGCAAACACCTGCTGGCCGCCGGCCGCCGGACTGAAGCGCGCTTGCACTTGGAAGAAGCCCTGCGCCTAGCCATTGAGCAGGATCACGAGGACCCCGCCGTCGAATTACGCGCCCTGTTGGGCCAATTGTAAGCCAGCCAAATGATGGCATGCCATGCGAAGCCCAACGGGCGAAGCATGGTGCCAGGGGGCGGGATTGAACCGCCGACCAAGGGCTTATGAGTCCCCTGCTCTACCACTGAGCTACCCTGGCGCTAAGCGAACGGCGTAGAAGCCACAGTTTTCCCCTAAAATCCACAAGATTTTTCTAAATGTCATCTGACCCGAGCCAGCGGAAATAGATTATCCGGAATTTTCGTCCCAGTCCATTCGCCGCCGGATCGAGCGTGCGCTGCACCACCGCCTCGCAATAAGCCACCGCCTCGACCTTCGCTGAATCAGCCGGATTGACCGCCTCCCCGTAGCCGCGAATCCGGAAGGTATCCGACCGGACGGCCAGTATCGGTCGAATAACCGCCATGATCTGCGCGGCGCTGGGCGAAGTATTACTCGGAAAAGCATCAGCGATAAAAGCCGCCAAGTCCTCCACGGTAGTGAACGGCCCATAAGCCGCTTTCCCTGCGCCGGAATACGCCGCGATCCCGTTTTGCAGGTTCGTCCCTCGCGACGACAAGGTCGCGGCACTCGAAAATTGCACCGCACCCGGCGCGTTACTATAAGTTTGCAGCACATTCCGCCACAGATCGACGGAGTTCGTATTGATATTGATCAACCCGGCTTGCAGTCCGGTGGCCGTGACAAACCGGCTGGTCAGGGTGACGCTGTGAAAATTATCCTGCAGCACCGATGGGGTCAGCGCGGCGCCAGGGGCCGGCAGGAGCGCCAGTTGCTCATACATCAGAACCTTGGGCAGATTAGCCTCATGCGCCGCGATTGCGTCCCGCAACTTGCTCTGCGCATCTGTCAGCGAACGGGAAAATATCACCGGTGCCACAACCGGGACCGGCCCCGGCGCATAGGCCGGAGTCTTCACGCCCTCGTCGCTGACCAGCCAGGCGTAGCTGCCAATCACCGTCGCGGCTCCCGGACTGCCGGGAGCTTCACTTACCACCAGTGGAATCTTCCCCGCGATCACATGCTCAGAATCCGCCGCCGGTGCGCCCACCGTATGACTACCCACCAGTTCGATCACCTTTAAACCCGGCTGCACGGCGACCGCGGTATTTTGAGCCCCGGAAGCCAGCCACGCGAGCAGTGCGCCGTCGCTCTGCCGCCAAACACCGCACCAATGACGCGTAACGTTGTTCTCGTCAGGCCCGATGCCAGTCATCCCCGCCATCCCCGTTACTCGATCGTCAGCTCCCGCATTGCTCTGCAGTTCGCTTAGGCCGGCATGCAAGCCGAGCAGCGCATTCTGCCGCGCCTGAGTCTGATAAACGCTCGCCGACGAAACCTGCCCGTCCACCTTCACCAGTCCACCGAGCGCGTAAACCGCCATCACCAGCAACGCCAAGAGCAGCAGAGTCAGCACGAGCGCAAAGCCCGCCTCGCGGCCACGATTTCGCAGCGGACTCACTGTGCCGCTCCTTTCACTTCGATTCGCCGCACGGTGACCTTGGAATTGGCCTCAACCACCGCCCACCACCACTCCGCATCAGTCGCGTATCCTGGCGGTCGCGTCACCGCGTCTGTGTTTTGCTCAATCGCCGCCACCCGCTTCGCACCCTCTTCGGTCAAAATGCGCACCATCACATCCGCCACCGCGAGATAACCCGCTGCGCTTGCCGACCGATGCGTGACTGTGCCCGTGCTGTTCAGTGGAAAAATCCGCGTCAAATTTCCCGTCGCGTCACGGGCGTATAGCCAGATCCCAAAATCCACGACATTCGTTGCGATCACATCGTCGGCCGTATTCGGATTCATCAACGTCGCCGCACTGCCACCTGACCGTGGACTCGACGAACCGCTGCCGTAGCCAGCCGCCAACACGTCATAGCCCGCGGCAAAGGTCTCGCCCGCGGCCACCGCCGACCGGAAGAGCGTATAACGCACTTCCGCTGGTGAAACCGCGCTCACGGTGCCACTAACCGGCCGGCGTGCGATCTGATACGCAACCGCCACGGGCACACTGCCATCGCGATCCACGTTGGTCGTGATGAACCGCACCCATGCTCCCGATAAGCCAAACCTCGCTTCGGCGATACTCGGCATCGTTGCGGCGACCGGCACCGGCAGGTAGCGCTGACTCTCCAGCGTATTCGGTTTGATCGTGCCCGTCGTGAGCCACCCATGATTGGCCAACGCGGATGACGTATTATTAATATCAACCGCCAGCCAAGTCTGCCCGTCAGCGCGGAAAATCGCCGCCTGCAGATCTCGCTCCAAAAAATCCAGCACCAGCTTCGCTTGCGTCCCAGTGGAGAAATTATCCTGCGTGCGCCGCCACAGATCCAGTGTGCCCAGCGTCACGGCAAGCATGAGCCCGGCGAGCACCAGCGTCACGGTCACGGCGACCAACAGCTCAATCAGCGTAAAACCGCACTTGTGCCGAAAGCGCTTCATCGGATCAGTGAAACCGTGAATGTCACTTGGCTGCGATCGACCAGAGGTATCGGAGCGAGCACGCCGGGGTTATAGTAAGGCCACGACACCCGGACATGCACTGCAAGCAAACCACTCGCGCCATCATACCTCAGATCCGGCTGCGGAAATTGCCATACCTCGACGAAAAAATACTGCTCCCCTTGCGCAAGCTCCGGACTCCCTGCCGCAAAGCCATTATTGAGAGAGCGCAGCCGAAGACCGTCACGCGCTCCGACAAGTGAGAAACCATTCTGCAACGGCTCACTCATCACCGGCACCGCCGCAACCAGCGCATCAAAATTCGACGCGGCCAGTCTGCCCAATTCGATCTCGACCGGTCCGGCAAGTCGCTGCGCCGCGAGCAGGTCAGCCGATTCGCCCGCAGGTCGCACCAACGCCGGCAGCAGGCCGAGGATACTTACCACCGCGACCGCGAAAATACCGACGGCAATGACCACCTCCACCATCGAAAATCCGCCGCGTTGTTGCATCGCACCCATTTCAAAATCCCACGCGGTTGTTGATGAGCGTGCTCACGCCATACTTGCTGAGCTTCAGCCCGCACACGGCGTCAGCGTCGTTTAGCTCAACGGGCGATTCACCGGCCGCGTAAGAGCCGGGCGCCCGCACCTTGCCCGCCGCCAACACCAAGTTTCCAGCATTGGCCGTCGTCCCAGCCGCCGCCATCGCCAGCCAAACCCAGCGTTCTGCAGCCGGGCTATTAACCGCGTGACTGAGGAGTTGATCCTTTTGCAACGCGGTGGAACGCAAGCGCCCACCGTCCGCGGTGATCCACAACGCCTCCGTGCCAGTTCGAAACAGCCCGGCCGTGATGACCGGGAAATCTCCCGGCACCACATAAACACCATCCGGCAAGTAGACCTCCATCACCGACTGCCATCCGGCCGAGACTTGCTCCTGCACCACCAGATATCGCAGGTAGCGCAATGGTTCCAGCGTGCTATCGGGATCGACGTGCACCAGCACCCGCACCGACTGGCCCGTGGCCATCGCCCGCGTGCGCGCGGCAGCGATGAGATTCGCCACCATCGCCTGGCCGGATTGCAGTGCCGCGGATTTCCCGCCGCCGCGCAGCCCACCGATAAAAACCCCCGCTAAACCTGCAATCAGTCCGATGACGACCAAGAGTTCGATCAGGGTAAACGCCTGTCGCTGACTCAAACTCGCGCGAGTGTGACTACGAAACGCCACGTGCATTGATTTCCGATTCTATTTCCAACTCAGAATGAATTGAGGATCCCCTGCCGGAGATCCTGGTAAAGGCGCGTAAAACACCACCCCCGCCCTCACGCCGTCCGCCGGGAAATCCGCCACGGCCGGTGCCGCTCCGGCGACGATCGGCAGCGACGCATAGTCCGCGTTCGCTCCGCCTACGCGAATTACGCCGTCGAGATTCCGATCGAGCAGCACTGCGATCTCCGTGTTGCCAAAGGCGTCCTGCAAAAGCCCGCCAGCCCCAAAATCAGATTCACCAAAAGAATAGAAGTGAATCAGTTTCCGATTTTGCGCCTCTGGCGCCAACCGACCTGCGCCGCTGCCGTAGGTCGGCAAAGGATCGCCATTGCGGCGCCGCGCCGCGAGGATGTCGTGGAATACATGCAAGGTCGCCGGCGCTGCACTTTGTCCGGGCGGGTTGATCAGATTCGAGGGGTCCAGCACAGGGTAATACCCGTATTCGGTGCGAAAGCCCTCCAGTGCCGCCGCCCACTGACTGAATTGCACCTTGGTCTTCGCCTTATTTGCAGAGGCTCGCACGCCAGTCATCGTCGGAATCGTGATCGCCGCCATGATGCCGATGATCGCGATCACCGTGAGCAATTCGATGAGTGTGAAACCCGCGCACGCGTTGCGGCACGGAATGGAAAAGAAACGGGATGGTTTCATGGCAGGTCAGGGATTATTGGCGTAAAGATTATCCACGTTGGCCGGTGCCGCGGGATCGGAAAACCCTCCGGGCATCAAGCCGGGCGCATCAGCTCCATCCGGCCCGACTGAATACAGGATATAGCCCGAGTTGGACCAACCGGACGCCGGCGTTTTATAGGCGTAGACATATGATTTTCCCCACGGATCGACGAGCATGGCGGCTGGGTTCGTCATGGGATCTCCGGCCGGTGCAAACACAAACTTGGCCGTATCGATCAACGTTCGCCCATCGATTGCAGCGTTGGTGGGACCGCGCCGGCCGAGTAGTGATTGCAGCAGTCGTGCCTCGTCATCGGTCTGCGGATAATCACCGTAAATTCGCCGGTAGCTTTCGAGTGCGACCGCCAGCGACACGAGTTCGGCCTTTGCACGGGCTATACGCCCGGTCTCGGATGCGCGCCGGCCCACGCCAATCATGATGCCGGCCAGAATCACGATAATGGCAATCACGGTAAGCAGCTCAATCAGCGTAAAGCCAATGGCGCTGCGCACACGGCCTCGGGGGCGACCGCTGGGGGCTTCCATGCGGTCAGAAAACAAAACCGCCGGACGGGTCGCAAATCCAAATTGCAACCCGCCCGGCAGCGAAACTTCGCGAAAATCCGACGCGCTTACTCTTCAGTCTGCAACGCCGCGACGACGTTGAAATCCTCAAGCGTCGTCACATCACCCTTCACGACACCGCCATTGGCGATTTCCTTGAGGATGCGGCGCATGATTTTTCCGCTGCGGGTCTTGGGCAAGCCCGCGGCAAAACGCACGTCATCCGGCCGCGCGAGGGAGCCGATCTCCTTCGCCACATGGGCGCGGAGCTGCTCTTTCAATTCAGGCGACGGGCTGTTGCCGTTCTTGAGCGTAACGAAGCAAACGAGCGCCTGGCCCTTGAGTTCGTCAGGGCGACCGACGACCGCAGCCTCGGCGACTTGTGGGTGTGAAACCAGTGCGCTTTCCACCTCGGCAGTGCCGATGCGGTGACCGGAGACATTGAGCACGTCGTCGATGCGGCCGACGACCCAGAGGTAGCCGTCCTTGTCGAAACGCGCGCCGTCGCCGGCGAAGTAGATGCCAGGAATCTCGCTCCAATACTGCTTCTTGAAGCGGTCGTCGTCGTTCCAAAGCGTGCGCAGCATCGAGGGCCACGGTTGCGTGAGGAAGAGTCGGCCGCCCGAGCCCTTCGGCACTTCCTTGCCGTTGTCGTCGAGAATTTTTGGCACCACGCCAAAGAATGGCCGTGTGCACGAGCCGGGCTTGGTGCCAGTCACACCGGGGAGCGGCGATACCATGATGGCGCCCGTCTCGGTCTGCCACCACGTGTCGACGATCGGGCAGCGTTTTTTGCCAATGAGGGTGTGATACCACATCCACGCCTCGGGGTTGATGGGCTCGCCGACGGAGCCGAGCAGGCGCAGCGACGCGAGGCTGTGTTTTTTGACGTAGTCGTCGCCCCAGCGCATGAAGGCGCGGATGGCCGTCGGCGCCGTGTAGAAAATCGTCACACCGTGGCGGTCGATGATGTCCCAAAAGCGATCGGGCTCGGGATGATTCGGCGCGCCTTCATACATGAGGACGGTGGCGCCGTTCGCGAGCGGACCATAAACGACGTAACTGTGGCCCGTGATCCAGCCGATGTCGGCGGTGCAGAAATAGATGTCGTTCTCCTTGAGATCGAAAACGTATTTCGTGGTGATGGCCGTGCCGAGGAGGTAGCCGCCGCTCGTGTGCAGCACGCCCTTCGGTTTGCCGGTCGAACCACTCGTGTAGAGAATGAAGAGCGGGTTCTCGCTGTCGAAGGCCTTGGCCTTGTGCGCGCCTGCCGTGCCAGCGATGAAATCGTGATACCACACGTCGCGGCCTTCGACCATCGTGACGGGCGTGCCGGTGCGCTTGAGCACCACGACATTTTGCACGCTCGGCGTGCCGGCGAGGGCGCGGTCCACATTCGTCTTTAGCTCAATGGCCTTGCCGCGGCGCCAGCCGGCATCGGCGGTGATAATAAGCTTCGCCTGGCAATCGTTGACGCGGTCCTTGATCGCCTCGCTGGAGAAGCCACCAAAAATCACCGTATGGATCAGGCCGAGTCGCGCGCAAGCGAGCATCGCCACCGCGGCCTCAGGCACCATCGGCATGTAGATCGCCACGCGGTCGCCTTTGACCAAACCCTGCTTCGTCAGGGCATTCGCAAGCTGGCAAACCTCGCGATGGAGCTGTTTATACGTGATCGTGCGGATATCGCCCGGCTCACCTTCAAAAATAATTGCCGCCTTGTTCTCGCGGGCGGTGCCGAGGTGCCGGTCGAGACAGTTTTCAGCCACATTTAACTGTCCGCCAGTGAACCACTTGGCATGAGGCGCCTTCCACTGGAGCACCTTCTTGAAAGGCTTGCGCCAAGCCAGCAATTCCTTGGCCTGCCGGCCCCAGAATTTTTCTGGGGAGTTGACAGACTCGGCATAGAGCTTCTTATAAGTGGCTTCACTCCCAAGGTTTGCTTGGGCTTTGAACTCGGCCGAGGGCCTGAATACCCGACTTTCTCGGGACACAGAGGTAATCGTTTGGTCTGACACGTTAGGTGGCGGATTTAAGGGGTTAAGAGACGCGAAACGCGGTTCTTTATCCCGACCTGAGTTTTAAGCGTCAAGCGCGGGTCGTGTCCTGCTCCCACTATTTTTTGTATTAGCATTGTTATGGAAAAGAAAACTTCGTCCGCGACCGCGGACACTTCCGCACCGGCTGTCACCCCTGACGCCCCAGTCGCCGCGCCTGCGGCCCAAGCCCCGGTGGAACGCCCGCCTGAGAACACCATCCACGTCGAGGGCGTGCTCGACATCGACCTTCAGCGCGGCGGCAACGGCCAGCTGCTCGACCTTTCCCGCGGCGGCAAACGCCGGCCCACCGACACGTTTGTCCCCAAGGAGCTCATCCGCCGCTTCAAGCTACGCACGGGCAACATGATTGGCGGCACCGCCTTCCCGGCCGACGGCCGCTTCCTTAACCCGAAGATGCGCTTCATCGAGACGGTTGACGGCGTGCCCCTCGAAGAACGCCGCGCGCGCTTCGATTTCCTCAATCTCACCACGGTTTCGCCCAACCAGCACCTCAAGATGGAGCTGAAGGACGGCCGCCTCACGACTCGCGCCGTCGATCTCTTCTGCCCCATCGGCAAAGGCACCCGCGGCCTCATTGTCGCCCCGCCGCGCACCGGCAAGACCACGCTGCTCCGCGACATGGCGCTCGGTGTGCTCGAAAACAATCCCGAGTGCCATGTCATGATTCTCCTCGTCGACGAGCGCCCCGAGGAAGTCACCGACTTCCGTCGCAGCGTGACCGCCGCCGAGATCTGGGCTTCGTCCAACGACGAGCAGATCGAAAACCACATCCGCATCGCCGATCTCTGCATCGAGCGCGCCAAACGCCTCGTCGAGGTCGGTCGCGACGTGGTGCTCTTCGTTGACTCGATCACCCGCCTTTCCCGCGCCCACAACACTGCCCGCAACTCCGGCCGCACCGGCTCCGGCGGTCTCGATGTCCGCGCCCTCGAAAAGCCCCGCCAGCTCTTCGCCACCGCGCGCAAGACCGAGGAAGCCGGCTCGCTCACCATCATCGCCTCCGTGCTCGTTGAGACCGGCAGCCGCATGGACGACGTGATTTTCCAGGAATTCAAAGGCACCGGTAACATGGAGCTCGTCCTCGACCGCAAGTGCGCCGAGATGCGCCTCTGGCCCGCCATTAACATCGCCGCCAGCGGCACCCGTAAGGAAGAGCTGCTCATCGATGCCAAGACGCTCGAGGGCATCCACTTCTTCCGTCGCGCCCTCGTCCAGCAGAAGATCGAGGAGGCCACCGACACCATGATCGCCCGCCTCTCGAAGACCAAGACCAACGCCGAATTCCTCAAACTCATCGCCCGCTAAATTCGCTCTTGCCGCCGCCGCCCGCGGCCCGGCACACTTTTAACCCTTTTCGCGACCGCACTCCGTCCGTTCCCGCAGCCCGTAACCACCACCTGAATGCATAGTTTCTCCGAGCAATGTCTCGATATGGCCCGCTCGATGTTGGGCCACAACCTCGACTCCATCCAACCTGACGGCACCGTGCTCCCCGCCAACGGCGAGCAATCCCGCCCCGACGAGCCCGGTCACGTCGCTTTCGCCCTCGGCGAGTTTTATCGCGCCACCGGCGAAACCACCCTCAAGGGCTACGATCTCATCGATCTCGCCGCCCGCTGCATCACGGCGCAGATGTTCACCGAGCCCGCCGCGGAAAACGGCCTCGCCTACGCCGCCCTCGGCCTCCTCGCCTTCGGCCCTTCCAAGGACCGCAATCCTGTCTGGGAACGCCTCGTCGAGGAAACCAAGCAGCGCATCGACAAATCCCTGCTGCACCGCAGCGACTACGACAACCACTGGCAGGCGTTCAACGTCGCCAAGGCCGTCGCCCGCTACTCGTTCGGCCTCTCCAAGAAGGACGAAACCTCCCGCCTCATCGAGCGCATGGTCGAGCGCATCAACCAGACCAGCTCCACCGGCTACTTCGACGACTCCACGAGCGGCCTTGGCGGCAATTTCAATCTCTACGGCGTGATGAACTTCGTGTTCATTCGCTCTGCGCTCCAACTCCACGCCAACAGCGGCGTGCGCGACCGCAAGCTCCCCACCCTTCGCACCTACGCCGAGAAATACATCAAGATGATGCCCGACCTCGTCCGCGCGGACGGGCTCGGCTGGGCGTTCGGCCGCGCCGCCGGCGCCTACGGCCAGATGCACTGCATCAGCCTCGTGCTCCAGGGTCTGCGCGACGGCTGGATCACCGACGACCAGAAGGTCAAATACTACGACATTCTCCGCCGGCTGTTCATGTTCTTCTACGAGACCTATCTCGACCAGGAACACGGCTTCCTCGATCTCCGCGACGAAGAACGCACCGCCTACTCGCATCACACCACGCGCATGGCGAACTTCGACGCCGCGCGCTACCTCAGCCAGTGGTCGCGTCTCGCCAAGACCGTGCAGATGCCTGCCGGTCAGCCCAAGATCGAGGCACCGCGCACCAGCGGTCGTTTCGTCATTTTCGACAAGAGCACCCGCAAGGAACAGGGGCTCTTCCTCTACCGCGATGCCGAAAGCGGCCTTCATGCGCAGATCCCGCTCATCAGCTGCGGCGGCCATCTCTCCAGCGACGCCCTGCCCTTCCCGCACAGCCCCGGCATCTTCGACTGGCCCAACAACGTTTACGCCCCGATCATGCTCCCCGAACTCACGTTCGGCGACCACGTCACGATCCCGGCGTTCTACGGCAAGAATTGCGTCACCGGTCTCGGCCTGCGCAACAGTTTCTACTTCCGCTACGACCAGCCCGAACTCATCACCACCAAGGAAGAGATCATCAAGGGTATCGGCAGCGTGAAGGTGCAGTGGAATTTCACCGGCAGCCACATCAGCTGCGAGTTCGCCTACACCGTGAAGCAGCCCGTCACGTTGGACAAATTCCGCTACGTGCTGGCCATCGCCGCGCCTCACTCGAAATACCATGTCAGCGGCGCCCTCGCGCTCGGCGCCCAGGGCCACCGCTGCAGCGTCGCCAAGGATGACTTCCAAGCCACTTGGGGCGAGACCGAGGTCGTCAGCCATGATCCGACCTACCGCACCAATTACGGCAAGATTCACTATCTGCAGAACCTCGTGCGCGATCACCCGCTGATCATGCGTCCCGGCCACGTTTACCGCCTCGCGGTGAACTTCGAGCCCGACGTCACACGGGTTTGATTTAGCCTTAGACAACCGGACTGTAGTTTTTGAACCAAGCCGCGGCGTAATGCCGCGGTTTGAGATCGAAAATTAAGAATCGAGAATCGAAAATCCCTCGTGCTCTCCCGCCGCATCATCCCCTGCCTCGACGTCAACGCCGGCCGCGTGGTGAAAGGCGTCAAGTTCAAGGAACTCCGCGACGCTGGCGATCCAGTGCAGTGCGCCCGCGCTTATGACGCGCAGGGTGCTGACGAACTGATCTTCCTCGATATTACGGCCTCCAGCGACAACCGCGCCATCATGCACGACGTCGTGCGCGCCACCGCCGAGCAATGCTTCATGCCCCTCACGGTCGGCGGCGGTATCCGCACCGTCGACGACATCCGCGCCATGCTCAATGCTGGCGCCGACAAGGTTTCGCTTAACACGGCCGCAATCAAGGACCCCAACCTTATCCGCGACGCCGCCCGCAAGTTTGGCAACCAGTGCATCGTGCTCGCCATTGACGCCAAGCAGGAGCCCGGCACGCGATTCTGGCGGGTTTACACCCACGGCGGCCGCAACCGCACTGAGCTCGACGCCGTATCCTGGGCACGGCGAGCCACGCAACTTGGCGCCGGCGAAATCCTCCTCACCAGTATGGACCGCGACGGCACCGGTGACGGCTACGACGTCAACTTGACCCGCGCCGTGAGCGACGCCGTGGAAGTCCCCGTGATCGCCTCTGGCGGCGCCGGCAACCTCCAGCACTTGGCCGACGTGCTCAACCGCGGCCACGCCAGCGCCGTGCTGGCTGCCAGCATCTTTCACTTCGGCACCTATACGATTCCGCAGGCGAAGACCTTCCTCGCCCGCTGCCAAGTGCCCGTGCGCCAGTAAAGCGGTCTTCGCCTCGCCAGCGCTTACGAAGCGGCTTTGGCCAATTGTGGGTTGCGTGCCGGATCGCTCGCGATCCGCTCCACGAATTGACGCACGTCACCCAAGGTCTGCAACTGGGCCAATTCTTTGTCGTCGATCACGATTTCGATCACTTCCTCGACGAGCATGACGATTTGGATGCGGGTCAGTGAATCGACGCCCAAATCCGTGTCCAGCCGGAGGCTGTCGTTCGCCGTCTTCAATTTGATCCGTAAATCCGGTTCCACATAGTGCTCGATGATCCCGAGCACGATCGCCGGCAGGTGCACCGCATCCTGCGTGCGACGAAACTGTCGCGCCGCCTCATAAGTCCGGGCTGAACAGCGTTTCAACGCTTCGCGCAGTGGATCTGGGTCGGTATCGTGCGAACGCTCCGCATTCGCTGTCCAAGTCAACGGAGCGTTATTGCCGGGATGAAGTGGTGCAGATTCTGCCATGTGGGGGTTTTGGTGTGCTTTTTCGGAAGAGTGTTCCCTGGCGAAAATAGTTTTCGTCAGACTTGGGGAGTTAACCCGGTCAAAATTCCGGGACTGGGTGCGCAAGCAGTCATCGTGACTGCCTACTAAGACACATTACCGCCACAAATCCGCTATGCCTAATATGCGAATTCTTACGGCAAGCTAATCACACCGAAGTCTCCGCCGGTGCGATTGCCTCCGGTGCAGGCGCTTCGGGCGCAGTCGCCGTCACCTTTGTCTTGGGTGCACCGACCAAAATGCTCAGCTGCTCCTGGATCGCGATGAAGAAGGCGATATCCAGCTCCCCTGCCGGCACCTCATGGAGTTGCTTGGTGCGCGCATGCTCATAAACATTCTTCTCCCCGTCAGCACTCCGTCCCTTTGGCCGCAGAATCTTCTTCCGCTCCAGCATCAGCGCCAGAAATTGCACCAAGCGCGTATTCTCGGACGTCTGCTCCGTCATCGGATCCGTCAGCGTCAAAAACAGGTTCTCCGCCGTGAGCTTCAGCGTGCGATCGGAATTCTCGCCCGCCGCGCGGGCTTTGAACAAATGCGTCCAGCGGCAGGCGATAACGCCCTCCGGCTGAAATTCCGCGGCCTTCACGCCCTGCACATCGTAGCGCAGCACGTCCATCGTCGCCCCGCGCACGAGGTAGCTCGCCACGCGATCACCCTCGGCAAAAGGCTGCCCAGAGACAAAACACGCGGTGGCTTGAGGCTGCAGATTCAATTCCATGGCCTTTCTTGTTTACTTCCCGAGGGGGCAGACGCTAGCAAATTTGCACCCCTCGAATGAACGGACGCATCATCGCCATCGGCGACATCCATGGCTGCCATCAGGAATTCGCCGATTTATTGGCCCAACTCGCGCTGACCGCCGATGATCAGCTCATCCTGCTCGGCGATCTGGTCAACCGCGGTCCCGACAGTTGCAAGGTCATCGATCTCGCCCGGACTCACCGCGCCCTTGCCCTGTTGGGCAACCACGAGCTGCGCTTGCTCAACTACCGCCGCACCCAGGATCCGCGCCACATCAAGGAAAGCGACCTTGATACCTACAATAAACTCCGGCCCGAGGACTGGCTCTACCTCGAAGCCATGTCGCTCACCCACGAAGTGCCGGAGCTGAACACCGTATTCGTTCACGGCGGTTTTTTGCCCAGCGATCCGTGGCAAAAACAGCCGGCAGCCGTCGTCACCCGCATCCAGGTCATCGACAGCGAGGGCAAGCCGCGCAAACGCTCCGATGCACCTGACGCGCTCCCTTGGGCCGACCACTGGAACGGCCCGCCCTTCGTCGTCTACGGCCATACTCCGCGACCCGAGGTTTACAAACTCAAGTGGTCCGTCGGTATCGACACCGCCTGCGCCATGGGCGGCCACCTCACGGCCTTCATCCTGCCCGAGCGCCGTTTCGTCCAAATTAAAGCCCGCCGCCGCTATTTTCCCTAAACCGGTTCATGCTTTATTAGAGCTGGCACCCGCGTTCCACCCGGCAAAAGTAGCGACTGCCTGCTGCGCAACCTGTGAAATCCCATGCCTGATTCCCCCCTCCTCCCCGTCCGAGAGCTCAAGGCCTTCACCACCGCCGACACCGGCAAGCCTTTTGCCAGCCTGCTCGTCGTCAAAAAGCTCCTCACCAAGACCGCGTCCAACGGCAACGCCTTCCTCAGCGCCGAGCTGGGCGACCGCGGCGGCTCATTTGCGTGCACGATCTTCGGCGACAGTCCCGCATTCGAAGCGCTCAAATCCGGCGGCGAAGGCGCCGTCGTGCGGTTCGAGGGCAAGGTTGAGTTCTACCAAGGCCGTTTCTCACCGCGCCCCGGCCGCATTGAGATCGTCCCCGAAGCCGAGCTCACGGCCCAGCCAGGCGCGATTGAGAATCTCGTCGAAACCTCCCCGGAGGACGCCACCGCGCTCTGGGCCGAATTCAACGGCTTCATCGATGCCATCAAACACGACGAAATCCGCATGACCGTGCGCGGCGTCTTCGAGGAGATCGGCGACAATTTCCAATGGTCACCCGCCGCCGTCGCGATGCATCACGCTTACCGCCACGGTCTGCTTGAGCACACGACCCACATGGCCCGCGCCTGCAAGGCCCTGCTTCCGCTCTACCCCGAGGTCCACGCCGATCTCGCCATGGCCGGCATCCTGCTGCACGACACCGGCAAAGTCATCGAATACGAGGGCACCCTCGCCACCAAGCGCAGCCGCCGCGGCATTCTGCAAGGCCACGTCGTCCTCGGCTACCAACTCGCCCGCAAGGCCGGCATGAAAGCCAAGCTCGCCCCTGAACTCCTCGAACGCCTCGAGCACATCATCCTCTCGCATCAAGGCGAACCCGAGTGGGGCGCCGCCGTTTACGCCGCCACGCCTGAGGCCGTGTTCGTTTCGATGATCGACAATCTCGACGCCAAGATGGGCATGGTCCAACGCGCCCTGCGCCAGAGCGTGGAGCAAAACGAATTCTCCGAGCGCCTCCTCGGACTCAATTCTGTCCTGCTCACGAAGCCCGTCCCGACCGCGCCGTAGCGGCATCTCGCCTATCCCAGGCCCTGCACGATGCGGATAATCGGCAGGAACAGCGCGATAACAATGGTGCCCACCATGACCGCCATCACGACGATCATCAGTGGTTCGATGATGGAAGTCAGCGCCGCTACCGAGTTGTCCACTTCCTCATCATAGCTGTCGGCAATCCGGATAAGCATGTCAGCCAATGCGCCCGTCTCCTCGCCGACTTCAATCATGCTCGCGACCATGTCGGGAAATACACCCGTCGCACGCAACGGGCTGGCGACGCTGTCACCGGCCTTCACCCGCTCATGCACCACGCCAATGGCTTCGGCCACATGGACGTTTCCGCTGGTCTCTTGCGTGATCGTCAAGGCCTGCAAAATCGGCACTCCGCTGGCCAGCAAAGTGCCAAACGTCCGCGTAAACCGTGAGATCGCCGCCTTCAGCATCAGATCACCTAGCACGGGCAACCGAAGTTGAGTCCGGTCGAGCCACCGCACGCCAGCCGTCGTGCGCGCGATTAATTTCACTCCAAAATAGAGTGCCACAGCCAACCCCACGGTGAGCACAGCGTGGTTCTTGATGAAATTACTCACCCCCAACACCAGTTGCGTCAGCCCCGGCAGTGCCTGGCCTTTCAGCAGCCCTGAGTAAATCGATTCAAACTTAGGCACCACAAACGCCATCAGCACAGCCACGATGCCGATCGCGACCAAGCTGACGATTAGCGGATACGTCATCGCCGTCTTGATGCGACCGCGCACCTTCACCGATTTCTCAAGAAACTGCGCCATTCGTCCCAGGACCACCTCAAGCACGCCGCCCGACTCGCCCGCCTTCGCCATGTTGACGTAGAGCCGGTCAAACAGCTTCGGGTGCTGATGCAATCCTTCGGAAAATGTGCCGCCCGAACGGATCGTCGCCACGAGTTGCTCCAGGGCGGCGCGAAACGCCGGGTTCTTTTCCTGCCGCGCCAGCACCTCCAAACTGCGCATCAACGGCATACCGGCCTTCACCAACATCGCGAGTTGACGCGTAAAAACCGCCAGTTCCTTGAGCGACAGCACGCGCCCAAACACTAGGCGCTTCCCGCGCTTCGGCACCACAACTACGGCACGCTCCGTCTCGCGCTGGGCCAACTTGGCAGAAGTTGCCTGCTCGACCTTTAGTGCGGTCGGCGCCATGCCCCGGGCCTTCAAGGCAGTCACCGCCCCTTCGTTACTGGCACCGTCAATGAATCCATGACGCTCGCGACCCGTGCTCACCTCAATCGCTGTGTAGATAAAGCGCGGCATGCTCAGGTATATTTGACCACTTCCTCCATCGTCGTGCGGCCGGCGAAGACCGCCCGCAGGCCGTCTTCCCTCAACGTGCGCATGCCATGGGCTATCGCCTTTTGGCGAATAACCAGCGTGGGAGCCCTTTTCACGACAAGTTCGCGAATCGGCTCGGACATCCGGAGCCACTCAAAAATTCCCATCCGTCCTTGATAACCGGTCTGATTACAGTGCGCGCACCCTGCCCCGCGGTAAATCGGCCCTTCGCGCATGGCTTCACGATCGAATCCCCATTGCTCCCACTCCTCTTCGGAAGGCACATGTGCCGTGCGACATTTCACACAGATGCAGCGCAAGAGTCGCTGTGCCAGCACCGCCTCGAGCGTCGATGCGATGAGAAACGGCTCCACGCCCATATCGATGAGCCGGGTCACCGTTCCCGCCGCGTCATTGGTGTGCAGCGTCGAAAGCACCAGGTGGCCGGTGAGCGAAGCCTGGATCGCCATCTGGGCCGTCTCCAAGTCGCGAATTTCACCCACCATGATCACATCGGGGTCTTGCCGCAGAAAGGAGCGTAATGCGGCGGAGAACGTCAGGCCGATGCCCGCGTTTACCGGCACCTGCATGATGCCTTCGATCTCATACTCCACCGGATCTTCCGCCGTGAGCAGTTTCAGGTCCGTTGAATTGATTGCCCGCAACCCGCCATAGAGCGTCGTGGTCTTACCCGATCCCGTCGGCCCGGTGACGACCATGATACCATTGGGACGACGAATAATTTCCTCCAATCCCTCGCGCACCTCGTCCGGCAAACCGAGCTGAGCGAGGTCGAGCTGCACCGCCGATTGATCGAGCACCCGGAGCACGACGCTCTCGCCAAATTGTGTCGGCAGGGTCGACACCCGCAAATCCACCGCCCGGCCCTCCAGCGTGATCTTGATCCGGCCGTCCTGCGGCACGCGGCGCTCAGCAATATTGAGATTGGCCAGCACTTTCAGACGCGAAGTGATGGGTAACGCCAGGGCTTTTGACGGCGGTGCCATCTCATAGAGCGCACCATCGATCCGATAGCGAATTTTGAACTCACGCTCGAACGGCTCGAAGTGGATGTCCGAAGCCTTGGCCCGGATTGCCTGAGTCAGCACGAGGTTAACGAAGTGGATAATCGGCGTCTGTCCCGCGAGTGTCTCAAGATCCGTTACCGACAGCGGCGCTTCGTCGCCCGGGAGTTCTGACGGCTGCGTCTCGTCCAGCACGCCATCCTGATTCGTCTCATCCTCTCCATAATATTGCCGGATCAGCGTCGTGACGCGCGCCGGATCACCTACGACGAGTCGCACCTCACGACCCAGTGCAAAGGTCAGGTCGGTCACGACCTGCGCATCGAAAGGATCAATCGCCAGCAAATCAACTCGGCCAGCCTCCACTTTCAAGGGAATGACCCCATAGCGCCGGACCTGCGTCGGTGTCAGCAGTCCGATCATGTCCGCCGAAAGCACCGTCGGCATCGCTGTCACACATTCGCAGCCGAGATTTTCGGCCACGCGGGCGATCAATGTCTCGCGCTCAATCAAGCCCAGCCCAATCGCAAGATCAGCGAGCGATTTACTCGTGCCACGGTGCGCTACTACGACTGCCTCCAACTGGTCGGTCCTGAGGCCACCAGCAATGAGGATATCGTGAATCGCGTGACTGTGAGCTTCGAACATGGCCGGGGGGAGCCATTGGGAGCTGTTGGATTTATGATGTTACAACTCTTTCAACTGCGCGCCCATGCCGATCAGTTTCTCGCGCATGGCGGTGGTATCCTGCGCTTTTTCCACGCACTCGTCGGCCGTGATGAGTTCGCGGTTATAAAGGCTCATCAAATGCGTATCCATCGTGATCATGCCCAGCCCGGCGCCAGTTTGAATGTCGGACGGAATACGGAAGGTTTTGTTCTCACGGATAAGCGAAGCGATGGAGGTCGTCGTCACCATGATTTCGTAGCCAGCGACGCGGCCACCGCCGATTTTCTTGCAGAGCACCTGGGAAATGACCGCCTGGACCGACGAGGCCAGCTGCGTGCGGATCATGTCCTTCATGTTAGCCGGAAAAGCATCCACGATACGATCAATGGTCTTGGCCGCGCTGTTGGTGTGCAGTGTGCCGAAAACCAAGTGACCGGTCTCGGCCGCGCTGATGGCCGCTTCGATCGTCTCCAAGTCACGCATTTCACCGACGAGAATGATATCGGGATCCTGACGGAGTGCGCGGCGAATGGCCTCCGCAAAACTCGGCACATCGGAGCCGATTTCGCGCTGAGTCACGAGGCAGCGTTTGTGATTATGATAATACTCAATCGGATCCTCGATGGTGATGATGTGCCCGTCGCGGTTTTCATTCACGTAATTGATCATCGACGCCAGTGTCGTGGACTTGCCGGAACCGGTCGGACCCGTGACGAGAATCAAGCCGCGCGGCCGGTAGAGCAGTTCGCGAATCTTGTCTGGCAGGCCAATATCGCGCAGGCCGAACATTTTGTAAGGAATCTGGCGCAGCACCATGCCGTAGTTGCCCTTGGCCTTGAGCACACTCACGCGGAAGCGTGCCTTTTCACCGAACGCGAAGCCGAAGTCTGCGCCGCCATTGAGCTTCACATTGCTGATGTGGCTGTCGGGCGTGATCGAGAGCATGAGTTTCTCCGTGTCAGCCGGAGTCAGATTCTCACCCTCAATCGGCGTCATGCTGCCGCTCAGGCGGAGCGTCGGCGGCTGGCCGACCTGCAGGTGGAGGTCGGAGGCGTTCTGCTCAACGACGAGATCAAGCAGGTCATTCATTTCGTAGCTCATGGTGTTGGGTAAAGGTTAGCTGACGTCGCCGACCGTGATGGAAGCGACTTCCTCGACCGTGGTCAAACCAGCGATAATCTTTCGCACGCCGTCCTCCCTCATCGTGCGCATGCCCTCTGTCCGGGCCCTTTCGCGCAACTGGGTCGCACTCGCGCCCGCGTAAATCAGTTCGCGGATCGAATCGGTAACGACCAGAATCTCAAAAATCCCCATGCGTCCCCGATAGCCGGTGCCCTGGCAGGCTTCGCAACCCGCGCCGCGTCGGAAATTTCCGCCCGCCACCTGTTCCGGGCCGATATTCAGCGCGTGCAACTCCTGTGCCGTGGGCGTATGCGGCTTCGCGCACGCCGGACAGATTTTCCGCACCAGACGCTGCGCCATCACGCCACGCAGCGAGGTCGCAACGAGAAACGGCTTCACGCCGATATCCACGAGTCGCGTCACCGCACCGGGAGCATCATTGGTATGCAGGGTCGAGAAAACCATGTGCCCGGTGAGCGAAGCGTTGATGGAGATTTCCGCCGTCTCGGTGTCGCGGATTTCACCGACCATAACTATGTTCGGCGCCTGGCGCAGCATCGCCCGCAGCGCCGAGGCGAATGTCATGCCGATCTCTTGCCGCACGGGCACTTGGTTGATGCCGGTCATCTGGTATTCGACCGGATCCTCAACCGTGATGATCTTGCGGTCGGACTTATTGATGTGGTGCAGGCAACCGTAGAGCGTCGTCGTCTTGCCTGAACCCGTCGGCCCGGTGACGAGGAGGAGACCGTCTGGCGAGGTGATGAGCCGTTCAAAAATCGCCTGATCATCACTCAGAAAGCCCAGTTCCGGGAGGCCGAGCTGCAAACTCTCCTTATCGAGGATGCGCATGACGATACTCTCGCCATAAGCCGTCGGCAGCGAAGAAACGCGCAGATCCAACGTGCGGCCGCCCAAGGCAATCTGGATGCGTCCGTCCTGCGGCAGCCGTTTTTCCGCGATGCTGATATTCGCCATGATCTTCAGCCGCGAGATGATCGCGAGCTGCAGTCGCTTCGGCGGACTTTCCGCCTCCAACAGCACGCCGTCGATCCGGTAGCGCACCCGTAAGCGTCGCTCCAGCGGCTCAACATGAATATCCGATGCACGACGCTGAATCGCTTCAACGATGATCGCATGCACTAACTTGATGATCGGCGCATCCGACTCGGCCTCGGTTCCCATTTCACCGGTGGTCGCAACGTCCGTCGTCAATGGGGCTACGTCATCTGTCGAAAATCCTTCGAGCCCGCCGCTTTCCTTCCCGTAAAGCCGTTCGATGGCCTGCGTGATATCACTGCGCGCGGCCAGCACGGGTTCGATGTTCAACTTCAACCCATGCGCGAGACTGTCGGTGCCATCGCTCTCAAGCGGGTCCGCCACGGCAATGCGCAAGGTCGCGCCCACGAGCGCAAAGGGCACCAAGGTGTAGCGCAGCGCCTGCGCTCGCGGCACGAGGTTGAGCACAGGGCCAGCCACCTGCACGCGGCTCAGGTCCACCGTATCGAGACCAAACCTCGCGGCGAGCCGTGCCAACACTTGGTCAGGCGTCAAACTCCTCTCCGCCGCCTGTTCCGTAGAAAGCGCCCCACTCGACACCGCCAACTGCAGCAACTGCTCGTCGGTGGGGGCGGAGGTAAGCATCGGGGGAAGCTACCGGGCGGTCGCGTTTACCGGAGACTGACGAGGAACTCGGCGTTCGACTTCGTCTTCCGGAGTCGCGAGATAAGCATCTCCATCGACTCGATCGGACCGAGGCCCTGCATCGCGCGCCGCAGGCCGTAGATGCGCTGCAACTCGTCGGGGTGGTAGATGAGCTCTTCTTTGCGCGTGCCGGAGCGGTCGATATTGATCGCCGGGAAAATGCGCCGCTCAACGAGGCCGCGGTCGAGGTGGAGTTCGCAGTTACCCGTGCCTTTGAACTCTTCGAAGATAATTTCGTCCATGCGGCTGCCGGTGTCGATCAGCGCACTGGCGATGATCGTCAGGCTGCCGCCGCCTTCGATATTGCGAGCCGAACCGAAGAAGCGTTTCGGCTTCTGCAGGGCATTGGACTCGAGACCGCCGGACATCGTCTTGCCGCCGTTGCCGGCGAGCGCGTTGTAGGCGCGGGCGAGACGGGTGATGGAATCAAGGAGGATGACGACGTGTTCGCCCTGTTCCACGCGACGGCGGGCGTTTTCGATCACCATTTCGGCGCAATGCACGTGGCTCTCGGGCGTCTCATCGAAGGTCGAGGAAACGACCTCGCCTTTCGTGTGACGGCGAAAATCGGTCACTTCCTCAGGACGCTCATCGATGAGCAGGAGGATGAGTTTCGCGTGCGGGCTGTTTTCCGTGATGGAGTTCGCAATGTTTTGCAGCAGGACGGTTTTGCCGGTGCGCGGCGGCGCCACGATGAGCGCGCGCTGGCCGAAGCCGATGGGCGTGAGGATGTCCACGGCACGCATGGACACATCCTTTTGCGTGGCCTCGGACTCCAGCAGGATGCGTTGCAGCGGATAATACGGGATGAGTTCCTCGAAGGGCGTGATCTTGGAGATTTCCTCCGGATCACCATCCATGACTTTCTCAATCTGCAGAACCGACGGGCAGCGTTCCCCTTCCTGCGGGGCCTGGATGAGCACCTCCAAACGATGACCGCGTTTCAGGCCGTAGCGCTTGATCAGGCTCTCCGGCAGATATGGATCGTCGGGATAGAGCCGGTAGTTCACGTGCTCGTGCACAATGAACGCGCCGCGGTCCGTCACGTCGATATAGCCGCGGTCGCGGATGGGGCGCTTGTTCGCACCGGCCGTGGCAAAAATCTGCGTGAGCAACTGCCGGCGGTTCGGGGCACCTTCGAAGCTCGCCCCGAATTTACGGGCGAACGCCGTCAGGTCTGCCAGCGACAGCGCATAAAGTTCGTTCAACCACAGCACATCACCGCCGCCGGACGAAACATCCTTGGCGAGTGCATCGAGCGCCACGAGATCGGCAAAGCGCGAAGGGTTCGGCAGGTCGCCAAACACCGGCGCATTGCTCGGTGGCGGGGGCTGGGGCGGATGCTGTTCGCGGGGCTGGAAATTTCCGCCGCCGCCTCCACCCTGCTGCCAGTTGCCACCGCCGCCGCCGTGGCGTCCGCGCTTGCCGCGCTTGTTGCGCTTCCAGAAGCCGCGGTCCTGATAACCGCCGCCCTGGCCTCCTTGGCCGCCTTGAGCACCGCCTTCATTGAAATTGCCGCCACCCCCGCCCTGCGGCTGGCCACCTTGTGGCTGATCACTCTCGCCGCGTTGTTCGCGGGACCCATCGTTGTCACGCGGACCGTTATTCTGGCTGGTAGGCGTAAAATCCTGCGGCGCTTCGGCCGGGGCCGATCGCTCGGCTCTTGACTCGGGTTCTGGCGCACGTTCGGGCGCCGGCGCTTCCCGCACGGGCGGAGGCGGCGGTGGAGCTTCCATCGCCGCAGGCGTGAATAATTCAGGGGCGGCAGACGCGCTCTTGGCGGTCTTCGGCTTGGTGGTGCGAGGACGGCGGGGCTTGGTTTTCTTCGGCTCAGCCGAGGATGCGCCGTCGTCGTTTTTGGGAGGGATAGCCATGTCGGAAAATCAGAAAAAGAAATGCGCCACTGCGCCGGCTCTCAGCCGGCCTTGGGCAGGGCCGCAATCAGCAGATCAACCTGCTTTTGCAAAAAGGTCGTGGACCCATCGTTCCAGAGAACAAAGTCGGATAGCTCAATTTTATGCGCCAAAGGCAGTTGCTTGGAGATTCGTTGCTCGGCGAGCGGTCTCGATAGACCTCGTTGCTCCAGCCGTGCGAGTTGCTGTTCGGGAGCAGAGGCGACGCATATCGTGAAATCAAACCAATTTTCCAACTGCTTCTCAAACAGCAGCGGCACCTCGATCACCCAGCGTCCCTGCGGCGCTGTCGCCAGTTGCCGCCACCAGAGCGCAAACACCTGCGGATGGGTGAGTTCCTCCAGCCAAAGCCGATCCTCGTCGCGATTGAACACGCGCTCGGCCAGCTGGGCCCGATCCACCGTTCCATCTGCGCGGAAAATCCCGTCCCCAAACCGGTCTCGCAGGCTCGCCTGCACCGGGGGAGCCGTCAGCACCTGGTCACGCACCAAGGCATCAGAATCGATTCTGACAAAACCTGCTGCAGCCAGCATACCAGTGACGGTTGATTTGCCGCAGCCTATACCTCCAGTTATACCTAGCTTCATGAGTGTTATACCCCAATTTTACTTGGCTACTGGTTTCGCAAAAGCTTAATCATAAGACCATGGAAACTATCCTCCCCCCAGGTAGGCCCATCTCTCACTGCATGACTCCATCTGTTGATACTTCCGATCCGCAAGCTGTCGCGGAATTTGTGCAGATGAAATTTGCCGGGATGTTCGCAAAAGAAGAACCACAGTGGTTGAAGCGGATATTTCAGGATGTGACGACGCTGTTCACCGGAAACCATCCCGACTACTCGGCGATCGACCTGCACTATCACGATTTCGAGCACACTCTGCAAGCCACAGTCTGCCTCGTCCTGATCCTTGAGGGCCGGCATCGTGGCGGCGTCAAGCCCCGCCTCACGGTGCGCGAGTTCGAACTCGCTATCGCCGCCGTGCTGTTGCACGACGCGGGGTATCTTCGCTTGCGCACGGATCGCAGTGGCACGGGAGCCAAATACACCTTTATCCACGAACTGCGCAGCTGTGCCTTTGCCGCGTCCTATCTCCCCTCCCTCGGGGCGACCGTCCTGGAGATCGATGGGGTCGTTAGCGCCATCAACTGCACCGGACCGAAAAGCGCCATCCGGAAAATCCAGTTTCACAGTCCGCTCGCCCGCATCATCGGCTGCGTCGTGCCCACGGCCGACTACCTCGCGCAAATGGCCGCCCCGGACTACGTCGGGCGCCTCGGCCACTTGTTTCGCGAATTCGAGGAGTCGCACAACTTTCTCCACACGCCACAGTCGGAGCGTCGTTTCAAGACGGCGGACGACATGATCCGCATGACGCCCTCGTTTTGGGAAAATATCGTCCTGCCCAAATTAGACGGCGAATTCCAAGGTGTTTATCGCTACCTCGGGGCTCCCTACACCGACGGCCCCAATCTCTACCTTGAGGCCATCGAGGCCAACCTGGCCAAAATCCGGCAACTGACCACCGCAGTCTAAACGACCGGCCAGCATCGCATGCTCGCGACGATCACCTCGGCCGCCCTGCAGGGCATCGCTGCCGAATTGGTTCAGGTTGAGGTCAACGCCGGCGAGGCCGGCGACGCCAAATGGTATCTTGTCGGCCTCGCCGACACCGCAGTCAAGGAATCCACCGACCGCGTTTTCACCGCGCTCAACAACAGTGGCTTCCGTCCACCGCGCACGCGCACCACGATCAATCTCGCACCGGGCAATCTCCGCAAGGAAGGACCCTTCTACGACCTGCCCATCGCCCTCGGCATCCTCGCCGCCACGGGTCAGTTCAAATCCGATCATCTCTCCGATTGGCTCATTGCCGGCGAACTCAGTCTCTCCGGCGCCACACGCCCGGTGCGCGGCGCCCTCGCCATCGCCCGGCTCGCCCGCGCCCTCGGCAAACGCGGCCTGCTCTTGCCCGCCGTCTCGGCCGAGGAAGCTGCGCTCGTCGAAGGCGTTGAAGTTTACGCCGTCGAATCGCTCGACCGTGCCGTGCGTTTCCTCAGCGGCGAAAAACCACTCACGCCCTTGGATCCCCAAATCGCCCGTCGCCGCGCCAGCACCAGCATGGCTGATGGCGCGGCCGATTTTTCGGAGATCAAGGGCCAGCATGCGCTCCGCCGCGCCGTCGAGGTCGCGGTCGCCGGCTCACATAATATTTTCATGTTGTAGTGAGTTCCGCCGCGATTAGCGCTTGATGCGTTTTCGTGATGGAGCTGCTTCGTGCTTCTTACGGTATTCTTCCCAAAGCAAGGCTATGTTTGGTCCAACAACCTCCCACCCCTTGTTTCGCAAATCAACTAGGCGTAATCCAGAAGCCAAGCTACCGACTGGAACTGCATCTACATAGTTGCCCGTAGAAAAGTGAATCCGGTAAAAGCGACCTTCCCTAGACATCCGACGGCGGGTGACATCTGCTATGAAGTCACGAAATGTCTTTGATCGAGTTAATGAGAGATCACCGAATTCGTCGAAATGAGCTTCGATTTCTTCAACGAATTCTTCGACACCTGGCCGCAAGCGCTGATTGGCTTGCCGCCATTCACTCCATTGTAATGACGCAGGGTTCGACTTCAAGTCGGCTGGCTTCATACTGGATTTAGCACGACGTTCGATTTTACCAGTCGCCACAATGGGAAAACCTTTCCCGAACACTTCGATAGCAGAAATAAATTCTCTCAAATGGGCCCGTAGTCTTAACCGGACATCAATAGCATCGTCTGGAGCAATGAGCTTTTTCAGTGCAACTAGCCCTTCCTGCCATTCACCAAAGGACTCTTGATTCCGTTCCGCACGCGTCAGCTCGATCACACGCGCCTCAAGTTCATTGGTTAGCAGAGCCAGCTCAGACCGCATCATCTTATCTTGTTCGATTAATTCGAAACGCAGCTCTTCGCCCACATCAGGCAACAGTTTAACGGTGTTCTTAATCTTTTCTTTGAGCCTGCTCGCCTGATGCTGCTGGCCGGCAATTTGAGTCCGTAGTCTCTGGCAGAGCTTTCGATTCTCGCTCTCGCCGGGCAGAACCATTTCTGGTCGCAATTTCTGGCAATTGTTCAGGACTGCTTCTTGAAAATCATCATAGTGAACCGTGTTACCTCCGCATTTCGGAGCATTGTCTGTGGTTCTTACCTGCCGATTGGCGTTGTCACAAATAAGGTAAATCCCGCCTTTCGGTTTTGGTCCCTTAGAGGACCTATGCATGGGGCCTCCACAGTATGCGCAAATAGGCAGTCCCTGAAATAAGCTACGAGCTGTATTCGTTTGGCCACCCGTTCCTCGGTTACTTTGAATTTTTCGCTGAACAGCGTTAAATTGCTCATCGGTGACAATGCGGGGATAGTAGTTAGCAATTGGTTCCCCGTCTGGCACCCTTTTGCCTCCACGTCGCTTAGTGAATGGTTGATATTCCCCCAATACCGCACGATTGCGCAGGATCTTGTTCACGTAGCTCAAACGCCAGCCAGCTTCGGAGGGTTTCCATACCCCTGAAGTGTTGAGTTTTTTAATCAGCCGGGATCCACCAAACACGAGACAGTCTTCAAAGATCATTTGAATTGTTGCCGCTGCTGCTGGATCTTCAACAAAACGCTCGTTCACAAGGTTCAGCCATTTTGGGCCTCGCGCCGTAATTACCTTTTTCGTTCCGTCTCGCGCGCCTTGTTTCAATTTGCCCCATGCATCACCAATACGCTGCGACTTCTTTTCACTCTCTCCATTCGCAAGAGTAATTTGGCCTATTAATCCGTAAATATTGCCATCTTGCGCAGACTTTAAGTCGTAGGTCATTTCAGGAGAAGTGGTGTGTATCTCGACTCCTGCACGGAGTATTCCACCTATCACATCAAAGGCCTCAAAGAAGCTCAGGCGCGTGATCCGATCAATATTCTCAACGACCAACACATCTCCCGGTCGAACTGAACCATTTTTAATCCGCGCCAAAAAAGCGCCCATCGCTCCGAACTTCAAATTGTCACCCTTGAAGCCACTCAATCCACGATCAGCCATGTTGAGTTTTGGATCATAGAGATAACCACGCTTCTTCGCATAGATTGCGGCGACTTCTTTTTGGCGGGGCTCCGACCGGCCTTTAGCCTGTTCGGGCGTTGAAAACCGAATATACGAATAAACCCGTGATTCGCGCTTGGATTGAGCTGACCCATTGATGGCTGACATGTTCATCGCTGACCTGCTGACCAAAAAAGCAGGCGAGCGGCTGGCACCGGTCAGCGTTGGCACCCGAACCCGTTCATGACTGCGTGTTCGTGCCGCCCGCCAAGATTTTCTAACAAAGAACCTTGGTTGGCCTAGAGAATGGAGTTTTTGCCGAAGTTGCCAAATCAAACCTACATGCTCACGCGCTAAAAACCTAAAGCTTGGCTGCCTCAGCACCTAGTCTTGTGCCATACGTAATGGTGGTCATCGAACTGGATGCCACCGACTCAATCTTAAGTTCAATGGTAGTCTTCCCCTTTACCCAAAGTGCATAGATTCCAAGTGGAACCGACCGAGAGGCGACCTCTTCACCATACCGCAGTCGCAACAAATCACGCAGACCGTCCACCTCTTCAGTTCGTAAGCCTTTCTTAGACTCCGCTAGAACGACCTGCAGTAGCTTGTCCTCTTTGAAACTGAACCACACGGCAAAGCTATGATTTCCGATAATGACCTTGTCGATTGAGAGGCGAGTGTGCCCTTCATTTGCCTTTGCCGCATGCGCATCGGGCAGGAGGTTGGTCACCTCTTCTGAACTCATCCCTTCGTGGGTTCCCTGCCAAAGTTCTTGGGAGAATCCGACTTGGCTACTGACAACCAATGCTGCGGCTATGGCTAAACGGCGAAATAGGTTCATACCTCAAAGCTAGGACATCTGATGCAAAAACCGCAATCTGTTATGCACACAACTGTAGGCAGCGTTTCAGGTGTTAATTTAGGTAGGATGGAATCTTGCCCGATACCCTTCCAGTCTCCTTCGGAAAAGTCCTGCGAAAGCACCGACTTGCAGCTGGCTATACCCAGATGGATTTGGCGGCAGAAGCTGGCTTGCACCTGAATGCCATAGGTTTGATTGAGCGCGGCGAGCGAACAGCAAACTTGGAAACCGTATTCATGTTGGCCCAAACATTCGGCATTAAACCTTCTAAGTTAATAGCAGCTGTTGAGGAGCTGTCGCCGCGAATCGGATGAGAGGCTATCGCCCAGGATTGATTGCTCGGCGATATTCAGGTGTAGTGTTGATGTAGCGGAGAGAGAACGAACTCTTCTCAATAGAAGCGTGGAAGAAATAGCAGTTGGGATTGTTGTGAAGGGCTGCGCGAGCGACCACCAAGCGCGAACTCATTTCCGACCAGCAGCCAAAAGTGACACCCCAGATGGCGCGTTCGGGAATGGAATATTCCGTTTCGGAGCCGTCAGGGAAGACCACACGGCGTTCATCCTCATAGCTCCAGCATGGCGCTTTGAAGAAGCCCACATGCTTCCAGAACTCAGGCGTGGTGGGCGTTTGTTGAGCCAAATTAGGGTATGTAGCCTCATAACTCACCTGCCGCACTCGGGGGAGCAGCGCAGGGTGATTGAGCATAATACAATAACCACGGTGTCCATCAGCGTAGTGTGACCAGCGCAGAATGTCATCGCCATTGCCTTTGAAGGGACCCGAGAAACAGAGAATCCGCAATTGTCGCACCAAATCACGGTAGGCATTGGCCTCGTTCGCAGTTTCCCGATGCAAGAATTCCTTCGGTTTTGAATCAAAAGGGTCATTCAGGGCCATAGCCTCTCCGATATAAATTTTCCCGCGCTCAAGCGCTAGTTGATGGCGAGCGTCTCGGCAGGATCGAAATTTATAGAGTAAATCGATGCTTGGCTCGCGCTCAAGTAGCCAGCGAATGTCGTGAAGGTTATCTAGCGCCTGAATCATACTCAACGATAGATCTCGTCGAGCCGCCAAACCAACGCCAACGCCGATGGCCATCCGACCTCTATGAAGGCATCCAACAGGGTCATCAGGTTGTTGAAAGCAACCTCGTCCTGCACCTCGACACGATAGTCGGCCAAGATCGTTTCTACTAATTCGACGACTTCTTTCACCGCGAGATTATCGAGATTATAACCATACGGTTTGCTAGCCGTTGCGATGGCTGCCGCATAAGCAAGCGCTCCTTTGGGGTCATACACCACGACAACGTTTAATAATTGCATGAAATAATGGGCGGTCGGCCCAAGCATCGCGCCGCCAGCCCGCTGCTCGCCAAATATAACTACGGCATCAAGCACTGGTTTGACGGCGAAGTAAAACTCTCGGCGTTCCGCCTCTGTGATCGGTGGTTTGTCTTCCTGTCGATTCGGCGGCTCGATAGCAAAATACAACCGCATGACGGCTTCGTTAACAGCATTGTAAAGGGTCTTTACGATGGCCCGATCTGCATCGCTGATTAACGCTGGCGAGACAGGTTTTAGCTTCGAAACACCAAGTGCTGCGGCATGGATAATCTCCTGTTGCAGCTTCACGGCACGACCAAATGACGGCTCCCGGTTAGTCGGCACGATGAATTGCCGGGTCCGTGTCGCGCAATGCCCGAGCCAATGGGCCTGTCGAACAGGTTCGGCGATCCAAGCATTCACCAAATCTATTGCCCAATTCGTTTCAGTCCCAAGAGCAAGGTCAGTGACTAAAATAGCAATGTCACCATCGTAGGATCGCTCCGCATTTTCTTTCAATGCACGTTCCGCAAGGGCTCGGGCCAATTCAATGCTTTCCGGCTGCTCGGTAGTGATGCAATTATGAATTGATACGGCAAGGCCTTCGATGACTTTGGCATTGGGCTCTGCAGCGAGCCTTGCCCCAATTAGCCGAAGTAAATAATCTGAAGCGCCGTCCCAAAGCCGCCACAGTTCGCTTGCGATTAGGAACCGAATCAATGGCACAGGATCAGCCGCTAATTGGGCGATCATAATAAGGGCATCAGCATCGCCGGTCTTGACATATAGATACAAGAGACCCTGTGCAGCTTCTGTCCTAGGCGTGGGCGACCAACCGATACTGTCCCATTTTTGATCCTCGCCTTTTTGTGGCTCTGGAAGGGGATGGGTGGCTCCCGCCAGTAAAATCCCTTTTAATATCCTCTGCTCTTCCGGTGTGGGTTCCGGCATCCGCCTGATACATGCTACCGCAAAGGCAGTAGCTTTGGTCATAGCACTATTGGCAAGGACCGAGTCCGGGCCGCGGCGAGATGCTGCCCGCAATAACGCGGCTGCTAAGGGCAGCCTTGTCCGCCATGAATCAGCAGGAGGATTCGCCTCGCGCCACTTGGCCTCATCAGCCTCAAAATTACTCAGCAGATGCCACAATCTGGCGTTGTGCGGCGCGGTAACATCTACCTTCTCATCTGCTAGCCATAGCTCGGTCGTATAAGGCCTAGATGAAGTGGTGAAAGTTACCAGTGGACGGTTTTCTGGCGGGTGCTCCTGCTTCGCCAGTTCGGCTCGCAATTGACGCGCAGCCTCGGTTTGCAGTCGTTCAGGCGGAATACAATAGATCAATCGGTCGCGGCAATGCTTCGCCCATTTGCGATCGCCTTGCGCTACTTCAGTTAACGCCAATAAAGATAGCTCGATTGCGCGCACTTCGGCATCGATAAGCAAAGCCTGCACTTTCGTCAGGAACTCGCCCATTGGATGGATGAGATCGGCGCTAAGCTGTAGTGTCTGGACCAACAGGAGGCCCTTCAACAAAGGAGCAAAGACCTTTGGTTGACGTTTGGCTAACCCAAGCAGACGAGACCATAATACGGCGACTTGGGCGTGGCTAAGATATGCGTCTAAGGTGGAGCGGAGGCGGCCTTGATCACCCTCGCTGGCCAGCCGTAGAAGAAACTCCCCCAGTTGAGACATAAGGACCATCGGTTGGTCGGGGTAAGCGCTCTCGTCCCAAACGCGACAGCCATCCTCAATTATCGTGCACGTTCGGCCTTCGAAATCGAATTGCCGGTTAATGCTTTCTTCAGTCGCACCGGGTTTGAGGTGCGGGATAATGTGCACAGCGCGAACGTAGAGATTCAGAGAATCCAACGCCGCCGCTGTCGCTACTACTGGATGCTCTTCGAGGAAAATAGAAAATTCCTGTCCCAGCACATAATGGCACATTTCGTAATCTTGGCGTCGGTTGCTGATGAGTGGCAGCACGACTCCACTGCCGATGTTGGTTTCAACGGTGCTGGTTTCTCGATATCCAAATACACGAACATAAATGCTTCCTGCGAATTCTGGATCTGCGTGCGCGATGGTCTTCACCTCGTTACATAGGCGATAAATACAATCTACAGGAAAGCCGGGTTCATCCATCACCCTTAACACGGGCGCTAACAGTTTCCTTGAGGCAGCAGGATCGGTGGCATAAGTCCGGCCTACCAGCGGAATGAGCCAGGCCGACGCAAGTTGGTCATTGCGGCCAGGATTTCCCTCTCGGTCACGCCAGCACCACTCAAGAAAATTACGTGCGGCAGTAGCACCCATAGCCACAGTGTCGGAATCACCCTCATTAACTAGATAGTCGATGACGATGCAGGCGTCCCAAGCGAATTCCCAGCTAGGGCAACTTGAAACCTTAAAGAGAATTTCAGCCCAAACTAGGTTAGCCTTTGGTTTAATTACGCGATGGGCTTGTAATAGAAAGGCGGTTCCTCGAACACCACTCTGAGAACCACGCCGAAGTTCCTCCAGCCATGGAGCAAAATCCGCCGCAGATTTTGTCTCATTAATGACTATGTTGGGGATGATCAGCCGAGTAATGGGATTGCGCCCGTCAAGATGCTGCCGCACCGACTCTATCAGAGTGCGCCAAAATTGATCGCGCTGGGTATGCCAAAGTTCTGCAAAATGATAGACCAAGGATGGACGCAAGAAGAGCGGCAACGCACGATTTCCTCCAAAGAACTTTTCCAGTGATGCAGAATCAAAACCGTGGAATAGTTGCGCGACGGCAAAATCGAAGAGGATGTTGTGCGAGAATCGCACGGACCAGCTCAACCCCTCTTCCAGCTTAATAATTTCCGCGCTACGCAGGTCGGCCCAGAGCCGATCGAGTTCTGGTCGATAGACGGCGGGATCTACCAGTTCCAAGCTCCGCCGATCAACCATAGCCTGCGCCAAAATACGGACGAGCGCAGCACGCGCAGTCCCGTGTTCGTCGCTGGTGACGCGGGTGTCCCACAATAGTTTCAACAATTGGACTTCGGAGGTAATGCCAGCGAACCGGTCAGTGTCACGTGTCTCTCGCCACACCTTCTGCAGCAGCCAAAGAAAGAAGGGCACATGTAGCAGAGCGCGCAATTCCGGTCCTGCCTTGGCGTGGACTTCTAGAAGGCCCGAGATTTGGGGCATGGCCAATGCAAGTTCCTCCTCAGACAGTGGCGGGATGGAGATACGTGGGGCTAGCCGTCCATCTTGCGCGAAGAGTTTTCGCAGCCGCGGAGACTTTTCAGCATCGAATTCTCGAACCGCGACTACGGTCGTGCAGATGTCTGCTAAGGTGAGTCGCGCTTGCTGAATCAATGACAGGACGAGGTCTCGTTTCCTATCATCCCGAGCAGCGTCGTAGGCATCGAAGATGAGAACACCACGTTTGCGTGTGGACGTGAGAATGTCCGCACGAAGTTCGCTTAGCCAGCTATGCTGAAAGCCCAGCAGGCGCTGAAAGTCTTCTGCGGTTTGCATCTCCATCTGGTCGACGGCGACCACCAAAACGTAGAACCCCATCTGCCTCAGTTGCGCCTCACACTCCCATACGCTATAGGTTTTACCGACACCCGGGCGGCCAGTGACGAGTCCGCCTGTAGAGGTGGCAAATCCCACAAGCCTTTCGATTAGCTCAGGTCTTGGAATTTTCATGAGGTCGAAATGGGTCGTGGCGTGCCCCGAGGAATCGCACAGGCGGACGAGTATGACAATAATCGGCAAGCTCTGAAACTAGCGCAGGCAATCCTTTATAGCTCAGGTGCTCTTCCTCGGCAAAAACCACCTGCACTGCGCAAGCCCGCCGAAGCTGGTCGGCCTTGGTCCACATCTGCGCCTTGGTCTCCTTTGAGATGCCCATAAGCGCGTAGTGAACGGGGGTATTTGTCCTCAATAGGTCGGCGCCCACTGTCCGTAAGCCATAATGGAAGTATGGATCCTCTAAGCTGAAACCGGTAAATATGAGCCGAGACATCGCGGGAAGTGCCCAAAGCAGCTTGCGTCGCAGTTCCCATTCACGAGGCGCTTCCCCTCTCCCATCGGGACGATATCCATAGGCCCGGAAATAGTCTTTGCCGGTGAGCACTGCGTTGTCGGGATAATTGTGAAGACCGTGAATATGGAAAATCCGTTTGGCATAGTCGTTCGAACGATAGCCCTGCAAGCGGGCAAGGAATTCGTCCAAGTATGGGCTGCCTTTTTCCATGAGCTGAAAGCTGGCGTCTTCCTTCGGGGCTTGGTCGGTTTCAACCAACGCACGCGATAGACAGGTGTCATAGTTGGTCGTCATAATCCCTTTAAACGGCAGGGTGACGAGTTCGCGGTGGAGTGGCGTCAAGGGAACACCGTTGTCGCGGAAATGGTATTCGATTTGTCTCCGAAACCAGCGGGGCTGATGCTGTTCATGGAACTGCTCCAATTCGTCAGCGTATTCGAGCGGTAATTTTTCCAGTTTTTGGGAGTTCGTGACGAAAGGCGCGGCACACAAAACCTTGCTCGCCTCTGTTTCGTAGTGATTGAGCAATTGCCACCACGTCTTGTATTTTACATAGGCACTACAGCCGGCACCGACCATCAAAAGAGTCGTGCCGCTCGCTACTAACCGGAACAAATCGTCCTTGGCTGCGGCATTGGCAGCTTGTTCAGTAGAGTCTAGCACTCCGAAGTTCATCGCGAGGCCGTTCGCGCCAAGGTGAGGTGGACAAAGCCGATCATAAACGTCGTGCCATAGCTATCTACTCGGGCGACACGCGGCGAGTGAGAATTGGCATTAAATACGAGGCAGTAGGTCAGTAAGCTCACCGGACTCTAAAGCCTTCAACATTTTAGCTTTTATAATTAGCTAAAATGGAGGCCGTGGGAATTTTCCGCCGCAATGAACTCTAGTTGAGCGATCTGCGTGAAAGTCGCGCCCTAAGGTCGTCATGCTCGTTGGTAGCCCGTTTAGGAAACACCAAGATTTGCGCATGAAACCTAAAAAGACCGATGGGGCGGCAAATTTGGCGAAGGATGGCAAACGAGGCTGGCATGCGACTACTGCCCTAGCGCCGCGTGTGGGGCGAGGCAGCGCCACAGTGGAGCCATTACGAGAACGAGACGAAATTATGCGTATAAAGGCAGCCATTGCCGATACGCCACGTGACCTGGCCTTGTTTGTCCTAGGAATACATTTTGGTTTGCGTGGCTCCGACTTACTGGGATTGCGGTGGGCGATCCTCATGGGGCCGGATAGAAAGATCAGACAGGTAGTTGAGGTAGTAGAACAGAAAACAGGCAATGTTCGGCGCATCGCCGTGTCGGAAACGGTCCGGCGCTGCCTATTGGTGTGGCAGAGGGAATGCGGAGCCACACCAGAAGCATTTGTTTTTCCGAATCCTCGCGGAGCCTCATTGACGATTCAACGGCTGCACCAACTGGTGAATGCATGGGCTAGGCGGGCAGGCGTGGAGGGGCACTTTGGCAGCCATACATTGCGCAAGACATACGGACGATTTCTTTACGAGCAGTGCACTGACGTTAGCCTGCTAATGAAGATGTTTGGGCACAGCAGCCAAGCCATCACCCTTCGCTACATTGGCATTGAGCAAAAGGCTATCGATGAGGCGAACCTTAGCCTCAATCTGTAGCTAAGCCGCCGTCTGACTAGTCAAGTCATGCTTCGTTAACTCCCTCTCCTACTTAATAGCTGAACTAACGAACCTAAAATCAGTGATTTCTGAAGCTCTTCTCGAAATGCAGGAGGGCGGTGAAATCGCAGAATTTATCGCTGTTTTGCAGCCCATCAGGGGGAGCTTAGCTAGGGTCTCAGCCTTCCTTGGCGGGTGTGGTCAATTTCTTCAACCTTAGGGTCAGGGATACAGGTAAACGAAATTCGCATGGGGGCATTTTCAGTAACACCAAATGCGCCGCCAAAGAATACGCTCCCATTGCCGAAGGTCTGGTTAACCACATCGACCGCCTTGTGGAGCCGAGAACGTGCCTCCTGCTGAGGTTGGCCGAATAACTCGGGGGTGTAGATTTGGAGCGGTAGTAGCTTAGTTAGGGTAACGGCAACGTGCATGGGGCGGCGACCCATCGCGCCCGGATGATTGAGCAAAAGATTCAAGGCCTGCGTGAGGACCAGCGTATCCTGCGTCTCGGTAATCTTGAGATCGTCAGACCATTTAGACCCATCTTTGTAGCCAATCGCGGCCGAAATCCCCGCCGTATAGTGGCCAATGTGCCGCAGGCGCATTGCGGCCTTCTGAAGCAAACGGTGAAGGACTGCATGGGCCTTCTGAGGTGACCTCAGGTTTGGGGGCAAGACGTGGGAATGGCCGACCGATTTGTTCTTCTCGCACGGGGATGGGATGTCATCGCCTCGAAGCCTTCCGTAAAATCTTTCCCCTTCCACACTGCCCCAAACACCGCGCAATTGGGTTTTGGAGGCCGCGTAAAGCTTGGTCACATTATCTATCCCCACGTTTCTGAGCCGTTGGGCCATACTAGTGCCTATTCCGAGGAAGTCCTCGATTTTAAGGTCTAGTAGACGTTGAGGAAGGTCATCGTCGTCAATGACCGTCAGGCCATCCGGCTTTTGCAGGTCGGTCGCTAACTTCGCTAGGAACCAATTGGGAGCAATTCCGATGCTAGCGGTCATGCATGGGCCTACCTCGCGGCAGATCCGCTCCTTAATGGCTTTAGCTACCCCTAGCGCGCTGTCTCTGGCCGCAAAGGTTGCCGTGAGGGCGCACTCCACCTCATCAATCGAGCGAACCTCAGTCACGTGCAGGCAACGCTCAATGATATCCAAGAGGCGATGATGGTAATCGATGTAAACCTTGGGGCGCGCTTCAACGAGATGGATGTTGGGACAAAGATGGCGAGCCTCACCCACCCCTGTCCCGGTCTTAACGCCAAGCCGCTTGGCCGCATAGCTGGCGGCAATGATGCAGGAGCTGTCCGCCATTACGGGGACGATCCCTACAGGCTGCCCACGTAGGCGCGGATTTTCCTGCGCTTCGCACGAGGCGAAGTAGGAATTGAAGTCCACGGCGAGAGTTCTGAGCGGCATTTCCGCACCTTCGCACAAACGGCAATACGTCCGGCAAGCTCTCGCTGCCTTGCGCCCAGAATCAGTAGGAACGCTGCTAAAAAAATCACTCCTGACATGTTTTCCTGCCCGATAGTTTTCAAGGCGCGCCAGTTATTAATAGACACAGGTAAACTGCTTGGGGCTTCAATCCCCACGTATAGTAACCTTCCCCATCCATTTCCCTAGGAAGCGCAAAAAACCGCCTAGCGGATAATTGCGGACTTTCTTATCCAGTCACGAATCGTCGATCGTGCCAACCCAGTCATCCTAACGATTTCGAGAATGGAATAGTCCATGTATCTTAACTTGAGGACTCGGCGAAGATTGTTCTGACGCTGGCGCAATAACTCGCCGGGTTCAGATACGATTCCTTTTCCTCTTTTTGTCTCATGCGCTCTTACTGATTTCCAATCCTCGTCGGGATGAAGGCACGTAGCCAATAATGCTCCTCTAGCTTCAGCTGCTAGCATTTGGAATTCTCCAGTCGTGGGCAATATCCCGGGATTCGTCGTCCTATAAAAAAGACTGCGTATGAACCGACAGGTGCTTTCGGCCAGAATTACAGCATGCTGTCGCTCGGCGAGACGCACAGCTTCGGCAAAGCGCTGCCTGCCGCGCGTCCACCCTGAATCTACCTCATAAATGACCCCGATGGGTTTGAGTCCGATGCGGCGCGCTACCGCCCTAAGGTATCGCAGCTGGGCGCGATGATTTTCGTTCCATGCTTGAGGGTAGGATGAAACCCGAATGTAGAACACCACAGCTAGCCCCGGATGCCTTTGTGCCAGTTCAAAGATGCACCTAATAAAGTCACTAGCCTTGCCACACTCAAAGCTACCCCCAAGGAGGCTTTTAACGCGTCTGGTTGCCGGAGCATAACCTTCAAATCCGTATAGGGCGTTCATTTGGCACCCCCGAAAATAGCGAAACAATGCCCTAGGCAGGGCAAAGGGCATTGGATAGCTACCCAGCTATGCCTTGAGGGCTGAAATCGCGGCCTAGGGCATGCATTGAGCCGAATCGGGCAAGCGCCGGAAGCGGCCAGCAGTTGGACTGGGCTGACATTACTCTGTTTTGGCGTTACTATTGTTAATATGCTAATGATCGGGCCGCCCGGCTCCGGCAAATCGATGGTCGCGAAACGCATTCCGAGCATCATGCCTGCACCCACGCTTGATGAGCATCTCGAAATCCTGAGCATCCACTCCGCCGCAGGGCGCACGATCAGCGGCGAGATGGCGTGGGGCGTCCGTCCCTTTCGTTCACCGCACCACACGGTGTCCGATGTCGCATTGCTCGGCGGCGGCACCATCCCCGGCCCTGGCGAAATCTCCCTCGCGCACCACGGTGTGTTGTTCCTCGACGAGTTGCCGGAGTTCAAACGTTCCGCCCTTGAGACGCTTCGCCAGCCCCTCGAGGAAGGCGAGGTTTCCATCTCCCGCAGTGCCGGAAAAATAACCCTGCCCTGCTTCGTCATGCTTGTTGCCGCCATGAATCCATGTCCGTGCGGATTTCTCGGCGACGCCCAACAGAGCCGGCGCGAATGCCGCTGCACGCCCACGCAAATCCAGCGTTACCGCGCCCGCATCAGCGGCCCACTCCTTGATCGCATCGATATCCATATTGAGGCACCCGCGCTGTCGCTCACTGAGCTGCGTTCGGAAAAGTCCGGCGAATCCTCCGCATCGCTCCGCGAACGCACCCAAACCGCGCGTCACCGGCAGCAGACCCGCTTCACTGGATCAAAAACCACGGCCAATGCCCGCATGACCCATGCCCAGATTCGCAAGCATTGTGCCATCGACTCAACCCTCGGCGATCTCCTGCAACAGGCCATGGAACAGCTCGCACTCTCTGCGCGCGCTTATGATCGCATCCTGAAAGTGGCCCGCACGATCGCCGATCTCGCCGGTGCCGACCACATCGAGGCGCCCCACCTGCTGGAGGCCATCCAATATCGCAGCCTCGACCGGACCACGTTTTATTGAAACGCAACATAGCGTAGCGCCAAAACTCACGCTTGACCAAAGCGGCGAAATCAAGACCGTCTTCCCTCCCGTAGCCGCCCTCATCGTCTAACGGTTAGGACAGTTGATTCTCATTCAATAAATCGGAGTTCGATTCTCCGTGAGGGCACCACTTTAAAACGCGCAACTCGGCAACGAGTTGCGCGTTTTTGCTTCCCGGTTTCACACCCGCAGCCCGAACCGCATCACGGATCAATCTCCACGTCCTGCCATAAATCCGTCCCGCACTCCGCTGAAGTGTAGCGACACAAAAAAGCCCGCTTCGAAAAGCGGGCTGAATTCGAAAGGATTCTCCGTGCGCTCAGACCGCGTAGATTTCCTCGGGCTTGAAGAAGCGCGCGAGTTCGATCTTGGCGTTTTCGTCGCTGTCGGAAGCGTGGACGACATTCTTCATCATCTCGGTGCCGAAGTCGCCACGGATCGTGCCCTTGGCGGCCTTGCGGGAGTCAGTCGGCCCGAGCAGGTCGCGAACCTTGGCCACGATGCCGTCGCCTTGGAGCGCCATCATGATGACCGGACGCGAGCTCATGAAACCCTCGATCTCGGGGTAAAACGGCTTGCTGGCCACGTGCGCGTAGTGCTCGCGCAACAGCGCCGGCGTGAGGCGCGTCATTTTGCAACCGATGACGGTGAAACCGGCTTGTTCGAAGCGGCTCAGCACAGCACCGACGTGCTTTTGCTCCATGCAATCGGGTTTAAAGATAACGAACGTTTTCTGCATAAGGTGGCGAACATACTCAGCCACCCGCGCTTGGAAAGCCCGATTTTTACAATTCCTTACCCCAGCTCGCGCCGCAGCGCCGCCTCCAGCGTCTCGTGCTGAAACGCATAGCCCGCGGCCAGCAATCGTTCAGGCATCGCCCTGACCCCACCCAGCAACGCCTCGCGCGCCATCTCTCCAAAGAACGCATGCAATACCACCCCTGGCACGGGCAACGCCGCCGGGCGACGCAACACCTGCCCCAAGGTCGCTGTGAATTCCTTGTTGCTCACCGGCTTGGGCGCCGTCGCGTTAAACACCCCTGTGCACTCGGGATGAGCTAAAAGATACTGCAGCGCACCGATCACATCGTCCCGCGCAATCCAGCTCATCCCTTGCCGGCCCGATCCCAAGTGTCCGCCCAAGCCCAGTCGAAAAACCGGCAGCATTTTCCGCAAGGCCCCGCCTTCTGCCGCCAACACCAAGCCGAATCGCAGCACGATGACCCGCGTTTGCGACGACTCCGCTCTTCGCGCCTCGGCTTCCCAAGCTGCACATACTTCTGCGAGAAATCCCTTCCCCATCGGGCTCCGCTCGGTCGTCGGCGAATCACCCTCGCCGTCATACCCGTAGTAACCCGTCGCCGAAGCACTGATAAAAATCGCCGGTGGCCGCGACATGCGTCGCATGGTCTCGACCAGCAAATGTGTGCTTCCCACCCGGCTTTCCCTGATCGCCACCTTGCGGGCTCGCGTCCAGCGCCCCGCCGCCACGTTTTCCCCGGCAAGATGAATCACCGCATCGACACCTTCGAACGCGGTAACCTCCAGTTCACCACGGACAGGATTCCAATAAATCTCTTCTGCACCTTCCACCGCCCGCCGCACCAGGCGCAATACCGTGTGACCCTGGGCTCGCAAAAACGGCACCAGCGCGCGACCGATCAGTCCCGACGCCCCCGAGATCACAATCCGTTTGGGCGCCACGGAAATCATGGACCACTACCCTTCCGCAAGCTCTTGAACGCCGCCAATGCCTCGGCCCGCGCTGTGGCGTGATCCACGATCGGCCGCGGATAGTTTCCGCCCAATGTCACTCCCGCGGCCGCGAGCACCTCCACCGGCGCCTCCCACGGACGATGAATCCACTTTGCCGGTAGCTTGCCCAACTCCGGCACCCAGCGCCGCACGTAATCTCCTTCGCAATCAAATTTCTCACCCTGCAACACCGGCGCAAAAATCCGAAAATAAGGCGCTGCATCCGCCCCGCAGCCCGCGCTCCACTGCCAGCCGAGCGTATTGTTTGCGAGGTCGGCATCCACCAGCGTGTCCCAAAACCACGCCGCCCCCGCCTGCCACGGCAGTCGCAGGTGTTTCACTAAAAACGACGCCACGACCATCCGCACTCGGTTGTGCATCCAGCCGGTGTGCCAGAGCTGCCTCATACCGGCATCCACGATCGGATACCCCGTCCGTCCGCGCTGCCAGGCGCGCAGTTTCGCCCCGCCCTTGTCGTCCGCCCAGGGAAACCGCGCGAACTCTTCGCGCAGCGGCGCTTCCGGCGTATGCGGAAAATGATAGAGCTGATGATACGCAAATTCGCGCCATCCGATCTCACTCAGAAAAACCCGCGCCCCATTGCTTGCCGGGAAAACACCGCTGTCCTTCGACTGCGCCTCAATCGCCGCCCAGATCTGGCGCGGGCTGATCTCCCCGAAATGCAACCACGGTGAAAACCGCGACGTGCCGTCTTCGTCCGGCAAATTGCGCTGCTCCGCGTAGGCCTCCACCCCATCCGTGATAAAAGCCTTCAGCCGTCGCTGCGCGCCTGCTTCTCCCGGCTGCCATTTCGCAGCAAAACCCGCGTCCCAAGCAATCTTCGGCAGCAAATCCAACGCTCCAATCTCAAGCGAGGCCGGCCACTTCGTCGGGGCCAGCATACTGTTTTTCGTGATCTTCTGCGGTGGCACAACCGGTTGCGTGAGGCAGTGCCGCCAATAAGGTGTGAACACTTGAAACGGACCGCCCTGCTTGTTCGCGATCGTGTGCGGCTCGAACAGCAAGGCGCTGTTGAAGCTCTTCACTTCCCATCCAGCTGCGGCGAACTCGGCCTTGATCACCTTGTCCCGCGCCGTCACGGCGGGTTCATAGCGCCGATTCCAATAGATCGCGTTCGCGTCGGTCGCTTTGCGCAGCGATTTCAACACTGTCGCCGAGTCGCCGCTTGCGATCACCAGCCGCGAGCCGCGTTCCCGTAGCGCAGTCTCCAGTGCGATCAGGGAGTGATGCAGCCACCACCGCGATGCCGCCCCCGCCTGCCATTGTCCTTCACTGGCGGAATCAAAAATAAAAACCGGCACCACCGGCAGGCCCGTAGCCATGGCCGCATTCAGCGCGGGGTTATCCTGCAGGCGCAAATCCTGCCGAAACCAGAGAAGAACCGGCGACGCGCTCACCGGGATCAGAGCGCGTCTTGGTATAGCTGTTCGTAGGCTGCCGAGGCCTTGCCCCAGCTAAAGTCCCGCTCCATGCCCCGTTTTTGCACTGCCGCCAGCCGCGTCTTGTCCGCGAACAGCTTCAGCGAACGCTGCAACGCCTCCGCCAGGCCCGCTGCCGTCGGTGGGAATGTCAGCCCCGTGCCGGCCGTCGGTTCGGCGTCGGCATCGGTCACCGTATCCATCAATCCACCCACGCGGCTGACGAGCGGCACCGTGCCGTAGGCCTGCGAATACATCTGGTTCAAACCACACGGCTCGAACAGCGAAGGCATCAGGAAAAAATCCGAACCCGCTTCGATCAAGTGACTCATTCCTTCATCGAGCTTGGCGCTCAAGGCGACCTTTTGTGGCGCCCGCGCCGCTAGCGCCCGCAATGCGTCTTCGTAGCGTTTTTCGCCCGCGCCAAGAATGACGAGCCGGCAATTTTCGCGCACGAAAAACTCCTGGTTCTCCAGCAACAGATCCACGCCTTTTTGTTCCGCAAGGCGGCACACCATGCCGTAAACGGGGCCAGTGAACTTGGGATCGAGCGACAGCGTCTTCAGCAGTTGCGCCCGGCACACGGCCTTGCCCGCCAGATTGCCCGCCGAGTAACGCGCTGGCAGCAGGGTATCGACCGACGGATTCCACACCGCCGTATCCACGCCATTGATCAAGCCGACGATATCATCCGCGCGCGTCTGCACAACGCCGTCCAACCCGCAGCCGAATTCCGGTGTCTGGATTTCCTGCGCGTAACGCGGACTCACCGTCGTCACCCGGTCGGCAAACAGGATGCCGCCCTTCAACAGGTTGATCTGGTTGTAATACTCCAACCCATCGATGTTATTGAGCTCATCCGGCAGATTCGTCCGGCCAAACACCCGCGCCGGGAATACGCCCTGATAGGCGATGTTGTGAATCGTAAACACGGTCTTCATCGCAAGCGTCAACCCGTGACGCCGCTCCGCATCGCGCAACAACAGCGGCACGAGCGACGCCTGCCAGTCATGCGCGTGCACCACATCCGCCTGAATGTCGGCCAGTCGCAGCGTCTCCACGACCCCTTTGGCAAAAAAGATAAAACGATCCGCGTTGTCCTCATAGTCCCGCTCGCCATTGCCGTAAGGGTTGCGGCGGTCAAAAAATTCCTCCCGGCCGACCAGGTAGATCGTCAGGTTTTTCCGCGGCGAAAACACCCGCACGTCGCCCGACAAAAACTCGTCACCCATTTCGATTTTTATCCGCAACGTCCGCTGCGCACCCGCCGCATGGGGATGCTCCAGTGCCGCACGATAGCCCGGCAGGAATACCGAAACTTCATGGCCGCGATCCGCCAGCGTCGCTGACAGCGCTCCCACAGCATCGGCCAGTCCGCCTGTTTTCACATAGGGGAACAATTCACTGGCGACATGGACGATTTTCATCGCGCCAAGTTAGAGCAGCACCTTTCGTCAGTCCAATCCCAAAGCTCGGCCTGCGCGCCCCGCCACCTGATCTTAACATGAATCTTCGCGATCGTCTTCTCGCCCTCTTCCGTGACCCCGGCTACGTCGCCACCAACGAACAGGGCCTCTCCCAAGTCCTCGGCCTGAGCAAAAAGCAACGTGCGTCGCTCTCCCACGAAGTCCGCCGGCTCGTCGGCAGCGGCCTTGCCCAGCGCATCCCCGGCGATCGCTTCCGCCTGCGCGCCGTCGACGACAAACCCGCTGGCGAGCCGCGCAAGGTTTTTACGCCAAAACGCTTCACCACGGGCGCCTCGCCGGCTTCAGCGCCCGATTTCACGGCCTCTCCCGCGGCACCGTTCGCGCGCTCGGCTCCGGCGTCCACTTTCACTCCCTCTCGTTTCTCGGCCAAGCCCGTGGCCGCAAGCAAGCCCGCTGTCCCATCCAAGCCGGGCAAGTCCTCCAAAGCGACCAAGTCCACACCCTCAGCACCCACAGCGGCAGCGCGCATCGCCCCCGGCGAACTCGTCGGCCGCATCCAGTTCCGTGCCGGCGGCTCCGCTTATGTTGTGCTCGAAGGCGCCGGAGGCGGACCGGGAAACCCGTCCGATCCTTCACTGCAAATTTTCCCTGAGGAAACCGGCACCGCTTTGCCCGGTGATCGCGTCGCCGTGCGGATTTTTGCCGGCCGCAAGGGCAAGCGTCCCGGCGAAAAAATCGGCCAGGTCACCCGCGTCATCGAGCGCGGCCGCGAGACTCTCGTTGGCAATCTCCAGCGTGCCGGTCGCAACTGGAGCGTCATCCCCGACGATCCGCGCTTCGTCTACGAAATCCACGTCGACGATCCCGCGAAGTCCTCCCTCAAACCCACGCCGCAGTCCGGCGACAAGGTTGTCGTCCGCCTCAACGCCTGGCAAAACCGCCGCGATCCGCTCACGGGCGAACTCTCCGCGCGCCTCGGCCGCACCCACGAGCCCCGCGCCGAACTGCTCGGCATTTTCGCGAAATACAATCTCGCCACCGAATTCCCCGCCGAGGTTGAACGCGAAGCCGCCATCCTGCCCGACCGCGTCAATCCCAGCGACCGCGCCAACCGCCTCGACTATCGCGAGGTCCCCGTCTTCACCATCGATCCCGATGACGCCAAGGACTTCGACGACGCCCTCTCCTACGAAGTGCTCGAAGGCGGCGAAGTCCGCATCGGCATCCACATCGCCGACGTCTCCGCCTACGTCCGTCCCGGCACCGCCCTCGACCGCGAGGCCCAGAATCGCGGCAACTCCACCTACCTCGTCGGCACGGTCATTCCGATGCTGCCGGAAAAGCTCTCCAACGGCCTTTGTTCCCTCGTCGAAGCCCAGGACCGTCTCACCAAGGCCGTCTTCCTCACCTTCGCCAAGAATGGCGCGCTGAAGCACACGGCCTTTGCCAACACCGTCATCCGCAGCCGCAAGCGGCTCACTTACAAGCAGGCTTACGCCCTGCTCAAGGAGGACGACCTCGCCAAAGTTCGCGCGCTCCCGCTGCCCGCGAAGCACCAGACCGGCTCCACCGGCCGTGCGCTGAACAGTCTCACCGACGCCGAGCTGAACGACTTGCAGACATGGGTTCGCGCCCTCTGGCGCATCGCGTCCCGCCTGCGCCGCGACCGCATGGCCAACGGCAGCCTCGATCTCGACATGCCTGAAACGAAGATTTTCGTCGACGCCGAGGGCTACGCCGACCGGCTCGAAAAAATCATCAACGACGAGAGCCACCAGCTCATCGAGGAGTTCATGCTCGCGGCCAATGAAGCCGTCGCCCACGTCACCCGCATCCACCGCCTGCCGTCGCTCTATCGCGTCCATGACGAGCCTGACCCCGAAAAGCTCGGCGAGCTGCGCCAGCTCCTCGGCACCTTCCAGATCCAGACCGGCGACCTCAGCAAGCGCTCCGAGATCGTCAAACTCCTGAAGACCCTCGAAACCCACCCGCAGGGCTACACCCTCCGCACCCAGCTCCTCCGCAGCCTGCGTAAAGCGGCCTATCGCGCCACGCCCGATGGCCACTACGGCCTCGCGAAGAAGGACTACACGCACTTCACATCGCCCATCCGCCGCTATTCCGACCTCGTGGTGCACCGCGTCTTCGACACCTACCTCGTCAAACACGCCGGCTATCCCGCGCACGCCGTGCCCGGTGCGGGCTACAACCTCAGCCGGATCGAGGCACTCGGCGAGCACCTCAGCCTCACCGAGATCAACAGCACCGAGGCCGAGCGCGAGAGCGTGAAGATCAAGCTGCTCGAGTTCTTCGAGCGCGAACTGGACCGCAAACCTCGCACCCGCTTTGCCGCCGTCATCACCGACGTCCGTGCCCACGGTTTCTTTATCGAGCTCATCGAGTCCATGACCTTTGGTTTCGTCCCCACGGCCTCGCTCGGCGACGATTACTACACCCTCAACGGTGCTGGCACGACCCTCACCGGCCGGCGCACCAAGCAGCGCTATGAACTCAACGGCCGTCTCGACGTCGTCGTCGAACGCGTCGACCGCTTCAAGCGTCTGCTCGATTTCAAGCCGGCGGATTGAGGTTTTTCCCGGAAAATCCACATCTCGCTTTGCGTCTCCGCGGGTTTGTGCAAAATTGCGCCGCCATGAAGCACTACGATTTCGCTCAAAAATTCCGCACTCTCTACGACAAGGCCGTCGGCCTTTACGCCCAGGGCCAGCGCGATCCCGCCGCTTACTTCACCGACGCCGAGACCGCCTTTCTCTCCGCCAACGGCATCAACGCCCAGCACCTCTACGATTACGCCGAGGATCATAACAACGGCGGCGAACCCGGCTACGACAACGCCCTCGCCATCGAACTCGTCCGGCGCGACTACTTTCTCAACGTGCAGGGCGGCCGCGGTCTCGTCACCCTGATCGACGAATCCAAGCTCCCCGCCAAGACCGCCGCCATCAAGGGCATCGAATGGCTGCCCCGCATCATCCCGAAGGCCAAGGCCAAGCTCCGGGGCGAACTGCCCGCGTCGCTCATGTATTCCTGCGGCGGCGACCGCCGTTTCCTGAAGGCGCACGATATCCATCCGGCCGAATTCCTCTCGCTTGTATGGCGCAACGAAAACAACGACGCCGCCATCGCCGACTGGGTCGTCAAACGCAGCGCCGCGGCCAAGTAATTCATAGGTAGTGCGGGTCTCCGACCCGCACTTTTTGCATAGAGGCAGGGCGCACCCGCACCGTGCCTTACCGCGCTACAGCAATTCCCCCTGCCCGTCACCCGGCGGCTTGATGCCGAGGAATTTTCCGTAGCGCTCAATCCAGTCGTCGAGCTTCTCGACATAATACTTCGGATCATAGGGCGTCTGCACCGCATCATAGAGCGCGACCGGCCGCGCCCGCTGCCAGTCACTCGTCTGCCCCTTCGCCTTGGGACGAATGTAGTAACTCACCCGATCACCCATGCGTGGACGCGGAGTCAACTGCAGCGCCGCTTCCGCCGATGCCCGGCGCGGCTTGCCGCCCTCGGCCATGAATTTCTCGTAGGCATCCGGATTCTGGCTCAGTGCCTCGGTCTTGGCGACTTCTGTCACGGGTAGCTCACGCGATTCGAGCCGCCGACGCGTTTCATCCAGCAGCAACACAGGCGAATCCGCCGATGCGCCAAGGATAAACCGGATAAACTGGTTGCTGAGCTGTTTCAGGAACGGCTCGATCCCGCGCGAACGCAGCGCGCTGCCGCGCATGGTGATCTTCTTGCCATCGTAGAGCGCGTAGTTCTTCGCCTTGTAGCACCACATCGCGGTGTATTTTCCGTCGTATTCGAGCTCGATCCCCTCAGGCAGAATGGGCGCGACCAACTTGAGCAGGGCATCCGGCGATTCGAAGTATTTTTCCGACGAGAGATAGATGCCATCCGTGTCCGCTTCGAGGATCGTGCAGCCGTGCTTCGCGAATTCGTCGATCAACTGCTGCAGCAACTCGCGCCCCCGCCGCGTGACTTCTGCCGCCAGCTCGCCGTCGCCAAATCGCGCGCCGGAAAAACCCAAATAGCCGTAGAACGAGTTGATCAAAATCTTAAAACTCGCCTGTCGGGCCTGCGCCTCCGCGCGCTCATCCTCAGTCACACCAGTCTTGGCGATTTGTTTGAATTTCAACCGGTATTCGCGGAGCGAAGTGAGCAGTGGGATAAAAACTCCCAGCGGATCGCTTTTCGGGTTTCGGCCGATGTGCAGCAACAAACTCGGATAGAGCGAAGCCACGTCGAAGTGCAGGACATGCTTGAAGACGCCTTCCTGAAAACTCCGTGTGTAGCCGCCTTCGAATGGCTGCACTTCCGGCGGCATCGGACACGAGTGCCGGGCGTGGTAGTAGCTCTCCAGAAACAGCAGGTCGATTTTGCCCGTCGTGCCGCGAAGCGTCGCTTCCTGCAGCATGATGGGAAACGTCTTCACCTGTTCGAAATACGTCGGCAGGAGCAGATCCGCGATGCCCTGCGTCTCGCGCAAATCATCCGCCAGGTAAGCGAGAAATTTCTCCCGCTCGCTCTTGTAGGCGTCGAAGATCCGGTCACCTGCGAGATAGGTGCGATCAGCGCTGTCCTCGTCGGTGATGCCAAAATAGACCGCCACATCCTTCAGTCCGAACGACGTGAGTTCGCGCGTCGTGATGTCGTAAAGGAGCACCAGCAGGTAGGTATCCACCACCGCCCGGCCGGGCAGGTCGCAGCGCGAAAAATCGATCCACCGTTCCGCGACCTTCAGCCGGCTGTTGCGAAAGGTCGCCCGCTGGCCAAACCGGCCCCACGCACACGGCACCTTGTGGCGTTTGCAGCGCTGCCGTAGGTAATCGAGGTCGAATTTGAAGATGTTGTGCCCTTCAATGACGTCAGGATCTTCCTCGCGCAGCACGGCGTTGAACTCTTCCAGCAACTTTTTTTCCGCCGCATCGGTCAGCTCCGCGAGCACCAGCAGCCGGTCGCGCGCGCTGAAGCGCAGTCCGATTGCCAGCACCCGGTCGTCAACCTTGGTCGCGTCGCTAAAGCCGCCGTCCCCCGAGCCGGTTTCAATGTCGAGCTGGCAGCGGCGCAACTGCCCGAAACTTAAATCGGCATACAGTCGCGCCCGGTTCTGCAGGAGATACTGGCTCTCCATCGGCCGCAGGGTGTCGATGTCGCCGCTGCCGACCAATCGTTGTAATCCGGCGTAGGCCTCAAGGTTGTCTGCATGCGCCAGTCGCTTGAAAACCGCGTCACCCTTGAGTGCTTCGATTTTTACGCCCGCAACCGCCACTTCCCCCGCCGCGGCGGTCAACCAAGCGAAGGGTTTAAACTCCGCGGTCGTTTCCGTGCGCATTCCGTCCGGCTGCGCCAATGCGAGATGCACACGACCGTCGTCATTCAGCCAGAGGCCGCAGAGCGCGCCGTTCATGCGCGGGTGGCCGGCTCAGAACGCCGGCTTGAAGTAGACCATGACCAGCGCGACCAACAGCAGCGCCAGCGCGGTGAAGGCCAGCTTGCCCCGGAGGTGTGGACGGCGATACGCGATGCCTGCCAGAGCCGAAAGACCGACCCAACAGACCATCTTCACGACCATCCAGGCGGCGATATGATTGGAATAGATTTTCGCCACTAGGCCAAAGCCGCTGATGAGCATGAGCAGCGCGGCGATGCCGGTGATCATCATCGTGCGCTTTTTGTTCACCGGATCCGGGTTGGCGAACGCCATGAACGTGTGGGCCGTGAGCACCAGCAGCGCAAATACGTGAAGCAGATGGTAGAAAACAGGATTCATGGTGATGGATGGAAAAGGAAAATAGCACCCCGCCTGTGCCGTATGCCCAAAGGCTCAAGACCTTTTTAGGTTAAGGTGGGCGCCTCCACCGCAGCGTCTGCTTTCCGATTTACGGCCTAGCATCTTCCGCGACGGTTTTGACTCCCGTAATAATTTCAAGGCAAAGAGCAGTTATTGAAAGCACCTCGAACACTGCAGGGTGTTGCCCGAGACGGTAGGTCGGTGAGCGCCCGCGTCAAATGCCAATCACGAATCGATCAAGATCCGATGATCGATGAATCCAAATGCTGGATAATCAGCTCCTGCACCGTCGCCAGAAACAGGTAACACATGAAGGCCTTGCGCACCGGCTCCTCGAGCTGGCTCAGCTCCAATTCGCCGCTCTCGAGGATTTCCTCGGTTAGCGAGGTGAGGTATTGCGAACGCAACCGCAGTCGCACCGCCGCACAGGCGCGCACGATGGCCTCGGCGTTGTCTTCATCAAACGCCACCACACCGTCGGAGAAAAATTCATCATTAAACAGCGCCAGCAGCGTGCGCACGTCAGCGTTCTGCCCTTGCAGTAACTCGTCGGTCCAGACGCCCCGAAACTCCGCGTCTTCCTCGATGATCGCTGGCGTTACGGCCAGATTCCGGCTCAGTCCGTCGGCCGCAGACTTGATGACATCGAGCAGAGGCGCGACTACGGGCAGGCTCAGCTTGACCTCAATGCGTTTCATCTGGCTCCAAAATGGCACTCAGGTGCCATTGCTGCAACGTAAAGACGTAGGCTTCCGCCTTCTCGCGCAGCCCCGACCAGACGACCGAGCGTCCTTGCTCATGCACTTCCAACATGTGTCGGCGCGCCCGCGTTTCGTCGTAGCCGAAGACCTTTTTGAACACCATGACCACATAGGACATGAGGTTCACGGGATCGTTGAGCACAACGACGCGCCAGACGCCTTCCGGCGCCAGCTCAGTCGTGGCCTGCGGCGAAGGACTCGACTGCGGATTATGCTCCGCCACCCTCATGCTTTGCCGGCTGCGTCAGTCACCGCCGCGGTGATGCGTGCCTCGGCCTCCGCGAGCGGAACCTTCGCGACATCCTTCTGCGTGCGCCACTTCAGCTCGATGATGCCCTCCTTCAGGCCCTTGCCGCCAATGGTAAGACGCAGCGGGATGCCGATGAGATCGGCGTCCTTGAATTTCACGCCCGGTCGTTCAGCACGATCGTCGATCAGCACTTCGGCTCCGGCACGTTCAGCGGCCGTGGCGAGTTGCTTCGCGAGGTCCATCGCCTCCGGCAGCTGCGGATCGAGCACACACACGAGCACTTGGAACGGTGCCGCATGCCACGGCCACACGATACCGTCGGCATCATGGCTCTGTTCGATGATCGCCTGCAATGTGCGGCTGATGCCGATGCCGTAGCAGCCCATCACCATCGGGTGCGACTGTTTCTGATCGTCGGTGTAGACCGCGCCAAACTTGTCGGAATACTTGGTGCCGAGCTTGAAGATGTGGCCCACTTCGATGCCGCGGCGCACTTGCAACGGCTGGCCGGACTTCACGTCGGGTTCACCCGCACGCACACGCCGGAAATCACCGAACTTCGTCACCGCGAGATCGCGGGTGACGTTGACGTTTCGCAAGTGGAAGCCGTCCTTGTTGGCACCGGTGGTGCCATTGCCAATGAGGCGGATCGCGTTGTCGGCAAAAATGCCAGCCAGCGCAGCCTGATCCTTGATCGTGCCTTTGACCGTGCCGAGACTGCCCGGCTTGGCGCCCATGACCGGCAGGATTTCCTCGGGAGTGGCCGGACGGAACACCGTGAAACCCAGCGCACCGAGCTTCGCTTCTTCCAATTCATCGCAGCCGCGCAGGACCACGAGGAACGGCTTGCCGTCGCCGATGTAAACGAGGGTCTTGAACTGCTTGTCGCCCGGCACCGAGTAAGGCGCCGCCTCGAGCGCCGCGATCGTGACGACGCCCGGGGTCGCAAATTCCTCCAGCGCCGCCGCCGGTGCCGCATCCGCAAGGTCGGCCGGCACCAGCGCGCTCGTGGCTTTCTCGCGGTTTGCCGCGTAGCCGCTCGCCTCGGAGTAGATGACATCATCGTCACCCACTTCAGCCGGCACCATGAATTCGTGCGAAAAGCTTCCGCCCATCACGCCCGTGTCGGCTTCGACGGCGATGGCCGTGATGCCGATGCGTTTGAAAAACTTCTCATACGCCGTCTTCATCGCGAAGTAGCTCTTCATCGCGCCCTCGTCGTTGGCGTCGAAGGAATAGGCATCCATCATGACGAACTCACGCGCGCGCATCAGGCCGAAGCGCGGCCGGATCTCGTTACGGAACTTCGTGGCGATCTGGTAAAAATTCTTCGGCAGGTCGCGATAGCTCGAAATCTCCGCCTTCACGAGTGGCGTGATGATCTCTTCGTGCGTCGGTCCGAGCACAAACTCCGGCTCCTTGCTGCGGCCCTTGCCGGCCCCGGCTCCATCCACGCGGAACATGATCTCGCGCGTCGCCGCCCAGCGCGGACCTTGCTCCCACAGCTCGGCCGGATGCACGTGCGGCATCCACAGCTCGATGCCACCGGCGGCGTCCAGCTCTTCACGGCAGATTTGCGTGAGCTTCTGCATGACGCGCAGCCCGAGCGGCATGAACGTGTAAAGGCCGCCGCCGAGCTTGCGCACGAGGCCGGCGCGCACGAGGAGCTTGTGCGAGGCGATTTCGGCGTCAGCCGGGCTCTCTTTCAGGGTGGGAATAAAATACTGGGACCAGAGTTTCATGCAGTCTGCCACCGAAACACCCGCCTGCACCCGGCGCAAATTTATTTGCGCGCCGCCGCCGCGCCCCGTTTATCGCCTGTGCTATGTCAGCCCAGCGCAGCCAGCCCAAACCGTGGCCCATGAAGTGGATCGTCCTCGTGATCGTCCTCAGCCTCGGCACATACACTTACCTGACCCTGCATTACCGGAAGAAGAACCCGTCCTTCCAGCCCTACGTCGATATGAAGGACCGCGCCAACACCATGCGCCTCCTGTCCGCTGGTTTTCAGCGCGTGACCATCACCGCCACCCGCCCCGCCGACCCGAAGCCCATCGCCGACGGCGCCGCGATCACCAAGGCCACTGGCGGCCTGCCCGAAAATCTCCGCGTCACGCTCATCGACCAGCCGCAGCTCCCGAACGACTACACCCGCGTCGCCGCTGCCGCCACGGCCAACACGCTGCTGCCCTACCCGATCCAGTTCACCTGCTCGGTCGGCGACAACCACCAGCAGCTCTCCGGCGCGCAACTCTACCTCAAGGACGAAGTCATCGTGATCGTGCCCGAGTTCGAGCGTCTCCGCGGCGAATTGCTCGCGCGCAGCCGCGACAGCATCGTTTTGCTCACCGTCCCCGGTGGCACCCTCAAGCCCGGCCGCTACCAGGTCGCGCTCATCGGCTCGCGGACGTCGCCTTCGTGGACGCTGCAAGTGAATTGACGCGCCGCCCTGCATCCCCGACAACCAGCGGTCACTGACATGAGCAACGGCAACGGCCAAACCACCCCTTCCCCTTCGAGCGCCCTCGCGACGACGATCAAACCCACGGATTTGCGCGGCATTCTGAAATATGTCCCGCGCTTCCAGGGGCAGATTTTCGTCATTGCCGTGGACGGCTCCATCATCGCCGACGAAAATTTCAGCAACCTCCTCGTCGACATCGCCGTGCTCCGCAGCCTCGGCATCAAGCTCGTGCTCGTCCACGGCATCGGCCAGCAGATCCAGGAACTCTCCGCCCTCCGCGGCGTGCCGATCACCGACGCGTTCGGCACCGGCGTCACCGACGCCGCCACCCTCGACCTCGCCATTCGCGCTTCCTCGCGCGTGTCGCACCTCATCCTCGAAGGTCTCACGCAGAACAGCCTGAAGGCCGTTATCACCAACTCCGTCCGCGCGCTGCCCGTCGGCATCATCAAGGGCATCGACCAGCAGCTGACCGGCAAGGTTGAGCGCATCGACAAAGATTTCATCATCAGTCTCATCAACGAGCAGGTGGTCCCGCTCATCTCGCCCGTCGCCTTCGGCCCGGACGGCAAGTCGCTCCGCGTCAACTCCGACCTCCTCGCCTCCGAGATCGCCGAGGCGTTGCACGCCACCAAGATCATCTACCTCACGCCGCACGCCGGCCTCGAGATCAACGGCGAACTCCGTCCGCAGGTCTCCGTCGAGATGCTCCGCAAGGTGCTCGACGACGCTCCCGAGCAAATCCCCGAGATTACCCGCTCCAAGGCCGTCAGCGCTGTGCGTGCCATCGATAACGGCACTCCGCGCGTCCACATCGTCGACGGCCGCATCTTCGACGGCCTGCTCAACGAGATCTTCTCCAACGAAGGCGTCGGCACGCTCATTTACGGCAACGACTATCAGCAAATCCGTCGTGCCACGAAGCGTGACGTGCGTTTCATCTACAGCCTCACGCGCGCCGCCGTGAAGCGCGAGGAACTGCTCCATCGCACGCAGCAAGCCATCGAGAAAAACATCGACCAGTTCTTCGTCTTCGAAATCGACGAGAACATCATCGCCTGCGTCACACTCATTCTTTACCCCGGCAAGCCGCCCTTCGCCGAGATCGGTTCACTCTACGTGCTGCCGTTCTACCACAACCGCGGCATCGGCAAAAAGATGGTCGAGTATGCCTGCCTCATGGCCAAGGAGCGTGGCGCCACGCAGATCGTCGCCCTCTCCACGCAGAGCTTCGGCTTCTTCACGAACACCTGCGGTTTCGAGGAAGCCGACAAGTCGATCCTCCCCGAGTCCCGCCTCAAGCTCTACGAGGAAAGCGGCCGCAACGCCAAGGTGCTGACGAAGTCCCTCACCTGAGCATTCACGGCATACCCGCCTTAAGGCAGGGCGCGACCGCTGGGCACGCCGCGACAGTTTGACAGTGCTTCGCCTCAGAACAGCGTGGAGTGGCCATGCCCCAACCCCGCCTCCTACCCTTAAGTCTGGCCGCATTCGCCGCCGCCTTGCTCTACGTTGCTCCCGTCCGCGCCCACGACGGCAAGCATCCTCACAATCACGACGACTACGAGGCGCCCGCCACCCCGGCACCGAAAAGCATCCGCCTCACACTCAATGCCGACGGCGGCGTTAATCCCTGGAACCACCTCGATTTTCACAACGATCCGAATGCGTTTCAGTTCGCCATCGTCTCCGACCGCACCGGCGGTGCGCGCCCGGGGATTTTTGAGGACGCCATCCACAAGCTGAATCTGCTCCAGCCCGAGTTCGTCATGAGCGTCGGCGATCTCATCGAGGGCTACAGCCACGATCCCGCCGTGGTCAACGCCCAGTGGGATGAGTTTCAAGGCTTCATCCGCGAGTTGCAGATGCCTTTCTTCTACCTGCCCGGTAATCACGACAACTCCAACGCGACCATGGTGAAAATCTGGCGCGAGCGGTTCGGTGCGATGCACTACAGCTTCGTCTACCGCGACGTGCTTTTCATTTGCCTGAATTCCCAAGGACCCGGTGATGGCACCTACGCCATCGATCCCGCCCAATCCCAATGGGTGCGCGACACCCTCGCCGCGCACACCGACGTCCGCTGGACCTTGGTGTTCCTGCACGTGCCCCTGTGGGACTACGACGCCAAGCGCGGCTGGCCCGCTGTCGAAGCCGCGTTGCATGGCCGGCCCCACACCGTCTTCGCGGGTCATTATCACAGTTACCTGAAATCCGAGCGCAAGGACGCCAACTACTACATCCTCGCTTCCACTGGCGGAGCCAGCGACATGCGCGGCCCGTCCTATGGTGAATTCGACCAGGTCGCCTGGGTCACGATGACCAACCAAGGCCCCGTCATCGCCAACCTCCTCCTCGACGGCATCAAGCGCGACGACATTTACACTCCCGCCACCAAGTCCTTCGTCGAACCGCTCGCCGCGCGCGGTTTCACCGCCGACGTCATCTGGGCCAAGGACGGTCGCGCTTCCTCCAGCCAAGTCAACCTACTGTCCGCCAATCCCACCGCCGTGCCCGTGGACATCGTATTCAAGCTCGAACCCGCCGCCGGCCTGACCGCTACGCTCAACCAAGGCCTCGAGCGCACGCCCGACGGTCGCTACGCGTTCACCCTGCAACCCCAGGCCAGTCGCGCCTTCGTTGTCGATATCGGCGGGGATATTCCGACCCACCCGCAACAGGCCCGCACCATCGGCCAGCTTTCCTGGGAAGCCCGCCTGCAACCCGCCGGCGCCGAACCGCTGCATCTCACCGAATCAACCCAGCTCGCCGTGGTGCCGCGGCTCACCGCCCCCACCGTTGGCCGCGCCCTCGTCATCGACGGCGACATCTCCGATTGGCCCGCCACCTCGATCTACGACGTCAAGGAACCCGCCATCCGCGAATCCAGCGGTTGGAACGGCGCCGCCGACTGCGCCTTCCGCGTTGGCTTCGCCCATGACGACGCCAACCTTTACCTGTCCGTCATCGTCCATGACGACGACGTCATCGCACAAGCCGACAATCCTCCGTGGAAACAGGATGGCATCGAAGTGCGGCTCGACTTCCGTGCCCCCGCTATCCAACGCCTCGGCCGCCAATCCGAACGCGGCCTCGTCTTCATCGGCTCCTCTCCAGCCCCGGGCGATGGCCGCGCGCGCAATTACCTCTACGATCCGAAGTCCCTGCCCGAGGGCACACAGATCAGCTGCCGCCACACGCCGGATGGCTACATCTTCGAGGCCGCCATTCCCCGCGCCTCGCTTGCCGTGACGCATGGCACGCAATGGCCCGAGGAAGGCTTCCGCTTCAATGTCGCCGTCAACGACCGTGACGCCGATAACAAACAGGCTCAAATCTGGTGGCAGCCCGACTGGCGCACACCCGCCAACATCCCCGGCGCCGGCACCGTCTTTCTAAAATAGGCCGCAAGTGCAGGCCCCTCTCGGGCGCACCAAGGTGCGCCCGATCCACCTCACGCCCGCTTCGCCTGCCGCAGTCGATCAAGGAATACTGCGGCGATGATCACCACGCCGATGATGATCTCCTGAAAATACGTCGGCCAGCCCATCTGCTGGGAGCCGTTGCGCAGCACCGCCATGATCAGCGCGCCGATCATCGACCCCAGCACCGTGCCGACGCCGCCGCTCAAACTCGCACCGCCGATGATCACGGCCGCAATGATGTCGAGTTCCACGCCGATCGCCACCGTCGGGTCACCTTGCCGCAACCGCGAAAGTTGCATCAGTCCCGCCAAGCCGAAGAAGCAGCCCGCCAGACCATAGATAAAAATCTTCGTGCGCACCGTCGCCACGCCGCACAGCCGTGCCGTCGCCTCGTTCGAGCCAATGGCGAAAATATGCCGGCCAAACACGGTGCGTCGCAGCAACAGCGCGGTCAGCACCGCCAGCGCCACCGTTATCCACGCGCCCGTTGGCAGGGCCCAGCCGAATGGATTGGCGGTCGTCATCCAGCCGTTGATCGGCGATGCGTCGTAGTTGACCGTCTCATTGTTCGCCATCCACTTCGCCACCCCGCGCGCAATGCCAAGCGTGCCCAGCGTGATAATGAACGGCGTCATGCGCAGACCCGCAATCGCCGCTCCATTGAGCAGGCCGATCAATCCACCCGCCGCAATCACCGCCAGCACCACGAAAACCGTCGGACACCCCTGCTGCACGAGCAATGCGCCCACCACGCTCGTCAACGCGATCACCGAGCCTACGCTCAAATCGATTCCGCCGCTGATGATGATCAGCGTCATGCCCAATGCCCCGAGCGCCACGATCACCGTCTGCGTGAGCACGATCTTAAAATTGGCGTAGCTCAGAAAGTAGTCGCGCACCTCGCCGGACAGCGAGAACAGGCCGATGACCAGCAGCAGGCCGAGGAAGGGGCCGAATTTGGCGAGCAAAGTTTTCATCAAGAATCAGGAAATGAATTATACGGCCGTGCCGAGTGCCGCCAGCAACAAGCTGTGCTCCGACCATTCGCTCCGCGCCCGACAGGCGACGACCTCGCCCTTGCGCATCACCGCAATGCGATCACAGAGCCCGAGCAGTTCCGGGAGATACGAACTCACCACCACAATGGCCCGGCCCGCCGCCGCTTCTTGCGCGAGGAGCGCATAAATCTGGGCCTTGCTGCCGACATCGATGCCGCGCGTCGGCTCATCAAGCAGCAGGATACTGGCGGGATGACCGAGCAGCCGCGCCATCGCGACCTTCTGCTGGTTGCCACCCGAGAGCTCGCCCACCGCCTGCCGCGGCGACTGCGCCTTGATCCCGAGCCGGCCAATCCAGCCCGCCACGTCCGCTTCGGCCGACGCCACTCGCAGCCAGCCGTTGCGCGCGAACTTTCCGAGCTTCGTGAGTGTCGCATTTTCAGCAATCGGCAGCCCCAGCATGAGGCCCTCTTCCTTGCGATTTTCACTCAAAAATCCCACACCTTCCGTCCAGCGCTGCGCTGGCGTGGTGTGGACGAGCGTGCTCGCATCGAGGCCAAACACCGCGCGCAGCAACTCCGTGCGTCCCGCGCCGATGAGGCCCGCTACGCCGAGGATCTCGCCCGCTCGCAGTTCCAACGCCGGGCCATTCGCCTGCGGTAGCTCGAGCACGACTGCGCCGGTCCGCGCCTCGCGGGTCGGATAGAGATCGCGCACATCGCGGCCCACCATCAGTCGCACAATTTGATCCTGCGTCGCCGTGGCCATCGTGCCTTCGCCTACCGTTTGGCCGTCTTTCAGCACGGTGAAGCGGTCCGCCACGCGTTTCACCTCTTCGATAAAGTGGCTGATGTAGATCACGCTCACATCCTGCGCGCGCAATTGGCGCACCACGGAAAACAGCTTCTCCGTATCGGCCTGCGTCAGGCTGCTCGTCGGCTCGTCCATGATCAGCACGCGCGGCTCGGTGAGCAGGGCGCGCGCGATTTCGATGATCTGTTGCTCTGCGATGGAAAACTCCCCGACCGCCTGGTCGAGATCGAGATGCTCATGCGCGAGCCGCGCCAGCACCCGTCGCGCGCGCGCTTTCGCCTCCGGGCGATCAATCCAGCCCCACCGATTCGGCTCCGCGCCGAGCACGATGTTTTCCCACACACTGAGGTGCGGCGCCAAACTCAGTTCCTGGTAGATCATCGCCACGCCCCGCCGGCGTGCGTCGAGCGTGTCGGCGGGGGCATAGGCGGCGCCATCGATTTCCATCGCTCCGGCATCCGGCGTGATCACGCCGCTGAGCACCTTCATGAGCGTGCTCTTGCCCGCACCATTTTCGCCCATGAGCGCAAGCACTTCACCCGGTGCGACCGTCAGCGAAACGCCCTGCAACGCCTGTGTGGCGCCAAAAGCCTTGTCGATGCCAACAAGCCGCAAACGCGGTGTATGCCCCGGGTTTGTCATTCTGAGCGAAGCGAAGAATCCACCTGTTCATTCGCCTGCACGCAGTCGTTCAAATATCGCCCTGGATTCTTCGCTGCGCTCAGAATGACAGACATGGAGCGATTCATGATCTTCAAACGCGCCATTTCACTTCAGATACTTGTCCAACGGCGGCTTGTTCAGGTCCGCAATAGCCTGCTCGCTCATGTTCTCCGCGGTGACCAGCTCACAGCCGGTGTCGATTTCCTTTTCCACCGCTTGCTTGCGCAGCACGGCCACGGCGCTCTTCAGGCCGAGATAGCCCATGTTGAACGGATTCTGCACAACGAGTCCCTGCAAGTCGCCCGCCTTGAGCGCGGCCAATGTCTGTGTGCCGGTGTCGAAACCCACGAACTTCACCTTGCCGCCCGCGAGTCCGGCGTCGCGCAAGGCCAGGAGCATACCGGTCGCGGACGACTCGTTTGGCGCAAAGATGCCCGTCACCTCGCGGCCGAAGCGATTCAGCAGATTCTGCGCGGCGCGGTAGGCCGTGTCGCGTGTGGCACCGGCGTGCTGGTCGCTCGAGATCACGGTGATACCGGGAAACTCCTTGCCGATCGTGTCGAGAAATCCCGCCTCGCGTTGCTCGGTGCTCGCCGAGCCGGCCAGCACGCGGAGCAAAATCACCTTGCCCTTGCCGTCGAGCAGCGTGCCCAAGCGGCGGGCACCGACAGCGCCACCCTTGTAATTATCCGTGGAGACGGTCGCCGCGGGCAGCTTCGAGTTGAGCGCCGAGTCGATGACGATCACCGGGATGCCGGCTTGCACCGCCATGTCGGCCGGCGCCACCAGCGCCTTGGCGTCGAGCGGTGCGAGCACCATGGCGCTCACCCGACGGGTCACAAAATTTTCCACAACCTGCACCTGTTGCTCGCGGTCGTCTTCGCGCAGCGGCCCTTTCCAGATGACTTCCACGTCGGCGCCTTCCGCCTTCAATTCCTGCGCGGCCTTGATGGCGCCAGCATGGATGGATTTCCAGAATTCATGCGTCGTCCCCTTCGGGATGACGGCGATGCGGTATTGTTCGGCGGCACTCGCGGTGACGGCCAGCAACAGCGTGAGAACAGAAAACAGGGCTTTCATGATGGGGTGAGGGAAAATTTGTCCGGCCTGCACAACGCCGCCGGACACGGCAAATGGACTATTACGACTTCAATTCAACGACGACCTGAATCTCCGTGGTCGTGCCACGGGGAAGGCCGTTGACCGCGACAGCCGCACGGGCGTGCTTGCCGGCGTCGCCGAAGACTTTCACGAACAGATCGCTCGCACCGTTGATCACCGCCGGGCTGTCGGCAAAACCATCCACGGCGTTGACGAAGCCGGTCACAAAAACGATGCGCGCGACTTGATCGAGCGAGCCCACCGCGACCTTGATGTTGGCCATCGTGTTGAGCGCGCAGATTTCGGCGGACTTGGCCCCGGTCTGCACGGTCTGCTCCTTGCCCACCTGGCCGGTGTGGGTCATCTGGCCGTTCACCATGCAAATGGTGCCGGCGCAGTAGAGCAGATTGCCGGTGCGCACGGTGGGCACATAGCTGCCGGCAGCGGCGGGCGGATTGGGGAGCGTGAGGCCGAGTTCGGCGAGTTTGGCTTCAGGATTCATGGGATGGAAAGTCGAGGCTCAAACCCTCGCCGACGCAAAGCGGATTTTAACGCGCCTCCGGTGGCAGAAACTCCGTCGTCGCGATCTGCGTCGCCGTCAGTGGCACTTCGAGCACCTTGAATTCGCGCAACAAATCGATCTCCGCCTGGATGCGCGTCAGTGAAAGCCGCCCAATCCCCTCGCCGCGCTCCGCATGACCCGCCACCAGCGCGTGGTCGATCATCGCCTGCCGGGAATACGCCAGCTGCTCCGGCGTCATGTCGCGGTTGCGGGCAAGGATGAGTTGGTTCGCCGGCGCAGGATCGTTTTCCATGTAGTCACGCCAGCCGCGAATGGACGCCGCCACAAAGGCGCGCACCAACTCGGGCTCCTCGCGGGCCAGCTTCTGCCGGCAGGCGATGGCTTGGTAAACATCGTAGCCCGCATCCGTCACCGGCAGCGTGCGCACCGCCACGCCGCGCTGCGCCGCATAAAACGGTTCACTGGTGAGGAAACAGGTTTGGATCGTGTCCTTGTTCGCCAGAAACGACGCGAGCCCATAGGTCGTCGGGATCAGGTTAAAATGGATGCCATACCGTTTTTGAATGAACGGAATGAAGGTCATGCTGATCGGCGCGATCACCGTGCGGCCATCGAGATCACGCAGCGTTTTCACCGGGCTGTCGGCGTGGACCAGAATGGCCTCGGCATCGTGCTGAAACGTCGCGCCCACCATTACCAGCGGCAGCCCCTGACTCACCGCCAGTGCGACATCGTCACTGCGAATCATCCCGAGATCGGCCGTGCCCTTCGCAATCTTCAGCTTAATGCCCGCGCCCGGGCCGCCGGAGAGAATCTCCACGTCCAATCCGGCTTCGCGATAGTAGCCCTTCGCGAGCGCCTGGTAAAATCCGCCATGTTCCGCCTGCGGAAACCAGTCGCTCTGAAACATCACCTTGCGCAGGGCCTTCCCTTCGCCCGCCGGCGATGATGGCGCTGCGCGTCGCTCGCAGCCCGTCGTCAGCCACGCGAGACCGACGCAGCCTGCCACGATTAGCCTGAAGAGCATCCGGGACATGATCAGGAAAAATGCCGCTGCAGGAACGCGAGGTCGAGCTGTGGATAAACCGGAAAGCGCGCGAGCAGGGCCCGGATACGAATCCCCGTCTCCGCCTTCACCTTGTCATCCGTGGTGAATTTCGCGCGGCTGGGCGTGCCCGCCTCGGCGCCCGTTTTGATTTCATCGGCCTTGGTGTGGGCCAGCACCAACCGGAGCACGGCGGCGATTTCCTTCATGTCCGCGGCTTTCATGCCCAGTGTTGTCACCGCCGGCGTGCCGAGGCGCAAGCCACTCGTATACCACGGGCCATTGGGATCGTAGGGCAGCGAGTTGCGGTTGAGCGTGATGCCACAGGCCCGCACCGCCGCCTCCGCCTGCCGGCCGGTGAGCCCGAACGGACGCACATCGATCAACAGGAGATGATTATCCGTCCCGCCCGTCGCCACAGTCATGCCTTCCGCTTTGCACGCTTCCGCGAGCGCACGGGCATTGGTCACCACCTGTTGCGCATAGTCCTTGAACTCGGGTCGGTTCGCCTCGGCGAAGGCCACGCCCTTGGCCGCCATCACGTGCGGCAACGGCCCGCCAAGGATCAACGGACAACCTTTGTCCACGTGCGCCGCAAATTCCTTCGTGCAAAATACCGCGCCGCCGCGCGGGCCGCGCAGGGTTTTGTGCGTGGTCGTCGTCACGACTTGCGCGTGGAGCACCGGATTGAATTCGTCGCGGAACACGCCACCGGCCACCAGCCCGGCAAAGTGCGCCATGTCGACCATCAGCACCGCCCCGGCCTTGTCCGCGATGGCCCGCATGCGTCGGAAATCGATCTTGCGCGGATATGCGCTGTAACCGGCGAGCAGGATCAGCGGTCGCAGTTCCAGCGCCTGGCGCTCGATCGCTTCGTAATCCAACAGGCCGCTCGCGCGATCCACTTGGTAGGAGTGCGCCTCGAACATCTGCGCCGAGACATTGTGCCGGTAGCCATGCGTCAGGTGACCGCCCGAATAATAATCGAGCCCGAGCAGGCGTTGGTTACCGCAAGCCTGACGGATCTTTTCCCACGCCGCGGCATCCAGCTTGGACTGGTTGGTTTCGCCCAGTTTCTCAAGCGCCGGCGTAAGCACGCGCGCGCTCAGAATGGCCCAGAAGGCGACGAGGTTCGCATCCGCGCCGCTGTGCGGCTGCATGTAGGCGTGCTCCACGCCGAACAGCTTGCAGGCCTGCGCCGCGGCGAAATTTTCCACGGCATCAACATTGTCGCAGCCGGCGTAGAACCGCGCGCCGGACACGCCCTCCGCATACTTGTCGGTCAGCAGGTTCCCCATCGTGAGCTGCGTGGCCAGCGAGCAGTAGTTTTCGCTGGCGATCAGCTTCAGGTGGCTGCGCTGGTCAGCCAGTTCCTGCACAATGTTGCGGGCCACCGCCGGCTCCACCTTCGCGGTCTCGGAAAGGGCGGCGATGTATGCGACAAGGCCGGCGTCGATTTTATCGCGCGGCGTCTGATCAAGGTAGGCGAGCAGGGCTTTCGAGGACATGGGCAGTGACAAATACAAAATCCGCCCTGCCCAGGCGCGCGACAGATCGTAGTTAACTTCCTGTGGTCAATTCCACAAAGCGCCAGTTGTTGGCCGCAGGTTAGAACGGGGCGCATCGGCCAAAGCAAGAAACTTGTGCGTCAACCGGAGATTGCGCCCATCCCGTCGCTGCAAATCATCGGGTCATGACTTTTGCCGACTGGCATGAACTCACGCCCGCCGCCGCCGCCCGCCGCGTGCACCAGCAGCTCGCCGCCCTGCCCGCCACGCAGCAACGGGCCTGCGTCGCCCAGCTGCCCTCGGAACGCGCGTTGGCCGAACGCTTCGAAGCCGCCGACCGCAATGCGCCGCTCGGCGGCGTGCCGTATTTTCTGAAGGACCTCTTCGACGTCGCTGGTGAACCCACTCTCGCCGGCTCGACCTTTCTGCCCGAAGTGCGGCCGGCACCAGCCAAAGACTCCACGCTCGTAGCACGCTTCCGTCGCGCCGGTGCGGTGCTCGCGGGCAAATCCCATTTGCATGAATTCGCCTACGGTCTCACCGGCGAAAATCCGCACTACGGGGACTGCGAGCATCCGCGCTTCCCCGGTCGCACCACCGGCGGCTCGAGCAGTGGCTCCGCGGCGCTCGTCGCCGCCGGCGTCGTGCCACTCGCGAGTGGCACCGACACGGGCGGCTCCGTCCGGCTGCCAGCGGCGTTTTGTGGATTGCATGGTTTTCGGCTCACGCCGCGCGACGCGTGGATCAGCGATGCCTTTCCGCTCGCCCAGAGCTTTGACACCGCCGGCTGGTTCACCGCCAACGCCGCCGACATGCACCGCGCCCTCGGTGCGCTCGTCGGCCGGCGCACCCACGAACGCGAACCGCGGGGCGTTTATTTCGAGCCCGCCGCCATCGAACCCGAGATCGCCCTCGCCTGCCGCACCGCCGCCGCGGCTTTCGCTCCCACGGCCAACGCCGACCTCGCCCGCGACGTGTGGTCCGCCTTCGCCCACGCCCCTCAGACCTACGCTGTCATCCAGAGCACCGAGGCCTACGCGATTCATCGCGACTGGATGAAACCCTGCAAGGACCGCTACGATCCCGCCGTCTGGGCCCGCCTCGATCGCGGCCACCGTTGGACCGCCGCGCAGCGTGAGTCCGCCCAAATCGGCCTCGCCGCGGTGAAGCTCGCGTGGACGCAGCTCTTCCTGGCCTACGATTTCATCGTCCTGCCCGCCGCTCCCTGCGCCGCGCTGACCAAGTCGGAAATCAGCCAGTCCGCGCGCGACGCCATCCTCGCGCTGACCAGCCCCGCCAGCCTCGGCGGCCTGCCCGTGCTCACCGTGCCCGTGCCACTTCCCTCCGGGCTGACCACCGGCCTGCAAATCGTCGTAAATCACCCGCAAAGTCCCGTTCTTTCCTGGGCTCTGACTCGCTGACACTCTGCCAGCACAGTCTGCCGTCCCTTCGCAGGCTCAGCGCAAAGTAGCAGCCAAAAGAAGATTGATTTCCTGCGTCGGCGTGGCCAGCAATCCCGGCCACATTTTTCCATCTCCTTCAGTGCCGTTGTGTCCCCCCGCCAACTGTCATGATCACCGCTCGCAGCGTTTTTTCGCAATGCTCTCTCTTTGCCGACGTCCAGCCCTGCACTCTTGAGCAACTCGCCGCTGCCGCCAAACCGCGCGTCCTTGCCGCAGGCGAACAGCTCTTCGCCTGGAGTGACCCGGCGGATACCCTGAGCATCGTCGCCACCGGCCGCTTCCGCGCAACGCTCCCGGACGGTCGCATCGTCGGCGAGATCGCCCGCCTCGAGCCCATCGGCGAGCTCGGACTGCTGAGTGGCGCTTCGCGCAGCGCCACGGTTCATGCGCTCCGTCCCAGCCTGATTTACACCCTGCAACGCGAGGATTTCCATCGCTTCGCCCTCGCCGAGCCTTCGGCCGTCATGGCGATTTTTCGAATTATCCTCGTCCGCATGCACGAGCGCGAATCCGCCGCCAAGCTCCGCATGGTCCGGCAGACTCGCAATCTTGCGATCTACTGCCCAACACCCACAACCGACACCCGTCAGCTCGTCGCGCAACTCCACCGCGCGCTTCCTGCCGGCACCTGTCTCGTCGATGCCATGCACGGCCTCGCCCAATTCGCCGCGCGCACCCCGTCGCATGACCATGCCGCCACGACCGCCCTCACCGCCCGGTTCACCGAGGAAGAATTCACCGCCCCCCTGCTCATCGATGCTCATGGCTCTGCCAGTTGGACGAATACCGCCCTGCGCCATGCCGACCGCATCATCCTCATCATTGACTCCGCTCGCCCGCCTGACCCCGCGCAGCTCACCGCCCAGCTTGGCCTCGCCGATCTGCACACCCCCATCGACCTCGTTTTCCACACTCCGCCTGGCGCCCAAGCCCGCACCACCTTGCAGCTCACCCGGGCCCTGCACGCTCAAAATCACTACTACCTCGACCCTAACCAACCCGCCACCATCGCCCGTCTCGCACGCCAACTCACCGGCCGTGGTATCGGTCTCGCGCTCAGCGGCGGCGGCGCCCGCGGCTTCGCCCACATCGGCCTGCTCAAGGCTATGCAAGCCCTCCATCTGCCCATCGACACCATCGGTGGCACGAGCATGGGCGCCTATGTCGGTGCACTCCACGCCACCGGCCGCGACCTCCCGCAAATCATCGCCGATATCAAGGACACCTTCGTCCACCGCCGCCTCCTTAACGACTATCGCATCCCCCGTCTCTCCCTCATCGCCGGCCGCCGCTTTCTCCGTCACGTGCGCTGCCTCCTGCCCGACCAACGCATCGAACATCTCCCCCTGCCGTTTTTCTGCGTCACCACCAACCTAACCCGCGGCTGCGCTGAAATTCACCATCACGGCCCCCTGGCCGACTGGCTCATCACCAGCATGTGCCTGCCTGGCATTGCCCCGCCAATCGGCTACAACGGCGACCTCCTCTGCGACGGGTATCTCACCAACAATCTTCCCGGTGACGTCATGCAGTCCCTCGGCCGCGGCCCCGTCATCGCCTCGGACGTTTCCAGTGAAGACGCCATCGCCGCCCCCCGCGCCGACGATGCGGCACCCGATTTTGAGGCCGTTTACCAACGCCTGCCCACCGGCGCACGCGTCAACATCCTCGACGTCCTCTCGCGTATCACGACCATCACCGCCGACGGTGGCACCGATTCCCGTGCCGCCCGTGCCAACGCCTACCTCCGCTTTCCCCTCGAAGGCATCGCCAGCTTCGATTGGGCTCACTGCGACCGCATCATCGAAACCGGCTACCGCCACGCGATGGAACACCTCCCTGCCCTCACAGCCGGGTTCACCCATTCCGAGGTTCCGCCTCCGGCCTCAGCCACTGCTGCGCATTTGCTCCCAGCACGCTTTTCAACTCCGCCGCATCCAGTCCGGAGCGATGCACCTCGGCCAGCAGCCGTGAGAAATCCGGCTGCGTATCAATCGTCGGATAAACATTGAGCGGAAAGTCCGAGCCAAACAGCACGCGCTCCACCGGCGCTTTCGCCAGAAAGCGCCGCCAAATATCCTGCCCATAAAGCAGCGGAGAAGCCGCCGTGTCATAGTAAATATTCTCCGGCAGCGCCGCATCGCTGCCACCCTGACTCGCATTCCGCAGCGGCAACAACCCGCCCCAATGTGCGAGAATAAAAACCGTCGCCGGAAACCGCCGCGCCAGCATCACGAAATCCGCCAGCGGCGTCTCCACCCGCCCCGGATAGTCGCGGCCATCGGGATCGGTGACGTGCAGGTTCACCGGCATGCCGAGTTTTCCGGCGCGCTCCAGGGCGGCGCACAATACCGCATCGTCCAGCCCGTAGCCTTGCGAGTGCGGCGAGAGCTCACCCAAGCCAATCAATCCCGAATCCTGCGCCAGTCCGATTTCACCCAACGTGACATCCAGTCCCGCGGCCGGATGAATCGTCGCAAACGCCGATAGCCGGTCCGGGTGCGCCTGCACGCATTCGGCGTAAAATTTATTCTGCATCCGGCACGTTTCCGGCCGTTCCCAATACCAGCCCTGCAATACCGCGCGTGCGACCCCGCCGGCGTCCATCGCCCGCAGCAGTTCATCGACACTCGGAAACGTCTGCACCGCCTGCCCGGTCTTCCGGCGCCGCGTGCAGAGTTGCGCCCAATGCGCTTCACCGCACGCCGCCGCCCAACCCGCCGGATCGCGGTTCACCTCAGGCGGATACAGGTGCACGTGCGCGTCGATGATGTTCATATAGGCTCGTTCTCGTTCCTCATTATCGTTCTCTTTCTCTCGTCACCCCACCAAGGAAAACGAGAAGGATTGCGAGAACGAGAACGATCTTCCCACCCCATGCTCAACCGCCTCTTTAAACTCGACCAGCACGGCACCACCCCGGGCCGCGAAGTGCAGGCCGGCTGCACGACGTTTGCGGCGATGGCCTACATCCTCGCGGTCAATCCCGCCATCCTCGCCGCCGCCGGCATGCCCGCCGCCGGACTCGTCACCGTCACCGCCGTCAGCGCTGCCGTGAGCACGCTGATCATGGCGCTCTACACCAACTTTCCGCTCGCCCTCGCCCCGGGCATGGGAATCAACGCCTACTTCTCCTACACCGTGTGCATCGGCCTCGGCGTGCCGTGGCAGCAGGCACTCGGCCTCGTCTTCGTCAACGGCCTCGCCTTCCTCGCCCTCTCGCTCTCCGGCATTCGCGAAAAAATTATCAACGCCATCCCGTATCAGCTTAAAATGGCGATCACCTGCGGCGTCGGCCTCTTCATCGCCTTCATCGGACTCAAAAATGGCGGCATCATCGCCGCCCACCCCGAAACCTTCGTCACCCACGGCCACCTCGGCTCGCCACCCGTATTGCTGTGTTTTGCCGGGATTTTGCTCACGGTCGTGCTGATGGTCCGCCGCGTGCCCGGCGGGATCATCCTCTCCATCGTCGCCGTCACGCTCATCGGCCTGCTCATCCCCAACGGCCAGGGCGGCACCGTCACCCACTTGCCCGGCCACTTGGTGTCTCTGCCGGCCTCGATGAGCGATACGTTCCTGCAATTCAACCTCGGCTACTTCACGCAGGATCCGATGAAGGCGCTCACCGTCGTGCTCACGCTGCTGCTGATCGCGCTCTTCGACAATGTCGGCACCCTCATTGGCGTGACCCAGCGTGCCGGCCTCCTCGACAAGGAGGGCCGCCTGCCTGGTGCCGGCAAGGCCCTCGTCGCCGATTCGCTTGGCGTCATCGCCTCCGCGAGCTTCGGCACATCCAACGTCGTCAGCTACGTCGAATCCGCCTCGGGCGTCGAAGCCGGCGGTCGCACCGGCCTCGTCGGCGTGACGGTCGCCGGCCTGTTCATCGTCTCGCTCTTCTTCACGCCGCTGATCCAAGCCGTCCCCGCCGTCGCCACGGCGCCCGCCCTCGTGGTCGTCGGCATCTTCATGTTCCAGTCCGTGGCGCAGCTCAACCTACGTGACCTCGAGGAAGCCGCCCCCGCCTTTATCATCATCATCGCGACGCCGCTGACTTTCAGCATCGCCGAAGGCATCGGCCTCGGCCTGGTTGCCTACGCGCTCATCCACCTCGCCACCGGCCGCGGCCGCCAGATCACGTGGATGGTCTACACCCTCGCCGGCATCTTTGCCCTGCACCTATTCCGGGAATTATTCGCCGGCTGACGTTCAATCCGTCACAACCTGCCGACGCTGGCGCAGCAGCCCGTGTTTCGGGGCAAAGGCCAGTGTGACCAGAAAGACGAGTGCCTGCATCAGCACGATGCACGCCCCCGTCGACGCGTTGAGGAAGAAGCTTACGTAAACGCCCACAAAACTCGAACCCACCGCCGTCGCGGTCGCGATCCACAGCATTTTGCCAAACCGGTCGGTCAGCAAATAAGCCACGCAACCCGGGGTCACCAGCATCGCGATCACCAAGATGATCCCCACGGCTTTCAGTGAGACCACGATGGTCACCGCGAGCAGGGAGAGCAGCAGGTAGTAAAGCAGGTCCGTGCGCAGTCCGATGGAACGCGCCTGTGCCGGATCGAAGCAAAACAGCAACAGGTCGCGCCGCAGCGCGAGCATCACGCCGAGCACGAGGCCGCTCACGATCAGGGTGTTGCGCAGATCGCCGGGCTCCAGCCCGAGAATGTTGCCAAAGAGGATATGATCGAGGTGCAGGTCGCTTTTGATCTTGGTGAACAGCACGAGGCCAAACGCAAAGAGCCCCGTGAAGACGACGCCCATGACGGTATCCTCTTTCACGCGGCTGTTCGCCTTGATGTAGCCGGTGGCCACCGCGCAAAACAACCCCGACAAAAACGCCCCCACCGCCAGCGGCAGGCCGATGGCGTAGGCGATCACAATGCCGGGCAGCACGGCGTGTGAAATAGCATCGCCCATCAATGACCAGCCCTTGAGCACGAGATAACACGAAAGCACGGCGCAGACCGCACCGACCGCGGTGCCGGCGATCATGGCGTCCACCATGAAACCGTAGCGAAAAGGCTCGAGTAGGTGCGTCATGGCAGAGCCCGGAAAAATCCGTTGACGCATGAATGCACCCGAATGCACCCGAATGGAAATACCACCAGCCGACGGGCCGGCATGCCGCGATCAATCCGGACCGAAACCACGGCGAAGAAACTCTTCATCAGCGTCGCTTGGGATTCGTGTCTATTCGTGTCCATTCGTGGTTACTAACTTAACGGCATGGTCAGGACGCCGCCGCGGCATGGCGCCGACCCCGGGCCGCGCGGATGCCGTGTTTCGGTGCGAAAATGAGCGCGATCACAAAGAGCAACGTCTGCAGCGTCACAATGCAGCCGCCCGTGGAGCCGTCGAAAAAATAGCTGGCATACGCGCCCACGAGGGAGGTGCCGACGCCCATCGCACACGCGATGCCGATCATTTTTCCAAAACGGTCTGTCAGCAGATAAGCCGTGGCGCCGGGCGTCACGAGCATCGCCACCACCAGACAGGCGCCGACTGTCTGCAACGCCGCGACCGCTGTCGCCGAGAGCAGCGTGAGCAGCGTGTAGTGCAGCGCGGTGACATTCAGCCCGAGCGCGCGGGCCTGGTTGGGATCAAAACAGAACAGCAAAAAGTCGCGCCACTTCAGCCCGAGCACGATCAAGGTGATTCCGGCGATAATCACTACTTGCAGCACATCGGGATCGGAGATGCCGAGAATGTTACCAAACACGATCGAACGCAGGTCCACGCTACTCGGATTGAGGGAGATCAACAGCAGCCCCAGCGCGAAGAACGCCGTGAACACCACGCCGATGACCGCATCTTCGCGCAGTCGCGTCTTCGCCTTCACGAAGCCCATCCCGGCAGCCGCCAAGAGGCCCGTGCCAAACGCTCCCGCCGCGAATGGCCAGCCCAGCGCATAGGCCACCGCCACGCCCGGCACGACCGAGTGCGAGAGCGCGTCGCCCATCAGCGACCAGCCCTTGAGCGTGATGAAACACGAGAGAAACGCGCATACGCCACCGATCAGGCCGCTCACCAAAATGGCGCGAACCATGTAGTCGTAGTGCAGCGGCGTCAGCAGCGTCTCGATCACTTATCGTCCTCCTGCTCGGCCCGCTGCTCGACAACGGCTTCCTTGCCCTCGCGCTGGCGGTATTCGAGGTGACCGCCCTTGCCGAAGACCAGCGGGCGCTCGTCGTCGGTGAGCAGCGTGACCGCCTTGCCGTCGTGTTTCTGCACGGTGGATTCGTCGAAATGGAAATGCCGCAGCACGCCACCGAAGGCGCGCACGAGGTTATCCTGCGTAAACACCTGCTCCGTGGGTCCCGCCGCCAGCACGGTGCGGTTGATGAGCACGACCTGGTCGCAAAACTCCGGCACCGAGCCGAGGTTGTGCGTCGAGACGAGCATCAGGTGCCCCTCGGTCCGCAGCGCGCGCAGCAGTTCGATGATTGTCAGCTCGGTCTTCACGTCCACGCCGGTGAACGGTTCATCGAGCAAAATCACCCGGCTGCGCTGCGCCAGGGCGCGGGCGAGAAACACGCGTTTTTTTTGTCCGCCGGAAAGCTCGCCGATCTGCCGGTCGCGAAATTCCAGCATCCCCACGCGCGCCAGGCTCTCCTCCGCCACGCGGCGATCCTCGGCCCGCGGGATGCGCAGGAAACCCATGTAGCCATAGCGGCCCATCAGCACGACATCCCACACGCTCACCGGAAAGGTCCAGTCCACTTCCTCGGTCTGCGGCACATAGGCGACGAGGTTGCGCTTCAACGCCGCTTGCACCGGCAATCCGTCGATCAGCACTTCACCGCGCGCCGGGCGCACAAAGCCCATGATGGCCTTGAACAGCGTGCTCTTGCCGCTGCCGTTGATGCCGACGAGCGCGCAGATCGATCCGCCTTCCAGCCGGAACGTGGTGTCACGCAGCGCGACATGCCCGTTGGGATAGCTAACAGTCACGTCGGTGACACTGACCGTGATGGGCTTGGCGGGTGCGGTCATGGTTGGGCTTTGGCTTCGTTAAAGCCACGCACGATGGTCTGCGCATTGTATTCCATCAAGCGCAGGAAAGTCGGCGCCGGCCCCTTCGCGTCCGTCAGCGAGTCCACGTAAAGCACGCCGCCGTAGTGGATGCCCGTCTCCTTGGCGACCTGCCGCGCCGGCTTGTCGCTCACCGTGCTTTCACTGAACAGCACCGGGATATGGTTGGCCCGCACGCCATCGATCACCTTGCGCACCTGCTGCGGCGTGCCCTGCTGGTCGGCATTCACCGCCCACAGAAAAAGCTCCTTCATGCCAAAGTTCCGCGCGAGATACGGAAACGCCCCTTCGCTCGTCACCAGCCAGCGTCGCTCGGCGGGAATTTTTTCCAACTCGGCACGAACCGACGCCTCGATCGCCACAAACTTCGCCGCATAGGCCTGCGCATTGGCGTTGTAGGTCGCCGCATTGGCCGGATCGAGCGCGACCAAGGCGCGCCGGATGTTTTCCACGTAGATGACAGCGTTACGCGGCGACATCCAGCTATGCGGGTTCGGCTTTCCGGTGTAAGGCCCTTCCTCGATGCCAATCGGCTCGATACCCTCGGTGAGCACCGCACGTGGCACACCGTTAAGATTGCCGAAAAACTTCTCAAACCACCGCTCCAGGTTCAGGCCGTTCCACAACACCAGATCAGCCCGCTGCGCCTTCACGATGTCCTGCGGCGTCGGCTCATAGCCGTGGATTTCCGCGCCGGGCTTCGTGATGGACTCCACGATGGCAGCCTCGCCGGCGACATTTTGCGCCATGTCCTGGATGATCGTAAACGTCGTCACGATCCGCTTCTTCTGCGCCGCCGTGGCCGTCGTCACGGCCAGTGCGGCTCCCATCAGTGCCACCAGCCAAAAGCGAAAATTAGTCGTCATCATATTGGTAAAACTAAAACCGCCGGCTAATGCCGACGAAAGGTTGAGCATCAGGCGCCGCGCGCGTGATGCCGAAATTGCAGCCGAAATCCAACTGCGTTTCGGATCCAAGCGCATAGGTAAAACCCACATCAAGTTGCCCCTGCCAGTTGCCCTCCACTGCGCTGCCCGTGACCGTAAACAGCTCGATGTAGCCGCCAAGGTTTTCGGTGACGTCGTGCGAAAAGGTGATCGAGTTCACGAACTCCGTCTCCCGACCGCCGGCACCATCGCTCACAAAATCCACCTCGCTCATCACCGCCGAACCCCAGCCCCCGGGCAGTTCGAAACCGAGGATAAAAATCACGCCGCCTTCCGTCTCGCCGTTGCGAATGTCGGACGCAGCCAGCGGCCACTTCACAAACGGCATCACGGCAAACGCCGTCGGGCCGTCATCGTTGCCCCATAAATTGATCTTCACCCGCGTTGTCACATCGCCAAAGCCCGACCCCTTGCTCGTGGTCCCCGCCACGCGGTCATCCACCTGCGAGCGCACATACGGATCGACCATCAGCTGCAAATCGACGCGATTGGTCAGACCCAGCTTCAGATTCACCGGCGCCACGCGCAAATCCCGTGTCCGCACATCGCTCCCGCCCGACTCGTCCCGATCACGGGTGTAGTTCAGGAAATCCATCTCAACCTGCCAATGCCCGGCATCCACCGTGTAGGGGCTCTCCGTCTGGTCCGGCCGGTCGGTGCTCAACTCGCGCATCAGTTCGCGCGGCACCGGATTGGCCCAGTGGTAGACGCTCTTGTCGGCCGCCAGCGCCACGCCCGCCGACCCGGCGATCAGCAAAAGACCACGCACCCAGTTATGTATAAACAAATACATGTTGTAGCATGTGCTACATTTTGAACGCGCCTTGTCAAGCCCGCTTCCGCCTGACTTGCTTTCCGGCGTGAAAAAAGCCGCCCGTCCCGCCGGAAAACCCGTGCGCCCCTCCGCGCTTCAGGCCGAAAGCCTGCAGCAGACGCGTCGCGAGCATGCCTCGGAAATCGCCGAGGACTACGTCGAGGCCATCGCCGACCTCTCCGCGTCGCTGGGCGAGGCCCGCGTCGTCGATCTCGCCCGCCGGCTGGGCGTCACCCACGTGACCGTCAACCGCACCGTGGCCCGCCTGCAACGCGACGGCTACGTCATCGCCAAGCCCTACCGCGCCATTTTCCTGACCGAAGCCGGCGTCAAGCTCGCCGCCGCGAGCCACCAGCGCCACGTCACTGTCGTGGCCTTTCTTCGCTCGCTGGGTATTTCCGAGAAATCCGCCGAACTCGACGCCGAGGGCATCGAGCATCACGTAAGCCCCGAGACGCTCGCCGCCTTCGAACGCCACCTGCGCAAGGCCTGAACGCAACGCCGGCTCGGTGTAACCCCGGCGCCGCGTCATCTGCCATTTCCGCCTTGCCCGGCCGCTCGCGCCACAACCACACTGCGCCCCGATGTCGAAAACCTTCGCGCGCATCGTCTTCGCCCTGACGGCCTGCTTCTTTGCGGCGTTCTTCATCTGGCCCATTCTGCAGATTCTCAAGGGCGGCTTCATCGACGCCGATGGCAAGGTCACCCTCGCCTACTTGATCGCGCTCCTCGGTGACCCGGTTTACCTCGGCGGCCTGCGCAACTCGTTCCTGCTCGCGTGCGCCACCACCACCCTCGCGCTGCTGATCGCGCTCCCGCTCGCCTTCATTTCCGACCGGTTCATCTTCCCCGGCAAAGGCCTGCTCGGCTCGCTCATCCTCATTCCGATGATTCTGCCGCCCTTCGTCGGCGCCATCGGCATCAAGCAAATCTTCGGCCAATACGGCGCGCTCAACAGCCTCATCATCGACATTGGCCTGCGCCCCGAGGGCTGGGCGTTTGACTGGTTTGCGGCCAACCAATTTTGGGGCGTGGCCATCGTGCAGGCGCTCTCGCTCTACCCGATCATCTACCTCAACGCCGTCGCGGCCCTCGCCAACATCGACCCCGCCATGGAGGAGGCCGCCCAAAACCTCGGCTGCACCGGCTTCCGCCGGTTTTGGAAAATCACCCTGCCGCTCATCAACCCCGGCCTCTTTGCCGGCGGCACCATCGTCTTCATCTGGGCGTTCACCGAACTCGGCACCCCGCTCATCTTTGACTACGCGCAGGTCACTTCCGTCCAGATTTTCTACGGCCTGAAGGACATCGGCGGCAACCCGTTCCCTTATGCGCTCGTCGCGGTCATGCTCGTCAGCTCGATCGCCCTCTACGCCATCGGCAAGGGCCTCTTCGGCCGCACGCACTACGCAATGATGGCCAAGGCCACCAGTTCCGGCGGCCCGCGCGCGCTCCCGTTCGGCCAAAGCCTCCTCTGCACCCTGATATTCGGCGGCGTGATCTTCATCGCCGTGCTGCCTCACCTCGGCGTGATCTTCGTCGCCTTCTCGAGCGACTGGTATGGCACTGTGCTTCCGCAGCACTACACGCTGGACAACTTCAACATCGCGCTCGGCCACGACCTCACCGTGCCCGCCATCGCCAACAGTCTGAAGTTTGCCAGCATCTCGACCGTCATCGACATCGTCCTCGGCATCGCCATCGCCTACGTCGTTGTGCGCTCCAAGCTCGCCGGCCGCCAGATCCTCGACTTCCTCGCCATGCTGCCGCTCGCCGTGCCCGGCCTCGTGCTCGCCTTCGGCTACCTCGCCATGTCGCAGGAGGGAAAATTCTTCGAATTTCTCAACCCGGTTAAAGACCCGACCATCCTCCTCATCATCGCCTACTCCGTGCGCCGCCTGCCCTACGTCGTGCGCTCCGCCGCCGCCGGCTTCCAGCAAACCAGCGAGACGCTCGAGGAAGCCGCGCAAAACCTCGGCTGCCCGCCGCTCAAGTCGATGATCAAGGTCACCCTGCCGCTCATCGCCGCCAACCTCATCGCGGGCGGCCTGCTCGCCTTCGCCTTCGCGATGCTTGAGGTCTCCGACTCGCTCGTGCTCGCGCAAAAGCAGCTCTATTATCCGATCACCAAGGCGATCATGGAACTCTTCCAGTTGCTCGGCGACGGCAAATTCATCGCCAGCGCGCTCGGCGTGTGGGCGATGGTCTTCCTCGGCGTGACGATCATCGGCATGAGCCTGCTCCTGGGCAAAAAACTTGGCGCCATTTTCCGCGTTTAGCTTCGCTAACCGCGCCGCGCCGCAGCTCACCGAGCGAAGGCAGGCCACCCGCCCCACCCCAGCATGCTCTACCTTCTTCTCGTCTCCCTCCTCTGGGCCTTTTCGCCGGGCCTGATCAAACACTTCCTCGGCGACCTTCCCTCGCCGGCCGTCGCCACGGTGCGCCTAGGGCTGACCGCACTCGTCTTTCTTCCCTGCATCCGGCCCGGTCTCGTGCCGTGGCGCACGGCGGGTTGGTTCGCTGGCATCGGCGCGATCCAGTTTGGCCTCATGTATCTGCTCTACCTACAGGCCTTCCAGCACCTGCAGGGCCATGAGGTCTACCTGTTCACTATTTTTACTCCGCTCTACATCGTCCTGCTCGACGCCGCGCTCGCCAATAAACTCGCCCTGCGTCACGCCGTCGCCGCCCTGCTGTCGGTCGTTGGCGCGGCCATCATCATTCAACGCCGCGCCGGCACGCCCGACATCATGATCGGCTTTCTCCTCGTGCAAGGCGCCAACCTTTGCTTCGCCGCCGGCCAGATCGCCTACAAACGCACCCGCCCGGCACTCGCCGAAGTCACCGACCTCCGACTCTTCCCCTGGCTCGCCCTCGGTGGTTTCGCCGCCACTGCGCTCGTGGCCGGCCCGGCCACGGATTGGACCCATTTCGCTCCGACGGGCACGCAATGGCTCGTCCTCGCTTTCCTCGGGCTGGTGGCCAGCGGCGCAGGATTTTTCCTTTGGAATCTCGGGCTCGGCAAGGTGAACGCCGGCACGCTCGCCGTGTTCAACAACGCGAAGATCCCCCTCGGCGTTGCCTGCTCGCTTCTCTTCTTCGGCGAACACGCCAACGTGCCGCGTCTGCTCCTGAGCGGCGTGCTCATGATCGCCGCCATCGCGCTCGCCGAAGGCTGGTTCACCCCGCGCCCCTCGCCGAAAAACCCCTGACGCCCCTCCACCCTTTCTTGCCCGGCTTTCTTCCTTCATCATTCTCACCTCCTCCTTTCTTCCTATGTCCTCTCCCCGTCCCAATGTCGCCGCGCTCGGCAATTGGATTCACTCCTGGGTGCAACCCAACGGAGCGATCCACGGTTTCCACAACCACCCCGTCTGGGGCGTTAATCCCTACCGCCTCGCCGACTTTACCGCCGGCCACACCACGTGGTCCTCGCCCTTTCTCGCCGGCCTCGCCGAGGCCATCTCCCTGCGCCCCGATCCGCGCGCCAAGGAGCTCCTGGAGCGTCTCGTCAATTTCCAGTCCACCACGTTTCTCCCCGACGGCCAGTATGACCACATCGGTTTCAACGCCGGCGAGATTTGCAAAAAAGGCCTGATCCACAACGCCGTCCCGAATCTCTCGCTCGGTCTCACCGCGCTCTACGCCCGCGACTGGCTTTCGCCGAAGCTCCTCGACCAGATCCGCGCCGCCATCATCCGTAACATGGAGATCGGCTGTCTCCCCTACGGCAAGAACGGCCGCCCCGACGCCGGCGCCGTCGCCAACCAGGACTACGCCCGTATCTGGGGAAAATTGCTCTTCACCAAAGCCTATAACGACAAGCGCTGGTATGATTCCACGCGCGAAGACATCGAATACATGATCAAGTCGTTCCACATCGGCGGCATCCCCGACGCCGACAGTGCCGGCACCCTCCGCATCCTCGGCATCAAGGACATTCTCGAGCCGTCCGAATACTATGGCCTCATGATTTGCCCGCTGCTGCTCGCCGCCGAGATCTACGGCGAGGAACGCTATATCATCGAAGCCGGCAAAATGTGCCGCCACGTCGCGCGTTCCCAGTGGATCGACGAGCGCGGCTTCACCCGCTGCCACCGCACGTGGTTTTATCACGGCGGTCGCTGGCACCACAACCGCGGCCCGATGCTCATCGGCGGCATGGGCGATTCCCTCGAAGGCATCCAGCGCTACGTGCGCCTGCGCCCCGACGCCGAACTCGAAACCTTCCTCACCGCCTGCGATCGCACCTACGCCGGCTACCAACACCCACGCGGCTTCCTCGTCTCTGGCACCGGCTGGCAGAGCGAAATCGACGTCTCCCCAAGCACCGGCTGGCAGAGCCACGACTTCCGCCATCTCGTCCATCGTCACGGCATCGACGCCAACTTCTGGGATGCCTTTTTCAAGCCCGACCACCGCACCTCGGTCCTCATCGGCGACCAAGCCATCTGGATCGAGCAAAACAACCACTGGGCGATCGGCGATTTTCTCTGGCAGCCGGTCTTCAATCTCGTCGGCCGCAAGGACGCCGTGCGCTTCGGTCCCGACATGCCCGACTGGATCGAAGGCGGCTGGCATCCGCCGAAAGATTACAAGATGCCCGACCGTCCGGTTTTCCTCAAGGCCGACGACTACATCAAGCTCTGGACCGGCTCGTGGGACAACCTCGCCGCCATGTCCATCGCCAAGACCCCGCTCATCGTCGAGCCGGCAATGTCCACGACGATCAGTCCGCCTTGATTGCGATTGGCCCTGAGGCGGTGCGGCAGGTCGCGCCACCTCTCGGTCATCCCTTCCGTAGCTTCTCGCGGTAATCGCCCGTTCCCTCCCAGTTGCCCTTCGTCACGGCCTGGGCGATCGATGCTTTGCGTAGCAGTTGCTGCGCATCGCCGTCCACAGGATGGTCGCGCAAAATCATCTCGGCTGCCCGCAGCGCTTCGTCGGGCCGCCCGAGCTTCAACCACGCGTCACCCAGCGCCAACAGGTTGCCTCGGTCGGTTGGCGCGATTTCGCGCACTGCCTCGTGCAGGAATATCGCCGTCTCGTCCCAGCCCAATTCCATCGCCGCCTGCGCCTGCAATTTGAGCGCGGTCCCATTCGCGGGATCGCCAGTCAGCAATTTCTCCAAACGCGCAAATCGCTCCGCCGGGTTGCGATTGCCGCCACCCCACGCAAACGGCGCGAGCACAAACCCGCTCCTTGCCCGCGCAAAGAACGCATTCCGCGTGCGGTGCTTTCGCAGCTGCGCCACCCGCACCACACGCCTCAACGCGAGATCCGTCGGCTGCGCCTCCAGCAGCGGCGCACAAACGGTCAGCACATACTCGAAGTTGCCCTGATCGAGCGCGGTCCGGGCGTTCTCTACGAGCAGACGCAGTTGCGGGGCGGAGGCAGATGGGGGGACGTCAGCCATGCGCCCAGCCAAGAGCGCCGGCGGTGCCAGCGCAACGTCAGAGCACGTCCAGATCCTGGCGCGTCGCCGCCGTCAGGCGGTCGATGCTGGATTGCACAACCGCCGCAGTCGGTCCTTCGACCAGCAGCCGGAGCTTGGCCTCCGTGCCCGAGTAACGCACGAGCACGCGGCCCTGGGTGCCGAGTTCGCGTTCCAACGCCACAATCGCATCGCTCAATTTCGCGCACTGCGCGAGGTCGCGTTTTTCCCGCACCTTGAGCGCCGCCGTGAGCTGTGGAAATTTCGTCAGCTTGCGCCGCAATTCCGACAGCGGCCGGCCGGTCGCCAACATGACCTCGATCACCTTCAACGCCGCCACCAGCCCGTCGCCCGTCAGCGAAACGTCCGCGCAAATGACATGACCGCTCGATTCACCGCCGAGCATCGCGCCACTGGCGAGCATCTGCTCAATCACGTAGCGATCACCGACCGAGCTGCGCAACACGCGGCCGCCCGCAGCGGTGACCGCCGCATCGACGCCCAGATTGCTTTGCACCGTGACCACGAGCGCATTCTTGACCAACCGACCCTGCGCCAGTGCATGCGTTGCGAGGATCGTGAGAATCTCGTCGCCATCCAGCACGCCACCGGTCTCGTCACACAAAACGCAACGGTCGCCGTCGCCATCATGCGCGATCCCCAGCTTCGCTCCGCTCGCACGCACCCTCGCCGCCAACTGCTCCGGATGTTCGCTGCCCACGCCCTCGTTGATATTCCGGCCATCGGGCGTATCGCCGATTCCGATCACCTCGGCTCCGAGTTGGCGCAAAACCACCGGACTCGTGGCACAGGTCGCGCCATTGGCCGAGTCGAGCACGATTCGCCAACCCTTGAGCGCGTCGCGTGGCAGCAGCGCCGCCGCCATATCAATGTAATCGCGCACGACGCCGATCATCGTGCTCGGGCGCAATGCCGGGGACGCCACCGGCCCGGCGAGCAGGCTCTCGATGGCCAGTTCATCGGCGTCCGTGAGCTTGATGCCGTTGGGACCGAAAAATTTGATTCCATTATCCGACGCCGGATTGTGCGAAGCCGTGATGACCACGCCGAGTCGCGCACCTTCCGTGCGCACCGCGCGCGCCACCGCTGGAGTCGGCAACACTCCGAGTAACACCGGTTCCGCTCCGGCCGCCCGCAATCCGCGTGCGACCGCCGCTTCCAATTCAAGGCCCGAGGCCCGTGTGTCGCGACCAATAAAAACCCGGCCCACGAGCGCGGTCTGGCTTTCGCGGGATGAATTCCGCCGCTCGCCGGGACCACGCAGCCAGCCGACAGCCGCTGCGGCCAATCGCGCGGCAAACTCTTCATTGACCACCGGCCCGCCATAGGGACCACGCACCCCATCGGTGCCGAAATAAATCCGTTTCGTCATTTTGCGTAAAATTCCCGCGTCGCCGCGATCTTCGCTGCAACCGCACCGCCCAGCAACAGTTCGCGCGCCTGCGCCACGCCTGCCCGCACATCGGGGATGCGCCCGCATATCCACAGCGCCACCGCCGTGTTGAGTGCAATCGTATCCACGAGCCCCCGCGGTCCGCGACCGGCGAGAATCGCCTCGGTCAGTGCAAGATTGGTCGGGAGATCGCCGCCTTGCAGGTCCGTAAACGGTGCCTCGACCAAACCGAAATCCGCCGCGCTCCACTCCGTCGCGACCGCGCGCAGCCGGCCCACGCCGCGCACTGCGTTGCGCGTGGCCGTGGTGAGTTCGTCGATGCCGCGTTCCGGCGTGATCACACCGTGCACCGCCAGCCCCGCGCCCGTGCCGAGCGCCTCGAGCGCTTCCGCCATGCGGCCCACCCACGCTTGGGCAAATACACCGAGCAACACATGCGCCGGCCGCCCGGGATTGATGAGCGGCCCGAGAATGTTAAACACCGACCGTTGCCCGCGCGCCGCGAGCACCTTGCGCACCGGGGCGATGTGCTTGAAGGCCGGGTGATAATTCGGTGCGAAGAAAAACACGTAGCCCAGCTCGTCGAGCGCGCTTCGCAATTTTTCCGGCGGCGCCAAAAGATCAACGCCAAGGCCGGCGAGCAGATCGGCGCTGCCGCACTTCGAAGTGATGCCGCGGTTGCCATGCTTCATCACCTTCACCCCCGCACTGGCGAGCGTCAGCACCACGAGGCTGGAAATATTAAAACCGCCCGCGTGATCGCCGCCCGTGCCCACGATGTCGATGGCTTCGTGCGCCCACGCACTGACCCCGGGATCGACCGCCCGAGCGCGAAAGGCCTGTGCAAAACCTGCCAGCTCCTGCGCCGTCTCCCCCTTCGCCGAAAGCGCCGTGAGAAAGGCCGCCTTGTCGTCCTCCGGCAGCTCGGGCGCCGCGAGCGCGACTGCCGCGGCCTCGACCTGCGCCGGGGCCAGATGCTCGGCGCGGGCTAGCTGGGCGGTGAGTTCGGGCAGGCTGAGGCTGGACATAATGTGGCTTGAGAGAGTCCATGCCGCGCGGCGCGGCAAATAAAATTGCTACGCGCCTCGAAACCGCTGACCTCGACGCGTGCGTATTTTCACCGTCCTGCTTCTCTTTACTGTCATCCTGTGCCGGTCGCTTTCCGCCCAGCCTGCCACAGTTCCGGCACCTGCCCAACCCGCCGCCGAGCTGAGTGTCGGCGACGCGATCCTCCTCGGCGTTGTCGAAGGGGTGACGGAATTTCTGCCGGTTTCGTCCACCGGCCATCTCATCATCACGACGCATTTGCTGGGGCTCGATTCGGAGCAACCGCTCGTCGGCAAGGACGGCCAGCCGCTTTGGTATAAAAAGCCGTCCGAAAAAAATCCCGCCGGCGAACCGCTCACCCTCAAGCTCGCCGCCGATACCTACACCGTGGTCATCCAGGCCGGTGCCATCCTCGCGGTGACGATTCTCTACTGGGGGCAATTGCTCAGCATCCTGCGCGGTCTGCTCGGTCAGGACAGCGCCGGTCTGCGCCTGTTGCGCAATCTCGTCTGCGCGTTTGTGCCCGTCGCCATCGTGGGTCTCGCCCTGAGCAAATGGATCGACCGGCACCTATTTTCCATTGGCACCGTCATCATGGGTCTCGTGGCTGGCGCGATTCTGATGCTCTTTGCCGAACGCTGGCGCTGGCGCCGTTCCGGTGTGGGCAAGGAAGTCCGCGAATCGTCCGATCTTTACGCCACGCAGGCCCTCAGCATCGGGCTCATGCAGTGTCTCGCCCTCTGGCCGGGCATGAGCCGGTCCATGATGACGATTGTCGGCGGCTATTTTGCCGGTCTCAGCCCGGCGCGCGCCGCGGAGTTCAGTTTCATCGTTGGCCTGCCCGTGCTCGCGGGTGCCGCCCTCGTGAAAGGCGTCCGCACCGGTCCTGCGATGATCGAGGTTTTTGGGTGGTCTAACGTGTTGCTAGGCATGGTTGTGGCGGCGATCTCAGCAGGCATCGCCGTGAAATTCCTCGTCGCCTTTCTCACGCGCCAAGGCTTGGCCGCCTTCGCCTTCTACCGGCTCATCCTCGCCGCGCTTTTGGCCGCGGTATTCTACCTGTGAGATGCGCGCCGTGATAGCGCTTGACGCATCAAACCCCAACCTTTTACTCCCAACCCTTTAACAAACCGCGAAGGCGTTTTCCATAAACGTCACGCACTTACAAAACCACTCCCATGGCTAATCCGAAACGCAAACAGTCCAAACGCCGCAGCGCCAACCGCCGCGCCGCCAACGCTTTCAAGGCTCCAGAATTCGCGACCGATCCGACCGACGGCAGCCTGTTCCGCCCTCATCGGGTGAACCCCAAGAACGGCATGTATCGCGGCCGTCAGGTGGTCAACGTCGAGGTCTAAGCCTCGCGTTCCCCCTCCGTCCCCAACCATCCCCGCGATGGTTACCTCCTCCGGTGAAATCGGGCGCATCGCAGTCGACGCCATGGGCGGCGACATGGGCCCGGGAGAAGTAGTCGAGGCAGTCAAACTGGCATTTGTCCGCAACGCCGGGCTCAACCCCGTCACGCTCGTGGGTGACGAAGCCGTTTTGCGGCCTTTGCTCGCCAAGGCCGGCCTCAGTGATCGCACCCAGGTCGCGGTTCACCATGCCTCCGAGGTCATCACCATGGACGACAAGCCGCTGGCTGGCTTGAAGAAAAAAAAGGATTCCTCGATGGTCCGCGCCATCGAGCTGGTCAAGGAAGGCCACGCCCGCGTCGTTGTCAGCTGCGGCAACACCGGCGCCCTCATGGCCGGCGGCACCATCAAGCTCCGCACCATGGACGGTGTTGCCCGCCCCGCCCTCGCCGCCATCGTCCCGCGTGAAAACGGTCATTTCGTCCTGATCGACGCCGGCGCCAATCCCGAGGCCAAACCCGAGCACTTGGTGCACAACGCCATCCTCGGCAGCCACTACGCCCGCGTCATGCTCGGCATCAAGGCCCCTCGCGTCGGCCTGATGTCCATCGGCACCGAGGAAGGCAAAGGCAACGCCCTCATCACCGAGACCAACGAACTCCTCAAGCGCACCCAGGGCATCATCGACTACGCCGGCCCCATTGAGGGTTTCCAGGTTTTCTCCGAGCACGTCGATGTCGTCGTCTGCGACGGTTTCGTCGGCAACATCATGCTCAAGAGCTGGGAGTCGCTCGTGAAGTTTTTCACGACCATGCTCAAGGAGGAGCTCAAGGCCAACCCGCTGCGCACCGCTGGCGCCCTCCTCTCCAAGGGCGCCTTCAGCGCCCTCCGCGAGCGCGTCAACCCGGAGCGCTACGGCGGCGCCCCGCTCCTCGGCCTGCGCGGCAATATCCTCAAGGCCCACGGTTCCAGCAACCGTCACGCCATCGCCAGCGCCATCCGCGCGGCCAACGAAATCATCAAGGCCGACATGAATCATCGCATCGAAGCCGACATCACCCGCGCCAACGAAGTGATCGCTCAGCCCGCCGCCCCCGCCGCGCTGGCCAGCTGACCGTTCGCGCCTCTTTCGCCCCCGCCTTTCGCGTCCTCTCTCATGTCATCCAAATCCATCGTCATCCTCGGCACCGGCTCATTTGCCCCGGCCCGTATTCTGACCAATGCCGAGCTCGCCCAAATGGTCGAGAGCTCCGACGAGTGGATTCGCTCCCGCAGCGGTATCCGTGAACGCCACATCGCCGGTCCCGGCGAAGAAACCTCCGACATGGCCGTCAACGCCGCCAACGTCGCCCTCGCTGACGCCAAGCTCACCGCCGCCGACATCGACCTGCTCGTCGTTGCCACGATCACGCCCGATCAGAACGTCCCCGCCGTCGCCTGCTCTATCCAGCACAAGCTCGGCGTCCCCACGCACGCCGCCTGCTTCGACCTTAACGCCGCCTGCTCCGGCTTCATCTACGCGCTCGACACCGCCAGCGCCATGATCGCGTCCGGCCGTTACAAGCACGCCCTCGTCATCGGTGCGGAAAAACTCTCCTCCATCGTCGATTGGAAAGACCGCGCCACCTGCGTCCTCTTCGGCGACGGCGCCGGTGCCGTTGTCCTCGGCGCTTCCTCCAAGTCCGGCGTCGGTGTTATCGGCACCAAGCTCGGGGCCTACGGCGATAGCGCCGATCTGCTCTGCGTGCCCGGCGGCGGTAGCGCCGCGCCCGCCACGCCTGAGTCCATCGCCGCCGGTGCCCATTTTCTCAAGATGAAGGGCAAGGAAGTCTTCAAGCTCGCCGTCCGTGCCATGGATGAGGCCGCCCGCGATATTTTGGAACAACATCACCTGCGCGCTGATCAGATTGGCCTCGTTATTCCCCACCAAGCCAACCTGCGCATCATTGAGGCCATTTCCGACTATCTTGAACTCCCGATGGACCGCTTTTTTGTGAACCTCGACCGTTACGGCAACACCTCCGCCGCCTCGGTGCCCATCGCGCTCGACGAGGCCCGCCGTTCCGGTCGTATCCAGCCCGGCGACATCACGCTGCTCGTCGCATTTGGGGCGGGCTTGACCTACGGGTCCGCCCTGATTCGCTGGTAATCCCTTTGCTCATGCCATCCCTTCCTTCCCGTCGCTTCCTGCTTGGTCTGATCGCGGCGACGCTGCTGATCCTCGCCCCCGCGCGCCTTGCCGCCGATCTGGTCTGGAGCCCGCAAACCGGCTGGCGCATGGAAGGCGGCGCTCTTTCCGGCATCAGTGGCACCGATGGTCGCAACGCCCTCGAGCTGATGAACAAGGCTCGCAATCAGGAAGAGCGCGGCAGCATCGGTTCGGCCATCAAGACCTACAACAAGGTCATCAAGAAATACGCCAACTCCGTCTATACGCCTGAGGCCCTCTACCGCAACGCGCACCTCTATCTCGGCCGCAAGCAATACACCAAGGCCTTCGAGGCCTTCCAGCAGATCGTCGGCCGCTACCCCAACACCAAGCGTTTCAACGAAATCATCGGCGAGGAATACCGCATCGCCAGCGCCCTCATTGATGGCGCCCGTGGTCGTGCGTGGGGCTGGCTCCCGATGATGACCAACCGCACCCAGGGCATCGAGTATTTCGAATACATCATCCTCAACGCGCCCTACAGCGACTATGCGCCGCTGGCGCTGATGAACATCGCGCGTGGTCACCAGAAATTCCACAACACCGAGGAAGCGATCGATGCGCTCGACCGCATGATCAACAACTACCCGCAGAGCCTCCTCACCCCCGACGCCTACCTCAAGCTCGCCCAGACGCACGCCTCCCTCGTCGAAGGCCCCTACTACGACCAGGCCTCGACCAAGGAAGCCATCACCTACTTCCAGGATTTCATGATCCTCTTCCCGAACGACCCCGGCGTCGGTCCGTCGGAAAAAGGCCTCGGCGACATGCGCACCGTGCTGGCCGAAAGCAAAATGAAGATGGCCGACTTCTACTTCTTCAAACGCGACAATTACACCGCCGCGAAGGTCTTCTACAACGAAGCCATCACCGTCTATCCCGATTCGCCGGTCGCCGCGCGCGCCAAAATCCGTCTCGCCCAGGTCGAGGCCGCCGCCAAGGGCACCAAGCCCGACTCCGCCGAGCCCACCGTCGACGGCACCTCGCCCGGGAAGAAGAAAAAGCGCTTTTTCTTCTTCTAAAAGCCCGCTCATCCTGAGCTAGTTGTCCCTCATTAGCTCAATGACCGCGCGCCTGTCCTTCCTCTTCCTCGTTACCGCCCTTTGCTTCGGACTGGCCGGTTGCAGCCACTACCAGCTCGGCACCGAGGCCAAACTCAGCTTCGCGACCCTCTACGTCGAGCCCGTCACCGTAAAGGCGCTCATCCCGCAGGCGGCTCCGATCTTCAGCACGCAAGTCCGCGAAACTTTCATTCGCGACGGCCGCGTCACCGTGGTCAATTCGGCCGCCGGCGCCGATGCCACGCTCAGCATCGTCGTTAAAAGCTACGATCGCGAAGTCGCCACCGTGCGCCCCGGCGATACCGGACTCGCCCGCAAATTCAACCTCACGGTCACCGCCGAGGCCACCCTCCGTGACAACCGCTCCGGTCAGGATTTGTTCACCAACCGTCCGTTCGTGCTGAAACGTCAGATCTACACCGACAGCGGCCAGAACCAGGCTGAGTATCAAATCCTGCCGCTGCTCGCCCAGGACCTCGCCGAAAAAGCCAGCCACGCCGTGCTCGACGTCTGGTGAGTCTCACGATGCCCGCACCGATCCTCGCTCCTTCCCTGCTCGCTGGCGACCACGCCAACCTCGCCGCCTGTGCGCGCCAGGTTTCCGAACTCGGCCTCACGTGGCTGCACATCGACATCATGGATGGGCATTTCGTGCCCAACCTCACTTTCGGCCCCGAAACCCTCGCCGCCTTGCGCCGCTCGGGCTCGAAGCTCTTTTTCGACACGCACTTGATGCTCGCCGAACCGCACCGCTACGTAGAGGCCTTCGCCCGCGCCGGTGCCGACCAGATCAGCATCCACATCGAGCCCAGCTACGACCACGCCGCCACGCTCGCCCGCATCCGGGCCTTCGGCTGCAAAGCCGGCCTCGTGGTCAACCCCGATACACCCGCCTCGGCCATCACGCATCTGTTGGACCAAGTTGACCTCGTGCTCGTGATGACCGTGCAACCCGGTTTCGGCGGCCAGGCCTTCCGCCCGGCCATGCTGCCCAAGATCGCCCAACTCGACGCCCTGCGCCGCGAAAAAGGCTATCACTGGCGCCTCGAAGTCGACGGGGGCATCGACCTTAAAAACTCCCGCGATTGCCGCCAAGCCGGTGCCGATACATTCGTTGCCGGAACATCCTTCTTCAAGGCCCCGAGCCAGTCCGCCTACGCCGCCGAGTTGCAGGGCCTGGCCTGACGCGGCTGGAGGTCCTTACTCCCGCGCCAGCTCCGCGGCTCGCCGGTATTGCGCCCGGAACGAATCGCCCAGCTCGTTTGCCATGCGGATTTCATCGACCTTGTTGCGCGAACCCAGCGCCTGCTTGATCTCCTTGTTCGTGCGGTCGTAGCTAATCGCCGACAAATCCTGCAACACTGCCAGTGCCCGTGCCCGGGCCGGTTCCGGCGCACGGTTGATGGCGCGCCACGCTTCACGCAGTTCTTCGTGCGTATCGAGACACATCACGCGAATGATAAAAGCCATCTCGCGGAAAATCCCTCCCGTGCGATCCATCCGATAAATGAGCGGATCGGTCTGCGCGAAAGGGTTGGCGTCCGGGTCGCTGCGATACGCCTGCCACTCGGCTTGCGCGTAGTAATCCTTCCGCACGGGCAGCCGGCGCAATGCATAGCGCTCCGGACCGCCCGGCGTCCCGGGCTTCTGGTTCCAAAGCCGCTGTCCTTCCGGTGAAAGCACAAATTCAATGAACGCCTCCGCCGCCACCTTGTTTGGCGCCCCGCGCAAGAGCCCGATGGGATCCACCGAACTCACCGTGCCACCGACCGGCGAAACGTAGCCGAGCCGCTCGGTTCCGCTGCGGCGGAGCGACGCCTCGGCCTGCGCACGGCCATAAAAATCAATGCACATGCCCACCGCGCAGTTGCCCACCGACACATCGATCGGCGGCTTTTGCGATGTATCCGTGAAGTAGCGCGAATTCGCCCCGATGAGCTGCAACACTTGCAGGCCTTCATTCCAGCCATCGCGCACCGCCTGCGCCTCGATGACCTTTAAATCGGCGCCCGGCTGCGCCGCACTGAGCGCCTTGAAGCGCTGCTGCATGCGCTGCTGGATCACGTTTTCAAACGCCTTGGCGATCGACCCGCTCTTCGTCGGGTCGCACAACGCCACCTCGCCATAGTAAAGCGGATCGGTGAGATCGGCCCATTGCTCCGGCCGATGCGGCGCGCCCAGCCGCTGCAGCGAGTCCCGGTTGTAAATGATGCCGTAGGAACTCAGCACGCAACCGATCCACAGGCCCTGCTTATCCCAATATTCCTCGCCGGCATAGAGCTGGGGAATCGTGTCCTCCGTAAACCACTCCGGCCGTTTCTTAACAATTTCCGTCGGAATAAACCGCCCCGCCGCCGCCTGCTTGGCAAAGTCATACGTGCCGCCGCCGAAAAAGAGATCGATGCCGCAGCTCACGTCCGAGGCGAGAAACGCCGCGCGCGCCTCCTGCACAATCGCCGGCGCATCCTTCGGCAGCCGGCCGTTTTGCGAGCCGGCCTGGATCTCCGTGCTCCACGGCCTGCCCAGCTGGTTTACCCAATGGTTTTGAAAAGCCTGGATGTATTCGCCGTCGAGGAAACGCGCGATCTCGCTCGTGCCACCGAGCACACGCCAATCGATCGCCACCACGCGGCCGGTGCGTTCGTGATACCATTTCCGAAACGCCTGGCCAAATTCGTAGCGGATCGCCTCGTTGTGCGGCGTGACAATGACGAGGACGTCGTCCGCCTTCGCGACTGCAGTCGTCGTCTTGGGTCGCAGCACAAATGGCAGCGCGACCGTGACAATGAGCGCCAGGATGATGATCGCCCGCTTGAGCATGCGTCGCTCAGTCCACCAACACGACGACGTCTTCCGGCTCGACCGTGGCAAACAACTCGCCCCGCGCCGAACCATCCGCAAAGCGCGGATTGCGTTCAAAAATCTTCAGCTTGGTCCCGTTACTCGTGACAAAGTCATACTGCGCGACTTCGCCGAGGTAGATTGACTCGCCGATCCGGCCCTTCACGACGTTCTTCGCCTCGGCATCGCGATGCAGCTCCCAGCATTCCGGCCGGATGGAAACCGTCACCGCCGCGCCGACCGCCGGCACCTTCGTCGGATCGCCGAGCACGCCATCGAAGCGTCCCACCGCCGTCTCCACCGTCACCACCTGGCCGACAACGCCCAGGATTTTGCCCGGCAGAAAGTCGGTCTCACCAATGAAGTTCGCCACCGTCTTGTGCGCGGGACGCTTGTAGACCTCGCGCGGCGAACCCACCTGCAAGATGTGCCCGCTCTCGAGAATCGCCATGCGATCCGAGATCGACAGCGCCTCCTTCTGGTCGTGCGTCACGTAAACCGTCGTGAGCTTGAACTCTTTGCAGACGCGCCGGATCTCCGTGCGCATCTCGAGTCGCAGCTTCGCATCCAGATTTGACAGCGGCTCATCGAGCAACAGACAGCGCGGGCGGATCACCAGTGCACGCGCCAGGGCCACGCGCTGTTGCTGCCCGCCGGAAAGCTGGTTCGGCCGCCGCTCCGCGTATTGGTTCATGCGCACCGACTCGAGCGCCTCGCCCACGCGCCGCTTGATCTCGGATTTCTCCACTTTCCGTTCCTCGAGACCGAACGCCACATTCTCCGCGACCGTCATGTGCGGCCAGAGTGCGTAGCTTTGAAACATCATGCCCGTGTTGCGCTTGTGCGGCGCGAGATTGGTCACGTCCTCATCGCCGAAGAGAATCTTGCCCTCTTCCGGAATGTAAAAGCCCGCCATGCTGCGCAGGAGCGTCGTTTTGCCGCAGCCGCTCGGACCCAGCAGGAAGAAAAGTTCGCCCGGATTAATCGTCAGATCGAGGTCGTGCAGGGCCGTGACCGCCCCGAATCGCTTCGATAATTTTTGGATACGAATGGAAATCATGCCGCGCTCGTGAACGGTCGCAGAGGCAAGATTTCACCCCAGTCCAAGTCAAAGGAATTAACCCCAGCCGCCGCAACGTAACGCATTGCCAGCGCGCGCCGGCTTTGCCTGTCTAGCGCGCATTCCCATGCCCTCCGTCAAAGCCTCCTCCATCCATCCCGATCTCGAGAGCGTGCTGGTCACCGAGGCCAAGATTAAGCGCCGCCTCAAGGGCCTCGGCCAGGAACTCAAAGCCGTCTACGGCAAGGACGAGTTCACCGTCATCTCGATCATCAACGGCGCCATTCTCTTCACCGCCGACCTGCTCCGTGAAATCGACAACCCCATCCGGCTCGATTGCATCCGCATCTCCAGTTATCGCAACGACACCAAGTCCATCGGCACGCCGCAGCTCGTTTCGAGCCTCACGCTCGATATCGCCAAGCGCCACGTCCTCCTGATCGATGACATCCTCGACACGGGCAAGACGCTGGTCCTCGTCACCGATCTCATCCGCAAGCTGAAGCCCGCCAGCCTCCGCACCTGTGTGCTGCTCGACAAGCAGGGCCGGCGCGAAGTGAACTTCGAAGCCGATTTCGTTGGGTTTAAAATTCCGGACAAATTCGTCGTCGGCTACGGCCTCGATTTCGCCGAGCGCTACCGCAACCTTCCCGCCATCGGCGTCCTCAAGTCCAACCTGCAAAACCCACCCGAGTGGGCGTGAGCCGGGTTAATGACAGCCACGGAGACGCGGAGGCACGGAGATAAAGTCAGATTTAGGTAAATATTCTTCGATTGGGTAACGCCCCAAAAAGTCGCTTTCTCTCTCCGTGCCTCCGCGTCTCCGTGGCCAATCTAAATTCTAGCGCGTCCGGCCTGCTCCGCCGCGCTTTCCATAAATCGCCCCTTTCGCCGCCTTGGCGATTTTCTTATAATCGCCCGACTTCAGCGCATTGATCTGGTCGCGCAACAGCGCCGCCCGCTCAAATTCCAGCCGGCCCGAGGCCGCCTGCATTTCTTCTTCGAGCTCGGCGATCACCGCCGCGACGTCATCGACGTTCTCTGCCACCGCCGCCTCTTCCTTTTCGCCCGTGCCGTCGTAAACATGGAGGCTGGCCTGCGCTGAACGCTTCACGCCGCGCGGCGTGATTCCGTGCTCCAGATTGTAAGCGAGCTGCTTTTCGCGACGGTAGTTCACGACCTCCTGCGTGCGGCGGATGGAATCAGTGATCTTGTCCGCATAAAAAATAACCCGCCCCTTCTCGTGCCGCGCCGCGCGACCCGAAGTCTGAATGAGTGAGGTTTCGCTGCGTAAAAAACCTTCCTTGTCGGCATCGAGGATCGCCACGAGCGCCACCTCCGGCAGGTCGAGGCCTTCGCGCAGGAGGTTGATGCCCACCAGCACGTCGAAATTGCCCAGCCGCAGGTTGCGCAGGATTTCCACCCGCTCGATGGCATCGATGTCGCTGTGCAGGTATTCGACGCGCACCTTGGCCTCGCGCAGATAGCTCGTTAGGTCTTCCGACAGCCGCTTCGTCAGCGTCGTCACCAACACCCGCTCGCCCGACTCGGTCGCGCGCCGGATTTCGCCCATGAGATCCTCCACCTGCCCCTTGACCGGACGAATCGTGATTTCCGGATCCACCAGCCCCGTCGGCCGGATAAGCTGCTCCGCCACCACCGCGGACAGTTTCAGCTCAAACTCCGCCGGCGTCGCCGAAACATAGAGTGTCTGGCCGGTGACTTGCTGAAACTCCGCGAAACTCTGCGGCCGGTTGTCCAACGCCGAGGGCAGGCGGAAGCCAAAGTTTACCAAGGTCGATTTGCGCGCCTTATCGCCATTAAACATGCCGCCAATCTGCGGCACCGTGGCGTGGCTCTCATCGAGCATCAGCATGAAATCCTTCGGAAAGAAATCGATCAGGCAAAACGGCCGGTCTCCCGCCTGGCGGCCGGTCAGGTGCCGCGAGTAGTTTTCAATGCCGTTGCAGAAACCCATTTCCTGGAGCATCTCCAAGTCGTAGTTTGTGCGCATGCGGATGCGCTGCGCCTCGAGGAGCTGCCCGTTCTTTTCGAAGAACGCCACGCGCTCCTCCAACTCCGCCTTGATCGCCGCGATCGCCGGCTCGAGCTTGCCGCGCGTCGTCACGTATTGGTTGGCCGGGTAGAGGTCGAACTGTTCGAGCTGTCGTGTCACCTTGCCCGTCAGCGGGTCGAACTCACTGATCGCATCCACCTCGTCGCCGAAGAATTCCACGCGGATGCCCAGCTCCGAATACGCCGGCATCACGTCCACCACGTCGCCGCGCACGCGGAAGCACCCGCGCTTCAGCTCGTAGTCGTTGCGCTCGTAAATATTGTCCACGAGGCGCTCGAGAAACACGTTCCGTCCGAGCGGCGAGTATTTGCGGATCTGAATGCGGAGATCGGTGAAATCTTCCGGCGAGCCCAAGCCGTAGATGCACGACACGCTGGCCACCACGATCACGTCGCGCCGTGACACCAGAGAACTCGTCGTCGCGATCCGCAGCCGCTCGATCTCCTCGTTGATGGAAGAATCTTTCTCAATGAACGTATCGCTCGACGGAATATAGGCCTCCGGTTGGTAGTAATCGTAGTAGCTGACAAAGTATTCGACGGCGTTCTCCGGGAAGAAATTCTTGAACTCCGAGTAGAGCTGCGCCGCCAGCGTCTTGTTGTGCGACATGATCAGCGTCGGCCGGTCGCACTGCGCGATGACGTTCGCCATCGTGAACGTCTTTCCCGAGCCGGTGACACCCAGCAGCGTCTGATGGCGGTTGCCGGCCTTGATTGACGCCACGAGCTTCTCGATCGCCTGCGGCTGGTCGCCAGTCGGCTGGTAGTCGGCCTTGAGCTTGAACAACATCGCGTAACCGGAAACCAACCCGCGCAAATCCGCAACCGTGACTTCGCACCCGCCGCCAAGTTCCAGCTGCCATACCTCTATCACGCTCCCTCCGGCACCGATTAGTCGCCGTCATTCACTCCCCGGCCGGCCCGAAGCCGTTTGCTAAACGCTGTGTCATCTCCCACACTTTTCCCAACAACGAACCGGGTCCCCCCACCCACCACCACTCAACCCCGCCTGCCCATGTCCAAAGTCATCGTTTCGTCGCTTTACGATTCCGAGGTTTTCCGGATGGCCTGCCGCCAGTTCGACAGTGCCGCCGACGCCATCAACCTCCCCGAAGCCATCCGCGATCGCACGAAGTATCCCCGCCGCACCTTCGCCGTTGCCCTCCCCATCCGCCGTGACGACGGCAGCGTCACCGTCTTCGAGGGCTACCGCGTGCAGCACAACCTCTCCACGGGCCCCGCCAAGGGCGGCATCCGTTTCCACCAGCACGTCACGCTCGGCGAGGTCGCCGCGCTTTCCATGTGGATGAGTTGGAAAACCTCGCTCGTCGGTCTGCCCTACGGCGGCGCCAAGGGCGGCGTCATCGTCGATCCCAACCAGCTCTCCCAAGGTGAACTCGAACGCCTCTCCCGGCGTTACATGCAGGAGATGATTCCTTTCATCGGGCCGCACGTCGATGTGCCTGCGCCCGACGTCGGCACCAACGAGAAGATCATGGGCTGGATGATGGACACCTACTCCAACCACATCGGCCACATCGTGCCGGGCATCGTCACCGGCAAACCCATTTCGCTCGGCGGCTCCCAAGGCCGCCGCGAGGCCACCGGCGCCGGTGTCGCCTACCTCATCACCAAATACCTCGCCGACCTGAAAATTCCCGTGAAGAAGGCCACGATCGCCATCCAAGGCTTCGGCAACGTCGGCAGCGAAACCGCCGCCGCTCTCGACGCCTATGGGGCCAAGGTCATCGCCATCTCCGATCACACCGCCGCGTTCTACAATCCCAAGGGCATTAACATTAAAAAGGCCCTCGCCTACGTGAAGTCCCAGCGCGTGCTCCACAATTTCGATGGCGGCCAGGAAATCACCAACGCTGAGCTCCTTGAGCTCAAGTGCACCGTCCTCGTGCCCGCCGCCCTCGAGCGCGTCATCACCGAGGAAAACGCGCCCAAGCTGAAGTGCCGCATACTCGCCGAGGCCGCCAACGGCCCCACCACGAACCAGGCGGACAAAATCATCGAGACGCGCGATGACATCGAGCTCATCCCCGATGTGCTCTGCAATTCCGGCGGCGTCATCGTCTCCTACTTCGAGTGGTGCCAGAATCTCCAGAACTTTTATTGGACCCGCGACGAGGTGCTCGCGAAGCTCTTCGCCATCCTCGACCAAGCCAAGGAGTCCGTCGAATTCCAGAAGCGCAAATTCAAGTTCAGCCGCCGCCTCGCCGCCCTCACCCTCGGCATCCAGCGCGTCGCCGACGCCAAAGCCGCCCGCGGCCTGTTCCCCTGATCGCCGCCTGATGGAGTTTTTGTGACGCAGACTCGACTGCGTCACAATTCCCCGTCTGGCTTTGCGGCTCGCATGCAGTCACCCATTGGCGGACCTCGAATCTGGCGCCGGCTTGTCAGCCGGTGGCTGCAGCCTACCCGCCGCATGGAACGCGAGTGGGACGAACGCGCCCGCACCGACGCGCAGGGCTTCATCGGCCGGGGTTACGCCGATTCCGACGCCACGTTCTGGGCTTCCGGCGAACCCGACCTCACCCGCCTCATCCTCGATGGTATCCGTCTCGACCCCCGCGCCTCGGCCCTTGAGATTGGCTGCGGTCTCGGTCGTCTGCTCCGTCCTCTCGCGGCGCGCAGTCACCGCACCATCGGCATGGACATCGCCGTGACCATGGTCGAACAAGGCCGCCGCCTCCTCGCCGACCTGCCCAACGTCGAATTTCACGTCACTCGCGGCCGCTTCGACGCCATCACCGAAGCCAGCCTCGATTTCGTCTACTCGTTCGCCGTCTTCCAGCACATCCCTTCCAAGCGCGCCATTGCCACCTACATCGCCGAAGCGGCCCGCACCCTGAAATCCGGCGGCGTGCTCCGCATCCAGGTCGACGGCCGCCGTCGCCCGCTCTGGCGCGGCACCGACACCTGGCTCGGCGTCTGGTATGCTCCCGCGGAAATCCGCCGCGTCCTCGAGTCGCACGGCTTCACCCTCCTCGATACGTGGGGCGGCCAAACCCAATACTACTGGCTCACTGCCGTCCGTAACGCCGCTCCCGGCCGGGCTGCAACCGACCTCGTCCAAGCCAGTCGTCCCGCATGGAACGAGCCCGCCCTCGCCGAACTCCTCCGGCGTCTCGGCCACCCCGCCACGCCCCAGCAACTGCGCGAGATTACTTCTGGCCATCGCGATATCCGCGATTTCACCGGCGCCTTCCTGCGCATGCACGCCGCCGACGCCACGCCCTCGGCCACTTTCGTGTCAGCCGCTTTCACCGCGATCCTCAACCGTGCTCCCGACCCGCAAGGTCTGGAATTCTACACGACACAGCTCTCCCGCGGCGGCTCCCGTGCCTACCTGCTCGACTGCCTGCTCTCCTCCGCCGAACTGCGCACCGCTATCCGACCGTCCGTCATCACAGCAGCATAAAGCACAGTGCCATGATCACCGTCGGGATCACCGCGCCGGCCAGCAAGCCGAGCGGTGAAATGCCTTCCGGAAAAAACCGGCTGAGGATCGACTGACCCGCAGGATTTGGCGCGTTCGCGATCACCGTCAGGCCGCCGCCGGTTACGGCTCCGGCCACCACGGCATATTTCAACGGTTCGGTAAACCCGGGCACGAGCGTCGCGAGGTAGGTGATCGCCGCGTTGTCGTTAAACGCCGTCAGCACCGTCGCGCCGAGGAAGAGTTCGAATTCACCGAGGCTCTTCAGGACCGGCTCGATCCACCAGCCCTGCAAGCCGCCATGGATCACGAGGCCGGCGAGGAAAAATCCCACCAAGATCGGCGACTTCAGCTCCAGCTTACTCTGGTGGTGCGCCGTCGCCTGTCCAAAAGCCAGGAAGAACAAAAATGCCCCGATAAACAGCGCCGGGTGATGCGCGAAATAGACCGTCACCGCCATGAACAGCAGCTGCACCGTTGTGATCCACGCGGGCACCGGCCGCTCTATCTGCTCAGGAGCTTGTTTAGCCCGCTCCGCCCTTACCCGCTCCAGCGCTGCGAACTCCTTCCGGAAAACAAAATAAAACAGCAGCGTGGAAATCACGATGCCGACCACCGCCTTCCAGCCGAAATGCGTAAACAGGTAGGCCATGTCCCACTGCCACGGCGCCGCGACCATGAGCACCGGCGGCGCCGCAAAATGCGTCAGCGTGCCACCCACCGAGATGCTCACGAACAGCAGCCCCAGCGTGGCGTAGGCAAACTTCGGCGATGGCTTCAGTTCGTAAAATTGCCGCGCCAACAGCAGCGCCCCGATCGTCATCGCCGCCGGCTCCGTGATAAACGAGCCCAGCACCGGCGCGATGATCATGATCGAGAGCCACCACGCCGCCGCCGAGCCTTTGCCGAGGCCTGCGACCGCCCGCATGCATTGCTCTGCAAACCGGAGCACCGGCCGCGCCGCGGCCATCGCCATGATGACCACCACGAACATCGGCTCGGTGTAGTGGACGTGTTCGCCGATGTAATAAATGACCGCACCCCAGCCCTTGAACCACGTGATCGCTCCCGCCAGCGCGATCACCCAAAGGCCAAAAACCACCTCCACCTCGCCGAGGAAGTGCAGCACCTGCCCCTTGAAACTCACTTCATCCGGCCAGCCGTCTTCATTGGCATCCGCGGCCTGCGCTTTCCCTAATTTTGTCTGCCGATGATGTGCCGCCTCGACTTCATGCGCCCAGTGCCGGAATCGCGCCGCAAAAAACGTGTGCGCCACCGCGAGGAAGAAAATCACCGTCGCCGCCACATTCAGCGGCTCGGCCTGAGCCCGGCTCAAGAGCACCTGCCCCACGCCCGCCTGCACCGGATCCGCATACGCATCCAGTGGCACAGGGATCACCGGTGCCGCGTCCGTCTCACCAGCCGCCGCTGCCATCGACGTCAGGCCCAACGTCAGCAACGTGAAAAGCCCGAAAAATCTCCGGCGTGTGGTCGTCATGCTCATAAGTGTTTCAGAAGTTCGTCCAGCGAATGGATAAAATTCTCCGCGCGTTTCTTCACCGCCGGCCGCTCCACATAGCGCCCAAAGCCAAAGAAACGCTCCACCACCGGCTGCATCTCGAGATCGCTGACCCCATCCCCCACCGCCACGATGCGCGCCGGCTTGAGTTCCGCCTTCAACCGCGCGACCAGCTCCGGCTTGCCCCCCGAGCGCGTCGTCGGGAAATCCGCATCGTAGCCGCGGTAACTGCCGTCCGCATTGAAGAACAGATCCACCGCTTCGACTCGCGCGATCCCCAGGAAATCCGCCAGCGGCCGGATCGTCGGGCGAAAGCCGCCACTCACGATCAACGGCGTCCAGCCGCGTCGCTTCAGTTCGACAATGGTCGTCTGCGCTGTCGGCTCGACGGTCCCGATGTAACGCGCCCCCACCGCCGCCACATCGGCGAGCGTCGGCTGGATAATGTCGAGCCGACCCTTGAACACGCCTTCGACCGCGATCTTTCCGTTCATCGCGTCGTTGGTCATCGCCTCGACCATCCGGAAGACCTCCGGTCCGCGCACGCGGCCGAGTTCGTCAATGCCTTCGATGGCGCTGAGCGTGCTGTCGCAGTCAAAAATCAGGAGGTTCAGGGGCTGCACCCCCTTACCCAGCCAGCCCCCGCGCACTGCGCCAACAAAAAAGCCCTCCGAAATCGGAGGGCTTCGCAAATGGGCACCTGGCGCGGCTTACTTCTTGGCGGTCGAGCTGCGCTTGAACTTCGTCGTGAACTTCTCGACGCGGCCGGCGGTGTCGACGAGACGCTTCTCGCCGGTGTAGGCGGGATGCGAATCCATCGTCACGTCGCGCACGACGATCTGGTATTCGACGCCATCGATGGTCTCCTTGCGGGCGGACTTCATCGTGGACTTGGTGAGGAAACGCTTGCCGCTCGCGACATCGAGGAAGCAGACGTTATTAAGAGTGGGATGGCCTTCGGCTTTCACGGCGATAAAGAGGTTTGGAGGATTAACCTTGGCGGGCCTTGTAACGCGGCTCGACCTTGTTGATCACGTAGATTTTACCCTTGCGGCGCACGACCTGACAGGCCGGGTGACGCTTCTTGGCGGATTTGATGGAGGAAACGACTTTCATAAAAGTGGTCAAAACACAGAGCGCGCTTCCCCCTGTCAACTGAATTGTCCACCCGGTAGTGGGCAGTTTTGAATCAGGCATTGGAAGAGGGGTTTAGGTTCGCAACGAGGTCGGCCAAACTATCGAGCAGTGCGCCCTCCTGCCGAGACCTAAACTCCGCCAAATTCGCGGTTTCGACGCCTCCCGGGACCACCGTGCCCTCCGTCGGATGCTTTGCGTGCCCAGGCGTGCATCCCGCACGGCACACATGCGACACGGCCTTCGCCACTCAGCTCAATTGAGACTCGTATCCTCGGGCTCGTTCGCCAACAGGCGCCACGCATCGCCTTCGCGACCGAGGATGACGCGCCATAAGGCATTGTCCTGCGAGTGACCTAACAGATCGTGCGGGATATCGGCCTGCACCCAGGCATCCTGCTTCAGCTCCTTTTCGAGCTGTCCACGGGACCAGCCTGAATAACCCAGGAACGCCCGCACGTGCGAACCCGGCGTCGACAGCAATTGCTCGGCCTTCGCCGGCTCCAATCCGAAATGCAGCCGAAATCCATCGGGCTGTGCTTCCCACGCCGCCAGGATCAATTGGTCCTGCTTCACGGGGCCGCCATTGAACAGTGGCACACTCGCCAGCGCCCCAAGCGCAAAGTCGCCGTTCAACTCGCCCAGCCGCCGGTTCAGCGGGCGGTTGAGCACCACGCCCATCGCGCCGTTGCCGTCGTGCACCGACATCAGCACCACGGTGCGGCGAAAGTTCGGGTCCCGCAGGGTCGGGTGCGCGAGCAGCAGCGAGCCGGCGACACTGTCCTTCTTGGTGGTGGTGCGACGCTCACGCATGGCCGGCAAGATGATTCAACATTCTCAAAGTTTCAAAACCGTCACGCCAGCTTCCGCCAGCAGCGGCGCCACGAGCGGGTCATTGGCGTAGTCGAGCCGGTAGCGGATTTCCGCGAGCCCCGCCGCCGCCATGATCTTTGCGCAATTGATGCACGGGTAATGCGTCACATACGCCACGCAGCCTTCGACCGAGCTGCCGCGCCGCGCCGCATCGGCGATCGCGTTCTGCTCGGCGTGCACCGTCGCCTGCTCGTGTCCATCGCGCAGCCGGGAGACATGCGGCGTGCCGGGCAAATGGCCGTTGTAACCGGCCGCCACAAGGCGGTTTTTGCGCGCGCCCCCGGTCACGATCACGCAGCCCACGTGCAACCGCTCGCAGTTCGAGCGCGTGGACATCAGCACGGCCGTCGCCATGAAATACTCGTCCCACGAGGGGCGGTGCGGAAACCGCGCCGCGGCTTCGGCAATCAGGTCAACGGGAGTCTGGGTGATGGGTTCGCTCATGTGATAGCGACACGACGTTGGACATCTGCGCGCGCGCGGGCAATCTTTCCCCGGCATGACCCCGCGCACGCTTCAGCCCGAGTTGCTTGACTCGCTCCCGCCGGATCACCCCGACGCGCAACACAGTCGCCGCGACCTGCGCCTGATCAACCGCTTCATGGGCAACCACCGCTGGTTCGCCCGCACGCTGCCGCCGTTGGTGCAGCCCGGTGAACGCGTGCTCGAACTCGGCGCCGGCACCGGCGAACTCACTCGCCGCCTCGCTGGGCATGGCGTCAACGCCGACGGTCTCGATCTTTGGCCCAGCCCCGCGGGCTGGCCCGCCGGCCACACTTGGCATCAAGCCGACCTCACAGGCTTCCCTGACTACGCCGACTATCCTGTCATCATCGGCAACCTCATCTTGCATCAGTTTTCCGACGCCACGCTTGCCGTTCTCGGGGCTCAATGGCGGCGTCACGCCCGGCTCATTGTCGCCTGTGAACCGGCTCGCCACCGGTCCTCGCAGCGCCTCATCCGCTTCCTGGGTCCGCTGTTTCGCGCCAACCACGTCACGCTCCACGACGCGCCCGTCAGCATCGCCGCGGGGTTTCTTCCCGGCGAACTCGCGCAACGGCTCGGCCTGAATGCTGTCGAGTGGGAGTGCACCTGCTCGACCACTCTGCTCGGAGCCTGCCGTTTCATCGCCCGTCGCCGCCCATGAAGGCACTTCATCCCATCGAGATCGTCGGGGGCGGCCTCGCCGGACTTTCCCTCGGACTCGGGCTGCGCCGCGCCGGTGTGCCCGTCACGCTCTTCGAAGCAGGCGACTACCCGCGCCACCGGGTCTGCGGCGAATTCATCGCCGGGCTCGACGCCGCGACCATCCAGCGCCTTCACCTCGCCCCCTTTCTTGCGGATGCGCTGCCTCACCGCGAAGTCGCCTGGTTCATCGCGCAAAAAAACCTGCGTCGCCAACGCTTGCCCGCCCCCGCGCTCGGCCTCAGCCGGCACACCCTGGACGCGCGACTCGCCGATGCGTTCGTCGCCGCCGGCGGTGTTTTGCGCCGCCACACCCGTGTCATCGACTCAACAACCCCCGATGGCCGGGTATTCGCCACCGGCCGGCGGCCGGCGCGCTCGCCATGGATCGGCCTGAAAATTCACGCGCTCCATCTCCCGCTCGCCGCCGACCTCGAACTCCATCTCGGCGCTCAATCCTACCTCGGCCTCGCTCGCATCGATGCCCACCGCGTCAATCTCTGCGGCCTCTTCCGGCGGCGCGAATTGAGCGGCAAGGGCGCGGCGCTCCTGCTCGCCTACTTGCACGCCGCCGGCCTCACGCAGCTCGCCGTGCGCCTCACTCACGCTGAATTCGACGCCGCCTCCTTCTGCGCGGTCTCCGCGGTCGGCTTCGATCGCCAGCTCCCCGTCTCCAACCGTTTCGAACTGGGCGACACGTGCGCCATGATTCCGCCTTTCACGGGCAACGGCATGGCCATGGCCTTCCAGAGCGCCGCCCTCGCCCTCGATCCGCTGCTCGCCTACGCCCGCCACGAACTTACCTGGGCCGCCGCCCAGCGCACCGTGCGCACCGCGCTGCGCCGACACTTCCGCCTCCGCCTCGCTTCCGCTGCCACGCTCCACCCGTTTCTCCTCCGGCCTTCGCACCAGCGCTGGTTGACCTTGTTCAGCCGCGCCGGGCTTCTCCCTCTTCGCCCGCTCTATGCCGCCCTGCACTAAATCCTCCCTCCGGCCACGTCTTTGGACATGCGTCATCGGGCCTTAGTCACTGGTCATCCTCCCATGTATCTTCATGCCCTCGCCACCGCAGTGCCGCCTGCGACCTTCACCCAAGCCGAATGCTGGGACCTCATCGACCGCTCACCCGCCAAGGCCCGGCTCCACAAACGCTCGCGGCTCATCCTGCACGGCATCCTGCGCAGCGAGCACGGCATTGCCACACGTCACTTCGCCGCGCCCGACATCGCCGGTATTTTCGAGCGCAGCGCCGACGAACTTCATGCCATCTTCCGCGCCGAAGGCCCCCGCCTCGCCGCCCGCGCCCTCACCGCCGCCCTCGCTCAGGCCAACGTCCGCGCCAATGAACTCGACGCGCTCCTCATCTGCACCTGCACCGGCTACCTTTGCCCGGGCCTCACCAGCTACGTTGCCGAACAACTCGGCCTGCGGCCCAACGCCTTCCTGCAAGACCTCGTCGGCCTCGGCTGCGGCGCCGCCATTCCCACGCTCCGCGCCGCCAGCCACCTTCTCGCCGCCCAACCCAACGCCACCGTCGCCTGCGTTTCGGTGGAAATTTGCTCGGCGGCATTCTACCTCGATGACGATCCCGGCGTGCTCATCAGCGCGTGCCTCTTCAGCGACGGTGCCGCCGCCACCCTCTGGCGTGCAACACCCGGCCCCACCGGCCTGCGCGCCTTCGATTTCGACACGCACCATCAACCCGCTGACCGCGACAAGCTCCGCTTCGAACAACGCAACGGTCGTCTCCGCAATCTGCTCGACCGCTCCGTCCCCGCCCTCGCTGCCGGCGCCGTCGAGCGGCTCTGGTCGCGCCGCGGACCTCGTCCCGTCGCCCGCGTCATCGCCCATCCAGGCGGCCGCGACGTGCTCGACGCCATCGCGCCCATCGTCGCGCCCTACCCACTCGATGCGAGCGCCGCCGTGCTTCGCGACTGCGGCAACATGAGCAGCCCTTCCGTGCTCTTCGCCTTGGAACGCGCCCTCGCATCCCCGCCTACCAACCAAGCCACCGGCGACCACTGGCTCGTCAGTTTCGGCGCCGGCTTCAGCGCCCACAGCTGTCGTCTCGGCCCAGCCTGAAAATCGTTCTCGTTCTCCCAATCGTTCTCGTTCTCCTTTTCCCCACAACCGCCCCCTCATTTCTCGCCGACCACCACGCCGCCATGCCCACGCTCACCGATCTCGTTGCCTACTGTGACCGCCGCACGCGCCGCACCGCGTTCACCGACTACCCCGGCGCCTTCAACGGCCTGCAGGTCGCCAACTCCGGCCGCGTCACCAAGATCGGCGCCGCCGTCGATGCCGGCGTCGTGCCTTTCCGCCAGGCTGTCGCCGCCGGTGTCGATTTTCTGATCGTGCACCATGGCATGTATTGGGACATGCCCAAGCCGCTCACCGGCCCGGTTTACGAGCGCGTCTCGACGCTTATCAACGGCAACTGCGCCCTCTACTCCAGTCACCTCCCGCTCGATGCCCACCCACAGCTCGGCAACAACGCCCTGCTCGCCCGCCAACTCGGCCTCAAGCCTCACCGCACCTTTATTCCTGACCCCGGCCCCCGTAGCGGTGGTGACATTGCCTGCATCGCTCCGGCCGGAAAACTCACCCGCGCCGCGCTCCGGGCGAAACTCGAAAAACTTTACGGCCGCGTCATCGCCATCGAATACGGCTCTGCCACGCCCCGCGAAATCGCCTTCTGCAGCGGCAGCGGCGCCAGCGCCATGAGCCACGTGGTCGCCTCCGGCGCCGACACCTTCGTCACCGGCGAATTGCGTGAGGAGCACTTCAACGTCGCCCAGGAAAACCAGCTCAACCTTTATCTCTGCGGCCACTACGCCACCGAGGTCCACGCCGTCCGCGCCCTGGCCGCGGAACTCGCCAAAAAATTCAAGCTGCCGTGGGAATTCCTCGCCACCGGCAATCCACTTTGACTCCCACCAAACTCCGCCCACGAAAACAGTCCTTTCCCTTTTCGTGTGTTTCGTGTGTTTCGTGGTGATCTCTCCATGAAAAAAATCGCCATTCTCCACGGCCCCAACCTTGACCGGCTCGGCAAGCGCCAGCCCGAGATCTACGGCCGTGCCACGCTGAAGGATTTGGAAAAACTCATCCGCACCGAAGCCAAAAAACTCGGCTTCACTCCCACCTTCTTCCAATCCGCCCACGAAGGCGCGCTCGTCGACAAGATCCACGCTCTCACCGACCGCGGCATCGACGCCTTCATCGTTAATTTCGGCGCCTATTCTCACACGAGCATCGCCCTCCGCGACGCCCTCTCCGCCTCCGACAAGCCCGCCATCGAGGTCCATATTTCCGACATCAAGAAACGCGAAAAATTCCGCCACACCTCGATGACTGCCGGCGCCTGCCGCGCCATGATCTGCGGCAAGGGTTTTCCCGGCTACCTCGAGGCGCTTCAGCTCCTGAAGCAGCTCTGAACCGTGCCCGCTGCGTGACCGCCCCCGCTCTCACCTCCGAGCCGTCCTGGCTCGTCTGCCACACCAAGCCGCGCTGCGAGAAAAAATTCGCCGCGCTCATGGCCGCCGAAAAATTCGAGCACTACCTCGCGCTCGTGCAAAGCGTGCGCCGCTACCGGCAGCAGACGAAGCGCTTCACCAAGCCGCTCTTTCCCGGCTACGTCTTCGCCCAGGTGCCGGCCGAGCTCCGCGCCCGCATCTACCAGCAGGACCTGCTCGCCCGCGCCATCCCTGTCACCAACGAAGCCGCCTTTCTCCGCCAGCTCGCCGACGTCAAGGCCATCGTCGCCTCCGGTTTCGAGCTGAGCCTCATGCCGTTGATCACAAAAGGCCGCCGCGTCAAAGTCACCGGCGGTCCGCTCCACGGCGTCGAAGGCTACGTCACCGATCCCGCCAATCCCGGCGCCATCATCATTTCGATCGACGTGCTGCAACAAGGCCTCCTGGTCCGCGTGCCCGTCGAGAATCTCGAGGCCCTGCCCTGATTTCCATCCGCGCGCTTCACCCCTTTCGTTCGCGCCCACCCCATGACACCTGCTTCCCCCACCTCTGCGCCCGCCTGGCGGCACCCGCTCCCGCATCGCCGCAAGCTCAATTCACCTCTCGTCGAGGTCACGCCGTTCGCCTTTCGTGATCGGCTCTACCGTTTGGAAAACTGGCAGATGCAGTGGGAACATCCCGGCTCCCCCGACGGCACCGCGTGCCAGCAGGACGCCGTGCGCATTCGCGATCTCGCCACCGACCGCATCGTCGCCACGCCGCTCACGGGCCACGGCCTCGGCATGGCCTTCGTCTGGGATGGTCGCGTGCACGTCTTCGCCGGCAACTGGGGCGCTGGCGCCAAGTGGAACATCGTTGAAATCTCCCTCACCACCTCCACCGATCTCGAACACTGGACCGCGCCCGAGGTCGTCCTCCGCGCCCAGCCGGATGAGAAATTCTTCAATGTCGCCGTCTGCCGCGGTGATGGCCATTTCGCCCTGCTCGTCGAAACCAACGACCCGCGCTGGCCGCCGCCATTCACCTTCAAGTATTTCACGTCGCCCGATCTCCGGCACTGGACGCCCGTGCCCGACGGCATCTACGGCCATGCCAAATACGTCGGCGGCCCGGCGCTCTACTTCGAGGGCGGTCGCTACTACACGCTCTACCTCGAAGCCCTGCCTGGTCCGCGCTACGAGACACGCATCGCCCGTTCACGCGACCTGGTCCACTGGGAGGACGCGCCCGCCGACCGTCCCTTCCTGACCTTCGACCCGTCGCAACCCGTCCATCCGCTCCGCTCCACGACGATCCGCGAGAGCAACGCCTCCGACGCCGAGCTCTGCTCCTGGCAGGGCAAGACCATCGTTTACTTCACCGGCGGCGACCAACAGGTCTGCGGCGACCTCCAAGTCTCGGAATACAACGGCACGCCGCGCGAGTTGCTCGAGTCCTTCTTCGTCTGACCCGTCTCTGACGCCGCCGCCGCGTCTTTCTGGCCACTCGCGGCGCTCAGCGCCCGAACCACAGCCACAACTGCTGCGCGCCATGCAACACCGCGCACGTCGCCAGCGCGGCCGCGAGATCGTCCGCCACCACCCCCCAGCCCGCAGGTAAATCTTGCAGCCGGCGGATGCCCAGCGGCTTCACGATGTCAAAAAAACGAAACACCGCGAACCCCGCCAAAAACACCACCCACCCCGGCGCCGGTCCGACCAGCTGGTGCCAGCCGAGAAAACACAGCGGCATCGCCACAAATTCATCGAGGATCACTTCGCCTGGGTCGCGCTTCCCCAGGCGAAACTCTGCCTCGCCGCAGATCGCCACCGCCACGTAGGCACCAATCGCGCTGAGCAAGAGCGTCGCGATCAGCCCCATCGGGTAAAAGATCACCGTGAAGTAGCACAGGCCCGCCAGCGAACCCCACGTGCCGGGCGCTTTCAGTTTCCGGCCGATCGGGCCAAGCGTGGCACAGTTCACCACCGTCGGGGTGGAAAGAAAACGCGGCCAGACCGGTTGCTGCAGGCGCATCCGTTTAATCCCGCACCACGTGTCCGTGCCGGCGGAAATACGTGATGCCCGACGTCACCGTCAGCACCGCCGAGAGCACGAAGAACGTGAGTCCAATCACATGCACGCCCGTCACCTGCCAGTGCTCCGCGCCGTTGAACAGCTCGCCAAAATCCTGCGTGAGCATGCGCGCACCCAGCAGCCAGCCGATGGCGTTCAGCTGCAGGAAGGTCTTGAATTTTCCGCCCGCATCCGCCTCGACGACGATGCCTTTCGTGGCCGCCACCATGCGCAGCCCCGAGATCATGAACTCGCGGCACAGGATGCAGAGCACGAAGATCATCGCCGTGATCCGGTAGCCGAGAAAATACCCGCCGTTCACCAGCGCGATCATGAGGCCGATCACCATCACCTTGTCGATGACCGCGTCCATGAACCGCCCGAAGGTCGAAACCTGCCCGCTGGCGCGCGCCAGCTTGCCATCGAGCCAGTCCGACAGCGCCGCCGCAATGTAGAGCCAGAACGCGATCGTCGCCGCCCAGGGAAAATCGGAATACATCAACGCCACGATCGCGAACATCGCGGGCAGGCGGGACAGGGTCAGGATGTTGGGAAGGTTGAAGCGCAAGCGTTCGGAAAACACGCATGCCGCCCGCGGAAATGCAATCACAGAGGCGTGACCATCCGGCGCCGCTTATGTCGAAAAAGACGTTCGCCACCCGCCGCCGGATGCGTTTCTCTGCCCGTCCGTCCCATGCGCCACTGCATTTATCCCGGCACCTTTGACCCCATCACCTACGGGCATCTCGATGTGCTTTCCCGCGCGGCCAAGCTCTTCGACCGCGTCACCGTCGCCATCGCCGACAACCCCGGCAAGGCCCCGCTTTTCACCGTCGAGCAGCGCCTCGCCATGGTCCGCCCCAACGTCGCCCGGTTCAGCAACGTCACGGTCACGAATTTCAGCGGTCTCCTCGTCGATTTTGCCCTCGCGCAGAATGCGCAGGCGATCATCCGCGGCCTGCGCGCGCTCTCCGACTTTGAGTTCGAGTTCAACATGGCGCTGATGAACCGCCACCTGAAGCCCGAGATTGAGACCATTTTCGTGATGCCCAACGAGCAGTTCAGCTACACCAGCTCGACCCTCGTCCGCCAGGTCGCCCGCTACGGCGGCGATATTTCCCACTTCGTGCCCGCCAACGTCGCCACGGCTCTCCGCCAGGCCAACGGGCGCTGATTTCAGTTTTCAAAAATTTAGTGTCACCTCGTTGCGCTTCAGGGCGTCTCAGCGAAGGATGACGGCCAGTCTGCCCTCCCCGACCACGGGCGGCTGATTGGCCCTCGCTCCCGTCCGGTCACCGTTTTCCCATCTTTTTCCTCTCCATGGCCAAATCACGCAGCTTCAGCGGTCTCATCATCCTCCTCGTCGTGCTCGCCGGCGCCGGCTTCGGCCTCTGGCGGTATTTCCACGCCGAGGGCTCCGCGAAACCCGTCTTCACCACCACCACCGTCGGCCGTGGCACGCTCTCACAGGTTGTCACCGCCACCGGCACGCTGCAGCCGGTTACCTCGATTGAGATCGGCAGCCAGGTCTCCGGCCTCGTGACCGAGGTGCTCGTTGACTTTAACTCGCCCGTAAAAGCCGGCCAGCTCCTTGCCAAGATCGACCCCGCGACCTACGAGCAACGTCTCCGCCAGAGCGAGGCCGATCTCGCCTCGACCACCGCCACCCACACGCTCACGCGCCTCAACACCGAGCGCACCCGCGCGTTGCGTGAAAAGAATCTCGTTTCCCAGCAGGAGCTCGACCAGGCCGAGGCCCAGCTCTCGCAGGCCGACGCCGAGTTGCTCACCCGCAAGGCCTCGCTCGAAAACGCCAAGCTTGATCTCGCACGCTGCTCGATCTTCTCGCCCATCGACGGCATCGTCATCGACCGCCAGACCGACGTCGGCAAGACCGTCGCCGCCAGCTTCAACGCCCCGGTCCTCTTCATCATCGCCAACGATCTCGCCAAAATGCAGATCAACGCCTCCATCGCCGAGGCCGACATCGGCAGCGTCGAGAACAGCCAGTCCGTCAGCTTCAGCGTCGACGCGTTTCCCAACCGCCAGTTCCGCGGTCGCGTCATCCAGATCCGCAACTCGCCGAAGACCGAGCAGAACGTTGTCACCTACCAGACCATCATCGAGGTTCGAAACGACGACCTGAAGCTCAAGCCCGGCATGACCGCCAACGTCTCCGTCGTCATCGCCCACCGCGAGGACGCCCTCCGTGTGCCCAACAGCACCCTCCGCGTGCGCATGCCCGAGGATCTCCTGCCCCCGCCCGCGAAAGTCGCAACGACCGCCTCCGGCACCGCTGCCGGGTCCGCGCCCGCCGCCCCCGCTGCTCCCGCTGCTCCCGTCACCGCCACCCGCGAACAGATGATGGCCATGCTCCAGGAAGTCGGCTTCACCCCCGGCTCCGGCCCGCCGAGTCCCGAAATCCGCGAGAAGCTCAAGGCCCTCGCCAAGAAGCGCGGCCTCGAACTGCCCGCCATGGGCAACCGCAACCGCGGCGGCTCCGAAACGCCCGCGATCACCACCCGCACCATCTACAAGCTCGCCGGCACCACCGAAAATCCCGTGCCCGAGGCCGTCACCGTCAAACTGGGCATCTCCGACGGCAGCGCCACCGAGGTGCTCGATGGCCTGAAGGAAGGCGACGTGCTCATCACCAGCGTCACCATTCCCGGTGCCAAACCCGCCGCCGCGCCCGCCGCCAATCCCTTCGGTGGCCAGCCCCGCCGCTTCTAAGGCCACCGCCTTTATTTTCATCGACGCACCCATGAGCGCGGTTGTTCACCTGCAGGACCTCCACAAGATCTACGACACCGGCGAGGTGAAGGTCCACGCCGTGCGCGGCATCTCGCTGGAGATCCATCGCGGCGATTTTCTCGCCATCATGGGCGCCAGCGGCTCCGGCAAATCCACGCTGATGAATCTCATCGGCTGTCTCGACCGGCCGACCCGCGGCGCCTACCTGCTCGACGGCATCGATGTCTCGCACCTCGGCCGCGACGAACTCGCCGACATCCGCAACCAGAAGCTCGGTTTCGTTTTCCAGGGCTTCAATCTCCTCAGCCGCACCACCGCCCTCGAAAACGTCGAGCTCCCCATGCTCTACGGCAACCGCAAGGTCTCCGGTCGCGCCCTGCGTGATCGCGCGATGCATTGCCTCGACATCGTCGGCCTCGCCAATCGCGCCGACCATTTTCCCAGCCAGCTCTCCGGCGGCCAGCAGCAGCGCGTCGCCATCGCCCGCGCCCTCGTCAACGAACCCCAGATCCTCCTCGCCGACGAACCCACCGGCAACCTCGACAGCAAAACGTCCGTCGAAGTCATGGGCGTTTTCCAAAAACTCAACGACGAGGGCATCACCATCCTGATGGTCACGCACGAGCTCGACATCGCCGCCTACTGCAAGCGCAACCTCATCGTGCGCGACGGCCGCGTCGTCAGCGACATCCAGGTCGCCAACCGCTCCATCTCCGCGCTCGAAATGCAAAAGCTCCTCGCCGCCGAGGCTGAGGCCAAACTGACCGAAACCACCTGAGCCATGCGCATTAATTCGACGCTCGTCATCTCCTTCCGCGCCCTGCGCCGCAACATCCTGCGCTCCTCGCTCACCGCGCTCGGCATCATCATCGGCGTCGGCGCCGTCATCGCCATGGTCAGCATCGGCAACGGCGCCAAGGCCCAGGTCGAGGCGCAGATTGCCGCCCTCGGCCAGAACATCGTCATGGTCTGGCCCGGCACGAGCACGACCGGCGGGATGCGCGGCGGCTGGGGCAGCGCCAGCACGCTGACCGAAGGTGATGCCCAGGCCATCCTCGACGAGGTTTCCGGCATCGTCGCCGTCAGCCCCGAGATGCGCGACCGCTCCCAGGTCCTCGCCAACGGCCTCAATTGGAACACCCAGATTCTCGGCGAAAGTCCCGACTACCTCGGCATCCGCCTCTGGACCCTCTCCGAGGGCGACATGTTCACCGAGGCCGACGTCCGCAGCTTCGGCAAGGTCGCCGTCATTGGCAAAACCGTCGCCGACCAGCTCTTCCCCGACGGCGATCCCATCGGCCAGACGATCCGCATCCGCAACATCCCCTTCCGCATCCTCGGCGTGCTCGCCCCCAAGGGCTTCAACACCTTCGGGCAGGATCAGGACGACACGGTCATCATTCCCTACAGCAGCCACCTCAAGCGCGTCGCCCGCCGCAAGAACATCAACTCGATCCTCATCCAGGCCGCCAGCCCCGACGACATGCCGCGCATCCAGCAGCAGGTCACCGACGTCCTGCAGCAACGCCGCCAGGATCGCGACCCCGACTTCACCGTCCGCAACCAGCTCGAGATCGCCGAGGCGGCCACCGCGACCACCAAGACCATGACGCTCCTCCTCGGCGCCATCGCCGGCGTCTCCCTCCTCGTCGGCGGCATCGGCATCATGAACATCATGCTCGTCAGTGTCACCGAGCGCACCCGCGAGATCGGCATCCGCCTCGCCGTCGGTGCCCATGGCCGCGAAATCATGCTCCAGTTTCTCACCGAGTCCGTCGTGCTCAGCGTCTTCGGCGGCACGCTCGGCATCCTGCTCGGCATCGGCACCTCGCAGCTCATGTCCCGCCTCAACGGCTGGGCCACGCTCGTCTCCACCGACGCCATTGTCATCGCCTTCGTCTTCAGCGCCGCCGTGGGTGTTTTCTTCGGCTTCTATCCCGCCCGCAAAGCCGCCCAGCTCGACCCCATCGACGCGCTCCGCTACGAGTAGCAGCTCTCGTTTTTTCCATCGTCACCTGCTGCGCCCGCAGCTCTCATGGGACCTATGCGTCCCATAGGTCTTATAGGTCCCATCCTCCTATTCTGCGCCGCCACGCTCGGCTTCGCCGCCGAGCCCGCCAAGACCCACTTCGACTACCGCCGCGCCGCCGTCGCCGCCTATCAGGCCAAGGACTACCCCGCGATGCTCGCCGCCTGCGAAGCCGCCCTCGCGCTCCGTCCCGACTCGCCCCGCTACCTCTTCAACCTCGCCAGCGCCCAGGTGCTGACCGCCCAGCCCGACGCCGCACTTGCCACTCTTCGCCGCCTCGCCGCCCTCGGTATCACCATGCCCATCGCCCGCAGCGATGATCTCGCCCCGCTGCAATCGCGCCCTGAGTTCGCCGTCATCCTCAACACCCTCGCCGCCAACCTCACCCCGCGTGGCACCGCCATCACGCTTCACGCAATTCCCACCGTCCCCGGCATTCTCGAAGGCATCGCGTGGCGCGAAAAAACCGGCGACCTCTTTCTCGGCGATGTCCACGCTCGCTGCATCTGGCGCCTCGACTCCGCCGGCCAACTCACGCGTTTCGCCAAGCCCGACGCGCTCTATGGCGCCTTCGGCCTCGCCGTCGACGAAACCCGCGATGCCCTCTGGGTCGCTACCTCCGCGCTCCCGGAAATCGCCGGCTACACCGCCGCCCTCAAAGGTCACGCCGCCCTCGCCGAACTCTCCCTCACCACCGGCGAGCTCCGCCGCCTCATCCCCGTGCCCACCGACGGTCGCGACCACGTCCTCGGCGATCTCACGCTCGCACCCGACGGCACCGTTTACCTGACCGACAGCGTCGCTCCCGTCATCTGGCAACTCGCCCCCGGCGCCGCACAGCTCATTCCGCTCTGCGAATCCGCCGCCTTCGCCTCTCTGCAAGGTCTCGCCCTCGTCAACCACGCGCAATCGCTCCTCGTCTCCGACTACGCCAACGGCCTCCACACCATCGATCTCGCTACGCGCGCCATCCACTCCCTCGCTCCGCCCGCCGACACCACCCTCCTCGGCCTCGACGGACTCGTCGCCCGCCACGACGCCCTCTACGCCGTGCAAAACGGCATCAATCCACCGCGCATCGTCCGCTTCACACTCAACCCCGCCGCTGACGCCATCACCCGTTTCGAGGTCGTCGCCGCATCGCTCCCCGGCCTCGACGATCTCACGCTCATCACCCTCGTCGCCGGCCAGCCCACCGTCATCGCCGGCAGCGGCTGGACCCAGCACGAAGGCGCCAAGGAACCACCCCCGCCCCACGCGAGTCGCATCCTCCAGTTGGCCACTCCCTAAGTCCCCTCAGTCCCATGCGTCCTATCCGTCCCATTCTTTTCACCCTTCTCCTTTCCCTCTTCACCTTTCGCCTCGCGGCCGCAATCCCCACTCCCGAAGACGCCCTCGCGCTCTACAAGGCGAAGAAATTTCCCGAGGCCCGCGTCGCCTACCAGCAGCTCTCCGAAGCCGAACCCGACAACGCCAAATACCGCTACTTCCTCGGCACCATCGCACTCCGCCGCAACGACCAGGAAGACGCCATCAACCAACTCGAAAAAGCCACCGCGCTCGCGCCCACCAACTCCGACTACTTTGCCGAACTCGGCGGCGCCTATGGCAAGGCCGCCTCAAAAGGCAGCGTTTTTTCCCAGATGGGTTTCGCCAAAAAATGCCGGGCCGCGCTCGAGCACGCCGTCGAGCTCAACCCCGACAATCTCGCCGCCCGCAACGGCCTCATCGCCTTCTACCGCCAGGCTCCCGGCTTCCTCGGCGGCGGCCTCCCCAAGGCCTACGAGCAGGCCGAGGAGATTAAAAAACGCGATCTCACCATGGGCACCCTCGTCCTCGGCCAGCTCTACGCGAACGAGCATCGCTACGACGAAGCCCGCGCGCTGTTCGACACCCTGCTCGCCGCGCAGCCCGATTCCTACATCGCCCACTATTCGCTCGGCCGCATCGCCGCCGACAGCAGCCAAAATCTGGATGCCGGCGAACAACACCTCCGCCGTTGCCTCGAACTCACCCCCGCCAAGGACGAGCCCTCCCACGCCGCCGTCCACTGGCGCCTCGGCAACCTCGCCGAAAAACGCGGCGACAAACCCGCCGCCCGCGCCGCCTACGAAGCCGCCCTCCAACTCGATCCCAACTTCGCCCAAGCCAAAACCTCACTCGAAAAACTTCCGTAGTCCAGGACCCCATCCGTCCCCTCTGACCTGTTCGTCTTATTAGGACGCGATTGCTCATTCTGTCGGGCATTAGTCATTGGACATTAGCCACGGGACCTTGATCATTTGCCCCCGCCGCATGACCGCCTCGCCGCCCATCGTTGCCTTCCACGACGTTGAAAAACGCTACGGCGACGGCCCCGTGATCCTCGATCGCATCGACCTCACCGCCGCACCCGGCGATTTCATCAGCCTGATCGGCCCCAGCGGTTGCGGCAAATCCACGCTCCTCCGTCTCGTCGCCGGTCTCAGCCCCGTCACCCGCGGCACGCTCACCGTCAACGGCCGCACGCCCGCCGAGGCCGCCGCGGAACTCGCCTTCGTCTTTCAGGAGCCGACGCTCCTCCCCTGGCTCACCGTCGCCGACAACATCGAGCTCGCCCTCTCGCTCCGTGGCATCCCCGCCGACGCCCGTGCCACTGCCCGCGAACGCGCCCTTGCCCTCGTGCAACTCGCCGACCGCGCGCACGCCTACCCACGCCAGCTTTCCGGCGGCCAGAAAATGCGCGTCTCCATTGCCCGTGCGCTTACGCTCGAACCCAAGATCCTCCTCCTCGACGAACCCTTCGGCGCCCTCGATGAAATGACCCGCGAGCACCTCAACGAAGAGCTGCTCGCCATCCGCGAGAAACAGGCGTGGACCGCCTTCTTCGTCACGCACTCCGTCGCCGAGGCCGTTTTTCTCTCCAACCGCATCGTCGTCATGTCCGCCAACCCCGGCCGCATCCACCGCGAGGTCGCCGTCAACTTCCCCTACCCGCGCACCGAGGCCACGCGCCTCTCACGCGCCTACCAGGAGCAAGTCGCCGAGGTCTCCCAACTCCTCCGTTCCGTCGAAAAAGCCTGACCACGATGCCGCGCCGCTTCCTCAACATCCTCCTGCCCGTCGTCATCGGCGCACTTGTCGTCGCCGCATGGTATGCCCTGCGCCATCATCTTTCCGAGGACTACAAATTCCTCCTGCCCACGCCTGACGAGATTTTCGCCGCCCTCCAAAACAACTCCGACTCGCTCTCCCGCGCCACGCTCAACACCGCCAAGGGCGCGCTGCTTGGCTTTCTCGCCGCCACCGTCATCAGCTTCGGGCTCGCGCTCTTCCTGTCCCTCTCGTCGCTCGTGCGCGTCAGCCTCTATCCCTACCTGATGGTCCTGCAGATGACGCCCATCATCATCTTCGCGCCCATCCTCGTCCTCTGGGTCGGCGCCGGCCTCAACAGCGTCGTCGTTATCACATTCCTCATCTGTTTTTTCCCGCTCGTCGTGAACACCACGCAGGGCCTCATCTCGACCGACCGGCATCTCGTGGAGCTCTTCCGCATGTATCGCGCCTCGAAGCTACAGGAAACCTTCCGCCTCCGCGTGCCCGCCGCGCTGCCCTATTTTTTTACCGGCCTGCGCATCGCCGCCGTGCTCGCCCCCATCGGTGCACTCGTCGGCGACTACACCGCCGGCAGTTCCGCCGGCGATGGCGGCGGCCTCGGCTTCCAAGCCATCATCTACAGCAGCCAGGCCAAATACCCCGCGCTCTTCGCCACCGCCGCCGTCACTTGCGTGCTCGGCTTCGTCTTCGCCGCCGCCGTCCACGCGCTCAGCTGGCTTGCCCTCCACCAGTGGCACGATTCCTATCAACGCACCGATAGCTGACTCACGCTCTCCACTCATCTTCATCCCTCAGCCCCATCCGTCCCATGAGTCCCATCCGTCCCATTCTCTTCACCCTTCTCCTTTCTCTCTTCACTCTCCCACTCTCCGCCGCGCCCCTCAAAATCACCGTCCAACTCGACTGGGTCGCCGAGCCCGAGCATGGCGGCTTCTACCAAGCGCAGGCCAAGGGCTTCTTCGCCGCCGAGGGCCTCGACGTCACCCTGATCCCCGGTGGCCCCAACGCCTTTGTCATGCCCAAGATCGCCACGGGGCAGGCCGACATCGGACAAGCCGATAGCACCAACACGCTCCTCCAACAAGCCGAGGGCCTGCCCATCCTCCAGATCGGCGCCGTCTTTCAAGACGACCCGTCCGGTCTCCTCGTGCACGCCGACAGCAAGGTCCAGACGTTCGCCGACCTCGAGGGCAAGACCATCGTCGCCCGTCCCGAGTGGGCCTTCCTCTCCTACCTCCGCGAAAAGAAGGGTCTCCATTTCAACATCGTTCCGACCAACTATTCCATCGCCGCCTTCCTCGGTGACAAGGAGGTCATCCAACAGGGCTACTACATCGCCGAGCCTTACCACATCGTGCACCAAGGCGGCAAAAAACCCCGCTTCCTCGCCACGTGGGACGCCGACTTCCGCGCCTATGCCGTGTTGATCACGAGCCGCAAATTCGCGCGCGCTCATCCCACCGAACTCAAGGCCTTCATGCGCGCCTACATCAAGGGCTGGCAGGACTACCTCGAGGGCGATCCCACCGCCGCGCACGAGGCGATGAAAAAAGCCAACTCCAGCAACACCGATGAATTCATGATGGCCTCACGCCAGCTCATCATCGACGGCAAGCTCGTCACCGGCCGCGACGCCGACGGCGGCAACGCCAAGATCGGCCACCTCAGCGCCGAGCGCTACGCCAAGCAGATCGCCCAACTTGAGGAGCTCAACATCCTCCCCAAGGGCAAGGTCACCGCCGCCCAGGCCATGACCACTGAATTCCTGCCTTAGCGCCCATTCATCCTATTAGTCCTCTCAGTCCCATTCAGCTCCCTGCCCCTGACGGTCGCAATCGCTTCGCCACCAGCACGTGGCTTTTCCTGCGCGCTCTCGCCGTCGTCCACGTCATCGCCTTCGCCTCCCTCTGGGTCCAGCTCGACGGCCTCATCGGTCCCCACGGCATCCTGCCCGCCGCCCCTTTTCTCGCCGCCGTCCAGGAACACTTCGGCTCCACCGCCTCGACCTTCTCCCAGCTGCCCACGCTCTGCTGGTGGCTCGGAGCCAGCTCAACCGCACTGCACCTCCTGTGCGCTGCAGGCGTAATCAGCGCCCTCCTGCTCTTCGTCGGCATCGCGCCTGCCGTAAACCTCACCGTCCTCTGGCTCAGCTATCTCTCGCTCTGCGGCGTCGGCCAGACGTTCTTCAATTTCCAGTGGGACGCCCTTCTGCTCGAAGCCACTTTTCTCGCCATCTGGATCGCCCCGTGGTCGTGGCGGCCGCTCTGGCGTCGCACCGAACCTCCCGCGCTCGCGCGCTGGCTTCTGGTGTGGCTGATCTTCCGGCTCATGTTTCTTTCCGGCGCCGTCAAACTCGCCAGTGGCGATCCCACGTGGGCCAACCTCACCGCTCTCACTCTTCACTACGAAACCCAGCCGCTGCCGACTCCGCTCGGTTGGTATGCGCACCAACTCCCCGCCTGGTTCCATCGCGCCAGCTGCGTCGCCATGTTCGTCATCGAACTCGCCGCGCCGTTTCTCTTCTTCGTCCCGTGGCGCCGCGTCCGCCACGCCGCCGCGCTCGCGACCATCGCGCTCATGGGGATCATCGCCCTCACCGGCAACTACACCTTCTTCAATCTCCTCACCGCCGCCCTCTGCCTGCCGCTGCTCGACAACGCGTTCTGGTCCGGACTCGCCCCACGCATGGCTTGGGGCCGAGCCCTGCGTAGCCTTGGCGAAGCAGGGGCACCATTGCACTCCGCGCCGCGTTGGCTCCTCCGTCCCGTCGCCGCCTTCGTCTTGATCGTCACCGCGATCCAAGCCGGCCCGTCGTTCATCCACCGCTGGCAACTCTCCGACCGCGCCAACACCGCTCTCGCTGCCGTCGCCCCGTTTCGCACGCTTAACAACTACGGTCTCTTTCGTGTGATGACCACGACGCGCGCCGAGATCGTCATCGAGGGCAGCCGCGACGGTCGCACGTGGACCGCCTACGAATTCCGCCACAAACCGGGCGATCTTTCCCGTCGTCCAACCTGGGTCGCGCCGCACCAGCCGCGTCTCGATTGGCAAATGTGGTTTGCCGCCCTCGGCCGCGTGGAGCAGAATCGCTGGGTGCTGTCCCTCTGCGAACATTTGCTCAAAAACACGCCCGCCGTCACCGGGCTCCTCGCGACCAATCCCTTCGCCGCCGAACCTCCCGCCCACCTCCGGGCCGTGCTCTACGAATACCATTTCACCACCCGCGAGCAACGCGCCGCCACCGGACGCTGGTGGCGCCGCACGCCCGTCGACTACTATCTCGCGCCCACCGGGCTCCGCTAAACCGCCGCTCATGCCCGCTTCGCCTCAACTCGAAAAATTTCTCGGCCTGCTCCACACCGCCATCACCGACGGCACCCTGGTCAAGCTCACCCTCGGCAAGCCGCGCGGCGCCGATCCCACGTTGAAAAACCTCTTCGTGCGCCCCGTCACCCTCAAGGCCGGCCCGCACCTCACCTTCGTCTGGCGCCACGCGACCCGCGATCTCACCAAGAACTTCCCGCCCGCCGATGCCCTCGCGCAGCTCACCGCGCTCATCGGCGGCGACTTTCTCGACGCCCATCTCTTCACCCCCACCGAAAACGCCCAGCTCGAGTGCCGGCCCGATGGCACGGCCCGCCTGAAACTCACCGCCACCACGGCGGCTCCTTCCGCGACCGCTTCCTCCGTCCCGCCCGCGCACGATCACGCCAAAGCCCACGCCATCCCCGCCGATGCCACCTGGCTTCGCGCCCTCGGCGTCACCAACGACCGCGGTCAACCCCGCGAGGGCATGGCTGCGAAATTCCGCCAGATCCAGAAATTCACCGAACTCCTCACGCACCTCATCGCCGAGGCCGCGCTGCCCGCCGACCGTCCGCTCCGGGTCGTCGACATGGGCTGCGGCAAGGGCTACCTCACCTTCGCCGTCGCCGCGCTGCTCGGCGAGCGCGCCACGGTCACCGGCATCGAAGCCCGCCCCGAGCTGGTCGATTTCTGCAATCGCGTCGCGCGCGAAACCGACCTCGCCCCGCGTCTCCAGTTTATCGCCGGCCGGATCGATGATTTCTCAACCGAGAATCAGAAATCCAAAATCGAAAATAGCCCGGACATCCTCATCGCCCTCCACGCCTGCGACACCGCGACCGATGATGCTCTCGCCCACGGCCTCCAGTCCGGCGCCACGCTCCTCGTCGTCTCGCCCTGCTGCCAGAAGGAGCTGCGCGCCCAACTCACCGCGCCGTCCATCCTCACCGACGCCCTGCGTCACGGCATTTTCCAGGAACGCCAGGCCGAGTTCGTCACCGACGCCCTGCGCGCCCAGCTCCTCGAATGGGCCGGCTACAAAACCAAGGTCTTCGAATTCATCTCTACCGAGCACACCGCGAAAAACCTCATGATCGCCGGCATCAAATCCCACACTCCCGGCGACCCCGCTCGCGCCGCCCGCCTCCGCGAATTCGCCGCCTTCTACGGCATCCGTCGCCACCACCTCGCCACCTGCCTCAATTTCCCACTCAGCCCATAGGCCCCATGCGTCCCATCCGTCCCATTCTCTTCCTGCCATGAACTGGACCGAACTCGACTGGCCGGCGCTCGATCGGTTGCGCGATGGATTTCTCCACGGCGGCGCGGCCTCCGGCCCTTACTGGAAATCCGAGTCCGCCCTCGCCAGCTACGACTTCACCTACGGCGAACGCATCGGCTGGAAATGGGACCACGTCCTCCTCGAGTTGCGCCTCCGCCAGTGGGCTCCGGCCTCGCGCAGCGTGCTCGATTGGGGCTGCGGCAGCGGCATTGCCGGCCGGCGCGTCATCGAGTTTTTCGGCGCCCGGAATTTCGACGAACTTCTCGTCTGGGATCACGAGCCGCTCGCAGCCGATTTTGCCGCGACCGCCGCCAGCCAGGCCTTTCCCGCGCTCCGCGTATCGCAAGTCACCCCCGGCTTCCTCGAGTCCACCGAACCCATCGGCCTGCTCGTCATCAGCCACGTGCTCAACGAGCTCGCTCCCGCCCATCTCGCCGCCCTGCGCCGCCTCATCGCGCGCGCACAAAGCGTCATTTGGGTCGAGCCCGGCACCCACACCGTGAGTCGCGGACTCAGCGCGATCCGCGACGAACTGCGCGCCGACTTCCGGCTCATTGCGCCTTGCACGCACGCCGAGACCTGTGGCGCGCTCGTGCCCGGCCGCGAGCGCGATTGGTGCCACCAGTTCGCCGCGCCGCCGTCGTGGATTTTCGGCAATCCCGATTGGACCAAGTTCGGTCAGCGCGCCGGCGTCGACCTGCGCAGCCTGCCCTACGCCTTTCTTGTGCTCGACCGCACGGCAACGCCGCTTGAGCCCGGCTGGTCGCACCTCATCGGCCGCCCCGAGCACTTCAAACCCTACGCCCGCTTCCTCAACTGCGATGCCGCGGGCCTCGCCGATCTCACGCTGCCCAAGCGCAGCGATCCCGCGCTCTTCAAGGAACTCGATCGCACCAAGGCTCCGCTCATCTACCGCTGGACCCGCGACGGCGACAAGATCACCGCCGGGGTCCGCCTCGGCGCCGCAACCGAAGCTTCCTCCGAGACCGCCGTTGCGCCCGAAGCCAATCCCGGCGCCCACGCTGGAAACTCTCCTGAAATTTCCGAATAGTTAGCCTCGCCCTGCACCGTGGAAGGCGTTCCATGAGGGCAATGTTTGGACGCATCCTTATCTTCCTCGGCCTAAGTTTTGTCACGGCCGCTACCGTCAATGCCTCGGCCCCCGCCAGCGATCTCAGCGCGATCAACTACACGCTGCGCTTCACGGACGCCACGCAGCATTATCTCGACGTCGAGGCCGACATCCCGACCGACGGCCAGGCGGTGCTCACGTTGTTCATGCCGGTCTGGACTCCCGGTTCCTACCTCGTCCGCGAATACGCCCGCAGCATCATCGAGCTCACCGCGACCTCCGCCAACGGCGCCGCCCTGGCCACCGAAAAGAGCGCCAAGAACCGCTGGAGCATCACCACGCAGGGCGCCGACCGCGTGCGCGTGCGCTACCGCCTCTTCGGCCGCGAGGTCACGGTGCGCGGCAACTGGATCGAGAGCGACTTTGCCATGCTCAATGGCGCCCCCACCTTCGTCACGGTCGCCGACAACTACCAGCGCCCCTACAGCGTCCGCCTCGAATTGCCCGCCAACTGGCGCGGCAGTTACACGCCCCTCGCGCCCGGCGCCGCCCCGCACACTTACACGGCGCCCGATTTCGACACCCTCGTGGACAGTCCCATCCTCGCCGGCTCCCCGCAGGTCGACAGCTTTGAAGTCGACGGTGTGCCGCACACCCTCGTCACCCTCGGCGGCGAAGGCGTCTGGGACAATGCCCGGGTCGCCCGCAGCCTCGCCACGCTCGTCGAATACCAGCGCAAGTTCTGGGGCGGCCTGCCCTACCGCAGCCCCTATTTTTTCTTCAACCTGCTCACCGGCAGCCGCAGCGGCCTGGAGCACAAGAGCAGCGTCGTCATCACCGCCGACCGCTGGCTTTCGCGCACCACCCCCAACATCAATTCCTGGCTCTCGCTCGCCAGCCATGAATATTTCCATGCCTGGAACGGCAAGCGCCTCCGCCCGGTCGAGCACGGCCCGTTTGCCTACGAGCACGAGGTTTACACCAAGTCGCTCTGGGTCGTCGAAGGCATCACCAGCTACTATCAGCACATCCTCCTCCGCCGCGCCGGCTTCAACACCCGCGCCGAATACCTGGGCAACGCCAGCGGCCTGATCGCCGGCGTCCAAAAGACCCCCGGCCGCACGGTCCAATCCTTGAGCGAGGCCTCCTACGACGCCTGGATCAAGACCTACCGCCCCGACGAAAATTCCGTCAACACCACCTTTAGCTATTACAGCGGCGGTGCGCTCGCCGCGATGCTCTTCGACGTTGAGATCCGCCGCGCCAGCCACGGCACCAAGTCGCTCGACGACGTCATGCTCGCCGCCTACGCCCGCTACAGCGGCGAACACGGCTACACCGAGGAGCAGTTCATTGCCCTCGCCAGCGAAATCGCCGGCGCCGATCTCTCCGGCTGGGTCCGCAGCGTCGTCCAGACGCCCGGCGAATGGAATTACCAGCCGATGCTCGATTGGTATGGCCTCGAATTTCAGGCCCCCGCCGAAGCCGCCGCCGGCGGCTGGCTCGGCGCCGATACCAAGGATGACAACGGCCGCCTGCTCGTGAGCACGATCCGCGACGGCACCCCCGCCGCCCTCGCCGGCCTCTACACCGACGACGAAATCCTCGCCCTCGACCAATACCGCGTCGGCGCCGGCCAGTTCGCCAAGCGCCTGGAGGTTTATGCGCCCGGCACCCGCGTCGAGCTGCTCATTTCCCGTCGCGGCCGCCTCCTGACCCTGCCCGTCACGCTGGGCACTCCGCCCCGCGATACCTGGCGCCTGAAGGTGCGGGCCGACGCCACTCCGGCCCAAAAGGCCCATCTGGAGGCCTGGATTGGCTCCGATGAGACCCCGGCAGCCCTGCCGGCCGGCTCTTGACTCGCGCCCGCCGACCCGAATGCTCTGCCCCTCATCTTTCACACCACATGAGCAAACAGTATAACAAGACCATCAAAAAGAAACGCCGCATCGCCTACTTGAAACGCAAGCGGGCGCGCGACAAGGCCACCATCAAGAAGAAGTAAGCGGCACCGAGTTTTGCCCCCCTTTTGAAACCGCGGCACCCGCCGCGGTTTTTTATTCCTTCGCCGCCGCCTCCGTCTATCCTCCTGCGCCATGATCAAAGTCAGTCTCATCTCCCTGGGTTGCGCCAAGAATCTCGTCGATAGCGAGATCATGGTCGGTCACCTGCACCAGGCCGGCATGCAAGTCATCCCCGAGGCGGAAAAGGCCGACGTCGTCATCGTCAACACGTGCTCGTTCATCGACTCCTCCAAGGAGGAGTCCATCGGCCACATCCTGGAGGTGCACCAGAACAAGGGCATGAAGAAGCGTCGCAAGGAGCAGAAGCTCATCGTCGCCGGCTGCATGGCCCAGCGTTTCTCCAAGGATCTCTCGACCTCGCTGCACGACGAGGTCGATGCCTTCATCGGCCTCGACCAAGTCACCAAGGTCGCTCCGATCATCGAGGAAATCTACGCCAAGGAGCGCGGCAAAAACGCCGCCAAGGAAGCGCCCGTCAATTTCATCGAGGGCCGCTCCACCTACATCCCCGACTACGACACGCCCCGCTTTCGCCTCACCCCGAATCATTTCGCCTACATCAAGATCGCCGAGGGCTGCAACCACCCCTGCACGTTCTGCATCATCCCGCAGATCCGCGGCCGCCATCGCAGCCGCACGGTTGACAGCGTCGTCCAGGAAGCCCGCCGCCTCGTCAAGGAGGGCGTGAAGGAGATCAATCTCATCTCCCAGGACACGACGTTCTTCGGCATGGACACGTGGGAACAGCGCCCCAACCCGCGCACGCCCGTCGATTCCTCCCGCGGCACCGCGCTCACCACGCTCCTGCGCGAGCTCAACGCCATCGAGGGCGATTTCTGGATCCGCCTGCTTTATACGCACCCGGCCCACTGGAGCGATGAGCTCATCAAGACCATCGCCGAGTGCCCCAAGGTCGCGCGCTACATCGACATTCCGCTCCAGCACATCAGCGACCACATGCTCACGCGCATGCAGCGCGAAACCAGCGGCGACTACATTCGCGACCTGATCCGTCGCATCCGCGCCGGCATCCCCGGCATCGCCGTGCGCACCACGTTCATCGTCGGCTTTCCCGGTGAAACCGACGCCGATGTCGCCGAGCTCTGCGAATTCATCCGCACCACCAAGTTCGAGCGTCTCGGCGTCTTCCGCTACTCGCAGGAAGAAGGCACCCGCGGTGCCAAGATGCCCGACCAGATTCCGCCCAAGGTGAAGGAAGCCCGCTGGCACCAGGTCATGGCGCTCCAAAAGGAAATCGCCGCCGAGGTCAGCAAAAGCTACGTCGGCCAAACCCTCAAAGTCCTCGTCGAGGAGCCCGGCGTCGCCCGCGGCGAAGCCGATGCCCCCGACATCGACGGTCGCGTCTACGTCCCGCGCGAGCTGCCCGTCGGCGAATTCGTGGCGGTGAAGATCAACGGCTACCACGACTACGATCTCCTCGCCCTCCCCGCCGGCGCCAAGCCCGCCGAGTGGAAAGTCGCCAAGCAGGCGCAGTAAGGCCGCCGCTTCTCCCACCGGCTCGTCCATGACCCAACTGTCCAAAACCGCCACTTGGATTTTTGCCGTCCTGCTGATCCTGCCTTGGGTGGTCCTGCTCTATCTTGGTGGCAGTTTCCCCCGCCCGTCGGCCACTCCGGCCGCTCCCACCTCCCCCGCCAGCAGCCAGGCCGCGGCTGATACCGGTTTCCTTTATCACTGCAAACCCGGCCCGTGGGGCGAACTCCAATACAACCGCATCGTCATTGAGCCGCCGGAGACGCTCATCAACGCCAGCCAATCCACCCCTCGTCCGATCTCGTGGTTTTTCAAAGGCTACACGCCCGCCACCCTCCTCGCCCTGCTCCAGTCGGCCCAGCTGGACGCTGCGCAACTCCAATGGAGCACTGATTCCAGGAATTGGGCGCAAAACCCCGACGGCATCCGGCTGCACCCCGACGCTAGTTTCGTTCTCGGCTTGAATGAAACGTCCCGTGCGACGCTCTACACCGCGCTCGCCGAGTTCGAGGAAAACATCGATCAAGACGACCCGTTCCGCTTCCGCGCCGGCGCCGCCGACGAATGGTTCGCCCATAGCGACGTCAATCCCGAGACCATCGCGCTCGTCAAAAAACTCCTCTACCGCCGCGGCACCTCGCTGCTGTTCTCCGATATCGGCATCGTGCTTCCCACCCTGCCCTCGCTGCAGGATCGCACCCGCCTCCTCAAGACCCTCGCCCGCAAATCGACGCTCCTCGTCAAACTCCGCATTCGCGGCGATTCCAACATCGAGGCCCTCGACGGCTACTGGGGCCGCGGCCAGCGCGGGAAGGACATCAAGCCCCTTCTCCAATCCTTGGTGCGCCAGGGCGGCAACGGCACGACGATCGACGTCATCCATCTCCTGCCCCGCATCCCTCGCGCCCTGCTCTACACGTATCCGTCGCCCACGGAGCCCGGCAGCCGCACCTATCTCGACTGCCACTGGACCGTCCTGAATTTCTTCAACGTCAAGGCCGACGACCGCTACCAGCAGCTCGACGCCGTGACCGCCGCGTTCGTCAACGACTACTACCCGGTCACTGGCAAGCCGACCCTGGGCGACATCCTCCTCTTCGCCAAGCCCAACGGCGCCGTCATCCACTCCTGCGTCTATATCGCGGACGATATCGTCTACACGAAAAACGGCGCATCGCCCAACGCCCCGTGGATTCTCATGTCCCTCTCCGACGTCGTGGCGTTTTACCCCAGCCGCGAGCCGCTCGACATCCAATACTACCGCGCCAAGTCGCTGCCGTAGTTGTCGGGCGGGGCCTCCAACCCGGCCTGCTTCATTTCATCGCCTGCACATACCGGGCAATGATGCCGTCAAACGAGCCGTTGCTGAAAAACACCACGGCGCGCCGCCGCGCCGCCGATGCCACCGTCGCTCGCGTCAGCTTGCCGAGCAGTTCCTCATTCGTCGGCGCGTGGTGCGCTTCGACGCCCTGCGCTTCCAGATGTTGCGCCACCGCCTCGGTATCGAAGCGATCCTCCGCCTTCAGTTTGTCCGCCCGGTTCACCGCCCCGAGGTAAACTTCATCCGCCAGCGCCAGGGCGCGCATAAAACCCGCCTGCATGACCTTCGTCCGCGCCGTATTGCTGCGCGGCTCAAATACCGCCGTCAGCACGTGCCCCGGATAACGTTGCCGGAAGCTCTCCAGCGTTTCCGCCAGCGCCGTCGGATGATGCCCAAAATCCTCGATCACCTTGAGCGTCGTCGTGTCGGTCAACAATTCCTGCCGGCGTTTCACGCCGCGAAAGCGTGCCAGCGGCGCCAGGGAAAGTCCCGTCGGGTCGGCGGCATTCAGCGCCAGCCCCGCCGCCGTCGCCGCCATCGCCGCATTACGCACATTGAACATGCCCGTGGGTGCCCACTTGACCTGCCCCCACGGCCGGCCGCGCCAGCTCAGCTCAAACTGCACGCCATCCGGCGACTCACCAAAATTTGTGATCCGCACATCGTTTCCCTCGCCCGTGCCAACCCGGATCACCTGCGTCCACGGCATCGCACCCAGCGCCCGCAGGTTTTCATCATCACCGTTGAGCAGGACAAAGCCATTGCGCGGCACGATGCGCGCAAGGTGGCTGAACGTGCGCTGCACGTCCTGCAAATCGCGAAAGATGTCCGCATGGTCGAACTCCAGGTTGTTCAACACGGCGATGTGCGGCACGTAGTGGATGAACTTGCTGCGCTTGTCGAAAAACGCGCTGTCGTATTCGTCGCCCTCGATGACAAATGGGTCGCCCTTCGCGCCCAAGTGATTCCCCACCGGTGGATCCAACGGCACGCCGCCGATCAGGAAACCTGGATCGCGCCCGTTTTCGCGCAGCAGAAACGCCGCCAGCGAGGTCGTCGTGGTCTTCCCATGCGTGCCCGCGATGACAAGATTGCGCCGGCCCTTGAGCACAAAATCCGCCAGCAACGCCGGCAGTGAGGTGAACGCGATCGCCCGGGTGTCGAGCAGCCACTCCACCTCGGGATTACCGCGCGACAGGGCGTTGCCGATCACCACCAGGTCAGGCGCCAGCTTCGCCAGTCGCTGTGGATCGTAACCCTCGTGGAGCGTGATGCCCGCGCCCGCGAGCACCGTGCTCATCGGCGGGTAGACGCCAGTATCGGCCCCCAGCACTTCGTGTCCGGCCGCGCGTGCCAGCAGCGCCGCATTGCCCATCGCCGTGCCACAGATACCCATGAAATAGATCTTCATATCAACGGGCGCCGATGCTCATTATTTCGCTGCGCAAGGCGAGTCCCGACTCCACTTCCCTATCCTTTACCCCATGCCCAGCCCCGCCTCCATCCTCGCGCACCGCACCGTCTACGCCGACCCCGCTTACTACTGCGCGTGGCCAGCCCTCGTCCGCGCCACCAACGGTGACTTGCTCCTCGCTTTCATCCGCACCGGCGAGCACCTCCATCCGTCCGGCTCCATTGTCACGATGCGCTCCAGCAACGACGGTGCCACGTGGTCTGATCCCGTCGTTGCCTACAACACGCCGCTCGACGACCGCGAGTGCGGCCTCACCGTCCTGCCCGATGGCCGGATCGTGATGCACCTTTGGTCCACCTTCTGGCGCGCAGAAAATTATACCGCCCTCGCCCCGGGTTCCTACCCGCCCGCCACCATCGCCGCGTGGATCGAACAGGTTAACCGCCCCGCCTACCGCGCCGCCGCTCCGCTCCAAGGCGCCTGGGTCATCGTCTCCCGCGACCACGGGCATACCTGGTCCGCTCCGGTCCGCGGACCCGATTCCGTGCACGGCGGCATCGCGTTGACCGATGGCTCGCTGCTCACCGCCACCTATCGCAACGACGCCGGCCACATCGGCCTCTACGCCGCGCCCCAACCCGAAGGCCCCTGGCGGCATCTCGCTACCGTGGCTTGTCCGACCCCTGACACTCACACCTTCGGTGAACCTCATCTCACTCAACTCCCCTCCGGCCGGGTCATTCTCATGATCCGCTACACCGCCAACCAATACGACGATCGCCGCGACGACCTGCACCTCTGGGAAAGTTATTCCGACGACCAAGGCCGCACCTGGGCCGCACCGTTCCGCACGCCCTTGCTCGGCTTTCCCCCGCACGTCACCGTCCTGCAAGACGGCCGTGCGCTTTGCACCTACGGCTACCGGCGCAAGCCCTACGGCGAACGCGCCGCATTGAGCCATGACGGGATCACGTGGGATCCCGCCCGCGAGGTCATCCTGCGCGACGACAATGCCAACCACGACCTCGGCTATCCCGCCTCCGTCGAAGTCCGTCCCGGCGAAATCCTGTCCGTTTACTATCAGAAAAACGCCTACGACCCCGCCAATCCCCTCAAGCACAAGCCCTGCATCGCGAGCACCCGCTGGCGCGTCCCGTCGCCTTGAACCACGCCGCTATGTCAAACTCACCGGATCCACGTCGAGCACCTGCGTGATGTCGTCCGGCCAGGCGAATTCCCCGCGGAGCTTGTTCAGTTCGCCGATGACCTTCGTCACGCTCGCCGTGAAATACCACAGCTGCCAGCGATACTCGTCCTTGATCTTCTCGATCGGCGCCGCCGACGGCCCGCGCAACTCCACCCGATCGCCAAATTTCTGCTCCACAAGCTTGCTCCACTGCTCGGAGAAAAACTTCAGCTTCTCCACACTGGGTCCGCGGAACCGGTGCTGAATCAGGTGCCGGTAAGGCGGATACTTGAAATCCCGCCGCAACTTCAGCTCCGCCTCGGCAAAACCCGCGAAATCCGCATGTCGCGAAAACTGAATCGCCTCCGCCTGCGGCGTGAACGTCTGCACCACCACCTCGCCCGCCCGGTCGCCGCGCCCTGCGCGTCCCGCCACCTGCACGAGCAACTGAAATGTCCGCTCGTTGGCCCGGAAATCGGGAATGTGCATCGAGATGTCCGCGTCGATCAATCCGACCAGCGTCACATTCGGAAAATCCAGTCCTTTGCCGATCATCTGCGTGCCGACGAGCACATCAATCTTACCCGCGCGAAACTGTCCCAGCACTTCGCGAAAGCGGTTCTTTTTCGACATCGTGTCCGTGTCCATCCGCTCGATCTTCGCGCGTGGCAGCACGCGCCGCACCGCCTCCTCCACGCGCTGCGTGCCGAGGCCCTTCCAGCGAATCTTTGGCGAACGACACTTCGGACACGTCACCGGCGCCGGGCGCTGGTCGCCGCACAGGTGACAGCGGAGCGTCTCATCCGTGCGGTGATACGTCATCGCGATGCTGCAATGCGTGCATTCCTCGCTATGCCCGCATTCGGTGCAGAGCATCGACGACGAGTAGCCGCGGCGGTTGATAAACAGAATCGTCTGCTCCTTGCGCTCAAACCGCGCCTGCATCCCGTCCACGAGTTTGCGCGACAACGTCGTGAGTCCGCGTTGGCGCATGATCTCGATGCGCATGTCCACCACGTCGATGTGCGGCAGCTTTCGCGCATCCACCCGCTGCTTCAACTCCAGCAGGGCGTAGCGCTTCGCCTGCATGTTCGCAAAGCTCTCCAGCGACGGCGTCGCGGAGCCCAGCAGACAAATGGCGCCATTCAGCTTCGCCCGGTAAACCGCCACGTCGCGGCCGTGATAGCGCGGCGTCTCGTCCTGCTTGTAGGCCGGCTCGTGCTCTTCATCGACCACGATGAGCCGCAGGTTCTGCACCGGTGCAAACACCGCCGAGCGCGCACCGACCACCACGCGCGCCTCGCCCGTCGCGAGCGCCAGCCAGCCGTCAAGCCGCTCGCCTTCGCTCAGGTGGCTGTGCCAGACCACACACTTGTGTCCTGGCGCGATGGCCTCCAACCGCGAACGCAACCGTGCCACCGTCTGCGGCGTCAGCGCCACTTCCGGCACAAGGAAAATCACCCCGCCACCTGCCTTGAGCGCCGTGTCGATCGCATGCAGATAGACCTCCGTCTTGCCCGAGCCGGTCACGCCATGCAGCAGCGTGACGCCAAATTTCTCCGTCGCCAGGCTCGCACTCATCGCCGCCACCGCCGCGGCCTGCTCGTCGTTGAGCCGCGGTGGCTGCGAGGCGACGAGTTCGCCATGCGCGTGGTCGTCCATGTAGGCCTCGCGCTCGACGCGATGAGTCTCTTCGCGCAACACCCCGCGCTTGATCAGCGCGCTGGCCACCGCCGCGGTCTGCCCGAGCCGTGTCAGCACGAGTCCTTTGCGCTGCGGTTTGAACTGCTGCGCCAAAAACCGGTAAAGCTTCGCCTGCTGGGGCGCGCGTTTCTCCAGCACGGCCAATTCCTCCGGCGTGAGTTTCTGCGCCACGCTGAGCAGCTTCTCCTGCTTGATTCCCGCTCCATTCCGCACCGCCACCGGAATCATCGTCTCGATGATGCCATCCAGCTGGCATGCGTAGTAGCCCGCCATCCAGTGGGCGAGTTGCAGCAGATCCGGCGTCAGCGCGGGAAACGGGTAGACCACCTGCGCGATCGACTTGAGCCGGTCCAACGGAAAATTCTTTGGCGCGCCGATCTCGGCGACGATGCCCAGTCGCAAGGCGTTCACGATCGGCATGCGCACCAGCGTCCCCACCGCCACGGTCGCCCGCAGCCCCTCGGGCACGCGGTAGTGCAGGAGCTTGTCAAAGCCGGCCAAAGGGTGAACGCCCACAATCATCGGCCGAGATGACGGCGGCCCCGCCCCGGCATGGCAAACCTGAAGCGCCTCCGGCCACGAACGGATTGACACCCTGCGCCCCGCTTCGGACAGTTTCCCCGTGAGTATCTCCGCCGCCCGCGAAAAATTCCGCCATTTTCTGACCAAGAAGGGCCTGCGCGTGACCAACCAACGGCTCGCCATTTTCGACACGGCCTTCGCGCAAACCGAGCACTTCACCGCCGAACAGCTCCTCGATCACGCCCGCAAGGTCGATGATTCCGTCTCCCGCGCGACCGTTTACCGCACCCTGCCGATCATGACCGAGAGCGCCCTGCTCCGCGAAGTCGACATCGGCAGCGGTGAAAAATTCTATCTGCCCAACACCGGCACCTCCAATTCCCAGGTCGCACAGGTTGTCTGCATCGACTGCGACAAGATTTTCGAGATCAGCGCGCCGTTCATGGAGTGGTATGGCAGCACCGTTTCCTCCAAGCTCGGACTGACGCCAGTCAGCCAGCGCCTTCAGGTCAGCGCCCACTGCAACGTCTTCCGCCAATCCGGCGCCTGCCCGCGCCGCGGCTGATCATGGCGAAGGAATCCGACCACGTTTTCGAGATGGCGTTCTTCGAGTCGGTGCTGCGCCGCTCGCCCGACTACAGCGAGGTGATCGAGATTCTCGGCGGCCTTTACACGAAGCACGGCCGCATCGCCGACGGCCTGCGCATGGACCGCAAGCTCGTCAAGCTGCTGCCCGAAAACGCCACCGCGCACTACAATCTCGCCTGCAGCCTCGCCCTCTCCAAGCGCAAGGCCGACGCCCTGCGCTCACTCCGTAGTGCGATCAAGCTCGGTTACACCGATTTCGACTGGATGGCGCAGGACCCCGATCTCGAAGTGCTGAAGCAGCACCCGGATTTCCTCGCGCTCCTGCATCAGCTGAAGCCGCACAGCTGAGGTGCGCCCTTGAGGCATGCACGACGACTTCGATTGGATCTTCTTCGACTGCTTCAACACGTTGATCGACGATTTCGATCCGGCCGGCGATGAGTTCGGATTGGTCTCACTCCCGGCCATGGCCGTGGCCGGCGGCTTCTTCGCCTGCGAGGAAGATTTCGTTATTTCCTATCGCCGCCACCGCAGCCACGCCACCGATCCGCACCGTGAAGTCTCTTTTGACGAACGCCTCCGTCGCACACTAGGGGCCAGCCCGCTTGCTCCATCACCCACGCAGGTCGCGCGCCAAACGGCGCAAATGCTCGCCCGCTGGGAAGACGAATATCTGGCCTTCATCCGTCCGACTCCCGGGGTCGCAGAAACCGTCGCGCACTGGGCGGAGCGCAAGCAACTGGGTGTCGTTTCCAATTTCTTCCTGCCCGATTACCCCGCACGGTATCTGCGCAACTTCGGCCTGGGGCATCATTTCCAATTTGTCCTCGATAGTGCAGCCTTCGGCTCGAAGAAACCCGGCCCAGCAATCTTCATGCAAGCCCTCCACCTCGCCGGCCTCAGCCCAGCACAGGCTTCTCGCGTGCTGTTCATTGGCGATCGCCTCGATTTGGACGTGCTGCCGGCCCGCGCCGCCGGCATGCAGGTAATTCATTTCAATCGCAGACTGACCCGTTCTGGTATCGCCGCGTCACCCGCCGACATTCCTTGCATCTACGATTTGGCTGATCTGCGTTAGCCCGGTTACGGTTTCAACCCGAACAACTGCTGCAGCACGGTTTTCAGATCGCTGCCTTGCTCCCAACCGCCCTTGCGTGAGACGGCCAGGCTCTTGCTCCGTTCGCGTTTCTCAACGGCCGCATCCACGTCGAGGATGCGCACCTGGTTCGGTCGCATCCCGGCCACTTCCGCGGCGGAGAGCGGCGTCCACTTGAAAGGCAGGCCCGTCCAGTTGAACCACACTTCCCAGCCCGCCACGAGCAGCGGCGGTTCCTTCGTCAGCAGCGAGGGATAACGTTGCACAAAATCCGGCGTGCGCGTCGTCGCGATCCGCAGCTTCACCACCGGGTCCATCCGCGCAAAATATTCTTCAAAGTTATTCACTCGTTTGGCGCGGTATTGGCGGAAGAAATCCAGCGGATCGATCCCCAGCAGGTTCATGCCGTTGTAGAAGCCATGCTCGTTCGGGCTGCCAAACCCGCGGCGCGTATACCACGACTGAAAATCCCGCGTGACCCACACGCCGATCTCAAAATGCAAATGCGCCCGGTCGCGCGGGATCGCATAGCCGCCGGCCGACCGGCCCATCACCCCAAGGTTCTCCCCGCGCTTCACCCGGTCCCCGCGTTTAAGGCCGGGCGCGATCTTCGCCAGATGCGCATAAAGCGTGTAAACCGCCGGCGTTACATCCGGATGCTCCAGCACGATGTAGCGTCCGTAGCTGCTCTTGCCCGCCACCGTGCTGATGTGCCGCACGACGCCATCCATCGCCGCCGTCACGGCATCCTTCGGCTCGCCGCTGCGGTCGCGCGCCACCGGTTGGATGTCGATCCCCTCATGGAATTGCCGCCCGCCGCTGCGCACGCCACCAAATCCGCCGGACTCGGGTTCACCCGAACCCGCATGCTGCAGAATCGCAGAAATCCCCTTGCCGTCGGCCAGCGCCGTGCTCGGCGTCGGCCAGCTGATCTCAATACGCTGCGCCCACGCCAGCGGCACCAGCACCACGCCCAAGAGCGCCATTCGCCATGCGCGCCTCATCGTGCTTTCGCCGCCTCCCGCCAGATTTCCTGTGTCGTGCGTTGCAACCGCTCCACCAGCGCCGGCAATTCGGCCTCCGGCAGCTCCACAAAAATAAAGAGCACCCCGCCTTCCAGCGGCCGGTCGATCACCCGCGCGCCCACCGGTCGATCATCGAGCAGCAGCACCAACCGCCGCCCCTGATTCGCCGCGCTCAGCCGGTAAAGATCCCGCCCTGCTGCCGGCGAAAGCTGGAATCGCAGGCACCGGCCAAGTTCCACCTGCGCCAGTTCCACGTTCACGAGATCAAATTCAGAAATGACCGGCTTGGGCATGACGCGGAGCTTTACCTCGCTCACCGGCAGCACCAGTTCGACGGTGCGCTCGGCATCCGACTCGATCACGAACCGCGCCACGACCGGCACGTAGTCGCGCTGCGGCTTGGTTTGGCAGGCGACCAGTCCCAGCGCAAAGGCGATCAAGCCCAGTATCCGCATGCCGCTTGTCATTCCGTTATTTTCTCCACGCGCACGCTCCATGCTCCGCCGCTCGCGATGCCGTGCTTCGCCGCAAAATTTCCCATGTTCAGGGCAAAGGATACATTCATCAGGCTGTTCAAATAAAGCAGGGCCGCACCTTCCGGCACGTCGCCAAACGTATGTGCATACGGCATCTCGCCACGGTAGATCAATTTTTCCGCCTGCATAATCGTCACGCGAAACCGGTCCCCGGCCTTCGGTGCCAGTTTTGCGAATAGCGCCTCATCGAGATTCGTCCACACATTGCCATACTGGAAATCAAGCGCCGGGATCGTGCCCACCAGCGCGCCATTTTCCGCGTGCGGATGTTCATACGGCAGGCGCACCACCTCGGCCGCCAGCTTTGGGCCGACGTCCGCCAGCGTCGTTTTTCCGGACGCCAGCTCCGCGCCTACGTAGGTATAAACGTCGCGGCCGTGAAAGGTGTAGGACTTTTGCGAACCCGCCCGGCGATGCCGGGTCTCGTCGATCTCACGCACTTCATCGATTCCCAGATCCTCGGCAATCAGCGTCCACGTGCCGTTGTCCGGCCCGACGAACAGATGCCCGCTACGCGTCCGGAGCACGACCGACTTCCGCGCCGTGCCTACACCCGGATCGATCACCGAGACAAACACCGTGCCCGCCGGCCAGTAGGGCGCGGTCTGCTTCAGGCGATACGCTGCCTCCCAAATATCGTAGGGCGTGTTTTCGTGGCTCAAGTCGTGGATCACGAGCCGCGGACTGACGCTCACCGCCACGCCTTTCATCGCCGCAACCGCGCCATCCTTCGTCCCAAAATCCGTCTGCAATACCAACACCTGCTCAGCGCCCGCCACATGCAGGCAGGCCGCCAATAATCCGCCGAGAAAAATGAGCCGCGTAAGTTTCATGATTTGGTTTCGTTCAACGCGGCGCAGGCTCGTTGAACGCCTCCATCACTTCAAGCCCCACGGAATCCGCCAGCAGCCGGCCGCGATCCGTGAGTCGCAACCGCGTGCCGTTCAACTCCGCGAGCCCATCGCCCGCGAGTCGTTGCGCGAGTTCGTCCACCGCCGCCCAAGGCGCATCCGGACAACGCGCGCGCCACGGCGCGAGATCGACGCCGGCATTCATGCGCAGCCCAAAGATCAACGCATCCTCCGCCAACTGCACCGGCGTCAGCGCCAGCCGGTCTTCCGTCATGCGCTTGCCCGCCGCGAGATCCGTCTGCCATTGCGCGAGGTCCGCGATGTTCGCCCCGCGCCAGCCCGCGTGTTGCGAAGCCGCCGACGGCCCGAGCCCCACCCATTCGTGCATGTGCCAGGTATTGAGGTTGTGCCGGCATGCATGACCTGGCCGTGCAAAATTTGATACCTCGTATTGCCCGTAGCCCGCCGCCGCCAACCGCGCCCAGGTCCATTCATAGAGTCGCGCCTCGTTTTCCGGGTCCAGTTTCACGCGACCTTGCGACAGCTTGATCCAAAGCGCGGTGTCTTCCTCAAACGTCAGGCAATACGTCGAGAGATGATCAGGCGCGAGTCGCACCGCCTCAGCCACGTCCGCCGACCATTCCGCCTCGGTTTGACCCGGCAGCGCAAACATCAGGTCGAGATTCACACTGGGAAACTGCGCCGCCTGCACGCGTTCGTAGGCCCGGTAAACCTGCTCGCGGGTGTGCTGCCGGCCGAGTCCGTCGAGCAACGCCGGCTGAAAACTCTGCACGCCCATCGAGATGCGGGTGACACCCAGTCCCTTCAACACCGCCAGTCGCTCATCCGTCACCGACGCCGGCGCCATCTCCACTGTCCACTCCGCCGGCTGCCCGCCGCAGAGCGCCAGCACGCTCTCGCCGAGCTGTTGCAGCGCCCGCGGCGCCAGCAATCCCGGTGTGCCGCCGCCCCAGAAAACCGTCGTCACCGGCCTCGGCCACTCGACCAATTTCGCCTCGCTCACAATCCCGGCAAGGAACTTGTCCATCGCTTCCGCGGTCGGTTTGACCTGATAGAATGCACAGAAATCACACGTCGAGGCACAGAACGGCACATGCACATACAACCCCAGCGGGGCCACTACCTCAGCTTTGTCTTGCCCTGATGCGAAGTCGCTCATTATTAACGCTCTTTAACTGACCGGTTTTAACTCAAAACCAATGCAAAACTCCCTCCTTTTCCATCCGCGGAAATTTCTCTTCTGGCTCGGCGCCCTTCTCGGCGTTGCCCTGCTGACTGGCTGCGAGACGATCACCATCTCCAACCTCACCCCGGCCAGCCTGCCGGAAAATCCGTCGCAGATCTACACGGTCACGATGCGCGTCACGCTCGCCCGCACGAGCCGGATTCCCGAGGAGACCGTCAAGTCCTTCATCATCATCGACGGTCAACACTACCCGATGAACCGCAGCAGCCTCGGCCAGGGGCTCTACGAATTCGACTACCAGCTCCCGCCCGGCCGCAACGAGATGGCCTACTACTTCCTCGTTAACTATCAGGTCGAGGTTAACAACCGCATGGAGAATCGCGAGGCCTACTCCGAGATTACCCGCGCCGCCGTCGTCAACCGCTACGTTCTCTCGCTCGAAGTCAGCCGCGGCCCCGTCGGCGCGCGCATCAGCGTGCTCGGTCGCGGTTTCACCCCGCAGGATGTCGTTTACTTCGACAACATCCCCGCGCGCACCGTCTACGAGTCGCCCAATTCCCTGAGCTTCTTCGTTCCCGCGCTCGATGGCTCCCGCAACTATCAGGTCATGCTCGGCAGCACCTCGGGCAACTCGCCCGTCGGCACCTTCCGCATCGATTCCAGCAGTCTCGCCGTCAGCCCGACGTCCCTGGCCCTCCGCTCCGGCGAGTCACAGTCACTGACCTTCACGGTCCCCAACATGGCGCCTCCCGGCGGCCTGCTCCTCGACGTCACGACCGACGCTCCCGAGAGCGTGATCATGCCCGAAGTCGTGGTGCCCGCGGGCCAGACAACCGTCACGATCAGCGTGCAAGGCGGCAAGCCCGGCAGCGGCAGTCTCTTCCTCAAGGGCTACGGCTCCGGCGAAGTGACCATCCCGATCACCGTCACGGCCAAGTAAGCCGAATCCAGCCATCGTTTCGCTTTCTCCAAAAGGCGGGTCGCAAGACCCGCCTTTTTCTTTCCCCAGCTCGGAGTGGTGTGTTCCGGGACGCGCGAGGCGCCGCGTCCAGCTAAGTTCTCCTAGAACTCAACTCAGCCGCAGAATGATTGCCCTTTCGTTCCGCTAGCCACAGGAACGTCGGCCAACCCCGCATCCCCAGCGCTACCCATGACTCTGTTCACGCTGCACTCCCTTGTCTGGCTCATCCCCTTGTTCCTGCTGCTGCTCGGCGCCAATCTCTGGATTTTCCTCCGCCGCGAGTGGGAGGAATCCCACCTCCCCGAAAGCTACGCCACGCTCCATCACCCGCTCGACATGCCCACGCTCCGCGGTTGGCACATCGAGGGCGATGGCCTTCTCCGGCTCGATCTCGTCTGGAACCGCACACCGGCGCAGTGGCAGCTGACCATTGACGGCAAGCCCGCCGGTATTTTGCCGGGCGACGATCTCCGGCTCCAACTCGTCCATCCGAAATACGATGGTTCGTCCGCCGCGCCGCTCACCGATTTCAAGCACACCTACGTGCTGCGCCCGCTGCCGGAAGGCACCGGTCCCGACCTCGAGTTCAGCATCACCTCGATCGATCATCGTTACTACATCAGACGTGGGATGCATTTTCCGAACGATATTCTCCTCGTCAAAACCGACGTGCCCATCGGCCGCTTCAAGCGCCACGCCGTGAGCGACTGGGTCGATGATTACCGCTACGTCGGCACTGCCGCACTCGCCGAGGCCGACCGGATGGTGCGTGACGACATCGGCATCGCCGAAGCGGACGGCACGATCGTGCGCATGGAAAAAATCGTCCGCTTCATGCGCACGCAGCTCGCGAACGCCAGCGGCGTGCCCAAGGACGCCTTCCGCTGGCTCGACCCCTTCGCCATCTTCAAGGAGATGCGTGACGGCACCGGTAAGGGCTGGTGCACGCAGAACGCCCAGATCTTCGCCTTCTTCGCCAACCGCGCCGGCCTCCCCACCCGCTTCGTCTTCGGCGCCACCACCCAGCACAATTCCATCATCTACAACGGCCACTCGTGGACCGAGACCTGGGTTAAGGAACAGAACCGTTGGGCCTATTGCGACGCGCTCATCTCCATCGTCGCCGTGCTCGACCGCCAGGGCCGCGTGCTCAACTCCGCCGACGTCTTCCACCTCTGCGAACACGCCACCTTCGAAGGCGTGCAGGCGCGAATCTTCAAGGACTGGCACTGGCAAAACGTTCCCGGCGACGCCGCGCCCCGCACCGCGGTCACCGTGCCCTTCACCGCCGTCAACGAGATGGCCCGCATCGAGTTTACCCGGCAGAGCATCATCAAATACCGCCGTCCGCCCAACGCGGAGGATCTCCGCGACAGATACGGGATGCTCTTCAAGAGCGGCGTCTTCGCGTGGACCAATCTCCGCCGTTACCTCTGCCGGCCCGATGCCGCGTATTCGCACCTGCCGACCAACGGCCTCCGCAACTACCGCGTGCGCCGCTCGCTCGCCGCCGCCCTGGCCGTGACCGCCGTCCTCATCGTTGCCGCCATTTTATCTGAGCGCTAGGGCATTGAAGTAACCACGAAGAGCACGAAGCGCACAAAGAACTCCGATCCAATCTTTGCGCCCTTCGTGCTCTTCGTGGTTAATAACTCGGAGCGATCCTATTTTTCACTCCACTCAAGCGTCACCACCACCGGCCGGTGATCGCTGGCCTCCAGCACGCCCGGACCATCGTAAATCACCGCACGGCCGCCGCGCACCGCGTCCCGCAAGCCCGGCGAAACCAGAATGTGATCCACTCGTTGGTAGGTGTCATCTTTCCGATAAGCATACGTCCATGTCTCGCCCCGCGAATCGCTCACCGGCAGCAGCGTGGCAATGACCTTGGGACCGCGCTTGAGCATGTAGCGCACTGCGGCGCTGGATTTCACGTCGTTGAAATCCCCCAAAATAAGAAACCGCGCGGTCCGCGGTTCGGGAAACTTCGCCAGCACCCGGTCGCGAATCACCGTCGCTTCGCCGCCTCGCCGCTTGGCGGAAGTGGGGTCATCCGGCCGGTCCGTGTAACGGCTCTTTAAGTGAACGGCCCAGAGCGTCACATCGCCCGCCGCCGTCTCGACCGTCGCTTCCAGCAACCCGCGTTTCACCTCGGCCACGATATCGAAATACTTAAAAGTCAGGTCGGCGTGCTGGACGACCGACTTCAACGGTCGCTTGGCCAGCAGCGCCACATGCCGGTCGTCGTCGCCGGCTTCGAGCAAGACCGCATGCGGATAATTCAGCCCTTCCGCCGCCAGATCGCGTTTCAGTTCTTCAAGGTAGGGCTGCGTGCCCATCTCCTGCAGCACCAGCACATCGGCATCAATCCCAAGCAACACCTGTCGCAGCGCCCGCTTCGCCACCTCAGGTTTGGGGTAATCCTTCCGGTAGCCCACCGCGGTGACGCGGTCGGCCGCTCCGTAATTTTCGACGTTAAACGTGGCGACTTTCAGCTCTCCCGCGCCGGTGATCGATGCCACCAGCAGCCAGAGCCAGCCGATTATCGCCGCCCGTTTCATGCGGCCAACAAGGCCCGCTCCCGCTCAACGAGCGTGGGGTGCGAGTAGAAAAACGCGCTGAACCACGGATGCGGCGTGAGATTGCTCAGGTTCTTCTGCGCGAGCTTGCGCAGCGCGCCCACCATGGGGCCCGAGCCGCCCATCGCCGCGCGCGCAAACGCATCCGCCTCATACTCGTGCTTGCGGGAGAAATAATTGCTGAGCGGTGAAAACCAGAACATCACCAACCCGCTGAGCAGCCCAAACAGCAGAAACGCCGGCGCCAGCTCGCCCGGCGGAAACCCGAACGACGTGTTGAACCACGGCACCCGCGCCAGCCATGCGATCAGCGCAAACCCGCCGAGCTGCGTCACCGCCGACACCGCCAGCATCTTCGGAATATGTCCGCGCCGGTAGTGCCCGATCTCGTGCGCGAGCACCGCCTCCAGCTCTTCCGCGGAAAGCTGCGCAATCAACGTGTCAAACAGCACGATGCGTCGAAACCGTCCGAAGCCCGTGAAAAACGCATTCGAGTGCCCCGAGCGCTTCGAGCCGTCCATCACCTGGATCGCCTGCGCGCGAAAGCCTGTGCGATCACCCAGCGCCAGCAGCCGCGTGCGAAGTTCGCCCTCGGGCAGCGGCGTGAGCTTGTTGAAGAGCGGCAAAATCAGTTTCGGATAAAGCACGAGCATCAGCAGTTGAAAGCCAAACAGCAGCCCGAAGCCCCACAGCCACCATGCCGGTCCGACCCAGCGCACCAGCGAGAGCAACACCCACAGCAGCGGATAACCAATCGCGAGCATCAACAGCAGGCCCTTGAGTTTGTCCGTCAGCCAGAGTTTCGGCGTGCTCTTATTAAAGCCAAACTGCGCTTCGAGGCGAAACTGCCCCCACCAATCAAACGGCAGGCTCGGGATCGAGAGCAACACGCCCGCCGCGATGATGAAGAGCACGTCGTCCCACACGCCTTCCGGGCCGCCCCAGTGCGCGAACTGCTCATACATCGCCGGCAGCACACCGCCAAAAATCACCAGCGCCAGCACGAGAAAATCAAAGAACTCCGTCAGCGTGCCGAAGCGCGATTTGGCCAGCGTGTAGGCCACCGATTTGGCGTAGGTCGGCTGGTCCATCATCGCCGCCACAGCCGGCGGCGGCGTCCCGGCATGACGGCGCACTTCGGCGCGGTTGAGGGCGGAAAGCACCAGCTCTCCCGCCAACCGCAAAATCATCAGCAACGCCGTGACCAATAGCACAATGCTCATGCCGCCACTCCACCCAAAACCGCGGGCGCCGCGAGTCCAAAGATTGTTTGAAATACCCCCGGCGGCACCCATCTTTGTCGCGTGGAAGCCAAAGACGCCAAACTCTCCTTCGAATCCGCGCTCACGAAGCTCGAATCCATTGTCGAATCAATGGAGTCGGGCGATGTGCCGCTGGCCGACCTGCTGGCCCGGTTCGAGGAGGGCAGCCGGCTGCTCAAGGTCTGCGAGACGCGGCTCAAGGATGCCGAACTCAAGATCGAGCAGCTCAAAAAATCGAAGGACGGCGCCGCCTTCACCAAATTTGAAACCGAGCGCGAGAGCTAAGCTCCGCCCCCGCTTCCCACTCACGTTAATGAACGAATCCGCTTCCCCGTCCCGTCTGCTCGACCGCGTGCACAGTCCCGCCGATGTCAAGGCGCTCGCCGCCGACCAGCTGCCGCAGCTCGCCCAGGAAATTCGCGATGAAATCATCGCCGTCACCGCCAAAAACGGCGGCCACGTCGGTCCCAATCTCGGCGTCGTCGAGCTCACCATCGCACTGCACCGCGCTTTCAATACGCCCGAGGACCAGTTCGTCTTCGACGTCGCGCACCAGGGCTACGTGCACAAGCTCCTCACCGGCCGCGGCGGCGCATTTTTCCGCAAGCTCCGCCAGAGCGAGGGCACGAGCGGCTTCCTCTACCGCGCCGAAAGCCCGCATGATTCCTTCGGCGCCGGCCACGCCGGCACCGCCCTCTCCGCCGCACTCGGCATGGCGACCGCCCGCGATCTCAAGGGCACCAGTGAACACGTCGTCGCGGTCTGCGGCGACGCCGCCTTCACCTGCGGCATCACGCTTGAGGCGCTCAATAACGTCGTCTCGTCGACCAAGCGCCTGATCGTCATCCTCAACGACAACGAGTGGTCCATCGCCAAGAACGTCGGCGCCATTTCCGCCTACCTCAACCGCGTCAGCACCAACCCGACCTACAACAAGCTCCACCACGACGTGGAGGCGTTTTTCAAGAGCTTCCCCGCCGGCGTTGAGATGAACCGCGTCTACACCAAGTGGAAGCGCGAGACCAAGGACTTCTTCGTCGAGTCCTCCCTCTTCGAAAAATTCGGCCTCCGCTACCTCGGCCCCGTCGACGGCCACAACCTCGACGCCCTCGCCAAGAACCTTGAGTTCGCCAAGCACTGCGATGTGCCCGTGCTCATCCACGTGCTCACGAAAAAAGGCAAGGGCCTCAACGCCGCGATCAACTCCCCGGAAAAATTCCACGGCGCCAGCCCCTTCGATCCCGATACCGGCGAGAGCAAGAAAGGCGCCCCCGGCGCCGCGCCCAATTATCAGGACGTGTTCGGCCAGGCGCTCGTGCGCTTCGCCAAGGCCGATCGCAACATCGTCGGCATCACCGGCGCCATGCCCAGCGGCACCGGCATGAGTCATCTCGCCACCGAGGTGCCCGGCCAGTTTTTCGACGTCGGCATCGCCGAGGAACACGCCGTCATCTTCGCCGCCGGCCTCGCCACCAAGGGCATCCGTCCCGTCGTCGCGATCTACTCCACTTTCCTGCAGCGCGCCTACGATCCGATCATCCACGACGTCTGCCTGCAAAATTTGCCCGTCACGTTCTGCATGGACCGCGCCGGCCTCTCGCCCAACGACGGCCCCACGCATCACGGTCTCTTCGACCTGTCCTATCTCCGCTGCGTGCCCAACGCCATCGTGATGCAGCCGAAGGATGAGGACGAACTCGTCGACATGATGCACACGAGCCTCACGCACAAGGGCCCGGCGTTCATCCGCTACCCGCGCGGCGCCGGCCGTGGCACGCCCCTGAAGGCCCAGCCCGCCGCGCTCCCCCTCGGCCACGCCGAAGTGTTGCGCGAAGGCTCCAACATCATGATCTGGGCGCTCGGGTCCATGGTGCACGACGCGCTCCAACTCGCCGCCCGCCTCGAAGCCGAGGAAAACCTCTCCGTCGGCGTTGTAAACGCCCGCTTCGTCAAACCGCTCGACCGCACGCTGCTCCTCAGCCACGCCGCCTGCATTCCGCTGATCGTCACGATGGAAGACCACGTGGTCGCCGGCGGTTTCGGCAGCGCCGTCCTCGAAGCCTTGCAAGAAGCCAACTGTCCGACGGCCGTTGAGCGCATCGGCTGGCCCGACAAGTTTGTCGAACACGGCTCCAGCGTGGAAATCCTTCGCGCCGCCTACGGTTTGTCGCCCGATGACATGCGCCGCCGCGTCCTCGACCGCTGGCGCAATCTTCCGACCGAGCCGCTCACCGCCGACGTGTGAGTGCTGCGTTCGCAAGTTAGGGCGGGACCGCTGGGCCCGCTGCGCACGACTCGGTTTCATTGTAGGGCGGGGTCTCCGAACCCCGCCCTAGAAATAAAAATGCCGCACTCCAGCAGGAGCGCGGCATCGCTTAAAATCTCAGGAGCTCAGCAGGGCCCGCTTAAGCCTTCGGCGCTTCAGGCTTTGCTTCGGGTGCTTTCTCGGCTTTCGGAGCTTCGCCGGCGCAGCAGCAGGCCTTGTCCTTGCCGCATTCCTTGCCGTCTTTGTCCTTTTCGCAGGAGCAGCACTTCTTGGCGTCCTTGTCCTTGCATTCAGCGGTATCGCCGGCCTGGGCCAATGAGACGGAGAGCATGCCGGCAAAGGCCAGCGCGAGGAGGAGTCGTAGGGATTTCATTTTGGGAATGGACTTTGAGTTTGGGTTACGAGGGCTGCACTGGCTGGAAATGGTGCGGGCGGCGGGAATCGAACCCGCCTCTCATGCTTGGGAAGCACACATAATACCGATATACTACGCCCGCAAAGAACTGACCGAGAAAAAATGGAATCCCGTCCCGCCGCAATCATGAATAGTGCCGCCGGCCGTCGAGCGCACTTTTTAGCGTCACGGAATCGGCATACAGCACTCCGCCGCCACTCGGCAGGCCGAAGCCGATGCGGCTGATCGTCACCGCCGGTTCGGCCGGCAGACTCTCCGTCAAATAATGGCACGTGGCTTCGCCCTCGACGTCGTTCGAGAGTGCGAGGATCAGCTCTTTCACTTCGCCGCTGGCGATGCGCGTGAGCAGTGCCGCAAAATTCAAATCTCCCGGCGCCACGCCGTGGATCGGCGACAGCTTGCCGTGCAACACATGGTAACCGCCGCGATAGGCCCCGCTGCGCTCCAGTGCCACGAGATCGGGCACGTGTTCGACGACACAAACGATGCTGTGGTCGCGCCGTTCATCCGCGCAAATTGCACACGCCTCGCCCTCTGCGAGGTTGCCGCATTTTGTGCAGCGGCGCACCGACTTGGCCGCTTCTTCCAGGGCGGCCACCAGCGCCGGGAGCTGCCCTGGCTTTTCGACGAGCAGGTGCAGCGCGATGCGCTCCGACGAACGGTAGCCCAGCCCCGGCAGCTGCTTCAGGTGCTTCTGCAGCTTCTCAAACGCGGGCGTCATGAAATCTTCAGAACCCGCCCGGCATCTGGAAGGCCGACGTCACCTTCTTCATCTCCGCGTCGTTGTATTCCTTCGCCTGCTTGGCGGCGTCTTGCATCGCAACGAGCAGCGTGTCGGAGACGAGCTTGGCGTCTTCCTTGAGAAATTCCGGATCGAGCGTCAGGGCAAGAAACTTGCCCGCGCCGCTGATCTTGATTTTCACCGCGCCGCCGCCGCTCGTGACATCGATTTCCTTGGCTTCGAGCTGCGTCTGGAGTGTCTCGATGCCACGCTGCATTTTCTGGGCTTGTTTGAGGAGTTTGCCTACGCCGGCCATGGGTAAAAATGGGTTAAGGTTGAGTGAAGATTGAGAGTTGAATGAGCCCCAAACAGCTAACGCGACAACAAATTTTCGTATCCCTCGCGAAAGCCCGGGTAAGCCGGGCGCCAGCCGAGCACGCGCTTGAGTTTCCCGTTGAGGATCACGCGATCGGGCATCACGCCGCGGCGCCGGCTTGTGAGCGTGGCATCGAAACGCGGCGCCGGCAGACCCAGCCGGTCCGCCACCCACTGCGCCAGTTCGGCCTTGGTCGCAGGCTGGTCGTCCGCGACATTAAAAATCCCGCCAGCCACCGCCGCCGGCGCGCCAAAGCAGGCCCAGATCGCCGCACAAATATCGTCGCGATGCGCGAGATTCAGCCGGTGCGTGCCCGTGCCGCCCAGTGCTTCACCCTGGCGGAGTTGATCCAAAATATGATGCCGCCCCGGGCCGTAGATTCCCGCCAGTCGCAGAATAAACGCCCGTGTAAATCCACCGTCCTGCGCCAGCGCCTCGGTCTCCAGTAAAAGCGCCGCGCGCTCACCCGCCGGTTGCGTCACCGCCGTTTCATCGACCCGCGCATCATCATCCTGCGGATAAACCGATGTGCTGCTCGTATAAACCAGCGTGCCCACCCGCCCATTGCCCTGCCCGCTCCCGCCGCGCGCCCAGTCCCTCACCGCGCGCATGCCTTCGACATAACTGCGCTGGTAGCCCGCGACCCCGCCGCCGCCCGAGCTCACACTGTTCAACACCAGTTCCGCGCCCGCCGGCAGCCGCGCCTGCCAGTCATGGCCGGCGAGATCCGCCTCGATGGTCTCGACCCCCGCTGCGCGCAACTCCGCCGCCTTCGCGGCATTGCGGGTCAGCGCAGTCACGCGCAGGCCCGCGGCGACGCCCTGCCGCGCCACCGCTCCGCCCACATAGCCGGCGCCAAAAACCACCAGGCGTTGGCCCCGAAAATTGCCGTGTGTAACGGAAGTCATTTCGCTTACCTAGGCGCATGCCCACCGTTCTCGCAATCCTGGCGGAAGGTTTTGAGGAAATCGAAACGGTCTCGCCCATCGACCTGCTCCGTCGCGCCGGCGTCACCGTCACGCTCGCCGCCCTCGGTGAGGGTATCCACGTCACCGGCCGCAACGGCATGACGCTGCACGCCGACACGACCCTCGAAACCGTGCGCCACCAGTCATTCGATTGCCTGTTTCTTCCCGGCGGTCCCGGCGTAAAACACCTCCGGGCCGACCCGCGGGTGCGAGAACTCGTTCTCCGCCAGCACACCGCGCGCGGCTGGCTCGCCGCGATTTGCGCCGCGCCGACCGTTCTGCACGACGCGGGCCTGCTCAAAAACGTCCGTTACACCGCGCATTTTTCAGTCGCAACCGAGCTGCCCAGTATCGAATCCGCCGAGCCCTGCGTCGCCGACGGCCACATTCTCACCTCACGGGGAGCCGGCACGGCCCTCGATTTTGGCCTGTTACTGGTCGAAAAGCTCATTTCTCCGCAAAAATCGGCCGAAGTCGCCGCATCCATCTGCGTGTGAAACCTTTTATTCCTCAACGGGATTGCTAAGTGCAAGGGACTATCTAGTCCATTTCAGACCGGGATTTATCCCCGGTCTATCCCCCATGGGTCACCCAGCCCGCCGCCAGTATCCCGATTGCTTCCCAACCGGAAGCGACCGGGCGAAGCCTGCCCTAACGCCATGTGCGGCATAGCCGGATTTATCAGCTCCCGTGAGCCCGCCGACACCCGGCGCGCCGCCGTCGAGCGCATGTGCGCGGCGATGGTCCACCGTGGACCCGATGACCAGGGCCTAGAGACGAAAAATGAGGCGACCCTCGGCATGCGCCGCCTCGCGATCTTCGACACCGCCAACGGGCACCAGCCGATGCTCACGCCGGACGGCCGTTTCACCCTGGTGTTCAACGGTGCACTCTACAATTTCCGCGAGCTCGGTGCCGAGTTGGCCGCGCTCGGCTGGACCTTCCGCACCCGCTGCGACACCGAGGTGCTGCTCGCCGCCTTCGCCCAATGGCAGACGCAATGCCTGACGCGCCTGCGCGGCATGTTCGCCCTCGCCGTCTGGGATAACGTCGAGCACCAGCTCACGCTCGCGCGCGGTCCCTTCGGCATCAAGCCGCTCTACTACCACTGGCGCGACGACGGCGGCCTGCTCTTTGCCTCCGAGCTCAACGCACTCCTCGCCTCACGCAGCCTGCCCGTCGAAATCGAGCCGCGCGCGATCAGTGCCTACCTCTCTTATCTCGCGGTGCCCGCCCCGCAGACCATCTACCGCCGCGTGCGCTGCCTCCGTCCAGGGCAAGTGGCCGTCTGGCGCGACGGCCGCCTCAGCATCCGCAATTACTGGACCCTCCGCCAACCCGCGGCCACCACGCCCGCCACCGGCGGCGATTACCTCGATTTCGTGCGCGAACTGCGCGGCCAGCTCGAAGACACCGTGCGAGCCCACGCGCTCGCCGACGTGCCGGTCGGCGCCTTTCTCTCCGGCGGTCTCGATTCCAGTGCGCTCGTCGCGTTACTCGCGCGGCAGACTCCAGGGCGGTTAAAAACCTTCACGCTCACCTTTAACGAAAAGGAATTTTCCGAGCAAGCGACCGCCCGCCGCATGGCCGACCACATCGGCACCGAGCATCACGAGTTGCTCCTCACCGGCGAAACCGTGGCCAAGCACCTGCCCGCCATCATTGCGCGCATGGACCAGCCCACCGGCGACGGCATCAACACCTATTTCGCCAGCAGCCTCGCCGCGCAAAATGGCGTGAAAGCCGTGATCTCCGGGCTGGGGGGCGACGAATTGTTCGGCGGCTACCCGTCCTTCCGCCAGCTCCCGCGCTTCGCGCGCTGGTTGCCCGCGTGGCGCACCCTGCCGGGCGGCATGCGCCATGGCATCGTCAAGGCGCTGCGCACCCACGGCACCGTGCGCTCACTGAAGCTGGCCGATTTCCTCGCCTACGCGCGCGATATCAACGAACTCGCTTCCCTCCAGCGCACCGTTTTTTCCGAGACCGCCCGCCTCCCGCTGCTCGATCCTGAAACTCGCCGCATGGTCGCGCGCCTCGGCCCGATGCATCCCATGCTGGACGATTTCGCCTTCGAGCTGCACACCACGCAGCCCCTGCGCACCGTCTCCGCTTGGGAAATGCGCACCTACATGGCCGATGTGCTGCTCAGTGATTCCGATACTTTCAGCATGTCGCATTCGCTCGAACTGCGGACGCCTTTCGTCGATGCGAAGCTCGTCCGCTGGCTGTGGCGCCAGCCCGAGCAATACGTGCTCACCCCCGGCCGCTACAAGGCCGCCCTCGCCGATGCCGTCGCCGACCTGCTGCCGCATGCTTCGCACAAGCTCACCAAGGTCGGTTTTTCGCTGCCTTTTCCCCTTTGGATCCGCGGACCCCTCCGGCCCTTTCTCGAGGACATTTTTTCTTCCTCCAGCTTGGAAAAATGTCCCTGGCTCGAACCCATCGCCGTGCAGGCGCTGTGGCGCGATTACCAGCATTCTGACGACACCCGCAACTGGTCGCGCATCTGGAGCCTCGCGATGCTGATCGCTTTTTTGCAGAAGCGCCCCGGATGAAGACCCTGCTGCTCGCCCCCGAACTGTTCCTCGCCGAAGGCGGCATCGCGCGCATTTTGCGGGCTTACCTGCATGCGCTGATCGAGACCGAAACCGAGAGCGATTCGACGGGCGTGATCATCCTCAATGATGACGCCGCCTCCCTCCAACGCATTCCCGCCTACCTCCGCACCAAGGCGCCGGCTCCGTTGATCGCCGCCGGCCGGAGCAAGTTGACCTTCATCCTCGCCTGCTTGCGTCACGCCCGCAGCGTCGACCGGGTTGTCTGCGGCCACCTTCACCTCGCCGAAATCGCGCCCTTGATGCGCCTGCTCAACCCTTCCCTCCGCTACCACATCGTGGTCCACGGCATCGAAGTGTGGCGGCCGTATAATTTCCTCGAGCGCCATGCGCTGCGACACGCGCACCGCATCCTCTGCGTCAGTGAATACACCCGCAGCCAGATGCTGCGCTTCATGCCTTCGCTCAACCCGGCCCGCCTCGTGGTCGTCCCCAACGCACTCGACCCCGACTTCGAACTGACGCGTTCACTCACACTTCCCGCTGCGCAGTCCGGCCCCCGCATCCTCAGCGTCGGCCGGCTCACCACCGCCGACACCTACAAAGGCTTCGATACCCTGATTGAGGCGATGCCGCTCATCCGCCAGCAACTGCCGCACGCGACCCTGCGCATCGTCGGCGGTGGCAACGACCTCGGCCGTCTGCGGCAGTTGGCCGAAACCCACGGCGGATCCGGCGCGATCCAACTGCTGGGGCGCATCAATGACGATCAACTGCGCGAGGAATATGCCCGCTGCGATTTCTTTGCCCTGCCCAGCCGCAAGGAAGGCTTCGGGCTGGTTTATCTCGAGGCCATGAGCTTCGGCAAACCCTGCCTCGCCGCCCGCGCCGGCGGCGCGCCCGAGGTGGTCGACGATTCCGTCGGCGAACTCGTGCAATACGGCTACCTCGACGAAATCGCCGACGCCTGCGTGCGCCTCGCCCGCCGGCAGTTCGACCCCGAAAAAATACGCGCGCATGTCACCCAGTTTTCTTACACAGTCTTCCGCGGCAAACTCCAAGCCGCCCTGGGTGATTGAATATGTCTACCTCTTCCCTCGAAACTGAAATCGCTGCCGGCCAAGCCGAACGCGCTTACTGGCGCGACCTCTGGCGCTACCGCGAGCTCGCCGGTTTTCTTGCGTGGCGCGACATCAAGGTGCGCTACAAACAGGCGGTTCTCGGTTTCGCCTGGGCCATTATCCAGCCGGCCGTGCAGGCGATATTGCTCACTTTTGTTTTCGGCAAACTCGCCGGCATGCCGGCCGGCGGCATCCCCTATCCGCTAATCGTGCTTTGCGGACTCTTACCCTGGCAATTGTTCACCGGCGCCTTTACCGGCGCAGGCAACAGTCTCGTCGGCAATTCCCATCTCATCAGCAAAGTCTATTTTCCCCGCCTACTCATGCCGATCTCGGCCCTCGCCGTGGCCATCGTGGACTTTAGCGTGATGCTCGCCATCGCCCTCCCCTTGGTAATTGCCTATCTTGGCTGGCCTGGCTGGTCCCTGCTCGCCCTGCCCCTCCTAGTGCTGCTTACCTTGCTGATCGCCTTGGGTGCCGGTCTTTGGATAACCGCACTGACCGTGCGCTTCCGCGACTTTCGTTTCATTACCCCGTTCATTCTGCAGATCGGCGTCTTTGTGACGCCGGTAGGTTACCGCACCGACAGCCTCCCCAACTGGCGCAACCTACTCGCGCTCAATCCCCTCTCCGGCGTGGTCGACGGCATGCGCTGGTCGTTGATGGGCGGACGCACCGAGCTCTACCTGCCTGGTTTGGGCTACGCTGTCATCGTAGCCACCATCCTCCTTGTCAGCGGTGTCTGGTATTTTCGACGCACCGAGCGCAAATTCGCCGATATCATCTGAGCTGCCCACCATGAGCCTACCCGCCATCGATGTCGCCAATCTGGGCAAACAGTATGTGATCGAACATGAATCACGGCACGACAATCTGCGCGACACACTGCATCACAGCGTTCGCAAGCTCTGGCGGCGTCTGCGTTGGGGCACGGACTTCGACCGAGAGGACTTCTGGGCCTTGCGCGACGTCACCTTCTCCATTCAACCCGGTGAAGTCGTCGGCATTATTGGCCGCAATGGCGCCGGCAAAAGCACGCTCCTCAAAATCCTTTCGCACATCACCGAACCCACCACCGGCACGGTCAAGCTCCGCGGCCGCGTCGCCTCGCTACTCGAGGTTGGAACGGGGTTTCATCCCGAACTGAGCGGCCGGGAAAATATTTTCCTGAACGGGGCCATCCTCGGCATGAGCCGCTCCGAGGTTCGCCGCAAATTTGACGAAATCGTCGCCTTCGCCGAAGTGGAACGCTTCCTCGACACCCCGGTGAAGCGCTACAGCAGTGGCATGTATGTGCGGCTGGCGTTCGCCGTCGCCGCACATCTGGAACCAGAAATCCTGATCGTCGACGAAGTCCTGGCCGTGGGTGACGCCGCATTTCAGAAAAAATGCCTGGGGAAAATGAATGAAGTCTCCCTCAAGCAGGGGCGGACCGTGCTGTTCGTGAGTCACAATATGGGCGCCATCAAGCAACTGACCACCCGCTGTATCCATCTCATCCACGGCACTGTCGCCGAGGTCGGCCCGACCAGTGTCGTGCTCGATCACTATTCACGTGCCGGCGAAGTTGCCGTTACCGGCACCAAAGGCCGGCACGCCACCATCCTCGCCGCAAACCTCGTTGATGCGGACGGGCACCGCACGGTCAGTCACCATGGTGAAAAGATCCTCCGGGTTGAATTACTCGTGGAAAGCACCGGTCACCTGCACTCCTCCATCGAATGCTACCTTACCGATCTCGAGGGCACCCGCCTCGGAATCTATAGCCCCGGCCACTTCACCGCCTGGCGTCTCCCTTCGGTTCCGGGTCAATATCGGATCATCCTTCCGCTCGCCCTGCCGCCCCTGGCCACTGGCAACTACGGTCTGGATATCTCCACCACGGATCACGGCTCCGGCCCGGACCATTATGTCAGCAGCGCCATTATGTTTGATAGCTCCAGTCTTTTGAATTTCCCCGCCAAGTGGGAGCTGCGCAAAGACTATACCGCGGGCTATTTCATTTTGGATTCGACCAACCCCGAGGTCATTCCTGTCCACAACGTCTAAAATCCCCATGGCTTCCCTAGTCGCTTACGCCAAACACGAGTTACATCTCGCCTGGCGTCGCTGGCAGATGCACCGGTGCGGCATGACCACCGGACTTGCTGATTCCGGTTGGCTCCTCCACGGGCTAGTGCGTTCCATGAAACCCCTGACGTGCGTCGAGATCGGCTCCGCGCACGGCCACTCCACCTGCCTCATCGGGCTCGCCCTAAAGCAAAATCTCCAAGGCCGCCTCTGGGCCGTCGACCCGCACGAGGCCACCCCCTGGAACGACGATCAACCCGAACAAAGCTACGACCTCCTGCGGCGAAACTTACGCCGCACTGGGGTGCAAGATTACGTGGAGATTGTCCGGGCACGCACGGCTGACGCCGTGGCGAAGCTGCCGGACGTTATCGACTTCGCCTTCATCGACGGCGATCACAGTTACGAAGGCGTCAAGCTCGACTGGGACATCCTGCGGCCACGCATGAGCGAATATAGTGTCATGGTGTTTCACGATACCATGTGGGATCGCAATGCCACCGATCCCTACTATAAAAAATGGCGCCGCGCCGGCATGGGCGTGCCGCGCCTCATGGAAGAAATCCGCGAAAGTGGCTACCCCGTCGTCACCATCAATCAAGATTGGGGCCTGACCCTCGTGCAGCCCCAAAAACACGGACTTCCATTCACCACGGTCCGGCCCGCCCCGCGGTCATTCGCCAGCCGTTGACTGGTTTACCATTTTTCACGGCGACAGGGCCCGCTCCCACCCATGACCAGCCTGATCGGATTTGCCCGCTACCTCTGGGCCAAGTGCGGCCGCAAGCCGGCCAGGATTTACTACTGCAATGGCGGCATCGGTGATGAACTGATGCTCACGGCCGTAGCCGCCGCCGCACGTGCCGCCGGTCACCCCCTTGACCTCATTGTCGCCTACCCGGAAATATGGCGTGGCAATCCGGACCCCGCCTCACTCCACACCGGCGTCGCGCGCTGGCACTACGCGAGCATGCGCGGCTGGATTCAGACCGAGATCGTCCATCTGCAGGCCAAGAACGATCACCCGCTCCATCTCGCAGAACAAATGGCTGCACGCGCCGGCGTTATCTTACCGCCCAATTGGCGACCTAAATTCCCCGCTTCCGCGGCCATCACCCGCGACCCTCTTCTGATCGTGCTACAGAATTCCTGCCGTGGCGCCCTCTACTCCGCCTCCACCAAAGAATGGCCGCAGGATCGCTGGATTGAACTCACGCAACGCTTGGCCGGTGAGTTCCGCCTTGTGCAAATCGGCACTCCCGCTGACCCGCCTCTACCTCTTGCCGAGGACTTGCGCGGTCGGACGACCCTTGCCGAAGCCGCTCGGCTGCTTTCCAACGCCTCGCTCTTTCTCGGTCTTGAATCCGGCCTGCAACATCTGGCCGCCGCCGTTCGCACACCATCAGTTATCATCTTTGGCGGCCGCACTCATCCGCACGTCACCGGTTATGCCTCCAACGCCAATCTCACCCGCTCGCCGTCATGCGCCGGTTGCGGCCTTAACACCGGATGTCTTCATCACATGATCTGCATGGATATCCCTGTCCTTGAAGTCGAAACCGCCGTTCGCCGCATGCTCGCGACCGGCGTTCCCTGATTCATCTGCACGGTCTCTTACCACGGCCCTCCACCCATGCTATTACGCACCATCAACCTGATCCGCTGCCGTATCGCCGCTTGGTTTCTCGATCGCCCGTGGCACAGCTCCATCTACCTCGCTAAACTCGTCGCGCCTGACACCACGGGACTCATTCGTCATTCGTCCCGCCAGGCTCCGCCGCTGCGGCTCCCGGCGCGGTCGCATTTGATCTATCATCAAGCCACCGTCGACGAACTCTGCGCTCAGAATTCACTCCGTTCCCTCGCTGCACAAATTCCCCTGGAAGACGAAGTCGTAGTCCTTGATGTCGGCGCGACGGCCTCCCGCGACCTCGGCGCGGCCTTTGCCAATCATGAATGGTTTTCTCTCGTGCGTTGCCGTGCCGGTCACCCGGAACAGCAATCCTACACCTACGGCCTGAATACCGTCATGCCCGGCCTCAAGGCCCCGCAGCTCTACGTCTGGCGCACGGATTATGTCTACCCCGCCGACATGGTCTCGCGGTATCAACGCGCAATGACCGATGCCGATTTCGCCGCTCCCTACGAAGTCGTGGTCGGAGCCCCTTCAGTTGATAGCACCTTCGTCGCCGCTAACTGGTCCCATCTCGTCCCTTACGATGTGGATTTCTGGCGAGCGCGCGCCCAGTCACTCTCGATCTATGAAACCCAGGACCCCGCGCTCTTCGCCATAACCCGCACCCTGTGGGACGATATCGGCGGCCTCAACCACCAGCTCTGGGGCTATGGCTGGCAATTCGCCGAATTCGCCGCACGCGTCCGGCTTCACGCTCCAGCCAGCCGGATTCGTTATTTTGGTGGGGCTCCCGCTCTGCATCAAACGCACGGCGGCTCCCAAATGCACCAGCCCGTCGAGCGCAAAGCGGAGGCCGATATGGGGATTCAACGCTTCAAGGAATTTCTCGGCAGTGAATCCGCCTACCGCATTTACCGTCTCTGCCAGCAACTCCCTCCCCAACCTCCCGCATGAACCGCCTCCAAACCCTGCTTATCGTCGCCGGGACCCGGCCGGAAATCATCAAACAGGCGCCGCTGCAATTCGCGGCGGCCGACCATCCCGGTTGGCGTGCCCATTTCTGCTTCAGCGGACAACACCGTGAAATGGGCCAGCAAGCCTTCACGGAGCTGGGGTTGACGCCGGATTTTTCGCTCGACCTCATGCAACCCGGCCAGACGCCCGACAATTTCCTCGGCGCGGCGGTGCCGGCCATCTCCACGCTCATCCGTCGCCAGCGCCCCGACTGGGTCGCAGTCCAAGGTGACACCACCACCGCCCTCGCCGGCGCTCTTGCCGCATTTTACGAGCGCACGCCCGTCATCCACATCGAAGCCGGTCTCCGCACTTATCAAGCCGCCCTTCCCTTTCCTGAGGAAATCCACCGCCAGCTTATCACTCGTCTCGCGACCGCCCACACTGCACCGACCGTGCGCTGCCAGGCGGCGCTCCTTCGCGAATTGGTCCCACCCGCCAACATTCATCTGAGCGGTAACACAGGTATCGACAGCCTTCTCCGCATCATCGCCCGTCCGCCAGGCGAGGCGGCGCCGCTTCTCGCCGAACTCACTGACCGTATTGCAGGCCGCCGCCTCGTGCTCGTCACAATGCACCGCCGCGAAAGTTTTGGTGAAATCATGCACGGCATGTGCCGCGCCGTGCGCCGGCTCGCCGACCGTTTTCCAGAGACGGCCTTCCTTCTCCCTGTTCACCACAACCCCGCCGTTCAGGCCATCGTCAATGCCGAGCTCGCCGCCGCACCCAATATAATTCTCACCGCCCCGCTCGGCTATGCGGTTTTCTCCAAACTCCTCGCCGGAGCCCATCTGGTCCTCACCGATTCCGGCGGAATCCAGGAAGAAGCCCCGACCCTCGGCATCCCCGTCTTGGTCCTTCGCGACGTGACCGAACGTCCCGAAGCGATCGAGAGCGGCGGCGCCATCCTCGTCGGGTGCGCGGAAAACCAGATCTACGACCACGCCCTGAACCTCCTCATCGATCCCGTGGCTCATGCGCGCATGGCCGTGCGTCGGTTTCCTTATGGCGACGGCCATGCGGCCACGCGCACCCTTGACTGGCTCGCCACCCGTCCGCCCGGCCCTCCCGAACTGCTCGCGCCCTGAAGCATTCGCGATGCGCCTCGCCCCCCTCCAGGTTACCTCCAATACGGTTCGCCTCCTCCCTCTCGAAGGACTCCGTGGACTCGCAGCTCTGGCTGTATTTTATGCCCACATCACCACCGTCCCCCTTGATCCCACTTGGTCGCCACCTGCTTTTTTACAACGCCTCGAATTCGGCCAGGCCGCCGTTCTTATTTTTTTTATCCTTTCCGGTTACGTGATCGGCCTCACCAACCAACAATCTCCGACCATTGCCCTCGCCCGGGCTTATGTGCACCGTCGCTTTTGGCGCCTCGCACCGATCAATACGCTCGCGGTCATCCTGACCCTGCTCGTCGCCGGATTCGGCAGTGCCCAGGCAACGTTTGGCAACTTCGCCCTTCTGGAAAACGACCTCGGCTATTTCGGAGTCGTCGTTCCCACCCTGCCGGCCAATCCGAATTTGTGGAGTCTGAATTACGAGCTGATCTGCTACGCGACCTTTCTCGTCTCCTGGTTCTGCCGTCCACGCATCGTATTGTTATTTGGGGTCATTGGTGCAGTCGCGTTGTTCTCATGGTCGGTCCCTACCGGCCTGCGTTTCCTTCCGGCCTATGCCACCGGGCTCGCTTTTTGGTTCGCCGGACTCGCCCTCGCTTGGCGGGTGCCCTCGCAGACTTCCACTTCCCACCAAGTGCCGCTCGCTGCGGCCGCGCTGCTCGCCCTGGTTACATGGAAGATGCAATTTCTGTCCACGGGTGTGCATCGGCTCGGCCATCTGACACCACGCGGCTCATGGATTTTTGCCGACTATCTCGACTTCCTGCCTGTCGCGCTCTGGCTCGTGGCTCTCATCTGCCAGCGTGAAAATCGCTTTATCCGCACGCTCCCCTGGCTCGTGATCGCCTGGCTTGCCTTCAATTTCGGCTGGCGCGCTTTTCGTGGCACCTACGGGCTCAACCCGATGGATCAGGTTTACTTCGCTCTCTTCCTGCTCGCGATCCCCTTGCTCGCCTGGCGCACCGAAACGCTTTGGCTTGGACGCTTTGCGCCCTTCGGGGCGATTTCCTTTGCCTTCTATGTCTTCGCCGCCCCGCTCCAGCATTTGACCTCGACCCTCTGCCCCGCCTTGTCGGGCTCCATGTTCACTTTTGGCCTTCGACTCACATTCTGCTTCGCTCTGACCGTTACACTCGCCTGGCTCGCCGAACATCGTTTTCAGCCATGGGTGCGCAACCAGATCCGCTCTCGGCCCACGCTGGTGCCTGCTTCTTAGTTAAGCTTTCGTTTTCTGCGGAAACTCCACCGCTATGAACAACTCTATTCTCAACCAACTGCTCAGCGCACTTCGCCGCCTCCGCTCACAGAGCCGCATCGCCCTGGCCCGCGCCAGCGGCAGTGAGATCGGAACCGACTGCTCTTTCGCCACAGGCTGCGATGCCGAACTCGGCTTCACCCCCGCCCGCCGTGGTTGCCTGGTCGTCGGTCCCCGTTGCCAACTGGAAGCAGGCGTCATTCTTCATCCCTACGGCGGCTCGATCACCCTCGATGAGAATATCTTCCTGGGGCCCGGCACCGTCATCTACGGTCACGGCACCGTCTCCATCGGCGCCGGTTCTCTTGTGGCGATGCATTGTCGCATCCTATCGTCCAACCACACCATCCCTCCCTTCACCACAGACATTCGGACCCAACCCGACATTTTGCTGCCAACTAAAATCGGTCGCGACGTCTGGCTCGGTGCCGGCGTCACGGTTCTTGGCGGCATAACCATTGGTGACGGATGCGTGGTGGGAGCAGGTTCGGTTGTTACAAAGGATCTACCGGCCGGCTGCATCGCAGTCGGTGTTCCGGCACGGATCACCGGCTGGCGGACAGGCGCCCAGCCTTGAACGCCTGCCAACGCAGCCAACGATGCCCACCTCCATTCCTACGCCGAACCTACCCGAGCCTTCGCTAGCTTGGTCGAGACGCGACCTGTGGTGGGGCGCGTGCCTGGCCTGCATAATCGTGCTGTGGCATCTCCCGGCTTTTACGCTAATCCCCTCGGTCAATCATGACGAAATCATCCTAAATGCCGCGGCGCGCAGTTGGACATCTCAAGGCGTCATCGCACTGCCGCCCTTCACCAATCTCGGCGAAACCTATGCGACCGCGTATTACTGGCACCCACCGGGGCATCTCCTGGTTATGGCCGGGGCCTATCAAGTTTTTGGCTTTTCCATCGAAGTTACCCGCGGCGTCAGTCTGGCCGGAGGCGCGTTGGCCGCTTTCCTATTCTTTCAAATGCTACGCCGCTTCCACCTCCCGCGGCCAATGGCCGTCGTAGGCATCGCTCTACTCATGGCGCACCCGTTGATTTGGTGGCTGTGCCGCAGTGGACGCATGGACCTCACCGCCATCTGTTTCTGTCTGACAGCTTCGCTGATTCTATATGACGAAAAATCGACTGAGTCCACCACTGCCCGCGCCAGCATTGCCGGCAGCTTAATCGGCATCGCCGGACTATTTCATATGATGGCCCTCTGCTGGGCCCCCGCGTTGGTCATAGCGGAATCCATCCGGTGTAAACGTGTGCCATGGAAAAATGGCTTGTTGATCGGCAGTCTGGCGGCCTTACCCGTGATCACTTGGGTCCTGTTGACCTTCGCGCGGGGCGACGGAGCTGCATGGCAGGAGCAATTTGTCGGCTACGCGCTCCAACGTGCCGCAAGCGCACCATTGTGGCGCCGGATCCCCGATGAACTGCTCCTATTCATCAGTCAGTTTCGTTATGTGCCGGGTCTGATTCCGATCCTCGTCGTTGGTTTGTTCAGCGGCTGGCAGCAATTCTCGGCCGCCCGGCAGTATGCCGCGGGTGGTGCCCTGGCCGCCTTCATCTTGATTGCCTTGGGCACTTCGAAAGGCACCGGAGCTTATCCGATCTATTGGTTCATCTGGTTCATTCCCGTGATTGTGATCGGCCTGGGATCTCTGCGGCCCAAAATCCGGCGCGGGCTTTTCATCTTGGCCGCGGCTAATGTCGCAACTGTCCAGCTCGGTTCGACGGCCATCGCACTTTACCAGCGCCCTGGCCGCGATCCTGCACGTGTAGATCGCTTCTTTGCCACGCATATTCAGCCTGGTTCGCGTGTGTTGGGACCGGAGGACATCTGGTATGCAGTCGAACATGCCGGCGCACATCTGCGCATTTGGGACAAACCCAACGCACGGCTCCACGATTACTACGTTACCAGCGCCAATATCCCTGCCGTCGCCCCGCCAGGGTTCAAGCTACTCGCGGAGCTACCGGATAACATGCCAAAAATCTTTAATTACTATTTTTCGCACACCTCGGGCTCTTACCGCATCTGGGTGCCCGAGCGCTGAACCGTCGCATGCAGCTTTCCGTCATCTTACCCACGCATAATCCTCACTTACGACGCTTACAGCGCACGTTGGTCGGTCTGCGGGCACAAACTTTTCCATCATCGCAATGGGAGTTGGTGATCGTTGACAATGCCTCCACCGTCCCCGTCCTGGCCGGCTCGGATGCGCCGCCAAACCCGCGCATCATCCATGAGCCCCAGCTCGGCCTCACCGCCGCCCGCCGTCGCGGCTTCCTCGAAGCAACGGGTGAAATCATCGTGATGGTGGACGACGACAACGTGCTCGCCCCCGATTATCTCGCCCGCGTATCCGATTTCTTCGCCACCCACCCGCAAGTCGGCGCCCTCGGTGGTCGCAGCGTGCCCGAATTCGAATCCATTCCACCCGCCTGGGTGCGGGAATTTGACGGCCTGCTCGCCTGCCGCGATCTGGGCGCGACCCGTTTGGTTTCCCAAGGCCTCCGCAGCCCAACCACCGGTCGCAACGAATACCCCGCCTGCGCCCCCATCGGCGCCGGCATGGCCCTGCGTCGCGCGGCCGTCCAGACTTGGCTTGATCAACTCACCTCCGCCGCGCCCAGCGATCGACGCGGCGGCGAACTCACCTCCGGCGGTGACAACGACATTGTCTTCACCCTCATGCGCCATGGCTGGGAAGTCGCCTACGATCCCAGCCTCTCGCTCACCCATCTCATTCCCTCCGCTCGTCTCACCCGCGACTACCTCGCACGACTCAACCGCGGCATCGCCAAATCGTGGATGCAGGTCCTGCGCCGGCACGAGGCCAATCCCTGGCCTTGCATCGCGCGCTGGACCGTCCCGCTGCGCCAGCTGAAGGCGTGGTTCACGCATCGCGCGTGGGCTGGCCCCGCGCAATTCGTCCGCTGGCAGGGTGCCTGCGGTCATTTCGAAGGCCGTGTCGCCACCCGCCCATGAATGCTCCGATTCTTTCCGTTGTCATTCCCGCCTTCAATCGCATCGGGCCGTTGCGCCACACGCTGCGCAGCGTCGCCTCTGCGGCGGCCCAGCTCCCGTCGGGCGCAGTTGAGATATTGCTCGTCGACGACGGTTCCAGCCCCCCGCTTCAAATCCAACTCTCGGATTTTGATTGCGGGCACCCCATCCGTTTCCTCCCCCAGCCCAATAGCGGCTCCATCATCGCGCGCGATCACGGGCTCCGAATCTCTGCCGGTGAATTCGTCCAGTTTGTCGATTCCGACGACCTTGTTCACCCCGACAAGTTCAGCCATCAGCTCCAGCTTCTCCGCACGACAGGGGCCGATGTCTGTTACTGCGACATGGCCGATGCCACGCTCGGTCCCACCGGGGCCGTCGCCGAATATCGCCCGACTCACGTCAATGCCGTCGAGACCGACCCGGCTCGATTTTACCTGCAAGTCCAGCCGGCGCCCCATTCGCCCCTTTATCGGCGCGCTTACCTGCAGGCGGCATTGGCCACAATGATCGTTCCCCCGCACCGGCGGTTCGATCCCGCGGGGGATGTCTGGCTTTACTACAATCTCGCCGCGCACCCGGCCCGCATTGTCAAATTAGCCGAACCACTCGCCATCATGGTTCAGCATGAGGACCAACGGTTCAGCCATCACTGGGAAAAACTTGGCCTCGCCGCCCTGTTACTGGCGGAAGCCTTCTGCGCGAACTGCCCGCAAAACCCGTCCACGCATCACGTCCGTGCCATCGTCGCCACGACGGCTTTCGATAGCTGGCGTCGCCTGCCTTACGATTTTAACCGGGACTTCGATGCCCGGATGCTCGCGCTCTGGCGCCAGGCTCCCGCCGGCACGGTGGCCCCAGGGGGACGCGGTTTCCAATGGCTCGCCCGGATCCTTGGCGCCGAAGCAGCCGGCCGCGTGCTTCGCCGCTGCCGGGGCAAACCTTACTCCGCCAGCCGCACCTTGAGTGATGCTGCAGTCGCCCAGCTCCTCTCGCCTCCCGCCCCATGAAGTCGATCCGGTTACTCCGTCCTGGCGCGGTGCTTTATCATCTCTGGCACCGGCCCGTGGGCAGTCTGCGCGATTTGTATGCTGCCGGCGGGCCTCTCGAGGTGCGCCGCACCGCCCGCGGTCGTCTCGAGATGGAAATTGCCGCTCGCACGCTGCCGGCCCTGCCGGCCGCCACCGGCACGCCGCTTGAGCTGCATCTTCTTACCGGGAAAAAATTCTGGTATCAAACCGCCTTCTGTCTGTGGACCTTGGCCCGCCATTCCGCGCAGCCCCTTGCGCCCGTAATCTATGATGATGGCACTCTCACCCCCGAAACCCAGGAACCGCTCCGCCGTCTTTTTCCGGCCCTCCGTTTTGTGCCCCAGGCCGAGACCCTCTCCCGGCTCGATGAGCATCTGCCCGCTGCGCGTTATCCGACCCTGCGTGAGCGCTGGCTGAATTACCCCAATATCCGCAAACTCACCGATCCGCATGTCGGCCGCACGGGTTGGAAGCTCGTCCTCGATTCCGATCTGCTCTTTTTCCGGCGGCCAGACTTCCTGCTCCACTGGCTCGCCGCCCCTTCACGCCCGCTCCATGCGATCGATTGTGAAACTTCCTACGGTTACTCGCGGCCTCTCTTGGATTCCCTCGCCGGCCGGCCGCTCGCCGATCTCGTCAACGTGGGTCTCACCGGCCTCGATGGGGCGCGGATCGATTGGGATCAATTGGAAGCCTGGACCCGCACTTTGCAGGAGCGGGAAAAAACCAGTTACTTTCTGGAGCAGGCGCTGATCGCCATGATGCTCGCCGGGCGCGAGTGCGCCATCGCTCCCGCGCGTGATTACGTTACCTTGCCGCGCCCGCCCGAATCCCATCGCTGCCAGGCCGTCATGCACCACTACGTCGCCAACTCCAAGCGCGACTACTTTCAGCGCAACTGGCGCCACACCCTCCAGTGAAGTTTCCCGCCCCTGCCGACCGGACTGCCCAAGTTCGCATCCATGTCGTAACCTACCGGCGACCACATCTCCTGGCCCGCGCGCTAAACAGCCTGACGCAACAAACCCATCAGGCCTGGGTTGCTGAAGTGATCAATGATGACCCCTCCGATGATCGAGTCCTGCAGGTGATCGACCGCATCGGTGATCCGCGTATCCAGTTGAGCACCCCGCCCCAAAGACGTGGAGGCACCGGCAACTTCAACCACGCTTTTCGCGCGATGGCCGAACCTTTTGCTTCCATTCTTGAGGACGACAACTGGTGGGAACCCGATTTCCTTGCGACCATGCTCGCGGCCCTGTCCCGGCATCCAACCGTATCAATTGCCTGCGGCAACGAACGCATCTGGCGCGAGGAACCTGATGGCCGCTGGACTGATACTGGAGCGACGATCTGGCCTGCCGCTGCGCCCGATCGACTCCTCCCTTTCCGCGCCTTGGATAAATGCGGTTCAGCCATGATTTGTAACAGCTCATTGCTCTTTCGCACCGCCAATGCCGCAGCCTGGCAAACTCCGGCGAGCATTCCCATCGACGTGACCGAGCATTTCCGCGAACGGGTCCTGCCGCATCCACTGCTCTTGGTTTCCGCCCCGCTCGCGAACTATGCCGAGACTTTGCAGACCTATCGCCAGCGCGGCGCCGGGGTTTGGGGCCAGTATCAGGCTTTGCTTATCGGCAGCGTATTCGAGGTTGCCAGCCCGCCGGTGCGCGCCGCCTTGGCCAAAGAGCTGTGGCAACAGGCTCGGCGCAATGCCCCTCGGGCGGCAACCCGCCTGCTCACCACCGGCCTGTTTCAATCTGCCGCCCGTGCGCTCTGGCGGGAAGGCACCTTCCGGGAGAAAATCCGCTTTTTCATGAGCATTGGCCGACATCCTGTCGCAACCTTTGCGGCGGCCCGGGCGCGCCAACGGCATCCCGCCGCGTGGGCATTTCTCCGCCAAGGCCCCTTTGTTGATTTTATGCGCCAGTCCCCTTCGACTTCCCTGTGAATACCCGGATTTTTCTTTGCTTGCTCACACTGCCCGTTGAACCAGTGGCTTGCCTGCAACCGGCGTCTGATTCCTGCGCTTCCCTGAACCGCAATTGGCCGTGTGCCCTTCGGTAATGTCCCAGCCTCTCGTCAGTATCCTCATCCCCTGTTACAATGCCGCACCGTGGCTGGCCGCGGCGCTGGACTCCGCGCTCGCCCAAATCCACCCGCATATCGAGGTCATTCTCGTCGACGATGGCTCCACCGACGACTCCCTCCATCTCGCCCGTCGCTATGAATCGCGCGGAGTCAAAGTCCTTTCCCAGCCAAACTCCGGCGCCGCCGCCGCCCGCAATACGGCTCTCCGCGCCGCCAGTGGCGACTACATCCAATATCTCGATGCCGACGATCTTCTCACCCGGGACAAAATCTCTGCTCAACTCGCACATCTCCGCACGCTCTCGTCCGATCACACCTCCCTCCCGTCCGACATTCTTGCCACCTGCCGGTGGGGGCGTTTCACGACCGATCCTGCGGCCACCGCTTTCGTGGATGATGCCGTCTTCCGGGATTTCGCGCCGGCAGACTACCTCATCGCACACACCGGCGCAGCGCAAATGATGCATCCCGCTGCCTGGCTCGTCTCCCGCGCCATTTCCGAGCGGGCCGGACCTTGGGATGAAACCCTCTCGCTCAATGACGACGGCGAATACTTCGCCCGCGTCGTCCTGGCCTCAAGGCGCATCGCATTTTCCCCCATGGGCGCTTCGCTCTACCGGAGCGCGCTGCCGGGCAGCCTCAGTGGCCGGCGCAGTCGCCGTGCCCTTGATTCGCTCTACCGCACGATCGAACTCATCTCCAGCCACCTCCTTCGTGCCGAAGCCACCCCGCGTGTGCATCGCGCCCTCGCCGACTACTGGCAACGCCTGATCTACGAGCTCTACCCGGACGCACCTGATCTGCAGCGCCGCGCCACCGTCGAAGTTCAGCGCCACGGTGGCTCCCAGCTCCGCCCCGAGGCGGGTGCCCGGGAACAGCTCGTCGCCCGTCTCATTGGCTGGAAGCTCGCCCGCCGCCTCCAGCGCATCCTCTCGTGAATATCAGTTCGCTCCCGCTCCCGCCAAGATATCATGTCCGGTGAAATGAGCGTCCTCCTCGCCCACACCATGACCGCGCCGCATGTGCAGCAGCCGGCGCGTGCGCTTTATGAAGCGGGATTGCTCTCACGCTATATCACCGGCGTGCGCGACCGGCCCGACGCCTTTTCCCAGCGCACCCTCTGCACGGTCGCCCGCCTGGTCGGCTTCGACCTTGCGGCCCAATTGCGCAAGCGCGTGGTCACCGAGGTGCCGTCCGCCCTCGTCGAGGATCACCCGTGGGGCGAATTGCTCCGCCTGCTCAGCAGTCGCCTCGACCGCAGTGGCCGCCTCACCGACCGTGTCTGGGAACGCACCGAAACCGCCTTCGACCGCCTCGTCGCCCGTCGCCTCAACCCCAAAATCCATCAAGCCGTCTATGGCTTCGAATACACCGCCCGGCACACCTTCGAGCGGGCCCGCAAACTTGGCCTGAAATGCATCTATGATGTGCCCGCCCCCGAACCGCGGTTCGTGCAGGATCTCATCGAACGCGAAGTCGCACGCTTCCCCGAATTGCGGACCCCGTTTTTCCTCCACAGTGCCGCCCGCGAGCCCGCGCGCATCGCCTACCGCCGCCATGAGTGGAACGATGCCGGGCTGGTCATCGCGGCCTCTAACTTCACCCGCGACAGCTTCGCGCGCGCCGGGCTCGACGTCTCGAAGGTGCGCGTCGTGCCCTACGGCGCACCGCCCTGCGCCCCGGCGGAGGAGGCCCGCACCGGTGGTTCCGCCGGCCGCGGCCCCATTCGCTTTCTCTGGGCCGGCACCTTCAGCATCCGCAAAGGCGCGCACTATCTGCTCGAAGCCTGGCGCGCCGCCAACCTCGGCGCCCATGCCCAGCTTGACGTGTTCGGCAGCCAGGGACTGCCTGCACGCCTTGTCACTCCCTCCCCGGTCGGGGTCGTGTTTCATGCTCCCGTTTCCCGTGCCGAACTCATGGCTTGGTATCAGCGCGCCGACATCCTCCTGTTTCCCACCCTCTGCGATGGCTTTGGCATGGTGGCGACCGAAGCGTGGTCACGCGGTCTGCCCGTGCTGACCACCTCGAATGCCGGGGCCGCCGATTTTCTGAAACCCAACGAAAACGGCCTGCTCGTCCCTCCCGGTGACACAACCGCCCTCGCCACCGCGCTCACGTGGTGCGTCGAGCACCGCAACGAGCTCCAAGCCATGCGCCCTGCGGCCCACTCGACTGCCGCAAACTGGCAATGGCATGACTACCGTGCCGCCCTCGGTGGCGCCGTAAAAACCTTCCTCGCCTCCCGTTCATGAGCCCGGGCCAAACGCTCATCTGTCTGGTTTCCGCCAGTCACCTCAGCTCGAATCCCCGCCTCGTCAAGGAGGCCGACACCCTGCACGCCGCGGGCTACCGCGTGCACGTGGTCGCGGGCCGCAATTTTCCGCTTAACGATCCGCTCGACGCCCTGATCCTCGCCGAAGCCCGGTGGACTTGCACCATTGTTGACTACCACTCCGGCCTGCGTGCCCGCGGCCAGCGCCTCATCCGCAGGCTAGCCCGGCTGATCCTCGCACACACTGCCCGCACTCCACTCTGGCTGGCCAGCCGCGCACATCATCCTGCCGCCGACCAACTGGCCCGCACCGCCCGCCGGATCGGCGCCGATTTCTATATCGGCCACACCTTGGTGGGACTTACGGCCGCCGCTTGGGCGGCGCGCAAGACCGGCGCGCGCCTCGGTTTCGATGCCGAGGATTTTCATTCGTTGGAAACCGATGCGGCCATCGCGCTCCCCGAGGAGCGCCACTCGATTCATCGGCTCGAATCAACCCTGCTTCCGCGCTGCATCCACCTCACGGCCGCCGCCCCGTTGATTGCCCGCGCCTATGCCGAGACCTACGGGATCGCCCAACCAATCACCGTGCAGAATGCCTTCCCGCTTTCCGAAGCCCCTGCCGCGCCCCGTGAGGACCTCCATCTCTCCCCGCCCGTCCGTTTCTATTGGGTCTCGCAGACCATCGGACCGGGCCGCGGCCTGGAGGCGGTGATCCGCACCCTCGCGCAAATGCGCATGCCCGCCACGCTAAGCATGCGCGGCAATCCCAGTAGCGCCGCCTATCCGGATGCCCTGCGTCAACACGCCCGCGAATCCGGCTTCACCGGCAACCTGCATTTCCTGCCCGCCGCGCCCGCCGCCGAAATGGCCCGGCTTGCCGCCGAACACGACATCGCACTCGCGATCGAACTCCAATCCCCCCCCAACCGCGATCTGTGTCTTTCCAATAAGCTCTACACCTACCTCCTCGCGGGTGTGCCCCTGGCCTGCACTCCGACCCGGGCCCAGCGCGCCTTTGCCACTAATATCGGCGACGCCGCCCTGATCGTGGATTTGGAAGACCCCGCAGCCGCCGCGCGCCAGTTGGATTCCTTTTTATCCGACCCATCACGCTACGCCGCCGCGCGGCGGTCCGCATGGCATTTGGGCCGGACGCGCTTCAACTGGGAAACCGAGCGCCCGATCCTGCTGGCCGCCGTGCAGGCTGCGCTGCAGCGCCCCCGCCCGGGACCTGCGCCCAAGGTTTGGAAGGAATTCATCCGCGGCACGCTGCGCACGGCCTGCCGCTTCCTGCTGCGCGCGCGCAGCCGGCCACTGCAACTTTCGTCCCAAGGCCCTGCCTTGGTCCTCGCGCCCCATGCCGACGATGAAGCGCTCGGCTGCGGTGCGCTGCTCGCCGCCCGCTGTGCGGCAGGCGCTGAAATCCACGTCGCGTATTTCACCGATGGCGCGGCTGGCTTGTCCAAACTCACGTCGGATGCACGCGCTGCACTGGCCTTGCAGCGCCGGCAAGAGGCTGTCGCCGCCATGGGCACGCTCGGCCTGGGCGAGGATCACCTCCATTTCTTGAATGCACCCGACGGTCGCTTGAAGGACCTGACCGGCACCGAGCGCGCACACTGGGAGGCCGCCCTCCGCCAGCTCATCACCCGCGTGCGTCCGGCTGAAATCCTGCTGCCCGGCCGGGCCGACGGCAGCTCCGAGCACGAAGCCATGTTCCGCCTCCTCGCGACCGCCCTGCCCGGCACCGGCCTGCAGCCCCGCGTATTGGAGTTCCCGGTTTGGTCCTGGTGGAACCCCCGCTTCCTGTGGCCAACCGTATGCTCGGCTCATCGGGTCTGGCGGCAGCCGGTCGCTCCCCACGGGGATAAAAAAGCCCGGCTCTTGCGCAGCTACCCTTCGCAAACCACGTTGATGCCGGCCCAGGCTGAACCCGCGCTCTCGCCGGATTTCCTCGCCGCGTTCGACACGCCGGACGAATTCTTTTTCGAAACCAAGCTGCCCTCATGAAATATTCCCCAGCCCGCATTTTCCGCTTCCTCCACCGGCGGCTGGTGATTGATCGCCAGGGCTTGGGTCGGCCCATCGATAAGGCGACCCTCGACAGCGAATACCGGACGGGCAGCTGGGATCATTTTTTCGGCTGGGATGAACTTCCCCGCCATCTCGTCCTCGCCGGTGCAGTGCATCACTACTTTCCCCATGTTGCGCTCCTCGATGTGGGCTGCGGCAGCGGCCGCCTCGCCCAGCTTTATCAAGTCTATCCCTTCACCCGCTACCTCGGCGTCGACCTTTCAACGGAAGGTCTCGCGAAGGCCCGCGCCCTCAACCTGAAGAACACCGAGTTCAAGGAGGCCGACTTTGAAACCTGGCGCCCCACCGAGCAATTCGACGCCATTACGTTCAACGAATGCCTCGCCTACTCGATCGACCCGGGCGCCACCCTCGCGGCCTTCATCCCATCCCTGAAACCCGGCGGACGCTTTTTTATTTCCCACCACCGCTTCGGCCCTGCTGAAGCGCAGTGGCGGCGCATGGATCAAGTCACCGAAGTCGAAGCCGCCACTGCCGTGCTCAGCCCCAATGGCAGCATCTGGGATATCAAAGTGTTGAAGCCCCGCCTTACGCCGATCCCATGAAGCGCCTGTTGATCGTCAGCCCGCATTTCCCTCCCGTAAATGCCCCTGACCTGCATCGCGTCCGCACGGCCCTGCCCTATCTCCGTGCGCACGGCTGGCACGCCACGGTTCTGGCGGTGCATCCCGATGATGTTGCCGCGCCGCGCGACGAATCCCTCTCCACCCGCCTTCCTGCCGATGTGCGCGTCGAACGCTGCCGCGCGTGGCCGCTCCACCTCACCCGCCGCATCGGTTTGCGCACCCTGGGCTGGCGGGCATGGCGTGCACTCGATCGCGCCGGCGCCCGGTTGATCGGCGAGGAAAAGCCCGACCTCGTATTGTTTACCACGACGCAATTTCTCACGGTCACCCTCGGTCCCCGCTGGCTGCGCCGGTTCGGCGTGCCTTTCGTCGTGGATCTCCAGGACCCCTGGGTGACAAACTACTATTCCCGGCCTGGCGCGCCACCACCACCCGGTGGATGGAAATACCGCATCGCCCGCGCGCTCGCCGGCCGCCTCGAGCCCGCTGCGTTCCGACCGGCCGCGGGTTTCGTGAGCGTTTCACCCGCCTACCTCGAAGAGCTCAACACGCGCTATCCGTGGTTTTCCGCCAAGCCCCAAATCACGATTCCCTTTGGCGTCGACGAACCCGAATTTGCCACCGCCATTGCGCGGGCCGCCCCGGTATTCACCCGCGAACCGGACCGGCTCCATCTCGTCAGCGTCGGCGCCATCGGCCCCATCATGACCTTCGCCTTGCGCGCCCTGTTCACGCAGCTACAGGCGCTGCGGCGGGAATCCCCGGAGTTGGCGACCCGGTTGCGGGTGCATTTTTTTGGCACCAGTTACGCGCCCAAGGATCAGGCGCACCCCTCCGTCCAGCCCATCGCCAGAGAATATGGCCTCGACGACATTGTCAGCGAATCCACCGCACGCATTCCTTGGGACGCCGCCCAAGCGACCATGCGCGCCGCGGACGGCCTCATCGTGCTGACTTCCGATGATCCCGCCTACACCCCTTCAAAGCTGGCGGGCTGCTTTCTCGCCCACCGCCCGGTGCTGGTCGTGGCCGGTCCCACCACCGCGGCCGCCCACGCGAATGCCGACCTCGGCCTGGGGCGGTTGCTCGATCCCAGTGCGCCGCCGAACGGGACTTTGCCTAAATTTATCCACGACCTGACAGATCGCGAATCCCATTGGCAGCAACGGCGTCGCCCTGCTTTTTTTGAGACCTATTGCACCGCCGCCGCCCGAACCCGCGAACTGTCCCATTTCCTGGATCGCTTGATTCCTTCCGCCCCCGGCCATGAGTGAACTGCCCCAGCAAGACGCTGCCGTTGCCAGTGGACGGCATCAGCTTTACAAAACCGCCTTGATCGCCGCCGGCGGGCTGGTCGCTTATGCGATTTACAAAGGCTGGAATCTTCCCGCCGAGCATCTGGGCCTTTCCCTTCTCTGTATCCTCATCGCCCTGTGGCCCGGGCTGAAATGGCTGCAATCCCAGCCCTACCAGTTTCCCGCCTTCGAGGCCTTCATGCTCACCTGCATCCCGTCTTACGCGATGCCATTGATTTCGGATCACGAAGCGCTGGCGACCTACGGGGACGCCGTGATCACCAAGGGCATGGTCACAGTCATCGTATTCCAACTGTGCGCCCTGTTCGCTTTCAGTCGCACCATCGCTCATCCGCAACGCGGACCATTCTGGAATGACGCGCTCTTCACCCGTGACATCACGGCCTGGTTACCCCCGGGACTTTGGCTGAACACCCTCTACATTGCCCTCAGCCGCTTCACGGAATTGATCCCCTACGACATCGACAGCGTGCTTCGGGCCATATTCTTCGGCATCTCCACTTCCTGCACCTTTCTCCTCGCCCGCCGCTGGGGCTCGGACGAACTCGAACGTGGCATCAAGGTAAACATTTTCCTCGCCCTCCTCATCGCGGCGGTGCTGCAACTCAGCACGCTCTACCTGATCGGCACCATCGCCTCGTCGCTCGTGTTTTTTCTGGCCTACATTTCAGCGGGCAAGCGCATCCCCGTTCTCGCCTTGGGCCTGTTGTTCGTCGCCCTCACGGTCCTGCACAATGGCAAGGCCCCCATGCGGGAAAAATACTGGGCTTTCGGCGCGCCCCAATTGCAATTCAGCGATCTGCCGGATTTTTACAGCGAATGGCTCGACCACGGCCTGGCCCCGTTTCGTGAACACGGCGAGGAAGTCGAAAAGCGCGCGCTGCTGGAACGCGCCTCGCTGCTCCAAATCATCTGCCTTGTCGTGGAGTCCACCGATCGGGGCCTGCCTTTCATGGCCGGGGAAACCTATGGCTACGTCGCCCCCATGCTGGTGCCGCGGTTTTTCTGGCCGGGCAAACCCTCCGGCCAGATCACCGGCAAGCGCCTCGGCATCCACTTCGGCCTTCAGAACGAAGACTCCGCCAAAACTACGTCCATCGGCTTCGGGATCATCGCCGAAGCTTACGCCAATTTTGGATTCTTCGGGGGCATCCTGCTGGGACTGTTTATCGGCTCAGCCAACAAGATAATCACCATTTGGACCCGCAATTCCCCGCTGCTTTCCAACGGCGGTTTCATCATGATCCTGCTCATGGCTTGGAGTATTCAGGTGGAACTTCCCATGAGCGGCTGGGTGTCGTCTTTTTATCAGGCCAGCATCTGTGTGCTCGGTATTCCTTATGTCATCCGGCGGCTCTTCAACTGAACCTCCGCGCCGGTTGGCCGTCGTCGTATCGCATCCCACGCAATACTACAGCCCTTGGTTCCGCTACCTCGCGGCGGACCCAGCGCTAACCCTGCGGGTATTTTATCTGTGGAATTTCGGCGTCACCGCTCAACTCGACCGCCAGTTTGGGCGCACCTTCAAATGGGACATCGATCTGCTTTCGGGCTATGATCACGAATTCGTCCCCAACGTCTCGCGCGATCCCGGCACGCATCATTTCAACGGCCTGCACAACCCCCAGCTGCCCGCGCGACTCCGCGCCTGGCAACCCGACGCCGTGTTGCTGTTCGGCTACGCCTACCGCTCCCACCTCCGACTCCTGGCGCGGCCACCGGCTCCGGTGATCTTCCGCGGCGATTCCCACCTCCTCGGCCACCGCCAGCCTTCCTGGCTGAAGCGACTGGCGCTGCGCTGGATCTACTCGCGTTGCGCCGCGGTCACTTATGTCGGTCAGGCCAATCGCGATTATTTTCTCACCTTTGGCGTCCCTGAAAAAAAACTTCACTTCGTTCCGCACAGCGTGGATGCCAGCCGCTTTGTCCGCACCCCGGCGGTCGTCGCAGCCGCCGCGAAGTTGCGTTCCACCCTTGGGCTTGGGGAAAAGAAAATCATCCTCTTCGCCGGCAAGCTCCTCCCCGCCAAGCAACCCGGCGCCTTGCTCACCGCGTTCCAACAACTTGCTCCCGCCGATGCCGCCCTGGTCATCGTCGGCGACGGCCCTGAACGCGAAGTCTTGCATCAACAGGCCGCGGCCCGACCTGATTGCGCCGTGCATTTTCTTCCCTTCGCCAATCAAAGTGAAATGCCCGCGCACTACGCGCTCGCCGATCTCTTCGTGCTGCCCTCCCGCGGTCTCTACGAAACCTGGGGCCTCGCCGTGAACGAAGCCATGCACCTCGGCGTGCCCTGCCTCGTCAGTGACCGCGTGGGTTGTCAGCGCGATCTGGTTACTGACGGCGAAACCGGTTGGGTCTTTCCCGCCACCGCGCCCGCGCAGCTTCAAACCGCGCTCGACCGCGCCTTGCAGGCTTTGCGCGGTGACACCACGGTCCTCCAGCAACGCATCGCCGCTCGCATCGCCGGTTATACTTATACCCAGGCCACCGCGGGACTGCACCGCGTCCTCCATTCGATTCTGCCATGAAAATCACCATCGTCATGGGCTTCTTCCTGCCCGTTCCCGCACTGGCCGGTGGTGCCACCGAAAAAATCTGGCACCGCCTCGGCGAACTCATGGCGGACGCCGGTCACGACGTAACAATCATCTCCCGCCGCTGGCCCGGCCTGCCCTCGCAGGAAACCCACGGCCGTTTGACGCATGTGCGTATCGGCGGTTTCCGCCACACCCGCTGGCTGCCGCTCAACCTGATCCTCGATTTCATCTGGGGCCTGCGCGTCCTCTTCGCCCTGCCCCGCGCCGACGTGGTCGTCTGCAACACCGTTTCCCTCCCGGTCTATCTGCGGAAAATAAAACCTTCCGCCGGCCGCGTCGCCGTCGTCCTCGGTCGCATGCCCAAGGGCCAGAACCGCGCCTACGGCGGCGTCGACTCCATCCTCGCGACCAGCACCGCCGTGGCCGATCAAGTCCGGCGGGAAAACCCGGCCCTCGCGCCCAAGATCTTTCAGTTCCCCAACCCGATGGACTGGCCGCGCCACGCCGCCGCGTCCGCCCAACAAGCCGGCGGCCGCACGCTCACGATCGGTTACATTGGCCGCATCCACCCGGAAAAGGGTCTAGAACAGCTGCTCGATGCCGCCATCCAACTCGCCGCCAATCCTTCCCTGCCACCCTGGCGCGTGCAACTCATCGGCCCCGTTTCCGTGCCCCAGGGCGGCGGCGGCGAAGCCTACCGCGATGCCCTGCAAGCGCACTACGCCCCGTTGCTCGGCACCCGCTTTGAACTCATTCCTCCCGTGTTCGATTCCGCTGCCCTCGCCCGCCATTACGGTCAGTTGGACGTCTTCTGCTATCCCAGTCTCGCCGCGCAGGGCGAAGGCCTGAGCATCGCCCCCATCGAGGCGATGGCCGCCGGCGCCGTGCCCGTGGTCTCCCAGCTCGAATGCTACCGCGACCTGATCGCCCCCGGCGAAAACGGCTTTCAATTCGACCAGACCGCGCCCACCGCGCGTGCCGAACTCACCGCGATCCTCACGCGTCTGCTCTCCGAGCCTGCCTTGCGCCAGCAAACCGCCGCGCGCGCGCAAGCCACCGCGCGTCGCTTTGACTACACCGAAACCGCCCGCGCCCTGCTCGGTGAATTTGCGCGGTTGACCGCCCGTCCCACCCCGCAATAAAGCCACCATGCCTTCGCCGCAACCACCCTACCTCGGGCAGGGCTGCATCACGCCCTATCCCCGGCGTGAGGTTTTGCTCCGCTGGCTGTGGGCCTTGGTGCAGGCCACGATTTTCCGCTGGAGCCCGCGGCCATGGCACGGATTTCGTGCCCGCCTTCTGAAGCTTTTCGGCGCCAACATCAGCGCCCCCTCCCATGTGGTCGTCTTCCCCACCGCCCGCATCACCTTTCCGTGGAGACTCACCCTCGCCCCGCGCGCCATGATCGGCCGGCACGTGAATATCTATAATCTCGCCACCATCACTTTGGACTACGGTGCGAACATCAGCCAATACACGCACCTCTGCGCCGGCACCCATGATTACAACCGCTGGGACATGCCGCTCGTCGTCCGCCCCATCACGATCGGCGCCAACGCCTGGCTCGGTGCCGATGTCTTCGTCGGTCCCGGCGTCACCATCGGCGAACTCGCCGTCATCGGCGCCCGCTCCGTGGTTATAAAAGACCAACCCGCCCGCATGGTCTGCGCCGGCCACCCTTGTCGCCCCATTAAGCCCCGGTCTGAGCCGCAATGAGAATTGCCCAGATTGTTGCCAGCCTCGAGGCCCGCCACGGCGGGCCTTCCCGTTCTGTGCTGGGCTTGTCATCCGGTCTCGCCGCCCTCGGCCATGACGTGGCCTTGCTCGCCACCGACCCACAAACGAACTCGGTGGAGCAACCGGCCACCGGCCTCGCCGTCCGGCGCTTCCCGCGCCAATGGCCGGAGAGCATCACGGTCTCCTCCGCCCTGCGCCGACATCTGCTCACCACGCCTTACGACCTCGTCCACGAGCACGGCCTCTGGCTCCGTCCGCTCCATTACGCCACCACGGCCGCACGCGAGCACGGCGTCCCTTTGGTCATCTCACCCCGCGGCATGATGAGCGCTTGGTCGTGGACCCATCACCGCTGGAAAAAAGCTTTCGCCGCCCGCTGGATTCATCCCGGCGCATTCACTCAAGCCGCCGGCTGGCACGCCACCAGCCACGAGGAAGCCGACGACATTCGCCGCCTCGGTTTCAAACAACCCGTCTGCGTCGCGCCCAATGGCGTGGCGCTCCCCGATCCCGCCACCCAAGCCGCCGCGCGCAGTTACTGGCTGGAGCGCTGCCCGGAACTCGCCTCACGCCGCGTCGCACTTTTCTATTCCCGCTTTCACGCCAAGAAACGCATCCTCGAGCTGATCGACCTGTGGGCCGAGACCGCGCCCTCTGACTGGCTGCTGCTCGCCGTCGGCATCCCCGAAGGCTACACCGTGGCTGCGCTGACCGAACACGCCGCGCAACGCGGTCTCGCCGATCGCGTAAAAATCTTCGACGGCACCGCCGCTCCCTCCCCCTACGCCGCGGCGTCGCTCTTCTTGCTGCCGACTCATTCGGAGAATTTCGGCCTCACCATCGCCGAGGCCCTCGCCAATGGCCTTCCGGTCGTGACCACCGACCAAACCCCGTGGCAAGGCTTGGCCGCCAACGGCGCCGGCCATTGCGTCGCGTGGCCGGATTTCCCCCGGACTCTCGGCGCCGCCCTGCGCGAAACTCCCGTCGCCTTGCAGGCCCAAGGCGCCCGCGCCCGCGCTTGGATGGGCACCGACTTTACGTGGGAAAAATCCGCCGCGACCCTGCTGGCTTTCTATCGCGAATTAACCACCCGCCAGCCATGAGCCAGCCCCTGCCCTTCGCCGGTGATACCCCGCTCGAAAAAGCGACCTTCCTCCATGTGCTGGTGCTGCTCCTCGCGTCCAGTTGGATTTTTGGCGGCAATATTTGGTGGCTGCGCACCGCCCTGTCGGCCTGGGGTAGCCTCGGTCTGGTGATCACCGTCGCCGCATTTCTTCAACCGGGCGATCGCGGCCGTGACGCCCGCAGCCGGGCTTGGTGGCTGCTCCCGTGGGGGCTGTTTGTGCTGCTGGTGGTGATCAGCGCTTTCAATCCCAGTTTCCAGCGCATGAACGCGTGGGGCAGCGCGCTCTTCGTGAACACGGGCGCCAAGTATCCGCACCTGCCCAGTTGCGTCGATCCTGCCAAAACCATCAACGAACTCTGGTTTTACGCCACCGCCTACCTCGCCGCCTTCAACCTGTTGCTCGTCCCACGCAGCCGGCGCTTTCTCCACTCCCTGCTCGTCATCAGCGCCGTCAATTGTCTCCTGCTCGCCATTTTCGGCACGCTGCAAAAACTCTCCGCGCACGATCTCTATTTCGGCGCCTTCCATTCTCCCAACGCGCGGTTCTTCTCCACGTTCATCTATAATAACCACTGGGGCGCATTCATGATCCTTTGGCTGAGTGTCGCAGCCGGCCTGATCTTTCACCATGCCGTGCGGGCCCAGAGTCGCGATTTGTGGCACTCGCCATTCACCGCCGCCGTGCTCGCCTTGCTGCTGATCGCGGCCACGGCTCCGGTCAGCGCGTCGCGCGCCGCCACCGCCATGGCCCTGGTTGTTCTGGTCGTGGCGGTCACCCACGGCTTGGCGCGCATCGCCGCCACCCGGCGGGAGCAACGACGTTCCATCTGGCCACCCATGGCCGCACTGCTCCTGCTCGTCGTGCTCGCCGGCAGCGCGGTTACTTGGATCGCGCAACGTTCCATCAACGAACGCTACCTCGATACCCGCCAGGCGCTCACCGGAGAAAAATCTCCTTTCAGCGGCCGGCTCGAACTTTATCGCGATACCTGGACCCTTGCCATGCGGCAGCCCGTTTTCGGTTGGGGCTTCGAAAGCTATGGCACCGCTTTTTATCTCATCCGTCCCCGGCCGCTGCAGAACAATCGCCAATACGAGACCAGCTACGTCGAGGCGCATTCCGACTGGCTGCAATCCGTCGCCGAAACCGGCTTCGTCGGCACCTCCCTCGCGGTGCTCATGGGCCTTGTCCCCGTGCTAGGACTCGCCCGGCGCTCATGGTCCCACCCACTCGTCTGCTATCCGCTGCTCGGCTGCGGCCTCGTGGCGCTTTATGCGTGGATCGAATTCCCCTTCGCCAATGGCGCCGTCCTGATTTCTTTCTGGGTTCTCCTCTTCACCGCGTTGCGCTACTCGTGTCTGCACCAACGCGTCCGCGAAAATTCGGCCTGAGTCCATGTATTCCATCGTCATCCTGACTCTCAACGAGGAGCAAAATCTCCCGGCCTGCCTGGCTAGCGCGGCGGCCTGTGACGATATCGTCGTCCTCGATTCCGGCTCCACGGATCGCACCGCCGAGATCGCCCGCGCCGCCGGCGCCCGAGTGATCGTCAATCGCTTCGAAAATTTCGCCCAGCAGCGCAATTTCGCCCAAACCGCCATCGCTTTTCGCCATCCGTGGGTGTTTCACCTGGACGCCGACGAAGCGATGACCGCCCCACTGCACGCCGAATGCGCGGCACGCGCAACGTCGCCGGACTCCACGGCGCTCGACGGTTTTTTCGTCGCCCCGCGCATGATGTTTCGCGGACGGTGGATTCGCCACTGCACCGATTTTCCAGCCTATCAAGCCCGCTTCGTGCGAGCGCCCCAGTTCCGCTTCGTGCAAGCCGGCCACGGCCAGCGTGAAGGTTCCGGCCAGCGGCTCGCCCATTTGCAGTCCAATTATCTGCACAACCTTTCCGCCCAGTCCGAAGCTGAATTGGCCGCCAAACATGAACACTACGCGCGGGCCGAGGCGGCCAGCTTTGTCGCCACGCGCCGTCCCACCGGCGAACTCCTGCGCGCCCTCTTTCAATCCGACTCCCTGATCCGCCGGCGCGCCTTGAAGGAATTCAGTTATCGCCTGCCGTTTCGCGCGGCCCTGCGTTTTTGCTACCAATACGGATTGCGCGGCGGCTTCCTCGATGGCGCCCCGGGCTACGCCTACTGCCGTCTGATCGCGCGGTATGAAGGCGACATCAGCCGGGAAATCCGCCGGCTGCGCCGCACGTCATGAGCGTCCTTCCGCGCATTGTTTTTCTCAACCGTTTCTACTGGCCCGAGGAGCCGGCGACCGGGCAATTGCTCACCGATCTGGCCGAGGCTCTCGCGCGCGATGGCGATTTTGACGTGCGCATCCTCACCAGCACGTCGTCCGGTTCCGCTCGTCCGCGCTCCGAAACTCATCGGGGCGTCTCCATCCGTCGCGTGCGCACGCCGCGGTTGGGCGGCCGGGGCGCCCTCAACCGTCTCTGCGATTGGCTGGGCTTTGGCGTCGGTGCGTTGTGGCGCGTCTGGCGCGACCTCCGCCGCGGCGACACGTTGGTGCTTCTGACCGACCCTCCGCTCCTTGCCGCCCTCGCCGCGCCACTCGCTCAGTGCCGCGGCGCCCGGGTCATCCACTACGTGCAGGATGTGTATCCCGAGTTGCCCGAAGTGCTCAATGGCACGCGCGGACTCGGCTTCCTCCGCGCCCTCCGCAACCGTGCTTGGCGCCGGGCCGACGCGTGCGTGGTGCTCGGCGGCGATATGGCCGCACTCCTGCGCACGCAGGGAGTGGCGCCCGGCCGCATCCACAGCATCCCCAACTGGGCGCCTCACGGCCTCGCACCTGCGCCCGAATCCGCCATCGCTGACGTTAAACGCCGCTGGGGCCTCAGTGAAAAATTCGCCGTCGTGTATTCGGGCAACCTCGGCCGCGTGCACGATCTCGAGCCCGTGCTCACGCTGGCGGCCTCGCTGCGGGAAAACTCCTCCCTGGTCTTTCTCTTCATCGGCGACGGCGCCCAACGCGCCACGCTGGAGGCACAGGTCAAGGCCGCCCAGCTCCCCAACGTCCATTTTCTCCCGCATCAACCCAGGACGGAACTGGCGGCCAGCCTCGGTGCCGCCGACGTTCATCTCGTCACGCTGCGGGCCGGATGCGAAGCGCTGGTGTTTCCCAGCAAACTCTACGGCATCGCCGCCGTCGGCCGCCCGGTGCTTTTTATCGGTCCGACCCACTGCGAACTCGCGCACCAGGTTGAGGCCGCCGGCATGGGCCGCGCTTTTGCGCGCACGGATATTGCGGGACTGGCTCACGTCCTGACCGAATGGCAGCAGCGTCCTGCTGACTTGGGCGCTTGCGCCCGCAACGCCGCACGTTTCGCCGCAGCGAGCGGTGGAATTGACCGCGCCGCCGCCGCCTGGCGCCGGGTGCTGACTCAGACTCGACTTTAGTCCCTTCGCCCTTCATCCCGCCTATGGCACCATGGTAAGACCTTCCCGTTACACCTCGGTCATCTTACTCGCGTTGGATGCCTTTTCGCTTTTCGCGGTATTCAACTTGGTCGGATGGGTTCGTGGCGTGGTTACAATCGACCACTGGGTGGCCTTCCCTCTGCTTGTCCCCCTCGCCTTGGTCGTGCTGGGGTTTTACCTGATCGATGGTTACAAGAGCCGCACCGACATGATTGGCCTGGATTACACCAGTGAGCACCTCATCACCCTCATCTTGGGCATGCTTGGCACCTTGCTCCTGACTTTCGTGCTTATCCCCAGCGGCTATCCCTTGCAACAGAGTCGCGCCGTCGTGGCCCTGAGTTTCATCGCGTTGATGCCTGTCACCCTCCTTTACCGCCGTGTGCAATACTCGGCGCGGCTCAAGCACCGGCGCGTGCGCACACTCGTGTTTGTGGGTGACCCTGAAAGCAGCCGGAATTTCGCCGAGGAATGCGCGAAAATGCAGCTCACCCAGCCCATCCTCTACGCCAATCTGACCGGCCAAACCGCCGCGCCTTTTGGCAACGATCAAAGCCCGCTCTTTGAAGACGTCCTCAGCCAACTCGAAAGCGGTCAACTCGAGGTTGAGGCGCTTGTGCTCCGGGAATCCGGTCGCGAATTTACCGCCGAGGTCTCCCAAAAGCTGGTCCGGCTCTATTTCTCCGGCGTGCCCACCTACACCCTTGAGCTTTTCCATCAGGTTTACTGGCGCAAAATTCCGCTCTACCGCCTCAATCAGGCCTGGCTGTTCCAGGACGGTTTCCAAATCGCCCGGGAACCGGTCTTCGAGCGCGCCAAACGCGTGACCGACATCCTCCTCGCCAGCCTGGGTCTTATCATCATTTTTCCCGTGATGGTCCTGGCTGGCCTGGCAATCTGGCTTGAGGATCGCGGCCCGGTTTTTTTCACCCAAACCCGGGTCGGCCGGAATCGCGTGCCCTTCCGCATCGTCAAGTTGCGCACCATGCGGGTGCAGCGCGTCGAGGGCGACCGCTACACCCGACCGGGCGACAATCGCATCACCCGCATCGGTGGATTGTTGCGCACCAGCCGGCTCGATGAATTCCCCCAGCTATGGAATGTCCTCCGCGGCGACATGAGCCTCATCGGCCCGCGCGCCGAGTGGAACGTGCTGGTCGATGACTACGAAAAGCAGATTCCCTGCTATCATTTCCGCCATCTCGTGAAACCCGGCATCACCGGCTGGGCCCAGGTGAACTATCCTTATGGCGCCAATCTTGAAGACACGCTCAGGAAACTGGAATACGACCTCTACTACATCCGGCATTTTTCTTTCCTGATTGATGCCGCCATCGTGCTGAAGACGATCCACATTATGATTTTTGGCAAAGGATCGCGCTAATGGTTGGTCAGCTCCCAACCAAGCGCAGCGGATTTCTGGCAGGTTTCGCGTTGCTAGTGCTGGCGGTAACCTTGGCCGTGGCGGTCCTGCGCACTCGCTCCGCCCTGCAATTGACCGCAGTGCCCCCCGGGGTGTCTGTGACCTCTGGTTGCGAGGAGGAAAGTTTCTTTGCGGTGTGGCGCGTCATGCATGATCAGCCTGTCTGGCTCGATCTTACCCAGCCACCGTATGCCTCAGCCTATTTCAATTGGCTCTTTTACCGCAGCTACGGGGCGGTCGCAAAAATCGCGGCCACCGGCCATGGCGATCCTGCCTTGGTTTGGTCTGGCCGGTTGTTCACCTTGGCCGGGGCCTTGGTCGGTGCTGCGGCCTTGGGCGCTTTCGCCTGGCGGCTCACGGACCAATACCCGCCAGTCACCCGGCTTTCTGCGGTCGCTCTCGGAGTCTTTGCTTTCCTCGGACCCCTTCCCGGCTGGTGGCTGGTAACCGTTCGTCCCGACATTTGGGCGACAACCGCGGAGTGCCTGGGATTGCTCGTGGTGTTATTGCGCTGGCGCCAGGCCCCCATGCTTACCGCCTTGATTGCCGCCGCTTGCTTTTACGCCAGTTGGGCCTTCAAGCAGAATTTTGTGCAGGGGCTTGGCATCGCCCTGCTGTTCCTGGCGTGGAACCATCAGTGGAAAACCGCGATCACGCTGCTGGCATTAATGGTCGCAGGCTGGGGTCTCACATTGGTTGTGCTCGGTCCCGACTACCGCACCGCCTTGGCCGCCACGGCCAGCGCCAATCGCTACGACCTCAAGCAAGGCTGGGAAAACTTGCTCGGCGCAGGCATTCGCTGTGTCCCCCTGATTATCCCCGCCCTTGGCCTGGCGCTCTTCCGTCGCGCGCCCGCGACTTCCGCTCTGTCCCGCGACTCACTCCAGTTTGCGTTAATCGGCCTGCCGCTCTCCCTGGCCTTCACCTTCGCCATCAGTTGCAAGCTGGGCGCAGCCTCCAACTACTATTTCACGCCGATGGTATTCGCGGCGTTACTGGCCGTGGTTGCGCTTACCCGCATTATTTCCGTCCTCCCGGGCAGCTTGGCCCTTTTGGCGGCGCTCGCCCTGGGCGGTTACGTGCTCACGTCGGGCTCGCTCAAGCTTGAGGCCCAGTCGGCCACAGCCAGTGAGCGCTGGGCGTTATGGAAAGATGCACCCTTCCCGCGTTACTCCCATGATCAGCGTTTCAACCTGCCTTGGCTCAACCCGGGCGCCCCTGTCTTTCTGATCGCCTTCAATTATCCTACTGATCGATCTTCCGGAAGAAAATTTGCGCACGATGGGATCGGGGGCCTGATTCGCGAGGGCTACTTCCGTTCACTCTTACTCCCGGATTACGTCAACGATTCCCATGATGGAGCCTCTCTCGCTGGCTACCAACGGGGCCCGACCAGCGCTGGATTTTCCCTCTGGCTGCGTCGTGAGGTCACTGGCGTCCCGGCTGAAAATCGTTAGCCTCATCCATGAAGAAATCCTTATCAGCGCCTTACGACTTGATCGTGATCGGTGGCGGTAGTGCCGGCTTTAACGCGGCGCGTGTCGCCATCGGGCTGGGCCGGCGCGTCGCCATCGTTGATGGGGCACGGGAACTAGGCGGGCTCTGCATCCTGCGCGGCTGCATGCCATCCAAGACCTTGCTCTACATGGCCGAGGTGCTGCATCTCGCGCAAAAGGGCAAAACCTTCGGCCTCAGGATCCCTTCTGCCCGCGCCGATATGCGCGCGATCCACGTCCGCAAACGCCGGCTCATCGCCGAATTTGCCGACTACCGTCAGCAAGCGCTCCTGAAGGGCGACTTTGACCTCATCCGATCGCACGCCCGCTTCGTCGATCCCCACACTGTAGCCCTGGCCGATGGCCGTCAGCTCAAGGCCAAACACTTTCTCATCTGCACAGGCTCCAAGGTCAGTGTGCCACCGGTGCCAGGTTTGCGCGATACTCCGTTCTGGACGAGCGATGATATTCTCGACCTCGATTTCATCCCGAAGAGTGTGATTATCCTCGGGGGCGGTATCGTTGCCTGCGAATTAACCCAGTTCCTCAATCGCATCGGCACCCGCGTCACCCTCGTGCAACGCAGCGCCAATATTCTGCGCGACCATTCTCCCGCCGCATCTGCGGTCGTCCAGCAAGCCTTCACCGATGAAGGCATTGAGCTTTTCGCCGGCACGCAGATTCAGTCCATCGCCGGGACTCGCCGGGGCGTCACCGTCAACTTTCTCCATAAGGGAAAACTGATCACTCGCCGCGCGGCCCATCTGTTCAATGCCCTCGGGCGCGAGCCCAACACCGCCGCACTCGATCTTCCCGCCGCCGGCGTCAAAACCAGTGCCAACGGCGCCATCGCCATCAACCGCTGGCAGCAGACCAGCACCGCGCACATCTACGCCGCCGGCGACTGTTCCGGCCCGGCCGAGATTGTCCATATTGCCATTCAGCAGGGTGAACTCGCCGCCCGCCACGCCGCCGGGGTGAAAAAACTCAAACCCGTCGACTGGTCGCTGCTGCTCAACGTCGTCTTCACCGATCCGCAGCTTGCCACGATCGGCCGCCTGGAGCGGGAACTCGATGCCTCCAAAACCAACTACCTCGTCGCCAGCTATCCTTTCAATGATCACGGCAAATCCATCCTGATGGAAGCCAACTACGGCTACGTGAAGGTAATCGCCGAACCCAAACGTGGTCGCATCCTCGGCGCCGAAATTGTGGGCAAGGACGCCGGCGAACTCATCCACTGCTTCTCCGGTCCACTCGCGATGCGGGCCACGGTTTTCGATCTACTCCGCGCCCCTTGGTATCACCCCACCCTCGCCGAGATTATCACCTATCCGCTCGAGGAAATCGCCGGGCAGATCAAGCCTGGCGCTTAAGCAAGCGCGGGCTTAGCCAACGCACCACCGCCGCCTGATAGTGTCGTTCGCACCACCAAGTGGCGACGACCGCGGTTGCCGCGTAAATAACCACCGTGGGGATCGGTGCGGCGACGCCAAACCAAGGCAGCCAGTGCGCGTCCGCCACCAAGGGATAATGCAACACATAGAGGGCATAGGAATACGGAGCCAACCAACCGAAACCCAGCCGTAGATTGCTCAATTGGCCCTGCCAGCGTCTGAGACAAAGCACGACACCCAGCACACCCGCCACAAAGCCAAAATGCCGGACCAGCAGCCAGGGATAAACCCCGGCCCGCGCTGGATCCGTGGTGAGATCCCCATTCAAAACCGCCCCGGCAATCACGACGACTACAGCCGCCAGCACCCAGCCGAAGGCTTTAATCTGCTCGGCGCGCTGCGGTTCCACAAGTGAGCCGCCGGCCCACCAGAGAATAAAATAGCCCGCCCAATAGGAAGCGGCGTTGGGCTGCCAAATTCCAATCAGGAGCGCGACTACCGACAAAACTCCGGCAAAATGAACCCGCGATGCGGCCTTCACGTGACGCCAAACCAGATAGAATAGCACATAAAACCACCATTCATAGGAGAGCGACCACAGCGTGGCGTTTCCGTAATAAGTGCTCGATATCGTGCCCGGCTTGACTGGCGCGAAATCCTGCAGAAAAAGCAGATTGCTCACCAACTTTCCCCATTGAGGATCCACCCAATAACCCTGCGCCGCCGACGCTCCCACGTAGCCTAGCAGGAGTCCCAGCACGAGAGTCGGATACAGTCGCAAGAACCGGCGGCCCAAAAAAACACCATCGACGACGCCTCCCCGCTGAATGGTCGAAATCCGGATGGCGGCGCCGGAAATAAGGAAGAAAATCATCACCGCCTCCTGGGCAAACACCCACGGAATCCGTGCGGCACCTGTCGAAAAGTATCCGACTTGATGCAATAAAACATGGGCGACAGCGACATAAAGGGCGGTGATGCCACGCAGTTCATCGAGCACCCCTACCCGCCTGCCCTCGACGCTCATGGCCTTGCGACAATCGCCAGTAGATCCGGCAGCGCCACGCGCTTTTCGTAAAGCGCCTTGCCGACGATCACTCCGTCCAAGTTAGCGTAACGCCGCGCGAGCTCCGCCAGTTTCACCACATCCTCGCGCCGGCTCACGCCACCGCTCGCGATTACGTTAAATTTCCCGGCCCGCAGCATCGCTTCCTGCGCCGGAAAATTCGGCCCGGTCAGCATTCCGTCTGTGCCGATATCGGTGTAGATAATCGTCTTCACTCCCAGCACATCCATGCGCTTCGCCAGATCCAGCGCCCCGGTGCCAGTCGTATCGACCCAGCCCTTCACGGCGACTTTTCCATCCTTCGCATCAATACCCACGGCGATCTTCTCGCCGAAAGCTTGCACGAGCTCCCCGACGAAAGCCTCGCTCTCCGCCGCGCGCGTCCCGATCACCACGCGGCTCACGCCAAAACCCAGCGCCCGCTCAACCGAAGCGCGTGTGCGCAGACCGCCGCCAAGTTCCACCTTCATCCCCATCGCGGCGATTACTTGCACGATGGCAAGGTTCTGCGGCTCGCCCTGAAACGCGCCGTCGAGATCCACCACGTGGATCCACTCGCTGCCCGCCACGCGAAACTCCGTCGCCACATCGACGGGATTTGCCGCGTAAACCGTTTCCTGGTCCGCACGCCCCTGCAGGAGCCGCACCGCTCGTCCACCCTTGATATCGATCGCCGGATATATGGTCATTCGCAAAAACGCTTTGCGCCCGGACGCCTTTGAGCGAGACTAAATCCATGTCTAATTACCAGGTCCCCGCTTTTCTCTCTGAACTCCTCCACGCCCGTTCCCCGTCGGGCTACGAATCCGAGGCCCAGGCCGTCTTCGACCGCCACGTGAAGCCCGCCGCCGATGCCTACGCCAATGACGCCCTCGGCAACCGCATCGCCACCCTCAATCCCTCCGGCGATCCCGTCCTCATGCTCGCCGGCCACATGGACGAACTCGGTCTCATCATCACCTACATCAACAAGGACGGCTTCATCTATTTCGACACCATCGGCGGCCACGACCGCTCCGTCATCTCCGGTCGCCGCGTCATCATCCAGACCGCCAACGGCCCCGTCAAAGGCGTCACCGGCAAGCGTGCCGTCCATCTCATGGACGAAGGCGACCGCAAGAAGGTCCCCGAGATTCACGAAATCTGGATCGATATCGGCGCCCGCTCGAAAAAAGAGGCTCTCGAACGTGTCACCATCGGCGACGTCGCTACCTACGATCACGAGTTAGAACTGATTCACGGCAGCATCGGCGCCGCCCGCGCCTTCGACAACAAAGTCGGCGCTTACATCGTCGGTGAAACGCTCATCCGTCTCTCCCGCGAAAAGAAGAAAACTGCCGCCAAGGTCGTCGCCGTCGCCACCTCGCAGGAAGAGATCGGCACGCGCGGTGCCACCACCGCGACTTACACCGTCAATCCGCACATCGCCATCGCCATCGACGTAGGCCACGCTACGGACCATCCCGATTGCGACAACCGCAAGTTCGGCGAGACCAAACTCGGCGGCGGCCCCATCCTCTGCCGCGGCGCCAACATCAATCCGAAGGTTTACCAAAAGCTCCTCGCCGCCGCCAAGAAAGCCAAGATACCGCATCAGTTCGAAGCCGACCCGCGCCCGACTGGCACCGACGCCCGCGCCATCCAGATGGCCCGCGGCGGCGTCGCCACCGGCCTGATCAGCATCCCGCTGCGCTACATGCACACGCCCAGCGAAATGGTCGATCTGGAGGACGTGGAGCGCTGTATCCAACTCCTCGTCGAATTCGCCAAAGCCCTCGAAAAGGGCGACTACGCGCACTGGTAACCTATTACCCGTTTTCACTCTAAAACACGAAGCCCCGGTCTTTCGACCGGGGCTTCGTGTTTTTGGCGAGTCACTACTAAACCAACTCAGGCCGCGTCTTGCTTCGCTTCACCCTTGGTGCCGCGTCGCATCGCCGGCCGGCGGCGTCCCGCCACGGCGGCGGCATCCACGACCACTTCGGTCACGTCGTCGCGCTGTGGCAGGTCATACATCACCTCGAGCATGATGTTCTCCATGATGGAGCGCAGCGCACGGGCGCCCGTCTTGAGATCGATGGCCTTCTGTGCGATCGCCTTGACCGCGTCGGGCGTGAATTTCAGTCGCACGCCGTCCATCGCGAACAGCTTGGAATACTGCTTCACCATCGCGTTCTTCGTGCGCAGGAGAATCTTTTCGAGGTCAGCGATCGCGAGCTGATCGAGCACGGAAATGACCGGCAGGCGGCCGATAAACTCAGGGATCATGCCGAAACGAACGAGATCCTCGGGTGCGATCGACTTCATCATCTGCTCGGGCGCGAGCGTCTGCTCCTGTTGCGCTTTGATCGAACCAAAGCCGAGGCTGCGCTGGCCCATGCGGCGCTGCACGATGCTCTCGAGGCCGACAAACGCGCCACCGCAGATGAACAGAATATTGGACGTGTTGATCTGCACGTATTCCTGGTTCGGGTGCTTGCGGCCGCCCTGCGGGGGCACATTGCAAGTCGTGCCTTCGAGGATCTTGAGCAACGCCTGCTGCACGCCTTCACCGGACACGTCGCGCGTGATGGAAACGTTCTCCGTCTTGCGGCCGATCTTGTCGATTTCGTCGATGTAAATGATGCCGCACTCGGCGCGCTTCACGTCGTAATTGGCGTTCTGGAGCAGGCGGAGAACCACGTTCTCAACGTCCTCGCCGACGTAGCCGGCCTCCGTGAGCGTGGTCGCGTCCGAAATCGCGAACGGCACATCAAGAATTTTTGCCAACGTGCGAGCCAGCAGCGTCTTGCCCGAGCCAGTCGGCCCAAGGAGCAGGATGTTGCTCTTCTCGACCTCGACTTCGTTGAACTCGGGCGACAACGCCGTGGAGTCCTTCGAAGGGCTACCTGCATTGAAATTGAGACGCTTGTAGTGGTTGTAAACCGCGACCGAGAGGACCTTCTTGGCGTGGTCCTGACCGATCACAAAATCATCGAGCGTGCGCTTGATCTCCGAGGGCTTGATCAGGCGGAACGCCGGCTTGGCCTCGGCCGGGGGCGTCTTCACCTCGCGGTCGATGATCGTCTTGCAGACGTTCACACAGGAGTCGCAGATGTAGACTCCAGGACCGGCGATGATTTTTTTGACCTCTGCCTGCGACTTGCCGCAGAAAGAGCAGAGCGTCATGCGGGACGATTTAGCCATGAGTGAGCAACGCCTTGCGGGCGCGGATTGTCGAGCGGGTTTTGGGCGCGCGCGGGCTTATGCCGCGCTTTTTCCGGCCAGCGAAGTCACATCGCGGGTCGACTCAACCACATGGTCCACAAGGCCATAAGCTTTCGCCTCATAAGCACTCATGTAGTAGTCGCGGTCAGAATCCTTCTCCACCTGCTCAGCCGTCTTGCCGGTGTTCTTGGCGATGACCTCGTTAAGAGTCTTGCGCCAGCGCAGGATTTCACGCGCCGCGATGGCGATATCGGCCGCCTGGCCGCCAGCGCCACCGGAAGGCTGGTGGATCATCACCCGGCTGTTCGGGAGTGCGAAGCGCTTACCCTTCGTGCCGGCGGAGAGGAGCACCGTGCTCATGCTGGCCGCCATGCCCACGCAGTAGGTGACGATGTCACACTGCAGGTAATTCATCACGTCGTAGATCGCCATCCCGCCCGTCACCACGCCACCGGGTGAGTTGATGTAGAGTTGGATGTCCTTCTTGGAATCCTCCATCTGGAGATAGAGCATCTGCGCGATCACCAAATTCGCCACGTTGTCATCAATCGGCGTGCCGATGAAGAGAATGCGATCTTGGAGAAGGCGCGAATACACGCTCATGGGGCGTGTCTCGCGGCCGGTATTATGCCAGATGGTCGTGTCGTAGCTCACAGATAGTTCCTTGTTTTAAGCCTTCGGTTTAGTGTCCGACACCGTAGCCTTGGAAACGAGGAAATCAACCGCCTTGTCGAAAATGATGGACTGCTGCACCGAGCGGAGCGCGTCGCGATTCTTGGAAAGCTCCTTCACCAGCTTGTCCGGCTGCTGGTTGGAACGCATCGCCTCGCGGTAGATGAAGCTGTCGATGTCCTTCTCGCTCACCTGCAGCTTTTCCGCCTCGGCGATCTTCGCCAGCATGAGCTGGAGCTTCACGCGCTTGGCGGCGGCTTTGCGGGCGCTCTCGAAGAGCTCCTTCTTGTCCTTCTCGAACTGCTCCTGCGGGATGCCGCGGCGCATGTTCTCTTCGATAAACTGGCGGAGCACGCCCTGCGTCTCGCTCTCGACCAACGACTCCGGCACGGCGAAATCCACCTTGGCGGCCAGCGCCTCGGTGATCTGGCGGCGCTGCTCGGAGCGGTTCTGATATTCCTTCTGCAGCTTCAGGTTGTTCCGCACGCTGGTCTTGAGGCCGGCGAGATCGTCCACCTGCTGCGACTTGAAAAACGCCTCGTCCATCGGGGGCAACGCCCGCTCGCGGATTTCCTGCACTTCGACGGCATAGCTCGCCGACTTGCCGGCAAGTGCCGGGGCCGCGGCAAACTCCGCCGGGAAGTTGATTGCAACGGTCTTCTTGTCGCCGGGCTTCAGGCCCGCGAGTTCCTTGCCGAGACCGGGGATGACGCCTTCATTGGCGCCTTCAACCTCTTCCCAAGTTTGCGGGACCTTGCCGTAAATCTGTTTGTCGGGCACGAGCTCAATGATCGGCTTGCCGTCCACCGTGCCTTCGTAGGCGAGCTTCACGTAATCGGACTTCTGGGCGGGACGCTCGGCGATCTTAAACTCCGCACGCTCGGCACGCAGGCCTTCGATCACCTTGTCCACTTCTTCGTCGGTCGACTCGGTGGAAGCGACTTCGGTCGGAATGCCGACATAATCCGGCAGTGTAAACTCTGGGCGCACATCCACGGTCAGCGTCACGGCCGCCGAGAGGCCGGCCTCGATGGTGCCGGGCTCGACGTTGACGATGTTCAACACATCGAGCTTCTGCTTTTCCAATCCTTCGCGGTAAGCCTTGGACACCACGCGCTGCTTGAACTCACCCTCGATGTCCTTCGCGTAGCGCTTCAGCACCATCGCGATCGGCGCCTTGCCGGGACGAAAACCGGGCAGGCGGGCTTGCGAGCTAAACTCCGCCACCACGGCCTGGTGCTCGGCGTCGACTTCGCTCTTATCGAGGGAAATCACGAGGCTTTTGCGAGTGTCGGAGACAGAGTTTAATTGGACGTTCACGGGATGTATTTCGACAGGTTTGCTTGAAAGAATTGGTCACGCTAAGTCGGCAGTTGGTGTGGTCAATGCCTGATTCTGTGCGCTTGCACGCCGGGAGCTGGCGCCGTTTCGTCTCACCAGATGCCCAGCCTCCAACAGCTTCGCGCCGCAAGCGCTCCCCTGCTGCTCATAGATGCAGCCTCGGCGTGCATTCAAGCAGGCGTATTGGGGGCCGCAGACGGCGCCGACCGCTGGGCCAGCGCAACCGAAGAGGCTGGCACCGGCATCTTTCGCTGCCTCGAGACGCTCCAATTCGACCAAGCCGAGGCCGGCGCCTTCATCTTTTGCGATGGTCCGGGTTCGATCCTCGGCATACGCTCGACCGCCATGGCGTTGCGCACATGGAACGTGCTCAAGTCGCGCCCCGTTTATCGCTATTGCAGTCTGGAACTCGTCGCCTACGCCCTCGGCTCGCCCGGCCCCCAGGTCATCGCCGATGCCCGACGCGAGACATGGCACCGCTTTACGCTCGGACTCGGCGGGCGCCTGGAACGCATCGCGACCGCCGAGCTCGCGGGCCCGCTCGTCATGCCTGAAGGCTTCCGTCACTGGTCCGCGCTCCCGCCCGGCGTGACGACCACGCCCTACTCGCTCGCCCAGCTTCTACCCGCTATCGCTGGCGCCGATCTTTTCACCGCCAGCGAAGCCCCCGACGCCTTCCTGCACGAAGAGCCCAGCTACAAAACCTGGACGCCGCAAATCCACCGCGCCCCCGCGCCATGAGCGAATCCTTTCACTCTTCCCGCCTGCCCCACCGTTGCTGGGCCGAGATCGACCTCGCCGCCCTTGAGCGCAACCTCCGCCTCATCCGCGCCTCGCTGCCCGCGCACATCCGCTACGTCGCCGTCGTCAAGGCCGACGCCTACGGCCATGGCCTGCACCACGCCGCCGCGCGCCTGATGCACTCCGGCGCCGACCTCTTTGCCGTCGCCAACGTCACCGAGGCCGCAACCTTGCGCGAACTCGGCCCCGGTTGGCCTATCCTCCTCCTCAGCCCGCTCCTGCCCGAGGAAGACCGCTACCTCGCCGAATACGATCTCGCCGCCACCGTCTCGAGCGCCGAGGAGGTCGCCCGGTTCGACGCCGTGGGCCGCGCCAGCGGCAAGCCCATCGCCGTGCACTTAAAAATCGACACCGGCATGGGCCGTCTCGGCGTGTGGCACGAACACGCTCCCGCTCTCTGCGCGCAAATCCTCGCCGCCCCGCACCTGCGCCTCGCTGGCATCTTCACCCACTTCGCCAGCCCGGACGACGACGCCGCCTTCACCGCCAACCAGCGCCGGCTCTTTCTCAACGCCCTCGCGCGCTGCGACGGCGTGAAGCCTGCCGAGATCTTCGTCCACGCCGACAACAGCTCCGGCCTCGAATCGATGCCCGGGGCTGGTTCGGCTGGTTCACCGCAGGCCAGCCCATTCAACGCCGTGCGTGTCGGCCTGTTGCAGTTCGGCATTCTGCCGCACCCCAACTCCATGCTCGCCCAGGTGCGCGCCGAGCCGGTCTTCAGTTTTCGCACCCGCGTCGGTCTCGTGAAGCAACTGCCCCGCGGCACCAGCATCAGCTACGGCCGCACGCACACACTCTCCCGCGAGTCACAAGTCGCCATTATCTGTGCCGGTTACGGCGACGGCATTCCACGTGCCGCCAGCAATCGCGCCCACGTCCTCATCCACGGGCGCCGTTGCCCGGTGCTCGGCCGCGTCACGATGGACCAAACCGTCGTTGACGTGACCGATGTCCCCGGCGTGCGTTGCGGCGACGAAGTCGTCCTCGTCGGCCGGCAACACGGCGCCGAGATCACCATCGGCGAATTCAGCCGCTGGGCCGACACCATCCCGTGGGAAACCCTCTGCTCGGTGACCAAACGCGTGCCCCGCCTCTACCGCACTTCGCTGGGGCTTTAGGTTTTCCAAAAAATCCCATGCCCACGCCCCACCCCACCCGCCGCGAGTTTCTCAAGCAATCCGGCCGTGGCCTCGGCGTGCTCGCCCTGAGCCACTACGCCTCCTCGCTCTTAACCTCGTCAGCTTTCGCCAGCGACGTCAGTGATCGGTCTGCCCGTCGCACACTCGTCATCGTTCAACTCGAAGGCGGCAACGATGGCCTGAACACCGTCATCCCGTTCGAGGATGTGAACTACTACCGCTTGCGGCCGACGCTTGCCCTGCCCAAGTCCCGCGTGCTGCCCATCAGCGATCGACTCGGCCTGCATCCCGCCTGCGCGCTGATGCAGACCTTGCACCAAGAAGGGAAAATCACCGTCGTCCAAAATGTCGGCTACGCCCGTCCTAGCCTCAGCCACGCGCGGTCCGCTGAAATCTGGGCCACCGCCAGCGATGCCAGTGACGTTCCCGCCACCGGCTGGCTTGGCCGCTATCTCGATTCGATCACCGAGATCTCGCTGCTTCCCGGTAATGCTCCAGGCCTCTATCTCGACGAAAAAATTCCGCTCTGCCTCCGCGCCTTGGACGAAACCCGCATCGCCGGTTTTAGCTCCGACCTTCGTTTGCAGGCTCTCGCCCGCTCGCACCAAACCACGGGCGAATATCCCGCCAATCGCTTCGGCAACTCGCTCCGCCATCTCGCCGCACTCATCGCGGCCGGCGCCGCCCCGCGGGTCTGCGTGGTTTCCCTGGGTGGCTTCGACACGCATGGCAATCAAGCCAACGTCCACGAAAACCTGCTCCGCATCTTATCCGAAGGCCTGCATGCTTTTCAACGCGACCTCGAATCTCTCCACGCCGACCGCAGCGTGCTGACGATGACTTGCTCTGAATTCGGCCGCAGCCCCGCCGAAAACGAAAGCCGCGGCACCGGCCACGGCACCGTCGCCCCCGTGTTCCTGATGGGTTCCGCCCTCCAAGTCGGAATCATCGGCACGGCTCCATCACTGGAGCTTTCCGCCGGCCAACAGTTGGAACCCAGCACAGATTTCCGGCAGATTTACGCCACCGTGCTGGAAGACTGGCTCGCTTGCCCGCCCGAAACCATTCTCGGCAGTCCGTTCGACAAGCTGGCGTTCCTCACATCGGCTCCAGCCTCCGACCACGCGACCCAAAGGAGTGCGGGTCCCTGACCCGCACTACCTTCCAAGTCTTCGCTTACTTACCGATCCCGTAAGCGCTAAACCCGATCGCCCGCAGCTTCGCGAGGTCCACGATGTTGCGACCGTCAAACAGGCAGGCCGGCTTGGGCATGGCCGCGTAGATCTTCGCGTAGTCGAGCGTCTTGAACTCGTCCCACTCTGTCACAATCGCGATGGCGTGCGCGCCGGCACAGGCCGCGTAGGCATCCCTCGCCACCGTGAGGCGTGAGTTGGTCTGCCCCTTGCCCAGCGTGTCCGCGATAATTTCGTCCGCCGGCACCTTCGGATCGTAAACGCATACATTGGCGTGCTCGGTGAGCAGGTCGCGACAGACATTGATCGCCGCCGACTCGCGCGTGTCGTTGGTATCCTTTTTAAACGCAAAACCCAGCACCGCGATTTTCTTGTCGGCCACCGTGTTGAAAAGCTCCTTCACAATGCGCGAGGAAAACCGGCGTTTTTGCCAGTCGTTGATCCCGACGACACTCGTCCAGTAGGCCGAGACTTCCGGCAAGCCGAAGCTCTCGCACAGGTAGGTCAGGTTGAGAATGTCCTTCTGGAAACACGATCCGCCGAAACCGACTGAAGACTTCAAGAATTTCGGACCGATGCGGCTGTCCTTGCCGATGGCATTGGCGACCTCGTCAACGTCCGCCCCGGTCGCTTCGCATAGCGCCGAGATGGAATTGATCGACGAGATGCGCTGCGCGAGAAAGGCGTTCGCAACGAGCTTCGAGAGCTCGGACGACCACAGATTCGTCGTGATAATCCGGTCGCGCGGCACCCAGCGGGCATAAACGTCGACCAGCGCCTGCATAGCCTTTTCGCCACCTGGCGTGCGTTCGCCGCCGATCAGAACGCGATCAGGATTCGCCAAGTCCTTCACCGCCGTGCCTTCGGCCAGAAACTCAGGGTTGGAGAGCACCTGAAACTTGAGGCCTTTCGAATTGGAGGCGACGATGGTCTTGATCGACTCCGCAGTCTTCACCGGGATCGTGGACTTCTCGACGATGATCTTATCGCTCTCCGCATGCTCGGCGATGGTGCGGGCCACGGACTCGATGTAGCGCAAATCCGCCGCGCGTCCGGCGCCGACCCCATAGGTCTTGGTCGGCGTGTTGACCGCGACAAAAATGATATCCGCCGATTTGATATGCCCGGCCACATCCGTGGAAAAAAACAAATTACGACCGCGGGCCTGCTTCACGATCTCATCGAGACCAGGCTCATAAATCGGTAATTTTCCATCATTCCACGCCGCGATACGAGCTGCATTCATATCGACGACCGTCACCTGGATGTCGGGCGCTTTTTGCGCGATCATCGCCATGGTCGGGCCACCTACATAACCAGCACCAATACAACAGATTTTCATAGTGAGAAGCGTAGCGTGCCGTTGCTCCGCTCGGAATCCAAGGACGTTTTTGGCGCACAAAAAAGGCGCGACCGATGGGGTCGCGCCTGAAAGCTAGTGGCAGAGTTAACTCAAGCCGGCGACGGCTCGGGCGAGGCACCACCGGTGGACAATTGGTCAGCCGGGGCGGACTTGTCCGCGGCCTTTTTATCCTGCCCCTTGTCGTCCTGGATCGGAGGCAATTGCCGCACGATGGGCGACCTGATTTCCCCGAAATCCAGAATCTCCTGCACATGTTTACCCTCGATCGTTTCGTGCTCGAGGAGCGCAGCTGCGATCTGGTCGAGTGCGGCACGCTTCTCAGTGATGATGGCCGTGGCGCGCTTGTATTGCTCGTCGATGATCCGGTGGATCTCGACGTCAATCTTCCGGGCGGTTTCCTCGGAAACGTTCTCATTACGCGTGATTTCACGACCCAGGAACACCGTGTCCTGGTTATCGCCAAACGCGATCGGGCCCAGCGGGCTCATGCCCCAGTCGCACACCATGTGTCGCGCGATCTTGGTGACCTGCTTGATGTCTCCGGCGGCTCCGCTCGAAATATCGTTGAGCACAACCTCCTCGGCGATGCGCCCAGCCAGACCCATGGCGATCTGGTTGAGCATCCGCTTCATCGCATGCGTAAGAATATCCTTCTTCGGAATGAACATCGTGCTGCCCAGACTGCGGCCGCGGGGGATGATCGTGACCTTGTGCACCGGCATGTGCCCGTCATCGAGGACGGCCTGCACCAGCGCATGACCCGCCTCGTGATACGCCGTGAGTTTCTTTTCCTCATCGTCCATCAGCCGGCGGCGCTCGCGGCCGAATTGCACCTTTTCACGGGCATCGTCCACGTCGATCATCTCCACCTTCTTCTTGTTGCGACGGCTCGCGAGCAACGCGGCCTCATTCAGGAGATTGGCGAGTTCGGCGCCCGACAGGCCGGGCGTGCCGCGGGCGATGACGCTAAGGTCAACACCTTCGGAAAGGGTAATCTTGCGCGCATGCACGCGCAGAATCTGTTCACGACCGATAAGGTCAGGCAGATCGACATTGATCTGGCGGTCAAAACGGCCCGGGCGCAGCAGCGCACCGTCAAGCACGTCGGGCCGATTGGTCGCGGCGATGATGATGACGCCCTCGTTGGCATCGAAGCCGTCCATCTCGACGAGCAGCGAGTTCAACGTCTGTTCGCGCTCATCGTTGCCGCCGCCGAGGCCGGCACCACGCTGGCGACCGACCGCGTCGATTTCATCGATGAAGATCAGGCAGGGCGCGTTCTTACGGCCTTGCTCGAACATGTCACGCACGCGGCTGGCGCCAACGCCGACAAACATTTCCACGAAGTCCGAACCGGAGATGGAGAAGAACGGCACGTCCGCCTCGCCCGCGACCGCTTTGGCCAGCAGGGTTTTGCCCGTGCCCGGAGACCCGACCATCAAAATGCCCTTGGGGATGCGTCCACCCATTTTGGTGAACTTCTTCGGGTCCTTCAGGAATTCGACGACTTCGCTGACCTCTTCCTTGGCCTCATCACAGCCCGCCACGTCGGCGAACGTGATTTTATCGCGGTCCCGCGTGAGCAGTTTGGCCCGGCTCTTGCCGAAACTCAGCGCACCACGACCCGCCTGGCGGAGCTGCCGCACGAAGAGGAAGTAAAGCAGTCCGATAATAAGCAGGAATGGAATCACCTGCGCCGCGATGTTTCCCCACATCGTGGACGCCGGCGGTTCGGCAAAAACCTGCGCCTTCTGCAGGCGCTCCAAGTTGGCCTCGGTCAGGCGACCGGCGGCACGGAAATTAACCGTCTTTTCCTGGCTATCGGCGGAAATCTGGACGGCTTCCTTGAGCTTGCCCGTGAGAATCGTGTAGTCGCGGCCACCCGAGACATCGGAGCGGATCACGCCTTCAAGCACGCCACCCTGCTCGGCCAGCTCAACGACTTGCTGGACCTTGAGATTGGCGGGCGACTGCAGCGCCTTCGGGGTCCACAGCACCAACGCCACGGCCGCGGCCACGAGCGAAAACCAGATCAACAGCACTTTGGGCTGAAAGCGATCAGGCGGCAGATTCTTGAGCGGGCTGCGTTTCTTTTTGTTATCAGGTTCGGACATTTAAGGGATTGGAGTGAGCAGCGAACGTGGATGTTCCCACTCTATAAGTCAATTGGGCCGGTATTATAATCTCACTGCTGATTTCCGTGAATTCGCCCTCTCCCGCTCGAACCGTAATACACCGCCGCGGATCACCGCAAAGCCCTCCACCCCAAGACTGTGTTTCGTCGTCTTTCCGCGCATGACCGCGGTAAGCAAGGCGTCAAATCCCTGCCGCGCCAGTTCCCCTGCTCCGCGCTGCCGCAGCAGCCAACGGTGCAGCGCCCGGCGCACCACCGCCCTGGGCTTGCCCGTCAATCCACGCAGCTCCAGTGCACCTGACTTCGAAAACACCGCCAACTCATCGGTCCACGCTTCCAGCGCCACGTCGTCTTCCTCCAATAATTCCCGTGACCGCGCCGCTCCACCGAGGGCGTCACGACCCGCGGCATCCTGCCACGCCGGCAACACATCATGGCGGACCCGGTTGCGAAAAAAATCACCGCCCGCATTGGTCGCATCTTCGCGCCAGCGCGCGCCAGCTGCCCGCAAAGCGGTCTCCAGCTCAGCGCGCTTCACCGCAAGCAACGGTCGCAAGCGCACCTGCTTCCCGGGCATCGCCTGCACTGGCCGTGGTGCCGCCAGTCCGGCCGCGCCACTGCCACGCGCCAATCTCATCAACATGGTTTCCGCGATGTCGTTCTGCTGATGCCCAAGCCACAGCACCTTTGCGCGGAGCGACTTCATCTTTGCTTCGATAAATTCAAACCGCGCTTCACGGGCCTGCGCCTCGCTTTTGACCGATTGACTCACACGACGGCGGCCAATGTGAAACGCGATACCCAACGCGCCACAAATCTTGCGGCAGAACTTCTCGTCCCGCTCTGCCGCCGCGCCGCGCAAACGGTGGTTAAAATGAACGACGTGCAGCCTTTGCCGTCGCTCCGGCCAGTGCGCCCAAAGCAATAGCAGCAGCGCGAGCGAATCGGCGCCCCCGGAAAGCGCCACGACCCACGGCAGGCGTTTCGGTTGCACCTCCGCCTGCGTTGCCACGGACGGATGAAGCCGCGACTTCGGCAGCGCCGTCGCGAGCTTCACTGCGCAGCGTTCCCACTTGGTTTTGTCCGCTTTCATGTCAGCCGGCGGACTGCTCCGCGCTTCAGTTGAAGCTGAGATACTCCTTGCCGAAATACGGCTGGAGCACTGCCGGGATTTTCACGCGGCCGTCCGGCTGGAGATTATTTTCGAGCAGCGCCGCGAGCACGCGCGGCACGGCCAGGCCGGAACCGTTGATCGTGTGGACCAACTCCGGCTTGCCCGTTTCCTTCGCGCGGTAGCGGATCTGCGCGCGACGCGCCTGAAACGCCTCAAAATTACTGCAGCTCGAAACTTCCAGCCAGCGTTTCTGTCCCGCGGCCCAGACTTCGAGGTCGTATTTCTTCGCCTGCGCGAAACCCAAATCGCCGCCGCACATGAGCAGCACGCGATAAGGCAGCCCGAGCTTTTGCAACAGGCGCTCAGCATCGAGCCGCAGGTTGTCCAGCTCCTGATAACTTGTGCTCGGGTGCACCCACTTTAGCAGCTCGACCTTGTCGAACTGGTGCACGCGGTTGAGTCCGCGCACGTCCTTGCCGTAGCTACCGGCTTCGCGGCGGAAACAGGGCGTGTAAGCGCAGCGGTAAATCGGCAGCGCACTTTCCTCGACGATCTCATCGCGGAAAAAGTTCGTCAGCGGCACCTCCGCCGTCGGCACGGCGTAAAGCTTGTCCGCCGTCTCATACATCTGTCCTTCCTTGTCGGGCAACTGGCCCGTCGCCGTGGCGCTCGCTGCGTTGACGAAGATCGGCGGACTCACCTCGACGTAGCCGGCCTTGCCGTCTTCATCCAGGAAGAACTGTAGCAACGCCCGCACGAGTCGCGCGCCGTCACCGACGTAAAACGGAAAACCCGCGCCCGTGACCTTCGCGCCGCGCCCAAAATCGAAAAGCTTCTCGAATCCGGGAATCTCCCAGTGCGCCGCCGCATGCGACCCGACCTGCGTCGGATCGCCATTCGTCGCAAACACGACATTCTCCTCGGGCGTGCGACCCTCGGGCACCGAGCTGTGCGGTAGATTCGGCAGGCTAAGCATAGCCTGTTTCCACTTTTCCTCGGTCTCCTTGAGCTGAACTTCCTTCTCCTTCACCGCAGCCGAGACCGCCTTCATCTCCTGCACCTTGGCAATGAATTCCGGCGAACCTTTCGGCAACGCCGCCATCGCGGTATTGGCCGCCTTCTGCGTCGAGCGCAGCTGTTCCACTTCGGCGAGCGACGCGCGCCACGCGGCGTCGAGCGCGAGCACGGCGTCGAGGTCGACTTCGAGATGTTTTTTGGCAATCGCAGCCCGCACGAGCTCAGGCGATTCACGGAATAGTTTCGGATCGAGCATGGCGGAAAATCAGCGCTTTTTGCCGACCTTGGGATCGGCCTTCAGGAAGCGCGCATACACTTCCTTGGCTTGGAGGAGTTTCAGTTCACCGGCCGGCGCCTGCACGACGATGTTCGTCGGCAGGTTCAGCGGATACGGACCGAAGAGACGCGGGTCGGTCGGGCCGAAAATCGCCAGCGTCGGCACGCCCAGCGCCGCCGCGAGGTGCATCGGACCGCTGTCGTTCGAGACCACCCACTCGGCGCGCTCAATCAACGCCGGCAGCGAGACGAGACTGGTGTTGCCTGTGAGGTTGAGAAACTGCTCCGGCGGCAGCGAATTCTTGTCGGGCACGTAGTTATTGCCGGCCCAGATGACCTTTCGCGTGCGGCTTCCGCGCACCATTAGCTCGGTCAGCTGCTTGAAGCCGCTCCAGCGCTTCTCCGCGCGTCGGCTGTCCGGAAACATGATGATCGGTTTCGTGCCGCCGCGGCCTTCTGCAAAACTGAGGTTAAGCTTATCCACTTCGCGGAACTTGAGCCGGCCGCGCAGTTCGGGCTTGGCGCCGAGCACCGGACAAAATTGCAGCAGGATATCCAGCGCGTGGCTGCGCCGGCCGTCGGGTGGCAGCGCCACCTTTTCATCGTAGAACATGCCCGACCACTCGCGCGCATCGGCGCGACCGATTTTTTTCTTCGCCAGCGTGCGCGAGGTCATCAGTCCCGTGCGGAGCAAACCCTGCATATCGAAGACGTAGTCAAACTTGGTCTGGCGGATTTCCCGCATGAGGCGCAGAAACCCTTTCGTGCCGGCATTGCGTTCAAAGACGTAAACATTGTCCACCGCCTCACACGCGCGCACGATCGGCGCGAAGATGTCCCGCACCACCCACGAGATGCGCAACCCCTCGCACTGCGCCTTCAACGACGTCGCCACCTGCAGGCCGTGCACGATGTCGCCGAGGGAAGAGGGTTTGATGATGAGGAGTTCGGTCATGGAGGGTGTGACGGAAAGGTGGAATGAGACGACAGCCAAAATCTGCTTTTGACCGCGCGAAGGTAACGTTTCATGGCTTTTCCCCGCTGAAATCAAACGCTAATCCGCATCCCGCGTGCTAAAAATCCTCCTGCACACCCTCGGCTGGCTCCTTGCCCACACCCCGGAGCCGCTGCTGCGCGGGTTAACCGCCGCCCTGAGTGCGGTGAGTTTCCATGGTTTTCCGAAGCGCCGTCGCGTGCTGTTTTCCAACCTCGACCATGCCTTCCCGGACCGCCCGGTCGAGTGGCGCCACCGGCTCGCGCGTGAAAGTTCCCGGCGCCTCGTCGAGACCGCCCTGCTTTCCCTCGCCCTGCCCTGCCTCAACGAAAAGCGCCTCCGTCGCATCCTCTCCATCGCGCCCGGCATGCAGAAGTTCTTCGCCGCGCAACAGGCCGCGCCGTTCCCTGCCGTGCTCGCCGCGCCGCACATGGTTTACTGGGAGGTGCAGACCGCGATGTCCCTCGCCCTGCCCGGTAAATACCCCGAGGTCGGCGTGATCTTCCGTCCGCTCGATAATCCCGGCGTCGATGCGTGGGTGCAGCGCACGCGCGAACGCTTCGGCATGAAACTGCTCTCGCGCAAACAGGGCTTCGCCGAGTCGCTAAAAATCCTCCGCCGCAACGGCATCGCCATCGTGCTCTTCGACCAAAACGCCGGCATGCAGGGCGCGCTCACCCTGCTCTTCGGCCGCGTGTGCTCGACCAGCGAGCTGCCGGGTCTGATGGCGGAAAAGTTCTCCGCGCAGGTTTACAGCCTCTACCAGCGGCGCACCGGTTTCTGGCGCGTCGAACTGTGCATGGAAAAAGTGGACTGCGACCGCAGTTCCGCCGGCAACGTTACCCTCAGCCTCAACCGCTGGCTTGAACAAAAACTCACCGGCGACGACGAACTCTGCGCTTCGTGGCTTTGGGTCCACGACCGCTGGCGCAATCAGGACATCCCCGCCCGTCGCTACCGCCTCGAAGCCAAGCGCAACCTCCTCAGCGAGGAACTCGCCGCACGTAACCTCCCCGCCCTGCCGCGCAAGACCCGCGTTTGGATTCGTCTCCCGAACTGGCTCGGCGACGTCGTCATGGCGTTGCCGTTGCTGCGCGCGTTGCGCGCCTCGCGCCCTGACGCCGAGATCACGCTCATCGCCAAGGCCCCGTTCCTTGCCCTGCTCCGTGACTGGCAGATCGCCGACCACCTCATCGCCTTGCCACCGCAAGGCTCCGGCTATTTCCGCTTCTTTCGCCAGCTCCGCACACGCTACCCGGACAACTACCTCCTCTTCACGAATTCCTTTCGCGGGGACCTCGAAGCTCGTCTCACCGGCTGCCGCCAACGCTTCGGCATCGTGCGTCCCGGCAAGCGTCGACCGCTCCTATCCCACGCCTATCGCGTGCCCACCGATTTCGACGAGAGTCAGCACCACCAACTGGAGCTGTGGACAAATTTCCTCACCCACTTCGGCCTCAACGCTCCCGCCGACTGCACTCCGCTTTCTACGCTCAACCCTCACCGCTCGACCGTGCCCAGCTTGGGCCTGATCGCCGGCTCTGAGAATAATCCCGAAAAGCGCTGGCCCGTCTCCCACTGGCGCACGCTCATCGCGCAACTCCCCACCGACCTGCCCATTGTGCTCTTCGGCACGGCCAACGATCTGCCTATCACCACCGCCATCGCCGAGGGTTTCGGCCCGCGCGTCGAAAACCTCGCCGGCCGCACCACGCTCCCCGACTACTGCGCACGGCTCGCCGCCTGCACGCTGCTCGTCACCAACGACACCGGCGGCATGCATCTCGCCAATGCCCTTGGCGTGCCGCTCCTCGCGCTGTTCGGTCCGACAAACCCCGTGCGCACCCAACCCGTGTTCGCTGCGCCCGTGCATATTTTGCAGCCCGCCGGTTGCCCCGCCATGGGTGGTGGCCGGCTCGCCGATCTCACGCCCGAACAGGTGCTCGCCGCGTTGCGCCAGCTCGCTCCTTCGCTCACGCCGGCAAATTAGCGTTGCCCGTCAGCGTTGCCGGCCACCACTTTGATTTAAGACAAAACTCTTCATGCCTCTGCTGTCCGTCCAAGACCTCCGCACTTATTTCCACACTCGCAATGGAGTTTACCGCGCGGTCGACGGAGTGAGCTTCGATCTCGAGCGTGGCGAAACCCTCGGCATCGTCGGCGAGTCCGGCTCCGGCAAGTCCGTCACCTGTTACTCGCTCCTCGGACTGATCCCCCAGCCTCCCGGTCGCATCGAAAGCGGCACCGCGCTATTCGACGGCGTTGACCTGCTCCACTGCCCGCCCGAGCAGCTGCGCGCCATCCGCGGCAAACGCATCGCGATGATCTTCCAGGATCCGATGACGTCGCTCAATCCCTACCTGCGCATTTCCGAGCAACTCATCGAGCCGCTCCTGATTCACGAAAAACTCCCTCGCCCCGAAGCGCTCGCCCGCGGACTCGCGATGCTTGAGGCGGTCGGCATCCAGGACGCCGCCAAACGCCTGCACAGTTATCCGCACGAATTTTCCGGCGGCATGCGCCAGCGTGTGATGATCGCGATGGCGTTGATCACGCGGCCCGAAATCCTCATCGCCGACGAGCCGACCACGGCGCTCGACGTCACGGTCCAAGCCCAGATTCTCGCCCTGCTGAAAAAACTCCAGCGCGAGCTCGGCATGGCCGTGATTTTCGTGACCCACGATCTCGCCGTCGTTTCCGACCTCTGCGATCGCGTCCAAGTCATGTATGCCGGACGCATCGTCGAGTCCGCGCCGACGCGGGCAATCTTCCAGTCGCCGCAGCATCCATACACCAAGGCGCTCCAGCGTTGCATCCCGGCGTTGCAGGAAAAAGGTCGCCCGCTCTTCACTATCCCTGGCCTGCCGCCCGATCTCTCGAAGCCCCTCACCGAAGCCGAGATCATGTCGCGCTTCAATTTTGCGCCCGAGGAAGAAACCGAGACCGCCGCGCCCGCACCTTCCTTCTCTTCCACCGCCGCACCCATCATCCAGCTCGACGACGTCAAAACGCACTTCCCCATCGAATCGGGTTTCATCTTCAAAAAGCGGAAAGGCCTCGTGAAGGCCGTCGATGGCGTTTCCTTCACTGTGCAACCCGGCGAAGTCCTCGGCCTCGTCGGCGAATCCGGCAGCGGCAAATCCACCCTCGCCCGCACCATCATGCAATTGCTGCCAACCACAGCGGGAACCGTGGTGCTGGAAGGTCGCAATCTCACCAGCGGCACGGCCACCGAGATCAAGGCCGTGCGGCGCGACCTGCAGATGGTTTTTCAGGACCCCTTCGCCTCGCTCAATCCGCGCATGACGGTGTTCGATACCCTCGCCGAACCCCTGCTCGTCCACGGCGTGGTGCCGCGTGACCAAGTGGAGACCCGCGTCCGCGAGCTCATGGGCCATGTGGGCCTCGCGCCGCGCTTCATGGGCAAATACCCGCATGAGTTCTCCGGCGGCCAGCGTCAGCGCATCGCCATCGCCCGCGCCCTCGCGCTCGAACCCAAGGTCATCATCGCCGACGAACCTGTGTCGGCCCTCGACGTGTCCATCCAGGCGCAGATTCTCAACCTGCTCGCCGGCTTGGTCCGCAAGATGAACCTCACGTTGATCTTCATCGCCCACGATCTCTCGGTCGTGAAACACATCTCCGACCGCATCGCCGTCATGTATCACGGCAAGATCGTCGAACTCGGCCCCGCGCTCGACATCATGGATCGCCCGCAACACCCCTACACCCGCACGTTGATCAGCGCCATCCCACGGATCGCGCATCGTTCATAACGACCCGGTCTACGACGCGGGCAGGCGCGTCAACCGCGGCCAAATCCAATCTGCCGCAGCGCCTCATAAGTCGCCACTCCGGCAGCGGTGCTCAGGTTGAGCGAACGCAGATCCGGATTCGCATGCGGGATCGTCGCCCGTCGCGCTTCGCCCAGTTCCACATGCAACCATTCCGGCGCGCCGGAGCCTTCGTTGCCAAAGACCAGTCCGTCGCCATCCGCGAAACGCACATCCCAAAATGATTGCGTCGTCTTCGTCGTAAACAGCCACAGCCGCGCGGGCGCATGCGGACTCGCCTTAAACGCCGCCCAATCCGCGTGCTCGTGCACATCCAGCGAACGCCAGTAATCCATCCCCGCTCGCTTCAGATTGCGGTCGTTGATCTCAAAACCCAGCGGGTGAATCAGGTGCAACCGTGAGCGCGTGAGTGCGCACATCCGCCCGATATTGCCAGTATTGGGAGCGATTTCGGGCTGAAACAGGATCACGTGGAGCATAGGGGAAAATTAGCCGCGCATTTGAGGGACTCAAGCCACAGCCATGCATTGATTTTTTATTTGGATTCACTCACCTTAATGCAACCAGTGAGCACTCCATCCACCAAGGCCGTTGTCGTCCTCGACGATGAAAAATCCTACGCCGACCTGCTTGCACAACTGCTGACCGACAGCCTCTCCTGCCCGGTCCACACCTTCAATCGTCCCTTCGACGCGCTCGCCGCCATCCCGGGGATCGACGTGGGCGTGGTGGTCACCGACTACTTCATGCCACAGCTCAACGGCATCGAGTTCATCACCGAGGCCTCGAAGCTTCTGCCCGATACTCCTTTTCTGATCATCACGGGCCACCCGCTGAAACTCACCGACGACGCCCTCGCCAGCCTGCCGACCCTCAAGGCCGTGCTGCCCAAGCCGTTCAACTGGCAGAAACTCACCGACGAGATCGTGCGCTACTGGCCGGAGCCGGAAAAATCCCCGCTGCGCATCCGCTGACCGTTCGCTTCCCGCGGAGCGTTACGCCAGCCGCAGTCCGTTGTTGTCCGCAAACAGCACGCTGCCCTCGCAGGCCAGGTCAGCCGCTTTGAACGACGCGCGCATCGCCGCCAGCACCGTCTCAGCCTGTTCGCGCTGACACACGCACAACACGCTCGAGCCACTGCCGCTCAGCCAGCCCGTCAGCGCCCCAGCCGCCACACCGGCCGCGAGCGCCGCTTGCGCACCCGGGATCTTCGGCAACCGGTAGGGCTCGTGCATGAAATCCGCCACCGCATGCCGCAGGCGTGCGTAGTCCCGCGTCGCAAACACGGCCACGAGGTAGGCCGCGCTGTTGATGCTGCGCACGGCATCGAAATACGGCAGCTTGTCCGGCAACGCACCGCGCGACTCCTTCGTCGTGATTTCAACCACCGGTGAAACCACCACAAAAGCCAGCTCTGGCGGCACCTCAAAGCGCACGGTATCGATATACGTGCCGTCGGCCGGGCTCGTGCGTGGCACACAGAAACCACCGAGCACGCTCGCCGTGGCATTGTCCGGATGACCTTCCAGCGCCGTGACCAGCGCCACGATCCGGCTGCGATCGAGCCCCGTGCCGGCCAAGGCATCCAACCCCGCCACGACTCCGGCACGCACCGTCACACTCGAGCCAAGCCCGCGCGCCGGCGGCACATCGCCTTCGATGCGATAGCTGAAGCCAAATGGCGTCCGTGCCGTCGCCTTAAAAAACGCCGCCGCCGCCGCCTCGACCATCGCCTGCGCGCGTCCGTCCTCGGGCCGCGCCGGCATCGCGACCGCTGCTGCGCCCGCCGCCGCACGCGTGAGCGTCACGTGGTTATAAAGGCTGAAAGCCAGGCCAAGCGTATCAAAACCCGCACCGCAGTTGGACGTGCTCGCCGGGACGCGCACCGTGATTGTGTTGAGGGATTCGCTCATGCGCGGCGGGACGACTTCATAGCTTTTTCGACTTCGCGGTCGGCCACCTTCCGCTTGAGGGTGTCGCGTTTGTCGAAGAGTTTTTTGCCGGTGCAGAGCGCCACTTCCACCTTCACGAGCGCCTCCTTGAAATACATGCGCAGCGGCACCAGTGCACGGCCGCCCGTGTCGAGCGCCTGCGCGATCTTGCGGATCTGGTGGCGGTGCAGCAGCAGCTTGCGCGTGCGGCGGGCGTCATGGTTGTTCGTCGTCCCAAAAGCGTAGAGCTCGATGTGCGCGTTGATCAGCCATAGTTCCCCCTTGTCCACGCGCCCGAAGGAATCGTTGATTTGCGCGCGGCCGGCGCGGATCGACTTCACCTCGGTGCCCTTCAACGCGATGCCCGCCTCGAAGCGTTCGTCCACGAAGTAGTCGCGGAGCGCCTTGGAGTTGCGCACCTCGGTGAAGCGCTCGCTGTCTTTCTTTTGCGCGGACATTCCGGGATTAGTGCATGAAAAAGGCGGCGCCGCAATCGCGAGGCCGCCTGTCTTCAAAAATCGTGAGCCAGCTTAGTTGGCGAGTTCGAAGCTGATCTTGCCTTCAATGACCTCACGCAAGGCGGTGTCCTCGGAGGAAAGCTTTTCCAGCGACTCGACCAGCGGGCGGTTGCCACGGCGGAGTTGCTTCACGCGGCGTGAAACCACGTTGATCAGCATGTTGGGATCGGGAATGACTTTGAGGGCGTCCTTGATGTAATCGTCTCTCATAAATATGCGGTTGGCCTGAGTAGAATCGTGTATCGCTAAGCGTTGAGTCGGATGGGTCAAGGGCAATTTCCCGGCTTGCCGCCCCCTCCGCCGCGTTGAACCCTGTTCCATGCTCGTCGCATGGACCACGGTCGCCACCCGCCCTGACGCCGAAAAACTGGCCGAAGACATCATCGCGCGTAACCTCGCGGCCTGCGTGCAGATCGACGGCCCCATCATCTCGCACTACCGCTGGCAGGGTCAGGCCGAGCGCACGGAGGAATTCCGCCTCTGCCTCAAGTTCCTCCCTGCCCAGCACGTCGCCCTCGAAGCCCACGTCCTCAGCCACCACCCTTACGCCACGCCGGAATGGCTCGTCGTCCGTGCCGAACATGTCGCAGAAAAATACTTGTCATGGGCACAGGGGAACCCTCACTCTCCGCCCCTTTAGCAAACCGCAATCCAACCTTTATCCGTCATGTCGCAGCACAAAAGCCTCCAAGGCTCCTCCGGTATCGTAGTCAAACGCAACGTCTTAAAGCGCTTTGAGCGCGTTGACCTCCTCAAGAAGCGCGGCCAATGGAAGGCCGGCGATCGCGTGCAGGGTCTGCGCAAGACCAAGCCCGACGTTTGATTTAAAACCTCGTTTTCCTTTTGGCAGGCAGTTTTTTGACTGCCTGCCTTTTTTGTATCCACTCAGCCCGCCGCCATGATCGACCTCCTCCGCAAGCTCATCGACTTTATCCTCCACATTGACAGCCACCTGAAGGAGATCATCGCCCACTACGGCTTCTGGACCTATGGCATCCTGTTCCTGATCATCTTTGCGGAAACCGGCCTGGTCGTAACCCCTTTCCTGCCGGGCGATTCCCTGCTCTTCGCCGCCGGCGCCTTCTCCGCCCCCACCCCCGAACACCCCGTTCCGGTGCTCAACGTCCACCTGATGGCGTTCCTGCTCTTCATCGCGGCCATCCTCGGTGATACCCTCAACTACTGGATCGGCGCCAAACTCGGCCCCGCAGTCTTCAAGCGCGAAGACTCCTTTTTCTTCCGCAAAAAGCACCTCGATCGCGCCCACGCCTTTTTTGAAAAATATGGTGGCCGCGCCATCATCCTCGCCCGCTTCGCTCCGATCATCCGCACCTTCGTGCCCTTCATCGCCGGCATCGGCCGCATGAGCTATCCGCGCTTCCTCGCCTACAACATCATCGGCGGCTTCGTCTGGATTTATTTCTTCGTCTACGCGGGCTTCTTCTTTGGCACGACGCCCTTCGTGCAAAAGAACTTCAAGCTGGTGATCCTCGCCATCATCATCCTCTCCGTTTTGCCGATGGTGATCGAAGGCTGGCGCGCCTGGCGCGAAAGTAAAAAACAACAACCCGCCTCGTAGCCCCGAGCGCGTCACGCGCCCGAGCCCGCCTTTGCACTCGACAGCTCCGCGCCGGTTTTTCAGCGTGAGCCTCTGATTTTTGCGAGTGTAGCACAATGGATAGTGTAGCCGCCTCCGAAGCTGCTGATCCGGGTTCGACTCCCGGCACTCGCACCAAATTTCTTTCCGAATCGGAAAGAAATTTGCCCTCCAAAGCCTTGGCGAAGGAGGGCCGCCCACCGCAAAGCTTAACAATCAGGCACAAAAAAGGCCGGCGATGTTCGCCGGCCTTCGTCTTTTCAGAGCGTAAAGTTCACCGCTTGGCGCTTATCGCCGCGCTTCACGCACCCCGCGCGGCTCAGATGTGAATCGCCTCACCCAGTGAGGCCGCCGCGGCCTCCATGTTCGCTTCGCTCAGCGTCGGATGCGCGTGGATCGTCTGGTGGATTTCCTCGACCGTCGCTTCGAGGTCGATTGCCAGACCGTATTCGGCGATCAGCTCGGTCGCCTCGCTGCCGATGATGTGCGCGCCGTAGATTTCGCCGGTCTTCACATCGGTGATGACCTTCACAAAACCTTCGCTCTCGGCCGATGCCACGGCCTTGCCGGACGCCGTGAACGGGAACTTGCCCACCTTGTAATTGAGGCCCTTTTCCTTCGCCGCTTTTTCGGTGAGACCGGTGCTGGCCACCTGCGGCTGGCAGTAGGTGCAGCCGGGAAAATTCTTCACGCGCTTCGCCTTGCCGTGGCCGAACATGCCATTGACGGCGTTGACCGCCTCATAAGTCGCCACGTGCGCGAGCCAGGGCGGCCCAATGATGTCGCCGGCCGCGTAAATCCCCTTCACGCTCGATTGGTAATCGTCGCCGACCTTCACGTAGTTGCGGTCGAGTTCGACCTTCAGATTCGGCGCGATCACGCCCTCGATGTTGGCCACAACGCCGATGGCGGAGAGCAACAGGTCGGCTTCGACCTCGCTCTTTTTGTCGCCCGCCACAAGGTCGAGCTTCACCGACGACTTACCCACGCGATAGTTTTCGCACTTCGTGTTCACGTGGACGGCCACGCCTTGTTTCTCGAACGAGCGGTGCAGCAGCTTCGCGACTTCCTCATCCTCGACCGGCAGGATTTGCGGCAGCATTTCCACCAGCGTCACCTTCGCGCCGAAGGCGTTGAAGAAATACGCAAACTCCACGCCGATCGCACCTGCGCCCACGATGACGACCGACTTCGGCATCTTCGTGTTCGCCAGCGCCTCGCGCGAGGTCATCACCTTCACGCCGTCGTATTCAAGCCCGGGGATGGGACGCATCCGGCAGCCCGTGGCGATCAGGATATTTTTCGTGCGGAGAAATTTCCCCTTATGCTCGCCCTCCAGGATCGAGACCATGCCGGCCGCGCTCACCTGCGCCTTGCCGACGAAGTAATCGACCTTGTTCTTCTTGAAGAGAAACTCGATGCCCTTGGCCATCTGCCCGGCCACGCCGCGCGAACGCTCCATGACTTTGGCGAAGTCAAACGTCACGTCCTTCGCGCTCAGCCCGTAGACCTCCGCCTTCTTGAACTTCTGGTAGAGTTCCGCGCTCTTGAGCAGCGCCTTCGTCGGGATACAGCCCCAGTTGAGGCACGTGCCGCCCGCGCGTTCCAGTTCAATGCAGGCCACTTTTTTGCCCAATTGCCCGGCACGGATCGCGCCCGCGTAGCCCGCAGGACCGCCGCCAATGACAACTAGATCGTATTCGATGGATTCAGCCATGGTATGTAAGAGTTAACTTTGGCCCCACGCTCGCACACCCGCGCACACCGTCAAATTGAAAACAGGCCGCGCTCCCCAAACCGTGCCATGTGAGCGCCTCCCGGCGCAGGCAAATCAGATATCAATCACATCATCCCGCTTCTTCGGCGCCGCACCCGCCGGCGGAGCCCCGGGGACAACCCGCCGCGGCGTCAGCATGATATTGAGCACAAAATTCGTCAGACTCACAATGATCGCACCGCCCACCGCCGACCAGAAGCTCGCGACGTGGAAACCCTCCACCAGCCTCCCCACAAAGAGAAACAACAAGGCATTGATCACGATCATGCCCAGGCCCATCGTGAGAATGATGAACGGCAGTGTGAACAGCACCAGCAGCGGCTTCAGGATGGCGTTGAGAAAGCTCAACAACAGCACCACGACGAGCAACGTCGTGCCGGTATCGTATTGGATTCCGGGGATGAGGCGGGTCGCGAGCGTCACCCCGAGGGCGAGCACTGCCCAACGCACGATCAGTTGCAGCAAGGGAGATTTCATTCGTGTTTGAGGGACTTTTCCCTCCTCTCAGCCGCGGGCAATGAAAATCCTCATCCTCCAGGATTACCTGCGCAGCGGCGGCACCGAACGGCAGTCCGTGCTCCTCGCCAACGCCTTCGCCGCCGCGGGCCATGCCACGACCCTGCTCACGTTTCGTCCCGGCGGCGCCCTCGCCTCCACTCTCGCGGCGAATGTCACCCATCGCTCGCTCCAGACGTTCGACACTCGCCTCGATTGGTTCGCGCCCAGCCTGTTGCGCACCATCCGCGCCGCCACGCCGCAAATCATCCTCTGCATGGGTCGCATGGCCAACTGCTATGCGGGCCGCCTGCAGGATCACCTCCCCGCCACGCCGGTCATCGCCACGATGCGCACGGGGAAAAATCTCCCGCTCCTCTTCCGCCGTTCGCTCCACGCCGTCCGTCACATCGTCGCCAACAGCACTGACGCTCGCGACACTCTCACCTCCCGTTACGCGGTCCCAGCTGAAAAAACTTCCGTCATCCACAACTCGCTGGTTTTCCCGTCCGAGGCAGCGCTCTGGCGCAACACGCCGCTACGCGCCCAACATGGCGCGACCTCCACGACCCGCGTGTTGCTCAACGTCGCCATGTTCCGGCCGGAGAAGAACCAGCGCGAGTTGATCGAGATCGCTGCCAGCCTGCCCGCCCAACTCGACTGGCAGCTCTGGCTGGCCGGCGATGGCCCCGCCCGCGCCGCGTGCGAACGCCTTGTCGCTGAAAAAAATCTCGGCGCCCGCGTCAAATTCCTCGGCTTCCACCGCGACCCTGCGCCGCTCTACTGCGCCGCCGATCTCGCGGTGCATGCCTCATGGAGCGAAGCGCTTTCCAATTTCCTCATCGAGGCCCAAGCTCACGGCCTGCTTGCCGTCGCCTATGAAGCCCAGGGCATCCGCGAATGCTTCATCCCCGGCCACACCGGCTGGGCCATCGCCCGCGACGATCGCGCCGCCTTTCGCGACACTCTCGCCCGCCGCCTCAGCGAACCCGCCATCGCCCACGCCGAGCGTTCGGCTGACGCCCGGCGTTTCGCCCGCGAATCGTTTGATCCCACCCGCCAGGTTGGCGCCTATCTTCACCTTTTTTCAGAGCTGACGGCTGGGCGTTGACCGTCGAAAGTTTATCCTATGACGAACAAGCAGCGCACCGATCTCATCGCGCGTTTCATCCGTGAGCACAAATACGCCGATCTTCGCACGCTGGCGTCGCGCTTCGGCGGTTCGTTGTCCACCGTCCGCCGCGCCCTCGATCAACTGGAGGCCGCCGGCATCGTCCGCCGCCATCATGGGGGCGCCTCGCTCGTCGAAACCGACGAGGTCGCGCAAGAATACGATTTCATCGCGCGTAACCAGCGCCACCCCGACGAAAAATTCGCCATCGCCAGCCTTGTCGCGCAGGAAGTCCAGCCCGGCATGACGGTGATCCTCGACGGCGGCAGCACGACCTACGCGGTTGCCCGGCTCCTCGTCGACAAACGCCTGCAGGTCATCACCAACTCGCTCCCGGTCGCCAGTCTCTTCAGCGAAGTCGGCAGCGTCGAAACCATCGTCACCGGCGGCAGTATCTACAATCGCCTCGGCGTCGTCCTCGGCCCCATGTGCGAAGAATCCCTCGGCCAGGTCCATGCGGACCTCGCCATCCTCGGCGGCGCCGGCATCACCGAAAACGGCGTCTGGAACCACAACGCCCTTATCGTCGCCGCCCAGCGCAAGATGATCGCCGCCGCCGAACGCACCATCTTCGCCCTCGATAATTCCAAGTTCGGCCGCAAAGCCCTCAGCCTCACGACGCCCTTCAACGCCCGTTTCACCATCATCACCGACACCCGGCCGGCCCCGCTCGTGACCAAGGCCATCGCCGCCGCCGGCGCGAAGCTTACCCTCACCGACGCCAAGTCCGCGCGCGCTTAACCCGTCCGTCCGCAGCGCCGTTTGCCGTCACTCCTGACAGCGTCATGTCAGGAGACCCGCCCGCCGGCCCGTCGCGAGTTGCATTCCGCTCCACCCTGCACTTCGTCAAACCCGTGTCCAAGCCTGCCACCCGCTCCCGTCCGCCGACTCCCGCCACCCCCGCCCGCGAATGCATCCGTCTCCGCGGCGTGCGTCAGAACAATCTCAAGGGTTTCGACCTCGATGTCCCGCTCGGCAAATACATCGTCGTCACCGGCCTGAGCGGCGCCGGCAAGTCCTCGCTCGTTTTCGACACGCTGCACGCCGAGGGCCAGCGCCGCTACGTCGAGACTTTCAGCGCTTACACGCGCCAGTTTCTCGATCTCCTCGACAAGCCCAAGGTCGACTCCATCGAAAACATCCGGCCGTCGATCGCCATCGAGCAGACCAACACCGTCAAGACCTCGCGCTCCACCGTCGGCACGATGACGGAGCTCACCGATTTCTTCAAAGTCTGGTTCAGCCACGTCGCCGAGTGCTTCGATCCCGCCACCGGGGAAAAAGTGGAGGACGACACGCCACAAACCATCTGGGCCAAAACCGAGTCCGCCCACGCCAGCCGCACCCTCATCGTCACTTTCAAAGTCACCAAGCCCGCCAATCTCACCTGGCCCGAAATCCTCACGAATCTCAAAGGCCAGTCTTACGTTCGAGTCTTGGCTCCGACCAAGGACGGCCAGCTCGCGTTGCACCGCATCGACGACCTCCTCGCCGATCCCAAGCCGCTGGCAACCGCCAGCCACCTCTTCGTCGCCCAAGACCGCGTCCAGATCGCCGCCGCGCAGAAATCCCGCTTTCTCGAAGCCACCGAAGCAGCCCTCCACTTCGGCCAAGGCCAGGTGCATCTTTTCGACTCTCAACCCTCAACTCTCACCTCTCAACTTTCCGCCACCTTCCCCGAGGCCGGCCACTACTCCCGCGGCCTCCACTCGCCGAAGACCGGCCGCACCTTCCGTCCCGCAACGCCCGCGCTCTTTTCCTTCAACTCCCCGCTCGGCGCGTGCCCGAAATGCCGTGGCTTCGGTCGCGTCATCGACATCGATTATCGCCTCACCGTCCCCGACCAGTCGCTCTCCATCGACGATGGCGCCATCAAGTGCTGGGAGAGCGACATCTACGGCGAATCCAAAAAAGACCTTCTCACTTTTACCAAGCGAAAGAAAATCCCGACCCACGTGCCCTACGCTTCGCTCACGCCCGAGCAGCAGGCCTTCGTCATGGATGGCGAGCCAGGTTACGGCGAAGAGAATGGCAAGACGTGGCCCAAGTATTGGTATGGCATCAAGGGCTTCTTCCGCTGGCTTGAGAAGAACACTTACAAGATGCACGTGCGCGTCTTCCTCTCTCGTTATCGCGCCTACAATCTCTGCCCCGCCTGCAACGGCCAGCGTCTCCAGCCCGAAGCCCTCTGCTGGAAATGGCACGGCCGCACGCTCCCGGAGCTCTACCAACTCCCCGTCAGTGAGCTGCTCTCGTTGGTCCGCCAATCGAAAATCGCCGATCCCAAATCGAAAACCGGCGAACCGCACAGCGCCACCGTCGCCTTCGACTCAATTGCGACCCGCCTTCGCTACCTTGAGCAGGTCGGCCTCGGCTACCTCACGCTTGATCGCACCTCGAAAACCCTCTCCGGCGGCGAAGTCCAGCGCGTCAACCTCACCTCCTGCCTCGGCACCTCGCTTGTCGACACGCTCTTCGTCCTCGATGAGCCCAGCGTCGGCCTCCACCCGCGCGACATCGACCGCCTGATCGCCATCATTCGCACACTCACCGCCGTCGGTAACACCGTCGTCGTCGTCGAGCACGACGAGGCCATGATCCGCGCCGCCGACGAAGCCATCGAAGTCGGCCCCGAGCCCGGCGGCCGCGGCGGCCACATCGTTTTCCAAGGCGCCCTGCCCGCCCTCCTGCGTTCGCCCGCCAGCATCACCGGCGCCTACCTCTCCGGCCGCGAAACCATCGTCACTCCCGCCGAGCGCCGCCCCATTGGGCATGGGTCATTGAGCCTTGGTCATTCCAAGCAAACGCCCTGGCTCTCTTTTAAAAACGCCACCAAACACAACCTCCAGAACCTCAGCTTCCAGCTCCCGCTCGGCCGCTTGGTCTGTTTGTCCGGCGTTTCCGGCTCCGGCAAATCCACGCTCCTCGACAACGTCATCTACCAGGGCCTCCTCGCCCAGCGCAACCAGCTCACCGAGGACCCCGCCGTCATCGAAGCCATCACGCCTGCGCCCGCCGACGCTCCGTTTTCCGAGATTGTGCTCGTCGACCAATCGCCGCTCTCGCGCACCCCGCGTTCCAATCCGGCCCTCTACACCGAGGCCTGGGATCTCATCCGCGATCTCTACGCCTCGACGCCCACCGCGCAGGAAGCCGGCTTCGGGCCTTCTTCCTTTTCATTCAACAGTGGCGACGGTCGTTGCGACCATTGCCAGGGCCTCGGCTACGAACGCGTCGAGATGCAGTTCCTCTCCGACGTATTTGTCCCGTGTCCGCTCTGCGAAGGTCGCCGCTTCAAACCCGAGGTGCTCACCATCCAGTGGAACGGCCGCTCCGTCGCCGACCTCCTCACGACCAGCGTCAACGACGCCCTCCCGCTCTTCGTCGAGCACCCCGAGATCCAAACCCGGCTCTCCTCACTGGAATCCGTCGGGCTCGGCTACCTCACGCTCGGCCAGCCGCTCAACACCCTCAGCGGCGGCGAATCCCAACGCCTCAAACTCGTCCGCTACCTCGGCGCCTACACCGCCGACTCCGGCTCTCAACCCTCAACTCCCAACGCTCAACGTCCAAAAGCAGCCCTGCTGCTTTTGGACGAACCGACCACCGGCCTCCACCGCCACGACGTCAAACGCCTCCTCGCCGTCCTTCACGCGCTCGTCGACCGTGGTCACAGCGTTGTGGTGATCGAACACAATCTCGATGTCCTTAAATCCGCCGACTGGATCCTCGAAGTAGGACCCGAAGCCGGCGCCGCCGGTGGCCGCATCGTCGCCGAAGGCACACCCGAAGCCATCGCCCGCAGCGGAACCGCCACGACTCCGTTTCTCCGCACCGCTCTCGGCTTCGTCGATCCACTCGCCCTCGCCGCGGAATCCGCCCCGTCCGATTCCGACTATGCGATATCCAGCATCCGCAATTCGCAATCGCTGGTCATCACCGGCGCTCGCGAGAATAACCTTCGCAACCTCTCGCTCACCATCCCGCACCACGAGCTCGTCGTGGTGACCGGCGTCTCCGGTTCCGGCAAGTCAACCCTCGCCTTCGACATCGTGTTCGCCGAGGGCCAGCGCCGCTTCATGGAGTCGATGTCGCCCTACGCGCGCCAGTTCGTCGAGCAACTCCCGCGCCCCGATATCGACCGTCTCACCGGCATCCCGCCCACCGTCGCCATCGAGCAGCGCGTCACCCGCGGTTCCCGCAAGTCCACCGTCGCCACCATCACCGAGGTCGCCCAATACCTGCGTCTCCTCTACGCGCGCCTCGGCGTGCAGCATCACCCTGACACCGACCGCGCCGTCGAGCCGCTCTCCCTCGGTCAGTTGAAGAAATTGCTCCTGCGCGTCATGCACGGCACGCCGAAGGCGAAGAAGGCAAAACACCTCTACCTCTGCGCTCCGCTCATTCGTGGACGCAAGGGTCACCACCAGCCCATCGCCACATGGATCGTAAAACAGGGCTACGCCCTCATGCGCGCCGACGGCCGCCTGCTCGCTGCCGAAGCGTTCACCAAACTCGATCGCTACAAGGAGCACGACATCGAGGTCGTCGTCGCCGACCTGAAATCCGAATCCCACCCCGGTCAGGCCCTCGAAACCGCGCTCCGTATCGGCAAAGGCTCCGGCTTCCTCCTCACGCCGCAAGGCGACGTGCTCTCGTGGTTCTCCACCACGCGCACCGACATCGAGAGCGGCGAGAGCTTCCCTGAACTCGACCCGAAGCATTTCTCCTTCAACTCGCCCCGCGGTTGGTGCCCCACCTGTCGTGGCCACGGCCGCGTGTTCCCCTGGATGCTCGAACCCGAGGACGAAGACGAGGACCCGCTCGTCAAGCTCCGCGCCTTCGGGGTCGATTCCGCCGAAGACATCGCCGAGGAAGGCCAGCCCTGCCCCGACTGCCACGGCGCCCGCCTCAACCGCATCGTCCGCGCCGTTAAACTTCACTTCCGGGAAACCAAGAAATCTCCGCCGCTTTCCCTACCCGCGCTTCTGCGCTCCACGCCCTCGCAACTCCTCACTCACCTGCGCGCCCTCAAACTCGACGTCCGCGGCAAACTCATCACGCAGGACATCGTCCCGCAGATTGAGGAGCGCCTGAAATTCCTCGATCACGTAGGCCTCGGCTATCTCTCCCTCGATCGTCCCACCGAAACGCTCTCCGGCGGCGAAGCCCAGCGCATCCGCCTCGCCGCGCAGCTCGGCTCCAATCTCTCCGGCGTGCTCTACGTCCTCGACGAACCTTCCATCGGCCTCCACGCCCGCGACAACGACCGCCTGATCGACACGCTCCAAGCCCTCCGCGCCAAGGGCAATTCGCTCCTCGTCGTCGAGCACGACGACGAACTCATGAAGCGCGCCGATCGCATCATCGACCTCGGCCCCGGCGCCGGCATCCACGGCGGCGCCCTCCTCGCCAACGGCACTCCCGCCGAAATCCAAAGCAGCGACCAGTCCCTCACCGGCCTTTTCTTAAACAAAGGCATCGCGCACCCGCTGCGGGGCGAATACCGACCAATCGAAAATCAAAAATCGAAAGGCAAAAAATCCGCCCCTCTCGAGCTGACCAACGTCCGCTTCCGCAATCTCAAGGGCTTCGATCTCAGCCTGCCGCCCGGCCGCCTCATTATGGTCGCCGGCCCGAGCGGTGCCGGCAAATCCACGCTCTTCCGCGACCTGCTCCAGCCTGCCGCCGCCCACGCCATCAAAAATCGGAAAGCCAAACTCACCGGCCGCGATTTCGTCAAAGCCACCGGCTTCACCCAGGATTCCGACTCTCAACTCTCAGCCCTCAACGCCCAACCCTTCGCCACCCTCACCGGTGCGCACGATTTCAAATCCGTCATCGAGGTGGATCAGTCGCCCATCGGCAAAACCCCGCGCTCCACGCCCGCCACCTACCTCGGCATCTTCGATCTCATCCGCCAGTTCTTCGCCTCGCTCCCCGAGGCCAAGATGCGCGGTTACACTGCCTCGCGCTTTTCCTTCAACACCACCGGCGGCCGTTGCGAAACCTGCCAGGGCGCCGGTCGCATCAAGTTCGAGATGGCTTTCATGCCCAACACGTATCTCCCGTGCGACGACTGCCGCGGCCTGCGCTACGGTCCCGAGGTCGCCGACATCACGTGGAAGGGTAAAACCATCGGAGAAGTTCTCCGCCTCACCTTCGACGAGGCCGCCGTCTTCTTCGATTTCCATTCCCAGCTTTCGCAGGTGTGCAAGCTGATGGTCGATTGCGGACTCGGCTACCTCACGCTTGGCCAGAGTTCACCGACCCTCTCCGGCGGCGAGGCCCAGCGTCTGAAGCTCGTCACCGAACTCGCCCACGGCCTGCAATCCTACAAGGAACGCTCCCGCGGCATCGCCATCCGCAACCTCTACCTGCTCGAGGAACCGACCATCGGCCTGCACCTGAGCGACTGCGAAAAACTCATCCGCGTCCTGCATTCGCTCGTCGACCAGGGGCACACCGTTGTCGTCATCGAGCATCATCTCGATTTGCTCGCCGAAGCCGATTACATCATCGAACTCGGTCCGGTCGGCGGCCCCGAAGGCGGCGAACTCCTTTACCAAGGCGAACTCGCCGGGCTCCTGAAAGTGAAGCACAGTCCGACCGCGCCCTACCTGCGTGCCAAGCTCCAGCGCTGATCGTGGCAGCGCAGGTCTTCGACCCGCCACATGGCTAAATGAGAGGCGCGCTACTATACGCCGCGCCGCGAAGCCGCCTCACACGGCCGCTAAACTCGCGTCGTGCGCCTTGGCGGCATCCTTCACGACCTTGATCAACTCCATCATCGAGACCGGTTTAAGCAGATAACGGAAAAGCGCCGCCTCGTTCACACTGCGTAGCAACATCTCCGGCTTCATGTAGCCCGTGACCAAAATGCGCTGCATGTGCGGATATTCTTCCCGCGTCCGCACCAGGAAACTCATGCCATTGCCGCCGGGCATCAGATGGTCGGCCACGACCACCTTGAACTTGTTCTTGTGCAAAATGAAATCCGCCTCACGCACGGAGTTCGCCGTCATGATTTCAAAATGCGGCGAGAGCGCGGCGGTAAAAACCTCGAGCAGCGCCTTCTCATCATCAATCAACAGGATGGCATCTTTGGGCGTTACGGCGGGGCTAACCTTCGCATCTGCAGCGTTCATGTAGCGCACAGCGTGGGCTGGGAGAGTGACTTGGCAAATCGAATTCCTGTGCATGGGGTGAATAACCTGTTTCGGGCTTTTGGATTGCGTCACTTCGCCAATAACCGTTATCCCATCCCAGCGTATAACGACATGGATAACTTGGATTTGCACGGCGCTGCTCGCGACGGTTCGCTCGCTACCCTCCCCGCCAAGCTGCTCACCCTTGAGCGGCTGACGGCGCGCAATGCTTCGGGCAATACCCCGCTGCACGCCGCCGCCAAATATGGCACTCTCGGCGCCCTTCCCGCCACCGTGCTCACCCAAGCTGCGCTTTCAGTCAAAAACGACCTCGGCTACACCGTCTTTCACCACGCCGCCATCGGCGGCCACCTCGACCAGATCCCCGCCAGCCTCCTGACCGCCGATCTCCTCGGCCAGCGCAGCAATTCCGGCTACACCGTCTTTCACGACGCCGCCGCGCACGGCCACCTCGGCCAGCTCCCCGCGGACCTGCTCACCGAGGAAATCATCCTGCGCAAAACCGACCTCGGCAACACCCTCCTCCACGAGGCCGCCGAAAATGGCACGCTCGACCGCCTGCCCGCTGCGTTCATCACCGCCGCCAATCTCGCGCAGAAAAACATCGGCGGCGAAACCGTCCTCCACGTCGCCGCGCTCAACGGCCACCTCGACCAGCTTCCGCCTGCGCTCCTCACGCCCGCCGCGCTGCTCGCCGTCACCAATTCCGGCGACACCGTCTTTCACGCCGCCGCGATCTCCGGCCACCTCGAGCAAATCCCCGCCGACCTCCTCGTGCACGACCACCTCGTCGTCTCCAGCAAGTCCGGTTTCACCGCGATCCACGCCGCCGCTGAGACCGGCCAGCTCGCCAAGATCCCCGCGGCCCAGCTCACCGCCGACCTCCTGCTCACGCGCAACGACAACGGTGACACCCCCCTGCACGCCGCCGCCTACGAGGGTCACCTCGACCAGATTCCGCTCCTGCTCTTCACGGCCGAACTGCTCAATTTCCGCAATTACAACGGTGTCACCGTCGGCCGGATCGCGCTAAACCGCGGCTTCTCTGCCCAGATCCCCGTCACATTGCGACCCAAGACCCCCGGTCCCATCGGGCGTCTCCTCCAGAAGACCGGCATCACCCGCTCCCCCTTCGCCTGAGCGAACCGGAAAGGCAGGCGCGACGCCGCCTGAAGGCACCATTGGCAATAGCGGGCCTGCCCGCCGTAGGCCCGGCGCAGGCGGGTGCACACACTTTCGCCTTCCCCTCGTGTCGCGCGGCATCTTTGCTGCACCCTGCATTTTCATCCTTCCGCCTTCATCCTTCTGCCTTTCATGAACACCACCATCAGTGCCATCACCGCCCGTGAAATTATCGACTCCCGTGGCAACCCCACGGTCGAAGTCGATGTGAAGCTCGCCTCCGGCCACTTCGGCCGCGCCGCCGTTCCTTCCGGCGCCTCCACCGGCGAACACGAGGCCATCGAACTCCGCGACGGCGACAAACTCCGCTACGGCGGCAAGGGCGTGCAAAAAGCCGTCGGCAACGTGAAGGGCAAGATCGCCCCCGCGCTCCTCGGCTTCGACGCCTTCGACCAGACCGGCGTCGACCGGGCCATGCTCAAGCTCGATGGCACCAAGACCAAGGCCAAGCTCGGCGCCAACGCCATCCTCGGCGTCTCCCTCGCCACCGCCAAGGCCGCCGCCTCCGCCGCGGGCGTCCCCCTCTACAAATACATCGGCGGCCCGAACGCCAAGGTCCTCCCGGTGCCGTTGATGAACATCATGAACGGCGGCGCGCACTCCGATGCGCCCATCGATTTCCAGGAGTTCATGATCGTCCCGAAGAACTTCCGCTCGTTCTCCGACGCCCTCCGCGCCGGCGCCGAGGTGTTCCACTCCCTCAAGAAGGTGCTCAAGTCCAAGGGCCTCCAGACGGCCGTCGGTGACGAAGGCGGCTTCGCCCCCAACCTCGCCTCCACCACCGACGCCCTCGACGCCATCGCCGAAGCCGTCAAGGGCGCCGGCTACAAACTCGGCAAGGACATCTTCCTCGCCCTCGACGTCGCCTCCTCCGAGTTCTACGTGAAGGAAAAGAAGACCTACGTCTTCAAGAAATCCGACCAGCGCTCCTTCACCGGCGACGAATTCGTCTCCTACTACAAGGATCTCTGCGCCAAATACCCGATCGTCTCCATCGAGGACGGCTGCGCCGAAAACGACTGGGCCACCTGGAAGAAGCTCACCGACGCCATCGGCGACAAAGTCCAGCTCGTCGGCGACGATCTCTTCGTCACCAACGTCGAGTTCCTCCAAAAGGGCATCGATACCGGCACCGCCAACTCGATCCTCGTGAAGGTCAACCAAATCGGCTCCCTCACCGAGACGCTCGACTCCATCGCCCTCGCACAGCGCAACCGCTACACCACGATCATCTCGCACCGCTCCGGCGAGACCGAGGACGTCACGATCGCCGACATCGCCGTCGCGACCAACGCCGGCCAGATCAAGACCGGTTCCGCGAGCCGCACCGACCGCGTGGCGAAATACAACCAGCTCCTCCGCATCGAGGAAGAGCTCGGCGCCAGCGCCATCTACGGCGGCACCCTGTAACCCGTAGGGGCATCCCTTCTGCAAAGGCCGGACTAACCCTCCGGCCTTTTTCATACCTACACGACAGTCACCTTCCCTATCCGGCCGATGCGGCCCTGCCTTCGGTATTCGTGTTCATTCGTGTCCATTCGTGGTTAAAAATCCGGCAGGAACATCAACCCCTCCTACGTATCCATAGTTCCCTCGACTCACCTCCGCTTTCACCTACACTCGTCTCATGACCAAGCCCCGCTTCCTCGCCGCCTTGCTCGCCGCCACCCTCTCCGTGTCCGCCTACGCCGGCGAGCCCGCCGCGCCTGCGGCAAAGCCACCGGAGGAACCCGCCGCCGCCCCAGCGAAAGCGGGCGCCAAGCCTGAAACCGAGAAGACCACCGCCGAACGCGCCGCCACCGAAGCCCGCGTCCGCGCCCTTCTCGCCCAACGCGCCCTCGAAAAAACCACCCAATCCACCGCCCCCGCGGTGATCGCTCCGGCCGCCGCCATTACCGCGGCTCCGGCCGCCGAAGCCGTCACGACGCTCCCCGGCCTCGAGGTAAAAGGCGCCCGCATCACCGAGATCGATATCCAGATCCGCAAACTCGAGAAGGATATCGCCCGTGAGAAAAAGAAGATGAAGTCCTCCGACCTCGATAAGTCCCTCAACGATCCCGCCCTCGCCAAATCCGTTTCCCTCTTCGGCGGCAAATCCACCGAGCAGCGCGAGTCCGTCGCCGCCGACCGCGTCAATCTCATGGAAGCCGAGCGCGACATCCTCGAAGCCATGAAACAGGCCCGCACGAAGGCCGACGTCGCCATGTATCAGCAGAAAATCGACGACCTGAAAGAGCTCCGCCGCAACCTCGACACGCTCTACCGCTGATCGAGGTCGGGCGCGATCGCTGGGCGCGCCGCGATCACCGGCAAGATAGAAGATAGGCCCACCCAAGGCGGGCCGCGCGCCAGTCCCTTACTCCACCCGCACGATATACCCGCGCAGGTATTCGCTCTCCATCATCGTCAGCATCACGGGATGATCCGGCGGCTGATGGCAAAATTCGAGCACGTGCACCTTGCGCTTCGCATCGGCCGCCGCATCGGCCAGCACGCCGCGCAGTTCCGCATCCTGCATGTGATGGGAACACGTATACGTCGCCAGCACCCCGCCCGGATTGAGCCGCTGCATCGCGCGCAAATTGATTTCCTTGTAGCCGCGCAACGCCCCTTCGAGCGCGCTCTTCGACTTCGCGAACGGCGGCGGGTCCAACACAATCACGTCCCACTTTGGCTCGCCCGCGCGCATCGCGTCGTTGAACCAGTCGAACACATTCGCCACGGCAAATGCCGCCTTCACCCCGTTGCGCTCCGCGTTCACCCGCGCCTGCGCGATCGCATCCTCCGCGCTGTCGAGTCCGAGCACTTCGGCCGCGCCGGCGCGCGCCGCGTGTAGCGCAAACGGTCCTTGATTGCAGAATGCATCGAGCACCCGCTTGCCTGCGCAGTATTTCGCCACCACCCCATGCTGCGCCCGCTGGTCGAGGTAAAACCCCGTCTTTTGTCCGTTCTGTAAATCGAGCCAGTAATCAAAGCCGTCGATCCGCTGCCAGCGCGGTTCCGACACTGCCCCAGAGCGTGTGTGCGTCTCCAGCGGCAGGCCCTCGAGCCGGCGGATGCTCGCGTCATTGCGGAAAACAATCTCCGCCGGCTTCAAGAGTTCGGCCAGCAGATCGCCGACCAGCGCGGACTTCTTCTCCATCGCCGCGGTCTGGATCTGCACGACCAGCGTGTCGCCAAATTGATCCACCACGAGACCCGGCAGGTCATCCGACTCCGACCACACGAGCCGGCGCGTGTCGCCTGCCGTGCGGCGCGAAATTGCTTTTTCCAACGCCGCGCGCAGATACGCCCCGTTCAACGCGGCACGCTCGCGGCTGAACCGCCGCCATACGATCTGTGATTTCGAATTATAGATTCCGCTCCCCAGAAACCGATCGGCCCGGTCCCGGCATTCAACCACCTCACCGTCGTGTTCCGCCGGCAGCAGGGCTTCGACTTCGTTCGCAAACACCCACGGATGTCCGCTGAGGACGCGAGGCTTGGCGTTGGCTTTGAGTTTGAGCGAGGGAACAGGCATGCGGCCACCATGCGCCACCCGCCCCGCCTTCGCCAAACCCTAAATCACCGCACTCCCGTCGACACCGCGGGAATCGTGTGCAAATACGCCCACAGCGCCTTCACCTCGGTATCGTTGAGATGCGCAAACGCGCGCGGCATCACCGCATTGATCTCGCTGCCATCGGGTCGACGCGACTCGCGCAGCGCCTTGATAAAGTCCGCCTCCGTCCACGCCGCCAGCCGTCCACTGGCGTGTGGCGTCAGGTTGGCCGCCGGCGGCCAGTCGGGCGGGCCGATGTCGATCTTTCCGCCGGAAAAATTGGTCCCATGGCAACCCGTGCAACCCACCGCGAGGTAGCGCCCATAGTCCGCCGTCAAGCCCGGCAGGACTTCGTCTGGCTTTACTGCGCGATGGTCGATCACCTCCGCCGAAAGCTTGATCTTGCCCGCCAGCATCAGCGCCCGCGCCACCGGCCCGACCTTCAGCGGCACTGACTCGCGATCCACTGGCGCCACCGATTTCAGGTAGGCAATCAGGTCGCCCATGTCTCGCGTGGAAAATTGCGCATAGTCCGTCGAGGGCATGAGAAAAAGCCCGCGGCCATCCGTGTCCACGCCGTGCCGGATCGCGCGCTCCCAATCCACATCGCCATAACCCGCCGGCACTCCACCCCGTCCGCGCGTGAGATTGGGCCCATACAGTCGTCCCATCGCCGGATCATCCACGACCTTCGCTCCCGCGAGGTCAGCCCCGTGGCAATCCACGCAACCGCGCGTCGCCGCGATGTGCCGCCCGCGCGCGATCGCCTCGGCGTCCGTCGGCACCGGCACGGGTTGCACCGCGACCGCGAAAGTCTGTTTCAGGCGCTCGCCTGATTTCCAATAAACCACGCCCAGTGCAGCGGCCACTGCCACCACCAAACTGAGCACGCCATAGCCGAGGAACTTGAGGATTTTTTTCATGAAGCGGAGCGCACAGCTTATCCGCCGCCGTCCTTTCCGCCTAGCCGGGAAATCCACCCAGGCCCACCCTCGCCAACTTCAGGCTTCACCTTTGTCCCCCCGCCCGGTTTCCTGCCCAACTCTCTCCCGGCTCGTGCCGGCCTTTCACTCTTCATTCTCTACTCGTCACTCCGTTCGATGTCACCCGCCCAGGAAATCGCCCGCCGCCGCACCTTCGCGATCATCTCTCACCCCGACGCGGGTAAGACGACGCTCACGGAGAAGTTCCTGCTTTACGGCAACGCCCTGCACCTCGCCGGTTCCGTCACCGCGCGCAAGAACCAGCGCGCCACGGCCTCCGATTGGATGGAGCTCGAAAAACAGCGCGGTATTTCCATCAGCTCCACGGTCCTCCAGTTCGACTACGACGGTTACGCGGTCAACCTCCTCGATACCCCCGGCCACAAGGACTTTTCCGAGGACACCTACCGCGTCCTCACCGCCGTTGATGCCGTCGTCATGGTCATCGACGCCGCCAAGGGCATCGAGGCCCAGACCCGCAAGCTCTTCGAAGTCTGCCGTCGTCGTGGCGTGCCGATCTTCACGTTCATGAACAAGTGCGACCGCCCCACGCTCAACGCGTTCGCCTTGCTCGACGAACTCGAGAGCGTCCTCGGCCTGCAGTCTTCGCCGCTCATCTGGCCGCTCGGCAACGGCCCGTCCTTCCGCGGCGTCTTCGACCGCCGCACCAAGGAAGTCCACCTTTTCGAGCGCGTCCCCGGTGGCAAATTCCAAGCCCCGGTCAACGTCACTTCCCTCGATGATCCTGCCGTTCGCAACAAGCTCGACGACTACACCTACGAACAAGTGAAGGAGCAGCTCGAGATGCTCGACGGCGCCGGCCATCCTTTCGACCTCGCCGCCGTCCGCGCCGGCCAACAAACGCCCGTCTTCTTCGGCAGCGCCGTTAACAATTTCGGCATCCAGCTCCTCCTCGACGGTTTTCTGCAAAACTCCGTCCCGCCCGCCGCCCGCCGCTCGACCGTCAATCTCAGCGCCCAACCTACGGCGGATGCCGAGACGAAAGTCGTCCCGGTCGAGTATCCGAAATTCTCCGGCTTCATCTTCAAGATTCAGGCCAACATGGACCCGAAGCACCGCGACCGCATCGCGTTCCTCCGCGTCTGCTCCGGCAAGTTCACGCGCGACATGACCGTGATCCACCAGCGCACCGGCAAGACCATCCGCCTTTCCTCCTCCCACAAACTCTTTGGCCAGGAACGCGAGACGGTCGACGAAGCCTGGCCGGGCGACGTCATCGGCCTCGTCGGCCACAGCGAGTTCGGCATCGGCGACACGCTCACCGAGGACAAAACCATCCGCTACGACGAGATCCCGCGCTTCCCGCCCGAGGTCTTCACCTACATTTCGAATCCCAATTCCGGCGACGCCAAGAAATACCGCGCCGGCGTGGAGCAGCTGCTGCAGGAAGGCGTCGTCCAGTCTTTTACCGCCAAGAACGCCCCGCCTGGCGCCACGCTTCTCGCCGCCGTCGGTCCGCTGCAATTCGAAGTCGTGCAATACCGCTTGCAGGCCGAATACGGCGCCGAGTCCCGTCTCACCCCCTGCCCGTGGACGCTCCTGCGCTGGCTCGAACCGCACCCCTCACTCAAGGACACCTCTTCGCTCATCGTGGCCAGCGGCGTGAGTTTCGGCACCGACAAATTCGACAACCCCGTCGTCCTCTTCCCCAACGAGTGGACGATGCGCTACTTCACCGAGAAGAATCCCGAGTTGAAACTGCACGAGCTTCCGCTCGAACAGACCCGCAGCTAAAACGCCGCCTCATCGTAGGGGCGCAGCTCGCTGCGCCCGGCTTGCATCACTCGCCCTCGCTCGCCAACTCCACGCGCCCGGCTCGGCGTTGCCGCCAGTAATCGATCCCTAGCAGCACGAGCCCGCACCCGATGCCCGCGATGTGCGCCGACGTCGCGATGCCGATCGCCGGGTCGTCAAATTTGATCGCTCCACCGCCGAGGCCGTGCCCCGCGGTGATTTCGAGCACGAGTTCGCCAACATAGATTAGCAGCACCGCCGGCCAGAACCAATCGGTCCAATTCCGCCGCCAGCCGTGTCCTGCGTAGTAAAGCAGCAGCCCGAGATTATAGGCACTCAGCCCGCCGTAACGCCTCATCTCTGGATCGAAGAAAAACAGCGCACCTGAAATAACCAACGGCACCCACACCAGCGACCACCGCGCCAGCATCGGCTGCGGCCGCTCCACCAGCCAGCCGAGGATCACCAGCAACCCTGCGTCGGCCACGAAATGCGGCCACCCAAAATGCACGAGATGCCCCGTCCACAATCGCCACCACTCCCCGGCGGCGACCGCGGCCCGGTCATACAACAAGGCATCCCGCCAGCCGCCACATTGGATGACCAGCGTTGCCAACGCCGCCGCCAGAAAAAACCACGGCAGGCGCAGTCGGACTTGGTCGCGAGTATCAGCGTCGTCAGGCGGGATCATGGGTTCCAGCCGCAAAACCTGCGGGTGAATACGGATGCAATCAACGCCGCATTAAACCGCCTCTCGCGGAACCGTTCAACCTCATCTCTGTCGCGCAGGTCTCCGTCAGTCGTCGCCCCATCCACTGATCCACCCATTTCCATCAGGGAAAACACCCATTTAAAGCGTCTGCCATTTATCACTCTGCCACGAACGGGCGTTTTTGCATTTCAGGGATTGTCTCCCGGCATTTTTCCGCTGCGCTGTTCAAAATGTTTTTCCGGCCGTTGCTTTTTTCCGGGATCACCGCCCTCGCCGCTTTCGCCGCGGTTGGGCGCGCCGCTACGACGCCGACCTTCAACAGCGCACTGCGCACCGCCCTCGACACCGCGGAAGCCAATCACAAGACGGCCTACGCCAACGCCGATTTCCCTGCCGCCATCGCTTTCTCCCGCGGTGGTCTCGAACAGGCCCAGCAGAGCGGCACCATCACCGATCAGGTGCCCTTTATCCGCCACCTCGCCTACGACTACTGGCTGATGGGCGACACCGGCCTCGCTTTCGATTACAGCCAGCGTCTCCTCGAGTTTGCGGGAATTCTCAACGACATGCGCCTGCACTCGCAGGGCCATCGCTATCTCAGCATCACCTACGAAACGATGGGCGACACCGTCAACTCGCGCCGCCACGCCGAGGAAGCCCTGCGCTACGCCAATCTCGCCAACGATGAACGCATCCGCGTTTTCGCGCTGCAGGCCGTGGGCGTCTGCCAGGTGAAGTCCGGCGAACTCGAGGCCGCCGAGCGCGCCTTCGAGACCGGCCGGACCTACTGGCTCAGCAAAAACGACCGGTGGAATGCCGCCAACTCCCTCGCCAACATCGCCGACATCGCCGACGCCCGCGGCGACCTCACGCGCGCGCTGCAGCTCTACGAGGAAATCTACGCAACGCGTGTCGCGGTGCAGGATCGGCGCGGCCAGGTGCGTGCCAGCTCCGCCATGGCCAGCCTGCTGCGCCGTCTGCGCCGTCCCGACGAAGCCCTCGCGCGCCTCCAAAACGTCCGCCCGCTGGCCGACACGATCGGTGGCCATCGTATCCTCACCGAGTATTACAAAAACCTCGCCCAGGTGCAGGAAGCCCGCGGGGATTTTGCCGCCGCCCTTTCCGCCGAACGCGTCTCGCAAGCCGAGCACGAGGAACTCGCCGGCCAGCGCGCCCGCCTCCACGCCGCCGACATCGAGGCCCGCCTCGATCTCATGCGCAAGCAGCAGACGATCAGTCGTCTTCAACGCGCCAACAACGAGCTCAACGCCGCCGATCCCGTGGACGGCCGCATGTATCTTGTGTGGATCGGCCTGATCGACGCCTTCTTCCTCCTGATCGTTGCCGCCGGTGCCATCTCACTCGTCCTGCACTATCGCCGCCACGCCGAGCGCCAGGTGCAATCCGCCCTTCGTCGCGCCGGCCAGCCGCACACCCTCTGAAGGCCGGGCGTGCGCTTCTTATCTCACCGCACAAAAAGATGCACCGGCAATGCCTGCGGTCGTCCCTCCACCAGGGCGTTGACCATCACCGTTTGGCGTTGCGGCTCCGCGGTTGAAAGCGGACGCACGTTCAGCAAATACCCGCCGCCTTCCGCCAGCGGCACCAGCGTCGCCTCCACCACGCCTTGATCGTAGGTGAGGTTGCCCAACCCGACATCCGGCGCCGTGCGCACGATCACGGTCTTGATCGCAGGCGTCTCGCCCAGCGACCAAAGGACCACACGCTGATTGATCGCAAAAACCACCGGAATGTCCACCTGCAGCACGAGCAGCGTGGGAGCCTGCGCATCGTCCGTCGTCACCGTCAGGACTTTTTGCTGGCGCCCCGTCCGCGCCCCAAACTCAAAGCGCGCCCGGATTTCGCCCGTCTCGCCGGGCGCGTAGGTTTTCTTTGGCAACTCCGCCGTCGTGCAGCCGCAGCTCGACTCGACCGCCGTGATCGTCACCGGCCTGGTCCCGCCATTGCGAAAGGCAAAGACTCCTTCCGCGCGTTCCTGCCCGGCCTTCGCCACTTGGGCCACCTTCGTCTGCGCCCACACCAAGGCCGTGGTTTCCTGCTCCGCGTTCGCCGGGCTTTCCGCCCCTAACCGGCTTCCGCCGGCCCACAGCGCAATCATGACAATTATCAGACGGTGCATGCGACCAAGCGAATGCCGCCCCGCGGTGCGGTCAAGCATCCCGCGCTTTCTGCTCGCACCGCGCCCAAAACTTCACTCGCTCACGCGGATGCTTTTCGCGCGCCGCCTGCTCCCTCTCCTCGCCCTTTTCGCCGCCCTCACGCCGGCGCTCTTCGCCGCCAAGGCCGCGCCCACCCGTCCCGATGCGATCTACAAAGGCGTCATCACGATCAATGCCGCGACCGGTGAGACGATCTTCGCGGACAACGCCGACATCGTCAGCCCGCCTGCCAGCATGACGAAGCTCATGACCTTCCTCATCGTGAGCGACAAACTCCAGGCCGGCGCCCTCACCCTCGACACGCCCGTCCAGATCACCGCCGCCGACTCCAAGATCGGCGGGACGCAGGTTTATCTCGACCCCAAGGAAACCTTCCCGGTCGAGGACCTCATTTACGCGATGATGATCCAGTCCGCCAATGACGCCGCCCACGCCCTCGCCCGCACTGCGGCCGGCTCCGTCCCCGCCTTCGTCGAGCTGATGAACGCCAAGGCCCGCGAGCTCGGCATGACGCACACCAGCTTTCGCACTCCGCACGGCCTGCCTCCCGCCAGTCGCCGCCTCGAAGAGGGCGACCTCACGACGCCGCGCGATTTCGCGATTCTCTGCCGTCACTTGGTCCAGCACACCGACGTCCTCAAATACACCGCCGTTCGCGAGCGCGACTTCGGCCCCCTGCGCGCCAAGGGCCCGCAGCACATGATCAACCATAACAAGCTCCTCGGCAAAGTCGCCGGCGTGGATGGCCTGAAAACCGGCTACACCAATGGCGCCGGCTACTGCCTCAGCGCCACCGCTGAACGCAACGGCCGCCGCCTCATCGTCGTGATCATGGGCTCCTTCGGCCCCGGCGGTCAGATCGACAAGGGCCGCTCCCGCGACCTGAAGACCATCGACCTCATCGAACGCGGGTTTGCGGCCATGCCCGCCGGCCCCGCCGTCGCCTCTCCCTTGTCCCACGTGCCGATGACCTCCGCCGAAAAATCCGCCGCCCCCGCCGCGGAGGACGCCCCTGTCATCAAGTTCGTCGTGCCGAAACGCTAGTCCGCCGCACCAGCCACCGGTCCTCGTTCTCATTCTCCTAATCGTTCTCGTTCTCTCGGATCACCGGCCGGGAGCGAGTAACCCACCACGCCAGACTCAGTGCCCATGCTCCATGCCGAGCATCAGCAGCCCGAGCACGAGAAAGATCACGCCGAGCAATCCGGCCTCGTAGCGTTCAAAGCTCTTCAGCTTGAACCGCTCAAAGCCGACCAGCGTCAGCCACGTAAAGAGCATCATCCCCGCCAGCGTCGCCACCGCGAGGATCAGGCTTAGCACGACAAACCCGCGCCAGCCGAACTGCACGCCCGACAGATACACGGGCAAAAATCCTTCGCACGGCGACAGCGTGAGCATCATGAAAAGCCCGCTGATCGCCGTCCAGTCGCCCGCCTTGTCCTTCACGAGTTGCGTGTCCTTCAGCTCCTCGTCCCAGTGGCTCACCTCGTGTTCGTGGCCGCATTCCTCGCTCGCCTGATGGTGACCGCCTGGCGCGTGGTGGTGGAGCACGCCGCGTCCACGCAGTTGCCGCCAGCCATAAAACGCCGCGATCACCAGCAGCACGCCACCCGTGATCCAGGAAAAAACCTCCCCGAGATGCTCATCGAGCTGAAAGCCAAACCACGCGATCGCCAGTCCCAGCAAGCTCGTCAGCGCCACATGGCCCAGCCCCGCGACGGCCGACACCAGCAGCGTCTTTGACCGCTTCCACCCCCGCGCCCGCGACACCAACACAAACGGCAGCCAGTGGGTCGGGATCGCTGCATGGAAAAACGCCACGGTAAAGCCGGTTGCGGCAATGGTCGTCAGGACGGTGGAGTTCATCAAGGCAGTGGAAGGATTATCAACGCCGGGCGCCCGCCCGCTGTCGAACGCGAACTGTAGCAAAGTCGTCAAGCGCCTCCGCCTTCAAAATATGCGTCGCACCCGCCAAGGAGTGCGCAGCCGCACCCGGCAGCCGCGGTTAAGCTGGCAATTACCATGCGTAATTCTTCCGCCCCGGCTCATCACCGGCTTTCCAAACGTCCCGCGCTGTGCTCCCCTGTGGGCTGCATGCCACCTGATCTGAACGCCGTCCGCGCCTACCTGCTCGATTTGCAGGACCGCATCTGCGCCACCCTCGCGGCCGAGGATGGCGCGGCGGGCTTCCGCGAGGACAACTGGCAGCGGCCCGAAGGCGGCGGCGGTCGCACCCGTATCCTCACCGAAGGCGCCGTGTTCGAAAAAGCCGGCGTCGCCTTTTCCCACGTCACCGGCACCAAGCTCCCGCCCTCCGCCACCGCGCACCGCCCCGAACTCGCCGGCAAGGTCTGGGAAGCCATGGGCGTTTCGCTCGTCATCCATCCGCGCAATCCCCACGTGCCCACCAGCCACGCCAATGTGCGCTTCTTCATCGCCGGCGCCGACACTCCCACGCCAGTCTGGTGGTTCGGTGGTGGTTTCGACCTCACGCCTTATTACGGCTTCGAGGAAGACGCCGTGCACTGGCACCGCACCGCACGCGCCGCCGTCGCGCCTTTCGGCGACACCCTCTACCCGCGCCTGAAAAAATGGTGCGATGACTATTTTTTCCTGAAGCACCGCGGCGAGCCGCGTGGCGTCGGCGGCCTGTTCTTCGACGATTTCAACGAGCTCGGCTTCGAGCGCAGTTTCGCCCTGATGCGCAGCGTCGGCGACCACTACCTTCCCGCGTATCAGCCCATCGTCGCCCGCCGCAAAGCCACGCCCTGCACCGACCGCGAACGCCAGTGGCAGCTCTACCGCCGAGGTCGCTATGTGGAGTTCAACCTCGTCTGGGACCGCGGCACGCTCTTCGGCCTGCAAAGCGGCGGCCGCACGGAAAGCATCCTCATGTCCCTTCCGCCCCTCGTGCGCTGGGACTACGATTTCAAACCAGAACCTGGCAGCCACGAAGCCCGCCTCCACGAAATCTTCCTCAAACCAAAAGACTGGTTAAGCACCGAGTCTCCCCAAAGCGGAACCTAGGCCATGTTCATCTCTCCGTGCCTCCGCGTCTCCGTGGCTAATTCCACCTCATGACTTCCCGCCAACGTTTCCTCGCCGCCGCCGCCTGCACACCGCTTGACCGTCCGCCCCTCTGGGTCATGCGTCAGGCGGGCCGCTATCTGCCGGAATACCGCGCACTCAAAGCCAAGTCGTCCTTCCTCGAAATGGTGAAGACGCCCGCGCTCGCCACCGAGGTCACGCTCCAGCCGCTCCGTCGTTTTCCCGGTCTCGATGCCGCGATTCTTTTCTCCGACATCCTCGTGATCCCGGAGGCCCTCGGTCAGGGCTACACCTTCCGCGACACCGGCGGCATCGGCATGGCCTACCGCCTGGAAACGCGCGCCCAGATTGACGCGCTCGCGCCGGCCGACGCCATCCCCGAGCGCCTCCGCTACGTCGCGGACACACTCGCGCTCCTCAAAACCGAACTCGCCGGCCCAAAAGCCCTCCTCGGCTTCGGCGGTTCGCCGTGGACTCTCGCCACCTACATGGTCGAGGGTGGCAGCTCGGATGACTTCGAGCGCATTAAGCTGCTCTTCTACACCGACCGTGCGACCTTCGACGCCCTCCTCGAAAAACTCACCGCCGCGCTGATCGTTTATTTTCAGATGCAGATCCGCGCCGGCGCCGATGCGATCCAGATTTTCGATTCCTGGGGCGGCATCATCGCCGGCCCCGACTACGAGGCCGCCTCGCTCCAGTGGATCCGCCGCATCGTCGCCGCGCTCCCGCCGGATTTCCCAGTCATCCTCTACGCCAAGGGCACGGCCGCCCAGCTCACCGACCAGGCTTTCTCCGGCGTGAAAGTCCTCAGCGTCGATTGGACCAACGATCTCGCCATCGTCCGCCGCACGCTGCCCGCCAACGTCGCCGTGCAGGGCAACCTCGACCCCGTGCTGCTCAACACCACGCCCGACATCGTGCGCCGCGAATCCAGCCGCCTGCTCGAATCCATGCGCGGCACCGCCGGCCACATCTTCAACCTCGGCCACGGCATCACCCCGCAGGCGAAGATCGAGTGCATGTCGGCCCTCGTCGACACCGTGACCACGTGGCGATGAAACTTTCTGATTGTAGGGCGGGGTCTCCGCACCCCGCCTCAAGTCTTTGGTCCCACCATTAGCCTTTTCCCCTTTCCGTCTATTCCGTGTCTTCTGTGCATTCCGTGGGCACTCCTCCTAAAGCCATCGCGATCCTCGGCGCCGGCATCACCGGCCTCACCGCCGCGCACCGGCTCCACGTTCTCGGCCATCGCGTCCGCGTTTTCGAACAATCCCCGCGCATCGGCGGCGCCATCGGCACCGAACAAACCGCCGACGGCTGGCTCATCGAGCGCGGACCCAATTCCATCCTCGAAGGCAGCGAGCCCGCCCTCACCTCGCTCCTCCGCGAGCTTGGCCTTGAGTCCGAACGCCTCACCGCCGATCCCGCCGCCCGCCACCGCTACATTGTGCGCGATGGCCGCCCGCAACCTGCCCCGCTCTCCCCGCCCGCACTGTTCCGCTCGCCGCTGTTTTCGCTCCGCGCGAAATTCCGCCTGCTCCGCGAATTGCTCACTCGGCCGCGCGTGCGCACCACCGACATCAGCCTCGCCGAATTCGTGCGCAGCCACTTCGGCCAGGAGTTTGTCGACTACGCGCTCAACCCCTTCGTCAGCGGCGTCTACGCTGGCAATCCCGCCAAACTTTCCGCGCGCCACGCCTTCCCCGTCCTCTGGAACTTGGAGCAAATCCACGGCTCGCTCCTCCGGGGCCAGGCCGCCAAGGCCCGCACGCGTCGCGCCCGCGGCGAATCCGCTCCCGCCATCATCTCGTTCCGTCGCGGCCTGCAAACGCTCCCCGACGCCTTCGCGGCCCGCCTGCCGGCCGGCACCATCAGCCTCAACGCCCGCCTAGAGGGACTCATCCGCGCCGTGCCCTCCAAAGCCTTGGCGAAGGAGGGTTGGAGCGTCATCTGGCACGACGGCCAGACCGTAAACACCGAGGAATTCGACGCCATCATCTCCGCGCTGCCCGCCGCCGGCCTCGGCTCGCTCCGTTTCGGCACGCTCGGCGAACGCCCGCTCGCGGCCCTGGAAGCCATCGAGCACCCGCCCGTCGCCTCGCTTTTCCTCGGCTACCGCCGCGAACAAATCGCCCATCCGCTCGATGGCTTTGGTCTGCTCGTGCCTGCGCGCGAGCAACGCTCCGTGCTCGGCGTGATTTTTTCCTCATCGCTCTTTAGCGGTCGTGCGCCCGCCGGTCACGTTGCGCTCACCGTCATGGTCGGCGGCACGCGCCAGCCGGAAATCGCCGCCCTGTCGCCGGATGCCTTGCTCGCCAAGATCCGGCCCGATCTCACCACCTTGCTCGGCGTGAGCGGCGATCCCGTTTTCTCTCGCCACACCTTCTGGCGTCGCGCGATCCCGCAATACAACCTCGGCTACGAACAGTATTTCGAAGCGATGAACGCCTGCGAGCGCGCCTATCCGGGCCTTTTCATCGGCGGCCAGGCCCGTGACGGCATCGCGCTTCCCGCCTGCCTCGCCGCCGGCGAAAAACTCGCCGTGCGCGCCACCGCGTAATCCAAGCCACGAAGCCTCGACAAAGGCGGGCCCTGCCCGCCGTAGGCTGCGCGGAGGCGGGCCTTGACTCACCTCGGCACCGACCTAGCCTCTCGCGCCTTTGTTTCGGTATGGCCCAAGAACTAAAAGACACGCTCCTGCTCCCTAAAACTGATTTCCCGATGCGGGCAAATCTGGTGCAGCGCGAACCCGCCCGGGTCGCGCATTGGGACAAGATTGGGCTCTATCACCGCATCCAAAAAAATCGCGCCGACGCCGGCGCTCCCGCCTTCGTCCTCCACGACGGCCCGCCGTTCACCAACGGCGACGTCCACATCGGCACCGCGCTCAACAAAACACTCAAGGACATCGTCTGTCGCTACAAGTCGATGCGCGGCTTCCGCACGCCCTACGTCCCCGGCTGGGACTGCCACGGCCTGCCGATCGAGCAGAAGGTCTCGCAGGAAGTCCGCGAAAAGAATCTCACGCTGACCACCGCCGAGCTCCGCGCCCGTTGCGATGCGTTTTCCGAAAGCTGGATCGCCAAGCAGACCGCGCAGTTCAAGCGCGTCGGCGTCCTCGGCGACTGGGCCAACGAATACAAGACCAAGGCGCCCGCCTTCGAAGCCGACATCGTCCGCACCTTCGCCTCATTCATCGAGAAGGGACTCGTTTACCGCAGCAAGAAACCCGTTTACTGGAGCATCCCCTTCGAGACCGCGCTCGCTGAAGCCGAAATCGAATACAAGGAACACACCTCCATCGCCATCTGGGTGAAGTTCGCCGTGCCCGCCGCCGAGGCCGCGAAATTCGGCCTCCCCGCCGACAAGCCGCTCTTCGTCGTCATCTGGACGACCACGCCTTGGACGATCCCCGCCAATCTCGCGATCGCCCTCCATCCCGAGGTGGACTACGTCGTCGCCGACCTCGGCGCCGAGCGCATCATCGTCGCCGAAGCCCTTCTCAGCTCCGTGCTCGCTTCCGCCAAAATCGAGACCGCTCCCGCTATTGTTCAAAAGCGCAAGGGCTCCGAACTCGAGAAGCTCGCTCCGCGCCATCCTTTCATCGACCGCGCCTCGCCTGTCGTCCTTGCCGATTACGTGACGACCGAGAGCGGCACCGGTGCCGTCCACACCGCACCCGGCCACGGTGCTGACGACTATCTCACCGGCCTCAAATACAAACTCGAGATCTACTGCCCCGTCGGCGACGACGGCAAATACCTCGACGACGGCAAAGTCCCCGCGGACCTCGTCGGCCTCACGACCCTCGAAACCGTCGAAGACCTCAAGGCGAAGAAACCCTCGCCCGCGAATCTCGCCGTCCTGAAAAAGCTCGCCGAGTCCGGCGCGCTCCTCGCCAAGGCAAAGTATCTCCACAGCTACCCGCATTGCTGGCGCTCCAAGACCCCGATCATCTTCCGCGCGGTCGACCAGTGGTTCGTGTCGCTCGACAAGGCCGGCGTCCGCGACACCGCGCTCGCTGAAATCACCAAGATCGCGAAGAACCAAGGCTGGATCCCCGCCTGGGGCGAAGCCCGCATCCGCGGCGCCGTCGAATCCCGTCCCGACTGGTGCATCAGCCGCCAGCGCACCTGGGGCACGCCGATCCCGGCTTTCTACGACGCGAAGAAGCAGCCCTTCCTCGACGCCGGCGTCGCGCGCGCCATCGCCGACAAGATCGCGACCAAGGGCAGCAACTTCTGGTATGACGCCACGCCTGCCCAAATCCTCGAAGGCGTGACGCTCCCCGCCGGCTGGCCCTCGCCCGCCGAACTCACCTGCGGCCGCGACACGCTCGACGTCTGGATCGACTCCGGCTCGACGCACGCCGCCGTTCTCCGCCGTCAACAAGGCAACACCTCCTGGCCCGCCGACCTTTATCTCGAAGGCAGCGACCAACACCGCGGTTGGTTCCAATCCTCGCTGTGGTGCAGCGTCATCGCTTTTGGCGGCGCGCCCTACAAGGCCGTCCTCACCCACGGCTTCATCGTCGACAAGGACCGGCAGAAAATCTCCAAGAGCAGCACCTACCAAAAGCCCCAGACCGCCGAGGCCTACATCGCCCAGCACGGCGCCGACGTCATCCGGCTCTGGATCGCCTCGCAGGACTTCCGCGACGACATCCCGGTCGACGACGAAATCCTCAAAAACGTCGGCGAGGCCTACCGGCTTTTCCGCAACACCCTTCGCTTCCAGCTCTCCAACCTCTTCGACTTCGACGTCGCGCAACACGCCGTTCCCGTCGCATCGCTCGATGTGCTCGACCGCTGGGCGCTGCACCAGACCGCCGTTCTCCTCGAGGAGTGCACCAAGGCCTACGACGCCTACGAATTCCACCGCGTTTACCAGCTCTGCAACCAGTTCTGCTCCGTCACCCTCTCGGCCACGTATCATGACGTGCTCAAGGACCGGCTCTACACCCTCGGCACCGCCCACCCGCTGCGCCGCTCCTCGCAGACCGCGCTTCACGCCATCTTCGGCACGCTGATCAAGCTCCTCGCTCCCGTCCTCACCTTCACGACCGACGAGGCCTGGAGCTTTGCCACGACCGGTCAGGAATACTCCGACGCCTCCATCCACACGCAGGACTGGCCCGTCGTCCCCGCCGGCTGGCGCAACGACGCCCTCGCCGCCGAATTCGCCGAGCTCTTCAAGCTCCGCGCCAAGGCCACCGAGACGCTCGAACCGCTCCGTCAGGCTGGCACCATCGGCAAATCGCTCGACGCCGTCCTCACCATCGCGGGCACGCCTGGTGACGCCGGTTTCGCCGCGCTCACGAAGCACCGCGATTTCCTCCCGGAATTTTTCATCGTTTCGTCCGTTGCGTTGGAACCCAAGGCCGCCCCTGCCGTCGAAGTCACCGCCCGCCGCGCCGAGGAAACCGGGGCCCACCGTTGTCCGCGTTGCTGGCGCTGGGTGCCGGCGCTCGTGACCAGCCCGCACGGGGACACATGTCCGCGTTGCGTTACCGCTCTTGCCACCTAACCTGCTTTCACCCCCCAAAACTCCCCATGGCTAAAAACAAAAAGACCAAACCCGCGAAGCCCTCGAAGCCCGCGAAAAAGACGTCACCTAAAAAAGCCGCCAAACCGTCGCCCAAGCCCGCCCCGGCTCCGGCGAAAAAAGCGGCGCCCGTCAAACCGGCGCCGACGGTCAAGCGCACCACCGAATCCATGGAAAAACCGACCAAAAAGACCGCCCTGCGCGACAGCATTCTCAAGCGCAAGGCCCCGGCCAAGCCCATTGCCTTCAGTCTCGACGAAGTGCGCGCCATCGCGAAGACCGTCGTCACCAAAGCCTCCGCCACCACCACCGCCAAACCGGTCAAGCCCGTCGGCGGCAAGGTCCACCTCGTGGTCGAGAAGCCTGCGAAGCCGAACCACATCAAGGCCGCTTCCCTCGCCGACATCCTCGGCTTCAACCCGAAGAAATCCGCCGCCGTCGATCCCGCCGCCGGCAAGGATGTCCCGGAGAAATTCAAGCGCTACTACAAGCTGCTGATTGACCTCCGCAATCATCTCACCGCCGGGATCGAGCTTCACTCCGAGGAGACCCTCAAGCGTTCCTCCAAGGACGACGCCGGCGATCTCTCCGCCTACGGCCAGCACATGGCCGATGCGGGCACCGACACCTTCGACCGCGATTTCGCCCTCAGCCTCGTTTCCAGCGAACAGGACGCCCTCTCCGAGATCGACGCGGCCATCAAGCGCATCCACGACGGCTCCTACGGCATCTGCGAACACACCCAGAAGCCGATCGCCAAGGACCGTCTCCTCGCCGTGCCGTTCACCCGCTACACGGCGGAGGCCCAGAAGGAAATCGAGCGCCACAGCCACCGTTCCCGCACCCAAGCCGGCATTTTCGGCGAAATGGGCGAGGAAGGCGGCAGCCCCAAGATGGCCGACGACGGCGGCGGCGACGAGTGATCCCCTTTTCGATTTAGGAATTTCACTTTTCGACTACCTGCATGTCCGACGAACCCGTTCCCATCCGCCCGGTGGGCAGCGCTTCGCCTGATCAATCGAAAATCGAAATTCCCCAGTCGAAAACCCGACGCTTCCTCTCCTATCGGCTCCTGCTCGGGCTGGCCCTCGCGGTCTTCGTCCTCGACCAGTTGAGCAAGGCCTGGATTTACGCGACGATGCCGCTGGGCAGCTACGGTCGCACCGGCATCGAGGTGATCCCGAATTTTTTCTACCTCGTGCACGTCGGCAACACGGGCGCCGCGTGGAGCATGCTTTCCGGCAAAAGCTTCTTCCTCGCGTTGCTCGCGCTGGCGACCTTGGCCGCGATTTTCATCTGGCGCCATGCCCTCGGCCTGCGGGACCGCCTCACCCAGGTCGCCTTTGGCCTCCTCTGCGGTGGCATCATCGGCAACCTCGTCGACCGCCTCGTGCACGGCCACGTCATCGATTTCGTCGACCTGCATTTCGGCAGTTACGTTTATCCGACCTTCAACATCGCCGACTCCGGCATCTGCATCGGCGTCGGCCTGTATCTCTGGCACTCCCTGCGCTCGCCGAGCTGAGCGCAGCTCACTCGACATTCGCGATTTGTTCGCGGATCCGCTCCAGCTCGTTCTTCAGTTCGATCACCGCCCGCGAAATCGTCAGGTCGTTCGCCTTGCTGCCGATCGTGTTCACCTCGCGGCCGATTTCCTGCAGGATGAATTCCGATTTCCGCCCGATCTCGCCGTCGGTCCGCAGCAATGTGGCAAACTGCTCAAAATGGCTGCGCAACCGCGTCAGCTCCTCGGTCACGTCGCAACGGTCGGCAAACAACGCCACTTCCTTGAGCACGCGCTCATCACTCACATCCAGCGCCAGCTCGGCCTGGCGCAGCCGCTGCAAAAGCTGTTCGCGATAAGCCGCGGGCACCACCGGCGCCCGCGCCGTGATCACCTCGACCTGCCGGCGCAGGAGTTCCAACCGGGAGATAAAGTCGATCAGCAGCGCCTCGCCTTCCTTGGCCCGCATCGCCGAAAACCCGCGCAAGGCCTCACCCAACGCACCCAAAACCGTCGGCGCCGCCACTTCCGCCGCCGGAAGCTCCACGGCCTGTCGTTGCGAATTAGCGATCGACCACAGCAGTTCTGGCGTTGGCTCAAACGTCACGCCGCGCGTCTCCGCGAGATCCGTGAGCCGGTCCAGCGTCGCACCGATCTCGGCCTCATCCCAGGCAATCTCACTGCCCGCCTTGGCGCCAGTGAGCTCGATGGTCACGCTCACCCGGCCGCGCTGCGCCACCTTGCGCACCGCCTCGCCGACCGCCGCTTCCAGGCTATCCCACGCGGCCGGTAATTTGATCGCGAGATCGAGCGTCTTCCGGTTCACGGAATTCACCTGCACCGTGAGCGTCTGTGCCCCCAGCGCCGCCGTCCCCCGCCCATAGCCGGTCATGCTTTTCATATGCGACCAAGTAACAAGTAACAGGGGCCAAGTGACAAGAGGAGGATACGCCTGGGGTCACTTATTCCGAACCGCTGGCATCATCCTTGCCCGCAATCGAAGAGAAAATCCGTTTCTGTTGGTCAGCTTCATCCATTAGCCAAACCCGTTCGACCTCAAGCCTGGGGTCAGTCGCAACTTCAAGCAAACTCAGCCATAGCCCTGATTCGCGCGCTTCCTTCCGGCATACCTTGATGCGGTAAAAGAAATCTTTCCGACTCAATCCTTCCTGAGCTTCCAGATAATTAGCCGCCACCGAGCCTGATGACCTCACGAGTTGTTTGGCGTCTTCAATGCTCGCCAAGGTCCTAGGCACTCGGTTCACGAATCCTCGCACCCGTTTGGCAAACGCATGGGTTCGCAACAGCAGATCGCGCGACCTTTCCTCCATTTCAGTTCCTCAGGTTCTCGCACTTATCCCCTGCTACTTGCCCCTTGTTACTTGGCACTTGCTGCGCCCAGTAGCGCCGCCACCTGCTGGACATCTTTGTCGCCGCGTCCGGAAAGGTTGATGAGGACGATCTTATCCTTCGCCAGCGCCTTCGCCCGCTTCATGCCGTGCACAAGCGCGTGCGTGCTCTCGAGTGCCGGGATAATGCCTTCGAGCTTCGCGCAGAGCTGGAACGCCGCCAGCACCTCGTCGTCGGTCGCATAGGCAAAATCAATCCGGCCGCGATCCCGGTAGAACGCGTGCTCCGGCCCCACCGCGGCGTAATCGAGCCCCGCCGACACCGAGTGCGTCAGCTCAATCTGTCCATCCGTGTCCTGTAAAATGAAGGTCTTGCAGCCCTGCAGCACGCCCAGCCGGCCGCCCGCAAATCGCGCCGCATGCTCGCCGCGCTTGATGCCATGGCCGCCAGCCTCGACGCCGGTCATCTTCACGTTGGCATCCTCCAGAAAATCGAAGAACAACCCGATCGCGTTGCTGCCACCGCCGACGCACGCCACGAGTTCGTCCGGCAGGCGGCCTTCGCGGGCCAAAATCTGTTCCTTCGCCTCCTGACCGATCACGCGGTGAAAATCCCGCACCATCATCGGATAAGGATGCGAACCATAGGCCGTGCCGAGAATGTAGTGCGTGCTGCGCACATTCGTCACCCAATCGCGCATCGCCTCATTGATCGCCTCCTTCAACGTCTTCTGGCCGGCATCGACCCCGCGAACCTCGGCCCCCATCAGGCGCATGCGGAATACATTCAGCGCCTGCCGCTCCATGTCGTGCGAACCCATGTAGACGACACATTCCAGCCCGAACTTCGCACATGCCGCCGCCGTCGCCACGCCGTGTTGGCCGGCGCCGGTTTCAGCAATGATGCGCTTCTTGCCCATGCGCTTCGCCAGCAGCGCCTGCGCGAGGGCATTGTTGATCTTGTGCGCCCCGGTGTGCAGCAGGTCTTCGCGCTTAAAATAGATTTTCGCCCCGCCGCAGTGCTCCGTCAGCCGGCTCGCATAATACAGCTCGGTGGGGCGACCGGCGAATTCCTTGAGGTGTTGCTTCAGCTCGCCCTGAAATCCCGGGTCGTTCCGCACCTGCAGGTAGGCCTTCTCGAGGTCCTGCAGGGCGGTCATCAAGGTCTCCGGCACATAGACGCCGCCATAACCGCCGAAATGGCCGGCGGCGTCGGGCAGTGAAGTGCGGTCGAGCAGAGGAAGGGCGGTAGCGTCTGACATGGAAGCAGCAACTGAGCAGGTCATCCGCATACTGGCAAACGGGATTTCACCCGGTTCGCCGGCGGATCACTCAACCGGTGCGCTTCACCGTGACCAGGGTCAGGTCGTCCCGTTGGGCTGCATTGCCGGCAAACCGGTGCACATTTTCCAAGATACCGTCATTGAGCTCGGTCGCGCTGCGACTGTGCAGCGTGCGCACGGTGTCCGCCAGCCGGGTGCCGGAAAACTCCTTCCCTTCCTCGTTCGGCGCTTCGGTGATACCGTCGGTGTAGAGCACAAAAACATCACCCGCCCCAAACGGCTCCGACCGGTCTGCGATCACGGCGGAGAAGATCTCATCCGGCACCATCCCCAGTGGCATGCCCTCGGAGCCAATGTAGTCCGTCTCCGGCACGCCGCTGAGTGCGCTGCGGCGTGAAAACAGCGGCAATTCGTGGCCGGCACGTGCAAACGTCACCTGGTTCGTCGCCGTGTCTATGACCGCATAAAGCATCGTGATGAACATGCCCCGCATGTCGTCGCCCAACGCGCGGTTCAACTCAGCCAACACAGCCGCTGGGGATTCGTGGCGCGACGCGATCTGGCGGAGATTGGTGCGGCAGATCGCCATGAGCAACGAGGCCGGAATGCCCTTGCCGGAGACATCCGCCACGGCGACGCCGAGCTTGGTGTCGGAAAGCGCAAACAGGTCGTAGAGGTCTCCACCCACTTTCTGCGCCGGCGTGTAGCGGGCGTCGGCGTCGAGCCCCGCCAGACGCGGCGGCTCCTTGGGCAGCAGCATCTGCTGGATGCCGCTCGCCAGGGAAAGGTCGAGGTCGAGCTGCCGTTTCTCGATTTGAAAACTCAGGAACTCCGCGTTGTGCAACGCCAGCGCCGCCTGCTCGGCGAGCGACTGCATCAGCGAAAAATCCGTCGCGGAAAACGGATGGCCGTCCGCGGAATTCGCCACCGCCAGCACACCGAAGAAGCGGTCGCGGAACTGCAACGGGACCGCAATGAGCGAGCGCACGGCGAGCGCCGAGTCTTCGTGGATCACCACGCGCTTGTCGGCCACGGCATCGGCGATGAGCTGGCCTTTGCCCGTCTGCACCACCGCGCCGACGATGCCCTCGTTGTCCGGAAACGACTCCGACTTGAGCACCTGCTCGATGAACTTGGCGCGCGTCGCGAGTTTTTCGCGCATGGCCGGCGGCAACGGCCGGTGCGGCGGGAAGATGCCTTCCACCGCGACACTGCGCATGCGGCCCTGACCGTCGCGTTCAAAGATGCATGCACTGAGCGCGCCGGAGCAGAGGATCGCCGCATGCACGATACGCTGATGCAGCTCCTGGCGCGTCAGCCCTTCGCCCAGCGCCTCGGCCATGTGGTGCATGAAATCCACCACCAGCTGCCGCTCCTGGGATACCTGCTGTTTTTCCTCATCGATCCGCTCGGTTTCCTTCCGGGCGCGATACAACGGCAGCAGCATCGCCAGCGCGCCGAAGAGAATGCCGATGATTAACAGCAACATGGGAGGGCTGGTTTGGCAGGAGCCTGCGGCCTCGGCAATCGGGAATATGCGGGAAATGCGACGGATTGCAGGGCGGGGTTTCCGAACCCCGCCTTGGCCTTGTCGTGATCGTTGGCGGGGTTCGGAAACCCCGCCCTACACCCGCCTTACTTCTGCTCCACGCGGTTCTTCAAAAACGCCAGCACGTCCTGAAACTTGGTGCGGTTGGTCTCATCCGCGGTCACGAGGTTTTCGTGCGCCTCCAGCACCAGCCGGGCTTGCTCCAGTTCGCTGCGGTCGGGGCATGCCAGCGCGCGGTCGCACTTGTCGAAGCTCATCTCGAAGTCGCCGGCGTCCACCGTCATGAGGCGGTGCAGGCCGAGGTTGCGGATGAGCTCGAGATTCCGCTGCCCCACGCGGGAAAGGATCAGGCTGCCGCTGGGCGCCGTCTTGCGGATCTCCAGCGCCGCGCCGGCCAGCACCCCGAGGAAAGTGCTGTCCATGCTCGCGCAATGCTGAAAATCGAGCACGAAACGCGTTTTCCCCTGCCGGAGCATCTCCGTGATGAAGTCACGCAAGCAGGCGCTGTTTTGGAAACACGCGCGCCCGTCAATGCGCACGACCACGGGGTCGGCGTAGGCATCGACGAGATAGACCGGTTTGCTGGTTTCAGCCATGGGACAGTATCACTGAAAAACACGAAAACGCAAAGCCCGCACCGAGGCGAGGCTTTGCGCCGTGCGGCAGGTTAATTCTTCGCGACGATCTGGCGGAGCACGTAGGGCAAAATCCCGCCGTGCTGGTAGTAGTCGATCTCGATGGGCGTATCGATGCGGCAGCGCACCGGCACGTTTTCCACGGCACCGTTCTTGCGCGTGATCTTCAGGGTGAGGTCCTGCTGCGGCTTGATCGCCGCGGTCAGGCCCACGACATCGTAGGTCTCGGTGCCATCGAGCTTCAGCGTCTGCGCCGTCGTGCCTTCCTTGAACTGCAGGGGCAGCACGCCCATGCCGACGAGGTTGGAACGGTGGATGCGCTCGAAGCTCTGCGCCACGACGACTTTCACGCCGAGGAGATTCGTGCCCTTGGCCGCCCAGTCGCGGGATGAACCCGTGCCGTATTCCTGGCCGGCGACGACGATCAACGGCACGCCCGCCTTCTGGTAGGCCATCGAGGCGTCGTAGATGGAGGTCTCGACGCCGTCCGGCCCGAGAGTGTTGCCGCCTTCCTTGCCGCCGAGCATCAGGTTCTTGATGCGGACGTTGGCAAAGGTGCCGCGGGTCATGATGCGGTCGTTGCCGCGCCGCGAACCGTAGGAGTTGAAGTCCTCGAAGGTGACGCCGTTATCGAGCAGGAACTTGCCCGCGGGCGAGCTCTTCTTGATGGCGCCGGCCGGGGAGATGTGGTCGGTCGTCACGGAATCGCCGAAGACGCCGAGCGCGCGCGCGCCGGTGATCGGCTGGATGCTGCCGGGCGTGAGCGAGAAATTCGCGAAGAATGGCGGCTCCTGGATGTAGGTGGACTTCGTGTCGAAGGCGTAGACGTTGCCGACCGAGGTCGGGACTTCGTTCCACTTCGGGTTCTGCTCGGCGAAGTTGCTGTAGAGCCGGCGGAAGACCTCGGGCTTGAGCGCGGCCTGCATCTGGTCGCGCACTTCCTGCAGCGTCGGCCAGATATCCTTGAGCATGACGGGGCGGCCGTCCTTGCCGGTGCCGATCGGGTCCTTCGTCATGTCGATGTCCACGCGGCCCGCGAGGGCGAAGGCCACGACGAGCGGGGGCGACATAAGGAAGTTCGACTTGATATTCTGGTGCACGCGCGCCTCGAAGTTGCGGTTGCCCGAAAGCACGGAGGCCGCGACGAGGTCGTTTTTCACGACCGCTTCCTCGATCGGCGCTGCCAGCGGGCCGGAGTTACCAATGCAGGTCGTGCAGCCGTAGCCGACGGTCTGGAAACCGAGCTGGTCGAGATACGGCGCGAGGCCGGTCTTTTCGAGGTAGTCGGTGACCACGCGCGAACCGGGTGCGAGCGAGGATTTCACGACCGGATTAACCCGGAGGCCCTTTTCGACAGCCTTCTTGGCCAGCAAACCGGCGGCGAGCATGACGCTCGGATTCGAGGTGTTGGTGCAGCTCGTGATGGCCGCGATGAGGACGGAACCGTGGCCGACCTCGGCGACCGACTGGCTCGCACCGTTGCCGGTGGGGTTGGGCGTCGGGCGGTTGTTCGCCATCTCGTTTTCCGTCGTGAGATTCGTGTTGTGGGCCAGCGCCTCGGCGCGGCTGATCGGCTCTTGCGAACCGCCACCCGGAGTCAGGCGCTTGACCGTGACGGGGGCACGCAGACCGAAGTCCTCGGCCTTTTTGCCAAAGCCGTTTTCGGTGACCGGCTTGGAAAAAGCCGTGACGAACTCGCGGCCCATGTTGGGTAACTCGATGCGATCCTGCGGACGCTTCGGGCCGGCGACGCTCGGGACCACCGTCGAAAGATCGAGCGAGAGATCGCTCGAATACTCGATGTCGCCCTTCTGCGGGATGCCCCACAGGCCCTGCGCCTTGTAGTAAGCCTCGTAAAGTGCGACCTGCTTTTCGTCACGACCCGTGGCGCGGAGGTAATTGGTGCACTCGGCGTCGATCGGGAAGAAACCCATCGTCGCGCCGTATTCGGGTGCCATGTTCGCGATCGTGGCGCGATCAACGACCGGCAGCGCTGCAGCGCCGGGTCCGTAGAATTCAACGAATTTACCGACGACCTTCGCCTTGCGGAGCATCTGCGTGATGGTCAGCGCCAGATCGGTCGCGGTCACGCCTTCGCGCAGCGCGCCGGTGAGGTGCACGCCAACAACATCAGGCGTGAGGAAATAAACCGGCTGACCGAGCATGCCGGCCTCGGCTTCGATGCCGCCGACGCCCCAGCCCACGATGCCGATACCGTTGATCATCGTCGTGTGCGAGTCGGTGCCGACCAGCGTGTCCGGGTAGTAAACGCCGGCCTTGTCGCTGAGCACGCCCTTTGCGAGGTATTCGAGATTCACCTGGTGCACGATGCCGATGCCCGGAGGCACGACCTTGAACGTGTCGAATGCCTGCATGCCCCACTTCAGGAACTGGTAGCGCTCACGATTACGTGAGAACTCGAGGTCGAGGTTCTGCTTCAACGCCTCGGCGCTGCCGGCAAAATCCACCTGCACGGAATGGTCGACCACGAGGTCAACCGGCACGAGCGGCTCGATGATCTTCGGGTTCTTACCCAGCTTGGTGACCGCCGAGCGCATCGCCGCGAGGTCCACCAGCAACGGCACGCCGGTGAAGTCCTGCAGCACGATGCGCGCGACGACGAACGGGATTTCCTCCGTGCGCTCCGCCTTCGCGCTCCATGTGGCGAGCGCCTTCACGGCGGGCTCGGCCACACGCTTGCCGTCGCAATTGCGCAGCAGCGATTCGAGCACGAGCCGGATCGAGACCGGCAGCTTACCCACCTTGAAACCCGCCGCCTCGAGGGCCGGCAGCGAGTAGAATTTATGCGACGCACCATTGGCCGTGAAGCTCTGGAGCGTATTGAAGGGGTTGGGCTGACTCATGGAATTTAAAAGGCGAACGGAGGAGAAAACAGGGGATTACTTGGCGAGCGCGGCTTTGACGGCGGCGAAGTTCGGGAGGTCCTTCGGCGTGGCGGTCTGCTCGGCGTATTTGACGACACCGTCCTTGCCGATGACGAAGGCCGCGCGGGCCGAGGTGTCGCCGATGCCGGCGAGATTCGGGAAGAGCACGCCGTAGGCCTTGGTCGTGTCCTTGTTCAGATCGCTGACGAGCGTCAGCTTGATCTTGTTGGTATTGGCCCAGGCTTCCTGCGCAAAGGGGCTGTCCACGCTGATGGCGATCACATCGGCACCCAGCTTCTCGTAGTCGCCGAGGCCGGCGGTCGTGTCGCAGAGCTCCGCGGTGCAGACGCTCGTGTAGGCGAGCGGGAAAAACAGGAGCACGGTCTGCTTTTTGCCGAAATTGTCGCTGAGCTTGATGTCCTTGAGACCGTCCGCGGTCTTGGACTTGAGGTTGAAATCAGGGGCTTTGGCACCGACGGCGATAGGCATGGACGGAAGGATTAAGGGTTAAATATCGGTTCCGTCCGGGACAGGCCGCACGGAGTTGAGGGGCCAAGGTAGAAGCCGGCCGGGCGATTAGACAAACCGTTTTTCCCAAAAGAAGGTGTCATTCTATTTTCGCATCACGCCCCATAAGATTTGTTTGCGCGCACCCTGCCCCGCCCCGTTAAATCCGCCGTCCCATGACCCTCATCGAAGACCTCCAATGGCGCGGCCTCCTGGCCGATTGCACCGACCTCGCCGCGCTCACCGCGCGCCTCAGCGAAGGACCGGTCACGCTGTATTGTGGCTTCGATCCGACCGGCGACTCCCTTCACGTCGGGCATCTCCTGCCGCAGCTCATGCTGCGCCGCTTCCAGAACTACGGTCATCATGCGATCACCCTCGCGGGTGGCGCCACCGGTATGGTCGGCGATCCTTCCGGCAAATCCGCCGAGCGCAATCTGCTCACCGCCGGGCAGCTCGCCCACAACGTCGCCGCCATCAAGGGCCAGCTCAGCCGCCTCCTCGACTTCGACCGCCCCGGCAACCCGGCGCGCCTCGTCAACAACGCCGACTGGACCGCGCCCTACAGCTACCTCGATTTCCTCCGCGACATCGGAAAATATTTCTCCCTCAACGTCATGCTCGCGAAGGACTCCGTGAAGTCCCGCATGGAGGGTGACAGCGGCATCAGCTACACTGAGTTCAGCTACCAGCTCCTGCAGGCCTTCGACTTCTGCCATCTGCGCCAGACCTTCAACTGCGAACTCCAGATCGGCGGCTCCGACCAGTGGGGCAACATCACCGCCGGCACCGATCTCATCCGCAAAAAACTCGGCCTCAACGCCTGGGGCTGGACTTTCCCGCTCATCACCAAGAGCGATGGCACCAAGTTCGGCAAAACCGAGGGCGGCGCCGTCTGGCTCGATCCGAAGAAAACGAGCCCCTACAAGTTCTATCAGTTTTTCGTCAACACCGAGGACACCAAGGTCGTCGAATACCTGCGAAAATTCACCTTCCTCTCGCGCCCCGAGATCGAGGAATTGGAGGCCAAGCACGCCGCCAATCCCGGCCCGCGCGAAGCCCACAAGGCCCTCGCTCGCGAGGTCACCCGTCTGGTGCACGGCCAGGCCGCGCTCGACGCCGCGCTCAAGGCCAGCGACATCCTTTTCGGGGCCGAGATCGGCGACACTTCTGAAGAAACATTCCAGGACGTCGTCGGTGAAGTGCCGACCAAGGATCTCGATAAAGCCAAGATCGAAGGCCCCGGTGCCACGCTCACCGACATGCTTGTTTACACCGGCCTGGCCCCGTCGAAGGGCGCCGCGCGCAAGGACATCGAAGGCGGCGGCGTTTACGTGAACAACGTGAAGTCGCCCGACGTCGCGCGCACCCTCACGACGGCCGACCTGCTGTTCGGCAAATACGTCCTCCTCCGCAAGGGCAAGCGGACGTATGCCGTGCTGAAGCTGGTCTAGTCCGTGCGGCGGTAAGGGAATTCGATCCGCTTCGTCTTCCCGCCGCTCTCGCCCTCGATGTAAGCGAGCAACGAACCGTCCGCGTTCAGCGTATAGCTGATCCGTTGCGGAAAATCGTGCGCCTTGTTCTCGAACAGCACCGACCTACCCTCGAGTCGCACCAGCTTGAACTCCGCCGTCGCCTGCCCTGACGGCAGCGACACATAGAAAATATCGCCCGTCGCGTCGGTGCGCAGCCGGAGAAACTCGAACTCGCGCAACTGCCCGTCCTTCACCGTGCGGCCTATGCCCAGCATCGTGCCGCCCGCCGGCGGCATCCACGCTTCCTCCACCACCCGGCCGCCTTTCTCCAGTTTCCACCGACCGGCAAGCCAGCCGAGGTCTTCCACTGTCGGACCCGCCCACGCTGCGATACCGAGGGCGAAAAACACGGACACCAGCCGGAGCGCCGTTTTCATGGGAAATCACTTCTGCTTCGGCGGCTGCCAGAGTTCGACCCGGTTACCCTCGCCGTCCTTGATCCACGCAAACTGCCCGTAGTCCGATTTCTCGATTCCTATTGGGTCGATCCACACACCTTCCTTTTTCAACTGCGCCACCACGCGCTTCAAATTCGCCACCCGGTAGTTGATCATGTGCGCCTGCTTGCCCGGCCCAAAATACTTCGTGTCCGGGTCGAACGGACTCCAAATCGTCGCCCCCTTGGCCTTCGGGTTCTTCGCGTCGCGCCAGTCAAACGAGCAGCCACCCCATTGGTCATCAACCGGCAGCCCGAGGTGCTTTTTATACCAGGCGCCAAGTTTCTTCGTATTCCGTGCCTTGAAAAAAATCCCGCCGATCCCGGTCACGCGTGTTTTCATGCCGCCAATCCAACCACGATTGCCCCGCGTTTTCACGGCCAAAACCCCACCGTCGGGTAGAACTCCTTGGCAATTCCATCGCCGCACCAGTAAAAGCATGCCCGTGAACTTGTGCCGCCGCCTTTCGCTCCTATTCCTGCCCCTCACCGCGCTCGCTCCCGCCGCCCCAGCCCAAACCTTGCAAGTCACCCGGCAACTTACCCTCGGCCAGCCCGTGAAGATCGTCTGCTTTGGCGACAGCATCACCGGGGTTTATTACCACACCGGCGGTCGTCGTGCATGGTGCGATGCGCTTGGCGTCGCCCTCCAACGCGCATATCCGCAGGCCAAACTGGAGATGATCAACGCCGGCGTGAGCGGCAACACGACCGCCGACGGCCTACGCCGGATGGAGGCCGATGTGCTGAGTCATCGCCCGCAACTCGTCGTCGCCATGTTTGGCATGAATGACGTGGCGAGCGCGACCCCGGACGAATTTCGCGCCAACCTCGGCGAGATTGTGCGCCGCTCCCGCGAACGCGGTGCCGGGATCATTCTCATGACGCCCAACTGGATCCGCCCCGAGGATTCGTCCCTGCCACCGGAGCGCGTCGCCGAGTATGCCGAGATCGTGCGCCAAACTGCCCGCGAACTCGGCGTGCCCGTCGCCGACGCCTTCACGGCCTTTAAAAACATCCATACAACCGACCGCCGCGAATGGACGCGACTCATGAGCGACTCCATTCATCCCAATTGGCGGGGCCATCTCCTATTCGCCGCCGAAGCGGCCGGCGTCATCATCGGTCAAAAACCCGCGCTCAACGACTTGCCACCGCTGCGTCCGGCTTTGCCTCGCGTGCGTGCCCGCCTGCTCGCCGGTGAACCCGTTCGCATTGTGGCCATGAAACCTTTCGACACCCTGGTCGGCCCGGCGCTGCAAGCCATCCATCCCGGCGCACAGGTCGACGTGACCGTCTGGGACCCCGCCGGAAAATCCATCGCCGAGCTCGAAGCGGAAGCCAAACTCAACGGCTGGCCGAAGTATCGTGAGCATCCGGAACTCCCTCGACCTGACCTCGTCGTGATCGCCGTGCCGGCCGATGCCGCCGCGACCGACGAGGTGCAATTCTACCGTTCCTATGCGTGGATTCTCAATTGGTCGCAGAGCTTCGATCAACCCCGCCACGATTGCCTCGCCGTGCTGCCCTCGGTTGCCCGCCCGGATTTGACACCTACCCAACAGACCGCCGAGCAGCGAGCGCTCGAAGTCATTGCCGACATCGATCTGCCCGCCGTGCAGCGCTCACCCGGCGAGACGGACAGCCCCGCGGAGGTTTTCGCCGCCCGGTTGAAAGCCCTGCTCGAACCTTAGAAAAACATCGCCTCGCTCAGCGCATTTTCCGGTGACAAGAGACTGACGGATGCCGGCAGCGTCGCGCGGCCCGCACCATAGTCCGCCTCAAATAACGCATGCCCGCTCGCGAGGTCACCCGACCAGCGGAAAAAATGCTTCGGGTTGGCATAGCCGAAATCAACCGCGAGGCGGGCCCCACTACAGTCGGTCGGCACAAACTTGATCGATCCATCCGGCGCCCCGCACGCCGCCAGCCGGCTTTTGAGCCACTGACTGAGCACCCGGCCCTCCGCGGCCAAGCCTGCCCCGCTGCTGATCGTCACGGTCTGCAGGCCGCCCACAAGGATCGCCGGCGCGAAGCCCGCGAGAAACTGTCCGATGCTCTGGCGCACCGGCAGCAGCCGCGCATACACGAGGTCGCGCAGCGCCTCAGGTTTCGGCCAGGGATGCGTCAGCGCATCGGACGGCGCGATGGCGCTGTCGATGAGCACACGCTTCGCCCGCGTGAGCAGATACTGGTAATCCGCCAGCTTCACACTCGCAGAAAACCGGTGCGCCCAATAATATAGCGGCAGATCCGTCGAGAGGCTGATCGAGACCTGATCTTCCAGGTGATCACGCGCACTGCGCGGATAGCTCAGCATCACAAATTCGACGCAACGCGTGTCGCCCTTGGTTTTGCCAAGGTGACACTCGCCATAAACCTTGGCGCGCATGTCCGTCTCGCCGTTTTCCTCGGCAAGCGGGCATAGCACGACGATCCGGCTCGGGTAGCGGCGGGAAAATTTCACCGCGGTCTGAAATTGCTCCGCCGCGTCTTCCGCGGTCGTCTGCAACCCGAGGTGCAGCACAAAGTTCACCTGCGTCGCCTTGGCGTCGTCTGTCGCGGGCGCGGGTCCGCCCTTCGCGGCGGTGTCCTTCCACATTTTGCCGAGGCTCTTCGAGATCGCACCAACCGGGACCTCGATGCCGGGCAAGGCGTCGAAAATGGCGGACATGGCGCTTACGGCTGACGCCAGACTTGGTTTTTCTTGGCCAGCAGCGCGTCGCTGCTCGGCGGTCCCCAGGAGCCGGCCGGATAACTGTCCATACCTTCGCGGCCGGACTTGGCCCATGACTCAAGAATCGGCGTGCAGAGTTTCCACGAAGTCTCGGCCTCGTCGCCGCGGATGAAGAGCGTGCCGTCACCGATCATCGCATCGAGCACGAGGCGCTCGTAGGCCTCGGGCGTGTTGGAGCCGAAGGTCGTCGCGTAGCGGAAGCTCATTTTCACCGGCTGCGTGCGCGTCTCGAGGCCGGGGATCTTGGCGTTGAGGATGAGGCTCAGGCCCTCGTCGGGCTGGATCTGGAACGAGAGCGTGTTGCCCGCGAGGTTGAAGCGCTCGCTCTCGGCAAACAACGTGCCGGGCGGACGCTTGAAATTGATCGCGATCTCGGAAACGCGGCGCGCCATGCGCTTGCCGGAGCGCAGGTAGAACGGCACGCCCTGCCAGCGCCAGTTGTTGATCGAGAGCCGGAGCGCCGCATAGGTCTCGGTGCCCGACTGGGCGGCAATGCCCTCTTCCTCCAAATAACCTTTCACGGCCTTGCCACCGATCATGCCGGCCGCGTATTGCGCGCGGGCCACGTCGCCGCCCGGTCCCAGCGCGAGCGGCTGGATGGCGCGAAGCAGCTTCACTTTCTCGTCGCGGATCGCCTCGGCATCGAGCGACACGGGCGGCTCCATCGCGGTGAGCGCGAGCAACTGCATCGTGTGATTCTGGATCATGTCGCGCAGCGCGCCGCTCTGTTCGTAGTAACCGCCTCGCGAGCCGACTCCGACTTCCTCGGACACCGTGATCTGCACGCTCTCAATGTAATTCCGGTTCCACAGCGGCTCGAAAATCGCGTTGGCGAAGCGCTGCACGAGCAGATCCTGCACCGTCTCTTTTCCGAGGTAGTGGTCGATGCGGTAAACCTGTCGCTCCTCGAAGACGGAGCGGATGGTGCTGTTGAGCTCCCGCGCCGTGGCGAGATCGCGACCGAAGGGTTTTTCGATAATGACCTTCGCGTGGTGCGACTCGTGGAGATGCTTGGCCGCCAGCCCGCTCGCACCGAGGTTCAGCAAGATCGGCGCGAACACCGACGGTGGCGTGGAAATGTAGAACAGCACCTGCACGTCGCGGCCGATTTTCTTCTCGATCGCCGCAATGTGCGTCGCGAGCCGGTCGAAGGCCGCTTTGTCGTCGTAGCCGCCGGCCACGTAACTGGTGTTCGCTGCGATGCGGTCCCAGACCGCTGCATCGAGTTCGCGGCGTGAAAACTCCTTGATCGCCTCCGCCGCCAGCGTGCGAAATTCCCCGTCGGGGATCGCCTTGCGGCCGTAACCGACGAGGTAGAAATCCGCCGGGAGCAGATTATCGTGACCGAGGTTGTAAACCGCCGGGATGAGCTTGCGGGCCGTGAGGTCGCCAGAGGCGCCAAAGATCACGACGACCGTCGGCGGGGCGCCGCGATGCTTGCTTAGACCTTGCAGGAACGGATGACGCTGGGAATCGGCCATAACAGGGCCGCATCCTCGGCACCGTCACCGTGCGCGGCAAGGGAAATGGTGGTCATAGCCCGTCGCCGGGCCCACTCAGCGTCCACCGCGAAAATGCTTCGGAAAGAGCGGCACGTTTTCGAAATGCAGGATTTCCGGCGCACTCGCCCTGCCCGTCGCATCCTTCGGTGCCAGGCTCACCTCGACCACGTCGAATCGGAACGTCGCCACCGCCGGTCGCAACTGTTTCAAGTAAGCCATGCAGGTGCGGAGGAGGATCCGCTTTTTGCGCGCGTTTACCGCATAGTAGCCCGGCACGAGCGCGTCGGCACTGCGGGCCTTCACCTCGACAAAGACCAGCACGCCATCAATGCGGCCGATGAGGTCGATCTCATCGCGCCGGTCGCGCGGATTGCGCCAGTTGCGGGCCACGAGGCGAAAGCCACGCTCACGGCGTAAAAAATCCGCGGCCAGCGCCTCGCCCTCGGCGCCGGCATCGGCCGGGCGAAACCAGTGCAGCAGACTGTTCAACCAGTGAAACATGCGGGGGGCGGTTGCACACGTTTGTCATTGCGGCATTGTGCGGGCGCTGACAATTCAAGAGTAACCGTTTACGCGCGCTTCACCTCATGGCTGCACCCAATATCGCTGGCGCTCTCCGCCGCTCCCTGCTCATCAAAGTCATCTCCAAGCCGGCGCCCAGCCGGGAGGACTTGGCCTCAGTCATCGAGCTCACGGCATCCAAGGTGGTCGAGGCGCTGCAGGCGCAGTCGATGACGTTCTACCTCGTCGAGGGCAACGACATCACCTTCAAGCACGTCTACTACTCACCCACGCTCTGGGGCGCCGACAAGGCGAAGGAAAAGCAGTTTCAGGAAACCCAGGCCAAGCTCCTCGCCCTCAAGCTCCCGCTCGGCACCGGCAACGTCGGCAAGGTCATCCAGACCGGCGAGCCCCTGTTCTTCACCAAGAACGGCCCCGACGCCGCGAGCCTTTCGTCCATGGCCAAGAGCACGGGCTTCGAGGTCAACTCGATGCTCACGGCTCCGCTCAAGACCAACATCGTGATCGGCGCCATCCAGGTGCTCAACAAGGAGCCCAGCGCCGGCACCGATGGCGAGTTCGTCGACAAGGACCTCACGCTCCTGCAGGAAGTGGCCGAGTATTCCTCCGCGCTCATCCAGCGCATGGTGGATCCGAAATTCCAGCTCAGCCCCGATGACACGGCCCGCTTCATCTCGAAGCTCACCGACCTGCCCCTGATCGCCAAGCCCGAGGAACTCGAGATCGACGAAAAACTCGTCGAGATCACCGGCGACGCCATCATCCGCCGCGAAGGCATCTTCCCCTACAAGCGCATCGGCACCAACTCGGCGGCCGTGCTGATGACCAACCCGCTCGATTTCGCGAAGCGTGAGTCCTTCTCCCAGGCCACCGACCTGCACATCGAGGAGGTCGCCGTCGCCTCCGCCACGCTCTTCGAGACGCTCCTCAAAAAATTCTTCAAGGATTCCAAGGCCGCCGCGCCCGGCTCCGAGGACGTCGACATCAATTCCATCACCAGCGTCATCAGCTCCGCCTACGACGGCGGTCCCGGCGGTGAAGTGAAAGCCGAGGATCTGGAGAGTGAGGATTCCGCGCCGATCATCCAGCTGACCAACCGCATCATCGAGGATGCCTACGTCTGCGGCGCGTCCGATATCCACATCGAGCCGCAGGAAAAGGAACTCATCGTCCGCTACCGCATCGACGGTCTTTGCCAGGAAAAGCTCCGCCTGCCCAAGCAGGTCAGCAACGCCCTCGTCACGCGCCTCAAGATCATGTGCAACCTCGACATCGCCGAACGCCGGCTGCCGCAGGACGGACGCATTGTCTTCAAGAAATACACGAAGAAGAACATGGACATCGATCTTCGTGTCGCCACCGGCCCGATGAAGGACGGCGAAAAGGTGGTCATGCGTATTCTCGACAAAACCAAGTCGACGCTCCCCCTCCCCGCCCTCGGTTTCTCCGAAGAGAATCTCGCCAAATACCGCGAGTGCATCCGCCAGCCCTACGGCATGATCCTGCACTGCGGCCCGACCGGCTCCGGCAAGTCGATGACGCTCTACTCCGCGCTCGGCGAGGTGAACACGCCCGACGTCAACATTCAGACCGCCGAGGACCCCATCGAATACACGCTCACCGGCATCAACCAGATGCAGATGAGCCGGGCCATTGGCCTCACCTTCGCCCGCGCCCTGCGCTGCTACCTGCGTATGGACCCCGACATCATCCTCGTCGGTGAAATCCGTGACGAGGAAACCGCCCAGATCGCCGTCGAGGCCGCGCTCACCGGTCACTTGCTCGTCTCCACGCTCCACACCAACGACGCGCCTTCCACGGTCGCGCGTATCGGTGAAATGGGCGTCGAGTCCTTCAACATTTCCGCGTCCCTCGTTTGTGTGTGCGCCCAGCGCCTCCTCCGCCGCGTCTGCAAAAACTGCAAACAACCCTACGAACCCAAGGGCCGCGAAGCCGAGATCATGCATAAGGCGCTCGGCTGGACCGGCCAGGTCTTCAAGGCCAACCCCCAGGGCTGCCCCACCTGCGGCGGCACGGGCTACAAGGGTCGCGTCGGCATCCACGAGTTAATGACCAATTCCGAGGAACTCACCGAGGGCATCAACAAGGAGGCCGAGGTCGCCGTGCTGAAGCGCATTGCCATGAAAAACGGCATGAAGACCCTGCACCAGGACTCGATGCTCAAGGTCAAGATGGGCCTGACCACCATCGAGGAAGCCCTCGTCAACGTCCCGCCCGATTTGATCCTCTGAGCGCGGCGCGGGCGCGGGGGTTGTGCCGGAGCCTCGGCCTTCAGCTCAGGGTCAGGCTCACTTCGCGCCTGCCTTGGCCGGGGCCGGCTTTATGCCCGGCACCACGGGGTCGGACCCCGCGGCTTTCGGTGGCAGCGTGCGCATCACGGCCTCCGTCGCGGGTCCGCTTTTCAAAATAATTTCAGGCCGCTTTTCCCATTCCTCCAAAAGCCGGCGCGCCAGCCCGTGGTTCGGAATCTTCCGCAACACTTCACGGAGCAGCAAAATCGCATCCGCGGTTTCCTTCTCCGCGTGCAGCGTCGTCGCAAAATCCACCACCCGCTGCGCCTGCGCCACCGGGCCGCTGACGAGCAGCTTGGCGGCCAGCACCATTTCGAGCGGTTCGCTCATTTTCTCCGCCACAAGCATCTGCCGCGCCCAGACGTCCGCCTGCTTTGCTTCCAACCAGCCCGGCTTGGCCACTTGCACATCACGCAGCGCGGCGGCTGCATCCGCCCAGCGTTGTTCGCGCATCGCTTCATCCACGCGCGGGAAGAAATCCTTTTCTTTCAAAATACTTCCTGCCGCCGGCGTGCCCGGTGCCCCGGACGCTGCCGTCACGGTCGCCTGCTGCTGATGGTCCAACGCCTGCTGTGTCTGGCCCCGATAGGCCGCAAGCGCGGGATTGGCCGGATAAAACCGTTCCGCGCAATTGGCCACCGCCAGCGCCACTTCGTAACGCTTCGCCTGCAACAGCGCCTCGATGATCGTGCGGAAATTCCGGAGCGGAAAAGCCTGCCGGTTGAGATAATCCAGCAGCTGCACCTGCGGTCCCTCGGCAGGGTTGGAAACCACGGCGACCAGGATTTCCATCAGGTCCATACCGCCAGGGGCCTGTCCCGCGGAAACTCCCCCAAGGGCCTTGATTCGTTCGATCGTCGCCGCCGCCGCCTGCCATTCGCCTCTTTTCAAATGCGCCTGCGCCAGCAGCAACAGCGCCGGCCGGCGGTCGTGTCCCTGCTCCGCCAGTTTGGCGATAAAGCGCTCCATCAGATCCACCGCACCGATCTCGGCCAGCGGTTGCGCCAGCGAAAGCATGCTGCGCGCCTGGGCGCCGAACCGCAGGAAATAGTCGTCGAGCGCCGCTTGCGCGCCCGCGGCGTCCCCGATCATCGAGCGCTGCACAATCCCGTAGGCATACGCCGCCGGATCGCCAGGGCCCAGCAAGCGCAACGCCTCCAGCGCCGATTCCATCTCGGCGGACTTGCCCGCCTCACGCCAGGTCCGCACCTGCAGCCGCAGGATTTGGGCGGTGCCTCCTTCCGTCTTGCGCCAGTCGGCGAGAAATTTTTCCGCGTCGGCCACCCGTCCCAGCTGCAGGAGCGCAAGCACCCGCTGCTCGTTCAGGGTGCTTTCCGCCGGCAGCGAACCCAGGATCGCCAGCGCCGCTTCGCCCTGTTTCTCGGCCAGCAGGGCGCTGATTTTTTGCTGCAGGAGCCACGAGCGCTCCTTCGGCTCCAACCCGGCTTTCCCGTTCAGAAAACGGTCCGCCGCCGTGATGATGCGCTGGTAATCTTCACCCAGGGAGGACTGCGTAAAATAGGCGGTCAGGTAGCGGCGGCCGGGATAAGTGGATGCAAACTCCAGCCCTTCGCTGAGGAGATTGAGCGCCTGCGTGCGGCGGTGGGTGGCCAGGTAGAACTCCGCCAGCGCCAACCGGGCGCGGATCGCATTCGGGTAGCGGTGCAGGCCGATGCGCAGCTTCATCTCCGCGTCGGACCAGCGCTGGCTCTTCAAGTCGTCGATGCCCTCGTCGAGGTAGCCCTGCCCGCGTTTCTCGTTCACCTGCTGCTGCCGCACGGGAAACAGCAGTGCGTCCGTGTAGGTCACGTAATTGTGCGGCTTCCGGTCCAGCCAGAGGTAAAGCGCCGTGCCCGCCGCCACGTAGGCCATCACCGCCAGCAGGAGCGACCAAATCAGCAACCCGCGCACACTGATCACCAGCCCGGAATTCCGGTAACCTTTCGCGTGCTCGTAAAAACCCCACAGTCCGAACCACCAGCGCGCCTGAATGACCTTCGCGGCCCCCCAGATGAATTTAATCCGCAGCAGGCCGATCTTCAGCATGACCGGCGGTTCAGACCTTGGTGCCGACAACGGCCTCGGCGATATTCTGCGCCGGAGCCTCGGGTTCGCCGCGCTCATGGTTGAAGCGCATCGAAACCGTCTTGGACACGCCGCGCTCCTCCATCGTCACGCCGTAGATCGCCTGCGCCGCCGAGACGGTGCGCTTGTTGTGCGTGATGATGATGAACTGCGACTCGCCCACGAATTTCTTCAACAGGTCCGTGAAGCGGCCGATGTTCGATTCGTCGAGCGGCGCGTCCAACTCGTCGAGCAAGCAGAACGGCGAGGGCTTCACCATGTAGAGCGCGAAGAGCAGCGCGACCGCCGTGAGCGTCTTCTGGCCGCCGGAGAGCAACGTGATGCTCTTGAGCTTTGTGCCCGGGGGCTGGGCCACGATCTCGATGCCGCTCTCCAGGATGTCCTCCGCGACGATCAGCTCCAGTTCCGCGCGGCCACCGCCGAACAAGGTCTGGAAGGTGTAGGCGAAATTCTTCCGGATCTGCTCAAATGTCACCTGGAACTGCTGCATCGATGTCTGGTTGATCTCGTCGATCGCCTTGATGAGCTCGGTCTTCGCCGTCGTGAGATCGTTGACCTGGCCGTGGAGGAAATCGTGGCGCTGCTTGAGCTCCGCGTATTCCTCGATGGCGACTAGATTGACCGCGCCCATGTTGTTCAACCGGGCGCGCAACGCATCGACCTCGGTCTTGACCGCGGTCCAGTCGGTCGACTCCAACGCCGCGAGATCGGCCTCGGTGGGTTCACCCCGCGGCTCCTTCTTCTTGCGCCGGCGTTTGACCGGAGCGGCTTCGGCCGCGGCCGGAACCGGCTCACCTTCGCCGGTGACGGCGGGTTCCGCCGGAGCATCGGCCGCGACGGCGGCAGGCGCGGCGGTTTCGGGGGCGTCCTCGCCATCCTCATCTTCGTCCAAATCGAGCGGCTTGAGGCCCTCGGGCTCGTCCTCGGCGCGCCAGAGGAGGCGCTTCCAATCGAGGGTCGCAATGTCGGTTTGAAATTCGCGGGTGACCTCCTCGCTCAGGAACTGCGCCCGCTGGCGGTTCTCCGCGAGGCGGATTTCGTGCGAGCTCAGCGCGTCATGCGCGCGCTCGGTCTCGATGCGCAAATTGGTCTGCGTGCCTTCGACGGCATTGATCTCCCGCTCCACGTTCACCAATTCGACGCGCACCTGTTCGACCTGCTCCTGTGAAACCACGAGCGTCTCCGCCAGTTGCGCGCTGCGGGAGCGTTGCTCGGCGGACTCGCGCTCCAGTTCGGTCACCTGCTCGGTCCAGACCTCGATCTCCTGCTGGCGCTGCACGAGCAGTTCGTCGAGTTGCTGGCGGCGGCGTTCCATTTCGCCCAGGCCACGGTCAAGCACCTCGACCTTTTGGCGGCGCTCGGCCAGCTCGAGGCGGGCCTGCGCCAGCGAATCACGCTTCACATCGCGGTCCGTGCGGACTTCAACGATGCGCGTTTCCAGTTGATTGATTTTTTCCCGCTGCGCGACCGCCGTGGCGTCGGCCTCGGCAAGGCCGGTCTGCGCCTTTTCCCAGCGCGCATGCGCCTCGTTGCGGGCCTGCTCCAGCGAAACGAGTTCGCTTTCCATGCGGTTCAAACGGCTACCGACATCCTCCACCGCACGTTGGGCGTTGCGCTGTTCCGCCTGGACGGCGGCGAGGGTTTGCGTGGCGGCCAGCACTTCGGTGCGGCGTTGCTCCAAAGCCTGCTCGGCCTCGGCGAGGCGCTGGTTGAGCGTATCGATCACGGCCTTCTGGTCATCGTGCGCCTTTTGCTCGTCAGCGAGCGCCTTGGCAGTTTCGCGCAGGTCGATTTCGCGCTGCACGATGCTGTTCGCGGATTTCTTGCTGCTGTGATGGCCACCGTAGATCAGGCCGCGCCGGTCCACGAGGTCGCCCTTGCGCGTCGCGACAGCAAGGAAGCTGAACGCCGGGTTGGTTTTCCAAAATTCCAAAAACGCCGTCAGGTCGTCGGCGATGTAACAGGTCGAGAGCACGCTGGCGACCGGATGACCGCCCTCCGTCGAGGCGAGGGCCAGGGTGGCCGGCTGCAAAAACGCCGGCAGGTCGCCCGCCGCCGCGCCCGCATTCAACGCGTCGCCCACATGGAGCACCACGGAGCCGATCTGCTCGTTCTCCAATTGCGCGAGGATGCGCTGCGCCGTCGCGACATCGCTGACGCTGATCGCCTCAGCCGCGGAGCCGAGGATCGCTTCCACGGCCTTGCCATACTCGGGCTTCACCTCGAGGCCCTGCATGATCGGCAGCGCCTTGGCGCCGGCGAGCGAAGCGTCGAGGCGGCCTTGCAGCACGGCCTTGGCGCCTTCGCCGAAGCCTTCCCATTTTTCCTGCAACTGCTGCAGCAGGCGGAGCCGGGCCGTGCGCTGCGCGAGCGCGCGGTCGATCTCGGAGAGCTTGCGCTGCGCCTCGCGGAAATCGCGGGTCAAATCGGTGATCGCCTGCTGGGCGGCGACGGACTCGTTGTGCGAGCGGGATTTTTCCGCCAGCGCTTCTTCCAACCGCGCCTCAAGCTCGGCGGCCACCTGCGAGGCGGCGGCCTGCTGCTGGCGCACGCCTTCGAGTTCCTGCGCGAGCGAGTCGTGCTTGTGCACGCTGGTCTTCTGATCGACCTCGTAACCCGAGCAGTCCGTGCGCAAACGCGCGACCGTGCTCTCGAGCTGGAGCAGCTGGAACTTCGCCTGCTGCAGCTCCTGTTCAAATTTGCTCAACTCGCCCTCGACCACCGCCAGTTCGCGGTTGCGGTTCTGGAACACCGCGTCGGAGCTGCCGAGCAGACCGAGCTGCATCTGCTTGTCGTGCGCCCCGGAGTCGGCCTGCGCGGTGACTTCGCGGAGCTGCATCTGGATTTCGCCGAGATTGTCCTGCGAGGAACCGAGCCGGTCCTCGAGGCCGCTGCGCTTGATCTGCGCAAGATTGGCCTGGTTTTCCGCGGCTTCCTTCTGCGAGCGGATGTCGTAAACCGACTGCTGTGCATCCTGCACGCGCTGGTTGAGGCGGCTGCGGTGCGCCTTCTTTTCGTCGAGCGCGGCCTGCTGGCTCTCCAGCGTCGCCCGGCGCTCGTCGGACTCGGCGCGGAAAGCCGCGACCTTGGCATCGAGATCGCCGAGGGTCGCCATGAGCTGCGCGTGATGCACGCCGCTCCACGCGAGACTGAGGTGACGGAGGCGGTGATTGACGCGCTTGTAGCGCATGGCCTTCGCCGCCTGGCGACGCAGGCTGCCGATCTGGCGGGAAACTTCGCCGATGACGTCGGCCACGCGCGCGAGATTCTGGTCGGTCAGCGCGAGCTTGTTGAGGGCTTCGCGGCGGGCGCTCTTGTATTTCGTGATGCCCGCGGCCTCTTCAAAGACCGCGCGGCGCTCTTCCGGCTTCGACGACAGGATCTGGTCGATCTGGCCCTGCGCCATGATCGAGTAACTCGTCCGGCCGACGCCGGTGTCCATGAAAAGCTTGTGGATGTCCTTCAACCGACAGGCCTGGCCGTTGAAAAAATATTCGCTCTGTCCATCGCGATGCACGCGGCGCGTGATCTCGATCTCGTGAAACTCGCTGCCGAGCTGCTTTTCGCAGTCCGTCAGCAGCAACGAGACTTCGCACATCTGGGCCGGCTTGCGGGTGTCCGCACCTTCAAAGATGACGTCCTGCATCTTGCCGCCGCGCAGGGCCTTGGCGCTCTGCTCGCCGAGCACCCAGCGGATGCCGTCGGCGATGTTGGATTTGCCACAACCGTTGGGGCCGACCACAGCGGTGACGCCGGGCTCGAAACGGAGCGTGGAAGGGTCGGCAAAGGACTTGAAACCGTGGAGCTTGAGCGCCTTGAGATACATGAAAGAGCACCTGATTGAGACGCCTCAACTCCGCTCGGCAAACGCAAAAATCATCCATTCGCCGCGAGCGCGGGCTTGCATCCGCCGCGGGGCCGTTTACCGCCGCCTTTCCGCCGAAAAGCAGTTTGATTCCGGCCCGGTTCACTCTAGCCCTTGCGCGTGTCCTCCCCCTCCTCCGGCGATTCCACCCTGCGCTTTTTGCCGTGGCTCGTCGCCGTCGCGCTCTTCATGGAGAATCTCGACGCCACCATCGTCAACACGGCGGTGCCGGTGATGGCCGAGAGCCTGAATGTGCCGCCGCTCGCCCTCAAGGCCGTGCTGACCAGCTACACGCTGAGTCTCGCGGTTTTCATCCCGATCAGCGGCTGGATGGCTGACCGGTTTGGCACGCGGCGGGTCTTTTTCTACGCGGTCGGGCTCTTCACCGTCGGCTCCCTGCTTTGCGGCCTTTCGATCAATGTCCCGATGCTCGTGGGTTCGCGTATTCTCCAGGGCATCGGCGGCGCCATGATGACGCCGGTCGCCCGCATCGCCCTGGTGCGCTCCTTCCCGCGCTCCGAACTGCTGCGCACGATGAACTACGTCATCATCCCCGCCCTGATCGGCCCGATGGTCGGCCCTTTTGTCGGCGGACTGATCGTGCACTGGCTGCACTGGCGGATGATCTTTTTCATCAACCTGCCCTTCGCCCTCGTCGGCCTGTGGATGGTGCACCGGTTCATGCCGGATTTTCGGGACGAAAAGACCGCGCCGCTCGACCGCACGGGCTTTCTGCTCTTCGGCGCCGGGATCGCGCTGCTCTCCTACGTGCTCGAAGTCTTCGGCGAACACACCCACGCCGTCGGTCCGCTCAGCCTGCTCACCGCCCTCTCGCTCCTCCTGCTGGCGGCCTACGGCTGGCATGCCCGCCGGGCGCCCGCCCCGGTGCTCGCGCTCTGGCTCTTCGGCGTGCGGACGTTCCGCATTTCCGTCGTCGGCGGTTTCATCACACGGCTCGGCGTCGGCGGCATGCCGTTCCTGCTGCCCCTGCTTTACCAGATCGGCCTCGGCTACCCGGCGTGGCAGGCGGGCTTGCTCACCATGCCCACCGCCGCGGCGGCGATGCTGATGAAAATCTCCAGCCGCCCGCTGCTCGCGCGCTTCGGCCACCGCACAATCCTGATCAGCAACACCCTGCTCATCGGCGTGGTCATCCTGCTCTTCACGCGCATCGGCCCCGGTGCCTCGATCTGGAGCATCCTCGCGCTCGGCCTCTGTCAGGGATTTTTCATGTCGCTCCAGTTCACGAGCATGAACTCGCTCATCTATGCCGATGTCGCGGATGCCGACGCCAGCAAGGCCAGCAGCATCGGCAGCACCAGCCAGCAACTCTCGCTCAGCTTCGGCGTCGCCTTCGCCTCGCTGGTTGCCGGCTGGTTCCTCGCCGGCCTCGACCAGACCAATCCCGCCCAGGTGATCCCCGCACTGCACCACGCGTTTGCGACGATGGGCATCATCACGATGGCCTCGTCCATCATCTTCTGGTGGCTGCAACCCAACGACGGCAACAACGTGAGCAACCGCACCCCGCGTGAGGAACCCGCGGGATAAGCCCTGCCGGCGTCACCGCCTCACTTGTGATCCCACGGCAGCTTGATCACGAGCTTCGGGTGCTTCCAGACGTGGAAGACCTCGAACATCTTCCCCGGATTCAAAATCCCCCGCGGGTCGAGCGCCTGTTTCACCGCCTGCATCGCGCGCACCTGCGCCGGTGAATGCTGGATGCGCAAAAACGGCGTCTTCGCCAGCCCGATGCCGTGCTCGCCCGAAATCGCCCCGCCCAGGGCCACGACCTTGTGCATGAGCCGGTCCACCGCCGCCTCCGCGGCGCGCGTCTCCTTCGGGCTCGCGCGGTGAAACATGATGTTCACGTGCAGATTGCCATCGGCCACGTGACCGAAGGTCGGGATCGCCAGCCCGGAGCGCTTTTTCAACGCCATCAGGAAGCGCACGAACTCCGCATAGCTGCCCATCGGGATCGTGATGTCCTCGTTCAGCTTCGTGTCGCCCAGCTCAAACATCGCCCCCGAGCACTTGCGGCGCACCGCCCAGAGCTGCTCGGCCTCGTCCCGCGTGCGCGCGGCACGGTGCGCGAGCGCATGCTTTTTGGCCCACGTGAGCACCGTCCGCTGCACTTCCCGCACCTCGCTGGCTGAGCCAGCCAGCTCGAGCAGGATCACGGCGCGGTTTTTCTGGCCCGCAAACACCGCGCGCCCCGTCGCGCGCTCCGCACACACCACGCTCTCGCGGTCCAGGAACTCGCAGATCGCCGGCTGCACGCGCAACCGGAACAGCGCGCGCGCCGCATCCAGCGCCGCCGTCTCGTCCTTGAACGCCGTGAGCAGCGTCCACCGCGCCGCCGGCAGCGGGATGAGCTTGAGCACCGCCGTCGTCACGACGCCGAGCATGCCTTCGCTGCCGATCCACAAGTCGCGCAGGTTGAACCCCGCCGAAAATTTCTTCGTCGCCGTGCCCCATTGCACCGCCTCGCCCGTCGGCAGAAAGCCGCCCAGCGCGATCACGAAGTCCCGCGTCACCCCGTATTTGCCGCCGTGCATGCCGCCGGCGTTGCACGCGATGTTGCCGCCGATGGTGCAAAACTCCTTCGACGACGGGTCGGGGGGATAAAACCAGCCCTGCGCCTCCGCCGCGCGCTGGATGTCGGCCACCTTCGCGCCGGTCTGCACGTGCGCCATGCCCGTCTCCGCGTCGATGCGGATGCGGTTGAGCTTCATCATGTCGATGACCCAGCCACCGCGCATCGGGGCCGCCGAGCCCATCAAGGTCGTGCCCCGTCCGCGCACCGTCACCGGCACGCCGCGCCGGTTGGCCAGCGTCAGCGCCACGCCGATGTCGCTTTCCTTGCGCGGCATGATCACCGCCTCGGGCAGGAACGAGATCTTGCTGCTGTCAAACGACGCCGCGTAAAGCGCCGCGGCCTCGGTTGTGACGATCTTCGCACCGAGGCGTCGCTGCAGTTCGCGCGTGGCTGTGGCAAAAGTGGACATCCCCCGTTCATCACACGTGCACCCGCCGCCGCCAACAGCAGAATCGGTTCACCAGTGAAAAATTACGGCAGTTGACCGTCGGCATGCGGGTCGTTTTCACTTTTATTTCCGACCTTCCTTCATCCACCCCCTATTCAACCATGTCCCTCCAAATCAAACCCGCCAGTTCCTGTGCCTTTGATCAACTCTCGCTCGGCGAGGTCATGCTCCGCCTTGACCCCGGCGAAGGCCGCGTGCGCACCGCGCGCAGCTTCACCGCGTGGGAGGGCGGCGGCGAATACAACACCTCCCGCGGCCTGCGGAAATGCTTCAACCTGAAGACCGCCGTCTGCACCGCCTTCGTCGACAACGAAGTCGGCCACCTCGTCGAGGACTTCATCATGCAGGGCGGCGTCGCCACCGACTTCATCAAGTGGCGCGAAGACGACGGCATCGGCCGCACCGTCCGCAACGGCCTCAACTTCACCGAGCGCGGCTTCGGCATCCGCGGCGCCGTCGGCGTCCCCGATCGCGGCAACACCGCCGCCTCGCAGCTCAAGCCGGGCGACTTCGACTGGGACCACATTTTCGGCAAGCTCGGCGTCCGCTGGTTTCACACCGGCGGCATCTTCGCCGCGCTCTCCGCCTCCACCGCCGAGCTGACCGTTGAGGCCGTCAAGGCCGCCAACAAGCACGGCACCATCGTCAGCTACGATCTCAACTACCGTCCCTCGCTCTGGAAGACCATCGGCGGCCTCAAGAAGGCCCAGGAGGTCAACCGCGAGATCGCCAAGTATGTCGACGTCATGATCGGCAACGAGGAGGACTTCACCGCCTCGCTCGGCTTCGCCGTCAAGGGTGCCGAGGACCTCAAGCACATCGAGACCAACGCCTTCAAGACGATGATCGAGACCGCCGTGAAGGAGTTCCCCAACTTCAAGGTCGCCGCCACCACGCTGCGCCACGTGCACACCGCGACGGTCAACGACTGGAGCGCGATCCTCTGGCACGCCGGCAAGTTCTACGAGAGCCGCCAGTATCCGCGCCTCGAGATCCTCGACCGCGTCGGCGGCGGCGACTCGTTCGCCTCCGGCCTGCAGTTCGGCTTCCTCTCGAAGAACGACCCGCAGCTCGCCGTCGACTACGGCGCGGCCCATGGCGCGTTCGCGAGCACGACACCCGGCGACACCTCGATGGCCACGCAGAAGGAAGTCGAGAAGCTCATGAAGGGCGGCGGCGCCCGCGTGGTGCGCTAATCTTTATCGTTCTCTCCAGCCCGGGCCTCACCGCCCGGGCTTTTTTTCGCCCGAAATCCCGTCACCCAACCCGCGCCCATCGCTCAGCTTCCGCGCATGACCCCACCCCAGGCGCGGCTGGCCTGGATCGATAACCCTCCGCACCTATTCACCGCTCCCCCCATCCATGAAACCCACTTCACTTAGCTTGCTGCTTATCGCCGGCGCCAGCGCCCTGTTCGCCAGCGAACCCGCCGCGCCCTCGCCCGGCTACTCGATCGCCAACTGCGTCAATTCCTTCGACCCCGCCAAGGTCAAGCAGACTGCCGTGGGTTACCAATATTGGTTCGCCGATTCCACCCTCATCCCCGACAAGACCGTCAAGCTCAGCGTCGTCGGCCCGCATCTCGCGACGCACCCGCCCCATCGCCACGCGGAGGACGAGTTTTTCTTCGTGCTCGAAGGCACCGCCGAATTCTACCTCGACGGCGCGCGCCGCACCGTCGGCCCCATGACCCTGCTCTACTGCCCCTCATGGCACGAACACGGCATCCGCAACGTCGGTGACACCGAGCTGCGTTACCTCGTCATCAATCAATACGACCGCCCGGCCCCACCCGCCAGCGCCATGCAACAGAAAGCCAGCGCAGCCCAGCCACCGGCAAAGTAGCGCCAGTCTCTGACCGCACGACCATGAGCGTCAGGGCGAGCGCGACAACGCACGCAGCCAACCCCTTATTCGCCGCTCACTCCTGCCATGCCTTCCACGCCGCCTCGGTGAAGCGCATGTAGCGGAGACCTGTGGCGAAATCCGTCAACCGCACCGGTGCGCCGGTGCGAATGCTGGTCACAAAGTCCTCCTCCACCCGCCATGTGTCACGCTTGGCTGGGTCAATGGCGACGCGCTGCTCTTGGCCACCCTGCGGCTGCAACCAAAGCGTGTCCGCGTTCAGATCGAGTCGCAGGCGGGCGCGCGTTCCCGTGAGCGTGATCTCGTTGCGGGGCGTGGTCGTCTCCACGCCGCTGAACAGCGCGGTGAGTCCCGCTCCATTGGGGTAACGGCCGGCGATGGTCACGCGATCGGGCACCGTCACCGGAATCATCCGACCGGTTTCATCCGGTCGCTCACGCGTGAGGGTCGCCGCCGTCGCGGACTCCACCGTCGCATCGAGTCCAAGCCAGCGCAGCACGGCCTCGTAATGAATGCCGAGCGTCTGCGTGTTGACGCCGCTCCATTCGAAACGCTGCCGCCAGGTGATCGGCTTGCGCGGGTCGGCCAACGCCGCGCTGGCGTTGACGATCGACACTTCGCGCAACTCGCCCAGCGTCCCGCCGGCGAGCAGGGCTTGCACGGTGCGGTCGTAGGCAAAGGTGATCGGCGACGGCACAATCTGCGCGACGAGACCCGGCCACCGCACTTGCGCCGCCGCCAGGCCCGCCACCATCGCCTCCGCCTCCATCGCGTTCATCGCCATGCGCGCCTCCGTCAGCACGTGTTTGCCGGCCGCGAGGGCCGCGAGCGAAATCTCCGCATGCAAATACGGCCAGGTGCCGATGCAGATCGCCTCAATGTCTGGTGCCGCCACCAGCTCGCGCCAATCAGCGGCCGCGCGGGGAATCCCCAGCTCGTGCGCGGCCTTCGCCGACGACTCCCGCGTGCGATTTACGACGGCGGCCACTTCGACACTGGGCAGCGCGCGCAAGCCGGGGATGTGCTTCGCGCGCGTATTGGCTCCCGCTCCAACGACACCGATGCGCAGTTTGGTTTCCATGGAGAGATCAAATCCACCGGCCGCGCCGCCGCCGAGCCGAAATTCCAGAAGTCAGGCAACCACGGATTGCCCAGATGGCACAGCTGCATCAACCACGCCGGTCTACTCGGAATCGAATCCGTGCCATTCGCGCAATCCGTGGTCAATTTCGCTGTTTCATGAAAGCCACTCGACCTTCACGGCGAGGTTTCACGATACTCGAAGCGTGAATTTGCTCCGCCAATTGAAGCGAACGGCCGTCATCGCCGGTTTACTATTCATGGCCGTTGCGGACCGCATGCTGGCAGTCGAAACCGCACCTGGCGATTTTAGGCCCATGCTCGCGCAACATCTCGCGCGCTACCCGGAGCTGCAGTTGCAGGATTGCTACAAGCTGCTCGTGCAAGCCTGCCTCGGCAGCGAGCATGCCGTAGGCGACCCGGCCGCCGCCGCGCGTTGGATGGAACGTGAACTCGCCACCCTGGGCCCCGGTCCGGACGAACCGCTCGTCGATCCGATCACGCCCGACGGCCGGATTGTGCGCATCCACTTGCGGCCCTTCGTCGCCCGCAAGGGCGACCCAGCCCGGCTCGTGGCGGCCTTTGTGCAGACGGCCAATGGCTACCGCGGTTCGCGCGAAGCCCTCGCCCTCGCGTGGGAGCAGGTCGTCGCGCTCGCTGAATCCGGCGCCCTGCCCTTTTCGGCCGAAGCCGCGCGCGATTACGGTCGGAAAATGGCCGCGGACGCCTGGCCCGCGGTGCGGCACTCGAAGATTTTCCGCGAACGTTACCAACCCGCCTATCGGATCGTCATGCGCGAGCAGCTCGCGGGGCTGGTCGCGGCAGGGTCGAAAGAATAAAGCGTGCCCCCAGCAAGCCTGGGGACCGAACTTCACTGAGCTCACGCCCAGGGCTACCGGCAGCGACGTCGCAATCCCTCAACCGCGGGCCGGCTCGGCCATTTCGGCGCGGGCCTTGCGGGAGAGTTCGGCCAGGTGGCCGTCGTTGGCCATGACCTGTTCGAGGTGGCGCATGCGCGCAGGCGTGGCGGTCTGCATCATGATGTCGCCATAGGCGCGATCGACCCAGAAACGGGAGACCCCGTTGAGATAGTCGCGCAGTTCCTGGAGGCGCGCCTCGGGATAGCGCTGGCAGAGATTCATCGTAAACATCCGGCGCCAGCCGCTGCCGCCGAAGGCTCCGTGCTTGGTGTTGTGGTTGAACACCAGGATATCGCCGGGCTTGGTCTCAAGCGCGACACAGGGCACGTCACGGCCGTGGATACCCCAAGTCTTTTCGCAGCTGTAAATCTGATCGTTGACCGACTTGGCAAAAACGTCGCCGTCCTTGTGGCTACCCGGAATCACGCGGAGACAGCCGGTGTCGCGCGTCAGCGGATCGAGATAGTAGGCGATCTTGATGTGCAGGTGCTCCTTGTGCCAGCCGTCGGAGTGCCAGCCGGTGTCGCCCGAATAATAGTTACCGTCGCTCGGCATGTAGTTGAAATCGTCGCCCAGCAGGCCGGCGGCGATGCCATGGATGCGCGGATCATCGAGGAGGCTCGAAAGCACGACGCTCTGGTCGGGGAAAGGCACGATGCACGAGCGCTGCTTGCCCTCGTGCGGCTTGCCGTGATGGCCGCCGCCGCGCTTGGCGAAGATGGCTTCGAATTCGCGAATGATCTCGTCGATGCGGTCATTGAGGAGACCGGGGAATTTAAGAAAGCCAAAGGTTTTGAAATACGTGATCTGCTGTTCGGTGAGTTTCATGGCGTAAACAAACGTGAGGGCTGGGCCCGAGGGTTGGGTGAAAGGAGTGACCGGCCCTGTTTTCCACCCCGCCCCGCGCCATGCAAGAAGGGAGTGTGCGGCATCATCACAAATCGATCTTGATTGTTCAGCCGGACCCCTCAGCGGAACCCGTCCCTTCGACCCAGCCTCGGCGACCGCGCGCGACCCCTGTCCTGAGCGCGTTAGTCCGCCACGGCCTGCAACGCGACATCACGGCAGCGTTTCAGGTCGAGCTTACCGGTGCCGAGCACGGGGATTTTGTCCACGCGGTGGATGACCTTCGGCACCCAGAGATTGGTGAGACCGGCGGCAAGGAGCTTGTCGCGCAACGCGTCCGAGGTGATGGGCACGGTCGTGAGCAGGACCAGCGCTTCGCCCTTGGATTTGTCGGGCACGCCCATGACGGCGATGGCCGGACCCTCGGACTGATCCAGCGCGAAGGTCTCGGCGACAGTCTGCTCGATGGTGCCGTGCGGGATCATCTCCGCGCCGATCTTGGAGAAACGCGAGAGCCGACCCTCGATAAACAGGAAACCCTCGTCGTCGAGCCGCCCAAGGTCGCCGGTCACAAACCAGCCGTCGCGGAAGGCCGCCTGGGTTTTCTGCGGATCGTCGAGATAGCCGCTGAAGACGTTGGCGCCTTTGAACCACACGATGCCCTGGTCGCCGGTGGGCACTTCCTCGCCGGTCTCGGGGTGCACAATGCGCACCGTCATGCCCGGCAGGAGGCGGCCGGTGGAGCCGGCGCGCTTGCCGATCTGCGGCTCCGCCGTGGCGGTGGTGACCGGCGGATGATGCTGGTTGATATTGGTCGCCGGGGTGGTCTCGGTGAGCCCGTAGCCTTGCATGATCTCAATGTGGAAAGTTTCGAGAAACGCCTTGTAGAGATCGTCGGGCAGTTTTTCGGCGCCGGTCACCACCAGCTCGAGGGAACGCAGCTCGCCCGGTTGGGCCTTGCGCAAAATTGGCCGGATGAAAGTCGGCGCACCGAGGAGCACGGTGGCCTCCTCGTCGCGGATGGCGTCGATGATTTTGCGCGTGTCGAGCGGACTCGGAATGGTGACGACCTTGCAGCCACGGATCATCGGATACCACAGCGTGACGGTGAACCCCATGCTGTGAAACAACGGCAGGCAGCCGACCAGCGAGGCCGACTCGGGCAGGATCGAGAGCGAAGAAATCTGTGAGCAGTTGGCGAGGATGTTGCGGTGCGAGAGCGCCACGCCCTTCGGCTCGCCGGAACTGCCGCTCGTAAAGAGCAGGCCCGCCTCAGCGCGGTCGCCGATCCGCGGCAGGCCGAGCAGGCTGGCAAACCACTGGTTGGGCACGAGCCAGGCGGCGATCAGCCAGGGGAGAATCGCTTTCTTGCCGCCCATCGCGGCGATCTCCGCGCGCAGGTCCAGCGTGCGCTCCGGCCAGGGAAAGCCCGGCACCTTTTGGCGGACCGCGTCGGCGGAGAGCACGGTGCTCACGCCGCCGATCTTCATGCTCGCCTCCAGCGCCGTCTTGCCGGCGGTGAAGTTGAGATTCACGGGGATTTTCCCCGCGCACATCACGGCGAGGTTGGCAATGAACGCGCCGGCGCCGGGCGGGAGCACGATGCCGACGCGTTTTTCCGGAATCGTTTTCCGGATGTGCCGCGACAGCGCGGCGGCGGCGGCGGCGAGTTGGCCGGCCTTGACCTCGCGTCGGTCGGCGGTGCGGTCCACGACGGCGAGGTGCCAGGGGTGCTTCACGAGGGCACGGATACACTCGCGGGCGAGGTGGCGGCGCAGGACGGGACGCTCCTCGAACGCCTCGGCACCGAGATCGAGCATGACCTTGCGCACACCGGCCGCCTCGACCGCCTCGGGCGGGATCGGCGCACCGAATTGCACGAAGACCGGCGTCGGCTTCAGGCGCGGGGATTTCCACAGGTAGGTGTTACCCGCAAAGGAAAAGACCGAGCCCCACACGCCGTCGATGAACGCCGGGACGACCGGCACCTTGGCGCGGCGGGCGATCATTTCGAAGCCGCGCTGGATCGCCATGAGCTGGCCGGTGCGGGAGATATGACCCTCGGGAAAAATCGCGACGACCTCGCCCGCCTCAAGCGCGCGGATGGCGCGGCGCATGGCCTCGGTGGAGCTCTTGCTGGAGATCGGAATGGCGCCGCTCATGCGGAAGACCCAGTCGAGGAAAGGATTTTCGCGCAGGCTCTTGTGGCCAATGAACCGGATCGGACGCGGACAGGCCAGCTGCAGGACCACCGGGTCGACGTAGGACAGGTGATTGGCGAGGAGCAGCACGCCGCCCTGCGCGGGAATGTGCGACGCCCCGCGGGAGCGCACGCGATAGAGCAGCTTGGCGATGGCGGTGGCGACGATTTCCAGAAACGCCGGCAGGTAGGAACGCTTGGGGGTCAGCAGGGGTGGCATGAGCGCGTGGGTCTATGCCGACAATGCACCGGGATTTTTCAAAGTTATTCTGGCGGGCGCGCAGTTGAAAATTAACGCGAAATTCTTCTGGTGCCGGCGCGTTCAGACCGGCTTGGCCGGTTGTGTCCAAGTCCGCAGGTCGCGCGCGAGGGAACCGAAGCCGCCCGGGAAATCGGCCTCGAGCCGGCGCGTATCATGACGATGGCGCTGCACTTCGCGCAGCGCACAGTCGATCTCGTGCGGGAGCGTCGGGCGTTCGGTGCCGTAGACGCGCCATTTGAGATCCTTGCGCGTGTAAGGCGGACGCCCCTTCTCCTGCCCGGCCAGCCAGGTGGCCTCGCCCACGGAATTGTCGCGGCCGCAGAGATACCAGGCTTCGACGGCGGGAACCGCCACGCCGACGCAGCGCAAGACCCGTTCGCGACCGCGCGCGGGCGGGATTTTCTTCATCGTCTGCCGGTAAACGGCGCGCAGGTAGCAGATCCGGCAGTGCGGGTGATAGTAGTTCGGCGCCTCGTGCGCGGCGGTGTGCACGACCGAGTCGTCCGAATCCACCACGACCACGAGGCCGGCGGCGTCGGTGTTGAAATGCAGGTGACGCAACACCGGCGGCAGCACTTGGGCGACATTCGGCCAGCCACGTGCGCGCAATGCGGGTTGCACCTGGCGGATGGGCTCGCCGAGCACGGCTTCGACGAGGACCTTGATCGCGATTTCGTCGGCGGGAGATTCGCTGAGGAGCGCAACCTTCATGGCTCCTCGGGGACGCCGCCCAGAATACCGCTGAACCACATGTCGCCGAGCGTGCCTTCGCTGAGGAGTTCGTTGAGGTCAGCTCGGTCGGCCAGGCGCTCGAAGTGGGCGGCGTTGCCATGCTTCTGGGAGATCACGATCTCCTCCGGATGGTCGCGGAACAGGTCGAGCAGGTAGGGCGAATGCGTGGTGACGATCACCTGCACCGGCGGGCGGTCCAGGCCAAAGGAGGCGGGATAGCTCAGGCGGTAAAGCATGTCGCGCACCTCGCGCAGCATCCGCGGGTGGATGCCGCGGTCGATCTCCTCGATGCACACGACCGACGGCGGCGTCGGATCAAAGGCGAGCGCCAGCATGGCGATCGTGTAGAGCGTGCCTTGGGAGAGGTTTTCGGCGGCCACGATTTCGGAGCCGTCCTTCAGCCGCAGGGCAAACTCCATGACGCCATCGCGGCGCGGGCGGAATTCGATCCCGCCAAACTCCGGCATGATGCGCACGAGTTCGGCCTCCAGCTGGGCAAAGAGCGCCGGCGCCCGCGTGTGCCAGCGGGCGAGCACGGCCGCGAGATTGCCGCCATTGGACGCGAGCTCCGCGCTGTCGGGCCGACCGGCGGGAACCGGGATCGCGTAGTGGTCGAACAGGTAGGAACGAATGCGTCCGATGCGGGACTGCAGCGCCGGCCAATCCGCGGCGTCAGGCGGGTTGATCTCAAGCAGATCGCAGACGAGATCCGACACGCACGCGAGCCGGGCGGTGAGCGCGGCATGCGGCGGATCGAAATTGAAGATAATCTCCGGGCCATCGGCACGGGTCGCCGTGCCGCCGGGTGCGGGCGTGGCGAGCGGCAGCCGGGACAGCGTGCGCAGGCGAAGCAGTGCCTGGATGAGGCTGGTCTTGCCGCTGCCGTTGGGACCGATGACGAGGTTAAACGGCAGCAGCTTCAGCTGCGTGCCACGCAGCGCCTTGAAATTGCGGAAAGCAACGGAAGCAATCACAGCGGCATCGTGTCAGGTGGTGCTCACGACGACAAGGTCATCCGCATGCAGGGCGCAGAAAACCCGGTCGCCCGCACGGATGGGTTCGCGGAGGGCGCTTCCGTTGGCCACCACGGCGCTCAGGGGCGTGCCGCCGGGTGTGACGAGGGTGAGATGGTCGGTCGCACCTTTGAACACTTCCTCCTCCACCCTCGCCTCGAAGGTGTTGCCACCGGGCGGGAGTGACTGGCGGGAAACGAGGATTTTCTCCGGGCGGATCGAAATCAGGCCGCGCGCGGCCACAGCCGGCCAGGCAGCTGGCACAAGTTCGAGAGCGAGACCGCAAGTCGTCCGCACGCGCGTGGCAGCCGGGGCGCGCTGCTCGAGCGCGACTTCAAGGAGGTTGGCCAGGCCGATGAACTCGGCGGCGAAAGACGAGGCCGGCCGGTGATAAAGGTCCTCGGCGGTGCTGAGCTGCTCGATGCGACCGCGATTCACGAGGGCGATGCGGTCGCTCATCGTGAGCGCTTCCTCCTGGTCGTGGGTGACGAAGACAAAGGTGAGGCCGAGCTGGCGCTGGAGGCGTTTGAGCTCGAGTTGCATCGCGTGGCGGAGCTTGGCGTCGAGCGCGGAGAGCGGCTCGTCGAGCAGAAGCACTTGCGGACGCGGCGCGAGTGCGCGGGCGAGCGCGACGCGCTGGCGCTGGCCGCCCGAAAGCTGCTGGGGACGGCGGTCTTCCATGCCTTGCAGCGCGACGAGCGCCACGGCTTCGTCCACGCGGGCGGTGGTTTCGGCGACGGGGCATTTTTGCATGCGCAGACCGAAGGCGATGTTTTCGCGCACCGTCATATGGGGGAAGAGCGCGTAGCTTTGGAAAACCTGGTTCACATTGCGCCGGTAAGGCGGCAGCTGCGTGACGTCTTCACCGCCGAGAAAGACCGCGCCGACGTCGGGCGTTTCGAAGCCCGCGATCATGCGGAGCAACGTGGTTTTGCCGCAGCCCGAGGGACCGAGCAGCGTCAGGAATTCGCCCGCCTGCACGGTGAGCGTAACGTCGTTGACCGCAGTGAAGGCGCCAAAGCGCTTGGTGACGTTGCGCAGCTCGATCATGGCGGGAGCAGACGTAGCGGTCGCACTCATGCCGCACCTCCGTGAGTGGCGGCACCGCGGCGCTGAAGCAGCCAATAGGCGACGACAAAGAGCAGCGTGAACACGACGCCGAGCGCGGCGCCGAAGGGCCAGTCGCGGGCTTGGAAGAATTGGTTCTGAATGACGTTGCCGATCATCGGCACGCGTGCGCCACCCATGAGGTCGGTAATGGCAAACATCCCGATCGCCGGCACGAAGACGAGTAGCACGCCGGCGTAGATGCCCGGCTTGGTCAGCGGCACGATGACCTGCGAGAACGCCCGGAGCGGACCGCAGCCGAGATCGTAGGCGGCCTCGATGAGGGCGTTGTCGACTTTCTCCGCGCTGCTGTAAATTGGGAGAATCATGAAGGGCAGATAAGCATAGACGAGGCCGATGATGACGGCGGTTGGTGTGTAGAGCAGATCGAGCGGTGCGGCGATCACGCCGGCGGAGAGCAGCAGGCTGTTGAGCATACCTTCACTCTTGAGGATCGTGATCCACGCGTAGGTGCGGATGAGGAAGCTCGTCCAAAATGGAATCATCACAAGCAGCAGGAGCCGGTTGCGCCAGCGCTCGCTCGTGCGGGCGATGAACCAGGCGACCGGGTAGCTCACCGCGACGCAGATCGCGGTCGTGAGTGCAGCATACCCGATGGAGCGGCCGAAGATCCCGAGATAGGTCGGATCGAAGACGCGGCGGTAGTTATCGAGGGTAAAGGTAAAGACGACGCGGCCGAGTTCATCGCGTTCGCAGAAGCTGTAGACCGCGAGGATGCCCATCGGCACCACCACGAAGATCATCAGCCACAGCGCGAGCGGCGCGAGCAGAAGCCACGCGAGCCACGTGGGCCGGCGCGCGATGGCGGCGGCCGGCGTGGCAGAAGTGGTCTGGGCGGCGTGCATGCGAATGTATTTGCTGTAGCCGGGGTCGCTGACCCCGGACCGGTCTCAACTCACCGTCCGGTCTTCAGATCGGTGACAAGTTTGTCGATGAGGGCCGACTCCTTGCCAATGGCGCGCATGGTGTCCATCGAGTCCTCGTTCGGGGGGTAGCTGGCGGGATTGGCGAGTTGCTCGGGCGTGAGGAGCTTACGGGCGGCAAGGTTGGGATTGGTGTAGGGAAATGCGTCGGAGATCAGTTTGCTCACCTCGGGACGCAGGATGTAGTCGATGAACTTCACGGCGGCGGCGGGATGCGGGGCGTCTTTCGGGATCGCGAGCAAGTCCACAAACCGGTGCGCGCCCTCGGTGGGGAGAACGTAGGCGAATTTCTTGTCCTCGTTGTAGAGCAACGCGGCCTCGCCGCTCCAGACGACGCCGACATCGCAGTCGCCGTTGAGGAGCGCGGTCTTGGGGGAATCGGAATCGAAGACCTTAATGAGCGGAATCCAGCTCGCGAGGAGCGGCCGGGCCTTGGCGAGATTGGCGGGCGTGATCTCGTTGACCTTGCCGCCGGCGGCGTAGAGCGCCCAGGTGATGAGTTCGCGGTTATCGTTCACGACGACGATGCGGTCCTTGTATTTGGGCTGAAAGAGATCGCGGTAGCCCTTGATGGGCTCGGTGACGACGGCGGTGTTCACGACGATGCCGACGCTGCCGAGCATGTAGGGCACAGTGTATTTCTGCGCCGGGTCGTGCGCCATGCCGAGATAGGCGGGACCGATATTCTTGAGGTTGGGAATGAGGGAGAAATCGATGGGCGCGAGCAGGCCGTTTTTGATCATGGTCTCGGCCATGTAGTCGGGCGGCTGGATGAGGTCGTAGGTCGCACCGCCGGCCAGAAGCTTGGCGAGCATCTCCTCGGCGGAAGCGAAGGTCTCGTAGTTGACCTTGATGCCCGTCTCGGCGGTGAAGCCGTCGATGACTTCCTGCGGGATGTATTCGGACCACGCGAATAGGTTAAGTTCGTCGTCGCCACCGGCGGCGAGCGGAAGCGCGGAAGCCACGGCGAGCGCGGCGCATGAGAGCAGGAGGCGGAGCATTTTCATGAGGAGGATTTGGCGAGGGACTTGAGACGTTCGGAGAAAAGCACGAGGGCGATGGTCGCGACGATGAACAGGGCCGACAAGGCGTTGAGCATTGGGTTGAGGCCGACCTTGGCCATGCCGAAGACACGCAACGGCAGCGTGGTGGCGGCCGGACTGGTGGTGAAATAAGTGACGATCACTTCATCCATCGAGAGCGTGAAGGCCATCAGCGCGCCGGAGAGGATCGCGGGGCGCAGACATGGCACGATGACGAGCCAGAATGCGCGCCACGGCGTGGCCCCGAGGTCGAGGGCAGCCTCCTCCAATGCGCCATCGAGCCCGACGAGACGCGCCTGCACCGCCACGAGCACGAAGGGGAAGCAGAACGTGACGTGGGCGATGATGACCGTGACGAAACCGAGCTTGAGCAGCGCGGTGGTGAAAAAGATGAGCAGGCTGATGCCCATGACGATCTCGGGCATCATCATCGGCACGGCGATGAGGGTTTGGAGCAGATTGCTTCCGCGGTAACGGTAACGATGCAGGAGCCAGGCACCGGCGGTGCCAAAGATCACGGCGAGGACGGTCGTGAAGCCGGCGATGATGAGGCTGTTCTTGAGCGCACGCATGAGCGGCGCGTGGTTGGCCAGATCGACATACCAGCGGGTAGTGAAGCCGGTCCACGTGATGTTGAGCCGGGACAGGTTAAACGAGTAAACGACGAGCACCGCGATCGGCGCGTAGAGGAACGTGAAGACCAGCACCGTCCAGCCGCCGAGAAACGCCTGCATGGCCCGGAGGCCGGAGAACGAACGAAAGCGCGATACAGTCGGTGCGGGCATCAGAGAAGCTGTAGCAATTTCTGTGCGCAGCGATGCGGGCTTAGCAAGACAGGAGGAAAGCGACCGATCAGCGGCCTCCCCTGCCTTCGTGCTTATTCTCACGATTGTGGTCGTTCGCAGCTCCTAGAAACAGAAACCACGGAAAGCGGTCGGCATGGCCACATCAGTATCCGCAGCCTGCTGCCCTTTTCAGCTCTTGTGGGGTCCGCCGAGAAAATCCGGATCCCTCTTTAACTCGCGGACGACTTCGCCAACGGTCTGCTTAAGGATGCCACACCCGAAAGGTGCGACATAAACCCTCTCGGCGTCCTTCGTGAGCGCATCCAATTCGTGCATCAACGGAGAGTCTTTCTGCTGCACAATACACTTGGCGGACATGATTCTGACAACGGGACTCTTGTCGTGAAGCATGGCGCTCAAATCGGCGTCGCTGGCGATTCTTCTGATATATGGGAAAAGGAGATAGAATTCGTGCGGGGTGGCGGCGTCACCGACTGCGGCGCCACCGACCATCGGAAGCTCAACGTCGAACGCCATCTTGCACTGACGCAGCTGCTCCGAGACGTGGACGAGTCGCTTGTCATACGCGCCGAAGCAATGGGCAACGCATGCAATGCCGATGAGAAAAATTAGGGTAAGCCTCTTCATCTTTCTTCCGCCGATCGTTCGAGATCAGCCACGGCGCGATAGCGACGTTGGCTGTAGCGTCCGGTTAGGCTCTTTCTTCTTGCCGGCTTTCGCTCTCGAACTGCTGGCAACCCGCTTCTTCTCGCTCGGAATAGTAATGAAACCTTCGGACCATTGATCTCGGCCAATTTCGAGCCGGCCGATGTGAAAACCCTTAGGATGATCACGAAACCCGGGAAACCGACGCTTCCTGCGCACTGCTAATCGTGCATCGTTCTCGGACGCGTAGGCACCGATAAACTTTGTCTCGTCGGCGCCATCTAGCAGATAGCTGTGAGTCACAATGTAGACGGTGTTCATCTTGCCCAACAGTGTTATTCGCCTCAACTCAGCTGATGGATATCAGACCGAGTTTTGGGTTGAGGAGCAATGAAACAGGGATTTCGAGCCGTTGATCATCATGGGGTTGGAAGGTCCAGGAGCGTTGGGTTGAGCTTTATCAGGGCGCATATCAATCCGCTTAAAACTCAACTGGGGTAGTCGTGGGGGTTGCGGGTGATTGAGCTACGGGAATGAGGGCCATGGCAAGTGGGGAATCTGGAGCGCCATTGGCCACTCGTTCCCATTCTCGTAATCCTAATCGTTCTCTTTTCTGCGAAACCGAAGAGACGAGAGAACGAGAATGTGCAGGAGAACGAGAACGATTAGCCGGGGCTATTTGCCGCCGCCGAGCCACTTGGGGAGGAGGTCGCTGGCGCCGGATTTTTCCAACGCGAGATTGGCGAGGTATTGGTTGAGCTCGCTGGTGCTCGGGCTGCCCAAGGTGCCGCTCACGCGCAGGGGTAGCGTGCTGGCGGTGTAGCCGAGTTCGTCGGGCTTGGCCTCGAGGGAATCGAGGTATTTCAGGAGATCGGCGGTGTGGCCGCGGGCGCTGAGCTTGAATTCCATCGCGAGCGCGCTGTCGAGGAGCGCGGCGCCGGCTTTCGGCGTGGTGGTCCCTGCCCCACTGAGCCGGACTTCCGGCGCGATGAGCGTGAAATCCTTCAACACCGCGGCGAGCGTGGCGTCGCGGGAAAGCACGACGCTGAGCTGGTCGTAGGGAATCGCCGTCAGGGTCTTGCCGAGTTCGGAGACGGCCTGCGCCTTATTGGCGATGTCGGCGACCTTGTCCTTGCCGGCGCCGGAGCCGAACAGACTGCCGACCGCGGCAACCCCGGCGGCAATGCGGCTGGTGGTCTCAACTTTGTTCGCGATGGAAACGGGCAGGCCGCGGAAGACGCCGCCCTTGCTGGTCAGTTGAAAATCGCCCTGCGCATCGTCGGCGAGCGCCGCGAGCGTGGCGGCCTGGCCGGTAAGCTTGCTGGTGACGGTGAACTTGCCCTCGACCGTCGCCGGCTGGCCGGGATTGATCGCGCGGAAAAACGGCGCGGGATTGAAATCACTCACCGCCAGGTCGGCGGCGAGCGCGTAGGGCTTGGACGAGCGGGCCGCGAAGGTGAGCCCGCCGGTGACCTTGGCCGCCCCACCCTCGCCCAGCGCGGCGCGGAGGCCGTCGAGCTTGAGGGCGCCGGCGTCGATGTGAAGGGTGCCGTTGACGTCGCTGACCTCGAACTGGTCGTTGTAGTGAAGCTTTTTGAGCGCGAGCACCACCTGGCCGCTGATGCCGTTCCAGAATGGTTTATCGCCGGGTAGCGGCGGAGTCCCTGACGTCGGCACGGATTCGCCGGCGAGCGCGGCGAGCACTAGGACGTCCTCGACAAACACTTCCTGGCTTACGAGACGCGCGTCGGTGGTGAAACCGGAGTCCGCGCTGACGAGCGAGCCGCTCACGGCGAGGTCGGATTGGCGTTTCTTAGATTGGTTGGCGAAGATCAGCGGGAGTTGGAACGTGATCTTGCCGTCGGTCGCGACATCGGCGCGCAGCTCGGCGCTGATTTCGGGAAGCGCTTCGCCGGTCGGCACGGCGAGTTCGGTGAATTTGAACCTGGCCTGCACTTCCCGTTGTGAGCCGAGGCTGCCGGCGAAATCACCGGTCAACTGGCCGCGCGCAAGCACCGCGCTTCCTTTGGCGACGGGTTGTTGGAGCAACGCGGGCAACGAGGCGGTCCACTGGCCGGCGGCCTTGATGACCTGGTCCTGACCGGCGAGCTGGCCGGCCTTGGCGGAAAGCGTGAGGAGGTGGGCGCCGGCGCTGCTGACGCGCAGTTCGCTGAGCTCGGCCTGCCAGCCCTGCGGCGAGTAGTCGGCGCGCAGGGTCACGGCCACGTCGAGATTGGTGACGAGCGGCTGGCCGGCCTGGGCGAGCGAGAGGCCGGGGATTTGGAGCGGAGACTTGGAGCGGATGACGAGGCCGCCGCCACCGGCGCTGGCAGTGAATTCGCCGCGCACGAGGCCGCCGGTGAGCGCGTAGTCCGGCAGGAACGGCGCCACCCACCGCGTGGGCAGGCCCTGCAGGCTGATCGCGAGGAGATCGGCGGCGGGATCGGCGACCTTGAGCTCGCCGGTGCCGGGATTGAACTCGAAGGCCTGCAACGACTGCACCGCGAGGACGGGATCGGGGCGGTTGACGTTGAGGACGAGCTTGTCGATGCGGGTCGTGCCGCCGCGCTGCGTGAGGTCGAATTCGCCGAAGAGCGCGAGCGCGCCGACGGTGGCCAGCTCAGGCACGTAAATGGCGAGACCGTCGGCGGAGGATTTCAGGCGGCCGGCGGCGTGGATTTCCGTAAACGTGGTGTCGGTCTCAAACATGCCGGCGCCGACCGCCTCGAACGACGGCAGCGGACGGCCAAGCGCGAAGGGCGCGACGTCGGTGTCGCGCACGTCGAGCTTCCAGATGCCGCCAAGGCGCGAGGCGCCGGCGGGATAGTTGGCTTGCAGGTCCACGAGCCGCTTGCCGACGGACTGGACGTTAAGCGTGTAGTTCTCGCCGCCCGTGACGCGCGCAGCCGCGGCATCGAGCGTGAGCTGCACGCCCTGCGGCAGCGAGGGACCGCGGGCCTCGGCATCGATCCTGGCGACGAGGCGGGTGAACGTGCGCGGTGAGTCCATCGCGGCGTTGAAGCTGCCGCGGATGCTGAGGACGTTGACGGGGGCATCGGCGCGCGGGAGCGAGACGAGCACGGTGAAGGTAAACTGGCCCTCGCGATTGGTGGCGAGCTGGCCGCCGCGGAGGGAAATGGTCGCACGACCCGGAGGCTGGCCGGGGGCGTCGGGGAAAATCACTTCGCCGTCCAACTCGATACCGTCGAGGGCGAGATCGAGCGGAAGCTTGAGCTGGTCGAAGATGCCTTGGAAGGCCTGGGCGGCACTCGCGGCCGGACTCGTCGCGGATGCGACGGGTGTTGAGGGCTTCGTCGAGGCGGCCGGAGCGGCGTTGGCGGGAGCAGAAGCGCCGGCGGTGGAGGAAGCTGCCTGACGCGGAGAGGATGCGCCACCGGCGGAAGTTTCGGCCGGCGGGGTGTATTGCGTGAGATCGAACGTCCAGCCTTTGAGGACGAGGCGGGAAACGGTCACGCGGTCATGCCACGCGGCATCAATGAGCGGCAGCTCGACCTCGGCGGCGGGCAGCGTGAGCACGGCGCCGGCGTATTCGGCGCGCACCTGTTGCAATTGCACGCGGTTCAGGCCGACGGAGACCCGATCAAGCGTCACCGCGACGTCAGGCCGCGAGGCGATGGCCTTGCGCGCCGCCCACGTCTGGAAAGACGAGGTGGCGGCAATGCCCACCACGAGGAGGAGCAAACCCGCGAGCACGGCGGCGCCCAGAAGCAGGAAGCGGACGAGTTTCATGCGCGGGTCGATGACACCACTGGACAATGAATGTTTCGAGGGGCGAACATTTTAGCAGGGATGGTTGGGAGGTGGGAGGGCGACCGCTGGGCGCACCGTGAGGGGGCTAATCCGGGATGGTTGGCGGCGGGCCCAGCAGTCCCGCCCCACCCTTTGCGATCAGCCTTGGACGAAGGGATCGGCCTGGCCGATGGCCTTGCGCATCGCCGCGAGGGCGACGTTGTAGGTGTAATAGGCGACAAGCTGGTTCATGCGGGCATCGGTGAGCGCGACCTGGCTGCTCAACACGTCGAGCTGCGTGGCCGTGCCGGCGCTGTAGCGGACGTTGGCGAGGCGGAGGGCTTCCTGGGCCTGCTCGACGACTTTGCCGGAAGCGTCCACGAGTTCCCACGCCTCTTGGAGCGAGGAGTTGGCGCGGCGCACTTCGACATCGACCGCGAGGGTGCTTTCCTCGAGGGCGAGCTTGGTCTGCATGAGGCGCGACTTGGCCTGGGCGACGCGGCCTTGCGTGGCGCGGCCGTCAAAGATGTTCCACTGCGCCTGCACGCCAGCGGTCCAGCCGTCGCGACGGTCGTCCCAGCTGTTGGAGGGACCGCCGCGGACCCAGTCGTAACGACCGAAGGCGGCGACCTGCGGGAGCGCGCCGGAGCGCGAAACGACGACCTGCTGCTCGCCGGCGTCCTCGAGCTTGGCAAGGCGTTGCAGCTCGGGACGGGAGTTGCGCGCGGTGTTGAGCGCATCGCGAAGCTCGAAGGTGTCCTGGTGATCGACGGCGAGTTCGCCGACGAACTCGGGAATGCGGGCGACGTTGGCGCCGTTGACATTGACGAAGCCGAGCACCTGGCGGAGTTCCTCGATGCCGAGGCGGAAGCTGTTGCGCGCGGTGATGAGCGCGGGGCGGCCGTTGGCGAGGGCGACCTCGGCGCGGAGCACGTCGAAGTTGGAGATGGCGCCGGCGTTGTAGCGATTCTTGACGTTCTTCAGCTGCTCCTCGAGGAGCTTCACGTTTTCCTCCTGCACGCCGACGGCCTGCTTGGCGAGGAGGACGTTGTAGAAGCGCGAGCGGACGAGCAGGAGCTGCTCGTTGATCACGCCCTGCAGTTCGAGGACGGCGGCTTCGCGGGCGAGCGAGGCACTGCTGACCGAGGCGCGCACGCCGCCGCCGGCGTAAAGCACCTGGGTCGCCTGCACGGCGATGCCCCAGCTGCGGTTCTGCGCGGGCACGGAGGTGGAGATGGCCTTGTCGTTGCCCGTGTAGTCACCGGTGGCGGCGACATTCGGGATCTGCTGGGAACGCACCTCGAGGACGATGCCCTCCTGCTCCTTGATGCGCTCGCGCGCCTGGCGGATGGCGTGGTTGTTATCGAGCGCGAAGGCCAGCGCGTAGGGCAGATTCAGCTCGGCCGGCACCTCGTAGGTGGGATCGGGCTGGCCATCGCGCTGGAAGGCCGGCGGGGTTTGCGCCGGCAACGGCGCGGCGACGCCGAGGAGCAACAGCGCGGTGAACAGAATGGGACGTGAAGTGTTCATGGGAGGGACCAGAGGAAGGTTTAGCCGTGGGCGGGAACGGGCGCAGGCGCAGCGGCGTCAGCCGGCGCACGACCCTTGGAATGATCGCGGGCGATCAGGACATAGAAGGCAGGGACGACGAAGAGCGTGAACACGCTGCCGACGGCCATGCCGATGACGAGCACCCAGCCGATGCTGTTACGGGCGGCGGCGCCGGGGCCGGTCACGAAAATCAGCATCAAGTGACCGAACACCGTGGCAGCGGAGGTCATCAAAACGGGACGCAGACGGGTGGCCGCCGCGCGCTTGATGGACTCGAGCTTCGAGACGCCCTGCTCCTGCAGCGTGTTGGCGAACTCGACGATCAGGATGCCGTTTTTGGCGATGAGGCCGGTGAGCGTGATGAGGCCGATCTGCGAGTAGATGTTCAGCGAGGTCTCGCCGAGGAAGATCGGCAGCATGGCGCCGGTGATCGCCAGCGGCACGGAGCCGAAGAGGATGATCAACGGGTCGCGGAAGCTGTTAAACTGCGCCGCGAGCACGAGGAAGATCAGGATCAGGGCGAGCACGGCAGCCTGCCAGAGAGCGTTACCCTCGTAGCGGAGCTGGCGCGACTGGCCGCCGTAGTCGATCGAGTAGCCGGCGGGCAGGACTTCCTTCGACTTGGCCTCGAGCTTCTTCAGCGCCTGGTCGATGCTCGGACCGACGCCGGTGATCTTGACCGAGTTGAGCTGCTGGAAGCGGTTCAGCGTGCGCGGCTGGACGGTCTCCTTGAGCGTGGCGATGGTCGAGAGCGGGATGAGCTGGCCGTTCGGGCCGCTCACGTGATAATTGAGCAACTGCTCGGCGTTGAGCCGCTGGCCGCGCTCGACCTGCGGGATGACGCGATAGCTGCGGCCTTCGTTGACGAAACGGTTGACGTAACCGCCACCGAGCATCGAGCCGAGGTCGCGGGCGACTTCGGAGAGGTTGAGGCCCATCGAGGCGACCTTGTCCTTGTCGATCTCGATCTCGACCTGCGGGAGGTCGAACTTGAGGTCGGTATCGGCAAAATAGAAGGTCGGCGCGCCGCCGCCGGCGTTGGCCTCGGTGTTGGCGTAGAGCACAAGCTGGTTGGCGAACTCCTGCATCTCGCGGTGATCAGCCGTCGAGCGAATGACGAATTCGATCGGCATGTTACCACCCGAAGGCAGCGGATCGGGCGTCGTGACGATGACCTGCATGCCAGGGATCTTGGCCGACGGGCCCTGCAACGAGTGCTCAATTTCGAGCGCGCTGCGGTGGCGGTCGGACCATGGCTTCAAAATGATGCCGGAGAAGGCAAACTGCGACGAGATGAGCTGGAAGGAATTTTCATACTCCGGAACGGTCTCGAACATGGTCTGCACCTGCTCGCCATAGATAATGTTCTGGTCGATGGTGGCGGTGGGCGACGGCAGCAGGATGCTGAAGACGACGCCTTGGTCCTCCTTGGGGGCGAGTTCGCTCTGCGCAAACATGAAGAATGGCGCCAGCAGCAGGGAGAGCATCACGGCGCCGGTGAGCGCGTATTGCACGGAACGGTAGCGGCGACCGAGGAGGAAATCGAATGCGATGATGAGCAGCGCCCCGAGGAATGTAGCGATCACCGCCCCGACCAGGAGACCACCCAAAACATTGGACGACATGCCCGCGGAGCCAAAGACCGCATACACGATCGCAACACCGAGCAGCCAAAACGGAATCCACACCACAAGCGCCCACACCAGCAGCATCCATGGCGCACGACGTTCCTCACGGGTGTTGATGAGCGAACCAATGATGCGCTCGTAACGGTGGCGCACGCGGTCGAAGATCCGGTTGATTTTGCCGCTGAGGCCGGCCTCTTCGTGGTCGTGATCCTTGAGGAGATAGGCGCTCATCATCGGCGAGAGCGTGAGGGCGACGAAGCCCGAGACAGCGACAGCGCCGGCGAGCGTCATCGCAAATTCGCGGAACAGCGCACCGGTGAGGCCACCCTGGAAGGCGATCGGGGCATAAACCGCGGCAAGCGTGATCGTCATCGAAATGACGGGGCCGACGAGTTCGCGCGCACCAAGGATGGCGGCGTCCACGGGGGTTTTGCCCTCACGGATGTGACGCTCGACGTTTTCCACGACGACGATGGCGTCGTCGACGACGATACCGACCGCGAGCACGATCGCGAGGAGCGTGAGGAGGTTGATGGTGAAACCGAACATCAGCATGATCGCGAGCGCACCGACGAGCGAGAGCGGCATGGCGACGAGCGGGATCAGCACCGAACGGAGCGAGCCCATGAAGAGGAAGATGACGAGGGCGACGATGCAGAGTGTCTCAATGAGAGTCTTCACGATCTCCTTGAGCGCGTCGTCGATGTATTTGGTGGCATCGTAGGCGATCTTGGCGTTCAGCCCGGCGGGGAGACTGCGCTGGATGTCGGGCATGACCTCGCGGACGCGGGCCATGACTTCGACGGTGCTCTCACTGGGCAGCACCCAGATGCCCATGAAGGTGGCGGTCTGGCCGCCGAAGCGGACTTCCTCGTCGTAGCTCTCGGCGCCGAGTTCGACGTCGGCGACGTCCTCGAGACGAATGAGCGCGCCGTTTTTCTGGGCGACGACGAGTTTGCGGAACTGGTCAACGTTCTTGAGATCGGTGTCGGCCACGAGGCTGACGCTGATCATCGAGCCCTTCGTCGCACCGACGGCAGCGAGCGCGTTATTGGCCTGCAGGGCGCCGCGCACTTCAGCGGGGCTGAGGCCGCGGGCGGCGAGCTGGTCAGGCTTGAGCCAGATGCGCATCGCGAAGACGCGGCCACCGAGCACGTCGGCCTTTTGCACGCCTTTGACGGCGGCGAGGCGCGGTTGCACCATGCGGCTGAGGTAATCGGTGATCTGGTTCTGGTCGAGTTTGTCGGAGTAGAAGCTCAGATACATCGACGCGAACTGGTTGTCCGCCGTCTCGACGCTGATCGTGGGCGCCTCGGACTCGGGCGGGAGTTCACCGCGCACCTGGTCAATCTTGGAGCTGATCTGGGCCAGCGCGGCGTTGGTGTCGTAGTTGAGGCGCAGGTAAACCTTGATGGAACTGAAGCCGGCGCGGCTCTCGGACTCGATGTAATCGATGCCGTCGGCGCTGGCGATGACGCGCTCAAGCTGCGTCGTGATGTAACCGCGGATCGTATCGGCACTGGCGCCGAAATAGACGGTGCTGACATTGACGACGGCGCTGTCGGAGCGCGGATACTGGCGGGTGTTCAGCTTGAAGTAGGACACGCCGCCCACGACCAGGATGATGATGCTCGCGACGAGCGCGATGACGGGCTTGCGGATGAAAAGATCCGTGAAACTTTTTTGAAGCATGGAAAGGGAGATCAGAACGGCGGTCAGCTCGACCGCCAGAGGGCGGCCGGCACGCGAATGCGCCGGCTGCCATCAGGCGAAAACTTGATTACGAATTACGCGGGGTCGGATCGGGGTTGGCCGCGGGCTTGGTGTCGTTGTTGACCTGCACGGGCACGCCGTTGCGGAGCTTGAAGACGCCCGCGCTCACGACCTGCTCGCCGGCCTTGACGCCTTCGGTGATGGCGACGAGATCGCCGCGCGTGGCACCGAGCTTCACGAACTGCTGGCGCACGCCGAGGAATTCGTGGCCGTCCTCGCCCTTCATCTGCTCCACGATGAAGACGGAGTTGCCATAAGAGGCGTAGGCGATGGCGGTCGCGGGCACAACGACGAGCGCCTCGGGCTGCGGCATTTCGACGCTGATCTGGGCAAACATGCCGGCGCGGAGCTGCTCCTTGGGATTGGGCACGGTGGCCTGGACGGAGACGTTGCGCGTGGCCGGATCGACCTCGGAGTTGATCGCGGTGAGCGTGGCATCAAACGACTCGCCCGTCGCGGAATCGATCGTGACCGAAACCTTCTGACCGAGCGACAGCGCGGGAATGTTGCGCTGAGGCACGTGGAAATTGACGAACATCGGATTGGCCTGCTGGAGCGGCAACAGCGGCGCGCCCCGGGCGATGAACTGGCCGACATTGACGAGGCGGATGCCGACGCGGCCGTCGAAGGGCGCGCGGATTTGTTTCTTGGCAATGAGAGCCTTGAGCGCGGCGACGTCAGCCCCGGCCTGCTTGGCGGAGGCGACGGCGACGTCGAACTCGGACTTGGAAATCGCCTGGCTGTCCCAGAGTTCCTTGGTGCGATCGATGGTGGCTTGCGCGAGCTCGGCGCGGGCCTCGGCGGCGGCGAGTTGGGCGACTTCGACGGTGGTATCGAGTTCGAGGAGGATGTCGCCCGTCTTTACGGCGGCACCGCTTTCAACGGAGATACTCTTGATGGTGCCGTCGGCATCGGCGCTGAGCGTGATGCCCTGGACGGGCGCCAGGGTGCCGATGGCGTGCAGCGAGCTGTGCCACTCCACCGCCTCGGCGGGCGAGGTGCTGACCGCCGTGGCGGGCATGGTGTGGGGCGTCGACGCCATCTTTTTGATTTGAGCGGACTTGACCGCGCCGAGAGTCAGGAAGACGACGATGAAGCCGCCGACTGCGATGAGGAATTTCTTAAGCATGGTGGTGAAGCAGGTGGTTGAAGTTGGACTGAAAGCGGGTGGAAAGCGAGGGTCGTAGGGAGCGGGGCGAGCAGGTCAGGTGCCAGTCACCACGGCGGGAGCCGGAAGCGACAAAGCGTTGGCCTGCTGGGAGATCTTGGCCAGGAGGCGGACGAGTGTCTTGCGTTCAGCCTCGGTGAGGGACGCCATCAAGGCGGCGGTGACCTTAAAATGTTCGGGCAGAAAACTGAGGAGAAACTCCTCGGCCTTCGGCGTGAGGCGCACCGACATCATGCGGCGATCGTCGAGGTCGGGATCGCGTTTCACATAGCCATCGCGCTCCAGCGTATCGATGAGACCGGTCATGGTCGCACGGGTGACCCCGGCGGCCTCGGCCAGTTCGGCGGGAGTGCGCGGCCCGGCGGTGCACTCCTCGGCCCCCATGAGCTTGGCGGCGCGAGGTTGCACACTGCGCCAGAGCAGCATCAAGACACAGAAACGGCCTTGGGAAATACTATGGGTCGCAAGACTGCGCTCGGAAACGGCAAACGCCTCGTCGCTGGTGCGCAGCAGGTGCAAAAACGCCTCCGTCGCCGACGGGTCGAGGTCGGGAAATTCCTTGGCCGACTCGAGCAGGCACTCGTAGCGCGGCAGGTCTTTAAGGAGCAGGTGCGGCATGAATATTGATTAGAAACAAAACAATCAGGGGGCTTATAGTTAGGCAGCTAACTACAAACGCAAGCGCGGTGTGCTGATTTTCCGCCAAGAGGCCCGGTTTTAGTCCAACTTAAGCGCGCGGCAGCCCACGCTAATACGGCCTAATGAGAAATAGCATTAAGGCGGGGACCGAAATCCCCGCCCTACTCCACTGAAGTCTGCGCCGCTGCTTAAGTTTTAAGAAAGCGAGCGTGCCGCCGTGACCACCGCCTCGGTCGTGATGCCGAGTTCCTTGAAGATCTGCGGGCCGGGAGCGCTGAGGCCGAAGCGGTCGATGCCGACCACCTTGCCCTCAAGGCCCACGTAGCCGCGCCACAGACCGGTGACACCCGCCTCGACTGCGACGCGGTTGCGACACGACGAGGGCAGGATGCTCTCGCGGTATTCGGCCGACTGGCGATCAAAGCGGAAGAACGACGGCATCGAAACGACGCGCGTGCCGGCGCCGAGTTCCTTCGCGGCAGCCACGGCGAGACTCAGTTCGCTGCCCGTCGCAAGGATGATGAGCGTAAGCGGCGCGGTTTCCTGCACCGCCACGTAGCCGCCCTTGAGCACGCCAGTGCGGCGGATGTGGGGCGGGATGTCGTTGAGCAACGGGAGCGCCTGACGGCTCAGCGCGATGAGCGTGGGGCCATCGGTGCGCTCGAGGGCCGCGGCGTAGGCACCGGCGACTTCCTCGGCATCGCCGGGGCGGATCACGTCGAAATTCGGGATGAGGCGCAGCGACGAAACGGTTTCGACCGGCTGGTGCGTGGGGCCGTCTTCACCGACGCCGATGGAATCGTGCGTGTAGATGTAGAGGACCGGGAGCTTGGCGAGCGCCGCGAGGCGCATGGCTGGACGCGAGTAGTCGGCAAACACGAGGAACGTCGCGCACGAGGGACGGAAGAGTCCGTCGTAGGCGATGCCATTGCAGATGGCGGCCATGCCGTGCTCGCGGATACCAAAGCGGAAATTGCGGCCGGCGCGGTTGGACGCGTCGAAATCCTTGTCCGCGGCGATGTAGTTGAGCGTCGAGCCATAGAGATCGGCGCTGCCACCGATGAGCAACGGGAGCTCGGCAGCGATCGGCTGGAGCACATCACGGCCGGCGGCGCGGGAGCCGCCATGCTTCACGTCCGCGGGGAACACCGGGATCTTTTCGAGCAGGTGCGCGGCGCTGGGGGCCTTGGCGGCGGAGTCGAGGAGCGCGGCTTTTTCCGGGTTGGCTTCGCGCCAGGCCTTGTAGGTTTTGTGCCACTTGTTGCAGGCGCGGATGAGGCGCTGCTTGTGACCGGCGAAATAGGCGCGCACGTCATCGCTCACGTAGAAGTGCTGGTCGGCGGGAAGGCCGAGACCGATGCGGGCGGCGTCGGCGAACTTCGCCCCACCCTCGCCGTGGCCCTTGGCGGTGCCGGCGACTTCCGGGATGCCGCGCGCGATCTGGGTCTTGGCGATGATGAGCTGCGGTTTGCCGGTCTTGGCCTTCTTGGCCTTGTTGAAGGATTTCAGGAAGGCGGCCATGTCGTGGCCGTCGACGGTCTGCACGTCCCAGCCAATGGCCTTGAAACGCGCGCCGGTGTTTTCGCTCTGGGTCTTGTCGGCCATCGCATCGAGCGTGACGTCGTTGGAGTCGAAAATGAGGATGAGGTTGTCGAGCTGCTGGAAGCCGGCGAAGGCCACGGCCTCCATCGCGACGCCTTCCTGCATGCAGCCGTCGCCCGCGAGGCAGACGACGTGATGATCGAAGATTTCGTGCTCGGCGGTGTTGAAGCGCGCGGCGGCCATTTTGCCGGAGACGGCCATGCCGACGGCGTTGCCGATGCCCTGCCCGAGCGGGCCGGTGGTGCACTCGACGCCGGGGGTCTCGTGAAACTCAGGATGGCCGGGGGTCTTCGAATGGAGCTGGCGGAAGGCCTTGAGGTCATCGAGCGAGAGCTCGTAGCCGGAGAGGTGCAGCCAGCCGTAGAGAAACATCGAGCCGTGGCCGGCGGAGAGGACGAAACGGTCGCGATTGAGCCAGCGCGGACGGTCCGGGTTGTGACTGAGCGCGTGTCCGTAGAGCACGGCGCCGATTTCAGCGGCGCCGAGCGGGAGACCGAGGTGGCCGATGCCGGCTTTATGCACGGCGTCGATGGCGAGACCGCGGGCTTGGGCACAGGCTTTGGCGAGGAGGGGCGTTTGCAGCGTCATGATAAAGGTAAAGGGAGGTAAAAGGTAGGCGCGCGCCGGACGGCGGGGAAGCAGAATTTTGGCGAATAAAAAAGCGAGCCCCGGTCGGGACTCGCTTTTGAAAGCTGAAATAAAAACCGAGGCAGGCTCAGTTCGCCGCGGCGGCAGCGGCGGGCGCCGCCTTGTCGAAGCGCTTTTCCTTGATCGCCACAGCGGCCTTGCCGGTGCGGTGACGGAGGTAGTAAAGGCGGGCCTTCATCGGTTCGGAGTGGCGGTCGATCTCGATTTTGTCGATCATCGGGGAGTTCACGGGGAACACGCGCTCGACACCCTCGCCGTAGCTGATGCGACGGACGGTGAAGTTCTCGTGGATGCCATGACCCTTCAGGGCGATGACGATGCCGGCGAAAATCTGGATGCGCTCTTTGTCGCCTTCGCGGACCTTGGTGTGCACCTTGACGCCGTCGCCGACGCGAAACGCCGGGGTGTCTTTCTTGACCTGCGCGGAGGTGATTTCTTGGATGATCGGGTTCATGACTATGGCTTTATTTGAGTAAATCTGGGCGGACCTGACGGGTTTTTTCCACCTGTCGCGCGTGCCGCCACTTCTCGATTTCGGCATGGTTTCCAGAGAGCAGAACCTCCGGAACGGACATGCCCCGGAATTCGGCGGGACGCGTGTATTGAGGAAAGTCGAGCAACTTGCTGGTGAAACTTTCGTGCGTCAATGACTTTTCCTCGCCGAGCACGCCGGGGATGAAACGCGCCATCGCATCGATCAAAACCGCGGCCGCCAGGGTGCCATTCGTGAGCACATAATCGCCGATGCTGACCTCCTGGTCGATGACGCCTTCGCGGATCCGCTGGTCAATGCCTTCGTAGTGGCCGCTGAGCAGGATAAGGTGCTGCTGCTTGGAAAGTTCCTCCGCGAGCTTCGGTGAAAGCGGTGTGCCGTCCGGCGTCAGGTAAATGCGGCGGCAACCCGGGGTCTGGAGTTGCTCGATGGCCGCGAAGGCCGGCTCGGGCTTGATCACCATGCCGGCGCCACCGCCGAAGGGCCGGTCATCCGTGGTGCGGTGTTTGTCGGTCGTCCAGTCGCGGAGGTTGTGGACCTTGACCTCCAACAACTTCGATTCCTGCCCGCGGCCCAACATGCTCTCGCTCAAAAAGCCATCGAGCATTCGCGGGAACAGGGTGATGACGTCGACGCGCATGTGGGTTAAGGTTTGGGTGGGAAGGTATTAAAACGAAAAAGCCCCGGATGGTCCGAGGCTTCCTCTGCAAAGGGCTTTGCGGCCCTGGGTGTGCTGGCGACGGGCGATTAAGCGGTCGCGGCCGGGGCGGCCTTGCGGGCGCGCTTGATCATCGCGTGGAGCGTGTCGGTCGGCTTCGCGCCCTTGCTGAGCCAGTAGTCGACGCGGTCGAGCTTGACCTTGAAGCCTTCGGCCTTGGCGCGCGGGTCGTAGGTGCCGATCGATTCGACCGGGTCGCCATCACGGCGCGAACGGGCTTCGGCGACAACGACGCGATAATGCGGCTGGTGCACTGCGCCAACGCGGGTAAGACGGATTTTAAGAGCCATGACAGGTGTTTTTCTGAACGTTACTTATTTGGAAAAGCCGTGGAGCACACCGCTCGATAAATGGCTTGTCAAGCCCCGAGTCCCCCTGCTCCTTCAACCCCTTTATGAAAGCTGGAATCGTCGGTCTTCCGAATGTGGGCAAGTCCACTCTCTTTAACGCGCTCACCCGTTCCCGCAAGGCGGAAGCGGCCAACTACCCGTTCTGCACCATCGACCCGAATGTCGGCGTTGTCACCGTGCCCGACGAGCGCGCCTACGTCCTCCAGAAGATCGCCAAGACCAACGTCGTCATTCCCGCCGTCATCGAATTCGTCGACATCGCCGGCCTCGTCGCCGGTGCCAGCAAGGGCGAAGGTCTCGGCAACCAGTTCCTCGCGAACATCCGCGAAGTCGACGCCATCGTGCAGGTCGTCCGCTGCTTCGAGGATCCCGACGTCGTCCACACCATGGGCAGCGTCGATCCCGTGCGCGACATCGAGGTCATCACCACCGAGCTCGTGCTCGCCGACCTCGACGCCGTCAGCAAGCGCATCTCCAAGACCCAGAAGCTCGCCAAGGCCGGCGACAAGGAAGCCGTGATCGAACTCGCGCTCCTCGAAAAACTCACGCCGCACCTCAATTCCGGCAAGACCGCCAACACCCTCACCGCCACGCCCGAGGAAATCGCGTTGATGAAGCTCTTCCAGCTCCTCACCGCCAAGCCCGTCCTCTTCGCCTGCAACGTCGCCGAGGGCGATCTCGCCAACGCCGAGCAAAACCCCTTCGTCCAAAAAGTCGCCGAATACGTCCGCACCCACCACGACGCCGCCTACGTGCCGATCAGCGCCCGCATCGAGGCCGAGCTCATCGACCTCGCGCCCGAGGAGGCCAAGGAATTCCTGAAGGACCTCGGCGTCTCCGACTCCGGCGTTTCCAATCTCATCCGCGCCAGCTACCAGCTGCTCGGCCTGCAGACTTACTTCACCGCCGGTGAAAAGGAAGTGCGCGCATGGACGATCAAGAAAGGCTGGAAGGCCCCGCAGGCCGCCGGCGTGATCCACACCGATTTCGAGAAGGGCTTCATCAAGGCCGAAATCGTCAGCTACGAAGACCTCACGCGCCTCGGCAGCGTCGCGGCCGCGCGCGAAGCCGGCAAATACCGGCTCGAGGGCAAGGAATACGTGTTCCACGATGGCGACGTCGCGCTCTTCCGCTTCAACAATTGAGGCGTCGTCGGGTTGGGGGCGGGCACTAGGCCTGAACGGACAGCGCCACGCCCCATTTTCACGAGCGACGTTGCCCACTCCGCCGTGGGGAATGAACCTTAAACGCATCAGCTTGCCCGTGCGCGTCGCCCGGGTGCAGTTTAGCCACACTGGTGGCAATCAACCGCATCCTCCTCGCAGCGACTCTGGTTTGCGCAGGCCTGACTTCCCTCTCCGCCGACGCCAAGCCGGACAACGATGATTACATCGCCGGCTGTTACGTCGCCGCCTCCCCTGCGCCCCAGCTTAGCTCCATTACCGAGGCCCGGTTTCTCGCGCGGCGCGTGGCCGTTTCCCTGCCCGGCGCCTTCGTCCTCAAAGGCCAGGGCCAGTCGATGGAACCGCTCTACTGCGACAACACGCTGCTCGTCGTTCATCCCAAACCCTTCGATCAACTCGAACGCGGCATGAGCGTCGTGTTTCGCACCAAGGACAATCGCTCCGTCACGCACGTCCTCGTCGCCAAGTCCAAGGACGGCTGGCGCACGACCGGCTTGAACAACCGGCGTTACGACGCGATTCCCGTCACCGCACAAAACCTCCAGGGCGTGGTCGTCGCCGCCTACACCGTCGTCGACGGCGAAGAAATCGCCATGCACTAAGCGGCTCCGGCCGTTCAGTGAGTCCGCCCGCCGACCGCGCGAAGATCGCGGCGCGTTTTCAGCGCAATCGCGATGATGCGCGCAACCGCCGCCGTCATTGTCGCCAGCGGCAAACTCGGTCGCCCTTTCGGCGCCTGTTCCGGCAGCCACGGCACATGCACAAAACCACCGCGCACGCCCGGTCGCCGGCGCAACGCGTGCATCAGCCCGTAGAAAACGTGATTACACACAAACGTGCCCGCCGTCTGCGAAACCTCCGCCGGAATCCCCTCGGCCCGCAGCCCGGCCACAACCGCCTTGATCGGCAACGTTGACCAATAAGCCGCCGGCCCGCCGCGCACCACCGGCACGTCCACCGGTTGCTGCCCGGCATTGTCCGCAATGCGCGCATCATCGACATTGATCGCAACCCGCTCCGGCGTGATCGCCGCCCGCCCACCGGCTTGGCCCACGCAAACCACCAGCCGCGGATTCGCCGCGCGAATCCATTTCTTAAGCTCGGTATTCGCCGCGCCAAACACACACGGCAGCACCACGCCCGCAATGGCGCAGCCGCTAATCCTCGTGCCATGCAAGTGTCGGGCGATCTCCGCCGACGGATTGATCCGCTCGCCGCCGAAGGGCTCAAACCCCGTCACCAACACCGTCTGCGCGCGCGTTTCCGTTTTCATAAAGCGAATCACACGCCGGGCGCTTTCACTTCGATTCCGGCCGCCCGCAATGCGGTCCGCAGCGTGCGCGCAAATTCCACCGCGTGCGCTCCGTCCCCGTGCAGACAAACCGTGTCCGCCACCAAGCGCACGTCCGTCCCGTCCGTCGCCCGCACGCGGCCTTCCTGCACCAAACGCAATACCTGCTCCGTCGCCATCGCGCCATCCGTGATCAACGCATCGCTGCGTCCGCGCGGCGTCAGCGAGCCGTCCGCCTGATACGTGCGATCCGCAAACACCTCGGCCGCCACCCGCAATCCCAGTCGCCGCGCCGCCCGCTCAAACTCACTGCCCGCCAGCGCAAACACCACCAGCCCGCGCTCCCGCCCGGCAAGTGCCGCAGCGACCGCCTCCGCCAACTGCGGATCGCGTGACACCTGGTTATAGAGCGCACCGTGCAATTTCACGTGGCGCAATTCCGTCCCCGCAATCGCCCGCAGCGCTGCCACCTGCTCCAAAACGAGCCGCGCTGCCTGCTCGCTATTCAACGTCTGCTCCACCCGCCCAAAGTTCGCCCGGTCCGCCAATCCCGGATGCGCACCAATCGCCACGCCCTGTTGCCGCGCCAACGCCACCGTCGCTCGCATCGTCGCGGCATCGCCGGCATGCGCGCCGCACGCAATGTTAGCCGAAGAGATCAGCGGCATCAGTTCCGCATCGTAGCCGGCCCCTTCACCGAGGTCGCAATTGAGATCGACGCGAGTCATCCGAGTTTTTGCCCGAGACCTTCATGCAGCAGTGCGAGCGCGTGTTCGCGTGCGAGCATCAACCGGTGCGCTTCCGTCAGCGAGACCTCCGCAAACCGCACCGTGTCACCCGGCCGGAGTTGCGCCATCAACGGCAAATCCACGGTGATCACATGCGCCAGTTGCGGGTAGCCCCCAAGCGTCTGCGCATCCGCCATCAGCACGATCGGCTGCCCATCCGCCGGCACCTGCACCGTGCCCGGCATCACCGCACGCGAAACCAAATCACCGGCCACTACGCGCTCCAGTTTCCCGCCGCTCAACCGGATACCCATGCGGTCCGATTGCGCCAATACCTTGAATTCACTTCGCCACCAATCCGCGGGAAACTCCTCCGCCTGCTCGCCGCGCACCACGCGCACAGTCGGTGTCGCCGAATAAGCCGGCAGCAGCCGCGGATCGATCCGCCAGTGGTCTCCTGCGCGCCCGGTGGTCGCGCGGCCAATCGCGAGCACGTCGCCATCGCGCAGCGACCGTCCTTCAAATCCGCCGAGCCCCGCACGCAAAAACGTCCCGCGTCCGCGCAGCACCGACGCCACCTCCACTCCGCCCGCCACCGCGAGATAGGCCCGGCATCCTGACTTGGCCGCACCAAATTTCAGTCGTGTGCCCGCCGCGATCACGTGCGGCCGCCACCGTTCCAGTCCGTCGAAATCCCCCCCGCCCACCGCCACCAGCGCGTCGCCGGAAAACTCCACCTCCGCACCGACGAGCGTCATCTCCAGTGCCGCCGCCGACTCGGCGTTGCCGACGAGCAAATTCGCCAGCCGCAAGGCAAACGCATCCATCGCCCCGCCCAGCGGCACGCCTGCGCCACGCACGCCGTGCCGGCCCAGGTCCTGGACCGTCGTGAGCATGCCACCTCGGATGATTTTTATTTCCATGCAGCAAACTCCTCCGCCGTGATGGCCTTGAATTTCACGCGATCCCCCACGCGCAGCAGCGCCGGTTCGCGCTCCGTCGGCCGAAACAGCGCCAGCGGCGTGCGCCCAATCAGATTCCACCCCCCCGGCGTCGCCAGCGGATAAACGCCGGTCTGCGCCCCGCCGATGCCCACGCTTCCCGCCGGCACGCGTGTCCGCGGCGTCGCCAGCCGGGGCGTGTGCAGTTTTTCCGGCAACCCGCCGAGATAAGGAAACCCCGGCGCAAAACCCACTGCCTGCACCCCATACTCCGCTCCACTGTGCGTGGCGATGACCGCCTCCACACTGAGACCCGCCCTTGCCGCCACCGCAGCCAACTCGGGCCCAAACTCACCGCCGTAGCAAACCGGGATCGTCACCCGCTTGCCCGTGGCCCCCGCGGCACCACCGGCAGCCTTCAAATCGCCGATGCGTTTTTCAATTTCCACACACAACCCCGCGTAGCCATGCGGCAACTTTGGCAAATCGTAGCACACGGTCACTGTCCCATACGCCGCAACAACATCCACCACGCCGACCGGCGGCACCTGCTCCAGTGAGCGAACCAGCGCCTGCACGCGCGTCAGCGTTGCGGCATTGAACTCGGACCCGAGTTCAACCGTCACCGCCGCATCGCCCAGTGGTGCGAATCGCATCCGCCGCTTATTCCGCGCCACCCGTCACTTGGCAAGTGCCGAGGGCGTGCTTCTAATCCGTCCGACCACCCCTGCTGATACTTGGCCGGATTGGGTTGCGGTTCGGGCGCAAAACCCCGCATTCTGCGCGCAATGTCCTGTCGTTTCGCCCTGCTCGCCGCGTTTGCGGCGCTCTCGCTCCTCCCCGCCTGCCGCGAGGCCAAGGTCGCCTCTTATCGCGTGCCGAAGGAAATCGTGCCGCCAGCCCCGTCGACCCAACCGGGCCCCGTCGCTGGCACATTGCCCGATGGCCATCCGCCCATCGGCGACACCACCGCTCCCTCCGCCGCCCCTGACATGGCCTCCACTGCCGTGCCCACCGGCTCCGCGAAAGTCACGTGGACCGCCCCCGCCCACTGGACCGCCAAGCCCGCCAGCGCCATGCGCAAGGGCAGCTTCGCCATCAAGGGCACCGGCGGCGAGGCCGACCTTTCCGTCACCGCGTTCCCCGGCGACACCGGCGGCCTCCTCGCCAACCTCAACCGCTGGCGCGGCCAGATCTCGCTCGCCCCGCTCAGCGACGCGCAGCTCGACGCCAATCTCGCGCACCTCGACGCCAACGGCCTCCACTTCGAGGTCGTCGATTTCGCCGGCGTCGCCAACGGCGCGCCCACCCGCATCCTTGGCGCCGTGCTCTCCCGCCCGGGCGAGACCTGGTTCTTCAAGCTCATGGGCCCTGACGCCCTCGTCGCCGGCGAGAAGCCCGCGTTCATCGCTTTCCTGCAAACCGTCCAAGCCCCCTGAGCCATGCGCGAACTCTGGCAATCCTTCCACGACTTCTTCGTCTCGCTGAAGCTCACCGTCGTCCTCCTCGCGCTGTCGATCATCCTGGTCTTCTGGGCGACGCTCGCCCAGGTGCAGCTCGGTGTGTGGGGCGTGCAGGAGCATTTCTTCCGCACGTTCTTCGTCCTCCAGAAAATCCCCGGCACCGAGATCCCCGTGCCCGTTTTCCCCGGCGGCTATTTCATCGGCGGCCTGCTCCTCATCAACCTCATCACCGCGCACGTTTCGCGCTTCAAGCTCACCTGGCGCAAGTCCGGCATCTTCCTCACCCACCTCGGCCTCATCTTCCTCCTCATCGGCGAACTGCTCAGCGGCCTGTGGCAGGAGGAATTTTCCATGCGTCTCGAGGAGGGCCAGACGAGAAACTATTCCGAAAGCTACCGTCAAAACGAACTCGCCATCACCGACGCCACCGACCCGAAGTTCGACGACGTCGTCGTCATTCCCGAAAAACTCCTCGCCCGCCACACCGAGGTCCAGCACCCGAAGCTGCCTTTTCGCGTCGTCCCCAAGGCTTTCTTTCCCAATGCCGCGCTGCAGATGCGCCAGCCCGGCACCACCGATGCGCCGTCGCCCGCCACCACCGGCCTCGGCCCGCAGATCACCGCCACGCCGATCCCGCTCACTTACAAGCAGGACGAGCGCAACCTGCCCGCCGCCTACGTCGAACTCATCGGACCCGAAGGCACGCTCGGCACCTGGCTTGTTTCCACGCAGCTCACCGACGGGCAGACCTTCGATTACGCCGGTCGCACCTGGCGCCTCGGCCTGCGCTTCCAGCGCAACTACAAGCCCTACTCGCTTACGCTGCTCAAGTTCAGCCACGACCGCTACGCCGGCACCGAGATTCCGAAAAATTTCTCCAGCCGGATCCGTCTCACCACGCCCGACGGCATCGATGACCGCGAGGTCCTCATCTACATGAACAATCCGCTGCGCTACGGCGGCCTGACGTTTTATCAGGCGAGCTTCGATGGCGAACGCACCAGCATCCTCCAGATCGTGCGCAACCCGAGTTGGACGCTCCCCTACATCGCCTGCGGCCTGATGACCCTCGGCCTCCTCGTCCAATTCGGCTTTTCCCTCTTCGGCTTCATCGCCAAACGCCGTGCCGCGTCCACGGCCTAAATTCACCACTAAGCACACGAAGGACACGAAGATGAGTTTCTATCGCAAATCCCATAGTCTGATGGCCAACCCTCGATTGGTTTCACCAAGCGGTTTCGAAATCAGAACCTCGAACGCCTCCTGCTCTGAGCTTAGTGATCTTCGTGCCCTTCGTGGTTAAAACATGAAACGTTTCGTTCCTCTTTTCGTTCTGCTCTTAGGCGTTGCCTACCTCGCCTCGGCTTTTCGTCCGCAGAAAAACCCCACCGCCTACGATCTCGCCGGCTTCGGCCGCCTGCCCGTGCTCGCCAACGGCCGCATCAAGCCGCTCGACACCGTCGCCCGCAGTTCGCTCCTGCAGTTGCAGAACCGCCAGCGCATCAGCGACCCCGCCGTGAGCGAACCTTTCGCCGAATCGCCGATCGAGTGGCTCGCCGACGTGTTCTTCGTCCCCGAAAAGGCCGATACCTACCCGACCTTCCGCATCGATTCGCCCGAGCTGCTCACGCTCATGGGCATCGCCGAAGCCGACACCAAGATCACCTACAACAGTTCGGTGCGACACACCCTGGCGATCTTCGGTTTCCTCCCGTCCACGCGCTCGCGTTTCTCCTTCAAGCAGCTCGAACCCAAGCTCGACGAACTCCAGCGCCAGGCCCAGCTTGCCGCGGCTACCGACGCGCAGGCCCGCACACCGTTCCAGCGCGCCGTGATCCAGCTCTACGGCAACGTCCGGCTCTATTTTGAGCTGAAGCACACGCTCGTGATGCCGGGGGTGGATAATTTCCTCGGCGAACTCCTGCGTTTCCAGCAAGCGCTCCCCGCCGGCGTCGCCGCCATCCGCGCCAAACAGGCCGGCCAATCCTACGACGAGTCCGCCTACCAGGTCATGATGGAGCTCGGCCCGCGCTACGATTTCATGGGCGGCTCCACCCGCATCCTGGCCATTGCGCCCGCGACACCGTCCGAGGACCCCACGGCCTGGAAAACGACCGGCAACGCCATCCTTGAAACGTTCCAGAGTGGTGCCATCGATTCCACCGCCCTCGCCTACGCCGGCCTCGCGCACGCATGGCGTCAGCAAAAACCGGAGGAGTTCAACAAAATCGTCGAGCTCTACGGCGCCGAGCTCGGCAAGCGTCTCCCCGCCGCCGTCAGCAAGGTCGCTTCCGAAACCCGCTTCAACGCCGCGGAGCCTTTTTACAAGAGCATGTCGCTCTACGTTTTCGCGTTCTTCCTCGCCCTCGTCTCCTGGCTCAAGTGGTCCCACGTGCTGAGTCGCTCCGCCTTCTGGCTGGTCGCCCTCGCCTTCGTCGCCACGACCATCGGCATCCTCACGCGCATGTGGCTCGAAGGCCGCCCGCCCGTGACCAATCTCTATTCGTCCGCGCTCTTCGTCGGCTGGGGCGCCGTCGGCCTCTGCCTCATCCTCGAGGCGATCTACAAAAACGCCGTCGGCAGCGTCTCCGCCGGGCTCATCGGCTTCGGCACCCTGCTCATCGCGCATCACCTCTCCCTCAGCGGCGACACACTTGAAATGATGCAGGCCGTGCTCGACTCCAACTTCTGGCTGGCGACTCACGTCGTCATCATCGCCATCGGCTATTCCGCGACCTTCCTCGCCGGTTTCCTCGCGCTGATCTACGTTTTACGCGGCGTCTTCACCAAGTCGCTCGACAAGGCCACCGCGGATGCCCTCGCCCGCATGGTCTATGGCATCGTCTGCTTCGCGACGCTGTTCAGCCTCGTCGGCACCATCCTCGGCGGCATCTGGGCCGACCAAAGTTGGGGCCGCTTCTGGGGCTGGGACCCGAAGGAAAACGGCGCCCTCATCATCGTGATCTGGAACGCGCTCATCCTCCACGCCCGCTGGGGTGGCTTGGTGAAACAACGCGGTCTCATGGCCCTCGCGCTATTCGGCAACATCGTCACGAGCTGGAGCTGGTTCGGCACCAACATGCTCGGCGTCGGCCTGCACAGCTACGGCTTCATGGACGCCGCGTTCTACTGGCTCCTCGGCTTCGTCATCTCGCAGCTCGCCCTCATCGCCCTCTCCCGGATTCCGCTGGAAAAATGGCGCAGCTTCCGGACGAACTGACGCGGCTCACGTCGCTCAGCCTTTGCCCAAAAGTTCCTCGGCGTGCGCCAGCGCGCTCTTCGCGTTGCGATCGCCGAGCATGCGGGCGAGTTCGCTGAGGCGCGCCTTCCGGCTCGCCTGGATCGGCTCGATCGTCACCACCGCGCGGTCCTTCGACTGGTCCTTCGTCACCACCAGGTGACACGTCGCCTGCGCCGCGACTTGCGGGAGGTGCGTCACGCACAGCACTTGGTGGCCGCGGGCAATCTCCGCCATCTTTTCGCCCACCACGCTGCCGATCTCGCCACCCACATTGGCGTCAACTTCGTCAAACACCAGCAGCGGCACGCCATCGAGGTCGGCGAGCACGGTCTTTAGCGCCAACATCACGCGCGCGAGCTCACCGCTCGACGCGATCCGGCTCAACGGCAACGGCGCTTCACCGACGTTGGGCGAAAACAAAAACTCACACGCACAATCGCCCGTCGCGACCAACTCGGCCAGCGGCACAATCCTGATCTGAAAATCCGCCTTCTTGAAGCCCAGCTGCGCGATGGACTTGGCCGCGATCTTGGCCAGCTCCTTCGCCGCCTTCTCGCGCTGCCCGCGCAGCGCGGTCGCCTCTTTTTTCGCCGCCCGCAGCGCATCGGCGCTCTGCTTCTCCAGTCGCGCCAGCGCGCCCTCGATGTCGTCCTGCACTTCGAGCCGCCGCGCCATGTCGTCGCGGGCCGTGATCACCGCGCGAAAATCACCGCCATATTTCCGCTTCAGTTCCAGCCACGTGTTCATCTTTGCCGCGAGCTGTTCAGCCTGCTCGGGATCGAACTGCAACTGCTGGCTCAGTGCGGAGAACTCCGCGCCGAGATCATTGAGCTCCACCGCCGCGGATGAAAGCCGCTCCGAAAGCGCTTGGCTCGCCGGGTCGATGTTCTCGAGCGCGTGCGCCTCGCGCAGCAGCGCCGCGAGCCGGCCTTGCACGCCATCTTCGCCGATCAGCCCGGCAGCCAGCGCCTGCGACAGCTCGATCAATTCCTGCGCGCGGCTCATGCGGGAAAAATCCCGCTCGAGCTCGGCGATCGCTTCCTCGGTCAGCTCCAACGCCTCGATGCGCGCGAGCTGGTTGCGGATGAACTCGATCTGGTCCGGCGACAGCTTCGTCTCATGTGTCACCCGCTCGAGTTCGGCCACGAGTTCGCGCCACGCCTGATACTTGGCCTGATATGCCGCCAACGCGGCTCCGGCGCGACCGTAGAGATCGAGCAACTCCAGCTGGCAACTGTCCTTGAGCAGTCGGCGTGGCTCGCTCGGGCCGTGAAAATCCACCCAGTGCTCGCCGAGTCGCTGCAACGCGGAGAGCGTGGCGAGACTGCCGTTCACCGTGAGCTTCGGCGCCTTGTCGCGCGGGAGACTGCGTTTCAAAATCAACACCCCTTCCTCACACGGCGGTAGGTCCAACTCTGCCAGCACGGCGTCGATTTTCTTCGCGTCCTCGAAATACAGGCTCGCTTCCACGTCGCACGCCGCGGCGCCCTGCCGGATGATCGTTTTGTCCGCCCGTTCGCCCGCGAGCAGGCTCAGCGCGCCGAGCAAAATGCTCTTGCCCGCGCCGGTCTCGCCCGTGACCGCCGTGAACCCCGCCTCGAAATCGAGCGCCACCTCGTCGAGGAGGGCCAGGTTGCGGATGCGGAGTGATTGCAGCATGGCGGTTACGGATGAACACCCGTCCGGCGTTCGTCAAAGCCGCTTCTCACCCATCCCGTGAATTCTGCTCGCCACCTTTCCCGGCGAACCCAAATTCCAATTTCAACCCCACCTACCCCATGCTGAATCTCACCGGGCATCGCATTTTCATCGCCGGCGGCAGTCGCGGCATCGGCCGTGCCGCCGCCCTGATGGCCGCCGAGGCCGGCGCCGACGTCGCCATCGGTTACGCCCGCGACCAAACCGCCGCCGCCGAAGTCGTTCGCCAGATAAAGACCCTCGGTCGGCGCGCCCTCGCGGTGAAAGCCGACGTCACCAACGAAGTCGAAATCACCGCCGGCATCACCCAAACCGTCACCACGCTCGGCGGGCTCGACGGGCTCGTCGTCTCGGCCGGCATCTTTGAAGGCAAGCCCATCGCCGAGATGAGCCTCGAGCTCTGGAACCGCACGCTTACCACCAACCTCACCGGCACGTTTCTCGCCGTGAAGGCCGCCGTGCCTCATCTGCGCAAATCCGGCCGCGGTGGCAGCATCGTTATCTACACCTCCACCGCCGGTCAGCGCGGCAGCGACATCTACTCGGCCTACGCCACCAGCAAGGGCGGCCAGATCATGTTCATGCGCAGCATGGCGCGGGAACTCGCGCCGGACAAAATCCGCGTCAACTGCGTCGCGCCCGCCTGGACTGAGACCGACATGGCCAATGATTCGCTCGACCGCATCGGTCGCGACAAAATCATCGCCGGCTTTCCCCTGGGCCGCATTGGCCAGCCCGGTGACATCGCCGGCGCCACGACCTACCTGCTCTCTCCGCTCGCGGCCTTCGTGACCGGCATGACCCTGACCGTCGACGGTGGCATGGACATGCGCGGATAAACGTGCGCCGGCGGCTTCCTGCCGTATCGAAAAAACCGAGCCAGCGACATCGCGCGAGTGCGCTGCGCGCGATGAACATGTTCGCCCACGGCAAAAAACGATGCGGCCGTTCCGTATTATTACGCAAAACCGACGGTCGGTAATGTCACTAGAGCATGAGCCTTGCGAGGCACGAGTCCGTCCCCTGCAATCCTCAGGCATACGATGGAATTCACGCCATGGCAGCCCGGTTTATCGGGACCGGACAAACTGCCCGGAGCGAGTAAGATATTTTTAACCGGCTCGTTGCACATCTGCGAACCTGTGGGGTGCCGGATCGGTGGGCGCGTCCGGAGGGGGAACCCTCCCTATCCGGTATGAGCGTCGATCTGCGACTGATGCTTTTCTGTCTGGACGAGCAACGCTATGCCCTGGCCCTGCCTGCCGTCCAACGCGTCGTCGCCGCGGTCGAAGTCACCCACCTGCCCGGCGCACCAGCCGTGGTGCTCGGGGTGATCAACGTCGCGGGCGAAATCATGCCGGTGTTCAATCTGCGCCGGCGCTTTCAGCTGGCTGAGCGGGAGATCCGCCTGACCGATCAATTCGTGATCGCACAGACGGCCCGGCGCAACGTGGCGCTGGTCGTCGACGAGGCCGAAGGCGTCCTGGAATGGCCGGCGGCGGAGATTATCGGGGCGGCACAATTCGTTTCACCGGGCGCACAAATCCAAGGCGTCATCAAACTGCCGGATGGGTTGGTGCTGATCCACGACTTGGAGCAATTCCTGTCCGCGGATGAGACCGAGGTGTTGACGGAAGCCCTGCGCCAGGAGGCAAGCCATGCCTCCTGACACCATGGCGACCGACTGGGCGCGTTTGAGTGAACGCATCGCGGAGGCGGTGGGGTTGCACTTTCCCCGGGAGCGCTGGCCCGATCTGCAACGCGGTCTGGCCGAAGCCGCGCGCGAACTCGGCTACAGTGATTGTGACGCCTGCGTCGAATCGTTGCTCGCCGCACCGCTCACCAAGGCGCAGGTTCAGGTGCTCGCGCATCATCTCACGATCGGTGAGACCTATTTTTTCCGGGAAAAGAAAACCTTCGAGATCCTCGGCACCCAGGTGCTTCCGGCATTGATCGAGTCCCGGCGGCGCGGCGGGCGGCAGTTGCGATTCTGGAGCGCCGCTTGTTGCACCGGAGAGGAAGCGTATTCGCTGGCGATCCTGCTGCACCAGTTGCTGCCTGATTTGCAGGAATGGCAGGTGACCATCCTGGCGACGGATATCAATGAGCACTTCCTGCAAAAAGCCGTGGCCGGAGCCTATGGGGAGTGGTCGTTTCGCGATACCCCGGCTGGCTTTAAAGAGCGCTATTTCACCCGCGGCGATGACGGCCGTTACCTCGTCGTGCCGGAGATCAGGCAGCTGGTGACCTTTGCGCCCTTGAATCTCGCGGAAACGAGTTATGCCGGATCGGCCGCGGATACGAACGCGATGGATGTAATCTTCTGCCGCAATGTCCTGATGTATTTTTCGCCGACCCAAGCCGGCCGCGCCATCAACAATCTCAGGCATGCCTTGGTGGAAGGTGGCTGGCTCGCGGTCGGCCCAAGCGAGGTTTCCCAAGTTCACTTCCAAGGACTGGCCACCCGCAACTTTCCCGGCGTCATCCTCTATCAGAAAAGCAACGAGTCCCCGTCCCTCGCGCCCTCGCTCCGGCACATCCCACGGGTTGACTCCAGGCGCGCGACCTCCGGGCTGTCCTGGCGGCCAGCCGATTCGCCGACAAAGCCGGCGCCGGCTTCACCATCCCGGACGGCGCGCGATGAACCGCGCCCGACATCGCACGAAGCCGCGTTATCGCTCTATGCCCAGGGCCGGTATGCTGACGCGATTGCCATGCTGCTAATGGGTCAGGCACGCGCGATCTGCGAAATCCATTTGCTCGCCCGCGCCCTGGCAAACCAAGGCAAACTATCGGATGCGCTGGCGTGGTGCGACCGGGCGATCGCCCACGATAAGGTGGATCCCACGGGCCATTATCTGCGGGCGACCGTCCTCCTCGAACAGGGCCATGCGGCCGAAGCGCGGAATTCGTTTCAACGCACGGTCTATCTGGATCCGACCTTCGTGCTGGCGCATTTCGCCCTGGGCAACCTGGCCCGGGCGAGTGCCAGGCCCGAGGAGGCCGACCGGCATTTCAACAACGCCCGACAGCTACTGGCTGACCTTCCGGCCGAGGGCGCCCTCTTGGAAGCAGACGGACTCACCGTCGGCCGGCTCGCGGAAATCATCTCGTCCCTCACGACCGTGAAAGCCAGGCCATGAAGCAAGCATCACTCACTACCGCCGAAATCCTGCGCGGCCGCGCCATCGCCCTGGCCCGGCCGCCGGCCAGGGCCCCGGCGGCGGAAACCCTGCTCGATGTGCTGGAGTTCCGCCTGGCCCAGGAAACCTACGCGATGGAAATCCGTCATGTGCGGGAGGTTTATCCGTTCGTGGCCCTCACGCCCTTGCCTTGCACGCCGGCATTTGTGCTTGGGATTGTCAATGTGCGCGGGCGGTTGCTGCCGGTGTTCGATTTGAAGAAAATCCTGGGATTGCCGGAGCAAGGCATCACCGATCTCCACCGGATCATTCTCGTGGGAAACGACGAACTCGAATTCGGCCTCCTGGCCGATGTGATCGGGAGCGTGCGGGCCATTCCCATGGCCAGCTTGCAGGCGACCCTCCCCACCCTCGCTGGCATCAATGCGGATTATCTTAAAGGCGTGACGCCGGAATCCGTGGTGGTGCTGGACGTCGATCGCATTCTCTCGGACCCCAAAATCACGGTGAACGAGGAAGTGCCGGCCTGAGCGCCGCCGGAAAATTTATTAAAACCCAAACACGGAGACTATCGAAATGATCAAATGGAATGTCGGGATGAAAATCGGCACGGGTTTCGCGCTGGCGCTGGCGATCCTCGTGACCATCGGCACGGTCGCCTACCAGAGCATTGATAAACTGGGCGCCACCGCCAAAATGGTGGCCCACACCCAGCGCGTGCTGGTCATGCTCGAAGACGTGCTGTCCACCATGAAGGACGCCGAGACCGGCCAGCGGGGTTACATCATCACGGGCGACGACAAATATCTGGGCCCTTTTCGCACCGCGCAAAGCCTGTTTGAAGAGGAACTCAAGGCCCTCCGTGAGCTCACCAAGGACAATCCCAACCAGCAACGCCGGCTCGACCTGCTGGAGCCCCTGGTCACCGGCAAGGATGGAAAATTCTCCGAGCTGGAGGAATCGATCACCGCCCGCCGGGACCACGGATTCGATGCCGCCTTGCAAATCGTGCGGACGGACCGGGGCCGGACGATCATGGTCAACATCCGCAAACTCGTGAAGGAAATGGAGGCCGAGGAAAACGAACTCCTCGGCGTGCGCACGGCCGAGGCGCAAAAGAGTTCGCACCATGCCTTGCTCACGATCGTGCTCGGCACGCTGGCCGCTTTCGTCGTGCTGGCCCTGGCCGGGTTTATCATTACGCGGCACATCGCCTACCCGCTAAGGGAAATCTCCGCGACGGCCGAACGCATCGCGGTGGGCGACCTGAGTGTGGCCATCGCCGCCAGCGACCGCGGCGACGAGGTTGGGACGCTGGCGCGGACCTTTGCCCGGATGTCAGACTCGCTGAAGGAAATGGCCGGAGTAGCCGGCAAAATCGCGGCGGGCGATCTGCGGGTAAAAGTTAAGCCCCAATCCGAGAAAGACGTGCTGGGTAACGCCTTCGCCGCCATGGTGGAAAACCTGCAGCGCCTGACGGGCGAGCTGACGGAAGGAGTCAGCGTCCTGGGCACCGCCGCCAATGAAATTTCCGTCTCCACCACCCAGCTCGCGGCCAGCGCCAGCGAATCGGCCGCGGCGGTGAACGAAACCACCACCACGGTGGAAGAGGTCCGGCAAACCGCCGACCTCGCCAGCCAGAAGGCCCGGGATGTGTCGGAAAGCGCGCAAAAGGCGGCGCAGTCGACCACCACCGGGCGGAAATCCATCCAGGATGTCGACGCCGGGATGAACCGCATCCGCCAGCAAATGGACGCCATTGCCGCCAGCATGGCGCGCTTGAATGAACAGAGCCAGACCATCGGCCAAATCATCGCGACCGTGGAAGATCTGGCGGCGCAGTCGAACCTGCTCGCGGTCAATGCCGCCATCGAGGCGGCGAAGGCCGGCGAACAGGGCAAGGGGTTCGGCGTAGTCGCCGCGGAAGTGAAAAGCCTGGCGGAACAATCCCGGCAGGCGACGAACCAGGTGCGCACGATCCTGAGCGAAGTGCAGAAAGCCACGACCACCGCGGTGCTCGCCACCGAGCAGGGCACGAAAGCGGTGGAAGCCGGCACCCGCCAAACGGAACTGGCCGGTGAATCGATTCAAGTGCTGTCCGACAGCGCCACGGAAGCCGCGCAATCGGCGACCCAGATCGCCGCTTCCAGCCAGCAGCAACTGGTCGGGGTGGATCAGGTGGCGACGGCCATGGAGAGCATCAAGCAGGCGAGCACCCAAAATGTGGCGAGTGCCAAACAGCTCGAAACCGCCGCGCGCGATCTCAGCGAACTCGGCCAGCGGCTGAAGCAACTGGTCGCCCGCTACCAGGTCTAAAGCATGGGTGCCAAGGACGAGGAGTTTCTAAAAGCCCTCCGCGCGACCTTCCTGGTCGAGGCCGCGGAGCATTTGCACGCGATGGCCACCGGCCTGCTTGACCTCGAAAAGGCGCCCGCCGCCGATGAGCGCGCCAGGCTGGTGGCCAATGTGTTTCGCGCCGCGCATAGCTTGAAGGGCGCGGCGCGCGCGGCGGATTTCCCTGAAATCGAAACGTTCTGCCAATCCCTGGAAGACACCTTCGCCACGTGGAAACGGGAGCAAACCCCGCCGGCCGTGGCTGCGCTCGACCGGGTGCATCGCGCGCTCAACAGCATCGCCCAGGTTTTGTCCCGTTCACCGGATCCCGCGGGCCCGCCGCCCAAACCGGCCCCGTCGATCGCCCCACCGGCCGCTTTTCCGGCGGAGTCACGGACGAAGCCCGAGTCGCCGCCACCACGAATCCCGGACCTCAAGGCGGGGGATGAAACCGTCCGGATCACCGTGAAGAAGCTCGACGCCCGCCTCGTGGAGGCGGAGGAGATGCTGACCGCGAAATTGACGGCAAGGCAGCGGGCGTCGGATTTGCGCGAACTCGGCCAAAGCTTCGACACGTGGCGCAACGAATGGACCAAGATCGAGCCGGAAATCCGCCTGCTGCGCCAGACGCTGGCGTCAGGCCGCACGCCCAACCCCGGCTTGGCGCGGCTCCTGGATTATTTTGATTGGGACCGCGACCACGCCAAGGCGCTGGAAAACAAAGTGACGGCACTGACCCGCACCACGGAGCAGGACAGCCACGTCATCGGCCGCCTCGTGGACGATTTACTCAAGGAATCCAAACAACTGTTGCTGCTGCCGTTTGCCTCGGTCGCGGCACCGTTTCCGAAACTGCTCCGCGATCTTTGCCGCGATCAGGCCAAGGAAGCCAACCTGGTGGTCCGCGGCGAGGATGTGGAGATCGACAAACGGATCCTCGAGGAAATGAAGGATCCGTTGCTCCATCTGCTGCGCAACAGCGTCGATCATGGGATCGAGACCCCCGAAAGGCGGATTCGCGCAGGCAAACCGGTGCGCGCCACCATCACGCTGGAGGCGTCGCCGGTGAACGGGAGCAAGGTGGAGCTCAGCGTGTCCGACGATGGCGGCGGGCTCGAACTTGAGCGGCTCAGGGAGTCGGCCGTCAAACACGGCCATCTCACTGCGGATGAGGCGCGCAAACTGGATGACGCGGCCGTGCAGGCGCTGATCTTTGAAGCCGACCTGTCCACAAGCGAAGAAGTCACCAAGCTGTCCGGTCGAGGGCTGGGCCTCGCGATCGTCCGGGAAAAAGCGGAGAAATTGGGCGGAACCGTCTCGGTTGAAAGCGAACCGGGCAAAGGCATCCGCTTCCGCATCCTGCTGCCCTCGATGCTGGCAACTTTCCGCGGCGTCCTGATTGAGGCGGGTGGACGCCGGTTCGTGGTGCCCACGTTTCAGATTGAGAGGGTGACGCGCGTGAAACTGACGGACGTGCACACCGTCGAAGGCCGGGAGACCATCACCTTCGCCGGGCGGACGCTGGCCCTCGTGCGGCTGGCCCGAGTGCTGGAACTCGCCGAGACCGGCGAAGAACCCATGGCCAAGCCTGTTCTCGTGCTAAGCATGGGGGATCAGCGGATGGCGTTTGCCGTCGACGCCGTGCTGGATGAGCAGGAAGTGTTGGTGAAGCCGCTTCGACGGCCGCTTTCGCGCGTGCGTAATATCGCGGGCGCCACCGTCCTCGCTTCGGGTGAAGTGGCGCCTGTTATCAATGTGGCGGACTTGCTGAAATCCGCCCGAAAGCCCGGTGCCCATGTCTCACGGATCATGCCGATCACGGCGATCACCAGCGTCAAGACGGTGCTTGTGGCGGAAGACTCGATTACCTCGCGTATGCTGCTGAAGAGCGTCCTCGAGTCCGCCGGTTACAAGGTTAAGACGGCGGTGGATGGCATGGATGCATTCATGTCCCTCAAGACCGATAAGTTTGATTTGCTGGTGTCCGACGTGGAAATGCCACGGTTGAACGGACTCGATCTCACGGCGAGGGTCCGGGCCGACCGGCACCTCGCCGAATTGCCCGTCGTGCTCGTAACCGCCCTGGAGTCACGGGAGGACCGCGAGCGAGGCATCGATGTGGGGGCCAATGCCTACATCGTTAAAGGTCGTTTCGAACAGAGCGACCTGCTCGCCGCCGTCCAGCGATTGATCTAACCAAATGAAAGACCGACCAATCAATGTGCTCGTGGTGGATGATTCCGCGGTGAGCCGCATGCATCTGGAGCATCTGCTGGAATCAGATCCGCTCATCAAGGTCATGGCCGCGGTGAACGATGGACAGGCCGCACTGGATTTCCTGCAGGAGCATGCGCCGGATGCGATCGTCATGGATATCCACATGCCCGGCATGGATGGGTTCGAAACCACGCGGCGCATCATGGAAACAAAGCCGGTGCCCATCGTCATTTGCTCGGCCGCGACTCTCGGCGGGATGGTGACCACCTTCGCCGCACTCGAGGCCGGGGCGGTTGCCTGCGTGGAAAAACCAGTGAGTCGTGAGCACCCTGAGTTTGAATCAATCGCCGCCAATCTCCGGCAGACCGTCCGGTTGATGGCCGAGGTCCGGGTGGTGCGCCGCTGGGCACGTTTACGCAGCCCCACGCCAGCCAAACCCGGGGAACCGAAACCCGCCGCCACGCGGATCAAGGTGATCGGAATCGGAGCGTCCACCGGCGGGCCGGCGGTGTTGCAAACCATCCTGGGTGGCCTGCCCAAGGGCTTCCCCGTGCCCGTGCTGATCGTGCAACACATCGCGCACGGATTTTTGCCTGGGCTCGTCGAGTGGCTGGGTCAAACCACCGGCTTTAAGGTGCAAATCGCCGCGTATGGCATGACGCCCCTGCCCGGCCATGTGTATCTTGCCCCGGATGGTTTTCAGATGGGACTCAGCGCCAACGGTCGCATCCTGCTCACGCGGGAGGAGTCGGAGAACGGGTTGCGCCCGGCGGTCTCGTATCTGTTTCGCTCGCTGGCCACAGTCTGCGGACCCGATGCCGTGGGAGTGTTGCTGACCGGCATGGGCAAGGATGGAGCGGCCGAGTTGCGGCTGATGAAAGACAAAGGCGCCACCACCGTCGCGCAGGACAAAGAGACCTCCGTGGTGTTTGGCATGCCAGGGGAAGCGATCGCACTGGGCGGCGCGACGCATGTGATGCCGGCCGACAAAATCGCCGGGCTGCTGATTGCGCTGACGGGCGACAAAAAACCCAAAGCGGATAATTCATGACCATGCCGAGCCAAGACGTAAGGATTCTCATCGCGGAGGATAGTCCGACCCAAGCCCAGCGCTTGCGGCATATCTTGGAGCAGCAAGGTTATCAGGTTACCCACGCCACAAACGGGCGACTGGCCTTGGAAGCGGCGCGCCGGAGCAAACCGACGCTCATCATCAGCGACGTGGTCATGCCCGAGATGGACGGCTACGAACTCTGCCACCGGGTTAAAACGGAAACCGGGCTGGCTGATCTGCCGGTGATTCTGGTCACCACCCTTTCGGATCCCGGGGATGTCATGCGCGGATTGGAGTGCCGCGCGGATAATTTCATCCTCAAACCCTATGACGATAAGCACCTCGTGGAGCGGGTGGAGTTCATGTTGCTCAATCCCCACATCCGGCAGAACGAACAAGCGTCCACCGCCGTCGAGATTTTGTTTAACGGTCAGCGCCATGTCATCACCGCCGACCGGCTGCAGATTCTCAATCTCCTCCTTTCCACCTACGACGCGGCCATTCAGCGGAACAGGCAACTGAACCGGGCGCAGGAAGATATCCAGCGCGCCAATGACCGGCTGGAAATGGCGAACAAGGAACTGGAGGCTTTCTCCTATTCGGTTTCCCACGATTTGCGGGCGCCGCTACGGCACGTCATGGGCTATGCGACGATGCTGGAGAAAAAGCTGCACGGAAAACTGGATGCCGTGGAACAGCGGTATCTAAACAACATCACGCAATCCGGCCAGCAGATGAACCAGCTCATCGATGACCTGTTGGATTTTTCGCGCATGGGTCGCGCGGAAATGCGCCAGAGCCCCGTGGATTTGAATCAGCTGGTGCGGGAGATTGTCGCAAGCCTGGAGCCCGAGACCAAGGAACGGCAGATTGTTTGGGAAATCCCCCGGTTGCCCACGGTGCACGCGGACCCGGCGCTGCTGCGGCAAGTGTATGTCAACTTGCTGAGCAACGCGGTCAAATACACGCGCGGCCGGAACCCCGCCCGGATTACACTGGGCTGGGACGATGCCCCCGCCGAGACCGTCTTCCACGTGCGCGACAACGGCGCGGGTTTCGACATGCAGTATGCGGCCAAATTATTCGGCGTCTTCCAACGGCTGCATCGGGCCGAGGAGTTCGAAGGCACCGGCATCGGCCTGGCCAACGTGCGGCGCATTGTGACGCGTCATGGCGGCCGAACCTGGGCGGAGGCCGCCCCCGGCGAAGGCGCGACCTTCTATTTCTCGCTGCCCCGGTCGGCGTAGGACTACGGCGCATTCGCGCCCAGGCATCGCCATACGCAGCCGGGCGGACCGGGCGCTATGGCTTCCGGCTTTTGTGAAAAAACACCAGCCAGACGCCCAGCGCCGCAATCAGGATCAACCACCAGAAATAACGCAGCTCGCGCGCCGCCAGTTCGACAAACGCCAGCACCCGCGGAAACAGCAGGCACGCACCGACCAAAACCAGCACGCCGATCACCCACCCGATAAAGCGAAGACCACTGCGATTCATTTCTTGGGCGTCGAGGGCGCCGTCGGCAGACCCAGCGGGAGGAGAATGTTGGCACCGCCGCTGGATTCACCGGTGCCGCCACCGATGACGAGCGGCGAACGGCCGTCCCATTTTTCCACGATCTGGAGTTGGATCAGGCCGGGATTGTCACGAATCGCCTCGGCGCGGACGCGGATCGCCTCAGCCTCGCCCTTGGCGCGAACGATCGCCGTCTCGGCCTCGATCTGCGCCTTTTGCTGGGTGAAGCGCGCCTTCGCGGCCTCTTGCTCCTGCACCATCTTGGATTCAATGGCCGTTTCCAGCTCCTTTGAGAGCACTATGTTTTCGATCACCAGATCCTCGAGCACGAGAATGGTGCCCACTTTCTCACGGGCTGCGTGCAACGACTTCGTTTTGATCTCCTCACGCTTTTTCACGATCATCTCCGCGCTCAACACGGCGGCGGCTTCCTTAAACGCTTCCTGCACGCGCGGGGCGATCAGGCTGTCGAAGGGATCGCCCGCATACTCGGTGAAAATCTTCACCACGGAGGATTCCGGGATGCGGTAAAGGATGCGCAAAGTCACATCAACCTGCTGCAGATCGGAGGAATAGCATTCGGTATTCAGGGCATTCGTCAGCTGGCGGACCGGGATATTGACGATGTGCGAAATGAACGGCGATTTGGTGCCAAAACCTTCGGGTTTAAATGCCGGGCTCACCTTGCCGAGGGTGACCTCGACGCCGCGGAACCCGGGCTCCACGACGTAGGTCGCCTGGGAAGCCGCAATGACGAGCACGAGGATGATAATGCCGACGCCAACGAGTTTCGCGATGTTCATGCGCGCATGGCATACCGGCCCATCTCGGGTCGCAAGGTGAAATGGCCTCCATGGAAACCCGGCGCCATTTCCTAACGCACCATTCCAAAGCACGTTGTTCACCAAGGCCGAAAAAGACAAAAGCCGCTATCCTTGAGGGAGTAGCGGCTTCTGAAATGGTGGACCTTACTGGACTCGAACCAGTGACCTTTTCGATGTCAACGAAACGCTCTAACCAACTGAGCTAAAGGTCCAAAATCGGAGGTCGGCGAGTAACAAGGCTCCGCCGCATCAGCGCAAGGAAAAATCTGCACTCGCCGCCGCCTTATCTTTGGCGATCTGCGCACGCAGCTCCTCCAGCCCGCCAAACTTCATTTCCGGCCGGAGAAACCGCAGAAATTCCACTGTCAGCGTATCCCCCGCCCCATACGGGCACTCGCCGAGCACATGCACCTCCAAGCGTGGTGCCTGCGCCTGCTCCACCGTCGGCCGCAGCCCGTAATTGGCCACGCCGGGCAGCGCCGTGGCGGATTTCGCGCCCAACACGCGCACCACGTAAACGCCATGACGCGGGCGCAGGTCCGGCGCCCATTCGAGGTTCAGCGTCGGAAAGCCCAGCGTCCGGCCGAGCTGCTTGCCGGGCGTCACCACACCTTCCGCCGCATAGGTATAGCCAAGCAATTCATTCGCGCCGACAACGTCACCCGACGCCAGAAGTTCGCGGATGCGGGTGCTGCTGATCGGTGTGCCACTCGCGGCGACGCGCGGCACGCTCACCACGGACAGCCCCAGCTTGCCGCCTTCACGCACGAGCAACGCAGCATCGCCTGTGCGGCCACGGCCGAAGCGCCAGTTGTCGCCAACATAAACGCCCGCGAGCTGCGGCAGCCATTGCTTCAGGTTGGCCAGAAAATCCTCCGCCGGGATCCGCGCAAACTCCGGCGTGAAATTCTGTGTGATGATCGCCTCGACGCCGAGACTACCCAGCACCCTAGCCTTGGCTGCCGGCGTCATGATGAGACGCGTCGGATTGTCGGCGCGGAAATACACGCTCGGGTGCGGCCAAAAAGTCAGCACCGCGGCCTGGCCGCCACTGCATCGCGCAGCCTGCACCGCCGCCTCAATCACGGCGCGATGACCGAGATGCACGCCGTCAAACATGCCGATCGCAAGATGCAGCGGCCGAGACGGCAGCACCACATTGGGCAGACCGGTAAACTGGGCGGGCCCGTTCACAGCGCGACGCTTGGCGCTGCCTCCCGCACGGGAATCAGCCGTTTTTCGATATCCGGCAGCGAAAGTTTCTCGATCTCGTCGAGCGTGATCGCCTGTGAAATATTAAACCGGTCCGTGGCCGTGCGGCGCAGCGCGGAAAGATGCGCTCCGCAGCCGAGGCGTTGACCCAAGTCATGCGCAATGGTGCGGACGTAGGTGCCCTTGCTGCTGCGCAGGCGAAAATCAAACGACGGGAGGCCAAAGCGCGTGAGCTCGAAACTCGACACGCGGATGAACCGCGGCTCGCGCACCACTTCCTCGCCTTTGCGGGCGCTTTTGTAGAGCGGCACGCCATCGATCTTGATCGCGGAATACATCGGCGGCAGCTGGTATTGGTCGCCGAGGAAGCCGTCCATCGCCTTGCGCAATTCAGGCTCGGTCAGCGTAGGGACAGGGCGCGTTTCCATCACTTCACCCTGGGCGTCCTGCGAGTCGGTGACTTTGCCCAGCTCGATGGTGCCTTCGTATTCCTTGTCGAGACTGATGAGGTATTGGGAAATGCGCGTGGCCTTGCCGATCAGCATGATGAGCAGGCCCGTGGCCATCGGATCGAGCGTGCCGGCGTGGCCGATGCGCTTCATCCGCAATTTGCGTCGCAAGCGGGCGACAACGTCGTGCGAGGTGTGGTCCGTGGGTTTGTCCACGAGGAGGACCCCCTCCATCTCCTTGATTTGGCCGATCATGATTGAGTCTGTTTTTGTGCGTCCACCACCGCGATCTGCTGCGCAATTGCGGCGATGAGCCGGGCGGAAAAATTAGCGGTATCCTTCTTCAGATTCAGTCCCGCCGCACAGGCGTGGCCGCCGCCATTGAATTTCGCCGCGATGAGATCCATGCGGAAAGCCGCCTCCTTCGCCCGCAGGCTCGCCTTCACCGTGCCGTCCGTCCGCTCCTCGATCAGCACGCCCACGTCCACCCCGTCGATGCAGCGCGCGTAGTCCACGAGGCCTTCGGTGTCTTCCACCGAACTGCCGGTTTCGTCAAAAATTCCCGCCGGCAGCGTGCCGATGCACACCCGCCCCCCACACTCCATGCGCAGCGAAGCGAGAAAGCGCTGGAGCAGCATCAATTTACCCGGCGATTCGCGTTCGTAGAGTTGATAGCCGGCCTCGCTGGGCTGGGCGCCGCGCGCCAGGAGCTCGGCGGCCAGCAAAAAGCAGCGACGCGAGGTCGAGGTGAAACGGAATTGGCCCGTGTCCGTCAAAATACCGGTGTAGAGCGCCTGTGCGGTCTGGGCGTCGATCGGCAGGCCGTTGTCGAGCAGCACGCCGGCGAGGATTTCGCAGGTCGCCGCCGAAGTCGTGTCGAGCAGGTTGAACTCGGCGAAGCCTCCATTCGACAAATGGTGGTCCACCATCGCCAGCGGCGCGGGAAACGCCGCCTTCAGGCGGTCGCCAGCGCGCGCGCCATCGGCGCAATCGACAAAGAGCGCCGTGAATTCACCCGCGCGCGGCAGCACGTCATCCGTGCGCAAAAAAGTCATGCCCGGGACGAGAAACTGCAGCCGGCGCGGCACGCTGTCGGGATTCACGCAGACGGCATCGAAGCCATGGGCGTTGAGCGCACGCGTGAGCGCCACCTGCGACCCGATGCAATCGCCATCCGGGCGCGCGTGGCCGACCACGGCGAGCTTCCGGCCGGCCAGCCGCGGGAGCAGCTGGGCGAAGCGCGCGGAGAGCTCGGGGTAAAACTTATTCATTTTCCTCGTCGCCCGGCTGAGGCGGAGTCTCCGGGCCAACCACTTCGTCGAGCAGGCTGAGGAGGCGCGTGCGCTTGCCCGCGGACTTATCGAGGACGTAGTCGAATTTCGGCAGGTATTTCAGCACGATGCGCTTGCTGACTTCCTCGCGGATGTCACGCGCCTGCTGCTTAAGCCAGCGGAGTTTCTTCTCCACCTGCTCTTCGTCGCCAACAATGGAAACGAACACCCGCGCGTCGCGCAGATCCGGTGACACGCGCACTTCGGAGATCGTGACCGCCACCGACTCAGCCTGGTAGCGTTTGCGCAGGATGTCGCTGATCTCGCGCTGGATCAGCTCGTTTACCCTTACGGTGCGGTTGCTCATGGAATTTTCGATTTTGGATTCCCGATTTTCGATTTCTTTATCGCCGGCCAAGCCAATCGAAAATCAAGAATCGAAAATCAAAAATTAGAGCGAAGCTCGAACCTTTTGCACCTCGTAGACCTCGATGACGTCGCCGACTTCGTAGCCGTTGAAATCATCGAGCTTGATACCGCACTCGAGGCCGGCGCGCACTTCGTTCGCGTCGTCCTTGAAGCGTTTGAGGGTCTGAATCTTGCCCTCGTGCACGATCTCCTTCTTGCGGCGCAGGCGCGCAGCAGAGTTGCGGGTGATCTTGCCTTCGGTGACGAGACAGCCGGCCACAAAGCCCTTGCCCTGCGGGAACACGGCGCGCACTTCAGCGCCACCGAGCTTGGTTTCCTTGAGATCGGGATCGAGCAGGTCGGCCATCATCTCGCGCACCTTGTCGCCGAGTTCATAGATGATCTCGAAGGTCTCGATGCGGACGTTGTGGTGCTTGGCGAGCGGCGTGACGCCGTTCTCGAGCTTCGTGTGGAAGCCGAGGATGACAGAACCCGCGGCGCCGGCCATGAGCACGTCGTTCTTGGTGACGAGGCCGACCTCGGTGGAGACGATTTCGAGCGAAACTTTGGTGCTCTTGATGCCTTCGAGGACGTTGCGCAGGGCCTCGGCAGAGCCGAACACGTCGGTTTTGACGATGACCTTGAGCACCTTCGACTGCGTCGCGGCGATGTTGGCGAAGAGCTGCTCGACGGTGACTTCCTTCGGCACGGCGGCCGCGGTGGTGACCACCTTCTTGAGGCGGAATTGCTCTTCCTCGGCGAGCTTCTCGGCTTCGCGATTGTTCTTCACGGCCTTGAACGACGCGCCGCTTTCCGGCGTGGCCGACCAGCCGATGACGCGCACCGGAGTGCCGGGAGGCGCTTCCTTCACATTCTCACCCTTGTCGTCGAACATCGCGCGCACCTTGGCGTATTGCGCACCGCTGACGATGGCATCGCCGACACGGAGCGTGCCGCGCTGCACAATCACGGTCGCGAGCGGGCCGCGGCCGAAATCGATCTCGGATTCAATGATGATACCGGTGGCCTCCGCCTTCGGGTTGGCCTTCAGCTCCAGCACGTCGGCTTGGAGGAGAATCATTTCCAACAGGCTGTCGATGCCCTGGCCCTTGATGGCCGCGACCGGCACCGTGATGGTTTCCCCACCCCAGTCTTCCGGCGCGATGTTGCGCTGCTGCATCTGGGTTTTCACCTGGTCGAGGTTGGCACCCTTCACATCCATCTTGTTGACGGCAACGATGAGCGCGACCTTGGCGTTCTGCGCGTGCTTCAGGGCCTCGTCGGTCTGCGGCATGAAGCCGTCGTCCGCCGCCACCACGAGCACGGCGATGTCGGTGACATCGGCGCCGCGCGCGCGCATCTTCGTAAAGGCGGCGTGGCCGGGCGTGTCGAGGAAGGTGATCTTGCGGCCGTTAAACTCGATCTGGTAGGCGCCGATGTGCTGCGTGATGCCGCCGGCTTCACCGGAGGCGACGTTGGCCTTGCGGATCGCATCGAGCAGCGAGGTCTTGCCGTGGTCAACGTGACCGAGGATGCAGACAACCGGAGGACGTGTGACGAGGTTTTTGACCTCTTCCTCGTCGGCCAGCTTCTTCTTCTGGTCCTTGTCCACCACGACCGGCTTGGCGCTCTCGCCGCGGTGCTTGATCTCAAGCATGAAGCCGTGCTTTTCGGCGACCTTGAGGGCGACGGCTTCGTCGATCGTCGAGTTCATCGACGCGAAACCGCCCGCCTGATTCAGCTCTGAAATCAATTTGAAGGGCTTCAACCCGAGCGCGATCGCGAAGTCGCGCACGATGATCGGCGGCTTGATCTGGATGATCTTCACGTCGCCGCTGGCGACCGGAGCTGCGGCCGGGGTCGTGGCTGGCAAAGTCACCGGCGCGGGAGCGGCACCCGGCATCGCCGGAGTGCGGGGCGCGGACGGTGCGCCCATGCGCAATACGGGCGGCGGAGCCGAAACGGGGGCGACCGGCGCAGGCGCTTTGGCCACGGGCGCAGGGACGGGCAGCGGCGCAGGGGCCTTGGCGGCCACCGGCGGCACCGGGGCGGGCGAAGACGCGGGACGCACCGGCTGCGGAATCGAAATGGGCGCAGGCGCCGATGCGGTCGGGCGCGGCGGCGGCGGTTGGGGAGCGCGCACCGGCAGCGGCGCGGGCGCCGAGACGGCACGGGCCGGAGCAGCCGGGGCGACTGGCGGAGCAACCGGCGCGGGCTTGAGCGCGGCGGCCTTGGCGGCGGCGGCGACTTCCTTTTCACGGTCGATGTCCTGCTTCGATTTCACGAAGGCACCGGCGGGCAGCGAAACTTTCGACGGGGCCGAAGGCGTCTCCACCGAAGGGCTGGTGACCTCGGGCGCAGCGGGCTTTGCCTCGGCGGACGCGGCGGCCTTCTTCGCGGCGAACTCCTTGCGGAGCTCCGCCTCGTTGATCTTGTCCACCGTGCTGGAGACAGACTTCACATCCGCGGCGATGATTTTGCGCTCTTTGAGAAGCGCCATCATCTCCTTGTTATCCAGGCCAAGATCCTCGGCCAGTTTGTGGATGCGAATACTCATGCAGTCGTTGGATGGGTTGGGTGCTGGTTATTTTTGGCTGACGCGGGCGATGATCGCCTGCGCTTCTTCTTCAGTGAAACCGGCGTCGACCAGATCGCCAGCCTCGACGCCTTGGAAGGCGGCGGGAGAATTGATGCCCATGTCCACGAGGCGCGCGGCCATCGCGGCTTCCATGGAGAACGACTTCACGAGCAGGTCGATGGCGGTCTGGCGCGGGTTGTCGCCGAGGGCCTTGAACTCCTCGATGTCGAGGCGCCAGCCGATGAGGCGGGACGTGAGGCGCGCGTTCTGGCCCTTGCGGCCGATGGCTACGGCGAGATCGTCCGTCGCCACCTTCAGGAGGATGCGATGGCTCTTCTCGTCGATGATGATCTCACGCGGCACGGCGGGCTTGAGCGCCTCGATGATCATTTCCTTCGGGTCGGCAAAGAAACGGATGATATCGATCTTCTCGCCGCCGAGTTCGCGAACGATGGTCTTCACGCGGGCGCCACGGGCGCCGACGCAGGCGCCGACGGGATCAACCTTCGGATCGGTGCTGGTGACGGCGATCTTCGTGCGATAACCGGGCTCGCGCGCAAACGCCTCGATCTTGACCGTGCCGTCGGCGATCTCGGTGACTTCGAGTTCGAAGAGGCGGCGGACAAACTTCGGGCTGGCGCGGCTGAGGATGATTTCCGGGCCGCGGGGCGAAGAGTCGATGGACATCAGCAGGCAGCGGATGCGCTCGCCGGGTTGATATTCCTCGGCGGGCACCTGTTCCTTGCCCGGCATGACGGCCTCGGCCTTGCCGAGATCGACGTAAAGATCGTTGCGCTCACGGCGGCGCACGGTGCCGGTGACGATGTTGCCCACCTGGTCCTTGAAGTCGTCGTAAATGCGGTCCTTCTCAAACTGCCGCAGGCGCTGCATCACGGCCTGACGAGCCGTCTGGGCCGCGATACGACCGAGCGTGGACGGATCGATTTCCTTTTCGAGCAGGTCGCCGAGCACGGCGCCGGGCTTGAGGGCCTGGGCTTTTTCGACATGAATTTCCGCACGCGGATTGCTGACGGAATCGACCACCTTCAGGACCGCCCAGGCATGGAGCTGGCCGTTCTTGGGGTTGATCTCGATCTTGAGTTCCTGACCTGAGTTAACACCCTTCTGGGCAGCAGTTTTCAGCGCATTGGTAATCGTCGCGATCATGTCGGCACGACCAATGCCCTTCTCCTTCTCCATGTATTCCAGAACGGATAAGATTTCGCTGCTCATAGTGCTTGTTAAATGGGAAAAAAAAAGCGGGCCGCAGGGCCCACTTACTTAAAGTGAGTGTTATTGAGTCGGTGAACGTATTCGTTGCCCGCAAAGCTTGTCAAGCCCCGCAGCCCCGGTGGGTTCGGACAATCGCCGAAGCGGCTCAGGCCCCACGGATTTCCTGTGCCAGCATGCGGCCGACCAGCCCTTGCGCCGCGCCATGGCAGGCCGGGCTGGCCCGCCCCGCAAACATCCCGAGATCACGCAACGCCTTCGTCACGAACGGCGGCAGATCGCCCGGAAACCAATGCCACCACAACCCGCCTAAATCGCCCCCACCCACCCCTTGCGCGGCCAGGAGCGGGAGCCAGCCGTCACACACGAGATTGTCCATGCGCGTGCCGCCGACCTGCCCGCCACAAATTTCCTGCGCCAGGTCTTTGCGCCACGTCGTCAGTTGGTGAGCGCGCCGCATCTCTGCCGTCGTCGCCGGCCCAGCCACCGAAATCCGCGGCAGCCGCACACCCATCACCGCCAGTCGATCCGGCCAGTCCGGCACCGCCGCGGCCCACGCGGCGTATTGCCGCAAGCGTGTGCGCGGATGATTCGCCGGCCGCACCCCCTGCAAACTCCATCGCCCTTCCGCTTCCGCGAACGCCGCCGCCGGGTCCACTGCCCCACCCGCCCAAGCCGCCAACTCATGCCGTGCCGCCAGTCGCAGCATCGGCGCGCGGTTGAAACGATAACCGAGGATTTCGAGTGCCGCATGGTGACACGCCACCGTCCATCCGAGTTTCGCGATGCGCGTGCGCGCAAAACACACCTTCTGCCGCCAGCGACGCTCCGCCTGCGTGCGCAATTCCGCCGCGAGTGCATCCGGCGAAAAATGCCGCAGCCCCTCGACCGCCTTCGTCAACGGCCGGCCCGCGAGCGCCTCGATCGCGGCCTCGGTCGCATATTCCTCGAGGTCGTGATGCAGCAGCGGCAGCAGCACGAGCACCGGAATCTCGCGTCCCGCCGCCCCGCGCGTGACATAGCCCGCCGCCGGTGGAAACAGCACGACGTGCAATTGCACCCGATCGTAAGCGTGGTCCTGCACATGCCGGTGCGCCGCCCAGTCGGCCGCGTGCAAATGCAGTTCCACGTCGCCGGCAATTTCCGCGCCGTCGTCGAACCGCAGCCGCGCGTCGCGAAAATCCGGACCGCCCAGCAAATTCCAGCGACCCGCATGGACGATTTTCAAACGCCGGCCGTCCGCGGTCGCCAGCTGCGACTGGCTGAAATCGCCACGCGCCCAGATCTGCTGAAACAGCTTTTCTGAAAACGTAAAAGGGCCGTAGAGACCCTGAATTTCCTCAACTGCAAAACCCGGGGGGATGGCTTGCATGCCGCCACCGTGACACCCGGAAGAAAGCTCGACAAGCGCGGCGTTTCGCGGAGTTTTTGCCCAACGAATGGAGAGGTGGCAGAGTGGTCTATCGCGGCGGTCTTGAAAACCGCTGGGCCGCAAGGTCCCGGGGGTTCGAATCCCTCCCTCTCCGCCAATTTGGATTTCAGGGCTGGCTATGGCTGACGGAACCGGCCTACGGTTCGGTTCTCTCCAGAGGATTAAGCTCGCCGTCAGACTTGATTATCATGCTCCGTCCTTGTCCTAACGCCCGGTCCCGCGGTTTGGAAACCCAGCCGTCACCGGCCTCAATGCAGACACGCCAGATTTTTCGTGCCCACGATCGCCGGGCATAAACCTTCCGCACCTCATTTTCTCCGTCCAACTTCCTTTCTCCTATGAATAAAATCAGCCTGAAGACCCGTCTCATCTTGGTCACCGCTATCATGAGCCTGCTCATGGCGGGTATCGGACTCGTCGGATACCGCGCCATCCAGGATGGCGAAGGGCGGCTGGATACCCTGTATCGGCACCAGGTGCTGGCGATGTATCAACTGCATACCGTCACCTCGGTTTACCAGATTTCCGCCATGAACACCGGCCTGGGTGTCGTCGGCGGCAAGATCTCCTGGGCCGAAGGCCGGCGGATCCTGCCCGAACTCCAGCGCCGCGGCACCCAAGTGTGGCAGGAGTATCTGGTGACCCGCATGACCGAGGAGGAGAAACTCAAGGTCGAGGAACTGAAGCCGTTTATTCAAAACATGGAGAAAACCATGGACACCTTCCAGACGCTGCTGGAGCAGGAGGACGTGCAACGCTTGCGGGAGTTTTGCGAAAACGAACTGCGGCTGGCGGCGGAACCCCTGAGCTCACGGCTGCAGTTTCTGACTGACTTCCAAGGCAGCGCCATCGCCGAGAGCATCGCCGCCACCGCCAAGGCCAACCGCATCCAAAAACTCGAACTGCTCGGCGGCGTGACCGGCGGCCTCCTCCTCGCGATCATCCTCGGCGTTTTCCTCAGCCGCATGGCGGGCGATCTCTCCACGTTGATCAACCAGGCGCGGGTTTCCGGCGTGCAGGTCAACACCTCCGTGACCGAGATCGCCGCCACCGCCAAGGAGCAGCAGGCCACCGCCAGCGAGATCGCCGCCACCACGACGGAGATCGGCGCCACGGCCAAGGAAATCTCCGCGACTTCGCGCGACCTGGTCAAAACGATGACGGAAGTCGCCAGCGGCGCGGAGCAATCCGCCACGCTCGCCGGCAGCGGCCAGACCGGGCTCGGCCGCATGGAGGAAACCATGCGCCAGATGACCGAGGCCGCGAGTTCCATCAACGCCAAGCTCGCCACGCTCAATGAAAAGGCCGGCAACATTAATCAGGTCGTCACCACCATCACCCGCGTCGCCGACCAGACGAACCTGCTCTCGCTGAACGCCGCCATCGAGGCGGAGAAAGCCGGCGAATACGGCCGCGGTTTCGCTGTCGTCGCGACCGAGATCCGGCGCCTCGCCGACCAGACCGCCGTCGCCACCTACGACATCGAGCAAATGGTGAAGGAAATGCAGTCCGCCGTCTCCGCCGGCGTGATGAGCATGGACAAATTCTCCGAGGAAGTCCGCCGCGGCGTCGAGGACGTGCGCCAGGTCGGCGGCCAGTTGTCGCAAATTATCCAGCACGTGCAGACCATGACCCCGCGCTTCGAATTGGTCAGCGAGGGCATGCAAGCGCAGGCAACCGGCGCCCAGCAAATCAGCGAGGCGCTCAGCCAGTTGAGCGAAGCGGCCCAGCAGACCGTCGAAACCTTGCGCCAATCCGGGCTGGCCATCGACCAGCTCAACGAGACCGCCCAAGGCCTCAAGACGGGCATCGAACGCATCAATATCTAAGTCCGGCATGTTGTTTGTCCTCTTTCAACTGGGCCGCGATCGTTACGCCCTGGCGGCCGCTTCCGTCGCCGAGGTTCTGCCCCTCGTGCAAGTGAAGACGCTGCCCCTCGCCCCACCCGGCATCGCGGGCGTGTTCAACTACCGCGGCGCCCCGGTGCCGGTGATCGACCTCAGCGCCATCGCGCTCGGCCGCGCCGCGATGCAGCGCCTGGGCACACGGCTGATCCTGACGCACCAAAAGGATCGCGACGGCAACCCGCGCTTGCTCGGCCTCGTCGCCGAACAGGCGACGGAAACGCTGCGCTGCGATCCCGCGGAATTTGTCCCTGCTGGCGTCAACAGTCCCGGTGCCCCGTATCTCGGGCCGGTGCGCGCCGACTCGCGCGGCCTGATCCAGTGGATCGAGCCCGACCGCTTGCTGACGGAAGCCGTGCGTGAAGCGTTGTTCAAACCGGAGGCGGAGGACGCATAATGTCCGATCCCATCGAAAACCTCCTGCACCAGACGATGGGCTTGGACGCCTCCACCATCGGGTCGGCTTCAATCCAGCGGGCCGTTGCCGCCCGCATGGCGGCCTGCCGGCTCACGGATCGCGAAGCCTACCGGGCGCGACTGGCCGACGTGACCGGCGGCGAGTTGCAGGAGTTGATCGAAGCGATCGTCGTGCCCGAGACTTGGTTTTTCCGCGACCGCGAGGCGTTCACGGCTCTGGCGCGCGTGGCCAGCGAAAGCCTGATCTCGGGCCGCAAACTTCACCTGCTCAGCGTCCCCTGCTCCACCGGCGAGGAGCCTTACTCCATGGCGATGACCCTCCTCGATGCCGGGCTGCCCGCCGACGGATTCAGCATCGATGCGATGGACATCAGCGAACGCGCCGTGGCGCGCGCGCGGCATTTTCTCTACGGCAAAAATTCCTTCCGCGGGGCCGACCTTGCTTTTCGCGACCGCCACTTCGTGCCGACCGAGGGCAACTGGCGGCTGAAAGCGCCGATCCGGCGGCAGGTCCGTTTCCACGTGCGAAATCTCCTGGCCGGCGACGCCCTGCCGGGCGACACGGCCTACGACATTATTTTCTGCCGCAACCTGCTGATCTACTTTGATCGTCCGACTCAGGACCGCGCACTCAGTTTATTGGCCCGCCGATTGACGCCGCAGGGCAGGTTGTTCGTCGGACCATCCGAGACGGCGCTCCTGATGGATCACGGATTCCTGCCGGTGAACATCCCGCATTCCTTCGCCTTCCAGCCACCCGGAGCCCGCCCCCGCAAGACACCTCCGGCGCTGGTGCCTCTGCCGATCGTGCGAAAACCGGCCGTCGTCACCAAACCCCGCTGGCCGGCCGCACTCCCTCCGCTGCCCGTCGCGCCGGCGACCGCACCCCAGAAAAAAGCCGCGACCGCATCCGCCTCCGACCTCGGCGCGGAATTGCAGGCCGTGCGGCAATTGGCCGATCGCGGCGAGTTGGACGAGGCGACCAAGCTTTGCACCCGGCATTTGAAGACGCACGGCCCCAGCGCCGAAGCCTATTATCTCCTGGGCCTCGTCCACGATGCCGGCGAACGCCACGCCGAGGCGGTGGAATTTTACCGGAAGGCGATCTACCTCGATCCCGTGCATCATGAAGCATTGGTGCAACTGGCGCTGCTGCGCGAACGCGAGGGCGACCATCCGGCGGCCAAGGTGTTGAATGAACGCGCGCGCAAGGCTGCGCAACGGGTGACCAAGTAACATGTCCGCCGCCGATCAATCCACCTCCCCCGCCCCGCTCCGGCTCGACGACTGCTGGAACCGCATCGGCGTCCGCGGGGATCACTCCTGCCCTGAGCTGAAGCAGCACCTGCATTGCCGCAACTGCCCGGTCCATGCCACCGCCGTGGCCACGCTGCTTGACCGCGAATTGCCGCCGGACCACCTCGCCCGCTGGACGGAGCATTTCTCCCGGCCGGTGGAGCAAAAGGAGGCCGGCCTGCATGCCGTCGTGATCTTCCGCATCGGCGCCGAATGGCTCGCACTGCCGATGAGCGTTTTCCTCGAAGTCGCCACGCTGCGCCCGATCCATTCGCTGCCGCACCGGCGCAACCAGGCCATCCTCGGGCTGGTGAATATCCGCGGCGAACTGCTGGTCTGCGCCTCGGCCGCCGGCGTGCTCGGTCTCGATGAAACCGAAGGTGCCGCCAGCGACTCCGCGCGCAAAGCCATCCGCCGCCTGCTCGTGCTCAGCCGCGAAGGCAGCCGGCTCGTGCTGCCCGTGGACGAGGTCAGCGGCACCCACCGCTACCATCCACGCGAACTCCTGCCGCCTCCGGCCACCGTCGCGCGCGCCACCGCCACCTACACCAAGGCCGTCCTCGTCTGGCAGAACCACACCGTGGCCTGCCTCGATGACGAGTTGCTGTTCTACAGCCTCAACCGGAGCATCGCATGAGCGGGGACCTGGGCAATTTTTCGATGGCCGAACTCTTCCGCGTGGAAGTGGAAAACCAGGCGCAAGTGCTCACCGCCGGGCTGCTGGTGCTCGAGCGCGACCCCGCCGCGGTCGAGGCGCTCAACACGTGCATGCGGGCGGCGCACTCGCTGAAAGGCGCCGCGCGGATCATCGGCCTGAACGCCGGCGTCGACACCGCACACGTCATGGAAGACTGCCTGGATGCCGCGCGGCAGGGAAAGCTCGCGCTGCGCCAACCGCACATCGACCTGCTCCTGCGTGGCGTGGATTTGCTGTCCCGCATGGCGCAGACGCCCGAAGCGGAAATCGACCGGTGGAACGGCGAGGATCGCCCCGAAGTGGATGCATTTCTGACCGCGCTGGCCAACGTGCCGGCCACCGACACGCCAAGTCCTGACGCTTCCGCCCTCCCGGCTGAAAATTCCCCGACCGGACTGACCTCCGTCGAGAAAGACGCCGTGCAACGCGCCGACCGCGCCTTGCGCGTGACGGCGGAGAACCTCAACCGCCTGCTCGCGCTGGCGGGCGAGTCGCTGGTCGAATCGCGCTGGTTGAAACCGTTCGCCAGCTCCCTGCTGCGGCTCAAGCGCATGCAGAACGAACTCGGGCGCGACCTGGACCGGCTGCAGGCCGCCCTCGCGGCCCAGACCCCGGATCATCCCGCCCTTCTCGCCCAAGCCGGCGCGCGACGCCGGATGGCGGAGTGCCATGAATTTCTGACGCAGCGACTCGCCGAGCTCGAGATGTTTGACCGCCGCTCGGCCAATCTCGCGCAGCGGCTTTATGGCGAAGCGCTCGCCGTGCGCATGCAGCCGTTCGCCGATGGCATCAAGGGCTTCCCCCGCATGGTCCGTGACGTGGCGCGCACGCTCGGCAAACCGGTCCGGCTGGAGACCATCGGTGAATCCACGCAGGTGGACCGCGACATCCTCGAGAAACTCGAAGCCCCGCTGGGCCACCTCCTGCGCAACGCCCTTGACCACGGCATCGAGTCGCCCGCCGGGCGCCTGGCCGCGGGCAAACCCGCCGAAGCCGTCATCCGCCTGGAAGCGCAGCATCACGCCGGCATGTTGATGATCAGTGTCTCGGACGACGGCCAAGGCATCGATGTCGAGCGTATCCGCGCCGTCGTGCGCGCCCGCAAACTCACTGACGATGCGAGCGCGCAAAAATTGAGTGAAGCCGAATTGCTGGAATTCCTCCTCCTGCCTGGATTCACGCTGAAGGAAGTCGTCACCGAAATCTCCGGCCGCGGCGTCGGGCTCGATGCGGTGCACGCGATGACCAAGGCCGTGCGCGGCACCCTGCGCATCACCACCCAGCCCGGGCAAGGGACGCGCTTTCTCCTGCAATTGCCGCTGACGCTGTCGGTCGTCCGCACCCTGCTCGCGGAGATTGGCGGCGAGCCCTACGCCTTTCCGCTGGCGCGCATCATCCGGACGCTGAAATTGTCCCGCGATAAAATCGGCCGCATCGAAGGCCGGCAGCATTTCGATCTCGATGGCCGGCCGACCGGGCTGGTGCTGGCGAGCCAGGTCTTCGACGCCAAGGAAGTCAAAATTGCCGGCGACCAGTTGTCCGTCCTCGTGCTGGGCACGGCCAACGAGACCTATGGCTTGGTCGTCGAGCGCTTCCTCGGCGAACGCGAGATGGTGGTCCAGCCACTCGATCCCCGCCTCGGCAAGATCAAGGACATCGCCGCCGGCGCGCTGATGGAAGACGGCGCCCCGGTCCTGATCGTCGATGTCGAGGACGTGATCAACTCCGTCGGAAAAATCGTGGGCACCGCCCAACTCGTCCAAGCCGGCGACACCGCCGCCGCGGACGCCACCCCGCGCAAGCGCGTGTTGATTGTGGACGACTCGCTGACCGTGCGCGAGGTCGAGCGCAAGCTGCTCACCAGCCGCGGCTACGTGGTCGAGGCCGCAGTCGATGGCATGGATGGCTGGAACGCGGTGCGCACCGGACACTTTGACCTCGTGATCAGCGACATCGATATGCCGCGCATGGATGGCTTCGAACTGGTTTCACTCATCAAAAAAGATCCCGCCCTCAAGGCCACGCCGGTCATGATCGTTTCCTACAAGGAGCGCGAGGAGGACCGCCGCCGCGGCCTGGAAGCCGGTGCGGATTATTATCTCACGAAGGGCAGCTTTCGCGACGAGAAGCTCCTCGAGGCCGTGGCCGACCTCATCGGGAAAGGGCAGGAATGAGAATCGCCATCGTCAACGACCGCCCGCTGGCCGTGGAGGCGCTGCGCCGCGCCATCGCCCTGCAGCCCGGCCACAAAGTGGTCTGGCTCGCGGCCAATGGCGCCGAGGCCGTGGAGCAATGCGCCCGGCTCACGCCGGATCTCATCCTCATGGATCTCATCATGCCCGTGATGGACGGCGTGGAGGCGACAAAACGAATCATGGGCCGCACGCCCTGCGCGATTCTGATCGTGACGGCCAGCATTGGCTCCAACGCCACGCGGGTCTTCGAAGCCATGGGCCACGGAGCCGTTGATGCCGTGGAAACGCCCGCGCTCGGCTCGGGCGACCCTCGCGCCGCTGCGGCGACCTTGCTGGCCAAGATCGATCTCATCGAAGAGATAACTAGCACAAACAGCGCCTCGCCTTTTCCGCCCGCCGCGCGCCGCAAAGCCCGCATCAAAACCGGCACGCCGCTGGTGGCAATCGGCGCATCCGCGGGCGGTCCCGCGGCGCTCGCCGAGATCGTGGGCGGATTGCCCCGCGATTTTAAGGCTGCGGTGGTCATCGTGCAGCACATCGACCGGCAATTTGCCTCCGGGTTGGTGGAATGGCTGGGGCGATCCTCGGCGCTGCCCGTGCGATTGGTCAAGGAGGGCGACCGGCCCGAACCGGGCGTCGTCTGGGTAGCGGGCACCAACGATCATCTGTGCCTGCAATCCGCCCACCAGTTTGCCTACACGCCGGATCCGCGCACGTATATTTACCGGCCTTCGGTGGATGTGTTTTTCCAAAGCGTCATGCAGTTCTGGTCCGGCCCGGTCGTGGGCGTGTTGCTCACCGGCATGGGTCGCGACGGCGCCCTCGGTCTCAAGACCTTGCGCAATCAGGGGCATCATACGATTGCACAGGACGCGCAATCCTGCGCCGTCTACGGCATGCCCAAGGCCGCCGTCTCCCTGGATGCCGCCACTGAGGTCCTGGCCCTAGCCCGGATCGCTCCGCGCTTGCTTCGCATTTTTTCACCTGAATATAAGTAATCCTCACTTCCTCGGCATGCCTCGTTTACCGTCCATCCCCCCGCTCTCGGACGACCATTTCACTATCCTGGTGCTGCTGGTCGATGATCAAGCCATCGTCGGCGAGGCCGTCCGCCGCGCGCTCGCCAACCAGCCGGACATCGATTTTCACTTTTGCTCGAATCCCGCCGAGGCACCCGCCTTGGTCGCGCAGTTGCGGCCCTTCGTTATCCTGCAGGATTTGATCATGCCCGGCATCGATGGCATGAGCCTCGTCCGCCAGTATCGCGCCCAGCCGGCCACGCGGGAGATTCCGGTTATCGTTCTCTCTTCAAAAGAGGAGCCGGTGACCAAGAGCGAGGCCTTCGCCGGCGGTGCCAACGACTACCTGGTCAAGCTCCCCGACAAGATCGAGCTGCTCGCCCGCATCCGCCACCACGCCAAGGCTTATCTGCACCAACTCCAGCGGGACGAGGCCTACCGCGCCCTGCGGGAAAGCCAGCAACAGTTGGTGGAGAGCAACACCACCCTCATCTCGCTCAACCAGAAGCTCGTCGAGGCCACCAATGCCAAGTCCGAGTTCCTCGCCCGGATGAGCCACGAGATCCGCACGCCGATGAATGGCGTGATCGGCATGACCACGCTGCTTTTCGACACCGAGCTGACCCGCGACCAGCGGGAGTTCCTCGGCATGATCCGCAGTTCCGGCGAAGGGCTGCTGACGATCATCAATGACGTGCTCGATTTCTCCAAGATCGAGTCCGGCAAGGTCGACATCGAAGCCCACCCCTTTGATATCCGGCAATGCGCCGAGGAAGCCATGGAACTCCTCGCGCTCAAGGCGGCCGACAAGGGCCTGGACCTGGTCCTGCTCATCGCCCCGGACGTGCCTTCCATCGTCATCGGGGATGTCACCCGCCTCCGCCAGGTGCTGGTCAATCTCCTCGGCAATGCCATCAAGTTCACCGCGCGCGGCGAAGTGGTGCTGACCATCAAGCACGACCCGGAGGCAAAGACGGGGGAGCTCGGGTTGCATTTTGTCGTGACCGACACCGGCATCGGCATTCCTCCGGAAAAACAGGACCGGCTCTTCAAATCGTTCAGCCAGGTCGACAGTTCGACCACGCGCCATTACGGCGGGACCGGCCTGGGGCTCGCCATCAGCAAGCGGCTGGCCGAGTTCATGGGCGGACGCATGTGGTTGGAAAGCGAGGAAGGAAAAGGTTCAAAGTTCCACTTCACCATCGTCGTGCGCAGCGAGGAAAAGTTCATCCCCGCGTGGCGGCCAAGCCAGCCCGCCATCCGCGGCAAGCGCATCCTGTTGGTCGAAGGCAGCGCGGCCCAGCGCGAGGTGATTGCGTCGTTCACCAGCCTTTGGGGCGTGGAACTGAACGCCGTGGCCAACGTGCATGAGGCCCGGGCCATCCTCGATGCCGGCCAATTCCGTCCCGACCTCATCCTGATCGAGGCCCGGTTGATCGGCGGACCGGACTCCACGCTGCTCGCCCGGTGGAAAGGCCTGCCCGGCGCCAACGGCGCGCAGATCCTCCTGCTTTCCGCCAAGCGTTACCGGCCGGGCGAGGCCGAGGCGCTCGGGGCCACCGGCGTGGTCATCAAGCCGATCCGCCCCCACGCCCTGCTGGAAGTGCTCACCCTCAGCCTCGCGGAAAAATCGACCTCCGCCAAGCGCGTGCCCGCCGCCTCGATTTTTGGCCCGCCGCTCTCCGAGGAACTGCCGCTTCACTTGCTCGTGGCCGATGACAACGCGGTCAACCAGCAGGTCGCGCAAATGATCCTCAAGCGCCTGGGCTATGCGTCGGATGCCGTGGGCAATGGCGCCGAGGCGATCCAAGCTTCCCAGCTCCAAAACTACGATATCATCTTCCTCGACGTGCAGATGCCGGAGATGGACGGCTACGAAGCCGCCCGCCGGCTTCGCGCGCTCTGGGCGCACAACGAAGCCCGCCGCCCCCGCCTCGTCGCGGTGACCAGCAATGCGATGCAGGGCGACCGCGAACTTTGTATGGCGGCCGGGATGGACGACTACATCACCAAGCCGGTGCGTGTGGAAGAAATCCGCGCCGTGCTCGAGCGCTGGGGCCGGGCCCTCCACGGCAAGCCCGCCGTCTGAGCCGACCAAGCCATTCAGGTTATTTGCGCGGCGCCATCTCCACCGGCCACTGCGTGGTCAGGGTGCCGTCGGGGTGCTGGACCAGTTCACGGAAAACAACGGCACCGGCGTAACCGTCGGCAGTGTCGGCCACGAAGACGGCACCGATCCGGCGATTGCCATGGAACGCGGCTGTCTTCATGACGCGCATCTTCGGACCGTCCAAAGTATCGACCGGCGGTTGTTGCCAGGGCCCAAAAGGCTGGCGCGACATCCGGTAGCGCGCGATGCCTTGCAGGCTGAAAAGCAGGTAATACCAGCCGTTCCACTCGAAATAATCCGGGCACTCCGGATGATCCGCGCCGCCCGGCACGTAGAACGGCTCGCGCTGCTCCCAATGCTCGAGGTCGCGCGACACGAACCACGCAAGACAGCCGGTCCACGCTCCGGGTTGCGCCGGATCGGCGAGTGCCGTCGTGGCGAGCATGTGAAAAAGTCCCGTCGCCGCGTCGCGAAAAACCACCGGATCGCGACTCGCCTGACTATCATACGGCGCCGCCAGGCGCATGAGCGGCGGGGCTTTCACGAAGTGCACGCCGTCGCGACTCGTCGCGACGCACAGGGGCGCCGGGGTGCGGTCGGCCATGCGCACCGCGTAGAAAGCATAAAAAATCCCGGCATGGGAAAACACCGATCCCGTGCAAATCGAGCCCGTCAGGTCGCCGTCAATCGCCAGCGCCAGCGGATGGTGTTCCCAGTGCACGAGGTCCGTGGTCGTGGCATGCGCCCACTGGTGCGCGCCGCAACCCCACATGCTCGCGCCATGCCGGCGGTCGAAGAGATAGAACAAATGAAACTGGCCGGAGCTCTCATCAAAAAACGGCATGCAGTCGCCGACGTTCACATCGAAGCCGCGCGGCCGCCAGTATTGGCCAAGGGGCGTCATCGCGCCCAGGTAACGATCCTCGCGCGCGGCGAGGCCCTCGCGCCCGCCAGACGCGACCTGCACCTCATCATCGTCGAGCGCGCGACTCCACCACGACAGATGCTCCACCACGCCGCTCGCGATCGAAGCCACGCCCCTCGCCGGTCGCATCAGTCCCACCGGCCAGTCTTCATCCACGAGCACGCCATCAATGAACAACTCCAGTCGGTAGCCGAGATGGCGCACCACGATCCGATGCGCTTGCCCGGCACCGAGACGCGCCGTTGGCGCCGAGAGCCGGAGCGGCACAGGGTTGAAGGCAAACGCGAGTTCGAAGCAAAGCAGCGCTGGATGTTTTCCCGCGTCCTCGACGACGAACAAGCGGGCCACAGGTTTTCCCTCCGCGTCATGCCACACGGCGAGATCGCCCACCGCTCGGAGATTTTTGACGCGAACGAGTAGCGTCATCGTCTTCGTCGCGTCGGGCCACGCCTCGGGCAGACTGGCGTCACCCGCCTGCCAGACTGTTTGGACCGCCGCCACGGCGATTAGACGGTTTTCAGGAAATCGCGCGCAGCCAGGAAACCGCGGCGTTCGCCCTCGGGCGTGCCGTTGAAGTCGCCGTCCTCGAGTTCGATGGAGACAAATCCCTTGTAGCCGGCCGCCGCCAGCTCGGTGAGCAACGGTGTCCACGGCGCGCGACCGCGGCCGGGGATCGTGTAGCGCCAGAACCAGCCGCCCCACGGCAGTGCGTCGCCAAAAGTGCCCGCCTGCTCGGAACCAAAATTATAGAGCCGCTCGGCGTCGATGATCGTATCCTTGCCATGCACATGCAGCACGTGCGGGGCGAATTCCTTGATGAAGCGCAACGGATCGATGCCCATGCGAAGAAGGTGCGACGGATCGTAATTGATGCCGAAGTGCGGCGAATTCATCTCGCGCAGAAACGCGCGATACGATTCCGGCGTGCAGCAATGTGCGTTGCAGCCCGGCCAGCCTTCGATGGCGTATTTGAGGCCGGTCTCCTTCAGCACGTCGCGGATCTGGCCGTAGGTTTCCACCATGTAGCCGAAGGTTTCCTTGCGGGGCAGATTCACGTTCTCGGCGAGCATCACCCCGAAGAGCAATTTCGCCCCGGCCGCCGCACTCGCCCGGATCGCCTGGATCGCGAGCGCCACCGTCTCGTTCCGCTTGCCCGCGTCCGCCGAAAGCATGCCCGTCCACTCGTTGCCAAAAAGATCGAGCGTGCCCACCGGGACGCCGCCCTTTGCCCATGCGCCCACGGTGCTGCGCTGCTTCGCAAAAATATCCACGCACCCAAAACCTTCCGCGCGCGCCCAGGCGGCGGTCTCCTCCACGGGTCGGTCGGCGAGTGGGCCGGTCAGGCGGAGCCCGATGGAAAAACCACCGGTGCGGGTTTTGGCGACAGTGCTCATTTCAGGGGATTGGGGTCCCGGCGACGATGGCGGCTAACCGGGCGTTGTCCACTCGGATACAATCTATGACGCGCGCCGCACGCCCGCCGCGCTCTCCCGATCGCGCGGAAGCCGCGTCCGCAATTCCCGGGGCGAAAGATGGAAATGCCGCCGAAAGAGTTTCGACAGCTGGTATTCGTCATTCAGCCCCACCGCCGGCGCGATCGCCTTCACCGGGAGACCCGAGGCCAGCATCATCGCCCGCGCACGGTTCACGCGCATCAGCTGCAGCTCTTGCATCGGCGTGCGGCCCCCGAGGCGCTTGAATTTCCGCACGAAGGCAAATTTGCTCATGCGCCCGCGTCGGGCAAGATCGTCCAAGTAAATTGAACGCGCCAGGTTTTGCAGCATGTGCTGTCGCATTTCTTCCAGCCATGGGTCGCGGGGCGAGTGACCCAGCCGCTGCACCTCGCCCAGCACCGCGGCAAGCAGCGGTGACAGCCGGTCGTTGCCGGCGCCCGCACGGTGATCGCGCAACAGCCATGTCACCATCTGCCGGACGCGCGCATCCGCGTCACGCGTGCGCAGGGCAACATTCGCCACCAGCGGCGCATCCGCCTTGAAGGCGATGAAGAACGTGTTCACCGGATCCCCCGGATCCGAGGTCTCCTCGTGCGCGACCCCGGCGTGATAAAACAGCAGGTCACCCGCCTCGCCCTGCACGGTTTCCCCCGGGGTTTTCAAGGTCATCCGCCCGCTTAACACCACGATGAGCTCATGGATGCGATGGCTGTGGCTCGGCATGTGCCATTCCGCATAGGGCTGCACTTCGCCGGCGCTCAGAAACTCGCAGATCGGGGCTTTCATGGGCAATTTTTGACAAGTCTTGGCAACGCCCGCCATTCACGCCAGCTCCGAATACTGATAGGCTTTAGGTTCTTATGCCCCAAAAGAAAGTTCGCATTGCTTTCGCCGGTGTCGGCGGCATGGGCCAGGCGGCCCATCTTCGTAATTACGCAACGCTGCAGGACGACTGTGAAGTCGTCGCCCTCGCAGAACTGCGTCCCAAGCTCGCGCAAGCCGTCGCGGCCAAATACAATGTGCCGAAAGTCTACGGCACCATCGCCGAGATGCTCGCCAGCGAGAAAGTCGACGGCATCGTCGCCTCCCAGCCGTTCTGGCGCCACGGCATCCTCGTGCCTGAGATCGTCCAGGCCAAGGTCCCGGTCTTCACCGAAAAGCCCATCGCCGCCTCGTTCGCCGTCGGCGAGCGCATCGTCGACGCCGTCGCCAAGAGCGGCACGTGGCACATGGTCGGCTACCACAAGCGCAGCGACCCGGCCTCCGAGCTGGCCCGCAAAACCATCCAGGAGCTCAAGGCCTCCGGCGAACTCGGCAAATTGAAATACGTCCGCATCTCGATGCCGCCGGGCGATTGGATCGCCAGCGGCTGGACGCAAAACATCCACACCGACGACCCGGCGCTCAACCTCGACATCGATCCGAAGCCCGCCGACATGGATGCGGACACCGCCAAGGAATACGAGGCCTTCGTCAATTACTACATCCACCAGGTGAACCTCATGCGCTTCCTCGTCGGCGAGCCCTACAAGGTCACCTACGCCGATCCCGCGCAGGTGCTTCTCATCGCCCACAGCCAGAGCGGCATCCCCTGCACGCTCGAGATGGCCGCCTACCAGACAACCATCGACTGGCAGGAGACGGCGCTGATCGCCTTCGAACGCGGTTACGTGAAACTCTCGCTGCCTGCCCCGCTCGCCTTCAATCGCGCCGGCACCGTCGAAATCTTCAAGGATCCCGGCAAGGGCGCCACGCCCACCAACTACCAGCCGCAACTGCCCTGGGTGCACGCCATGCGCAATCAGGCGCTCAACTTCATCAAGGCCATCCGCGGCGACCAGCCCGCACCTTGCTACGCCGCCGAGGCGCTCGAGGATCTCCGCGTCGCCCGCGACTACATCCGCCTGTTGAAAGGAGTCTGAGCATGGCCCTCCAATTTCACAAACGCGTCCTCTCGGCCGAGCGCTACGAGTCGGCCGGCATCTTCGACGTCAATGGCGATGGCATACCCGACATCGTCAGCGGCGGCTTCTGGTATCAGGGCCCCGACTTCAAGCAGCAGCACAAGATCGGCGGCGTCACGGCGCACGACGAATACTACGACGACTTCTCGACCATCCCCATGGACATCAATGGCGATGGCCGGCTCGACTTCGTTACCGGCGGCTGGTGGGGGCAGACGCTCCGTTGGCGCGAAAACACCGGCGACTACACCAAGGACTGGCCCGTGCATGTCATCGCCGAGACCGGCAGCATCGAATCCACCCGCGCGTGGGATGTGGACGGCGACGGTGAGTTGGAAATCGTCCCCAACACCCCCGGCGCGCCCCTCGTCGTTTACAAACTCATCCGCGACGCCAACGGCAAGGGCACCGGCAAGTTCGCCGCGCACAAACTCAAGATCTCCGGCCGCGAAAACGACCACCAAGGCCACGGCCTCGGCTTTGGCGACCTCACCGGCAACGGCCGCGGCGACTTCGTGCTGACCAATGGCTGGCTCGAAGCTCCCGCCGATCCCTACAACGGCACGTGGATCTGGCATCCCGACTTCAACCTCGGTCGTGCGCCCAGCGTGCCGATCCTCGTCGTCGATCTCAATGGCGACGGCAAAAACGAACTCATCCTCGGCGAAGGCCACGGCTATGGCTTGAGCTGGTGGGAATACAACGTCGACTCCGTTGGCAAACGCACCTGGACGCGCCACGAGATCGATCCTCTCAGCAGCCAGTATCACGACCTCCAGTGGGTTGACATCGACGGTGACGGCAAAAACGAGCTCATCACCGGCAAACGTTTCCGCGCCCACCCGCAGGGCGACGGCGGCGACAAGGATCCTTACGGCTGGTATGTCTTCAAATGGACCGGCGAGTCCTTCGTGAAACACGTCGTCGACTTCGGCCCGCTCGGCATCGGCAAGGGCCTCGGCATCCACTTCGCCGTCGCCGACCTCGATGGTGACGGCCGCCTCGACGTCGTCGCTCCCGGCAAGGACGGTCTCGCCATCTACTTCAACCAAGGCAACGGCTAAGCCGGTCCTTTAAAGTGGACACGCAGGTCCCCTCTGCGCTTCGTGCCTCTCACGCCGGCAGAGGGACCTGCCGGCCTACCCTAAGCCAACCCGCTCGGCTTCTTCAGACCCCAAACCCCAGACCCAAGATGAAAATCGGCATGAACCTGCTGCTTTGGACGGCCAAAGTCTCCGAAGCGCACGATCCGCTCCTCGCGGATTTGAAAAAGGTCGGCTACGACGGCGTCGAGATTCCTGTCTTCGACGGCACGTCCGCTGAATACAAGACCCTCGGCGGCAAACTGCGCAACCTCGGCCTCGGCGCCACCGCCGTCACCGTCATGGCGCCGGAGGCCAGCCCCATCAGCCCCGACGCCAAGATCCGCCAGGCCGCCGTCGATCGCCTCAAGTGGGTGCTCGACCGCTGCGCAGAGTTCAACTGCGAGGTCCTCTGCGGCCCGCTGCACTCCCCGCTCGGCGTTTTCAGCGGCACGGCTCCGACTGCGGACGAACGCCAGCGCGGCCTCGAGACCTTCCGCAAGGTCGCCGACCACGCCGCCGCCGTGAAGGTGACGCTCGCCATCGAATACCTGAACCGTTTCGAGAACTACTTTCTCACCACCGCCGCCGACACCGCGCAATGGGTTGGCCAAATCAAGCACCCCGCGTGCGGCATGATGTGGGATACCTTCCACGCCCACATCGAAGAAAAGAATTCCCCGGCGGCGCTCGAGGCCATCGCCCGGCATCTCGTGCACGTGCACATCAGCGAGAACGACCGCGGCACGCCCGGCACCGGACAGGTCAAATGGGCCGAGACCTTCGCCACGCTCAAGAAAATCAAATACGACCGCTGGTTGACGATCGAAGCCTTCGGCCGCGCGCTGCCCGATCTTGCCGCGGCGACCCGCGTCTGGCGCGACCTCTTCGCCAAACCCGAGGACGTCTACACCGACGGCCTCGCCTTCATCCGCCGCGGCATAGCGGGAACCAAGTGACCCGTGGCAAGCATCAAGTGACAAGGTTTCGGCCTCTGTCACTTGTTACTTGATACTTGGTCCTTCCTTCATCCTTCCCTCACCCACTTCTTTCCGTAGAGCGAAGTAACCGAAATCTGTGCGTAGTCCGGCGCGTGGATGACGAGCTCGTTGCCGACCATCCGCACTTTCACCTCCGGTAGAAACGGAATCTCCGGTTTGATCGGATTACCCCAGGCCGGAATCGCGGTCGCGCCCTCGGCACCGTGTTTGTCTCCCGAATAGCTGAAGCCGCAGGACCACGGCCGCTTCAGCGTCCACTGCGTCCGGCTCTCCATCCATAGGTCATGCCAGCCGATGACGATCCCGAGGTCCGGCGCCGGGGCCTGCAGCGCCGCCGCAAACGCGGCCGTATCCATCACGCCAGCCCCCAGGTGCGCCAAGTCGTGCGCTTCCCAAACTGTCCCGCAGATCAGGTCGTAATCATCATGCCACTCCGTCGCCGCGGCAATGAACCCGTAGTCATTCTGGTAAAACGCGAGCGTGGCTTCCATCTCAGCCAAAAACCCCACCGCCTCCGGCAGCGGCGTAAGGACCTTCAGTTCCCGCAGCGCCCGCAGGAAAAGCCCGCCGCCCGCCACGAGCATCGGCGACTGGCTGACACGCCAGACGCCCTTCACGCGGTCACAGGTGCGGTGCAGTCGCAGACAACCGCGCGCGTCGCGCCACGCGTTGCGCATCACATGCCGCGCCATCGCCACCGCCGCGTCGAGCAGCACGCGATCACCGCTCAATCGATAGCCGTGCAAGTAAGCCGGTAAAATCACCCCGTAATACTCCGCCGGCTCAACGTAGTCCGGCAGCGTCCCGGCCCGCAGCAAACCGGCACTCTCCGCGTCCGGCAGGCCCGCCACCCAATGCGCCCGCAGGTGCGCGTGCAGTCCGCGCAGCATCAAATCCCGCCACGACGCATCCTCGCCGAAAGCCAGCATCCACTCGCCCATCGCCCAGATGCCGGCGCAGTCCTGATTGACCGTGTCCACCAGCAGGTGCCCGGTCGCCTCGGGCCGGCCCGCCACCCGCAGGTAACTTTCCAAGTTGCGCCGCACCAGATCGGCGATCCGCGTCCGTTCGTCTGTCGTCAACGCATGCGCCGCGACCCGCGCATAGTAGCACAGGCTTAGGTCCTGCAGAAAATTATCCACCGCCGCCTCGTTAAATCGCCGGCCAAACTCCGCGCCGCAATTATCCCAGCGCTCGTTCGCCATGAACGTCGTCAGCACATAGCGCACCCAGCCCTGTCCCATCGACTCAACCGCCGGCAGCCGAGTGTTCGCCGCCAGATCGGCCAGGCCCAACAACCCGGGCGCACCCCACGCCGAATAGCCGGTGTAATGATTCTCCAAGACCGCGGGATGTATCCGCCACACCGGATGCGTGTGCACCCCGTGCAGCGCGCCGTCCGGCGCCTGCCAGGTCTGCAGGTAGCGCAGCAACCGGCCGGCTGAGACTTCAGCAGCAACCGGTTTCATCGGACGCGTTCCAAGCCCAGCGCCCGCCGCGCGTTCAAGCCGAGGATTTTCCGCTTCGCCGTGATCGGAATCTGCGCAAACAGCACGCGACCGAACTGGGACCCTTGGTCGAGAAACACCGCATCGCTGCCCCACACCACCTTGTCCTCCAACCCCGCCGCCACGAGGTGCTCGATCAATCCGCGCGGGCAGCCCGACAGGCACAATTCCACGTAGACGTTCGGATACTCCCGGGCGAAACGCATGTATTTTTCCAATTCCGCCGAGCCGATGTGCGCCAGCAACCAGCGGATGCGTGGATGCTTTTTGATGTAACCCTCGAGTTCGTCGAGTTCAGGGCCAAACACATGCGCCAGCACCGGCATCGCGTGCTCGTTGGCGTAGGCAAACACCGGCTCGTAGTTCGGATGATTGTAGGGCAGCCCCGGCCGCGCGCCATAGGACCATACTTTCAACCCACGGAATCCGGCGGCGATTCCGCCAGCCAGCTGTGTCGCCACTTTCTCAGGATAGCCGACGTCGACCACGAGGTAACCGAAAATACGATCTGGGAATTCGCGGATCCCATCGGCCACGAGCGCGTTGCCGTGCTCGGCGTCGCCAAAGATCGCCGGGATCGAACTCACGCACGAAAGCTGGATGCCCAGGCGGTCCATCGACGCCACAAGCGCCTGCGCTGTTGGCCGGATGATTGGGAAATCCGGGCCATGTCCGAAGTGCGCATGCACATCAATCAGCACCTCACCAGAGATTGGCGCGCCGAGCCGACCAGCGGCTTGAAAAAGATCCGTCGCGGCATCCTTGCTCATGGCCGCACCTCCGCGAGCAATCGCTCGATATTGCCATGCGCGATCGCCGCGCGCGCCGCGGCCGGGATCGCTGCATAGGTCAGCAGCGTGACCGACGCACCGCCCTCCGCTTCCGGGTAGGCCGTGCCCCAGACAAAGCGCGCGTGACCAAAGTTCTCCACCAGATCGGCCATGCCTTCGTGCACCGAATAGGCACTGCTCAGGCAAAGATGCACGCCGGGATGCCGCTCCAGCAGCGTGTAGAGTGTGCGGTGCCGGCCCAACCGTGGCACGCGCAATAGCACGAGCCGCAACTGGGGATGCGCGGTCATGATCTCGTGCACCTCGTCGAGCGTGACTTGGGGATACTCGAGCAAAAGCGGCAGCCGGGCCTCGGCGCACGCGGCGTAGAGTTTTCCGGTGCACCACGGTCGCGGCGAAAACATGTGCTCCTTCGGACTGATCCAACCCACTCGCATGCCGCGGGCAAATGCGCTCGCCAGTGTCGCCTCCAGCGAATGGGCATCCGGCGCGCCGTCGGGCGTCAGGCAGACCGCAGGAATCCAGTTCGGCTGCGCCGCCGCCTCGCGCACGAGCACGTCATTGCCCCAGTGAGGGAAATTTTCGATGCACTGACGGTGCCGCACCACCGCCGCGGAGACCTGCAACCGCGCGAGTTCTCGCGTCAGATCCTCGGCATCCGGGCGAAACAGGGCATACGGCTTGCGCGGCAGGCCGAACAGTGAATCGCAGGCGATAAGCTTGAGCGGCGTCATGACAGCGACTTCAGCCAATCCAGCACGGCTGGCTCCTGCGCGGCGCCCATGCGGCCGGACAACACCTTGATCTGCCGACTACGGAAAATCCGCTTCACCTCCGCTCCGATCAACCGCCCAGCCCCGTCTCTCGCACCGACCACGAGCGCTGGCGCCGGTTGCAAGGCGAGCGCCTCGGGCAAATCCACCGCACCCAATATCCCGGGGAAATACGCATCGTGCGGCCACGCCGGCTTCGCCGCCGTTGCCAGAGTGGAAAACTCCGCCAGCGGCTCTATCAACAGCACGCCGGCGAGTCCACCATGCAAGCACGCTGCGAGTCCCGCCACGTTGGCGCCGAGTCCGTGTCCGCCGATCACGATGCGCGATGCGGGGATATTCCAATGGCGTGACGCAAAATCCACCACCCGCACGGCATCGCGCAATCGCATCGCCATCACCGACTCGCCGGTCGCCGCGCTGACGTAGCCCGTCCAGCGATCCACGCCGCCCCAGCCCACCACATCGAACGGCGAAGGCTGCGGCCGCGTATCGCCCCAGCCCGGCAAATCCACCGATAACACCGAGAGAAATTTTCCGTCGCGATTAAACACGCCCGCCACGCGGTTGAGCCAGCCCCACTGGTGCAGCGCCGTCCAGCGGCCGCGGTCGTCAAAGAAAATCAGCATGCCGGCGTCTTTCTGCGGCGGACGCACCAGCATTGCGGGCAGCTCCCACTTGGGTCCATCCCGCAAACTCACTTCTTGGAAGGTGTGCACCCACATCTGCAACCGCGAGTCCGGGGCCATCGCCATCCGCAGTCCGCGGCGGCGATGCTCAACCCAACTCGGAATCAACTTCACCAACCCGCGTCGCGCTTTCGTCGCATCCGTCACCCGGCGCCGTGCACGGGCGGCATGGGCCGCCGCACCCGCCATGCACAGCCCGAACGGCGGCTCGCCGCGCAATTCCGCCTCGGGCAGCAATTGCAATTTACGCGGCATGACAACTTCGCGCTTTCCTAGCGCCGCACGCTTTTGCCAGCGCTGCATCCACGCCACAAAGGCCCGCGCCTGCTCGACGCTGTAGGCGTGGCCGCACTCGTCGATCATGAGCTTGAGGCGGTCGCCATAGCCGGCACCGGCGTAGGCTTCGCGCACCGGCGCCATCAACCGCGTGACATGGCGCGGCGTGATCACGGTGTCATCGCGCCCGCTCATCGCGAGCATCGGCACAAAACGCGCCCCGATGAGCAAATCCTCCAACCCCAGTCCGTCACCAAACCGGTTCAACCACATCGTCTCAGGGCAGCCGGCGTAGCCGTTGCGCACCGGGTGAATCGCGTCGGCCAGACCAAAGCATGAGGGACCGATGATCGACACCCGCGAGTCCAACACTGCACAGCAGATCGAGCTGAAGCCGCCGCCGGAAACACCCGTCATCGCCACGCCACCTCGGCCATCAACATCGGGACGCGCAAGCACGTAGTCCACGGCCCGCTGCGCATCGGCGAGGAAGAAGATCAACGGATTGATGCCTGACAGGTAGCCGCGCACGCCATCGTCAAAATGATTATTGCCCCGCGCCTTCTCGCCGAAGCCCGGTGGATCAAACGACACACACAAGTAGCCGTTAGCCGCGAATACCTGCGGCGGGTGCTGCTCACTCGGATTATATTTCCCGTTGTGACCCACCGGCGTGACAACCGCCGGCCACGGCGCCGGCCAGCGCTTGGGATCCGGTTTCCACACGGTCACGTTCATCCAGCAGCCGGGCAACGACTCGACCAGCAGGTTTTCGATGCTGAAGCCGGCATACGTCCGCTGGTTGCGCGGCCGCTCGCGCCAGGTCGGCGCGCGCTGCAAATCCGGATGCGTGACCGCCGCCTTGAATCGCCGTTGCACGCCCGCCGCATACGCCCGCCACGCCGCCGGCGTATGCAGCCGGCCGCGCTGCGCGGCACTGGCCTCAAGCTGCGTGATGGCCGTCGTGACAATCCGACGCCGGAGCATGTTGCGCAGATCGCACGTCGGCGCCGGCGGCTGGTAAAACGGCTCATCCGTCGGGGATTTCCGGGAACGCATCGCGAATCAGAGCGGACGGGGCGCCGCAGCCGTGGGGTCAAGAGCCATGACGGGCTGGACAATTGGACCACCCACCTTCAAGAGCCAAGGCTAGTTTTCACCCCACCCCAGCATGAGCGAAGACCGGATCAAACTCACCGTGGCCGCCGATCAACCCGGCCCTGTCATCAGCCGCCACATCTTTGGCCAGTTTGCCGAACATCTCGGCTCCTGCGTCTACGACAGCATCTGGGTCGGCGAGGATTCGCCGATTCCGAACGTCCGCGGCATCCGCAGCGACGTCGTTGCCGCCTTGCGTGAGATCAACATGCCCAACATCCGCTGGCCGGGCGGCTGTTTCGCCGACGCCTATCACTGGCGCAATGGCCTCGGCCCGCGCGCCTCCCGGCCACGCATGCGCAACGACACGTGGGGCCAGATCGAGACCAACGCGTTTGGCACGCACGAGTTTCTCGATTTCTGCGCCCAAGTCGGCACCGAGCCCGTCATCTGCGGCAACCTCGGTTCCGGCACGGTGCAGGAAATGCGCGACTGGGTCGAATACCTCAACGCCCCCGCCGGCACGGGCACCGTGCTGGCCAACGAGCGCGTCGCCAACGGCCACGCGGCACCGTTCGGCGTGCGTTACTGGGGTGTTGGCAACGAGAGCTGGGGCTGCGGCGGCTTGATGCGCGCCGAATACTACGCCGACGAGTTCCGCCGCTACGCCAACGCGCTGGGCAGCTACGAAAAGGCGCACCTCTTCCGCATCGCGACCGGCCCCGGCGTGGATGACTACCACTGGACCGAGGTGATGATGCGCGAGTGTTCCGCGCCGCGTTTCAACATGGGCATCATGGACGGCCTTTCGCTGCACTATTACATGAACGGCGGCATCCCGCCCGCCAAAGTGCAGCAAAAACTCCTCGCCACGGCCTTCGATCATCACGAATGGCGCACGGTCATCGCGCACGCGTGGTTTATCGACGAACTCATCGCCAAGCACTCCGCGATCATGGACCGTTATGATCCCGCCAAGCGGGTGAAGCTCATCGTCGATGAATGGGGCTCCTGGTATGCGCCCGAGCCCACTCCGCCGCCGAGTTCGCTCTTCCAGCAACAGACGATCCGCGACGCGTTGGTCTCGGCGCTGACCTTCAACTCCTTCATCAACCATGCCGAACGCGTCCACATGGCCAACGCCGCGCAGGTCTGCAATGTCCTGCACTCGGTGCTGCTCACTTTCGGCAAGGACACGGTGCGCACGCCCACATGGCATGCGTTCCATCTCTATGCCGCCCATCAAGGCGCCCAGCGGCTACCCGTCACCTCCACGGCGGCAATGCTGACGCACGACGATCTGCCCTATCCGCAAATCTCCACCGCAGCCTCCATCGATGGCGACAAAGCCGTCACGGTCACGTTGACGCACACCGATCCAGCCAAGTCCTGCGCCGTCGAGTTAACGCTGTCCGGTCTGGCCGCCGATGCGAAGCCGGCCGGCCGCATCCTCGTCGCCGCCAACCTGACGGATGTGAACACGCCCGACGCACCCAATCGCGTCACTTCGCGGGCGCTGACGGCGAGCGACTTTCAGTTCGGCCATGGCAAACTGACGCTCACGCTGCCGCCCGCGTCGATCGCAACACTGCGGTTCGCTTAAGGGAGTGCGGGGCTCCGACCCACACTCGATCAGGTATAACGCAAAAAGGGCGGGTCAAAGACCCGCCCCTGCGTTCAAGCCGCAAAGCCTTGTTCGCTTACGCGTCGCACTCAGTCGTCGCGACGGCCCATCAGAATCATGACGATGTGGAGCAAGGAGCCCAGCGCCGCCACAAACGCCGCCACGTAGGTCAGCGCCGCCGCATCCAGCGTTTCGTTCACGCCCTTCATCTCATCTTTGTCCACGATGCCGAGGGTGACGAGCTGCGCCTTGGCGCGACGGCTGGCATCAAACTCGACCGGCAGGGTGACCAGTTGGAAAAGCACGATCACCGCCAGCGCAATGGCACCAACGTAGAGCAGATTGTAACCCATCGCCGAACCCGCGAAGGAGAGCAGCAGGATACCCGCCAAAATAACGTAGTTGGACACGCTGGCCGCGATCTGTGTCGCCGGCGCCATCGTCTGGCGGATGTTCATCATCGCGTAGCCAACCTTGTGCTGGATGGCGTGGCCCGCCTCGTGCGCAGCGACGCCGAGCGCCGCAAGGCTGGTGCCATCGTAGTTCAGCTCCGAGAGGGCGAGCCGGCGGTGGATCGGGTCGTAGTGGTCGGTCAACTGGCCGGGCACGCGGGTGATTTCGACATTGGTGATGCCAGCCGAGCGCATGACCGCCTCCGCCGCCTCACGGCCGGTGATGCGACCACGCGAAGGGATGCGGACGTTCTTGTTATACGCGCTGTGAATGCGCGACTGCGCGTAGAGACCAAACAGAAAGGGAATGATGATTAGAACGACCCAGATGATCATAGGATGAAATTAGGTTAATGGAGACGGAGTGAAGTCATAGCTTATTCACTACAGCCTCGTTGCAAGTCGATCCAAACAGAATGGAAAAAGCCTGCGGGGTTATAACCCGCAGGCTTTGGAATTTGGCCGAGGCCAAAAAAACTGAGGTGTTTTACTCAGCCGAGCTTCGGCACGTCCACCCAGCGGCGGTCCGCCCAGGACTTGAGGCCGAGTTCGGCGAGCTGCACGCCCTTGGCACCTTCGAAAAGATTCCAGCGGAACGGCTCATCCTTCACCACGTGGCGGAGGAACAGCTCCCACTCGATCTTGAAGGCGTTGTCGTAGATGCCCTGGTCGGGCACGCGCACCCAGCCGTCTTTGTATTTGATCGGGCTGTCGACGTCGGGATTCCAGACGCAGCGCGGCGTGGCGGCGATAGATTGCGCTTTGCAATCACGGAGACCGGCAACGGCCGTGCCGTGCGTGCCGTCAACGTGGAGCGTGAGCAGGTCGTCGCGGTCCACGCGGGTGGTCCAGGACGAGTTGAAGTGACAGATGACACCATTGGTCAGCTCGAACGTGGCATAGGCCGCGTCATCGGCCGTGCACTTGTAGGGCTTGCCCGCTTCGTCCCAGCGCTGGGGAATGTGGGTCGCACCAAGGCACGTGAGGCTCTTGATGTCGCCGAACAGGTTCTGGATGACATACTGCCAGTGACAGATCATGTCTACGATGATGCCGCCATCCTCTTCCTTGCGGTAGTTCCACGACGGACGCTGGAGCTTCTCGTGCTCACCGGTGAAAACCCAGTAGCCGAACTCGCCGCGCACGGAGAGAACCTTGCCGAAGAAGCCTTGGTCCATGAGCCACTTGAGCTTCACGAGGCCAGGCAGCCAGAGCTTGTCCTGCACGACGCCATGCTTGAGACCGGCGGCGGAAACTTCCTTCGCCAGCGCGAGGGCCTCGGCGGAAGTCGTGGCGGTGGGTTTTTCGCAGTAGATGTGTTTCTTGGCGGCGATGGCCTTGCGGACGCCGATGGGGCGCTGACCGGTCAGGGTCGCGTCGAAATAGACTTGGTTGCCGGCGTCGGCGAGGGCGGCGTCGAGATTGGTCGTGTAGCGTTTGACGCCAGTGCGGGCAGCCAGCGCGGCGATCTTGCTCTCGCTGCGACCGACGAGGATCGGGTCGGGCATGATCACCTCGGTGTCGCTGAGCTTGATGCCGCCCTGATCGATGATCGCCTTGATCGAGCGAATCAGGTGCTGGTTGGTGCCCATGCGTCCGGTGACGCCGTTCATGATGATACCGACTTTATGCGTGGTCATTGGTGATAATTGAGGGGTTGGAGGAGCCGCCCAGATTAGGCTAAAGCCGCCGCTTGCGTTAGAACGAATCCGACTTTTGCTAGCACGAAACCGACACATGCCTGCCTGGAGTCCCATCCTCGTCCAAAAGATCGAAATCCACGCCCTGGGCTTCGTGTTGCACAAGCTCCAGCTCAACCGCCACCGCGATACCGAGGTCGCGCTCCATGGGCATGCTTACGCGCAGCTCATCCTCTACCTCAGCGGCGAGGGCGTGCAGACCATCGGCGGCCAGCGCCGCAAGGCCCGCACCGGCGATCTGTTCGTCATTCCCGCCGGGGTTTCCCACGGCTACTCGGTCCTCGGCCGCAGCCGGCCCGTCTGTCTCGTGCTCGACTACAAGGGCGCCGAGCCGGGTCGCACCCGGGCGCTGCACCGCCGGCTCGAGCCCGGCACGCTCAACGAACTCAGCGAACTCCTCGCGCGCGTGCCGCGCAAAGGCCGGCTCACGCTCGGCGATTATCCGGCCATCCTCGCCGTGGTCGCCCGGCTCCTTGGCCAGGCGCCCCACCCTGCCGCCACGCCGCGAAAGGCACCGGTCTTTGAAAAAGTCCGTGGCCTGCTCGACGCTCCATCCGCTCCGCTCTCCTCCATCGCGCGCCAAGCCGGTTACCACCCGGACCACCTCACGCGAAAATTAAAACGCGAAACCGGCCTCGGCCTGCGCGCCACGCGCGACCGCCTGCGCCTGGAGGCGGCGCAAAACGCGCTGCGCAGCGAACCGACCATCGCGGAGGCATCGGCGAAGGCCGGCTTCGACGACCCGAACTATTTCACGCGCTGGTTTCGCCGCCAAACCGGCCAGACGCCCAGCCGGTTTGTGCGCACGAGCTGAGCTCAGCGGCCCAGCACGCGCAGCCCTTGACCTTGGTTCAAGGCAGCATCGGCTTCGGGCCGGTGCCGGTCCACTGCGCCTGTGCACCCACTGGCAGCGGCGGAATCGCGCCCGTGCCCGCGGCCGGCAGCGTGCCGTTCAGTTCCTGACGCCAGTGCGCCACATCACCGCCGGGGCAATACACGTAGATCATGTGCATCGGCTCGGAGCCGGTGTTGGTCAGCTGGTGGAAAATGCCCGGCGTCATGTAGACGGCCTGGCCGGCCTTGATGGGGCTGCGTTCGGTGCCGACGCAGATTTCGCCTTCGCCCTGCACGATAAAGTAAACCTCCTCCTGCTCCTGGTTGTGCCACGGCACCTGGCCGCCCTTGGGCTCGAGGACCGAATAGCCCATGGAAAAACCCTTGGCTTGGATCGGTTGGTTGGCCTGGCCGACGAGGCCGCGACCGAAACGACGGGCCGGGAACGTGCCGCCGGTAATTTTTGCGAGATCAGCGATGGTCATAGGTAAACAAGATAGTCGGAAAATGAATGGCGCGCCCTTCATGCGGCGTCATAGTCGCCGTGTAAATGGCAAATCCCGACCATCCTCCCGCGCTGCATGAAACGCCCGAAGCGGAAGCCCGGCAGCTGCTCGCCACCCAGGGCGAACGCGGGGTCAAGGGCGCGATCGACGTCCTCATGCAGCAGTTCCAAGTGCTGCAAACGCGCGCCCAGATGATGCTCACCATCACGACGCTCACGCTGACGATCACCGGTTTCTCCGGTCCGAAGATTGCCGCGTCCGGCGCCGTCGCGCGCACCTCCATGGTGCTCGGTATTTTGTCTGTGCTCGCCTCCACTCTGCTCATCCTCGGCGGCAGCCTGCGCATCCAGTGGGTCACACAGTTCAAGGGCGACAACGACCTCGACCTCGTCACCAGCGTCATGCGCTACCGCAACCGCAAGACGAAGCTGTTCTTCGCCGAGATCTGCCTGCTCGTCGCCGGCCTCAGTTGCTACGTCGCAAGCGTGGTCGTCTATTTTATCTACGGCACGTAAGCGACCGCCTCACGCCGCCAGTCCCGCCCGCTTGAGCAACGCCTGCAGGTCCGGCTCGCGCCCCATGAACGCCACGTAGAGCTGCATGGGGTCGGCCGAATTGCCGCGGCTGAGGATGTGCCGCACAAAATCCGCGCCCGTCTTGTCGTTGAAAATGCCCTCGCGCTGAAAACGCGTGAACGCATCGGCATCGAGCACCTCCGCCCATTTGTAGGAATAGTAGCCGGCCGCATAGCCCACGGGATCGGCAAACACATGCGTAAACCGGCGCATGACGGTCGGCACCGGCGGCTCAGTCGGCGGGAGGCAATCCGACACAACGGCGCGCACCGCTTTCTCCAAATCCGATGCCGCCAGAAATTCCGCCGTGCGCATGTGCAGCAGCAGATCCATCTTGGCGAAAGCCAGCTGGCGCATCGTGGCCGTCGCGGAACGGAAGTTCTTCGCCGCCGTCATGCGGTCGAACATGTCCGCGGGGATCGGCGCCCCGGTCTCATGATGTCGCGCAAAAAGATCGAGACTCGCCCGCTCCCAGCACCAGTTTTCCATGATCTGCGAAGGCAGCTCGACGAAATCCCACGCCACGTTCACGCCATTGAGCGACTTGATTTCCACTTCACCCAATAGGTGATGCAAGAGGTGGCCGAATTCGTGGAAAATGGTCTCGACCTCGCGATGCGTGAGCAGCGCTGGCTTGCCGTCAGCCGGCGGCGTCAGGTTGCCGCAGATGAGCCCGAGGTGCGGCGCACGCCGGCCATCCGGCTGCGGGCCGCCGGTAATCAGATAATTCATCCAGGCCCCGCCGCGCTTCGACTCGCGCGGATGCCAGTCGGCGTAGAACGAGCCCAGATGCCGGTCGGCCCGGTCGAACAGATCGTAGAACCGCACATCCGCATGCCACGTCTCCACCTCACCCGCTGCGCGCGCCACCACGCGCAGCCCAAAAATCTTACCCACGAGCTCAAACAAACCCGACACCACCCGATCCATCGGAAAATAGGGCCGCAGCAATTCCTCATCGAAAGCGTAGCGTGACTGGCGCAATTTTTCCGCCCAGTAAGCCAGCTCCCACGGCGCGAGCCGGCCAGCGGGCTGGCCGGTTTGCTGCGCCTTGTAGGCTTCCAACTCACGGCTTTCCTGCGCAAAGCCCGGCGCGGCCCGGCGCTGCAAATCCTCGATAAACGCCAGCGCGCGATCACCGCCCTTGGCCATGCGGCGTTCGAGCACGAGATCGGAGAAATTCGCCTTGCCGAGCAGCGCGGCCTTTTCGGCCCGCAGTTCGAGAATACGCTTCACCAAGGCCGTGTTCTCATGTGGCGCCTGCGCGCCGACCGCCGACGACGCCTGCCACATCTCGCGCCTCAGTCCCTCGTCATCAAGATAGGTCATGAACGGCTCCTGCGACGGCATGTGCAGCGTGAAGCGCCAGACCGGGGCTTCGCCTTTTTCCACCAGACCCTTGCCCTTCGCCACGGCACTCGCACGCGCCGCCGCCTTGGCGTGCTCGGGCAGCCCGCGCAGCTTCGACTCGTCGCTCACGCAAAGTTCCCATGCGTTGGTCGCATCGAGCACGTTTTCCGAGTATTTCTGCGTGATCTGGGCTAACTCAGTCTGCAACGCCTCCAACCGCGCCCGTTGCGTTTCGGGCAAATCCGCGCCGGCCTGCCGGAATTCCGCCAGCGTCTCATTCAAAAAACGCCGGTGCACCCCTTCGAGCGCCGCGGCGGCGGGCAGCGCGGCAAAGGCTTTCAGCCGTGACCACAGCGCCGGATCGAGCGGGATGCGCGCGTAAAACGCCGACACCTTGGGCAGCAGCTTGTTGTAGGCATCGCGCAGCGCCGGTGAATCCGCCACCGACTGCAGATGCCCCACCTTGCCCCACGCGACGGTGAGTTCCTCGGACGCGTTTTCCAGCGCGAGAAAGGTGCTCGCGTAGCTAACCGTCGCCAAGTCCTGGGCGCCCACCGCAGCGATCGCCTGCTCCGCGCGAGTCAGTGCCAGTTCAATGGCTGGTTCAACCGCTTCGGGCGTGAGCTTCGACCACTGGACGTTGAACGCGGCATCAAGAAAAGCATTGGACGGCATCCCGCACAAAACCCGCGCCCGCCGGCGAAAGTCAAATCGCAAGCCTCACCAAATGTAAGTCGCACCCAGCGAAATCTGGCGATTCGACGCCGGCACCGCCGGCACTTCCTGGAAATTGGTGTTCCAAAGATTGTCCACTTGCAGTGTGAGTTCGACCCCACGCCAAGCCGGCGGACGCCATGCCAGCGCGAGGGCACTCAGCACGGCCTCGTCGCCGCCAGTGGTGCGCAGCGGGTTGTCGGCCTGCAGGCGGGCCTCGTTGTCCCAGCGCAATTCCCAAGCCTCACCGAAGTGAAAAGTCGCTGCGGCAGTCAGACGATGCTTCGCATAGTTCAACGCGTAGAAGCTGCCATCCACCGGGGCCGAACCGTAGTCCTCATCTTTCGCTAGATAGGTGTAGCCGAACGTGAAATCGGCCCACGCCACCGAGCGCCGGAGCACAAGCTCCGCACCGCCCGTGCCAATATCGACCGGATTGGCCACACGCGCCGTCACCCCTTTGCGAAAGGTCCAGTCCACCAGCCGGTCATCCTGCCGCCAAAAAACCGCCGCGTCGGTCTGCCAGCCGCCAAAGCGACCACGCATACCCACTTCGAGATTTTGACTCAGTTCGCGTTGCAGATTGGCATTGCCGCGGAAAAGCCCCGCTGCCGCATCCGAGTTTAGCGCCGTGTAGGAAGTCACCTGCGTGGTCTTCGCGTAGCTCACGCGCAAGGCTTGCACCCCGTCGCTCGTGCGGAATTTGCGGACTAACTCCACGATCGGCGAAAGCGCACTCGGATCGCGATTGGTGTCATCGAAGGAAAGACCGGCCCCGAGGTCCAACGAACCGCCATCATTCATCGCCCAGCTCTTCTCGGTGATCGCGGTCAATTTGACCAAGTCACGCGAATGATAACGACCGTAGTTCAGCGCAGTGGATTCAAGCTTGTCAGCAGCAGCCTCGCCCCGGAGGCGCAGGGCAAACCCACCGAACACGCGGCGACCTTCGGCCGCGGCGCCAGTCATCCACGTGGTATGGATAAACGGATTCGAGGCTCCGGGCACGGCACGGTTAAACTCGTAATCATCCTTGTTCCGACGGTGATAAACACCCGCCTCGAAATACTGGCCGTCACCCCAGGCCACGCGATGATTCAGCGCGAAGAAGATCGTCTCGAGGTCGTCCGTTTCATTGAAACCGAAAGGCGTGTAGAGATTGGGCCAGCCAAAGAACTTTGTTTGATAGCCGGCATACAGATCCGTCTGCGTATCGCCCGCGATCCGCTGCAGGCGCCCGCCGATGCGTTGAAACCGATGTTCGCCAAAAGCGATGGAGCCATCCGACTCCGACCAGGCGTAGTCCACGTCAGCGCCGATCCGCGCGCCACCGGGCTGACGTTCCCACGTGCCGCCCTGATAAAGTTCGCCACGCCGAAGATTGAATTGCCCCGCCGCCACGGACAACACGCCCTGCGACCGGATCGGCCGCCACCCGTAGCTGATCGAGCCGACATTGGCGTTGATTACCCCGAAAGCGTTTTCAACTCCCGTCGCGACTACAGGTGCGCCCAGCATGACCGGAGCCACGGGAAGTTCGGCCAGGTAGTGCCCGGTTTGCGGATCCAGGACCGTGACTGCGCCGATGCGAAAAGCCGTGTTCTCAAATGTGCCTCCACGGATGCTGATGTCCGCCTGCCCTTCCGCAAGGTTGCGCGCCTGGACATCGACCAATGGCTCATAGCTCAAGGCCGATACCGGCATGGCAAATGTGGCCGCCGGTGACTGGTTCGCCACGCGCGTGGACGAAACCACCACCGCGGGCAGGTCAACCGTAGTTTGAGCAGAAAGCGTGACCACCGCGGTCAGGCCGATGAAGAAACAACAACGAAACATGGCGTGACTGCTACCAAGCCTAATCCACAAAACAAGGCATTAGTTAATCATAAATAATTATCCCATTTACCAGTAACTCTGATCCCGGGCGCCGCAAAAAAGCAAAACCCCGGCACTGGCCGGGGTTGGGAAATTCAAAGGAGGATAGTGTGCGACTTACTCGTCGCCATCGTTGCCGATGGCTTCGACCGGGCAGCCTTCGAGGGCTTCCATGCACAGGCTTACTTCTTCTTCAGTGGTAGGCTGCTTGTGGACGAAGGAGTAGCCACCCTCGTCGTGCCGGGTGAAAAAGCCCGGGGCTGTTTCACGGCACAGATCGCAATCAATGCACTGCTGATCGACGTAAAACTTACCGCCGCTGTTCTGTGCCCATTTATCTGCTTTGTTAGCCATACTCAGCGCGAAAAAGAGAGGATTGGCTGGCCCTGTCAAGCGGCCTCGCAATTCGCCCGCGACATAATTGTCCGGATAATCGCCTCGGCGCCCGGCTTAAAATATGGCTGCCGGCTTGTATTCGCCGCCTTGCGACCATAATTTCCGGCAAAATGGCAGCTCATCGCTCATACCTGCGTGACGACTATCGTCCCTACCGCCCGCAGGGAACCTCCGGATTGACGTGGCTGTTGGCCGCGATCGCGGCCGCGTTTGTTCTGCAAAACATTTTCCTGCGCTGGTTTAATGCAGATTCCATTATCGACAACTCGCTGGCTCTGACCGTCGGCAATCTCGCTGCCGGCAAGGTTTGGACCCTGCTCACCTACGGTTTCCTGCACAGCGTGGACAGTTTCCCCTACCTCTTGCACATCGTGGGCAACCTCGTGGGCATCTATTTTCTCGGCCGTGAACTGATTCCGGTTATGGGTGAGCGGCGTTTTCTGGGGCTGTATTTCGCCGCCGTCACGGTTGGCGGACTGGCTTGGGTCGCTGCCCATTGGAGCACGGGCGGTATGGCGGTGGGCGCGACCGCCGGCCTGTGCGGTCTGCTCGTGGTCTACGCCGGGTTCTTCCCGAAGCGACAGGTGACTTTTCTGCTGTTTTTCGTCTTCCCAATCACGATCAAGCCGAAGCTCCTCACGTTGGGCGTGCTCGGCTTGGAACTGTGCGGTTTCATTTTCTACGAGATCATCGGGGCGATTTCGCCTTTCGGCATTACCCACTCTGCTCACCTTGGCGGCATGCTCGCCGGCTGGATTTATTTTCAATACCTCCATGAGACCCAGTGGCAGATGCCGTGGCGCAATGCGCCCAGCGAGCCGCCGGACGACTCAACCGTCGAAGCCGACATCCCACCCACTGCACCCTCCGGTCCCGCCAATCGCGTGGACCTGCGCGCGGAAATTGATCGGATTCTCGACAAGATCAATAGCGAGGGCTTTGGCTCCCTGACTGAAGCAGAAAAACGCGTCCTCGACGCCGCCAAGGACCTGCTTAGCCGGCATTGAAGCCACTGCGGCGCTGCCCGTTCCTTAAATTCTTAAAAATTCATCCGGGCGGAAACATTGCGCCCGACGACCAATCTAAAGCCCCCAATGATTCGCCTTCCTTCGCTCAACCGTTGCGCCGCCATTGCCGTCCTTCTCTCGCTGCTCTCGGCGCCGGCCTTCGCCATCGCGGACCGCAAATTCGTCACTTCCCCGACGCTGGCCACCGAGGCGACGACCATGATCCAGCTGCTCGAGCAGGCGCATTACAACCGCGATGCCGTGCGCAGCAGCGACTATACCCAGGTTATCCCCGACTACATGGGATCCCTCGACGGCCAGAAGCTGTTCTTCCTCGCCAGCGACAAAGCCGACTTCGACGCCCGCTATAGCAAAAGCCTCTACTGGAACGTCAGCAAACTGGGTAACATCGATGCCGCCTACGAGATCTACACGGTTTACGAAAAACGCGCTGAGGACCGTATCAACTGGATCTTCGAAGAGCTAAAAAAGGACTTTGATCTCAACACCAATGAAGTTTACCGCGCCGACCGCACGAAATCAGAGTGGGCCTTCAACGCTGCCGCCGGCGACGCCCTCTGGCAGCAGCGCCTGAAATTCGAGCTCATCGCCGAAGTTCTCAACAAAAAGACTATCGATGAAGCCAAGCAGGTCGTCCGCAAGCGCTACGAGCGCATGTTGAAAAACCTCTCCGACATCGATGGCGGTGAAATCGCCGAGCTCTTTCTCTCCACCATCGCCCACCAATACGATCCCCATACGACTTACTTCTCTGCCGACACCTTCGAGGATTTCGGCATCCAGATGAAGCTCGAGCTTGTCGGCATCGGCGCGCTGCTCGGTCTCGAGGAAGACAATTGTATCGTCAAGGAGATCGTCCCCGGAGGCCCGGCTGACTTGGACAAGCAGCTCAAGCCAAACGACCGCATCATCTCCGTCGGGCAATCCGGCACCGACAGTGAGCCCGTCGAAATCATCGGCATGAAGCTGCGCAAGATTGTTGACCTCATCCGCGGTGCCAAGGGCAGCCAGGTGAAGCTCCTCATCCAGCCGGCCGACGCCACCGATTCCGCCACGCGCAAGGAAATCGTAATCACCCGCGACGTCGTGAAACTCAACTCCGCCCGCGCTCATGCCGCCATCTTCCAAGTGCCCGGGCCCGACGGCATTGATGTGCCGCTCGGCGTCATTACCCTGCCCTCATTCTACGGCCCTTCGGAAAACGAAGAGCCCGGGGCAGAAAAGTCCGGCGCCACCCAGGACGTCGCCAAGCTCATCGAAGAACTCAAGCAAGCCGGCATCAAAGGCATGGTCCTCGACCTGCGCCGCAACGGCGGCGGCTTCCTCTCTGAGGCTATCAACTTGACCGGCTTGTTCATCAACAAAGGCCCAGTCGTTCAGGTCAAAAATTACGCCGGCGAAGTCCAGGTGGACAATGACGAGTCGTCCCTGATCGCCTACGATGGTCCCCTCGCCGTGCTCGTCGACCGTTTCAGCGCCTCAGCCTCCGAGATCGTTACCGGTGCCCTGCAGAACTACGGCCGCGCCATCGTCGTTGGCGACAGTTCCACCCACGGCAAGGGCTCCGTCCAAGCCGTGCAGGAAATGCGGCAGCTCGTGCCGCAACTCATGCGCACGCCCGTCAAAACCGGCGCCACCAAGTTCACGATTCAAAAATACTATCTGCCGAGCGGCGCTTCCACCCAACTCAAGGGCGTCGTCCCGGATATCGTGCTTCCGTCCATCGAGGATTTCCTGCCCATCGGCGAAACCGACCTGCCGCACGCCCTTGTCTGGGACGAAATCCCCACGAGCTATTTCGATGGCAAGCCGCTCGATCCAAAGATCGTCGAAGCCCTCCGCAAAGACAGTCTCGCTCGCCAGGGCACTCTCGCTGAATTCGCCTACCTCAAAAAGAACGTCGATTGGTTCAAGAGTCGGCAGGAGCAGAAGCTTATTTCGATCAATTTGGAAAAACGCACGCAGCAGCGCGAAGTCGATGCCGCCTTCCGCAAGGAAATGAAGGCAGAAAAAGAGGTGCTCGCTAAAAGCGACTTCGCCTTCCGCGAAATCCGCCTGGTCCCGAAACCGCCCAAGCCCATCAAAGCCAAGCCTGCCACAGATGCTGCCGACTCCGACGACACCGATGAAGAGGAAATGAGCACTGACGAGAACGACGCCTACACCAAGGTCGACGTGCATCTCCGCGAATGCCTGCGCGTCGTCAACGACGCCGTCGAGCTCGCTAAAAATCACCAGTATTGGGCCAGCAACCGCGCCCCCTTGACGGCCCAGATTGGCGACAAGAGCTGAATCAGCTCCGCCACGCCAAAACGAACCGGTCCCGCCCAGCCAGATCCTTGAGCGATTCGGTGCGCGCGTAGCCCGTCTCGCGCAACAACTCCAGCAGCCCAGGGTGCTGCATGATTCCCGTCTCCAAGGCCAATAAGCCAGTCGGCGTCAGATGCCGGTGCGCCGCGCGAATGATTTTGTCCAACGCCGCCGAGCCGTCACCACCCGGCGTCAACGCTGACTGCGGCTCAAATCCACGGACCTCCAGCTCCGTCTCGGCAACTTCCTGCTCCGACAAGTAAGGGGGATTCGCAACGATCAGATCAAAAACCGAGGCTCCATCCATCTGCGCAAACCAATCCGATTGCCGCAGCACGACCCGTGCGCCCAGACCAGTTGCCACTGCATTCTCAGTGGCCAGCGCCAGCGCCTCGGCGCTGACATCGACACCCACGACCTGGGCATTCGGATAGTGTCGCGCCAGTCCCAGCGCAATCGCGCCCGAGCCCGTGCCCAAATCCAAAATTGTCGCCGGCGGTTCGGTCAATTTTTGCGTCACTAGTTCCAACAGGTATTCGGTCTCGGGTCGCGGAATCAGCGCGCGACGATCGACCTTCAGTTTCAGCCCGAAGAAATCCGTCTCGCCAACGATATACTGCAACGGCTCGCGTAGTCCGCGACGGCGAACCATGGGGCGAATTTCTTCCAACTCAGGTTCAGTCAATGGCCGCTCAAACTGCAGGTAGAGCTGCATGCGTTTGAGCCCTAGCGCATGGCCGACGAGATGCTCCGCGTTCAGCCGCGCGTTATCGATCCCCTTGCCCGCAAGGAAGTCCGTCGTGCGTTTGATGACTTCGAGGACGGTGATCATATCACTCGTTATCCTCCGCCGAAAGCCGCCGCGACGTTGCCTGCACGGGGTGGCCAAGCAACGCCGCCAGCTTCTCCTCGTAATCGGCTTTTTGCAGGGCACTCACGATCTGATCGATGTCTCCCTCCATGACCTGCGGCAGGTTGTAGAGCGTCAGACCGATGCGGTGGTCCGTCACCCGGTTTTGTGGAAAGCTATAGGTGCGGATGCGTTCGCTGCGATCACCCGAGCCAATCTGGCTGCGGCGCGCGGCGGCATAGCGCGCTTTTTCCTCGTCTTCGCGGGCCTTGAGCAAACGCGAGCGCAACACCGTCATCGCGCGCGCGCGATTTTTGATCTGCGAACGTTCGTCGGCGCAAAATACGATTAATCCCGTCGGCTTGTGCAGGATTTGCACCGCAGAGTCGGTCGTGTTGACCCCCTGCCCGCCCGGACCGCTCGCGCGACTCACGGTGATTTCCAAGTCCTGCGGATCGATTTGGACATCCACTTCTTCCGCTTCGGGCAGCACCGCCACGGTCACCGTCGAGGTGTGGATGCGACCATTCGCTTCCGTCACGGGCACGCGTTGCACACGGTGCACACCGCTCTCGAACTTGAGCTGCTTGTAAACATCCGTGCCCGTGATGAGGAAGATGACTTCCTTGAACCCGCCGCGCTCGGATGGGCTGCTGCTCATCGGCTGAATTTTCCAACCCAAGTCCTCCGCGTAGCGGACATAAAGACGGTAAAGCTCGCCCACAAACAAGCTGGCCTCGTCACCACCGGTGCCGGCGCGAATTTCGAAGACAGTGTTGCGCGAGTCGGTTGGCTCCGGCGGGATCATCGCCAGCAACACGGCTTGATACAGCGCATCGTGGCGTTTTTGCAACTCGGGCAACTCCGCCGCCGCAAGCTCGCGCAGGTCGGCATCCGTTGTGGCGGCCTTCAGCAGTGCCGCTGTTTCCTGCAGCTCCAGGCCCACGCGCACAAGGGTCCCATGGTTGTCGATCAATTCACGCAGCTTCTGATGTTCCCGCGTAACCTCCGCCGCTTTCCGCGCCTGATTGTAGAACGCAGGCGCCGCCATCTGGGCGCTGAGTTCATCGAAGCGCCGCTGCAACGGAGTAATATCGGGAAGTTCATCCATGCGGAATGCGGAGTCTGGCCAAGCGGCGATTTGCGAATTGCGTGCACCGTCAGCGACGGCTTCAATGCGCAGAATCAATCGGCGGGATATCCCCTACCGGTGTTGATTTGCAATGCCTACGACGCTTTTCACTCAGAACATCATCACCTGCATCTGGGATTTCGACAAGACCTTAATCCCCGGTTACATGCAGGCTCCGCTCTTTCGGCGCAATGGCATCGACGAGGCCACCTTCTGGGCCGAGACCAACGCCCTTGTGGAGCACTACCGCCGCCGCGGCTATCACCTCTCGCCCGAGATCAGCTATCTCAATCATATCCTCACCTACGTCCTCACAGGCAAGTTTGGCCGGCTCAACAATCAGGTGCTCCGCGCCTGCGGCGCCGACATCGAGTTCTACCCCGGTCTCCCGCAGTTCTTCGATCTCAGCAAAACCTTCGTTGAGGAAAAGGCCGAATACCGGAAGCACGAGATCCAGCTTGAGCACTACATCGTAAGCACCGGCCTCGCGGAAATGATCCGTGGCAGCGCCATCGCCAGCCACGTGGACGGCATCTGGGGCTGCGAGTTTGTCGAAAATCCGCTGCAACCCGGCTTCCTCAATCAAAGCGAGATGACCCTTTCCGCCGATGCCGTCATCGCCCAAATCGGTCTGGTCATCGACAACACGACGAAAACGCGCGCGCTGTTCGAGATCAACAAGGGCACGAACAAGAATTCCGCCATCGAGGTGAATGCCAACGTGAAACCGGAGGACCGGCGCATTCCCTTCCAGAACATGATCTACATCGCCGATGGCCCGAGCGATATCCCGAGTTTTTCAGTGGTGAAGAGCGGCGGTGGTCGCACCTACGGCGTCTACAATCCCGCGCATAGCGGCGAATTCGAACAGAACGACCGCCTCCTCCAAGCCGGGCGCATTCACGGCTACGGCCCCGCCGACTATACCGCCAGTAGCAGCACGTCCCGCTGGTTGCGGATGCACGTCCATTCGATTTGCGACCGCATCGTCGCCGATCGCGAGGCCGCCGTGGCCCAAAAGACCACCAAGCCCCCGCGCCACCTCAATTCCACCCCCGAGGAAGAAGCCGCCCGCCGCGCCGCCAAGGCCCCCAAGCAGTCGTCGTTTCTGGAGTGATTTCTCGAAGCGCACCCGGACGACGGTGTTACGGCCGAAGTCGCTATGTGGACTCGCGAAGATGCATTAGTATCGGATTTGAAGATCGGGCGTGCTCAGCCTGAGTCAGGTCAATTCCTGCAATCTTCACCGCAACTTTGACGTGCCCGCAACGGATCACGTTGCTCGGACACAAAAAATGCGCCGCGTTACCGCGGCGCATTGGTTTTGAAATTTACCGAGCCTTATTGTTGACCGCCCGAAGGGCTGACCACGGTCGGATCAACCGGCGTGATCGGCGTCGAAATGGTCGGAGGAACAACTACCGTAGGCGCCGGATTAGAAGTATCCGTCGTAGGAGCCGTGGGGGTCGTGACAACAGGAGCTGTAACATTTGTGCCAGCAGCTGCATTGCCATTGGTCGTTCCGGTCGCTGCACCCGTGGCAGCAGCCGACGTAATCGCAGTCGAACTAACCGCGGTGCCACCATTGTTCGCCGAGGTAGTCGCTGCCGTAGTGGCAGAAGTGGTCACTGCAGTCGTGACGGCCTGGGCTTGAGCCGCCGTGCCACCGTTCGCGATCGTGCCCTGCACCGCGCCTTGCACCGCGGCTTCGGTAACTGCCGCAGCCGCATTCGAGGCACCAGCGCTGGAAACCGCAGACGTAGGCGACGTCACGGCCGCGACCGCCTGAGCGGTAAAGCTGGCCGCAGCAGTCGGATTGGCCTGGGAAGCAACATTTACCACCGCTGCGAGGATACTGACAGCAGCGTCAGAGCTTCCACCCGTGGTCGCGGAAATCGAACCATTTGCCACCGCCGCAGTAACGGTCTCAACCGCAGCCGCAATAGCGGTCGTGATCGGGGACTCACCACCCGCAGCAGTCTCAGCCGCGACCAGCGAAGCCAAGGAAACACCCACGGCGGCACCGTCGCCACCAACGACCACACCCGTGGCAATATTTACTACGACACTCTGACCACCAGCCAGCGTGAGTGTAACCGTGCCAGCGAGCGTGGCCACAGATGACGTGCCTGCCGTGACATTGACACCCACACTGTAAATTGTGCCGCGAGCAGCTGCAACACCCTTGGGAGTGCGCACGCCGTAGTTGTTAATCGACTTGCGGGCAGGATCAAGCGACGAGACCACATTGCCAGACTTAAGGGTGATCTGCGCCGTCTGCTTCGTCACAACACCGCTGTCACTCTTACTGACTGAAAGCTCATCGAGCGTGACAGTTGAATTCTGCTTAACCGACGTGATCGTGCCAGCCATCGGCTGAATTTCCACGTCGCCATCGGAGCCGGTGGTGATAACCGAGCCGCCAGGAAGGTTCATACCTTCAGTCACAGCAACCGAACCCGACTGACCGGGAAGCTGGACACTGGCCGAACCAGTGACCTTGAGAACCTTGGCCTCGGTGGCCTGTGCCTCAGCGGCTTGGGCTACGTTAGCTGCGAGACCGACGAGGGCTGCGGAGAGGAGCAGTGCGAGTAGTTTTTTCATAATGAGGGATATAGGTAAGTCCAAAATGCTAATGATTAGCGGTAGTAGTTTTACGCATTAGGGCAAGATTTTTTCCTGCTCAGGTAATACGCTCTAAAATTCGCTTGTTGGTCAATTAATTACAGCAAGCGGTGAGCCAATTTTTAAACCAAGACAAATGGGCCATCTTCGATAGTAAAGCAGCATTACTTTTCAGTCATTACAAAAGCCCCATCCCAATCCGCCGCAGGAGGTTCTATCTTATAATGCTCGATAATTTCCAAGTAAACGAGCGACGGATTGCTCATCACCCCCGGAGCCTGCCCAGGGATATTCGGCTCAAGCTCGGCGCTGCGCCGGAAACAGTCCATGGCACCTTCCCAATCGCGTGCGTAATGACGCTCCAGCCCTTGGGCGAAAATCCCAAAGCAGTCTCTAGCCGTCGGTGGAAGTGAGTCCTTGAAGCCAGCAATCTCATAGATCGGCGTGGCGCGAGCCCGCCCTTTTACGACGATCCGGCCCAACGGTCGAAACACGATCCGATCGCCGCCATGCGCTTCACAGCCGAGCCGGGTCGCCTCGGTGCACATCGTGTAAACGCCCCAGCTCTTTGCCGCCGACTCCATGCGCGCAGCGAGGTTCACGTTGTCGCCCATCATCGTGTAGTTGAAACGCGTGCGACTGCCCATGTTGCCGACGATGCACGGTCCACTGTTCAAGCCTATCCGGGTCCGCACCCGTCGGACGATTTCGGGCCAACGTTCGCCCTCCTGCCGCCACTTTTCACGCAATTCATCCAACCGGGCCTGTATCCGCACCGCGCTCACGCACGCCCGGTAGGCATGGTCTACTTGCGGGATAGGTGCGCCGTAAATCGCCACCGTCGCATCGCCGATATACTTGTCCAAGGTCCCGCCCTCTGCCTGCAAGACGTCCGTGCAGGCCGTAAGGTATTCATTCATCAAATCCACGAGACGATCGGGAGTCATCCGTTCGGAAAAAGTCGTGAAGCTCTGAATGTCACTAAAGAACGCCGTGATATCCGCCTCGTGTCCGCCCAACTGAGGTGGCTCGCCGGCATTGACCAGTTTTTCCACGAGCTGCGGCGACACATAGCTGCCAAACATCCCCTTGATTTCCTGCTTCGCCTTCTGCTCCTGCCGCACCCGGCGGCCGATCACGATGAATAGTAGCACAGTCAGGCCGATCAACGGCCCCACCCAAGGAAACCACAGGCTCCAGAAAACCCAGCCCCACACCGCCAGACTCGTATAGCCGACCAACACCAACGCGGAAACCACCGCCAGCAGCGTAAGCGACCGCTTCAAGGCCACCCAAACGCACATGTAACCAATCGCGATCATCGACAGCCACACCACGGCCTCCGGCGTCCGCCGCGCAAAATCGCGCGCGAGGACATTATTGATCACGTTAGCGTGCACCAACACCAGCGGGGAATAGGCCGAGCGCGGAGTCGGACCCGCATCCGCCTTGCCCGTGACGGTTTGGCCAACGAGCAGAATCTTTCCCTTATAGTCGGGCACCGCCTGTGCAGTTATCCCTTCAACGAAATGCCGGTTCAGCCCCATCAGCACACTACCGTAAGTGTCCGTTTTGAAATCCGGCTGCACGTCGTCGTGATCGTAACGATAATTGATAAAATACATGCCGCGCGCCGAGATCGGGATACGCACTTCGCCCGACGCCGCCGGCAGATAAACCGCATCTCCGGCCCGCACGCGCACCTTCTCCGCGGGAATCTGATAGTAAGCCATCAAGGTCTGCAACGCGAGCGAGGGATAGACTGTCCGTCCGATCCGCACCACGAGCGGGATTTCCCGAATGATCCCGTCCATCCCTCGCGGCGCATCGACAAAACCGTAGACGCTCGCCTGCCGCAATTGCGGGAACGGCACGATCGCATGCTCGTCGCCATAAAACTGCGTCACGTCTCCCGCCACATCAGCCAGCGCTTGCGTCGGTCCATCAAATCCCGGCTCGATTTCAACCGGGTCGGCACTGGTGACACTGCCCGTCACCACGCGCATGCCGCTCGCCGCCGCTGTCTGCACGCTCAACCCCATCTTCGCGTCGCCCTCCCCTTCCCGCGTCGCATCCAAAATCACATCCCATGTCACCACCGCGGGCTTTGTTTGAGCCAGCAACTCGATGAGCGCGCCATGGTAAGCGCGGTCTGGTGGCCACGACAACACGTTCAACTCGGTGCTGTCCTCAAACAGGATGATTCCGACGCGCGAATCCGCCGGCACCTGGAAATACGCCCGCAGGTTCGTGCGCCAATCCAGCGTGCGCCACCCCACCTGCTTCATGGGTTCGGTCTGCATCAGCAGCCATGCCAAGCCAAAGCACACCAGCGGCGACCAGTGGAAATTTATTACCGCGTGAAGGACCCGCTTGCTCATGTGCTTGCGGCAGACGCTTAACAGTTCAGCGCCAACAACCAAGCGATTTTCGAAATCTGCTCACTGCCGACGAGTCTCAGGCCATCTCCTCAACGCCTCGCCCACCTCAACGCATTTACCGTGTCGTGTCTTGCGCCAGCCGCGTCTGGCTGAGTTGCATGGCAATGTTATTCACGCGCTCCGCATAATCACGCGCCGCCGCCGGCGCGTGGCCTTTCACCGTCGCCGCCAGACCTCCGTTCCACGCCATTGCGATATTGTAAGGAGTGATCTCCAGCCCAGCCCGATCCAGGCCACGCTTAATCCATTCGTAATGTTTCACCGCCACCGCATCCGAATGCGTTCGTTCGATGGCGCGGCCAAATGGCACCTGCGTGTGCATGCGCCAGGTTTGTTCGCGAAACTGATACGCGCCAAGTTCACCCCGCGGCCCCGGCTTCGGCGAGTTGCGCGGGTTCTCCACCCAATGAATCGCCTGCAACGTTTCCCAGCGCTCCGAGGCGCCAGCCATATTGGCGGACAGAAAGAGGACCACCGTGACTGCAACTACCGGCAGCCAATAACGCGGAGCGGTGGAGGTATAATTGGTTTTCATGGCCCGCGATGACCGGGCCCTCCATCTCATGTTCGTATCGCGTCAAAGACTTTCTTCGAAAATAGACGGAACCTAAATCGCCGTGCAAAAGGCACTGTCGGGCCAAATTCCGGTTACCTCTTTCAAATCAAGCGCTTCAGCGCCGCGAGGTCACTGGGGCTGACCAACGCGTATTGAAAATGCTCGTCCGTCCAGACGGCCGCGGATCCGCCATTTTTCGCCAACATGAGTGGTCCGCCGCCCGCTTCGCCTGCCTTTGCTGGCTTCCGTGGCGTCACGTAAAGATGGAAAACCGCCCCATTGCGCACGAAGCAGATCTCGACCATCTCGCGGCCCTCGTAGTTGAACGTGCGACAGCCCGTCCGGCGCAGCTTTTCAAAATCGATCGGCATCGGACCGGACAGCTTGTTATCCGCGACCAACCAGCGTTGGAGGTCGGCCGACGCCTCACCGTGGCTGCCGTGGTCGTTATGTGCCATGTCGTGCAGGGCAAATTCTGCGAGCAACTGCGGCGACGCCTCGACCCGGTTCACCGGCCAGAGTTTCACCAGCCCCAGGAGCACCGCGAATCCCGCCGCGAGTGCGAACCATGCCGGCCGCCGCCATTCGAGCCGCGGTTTCGCGCTCACGCGCCCGCCCGCCAAAATCGCGTCACGCAACCCCGCGGGCGGCGCCATCTCCCGCAACTTGCCCGCCACCACCGCGTCATGGGCCTGCTCCCGCGCGAACCACTCTCCGAGTGCTGGATCACGACGTGCCTGCTCCAACCCTGCAGCGAAAGTCGCGTCGCCCGCATCGCGTCCGCCCGGCCGATAGGCCCTGAGGATGAATTTGGCTTCGTCGTTGTTCATGACGTCTTTTGATTTTTAAAGGGCACCACTTTGTCGGCCGCCGTCGCGCCCGCATTGGCCGCCGTCAGCGCCGTGCGTAGCTGCGTCTTGCCGCGCGATAATCGCGACATCACCGTGCCGATCGGCACTTCAAGCGTCTCGGCGATTTCCTGATAAGAGAGCTCCTCCAGATAAAACAGGGTCAGCGGCGCGCGAAAAACTTCGTCCACCGACTGCAACGCCGCCATCACCGCCGGCGCATCGAGTTTTGCGACTTGGTCAATATCTTCCGCGGCGACGTCCTTCTGATCGGGCGGCAGGTCCTCGAGCGAAGTCGCCCGTGCATCCCGTCGGCGCCCGCGCAAAAATTCCCGGTAGAGCGTGGTGAACAACCACGACTTGGCCTTGGCCGCTTCGCGCAACGCGTGGCCTTTTGTCGCCCACACGTAGAAAGTCTGCTGCACGAGGTCGCCCGCGTCCGCCTGATTGCGAGCCAGGCTGAGCGCAAACCGGTAGAGCGGCGCGTAGTGCGCGTCGACCAGTTGGGTAAATGCCTCATTGCTCATGTTGACTTGGGAGCCACGTCGGCCGGACTTTATTCCCGGTAATCTTCCGCCTGCAACATGCTTCGTCTCCACCTCCCGCCCAATCTGTCCGCCGCCATCGTTCGCGATGCCGTGGCGCTCAAGGTGGAACTCGATCTCACCGCCGCTCCGCCGCCCGGCCTGCTCCCGGCCCTCGCCCTGTTGCAACGCTGGTCCGGCACGCCCACGCCGCCGAAATTCATCCAACTCAGCCGCGCTCAACTGCGCGAACTCATCGCCGCCGTCGGCGTGCAACCCGTCTTCGTCGACAACGGCCGGCTCACCGCGTGGTCGCACCCCGCCCTCGGCCGCGAGTCGCCCGCGCCTTCGCGCGCTCTGCCTGCCGCTGCCCCAATCGAAAACTTGTCCGCCATAGGCTCAGCGAAGGCGGATCGAAAATCAAAAATCGAGAATTCTCGCCCAGCCACGCCGATGCTCGTCGACGGCACGGAACACTACCTCGCCATCATCCCGCCCCCGCGCGAATCCCACAGCTACGCTCGCGCGACCGAACTCCTCAAGTCGAACGGCTTTCAACTGGAACCCGCCAACCGCAAGTGGTGGCTGCGCGACCGCCACAAAACGCTCACCTTCCTCGCCGCGCACGGCGACCGGTTGCGCAACGAATTCTTCGCCGAGTTCACCCCTCACTTCGAAAGAAGCACGGCGCACCTGCAAGCCGCCGAGCTTATCGCCGAAGCCGCCAACGCCGGTCCCGGTTTCGATGTCACCCTCGGCCTCCGCGCCGGTCGCGCCACCGATGAACAGGTCCGCGCCGCCGTCGCGACCAATCGCGGTTACGTCGAGGCCGACGGTAAGATTTTTCTCCTCGAACCCACGCAGCTGACCAAACTCGCCGAAGCCCAGCGCGTGCTCGCCGGTGGACTCGCCGCCGGCGTTTCCGGCCGCCGCTCTGTCCGCGTCCCCGCCGCCCGCGCCGCCGAGTTGCAACCGCTGCTCGAGGAACTCGCGCCACATTTCCAGCCCCCCGCCGCGTGGAAATCCCGCAGCGAAGCCCTCCGCAATCTCAGCGCCCTTCCGCCCGCGCCCCTGCCGCCCACTTTTGCCGCGCAGCTTCGTCCCTATCAGCAGCTCGGCACCGCGTGGCTCTGGCATCTCTATCGCCATGACCTCGGCGGCATCCTCGCCGACGAGATGGGTTTGGGCAAAACGCTCCAAGCCCTCGGTCTCCTCAGCGCAATCGCCGACCAAAAACGCCCGAGCCTCGTCGTCGCACCCGCATCGCTCCTCGAAAACTGGCGCCGCGAAGCCGTTCGCTTCACTCCCACTTTGCGCGTCATCGTGCACCACGGTGGCCGTCGTGCCGCCGATACCGCCGACCTCGGCAAGCACGATCTGATCATCACCAGCTACGGCACACTCGCCCGCGACACCGAATTGTTCGATGGCATTGATTTTGCCTGCGTCATCGCCGACGAGGCCCAGCACATCAAAAATCGCCGCACCCAAAACGCCCGCGCGTTGCGCGCCCTGCGCTCCCGTGGCCGTTTCCTGCTCACCGGCACGCCGCTCGAGAACTCCCTCGACGACCTGCGTTCCCTTTTCGAATTCCTCATGCCCGGTTACCTCGATGCCGTGCCCGCTGGCACGAAACAGGACGAGCGCGCCTGGTTCGATCAGCGTCTGCGCACGCAAACCGCGCCTTACATCCTCCGTCGCACCAAACTGGCCGTCGCCCCCGAGCTCCCCGCCCGCATCGAGCAAATCATCTGGTGCGAGCCGACTCCCGCGCAAACCGCACTCTACCGCGAGTTGCAGGAAAAATCCGAACGCGAACTCTTCGATCTCCAAGCCGGCGGCGCCAGCGAGGCTCGCCTACGTCTCGCCACGCTCACGCAGCTGCTCCGCCTTCGCCAGGTTGCCTGCGACCCGCGCCTCGTCACCCCTGGTGCGTCCGCCGACCACTCCGCCAAGCTTGAAGCCCTCCGCGAACTCCTCGCCGAAGCCGTCGATGACGGCCATCGCTTACTCGTGTTTTCCCAATTCACGTCGCTGCTCGCGCTCCTGCGCACCGAACTCGAAGCGCAAGAAACCCCCTACGCCTACCTCGATGGCTCCATGCCGCTGCGCCAGCGTCAGTCTGAAGTCGACCGCTTCAACCAATCCACCGATATCCCGGTGTTTCTCATTTCGCTCAAAGCGGGTGGCACCGGCCTCAACCTCACCGCCGCCGACACGGTCGTGCACTTCGACCCTTGGTGGAACCCCGCCGCCGAGGCGCAAGCCACCGATCGCGCCCACCGCATCGGCCAAACCCGCGTCGTCACGAGCTACAAACTCATCTGCGCCGGCACCGTCGAAGAAAAAGTCCTCGGCCTGCAGGAGGAAAAACGCGCCCTCCTCGCCGACGTCTTTGAAGCCAGCGACACCGCCGCCGCCAAGCTCTCCCTAGCCGACCTCCAATCCCTCCTCACCTAATGGGGTCAGGCCTTCACTATTATATTTCATAAACCATTCCATCCGTCTTACGCTCTACCCATTCCCCATTCTATCGACCTACGCTCTGGCCTATCCTCAGTTCTGAATAGTTTAATATAATAGTGAAGGCCTGACCCCATTCCTCATGAACCCCGATACCCTTTCCGCCTCGATCGTCCAGCTACACCCGGCTGACGACGTAGCCGTCACCAAGCGCCTGCTCCGCGCCGGCCAACCCCTCGGTGCCCTCGTCATCACGGGCGATATTCCACCCGGCCACAAAGTCGCCCTCCATCCCATTCCAGCTGGCGCCGCCGTGAAAAAATACGGCCAGACCATCGGCTTCGCCCTGCAAGACATCGCCGCCGGCGCGCACGTGCACACGCACAACCTCGGCATGAAGGACTTCGCCCGCGACTACGCGTGGTGCGCCGACGCCCATCCGCTCGCACCACTCGACGATACCACTCCGGTTCTCTTCTCCGGTTTCGCCCGCACGAGCGGTGAGGTCGGCACGCGCAATTATATCGCCGTCATCTCGAGCGTAAATTGCTCCGCCGCCGTCTCGCGCTACGTCGCCGATCATTTTCGCAACGACGCCTTTCGCCGCGACTACCCGCACGTCGATGGTGTCGTCGCCTTCACCCACAAAAGCGGCTGTGGCATTCAACCCGATGAGCCCGCCCGCCTGCTCCACCGCGTCATGGCCGGTATCGCGCGCCATCCCAACATCGGCGGCTACGTCCTCATCGGGCTCGGCTGCGAAGTGAACCAAGTCCAGCAACTCGTCCAGTTGCACCACCTGCAATCGCAGTCCACCAGCGCCGACGCCGCACCCACGAGCGTGCTCACCATCCAACAAATCGGCGGCGTGCGCAAAACCGTCGAGGCCGGCATCGCCGCCGTCCAGCAACTCCTCCCCGCCGTCAACGCCTGTCGCCGCAACCCGCAGCCTATCGCCAAACTCCGCCTCGCGCTCAACTGCGGCGGCTCCGACGGCAACAGCGGCATCACGGCCAATCCCGCGCTGGGCGTCGCCTCCGACACGCTCGTCCGCCATGGCGGCACCAGCGTGCTCGCCGAGACCCCCGAAATCTACGGCGCCGAGCATCTTCTCACCCGCCGCGCCATGACCCGCGCCATCGGCGAAAAACTCATCGGCTTTATCCATTGGTGGGAGGAGCACACCCGCCGCCACGGTGGCACCATCGACAACAATCCTTCACCCGGAAACAAGGACGGCGGCCTCACGACCATTTATGAAAAAAGCCTCGGCGCCGTGGCGAAAGCCGGCCAGGCCCCGCTCGCCGCCGTCTACGCCTACGCCGAAAAAGTCTCCACCCCCGGCCTCGGCTTCATGGACACTCCCGGCTTCGACCCGGTGAGCATGACCGGTCTCGTCTCCGGCGGCTGCAACGTCGGCGTCTTCACCACTGGCCGCGGCAGTGTCTACGGCTGCAAACCCGCGCCGTGCATCAAGGTCGCCTCCAACTCCTTTCTCGCCGCGCGCATGGCCGACGACATCGACATCAACGCCGGCACCATCCTCGACGGCACCGAGACCATCGCACAGGTCGGCGAACGCATCTTCCAAAAAATCATCGCCGTCGCCAGTGGCGAAAAGACCAAGAGCGAACTCGCCGGCATGGGCGACGAGGAATTCGCCCCGTGGATCCAAGGCCCGACGATGTGAGTAAGTTTTTCCGCATTCTGTTCGACGCGACGCAGGGATTTTCGCTCGCTGGCTGAACCCGCATGAAACGCCAGCCCGGACTCGATCTCCTGCGCGCGGTGGCCATTTTGTGGGTGATGCTCTTCCACGGCTGGACGGAGGGGCTCGGTTCGCCCTGGCCGGCTGTCGGGCACTTGGGCTGGATGGGCGTCGACCTGTTTTTCGTGCTGAGCGGCTATCTGATCGGGTCCCAGTTGCTCAAAAGCTATGCGCAAGGCCAGATCCCAAATCTCGCGACCTTTTACCAACGGAGAGCGCTACGCATCCTGCCGGTCTATTGGGTGGTGTTGGCGGTTTATTTTTGCATCCCGGGCTTTCGCGAGTCGGCCGGCATCGAACCCGCCTGGAAATTCCTCACCTTCACGCAAAACTTCCTGATCGATTATCGGCATAACCAGACGTTTTCCCACGCCTGGTCGCTGTGCGTGGAGGAGCACTTTTACCTGGTGTTTCCACTGCTCGTCTGGGCGTTGATGCGGCGGCCATCGTGGAAAATGACCGCGGCACTTGTCGCATTGATCGTGGCCGGCGGCATCGCCGCCCGTGCGTATGTTTGGCTGTATTGCCGTGATCCCGCGCTGGGCTGGGCACCGGCCCAGTTTGTCGAACAGATTTACTATCCAACCTACATGCGCCTCGATGGCCTGCTGGCGGGCGTGATACTGGCCGCCATGCGATGGTTTCGCCCCGTTTGGTGGCAGCGCACGATGGATCACCCCTGCCAAGTGCTGCTGGCCGGAGGCGCGTTGACGGCCGCCGCGATCTGGCTGGCCAAGGAACGAACGGATTTCGCCGCAAGCGTGTTTGGCTTTCCCGTGCTTTCCGCCGGTTTAGCCATCGTGGTCGCGGGCTGTGTGAGCGAACACGGCGTGCTAGGAAAAGTCCATGTGCCCGGCGCTCAACTGATCGCAACGGTAACGTTTAGTTTATACCTAAGCCACAAGATGACATGGCACGTGATTCGGACTTACGCTCCGCAGCTGGTCAGTCCAGGCGGAGCGCAGGCATTTGTGATTTATGCGAGTGCGGCCCTGGCGGTCGGCGGACTGTTATTCCTCCTCGTGGAGCGGCCGTTCCTCCAACTCCGTGACCGCTGGCCAAGAAGCGCGTAGCCCCTTACGCCACCGCGCGACGAGTCAGAAAAACCTCCAGCGACAACAGCCGCACCGCGTTCACCGTATCCGGCGCCAGCGTATCGGGGGTCAACTCATCGTTGTGCACGGTAAATGTGTTCCAGCCATGGACGATCTGGCGCGGATCAAATTCGAAACGCAGCGATTGGTGCGTCTCCAACAACGCCGAGTATTTTCCCACCGGCAGCACGTAGCTGCGCGTTGGCTGGCCGGTGAATAATGGCAGTCCGCCGTTGATGCTCACCCCCAGTGGCGGCACGCCCTCGCGACGATCGTAGATCAACTGCACGTAACCCCGCAGGTCCGTGTCTGCCGGCTCCGCCCCCATCGCGAGCTGAAACTCCCGGCGATACCCGGTCTCGATGATCGCCGGCAACTGGCACGGCACATCCCAGTGCGGTGCGTTCACCCCGGGCGTGGCCAGTGCGTAGTGCTTTTCCTTCCCGCGCAGCATGGCGGCATCGGCGATCTGCCGCAGCCCCGTGTAGTCCGCTACGAGGCCGTTGTTCTGGAGCTGGTTCGTGCAGTGAAAATTGTAGACGCAAATGCCATCCACGCCGGTCGCGAGTTTGCCCGCCGCATTGGCGCGCAGGAGCGGCGCACTGGCCGAGAGATAGCGCATGCCGGGATTGCGCAACGCCGGGTCCAGCGGCCGATCCGGCATGATGGCGGGCACCCAGTTCGGCGCATCTTCAATGATGCCCCAGAGCGTCACTTCCTCGCCCAGCTCCTTCCGTAAACGTTCGTAGGGCATGTCCCATGACGTCTGCCAGAAATTGCTGAAGCCCACAAAATCCACCAACCCTTCGCGCACGAGGCCGGCGACATCCAGGCCGATGTCCCGCAAATACGCCAGGCTCGGCGGCAGTCGCAAACCCAGCGGATACGGCCGGCCCGTCGCCTTGGCGCGCGCTTGCGTGAGCGCCCGGATTTCCGCGATCCACGCCGTGATCATCCGCACGGTTTCGGCCGTCGCACCCGGCTCGCAGACATGAGGATTACGCAACCAGTCTAGTTCCAGTCCCTCATAGTCGAAGTCGTTCACGACCTCCCGGATCATCGCCATCATGTAGTCGCGCACCTCCGCCCGCTCGTAATTCAGTCCCTGCCAGTAGACTTTCTGGCCACGGGCAGGGTTCAGCTTGTTGCCGCGCAAACGCAGCTTCGGATCGGCGAATCCTTTCCAATTGATGAAACTGTTGCCGGGATTGTCGGCGCCATGCAGGTCGTTCATGCGCACCGAGAGCCAGGGCGAGACACCGTGACGGCGGCAGGCGGGCGCCATGTCCCGCACCCAGTCGATCCCCGCTTCGCTGAGGTCGAGGTAGTTGTTATAAAACTTAACGCAGTGGTCGAAATACTCCTCCAGTTTTTCGCCCTTGATGCCAAGCCCCTCGGCGTGGCCGCGGAAATACTCCCGGTCACCCCGCCGGTAGCCGTCAATGATCGTCGGGAGCGTGCGGCTCGGATACCACACCGTCTGCGCATTGGGGTTGACGAGAAACGTGTCGACGCCGCTGGCCTTGAGCCGGGCGACGTGCCGGTCGATCAACGTGCGGCCGTAGGGCGGACCTTCGGGACAGAGCAGGTCCGCATCATAGAAGAGCGAGCAGCTGTCCGAGGTAAAAAGGACGCGATGGGACGCATCCACGCGGCGTGGTGTAGAAATTGATTGGGTCATGGGGAAGTGGTGACGGATGGGACCGCGGCCGAACGGGCCAGAATCAACCGGTTTTGCAGCATGCGCGCCTCGTAGCCGTTCTGGCTGCTGACATCGCGCCAGAACGCCTCGCGCTCCGCGCTGTCCGGCAGCGTCTGGGCATATGCGGTGAGGAGACCCGGCTCCTGACGCTGAAGATTGAGCCCGGCCTCGCGATTATCCTTCACGAGATCGCGGTGCAGCGCGGGGCCGTAATTTTTCCGGGCCACTTCAAGGAAGGCCTCGACGCCGGCGCCATGGCCAAAAAGAAGGTGCAACTGGTTGCCCATGACAAAGCGCGCATCGCCCTTGCCCGCATACTCCGCGAAAAAACGGCCCGCGTAACCGGCAAGCACCGGGCGCATCTGCTTCATCCAGTCGGTCATCTCAACGTCGGCGACCGATGGCAGCCAGTTGCTGCGCCGCGAAAATATTTCCATGCCGGGCTTGCTGCCGAGGAATCGCAGGAAATCCACCGCCGTGTCGATGTGTGGCGATGAACGCACGATCCCGAGATTCGACGTCGCCTTCGAACTGAGCTCGGAGACCGGTCCCAGCACGCCGGCGCCGTAAATGGGATCGTCCCGGGTGAGCGCCGGGATTGGCGCCGCCATGATCGGAAACGACGCCTGTCCCTTCAGGTTGCTCGCATCGAGCACGTGCGCCGTGATCATCAGCGACTGGCCCTGCAAAAACTGCATGGCGGCATCGTTCGACGAGAGTTGGTAGAAACCGGGCTTCTGGTAACGCGCCAGCTCGCGGGCCAGGCTATAGGCCAGTTGGACCGAGGGCGTATCAAAACTCCAGCGCCCCTGCAGATACGCGAGACCGTAACCCCAGTCGGTCACACGCAGCGAGTGGTCGGTCGCCATGTCGTAATACAGCCGTTGGGTCACACTGCTGAACAATGGCACCATCAGAAAAAGTGCCGACATCCGCGACCCCGCAAACGGCACCAGCGCCTGGTCGCGAGCCTGGGCGTAAGCCTCCACCTGCTGGCACAGGGCAATCAGCTCGGGATAAGTCTGCGGGATGGCGTCGCTCCCCGTGATTTTGCGCAACAGCTCTCCGTTGTAGAAAATGCGCACCCCCGCCACCGCCAGCGGCACGCCATAGAATTGCCGGAGCGCCGCGCTATAGGCTTCCTCGTTATCGAGCCCGTCCAGAAACGTGTCGCGCCAGCGGCGGTCGGCGAGCCCGGTGCCGGCATTGTAAGGATTCGGGGCGTCCACCCAAGGCGTGATTGGCTGAAAATAGCGCGCGCGCATTTCTTCCATGCCCGTGAGATGGGCTCCGATTTGAAGAATATCCGGCGCGGTGCCGGACACGAGTTGCGTGCGCAAAAATTGGAGATACGCCCGCTCCGGGACCGGCACTTGCACGAGCTGCACGTCGGGATGGCGGCGCTCGTATTCCTCAATGACCTCCTGCAACGCATCGCGCACCCCGCTGTGCAGCATGTAGTGCCCGATGCGCACGACCTGCCGGCTGCTGCCGACTGCGGCATCGCGCGTGAAGCTCACCCGCGCCACGTGCACCGCGCACAGCGCAAAGACCGCCACCAGGCCGGCCCAGAACAACCGCCACTTCCAGCGTTCCCGTGCGCTCATTTGGCGGCCTCCCCGGCGGTCACTTCCGCGAGCCGGTCACGGACGATCTGTTGCCGGATATCACGGGGAAAATCCGCGAGAAAGCGCCGGTAGCTCTCCGCCGCGAGCGTCCTGTCGTTGGTGAGCCGGGCAAGCTCCCCCATCTGCACCAATACCGTGCCGCGGGTCGCACTGCTCGTAATCCCGAGGCGTTCCGCTTCGACCAAATGCCGCAGCGCGGGCTCCCGCTGGTCACCGTAGAAAATATAGGCGTCGCCCATCGCGAGATGAAAATCCGCCCGCAGGCTCGGCAGCACAATGTCCTGTCCCATGGTCTCGGCCACCTGCAGCCGAGCGGCCGGAGTGCTCGTATCGGTGATGGCGGGATACAGTCGGCGCATCAGCAATTTCACCCGGGCCAGCTGCGCCAACGGGTGCGAGGAATGGTCGCGGAGCAGTTCACGAAATTCAGGCGGATCCCCCGCCTCCACGCCTTCGCTCTGCTGGCGCAATCGCCCGATCAGGTAGAGTGCAGTGATGCCGCTCTCGGCCGCCGGTCGATCCGCCGCCACCGCACGCAGTTCGTTTAAAATCTGCGCCCGTTCATCATCGCTCAGCGGCTGCCGTTGCAAACCCGCCAGCGCCGCCGTCAACCGCGGCTCCATTGCCGCCGTTACAGGCAAAAGCTCGGTCCCGGCCGCATGGGCGACCGGGCCGAGCCCGAGAAGCAAAAGGAAGCGCAGCGAATTCACCATCCGCTGCGCTGGATAAAAACGGCGACCCTTCATTCAGAAAATCAAGTCGCCGGCCATTTTCAGAAGCGATAGGTAAATGTCACCTTCGCATTACGCGGCGCGCCCACGTCCATGTATTGCGAGCCCCAGCCGCTGGGCGAGTAGGTCTCGTCCGTCAGGTTGTCGAGGTTGACCATGACCTGCCACGACTTCTGCCCGTAGCCCACGAAAACACCATAAACGGTGTAGGCATTCCACGGTGCGCCCACCCGGTCGCCCGAGTGAAACATCGAGGCGCCCAGGCTCAGGCCTTTCAGGACGTCGCCGGCGAAGTCATACTTGGTCAGCAAACTGGCCGACTTGTTGATCGAACTGGCCATGCGCTTGCCGTCGACGCCGAGGATATCGCCCGAATAGAGCGAACCCATGACGGACCAGTTCTCCAGCGGGCGAACGGCGATATCGACTTCGAAGCCTTCGTTGCGCTGCGTGCCTGCCGGCATGGAGAAGCCGGGATGCGCCGGATCGGCCACCGGGAGGTTGGAAACCTCCAGCTTGAAGTAGCTGACCGTCGTGGAAATGCGGCCGTCGTTAAGGCTCGTCTTGAAACCGCCTTCGGAAACCTCGCCCTCGACTGCCGGGAAAAGATTCCCCGCGAAATCGCGCGCACCCTGCCCGCGGAACGCGGTGGAGTTGTTCACGAAAAACGCCAGGCCGGGCATGGGCTTGAAGACCGCACCGAGGCGGCGGGGTTTGCCATTCTGCACCATGTCCTGGACGACGTTCGTCGTCAGGTTGCGGTCGGAGGTGTTGAGATACGCGCCGGAAATGCCACCGACCAGCGAGAGCTTATCCTCGATGACTTCGAGGGTGTGCATGTAATAGCCGTAGGCATTGAGGCGCTGATTGCGGGTTGGCGCTCCGCTGTTGGTGAAATTGTAGTCCGGCATCGCGATGTCGTAGGTGCCGGGATTGGTGATCGAAGTGTCGAAGTTCGGCACGATGTTGCCCGGCAGCCACTGGCGGGACAGCGAACGCGTGCGGTCCATCGAGAAACCGAAACTCGACTGGTTCTTCAGGCCGGCCAGCTCATAGCGGCCGCTCACGTCGGTCTGGAAGGCGCCCAGGTTCTCCTCGTAGTCGAAGCCGAAGAAATACTGCTTGATCGTGCCCGCGGTGTAATCGGGGTTTGCCGCGTTGCGGACCTCGCGGTCCTTGCGGTTGTAGAAGTTGCCCGTGAGCGTGGTGACCGCCTCCCAGTTGGCGCTGAAGCGGTGCGTGAGTGAGGCCTTCGTCCACCAGCGGTTGAAGTTCACATTGCTCCACTTGGACTTGTAGCCCTTTTCGTAGCCCTGGCCTTCATACACCCCGGTCAGCGCGGCATTCTGGAAATTATTCGTGATGCCCTTGTTGTCGGTGTCGAAATAGTCCGCCTGCACCAGCAGGCTCGTGTCGGCGTTGAAGTCGAACTTCAACCCGGCGGCAAACACCGTGCGGTCGTCAAAGTCCACCGGCTGGAAGCCGTCGAATTTCTGGCTCGCGACAATCACCCGGTAGGAGACCGGCACGGAGCCGAGCTTGCCGATAGGCCCGGTCAGATCGACTTCACCGCGGTAGAAACCACCCTCGCCCACTGCGGCACGCACCGAGCCCTTCGCGACCGGAAGGGGTTTCTTCGTGTGCTTGATGATGATGCCGGCAAGATCGGCGCGCTGGCCGTAGAGCACGGCCGCCGGTCCCTTCAACACCTCATAAGAGTCGTAGGACGCGGAATCCGCCACCACCACCGCATCGAGTTGGCCGTCGATCAGCGGATTGCCGGAGCGGAAGCCGCGCTGGAAAACCACCTCGCCGTAGCCGTAGGGGATCACACCACTCGACACGTATTTGATCGTGTCGATGGTGCTGTTAAACTGGCCGAGATCCTCAATCACGTCGCGCGGGACGATCTGAATGGACTGCGGGATGTCGATCAGGAGCTGCTTGGACTTGAGGCCCGACACCGCGTCGTTGGCCAGGTAGCCTTTGCCTTGGGTGCTGCTCACCGTGAAGTTGGACAGCATAACGACTTCGTCCGCGTCGGTTTTCGCCGCGGCCGCGGGCGCGGCGTCGGTCGGGGATTTTTCCTGTGCCGGCAGCGAACTGTGGGCAGTGAAAGCAAGCAGGACGCCCGTGAGCGCCCGGCGAATTTTGGTGATGATGTTAGTTGTCATTGGTTCGGGGGTAAGGCGCCGCACCGTGAACACGCCGCTGTGCTCGTCTTGCACAGCAGTGAGCCCGGTGCCGGCCAGCATCGCGCTGACCGCTTCCATGGCGGTGAACTCCCCCTGAACCGGCCGGGTGGTAATCCCGGCGGCAACTTGCGTCGCGAACAGCACCTCCTGCCCCGACTGCACGGAAAACCGCATGAGCGATTTTTCCGCGGAATCGGCGGACAGGTTGTAAACCAAGCGCACTGCGGGCTGCGTCGGTGCCGCGGTCAGCGGGGACACGAGCAACGCCAACCCGGCCAGCCACCAGCAGAGAAGGCCGCGCAATTTCTGCGCAGCCAGTCGCGGGGATGGTTTCATTTTGCATGGGTCAGCGGGTGAGGGCGCTTGCATGGGACAAGGCCTCGCTCATATGCGCTGACGAAACAACCGTGAAAATCCCTGCAAAGAATCTTGGTTAATTTTTGCCGCACCGCCGCACCGACTGCCGGTTTCAAGGCGCCCGCCGCAGCCGCACCTGGTCTCCGTCGAGCGTTTCCGCCTCGATGCCGAAGTTGGCGCGGAGCAAATCGAACAACGCCGGCAAATTGTCGGCCCGCAGCACGCCACTGATCTGCAAGGCCGCGAGCGAGTCGTCCGCCAGCACGAGCTGGCGGCGGTTGTGGTGGTTGAACATCGCCACCGCTTCATCCAGCCGGGTGCCGGAAAACTTCAACCGCGGGATGAGCCAGCCCTGCCGTTCGGCGAGCTCCGCGGACGGCACGCTCATCACGGCAAACACGGGCTGACCCGCCGCAAGACTAGCGGCATCGACGGTGACCCGATCCCCTGCCCCCGCCGTGGTATTCGTATGCGGTGTCGCCAGATCCGGAAGCGCCTCGGTGGCCGCCAATGCGACCCGGCCTTCGGTGACCAGCACTTCCACGCCTTGCGGCGCGAGTTGCACGCTGAACGCCGTCCCGACCGCACGCACCGTCACGCCTTGCGCTTCAACCACGAAGGGGCGCGCCGCATCCTTCATCACTTGAAAATGAGCCATCCCCCGGCGCAGCACGATGCGTCGCACCGCCGGCTTGAAATCCACCTCGAACGTCGCGTCCTCCCGCAAATCCACCCGTGTGCCATCCGGCAGGATTTGCTGTGCCGGCGCGGAAACCACGGTCGTCGCTGTCACCGTTTTGACCACCACGGGCTTAGACGGCGCCGGGGGATAAACGCCCGCGACAAACACCACCGCCAGCACCGCCACCGCCGAAACCGCCGTCCACCGCCGGCGGGTCCGGCGCCGCGACAGCACCGCCAGCTCAGCCAAAACCTCACCGGTGACACCGGCCCGTTGCGGCCAGTCCAGCGCCGACCGCTTGCGGGAGGAAGGGTCTTCAGGCTGATGCATCAAGGTAGTGGTGGTCCATGCCGCGTTTTCTAAGGAAGTCTTCGCAGCGCTTTATGCCGCGTGCAAGCTGCGCCTCGACGGTTTTTTCCGAGATACCGAGACGCGTGGCGACTTCCCTTTGCGGGATGGCTTGGAGTTTGCGCAGGATGACAATTTCACGACAGCGGGCCGGCAGATCATCGATGGCCTCGGCCAGCAGGCGGGTTTTTTCCCGCAGACTGACCGCATCCACCACACTGGAGCCCTCTTGTATGACGTTCAGGGCGTCCAAATCCCCTACGGCTTCCACCGGAGAAATATTGCCGCGGCGCGCCAGGTCGATCGCGAGGTGGCGCGCGACCTTGAAGAGAAAGGCCTTCGCAAAGTGCACCGGCTTGGCCGCGCGCTCGTGCCAGACGCGCAGGTAGGACTCCTGCACCACATCGTCCACGTCACGCACGGCGGGAAAACTGTTCTTCAAGTAGGCCCGCAGCGCCGGCTCGTGTGGCTGCACCTGGTCGGTAAACCAACGCGCGTGTTCCGTGTGGGACGGCGGCGGTTCTGGCGGCATGGCAGGGACAGGCACGGGGGGCCTCAGCCGAGTTTGGCGCCGGGGTCGGTCGCCTTGTTGTAACCGTCGAGCGTGGTGCCAGGCGGATGCCAGTCGGACCGGCCACGCACGTCCTTGTCGCCGGCCACGGAACCTGGCGCAGCAAAACCACCCGCAGCGCCGACCGGGCGCAACTCCCACCAACACTGGCCGCAGTGGTTGTGCTCGTGATCAATGACAAAGCCCGTCGCTTTCATCATCGGCCCAATCCAGCCGATGCAGTGGTCGCAGTAGTCGTGATTCTGCTCGAGTCCGTTGCGGAGCAGAAAGCCCTTCGACGGACAATCGTGCATATCGATGCGGAAGACGTCCGGCTTTTGCGTGATCGCGAAACCGAGGTCGGGCGACTCCTCCACCAGCGTGTGGCCCCAGTATTTCGCCATGCCGGCAAAGCCTTCGCGTCCGATCAACTCGCGGGCGTGGCGCTGGCTGTCCTGGTTGATCGCCTCATCCCAGTAAGCGAGCAGCAACTCGTGCCCACCTTCGCGTTCGAACCACGAAAAGGTCCACTCGTAGTGTCCGCAGAAATCGTAGCAGCCGATCATAGCCGGGCCTCCGCGATTTGCGCCATGTCCTGCGGCGGCAACTTCGCCGCGGCTGTCGCAAACGTATGCCGGCAGCTGCCGTTGCCGCCCTGCAGCCGCATCGTTAGCCCCGCCGCCTCGGCGCGCGCCTGGCCGAGCACATAGCAATGCTGGCAAAACTCCTTCACGATCTCGCGGCCACCGGTGCGGAGATGCTTGATCGCCGGACACTCGTGCACGCATACCTCGACGCGATCCGGCAATTCGCGCACGTCCACTTTTGCACCCGGCTCGGCGGCAAAAAACGCCTGCCAGTAACGGGCCACCGCCGGCAACCCGCCCGCGCGCCAGCGGTCGTTGACGGGCGAAAAATACCCGCGGCCCAGCTCCTGCAGGTAACGCACCCAGCCATCGTAACCGAGTCGCTTCAGGATGAAACGGAACGTCGCATTCGTCGCGAAATAGAAATCCGCCGAGCCGACCGGCTTGGTATCAACGTAGGGCAGTTCGCTGGAGGCGGGCGTGCTCACGGCGGAAGCGTTACTTGGGCGGCAGCCCGAACAGATCCTCGCGATAGCCCAGGCGGTCCGATCCGTCCACCGCGCCCCGGATCTGGGCGAGGCAGGTTTCGGTCAGGGGATAATCGAGCGTGTTCGTATTCGTCGTAAAAATTTTCATCTGCACGAGCAGCTCTTTCAGCCCGGTGAGCCAGCACTCGATCTTCGGGCCGCCGTAGACGCGGAGCATCAGGTCGTTCATGCGTGCCTGCAGCCGCTCGGCTTCCGGCAGATTGCCGGCCTTGACCGCCGCGATGATCTGGCGGGCGATGGCTCCGTTGAAAATACCGCCGCCGAGCAACAGGCCGCTGTAGCCGGCCTTGAGGTAGCTCACGCAGTTGAACTCGTCGCCGTCCAGCACCACGAGGCCGGGGCGAGCCTTCATCGCCGCCACGTAAATGTCGCGCCGTGACTCGCCCTGCGAACTGTCCTTCACCATCGCGAGATTCGGCTCGGTCAACAGTTCCGCAAGGTGCTCCTCGGGCAGCGCGTTCGGACTGTGTTTGCCGCGGTCATAAAAGCCCACCGGCAGCGCGCTGGCACGGATGATCTCCCGATAATGCGCCAGCTTCCGCGCCGGCGTGCCGTTGAGAAAAAACCACGGCGCATCCACCACCGCCACTTCGGCGCCCCACGCCGCGGCCTGCTCGATGTTGGCGAGCACGCGCACGGCGGAATTGTCCGTCACCTGTAGAGCCACGCGCAACCGGCCCGCCGAGGCGGCCACCGTGGCGCGGGTCAGCGCCTCCTTGTCGTCGGCGCGTAGCCAAGGCCCTTCGCCGCAGGTGCCCCCAAGCATCACACCCGTGACGCCGAGTTGCACATGATGGGCGACCAGGCGCTCAATCGAGGCCGCATCGAGGCGTTTCTGGGCATTCAGGGGCGTGGGCGTCGCCGACCAGACGCCGCCAGTGAGGGGTCGATTGCTCATGGTCCATAGGCCTACGCTCACTCCCGCCGGTTTTAAAGCATGGTAAACATGTAAAATAATCTTACACCCACAACTCATCGATGAGCGACGCCCCCGGCCAACTATCCCTTCCGCGCAGCAGCCTGATCGAGCAGACCGTCGCGGCGCTGCGCACTGCCCTGCGCGACGGCGCGCTCGCCAATCCCCTGCCCGGTGAACACGCCCTCGCCGCCCGTCTCGGTATCAGCCGGCCCACCCTGCGCGCGGCCTTCGCCACGCTGGCCCGCGAAGGCCTGCTCACCCTCGCCAAAGGCCGCCGCGCCCAAGTCACGGCCTCGCACACCAAAGCCCCCGCGCGCACCGCCCCGCCCTCGGTCTGCATCGTGAGCCCGCTGGCGCGTAACACGATATCTCCCGACGAACATCCGATCCTGCTGCAAATGCATGCGCGCTTTGCCGCCAAGGGCATTGCGTGGGAAGAGATTTTCGACTGTCAGCTCGCCGGCGGCCGGCCCGAAGCCCGCCTGCAACAGCTCGTCGCTGCGCGCCCCAACGCCTGCTGGATCATGATCGCGTCGACCGAGCCCATGCAGCGCTGGTTCGCCGCGTCGGGCACGCCTGCACTCGTCCTCGGTTCTTGCCACACCAACATCCGCCTGCCCTCGGTCGACATCAACTACCGCGCCGTCGGCTGGCACGCCGCCGGCATCATGCGCAAACACGGCCACCGCCAGCTCGGCCTGCTCATCCCTGCGCAACCGCTCGCCGGCGATCTCGCCTGTCGCGGAGGATTTCTCGCCTATCTGGCGCAGGCTCCCGGCACCGCGGCCTTGCTGGAAATAAAAGTCGGCCGAAATCCCCAGGATCTGCGTCCCAAGCTTGATCGGATCCTCGCCTCGCCCGACCGTCCGACCGCCATTCTCAGCCTGCTCCAAAGCCACACGTTGACCGCCCTGCTTCATCTCCTCGAAACGGGCCGCCAAATTCCCCGGCAAGTCTCGCTGATCGCGCGCGACCTGCACCCGCTGTTGGAAACCGCCATGCCCGATCTCGCCCACTACAGCCGGCCCACGAACCAGCTGGTGAGCCGGGCCCTCCGGCTCACGGAAGCCCTGCTCGCCGGGCGTAGCGTTCCGCCCGAACCCAGCTTGATCACCCCCGTGTTCATGCCTGGCCGGACCCTCGCCGCGGCAGGAAAATAAACCCGGGATATCAGCGGCTTTTCGGCACCGCGATGCACTCGATCTCGTAGTGCAAAATTTCCGGCAGGCAGTGCGTGATCGTCGTGCGCGCGGGAAACGGCGCCTTGAAATACTCGCGGTAGAGTTCGTTGTAGCGGGCGACATTCGCCGGGTCGCGCACGTAGTTGCGCGTCTGCACCACGTGCTGCAAATCGCTGCCGGCCGACTCGAGCACCTTGCGCAGGTTCTCCACCGAGCGGCGGAATTCGCCCTCAAACGTGTCCTGCACGATGGCCCCCTTCTCGTCCACCGACGCCTGGCCGGAGACAAAGATCAGGTCGCCGACGCGCGTCGCCGGGCTGAAGGGCAGGTGCGAGACCGGCGTGTTTTGGTCGCGGGGATATTGGATGGTCGTGCTCATGCGAAAAGAAACTTGGGTTGGCTGATGGGATGCAAGGGAAACACCGGCGCCTGCAGTCGCTGGTAGGGAAAGTTGATGAGGTTGCTCGAACACGGCCCAGGCGTATCCACAAAGTGCGACGCCGCCATGATCGGATCATACGCACGGCGATGCGCCACGGCGGCCTTCACGCCGATGAAGGCAAAATCCTTCGGTTCGATGCCCTGGCTGCGGTATTGCCCCAGGTCAAATGGCGGAGTCTTCCGGCTCGTGATCAAGATCGTCACCCCGCGGTGCTTCACGACGGCACATGGCCCCATGGCGAAGTGCAGGCCGCTCATCGAGGCGAGGTGGCTTTGCGCGTCTTCGAGCTGAAAATTGCCATCGCTACACGACACGAGCGTCACCTCCAGCTCCACCGGGCCGGGATCGTGCGCCCAATCGTGTCCACCGATGCTGAGCCGCAACGTGGCGCCGGGCCGGGCCGCCGCGCAAAGTTGCGCCGCCGCCGGATCGTTGATGCACACCAGCGCACGCACCGTGCCCTGCGCCAGAAACGCCCGCAGCACACCCGTGCAATCGCCCGGTGCACCCGCGCCGACATTATCCGCCGGTTCCACGAGCAGCGTGGGGCCGCGGGGACTGGGCTTGAGCTGCGCCAGCAATTTATCGACCGATGGATAGCGCACCTCGCCACTCTCGCGCAAATCCCATGCGGCCCGCGCCACTTCCTCCAACTGCGCGCGCGCCACTGCGGCGCCAGCCACTGAAACGACACTCAACGTGAGCCCGGTGTGCATCGTATCGGCAAACGCAAAACCCGGCACGATGTTCAGCGCCCACGTCGCCGGTTGCGCAGCTTCACACTGGTCGGCAAGTGCGGTCAGCGCCCGCATCGGATCATTGTCCGTGCCGGTGCCCGGCGGCGCCCAGACCAGCGGCACGCGACACCAGTGCATCCGCGGCACGACGCCCGTGCGCAGACAGCGCGCGAGCAAGTCCGCCGCGCGCACCGCCGTTGCCCGGCCGTCGATGTGCGGATTCTTGCGGTAGGCCACGAGACCGTTGGCGAGTTCGCACATCGCGGGCGAGATATTGGCGTGCAGATCGAACGGCCCGAATATCGGCACCGTCGCCGCGCCGGGCAAGGCGCGCAGGCGGCGGAGCAATTCGCCTTCCACGTCCTCGCAGCTCTGCGTGGCCATCGCGCCGTGCAGCACGAGGTAGATCGCATCCACTCCCGCGGCCAGCGCCGGCCGGGCGCGGGTTTCAAACTCGCGCCAGAAGCGCTCAAACATCGCATCCTCCACCGGCCCGCCCGGCGTCGCCCGCGCATCGATCGTTGGCACCACCGTCCAGCCGTGGCGCTTCGCTTCCTCTAAAAACCCATCCGTCGGCGAACTGTCACCGAGCTTTGCGAGCACGGCGTCACCGAGCGTGACTTCAAAATCCTCCCAGCGCGTCGGCTCCTTCAGAAAGGTATGCGTCTCGTGAAACAAACCGGCGAAGAGGATGCGGGGGGGCATGACGTGAGGCGTGGGTGCGGTCGGAGCGGGAATAAACGGAACTCAGGCCGGCGCCTGCCAGGTAGCCGCGTGGCGTTTGAGCGCAACTGCCGCGCGCGTGAGCGCCTCGTCGATATCAGCCTCACGATGCGCAAAGCTGATGGACCACAAGCCGCGCTCGATGGCACTGACGCCTTCCTCGAGCAGGCAGCGCCGCAAGTGCGCCCAGCGTGGTGCATCGTGCCGGCGCACGTAGTCGCGGTAATCGTTAACCGGTCCGGCCGCGGCGCCGGGTTTCAACATCACCGTGTGGAAAATCATCCCCGGCCCCTGCGGGTGCAATGGCACGCCGGCCTCGCGCGCGAGTTTCTCCAGACCTTCCATGAGCCGGCGGCCGAGGCGCTGCGCGCCCTTCGGATGTTCGGCACCGGCGGCGCGGACCACATCGAGGCTCCACTTGCTCGCCGCGAGGCAGAGCGGGTTGCCGTTGAGCGTGCCGGCGTGGACGACTTCGCCCGAGAGGATTTTGGCCATCGCCTTCTTCGTGCCGGCAAGCGCCGCAAACGGCGTGCCGCCACCGATCGCCTTGCCGAGGATGGTGAGGTCCGGCTTGTAGCCGTAGTAGCCCTGCGCACACGACGCGCCGAAGCGGAATCCCGTGATCGTCTCATCCGAGATCATCAACATGCCATCGCGGTCGCAGAGTTCGCGGATGGCGGCCATGAGCCCGGGCGCCGGCTCGATGCAGCAGGTGTTGCAGAGCGCAGGCTCGAAAATCACTGCGGCAATCTGGCCGCGAAACTCTTCCACGCGGCGGCGGAAGTGCGCCACATCGTTCCAGCGGGTGACGACAAACTTGCCGAGCACTTCGGGGATCACGCCCTTGCTCGGATGCGTCTGCGCCGGATGTTCGTCATCGCCCCACGCCCCGGCGGGATTTGCAAAACCGACGAGGCCTTCGTCCGCCCAACCGTGATAATGCCCTTCAAAGCGCAGGATCAGCGACCGCCCCGTATGCGCCCGCGCGAGCCGAAACGCCGTGAGCACCGCCTCCGTCGCCGAGTTGTTGAAGCGAATGAGCTCGGCCGACGGGATCATCTGTTGCACGCGCTCGGCGACCTCACACTCCAGCTCCGACTGACCCGCCCAGTGCAGGCCGAGTTTCGCCTGCGCCGTGATCGCTTCCGCCATCCCGGCTGGCGCGTGACCGTAGAGCAAAGCACCCTGCCCCAGCTTGAAATCGATGTATTCATTGCCATCGACGTCCCAGATGCGGGCGCCGCGGCCGTGCGTGAAATAGAGCGGCACGGGCGCCTCCATTTTGCGGATGCCGCTGTTAACACCGCCGGCGATGCTGCCTTGGGCGCGTTGAAAAAGAGCGGCGGAACGGGCGAACGTATAGGGCATGGGATGAAAATAATCAGGCGGGCCGCCGCGGCCGAACCGCGGGAAAACCCGTCCGGCACCGCGACCCCTCGAATTTGGGTTGCAGGCTATGTTTCACATTGTGAAACGCCTGTTCCGTCAAACAAAATAAGCTACAACCGCTTCGTCCGGCGACTTTTCCTCTATCCAAGCCTGCGTTTTCCCGCTGCGTCCTTCGCGTTTCGTCGCCGGGCCTCATCCTCGCCGACAATATCCACGCATCTCGCGATCGCGCCGTGCCCCACCGCAAGGTAAGTTCGCCCGTTCGACCGGCAAAAGAAAAAGGCCGTCGGAACATGATGTCCGACGGCCTTTTAAAGTGGTGGCGAGTCCCGGAATCGAACCGGGGACACAAGGATTTTCAGTCCTCTGCTCTACCAACTGAGCTAACTCGCCTTAACAAAAGAGGCGGAGATAAAGGCCCGCGCCCCAGTGGCGTCAACGGGATATTTCATCTCCTGCAAAATCGCTTAAAGCAGTTCCTTCGGCAGCTTGGGCAACAGCTTCTTGATGTCCTGCACCGCATCGCGATGACAGACAAGGATACCGTCCGCCGTCTCGACGACCACCAGGTCTTTCACCCCGCATAGCGTGATCACGCGCCCGTTGCTGACCGCAATGTTGTTGGTCGCATCATGCGTCACGACCGGGCCGCGCACGGTATTGCCGCCTGCATCCCGGGGCAGGTGCGCCGGCAGCGCCGTCCATGCGCCCACATCGTCCCAGTCAAACTCCGCCACGAGCGTCTCGACCGCCGCCGCCTTTTCCATGATCGCATAATCCACGGACACCTTGGGCTCGAGCGTGGGAAAGCGGGCCGCGAGGTAGGCGATCGCCCCGTCGCGCGGGAATTCACGGATAAACGCCGCCAGCATCGGCGTGTGCCGCTCGGCCTCCGCCAAAAACGCCGAGACGCGCCACACAAACATGCCGGCATTCCACGCGTGATTGCCGCCATCAACATAGCGCTGCGCCGTCGCGAGGTCCGGTTTTTCCACAAACCGGTTCACCCGCCGAAATCCGTCGCCCGCAGCCGCGCCCATTTCCAGGTAGCCAAAACCCGTCGCCGGATACGTCGGCTTGATCGCAAACGTGAGCAGCGCATTGCTGTTCGCCGCTCGCGCGAGCCCCGCTTCGAGTTGGCGGGCGAAGGTCGCGTTGTCCTTGATCAGCGAATCCGCCGGCAGCAGCGCCATGACCGCGTCGGCATCCCGCGTCCGCACCAGCGCCGTCGCCAAGGCCGCGGCGGCCGCGGTGTCGCGCTTCGCCGGTTCGGCCACGATCTGCTCCGGCGGCAAAAACGACAGTGCCGTCCGCGTGCCGGGGAGCTGCGCCTCATTGGTCAGCACAAAGATATTTTTCAAGGGCACCACGCCGGCGAGGCGGCGCACGGTCTCCTCGACCAGCGTGCGATCGGAAAAAAGCTTCAACAGGTGCTTGGGCGTGCGCTGCCGGCTCATCGGCCAGAAGCGTTCGCCGCTGCCGCCCGCCATGATGCACACATATGCCTTGGAATTTTCTGCCATGCCCAAGGTCTCCCAGCCCGGCCCGCGCGCGCCAAGCGGAAACTCAACCGACGCGGATCAGCTCCGTCAGCCCCTCGGCCACCGACACCTGCGCCACGAAGCCCAACTCGGCCTTCGCCCGGTCGGGCCGGCCCAGCGAATGGATGATGTCGCCCGACCGCGCCGCCGCAAATTGCGCGGCCGGTGCCGCGGGATAATGCCCCGCGTAAATCCGCACCACATCGAGCAGCGAAGTCGCCCGGCCCGTGCAAATGTTCGCCACGCCGGCCGCGATACCCGGCTGCGTCGCCGCGATCGCGTTGGCCCGCGCCACATCGTGCACCGAGATGAAATCGCGCGTCTGCTGCCCGTCACCGTAGATCGTCACGCCCTTGCCGTCACGGTAGCGCCGGTCGAAAATCGAAATCACGCCCGAGTAAGGCGACGCCGGATCCTGCCGCGGCCCGAACACATTGAAATAACGGTGGCACCGCGCCACGCCGCCCGTGCGTTGCGCCCAGCCGAGCAAAATCCCCTCCGAGGCCAGCTTCGCTTCGCCATAGGGGCTGATGGGCTTTTTCGCCGTTTCTTCGCGGATCGGCAGGTCGGTCGTATCGCCGTAAATCGCCGCCGAGGATGCGAACACGAGGCGCTTCACGCCGTGCGCCGCGGCGGCTTCGACCACGCGTTCCGTCGCCGTGACATTCAACCGCCGGTTCAGCTCCGGATTCTGAATGCTCTCCTGCACACTCACGAGCGCCGCGAGATGAATGATGGCGTCGGGCTTGAATTCCCCCGCCAGCGCCAGGAGCACGCCGGCCTCGGCCACATCGGCCTCCTGAAGTTGAAACGCCGGCGACTTCAGCGCGGACTCGAGATTGCGCCGGTGGCCGGTGCGAAAATTATCCACGCCTTGCACGGTGTGGCCTTCCGCCAGCAATCGATCCGTCGTGTGACTGCCGATAAACCCCGCCGCGCCCGTGACTAAAATTTTCGCCATGCCCGAAACGTAGCTTCGTCACCGGTCATGACAAGTCCCGGCACTGTCAGCACGCCACCGGCCGTCGAGACCGGCGCCTGCGTGAACGCTGGCGCTGTCGCCGCTGCCCGCGTCACGGCCGCCGGCATCAATGCCGGCCCCAATGCGAAACGTGCCAGCTGCATCGCCATGGAGCGCGCCAGCCTTTCGGGCGCGAAACTCGTTTCAACGGGATTTCCCCACGCCTATCCGTCCTTGCCCCGCTGGCATGAATGTTCGGCCCATCCCGCCACACCGGCCTTGCCTCGCCTTCACTCTCCATCCATCCGTGATCGGCTCAGTTATCAGCCGTTCGTCATCACCTTTTCACCCCGTCTTTTATCTCCCCGATGCCCTCGCCTACCCGCCCCGTCCAACTGCGTTGCAATTTTCTCGATAACCCGCTCGGCGTGCACGATGCCGCCCCGCGCCTGAGCTGGCGTCTCGCCACCGATGGCCGGCGCGGCGCGCGCCAGACTGCTTACCGCATCATCGTCTCCACGCAGCGCAACGGCCGCGCCAACCTCTGGGACAGCGGCCGCGTCACTTCCGACGCCACCACGCACATCACCTACGGCGGCCTCCCGCTTGCTTCGCGCCAGCGCGCCTGGTGGACCGTGCAGGTCTGGGATGAACGCAAGCGTCCCACCACGAGCGCCGTCGCCTTCTGGGAAGCCGGCCTGCTCTCGCCTGCCGACTGGTCCGGCGAATGGATCGGCTCCGCCCTCGCGGGTGGTCCCGAGGTGCCCGCGCCTGCGCCTTATGTGCGCACGATTTTTAATGTCGGCGGCAAAATCGCCACCGCGCGCCTCTACGTCACTGCACTCGGTTGCTTCGAATTCGAACTCAACGGCACGCGCGTCGGCCAGGATGAGTTCACGCCCGGCTGGACTGATTACAACAAGCGCGTCCAATACCTCACCTACGACGTCACCTCGCTGCTGAAGTCCGGCGCCAACGCCGCCGGTGCCATCCTCGGCGACGGTTGGTATGCCGGCCGCGTCGGCTGGCGCGTCCGCGGTTACTACGGCGACCGCCCAAAGCTCCGCGCGCAGCTGCGTCTCACCTTTGCCGATGGCACCATGCAGACCATCGCCACCGACAGCTCGTGGAAAGTTTCCTTCGGCCCGATCACCGAGAGCGACATCATGGCCGGCGAAACCTACGACGCCCGCCGCGAACTCCCCGGCTGGAGCACCGCCGCCTACGACGACCGCACCTGGGTGCCGGTCACGACCTTTCCCGCTCCTGCCATTGAACTCTCCCCTGTCCTCGGCCCGAGCGTGCGCGTCACGCAGGAGATCAAACCCGTGGCCGCCCCCAAGAAGGTCGGCATTTGGCCCGCGCCCGTATGGATCTTCGACCTCGGCCAAAACATGGTCGGTCGCGTCCGCCTCAAGGTAAAAGTCCCCGCCGGCCGTATCATCAGGCTGCGCTTCGCCGAGGTGCTCAACCCCGACGGCTCGCTCTACACCGACAATCTCCGCGCCGCGCGTTGCACTGATTTCTACACCGCCAAGGGCGATCCCAAGGGCGAGACGTGGGAGCCCCGCTTCACTTTCCACGGTTTCCGCTACGTGGAGATCGACGGCCTGACCGGCGACGAGACTCCGCTGCCTGATGCCATCACCGGCGTCGTCATGCACAGCGACACGCCGCGCACCGGCGACTTCACGACCAACGATCCGCTCATCAACCAACTCCAGCGCAACATCGACTGGGGCCAGCGCGGCAACTTCCTCGAAGTCCCCACCGATTGCCCGCAGCGCAACGAGCGCCTCGGCTGGATGGGCGACGCGCAGGTGTTCTCCCGCACCGCCGCGTGGAATCGCGACGTCGCCGGCTTCTTCAACAAGTGGCAGCGCGACATCGCCGACTCCCAAGGCGCCAAAGGCCAGATGCCTTCCGTCGCCCCGCACATCGCCGGCGTGGAAGCCGACGGTGGCCCCGCCTGGGCCGATGCCGCGGTGATCTGCCCGTGGACCATGTATCTGTGCTACGCCGACAAAGCGCTGCTTACGCGCCACTTCGATTCGCTCACCCGGTTCATCGACTACATGGAGGATCAGGCCAAGGCCCTCATCCGCTCGCACCCCGACACCAAGGTCTGGCACGGCTACGGCGATTGGCTCGCGCTCGACGGCAGCGGCAGCGTATTTGGCAACACGCCCAAGGACCTCGTTGGCACCGCGATGTTTTGCTACAGCACCGATCTCGTTGCCAAAATGGCCCGCGCCATCGGCCGCACCAAGGACGCCGTGCACTACGAGAAACTCGCCACCGGCATCCGCCGCGCCTACCAGAAGCGTTTTCTTACCGACGCCGGCGTCGCCGCCGGTCTCACGCAGACCAGCTACGTGCTCACCCTCCAGTTCGACCTCGCCCCGGCATCGCTCCGCCCGAAGCTCCTCAACGAACTCGTCCGCGACATCGAAGCGCGCGGCAACCAGCTCACCACCGGTTTCGTCGGCGCCTCCTACCTGCCGCATGTGCTCAGCCGCTTCGGCCGCACGGATCTCGCCTACAAACTTCTCCACCAGAAAAAATGGCCGTCCTGGCTCTACGCCGTCACGCAAGGCGCCACCACCATCTGGGAACGCTGGGACGGCTGGACCCAGGAAAAGGGTTTCCAGGACAAGGGCATGAACTCCTTCAACCACTACGCCTATGGCGCGATTGGTTCCTGGCTGTATGCCGTCGTCGCTGGCGTGGACATCGATCCCGCCAATCCCGCCTTCAAGCACATCCGCCTCGCCCCGCAGCCCGGCGGCGAACTCACCCGCGCCCGCGGCAATCTCAACACACTCCACGGTGAGATCGTCAGCGCATGGAAGACCGCTCCCGGTCGCTTCGAATGGGAAGTCACCGTCCCGGCCAACACCACCGCGAGCGCGACCTTCCCGGTTCCGGCCGGCGCCAAGCTCACCGAAAGCGGCAAGCCCCTCGCACGCGCCGTCGGGGTATCCGCCGCGAAGGGCAACACCTGCGCACTCGCCGCCGGCACCTACAAGTTCGTCGCGACTTGGAAAGCTTGATACGCCCGAGGGGGAAACCATCAGGCGGCCGCGCCCTGCGCGGCCGCTTTTCGTTTATTGCTGCCGCGGTCACCGCGCCCCGGTTTTGGGGCTCGTGACAGGAAATTTCCTTCCGTTTTCCCCCTCGGCGTGTGCAGGCTGATCGTTACTTCATGAGTTCCCCTGCTCCCGGCCCTTCCGACCCAGTTCCCACGGTTTCGTCCTCCGGCGCTCTGCCTCGCTGGCAAGTCGGCACACTCAACTACACTCTCGGCGGCCTCGTCGTCCTCTTCGCCTGGCTGCTCTGGGGCGACTTCGCGTGGCAGATGAAGGAGCGCGCGACGCAGCCCGTCGTGCAAGTCATGCTCCGCAAGTTCGAGGCCTCGGATGCGCTCAACGGCTTTCTTGTGCTCTCGCTGCCGGCGCTCATCGCCGTGCTGCTCGGCCCGGTGATCAGTTACCGCAGCGACCGCCATCGCAGCCGCTGGGGCCGGCGTATTCCATTCCTGATGCTCACGGTGCCGCTCACCGTGTTTTCCATGGGCGGCATGGCATTCAGCCCGATCCTCGGGGCGTGGGTCCACGGCTGGCTGGGCCTGCCCGCCGCCACGCTTAATCACACCATCATCTGGGTGCTCGGCCTGAGCTGGGTGGTGCTGGATGTCGCCACCGTCGCCGCGAGCGCACTCTTCGGCGCCCTCGTCAACGACGTCGTGCCCCGCGCGCTCATCGGCCGGTTTTACGGCCTGTTTCGCATCGTCAGCTTGGGCGCCGGGATGATCTTCGGCAAATTGGTCGTCGGCCACTCCGAGCAACATTTCACCCTGATTCTCGCCTGCACCGGTCTGCTGTTTGGCCTCGGCATGACCATGATGTGCCTCTGTGTGAAGGAAGGCGACTACCCGCCACCCGCCGAGCCCGCGCCCGGCGCCAAACGCGGCCTCATCCCCGCCATCAAGCTCTACGCCCGGGAATGTTTTTCCAAGCCCTACTACCTCTGGGTCTTCGGCTCGATGGCCCTGGCGCAACTTGCCTTCGGCCCGGTGAATTTGTTCAGCGTCTATGCGGCGCAAAGTTTCGGCCTCCCTCTCGCCGCCTACGGCGACCTCCTCTTCAAGACCTACCTGTGCTCGCTCGTGCTCGCCTACCCGCTCGGCTGGCTCGCCGATCGCGTCCATCCCATCCGCATGGGCCTCGGCGCCCTGGCGATTTATGCCGTCGTGATGCTGATCGGCTATTTCGGCATCACGAGTCCCACTAGCTTCGGTTACGTCTTCCTCGCCCACGGCGTGCTCTCGGGCTGCTACTTCACCGGGGCCGCCGCCCTGAGCCAGATGCTGCTGCCCAAGCTGAAATTCGCCCAGTTTTTCTCCGCTTACGGGCTGCTGCTCGCGACCGGTAATTTCATCCTCGGCCCGAGCTTGGGTCGCCTACTCGACGTCCTCGGTCGCGACTACCGCTACACCTTTGCCGTCGGCGGCCTGCTCGCCGTCCTCGCGCTCTGGTCCGGCTTTGTGGTTTACCGCCGCTTCATGGCCCTCGGCGGCCCCAAGGGCTACGTCGCTCCGTTGTAAGCCGCCGTTCCCGCGTTCATCTCCCATCGAAATTTCAAAATCGAAATTCGAAAATTCCTCATGCCTATCCGCAAAAAATTCCGCATCGCCGGCATCAACTTCGATTTCCGGCACATGGATCACCTGCTCGCCCACGCCGCGCATGCCCCCAACGCCGAGATCGTCGGCATCGCGCACGATGACCCGCGCGAAATGCAGGACGTCATCCGCACGCATAAACTTCCCGCCGACCGCGTCTTCACCGACTGGCAGGCTTGCCTCGAAAAAACGAAACCCGACGTCGTCATCCTCTGCCCCGCCACCGGCGCGCATGCCGACTGGGTTGAAAAGATCGCGCCCTACGGCGTGCACGTCCTCATCGAGAAACCCTTCGCCGCCAACCTCGCGCAAGCCGACCGCATGATCGCCGCGATGAAAAAAGCCCGCCGGCAGCTCGCCATCAACTGGCCCCTCGCCTGGTATCCGCCCCACCTCACCGCTCACCGTCTCCTGCGCGAGGGCAAAATCGGTGACCTGCAGGAAGTCCATTTCTACGACGGCAATCGGGGCCCGATCCAAAGCAATCCCGTCCTCGGCGGCGACGAACCCGCCCTCGCCGCGAAAAAGAAAAGCTGGTTCTACTTCGCCAACGGCGGCGGCTCCCTCATCGATTACCTCGGCTACGGCGTCACGCTCGGCACGTGGTATTTCGACGGCCGCAAGCCCGACGAGATCACCACCGTCACCGCCGCCGGCCCCGGCGTCCCTGTCAACGAGCAGAGCGTCACCATCGCCCGCTACGGCAGCTGGCTCTCCACGTTCCACACCCGTTGGGGCACGTTCACCAGTCCGTGGGTCAATCAACCGCAGCCGAAGTGCGGCTTCGTTCTCAAGGGCACCAAGGGCACCATCGCCAACTACGACTACGAGCCCACCATCCGCCTTCAGACCGCGCGCCACCCCGAGGGCCGCGTCATCCCGGTCGACAAGCCGCAAAAAAACTACGCGAACCCGGTGCAGTATTTCCTGCACTGCCTCGAAACCAAGACCCCCGTCGCCGGCCCGCTCTCCGTCGCCACCGCCCGCATCGGCCAGCAGATCGTCGATACCGCCACCCTCAGCGGCAAACTCCGCAAGCCGCTCAAGCTGCTGACCAAATAATCGCGCCCAGCCGCGCTTAACCGACTGGCCCCGGCTCCGAAATCGAAAATCCAAAATCGAAATTCGAAAATCTCTCCATGCGTCCTCCCAAACTCGACTACCTGCCCCGCGGCCCGCGCTTTCCCAAGCGGCACAAGCTCGGCCTCATCGGCTGCGGCGGCATCTCCCGCTTCCACCTGCAAGCCGCCCAGTCTTTCGGCGTTGAAGTGGTCGCCATGGCCGACATCAGCCCCGACGCCGCCAAGGCCCGCCGCGATGAATACTTCCCCAAAGCCGAGCTTTACACCGATCACCGCGAATTGCTCGCGCGCGACGACCTCACCGCCGTCGACATCGCCACACACACCGAGATCCGCCAGCCGCAGATCCTCGACGCCCTCCGCGCCGGCAAACACGTCCTTAGCCAGAAGCCTTTCACCTTCGACCTCACCGGCGGCCGCAAAGCCGTCGCGCTCGCCGCCCGCAAAAACCTCCGCCTCGCCGTCAACCAGAACGGCCGCTGGGCCCCGCAATTCTCCGCCCTCCTCGCCGCCGTGCGCGCCGGGCTGCTCGGCGACATCCACACCCTCGATATGATCATGGAGTGGGACCACACGTGGACCCGCGGCAGCAAATTCGCCGAGCTCCACCATCTCATCCTGAGCGATTTCGCGATCCACTGGTTCGACATCGCCGCCACCGTTTTCGCCGGCCGCACCGGTCGCAGCGTCTTCGCCAACTCCGTCAAGGCGCCCAATCAGGACATGAAGCCGCCGATGCTCTCCAATGCCGTGATCAATTTCGGCGATGGCCTGGCGACGCTCGGCTTCAGCGCCTACCAGTCGCTCGCCCCGCACGAGTATCTCTGCTGCGTCGGCTCCAAGGGCACGCTCCGCGGCGCCGGCAATCTCTGCAACCTCACCGAACTCGAGTTAACGACCCAAAAGGGCACCGCCAAAATCCCGCTCAAGGGCCAATGGTTCCCCGACGGTTTCCGCGGCACACTCGGCGAATTCCTCCGCTCCATCGAGGAGGATCGCGAACCCAGCATCAGCGGCTGCAACAATCTCGCCAGCCTCGAACTCTGCTTCGCCGCCCTCGCCAGCGCTGACACCGGCAAGCCCGTGAAACCCGGCCAGGCCAAGATCGGCCGGCTGTGACCCGTCCCGATTGATTAACCGCAAAGAGCGCAAAGCTCGCCAAGGCGGTCTCGAGCTTTGCGCTCTCTGCGTTCTTTGCGGTTAACTCCTCAGTTTCCGATCCGCACCACAATCTTCCCGAACTGCCCGCCGCGTTCCATCAATTCGAACGCCTCGTTCGCGTGCTCCAGCGGGAATACATCGCTCACGACCGGCCTGATGCGGTGCTGCGCCACAAAGGCCACCATCGCCGCCCAGTCCAGCGGGCTGCCCATCGTCGTGCCCAGCAGTGAAATCTGCCGCCAGAAAACCTTGCGCATCGTAAAGCCCGGCGGATTTCCCCGCGTCGCCCCGTAAAACACGACCCGTCCGCCCGGCGCCGCGAGGTCGATCAGCGTCTCAAAGCCATCGCCGCCCGCGCCGTCCACAATCACATCGAACAGTCCCGGCGCCACCGCCGCAGCTTTCGTCCAGCCGGCCTGCGTGTAGTCAAATCCGCCTTTCGCCCCCAACGCCACGGCGCGCGCAATCTTGTCCGTCGAACTCGACGTCACCCACACGTCCGCGCCCTGCGCCACCGCAAATTGCAGCGCAAACAAGGCCACGCCCCCGCCGATGCCGGTGATCAGCACGCGCTCCCCGGCCCGCAGTTGCGCGCGCGCCAACACCGCGCGATACGCCGTGAGCCCGGCCAGCGGCAATGCCGCGGCCTCTTCCCAGGAAAGATGCGCCGGCTTCGCCGCGAGCTGGGTCACCGGCACCGCGACCTGTTCCGCCAGCGTGCCGTCGCGCGGCAGGCCGAGAATGTTAAAGGCCGCGCCCTGCGCCGACTCGCTGCCGCCCCACGCCAGACTCGGATTGATGATCACCTCGCGCCCGACCCATGACGCATCGCTGCCGGGCGCCACTGCTGTCACGGCGCCCGCGCCATCCGAACCGGGACGGCACGGCCATTTCAGCCCTGCGTATTGTCCCGTCTTGATCCACACATCGCGGTGATTGAGCGCCGCCGCTTTCAGCGTGACGACCGCCTCGCCCGCCGCCGGCACCGGAGCCGCGACCTCGGCGATTTCGAGTTGGTTGATGGCGGTGAGTTGAACGGCGCGCATGTTCAATAAACTAGAAGGCGTTGCATCCGACGCAACCCGCTGTCCTACAAATTTCACTTCGTCCTTCTTACTTCATCGTTCTTCCTTCTTACTTTCCCGCGTGATCCTTGCCTTCCACAAACCCTATGGCGTTCTCTCGCAGTTTACGCCCGAGCCCGGTTCCGAGTGGAAAACACTCGCCAAGTTCGGCCTGCCCAAGGGCGTTTATTCCCTCGGCCGCCTCGACGCCGACTCCGAAGGCCTCCTGCTCCTGAGCGACGAACCCGGTTTTAGCTCCCGCCTGCTCGATCCTGTCAACGCCCACCCGCGCGAATATTGGGTGCAGGTCGAACGCGTCCCGCACGACGCCACGCTCAAGGAACTCGCCCGCGGCATCCGCATCGGCGATTACCACACCCAGCCTTGTCGCGTCAGCCGCCTCGAGACCGCGCCCGTCATCCCCGCGCGTTACCCGCCCGTCCGTTTTCGCAAATCCGTCCCCGACTGCTGGCTCTCGATCGAACTGATCGAGGGCAAGAACCGCCAGGTCCGCCGCATGACCGCCGCCATCGGTCATCCCACGCTGCGACTCGTCCGCGTGCGTATCGGCGAATTTTCCCTCGGCGATCTCGCCCCCGGCAAGTGGCGCGAACTCACCGGCATCGAGCGCGAGCAGGTTTTGAAATAGCCCCGGCCCCCCGCCCCACTTACCCCGCAGAACATGCAATTAATTAACCCCCAAAAAGTCACCCGGCGTCAGATATTTATCCGTCGCGCGATCTGGGTCCTCATCATCGCGGTGATCTTCGGTGCCTGGCGCGCATATCCGGTGGTCGTGCGTCACTACAAGGCCTGGAAGCAAGAACGCGCCCTCACCCGCGCAAAGGACTTCCTCGATAAAAAAGATCCTGCCGCCGCAAAACTCGAAATCGAGATCGCCCTCACCGCCGTCCCCGGCAGTTCGGAAGCCATCCGGGTCGCCGCCGATCTGCTCGACCAGATCGGTTCCTCGCAGGGCCTCGTTTTGCGGCGCCGCGTCGTCGAGGCCAATCCCGACTCCCTGCCCGACCGCCTCGCGCTCGCCGCGCTCGCCCTCCGCCTCCGCGATTTCAATACCGCGCGCGAAGCCCTCTCCGCCATCCCGGCCACCGAACAGGAGCGCCCCGAAGTCATCCGCGCCAACCTCGGCTACGCCCTCGCCCTCGACGCCCGGCCGATCGCCGACGCCCTTTTCTCCAAGCTCGCCAAGCTCGGCGTTGCCACCGACGACGAAAAAATCCTCCACACGATGCTGCTCCGCCAGCATCCGAATCCGGAAAAATCCGCCGCCGCCCGCCGGGAATTCGCCGCCCTCGCCGCGAACCCCAAATACAGCCTGCAGGTCAACCGCATCCTCTACACCGAGGCCGTCGCCGCCAAGGACTTCGCCACCGCCGCCCGCACCGCCGCGCTCATCACGGCCGATCCCGCGGCGACCTTCGCCGACCAGCTCAACCAGGCCACGCTCCAGCTCCTCGTGGAGAAAAAGCCGTTCGAGGCCGTGTTCGCGCAACTCGCCCCGCCAGCCGCCGCGAGCGGCCCGCACGCCGCCGAGTTTGCCCGCTGGCTCATCGTGCAGGGCAAGGCCGCCGACGCCGACCGCTGGCTCGACACGCTCCCCGCCACCCTTGCCGGTTCCGCCGCCATCGCCAATGCCCGCCTCGATATCGCCGTCGCCACCAAGGATTGGGACCGCTTCGCACACCTGCTCCAAGCCGGCGCCCTCGGCCCCGTGCCCAAGGAGATCGTGCAACTCGCCATGGCCGCGCAACTCTTCGATACCCGCAATTCCACCCTCCGCGGATCCGCTTGGGCCGAAGCCCTCGCCGCCGCCGGCAACAGCCTCCCCGCCCAGCGCATTCTCCTCCGCATCGCCGAAGCCTGGCAGTGGGAAAACGAAACCGAGCAAGTGCTGCTCGCCATCACGCGCACCGACCCGACGCAGATCTGGGCCCACACCGCGCTGATGAATGTTTACCGTCAGCGCCGCGACGGTGCCAAGATGCTCAGCGTCCTCACCTACCTGCGCAACTCCACCTCCCGGTCGCTCACCTACGTCCACGACTGGGCCCTGCTCACCATGCTCGTCTCGCCCGATGACAATTGGAGCGCCGCCAAAACCGCCGCCAGGGACGCTTACCTCGCCGACCCGGCCAATCCCAGCTACGCCACCACCTACGCCCTCGCCCTCGCCCAGGTGGGCAAGCCCGACGAAGCCCTCGCCGTCATCGAAAAGCTCCCGCCCGACGCCCTCAATTATCCGCTGCGCGCGCCTTACCTCGCCTACATCTACGGCACCCTTCGCCGCCGCGCCGACTATGAAAAATACGCCGCCCTCACGCCGCGGAACGTCGTCCTGAAGGAAGAAAATGCGCTCCTCGCCCTGGGTGAACGCGCCCTCGAGCGCCCGTTGCCCAAGCCCGCCACGCCGCCACGCAAGCCGAAGGAACCTGTCGCCAAATCCGACCTTCAGCCTGCCACGGCAGGTGCCGAGACCAAATGATCGCCGACTCCGCGGAGCACAGTTTTCGGCAGGCAGGGCGGGCCCGCCGTGATCTACCTGTGAGCTGCACCCACATCACGACGCGCCCAGCGGTCTGATCCACCGGCAGTATGGCAGTTCCTTCATCAGTTCCCTCCACCGCGCCGCACGCGCGAGTCACCTATGCTTGGTGGGCGCTCGCGTTCATCTTTGCCGCTGTCGCCCTCGCGCCACTGGTGGTCGCGTGGGATCAAGCCGTTGATCTCGGCCACGGCTGGGCCGCGCCCTTGCTCGTCGCCTATCTGTATTGGGAACGCTGGACCGAGCGCCCGGGCGGTCGGCCGGATGCTTTCATTCCGGCGTGGTGGTGGCCGTTGGTCGGTGTGCTGCTCCTCGCGGCCCTGATCCTGCGCCTCCTGCTGATTCCTTTTCCGCTCTCCACCATCGTCCTCCTCCCCTACGTGTTTCTGTTCTGGATCGCAGCGACCGCCGCCGCGTGGCTGACCGCCGGGCGGCCCGGCCTGCGCTGGGTCGGCGGCCCGCTGCTGGTATTTGCCGGCACGCTGCCGTGGCCGGCCACGTTTGAATTCTCCGTCATCGCTCCGCTCCGCGCCCTGCTCGCCAGCGCCACAGCCGAGGTTTGCTACCTCGGCGGCATTTCCGCCCTCGCCTCCGGCACCACGTTGCACCTCGCGCAAACCTCCGTCGGCGTCGACGAAACCTGCGGCGGCATGCGCTCGCTGCAGGCCGGCATGATGGCGGCGCTCTTCCTCGGCGAATGGCTGCGCCTTCGCTGGCCGGCCCGCGTGCTCCTCGTCGCCGTCGGCCTCGCCTCGGCTATCCTCGGTAATTTTCTCCGCATCCTCCTGCTCGTGTGGCGCGCCGATGTCGGCGGTGAGGCCGCCTTGCAAGCCGTGCACGATCTCGCGGGCTGGCTCGCCCTCGCCACGAGCCTCGTGATCACCGGCCTCGTCGCCCGCGCCCTGCGTCCCGTCACCCCGGTCTCGTCCCTTTCCGCCGCGCCACGCCACGCCCTCCCGCGCACCGTGCTTGCCGGGGTGGCCGCATTGGTGCTCGGTTTCCTCGGCGTCGAACTCGCCACGCGCGCCTGGTATACCTTCGGCGCCGCCCGTCGCGCCGGAACCGTCCCGCAATGGACCGTGACGTGGCCCACCGCCGCTCCGGGTTTCCGACCAATCCCGCTCACCATCGCCGGTCGCGAGCTTCTCCGCCCCGACCGGTTCGCGTCCGCCGAGTGGCGCGATGCCGATCAACAATATCGCACCGCCTACTACATCGAGTGGACGCAAGGCCAGATCGCCCGCTACGCCCCCATCCACCACAACCCCACCATTTGCTTCCCGATGTCCGGCTGCGAACTCGTGCGCACCCTTCCCCCCATCACGGTCGCGGGTTCCCCCGGCGCGCCGCTGCCGTTTCAAGCCTACATCTTCCGCCGCAGCGGCGTGGAGTTTGCCGTCGCCTTCCTCGCTTGGGATCCATCCCGCGGCCGTCCCTTGGCGGGCCCTCGCGCCGGCTGGTCTGCGTGGTTGCGCGAACGCTGGACCGAGATCGCCGAGGCCCGCGCCGATCAACCCGGCCAGTTTCTCGCCGTGACTACCTGGGGACCCGCCGCAGAGGAACAATTGGCTGAGGCTATCGCAGAGCTCATCACGCCTTCCCGGTAAGCCCGTCCATTAATAGGGTTTTGTGCCTATATTAACAGTATATAAACCCTATATTGTTTTGATTCCCGTAGGGCCTCGATATGTATCTATTGGGTATTACCCCCAGCAAATTTCCCGCCCATGAAAATCAGTCTCCGTCTTCTCCCCTTCGTTGCCCTCGTCGCGCTTTTCAGCCTCACCGCCCGTGCTCAGGTCACTTACACCACCACGGGCGTGGCGCTCAATACCGCCGCCACCGCTTCCAATTATAGCTATGGCCAAACGTTCACCGGCGTGACCGATATTTCAGATGTCTCATGGATGATGCAGAACGTCGGCGGCACGATTTCCAGTTCCGCTGATTTCAAATTATATCTGATGGATTGGACCAATCCTTCCGCCACCCCGGTCGATTCCTCGCACGTCATCACCCTGAGCAACGTGGCAACCAACGACTCCGCGCTCCTCTCCTTCAGCAGCTTCAGTGTCGGCGGCCTGGATCCGGCTTCCACTTATGCCCTGGTCGTCACGATGGTCAGCGGCGACAGCGGCTTCCAGCATCTCTATGCCGATCCCGCCAATAATGACGGCGCCTTTTTCTCCAGTGGCAACATGGTGAGCTTTCTCACTTCCGCATACACCCTCGGCAATGACGCCGCCTATGAAGCCACGATCGGTGACAGCGCCAACTCGATCGGGATGACCAGCTATGACATGGGCATGAACATCACTGCCACCATGGCGCCCGTGCCTGAACCCAAGACGGCCGCCGCCGGCATCGCGGCGCTCTTCATCGCCGGCCTCGTCGGCCGCCAGCTCTGGCTCCGCCGCAAGGCCGCCCCGACTCCAGTTCAGGCCGCCGTCTGAGTCTGGTTTAGCCACCGGCTCCCGTGCCCCGCTGCTTCCAGCGGGGCTTTTTATGTCTGCCCGCGATGCGCGTTGCCTTGGGCTCCGATCACGGACGCCCCGGTCACATCCGCTTGATCACGTCGCCCGCCGGGAAGCGCACTTTCTTCGTCGCCGCGTATTTGTCCTCCGCGAGCCGGTAGCCCGCCGCGCACGCCACGACCGTCCGGTAGTCCGTGTCCTTGAGTCCGAGGATCTCGTCGAATTTCCCCGGCTCGATCCCTTCCATCGGGCACGTGTCCACCCCCAGCACCGCCGCCGCCGTCATGAAGTTTCCCAGCGCAATATAGATTTGGTGCGTCTGCCACGTCGCGAGTTCGCCCGCGGCGCGCGAACGGTCGAGATTCTCCACCGCCTTCTGCCGGAATTTCGCCAACGACTCCGGCTCCACCCCGCGCACCTCGATCATGCGGGCCACGTGCTTGTCCACATGCGGCGCGCCGACATCGCGGTGCACCGCAAACGCGACGAAATGCGAACAATCCGCCGCCTGTGCCTGATGATACGACGCGAGCTTTAGCTGCGCCTTCACCGTCGCATCCGTCACCACCACGAATTTCCACGGCTGCAAGCCAATCGACGAAGGCGTCAACACGAGCGCCTGTTCCAACGCCTGCCACGTCTCCGCCGGCACCTGCCGCGACGGATCGAACTTCTTCACGGCATATCGCCAGTTCAGCGCGGCCACTAGGGATTCTGGTGAAATCGGGGTCATGGAACGGACAATGATAGGACGCAATGCCGCGCCCGGCGCAAGGCGCGGTTGATTTTTCCCGTATGGCAAACTTCCGGCTTGGCAAGCGGTTGCACTGTGGCTCACTGACTCGCAGCGCTGCCCCGCGCCGTTTCTTACACCCAATGGCTGCACCTACTCTCTCCCGGCAAAAGGTTCTTCGCGAATGGCGGCTTTACTTCTTCGTCGTGCCCTCGCTGGTGATGGTCCTCTTGTTCGCCTATTTCCCGGCGGCGAGCGCGGTTTACCACAGCTTCTTTGACTGGTCCGGCGGTGACGCCAAGCAGTTCATCAGCTGGGATAATTTCCGCCGGGCCATCACCGACCAGACGCTGCTGAACTCCTTCGTCACCATCGGCGCCCTGCTCGTCTTCAATCTCTTCAAGATGATCCCGTCCATCCTGCTGGCGGTGCTCATCCACCGCCTGACGAGCGCCCGCTGGCAATACGCCTACCGCGCCCTGCTCGTCGTGCCGATGATCGTTCCCTCGCTCGTCACGCTGTTCATCTGGAAATTCTTCCTCGATCCCAACCTGGGCGTGCTCAACCGCCTCATCGACTTCATCGGCCTCAAGGGCGTGCTCGTCGCGATTAACAATTTCTTCGGTTGGGGCGTCTTCTTCGAGGGCGTGCCCATCGGCTGGCTCTCCCAGCCCGAACTCATTTTGCCGGCCCTCTTCATCTGGGGCTTCCCGTGGATCGGCACGGTCGGCGTGCTCATCTACCTCGCCGGTCTCCAGTCCATCGGCCAGGAAGTCTACGAAGCCGCCGAACTCGACGGCATCGGCCCGTTCAAGAAGTTCATCTATATCGAGCTTCCGCTCATCCTCACCCAGGTGCGCCTGAGCCTCGTCCTCCTCATCGTCGGCACGCTCGGCAGCTACGGCCTGCAACTCCAGCTCCTCAACGAATACGGCGGCCCCGGCGGCCGCGGCATGGTGCCCGGCTTGTGGATGTATAACCGCGCCTTCGTCGCCGGCGAGTTCGGCTACGCCTGCGCCATCGGCATGATCCTCTTCGTGGTGATCCTCTCCCTCACGCTCATCAACAACCGCTACGTGCGCGTCGAAAAATGAACGCCACCGTCACCGCCCCCAAGCCCGCCAAGCTGCATCACAAGCGCGACTGGCCGAAGCACCTCATCATTTGGGGCTTCATTCTCATCGAGCTGTTTCCGCTCTACATGATGTTTCAGGTGTCCTTCAAGGACAACGCCTCCTTCATCCAGCAGCCGTGGCTGCCGCTGTCGCCCACCGAGTGGCAATGGGGCAACTGGCTCTTTGCCATCAAGCTCATCGGCCCCTACCTCGCCAACACCGTCTTCGTCGCCGTCACCGCGACCTTCGCCTCGGTGTCGCTCGCGATTCTCGCCGCCTACTTTTTTGCCCGCCACAAGATGCCGTGCAGCGGGCTCATCTGGTCTGCCTTCCTCATCCTCATGCTGCTGCCGAGCGTGGCCAACATCGTGCCGCTCTTCATGCTGCTGAAGTCCATGAACCTGCTCAACACGCTGCTCGCCCTCATCATGGTGGGTGTCGCCGGCGGGCAGGTGTTCAACATTTTCGTCCTGCGCAACTTCATCGAGGATCTCCCCAAGGATCTCTTCGAAGCCGCCGAGATGGACGGCGCCTCGCACTTCCAGCAGGTCATCAACGTCGTCATCCCGATGTCCGGCCCCATCATCGGCACGCTCGCCATCCTCTCCTTCCTCGGCGCGTGGAACGACTTCCTCCTCCCGCTCATCATCCTGCGTGACAAGGAACTCTTCACCCTCGGCGTCGGCCTGATTTACCTCGACGGCGAATACGTGAAGCCGTGGGGCCAGATCATGGCGTCCTACTTCCTCGCCTCGATCCCGCTCATTGTGATCTTCCTCTTCACGATGCGCCTCTTCGTCCGCGGCCTCTCCGCCGGCGCCATCAAAGGCTGATCGCCGCAGTCGCGGCCCAAGTCTGTGCCGCGACTCCCCCTTTCCTTCTGCCCGCGTCTTGTGCTCGGCCAGGGGGTCTTGCCGGCCGCTCGTAGCGCATCCTCGGCGACCTCACCGCCCGGCCGGCCGACGTCATCACTTACATGTTCTGCCCTCCGGCGCCACCGGTTCATAGACGCCGCCCCGCCACTCACCAAGCCCGGGCATACGGTTCGGGCGGCGGCACGCGGCCCGCGTGCCCGAGCACCTTCGCCGCATGCGCCGGCCAGTAGGCATCGCGCAAAAACTCCCGCGCCAGCAGCACCAAGTCGGCTTTCCCCGTGCGGATAATCTCATCCGCCTGCTTCGGCGCCGTGATCATGCCCACCGCCGCTGTCGCGATGCCCGCCTCCCGGCGGATCTGCTCGGCAAACGGCACCTGATAGTCGGGGCCGACGGGGATTTTCGCCTGCGGCACTGCGCCACCCGAGCTGCAATCGATCAGATCCACGCCTTCCGTCTTGAGCCGGCGCGACAGTTCCACCGACTGCGCGATATCCCAGCCGCCCTCGACCCAGTCGGAGCACGACAGCCGCGCCGTGAACGGCAGGTTTTCCGGCCACACCGCCCGCACGGCCCGCGTCGTTTCCAGCACAAAGCGGATGCGATTCTCGAAGCTCCCGCCGTAACTGTCGGTGCGGAAATTCGCGAGTGGCGAAAGAAACTCATGCCCCAAATAGCCGTGCGCAAAATGCAGTTCCAGCCACTCGTAGCCCGCGGCCAGCGATCGTTTCGCCGTCGCCACAAAATCCGCCTGCGTCTGCGCGATGTCCGCCGCCGTCATCGCGCGTGGCACTTTGTTCAAGCCTTCGCCAAACGCCACCGCGCTCGGTGCCAATGTCGGCCAGCCGCCGGCATCATCGGCGAGGTGCGCGCCGCCCTGCCACGGTAGCGCGGCGCTCGCCTTGCGACCCGCGTGGGCGATTTGGATGCCTGACACGGCGCCATGCTGTTTGATGAAGCGGTTGATGCGCGCCAGCGGTTCGATGTGCTTGTCCGCCCAAAGCCCGGCATCGCCTGGCGAAATCCGCCCTTCCGGCGCCACGGCCGTCGCCTCCGCAATCACGAGCCCCGCCCCGCCGATCGCCCGTGAGCCCAAGTGCACCAGATGCCAGTCTGTCGCGAGCCCGTCCTCCGACGAATACTGGCACATCGGCGAAACGCCGATGCGGTTGCGAAGCGTGACCGACTTGACTGTGAACGACTCGAAAAGATGCGCCATAGGCCGCCCAGCCAAGCCCACTCCGCCTATTTCGCAACTCTCCCGAAAGCCTTTGTCATCTAATGAATGACAAACGGGCCGGCCTAGCTCTCCTCGCCCCAGCGCTGCGCCAGCCAACCGCCGATGAGGAGTTGCACCGGATGGTAAATCATGATCGGCAGCAAAATCAGCCCGAGCCCGGGATGCGCAGCAAACATGAGTTGCGCCATCGGCACGCCCGACGCCAGGGTCTTCTTTGAACCGCAAAATACCGCCGTGATGCGATCCTCCCGCGAAAACCCCAACGCCTTGCTCGTCACTGTGACGACCGCCATCACCACCGCAAAAAGCACCACCGCCCCGGCCACCGCCAATCCGATCAGCCCCCAGCCGTGAGCCGACCACACGCCTTGCTGCATCGAGTCACAGAACGACGTGTAAACGAGCAATAGGATGGTCGCGCGATCAATCACGTTGACGAATGGCTTTCGCCGTTCCGTCCACGCGCCCAGCCAGGGCCGGCACAACTGCCCGACCGCGAGGGGCAATAGCAGCCAGAGCATCAGATCGAGCACCACGGCCCCCAGTGGCAGGGAGTGCCCGCCGGTCTTTGCGATCACGCTTACCCACAGCGGCGTCAGCACCACGCCCAGCAAACTCGACAATGTCGCATTGAACACCGCCGCCGGCACATTGCCCCGCGCCGTCACCGTCAAGGCCACCGACGACGACACCGTCGACGGCAACGCGCACAGGAAAAAAATCCCCAGCCGCAAATCCGATCCCAGCCACGCACCCGCCATCGCCAGCAGTCCCAACCCAAGCACCGGAAACAGCAAAAACGTGCAGCCTTGCACCACCACGTGCAGCGGCCACCGGAGCGTGCCGGCCTTGAGCGCGGCAAATGAAAGCAACAGACCGTGCAGGAAGAAAATCAGCGCCACTCCCGCCTTCGTCAGCAGCTCCGGCTGCAGCCAGCCGCCACGTGCGCCCGGTTCCGGCCATTGCCAGGCGAGCACCACCGCCAAGCCCATGCCGATCAGAAACCAGTCACGCTTCAGTTTCATGCCACCGCGCTCAACGCCTTCCCGGCAACCGCTTGGCCAGGATCGCGGCGAGCTCGCTGCGGCCCTCGATCTTCATCACCCAGAGCAGCGCCGCATAAAACGAAGCGCCCGCCACAATCAGCAGCGCCAGTCCCAGCGCGTCGGCCGCCTTTCCCGCCGGCACGAGCAAAACCCACGCCGCCAGTCCCACGGCCACCAGCACGCCCATCGCGAGGCTGGCCCCGATCACTTTGAGCAAATCACGCACGAGGTGCTTGAACCGCAGGCCGTCATGTCCGCGCGACAGCGCCCGTTGCAGATACCACGCCTGCACCACGATGGCGACGTTGCTCGCCACCGCGAGGCCCACCGTGCCAAGCGGCTTCATCAACACGAGGCTGAGCCCGAGGTTCACAAAAAAACTAAGCAGCGCCGCCCGCACCGGGGTCTTCGTGTCTTTCTGCGCGTAAAACGCGCGCAAGATCAGACTCACAAAAGCCAGAAACGGCAGCCCCAGCGCATACGTCGCCAGCACCGGCTCCATCAGCACCGTATCCGCCGCGGAAAATTCCCCGCGCTGGAACAGCAGGCGGATAATCGGCACCGCCAGCACAATCAGCCCCACCGCCGCCGGCACATTGACGACGAGGATCAGCCGCATGCCCTTGCGGTAGGCCGAGGCGAGATTGTCGTAGTCGCCCGCCGCCGCGTATTTCGAAATCAGCGGAAACACCACCGTCGAGATCGCCACCGCAAACACGCCGATGGGCAGCTCCATGAGGCGCGTCGCCAGGTTGAGCACCGTCACCGCCGAGTCGTTGAGTGAGAGGCCCACGATCCGGGCCACCGCCATGTTGATCAGGTAAATCGCGGAGCCAAAAACAGTCGGCCCCATCAGCTTCACGATCTGGCGCACCGCCGGACTCGCCGCGAGGTCGAACCGCGGCCGCCAGCCCTCACGCAACAGCGCCAGCGCCGGCACGATCATTTGCAAAAATCCGCCGAGCAACGCCCCCGCGCACAGCCACAGCATCCGCCCGTCGGGCTCCGCCACCCAGCCACCGTAAACCGCGCCGCCCAGCAGGCCGATCATCGCCAGATTCAGCCAGATCGGCGAGAGTGCCGGCTCGAGAAACCGGTGCAACGTTTGCAGCGCCGCGCTGAACGCCGCCGCGAGGCACACCAGCACGAGGTAAGGAAAGAGAATCACTCCGAGATGCGCCGCTTCAACGAGCCGCGCCATTGTCTCTGCTTCCACGCCCCAATCTTGCATCAGCCAGGTCAGCCGCGGCACCTGCCACAGTGCCGCCATCGCCAGCAGCACGATGCCGCCCGACACGACCAGCAGCCAGCTCGCCACTTGGTTCACGAGCTGAAAGGCCCGCACCCGTTCGCCCTTTTCCAACTCCTCGCTCAAGGTCGGCACAAAGGCCGCCGTCAGCGCGCCTTCGCCGAGCAGCCGGCGAAAAAGATTCGGCAGCGTGAACGCCGTGTAGAACGCCGACGCCAGCGCCGACGTGCCAAACACCGCCGTCACCAACATGTCACGCCCCAGCCCAAGCACGCGCGACACCATCGTCACCGACGCCACCACGCTGATGTTTTTCAGGCTTTTCGACACGCGCGCAGTATCCGGCAACGCTTCGTCCGCTGGCAAGCGCGCTGGTCGCGCTCCCGCGAGCTCAGGGCATGTCCAGCTTCAGCTGGGTGCCCTCGATCGAGGCATGATTCAACTTGGCCCACGCCCCGGCGATGTCCTCGGGGACCGATTGGGCCGCGAAAAACTTGCCCATCATGAAGCCCGAAAGCGCCGGGATGCGGTGCACCGGCAGTGAGCCGATCAGCAGCGTGTTGGGTTCGAAGACAAAATGATCGCCCTGCTTCTCAAATCCCCCCCGCGCCTGCACGAGCACGTCAAGCTGGAGACTGAGCGCGTTGAGTGCGACCGGCACCGCGATCTGCATCTCATTTTCGCGGATCCGGAAGTTGGGCACCCCGGGCACAATGGCACCGGCGATAGCCTGGGAGGGAGTCTCTTCCGCCTTCTTCGCGGCATGGTCCGGTTTCTTGCCGGGCGCCGGCGCATTGGCGGCGGGCGACGTGAGTGCCGACACGGCGGCGTTGAGCTCCTCTTCGGTCACGGCCACCGAGTGGCCGGCGATAAATTGCTGGTGCTTCACTTTCCACTGCCGGCCCTTGGTGGAGTCCCTTGAGCCCTCGATGTGATACACGAGGCCGGGCACGATTTCCGCCGGCAGCTCCTTCACCACCGCGACCGGCTTCGCGATCAGATAGACCGAGGCCAGGACGATCCCGAGGATGATGCTCAGCAGCGCTCCGAAGAAAACTTCAACCCAACTGGGGCCATAGAGGGCGCGGTCAATTTTTTTGCTCATGGAGAGATTTTGGCGGCAAACCCAACCTAGGCCCCGGACCGCGCCCATGGCGAGATTGTTTGTGCAGCGACCGCCTGCCCCCGCTGCCGCGATGTCGGACATTGCACCCCCGGAGGTTTTCGACCACGCAAGGATCGATGGATTTTGCCGCCGAACTCAAACCCCAGATCGCCCGCGTCGAAGCCGGACTCGACCGCCACCTGCCCGCCGCCACCACCCGGCCCGGCCGCCTGCACGAGGCCATGCGCTACAGCCTGCAAGCCGGCGGCAAACGCCTCCGTCCGGTCTTGGTGCTGGCGGTGGCGGATTTATACCGCCCGGCCGGCACCGTCTCCCCATCGAAAGTCGAAAACCAAAATTCAAAAATCCCCGACGCTCTTCCCGCCGCCGTCGCCATCGAGTGCCTCCACACCTACTCGCTCATCCACGACGACCTGCCGTGCATGGACAATGATGACCTCCGCCGCGGCCGCCCCACCGCGCACAGGCAGTTTGACGAAGCCACCGCGCTCCTCGCCGGCGACGCCCTCCTCACCCACGCCTTCGCTCTCCTTGCCGAGGCTTACGCCAGCCACGCCACGCTTTCGCACGCGCTCATCCGCGAACTCGCCGACGCCGCCGGCAGCCGGCGCCTCATCGGCGGCCAGATGGCAGATCTCCTCGCTGAAAAGAAAGCCAACGCCACCGCCGACGAACTCGAGTTCATCCACCTTAATAAAACCGCCGCCATGATTGAAGCCGCCCTCGTGATGGGCGGCCTCCTCGGCGGGGCCAACGCCGCGCAACTCGCTTCGCTCCGCCGCGCCGGCCACCACCTCGGCCTGGCCTTTCAAATCATCGACGACATCCTCGATGCCACCGCCGACACGGCGACGCTCGGCAAGACCGCCGGTAAGGACGCCAAGGCCGACAAGACCACCTTCGTCAAACTCCATGGCCTCGAAAAATCCCGGCAGCTCGCTGCCGAACATACCCGCGAAGCCATTGCCGCCATTGCCGCGCTTCCCGGCGACACCGCTTTCCTCAGGGCGCTGATCGAGACGATGGTGGCGAGAAGCAAGTAGGCTATGGCGCCGCTCCGACTTCACCTGATCGGCGGTGCAGGCACGGGCAAGACCTACATCGCCCAGCGGCTTTCAGCGCGCCTGGGTGTGCCGACCCTCGACTTGGACGAGATCTATTGGGTGAAGGGCACCGATACCTACGAAGACTGCGCGCCTGAGGCCGCGCGTGATCGTCAATTGGCGGACTTCATTCGCCAGGAGAGCTGGATCGTCGAAGGCGTGTATCATCGCTGGCTGACTCCGAGTTTCGAAGCCGCCACCCATATCCTCGTGTTCATGCCGCCGCTTTGGCAGCGACAGGCGCGCATCCTGCGGCGCTACGTCCGGCGGAAGCTCGGTCTGGAACCCGGCAAGAAGGACAATCTCATTGGCCTCTGGACACTGCTCGCGTGGAACCACCGTTACGACCGCCGGGAATTGCCGCAGGCTCTCGCGCGGCTCAAGGCGCGGCAGCGGCCCTACGTGATCTGCCGGAACGAGGCAGAAATTGAGGCCGCCGTCGCGCGGATCGACCAATAATCTTCGATGCGATCCGCCCTACCGGCATGCGCCTGCGTCTGATTCACTTCGTTGCGGCAGCGGCTTTGACCAGATCAACGAAGCTGCGCGCCTCAAGGCTCGCGCCACCGATCAGGCCGCCGTCGATATCCTTCTGGCCAAGCAGTTCGGGCGCATTGGCGGGCTTCATCGAGCCGCCGTAGAGGATGCGCACTTTCTGCGCGATCGCATCGCCGAAGAGTTTAACCAAAAGACCGCGGATGAAGGCATGCACTTCCTGCGCCTGGTCGGAAGTCGCGACCTTGCCGGTGCCGATGGCCCAGACGGGTTCATAGGCAACGATCACGCTCGGGGCCTGATCCTTGCCGACACCTTCGAGGCCGGCTTCGAGCTGGGTCTGCACGACTTTCAAGGTGCTGCCCGCTTCGCGCTCGGCGAGCGTCTCGCCCACACAGAGAATGGGCCGCAGCTGATTCTTGATCGCCGCCAGCACCTTCTGGTTGATGAACGCATCCTGCTCACCGAACAGCGTGCGGCGCTCACTGTGGCCGAGGATCACGTGGGTCGTAAAGAGGGCGCGCAGCATCGGGGCCGAGATTTCGCCGGTGAAAGCGCCATTGGTCTCGAAGTGCATGTTTTGCGCGCCGAGTTTGAGCGTCGAGCCGTCCAAGGCCTTGCCGGCGGACTCAAGCGCGGTGAAGGGCGGGCAGACGACGACATCGACGTCGCTCTGCTTGCCGATGGCGGCCACGAGCTCGGTCACGAGCGCCACACCGTCGGCGGGCGTCTTGTTCATCTTCCAGTTACCAGCGATGAGTTTTTTGCGAAGGGACATGGGAATTATTTTTTGCCACGGAGTCGCGGAGACACGGAGCAGATTAAATGCCTGACTCTGCGTCTCCGTGTCTCTGTGGCCAATCTTTAGTTTTCTAAAAACGCCACGCCAGGCAGCACCTTGCCTTCGAGGAACTCGAGGCTGGCGCCACCACCGGTGGAACAATGCGTGACCTTGCCGGCCACCTTGAATTTCTTGGCCGCCGTGGCGGTGTCGCCACCGCCGACCACCGTCGTCGCACCGAGCGCGGTCGCCTCGGCCACGGCCTCGGCCATGGCTTTCGTCGCGCCGGCAAATTTTTCGAACTCAAACACGCCTGCGGGGCCGTTCCAGATGATCGTCTTGGAGGCGAGGATGGCGCGGCGGTAGAGCGCGATCGATTCCGGACCGGCGTCCAGCCCTTCCCAGCCGTCCGGAATGCCACCCGCGAGCGTCGCGGACTGCGTGTTGGCATCGGGCGCGAACTTGTCGGCGGCGATGAAGTCCACCGGGAAGATCAACTCCACGCCACGTGCCTTCGCCTTGGCTTCAAGCTCGGCGACGATGCCGGCACCGGCCTGGTCAAAGAGCGACGAGCCGATTTTCATGCCGCGAAGCTGCTTGTGAAAAGTATAGGCCATGCCGCCGCCGATGATGATTTTATCGGCCTTCTCGATCAGGTTTTTGATGAGCGGAATCTTGTCGGCGATCTTGGCGCCGCCGAGGATGGCGAGCATCGGGCGCTCGGGAGTTTCGAGGACCTTGGCAAAGGCCTTGAGCTCGGCCTCCATGAGGAAACCGGCGGCTTTCTGCGGGAGCGCCACGCCGACCATCGAGCTGTGCGCGCGGTGCGCGGTGCCAAAGGCGTCGTTCACGAACACGTCGCCGAGCTTGGTCAGCGAGGCGCGGAACGCCGCGACAGCGGCGGGATCGGCCTTCTTCGAGGTGCCGTCTTCGAGCTTCACCTTGCCCTCTTCCTCAATGTGGAAGCGGAGATTTTCCAGCAGCACGACCTCGCCGGGCTTGAGCGCGGCGCACGCGGCCTCAACCGCGGAACCCACGCAGTCATCCAGGAACTTCACCGGACGGCCGAGGAGCTTTTCCAATTCGGCGGCGACGGGCTTGAGGGAGAACTTGGCGATCTTCTGTCCATCCGGGCGGCCGAGGTGCGACATGAGCACCACGGAGGCGCCCTGCGCCAGGGCGTGCTGGATCGAGGGCAGCGCGGCGGTGATGCGCTGAGTGTTGGTGATGGCGCCGGTGGCCTTGTCCTGCGGGACGTTGAAGTCCACGCGCATGAGCACGCGTTGGCCAGTCAGGTTGAGGTCGCGGATGGATTTAAATTTAGGCATGTTTAAACAAAAGGGCCACGGAGACGCGGAGGCACAGAGAAGTTTTTCGCATTCTCCGCGTCTCCGTGGCTCCGTGGCCGGTTTTAAGAACGAAACTCAGAGCTGGGCGGCGATCTTCTTGGTCAGATCGACGACGCGGTTGGAGTAGCCCCACTCGTTGTCATACCAGCTCACGAGCTTGAAGAAGCGGCTGTTGAGCTCGATGCCGGAACCGGCGTCGAAGATCGACGAAGCCTTGCAGTGCACGAAGTCGGACGAGACGACTTCATCGCCGGTGTATTCGAGGATGCCCTTGAGGTAGGTCTCGCTGGCCTTCTTCATCGCGGCGCAGATCTCCTTGTAGGACGTTTCCTTCGTGGTGCGGACGGTGAGATCGACGACCGAGACGGTCGGCGTCGGCACGCGGAACGACATGCCGGTGAGCTTGCCCTTGGTCTCGGGGAGCACGAGCGCGGTGGCCTTGGCGGCACCGGTGGCGGCCGGGATAATGTTCTGCGCGGCGGTGCGGCCACCCTTCCAGTCCTTCTTCGACGGGCCGTCCACGGTCTTTTGCGTGGCGGTGTAGGCGTGCACGGTGGTCATGAGGCCTTCCTCAATGCCGAAGCCTTCCTTGAGGAGCACGGAGACGACGGGTGCGAGGCAGTTCGTCGTGCAGGAAGCGTTGGAGATGATGTTGTGCTTGCTGAGGTCGAGCTTTTCGTCGTTCACGCCCATGACGACCGTGATGTCCTCGCCCTTGGCCGGAGCGGAGATGATGACCTTCTTGGCGCCGGCGGCGATGTGGCCCTTGGCCTTCTCGGCTTCGGTGAACAGGCCGGTGGACTCGATCACGAGATCGACGCCGAACTTGGCCCACGGCAGCTCGGCCGGGGTCTTGGCGCTGACGACGTGGATTTCCTTGCCGTTAACGATGAGGATATCGTCCTCGAGCTTGTCGGGCGACGACTTCCGGGAGCCCACTGTGCCGCTGAAACGACCCTGCGTGGAGTCGTATTTCAGGAGATAGGCGAGGTTATCAGCCGGGACGATGTCACCGACGGCGACAACATCCAGCGTCGTGCCGAGCAGGCCTTGCTCAACGAGGGCACGAAATACGAGGCGGCCGATGCGGCCAAAACCATTGATTGCGACTTTAACTGCCATGGGAGGATCCGGATTTGATGGTTGTTTACTGCTTGATAGGAATGCCTCCGCGCATGCGCGGAAACGGTCCAAATCAACACGCCGTCGAAACGGATGCAAGGGGCTTTTCGAGCGGTTGTGTCATGCGACGTATTTACCCGGTTCATAGCACATTGCGCGCCATCGGACCGGCCCGCCAGCCCCTCTCCCCTCAAGCCTCCCCGACCCACAGTCCGCAGCCCAGCGCCGGCACAAACAGCTCGGCTTCCACCGGCTGGCGCGCGCCGTGGCCCGAAAAGAATCGCTCGTGATCGGCCAGCTGCCGCCACCGCGCCGCGCCCGGCACGGCTCCGCCGAGCGCGATGTGCGTATCGCCCTGCGTCGGGTTGACCGCAAACAGGAGCTGCCGTGATCCCTGCGAGCGGTCGGCATTGTAAAGCACGGCAGCCGCGGTGGAGTTGGGCGCCGTGAAAACCTGGAAATAACCCTCGCTCGGCCGCGACCAGAGACGAACGAGCCGCCCGGTCTCGCTGAGGCGAAAGGCGATCCAGTCCGCAAAATACGCATGCGTGCCCGGAAACCGGTAGAGCCGCCGGTAATCGAGTGCATTGAGGTCGCCGCGTAGGTAGGTGTTGTTCACTCCGTCCTTCGAACGCAGGAAATCCTGGCCGGCGGCGAGCATCGGAATGCCGACCGAGGCAAACAGCACTGCGGCCATCAGGTGCGTGCGACGGCGGTCGTTGGCCGTGGGCGCCTGGCCGTTGTGGTCGGGATTTTCCGTGATGACATCAAGCCAGGTGCGATCGTCGTGCGACTCGGCATAGTTCACCGTCTGCGCCGGCCACTTCGCCCAATACCATGGCGAACCTTTTACGTAATACTCCAGCGCCGCGGCCGTGCCGCCGCCACGCACATAGTCGCGCAGAAAGTCACGGTAACCGTCGTTCCACGAAGTCCACCCCGTGTCACGCAGCGCACCGGCGATGTGGCCGCGGAAGCTCCACGGCTCGGCGATGAGAATGACGTCGGGCTTGGCGCGCTTCAGGGCAACCTCGATCTCGCGCAGCGCCTTTACGCCGAGCAATTCGGCGAGGTCGAAGCGGAAACCGTCCACGCCATAGACCTCGATGAGGTGCAGGCAGCTGTCGATGATCAGCCGGCGTGCCATCGCCGCGGCGGCGCGCAGGTCGTTGCCGCAGCCGCTCCAGTTCGCGAGGCGGCCGGCGGGGTCCTGTTCAAAGTAATAGAGCTTGTCGATGAACAGCAGGTGCGCCGGCTCGCCCACGTGGTTGAACACCACGTCGAGCACGACCGCGATGCCGCGCCGGTGAAACGCCGCGACCAGCGCCTGCAACTCGTGCACGCCCGAGGCCCGCTCCGGCGCGAGGCTGTAGGCGCTCGCCGGGGAAAACCAATTCACCGGCATGTAACCCCAGTGGTATTCCTCCCGCGTGCGATTGTCGAATTCCTGCACCGGTTGCAGCTCGACGCAGTTCACCCCGAGTTGGTTCAGATAAAAATCCGGGCTCTCAACCCACTTGCGCAGGCCGGTGAAGCCCAGCCGCTCCTCAGCGGTCGCCGCCACCGGCGCCTTCGCCGCCAGATCACGGACGTGCGCCTCGGCGATGACCAGATCCTGCCACGCTGGCGTCAGGAAGCTCCGGTCACCCGCGCCCAGCCACGCGTGATCCACCACGATACCCGGCCCGGTGTGGTTCACGGTCGCCAGCGCATACGGATCGAGCACTCGCTGCGCGGGATCGAACTGCGCGGTGCTGTCCCGCGGGCCATCGAGTTCATACCAGTAAAACCAACCGTGCAAATTGCCCTCGGCGGCGATTTCCCACACCGCGGGTTCATCGGCGCGTTGCAGCAGATCGATGGGGACCGCGGTCTCAATCTGCGTGATTTTTTTCGCCAGCCGCAGCCGCACGGCCCGCGCACGCGGCGCAAACAACCGGAACACCGTCTGGCCGGCGCGCACGCGCGCGCCCAGCGGCAGGTCGGTTTTCAGCGTAAGGAAAAACTCTCCCGGCTCCAGCGGCACACCCTCGCTCTCCGCTCCGGCGGGCGCCACCGACCACGCGATCGCGAGGTTGAGCGGCGCCGCCAGCGTGAAGCGGAACAGCTGCCGTCCCGTGATCGCGGGATCGACCACGAGGTTCATGTGCCCGTCGGTGTCGCCGACCGCATTCGGCGCATTGTCGGGCAGGCGCAGCCACTGATGCTCCGCCGTCACAAATTTGAAGCGCGGCGGCGGCGTCTCGGTGAAGAAACGCACGCCCGGTCCCGTCCAAAGCAACATGGGCACGCCTTCGAGTTCGCCAGGCTGCAGCCGCCACTCTTCGCGGCCCACCGCATCCTGCCAGCCGTTGAAATCGCCCGCCACATACACCGCCTGCTCCACCGTCGCCTCGCGCGAAAGGGCGAAAACCATGTCGCCGTGCTCGTTGACGAAATACCCATAGCGCCGCGCCGCCGCATGCCGGGGTGCCCGCTCAAACGAGGCAAACACCCGCACCTTCCCCTGCCCCGCCAGGCGCACCGCCGGCACCTCGCTATCGCTCCAATCCTGCATATACTCGATGCACCCCGAGACAGGGGATTCGAGCCAGGCACGGATGGGCAGGTCTTTTTTCATCGGGAGGGTCAAATTGGTCAGCGGCACGCGCCGCATCAAGCACGCAACGTGCCGATGACAGGCGGGGCCTGCCCGCCCAGGCGCCAAGCTCCCAGTTTGACAAACGGCCCGCCGCCCGCGTCGTTTCCCTCATGGCTCATCGCGAAAAAATCCTCATCGCCATGTCCGGCGGCGTGGACAGCTCCGTCGCCGCCCTCCTGCTCAAGCAGCAGGGCCACGACATCGTGGGCGCCTACATGAAAAACTGGATCAACGAGGACAACGTCATCGGCCACTGTCCGTGGATGCAGGATATCGAGGACGCCCGCGCCGTCGCCGACCGGCTCGGCATCGAGTTTCGCGTCGTCAACCTCATGCAGGACTACCGCCGTCTCGTGGTGGACTACCTGCTCGACGGCTATCAACGCGGACTCACGCCCAATCCCGACGTGATGTGCAACCGCGAGATGAAGTTCGGCGTGTTCTTGAAATACGCCCAAGCCGAAGGTTTCACCGCCGTCGCCACCGGGCACTACACACAGCGCGTCGAGAATACCGGATTGCGGATACCGGATACCGGAAAGACCAACGCGTCCACGACGTCTGAACTATCCGGTATCCGGTATCCGCAATCCGGTTTCTCGCTGCTCGAGGGCCTCGATAAAAACAAGGACCAGTCCTACTTCCTCGCCCTGCTTTCCCAGGCGCAGCTCCGTGCCGCGCGTTTCCCGATCGGCCACCTGCCCAAACCCGAACTTCGTGCCCTCGCCCGCGAGGCCGGCCTCTCCACCGCGGACAAAAAGGACAGCCAGGGCATTTGCTTCATCGGTGAAGTGAAGATGGCCGACTTCCTGAAAACCTACGTGCCGGACCACCCCGGCCCCATCGTGCGCGCCACCGACGGCAAAATCCTCGGCCAGCACCGCGGCCTGCATTACTACACCATCGGTCAACGCAAGGGCATCGGCATTCCGTCCAACACCGACCACGAAGCCTACGTCGTCACCGGTAAACGCGCCGCCGATCACGCGTTGCTCGTGGCCTTCGACGGTCCCGCCGCGCCGGGACTTTGGGCCAACGAATGCCGCGTCCACAGCCTCAGTTTCATCGGCGATCCCATCACGACACCGTGTCAAATCGAGTGCCGCGTCCGCTACCGTGACCCGCGTGTATTTATCGAGTTCGCGCCAGAACCAGGTGGCTCCGCAGCTATAAAATTTGCAACACCCCAGCGCGCCCTCGCCCCCGGACAGATCATGGCGCTCTACGACGGCGAACGGCTGCTCGGCGGCGGCGTGTTTGCTTGATGGATCGAAGAACGGACGGCACGCGCTTCTGCGTGGTCACCGCAGCGACGCGAACATCAAGCTGATGGCGAAGCCAAGGAAGACGACCCCCAGCGCGCGGTCGATCCAGTGGCCATGGCGTAAGAAACGGTTCCTCACCTCTGTCCTCGTGAAGACCAGCGAGACGAAGCTGAACCACGCCGCCGTCGCCAGCGCCATCCAAAGCCCATAACCCGCCTGCACCAGTCGCGGGGTTTGCGGACTCACCAGTAGCACGAAGAGCGAAAGAAAGAAGAGCGTCGCTTTTGGGTTGAGTGCGTTGGTGAGAAATCCCGTCGCGAAGGCCGCCCGACTGGGCTGCGTCCTCGCAGGATTCGCCGCAACCGCGGCCGAAATCTCGCGCGGTTTGCTCCGCAACGCCTGCACCCCAATCCATGCGATGTAGGCGGCACCGGCGTATTTCACGACGTTGAACCAAAGCTCCGAGCCGCGAATCAGCAGGCCGAGGCCGAGCAGCGAATACGCCACGTGCAGCAAAATGCCCGCGCCGATTCCCCCACTCGTCCACAAAGCGATGCGCCGGCCGCCGTTCAGACTTTGGCGGAGCACGAGGGCGAAATCGGGACCGGGACTCGCCACCGCGAGAAAATGTGCCACCGCCACCGCAAGGAATTCGGACCAGTAGTCCATGGCGGGCGAAAAAACAGCCAGCGGGTATCACCCCGCTACTTTCTCAGAGGGCCAGCGCCTTGAAGCCCGGGTCGCTGATCATGCGTTCCAGCGTCTGCTCGGTAAAGTTGCGCACACTGGGGATGTCGGCGTGGTCGGCGTGAGCCTGCTTGAGAATTTTTTGCGCGTTCTTGGGCTGGCCCAGCAGCGAATAAACGTAGACCTGCTGCATGAGCATTTGCGGATCTTTCGGCGTGCTCGCCTTGTAGGCGGCACCATAGGCCTTGGCCGCGCTTTCGTAGGCCTTCCGCGCGCCCGAAAGGTTGTCACTGCGACGGCGGGCCATGCCGAGGTTCAACCAGTATTCGGCGTTGTCGGGACAGAGCTCGGTGGCTTTGCGCAACAGCTCCTCGGCGCGCGTCCAATCGCGCAGCGTGAGCGCAAACTGTGCTTCGCTCACGAGGTTCGCGGCTTCCTTGCGCTGGATCGGGGTAATCTTGGGGCCGCAACCGGTGCAGCCGAGCAACGTGACCAGTGAGAGGAGCGCGAACAGGTGTTTCATGGGGCAAAAATTCAGGGACGAGCGCAACCAGACTCACACGTCCGGCGGCACCGTGGCGATAGCTTCTTCGAGCGTGGTCAGGCCGTCCTTGACCTTGATGAGGCTGTCTTGGTGCAGCGTCTTCATTCCGCCGCGCATCGCGATTTTTTTCAGTTCGGCCGACTCGAGACCCTTGTTGATGCCCTCGATCAGCTCTTCGTTGGTCACCATCAGCTCGTGGATGCCCACGCGGCCCTTGTAACCGCTGCCGCCGCACTTGGGGCAACCCTTGGGCGCATGCTTGTAAACCGTGCCGCTCCAGCCGATGGCTTTTTCCAGCACGGCCTTTTCCCGGCCCTGCGGCTCGTAAGGCTTGCGGCAGGTTTTGCACACGCGGCGCATGAGGCGTTGCGCGCAGACGCAGAGCAACGACGAGGAAATCATGAACGGCTCCACACCCATATCGGTCAGACGGGCGACGGTGCCGGGCGCGTCATTGGTGTGCAGCGTGGAAATGAGCAAGTGACCGGTGAGCGCCGCTTCGACGGCGATGTTGGCGGTCTCCTTGTCGCGAATTTCACCGACGAGGATGATATCGGGATCCTGGCGAAGATAAGCGCGCAGGGCGCTGGCGAAGGTAAGGCCGATCTGCCGGTGCATCTGCATCTGGTTGATGCCGGCGAGCGTGTATTCGATCGGGTCCTCCGCGGTGCGGATGACGATGTCGGGCGTGTTAACTTCGTTGAGCGCGGAGTAGAGCGTCATCGACTTGCCGGAACCGGTCGGGCCGCAGTGCAAAATCATGCCATAGGGCTGGCGGATGCACTCGCGGTAGCGGTTGAGATTCTCCTCGGTGAAGCCGAGCGCCGGCAGTGGCAGCGTGGACTTCTGCTTGTCGAGGATACGCATGACCACGCCCTCGCCGTAGTTGAGCGGCGCAGTCGAGACACGCAGGTCGAGGTCGAGGGTTTTCTTGGTAAACTGCTTGAAGACAATACGACCGTCCTGCGGCAGACGCCGTTCGGAGATATCGAGGTTGCACATGATCTTCAGGCGCGCCACGAGCGCCGGACCGACCTTGGCGGGGAGCCGGAGTTTTTCCTGACAGAGACCGTCGATGCGGTAGCGGACGATGACCTCCTTCTCCTGCGGTTCGATGTGAATATCGCTCGTGCCGGCGAAATAGGCGTCCTCGATGATGCGATTCGCGAGTTGGATGATCGGACCGGACTCTTCGTTGACGAGATCGTCCTCAACGACTTCGCCGCCGGCGCCGAACTCGGCGCCAATCTGCTGCACGACGTCGGCGAACCCGGCGTCGGCTTGCTCCGGACCTTTATTAAACTTGTCGCGAATGTCCTTCTCACGGCCGAGCAGGCGGATGACGCGCATGCCGGTCATCTCGTGGATCTTGGTCGGTAGCGTGACTTCGAAGGGATTGGCAAACGCCACGAGCAGGAACTCGCCCACGTGGCCGACGGGCAGCACCAAATTCTCCTGGCAAAACTCCTGCGGGATGCGCTCAAACGTCGCCGCGCTCAAACGATAGCGCATGACATTGTAGGGTGCGATATTCAGCGCCCGGGCTTTGGCCACGAGCAGCTGAAACGGCGTGATTTTGTATTCCTCCTGCAGGAGCTTATCGAGGGCGTCACCGTTCAGATCACCCGGCGCAGCGGCGACGGCATCACGCTGCTCGGTGGTGAGCCGGTTCATGGCGGCGAGCTTGCCAACAATCTGGGACTGGACTTTTCCGAGTGGCATGGGACGTCAGGAAGCGCGCGGCGGCACCGCGGGAGTCGAGCCCGATTGAGGTATGGGCGGACGACTGCCCGCACTCGCAGCTGAAACGGGAATCGCAAAAGGCGCCTGGGTCACTCCGCCGGCCCCGCTGCCGAAAGGCGGCGAAGACTTGGGCTTGGGAAACGGCGGCGTGCTCGCACCCGCCGCAGCGACGGCGGCGGCAAAAGGCGAACGCGTATTGCTGGGCGGCGCCGAAGCGCGCTCGGAGCCCATTTTCTCGAGATAGTCGGCGATGCCTTCAAGGGTGGCACCGAACCACAGGATGGGACCATCGAGCTGCTTTTCCCAAAACGCGCGCACCGGCGGACTGAGGTAATAAGCGGTCGCGACGAAGTGGAAATCCTCCTCTTTATCGAAAGGCACCGACCACGTGGCCCAGCACGGGCCGAGATCGAGGCTCTTCTTCACGTCATCCGTGACCTCGTAATCGCGCAAATCCACGAGCCCGGCGCCGTCGTTTTCCACGATGTGCTGCAGGGCGTCCTCCTCGCGCAGGACCTTCATCTCGTAGGCGAGAATGCCCAGCACCGTGCTCTGGCGCGCCTGTTCGAGCGACAGCACCTCGAGCAGGCGTTCGTTCGCCTTTTCGAGGTCATCGATTTTGATGAGGTTCGCCTCAACCAAAGCGGCGCCGAGCAGGCGGTTGGCCCGCATGACCAATGACCGGAGTTCGGATGGCATTTGCATGCGGCAAGTTGCTCAGGTCGCACCCGCTGGCGATGCTTTTTCGCTCCGGCGGTGCGCCACGACACGTTTTAACAATTCCTTCTTAAGTTGCTCCAGGCCGTCGCCCGTGAGGCAGGAAATCTCGCTCACGTCCACGGTCTTGTAGCGACGCTTGAACTTCGCGAGATGCGCCGCCGACTCCGGCATGTCCATCTTGTTGGCCACCACGAGGCGCGGCTTTTTCAGCAACGCGGGATCGTAGAGTTTCAATTCATGCAGCAGGTGCTTGTAGTCGTCGCGCGGATCGCGGGCATCGGTGCCCGCCATGTCGACGAGGAAGAGCAGCAAGGCACAGCGCTCAATGTGGCGAAGGAAACGATGACCGAGGCCACGGTTCTCGCTGGCGCCCTCGATGAGGCCTGGCACATCCGCGAGCAGCAAGCGACGGTCGCCCTTGCGGTCGGGCGGATACTCGATGACGCCGATCTGAGGGTGCAGCGTCGTGAAGGGATACGCCGCGGTCTTCGGGCGCGCCTTGGTGATCGCGGAAGTGAGCGAGGATTTGCCCGCGTTGGGGAAACCCACGAGGCCCACATCGGCGATGCTCTTCAAGATCAGCCGGTAGGTGCCGCCCTCGCCCGCGAGGCCGGGGTTGGAGCGCTTCGGGGCACGGTTGACGGAGTTCTTGAAATGCGTGTTTCCCCATCCGCCGTTGCCGCCTTTGCACAACACGATTTGCGCGCCGTCGGTGATGATCTCCGCCACGACTTTGCCCGTGCTTTCGTCGATCACGATCGTGCCGAGCGGCAGGCGCATGATGTAGGGCTTGCCGTCCTTACCATGCTGGTCGGAGCCGAGGCCATGTTCGCCGCGCTCGGCGTGCCAGTGCGGCTTGTATTTGTAATCAACCAGGTTGTTCGTGTCGTCGTCGCCCAGCAGGATGACATCGCCTCCACGGCCGCCATCGCCGCCGTTGGGTCCGCCCCAAGGCTCGTATTTTTCACGGCGAAAGCTGACGCAACCGCGCCCGCCGTCACCCGCCACCAGTTTAACTACGCACTCGTCGACAAACATGGCGCCGACAATACAGAAGCCCCGCGCTTTGCCAAGGGGGGGATTGCGGGAAACATTCGGCAGGGCAAAATGACGCCGGCACGCCCTGAACCGGCCTCGCGGCTCAGAGCGAAATCTTGATCCCCTTGCGCAGGTAGGTCGGGACGTCGAGATCCTGGCCGTCGAAGAGATTGCGGTCGGTCTTCTCGAAATGTCCGCGGCTCTCGATCTCGCCAAAGCCAAATTCATCCTGCGCGGCCTTCTCGGCGGCGGTCAGTGCCGGTGCAAAAAGTTCGCTGGCGGGCGCCGCGGCAGCCTGGCCGGGCGCAGTCGCGGCGGCGGTTGCCCCCGGAGTTGCCGTCGCCGGCGCCGCGGTCGCACCTTCGGCTCCCGCCCAAGGCGTGCGGGCCTGCCGCGCCGTCGCCACGATGGGCCGGCGTGGTTGCGCGCGGCCGCCCATGTCGCTCATGCCGATGACGCAGACCTCAACGCGGTTCTGCATGCTCTCGTCGATCACGGCGCCCATGATGACGTGCGATTCACGGCCAAACTGGTCGGTGATCGCCGTCATGAGGTCGTTGACCTTGGGGAGCGTGAGATCGGTGCCGCCGATGATGTTCACGAGCAGGCGGTCGGCCTTGCGGGAAAATTCCGGGGTGTGCAGCAACGGGCAGAGCTTGAGGCTCGCGATGGCATCGGTGACGGCGTTTTCGCCCGCACCTTCGCCGAGGCCGAAGAGCGTCTTGCCACCACGCTGCTGGAAGAGCTGCCGGAGCGTGGCGAAATCCACGTTGATCAGGCCGGTCTTGAAAAGCATCGCCCAGATCGACTTCACGCCCCGGCCGATCCACTCGTCGGCGCGGGCAAACGAATCGAGCACCGAGGCATCAGCCGCACCCTCCTGGAGCAACATGTCATTGGGCAGCGGGATGACGGCGTCACAGACCTTGCGCAACGCGAGCAGGCCTTCCTCGGCCTGCTTCAGGCGGCGACCGCCTTCGAAACTGAAGGGCATCGTCACAAACGCGACCACGAGGGCGCCCGCTTCCGCGGCCGTCTCGGCCACGACGGGCAACGCACCGCTGCCGGTGCCGCCGCCCATGCCGCCGATGAGAAACACCAGGTCGCATTCCTTCACCACGGCGGCGATTTTTTCGCGGTCCGCCTCCGCAGCCTCACGGCCGAGGTCGGGATCGCCGCCGGCACCAAGTCCGCGCGTGACGCTCATGCCGATGAGCACCTTGTCCTGCACGGGGGAACTGGAAAGCGCCTGGTAATCGGTGTTGATGACCGCCATCTGCAGGCGCTCGAGATTTTCCATCTTGAGGCGATCGACGGCGTTGGAGCCGGCACCGCCGACACCGACGAGCTTGATCGCGATGTTGCGGTCGGTGAGGAGCTCGTGCTCGAGCGGAAGTTCGTTGAGGTTCATGGCGCTCAGGAAGTGGCGAAGAGCCGGGAGAAGGATTGCATGAAGCCGCTCTTGCGGCGCTGCGTGGCGGCGCGCTCCGTGTGCGAATTCACGCCATAATAGAGCAGGCCGAGCGCGGTGTTGTAACCGGGATCGCGAAGATTTTCCGCCACCCAGGCCGGAGTCTCGCCGAGGTGCGCCGGGATGCCGAAGATGCGGGACGCGGCTTCCGCAATGCCACCCAGTTTGGCGGTGCCGCCGGTGAGCACGACGCCCGCCGTGCAGGTTTCCGGGGTGAACGCGGTGCCGAGTTTCTTCCGCACGACTTCCAAAATCTCACAGGCGCGGGCCGTGGTGATCTGCTCGATGGCGTGGCGGGAAAACTGGCGGTCACCGATGGCGAAGTTGCCGTCGAGCCAGACTTTCTCGGCGCGGTCGCGTGTCTGCACGCTGGCGCGGCCCCAGCGGAGCTTGAGTTTTTCCGCCTGCCCTTCGGTGAGGCGCAGGCCGATGCTGAGATCGTTCGTCAGGTGCGTGCCGCCGACCGGCAGGACGCCCGTCGTGTGCGGCACCCCGTCGCGGTAAAGCACGTAGTCGGTCGTGCCGGCGCCGATATCGATCGCGAGCACGCCGTGCTGGCGTTCCTCGGCGGTCGTAACCATGTGGCCGGAAGCGAGGCTGGAGAGCACGAGTTCGCGCACCTCGAGATTGAAGCCACGGATGACGTGGATGAGATCGGCGAGCTTGTTTTCCTGGCCGTGCACGGTCCAGTAGCCGACATCCAGACGCTGGCCGACGAGATGCTCGGGATTCGGCACGAGGCGGCCGTCCACGCGGAACGGCCGGCGGATATGGTGCACCACCATGCGGCCCGAGGGCAGCTCCTTGGCCTTGGCCAATTCGCAGACCGTGCGGATGTCCTCGCCGCCGATCATGTTGTCGGCAGCCTTCACGTTCACGGTCGCCTCATTGTAGAAACCCTCGAGGTGTCCGCCCGTCTGCGCGAGAAACACCAGGTCGATGCGCTCGCCGGCTTCGCGCTCCGCGAGTTCGAGCGCATTGTGCGTGCATTCGCTGGCGGCCTTGTAGTCGACGACGGTGCCCTTGATGATGCCGCGCGACTGGCACTCGCCGCGGCCGATGATGGCGAGTTCGCGGCCGGTGTATTCACCGACCAGCACGGTAATCTTGGAGGTGCCGATTTCGACGGCCCCGATAAAAGTGGTTCTAGAGCTCACGCGACGTTTTTTTCTGCGGATTGAGGAAAGGATTGGCGACAGGGTTTTTTAGCGCGGGGCGGGCGGCGGCGGCATTCGTGGCGCTGGCCGGGGTCGGCTGCGGAACGTCGAGCGTCACCGGCACCTCGGCGCGACCGTCGGCGGTGCGGCCGATGGCGAGGTTTACTTCGCGCATGGGCTTGTCCACGTGCTCCGGCACCATGTCGGCGAGCACATCGAGCCGGGCGAGCTGGCGGAAATAATCATCGGTCGTGCTAAACACGATTTTCTCAATGTTGGCCGCGCGCACCACGATCTCGTGGTCCGACTCAAGGCGGGCGAGCGAAACGACTTTCCAAGTCTGGTAGAGGTGCGGCGCTTCATTGCGCGCCTTGGCGAGCAGGTCAGCGGCAGACTCCATGCCGGCGATGGGCTCGAACTTCGCCCCTGCACGCACGAGTTTCACGCCGTCGAGCCAGACGAGGCTGTTGATCATCGCCGGATCGTAGCCGATGCCGGCATAAACCACGCCATCGCGCGCCACCAAAAACTGCTGCGGCTCGGCACTGCCCAACTGGGCCATCACGCGTGCGATGGGCGAGCGTTCGGAAACGGCCACAGCCAGCGTCGCGGGAAATTTTCGCGTCACCGTCGCCGTGCTTACCTGCCCGCTCGCCAGCAAGCGTTCACGCAACTTCAGCAGATCGAGCTCCATCAGCGAGGCCGTGCGCGGCAGCGCGAGCGTGGATTTGATCCAAGTCTGATCGAGCACGCCGTCGGTCGTGAGCGCGATCTCCTTCACGGGCACAGTGTCGGCCGTCTTGGAAATGGACTGCGGCTGTTCCCGCAAGGCATCCGCCACAAAATACGTCACCGCCAGCAAGGCGACCACCACCGTTACCACGCTCGCGGTCTTGAGTGACGAAAACACCACGCGCCGACGGCCGCCCCGCGTCATCGCGCGGGGCTTCACCTGCTGGGGGATGTCTCTCCAGCTGCGGGTCGGGGGGGGATTTTCGAAGTCTTTGCTCACGTGCGAACAAGTCGGGCCGAGGAATTAAAACGCTGCACCGCGGGCATGACTAATTCCCTGACCAATGCCGTGAAATCCAGCCCCGCGCAGCCTGCACTCATCGGCAACAAACTGGTTTCCTTCATGCCGGGTAGCGTGTTGATTTCCAGCAAATAAAGCAGGTTTTTGTCGGACAGGATGAAGTCCACGCGCGCGTAGTCGCGACAGCCGCAGGCCGCGAAAGCGGTTTCGGCCGCTGCCTGGGTTTCGGCGGTCAATTTTTCGCCCAGCGGCGCCGGCGCGAAATACTCCGTGAGCCCCTTCGTGTATTTGCTCGCGTAGTCGTAGACGCCGGATTTCGGCCGGATCTCAACCACGCCCATCGCCTTCCCGCGCAACACCCCGACCGAGAGCTCGCGACCCACGATGCGTTCCTCAATCAGCCAGTCGCCCTCGCCGATACCGGCCAGCGCCGCGTCGAGCTCCGCACGATTCGTGACGATACTCAAACCGACGCTGCTGCCCTCGGCGTTGGGCTTTACCACCACCTGCTCGCCAAGTTGCGCCACCACTTCGGCCGCACTCGGACGTTGCGTGCCGGAAAAGCGCAGCGCCTTCGCGCCGCGCACGCCGCGCGCGGCCGCGGCCTGTTTCGTGCCGGTCTTATCCATCGTGAGTGCACTGCTCGCCACATCGCATCCCGCGTAGATCACGCCCGCCGCGTCCAGCAGCTGCTGCATGCGGCCATCTTCGCCAAACGTGCCGTGCAACGTCGAAAACACGATGTGCCGCGCCGGATCGAGCCCGGCGGGCAGCGCATCGGCGGTGATCTCAAAAAAACGCGTCGGAAACGACCGCGCCAGCGCGCTCGCACAAGCCCGGCCGGAACCGAGGGAAACTTCGCGCTCGGCCGACGTGCCGCCGGCAAAAACCGCAATGACGGGAGATTTCATAAAACGTCTTTCCACTTTTTTCCGTAAAGCAGCACCTCGGGCTCGAGGTCCACGCCGGTCGCCTGCCGCACACGCGCCCGCACGCGGCGGACGAGTTCCAGCACGTCGCCGCCCGTGGCGTCGCCGCGGTTGATGATGAAATTGGCGTGCACCGTCGAAACCTCGGCATCCCCCACCCGCTCGCCCTTCAGGCCGCTCTGATCGATGAGCCGGCCGGCGGAGGTGCCCGGTGGATTTTTGAAGATACAACCCGCACTCGGCTCGCGCGGCTGGCTCTCGTGGCGCTTTTTGCGGTAAACATCGATCTGCCGGCTGACTGCCTCGGCCTCGGCCTGAGCCGCGGGTTTCAACAGCGCTCCGAGCGCGATCGCGTGGTGCAGCTCCGCACAATGCCGGTAGTCCACATGCATCGCCGCCTTCGCCAGCGTGCGCACCTCGCCTTCAAGCGTCATGAGCTGCACCTCCTCAACCACATCAAACATCCAGCCGCCCATCGCGCCCGCATTCATCCGCAGCGCACCGCCGATGTTACCCGGGATGCCCTCAAGAAACTCAAAGCCCACCAGCCCCGCTTTCGCCGCGAGACCGCACAGATTCTTTAAGCGCAACCCGGCGCCGGTCCAGACGCGGCCACCTTCCCGCGGTTCGAATGTCGCCCAGTTTTCATGGGCGAGTGAAATCACCAGGCCGTCCACGCCCTCGTCAGGCACGATGAGATTGGAACCGCGGCCGAGGATAAACACCTCCACGCCGCGCGCGGCCGCTTCCCGCAACAGCGCCTGCAAGTCCGCCACGCCCTGGGGCTCGGCATAAATCCGCGCCGCGCCGCCCACCCGCATGGTAGTCTTTGGCGCGAGCGGTTCTTCGCGACGCAACTTGGTGCCGGCCGCCAATCGCGGGGCCAGCGTCGCGACAAAGGCATCCCACCGCCCGGTCTTCGCCTGCTCCTCCTGCAAAATTGCCAGCCAGGCCCGGACTTTACGGTCGATGTCACCCGCTCCAACAAAGGCGATCAGGTCACCGCGGCGCGCCTCGCGCGAAAGCGTGCGGAACAGCGAAGCATCGCCACCCGGCAGGTAATCCAACGGAAGGGTCGGGGCGTTCTTTTTCAGCTCCGCATAAATATCCGCCGACGTGCCGCCGGCGATGGGCGACTCGCCCGCGCCGTAAACGTCGAGCAAATGCCCCCGGTCTGCCAGCGCGAGCGCGGCGGCAAACTCCACCTTGAACTGCGCGGTGCGGCTAAAACGGTGCGGCTGGAAAATCACCACGAGGCGTCCGCCAGCCGATACGCGGCCCCGCAATCCCGTCAGCAACGCGCGAATCTCGGACGGATGGTGCGCGTAGTCTTCCAGCACGGTCAGCCCGTCGGCCGCATGCAGCACACTTTGCCGGCGGCGCACGCCGGGATAATCCGCCAGCGCGGTGGGGGAAAGTGTCGCACCCATCAGCTGGGCTGCCGCCAGCGCCGCCGTGGCATTGACCGCATTGAAATCGCCGCCCGCCTGCACGCGCGCTTCGGTGAGGGCAAACGCCCCGCCAAGCCGCAGGCGCATGCGATCACCGTCGTTTTTATGCAGGACAAAGGAAAACTTTCCGCTGCGGCCGAAAGTCGTCGCCTGCGGCGCGAGCCGCACCGACAGCGGACAGGCGTCGCTCACCAGGACCGGCCCCCGCGTGCGCGCGACCAGCGCGGCAAATGTGCGCTCAAGGTCGGCCAGCTGGCGGTAGTAGTCGGGATGATCCCAATCGAGATTCACCACCAATGTCAGTTCGGGCGAAAAGCGGTCGATGGTGCCGTCGCTCTCGTCGATCTCGGCCACGACCCAATCGTTGGATCCGGTGCGCGCAGGCGGGATTGCCGCGTCGGCGAACAGCCCGCCGAGCACGTAGGCCGCAGGGAAATTTGCCGCGCGCAAGACCGTGATGAGCATGGCGGTCGTCGTGGTTTTTCCATGCGAACCGCATACCGCGACGAGTTTCTTATCCTGCAAAACCTCGGCCAGAAGCTCACCCCGGCGCACGACCGGCAGGTTGCGGGCCTTTGCCGCCACGGCCGCAGGATGCGTGGCCGCGATCGCCGAGGAGCACACGACCAGTTCGCAGCTTGCAGGGATCGGACCCAGCGTCACCTGCGCACGGACAAGCTGCACCTGCACGCCGTCCGTGAGGCCATCGTCCTCGCCGGTGACGACGAAGCCCGACTGCGCCAGATAGATCGCCAGCGGGGCCACACCCATGCCGCCGACACCGACGCAGTGGATGTGCCGCACCGCACGGCCAAACAAGAGCGGTCGCGGAGCCGTTCTCATGCGGGCGATGGATGCATGGACGGGCCGCGCGATGGCGGCTGGGCGGCGGAGAGTTCCTCGATATCCGCCAGGATCAAGTCGAGCGAATTGGCGCGGTCCATGCGCTGCAGGTTGCCGCGGAATTTGCGAATGAGCCAGTCGTTGAAAATCACGTCCAGCACCTCGGCCTGCATCGAGGCCAGGCGCGTTTGGTCGACGACGATGCCGCCGCCCTGTTTTTCGAAAAACGCCGCATTCGCCCGCTGGTGGTCGTCGGCAGCCTGCGGAAACGGCACGAGGATCGCGGGCGTTTCGCAGCGAATGAGCTCGGCAATCGTGCCGGCACCGGCGCGCGACAACACGAGGTCCGCGGCCGAAAGCAGCTCCGCCACGCGATCGCAGAACGGCACAAAGATCGCCCGCACCGGCGCGCCGGCCTTGGTCATGAATTCGCGGGTCTCAGCCTCGCCCTTGCCCAGGCCGGTCACGCAATAAACCTGAATACCCTCGGCGGCGAGGACCGGGAGTTTTTCACGCACCCAGTCGTTGAGTGAACCCGAGCCCTGGCTGCCGCCGAAAACCGCGAGCACCTTCTGCACGGGATCGAGGCCCAGCGCCGCTCGCGCGGTCGCAACCGGGAGACGGCGGATCTCACTGCGCACCGGCATGCCGACGTAGCGGATGTCGCGGGCGCGCACGTTCGCCAGCCGGATGCCGGGTGGCAGATAAACGCGGCGCGCCATGCGGCCGAACATGCGAATGGCGAGACCGGGCACGCGGTTCGACTCGTGCAACGCGACCGGCACATCGGTGATCCGACCCGCGAGGGCGATGCCAGCCGACGTGAATCCGCCAAAGCCGATGATCCCATCGGGTCGCTGGGAGCGCACCAAGCGCAGGCAGAAAAGAAAACCCTTGGCCTGCGAAATAACGCAACGCGCCAGCGCGACGGGATTCCACCCGAAGCCGGTGCCGGGCACGCGCACAAACTTGAATTGCGGATATTTTTCGATGAGCCGCGCATCGACCTTTTTCTGGCTGATCAGGAGTGTCACGCCATGGCCGCGCGCCGTCAGCCCTTCTGCAAGGGAGATGCCCGGCGAGAGATGGCCGCCCGTGCCACCGCAGGAAATGACATAGTTGCTCATGCAATTTCCCCTGAGAAATAAGGATCAAGGATCAAGGGCCAGGTAACAGGAGACGAACCCGCCCCTGCCACTTGATCCTTGTTACTTGGCACTTCAGTTTTCATGCGTGGACCTCCTGCATCGAACGCGACTGGCCGGGCAGTGTGGCCCGGCCCCAAGTCCGCTGCGTGTTCAGAAAAATCCCGAGCAGCATCCCCATGAGCAGCAGGTTGGAGAGGCCGGCGCTGATGAAGGGCATCGACATGCCTTTCGTCGGAAACACGCCTGTCACCACGCCGAGATTGATGATCGCCTGTAGCGAAATCAGCAACAGACAGCCGGTCACGAGGAGAAATTGGAAAAGATTCGGCGCGCGCCGCAAGTGGATGAGCCCGGCAATGAACATGATGGTAAATACCACGACGACCCCGAGCGTGAACCAGAGCCCGAGTTCCTCGGCCACCACCGCGAAGATCATGTCGGTGTGGGCTTCAGGGAGGTAGCTCAGTTGCTGGCGCCCCTGCCCCAGCCCGACACCATCGGTGCCGCCAGCCGCGAACGCGGCGAGCGCCTGGTAAAGTTGATAGGTGCCAGCCTGTTTGTTGCCCTCGACGTCGAGAAATTCCGTGAGCCGGCGCAAGCGGTTGGGATTGTGGATTACAAGGATGGCGAAACCCAGCACAACGGCACCAACTGCGGGGAGGATATAGCGCCACTTCGCCCCGGCGAGAAACAGCAGCGTAAGCCCGACAGCGACGACGAGCGCCGCGGTGCCGAAGTCCGGCTCTTTCACGATCAACACGGCAAACGCCATGATGATGCCGATGGGGTAAAGAAAGCCGCGCTTGAAATCGCCGATCTTCGTCTGGTTGAGCGCGAGGTAGTGCGCGAGGCAGAAGACGGCGGCGAGCTTGGCGAACTCTGCCACCTGCAACACAAACGAACCGATACCCAGCCAGCGGCGGGCACCGCTGCGCCAAATGCCGATGCCGGGAATCAGCACGAGGAGCAGCAACACGAGGGTAAACCCGGCGATCCACCACACGTAGCGCCGGGCGTAGTCGAGATTGATGCGGCTCGTCACATAGCAAACCACGGCGGCCAGCGCCACGCCGAGGAGTTGCTTGTTCAGGTAGTAATACGGGCCCTGCTTATACGAGGCGCTGGCACTGAAGAGAATCGTGATGCCGAGAAACGTCAGCGCGATCGCACAGACGACGATAATGGCCGCGGGATTCAGAACGAATCGCGCAGGACGGGAATCGGCAGACGAGGCGCTGGCCATGAAGCGCGTCAGTTCGGGCTAAAGGGACTGGCTTCCTCAACCTTGATCACCGGCGCATCGCTGGTCGGCTTGAGCCCCTGATCGAGATCCTGGCCAGGAGGCGGCAGCGTGAAGACGGGCGCAGCGGGCTTGGTTTCGGCCGGAGTGCTCGTCGCGGTGGCAGGCTTCGCCGTCGAGGGTTTCGCGCCGGTGCCTTTCCAGCCAGGGATGATGAGTTCGCGACCCGGACGGATTTTTGCGGGGTCCGTGATGTTGTTGGCCGTCGCGACTTCGCCGACCGAGACTTGGTATTTGCGCGCGATGGCGCCGAGCGTCTCACCGGGCTTGACGATGTGCGTGACCGACTCAGTCGTGGGCCGGGGCGCCGCGGCTTCGGGCAGCGGTGCTGCCGTGGAAGCAGTCGCGGCCGCCGGGTTGGCATCGCCGGCCTTGCCGGGAATGATGAGCTTCTGGCCGAGACGCAACGTGGCGCCGGCGGAGAGGTTGTTGGCCTCCGCAAGTTCGGCGACCGTGAGATGGTTTTTCTTCGCGACGGACCAGAGGCTGTCGCCCTTCGTCACCGAGTAGGTCGAAGCCGGCACGACGTCGGTCACGGGCGCGCTTTGCAACGTGGATGCAGCCGGTGTGTTGGGACGGGTCGGACTGTAGCGCACGCCGGCGGACGCGGTGATCTCGGGGTTAAACGAGATGGGCGCGCTTGCCTCGCCGCCGAGCGGGGCCGAAGCGACGGGCGATTCGGCGGAGGAGCCGTAGTTGAGGGAGAAATTGCTGGGCAGGGCGACGGCGGCGCCGGGCTCGGCCTGGGCCACGATGTCCGCCGGCTTGGCCGCGGTTTTCGTCGAGGTGCTGCAGCCCGGATTCGCAAAAATGAGAATCAGGGCGAAGACGTGGATCCCGACCACGATGCCGAAGATTTTCAGGATTTTCATAGGAGAAACGATGGTTGGTTGTTTTAGGTAAAGCTATCTCAAACTGGCCGGCGCGCGGAGTTCGCGCACCAGTTTTTCAAATTGATCGCCGCGATCCTCGTAGTTGCGGAACATATCGAAGCTCGCGAAGCCCGGGCTCAGCAAAACCGTGTCGCCCGCGACAGCCTGCGCCGCCGCGCCGTGCACCGCATCCGCGAGCGTCGCGCAGACGGTATGCGGCAGGTGATAAGCGGCGCAAAAGGTCGCGAGCACCGGCTGGGTTTCGCCGATGAGGAAAGCGTGTTTCACGTGCGGGGCGATGCGCTTCACGAAGCCGGCGAGGTCGCCGCCCTTGGCCTTGCCACCGGCGATCAGCAGCACCGGCCGGGCAAATCCACCCAGCGCCGCTTCAACCGCGTGAAAGTTGGTGGCCTTGGAGTCGTTCCAGAACACGACGCCGTCGTGCTCCCCCACCCGCGCGAGCCGGTGACGGCCGAGCCGGAAGCTCTGGGCGGCCGCATAGAGTTGCGCCACATCACGACCCGACGCCTGCCACCAGGCCGCCGCGAGCAGGAAGTTTTCGCGCTGCGGATAATCGGCAAAAACCGTATCGGCGAGCCGCGCATCGGCCGGCACCGCTTCCGTGGCGACCACGGCGGCCGGCGGGAAGGCGCGGCCGAACTTGCGCGCATACCGCAGCACCGACGTGCCCGCGAAAAGCATGGCCGGCGGCGTGCGCGGAACGAGCGCCCACTTGGCGCTGAAATACGCTTCCATGCCCGGGTGCCGCTCAAGGTGATCCTCGGCAAAATTGGTCCACAGCGTCGCATCCGCACGGAAGTGTTGGAGCGTTTCCGTCTGGAATGAACTCGCCTCGCAGATCGCGATCATTTCCGGCGTGCCGCCGCCGGTCTCTGCTGCCAGTCGTGAAAGCGGACGGCCGATGTTGCCCGCCGCCTCGGCCAACTCGCCGACGGAGCGCAGGGCGTGCGTGAGAAACTCGGTCAGGGTCGTCTTGCCGTTGGTGCCGGTGATCGCAACCACGCGTCCGCGCCAGAACAGCGACGCAAAATCCAATTCTCCCAGGCACATGAGGCCGGCGGCATCAGCCGTTTGGAGCCACGCATGCTCGGGTGCGAAGCCGGGCGAAAATACCGCCAACGCGTGGTCTTTCGCCGCGGTCGCAGTGAACTCACGGGTTTTCGCGTCGTAGATCGTGCTGCCCACACCGAGCGCCTGCAGCAAGGCCCGCACGCCCTCCCCGCTCACACCGCCGCCGAAGATGGCGACAGGCTTGAGCAGCCGGGGCTGGAGCAGTTCTGGGACGATGAGCGGCATGACGAAGGCAGAAAGTTTAACGGATCTTGAGCGTCGCAAGGCCGGCGAGCGCAAATCCAAGCGAGAGCACCCAGAAGCGGAGCACCACCTTGGTCTCCGGCCAGCCGAGTTTCTGGAAATGATGATGGATCGGCGCCATCAGAAAGACGCGGCGCCCCACGCCCGTGCGGCGTTTGGTGATTTTAAAAGTGCCGACCTGAACGATGACCGAGAGCGCCTCCATGACAAACACGCCGCCGACGATCACGAGCGTCACCGGCTGGTGAATCATGAATGCCATCACGCCAATGAGACCGCCCAGCGCGAGCGAACCCGTGTCGCCCATGAACACTTCGGCGGGGTGGGAGTTATACCAAAGAAAGGCCATGCACGCCCCGATGAGCGCGCCGCAGATCACGGTGAGTTCACCCACGCCAGGCACGTAGCTGATGAGCAGATAGTCGGCGATGCGGATATTGCCCGCCGCGTAGGCCATGATGCCAAACACCAGCGCCACCGAGATCGTGCAACCGACGGCGAGACCGTCGAGACCGTCGGTGAGATTGATCGCGTTGCTGAAGCCGACGATCCACAGGTAAATCAACACCAGCAACAGCCACCATGGCATATGCGGGATGACCGCGGTCTTGAAGAATGGCACCCACAGTTCGGTGATCTTGTGCGTGCTCATCGGGTGCCAAAGCAGCACGCCGAGCGCGACGAGCGTCGCGAGCGACTGCCAGCCGATTTTTTCCCACGACGAAATGCCGTCGCGATTTTTGTGCACAACCTTGAGATAATCGTCGCGCCAGCCGGCGATCGTGAGCGTCGTGTAAACGAAGAGACTGACAAACACCCACACATTGGGCGTCGCCCAGAGCACGGAACTTAGGAAAACTGAGATAAAAATGATGAGCCCGCCCATCGTGGGCGTGTTTTTCTTGTCGAACTTCTTGGCGAGGTCGCCCGTGCGGTCGTCGTCGTAGTGCTGGCCGAACTTGAGGGCGCGAAAGCGGGCGATCATCCACGGCGCGATGATGAAACCGATGACCAGCGCAGTGCCGGCGCCAAGCACCATGCGCACGGAAAGATACCGCAGCAGGCGCAACGGGCCAAAGATGTGTTCGTAGTCGGCGAGATAGCTAAGCATGGGCGGGAACGGATGAACCGGGTTCGAGAATGGTTTCCAACTGATAGCGGCGGCTGCCTTTCACAAACACGGCGCCGCGCCACTCCGCCAGACACGCGGCGACCGGCTCCAACGTGGATACGATACGCATCTGCGAGGTGAAATCGCCCTGCTCCAGCACGCCGGCGCAGACATCGTGCGCCTGGCTGCCGATGACAAAAAGCCGGTCACCCGCACGCAAACGCAGCGAGCGGCCCAACGCGCGGTGGTAGGCCGACGACTCGTCGCCCAATTCCTCCATGCCGCCGATAACGTAGAGCCGGGTCTGATCCGCCGGTGCGATGGCTTGGAACGCGGCCAGTGCATCGGCCATGGCCGCGGGGTTGGCGTTGTAGCAATCGAGATAAAGGAGGCGCCCGTTTTCGTGGCGGATTTCACCGCGCAGCTTGGCCGGCTGCCAACCGGCGAGCCGGGCCTGAATATCGGTGCGGGAGACGCCGAGCCAGAGCGCCGCGCAGATCGCGAGCACGGCGTTTTGCGCCATGCCATCACTCACGCGTCGGAAGGTGAACACGAGCGGCGGCGGCGGACCATACGCCAGCGCGACCGCGGTCGAGTCGCCGCGTTGGGTCACAGCGAAGTAAACCTTGTCCTTGGGCGGCTCCTCGGGACGCACCACCTCGGCCCGCTCGACGACGAGTTGGCGCACGTTGAGCTCCCGAAACGCCGCAAACTCCGCGCTCTGCTTCGGAAAAATCGCCATGCCGGCGGGACGCACGGCGGCGGGCAGCACCGCCTTTTCGCGGGCCACGCCCTCGAGACCGCCGAGCTCAGCCGTGTGCGCGGCTGCCACGAGCGTCGTGATCGCCAAATCCGGCTCGATCATCGCCGCGAGCGGCGCCATCTCACCCGGCGCGCTGATGCCGGCTTCGATGACGGCAAATTTGTGCACCGCAGGATTGAGCCGCGTCAGCGTGAGCGGCACGCCGATGTGGTTGTTGAGATTCCCTTCGGTCGCAAGCACCCCACCCGCTTCGCCGCCCAAGAGCAGAGCGAGGAGGTTTTTGGTCGAGGTCTTCCCTGCGCTCCCGGTAATGCCGATCACCGGTCCGCGGAAGGCACGGCGGTGCTCGTGCGCGATGGCCTGAAACGCCACCAGCGGATCCGCGACGACGAGTTGCGGCATCGCGAGCTTGGGATCGGCGACCGCGACAATGGCCGCACTGGCGCCAGCGGCCTGCGCCGTGGAGAGAAATTCGTGGCCATCGCGTTTATCCGTTTTCAACGCGATAAACACCTGCCCGGCACGCAGCTGGCGGGTGTCCATCGTGAAGCCAGTAAGCGGCGAGACCGGGGTCGCTGTCCAGCGACCACCGGTCCATGCCGCCAATTGACTGGAGATGAATAAACTCATCCGGACTTGATCGCTTTTATCCCAATGAGTTCCCGCACGACCTGCCGGTCGTCGAAGGGCGTCACCGTGTCGGCGAATTCCTGGTAGCTTTCATGGCCCTTGCCGGCGATGAGCAAGCAGTCGCCGGGCTTGCATGCATCGAGCGCGAGGCTGATCGCGCGCCGGCGATCATCGATCCACACCATTTTCTCAGGTGCAGTGACGCCCGCGCGCATGTCGTCAAAAATCCGGGAGATGGACTCGTTGCGGGGATTGTCGGCCGTGGCGAAAGCCTGGTCGGCAAACTCCTGCACGGCGCGCACCATGAGCGGACGCTTCGTGCGGTCGCGGTTTCCACCGCAACCGAAGACGACAAACAGCCGGCCGGGCGTGATAACGCGGAGCATCCCAAGGGCATTGCGCAGCGCGTCGTCGGTGTGGGCGTAGTCGACCAGCACGTTGTAGGGCTGGCCTTCCTCGATGCGTTCCATGCGGCCGGGCACGCCCTTGAAGGCGCGGAGCTTGGCGAGAAACACCGACGGATCGCGACCCTGGCTCCATGCGGTCGCGATGGCGGCGAGCAAGTTGCTCACGTTGTAGCGGCCGATGAGCGGTGAATCGATGAACATCTCGCCCTGCGGCCAGACGAGCTTGAAGGTGCTGTTCTTGAAATTGAGCGTGACGTTCTCTGCACGGACGGTGGCACGCGGGTTCTCGCCGAAAGTGACCACCTTCACGCCGGCAGGAATGAGCCCCACGAGTTTTTCGCCGTAAGGATCGTCGAGATTGATCACGGCGGCCTTGGGCGCGGTTTCGGTTTTACCTGTGAAGAGGCGTGTCTTCACCTCGAAGTAAGCGTCCAGCGTCTTGTGATAGTCGAGGTGGTCACGAGTCAGGTTCGTGAACACCGCGGCGCCGAATTGCAGGCCAAGCACGCGCTGCTGGTCGATGCCGTGCGAGCTGACTTCCATCACGGCATTGCGGCAACCGGCGTCGCGCATTTGCGCCATCATGCCGTAGATGTCCACGGACTCGGGGGTGGTGCGGAAGGACGGGACGGTGCGCACACCGAGATCGTAGTTGATCGTGCCGATGAGGCCGACGCGCTGGTCGCCGTTGAGGAAGTGCTTGATGAGGTGCGTGACGGTGGTCTTGCCGTTCGTGCCCGTGACGCCGATGACGCTCATTTCGCGATCAGGGAACTTGTAGTAACGCTGTGCGACCCGGGCGAGCGCGGCACGCGGATCGGCAACCTGGATAAACGTGACCTTGGTCGGCGCAGCCGTGGGCAGCTTGTTGGTGACGATCGCGACAGCGCCGCGCGCGATGGCTTCGTCAACGAACGTCGCACCGTCGGCGCGCAAACCGGGCAAGGCGAAGAACAAGGTGCCGGGCACCACGCGGCGACTATCGAGCACGAGGCCGGAGATGGGCCGGTCGAGCGAGCCCTTCACGGCGATGATTTCACCTTCGGGAAAGTAGTCGGAAATTTTTGGAGCCATTTTGAAGACGCGATTGCGGACGAGGTTTTCCTGACGCGTGCGACGCGCAGTGCGCGGCGTAAAGGCGTGGATCAGCGGGTAGTTTTGCGTGAGGTATCCGATCACCGGCGGCCTCCTTCCATCGTGACCAGCTTGGCCCCCGCGGCGTAATCCACGGGCTTGATGTCGAGATACTGGATCAGCTGCTCACTGAGATGTTTGAAGGAAGGCGCACTCACCACGCGGCCGTAACCGGCGCCACCGAGGGACTTTGGCACATTGGCGTCGTCCACGATGACGGTGATCACGACCTGCGGGCGGCTCGCCGGGAAAAAACCGACAAAGGAACCGACGTGGTTGGTCTTGGAGTAGCGGCCGTTGATGATTTTTTGCGCGGTGCCGGTTTTGCCCGCGACTTCATAGCCGGGGATGGCGGCCTCGGCGGCGGTGCCGCCCTTCTGCACCACGCCCTGGAGCATGCGAGCCATGGCGGCGGCCGTATTCTCGGTGATAACGCGATGCTTTGTCGCAGTGTCGAAGCGGTAAACGATTTCGCCGGAGGCATCGCGGATCTGGCGGATAATCTGCGGGCGCAGCAACATGCCGCCGCTGGCAATCGTCGCCATGGCGTAGTGAATCTGCATCGGCGTCGCGGAGATACTGTAGCCGGCGGGGATGCGCGTGATGTCGGGCGTCGTCCACTTGTCCGGCGTATGCAGCAAACCGTTGATCTCGCCACCGAAGGGGAAGCCCGAGCGCTCGCCGAAGCCGAAGGAGCGCGCGTAGTCATAGAGGCGTTGCTCGCCGAGGCGCATGCCCAGCTGGGCGGCGCCGACGTTGCTCGATTTGCCGATGATCTCCGACACCGTCAGATCGTGATCGTAGTGGTGGTCATCAGGCATGAACCGGCGCGTCTTCCCCTTGTAGTCGATCGTGCTGAGCATGCAGTTGAAACGCGTGCCCGGGGTGACGAGGCCGTCATTGAGCGCACCGGAAGCGGCCACGATCTTGAAAGTGGAACCGGGATCGAGCTGGTCGGTGATGGCGACGTTGCGCTGCACCTCGAGGGGCGCGGTGTTGTATTCGTTGAGGTTGAAGCTCGGGTAGTTGCCGAGGCCGAGAATGAAACCCGTGCGGGCATCGCTGACGATGATGGTGGCTTTCGCGGGCGTGAATTTCTTGGCAATAACATCCAGCTCTTCCTCGACCATGTGCTGGATCACGGTGTCGATGGAGAGCATGACGTGGTAACCATCGATGGGCTTGACCTCGCGGGTGCGGAACTGGGCGAGTTCGCGGCGGCGGCCGTCGCGTTCGCCTTCCCGCCAGCCGTCCTGGCCCCGGAGGTAAAAATCAGCATAGCTCTCGATGCCACCGGAGGGCTCGCTGGCCTTGTTCACGTAACCGACCACGTGCGCGGCCAGGGAATTGTGCGGGTAGGTGCGGCGGTAAACGCGGCTGCCGTAAACGCCCTTCACGCCGAGCGCCTGGATCTTGTCGTAAATGGTCTCCTCGACGCCCTCGCTGAGCTTGGCCCAGCGGATCGGGCGGCGGCCGTTTTCGTCGATCTCGTCATCGACCTCGATGTCGTCGGCTTTGTCGGAAGTGGAGGCAGGAGCGGCGGCGGCAGTCGTTGCGGCGGAATTCGCGGTGGCCCCGAAATTAAACATGAGGGCAGCCGGCTTTGTCTCGGTCACGGCACCGGAGGTGGAAGCAGCAGCGTTCAGCACGACCGCGTCGGCCGCAGGGCGAAACTTCGTGGTCAGCGTGCGCTGCAAATCGGACAATGGGATATTGATCAGCTCGGCGAGCTTGGGCCACTTGGCTTCGTCCTCTTTGCGGAGCGCCTGCGGATCGACTCCCAGCACAATGAGCGAACGACTGGTCGCCAGGATGTGGCCGCGGGTGTCGAGGATGTCGCCGCGGCGGGCGTGTTCGACGATGATCTGCCGGCGGGTTTTTTCAACGTAGCGGGCAAGCTCGGCGCGGTCGATGACGTGCAGGAACACGAGGCGCACGCCGATGCCGCCGAGACACGCGAGGATTACACCGGAGAGCAGGAAGAGGCGGACGTTGGAGGCAAAACCCTTGGACATGGGATCAACGTTTCAGGGCGACTTGGAAGGAAATGGCGGCCGGGCTGTCGGCGAAAATCTCGCGGTTGCGCTTGGCGGCGAGCTGGCGCACGGGATCAACCGTGATGCGCTGCACCTGCTGCTCCGTCGGGCGCTGCAAGCCGAGCTTCCACTCCTTGTTGAGCACCTCGAGCATGGCGGGATTCTGCGCGCTCTCGACGGCGGCCTTGGTCTCGGCGATGTGGCGCTCCACTTCGTTGTAGCGCGCCTCGAGGACGCGGGCGGAGTTGGCGCTCAGGGAAATCTGGTGACGCAGCCACACGGTGCCCAGTCCGATGGATCCGCTGAAGCAGATCATGACCAGCGTGTAGACGAGGAGCTGGTTCACGAAGGCGTGGGTGTCGGTCTTTTTCATGGGGGGCGGACGGCGGAGGGCGGGAGGAAATTAGAGTTTGCGCAGGACGCGCAGCTTCGCGGACCGGCTGCGGGGATTGGCGGCGATCTCATCGTCGCCGGGCGTGACGGGCTTGCGGGTGAGCGGATCGGCGAGCTTCACGCGCAGATCCTGCGGCGTGCTGTCGTTGACGCTCTCGGGCTGGCCGCACATGCGACGGAAAAACTGCTTCACCGGCCGGTCCTCCAACGAATGAAAGCTGATGACCGCCAACACGCCGCTGGCGCGAAGCTTGGCGAATGCCGCAGGCAGCGCACGTTCGATGGCGCCGATCTCGTCGTTGACCGCGATGCGAATGCCCTGGAACGAGCGCGTGGCGGGATTGATCTTCATCGTATGCCGGTCGCGGGCGGGAATCGCTTCCGTGATGACGGCGGCCAGCGAAGCCGTGCGGCCCAGCGCGCCCGTGCCGCGGGCGGCGATGAGCGCACGCACCACGCGACGCCAGTGCTGTTCCTCGCCGAAATCGCGGATGGCGCGCACCAGCATCTCCTCGGTCCCCGTCTCGAGCCAGCGCGAGGCCGGCACACCATGACGCGGGTCCATCCGCATGTCGGCAGGAGCGTCGTGCCGGAAGGAAAAGCCGCGCTCGGCGTCGTCGAGTTGAAAGGACGAAACGCCGAGATCGAAGAGGATACCGTCAAAATCCGTCACGGCGATTTCCGCCAGGCGGCCGAAATCCCGGTCGATGAGTTCGAAGCGTTCGCCGAACTGCGACCGCAATTCCCCGGCGCGGGGTTGCGCCGCCGGATCGCGATCGAGCGCGACGACCGTGACGTTATCCGCCGCGGCGAGCAGCGCGCCAGTATGGCCGCCGCCGCCGAAGGTGCCGTCGAGATACCGGCCGCCAGCGCGGGGCGCGAGGAAGTCCAGCACCTCACGCAGCAAGACGGGCTGGTGGCCGGGCGTCATGGTTGGCGTAAAAAACTCAGCGCGAGCGAGGCTCATCGGAGAGGCTCCGGGGTTTGCGCTTGGCAACGAGGCGCAGCACGAGGCTGTCCCGCACGCGCGGCATCACGACGGCGAGCGGATAAGCCATGCCGCCCTCGGCGGCGTCGACCCACGCGGGAAACTGGCGATGGGCGAGCAGGTTTGCCGCCACCTTGCGCAGGGGCAGCCGCGACGGTGAAACTTTGGCGGCGTAGTGCATGGCTTAGATGCCGAGGCGGCGCATGAGATCGCCGAAGTTTTCGCCCGACGTGCGTGCCTCGACCTTTTCCCAGCGCGCCGGAGTGTAGATGTTAAACTTGGTCAGACCGCCCACGAGGACGGCATCCTTCGTCACGCCCGCGTGCTGCAGGAGCTCGGGGCTGAGATTCATGCGGCCCGACTTGTCGAACCACAGCGAATGCGTCTGCGCGAAAAACCGCGCCACGAAATCCTGGCCCGCACCGTCGCTCAGCGCCATCGCGGCGATTTTCGCGCGGAGTTTTTCAACTTCAGCGGGCGGCAGCACCGCGATGTAACCGTCCGGATGCGGCGTCGCCAAAAACGTGTCGTTCTCCCCGTGCGCGAACCGCCACGCCGACGGAATCGTGAGCCGATTCTTGTCGTCCAACGTGTGCCTAAAAAGGCCAGTGTAGAGCGGTGGAGTGGTTTGAGACATGGGGCTTTGCGGGCTAAGTCCCCCAAAGCGCCCCATTTCAACCCATTTTTACCCACACAGGTCAAGCCAAGACCCCTTAAAACCTCGGGTTTTTATTCACATTTTGCGCACAGCCGTCCGCGACATCAGCGGCGCACGCGCCACAAGGGCGCGCAGAGAGCGTTCAAGACGCCAAAAGCCGGCGGCTTCCGGAGGCCAACTTCCAACAAAGCTACGCGCAAAAACGCGCGGTCGGTTCAGGATTTTTTCCGCGCCCGGCGAAACCAAATCCAGACACCGATGAGAATGATCACCCCCAGGCCGATCGTAACGGTCAGCGAGTAGGAATGAGTGCGGGCCAAGGCGCGGTTGAACTCCTCGATGTTGTCCTGAAACCGGCCCCACAGCCAGTGCCCCAGCCAGACGAAAAACGGCACGCTGATGAGTGCGGCGAAGCCGTCGAACAGGAGAAATTTCAGGAATGACACCTTCATTGAGCCCGCCGTGAAAAAAATCGGTGCGCGCAGCCCGGGCAGAAAGCGGCCGATGAACAGCCCGGTCGACCCGTAGCGCGCAAAGTAACCCTCCACCTTTGCTTGTTTCTCGGGCGAGACGATGCGCCGCAGCCAGGCTGAGGCCAGCATGCGCGTGCCAAAGAAACGCCCGGCAAAAAAGATCATCGAGTCGCCGGTCAGCACGCCCGCATACATGAAGCCGCTCACATAAATCCAAGAGCGCCCATCAATCTGGCCCAACACCCCGGCGGCGATCAGAACGATGTCCTCCGGGATCGGCAGGCCGAGACCGCACAGCAGCAAAATAAAAAACGGTCCCCAGAGGGAAAGCGGCGTGCCCTGAAAATGCTCCAGCAAAGTCTCAATCATGGCAGCACGGGGCGGCCGTTGTGACAGGAAGCAGCATCAGAAAAATCATGGGGTAGAGCCGCCCATCAAACAGTGCATGCGCCCGCTGCCAAGGGTTTTGTAATTCCCCGCGGAGATAGGACGACCGCGATCCCGCGCCATAGCGGGAATCGCACAGGCCAGTTTACACTCGCCCCCCGAGTCTCACTTCCCTGCCGCCGACTTGGAGCTGCGCCAGCGCCGGTAACCCACGAACGAAAGACTCACCCCAATGAAAATCATCCCATAGGTGGACGGCTCGGGGACATTGGGATAAATCTGATCATCGTAGGAATCCCAGCCGGTGTCATTCGCGGTCCAGCCGGAGAAGGTGATCTGGTTCATCGGGGGCGTATTGCCATTGGTGTAAAGATCCTGCGTAGCTCCCGGCCAGAAGGTGGCATAGAAAGCGTCCACCCCCTTCGTCCAGTTGATGATGTTCAGCGTGACGCTGGTATTCAGGAAATTGAGCGTGTTGGCAAAAAGGTGACTGTCACCGGTGGCACCGAAATCGATAACGGAGTTGGCGTTGATGTTGAGATTGGTCACCGAAAGATCGGAGTTATTCAGGACCAGCGTGCCGCCATTGAGATTCATGGTGCCCGAATAGCTGATGTCCTGGTTCAAGGTGAGCGAACCCGTGCCGGCCTTCGTGAGTGAACCCGAACCGGTGATGGTGCCGCCAAAGACCGAGGAACTGTTATCCGTGCCCAAGGTGAGATTACCCGTGGAGCCAACATCAAGGATGCCGGTGCCGGAGAGCTGCGAGATGGTATCCGAAGCCGTGCCCATCGAGAGGCGGCCATCGGAGTTGATGGTGACGTCAGTCGTATCCGGCATTTGATTGTTGGCCTTGAGGGCAACCGTCGCCGAACCCGCCGCACCGATGTTGTCGCCGATGATCAGGGTGTTACTGGTGCCGACCGCGTTGATGCCGGCGGTCTTATTGAGATTGAGGGTGCCGTCGTTGACCGTGAGAGCGCCACTGAAGGTGTTCGCAGCGGAACCGGCAAAAGTCACCGTGCCGGAATCCGTCTTGGTAAAGGTGGTGCCCGACCCGCTGATGGGTCCATTGTAATTGATATCGCCCGCCCCACCAGACTGCAGGGCAAAGCCCGCACCATTGACCCCATTGGAAATTCCCAGAATAGTGCTGGCATCCGCCGTAATCCGCGCGGCGCTGCCGGCGATAATACTACCGGTGTAGGTGTTGGTGCCAGCGACATTGCGCAAGGCGCCCGTGTTCGAAATTCCAGTGCCATTAATGGTGAGTGTGTCTGTCACATTGATGCCGCCCTGCAGTTGCAGCTGCGCGCCGCCCCTAACCACGGTGCCATTATCCGTGGATCCTCCCGTGCTTCCCTGTCCGAGACCCGTGCTGCTACGCAGGTTCACAACACCAGCCTGAATATCGGTCACACCGAGGTAATTACTGTTACCCGTGAGCACCATGGTGCCGGTCCCCAACTTGTTCAGGCTCGTGCTCGCGTTCGTGCCGGTGAAACCACTGCCACTATGGATAATCGAATCCACCCGCAGATCATCGGCCGCGGTGCCATCAGCGACATTGAAGGTGAAGCCGTTGGCAGACAGCGCGAGTTCGGCTTTATCGATCAAGCTCGTCTGGGTGGAGGCTGTGGTCGTAACTCCGCCGGTCAGCGTAAGCACCGGGCTGTAACCCGCAGCTGCGCTCGTGACATGGCCACCTTTCATCGTAAGATTATGCAGGGCGGCGCTGCCACCATTGATGTTAAACAAGCCGTCCTCATAGACGGTCATGCTCGTGGTGGCTAGACTCGTGCCACCCGCGTAGGAACCCATCATGTCGTAGGCCGCAGAGGGTGCGCTGAGCTGGCCCTGCTGTAGGATTACAGAATCATCAGCCCCGGCACCGGATGCATTACCCACGATCACATTGGCACTCGAAATAATCGCGAAGCCGCTGGTGCCATCAAAGATCATTTTGCCGCCGGTGACAACCGTATCGCCCGTGTAGGAATTAGGATCGGGAAACGACGTGAGGTTTAGCGTGCCCGCACCGGTCTTGATTATCCCGCCGGAGCCAGTGACTTGCATGGCAAGGTAAACGTTGGCCGGATCCAGGATATAACTCGGGTAGGGGTCGTAAGTCGTAACCACGCCAGTGGCCGAGGTAGTGTTAACCGTGAGATTGTTGCTCCCGAGGTAGAGCGTGTTGGTGAAGCCCGTATCGTCGCCGAGAATAAGGAGATTGTCGGCCGCGCCGATCGTGGCATTCGCCGTAAGTCTGATCTGACCCAGCCACTGACTGGTCTGCCCCGAAGCACCACCGGCCTGCAAAGCGCCGAACGAACCGCTCGCCCCGGTGCCAGCCAGGTTGAGATCCCCGTTCTTGGTGATCGTGACGCCGCCACCCAGCGCGAGCGTCGCACCGGAAGCGACCGTCGTGGCGCCAGCGGCACTGCCAAGCGCATCGTTGTGTTCGGCTCGCAGGATGCCGTTATTCACATAGGTGGCTCCCGAATAGTTACTGGCCTGCGTCAGCTGCAAGGTCCCGGAGCCGGCCTGCGTGACACTGCCGGTGCCGGTGATGGCATAGCCCCCCGTGGGGAGGAAGGTGGGCGCATAAGTATTGGAGCGGTTGAAAACCAAGGCGCCGTCATTGTCGATCGTCGTGCTGCTAACCGCTCCCGTGGTGCCGCCGTTACCAATCTGCAACGTCGCACCGGAAGCAATTTCGATTCCGGGACCGGGGATCGAGCCAATCGAGAGAGTGCCTCCGCCAGAGGTGCTATCAAGGATGAGCTTCCCGCCAGCCACATTGAGCCCGTCGATCGCACTGCTGGCACTGTAGTTAAACAAAATAGTGCCGGGACCCGTGGTGGTGAGCTCCCCGCCACCGGCGTTGCGGAGCCTGCCGTTAATCGTCAGGAGCGTGCCGTCGTTGCGGATGGTGGAGTTCGTATCGACGGTGATGGTGCCATTGACCGTCGTGTTGCCAGCGACGGCGCGCAGGGCGCCATTGCTTCCGGTCGAACCCGTGCCGCTAAGCTTGATATTTTCCGTGAGCGCGATGCCCGAAGCCAACTCAAGCGTGCCGCCGGTGGAAACGGTCGTGTCATCACCGGAAGATCCCAGCGCACTGTTGTTGGCGACGTTTAGAATACCGCCGGAAACCGAAGTCGTGCCGGTGTAGGTATTCACCCCGGAAAGGACCAAGGTGCCGGCGCCGGCCTTCGTAAGGCCGCTGGACCCCGCCAACGTGGAGGCGATGGTCGTGGTGCCAGTCGTGGCGGTGATCGCAGTCGTGTCGGTGAGCGTGATCGTCGAACCCGTGAGCGTATAGCCGCCCACTCCAAACTCCATGCCGTGAACCGATACCGGCTGGGCCACGGTCACCGTGCCCCCGGTGCTGGTGAAAACCGGCGTCAGGTTGTCGATCCACACGCCGTTGCCGTTGCCGGTCGAGGTGGTCCAGTTGGTGGAGCTGGTATTCCACGTGCCCGTGCCACCATTGATCGCGCCATTACTGGTGGTGTTGGCACCATCCCAGTAAGCCTTACCGGTAGCAGTCAGAAGCAAATTGACCTGATTGGCGGTGGCCGTGCTGACGTTATAATCATAGCCCATGATCACCGTGCCCATGGTCAGCGCGTTGTTCGTGAGACCACCTGTATAATCGAAGAGCCGGTAGGAGGAAGCGCCGCCGAAACCGCCGCTGTTTGTGACGTTGAGCACGCCATCCAGCGTCAGTGCGCCGTTGACCACCACCTTGTCGCTGGCGGTGCCGAGTTGGTAGTCGAGCTGCGTCGTGTTACCCAGCGTGGTTGCGCCCAGCGTCAGCGTGCCCGTGCCGGACACCCCGGGGGTGAGACGGGAGTTGGCGGAGTTGAGGTTAACCGCGCCTGATATCGTGCCAGTGCCACCAAGGGTGGCTCCAGCCGCGACCGTGACGGCCCCTGTGCCGGTGCCTGATCCGGTGGCATTGGTCACCATGAGCGTGCCGTTGCTAACCGTTGTCCCGCCTTTATAGGTGTTCGCCCCGCTCTGCACGAGCGTGCCGGAACCAGTCTTCGTTACCGCTCCCGTGCCCAGTGCAATCGTGCCGGAGAGCGTGGTATCACCCGCACCATCGACAGTCAGGCCGTAGTTGCCGGAAGTGACATCGCCGGAAATTGTGAGCAAGCCAGCATCGCTTTGGATCTCGCCTGTGGGTCCGAAGTCGATAATACCAGTCCACGTATTGTTGCCAGCGATATTGCGAAGGGCGCCGTTATTGCTGACGCCAGTGCCGCTCATGTAGAGATTTTCGCCGGAAACGGTAATATTACCTTGGAGTTCGAGGGCGGCTCCCGTGTTGATGGCGGTGGCTCCGAAGGCGCTCCCCAGCGCCGTATTACTCCGGATATTAATCACACCGAAGCTAATATTCGTCATGGCGTCGTAGCTGCTATTGCCAGTCAAGGTGAGGGTGCCGTTGCCAGTTTTGAAGAATGAACTGGTGGCGGCTCCGGAGATGGAACCGGAGAAAAGGGTGTTCGTATTCGCCCCGCCGGTGGTCAACGCCAGGGTGCCCAACGCAACGTTGCCAGAACCGCTCAAAGAACCAATGTTATCGCCGCTGCCGTTTGCCAAATCCAACAAACCATCGGAGTTGATGGTAACGGCACTCGTGGGTGACAGCTGGGTTGTCTGATTGATCCGAACGACGGCAGAATTCGCCAAGCCGACATTATCACCAATTACAACCGGCCCCATAAGAGCTTGCACGCTTCTGTCGAGGACGAGCATACCATCTGTGATCGTCGCGACCCCGGTGTAGGTATTGTAGCCGTTGCCAGAGAGAATCAAGGTGCCGGAACCATTTTTAGTGATGCCGTTGGTGCCGCCAATAAGGCTGGCTACCGTGGTGGTAAGACCGGCTGCGACGGTAAAGTCTGGCGTGGCATCGCTGAAACTGATTGTGCCGCCGTTAAATCTTACGGTGCCTTCCTCGATGCTGACACTTGAAACATTCTGGGTGCCGGAGACCGTGACGATAAAGGCGCCGGTGCCGTTCGTGCCGGCGCTGAACACGGCATCGTTACCAGAGGTCCAGGCCGCGGTCGCCGCGGTGCCCGCAGCGTTCGTGCTCCAGAGCGCGCCGGTCCAGGCACCACCGACGCTCGATGTGCCCGTGGTGGCGCCGTCCGTATCCCAATATTGGGTCGCAGCCTGCAGGGAGGACTGCAGCGCAATAGCCACGACCAAGGCCGCCATAACGAGGCGATAAGTAAACTGAGGGCGAACGAAGCGTGAGTAACGCATGGAACCGGGAGAATTTATCTGAAGCTGAAGGATGGATGATTGGTGTGAGCCCTAGAACCTACCGGGGGGTGGTTTGCTGTCAGATAATAGGGATATCACCCCATTAATTGATGAATTAATCACCCATCATCAATCGTAAATCAGCCCATTTGCGTTAATCACCCTATATTCCTGTTTTCTAACATCTTAAGATATTAAATTTCGGGCATGTGAGCGAAAATCTCGCATCAACACCCTATCCTCCTATCTAAATACCCGAATTATTAATAGATATTTTACCCTATCTATTTCGCGCAACAGATTCGACACGCAGCTGGTCGGCTCGACCCAATACGGGCGCCCCTCCCCCCCAAAAAACTCAGCCGGACAAGTCTAGCGGCTATTTTTCTGGTCAGGCTCACGGTTGAGCTGCTCCGCATGCTTCAACCCCGCCAACACCAATTCCGGCACGATTTCGTCAAATATATCCTCCCGTTGAAACATCCGGGAAAAGCCGCCGGTGCCGAAAACATAGGGCTTGTTCGCAGGGAAAACCTCGCGCGTCAGCTCCGTCAGCAACTGACGGATCGCCCCCACATGCCCATGGTAAAGCCCCGCCTGGATACTCTCCACGGTCGAACGCCCGAGGGCGGTTTCAGGCCGGGCAATCTCGACCGAAGGCAAACGCGCCGTGCGGCTCGCCAACGTCTCGGCCGAAATCCCCACGCCGGGCAAAATCGCGCCCCCCAGGTATTCCCCGGCCGCCGTGACGACCTCAAGCGTCGTCGCCGTGCCGCAGTCCACCACGATCAGGTCGCGCCCCGGCTGCCGCTGAGTCGCAGCGATGGCGTTGGCGATGCGGTCCGCGCCCACCTCGAGCGGGTTGCGATAACGCACCTTGAGGCCGGTCTTCACCCCCGCCTGCAACACGAACGGCTCGCATCGAAAGTATTTCGCACTCGCCCCGCGGATCGAATGCAACGCAGCCGGCACCACCGAGCACACCGCGACACGGCGCACCTCGCGGGGATCCACGCCATTCTCGCGCAACACGGTGGTAAAAAACACCCCCAGCTCGTCGGACGAGCCGAGGGGATGCGTCGTCTTCCGAAATTGAGCCCGCAGCACATCCCCCGCGAAAACGCCGCCGTGAATCTGAGTGTTGCCGATGTCGAGACAGAGGAGCATGGGAAAAAATTACGTCGTGGCACCAGGCGTGGCGAGCAACCGTTCGAGCGACTCGGCCAGTTCGGCGCGCGTCGCACACGCCACCGGCGCGCCCTCGCCGGTCGGGTAAATCACCGCGGGAAATGCCTCCGGCGTCGCCCCGCGGGCGGCCAGATCGTTGTGCACCACAAAATCCGCCTGCGCCGCATCCCGGAGCGCGCGCACCGCAGCCTGCGCCGCTCCCGCCGTGGCATGGTTGGTGAGCTTGAACGCCACCACCGCCAGGCCGGGGTTGCGGCTGCGCGCGCGCAGCGTGTTGACCAGCTTGGGCTGCACATTCAGTTCCAGCGCAAGACCCGCGCGGGATTCGAGCTTAGCCGCGCCCGGCGGCTGGCGAACGCCATCGACCACCACGGCCGCCAAGCCAAAATCGCCCACCGCCGCAGCGTGGATCACCACGTCAAAATGCTCCCCGCCCAGCAGGCGGGTCAATGCGGCATCGAGATCGGCAAATGAACCAAAAGATTCCGTGCGCACCCCAAAACCTGCCGCGACCGCCGCCCGCGCCCGGAGCAACACAACGTCGTGCCCACTGCGCACAAAATGATCCGCCAGCCCCGCACCCGTGCTGCCGGTGCTGGTGTTGGTCAGCACGCGCACGCCATCCACCGGCTCTGCCGTGCCGCCACTCGTGATCAGCACCCGCAACCGACGCGCGGGCTTGGCCAGCGCCGCCTCGATGGCGGCGACAATCGCAGCCGGCTCAGCCATTCGGCCTTCGCCTTCCTCCCCGCAGGCCGTGCGACCCGTGGCCGGAGCAATGAAACGACCGCCCCACCCCGTCAGTTTCGTCACCGCCTCAACTGTCGCCGGGTGGCGCCACATCAGCGGATTCATCGCCGGAGCGAAAAGTAGCGGTTTAGCCCAATCGTGCGCCAGCAGCAACGTGCCCGCCAGATCGTCGCCCAACCCGGCGGCGAAGCGGTTGAGACTGTGCGCAGTCGCGGGCGCAACGACGATGGCATCGGCCCACCGCGCCAGCGCGATGTGGTCGAGCGCTTCGCCCGGCGCGAACAGGTCGTGTCGCACCCGCTCGCCAGTCAGCCCTTCAAGCGTCGCATCCCCCACAAACTGTCGCGCCGCCGGCGTCATGACACAGCGCACGCGATGGCCGCGTTGCACGAGTTGCGAAATGGCGTCGCAGGCCTTGTAGCCTGCAATCGAGCCGGTGAGGATAAAAAGCAGGTTAGAGGGGGACATTGTCGATCAGGCGCACGCCTTCCAACCGCACCGCGGCCATGCGGCGGTAGCCGGCGTCATCCACGTAATCCACGGCAAAGCCGGCCTCGCCCAGCCGCGCTGCCGCCACTGCCGCGGTGGGCGATTCGCGAAGTATTTTCGGCAACAACGCCGCCTGCACCCGCGCTGCTGGGCTGAGCCGCTGGTTGCGCGAACTCAGCGCCAGTCCATCCGGCGCGCGCACGGTCGGACAGCCGACGATCTCCACCGGCAGAAACAGCGCCGCCGCCATGCCCTGCACCAGTTGCAACTGCTGCCAGTCCTTCTCGCCAAAGTAGGCGCGGGCCGGCTGCACGAGGTTGAGCAGCTTGAGCACGACCGTCAGCACACCCTCAAAATGTCCCGGCCGGTGCGCGCCTTCCCAGCGGTTGCTCAGGCTGTATTCCGTCACGCGGTAACGGTAGTCATCAGTGTAAATCTCTCCCGGCTGCGGCACGATCGCCGCATCGACCAAATCCCCTGCGACTGCGAGATCGGCCTCCAGCGTGCGCGGGTAACGGCTCAGGTCGCCCGGGTCGTCGAATTGCGTGGGGTTCACAAAAATGCTCAGCACCACGCGCTCATTCTCCGCGCGCGCGCGACGCAACAGCGCGACATGGCCCTCGTGCAACGCGCCCATCGTCGGCACAAAGCCGATCGACCGACCCGCCCATTCCGGGCCCGCCCGCACGGCACGCCATTCCACCAGTTGGTGATAAACGCGCATCAGGCCGGAACCTCCTCGCGCGCCGGAAACCGAACGGCGCGCACATCCGCCGCGAAGGCGTTCACCGCCGCCAGCACCGCGGCGTGTCCATCCAAATACGTGCGCGCAAACGACGGGCTGAATTTTTCGTCAAGCCCGAGCAAATCCGACAGCACCAGCACCTGGCCGGCGGTGTGCGGACCCGCGCCAATCCCGATCGTCGGTATCGCCATGGCTTGCGTGATTGTCGCCGCGAGCTCGGCCGGCACGCATTCCAGGACAACCGCGAAGGCCCCGAGCTTTTCCAAGGTCCGGGCCTCCGCGAGCACACGCGCCGCCGCCGATGCATCGCGCCCCTGCACCCGGTAGCCACCGAGTTGGTTCACCGATTGCGGTGTCAATCCGAGGTGCCCCATGACCGGGATGCCGCTGCCCACGAGATGGGCGATGATGTCCTCGTGGCCGGTGACGCCCTCGACCTTAACCGCCGTGGCGCCGGCCCGCATGAGTGCCCCGGCCGCAAGCACCGCGGCGTCGCGACCACTCCGCACACTCAAAAAAGGCATATCGGCAATGACGACTGAGTGAGGGGCACCGCGTCGGACCGCCGCCGTGTGTAGCGCCATCATCTCCACGGTGGCATGAATGGTCGATGGGTGCCCATGCACCACCATCGCGACACTGTCGCCGACAAGGATGGCATCGCAGTCGGACGCCGCCAGCAACCGCGCCATCAAGGCATCATACGCGGCGATGACTACGATGGGGCGTTCCTCGCGCTTGGCGCGGGTAAAATCCAGGATGTTCTTCACTCCGTCTCCGCAGTTTCCTCACCAAAGGAAGCCTGCCGGCGGATGTGGGGGGACGTGGGTGCTTGTCGCATGCGATGAAGCCTCGGGTCCGATGAGGGAAGGTTGTGATTGTCGGTGTCCGGTCGCGATCGTGTTCGCGCTAGACAAGGCACACCGTGGAACGAAACGCCCGCCGCGCAACGCGAAAGGGCGTTTGATGACACGTTACAAGGAGGGCGGGAGGAAACCCGCCCTACCCGATCACTGCTTACTTCTTCAGACCGGGATAATCCAGCGTGCCGAAATGATCGGCGAGCGTCTCGGCGCGGCGGATGAGCTTGAACTTGCCCTCCCCCTGCCAAAGCACCTCGGCCGAGCGGAGCTTGCCGTTGTAGTTGAAGCCCATCGCGTGGCCGTGCGCGCCGGTGTCGTGGATCACGACGAGGTCGCCAGGGGCGGGATCGGGGATCTCGCGATCAACGGCGAACTTGTCGTTGTTTTCGCAGAGCGAACCCGTGACGTCGTAGACCTTCTTCGGGCCGTTTTCCTTTCCGGGCACGGTGATGTGGTGATACGAACCATACATGCCGGGGCGCATGAGGTTGGCCATGCAGGCATCGAGGCCGACGTAGTTCTTGTAGATCGCCTTCTTGTGCAGCACGCGCGACACGAGGTAGCCGTAGGGGCCGGTGATCATGCGACCGCACTCCATCGAGATGCGAATCGGGCCGAGGCCGTTGGCGCCGATGGTCTTTTCGTAGGCGGCCTTGATGCGCTGGCCGACCGACGCGAGGTCCACCGCGGTCTGCGCCGGACGATACGGGATGCCGATGCCGCCACCGAGGTTCAGGAACTCGAAGCGGATGCCGAGCGCGCGGTTCAGTTCAACCACGAGGTCGAACAGCATCTGCGCGGTCTCGACGAAATAGTCGGGGTTGAGCTCGTTCGAAGCCACCATGGTGTGGAGGCCAAAGCGCTTCACGCCCTTGTCGCGCAGGATGCGGTAGCCTTCGAAGAGTTGTTCGCGCGTGAAACCATACTTCGCGTCCTCGGGCTTGCCGATGATGACGTTGCCTTCCTTCAGCGGGCCGGGGTTGTAGCGGAAGCAGAGCATCTCGGGGAGCTTGCCGCCGAGGGACTTTTCCAAAAACGCGATGTGGCTGATGTCGTCGAGATTGATGATCGCACCGAGTTCGGCGGCCTTTTGGTATTCGTAGGCCGGCGTGTCGTTGGACGTGAAGACGATCTTGTCGCCGCGGATGCCGACGGCTTCGCAGAGCGCGAGCTCGGCATAGGACGAGCAGTCGCCGCCGAGGCCTTCCTGCTTGAGCGCCTCGAGCACGTGCGGGTTTGGCAGCGCCTTGACGGCGTAGTAATTCACGAAGCCACCGGGGACCCAGTCGAACGCCTTGTAGAAGGCGCGGGCGTTTTTGCGCATCGCAGCCTCATCATAGATATGAAAAGGCGTCGGCACCTTCGCGGCGACGGCTTCCAGTTGTTCCTTCGTAAACGGCAGGGACTTGTCGGTCATGGGCGTAAAAACCCCAGCAGAACGAACCCGCCCCCGCCCTGTCAACGAAGGAGCCGTTTATGTCATAACAACTGGCAGCCCATTCATGGCCGCCGCCGCGTTACTATAGCCCCGGCCGTTGGCCGGGGTGGCCTTGGGAATTACCCGCCCAGCGCACGGGCCTGCCAGAACCCACATAAAGCAAAAACACCCGGCAGATGATGCCGGGTGTTCAAAAGCCAAGCCGCCATCGAGGCGGTTGGCGAAACGGATGCGATATCGGTTATTTGGTCTGCAATTCCTTCGAACCGAGCAACTGCATGTAAGTGGTGTCCGGGAAGGTGTGATAGACTTCGATCCGATAGCGATGCACCCCCGGAGCCGTGGTGAAGTTCAGGTGATACTGCTCGCCGGTGATGGCGTAGTCCGGCGGATTCGGGTCGCTGTTCGCACCATAGGGATAAATCACGGGATCGGAGATGCTGCCATTCGCATAAACCTCATAGATGGCGATCACCGTGGCCGTATCGCGGATGAAGCTGCGACCACTGGTCAGACGGAACTTGATGGGCATCATCGAACCACCCTTCACCGTCTTATTGAGCGAAATGGGCGGCAGCCAAATAAGATCCTGAGCGACGTTCTGATAGGATTGCTTCACCACAAACGTGCGGGAGGTCGTCGCACTCGCGTCGCCATTGGATACGGTCACCGTGAGGGTGTGCGTGCCGGCCGCGCTGTAGCTCAAGGCGCCACCGCCGCTGACATTAGCCGTGTTAAGGCCCGTGAGCGTGCCGGGCGTAATCGTCTGGCCATCGACGGTGACCTTGACGCTCGTGATCGCGCCTGAAGGAACAACGCCCGTGAATGCATAGTTGACCACGGCCGCCGCCGCACCCTGGACTTGGGTGAAGACTTCTCCGCTGGTGGGGCTCTGGATCGCCACCGTGGGAGTTACCAGAACAGCCGAGGTCTGGACCTTGAAAGGAATCGCCAGAGGGACGGCATCGCCGTAGGCATTCGACGCCGTAAGCACCAGGACATAGTCACCCGGAGCAGTCAGGGTCAGCGAGGCGCTGCCGGTCGCAGTCAGGGAGGAATTGACCCCGCTCAGGTTAAGCGCGATCGGGGCGCCATTGAGGGTCGCCGCAGCCGCGGTGATGTTGCCATAGGCGCTCACGGCAGTGAAACCCACTGGGACCGTCACCCCGTTGCCGCCAGCCGGGTAAGTGAAGACCGCGTTAACTCCAGGGCTCGCTGAAGTAATCTCGGGTGCAGGCGCTTCTACCACCACCGTAACATCCGCCGTCGCACTGCTTGTGGCGATCGCGTTGGTCGCGTCCACCCGGATGGTGTAAACGCCGGGCGTCGTCAGCTGCACCGCGCCTGTTGCCGTGGCGTTCAAAGTGCCCATACCCGTCGAGGAAATGCTTACCGGGGCATCATCGAGAAACGCCTGGATATCAGTGATCGGAGTCCCGCCCGGCCCGACCACGGCTTCCGCGTTAATTGGCACGGTCACCGGCTGGCCGGTCACTGGCAGGTAGACATACGCCGCGCCGTCTTGGGGTGAATGCAAGCTCACCGCAGGAGGGGTATCATCCGTCGACTGCGGCGGATTGACCTGCGCGCTCAGGGTGGAGCCGGGGTTGATCAACACCAGGTTCGCCGGCCATCCGGTGGGCAGAATCAGGTAGGAATAGCTGCCGACATAGTCACCTGCCGGCACGGTGAAGGAAACCTGCACCACCTGCTGCTGGTTCGGAGCGGTGAATGTCACCGTGGGCGTGCTAAAGGTAATGAAGCTAAGCGCGTCGGTATCACTCACATTGAGTGGCTTCACGAGCACACTGGCGGACAGCGTAAGGGTAATCGAAGAGCCCCCCGGCAGATTCCCCGGGCTGGTGATTGTAAGCGGATAACTTGCCACCACCGGCTGGTTGGCTTGAATAACTTTCGTCAGGGGGCCGTAACCCACTGTGCCACTTGGAAGTGGCGCCGCTTGCGCGAATCCCGCAAGTATGAGGCTTGCGCAGATTGATAACAGGACCCGAAGGGGGGACAGGCTCGTCATGATTTTCATGTGGAGGGATAGGCTGAAGCTATTTGACAACTAATTTACAGATGGCGGGAAACCGCAGGTTAGTGTCAAAAGAGAGATAGGCGTATCACCCTGTTATATATATAGGTATTATTGCCCATAACATGCATTTCCATATCGCATCTAGAAAGTATAACCAACTGATTTACAGATAGTTAAATTTAAAGACCCCGAAATCTAGAATAGTGCAATCGGGCTCCTTCGGACAACCAGGATGTGTCATAAGTTTTTCTGTGAACTGGTAGCAGAGACTCAAAATCCCTTTCAGCAGCACAGACGATTATATCGTATGCCGATGCTTATGCCGCGCGCCAAACCGCTGGATCCCCCAACCGGGGAGCCCGCCATTCAGGCCTTCATCACCGTCAGCCCCATCAACCCGACGACCACCTCCTGCGAAAGCGCTTCGAGCGTCACGCTTTCCAAGATCACCTCCGGCCGCAGCCGGCGGTTAAGCAGCATCGCACGGCAATTTTGTCCGAGTTGCACCGTTTGCGGCCATTCCTGTGGCAGGCAAAAACGGTCCACCGATGCCGTGTAATCTTCGCGACCGGCCTGCCCCGGCGATGTCGCCTTCGAATCAATGGGCGAGAGATTCCAATAATTAAAAGGCGGCACGAGTGTGAGCGTGTCCTCCACCCCATCGGCGTAGCGCAGCCGGAGCACCGCATTCGCAATGCGGCCCTGCATCGGATTGGTCGAACCACAGACTAGAAACCAGATTGCGACACCGCGTTCACCCACCGGCACGACGACGTATTGCGGCCAGTTGTCCCAACGCGAGGCGAAGGCGACGTTGCGCGCTCCACTCTGCCACGCAAACGGCACTCCCTGGGGTGTGCGCAGCCGGCGGGCACCGGATTTTTCGCGCAACCGCACCACGCCATCGAGCGCGATCGCGGGCGGGCGGCTGTTCCAATGCGGAAACGTCCACGGCGAATACCCATCGCGACCGATGCGCGCCGACACCGTCGCTGGTCGCGGCGAAACGTAATCCTGCTGGTAAATCGTGCGGATGTCCCCGTTGAAAACCTTGCCGAGCTCAAGGCAGGTCCATTTCGCCTTGGCTGGCACGCGACGGACGTCTTTGGCCCTTTCGCCGTTCCAAAAAACCGGATCACTGATTTCCACGCGAAAAAGCCGCCACTGCTCGGTCGCGCCATACGCCACGCGGGCTTGCACCGTGCAAAACCGCGGTTGCCACATCACCGCATCGGTGCCGCCGACCCGGCCGCCGTTCAAACGGGCGACAATGGCACCACCCCGAATCGTCGCGTCCGCTAGTGCCCCTTGCGGGTCAGCAAAGGCCAGGATCCTTGCGCCTTTGGCTCGTAAAAGAATTCGTCCGCCGACGCGGCCCTTGCTACGAAGCGGCGGAAACACCGCACTCGCAGCTTTCGCTTTGATCCCGAGGGTAACCCGGCGCGCTGCCGGCACCTTCACCTGCACGATCGTGGAGCCAAAACCGGGGCATTCACGCCATCTGACTTTGCGTCCGTTGACGGTCACCGTCGCAATTTCCCGCGCCGATACCGGCAGGTTGATTTCCATGGCCGAGGCTTCGGCGAGCTCCACGGTCAGCGTCGTCTTCGAGCCGCGGCGGGCAAAGCGCAGGCTGACATCCGGCGTGCGCAGTGCCGCGCGGGGCCATTGTGCAGGAAACTGCGGGGCGATGCGCACAATGCCGTTCGCCCGGTCCGGGACATACCCGAAGAGGCCCTCGACCATCGTGCGCGCAAACATATGCGCGCAGTCACCGAAATCCGTGCCACCCGCCGGCGCACCGAAATCTCCCGGCACGAGCTGGTCAAATGCCGTGTGCAAAAACCCGCCACGAAAAACGTCCCACCCATCGGCCGCCAGTCCGCTCTGAAAATACGCCAGTGCGAGGTGGTAATTGTCGCCCGGCCAGCGTTCGCGCACCGACCACATGCCCGGCACGAAATTCGAGGTCCAGACCTGCCGGCCACCGGCTGGCATCGGGTCATTTTGCAACGCGCGCTCGGCGTAGTGCAGCGATTGGGCGGCCTGCATCGCGTCCACCAGCCCGGCATCGATCGGGAGAAAAACACCGTAAAGCCACGCATCCTCGTGCAGCCGCCCGTCGGCTCCCTGTTCACGGTAAAGCCCCGCGTGCCCCTTCGCCGTGATCCAAAGTTTTTCCTGAAATGCCGCGTGGATCAACGCCAGCCGGCGCTCGTGGCGGCGCACCGCCCGCACATCGTGCGCGAGCCGCGCCAAATCACGCGCCGCGAGGTGACCGCGATACGCATAGGCCGTCTCTTCCGCTCCACCACCGCCGCCATACCAGACAGAATCAGTCGGCCACACGTTGATGACGCTCTCGTAAAGTCCATTCCCGTCCGGATCGAAGCACTCACGCACCCACTCGAGGTGCAACTCCAGCGCCGGTCGCAGCTGTCGCGCCAGCCGTGCATCGCCGGTCCAGCGCCAGGCGTGGATCACCTGGTCGAAGAACTGCGTCTGCATGTTGTAGAAAGCCTGATCCTGCGCGATGCGACCGCGGCCGTAAAAACGCGAACCCGGCGCGGGAATCGTAAGCAGGTATTTCTCATCCATCGCGGCCCCGCGGTTTCGCTGCGATTTCACCTGGCTCGCAAAATAAAACTCCGCCTGCGCCCGCACGCGATCATGCCAGCCCGCCACGGTGCCGCCAAACACCGTGCGCCAGCCCGGGAAGCGGATATTCCAGAGCATCGCGCCGTGATGAAACACCGGCGGATACCACGCGCCATCGAGCGCCGCCGGCAGCATCGCCGCCGCCGCGTCGAGTCGCGGTTCGGGCGTTTCCACGACGATCCGGCTGGCCAGTGCCCGCGAGCGCGCGAGACCGGCCGCAAAGATTTCAGCTGTCGTCCGATCATCGGCCGTATCGCGGATCAGCGACCAAGTGACACTGCGCTTTCCCGCAAGCGCGCAACACCCGCACGTGAGCGGTTTGCTTTCGCCGCTCTCACCGGTGCTGCGCAACAACGCACCGAGGTCGGCAAACTCCGCCGCATCCGCGATGCGCCAGACCCCACGCGCGCTACAGCGCACAGTCGTCGCCACGCCTTTTGCCTCGGCCGGCGCGAGCGTGAAACCATCCCGCTCCAGTGCGACACGGTTACCCGCACAGTCGGCGGAGTCGAAGGCTTGCTCCGTCCGCGTCGGATCGCGGTGCGGATCGAGTTCCCAGTTAAGATTTTTGCCGGCGTGCACCACCGCGCCACCATAAGCCCAGACCAGTTCGTCACCGGGCCGCGCGCCGCGACAGGTGAGTTTTGCGGCCAGACCGACGGCCTCTCCAAGCGCGACGACTTCGAGCGTCACCGCGAGACCCGACAGCCGCCGGTCGCGCGCCACCCAGCGGACATGCGCCGCGCGAAACTCCGTCTCAACCTTGTCCCACGCATGCAGCCAGTATCCGCGACCCTGCCGCACGACGCCGACGAGAAAAGTGCCGTGCACCGTATCGCCGCTCGCGAAGCGCAACACCGGTCGGTCGCCCGCCAGCACAAACGCCGCGGTGTTGGCGATGTAGAGCGGGCGGTTGAAGAACCGGCTTTGATTGTATCCAACCACGGCCCGGTTGCGGGCTTGATAACGAGTAGGCACGACAAGGGGCTTCGGCATGGGGTGCGGGGAACCGCGCGATAAAGGCACGAACCTCGCTGGTGTCGCGCTTATTTGCTCGCCCGCCCGCGGCCGAAACGAAAACTCGCCGCCTCCCCTTCCCCATGAAAACCCGCCCCGCGCCCCGCAAAAAGGCGCCCCTGCGTTCTCGTTCCGCCACGTCCTCGATCCAGGCCAATGTGCCCGCCGAGTTTTCCTTCACCGCCCGCGGTGCCTACGTCGATCCGTTCAACCAAGTCGTGCTCGACGCCCTCTTCACCGACCCGGCCGGCACCGTGCGCCGCGTCCCCGCTTTCTGGGCCGGCGGCAAAATCTGGAAAGTCCGCTACGCCTCGCCTCTCACGGGCGCACACACTTTCCGCACGGAATGCTCGGCACCCACCGACACCGGCCTGCATGGCGTCACGGGCCGTGTGACCGTCACGCCCTACAAGGGTAAAAACCCCCTCTACGCGCACGGCCCGGTGCAGGTCGCACCCGACAAGCGCCACTTTCAGCACGCCGACGGCACGCCGTTCTTCTGGCTCGGTGACACGTGGTGGATGGGCCTCTGCCACCGTCTCCAATGGCCGCAGGGTTTCAAGCAGCTCACCGCCAACCGCGTCGAAAAAGGGTTCAACGTCATCCAGATCATCGCGGGCCTTTACCCGGACATGTATGCCACCGACCCGCGCGGTGCCAACGAGGCCGGCCATCCGTGGGAGGAAAATTACGCGCACATGCGCCCGGCCTACTTCGACAAGGCCGACGAACGTCTCGCCTACCTCGTCGCGCAGGGCATCACGCCCTGCATCGTCGGTCTCTGGGGCTATTTTCTCTCGTGGATGACCGAGCCGCAGATCAAGGCCCACTGGCGCTACCTTGTCGGCCGCTACGCCGCGTGGCCCGTCCTCTGGTGCACCGCCGGCGAGGCCAACCTGCCCTGGTATCTCGCGAAGAATTTCCCCGAGGATGATCGCACCACCGTCCCGCCGTGGACGCGCGTCATGCGCTACCTGCGCGAGATCGACCCCTTCCACCGCCCGGTCACAATCCACCCGACCGCGATCAAGCGCTACACCTCGCGCAACTGCACCGAGGACGAGTCGCTCCTCGATTTCGACATGCTTCAGTGCTGCCACGGGCAGAACGAGGCCATCGAGATCATGACCAAGGCCGTGCGTGAAACCTACGCAGCCGAGCCCCGCATGCCCGTCCTCAACGGCGAGCCGTGCTACGAAAACCTCGGCGGCACCATCCTCTCGCCCTGGCCGCGCCGCGCCTTCTGGTCCTGCGTGCTCAACGGCGCGATGGGCCACACCTACGGCGGCAACGGCATCTGGCAGTGCAACCAGCCCGGCATCCCGCATGGCGCTTCGCCACACGGCGGCAACTACGGCAACACGCCGTGGCAGGAGGCGATGCACTACGTCGGCTCCGCCGAATGCGCCCACGGCAAAAAACTCCTCACGCGCTACGATTGGTCCAAGTTCGAGCCGCATCCCGGTTGGGCCGCCTACCAAGGCAATGTCTGGCTCCCGCTCGACGGCGCCCAGTGGCTCTGGACCTCGCCGCTCTCCACCGCGCCCGCCGCCAAGGACGCGCCACCGGAACGCCGCTTCTTCCGCCACACCTTCACCCTCCCCGCCGGCAAGAAAATCACGCGCGCGCGCCTCCGCTTCGTCAGCACCGCGCACACCGAGGCGCAGATCAACGGCCGGCACGCCGCCACCGGTTGGGATTCGTCAACCAGTCCGCAGTTCAACGACTGTGCGCATCTCCTGAAGCCCGGCCGCAACGTGCTCACCGTCTGGAGCGAACACCGCCCGGCCAACAATCGCCCCGCCGGCATCCTCGTTTGCCTCGAGGTGGTTTCCGCCAGCGGCCGTGTCCAGCGCATCGTTTCGGATGGCACGTGGAAAGCGTGGACCAGCCGCATCGGCGGTTGGGACGCCGCCGACTTCGACGATTCCGCCTGGCCCACCGCCTCCGTGCTCGGCCAGCCCGGCGACCAGCCGTGGGGTCCCGTGCGCGATGGCGATGCCGACTTCCACGGCCCGCAATCCGCCGGCATTTCCGGAAAAATCCGCGTCACCTACGTGCCCTACGCCGAACCCATCGTGCAAAACGACCTCGGCGCCGGCACCACGTGGCGTGCGACGCACTTCGACCCCGTCACCGGCCGCGACAAAAAGCTGGCCCGCGTCACCGCTGGCGCCGACGGCACCGCCCACATCGCCGCTCCCGCCGGCAACACCCACGACTGGGTCCTCGTCCTCGAACGCGAGGCCTGATTCATCCTCGCCCCATCCCGACGAATGTAACGCATTGCGTTACATTCGTTCGGCCTTGCTTCGACTGAAAGCCCTTTCCGCCATGCAACCCCGCTTCCTCCTCGACGACGACGGCCATAACGCCTTCAGCACGCTCACCGAGCACTACCAGCGCGACCTCGACGATGTCGTCGCCGCCTGCCCGGCCAACGTCACGACCTACCTGCTCTGCTGCGGCGCAGGCCGTTACTATTATCCGACCAAGGTCGCCAAGGTCGACCCGCGCTGCGTGCAGCTGAACAAGGAACACGCGCGCGGCCACGATCCGTTCGGATATTTTCTCCAGCGCGTGAAAGCGTCGGGCAAGGAGGCGTTCGTTACGTTCCGCATGAACGACGTCCACAATCCCGAGGACGCCGATGACTGGAACACCCCGACCGTTCGCAAGAAACATCCCGACTGCATCGTCGATCTCCCCGCCGTGCAGCGTGGCGACAAGGATTGGTTCAACTTCGCGCTCGATTACTCGCGCCCCGAGGTCGTCGCCTACTTCCTCGAAATCTTCCGCGAACTTATCGCGCAATACCCGCTCGACGGCCTGCAACTCGACTGGATGCGCTTTCCGCGCCACCTCTCGGGCACGCCGAAGGAAGTCTGGGCCAAGCGCGGCCACCTCACGCGCTTCGTCGCCGAGATCCGCGCCCTCACAAAGGCCCGCGGCATGCGCCTCGCCGTGCGCGTGCCCACATCCCTCGCCGGTTGTCGTTACCTCGGCACCGATGTCGTGGAATGGACCCGCCTCGGGCTCGTGGATTTCATTTCCACCTGCGCCTTCCTCAACACCGACTTCTTCCAACCGCTCCACGAGCTCCGCGCCGCCCTCGGTGCGCACGCCGTGCCGCTCTACGCCGGCTTTGATTTCGAGCATGGCGCCCAGCGCCACAACCCCGAGTCGCTGCGCGCTGCCTGCACGAGTCTTTACGATTCCGGTGCCGACGGCATCAATCTCTTCAACTTCCCCTGCTGGCGCGAAAGTCTCGCCTGCGTGCCCTACCACTGGCTCGAAGGTCTCGAATCGCCCGCCACCGCCGCGCGCAAACCCCTGCTCTTCTCCGTTCCGCAGTTCCGCCATCGCAAGGAGATGGACCTCCCCGGTCTGCTCCCGGCCACCGTCCCACCCGACAGCATTCTTGTCCTTCCGCTGCCCTTGCCCGCCGCCGCACTACCCGCCAAGCGGCCGCGCCTGCTGCTCCACACCAGCGGCCCCTGCGCCGCCTCGATCAACGGTCAACCTCTTGAGGCTTTTCCGCGCACCCAAGGCGCCGAGTTATTTCTCGAATACCACGACGAACGCGACAGCGCCGACCGTCGCCCGCGTCGCGAAGACAGCCACTGCTTCCGCTTCGACCCCGCACTGCTCCGCGCCGGCGAAAACACCCTCGAGATTCGCAACTCCGCCGATACCCCGCTCACTCTTCGCCGTGTCAACCTGGCGATCTGGTAATCCACCCAATGTAACCCAATAGGTTACATTCAAGCCGAACCCGCGGAATTCTCCCCGGAGATTCCCGTGATGATCCGTGCGCCGCGCTTGAAGGTGAAATAGGAATACATCCAGTTCAGCAGCACGGAGATTTTACTGCGGAATCCCACGAGGAACAGCAGGTGCACCAGCAGCCAGGCCATCCAGGCCGGCCAGCCGTGCAGGTGGATGCGCCCGAGCTCCGCCACCGCGGCCGAGCGCCCGATCGTCGCCATCGAACCCTTGTCACGATACGCAAACGCCGGCCGGGCCCGCGGTTCCGCCGCATCGCGGGCGACGCGAACCTCGTGCGCGATGATGCCGCCGACATACTCGCCCATCTGCAACGCGCCCTGCGCCACGCCCGGCACGCGCAGACCATTCGCATCGATGATACTCGCAAGGTCGCCCGCCACAAAAACCTCCGGGTGCCCCGGCACGCTCAGGTCCGGCTGCACCAACACCTGCCCGCCGCGGTCGAGCGGCACGCCGAGCTTCGCGCCCAACGGGCTCGCGCTCACTCCCGCCGCCCAGATGATCACGCCCGCCCGCACCGTGCGATCGCCCACCTGCACCTCGCCGGCGCGAATGTCATTGGCCCGCACGCCAGTCCATACTTCCACGCCGAGTTTTTCCAACTGCGTGCGCGCACTGGCGGAAAGATCCTCCGGAAACGTCTCCAGCACCCGCGGACCGGAGCTCACGAGAATCACCTTCGCGGTCGAGGGATCGATATGGTCAAAATCCTTGCGCAGCACCCGGCGCGACAAATCCGCCAGACTGCCCGCCAGTTCCACGCCGGTCGGCCCCGCGCCAACGATCACCATCGTCATCAGCTCGGCCTTGCGCTGCGGATCCGGCTCCGTCTCAGCCTGCTCAAACGCACACAAAATCTGGCGGCGAATGCGCAGTGCATCGTCGAGCGACTTCAGGCCCGGCGCCACGCGTTCCCACTCCGGCCGACCGAAATAACTCGTCCGTCCACCCGCCGCCAGCACGAGATAGTCGTAGCCGGTCTCGCCGCAATTGTGCGTCACCCGGCGCGCCGCCAAGTCGATGGCGGTCACCTCGCCCATCACGACCGCCAGATTCGCCCGGTCGGCAAACACCGCGCGGATCGGTTGGGCAATGTCCACCGCCGACAAGCCCGCGGTCGCGACCTGATACAGCAACGGCTGGAAAAGGTGATGATTCTGCCGGTCGATCAACGTGATGCGCACGGCGTCCGCTGGGAGTGCCCGCACCACATTCAAACCCGCGAAACCCCCGCCCACGACGACCACATGCGGCAAGGTGTCCGGCAATTTTCGGCTCATCTCCCCACGTTGGCGCGGGTCGCCACCGTGGCAACTCCCGCCGCGGAATTTTTCTGTTCATTCCCTGCGCCATCACCCTACGCTGGTCCTTCGCACGATGCAGACACCCGTCAACATCCAGCTTATCGGTCACGAAGTCGCCATCGCCTGGAGCGATGGCGCCGAGAATTATTTCCCCTTTGAGCGCCTGCGCGCCGCCTCGCCCAGTGCCGAGACCCAGGGCGAACGCGATATCTTCGGCACGCAATACGGCGGCGATGGCCCGAAGAAATTCGCCGGCGTGCGGGTCACCGGCTGGGAGCAGGTCGGCAACTACGCGCTGCGCTTCGAGTTCAGCGACGGCCACCGCACCGGGCTTTACTCCTTCGACTACCTGCAAAAACTCGCCGCCGCCCAAACCTGATTTTCCCATGAGCACGTTCGTCTTCCCTGCCCGCACCACCACCGCCGAGATCGAACTCGGCACCACGCTGCAGCCCAAGTTCGATGCCGACGGGCTCATTCCCTGCATCACCTGCGACCACGTCACCAACGAGGTGTTGATGTTCGCCTTCATGAACGCCGAGTCGCTCGCGCACACCCTGCGCACCGGCAAGGCCACCTACTGGAGCCGCTCGCGCAAAAAACTTTGGGTCAAGGGTGAGGAGTCCGGCAACGCGCAGCTCGTGAAGTCCATCCTCACCGACTGCGATCAGGACGTGCTCCAGCTCCGCGTGGAAAATGTCGGCGGCGCCGCCTGCCACAACGGCTACAAATCCTGCTTCTACCGCCAGCTCGCCCCCGGGGCCAACGCCGACGATGCCGCGTCGCTCAAGCTCGAGTTCGCCGCCCGTCGCGTCTTCGATCCTGCGACGGTTTACAAAAAGAAATAACGCCAGTCTCGGCGGGTGCAGTTTGCTGTGCCGGCGCGTCAGCGGAGCTTCACGCGAGCTTTTTCATTCTCCATCGGGTTGCGCACCGGGAGGACCAGCCCTCGTTCCATCATCAAACTGGCCAACAGCGGCACCAAGTGGATCACGGCCAGCATCAAACCCGTTGGAAAATCTCCGCCCAGCAAATAGGTCAGCCCGCTCGTCAACACGGCGCCCGTCAGGAAAAACGCCGCAAAACTGCGGAAAGCCAGCAAGGCCGACATCGCCAGCATAAACACCGCCAGCGCCGCGGTCACCGGCACCAGCGCCAGCATCGCGCCCAGCAAAAAGCTCACCGACGCGAGTGCGGAATCAAAATCATCTTCACGCCGGGTCGGCATCTGACAGCAAATACCCACCGCAAGAATTAACCCCACCACCAAAGTCACGGTCCACTGCGTCTTCGCCGACTGGGCTTGGCTGGCAAAATTGAGAAACCACGTCCCGATCGCCACCCGCAGCGCATCCAACCCCAGCTCCGGTTGCCAGAGCCACCATTTGCGGCGGTGCCGCACCGCCGGATCGGCCAGAGCATCGCCCGTCCGGCATTTCATGTAATCCGGCAACAGTCGGTCGATGGGATAGAGCAGCAGAATTATCGAAGCCAAAAAAATGCCCCAGTTGATTTCCATGTTTGCGTCCACCCAACCAACGCCCCGCGGGAACGCGCAACCTATTTGCAGGTAGTAATTTTACTTAAACGTCTGCCTGCCGCCCCAACCATCCTCGCGTCATACGCGACACGGATGCGCCGCAGACTGGTGAGCCGCGCGATCAACCCGCAGCACAGCCGTCACGCCCTGGCGACGCCTCATTAATTTCCCGGCTGCCACCACACTTCGTTGCCGAGGTTCAGATCGTGCAGGCCGCCGCCGGATTCGCCGCCGGTGAAAATAATACCCGGTTGATCCGGGATCCGGTTGTGTCCCATCGGCCGCTCCAGCACCGGCAGCCAGTGCGGGATTTTCGGATCGATCGGCGCCAGAATTTCGCTCTGAAAAGTCTTCCCGCCGTCATCCGACCACAGCCGCGCAATCTCCGTGCTCGGGTGCGCCCAGTCCACGCCGCCCGGGGGCAGTTTCACCACTTGGGCCACCACCGTCAGCCGGCCGGAGTCGCTGAACGTCGCCGCGCCGATCATGGTGAGATCCCAGTCGCGATACGCTTCCGGCAAAAACGGATGCAAATCCTGTTTCGTCCACGAGCCATCGCCCCTCGGCGTCATGAGGTAGCTGCGTCCGATGCCATCGACCCGCAAACTGTGTAGCAAATAGGGCACGCCTTGGGGGCTCACTGCCATTGCGCCGGCATAGAGCGTGCGCCCGGTGTTCTCGCCACCGCGATCCAGCACTTCGATCGTTTCTGCGGTCGCCGGCAGCGCCACTTTCTTGCCATCGGAGTGTTCCCAGGTCTTGCCCAAATCGTGGCTCACCAGATAGCCGCGGGTCTCGATCGGTTTCTCGCCCTTGACCGGGTTGGTTTCATAGATGCGCAGGCTCATGTGGATGGTCTTCCGGTCCGGGCTCCACGCCGTCGATTCCTGAAAATGGACGTAGTCGAGATACCGCGACCGCAGGATGGTATCCTGCTTTTCCCAAGCGCCGCCCGCGGGTTTCTTCCATAGCTCCATCTCGTTGAGATGGTCGATCGCCTCATAGTAGCGGCGGCCGGTCAGATAGATCGTATCATCGGGACCGCAAAGCATCACCGGATACGACATGCTCTCGGCAAACTCGGTCTCGGGTGTCCACTCCGAGATATCGTTGGGCCGCACCGACTGGCGGTAGCGGAACGGACGGTGGTGCGGAAAATACACGACATGTAAATAGCCTTTGCTGTCGGCCACCATGCTGGGACCGCCGTGATTGTCCTGCGCCTTGCCTAGGGTGACCGTCGGCCCCCACGCGCCCGTGGTCCGGTCGAGCGTGCGCACCCGCACGAAGAACCCGTCCTTGTTAGCGTCGAGCCAGCCCACGTGCGTCTTGTCGCCGATCGTGACCATCTTGCCGAACTCGACATAGCCGGTGGCGCGGCCCGAGCCCTCGTTTGATAACAGGAAACGTTGGTTGACGTTGGGCGCATCCGTCGCAGCCGCCAGCGCCGGGATCATCAAGAGGGCGGCCAAAGCGGCCCGGGAAAGGAGAACCATCGTGCGTATTGAGATCATGGCATAAGCAGCGTCGCCAACAATGGCTGCCGCTCAATTCTTAAGACGAGCCAGCCCCCGGATCGGGCTACGCTGATCAGCTCGCGCCCGGAGCCAAGCCACGCTCGCTCGTCTTCGCAAACGCCACCACCCGCTGAAACTCCGCCGTCGCCGCATTATCGTGCGTCGCGAGTTTTTCCAGCGCCTGCGTGCGGTTGAGGCCGTCGCGGTAAAGAATACGAAAAATCTGCTTCACGCGCTCCAGTTGCTCGGGCGAGTGGCCGTTGCGCTCGAGGCCGACCTTATTGAAGGCCCGGATCTCCGCCGGCGTGCCGTCGGCAATGAAATACGGCGGCAAATCCTGCACGAGTTTCGCCATCGCCGAAAGCATCGCATAACTGCCAATCCGGCAAAACTGGTGGATGCCCGCCGCACCACCGATGACGACGTGGTCCTCGACCGTGACATGACCCGCCATCGAGACCGCATTGCTCATCACGATATGGCTGCCGAGCACGCAGTCGTGCGCGATGTGGCTGTAGGCGAGCACCGTGTTGTCGTCGCCCAGCACCGTAAACTCGCCGTCGAAGGTCGCCGCGTGGATCGTGACGTATTCGCGAAAGACATTGCGATCACCCACGCGCAGGCCGGGCCGGCCGCCCTTGTATTTCAGGTCCTGGGTTTTTCCACCGATGCAGGCATATGGATAAATCTCACAACCCGCCCCCAGCGTCGTGAAACCCTCAACTGAGGCGTGATGGTGCAGCCGCGTGCCTGCACCCAGTTTTACCTCCGCTCCGACGTAGGCAAACGCGCCGACCTCGACGTCGGCGCCGAGTTGGGCGCCGGGTTCAACAACCGCGGAGGGATGAATACGGGTGGGCATGAGATGCGAAAACGTCGCGTCGAGGTTTCGCTCAGGCGCCCGCGTCGATATCGACGAAGCCGAACATCAGTTCGGCCGACGAGACGACGTTGCCGCCGACCGTGCAGCTCGCCTCGGCGACGCCAATTTTGCCCCGCACTTTCGTAAGCTTGGCGTTGATGACAAGTTGATCGCCGGGACGCACCGCGCGGCGGAACTTCACCTTGTCGGCGCTCATGAAGAGCGCGGTCTTGCCCTCGCCGCTCGCGTTGCGCAGCAGACAAATTCCGGACGCCTGCGCCATCGCCTCGATTTGGAGCACGCCGGGCATCACCGGTTCGCCGGGATAATGGCCTTGGAAATACGGCTCGTTGATCGTCACGTTCTTGATCGCGACGAGTTCGTTGTCGCCGATGAACTCGAGCACGCGGTCGATCATCAAAAACGGATAGCGATGCGGGAGCATCTCCAGCACGCGCTTGATATCGAGCGAAGTCTCGCCGGGTTGCGGGGTCTTCGCCGCGGGGACCTTCTCCTTCTTCTTCGGGCCTTTTTTGCGCTCCTGCAGCTTCTCGAAGAGAATCTTCGTGAGCTCGGCGTTGATCGCATGACCGGGACGCGTGGCGATGATGTGCGCCTTCAGCGGCATGCCGAGCAGCAGCACATCGCCGATGATATCGAGGATCTTGTGCCGCACGAACTCGTCCTTAAACCGCAGCGGCTCCTTCGAAATGATCTTGTCGCCCTTGATGACGACGGCGCAGTCGAGCGAGCCGCCCTTGATCTTGCCGAGCTTAAGCAGCTCCTCGATGTCCTCGTAAATGGTGAAGGTCCGCGCCGCCGCGACCTGCGTCATGTAAACCTCGGGATCAATCGTCAGCGAAAGATGCTGCGTGTGGATGCCGCGGTTGTCGGCCGAGGTGCAGGAAATCTTCAACTCGTCGCACGGCAGCGCGATGATCGACGAATCGCCGCGCGTCACGGAGACCGCCGCGTCCAAGGTAAAATACTCGCGGTCCTTGTCCTGCTCGATCGGCTCGCCCTGTAAAATCATGTTCACGTAGGGCCGGGCCGAGCCGTCCATAATCGGCGGCTCGGAGGCGTTCATCTCGATGGTGACGTTGTCCACGCCGCAGCCGTGCAACGCACTCAGGATGTGCTCGACCGTGTGAATCTTGGCGTGGCCATTCTGGATGGTCGTAGCGCGCACCAGATCGGTGATTTGATCGACACGCGGGCGCAGCTCGGGAGCCCCGTGAAGGTCGATGCGCTTGAACACGACGCCTTGGTCGACTGGCGCCGGCTTGATCGTGAGCGTAACGGCCTCGCCGGTGTGCAGGGCACTACCGGTGATGGAGACTTCGCGCGCGAGAGTGCGTTGTTTCATAGGGTTACGCGCAGTCTCGGAAACCCGCGGGGCCGAGGGCAAGCCCCGAGATGGCGGCGGCCTTGACAGAGGCAGGGCCGCCCGCTTACTCCATCACCCTTTCACAACTCAAAACCGTTACTAATACCCGTCATGCCCGCAGCCAACGATATCCGCAGAGGTCAGGTCATTAAGCACAATGGTGAGCCGCACCTCGTCATGGAAACCATGCATCGCACGCCCGGTAACCTCCGCGCGTTCGTGCAGGTCAAGATGCGCAATCTGCGCTACGGCAAGGCGCTCGACCAGCGCTTCGCCTCGACCGACACCATCGAAGTCCTCCCCACCGATCGCCGCACCCTTGAGTTCAGCTACGCCGACCGCGGCACCTACGCCTTTATCGACCCGGACACCTTCGACCAGATCGAGCTTTCCGAGCAGACCTTGGGTGAAGTGAAAAACTACCTCACCGCTGGTGGCAAAGTGGACGTCCTCTTCGTTGAAGACCGCCCGCTCTCCGTCGATCTCCCGTCGACGGTCGCACTGAAAGTGGTCGAGTCCGCCGATGGCGTCAAAGGCGACACCGCCAGCAACGTCCAAAAGCCGGCCAAACTCGAAACCGGCCTCATCGTGCAAGTCCCGCTCTTCATCAAGGAAGGCGAAGTCATCAAGGTCAGCACGATCGACGGCACCTACCTCGGCCGTAACTGAGCCCGCAGCGCAGCCAGCCTTTAGTTTAAACAAAAGCCCGCGGTTTTCGCCGCGGGCTTTTTTGTGCGCACTCGCGCCGCCCATCCGTCTCACCCCAGCGCCGCCACCGCCGTCTTGTAATTCTCAGCGGCTTCCTTCGCGTTGCTCGCGAGCAGCTTCAGATCGTGCAACAGGCCGTCTTTCAGGCCGTAGATCCAGGCGTGCACCGTGAGTTCCTGCCCGCGTTCCCAGGCATCGCGCACCATCGTCGTCTGGCAGACGTTGGCCATCTGCTCGATGACGTTGAGCTCGCACAACTTCGCGCTTTGCGTCGCTTCGTCCGGCAACCGGCAGAGACAGGCCTGGTGTCTTTCCTTCACGTCCTGCACGTGGCGCAGCCAGTTGTCGGCCAGCCCCACGCGGTCACAGCGCAGCACCGCCCGCACACCGCCGCAACCGTAGTGGCCCACCACCATGATGTGCTTCACCTTCAGCACATCGACGGCGAACTGGATCACGCTAAGGCAGTTCAAATCCGTATGCACCACGACATTCGCGATGTTGCGGTGGACAAATACTTCACCGGGCAAAAGCCCGATAATCTCGTTGGCCGGCACGCGACTGTCGGAGCAGCCGATCCAGAGGTATTCCGGCGATTGCTGGCGCGACAGTTTTTCAAAAAATCCCGGGTCCCGCTGCCGGATGGCGCCTGCCCAGGCTTTGTTCTGTGCGAACAGGTGGCTGAGATCGTTCATGCAGGTTAATGCTCCGAACTGGGCCGCGAATGTCCACCACGAATCCGCCGGGTTGCCGCACAACGCCCCACCCGCGCGTGGATTCCGCATTGCCTGCCATGCAGCCGGACTCCAGCGTGTCCGCCTTATGGGACGTCAATGGCTCCACGCAAAACGCGCGATTGTTAACGAACGCAAATCCAAGGTCGCGGGCAAACTCACCAAGGAAATCACCGTCGCCGCCAAGCTCGGCGGAGGCGACCTCGGCGCCAACGCGCGACTCTTCGCCGCCGTCGAAAAGGCCAAGAAGGCCAGCGTCACCCGCGACGTCATCGAACGCGCCATCGCCAAGGGCGCCGGCACCGGCGGCGACAAATCCTCCCTCGAACATGTCGTCTTCGAAGGCTACGCCCCGCACAAGATCGCCCTCATCGTCGAGGTCTACACCGACAACCACCAGCGCACCGCCCCGGAGATGCGCGTGCTCTTCAAGAAAGGCGTCCTCGGCACCGCCGGCAGCAACAAGTTTCTCTTCGAACACGTCGGCCTCGTCGAGGCCCACCACCCCAACGCCGCCAGCGACCTCGAAGCCGCCGCCATCGAAGCCGGCGCGAATGATTTCGAAAAACTCACGCACCTCCAAAACGACGACATCCCCGAAGACCACGCCGGCGCCCGCTTCATCACGGAGCGCACCGCCGTCCACGCCGTCTCGACCTGGCTCAAGGCCAACGGCTGGTCCGTCATCACGAGTGAAATCGGCTACGTCGCCAAAACCTTCCCCGAACTCGACGACACCGCCCGCGCCGAAGTCGGCGAATTCCTGCAGGCCCTCGAAGACCACGACGACGTCCAGCGCGTCTGGGCCGCCGTCAAATAACTCCGATTGGCCAGGTCGCTCACTTGCCCTCCGGCAGCCGGGCAAGCACGGCGTCGGGGAGTTTGGTCCACGCCGGGAGCGGGTCCTTGGGCACGGCGTTTGGCTGGCTCATCCCGGCCGACACGATCTGGCTGAGCGCGTAAAGGTCCTCGGGCGGGTGCTGCCACTGCTCGCGCATCACACGCGCCCAGGCGCGGTTCACACACACATTGGCGCCGAGCAGATCGCCGCCTTCGAGGCAGAGCATCGCCCGCATTTTCAACAAATCGAGGTTGTCGGGATCCATGGCGAGCGGCGCGTCGAGCAGTTGTGCGGCCTTCGGCCAGTCTTTTGTCAGCATCGCGTCCTCGACCAGCGCGAGCACCGGATTGGTCTGCGATCCGGTCGTGGCACCCGCGGCCGTGAGAGCGAACGCGACAGGCTCGGCCGCGGCCTGACCATGCCAACCGGCACCGTCGGCGAGCGTGAGCTTCACCTGCACTTGATAATCGCCCGGCGAGAGCTTCGCGATTTCAGCAGACGAAAACCGCCACAGCCCCTCGGCTGTTTGATCGGTGCCCAGGGTGGGCGTGGCCTCGCCATCGCTTCCGTCGATCCGCTGCGCCCGCAGCAGAATCTTGTCCGCCGAACCGGCGGCGGCGAGTTCCACGCCGACACCATCGCTCCAACGCCCGTTAGCGGGTGCGAGCGTGAACGCGGCTTCCTTGTCCACCGGAGACTCAACCCGCACCGCCACGAACAACGGTCGGTCGTTGGCGAGCCGACCGGACTCGAGGCCGCGCAATGAAAAGAGAACATCCGGAACCGGCGGCGCTGGCGGCGGTTCGGGCGCAGGCTCGAGCTTGGCCTTCGGCCTCACGGCAGGCTGGGCCGCGACCGGGGATGACTTCGCCGGCTGCGGCGCTGCGCTGGTCGCAGGAGCGGGCCCGGCGGCCGGTTTCGGCGGCGGAGCTTTTTCTTCGGAGGCGCGTTTCGAGCAGCCACCCGCAACGAGCAGCCAGCCGGCCAGCAGGACATGGGCGATTAAAGGTATGCGATGAGTCTTCATTTGATTGTGATGTTCCTGGGCGGAATGGCGTCGTTGGGGCAGATGGCGCCAAAGCAGTCGCCGCGACCGCCGGCGGCGTCGCCAAAGCGGGGCTTCGGCGAATGTGACGGCGCGTTGCCGCCTGTGCCCGCCGGATTGGTGCAGAGTTGGGTCTCAACCTGTTTCGACCCGGGGCGGATGACATAAAACCGGTCCTTGCTCCCCGGCGACTCATAGGCGGTGGCGAAGTAGTAGGCCATGAGGCAGGTCTCGCCGCCCGAGTCGGTGCCGTCCTTGGCCGGTCCGACGAAGAATGGGCGGTTGCACCAATACTCCGCCGCATCGCGATAAGCTTGCTGCTGGCCGGCCGCGGCCTTCGTCACGTAGTCATTAAACAGCGCCTGCTGCTCGAACGCGACGCTCTCGCCGGAGTCCTCCCACAGGGCGAGGAGTTCCTTGGGCGAGCCGGTGGCGGCGGTGAAGCGCGGCTTACCGGTGGGATTCCTGGGATTGTCGGCCGACTGGAAATAGCCCCAGCGAAGCTCCATGCGGCGCTCGCCGTGATGATCCGCGCCGACGGCGTGCGCGAGTTCATGCGCCACCGCCGCCGCGTAGAGCCGGACGGGATCAAGGTGATCAAGACCATAACGATTAAGCACCGACCGAGAGAACAGGCCGGCGACGCTGTCCGGCGGCTCGATGTAAACCAGGCTGACCGTGCCAGGTCGTGAAGCCTTTTGTCCGTCCGCTCCAGGGGTGTTGGCGGTGTAGCCGCCTTTGCCCATGCCGACATGCGACAGCACGACGCCGTGCTGATCCACGTGGTGGGGACCGGCGCGATGGTTGCCATTCATCAACCGCGCTTCCTGGGTCATCTCCTTGCCATCGCGGAGTCGGGCGTGCGCCTTGAGCTTGGCCACCTGCTCGAGCAGCGAGATGCCGTCGCGCGTGGCGACGTCGGCGAGGTTCAGGATGAAGAAGTCCTTTTTCTTCGGATCGCCCTCGACATGCACACCGTTCTCCACGAAGCCGCGATACTCCTCGTAGAGGGTAAAGCCATCGCCTTTGTAGTCCTGGCCCTCAACTTTCTCGTTATCGTCGCTGTCGGGCAGATTGGGCACGCCGTGCGCCTTCCGCCAAGACTCGGCGATCCAGCCGGGGCCGTCCATCTTCGGCAGACGGACGAGGTCCTTTCCGCCTTTGCCATCCTGAAGCAGGCCGACGATTTCGCGGCCGTCTTCGAGTTCGCAGGTCACGCGCAGTTCGCTCTGGCCGCCAAAGTCGTAGCTGTCCACCTGGGCCTCGGCGTAAGGCCGGTCCTGTTCGTCCCTCGGCACGTTTTTGACGATGAGCTTCTGGTCTTCCTTGGAAAGTTCACCGCCCATCGCCGCCGCGGCGAGGCGCAGGTCGGGGTCGTTGTCCTCCGCGTTCAGCGGCCAGTTCAGGCAGATGCCCGGCTCGCGCGAAGTGTCGATCAACTCGAAGGTGATCTTGCTCACCGGCGGCAGCGGCTCGGTGGGTGCGCCATCCTTGGTCTTCAACATGGCGCGCACGGCGAGCTTGTTGCCGGGCTTTTTCGGATCGGCAATCGTGCCTTTCGGCCGCCACGCATCGTAGTCGGCGATCGTCACCTCGACCTCCAGGTTGTCGTAGGCCGGAATCAGCATCAGACGGGAACGTCTGTGCAGGGCAAACGAGTTGCTGCCAGGGGCTTGCTTCTCTTGCAATGAGTCGCAGCGGAACACCAGCAGGCCAGGCCCCCCGGCGACCACGGACCAGTTCTCCGGAGAGTTGTCGCTTTTATTAAGATTAAGCCAGGCCGGGATGGGCACATCCGACGGTTGGCTGTCGTTGCCCTCTTTCCCGCGCGGGAAATCATGCTCCGGAGTCACCCAGCGCCGGGTGATGATACCGTGGGCGGGTTTCGCATGCGATCCGTCGGAATAGGATACCCGCCCCTCCGGCTTGTCGCTCAAGCGGGGAAAACTCAGGCGGAACACGTGCCCGGTCATTTGCGTCACGCCCTCATAATTCTCGTCGCCTTCGGCGCCCACAGGATAACCAAAACTATAACTCCAACCCACATACGAGCGTGAGATACGGCCACTCGCCTCGCCATCACCTTTCCAAGCCAGGGATCCGCTCTTCGGGCTCCAGCTTTTCATGTTCTGCTTCAACAGAAACGAGCCGTGCGAACGCCGCTCAATGTGATCCTCATGATCTCCTTCGCGCCAAGGCTGAGATGTATCCTCGTCGATCGATACCTCCCAGACGCCCTGCCATTCCTTGACGGCGGCATACTTCTGCATGAGTTCGCGAAACTCCGGCCGCACCGCGTTTTCCCCATCGTCCGCCGCGGCCAGCGCCCCAACCCCGCATCCGAGCGCAAGACACAGACGGAGAACCCATAAGCGACAACCAAGTTTCGCATTCATCACTATTTAATCGCGGTGTTCTTGGGCGGGATCGCGTCGTTGGGGCAGATGGCGGCGAAACAATTGCCGCGGCCACCCGCGGCATCGCCGAAGCGGGGCTGCGGCTGGTGCGAGGCGGCGTTGCCGCCGGTGCCTTTCGGCGCCTTGCAGAGCATGGTCTCGGCCTGCTTCGCGCCGGGACGGATGGCGTAATATTTATTCGAACCGCCTTTGGCCTCGTAGGCGTTGGCGAAGTAATAGCGCATCACGCAATTCTCGTCGCCGGCGTCGGTGCTGTTGTTGGACGGGCCGACAAAGAAAAAACGCTCGCACCAGCCTTCCATCGCTTCGACGAAAAACGGTTGCTCAAGCGATCCCGGGTGCGCCGCGGCGTGGGCATTAAAAATCGCCTCCTGGTCGATCGCGATATTGCCCAGGGAGTCTTCCCATTGGAAAACCCGCTCCTTGGTGGAGCCCTCGGCGTCGACAAACCGCGCCTTGCCGGTGCGATTCTTGGGATTGTAGATCGATTGAAAATGGCCGAAGAGAATCTGCATCTTGCGCTCGCCGTGATGATCCGCGCCGATGGCATGCGCCAGTTCGTGCGCCACCGCCGCCGCATAGAGTTGGCTGGGATTCAGGTGATCGAGATTGTAGCGCTTGAGCACAGTCGGTGAGAACAATCCCGCGATGCTGCCCGGCGGTTCGATGTAGGCGTGGGTGACGGTGCCGGGCCGCGAGGCTTTGTTGTTATCCGCGTCCGGGGTGCCAGCGGTGTAGCCACCCCGCCCCATGCCAAAATGCGACAGCACCACGCCATGCTGCTTCACGCGATGCGGGCCGGCACGGCGGTTGCCGTTCATCACACGCTCATCGCCATCCATCTCCTTGCCGTCGCGGAGCCGCGCGTGAACCTTGAGCTGCGCGATTTTTTCGAGCAGCGCGATGCCGTCACGCGTGGCAACATCGGCGCGATTTAGGATAAAGAGATCCTTCTTTTTCGGGTCGCCGGAAATGTGCCCGCCGTTCTCCACGAAACCGCGGTATTCCTCGTAGAGCGTGAAACCGTCGCCTTTGTAGTCCTGCCCCTCGACTTTTTCCTCATCGTCGTTGTCAGGCAGATCAACCACGCCGCGCTCCTTGCGCCACGACTCGGCGATCCAGCCTGGGCCTTCCATCTTCGGCACGCGCACGAGGTCCTTGCCCCCCTTGTCGTCCTTGAGCAGGCCGACGACCTCGCGGCCGTCCTCGAGTTCGCAGATCACGCGCAGTTCGCTCTGGCCGCCAAAGTCGTAGCTGTCCACCTGCGCCTCGGCGTAGGGCTGCTCCTGCTCATCCTTCGGCACCGTTTTGACGATGAGCTTCTGGTCTTCCTTGGAAAGTTCCCCGCCCATCGGACCCGCTGCAAGGCGCAGGTCGGGGTCGTTGTCCTTCGCGTTCAGCGGCCAGTTCAAGCAGATGCCGGGCTCGCGCGAGGTATCGATCAACTCGAACACAAATCGTTTCACTGGAGGCAAATCCTCGGGCGGGGCGCCATCCTTGTTCTTCAGCGTCGCGCGCACCTTGAGATCGTTGCCGGGCTTTTTCGGATCGGAGATTTTTCCCTTCGGTCGCCACTGGTCGTAGCCCGCGATCTCCATTTCGACCTCGAGATTATCATGGACCGGGATGAGCAGCACCCGGGAGCGTCTGTTTTGCGTCACTTTCCGTTCGTTGACCGTCCCCGGCGCGCCCGGCCAGGTGGCCGGGCCATCCCACACGAACTCAAGCACCGACGAGTCTCCTGTGACCACCGCCCACTTCGCGTCAACGCTGTCACCCAAATACCAAGTCAGCACCCGCTTGACGTGGTTCTCGTCGATCTTGAATTCGTTATCACTATTCACCCCGCGTCCGGTGCGGATGATCCGGGGAGCTTCCTTTTCGAGATCGAGGCCAGTGTGAAGCGTGATGAGCCGCGACTTACCGCCAAACCAAAGTTCGAACCTGATCTTTCGTTGCGGCATCGAGCCTGCATAGTGCTCCTCCCATTCCTGACCCGTGCGGCCTCCGGGCGCCCACACATAAGGTGCCCACGCCGCAAAGGAGCCGCGTCCTTGCCCGATGGCCACGCCCTCTCCCATCCAATTCAGGATGCCACGCCGAGGAGTCCAGCCGTGCATATAACGTTTCAGGAGAAAGGAACCGCGCGTCCGCTCCTCGTAATGGTGCTGGTAATATCCACCGGGCGACTCGCTCGTCGCATCGATCTCGTTGTGCACTTCCCAGACGCCCTGCCACTCCTTCACGGAGGAAAGTTTCTGGCGCAACTCGCGCAACTCCGGCGGCACCTCGTCCTTTGGCTCCTCCTCCTGCGCCCAGGCCGAAACCGCGACACTGCCGAGTGCGAGCACGGCACCACAGGGGCGCAGCCAACACTGAAAAACCAACAGCCTTGCAAGCAATGACGTGAGCGGGGGGACCCATTTCATGGCGTAAGTTTTTTGGAATTCCCATGCGTTCGGTCAAGCTTTTCGCCGCGCGCCGCCGGTTCCGGGCCGACAATACAACTCGCCTTAAGCCCAAAATTCCCCAAACAGCGTTGGCCGTGAAAACAGCCCATCGCTTCTGGGCCCCGTGAAGTAAATTCCCCTTACCTCTTTCCCGCTACTCCCCATGCCTACTCCGACCATCGCCCAAAAGTCTCCCTTCGTGAAGAAAATGCCCGCCGGCACCTACTGGTGGTGCGCCTGCGGCAAATCCAAGGACCAGCCCTTCTGCGACGGCTCGCACAAAGGCTCCGGCATCGCCCCGACCAAAGTCGAACTCACCGAGGAAAAGACCGTCGCCTGGTGCGGCTGCAAACACTCCGCCAACGGCTGCTTCTGCGACGGCTCGCACAAAAAACTCTGAGCCTGGCGGGCCGCTTGCACCCTTGGGCGATGTTGCGCCGCCTCGTTTCCGGCCCGGAGTTTTCTGACGGCACGGCTTCCCTGTGGCGCGGCCACGTTCACCGTCATGAACCCACGCCCTTACACCACCCGCGCCCAGAGTAGTTTGAGGTAGCGGCTTTCGAGGCAGTTCGAGTAAACCGGATGATCCACGCCCGGTCCCGTGCGGTCGAAGATCTGCAGGCGGCGGTTGAGCCGGTGCACGCCTTTGATCACGCAGCCTTCAAAATCCTCCAACGAAACGAGACCGGAACAGGAGCAGGTCACGAACAGCCCGCCGGGCTTCACGAGGCTGGCCGCGATGGTATTCAGGTCGGCATATTTCCGCATGCCCTCGGCGGCGAACGCCGGATCGCGCGTCATCACAAACTTCGGCGGATCGCAAAGCACGGCGTCGAACACTTCCCCGTTCTTCTGCATCTGGCGCGCATAGGCAAAGGCGTCAGTGTGCACCCACTTTAGTTTGTTCGGCGACACCTGGTTCAGGTTCGCGTTGCGCCGGCCTTGGGCGATCGCTTTTTCGTCGAGGTCCACCGCCGTCACTTCGGCCGCGCCGCCGAGGATCGCATTGATCGAAAAACCGCCCGTGTAGCTGCACAGGTCGAGCACGCGCAGGCCTTTCACGAGCTGACCGAAGCGTTTCCGGTTGTCGCGCTGGTCGCAGAAGAAACCCGTCTTGTGCCCCTCGGCGAAGTCGACCTCGTATTTCACGTCGCCTTCCTTGATGCGCACCTTGTCGGGCGCCGACGCCGTGATCTCCTTCATCTGCGACGGCTTGATGCCTTCGAGGCTGCCGAGGTCGTGGTCCACGTGCACGCGGACGTGCTTCGTGCCGAGCAGCTCGTGCAGGAGCGGCAGCCACTTCGGCAGGCGTTGAAAAATCCCCAGCGAATACACATCGCAATAAAGCGTGTCGCCATAACGGTCGATCGTCAGGCCGCTGACGCCGTCACCGTCGGAATTAAGCACGCGGTAGGCATTGGTCGTCTCATCGAGCTTGAACAGATCGCGGCGCAACGCGACCGCCCGGCGGATGGCCGCCTCGAAATACTCCTCGCCCACCGGCTGGTCGGTGTGGGTGACCACACGCAGCGGCATCTTGGCCCGCGGATTGAAGAGCCCGATGCCCATGCGCTGGCCGAATTTGTCGTAAACCGACACCAGATCGCCCGGTTTTGCGTCGCGCGACACTTCGCCGAGCATACGAGGGAAAATTGCCGGCTGAAAGCTCATGAACTTCAACTGCGCCCACGGTTTTTGCCAGGCCGAGCGGTCGATGGGCGCGCGTGGGGCGGCGGGTTCGTGCGGCGGCGTCGCGAAGTCGTCGTTCAGTTCGGTATCAGGCATCGGTCCACTCAATGCCGCGCCTCCGCCGGGGCCAGTTTAAAACCCGGCATCCTACGTGTAGAACCACACCGTCGTTGCCAGTCGCGTCGCCGCCCGCCCCCATGACGCAACCCCGCCCCACGGATCACCCTTTTCCATGCGCCTCACCCCGATCAACCGCGCCGAAGCGATTTTTGTCCCTTTCTTCGACGAAAGTATCAGCGACCTTGCCAAGTGGAGCGGCGATGCGCCCGGCGCCAATGGCTTCCGGCTCATCCAAGACTGGTCCGTTTCTCACCGCCGCGTGCGTCAGCACGGAAAATCAGGCGTGCTCCGCGTCGACGTGCGCCTCAACTTCACCTCTGCTGCTTAACCCGTCAGTTCTCCGCCGCCCTCACCCCACCCCATGCGCCTCAACCTGATCAACAGTGCCGAAGCCGTCTTCGCGCCTTTTTTTGACGAACGCCTCGGCGAACTCCCCACGTGGACCGCCGATGCCCCCGGCACGCTCGGGCACAAGCTCACGCAGAGCTGGGCCATGGTCATCATCAACTGGGAACAGCCCGCCCCCGACGGCCTCGTGCTGCGGTTGCGCAAAACCTTCCCGGCCTTCGATTGCTCGGCCTACGACCGCCTCATCGTTTCGATCAATCTCCCGGAAGACAGCGCCATCACTCTCAGCGCGGAGACCGACGCCGGTCCGCGCCACCGCGCCGGCACACCGTGCGGCGCCACCCGCCACGAGGAGTGGCTCCCGCTCGAAGGCGCGAAACAGATCCGCTCGCTCACCGTCGAGGTCCGCAATCCCAAGCCCGCCGCCGGCTCCGGCTGGCTCCTGTGGTTCGGCCTCCAAAACACCGAACGCCTCCCCTACCACCTCGCGCAATGGCAGGGCTACGACGACAAGTGGGATAAATACCTCCAACCCCCGGAGTTCGAGCCCACCTTCAACCCCACCTACGGCATCATGATCAATGCCGGGGAACTCGAGCAGGTGCGCCATGATTTCGCGGGCTCCGACCTCGCGCGCGAGCTGCGCACCGTGGGCGAGCAGACGCGCCGTGTCCGTCCCGAGGACCTCATTGGCGAGAATATCAATTTCTGGAATTTCAACGGCTTCCGCCGCGAGCGCGACATCGGCCACATGATCACGATGCAAGGGCCGTTTGCCGCGCAGGCCGGCGTCCTCTGGAAAGACAAGGCCCTCTGCCGCCTCGCCGCCCGTTTCGCGCTCAGTCTCGTGCATTGCGACCACTGGGAAGACACGTTCTTCGCGTGGATGCGCGGCAGTAATTGGGACCAGCGCGGCTTCATCCAGTCGCTCGGCGTGCTGGACTGCGCCATCATTCTCGACCTCTGCGGCGAGTGGTTCACCCCGCTCGGTCGCGATCTCATTCTTCGTCGCATCGCCACCGAGGGCCACGGCGGCATGAGCCACGCCTCGTGGTGGTGGGAATACATGTATTACACCAACCAGATGGTGTGGATCGCTCCCGCCCGTCTCTACGGCCTGCTCGTGCTCGAGCAGACGATGCCCGTCCGCTACGAAAATTACGTCCGTCCGCCGTCCCGCGTCGCCCCGCACACGGAGATCGTCTGGCAAAACGTGCAGGACAACCTCGCCAAGGCCCTGCTCCCCGACGGCGGCTATGTCGAAGGCCCGCACTACTTCACGTGGGTCGCGCGCCAGGTCGCGTTCTGCGCACTGCTCTACGGCCGCGGTCGCAATCTCGACGCCCGCCAACTCGTGCCGCCGTCGCTCTTCCGCACCGACCGGCTCGCCGAGATGCTCCTCTCCACCGACGATGGCCAGGAAATGCTGCTCATCGGCGACGCCGCCTTTGCCGTGGGCGAAGGCCTCGCGTTCCTCGCCTGGCTCATGCCGCAATCGCACTGGGTCACGCTTTACCGCAAATGCCTCAAGCGTGCCGGTGCCGCCAACATGCTGCTCCCCATGCGCCTCGATCGCGAGATCCCCACGCAAGGCCCCGCGCTCGCCCCGTTCCTCGAAATGGCCGACCTCGGCTACATGGCCTCGGTGCGCCGGCTGGACAGCGAGTGGGTGAAGCTCTTCGTCGTCGGCAACAAGGCCGGCGGTGATCACCAGCACGAGGACAAGGGCAGCTTCGTCCTCGAATGCGCCGGCGACAGCTTCGCCTTCGACTTCGGCGTCGTTGACTACGCCAATCCCGTCACCGACCTCCTCAAGCAATGTCAGCGTCACAACATGCTGACTCCGTGGAGCGAGGACGAACGCCCGCGTCCGCAAAATCCGCTGCGCGCCGACATCAAGCCCAAGGGCTCCGGCGACGCCACGCGCTTCCACGCCACCATCGACGTCACCGCCGGCTGGGAAGGCTGGTTCACGAAATGGCATCGCACCTGGGATTCGCCGACTCCGGACCGCATCGTCATCACCGACGAGTGGGCCGTCGCGAAAGGCGAAGGCGTGATCTTCCACTGGACCACGCGCCTGCCGATCAAGCTCGAAGGCAACCGCGTCGTCATCCAAGGCCGTCGCGCCCGCGCCGAGTTTACAGTCCCCCCGGGCATCGAAGCCACCGTCGAGCACTTGCCGCTCATGGACCCGCGTCGCCGCGCGACCGATGAACAACGCCGCGAACTCATCCAATACGGTTGGAACCACGCCGAAACGCAGCCCCGCCTGACGCTCCGCCAACGCGGTCGCACCGGCACCCTCCGCCTCGAGGTTCGGCTCATTCTTAACTAGCTCCATTCATACCTCCTGCTCCATGAAACTTACCCCGATCAACAGTGCCGAGGCCGTCTTCGAGGCCTTTCACGATCCCCAGCTCAGCGAACTCAGCCAGTGGACCGTCAACTCCGACGGCGTCACCGGTTTTAAAGTCTGGCAAAACTGGCTCTGGGTGCAGTGCGCCTGGGAAAAACCCGCCGCCGACGACCGCATCGTGCGCTTCTCCCGCGCCTACGATCTCGATTGCTCGCGCTATGACCGCGTCATCGTCTCCTGCGCCATCCCGGAGGGCGGCTACTACACGCTGCACGCCGAGACCGACGCCGGCCCGCGCACCCGCCGCGGCGAACCTTTCGGCCCCGCGAAACGCGACGAATGGCTCCCGCTCGACGGCGCGAAGCGCATCAAGTCTTTCACCATCGAGGCGTATTTCCCCAAGGGCGTCTCGGGCAATTCCTGGATCTACTGGTTCGCACTCCAAAGCACCGTGCGCATCCCCGATCATCTCGCGCAGTGGCAGGGTTACGACGAGCGCTGGGAAAAATACCTCCAGCCGGAAAGCTTTGAACCCACCTTCCGTCCCACGCACGGGCTCATTCTCACCGCCGACGAACTCGACGCCGTGCGCCGCGAATTTGCCGACTCCCCCGCGGCCGACGCCATGCGCGAAGCCGCCGCCGAGGCCCGCGCCATCCGGCCCGAGTCTCTCATCGGCCAGCACGTCAATTTCTGGAACTCCAACTCGCTCCGCCGCGAACGCGACCACGGCAAGGTCATCACCATCCACGGCCCCAACGCCGCGCAGGCCGGCATGCTGCTCAAGGACAAAACCCTCTGCCGCCTCGCCGCGCGTTTCGCCATCAGCATGGCGCACTGCGAGCGGTGGGATGACTGCTTCATGTCCTACATGCCCGGCAGCACCTGGGAACAGCGCAGCTTCGTGCCGAGCATCTGCGTCTATGAGACCTCGCTCATCCTCGACCTCTGCGGCGAATGGTTCACGCCGCTCGGCCGCGAGCTGGTCCAGCGCCGCATCGCCGAGGAGGGCATCGGCCACCTCAACTTCAACACGTGGTGGTGGGAGTATTTGTTTCACTGCAACCAGCTCGCGTGGTTCGCTCCCGGCCGCATCCTCGGCTACCTGCTGCTCGAGCGCACGATGCCCGTCCGCTGCGAAGGCCACCCGCGGCCCGTGCCCTCGCGCGTCGCGCCCTACACGGAACTCGCCGTCAAGGACCTGCTCGAAAATCTCGACCACGTGCTGCTGCCCGACGGCGGCTACGTCGAAGGACCGACCTATTTCACGTGGGTCGCGCGCCAGGCTTTCGTCGCGTTGCACCTTTACGCCCGCGAGCGCGGCAAGTCGCTGCAGGAGCTCATGCCTGCGCAGATCCGCAAGACCGCGCTCATGGCCGAGGTGCTCTACTCGACCGCCGACGACAAGGACACCATCCCGATCTGCGATGCGATGTATTCGTTCCCCGAGGCGCTCGCCTACCTCGCCGCCTTCATGCCCGATTCGCACTGGGTCAGCATGTATCGCAAGCAACTCCGCCGCGCGGGCGCCGCGCCCTCGCTGCTCGCCATGGGCATCTCGCGCGACATCCCCGCCGAAGGTCCGCCGCTGCGCGCGCTCGTCGAGATGCCCGACACCGGCATGACCAGCTCCGTCCGCCGTCTCGGCGGTGAGATCGTGAAACTCTTCCTCATGGGCAACAAGTCCGGCGCCAGCCACACCCACGAGGACAAGGGCAGCTTCGTCCTCGAGTTCGCCGGCGACAGCTTCGCCATGGATTTCGGGGTCGTCGATTACAGCAACCCGCTCGTTGAGGAGCTGAAGACCGCGCAGCGCCACAACATGCTCGCGCCCTGGTCGCTCGGCCTGCGCCCCAAGCCCAGCAATCCCATCAACGCCAACATCCACGCCGTCAGCCGCGGCGACGAAAAATCCTTCCACGCCACGATGAACGTCACCGCCGGCTGGGAAGGCTGGTTCACCCAGTGGCAGCGCACGTGGGACGCGCCTGCGCCCGACACCCTCGTCATCACCGACGAGTGGGCCGTCGCCCAGGGCGAAGGCGTGGTCTTCCACTGGACCACGCCGCTGCCCATGCGCCGCGCAGGCGACAAGGTTATCATCGAAGGCCGTCGCGGCCTCGCCGAGATCACGATCCCGCCGGGCACCGAAGCCCTCATCGAGCAACTCCCGCTGATGAATCCCGCCCGCCGCGCCATCGACGAACTCCGTCGCGAACTCGTGCGCTTCGGCATCCGTCACGCCGAGACCCAGCCTCGCCTCACGATCCGCCAACGCGGAAAAAGCGGCACCCTGCGCGTCGCGGTAAAGTTGAAGCTAAAAACCTGAGCCGTATTCAACAGGAGTGCGGGTCTTTGACCCGCACCTGCCCATCCGCCGCGGAGAACCTCCCCCAGCGACCGTCGCTGCCAAACGCAAAGGCAGGTCAAAGACCTGCCTTACTTCCTGCTTTCATGCTTTCGCATCCCTTTCACTCCCTAACTCAGTCCTTTCCACGCCCCATCAGGAAATACAGGATCGCGCCCAGCAGCGGCACAAAGATGATCACGATGATCCAGATCAGCTTGCTGGAGTTATTGCTTTTGATGCAGCTGATCAGCGCGCAAATCCACAAAATGATGCACAGCACGGAAAGCACGGAGTATAAGTTCATGGTAAAAACCTAGGCATTACACCCTAGATGATTCCACTCCAATTTTCAGTTTGGCCGCGCGTAAACTACGTAGGGATCGTCGTTACAGCATGCGTCACTCTTGATTATAAAGCCCCTCTCACCCAGCAAGTTTCCCAAGGATGTTCGCCATCACCCGCACCACTCCGGTTTATTGCTCCGGCACATCGCCCGTCCACCGCACGGCTTTGGAAGAACTGGCGCGCGCCTTGGGCGTCCCGCGTTGGTCCGAACTGCGCACCGAGGTTCCCGCCACGGCTTCGCCGGGGACAATCCATCTCGCGGTGCTGGGCGAGTCACCGGTCCCCACTTTGCTCATCCAGCAGGGCGTGATCGATATCCATGACCGCCCCCCGGGCTCCGATGCTTTCGCCGTCCTCGAACATGGCGGCGCGCTGATCATCGTCGCCATCAGCCCGCGCGGCCTGCTGCAGGCGGTTTATGAACTGGAGGATTTCATGGCGCGCACTCCGCGGCTCGCCGACGGGTTTTCCTTCAAGCGTGCCTTCGCTTTTTCGCGCCGCATTTTCCACCAGCGCTTTGAATACGAGGCCTGGCCCGGCACCATCGAGGACCTCCGTTTCCTCAGCCGCTTCGGCGCCTCGCACTGCCTCGTGTGCCACGATTGGAGCGGCCCGCGTCGCAATCTCCAGGGCTACGTCACCAGCGAGATTTTTCCGCAGGGCGTGGACGCCGGCACCGTCGCCACGCAACGCGAGGCGCTCCGCTTTCTCATCGACGGTTGCGCGGAGTTTGGCCTCGAGCCGTGTCTGTGGATCACCGAGCTGCCGTGCCAGGGCGGCCCGTGGGTCCCCGAGGCACAGCGGCAGGCCTTCCTGCAAAGATTTCCCGCCGAGGTTTTCAGCGACAGCGGCACCTATCAGGGCTCCGTGCTCTGCTTCGGCCACGCCAAGGTGCAGGCGTATTACCGCGAGATCATCCGCAAATTCCGCACCGACTTTCCCGAGGTCGCCACGTGGTTTGTCTTCGGCCGCGATTCCGGTGGCGAGTTTTGCGATCCCCACGCCTGCCCGCGTTGCAAGGGCATGAGTCATTTCGAGCAGCGCAACCGTTTCCTGCGTTTTCTCATCGAGGAAGGCAACGCCGTGCGGCCCGGCCTCGATGTGCTTACCACCGGATGGAAATGGGACCACGAACCCGAGGCGTTCCTGAAACACCAGCGGGCCCTGCCTCCGCGCTGCGGCGTTTATCTCGCCGCGGAGAAAGACGGCTGGCAGGCCGAGCGCCAGTCGCACGATTTCATGCGCGAGGTGCGCAGCGTCACCCGCGAGCGCAACCAGCCGCTCATCGGCTACGACAATTTTTTCTGGGGCGACGACACCGTCCACAAGCTCGGCGACATCCAGGATTACCCGCTCGGCATCGCCGCCAAACTCCGGCGCTGGCATGAGCTGGGCGTCGATGGGATTTTCGACCATTGGGGCACCGCCTACGCCGACCTGCCGTCCAATGCGATCGCGCTGCGCGAGTTCATGCTCAACCCGTATGCCGATCCCGTGGCCGTCAGCCGCGACCTCGCCCACGCGCAGTTCGGCTCCGACGCGGGTGAACAGGTTGCCGCAGCCTGGGAAGCGCTCGAGCAGGCCCACCAGATTCTGTCGAACGCCTGCACGTGGTCGCCGTCCCAGTGGCCCGGCTGGTATCGTGGCCGCGGTTATGTGCCCACGCCCGAGGCCTTCATGGAGGAAAGCATCCGCCTGAGCGAAGGCGGCGCGCGCCCCGAGGCGCTCAAACCCAACGGCGCGTTTCCCTACAACGCCGGCTCGCTCGCCGACCAACTGGAAAGCGTCGCCGCCTCGTGGGAGCACGCCACGCCGCATTACGCCCGCGCGATCACCGCGATGCAGGGCGCGTGGAAAACCGCCAAGGCCTACCCCCTCGGCTATTCCTACTGGTGGACCGGTTCGCCCGCCACGCCCACACAGCGCGATCACCTTGGCCGGCAAATGCTCTACCTCGTTTCCATGGCGCTCACCGGCCGCGAAATCGGCCTGCACTTCGCGCTGCACGCGCTCTCCGAGCGGGTCGAACACCAGGAAGAGGCCTTCTTCGCCGAAGCGGCCCGTCTCCTCATGGAAGACCAGGCGGCCTGTCTCGACATCGCCGCGTTTTTCGAGCGCATCGCGGCCAACAAACCCGACGCCCCTTGGGCCAAGTGGCCCGCGCTCTACCGCCAGAAAGCCGCCGGCATCGCTGCGCATCTGAAGCAGAAGTAGGCGGGAAGGTGCCGTGCGCTCCGCGCGCGGCGTTGAATAAAAGCAGGGCGCGACCGCTGGGCGCGCCGCGACTCACCAGCAGCCACCGCGTCATCCACGGCGGGCCCAATAGTCCCGCCCTACCCGCTGCCATCGCCCACAAAAAAGCCCCGGCATTTCGCCGGGGCTGAATTCTTGTTTTCGAAAAACCAGTCGCGCGACGCTTACGCCACACGCTCGACGATCAACGGCGGCGGGGTCGGGCGCTTCGGCGCAAGGCGGTAGGCGTCCTTGAAGTAGTTGAGCGCCTGCTCGAGCTTCGCCTCGTCGTTGTAGTGGATCATCATCAGCGGCTCGCCCTGCTTCACCTGCGTGCCGACTTTCTTGATCTCGGAAACACCGACGGCGTGGTCGATCTTGCCGTGGCTGTCCTTGCCGATGCCGAGAATCGAGACGCCCTGCGCGATGAACGCGGCGTTGATCGTGTGCACGTAACCGCGCTTCGGGGCGGGGAGTTTGCGGATGTGGCGCGCGGTCGGGAATTTTTCGGGGTGATCGATGAAGGCCGTGTCGCCGCCCTGCGCCTTGACGAGATCCTTGAATTTCTGGAGCGCGGAGCCGTCCGTGAGATGGCGCTGCACGGTCTGCTTGGCCGAGAGCGTGGAGCCCGCGACGCCGGCGAGGCGCACGATTTCCATGCCGAGCTTGAGCACGAGTTCCTTCATGTCCTCGGGACCTTCGCCCTTGAGCAACGCGATGGCTTCTTTGACCTCGAGCGAGGTGCCGACGCTGTCGCCGAGCGGCTGATTCATGTCCGTAACCAAAGCGACACAGCGGCGCTTCATGGAGCGGCCGACGCGGGTCATCGAACGGGCGAGCTGCTTGGCCTGCTCGAGGTCCTTGATGAAGGAGCCGTTGCCCCACTTTACGTCGATCACGAGGCCTTCGGAACCTTCGGCGAGCTTGCGCGAGAGGACCGAGCCGGTGATGAGCGGGAGACTCGGGATGGTGCCGGTTTCCTTGCGGAGCTCGTAGAACTTGGCGTCAGCCGGGGCGAGTTTCTCGTCCTGCGCTACGATCGCGCCGCCGAAGCGGGCGAGTTGTGAGACGAAGCTCTCGATGGACAGGTGGGTCTTGAAGCCAGGGAAGCAGCTGAGCTTGTCGAGCGGGCTGATGATGTGGTCGTGTTCCACGCCGCACATCATCGGGACCACCACGCCGGAAGCCATCGCCAGCGGCACGAGGACGAGCGACGTTTTGTCGCCTACGCCACCCGTGGAATACTTATCGATCTTGGGCTTCGCGATGTGGGAAAGGTCGATCACCTCGCCGGAAAGCATCATTTCCTCGGTCAGGTCGGCCGTTTCCTGGGCGGACATGTTCGAGAAGTAAATCGCCATCGCCAAGGCCGCCAATTGGTGCTGAGGCATTTCGCCATCAAGCGTGCTATCAATGATATAGCGGATTTCCTCTTGGGTAAACTCGTGGCCATCCCGCTTCTTCTCAATCAATTGAGTGAAAGACGGTTTGATGAATCGGCGGGCTGGAATCGTGCGTTTGCTGCTCATGTGTAGTGTGTGTGAATAACTGCGGCTGGAATCGCAGGGCGTAAAAGTTTGCGAGCAAACCCGGCCCTAGGGATTTGTCGAGCTAATACTACCCCTGCCGCAGAGATGCGCGTTCTTACAGAGAGATTCCGCCATCTGCCTCAATGCGGCCACACCCACCCGTTCTCCCGCGTAAAACTCCGCACTTGCGCGAACCCGCCGCCGGGCCGTTGAGTAAGGGGATGCACGTTTCGTTCAACATCGCCGCCGAACTCGATGCGGCCATGCAAACCGCCGCCCAAGCCGCCGGCTTGGAAGTCGCCGCCTTCGCGCCCGAGATGCGCGCCGCCGACCCGCGCCATGGCGATTTTCAAGCCAACGGCGTCCTCGGCTACGCCAAGGCCCGCAAGTTGAACCCCCGCGCCGTCGCCGAGCTGCTCCTCGCCGCCATCCCGCCCGCGATCCGGGAAAACTTCGACGTCGGCATCGCCGGCCCGGGTTTCATCAATTTCAAGCTCAAGCCCGCCACCCTCCTCGCCTGGCTCAACGCCTACGATTCCGCCGACCACCTCAAATCCGGCGCCGCCGCGCTCTACTCCGGCCAGCGCTTCGTCGTCGATTTCAGCTCCCCCAACACCGCCAAGCAGCTCCACGTCGGTCACATCCGCGGCATGGTCATCGGTGAGGCTATCTGCCGTCTCCTCGCATTTTGCGGCGCCACCGTCATCCGCGACAACCACATCGGCGACTGGGGCACACAGTTCGGCAAACTCATCTGGGGCTATAAAAACCTCCGCAACGATGCCGCTCTCGCTACCGACCCTCTCGAGGAACTCGAGCGTCTCTACAAAGCCGCCGACGCCGCCACCAAGGCCGATCCCGCCGTCCTCGATGCCGCACGCGCCGAGCTCGTGAAACTCCAGGCCGGCGACGCCGAGAACCTCGCCCTCTGGCACAAGATCAACGCCATCAGCTCCGGGGCCTTCACCGAGATTTACGAGAGCCTCGGCATCCATTTCGATCACCAGCTCGGCGAAAGTTTCTACAACGACAAAGTCCCGCAGGTTTACACCGAACTCGCCGCCGCCGACCTCGCCGTCGAATCGCAAGGCGCGCTCGTGGTCTTCCATCCCGAACACCCGCGCTTCAAGACCCAGCCCTTCATCATTCGCAAGTCCGACGGCGCCGCAAACTACGCCTCCAGCGATCTCGCGACGATGCTCTACCGTGCGGAGCATTTTAAAGCCGACGCCATCGCCGTCCTCACCGACGCACGCCAGGCCGATCACTTCGAACAGCTCTGGCTCACCACGCAAAAGTGGTTCGCCAAAACCAGCCGCCGCCTCCCGCGCTTCGAACACGTTTCCTTCGGCTCCATTCTCGGCGAAGACGGCAAGGCCATCAAGACCCGCTCCGGCGATCCCATCCGCCTCAAGGCCCTGCTCGCCGAGGCTGAGGAACGCGCCTTCGCGCTCGTCACCGAAAAATCTCCCGAGCTCCCCGAGGCCGAGCGTCGCGACATCGCCAACGCCGTTGGCATCGGCGCCGTCCGCTACGCCGACCTCGCGCAGAACCGCAGCAGCGACTACATTTTTTCGTGGGAGAAAATCCTCTCCTTCGAAGGCAACACCGCGCCCTACCTGCTCTACGCCGTCACGCGCATCCACTCGATTTTCCGCAAGACCGGCCTCGATCCCTACGATGCCGCCGCGACCCAAGGCGCCACGGCGCCCGCCACCGACGGTGAGACCGCCCTCGCCCGCAAGCTCGTCGGCTTCGCCACCGTGCTCAACCTTACAACCGCGCAGCTCCGCCCGCATTTTCTCTGCACGTTCCTCTTCGAGCTCGCGGGGGATTTCAGCACCTTCTACGCCGCCGACAAAGTCATCGTCGACGATCCCGCCGTGCGCGCCCGCCGCCTTTTGCTGTGCTCCCGCACCCTCCTCGTCCTCGAAACCGGACTCCACCTCCTCGGCGTCCGCACTCTCACGCGGATGTAACCTATCATCGCGGTAAACCGCGCACACCTCAGTCGGCGGGCCTGCCCGCCATAGGCTTGGCGACGGCAGGGCGGAGGCGGAACGTTTTCCCTCTTGCCGCTCTTGCCTCCCCGGACCACCCTCGGCCTATCCCCATGGCCACTGAGGAATTCTACATCCGCAACGAGTCCGAGACCGAGGCCCGCGGGCCGTTCAATCTCGAGCAGCTCATCTCCCTGATCGATTCGAATCAGATCACCCTCGAGACGCTCTTTTACGATGCCAACACCGAGCAGTGGGCCGCGATCGGGAGCAACGAGGAGCTGAAGCACGCGCTCTTCCCCGAGAAGAAAAAGCTCAAGATCAAGGCCAAGGAGCAGACCCAGACCCTCAACACGTCGAGCGACAGCCGTCCGCCGATCACCGTCGACGACATGCTCGCTGCTGCCGAAGGCCGCACCGACGACACCGGCGACAAGCGCGATCCCGCCATCGCCCAGGCCCGCGCAGCCGGCATCGGCGCATGGTGCGCCATCGCCATCCTCGTCACCGCCGCCGTGGGCGAACTGCTGCCCTCCATCGATTTTCTCACCGCCTTCGATACCGCCAGATTGCTCGAACAGCCGCTCGTCCTTCTCGGCGGTCTCGACCTGGTGCTGGCGATGATGCTGGGCCTCGGTGTGACGCAGCTTTATCCGCTGGTGCGCTTCCGCGCCGCGCTCGGCTTGGGTTTCCTCGGCTTCATCTTCTACGCCCAGGGGCAAAGCCTCCCTTTCCTCGCGGTCGCGGGCGGTTCATTTGGCCTCTACCTGTGCACCATCTCGATCAGCCTCATGTCCGTCCTGATCGCGGCCGCCCTCGGCCTCGCCGGCATGGGCGCGGTGACTTACAGCCTGATCACGGGCTGAGCGGCCCACCGTTGTCATGGCGAGTCTGGCTGAACGTTGGCGGAAATTAACCCATCTCTACAACAGTGAGATCTGGCAGCCCGCTTATTTGAAGGACACGTCGCTGCGCGGCCGGCTCTACGCCGTCCTCCGCGTCATCTCGATCACCCTCACCGGCCTCGACGACAACAAGGCCTTCAGTCGCGCCGCCGCCCTCAGCTTCAGTTCCCTGCTCGGACTCGGCCCGCTCGTCGCCATCGCCGTGCTCGTCGCCGGTTTTGTCGTCGACCAAAACGACCCGCACCTCGCCGCCAATTCGCTCAACAAGCTCATCAAGTTCGTCGCGCCCCAGATCGCCGAATACGAGAGGATCACCCCGCTGATCAGCGCCAAGTCGATCCCGACCACCAGGAAAAGCGACATCGTCACCGCGGCCACTCTTAACACGCCGCCGCCGCCCTCCGGCCTGCAGACCGCGGAAACCACGGCTGCGACCACCGCCGTCACGCCTGCTCCCGTCGCCCCAGCCGAGGTCGCCCCTGAAGTCGAGGTGGACCCCGAACTCGTCGAGCTCATCGACGGCTTCGTGGCTGGCTCGCGCAACGGTGCCGCCGGCGCCCTCGGAGCCCTCACCCTCATCATCATCGTGCTCCAGCTTTTCACCTCGGTGGAAAACGCCTTCAACGAGATCTGGGGCGTGCATCGCGGCCGGTCCTGGCTCATGCGCATCGTGTTTTACTGGACCGTGCTCACCCTCGGCGCCGTGTTGTTTTTCACCGCCGTGACCGGTCTTTCCGCCGGCGCGTTCTTCAATACCTTCGCGGAAAAAATCCCCCTCGGCCAGGAGTTGCTCAACTTTCTCCAGCTGCTCCTGCCCTCGCTGTCGATTGTCGTGCTCGTGGTGATCCTCACGCTCTTCTACCGCTACATCCCCAACACGAATGTCTTTTGGCGTGCGGCCTTCATTGGCGCCCTCGTCGTCGCACTGCTGCTCGTCCTCAACAACTTTCTCGCGTTCCTTTACTTCCGCCGCGTCCTCCTCTCCAAGAGCCTCTACGGCTCGCTCGGCATCCTGCCGATCCTGATGTTCGGCCTGTATATCTTCTGGTTCTTCGTGCTGCTCGGCGGCCAGGTCAGCTACGCGGTGCAAAACGTCCGCTACCGCAACTCGCAGGTCGTCTGGAACAGCCTCGCCGAGTCGATGCGCGAACGCCTCTCGCTCATCGTGCTGCTCACCATCTGCCGCCGTTTCCACGAGTGCATGCCGCCCTGCAACGCCTCGCAGCTCGGCAGCATGCTCAAGGTCCCGACCCAGCTGCTCAACGAGTGCATCAACCGCCTCAGCCAGATGAACCTCGTCACCGCCATCCCGCCGCTGCCCAACGAGGCCGCCGCCGATTTCCGCTACCAGCCCGCCCGTCCGCTCAATCGCATCACGTTGAGCGATTTCAAGAACCTCGATGACGATTTCGGCGAGGACCCCACCGGCCCCGCGCTGACGGAAATCGACCCGATCGTCGCCCGCTACAATCTCGAAGCCGCCGCCCTCACGCGCGCGGAATTCTTCCAAAAGAGCATCGAGACGCTCTTCACCGAGTTCCCCATCGCGGAATCCCGCCCGCCCTTCTCCTTCGGCGTCACCCGGCGCAAAGCCTGATGAACCGGCGCGGTCCCCTGCCCACCCCGCCAATTAGCCCTTGCCTCAGCCGGAGCGGCACCTAGCTTCGCCGGTTTTCTCCCCATGATCACTTGGATTCAGCGCACGTTCCAGCACCACTTCCGGGCCATCTTTGGCGTTTTGTTGGTGCTCATCATTGTCTCGTTCATTTTCGTCACGAACGCCTCGTCCGGCCTCGGTGGTTCCGAGCGGCAGGTGCTGACCCGCGAATTCTTCGGCTACAACCTCGGCTCGCCTGACGATCAGGCCCGCCTCTACGGCGACGCCAGCCTCAGCGCCACCCTCCAGCTCGGCTACTCCGGCCTCGGCTCCGACGAGCTCCAGCAATACGCCTTCCAGCGCGTCGCCGCCCTGCACCTGGCCAACCAGCTCCACATTCCCGCCCCGACCAAGCTCGAACTCGAGGCCCACATCAAAACCCTCCGCGCCTTCGCCGGCGAGGGCGGCCAGTTCGATGCCACGCGCTACAACGCCTTCCGCTCCAATCTCAAGGCCGGTGGCCGTTTCACCGAAGGCGACGTCGGTCGCGTCATCGGCGACGATATTCGCGTCGAAAAGGCCCAGCAACTCCTCGCCGGTCCCGGCTACGTCCTCGATCACGACGTGCAGACCCAGCTCACCCGCGCCGAAACCTCCTGGACCCTCGGCCTCGCCACCGTCGATTACTCCAGCTACAATCCCGGTATCTCGCCCAACGCCGCTGAGCTCGCAAAATTTTACGGCGACAACACCTTCCGCTATGAAGTCGGCCCCCGCGCGGTCGTCAGCGGCATCGTCTTCGCCAACAGCGCCTACCTCGCCGCCGCCCAGGTCACCGAGGCCGAAGTCCGCGCCCTCTTCGATTCCAATCCGGCCAATTTCCAAAAGCCCGCCAACAACCCGGCGGACCCCAAGGCCCTCAAGCCCGCCGAAGCCGGCGACTACGCCCTCGTCCGCAACGAGGTTGAGGCCACGCTCAAGAACGCCCGCGCCCAACAACTCGCCGACAAGGCCGCCTCCGATCTCTCCCTCGCCCTCTTCGAGGGTCGCGCCCGCCTCGCCAGCGATCCTGCCGCCCTCGACGCCCTGCTCGCCAGCCGCGGTCTGAAGCTCCAGCCCATCGCCCCTTTCACCCGCGAAGCCGGTCCCGCCGAGTTTGACCATTCCCCCGATGTCGCCGCCGAAGCCTTCAAGCTCAGCACCGGCCGCATCTTCTCCGACGCGGTTTCCTACAACCGTGGCGTCGTGGTCCTCATCTGGAAGGAAACGCTCCCCGCCCACACCCCCGCCTACACCGAAGTGACGGCCAAGGTCACCGCCGACTATATCGAAAACGAAAAGCGCAAGCGTTTCGTCGAGCTCGGCCGCACGCTCAAGTCCCTCATCGAGTCCCGCGTCAAGGCCGGCGACACCTTCGAGCAGGCCGCCGCGGCTGCCGCCAAGGCCGGCTCCGTCACCATCACCGCCAAGCAGCTCCCGGCCTTCACGCCGCGCCAGCCCGCCCCTGAGGTTGACTACTCCATCTTCGGCGCCCTCGAACGCCTCAACCAAGGCCAGGTCTCCGACATGATCATCGCGCAGGACAAGGGCCTCATCGTCTACGCCGTGACGAAGAAGCTCCCCGACCTCAGCCCGGCCAATCCGCAATACGCGGCCGCCCGCGCCCAGATCGCCAGCATGACCGCCCGCCTCGGCGCCAGCCAGTATATCAACGAGCTCATCACTGAAGAGCTCAAGAAGTCCGAGCCCAAGGTTCAGTAACCCGCTCTTTCCCCTGAGCCCGCCGCCCTTCCGCGGCGGGCTTTTTTGCGGTTGCATGGGGACCGTTCATCCACGCCGCGGACCGCTCGCCCCATTTAGGCTCGGAAAGCCGCCGATAAACGGGGATTTTCTGCCACAAATAATGAATTCGCCGCAACTTCGCCCACTCCCGTTCGTCATAGAAGCCGGCCACCGCAGCTCGAAATCCAGTAACTTTTCGTCCCTGCGCGTGTTCTCCCTTTAATTCCCAGTCCACCACCACTCACCGTCCTTCCATGCTGACCACGGTTTTCCGCCCGCGACTTCTCGCCCAAGCCCTCGCCCTCACGCTCGCAGTCACCCTGCCCGCCTTCGCCCAGGAGGCCACCGTCCCCGCGACCACCCCGGTCCTAACCCTCGAGGAAGCCATCGCTCGCGCCCTTAAGAAGAATTTCGACCTGCAGCTCCAGACTTTCGACACCGCCAACGCGCGCGAATCCCTCACCGCCTCCAAGGCCGGCTACGATCCCACGTTCACGGCCACCGCCAGCAAGTCCGTTACCCAAAGCGATACTCCGGCCACCACGCTCGTCGGCACCCGCAACGAAAACACCGACACCCGGATCGGCGTCGCCCAGAAGGTCGCCACCGGTGCCACCGTCAATGTCAGCGGCAGCCTCACCCGCAATGAGACCAACAACACCTTCAGCACCCTGAACCCCGCCTACAACTCCGACGTCTCTCTCTCCGTCAAGCAGCCCCTCCTCAAAGGCTTTGGTCCTTCCGTGAACAACGCCGCGATCCGCCGCGCGGAGATTGGCGTCACCCGCGCCGACCTCGGCTACCAGGCCGCCCTCCTCCAGGTCGTCAGCAACACCGAGAACGCCTACTACCAGCTCATGTTCGCGCACGAACAGCTCAAGGTGCGCCAGCACAGCCTCGATCTCGCCGAAACCCTCCTTGAGGAAAACAAGACCAAGAAGAACACCGGCGTCGCCACCGACCTCGACGTGCTTCAGGCCAATGTCGGTGTCGCCAACGCCCGCCGCAACGTCCTCGAGGCCCAGCGTGCTGTCCGTGACCGCCAGGACGCGCTCCTCAATCTCATCGGTCAGTTCGAGTTCGATACCACCATTGGCACCCTCGACCTCACCCCCGTCAGCGCCGCCCCCACCAATTTCGCCGATTCCTTCAGTCAGGCCCGCGCCCACCAGCCCGACTACATTTCCACCCAGGCCTCCATCAAGCAGCTCGAGCTCGATGCCACCACCGCCAAGAACGCCAGCCTCCCGAGCCTCGATCTCGGCGGCGCCGTTGGCTACAACGCCCTTGACCGCTCGTCCGACGAATCGCTCAGCCGCCTCCCCGATGGCGATGGCTACAACTGGCAGCTCGACCTTTCCCTCAGCGTGCCGTGGGGCCGCCGCGCCGACAAAGCCCGCTACCGCATCGCGCAAAACAATCTTCGCCGCGAACAGTCCCGCCTCCAGCAGGTGGAGCAAAACCTCGTCGTCCAGGTCCGCGCCGCCGTGCGCGCCGTCGAGACCAGCCGCGAGTCCGTCGAAATTTCCGCCCAGGCCACCGAGCTCAGCGAACGGCAGTATGAGCTGGAAAAAGCCCGCTTCGATGCCGGCCTCTCCACCAGCCGCTTCGTGCTCGAGGCCCAGGACGCGCTCGAACAGGCCCGCATGACGGAGCTCCAGGCCCGCGTAAACTTCCGCTCGGCCCTCTCCGAACTCCACCGCCTCGAAGGCAGCTCCTTCGCGCGTTACGGCATCCCGGAAGCCGCGCCCGTCGCCGCCGCGAACTGACCGGACTCACCGTTTCCTTCGCCAAGGCGGGATCACTGATCCCGCCTTTTTTATCGTCTCATTCGCCGCAGCGCCGCCCCGCTGGCCGCAACTCGACGCCGCGCTTGCACCGCCGCCGTCGTCGCGCAAGCTGCCTCACAGCCGCCGGCCCTCATGCTGTTCACCTCCCCAGCCTCTCCGCGAAGGCAGAAAACACCCCGGATCCGCGCCTTCTCGTTGGTGGAGCTCGCCGTCGTCGTCGCCATCATCGGCCTCGCGTCCGCCCTCGCGGTGCCCACCGGGCGCAATCTCATCATCGCCGCCCGGAGCGAAGCCGTCATCAACGATCTCCGCATCTTCGCCGCGGCGTTTCAAACCCACGTCCACGAAAAGGCCGACTGGCCGCCCATCGGCGACGGCAGCGGCCTCATCCCGCCCGGCATGGGCCCCTATCTCCGCGCGTCAAACTGGACGCTGCCCACCCGGATCGGCGGCCGCTACACGTGGGACCGCAATACCCTGCACCAAGGCTACCGTTACACCGCGGCGATCTCGATTCGATCTGTCGAAGGCTCGCCGGTATCCGACAATCTGAACCAGCTCCTCGACATCGATCGCCGCATCGACGACGGCAACCTCGAGACTGGCAACTTCATCCTCGGCTACCGGAATTACCCGGTCTTCGTGATCGAACCCTGAGCCCGCCATGTTCAAGGTTACCCTCAATCACCTTTCCCCGGATGCCCGCGTGGCCGGCACCGGCTCGCACGAGCTCAGCGAGTGCGACGCCGCCACCCTGCAAGCCCTGCTCGAAAACCTGCGCACCATGCCCGCGCCCGACCTCGCCGACACCGGGGATACGGAACCTGAAATCGTCATCACCGCCCCCGCCGGGAAATTTCTCGTCCGGCAGGGCCAGCGAAAACTTTTCCTCTACAACGCCCGCGATTCCAGCGCGCCCTACGCCGAGCTCACCGCCGCCGCCATCGTCCAGCAACTCGGCCTCACCGTGCCGCCGGCCACCGCGACCGAGGACATCACGCTCGTCACCCAGACCAAGTCCACCAACCGCGGCGCCGCCTTTGCCATCCTTTGCGTGGGCCTTCTCCTCAATGGCTACACGCTCTACTCCGTTTTCTACACCGAGCGCGTCAACCAGCGGCCACCCGTCACGCTGCTGACGGACGCCAACGAAATCCAGCAACTCTCCCGCAACTTCACCGGCACGTTTCAGACCGGCGACAATCCCGGTGACCGCGCCATCGTGATCGCGGCCGACGGCACCGTGCGGTTCATCGAATTCGCCACCCGCAACCGTCAAACCGAGTCCCGCGACACTTACCAAATCGGTCGCCACGCCGGGAAACTCTGCTTCAGCACGACCGACAACGGCGTCGTCGAGGTCAGCAATCCCGACGCTCTCATCTACTACCGCGATATCTATCGCCGCGTAAAACGATAGCCCCGGGTCGTTCGTGGCCAGGAGCGTGGCTCACTCCGCAAACAACCCCGCGACCGTCAGCCCCTCGGGCGCTACCTCGCGATGCTCCGGCAGCTGCGTGCGAAACCAGGTGCGCTGCTTTTTCACCAGCCCGCGCGTGTTGCGGATGATTTCCGCCGCCAGGCCATGCTCCGGCAATTCCCCCGCCAGCATCGCAATCACCTCCCGGTAGCCGATCGCCCGCGCCGCACTGGGATTGTCCTTGAGGCCCAGCGGCAACAGCCGTCGCACCTCATCGACCAAGCCCGCCTGCAACATTGCCGCCACGCGCAGTTCCACCCGCTGCGCCAATTCTTCCGCCGGCCGCTCCAGTCGCGTGAGCTTCACCTCCCAATCGGCAAACGCCGCCGGCTGCCGCGCAAAATCCGCCGCCAACTCCGCCATCGTGCGGCCCGACGCCAGGCAGCGCTCGAGCGCCCGGGTCACGCGCCGCGGATTCGCCGTGTCCAGCTCGCCCAAACCCACGGGATTCAACCGGCGCAACTCCGCCAGCGCCGCATCGTTGTCCAGCGCCCGCACGCGATCCCGCACTTCGTCCGGCACCGCGACCGCATCCGCCACCGGCGCAAAAAAAGCCTTCAGGTAGAATCCGCTTCCACCCGTCACCAACACCGGGCGGCCGCGCGCTGCGATGCCCTCGATCGCCGCCCGCGCCCGGATGATATACTCCGTCACATCCATCCGCTCACTGAGATCGCAGATGTCGATGAGATGATGCGGCACCCGCGCCAGTTCCGCCGGGGTCGGTTTCGCCGTGCCGATATCCATCCCGCGGTAAAACAGCAGCGAGTCGCACGAAACGATTTCGGCGCCACGCGCCTCCGCCCAACGCAGCGCCCACTCCGTTTTGCCCACGGCCGTGCAGCCGGTCAGGATATGGATCACGGGAGCGCGCGACATGGTGCGGCGGATCATCTGCGCACGCCCACGTGCGTTACAAGCGCGTGATTTCCCACCACGCGCACATGATCCGCGCTCGCCGTCGGCCCGGCGAACCGCCTAGCCTGACGGCGATTGAAACTGCGCTTCATCTTCAACCCCCGCTCCGGCCATAACGCCCGGAATCCCCATCTGCTGGTGCGCGCGCGTGAGTTCATCACCCAGCACCGCCTCGATGCGACGCTGGTCCCCACCGAGCGCCCCCGTCACGCCACCGAACTGGCCCGCCGCGCCGTGGACGAGGGTTGCGACATCATCGTCGCCATCGGCGGCGATGGCACGATGAACGAAGTCGCCACCGCCCTTGTGCACACCCCCGCCACCCTCGGCCTGATCGCCTGTGGCTCGGGCAACGGCCTCGCCCGCCACCTCGGCGTCTTCGGCTCGCCCCGGCACATGTTCGGCACGTTGCTCACCGGCCGGCCGCGCGTCATCGACAGCGGACTCATCGACGGCCACCCGTTCTTCAACGCCGCCGGCCTCGGCTTCGAGGCCGTCATTGCGGAAAAATTCGCCACCCTGAAACAGCGTGGATTCCTCCGCTACCTCACCGTCAGCGTCTCCACGTTTCGCCATTACCGGTCGGAACCCTGCACGATACGCGCGGCCGATCAAACGCTCCGCACGCCGGTCTTCACGCTGGCCGTCGCCAACTGCGACCAATACGGCAACAACGCCTACATTGCGCCCGGTGCCCGCGTCGACGACGGGCTCCTCGACCTGACCGCCGTGCCGCCTGTCGGCGTTTTCAACGCCATCCCGCTCGTCGCGCAATTGTTCACCAAGCGTCTCGATCGCAACGCCAGGGTGCCGCGTTTCCGCGCCGCCGCCTTCACTCTCGAACGCGCCACGCCCGGCCTGATCCACACGGATGGTGAGCCGCATCAAGCCGGCACCGCCATCGCAGTCACCACGCGCCCCCAAAGCCTCCGCGTGCTCGTGCCGGCCCGGTAGGGCGGGTCAAAGACCCGCTCCTCCTCAAGCCCCGGCGCGGCTGCGATTACCGCGCTTCCAATTCCGAGAACAGCGCCACGCGGTTGCGTCCGGCGGACTTCGCGGCGTAGAGCGCCTTGTCCGCCGCGGCCACGAGATCCGTGCCGTTCGCCGTATCATGCGGAAAGATCGCGATGCCCATGCTCACCGTGATCGGCAGATCCAGATTTTCGGCCACATGCACGGGCGTCCGTTCGATGGACGCACAGACCCGGCGCATGATTTCCAACGCCGCGGCCTGCGTCGCCTCCATCATGACGATGGCAAATTCCTCGCCGCCGATGCGCGCCACGCGATCGACGCTGCGCACCCCGGATTCCAGCCGGCGCGCAATCTTGCGCAGCACTTCGTCGCCGACCGGGTGACCGTGCGTGTCGTTCACGCGCTTGAAGTGGTCGATATCAATCAGGATCAGTGCAAACGACTTCGCGAACCGCAGCGCCCGGTCTTTTTCCTCACCGAGGATGCGCTCGAATTCGCGACGGTTGAGCAGGCTCGTGAGCTGGTCGCGGGTCGCCAGCAACCGCAGCGCCTCCAGCGTATCACCCAGTTTCAGGGCATAACGCAGCGATCGCTCCAGCGTGCGCGAACTGATCTCCCCTTTGACGAGATAATCGAGCGCCCCGGCGTTCATCGCCTCGATGTCCACGCGTTCGCTCGACTCGGCCGTCAGAAAAATGATGGGCACGCGGCAGCCGCGGCCGATGGCTTCGCGGATCAGGACCAGGCCGTCGCGTTCGCCCAATTGGAAGTCGAGCAGGCACGCCGCATAGCCGCCGCTCATCAGTTTTTCGATGCCATCCTCGTAGGTCGCCGCCCAATCAAGCTCGTAGCTGTCCGCGCGAAAGCTCTTGAAGTGCTGCTGCGTCAGCCGGAATTGCATCCGGTCGTCGTCGATGAGCAGGACCTTGCGGATCATTTTCAAATACGCGCCCGGGCCTCAGCCTGTCCGGGCGGTGCCGGCGGCCAGATCGGCGGCCACCGCGCCGAGGCGGGCCGTGGTTTTTTCCAATGAACCAAGGTTGTCGCGGATGCAGTTCACCAGCGCGCTGCCGACCACCACGCCATCGGCCTGCGCGGCGACCTGGGTGACCTGGGCGCGGTTCGAGATGCCAAAGCCCACCGCCACCGGCAGCTTGGTATGCGCCCGGATGCGCGCCACGGCCTGCGGGATGTTGCCGGCGATCTGGTCGCGCACGCCGGTCACGCCTTCGCGCGAGACGTAATAAATAAATCCGGTCGCCGCCTGCGCGATCCTGGCGATGCGCTCATCCGGCGTCGTCGGCGCCACGATGAAGACCGTGTCCACCCCGTGCTTGCGACACGCCGCGGAAAGCTCGTCCGCCTCTTCGGGCGGCAGATCCAGCGTCAGCAAACCATCCACGCCCGCGGCCTTCGCTGCGCGCACGTAGGCATCCACGCCATTGGTGAAAACGAGATTGTAATAGGTGTAGAACACCACCGGCACGTCGCTGAATTCGCGGATGCGGCGCACCAGCTCAAACACGCGCGCTGCCGTCATGCCGCTCTCGAGCGCGCGTTGCGCGGCGAGCTGGTTCGTCAGGCCGTCGGCCAGCGGGTCGGAAAACGGCACCCCGAGTTCAAGCACGTCGGTGCCATTGGCCAGCAGCGTGCGACAGGCTGCCAGCGAAGTGTCAAAATCCGGGTCTCCCGCACAGAGGTAGGCGACAAAAGCGGCGCGCTTTTCAGCACGGGCACGGGCAAAGGCTTGGGCGAGGCGGGACATGGCGGGTAAGACTGGCATCCAACAGTAAAGGTCCGTCGGCGCAAAGGAAGTTTTGCGTCATTTACTTCAGCGTGAACTCCACCAGCACGGGCCGGTGGTCCGAGAGGTAGCTGCGCACGACCTCGCAGCTCACCTCGGTGCAGGCCGGCGGCAGGAAAACAAAATCCAGGGTCCGGCTCGGCAGCGGCGACGGAAACGTGAACCCGTTCTGCGGATGCAGCGTGTAATGTCCGTGCAGCGAAAAATACCGCATCAGCTCCGACGTCGCATCGAGCCGGTTCCAGGGATTGTTCATGTCGCCGCACACGATGGGCGGCATGTGCCATTCCCCGCGGCGGTGGTGGTGCTTGTGCGTGACGTAATCCATCAGCCGCTCCACCTGCCGGAAACGGTGCACGCGCAGCCCGTAGTGCAGGTGCAGGTTCACCACCGGCACGCGCCGGCCATGCAGATCGATCTCGGCGTAAAGAAAACCCTTCTCCCCCACCGTGCGTTCGCCAAACACGATCGTCTCCGACTCCAAAATGGGATGCCGCGAAAGAATCGCGTTGCCATAGTTCAGGTTGAGCAGCCCCCCGCGCCGGTTGTTGATGCCAAAAACCGAATAGGGAAATCCTGTGTGCAGGCGCAGGTATTCCAAGTGGTCAAAATTCCCCGCCCAGCGCGAATGCTGGTCGATCTCCTGCAAGGCGACAATGTCGGGCGCCGTGCGTTCGATGAGCTTGGCGATCTTGCGCAGATTCGCCCGGATTTTCCGCGCAAACGTCAGCCCTTGGATCGGTGTCAGCCCGCGGCCATGTGCGATGTTGAACGTCAGGATACGCAGAGGCGGCATGGCGGTTTCGAGGGTGAAACGGGACCTATTCGAGGCAACGGCAAAGCGGAAGACGCGTCATTCCCTCTGCAGACAGGCAAAATGAAACGCCGTTACTAGTTATTTGCTAACAGGTAACGGCGTTAAAATGGGGCGGCCAACGCTCTGCTGGCCAGCAGAGGAACCCGCGACCCCAAGATTCATTCTGCTGGCCAGCAGAATGCTCTAGCCAACTGAGCTACGACCGTCGCATGACGCCGGCCGGAAAAGCATCAATTCCTTGGCCATGATCGTCTGCTTCATGCGATGACCGGAACCGGCCTTGAAATAGCGTTCCTTTCGCATCGCCTCCGCACGCGTCGGCTGCACTTCCCAATAAACGACAACAGGTTCAGATAGTTTCTGGCGGGTTGTGCGGGTCGAGCCGGCACGGTGGGCCCGAAATCGCCGGATCAAGTCATCCGTATGCCCGACGTAGCTGCGTCCCGTCTGGAGACAGACCAAAATGTAGACGAAATACATTTTAGAAATGGGGCGGCCAACGGGACTCGAACCCGCGACCCCAAGATTCACAATCTTGTGCTCTAACCAACTGAGCTATGACCGCCGTAAAGAGCCGGCCAAAATCGCGGGCGCATTTGTCTCTGTCAACTCCATCTTCGGCAGAACAATTCCGTTGCACCACGAATGGACCCAAATGGGCACGAATGAAAAACCCTGAAGCAGAGCGGCCAGTATTCGACTACCAAGACCTGGTGACTGACACAAAAGACGATCGCCTGATGATCAAGCTCTGGGATTCGTGTTAATTTGTGTCCATTTGTGGTTACCACCGTCTGACACCATCGGTCGGCACGCTCGAATCCTCGCCGTTTCCTTCTGCTGGACAGCGCAACGGCCGTCGGCCCATTTTACCCGCCCATGTTCTGGCTGAAAAAAGCGGTCTCCTATTGTCTGATGCCCCTGCAATTCAGCCTGATCTTCATGCTGGTCGGCCTGGTGCTCGTCTGTTTCACGCGCCGCATCAAGACCGGCAAATGGCTGATCGCCGCCGGCCTCCTGTCCCTCCTCATCTTCAGCAACAAACAGGTCGGCATGGCGCTGTTGCTCCCGCTTGAGACGCGTTACGCCGCCATCCCGGACTTTCCCGCCGGCACCCCTTTGCCACCGGAACTCGCCGCCTGCCGCACCATCGTCGTCCTCGGCGGCGGACACTCCGACACCCCCGGCCTCTCGGCGACCAACCGCCTCAGCAGCTCCGCCTCGTCGCGGATCATGGAGGCCGTGCGCCTCGCCCGCCTGCTCCCCGACGCCAGGATCATCTGCTCCGGCCCCGGCGCCCCCGGCCGACCCAGCCATGCCGCCACGCTCGCCACCGCGGCCCAATCACTGGGAGTCGATCCCGGCCGTTTTGTGCTGATCGAGACCGCCCGCGACACGGCCGAGGAAGCCGCCGCCGTAAAAGCCCTCATCGGCCACGCGCCCTTTGCCCTCGTCACCTCTGCCTGGCACATGCCGCGCTCCGTCGCCCTCATGCGCAGGCAAGGCCTCGCGCCCGTGCCCTGCCCCGCGGATTTCGGCACCCGGCCCAACCCCGATTTCCGCTGGAACGACCTGACTTGCGACCTCACCGGCCTCGATCGCAGCACCAAGGCCATTTACGAACGCCTCGGCCTCCTCTGGGCCCGCCTGCGGGGGAAAAGCTGACATCATCGGAAAGATTTGTTGCGCAACCGTAACCTTAACAGCTACTCAGGCAGCGCATGTTCTCCCTCAAAAAGCTCTTCGGCAAAGACGACAAGTTTTTCGACCTGCTTGAGGCCGGCGCCGACGCCGCCAGCACCAGCGCCAACCTCCTCGGCGGCTACCTCCAGACCCTCGCCAGCGGCGGTTCCCCCACCAACCTCGACGAATTCGTCCAGAGCCGCCGCAAGGAAAAGCGCGTCCGCCACGAGATGACCGAGGCCCTCAGCCGCACCTTCGTCACCCCGCTTGAACGCGAGGACATCGAGGCCCTCTCCTTCGCCCTCTACCGCATCCCCAAGGCCATCGAAAAAATCGTCGAGCGCCTCACTATCTACCCCGGCAAGATCCCCGCCGCCAGCTTCCAGCGCCAGACCGAGCTCCTCAAGCTCGCCGCCGACGCCGTCGTCTTCATGGTCAAGCAGCTCCGCGGTGGCACCAACATCGAGCGCATCCGCGAAGCCAACGACCGTCTCCAATACGCCGAGGGCGAGGCCGACAAGGTCATGCTCGACCTCATCAAGGAACTTTACCACGGCCCCTACGACGCCAAGGAACTCGTCATCCAGCAGGAAATCTACGAACTCGTGGAACGCGCCGTGGACCGCTGCCGCAACGCCGGCAACGTCGTGGTCAGCATCGTCCTGAAGCACTCCTGAGCCGGACGCCCGCCCTGTTCCCATGACGTTGTTCCTGCTCGTTCTGCTGGCCGCGCTCGTTTTCGAATACATCAACGGCTTTCACGACACGGCCAATGCCATCGCCACCGTCGTCTCGACCAAGGTCCTGACCGCGCGCCAGGCCATCCTGATGGCCGCGTTCTTCAACCTCATCGGCGCCCTCGCCGGCACCGCCGTGGCCAAGACCATCAGCGGCGGCCTCGTTGCCGCCGGCTCCGTCACCCTGCTCACCGTGCTTTGCGCCCTGCTCGGCGCCATCATTTGGAATCTCCTCACCTGGTGGCTCGGCCTGCCCTCCAGCTCCAGCCATGCCCTCATCGGCGGTCTCTGCGGCGCCGCCCTCGGCACCGCCAATGGCAACTGGTCCGTCCTCATCTGGTCCGACCATGACGCCAAGGGCCACGCCATCGGTCTCTGGCCCAAGGTCGTGCTCCCCATGTTCAGCTCGCCCCTCATCGGCTTCGTCGGCGGCGCACTCCTCATGTGGCTGCTCATGATTATCCTGCGCAAGGCCACGCCGCGCATCGTCAACCTCATCTTCGGCAAGGCCCAGCTCGCGAGCGCCGCCTTCATGGCCTACGGTCACGGCAAGAACGACGCGCAAAAGACGATGGGCATCATCACGCTCGCGCTCTTCACCGCCACCTCCGCCGGCGTCTTCCACGATCTGCCCGAGTGGGCCTCGTTCCTCCGCGTTTCCGAGTTCAAGGACATCCCTTACTGGGTCGTCATCACCTGCGCCCTGACGATGGCCGCCGGCACCGCCGCCGGCGGCTACCGCATCATCCGCACCATGGGCCACAAGATGGTGAAGTTGCAGCCCGTCCACGGCTTCGCCGCCGAGACGACCGCCGCCATCATCATCGACGGTGCCTCGATCATCGGCGTGCCTGTTTCCACGACCCATGTCATCTCGACCTCGATCATGGGCGTCGGCGCGACCAAGCGCCTCAGCGCCGTCAAGTGGGGCGTCGTCGAGCGCATCATCTGGGCCTGGGTGCTCACGATGCCCATCACCTGCCTCCTCGGCTACGCGCTCGAACAGCTGTTCAGCTGAACGGCTCGGATGGAGTCGAGGAACGTTGATTCCGTTCCGTAGCGTTTGAAGGTAGGGCGCGACTGCTGGACGCGCCGTGCGGATCGCAAACGCATGCCAAATTCGGCGCCCGCAATCAGCGCCCGTCCCTACTCGCTGGCCAGCCTCTTGTTCACCGCATCCAGTTCCGGGAGCACCACATTCTTGAAGCAATCCGGACACACCGAGTGGCTGAATTCGCTGCCGGTGCGCTGGTTGATGTAACCCTCCATCTGCTGCCAGTAATTTTGGTCGTCGCGGATTTTTTTGCAGTAGGAGCAGATCGGCAGCAGTTCCTCGAGCAAACGAACCTGCGTCGCATAGCGCAGGATGCGCTCGGCCACCCGCAGCCGGATGCGCAGCTCCTTTAGGTTGAGCGGCTTCGTCAGAAAATCATCCACGCCCGCCTCCATCGCCTCCTGCTGGTTGGCATCGCTCGCATCCCGGCCCGTGAGCAAAATGAAATACACATACTCGCTGTTCGTCCGGGCGCGGATGCGCCGGCACAGCTCCAATCCGTCGGCCGCCGGCATTTCCCAATCGCTCACCACCACGCGCACCGGCTCCTGCTGCAACCTCGTCCACGCCTCCGTCCCATCGATCGCCTCGACGATATCATGTCCCAAATGCCCCAGTGCCTGCCGCAGCACCGCCAGCGCAACCTTATCATCTTCGACGGCCAGGATTTTCATGATGGGGGAATGGACTGCCCCAAATTCATCCCCCCGTCCTCCCGCTGTCAGTCCAGAAATCACCCGCTCCTGCAGGTGCCGGACAACAGGAGCCACAGCCAGCTTTCCCTTGTCTCAGATCTTCGACGCGATAGCTTTTCATGGTTCGATTGAAATCGGAAACCGCCGTTGTTTGCAGCGATGCAAAAACCCCAGAATCGTCCGCTCCTAACCGAGTCGCTCTCCCGTTCGTCGCTTGACGGACCTCCGAGGCCTGTCAGACGCTACTTATTGGCATCTTTTACCCCCCCCCATCCATGATTACCATGAAAAAACTGTTCACCCTGTTCTCCTCCGTGGCCATTGCCGGCCTGCTTGCCACTGCGGCTTATGCCGCGGACGCGCAGGCGGCGGAGGCCAAAGTTGTCAAAGTCACCGGCTCCGCGATGGTGACGCTGCCTGGCCAGACCGAGGCAGTCGCGCTGGTCGAAGGCCAGAGCCTGCCGGCAGGTTCGGTTATCACCACGGGCGAGGGTGCGACTGTGGACATCCAGCCGATGGCGGGCACGCTGACGACGATCCGCGCCAACTCCGCCGTTTCGCTCGACGAACTTTCGGTGACGAAGGACAGCGCGGGCGTGGTGACCAAGCAGACCGCGCAGCTCGGGCTGAAGTCGGGTAACGTGGTCTCGGCGCTCGATCCCGCGCGCAAAAGCATCAACAACTACGGTATCCGCACGCCGAAAGGCGTGGCGGCGGCCCGGGGCACGGTTTATAGCGTGACGGTCAACGTTACCGGCGGCACGAAAGTATGCACGATGGCGGGCACGGTGACGCTGACGCCGGTTGGCGGCGGTGCGCCCATCATGGTGGACATCGGCACGGGCGCGGTCTTGAACGCGGACGGCACCTCAACGGGCGGCACGCTGGCGCAGTTGATCGCGGCGGAAGGCGCCGGCGGCGAGATCGCCAGCGCGGTGGCGGCGGCGGTGACGAGCGTGGCGACGGCGGTGCAAACCGGCGCGATCACCTCGGTGACGGCGGGAGCGAGCGATGCACAAACCGCGGTGACGATGCTCGCAGCGGTGGTCAGGGTGGCGTCGCAGGCCAATCCAACCAGCGCGGCGACCTTCGCGGCGCAGGCCGTGACAGCCGTGACGGCTCAAGGCTCGTCGGTTTCGCCAGCCGCTGCCGAGGCGGCGGCGCAGGGCATGGCGGAAGCAGCGGCGCAGGGGGCGGCGCTGACGAATCCTGACAAGGACGTTCTTAATGCGATATATGTCAGTGCCAAGGATGCGGCGATAGCTTCTGCCAATACTGGTGGAACTGCTGTGAGTGAGATTAAAGTTAATCTCGGCGCATCTGTTGGTGAGCTTAATGCGACCGACAACAACGCATTTGAAACATTATCCACGCCAATCACTCCGATCGACCCGACTGTGGTGAGCCCCTCGGGCGGCCAGCAATAAGCGGGCGAACACCTTTGGTCAGCGTAATTACGCCTTCGCGTCGCCGTTCTTGACGGAGTCGTCGTGGCGCACGTCCTTGCCCTTCGCGAGGTAGATCATCTCCTCGGCGATGTTGGTCGCGTGGTCGGCGATGCGCTCGATGGACTTGGAAATGAACATGAGCTCGATGGCTCGGCTGATGGTGCCGGGCTTTTCGATCATGTAACTCGTGAGTTCGCGGTAGAGCTGCTTGTTGATCTGGTCCACCTCGGAGTCGCGGCGGATCACGGCGATCGCCTTGTCGGTGTCGCCATTGAGGAAGCAGTCGAGGGCGTCGCGCAGCATTTCGAGCGCGATGGCGCCCATGCGGGGAATGTCCACGTAGGGCTTGAGCTGCGGCTCGGCGGCGAGCCGGGCGGCGCGCTTGGCGATGCCGGTGGCTTCGTCGCCCACGCGCTCGAGGTCGTGCGAGGCCTTCATGCCGACGATCACGAGGCGCAGCTCCGTCGCGATCGGGGCGCGGAGGTTCATGTAGCGCACGGCTTCCTCGTCGATGCTGATCTCAAGCTGGTCGAGCTCGTCGTCGGCCGCGATCACGCGATCAGCGAGGCCGATATCGCCCTCGACGAGGGCCTTGATGGCGTCGCGCACCTGGCGGATGGAGGTCTCGCCCATGAGGATCAGGTGGGAGCGGAAGGTCTCCAGCTCGGCGTCGAAGAAGCGTTTCATATGCGGTGGGAATTCGGGCATGGGGTCTGCGCTCATGGAATTTGGAAAGTCGGGATTCAGGAGGTTTTTAACCACGAATGGACACAAATTGACACGAATTCATGGCACCGAATCGAACCTGCGTGCCGGTCATGTCTTTGATCGTGGGTTTCATTCGTGTGCATTCGTGTCTATTCGTGGTTAAAAATTTTCTTTCACTCAACCGAACCGGCCCGAGACGTAGGCCTCGGTCTGCGGGTTCGAGGGATTCATGAAGATGGTGCGGGTGTCGCCGTATTCGACGAGGCGGCCGAGGTAGAAGAACGCCGTCTTGTCGGAGCAACGCGCGGCCTGCTGCATCGAGTGCGTGACGATGATGATGGTGAACCGCTGCTTGAGATCGTGGATAAGCTCCTCGACCTTGGCCGTGGCTATGGGGTCGAGCGCCGAGCAGGGCTCGTCCATCAGGATAACCTCGGGCTCGACCGCGATGGTGCGCGCAATGCACAGGCGCTGCTGCTGGCCGCCGGAGAGACCCAGCCCGCTCTCGTGCAGGCGATCCTTCACTTCCTCCCAGAGCGCGGCGCCGCGCAGGGATTTTTCCACGACCTCGTCGAGGCGGGCTTTATTCTTAACGCCCTGGATGCGCAGGCCGTAGGTGATGTTTTCGTAGATGGACTTGGGGAAGGGATTGGATTTCTGGAACACCATCCCCACCCGCTTGCGCAACTCGATCGCGTCGACGTCGCGACCGTTGATGTCGACGTCGCGAATCCTGACGGTGCCACGCCGGATGTTGGTGCCGTCGATCAGATCGTTCATGCGATTGAGACAGCGCAAGAGCGTGGATTTGCCGCAGCCGGACGGGCCGATGAAGGCGGTCACGCGCTTGTCATCGAGCTTCAGGTTGATGTCAAAGAGCGCCTGCTTCGCGCCGTAGTAGAAATCGAAATTCTCGATATCGATCAGCGTGGTCGCCGGCTCACCCGTTCCGGCGCGAGCGGGCACGTTGAATTGGCGGGAGGCGGGCGTGGCGGCGGGTGTATCCATGGGAACGGCAGGCGAAGGCGATGACAGGGTGGTTACCATTTGTAGCTGTTGCGAAGTTTATTGCGGAGCACGATCGAAGCCGTGGCAATGAGCGCCACGATGAGCAGGAACACGAAGGCGGTGCCGTATTGCACGCGGGCGGTGTATTCGTTCTGCGGGATCTTCGAGGAGACGACGTAGATGTGGTAAGGCAGCGCCATCACGCCCTGGAAAAAGAAGTCGCTGAAGTGATCCACCTGCCACGGCAGCTTGTCGCGCACGACATACGCCGCGGTAAACATGATCGGCGCGGTCTCGCCCGCCACGCGCGCGATGCCCAGGATCGACGAGGTGAGGATGCCCGGCAGCGCGTAGGGCAGCACGTTTTTGCGGATCGTCTGCCACTTGGTCGCGCCCAGTGCGAGGGAGCCTTCACGAAAACCCTTCGGCACGGCCTTCAACGCCTCCTCGGAGGCCGTGATGACGACCGGGAGCACCATGAACGCGAGAGTGAACCAGCCCGCGATCAGCGAGACATTCCAGTTCAGGAAGATGACGAACAGGCCGAAACCGAACAGGCCGAATACGATGGAAGGCACGCCCGCCAGGTTGAGGATCGCGAGGCGGATGAAGCGCACACTCCGGCCGTCCTTCGCATATTCGTTGAGGTAAATCGCGCTCGATACGCCGAGCGCCAGCGCGATCGTCATCGAACCGACGACCAGCAACACGGTGCCGACGATGCAGGGCCAGATGCCGCCCGCCGAATACACGTAGCTCTCGGTCTTGAACTGCGGTGCCGGCCGCCCCTCGGCCTTCGCGGCGGCCTCCTCTTTCGCCCGGAAGGCGCGGAAGGCTTTGTCGCCCAGTTCCATCTTCTTGCCGTTGTGCTCGAAAACGTAGAGCGACTCCGGCGCCTCGGTGAGGAACGGCACGTTCACGAACGGAAATTCCGTCTGGAAAACCGTGCGCGAGCCCTTGATCACGATGTCGCCGAAGACGAGCACGCCGCAGAGCAGCACAAAATAGGTCGCGAGCCGGAAAACCCCGAAGGTCGTTTTTTCCAGGGTGCGGCCCAAGCCGGGCCGGGCGGAGAAGGGATGGGTTTTGGCGCTCATGGTCTCTCAGCCGACGGAAATACGGTATTTGCGCACGATTTTCTGCGCGAGGAAGTTGATCAGCAGGGCGATGAAGAAGAGCAGGATGCCCACCACGAAGAGCGCGCGGTAATGGATGCTGCCGCGCACCACCTCGCCCATTTCCTGGGCGATGATACCCGTCATCGTATGCACGGGTTGGAACGCCGCCGCGAGGCCGGCGCTGAAATCCGGGATGGCGATGCGGTTTCCAGCACAGAGCAGCACCACCATCGTCTCGCCGATCACGCGGCCGAGGCCGAGCAGCACGGCGGAAACGATGCCCGAGAGCGACGCCGGCACGATGATGCGCAGGATCGTCTGCAGCCGCGAGGCGCCGAGGGCAAATGACGCCTCCTTGAAGGCCCGCGGCACATTGTTGAGCGCATCCTCGGCGAGCGTGAAAATCGTGGGCACGGCGAGGAGCGCGAGCAGGCAGCCCGCGGTGAGCGCGTTGAGGCGTTCCGCGAAGGGAAAGCCGGGCACCCAACTGAGCGATTCAACCTGCGAAAGCGCGCGCAGCGCCTGGCCGAGGACGGCAATGCCGAAGAAACCGAGCACGACCGACGGAATCGCGGAGATGAACTCGATGGCGGGCTTGATGAACCGTTGCTCGCGCGTCGTGGCGATCTGGTTGATGTAGATGGCCGCACCGACGCCGAGCGGCACCGCGATGATGAGCGCGATGACGGACACGAGCAGCGAGCCCACAAAGAGCGGGATCACCCCATACCAGTCCTGCCAAAAGCTGGCGGTGAGCCACTGGCGTCCGAAAATAAAACCGGTGAACGCCTCGTAGAACGGCACGGGGCGGTTGGGATTCCACGTTTCCAACTGGTGGAGGACCGCCGGGAATCCCGCGAGATAGTCGTTCGTGAGCTGCTTGAAACGCTCCACGCGTTTTTGCAGTTCCGGCTCGGGCAGCACGGGCGCCGTGGCGATGACCTCGCGCAGCGTGGCCGCGACTTGATCGCTCGCCTCGCGATAGGCCGGCAGCGTGCCGAGCAGCGGGGCGAGTTCGGCCTTGAAATCGACTGCGGTGATGACGACGGCATCCGCCTCGGCCTTTTTACCCTCAGCAAGGAGCTGGCGGCGTTTTTCTTTCGTATCCTCGACCACCTGCGCCTTGGTCTTGATCTCGGTCGCGACCTCGGTGAGGTCGGAGACGAGACTGCGCAGCGGATCGACCGCGTCGCTATACCGGCCGGAAAAATCGTCGAAGGCCGCGAGCCGCGCGTTGGCTTGGGCAGCGGTCAGCTTCTCGTGCGCCATCAAGTGCTGCAAAGTCCGCAGGCGGACGTCGGACAGGTAGCGGGTGAGCGCAGTGTGATCCTGCTCCTGCTGCCGCATGTAGTCGACATACTCGAGCCCCGCCGCGCGATAGATTTGGATGCCATGGCGGTTTTGGCCGAAGAAATCGGAACCTTCGCGGAAGAGAAAAAATGTGATCAGCGCCAGCACCACCACCGCCATAAGGGCGTTGCCGCCGAAGAACGCCTTGATGCATTCATCCAGCGTCAACCCAAAGAAGCGGGTGCGGGCTTTCCCAATCAAAAAACGGGCCGGAGGCTTGGAGTCAGACGACATGCGACAGCGGAAAGGAAGGCGTTGGGCTGGGTGACGTTAAAAAATACAGAGGCCCGCCCAACCACCGTCAAGCGGACCTCTGTGACGAACAGGTGACAATTACCCCGGGATCAGCGGATCGGGACGAAACCGACGGCTTCAACGATCTTCTGGCCGGCGTCACTGAGGGTGAACTCGATGAACCTGGCGGCCTCACCGGTGGGCTCGCCGTTGGTGTAGTAGAACGTCGGGCGGGCGTAAGGATACTTCTTCGCGTGCACCTCGGCCTTGGTGGGCGTGTGTCCGTCGATCGGCACGACCTTGATGCCGGATGCCTCGATGTAGGCGAGACCGACGTAGCCGATGCCATTCGGGTTCTTCGCCACCTCGGCGACGATCTGCTCGTTGCCGGCCATCTTCTGGGAGGACGAGGCGTAGTCGCGCTTCTTCATCGCGAGGTCCTTGAAGTCCGAGTAGGTGCCGGACGAGGTGTTGCGCGTGTAGATCGAGATCTTGCCGGGGTTGCCGCCGACGGCGGACCAGTCGGTCACGTCGCCCGTGAAGATTTGCTCCACCTGGCGCTTGTTCAGCGCGGCCAGGGGATTGCCTTCGTTCACCACGATGGCGATGCCGTCGAAGGCCACGATGAGCGGCTTCATGGTCACGCCCTTGGCGGAGGCCGCCGAGATCTCGGTGGTCTTGGCGCGGCGGGACGACATGCCGACTTGGGCGGTGCCGTCGATGATCGCGGAAATGCCCGTGGTCGAGCCTTCGGCGGCGATCTCAAACGAGACGCCGGGGTGCGCGGCCTTGTATTCCTCGGCCAGCATCGGGACGAGTTTGGCGCCGAGGGTGTCGGAGCCCTTGATAACGAGCTTCTGGGCCTGGGCGGCCACGGAGCCGAGCGTCAGGGCGGAGAGCAGGAGAATGATTTTTTTCATGGGAGTATATTTTGACGGTTGCGATTAGAACTTCACCACGAGGTCCACCTGCAGAATCTGCGAGTGGTCGAGGTTGGCGAGCGCGTAGGTGAGCTTGTCCTGGATGGCCTTCGTGTAGAAGTAGGTGACGTTGATGTTGGCGAAGTCGGTCACGTTGTAGCTGCCGGCGAGCTTGAAGCCCTGCTGGTTGAGCTTGCCGAAGGCGAAGTCGGAGTCATTCAGGTTCACGTCCACCGAGCCGAGGCCGACCTGGCGGTAGTCGAGCTTGACGCTGTAGTCGCCCTGCACCTTGCCGAGGCCGTAGCTGTAGCCGACACCGGCGAGCCAGGCGAGCGGGTCCTTGTCCCAGGCGGCGGAGCTGAGGCCGTAAACCTTGGTGACGCGGGTGCCGGCGGTGAAGTTGTAGGCGGAGTCCCAGTAGAACTTGAGGGCCGTGCCGCTGCCGTTGAAGTTGGCGAGGTTAACCTCACCGGCGAAGGTCATGACGTTGAGCGCGCGGGTCGTGCCGTTGAAGGGATTTTCGTTATCCGCCGCGTCGAGCACGGACTGGTTATACTTCATGAAGCCGGGCGCGAGGATGAGGCTGTTCAGGCTACCTTCGCCGAACCAGTGCGTGTAAACGCCCTGCTGGACGAAGAGCCAGGCATCGCGGCCGCCCGGGCCCGCGGTGGACTCGGCGCGGTCATCCATGATGATCTGGCCGCCACGCACCTCGAGCGTGTCCTTGGCGCCGATGAAATACTTGTAGTTTTCGCTCAGCCCCTGGGGATTGATGTCGGAGTCCCAAACGAGGTCGGTGGTGTAAAGGAGGTTCTTCTGTTTTCCACCGACGAAGAGCCAGTTGAGGTTCGGCTGCCACGAAACGTAGGCGCGGGCGAGGAGGAGCGTGTAGTCGTTGTTGGCGTCCTGGAATGTCTGATTGCCGGAGTCAGCCGCGGCGGCGGTTTCCAGCGCGAAACCGGCACCCCAGCCTTTTTGCAGGAGGGCGTCACCGTTGAAGCGGAAGCGGAAGCGCTCGCGGGTGCGCTCGTTGCTGACGGCGGGTGTGCCGGAGGCCGTCTCCGGCGCCTGGGTCTCGACCTGGTGACGGAGGCGGACGTCGCCCGAAAGTTTGAACTCCGTGAGGGAGGAGCTGAGGTTCAGCTTGCCGGCGGACGTGTTGGCCGCGAAATCCTTCACCAATTCACTGCGCAGTTCCTCGGCTTCCTGATCGCCGATGATACCTTTCTTGACGAGCAAGTCGATGAGCGGACCGCTGTCCTGGGCGAAGGCGGTGCCGGCTGAGAGCACGACGCTGCCGAGCAGTGCGAGCCATTTGAAGTTAGATGGGAACATATGGGTGTTCGGTTTGGTGTTATGGGTTCTTGGAACACCTCCTTTTTAACCCGCGATTGTGACAAACCCGTGTCGGCTTCGTCACAAAGCCGCAAAACGTGGGTCCGGACGGACCGGCACGTTCCCCTGCCCTCAGCTCACTTTTTCCGCTGCTCGACGATGGCCAGCATCAGGTCGTTCTTCGAGAGGCTGCCCACGAGGCGGCCCTCGGCGTTCACGACCGGCAGGCGTTGCACGTCGCTGCCCATGCCGAAAAATTTCCCGAGCGCATCGCTCAACGACTCCTCCGGGGCGACCCGCGGGAAATCCTCGCGCAAAATATCCCCGGCCAGCACGAGCTCCGCCAACCCCGGCTCACCGAGGTAGGGCTTGATGTCGTGGAGCGACACGGCGCCGAGGAAACGCCCCTCGAAGTTGATGACATAGAGATTATTGATCCGCACCGAGAGAAACATCTTTGCGATCTCGGCGAAGCGTGCCGTCGGCTGCACCGAGGGCGGATTCGCCTTCACGAGGTCCCCCACCCGGCCCGCCATCAGCCGCGATGTCGGATCCTCCGCCTCCTTGCGTCGCAGCGACTCGCTGTAAAGCGAATGGCCGCCGATGCCGCGCGCGGTGAAGAACGCCACGACGCTGCACAACATGAGCGGCAGGATGATGTCGTAGCTCAGCGTCATTTCAAAAAGCATGATCACCGCCATCACGGGCGCACGGCTCGCAGCCGAGAGAAACGCCCCCATCCCCACCAGCGCGAACGCCTGCGGGTTCAGCGCCCCGGCCGGCCAGATCGCGTGCACCGCCGTGCCATACAGGTAACCCGCCGCCGCGCCCATGAAGAGTGTCGGCGTAAACACCCCGCCCGTGGCGCCCGACCCGACGGTCGAGGCGGTGGCGATCCACTTGCAGCACAGGATGCCGAGCAACACGACCCAGGCGATGCGGCCATTGAGGATGTCGAGGATCACCGAATAGCCGTTGCCGCAGACTTCCGGGACATTGATCGCCACGATGCCGACGAACAGGCCGCCGAGCGTGAGTCGCGCCACCATCGGCAGTTTCGTCGCGATGAAAAACTCCTCCGCGCTCCGCAACGAGCGCAGAAACCATGGGGCGATGGTCCCGGCCACCAGCCCGAGGATCACATACGGCCCCATCTCCCACGGCGAACCCAGCGTGAACGACGGCACGTCGTAAAGCGTGTGCGAGTTGCCCAGCACTTTCATCGTCAGCGTCGCCGCCACGGACGACGCCACGAGCGGCCCGAGGCTTTCCATCGCGATGGTGCCGAGGATGATCTCGGCCACGAAGAACGAACCCGCGATGGGCGCATTGTAAGCCGAGGCAATGCCCGCGGCCGCGCCGCACGCCACCAGCAGCCGCAATTGCTGCGTCGAAAACTGCCGCCAGCGGCCCACCATCGAGGCCAGCATCGCCGCGAGTTGCACCATCGGACCTTCGCGACCCACCGAGCCGCCCGAACTGATCGTGAAAAGCGCCGCGATACTCTTCACCAGGCTGGTGCGCAGCGGAATCCGGCCATCGCCGATCGCGATCGCTTCCATGTAGTCGGTCGAGCTTTTGCCCCGCACGAGGTGCTTGCCGAGCATGAGCACGAGCCCCGCCAGCAACCCGCCCACCGCCGGAATCGCCAGTCGCATCCACCAGGGTAGCAACCGCATCGATTCGACCACACCGGCGTTGGAATTGGTCAGGAATTGGTGAATGCCCTCCGCGCATGCGGTAAAAATCAACGCCGCCAGCGCACCGAGGAATCCCGCCAGCGCCGCCCACATCAGCGTGACCTGCCACTCCGTCGGCTGGAGACGCTCCGCCAGCCACAACCGCCAGCGCAGCAACCGCAGGAGCCGTTCCATCAGGAGCTTCGCCGGATCGGTGACCTTCTTCATCGTCGATCGCCGGATGTTGCGGTGTAAATTGCCACGTCGCAGCCAGCGTAGTGCCAGCATGCGGCGGCACAAGCCCGCGTCACCATTCCGACGCAAAAATTCCGTGAAACATTTCGGCGACCCCGGCTACCTCAATCCACCGTGTAACTCTGCTCGGGCTGCTCCTGCTCCACCTGCGTCGTCAGTTGCACGAGGCTTTGCAGCGAGGTGAAGTGCTGGCTCAGGTCAAAGTCGCCGCCGAGCCCGCCGATGAGCTTGTCGAAAAGATCCTTCTTGTCGGCCTTCAACGCCTGGATGCGCTCCTCGATCGTCCCGGCCGTCACCATGCGGTAAACAAACACGGTGTTCGTCTGGCCGATGCGATGCACGCGATCCACGGCCTGCGCCTCGACCGCCGGGTTCCACCACGGGTCGAGCAGGAAAACGTAGTCCGCCGCGTGCAGCGTGATGCCGGTGCCAGCCGCCTTGAGCGACACGAGCATCGCCGCCGCACCGGTCGCCGTCTGGAAGGATTGCACGGGTTTCAGGCGGTCGAGCGTCATGCCCGTCAATTCGTAACGCGGCAGGTCGGGGAAATTGGCCGCCATCGCTTCGCGCACGCGGTCGAGCAGCATGACGAACTGCGAGAAGATCACGACCTTGTGGCCGCTGCCGACGATCTCGGCGAGTTTCTCGATAAGCAGCGTGATCTTGCCCGAGTCGCTGAGCGGCGAATCGCGCCACGGCAGCATGTCGGGATCGCAGCAGGTCTGGCGCAGGCGCGTCAGCAGCGCGAGGAAGCCGAAGGATTTTTCGCGCATCGCCGCGCCCACGTCGTTGCCGAGCCGCTCGAGACCCTCGGAGCAGATGCGCGCATACTCGGCGCGCTGCACATCGGTGAGCGGGCAAAGCAGGTCCATCTCGACCTTCTGCGGCAGCTCGGTGGCGACCTCCTTCTTCGTGCGGCGGAGAATAAAGGGCGCGAGCTGCGCGCGGAGCCGCTCCATCGTCACCGCACGGTTGAGGTTCAGCGCCGACTCAAACGCCGTGCGCGAACCCAGCAGGCCGGGCAGCAGGAATCGGAAGATGCTCCACAGGTCGAGCTGGCGGTTTTCCAGCGGCGTGCCGGTAAGCACGATGCGGTGCTGCGCGCGGACGGCGAAGCAGGTCTGCGTGACCTTGGCGTCGGGGTTCTTGATGAACTGGCCTTCGTCGAGCACGACGTAGCCAAACGCGTGCGCCGGCAGTTGTTCGCGGTGTTTGCGCAGCTGCGTGTAGCTCGCGAGCCAGATCACGTCATCCGTGCGCGAGGTGAAACCGTGGCCGGCCTTGAGCACGTCGACTTTCAGCTCCGGGAAAAAGCGTGCGATCTCCTCGCGCCACACGGGCACGACGCTCGCGGGGCATACGACCAGATTCGGCCGGCCCGCCACCGGGCGCGTGGCCAGCAGCGTGATGACCTGCAGCGTCTTGCCGAGACCCATCTCGTCCGCCAGCAAGCCATGGCAGCCCACGTCGCAGAGGTGCGCCATCCACTCGACACCGCGGCGTTGATACGGGCGCAGCAGCTCAGGCAGCGGCGGCGGCGCGGCGGGCGGCCCGAGCACGGTCTGGCGCCACGCCTCGATCTCGGGCGAGAGCGTAAGCTTCAGCCGCGCGTCGCTGAACAGGGAGAAAATCAGATAAGGCGAGAGTTCGCCGTCGCCATGCGTGTCGGTGACGTTCTGCTGCCACTCGTTGAACGTCGCCCAACGCTCTGCCGTGAGCGAAACGATGCCGAGGTTGGGCAGAATCACCGGCGCACCGCCGCGCTTGAGCAGGGCGTTGACCTCGGCGTCGGTGAGCATGCGCTCGCCCGCGCGGAAAATCCACCGGAGGTTGAGCCCCGTGCCATCGGGCTGGCCGGTTCGCGGCGCCGCGCGCTCGGCCACTGCCTCGACCTCGATCGTGCGCGTGCCCTTGAGCAGGTTCGCCGAGCGGTCATCGAGCTCGATCGCAAACAACCGCCGCCAGGCCGGCAGCGTGACTTTCAAGAAATTGGGAATCTCCACCAACGAGCCGAGCACATAGAGCCCCGTCTGCTGGTTGTAGTGGAAGTGCGCCTTGCGCGCGTAGGCCGCGAGGCCGATGAGCTTGCTGCGCTCGCCGGAGGTCACGTGGCCGTTGCCGTCGGCATGCACCGCCGCACCCAGCGCAGGATGCCGGGTCTTGCCATCGGGCTCGATCCAGTGCGCCTGAAACGTAAGGCCCGCCGTCTTGGTCTTGAACACGAGCACGAGCGGCCGGATCGATCCCGGCGCGCTGGAAGGCCGCACCGGCGCCCCCGCCGCCACCGGCGGTTGCACGTGGCCATGGCCATTGCCGTTGGAATGGCCGTTGCTGTGCCCATTGCTGTTGCTGTTCCGAAAACCGTTGTGCCCGTTCGCTGTCGCCGGCGGCGGCGTCCGCGGCGGCGAGGCCGGCAACGGTGAAATTTCGTCCGCGACCAGCTCTTCGATCTCGTGCAAGCCGGCCACCGCCAGCGCGCGCGCAATCTCAAGATCCGTCGTCGAAGAACGCACCGAAAGGCCATCGTCGTCCCACTCGATCACGGCATATTCATCGCGCTTGTCCACGCGGCGGTGGATAATCGCATCTTTGGCAGTGAGTTCCAACTCGCGAACTTCCCCGTCCCGATAGAGCTGCCGGCCGGTGTCGAGCTGCGTTTCGCTAAATGCGGTGGCCCAGTCGTTTTCGAGTTTGCCGAACCAAAATTCGAGCGATTGAGGAGTATAGACGCGCTTTGGGCCGTGGGACTGCATCCGCGTAAAAGGGGCGACCGTAGAAATGGTCCGCTATGGTGCAATCACCAAATTCTTGCATTCAGGCCCGCGGCCGCCCTCGGCGGCGCCCGGGTTTTCGCTCGTCTTGCCCACCACCCGCGTCGAACTTTGGCGCCGCATGATCCCGCGGATCCTGTGTGTCGGTGCAGCGACTTTCGACACGATCCTCAAGGTGCCGGCCATCCCCGCCACGCCGACCCGGGACGAAGTCGAGGCGTTGCTGCGGCGCTGAGCTGGCCGCCGCGGTTTTGCGCGGTTTTTCCGAATCGTTACCCAACTGACACGGGTTCGGCACGGCCGCGGGGATAATTCCCCGCGTGAATCTCGTCATCGTCACCGAAACTTTTCCGCCCGAGATCAACGGCGTGGCCATGACCTTTGGCCATATCGCCCGCGAATTGGGCCGGCGTGGTCATCGCGTGACGGTTTACCGGCCGCACCGCCGCGATCTCGCCGACCAGCCACCGCGCGATGGGTTCACCGAAGTCGCCCTGCCCGGCATGCCCATCCCCGGCTATCCCCTGCTCCGGCTCGGCCTCCCGGCGCGCCGCAAACTCGCCCAACTCTGGCGGCGCTCCCGCCCCGATCTCGTGCACGTCGTCACCGAAGGTCCGCTCGGCGCCTCGGCGATCACCGCCGCGCGCGGACTCGGGCTGCCCGTCACCTCGAGCTTTCACACCAACTTCCACACCTACACGGGCGACTACGGTTTCGCACCGCTGCGCAGCGCCGTCCTCGGCTGGCTCCGCCGCGTGCACAACCGCACCGAGCGCACCTTTGCGCCGACCCAGGAGCTTTGCGACGAACTCACCGGCCTCGGCTTCCGCGACCTGCGCGTGCTTTCCCGCGGTGTCGACACCGCGCAATTCACGCCCGAACGCCGTTCCGCCACGTTGCGCCAAAACTGGCAGGCCGGTCCCGCCGATCCCGTTGTCCTCCACGCGGGCCGCCTCGCCTCCGAAAAAAACTACCCGCTCCTTTTCCGCTGCTTCGCGGCGATGCGCGCCGTCGAACCGCGCTGCCGTTTCGTCGTCGTCGGCGATGGCCCGCTCCGCGCCGAGCTCACCCGCGCCCACCCGCACTGCCACTTCACCGGTTTCATCCCGCGCCAGGAACTCGCCCGTCATTACGCATCCGCCGACATCTACATCCACGCGAGCCTGAGCGAAACGTTTGGCAACGTCCTCACCGAGGCGATGGCCAGCGGACTCGCCGTCACCGGCTTCGACTACGCCGCCGCGCGGCAGTTCGTCCGGCACGAAGTCAACGGCCTCACCGTCCCCTGCGATCAACCCGCGGCGCTGGTCGCTTCTGCCGTGCGCCTCGCCACCGATCAAACGCTCTGTGACCGCCTCCGCTCCGCCGCGCGCACGGCGCTCGAAAACCAGTCGTGGGAAAACGTCATCGCCCGCTTCGAGGCCGATCTCGCCGCCGTCGTCGCTCAACCCCGCCCCGCCGCATGAACCAGGTTCTCATCCTCACCGCCGGCTACGGCGAAGGCCACAACGCCGCCGCCCGCCACCTCGCCGCCGCCTTCGACGCCGAGGCCGGTGACGGCACCGCGCTCCAAGCCGATCTCTTCGCCCTCGCCTCGCCGCGCCTCAACACGCTCGCGCGCCGCGGCTATCTCACGGCCATCAACCGCGCACCGCGGCTGTGGAGCGCGTTCTTCGCCTGGATCGATCGCACCAAGCCTTTTCCCCGGCACCTTTGGCTCCTGCGTCGCGAGGAACGCATCCTCGCCGGACTGCTGCGCGACAATAATCCCATCGCCGTCTGCAGCACGTATCCGGTTTACGGTTTCCTCCTCGACCGGCTCGCCCAGAGCGGCGTGCTCCGCGTCCCGCACTACAACGTCGTCACCGATTCCATCAGCATCAATTCCCTCTGGTGGCTTCCCGCCTGCAACGGCTGGTTCCTGCCCAACGACGACTCCGCGCAGGTCATGCGCCGGGCCGGCACCCCGAGCCGGCTCCTCCACGTCAGCGGATTTCCCGTGTCCGCGCTGTTCTCCGCCCAATCCGCCGCGCTCCAGCCGCCCAACCTCGCCGCCGGCCACGCCCCGCGCGTCCTCTACATCATCAACTCCGGCACGCAGCACGCCGAGGCCACCGCCCGCCGGCTCCTCGGCGAGACGGATTGGGAAATCACTTGCGCCGTCGGGCGTGACGAACGCCTCCGCCGCACCCTCGAAAAAGCCGCCGCTCACCGCCGCACGCCGGCGACGATCCTCGGCTGGACCGACCAAATCCCGCAGCTCCTCCTCACGCACCACGTCGTCGTCAGCAAGGCCGGCGGCGCCACCACGCAGGAAGCCATCGCCGCGCGCTGCCCGATGATCGTCAACCAGATCGTCCCCGGTCAGGAGGAAGGCAATTACGAGCTGCTCCGCCGCCACGGCATCGGCGCCCTCGCCACTTCGCCCGACGCCGTCATCGCCGCGCTCCAGCGCGCCTTCGCCGCCCGCGGCGAGGTGTGGCGCGACTGGCGCCGCGCCCTCGCCCCGCTCGCCCGCCCCCGCGCCGCCCGCGACATCGCCCGCCACGTCCTCACCACCAACCTCATTTGTAACCCAATAGGTTACATTCAACCCAGACCTTCTATCGGAGGTAATAACTCCAGTTTGTCACCTATTAGGTGACAAATTGCTCCCATCTCCTTTCACCATGAAAGCCACGCTCCGCGTTCGCACCGTCATCATCTCCGACGTCCATCTCGGCACGCCCGATTGCAAGATCGACGAGGTAAACCACTTCCTGCGTCACACCCGTTGCGACAAACTCATCCTCAACGGCGACATCATCGACGGCTGGCAGCTCACCCGCTCCGGCAGCTGGACCAAGGCCCACACGCGTTTCATCCGCATCGTCCTTAAGAAAATGGAAAAGCGCGACACCGAGGTCGTCTATCTCCGCGGCAATCACGACGACATCCTGAGCGCCTTTCTCCCGCTCGCGTTCGAAAAACTCACCATCGTCGAGGACCACGTCCACGAAGGCGTGCGTGGCCGCTATCTCGTGCTGCACGGCGATGTGTTCGACACCATCACGAAGAATTTCGTCTTCCTCGCCCATCTCGGCGACTGGGGCTACCGCGCCCTGCTCGGCCTCAACCGCGCCTACAACGCCTGGCGCCGCTGGCGCGGCCTCGAATACTGGTCGCTCAGCAAGGCCATCAAGGCGCGCGTGAAATCCGCCGTCAGCCACGTCTCTAATTTCGAGGACCACATCGCCGAGCTCGCCCAGTCCCGCGGCTGCACCGGCGTCATGTGCGGCCACATCCACACGCCCGCCGACAAGATGCTGGGCAACGTCCACTACCTCAACTCCGGCGACTGGGTCGAATCGCTCACCGCCGTCGTCGAGCACCTCGACGGCCGCTACGAACTCGTGAACTTCGCCCAATTCCGCGAGGATTTCCCGTTCTTCGCCGACGAGCCGGTTCCCGAACTCGTCGAAGCCTGAAGGTAGGCGGGATCGCTGGGCCCGCCGCGAGCTCGACAATCACTTTGCTAAGCCGCAGCGCCGACCTTCAACCCCGCGCCGCCAGCTCCGCGCGCACAATCTCGATCGTGCGCTGCACCGCACCCGCATTCGTCCGATGCCAGGCCTGCGCCGCCGCGGCCAGTTGCCCGCGCCGCGCCGGATCGCCCAACAGTTCCGTCACTGCGACCGCCAGCGCCTCCGCATTCGCCACCTGCAATGCCGCACCTTCTTCGACCAATTCCTCTGCGATCACTTTAAAATTCCTCATGCCCGGCCCAAACAACAGCGGCCGGCCCAGCACCGCCGACTCGACCGGCGTCTGCCCTTCGGTGTGCGGCGCAAGACTTTTACCCACGAACACGACGTCCGCCAGTTGCAGGAACCGCCGCATCTCCCCCGTCGTGTCGCCAATGGCAATATCCACCTCGCCATTCACGGGACCGCGCGAACGAAAATGATACTTCAACCCCGCCTCGCGCACCGCCGCGTCGATCTGCATCCGTCGCTCCGCATGCCGCGGCACGATTAACAGCGAACAATGCCGTCCCTGCGCGCGTGCGCGTTGCAATGCCGCCACCAACGCTTCCTCCTCGCCCGGCCACGTCGACGAACCCATCAGCACGAGCCCCGCCGCCGGCAGGCCCAGTTCGCGCCGCAGTTGCGCCTTTTCGCCGTCGTTCATCAACGGAATCGCCACATCGAGTTTGATGTTGCCCGTGGTGCGCAGCCGTTCCGGCGCGATCCCCAGATCGAGAAAACGCTTCTCGTCGTGCACCGAGCATGGCAGCACGCGCGTGACGCCCGCCATCAACCCGGGCACGGCCCAGCGCACGCGCCGCATCCGCCGGTAGCTGCGATCAGAAAGCCGCGCGTTGATACAAATCACCGGCACACCGCGCACCTTCGCTTGGTGAATGTGTTCGGGCCAGCGTTCGCCCTCGGTCAGAATGGCGAGGTCCGGCTGGATGCAGTTCCATGCCCGGCGACTGAAGCACCACCAGTCGATCGGAAAATAACCAATGCCCGCGACCAGCCGGCGGTAGCGTTCCTCCGCGAGCCGGTAGCCGGTGCTCGTCGTGGTCGTCAGGTAAACCTCCACCGTCGCGTCGCGGTGCCACGCTTCCAGCATCGGGCCGATCGCGAGGATTTCGCCCACGCTCACCGCCTGCAGCCAGATCCGCCGGCGGCCGGGTTGCTTGGGCGGCAAACCATCGATATGCCCGAAACGTTGCCGGAAATTCTCCCGGTAACCCCCGCGCCGTCGCATGCGCCGCACGTAGAACGGCGCGCTCAGCAATAGCGCAGGCAGAAAGAGCAATCGGTAAAACCAAAGCATCGGGTTCGTTTCGGGACGCCCCACTTCAAAAGGCCGGCGCTCCGATGCCGAGCCTTTTTGCTTCATCCCGTTTCCATTCGCGCCCACCTTCGCCCGCGCATGCCCCTCAGATTGTTCCGCTTCGGCCTCTTTCTCGCCCTGGCTTTGAGCACATTCCTCCGCTCCAGCCCCGCCGCCGCAAGCTGGCCGCCGGGCGGCGACGGCCTCACGCCCGACCCCGCGATCCGCTTCGGCACCCTGCCCAATGGCCTGCGCTACGCCATCAAGCCCAACCCCGAGCCCCGCGGCCGCACCGTGTTGCGCCTGCTCGTGCTCACCGGCTCGCTCCACGAACGCGACCACGAGCGCGGCCTCGCGCACTTCGTCGAGCACATGGGCTTCAACGGCACGCGGCTCTACCCCAAGGAAACGCTCATGACCGCGCTGCAGCGCCACGGCTTCGCCTTCGGTCCCGACGTGAGTGCGTTCACTTTCCTGACCCACACCATCTACGGCATCGAGGCCCCGAGCATGGGCGACGGCCGGCTCGAGGAGGCTTTCGGTGTGCTGCGCGAGTTCGCCGACGGCCAGACCTTCGATCCCGAGGAAGTCGAGCGCGAGCGTGGGGTCATCGCCAGCGAGCGTCGCGCACGAGACAACTGGCAGTCCCGCGCCGGCGACGACATTACCCACTTCCTCTTTGAGCGCAGCCTGCTTTCCCAACGCAGCCCCATCGGCCTCGAAGCCACCATCGCCAAGGCTTCCGCCGCCGACCTGCGCGCCTTTTACGAGCGCTGGTATCGTCCCGACAACCTGATCGTCATCGCCGTCGGCGACGCCCCGCCCGAAAAACTCGAAGCCCTCATCCGCGAAAAATTCGCCTCGATGCCCGTCGCCACGACGCCACTGCCCCCGCCGCCGGACATCGGCCGCGTCGGCAATGCCGCCAAGGCCCGCGCGCTACTCCACTCCACCGCCGAGACGGGCGCCATTTCGATCCAACTCAACTCCGTCATCGCCGGCCCCGGCGGCTCCGAAACGCTGGCCCACCGCACGCAGTCCATCCGCCGCGAACTCGTGATGAACATGCTCAACGAGCGCCTCGACCAGCTGCGCCGCGCCAATTCCCACGAGTTCGGCGAAGCCGCCGCGCAGACCACAGCCTTCGCCCAGTATTACATTCAAAACATTCTCAGCGTCACCACCGCGCCGCCTAACTGGGGTCGCGCCGTCGAGGCCCTCGCCGTGGAGTGGCGCCGGGTCGCCGAACAGGGTTTCACCGCCGCCGAGATCACCGAGGCCACCGAGCGCGTGCGTCGTCGCTACGAATACGCCCTCGCCGCCGAGGCCACCGAATCTTCCGCCTACGGCGCCGACCGCCTCGCGATGGCCCTCGCGCAGGACATGGTCCCAGCCAACTCCGCGCAATTCCAAGCCCTGACCGAAACCATCATGGCGACCTTCGACCGCGCCGCGGCCAAGGCCACGTTCAACGAACTCTGGGGCCCCGGCCAGCCCACCCTCATTGGCGTCGGCAACCTCAACCTCCGGAAGCCCGAGAAAGAACTGCTCGGCGTTTATCGCACCGCTCTCAAGGCCAAGCTGCCGCCACCACCCATCCCCGTCATCTCGGCCCTCGCCTATGCGCCCGCCGCCCAATCCGGCACCATCAAGGAGCGCCGCTACATCGAGGACCTCGACATCCACGCCATCGAATTCGTCAACGGCGCCCGCCTCAACCTCAAGGCCACGAAGTTCAGCCGCAACCTCGTGCAATTCCACGCCCGGGTCGGTCGCGGCCTGCTCACGCTGCCCCCGCGTCTCGCCGGCTTGAACCTCATCGCTTCCAATTATCTCATCGATGCCGGCCTGGCCCGTCACAACGGCGACGATCTCCGCCGCTTCCTCGCCCAACGCAACCTCGGCCTCGGTTTCGGCGTAGGCGAGGATGCGTTCATCTTTACCGGCGGCTCCGACACGCGCGGTCTCCCCGATCTGTTCGCCCTGCTCAAGGCCTACATCGAGGATCCCGCCTGGCGCATCGTTGATTTCCAAACCGCGCAGATCCGGACCACCCTCGCCTACAGCCAGGCCACCCGCGAGGCCGACGCCGCCCTCAACGCCACGGCCGCCCGCATCATGTCGAAGGACAATCCCCTCTTCGCCCTCCCGCCCGCCGACAGCGTGGGCCGGCGCACTTTCGAGGAATTTTCCACCTGGCTGGGCAACGGCCTCACCGACACCGCCGTCGAAGTCGGCGTCGTGGGCGATTTCGATGTCGAAGCCGCCATCGAACTCTTCGCCCGCACCCTCGGCACCGCACCCGCCCGCCCGCCGCACAACCCGCCACCCGCCTATGCCACGCGCATCGAGTTCTTCGGCACTCCCGGCCGCTGGCAGAACATCGTTTACAGCGCCATCCCGCGCGCCGCCGTCCGCGTGCAATGGCTCGTCCACGGCTGCAGCGACGTCCATACGCTCCGCCGCCTCGAAGCGCTTTCCTCGGTGCTCGAAAACCGCGTCCTCCTCGAGATCCGCGAAAAACTCGGCGCCACCTACGACCCTTCCGCCACCGTGTGGAACGGCGACACGCTCCGTGACGACGGTTACTTCATGCTCCGCCTCAGTGCGCCTCCCGCCGAGGCCCTCCGCCTCGCCCGCCGCATCCGCGAACTCGCCGCCGAACTCGCGCAGCACGGTCTCACCGAGGAGGAACTCGAAGGCGTGCGCCAACCCATCCTCTCCGGCAACGACGCCCGCCTTCGCGACAACAGCTACTGGTTGCACTATGTTCTCCAAGCCCTGCAGGAAGAACCCGCCCGCCTCGAATGGCCGCGCTCGCGCGAAGCCGACTACCGCGCCATGACCGTCGCCGAGCTCAACGCGCTCGCCAGCAAGTATCTCACCGCCGATCAGGCCCAGACCTTCGTCGCCGTGCCACAGCCAGAAGCCGCAGCCACCCCCGCACCCAAGCCCGACACTCCAGCTCCCAAGGCAGGGAAACCCAAAAAATCCCCGCCCGCGCGCGAACCTAGCGTGCCTGTCCGCCGCTCTCCCGCCAACCCGCTCAGTCGCTAAATCCCCATTCACCTGCCTGCGCTTTAATTCCTGACCAACCTCGGCGCCACGACGGCCACCGCCTGCTCGTTCATCATTGGACAATAGGCTTTCGCCATTACTCATTAGTCAGTGCCCCACCCCATGCCGCCCGTTCTTCGCGCGCTTTCCACCTTTACCCTGATCCTCTGCACCGCGCTGTTCTGCCCCAGCGCAACTGCCGCTGCCCTCGCCACTCCCGTCCAAGGCACCCTGCCCAACGGCCTCCGCTATTTCATCCTCCCGCATACGACTGAACCCGGCCGCGTCAGCCTGCGTCTCATCGTCCATGCTGGTTCGCTCGACGAGCACGACAACGAGCAGGGCTACGCCCACTTCGTCGAGCACATGGCCTTCAATGGCACCCGCCACTATCCGCCCGGCGAACTCATCAAGTTCTTCCAAAAAACCGGCCTCGCGTGGGGTCCCGATGCCAACGCCGACACTTCGTTCGCCTTCACCAGCTACCGGCTCGACCTTCCTGCCCGCCACGGCGCCCATCTCCCCGAGGCGCTGCAAGTCCTGCGGGACTACGCCGACGGTATCAATTTTCTCCCCGCCGAAGTCCGCCGCGAAAAAGGCGTCGTCCTCAGCGAACTCCGCGAGCGCATCACCAGCAGTTATCAAACCGAGGTGGCCACCCTCGCCGCGCTTTACCGGGGCACGGCGTTGCCCGCGCGTCTGCCCATCGGCGACCCCACGCAGATCGAAAACGCCACCGCCGCCGGCCTGCGGGCGTTTTATACCCGCTGCTATCGCCCCGAGCGCATGACTCTCGTGGTCGTCGGCGACTTCGATTCCACCGCAACGAGTCAACTGGTCGCGGATAATTTCTCCACCCTGTCAGCCGCGGATGCCGCCACTCCTCCCGCGCCCCTCATCACTCCGCCGGCCGACGGTCTCCAAGCACACATCATCAGAAATCCGATCGGTAGCGCCGCCGTCGTCTCGCTCGTGGCCATCACTCCGCGGCCGCCCGACACCACCGCCGGCCGCGAACTGGATCGCGCCCAGCAAATCGTCACCCGCGCCCTCAGCCGCCGCCAACGCGATCTCCGCGCGCAGTCGCCCGACCGCTTCGGGCTCATTCAGGCTCTCCGCGCCCCGGGCCGCGACCCGCGTCTGCTCCTCCACGGTCTCGAAGCCCACACCGCCGTCGGCGACTGGGCCCTCGCCGTGACCGAAATCGAACACGAACTCCGCCGCGCACGCGAAAACGGCTTCACCGCCGCCGAACTCGCCGAAGCCACCGCCACCTTTCTCGCCGACCTACGTTCCTTCCGCGACACCATGCAAGGCGAGTCGCCCCACGTCGTCGCCAATCACGTCGTCGCCCTGTTCCTCGCCGGCCAAAGCTGGCAGGACCCCGCTGAAATCCTCGCCGACGCCACCGCGCAAGCCGCCCGCTTCACCCCGGCCGATGCCGCGGCCACCCTGCCCACGCTGTTCCCGGCTGAAAGCCTGCGCCTCGTCATCGAGACGCCCAAGCCACCCGCCATTCGTGGCGCTGACTTGCTCGCCACTTTCCAAGCCGCCGCCGCCCAGCCGCTCGCCGCCGAAAAACCCGCCGACACCGCCCCGCTCGAGTTTCGCTACACCGACTTCGGTCCCGCCGGCGCCGTCACGCAGCGTCGCACCGAGGCGGATCTCGGCGTCGAACTCGTCACCTTCGCCAACGGCACCCACCTCAATCTCCGCGCCAGCTCCACCGAGCCCAACCGGTTTCGCCTCGCCGCCCGCATCGGTCGCGGCGCCGCCGATTTTCCGCCGGACAAGCCCGGCTTGTTCCTGCTCTCCGCTTCGTTGCTGGGTCGCTGCGACGTCGGGCGCCACACGCGCGAGGAACTCAGCCGCATCATCCGCGTGCGCGGCGTCGTCGCACGGATCACCCAGGTTGACTATCAGTTCCTGGTCACGCTCGACGGCCCGACCGCCGAGCTGCCGTTCGCCTTCCAATTTCTCACCGCCTTCCTCTCCGATGTGAAGTTGGAGCCGGCCCGCCTCCCGCAAGCGCTCTCCGACTACAGTTCCCAAGTGCAGCCGCGGCTGAAATCCATCGGCGGCTTCGCTCAATCCGAGTTCATCTGGCATATCAGCAATCACGATCCGCGCATCGCCGTCACAGCCCCGGCGCAAGTGGCCGTCTATCCCTTCGAGGATATCGCCGCGTGGATTCGCCAGCACTGGCTCGGTGGTTCGCTCGAGATCGGTCTCACCGGCGACCTTGATCCCGCCACCGCCATCGCCGCCGCGTCGGTTACGGTCGGCACGCTGCCCACCCGCCAAGCCGCGCCCGCCACCGCCGCCGAACGCCTGGTTTTTCCCGCCAAGCCGGTGCGCACGATCATCTCACGCGCCGGCACCGCGGAAAAAGCCGCCGTCGTCTATTGCGCCTGGCCGGCACCCGCCGCCGCTGACACCCGCGACTTTCGCGCTCTCCAATTCGCCACCGAGGCCCTCATCGATCGTCTCCGCCTCCAGCTGCGCGAACAACGCGGGGCCACCTACGCCCCCAGCGGCAGCGTCGAGCGGATCATCGTCCAACCCGACTACAGTTACGCTTGGCTCCGTCTCACCTTTGAGCCCACCAAGGCCAAGAAGCTCGCCGATCTCGTGAACCAGCTCGCCGACGAACTCGCGCGCCGCGGCGTGACCGAGGAAGAGTTCACCCGCCTCGCCGAGCCGCTCCGCGCCCAAGCCGCCGAAAATCTGCGCGCCAATGCGTGGTGGCTGCACAACGTCCTGCTCTACGCCCAAACGCAGCCCGCCGTGCTCGCCGACGCTCGTTCGCTGCCCCGCGCCTTCACCGAAATGACCCGTGCCGACGTCAATCGCGCCGCCGCCGCACACCTGAAGCTCTCCAACGCCCACGGCATCGGCGTCTCCCCGGTTAAAAACTAGCAGCGGGTCTATCGCCGCCCGCTTCGATCAGCATAGCCTGCTGACAGACGCCCTACTCCAGTCAGCTCTTGGGCAGTTCAGTTTTCTCTTCCTCCACCGGCTCGGCGATCGTCGCCAGCTTGAGATTAAAAATCGGCAGCAGGCATAGCAGCCCGACCATGGTCAGCCCCAGCACCGAGTAGCCCGCCGCATCGTGCACCGTGCCCTCGATCGCCTCCGGGCCGTAATTGTAAGCCCACGCGGTGAGGAACAGGCTGCGGATCAAATTCGTGACAAACGCCAGCAGCAGCGACGCCGACACGAGTGCGATTTTTTTCCACAGCCGGTCGAGAAACATCGCCGCGAGAAACGACCCGGCAAACAAACACGCCGTCAGCGAGCGAATCCCCGAGCACGCCTCCGCCACGCCCACGCGCCCCGTCGGCAGCAGCAGCACATTGCCTTCCTGCTCCACCGGCATGCCGAGCACATCGAAGGTGAACGACACCACGGTCACCACCTTGCGCAGAAGAAAAAGGCTCAGTTGGTTTTCCACCACCGACACCATCGGCGCCGATACAAACCAGATCATAATCGGGAAAATAAACAACGCCGTCAGCCGCACCCGCGCATCGGCCAGCAAACCCGCCCGCACGGGCGAAGGACTTTCCGGCGCGTTGAGAAACAGCAGCGCAAACAAAATGCCCGCCATGCCCATCGTAAGCGCCAGCGTGCCCGGCTGCGACGACCCCGCACCCGCCCGATAAAACGCCCCCAACAGGAACATCGCCGCTCCACCCAGCAGCGCCGCACCCACGACGAAACCCACCAGCCACTTTTGCCAACCGCCTGCCCGCGGACTGCCCGGCGCCGCGCAAACGTTGAGCGCCGCCGTCATCGCCGCCCAGCGATCATAGACGACGTAGACCGTGAACAGCGGGACGAGCCAGCCGAAGGTATAGTCTTCCTTCGCCTGCCACCAATGCGACTGATCCCACGCCACAAAAAGCAAAAACGCCCCGCCCAGCAGCAACGCCGCCATGAACGAGGAAGGGACGGTGCGCGTGAGTTTGGTCCAGTAGGCTTTGAACACCGCTCCAACGAATCGCCCGCCCTCCGCACGTAAACAGCAAAATCGGGTCCACGCGCCACCCCACGCCATCGCTCACCGCTGCAACGCCACCGTCTTGCGCACCATCCGTGCCATGGATTCCTCCAGATTGAGCTTCGCCACGCGCGATACCTCGACCCACGCGAGTTCCTTCGACTCATGGCTCACCACCAGCGGCTCCGCCGGGTCGGCCTCGATCATGAAACGCAAATCATAATGCCAGTGCTCCGGCTCCGCCCCGCGCGCCGGGATCAGATGCCGGTCCAGGTCAAAGATCGCCGGCGTGCTCAGTCGCAACCGCGTCAGCCCGCTCTCCTCGCCCGCCTCCCGCAACGCCACCGCGGCCAGGTCCGGATCGCCGTCAGCGTGTCCGCCGAGCTGCAGCCACTTGTTCAGCTTGCGATGATGCGTCAGCAGCGTCCGCGTGCGCGTTCCATCCACCACCCACGCCGAACCCGTCAGGTGCCCGCTCAGTTGCGAGCGCAACAGGCAGTCCGCATGCGCCTCCACAAAACGGATTGTCTCCGCCGTCATGGTTTCCTCGTGGGCCCTGAGGGTGCGCGCGGCATGGCTGCGCAGCAGCGCGAGGACTTTGGCGCGATGCATGGCTCAGCGCGTCTCAAACCACTTCGACTCCACCGGAGCCGTGCGGGCCGCCTCGATCTCCGTAAAAACCCCGGGCACATCCGCCGCCACGCGAAACAGCCCCATGTTCGACGGTTTGAAAAACTTCTCCGCCAGCATCCGCTCAAAGAGCCGGATCAGGTCGTCGTAAAAACCATCCTGGTTGAGAAACACGCACGGCTTTTTGACCACATCGAGCTGCCGCAGCGTGAGGATTTCCATGATCTCTTCCAGTGTCCCGAAACCGCCCGGCAGCGCTACAAACGCATCGGCCCGCGCCTCCATCAGGAGTTTGCGCTCCCGCATGGTGACCACCGTGACCAGTTCGTCCGCCTCATCAAACGCCAGCTCCTTCGCCTTCATGAATTCGGGAATGACCCCGACGACGCGGCCACCCGCGGCTTTCGTGCCCCGCGCCACCGCGCCCATGAGCCCGGTCTTGCCGCCGCCGTAAACGAGTCCCCAGCCCTGTGCGACCAGTTCGCGCCCCAGCGCCTCGGCCGCCGCCGGATATTTGGGATCCAGCCGGTCGCTGGAGGAGCAATAAACACACAGGAGTTTCATCTGGAATCATCAGCTGAACGCAGACCTCCCTTTGGTTAAACTCTAAAATCGCTTGGTTGATTTAATCCATCCGTGTTTATCTGTGTCTACCTGTGGTTGAGAAAAATTTCACTTATCGCGGCCGCCTCGCCCCTTCACCCACGGGTCACCTGCACCTCGGCCACGCACGCACCTTCTGGATCGCCGCCGAGCGCGCCCGGCAGGCCGGCGGTCGGCTCTTGCTGCGCAACGACGACCTCGACGCCATCCGCTTCCGCCTCGATTTCGTCGCAGCGATGTTGGAGGACCTCCGCTGGCTCGGCCTGACTTGGGAGGAACCCATCGTCGCCCAAAGCGAACACCGCGCCCTCTACCGCGCCGCCCTCGAAAAACTCCACGCCGCCGGCCTGATTTTTCCCTGCACGCACTCGCGCCGCGATGTGATCGAGGCCGCCGGTGCCCCGCACGAGGGCGGTGAAAACGACGAGCCCATCTACCCGCCGCAATTCCGCCCGCCCATCGGCGCGCCCCTGCCGCCACTCGGCGATCCCATCACCGTGAACTGGCGCTTCCGCGTGCCCGACGGTGAAACGCTCACGTTTCACGACGGCCACCATGGCCCGCAGCAAGCTGTCGCCGGCCGCGACTTCGGCGACTTCCTCGTCTGGCGCAAGGACGACGTGCCCAGCTACCAACTCGCCACCGTCGTCGACGATATTGCGATGGGCATCACCGAGGTCGTCCGCGGTGCCGATCTCATCAAGTCCACCTTCCGTCAACTCCTGCTCTTCCGCGCCCTTGGCGCCGCTGCGCCCGCCTTCTTCCATTGCCCGCTCATGCTCGACGATCAAGGCCGCCGCCTCGCCAAGCGCCACGACGCCCTCAGCCTGCGCACCCTCCGCGCGCAGGGCGTGACACCCGCCGAAATCATCCGCAGATTTTCGGCCGCACCATGACTCCCAAGATCGGCGTCCTTAATGTTTCCGACCGCGCCAGCGCTGGCGTCTATGCCGATACTCCCGGCCAGGCGTGCGTCGCCCTCCTGCGTGAGTGGCTCATCACGCCCTTCGACCTCGACTACAAGATCGTGCCCGACGACCGCGCGACCCTCGAAGCCGAGCTCACGCGCATGGCCGATGTCAGCGGTTGCGGCCTCATCGTCACCACCGGCGGCACCGGTCCCGCCCCGCGCGACGTCACGCCCGAAGCCACCGCCGCCGTGTGCGAAAAAATGCTCCCCGGCTTCGGCGAACTCATGCGCGCCACCTCGCTCCGCTACGTGCCGACCGCGATCCTCTCGCGCCAAACCGCCGGCATCCGCAGCCGCACCTTGATCGTGAACCTCCCCGGCCGCCCCAAGGCCATCCGCGAAAATCTCGAAGCCGTTTTCCCCGCGATCCCCTATTGCCTCGAGCTCATCGGCGGACCGCGGCTGGAGACCAACGAGGCGGTGATGAAGGCGTTTCGTCCCAAGGCTTGATTCGTTCGGCAGCGTTGCAGAGTGCGGGTAAGTCGCCCAGAGTATGGGCGTCAGCCAACCCCACCCCGCCATGCCCTACCTCAAAATCCAAACCAACCTACCCCTGTCCCGGAAAGCCACGCGCACCGTCCTCAAGGAAGCCTCCGCCCTCGTCGCCAGCGAACTCGACAAGCCCGAATCGTTCGTGATGGTCGCCCTCCAGCCCGACACCACGATGCTCTTCGCCGGCAGCGACGATCCCGTGGCCTTCCTCGAACTCAAGAGCGTCGGCCTTCCCGGTCGCAAAACCAAGAAGCTCAGCAAGGCGCTGTGCACCCTGATCGAGGACCACCTCGGCGTCAGCCCGGCCCGCGTCTACGTGAAATTCATCGACGTCAACCGCGGCATGTGGGGCTGGAAGGGCGACGTGTTCTGAGATTTTCGAATTCGGATTCTCGATTTTCGATTTCACGCCCGCCTGCCGGCATCGCTCGATCGAATCGAAAATCCCAATTCGAAAATCCTACAATTCATTGTATTTGTCCGAGCGTCCGCGTGATTTCTCGACCGGGTATTTTTTGGCATTCTCCGCCATCTTCCGCTCGATCGCCGTGGCCACATCGATGCCGGTCATGTTGGCAAACTCCAGCGCGTAGATCACCACATCCGCCAGTTCGTCCTCGATCTTCCGCCGCTTCACCGCATCACGCACCACCACCTGCGACTGCTCGGGCGTGGCCCAGAGAAAGTGCTCCATCAATTCGCCCGCTTCGGCGGCCAGGGCCATGCTGAGGTTTTTCGGCGCGTGAAACTGTTCCCAGTCGCGCTCCCGCGCAAAGGCCAGCACCCGGGCCTTGAGTTCTGCGGTCGTCGTGGCGGCATCGGTCATCGGTTTCATGCCGACACCCTAGCCGCCACCCCGCCCGGCTCAATCCTTGATCCCGTCGTGCGGCAGACGCGACGTTGAGCTCGATTCCCGCGCCCAATAAACCTTGTCCGCCTCGATGCGGCCACCGGCGGCCTTGATCGCGGAGTCCGGCACCTTGTGCAGCTTATGGTAGGCCGGATGGTCGGTCGCCTTGAAGGGATCGTTGTGCTTGCTGTTGTAGCAGCAGATGAGCGACCAGCGCGGATGCTCCGACTTGTTCTGGCTGGAGCAGTGCAGCGTGTTGCAGTGGAAAAACAGCGCATCGCCCGGCTCCATCACCGCGTAGACCAGCTCCAGCTTTTCCATCGCCACTTTCACGCGCTCGGGATCGGCGCCCGTCTGGTCGCCAAAGCGGCCGTGCGTGATGCGGCCCATGCGGTGCGACGCCTTCAGCAGCTGCATGCAGCCGTTTTCCTTGGTATTGGGATCGACCGCAATAAAGCACGAGACGAGGTCCGGCCAGGGGCAGCCGTTGTTATACCAATAACCGTAATCCTGGTGCCACTCCCACGCGCCACCGACGCGCGGCTCCTTGATGCTCATCTTCGAGTGCCAGTGATAGACCTCGTCCTCGAGCAGCTGCTCGGTGCGGTTCACGACCCGCTCGCTGCGCGCCATCAGGCCGTAAATGTCGTCGCCCGCCTCGTTCCAGAGCGCGAGCTTGGAGGTCGAGCCGCGATTGTCCTTCAGGTCGTGCGCATGCTCCTTCATGGCACGGTCCTGTTTGGCCGCCGTCTTGAGGAGGCTCATCTCATCGGCATCGAAGAGCCGGCGGGCAATGTAGTAGCCATCACGGTGAAAGGCAGCGACTTCTTGGGCGGTAAACATGGGTGGAGGGGGGTTGGGAATGGAGGGAAATCGCCGCGATTGAGACGACTTTGACCAGCCGGCACGAGTGAAAATTTCCGCCGCGCACAGCATCGCGTTGCGCAAATGTCACGTGCGATTTTAAGAAAATTCTTGGCCCGCGTTCTGCTTTGTGCATGTTGTCCCACGTTCCAATGACCGCATCTTACAAACATCTCCGCGCTTGCGCCGGCACTTCGCATACGAAGGCCGCTGCTGTTTGCCGCGCCCAGATGTCGCTGGTCGTCATTAATTGGAGCAAACAACAGACCGGCCCGGGCTCGCAGGCCTAAACCTCCGTTTAACGGAATAACGTTTAGAAAACCTGAAGCCCGGAGGCCCCAAGCCCCGAGGACCCACCCTCATTTTCATTTTTCCCATGCACACGATCATCAACACCCTGAGTTCCAGCCGTCCCAGCCGTTTTGTGGAAGCGACCTCGCCGTCGCAGTTCCGCAAACCGAGCTATGACTGCCGCGAGCAACCTGATGCCGTGAAGCTTGTGGTCTACGTGCCCGGCGTCGAAGGCGCCGGCATTGAGATCGAGGCCCGCGGCCCGGACATCATCGTCACGGCCCGCAAAGTCCATTTCGTGCGCGTCAACTGGCAGGCCCTGCACCTCGAAAGCGCGCAGCGCGACTACCAGTTGCGGCTGCGGCTGGGCCACGGCCTCGACTACGCCGCGCTGCAGGCCGAGTTGCACGACGGCGTGCTGACCCTGCTCCTGCCCAAGCGCGTGCCCGTCACCCAAGCCGCACGCCTGCAACGCGTCGCCTGACCGCGGGCGGGCGAAAATGTCATGTCGGGATTTTTCCGGAACATTTTTGCCCGCCACGCTACTGACCTTGACCTGACCCGAACCGAAGCTACCAACCAAACCTGACCATGCCCCCCCTGACCAAACTCCCCCCGCAGCACACCCCCACCCCGATCGTCCAGACCTCCCGGACCGTTCTCGCCCGCGACATTTTATGGGGCAAACCGATCTTCAAGGCGCCCGACCTCCCGCTGCCGAATCCGCGCGCCCAGTTTGAACAACTGCCCTTCACCGCGACCCGCATCACGCACGCGGCCGCCCCCGCCCAAGCGCCAGCCGCGCCCTGAGGCGCCGCTCGCCAGCGCCATCATTTCAACCGGGGTCCACCGACCCCGGTTTTTTTGCGCTCAATTCTCCGGCACGAGCCAGTGGCAAACCGCCGCGGCTCCCGGCGCCTGTGCGAGCAAGGCGGCCAGCGTTTTCATCGCGGGCATCACTTCCGCCTCAAATTGCCACGGCGGATTCACCACCACCAGGCCGCAGCCGCGCAGCTTCAGCGCCGAATACTCGCCGGCGATCGCCAGCTCAAACACCGCCGTCGGCGGCAGCTTGAGCCCGCGAAAACTCTCCGCCAGCGCCTCGATGCGGGCGCGGCCGGTCAGGGGATACCACACCGCAAACACTCCGCCCGGCAGTCGCGCCAGGCCCTCGGCCACGGCGTCCACGATGCGGGCAAATTCATCCTGCGCCTCGAACGGCGGGTCGATCAGCACCAGCGCGCGTTTCTCCGGCGGCGGCAGCATCGCGCGGGGCGCGATGTAGCCATCCATCGCCTGCACCGAGGCGCGCAGTGCAAACTGCAATTCGCTCCGCAGCGCCGCGCATTCGTCCGGCTGCTTTTCGCACAACACGAGGCGGTCCTGCGGTCGCGCCAGTGCCGCCACGATCGAGGGCGAGCCGGGATAAAACTTCGGCCCGGCGTCGCGGTTGCCGCGCGCGTGGTCAAACCCGCGCACCAGCTGCACGTAATCCGCCAGCGGCTCCGGCAGGCCGGTCTGCGTCCAGAGCCGGCCGATGCCCGCGGGCCACTCCGGCTGGCGCGCGAGCGAATCGCCCTTGGCCGCCGCTTCGAGGTCGTAAGCGCCGCGCCCCGCGTGCGTGTCGAGGTAGAGAAACCCCTTCTCCTTGCGCTGCATCGCCCGCACGAGCCGCACGAGCAACGCGTGTTTCATCACGTCGGCAAAATTGCCCGCGTGAAAATGATGCCGGTAATTCATCGGCGCTCAGCTCAGGCCGGCACCGGAACCTTGATCACCGTCTTGCGCACGAGCACGGCGTCAGCTCCCGCGCGCAGGCACGGCATGTGTCCGTCGTTGGGAAAATACACCGCCGCCTCACCGGCGCGGAAACGCAGCACCGAAGCCTGCGCGTAGTCGCCATAGAGCAGGAAATCCTTCTCCGCATCGTAGGCCGTCTTCGCCGGCAGGAGGCCGATCTCGGCGACTTCCATGATCTCCTCGCCGACCACCACGACCTGCACGTCAATGAACCGGCGATGCGATTCAAAAAGTCCGGCCGAACGCGCCTTGGTTTCGTAAACCTGCTCCATGGCATACATGCCGCCCACAAGCTCGATGCGCTTCGATTCGCCCGCCGCCAACGCGTGCAGCCGGCGGTTGGCCTCGGAACCCGCGCGCAACACCTCATCGAGGTAAGTGAACGCAGGATCAAAATAACGCAGGGCGGCGCATTGCGCGCGCACGGTGGGGATGGAGCCAAAGATAGCCATGCGCCAAACTCACGCCGCCCACGACCGCGAAGCAAGACCCGAAAATATCGGACGCGCGCTCCCCTCATCCATCACCGCTTTCTGTAAATGCGGGCCTGCCCGCTGTAGGCCCGACGAAGGCGGGCTTGCACTGCGCCCGCAAATTTATTGCATGTCCGCGATGAAAAAAATCCTCCCCCTGGTTCTAATTCTCTCCGCTCTCATCGTCCCCGGCGCGCTGTCCGCCAAAAACTTTGAAGGCACCATCCGCATGACGATGGCCGACGGCCGCAACGAAAAGCGCCCGCTTGAATACAGCGTCCGCGAAGGCCTCATCCGCACCGACATGGAGGTCGGTGAAGGCACCTCCGCCACCGCAATCATGAATTTCGCCAAGGACGAAATGATCATGCTGATGCCCGGCCAACCGATGTATATGGTCATGTCGCTCAAGCGCGCGGCCAAACAAGCCACCGGCCACACCGGCGATCAACCCACGCTCGAAAAAACCGGCGTGACGGAAAAAATCCTCGGTTACGATTGCACCAAATACATCGTGAAATCGAAAGGCGTCACGACCGAGATCTGGGCCACTGAGGAACTGGGCTCCTTCGCGGGCTTCGGTGCCGGCATGGATGGCCAGATGGGCAAGGGCTCGGCTTCGCAGAGTTGGGAAACAGCGCTCATCGGAAAGAATTTCTTCCCGATGCGCGTCGTCACCCTGAGCGGCAAGAAGGAAAAATACCGCCTCGAGGTGACCGCCGTCGAACCGAAGTCCCTCCCGGCCTCCTTCTTCGCCCCGCCCGAGGGCTACCGGAAATTCGACATGGGCGGCATGATGCAGGGCATGGGCGGCGGCAACCCGTTCGGCCAGTAAGCCTCCAACCTCACCTTCCCCTTTCCATGGCCGCCGCTGGGCGGCCATTTTTATTTGGGCATCACCACGACCGCGGCCGGCGGTGTAAAACTGCCGGGCGGCACCGGGGCGTTCGGTTTTACCATTTCCAGGATCGTTTCATGCAGCAGCCGGCCGTCGGCATAGACTGCGTAACGGTGCGGCAGGATCACTCCCGCCACCGGGCGAAAATCATCATAACGCGTCTCGATCGGCACTTCCCGGCCGCCGCGCGTTCGCGTGGCTTGCTTGCTGACGATGAAATACGTCTCGGCATCGAGCAGCAGGAAATAGCTTCGCACCAGCCGGCGGGTGACGAGCAGCTTGATGACGCGCCGGCCTCCCACCATGTGCTCGCCGGCATAGTCGAGGGCATAACCGCGCGCCGCGTAATCCACCAACGGATCGTCAAACTCCGAGTCCGCCGCAAACTCCTGCGCCTCGTCCCCGGTCAGGTCAGTCGCCACGGGCGGACTGGCGTCGGGATTGAGCTGCCAGGGCGGCGCCACGCCGTCGGTCGCCTGAATCACGCGTTTACCCTGCACCTGCGTCTCCATGCGGAGGCGGTTGGGCCGCTCGGCAATGAGCTTGAAACTCATCTCGCGGCCATCGATCAGGACGCGACCCGCCGCCTGCAACGAAGTCATCCGGCTCATGCGCACCTTGCCGCCGATGGCCTCCGTGTGGATGCGCGCCACGTCATCCGCCGTATCCGCGCGCAACCCGGCGGCCGCCAGCACGGCGCCCATCACGCAACCCAAAATGAAACGGACTCGAAATCGCATGCGGGCTGTGTTGCACAAACCCGCCGCGGCGACAAGCCCGCGGGGCATTTGGTTTGCGCCCGCGGTGGCGCGCGTTTCTCTCGGCGTCCATCGTGGCCCGGCCTTTCACCCGCATCCTTTCCGATCTGCACTACGGCGACCGCGCCAGCATTGTGCGCGACCTCCGCCAGCTCGATCCGCTGCTCGCCGGGCCTGAGCGCGTGATCTTCAACGGTGATACCCTCGATACGCGTCCCGGACCGCATGCCGCCATCACTGCGCAGACTCGCGAAACGGTCCGCGACTTCGTCCGCCGCAGCCCCGTGTCGTTGACCTGCCTCACCGGCAATCACGATCCCGATCTCACGACCGATCATCTCTGCGATCTGGCCGGCGGCGCCGTGCTGGTCACCCACGGAGACATCGCCTTCGAGAACATCGTGCCTTGGGGGCAGGATGCATCGCTCGCGCGCCAACTCGTCGTGCAGGAGCGCAATCAACTGCCAGCGCCCGCCTCCTTCGAACAACTGCTCGCCGCCCACCGCCGCGCGTGCGCCGCCATCCCGCAACGCCACCAGGCCGAACCACGCCGCTTGCGCTACCTCGCCAGTTATCTGGCCGATACCGTGTGGCCGCCGGGGCGGATTCCCCGCATCCTGCGCGCGTGGGCCGAGATGCCCGCCCGCATTTCTGCCGTCGCCACCACCCACCGCCCCCAGGCGCGTTTTATTATCAATGGTCACACGCACCGCCCCGGTGTCTGGCGCCGTCCCGATGGGCGGGTGGTCATCAATACCGGCTCCTACTGCCCGCCTTCCGGCTGCCAGTTGGTCGATGTCGGCGACGATCATCTCACCGTGCGTCGCGTTGAGCGCCGCGGCGGTGAGTTTCACGCCGGCGCCACCGTCGCCGAATTTACACTGGCTCGCGGCTGAGTTTCCCGCAATACGAACAGCATGAGCATCGAGTTCGGCTGGTGGAACAAGCATCCCGAAAAGGGCAAATTTCAGGTCAGCGCCGTCGTGCACGGCGGCAACATTGAATGGACGAGCCATCAGGGTCATCATGCCTCGTGGGAACCTTACACGCCCGACGACGAAGACCGCGCCCGCCTCATCTACGAAGCCGAGAAACGCGTCCCACGCAGGCTGATTTCATCCAAGCAGTTCGATGAGATCAAACGGCTCAGCGCCAATGAAGGCCCGGGGAAAATCGTCGGCCGGCGCATCACCGGCCTCGGTCCATCATACAACTGATTCGGCCGCGACCAGCGACCAGATCAGCGTAAACGCCGGGCAATAATCTCCCGGCGTCGCCGCCAGCCGGCGCGATACCTCGCGGGGAGCGAGCCATTCACCGCGCTCGATTTCCTCCGGGTGCAGCACAAACGGCCCTTCCGCCACCAACCGGTAGATCCACGTGAATTCTCCGCTCGTCGCCGCACACGCCTCGATCCGCCGCCAGCGCCTGGGCGGTTGCGCCACCCGCAGTCCCAGTTCCTCGCCGAGCTCGCGCTGGGCCGCCGCGTCGTAGTCTTCACCGGCGTCCACGTGCCCTGAACACGACGAATCCCACAAACCCGGCGACATATCCTTGCTCATCGAGCGCTTCTGCAAAAACACCTGACCGGCGGCGTTGAACACGAGCACGTGCACCGCTCGGTGCAGCAACCCGCGCCCATGCACCTCCCGCCGCAGCGCCCGGCCGACCACTTCGTCGCGGGCATTGACCACATCAAACCATTCCTCGCGCTCCGGTTTCATCGGCGATTCGTTCCTCATTCCGCCCTCTTCAGGCCGCCGGCGTCGTTGCGCTTTGTAAGCGCCGCCGCACGAACCCCACATGTCCGCGCAGTTCGTAGAACGCGAAGGCGAATGATGCCGGCACCTTGAGCTGGTTGACCGTGACTTCGATCTCTTCGAGCCGTTGGAGCAGCTCCTCGGCGCGCGCTTTCTCCAGCGGCCACTGCGCCTCGCGCTCGAGCCGCAGCAACGGCCGGTAACACCGGTAAATCCGCAGCTGGATGCTCCAGCGGTAGAGGATGGGCAACAACCGCACGGTCGGGATCAACACCAACGCCAGCGGCACGAGCGCGACCAGCATCCGGTTCAGCAAGCTCGCCAGCCAGAACGAGTCGATCAGCCGATAGATAAAACCCTTGCCCGACTTGTAATACCGCAAGGCATCGCCGCTCATCGCGAACTCGTGCTCCAGCGGCGCGGGAAATTCGCCGCGCTTCTGCAACAGCCCGGCCTTGCCGTGCACTTCCTGCGCCACGCCCAGCAGCAAATCCGACAGCGCCGAATTCAACCCCTCGCGCGCCACCAGTTCCACGGTCGGCCCGATGAGCTCGACATCCTGGGCGGGCAGATTTTTACCCAGGTCGAATGAGCCCTCCGGCAGGATCATTTTGTTCAGATATGCGAAACGCCGCGTATACGCATCGGCCTGGCTGAAGTTGAACATTCGCACGTCCTCCGATTTGCCGAGACTGCGCAATGTCTGGATCGAGGCCGAGTCGCCCATCAGGAAAACCGCGTCGAGCTTACCCGCGAGCAAGTCCGCCGCGGCCGCCTCCGAGTCAAGCTCCACAAACACCGACGGCGCCCCCGTGATGCCGTTGGCCGAGAGCAACACCAGCGCGAGCGCGCGCGTGCCGCTGCCGGCCGCACCCACCGCGATGCGTTTCCCCGCCAGCTCCGCCAGGCGCGTGATCGGCGCCGTCCCGCGGTAATAAACCCAGAGCGGCTGGTAGGCGATGCTCCCGAGCGATAGCAAGCCCTTGAGGTTTTCCTCCTTCGCCATCCCGCCCTGCACAAATCCCACATCAATCCCCGAGTCCGCCGCCTGCAGCCGCTGGAGATTATCGATCGAGCCGTTCGACGGCTGGATCACCAGCGTCACGCCGTGCGCCGCGAGGCGTTTCTGGTAGGACTCCGCATAGCGCTGAAACGAACTGCCCACCGGGCCGCTCGTCAGGGTGAGCGTGCGCGGCGGCGCCGAGCGCACAATCCAAACGAGTGCCGCCAGGCCGATCCCCATGAGAAACAAAGTGACCGCCGTAGCGATCGCCGGACTGAAACCAAAGGTCTCGATCAAGGCCGCCACCATTCGCGGATGACGTTTGCTGGTTTTGGAAGTATCCATGACAGGAGTGTTGGCAGCAAGGCAATGACTGCCCGCCGCTGCAAAGCGATTGAGGAAACTACTGATCGCACATAGTTTTGCCACCTTCACGCCTGCTTCCGACCGGGTCTTTTCTTCTTCTCATCGGTCGGCATCCGTGTAATCCGTGATCCCTTCCCATGCCGAAAATTGACGTCAATAAGGTCGCCGAGATCCTCAAGAAGAACCAGCTCGATCCCTCCCTGCTCCGGCGCGTCATCGAGGAGATGAACCTCGCCGCGCAGCCTGACCCGGGCGACGAGGAGAAGCCGCCGGCGGTTAAAAAGCAGTTCGTCATCGTCGTCTCCGATCCCGACGCCAAGCTGCCCAAGAACGATTTCGTCGGCTGGGTGGTGCAGATCCCTGAGGATGAAAGCGTCGCCACCACCCTCGACCGCGTTTACCGCGCCGCTTACGATTTCAACGCCAGCAAGAAAGGCCGCCTGCTCCCCGCCAAGACCATTGGCGACGCCCTCGAAAACATCCCGGCCAAGCATTTCAAGGAGGCCGAGGTCTGGGTAAAAACCAAGACGCCCGTCCTGCTCGTCAAATCCAACAACCTCATCCCCACGGACGACGTCAAAGTCGTCAAAGGCGGCCGCCTCGACGAGGACGACGACGAGTAAGTCGCTTGGTTCTGCGCTTATCCATTAACCGGGGTCATTGACCCCGGTTTTTTATTTTTTGGCCGGGCCCAAGGGAAGACCGCTTACTTCAAGCCCGCCTTCACCGGATCGATCCCCCGCTCGCGCAGCGCCGCCGCGAGCGCCCGCAGGTCGAGCTTCGCCCCCGGCCTTACCCCGCTCTGCCCAAACCAGCCTTGGTTCATCTCCAGTGCAAATTGCACCCGCGTGCTGCGGGACTTGACCGTGTTTTCGTCGAAGGAATACATCGGATAAATCTCGAGCAACTCTCCCTCGGGACTGAAGAAACCGATATCCAGCGGCAGCGGCGTGTTGTGCATCCAAAAGCTCATTTGCGTGGGCTGCGCATAAACAAAAAGCATGCCGTCGTCGCGACCCAGTTCCTTGCGTTCCATCAACCCGCGTTCCATCTCGGGCCGGAGCACCGCGAGTTGCATCCGCACCGCACGCTCGCCGACGTTGATCGTGAAAAAATCCGCCACCGTCTTTGGCGCAACGTTCCTGGCCGGCTCGCTCCGACCGCAGCCCGCCAGCACAAAAGCCAGCGCCATCATCGCCATGCCACGCCACACCTGAGAAACCGGATTTGCGTTTTTCACAGAGTCCGTGGGTAATCACCCCGCGTCATTACACAACCTCTCTCTCGTGGCCCGCTCCCTTCTTCCTCCCCTGCTTTACGCCGACACTGTTACCAGCGCGGACCAGCTCTACTTCAGCCGTGTCGGGGTCCACGACCCCTTCATCGCCTTCGGCGTCGGCCGGAAACGCATCACCGTCCAAAGCGCCCTCGAACTCGGCCGGGTAAAGAAAGCCCGCACTTTTGACGAAGTCCTCCCGCTCGAAGCCTGGCGCGCCCGCGCCGAGAAACGCCACCCCGGCCGCAAAGCCGGTCCCGCCGAAATCATTGTCGAACTCGCCCGCGCCTACCGCGTGCGCGGCTTCCGCGTGCCGGACGATTTTCCCGTCGCGCTCTTCCTGAAGCTGCGTGACCTCGGCCTGCGCGTCGAAACCGCTGATGGCGCGCTCTTCCCCGGGCGCGAAATCAAATCCGCCACCGAAGCCGCCGCCATCCGCGAGGGCAACCGCCTCAGCGCCGTCGGTTACGCTGTCACCGAAAAAATTCTCCGCGCCGCCCGTATCAAGGGTCGCACCTTGATCCACGCCGGCCAGCCGCTCACCTCCGAGCGCCTGCGCTTCGCCATCGACTCCGCCATCCTCGCCGAAGGCGGTCGCGCCGACGACACCATCGTCGCCGGCGGTGACCAGGCCTGCGACCCGCACGAACGCGGCCACGGCCCGCTGCGACCCAACGAGCTCATCATCGTGGATATTTTTCCGCGCGTGGTCGCAACGGGGTATTTCGGTGACATGACGCGCACCTTCCTCAAGGGCCGCGCCTCTGACGCCCAGCGCAAGCTCTGCGCCACCGTGCGCGCCGCGCAGGTCGCCGCGTTGCGCGCCATCCACGGCAACGTCGACGGCCGTCACGTGCACCAGCAGGTCGTCAACGTCTTCGATGCCGCAGGTTATAAAACCACGCACGGCAAAAATGGCTCCACCGGCTTCTTCCACGGCACCGGCCACGGCCTCGGTCTCGCCGTCCACGAAATGCCCCGCGTCTCCGGCATGGTGTCGATGGCGCTCAAACCGGGCGCAGTCGTGACCGTTGAACCCGGCCTCTACTACCCCGGCCTCGGCGGCTGCCGCTTCGAGGATGTCGTCCAAGTCACCGCCACCGGCAGCAAGCTGCTCTCCAAATACCATTACGATTGGGAAATCCGATGAAAGGCCTGCCCTCGCTCCTCAAAAAAATCTCCAAGCTCCACATCCTCGTCATCGGCGATGTGATGCTGGATCACTACATTTGGGGCGACGCCACGCGCATCTCGCCCGAGGCCCCGGTGCCCGTCGTGGACATCGCCCGCGATTCCTGGACCGCCGGCGGCGCCGCCAATGTCGCCCTCAACATCGCCTCGCTCGGCGCCCGCTGCACCGTTGCAGGTTTCATTGGCCAGGATGAGGCCGGCACCAAGCTCACCCAGATTCTCCACGCCAAAAATATCGCCACCCTCGCCACCCCTGGCACCGGCGCGACCATCCTCAAGACCCGCGTGCTCGTGCAGCACCAGCAGCTCTGCCGCCTCGACCGCGAATCCCCTCAGGCCCACTACGCCCTCACCGCCGCGCAGGCTGAGCAGCTCTTCGCCGAGGCCATCCGCACCGCCGACGCCGTGATCCTTTCCGATTACGCCAAGGGCATTCTCTCCGACGAACTCGTGGCGCTCGTCACCAGGCTCGCCCGCGCCGCCGGCAAGTTCATCGCCCTCGACCCCAAGCCCAAGCGCCACCTCGCCTTTCGCGACCTCGATCTCATCACCCCCAACAAACGCGAGTCGCTGCAGTTGGCCGGCATCGAACCCGTTCCGCACACGCCCTACCCGGCCGCCGCGGTCTGCGCCGAACTCCACCGCCGTTACGGCACGCGCAACCTCGTCATCACCCTCGGCGAGGACGGCATGCTCCTCAGCGCCAAGGGCAAGATCGTCAAAACCATGCCCACCGCCGCCCGCGAGGTCTTCGATGTTTCCGGCGCCGGCGACACCGCGCTCGCCGGTCTCGTGCTCGCCCTCGCCGCTGGCGCGAGCCTGGAGCAGGCCGCCCATTTCTCCAATGCCGCATCCGGCGTCGTCGTCGGCAAACTCGGCACCGCCACCGTCACTCCCGCCGAACTGCAGGCTTACGTCGCCCACGAAGAGTAATCCGGCCCCACCGTTTGTAACCCATTAGGTTACAAACGGCTCCTCCCCCGCGTGAAAATCGAAAATCAGAAATCGAAAGTCGAAAACTCCACGCGAGCGCTGTTCCTCGACCGCGACGGCACGCTCATCCTCGACAAAGTCTACCTCGCCGATCCCGCCGGCGTGGAACTCATCCCCGGCACCCCCGCCGCCCTCCGCCACGCCCGCGATCTCGGCTACAAACTCTTCCTCTTCACCAACCAGTCCGGCATCGGCCGCGGCTATCACACGCTCGACGATACCCATCGCGTCAACGCCCGCATGGAGGAACTGATCAGCCTGAGCACGCCGCTGTTCGACGGCATCTGCATCGCGCCCGAGGCGCCCGACCAACCCACCGTCTACCGCAAGCCCTCGCCACGTTTCATCCTCGAAACCTGCACCAGTCACGCTCTCGACCCCGCGCAATGCTGGATGGTCGGCGATTCCGCCGCGGACCTCGGCGCCGGTCTCGCCGCCAAGATTAACGTCGCCGCCGTCCGCACCGGCAAAGTCGACCCCGCCACGCTCCCTGTCGTCTCCGAACACCGCATCCCCGTCTTCGCCACCTTCGCCGACTTTGTCGCGACTCTGCATTAGGCAGGGCATGGCCTCTGGCCCGCCCTCACATCGCCACTGCAGGAAATCCTTCTCATTCTCTTAATCGTTCTCCTCCCCGAACGCTCTACCTCCCGATGCCCGCGCCTCGCCACCTCACCCCCGCCGCCTTCGCCCGCGCCGCCGCATTCCTCCACGACTCCCGACCGCTTGAGCGCGCCCTCTTCGCGTTTCATTTCGAAAACGCCCCCGCCGCACCGGCTCTCGCCGAGCTCGCCTCTTACCAAAATTCCGACGGCGGTTTTCACAGCCTGGAAGCCGACATCGGCTTCCAGGCATCGACGGTGCTCAGCACCTGCCACGCGCTGCACCTGCTCCACGACCTGCACGCACCCGCCGATCATCTCCTCGTCCAACGCGCCCTCGCCTATCTCGTCGCCGCTTTCGACCCCACTCTCGACGCCTGGCACATCATTCCGCCTCATGATAACTCCGCGCCTCACGCGCCGTGGTGGCATTACTCGGATAAAACTGTCGAGAACTGGCACCGCTATCAGGACAACCCCCGCCCCGACGGCCTCGCGTGCCTCTACCTTTTCCCGTCGCCCGTCACCACCACTCTCCGCCAACATGTCACTGCGATCACCCTCGCGCGTCTGCAGAGTCCCACCGCCATCGAACTCGACAGCCTGCGCTGCTACCTCCGCCTCTTCGACGCCCTCAACATTCCCACCGACCTCCGCACCGCCCTGCAAAGGGCCATTCCCGCATGGATCGAAAAAGGCGTGGAACGCGACCCCGCCCAATGGAAAGGCTACCGCCTCCGCCCACTCGAAGTTGCGCCCGACGCAAGTTCCCCGTGGCGCGCGCTCCTCACCGCCGACGTTGAAACTAACCTCGACTACCTGATCGACACTCAAACTCCCGAAGGCTGCTGGGACCCGCACTGGAACTGGGGCGACACCTTCCCGGATGCCTGGCTCGTCGCCAAGCGCAAGTGGCAGGCCGTCCTCACGCTCGCCAACCTGCGCACGCTCCGCAGCTACGGCCGTCTCTCGCCTTAAGTCATCGCACGATGCCCGAACTCGCCGAAGCCGATTTCTTCCGCAAGCGCTGGCACCAAGCCGCCCTGCGCAAAACCATCACCGCCGTCCACACCCACGACGGCAAAAAAATCCTCCGCGGCATCTCGCTCCCCACGTTCCGCCACGCTCTTACCGGTGCCCGGCTGCTCTCCTCCTCAGCCGCTGCCAAACAAATGCTCTTTCGCTTCAGCGATGACGTCTGGCTCGGCATTCACCTCGGCATGAGCGGCGAGCTCTCGGTCGCACCCGCCAACTACGTCACCCAAAAGCACGACCACCTCGCCCTCCGCACGCGTGACCATACGCTCGTTTTCAACGATCCCCGCATGTTCGGCCGGGTGCTGTTTCACCAAGGACCCATCGCACCCGCCTGGTGGACACGCATCGCGCCAGCCATCCTTTCGTCCGCCTTCACGCTCGACGCCATCAGCATTTTTCTTCGCCGCCGTGCCCGCGCCCCAATCAAGGCCGTCCTGCTCATGCAGGAGCGCTTCCCCGGCATCGGTAACTGGATGGCCGATGAGGTTCTCTGGCGCGCCGCGATCCATCCCCGCCGCCTCGCCGGCTCGCTGACGCCCACCGAGACCCGCACGCTCTGGCGCGAATGCCGCAACGTCTGCCGCCTCGCGTTACGCACCATCGCCGGCCGCGGCGGTTACCTGCCACCCGACCTCAACGCCCACATCCCGCAGACTTGGCTCTTCTGGCATCGTTGGCAGGATGGTGGTCGTTGTCCGAAAACCGGTCGTCTCCTCATCCGCGAGGAAATTGGCGGCCGCACCACCTGCTGGTCGCCCGGCCGTCAAAAATTGACCACCCCTCGTCGCACGCCCTCGCGCCGCGCCGCTTAGCGCACCCGAGTCACCGTTAGTTTTCCACGCCGCGCACTTCGTATTTCCGACGATACGCGCGCGGCGTCACCGTGGCGTATTTCTTAAACAGCCGGCTGAAGTGCGCCGCATCGGCAAAACCCAGCTCCATCGCAACCGCCGTCACCGAACGCTCCGCGTCCAGCAGCAACGCGCACGCCCGTTGCACGCGCCGGCGCTGATAATATTCCTGCGGCGACAGCCCCGTCACGCGACGGAAAAGCCGGCTGCCGTGGTCCGGCGACACCGGCCACGCCCGCAGCAACGCATGCAGGTCAAACATCCGTCCGTTCTCCACGCAGTGCTCGATCGCCTGCACCACCGTCCACACCGTTTCCGGAAAATCCGCCTCCCCCTGCTCCGCCGCGCGTGACAGTCGCACGAGCACCTTCAACAAACCCGCCTTCACAAACAACAACGACGGCCGCGCCCGATCCAGCTCGCCGCGAATCTCCGCCAGTTCCCCGACGACCATCGCCGCCTCTTTTTCGGAAAGCTTGAACACCGTCGGCCGCGACGCCTGCGGCCGGCGAAACAACACCTGCGCCAGAAATAGCGGCACCAACCCGCGTTCATCCCAATGTTCGCGCCAGCCGTTAGCCACCCACTCCACGAGGTAGTAAAGGTTCATCGCCTCAAACTGTCGCGGCTGCGAAATCGCATGCACCCCTCCGGGCGGAATCACGATCACCGACCCCGGCTCCAGCTCTTGCACGCCTTCCGCCGTGTGGTTACGCGCCCGTCCCCGCACCACGACGCTGATCTCGTAATAGTCATGGTCGTGCGCGGCGATTTCGTTCACGACTCCCACGCGTTCGACGTTCAACGGATGCGTCGCGCTCAGCCGGACATTCGCTTGGTTGATGGTGAAAGTGGCTTTAATGCGCGGAATCGTTCAATTTATTAACCGACTTATTCAAGCTACATCGCTGCTTATCCGTTAGAGTCACCCTTGTGAAAGACGATTACCCCCTCACCACCGCCCAGATCACCGCCTATCAACGCGACGGATACATTCAACTGCCGGATGTCGTCCCCGCCGCCGATCTCGCCGGCTTCCGCGACGCCGTCAACGCCGCCGTCAAGCAGGACACGGCCAACGTCGACCCCAACCGCGTCAAGAACAGCTACGAGCAGATTTTCATCCAGTGCGTCAACCTCTGGCACCGCTACCCAGCCGTGCATCCCTACGTCACCAGCCGCCGCCTTGGCAGCATCGCGTCGCGCCTGAGCGGCACGAGCGTTCGCCTCTGGCATGACCACGCGCTCTTCAAGGAACCGCACACCGGCGCCAAGACGCCGTGGCACCAGGACACACCTTACTGGCCTCACCAGCAGAAGATGCACCAGCTCACCATCTGGATCGCGCTGCGCGACACCACGATTCACAACGGCTGCATGTCCTTCATTCCCGGCACGCAGAAGATGCTGGATATCGAGCCCGTCAATCTTGGTAATCCACAGGATCTCTACGACGTCGCACCACAGACGAAGGGCATCAAGCCCGTCACTTGCGAACTCAAGGCCGGTTCCGCCACCGTGCACAACGGCATGACCTTCCACTACGCCGGACCCAACCGCTCCGACGGCATGCGCGAGGCCATCGCCATCATCTACATGCCCGACGGCACGACCTACCACAAAGTGCCGCACCCGGTGACCGACCCGATCAAGCTCAACGAAGGCGACAAGCTCAACACCGCGCTCTTCCCCTTGGTCTCAAATTAAAGTGGACCGTGCGCTCCGCGCGCGGGTGCAATCATTTCAGGCGCTGCTTAATCGCAGCGCCTTTTTAGTTTCGTTATCACGAACATCTGGCCAAGCCGCTCCGCATCACTACGCTCCGCGCCGATGAAACTGGCACCCCATAGCAAACTCGTCCTCATCGGCGACTCCATCACGGACTGCGAACGCGCCCGCCCCATCGGCGAAGGCCTCTTCGGCGCCGTCGGCAAGGGCTACGTCGCCCAGCTCGAGGGCTTGCTCGGCGCGATTCATCCCGCCCACGCCATCCGCCTCGTCAACATGGGCACGTCAGGCCACACCGTGCTCGACCTCAAAAAGCGCTGGCAGACCGACGTCTTCGACCTCAAGCCCGACTGGCTCTCGATCATGATCGGCGTCAACGACGTCTGGCGCCAGTTCGACCTGCCCCGCCAGACCGAGATTCACGTCTTGCCCAAGGTTTACGAAAAGACCCTCAACGAACTCGCCCGCATCAGCCGCCCGAAGGTCAAAGGTCTCATCATGATGGCCCCTTTCTATATCGAGCCCAACCGCGCCGATGCCATGCGCGCCCGCATGGACGAATACGGCGCCATCGTGAAAAAAGTCGCCGCCAAAAACGACGCGCTCTTCATCGACACGCAGGCCGCCTTCGACGGCGTGCTCCGCCACATGCACGCCAACGCCATCGCCTGGGACCGCGTGCACCCCAACGCCATCGGCCACGCCATCATCGCCAAGGCGTTCCTCAACGCCATCGGTGTCCCGCTCTGATCCGCCCCATGGCCGCGGGCAAACTCCGTCTCGACGAACTGCTGGTCGCCCGCGGCCTCGCCGAAAGTCGCGCCCAGGCCAAGGCCCTCATCATGTCCGGCCGCGTCCTGCGCGGCACTGAGCGCCTCGAAAAACCCGGCAAGGAGTTTCCCGCCGATCTCGATGTCATCGTCGAGCAGCCGCCGCGCTTCGTCAGCCGCGGCGGGGAGAAACTCTCCGCCGCGCTCACCCAGTTCGCCCTCGACCTCCGCGGCGCGCACGTCCTCGACGTCGGCGCCTCCACTGGTGGCTTCACCGATTGTGCGCTCCAAGCTGGAGCCGCCGATGTCGTCTGCGTCGATGTGGGCCGCGCACAGCTCCACGCCAAACTCCGTGCCGACCCGCGCGTCACCAATCTCGAAAAGATCAACGCCCGCCACCTCGTCGCCAGCGATCTGCCGCGCGCCAGCTACGACGCCATCGTGATGGATCTCTCATTCATCTCGCTCAAATCCGTGCTGCCTGCCGTGTGGCCGTTGCTCCGCGCCGGCGGCACGCTCGTCGCCCTCGTCAAACCCCAGTTTGAAGCCGGCAAGGCCGAGGTCGACAAAGGGCGCGGCGTTATCCGCGACACTGCGGTGCAAGACGCCGTGCTCGCCAGCGTGCGCGACTTCGCTCTCGCCGAACTCCCCGGCGCCCGCCTCACCGGCACCATCGATTCGCCGATCACCGGCGCCGATGGCAACCGCGAGTTCCTGCTCGCGCTCACCAAAGCAAAATGAACTGGCGAAAACCGCCGGCCCACCCGACTTTCTCCCCTGCATGAAGCCCATCCGCAAACTCGCCTTCGTCATCAACGAAGACAAACCCGGCGCCCTCGAGCTGGGCCGCACGCTGATGAGTGCCGCCCGCGCCGCCGGCATCAAACTCAAGTCCACCGCCCGCTTTCCCCTGCCTCGCGGCTACCTCGCCGGCTTCGACGCCTGCTGTGTCATCGGCGGCGATGGCACGCTCCTCGGTGTCGCCCGTGAATCCGCCCGCGCCCGCGTGCCGATCATCGGCGTCAACCGCGGCAGCCTCGGCTTCCTCACCACCTTCTCCGCCGACGAAGCTCGCGCCCATTTTGGCGAGTTGCTCAGCGGTGCCTATCAGATCGCGCACCGCTCCATGCTCGACTGCTCGACCGGCCCCGGCACCCACGACCTCGCGCTCAACGACGTCCTCATCAAGGATTCGGTCAACTCGCGCCTCGTGCGCCTCGAAGTCTTCGCCGACCGCGAACTCGTCACTGACTACTATTGCGACGGTCTCATCTTTTCGACCCCCACCGGCTCCACCGCCTACAACCTCTCTGCCGGCGGCCCGTTGATTCACCCCGGCGCCGAAGTCGTCGCGATGACGCCCATCTGCCCGCACACGCTGAGCAACCGCTCCATTATTTTCCGTCAAGGCATCAAGCTGCGTGTTTTCAACCGCACGCCCGGTTCGCGCCTCCTCGTCGCCATGGACGGCCAGCGCAACCTGAAGGTCTGCGAAGGCTCCCCGATCGAGATCTCCGTCTCACGCCTCACCCTCCCACTCGCGCAGCGGCCCGACTACTCGCATTTCGCGGTCGTCCGCACCAAGCTCAAGTGGAGCGGTGGTGCCGCCGAGAGTCCCAAGTCCCGCTAATCTCTCCGGCAGGCGGCAGCAAAAAACCCCGGCGCTTACGCAACCGGGGTCGGAATCAAACCCGCAGGAATAGCCGTCTGGCTTACTTTCCTTCGGCGGCCTTCTTGGCCTCTTTTGCCGCTTTCTTGGCTTCTTTTTCGGCCTTTTTCGCCGCCACCTCTGCTTCGTGGTCGGCCTTTCTTTTGGCGCGTTCGTCGGCGTCCAGTTTTCCGTTCTTATTCGCGTCGTATTTCTCCAGCGATTCCTTTCGGTTCTGGTCGCGCTTCTCCTTCGCGTCAGCCTTGGCTTTGGCTTCCTCAGCCTCGCCCAGCCGGCCATCCTTGTCCGCATCATATTTCTTAAGCGCCGCCTTGGAGGGTGCTTTTTCCGCAGCCTTTGCCTGAGCTGCGCCGCTTACTGCAAATGCCAGCGAGAAAATCGCCAGCATGCCCAATAATTTTGAGGTTATTGATTTCATAGGGGGGTTACCCCAGACTGTTGCGCTTCGGCCGGCTGGCAAGAATTTTGCCGCTAGGCCGTCAGCCAGTTTGCAAGCGGCAACCGCACGTCGCCGATGCCTTTATAATCGGCCATCGCCGCCGGCATCGTCTCCAACGCCCGCTTCAAGCCCGCCGCCGCCGTTGCGTGGGCCCGGACCGTCTCGACCGGCATAAGCTCGATCCGGATGCCAAAAACCAATCCGCTGCCGCTGGGCAGTGCCAACAACGCCTGATGTTCCACGCGCAGCCAAAGTCTCGCCGGATCAAGCGGCAGCGCCGGCCGCGGACGCCGCAACGCCGGATGCAGGTTCAGCTCATCCACGGCCGCCAGACCCCAATTATGACGGAAGTAGGCCGTGCCCGGTTTAAGCCGGGCTAAAAACTGCCCGATCTGCGGTCCCATGGCTTGGTTCAAGCCGGGCACCGGTCCGTGAATAAACGACATGGGCTGCCCCAGCTTTTCCTCCAACGCCCACGACGTGGGAAAGCACAACACCCCGCCACACAGCCGGTGCTCGCCTTGACCATCCGGCGCCATGAGCAACATGTCCGGCTCAAGTCCGCCGCCGAGCCCGACCAACGACTCGCTGCCGGCCGGAATCGCCGCGCCCCAGATCTTGGCCAATTCAAGCGTCTCACCCAGCAACGCCTCACCACCCGGCAGCAAACGGGCGTAGCGCAGCTCATCGGTCGCCAGCCAGCGACGTCGTTCCGCCAACACGCGCCCGGTCGTATCACGTGCCGCAAAAAATTCCGCCGGCTCGCCCCGCTGCAACCCAAGGTGGAAGCGGAAGTTCTCGTCGGGGAAAAGCGCGGCCAGCGTGTTCACGGTCGCACGACCAACCGCACCCTTCCGTTGATCGTAAAGTAGCGCTGCGCAAATTGCGCCAGATCCCCAATGGTCACCGCGTCAATCCGCGCCGGATAGTTTTTCCAGTCGTTCACCGGCAGGCCGTAAATTGCATTGAGCCCGGCTTGCGACGCACGTGAGCCGTTGGTCTGCATGCCCATGAGCCGCCCGGCCTTGAGTCGAGTCTGGCAGCGCACGAGCTCGGCCGGCTCGACCCCACCACCCGCCACGCGCGCAATCTCCGCCTCAATCTCCGCCAGCACCGCGCCTTCGCTATCCGGGGCGGTGCCAGCCATGAAGAAAAACATGCCGGCGTTCGTGCCGATGACGCGCGACGAGCGCACAAAATAGGCCAGCCCTTTCTCCTCGCGCACGCGTTCGAACAGCCGCGAAGACATCCCGCTGAAAAGTTCGTCGGCCACTTCGGCAACATAGAAATCCGCTGCATGCAGCGACGGCCCGGCATACGCCTGAAAAACCACCGCCTGCTGGCGGGGTTGTTTTTCCACAAATTCGCCGGGCTCCGCTGGTCCCGAAAAATCCGCCTGCACCGGTTCGAGCCAGCCCTTCGGCAATTTGGCTAAAAACGCTTTTAGCTTCGGCACGAGTTTCTTCGCATCGAAGTCGCCCGAAATTGCGAGAACTACATTGGATGCCACCAGCAGACGGGCGTGTAACGCGGCGAGATCTGCGGGTTTCAAGGCCGCAACTCCGGCCTCGTCCCCATGGGCGTCGATCGCGAGCGGATAGTCGCCGAAGAATTTCCGGCGGAGCAGCTTCCGGCCAAGAGTAACCACATCGTCGTTGTCCTGCTTCAACGCCGCCAGCAACGCATCCCGCTCCTGCTTAAACGTCGCACTCCGGAACGCCGGCTGCAGCACCGCCTCGCTTAAAACGGTGAGCGCCCGGTCTGCATCGGAAGGCAGGACTTCCACCGCCAGCCCAAAGCTGTTGTTACCCGTAAACGCGTGAAACGAACCACCCACCTCCTCGATAAACTGGGCTACCGCCGCCGCCGAGCGCCGGCGCGTATCCTTGGTGAGCAAGGTCGCGAGCAGTGAAGTCGCACCGCGTTTGTCGGCCGCCTCGTAAAGCGGACCACCCAGGCAGGTGAGTCGCAGGTGCAGATTGGGGAGCTGGCGATTACACTGCAGCAACAACCGGGCGCCGTTCGGCAGCGTCACCTGTTCAAAATCATCACGCCCGCCGCCCTGCCCAGCCGTCGCCTTCGATGCTGCGGGGCCGGCCGATTTCGGGTTCAGCGAAACACTCGTGAGATTGGCCGGCGTCAGGTAGGTTCGGATCGCCCGTTGCAAATCGGCCGGCTTGAGCGCCACCAACCGCTCGAAATACGTCCGGCTGAAATCTAGATCGCCAATGACCACCTCGGCGACGCCGAGGCGCGACGCCTGGCCCGACATCGTCTTGCGCGTGTTGATCTCGCCCACGACGAGCTGGCGCAGGGCCTTCTTCACCAGTGCGGGTGCCAGCCCGCGGCGCGACCAGCGCGTCAGCGCTGCGATCACCGCGGCGGTTGCAGCCTCTCGTTTCTCCGGCTCGCAGGTGAACGAAATGTAGAAAAGCCCGACGCTGCCAGGGTTCCAACTTGTGGCGTCGATCGAATGCACGAGTCCGGCTTTTTCGCGGATCTCCTGCCAAAGCAATGAGCTGTCGCCGGCCCCGAGCACCGTGGCGAGCACCTCCAGCGCGACGGCATCAGGATGCGTCAATCCGGGAATCTGCCACGCGAGGCCGGCCCGGGAAATCTCCACGTCCTCAAAGCGGTGCATCGCGCGCGGCGCGAGCTGGCGGGGCTCCGCCGGCACGAGCACGGGCGCAAGCCGGGCACGTTTGGTTTCGCCGAAATGCCGGGCAATGGCGGCCTCCACCGCCACCGGATCAATGTCGCCCACCACGACCACCACGAGGTTGTTCGGCACGTAGCGCTCGCGGTAGTAACCCAGCAGATCGTCACGCGTTGCAGCGGCAAAAACATCGCGGTGACCGATGATCGGGTAGCGGTAAGGATGCTCGTGAAATGCTGTCTCGAACAGCGCTTCGCCGAGGCGTTGATCCGGATCATCCTGCCCCATGGCGATTTCGCGCAGAATCACGTCTTTTTCCCGGGTGACTTCGTCGGCCGGAAGTGTGGAATGCAGGACCATGTCGGCCAGCACTTCGACGGCCTTTTCGACCGATGCCGCCGGCAGGTCGATGTAGTAAACCGTGCGATCAAAGGTCGTGTAAGCGTTGATGTCGCCGCCATGCGACTGCACCGTCGCCGAGATTTCCCGACCAGCCCGGTGCGCCGTGCCCTTGAACAGCATGTGCTCCAGGTAGTGCGAAAGCCCGGCGCCAAGGTGCGCGTTTTCGTGCACGCTTCCCGTTTTTACCCACACCTGCACCGATGCCACGGCCGCACTGCGGTCGGGTTTAAGCAAAAGCGTCAGGCCGTTGGGCAATACGGTGCGACGAACAGGTTCGCGCCAGAAAGCCTCAAGCAAGCCGAGGTCGGAGCGCGGGGATTGAACTTTTGGCATGCAGAGGGATTCGGAGCCGGCACGAAGCGCACTCAGGCAGAGCCTACGGCAGGTGCGGCGGATGTGCCGGACTGGCGACTGCGCGTCGGCTGAAAAGGCTTCACGAAGGCTTCGTCGAAGGTGTAAATATCGGAAAAATCCTCGCGCTGGTCGTTCTCCGTCTTGCTGAAGACGTTGTATTCAATAAGGTTGAATACAATGTCGCCAAAATCAGTGCAGCGCTTGATGCCCCAGGCGTTAAGCACGGTTTTAGTGAGAGGACCGAATTGTTCGAGGGCGTAAACACGTAGTCCTTCCAGCAGCTCAGGGCCGGAAACATGGAAGGATTTGCCTGCCCGTGCCGTGTCCTTCTTACGCAACTCCTTGACCGTGTGATCAAGCCCGAGGCGGATGAAGCCGTAGGCCTTCTTGTCAAAACGCGGGTCTTCTTTGCAAATAAGGCTGATGATTTCGGTGAACTCGGGATCTTGCATAACGCTTGGGCAACTCGGTAGCACAGGCCTTTCAGGTCCGCAACTTCACATATCACTGCCGTTAAGCACCAGCAAAGACCCTATTACTTAAGCCAATTAACTGCGACAATTCACTCGCTATTGGTAGCTAGAAAGCAACAATTGGATTACAAAATCCAATGATCGCTTCTACACAGACCAATCATCCTTTGGCGGACGCCAAGATCGGCGTGAACAAGGCCCAAGCGCCTCTCGAACAGGCCTGCGCACGCCTCAAATCCGCTGCCCTCCGTATCACGCAGCCGCGCATCGCGATTCTGACAGCCATGATCAATCGCGGCCAACCGACCAGCATCGAACAGATCCACGGAGATCTCCAGGACGGTTCCTGCGATCTCGTGACGGTCTACCGTTGCCTCGCCGCCTTTGAGGAAATCGGCCTGGTGCGCCGCTCCTTCTATCTCAACGGCACCAGCCTCTACCAAATCAATCTCGGCGAACAGCAGCGTTATCACGTCGTCTGCAAAGCGACCAACCGCGTTGACGAAATCCAACCCGAGCACGGTGCCGAGCTTCGCGCCGCGATCGAGAAGGTCGAGGAGCAGCTTCGCGCCCAAGGCTACGAAAACGTCAGCCACGTCGTTGAATTCTTCGGCGTCGCGCCCGCCGCCAGCCGCGTTGCGACCACCGTCCCCGCGACGCGCTAATCGCCACCGCTGCGCATAAGCAGTTTTACCCAATCAAAGGCGCGGACTTCACAGTCCGCGCCTTTTTGTCGGCTGAAGTTCAGACCGTGACCGCGGCCGTGTAGTGCCGCTCCACTTGGGGCCAGTTCACCACCTGCCAGAACGCGTTGATGTAATCAGCGCGGCGGTTCTGGTAGTGCAGATAATACGCATGCTCCCACACATCGAGGCCAAGGAGGGGCGCAGCGCCCTCGGAAAGAGGCGAGTCCTGATTCGCGGTCGAATGCACCACGAGCGCCCCACCCTTCACGCTTAGCCAAGCCCAGCCGCTGCCGAAACGTTTCGCGGCCGCATCGGCAAACTGGGTCTTGAACGCCGCAAAAGAGCCAAAGGTCTTCGTTATCGCCGCCGCAAGCGCGCCGTCCGGCGCCCCGCCAGCCGCGGGCGCAAGGGTCTGCCAGAAAAAGGCGTGATTAGCGTGACCCCCTACGTTGTTGCGTAGAGCGGTGCGAATCTTCTCAGGAATTTCCCCTAGGTTCTTGAGGATCGCATCGGCCGAAAGGCTTAGCAGTGCCGGGTAATCGGCCAGCGCCTTGTTGGCGTTGGTGATATAGGCCTGATGATGCTTCGTATGGTGAATCTCCATCGTGCGTGCATCGAAATGCGGCTCGAGTGCATCGTAGGCGTAGCCGAGCGGCGGCAGCACAAACGGTTGCGCCAAGGCTCCCTCACCTGCGGCAGAAACCGGCGCGGCGGTCGATGCCGAAGCGCGCAGGGAAAACAACCCGAGACTGGCGAGCGTCGCACCGGCGCCCAGGACTTTGAGCGCATCGCGCCGCGTGCAGGATTTATTCAGGCTCATGGCCGTGAAAGTAGGCGTGACTTTCAGCGCGCGCAAGTGCCGGCGCAAAATCCTTCGAAGGTCGGTCAGGCTTGGGCCAGGAGCCGACGCAGGGTTTCATCCACTTGCTTCGGATTGGCCTTACCCTTCGCCGCCTTCATGACCGGGCCTTTGAAGGCGTTGATCGCGCTGTCCTTGCCGGCCTTGAATTCGGTGAGTGCCTTGGGATTTGCCGCGATCGAGTCGCGGCACCATTGCTCCAATTCGCCGGCGTCAGTCGGCGCCGCTTTCAGGCCTTTCTGATCGGCGATGGTTTCCGGCATGACTCCGCTGGCAAACATCTCGATGAAAATTTCCTTCGCGGCATTCGTGAGCACGGTGCCGGCTTCCACGAGCTTCACCAGCGCAGCAAGGTGCGCCGGGGTGACTTTCGATTCCACGAGCGTGAGCTTGGTGGCGCCAAGTTCGCGAAGCAGGTCGTTGACGATCCAGTTGGCCACAGCCTGAGGCTTGCCACTGAGTTTGGCCGCAGCTTCGAAGTAGTCACTCAACGCCTTGTCCCATACGAGCACCGACGTGAGCGTGTAAGGCAACTGGTAGTCCGCGGCAAACCGGCGCTGCTTGTCAAACGGCAGCTCGGGGCATTCGGCGCGGAGGCGCGCCTTCCAGGCGTCGTCCACTTTCACCGGCATGAGGTCGGGGTCGGGGAAATAGCGGTAGTCGTGCGCCATTTCCTTCGAACGCAGCGACTGCGAGGTGCCGGCCTGGCCATCGTAGTCGCGGGTTTCCTGCACGATGGTCCCGCCGCGTTCGATCACGCCGATCTGGCGCTTGATCTCGTGCGCGATGCCGTCACGCACAAACGAGATCGAATTGAGATTCTTCAGTTCAACCTTGGTGCCGAGCTTTGTCTCGCCGACCGGGCGGATGGAGATGTTGGCATCGCAGCGCAACTGGCCCTTCTCCATGTCGCAGTCCGAAATGTCGCCGTAGATCATGGCAGCGCGCAGCGCAGTCAAATAGGCATAGGCTTCGTCAGCCGTATGCATCGCCGGATCGGAAACGATTTCCATCAGCGGTGTGCCCGCGCGGTTGTAATCGACGAGCGAATCGGTCGCACCGTGGTTCAGCTTACCCACGTCTTCCTCAAGATGGATGCGAGTCAGCGGAATTTTCTTGTGCTCGCCCATCACGTTGCGGGCGGAACCGGGCAACTCGATCTCCACCGTGCCACCGAGGCAGATCGGCTGGTCGTATTGTGAAATCTGGTAGTTTTTCGGCGAGTCCGGGTAGAAGTATTGTTTGCGGTCCCATTTGCAGACCGGCGCAATATCGCAGCCCAGCATGAGGCCGGCCTTGATGATCGCATCCAGCGCCGCCTTGTTCATGACCGGCAACACGCCGGGGAGCGCCAGCACAACCGGATCGGTCAGCGTATTGGGCTCGTGCCCGTAGCCAGCGGCGACCCGCGTGAAAATCTTGGACTTGGTCCTGACCTGAACGTGCACCTCAAGACCGATGACAGCTTCGTAATTCATCAGAGTTGCGGATATTGGGTGGACCAGCCGTGGCCCTGTTCGTAGGCGTGCGCGATGGCGAGCAAGTCGGCTTCCTTGAAAGGCTGGCCAATGAGCTGCATGCCGATCGGCAGGCGGCTTTGCGTGAAGCCACACGGCACGCTGATCCCGGGCAGGCCGGCGAGGTTCACGCCGATGGTGTAGATGTCACAGAGATAAAGCGCCAGCGGGTCGGCCTTTTCACCGATCTTGAAAGCAGACGTGGGCGACGTAGGCGTGAGCAACACATCGACCTCGCGATAAGCGTTGAGAAAATCCTGGCGGATCAGCGTGCGAACTTTCTGCGCGCGGAGATAATACGCATCGTAATAACCGCTCGAGAGCACATACGTGCCGAGAATAATGCGGCGCTTCACTTCAGCGCCAAAGCCTTCAGCACGGGACATGAAATAGACTTCGCCGATGTCCTTCGCGTCCTTCGAACGGTGACCATAGCGGATGCCGTCGTAACGCGCGAGGTTCGACGACGCCTCGGCCGTCGCAATGACGTAATAGGTATCGAGGCAGTATTGCGTGTGCGGCAGCGACACTTCCTTAATTTCGCAGCCGAGGTTCTTATAAAAATCGATCGCCCGTTGCACCGCCGCACCGATTTCAGGATCGAGGCCGGCACCGAAATATTCCTTCGGGATACCGATCCGCCACGGACCCTTGCGCGTAGCAAGCGCAGCGCGGTAATCCGGGATCTCCGTCTTGAAAGAAGTCGAGTCGCGCTCGTCGTGGCCCGCCAGCGTTCCGAGCATGATCGCCGCATCCTCCACCGTGCGCGTGAACGGGCCGATCTGGTCGAGCGAGGACGCAAACGCGATGAGCCCGTAGCGCGAAATAAGTCCGTAGGTCGGCTTCAAGCCCACCACGCCGCACAGCGCCGCCGGCTGGCGGATGGAGCCGCCGGTATCGGAGCCGAGCGTCGCAATCGCCTCACCCGCCGCGAGCGCCGCGGAACTGCCGCCGGAAGATCCGCCGGGCACACGCGTGGGATCCCACGGATTACCTGTGGGGCCGAAAGCGGAATTTTCCGTCGAGGAGCCCATCGCGAACTCGTCGCAGTTGAGCCGGCCCCACGGCACGGCTCCGGCCTGCCGGAGTTTTTCCGTTACCGTCGCATCGTAAGGGGAGACAAAGTTCGCGAGCATCTTGCTCGATGCCGTGAGTGGCTGGCCGGACACGGCAATCACATCCTTGAACCCGATCGGGATACCGTCGAGCGGTCCCCTCCCCTGTCCGGCGGCCCGGCGCGCATCGGACGCCGCAGCGTGCGCGAGCGTGTCAACCTCGTCATATGAGTTGAATGCCTTAATCCTGGGCTCAACGGCCTTTGTGCGGGCGATGACGGACTGAGCCAGCTCGACAGCGGAGATTTTTTTACCGGCGAGCAATGCGCTCAGCTCCGCGATGGACTTGAAATGAAGTTCGGTTGTCATCGCGCTTACTCCATCACTTTGGGGACAACCACCATGTTCTGCCGCTGCGCCGGCGCGTTCCGCAGCGCAGCTTCCACCGGCAGGCCCGGACGCGCGATGTCCTCGGCCCACACGTTGTGCACCGGAAAAGCATGCGCCGTCGGTTCCACGCGCGAAACATCCACCTTGCTGAGTTGCTCGATGTGGTGGAGCACGTCGCCGAGTTGGACGGAATATTTCGCCTTCTCCTCCGCGGTTAGGGCAAGCCGGGCGAGATGCGCCACGTGGTCGATGTTCAGATCGGCGGAGGCGGACATGTTATTTGCGAATGAGGTAAGCCGTGGTTTTAAGCAGCTCGTCCTGGATCTTGGTGAAGACGACGTTAACCTCGTCATCCGTCAGGGTCCGGTCGGGCGCGCGAAACACGAGGGAGAAAGCGAGGCTCTTTTTCCCTTCGGGCAACCCCTTGCCTTGGTAGAGATCGAATACCGCAACATTCTCGAGCGCAAAGGCGTTGCCGATGGCCGCGCGGGCGATTTTAGCGAGAGTCTTCCGGACTTCATCTGCATGCGTGTTGCCGTCCACGACCAGGGCAAGGTCGCGCAAGGCCGTCGGGAACAGGCTGAAATCGCTGTAACGACGGCGAGCGGCACCAGCGGCGATTTTCTCCGGCAGAATTGCAAAGATACCGCCGTAAATTTTACCTTCGAGTCCGAAGCTTTTAACCATCGCAAGATTGAGGAGACCGAAGCGCGTGATCCAACCATGCGCGATTTCTCCGGCTGTAGCCGAGTGACCTTCCTGCCAGCCATAGGACGGACCGGCCACCGCAGTCAGAGGCTGCCGGGCGAGATCAACGCCCGCCGCCGCCGCCAACGCCTCGACGTGGTGCTTGGCGTGATAGAAATCCGCCGGCGAACGCGACAGCCAGGTGCGATCGCCCATAGGCTCGGCCATGATGAAGGCCACGGCCGCGCATTCAAAATTCTGGCCATTGCGCTCGATGAAGATCCGGCCGGTTTCACACAACCGCGACACGGTGACTCCACGTGATTGATTGAGTTTGAGTGAATCAAGCAGGCCCATGATGAGGCTCGGACGCAGATGCGACTGGTCTTCGACGAACGGATTCGCGAGGGCAAGTTCAGCAGCGGCCGTTTGCGAAACCCATGTCGAAAGCTCCTTGGCCGGGCGCAGCGTGTAGTTGACACACTCGTGGAAATCGTGCCCCACGAGATAATCCGTCACACGGCGATTGAAGAGCACAACCGGATCATCATCCCCCACCAAACCAGGCGACGAAACCACCGTGGCAGGAATTTTCTCCGTGCCATAAAGCCGCAGCACTTCCTCAACGAGGTCGATCGGACGATCGAGGTCATCCCGCCAGCTCGGAATCGACACCGTCCATGCCGTGCCGCGCGCCGGAGTAGGCTCTTCGCGGGTCACATTCAATTCGAGCGCCTCAAAAGCCGCCTTCATCTCTGCCTCAGGAATATCGAAGCCGATTTTTTCACAGATATAGCCATGCGTAACCACAATCTCCCGCTGCCACGGCACTTCGCCACCGACCCTGTAAATGGGTCCGACAACTTTGCCGCCAGCCGTCTCGATGATGAGGTCGATAGCGCGCCAGGCCGCCTCAAGCGTCGAGTGCGGATCAACCCCGCGTTCGTAGCGATAAGAGGAATCAGAAGAAAGGCCGAGCCGGCGCGAGGTCCAGCGGACCGATTGGCGCTTGAAAATGGCACATTCGAGCACGAGGTCGGTGGTCTCAGCGCTCACGCCAGAGTTTTCGCCACCCATAATGCCGGCGATGACAACTGGTTTTTCGGCATCCGCGATAACGAGCATCCGACTGTTAAGCACGCGCTCCTTGCCGTCGAGTGTCGTGAGTTTTTCCCCATCCACTGCGGGGCGAACCACGATGCGGCCACCGTTGAGTTTCTTGGCGTCGAAAGCGTGCAACGGCTGCCCCGTCTCGAGCATCACGTAATTGCCGACATCGACGACGTTGTTGATCGGCCGCAGACCGACCGCCGACAGGCGCTGCTGCAGCCAGGCCGGACTCGGACCAATCTTGATGCCGGTGATGATGTGCGCCGTGTAAAGCGGACAGGCTTCGGTCGAATCCACCTGCACGGCATTGAGCAAGTCGGTGCGCGCGGAGGCGTCGGCAACTTCGCCACGAAACTTTTCCTGCGGATAAATGAGCGGCAGCTTGAACCACGCGGCGAGTTCGCGCGCGATGCCAAGGTGCGATTGGCAGTCAGGCCGGTTGGGCGTGATCTCGACATCGAAAACAGTATCGCCAGGCGGGAGCACGGCGTTGATGGGGGTGCCGAGCGCGGGGCGCCCATCGAGGATCAACAGGCCGGCGGCATCCTCGGCAACGCCGAGTTCCTTCGCCGAACACATCATGCCATCGGAGGACTGGCCGCGAATCTTCGACTGTTTGATTTCGAAATTGCCGGGAAGGACCGCGCCGGGCAACGCCACGGGCACGCGGTCACCCACCTTGTAGTTCTGCGCGCCACAAACAATGGTCTTCACCCCGCCAGCGGGACCAATGTCTACCTGGCAAACGGAGAGCTTGTCGGCATTCGGGTGCTTGTCGCGGACGAGCACTTCGCCAACGACGACGTTGGAAAGTTGCGGCGCCCCGCTGCGGATCACCTGCTCGACTTCGAAGCCGAGGAAAGTGATGGCGCGGCAGATTTCATCGACGGAGGCGTCGAGCTGGACGTAGTCCTTAAGCCAATTAAGGGAAATTTTCACGGGCAGTGCTCAGGCAAATTGTTTCAGGAAGCGCAGGTCGTTCTGGTAGAAATAGCGGATGTCATCGATGCCGTAGAGCAGCATCGCGAGCCGTTCGAGGCCCATGCCAAAGGCATAGCCGCTCCAGACTTCAGGATCGTAGCCGACGCCAGCGAAGACACTGGGATCAACCATGCCGCAGCCGCCGATCTCAATCCATTCCTTCTTCACCTTCGGCAGATGACGCGCGCTGAGGTCGACCTCGAAGCTTGGTTCGGTGTAGCCGAAATAGTGCGGACGGAAACGGGTCTTCGTGTCCTTGCCGAGGAGCGAGGCGAAGATGTAGTCGAGCAGCGCTTTCAGATCGCGGACCGTGACGTTCTTATCGACGTAGAGACATTCGAGCTGGTGGAAATTGGCCGAGTGCGTGGCGTCGGTCGTGTCGCGGCGGTAAACGCGGCCGGGCGAGACGATGCGGATGGGCGGCTTGCCCTTGAGCATCGTGCGAATCTGCACCGAAGAGGTGTGCGTGCGCAGGAGGTATTTTTCCTCGGGAGTTTTCTTCGAGACATTGCCGAAACGCACGCTCTCCGGCAGATAAAAGGTGTCCTGAGCGTCGCGCGCCGGATGGTCGGCAGGCGTGTTGAGTGCATCAAAGCAGTAATATTCGGTTTCGACCTCGGGACCGTCTGCAACCGTGAAGCCGACCTTGCGCAAGATGCGACACATCTCTTCGCGCACGAGCGTGAGCGGATGGTAGGTGCCGGGGCCAATGTCAGGCGAAGGCAGCGTAGGATCAACCGCCGGCCCAAGTTGCGCCTGTAATTCACCGGCCTCGATGGCGGTGAGCGCCGCATCGAGAAGCGCCTGGAGTTGCGTCTTGGTCTCGTTGATGAGCTTGCCCATCGCAGGCCGCTGCTCCTTGGGCACGGTGCCCATCTGCTTCATGAGCGCGGTGAGTTCACCATTGGGCCCGACGAAGCGGGCCTTGGCGGCTTCGAACTCGGGACGCGTTTTCAGCACGGCCAGTTCGGCCGTGGCCTTGACGACGAGAGCGGTCAGGGTGTCTTGCATGTGGGAAAAAGTTGAACCACGGAGGCGGGAGTGAAGCGAAGAAAAACAAAGAGGACGGAACCTCGAATTGAGGCCCGTCCTCCGGAGAGTCAGACAGGGAGGCGAGCCTAACCCGGCTCGCGTTTGTCAGAGTTAGGCCTTGGCGGCCTTGGTCTTCAACGCGTCCTGGGCTTGTTTAACCAGGGCATTAAAGGCCACCTCATCGCGAATGGCGATATCGGACAGGATCTTGCGATCGAGGCCGATATTGGCGGCCTTGAGGCCTTCCATGAAGCGACTGTAGCTGATGCCGGCATTGCGGCAGGCAGCGTTGAGGCGGACGATCCAGAGCGAACGGCGGTCGCCCTTTTTCTTGCGGCGCGCCGCGTAGGCATACTGCCACGCGTGCTGGACGGCGTCTTTCGCATAGCGGAAGAGCCGGGATTTGTTGCCGAAATAGCCTTTGGCGTATTTCAGCACCTTCTTGCGACGCTTGCGCGACGCGGGTGAGTTTGTTGCACGAGCCATGTTAGTTTATTCCTTTTTAGGTTAGTCGCTGGCGGGTCGGCTTAAAATTCACCCGCCAAACGAAGTTATGATTGTGCGCTTGGCTGGATCAGAGACCGAACGGCAGACAACGCTTGAGCGGCGGTGTGTGCGTCTCTGACAGAACCTTGGCTTTACCGAGGCGCCGTTTCTGCTTGGAGGACTTTGTGTTGGCGATATGCCGGGTCCCGGGCGAACGGTGCAACAGCTTGCCGGAGGCGGTCAGCTTGAAGCGCTTGGCAACGGACTTTTTGGTCTTTTGCATGGAGAGAGCTGTTCAAAACAGAGAAGCCCGTCCCGGCTGTAAAGGGTAAATTTACCAAGTCGGCCCATTCTGTGCATTTCGATGGCAAGCAAAGGCTGCGAAATGGTCTATGCCAGCAGCCACAAACCGGAGCAAGGCGCCGGCCAGAAAAGTTTAACAAAAACCCATGCTTTGAACCACAATGGACTTCCGCATCATAATTCCACGCGGTCCGATCGTTCTTCGCAGATAACGTGTTTCCCAAATGGTCGGGGCGGCGAGATTCGAACTCGCGACCTCTACGTCCCGAACGTAGCGCTCTACCAGGCTAAGCTACGCCCCGATACATTTGCGGGATACTCGATCCCAGAAGGGCGGAGCAAAGGTCAGCAGCATTGCCTGCGCAAACAAAATATCACGTCTTCGCAAAATTCATCGATCCCTGGCGCTGAACGTAAAAAAACCGGCATCATGCGATGCCGGTTTTTGAAATTTACTACGGGCAGGAAATCAACGGACCGCAGCAACCGGGAGTGGCGCGCGGCTCATGGAGCTATCCGCAGCCTTGCGAGCAATCATCTCAGTCATGCGCTGAATCTCCAGTTCGGCGGTGCGCTTGGCGATCAAGCCACGCTCGACCTGCTTGCTCTGTTCAAGCAGTTCGGCCGTGCTCTTTTCCTTGGTCTGGCGCAAGGCATCCAATTCAATTTGCAGATTGGAAATCTGATTGGAGAGCTGGACAGACTCTGCCATGTATCCATCCGTGGCGTCTTGAATTTTTTTGCCATCAGCCTGCCACTTTTCGAGACGATCCCGCTCACGCTTCAGGTCCGCAGCGAGACGTTCAGCCGCTTTGCGTTCCGCGTCTTGCTGGGCAATCAAGGCGACGCGTTCTTTTTCCGCCTTTTCTGCAGCCTGACCACGGGCGATTTCAGCCTTGTGGGCGGCGGCGGCGGCCTTGGCCTCTTCACGATGACCGAAATAGAAGAAGACGAAAACGGCCATCATGGCCAACGGAACAAGGAGATGTAACCACTTTTTCATGGGTAAAATTATATAGGAAACGTTAAGAGTTTTTCTTGGCGGCGGCAGCGGCAGCGGCATCAGCAGCCGCACGGGCGGCATCGGCAGCCGCAATCTTGTCGAGCACATCGGTCAAGGCCTTGGCATTGGCCTCTGCCTTGCGCACATATTCCTTGAGGAAGGCCTGCTCTTCGATCGCTTTGCGCTTTTGCTCATCCAGCTTCAACAAGGCTTCTTTTTCAGACTTAACATCCGCCACGAGCTGATCCTTTTGCTTGGTGAGCTTGGTCACCTCCTGTGCCGTCTTATTACGATTATCAATGGCCAGTTCGCGCGCTTCGCGGTCGGCCTTGTCCTTGATCTCCTTGGCTTCGCGCTCCTTCTTGCGTTTTTCTTGCGCAGCAAGGGCATCCTTGATGGCCGTAGCGCGATCTTCCTGTTCTTTGCGTTGCTTGGCTTCTTTCGCAATACGAGCTTGCTTGGCTTTTTCAGCCACCACCGCTTCGTGCTTGGAGTTAAAGTTCCACCAGAAGCCGAAGAAGATCAACAGCGCGACAACGGGGAAAATGACGTAGGCTTTCTTCATAGGAGATACGTGTTAAAAATGGAAAAAGGAATCAGAGGTTGTGTTGCTTGGCTTCACGGTCCCGCAGGGCATCCTCCATGGCCTGGCGCAAGCGGGTTAGCTGTGCGTCCGGGGTCGAACCGTTCAATTCGATTGCGGTCGAGATTGTCTCAAGACCTTCCTCAAACTTGCCCAATTCGTAACACATGAAGGCAAGGAAAGAATAGACCGCCACAGGCTTGGTCAAATTTCCCTTGGCGATCGCGAGCTTAAAATGACGATAAGCGTCAGCGGTCTTTTCCAGTGAATAGTAGAACTGACCGATCTGGAAATCGAGTTGCCCGGCCTCGGGAAATTGTCTGCTCGCTTCCAAGAGAGCCTCGATCGCCATATGCTCCTTATTAATCTGCTGATAGCAGGAGGCCAGCAGGGTCCAATTCGCGAGAGTCGACTCGATCCCGCCCTTTTTAAGGCCGCTATAAAGCAATTCCGTCGCCTTGCCAAATTGCTGAATATTAAAGTAGGCACCAACCAAATTGTAATTGTCTTTGGGCGTATTCAGGAAACCCAAGGCTTGGGCTCGCTCAATCGTAAGAATGGCCCGCAGATTGAATTCATTGGCCGCCTTCTCATCCCCGTTTTGCGAGAGATTTGTATAAATGGCCCAGAGCTGCTGCCAGTAATTCTTGTTAGAGGGGTATTGCTTGACCAAAAGCTCGTAATACTCGGCCGCGCTGCGGAAATCGCCCTGTTGTTGCAGAGTGCTTAGCAAGATCAGATAGAAATTCTCCTTGGGACGCGCAGTGGAGAGCAGGCCTTTTTGAGCCTCCGCACTAGCCTGCTTGAGGAGTTCCTTATCAATGTTTTCAGGATCTACCACTGCCCGGTTATAGAGCAGCGTCGTGTAGAATAGAATGGAGTCGGCCGTAGGGTTCGGCGTGGCATCCATCACACGTTTGATGTAAACGGTCGCCTTGGACAAATATTGCTGTTGAAGAGCCGGAGATTTGCTCGAGGTCCCTTCCGAGTAATACAGTTTCGCCAGATAATCGAGCATCTGGTCTATGGCCTTCTTGTCAAAATAGCCGTAAGTATCACCCAAGCGCAGGGCGATTTCATAAGGCGGGATAGCCTTGTCGTATTCACCCTTCTGGAGATAAAGGCGCGCGAGCATATCATTCAGATATGCTTGGTCGTAGCTATTGGGTGCAGCCCGGCTGATCACGCCCTTGATGAAGTTAATAGCCTCGTCCCACTTCTTGGCTTCGGCCAAGGGTTGAAACCGACTGGTCAGGTCATCACTCGTCAGTTCCGAAAGCTGAAAATCACGTTGCGACGACTGGGCCTTGGCGAAAGAGCCGCCAGCAAGAAGCGTAACGCCCAAGGTCAAAACTCGGAGACGACGGCTTTTCAGAAAATTCATGTCAATGAATGGCAGGGTGAACATGGTCATGATCACTCGTTGATGGTAAACTTGATGGGCAACTGCACGCGACTGGTGGCGACATTCTTGCCACCTTTGCGGCCAGGCTTGAACTTCCATTTGGCAATGGCTTGAAGCGCTGGCGTATCAAACTCGCGCTGGGTAGAGCGGACAACAAACGGATTACGCACATTGCCCTCCTGATCGACGATAAACTCGACGACAACCTCGCCCTCAATGCCCGCGCGTTTCATTTCGAAAGGATACTGCGGCTGAGCTGTGTAACGCGGGACCGGCTGCTGATCGAGGTCCTTGATATCGAAAACCTGCACTCCCTTGCCTAAACCACCAACGATGCCCTTCGGAATGGCGATGACGCCAGCCGTGGGCTTGATGCCTTCAGGCGGAGGCGGTTGAAGCTGCTGCACAAACGCGTCAGGCGGGACAATCTGCGGGACATCCGCCTGGGTCGGAGGCACAAATTCAATTTTCTCCGGCGGCTGCTCGTCAGGATCCAGCGGCTCCGGCTCTTCCGGATCGAGTTTTGGCATTTCCATCAATGCGATGGTCGGCGTTTCCTCGACGACTTTTTTGGCTTTGGGAGCCATCTTCAAATAAGAGCTGCCGAAGACACCGCCATGAAGAAGGGCGGAAATGAGAATACCAATGATTAGATCCCGACGCATGATATTTGAGAGGGCGTTTAGGGTGGCTTATTTGCCGGTAGAACGAACCCGGGTTTCGACCGATACTTGCTTGATGTCGGCCTTGCGGACTTCGTCGAGCACCTGGACAGCGACACCAAAGCGAGCTTTGTCATCGGTGGCAATCAGGACACGCGGATTGGCGACTTGGGTTTTAAAGTGCTGAAGACGAGGATAGACTTCGCTGAGATTGATGAGCTCCTTGTTCCAGTAGCAGGTGCCTTGATCGGACACCTGAAGGCTTACCATCTCATCGGGATTCGATTCAGTCGGCTGCGGGTTAGCGACAGGCAATTGCAGCGGCACAGACTGAATCTTGTCCAATGACAGAGTGAAGAGAACGAAGGTCGCCAGCAGGAAAAAGATCACGTCGATGAGAGGAATAATCTCAATACGCGCCTTCTTTTTGCCTTCGATGGGCTTAGAACTGGAGCCGGCCATGGAAATTGGTGGTTGGAAATTAACTAAATGAGCGGAATCAAACCGGATCAGGCACCCGGCTGCTTGATGCGAGTTTCAATCAAGACCTTATTAATGCCAGTCTTACGAACCTCATCGAAAACGTAAATGGCTTGGCTGAAATAGGCGTTTTCATCTCCGTTGATCAAAATGCGCGGGTCAGGTTCAGAGGCCTTGTAGGCCTGTAGACGGGCAATGAACTCTTCAAGGGTCACAGGATCCTTGTTCCACGCAATGGCTGTCTCGGAGACGGTAATCGTCACGGAGCCAGCCGGGTCACGGGGTTCGCTGGTTTCTGAACGAGGGAGGCTGACCTTGATGCCCTCAGACTTATTCAGCGAAATGGTGAATAGCACGAAGGTCGCGAGCAGGAAGAAGATCACGTCAATGAGAGGAATGATCTCAATACGTGCCTTCTTTTTGCCACCGCTGCCACCTGAGCTTGATCCGGCCATGGTTGAAAGGGTTCTGAGTTATATACGCCGGCTACGGGTAATTCTTAGGATAGAATCAACGCGTTGCCGCGTTTTCGCCCTTCTTCATCATGATCTCAAGCGCGTTGGAAGCGTCGGCCACTTCGTGTTTGGCCTCTTCGGCGCGGGCGTTGAGATAGTTGAAGGGCAGCAAGCCGGTGATGGCAATAGCGAGACCGCACATCGTGGCAATCAGCGCTTCGCCGACACCGCCGGTGATCGCTGATGTGCTGGAAGAAATGTCGGACGAACCGAGGGCCGCGAAGGTCTTCATCATACCGGTGACGGTGCCAAGGAGACCGAGCAAAGGAGCTGCGGTGATCATGGTGTCGAGCGTCGCCATGCCCTGCTGGAAGCGGTTGAGCTCCTGGTTCGAGGCGCGGATGAAGGCGGAAAGGACATTATCCTTGTTGGACAAGGCATAGACAAGAATACGCGCGACGAAATCCTTGCTCTTCTTGCCAATCTGGAGCGCGCCCTCGATGTCGTTGCGGTCAACGCTCTCGAGCATCTTCTCAACGACTTCGTGCTCACGGGTGCCGTTTTCACGGATGATGAAGAGAATGCGCTCAACCACCACGGTGATCATGATGAAGGAGACCAAGATAATGGGCCACATGATCTCGCCGCCCGCGACGAACAGCTCCATCGGAGTGTGACCAATAAACGTAAATGCGAATGGTGTTTGGGTAATCATAGGAGGGATGATAAGTTTGGAGATTTAGCGATAAAGGGAATAAGCGGCGTGAGAAAGCTAAGTGCGTGCCAAGTCGTGCAGTGGCGCAGGTCAGAACGTCGAATTAATCAGGTAGCCCTGAATGGATGTTTCCCGATGCCCTGCCCGCCGAGCATGCGCTCGCGCCGGGCGATTAGAATTTGGGGTGACTGGGGAAATCAGCATGATGCTGAGCACTGAAGATAAGATTTCAAAATTGTGAACGTAAAAGCAAAAGAGGAAGCCGAACAAGCGATATCAAAACTTGGCTGTCAACTTCCTTCGGCAAAGAAATCTTCCATAGTTTTGTAACTGATAAATAGAATTGGCTGCCCGACTAGGATTCGAACCTAGACAGAACGAGTCAGAGTCGTTCGTGCTACCATTACACCATCGGGCAGTGAGGAAAAAGTGCGCGCTGGGCTTGACCTGCCCGAACCTTGGCTCGGCGGGGCGCATGGGCCCGCGGAGAGCAACTGGAGCCGGCGATGGGATTCGAACCCGCAACCGCCTGTTTACAAAACAGGTGCT